>NZ_FMAE01000002.1:0-980000 GCF_900094575.1 Bradyrhizobium yuanmingense | reverse complement strand
CCCAATCCGAACTGAGACGGCTTTTTGAGATTTGCGAAGGGTCGCCCCTTAGCATCCCATTGTCACCGCCATTGTAGCACGTGTGTAGCCCAGCCCGTAAGGGCCATGAGGACTTGACGTCATCCCCACCTTCCTCGCGGCTTATCACCGGCAGTCTCCTTAGAGTGCTCAACTAAATGGTAGCAACTAAGGACGGGGGTTGCGCTCGTTGCGGGACTTAACCCAACATCTCACGACACGAGCTGACGACAGCCATGCAGCACCTGTGCTCCAGGCTCCGAAGAGAGGGTCACATCTCTGCGACCGGTCCTGGACATGTCAAGGGCTGGTAAGGTTCTGCGCGTTGCGTCGAATTAAACCACATGCTCCACCGCTTGTGCGGGCCCCCGTCAATTCCTTTGAGTTTTAATCTTGCGACCGTACTCCCCAGGCGGAATGCTTAAAGCGTTAGCTGCGCCACTAGTGAGTAAACCCACTAACGGCTGGCATTCATCGTTTACGGCGTGGACTACCAGGGTATCTAATCCTGTTTGCTCCCCACGCTTTCGTGCCTCAGCGTCAGTACCGGGCCAGTGAGCCGCCTTCGCCACTGGTGTTCTTGCGAATATCTACGAATTTCACCTCTACACTCGCAGTTCCACTCACCTCTCCCGGACTCAAGATCTTCAGTATCAAAGGCAGTTCTGGAGTTGAGCTCCAGGATTTCACCCCTGACTTAAAGACCCGCCTACGCACCCTTTACGCCCAGTGATTCCGAGCAACGCTAGCCCCCTTCGTATTACCGCGGCTGCTGGCACGAAGTTAGCCGGGGCTTATTCTTGCGGTACCGTCATTATCTTCCCGCACAAAAGAGCTTTACAACCCTAGGGCCTTCATCACTCACGCGGCATGGCTGGATCAGGGTTGCCCCCATTGTCCAATATTCCCCACTGCTGCCTCCCGTAGGAGTTTGGGCCGTGTCTCAGTCCCAATGTGGCTGATCATCCTCTCAGACCAGCTACTGATCGTCGCCTTGGTGAGCCATTACCTCACCAACTAGCTAATCAGACGCGGGCCGATCTTTCGGCGATAAATCTTTCCCCGTAAGGGCTTATCCGGTATTAGCACAAGTTTCCCTGTGTTGTTCCGAACCAAAAGGTACGTTCCCACGCGTTACTCACCCGTCTGCCGCTGACGTATTGCTACGCCCGCTCGACTTGCATGTGTTAAGCCTGCCGCCAGCGTTCGCTCTGAGCCAGGATCAAACTCTCAAGTTGGACTTGAACTTTGAACCGGCTGATCACAACGTTTGACGAGGTCCCACCATTATCGACCGAAGTCGATGTGCTGCCCGCGATTCACATCGCTGGCAACGATGGTGTTTCCTTTAAAACGTGTACCGCCGAAGTCTTTCGTCCGGTCTCGATCAGAAAAGCCGAAGCTTCTCGGAAGCGAGACCCGCAAGGACTCCGCCGTCCACGTTTCTCTTTCTTCATCTTCACTTGTCAAACAGCCCGAGACCATGGAGGCCTCAACCTTCCTGAGAGGAAGGGTTCCGACACCCTTACCGACGATGGATGAACTCCAACCGACTGGTGTCGGCTGTTGTGTCACTCAACAAGGTGAGGAGCATCAGTGGCGCGTTCGCTCGCCTTGGTCAGTGACCCGGCGGCGCCGCGCTCAGTGGTTGGGGTTATAGGCCCCACCTTCCGGCCTGTCAACGCCAATCGTCAACAAATCGTCGCACAGCGGACCAGCGAGAAAACACCCACGATTCCAGCCATTTAGAAAGCCGCCGGGCACATCGAACGAGCCCGCCCGGCAAAAAATCTGAAAAAAAGTTTGCCCGCCGGCGGGCTCCGGAGGGCGCCTTGGAGCCCTCCCTGGCGGCCTCCCCCGGGGGCCTCTCCTCCGCACCCCCGCCACCCCGGGGGCGTGCCGTCCCAAGGGCTGTCGGCCCCCCGGCCAGACGCCCGCCTCCCCCGCTAGATGGGGCCCTGTCCCCCACCCCGCTCGAGCTCAGCCCGTGATCTCACGGGGGCCTTTACGGCCCGGCATTTAGGAAACTTTTTCCATATTTGGCGCCGTACTTGAGCCACAATCCCGCGGCGTTCTGATAAGAGACAAGCTTGAATCGCGGGGACGCCTGTGGGGGCTGCCGGCGATTTTCATGGGGTCAGAGGAAGGCGATGTTGCAAATGACGCGACCTTCCTTCGGCATTCGAAAGACATCGAGAGAGCTTTACCCGTCCAGCTGTTCGTAATTTCGGCCGGCCCCATCAAGGGGCTTTCTGGGCGCGGACAGTTGTGCGGCTTGCCTGCTCCGGCGATCCCCGTTCAAGAGGGCAGCCTAGGACAGGTTCGAAACCGGGCATCTTGGGTCGTTGAGTTGGGGGACTTGGGTTGAACCACAGGACGTCACGCGGCACTTTCGGGCGTGAGACCGGGATCATCGATCTCGGCCACGAGCCGCCGCTGTCCGTCGATGGTTCTGAAGCCGCGGTGATCGACCGCCGCCGCGTCTCGGTGCAATGGTTCAGCGGGACAATTTTGACCGGACTCTGCGGCGCAGCCCTGATCGGCGGCGCCGTTTTCGCTTCGCTCGACGGCGAGATGACCTTCGCCAAGGTGCCGGAGCGGGTCGAAGGCGCGCTGCGCGGAGCATTCGGCGCCGCCGATCGTGCCGCCACGCTGCACAAGAGCGACCGCCTGCCGCCGCCGAGCGAATCCACCGCCTCGCGCAACGTGATGCGCGTCTCGACGGTTGCCCGCGTCGGCAACCGTGACGTGATGCGGGTGCGTCCGTTCGTGCGGATCGCCGGCAATCTGTCGATGACGACGAGCGATCTGTCGGCGAAGATCCCGCCGTTCAACGCCCAGCGCCTGCTGACCGATGTCGGCTCCGACCCGAAGACGGCGTCCGACGATCCCAACAATCCCGAAGCCGTCGAGCCCGACGCGGAAGTGTCCTTCGTCACCAAGGACCTGTCGCCGGTGCTGCCGAAGGCCAAGATTTCCGCGGTGGTGGCACTCGACGACATCCTGATGCGGGTGCGCGATGCCGCCAATTGGCGCGGCAATGGCGGGGTGCGCTACGCCTCGCTCGCCAACACGGCTGCCGACATCTCCGGCGCGACCGGTCCCTCCGACATCAGAACCGCCTACGCCGCCGAGGCCTCGCCGTCCGATCCCTATGCCGGCTTCGAGACCCGCGTGGTGCCGGAGAACGTCACGCTGCTGCCCAAGACCAAGGAGCAGATCACCGGCGGCAATCCCAACGGCGAACGCGTCCACATGGTCAAGAAGGGCGACAGCGTCGCCGGCGTGCTGCGCGATCTCGGCGCCAGTGCCGACGAGATCAAGGCGATCACCGCGACTCTCGGACCGCGCGGCCGCGACGGCGGCCTGAAGGAAGGCGAGAAGCTCCGCATCCTGATGGCGCCCGCAAGCCCCGGCGCCCGCCTGCAGCCCTATCGCGTCGTGGTTGCAAACGACACGATGGTGGAAGCGATCGCGGCGCTGTCCGATCTCGGCAAATACGTCGCCGTCGACGTCTCCAGCATGAATACCGTCGCCGATACTGCGGCCAACGCCAGCAGCGACGACGAGGATGACGATGACGGCTCCGGCGTGCGGCTCTACCAGAGCATCTACGAGACCGCGATGCGCAACAAGGTCCCGATGCCCGTCATCGAGGACATGATCAAGATCTACTCCTACGACGTCGATTTCCAGCGCAAGGTGCAGCCCGGAGATTCCTTCGACGTGTTTTACGCGGGCGAGGACGAGGGCGTGACCGCGACCGAGAAGAACGAGGTGCTGTTCGCCTCGCTCACCGTCGGCGGCGAGACCAAGAAATACTACCGCTACCAGAGCCCCGACGACGGCCTCGTCGACTATTACGACGAGACCGGCAAGAGCGCGAAGAAGTTCCTGGTCAGAAAGCCCGTCAACAACGCCATCATGCGCTCCGGCTTCGGCGGCCGCCGCCACCCGATCCTCGGCTACGTGAAGATGCATACCGGCGTCGACTGGTCCACCTCCTACGGCACGCCGATCTTCGCCTCCGGCAACGGCATGATCGAGAAGGCCGGCCCCGAGGGCGGCTATGGCAAGTACATCCGCATCAAGCACGCCAACGGCTACGAGACTGCCTACGGCCACATGTCGGCCTTCGCCAAGGGCATGGAGCCCGGCAAGAAGGTGCGACAGGGCCAGGTGATCGGCTTCGTCGGCTCCTCCGGTCTGTCGACCGGCCCGCACGTCCATTACGAGATCCTTGTCAACGGCCGCTTCGTCGATCCGATGCGCGTGAAGCTACCGCGCGGCCGTTCGCTGGAGGGCCCGATGCTGGCGAGCTTCGAGAAGGAGCGCGACCGGCTCGACGGCATGATGAGCGGCCGCGGCGGCGCCATCGCCCGCATGTCGGACGCCACCGGCGGGCCGCTGCAGGTCACCAACCGGTAAGCCGGCAACGCGCCGATATCGGCCGGCGTTTTCAAACAGAATTTCAAACGAGCACGCTACGCAGCGAGGCCGCTTCGCGGCGACACAACGTCAAGTTTTGTTTGCCAAAGCCGCAGGACGGGCGAATACTTTCCAAAAAATGGGAGGTCACGCCATGAGAAACAGGCTCGCCTGCGCAGCCCTGATTGCTGCGCTGTTCGCCACAACGAGCGCATCGGCCGACAGCTGGGAGGTCACGAGACTCGTGCCGGGCTCGGCATTCCATGGTGTGCACGGGCTCGGTGTCGACAAGGCCGGCCATTTGTTTGCCGGCAGCGTCGCGGGCGCTGCGCTCTACGAGGTCGACATTGCCGGCGGCAGCGCCAAGGTCGCGATCCCGGCACCGGTGGGGATGGCCGACGACATTGCGTTCGCACCCGACGGCACCATGGCCTGGACCGGCTTCCTCGCCGGCGATCTCTATGCGCGCAAGGGCGACGGACCGATCAAGAAGCTCGCGTCCGGGCTGCCCGGCATCAACTCGCTCGCCTTCCGCAAGGACGGCAGGCTCTACGCCACCACCGTTTTCCTCGGCGATGCGCTCTACGAGATCGACGTCGAGGGCGTCAAACCGCCCCGCCAGATCATGGAGAAGATGGGCGGCCTCAACGGCTTCGAGTTCGGTCCCGACGACAAGCTCTATGGTCCGCTCTGGTTCAAGGGCCAGGTCGCAAGGGTCGACGTCGACAAGGCCGAGCTGAGTGTCGTCACCGACGGCTTCAAGATCCCGGCCGCCGTGAACTTCGATTCCAAGGGCAATCTCGTCGTGATCGACACCGCGCTCGGCCAGCTCGTCCGGGTCGATCCCAAATCGGGCGCCAAGACCATGGTGGCGCAGCTGAAGCCGTCGCTGGACAATCTCGCCATCGACGACAAGGACCGCATCTACGTCTCCAACATGGCCGACAACGGCATCCAGGAGGTCGATCCCGCGACCGGTCATGCCAAGCAGATCATCATCGGCAAGCTCGCTTTGCCCGGCGGCATCGGCGTCACTAGCGAGAACGGCAAGGACACGATCCACGTCGCCGACCTGTTCGCCTATCGCACGGTGGACGGCGTGACCGGCGAGGTCACCGAAAAGGCGCGCATGCACGCCGCTGGCACGACGCTCGAATATCCGATGAGCGCGACGGCGAAGGGCAACGACGTGGTCCTGTCGAGCTGGTTCACCGGCACCGTGCAGGTGATCGACGGCAAGACCGGCGCGACGCGCGACATGCTGCACGACTTCAAGGCGCCGCATGACGCGGTCGTGCTCGCGGACGGCAGCATCCTGGTAGCCGAGCTCGGCACCAAGTCGCTGGTCAAGGTGAGCGGCGAGCACGGCAAGGATCGCACCACGCTGATCGGCGCGCTCGAGGGTCCGATGGGTCTCGTCCGCGGGGCCGGCGACGAGGTTTACGTCACCGAGGCTTTTGCTGGCATCATCTCCAAAATCAACAGCACCGGCGAAAAGACCGTGATCGCCAAGGATCTGAAGATGCCAGAAGGCATCGCGCACACCGGCGACGGCAAGCTGATCGTCGCCGAAGTCGGCGCCAAGCGGCTGATCGAGATCGTGCCGGAATCCGGCAAGGTCACCGAGATCGCAGCCAATCTCCCGATCGGCCTGACCGGCGCCCCCGGCGGCTTGCCGACGCATATCCCCACCGGCGTCGCAGTCGGCGCGACGGGCGCGATCTACGTCAGCTCGGATGTCGAGAATGCGATCTACAAGGTGGTGAAGAAGTAGGAGCTACGTGCACGGGACTGGCGGGAACCGTCACGCCGGTTCCCCGGTTAGACGCTGACGGAAGCCAGCAGGAGGATCGCTCATGACGCGCCTCTCACGCGACGATGTCGTCAAGGCCGTGGACCGCGCCGATGACGTCACCATTGCCCAGATCATCGGGACCGGCGCGACCGCTGAGGAGCTTGCTGAGGCCCAGGCCTGGCTCGCCAACGATGAGCCGATGATCAACGATCTGCGCCCGCTGGCGCAGGGCCGGGTGCGCGAGCTGGTGGATATTTTGTCGGAGCTGGAGGAGGACGAGGAGGACGGCGTCGAGCCGCGCTCCGCCTCGGCCCCTGGCAACTAGCCAGACAGCAAAACAGGACGCCCCGGAGAGGTGACCCTCCGGGGCGGCTTTCATTTCAGATCCTCACCCTCCGGCTGGTTCACGAGATACTCGGACCGAGGTTCGAGGCCATGATGATCAGCATGTCGCGGAATCGACGGTACGGCCCTGGCCCTCGGCCAGCGGGCCGTCGCCGAGCGCCTACAACAGCACGTTGAAGACGTTAACCCGCACGCACCCGTGCGAACAATTCCGACGGCATCATACCGAACATGTCGCGGAAGGCCGTGCTGAAATGCGCGGAGCTGGAAAAGCCCGCGCCATGCGCGGCCTCGGTCAGTGATTGGCCTTGTGCGACCGCCCGTGCGGCAGCGCCGATCCGGGTCCAGATCCGGTAGCGGCGGAGCGGCACACCCGTGACGTCCTTGAAAAGATGCAGGAAGCGCGAGGACGAAAGCCCGGCCTTGCGGCCGAGTTCAGCAAGCGTGTGCGAACCGCTGGGCTGCTCGCGCATCCGCTCGATGGCGGCGGCGATTCTTGCATCTGGCTGCGGACTTGATCCGATCCCAAGCATATCGCGGGCTGCTTGCTGCGCGTCCTCAGATGCGAGGCGTCGCTCCGCGATGGCGCCGAACAGCGCGACGACCGACCTCTCGTCGATCATGTCGAACGCGGCCCTCGATCCGACCTCCTTCATTCGTGAGCGAAGCGCCTCGATATCGCGGCCGAGGGGATCGACATAGAGGAAGGCCATCCGTCCAGCATCGGTGCGGAGATGGTGCAGACTGTTGGGCATGATCAGCACGCTGCGGGTCTGGCGATAAGACGGTGAGCGCGCCCTCGGATCGTTAGCTACGCCTATCGCCCCGTCGAGCGCGACGGCCAGCACGCCGGTGGCATTGCGGTGGGGCGTCAGCCCGAAGGCTGGACCGAGATAGAGCACCCGCGCGTCCCAATCGAGCATCCGCGCCCTCTTTGGTCCGCCGCTGGGCGGCGTGCTGATAGCCAGTTCCTGAAAGCCGGAAGGCGAGGTCATGCCTCATCATAGCGCACCGGCACAGCGCTGCCGATGACCCGGGAGATCATATCGATGGACAGAGTTCTGGTAGATGACGCCGCACAAATCGCCGCGATCCGCGCCGCCGTCACGCGCTACGCGACCGCCTGGCAGGCCGGTGACCGCGCCGCGATCGCCGCCTGCTACCACGATGAATTCATGCTGCACTATGCCGGCCATAATCCGCTCGCCGGCACTCACCGCGGCAAGGCGGCCGCGCTTGCCACTCTGGCCGAGGTCGCACGCCGCTCCAACCGAAAACTGCTCGCCATCGATGACGTGATGGCTGGGCCGCGGCGCGGCGCCATTCTCGCACGGGAATCATTCAGCCGGGACGGTCGCACGGCTGAATTGGAACGGTTGCTGGTCTATGCCGTGCGTGAAGGCCTGCTGAGCGAATGCTGGGTCTACGACCGCGATCAGGCAGTGGTGGACGCGTTCTTAGCGGATTGAAAACGCCCTCCGCGAGGTTGGCGCGGAGGGCGTGTATTTCATCAGTTCAGCTTCCGCTTCGCCACCGGCGCCTCGAACTGGGTGATCTCGGCGGTCTGCGGCGCCTTGCCGTTGAAGGTCAGCACATTGCCTTCGGACGAGATCGCGACATTGTCGCCATCCCTGACGTCGCCGGCGAGGATCATCTCGGCGAGCGGGTCCTGGAGGTAGCGCTGGATCACCCGCTTCAAGGGCCTTGCGCCGTAGGCGGGATCCCAGCCCTTGGCAGCGAGCCAGTCGCGGCCCGCGGCATCGAGGCTCAGCACGATCTTGCGATCGGTCAGGAGCTTCTGCAGCCGCGCGAACTGGATCTCGACGATGCGTCCCATCTCGCTGCGCTGCAGCCGGTGGAACAGGATGATCTCGTCGACACGGTTGAGGAATTCGGGGCGGAAGTGCGCCCGCACCATTCCCATCACCTGCTCGCGCACGGCCGAGGTGTCCTCGCCCTCCGGCTGGTTCACCAGATATTCCGAACCAAGGTTCGAGGTCATGATGATCAGCGTGTTGCGGAAGTCGACGGTGCGGCCCTGGCCGTCGGTCAGGCGGCCGTCGTCGAGAACCTGCAACAGCACGTTGAAGACATCAGGATGCGCCTTCTCGATCTCGTCGAACAGCACGACCTGGTAGGGCCGGCGCCGCACCGCCTCGGTGAGCGCGCCGCCCTCGTCATAGCCGACATAGCCGGGAGGCGCGCCGATCAGCCGCGAGACCGAGTGCTTCTCCATGTATTCGGACATGTCGAGGCGGACCATCGCGGTCTCGTCGTTGAACAGGTACTCCGCGAGAGCCTTGGTCAGCTCGGTCTTGCCGACGCCGGTCGGCCCTAAGAACATGAACGAGCCCGTTGGGCGGTTCGGGTCCTGCAAGCCGGCACGCGAGCGGCGCACGGCGGTTGCGACCGCACGCACGGCCTCGGCCTGGCCGACGACGCGCTTGCCGAGCTGCTCCTCCATCTTCAGGAGCTTCTCCTTCTCGCCTTCCAGCATCTTGTCGACGGGCACGCCGGTCCAGCGCGAGACCACCTGCGCGATGTGGTTGGCGGTAACCGCCTCCTCCATCATCTCGCCCGAGTTCTCCTTGGCTTCGATATCGGCAAGCTGCTTCTCGAGCTGCGGGATCCGTCCATAGGCCAGCTCGCCGGCCTTCTGGAATTCGCCGCGCCGCTGCGCATTGGCGAGCTCGACACGCAAGCCGTCGAGCTCGGCCTTCAGCTTCTGGGCGTCGGAGAGCTTGTTCTTCTCCGCGCTCCAGCGCGCCGTCAGCGCCGCCGACTTCTCCTCGAGCTCGGCCAGGTCCTTCTCCAGGGTCTGGAGCCGGGACTTGGAGCCGACATCGCTTTCCTTCTTCAGCGCCTCCTGCTCGATCTTGAGCCGGATGATCTCGCGGTCGAGCGAATCCAGCTCTTCCGGCTTGGAATCGACCTGCATCTTCAGCCGCGCCGCGGCCTCGTCCATGAGGTCGATCGCCTTGTCAGGCAGGAAGCGGTCGGTGATGTAGCGGTTGGACAGCGTCGTCGCCGCAACAAGCGCGGAATCGGTGATCCGCACGCCGTGATGCTGCTCATACTTGTCCTTCAGGCCGCGCAGGATCGAGATGGTGTCCTCGACCGAGGGCTCGCTGACGAAGATCGGCTGGAAGCGCCGCGCCAGCGCGGCGTCCTTCTCGACGTGCTTCTGATATTCGTCGAGCGTGGTCGCGCCGATGCAGTGCAGCTCGCCGCGCGCAAGCGCCGGCTTGAGCAGGTTGGAGGCGTCCATCGCGCCGTCGCCCTTGCCGGCGCCGATCAGCGTGTGCATCTCGTCGATGAACAGGATGAAGGTGCCCTCGCTGCCGGTCACTTCCTGCAGCACGGCCTTCAGCCGCTCCTCGAACTCGCCGCGATACTTCGCACCGGCGATCAGTGCGCCGAGGTCGAGCGCGAGCAGCTTCTTGTCCTTGAGGCTCTCCGGCACGTCGCCATTGACGATGCGCAGCGCAAGGCCTTCGGCGATGGCGGTCTTGCCGACGCCGGGCTCGCCGATCAGGACGGGATTGTTCTTGGTCCTCCGCGACAGCACCTGGATGGTGCGACGGATCTCCTCGTCACGGCCGATGACCGGATCGAGCTTGCCGTCGCGCGCGGCCTGGGTCAGGTCGCGGGCATACTTCTTCAGGGCATCATAAGCGTTCTCAGCGGTCGCGCTGTCGGCCGTGCGGCCCTTGCGCAGCGCCTCGATCGCCGCGTTGAGGTTTTGCGGCGTGACGCCGCCTTTGCTCAGGATGGTGCCGGCCTCGCTGGTCTTTTCCAGCGTGAGCCCGAGCAAAAGCCGCTCGACCGTGACGAAGCTATCGCCGGCCTTCTCGCCGGCCTTTTCGGCCGCATCGAAAGTGCGGGCCAGCTCGGGCGCGAGATAGATCTGCCCGGCACCGCCGCCGGAGACCTTCGGCACCTTGTTGAGGGCGTCCTCGGTCGCCTTCAGGATTGCACGGGAATTGCCGCCGGCGCGGTCGATCAGACCGGCCGCGAGCCCCTCATTGTCGTCCATGAGGACTTTCAGGACGTGCAGGGTTGAGAACTGCTGGTGCCCCTCGCGCATCGCGAGCGACTGCGCGGACTGGATGAAGCCCCTGGAGCGTTCGGTATACTTCTCGATATTCATCTTTTCTGTCCCTCGGCCTGCCCTCGGGGCCCTCTAAGGCACCCCAAACGGCATCTTCATTGGGTTTCCAATTACCGCATTGACGTTTCTCAACCGGTAACGGTCGTCTTTTGCCGGCGTTGCCGCCGGCCTGGGCCAGATGTGGGAAGCAGGTTGCGGATGCGAAAGAGGCTACTTCACAATTTCGTGCGCGGACGGGCGGGCTTGGCGGTGGCGGGCCGAATCCCTTAAGTAGCGGCATGACAGTCAGCCATACCGCCGAGATCACCGGCCTCTACCGCTACCCGATCAAGGGCCTGACGCCGGAGCGCCTGTCGCACGTTCCTTTGCGGGTCGGCCAGACCCTGCCGGCCGACCGCCGCTACGCCATCGAGAACGGCCCGAGCGGGTTCAACCCCGAGGCGCCCGAATGGAAGCCGAAAATCCAGTTTCTGATGCTGGCGCGCAATGAGCGGCTGGCCGAGCTCGACAGCCGGTTCGACGACGAAACCAACGTGCTGACCATCCGCAAGGACGGCCAGATCGTCGCCAGCGGCGATCTCGAGACCGCCGCCGGGCGCGCCGCCATCGAGGCCTATTTCACGGAGAACTTTCAGCCCGAGTTGAAGGGCCCGCCCAAAATTCTCTCCGGCCGCGACCACAGCTTCTCCGACGTCGCCCGCAAGGTCGTCTCCATCATCAATCTCGACAGCGTCCGCGCCATCGAGACCATGCTCGGCGGCGTCGCCGTGCATCCGCTGCGCTTCCGCGCCAATCTCTACGTGAAAGGCTGGCCGGCCTGGTCGGAGCTCGACCTCGTCGGCCAGACGCTCGCGATCGGGCAGGCCAGACTGAAGGTGATCAAGCGCATCGTCCGCTGCCCGGCCACCAATGTCGACCCCGAGACCGCCAAGCGCGATCTCGAAATCCCGCCCACGCTCTCGCGCCATCTCGGCCATATGGACTGCGGCATCTATGCCGAGGTGATCGCCGACGGTGACGTCGGCGTCGGCGATGTGGTGGCGGTGGAAGAGCCGAAGCTGCTGTGAGCTAACTCCGCTGCCGTAGGGTGGGCAAAGGCGCTCTTGCGCCGTGCCCACCATCTCGTCGAGCGGAGGGAGGTGGTGGGCACGCTTCGCTTTGCCCACCCTACGAGACCGTCGCTACAGCTCCACCGTCAGTTCGGCATCACATACGCATAGATCTTGCCGCGCGAGACCGGGGCTTCGCGGACTCGGTTGCCGTTGTTGCCGGAGATCATGATCGGATTACCCTGCGCGTCGATGCCGGTGATGATGCCGACATGACCGCCGCGGCGGCCGCGCGACATCACGGCGATGGCACCGACCTGCGGTCCGGAGATGCGCGTGCCGTAGCGCGCGAACGAGCTCGCCATGTCGGAGCCGGTGCCCCGATGGCCGGTATGCTCCAGCACCATGTTCATGAAGCGCGCGCACCACAGGCGGCCGCGCCCGGTCGGATTGCCGCCGATATGGCGGCGCGCCTCGGAGACGAGACCCGATCCTCCGCTGAAGCCTCCGTTCATGCCGGCACCGCTGGCATTGGCATTCGGATCATAGCTCGCCTGGGTGTCGGCGAAGCCGCTTGCCTGCAATTGCGCCGCGCTGCGCTCGAAGCGCGAACTGCGGGCATGATGGCGATAGTGACGGTGGTGATGATGTCTGGCGTGATGCACGTAACCGTGCCGCTCTGCGCTATGACGATGATACGGCCGTGCCGAGGCCGGAGAAACGAACACGGCGAACGCCGCGAAGAACAGCGCCAGCGCGACAACACAATGCGACAGGCGAGACGCAAACAACTCGAACATTCTTCATCCTTCTTGACACCCCCACTTCCCGCCGGCCCGTGCAATGGCCGACATCCGTTTGGCCGTTAAGCCGCCCGATGTGGCGAGAAAAAGACGCAACGCCCGCGAATGGCTGCAATGATTTTGTGTTTGTGCTCGGCGCTGCTGCCGCATTGCCGACAACAGAATTAACTGCGATCCTCGAACACGGCTTGAAACAGAGGGAAACGGTTAATGCCCCACGCCACGACCAGGGACGGCGTCCGCATCTATTTCGAGGAGGCGGGCCAGGGAACGCCGATACTTTTTCTGCACGAGTTCGCGGCCGACTACACCAATTGGGAGCCGCAGATGCGCTACTTCTCGCGTGGCCATCGCTGCATCACCTATTCGGCGCGCGGCTACACGCCGTCGGACGTGCCTGACGGCGAGGTCTACACCTACACGCATTTCTACACCGATGCGCTTGCGGTGCTCGATCATCTCGGCATCGAGCGCGCGCATCTCGTCGGTCTTTCGATGGGCGCCTATTCCTCGTTGCAGATCGGGTTGAACGCGCCGCAGCGCGCACTGTCGATGACGCTGGCCGGCGTCGGCTCCGGCTCGGAGCTCGAGAACCTGGAGACCTGGCGCACGCAGTGCCGCGCCAATGCCGAGCAGTTCGAGACGCTGGGATCGGTGGAGGTCGCGAAAGTCACGCGCGAGGCGCCGAGCCGGATTCCGTTCCTGGTGAAGGATCCACGCGGGCATGCCGATTTCTACGCCGCACTGGCGCGGCACGATGCCAAGGGATCGGCGCGCACCATGCGCGGATTCCAGGGCGGCCGTCCCTCGATCTACACGATGACGGACGCGATCAGAGGCGCGGCAACACCCGCGCTGATCATCTGCGGCGACGAGGACGAGCCTTGCGTGGGCGCCAGCCTATTCCTGAAGAAGCACCTGCCCGCGGCGGGGCTCGCGATGTTTCCGAAGTCCGGCCACGTGCTGAACCTGGAGGAGCCAGCGCTGTTCAACGAGAGTGTCGAGCGGTTCGTGACGCTGGTGGAAGCAGGACGTTGGCCGGTGCGGGACCCGCGGTCGCTGGTTTCCCACTAGCTGTCATTCCGGGATGCGCCGAAGGCGCAGGCCCGGAATCCATCGGGCTGCAGGCGCTGTTGGACGATGGATTCCGGGCTCGATGCTTCGCATCGCCCCGGAATGACGGAGAGAAACTACTTCCCCCCGCCCCGGCTCAGCAAGAACACCGCCTGCTCGCCGAACATGTTCCACACCCACCAGGGCAGGTTCAGCGGCACCGGGCGGCCGTAGAGATCGAGCGCGACCGAGCGCTCCATCTTGACGTTGATCTCGTCGCAGAGCTGCACGAAATCCTTGATGGTGCAGAAATGGATGTTGGCGGTGTCGTACCAGGTCGCCGGCAGATTCTCCGTGCGCGGCATGTGGCCGCCGATCAGGAGCTGGAGCCGCATCTTCCAGAAGCCGAAATTCGGGAACGAGACGATGGCGCGGCGGCCGATGCGCAGCAGGTTCTCCAGCACGACCTTCGGCTGCCGCGTCGCCTGCAGCGTCTGCGACAGGATCACGTAGTCGAAGGCATCGTCGGGATAGTTGACGAGATCGGTGTCGGCATCGCCCTGCACCACCGCGAGCCCCTTGGCGACGCAGCGGTTGACGCCCTCGCGCGACAATTCGATGCCGCGGCCGTCGATGCCGCGGGTCTCCAGCAGCTGAAGCAGATCGCCGTCGCCGCAGCCGACGTCGAGCACCTTCGAGCCCGGCTTGACCATTTCGGCGACCAGCCGATGATCGGCGCGATAATCACCGGATGGCCTGGCGGCAACGCCGTCCAGCGGCAACACTTCCTGCACGGACATCGCTAACGGTCCTCGAGGCTGAGCCCGCGGGCCTTGCCTGCCGATTGCAGGAAGGCGCGGGAGATGTCGAAAAATTCGGGCACGTCGAGCAGGAAGGCGTCATGGCCGCGATCAGTCTCGATCTCGGCGAAGGACACCCGCGCGCTCGAGGCGTTCAGCGCGTGCACCAGTGCGCGCGATTCCGAGGTCGGAAACAGCCAGTCACTGGTGAAGGAGACCACACAGAAGCGGGTCTCGATGCCGGCGAAGGCCTTGGCCAGCACGCCGCCGTGGTCGGCGGCGATGTCGAAATAGTCCATCGCCCGCGTCAGGTAGAGATAGGAATTGGCGTCGAAGCGCTCGACGAAGGACGAGCCTTGATAACGCAGATAGGATTCGACCTGGAAGTCGGCATCGAACGAGAAGGTCGGCAGCTCGCGGTCCTGCATACGCCGGCCGAACTTGCGGTGCAGCGCCGCATCCGAGAGATAGGTGATGTGCGCCGCCATCCGCGCCACCGCGAGCCCGCGATGCGGATGGATCCCGCGATCGGCATAGCCGCCGCCATGCCAGTCGGGGTCGGCCATCACGGCCTGGCGGCCGAGCTCGTGGAAGGCGATGTTCTGCGCCGAGTGCCGCGTCGCGCAGGCGATCGCCAGCGCGGAGTACACGCGCTCCGGATAGGCGGCGGTCCATTGCAGCACCTGCATGCCGCCCATCGAGCCGCCGACGACGGCAAACAGCGTGTCGATGCCGAGCCGGTCGATCAGCATCGCCTGCGCGCGCACCATGTCCGGAATGGTGATGACGGGGAAGTCCAGGCCCCAGACCTTGCCGGTGGCGGGATTGATCGACGCCGGCCCGGTCGAGCCCATACAGCCGCCGATCACGTTGGAGCAGATGATGAAGTAGTGCTTGGGATCGATGGGTCGGCCGGGACCGACCAGCGTCTCCCACCAGCCCGGCTTGCCGGTGACGGGATGTACGTTGGCGACATGCTGGTCGCCGGTCAACGCATGACAGATCAGCACGGCGTTGGAGCGATCGGCATTGAGCTCGCCATAGGTCTGGTAGGCGATCTGGAACGGGGAGAGATCGACGCCGCAATCGAGCCGCAGCGGCTGCTCGGTGCCGAAATGCGCAACCAGCGAGCTTGGATGATCCACCTCGTGCGACCGCTCGTCGGCGCTGATCGCAGGACTCGGTATCGACTTGACGCTACCCATCTCGGACATCGACCTCGTTTGCGACTGGCTGCTCGACCGCGCCGCTGACATCAGGCCATGAAAAACCCGGCCTGAACGATAGGTTCGGCCGGGATCGGAAGCGTCCCCGGCCTGTTTAGCGAGTTTTTTAACGTGGCTGCAAGCCGGCCGGCTCAAATGACCACGGAACGGGCAAAAGCTACCGTCTTGGGCGGTTTTCGTCAAGTCGCGGCCCGGATCGGCCCAATTCGCCTCTGCCGCAACGCCTGCAAAGCACGTCATTTCTCTTTGCTTTCGCCGCCACGACTGCCTAATCAGGACATCCCCATCGGAACGATCGACGACCAGACATGTCCCAACGTCCGCCCGCGCCACCATCGCTGCAGGAACTGCGCAAGGAGATCGACGCGATTGACGAGGGCATGCATCGCCTCCTCATGCAGCGCGGCGAGATCATCGATCGCCTGATCCAGGTGAAGCAGACCCAGGAGGTCGGCTCGGCGTTCCGGCCCGCGCGCGAGGCTGCCATGATGCGCGAGATCGTGCAGCGTCATCGCGGCATCCTGCCGCTCGACACGGTCGAGAGCATCTGGCGCGTCATCATCTCGACCTTCACTTACGTACAGGCGCCGTTCTCGGTGCATGCCGACATCTCGGCCAGCGAGGCGGCGATGCGCGATTCCGTGCGCTTCAATTTCGGCTTCACCGTGCCTTACGTCGCGCATTTCAGCGCACAGGCCGCGGTCGAGGCGGTAGCGAAATCCAAGGGTGATCTGGCAATGGTCTCGGCGACCTCGAGCCGCACGCCATGGTGGCTGGAGCTGGAGGCCGACGGCGCGCCGAAGATCATCGCGCGGATGCCCTTCATCGAGCGCGCCGACCATCCGGCCGCCTTGCCGGTGTTCGCGATCTCGCGCGTCGCCGACAGCGCCCTGGTGACGGAGGTCGAGGCCTTCAGCGTGCGCGTCTCGGGATGGAACGCCGAGGTCGCCCGCGCGCTGTCGCCGCTCGCCGAGATCGTGGCCGTGCCTGATACCGCCTTCGACGGCGCGGCGCTCTTGGTCTCGGTCACCGGCGCGACCAGCATCGACAAGATCAGGGCTGCCCTGATCGAGGCGGGGGCCTCGGTGCGCTCCGTGGCCCTCGTCGGCAGCCACGCAACGCGCTATACGGTGCCCCCGACCGGGCCGAAATCGTAAAATCGCGAGCAGCCCAGCCTATCCGGAGTCCAAGATGTCCCGCCCCGTGCCGAATCCCGGCATTCTCGATATTGCGCCCTACACGCCCGGCAAGAGCCCGGTGCCAGAGCCGGGCCGCAAGGTGTTCAAGCTCTCGGCCAACGAGACGCCGTTCGGGCCCTCGCCCAAGGCGATCGAAGCCTTCAAGCGCGTGGCAGATCATCTGGAGGACTATCCGGAAGGCACCTCGCGCGTGCTGCGCGAGGCGATCGGCCGCTCGTTCGGGCTCGATCCCAACCGCATCATCTGCGGCGCCGGCTCGGACGAGATCCTCAATCTGCTCGCGCACACCTATCTCAGCCAGGGCGACGAGGCGATCTCGACCACGCACGGCTTCCTTGTCTACCCGATCGCGACCATGGGGAACGGGGCCAAGAACGTGGTCGCGCCCGAAACCAACTTCACTGCCGACGTCGACGCCATTCTCAAAGCCGTGACGCCGCGGACAAAACTGGTCTGGCTCGCCAACCCCAACAACCCGACCGGCACCTATCTTCCGTTCGACGAGGTCAAGCGGCTGCGCGCCGGCCTGCCCTCGCACGTGCTGCTGGTGCTGGACGCCGCCTATTGCGACTACGTCTCGCGCAACGACTATGAGATGGGAATCGAGCTCGTCGCCACCACCGAGAACACGGTGGTGACGCACACCTTCTCCAAGATCCACGGCCTTGCCGCGCTGCGCATCGGCTGGATGTTCGGGCCCGAGCACGTCATCGACGCGGTCAATCGCATCCGCGGTCCCTTCAACGTGTCGACGCCGGCGATGTATGCCGCGGTCGCCGCGATCGAGGATACCGCGCATCAGGCGATGTCGAAGCAGTTCACCGAGACCTGGCGCAACTGGCTCACCGAGGAGATCGGCAAGCTCGGGCTGAAGGTGACGCCGAGCGTCGCCAATTTCGTGCTGATCCATTTCCCGACCGACAAGGGCAAGACCGCCGACGATGCCGATGCCTTCCTGACCAAGCGGGGGCTTGTGCTGCGCGGCTTGAAGAATTACGGCCTGCCGCATGCGCTGCGCATGACCATCGGCACCGAGGAGGCCAACCGCCTCGTGGTCGAAGGCTTGCGCGACTTCATGGGCGGCAAATGAGTGCGCAGGGGTACTTCCAGCGCGTGGCGCTGATCGGCTTCGGCCTGATCGGCGGCTCGATCGCGCGCGCTGCGAAGCTCCAGGGGCTGGCCGGTGAAATCGTCACCACCGCGCGCTCGGAGAAGACGCGCGCACGCGTCGCCGAGCTCGGCATCGTCGATCAGGTGATGGCGACCAATGCGGAGGCCGTGAGGGATGCCGATCTCGTCATCCTCTGCATTCCCGTCGGCGCCTGCGGACCCGTAGCGCAGGAGATCGCGCCGCATCTCAAGCCGGGTGCGATCGTCTCCGACGTCGGCTCGGTCAAGGGCGCTGTGGTCCGCGACATGGCCCCGCATCTGCCGGGCGGCATTCATTTCGTGCCGGCGCATCCGGTGGCAGGCACCGAGCATTCCGGCCCGGATTCGGGCTTCGCCGAGCTCTTCATCAACCGCTGGTGCATCCTGACCCCGCCTGATGGCAGCGACGCAGCGGCGACGGAGCACCTGCGCGCGTTCTGGGCGGCGATGGGCGCCAAGGTCGAGGTGATGACGCCGGATCATCACGACCTCGTGCTCGCCATCACCAGCCACCTGCCGCATCTGATCGCCTACACCATCGTCGGCACCGCCGACGAATTGGCGCAGGTGACGGAATCCGAGGTGATCAAATTCTCCGCCGGCGGTTTTCGCGATTTCACCCGCATTGCGGCGTCCGATCCGACGATGTGGCGCGACGTCTTCCTCGCCAACAAGGAGGCCGTGCTGGAGATGCTCGGCACCTTCACCGAGGATCTGGCAAAGCTCACCCGCGCGATCCGCCGCGGCGACGGGGAGGCGCTGTTCGACCACTTCACCCGCACCCGCGCCATCCGCCGCGGCATCGTCGAGATCGGCCAGGATTCCGCCGCGCCCGATTTCGGACGGCCGCATGCGGCGCTGAAGAAGCCGTGAGCCTGTAGCCCGGACAAAGCTGCGTAGCCCGGATGGAGCACAAGCGTAATCCGGGACAGTGCCAGCTGTGATCAAGAACCCCGGATTGCGCTGCGCTCCATCCGGGCTACGGGAGCCACCTAATACAGCGGCGGGATCTGACCGACCTTGACCGGGCCGAGCAGCACGGCACCGTCGACGAATTTCAGCGGGAAGCTCCGCGCTTTCTTGCCTTCCAGCGTGCTCTCGGTACCGATCGAATTGATGCCGGCGGCAACGCCGGCATTGGCGTTCTGCTTGATGACCTTGCCGAGGCCCGGCACGGCGCGGTCGAGCGCGCCAAACAGATTGTTGAGGTCCTGCGACTTCACGCCCGGCGCAACGCGGTCCAGCGTGGCCTGCGGCACGCCCTCCTCCAGCATCTTCTCGATGCCGAGCGCCGGGATCACGCGCTCGAGGCCGGTCACCGTCATCTGCAATTCGCCGTCGAGCCGGCCGTTGGGCGACAGGCCGAGCGTGCCGGCCGCGACCGCGATCATCTCGCCCTGCTGAATGCGCGACTGCACGATCTCGATGTGACCGCCGGCGGCCTGGATCTCGCGGAAGCGCTGCGGCCACGGTTTGGGCGTGAGGTCGGAGAGGCCGGTGATCTTGGCGCGGGTGTCCGCCTCGAACGGCTCGGCGAGCAGCGGATGCACGCCCTGGATGCTGCCCTGCGCGACATGGAGCACGGTCTCGATCACCGGATGATCGGCCGGCGAGCCATCGGCAAGGCGCCCGTGCAGTTCAACCTGCTTGGCGCGCGCAAGCGGCACCTGCACGCTGCCATCGAGACGGTTGAGGCTGGGGTCGTCGAACACGATGGAAGCGCGATCCGGCACAGCCGGCAGACCCGCCACACTGGCGCGGCCCTTGCTCCAATTCACGGTGAAGGTGTTTTGCGTAATGCCGTCGATCAGCGTGGCGGGCGCTGCGAATTCGGCGATGATGCGCTTGGGGTCGTAGACCTGGGCCACGACCAGGATGTTGTCGAGCTTGGCCGTGAACGGCGTCTTGCTCGCGTTCTGCGAGACCAGGGCGACGCTGGCGCCGGAGCACTGGACCTCGAAGCGGAACGGGAAGCCGGCGATCGAGCGCTTGGCACAATCATAGATGCGGCCGGCCTTGGCCTCCTGCGCCCGCCAGGCGTCGGCGACGATTTCGGCCTGCCACGCCGCATAGAACCAGAAGCAGGTCCAGCCGACGGCGAGGACCAGGACGAGAACGGGGGCAATGAAAAGGCCCCAGCGGGAGCGGCGGCCAGTGGCAACGGTCATATTGGACATGCGGCGACCCTTTGACGCCAGATTCAGGCAAATGTAAGCGGGGCGGGCCTGCGACGAAAGGCGCAGAAATCGCTTCGCTTGGGCGCAGGGTTCTGGTAGCCGTCCCCGAAATGTCCGAAATCACCCTCCCCTCCGTCACCACAGCCAAGGGCGACCTCTGGGTGTTCGGCTACGGCTCGCTGATGTGGCGGCCGGGCTTCGATTTCGAGGAGCGCGTCCCGGCGCGGCTGGTCGGCGAGCATCGCGCGCTCTGCGTCTATTCCTTCGTGCATCGCGGCACGCCGGAGAAGCCGGGCCTGGTGCTCGGACTAGACCGCGGCGGCGCCTGCCGCGGCATCGCCTTCCGTGTCGCCGAGACGAACCGTGCCGAAGTGGTCGCCTATTTGCGCGCACGCGAGCAGGTCACCTCGGTCTATCGCGAGGTGATGCGCTCGGTGTGGCTGGAGAACGATGCACGCCAGCGCGTCGCCGCGCTCGCCTACGTCGTCGACCGCGGTCATGTGCAATATGCCGGCCGCCTCTCGCTCGCCGAGCAGCACCGCCATGTCGTCCAGGGCCACGGCCAGTCCGGCGCCAACCGCGACTACGTCACCGCGACGGTGAAGGCGATCGAGGCCGAAGGCTTTCGCGACACGCAGCTGCATCAGCTTGCATTGATGCTGCATCGTGATGCGCATTCCCTGCACGCCGCGGATCGGGACCAGGATCGGGAAAGCCGCTAAAGCGGAATGCCTTAGGTTAAATCGATTGTCGCGACTCGTTCACCTCTCCCGCTTGCGGGAGAGGTCGGCGCGTCCGGGCGATGCGAAGCATCGTCCCGCGCGCCGGGTGAGGGCTTTCTCCTCTTGGGGATTGTCCCATTGCGGAAGCACCCTCTCCCCAACCCTCTCCCGCAAGCGGGAGAGGGAGCGCACCTCCGTCGTTGCGCGATCAAGCTTCATATCATCGCGCTTTAGCCAGTGGGCGCGTAGCTCGGCGCCGAGCCGATCAACTGCTCCTGCTCCTTCCGCCCTGCTTCGACGAGGCGGGCGGTCGCGTCCTCGATCGCCGCTTGCACGCGTGCGAGAAACTCGTCCTTCGGCAGGCCCGGCGGCAACGGTTCGAGAAACTCGACCACCAGCGTGCCCGGGTAGCGCATGAAGGTGCGGCGCGGCCAGAACAGGCCGGAATTGAGCGCGATCGGCAGGCACGGTACGCCGCAGGAGGAGTAGATCTGCGCAAAGCCGGTCTTGTAGTCGGGCGGCGCGCCGGGCGCGCGGCGCGTGCCTTCCGGAAAGATTACGAGCTGCTTTCCACTGCGCACCGCATCGCGCGCGCGCCGCGTCATGTCGAGCAGCGCCTTCACGCCGGCGTTGCGGTCGATCGCGATCATCCCGGTCTTGACCAGGAACTGGCCGAACACCGGGATCTGCATCAGCTGGCGCTTGAGGATGAAGATCGGCCGGTTGAAGAAACCCGGCAGCACGAAGGTCTCCCAGAACGACTGATGCTTGGCCACGATGAGCAGCGGTCCTTTCGGGATATTCTCGACGCCGCGGAATTCCACCTTGATGTTGCAGACCAGGCGCATCAGGACCAGCGTGGCCTTGGCCCACCATTCGGCGACCGTCAGCATGGCGCGCGGCGGCAATGCAAAGGTCGGCAGCGCAACGATCGCGAGACAGACCAGCACGGCGTAGAACAGCACGTTGAACACGAGCGAGCGCAGGAAAATCAGGAACATTGATGGTCCGATCAATTGGCCTGCGCGGTGGCGGGCCGCTTCGGTTGCTGACCTGCAGGCTGCTCCGACATCTCGGGCCAAAGGTCAATCCCGAAATCCTCCAGCCGCACCCTGAGCTCGGCCGCAATGTACTTGACGTATTCGGACAGGAGCAGCCGCAGCGTGGAGCCCGAGATCCACCACGGCTCCTCGCGCCATTTTTCGCCGACCACCGCGAACGGGATCAGCGTCGTCCGTGGCATCGCATGCGAGAATTCCACCAGGGCGCGCGGCATGTGATAGTTCGAGGTGACCACGATCAGAGATGTAAATCGGCGCCCCTCGGCCCAGCGCCGCGCCTCCGCCGCGTTGCCGCGGGTCGTGAGCGCGGTGCGGTCGAGATCGACGCAGCAGGTCATGAAGGACTGATTCTCCGGCAAGGTGCGGGAGATGTCGTTCGCCGTCGAGGTCGGATGCACGCCGGAGATCAGGAGCCGCCTGCCGTAGCCCGCAGCCAGCAGCTCCATCGCGTCCGATACCCGCGAGGAGCCGCCGGTCAGCACCACGATGCCGTCCGCCTTGCGGTCCGGCACCTTCTCGGCGCCGCGCAATTGCGACAGGAATGCAACGAAACCCGCGGCCGCGCCGACGAAGGCGAGCGCGATCGTCGATACGATTGCCGCGCGCAGCCAGCCGCGCGGCAGTTTCGGCGATCGATCGTCGGTCGGCGAGCTCATGCGATGTCGGTGATCCCTTCCCGATCTGATTTTATGACGTTTTGAGGCGAAGTGGAGTCCGGTTTAGCGAGCCTAGTCGACATCATTCAATGTCGCGAACAGCGTTTGGCGCGAGGCGACTGCGGTAATGGCGCCGATCAGGACGGCCTGAACCGCGAGCACGATGTAGCCGGAGGGGCGCAGCGAGAAGGTGCCGAGCAGCGCGGCGAACTGGTCGCCGACGGGAGTCCCGGAAAACCAGCCTGCGATGGATTCGGAGAAGCCGAACATCAGCATGGCGGCACCGCCGCCGATCACGCCGCCCTCCAGGCCCAGCCGGAGGAAATGACGCAGGAAGTGATTGGCGATGTAACGGTCGCCGGCGCCGACGAAATGCAGCACTTCGACGATCGGACGGTTCGCCGCCATGGCGCCGCGGGTCGCGAACGACACCGAGATGATGGTGGCGACGATGACGAGCGCGAGGATGCCGAGGCCGGCCAGCACAATGGCGTTCGTCATCAGGCGCATGCGCTCGATCCAGGCGCGGTGATCGTCGACGCTGGCGCTAGGGGCGACCTGCGCCACGCGCGCGCGCAAGGCGCCGAGATCGAGCGGCGTGCCCGGCTGCACGCGCGCGATGATCATGCGCGGCACCGGCAGATCGTCCATCGACAGGCCGGTGCCGAGCCAGGGCTCGAGCAGCTTGCCGCTCTCGTCCCTGGTGAACGGCTTGACCTCGACGATGCCGGCTTGCGCGCGCATCGCCTCGGCCACGGCTGCGGTGTCGCGCTCGAGATCGCGGCCGGCCTGCGGACGAACCTGGATGGTGATTTCGCTCGCGACGTCCGACTGCCATTCGGCCGCGGAGGCACTCACCAGCAGCACCGTGCCCGTGGCCATCGAGGCGAGGAAGGTCATGATGGCGACCACCGCGAGCAGCGCTCTGCCGTGGATCGAGGCGCGCGGCACGATCGGCGACATGTTGCGTGCCCTGGCCGGAAGCTGCGGACGCTCCTGCCCGAGGTCGACCAGCACGCCGCGCTCGTCCAGCCTACTCATAGACGTGCAGCCGTCCCTGGTGCAGCACCAGCCGCCGTGCTTCGTACTGGTCCATCAGCCCGATGTCGTGGGTGGCGATGATGACGGCGGTGCCTGATTTGTTGAGCTCGATGAAGAGTCGCAGCAGGCGGCGGCCGAGCGTCGGATCGACGCTGCCGGTCGGCTCGTCCGCGAGCAGCAGCTGCGGCCGCGAGATCACGGCGCGCGCGATCGCGGCGCGCTGCTTCTCGCCGCCCGACAGGATCGGCGGCAGCGCGTCCATGCGGTCGCCGAGGCCGACCCAGCGCAACAGGTCGATCACCTCCTTGCGATAGCTCGACTCGCTGCGGCCCATGACGCGGAACGGCAGCGCGACGTTCTCATAGGTTGTCATGTGATCGAGCAGGCGGAAATCCTGGAGCACGATGCCGATGCGCTTGCGTAAATCCGCGATCTCGTCCTTGCCGAGCTGCGAGATGTCGTGGCCGAACAGGTTGACGAGGCCCCGCGTCGGTCGATGCGACAGGAACAACAGGCGCAGCAGGGACGTCTTGCCGGCACCTGACGGTCCGGTGAGAAACTGGAAGGAATGCGCGGGAATCTGGAAGCTGAGGTCGCGCAAAATCTCCGGCCCCAGACCGTAACGCAATCCGACATTTTCGAACCGAACCAAGCTCAGCTCCGTTCGAGAGGGGGCGCGGGCCGCATTGCGGCGCTCCGCCATACGCGATCACCGGGTTTTGCCGCCGTTATGGTTTCCGGTTCGTTAACGGTCGCCCAGTAGCATAAGGGGCGCCCGGTCTCCGCGACCGTGGCATCGTCAAGACCTTCGTTCATGCATCAAGGCTCGTCCATGCATATCGTCTGCCCCCATTGTATGACATCCTACGCCATCAAGCTCGCGAGCCTTGGGGCGAACGGGCGGGCGGTCCGCTGCTCCCGCTGCAAGGAGACCTGGATCGCCCACGCCGAGGATGCCATCGAGGAGGCGTCCGTTCCGGCCATGGCGGCGGCCAGCCGAGCCGACGACCAGTCCGACCTCGCCGAACAATGGAACTCCTATGCCAAGGACGACGGCGCCACTGATGCGCCCGTCGTCGACAGCCCATCGATCGCCAGCGACTGGCCGGACGAGCAGGCCCGCGAAACCGAGGACGAATGGTCGGCAGCGGCCCGGCAGGCCGAAGAGGAGGCCGTCGGCGCGCAACACCAGTCCTGGTTCCGGAGCCTGTTCCCCCGCCGCGGCGCGCGGGTGAGCCGCCCGGTCGCCACCACAGCTCCGCGCAAATCCTATCTTGGCCTGCCGACCGCCTGCGCCGCGATGGGCGCGCTGGTGCTGGCACTAATGCTCTGGCGGGGCGATGTGGTGCGGCTGCTGCCGCAGACGGCAGCCTTCTACAAGATGGTCGGGCTCGAGGTGAACCTGCGCGGCCTCGCCTTCAAGGACGTCAAGCTCTCCAGCGAGACCGTGGACGGTAAGCAGGTGCTGGTGATCGAGGGTGTGATTGTCGGTGAGGGCAAGAAGCCGCTCGACATTCCGCGGCTGCGTTTTGCCGTGCGCGACGCCCAAGGCGCGGAGATCTATGCCTGGAATGCGGTGCTGGAGCAGACCGTGCTGCGGCCCGGTGAGCGCGCCTTCTTCCGCTCGCGCCTGGCCTCGCCGCCGCCGGAGGGCCGCAACATCGACGTTCGTTTCTTCAACCGGCGCGACATTGCCGGCGGCAGCGTATAATCGCCCCCCAGGGGAGGTCGATACCAAGGTTCGTGTCATGCCGAAAATCTTGATCGCCGACGACGAGGATTCGATGCGCACGCTGGTGGCGCGCGCCATCGCCATGGACGGCCACGAGATCGTCACCGCCCAGGACGGCGCTGAGGCGCTGGAGATCCTGACCCGCGAGGATGGCGCCTTCGACCTGTTGCTCACCGACATCCAGATGCCGCTGATGGACGGCATCGCGCTGGCGCTCTCCGCCGCGCGCGATTTCCCCGACCTGACCATCCTGCTGATGACCGGCTTTGCCGACCAGCGCGAGCGCGCCTCGAACCTGAACGCGCTGGTGCATGACGTCGTGACCAAGCCGTTCTCGGTCGCGGATATCCGCACGGCGGTCGCCGATGCGCTGGCGGCGAAGAAGACCTAGCGTCGGCGGTAGCCTCACATCGTCATTGCGAGCGCAGCGAAGCAATCCAGAGTCCCTCCGCGGAAAGATTCTGGATTGCTTCGCTACGCTCGCAATGACGAGGATGCAGCCGTCCCTCAAAATTCCTTCAGCAGCCGCTCGAGATAGTCGAGCTCGATCTGCGGCCGCGAGGGATCGCCGAGACGGCGGCGAAGCTCTTCGAGGATGCGGCGGACACGCTGCGTGTCGATCTCGCCGGGAATCTTGACCGTGTAATCGTCGCCGTATTCGCGGCCATGCAGCGGCCGGCCGAGCGGATCGGTCTGGTTGCCGCCGCTCTGCTGACGGCCGGCACGCTGGCCGGGGCCGTCGCCCTGGCCGTCGCCATCGCCCTGCTGCATCGCCTCGGCCATCTTCTGCGCACCCTTGCGCATCGCGTCGAGTGCCTTGCCCTGCGAGTCCACGGCGCCGTCGGCATTGCCCTCGCCGAGCTTTGATCCGGCATCGCCCATGGCACCGTCGGCTGCATCCAGGCTGCCGTCATCGCCCTGGTCGCCGTCCTGATCGCCGTTCTGGCCGGGCTGGCCCTGCTCGCCTTGCTGACCCTTCTGGCCCTTCTGTGCCTGCTGGCCCTGCTGGCCCTGCTGGCCTTTCTGCCCCTTCTGGGTGAGGCCGCGCTTGGCAAGCTCGTCCTGCAGCTTCTTCAGACGGTCGCGCAGTCCCTGCTGGTCCTGCTGCAGCTCCGACATGGACTGATCGCCCTGCTGCTGCTTGCCACGCGAGCGGTCGCGCCGGGAATCCTGGCCCTGCTTGAACGTCTTGTCGCGCAATTGCTGCTGCTTGCGGATCATGTCGCCGAGCTCATTGAGCGCCTGCTCCATGTCGCTCTCGCCGGACTGCCCGGGCTGCGCCATCTGCAGGCCTTCCAGCATCTGCTGGAGCTGGTCGAGCAATTGCTTGGCGGCATCCTTGTCGCCGGAGCGCGACAGGCGCTCCATCCGGTCGATCATGTTCTGCAGATCCTGCTGACGCAGGACCTTGGTGTTCGGATCGAGCGGCCGCGCCAGCTGCTGCGGGTCATTGTTGTTGCGGAACTGCTCGGCGAGCTGACGCATGAAATCGTTCAGCGCCTGGCGCAGATCCTGCGTGAGCTTCTTGATCTCCTCGTCGCTCGCGCCGCGCTCCAGCGCCTGCTTCAGCGCCTCCTGGGCCGCACGCAACGCCTTCTCGACG
Organism: Bradyrhizobium yuanmingense; assembly: GCF_900094575.1. GTDB lineage: Bacteria > Pseudomonadota > Alphaproteobacteria > Rhizobiales > Xanthobacteraceae > Bradyrhizobium > Bradyrhizobium yuanmingense. The sequence continues at coordinate 953,032 of NZ_FMAE01000002.1, read as the reverse complement.
TCGGAGATCTTGCCGTCCTCGATCGTCACCGCAAGCGCCCACAGGCTCGCCACGACCTCGCGCAGGGCATCATCGGTGCGCGCCGCCTCGAGCTGCCGGGCCACGCTGTGCAGGCCGAGATATTGTCCCGGCTCCGGCGTGAACATTTCCGGGGCGATCATCAGGCCGTCGAGCGCGGCATAGACGTCCGAATTCTTGTTGGCGTCGAGCGCGAGGATGCGGCGCTGCTCGATCAATGCACGGGCCAGCGGCTTGGTGAAGAGCCGCTCGGGCAGGCGCATGTTGAACGGCTCGCTGGCGGCCTCGTTGCCGGCCTCGTCCTTGGCCGTGAGCGTCAGCGTGACCTCGGCGCCGGCATAGGGATCCTCGCTGAGATCCTTCACGGATTGCCCGACGCCGTTGCGGGTGCGCGCATTCGGCAGCGCGAGCGGGAATTTCGGCGGCTGGAACAGCGGCCGCGGCGCCGTCCTGCTGTCGCCATCACCGGCCGCGGCCTTCGGACCATCCTTAGGGCCATCCTTGGAACCATCCTTGGCACCATCTTTGGCGTCGGCCGGCCGCGGGACGAATTTCGCCTCGGCGCCGGTGACGCCGTAATCGTCCTCGATCTTGTAGGAGAGCTGGAGCGCGCCGCGCGCCTGGCGCTCGGGATCCTTGGCGAGCGCGATCGTCGGCGGACGATCCGGCGTGGCGGCGAAGGCCCATTGCGGCTGGCCGGAGGGCGCCCGGACCTGCGCGGTGCCGTCGCCGGAGATCGCGAAATGCTTTTCGTTGGTCCCCTTGGGGCTGGCCTCAGTGGGGGCGACCTCCTTGAGGCCGCCGGCGACGGCGACATCCAAATTGCCGCCGGAGGAGCGCACGATCAGGGTCGAGCCGGCGGGAACGGCGAGCGGGCCGCTGGCGGGCAGCGCCGCCGCTTCCTTGTTGGCGGCCGACAGGATCACCGGCGGCCTGCCGGTGTAGAGCGGCGGCGTGACCCAGGCATCGACGCGAACATTGGTCGGCGCCAGCACCCCGTTCCAGTCGAAGGCGGCGCCAAGGCGCATCGCACGCTCGTCACCCGCGGCAAAGAAGGTCGCGACCAGCATCACCATCACGAGAGCACGGAGCGCCCAGGGGTCGTGAAGCGCGAGCCGGGGCTGCGGCACACCGGCGCGGATGCGCTTGATGGAGGCGAGCGTCCGCTCGCGCTGCGCCTGCCACAGCGCCTGCGCGACCGGATCCTGCGAGGTCAGCGTGTCCGTGAGCGTGGTGGCCGGGCGGTGCCGGATGCCGGAGCCACGGTCGAGCCGGGCGAGCGCTTCCTCGCGGCTCGGCCAGCGGAAGCGAATCAGCGGGAACAGGGCGGCCGCCGCGATCGCGGCGAAGAGGGCGAGGCCGACGGCCCTGGCCGTGAACGGCAGCGCCAGCCAGAGGCCGGCCCAGGACACCACCAGGAACAGGCCGACGACGGTCAGAAGGCGCGCCGCATTGGGCCAGGCACGCTCCCACGCGATGGCATAAGTCGCCCGATCAAGGGCCTGCGCCAGCTTGAGCCGCGACAGCGCATCACTGTCGCGGATCGGGTCTGACGGCTCGGGGGTGAGGCCGTTCAATCAACTCTCCAGGTTGCCCGGTAGAGCAGAGCCTATCACAACGGCAGCACTGAGGCATCCGTTCCTGTACGGGAGCGCCTCCTTTTCCCGCATAACACGAGGACGTGACTGGCCGGGTGCAACCCCGTAATTTCCGCGCGCCAATCTCGAGGGAAACGAAGGAAACGCCATGGACAAGAAGATGCACGACAAGGGCCTGGAAGTCCGCAAAGCGGTGCTGGGCGAGGCCTATGTCAACAACGCCCTGAAGAACGTCGACGATTTCAACCGCCCGTTCCAGGAGATGCTCAACGAATATTGCTGGGGCACGGTGTGGGGCCGCGAGGAGCTGCCGCGCAAGACCCGCAGCATGCTCAACATCGCCATGATCGCGATCCTCAACCGTCAGCACGAGTTTCGCGCGCATCTCAAGGGCGCGCTGACCAATGGCGTCACCCGCGAGGAGATCCGCGAGATCCTGATGCAGGTCGCGATCTATGGCGGCATGCCGGCCGCGGTCGACAGCTTCCGCATCGCGCGCGAAGTGTTCGCGGAGATCGACGGGAAGGCGTGAGACAGACTAACCGCTCTGAATCGTATTGCTCCGTCATTGCGAGCGGAGCGAAGCAATCCAGAATTCGTCCACGGAAACGCTCCTGGATTGCTTCGTCGCTTCGCTCCTCGCATGACGACGGGAGGAAAGAACACCATGGACATCGGATTCATCGGGCTCGGAAACATGGGTTTCCCGATGGCGCGGCGGCTGATCGAGGCGGGGCACAGGCTGGTCGTGTTCGACACGCGCAAGGAGGTCATGGACAAGCTGGTCGCGCGCGGTGCCATTGCCGCGTCGTCGCCGAAGGACGTCGCTGACCAGGTCGAGACCGTGATGGCGAGCCTGCCCTCGCTGCAGGCTTCGCTGGACGTTGCCACCGGCGCGGACGGCGTGATCGAGGGCAAGCGCGCCAAACGTTTCGTCGATCTCTCGACCGTCGGCTCGGCGATGGCCGCGAAGATTCACGGCCTGCTCAGAGAGCGCGGCATCGTGCAGATCGACTGTCCCGTCTCCGGCGGCGTCGGCGGCGCGGAGAAGGGCACGCTTGCCGTGATGGTGTCGGGCCCGAAAGCCGAGTTCGAGTTGCTCAGGCCCGCGCTCGAGGTGATCGGAAAGGTGTTCTTCATCGGCGAGAAGCCGGGCGCGGCGCAGACCATGAAGCTCGCCAACAATTTCCTGTCGGCGACCGCGATCGTGGCGACGTCGGAAGCCGTGGTGATGGGCGTCAAGGCCGGGCTCGATCCCGCCGTGATGATCGACGTCATCAATGCCGGCTCCGGCATGAACACGGCGAGCCGCGACAAGTTTCCGCGCGCGGTGCTGCCGCGCAGCTTCGACTTCGGCTTCGCCACGGGATTGATGGTGAAGGACGTCCGGCTGGCACTGGAGGAGATGAGGCAGCTCGGCCTGTCGATGGAGGTCGCCGACGCGGTCGGGCGGCTGTGGGAGACCGTGATCGCTGCGGAAGGCGCCGAGTCCGATTTCACCGCGGCGATCAAGCCGATCGAGAAGAAGGCGGGTGTGATCGTTGGCGGAAAAAACTGACGTTCAGCGAAATTGCGCGGTCGTGCTGAATTTGCCCGATAGTTCAAGCGGTTTTGCTCGACGACCACGCATCATTCCGAAACCCCTGGTCTACTGTGCATGGGGTTGTTTTGCAGGTTTTGGTCGCGGCCTCACAGCCACGGCGCCGGCGTGTCCATCGCAATGAGCTGCTCCACCTCCACGCGCGGGCGCACCACGGCGTATTGGTCGCCCTTCACCAGCACCTCCGGCACCAAGGGCCGGGTGTTGTAGGTGCCGGCCTGCACGGCGCCATAGGCGCCTGCGGTCATGATGGCGAGGAGATCGCCGGGCGCGGGCGTCGGCAGCGTGCGGTCGAGGGCGAGATAATCGCCGGTCTCGCAGACCGGGCCGACGACATCGGCCTTGATGGTGGCGGCGCCCTTGGCCGGCTGCTTCACCGGCAGGATGTCGTGATGCGCCTCGTACAGCGTCGGGCGGATGAGGTCGTTCATGGCAGCGTCGATGATGACGAAGTTCTTGCCGTCGCCGTGCTTCACATAGATCACCTTGGCGACGAGAATGCCGGCATTGCCGACGATCATGCGACCCGGCTCGAACATCAGCGTGCAGCCGAGATTGTGGCTGACGCGCTTGACCATGGCGGCATAGGCGGCGGGCGCCGGCGGCGCCTCGCGATCCATGTAATAGGGAATGCCGAGACCGCCGCCGAAATCGACGTGGCTGATGTCGTGGCCATCGGAGCGCAGCGTCTGCACGAATTCGGAGAGGATGCGGAACGCGGTCTCCATGCCGGACAGGTCGGTGATCTGGCTGCCGATATGCACGTCGGTGCCGGTCACCTTGATTCCGGGCAGCTTCGCCGCGCGCGCATAGACCTCGCGGGCATGCACGATCGGGATGCCGAACTTGTTCTCGGACTTGCCGGTGGAGATCTTTGCGTGCGTGCCGGCATCGACGTCGGGATTGACGCGGAGCGAGATGCGCGCGGTCTTGCCCATCTCGGTCGCGAGTCGCGACAGCAACTCGAGCTCCGGCTCGGATTCGACGTTGAGGCAGAGGATGTCGGCGGTGAGCGCCGCGCGCAGCTCTGCCTCCGTCTTGCCGACGCCCGAGAAGACGATCTTGCTGGCGGGAATGCCGGCGGCCAAAGCGCGCTTCAACTCGCCGCCCGAAACCACGTCGGCGCCGGCGCCGAGCTTGGCGAGCGTGCGCAGCACCGATTGGTTGGAGTTCGCCTTCATGGCGTAGCAGACCAGCACCTTCTCGCCGGCAAAGGCCTCGGTGAAGACGCGGTAGTGCCGCTCCAGCGTTGCGGTCGAATAGCAATAGAAAGGCGTGCCGACGGTGGCGGCCAGCTCGGACAGGTTCACCGCCTCGGCGTGCAGCACGCCGTTGCGATAGTCGAAATGGTTCATGGCGCAGGCTCGGTTGTCCCGGCTTATTTCCTGCCGGGAGGTTCGTCCAGGAGCGGATCGAGAATAAACGATTTCTTCCGGCCCTTGGCCGCCGCGGGCGCGGTATCCGCGCTGGCGGTGGGCTCGAACAGGCTCGGCGCCTTCTGGGCCGCCGTCTCGGGCTCGACGGGCGCGGCGCCCGTGGCCGCGGACGTGTTGGAGGCGGTCGGCGGCAGATCCAGCGGGCCCTTGCGGCCGCAACCGGCAAGCGCGAGCGCCGTCAGGCTCAAGATAATGATGGCCCACCCCGAGCCGGCCGGGCGAAACTTTGACGTCACGACGAAATCCCCACTACGCGCGGCGCACCATACAGAGATTGGCGCGTTCTGGCGAGAGCCGGATGACCATGAAACATAAGCGAAATTTTGCCTTCAGCCCAATTTTCGCTCTTTTTCCAGCCGCTTCGCCCAGGCCTTTGCCTGGGACGTCACATTCTTCGGCGCGGTGCCGCCAAAGCTGGTGCGGCTCTTCACCGACGATTCGACCGAGAGCACGCCGAGCACGTCCTTGGTGATCTTGGGCTCGATCGCCTGCATCTCCTTGAGCGGCAGCTCGTGCAGCGCAACGCCCCCCTCGGCGGCCTTGGCGACGATGCGGCCCGTGACGTGGTGGGCCTCGCGGAACGGCATCTTCAGCGTCCGCACCAGCCAGTCGGCGAGGTCGGTCGCAGTGGCGTAACCCTCGCCCGCGGCCGCCTTCATCTTGGCTTCGTCCGGAACGAGATCACGGACCATGCCGGTCATAGCGCGGATTGCCAGCGACAGTGCGGCAAAACCCTCCATGGCGCCCTGCTTGTCCTCCTGCATGTCCTTTTGATAGGCGAGCGGCAGGCCCTTCATGACGATCAGGAGGCCGTTGAGCGCGCCGATGACGCGGCCGGTCTTGGCGCGCACCAGCTCGGCGGCATCCGGGTTGCGCTTCTGCGGCATGATCGAGGATCCCGTGGTGAACTTGTCGCTGAGCCGGATCATGCCGACCAGCGGCGAGGTCCAGATCACGATCTCCTCGGCAAAGCGCGACATGTGCACGGCGCAGATCGAGGCAGCCGACAGCGTCTCCAGCACGAAGTCGCGGTCGGAGACGGCATCGAGCGAGTTCGCCATCGGCCGGTCGAACAGGAGCGCCTTCGCTGTGGCGTGGCGGTCGATCGGAAACGAGGTGCCGGCGAGCGCAGCCGCGCCGAGCGGCGATTCGTTCAGCCGCTTGCGGGCGTCCTGGAAGCGGCCGCGGTCGCGCGCGGCCATCTCGACATAGGCCAGCAGGTGATGACCGAAAGTGACGGGCTGCGCGGTCTGCAGATGCGTGAAGCCGGGCATCACGGTTGCGGCGTGCTCCAGCGCCCGCTCCACCAGGGCCTGCTGGAACGCGGCGAGCGCGGCATCGGTCTCGTCGATGACGTCGCGGACGAACAGGCGGAAGTCGGTCGCGACCTGGTCGTTGCGCGAACGCGCGGTGTGCAGCCTTCCGGCGGCCGGGCCGATCAGCTCCGACAGGCGGCTCTCGACATTCATATGGATGTCCTCGAGCGCGCGCTTGAATTCAAAGCCGCCCTTACCGATCTCTGACAGGATTGTGTCTAGACCCTTGCCGATATTTTTCGCATCAGAAGCCGTGATGATGCCCTGATTGGCCAACATCGCGGCGTGGGCCTTGGACGCGGCAATGTCCTGGGCGAAGAGGTGACGATCGACGTCGATGGAGACGTTGATCTCTTCCATGATCTCGTCGGGACGTTCCGAGAACCGGCCGCCCCACATCTTGTTGCTCATGATCCCCTGCTCACGCCTGATTTGCCGCACGTTTGCTGGCCGCGGCCAGCCGTATTAAGAGGCCCCTGATAGCCATATCTGCGACCGGATGACAAACGATATGCTCGACCAGAAGCCCTCCGCCACGCGCCGCATCCCCTTCGTCATCGCCGCCGTGGCGATCGTCGGGCTGGCCGGCTTCGCCGCGCTGTACGGGCTCGGCCCGAGCCGGGCGCCCTTGGGCGATCCGACCTGCAAGGCGGCGGTGGCGACGGCGCAGAAGATCGCCCCGTTCGCCCATGGCGAGGTGGCGGCGCTGACCATGGCGAGCGCCCCGCTGAAGCTGCCCGACCTCACCTTCGAGGATGCCGAGGGCAAGCCGAAGAAGCTGTCCGACTTCCGCGGCAAGACCCTGCTGGTGAACCTCTGGGCCACCTGGTGCGTGCCCTGCCGCAAGGAGATGCCGGCGCTGGACGAGCTCCAGGGCAAGCTATCGGGCCCGAATTTCGAGGTGGTGGCGATCAACATCGACACCCGCGACCTGGAGAAGCCGAAAACCTTCCTGAAAGAGGCCAACCTGACCCGGCTCGCCTATTTCAGCGACCAGAAAGCCAAGGTGTTCCAGGATCTTAAGGCCGTGGGACGGGCACTGGGCATGCCCACCTCCGTGCTGGTCGACCCGCAGGGGTGTGAAATCGCGACGATCGCGGGGCCGGCGGAATGGGCGAGTGAGGACGCGCTCAAGCTGATCCGCGCGGCAACCGGCAAGGCCGCCGCGGCGCTTTAAGGGTTTAGGCCGTCACATTGAGATTGCCGCCGACGCCGGGGGCGACATTGGCGAGCGAGGGCTGGCCGGTGCCGAGCAGCGTCAGGACGGTGGATTTCTCCATATCCGCGTTCTGCTTGGTCAGCGTCGCCGCGATATTCGACTGCAGCGCGCCTTGCTGTGCGGCCAGCATGCTGCTGACCATTGCCATCATGTCCATTACGCGAACCCTCGTGCCGGCCGTAACCTAGGCGCGAGAGGTTAACGCGACATGAATTGTCATGGAGCAGTACGGGCAATCGTGTCCCGGACAAGGGGCGGCACGCAAGTGACGCACCGCAGAGCCGGGACCTAGCCTTCAGCGCGCGGCTCCTGGGCCTCGGCTCTGCAGCGCTCCGCGCTGCGTCCGGGGCACAAGACCACCTTACCGCGTCGGCACCGGCTTGGCGCCGCGGTAGTCGTAGAAGCCGCGCTGGGTCTTGCGGCCGAGCCAGCCGGCCTCGACGTATTTGACCAGCAGCGGGCACGGGCGGTACTTGGAGTCGGCCAGCCCCTCGTGCAGCACCTGCATGATGGAGAGGCAGGTGTCGAGCCCGATGAAATCGGCAAGCTCGAGCGGACCCATGGGATGGTGGGCGCCCAGTTTCATCGCCGCGTCGATCGCCTCGACGTTGCCGACGCCTTCATACAGCGTGTAGATCGCCTCGTTGATCATCGGCAGTAGGATGCGGTTGACGATGAAGGCCGGGAAATCCTCGGAGACCGCGACCTGCTTGCCGAGCTTGCCGACGAATTCCTTGGCGGTCTCGAAGGTGGCGTCGTCGGTGGCGATGCCGCGGATCAGCTCGACCAGTTCCATCAACGGCACCGGATTCATGAAGTGAATGCCGATGAAGCGTTCCGGGCGGTCGGTGGCGGCGGCGAGGCGCGTGATCGAGATCGAGGACGTATCGGAGGCGACGATCGCCTCCGGCTTCAATACGGCGCAGAGCTCGTGGAAGATCTTGCGCTTGACCTCTTCCTTCTCGACCGCGGTCTCGATGACGAGGTCGCAATCGGCGAGATCGTCCAGCTTCTCGGCTAGCTTGATACGCGCAATCGCCTTGGCCCTGTCGTCCTCGGTGACGGCCTTCTTGGAGACCTGACGCGCCAGATTGCCGTTGATGGTGGCCATGCCCGACTTGAGGCGGTCGGCCGAAACGTCGTTGAGCACCACGTCGAAGCCAGCGAGCGCCGCGACATGCGCGATGCCATTGCCCATCTGACCCGCGCCGATCACGCCGACCTTCTTGATCACTGCCGCCATATTGTCATCCACCGGAACGGCGCGCGGGGGGCGCGCCCTGCCTTTTCCCCTCGAGCCGGGAGGTCCGATTTAATCAGAACCTTGGCTCGAAACCTAGATTGGATCGCCTCCAAGGCGCGCCCCACGCCAAAGAAAACGCCTCTGAAACGCAACACCGGCCGGAGTTTATACCTCCGGCCGGTGTTTTCGATGCCTTTTACTTGCCGAGCTTGCCGAGTTCGGCGGTCAGCTCCGGAACCGCCTGGTAGAGATCGGCGACCAGGCCGTAGTCGGCGACCTGGAAGATCGGCGCGTCCTCGTCCTTGTTGATCGCAACGATCACCTTGGAGTCCTTCATGCCGGCCAGATGCTGGATCGCGCCGGAAATGCCGACCGCGACATAGAGCTCGGGGGCCACCACCTTGCCGGTCTGGCCGACCTGCCAGTCGTTCGGCGCATAGCCGGCATCGACCGCGGCGCGCGAGGCACCGACACCGGCCCCAAGCTTGTCCGCGAGCGGCTCGATGTACTTGGCAAAGTTCTCGCGGCTCTGCATGGCGCGGCCACCGGAGACGATGATCTTGGCCGAGGTCAGCTCGGGGCGATCGCTCTTGGCGACTTCCTCACCGACGAAAGTCGACAGGCCCGGATCGGCCGCCGCCGCCACGGTCTCGACCGGGGCGCTGCCGCCCTCGCCTGCTGCGGCGAAGGTCGAGGTGCGGACCGTGATGACCTTCTTGGCGTCCTTCGACTTCACCGTCTGGATGGCGTTGCCGGCGTAGATCGGGCGCTCATAGGTATCGGGCGCGACCACCTTGGTGATCTCCGAGACCTGCATGACGTCGAGCAGAGCGGCGATGCGGGGCATCACGTTCTTGAAGCGCGAGGTCGCCGGCGCGACGATGGCGTCATAGCCGGACGCCAGCGACACCACCAGCGCAGCCAGCGGCTCGGCGAGATCGTGCGCGTAGAGGTCGCCATCGGCGAGCAGCACCTTCTTCACGCCAGCGAGCTTGGCAGCGGCATCCGCCGCGGCCTTGGCGTTCTGGCCGGCGACCAGCACCTCGACATCCGCGCCAAGCGCGGCAGCTGCGGTCAGGGCCTTGTTGGTGGCGTCCTTGAGCGACGCATTGTCGTGTTCGGCAATCAGAAGCGTCGTCATCAGAGCACCCCGGCTTCGTTCTTGAGTTTCGACACCAGCTCGGCGACGTCCTTGACCTTGACGCCGGCCTTGCGGCCCGCGGGCTCAGCCGTCTTCAGAACTTCGAGGCGCGCGGCGATGTCGACGCCGTAATCGGCGACCGTCTTCTCCGCGATCGGCTTCTTCTTCGCCTTCATGATGTTGGGCAGCGAGGCGTAGCGCGGCTCGTTGAGGCGGAGATCGGTGGTGACGATCGCCGGTCCCTTCAGCTTCACGGTCTGCAGACCGCCATCGACTTCACGCGTCACCTTGAAGTCGGTACCTTCGACCTCGAGCTTGGAGGCGAAGGTCGCCTGCGACCAGCCGAGCAGCGCGGCCAGCATCTGGCCGGTCTGGTTCGAGTCATCGTCGATCGCCTGCTTGCCGAGAATGATCAGGCCCGGCTGCTCTTCGTCCGCAACCTTCTTCAGGATCTTGGCGACGGCGAGCGGCTCGACGGTGCCGTCCGCCTTCACCAGGATGCCGCGATCGGCGCCCATGGCAAGACCGGTGCGGATCGTCTCGGACGCCTGCGCAGGTCCAATCGAGACCACCACGACCTCGGTGGCCTTGCCGGCTTCCTTCAGGCGCAGCGCTTCCTCGACAGCGATTTCGTCGAAGGGGTTCATGGACATCTTGACGTTGGCGAGTTCAACGCCCGATCCATCGCCCTTGACGCGGACCTTGACGTTGTAATCGACCACCCGCTTTACCGGCACTAAGACCTTCATCGATCCTCTTTCACTCAATTTGGGAGGGGGGGTTATCAACTGGCGCGGAACCTAAAGGCCCGATCTTCCCCGGTCAACGCGCGAACGGGTCTAATTTTGGCCTTCTGAAATGCGGGAGCGCGATGGGTCAGCGGTTCTGGCCGGGAACCCAGAGCACGTCGCCGGCGCCATTGCCGTTCACGACCCGGCTGGCCACGAAGAGAAAGTCGGACAGGCGATTCATATATTGGATGCCAGCCGCGCTGACCGGCTCGCCCGGCTGGGCCGCCAGTTCCACGATCACGCGTTCCGCCCTGCGGCATATCGTGCGCGCCACATGCAGATGGGCCGCGGCCGGCGTGCCGCCGGGAAGCACGAAGGAGGTCAGCGGCGCGAGCTTGTCGTTGAGCATGTCGATGTCGCGCTCGAGCCGCTCGACCTGGCTCGCCACCACCCGCAGCCGCTCGGCCTTGCCTTCCCGCTCCGGCACGGCGAGATCGGCACCAAGATCGAACAGATCGTTCTGGATGCGGCCGAGCATCGCATCGAGCTCGGGCATCTCCGCGGTGTAGAGCCTGACCACGCCGATCGCCGCGTTGGTCTCGTCGACGGTGCCATAGGCCTCGATTCGCAGATCGTATTTCGGACGCCGCTCTCCGGTTCCGAGCGCCGTCGTGCCATCGTCACCGGTCTTCGTGTAGATGCGGTTCAGCACCACCATGACTCAGCGTCCCATCGCCCAGACCGCGAGCATCGCGACGATGATCGCCACGAACTGAAGCAGCACGCGCCAGCGCATCAGCTTCTGCGAGGTGTTGGGCGAGCCGCCGCGCATCATGTTGATGAGCCCGAGCAGCAGCACCAGCGCCACGGCGCCGGCTGCGGCCGGCAGGATGAAAGTACTCAGGAAAGATGCCATTTGAGGGTAGATAACACCGTGTGTGCCGGTCCGCCATCTCCCCAGCTCGTCATTCCGGGGCGATGCGGCGGGATCGAGCGCAGCGAGACCCGGCGCGTCGAGCCCGGAATCCATCGCGCCACTTGCGCCGCGGCTAGATGGATTCCGGCCTCGCGCTGCGCGCGCCCCGGAATGACAAAGGGGGCTTCGCGAACTGGCTTTTGGGCCAAGAATATCAGATGGTAGCGCGATGATTTTTCGATTTGCGCCCATTGCTCGTTCTCCTGGCCTCTCCCTACGTGCAGAGGGAGAGAGCAGCGGTGTAGGTGCCAAGTGAAAGCCATCCGCTACATTTACTGCGTCGTTGAGGACGCATTCTACACGTTCCTCGCCGATGACGGCTGGGCGATCGCGAGCCACATCGCGCTGTCGACGCTGATGGCGCTGTTCCCATTCCTGATCGTGCTGACCGCGCTCGCCGGCTTCTTCGGCTCCAAGGAACTCGCCGACCAGGCCGCCAGCTTGATGCTCCAGGTCTGGCCCAAGCAGGTCGCCGATTCGATCTCGGGCGAGGTGCATGACGTGCTGACCACCACCCGGACCGGCCTTTTGACCATCGGCGCGGCGCTGTCGGTCTATTTCGCCTCGAACGGCGTCGAGGCGCTCAGGGTGGCGCTCAACCGCGCCTATGCGGTGGTGGAGATGCGAAGCTGGTACTGGCTCCGGCTGGAATCAATCGCCTATACGATCATTGCCGCCTTCACGGCGCTCGCCATGGCGTTCCTGATCGTGCTCGGTCCGCTCATTATCGAGGCGGCGCGGCGCCACATTCCGCTGTTCGTCGAATCCAACGAGAGCATCCTCACCTGGGTGCGCTACGGCATCTCCATCGGCGCGCTGGTGGTGGCGCTGATCATCCTGCACGCCTGGCTGCCGGCGGGACGGCGCAGCTTCCTGCAGATACTGCCCGGCATCGTCTTCACCATCGTGGCGTCACTGATCTCCAGCATCGTGTTCGGCCAATACCTGGCCCGCTTTGCCAACAACTACGTGACCATGTATGCGGGCCTCGCCTCGGTGATCATCGCGCTGGTGTTTCTGTACTTCATCGCCGCGATCTTCGTTTACGGCGGCGAGCTCAATGCCGCGATCATCAAGTCGCGGCTTCCTCACGGCGTGTCGCTTCAAGCAGCGCAGTCGCTAAAGCCCTCGGAGACACAGGCTTGACCAGGAAGGCGTCGGCCCCGGCTTCGCGCGAGGCGGCCTCGTCCTCGCCGCGGCCGGACACGCCGATGATCGGGATCCGAGCCAGCGGGGTTGGCAGCCTGCGGATCCGCCGGATGGCCTCGATGCCGTCGATGCCCGGCAGCACCATGTCCATCAGCACCGCGTCGAATGCGCCCTGCTCCAGCCGGTTCACGGTGTCCTCACCGCGCCCGATGAACTCGGCGTGATGGCCGAGCTCGGTCAGGATGGTGTTGAGCACGACGCGGCCGAACGGATTGTCCTCGACGCTGAGAACGCGAAGCGCAGCGGCCGCCTCGGGCTCGCTGCCGTCCTTTGCCTTGCGGGTCTTGCCCCGTCCCGCCAAGTCCAGCGACACCGTCAATGTGAAGGTGGCGCCGCCACCGCGGCGCGGAGCGACGGTGATGTCGCCGCCCATCGCCCGCGCCAATTGCTTGACCGAGGAGAGCCCCAAGCCGGCGCCGCCGAAGCGTGCGGCGATGGTGACATTGGCCTGGGTGAACGGGCGGAAAAGCCGCTTGATCTCGGCCATGGTCAGGCCGATGCCGCTGTCGGACACGGCGAAAGCGACGCCGACCCTGCCCTTTGCTTTGCCTTTGGCGGGACGCCACGGCTCGACGGCGAGGGCTACTCCGCCCTGGTCGGTAAATTTCACGGCGTTGTCGATCAGGTTCTCAAGCGCGGCGCGCAGGCGGACGGAATCACCGACCACGAGCCCTGGGATCTTGTCGGCGATCTCGACCTTGGCCTGGAGACCTTTGGCCGCGGCGCGGCCGGCCAGGGAATCGCCGGCGGTGCGGGCGAGCGCCTTGAGATCGAACAGATCCTGGCGCGGCGTGCTGCCGCCCTTCTCCGTTCTGGCAGCATCCACGAACAGCGTGGCGAGGCTCGCCAGATGCTCGGCGCCGGCCTTGATGGTGTCGGCCCAGCGCCGCTCCCGCTCGCCTAGGTCGGAGGTCGCGAGCAGGTCGCTGATCGCGAGAATGCCGGTCAGGGGGGTGCGGACCTCATGGGCAAACGCGGCCAGCGCCGCTTGGACGACATCCGGCGCAACCGCCTTGGTGCTGCGCTTGCGCAGCTGACCGCCCGCCTTGGGCCGCTTCCGAAGCGGCCGCCGCCTGGACGTCCGGGTGGTGCGCACTGGACGCGTTTTCGCCGCCATGAATCCCCTTCGAAGTACCCTCTTCGAACCCCGCGCTGGCCAAGCATGGCACGGAGGAACGCCCGGAGTCACGGCGACGTTTCGCTAACCCCCAGAGAAACTTAACCTAATCCCACCAGCCGGCGGATCGCGGCAGGCGTGAGGCCGGCCGCGCGCAATTCGCGCAGACCGGTCGAGCGGCCCGATTTCGACAGCTTCCGACCCGCCTCATCGCGAATCAGCCGGTGATGGCGATAGGCCGGCTCGGGCAGGCCGAGCAGAACCTGGAGCAGGCGGTGCACCGCGGTGGCGTAAAACAGGTCCTGCCCCCGCACGATCTCGCTGGCGCCCTGGAGCGCGTCGTCGACGACCACCGAGAGATGGTAGCTGGTCGGCGTCTCCTTGCGGGCCAGGATGACATCGCCCCAGGCCTCCGGCCGCGCCGGCACCACGCCGCGCTCGCCGTCCGGCCCCTCGCCGAGCTCGTTCCAGCTCACGCCGGGGGCGTGACGGCAGGCGGCCGCCATGTCGAGCCGCAGCGCATAGGGCGCGCCCGAGGCGATCAGCTGCGCGCGCGCGTCAGCCGAGAGCGATTTGGCTTCGCCCGGATAAAGCGGCGGGCCGTCGGGATCACGTGGCCACGGCCCGCCGGCCTCGCGCGCCGCCACCAGCCTTGCGATCTCGGCGCGGCTTTCGAAGGCGGGATAGACGAGACCGAGCGCAGAGAGCTTGTCCAGCGCAGCGCGATAATCGGCGAGATGTTCGGATTGACGCCGCACCGGGGTCTCCCAGGCAATCCCAAGCCAGGCGAGATCCTCGTAGATCGCCGCCTCGAACTCCGGCCGGCACCGCGTCGCGTCGATGTCCTCGATCCGCAGCAGCAATCGGCCGCCGGACTCGCGCGCTCGGTCGAAATTGAGCAGCGCGGAATAGGCGTGGCCGAGATGCAGGAAGCCGTTCGGGCTCGGGGCGAATCGGAAAACGGGTAGCATCATGCAGGTTGGAACGGGAAGCTGACGCCGTTCTCCCCTTCGAGGCGCTCCACGACGCCACGGTAGAACTGCTCTGCCCGAAGGACCAATTCTTCCGATGCACTCGCCCCACCTCCTTCGAATGCTCCGCGCGCGAGCTCGAATTCCGAATCGACGAAATTGGCCACCGCGCGTGGCAACGGGGCTGAGCCGAGTTCGTGCGAAATCGCCTTCCGCTCCATGAGACCGGCAATCTCCGCTTTCAATTCGTCCGGCGGATCACACTCCTTCATGAGGGTGGGGAAATTCATCGGCGCGACGGCTTCCTCCGGACGCATGCGCAGCCATCGCAAAGCGGCCGCGGGTCGAAGCGCGTAGAAGATCTTCTTTTGCGGAACGCTCGTCCCATCGCCGAAATAAACCCGTCGCTGACGCTCGCCGAGATGAAGATAATGTCGGCAGATCGCCTCCCGGCTCGCAGCCTCTCTGGCAAAGGCCAGAAATTCATCGCGAAACCATGCTCGTCCGCGGTAAACGACGGGCGAGCACAGCCACTCCACGATCACCGCATTACCCTTCAACAGGAGCTGGAGCGCCTTGCGCAAATCCCAACCGTTGGCGTCAAGATCTCCCTCGAAGGGGAGTTCGATGACGTCGCGGCTGACCCACGGCGTAATGTGATCCATCGCGCGGCGCACATAGACAAAACGACAATCATAGTCGCTATCAGGAGACGCAAACCCCCAAGCTCGGCTTCCGCTTTCGATGGCCAGTGGAAGGAAGACTCGGTGTTCCTCGACGACGCGATCCAGCATGGCATCGATCAAGGCGACTTTTTCGCCGTCCATCTCCACGGGAATACTTCTCAAAGTCATCGAACGCTTCCGGGATTCCGATAGTATGGTCTTAATCCTATCGTCCTAAGCCGTCCACAGGACGCCAAATCCGCATTGCGGCAAGCTGATGACGCCATGACCATCCACCTCGAAACCCAGTCCGATCTCGAAGAGGCCGTTCACGCGCTGATCAAGCGCGATCCGCGCCTCAAGCCCGTGCTCGAGATCGCGGGCATGCCGGCGTTGCGGCGGCGCGAGCCGGGGTTTACGGGGCTCGCGCACATCGTCTGCGGGCAGCAGCTCTCCACCGCGAGCGCCGCGGCGATCTGGGGGCGGCTGTCGGCCGCGTTCGATCCGTTCGACCATGACGCGATGCGCCGCGCCCGCGCCGACCGGCTGGGGCGGCTCGGCCTGTCCGCCGCCAAGATCAAGACGCTCAAGCATCTCGCCCGCGAGATCGCCGCGCAGCGGCTGAACCTCGACGTGCTCGCGGAGGAGGATGCCGACGCGGCGCATCACACCCTGATCGCGCTGCCCGGCATCGGCCCCTGGACGGCCGACCTCTACCTGCTGTTCTGTCTCGGCCACGGCGATGCCTGGCCGGCCGGCGACCTCGCTGTACAGGAAGGCATCCGCATCGGCCTCGGCCTCAAGGCGCGGCCGACGGAGAAGCAGATGGCGCCGATCGCCGAGCCCTGGCGTCCGCTGCGCGGTGCGGCGGCGCATCTGTGGTGGAGCTATTACCGCGCGGTGAAGAAACGCGAGGGCGTGCTCGCGGGATCGGGCTAGCCCCGCAGCCGCGCGCGGTCGGTCCGGGCGCATTCGGCGACGAAATCGATCACGGCGCGTACCGCCGGGAGCTCGATGAGGTCGGGATGGGCCAGCAGCCAGAGATCCGCAACGCTGGCGAGCTTCTGCGGGGCGACGCGCACGAGATCGGAATAGGCTTCGGCGACGAAGCACGACAGCGCGGAGATTCCGATGCCGGCGCGGACCGCCGCCAGCATGTCCCCCTGGGACGAGCAGCGCATCGCCACCCTTGCCTGCCGCGTGACGACGTCGCTCCAGCGCGCAAGCTGCGCATTGGACGTCTGGTCGGCGAAGCCGATGACGCTGTGCTCCTTCCAATCGCCGCGCCTTTCCGGCAGGGACCGCCCGGCGGCATAATCGCGCGAGGCATAGAAGCCGGTGCCGAGACGGCCGATCTTGCGGCCGACCAGGTTCTCCTCCCCGGTATCGAAGGGCCGCAGCACCACGTCCGCCTCACGCCGGCGCACGCTCGCCGGAAATGGATGGGTGATGATCTCGAGCTGGATATGATCGTGCGCGCGCAGGAAGGCTGGCAGACGCGGCATCAGCCAGTGCGAGGCCAGCGTCGCGCCGATCGACAGCTTGACGATGCCGCGCGCCTTGTGTCCACCCGCCGCCACTGCGGTTTCGGCCCGCAGCGCTGCGGCCGCCATGGCCTCGGCGTGCTCGCGCAAGGTCCGTCCATCCGCGGTCAGCGCCAGGCCATCGGCAGCCCGCGCCACCAATCTGGTGCCGAGCTGGGCTTCCAGCGCTGCGATCTTGCGGCTGACGGTGGGATGGCTGGTGTGCAGGCGGCGGGCGGCGGCGGTGAAGCTGCCGGTATCGGCGACCGCGACGAAGGTCTTGCAAAGGTCCCAATCCATCGGCGGCCCTGTTCATACCTGAATGATCGTCCGTTCATTATTGAACGGCCCGGGCGGCGCCGTCCAACCTTATAATGGGATCAAATCCGCGGCCACGGGCGGCCCATCCGCCCGCGCGACAATCAAAACGGAAACGCCTCGTGATCCGCCCGCCGGCGGGGCCGCGTTTCGGGAGGACATGATGGCACTGCCCACTCTCTTGAAGGATTCGCTCAAGCTGCCCGTGGTCGGCTCGCCGCTGTTCATCGTCTCCGGCCCGGAACTGGTGATCGCCCAGTGCAAGGCGGGCGTCGTCGGCTCCTTTCCCGCGCTCAATGCCCGCCCGGTCGAGAAGCTCGGCGAATGGCTGAGCCGGATCGAGGACGAGCTCGGCGAGTACAAATCGCGCAATCCCGGCAAGAAGGTCGCGCCCTACGCCGTCAACCAGATCTGCCATGCCTCCAACGACCGGCTGATGAAGGACATGGAGACCTGCGTCAAGCACAAGGCGCCGATCATCATCACCTCGCTGCGGCCGCCGGCGGAGATCGTCGAGGCCGCGCATTCCTATGGCGGACTGGTGTTCCACGACGTCATCAACGTCAAGCACGCGCGCAAAGCGGCCGAGCAGGGCGTCGACGGCCTGATCCTGGTCTGCGCCGGTGCGGGCGGACACGCCGGCACGCTGTCGCCCTTTGCGCTGGTGCGCGAGGTCAAGCAATGGTTTGAAGGCGCCGTCCTGCTGTCGGGCGCGATCAGCGACGGCTATGGCATCGCCTCGGCGCTGACGCTGGGCGCCGACCTCGCCTATATGGGCACGCGCTTCATCGCGACGCAGGAAGCCAATGCCGACCAAGCCTACAAATCGGCGCTGACGCAGCACGCCGCGCACGACATCGTCTACACCAACCTGTTCACCGGCGTGCACGGCAATTATCTCGGTCCGTCGATCGCTGCCGCCGGCCTCGATCCGGACAACCTCCCCGCCGCCGACAAATCGAAGATGAATTTCGGCTCCGGCGGCAACATGAAATCCAAGGCGTGGCGCGACATCTGGGGATCGGGCCAGGGCATCGGCCAGATCACCGATGCCCCGCCCGTCGCGGAGCTCGTCGACCGCATGAAGCGTGAATTCGATCAGGCGAGGCAGGATTTCCTGATGCGCGTCAGCGCCTGACGTCTCCAACTGACAAGACAAACGGGAGGATATCATGAAGCTGGCAGCCGCACTGATCGGTCTGTCCCTGCTGGCGCTCGCCACGGACAGCGCCCACGCCGAAGGCACGGAGATCCGCATCGGACAGACCCTGCCCTATAGCGGCCCGGCCTCCGGCTTCGGCGCGATCGGCCGCACGCAGGAGGCGTTCTTCGAGAAGATCAATGCCGAAGGCGGCATCAACGGCCGCAAGGTCAAGTTCATCACGCTGGACGATGCCTACTCGCCGCCGAAGACGGTCGAGCAGACCCGCAAGCTGGTGGAGCAGGACGAAGTGCTGATGCTGTTCGGCTCGCTCGGCACCGCCACCAACAGCGCCGTGCATCGCTACCTCAACGGCAAGAAGGTGCCGCAGCTGTTCGTGCTTTCCGGCGCGACCAAATGGGCCGATCCGCAGAAATATCCATGGACCATGCCCGGCATGGCCGCCTATGAATCCGAAGGCGTGGTCTATGCCAAGCACGTGCTGCGCACCAAGCCGGGCGCCAAGATCGCCATCCTCTCCCAGAACGACGATTTCGGCCGCGACTACGTCGCCGGCTTCAAGCGCGCGCTCGGCGACAAGGCTGCCGGCATGATCGTTGCGGAAGCGACCTACGAGACCAGCGCGCCGACGATCAGCTCGCAGCTCTCGACCCTGAAGGCATCGGGCGCCGACGTGCTGTTCGGCGTCGTGCTCGGCAAGTTCACCTCGCAGATGATCAAGGGCGTCGCCGAGCTCGGCTGGAAGCCCGAGCTGTTCTTCGTGCCGACCTCGGCCTCGTCGATCTCGTTCCTGGAGCCGGCCGGGCTCGACAACGCCGTCGGCCTGATCTCGTCGAGCAACCAGAAGGACACGATGGACCCGCAATGGGCCAGCGATCCCGGCGTGAAGGAGTATTTCGCCTTCATGAAGCAGTACATGCCGAACGCGGATCTCTCCAACTCCAACTATGCGGCCGGCTACCATTACGCGACGCTGCTGATGACGGTGCTGAAGGCGTGCAAGGACGATTTCAGCCGCGACAACATCATGCGCCAGTCCGCCTCGCTGAAAGAGGTGAAGCTGCCGCTGCTGCTGCCCGGCATATCCGTCAGCACCGCCGCCGACGACTATCTGCCGTTCCAGCAGCTGCAGCTGCGGCGCTTCAACGGCAAGAGCTGGGTCGGCTTCGGCGACGTGCTGGACGATCGCTGACTCCAACGGAATGGGAATGACCATGATCATCAGCGGCGAACGCCGGATCGGCCATGACGAGATCCAGGCGCGCATCAGACGCGCGGCGAGCGGGCTGCGCGCCCTCGACCTTGCCGCAGGCGCACCGGTTGCCATGATGCTGCGCAACGACTTCGCCTTGTTCGAGGTGGTCGCGGCCTCGGCCGCACTGGGCAGCCCCGTGGTGCCGATCAATTGGCACCTGAAGGCCGAGGAGGTCCGCTACATCCTGACCGACAGCGGCGCGAAGATCCTGATCTGCCACGCCGACCTGCTGCCGCAAATCCGCGGCGGCATCCCGGAGGATGTCCGCCTGCTCGTGGTCGCAACGCCGCCCGAGCTGGCGGCGACCTTCGCCATTCCCCGTGAGCTGACCGAGGTCTCTTCCGGCCTGACCGATTGGGACCGCTGGCGCGACGGCCACACGGAAACAGAGGAGCCGCCGCGCCGGGCCGCGGCGATGATCTACACGTCGGGGACCACAGGCATGCCGAAGGGCGTGCGGCGCATGCCGATGCCGCCGGAGCAGGCCGCCGCCTCGGAGCGCGTCGGCGCGATCGCCTACGGCATCAAGCCGCGCGAGGACCAGGTCGTGCTGATCAACGGTCCGATGTATCACTCGGCGCCGCATTCCTACGGCATGATGGCCTTCCGCAACGGCTGCACCATCGTGCTTCAGCCGCGGTTCGACGCCGAGGAGCTGCTGGCGCTGATCGAGCGCCACCGTGTGACGCATATCCACATGGTGCCGACCATGTTCGTCCGTCTGCTGCGCCTGCCCGAAGCGGTCAGGCAGCGCTACGACCTGTCGTCGCTCCGCTTCGTCGTGCACGGCGCGGCGCCCTGCCCGCCCGAGGTGAAGCGGGCGATGATCGAGTGGTGGGGACCGGTCATCAACGAATATTTCGGCTCGACCGAGACCGGCATCCCGGTCTGGCACTCGGCCGAAGAGGCGCTGAAGAAGCCCGGCACGGTCGGCCGCGCCATCGAAGGTGGCATCGTCAAGATCTTTCGCGACGACGGCAGCCTCTGCGATGCTGGTGAGGTCGGCGAGATCTATATGCGCCAGACCGCGGTGCCGGATTTCGACTATCACGGCAAGGCACAGGCGCGCGCCGAGGCGGGGCGCGACGGTCTCGTCAGCGTCGGCGATGTCGGCTATCTCGATGAGGACGGCTATCTGTTCCTGTGCGACCGCAAGCGCGACATGGTGATCTCGGGCGGCGTCAACATCTATCCCGCCGAGATCGAGAACGTGTTGATCGCGATGCCCGGCGTGCGCGATTGCGCCGTGTTCGGCATCCCGGACGCGGAATATGGCGAGCGGCTGTGCGCCTGCATCGAGCCCGACAGGGCCGAGCAGCTCTCCGCCGCCGCGGTGCAGGCTTATCTGCGCGAGCGTCTGGCCAACTTCAAGGTGCCGAAGGAGGTCAAGTTCCTGGATGCGCTGCCCCGTGAGGCAACCGGAAAGATCTTCAAGCGCAAGCTGCGCGACCCCTATTGGGCGGACCACAGGCCGGCCGGCGCTTAAGTCGTTCTCCGGCCGCGTCCGCACGTGCGGAATTCCGGGCCATATTCCGTCCGGGCAGGGCCGCATGCCGGCCTCGCTCAGGTCCGCGGCTTTTGGCGGGCGGCGAAACCGTATAGCGTTCGATCTCTGAGAAAACGCCGCGAAGACGGCCATGAGGTCGCGCATGCTGGACCGGACGCAGGATATTTCCATCGCCGCACAGGCCTGGCTCGACGACTTCGAGCGCACCTTAAGCAGACCTGATCCCGCGACGCTGGGCCCGCTCTTCCTCGCCGACGGCTTCTGGCGCGACGTGCTGGCGCTGAGCTGGAACCTGCAGACCATCGCGGGCCGCGATGCGATCGCGCAGGAGCTTGCGGCGCGCGCGCCCAAGGCGGCGCCCAGCAATTTCAAGATCGCGCCGAACCGGGCGCCGCCGCGCTGGGTGACGCGCGCCGGCACCAACAACATCGAAGCGATCTTCAATTTTGAGACCGCGCTCGGCCGCGGCAGCGGCATTGTCCGGCTCATTCCCGACGGCCCTGACGACAGCCTGAAAGCCTGGACGCTGCTCACCGCGCTCGACGAATTGAAAGGCTTCGAGGAACAGCTCGGCACCTCGCGGCCGCGGGGGCAGGCCTATTCTCGCGACTTCCGCGGGCCGAATTGGCTCGACCAGCGCAACGCTGCGCGCGCCTATGCCGATCACGATCCGGCCGTGCTGGTGGTCGGCGGTGGCCAGGCCGGGCTCGCGATTGCCGCGCGGCTGAAGCAGCTGAAGGTCGACACCCTGATCGTCGATCGCGAGATGCGGATCGGCGACAATTGGCGCAAGCGCTATCACGCGCTGACCCTGCACAACCAGGTGCAGGTGAATCACCTGCCCTATATGCCGTTTCCGCCGAACTGGCCGGTCTATATCCCCAAGGACAAGCTCGCCAACTGGTTCGAGGCCTATGTCGATGCGATGGAGCTGAACTTCTGGACCGGCACCGAGTTCGAGGGTGGCGCCTATGACGAGGCCAAGGGCCACTGGACCGTCACGCTGCGACGCGCCGACGGCAGCAAGCGCACCATGCATCCGCGCCATGTGATCATGGCGACCGGCGTCAGCGGCATCGCCAACATTCCCGACATTCCGACCCTCGACAATTTCAAGGGGACGCTGGTGCATTCCAGCGGCTACGAGGACGGCGAGAACTGGACCGGCAAGCGCGCCATCGTCATCGGCACCGGCAACAGCGGTCATGACATCGCGCAGGATCTTCATTCCAGCGGCGCCGAGGTGACGCTGGTGCAGCGTTCGCCGACGCTGGTCACCAACATCGAGCCGTCGGCGCAGCTGGCCTACGCGACCTACAACGAGGGCACGCTCGAGGACAACGATCTGATTGCGGCCTCGATGCCGACGCCGCTCGCGAAGAAGACGCATGTGATGCTGACCGAGCAATCCAAGCAGCTCGACAAGGAGCTACTCGACGGCCTCGCGCGCGTCGGCTTCAAGCTCGATTTCGGCGAAGCCGGCACCGGCTGGCAGTTCAAATACCTCACCCGCGGCGGCGGCTATTACTTCAACGTCGGCTGCTCCAACCTGATCGTCGAGGGCAAGATCAGCCTCAGGCAGTTCTCCGACATCGAAAGCTTCAACGCTGAGGGCGCGCGGATGAAGGACGGCTCGATCATTACCGCCGACCTGGTCGTGCTCTCGACCGGCTACAAGCCGCAGGAATATCTGGTGCGCAAGCTGTTCGGCGACGGCATCGCCGACCGCGTCGGGCCGATCTGGGGTTTTGGCGAAGGCTTCGAGCTGCGCAACATGTATGCGCGCACCAGGCAGCCCGGCCTCTGGTTCATCGCCGGGAGCCTGGCGCAATGCCGGATCAACTCGAAGTATCTGGCGCTGCAGATCAAGGCGATCGAGGAAGGGATTTTGGCACGAATTTAGCTACAGCCGTCATTCCGGGGCGCGCGAAGCGCGAACCCGGAATCCATCTAACCACAGAGTATGCTGCCCAATGGATTCTCAGATGCGCAATTGCGCATCATAGGTCACGCTTCGCGCGCCCCGGAATGACAAGAGGAGAGATCAATGCCAGCCATTCTCGGCACCGGCGAGCACCGCTACCGCGTCGTCGACAACTTCGCGAAATTGCCGGACGGCTGGCAGCTCACCGACGTCGCCTCGGTGGCGGTCGACAGCAAGGACCGCGTCTACGTCTTCAACCGCGGCGCCCACCCGATGGTGGTGCTGGACCGGGAGGGCAATTTCCTGCGCAGTTTTGGCGAAGGCCTGTTCTCGCGCGCGCACGGCCTACATATCGACGCCGACGACAATCTCTATTGCACCGACGACGGCGACCATACCGTGCGCAAATGCACCACTGACGGCAAGGTGCTGCTGACGATCGGCATTCCTGCAAAGCCGGCGCCGTTCATGAGCGGCGAGCCGTTCCACCGCTGCACCCACACCGCGCTGTCGCCGAAGGGCGAGATCTACGTCTCCGACGGCTATGGCAATGCGCGCGTGCACAAATTCACGCCCGACGGCAAGCTGATCAAGAGCTGGGGCGAGCCGGGCACTGATCCCGGTCAGTTCAACATCGTGCACAATATCGCCACCGATGCCGACGGCTGGGTCTATGTCGCCGATCGCGAGAACCACCGCGTCCTGGTGTTCGACGGCGAGGGCAAATACGAGACGCAGTGGAACAATCTGCACCGACCCTGCGCGCTGTGCTGTTGCGGCGGGGCCAAGAGCCCGACCTTCGTGATCGGCGAGCTCGGCCCCGGCCTCGCCATCAACCGCAATGTACCCAATCTCGGCCCGCGGCTGTCGATCGTGGACGCCAAGGGAAATCGCATCGCGCGGCTCGGCGGCGAGGAGGGGCCGGGCGTCGCCAGCGGCAAATTCCTGGCGCCGCACGGCATCGCGCTGGACTCGAAGGGCGATATCTATGTCGGCGAGGTCGGCGTCACCAACTGGACGACGAGCTTCCCAGACGAGGAGATGCCTGCTGTGGTGCGCGCGACGCGGTGCCTGCAGAAGCTGGAGCGGGTACGGGAGTAGCTGCCATGGCAACGGCAGCCCATGCTGGGGCGGTTCCGCGCGCCCCCTGGATCGCGGCTTTTTGAGCCCGTTTGCCACCCCGCCGCCGCATTGCTTGCGCTTGAATAAGTCGCTCAACGGGCTTCACAATCCCGTCACGCTGCATGTAGTATGTCACTACATGCTGCTTCGCAGCGTATATTGGAGGCCGGGAGCGTTACTTGAACGCACATGTCTCGCAAGGCAGTTGGCCGGTGTTGGTGCTGAATGCGGACTTCCGGCCGCTGAGTTACTACCCACTGTCGTTGTGGTCGTGGCAAGACGCGATCAAGGCGGTGTTCCTCGACCGCGTCAACATCGTCGCACATTACGATCAGGCGGTTCGAAGTCCCACGCTGGAAATGCAGCTGCCCAGCGTCGTCTCGCTCAAATCCTTCGTCAAGCCGACCACCCACCCCGCCTTCACCCGCTTCAACGTCTTCCTGCGCGATCGTTTCGCCTGCCAATATTGCGGCTCGCCCGAAGACCTCACCTTCGATCACATCATCCCGCGCAGCAAAGGCGGCCAGACCACCTGGGAGAACGTGGTCGCGGCGTGCTCGCCGTGTAATTTGCGCAAGGGCAATCTCACACCGGCGCAGTCCAAAATGTTTCCGCGCCAGACCGCGTTCGCGCCCACCGTGCACCAGCTCCACCGCAACGGCCGGCTGTTTCCGCCGAACTATCTGCACGACAGCTGGCTGGACTATCTGTACTGGGATACGGAGCTGGATCCGTAGGTGCGAGCCAGCGCGCTCTGCTACCCCCGCTGCAACGCCAGCGTCACGCCGCCGAGCGTGAGCGCCATCGCCGTCCATTCGCGATAGCCGAGCGGCTCGCCGAGAATGATCGCCGCTGAGACGACGCCGATCACGGGCACGATCAGCATGCCGGTCGACGCCGTGGTTGGGGGCAGACGGCGCAGCGTCTCGAACCAGGTGACGTAGCAGAGGCCCATCGGCACCAGCGTCATGTAGACGAAGCAGCCGAGCCCCAGCGGAGTGATGGCGGTGACGTCAGGGCGCTCGAACAGCACGCCGAGGACCAGCATCGTGGCGCAGCCCAGCCCGACCTGCCAGGCGACGACGACCAGCGGCGGCATCGGCAGCGGCTTGCGGTTGAGCACATTGCCGAGCGCGAACAGGATGGCGCAGAGCAGTGCGAGCGCAATGCCGACCAGCTTGTCGGTGCTGAACGCAAGACCGTCGCCGCTCAGGAGCAGCGTGACGCCGGCAATGCCGAGGACAAGCCCGAGAACATCTCGTCGCGCCGGCCGCGTGTGCAGCACCGGCCAGGCGAACAGCATCGCCCAGATCGGCATCGTATAGGCGAGCAGCGCGCCCTCGCTCACGCTCACATATTTCATCGCGACCGTGCCGAGACCCATCCAGGCCAAGACGTTGGTGAAGGTCGCAAACAAGAGGGGCGGCACCGCCTCGCGCGGGACGGCGAAGGATTCCTTCCGGATCAGCACCAGGGTGCCGAGAATGAGCGAGGCGCAAACACCCGCAAGGCCGCGCGCGAACAAAGGCGGCCATTGCTGCAGCAGCAGCTTCATCAGCGGCCAGTTCAACGCCCAGCCGAACGCCGTTACGCACAGGCAGAGTGAGCCGATCGTCCTGTCGCGTCGCGCCGTGTCCATACCCAGCGCTTAGCAGGCCAGCGCCGGCCGCTCCACCTCGCCTGGTGCATGCGGGCCATCGCGGAGCAAGGAACCCGAAGCTCCCACGACCGTTCAGACCGTGGGCCAGGCATGCTCGCCTGCGCACGTTCCGCCATACGCATTTTTTCGGATGGCAAGATACCAAATGAGGGAAGGCCATGCCCACAGCCGAGCACGATCACGTCTACAAGATCCTCGACCTCGTCGGATCGTCCGAGACCTCGATCGAGGATGCAATCAAGAACGCCATCAGCCGCGCTTCCAAGACCGTTCGCGAAATAAGATGGTTCGAGGTCGTGCAAACGCGCGGCCATGTCGAGAACGGCGCCGTGCGTCATTTTCAGGTGACGCTGCGCGTCGGCTTCACGTTGGAAGGATGAGACGTCAGGCCGCCCATCGCGCCGCGGTACCATGATGAACGCGGGCCGACGAGAGTGGAACTCGATGTCGGCCATGTTCCCGGTCCAGTACGGACCCCGCACAATCATCGCGGATATTGCAACAGGCCGTTAAGGTGAAAGTGAGAGGTTTGCTCCGATTTGGAGCAAGCCTGATGGTCACAAGCCGCGAACTCGGCAAGACGCGCCTTCCGCTCTGGGCGGCCGGATTCGTCGTGCTGACTTGCGTGGCTATCCTCGGCCTGAGTGCGTGGCGCGAATGGGAGGCGCGCAACGCCGATCTGAGGAACGCCGAAATCGACGTCACCAACCTCGCTCAGTCGCTGATCCAGCACGCGGACGACACGTTCGAGCTTGCCGATACGATTCTTGTCGGGCTGGTCCACCGGCTCGAGATCGACGGGATGGGCCCGGACACGATCATGAAGCTCCAGGCCTATCTGCCCACCCGCAAATCATCGGAACGCATCCGCGGCATCTTCATCTATGATGCGACCGGCCGCTGGCTCGCCACGACGGAGCACCTCGATTTCTCCAAGCTCAACAACAGCGACCGTGAATATTTCCAACGCCATCGCGATTCTACGGACACGGGCACGCTGATCGGGCGACCCGTCAAGAGCCGCTCCGGCGGTCAGTGGATCGTCACCGCATCCCGTCGGATCAACGATTCCGACGGCGGCTTCGCCGGCGTCGCCCTGCTCACGATCGACGTCAGCTATTTCGTCAAATTCTACGAGCGGTTCGACATCGGGCCGAACGGCTCGGCATCTCTGCTCAACGACAGCGGCATCATGCTGGCGCGCAGCCGTGACGAGAGCGGCGCCTTCGTCGGACGCGACCTGTCCGATGCGCCCTTGTTCAGAAGCTGGAAAAGCCGCCCCGCCGCAGCGGTCTATTACTTCAAATCGCCGCTCGATGGCGCGGAGCGGCTGAGCTACTACCAGCGCAGCAGCCGCTATCCCCTGATGGTGCTGGCGAGCAAGTCGCAGGCCGACGTGCTCGCCCCCTGGCGACGCGCGGCAGCAGCACGCATGAGCTTCGTCCTCGGACTCGTCCTCTTGATCGCGGTGATCGGCTACTATCTGGTCCGTCAGTTGCTGCAGCGGCAGCGCACGGCACAGGCCCTGGTCGCCAAGGAAGCCAATTTCCGCCTGCTGGCCGAGCAATCCAGCGACATGGTGACCCGCATCGGGCTGGATAACCGGTTGCTCTACGTCTCTCCCGCCTGCGCGCGCATCACCGGCTGGTCGGCCGAAGAACTGATGGGCACCTCGGCCCTGGCCGGCATTCACGCCGACGACATGGAACGAGTTGAGCAGGCCATCGCCGCGCTGAAGAATGGCGAGGCGGAGGAAGCGCGGTTCGTCTATCGGCAGCGTCATCGCGACAAAGGCGAGATCTGGGCCGAGGCGGCGCTACACGTCACCGTGGCGTCCGACAGCGGCGTGATCGACGGCGTCGTCGCGGTCGTGCGCGACATGACCGAGCAGAAGGATCTTCAGGACAGGCTCGCCTCGCTGGCAATCACTGACGGTCTCACCGGCCTCGCCAACCGTCGCGCCTTCGACGACCACCTTGCCGACGAATGGGCGCGGGCTCGGCGCGACGGAACCCAGCTCTCGCTGCTACTGATCGATGTCGATCATTTCAAGAAATTCAACGATCTCTATGGGCATCTGGCGGGCGACGCCTGCCTGCGCGCGCTGGCCCGGATTTTATCCGCCCAGGCCAGGCGTCCGGCCGACCTCGCGGCGCGCTATGGCGGCGAGGAATTCGCCGTGCTGCTGCCGAACACCGGTCCTGAAGGCTGCGCCGAGGTCGGCGAAGCGATTCGCCAGGCGCTGCTCGATCTCGCCATGCTGCACGCGCAAAATCCGCCTTCGCGGCTGGTGACTGCGAGCATCGGCGGCGCCGCGGCTCTTCCGTCCCAGACCGCGATGGACTCTAGTACGCTGGTCGCCGCCGCCGACCGTGCGCTCTACGTCGCCAAGGAGAGCGGCCGAGACCGGCTGGTGATGTCGGGCCAGGTGATAGCATGGCCCGCGAAAAGCGCGTGAGCTGATCGGCCGTCTACGGATTCATAGCACTACGCCAGATGGCACGCCACGAAATGGCCGCCCGCGCCCTCCTTCAGCGGCGGCGCGCTTTCCGCGCAGCGTGGCTGGGCGATCGGGCAGCGGGTGTGGAAGTGACACCCGGAGGGCGGCTTCATCGGGCTCGGCACGTCGCCCTTGAGGCGGATGCGCTCGCGCTTGAGTTTTGGATCTGGCACCGGCACCGCCGACAGTAGCGCCCTGGTGTAGGGATGCTGCGGGTTGCGGTAGAGGTCGCTGGCTTTCGCGAGCTCGACGATGCGGCCGAGATACATCACCGCGACGCGGTCGGAGATGTGCTCGACCACCGAGAGATCGTGCGCGACGAACAGATAGGTCAGGTTCAGCTCGGCCTGAAGGTCCTCCAGCAGGTTGATGACCTGGGCCTGGATCGACACGTCGAGCGCGGAGACCGGCTCGTCGCAGACGATCAGCTTCGGCTCGACCGCGAGCGCGCGCGCGATCACGATGCGCTGGCGCTGGCCGCCGGAGAATTCATGCGGATAGCGCCGCATGTGCTCGGCCTTGAGCCCGACCTTGACCAGAAGCCCCGCAACGCGCTCCTCGCGCTCTTTCGAGGAGGAGGCGAGATTGTGGATGGTAAAGGCCTCGCCGAGAATGGCCCCGACCGTCATGCGCGGATTGAGCGAGGCGAACGGATCCTGGAACACCAGCTGCATGTTCCGCCGCATCGCGCGCAGATCGTTGCCGCCGAGCTTGCGTACGTTCTGGCCGTCGAAGGTGACCTCGCCGTCGGTCGGCTCGATCAGGCGCAGCACGCAGCGCCCGGTCGTCGACTTGCCGCAACCGGATTCGCCGACGAGGCCGAGCGTCTCGCCGCGGTTGACCGAGAACGACACGCCGTCGACCGCATAGACGGTGCCGACCTGGCGCGACAAGAGGCCGCCGAGCACCGGGAAATGTTTCTTCAGGCCGCTGACGCGGAGCAAGGGCTCGCTCATGACGCGGCTCCCACGCTAGTATCTCCGAGATGACAGGCCATGCGGTGACCGGGCGCGATCTCGCGCAGCAGCGGCTCCTTCTCGGTGCAGACATTCATGGCGAACTTGCAGCGCGGCGCGAAGCGGCAGCCGGCCGGCGGGTTGATCAGGATCGGCACAGAGCCGCCGATCGCCTCGAGCCGCGTCTTGTGCTCGCTGTCGAGATCGATGCGCGGGATCGAGCGGATCAAGCCTTGCGTATAGGGGTGACGGGGATCGCCGAAGAGATCGTCGACGGGCGCCTCCTCCACCACCTTGCCGGCATACATCACGACGACGCGCTGCGCGGTCTCGGCGACGACGCCCATGGCATGGGTGATCAGCATCACCGCCATGCCGAAGCGGTCCTTCATGTCCTGCAACAGGTCGAGGATCTGCGCCTGGATGGTGACGTCGAGCGCGGTGGTGGGCTCGTCGGCGATGATCAGCTTCGGCTTGCAGGCGAGCGCCATCGCGATCATCACGCGCTGGCGCATGCCGCCGGAAAACTGATGCGGATAATTGTGCACGCGGCCTTCGGCGTTCGGGATCTGCACCAGTTTCAGCATCTCGATGGTGCGCTCGAGCGCCTGTTTCCTGGTCACCGCTTCGTGCCGCCGCAGGCTCTCTGCGATCTGCTCGCCGATGGTGAGCACCGGATTGAGCGAGGTCATCGGCTCCTGGAAGATGAAGCCGATCTCCTTCGCCCTGATCTCGTCGAGTTGGTTGCTGGTCAGCGGCACCAGATCGCGCCCCTCGAAGATGATCTGGCCCGCCGCGATCCGGCCCGGCGGCATCGCGATCAGCTTCAGGATCGACATCGCGGTCACGGTCTTGCCGCAGCCGGATTCGCCGACGACGCAGAGCGTCTCGCCCTTGTTGATGGAGATGTCGACACCGTCGACGGCCTGGAGGATGCCGTCATCCGTGGAGAAGTGGGTTTTCAGGCCCTTGATCTCGAGCAGCGGCGCCATCAGATCACCCGTCGCGCATCGAGCGCGTCGCGCAGACCGTCGCCGATGAAGTTGATGGCCACCACCGCGACGAAGATCGCGCCGCCCGGAAACAGCGCCCAGTGCGGACCGATGTCGAGAAAATCCTTGGCGTCAAACAGCAGCCGGCCCCAGGTCGGGGTATCCGGCGGGAAGCCGAGGCCGAGGAAGGACAGCGTCGATTCCGCGATGATCGCGGCGGCGACGTCGATGGTGCCGGCGATGATCACCGGGCCGACCGCATTGGGCAGGATGTGCCGTACCACCTGCCGCACCGGACTGGCACCGAGCGCACGGGCGGCTTCGACGAACTCCTTTTCGCGGAGCGACAAGAACTGGGCACGCACCAGCCGGGCCACCGGCATCCAGCGCAGACCTCCGATCACGAGCACGATCAAGATGAAGATGCCGCCTTCGGGCCCGAACACCTGCTTCAGCCCGTCGCGGAACAGATAGATCAGCAGCAGCAGCAGCGGCAGCTGCGGCAGCGACAGGAACAGGTCGGTGAGCCACA
This sequence comes from Bradyrhizobium yuanmingense, assembly GCF_900094575.1. Taxonomy (GTDB): domain Bacteria; phylum Pseudomonadota; class Alphaproteobacteria; order Rhizobiales; family Xanthobacteraceae; genus Bradyrhizobium; species Bradyrhizobium yuanmingense. The sequence continues at coordinate 922,341 of NZ_FMAE01000002.1, read as the reverse complement.
TCAATCCGTGTCCGAGCGCGCCGCGCGACATACCGGCGAGCGCGCCGATCACTGTGCCGATGATGACAGCGACCAGCATCGCGGCGAGCCCGACCGCGAGCGAGATGCGGCCGCCATAGATCATGCGCGCCAGAATGTCCTGGCCGAGATCGTCGGTGCCGAAGGGATGGGCGAGCGACGGACCCTGCAGGCCCGCGACGATGTCGATCTCGTTGATCTTCACACGCCACACGAACGGCCCAAGCACGACGGCGAGCACCAGGATGAGGAGCAGGACAGCGCTGACCACCGCGAGCCGGTGGCGGCTGTAACGCCGCCATGCTTCGCGCCAGGGCGAATAGGCGCGCCGCTCAGCGGAGGGAGATGCGAGGGTCAAGCCAGCCATAAAGCACGTCCGCGATGAGATTGAACAGCACCACGAGGCACGCGAAGACGAAGGTGACGGCCATCACCACCGGCGTGTCGTTGGAAAGGATGGAGGAGATCAGCAGCGAGCCGATGCCGGGAATACGGAAGATCTGCTCGGTGACGATGGCGCCGCCGAACACCGCGGGCATCTGCAACGCGATCAGCGTGACCACGGGGATCATGGCGTTGCGCATCACGTGCTTGATGATCACCGTGGTCTGGCCGAGGCCCTTGGCCCGCGCCGTGGTGACGTAATCGAGCCGGATGACGTCGAGCATCGCCGAGCGCACGAAGCGCGTCATCGATGCCGCCTGGAACAGGCCGAGCACCGCCACCGGCATGATCGCCTGACGGATCATCTCCAGCACCCAGCGGATGCCGGTGGCCTTGATGTCGGTGGTGTAGACGAAAGGCAGCCAGTCCAGCGTGACCGAGAAGATCAGGATGAACAGGATACCGGTGAAGAAGGTCGGCAGCGAGAAGCCGACGAAGGCGAGCGTATTCGCGATCTGGTCGAACAGCGAATACGGCCTGGTCGCGGCATAGACGCCGACCGGAATCGCGATCAGCAGCGCCAGGATCTGCGCCGAGCCGATCACGTAGAGCGTGGCGGGCAGGCGCTGGAGGATCAGCGTGTCGACGTTCATCCGGCTGACGAAGGAGAAGCCCCAGTCGCCGTGCAGCATGGCGTTGAGCCAGTGCAGGTAGCGGAGGTAGATCGGGTCGTCGAGACCGAACTTGGCCCGGAGTGCCGCCTGCACTTCGGGCGGCACGTTCGGATTGGTGGCCAGTTCGGAGAACGGATCGCCGGGCGCGAGCGCAAGCACGACGAACAGCACCAGCGAAATCGCCAGCAGGCTCGGAACGGCGATCAGGAGGCGACGCAGGACATACTGACTCATAGGGAAGAATCCCGTCTAGCCTGCGCTCATGCCTCCCGGTACCAGTCCTGAAGGTTATCGGTCCGATTGGCCCAGCCCGAGAGCGCCGGCCGCAACGTGTTGGAGCAGGCATCCACCAGCAGGCGATGCATCACCGGAATGAACACGGTGTCCTGCCACAACAGGTCGTTGCACTTGATGTAGAGCGCGGCGCGCTTGACTGGATCGGTCTCGGTCTCAGCCGCAGCAATGGCGTCATCATACTCCTTGTTGACGTAGCGCGGGAAGTTCTGCCCCTGCCATTTGTTCTCCTTGGTGGCCACATTGGCGGAGATGTAGCGCCGCATGTGCAGGGCCGGATCGGGCTGCGTCATCGGGATCTGGAACTCCTCGATGTCGGCATAGAACTTCGGATAGGTGTCCGGGTTGGCGACGTCAGACGAGAAGAAGACCGAGGCGACGACCGATTTCAGCTCCACGTCGATGCCGGCCTTCTGACAGGCCTGCTTGACGATGGCCTGGGTCTTCTGGCGCGGACCGTTGGTCGAGGTCTGGTACAGAAGCTTGAATTTCTTGCCGTCCTTCTCGCGGATGCCGTCGGCGCCGACCTTCCAGCCGGCGTCATCGAGCATCTTCGACGCCTTCTCGATGTTGAACTCCCACGAGGTGTTCTTGGAGACGAACTTCTCGGGGCCGTTGAGGTAGTTGGCCGTGGTGCGGCCGGCCCGACCATAGATCGCCTTCTTGACGGAGTCGCGGTCGACGAGCAGGGCGAGCGCCTTGCGCACGTTCGGATCGGAGAAGATCGGGTGCTTGGTCTTCATCGAGGACCGTTCGCCGTCGATCTCAGTGTTCGGATCGGTGAAGTTGATCGCGATGAACTCGATGTCGCCGCCGGTGGCATAGACGGTCTTGCCCTTCCCGCCCTTCTCCAGACGCAGCAGCACGTCGTCTTCGACCTGCATGTTCCAGGCGAAATCGAATTCGCCGGTCTGGATCACCGCGCGCGCCGCCGAGACGGCATCGCCGCCGCCCTTCATCTCGATCGTGTCGAAATGCGGACGGTTGGGCATGTGATAGTCGGGATTGAGCTCGCCGCGGACCACATCGCCCGGCTTGAACTCGACGAACTTGTAGGGACCGGTGCCCACCGGGGCAAGATTGTTCGGCGCCTCGCGGGACTTCGAGCCTTTGTAGTCGGCAAACAGATGCTTGGGGAGAACGCATCCATAAGCGCCGACGAACGCGTTGGCCCAGAACGGCGTCGGGGTCTTGAACAGGATGCGAATCGAAAGATCGCTGACCTTCTCGACCGTGATGTCACCATAGGTGCTGATGCTGACGGCAGCCGTGGCGGGATCGCTGGCGTATTGCCAGGTGAACACGAAGTCGTCGGCAGTCAGCGGCTTGCCATCGTGCCATTTGACTCCCGGCTTGATTTTCCAGACCACCGATTTGGCATCGGCGGCGAGACCGCCGTTTGCAAGCGAGGGAATCTCTGCCGCGAGGATCGGGTTGAGATTGCCGTCGGCGTCCCAGCTGGCGAGCGGTTCGTAGAAAAGCCGCGATCCGTCCTGGTCCTTGGTGCCGGTGGCGAAATGAGGATTGAGCAGCGTCGGCCCCTGCCACCACAGCACCTTGAGAGGGCCGCCGCCCCCGCGCTTGGTCGGCTTGTAGACCGCGGGGCTCTGCGCCATGGCAACGCCGCCGAGCGCGAGGAGCTGGTTGGCGAGGGGAGCGGTGAGACCGACCGCGGCGAGGCGCTTGACGAAGGCGCGGCGGTCCATCCGCCCGTCCTTCACCTGACCGATCATCGAACGCAGCTCTTTGTCCAGCATGGTTGTCCCCCGTCTGGTTCCGACATGGATGCAGGCGGCCGCTCGCGACCGCCGGGTTTGGCTGGCGGTAGATGGCACACCGAATGGGGTGCACGTCAACTGGGACCGTGTGTATGCAAACGGTCTATTGGCTGTCCGTTGGGCAAAATTGCGCTCCGCAGCCCATCCGTTCGGCAATCCAGCATCAAAATCTGCTGGATAGCGCGCTGCACTGCGGAAAATTTGTTCGCTGGATCAGACGAAGTATCGAGGCGAATTCCTACGCCACGGACATGTCGAGCGGCGGCGCGACGTGATCCGGCAACGGACAGACGTAAGGAGTGCGGGCCGTCCGCTTCTGGAGATCCGCCTTGGCAACCTTGATCAGCTCCGGTTCCGTCAACGCCTTGATGCCGAGACCTGCCATCGCCTTGGCGGCCTGCACCATGGCCTTGTGCGCGTGCGGGCTCTTGCCCTGCGCCACCACCTGCCAGGTGTGGAAGGGCGTGCCGATTGCAACCGTCGGTGCGTGCACCTGCACGGTCGGCACCACCCAGCTCACGTCGCCCACATCGGTGGAGCCGACCAGCGGATTGCGCTTGGCATCGAGCGGCACCAGGAAGTCGGCCAGCGGCCGATCGGTCGGCTCCATGCCGATCGCGTAATAGACCGAGGCGATATCCTTGTCGCTCAAGGTCGCACGGATCTGGCCGGCAAAGCTCTTGTCCGCATCGTCGAAATGCGGCGGTCCGAGCTCTTCCATGACCTGATGCAGCGCCTGCTCCAGCGGCGTGTTGGGCAGGATGTTGGAGACCGCGGAGATGATCTTCATCTCGACCTTGGTCTCGGTCATCAACGCCGCGCCTTGCGCGATCTTGGACACACGCTCGACCAACTCGTCCATGCCGGGAAGATCGCGCGCGCGGATCGAATAGCGCACGCGGGCATGGGCCTGCACCACGTTCGGCGCGATGCCGCCGGTGTCGAGCAGGGCATAGTGCACGCGCGCGTCGCTCGGCATGTGCTCGCGCATGTAGTTCACGCCGACATTCATCAATTCCACCGCATCGAGCGCCGAACGGCCGAGATGCGGCGAGGCCGCCGCATGCGAAGTGCGGCCGGTGAAGATGAAATCCGCGCGCGTATTCGCAAGCGAGGGCGTTACCGCCACCTCCCAGAAGCTGTGCGGGTGCCAGGTGATGGCGATGTCGGCGTCCTCGAACGCGCCGGAGCGCACCATGAAGGCCTTGGCCGCGCCGCCTTCCTCCGCCGGACAGCCGTAATAGCGCACGCGGCCGGGCACCTTGTTCTCGGCCAGCCAGTCCTTCACCGCGGTCGCGGCGAGCAGCGCTGCGGAACCGAGCAGGTTGTGACCGCAGCCATGGCCATGGCCGCCGGTCTCGATCGGGCGATGCTCGGCGACACCCGCCTCCTGGCTGAGGCCCGGCAGCGCATCGTACTCGCCCATGAAGGCAATGACCGGACCGCCCTCGCCCCACTCGCCGATCAGCGCAGTCGGGATGCCGGCGACGTTCTCGGTGATGCGGAAGCCCTGATGACGGAGCTCGGCGAGATGCTCGGCGGCGGACCGCGCCTCGGTGTAGCAGACCTCAGGCATGCCCCAGACCCTGTCGCTGAGGTCGATGAAGCGTGCCTTGATCGTGTCGATGCCACGCCAGATGTCGCTGCGGTTGTCCATGCTTGTCGTCCGTGATCCCTTGGTCAAACGAGGCGGCAATGGTTAGCAGCTTCACTGCACGGCGCCTAGCGCCGCGCCGGACAGCAGCCATGCGCCGGATCAGATGACGATGTGTTTCCAGGCCTTTCCAAGATTTCACGCGGCGTTCTCCCGAATAGTTGGGAACGAGGCTTTCAAGACGGCCTGCTCCGGCCTAAATTAGGCGTGCTTCGCGCGTCGCTCCGCCAGCCTTGCCGGAGCGATGCTCTCAGCCAGGAGAACTCCATGAGCGCTCTGACCGAATGGAGAGTGCCGCCGGCGAACCAGCCGCGGGCGAGCGACTATGGTTTCGATCTCGACCGCGCACTCGGCTCCGTCGTCGGCCTGCACGCCATCATCCCTCCGGACGCCTTCAGTGCCGAGACGCTGGGCACCGAACGCGCCGGCAACGGCGTCGTGATCGATGAGGGCCTGGTGCTCACGATAGGTTATCTCATCACCGAGGCAGAGTCGGTCTGGCTGCACCGCGCCGACGGACGAGTGGTGGAGGGCCATGCGCTCGGCTTCGATTCCGAGACCGGGTTCGGGCTGGTGCAGGCGCTCGGCCAGCTCGACATTGCGCCGCTGCCGCTCGGTTCGTCGGCGGCGACACGAATCGGCGACCGCGTCGTGGTCGGCGGCGCCGGCGGACGCACGCGCTCGGTCGCGAGCCAGGTCGTGGCCAAGCAGGAATTCGCCGGTTACTGGGAATATCTGCTGGACGAGGCCATCTTCACCGCTCCCGCACATCCGAACTGGGGCGGTACGGCGCTGCTCAACGAACGCGGCGAGCTGATCGGCATCGGCTCGCTCCAGCTCGATCGCGAACGTGACGGCGAGGCCGAGCACGTCAACATGATCGTGCCGATCGACCTCCTGAAGCCGGTCCTGGAGGACTTGCGCAAGTTCGGCCGTGTCAACAAGCCGGCACGACCCTGGCTCGGACTCTACTCGACCGAGATCGACAACCGCGTGGTGGTGATCGGGATCTCCGCCAATGGCCCGGCCGCCCGCGCCGAGCTCAAGACCGGCGACGTCATTCTCGCCGTGAACGGTGACAGGGTGACGAGCCAGACCGCCTTCTACAAGAAAATGTGGGCGCTCGGCGCCGCCGGCGTCGACGTGCCGCTCACCGTTCATCACGAAGGCGTCACCTTCGACGTCACCGTGACGTCGACCGATCGCTTCAAGCTCCTGAAGGCGCCGAAGCTGCACTGATCCAAAAGGCTTTGAGGAAGCGGGCGATGACCGAGGCCGTGGTGGACGACATCGTGGCCGTGCTGCCGCCGCTGCTCAATGCGCTGGAAGCGCTCGGCTTCTTCCAGCGGCATCTGCATCCACCGGCCTTCGCCTCGGTGATGGATGCGATCGGCACGCCGGACGAGGCGCTGCAGGCGGCGCACGCAGCAATCGGGGACTGGCCGGAGCAGTTCGGAGGCTTGCGCGAGCGGCTCGATCGCGCCTGCGGCGAGACGCTCGCTGCCTTTGCCGGCATTCGTGAGGTCGAGCGTGGCCATGGCGATCTCGTCGCGGTGTTCCGCGCGCTGCGCCTTGTCCCGCGCGCGCAGGAGGCGCTCTATCCGCTGGCAGCGCAGTTTCCGCCGGTGAGCAGCTTCTTCCTCAACGCCGCCAAACGCGACAATGCGGATTTGTTGTCGCGGCTCCAAGCCAGCGCGGGCGAAGATACCGGCATCTTCCACGACCACAACGAGCCTGGCAGCCGCGGCGGCTTCTCGGTCTATGTCCCCGAATATTATGCGCCCGAGCGTGCCATGCCGCTGGTGATGGCGCTGCATGGCGGCAGCGGCAACGGACGCGGCTTTCTGTGGAGCTGGCTCCGCGACGCCCGCACTCTCGGGTCGATCCTGGTGGCGCCGACCGCGACCGGCCCGACCTGGGCGCTGATGGGCGACGACACCGACACACCGAACCTCATGCGCATCATCGATACTGTACGCGGCCGCTGGCGCATCGACCCCTCGCGCATGCTGCTGACCGGCATGAGCGACGGCGGCACCTTCTGCTACGTCACCGGCCTCGACGGCGCCTCGCCCTTCACGCATCTCGCCCCGGTTGCGGCGACCTTCCATCCGCTGATGGCGGAGATGGCCGACGCAACGCGCCTGCAAGGCTTGCCGGTCTTCACCACTCACGGCAAGCTCGACTGGATGTTTCCGGTGCAGACCGCACGGCAGACGCAGGCGGCGCTGTCCGCCGCCGGTGCCCAAGTCACCTATCGAGAGATCGACGACCTCAGCCACACCTATCCGCGCGAGATCAATGCGGAGCTGATGGAGTGGCGGAATGGAGAATGAACAACCTCACTTGGATGCGCCGCATAGTCGCGGAACCATCACTCCGGGCCGACGTTATCGCCCGTCACCGGAGGTTCGCCATGCAGACTTTTTTCGGAATGATCCTGGGCGCGTTGCTGCTTGCGGGCGGCGTCTACGTCTATGATTCCATGCAGACGTCGTCAGTCGCCAAAGGCGACATCGCGACCACCAACCGAACGATCGTGAACTGGGACGTCGCCAAGGCCGATTGGGATGCGCTGCGCGATCGCGCGCACAAGGACTGGGTCCGGATCTCGTCGAAGTAATTTCGTCCGATCGACATGAACGAGGCGCCGTCGCAGACCCGCGACGGCGCCTTTGTATTGCGTCCTGAAATATCGCCGGCTCAGTTCATCTTGGCCTTGCGGGCGTCGGCGATGACCTGCTCGAACTCGGTCATGCTGAGCACGCCGGGCACGCGATACTTGCCGACGATGAAGGACGGGGTGCCCTGGAAGCCGAAAGCTTCAGCCTGCTCGTTGTTGCGCTTGAGGATGGCGTCGATGTCCTTGGCGTGGCCGGTGAGATCGCGCTTCAAGCGGTCCATGTCGACCCCGGCAGCCGCGAGCAGCTCGTTGATGCGCGGCTCGGTCAGGCGCGAGCTGACGCCGATCAGGGCGTCATGGGCCTGGTGATACTTGCCCTGGAACTTGGCCGCCAGCGCGCTCCGCGCCGCGGTGACCGAAACCGGCCCGAGGATCGGCCAGTCCTTCATGACCAGCCGCACCTTGCCGTCGTCCTGGACCACCTGGCGCAGCTCGGGCTCGAGCTTGCGGCAATAGGGACAATTGTAGTCGGACCATTCGACGATGGTGATGTTGCCGTCGGGATTGCCTGCGACCGGCGTGTCGGGATCGCGCAGCACCTTGGCTTCGGTCAGCACCTCGTCATCGCCGGTGGCGGCGCGCGCCGAAACGATCCCACCCACGGCGAGAGCGCCCGCTCCGATCAGCGTCAAGGCTGCGCGCCGGCTCGGCCCAAGGCCATTATTCCCAAATCCAGTCATATCGTCCCGTTCCGGTCCCGTCTTGCGGATATACGCCCGCGCACCGGTCATTGTTACGGGTCATATAGAATGCCGCGGGCGCGATTGCCACGCGAATCGCGTCCGGCTCGACTAAGCCGCCGGCAGCATCGCCATCAAGGTCCCGCTCATCATGGCGATCAGCGTGGTCTTGCCGTCATGCTCGGCGTAGGCCTTTGCCTCGCAGAAGGTCAGCGTGCGGCCGGGCTTGACCACTTCGGCCTTGAAGACGAAACGCTCGCCGCGGGCAGGCGCGAGCAGCGTGGTCTTGAATTCGACGGTGAGGATACCGGCCTCCGCCGGCATCAAGCTGAAGGCCGCAACGCCGCAGGCGTTGTCGAGCCCGGCCGTGATGATGCCGGCATGGATGAAACCATTCTGCTGCGTGAGGGCCGGCGCATGCAGCATCGCCAGCTCGACCTCGCCCGGCGCGAGCCGGACGATCACGATACCGAGCGTGCGCATGGCCGGTTGGGCATCGAACATGGCGATCGCCGCCGCGCGATAGCCCGGGTTTTTCGGCTCGAATGCGGTCATGGCTCACACCTCGGCTGGTTCGGCAAGATGCTTCAAGGCAGCTTCGCGAATGCAATCGGCGAACGGGGCGGACTTGCGGAGCTGACGGTCCATGTGCACGCCGGTGATCTCGCACGTCGCCGCGAGCTCGCCGGTCTCCGCATTCGTCATGTCGTGCCGGAAGCGGATCGACTTGTCCCTGATCTCGAGCAGATGGCTGCGGATCTCGACGATGTCGCCGGCGAGCAGCTCGCGCTTGTAGGCGATGTTCTGCTGCACCGCGGCCATGCCGCGGCCGGAGATGCGCAAATAGCTCGGCGTCAGGCCGAGACGAGCGAACAGATTCCAATTGGCCTCGTCGAACTTGCCGACATACCACATGATGTTCATGTGCCCGACATGGTCGCATTGCCACGGATAGACCGTGCCGCGATAGGTCGCCTCCTGCTCCATCGCATTTCCTCCCGCAATTTCGTCCTTGCTCGTTGATACGGTAGCGTATCAAACCCGTGTCACGTTAGCAATACGGCACCGTATCAAGACCGGGTGAGGCTTTCTTCATGAGCGACGGCAAGGGCGACGTCTGGGTCGAGGCTGGGTTTGCCGAGCTCGCCCGCGCGGGGGTGGAGGGCGTCCGGGTCGAGGTGCTCGCCAAGAATCTCGGCGTCACCAAGGGCGGCTTCTACCGGCGCTTCGCCGACCGCGCCGCACTGCTCGAGGCCATGCTCGAAGCCTGGCGCAAGGGCCGCATCGCCGCGATCGCGCAGCAGACGAGCCTCGACGGACAAGCGCCCCGCGAGCGGCTGAAGGCGGTGATCCAGCTTTATTCCGAGCGGCTCAATCCAGAAGGGATGGCGATCGAGCTCGCGATCCGGCAATGGGCCCGATCGGAGGACAACGCCGCGGCGGCGGTGGCGAGCGTCGACGCGGCGCGGCTCAGGCACGTCGGCGACCTCTATCGCGCAACCGGTCTTGCGGCCGAGGAGGCCGACGCGCAGGCCTTTCTGTTCTACTGCTTCATCTTCGGCCAGAGCCTGTTGTTCGTCGAGAGCGGTCCGCGCAAGCGGTCGCAGCTCGTGGCGAAATCTGCCGAGAAGCTGCTGGACTAAGCATGATCCGGACCCCAAGGGCCGGGTGAGCGCAGGTGTTCTGCCAAGATCATGCGCGAGAATTCAGGCGAATCGGCCGGAGCCTTGCTCCGGCCTTCGCTGCGAAGCTCAGGCGGCGCCCTTCAGCTTCTTGGTGCATTCGCTGTAATAGCCGCCGCCTTTCTGAATCCATTTCAAGCCGCCGTTGCCGTTGGTGGACTTGTTGGCATTGTACTGGTCGACGCAGGTGTGCAGGCGCGCCTTGCCGGGCGTCTCCTTGGCATATTTCGGATCGACCGCGTTTGGGTAGACCGCAGGACCGGCCGGCAGGGCCGGCGCGGCGGCGGGTGCCTCTTCCTTCTTGGCCTGCTTCGGCTCCGCGGGAGCTGTGGGCGCAGCCGCTGTCGGCGCAGCGGCGGGCGTCGCATCGGCACCGCATTGGGCCTTGCGGAAGTCATTCCACTTCATGGTGCCGAGCGAGCCGTCCTTCTTGGCGGCCTGGTACTTCGCGCTGCACTCCTGCGCTGTCAGTGCCTGTGCCGGCGCGCTCGTCAGCAATGCCGCGACACCGGACGCTGCGATCGCATACAACAATTTCGTCTGAATGGTCATCCCTGGGTCTCCTGCTTGATCTTCCCCGACGGAAGTGAATTGAGGATTGCTATCCTAGCGTGCCGGCCGCTTGCGACAAGGATGCGATGGGTTGCGCCGGCAAAATATAGTGATCCTGCCGCTCAACTCATTCATGTCGCGTTCAGCAACGCGAGCCAACGTTCCAGCCCTTCGCAATTCTCGCAAGCAGAGTGCACCACATGACCTTCACGTCCCGCCTCGCCGCCGTTGCTCTCGCCTCCCTGCTCGTCACCGGCACCGCTTTCGCGCAGACCGCCGCGCCGGCCGCCAAGACCGACACTGCCGCCACCGTCGACGACAAGAAGGCAACGAAGGAGCGATCGGCGGAATCGCTGGAATGCTCCAGGCAGGCGGACGCCAAGGGATTGAAGGGGAAGGAGCGCAAGAAATTCCGTCGCGAATGCAAAAAGGAGGCGAAGGCCGGCAGCGCAGTCGCCGCTCCCGCAGCCGACAAGAAATAAGCCCGTCACGATTCCTTCCGAGCCTCCGCGGAAGGCCTCGCGCATTGCGGCATGATGAGCCTGCAATTGTGCGCCTCGCGCTGATTTGCGATAAGGTGGCGTGAAGCACATCACCGCCTCCCTGTCGTTCGAATGGCCGAGCCGTGCCACGATCCTGAGCACGGTGGAGACGCTCGTCATCGGCACCGCCGGCGGCCTTGTGTTTCTGCTCGCCGGCCTTCCCGGCGGGCTGATCTCCGGCTCGATGATCGCGGTCGGGATCGCCGCGATCGCCGGCCGCCAGCTGACCTTGCCGCCGATTTTGACCCAGACCGTGCTGGTGCTGCTCGGCATCTCGCTGGGCTCGGTCGTCTCGCGCCATTTGCTTCAGCAGGTCAGCGCCTACCCCGTCACCATCGGCCTGCTTGCGCTCGCCACGTTCTGCTCCACGTTCGGGTCGAGCTATTACCTCCAGCGCATGCATGGCTGGGACCGCACCTCCGCTTTCCTGGCCGGCAGTCCCGGCGCGCTGTCGCAGATCACGATCCTGGCGGTCGAGCGCGGCGCCGACCTGCCGGGCATTGCGGTGGTGCAGACCATGCGCGTCATGATCCTGACCGCCGCGCTGCCGATGGTGCTGGCGATTGCAGGCGTCACGCCCTCCGCTGCACCGTCGTTGACGACGACCATCGCCTCGCCGCTCGACCTGCTCGAGCTAGCCGCCGCGTCGCTGGCCGCAGCGCTCGTGTTGCGGCTGATCAGGTTTCCCGCGAGCTGGATGTTCGGCGCGATGATCGCCTCGAGCGTGCTGCATGGTGCCGGATGGGTCGAGGGCGGCCTGCCGGACTGGGTGCGTGGCGTTGCGCTGATCGGGATCGGCGCACTGATCGGCAGCCGTTTCGCGCGGATGCGGATCAAGACGCTCGCCGGCCACCTCCGCGCTGCGCTGGGCTCGTTTGCCGTGGCCATCGCCGTCTCCGCCATCTTCGTTGGCATCGTGGCGCTGACCACCCCGGTGAAATTCTCCGACGTCGTCGTCGCCTTCGCGCCGGGCGCGATGGACGCGATGCTGGCGCTGGCCTTGACGCTGCACATCGACCCGATCTTCGTCGGCGCCCACCACCTGTCGCGTTTCGTCTTCGTGACGATCGCAACGCCGGGCATCGTGCACCTGTTCGGGCGCACGCAGGACGACGTGGATGATTGAGCTTTAGCGCTTCGCGGTCCGCACGAATCCCCACGCGGCGATGGCGGCCATCACGAGGGAGATCAGCACGTTGTAGCCGGCGAGCGACAGGCCGAGGAAGCGCCATTGCACCTCGTCGCAGCGCACCACCTTCACGGTGTCGAGCTTCGACAAGAGATCGGCGGCGCTGCCGAGGTTGACGACCGGACCGGAGCAATCGGTCGGCCCCTTCCAGAACCCCCATTCGACCCCGGAATGGTAGGCGCCGAGGCCGGCATTGGCGAGCGTGGCCAGGGTGAGGATCGCCAGCCCAGCCAGCAGCAGCGGCCGCGGCGCGCCGCTTCGCGCCGCCAGCGCCGTCAGCACACCGAGCGGTATCGCAAGGTAATAGGCGTAGCGCTGCTCCAGGCACAATGGGCAGGGCAGGATCTCCAGGACGAGCTGGAAGAACCAGGCGCCCGCAATCGTGGCTGCGCCGATCAGCGTGACCAGGACCGCGGCGGTCAGCGCGGGGCTCGTGGCGCCCGGCTTGAACGCAGGTATGGCGGCACTCTGGGTGGTCACGGCAGCCTCTTTCGTATCTCGCGCGCCCTAAGCCTCTAGCCCCGGCCCATGCGGCTGTCGAGAACGGCCGGGATCACTTTGGCGCGGGTTGACCCCGTCCCGTCCATGGCTATAGTCCGCCGGCTTCGCGACGCCGCCTATGGGGCCGACCGAGGGCCCCTGTGGCGGAACTGGTAGACGCGCTCGACTCAAAATCGAGTTCCGCAAGGAGTGCTGGTTCGATTCCGGCCAGGGGCACCACGCTTCGCCCTTTGGGCTTCGCGTGGGGGCTAGAAGGGCGAAGCGTGTCCGGCGAAGCCTCTTGGCGAAGTCGAACTGGTTCAGCAAACTCGAGCTACGACCCGAGCGTTGCTGCGAGCACATCGGCCAGGCCACGCCCGGCGCTGCCGTCTTCATCCAGGCCCGGATTGTAAATGGTGATCTCCAGGCCGACCGCCTTGCCACTCGCCAAGCCAACCCGGAGCACGGTCGATAGCTCGTCCCACGACAACCCACCCGGCACGCGAAAATCGACAGCCGGCATGATGGCATCGTCGAGACAATCGGCGTCGAGATGGATGAAGAAGCCGTCCAGCTCGGCTCGCATCAGGTAATCGACGGCTTCGCGTGCAGCGGCCTCGATGCCCCGCGCCCGCACAGCCGGAAGATCAAGCACCTTGAGCTCTTCGGGAAGCGGCTGGCTTCCATATTCCGCCTGATCCTGGTGATCGCGATATCCAAACGCCACAATGTCTTCAGGGCGGACCAGAGGACCGTGACCTTCGATGTCGGCCAGGAGGGACGGGCCGTAGCCGGAAACGAAGGCAAGGTCCATCGAGGCGCCCTCACCATTGGGCTCCGCCTCGGGCTGGAAAAAATCGGCGTGGCCGTCGATGAACAACAGGCCGTAGCGGCCGCGCCGTCGAAGCGCGAGCATCGAGCCCAGCAAGATCGTGCAATCGCCGCCCAGCACCAGCGGAAACTCGCCCGCGACAAGCACCGCTTCCACCGCGTCGGCGAGCTGGGGCGACCACGCCGCTATTGCGCCGGCGTTCAAGATGCCGGTCTCGGGATCCGGCACCGGATCTTTCGAAGGCACCACCAGCCGCCCGGCGCGGCGTGCGCCGATGCGCTCCGCAAGTCGAAGCTTCAGCAGCTGTTCGGGCAAGCGCTCCACGCCGTCGGTCGCAAGGCCGAGCGTCGAAGGCGCTTCGATAATTGCATAGGGCATGGTCGGCATGGCGCCTTCCCGCTCGCGACTATTGTGCCGAGTAGGTCACGGCCTCGATCTTGTGACCGTCTGGATCGCGGACAAACGCCCCATAATAGTTGAGGTCGTAACTCGGCCGCAGCCCGGGAGCGCCAGCGTCGCTGCCACCATGCTCTAATGCTGCTGCGTAGAAGCGATCGACCATCGCGCGGTTCTCGACGGCAAAGGCGATATGACTGCCGTTACCCACGGTCGCGGGTTTTCCATCGATCGGAACTTGAACGCTGAAGTGAAACGTCCCGCTTCCGTAGCCCAGTCCACCCTCGTCCTCGGCCATCGGCGTGATCCCGACGACCGGCAAGACCGCATCGTAGAAGCGCTTCGCACGCTGAACATCATTCGTACCGACGGAGACATGATGGATCACAACGACCTCCCGTTCCGGTGTTGCTTCGTAACGGTGAGCTTCCGGTCGTTGTTCCGCAGAGCCGCCTGCGGTTCTACCCACCACGAAGCAGATGCCGGGAACCCCGCCCCCGAAGTTGCTTTATCTACAAAGGAAGCAAGACATGGACACACGCGTCAGACATTGCAGGGTCCGGATCGGATCCGTGGATACCTTCTACCGAGAAGCCGGTCCTGAACGCGCGCCCGTCGTTCTGCTACCGCACGGCTATCCCTGTTCATCCTACGAATTCCGCAATCTGATGCCGCGACTGGCCGATAAATGGCGGCTGATTGCTCCCGACTATCCCGGGTTCGGCTATAGCGGGACACCTGATGACTTCGATTACAGCTTCGACGGCTATGCCGCGTGGCTCGACCAGTTCGTGAAGCAGCTGAAGATCGAACGCTTCGTGATCTACCTTCATGATTTCGGCTCACCGATCGGAGCCAGGCTGGCGATCATGCGGCCTGAAAGGGTGGTGGCCCAGATCATTCAAAACGGCGACATACCTTACGAAGATGCGCTTGGCCCGGCATACGCCGACATCGAGAAGTTCTGGTCACTGCCCGATCAGGAGATGCGTGCGGCGATGAGGGAAGCTATCACTGAAGAGAATTTCCGCGACGAGTTCCTGAATGACGTGCGTGCGGATCTGGCTGGGCTCATCGCGCCGGACCTTTGGCGATTGCACTGGTCGCTGATGACCGAGCGGCGGAAAGACGCCGCCGCAGACGTTCTGTTTGGCCTCAAGGCGAACCGCCAATGGTTTCCCGAGCACCGCCGATATCTTCAGCAGCACAAGCCGCCAACATTGATCCTGTGGGGGCCGCAGGACCATTACATGCCTGAGGAGTCAGGGCGGGCCTATCTCCGCGACCTGCCGGATGCCGAACTGCATTTCCTGGATGGCGGCCATTGGCTGCTCGAAACCAACCTCGATGAGGTTGTCGCGCTGACGCGATCATTTCTCGAACGGATCGAACCTTAACGGGCAACGACAGCGCTTTTGTCGCCAACCGGCACCGGCGCGGGCGGCAAGCTTCCCCGATCGTCCCGGGACGTTCGACTTCCCCCAGATATTCCCTATATCGTGCGGCAACGATCTTGACGCAGCGGACCGCTTCGATGGCCAGGAGACGCACGACGGACACGGACGACCTTCCCCGCTATTTCGTCTGGGTCCGGGGGCTCGAAGGGCCCGAGCCGCAGAAATGGACGGCGATGGATTTCGGCGTCGGCGATTGGAAGCGGCCGCTCGTGCTGGCCTATTTGGAGCTACCGGAAGACGAACGGCCGCTGTCGCTATCGGTCCTGGCGCGGCGATATCCGCCGCCGCGGGTTGATCTTTCGTAAGCTGGATTGGCGGCGGCACTCCGTCGCGCGGCAACGTTGGGTCGGCACATGGCAGTCCCGTGACTTTCCCGCCCCCATGATTATGGGTGTCACCGTCTTCGGGCTGCGGTTAGACTTGCCTCGCGCCGCGGGGGACACGCGGATCGCGGGACCATGATCATGACCGAACAAGGCGAGACGGGTGAAGCCATCACCATCCTCCTCGTCGAGGACGATGCGCCGACCTGCTGGCGGCTGCAGGATGCGCTGGCCAAGGCCGGTTACGAGGTCCGCAGCGCCGGTACGCTTGCGGAGGCGCGGCAGGCCCTCGCCGCCGGGGCGCCGCGCGTGCTGCTGACCGACCTCCGACTGCCCGACGGCCACGGCGTCGAGCTGATCCGCGAGATGCGGCAGCGCTTCCCCGACACCGAAATCATGGTGATTTCCGCGCTCGGCGACGAGGAAAGCGTGATCTCCGCGATCACGGTCGGCGCCACCGGCTACCTGCTCAAGGACGCCTTCCCCACCGACATCGCCACCACGGTGCGCGATCTGGTCGCGGGACATTCGCCGATCTCGGCCTCGATCGCCCGCTTCATCGTGCGCAGGACGCAAGGTGCCGCGCAGAATTCGGCGGAGCCGCCGCCCGGCCCCGCGCTCAATACGGCAAGGCTCACCCCGCGCGAGATCGATATTCTGTGGGGCATCGCCAAAGGCTTCAGCTATGCCGAGATCGCGAGCCATCTCGGCCTGTCCAAACAGACCGTCCCCGGCCATATCAAGAACATCTATCGCAAGCTCGAGGTGCATACGCGCAGCGAGGCGGTGTTCGAGGCGGTGCAGCAGGGCCTGATCAAGCTGTGAGCGAGATCGCGGCCAAAGCACCTACGAAGGCACCGACACGCCCGCGGCGCCGGCTAATCGCCTCGCGCCTCGTGCCCTATCTGCTGCTTCAGGCGCTGATCGTGATCGTCACGATCCTGGGGATTCGGTTGCTGCAGCCGAGCGATCCCGACGACTACGCGGTGGACGATTTCTCGGCGCGGGAGGACGGTCTGACGCGCCCGGTGACGCTGCCCCATTTCACCTCGTCGCGCTATTCGCTGGCCGACCCGCCGATCTACGCCGGCACCTTCACGTTCCGGAGCGGCGATGCGGCCTCGGGCTGGTCGGTGTTCCTGCCGCGCTTCAGCAACGCGGTGGAGGTCGCCGTCAACGGCGTCGTCGTGCTCGACTCCCGACGCGACACCAACGCCAACCGGCCCGACCGCAACACGCCGCAGATCGCCGCCATCCCCGCGTCGCTGCTGCGCGAGGGCGGAAACGAGATCACGGTGCGGCTGTTCGTATGGGGCCCGCTCAAGGGCTTCCTCGACACCGTCTATGTCGGGCCGGATGCCGCCTTGCGCCCGGCCTATGAGACACGCACGCTGCTGTTCGTCACCCTGCCGGTGGTGTTTTCCGCCTGGCAGGCGATCCTGGCCGTCATCCTCGCGATCATGTGGCTGATGCGGCGTCACGAGCCGGTCTATGGCGTACTGGCGACGGCGATGGTGCTCGGCGTGGTGCAGGCATTCGCGCCGCCGCCGGTGCCGCCGGCTACGGTATCGCACCTGGCCGCGGTGCTGCTGGCCTCCGCACCGATTGAGAGCGCGCTGATCGTCGTGTTCGGCGTGCTGTTCTTCGGCTGGCGCTGGCCGCGCTACGGCACGCTGCTGTTCGTGCCCGGCGTCCTCGTGTTCGTGGTCGGGCTGATCGGGGGCCCGCCGCTACCGCGCATCCTGTTCCTGGTGCTCGGCATTCCCACCGTCGGGCTCTGCCTGTTTCTGATGGCTTGCGTCACTGCAACCGCGGTGGTGCGACGGCAAGACGCGGCGAGCTTCACGATCGGCTGCGCGGTGACCATCGTGCTGGTCTGCTGGGTCCAGGACATGCTCACGGTGCTCGACATCGTGAGCAACGATCGCATCTTCGTCTCGCGCCTGTCCTATTCGGCGATGCTGGTCGCGATCGGCGCCGGGCTGACCTGGCGCTTCGCCCGCGCCTTGAACCAGGTCGACAGCTTTGCCGGCCAGTTGGTGACGCGGGTGCGGGAGGCCGAGGAGCGGCTGAAGGCGAGCTTTGCCCGCGAGGAGGAGCGCGCCCGCGCGGCGGCGCTCGCCAACGAGCGCACGCGCCTGATGCGAGACCTGCACGACGGCCTCGGCGGCCAGCTGGTGAGCATCGTCGCGCTGTCCGAACGCGGCAGCACGGGCGCGAGCATCACGGACGCCGCCCGCGCGGCGCTGAAGGATCTCCGTCTCGTGATCGATTCCATGGACGACATTGGCGGCGACCTGATGCTGGCGCTCGGCTCCTGGCGCGAGCGCGCCACGGCCCAATTGCGCCCGCACGACATCACGCTCGACTGGCGCGTGGCGACGCCGCAGGGCCTGCCGCTGCATCCCGAGCTCAGGCCATGGCACGTCGTCCAGATCGTGCGCATCCTCGACGAAGCCGTGACCAATGCGGTCAAGCACGCGCAGGCCCGCCGCATCGCGGTGACCATCGACACGTTCGACGCGGGCCAGGGGCCGTATGGCGTGATCAGCGTGACTGACGACGGAGGCGGCTTTGCGCTGGCCGGCAATGGCGAGGCCGCGGGGGCCGGCCAGACCGCGCGCGGCCTGCGCAACATGAAAAGCCGCGCCGCGCGCTGCGGCGCGGTGCTCGACCTGACGTCTGATTCCTCCGGCACGCGCGTGCGGCTGAAATTGCCGCAACGTTTTCCCGACAGCGACATGGCCGCGGGCTGAAAGGGCCCCCTCCCCGAACGTGTGGGGCGCACGGAGAGAGGGGACGGGCCGGGTAAAATTGCCTGCGGAGGACGGGGGGGTCGTCCGCAGGCCCCTTGGCCCGAAGCGATGCATCAATTCAATGAAGCGGAAATATCAGCGCACGCCGACGCGATTGACCGGGCCGCCGCGATTCATCGGCGTGCCGGCACGCACACCGACACCGGGCGCGCCGACACCGGGGGTCGCGACGGCAGCCCGCGCGACCGGCGCTCCCACCACCACGGCGCCAGTCGGCCGCACCACGCAGCCCTTGGGCACGCCAACGGTCTTGCAATAGACCACGGCCTGCGCCGGGCTCGTGCCCAGCGACACCGTCGCCGCGCCCGCCAGCGCCATGACCGTCAGCCCTGCGCCCAGCGCTCCAGCTCTCTTCGACATCTTGCTCTCCTGGTTCCGTTCGGCGTCCCGACGCAATCACCGGGTCTCGCAGCCGAGGTGCAGCCTGAATGACAAAAGTCGGCGCGCGGATACATGCCATGAAGATGGGGGTACCGCGGGCGGGAGGACTGGCCGCTGCCATGAACATGGCATGGACCGGCGCCCGGCCTTTGCGGAATGGTCCGGCCCGATTGATCCCGGTCGGGACCAACGAGAATTCCAAAGAGGTGCTCTATGAAGATTTCGGTTCTTGCCGCGCTGCTGCTCGCAGCTGCCGCCCTGCCTGCTGCCGCACAGTCCGGTCCATCTGTGCAGGAGCAAATGGCCTGCCGCGGCGACGCCAGCAAATTCTGCGCCGAGCATATCGGCAAGCCGCCGCAGATGAACGCCTGCCTGCGCGAGAACAAGTCGAAGCTGTCCGATTCCTGCCGCAAGGTGGTCGAATCGCGCGGAGGCTAGTCCTTGATCCTTCTCTCTTGGAAGAAGCCAGAGAGGGCGGCGCTCTGCCGCCCTCTCGAAAAAATGCCAAAGGCGCGCCGCTATTCCTGCATCATTTCGCCGCTTCCGCCGAACTCGGCGGGAAAATCCTTCAGCTTGGGCAGGCCATCGCGCATCGGCAGCACGGTCTCGGCATAGTTGACGTGGACGCTGGGCGTGAACGCGAGGGTGGGGATGGTGGCGGCGAAAACGTCGACCAGACCGAGCGGCGGATGGTTGGTCATGAGATGGCCACCGCACTTCCTGCAATATTTGCGCTGGCTGAGCGGCGTCTTGACGAAGGTCTCGACATTCTGAGCGCCTTCGATGATGCGCACGGCTTCCGGCTTCCAAAGGCTGAAAGCGTTGACCGGACCGCCCGACCACGAGCGGCAGGAGCGGCAATGGCAATAGCCCATCGCCTCCGGCGCGCCCGTGACCTCGACCGTGACCGCGCCGCAGAAGCAGTTTCCGACATGTTTCATTTGGACGTCTCCCTTTTTCTGATGGATCGTTATCGCGCGTCGGCGCCCCGCGCGCCGTTTCGATTGGATGCGCGGGGCTTGACCTAGACTATACCGACCGGCGCCAGGGAATAAGCATGGAGACGCGTTGCTTGTACTGCCGGTACTCGTCGCCGAAGAGATCGACGAGATCGCTCTCCTCCAGCGCGATGCCGACGAAGATGTAGAGCGTGGTCACGGCCGCGAACAAGAGATGACCCGCGGTCATGACTGGCGCCGCCCAGAACGCGATGATGAAACCGAGATAGATCGGATGGCGGACGAATTTGTAGAGCAGCGGCGTCTTGAAACGCGGCGGCTGCATTTCCTTGCCGACGAGATGATTCGTCACCTGATGCAGGCCGAACAGTTCGAAATGGTTGATGATGAAGGTCGAGGTGAACACCAGCACCCAGCCAGCGAAGGACAATGTGACCAGTGTCACGGCAAGATCGGGGTTCTCGACCTCCCATATGACCGCGGGTAGCGGACGCCACTGCCAGAACAGCAGGAGCAATGACAGGCTCGCGAACAGCACATACGTGCTTCGCTCGACCGGCTTGGGGACGAACTGCGTCCACCATGCCTTGAATTGTTGGCGCGCCATCACGCTGTGTTGAACCGCGAACAGCGACATCAGCAGCAGATTGATGACGACCGCGCGAACGACGGGCGCTTCGGCACCGGTATCGATGGTCTTGGGCACCATCACCCCCATGACGAAGCCGATCGCGTAGAGAATGGTGACGAAAAACACGAGATATGCCGCAATTCCGTACAGAAAGGCGATGAACCTGAAAATACGAGAGCCCGTAACCTCCGGGCCGAGAGAATGAACCTGATGATCAATTTGGGTCATGAAACACTCCGTTGTGCCGAGGCATCGACACGGTTTGGTCTTCGCACCATGCCGGATCGGACGTCCCGCGGCTTTCGCGGACGATTGATTTTCGCCTGAGACGACTTTGATTTTTGCTTGAGACGACGAGAACGTGCGATTTCGCTTTGAAAACAACGTGCTGGACGGCGACCTCCGGGAGCTCACTTGCGACGGAAAACCCGTCCCGTTGCAGCCGCAGGTGTTCGATCTGCTGCTTTATCTGGTCACGCAACGGGCGCGTGTGGTCAGTAAGGATGACCTGATCAGGTCTGGAACGACCGCATCGTCTCGGATTCCGCCCTCGACAGCCGGATCAACGCCGCGCGCAAGGCGCTCGGCGACGACGGCGCGAGCCAGCGCCTGATCAAGACCATTCCGCGCAAGGGCTTTCGGTTCGTCGGCGAGGTCCGGGAAGAGGTGGCGGCATCGCCCGCGCGGACCGAAGCCAGGCTCGCTCCCCCGCGCATGGCGGACCGCCCGGCGGTCGCGGTGCTCGCCTTCGAGAACAAGAGCGGGGATCCCGAGCAGGACTATTTCGGCGACGGGATCAGCGAGGACATCCTCACCGCGCTGTCGAAGCAGCGCTGGTTCATGGTGATCGCCCGTAACTCCTCCTTCACTTACAAGGGACGCGCGGTCCATATCAGGCAGATCGCCGAGGAGCTCGGCGTCCGCTACATCGTCGAAGGCAGCGTGCGCAAGACGGACAAAACGGTGCGCATCACCGCGCAGCTCAACGACGCCGTGTCGGGCGGTCATCTCTGGGCCGAGCGCTATGACCGCGAGCTCGTCGACGTCTTCGCCGTGCAGGACGAGATCACCAACGCGATCGCCGCCGCGATCGAGCCGCAGATCCACGCCGCCGAGAATTTCCGCAGCCGTCGTAAGCCGCCGGCGAGCCTCGACGCCTGGGACCTGTTGATGCGCGCGCTGTCGCATTATTGGCGCGTGACCCGGCAGGACCATGCGGCCGCGAAGGCGCTGCTCGCGCGCGCGATCGCGATCGATCCGGATTACGGCCAGGCGTTGTCGGTGCTGGCCGTGAACGACATGTTCGGCGTGCATCTCGGCTGGACCGAGCTGGCCGCGGTTGCGCCGTCCGCGGAAGCCGCCGCGCTCAAAGCGGTGCGCTGCGACCATGAGGACGCCTGGGCACATGCCGCGCTCGGCAGCGTCTGCTTCTCGACCCGCAGGCTCCCAGACGCGCTGTCCGAGTTCGAGCAGGCGCTCGCGCTCAATCCGAACTTCTCACTGGCGCAGGGCTATTACGCGCTGGCACTGTCCTATGCCGGACGCTCGAACGACTCGTTCGAGGCCGCGCAAAAGGCGATCCGGCTGTCGCCGCGCGATCCGTCATTGGCGATCTATCACGGTATCGCCGCCTATGCGCGCTTCACCGAACGGCACTATGGCGAGGCCATCGCGCTGGCGCGCGAGGCGATCCGCCACCGCGGCGATCTTACCGGCGCATACCGCGTGCTCGCCGTCTCCGCCGGCATGACCGGCGATGGCACGCTTGCGGAAATGGCACTCGGAGAGCTCCGCCGCACCCAGCCGGGCATCTCGCTGCACTGGATCGCGACGCAGCTGCCGTGGGCCAGTGAGCGAGATCGCGAACACTATCTGGAGGGATTCCGCCGCGCAGGCTTGCAGTGAGGCGTCTTACCCTCCCTGCAGGGCAAGCGCTAAGTTCGCTTCCGGCGTAAATGGACGACGACATCGAGCCGCGCGATCTCGTGGCCGGGAAGCGCCTCGGGCATCTTGGTGAAGGCGAGGCCCTCGGCCACGTCGACCAGCACGTCCTCGCCTTCGAGATAGAAGTGCGGATGCAGGGACGTGTCGGTGTCGAAGAACGACTTGATGCCGTCGGCCGCGATCCGGCGCAAGAGGCCCGCTTCGGTGAACTGGTTCAGCGTGTTGTAGACGGTGGCGAGCGACAGGTATGCGTTCGCAGCCATCGCTTCTGCGTAGAGACTTTCTGCGGTGACGTGACGATGGCCGCCCAGGAACAGCAGTCGGCCCAGCGCCACGCGCTGGCGTGTCGGGCGCAAGCCGGCATTGCCGAGCAATTGCAGGCAGTGCTGCACGCCCGCATCCGGCGACGGCTCAAGACCGGCGATATCGGATCCGCCGTCGTCATCCGCAGGGATAGTCGTGGCCTGAATGTCCATCCATCGTCTCACGGCTCAAGCAAACGGGATGCGCAGCCGCGTCCCGCTACTTGCCATTCGATCGCAAAAGCGGCGGGCCGGCTTTGATCCGGATCAAATTTGGCGTCGACCGCCTCTGACCTGGCGCAAGGCGGGCCGGCTCATTCCCGGCCAGAATGCGCGGGCATAGATGAGGTTCGCATGTCCAAGCCGGTTCCCGACAAGGCAGAAGTCGCACTCGAATATCCCGACAAATTCTATGTCGGCACCTTCGAGCATTCGTCCCGCTTCGAGGCGAAGCTCGACGGCAGCGGCATTGCGCTGGTGCTGCAACATCCTGGTGCGGCCGATGAACGCAAATCGGTGCATCTGCACGTCAACTTCGGCCTGCTGGCCGGCATCCTGCGGGAGCTCGCCGGCAGCGTCGCCGCGCTTCCCAAGAACGACATCGCGCACCGCGAGCAGCTTGCAGAGGCGCTCGACGAATTGCGGCGGGCGCTCGGCGCAAAATGACGGGCTGATGCTTTTGGTCGCAGGCGCGGACTTGTGCACTGCCCCGGCATGCTCTCATCACTTCTGAAGGCCGCCTGATCCCTCGGAGCTGGCCGATCTACCGTGCCGTCGCACAGGCGGAGAAACAGGACGAGCTGTACATTTTTTGTGCGAGCACTGTCGCGACTTTCATCTTGCCGCGCTGAACGGGACTGTGTGAGCCTCGATGGCGGATGGGGACTGGGATGGACCGACCGTCGCTTTGCGCGCGAGGGCGCGTGCGAAGCGTTTCCGGCTGGTCTCGCTTGAGAAAGATTACGACATGCCAAAACGAGTGTTGCTTGGTCTCCTCCTGGCTTGCGGCCTTGCGGCCCCTGCGCTGGCGCAAGAGCCGAAGACGGGGGGTGTGATCAATGCCGTGATCCAGCCCGAGCCGCCCGGCCTGATGCTTGCGCAGGTCCAGAACGGCCCGACCCAGATGGTCTCGGGCAACATCTTCGAAGGCCTCTTGCGCTACAGCCCCAAGCTCGATCCCCTGCCGGAGCTCGCCGAGAGCTGGAGCGTCAGCGAGGACGCCAAGACCTACATCTTCAAGCTGAAGAAGGGCGTGACCTGGCACGACGGCAAGCCCTTCACCGCCGCCGACGTGCTGTTCTCGATCGAGATGCTGAAGCAGACCCATGCGCGCGCCCGCACCAATTTGGCGCAGGTCGACAAGGTCGAGACGCCGGACGATCATACGGTGGTCTTCACGCTGAAGCAGCCGTTCGGCCCGTTCCTCGGCATCTTCGAGGTCGGCTCGATGCCGATGGTGCCGAAGCATCTCTATGCAGGCACCGACTGGAAGACCAACCCCTACAACAACGCACCCATCGGCACCGGCCCATTCATGTTCAAGGAATGGCAGAAGGGCTCGTTCATCCGCCTGGTCAAGAATCCGAACTACCACGAAAAGGGCAAGCCCCATCTCGACGAGATCTACTGGCAGATCATCCCGGACGCCGCCGCGCGCTCGGTGGCTTACGAGACCGGCAAGGTCGACGTGCTGCCCGGCGGCTCGGTCGAGAATTTCGACGTGCCGCGGCTGTCCAAGCTGAAGGACACCTGCGTCACCGGCGCCGGCTGGGAATTCTTCTCGCCGCTGGCCTGGCTGTGGCTGAACAACCGCCAGGGTCCGCTCGCCGACAAGCGGGTGCGGCAGGCGATCATGTATGCGGTCGACCGCGACTTCGCCAAGGACGTGATCTGGAACGGGCTCGGCAAGGTCGCCACCGGCCCGTCGGCCTCGACCATCAAGTTCTATACCGATGACGTGAAGAAATACCCCTACGATCCGGCCAAGGCCAAGGCACTGCTGAAGGAAGCCGGCTACAAGGGCGAAAAGATCCGCCTGCTGCCGCTCGCCTATGGCGAGACCTGGCAGCGCTGGGGCGAAGCCGTCAAGCAGAACCTCCAGGATGTCGGCATGACCATCGAGACGATCGCCACCGACGTCGCCGGCGGCAACCAGAAGATCGCCGAGTGGGATTACGACATCGCCTTTACCTATCTCTACCAGTACGGCGACCCCGCGCTCGGAGTGGGACGCAACTACATCTCCAGCAACATCGCCAAGGGCCAGATGTTCAACAACGTCGAGGGTTACTCCAACCCGGATATCGACAAGCTGTTCGCCGAGGGCGCGGTTGCAACGCCGGATTCCAAGCGCAAGGAGATCTACGAGAAGGCGCAGAAGATCCTGGTCGAGGACGTGCCGGTTGCCTGGATGCTCGAGCTGCAATTTCCGACCATCATGCGCTGCAAGGTCAAGAACCTGATCACCACGGGGATCGGGGTCAATGACGGCTTCAAGGACGCATGGCTCGACAAGTGAAGCCTCTTACCTCTCTCCCCTGCGGGGAGAGGTCGAATGTGCGCATAGCGCACATTCGGGTGAGGGGGAGTCTCCACGAGTCCAACTGCTGATACGTTCGCGGGAAGTCCCCCTCACCCCAACCCTCTCCCCGCAAGCGGGGCGAGGGAGTCACTCCGTCTCCGTGGCGCCAGGTCACATCACCAATATGACTCACTAGATGCTCTCCTTCGTTGCTCAGCGCGTCCTGAAGGGCGTGATCGTCCTGCTCGCGATCGTCGTTCTCAATTTCTTCCTGATCCGCCTGGCGCCTGGCGATCCCGCGATCGTGATGGCGGGCGAGGCCGGGGCCAGCGATCAGGTCTTCGTCAAGCAGCTCCGGGAGAAGTTCGGGCTCGACAAGCCGCTGCCCGAGCAGCTCTTCATCTACGTCAAGGGCGTCGTCAGCCTCGACCTCGGCTTTTCCTTCCGCCAGCAGGCTCCGGTCGCAAAACTGATCGGCGAGCGGCTGCCGGCGACGCTGTTGTTGACGCTGACCGCCTTCGCGATCTCGCTCACGCTCGGCATCCTGTTCGGCACCTTCGCCGCGCGCTTTGCCGGAACCTTCCTCGACACCGCCATCACCGTGTTCGCTCTGATCTTCTACGCCATGCCGATCTTCTGGGTGGCGCTGATGGGCATCCTCCTGTTCTCGGTCACGATGGATTGGCTGCCGAGCTTCGGTTACGAGACGGTCGGCGCCAATCTCACCGGCCTTGCCCACGCGTTCGACGTCGCAAAGCACCTGATCATGCCGGCGATGACGCTGGGACTGTTCTTCATGGCGACCTACACCCGCATGACGCGCGCCTCGATGCTGGAGGTGAAACGCCTCGACTTCGTCAAGACGGCGCGCGCCAAGGGGCTCTCCGACGCCGTGATCCAGCGCCGCCACGTGCTGCGCAACGCGCTGCTGCCGGTGGTGACGCTCGCCGGCGTGCATTCCGGCACGCTGATCGGCGGCGCCGTCATCACCGAGACCGTATTCGCCTGGCCCGGCATCGGGCGGCTGATGTACGACGCACTGCTGCAGCGGGATTACAATCTGCTGCTCGGCGTGTTCGTGATCTGCTCCGCCATGGTCCTCACCTTCAACCTCATCACCGACCTCGTCTATCGCCTGGTCGATCCGCGGATCGAATACGCCGCATGAAACAGTTCTGGAAATCGATGCTGAAGAGCCCGAGCGGCGTCATCGGGCTCGTCATCCTCCTGGTTGCAATCTCTGTCGCGGTGTTCGGACCGATGCTGTTCCCGAACTCGCCCTGGCGCATGGTGCAGCGGCCGTTCCTGCCGCCGTTCACGCTCGGGGCCGTGCCGCTCGGCACCGACGCGCTCGGCCGCGACATCTTCGCCGGCATGATCTTCGGCGCCCGCGTCTCGCTTCTGGTCGGTCTCGTCTCCACGCTGGCGGCGCTGATCGTGGGCGTGCCGATCGGGGCCATGGCCGGTTATTTCGGCGGCAAGGTCGACGACGCCCTGATGCGCTTCACCGAGTTCTTCCAGACCATTCCGAGCTTCGCGCTCGCGATCGTGCTGGTCGCCATCCTGCAGCCCTCGATCTATTCGATCGTCGCCTCGATCGCGGTGGTGAGCTGGCCGCCGGTCGCTCGCCTCGTGCGCGGCGAGGTGCTGTCGCTGCGCACGCGCGAATATGTCCAGGCCGCCGTCGTCACCGGCCAGAGCAACAGCTGGATCATCCTGCGCGAGATCCTGCCCAACGCGTTGTCGCCCGTGATCGTGCTGGCCTCGTTGATGGTGGCCACCGCGATCCTGCTTGAATCCTCGCTGTCCTTCCTCGGCCTCGGCGATCCCAATCTGATCTCCTGGGGCTACATGGTCGGCGCCGGCCGCACCGTGATCCGACAGGCCTGGTGGATCACCGTGTTTCCCGGCATCGCCATCCTGATCTCGGTGCTCGGGCTGAACCTGATCGGCGAAGGCCTCAACGATGCGCTCAATCCGCGCCTGTCGCGGGAGGGCCGCTGACGATGACCGCCTCGCCCGCCGTCTCCATCAGGAACTTGCGGATCGCGCTGCCCAAGGGCGCCGAGCGCCCCTTCGCGGTCGACGGTGTCTCGCTCGATCTGCAGCCCGGCAAGATCGTCTGCGTCGTCGGCGAGTCCGGCTCCGGCAAGTCGATGTGCGCGCATGCGCTGATGGGCCTTTTGCCGGATACGGTCTCGGTCACCTCCGGTGAAATCCAGTTCGAGGGCCGGGACCTGCTCAAGCTCGCTGACGACGGCTGGCGCGATCTGCGCGGCCGTCGGCTGGCGATGATCTTCCAGGAGCCGATGACCGCGCTCAATCCGTTGATGCGGATCGGCGACCAGATGGCGGAGATGTTCGAGGCGCACGGCCTGCTCACGCCGAAGGAGCGGCGGGCCAAGGCGCTGGCGCTGGCAAGCGAAGTCGGCCTGCCCGACCCTGAGCGTATCGTGCGCGCCTATCCGCACCAGCTCTCCGGCGGCCAACGCCAGCGCGCCATGATCGCGATGGCGCTCGCGCTCGAGCCCGCGGTGCTGGTCGCGGACGAGCCGACCACCGCGCTCGACGTCACCACGCAGGCCCAGATCCTGAAGCTGATCCGCAACCTCCAGCGGAGCCGCAACATGGCGGTGATGTTCATCACCCATGATTTCGGCGTGGTCGCCGACATCGCCGACCAGGTCGTGGTGCTCCGCCACGGCAAGGTCGTGGAGGAAGGTCCGGCCGCGGCCATCTTCAACGAGCCGCAGCACGACTACACCAAGGCATTGCTTGCCGCCGTGCCCTCGATGGATCCGCCGCCGCGAGAGCCATTGGACGATCGGGCCAAGGCCGTCGAGGTGATCGGGCTGGACAAGACCTACGTCACGTCGGGCGGCTGGTTCCGCCAGGCCCGCCGCGTCGATGCGGCGCGCGCGGTCAACTTCAACATCCTCAAGGGCGAGACGCTCGGCCTCGTCGGTGAATCCGGCTCGGGCAAGTCGTCGGTAGCGCGCCTGGTGATGCGACTGATCGAAGCCGACCGCGGCACGGTGCGGATCGGCGAGACCGACCTGACCTCGCTTTCCGGCAAGGCGCTGCGCGGCGAGCGCCATCGCATCCAGATGATCTTCCAGGATCCGTTCGCCTCGCTCAATCCGCGCCGCAAGATCGGCCACATCATCGCCGACGGGCCGATCGCAGCCGGGACCGATTCGAAGGTGGCGTTCGACCGCGCCCGCGATCTCCTCAAGATGGTGGGCCTGGACGCCGGCGCGCTCGAGCGCTATCCGCATGAATTCTCGGGCGGCCAGCGCCAGCGCATCGGCATCGCCCGCGCGCTTGCGCTCGAGCCGGAGATCATCGTCGCGGACGAGGCCGTCTCCGCGCTCGACGTCTCGGTGCAGGCGCAGGTGTTGAAGCTGCTGGAAGATCTCAAGGCGCGCCTTGGCCTGTCGATGCTGTTCATCACCCACGATCTGCGCGTCGCGGCCCAGATCTGCGACCGTATCGCGGTGATGCAGCGCGGCGCCATCGTCGAGCTGAAGCCGACGGCGCAACTCTTCGCCGCGCCCGAGCACGCCTATACGCGCGAATTGCTCGCAGCCGTGCCCGGACGGAAGGAGCACGCGCCGGCGGCCTGAGGCGGCTCGTCCTCGTTCATTGATTTCCGTGATGGTTCCAAAAACTTGCACGCCGAGCGAGGCGAAACATATTCGATTCAGCGGCATTTGCTTTCGTGAGATCATCCTTGCTCATGTCGGCAAGGGGTGACTTGACGCCATAGTCGCTCGTCGCGGCTGGCGTCGTACAACGAACGTGATGTGATGGGCAGCTCAACAACCCAGCAAGCAAGACGCACCGGGATGCTGGGAACTGCGCAGCCTGGTCACGCGCTTTTTATCCGGTCGTGACCGGACCGGCCGCTTCAAAGCTTAAGGGCATGACCATAGATGACGTTTGAATGATCGACGTCATCTCATGACGGACTCACACTGTTATTCGGAGCCAACATGGGCGAAGTTATTCGATTTGTCTCGAAGTCCGAGCGCGAGCGAACGCGCCTCATCCAGGAAGCGCGGGCGATCTACGACAGCATCTTCCCGCCGGTCGATCCGACGGACGAGGGCCAGGGAAGGCCGGCGATCCGTCGCCCGTTCATCGGCCGCGACGGAGGTAACGTATCGTGATCAAGATCATCGCCGTGCTTTGCAGCCTCGCCTCTCCCTCCAATTGTCACGAGCAGATCGTCACCACGTCGGACTTTGCGCAAATCTCGGTGCAGGCCTGCCTGATGGGCGCGCCGCAGCTTGCCGAATGGATGAACCAGCATCCGGCCGAGCGCCTGGCGGCCTGGCGCTGCGTGATCGGAGACCAGGGGCGCCGGGGAATCTAGCGAGGCGGATTCTCCTCCGACAAATCAAGGCGACCCACAAATCACGGAGTGACGCCAGTCCATTGCCGGTCTACCCTCCCTGTTCGAAAATGAGGGGGAAGCCGGATGGAGGTCGCCAGCCTCGTTCTTCCCGTATTCGCGATCATCGTCACCGGCTGGCTCGCCGGCGAGCTCGGCTATCTCTCGCGGGCGCTGGCCGATGCCCTGGTGCATTTCGCCTACAACGTGGCGATGCCGGCGCTGTTGATTGTCACGATCGCCCAGGAGCCGGCGCGCAATCTCCTGGAATGGCGTTTTCTGCTCGCCTTCGGCGGCGGCTCGCTGATCTGCTTCGCGCTCGTGTTCGTGCCGGTCCGCGCAGGCGGCAAACACGACCTCGCCAGCAGCACCATTCACGGGATGGCGGCGGCGATGACCAACACCGGGTTCGTTGCGCTGCCGATCCTGCATGCGATCTACGGCCAACCCGCCGTCCTGCCCGCGGCCGTCGCGACGGTGTTCGTGGCCGCGGTGATGTTTCCGATCACGGTGATCCTGCTGGAAAAGCGCGATGCACGCGGGGCCTCCGTGGGCTCTATGGGACTGGCAAAGCAGATCCTGCTCAATCCCATGGTGCTGTCGACGTTCATCGGCCTCACCTGGGCGGTGACGGGACTGCCGATTCCGGCACCGGTCGCGGCCTATCTCAACATGATCGCTGCCGCGCTCACGCCGTGCGCGCTGTTCGCCATCGGGCTTGGCCTGTCCATCGAGGGCTTGCGGTCCAACCTGAAAGCGTCGTTTGCGCTCGCGGCGGTGAAACTGGTGGTCATGCCGCTCATCGTCTACGGGCTTTGCGTCGTGATCGGCCTCACCCCTCTCTACACGGTTGCGGCGGTCATCTGCGCGGCCGTGCCGACGGCGAAAACCGTCTACGTCCTCGCACATGAACACAAGGTCGAGGAGAAGCTGGTTGCGGCCACGGTCTCGATCACGACGATGCTGTCGGTCGCGACATTGCTCATCGCGCTTTATCTGCTCTCGGGATCGGCGAGCGGCATGCGTTGATCCGCCAGTGGCCTCCACCTTGCCGGAGCCCTCTATCTCGTGGTGTTGCTCCAGGTGGGAGCCGAGTTGGTCACGCCGACCGAGGGCCAATTGTATGATCCGATCGACGGCGCGGTGACAGTGCCAACCGACTGTCCCGACGATCCGTAGGCCGCCCTCGGTTGCGCGGCCGGCGCTCCGGCTCCGCCATAGGTCGGAGCCACCACACCAGTGCTGTATTGCCGGCTGGACCGGACCTTTTTCGCCTCAGCTGCGAATGGTGCGGCAAGCAGTCCCGTCGTGATCAGCGCGGAAATGGCGAGTCTGATGGTTTTCATGGCTGATCCCTTCACCCGTTGCGCGCCCCGATATGCCAAGTGTTCATGCATCGGCAAATTTCCATGGGTTCTCCCTTCATAATTCCGTGTGCGGACGAAGGTGCCGGAGCGCGGCGGACTCATACCGTCTTCGGATGGACCCGAATCAGCGCTAGTGCATTGCTTTCAGTGACTTCCCTGGACGCAAGCATGACCGGCGCCGAACTGAAGCAGCTTCGCAACGACCTCTCCGATGCCCTCGAGCGCAAGCTCAGCGCGGCCGACATGGCCAAGCTTTGCGGACTGCCGGAAAGAGGCGGCGCCGACACCATCCGGCGCTGGGAGGTCAGCGGCCCGACGCCGGAGGGGACCAGGATACTGCGCGTGCTCGCGATGGCGAGCGAGCGCTATCCGATCCTGGAGAAGTTCGACATCTTCGATCGACACGACGTGCGTGAGGAAGACAGGCCGGCAAAGCGCGCCGCCTTTCGCGCGCAGATGCGCGATGAGGCACGGCGGCGTCTTGGTTAACGCAAGGCGCGCGCAAGTTACCGACAGAGTGCGCCGTTAAGCCTTCCTTCACCACTTCTTAAGTTGCCATTAAGCACGAAAATCATTTACGGCCCAACAAGTTACGTTGGCCGTCGCTGTGCCACGGATGTGACAGCATTTTCGTCAAAAGCGAGCTATCTGCAAAACCAATGCGGCGCAGCAAACGCGCCTGCCGGGGACCTTACGTGTTGGAGTTCAAGACGATGAAGAAGATTCTGTTTGCGACCGTGGCGCTGCTCGTGTTGGGCGCGGCTGCGCCGGCCGTCGGTGCCGATCTCGGCAACCGCAATTATTACAAGACGCCCGCGCCGGCCTACGCCGCGCCGATCTACAATTGGACGGGCTTCTATCTCGGCGCCCATGTCGGCGGCGCGTTCTCCAGCGACAACAATTTCAATGGCCTCTCCACCGGCAACAACGGCAACGGCCGCTTCCTCGGCGGCGTGCAGGTCGGTGCGGACTGGCAGTTCCACCCGAACTTCGTGGTCGGCGTCGAAGGCCAGTATTCCTGGCTCTCCGGCAGCGTCGGCGCCGTGTTCCCGGGCGGCATCGCCTACACCAACGACCAGCGCGGCCTCGGCTCGATCACGGGCCGCGTCGGCTACACCTGGGGTCCCGGCCTGGTCTATGTGAAGGGCGGCTACGCCTATTCGGACAACAACGAGAGGGTCACCGTCGGCGGCGTGCCGGCCGCCTTCGTCATCACCGGCGATCACCGCAACGGCTACACCGTCGGCGCCGGCCTCGAATACATGTTCGCCCCGAACTGGTCGGCCAAGGCCGAGTACCAGTACTACAATTTCGGCGACGCCAGCTTCACCGCCGGTCCGCTCGCCGGCACCGGCGCCTTCACCACCGACGACCATGCCTTCAAGGCGGGCGTCAACTACCGCTTCAACTGGGCGAGCCCGGCCATGGCGCGCTATTGATCGGTTACCAGGACCTTATCAAGATGAAGGGGCCGGCCTCGTTGCCGGCCCCTCTTTTTTCGCTCTGCGGAACAACGTCAACCGATTGGGCTCATTGCGATTCCTTAACCGGTGCTGCCGATACTGCAGCCACAAATAGAAGAACATTGGGGGAATTTTCGATGCCGATCCGTTTGGGCCTTGGCCGCTTCCTTGGCAGTTTCCGTCCGCGTTTCAAAATGCCCAAATGGGGCGTGCGCGGCAGCCTGTTCGCGGCGTTTGCGGTCATCGCGGGCATGGGCCTCGTGATCGCGGCCGGCGCCGGCCTTGCGCTGCAGAATCTCGGCGGACGCATGACTGAACTGAGCGGACGGGACATTCCGCGCCTTTCCGCCAGCCTGCAATTGTCGGCGCTGAGTGCGAGCCTCGCGGCGCAGGGACCGGCCCTGCTTGCGGCGCAGAGCGAGGACGCTCTGAACGAGCGCACCAAGAAACTCAGGGAATTACAGGAGCAGACGCAGCAGAAGCTCAACGAGATCATCGAGCTCGGCGGCGACAAGAGCGTCGTCTCCGGGCTCAGCGAGACGATGAAGAGCATCAACGAGGCGGCTCAGAGCCTGACGAAAGCCGCCCGCGAACGGCTCGACATCGCGGCGCTGCACGACAAGCAATATGACGCGCTTCGCGCCGCGCAGGGCGCCTTCGTCGGCGCAGCGAGTCCGGCGATGCTGGACGCGCAGACCCGCGTCAATGCCATTCTCGGTTCAGCCGACCTGTCAGCCGCAGACGCGACCGACGCCGCGCAGACCGTCGGTCAGCTCGGCAACGTCGTCGCCAGCGGTAATCTCGCCGCCGCCAACATGAGCGCGGCGCTGTCGGCGAACACCAGCGACAAGCTCGATGACATCCAGAAGGAATTCAAGACGGCGCAGGGGCGCCTGCGGTCGAACCTCGATCTGTTGCCGGACAACCAGGGCAACAAGATGCTGCGCGACACCGCGGAAAAGCTGCTCGCGCTCGGCACCGGCAAGACCGGCGTGTTCAATCTGCGCGAGAAAGAGCTCGACTCCATCGACTACGGCCAGACCATCCTGGACGAGACCCGCAAGCTCAATGTCGGGCTCGGCATCAGCGTGCAGCAGCTCGTCGACGGCGTGCAGAAAGAGACCAACACCTCGACCTTCCAGGCGCGGCAGGAGATTTCGCTCGCGACGTCGGTCATGCTGGGCTTGGGCGCGCTGATGCTGGTCGGCTCGGCGCTGTTCGTCTGGCTCTATGTCGGCCGTAACATCCTGCGCCGGATCGGCGCCTTGCAGCAGTCGATGCAGCTGCTCGCGAACGGGGATCTCGAAACCGAGATCTACCGCTCGAAGAATCACAACGACGAAATCTCGGTGATGGCGAACACGCTGCAGGTGTTCCGGGAGAGCATGATCGAGACCCGCGCGCTGACGAGCGAGCAGGACAAGGACCGTATCGCCAAGGCCGAGCGCGCCGCGCGCATGGAGGCGAAGATCGCCCAGTTCGAAAGCACGGTGCGCTCCGCGCTCGATAATCTGGCCCAATCGGCCAATTCGATGCAATCGACCGCGCAGAGCATGTCGAACACCGCCGACCAGTCCAACGCGCTGGTCAACGCGGTCGCCTCCGCGGCGGAAGAGACGTCGGTCAACGTGCAGACCGTCTCGGCCGGCACCGAGCAGCTGTCCTCCTCGATCCAGGAGATCAGCCGTCAGGTCGTGACCTCCGCCGAGATCGCCAAAAAGGCGGTCGACGAAGCGGGAGCGACCGACGCCACGGTGCAGAGCCTTGCCGACAGCGCGAGCCGCATCAGCGTCGTCGTCGACCTGATCCAGACCATTGCCTCGCAGACCAATCTGCTCGCGCTCAACGCCACCATCGAGGCGGCGCGCGCCGGCGAGGCCGGCCGCGGCTTCGCGGTGGTTGCCTCCGAGGTGAAGAGCCTGGCGAGCCAGACCGCCAAGGCGACCGACGAGATCCGCACCCAGATCGCCAGCATGCAGTCAGTCACGACCTCCGCGGTCGGCGCCATCCAGGGCATCGGCCGGATCATCGGCGAGATCAACGACGTCACCACCACGATCGCAGCGGCGGTCGAGGAGCAGGGCGCCGCGACGCGCGAAATCGCCCGCAACATCCAGCATGCCGCCGGCGGCACCAGCGAGGTCTCCAGCAACATCGTCGGCGTCTCCACCGCGTCCGCCGAAGCCGGCGCTGCGGCCACCGAGGTGCTGGGCGCTTCGGACGCGTTGCGCCGCGAGGCCGATATGCTGCGCGGGGAGATCGACGCCTTCCTCAACGACATGCGGGCGGCGTAAGGCCCTGTCCTGTAGCCTGGATGGAGCGTAGCGCAATCCGGGCTACGGAAAACTGCCTCGGTATGACCGCCATGCTGTCGCCGCCCAGCATCCTTTTTCGGCTGGCGCCCCGCGCGCGCTGGGTTTAAGCCGATAGCATGAGCTCGAAAACCGACACCCCGCAGTCCTCGGCCGAGGCCCTGCGCTACCCCTGGGAACAGCATCCCGGCCCCGAACAGGTGGTCGAGGTGCGGCCCGGCGTGTTGTGGGCGCGGCTGAAGCTGCCGTTCCGCCTCAACCACGTGAACATCTACCTGCTCGCCGATGGCGACGGCTATGCGATGATCGATGCCGGCTTCGGCAACGAGGAGACGATCGAGGCCTGGACGAAGCTGTTCGACGGACCGCTGAAAGGCGTCAACATCACGCGCCTGATCGTCACCCACTCCCACCCGGATCATGTCGGCCTCGCCGGTTGGATCGTCGAGCGGTTCGGCTGCCCGCTGGTGATGTCGCAGGTCGAATATCTGCAATCGGTCTATCACCAGAACCGCGGCACCGAGGAGCGGCGCGAGGCGCAGCGGCTGTTCTTCCGCCGCCATGGCATGGACGAGTCGCTCACCGAAAAGCTGCTCGGCCGCGGCCAGGACTATCTGAAGCGCGTCTCGGTGCTGCCGCCGTCCTACCGCCGCATCTCGCATGGCGACGACGTCGTGATCGGCACGCGCCGCTTCAAGGTCATCACCGGCGGCGGCCACGCCCTCGACCAGGTGATGCTGTATTGCGCCGACGACAAGCTGTTCCTCTCCGCCGACCAGGTGCTGAGCAAGATCTCGCCGAATGTCAGCGTCTGGGCGGTCGAGCCCGACCAGAACTCGCTCGGCGAATATCTGGCCTCGCTCGCCAGCCTGACCACGACGCTGCCCTATGACGTGCTGGTGCTGCCCGGCCATGGCGTGCCATTCTACGGATTGAAGACCCGCATCAAGCAGCTCGCCGACCACCACGAAGAGCGCTGCCGATTGATCGCGGAAGCCTGCCGTGAGGTGCCGCAAACCTCGCGCGCTCTGGTGCCCGTGGTGTTCAACAAGCACGTGCTGGACGAGCACCAGATGGGCTTTGCCGCCGGCGAGCTCGTCGCCCACGTCAACTACATGATCGTCGAGGGCCGCCTCACGCCCGAGATGCAGGACGGCGTGCTGCAGTTTCGGACGACGTGAGTTATTCGCCTCTCCCCGCCTGCGGGGAGAGGCCGACACGCGAAGCGTGGCGGGTGAGGGGGAGTCTCCGCGAGTCCAACTCTCACCATCATTGCCGAAACAGCCCCTCACCCCAACCCTCTCCCCGTAAGAACGGGGCGAGGGAGCAGACCTCCGGCGCGGCTGGCGCCTCACTTCATATTCGCGATCGCGTGCAGCGCCGCGATGTAGCCGAACGGCCCGAGCCCGCAGATCACGCCGGTCGCCACGTACGAGATCTTGGAGTGCCGGTGATATTCGTCACGGGCGTGGATGTTGGAGATGTGCACCTCCAGCACCGGACCCTCGAACGTCTTGATCGCGTCCATGATCGAGACCGAGGTGAAGGAGAGGCCGGCCGGATTGATGACGATGGCCTCGGCGTCCTGCCGCGCCGACTGGATCAGATCAACCAGCACGCCCTCGTGGTTGGACTGGTGGAAGGCGAGCTTGAGGCCGAGCCTGGCGGCCGCGTCCTCGCAGCTCGCGTTGACCTCCGCGAGCGTCGTCGTGCCGTAGATGTGCGGCTCGCGGATGCCGAGCATGTTGAGGTTGGGGCCGTTGAGGATCATCACGCGCTTCATGGAAGGGTCCTTTCGAGAGCCTGGTTGAGCAAGGAAAGCGCGCGCCGGGCTGCGACGGAAGACCATAGGCTGGGTCGCCCCGGCAGATGGTGCAGAGCAGCATTATATGTCGCGCAGGATTGATCGGGATCAAACTGAGACGCGCCGGATAGGGCATTTTGCCCAAATGCCCCACAGATCCAAATGT
Organism: Bradyrhizobium yuanmingense; assembly: GCF_900094575.1. Taxonomy (GTDB): domain Bacteria; phylum Pseudomonadota; class Alphaproteobacteria; order Rhizobiales; family Xanthobacteraceae; genus Bradyrhizobium; species Bradyrhizobium yuanmingense. The sequence continues at coordinate 885,661 of NZ_FMAE01000002.1, read as the reverse complement.
GGGATAGCGCATAGACATTGGAGCTGGAAAAGCTCTAAGTAGACCCGTCCCCTTGGTCAGGTTCCGTTGCAGGTTTGCCGATGGATTACGCCCAATTCTTCGATTCCGCCCTCGATCGTCTCCACACCGAGCGGCGTTATCGCGTGTTCGCCGACCTCGAACGCACGGCCGGCCGGTTCCCGCATGCGGTCTGGCACTCGCCCAAGGGCAAGCGCGACGTCGTGATCTGGTGCTCCAACGACTATCTCGGCATGGGCCAGCATCCGAAGGTGGTCGGCGCCATGGTCGAGACCGCGACGCGCGTCGGCACCGGCGCCGGCGGCACCCGCAACATCGCCGGCACGCATCATCCGCTGGTGCAGCTCGAGGCCGAGCTCGCCGATCTCCACGGCAAGGAAGCCGCGCTGCTGTTCACCTCGGGCTATGTCTCGAACCAGACTGGCATCCCGACCATCGCAAAGCTCATTCCGAACTGCCTGGTCCTGTCGGACGAGCTCAACCACAATTCGATGATCGAGGGCATCCGCCAGTCCGGCTGCGAGCGGATCGTGTTCCGCCACAACGACGTTGCGCATCTCGAAGAGCTGTTGAAAGCGGCCGGTCCCGATCGGCCGAAGCTGATCGTCTGCGAGAGTCTCTATTCCATGGACGGCGATGTCGCGCCGCTCGCCAGGATCTGCGATCTCGCCGAGAAATATGGCGCGATGACCTATGTCGACGAAGTCCACGCCGTCGGCATGTACGGCCCGCGCGGCGGCGGCATCGCCGAGCGCGACGGCGTGATGCATCGCATCGACATTCTCGAGGGCACGCTGGCCAAGGCGTTCGGCTGTCTCGGCGGCTACATCGCCGCCAACGGCCAGATCATCGACGCCGTGCGCTCCTATGCGCCGGGCTTCATCTTCACCACCGCGCTGCCGCCGGCGGTCTGCTCGGCCGCGACCGCCGCGATCAGGCACCTGAAGACGTCGAGCTGGGAGCGCGAGCGCCACCAGGACCGTGCCGCCCGCGTCAAGGCGATCCTCAATGCCGCCGGCCTGCCGGTGATGTCGAGCGACACACACATCGTACCGCTGTTCGTCGGCGATCCCGAGAAGTGCAAGCAGGCTTCCGACCTGCTGCTCGAACAGCACGGGATCTACATCCAGCCGATCAACTATCCGACCGTCGCCAAGGGCACCGAGCGCCTGCGTATCACGCCCTCGCCCTATCACGACGACGGCCTGATCGATCAGCTCGCCGAAGCGCTGCTGCAAGTGTGGGACCGCCTCGGCCTGCCGCTGCGCGCGAAGTCGCTGGCCGCGGAATAGGCCTCTTTTACCCTCCCCTGGAGGGTAAGAGCGGGCGGACAGCTCGCCCCACCGCTTAACGACGCCGGCAGTTCCTACCGCCGCACGGCATTTCGCTGTCGCCTGCACTCGCTCAACGCGCTAGGTTTGCAAGGAAAATGAGCTCGGGCGCCGCCGGCGCCCAGGGAGAGAGCCCCCGACCCATGCTGCACGATTGGGGCGTGATCGCCGCCGCCTTCGGCTATATCGGCTTCCTGTTCCTGGTGGCGAGCCACGGCGACCGCCGCTCGCCGGCCGGTCGCGGCCGCGCCTCCGGGCTGATCTATCCGCTGTCGCTGGCGATCTACTGCACGTCCTGGACCTTCTTCGGGTCGGTCGGCTTCGCGACCCGCACCTCGACCGATTTCCTCGCGATCTATGTCGGCCCAATCCTGATGATCGGGTTGGGGGCCGGGGTGCTCCGACGCGTGATCCAGCTGGCGAAAGCCCACAACATCACCTCGATCGCCGACTTCATCGGGGCCCGCTACGGCAAGAGCCAAGCGGTGGCGGCGACCGTCGCCGCAATCGCGATCATCGGCTCGGTGCCCTATATCGCGCTCCAGCTCAAGGCGGTGGCTTCTTCGCTGGGCACAATCCTGAGCGAAGACCAGGCCTTCTCGCACATCCCGATCCTCGGCGACATGGCGCTGATGGTGACGCTGACGATGGCGGCCTTCGCTGTGCTGTTCGGCACGCGACAGACCGACGCGACCGAGCACCAGCACGGCCTGATGCTGGCGATCGCGACCGAATCCATCATCAAGCTGGTCGCCTTCCTCGCCGCCGGCATCTTCGTCACCTTCTGGATGTTCTCGCCGCATGAATTGATCGAGCGCGCGATGAGGACGCCGGAAGCGGTGCGCGCCATCACTTATTCGCCGTCGATCGGCAACTTCCTGACCATGACATTGCTGTCGCTGTGCGCGATCATGCTGCTGCCGCGCCAGTTTCACGTCAGCGTGGTGGAGAATTCCTCGGATGCCGAGGTCGGCCGCGCGCGCTGGCTGTTTCCGCTCTACCTCGTCGCCATCAACCTGTTCGTGATCCCGATCGCGCTCGCCGGCCTCGTGACCTTCCCGTTCGGCACGGCCGACCCTGATATGTACGTGCTGGCCCTGCCGATCGAGAGCGGCGCGAACCTGCTCAGCGTCGCCGTCTTCGTCGGCGGGCTGTCGGCGGCAACCGCCATGGTGATCGTCGAATGCGTCGCGCTCTCCATCATGGTCTCGAACGACCTCGTGGTGCCGCTGGTGCTGAAACGTCGGCCGGAGGGGCGCGCCGGCGGGGCCGATTTCAGCAACTTCCTGCTGCGCTCGCGCCGGCTCGCGATCTTCGCCATCATGGTGATGGCCTATTTCTACTATCGCGCGCTCGGCAGCACCCAGCTCGCGGCGATCGGCCTGCTCTCCTTTGCCGCCATCGCCCAGCTCGCCCCGAGCTTCTTCGGCGGCCTGCTCTGGCGGCGCGCGACCGCGCGCGGGGCGATCGGCGGCATGCTGGTCGGGTTTGCGGTGTGGCTCTACACGCTGTTCATGCCGAGCTTCATGGATTCCTCGACGTCAGGCATCCTGCTGCTGCAGCACGGCCCGTTCGGCATCGAGGCGCTGCGGCCGCAGGCACTGTTCGGCGCCGACCTGCCGCCCCTGATGCACGGCGTGATCTGGTCGCTGTCCCTCAACATCCTGACCTATGTGCTGCTGTCGCTGGCACGCCGGCCATCCTCCATCGAGCTGCTGCAAGCCGATCTGTTCGTGCCCAATACGCTCGCACCGATCTCCCCGAGCTTCCGCCGCTGGCGCAGCACCGTCACCGTGCAGGACATCCAGACCACGGTGGCGCAATATCTCGGGCCCGACCGCGCGCGACATTCCTTCGAGGCCTTCTCGGCGCGGCGCAACGTGCGGCTGGAGCCCGGTGCGCCCGCCGATTTCGAGCTGCTGCAACACGCCGAGCATCTGATTGCCTCCTCGATCGGCGCGGCCTCCTCCCGCCTCGTGATGTCGCTGCTGCTGCGCAAGCGGACGGTCTCCGCCAAGGCCGCGCTGAAGCTGCTCGACGATTCGCACGCCGCGCTGCATTTCAACCGCGAGATCCTGCAGACCGCGCTCAACCATGTGCGCCAGGGCATCGCCGTGTTCGACGCCGATCTGCAACTGATCTGCTCCAACCGGCAGTTCGGCGACCTCCTCAATGTGCCGCTGCATCTGATCCAGTTCGGCACGCCCTTGCGCGAGATCCTGGAGTTCATCGGCCTCGGCGATCCGAACGATCCGCTCGAGCGCGAGGCCCTGCTGGAACGGCGCCTTGCGGCCTACACCACCGACAGCGAGCCTTATCTCGAGCGGCTGCCGGAACGCCACATGGTGATCGAAGTGCTCACCAACCGCATGCCCGGCGGGGGCTTCGTCATCACTTTCACCGACGTCACGCCGAGCTTCGAAGCCGCCGAAGCGCTGGAGCGCGCCAATGCGACGCTGGAAAAGCGCGTACGCGACCGCACCGAGGAGCTGACGCGGCTGAACTCCGAGCTGGCCATCGCCAAGAGCGCGGCGGAGGACGCCAGCATCTCCAAGACGCGTTTCCTCGCCGCCGCCAGCCACGACATCCTGCAGCCGCTGAACGCGGCGCGGCTCTACGTCACAAGCCTCGTCGAGCGCCAGCACAATGGCGAGGAGACGCGGCTGGTCGAGAACATCGACGAATCCTTGCAGGCGATCGAGGAAATCCTCGGCGCTCTGCTCGACATCTCCAGGCTCGACGCTGGCGCGATGGCGACCTCGATCTCGAGCTTCAAGATGGCCGATCTGATGCGCTCGCTGGAAATCGAGTTCGCGCCGATCGCGCGCGCCAAGGGACTGGAGCTCGCCTTCGTGCCCTGCTCGCTGCCGGTTGAGTCGGACCGGCTCCTGCTGCGGCGCCTGCTCCAGAACCTGATCTCGAACGCGATCAAGTATACCCCGCGCGGCCGCGTGCTGGTCGGCTGCCGCCGCCGCGGCGCCTCGCTCAAGATCTGCGTCTACGACACCGGCGTCGGTATCCCCGCGGTCAAGCGCGGCGAGATCTTCAAGGAATTCCATCGCCTGGAGCAGGGCGCGCGGATCGCGCGCGGTCTGGGCCTCGGCCTCTCGATCGTGGAACGCCTGGCTCGCGTGCTCAAGCACGGCATCGCCATCGACGGCAATCGAAGCGGCGGCTCGGTGTTCTCGGTGACCGTGCCGACAGCGAAGGCGGTCACCCATACCGCGGCCGTGACCAGCGCGACGCCGCTGGCGCGCACACCGATCTCGGGCGCGCTGATCGTCTGCATCGAGAACGATGCGGCGATCCTCGACGGCATGCGCACGCTGCTCAAGGCCTGGGACGCCGAGGTGATCGCGGTCGCCGATCCCGAAGGCGCGATCGCTGCGATCGAAACCGCCGGCCGCCGCGTCACCGGCCTTCTGGTCGATTATCACCTCGATCGCGGCAACGGCATCGCCGCCATCCGCGAGATCCGCCGCCGTTTCGGCGATACCATCCCTGCGATCCTGATCACGGCCGACCGCAGCCCCGCCGTGCAGGTCGCCGCGCGTGACGAGAAGATCGCGGTGCTCAACAAGCCGGTGAAGCCGGCTTCGCTGCGTGCCCTGCTGGGCCAGTGGCGCACGCAACAAATGGTGGCGGCGGAGTGAGGCCCCCGGGGTCAATAGTCAGTCGATACGCTGAGCGCTCGCCACCTCTCCAGCTCTTCGAGGCGGAGCTTATCGATCGCAGCGATGGCGTCGACGGCATCGCTTCCGAGCGCAATGCGCAGAGGCGGGCGCTCCATATCGGCAAGCTTCAGAACCACGGCCGCGGCTTTGGCTGGATCGCCGGGCTGCCGGCCGTCGTAATCGCGCTGCATCCTGACGGCAGCGCCGACGAGCGCATCGTATTCCGGGCGTCCTTCGCCGGTCCCATGTGCGGCTCGCGCAAAGCCGGTGCGAAAGCCGCCGGGCTCGACGATCGTGACGTTCACGCCGATCAGCGCCATCTCGCGCGCCAGCGATTCCGAAAAGCCCTCGATACCCCATTTCGCGGCCGAATAGGCGGCGCGGGCTGGGGCGCCGATCCGGCCGCCTACGGACGAGACTTGCACGATGTGGCCACGGCGCTGCCGGCGCAGCACCGGAATCGCCGCCTTGGTGACGATAATGGTGCCTATCAAATTGGCCTCGATCTGCCGCCGGAACGAGTCCAGGCCAGTATCCTCGACCGATCCGAGGTCGCCGTAGCCGGCATTGTTGACGACCACGTCGAGTCCGCCGAACGTCTCCGCAGCAAGCGCGATGGCTGCCGGCGCGGCAGCTTCATCCGTGACGTCGAGCGTTGCAAGGCACAGTCTTTCAGCGAAACGTTCCCGCAACGGTTCAAGCGGTTGGAGCGTCCGCGCAGTGGCAACCACGTGGTCGCCCGCGGCGAGTGCCGCTTCCGTGATGGCACGGCCAAGCCCGCGAGAGCTGCCGCTGATGAACCAAGTCTTCAAGCCAGTCACCGTATGTCTCAAGGCGCAAGCCGCGTGAAGACATAGTCGCGGCTCTTGGCGCGGGCTTCGTGGCAGGCGAAGCAGGTGCGGTGCTGCGCCTCGTCCACCGGCTTGCCGTTGACGAAGCGGCCAAAGCCCCAGCCGCCGGTAGCCGCGTATTTCCTGGAATCCTTCACCATCACCTGGACCGTGGTGGCGGCGCCGGGAATCGTCGCGGACGCAAACTCGGGTGACTGTTTCCGCTTCCAGGCGCGCTTGACCAGAATGGTGCCGTCCGGGAACGGCAGTTTTCCGGCCTGATAGGCATCGATTGCAGTCTGGTTGCCGACAACAGCGCGCAGCTCGTCGAGCGGCGCCGCCTCTTCGGCCGGCGCGATCAGCTCCCACCGCTTATAGCCGGCTGGAATTGTGACGCCGAAGATCGGCGAGGCGTCCGCCGCGCTCTGTTCCGCTGGTCCTTCCGCGAAGGCGATCGTGACGAGGTAGGGCATGCAGGTCAGGAGCACGACGAGGAGGACCACGGTCAGTACGATCATCGTGGTGTGGAGAGATTTCTTCTTTTCGGGTTCGGCTATCGTCATGATGTTTCATCGGGCTCGATCAATGAGGCTGGACGGAGGTGCCGACGAATGCCTAGGCGCCGTTGGCGTCGATGACGGCCTTGGCGAAGGCTTGTGGCGCTTCCTGCGGCAGATTGTGGCCGACGCCGCCTGTGATCAGGCGAAACTCGTATCGGCCTGAGAACTTCTTGGCATAGGCGCTCGGCTCGGGATGCGGCGCTCCGTTGGCGTCGCCCTCCATCGTGATCGTCGGCACCTCGATCTGCGGAGCCGCGGCCAGCTTCTTTTCGAGATGCTCGTATTTTGCCTCGCCCTGGGCGAGCCCGAGCCGCCAGCGGTAATTGTGGATCGTGATCGCGACATGATCCCTGTTGTCGAGCGCCGCCGCGCTCCTGTTGAAGGTGGCGTCGTCGAACTTCCACTGCGGCGAGGCCAGCTTCCAGATCAGCTTGGCGAAATCGTGCGTGTACTTCTCGTATCCGGCCCGGCCGCGCTCGGTCGCGAAGTAGAACTGGTACCACCATTGCAGCTCGGCCGACGGCGGCAGCGGCATATTGCCCGCAGCCTGGCTGGAGATCAGATAGCCGCTGACAGACACCAGCGCGCGGCACCGCTCCGGCCACAGCGCGGCGATGATGTCGGCGGTACGCGCGCCCCAGTCGAAGCCGGCGACGACGGCCTTCTTGATCTCGAGCTTGTCCATCAGCGCGATGATGTCCGCGGCCATGGCCACAGGCTCGCCGTTGCGCGGCGTCTCGCTGGAGAGGAAGTGCGTCGTGCCGTAGCCACGCAGGTATGGGATGATCACGCGATAGCCGGCCTTGGCCAGGAGCGGCGCGACCTCGACGAAGGCGTGAATGTCGTAGGGCCAGCCGTGCAGCAGGATCGCCACCGGACCGTTCGAGGGACCCGCCTCGGCATAGCCGACGTTGAGAACGCCGGCATCGATCTGCTTGATCGCGCCGAAGGACGCATTCGATGCTTGGGATCGCTGCGGTTCCGTCTCGGCACGAGCGAACGCGATCACGCCGATGCCGGCGGCGGCGGCTCCGGTGGCGATGCCGAGAAACTGGCGGCGGTGCTGATCGATGAGCTGCTTCATGATGGTGTTACCTCGTCGTGGTTGATGATGGTGCGTCAGATCAGCGCGACCGTGACGTCGATGTTGCCGCGGACGGCCTTGGAGTAGGGGCAGGTTTGATGCGCTTCATCGATGATGCCGCGTGCGATCTCGGGGTCGAGTCCCGGCAGGCTGACATTGAGGCGCGCCCTCAGCGCGTAGGCGCCCTCGTCGAGCACCAGATCGATCTCCGCATCGATCGCGCTTTTCCTGGGAAGGGTCACCTTCTGCTTGCGCGCGGCGAGTTCCATGGCGCCTTCGAAGCAGGCCGACCAGCCGGCCGCAAACAATTGCTCGGGATTTGTGCCGATGCCGGCCCCGCCCGGCGGCGACAGCTTGACGTCGAGGCGACCGTCGGAACTGCGCGATATGCCGTCGTGCCGGCCTCCGCTGGTGTGGGTCCGGGCCGTGTAGAGCAGTTTTGCCGTTTGCGTCATGAAGAGCTCCTTGCCGTCGCGCAAACTGACTAGCAGCGACGCGCCCCGGAGACCCGTTTGGACTTGTGAGAAGTTGTGAGGCCGGCGCAGAAGCTGATGCGAGGTCTGCAAACAAGGTCTGAGGCCGATGCAACGCAGGCCTTGCGGGATGGCTGCCCTCTGGCTATCCGGTTCGCAAATGAGCAAGATTTCGCGATGACCACGCCGACCGGGCCAAGACTCTCGTTCGGACCATTCACCGTGGCGCCACATGAAAGGCTCGTGACGCGCGACGGCGTCACAGTGCCGCTGGGTGCGAAGGCCTTCGACGCGCTGACCGCACTGATGTCGCGGCCGAACGAGGTCGTCAGCAAATGGGATCTAATGGCGCTGGTGTGGCCCGGCATCACCGTCGAAGAGGCCAATCTGCGCTTTCACATCGCCGCTCTCCGCAAGGCGCTCGGCGACGGCAAGGACGGCGCACGCTACATCACGACGCTTTCCGGGCGCGGCTATTGCTTCGTGGCGCCGATCTCGCACACGCAGCTTCCGGCGGCGCGGCGCTCGTCCCCGCCAACGGAATTGCCGCCGGTCAAGCTGCCAAATCGGCTGCAACGGATGGTCGGGCGCGACCAGGCCGTCGCCACCATCTCCGACAAGCTTCTCACCTCGCGCTTCGTCACGATCGTCGGTCCGGGCGGCGTCGGCAAGACTGCCGTCGCGGTGGCGATCGCCCACGACCTGCTCGCGACGTTCTCCGACGCCGCGCATTTCGTCGACCTTGCCGCGCTCAGCGATCCCGATCTCGTGATCACCTCGATCCTGTTGATGCTCGGCTTGCCGGCCGAGACCGACGATCCCCTGCCCGCGCTGCTCGCGCATGTCAGGGACAAGCGGTTGCTGCTCATCCTCGACAATTGCGAGCATGTCATCGCCGCGGCGGCACCGCTGGCTTCGGCGATCTTCCACGCTGCGCCTGATGTCCACATCCTCGCCACCAGCCGCGAAGCCCTGCGCGTCGAGGGCGAGCAGGTCTATCGACTGGCGCCGCTCGCCGTACCGCCTGATAGTGCCGGGCTGAGTGCGGCGGCTGCACAGACCTATCCCGCGCTTCAGCTCTTCATCGAACGGGCGACCGCTGGCGGCGCGCAGATCGCGCTCGACGATACCAACGCCGCGACTATCGCGAGGATCTGCCGCAACCTCGACGGCATGGCCCTGGCGATCGAGCTCGCCGCCGGCCGGGTCGAAGCTTACGGCCTGGAGCAGACGGCCGCGCTGCTCGATGAGCGTCTCAATCTGCTCTGGCAGGGCCAGCGCACCGCGCCCCCGCGACAGAAGACGTTGCGGGCGACGCTGGACTGGAGCTACGGGCTGCTGTCCGACATCGAGCGCCTCGTCCTCCGCAGGCTGGCGGTCTTCGCAGGTCACTTCACCATCGACGCCGCCCTCGAGGTCGTCCCGGATGAACGTGCCGACCGCTCCCATTTGTTCGATGCCATCGACAGTCTCGTTGCCAAATCGATGGTCGCGCCGCGGCCGGTCGGCGCCATGATGCGCTACCGTCTGCTCGATACCACGCGCGCCTATCTGCTCGAGATCGAGCCGAACGACGCCGCGCTCGCCGCCCGCCACGCGACCTACTACCGGCGATGGCTGGAGCAGGCCGGCAGCACATGGGCGGCAACGCCGAACGCCGACGAACGGGCGATCCACTTCTCCGCGCTCCACAATGTGCGTGCCGCGCTGGACTGGTGCTTTGGCGCGGGCGGCGACGCCACCGCCGGCATTGCGCTCGCCGCCGCGGCAGCGCCGATCTTCCTCGCGATGTCCCTCTTGATCGAATGCCGGCGCTGGTCGGAACGGGCACTGCTTGCGATGACCCCGTCCGCGCGCGGCAGCGCCGATGAAATGCACATCCAGGCTGCCCTCGGGCTGACCCTGATGTTCACGCGCGGCGGCAGCGAGGCGGCGCGCGTGGCCTTGAGCAGGAGCCTTGCGATCGCGGAGGCGCGCGGCGACGCGCCGAACCAGCTCCAGCTGCTCGGCCGCATGCACATCTTCCACGAACGGATGGGACAGTTCGATGCCGCGCTTGGCTATGCGCAGCAGAGCCTTGCGGTCGCGCAGCCGCTCGGCGATCTCGGCTCGATCGTCCTCGCCCATTCGTTGCTCGGGGTCTCGCTGCATCTGGCCGGCGAGCACCGCGACGCGCTCAAGATGCTGGAGGTCGCATGGCAAGGGCCGGGCGCCGAACGAATCAGCACCATCCATGGCTTCGATCATCGCAACCGGGCCGGCATCACGCTGGCGCGCGAACTCTGGTTACAGGGTCGGCCCGCGGACGCGCGGCAGCTGGCGCAACAGACGGTGACTGAAGCCGCGCAGATGGAGCATCCGATCACGCTGTGCATCGCGTTGATCTGGGCGGTCTCGATCTCGCTCTGGGACGGCGATCTCGACGGCGCCGAGCAGAGCATCGACCAATTCATCGCGCATGCCGAATCTCGCTCGATGGGTCCCTATCTCGTGGTGGGCCGCGGCGTGAAAGGCGAACTGGCGATCCGTCGGGGAGACGCCGCGCAAGGCGTCGATACGATCATGGCTTGTCTACGCGAGCTCCACGAGGCCGGCTACGAACTGCTCACCACGACCTTCAACATCGCACTGGTTCAAGGCTTGTTGGCGCTTGGACAGGTCGAGCAGAGTGCGCGCCTGATCGACGATGCGATCCGCCTCGTCGATCAGAGCGGCGATCATCTCTACATGCCCGAGTTGCTGCGGATGAAAGGCAGAGTTCTGTTGTCGCTGCCGGAGCCCGACGCCGAGCAGGCAGAAGCCCACTTCATGCAATCCCTGGATCTCAGCCGCCGGCAAGGCGCCGCGGCCTGGGAGCTGCGCGCTGCGATCGATCTCGCCGGGCTGTTTGCCGGACGCGGGCAGCGCGACGAGGCGAAGCGATGGCTCCAATCGGCGCTCGAGGGCTTTGCCGAGGGCGCCGATACGGCGGATATCAAAGCGGCCAGCGTGCTTCTGACCACGCTGTAGCGGATCACCCCGTCGGCGTACCCTGCTTCGTCGCTGCGCTCCTCGCAATGACGGCGCAAGGTGAACCGTTATCGACCTCAAACCAGCGTCTCGACTCGCAGACATGGCTTCGCCTTCTCGCGGCGCGTTTCGCCCGAGTTTTGCGCTTCGCGTCACGCCCTCCTGGAGAAAGGGCGCAGGGAAGGCCGGGTGCTGACATCGCACCCGCGGTCCGCTGCGCGAAATGCACACGCAGGAAGAACCGCACAGCAGCATACAGGTGGAGCCGAACACACGGCCTTCCCTGCGCGATGGTCGGACGGCTTATGCCGTGCTCTCCCGGGAGCCGAGTTCCCTCTGGCCTCCCTCGCCCTCACGAAAGTCACCGGCACCGCGCCGGTTGGCGCAGATGCCGCATCCGCAAGCGCTTGACCGTAGCAACGACGGCCAGGACCACACGGTTTTGCCGTTACGCAACCAGCGCCGTTCGTACAACGCGGCTTGCGAGGCGCTCACGGGGCTCGGCTCAATCCATCACCCCGCCCTGCGTCTCACATCCGCGACGGCGCAAATGCGTCCACCGCAGCCCGATCCGCGGCTCGTGACGACGTACGACCGCCCCTTTCGCCGGATCAGGGTGGGCGACATTTACGTTGAATCCGAATTTCTGTAAAGCAGAATATATGGCCGCCGATCGGTTGACCCAGCCGTTGCTGTTTTGCGCGACGACGGCCCAACCCCTAGGGGTGGCTCGGTCACGTCCCTGCAAATCATGTTTCGAAGAACGCGCACATGATGTCCCGTCGTCTCCAGCAGCAGCGCGAAAAGCGGAGAGCGTCAACCGCCCGGGTTGGACGAAAAGCGGAAGTGCTTCGGCGGACGTCCCTTAGTTCTTGGGCTGCCCGAAATCGACCAGCGGTGGCGGCAACTCGATGTCCGGAATCTCGATCTTGATCTTATCCAGATCCACCTTGATCGGGGCGTCCAGCAACCCGGTCACAGTGATCGGGAATGCGATCACGACCGCAACCATGATCGCCTGCAGACCGATCCACGGCACCGCGCCCCAATAGATGTCTGAACTCTTGACTTCCCTCGGCGCCACGCCGCGCAAATAGAACAGTGCGAAGCCGAAGGGGGGATGCAGGAAGGAGGTCTGCATGTTCACGCACAGCATGATCCCAAACCAGATCAAGGCGGCATCCGCGCCGACGACAGGCGTGAGGAGCTTGAGGGCGGTCGGCGCGATCATGGGAACGATAATGAAGGCAATCTCGAAGAAGTCGAGGAAGAAGGCGACAAAGAAGATGAACAGATTGATGAAGATTAAGAAGCCCCATACACCGCCCGGCAACGATGTCAGCATGTGTTCCAGCCAGACGCCCCCGTTGCAGCCGAGAAAGACAATCGAGAAACAGGTCGATCCAATGAGGATAAAAGTCACCATGCAGGTGATGCGCATGGTGGTCTCATAACCCTGCTTAACCAGCAAGCGCAGGTCGGGAATCCTGATTACCTCGAGACACGCCCAGGCCACCGCCAGATAGGCAATCGCGAACGCCATTTTGAACGGCAGATTAGGCGTGAAGTAGATGCCGATGATGGTGCCCACGCCGGCCGCGGCCACGCCCACGAGCAAGACCTTGTGACCGGCCGAGCTGAAATCCTTGTGATGGATGACGGCGAGGACGATCGCGCCGACGGCGCCCATGGCACCCGCTTCGGTCGGCGTGGCGAGCCCCAGCATCATCGTGCCGAGCACCACGAAGATCAGAACGGCGGACGGAATGATGCCCAGAAGGCATTTGCGCCAGAGTGCCCAGCCCTTGAGCGTCCTCGCTTCCTTCGGCACCGCCGGAACATGGCCCGGTTTGACGATGCTCAGAACGAAGGTGTAGCCCGCGAACAGCGCGATCTGGAGTATCGATGGCCCCCAGGCGCCCAGATACATGTCACCCACCGACTTTCCGAGTTGGTCCGCGAGCACGATCAAAACCAGCGAGGGAGGCACCAGCTGGGTTATGGTGCCGGAGGCTGCGAGCACGCCGGTGATGTAGCGCACGTTGTAGCCGTAGCGGATCATGACCGGCATCGAGATCAGCGCCATGGCGATGACCTGCGCCGCCACTGTGCCTGTGATGGCCCCAAGGATGAAGCCGACGATGATCACGGAATAGCCGAGACCGCCGCGAACGGGGCCAAACAGCTGTCCCATCGAATCCAGCATGTCCTCTGCGAGGCCACATCGTTCGAGGATCGCGCCCATGAACGTGAAGAATGGGATGGCCAGCAGCAGCTCGTTGGACAGAACGCTGCCGTAGATGCGCTCCGGGATCGCCTGGAGGAAGCTGAACTCGAAAAATCCCAAATGGATCGCGAGAAATCCGAACGAGAGCCCGAGGGCGGCCAGCGTGAAGGCGACCGGAAAGCCGATGAGCATCGCCAGCACAAGTCCGCCGAACATCAGCGGCGGCATCATCTCGATCGTGATCATTGGGTCGGCCGCTCGTATTTCGCATCGATGGTGACTTCACCGCGTAAGGCGGCGGCGCGCTTGATGACCTCCGAGATACCCTGCAAAGCCACCATGAAGAAGCCGGCCGGCAGGACGAACTTGATCGGCCACCGCAGAAGGCCGCCTGCATTGTTGGACATTTCGCCGATGACGAACGAATTGTAGAACATCCCCCAAGAGAGGTAGCTGAGGAGCAGGCAGGCAGGGACGAGGAAGACCAATGTCCCGATCAGGTCCAGCCACAGCTGGCCGCGTTCGGTGAGCATGAGATAAAGGATCTCGACGCGGACGTGCTCGTTGCGCTTAAAGGTGTAGGACGCGCCGAACATCACGATGACGGCGAACATATACCACTGTGTCTCTAGCCAGCTGTTCGAGCTGTAGCTGAAGGCGTAGCGGATCATCGCATTGACAGCACTCACGACGCAGGCCGCGAGCACCAGAATATTGCAGACGTTGCCGACCTTTTCGTTCAGCCAGTCGATAGCCGTACTCATCGCCAACAATGGGCGCATCGATGCCTTGTCCCCGCTCGCTGAGTACTATCCCCCAGGCGAGCAGGACCATGGCGCTGCATCAGCTGCCTGCCACGTCTGCGCGGGAGCTAGTTGACCCCTCCTGATGCTTCCGCCCGTTCTTGCTGTCGGTTTTCGGCAAGACACGTTCAGGTCTCAGCCGCCGCGTGAAGCAGGGCCACCTTTACCGTCGGCCAATTCCCGGTCAACAGGAAAATGGACAGTTTGCCGCAGCAATGTCTAAGTTAGCGTCACTAGGCTTAATTGGGTTGACCTTCGGGGCTTACCGGCGACGCGACCGGCGGAGGACAACCTCCAGCGAGATATCACTGCTCCAGAGGAGGATTTCGTGATCGGCGCATTCCTGGTCGTCTTGTCGATCGCTCTCCTCTGGGTCTTCCTGCCTCGCAACGGGCAGTCACATCGGTGGATGGAGCTGCCATTCTTTGAGACAGGAGTCCCCCTGGTGATCATCATGGCCTTCTCAGCTGGCCTGACGATGGTGATCGACCGCATCTTCTGACCGGTGTCGGCTGTCGAGGCGCGCCTAACCCTCGACGTCGTACTGCCTGCAGAGGTGATCCCCAATCTGGACCAGCATGGCAACGCATTCAGGATAGCCCGGCCGATCAGAGGTCGCCTGATCAGCGCTGGCCCGAAACTCCCAGGATTTTCCGTCGCGGAGGATGGAAATCGTCATTCCATCGGGACAGTCGGCGTGGACCTTCAACTCGGCTCTCGCCATGGCGACGAGTTCGCTTTCAGATTTTACGGGCTTGCTCATTCGTTGGCCCTTGATCTCCTAGCGGACAACCCCAGCGGCATCATCGTCGCTCGGCATCACCCAATCGAGGGCGAGCAAGCAAGCTTCCAGCAGAACTAAAGCAATAAGGCCGCCAACCAGGCCGAAAAAGACGATGGAAAAGGTCCCTAGTAAAAGCGCACAGAAGACATCTGCAAGCACCTTAGACGTGCGATCGGATTGGGTCTGGTTGGCTGTGAAGTACGGCATCTTCATCCTCCGGGGTTTGACCCCAACTTAGCCGCGTCAGCTACTGGCGGTCTATTCCAAACGACGGTTTAGCGGTCCAGCTAATCCATCGATCGACATGCCCACACGGGTCAAAACCGCCGAAGCTCTCATCGCGACGAATGATTGCGCTCTGCCGCGAGCCCGGACATCCGCCAGTTGACGCGCAAACGCTACCCCGTCGGCGTGCCCTGCTTCCACTGGCTGCCGGCGATCTTCGCCGCGGCAATCACCGCTTGCGTCCGGCTCTCGACGCCGAGCTTTTGCAGGATCGCCGAGACATGCGCCTTGATGGTGGCCTCTGAGACACCGAGCTCGTAGGCGATCTGCTTGTTGAGAAGGCCTTCCGACAGCATCATCAGGACCCGGACCTGCTGCGGCGTCAGCGTCACCAGGCGGTCGCGCAGGCGGGTCATGTCGGGATCGGCGGCGGCGGAGAGGTCGGTATCGGCGGGGACCCAGACGTCGCCCTCCATCACCTTGAGGATGGCATCGCGCAAGGTTTCGACCCCGAACCGCTTCGGGATGAAGCCGGACGCGCCGAAATCGAGCGAGCGGCGGATCGTGGCGCTGTCGTCGGATGCCGAGACGATCACGACCGGAATCGCCGGGTATTGCGCGCGCAGATAGATAAGGCCGGAAAAGCCGGAGATCCCGGGCATGGAGAGGTCGAGCATGACCAGATCGACCTCGGAGGTCTGCTCCAGGAGCTTGGTCAAATCCTCGAAGGTTCCGGCCTCGTCGATCCGGGCCGAGGGGAGAACGCCCGCCACCGCCTGCCGCAGCGCATCGCGGAACAGGGGATGATCGTCGGCGATGACGAGATGGGTCGAAGGAGCGTTCATCGTTCTCTAGCTGTCGTTCGCGGCGGATCGGCGAACAGATCCCGGGTGCGTCAATTCTTCCCCGAGCGGCCGTGGCATGCAAGTGGACATTATCCCTTTGCTGCAAAGGGGTTAATCCCCCCGGCTTGGCATTTGCACACCGGCGCTGGATACCGCAGCACCAGTGCGCAAGGCCGAAAGTCGTATTGGGGAGGGTTTCACGCCGATGTTACCTTGTGGCC
The DNA here is from genome assembly GCF_900094575.1 of Bradyrhizobium yuanmingense. GTDB lineage: Bacteria > Pseudomonadota > Alphaproteobacteria > Rhizobiales > Xanthobacteraceae > Bradyrhizobium > Bradyrhizobium yuanmingense. The sequence continues at coordinate 869,577 of NZ_FMAE01000002.1, read as the reverse complement.
AAGACCTGGGCTGATCCGGCACGTCCGGACATTCTGGGGGCGAGAGGAAACGATTTTCGGGGAGCGACTCAAACATGTCGACAATGGCTGTGTCTCAATCGAGCGCGCAGGGGATGACGAAGGACGAACGGTTCGTCATTCTCGCCTCCTCGCTCGGTACCGTCTTCGAGTGGTACGACTTCTATCTCTACGGTTCGCTGGCCGGCATCATCGGCGCGCAGTTCTTCTCGGCCTATCCGCCGGCAACCCGCGATATCTTCGCGCTGCTGGCGTTTGCCGCGGGCTTCCTGGTGCGTCCGTTCGGCGCGATTGTGTTCGGCCGTGTCGGCGACATCGTCGGCCGCAAATACACCTTCCTCGTCACCATCCTGATCATGGGTCTGTCGACCTTCATCGTCGGCCTGTTGCCCAACGCGGCGACCATCGGCATCGCGGCCCCGATCATCCTGATCGTGCTGCGCCTCGCCCAGGGTCTGGCGCTCGGCGGCGAATATGGCGGTGCGGCGACCTACGTCGCGGAGCATGCGCCGAACGGCAAGCGCGGCTTCTACACCTCCTTCATCCAGACCACGGCAACCCTCGGCCTGTTCCTGTCGCTGCTGGTGATTCTGTTCACCCGCACCGCGCTCGGTGAGGCCGATTTCGCAGCGTGGGGCTGGCGCATTCCGTTCCTGGTCTCGGTGCTGCTGCTCGGCATCTCGGTCTGGATCCGGCTTCGCCTGAACGAATCGCCGATCTTCCAGAAGATGAAGGAAGAGGGGAAGGGTTCGAAGGCGCCGCTGACGGAGGCCTTCGGCAACTGGCAGAACGGCAAGCTCGTGCTGCTCGCCCTGCTCGGTGGTGTGATGGGCCAGGGCGTGGTCTGGTACACCGGCCAGTTCTACGCGCTGTTCTTCCTGCAATCGATCCTGAAGGTCGACGGCTATACCGCCAACCTGCTGATTGCATGGTCGCTGCTGCTCGGCACCGGCTTCTTCATCGTGTTCGGCATGCTCTCCGACAAGATCGGCCGCAAGCCGATCATCCTCGGCGGCTGCCTGATCGCGGCGCTGACCTTCTTCCCGATCTTCAAGATGATCACCTCCAACGCCAACCCGGCGCTGGAAAAGGCCATCGAGACGGTCAAGGTCGAGGTGGTGGCCGATCCCGCCAAGTGCGGCGATCTGTTCAACCCGGTCGGCACCCGCGTCTTCACCGCGCCTTGCGACACCGCGCGCGCCTACCTGTCGCAATCGTCGGTCAGGTACACGACGACGCCAGGTCCGGCCGGCTCGGACGTGAAGGTCGTGGTCAACGGCAAGGACGTGCCCTACGCCAACGCCAAGGACAGCAACCCGGCGGTTCTCGCCGCGGTGCAGGCGGCCGGCTATCCCAAGGCGGGTGACACCGGCATCGTGAAGATGTCGCATCCGTTCGACGTCTTCCGTCCGCAGCCGGCGGCGATCATCGGCCTGCTGTTCGTCCTGGTCCTGTTCGTGACCATGGTGTACGGCCCGATCGCGGCGATGCTGGTCGAATTGTTCCCAACCCGCATCCGCTACACCTCGATGTCGCTGCCCTACCACATCGGCAACGGCTGGTTCGGCGGCCTCCTGCCTGCCACCGCCTTCGCCATCGTGGCCTCGACAGGCGACATCTATGCCGGTCTGTGGTACCCGATCATCTTCGCCTCGATTACCGTGGTGATCGGCTTCCTGTTCCTGCCGGAAACCAAGGACGTCGACATCAAGGCGACCTGATCGCAGCAGCAATCGACGACACCAACCGGCCGCGGTCTCCGCGGCCGGTTTTGCTTTGTGTGGTTATCGATCGCTGCCGATGAATTGCAGCACGATCTCACGGCGGTGCGGGCGGCTGCGATGCTCGATCAGGTAGATCGCCTGCCAGGTGCCGAGCGCGAGCTTGCCGCTCAGGACCGGGACCTGAAGCGAAGTCTGCGTCAGCATGGTCTTGATATGGGCCGGCATGTCGTCCGGCCCCTCGGTATCATGGGTCCACCCCGCGTTCTCCGGCGCGAGCCGTGACAGCGCCGTCGTAAGATCGACCAGCACGGAGGGATCGGCGTTCTCCTGGATCGTCAGCGAGGCCGAGGTGTGGCGGATGAACAGCGTCAACGCGCCCTCACCCGCGTGCGCCTCGGCGATGAATCTCGCGGCCTCGCTGGTCAGATCGGTGAAGCCGCGGCCAGGCGTCTGCACGGTGAGCAGTGCCGATGTGACGGTCGTGGCCTGTACGGACGATGGTGCGGAGCGGGTGACGGATCTGGCAGATGTCATGGAGGGGCCCGCATCAGATCTTCCCCGACACGTCTTTCTGCACGCGGTTGGCCATGTCGATCAGCCGCCGCCAGGCCTTTTCCAGGAACGACATCACACGGTCGACGTCCTGCTCGCTCGGCAGCGGGATCTCGATCTTGCGCTCGCCCTCGGCGACCTTGGGCTCGGGCTTCCTGAGTGGATCGGATTTCGGCAGCGCCTCGTCGATCTTGCCCGATACCGTTGGCCCCGCCGCGAGCTGTGCCTTCAGCCGCTCGACCTCGGCCTGGAGCCTGCCGATCTCGGCGTCGAGTGCGGTCCGCTCGTCGGGCACCGCGTAGCAGGCCCAACCGGCGCCGTTCCTGGTGCAGGTCGACACCGTGCCGGTGCGCGTGTCGAGCCGCAGCACGCCCTCGGGGATGGGCGTCATGCTGTAGCGGCCATTTTCGCCGTCGGGCGTAGATTGCGCGGCCGCGAGGCCGCCGCTGACTACCATCACCGCGGCCGCCGCCGCGAGCCATGATGTCGTGGATGACGTCGCAGGTCTCATCATTGTCTCCGCCCGGCACTGCTGCGGCTGCGGTTGCAATTCTACACCCCCAGCCGGCAATCCGCCGCCAAAAAGCCGCCCCCGAAATCAACGAACGCGGCGGCTTCTTTGATCCCGCGAGCGCGGCGAAAGCACGGCTGCGTCCGCCGTTCGCAAGCAGACCTGCTGCGGTGCGGCGTCACGCTGTGTGCAGCGCTGCCGTGCGCGTCAATATCATCAAGTAAATCAAATACATAATCGGAAGCGACGCAATCGTGACTTGGCTTGACTTGATTATAGGCCATCAGTATGGTCCGCGCGGCTTTTGAGGGTGACGGGCGCAATTTCCATTCAGCCGCAGCGTTTCGGGTCTTCGTTGCATGACACAGGGCACGGGACACGGCGATGATGGAGATCGCGATAGATCGCCCGAGGAAGCCGCGCTTTCCGATCGGCTCGGAAATCTTGATCAGCGGTTGTCCGAATTTCGCGACCGCCGGGCCAAGACCGAGCAACCCGCAGGTGACGATGGAGACAAAGCGGCCAGAGCCTCGGCGATGGCGCTTGGTTTCCGACTATCCTCGGAGTTGGTCGCCGGCGTCGCTGTCGGAGCGGGGATTGGCTGGGGGTTCGACCACTTGCTGTCGACGTCGCCTTTCGGATTCATCGCGTTCCTGCTGCTGGGCTTCATCGCCGGCGTGGTGAATGTGGTGAGAACGGCAGGCGCGGGTCCGAACAGGCGCGGTGGTTCGTAATTGGCCTAGCCGGGTTAACTGTCGTGCCGCTCGCCGGCACAGCCGGCCGACCAATCTTCACTGGTCGGCTTGTCCAGCAGACGAGAGATGCCGCGCGGATGAAAATCGACCCGATCCATCAGTTCAACGTCGAACCGCTCTTCACAATCGGCCGTATCGGCGATCACACGATCGCCTTCACCAATGCCTCTCTCTACATGTTCGTCGCGGTGGGGATCATTGCGCTGCTTCTGCTCACCAGCGGCAAGCAGCTGGTTCCGGGGCGTCTGCAGTCGGTGGCCGAGCTCTCCTATGAGTTCGTGGCCAGCATGATCCGCAGCACTGCCGGAGCGGATGGCATGCGGTTCTTCCCGCTGATCTTCTCGCTGTTCATGTTCATCTGCGTCTCGAACCTCGTAGGCATCGTTCCGTACACGTTCACCGTGACGAGCCATCTCATCGTCACTGCGGCGCTGGCGCTGCTGGTGTTCTTCACGGTCCTGATCTACGGCCTCTACAAGAACGGCCTGAAGTTCCTGAAAGTGTTCGTGCCCTCGGGCGTTCCCGGCTACATCCTGCCGCTGGTCATGGCGATCGAGGTGCTGTCGTTCTTCCTGCGGCCGGTCTCGCACAGCGTTCGACTGTTCGCGAACATGCTCGCGGGCCACATCGCGCTGAAGGTGTTCGCCGGCTTCGTTGCCATGCTCGGCGCGTCTCTTGGCGTGGTCGGCTGGATCGGCGGTGTCATGCCGCTGGCGCTCGCCGTCGCGCTCACCGCGCTCGAACTGCTGGTCGCGTTCCTGCAAGCCTATGTGTTTGCGATCTTGACCTGTATCTACCTCAACGACGCCATTCACCCTGGACACTGAGTGATCCGGGTGCTTTTCCACCCACACCTGTCTTTCTTCCAAGGAGTCAAAAATGGATCCGCAAGCAGCTAAGTTTCTCGGCGCGGGCATCGCGTGCATCGGCATGGGCGGCGCCGGCATCGGCGTGGCCTTCATCTTCGGCAATTATCTGTCCGCAGCCATGCGCAACCCGGCAGCTGCTCAGGGCCAGTTCGGCAACCTGATCTTCGGCTTCGCCGTGACCGAAGCGCTCGGCATCTTCTCGCTGCTGATCGCTCTGCTGCTGCTGTTCGTCCCGCTCTGAACGCGTTTCGCGCCGCTTCCAGGTGGGAGGCGGCGCGTCTGACAGCAACAGGAGAACTCCATGGCTGAAAGTCATGGCGGCGCCAAAGGTACCGGCGCTCACACGGAGGCCGACGGCGGTCACCACGGCGGTGGCTTTCCGCCTTTCGAGAGCAGCACCTTTGCTTCGCAACTGGTGTCGCTCGCGATCGCCTTCGTCGCGCTGTATCTGATCGTCTCCCGGTTCGCGCTGCCGCGTGTCGGGGGTGCGATCGAGGCGCGTCAGAACAAGATCGAGGGCGATCTCGCCGAAGCGCAGAAGCTGAAGGACCAGTCCGAGGCGGCGCTCAAGGCCTATGAAGGCGAGCTCGCGTCGGCGCGCGCACGTGCACAGGCGATCGGCAACGAATCCCGCGAGAAGGCGAATGCGCAGGCGGAAGCCGAACGCAAGGCGCTGGAAGAGCAACTGTCCGCCAAGCTCGCCGAGGCGGAGAAGACCATTGCCTCGACCCGCGCGACCGCCATGAGCAACGTCCGCGGCATCGCGGCCGATGCAGCCGGCACCATCGTTCAGCAGCTCACGGGCGTCGTTCCGGATGCAACGTCGGTCAATGCCGCCGTTGATGCGACCTTGAAGGGTTAGTCTCGATGTTCTTCACACCTGAGTTTTGGGTCGCCGTCGCCTTCGTGATCCTGATGGTGATCTTCGCCTATGTGGGGGTGTTCAAGACGGCGATGTCGGCGCTCGATCATCGCGCCGCTCGTATCAAGGCCGAGCTGGACGAGGCGGCGCGCCTCAAGCAGGAGGCCACCAAGGTGCTCGCCGACTACAAGGCGCGCACTGCCGGTGCCGAGCGCGAGGCCGCCGACATCATCGCCAACGCGAACGCCGAAGCGGAGCGCATCGCAGCGGAGGCCAAGGCGAAATTGGAAGATTTCGTCACCCGCCGCACCAAGACCGCCGAGGGCAAGATCGCACTCGCCGAGGCTCAGGCTCTCGCGGACGTCCGGGCAGCCGCCGCGGAAGCCGCCGTGCAGGCTGCCTCCACGATCCTGTCGCAGTCAGTCAAGGGCCAGATCGCCGACGACCTGCTCGCCAAGGGCATCAACGAAGTCAGGCAGAAGCTGAACTGAGGGATTTGCCTTACCCAATCAAAAAGCCGGCGCGACGAGCGCCGGCTTTTTTGTCTGTCGGGTAACAGCATCCACAAGTGCGGTATCATTACCCACCTTGTGCGCACTTGCGCACTGGGGCGGGTGATCCAGTACGCCGAGGCTTCTCAGTTCAAGCACCGCGGCCTCTGGAATACTGGATTGCCCGCCTTCGCGGGCAATGACAGCTGACATTGCCGCAAGATCTCCCCTACTTCTTCTTCTTCCCTCTCGGCTCCGGCGAGAGCGCCTGCGGGTCGAAGCCGACATAGAAGATGTAGGTATCGGCAACCGCGGGCGCCGGCACCGGATAGGCCAGATCCTCGGCGACGAAGGTGAAGGGCACGCTGCCGCCTTCCGACATCGCCACCGTGGTCCGGTAGGCCTTCGAGGCGATCACCTTCTCGCCGACGCCGCCCTGCACGACGGCGATGCGCAGCGGCACCTCGACGGAGGCAGGCGCCCCGGCGGGGCCGGCGATGACACGGCCCTGGATGCCGATCCGGGCCGTGATGCCGGCACTGCTGCGCAAGCATTCGCGCGCCATCTTGGTGATCGAGGCCTGGAAGCGGATGTCATTGCCGACCGCCGGCTTGCCGCTGGCGCCGACCGCGTAGGTCGAGGCGCCCGCGCGCACCGTGACCTGGGGGCAATCGAGGTCGTCTTCGGCCGGCTGCCCGGGCGCAGGCGCCGGCTTCGGCTCCGCCGGCTCGTCGGACTTGCCGCCGAACAGGCTCTTGAAGCGGTCGGTCAACGACTGTGCCGCCACCGGCGAGACGGAGGCGAGCCCGACCGATAATGCCAGCACGACCGCTGCGCCCCGCCGCAACCTCGTCCGCGATGACCGAAGCTCCTGCACCATCAACACCCGTACTCCATGACAATGTTCCGGCCGGGTTATATCGCCAATATCGGCGAACCCAAGGCGGCAAAAAGGGATTTGGCTGCATCCATCAGGCTGCTCAGCCGCGGAAGTCCTCGTGCAGCAGGCCGAACAGCAGGTGATCCTGCCAGACCCCGTTGATGCAGAGATAGCGGCGCGCCAGGCCCTCGCGCGAGAAGCCGCACTTCTCCAGCACCCGGATCGACGGCGCATTGGTCGGGATGCAGGCGGCCTCGACCCGGTGCAGATTGAGCTCGCCGAACAGCGTCGGCAGCAGCACCCGGAGTGCGGCCGTCATGTAGCCGCGATGGGCATAAGGCTGGCCGACCCAATAGCCGATGGTGCCGGCCTGCACGATGCCGCGCCGGACATTGGCGAGCGTGATGCCGCCGACCAGGGCGCCGTCGAGCTCGCGGAAGATCAGAAAGGGATAGGAGCGGTCCGCGGCAATGTCCTCGGCATAGCGGCGCAGGCGGCGGCGGAAGCCGGAGCGGGTGAGATCGTCGGACGGCCAGATCGGCTCCCAAGGCGTCAGATAGTCGCGGCTGGTCTCGCGCAAATGAGCCCATTGCAGGAAGTCGGACATCTGCGGCGCGCGCAGGAGCAGCCCGTTGCCGCGCGGCGCCAGGGCGGCGGGTCCACTGGATGGCAGGCGAAAGAGGGCCATGTGATGCTTCCCGGGGCGAGGCCCGCGCGCGGCTCCTAATGCAGCCGCGCCTTGGCGCGCGCCCGTGTCAATCCTTCCGCAAAAGACACCGCCGTGTCCAGACCCCTGCCGCTGCCCAATGCGACGACCGCAGGCCGGCTGCGCGACAGGAGCGCACGGGCCGCGTCCCGCGTCGATTCGATGCTGACGGCGTCGATCCGGGCAACCAGTTCCTGCACTGTCTGCGGCCGCCCGTAGGCCAGCACATGCCGGGCGAGCTGCTCGGCGCGGGAGGAGCAGCTCTCCAGCGCCATCAGCAACCCCGCCTTCATCTGTGCCTTGGCTCGGGCGATCTCGGCCTCAGTCAGCGTCTCCACCGATTCGTTCATGATGTCGACCACGACCTCCATCATCTCCGGCGCATCGGCGGGATCGGTGCCGGTATAGAGGCCGAAAAAGCCGGTATCGGTGTAGGGGGCGTGGAAGGTGTAGATGGAGTAGCAGAGGCCGCGCTTCTCGCGCACCTCCTGGAACAGGCGCGACGACATTCCGCCGCCAAGGACATTGGTGAAGACCTGCAGCGAGAACAGCGAAGGATCGGTCTGCGGCACCCCCTCGAGCGCCAGCGTCAGATGCGCCTGCTCGAGCTCGCGATGCACCACCTTGGCGCCGCCCTGGCCGAACCGAGCGGCCTGCGGCTTCGGCCCGGGCGTCCCCTCGAAGCTCGCAAAACGCTTTTCGACCTCGGCGACGACCTGACCGTGGTCGACCGCCCCGGCCGCGGCCACCACCATGTCGGGCCCGCGATAATGCGTCGACAGATAGCCACGCAGCATGTCGCGGTTGAAGGCGCGCAGCGTCTTGGCGGTGCCGAGCAGCGAACGGCCCATCGGCTGGTCGGGATAGCAGAGCTCGTTCAGATGCTCGAACACGACGTCATCGGGCGTGTCCTGCGCGGCACCGATCTCCTGCACGATGACGTTCTTCTCGCGCTCCAGCTCGTCGGGCTCGAAGGCGGGATTGGCAAGGATGTCGGCGAGCACGTCGAGCGCGAGCGGCACGTCGGCCTTCAGCACCCGCGCGTAATAGGACGTGGTCTCGGTCGAGGTGCCGGCATTGAGGTCGCCGCCGACCGCCTCGATCTCCTCGACGATCTCGCGCGAGGAGCGCCTGGTCGTGCCCTTGAACGCCATGTGTTCCAACAGATGCGAGATGCCGTGCTCGTTCGGCTTCTCGTCGCGTCCGCCGACGCCGGCCCAGACACCGAGCGCCGCCGTCTCGAGGTGGGGCATCTCGTCGGTGACGACGGTGAGGCCGGAGGCAAGCTTGGACATCTCGACGCTCATCCGGCAACTCCCTGCTTTGCGGCGCGGCTGGCGGACAGCACGAACCGCTCGAGCTCGACCTGATCGTTCTTCATCACCCTCATGTGTTCGGATTTGGTCATCAGGCCGTCGAGCCAGGCCGGCAGTTGCGGCCGCTGGCCGCAAGCCGCCTCGACGGCGTCGGGGAACTTGGCCGGATGGGCGGTGGAGAGCACGATGCTCGGCACCTTCGTATCGGTGGTGTCGCGGTCCGCGACGGCGAGCGCCACGGCGGTATGAGGATCGACCAGCTCGCCTGCTTCGCGCCAGGCGGCGCGGATCGCAGCCGCAGTCTCGGTCTCGTCAGCGCGCCCGGCATCGAACTCCTCGCGGATCGCGGCGAGTGTCGCATCGGGTAGCACGAAGCGGCCGGACTGCTTCAGCTGTTCCATCAGGCGACGCACGCCGGCGCCATCGCGCCGGCCGGCCTCGAACAGCAGCCGTTCGAAGTTCGAGGAGATCTGGATGTCCATCGACGGCGATGCCGTCGCGTGCACCTCACGCACCTCGTAGATGCCGGTCTTCAGCGTGCGCGCCAGGATGTCGTTGACGTTGGCGGCGATGCGCAGGGTGCGCACCGGCAGCCCCATGCGCTTGGCGACGTAGCCGGCGAAGATGTCGCCGAAATTGCCCGTCGGAACGACGAAATCGACCGCGCGCGCCGGAGCACCGACCGCGACGGCAGAGGTGAAATAGTAGACCACCTGCGCGACGATGCGCGCCCAGTTGATGGAATTGACGCCGGAGAGCGAGGTCGCATCGCGGAAGCGATGGTTGTTGAACATTCCCTTCACGAGCGCCTGGCAGTCGTCGAAGGTGCCCTCGATGGCGAGCGCATGGACGTTGGCCGCGCCCGTCGTGGTCATCATCCGCCGCTGCACCTCGGAGATGCGGCCGTGCGGAAACAGCACGATCAGATCGACGTTCTCGAGGCCCGCAAAGGCTTCGACCGCGGCGCCGCCGGTATCGCCTGACGTCGCGACCACGATGGTGGTGCGCTGGCCGCGCTTTTCGAGCACATGGTCCATCAGCCGCGAGATCAGCTGCATCGCCACGTCCTTGAAGGCGAGCGTCGGACCGTGGAACAGCTCCAGCACGAACTGGTGCGGGGACATCTGGCGCAGCGGCACCACTGCAGGATGGCGGAAGGTGGCATAGGCCTCGTTCGCCATGCGCCCGAGCTCGGCGTCGGAAATCTCGCCACCGGCGAAGGGACGAATCACGTCGACCGCGACCTCCCAATAGGGGCGGCCGAAGAAGCCGGCGATCGTCTCGCTCGGAAGCTGTGGCCACACCGCCGGCACATACAGGCCGCCGTCGCGGGCAAGCCCGGTCAGCATCACGTCACAAAAGCCGAGTTCGGGGACTTCGCCCCGGGTCGAGATATAGCGAGTCAAACTGCCCTCCAAAGGCGGCCGGGCCGGAGCTCGACCCTTAAGCCTTTGATTTTACGTAATTACTTGTCAACAGCCGGTGGCTTTGAACCACCATAGAGTGTTTTGCGGCATCGGGAAACCGCTTCCGGCGTACCCCCTCGCCCAATGAAAAAGGGCTGCGGCATTGCCGCAGCCCTTCTCTTGGAAGGCCTGTCGTTGTGTGCAGACCAATTGCCTCGTCGGGGTCGCCGACCCCTCAAACTGTTCCGGCAAGCTTTCGTCGCCTGTCACGAAATCGTCAAGTCCAAAACCCCGCGCGTGTCGAAAATGTTCCTATTCTTCCCGATCCGGCTCTGGTTCGCTTTTGGCAGTTGCAGCCAAGTCTCGGCCGTGATCCTGACCCTGAACTCCGCTTTTTCCCGAATCAGTCGCGGGAACGAATACAGCCTCGGCCCATTGTGTCGGCGGATGGGTGTCAGCCCGTTGTCCAATGCATTGCCCGGCCAACGGCGGCGTCGATCCGTCGGCCGAACCGCTGCATCCCGGAGCAGCCGGTTCGGTCGATGGCGAAAGTCAGTTCATTCCGATTTCCACTGCGATCCGGATCAGGTCGGAATGGTTCTTGGCGCCAAGCTTCTGCTTGAGCAGGGACGTGGTGTTGGCGACCGTCTTGTAGGAGATGCCGAGCGCCTCGGCGACCTCGACGATCTTGTCGCCGCGTCCGAGCAAGCGAAGAATTTCGAGCTCCCGCGGCGTCATCTGTGACGCGGGGTTGGCCTTGATCGCCGCGCCGGAAAACGTCACGGCTTCCGCAAGCTGCGGCGAGATGAAGTTGTCACCCGCGACCACCTTGCGCACCGCTTTGAGCAGGATCCTGGGATCGTCGCCTTTGGAGACATAGCCCTGCGCCCCGAGCTCGACGGCCCGCACGACGAACGCCGGATCGTCGTTCATGCTGAACATGATGATCTTGGCGTCGGGGTCGTCCTTGCGGATGCGCCGCATCAGCTCGAACCCGGAGACGTCGGGCAGGCTGATGTCGATCACGGTGACGTCGGGTCGCTTGCTGACATAGGCGCGATGCCCGGATTTGGCATCGCTCGCCTCGTCAATGCGGATTGAATGGTCGGATGCGAACAGGGTGCGGCAGCCGGACAGCACCACGGGATGGTCGTCGACGATCAGGACCCTCGTCGCCAGCTTGGCGGTATCTTGCATCGCGCACTCTCTTGTTTTTCGACTCATAGCCCGCCGGGAATAAATGGAAAGAGCAAATCCGGCCGATACGCGTTAGAATTGACCTAATGTGGCGACGACTTTCGTTCCGAACGCAATTGTTTCTCCCGCTCGGCGCGAGCCTTCTCGCAGCCCTGATCCTGGGCGGCATATTACTGCAGATATTTGCACCAGGTCAGGTAGCTGATGAACACGAGCCGGCTCGACGCTCGATCCAGACCATCGCCGCCGCGCTCAACAGCACCCTGCGCGCATCGGACAATCCGCAAAAGACCCTCGATGCATTTGTTCAGTCCTTGGACGCCTCCACGGATATTCAATTCCGCCGCATGGACGGAGGTCCCCCGCCTTCTCCGAAAGACTTGCGCAACCTGAAGAAGGTTCCGCAATGGTTCGTCAACCTCATCACCATACCAGAGATGGAAGCGGCGTTTCCGATCGTCATAGACGGCAGACATGTCGGCGATATCGTGTTCTTCCCGGACATATCGGCCGACTTGTTCGAGAAGTGGATCGGCTTCCTTGCGCTGACCAGCCTGGTCGCTGTCCTGATGGTGCTCACCGGCACCGTTGCCTATGTCTTCGCCGGTTCGGCCCTGCGCCCCCTGCAACATCTCGGCGACGGTCTTACGCGGATTCGGCGCGGCGACTACGCAAGGCCGATCCCGGTCGGAGGACCGCCGGAGATCCGGCAGAGCTGCGAGGAAGCCAATGCGCTGGCAGCGACACTGGCGCAACTCAGCCAGGACAATCGCGATCTGATGCACCGCCTGGTGTCGCTGCAGGATGACGAGCGGCGCGATCTCGCCCGCGAACTGCACGACGAGCTCGGGCCCCTCCTCTTCAGCATCCGCGCCGGCACGATCGCGCTGACCGATGCCTCCGAGCCAACGGGACATCTCGGCAATTCGGCACAGGACCTGCTGCAATCGGTCGAGGCCCTGCAGCAGACCAACCGCCGCATCCTCGACCGGCTGCGGCCGCTCTATATCGAGGAGCTCGGCCTTTCGAGGAGCGTGCAAACGCTGCTCCGGAATTTTCGCAAGCAGGCACCTCATATCGTGCTGACGGACGCGATCGATCGCGATCTCAGCGCAATCGGCGGACCGCTGGCGCAGACCGTCTATCGAGTGATCCAGGAGGCACTGACCAACGTGCTGCGACATGCCAACGCGGGCAACGCACATGTGCAGGCGACGGTTGCCGACAAGACGCTCGTCGTCGAGATCTCCGACGATGGCGGCGGTTTCCCTGCGGACAACGTCTTCGGCCGGGGCCTGACCGGCATGCATGAGCGCGTGCGCGCGCTCAGCGGATCGCTATCGCTGTTGCGCGTGGATGACCGAACCTACGTGCGCTGCCGCCTTCCGGCGGAGACGATGCGGGACGTTCCGTCACCAGGCTAATTCAGCAGGCGCAACCATCATGCGCATTCTGTCGCGCCGGTTCGCACAGCGTGCTGCGGATCTTGCCATCCGGGCTGAAGCGGAACGAGGCCTGAATGCGCAGCGCGCCGGCGACGGAATATTCGAGGTGGACGCCGTGGGGCGCGGGATTGATCTCTTCCAGCCCGAACCCCGCCGAGGAGAAGGCGCGGAGCCGCGGCTGCCAATAGGCCTCGATCTCGCTCCGGCCACGAAAGCGCCGCGCGCCGTCGCAGGTGCATTCGAGCTGCGCGTCGTCGGCATAGAGGTCGAGCAGGGCTGTGAGGTCGCCCTTACGGCAGGCATCCACCCAGTCGACGATAATTCCCATCTGGTCGAAATCACTCACGCCGCACCCAATCTGCCGCGGACAATATTGGCGGCTTAGAACCACCCTCGTGAATATGCGCTGAATAATAAACCCCGGGCGATACCGGGTTCCCTCGATGGACCTGCCAATGAGCTCAGCTCTGCCGCCGGCCTCTTGCCCACACGCCGAAGGCGATGAGCACGGCGCCTGCAAGCGTGAACCAGGTGATTGCATATTGCAGATGGTCGTCCTTGAGATTCACCTGGAGCGGTCCCGGACGCGGGATGCCGTTCGCCGGCGCGGGCCGTTCGAGATCGATATAGAACGGCGCAACCGTGCCCCAGCCCAGCACGCTTGCGATTGCCAGATGATCGCGCACGAACCAGAGCCGCTTGCCGCGATTCTCCGCCGGAGTCAGCCAGCTTGGCGCCTCGGGAAAGCGCAGATAGCCGGTGAGCTCAACCGGTTGGCCCGTGATAAGCTTGTTCACCGCGCGATCCTCGACGCCGCGGTCCTGCATCGTGTTCTCGACGAAACCCGCGTCGATCACGACCATCTCGCCGCCGGGAAGCCGCGCCGGCAGGAACGCCCAGGTGCCGGGGCCGGAGGCGTCCTTGCGCACCGCCGAGCCGGAGGAATAGACCATTGCATCGGGGAGGGCTGCGTAGGTCGCGGTGAAGCTGACGCGGCGGAATTCGTCGCGGGCGGGATTGAGCGCGACCCATTGCGCGGACGGCGGCAGCGCAACCGGCGCGGCCGCAAGCCGCTCGGTGAGCGCCGCAATCAACTCGTGCTTGGCGGTGCGGCGCTGCAGCTGCCAGACACCGAGCGCCACGAACACAGCCGTGAGGAACAGCGTGAACAGCGCGAAGCCGGCCACGGGGGCCTTGCGCGACGCAGGCTCATTCATTTCGCGCGATCGACCAACCGGCCCGGCGCCGCCTTGTGGTGGAATTGCAGCGCGATCAGCAACGACTTCATCGAGCGCAGCGGCAACAGCGTGGTGGCGAGGATGAGCGGCAGCCAGAGCACCGCATGCAGCCAATATGGCGGCTGGTATTTGACTTCGACGATGAGGGCGCACGCGACGACGATGCCGCCGGCCAGCATGATGATGAAGATCGCCGGGCCGTCGCCGGTATCGATGAAGGCATAGTCGAGCCCGCAACGGTCGCATGCGGGCGCGAGCGTCAGAAAGCCCGCATAAAGCTTGCCTTGGCCGCAGCGCGGGCATTTGCAGGCAAGCCCACGCAGCGCGCTTTGCAGGACGGTGGTTTCGGACGGGGGTGTGCCGGCACTGTCGTTCATGATGGCGGACTCTATCACAGTTTCCGACGAAACTTCGGGCGGCCGGAAAGCGAAAGGGCGGCCCTGCGGCCGCCCTTCCTGATCGGTTCGATCGGGCTCAGTGCGCGGCGCTGGCCATGGTCTCGGCGCCGCGTCCCCAGACGTAGATGCAGAGGAACAGGAACAGCCAGACCACGTCGACGAAGTGCCAGTACCAGGCCGCGAACTCGAAGCCGAGATGCTGCTTCGGCGTGAAGTGGCCGGCATAGGCGCGGAACAGGCACACCAGCAGGAAGATGGTGCCGACCAGCACATGGAAGCCGTGGAATCCGGTCGCCATGAAGAACGTCGCGCCATAGACGTTGCCGCCGAAGGAGAACGCCGCGTGGGCGTACTCATAGGCCTGCACGCAGGTGAAGAGCGCGCCAAGCACGACGGTGAGGATCAGGCCATACTTCAGGCCCTGGCGGTCGTTCTCGAGCAGCGCATGGTGCGCCCAGGTCACGGTGGTACCTGACGTGAGCAGGATCAGCGTGTTCAGCAGCGGCAGATGCCAGGGATCGAAGGTCTCGATGCCCTTCGGCGGCCAGGTGCCCGGGACCGCGCAGGCGCCGGGCTGCGTGCCGAGGCCGCAACCGAACACCGCATCGCGGGTGGCGTGGACGGCATCGGCCGGAAACAGCGCCGCGTTGAAATAGGCCCAGAACCAGGCGACGAAGAACATCACCTCGGAGGCGATGAACAGGATCATGCCGTAGCGGTGATGCAGCTGCACGACCCGGGTGTGATCGCCCTTGTACTGGGCCTCCTTGATCACGTCGGCCCACCAGCTCGCCATGGTGTAGAGCACGCCCACGGTGCCGACGCCGAATACGATCGGTGCCGCCGAGAACATGTGGTGCATCCAGGCGACCGCGCCGACCGCCATGATGAAGGCCGAGAGCGAGCCGACCGCCGGCCAGGGAGAGGGATCGACCAGGTGATAGTCGTGATGCTTGGTGTGCGCCGTGGCCATTCCGTCTCTCTCCTCAATCCCGTGCCTGTCCGGCACTTATCCCCTTGCGTCCAACCGCCTGCGCGTGAGCCCTGCGGTCAAAGATTTCCCTTGCGCTTGTCGGCTTCGCCCGATGCCAGCGGTTTCACTACGGGATCGCGCACCGGATAGAACGTGTAGGACAGCGTGATCGTGCTCAGCCCGTCGTTCTCGTGGTCGGCGGCGATCGACGGGTCGACGTAGAACACGACCGGCATCTCGCGCTTCTCACCGGGCGCCATGGTCTGCTCGGTGAAGCAGAAGCAGTTGATCTTCTGGAAATAGGCGCCGACCGTCAGGGGCGCGACGTTATAGGCGGCCTGGCCCGCGGTGGCGCGCGCCGCCTGGTTGGTCACGGTGTAGAAGACGGTCACGACCTGGCCGATATTGACCTCGATCTCGCTCTGCTCCGGCTCGAACTTCCAGGGCAGGCCGGGCGCGACGTTGGAATCGAAGCGCACCGAGATCTTCCGCGCGATCGGGCCCGTGGCCGGCGCAGAGGTCGCCACTTGCGTCGTGCCGTTGAAGCCGGTGGCGCGGCAGAACCAATTGTAGAACGGCACCGCCGCGTAGGAGGCGCCGACCATCAGCGCGACCACGCCGCCGCAGATGGACGCGACCACCACATCGCGCCCCAGCCCGCGGCCCTTGCCCGGGTTGCGATGGCCCGGCCTGGCGCTGACGTCCTGCGATATGGTGGGCTCGTGATCCATGTTTCCTACATCGGCCGCACGAGCACGGCCGGCCCCTTGACCATGGTGACGGCGAAGAACAGCACCACGAGCACGCCGAGCGCCAAAGCGATCGCGATGGAGCGCTGACGACGGCTCTTCCGCTGCGCCTCGGTGAGGACGATTCCTTCCGGCTCGGGTTTGTCGGCCATCGCGGTGATCATGCGCCCCCAACCATCGGAGCAAGCGCCCGGTACACGACCTCGGCCAGCAGGGTCGCAAACAGCGCGAACAGGTACAGGATCGAGAAGGCAAATAGCTTGCGGGTCGCGCGCAGCGACTGGCTGCGCTCGCGGCGCAGATAGACGTTGATGGCGAGCACCAGCATGCCGGCACCGAGAATCAGCGAGACCACGCCGTAGACGGCATCGAAATAGCCGAGCGCCCAGGGCGCGGCGGCGACCGCGATCAGCACGATGGTGTAGAGCAGGATCTGCAGACGCGTGGCGTCGGGACCGGCGACGTTCGGCAGCATCGGAATGCCGGCGCGCGCGTAGTCGTCGGAGCGGAACAGCGCCAGCGCCCAGAAATGCGGCGGGGTCCAGAAGAAGATGATGGCGAACAGCAGCAGCGGCTCGACATCGACCGTGCCCGTCACCGAGGCCCAGGCCACCACCGGCGGCAGCGCACCGGCGGCGCCGCCGATCACGATGTTCTGCGCGGTCCAGCGCTTCAGCCACATCGTGTAGATCACGACGTAGAAGAAGATGGTGAAGGCGAGCAGCGCACCCGCGATCCAGTTGACGAGGATGCCGAGCGTCATCACCGAGAAGAAGGCGAGCGTCATGCCGAACGCCATCGCCTCGGGGCGGGTGATGCGGCCGCGCGGGATCGGCCGGTTCGCCGTGCGCGACATCTTGGCGTCGATGTCGCCTTCGAGCGCCATGTTGAGCGCCCCGGAGGCACCGGCGCCGACGGCAATGCAGAGCAGCGAGGTGATCGCCAGCACCGGGTGGAAATGCCCCGGGGCCATCGCCATCCCGACCAGCGCAGTGAAGATCACCAACGACATCACCCGCGGCTTGAGCAATGCGAGATAATCGCCAACCTCCGCTTCGGAGATGTGGGGATTGATGTCGATGGCGTTGTGGTCGAGGACGGACACTTAGATCTACTCGCTTCGTTACAGCGCCGCGGCGCCCGTCACGGGCGCCGCGGGGGATTGGTTACTGCACGCGGGGCAGCACTTCGAACTGGTGGAAGGGCGGCGGCGAGGACAGCGTCCACTCCAGCGTGGTCGCGCCGGCACCCCAGGGATTGTCGCCTGCCGGCACCCTCTTCATGAAGGCGTCCAGCACGCAGTAGAGGAAGATCAGCACGCCGAAGCCGGAGATGTAGGAGCCGACCGACGAGACCAGGTTCCAGCCCGCGAACGCATCGGGATAGTCGATGTAGCGGCGCGGCATGCCGGACAGGCCGAGGAAGTGCTGCGGGAAGAACACCAGGTTGACGCCGACGAAGGTGACCCAGAAGTGCAGCTTGGCAAGGCCCTCATTGTACATGTAGCCCGACATCTTCGGGAACCAGTAGTACCAGCCGGCGAAGATCGCGAATACCGCGCCGAGCGACAGCACGTAGTGGAAGTGGGCGACGACGTAGTACGTCTCCTGGAGCACGCGATCGACACCCGCGTTCGCCAGCACGACGCCGGTCACGCCGCCGACCGTGAACAGGAAGATGAAGCCCACCGCCCAGATCATCGGTGCGCGGAATTCGATCGAGCCGCCCCACATCGTGGCGATCCAGGAGAAGATCTTCACGCCGGTCGGAACCGCGATGACCATCGTGGCGGCGACGAAATAGGCCTGCGTCGCCGAGGACATGCCGACCGTGTACATGTGGTGCGCCCACACCACGAAGCCGATGCCGCCGATCGCGACCATGGCATAGGCCATGCCGAGATAGCCGAACACGGGCTTGCGCGAGAAGGTCGAGACGATCTGGCTGATCATGCCGAAGCCGGGCAGGATCAGGATGTAGACCTCGGGGTGACCGAAGAACCAGAACAGATGCTGGAACAGCACGGGGTCGCCGCCGCCGTCGGGCGAAAAGAACGTCGTGCCGAAATTGCGGTCGGTGAGCAGCATGGTGATCGCACCGGCGAGCACCGGCAGCGACAACAGCAGCAGGAACACCGTCACCAGGATCGACCACACGAACAGCGGCATCTTGTGCAGGGTCATGCCCGGCGCGCGCATGTTGAAGATGGTGGTGATGAAGTTGATCGCGCCCAGGATCGAGGAAGCACCGGCGAGGTGCAGCGACAGGATCGCGAAGTCGACCGCCGGGCCGGGATGGCCCGAGGTCGACAGCGGCGCGTAGATGGTCCAACCCGCCCCGACGCCGTTGGAGCCCGGCTCGCCCTCGACGAAGGTCGACATCAAGAGCAGCGCGAACGATGCCGGCAGCAGCCAGAACGAGATGTTGTTCATGCGCGGGAACGCCATGTCTGGCGCGCCGATCATCAGCGGCACGAACCAGTTGCCGAAGCCGCCGATCATCGCGGGCATGACCATGAAGAAGATCATGATCAGGCCGTGCGAGGTCACGAACACGTTGTAGGTGTGGGCCTCGTGGAAGACCTGCACGCCCGGATACATCAGCTCGGCCCGGATCGCGATCGACATCGCCGCACCGATGATGCCGGCGACGACCGCGAAGATCAGGTACATCGTGCCGATGTCCTTGTGATTGGTCGAATAGACGTAGCGCCGCCATCCGGTCGGATGGGCATGCTCGTCATGATGCGCGTGATCGCCGTGTGCCGCTGCGCTCGTTGCCATTTTCAAATCCTGCCTTGCGTCCCATTCGGACCTTTGGAGGTCCCACCCTTATCGCTTTCAGTCCCTCAGGCCGCCCCCGGCGCTTACTGCGTCGGGCCGGCCGCGGAGGCGTAGGTGCTGGTGCCGCCGCTCGCAAATTTCTTCTTCGCCGTCTCGACCCAGGAGGCGAACTCCTGGTCGCTCACCACGCGGATCGCAATCGGCATGAAGGCGTGATCCTTGCCGCACAGTTCCGAGCACTGACCGTAGTACATGCCGGTCTTGGTAGCCTTGAACCAGGTCTCGTTCAGACGGCCGGGAATGGCGTCGATCTTGACGCCGAAAGCCGGCAGCGCGAACGCATGGATGACGTCCGCACCCGTGGTCTGGACGCGAATCACCTTGTTGACCGGCACCACCATCTCGTTGTCGACGCCGAGCAGACGGGGCTGCTTGTCCTGCGCCATCAGCGAATCGAATTCGAACTTGCCGTTATCCGGATAGGCATAGGACCAGTACCACTGCTTGCCGGTCGCCTTCACGGTCAGGTCCGCTTTCGGAATGTCGAGCTCCAGGAACAGCAGCCGGAACGACGGCACCGAAATGCCGACCAGGATCAGCACCGGGACGAGCGTCCAAGCCACCTCGATCAGCGTGTTGTGGGTGGTCCGCGACGGCACCGGATTGGCCTTCGCGTTGAACTTGACGACCACGATCACGAGCAGCGCCAGGACGAACAGCGTGATCAGAGTGATCAGCACGAAGAGGAAGTTATGGAACCAGACGATGTTGTCCATCACCGGGGAACCGGACTGCTGAAGCGTCCACTCCCACGGCGCCGGCTGCCCGAGCTCGGCCAAGGCCGCACCACCCGTCGCCAGCGTGACTCCAGTCGCCACCAAGGCGATGGTGGCCAATCCCAGCAATTGCCGGCCCACCCGACCCATCGACATCCTCATGTCGTTCGCGCTCCCCTTCCGAGATCACCCCACGTGCATTCCCCTGCTTGCGGGAAACGCTTATTCGATCCGCCAGTCCGACAAACCGCCACGCAAGAATACCTCTAAGAGGAATTGGGGCCAGATCGCTAGAACGCGAAATCAAGCCTCTCAAACCATAATTCTTGATCTATCGCAATGCAGTCTTGAGCCCCGCCTGCCAGCCATCACCGGCAAGATATTTCCCAGCAAGATCAGACAAAAATACCGTTTCCCGGGACGCTGCGGCTTGACAGCGGAATTGCCCGCGGTAGGCACTGGAAGACTGCCACGCGGCAGCCTGATTCGTGCGGGCAATGGCGGTGTGGGCGGCGCGGAATTTGCTTGGGAATCGCCTTCAAGACGCCGTCATTCCGTATCAGTCCGCCAGATCAGTCCGCCAAGCGCGAGCAACCCAGGCGAGCAGAGGGACCGACCCGATGGGGCTTTCGAGATCGATGGCAAGGCCGGCGAACGGCCTCCCGGCGCTCGCCGGCCTCGTGGCTGCGATGGTCCTGCTGGCGCTGCCGGGGCTCGCCCATGCGCAGGGCGCGGTGCGCTCCGTCCATGGCGACTGGCAGATCCGCTGCGACACCCCGCCCGGCGCCCAGACCGAGCAATGCGCCCTGATCCAGAGCGTGGTGGCCGAAGACCGCTCCAATGCCGGCCTGACCGTGATCGTGCTCAAGACCGCCGACCAGAAGAGCCGGCTGATGCGCGTGGTCGCTCCGCTCGGGGTCCTCTTGCCCTCCGGCCTCGGGCTCAAGCTCGACAACCAGGACGTCGGCCGCGCCGGCTTCGTCCGCTGCCTGCCCAATGGCTGCGTCGCCGAGGTCGTGCTGGAAGACAAGCTGCTCGGCCAGCTCCGCAGCGCCAAGACCGCGACCTTCATCATCTTCGAGACGCCGGAAGAAGGCATCGGCTTCCCGCTCAGCCTGAACGGACTGGGTGAGGGCTATGACAAGCTGCCGTAGCAGCGGCTAACCTTGACAATCATTTTGTTTCCGTAATGTGAGGCTTCGCGCTCTCGCGGAACCGATCCGAAACCATTATCTTGCCCCACATCCCCGGCTAATGGACGGACGCATGACCAATCCTGCCACGACCTCCCTGCTCGACCGTGCCAATCTCGACCGCGACCAGGTTCGCAGCGAGGTCGCGCGTGGGCTTTCCGGCGCCGACGACGGCGAGCTGTTCCTGGAATACAGCCAGACCGAAGCGCTGATGTTCGACAATGGGCGGCTGAAGCAGGCGACCTACGACACCTCGCAGGGTTTTGGCCTGCGCGCCGTCAAGGACGATGCGGTCGGCTACGCGCATTCCTCCGACGTCTCGCTGCCGGCGCTGATCCGCGCTGCCGATGCGGTTGCCGCCGTGCGCGGCGGCTACTCCGGCAGCTTCTCGACGCCGCCGCCGCATACCAATGTCCGCCTCTATGGCGACGACAATCCCCTGGATGCCCCAGGCTTCGAGACAAAAGTAAAACTGCTCGCCGAGATCGACGCTTACCTGCGCGACAAGGATCCACGGGTGCGGCAGGTCAGCGTCAGTCTCGGCGCGACCTGGCAGGTCGTCGAGATCCTGCGGCCCGACGGTGAGAGCTATCGCGATATCCGTCCGCTGGTGCGCGTCAACATCTCCGTCGTCGCCGGCCAGGGCGACCGCCAGGAGAGCGGCAGCAAGGGCTATGGCGGCCGCGCCGGCTATGCCGAGTTCATCGAGAGCAGGAATTGGCGCGAGGCCGCCGACGGCGCGCTGCGCGAGGCGCTGGTCAATCTGGAGTCGATTCCGGCGCCCGCCGGCGAGATGGACGTCGTGCTCGGCGCCGGCTGGCCCGGCGTGATGCTGCATGAAGCGGTCGGCCACGGCCTCGAGGGCGACTTCAATCGCAAGAAGACATCTGCTTTTGCGGGCCTGATGGGCCAGCAGGTCGCGGCCAAGGGCGTCACCGTGGTCGACGACGGCACCATCGCCTCGCGCCGCGGCTCGCTGTCGATCGACGACGAGGGCACGCCGACCAATCGCACCGTGCTGATCGAGGACGGCATCCTGGTCGGCTACATGCAGGACCGCCAGAACGCACGGCTGATGAACATGAAGCCGACCGGCAACGGCCGTCGCCAGGGTTATGCCCATGTGCCGATGCCGCGCATGACCAACACCTACATGCTCGCCGGCGACCGCGATCCGGCCGAGATCATCGCCTCGGTGAAGAACGGCGTGTTCGCCGCGAATTTCGGCGGCGGACAGGTCGACATCACCTCGGGCAAATACGTGTTCCAGTGCACCGAGGCCTACAAAATCGAGAACGGCAAGATCGGGGCGCCCCTGAAAGGCGCCATGCTGATCGGCAACGGACCGACCGACCTGCATCGCATCCGCATGATCGGCAACGACCTCGCGCTCGACACCGGCATCGGCACCTGCGGCAAGAACGGCCAGGGCGTGCCTGTCGGCGTCGGCCAGCCGTCGCTACTGATGGAACGCATCACCGTGGGTGGAACCGGCGCATGAGCGTTGAAGACAAGGTCACGGTCAGCCCCAAGCGCAAAAGCAGCGGCTGGGGCGGACAGATCGCTCAGCTCGCCGGCATCGTCGCCGCGGTCTTCATCGCCAAGGGCGCGCTCGCCGAGCCGTTCTACGTGCCATCGGGCTCGATGGAGCCGACGCTCCTGATCGGTGATGCGCTGCTCGCCTCGAAATTCCCCTATGGCTACGGCACCTCGTCGCTGCCGATTCAGATCAGCCTGCCGGAGAGCGGCCGCGTGTTCGCGGAGACGCCGAAGCTCGGCGACGTCGTCGTGTTCCGCTGGCCCGGCGATCGCTCGCAGGCCTGGGTCAAGCGCGTCGTGGGTCTGCCCGGCGACCGCATCCAGATGCGGCAGGGCCAGCTCTTCATCAACGACCGTCCGGCCGAGCTGAAGCCCGACGGCGTCGGTGCCGCCGAGAACGACCGTGGCGGCAGCGAGCCCGCCTATCGCTATGTCGAGACGCTGCCGAACGGCGTCTCGCATCTGATCTTCAAAATGCGCGACAGCGGTCCGCTCGACAACACGCCCGAGGTGACGGTCCCGGCCGGGCATCTGTTCGTGCTCGGCGACAACCGCGACAATTCCGCCGATAGCCGCGTGCCGCTGCGCTCCGGCGGCGTCGGCCTGCTGCCGATCGACAATCTGATCGGACGTGCGGACGCCGTGGTCGGCTCCTGGGACCTCGGCATGCGCAGCCAGCCGGTGTGGACCTGGCTGTCCGGATTCAGGCTGTCGCGGTTCTTCACCGCCGTGCACTGACCGGTCGCAGGTGAGCAAGGACGAATTCCTCGCGCTCGCCTTACGCAATCCGGTCAACGCCGCGATCCTCGACGAACTGCACCGGCTCGCGCTGCCGGATGCGTGGCTGGTGTCGGGATGCTTGGTGCAGACGGTATGGAACGTGCTCACGGGGCGCCCGATCGACCACGGCATCGCCGATTACGACGTGTTCTATTTCGACGCCGGCACATTGTGGGAGGCCGAGGACGCGGTGATCCGCACCCTCCATGCGCGCCTCGCGCATCTCGGCGCCAAGATCGAGGTCCGCAACCAGGCCCGCGTGCACATGTGGTACCCGGCCAAGCACGGCCTGCCGTATCCGCCGCTGAGAAGCTCGAGGGAAGGCATCGACCGCTTCCTCACGCAGAACACGCAGGTCGGCGTCAGGCGCGCAAGCGATGGCCACGAAGTCTACGCACCGCGCGGGTTTGACGACATTGCGGCACTGATCGCGCGGCCAAATCCAGGACCGAATTTTTCCGCGGCGAACTACGAAGCGAAGGCTAAGCGCTGGAAAGCGCTGTGGCCGGAGATCACGGTGATCGCGGCGGAGTGAGGTGCCTCACGTGTCCCGTCTCCGCAGTGCGGCGCTGAAGAAGCGCCGCCATAGCGCGTCGAAGACGCGCGTAAACGCGCTGATGGCGTCCGGGGCACGAGTATGGATGCTACCGCACCACGCCCGACGTGAACCCCGCCTTCCTTCGCGGCGGCTTGATTTCCTTCTTCAGGAAGCAGCGCGCCTCGCGCCCGGTGTAGCCGGGGCGGGCATAGGTGAAGGCGCGGCATTTGTTGTCGGCGGTGCAGGCGGCCTTGCAGGCCTCGACGCTTTCGCCGTCCTTGAGCTCGAAATTGCGCAAGTCGCCGCCGGGACGGTCGATCGACGTCTCGACGCCTTCGACGCGCGGCTCGATCACGCCGGCGCCGCGCACCCCGGAGATACAGCAGCTACCCGGCACGCGGGCCGGCACGGTGTTCTTCAGCCAGCACACGGCCGAGCCGCCTTCGACATCGGGATAGTTGAAGCTCCAGGAGCGGCAACGGCGATCGCGCTCGCACAGCAGCGCGCAATCCTCGGGATCGCCGGAGGTGACGGGCGTACTGAAATAGTCGCCGCCGGGCCGGTCGAACGCCGTCTGGGCAAGCGCCGGCGCGCTCGCAAACGCAAGCGAAAGCAGCGTGACACATGCCGCGGCGCTGGCCATGATGGCCCCGGACAGGCGGCCCTTCCACATCGGAACAGCTTTCGAGTTATTGACGACGCTCAGGTTTTTCAGCCGGTCATTTGATCGCCGCAAACCTGTATGGGCGATGAACGACTGAATCCTGGGTGCCCGGCTTCAGAGGTCTAGAACGCGTATTCCGCGTAGGCCGGTTCCACCGAACCCTTCCAGGGTCCGTTGAATTTATCCAGCATCTCCTCGGCTGGCGTCCGGCCGGAATCGATGATGCGATCGAGCGGTTCGAGATGCCGTGTTTCGTCGCGCCCGAGCTGGTCGATCCGGCCGCGCCGGCGAAGGCCGGCATGGGCAAGAACGAGGCATTCCTTGGCGATCTCGAACAGATAGCGGTCCTTGATCCGCGCCTTGAAGCCCATGCGCGGCACGTCGTCGCGCAGGGCCTGACGTTCATGCGCGCTCCAGTGCTTGACGATCTCCCAGGCGGCATCGAGCGAGGCATCGTCGTAGAGCAGCCCGACCCAGAACGCCGGCAGCGCCGGCAAGCGGCCCCACGGGCCGCCGTCCGAGCCGCGCATCTCGAGATAGCGCTTGAGCCGCACTTCCGGGAAGATCGTCGAGAGGTGGTTGGCCCAGTCCGACAAGGTCGGACGCTCGCCGGGAAGGTTGTTGTTGCGGCCGTCGAAGAAGGCGCGGAACGAGGAGCCCGAGACGTCAATGTACTCCTCGCCGCGCTTGACGAAATACATGGGCACGTCCAGCGCATAATCGACATAGCGCTCGAACCCCATGCCGTCCTCGAACGCCCACGGCATCATGCCCGCGCGCGCATTGTCGGTGTCGCGCCAGATCTCGGACCGGAACGAGAGGAAGCCGTTCGGCCTGCCCTCGGTGAACGGTGAATTAGCGAACAGTGCAGTTGCGACCGGCTGAAGTGCGAGCGAGACGCGCAGCTTCTTGACCATGTCGGCTTCGGAGGAGAAGTCGAGATTGGTCTGCACCGTGCAGGTCCGGTACATCATGTCGAGGCCGTATTGACCGACCTTCGGCATGTAATTGGTCATGATCTTGTAGCGGCCCTTGGGCATCACCGGGATATCGGCGCGCGACCAGGACGGCGTCATGCCGAGGCCGAGGAAGCCGATGCCGAGCGGGGTTGCGATCTCGCGCACCTGCGCCAAGTGCGCCATCAGCTCGCTCTGGGTCTGGTGCACGTTCTCGACCGGCGCGCCGGACAGCTCGAACTGTCCGCCGGGCTCGAGCGAGATGGCGCCGCCGCCGGTGACGTCGTAGAGGCCGATGATGTTGCCCTGCTCCATGATCGGCTCCCAGCCGAGCAGGAGCTTCATGCCTTCGAGCAGCGCGCCGATGCCGCGCGCGCCCTCGTAAGGCACCGGACGATGGCCGTCGAGCGTGAACGGCGTTTTCTCGTGCTCGGTGCCCATGCGGAACTCGGACGGGTCCTTGCAGCCTGCCTCGAACCACGCGAC
Organism: Bradyrhizobium yuanmingense; assembly: GCF_900094575.1. GTDB lineage: Bacteria > Pseudomonadota > Alphaproteobacteria > Rhizobiales > Xanthobacteraceae > Bradyrhizobium > Bradyrhizobium yuanmingense. Next base: position 843,772 of record NZ_FMAE01000002.1, on the reverse strand, counting down.
GAGCTCGTCGCGTGATTGCAGCGGCGTCATGTCGATCTGGTCTCGCGCCATATCAAACTCTAATCAAAAGCGCTTCGACCGAACGCGCGCGGGTGACAGGGACGGCCCGCGAACCCACCGGTTGCACGGGCGAGCGGGTTTGCCGCGCGATCATCGCGATGGCATGGTTTCGTTGGCGGCCGCGGGCGGCAGTTTCATCTCGCCGCACGAGCAGCCCAGGCGATCGAGCAGATTGCTGAGCTTGACGGCGTCGGCGTCCGACAGTTTCGAGCCGACATATTTTTCGATCGCGGCCGAATAGGCGCCCCACATTCGCTTCTGCAGCTCGCGGCCGGCTTCGGTGATCTCGACGAACTGGCCGCGCTTGTCGATCTTGCATTCGCGCCGCGAGGCGAGGCCCTCGTCGACCAGGCGGTCGATCAGGCGTGAGGTCGAATATTGCGGGATCAGCATCTGCCGCTCGAGCTCGACCGGCCGCAGCTCGCCCGAGGGCGCCCGCGACAGTTCGAGCAGGGCGTCATACCAGGCCAGCGGTGGGAAGCCGGCCTTCTTCAAGTCCTGCTCGACGCAATCGAGCACGCGGCTCTGCACCCGCATCAGGCGGATCCAGGCGGCGGTTGCCTCGGTCGATGGTTTGCGTTTCATGGTCCCGCTCAAGCTCGTCGCCCGTCTCTTACTCCATTCGATGCACCTGCATCAATCTTGACTATTTCAAGCAGGTGCATGTAGTCGTTCTTTCGGCCGAGCCAAGCGTCAGGGGAAGGAAATTCCTCGAAACCGGATGGTTTCCCCGGTGTGTGCCCGCCGTCCCCGCCTCGTGCTCCTGGAGGCCAGCCCGCTCTGTGGCCTGGTCGAGGTCGGTAGCGGCGCCAAGAAGCCCGAAATGGTGAGGATTATCTGAAGTTGGGGCCTCCTTCGGGCCAAGTCCCTGCGCTGGGCCTCGACGGCAATCAGATCGTGACGGAAGGCCAAGTGATTGTCCAGATGATCGCCGATCAGCTCTGGTCCGCCGTTCGCGAAGCGTAACGGGCGGGGTCGACGAAGAGCCGGACCGATGATTCGGCTCTTTGCTTGCGTCATTCGCTAATCCGATGATTCGCGATGCGCTGACGGGGATTTTACGAGCATTGTCCGGGTTAACAATAACTCCGCCTTTTGCGCTCCGCGGACGTCGCCATCCTTGTGAGAGCAATCCTCCTGTGCCTCAACTTCAGCGAGGGACAGGACGCTAACCGTCGGACCGGAAAGCTATTGTGACGACTGTAATCCTCCTCCTGCTCGCGAGCGCAATCACCGGCTTGGCGACGGGTCTGTTCTTCCGGGTCTGGACTCTATTGCTGGTCTCGCCGGCGACTGCGATCCTTGCCGCGACGGTGCTTCAGACCTCGGGCTTTGGATTCTGGACGGGCGTTCCAATCATCGTCGGCTGCCTGATTGCCGGCCAGGTCGCCTATTTGGCGGCGACGTTCTACGTGCACAGAGGTGAGCTTTCAGTGCAGGACGAGATCGACGGCGAACCAGGCAAGCACGGCCAGCGCAACATCAAAGACGAGGACGAGTAAGACCAGGCCAAACCACGAAGGAATTTTTCTGCGCCACCGGAGGAGCCTGCGGCGGCGCCACGGCCGATCCAGCAGCAACAAGGGGGCGTATCTTACCGCAACGCCGGCTGCGCTGTCTTGAGACACCGTGGGGATCATTGCGAGACACCTTCAATGTCGATGGGCCATCCGGTGGATCATCAGCAAGAGCGGTGCCAGGGCGAAGCGAGCGTGGCCGGGGTGGAGGATTGGGTGCTGGGGTGAGACGAAAGCGCATCAATCGATGTGACAAGGCTCAAGGCAGAGCGCCCAAGCGATGATCCAGCCCTTCCTTTTGTGAACCATCTGATCCGCGGCGACGTCGAAGGAGCATCTCCAGGAGACAATTGCCTCCATGAACATGATCGTCCTCATGACCGCCGCGGGCGCGCCGCTGGCGATGCTCGGGCTCTCGACGCCGGTCGCGCCGGAACGCAATTGCATCTTCACGATCCCTCCGCAGATCACCTCGGCCGTGTTCGAGAGCAGAGAAGGAAAGATCGTCTTTCCGAACCGGCCGACCGAATATCCCTGCCGCTACGCCAGGACGAAGAGCGGCGCGGACGTCGCCTTCACCAACCAGAATGGCTGGCGTTTCGAGGTGCGCATCGGCCGCGGCGACGAAGGCAGCTGGAAGGCCCGTCTCGACGACGATGTCGTCGGAGGGCGCGCCTTCTCGCCGTTCGGCGACGGAAAATGAAAAAGGCCGGATCGACGATCCGGCCTTTATTTGCGTAGCCCGGATGAAGCGAAGCGCAATCCGGGGTTCTCGCGTTGAAGGACTGCTCCCGGATTTCGCTTGCGCTCCATCCGGGCTACAAGCCTCTCGTCAGGCCGCCGCCTTCTTCGGCGCGAAGCGGCCGTAGAAGGTCTCGCCCTTCGCGGCCATCTCCTCGAGCAGCTTCGGCGGGGTGAAGCGCGAGCCGTACTTCGCCTCCAGCTTGTGGCAGAGCTCGACGAACTTCTTCGTGCCCATGAAGTCGATGTAAGACAGCGTGCCGCCGGTGAACGGCGCGAAGCCGAAGCCGAGTATCGAGCCGACATCGGCCTCGCGCGGATCGGTGATGACGTGGTCCTCAACGGTGCGCGCAGCTTCCACCGCCTGCACCACCAGGAAGCGCTGCTTCAGCTCCTCGATATCGAGCGTATCGGGATCGAGCTGCTTCGGCTGCAAGGCCGAGAGGCCCGGCCACAGGCTCTTCTGGCCCTTGCCCTTCTCGGGATAGTCGTAGAAGCCCTTGCTGTTCTTGCGGCCGAGCCGGCCCTGCTTCTCGACCATCTCCACCATCAGCTTCTTCTGCTCGGGATTGATCGCGTTGGGGCCGAGATCGGCTTCGGTCGCCTTCATGATCTTGAGACCGAGATCGAGCGCGACCTCGTCCGAGAGCGAGAGCGGGCCGACCGGCATGCCGGCCATCTTGGCGCAGTTCTCGATCATCGCGGGCGGCACGCCCTCCAGGAACATCTCGTTGCCTTCGGCGACGTAGCGGCCGACGCAGCGATTGGCGAAGAAGCCTCTGGAGTCGTTGACCACGATCGGCGTCTTGCCGATCTGGCGGACGTAGTCGAGCGCGGTCGCGAGCGCGACGTCGCCGGTGTTCTTGCCGAGGATGATCTCGACCAGCATCATCTTCTCGACCGGCGAGAAGAAGTGAATGCCGATGAACTTCCCCTGATCCTTAAAACTCTCGGCCAGCGAGGTGATCGGCAGCGTCGAAGTGTTGGAGGCGAAGATCACATCAGGCTTCAGATATTGCTGCGCCTTGGCAAAGGTCTCCGCCTTGACCTTGCGGTCCTCGAACACGGCCTCGATGACGAGGTCGACGTCCTTCAGCGCGGCGTAGTCTGTGGTCGGCGTGATGCGCGCGAGCAGCGCTTCGGCGTCCGCAGGCTTGGCGCGGCCCTTCTTGATCTGCTCCTCGATCACCTTCTGGGCATGCGCCTTGCCCTTGTCGGCGCTCTCCTGGTCGCGATCGATCAGGACGACGTCGAGGCCGGCGCGGGCCGAGACATAGCCGACGCTCGCGCCCATGAAGCCGGCGCCGATCACGGCGATCTTCTTCACCTTGGTGGCGGGCACATCCTTCGGACGACGCGCGCCCTTGTTGAGCTCCTGCATCGACAGGAACAGGCTGCGGATCATCGCAGCCGCTTCCTTCGAGCGCAGCACCGAGGTGAAGTAGCGCGACTCCACGCGCAGCGCCGCATCGATCGGCAGCTGCAGGCCTTCATAGACGCAGCTCATGATCGCCCGCGCGGCCGGGTAATTGTCGTAGGTTTCGCGGCGATAGATCGCGTTGCCGGCCGGGAACATCATCATGCCGGCCTTGGAGAACACCGGACCGCCGGGCAGCTTGAAGCCCTTCTCGTCCCACGGCGCGACGGCCTTGCCGCCGCCCTTGATCCAGTCCTTCGCCGCCTTGATGAGGTCGGCGGCGGGAACGATGGCGTGGATCAGGTTCAGCGCCTTGGCCTTGTCGACCGTGACGGGGTCGCCCTTGAGCAGGATGGTCATGGCGTCCTGCGGCGGCACCAGGCGCGGCACGCGCTGCGTGCCGCCGGCGCCGGGGAATAGGCCGACCTTGACCTCGGGCAGGCCGAGGCGCGTCTTGGGATTCTCCGCCGCGACGCGATAATGGCAGCACAGCGTGATCTCGAAGCCGCCGCCGAGCGCGAGCCCGTTGATCGCCGCCGCCCACGGCTTGCCTGAGGTTTCGATTCCGCGCAGCACCTGCGAGAAGCGCCGGCTCTGGTCGAACAGCATCTGGTTCGCCGCGATCTCGCCCTGCTCCTTGAAAACCTTCGCATAGGCCTGGTTCATGCCTTCGAGCATGGACAGATCGGCGCCGGCGCAGAACGCTTCCTTGGCGGAGGTGATGACGATGCCCTTCACCGCGGCATCCGCCGTGGTCGCCTTGACGATCGCCTCGAGCTCGTTGGTCGAGGTCTCGTCGAGCACGTTCATGGAGCGGCCCGGGATGTCCCAGGTGACGAGCGCGATGCCGTCCGAATCGGTCTCAACCTTGAAGTTCTTGTACGACATGTTGGTTGCTCCCTACCCTTAGACGCGCTCGATGATGGTCGCGGTGCCCATGCCGCCACCGATGCACAGCGTGACGAGGGCGGTGGACTTGTTGGTGCGCTCGAGCTCGTCGAGCACGGTGCCGAGGATCATTGCGCCGGTGGCCCCCAGCGGGTGACCGAGCGCGATCGCGCCGCCATTGACGTTGATCTTGGCATTGTCGATGTCGAAGGCCTGGATGTAGCGCAGCACGACCGAGGCGAAAGCCTCGTTCAGCTCGAACAGGTCGATGTCCGACTTCTTCATGCCGGAGCGCGCGAACAGCTTCTCGGTGACGTCGACCGGACCGGTCAGCATCATCGCCGGCTCTGAGCCGATGTTGGCGAATGCGCGGATCTTGGCGCGCGGCTTCAGGCCGTACTTGCTGCCAGCTTCCTTGCTGCCGAGCAGCACGGCGCCGGCGCCGTCGACGATGCCCGAGGAATTGCCGGCATGGTGCACGTAATTGACGCGCTCGATCTCCGGATGCGACTGCACCGCGACGCCGTCGAAGCCGCCCATCTGCGCCATCATCGTGAACGACGGCTGCAGCTGCGCCAGCGACTGCATCGTCGTCGAGGGGCGCATGTGCTCGTCCTTGGCGAGGATGGTGAGGCCGTTGATGTCCTTCACCGGCACCACGGATTTGTTGAAGCGGCCTTCGTCCCAGGCCTTGCCGGCGCGCTGCTGGCTCTGCACGGCGTAGGCGTCGACGTCGTCGCGCGAGAAGCCGTACTTGGTGGCGATCAGGTCGGCCGACACGCCCTGCGGCATGAAGTAGGCAGGCACCGCCATCGAGGGATCCATCGGCCAGGCCCCGCCGGAGGCGCCGATGCCGACGCGGCTCATGGATTCGGCGCCGCCGCCGATCACGAGCTCATGCTGGCCGCTCATGATCTGCGCCGCTGCGAAGTTCACGGCATCGAGGCCGGAAGCGCAGAAGCGGCTGATCTGCACGCCGGGCACGGCCTCCCCAAGGCCGGCCTTCAGCGCCGCGAAGCGCGCGATGTCGGAGCCGGCTTCGCCAACCGGATCGACCACGCCGAGCACGACGTCATCGACCGAATCCTCAGGCAAATTATTGCGGTCCTTCAGCGCCTTCAGCGGCACGGTCGCGAGCGCGAGGGCGGTGACTTCGTGCAGCGCGCCGTCCGGCTTGCCGCGGCCGCGCGGGGTACGAACGTGGTCGTAGATGAATGCCTCAGGCATGACGCCCTCCTGATGTGATGTTGTACGATTGGGAGCAGGCAGCGGAAGCAGGCTCAGAACGCTTCCGCCGGCAGTTCCATGATGGTGGCGCAACCGGCCTGGATGCGCGCGAGATTGGCGGCGGTCTCCGGCAGCATCCGCTCCACGAAGAAGCGGCCGGTGACGAGTTTTGTGGAGAGATAGGGCGTCGCCCCGCTCTCGGCAATCTTGGCATTCGTCACCTTGGCCATCCGCGCCCACATGTAGCCGAGCGCGACGAAGCCGAAGAGATGCAGGTAATCGGTTGCGGCGGCACCGGCATTGTCGGGCTTTGCCATCGCGTTCTGCATCAGCCAAGTCGTCGCCTGCTGCAGATGGCCGAGCGAGGTCGAGAGCGGCGTGATGAAGGGCTTCAGCGCCTCGTCGCCGCCGTTCTCCTTGGCGAACGCCATGACCTCGCCGAAGAAGGCCATGATGGCGCGTCCGCCGTCGCGCGGCAGCTTGCGGCCGACGAGGTCGAGCGCCTGGATGCCGTTGGCGCCTTCATAGATCATGGCGATGCGCGCATCGCGCACGAACTGCTCCATGCCCTGCTCGGCGATGTAGCCGTGGCCGCCATACATCTGCTGCGCCTGCACCGCGTTGGCGAAGCCGTAATCGGTGAGAAAGCCCTTCAGCACCGGGGTCATCAGGCCCATGTGGTCGTCGGCGGCCTGGCGGTCCTTGGGGTCTTCGGAGCGATGGGCGACGTCGCTCTTCAGCGCGGTCCACATCACGAAGGCTCGCGCGGCCTCGTTGAACGCGCGGATCGAGAGCAGCGTGCGGCGCACGTCGGGATGCACGATGATCGGGTCGGCCGGCTTGTCCGGCGCCTTGACGCCTGACAGCGCGCGGCCCTGGATGCGCTCGCGGGCATAGGCGACCGCGTTCTGATAGGCGACCTCGGACTGCGCGAGGCCCTGCACGGCGACGCCGAGCCGCGCCTCGTTCATCATCACAAACATGCCCTGCATGCCCTTGTTCTCTTCGCCGATCAGCCAGCCGGTGGCGTTGTCGTAGTTCATCACGCAGGTCGAATTGCCGTGGATGCCCATCTTGTGCTCGATCGAGCCGCAGACGACGCCGTTGCGCGCGCCCACCGAACCGTCGGCATTGACCAGGAACTTCGGCACCACGAACAGCGACACGCCCTTGATGCCGGCCGGCGCGCCCTCGATGCGGGCGAGCACGAGATGGATGATGTTGTCGGCGAGATCGTGCTCACCGGCCGAGATGAAAATCTTGGTGCCCGTGATCTTGAAGCTGCCGTCCGCCTGCCGCACTGCCTTGGTGCGGAGCATGCCGAGATCGGTGCCGCAATGCGGCTCGGTGAGGTTCATGGTGCCGGTCCATTCGCCGGCCACCATCTTCGGCACGTAGGTCTTCTTCTGCTCGGGCGTGCCGTGCACCAAGAGCGCCGCGGTCGCGCCCATGGTGAGGCCGCCATACATCGAGAACGCCATGTTGGCGGAGATCTGGAATTCATTGACCGCCTGGCTCAGGGTCACCGGCAGGCCCTGGCCGCCATATTCGGTCGGCGCCGACAGGCCGAGCCAGCCGCCCTCGGCGACCTGCTTGAACGCCTCCTTGAACCCCTTCGGCGTGGTGACGCTGCCGTCATCCGCACGCTTGCAGCCTTCGAGATCGCCGACGCGGTTGAGCGGCTGCAGCACCTCTTCGGCGAGCTTGGCGGCTTCGCCGAGGATGGCCTCGCGCACGTCGCTCGACGCATCGGAGAAGCCGGCGAGATTGTCGTAGCGATCGATCTGGAAGACGTCGTTGAGCAGGAAGTTCACGTCTTCGACGGGGGCTTTATAGATCGGCATAGTGGTCTCCCGGCATGGGGCTTGAGGAGGATGTTGGGCTTATGATTGGGCGGCGGCAAGCTGCTCCGCCATCAGGCGGTGCAGCATGTTGATCGCCTTGAGCGGACGCACCATCACCTTGAAGTGGGTGATGCGCCCCTCGCTATCGAAGCTGATGATGTCGACGCCGTTGATCTCGATGCCGTCGATGACATTCTTGAATTCGAGCACCGCGCCATTGTCGCTGCGCCACTCGCCGACATAGGTGAAGCCGGGGCCGCCGAGCAACTTCTCGGCGCTGGAGAGGTATTTGAAGGTGATGTCGCGGCCGCGCTGCGGCGTATGCACGACCGGGCTTTCGAACACGGCGTCGGGATGCAGGAGGTCCCAGAGCGCGGTGCGGTCGTGAGACTTCATGTAGGCGTACCAGGAATCGAGGCCGGTCATTCTCAGGTGCCTCCCTAGGCTAAGGGCAAAAGTGCGAAAACAACCCCATGCACAGTAGCGAGGAGATTGATTTCACTTGATTATTCAGTCGGGCCTGCGGCCCGCCTGCACGCTGCCTCATATGCACATTGACGCATATGCGCCGATGCGCATAAAGTCAAGCAACTTGGTCAAACCTAAAGAAGGGGGCCGGTCATGGCACTGGGCGACGCAATCCTCGCATGCCTGACGGAACGCCCGATGACGGGCTACGAACTCGCCAAGACGTTCGATTCCTCGATCGGCTTCTTCTGGAAGGCCGACCATCAGCAGATCTACCGCGAGCTCTCCAAGCTGCGGGACCGCGGCTACATCCAGGGCCGCGAGGTCGTGCAGTCGGGCAAGCCCAATAAACTGATCTATACGCTGACTCCCGAGGGCCGAACAGCACTGCGGCACTGGGCCGCGCGGCCAAGCACGCCGCCCTCGATCAAGGACGACCTCCTGGTGCGGCTGCATGCGCTCGACAGCATCGACATCGAGCCCATGCGCACCGACCTGATGGCCCGCCTGGAGCACCACCGCGACCGCCACGCCAATTACGAGCGCATCCTGAAGAAGCGCTTTCCCGACGGCACGGCGGAGGGACGGCTCGATCTCGGCAATCTGCTGCTGCTCCAGCTCGGCGCCCGCCACGAGCAGATGGTGGCCGATTTCTGCGAGGAGGCGCTGGAAGCGCTGTCGGCGATGAGCGGCAAGGCGACGGTGGTGCCGATCGAGGATGGCAAGCGCGAGAAGGGCTGAGGGCGCCGACGTTACGCGAGCCCTTTCCGCCTCCCCGCTGTCATCGCCCGCGAAGGCTGGCGATCCAGTATTCCAGAGACGGCGCGGCTAGAACCGAGGAGCCGCGGCGTACTGGATGCCCCGCCTTCGCGGGGCATGACACCGGTTTGTTTCGGGGCCGGATGCGCGACACAACACCGCCCCCAGTTCCCGCCGCCCAACTTTAAGACAGCCACGCCGCATTCCTTAACTCGTTATTTACCGTAACAGGAAAAAGTCGGTTTTCGAGGCAGACGACCCGCGCCAAATTCGATTGTCTTTGCAACCGGCACGCGTGGGGAAGCTGGAGGCGCCGGGGTGGGGTGCCGAAGTCGGAACCGGACAGAGTCATGAATTCGCGCGTATCGTGGAGTGTCGACGGCATCGATCCATCCGTCCGGGAGCGGGCCGAGGCTGCTGCGCGCCGTGCCGGCATGTCGCTCAACGATTGGCTGAACTCCACGCTCGGCGAAACTGCCCCGCCTAATTTCCGCGGATCCTACGATCAGCGTCCGCAGCACGTGCCGAGCCAAGGACCGAGTCAGGAGAGCCGCGAAGTCGCCGACATCCACCAGCGGCTCGACGCGATCACCCAGCAGATCGAGCGGATCTCGAAACCCGCGCCGCGCCAAGACTCCTCAAGACAAGACGTCTCAAGACAAGACTCCTCACGACCAGACGTCTCGCGTGAGCAGGGCGTCGCGCGCCAGCTCAACGATGCGATCTCGCGGCTCGACGCGCGCCTGTCGCAGATCTCCCGTCCACAGCGGCAAGCGCCGCAGCCGCAGGCCCCTCGCCCCACCCCGGCCGAGACGCGCCAGCGCCAGGCCGATGCCGTCGAGCGCGCCGCCGCGCAGGTCTATCGCGGCTCACCACCCCTGAGCCCGGCTTCGTTCGACGTTGCGGTCGCCGAGATCACCGCGCGCCAGAGCGAGCTCGACGGCTTTGCGCCGCGGCAGATGCCGCCGCGTGCCGCGCCGCCGCTTGCGCCAACGGCTTCTTGCGCGCCGCCGATGGCGCCGCCCGCCCCTGCCTATGCGCCGCCGCCACCGCAGCCGGGGCCGGATTTCTCCGCGCTCGAGCGCCATCTGCTCAAGATCACGAGCCAGATCGAATCGCTGCAGCGGCCTGACAATACCGAGCAGGCCATCAACGCCTTCCGCAGCGAGCTGGCCGAAATCCGCGCCGCCATCACCGAGGCGATGCCGCGGCGCGCGATCGAATCGATCGAGAACGAGATCCGCTCGCTGCACCGCCGGATCGACGAGACCCGCTCCAACGGCACCGACGGGCAGGTTCTTGCCGGCATCGAGCGCGCACTGTCCGACATCAAGCAGGTACTGCGCACGCTGACGCCGGCCGAGCAGCTCACCGGCTACGACGAGGCGATCCGCAATCTCGGCGCCAAGCTCGACCTGATCCTGCGCGCCAATGACGATCCCTCGACCGTGCAGCAGCTCGAAGGCGCGATCTCCGCGCTGCGCGCCATCGTCTCCAACGTCGCCTCCAACGAGGCGCTGGCACGGCTATCCGAAGACGTACAGCTGCTGTCGTCCAAGGTCGACCAGATCACCCGCGCCTCCGGCCATGGCGACAGCTTCGCGGCGCTGGAGCAGCGCATCGCGGCGCTCACGGCGGCGCTGGAAACCCGCGAGCGGCCGCAGCCGTCCGAGAGCACCGAGCATCTCGAAGCTGCGATCCGCGCGCTGTCGGACCGTTTCGACCGCATGCAGGTCGGCAACGATTCCGCCTCGACCTTCGCCCATCTCGAGCAGCGTGTTTCCTATCTCCTGGAGCGGATCGAGGCCGCCGCCGATCCGCGCAACGGCAATTTGAGCCGCGTCGAGGACGGGCTGCACGACATCCTCAGGCACCTGGAACGGCAGCAGGCGACCTATGCGGCCCTCGCCGAGAGCCGCAGCTCCGCGCCGCCGCCCGATTCCGGCATGGTCGACCTCGTCAAGCGCGAGCTCTCCGACATCCGCTTCAGTCAGGCCGAGACCAACCGGCACACCCAGGACTCGCTCGAGGCCGTCCACAGCGCGCTCGGTCACGTCGTCGATCGCCTCTCGATGATCGAGGGCGATCTGCGCGCGGTGCGCACCGCGCCGCCTCCCCCCGCCCCACAGCCGATGTCGATGCCGATGGCGGCGGCGATGGAGCCGGCGCCGATGGCGCGCGAGCCGCGGCCGCAACCGCCAGCACAGCCGCCGAAATACGATCCGAAGCCCGAGCTGCCCAATCCAGCTGCCGCGCAGGCGCCGCCGGCTGCCTTCGTCGCCGCACCGCGCGAGTTCCACGCCGCCACCCCCGCCGCGCCGCCGCCCGTGCCGGCGCCGCCGCCGGTTCCCCCGCGTGCGATCAGCGAGATCCTGGAGCCGCACACGGCGCGCGCTGCACTCGCGCCGGAACTGCCGCCGGATCACCCGCTCGAGCCGGGCACACGGCCGGGCGGACGCCTCGCCACGCCGTCGGAGCGCATCGCCGCCTCCGAAAGCGCGATCAGCGGAATTGCCGCCGCGCCGAAGGAGCCGGTGTCGTCGTCGAGCTTCATCGCGGCCGCCCGCCGCGCGGCGCAAGCTGCCGCCGCACAGCCGCCCGAGAAGCCGGCCCGCGGCGCCAAGGCCGCGATCGCCCGCGCCAAGGAGAAGGGCGAGGAAGGCGGCTCGACCATCACCTCGAAGATCCGCTCGCTGCTGGTCGGCGCGAGCGTGGTCGTGATCGTGCTCGGCACCTTCAAGATGGCGATGAACCTGCTCGAAGGCGGCAGCTCGTCACCGACGCCGCAGGCGATGCAAAACATCCCGAGCGAGCCGGCACCGCAGCCGGCGCCGCCGCCGGTCGAGACCAAGCCAGCCGCGCCCGAGCAGGTCACCCCGTCGATGACATCGCCGACACCGATCGGACGGCAGTCGCAGAACAATGCCGCGCCGGCGCCTCTTCCCGGTTCCGGCGGCTCGGCCTCCGTTGAGATCCCGCAAGCGCCTGCCGCGGCGATGCCGCCGGCCTCAAGCGACGTCACCGGCGCGCTGTCGGGCACGAGCCGCGCCAAGCTCGGCGTCGTTCAGGTGCCGCCGAGCGAGAAGCTGCCTGACGGCATCGGCGGCCCGGCCTTGCGCAGCGCCGCGATGAAGGGCGATGCGACCGCGGCCTACGAGATCGGCGTGCGCTTTGCCGAAGGCAAGGGCGTTGCCACGAATTACGACGAAGCGGCGAAGTGGTACGACCGCGCGGCGCAGGCCGGGGTCGTCCCCGCAATCTTCCGCCTCGGCACGCTCTACGAAAAGGGCCTAGGGGTGAAGAAGGACGCCGACATCGCGCGCCGCTACTACACCCAGGCCGCCGAGCGCGGCAACGCCAAGGCGATGCACAATCTCGCCGTGCTCGATGCCGACGGCGGCGGTCGCGGCGCCAATTACAAGAGCGCGGCGCAGTGGTTCCGGAAAGCGGCCGATCGCGGCGTCGCCGACAGCCAGTTCAACCTCGGCATCCTCTATGCCCGCGGCATCGGCGTCGAGCAGAACCTCGCCGAATCCTACAAATGGTTCAATCTGGCAGCTGCCCAGGGCGATGCGGATGCCGCCGGCAAGCGCGACGATGTCGCCAAGCGTCTCGACCCGCAATCGCTGGCGGCCGCCAAGCTCGCGATCCAGACCTTCAGCGCCGAGCCGCAGCCCGACGATGCCGTCAACGTTGCGACCCCGAACGGCGGCTGGGACAGCGCACCGCAGGCCAGCGCGAAGCCGGCCCCCAAGCAAGTGGCGACGAAACGCTCGGCCTCAGCGGCGCATTGAGCCGCATCGCATTCGATCCAACGCTGAGACACCCCCAACCCTCTCCGCAAGCGCTGGGCTAGCGCATATGACCTGTGGCGGCGGCTGCGCGCACGCCTCGTCCTTCGAGACGGCGCTGACGCGCCTCCTCAGGATGAGGCTAATCGGCATCAGTGCTCGTTGAACCTGCTGCCGCGCACTCCGCCCTCATCCTGAGGAGCCCGCCCAAAGCGGGCGTCTCGAAGGATGGCCGCAGGGGAAAACTCCCAAATGCGCTAGCCCCTGCGCCAGCGGGAGACGGCTGGGGGAATCAGCTCGCAGCTTTTGCATTCTGCCGGGAAATCGCTATTTTCCGCGGCCCGGAGGCCCCTGATGTCCGTTATTGATCTAGCCGCAAACCCGAGCGAGTTGCGTGCGCTCGCCGAACAATCCAACGCCTGGCCGTTCGAGCAGGCGAAGGCCATTGTCGCGCGGCTGAAGAAAAGCCCGAAGGACGAGGTGCTGTTCGAGACCGGCTATGGTCCGTCTGGCCTGCCGCATATCGGCACGTTCGGCGAGGTGGCGCGCACCTCGATGGTGCGCCACGCCTTCCGCGTGCTCACCGAGGACAAGGTCAAGACGCGCCTTTTGGCGTTCTCCGACGACATGGACGGCTTCCGCAAGGTGCCCGACAACGTTCCGAACAAGGAGATGCTGGCCGCTCATATCGGCAAGCCGCTGACGCGGGTGCCGGATCCGTTTTCGAACGAATATCCGTCGTTCGGCGCGCACAATAACGCGCGCTTGCGCGCGTTTCTGGATCATTTCGGCTTCGACTACGAGTTCGCGAGCTCGACCGACTACTACACGTCGGGCCGCTTCGACGCGACGCTGCTGAAGATGCTCGCCGCCTACGACAAGATCATGGCGATCATCCTGCCGACGCTGGGCCCGGATCGCCGCGCGACCTATTCGCCGTTCCTGCCCATCAGCAAGACCACGGGCGTCGTGCTGCAGGTGCCGATGATCCGCCGCGACGTCGCGGCGGGCACGGTGACCTACGTCGATCCCGATACCAACCAGGAAGTTGAAACGCCCGTCACCGGCGGCAACGTCAAGTGCCAGTGGAAGGCCGACTGGGCGATGCGCTGGGTCGCGCTCGGCGTCGACTACGAGATGGCGGGCAAGGACCTGATCGATTCCGTGAAGCTGTCCGGCGCGATCGCCAGAGCGCTCGGCAGCACGCCGCCCGAAGGCTTCAACTACGAGCTCTTCCTCGACGAGAAGGGCCAGAAGATCTCGAAATCGAAGGGCAACGGCCTGACCATCGACGAATGGCTGCGCTACGCCTCACCGGAATCGCTCTCGTTGTTCATGTACCGCGAGCCGAAGGCGGCCAAGCGGCTGTATTTCGACGTCATCCCGCGCAATGTCGACGACTACCAGCAATTCCTCGACGGCTTTCCGAAGCAGGACGGCAAGCAGCAGCTCGGCAATCCGGTCTGGCACATCCACAACGGCAAGCCGCCGACGGGCGACATGCCCGTCACCTTCCAGCTGCTCCTGACGCTGGTGTCATCGTCGAACGCGGAGAACGCCGAGACGCTGTGGGGCTTCATCGGCCGCTACCGGCCCGGCGTGAGCCCGCAGACCCATCCGAAGCTGGATGCGATGGTGGGCTATGCCATCAACTATTATCGCGACTTCGTCGCGCCGACGAAGCAGTTCCGCGTACCCACGGACAGCGAGCGCGCCGCGCTGCAGGATTTGCGCGATGCGCTGTCGCAGCTTGCGCAGGACGCATCCGCCGAGGACATCCAGAACGTCGTCTACGAGATCGGCCGCCGCGAGCCGTTCCTCGACCAGGTCAAGAAGGGCAAGGACGGCCGCCCCGGCGTCACGCTGGACTGGTTCAACATGCTCTACCAGGTCCTGCTCGGCCAGGAGAAGGGCCCGCGCTTCGGCTCCTTCGTCGCGGTCTACGGCGTGCAGAACGCGGTCAACATGATCGACGGCGCCCTGGCGAGGAGTGCGTGAGCGGCGCCATCACTGGCTCGCCCAGAGGATCCGCGCAACCCAGGCGACATCGCTCGCCGCGACCGTTCGCGCCTCCTGTGACGCATCGAGGGGCGCCAAGTCCAGGGTCTTTGCCGTGCGGCGCTTCAGGGTCGCAATCGTGATCTCGTCCGTCTTGATCTTGACCACCACGCGATCACCCTTGCGGATCGGCGCCGCAGGCGAGACCAGGATGATGTCACCGTCGCGATAGGCAGGCAGTAGCGCAGCGCCGGAAATCTCCAGCGCAAAGACTTGACCGTCCTCTCCGATCGGAAGCGCGATCTCGGTCCAGCCCCTGCCGGTTGGAAGACCGGCCTCATCGAAGGCGCCGCTCATTCCGGCCTGTGCAAAGCCGAGCAGCGGCACCGAGCCGCGGCCGCTTCCACCGTCGTCATCAATCAGCTTCGCAAAGCTGTCGATCGAGGCGTCGGCCGCCGCCAGCGCTTTTGCGATCGATTCGGTCGAGGGCCAGCGCTCGCGGCCGTCGGCGGTGACGCGCTTGGACCTGTTGAAGGTGGTAGGGTCGAGCCCGGCACGCTTGGCAAGGCCGGACGGCGACAGTCCGGCGCGCGCCGCCAGCCGGTCCAGCGCGGCCCAGATCTGGTCGTGAGTCAGCATCCTCTGCGCTTTGGCCTGTCTGACCATGGAAGGCCCAGCCCGTCGCAACTCAGGAAAACTGTCCTCAAATCAACCGGTTTTCCGTTTTTCGCGCAAGAGGCGACCGAGGCGGCGTTCGCAAACGAAGCGGGTAGCCGTTCGCGTCAGGAAAGCGCGCAAAACGGGAATCTGGAGCCCCGTGCCGATTTCATCGGCGCGGAAAAGGCTCAAAGCCTTGAGTTCGGAAGGGGCGGGCTTTACGGTCACGCCCGGGTTTCGAGGACCCGCGAAAAGCGAAAAAACCCAAGAGACTCAAAGAACAAACAAGGCTGCGGTAGCGGTGGTCAAGATCTACAAAATCTGTCCGGCCTCGGCCTGGCGCGAGGCGGAACGGCAGGGTGTCTACCGGGGCAGCGCAGATGACGCGCGCGACGGGTTCATCCATTTCTCGACTGCGGCCCAGGTTCCCGAGACCCTGCGCAAGCACTATTTCGGGCAGCGCGCGCTGTTCCTGGTCGAGGTCGACGGCGACGCGCTCGGCAGCGAGTTGCGCTGGGAACGCTCGCGCAATGACGAGCTCTTCCCGCATCTCTATGGCGAGCTCGATCTCGGCGCGGTCCTTGCGGTGATGAACCTCAACATGCGCTCCGACGGCAGTCACGATGTTCCGGAGCTGTTGCCGTGATCCGCGCGTTCGACGCCTTTTCGCTGCCGGTGCTGCGCTGGCTCGATCCCGAGGACGCGCATCGCCTCGCGATCCAGGGCCTGCGCTTCCTGCCGCCGGTCAAGCCGCGCGCCGATGATCCCAAGCTCGCGGTGCGCGCCTTCGGGCTGAACTTTCCCAATCCGATCGGCATGGCCGCGGGCTTCGACAAGAGCGCCGAGGTGCCGGACGCGCTGCTGCGGCTCGGCTTCGGTTTCGTCGAGATCGGCTCGGTGACGCCGAAGCCGCAAGCCGGCAATCCGCGGCCGCGGCTCTTCCGTCTCGAGCGCGACGAGGCGATCATCAACCGCATGGGCTTCAACAATGACGGCGCGGAGGCGGCTCTGCGCCGGCTTGCCGCGCGCGCGCAGCACGGCGGCATCGTCGGCGTCAATGTCGGCGCCAACAAGGATTCGCCGGACCGCGTCGGCGACTACGTCAAGCTGATCGAGACCTTCGCGCCGGTGGCGAGCTATTTCACCGTCAATGTCTCCTCGCCGAACACGCCGGGCCTGCGCAACCTTCAGGAAGGCGCGCTGCTTGACGATCTGCTCGCGCGCGTGATCGAAGCCCGCGAGCGTGTCAGGCAGAAGGCCGGCGACACGCCGGTGCTGCTCAAGATCGCGCCGGATTTAAGCCTCGCCCAGCTCGACGATGTCGTGCAGGTCGCGCGCTCGCGCCGGGTCGACGGCATGATCGTGTCGAACACCACGGTCGCGCGGCCGAGCACGTTGCGTGAAGAGACGCGGGCGAAGGAGCAAGGCGGCCTGTCCGGCCGGCCGCTGTTCCGTCTGTCGACGCGCATGGTCGCGGAAACCTATGTGCGCGTCGAGGGCGCATTCCCGCTGATCGGCGTCGGCGGCGTGGATTCGGGCGGCGCCGCGCTGACCAAGATCCGCGCCGGCGCCAGTTTGATCCAGCTCTATTCGTCGCTGGTCTACAAGGGCCTCGGCCTCGTCGACGAGATCAAGCGCGACCTGACCTCCACGCTGCTCAGAACGGGGCGGGATTCGCTGGCCGAAATCGTCGGCGCCGATGCGGCGACGCTGACGGCGGAAGACTGGCCGGGGATGTAGCTCTTCGCCTCTCCCCGCCTGCGCAGACTTCGTAGCCCGGATGGAGCGCAGCGCAATCCGGGAAGCTATCGGCATGGACAAAGCCCCCGGATTACGCTGCGCTCCATCCGGGCTACGGTTCTTCTACGGCTTCACGAACGTCGCGCGATACAGCGCCGGATACCTCGCGCCCTGCAAGCCGCCGCGCGCGACGTAGAACGCGATCAGCGCACTCCACAGGCCGGCATTGCCGAACGATTGCAGCGCCAGCCAGGCGGCGAAGAAGATCGCGAGCGAGAGCAGCATCAGATTGCGCATCTCCCGCGCCCAGGTCGCGCCGACATAGATGCCGTCGAAACCGAAGGCGAACACGCCGGGGAGCGGCGCCAGCACGATGAAGGGCAGGAACTCGCGCGCCGCGCGGCGGACGTCCTCGCTCGCCGTCATGACGTTGATGATGTCAGGGCCGAACGCGGCGAACAGCACGGCGACGACAATTGCGAAGCCGAGCCCCCAGAGCAGCACCAGCCTGGTCGAATCCGCAAATCCCTTGGCGTCGCGGCCGCCAAAGGCGCGGCCGCAAAGCTGCTGGGCCGCATTGGCAAGGCCGTCGAGGAAGAAGGCGCTGACCAGGAGGAAATTGTTGAGCACGGAGTTCGCGGCCAGCGTGACGTCGCCGGCCCGCGCGCCCTTGGCGGTGAAGAACAGGAACACGGCGATCAGCGCCGCGGTGCGGATCAGGATGTCGGTATTCACCGCCAGGAGCCGCATCAGCTTGTCGCGATCGAACAGCGTTGCGCGAGGTATGGCAAAACCGCCGAGTGCATGGCGCCTGCACACGATCACGCCGAGCATGAAGCCGATCGTCTCGGACAGAAGCGCGGCGATCGCCGCGCCGGCAATGCCGGTGTCGTAGACCAGCACCAGCAGGATCGTCGCCACCATGTTGATGAGGTTGATGACGACCTGGAGCGCAAGGGCCGGATTGGCGCGGGCCTGCCCCACCAGCCAGCCGAGGATGACGTAATTGGCGAAGGCGAAAGGCGAGGACCAGATCCTGATCATGAAATAGGTCTTTGCGGCCTGCGTCACGCCCTCGCTGCCGCCCATCAGGTCGAACAGTGCGCCTGCCAGCGGCAGCTGCAGCACGATCAGCGCCGCACCGATCAGGCCGGCGACGATGAAACCGCGCACCAGGATCACGGTCTGCTCGCGCGTCTCGCCCGCGCCGAGCGCCTGCGCGGTGAAGGCGAGCGTGCTCATGCGCAGGAAGCCGAACAACCAGAACAGGCAGTCGAAGATGACGGAGGCCATCGCGACGCCGCCGAGCAGCGCGGCATCGTCGAGCCGCCCGATCGCGGTGGTCGAGACCACGCCGATCAGCGGCGTCGTGAGGTTCGCGACCATCGCCGGACCTGCAATGGCGAAGACCTGCCGGCTACCGACGCGGTGATGGACGGGTGCGTGCATCTTTCAGAACACGAGCACCATGCCGTCTTCGGCGGCGAGGTGCTCGACCTCGCCCAGGCGCGACAGCATGTCGTCACTCATATGGGTGAGGACGAGCCGCTTGGCGCCGATGTCGGGCAGATGCTGTTCCAAGGTCTTCAGGCTGAGGTGATTCTTGACCACCTTCTCGTACATATAGGCTTCGGCGATGAAAAGGTCCGCGCCATGCGCCAGCGGAATGAGCGTCTCCGTCCATTCGGTATCGGCGGTGTAGGCGAGCGTGCGGCCCTCGGCCGCGATGCGATAGGCGAGGAACGGTCCGCCTGATTCGCCGTGCACTACCGGATAGGGCGTCACATTCACCGCGCCGAAGCGCTGGCTTTGCCCGGGCGCGAGCTCGACCACGTTCAGCTCGAAGCGCTGCTTGGTGTTCGAGGAATGCTCGAACAGCGCCTCCATCACCTCGCGCAGCCGCCTCTCGATGCCTTGCGGGCCCGCGATCGTCAGCGGCCGCGTTCGCCGCGAGAATTGCGCGTCGAGCAGAAAGAACGGCAGACCGGCAAAATGGTCGCCGTGGAAATGCGTGATCAGGATCAGGTCGATGTCGCCCCGATCGATCTCGAGCCGCTTCAGCGCCGGCAGCGCCGACGCACCGCAGTCGATCAGGAAGTTCGCTTTGCGCCCCGAGACGTGGAAGCAGGTGTTGAGCCTGCCGCCGGAGCCGAAGGCATCACCGCAGCCGACGAACCGCAATTGCATCGGCTGCGCACCCCCTCAATCCGATCCTTACCGGCCGCGCGGCGCGCCGAACACGCGCGACAGCAGCCAGATCGGAATCACGATGACCGCACCAAGCAGGAAGTAGCGCCACAGCCAGTTCACCGCATCGAAGCCGAGATCCCACAGCCGCTGGAACAACAGGCGGATGCTGTGGATGATGTTCCAGGGGTCGAAGCCGATCGTCGCCAGCACCACGCCGACCAGGATCGAGAGCAGCACCAGGCGGAACGCGACCGCCAGCGGCGAACCGCCGAGAAAGCGGTGCAGGCCGTCGCTGCGGCCGGCCGGCAAATCTCTGACGTCTTGGACCATCGCAAACTCCTCGCGGGGATTCGACCCCATTATAGGCACGGCGGGGGACATGGGGAACCCGCAAGGGGCCGTCAATCGGGTTACGGGAGTTTAATTCGGGTGAACCACCGGGAAGATGCCTCACACCTCGATCTCCGCCGCCTCGGCTTTCAACATCTTCTCCAGCGTCTCCAGCCGGTCGGCCTCGCGCGGCGGCTTGTCCCAGCGCAGGCGGCTGATGCGGGGGAAACGCATGGCGACGCCGGATTTGTGCCGGGGCGAGCGCTGCAATCCTTCGAAAGCGACCTCCAGCACCAGCCCCTTGTCCGCTTCGTGCACGACGTGGCGGACGGGGCCGAATTTTTCCGTGGTGTTGCGGCGGACGAAGCGGTCGATCTGCAAGAGCTCCTCGTCGGTGAAGCCGAAATAGGCTTTCCCGACCGGCACCAGCTCCTCGCCATTCTCGGTCTCGGTCCAGACGCCGAAGGTGTAGTCGGAATAATAGGACGAGCGCTTGCCGTGGCCGCGCTGCGCATACATCAGGACGGCGTCGATGATGTGCGGGTCGCGCTTCCACTTCCACCATTGCCCCTTCGGCCGCCCCGGCAGATAAGGCGCATCGCGCCGCTTCAGCATGACGCCTTCGACGGCGTCCGCGTCCTCGCCGGCGCCGGCGCTCGCAGGATCCGCGCGTGCGGCGGTGAGTGCCTCCCAGCTATCGAAGGGTACGGTGGGCGAGAGATCGATGCGGGGATCGTCGAGCTTTGCGATGAATCGCTCCAGCCGCTCGCGCCGCTCGGCAAAAGGCAGCTCGCGCAGATCGTTCTCGTCGTCGCCGAGCAGGTCGTAGGCACGCAGGTGAATCGGAAACTCCTTGATCAGCTTCGGCGACACGACCTTGCGGTTGAGGCGCTGCTGCAACACGTTGAAGCTCTGCACCCGGCCCTCGCGCAGGATCAAGAGCTCGCCATCGATCGCGCCCGGCAGGCGCAGCGACGGCACGAGATCCGGAAAGCTTCCCGTGATGTCCTCGCCAGTGCGCGAATAGAGCCGCGCGGTGATATGGCCGCGCTCGTCGCGCCCGGCCACCGCCTGCACGCGGATGCCGTCCCATTTCCATTCGGCGATGTAGTCGGCGGGATCGAGCGCGGCGAAATCGTTGTCCTCGATCGCATGCGCCAACATCACCGGCCGGAACGGCGCGGGATCGCGATTGACGGGCTTGTCGCCGCGGCCTTCCAGCCAGGCGAACAGGTCGAGATAGGGCGGGACGAGCCCCGGCCAGATCAGCTCGATCTCGTGTGGGTCCTTGTCGCCGAGCGCTGCGGCCGCAGTCTTGGCAAGGCGCGCGGAGATGCCGATGCGCAAGCTCCCGGTGACGAGCTTCAGCAGCGCCCAGCGCCCGGTCTCATCGAGCTCGTCGAGCCAGCGCTCGAGCTGCCTGGGCAGCTCGGACTTGCCCAGCGTGCGCAGCGTGGTGACGACTTCGGTGAGGCTCGGCGGCGGCGGGTTGTTGTGAGCGGCGAGGGCGGCCTTCGGCCACATCAGCGCCACCGTCTCGGAGAGATCGCCGACATAGTCGTAGCTCAGCCCGAACAGCACCTCATCCGTGCGTGCTGCGATGAGGTCGCGGATCAGCGCCGGCTTGGCGTGCTTGAAGCTGAGCGCGCCGGTCAGCGCAGCCAGCGCATAGCCGCGGTCGGGGTCGCCAACCTCGCGAAAATAGCCGGTGATGAGCCGCAGCTTGTTGTTGCGGCCGGGCTCATAGGCGAGGCGGTCGAGCAGCTCGGCGAAGCGGTTCATGCTTCGGCCTCGGCTTGAATCGGCGTCTCGCTCTCCTCCTCGTCGCCATAGCCGACGAGGTCGAGCGGCCGTGCCTTCAGGCCTTTGCTCCGGCACCAATGCACCAGCGCATCTTCCTGGCCGTGGGTGACCCAGATCTCGCCGGCGCCGGTCGCCGCGATGGTTGCGGTGAGGCCATCCCAATCGGCGTGATCGGAGATCACCAGCGGCAGCTCGACGCCGCGCTGCCGCGCCCGGGCGCGCACGCGCATCCAGCCGGAGGCGAAGGCGGTGACCGGATCGGGAAAGCGCCGCGTCCAGAGATCGGAGGTGGCTGAGGGCGGCGCCAGCGTGATGGTGCCGGCGAGCGCCGCCTTCTTCATGCCCTTCACTGGTTTGAGCTCGCCGAGGTCGATCCCGCGGCTCTGATAGTAATGCGTGATCGTGTCCATCGCGCCATGCAGGTAAATCGGCGCATCATAGCCGGCCTGACGCAGCAGCTTGATCACGCGCTGCGCCTTGCCGAGCGAATAGGCGCCGACGAGATGCGCGCGCTCCGGAAACAGCGCGACGGAAGCGAGCAGTTTCTTGACCTCGTCGCTCGCATCGCCATGCCTGAAGACCGGCAGGCCGAACGTCGCCTCGGTGATGAAGACGTCGCAGGGCACCAGCTCGAACGGCGCGCAGGTCGGGTCCGGCGCGTCCTTGTAGTCGCCGGAGGCGACGATGCAGGTGTCTTTGCACGAGACGGCGATCTGCGCGGAGCCCAGCACGTGGCCGGCCGGGTGAAACTTGATCTTGACGTCGCCGAGCCGGATCTCCTCGCCATAGCGGATGGCCTGGGTCGAACCGGCGAAGTTCTCGCCGTAACGCAGCCGCATCATGTCCAGCGTTTCCTGCGTCGCCAGCACCGCGCCATGGCCCGCACGGGCATGGTCGGAATGGCCGTGGGTGATCACGGCCCGCTCCACGGGGCGGACGGGGTCGATATGGAAGCCGCCGGGCTTGCAGCACAGGCCGGCAGCATTTGGCAGCAGGATGTCTTGCGGGCGCATGCCTGTTATATAAGTCGAGCCATCACATCTTCGAGTCACTTACCCATTTCGTTTCCTGGTTCCTCAATGCCGCTCCGCCTGTTCCTGACCTCCGGCGATCTCATGGCCGACCGCCGCTTCGAGTTCGCGCGCGATCTCCAGCTCAAGGGCGACCTTCCCGCCGCGGCCGACCTCCTGGAGCAGGCGATCGAGCTCGCGCCCAACTTCACCTCGGCTTGGTTCACGCTCGGCGAGATCCGTCAGCAGCTCGGCCAGCGCGACAAGGCCATCGCGGCCTTTCGTGAAGCGCGGCGATGCGACCCCGGGGATCAGCACGGCGCCGGCCTGCACCTGATGCGGCTCGGCGATACCGAAATGGCGGAGATGCCCAAGGCCTACGTGCAGGCCTTGTTCGATCAATACGCGCCGCGGTTCGAGCACGCGCTGATCAACGATCTCGGCTATCGTGCCCCGACGCTGATCTTCAAGGCGGTGCTGGCGGCGCGCGTCGCCGCCAAGAAGCCCGCCTACTTCAAGCGCACCATCGATCTCGGCTGCGGCACCGGGCTCGCGGCCGCTGCCTTCGCCAAGCAGGTCGACCATTTCACCGGCATCGATTTGTCACCCGGCATGATCAAGGAGGCGCGGGCGACGAACCTCTATGCCGAGCTCGAAGTCGCCGACATGATCGAGGGCCTGCGCGGCAAGCCAGATGCCAGCGCGAACCTCGTCGTGGCCGCGGATGCGTTCGTCTATCTCTCCGATCTCGCACCGGTGCTGAGCGAAGTAAGGCGCGTGCTCGTCTCAGGCGGCGTGCTCGCCTTCACGCTGGAGACGCATGCGGGCGACGGCATCGTGCTCGGCGACGGCCTGCGTTATGCCCATTCCGCGGAATATGTGCGCGGCGCCATCGCGAAGGCGGGGATGAAGCTGCTGACGCTGGAGCCGGCCTCGCCGCGCAACGAGAACAATGAGCCGGTGCGTGGCCTCATCGTGGTCGCCGAGAAAACTTGAGTCTAGGCGCTAACGCCTCATGATATGAGCGTCATTGCGTCGCAAAGCTGCGACTTCCCACTTGCGAGCCGAGCTGCGATGTCAGCACAATGCGCGCATCAGGGAGAAAACAACAATGACCAAGAATCCATCGCGGCGCGATTTCAGCGCCGCCGCGCTCGCCACCATCGCCGCATCGACATTGCCCGCGCCCTATGTCTGGGCCGCGGAGAAGAAATACGATGCGGGCGCCAGCGACACCGAGATCAAGATCGGTCAGACCGTGCCGCATTCCGGCCCCGGCTCGCTCTACGGCGTGCTCGGCCGCGTCGGCGAAGCCTATTTCCAGATGCTGAACGAGAAGGGCGGCATCAACGGGCGCAAGGTCAAGTTCCTCACCATGGACGACGCCTACAGCGCGCCGAAATGCGTCGAGGCCACGCGGCGCCTGGTCGAGCAGGAAGAAGTGCTCGCGCTGTACGGCTCGCTCGGCACCGCGCCGCAGACCGCCGTGCACAAATACCTGAACTCCAAGGGCGTGCCGCAGCTCCTGCTCAACACCGGCGCGTCGAAGTGGAATAATCCGAAAGAGTTCAAGTGGACGATGGCGGGCCTGCCGCTCTATCCGACCGAGGCGCGCATCCTCGCGCGGCACGTCGTCAGCGTGAAGCCGAACGCGAAGATCGGCATCCTCTACCAGAACGACGATTTCGGCCGCGACTTCCTCGGTCCGTTCAAGAAAGTACTGGCGGACGCCGGCGGCACCGCGCAAGTGATCATGGAGCAGACCTACGATCTCACCGAGCCGACCGTCGATTCCCAGCTCATCAATCTCTCGAAGTCCGGAGCCGACGTCTTCTACAACATCTCGACCGGCAAGGCCTCGTCGCAGTCGATCCGGAAAGTGGCCGAGCTCGGCTGGAAGCCGCTGCACCTCCTGTCCGCCGGCTCCACCGGCCGCTCGATCCTCAATGCCGCGGGCCTCGAGAACGCCACCGGCATCGTCGCGATCCGCTACAACAAGGAGGTCGGCCTGCCCAAATGGGAGAAGGACCCGGACGTGATGGCGTTCGAGGAGCTGCGCAAGAAGTACACGCCGGCGATCGACCCCGACAACACCATCGCCTTCGCCGGCTACGGGCAGGCCGCCACGATGGCCGAGATCCTGCGCCGCTGCGGCAACGAGCTCACCCGCGCCAACGTGCTGAAGCAGGCATCGAACCTGCAAGGTTTTCACTCGCCCTATTTCCTCGACGGCGTCACCTACAGCTACACGCCCGAGGACTACACACCGATGAAGACGCTGTTCATCTCCACCTTCACCGGGAAAGACTGGGACATCTCCGACAAGCCGATGTCGGAGTAGCGAGGCGGGCCCCGTCGCCTTTTCCTTCTCCCCTTGTGGGAGAAGGTGGCGCGAAGCGCCGGATGAGGGGTATCTATCCACACGCGAGCTCGCGGAGAGAGACCCCTCACCCGTCTCGCCGCTTCGCGGCGAGCCACCCTCTCCCACAAGGGGAGAGGGTAAGACCGCACATCCACTGCAATTAACCCAAGCGATACACAGCCTTGGCATTCACACCGAACGCCTTGTCCCGCACGCGCGGGCCGAGCCGCGCCAGGCAGGCCTCCAGCGCGGTCTTGATCTCGCCGTAGCTTCCCGCGAGCAGGCATACGGGCCAATCCGATCCGAAGATCAGCCGGTCCTCGCCGAAACATTTTGCGGTGTGCGCGACGAACGGAAACAGCCGTTCCGCATTCCAGTCGTCCCAGACCGCCTCGGTCGCCAATCCCGAGATCTTGCACCAGACATTGCCGCAGGCACCCAGCGCTGCGATGCGCTCGGTCCATTCCGCGCTCCCGCCGGCGGCAATCGGCGGCTTGGCGGCGTGATCCAGCACGAAACGCGCGTGCGGAAAGGCCTGCGCGGTTGCGACCGCCGCGGGCAGCTCGCGGCTGCGGACAAGGAAATCGTAAGCGAGATCGTGGGCGAACACGGCCGTGAGTCCGCGCTGGACGTCCTCGCGCAGCAGCCAATCCGCATCGAGCTCGTCGTGGACCTGGTGGCGGATGCCGACCAGCTTGTCGCCACCAGGCAGAGCGCGCAGCCGGTCGAGCGTCTCGCCGAGCGCCGCATCGGTGAGATCGGCCCAGCCGACCACGCCGATCACCGAGGGCGTCGCAGCCGCGATACGCAGGAACTCCTCGGTCTCCTCCAGCGCTGAGCGGCATTGCACCAGGATGCTGGCCTCGATGCCGTTCGCCTGTAGCAGCGGCGCGAGATCGGCCGGGCCGAAGGCACGGCGGATCGGCGCCAGCTCGTCCGCTTCCATCCAGGGATAATCGGCGCGCGCCGGGTCCCAGAAATGCTGGTGGGCATCGACGATCATGCCTTAATCTCCGCCGGGAAGCGGCGCGCGCGCATCGACCAGCTTTCGCGTCCGCAGCTCCTGCCAGAATGCCGGCGGCACCGCCTTCTCGGACATCGCGATGTTGTCGGCGACCTCGGCGGCATTGCGCGCGCCCATCACGGCGACCGTCACCGCCGGATGGGCCATGCAGAATTGCAGCGCGGCGGCTTTCAGCTCGGTGCCGTGCCTGCGGCAGAGTTCGTCGAGCTCCAGCGCGCGTGCCACGAGCGCAGCATCAGCATCCTGATAGTTGAATTTCGCGCTCGCCCGCGGATTGGCCAGGATGCCGCTGTTGTAGATGCCACCGAGCAAGATGCCGATATTGCTGGCCTGGCACAGCGGAAATAGCGCATCCAGTGCGCCCTGGTCGAGCAGCGTGTAACGGCCGGCGAGCAGGAAGCAGTCGACCGGCACGGCCTCGGCGAAGCGAGCCAGCATCCCCGACTGGTTCATTCCGGCGCCGATCGCCTTGACCGTGCCGTCCTCGCGCAGGCGCTGGAGCGCGCGGAAGGCGCCGGTGACGGCATCGTCATAGTGATCGTCGGGATCATGCACGAGCAGGACGTCGACGCGGTCGAGGCCGAGGCGCTGCAGGCTCTCCTCCACCGACCGCATCACGCCGTCATAGCTGAAATCGAACACCGGCCGCTCGCGCGGCGTGCCCTTGTAGTGCTCGTCCTCCGGCGCAGCATTGTCCGGTGCGCGCAGCAGGCGGCCGACCTTGGTCGAGATGGCGTAGGAGTCGCGCCTCTGTTGCCGCAGGAAGGCGCCCAGCCGCCGCTCCGCGAGGCCGAAGCCGTAAAGCGGGGCGGTGTCGAAGAATCGGACACCGAGCGACCAGGCGCGTTCAATCGTCGCTTGCGCATCGGCATCGCTGACGGGCGAGAACAATCCGCCGAGCGGGGCTGAACCGAGGCCGATCGAGGTGACATCGAGAGCGCCGAGCCGCGACCTTTTCATTCCCATCGCCTTCCAGCAGTCGTCGTCCATTCCAAATCATCTCTCCCGCTTGCGGAAACCGCAAGCGGGAGAGGCATGCAGAAGCGCGGGGCTGGGCAGCGCTCCTACTTCAACATCTTCGCGACGTTGTCCTTGGTGACGAGATCGAGGCCGGTGTAGACGATCTCCGGCACCTTCTCGCCCTTCTTGATGGCGAGCAGCGTGTCCATCGCCTTCTCGCCCATCTCGAACGGACGCTGGCCGACCAGCGCATTGGCATAGCCGTCACGCAGCAGCTCGAGCTGCATCTTCAGCGTATCGGCGACGACCAGCGTGAACTTGCCGGAATCGATGTCCTTCTTGTTCCTGCTGGCGAAGGCCTTGAAACCTTCGGGCGCGAACATCGGCCAGCCGCCGATCGGAACGATGGCGGCGAGATCCGGCGTTGCGGTGCGCATGTCCGTCATCTGCTGGACCGCGAGCGCGGGATCGTCGTTGCAGAAGCTCGGCGAACCCGCGACCTCGGTCCATTTCGAGCCCTTCAGCGCCTCGCGCACGCCGTCGACACGCTCGGCCAGGTTCTTTGCGCCGGGACCGCCGGAGACCATCGCGTATTTGCCGCCGTCAGGCCGCAATTTCAGCAATTCCTTGCCGAGGGCCAGGCCGAACTCCTTGTTGTTGGTGCCGATATAGGCGATGCGCTTGGAGCCCGGCGCGTCGGCATCGAAGGTGATGACCGGAATGCCGGCGGCGGTCGCCGCCTCGATCGACTTGGTCATGGCCGCGACGTCCGCGACCGAGATGGCGAGACCGTCGACCTTCTGCGTGATGAAGTCCTGGATGATCTGGGCCTGGTTCGCCGGCTCATGCTCGACCGGTCCCTTGTAGATGCACTCGATGTTGCCGAGCTCCTTGGCGCGCTTCAGGCAGCCGTCGCGCGAAAAATCGAAGAACGGATTGTTCATCGCCTTCGGCACGATGACGAAGCGGTAGTTCGCAGCAAATGCCGGCGTCGCCATCATCGCAACCGCGATGCCGGCAAGAAGCAGTTTCCTCATTGTCTCCTCCACTCTTGTTGGTGCCTATCCCCTCGAAAGCCCCCGGGAAGCGGATAGGCGACGTTTTCCTTGCCTTCCCGAGATGTCGTCATGTCAGGTCATCCGCGAGCGGACGCGGTCGACCAGCACAGCCAGAATGATGATCACGCCGACCAGCGTCTGCTGCCAGTACGAGGAGACCTGGGCCAGCACGAGGCCGTTGCGGATCACCTCCAGCAGCACGCAGCCGACGATGGCCCCGAGCGGACCGCCGATGCCGCCGGCGAGATTGGCACCGCCGATCACGGCCGCCGCGATCACGTTGAGCTCGTAGGACATCGCCATGTTGGCCGGCGCCGATCCGAGCCAGCCGGAGATGATGATGCCCTGCAGGCCCGCGGCGAGCGCGCAGATCACGTAGACCTCGATCTTCACCCGCACCACCGGAATGCCGGTGAGCTCGGCCGCCTTCTCGTTGCCGCCGAGCGCGAAGACGTGGCGGCCGAACGAGGTGTGGTGCAGCACCACGGCCATGGTCAGCGCCAGGATCACGAGATAGATGAACGGCGCCGGCACGCCGAGCACGTCACCGGACGTGAGCGCATAGAAATAATCGGCGTCCGGCCCTCCCGGGAAGCTGCCGCGTCCGTTGGAGACGACATAGCCGAGCCCGCGCACGATCGAGAGCATGCCGAGCGTGGTGACGAAGGGCGACAGGCCAAGCACGGCGATGCAGAAGCCGTTGACGAGGCCGGCAATCAGCGCGACGCCGAGGCCGGCGAGGATCGAGATGAGCAGGATCAGCCCCGGAACATTGGCGAGCACGGTCTTGCCGTCGGCCGCCATGTGCACCAGCGGCGATCCGGGCGCCGACAGCTCGGTCATCACCATCGATGTGATCATGGCGGAAAAGCACATCATCGATCCCACCGACAGGTCGATGCCGCCGGTGATGATCACGAAGGTGACGCCGAGCGTCGCGATGGCGATGAAGGAAAAGTTCTTCGCCACGTTCTGCATGTTGCCCTGGGTGAAGAAGTAGGGGCTGGCGAAATGCATGATCACCAGCAGCACCGCCAGCGCGAGCAGGACGTAGCCGGTCTGCGAGGCGAAGATGCCGCGCTGCCACCACCTGATCTTGCCGACATTGGTGAAGCTGATCGGGGATTCCAAGGGCATGGCCATCACGCCGCCTCCTTCGCACCGGTGATGAGGGCGGTGACCTCCTCGGGGGAGGTCTGGTGAATCGACTTGTCGGCGCGCTTCTCGCCGCGTCGCATGACGACGACGCGGTCGCATACGGCGAACACGTCGGGCATGCGGTGCGAGATCAGCATCACGGCGACGCCCTGCTCCTTGAGCCGGTGGATCAGGCCGAGCACCTGCTCGACCTGGCGCACCGAGATCGCAGCGGTCGGCTCGTCCATCATCACCAGCCGCGCATTGGACAGCCGGGTGCGCGCGATCGCGACGGCCTGGCGCTGGCCGCCCGACATCTGCCTGACGAGATCGTCCGGGCGCGTCTCCGAACGCAGCTCGCCAAACAGCTCGAGCGCGCGCGACGCCATCGCCTTGTGGTCGAGCAAGGCAATCGGTCCGAACCTGCGCTTCAACTCGCGGCCGAGGAAGACGTTGGCGGCGGCCGTGAGATTATCCGCCAGCGCGAGGTCCTGGTAGACGACCTCGATGCCTACGGCGCGGGCATCGACCGGCCGGTTGAAATGCACCGCGCTGCCGGCAAAGCGCATCTCGCCATGCGAGGGGCGGAAATTGCCGGCGATGATCTTCACCAGCGTCGACTTGCCGGCGCCGTTGTCGCCCATCAGGCCGACCACCTCGCCGGGCCAGACCTGCATATCGACATCGTGCAGCGCGCGGATCGCGCCGAACTCCTTGCCGATGCCGGTGAGCTCGAGCACCGGCGTCGCGTCAGTCTTCGTCATCAGCGGCGTTTCCTCAGACATAGCGGTTGACCAGGGATTCCAGATATTCCTGCCGGCCCGAGCGCGGCTGCGGATCGAACCCGGGAGACATCGCACGGTCGGCGAGATCGGCGAGCGAGCGCTGGCCGCCGAGAATGGCGCGGCCCTCCGGGCTCGCCCAGCCCTCGTAACGTTTTGCGAGCGGCGCACTCAGCGTGCCGGCGTCGAGCATGTCGGCGGCGGCGAGGAAGGCCCGCGCACAGGCATCCATCGAGCCGACATGGGCATGGATGAGATCATCGGGATCGATCGACTGGCGGCGGATCTTGGCATCGAAATTGAGTCCACCCGTGGTGAAGCCGCCACGGTTCAGGATCTCGTGGAACACCAGCGCCAGCTCCGGCACGTTCATCGCGAACTGGTCGGTGTCCCAGCCGAGCAGATCGTCGCCCCGGTTGATGTCGAGCGAGCCGAACACGCCGAGCGCCTCGGCCAGCGCGACCTCGTGATGGAAGGAGTGACCGGCGAGGATGGCGTGGTTCTGCTCGATGTTGAGCTTGACGTCCTTGAGCAGGTCGTAGCGTTCGAGGAAGCCGTAGCAGGTGGCGACGTCGAAATCATATTGATGCTTGGTCGGCTCCTTCGGCTTCGGCTCGATCAGCAGCGGGCCCTTGAAGCCGATTTTGTGCTTGTGCTCGACGACGAGCGAGACGAAGCGGCCGAGCTGGTCGAGCTCGCGCTTGAGATCGGTGTTGAGCAGCGTCTCGTAGCCCTCGCGTCCGCCCCACAGCACGTAGTTCTGCCCACCGAGCCGGTGAGTCACCTCCAGTGCAGCACGGACCTGGCCGGCGGCATAGGTGAAGATGTCAGGGTCCGGATTGGTGGCCGCGCCCGCCATGTAGCGGCGGTGCGTGAACAGGTTCGCAGTGCCCCAGAGCAGGCGGACCTTGCTCGATGCCATCTTCTGCTCGAACAGATCGGCGATGGCGTTGAGGTTGGCGACGGATTCGGCGAGCGAAGCGCCCTCCGGCGCCGCATCGACGTCGTGGAAGGTGAAGAAGGGGACGTCCAGCAGGCGGAACAGCTCGAAGGCGGCATCGGCCTTGGCGCGGGCCATCGTCATCGCGTCGGTGCCGTGGTGCCAAGGCCGCAGGAAGGTCTCGCCGCCGAAGGGATCGCCACCCGGCCAGCAGAACGAATGCCAATAGCAGACCGCAAAGCGCAAGTGATCCTCGAGCCGGCGGCCATGCACCAGGCGGTCCTTGTCGTACCAGCGGAAGGCGGGCGCACCTTCGGCCTCCTTGCCGCCGAAGGCGACGGGTGCACTTGCATCGAAGAATTTGGCTGGCGCGTTCACTTAAGGCTCCTTCAATGCGGGATAAAGCGCGCGCCATCGCCGATAGGCCTCGTCATAGGCCGCAGCGACGGACGGGCGGGGTGTGAAGCTTGCGAGCCTGCGCGGGCGCGTGCAGACGTCCGCGGGGTTCTCGCCGGTCGCGGCGAGCCGGCCGAGCCGCGCAGCGCCGAGCGCGGCGCCGACCTCGCCTTCCTCGACGCGGTGGACGGGCATGCCGAGCACGTCGGCGCAGATCTGCGCCCATAGCGGCGAGCGCGAGCCGCCGCCGACGAGATCGACCTCGGCGATCGGCCCGCTGGCTGTGCTCAGCGCCGCCAGATTGTCGCGCGCGGCAAAGGCGACGCCTTCGAGCACCGCCTGCACGATCTGGGAACGTCCGATCGCGCCGCGCAGGCCGACGAAGGCGCCGCTGGCGGCGGCATCGTTGTGCGGCGTGCGCTCGCCGTCGAGATAAGGCAGGAACTGGACCGTGCCAGGTGCATCGACGCGCTCGCCGAGCGGCGCCAGGAGCGCTGCGGCCGGCGTCTCCATCACGCCGGCCAGCCAGGCGAGCGAAGCTGCGGCCGACAGCATCACGCCCATCTGGTGCCAGAGGCCGGGCAGCGCGTGGCAGAAGGCATGCACCGCCGAAGCCGGCGCGGGGGCGAAGCGATCGGTGACGCGGAACAGGACACCCGACGTTCCCAGCGACAGGAAGGCATCGCCCGGCGCGATGGCGCCGAGCCCGATCGCGCTGGCCGCATTGTCGCCGGCGCCGCCCGCGACCACGACATTTTTCGCCATGCCCCAGCGCTGCGCGTATTCAGGCGCGAGCACCGCGCTCACCGCACTGCCCTCGACGAGGCGCGGCATGTGGTGCAGATCGAGCCCGGTGGCATGCAGCAGCAGCGCGGACCAGCGCCGCAGGCCGACGTCGAGCCACAGCGTGCCTGACGCGTCCGACATGTCCTCGACCATCTCGCCGGTGAGGCGATAGCGGACATAGGCTTTCGGCAGCAGCACCTTTGCCACGCGGTCGAAGATCTTCGGCTCGTGCCGTGCCACCCAGAGTAGCTTCGGCGCGGTGAAGCCCGGCATCGCGAGATTGCCGGCAATCGCGTGCAGCGAGGGACAGCGCCGCTCCAGCGCGGCGCATTCGGCCTGCGAGCGGCCGTCGTTCCAGAGGATGGCCGGACGCAGCGGCCGGCCGTCCTCGCCAAGCAGCGTCGCGCCGTGCATCTGACCCGACAGCCCGATGCCGCGCACCTGCGCAACCTCGCGCGGATGGCGCGCGGCGAGATCGTCGACGGCGCCGACGGCCGCATCGACCCAGGCGTCGGGATCCTGCTCGGACCACAGCGGCGCCGGGTGCGACAGCGCAAGCTCGCGCGCCGCCGTCGCGACAACCGCGCCGGCTTCGCTCACGAGCACCGCTTTCACACCGGACGTGCCGATGTCGATCCCGAGATACAAATCGTCCTCCCTTTCGCCTGCCGCGGGAGAGCGATCTTGCGTCGCTTTTCCCCGCTGGCGGTCCCGTTTCCAAGTTCACCTGCCGCTAGGGCAGATTGTCCCGCATCACGATGTCGATCCGGATCTTCTCCTGTTCACTCAAGATCGGCTCGCCGCGGGCGAGCGCGAGCAGCACGCGGACGGCCGCGCGCGCTTCATGTCCGGGGTTCTGCGAGATCGCGGCATCCATTACGCCCTGCAGCAGCAAGCGGCGGGTCAGCGCGGTGACGTCGTGCCCGACGAACACCACCTGCTTGTCGCGCCCGGCCGCGCCGGATGCCTTCGCGTTCTGGGCCTTGTCGTTCAGCGCTTTGGCGACGCCCTGCGTGCCGGCGCCGACGTTGTAGAGGCCGACGATGTCGCCATGCTTGCCAAGCAGCCGCGCCAGCAGCTGCTCCGAACGATCATCTTCATCGCGCCCTTCCAGCACCGGCAGCACGCTGAGATCGGGGAATTCCGTCGCCATCACCTGGTTGAAGCCGAAGATGCGCTCGGCATGGTCGCGCAGGCCCTGCGAGCCCGCGATGATCGCGACCTTGCCGGACCTCTGGCCGACCAGGCGCCCGACCAGCGCGCCGGCGGTGCGGCCCGCGGCGATATTGTCGATGCCGACATAATGGTGGCGGCGCGAGGACGGCACATCCGAGACCAGCGTCACGACCTTGGCGCCGGCATCGACGAGGTCATTGATGGCTGCGCGGACGCTCGGATGGTCCAGCGCCACCACGGCGACGCCGTCATAGTCGCCGGACAGCGCCTCGAGCGAGGCCGCGAGCGCGGCGGGCTCGAACACGTCGGTTGCGATCATCTCGACATTGAGGCGGCGGGCCGACAGCCAGCCCGCCATCTCGCCGAGATAGGCCTCGATCTGTTGCATGAACGGGTTCGAGCCCGACGGCATCACGAAGGCGAAGCGGCGGGCCCGGCCGCGCGCGAGCTCGGCGGCCGCCACATGCGGCTGGAACGAATTGCGGGCAATGGCGTCCTTGACGCGCCGGACCGTATCCGGGCGGACCCCCGGCCGGTTGTGCAGCACGCGATCGACCGTGGCGAGGCTGACACCGGCCTCGCGGGCGATGTCCTTCAACGTCAGCACAGTCGGGCTCAGGGTCTCGGCCATGGCTGAAGGGTAGCAGAGGTGTTTTGAGGTACGCAACTCATTTGATGAGGGGATCGGTCTTTTTGCTTCCCCTTCCAGGAACGGCTTCCCCGGCGGGCCGTTGCCGGGGCGTGCGTAACGACATCACCCATGATTCCGGCGAGGGGCTGAGCCCGACGCTCGAGCGCAACATCCAGGCGCTGGTGGCGCGGCGGCGCCGCGAGCAGCAGGCGGCAAGCGGGCAGGACAAGGTCGCGGACGCGATCACGGCCTTCACCGGCAGCATGATCTTCGTCTACCTGCACCTCGCCTTGTTCGGGTTCTGGATCATTGCCAACCTGCATTGGATTCCGGGAATTCCGGCCTGGGACGAGAGCTTCGTCGTGCTGGCGATGATCGCCTCGGTGGAGGCGATCTTCCTCTCCACCTTCGTGCTGATCTCGCAGAACCGCATGACCGAGGCGGCCGACAAGCGCGCCGATCTCGATCTCCAGATCAGCTTGCTCGCCGAGCACGAACTGACCAAGCTTGCCCGCCTGCTCACCCAGGTCGCCGAGCGCCTCGAGGTCAAGCCGGACGCGGAGCGCGACCTGCAGGAGGCGGCCCGGGACATCGCCCCCGAGCGCGTGCTCGACAAGATCGAGGAGACGCGCTCCTAAGCCTATTCGTGTGCCGGCGCCGACAGGTCCAGCGTCAGGTACAGGCTGTTGGGATCCTCGACATAACCTTCGAACGGGCCGCATGCGACGAAACCGTGCGCCAGATAGAGTGCGTGCGCCGGCTTGAAATAGTCCCACGAGCCGGTCTCGAGGCTGAGCCGCGTCATCCCGCGCCCACGGGCCTCCGTGATGATGTGACGCAGCATCTGGCCGCCATAGCCGCACCGCCGCGCGGTCTGCAGCGTGTGCATCGACTTGACCTCGCCGTGGCCAGTCGAAAGCGTCTTCAGCGCGCCGGTCGCGACCAGCGTCTCGCCGTCCCAGCCGGTCCAGAATGCGACGTCGGGTGCACGCAGGCCCGCGAGATCGAGCGCATGGGCACTGCCCGGCGCCGTCTGCGCCCGCGCAGCAGCAACGTGGTGATCGAGCAGCGCGACGACGCGCGGATCATAGGTGTCGCCGGTCCGGATCTGCATCGTGCTCGTCTCCACGCTTTGCCCTCACATCTTGCCGTAGGACGCGCCGCGCCTGACGATGATGACGTAGCGCGCGTCCTGCTTGGTTTCGTTCTCGAAGATCACCGCGCGCATCACGTCGAAATCCAGACAATCGCCCTCGCGCAGCCGCACCGCCTTGGCGTCGATATGCACGGCGATGGCGCCCTCCAGCATCAGGAGCTGCTGGGTGAAGGCGTTGCGGCCCCAGGGGCTGTAGGAGACGCGCGCGCCGGCGGGAAGGTCGACCACGATGATCTCGATGCCGCTGGCCGCATCCGGCGGCGAGGCGTGCCGCCGGCGATAGCCGCTGTCGGGGTCGCGCCAGAGCGGCTGGTCCGCCAGCCGCACCAGGCGCTCCGGCGGCTTCTCGGCGAGCGCGACGACATCGCTGAGCGTGACGTCGAGCGCCGCGCAGAGCTTGTTCAGCAGCGCCGCCGTCGCACTGCTCTGCGCCCGCTCCACCCGCCCGATCATGGCCCGGCTGACGCCGGAGCGCCCTGCAAGCTCGTTCAACGTCATGCCCGCCTGCGTCCGCAGCGTCTTCAGGCGCCGACCGATGGCGCGATCGAGTTTTTGCTGGTCCATGGGTTTCATCCGAATATGGCCCGACAGGAGGACCGCACCCCGCCAAAGCATGAGGGAGTTTAAGCCAACGAGTGGCCAATGCGGGGTCTCCAAGACCAATATATTAGAATCTTGATCCTGTTCGCGAGCGCGGCGTCATTCGCCCCTTGCTCGCCCCTGCGCGGAGGCATCGCCCACCAGCCGGTGATACTCGCGAATACAAAGGTCGAGATCGGACCGTAGGCGCTGCGCGGCTTCGATGTCGAAGTTCATATAGTTGACCGGCTCCCCTTCCGGGCCTGCATAGGCGTCGGGGCGCATTCTGAGAGCGACGAAATATTGGTCACCCTCAACGCTCTTCTTGACTCGCCATTGAAGGAAAGAGCGTGGATATCCGCCTTTGATTTCAGGCGTTTCAAACACGACGTCGCCCAGGGCCTGATTCAGGAGATTGGATTTCGCCAGAATCTTTTTGACGGATGCCCACATGGACCAACACCTTGAGGCCAGTTGCAGTTCGCCTAGCTCCGACTGCTGGATAGGATACGGCCGATGCTATCTTTTCAGGAGCTTGGAGCGGGCGAAGGGAATCGAACCCTCGTATGCAGCTTGGGAAGCTGCCGTTCTACCATTGAACTACGCCCGCGATGTGCGCTTTGCGCCCCTCTTGATTAGCCGAGACGGCGCCTGCCGCCAAGCGGTTTGGCGCGACCAGCGGGGCGGTTGTTAACGTCCTGATAAGATTCCAGGTGCGCCGGATTGTGGCGGTGTTATGATCGCTTCTCCGGGGAGAAACGTGCACTGAGTGGGGCGTGTGCATGGTGGGGCGGGCTTACGCGATATTCGATACGGCCATCGGCCGTTGCGGCATCATCTGGAGCGGCACCGGCGTGGTCGCCGTGCAATTGCCGGAGGCGCGGGAGATCGACACCCGCCGCCGGATTTTCCAGGTCCATCCCGAGGCGCGGGAGCAGCGCCCGTCCGAGAACGCCGAGCTTGCGATCGAGGGCATCACGGGCCTGCTGCAGGGTCACGATCCCGATTTTTCCGAGGTCAGCCTGGACGCCGGCGGGGTGCCCGGCTTTGACCGGCGCGTCTACGAGTACACCTGCAGCATTCCGCGCGGAGAGACACGCACCTATCACGAGGTCGCCCGGGCGCTGGGCGCCTCCGGCGCGTCCTATTCCGTGGCGCAGGCGATTGCGAAAAATCCCTTCATGCTGATCGTGCCCAGCCACCGGGTGCTGGAGGCTGGCAATTACACTGACCGGCTCTCGCCCTATGGCGGCGTGATCTCCAAGCGGCGGCTGCTGGCGCTGGAAGGGGCCCATCCCATCGCCAGCAAGACGCTGTTCGAGGTGCTGCTGCCGGTTGCTCCGCCCCGCGCGCCTACCTAAATACGCGGGATGCACGCCACCACGTTGCTGACGACGCCCTCGATCACGGCTTCCGAGTTTCGCTGCGATGCGGGACCGGACGACAGGCCGTTTGCGGAATGCCGCACCGGCCATTCCATCGCCTATGTGCGCTCCGGCAGCTTCGGCTGCCATTGCCGCGCCGGCTTCTTCGAGCTGGTGGCGGGCTCGATGCTGATCGGCGCCCCCGGCGAGGAATACACCTGCACGCATGAGCACGTGTCCGGCGACGTCTGCCTCGGCTTCTTCTTCAGCGAGGATTTGGTCGACGCCCTCGGCGGGCGGCGCGAGGTCTGGCAGATCGGCGCAACGCCGCCGCTGCCCGAGCTGATGGTGCTGGGCGAGCTGGCCCAGACGGCAGCAGAAGGCAACAGCGATCTCGGCCTCGACGAGATCGGCCAGATCCTGGCCGGCCGTTTTGTCGACGCCGTCTCGGGCAAAGCGCGCAAGCCGGCCACTCCCACCGCACGCGACCGCCGCCGCGCGGTGGAGGCGGCGCTGTGGATCGACGATAACTCGCATGCCGAGCTCGACCTCGAGCAAGCAGCCAAGCAGGCGGGATTGAGCCCGTTTCATTTCCTGCGGCTGTTCTCGGCCGTGCTCGGTGTCACCCCGCATCAATATCTGGTGCGCTCCCGGCTGCGCCACGCGGCACGGCTGCTCGCTGACGAGGACATCGCCGTCACCGATATCGCCTATGACGTCGGCTTCGGCGATCTCTCCAATTTCGTCCGCACCTTCCATCGCGCCGCCGGCGTGTCGCCGACCAAGTTCCGGCAGGCGTCGAAGGGGGAGCGCAAGATTCTCCAAGAGCAGCTTGCCCTCAACTGACTAGGGTCGTCTCCGGCGCGTGCCCTTCGCGGCACGCTTCTTCGCAATGGAGACGAACATGTACGACCACATCGGATTGCGCGTTGCCGACCTCGACGCCGCCACGCGCTTCTACAGCGCGGTGCTGGCGCCGCTCGGTTTTGTCCTGTGCTCGAGCGGCGACGGTTATGCCGGTTTCGGGCCGAAGGGCGAGCCGGCGCTGTGGCTGCACCTGAACAAGGGCCGCAAGGCAGATGGTGCGCATATCGCGTTTCGCGCCAAGGATCACGACGCAGTCAAGGCGTTCCATAGCGAAGGGCTGAAGAGCGGCGGTCGCGACAATGGCGGCGCCGGCCCACGCAGGGATTACAGCCCGACCTACTACGCCGCGTTCCTGATCGACCCTGATGGCAACAATGTCGAGGCGGTTTGTGTGTGAGCGCTAGCCACTCGCTCCGTCATTGCGAGATCGCGTAGGGTGGGCAAAGCGTAGCGTGCCCACCAATTGCTCGCGACAACGCCCGATGAATGGTGGGCACGGCGCGCGAAGAGCGCGCCTTTGCCCACCCTACGCATTCCAGGAGAGATCATGGCCTCCATCCACAACGACATCTCCCTCCCCGCCTCCGCGCGCGACGTCTGGGACGCGGTGCGCGATTTCGGCGCGCTGCATCGG
The DNA here is from genome assembly GCF_900094575.1 of Bradyrhizobium yuanmingense. GTDB lineage: Bacteria > Pseudomonadota > Alphaproteobacteria > Rhizobiales > Xanthobacteraceae > Bradyrhizobium > Bradyrhizobium yuanmingense. Next base: position 805,480 of record NZ_FMAE01000002.1, on the reverse strand, counting down.
CGGCTGGTGCCGGGCTTCGTCACCGCGTGCACGCTCGACGGCGATGCGCGCATCGTCACCTTTGCCAACGGCTCGGTCGCGCGCGAGGTACTGGTCGATTGCGACGATACGCGGCGGCGCCTCGTCTATGCCATCAGCAACGAGCGGCTGAGGCATTACAGCGCCTCGGTGCAGGTCATTGCCGAGGGCGAGGCGAGCTGCCGTCTCGTCTGGATCATCGACATGCTGCCGAACGAGCTCGCGCCTTACGTTCAGGGGCAAACCAAGGAGGCGGTGGCCGCCATGCACAAGGCGTTTCCGCCCGCTTCGGCCTGATCATTCACTGTGAGTTGTCTCACAGAAGCCCGTCCTCGACCGCCCTAACCATGCCCCTCGTGCGTCCGGTCGGCTCCGCTCTCCCGGCGGCGCCACGCACGCGAGGAGCATGCCATGAGAGGTGCGGACAAGGTGATCTGCCAGGCGGCCGCGGTGCTGCTGCTGTTTTCAATCTCGAGCGTGCCGGCAAAGGCGCAATTCCTCGGCGGCGGAGGAGCCGGCGGCGAGGACATGATGACCCAGATGGCGCCGATGCTGGAGATGATGAAGGCGAAGATGGGCAAGCGCCGCTTCGCCATGCTGATGCAGACCATGGGGCCGATGATGAGCCGCATGATGGAGAACGGCGGCGGCGGGCTCGGCGGCTTGATGGGCGGCGGCAATTTCGGCGGCGGATTGGGTGCACCGAGCTACGGCGGCTACACGCCGATGGGCGGCGGCACCATGCCGGTCGGGATCGGCAGCATGGGCGGCGGCGACATCATGGGCATGCTCGGCGGCAGCGGCGGCAGCGACATGATGGCGATGATCCCGCAATTGATGCGTCTCGCCAATACCGGCGGCGGCCATCGCCGCCACAAGCGTCGCTAGTCCGCAGCCGAAAGCGCCGGCTTGATCGCAGGCTTCGTCTCGCGCGGTCCCCAGCGTGTCAGCACGACGCTGGAGCACGACAAGAGGCCGAGCACGACCATCGAGCTCGCGGCGAGCCAGAAGAAGCTCTGCGCGCTGGCGCCGTGCCTCGACAGCCACCAGCCGATTCCGGCGATGTAGATCAGCCGCGCGGTCTGCGCCAGCACGGGCCCGATCACCTTGGCCGCGCCTTGCGAGGAGAAATACATCGTCGTTGCCAGGCCGAAGAAGGCGTAGAACGGCCCGACCGTCGAAAGATATTGATGGCTCGCCGCGCGCACCGCCACACTGTCGGTGAACATGTTGACCCAGAGATCGGGGAAGATCGCAACGAGGCACGCCGGCACGCCGACCGCCACGAAAGCAGCAACGCTGGCGGTCCAGGCGATGCGCCGGGCCCGCGCGATGCGGCCGGCGCCGATCGCCATCCCGACCATCGGCACGCAGGCGATGCCGAACGAGAATGCGATCGAGGTCAGCAGGAATTCGAGCCGCGCGCCGACGCCGTAGCCGGCGAGGATCGCAGTGCCGAACTGCGCCAGCATGTGCGTGAAGATCGAGATCGTCAGCACCGATTGCAGCGGCGAGAAGCAGGCGATGGCGCCGACCTTGAGGATGTCGAAGAACATCGCCCATTGGATGCGCAGGCCGCGCAGCTTCAGCGTGATCCGCGCGCGGCCGGAGAACAGGTACCAGCTCATGATGCCGATGTTCATAGTGTAGGCGATCAGCGCGCCGGCGGCGACGCCGCGCATGCCGAACTGCGGCACTGGCCCGAGCCCGAGACCGAGCGTGCCGCCGAGCACGATCTGCCAGGCCGCGGAGTTGAGGATCAGGAACGACGGCAGCTTCATGTTGCCGGTGCCGCGCAGGATGCCCGCCATGGTGTTGAGCAGCCAGGGCAGCACGGCGCCGCCGAAGAACACCTGCGTGTAGGCGATCGCATGCGTCAACACATCGCCGCGGCCGCCGAGCATCTCGAGCAGCCTCGGCCCGAAGATCAACACGCCCAGCATGAAGACGAATCCGAAGCTGATGCCGATAAGCATCGCGTGCACGGCCAATGTGCCGGCGCGCTCGCGATTGCCGGCGCCGAGCGCACGCGCGATGGCCGAGGCCACCGCGCCGCCCATGGCGCCGCCGGACATCGTCATGGTCAGAATGATCGTCGGAAACACCAGCGCCATCGCCGCCAGCGCCTCGACGCCGAGCCGGCCGACATAGGAGGTCTCGGCGATCACCACGCAAATGCCGGCCGACAGACCGATCGCGTTCGGCCAAGCGAGCGAGAGCAGCGTCCGCAGGATCGGCCCATCCGTCAGAGCGCTTCTGATCGGCGCCGGAGGCGGCGGCAGCGGGCGCTCTTGCTCATCGACCGGGATTTCGGCGATGTCGGACATGTCCTCTCCCGGGCGCAGGCGCCGTTTGCAGCGCAGCAATCACTTGGTGTGCCAATGGCGTCGTTCGCGCGAATGGCGCGGCTGAGGCGTGTTAGCACGGCGTGCTCCGATTCTGCCTGCGCCCGATGCAGGCGTGCCCTGCGGCAGCGCATTTCAAGCGGTGGAATTCGTTCTTCTCCCTCTCCCCGTTCTTACGGGGCCGCGACGAGCCTTGCTCGCGCCGAGAGCGTCGGGGTGAGGGGCTCTATCCGCGAAGACGGCGAGAGCTGGACTCGCGGAGACTCCCCCTCACCCCGGATTGCATCTTCGATGCAATCCGACCTCTCCCTGCAAGCGGGGCGAGGTGAAGTCCGTTGCGGCCGTCGCCTAACCGATGGTCCACACCAGCGGCGGGCGCCCGCCTACCGCGGTGCGCATCTGCACGCCGATATGCCGTCCGCAGCCTGCGGCGAGACCCTCAAACAATCCCTCCAGCACCTTCGCGCAGGCGCGATGATAATCGGCGATGTCGTCCATCAGCTTCCAGCTCTGCTGCCGGATCTCGAACGTGCCTTCCGATTGCGTAATCTCGGCCGCATCATCCTGCGCGGCGAGCAGCGCGTTCAGGAACGATGCGAATTCTCGCGCGCCGCCGCGGGTCGTCGCCAGCGCCGCGGCGACCTCGTCGAAATATTGCATGCCGATCAGCTTGCCGGTGAGGTGCAGCAGATAGCCGGCATCCTCCGGACCGAACAGCTGCACCATCACGGGCGCGGCAGTGCGGACATATTCCATCGCGTAATTGCGATAGGCCTTTTCCAGCCGCGGTCTTGGCCAGCTCGCGACCGGCAATGCGGGCGCCGTCGTCGCATCGAACAAAGGCGCCTCCAGGTGCCGCGCGAACACCAGGCGCTCGTCGAGCTCGAGCGGATGGTCGTAAAGATGGTAATAGCCTTCGAGCCCGTCCTGGCCGTCGACGCTCTGCTTGGTGCAGACGAAGCCGAGCCTGAGATCGCCGAGCGCAACTCCGTTGTTGGCGTGCCAGCCGCGCAGCATGGCGCGGGAGACTTCGCCCGGCACACCACAGATCGCGGTGCCCTTCCAGATCCAGCGCGGCGGCGGATAGCGGATCCAAGCCTTGGTGTCGCTCTCGTACATGTATTCGACATGCACGCCGCCGATCCAGTTGGAGAGATAGTGGTATTGCGCAGCCGCGACCGCCGGCGGCAGATGGTCGATCCCGAGCTTGCTGAGCCCCGGCAGGAAACGCTCCTGCTGCTGGCGACGAAACACGCGGAAGACGAATTCTGCGGCATCCGCCGTGCCGCGGCGCGTGACGACGGTGAGGATCAGCCCGGTGAAGTAAGCGTGATAGAGATCGGCGACGGCGCGCCAGCGCTTCCATTGCGCGTGCTGCGCGAGGTCTGGTGCGATAGTCATGTTCGCTCCCTGATCATGGTTTTGATCGAGTGTGTCACCGCCGCCGGTGACAGGCAACATGACGCGCGTGCAGGCCTCCCTGCGCGGCTTTCCGTCAATTCCGCATCACGAATTTTGCGCCGCCTTGGCCGCCCGTTCGCGCTCAACGCGCTCCGTGACGTCGCGAGCCATCGCCACCGATCCCTGCACCGCGCCATCGTTGTCTCGCACCAATGCGAAGGTCATCTCGATGTAGAGCTTGCGCCCGCTCTTGTGCAGCGCGCGGGTCAGCGTCGGCTTGCCCGCAAGCTTCATGGTGCCGCTCGCGAGCGCGGCGTCGAAGCCTTTCCAGTGCGCGGCGCGAAGATGTTCGGGAATGATCAGATCGAGGTTCTGGCCGAGCGCTTCGTCGGCCGTGAAGCCGAACAGCGCGGTCGATGCGCGATTCCAGCGTGTGATCGTGCCGGAGCGATCGGAATAGATCAGCGCGTCCGCGACGTCGTTGATGATCTGTGCGTCGAGTTGGGATGGCTCAATCATGTCACCACCTTGTAGCCCGGATGGAGCAAAGCGTAATCCGGGATCGCGCCACAAGTGAGACCTTCCCGGATTACGCTTGCGCTCCATCCGGGCTACAGGATCGGGCTACACCCGAAAATGCTTCGAGAGCTTGAGGCCTTGCGCCTGGTAGTTGGAACCGATGCGCTGGCCGTACACCGCGTCGGGGCGGGCCAGCATCTTCTCGTAGACGAGGCGGCCGACGATCTGACCGTGCTCGAGGATGAACGGCACCTCGCGCGAGCGCACCTCCAGCACGGCGCGCGATCCCAGCCCGCCAGCGCCGGCATAGCCGAAACCGGGATCGAAAAAGCCGGCATAGTGCACGCGGAATTCGCCGACCAATGGATCGAACGGCACCATCTCCGCGGCGTAGTCGGGAGGCACCTGCACCGCTTCCTTGGAGGCGAGGATGTAGAACTCGCCGGGGTCGAGGATCAGGCTGCCGTCGGGACGCGCCGAGATCGGCTCCCAGAAATCCTCCACCGCGTAGCCCGCGCGGCGGTCGACATCGACGACGCCGGTGTGGCGCTTGGCGCGATACCCGACGAAGCCGCTCGCCTTCTCGCCGGAGAGATCGACCGAGACGGCAACGCCGCCCGAGAGATCGGCATGGTCGATGTCGACGAGACGCTCGCTGGCGTGCAGCGCATCGAGCTCGTCGGCATTGAGGATGGCATCGCCGGTGCGGAAGCGCACCTGGCTGAGACGCGAGCCCTCGCGCACCAGCACAGGAAACGTCTTCGGGCTGATCTCGGCGTAGAGCGGGCCGTGATAGCCGGCGCCGATCATGTCGAAGCGGCGGGTGCCGTCGGCGATGACGCGGGTGAAGACGTCGAGCCGGCCGGTCGAGCTCTTCGGATTGGCGGCAGCGACGATCTCCGGCGGCAGCGCGAGGCTCTCGAGCAGCGGCACGATGTAGACGCAGTTGGTCTCGAGCACCGCGCCGTCGGCGAGGCTGAACTCGTGCAGCTTCAGCTCGTCGATGCGCTCTGCCACGGTGGCACCGGGCCCGGGGAGGAAGCTGGCGCGGACCCGATAGGCGATGTCGCCGAGGCGCAGATCGAGGCTCGCCGGCTGGATCTGGCTCTCGACGAAGTCGTAGGTGGGCAGGATGAGACCTTCTTCCGCCATCGCCGCGATCATGCGGTCGGGCAGGATACCATTGGCGTCGGCGGCGACCGTGAACGTCAACCGGGGGTCCTCATCAGGGGCCGAATGCATCCGGACATGCCGGAAATACAAGTCTTTTACGGCTATCCGATGGACGCCTTGACGGAAAGGGCATTGCGGAATATGAGCATCACTTATCCCGTGGTGATTTGAGCCGGCCGGCTTGCAGCCACGTTAAATAAGTCGCTAAACAGGCCGGGGACCTCTGTGATCCCGGCCCGTGGAGATATCCAGGCCGGTTTTTTTGTGACCGTTTTCGCCTCGACGGTCATGTCGGAGAGGGTCCTATGTCGAAGTCGTCTGCTGCCTATCGCCCCGAAACCCGCCTGGTCCATTCCGGCACCCTGCGCTCGCAATATGGCGAGACCTCGGAGGCGCTGTTCCTGACGCAAGGCTATGTCTACGCCAGCGCGGAGGAGTGCGAGGCGCGCTTCAAGGGCGAAGATCCCGGCTTCATCTATTCGCGCTATTCCAACCCGACGATTGCAATGTTCGAGCGCCGCATGATCGAGCTCGAAGGCGCCGAGGCCGCGCGCTCGGCGGCAACCGGCATGGCGGCGGTGACGACCGCGATCCTGGCGCCGCTCAAGGCCGGCGATCACGTGGTCGCCTCCCGTGCGCTGTTCGGCTCCTGCCTCTACGTCATCCAGGACCTGTTGCCGCGCTACGGCATCGAGGCCACGCTGGTCGATGGGCTCGATCTCGACCAGTGGCAGCGGGCGCTGAGGCCCAACACCAAGACGTTCTTCCTGGAGAGCCCGACCAACCCGACGCTGGACGTGCTCGACATCCCTTCGATCGCCGAGATCGCGCACAAGGGCGGCGCGCGGCTCGTCGTCGACAACGTGTTTGCAACCCCGATCTGGCAGAGCCCGCTCGCGCTCGGCGCCGACGTCGTCGTCTACTCCGCGACCAAGCACATCGACGGCCAGGGCCGCTGTCTCGGCGGCATCATCCTGTCCTCCGAAGCCTTCATCGCCGAGCACATCCACAATTTCATGCGCCAGACCGGCCCGTCGATTTCGCCGTTCAATGCCTGGGTCCTGCTCAAGGGCCTGGAGACGCTGGGCGTGCGCGTGCGCGCGCAGACCGACAATGCCGCGCGCATCGCCGAGGTGCTGGCGAGCCATCCCAAGATCTCGCGACTGGTCTATCCCGGCCGGGCCGATCATCCGCAGGCGGCGCTGGTGAAGAAGCAGATGCGCGGCGGCTCGACGCTGGTCGGCTTCGAGGTGAAGGGCGGCAAGGCGGCGGCCTTCCGTGTGCTCAACGAATTGAAGCTTGCCAAGATCTCCAACAATCTCGGCGACGCCAAGAGCCTCGTCACGCATCCGGCGACGACGACGCATCAGCGCCTCAAGCCGGAGGACCGCGCCGCGCTCGGCATCAGCGAGGGCTTCATCCGCTTCTCGGCGGGGCTGGAGCACGCGGATGACCTGATCGAGGATCTCACCGCGGCGCTGGAAAAGGCGTGAGGGAAGCGAGGTCTCGTAGGGTGGATTAGCCGAAGGCGTAATCCACCTCTTCTGCATTCGCGGAGATAGACAGCGGTGGGTTACGGCTTCGCCTAACCCACCCTACGTCGATGACCTCTACATCGGCCGGTACGTTCTCACATCGGCGGGCACGCTCACACCGAGCTTGATCTGGCCGACGGAGCGGATGATGTCGTCGCCGAGCAGCTGGGCGAAGCAGGCATAGCCCCAATCGTTCATGTGCAGGCCGTCGGCGATGACGAAGCTCTCGACCGGGATCGACTGGTTCTCGTGCCAGTCGCGCATCACCTCGAAGCGGGGGAAAATGCCGACCTTGCGGAGCTCGGCGACGTTGCCGAGCAGCTTGATCATCTTGCCGGCGCTCTCCTTGCGCTGGTTGACGGCCGGCGAATATTGCGGATCGACCAGCACGATGTCGGTGCCGCCGGCGGCCTGAATGCGGCTGATGCCGTCCTCGACCAGCTTGGCCGTATCGGCAGGATCGAGATTGCGCAGCACGGCGTTGGTGCCGACCTGCCAGATCACGAGATCCGGATGCCTGTCGATCACCTGCGTCTGCAGACGCTTCATCATCTCGGGGGCGTCCTCGCCGCCGACGCCGGCATTGATGACGCTGATGTCGGCGGTCGGATAGTGCCGGCGCAGCTGCGCGGCGAGACGATTGGGGTAATTGAACTCCGGCGAGCTCGCGCCGAACCCCTGGGTCGACGAGGAGCCGAAAGCGACGATGACGACGGGCTGGCCGGCGACCAGCTTGCTCGCAACATGCGGCAGCGAGCCCATCGCCTTGGAGCCGCCCTTCGGCGGCAGGCAGGGCACGCGGCTGAAGATGTCGGCGGCGGACTTTGCGACCTCCTTCACCTTGTCGATGGCGCGCGAGGTGACGCCGCGCTGCTCGGGCGACCTCGCGGCGACGGTGGTCTGGGACGGCGTAGCGGGCGCGGGATCAGGCGACTGGGCGGGTGCGGGGGTCGCCGGCTGTGCAGCCGGCGTCTGCGCATGCGAGGCGGGCGTCAGCAACAACAGCACTGCTGTTGCAGGCACGGCCAGCCATGACGTCAGGCAAAAAGGGCGGAGAGAACTCATTAACGCTAGACCTCAATTTTGCTGCTGGGCCGGCTCCAGATGAGCAGCGTCAATCACGAACTGTGCCAACGCCCGGCCAAGGCAATCATGGACCTGCTTCGCCAGCTCAGGCCCGCGGGACGGGTTGAACAGGTCGAACTGACCCTGTTCATTCCACTGCCGCATGATCGCGAAACGATCGAACAGCGGGATGTCGTGCTCCTGTGCCACGACGCGCATATTATCGAGAAAAGGCTGCGCCGAGATCATGGTCTCGGTGCGCGGGCTATATTGCAAATTCATCAAGACGACGTCCGCCCCTGCCTTTTGCAACGCAACAACCCCGTCGGTCACCGCGCTACGAAATTCGTCGGGATCGATGGATCGGATAGCATCCACGGTCCCGGTCTGCCAGATGACCAAAGTAGGCGTTTTTGCTTCCATCAGCTTAACGAAGGTGGACGCGGTCTCCTCTGCCGTTTTCTTGCTCTGTATTTCTACGGAGACGTGCACCGGCTCGGAGGGCGGCAGTTTCTCCTTGAGGATCGCCTCCATGCGCGCCGGATAGGAGCTGCTCTCCGACGACGGAATCGTGGTCGAGCGGCTGCCGATCACCAGGATGTCGAGCGGTTTGCCGGCCTTGATCGCCTCGGCGACCTTGGGCAGCTGGCTTTCGCTGGTCAGCAGATAGGACGGCAGTTCGCAGGCCGCAGGCATAGGGGATGCGGCAGACGCGGCATCGCCCGCGCGCGCCGTGGGCGCGGCGAGGTTACCGCATAGCAGGACCAGGCTCAGGAGAACCTTCGCCTTCATCAGCCCCCTCCCGCCAGATCGGCGTTGCCGACGGCGTTTTTGGTTTTCGCACCGCTCTTGTCAGCCACACGCTTGTACCACGAAATGACCCAGGCCACCCCCCACATGATCAGGATTCCGGAGAGGCTAATCAACGCATGCATGACCGGCCCGCCGGAGATTTCGGCGAGGACGAAATGGCCGGCAAAGGCCAGGAAGACGCCGAGGCAGAAGATCTCGAGCGAATGCTGACCACATAGAATCAATGGTCGCAGCCAGCGCGATTTCAAGCCCGGCCAGTCGCGGGGCAGGAAGCGTACGGTCAGCGCCGCCAGCGCCAGGAAGTGCGCGAAGCGCAGCACGTCGAGGTCGGTCTTGTCGATCGGATACATCCATTGTTCGATCTGCTTCGGCATGAACTGGGAGAGCTGGGGCACGTACCAGGTCAAGGTCACGTAGAACGCCGCGATGAGATAGGCGATCGAGATCCACATCGTCACGGGCGAGGCCAGGATGCCCGACATGCGACGCGCACCTCCGAGCGCGCACCAGGCACCGAACACGAACAGCAATTGCCAGGCGAAAGGATTGAAGGCCCAGAAGCCGTTCGGATAGGCCGACAGGTAAAGGTCGTACTCCCAGGTCACCGCGTAGAGCAGGACCGACAGCCCGAGCGTGACGTCCGGCCGCCATTTCATCGACCACAGGATCAGAGGCAGCGCCAGCATCAGCACGATGTAGAGCGGCAGCACGTCCATGTTGACGGGACGGAAGCGCAGCAGCAGCGCTTGCACGATGGTGACGTCGGGCTGCTTGAGGAAGTCCATGATGCCCATCTCTTCGGTGTAGAGCGGGTTCTCGAACCTGGTCGCCACATAGGAGATCTCGGCGAGAAAGATCGTGAACAGGAAGACGTGGGCGACGTAGATCTGCCAGACCCGGCGCAGGATGCGCGCGGTGGCGATGAGAACGCCGCTCTCCAGCATGGCCCGGCCATAGACGAAGGCCGCGGTGTAGCCGGAGATGAAGATGAAGATCTCGGTGGCGTCGCTGAGGCCGTAATTGCGGATCGTGAACCAGGTCAGCAGACTGGGCGGCAGATGGTCGATGAAGATCAGCCACAGCGCGAGCCCGCGGAACAGATCGAGCCGGAGCTCGCGCTCGCCGATGGCGGGCAGCGTGATGGCCGGTGCCGCGGCGCGCGCCTTGGTCCCCGCAGGCTTGGCGCCCGCGGTTCCTGCGATGGTCGATCCCGTCACTTGGTCGGCAATGGTCATCGGGGCCTGGAAACCGTTCCGCAAATCGCGACGTCGAAGCAGTGTAATGGTCCGGGTGTCGTCTCGCAAAGCGCGCGGATCACATAAGGGTGTCTCCCTCGGTGGTGTGCTTTTCCTCCAATTCTGGCGGGACGATGTCGCCAAAGCCGCCGGCGGGGTTTGGTTCCCGAGGCGGATTCGGTATGATGACAGCCATGTACCGCGCCGTGACCCGCCAGATCGAAGTGACCGTCGAGCCGAACTTTGTTCCGGAGCAATCGTCGGCCGACCGCTCGCGCTACTTCTGGTCCTACACCATCGTCATCACGAATTCGGGCGAGGAGACCGTGCAGCTCAAGACACGGCACTGGATCATCACCGATGCCTCCGGCCGCCAGCAGGAGGTGAAGGGCGAAGGCGTGGTCGGCGAGCAGCCGATCCTCGCCCCCGGCGAACGCTTCGAATACACCTCCGGCGTGCCGCTCTCGACCGCCTCGGGCTTCATGACCGGCCGCTACCAGATGGTCAGCGAAACCGGCGAGCGTTTCGAGATCGACGTGCCGACGTTTTCGCTGGACAGCCCCGACAACAAGCGGGTGTTGAATTAGAGAGGCGAGTTCGCCGTAACACTCACAACTGTCATGCCCCGGCTTGACCGGGGCATCCAGTACGCCGCGGCCTCTCGTTTCGATCAGCATCGTCTCGGAGTACTGGATCGCCGGATCAAGTCGGGCGATGACACCGCGCGTGTGGCACTGCTCCACTCGACATTGCGAGTGCAGCGACGCGGGTAGGCTCAGGCGTCCTCGACGCCCGCCTCGTGCGGCGTGAACTGGTACACCGACGAACAGAATTCGCAGGTGACGACGACCTTGTCGTCCTTGACCATGGCGGCGCGGTCGTCGTGCGAGAAGCTCTTGAGCATCGCGGCGACCGCATCGCGCGAGCAGGAGCACCGCGCCTCGAGCACCTGCGGATTGAACACACGCACGCCGCGCTCCTGGAAGAGGCGGTAGAGCAACCGCTCGCCGGAGAGCTCGGGATCGATCAGCTCGACGTCTTCGACCGTCTCGATCAGCGAGCGTGCCTCGACCCAGGCATCGTCTTCCGCGACGCTGTGCACCTCGGTGCCGTCGGGCGCATCGCCGGGATGCAAGTCCGCCTGCCGCGCGCGCTCCGGCGCCTTCGGCAGAAATTGCATCAGCATGCCGCCGGCGCGCCAGCGATGCTTGCCGCCGTCGCTCGAGCGCCACTCCTCGCCGACCGCGAGGCGCACGCGCGTCGGGATCTGCTCGGAGCGCAGGAAATATTCGTGGGCGGCGTCTTCCAGGCTGCCGCCGTCGAGCGCAACCAGGCCCTGGTAACGGCTCATGTCGGGGCCCTGGTCGATGGTCATGGCGAGATGGCCGCGGCCGAGCAGCGTGCCGGAATCCTTGGCCGTGCCCAGGCGCGAGGCGTCAAAGCGCGCATAGGCGCGCAGGCGGTCCGGGGCCTTGTAGTCGACCACCAGGAACGACACCGGACCGTCGGTCTGGGCCTGAAGAATGAAGCGGCCCTCGAATTTCAGCGTCGAGCCGAGCAGCGTCGTCAGCACGATGGCCTCGCCGAGCAGCTTGCCCACGGCTGCGGGATAATCGTGCTTGGTGAGAATGTCGTCGAGCGCGGGGCCAAGCCGCACCAGGCGCCCGCGCACGTCAAGCGCGTCGACCTCGTAAGGCAGCACGGCGTCATCGATCGGAACCGATGATGGCGCGCGAACCGGGCCTTCAGGCCCGGTGTTCATGTCAGGAGATTGGGAAACCATGGCGCTTTATCTGGGGTCGGAGGGCGGAAATGGAAGGGGCGCGTTCCGGATGCGATGAGGGTGCACAACGCTACAGCAAGCTCGGTGTCGTCCCGGGGCGCGCAACGCGCGAGCCCGGGACCCATAACCACAGGACCACGTCATCGAGCGAGATGGCAACTCCGAGTCTTCGCCAAACGACTTCCTGTGGTTATGGGTCCCGGATCTGCGCGCGCTTTTGGCGCGCTTGTCCGGGACGACAATTGCGTGTGAGGCCGCAGCGGGGCCTCTGGCGGGCCTACTTCACCGCGTCGAAGCACCAGGCCAAGATGCCCTTCTGCGCGTGCAGGCGGTTTTCGGCCTCATCGAACACGACCGATTGCGGCCCGTCGATCACCTCGTCGGTGACCTCCTCGCCGCGATGGGCCGGCAGGCAATGCATGAACAGCGCATCTCGCTTCGCCAGCGACATCAGCTTGGCATTGACCTGGTAGGGCTTGAGCACGTTGTGGCGGTGCTCGCCCTCCTTGTCGCCCATCGACACCCAGGTGTCGGTGACGACGCAATCGGCGCCGCGCACGGCGGCTTCCGGATCGGTGCCGAGCACGATCGGCGCGCCCGTCGCCTTGATCCAGTCGCGCATGGCCTTTTTCGGTGCGAGCTCCGGCGGCGTTGCGACATTGAGCTGGAATTTGAAGCGCTCGGCGGCATGGGCCCAGGACGCCAGCACGTTGTTGTCGTCGCCGGTCCAGGCCACCGTCTTGCCCTCGATCGGGCCGCGATGTTCCTCATAGGTCATGAGGTCGGCCATCACCTGGCAGGGATGCGAACGCCGCGTCAGGCCGTTGATGACGGGCACGGTGGCGTTGGCCGCAAGCTCCAGCAGCGCATCATGGTTGAGGATGCGGATCATGATGGCGTCGACATAGCGCGACAGAACCCGCGCGGTGTCGGCGATGGTCTCGCCGCGGCCGAGCTGCATCTCGGCGCCGGTGAGCATGATCGCCTCGCCGCCGAGCTGGCGCATGCCGACGTCGAACGAGACGCGGGTGCGGGTCGAGGGACGCTCGAAGATCATCGCCAGCGTCTTGCCTTCGAGCGGCCTGACCGGCTGCTGCGCCTTCTGCTTCGCCTTCATCGCCGAAGAGGCGGCGAGCATGCTCTTGAGCTCCGAGAGCGGCAGCTCGTTGATGTCCAGGAAGTGCTTGGGGGCTTTGTTGGGCGTCGTGCTCATCAGCTTGCCGCCCGCTTGGTCTGGCTGGAGGAGATCGCAGCGCAGGCGCGCTCTAACCGGCCGACGCTGTCCTCGATCTCCGCTTCCGTGACGATCAGGGGCGGCAGGAAGCGCACGACATTGTCGCCGGCCCCGACGGTGAGCAGCTTTTCGGCGCGCAGCGCCGCGACGAGATCGCCCGAGGGCACCACCGCCTTGATACCGATCAGCAGGCCCTCGCCGCGCACCTCGCTGACGATTTCGGGATGACGATCGATCACGGAGGCGAGCTTCTGCTTGAGCAGCAGCGACATCTTCTGCACGTGGTCGAAGAAGCCGGGCTTGAGCATGACGTCGAGCATGGCATTGGCAGCCGAGATCGCGAGCGGATTGCCGCCGAAGGTCGAGCCGTGCGAGCCGGGCCCCATGCCGGCCGCCGCGTCCGCGGTCGCCAGCACCGCGCCGATCGGAAAGCCGCCGCCGAGCGCCTTGGCGAGCGACATCACATCCGGTGTGACGCCGGTGCGCTTGTAGGCAAAGAGCTCGCCGGTGCGGCCCATGCCGGTCTGCACCTCGTCGAAGGCGAGCAACAGGCCGCGCTCGTTACAGAGTTCGCGCAGCGCCCTCAGGAAGGCGTGAGGTGCAGAACGAACGCCACCCTCGCCCTGGATCGGCTCGATGAGAATGCCGGCGGTGTGCGGACCGATCGCCTTCTTCACGGCGTCGAGATCGCCGTGCGGCACCTGATCGAAGCCGTCCATCGGCGGACCGAAGCCCTCGAGATATTTCGCAGAGCCGGTGGCGGCGAGCGTCGCCAGCGTGCGGCCATGGAAGGCACCCTCGAAGGTGATCATGCGGTAACGCTCCGGATGCCCCTTGGAGAAGTGATGGTGGCGCACCAGCTTGATCACGCCTTCCAGCGCCTCGGCGCCGGAATTGCAGAAGAACACGAAGTCCGCAAAGCTCTCATTGCAGAGGCGGCTTGCGAGCTTCTCGCCGTCAGGGCTCTGGAACAGGTTCGACATGTGCCAGAGCTTGGTCGCCTGCTCCTGCAACGCCTTGACCAGCGCGGGATGGACATGGCCGAGCGCATTCACCGCGACACCCGAGGTGAAATCGAGATAGCGATCGCCGTTGGTCGCGATCAGCCAGCAGCCTTCGCCGCGCTCGAAACCGAGGTCGGCCCTGGCGAAAACGGGGAGCAAATGCGGCGCTGCGCTGTTAGTCATGACGTCACTTGAATGTTGCGGACGGTGTGAGGCATGCATTGCGCGACGCACCATCGACCGGCCCCGGAAAACGAAACGTGCCGCCTTTTAAGGGCGGCACGTGGCACTATCTTATGCCTGGCAAGACGGGTGTCAATGCCGCCCGGAAAGCCTCGCGAAACGCTGATTCCGTAGTCTTGCGGTGCCGATTTTGCGGGTTTTTCACCACGGAACATGTGGAAGCGAGTCGGCGGACTCTTGCGCGGGAGTCACGCCATATTGTAGCGTTTGGACTGTCAGATACGACATCTCGTGCAGCAGTTCTGATCCCAGAAGTCCTCATGTACCGGCGTAAACGTTCGGGCGTCTTGAGCGCGCCCGGCGAGCCTTAAGGGATTCTGACGGCACGGGTTTTTCAAGGCTAAAGCATTCGCTGCGAAGGCCCCAGGATGGCAGGCCCGCAGCGAGGGAAAGGGTGCAATGACGGTTTTGACCTGGTCCGATGATCGCGTCGAGCAGCTGAAGAAGCTCTGGGAGGCCGGACTTTCGGCCAGCCAGATCGCGGCGGAGCTCGGCAATGTGACCCGCAATGCCGTGATCGGCAAGGTGCACCGGCTCGGCCTGTCCGGCCGCGCCAAGAGCCCTTCATCGGCAGCGCCGCGGCCGCGCAAGGCACGGCCCGCGCAGCATATGATGCGGGTGACCCGCCCCGTCGCGCGCGGCAACACCGCGTTGGCGCAGGCCTTCGAGGTCGAGTTGGAAGCCGAGCCGGTTACCTACGACAACGTGGTGCCGATGAGCCAGCGGCTGTCGCTGCTGGAATTGAACGAGGCGACCTGCCACTGGCCGGTCGGCGATCCCTCGAGCCCGGATTTCTTCTTCTGCGGCGGCAAGGCGCTCTCCGGCCTGCCCTATTGTGCCCAGCATTCGCGCGTGGCCTATCAGCCCGCAGCGGATCGCCGTCGCGCAGCACCGAAACCGGGCACGCGGTGAGCTTGCGGAATTCCCTGATCGCCAAGCTTTGATCGCCAAGCTTGATCGCCAAGACTGCAGCCGCCACACGATGACGGCTCCCAATCGCTCGGTGTCATCCCCGCGAATGCGGGATCCGTAACCGCGGGGCGCAATCGTTGCGCGAGATGGTCACTCCGAGTCTTCGCCAAACCACGTCCTGTGGCTAATCGCGAATAGCGCAAGCGCTCGCGCTGAGATCCCGGGCTCACGCTGCGCGCGCCCCGGGATGACGGCCGAGATCGGCGCCGCAGTTCGCCAAACCAGCTGTCGCTGGCGCCTTACGTCTGCTCAGCCTTCGCGAAGCGATCGTCCAGCGCGTAGCCGGCGCCGCGGACGGTGCGGATCGGGTCCTGCTCGCGGCCAAGGTTGAGCAGCTTGCGCAGGCGGCCGATATGGACGTCGACGGTGCGCTCGTCGATGTAGATGTCGCGGCCCCAGACGCTGTCGAGCAGCTGCTCGCGCGAGAACACGCGGCCGGGATGCTCCAGGAAGAACTCCAGCAGGCGATATTCGGTCGGACCGAGATCGATCGGCCGGCCCGAGCGCGCCACGCGGCGCTTGTCGCGGTCGAGCTCGATATCGCCATAGGCGAGCACGGTGGCGAGGCGCTCGGGACTCGCACGCCTGAGCAGGCCCTTCACGCGCGCAAGCAGTTCCGGCACCGAGAACGGCTTGACGATATAATCATCCGCGCCGGTCGCGAGCCCGCGCACCCGTTCGCTCTCCTCGCCGCGCGCGGTGAGCATGATGATCGGCAGCTGCTTGGTCTCGGGGCGGGTCCGAAGCCGCCGGCACAGCTCGATGCCTGACAGGCCCGGCAGCATCCAGTCGAGCACGATCAGATCGGGAATGTGCTCCTTGAGGCGGGTGTCGGCGTCATCGCCGCGCATCACCGTCTCGACGTCATAGCCGTCGCCTTCGAGGTTGTAGCGAAGAAGCTCGGTGAGAGCTTCCTCGTCCTCAACCACCATAATGCGTGCGCCCATGTGGTCGTAGCTCCTTAAGTCGTCAGGTGTTCGGCACCGTCGTGGCGAAGGTCGTCATGTCGCCCTTCGGCCGCTTGTCGGTGATCGCCTGGCCCTCGATCATGTAGAACACGGTCTCGGCGATGTTGGTGGCGTGGTCGCCGATCCGCTCGATGTTCTTGGCACAGAACATCAGGTGGATGCAGAACGAGATGTTGCGCGGATCTTCCATCATGTAGGTGAGGAGCTCGCGGAACAGCGAGGTGCAGATGGCGTCGACTTCCTCGTCGCCCTTCCACACCGCCATCGCCGCCGGCAGGTCGTGCGCGGCATAGGCGTCCAGCACCGACTTGACCTGCTGCTGCACGAGGTCGGTCATGTGCTCCAGGCCGCGGAACAGCTTGAGCGGATGGAAATCCGTCTCCAGCGCCGCGACGCGCTTGCCCATGTTCTTGGCGAGATCGCCGATGCGCTCGAGATCGGTCGCAACGCGCATCGCGCCGACGATCTCGCGCAGGTCGACGGCCATCGGCTGGCGGCGGGCGATGGTGAGCACGGCGCGCTCCTCGATGCGCTTCTGCAGCGCGTCGAGCTCGACGTCGGTGGCGACGACGCGCTGGCCGAGCGCGACGTCGCGGCGGATCAGCGCGTCGACGGAATCGACGATCATGCGCTCGGCGATGCCGCCCATCTCGGCGACCAGGCGGGTGAGCTCCTGAAGGTCGCTGTCGAAAGCCTTTACGGTATGTTCAGAACCCATGTTCCGTCTCCTCAGCCGAACCGGCCGGTGATGTAATCCTGCGTGCGCCGATCGCTCGGCGACGTGAAGATCTTGCTGGTGTCGTCGAACTCGATCAACTCGCCGAGATACATGAAGGCGGTCTTGTCGGAAACGCGCGCCGCCTGCTGCATGTTGTGGGTGACGATCGCGATCGTGTAGTTCTCGGACAATTCCTGGATCAGCTCCTCGACCTTGGCGGTCGAGATCGGGTCGAGCGCCGAGCAGGGCTCGTCAAACAGGATCACCTCGGGCCGCACCGCGACGGTGCGGGCGATGCAGAGGCGCTGCTGCTGGCCGCCGGAGAGCGACAGGCCGGAGGCATTGAGCTTGTCCTTGACCTCGTTCCACAGCGCGCCACCGCGCAGCGCCTTCTCGACGCGGTCGTCCATCTCGGACTTGGAGATCTTCTCATAGAGACGAATGCCGAAGGCGATGTTCTCGTAGATCGTCATCGGGAACGGCGTCGGCTTCTGGAACACCATGCCGACCCGGGCGCGGAGCAGGTTGAGGTCGAGCTTGGGGTCGAGGATGTTGGTATGGTCGAGCAACAGCTGACCGTCGGCGCGCTGGCCCGGATAGAGGTCGTACATCCGGTTGAAGATGCGCAGCAGGGTGGACTTGCCGCAGCCGGACGGGCCGATGAACGCCGTGACGCGGTTGGTGCCGAGCGCCAGGTTGATGTTCTTCAGCGCGTGGTGGTCGCCGTAGTAGAAGTTGAGGTTGCGCGCCGTGACCTTGGCGGGCGCCTCGGGCAGGGGCTGCGAGCCGGGATGAACGGACGGTGCGCTGACGGAAACAGACATTTCACTCATTTTGCAGTCCTCTCGGCGCCAAGGATGCGCGCGCCAATGTTAAGGGCAAGCACGGTCAGGGTGATCAACAGCGCGCCGCTCCAGGCGAGTTGCTTCCAATACTCGTAGGGGCTCTGCACGAAGTTGTTGATGGTGACAGGCAGGTTCGCCATCGTCTTGTTCAGGCCGAGGCTGAAGAACTGGTTCGACAGTGCCGTGAACAACAGCGGCGCGGTCTCGCCGGCGACGCGGGCGGTCGCCAGCAGCACGCCGGTGATGAGGCCGGAGCGCGCGGCACGATAGGCGATGCGCTTGATCACCAGCGAGCGCGGCAGGCCGAGCGCGCTGGCAGCTTCGCGCAACGGATTCGGCACCAGCAGTAGCATGTCTTCGGTGGTGCGCACGACGACCGGGATCACGATGACGGCAAGCGCCAGCGCGCCCGCAATCGCCGAGAAGCCGCGCATCGGCACCACCACCGCGCCATAGATGAAGAGGCCGATGATGATCGAGGGTGCCGACAGGAGAATGTCGTTGATGAAGCGGATCACCGAGGTCAGCTTGTCGTTGCGGCCGTACTCGGCGAGATAGGTGCCGGCGAACAGGCCGAGCGGCGCGCCGATGCCGACGCCGATCACGGTCATGATCAACGAGCCGACGATGGCGTTGCGCAGGCCGCCCTCGGTCGATCCGGGCGGCGGCGTGTCAGCTGTGAAGACCTGGAGGTTGAGCCCGGCCAAGCCGTTGTAGAGCAGCGTGACCAGGATCAGCGCGAGCCAGGTGACGCCGAAGGCGGCGGCTGCGATGCAGAGGCCGCGAATGACGATGTCCCAGCGGCGGCGGCGCGAATAGATCGGGTTCATGGCTTCACTTCCCGGCCTTGGTTTCGAGGCGCAGCAGCATCAAACGGGCGGCAGCGAGCACGAAGAACGTCAGCACGAACAGCAGGAGGCCGAGCAGGATCAGGCCGGACTGGTGCAGGCCGTCGCTCTCGGCAAATTCGGAGGCGATCGCCGCCGAAATCGTCGTGCCCGGCGCGAAGATCGACGAGGAGATCCGGAACGAGTTGCCGATGATGAAGGTCACCGCCATGGTCTCGCCGAGCGCCCGGCCCAGCGCCAGCATGACGCCGCCGATGATGCCGACGCGGGTGTAGGGGATCACCACGCTGCGGACGACCTCCCAGGTGGTGCAGCCGACGCCGTAGGCGGCTTCCTTCAGCACCGGCGGCACCGTCTTGAACACGTCGACCGAAATCGAGGTGATGAAGGGCAGCACCATGATGGCGAGGATCAGCGCGGCGTTGAACAGGCTGAGATAGGACGGGGGCCCTGCGAAGATCGCGCCCAGCACGGGGACGCCGTCGAACACCCTGATCATGAAAGGCTGGAAGGTGTTGGCCAGGAACGGGCCGAGCACGAAGAAGCCCCACATGCCGTAGATGATCGAGGGGATGCCGGCGAGCAGCTCGACCGCCATGCCGATCGGGCGGCGCAGCCATTGCGGGCAGAGCTCGGTGAGGAAGATCGCAATGCCGAGACCGACGGGAATGGCGATCAGCATCGCGATGAAGGAGGTGACGAGCGTGCCGTAGATCGGCCCGAGCGCGCCGAGCACCGGCGGATCGGCCGAGGGCGCCCAGCGCTGCGTCCACAGGAAGGAGATGCCGAACTCCTGGATCGCCGGTAAGGCGCCGACGATCAGCGAGATGATGATGCCGCCGAGGATCAGCAGCACCGAGATCGCGGACAACCGCGTGATCCAGTAGAAGGTGACGTCGCCGAGCTTGAACGCGCTCAAGGCCTTGGCGCGATCATATGGACCGGCAGCATCAATCACATTGCTCTCAACAGCCATCTCAGCCACGCCGATCCCCTATACCCGTTTTATGTACGCTTGTTGTTGGTGGCGCGCTCCGGATGCGGCAGGAGGCCGATCCGGAGCGGAGATCTTGCAGCGTCCCGGAACCGTGTCCGGGACACATATAGCGCCTTAGCTCTTGATCTCGGCAGCCCAGGTCTTCTCGATCTGCTGGACGACGCTGTCCGGCATCGGAATGTAGTCGAGCTCCTCGGCCATCTTGCCGCCGTTCTTGAAGGCCCAGCGGAAGAACTTGATCGCTTCCTGCGCGGCCGCCTTGTCGGTGGCGGACTTGTGCATCAGGATGAAGGTCGCCGCCGTGATCGGCCAGGACTTCTCGCCGGGCTGCTCGGTCAGGATGACGTAATAGCCGGGAGCCTTGGACCAATCGGCGTTGGAGGCGGCCGCCTGGAAGGCCTCGACGGTCGGCTGCACCGGCTTGCCGGCCTTGTTGACGAGACCGGTGTGGGTGAGCTTGTTCTGCTTGGCATAGGCGTATTCGACATAGCCGATCGAGTTCTTGGTCTGGCTGATGTTGCCCGACACACCCTCGTTGCCCTTGGCGCCGACGCCGACCGGCCACTCGACCGCGGTGCCCTCGCCGACCTTGCTCTTCCAGTCCGCGCTGGCCTTGGAGAGATAGTTGGTGAAGTTGAAGGTGGTGCCCGAGCCGTCCGAACGACGGACCACGGTGATGGCTTCTGACGGCAGCTTCGCGTTGGGATTGAGCTTCTTGATCGCGGCATCGTCCCACTTGGTGATCTTGCCGAGATAGATGTTGGCCAGGGTCTCGCCGTCGAACACCAGCTCGCCCGGCTTCACGCCCTCGATGTTGACGACGGGGACGATGGCACCCATCACCATCGGCCACTGGACGAGGCCGTCCTTCTCGAGCTGCTCGGCCTTGAGCGGCGCGTCGGTGGCGCCGAAGGTCACGGTCTTGGCCTGGATCTGCTTGATGCCGCCACCCGAGCCGATCGACTGGTAGTTCAGACCGTTGCCGGTCTCCTTTTTGTAGGCGTCAGCCCACTTCGAATAGATCGGGAACGGGAACGTCGCGCCGGCACCGGTGATGTCGGCCGCAAAGGCTACCGTCGTCGATGCGGCGACCAAGCCGGCAGCGACCATGGTTTTGAGGAAATTCATGCTGGTCTCCATACAGGGGAGCGAAGCGCCATCCGCGCCCGATCGCGCTCCCCGCGCCGCCGCTTTAGGGGCGGTCGGCTGTGCTTTTACGAAGGTTTCGTGACAGTTGGATGACGACACCAAGCAATTGAAATGGCTTGCGTTTCCAATCAAACCGGAGTCTTGATCTGGGGAAAACAGGCGGTGAAGGTGGCGCCCTGCCTGGGCACGCTTTCGATCAAAAGGCGGCCGCGATGACGGTTAAGGATATGTTTCACCAACGATAACCCGAGCCCGGTGCCGCCTTGCGAGCGGCTGTCGCCGACGTCGACCCGATAGAAGCGCTCGGTCAGCCGCGGCAGGTGCTCCGGCGCGATGCCCGGGCCGAAATCGCGGACCATGACCCGGATTTCCTGAGTTCCGTCAGCGGCGGCGCTCGAGGTCAGCGACACGATGACGCGCCCGCCGGAGGCGCCGTATTTGAGCGCGTTCTCGATCAGGTTCTCGAACAGGCGGAGCAGCTCCTCGCGGTCCCCCGCGATCATCACCGGCGGCTCCGGCAGGTGGATGTCCACCTCGACCTGACGCTCGCGCGCCAGCGGCTCGAGCCCGTCGGCGACCTGACGGATGATCGGGACGAGATCGACCAGGGTGTCGGGCCGGACATGGGCCGACAGCTCGACCCGCGACAGCGACAAGAGATCGTCGATCAGGCGCGCCATGCGCGTGGCCTGGTTGTGCATGATGCCGAGAAAGCGCTCGCGCGCCTTGGGATCGTCCTTGGCCTGGCCCTGGAGCGTATCGATGAAGCCCGACAGCGCCGCCAGCGGCGTGCGCAGCTCGTGGCTGGCATTGGCGACGAAGTCGGCGCGCATCTCCTCGACCCGGCGCAGCGGCGTCTGGTCGTGGAAGGTCATCAGCATGCATTTGTCGGCGCCGCCGAAGCTGGTCGGCACCGGTACCGGCGTGATGATCAGCTCCATCCAGCGATCAACCGGAACATGATCGAGATAGGTCGCGCGCCGCGGCTCGGTGGTCGCGATGGCCTCGCGCAGCGCGGTGATGATCTCCGGCGAGCGCAGCGCGAACTGGGCGAGCTCGTTCTTGCGCAGCGCCGGCGCGAGCTGGGCGGCGGCGGCGTTGAGGTGGATGACGCGGCCGGCCCGGTCGAGCAGCACCGCCGGATCCGGCATGCCGGCGACCACCGCGGCCACCGCCGCGCTCTCGACCGGGTTGATGCGTCTGACGTCGTCGCGGGAGGTGGCGGGATCGTGCAGCCGCCACGGGATCAAGGCAGCCGCCGCGATGCAGAGGAACACGATTGCAGCGTGCAGCGCCGACAATTCGCCGAGCGAGACCACGACGGACAGCGCCAGCGCCGCGGCGATCAGGATGATGGTCGAGTGCCGCAGCCGATCGGACCAGGGCTGGGCGGAGGGAGAAGAGGGGGCGTCGATCGCCATCGGGGCGGACTTCTCCTGGGGACTGTCCTTAAGGACCTGACACCGGTCAGGCGCCGCTGTCGCTGCGCTCTCTCACATAGGCGGCTTCAGGCGCCGGGCCGGGGTCCAGCTTGAGCGCCGCCTGTTGCAAGCGCTTCGATCGGGCGCCGATTATAACCTCTCGAAACGTCAGCAAGATTACAGATAAGACGAACGGAGACAGATAATAGAGGACGCGGAACAGGAGCATGCCGCCCAGCAGCTCCTCGCGGTCCATCTGCCAGAGCCCGACCAGCATGGCGGCATCGAACACCCCCAAGCCTCCGGGTGAATGGCTGGCGAAGCCGAGCAGGGTCGCCGAGACGAAGATCACCGCGACCATCACGAAGCCGAGATTGGGCTCGTCGGGGACCAGCACATACATCGCCAGCGCGCAGAAACCGAGATCGACGATGCCGATCGCGATCTGGAGCAGCGTCAGCGGGCCGCCCGGCAGCACCACCGTCCAAGGGCCGCGGCCGACCACCCGCGGCTGGCTCCAGACCCAGATCACGTAACCGATCAGCGCCACGATGATCATCAGCGCCAGTGTCCGGTTCAGCCAGACCGGCAGCTGGTCGATCGAGGCTGCCGCCTCCGGATGGTAGGCGATGCCGAGGCCGAGCACCGCGGCATTGCCCAGCCAGAAGGTCAGGCCGGCGAGAAAGCAGATTTTTGCGACGTCGATCGCGTTGAGCCCATAGGCCGAATAGATGCGGTAGCGCACCGCCCCGCCGGTGAAGACGGAGGCGCCGACATTGTGGCCGATCGAATAGCTGGTGAAGGCCGCGAGCGCGTTGATGCGATAGGGCACATGGGCATGGCCGATCGCGCGCGTGGCGAAGAGGTCGTAGAAGGTCAGCGTGAAATAGCCCGCAGTGACGAATAGCGCCGCCATCGCAATCTGGCTCGGCTCAGTGCTCTTGATCGCTTCGAGGACCTCGTTGAAATCAATGCCGCGCAGCATGTGGTAGAGCACGTAGCAAGCGATGCCGATGACCGCGATGCTGATCACGACTCCAAGCTTATGCAGGACTTGCTTCTGGCGCAGAAACGTCGTCGCCCTGCGTATGGCTTCCAGCATCTAGACCTCGAACAACGCTTCAGCGGCCAGGGTGGCCGGCGGACAGGCGGACGCGCAGGCATTCAACGAACCCTCGCCGCCGGCGCCGGAATCGCGCATGCCCCCTGCACCTCCACTAGCGCGTTTTCGGCCGAAGTGGAATTCGCCAATTCGAACAAAAACACGTGCCTTCAGTATTTTAGGCAGGGTTGCAGCTCCCAGTGCAGGGTTTGGCGCTTTCGTCGGCAAGGCTTGGCGCGAATCTCCAGGCGATCCTGCGCAGGGGCCATGAAGTTTTGATGATTTCGGCCGCACAATGTTCCGTCACGCCTTAAGCCAACGTCAATCTATGGAGCCGGCCTGCCTGTTGAAAGAGGGGTGACTGGAGCGGCCAGGTCCCGGTTTTCCAATGCGCCGAAAGGCCGCGGCGGAGCACACCCCGTCCCGCGCGTGAGGGTGCATAGCAACATCACACAGCGGCTGGCGGCGCGGTACGCGAGACCACCCGATCGCGCAGCCACGCTCCGATCGTGCCGCCGACGAGATAGCAGGCGAACATGATCAGGCCGAGGTCGAGCCAGTAGCCGAAGCGACCGGGGACCACATGGGTGAGAGAGGCCGCGACCAGGGCGGCGGCAAGCACTGCGAGCCACCGCGCAATCACCTTCGAGGTGCCGTTGCCGCGCTGGACCACCGAGATCCAGCCCATGCAGAAGCCCAGCAGCAGCGAGCCGATCAGCCAGCCCAGATGGAACGAGACGAGATAAGGCATCGTCACCTCACCAGAAATTCGATGCGGCGGTTCTGCGCCTTGCCTTCATCGGTGTCGTTGCCGGCGACGGGCTGCGTGCTGCCATGGCCGACCGCGGTGAAGCGGCTGGCAGGAAGGCCCGCCTTGACCAGATAGTCGATCACCGCCTGCGCGCGCTTTTCCGAAAGGGCCTGGTTGAAGGCATCCTCGCCATCGGCGTCGGTATGTCCGACGACCTCGATATTGGTGGTGGGGCAGCGCAGCGCAGTCTCGATGAGGCGATCGAGAATGCCGGCCGAGTCAGGATCGATGTCCGCGCGCCTGTTCGCGAAGCGGATCTTGCCCTTGGTCAGAAGCTCCGAGAACAATTGCTGGCACACGGTGCCGTCGACCGGGCCTGCGGCGGGCTTCACCGTGATCTCCGGCTTGTACTGCCAGTTCTTCGGGAAGTCCTTGCCGAGGCCTGCGCGCATCTCGTTGGCGGCGCCCTCGTAGAGCGCATCGCCCGAGAGCTTCACCTCGCGGTCGGAGACGACCAGCGTGCCGGTCGACAGCCGCGACAGCGCGCCGAGCGCGGCGATAACAGCCGTGCTGAAGGAGCCGGGGGCGCCGATACTGGCCTTGAGATTGTCGACGACCTTTTCGGTGAAGAACTTTCGCGAGGCGCTGGTGCCGATCGCGGCGTGGACGTTGTTGTCCGGAACATAGCCGGTCAGCGTCACCGTCGCAGCCACCGGATCCTTGTAGGCCTGGAAGATGTAGGGCGGCGCCTTGATCTCGTTGGCCGCAATCGAAAAACCCTCGGGCAGGTTCTTCAGCGCAGCCGCGATCGCCTCACGGCCGCCGAGCTCGCGCGCCATGCCCGACAGATTGACCTTGGTGTCGGTGATCGTGATCTTGCCGTCCTTCAGCTTGCCGATCTGATCCAGCAGCAGCATCGCGGCGGCTTCGAACCGAGGCGGCGCCCCGCGCGCCAGCCCCATCTGGTCGGCGACCTCGACGCCGCCGACTTCCTTGCGGGCCGCCTCGGTCAGCCGGGCCCTCATCGATGGCAGCGGCGCGGAGCCCGACAGCGTCACCCGCACCACGTCGCGCTCGGCATTCCACACGAAGGGCTTGGCCTCGGGAACGAGGCGGGTCCGGTCGTCGACCAGCCGCACGCCGGGCACGGTTTCGACCGCCATCACTGCGTCGCGGCGCCCCTCCTCGGAGAAGGCGTCCGCGGCCAGGCTGACGTCGCGGCCGTCGACCGCGATCCGGGTCTTGTCCAGAACGGTGTCCTTGAGCGCAGCCGAGCTGCGGGCCGACAGATCAGCCTCGACCGGTAAGGTATTATTCCAGGCCGCAAATCCCCACATGACGGCAAGGGGGATCAACCCCGGCCACCATTTGCTGGCCCACGAGAAAAGCTTCTGCATTCGACGACCCGACCTCTGGAAACGGAGACAAAACAAACCCTTGGCAGGCTGTCAAACCGGAAATGGCCCTGGTCCCAAGGCCCGGGTGGGACAATCGGAATAACTTTTTCTTCAAGGGTTCTTCCGTAAGTTGAGGCCGGAATGCCAAAGTCCCCCACCCGGTCATGAAACAACTGCGTAACAACGTCATCCGCGCCGGGCTGGGAGCACTCTATCTCAGCGGGGCGCACCACCTGTTGCGCCCGCTTTTGTCGGGCGTCGGCGCCATTTTCATGCTGCACCACGTGCGGCCGGCGCGCGAGGCTGCGTTCCAGCCGAACCGGCATCTCGAGGTCACCCCCGACTTCCTGCGCGCCACGCTGTGCCATTTGCGCTCGCGCGACATCGACATCGTCAGCATGGACGAGCTGCATGAGCGGCTGGTGCAGGGCCGGTTCGACCGTCGCTTCGCCGCCTTCACCCTCGACGACGGTTACCGCGACAATCTGGATTACGCGCTGCCGGTGCTGCGCGAATTTGACGCGCCGCTGGCAGTCTATGTCACGAGCGATTTTGCCGACGGCACCGGGCGATTGTGGTGGACGGCGCTGGAGGCCGTGATCGCCAAGGCCGAGCAGATCGACATTCAGATCGGCAATTCCGCCCTGCGGCTCGATGCGACCAGTGTCGCGGCGAAGCAGGCGGCATTCGACCGCCTGCACGACTGGCTGCGCGCGCTGCCGGGCGAGCACGATCTTGCGCGCGAGATCGGGGCGCTGTGCAGGACTCACGGCGTCGACATGGAAGCGCAGTGCCGCGGCCTCTGCCTGTCCTGGGCCGAGCTCAAGTCCTTTGCCGCCGATCCGCTGGTCACGATCGGCGCGCACAGCATCAGCCATTGCAATCTCGCCAAGCAGACGGAAGACATCGCCGCGCAGGAGATGGCCGCAAGCCGCGCGCGGATCGAGCAGGTGCTGGAGCGCCCCGTGCTGCACCTCGCCTATCCCTATGGCGACCGCGACGCCGCGGGCGCGCGCGAATTCGCCCTTGCCGCATCCGCCGGTTTCAAGACCGCGGTGACGACGCGGCCCGGCATGCTGTTCGCGGAGAACGCCGGCCACATGACCGCGCTGCCCCGCGTCTCGCTCAATGGCAATTATCAGGACGCGCGGATCCTGCCGGTGCTGACCTCGGGTGCCGCGACCGCGATGTGGAACGGCTTCCGCCGCATCGCGGCGGCGTAGGCCTCAATCTGCACTGGTCGAGGACAAGCGTGCCTTCCTTGACACCCCTCCCCGCTCCGCCCACAACCGGCGGCAACCAAGGGAGGGACGCATGTTCAACGATCTGTTCTCGCTCAAAGGCCGCATCGCGCTGGTAACCGGCGGCTCGCGCGGCATCGGAAAGATGATCGCGGCGGGATTTCTCAGCGCCGGCGCGGCAAAGGTCTACATCACCGCGCGCAAGGCCGGACCGTGCGAGGCCACCGCGAAGGAGCTCAGCGCGCAATATGACGGGGAATGCATCGCGCTGCCGATCGACATCTCGACCGTTGCCGGCGCCGAGCTGCTGGCCAGCGAGTTCGGGAAACGCGAGTCCCGGCTCGACATCCTCGTCAACAATGCGGGCGCGGCCTGGGGCGCGGAGTTCGACGAATTTCCGGAGAACGGCTGGGACAAGGTGATGAACCTCAACGTCAAGGCGCCGTTCTTCCTGACCAAGGCGTTGGCGCCGACGCTGCGCACGTCAGCGAGCGCGGAACGGCCGGCGAAGGTGATCAACATCGCCTCGATCGACGGCATCTTCGTCAATCCCGGCGAGACCTATTCCTATGCCGCGAGCAAGGCCGGGCTGATTCATCTGACGCGGCGCATGGCGGTGAAGCTGATCCCGGACCACATCGTGGTCACCGCAATCGCGCCGGGCCCGTTCAAGTCAGACATGAACCGCGCCGCGCGCGACCACGCCGACGAGGTCGCAACGCGCGTCCCCGTGGGCCGCATCGGCACCGACGAGGACATGGCGGGCGCTGCGATCTACCTCGCCTCCCGCGCCGGCGATTACGTGGTCGGCGCGACCATCGCGGTGGACGGCGGCATCGTCTATGCGAACCCCGGGATCAAGGGCAGCGGGTGGGATAGCGATTGATCCGGCGGTCTCCCGTCACGTGCATCGGGGCTCAAAACCAAAACGTCGAAAACAACCCCATGCACAGTAGCGGGCCCCTTGATCGATAAGGGATCTTTCGAGCGGCCTGGAGACAACATTTGCAGCCGCCATGCAGTTGACACGTCGGGCAAAACACGCGTCGAGGCGGCGCGTGTACTCAAAATCTATGGATGCGAGAGCTAGCGTCGCGGCGTTCGTCCGCGTATCCGGTCGAATCCTTGCTTGATCGCTGCGAAGCGCTGCTCGATGAATGGTTCGTGCTCAGTATCGGTGAAAATGTAGGGCCAGTCGTTTTCGATGGCCTCGCGAACCAGCTCGCCTACGTAGAGCGGATCAACGCCGTTGTTGATCCGTTCATGCAATGCCTTGATGATCTCCGCGCGTGGTCCTTCTGTCGGCGGAGGGTTGCCGACAGCCCCGGCAAATCGGTGCGGCACGTTGCGCCGAGAGTTCATGATCTGCGTGCGGATAAAGCCCGGACACAGAACGGAGACCCCAATCTTCCTCGGCGCGAGCACGTTACGCATCCCCTCGGAGAGCGCCACCACTCCATATTTGCTTACATCGTATGCCGGACTTGGTCCCGTAATCAGTCCGGAGACGGACGCCGTGGAAACAACCTGCCCTCCTTCGCCGTGCGCTTCGATCAGCGGACCGAATATCTCGAAGCCCCAGATCACCGACATCAGATTGACGCCGAGGACCCAGTTCCAGCCTGAATCAGTCCACTCACCAAAGGTGCCGCCGCCACCCACGCCCGCATTGTTGACCAATATGTGGATTCTGCCGTACCGCGCGACGGTCGCGTCCGCTGCCGTCTGAAGTTCGCCCTTGAGCGAAACGTCCGCTTTCATGCCATCGACATCGGCTTTGGTTCGTGTCTTCAGGTCCGCGACCACTTTTTTCAGCGCCTCCTCCTCGATATCGCAGAGCATGACCCTCACGCCCGCCCGCGACAGCACAGTCGCGATCCCCAGTCCGATGCCCGAGGCAGCGCCAGTCACGAATGCGGTCTGTCCAATCAAGTCTCTCATGCGCGTTCCACCTTGCTTTCACTCAACCAGTTCGCCCGGGAAATTGCGCCGCGGGGCGCTGGCTCCGCGCCTGCGATGACCGAGGCAGCCGGCGAGGGCGCTGCGGAAGCAGTTGGTGATCTAGACCGCATGGCCGAGCGATCGTGAACTGAACGGAGAGGCGATGGACAGGCTGTCCCAAGCAAGCGCTTCGGTCGTAGACACATGGTCACCAATGCGCTGGGCTACTTCCGCAGCGTGCGTGCCCGGCATAAAGTGGGTTGCGCCCGCTATCGTGCATAGCGACGCGTTCGCCAACGCACGGGTCAGGATTTCCGCGCTTCGCTGCAACGCTTGCGGGCTACGCTCACCGCAGATGAGGCGGGTTGGGAGCAGGATGTTGGCGAAAGCCGATAATGGTGGATCGAATGTCGAACGCATGTCCAGAACCTGGGTCGCGGTCGTCCTAACGATGTATTGTCGCATCCGGGACGGCAGGGCATCGAAGCTGCCCTCACCGCCGAGATAATCGATCGCCCGGAGCGCGGCTTCCCTCTCGCCGTTTTCGAACGCCTGGAAGTATGCATCGCGCATCGCCGTGAACTGCTCATACAGCGCAAGCTGGCTCTCCCGGCGCAGCAGGCCGAAAGCCACCGGCTCTATCAGGGTCAGGCTCATGAGCGGCAGCATCCCGCACAGCGCGACGTCCAGACACGCGAGCGCGCCGAGGGAATGTCCGACGAGATGCACGGGACCGCCGGCCCGGCGGATCACGGCTTCGATGATCTCCGCCTGCCGATCGATCGATGTATCGGCAGCCGTCCGTCGGTCCCTCGTGCCGCCATAACCCGGAAGGCTCGTCGTCACCGTCCGGAAACGACCGCCGAGCGCCTCGATCACGCCCCGCCAGGTTGACGCGGTCGCCCACGATCCCGGAACGAACACGATGGTGGGGCCCGTGCCCTCCTCGCCATAGTCGATGGGGCCGTGCCTATCCTGCAGCATTGTTGAGGCTGTGTTCATCGCCATCACCTCCGGTCTCGAGGGTTTCGCCTGGCAAGGATGCGCGAAGCGCGACCTCAACACTTTACTGACCACTTACATTTTCATTATCGACGGCTGATTTCGCACACTCCCCGCTTGCTAGGCTGTGCTACGCTCGTGCTGCTGGAGGAACGGACGAGCTGATGCGCTATCTGTTTGAAGATTTTGCGCTCGACGCCGACAAGCGGGAGCTACGCAGGGGGATCGATGCGGTTTCGGTGACGCCGCAGGCCTTCGACGTGCTTCTCTACCTGATCCGCAACCGCCAGCGCGTGGTTAGCAAGGACGATCTGATTTCCGCCATTTGGGGCGGCCGCGCCATCTCGGATGCCGCGCTTGCGACCCGCCTCAATGCAGCGCGCGCTGCAATCAACGATGCCGGCGATCAGCAGCGCCTCATTAAGACGCTACAGAGGAAGGGCTTTCGCTTCATTGGCAGCGTGCAGGAAATCGGCGGACAGGATGATGCTGCGGTCCCAAATGACGCACTTCAACCCCCGACACCAGCTCCCGGGCCGTCCGACAAACCCGCGATTGCCGTGTTGCCGTTCCAGTCCATGCCGGCCCGTCCAGAACAAGAATACTTCGCCGATGGGTTGGTTGACGATATCATTACTGCTCTCTCGCGCTTCAGGACGCTCTCTGTCATCGCTCGCAACTCCTCGTTCACCTACAAAGGTAAGGCTGTCGACATCAAGCGCGTCGGCCAGGAGCTTGGCGTGCGATACGTGCTCGAAGGCAGTGTGCGCAAGGAAGGGTCGCAGCTAAGAATCAATGCACAATTGATCGATGTTGCAACTGGCGCGCACCTTTGGGCCGATCGGTTTGAAGGCGCTTTGGGAAACGTTTTCGATTTACAGGACAAGGTCGCGCTACACGTGGTCGGGGCCATCGCGCCAGAAGTCGATCGTGCCGAGATCGACAGAGCCAGTCGAAGAAGGACCGGTAACATCGATGCGGTGACAGCGTATTATCGCGGTTTGCCTCATATTCGTTTCCCAACCACTCCACAGAATAATGAAGCTGCTTCGAGGCATTTCGAGCAAGCGATTGCTCTTGATCGCAGCTTTGCGCCTGCGTATGGCGGTGTTGCAACTTGCATAGCGTGGCGAAGGGCCAACAATTGGCCTGGAGACTTTGTCGAAGACAACGCTCAGGTCTTGCAGATTGCCGAACGTTTAAAGGAGCTTGGGGCAGACGACGCAATGGCCTTAACCGTTGTGGGCTTTCTCCTGTTCTGGTTCGCGCTCGACCTCAATGGCGGGGTTGAATTAGTCGAGCGCGCCATCCACTTCAATCCAACCTATGGACCCGCACTTCACGCGCGGGGCCTCATTCGAGGTTGGCAAGGCGAATCCGATGCCGCCGTTGCGGACCTTGAGCTGGCTCTGCACCTAAGTCCGCGCGATCCTTTCAACTACAACGCAATGCTGGGACTTGCTCTAGCGCATCACAACGCCGGCAGACATGCCGAAGCGGGTGAGTGGGCTGACAAAGCCGTTCGAGCCTTCCCCCCGGCGTTTAATGTAGGAATGGCTCAGGCCATCCTCTGCTACGTGGGCGCTGGACGATTGGACGACGCTCAAAAGCTGATGGCAGAAATTCTCCGCCGATCTTCTGGCTCTCGACGATCAACTGTGGCTGCCCCGCACTATTCGCCCAAGCTTAGAGCGGAACTCTTGGAAGCGATGATCAAGGCGGGACTACCCGAATAGCTTTGTTCTTGGGGCAAGCAGGCGGTGGGCAGGCTGGCGTGTGAGTACGCCGCGGCGCCTCGCGTCTATCACACCGCCTCTGGAATACTGGATCGCCCGGTCAAGCCGGGCGATGACGCTATGGGTGTGGAACGGTCGTGGTGCGTCGCAAGCGCCCTACGACTCGATCTTCACGTACTCGAAATCGCCCGGCTTGTTGTCGATGCCGACCTTGGGCGGAGAGATCCAGGAGGCGAACTTGCCGGTCTCGGTGACGGGCTGCATCAGGGAGGTGATGAAGTCGCCGTCGCTGGCCGACGGCAGCCATTCGTCCTTGCGCTTGGCCCAGGTCGCATCGTCGATCAGGATGCCGTCGGGCGTCGCGTGCACGTCCTTGAACTCGCCGATGTGGCGGTGGAAGGCGACGTTGGGCAGCGTCAGCTTGAAGTCGTAGCCGGCGGTCGAGATTACCTTGTTCCAGCGCAGCATGCCCTTGACGCAATCCTGGCTGTAATCGTCGCGCAGGCGCATGTTGAGCGCGGTCAGCGCCGGCTCGTCGACCAGCTTGACTTCGCCGTTGATCAGCTTGAGCACCGGATAGGTCGAATTCTTGAGCTGGTGATCGTCGTCGATCTGCGTCTCGTGGTAGCGGCCCTTGATGCCGGCGTTGAACGCGTTGGCCGCGTTGGTCGAGACTTCCGAGCCGAACAGGTCGAGCGACAGCGTGTAGTGCAGGTTCAGCTTCTTCTGGATGGTCGGAAGATCGATCACGCCGAGCGCGCGGACCTTCGCGATGTCGGTGGGATCGGTGATGCCGGCCGCCTTCATCGCATCGCAGGTGCGCTGCACGACGCGGGTGATGCCGGTCTCGCCGACGAACATGTGGTGCGCTTCCTCCGTCAGCATGAAGCGGCAGGTGCGCGACAGGGGATCGAAGCCGGACTGCGCGAGCGAGTGCAGCTGCATCTTGCCGTCGCGGTCGGTGAAATAGGTGAACATGAAGAAGGACAGCCAGTCCGGCGTCGCCTCGTTGAAGGCGCCCAGCATGCGCGGCGCGTCGGCATCGCCGGAGCGGCGGCGCAAGAGATCGTCGGCCTCCTCACGGCCGTCGCGGCCGAAATATTTCTGGAGCAGATAGACCATCGCCCAGAGGTGACGGCCTTCCTCGACATTGACCTGGAACAGATTGCGCATGTCGTAGAGCGAGGGCGCGGTCTTGCCGAGATGGCGCTGCTGCTCGACCGAGGCCGGCTCGGTGTCGCCCTGGATCACGATCAGGCGGCGCAGCATGGCGCGGTGCTCGCCCGGCACTTCCTGCCAGGCCGGCTCGCCATAATGCTCGCCGAACGGCACGACGCGGTTCTCTTCCTGCGGCGCAAGCAGAATGCCCCAGCGATATTCGGGCATGCGGACATAGTCGAACTTGGCCCAGCCGCGCGGATCGACCGAGTAAGCGGTGCGCAGATAGACAAGCGATTCCTGGAAGCCTTCCGGCCCCATGTCGCTCCACCAGTCCATGTAACCGGGATGCCAGCCCTCCAGCGCTTTGAGCACCTGGCGGTCTTCGGCGAGGTTGACGTTGTTCGGAATCTTGGTCGAGTAGTCGACGTTCATGAT
This sequence comes from Bradyrhizobium yuanmingense, assembly GCF_900094575.1. Classification (GTDB taxonomy): domain Bacteria; phylum Pseudomonadota; class Alphaproteobacteria; order Rhizobiales; family Xanthobacteraceae; genus Bradyrhizobium; species Bradyrhizobium yuanmingense. The sequence goes on along the minus strand of NZ_FMAE01000002.1, from coordinate 772,428 downwards.
GTTCATGTTCATGGGGACCTCCCGTGTGGGACTAGCTCGTTTGAAGGGGCGAATGGCGAATGGCGAGTAGCGAATGGGCATTCCCTATTCGCCATTCGCCGCTCCCTACTCGCTAGACTCGCGTCATATCGAATTTCGGTTTCTGGCCGCTGCCGTAGCGGCGCAGCGCGCCTTCCTCGCCGACGGCGTTCGGGCGCTGGAAGATCCAGTTCTGCCAGGCGGTGAGGCGCGCGAAGATCTTCGATTCCATCGTTTCCGGGCCAACGAAGCGCAGGCTGGCTTCCATGCCGGTGAGGCTGTCGGGCGAGAAGCTGGCGCGCTCCTCGAGGAACACGCGGACCTCATCGTCCCAGTCGATGTCGTCGAGCGCGAAGGTGACGAGGCCGAGCTCTTCGGCCTGCTCGGCGTCGAGGCTGGTGCCGAGCGTTGCTTCCACGCGCTCCAGATCGGACGGGTCGGCTTGGAAGCGCGACTCCAGCCGTGTCAGGCCGTGGCTCATCGGGTACGGGCCGAAATTCATGGCGGACAGCTCGATCGACGGCGGCGGACGATTGTCGCCCTGGCGGGTGCCGATCAGCATGTAGGAGCGGTCGGCGGCGAAGACGAGCTCGGCGAGCGTGCCGGCAAAGCAGGAGCCGGGCTCGACCAGCGTCACCAGCGTGCGCGAAGTGACGTCGACGCGCTTGAGCACGCGCTTCCAGTAATGCCTGATCTCGTTGACCAGCCAATGCGCCTTGTTGGCTTCGAGGAACGCATCGCAGGCCAGCACATGGGCACGGTCGCCGTGGCTCTTGAAGACGAGCATCGCGATCTCGAGCTCGTTGATGCGTAAGTGAAGGATGGCGTCGTCGAGCTCGCGCGCCACTTGCAGCGGCCAGAACGAGGCGCCTTGCGCCATCATGCCGTCGATGTCGGCGGGCGGCGCGGTCTCCGGCGCCTTGATCGAGATGGTGGCGATGCGCGCTGTGCGATCGATATCGACGGTGACGAAGCCGTAGCGGATGCTGTTTTCGTCGATCAGGCGCCGGAGCGGCGTCAGCGCGATGCCCTTGCCGCTGCCCTTGCGCTTCGATTGGCCTGCGAATTCCTTGGCGCGCTCGGCGATCTTTGCTTCCAGCTTGGAGTTCGGCGCGATCTCGTCGACGAGGCGCCATTGCACGGCGCGCTTGCCCTTCACGCCTTCCTCGATGGTGCAGAAGACATCGGCGTGGTCGCGCCGCACCTTGCGCTTGTCGACCACCCGCGTGAGACCGCCGGTGCCCGGCAGCACCGCGAGCAGCGGCACTTCGGGCAGCGCCACGGCGGACGAGCCGTCGTCGGCGAGGATGATGTGATCGGTCGCGAGCGCGAGCTCATAGCCGCCGCCGGCGGCCGAGCCGTTCACGACGGTGATGAAGCGCTGGCCGGAATTCTCCGAGGAGTCTTCCATGCCGTTGCGGGTCTCGTTGGTGAACTTGCAAAAGTTCACCTTGTGGGCATGGGTCGAGCCCGCGAGCATGCGGATGTTGGCGCCAGCGCAGAACACGCGGTTCTTGGCCGAGCGCAGCACCACGACCTTCACCTCGGGATGCTCGAAGCGCAGGCGCTGGATCGCGTCGGCGAGCTCAATGTCGACGCCGAGATCGTAGGAATTGAGCTTGAGCTGGTAGCCTTCGAACAGGCCGCCATTCTCGTCGACGTCCATGGTCAACGTCGCGACGTCGCCGTCGACCGCGAGCTTCCAATGCTTGTAGCGGGACGGTTCGGTCTGGAAATCGATGAATGTCGCGCCGCCTGCGAGGCGCCGATCTTCCCCGGCCATGAGCCACCCTTAAGCTTGGTTATGCATTTGGAGCGTTAGATGCACAATAGTGCATCTAACTGGGCTAGTCCAGCCCGAATCTCGAACTCACATGCACTTTGCTTCATCTAAATCCGCATGGAGGTCACGCGGCCTGAAGCCCTGGATCATCCCGCAAGGCGGCCTTTGCAAACTGCATGATGGCATCGAGGGTCGGCCCCGGGGCCTCGCGATGCGGGGAATGCGCCGCGCCGGCAATGATTTTCAGGTCGACCGGGCAGTAACATTCCTCCTGTGCGATCTCGGCCTGGCGCAGCGTCCCGTATTGGTCATCTGCGCCTTGCACGATCATCACGGGCACGCGGATGTAGGCGAGGTATTCGGAGATATCCCAATCGCGGAATTTCGGATCGAGCCAGGCGCCGTTCCAGCCATGGAAGGCGTTGTCGACGTCCTTGTGCCAGCGCGCGAGCTTCGACCTGAGGTCCGTGGTCTCGAACGTCGTCTTGATCGCGGCGATGGATTTGATCGAGATGTCCTCGACGACGAAATGCGGCGCGATCAGCACGAGCCCATTGAGGCGATGATCCTGATGCGCCCCGGCATAGATGGTCGCGATCGAGGCACCATCGGAATGGCCGAGCAGAAGGCCGCGCTTGAACCCGATCATGTCGAGCAGCTTCGGCAACACGTCCAGCGCCTCACGATGCATGTAGTCGAGCGCCCGCGGCAGCGCGACCGGGCTGGACTGGCCGTAGCCTGCGCGCGAATAGGCGAAGATGCCCGCGCCCGTGGCCTGCTGCAGCTTCTCGGGGAAATCACCCCAGAGGCCGACGCAGCCGAGGCCCTCATGCAGCATCACGATGGTGGGCGCGTCGGGGACTGGCGGCGCGAGCCATCTGTATTCGAGGCTGGCGCCGTCGATGTCGAGGAAGCCGGTGGGGGTGAGATTGGTCATTTCTGCGCTCTTCTCTCTCGATCGTCATGCCCGGGCTTGACCCGGGCATCCACGTCTTTTCTCACGCGTGGCGGCGCGTGGATGGCCAGGTCAAGCCCGGCCATCACGGCCTGTTGCAGGTGGCCAATTAACGCGCGCCTTCCCGCAGCTTGAACCTTTGGATCTTTCCGGTCGCGGTCTTCGGCAGCGAGTCCACCACATCGATCCAGCGCGGATATTTCCAGGGGCCGATCTTCTGCTTGACGTGCTCCTTGAGCATCTCCTGCAAGTCCGTCGTCTTTGCGCCTGGGCGCAACACGACGAAGGCTTTCGGCTTCAGGAGGCCTTCCGGATCGGCCTCGGGCACGACGGCAGCTTCCAGCACGGCCGGATGCGTGATCAGCGCGCTCTCCACTTCGAACGGCGAGACCCAGATGCCGGAGACCTTGAACATGTCGTCGGCGCGGCCGCAGAACGTGAAGCGGCCGTCGGCGTCACGAATGTATTTGTCGCCGGTGCGGGTCCACGGCCCCTCGAAGGTGCGGCGGCTCTTGTGACGCTGGTTCCAGTAGCCCTCGCCGGCGGAGGGCGCATCGACCAGGAGCTCGCCGACCTCGCCGTCGGCGACGTCCTGGCCCGCCTCGTTGACGAGCCGCACCGCATAGCCCGGCACCGGCTTGCCGGAGGAACCGTATCTGATGTCGCCGGGCGCGTTCGACAGAAAAATGTGCAACAGCTCGGTCGAGCCGACGCCGTCGAGAATGTCGACACCGAACCGTGCCTTCCAGCTGTGGCCGACGGATTCCGGCAGCGCCTCGCCGGCGGAGGTGCAGATGCGCAAAGCCTTGCCGCCGCGCTCGCTCTTCATGGTCTCGTCGTTGAGCATCGCGGCGAACAAGGTCGGCACGCCATAGAAGATCGAGGGATTGTAGCGGTTCATCAGGTCGAACATCCGCGCCGGCGTCGGACGCTCGCTGTTGAGGATCACGCTGGCACCGACAGACATTGGAAAGGTCAGCGCATTGCCGAGGCCATAGGCGAAGAACAATTTCGCCGCGGAGAGACACACATCGCTCTCACGGATGCCGAGCACCTGCTTGGCATAGGTGTCGGCAGTGGCCTGCAAATTGGAATGCAAATGGCGCACGCCCTTCGGCATGCCCGTCGAGCCCGACGAGTACAGCCAGAACGCCGGCTCGTCCGGATGCGTCACGGCGGTGGTGAACTGATCGTTCTCGCCAGCGAGCTCTTCGGCAAGCTGCTTGTGGCCGTTCTGCTTGGCGCCGGAGACCACGACATGCTCGAGATCCGGCATGCGGCCGACAACGTCCTTGATGACGGGATAGAGCGCTTCGGACACGAACAGCACGCGCGCGCGGCAGTCGGCGAGGATGTAGGCGTATTGGTCCGCGGTCAGCAGCGTGTTGAGCGGCACCGGCACGATGCCGGCGCGGATCGCGCCCAGGAACACGATCGGGAAATCGATTGTATCCAGCATGATCATCGCCACGCGCTCCTCGCGGCGGACGCCGAGCCGGCGCAGCATGTTGGCGGCGCGCCGGGTCTGTTGCTGGAGCTCGCCATAGGTGAGTCGCGAGACGGTGTCGTCGAAGGCGAGCTTACTGCCCCTGCCCTCCCTGACGTTACGGTCGAGCAGCCAGGTCACCGCGTTATAGGATCCCTCGCTCACGGACATCTCCCCGGAATTAGAATTATAATTCATAGAAAGACACCACGGCGGCTTGCTGTCAATGCCAGCAGGCACTATGTTTCATTAAAACGCGCCGCAGGACCCCTGTAAAGAAGACTCATGACCGAAAGTCCCGACGCCGAATCCCGCTTCCTCGAACAACTCGGCCAGCGTGTGCGCACCATGCGCGCGCTGCGCGGCATGTCGCGCAAGGTACTCGCCAAGGTGTCGGGAATTTCGGAGCGCTACATCGCGCAGCTCGAGAGCGGCAAGGGCAATGTCTCGATCGTGCTGCTGCGCCGCGTCTCCGACGCGATGGGCGCCCATCTCGAAGATTTGCTGCCCAGCGCCGATCCGACCCCGGACTGGCAGGTGTTTCGCGACCTCCTGCGCAAGGCGACGCCCGCGCAGATTGCTCAGGCCAAGGATCTGCTCGCCGGCGGCAGCGCAACCGCGCCTCGGCGCGCGCCGTTCTGCGGGATCGCGCTGATCGGCCTGCGCGGCGCCGGCAAGTCCACACTTGGGCGGATGCTGGCGAAGAGGATCGGCTGGAGTTTCGTCGAGCTCAACAAGGAGGTCGAGCAGCAGAACGGGCTCTCGGTCGCCGAGATCATCGCGCTGTACGGCCAGGAAGGCTTTCGCCGCATGGAGCAGGCGGCACTGCAACAGCTGCTCGCGCGCAACGAGCTGATGGTGCTGGCAACCGGCGGCGGCATCGTCTCCGAGCCCCTGACCTTCGATCAGGTCCTCTCCTCGTTCTACACGATCTGGCTGAAGGCCGAGCCCGAGGAGCACATGGCGCGCGTGCGTCGCCAGGGCGATCTACGCCCGATGGCTGATGATCGCTCGGCGATGACGGAGCTGCGCAACATCCTGCTCAGCCGCGAGCCGTTGTATTCGCGCGCGACCGCGGTGGTGGATACCGCCGGCCTCTCCGTCGATGCCGCCGCCGCACGCCTGATCGATGCGGTGCGGCCGGTGCTGCAGAACGAAGCCCGCAGCTTCGGCCTGCGCAGCGTGGCGCTGTAGCGATGACGTCCACCGACGTCGCCACCTCCATGTTCGAGCGGATCGGCGGCAGCGCCACGATCGACGCCCTCGTCGACCGCTTCTACGACCGCATGGACACGCTGCCGGAGGCGAAGATCATCCGCGCCATGCATGCGGACGACCTTGGCCTGATCAGGGACGTGCTGAAGCGCTATCTCACCGAATGGACCGGTGGCCCGCGGCTCTATACACCCGAGAAAGGTCATCCGCGGCTGCGCCAGCGCCATTTCGGCTTCGCCATTGGGGACGCCGAGCGCGACGCCTGGATGCTCTGCATGCGCGGCGCGCTGGAGGAGACGATCCCCGACGCCGCCGCGCGCCAGGATCTCGACAAGGCGATAGCGGGCCTGGCCGACTGGATGCGCAACCGGCCGTGACGGGGCGGCAGCGCTTCGGCGCAATTCGACGGCGTGCCACGCACCGGGTCATTTGAGTTCCGCTGCGATCGCCTGCTAAGCTCCAGGCATGACCGACATGCTCCGCGACACCATACGCATGGAGCGCGAAGCAACGGAGCGTTAGCGCGTGATGGACGCACCTCCCGATGTCATCCGTCGACCGCCCTCGCCGCGTCTTGCGCGGCTGATCTCCAGCATTTCCTTCTACCGCGAGCGCGGGATCGGCTTGGCCGCCTTCCGCCACGCCGCGCCGCTTGCACTGCCTCTGCTGGTGAATTTGGGAACGCCCTTCCGCATTGCGCTCGGACACCGACCGGACACCGCCGATGCGCGGCCGAGTTTCGCAGCGGGTCTGTTTCCTGGGCCGGTCGTGATCGAATCCGACGGGCGCGCCGAATGCGTTCAGGTCGATTTCACGCCGCTCGGGGCGTATCGCTTCTTCGGAGGCGCCGTGCCCGATCTGACCGCGCGGATCGTCGGGCTCGACGACATTCTGGGACGGCACGGCAGGGAACTCCGCGCCAGGGTGGCCGAGGCGGCCGGCTGGCAGCGACGATTCGAGATCGTCGAAGACTTCGTGCTTCGCCGCGCCGTACACGAGCCCTCGCCTGAGGTCGCCTTCGCGCTGGAGACGCTGTGGCGAGGCGCGGGCGCGGTCAGGATCGCCGACATTGCCTCCGACATCGGCTGGAGCCGCAAGCATCTCACACGCCGCTTCCACCGCGAGATCGGCGCTCCGCCAAAGACGCTGGCCCAGATGCTGCGCTTTCATCGCGCTTGCGTCCTGGCCCGGACGGATGGCGCAGGCGGCTGGGCGGCCATTGCCGCGGACGCCGGCTATGCCGACCAGGCACATCTTGCTCGCGATTTCCGGATGTTCAGCGGAGAGACGCCGACCGGATGGGCCGCGCGGCTCGATGTCGTCGATTCACGCCTGATGCGGGACGGCGGGGGCTAGCGCCAAAACAGCGGCAAGACGGCGCGAGGCACGGTCAGGTCCCATTTGTTCAAGCCGGCCGCCATGATCCGAACTAGGGTCGGCTTCGCAACAAGCTTGCACCGAACCTGGAGAGTGTCATGAACCAGCCGAACGGCTACGAAGCGCCGCGCCTCTACCACACCATGCGCTGTAGGGATGCCGAGGCGATGATCGCCTGGCTGAAGGACGTTCTCGGCTTCACCGAACGGGTGGTGTACCGCAAGGAGGGCACGGTCGTTCACGCCGAGCTGGCGTTCGGATCGTCGATCCTCATGCTGGGCGCGCATCGCGACGATGCCTACGGCAAATTGGTTGGCGACATCGGCGGCCGGCGGACGGATGCCGTCTATCTGGCCGTGGAGGATCCCGACGCGCTCTTTCAAAAGGTGAAAGCCGCCGGGGCGCAGATCGAGATGGAGCCCTACACGACCGATTATGGCAGCCGCGATTTCGCCGCACGCGATCCGGAGGGCGGGCTCTGGAGCTTCGGCACCTATTGGCCCAAGGTCGGCGAGCAGCCGCTCGCGGGATAGCGGGCGCTCGCGTCAAATACTGCTCCGCGGCCGAACCGTCTTGCTCGCTAGACCGACCAGTAATGCGGATGCGGGTAGGGCCGCGAGCGGTCGCCCCAGTCGAACGCGTCGCCATCGAACTCGCACGGGCCGCTGCTGAGTTCGTCCAGCGTCTGCTCGGTCTGGAACGCCTGCCGTGCTGGATCGTATTTCAGCGCGCTCCACTGCAGCGGATAATGGTGACGCGTACCGAGCAGCCCGCCGGTCTTGATCACGGCATAGGCAACCGTTCCGCTCATCTTGTCGAGCATCAACCGCTCGATCGTGCCGAGCTTCGTGCCGTCGCGTCCGTAGACGGCGACGTGCTCCACGCGATCACTGGGAACCATGGTGTGGTTCATGGTGTCCTCCCTGTTCTCTTGTGTTCACGATATTATAGCACCGGTTTCGCGGCGGCGGGAGCAGCTACAACTGCTGTAAGCGGCCCGCCCCGGCCACCAGAGCGTCACTTCAGCCGAATCGTGTCGACGCGACGGCACTGGACGCAATGATAAACGTGCTCCGCAGGCAGCGTGACTATTCCAGGTAGTGTCGCCAGGAACTTCATTGGCCGCCTGCATTTTGAGCAGATGAGGATCGGCGGATCGTCTTGGCGATCGGAACTCATACAATAACCGGGGCTGAGGCGCCCGCACGTTACTGCCGCGCTGCGGGCGCTTCATCCCGGGAGAACTACCGGCCTTGATCGGAATCCGATCGGCCCCGCTCGGCGCGCTGCTTCACGCCCGCGTGAGGCGACTTCTTCCGGACTGTTGCGACGACATCGCGCCGCCCCCGGACGAAGCCATTTTCCTCACCCGGCGAAAAACGCCGGAAAGGCAGGCGGTCTAGATTCTCTGCATTGATCAACAACGGAGTTCGGTCATGTGGGGTCAACTTTTCAGCCTGATCTATCGCCTGTCCTGCCGGACCACCCTGATCGAGATCGGCACGCACCGCCTCGCGCGTTAGGTCCATGAAGCCCAAGGGAATTGGGTAAGATCGATTGACCAGATGACGGGGATTGCCATGCGCAAGCTGATCCTGATCGCCGCGATGTCGCTGCTCGCAAGCCAGGCCCATGCCGGAGGCTCGCGGAGCCTCAGCCTGGCGGCGGCCGATTCGAAGCAACCGGCCACCGAGCAGCCGGCCGCGCCGGCCGCCGTGCCGCCGCAGGCGACGCAAGCGTCACCGGCAAACGTCCAGACGCCGACCGCACCCGCCGCAACGGCACCAACCGCCGCAGCTCCGGTGCAATCAAGCACGACGCCGGCAAAGACGACCGAAGCGCCAAAGCCGAAACGCCGGCAGCCATCTGTCGAAGCCCGCGTGATCCGCGAACTGCACCGCCACGGGATCTATTGGTAATTGTCCGGCGACGTCCGCCCGGCAGCTCCGCTCACCAGCGATAGCCGAGCGTGGCGATGACGGTCAGCGGCGCGCCCCGGTAGCAGTAACCGACCTGACACGTCGTGTAGTGCACATTGAACAGGTTCTTGGCGTTGACCTGGAACGTGAGGCCCTTCAGCTCCTTTGCGGCCTGGCTGAAATCGTATTTCAGCGCGGCATCGACCAGGGTCACCGAGCTGTTCTTGAACGTGTTCGCGTCGTCGCCATAGCTCCAAGACATGTAGCGCGCGCCGGCACCGACGCTCAGGCCCGCGAAGGGACCAGCCAGCGGCAGGGCGTAATTGCCCCACAGCGTCACGGTGTGCGGAGGATTGCCCGACGGAAACTTGCCGACCAGCGCGCTGTCGCCGGCCTGCTTGGTGACCATGTCGAGATAGGTGTAGGACGAGGTGATGTCGAAACCATTGCCGAGGCTTGCAAGCCCCTGCAATTCGAAGCCGCGGCTTTGAATTTCGCCGCGCTGGACCGTCACGCCGGTGCCCGTCGTCACCAGGCCGCCATCCTGCGTCAGGTCGAACACGGCAGCGGTAATGAGGCTTCGCGTCCCCGGCGGCTGATACTTCACGCCGATCTCGGTCTGCTTGCCGGTGGTCGGCTTGAAGAAGGCGCCTGAGGGATCGACGCCGAGATTGGGAAAAAACGACGTCGAATAGGCGATGTAGGGCGCCACACCGGAATCGAACAAATAGGTCAGGCCTGCCCGCCCACTATAGGCCTGATCAGATTGCGTCTGTCTTGTCAGCGCGAACCGGTCCTCGCCGGTGGTGCGGACCCAGTCGCTGCGGCCGCTCAGCGTCAGGATCCAGTGGTCGAGTTTGGTCTGGTCCTGAATGTAGACGCCGGACTGGGTTTGCCGCTGCGCCGTGGACGAGGAGATCGCGGGATCCGGAATGGATTCCGGCGCATAGACCGGCGCAGCCAGATTGAGATCGGACACGCCGAAGCCGAACCCCTGCTTGTCGGTGAACTTCGACGATGTGTAGTCGGTGCCGACCAGAAGCGTGTGCTGCACCGGGCCGGTGGAGAGCTTCGCCTCGACCTGGTTGTCCATGATGGCCGATTGCAGCGTGTCGTGGACGTAGCCGGTATAACGCGACACGACGTTGCCGACGGGAGCACCGAGAAAGCCGACATAGCGCGTGACAGCGTCGAGATCGACGTAGCGGAATTTCTGGCGGACGGTCACGGCGTTGTCGAACGCGTGCTCGAACAGATAGCCGATGCGCCCCTGCTCCTGGTCGAGCGAATTGTAGGACGGGCTGCCCGTGAAGATGTCCGTCGTCGTCCCGATGCCCGAAGAATAGGTGAACATCGAGCCCGGCGTCTTCGATTTCTGATAGGCGCCGAGAAGCGTGAGGGTTGTCGATTGGTCGGGTCTCCAGGTGACGGCGGGAGCGACATAGGTGCGGTTGTCCTTGCCGCCCGGCACGAACACGTCGGCGTCTCGCACCATGCCGGTCAGCCGATAGGAGAATTGGCCGTTGGGATCGATCGGCCCCGAAAAATCGAAATTGCCCTGAACGCGTTCGCGATCGCCGAACAGCGTCTGCACCTCGTGGAAAGGCTGGCTGGTCGGCAGCTTGCTTTGCAGATCGATCAGTCCGCCTGGCGAGCCGAGGCCGTAGAGCGCCGAGCTCGGGCCGCGGACCACGGTGATGCTGTCGACCCCATAGGGCTCCGTCTTGAACACGCCAAGGCCAGCGCCGACGAGACGCAGGCCGTCGAGATAGATGCCGTTATAGGTGATGTCGAAGCCGCGGATCGAGATGGCGTCGAAGCGCGGATCGTAGCCCGAGGCATCGATGCGCACGCCCGGCTCATAGCCGACTGCCTGCGTCAGCGTCTGCACGGCGCGGTCGTTGAGCTCCTTGCGCGTCACGACCGAGATCGACTGCGGCGTCTCCAGCAGGGGCGTGTTCGTCTTGGTGCCGGCGGAGCTGCTGCTGGCAACGTAGCTGTTCTCGCTCGATATCGTGGCGCGACCGCCACCTGCCTCGCGCGCATCCTGGCTTGCGGCTTGCCTGGAGGCGGCATTGCGTTGCGCCGCGACACGGCCGCGTTGCGACGGTGAATTGCGCTGGGCAGACACGGCGCGCGGGCGCACCTGATTCGGCGCCTCCACGGTGACGGGCGGCAATGACGCGGCCGTCGATCCCGAATTGGTCCCGGAGACCTGTGCAAGGGTCGGTGTCACCTGCAAAACCACGCCCAGACCGGCCGCCCCCAGACCAGCCTTCATCAACCGTTCCCAACCGAACGTCTGTCCGTCGCCACGCCTCATTGTCTTCCCCAAGCTCCGTCTTTGGACCACCCGGGAGTAATCAGATCGAGACGCACGACGCCTTTGCGACTGCGCAAATCGCCTTTGAGTCCACGTGGAGGCTTTCAAGACTGAGGCGTGAGGCGGCGCATCGCCTGCTGCCGTTACTCGCAGCGACTGGGCGAATGACCGAAGCGCCTGCGAAAGGCCGTCGCGAAGTTCGCCGGATGGGTATAGCCGACCCGATAGGCCGCCTCGGTGACCGACAGGCGCTGGTGAATCAGAAGGGCTCGTGCAGTATCGAGCCGGCGCGCCCTCAGATAGTCGATGGCGCTCTCGCCATAGGCGATCTGGAATTTCTGATTGAAAGATCGCCGGCTCAGGCCTGCGTTCCGCGCCAGCTCGTCGATGCTCCAGGGATAGCCGAGGTCGGCATCCATCCGCTCCTTGACCGATTGCAGGCGCATGCGCTGGAGGTCTGTTGCCGGATCGACCGCGATCCGGCTGCACTCGCCGAACAAGGCATGGACGACGATCTCGGCGGCATGCGCCGACATCAGCAATCGCGCCGCGTTTCCGGCGACCGGCGGCGAGAACATTTCCGCCGCGACGGCCCGCACGCGCGCTGATGCGGCCAGCGAGAGGACGACCGCGCCAGATCCTTCGTCCTTGAACAGCGCCCGAAACGCGGCGCCGAGTCCGAGCTGATCGATGGATGCTCCGGGCAACGCAAGGCCGATGGCGCACCGCATTGAGCGCTTCACGGCGAGGGACTCGCGCACCGCGATCACCCCCATCCGCCTCTCGCCGATCGAGCGCGTCAGAGTGCCGGGGCCAGCACCGGCTTGATCGAACGCCACCGAGATGAACAAGCCCGGCGCTGCGATTGCAGGCCCCTCGGCGTCGGCTCGGAACTCACCTTGGACGACCACGCAGCCCGGATAATCCAGCCATTGGGCTGCCCCTCGCTGTGCGGAACCGACGTCGTCCTCAGGCAACCCGACAATTTGCTCGTAAAAGTCCCGCATCGAATCCACAACGCCGCGTCTTCTTTGACGGCTGACGGCGGCACGCTCAAGAGCTCAGCGCGCTGTTTGGAGGATTTCGAATTTGGATTTGCTCGAAGAGTAGCTCGCATTGCCGCGGCGAAGGCGACGAACGCGTTTAAATTCCCAGATATTTGTGCTGCAGGTCCGGCGCGGCCATCAGCTCGTCGGAGGTGCCGCTCCACACCGTCTTGCCGCGCTCGATGATGTAGTGGCGATCGCAGATGCGGGCGAGATGGTCGACGTTCTTGTCGACGACCAGGATCGACTGTCCGCGGCTCTTGAGTAGCGACAGGCAATTCCAGATCTCCTGCCGGATCAGCGGCGCGAGGCCTTCGGTCGCCTCGTCCAGGATCAGGAGCTTTGGATTCGTCATCAGCGCGCGGCCGATCGCGAGCATCTGCTGCTCGCCACCGGAAAGCTGGTTGCCCATGTTGGACGCGCGTTCGGCGAGGCGCGGAAACATCACGTAGATCGCGGCGAGCGTCCAGGGATTATCGCTGTTGAAGCGATCCGCCGCGGCCGCGACCAGGTTTTCGCGCACGGTGAGGTTCGGAAAGATCTGCCGGCCCTCGGGCACGAGACCAACACCGAGTTTCGCAATCCGGTAGGACGGAAGCTGCCGCACCTCCGCGCCCGCGAAGCGAATGGTGCCCGCGCGCGCCGGCGTCAGGCCCATGATGGAGCGGATGGTGGTGGTCTTGCCCATGCCGTTGCGGCCCATCAGCGAGACCATCTCGCCCGGCTTGATCGACAGCGACAGGCCGAACAGCACCTGGGACAGGCCGTAGCAGGTCTCGATGCCGTCGACCTCGAGCAGCGTGTCAGCCATGATGCGTCACCACATGCTGATCGCCGAGATAGGCGCGCTTGACGTCCTCATTGGCCCGGATCGCGGCCGGGTCGCCGGAGGCGATGACGCGGCCATAGACCAGCACCGTGATGCGGTCGGCCAGCGCGAACACCGCCGGCATGTCGTGCTCGACCAGCACGATCGAGACCTCTTTCCGCAGCTCCTGGAGCAGCTTCACCATGCGCTGGGATTCGGTCACGCCGAGGCCGGCCATCGGCTCGTCGAGTAGCAACAGCTTCGGCTTACTTGCGAGCGCGACTGCGAGCTCCAGCTCGCGGCGTTCGCCGTGGCTGAGCCTGGAGACCACGATATCGGCGCGATGGCCGAGGCCGACGCGATCGAGCGCCGCCTGGGCGGCATCGCGCAGACCCTTCTCTTTCCGCGCATTGGCGAAGAATCGGAACGAGGTGCCGGCATGCGCCTGCGCCGCCAGCGCGACATTGTCCGCGGCGGTGAAGTCGAGCAGCAGCGAGGTGATCTGGAACGAACGCGCCAGGCCCAACGCGCAGCGGCGATAGGCCGGCAGATAGGTGATGTCGCGCCCCGCCAGCGAGACGCTGCCGGAATGCGGTTCGAGATGCCCGGTGAGCTGGCTAATCAGCGTGGTCTTGCCGGCGCCGTTCGGGCCGATGATGGCGTGCAGCTCGCCGGATGCGACGTCGAGCGAGACGTTGTCGGTGGCGACGATGCCGCCGAAGCGGCGCACCAGCTTTTCGACGCGGAGCAAGGGTTCAGCCACGGCCAGCCCTCCCGAGTGCGCCCATGATGCCGCCGCGGCCGAACAGGACGATGAGCAGCAGCAGCGGGCCCAGGATCAGCGCCCAATATTCGGTGATCTGCGACAGCAGTTCTTCCAGCAGCAGGAACACCACCGCACCCATGACCGGGCCGAACAGCGTGCCCATGCCGCCCAGGATCACCATCACCATGAGGTCGCCGGAACGGGTCCAGTACATCACGGCCGGGCTTACGAAATCGGTGTTGTTGGCGAGCAGCGCGCCGGCAAGGCCGCACATCGTGCCTGATATGACGAAGCAGACCAGTTGGTAACGCTTGGCCGGGAAGCCGATGGCCTGCATGCGCTGCTCGTTGGAACGCAGGCCCTGCACGACAAGACCGAAGCGCGAGTTGACGATGCGCCATATCAGGAGCATGACGCCGAAAAGGCAGGCGAGGCAGAGATAATAGAACTGCGTGCGGTTGCCGAGATCGATCAGGCCCGAGAAGTCGCTGCGCGTGTAGATGGTCAGGCCGTCGTCGCCGCCGTAACGAGCCAGGCCCGAGGCGACATAGTAGGCCATCTGGGCGAAGGCCAGCGTGATCATGATGAAGTAGACGCCACGGGTGCGCAGCGACAGCGCGCCGATCACCAGCGCATAGATCCCCGACGCCGCAATCGCGACCGGAAACTGGATGAAGCCGGACCCAACGCCTTCCTGCGCGAGCATGCCGACGGCATAGCCGCCGATGCCGAGATACGCGGCATGGCCAAAGCTCATCAGGCCCGCAAATCCCATGATGAGGTTGAGGCTCGCAGCCGCCAGCGCCAGGATGATGATGCGGGTGAACAGCGTCAGGATGAAGATGTTGCCAGTCAGATGCGAGTAGAGCGGCAGCAGCACGAGGCCCGCCAGCATCAGGGCCGTGACGGCCTTGCTCACGCTCAAACTCTTCATCGACGGTTGGCCGGAAACAGCCCCTCCGGCCGCACCACCAGCACGATCGCCATCAGCAGATAGATCAGCATGGAGGACAGCGCGGGCGCGGCGGTGGATGCGGCGGCGCCGCTCAGCACCTGGCGGAGCAGGTTCGGAAGGAAGGCGCGGCCGAGCGTGTCGATCATGCCGACGAAGATCGCAGCGAGGAAAGCGCCGCGGATCGAACCGATGCCGCCGATCACGATGATGACGAAAGCGAGGATCAGGATGTTCTCGCCCATGCCGATCTGCACGGTCAGGATCGGCGCCTGCATCAGCCCGGCAAGGCCCGCGAGTGCGGCGCCCAGGCCGAACACCAGCGTGTAGAGCAGCTTGATGTTGATGCCGAGCGCGCCGATCATCTCGCGGTTGGATGCGCCGGCCCGGATCAGCATGCCGATGCGGGTGCGCATCACGCCGAGATAGAGCAGCAGCGCGACCAGCAGCGCTACCCCAATGATGGCGAGGCGATAGGCGGGATAGTGAATGCCGGGCAGGATCGGCACCGGCACGGTGAGCCAGGCCGGCAGCGGCAGCGCCAGGCCCGCCGGGCCCCAGATCAGC
Source organism: Bradyrhizobium yuanmingense (assembly GCF_900094575.1). GTDB lineage: Bacteria > Pseudomonadota > Alphaproteobacteria > Rhizobiales > Xanthobacteraceae > Bradyrhizobium > Bradyrhizobium yuanmingense. The sequence goes on along the minus strand of NZ_FMAE01000002.1, from coordinate 757,213 downwards.
CGCACGGCTTCGTTGAAGAACAGGATCAGGCCGAAGGTCGCGAGCACGTGGTCGAGATGGTCGCGGCCATAGAGATGCCGCAGCGCGCTCACCTCCAGCACGATGCCGAGCACGAGCGTCGCGCCCAACGCCATCAGCGCGCCGAGCAGGAAGCTGCCGGTCCAGGCCGCGAAGGTGGCGGCGAAATAGGCGCCCATCATATAGAGCGAGCCGTGCGCGAGGTTGACGAGATCCATGATCCCGAACACCAGCGTCAGGCCCGCGGCGAGCAGGAACAGCAGCAGACCGAACTGCAACCCATTCAAGAATTGTTCGACGACGAGCAGCATCAGGACTCTTTCAGGCGCATACAGACTCGCGCCGATGTTCGAACACTGTCGCCATCAGTGAAAGAGCTCCCCCTGCCTCTTCAAGGCCGAAAAATGGGTAATGGCAGTATCGTTCCAAGGCAAGAGCGATTCGACATCAAACATGCACTTTGTTGCATCTCGGCACCTGCGGCCGGGACGCGCCCCGCAATGCAAAAAAGCTGCCGCGCGGCATGAGGCAACCTGCCGCAGCGAAACGGCATCACCCTCTCACCGGCTGGCGGTGAGAGGGTACGATCGTCGTAAAATCGAGCAGGGCTGCGTCTAGTGCGACGTCATCTGCCGGGGGAGCTCGTCCGGCTCGGCGAGAACGCTGTTGGCCGTCGACGCCTCCAGGGCCGCCATCCGAAACAGATAAGCGAGCGTCGTCAATCCGGTGTCCTCCGCCATTTGCGCCAGTTCGAGCGCCATGTCGGACATGTAGCCGAGATCCTCGTCTTTCATTTGCGCCATGATCTGGCTGTCCCGCATCACGTTCGACATCTCAGGCGCTCTTTCGTTGCGCGGCAACATGACCGCAGAGGTTGGCACGGGCGATGGCATCGAGACGAGGGCCGTCCTGCTGCACGACCGAAGCCGTGCCGATCCGATGATGCAGGGCATCGAGCGTCTCCCGACGAATGTCGATGGTCGCCGCCATGGTCCATGCGTTCTCGACCAGAGCCGGTAGGCCGAGCGGCGTCACGACGAAGCCGGCTTCGTGGAAGCGCGGCAGCCACCAGGTCTCCATGATCGCGCTGACCTGCGCGATTCCCTGGTCGAGGCAGAACTCCTGCACCGCAGCCATCAGTTGCAGGTTGAGCGCGCCGTCGCGGCGATCGCGCACGACGAAGTAGCGCGACCATTCCCACACTAGCGGATCGGCGGGCCAGCCGCGAACCGCCGCCAGATGCGGAAACACCTCACTCATCATCGAGGGCTTGGTGGTCGGATAGAGCCGATGACCGCCCACGACGCGGCGGCCTTCCAGCGCCAGCAGGTAGACGGTGTCCTCGTCGTCGTAGGAATCGATCTCACGGCCATCCGGCCTGCGCAGCGTCTCCCAGCGCCGCTCCTCGACGAAGATGTCGTGACGCAGCCGGAAATGCTGCTCGATTACGTCTTCATAAAGGTGACGATTTACCGCGGAAACTGCGTGAATCATGAAAACCCCCATTCATCCTCAATGGGGGGAGATTCTGCGAAAAGACGCAGCTTCGGTATTGGGAAATTTCCCAGTAAGGCGGCTTAAGGATTGATGATCTTGTTCCGAATCGCCAGCGCGACCGCATGCGTACGGTTGACCGCGCCGAGCTTGCGCGCAGCAGTTGCAAGATGCTCTTCGGCGGTGCGCTGGGTGATGTGCAGGATCTCGCCGATTTCCCAGGCCGACTTCCCCTGCGAAGCCCAGGCGATCACCTCGCGCTCGCGCGGGGTGAGGCGCGTCGACGGATGCGGCATCGGCTCGAGCAGGCGGCGAATATGGTCGAAGCCATACATCGCCATCAGGTGCAGCGCCGGCTTGCTGCGCGCATTGAGGTCGAGATGGACGCCGCCGAGCGAGACCGCGGCCTCGTAGCCGGTGAGCCCGTGGATCGGCACGATGAAGCCGCGCGACATGCGGAACTCGCTGGCACGGTTCATCACCTCGGCCGCATTCGGCTCGAGTTCCGCATCATAGGGCGCTTCCGACCACTCGAACGGATTGACCGACTGCCGGCACAACCGCACCACGGGATCGAAACGATCGTAGTTTTTCTCGGTGTAGAGGCTGAACCATCCCGCAGGCCAGCGTTTGGCGAGCACCATCTGCGCAAACTGCTGATCGGGATTGGGCAACCCCGTCACGATGATGGTTTCGAAGCCGAAGCGACCGAACGCCGCTTCGAGCGCGTTCATGGCCTCTGGTACCTTGCGGTAGGTCTGCAGGCCTTCGATGAAGTCGAGCGCCTCCCGGCCATAGTCTACGGCGGACATCGTACGTTTCCTGACCCTCGCGCTTCCGTATAGCACGTATTCACAGACCGCCTCAATTCGCTGTGGCCGTAGTTTCCCGGTGCTCATGCGCTCTGAGGATTTAACTACTTGTGGCAGAATTGACGCCACGATACACCTGAGAACATCCGAAGCGGGAAGCCAACGATGGAAGACGAGGACATCGCCCTCAACAGCGTACTCGGCCTGGAATTGAACCGCGTGTTTTTTGCCGTCCGCGAAACGGCGAACAAGCAGAAGATCATCGAGTTTGCGCGCGAGGTGCTGCAGAGCGAGCGCGCGGAGCTGGCCGAGAGCGTGTCGCCGGAAGGGCCGGCGAGCTAGAACGCCGTTGCAAAGACGACGCCGGAGCAACAGATCGCGTCACGAGGACGCCTCTCCATCTGACCGCGCGGGTTTTAGTCGAAACACTCTGACTGCGAATTTTGGCTTCCCTTCTCCCCTTGTGGGAGAAGGTGGCGCGAAGCGCCGGATGAGGGGTCTCTCTCCGCGAATCCAACTCCCATTTGAAGTCGCGGAGAGAGACCCCTCACCCGTCTCGCCGCTCTACGGCGATCCACCCTCTCCCACAAGGGGAGAGGGAAAGCGCCAGCCTCCGGCCACATCGGCGCACACTTGCCGCTGGATGACAGCGCATCTCTCGTGAGATGATCGCCGCGATCTCTTGTCGATGCCAGGGACAGTTCAAGGCCATGATGACGCTGCGCCAGGTCGAAGTGATCCGTGCCGTGATGGTGACGGGCACCATCGGCGGTGCGGCGAAGCTGCTCAACGTCTCGGCGCCGGGGATCAGCCGCCTCGTCAAATACACCGAGCGCTCGCTCGGCATCCGCTTCTTCCAGCGCCAAAACGGGCGCTACTTCCCGACGCCGGAAGCGGAGAACATCTTCGAGCAGATCAACGGCGTCTACAAGAAGGTCGACGACCTCTCCGAGATCATCTCCAAGATCGGCCGCGGCGGCCTGTCGGAGCTGCGCATCGGCTCGGTGCCGAGCATCTCGCAGGTGATGGTGCCGCGTGCGATCGAGCGCGTCCGCCGCCGCTATCCCGATCTCGGCATCGACATCAACATCCTCAAGCTCGAGGAAGCCATCGACTACCTGATGCTCGGCCGCGGCGAATGCGTGGCGATGAGCTATCGGCTCGAGCATTCCGGGCTCGACTTCATGCCGCTCGCCTCGGGCGAGCTCTATTGCATCGTGCCGCCCGGCCACGAGCTCTCCGGCCGCAAGCAGGTCTCCGCCGCCGAGATCACGCGCTATCCGCTGATCGGCATCGATCCCAACGACCCCTACGGCCGGATCATGGCCGGGATCTTCGCGCGCCACCGGCTCGACTACAACATCACGATCCGCGCGCGCTTCGGCACCACCGTCTGCGCGCTGGTGAAGGCGGGGCTCGGCATCGCCATCATCGACCAGTTCACCGTCGCCCATGGCGGCTATCCCGGCATCGAGCTTCTGAAGATCGCCGAGCCGACGCGGTTCGACACCTACATCGCAGTCAAGCGCGGCACGCCGCTGTCGCTGCATGCCGAGTATTTCATCGAGGCCCTGCGCGCCGAGATGCGCGCGGTCGAGCCCTCCCGCGGCAGTGGCAAGACCGCCCCTGCCCGCGGGCGGAGGAAATAACATGATGTTAGGTTTGCCAGATAAAAGGGTAATTGTGTTAGGCGGGGGAAAGGCTATCGTCGCAGCTGGAATTGCACGGATTTCCCCGCTAATGGCCGGGGCCGGACGCTCCCTTGAGACGATAGCGAACCATGTCGAAACGCGGATACGCCGCCAGTAAGAAGCTCCTCACCGGCCTGATCGGCGCCCCGATCGCGCATTCCGCCTCGCCCGCCATGCATGAGCGCGCCGCCGAAGCGCTCGGCCTGCGCGGCCATTACCAGCTCATCGAGGTCGCCGGGGCCGATGCGGCCGGGCTGCGCATGATGCTCGAGGGCGTCCGGCGGCTCGGCTTTGCCGGCGTCAATGTCACCTACCCCTACAAGGAAGCGGTGGTGCCGCTGCTCGACGCGCTGGCGCCGGGCGCAGCCAGCATGGGCGCGGTCAACACCGTCGTCGTCAGGGATGGCCGGCTGACCGGCCACAACACCGACACCACGGGTTTTGCGCGGGCGGTGACGCCGTTGCTGGCGCCCTCCGGCAACGCCATCGCCCTGATCGGCGCCGGCGGCGTCGGCAAGGCCATCGCGTTTGCGCTGGCGAGCCGAGAGGTGGCTGACATCCGCATTTTCGACAGCGAGCCGGCGCGCGCCGAGAAGCTGGCCACCATGCTCGCCCCGCGCGGCGCCCGCGTCGCCGCCAGCGTCGAGGATGCGCTCGAGGGTGCGACCGGTCTCGTCAACGGCACGCCGGTCGGCATGCTGCCGAACCGTGACACGCCGGTGCCGGCGAGACTGCTCAGGGCGGACCTTTGGGTCGCCGACGCCGTCTACTCGCCGCTGATCACGCCGCTGCTGGCCGCAGCGCGAGAGAAGGGCGCGAAGATCATGACCGGCCGCGACCTCGCGATCTACCAGGCCGCCGACGCCTTCGAATTGTTCACAGGCCTTGCCCCATCCACCGAGATCATGGGAGAGGCTTTCGACGCCGTGATGGCAGCGCGCAGCGCCGCCTATCAGGCAGCTTGAGGCGAAGCGGCCGGATACAAGGCCGCTTGCAAGATTTGAAACGGGAGGAGAGGACGATGAAATCAACGCTAGTGGTGGGCGCATTGCTCACCCTCATGACCGCAACGGGCGCCTTTGCCCAGGCAATCAAGCTCGCCAACGTCGCGGAGCTCTCGGGCGGCGGCGCCACCGTCGGCACGAACTGGAAGAACGGCATCGACCTCGCGATCGAGGAGATCAACGCCAAGGGCGGCGTGCTCGGCCGCAAGCTCGAGGTCAGCCACGCCGACTCGCAGTCCAACCCCGGGGTGGCGCGCGCCCAGGTGCAGAAGGCGCTCGACGCCGAGCCCTATGTGCTGCTCGGGCCCGGTTACTCCGGCTCGGTGAAGGTGACCGCGCCGCTCGCGGCCGAAGCCGGCATCGCGCAGATCATGGGCGGCGAAGCCGCCGAGCTGACGCAGACAGGAAACAAGTTCCTGTTCCGCACCTCCTTCGGCCAGCAATCCTCAATGCCGAAGGTCGCAAAGTACATCCACGACGAGATGAAGGCGAAGACCGTTGCGGTGGTCTGGGTCAACAACGATTTCGGCCGCGGTGGCCGCGACGTCGTGGTCAAGGAGCTCGACCGGCTCGGCTCCAAGGTCGTCGCCGATCTCTCCACCGAAGCGGGCCAGGCCGACTTCGCCGCCGACGTCGGCAAGATCAAGGCCGCCAATCCCGACGCCGTGTTCGTCTACCTGAACGAGGAAGAGAGCGCGCGCATCCTGAAGGAGCTGAAGCGCCAGGGCGTCACCGCGCCGCTGATGGGCGAGACCACGCTGATCGGCCAGAAGGTGATCGAGCTCGCGGGCGATGCCGCCAACGGCGCGCGCGGCCATGTCGGCCTCACCACCGACGCGCCGGTCGATCTGGTCAAGGCGTTCCGCGAGAAGTTCTCCAAGAAGTACAATTACGTCCCCGATCATAACGGCCTGAAGGGCTACCTCGCCGTCTACATGGTGAAGGCGACCACGGAAAAGATGGGCAAGGTCGACCCGAAGAAGTTCGCCGACACGCTGCACGGCCTCACCATCAAGGCCGCGGACGAGCCGGGCATTTTGATGGACGTCACCTTCAGCGACACCGGCGACATCGACCGCCAGAGCTTCCTGGTCGAGGTGGTCGAAGGCAAGCAGGTGGTGAAGCAGGTGCTGCCCAAGGTGAAGTGAAGCGTGGCCCTTCTCCCTCGCCCCGCTCTACGCGGGGAGAGATCTTTCGTCTCCCTCTCCCCGCCCCATCGCGGGGAGAGGGCGGGGTGAGGGGCTGCTTCCGCGACGACGGTGACAATCGATTACGCGGAGACAGCCCCTCACCCCAACCCTCTCCCCGTAAGTACGGGGAGAGGGAGAAGAAAGAGAGCGGGGAGAGGGAGAGGAAAGAGGGGAACATGTCCAACCTATTCGATCTACTGGTCGCGGGGCTCGCCACCGGCGCCATCTACGCGCTGGTCGCGGTCGGCTTCACGCTGCTGTGGCAGACCTCGCAGACTATCAATTTCGCGCAAGGCGAGTTCGTGATGCTGCCGGCGTTCCTGATGCTGGCCGCGATGCATGTGGGCGCGCCGTTCTGGCTCGCGATCATCCTCGGCATCCTGCTCTCGCTGATCCTGCTCGGGCTCGCCTTCAAGATGCTGCTGGTGGACCCGATGATGCGTCACGGTGTGCTACCGCTGGCGATCGCGACCATGGCGCTCGCGATCGCCATCAAGGAATCGGTCAAGCAGTTCTACAGCGCGGAGGCTTCGCCCTTCCCCTCGATCGTGCCGACCGGCGACATCTCCATCCTCGGCCATGCTGTGTCGCTGCAGAGCATCGGCGTGCTCACTGTTGCCATCCTCGCCGTTCTCGGCCTGACCACGCTGCTGAGCCGTACCTCGCTCGGCCACCAGATGCAGGCGGCGGCGCAGAACCCGACGGTGGCCCGCATCATCGGCGTCCCGGTCGAGCGCATGATCCTGCTGACCTTCCTGATCAACGCCTTCCTGGTGGCGCTGGCCTCGCTGCTGATCACACCGATCTACCTCGCAAAATTCTCGTCCGGCGAGGTGCTGGGCCAGGCCGCCTTCATCGCCGCGATCGTCGGCGGCTTCAACCAGGTGCGCGGCGCCATCGCCGGCGGCCTGCTGATCGGCGTACTCGACAATCTCGCGGCGGCCTATGTCTCGACGCAGTATCGCGCCGCCGTGCCGATGATGTTCCTGATCGCCGTCATCCTGTTCCGGCCGCAGGGCTTGCTCGGCCGTGCCGAGGAGCGCACCGTATGAGCGGCATCGCCAAACCCCTGAAGATCGCGCTCGGCCTTGCCATCATCGCCGCGCTGATCATCGTCCCCATGAACTTCAACCGCTACGGCCTGTTCATCCTGAGCCAATGGGCGGTGATGAGCATCGCCGCCATGGGGCTCAATCTCACGCTCGGCTATGCCGGCCAGGTCTCGCTGGCGCAAGGCGCCTTCGTCGGCATCGGCGCCTATGCGGCCGCGATCATGACCACACATGGCTGGCCGCTGCCGGCGGCGATCCTGGTGGCGATCGTCTTGAGCTTTGCGATCGGCTGGGTGCTCGGCTATCCCGCACTGCGCGTGCAGCACCATTACCTCGCCTTCGTCACCCTCGCCTTTTCCACCCTCGCCTTCCTGGTGTTCCGCAACGAGAGCTGGCTGACCGGCGGCATCTACGGCATCTCCAACATTCCGCGTCCGCACATCTTCGGCATCGCGACCAACAAGCCGCTGCCGTTCTACTATGTCTGCCTCGGCTCGCTCGCGATCGTCTCGCTTGCGGTGTGGTGGCTGATCCGTTCGCCCTGGGGCCGTGCCTTCATGGCGTTGCGCGAGAATCCGTTGCGCGCGCAATCCCTCGGCGTCGACACCCGCCGCTACACGCTGATGGCGTTCGCGATCGGCTCGGCGCTCGGCGGCGTCGCCGGAGCGCTCTATGCGCCGCTGACGCAATATATCGATCCCGTGCCGTTCAACCTGTCGCTCTCGCTCGACCTCCTCTTGATGGTGATCGTCGGCGGCGCCGGCTTCTATTTCGGCCCGTTCCTGGGCGCGATGATCGCGGTGCTGCTGCCGGAATGGCTGCGCTTCACGGAAGGCTACTACCTGATGCTCTACGCCGTCGCCGTGATGCTGCTGCTGATCTGGTCGCCAACCGGCATTCTCGGAATCCTCGACCGATATCTCGCCGAGCGCCGCACCAAGGCGGCGTCCGCGCTGCGCGCCGTCGCAAAGTCGCGCCTGGAGACGGCGCAATGAGTGCGGTCCTCGAAGTCACCGACATCAAGAAGAGCTTTGGCGGCATTCACGCCGTCAACGGGGTCTCGTTCGACGTGCGCGAGGGCGAGATCCTCGGCCTGATCGGGCCGAACGGCTGCGGCAAGTCCACGCTGTTCAACTGCATCCTCGGCCAGCTCACGCCGACCGGCGGCGAAGTCAAGCTCGACGGACAGGTCGTCACGGGCCTGCGTCCCTCCGAGCTCAACAAGCTCGGGGTCAGCCGCACCTTCCAGCTGTTGCAGGTGTTCCCAAAGCTCTCGGTGCGCGAGAACCTGATCCTCGCCGGACAGGAGCACCAGGGCAACATGGCCTCGCGCCTGGTCGGCCGCTCCGATGCCGGGCTGACGGAGGCCGCGAACCAGATGATCGGATTCTTCAAGCTCGACCATCTCGCCGACGAGCCGGCTGGGGGTCTCTCTTATGGTCAGCAAAAACTGCTCGATGCCGCCATGGCCTTCATGGGCGGCTCGCGCCTGGTGCTGCTCGACGAGCCAGCCGGCGGCGTCAACCCGTCGATGCTGGCGGACCTCAAGGAGCGCCTGGTCGCGATCAACCGCGAGAAGAACGCCACCTTCGTCGTGATCGAGCACAACATGGAGTTCGTGATGTCGCTGTGCTCGCGCGTGATGGTGATGGCGGAAGGCAAGGTGCTGGCGATGGGCCGGCCCGACGAGGTCCGCAAGAACCCCGCCGTGATCGAAGCCTATCTCGGACATTAGGAGCGCGTAATGAGCGATCCCATTCTCTCGGTCCACAATCTCGTCGGCGGCTACGGCAAGATGACGATCTTGAACGGCACGACGTTTGCCGTGCCGTCAGCCACGATCACGACGATCATCGGCCCGAACGGCGCCGGCAAATCGACGGTATTCAAGGCCATCTTCGGCCTGCTCAAGCTGCGCGAAGGCAAGATCAGCTTCGCCGGCCGCGACGTCACCAATTTGAGCCAGCGCGCGCTGCTCAACGCCGGCATCTGTTATGTGCCGCAGGGCCGCAACATCTTTCCCGAGCTGTCGGTGCGCCACAATATCGAGCTCGGCGGCGTCGCCGCCGACAAGGGCCTCGACCTGCCCAAGCGGATCGAGGCGGCGCTCGACCTGTTTCCGGCATTGCGGCGCAAGTCCGCGCAGCAGGCCTCGACGCTATCAGGCGGCGAGCAGAAGCAGCTCGAGATCGCCCGCTCGCTGCTGCTCGAGCCGAAGCTGGTGCTGGTCGACGAGCCCTCGATCGGTCTGTCGCCGCTGATGGTGCAGCAGACCTTCGACATCCTCAAGAGCTTGCGCGATCGCGGCGTCACCATCCTGATGATCGAGCAGAACGCGCGCTCGGCGCTGGAGATCTCCGACATCGGCATCGTGCTGGAGCTTGGCCAGACCCGCATGGTCGATGACGCCAGGCGCATTCTGAACGATCCGCGCATCGGGCAGCTCTTCCTCGGCGGCGCCATGGAGGAGAGTGCAGCATGAGCGCGAGAATGCGGATCGCCGTGGCCGGCGCCGGCCTGATCGGCCGTCGCCATATCGAGTTGATCGAGTCCTCCCAGGATTGCGTGCTCGCCGGCATCGCAGACCCCTCGCCCGCCGCGAAGGAATATGCGCGGGCGCATGGCGTGCCCTGCTATGCGGACCATCGCGCGCTGCTGGCCGAAGAGAAGCCCGACGGCCTCATCATTGCGTCGCCCAACACGTTGCACTTGCCGATGGCGCTCGACTGCGCCGAAGCCGGCGTGCCGGCTTTGATCGAGAAGCCGGTGACCGAGACGGTTGCCACCGCGCAACGCCTGTGCGCGGCGGTGGGACGCACCGGCGTGCCGATGCTGGTCGGCCACCACCGGCGGCACAATCCCGTCATCAAGTCGGCCCGCGAGGCCGTGACGAACGGAAAGCTCGGCCAGCTCACGGCCGTGGTCGGGCTATGGCTCCTCAAGAAGCCCGACGATTATTTCGAAGTCGCCTGGCGGCGCGAGGCAGGCGGCGGGCCACTGCTGATCAATCTCATCCACGACATCGACAATCTCCGCTTCATCTGCGGCGAGATCGTCGAGGTGCAGGCGCTGACCTCGAACAAGGTGCGCGGCTTCGCGGTCGAGGACACCGCCGCGCTGCTGCTGCGCTTCGCCAACGGCGCGCTGGGCACGGTAACCGTGTCGGATGCGACGCCGGCGCCGTGGAGCTGGGAGCTCTCCTCAGGCGAGAACCCGGCCTATCCCAGGCAGGACCAGCCCTGCTACATCTTCGCAGGGACGGCGGGTTCGCTCTCCGTGCCGAACATGGAGCTGTGGTCATACACAGAGCAGCCCGGCTGGTACGCGCCGCTGTCGCGCGCGACCATCGCGCCGCCCGCGTTCGATCCGCTGGTCGAGCAGCTCCGGCATTTCTGCGCAATGATTGCCGGCCGTGAACAGCCGCTGATCTCGGTCGAGGACGCGATGGGAACGCTCGCCGTCGTCGAAGCCGTCAGCGCGGCCGCGCGTACCGGGCAAACGATCTCGCCGGGGCAGATCATGGAGCAGGCCGCATGAACAAGCGCTCGATCGCCACCGTCTCCCTCTCAGGCAGCCTCGACGAAAAGCTCCGCGCCATCGCCGCCGCGGGCTTCGATGCGGTCGAAATCTTCGAGAACGACCTGCTGTCGTTCGGCGCCGGCCCACGCGATATCGCGAAGATGTGCACGGACCTCAATCTCGAGATCTGTGCGTTCCAGCCGTTCCGCGATTTCGAGGGCATGCCGGAGCCGCAGCGTGCGCGCAACTTCGCCCGCGCGGAGCGGAAGTTCGATCTGATGCAGGAGCTCGGCACCGATCTGTTGCTGATCTGCTCCAACGTCTCACCCGCCGCGCTCGGCGGCATCGACCGCGCGGCTGACGATTTTCGCGAGCTTGGCGATCGCGCCGCGAAACGTCGTTTGCGCGTCGGCTATGAGGCGCTGGCCTGGGGCCGCCACGTCAACGATTACCGCGACGCCTGGGAGATCGTGCGCCGCGCCGATCATCCCGCGATTGGCGTCATCCTCGACAGCTTCCATGCGCTGGCACCTGGCTTTCCGACCCGCGCCATGGCCTCGATCCCCGGCGACAAGATCTTTCTGGTGCAGCTCTCCGACGCGCCAAGGCTCGAGCTCGACATCCTGTCATTGAGCCGGCACTTCCGCTCTTTCCCCGGCCAGGGCGACCTGCCGGTCGGCGCGTTCATGGCGGCGATCGCAGCGACCGGCTATGCCGGACCGCTGTCGCTGGAAATCTTCAACGACCAGTTCCGCGCCGGCTCGGCCGCACAGACCGCCGTCGATGGCCTGCGCTCGCTGATTCTGCTGGAGGACCAGCTCGCACCGGACTGGCCGAATTTCGCCGGCAAGGCGCTGGCCCCGAAGGCGAAGAGCCGCGGCACCGGCTTCATCGAATTTGCCGTGAACGAGAGCAAGGCCGGCGAGCTTGGCCGCCTGTTCTCACAGCTCGGCTTCCGCAAGAGCGGCCAGCACCGCAGCAAGGCGGTGGAGCGCTGGTCGCAGGGCAAGGTCGAGCTCGTCATCAATTGCGAGACCGACGGCTTTGCGCATTCGCACTATGTCACCCACGGGCCCGGCGTCTGCGCCATCGCGCTCGACGTCGACGACGCCGACCGCGCCATGCAGCGTGCCGAGACGCTGAAAGCGCGCACCTTCTACCAGCCGGTCGGACCGGGTGAACTCGAGATTCCCGCGATCCATGGCGTCGGCGGCAGCCTGCTCTATTTTCTCGACCAGGCCGGCAAGAACTGGGACACCGATTTCGAGCCTGTCGCAAGCGACGCCAGCGCCGATGCGCTGGTCGCCGTCGACCACATCGCGCAGTCGATGCCCTATGACGAGATGCTGACCTGGCTGCTGTTCTACACCGGCATTCTCGATCTGAAACGCCTGCCGCAGATGGAGATCGCCGACCCCAGAGGCCTCGTGCAGAGCCAGGCCGTCATCAACGCCGACCAGAGCCTGCGCTTCGTGCTCAACGGCTCCTCTGCCAACCGCACCCTGCCGGCGCGCTTCATCTCCGAGTTCTTCGGCTCGGGCGTGCAGCATGTCGCCTTCGCGTGTCAGGATATTTTTGCGACCGTCGCCGCGATGCGCCAGCGCGGCGCGGGCTTCCTGGACATCCCCGACAATTACTACGACGACATCGAAGCCAAATACGATCTTTCGCCCGAACTGATGGCGCAGCTGCGCGCCAACCACATCCTCTACGACCGCGAAGGCGACGGCGAGTTCTTCCAGGTCTACACCCACATCTTCGACGAGCGCTTCTTCTTCGAGATCGTCGAGCGCAGGAACTATCAGGGTTTTGGCGCGGCCAACGCCGGCATCAGGCTCGCAGCGCAAGCGCGCGAGGTGCGCCCGGCAAGCATGCCGAGGGTGTAGGCAATTCTGCTTCCCCTCTCCCCTTGCGGGAGAGGGTGGCTCGCCGCAAAGCGGCGGAACGGGTGAGGGGTCTCTCTCCTCACGGACAATCTTGCAAGGGGAGAGAACCCCTCATCCGGCGCTTCGCGCCACCTTCTCCCACAAGGGGAGAAGGGGCTACGTCGCTTGTGGCTCACTTCATCTTGCACTTCTCGTGGAAGCGATCCTGATCGTTCTCGACGATGGTGGCGACGGTCTTCAAGGCGAGCTGGCCTTCGGAATCCTTGACCACGTCCTGCAGATAGAAGTTCTGGATCGGGATGTGGTTGTTGCCGAACTTGAACGCGCCGCGCACCGACTTGAAGTTGGCCTTCTCCATCTCGGCCTTCATCTCGTCCTTCTTGGAGGTGTCTCCCTTCACGGCGACGACGGCGCTGTTGATCAGGTTCGCGGCGTCATAGGACTGCGCGCCGTAGAAGGTCGGGCGCAGGCCGGGGTACTTCTTGCGGTAGTCGGCGACGAAGCGCTTGTTCTGCTCGTTGGGGAGGTCGTTGACCCATTGCTGCGCACCGGGCACCCCGAGCGCATTCTCCTTCTGGAGCGGCAGCGAGAGCTCGTCGATGGTGAAGGCGGTGTAGAGCGGCATCGTGCTCTTCAGCCCGGCCTGTGCATATTGGTTCAGGAATTGCACGCCAGCAGCACCCGGGTAGAACACGAAGATCGACTCGGCGCCGGAGGCACGCGCCTTGGAGAGCTCGGCGGAGAAGTCGAGCTGGCTCGGCCACACCGTATATTCCTCACCCACGACCTGACCCTTGAAGGTGCTCTTGACGCCGGCCAGCATGTCCTTGCCGGCGGCATAGTTCGGGCCGATCAGGAACACCGACTTGACACCCTTCTGGTTCATATAGGTGCCGACCGCCTGCGGGGTCTGGTCGTTCTGCCAGGAGGTCGAGAACACGTAAGGCGAGCACAGCTCGCCCGCGAGCTGCGACGGACCGGCATTGGCCGAGATCAGGAAGGTCTTCGAATCGACCGCGGTCTTGAGCGAGGCGAGCAGCACGTTCGACCAGATATAGCCGACGATGAAGTCGACCTTGTCGGACTGCACCAGCTTCTCGGTCTTCTGCTTGCCGACGTCGGGCTTCTGCCCGTCGTCCTCGTAGATCACCTCGACCGGCTTGCCGCCCATCTTGCGGCCGAGATGATCGAGCGCGAGCTCGAAGGAATTGCGCATGTCGTTGCCGATCACGGCGGTCGGGCCGCTGAAGGTCGAGACGAAGCCGATCTTGATGGTGTCTCCGGCGAATGCCTGATTTGCCAGCACCAGCGCCGCTGCGCCCGCCAGCCAGAATGCCGTCCTCATAACACTCCCTCCTTAATTATCGGTCCTGGAAGCAGGGTGATCGCCGCTCCAGGCCTGTCTCTATTGAACGCAAAATATGTCGCGCCGCCAATGGCTCAGCGCCCGCCCTGCACCATATTTCGCCCCGATCTGAGATGGCAAGAATTATAATTCTACTCACTTCGGCCGAGGCCGGCCCAGGGCCGGTCCGGGAGGCTGCGGCGCTTTTTCGCGCCGGATCGATACATCAGGCCTATGCGACGATTGATGACCTCTATTGGACCGCGGCGCCCAATCCGCACTTAAATGAAGGCGAGCAGCAGCGAGATCGAGGGTTAAATCATGGCCGCAAATCCCCATCGCGTCGTCATCGTCGGCGCCGGCTTCGGCGGGCTGGAGGCGACTTACCGGCTTGCGGGCGCTCCCGTCGAGATCACGCTGATCGACCGCCGCAATCATCATCTGTTCCAGCCCCTGCTTTACCAGGTCGCGACCGCCTCGCTCGCAACCAGCGAGATCGCCTGGCCGATCCGTCATCTCATGCGCGACCGGCGCGAGGTGACGACGCTGTTCGCCACCGTGAGCGGCGTCGATGCCGAACGACGCTGCGTGCTGATCGACGACGGCAGCGAGGTGCCCTACGACACGCTGGTGCTGGCCACGGGCGCGCGGCACGCCTATTTCGGCCACGATGAATGGGAGCAGTTCGCGCCCGGCCTGAAGACGCTGGAGGACGCGACCACCTTGCGCCGGCACATCCTGGTGGCGTTCGAGCGCGCCGAGCGCGAGATCGATCCAAAGCGGCGCGCGGCACGGCTGACCTTCGTGATCGTCGGCGCCGGCCCGACCGGCGTCGAGCTCGCCGGCACCATCGCCGAGATGGCGCATCACACCCTGCCCGCCGATTTCCGCAACATCGACACGCACAAGGCCCGCGTCGTGCTGATCGAGGCCGGCCAGCGCGTGCTCGCCGGCTTTCCCGACGAGCTATCAGCCTATGCGCAGGCCTCGCTGGAAAAGATCGGCGTCGAGGTCGTGCTCGGGCAGGCCGTCACCGAGATCAATCGCGAGGGCGTCGTGTTCGGCGGCAAACTGCTCGAGGCCAAGACACGGATCTGGGCCGCCGGCGTGCGCGCCTCGCCCGCTGCCGAATGGCTCGGCGCAGTGCACGATCGCGCCGGGCGCGTGCTGGTCGAGGCCGACCTCACCATATCAGGCCATCCCGAGATCTTCGCGATCGGGGATACCGTCAGCATCAACGCCTGGGATGGCAAGCCGGTGCCCGGCATCGCGCCGGCCGCCAAGCAGCAGGGCCGTCACGTCGCGGAGACCATCAAAGCGCGCCTGCGCGGCGCTGCAGCGGGTCCGTTCCGCTATAAGCATTCCGGTAACCTCGCGCAGATCGGCAAGCGGCTCGCAATCATCGATTTCGGCAAGATCAAGCTGCGCGGCACCATCGCGTGGTGGATCTGGGGCATCGCCCACATCTACTTCCTGATCGGCCTGCGCCACCGCCTCAGCGTCGCGCTGAGCTGGCTGTGGATCTACGCGCGAGACCAGCGCGCAGCGCGGTTGATCACGCAGGGGTCGAGCAAGGTGGTGTAGTCTTACTCCCTTCTCCCCTTGTGGGAGAAGGTGGCATAGGCGGCCTTCGGCCGCCGTTCTTAAGAACGCCGAAGCAGAGCTTCGGCTACGGCGCCGGATGAGGGGTTCTCTCAACTCTCGCGATTGTTCGTGAGGAGAGAGACCCCTCACCCGGCTTCGCTTCGCGAAGCCACCCTCTCCCACAAGGGGAGAGGGTGCAATTGCGCCGCGCTCGCGGCCGCTACTTCACCAGCTCGCACCCGCCTTCCGCGAGCGGGCGGAACGCCTGGTCTGCGGGAATCGTCGCGACCAGCTTGTAATAGTCGTACGGATATTTCGACTCCTCCGGCTTCTTCACCTCAAACAGGTACATCGGATGCACGACGCGACCGTCCTGACGGATCGCGGTGTCGCCGAACAGCTTGTCCTTGCCCTTGAACTTCTTCATCTCGGGCACGACCTGCTTGGCATTGTCGCTGCCGGTGGCGGCGACGGCGTTGAGATAAGCGAGCGTGGAAGCATAGACTCCGGCCTGATTGCCGCTCGGCATCTTGCCGTTCATGCCGGGCCGTGCAGCAAAACGCTTGGCGAACGCGCGGGTATCATCGTTCATGTCCCAGTAGAAGGCTTCCATGAGCTGGAGGCCCTGCGCGACCTTGATGCCCATGCCGTGAACGTCGTTGATGAAGAGCAGGAAGGCGACGAGCTTCTGCCCACTCTGCTGGATGCCGAATTCGGCGGCCTGTTTCACCGCGTTGATGGTGTCGCCGCCTGCATTGGCGAGCCCGATGACCTGCGCCTTCGAGCTTTGCGCCTGCAGCAGGAAGGACGCGAAATCGGAGGTGCCGAGCGGATGCTTCGACGAGCCGATCACCTTGCCGCCGTGACCCTCGATGTATTTCTGCGCCTCCGCCTCGATGCCCTTGCCGAGCGCGTAATCGACCGTGAGGAAATACCAATCCTTGCCGCCGCGCGACACCATGGCGGCTGCGGTGGTGTTGCCGGTCGCCCAGGCATCGTTGACCCATTGGATGGTGTTGGGCGAGCACGCTTTGCCGGTCAGATCCGAGCTCGCCGTCGAGGACGCCAGGAAGGTCATGCGGCTGTCGCGCAGAAGCGCGTTGATGGAGAGACCGACGGCCGAGTTCGGCACGTCGACGATCGCGTCGACGCCTTCGACGTCGAGCCATTTGCGCGCGATGGCGTTGCCGACATCGGCTTTGTTCTGGTGATCGGCATAGACGATTTCGACCTTGATGCCCTTGCCGCCGCCGTTGAAATCCTCCGCCGCCATCCGCGCGGCCTCGACCGAGCCCATGCCATTGGTGTCCTGGAAGATGCCGGAGATGTCGTTGAGCACGCCGATGCGCACGACGTTGTCCGATATTTCGGCATTGGCCGCGCCGGTCACCAAGCTCGCAGCCAGCGCGAGCGTCCACTTCAGATGTTTCATCATTCCCTCCCTGTTTGATATTTTGCGAAGATCCGACGGCTTGGCAGATCAGACCTGCCGCTCTGGCAACTTCAGGACGAGCCCATCGAGATCGGGCGTGATCGTGATCTGACAGGACAGTCGGCTCGTCGGTCGCCGCTCAGCGGCGGTGCCATCGAGCAGCGCATCCTCGTCGTCGGCCATCGCTGGCAGGCGCGCGAGCCAGCTCTCGTCGACATAGACATGGCAGGTCGCGCACATCGCGTTGCCGCCGCATTCGGCCAGAATGCCGTCGAGGCCGTGACGGGTCGCGGCCTGCATGACGCTCTCGCCGCCTGCGGTCTCGACGCGATCGGACTTGCCGTCGGGATGGATGAAGGTAATGGCAGGCATCAAGCTCCTCGTCAGGCCGGGGTGATCGTCACAGGCAGGCTGTCGAGCCCGCGCAGCGTGTTGTTGAAACGGCGCTTCGGCTCGCCCGTGATCTCGATTCTCCCGATGCGGCGCGCCAGCGCCGTCAGCATCACCTCGCCTTCGAGGCGGGCGACGAGCTGGCCGACGCACATGTGGATGCCGGAGCCGAAGCCGACATGGCCGGAGGTGCGGCGGGTGATGTCGTACCTGTCGGGGGCATCCCAGCGCCGCGGATCGCGGTTGGCGGCGGCAAGGAACATCAGCACCTTCTCGCCCTCACCGATTCGCGCACCGGAGAGCTCGACCTCACGGGTGGTGGTGCGGAAGAAGGTCTGCACGGGGCTCTCGAAGCGCACGGCCTCCTCGAAAGCACCGCGTGCGAGCGTGAGGTCGTCGCGCAGCCGCTGCCATTGATCAGGAAAGCGCGCGAGGCAATACACCGCAGCGCCGATGCCGTTGACTGTCGTGTCGAGTCCGGCCGACAGCAGCGAACGCACCAGCAGCGGCGCTTCGGTGGCCGTGATGGCGCCCTCGTCGACCTGTGCATGGATGCAGGCGCCGAAGCCGCCGGGCGCCAGATTCTCGCGCTGGCACTGCTCGGCGACATAGGCCTGATGCGGCGCCGATCGTTCGATCGCCTGCTGGCGCAACTGGTTGGGTGGGCCGAACGCGTTGAATACCACGCTTGCGTAGGGAATCAGATGCTCGCGCCCTTCCGGTTTCAGACCCAGCGCATCTGGAAAGATCGACAGAGGATAGGCCTCGGCGAGATCCGCGATCGCATCGAAGCTGCGCATCTGCAGCAGGGCATCGACACGCGCCTCGGCCGCCTCGGCAAAGCGGTCACGGACCTGCTTCATCACGGTCGGCGACAACACTTTTGACAGGACGGCGCGGGTGCGGGTGTGCGCCGGCGGATCGGCCTCGAGGATCAGGCTCGGCGGTCGCCACGGCGCCTCCTTCTTGAAGTCGGAAAGGCCGACGCCGCGGCTGGAGCAGAAGGTTGCGGGATCGTTCAGCACAGCGTGGACCTCGGCATAGCGCGCCACGCCATAGACGTTCCACTTGTCGAGATAGACCACCGGGCCGGCTTCCCGCAGCAGCTCATGCGCCGGATAGGGGTCGGCAAAAAAGCTCATGTCGAAGGGGTCGACGTCGAGATGCGGGACACCCGATCCCGCAGCACCGGATGCGGTCATGGAAGACCTCCCTCATTTTGATCTTGTGAAAGGACGACGCATGCCCTTAGGTCTTTGGGCCCGCCGCGAGTCAGAAACCCGATATGCCGCCGTCCTCGACCAAAGCCCGCCACAAGCCCGCGCCCCATGATGCAGGGCCGACGCTCGATCTCGACCGTTACGTCCCGGCGTTCATCACCTTCATCGCCAACAAGCTCTCGAACAGCGCGACCGCGTTCTATCAGCGCGAGTTCGGTGTCAACGTCACCGAATGGCGGATCATGTCGCTGTTGGCGATCGAACCCGGCATCCCGGCCTCGCGCATCTGCCACGTCATCGGCTTCGACAAGGGGCCGGTGAGCCGGACGCTTGCCGGCCTCGAAAAGCGCGGGCTGGTGTCGATCCGCACCGACCCGAACGACGGCCGCACCCACTCGATCTCGTTGACGGCAAGGGGCCGCGCCACCCATGACAAGGTGATCGTCGCTGCGTTCGAACGCGAGCGACGGCTGTTGTCCTGCCTCAGCAAGGACGAACGCGAGGTGCTGATCGATCTCTTGCGCCGGCTGCACGAAAATCTCGGCGCAGTCACCGGCAGCGTCGACACCTGACGGGTCGCGCGCGGCGCGCAAGCTCCCGTCACTCCCGATCATGCGCCGGCATTTGCCGACGGCACCCCTTCTGCCGCGCATTGCTTCCTCCAGAAAAGAACGCGGCGGTTCGCCCGCCGTCATCTCTGTCTGGAACGGTTCGCACAGATTAGTTGCTTAGGCAACAAAAGAATCGGCAGGATATTGCGACAGGGTTGTTGGCGTATCCCACTCGTCATTCCGGGGCGCGCGTAGCGCGAACCCGGAATCCATCGTGCACCACCCCTACGGTGAAATGGATTCTGGGCTCGCGCCAAGAGGCGCGCCCCGGAATGACAGCGGAATGTGGCGTCGCTAACTCGGCCTTTACAATCCGATCCACTCACCCGACGCATCATCGTTCAGCCGCGCTACCGCATCGGCGCGGCGCGTCAGCACGGCGCGCTGGTTGATGTAGCCCTTGTCGGTGATCTCGCCGCCGTCGACCGACGGTGGCTCGGCGAGCAGCAGCGCGCGGGTGGCGTGACCGGAGGAGTTGGCGCTCTGCTGTTTCAGCTTCGCCAAACCCTGCGCGATGGCGCTGCGGACCTTGTCGTGCGCCAGCACGTCGCTGGCCGCCGCCGTTTCGGGCAGACCGGCATGGGCGCGGCAAGCCGCAATATTCGGGAACACCAGGAAACGCACCTCGTCACCGCCGTGACCGGCGACGACGATGTCCTGAGCCAGCGGCGCCAGCGCGGCGATGCCGGCAACGCGCAAGCCGCCGACGCTGACCCAGGTGCCGGAATTGAGCTTGAAGTCTTCGGCAACGCGACCGTCGAAGAACAGGCCGCGCTCGGGGCGCGCGCTATCGGCAAGCTTCACCGCGTCGCCGATCAAGTAAAAGCCCTCCTCGTCGAACGCTTGCCTGGTCAGCTCGGGTGCCTTCCAATAGCCGGGCGTGACGTTGGGGCCACGCACCCGCACCTCCAGCTTGTCGCCGGAGGTGACGAGCTTCAGCTCGGTGCCGGGAATGGGCACGCCGATGTTGCCGGAGCGCTCGGCGAGAAAATGACAGTCGGTGGCGAGCGGTGAGGTTTCCGTCGAGCCCCAGGCCGAGACCATCGGCAGCTTGCGGCCGACCGTCTCGAGTGAGAGCTCTTCGAGAGCATCCCACAGATTCTGCGGCAGCGCGGCCCCGGCATAGAAGGCGAATTTCACCTCGCCGAAGAAGCGGCGGCGCAATTCCTCGTCGCTGCGCAGTGCCGCGATCAGCATGTCGAAGCCGCGCGGCACGTTGAAATAGACCGTCGGCATCACGCTTCTGAGGTTGGCGAGCGAGGTCGCGAACAGACCGGGCGCGGGCTTGCCGCCATCGATGTAGAGCGCGCCGCCGTTGCGCAGCACGAGGTTGAAATTGTGGTTGGCGCCGAAGGTGTGGCTCCAGGGCAGCCAATCGAGAATGACGAGATCGCGGCTCCGTTCGAGGAAGGTCCAGGTCTGCGCCTTGGCTTGCTGGCTCGACGTCAGCATGCGCTGGGTGTTGATGACGGCTTTCGGCGTGCCGGTCGAACCCGAGGTGAACAGGAATTTTGCGATCGTATCAGGCGTCACCGCGGCGAAGGCTCTTGCGACGTCAGGCGTCTCGGGCGTTGCCGCAATGGCGTGGAACGCGAGCGCGTCGACGTCATCGGCATTGCCGCTGATGATGTGTGCGCTGTGCAACGGCTTGATGGCGGCCAGCGCTGGCGCGAACGGCTGGAGCGCAGAGACGTAGATCGCGCCCGGATCGAGCAGCGCAATCATGCTCTTGAGCTTGTCGAAATCTTTCGACATCAGCGAATAGGCCGGCGAGATCGCCGCCGAGGGCACGCCGACATGCTGGGCGGCGAGCGCGAGCAGCGCATGATCGATGCTGTTGTCCGAGAGGATCGCGACGGGGCGGTCCGCGCTGAGCCCTTGCGCCAGGATCCAGGACGCGGCGGCGCGCACCTTCCGCAGCGCCTGCGCATAGGTGACGGTGGTCCAGGGCATTTCGACGTTGCCGCGCTCGGCCAGGAAGATCGCATCCGGCCTTTGCTGCGCCCATTGCTCCAGCCAATCGCCGGTGCAGCGCGCAGTCTCGCCGAGAGGCTCGGGCGAGCGCAGAACGATGCTGCCGTCGGGCCGATGCTCTGCGACGGTCCTTGGCGTTGCGAACAGGCCTGCAACGTCACCATGTGAGGCGACTGTCATGTGTTTCCTCCTCCATCCCGGTTACAGGATCGGCCGCGGCCTCGTTCCGGGCTGCTTTGGCCTATAATGTTGGGCACGCCAATTGTTGTCGTCAACAACAATCTTTCGCTCCGGGTCCAAGGGCGCTAGGGTTGCGCGACAGGAGACACGACGTGACAGCCACAGCATCCCGGGCCGACGGCCGCCACGCCCCGCGCAAGCGCGCCGGCAACGGCGCAGCACCACGCGATGGTGCCGACGACATCGGCCTCGACGCACTGGTCGGCCACGCCGGCTATGCGGTACGGCGCTTCCAGATCTGGATCTTTCAGGACTTCATCAAGACGCTCGGCGAGGTCGACATCAGGCCGACGCAATATTCGGTGCTGACCGTGATCGGCGCCAATCCGGGCCTGTCGCAGATGGCGGTGGCAAAACGCCTCGGCATCGAGCGTGCCCGGCTGGTGCACCTGCTCGACAGCCTCGAACAGCGCAAGCTGGTGAAGCGGATCAAGTCGAAGCAGGACCGGCGTTCGCATGCGCTGCACCTCACCGCGCAGGGCGAGACGGCGCTGACGAAATTCAAGCGGCTCGCAGCCGAGCACGAGCGGCACGTCGAGGCGAAGATCGGCAAGGAGAACCGGGCACAGCTGCTCCGGATCCTCTCCGGCTTCACCTGATCCCGACTGCCTATGATTTGGGCAGATAGGTCACTGAGGCGACCGGCCGGGCGCCGGCCGAAATGTCCCCCAAGCCACTGATCGCACGATAGGATCCGGCACGATCATCCTGCCCGGATTCTGCACACAATGGCACATCGCTTGCTTCACTCCGGGCGAGGACGAATTGCCGGAGTTTTGCCGCCATGGGGGCCGAGCAGCCTGAAACGATCGCCGCGATTGTGGCCGCGCACCGCGCGGGGACGCTGACGCCGGCGCAGACGGTCGCGCGGACCTATCAGCGCATCCGCGATCACGACGATCCTGCCGTGTTCATCAGCCTGCGCGACGAGAAGGACGCGATCGCGGAAGCAGAGAAGCTCGCGGCCCGGGCGGATGCTGCCAGCCTGCCGCTTTACGGCGTGCCGGTCGCGGTGAAGGACAATATCGACGCGCTGGGCTTCCCTACCACCGCGGCCTGCCCGGCTTTCTCCTACACGCCCACGCACGACTCGACCGCCGTCGAGCGCCTGCGCGCAGCGGGGGCGATCATCATCGGCAAGACCAATCTCGACCAGTTCGCGACCGGCCTCGTCGGCGTCCGCTCGCCCTACGGCATTCCCCGGAATTCGATCCGCGAGGATCTCATTCCCGGCGGCTCGAGCTCGGGCTCGGCCACTGCGGTCGGCGCCGGGCTCGTGCCGTTGTCGCTCGGCACGGATACCGCCGGCTCGGGCCGCGTGCCGGCGATGCTCAATAACATCGTCGGGCTGAAGCCGAGCCTCGGCATGATCTCGACCGCAGGCCTGGTGCCGGCCTGCCGCACGCTCGACTGCATCTCGGTGTTCGCACTGACCGTGGACGATGCCGCACTCGCGCTGTCGGTGATGGCCGGCCCCGACCAGGCCGATCCATTCTCGCGCGACCGGCCGTTCGGCGCGATCACGCCGATGCCGGCAAACCTGCGCTTGGGTGTGCCGCGCAACGGCCAGCTGATCTTCTTCGGCGACAAGAAAGCGGAAGCCGCCTACAATGATGCGCTGAAGCGATGGACCGCGCTCGGGGCAAAGCTGGTCGAGTTCGACCTCGAGCCGTTCTACGAGACGGCGCGGCTGCTCTATGAGGGCCCCTGGGTCGCCGAGCGTTACCTCGTGATCAAGAACCTGCTGGCGTCCGCGCCAGACACGATCCACCCCGTCACGCGGGAGATCACCGCGGCCGGCGCGCGGCTGACCGCGGCGGAAACCTTCTCGGCGCTCTATCGCCTGCAGGGCCTGCGCAAGATCGCCGAGCGCACGTTCGCCAACATCGACGCGCTGGTGCTGCCGACGGCGCCGACGGCCTATACGACCGCGCAGGTGCTGGCCAATCCGATCGAGCTCAACAGCCGGCTCGGCACCTACACCAATTTCGTCAACCTGCTCGACCTCTGCGGCCTCGCCGTGCCGGCTGCGATGCGCAGCGACGGCATCCCGTTCGGCATCACGCTGCTGGCGCCCGCAGGGCGCGACGCGCTGCTCGCGAGCATCGGCCGGGTGTTCCATGCCGATACCAAACTGACGGTCGGCGCGAAAGGTGTGGCACAGGCCCCGCTCGCGCCACTGCCCGCAAGCAATGGCGATGAAATCCCGATTGCGGTGGTCGGCGCGCATCTCACTGGCATGGCGCTGAACGGCGAGCTGACGGCGCTGAACGGAAAGCTGATCGAGGCGACGAAGACCGCGCCCGACTACAAGCTCTATGCGCTCAAGACGACGCCGCCGAAGCCGGGCATGCTGCGCGTTGAGGCCAGCAAAGGCGCTGCGATCGAGCTGGAGATCTGGTCGCTGTCGTCCTCCGCCTTCGGCAAGTTCGTCAACGCGATTCCCGCGCCCATGGCGATCGGCACGATCAGGCTCGCCGACGGCCGCAGCGTGAAGGGATTTTTGGTCGAGCCGGAAGTGCTGGGCGAAGCTCGCGACATCACCGCCTATGGCGGCTGGCGCAAGTTTATGGCTGAAGCTACGACGGCGTAGACAGCGACCGCGGCCTCACGCCGACTTGCGCCAGGCGGCTTCGTTCTTCTTGTCGTAATCGTCGAACGCCTTGACGAGGCCGGACAGCACCTCTGCGGACGTTTCGAACATCGCGGTGAGCTGGGGCTCGTCGACCTTGCGGATGTCTTCGCGCAGATGCGTCACCGTCTCCTGTAGACGCTGCTTCATCTTCTGGGTGTGATGGCGCGGATCTTTCTCGGAGGAGGCCATGGTGTTTTCTCCTTATCGGATCGATGGGAGGAAACGATCGGTGCAAAGCCGGGTTCCTGAGAACCGACGCCTCTCCTTCACCTCGTGGTGAACACGCAACTCACACCGACACCGCGTAGATCTCATACTCCCCGCGCACCAGCTCGATGTGCGCACGCATGGCGGCGGCGGCACCCTGCTTGTCGCCGCGCATGATGGCGACGACGACGCGGTCGTGCTCGGCCTGCGACTTGGCGAGGCGGCCGAGGTTGCGGAACTGGGCGCGGCGGAACGGCTGCACGCGGACGCGGGTCGCGAGCGTGATCTCGGCGATGTAGCCGTTCTGCGAGCCGGCGTAGATCGCGTTGTGGAAGCGCTCGTTGACCTCGTGGAAGCGCTCGGGATTGCCGGTGTAGCTCAGCACCCGCAGCTCCTCGTGGACGGCCTCCAGGCCGTGACGCTCCGCCGCCGACATGCGTTCGGCGGCAAGACCGGCGCACAAGGCCTCGAGCTCCGCCATCGCCTCGAACATGCCTTTCAGCCGCTCGACGGATGGCCGCGCCACCACGGCGCCGCGATGCGGCCGCGCCTCGACGAGGCCGCTCGCCACTAGCTGGCGCAGCGCCTCGCGCACCGGCGTGCGCGAGACGTTGAAGCGCCGCGCGATGTCGGTCTCGTCCAGCGGCGAGCCCGGCGCCAGCGTTCCCCGCACGATCTCGTCGGCAAGCTGCAGCCGCAGCTCCTCGGCGCGCGTGACCTTCAGCAGCGACGGCGATGCACGGTCAACGCGCGGCACCACCGGCTCGGCCGGCAATGCGCCCTGCGGAAGATCATCAAGCGTCATACGGTCTCTTTCGGCTCCTCGATGAGGCTGACATGAGCGGCAACGACGCGCCAGCCCTCCGGGAAACGTATCCACGTCTGCATCTGCCGGCCGACCTTGCCGGGAGCCGTATCGCGATAGAACAAGGTGGACGCCACGGCCGTGTCGCGGCCATAGCTGGTGATCACGGTTTTGGCGGTGCGGCGGTTCAGCCCGACCGGCGAACGGCCGGCGCGGAAACCGGAGATTGCCTCGTAGCCATAGAGGTTCTCGCCGATGCCGTAGCGCAAGGTGCGCGGATCGTTGCGGAAGAGCTCGCCGAGCACGGCGACGTCGTTGCTGACGAGGGCTTGCTCATAGCGCTCGAACGCGGCTTTGACTTCCGCGATCACGTCGGGGAGATCGATCTGCATCTTAGAACCCTCTCGGCGCGGGCGCAGCGACGACGCCCACCTTCTCCAATGCGTGCGCGACGCGCAGCGCGATGTCCTCGCGCCAGGGCGCACAAATGATCTGCACGCCGATCGGCAGCGGCTCGAGCGGCACGGGGACCGCGACCACCGGCAGGCCGATGAAGGAGATCGGCTGGGTGTGGATTCCGATATTGGCGCGCACCGGCAGCTCGACGCCGTCGAGATTGAAATTGACCTGTCCGAGCTTCGGCGCGGTGCAGGGCGTCGCCGGCGCCAGCAGCACGTCGACCGATCGAAAGATCTCGGCAAGCTGCGCGCGATACCAGCGGCGGAATTTTTGCGCGCGGTCGACCAGCGAGGCCGGCACCATGGCGCCCGCGATCAGCCGGTCGCGCACCGCCGGGTCGAAATCGCCAGGGCGCTTGCGCAGGCGATCGAGATGGAGCGAAGCGCCTTCGGTGGTGGTGATGACGTAAGCCGCCGCACGGGCGCGCGATGCTTCGGGAACATCCACCACTTGCGTTGCGCCCAGCGCCTGGGCGACGCGGCTGACGGCTTCGACCGCTTCCGGAAACACGTTCTTCTGGAAGTGTCCGCCGGCGATCGCAACGCGCAGGCCGGAGATGGACTCATCGAGCCGCGGCGTGACGGGCTCTAACCCGCGCGTAGTGCAGGCGCCGTCGTCGGCATCCGGACCCTGCATCGCGTCATAGGCGAGCGCGAGATCGGCGACGGAGCGCGCGAACGGGCCGAGATGATCGAGGCTCGCCACGAACGGGAAGGAGCGCGCGCGTGACAGCCGGCCATAGGTCGGCTTCAGGCCGAAGATGCCGCAGAAGGACGACGGCACGCGGATCGAGCCGTTGGTGTCGGAGCCGAGCGCGATCGGCACCAGCGCGCCGCCGACGGCGCTGCCCGAGCCGCCGGAGGAGCCGCCGCTCATCCGCGTGGTGTCGTGCGGATTGCGCGAGGGACCGTCGTGGATGTTCTCGCCCGTGAAATCGTAGGCGTATTCGCCCATGTTGAGCGCACCGACGAGAACGGCGCCGGCCGCCTCCATCCGCTCGATCAGCGTCGCATCGCGCTTGGCGGGCGCTAGGTCCCGGTTGATCTTCGAGCCGGCGCGCGTCGGCAGGCCCGCGACATCGAACAGGTTCTTGACCGCGAAGGGTACGCCGGCAAGCGGGCCGACCTTCTTGCCCGCGGCGATGTCGGCATCGATCGCGCGCGCTTTCGCGCGGGCGCGTTCGGCGGTGACGTCGGTGAAGGAATTGAGGATGCCGTCATGCTGCTCGATGCGCGCGAGCGCAGCCTCGGTGGCAGCGAGCGCGGACATCTTGCGACCCGCAACCGCACTTGCGATCTCGGAGGCCGTCATCTCTGGCTTGGCGGACATGGTGTCAGGCCGTGAAGATCGGCGCCGGCTCGGTCTCGTCCGGCAGCGCGAATTCGTCGACCAGACGGCCAAGCCGCAGCGAGACCTCGAGGTTGGCGCGCACGGCAGGCCGCCAGGCCTCCTCGATCGGCAGCGCCAGCGCCTTCGATACGGCGTCGATATAGTCGTCCAGGGGTTCGGCCATCACGCTCTCAAGCAATCAGTGCAGTCTCAGTGGATCGGCAACGGCGGATGCGGGATCGCCGTCAGCAGCTCCTTGGTGTAGTCGTCCTTGGGATCGCCGAGAACCTGCTCGGAAGAGCCCTCCTCGACGATCCGTCCGGTCCGCATCACAATGACACGATCGCACAACAGGCGCACTACATTCAAATCATGCGAGACGAACAGATAGCTCATACCTAGCCGCGCCTTGAGGTCCTGCAGCAGGTTGAGGACGACGGCCTGCACGGAGACGTCCAGCGCCGCGGTCGGCTCGTCCAGGATGACGAGCTTGGGATGCAGCGCAATCGCCCGGGCGATGCCGACGCGGGCCTTCTGGCCACCGGACAATTGGTGCGGGAAGCGGTCGAGCAGATTGTGCGGCAGGCCGACCATGGTGGCGAGCTCCTCGCAGCGGGCGCGCAGCGCATCGCGTCCCCTGATGTCGCCGAGCTGCATGATCGGATCGGCGATGGCGCGTGCCGCAGTGAAGCGCGGGTTGAGGCTGTCGGTCGGGTCCTGGAACACCATCTGGATGCGGCTGCGCTGCGGCAGCCGGGCGAAGGCGGCAGGCTGAATGCCGCCGATGTCCTCGCCGTCGAACTGGATCAGGCCGGAGGTCTGGTCGAGCAGGCGCATCACCATCATCGACGTGGTCGATTTGCCGCAGCCGGATTCGCCGACCAGACCGACGCTCTCGCCATGGCCGATGGCAAAGGAGATGCCGTCGACGGCGCGGAACATGTCCGGCTCGACCGGCGGCTTGCGGCCGAACAGCTTGCCGAGCACGGCGGTCGCACCCTGGCGGGGATATTCCTTGACGAGCTTGTCGACGAGAAGGAGGGGTTTTGGATTCTCGTCACGTCCGGGCTTGACCCGGGGGTCTGTCAGCTGAGAGGGGTCTTGCGAAGTGTGATGGATGGCCGGATCAAGCCCGGCCATGGCGGCTCTGCTTTCTTCCTCGGGCAGCAAGTCGCGCAGCGACACACCAAGCCGCGGGGTCGCGCGCATTAGCTTCTTCGTATAGGGGTGCTGCGGGTTGGCGAAGATGTCGGCGGCGGTGGCGGTCTCGACGACGCGGCCCTTCTCCATGACGACGACGCGGTCGCAATAGGCGGCAGCGAGGCCAAGATCGTGCGTGATCAGGATGGTCGACATCGCGCGGCGTTTCGTCAGCTCGACGATCAGGTCCATCACCGCCTTCTGCGTGGTGACATCCAATCCGGTCGTCGGCTCGTCGGCGATGAGCAGCTGCGGATTGCAGGCCAGCGCGAGCGCGATGACGACGCGCTGGCACATGCCGCCCGACAGCTCGAACGGATAGGCGTGATACCGCTCGCGTGGGCGGGCGATCTTGACCTGCTCGAGCGCCTCGATCGCCTTCTCGCCGTGGTCGGCGACCTGGGCCTGCTGCACATGGGTGCGCAGCACGTCCTCGATCTGGTCGCCGACTTTGCGGATCGGGTTCAGAGCGGCGCGCGGGTTCTGGAAGATCATCGAGACTTCGCGGCCGCGCAAGTCCCGCATCTGGTCTTCGGTCGCCGCCTTGACGTCGATGCCGGAGAACATCACCGAGCCCTCGGCGATCTTGCCGGCGCGGTCGAGGATGCGCATCACCGCGTAGGAGGTCACCGACTTGCCGGAGCCGGACTCGCCGACGATGGCGAGCGTCTCGCCCTTGGCGACGGAGATGTTGACGTGCTGCACCGCCTTGACGATGCCGCGTCGGGTGGTGAATTCGACCGTGAGGTCCTGGACGTCGAGCAGGGGCTGGGCCGTCATGGCCGGCTCCCGTCACTCAAACGGTCGAAAACAACCCCATGCACAGTAGAATGGCGACTGAAATCATTGGAGAATTTTTCTTGGAGGTTGAGCATCACGTCCTCCGCTGGGGATCGACGATGTCGCGCAGGCCGTCGCCGAGGAGGTTGAAGCAGAACACGGCGATCATCAGGGCAAGGCCGGGGAAGAGCGCGATCCACCATTCGCCCGACACCATGAAGCCCGCGCCTTCGGCGACCATGATGCCCCATTCCGCCGTCGGCGGGCGGACGCCGAGGCCGATGAAGGAGAGGCCGGCGGCGTTGAGGATGGCGTAGCCCATGGTCAGCGACATCTGCACGATCATGATCGGCATGATGTTCGGCAGGATGTGCACCAGGAGGATGCGGAACTCGCCGTTGCCTGACAGACGCGCGGCCTGCACGAAGCCGGCATTGCGGCGGACATTGGCTTCCGCGCGGGCGACGCGGGCATAGAGCGGGAAGTTCACGATCGCGGTGGCCAGGATGATGTTCTGCACGGTGTTGCCGAGCGCGGCGACGATGCCCATCGCGAGCACGAACAGCGGGAAGGCCATAATGGTGTCGGCGATGCGGCCGACGATGCGGTCGGTCCAGCCGCCGAAATAGCCGGCCGCGATGCCGGCAAGGCCGCCCATCAGGAACACCAGCGCGACCGAGGCGATCGCGATGAAGAAGTCGAGGCGCGTGGCGACGATGACACGGCTGAAGATGTCGCGGCCCAGCTGGTCGGTGCCGAACCAGTGCGCCGCCGACGGCGGTTTCAACGCAGCGGCCGTATCCGAGGCGAGCGGATCGTACGGCACCACGTAAGGGCCGAACAGCGCGGCGAACACGATGATCAGGAGCAACGCAAAGGCAAAGCCCGTGACCTTGTTCTCGCCGAGGACATAGCGGGTCTGTTCAAGGATCGCGACGAGGCCTGACGTGCGGGCGGGGCCGACAGGTTCAACAGCAGGCGCTACGGAGCTCATAGTCTAGCCCTCCAACCGCACGCGCGGGTCGATCACGCCGTACAAAATGTCGATGATCAGATTGAGCAGCACGTACATCACGGCCATGGTCAGCACGAAACCCTGCACCGGCGCGAAGTCGGAGGAGATCAGCGCTTCCACCGCGTAGGAGCCGATGCCCGGCCATGCGAACACTTTCTCGACCAGCACGTTGGCCCCCAGCAGGAACGAGAACACCATGCTGAGCGTGGTGATGACCGGCAGCATCGCGTTGCGGAACGCGTAGGTGACGATCACCGTCGCCGGCGACAGGCCGCTGGCGCGCGCGGTGCGGACGAATTCGGATGCGAGCACCGCGAGCATGGACGCGCGCGTCATGCGTGCGATCGGCGCCAGCGAAAAGATCGCGAGCGTCGTTGCGGGAAGGATGAGTTGGCTCAACGCCGAGCGGAACGCCTCGAGATCGCGCGCGATCAAAGTGTCGATCAGATAGAAGCCTGTTACCGTCGGCGGCGCGCTGTAGAACACGTCGAGACGGCCGAGCGGCGCCGGCGACCAGCCCAGGCGAAAGTAGAAGACATAAACCAGCACGAGGCCGGTGAAGAACACCGGCAGCGACACGCCGGCCGTGGTCGTGACCCGGCAGAGATGATCGATCCATGATCCCGGCCGCGTTGCCGCGAGCACGCCGAGCGGAATGGCGATCGCAACGGACACGAACAGGCCGAGCAGCGTCAGCTCGGCCGAGGCCGGCAGGCGGTTACGGATCTCGGTGGCGACCGGCTGGCCCGTCGTCAGCGAGTTGCCGAAATCGCCATGCGCGAGATCGTTGGCATAGCGGAAGAACTGCTCGATCAGCGGCTTGTCGAGGCCGAGTTTCTTGCGGATCTGCTCGACGGCTTCCTTGGTCGCGGCGGGGCCGGCGAAGTAGGCGGCGGGATCGCCCGGCAGCGCGCGCGTCAGCAGGAAGGTGACGATGACGACGCCGATCAGCGAGGGAACCGCGAACATCAGGCGCTTGCCGATCATGGTCAGCATGGTGCTCGCTCCGCTCGCGCGAATGGCGAATAGCGAGTGGCGAATGGATATTCGCTCCTGTCGACCATCACGTCCCCCTACTCGCTATTCGCCACTCCCTATTCGCTTTCCTCACCCCTTCGCCATCGCGCGATAATCCAGCCGCCGGTGGAACCAGTACTGGTAGCCGCTGATGTTCTTCTGCATCGCGACGTTGACGAACGGCTGATACAGCGGGATCCGCGGGACGTCGGCGAAGGCGAGATCGACGAAGCCCTTCACGTCGGCATCGTAAGCGGCCTTGTCGCCGGTGGCGGCCGCGGTGCGCGCACCGTCGATGAATTTGTCCATCGCCGCCGACTTGTAGCTCATGGTGTTGAAGACGGAATTGTTGCCGTGATAGCACCAGTAGAAGAAGTACTCGGGGTAATCGAGCCAGCCCGAGAAGACGTTGGTGAAGAGCGGCATCTCCTTCTTGTTGAGCTCGGTGCGCCAGTTGGCGCCGGGCACCTTGTTGATGGTGGTCTTGATGCCGAGCTGGGCGAGGCTCTCCTGCACGAGGATGCAGAGCGGCTCGTTGACGCCGGCGAAGTTGAGATCGAACGAGATCGTGGTCTCGAAGCCGTTGGCGTAACCGGCTTCAGCCAGCAGCGCCTTCGCCTTCTCCATGTCGGTGTTGTACTTGTGCGGCTGCGGCCAGGCGACTTCGGTGGCCTTGTCCTTTGCGCCGAACATGGGATTGCCGAGACCGAACAGCACGGCGTCCATGATCTTCTGATACGGCAGCGCATAGGCGATGGCCTGCCGCACTTTCGGATTGTCGAACGGCGGCTTGGTGACGTTCATGCCGATATACTGGATGCCGTTGGAGAACGGCAGCGACACCACGTTGAGCTTGCCGTTCGCCTTCATCTCCTGGAAATCCTTGAACGGCAGCTCATAGGAGATGTCGGCATCGCCGCGCTCGAGCAGCGCACGGCGGTTGCCGGCCTGCGGCACCATGCGCCAAATCACGCGCTTGATCTTGGGAAGCGGACCGCCGACCCAATCCTCATTGCGCTCCATGATCACTTCGGTGCCGGCGGTCCACTTCGTCACCTTGTAGGCGCCGGAGCCGGCGGTCTGCTGTTTTGTAAACTCGAGGCCCCAGGGATCCTTCTCGCTGGCATTCTTCTTCACCAGCTCGGAATTGACGATGCAGGGCACGATCACGGCGAGATCGGGGATCGTCAGCTTGTCCTTCTTCAGGAAGTCGACGCGCACAGTGTGATCGTCGACCACGACGAACTGCTCGGCCTTGGTGAGCGAACCCGCGCTCATCTGGAAGGTCGGGAAGCCGCCGACGCTGACGGCGCGGTCGAGCGACCATTTCACGTCTTTCGCGGTAACAGGCGCGCCGTCGTGGAATTTGGCGTTCTTCTTCAGCTTGAAGGTGACCGACATGTCGTCGATCTTCATGTCGTCGGCGAGCTCGCCTTTGAACTTGTCGCGGTCGTAATAGGGCACGCCGCCGGGACCGCTCTTCATCTCGTGGCTGATCAGGCGGTCGTAGCAATTCCAGGAGACTTCATAGCCGGGCACGTTGGTGCCGATGCCATGGATGTCGAGATTGTTGGGGCCGCCTTCGGAAACGATCAGCAAGGTCTCCGAGCGGGCATCGGCCTTGGCCGGGGAGATCACGGACGGCATGGCCGGGAGCGCCGCGCCAGCGGCCAACCCGGAAACGGATTTGAGGAAATCGCGGCGCTTCATGAAATCGCTCCAACACAAAGGTTTTTGGCTGGAACTGGATTCGCAAGGTTTGTGCCAAGGCTTAACGGAAGACTAAAGATGCATAAGCAACTGAAATTATAGAGGATTTCTGCGCCCCCAAGTGGATGCAGCTCCACGCACAATTTCGCATGTGCATACAAAAACGCATATTTGCATAAAAAATAGACCGAAAAATTTGATAGCCTATTTGGTGAGCTCGCGCACGGCGCCGGGGTTTCACGCAGGGTGTTCGTGGGTCGCGTGACAAGGATGCGGCGCGAGTTTGTCCCCGTTGTTTGAGGACTGTGTGTCCTCAAGTGTCTTGTAGGAGGAATCCTACTGTGCGTAGTGTGTACGCGATTTCAGTTGTGCTGAAGAATTTGATTCGAAGCCTGCTGAAAGCACAAAGACCGCCCGGGGTGGACCGGACGGCCTTCGCTTCGAACCCCTCGCTTTCGAACGGGAGGGGGAGACGGGTGGCCCTTGTGGAGGGGGCCGTTGGTAGCGCAGCGCTCCTGATGGAAGGGAGCGCCGGGTCCCGCCCTAGAGCGGGATCGCCAGTGGAAAGAGCCGCGTCGACTTGGCGGAAGATCGGCTCCTATCCACGATTGCGAACCAGCGAAGCCGAATCGCAGGTTGCATGGTGGCGTGCCCGGATGGCGGAGTCCACGCCGGCCTGACGATTTCCGTGGGCAATCCCGCTTTTCCCCAAGGGCTGACCGTGTTTCGACGGACAAGAAGCCAAACTACGGGGCGGTGACCGCCGTCGATCAGGTAGCCCAGATCAGCTCCTGGAGCTCGATCAGATCATCCGCCCGCTCCTGCCAACCCTCGATGCAGATGTGGCTGTTGAGGTCGCTGGCGCGGTGCAGCAGCATCAGGGCCATCAGGCGGCGCTTGAGCGTCGCGTCCAGCCTTGCATAGCCAAAGCCTTCGAGCAGGCTCTTCACCCTGCCCGGCCGGCCCGCCGCCATGAAGGCGCTGGGGCCGAGCAGATCGTAGTCGCTCCACCCCGTGAGCACGTCGCCGAAATCGAACAGGCCGCCGAGCGACCATTGGCCGTCGTCACAGGCGAGCAGAAAGTTCTCGGGGATGTATTCACCGATCAGGATCACCGGCGGCGCGTCCATCGGGATCAGCTTTGCGGCATCGCGCAGGAAGTCGTCGAGGCCCTCGAGGAATTTTGGTGCGAGGCCGAGACGCTCGTGCCGCGCACGGCAAGCCTGCATCTGCCGGCGCATGAACGCGTCCCAGCGCGGCTCGATATGCGCGAGCGGTCCAAGCGGCGCGCGCTGCACGCTCGCAATGGTCTCCCCGATCTGGAGCAGCAGGCGCTCCTTCTGCGGCTCCGGCAGTGATGGCCAGACCTCCGAACCCAGCGTGCCGGCGAGGCGCGTGATGACGAGATAGGGCCAGCCGTCGCGCATCCCCTCCGCGACGATCTCGGGGATCGGCAGGTGCAGACGGCCTTTGAGCTGCGTCAGCGCGACGCGCTCCGAGACGAACTGCGCTGCGAGCAGCGGCGGAAAGATCTTCAGGATCAGCGTCTCGCCGAGGCCGACCACGAGATTGGTGCCGGTCGCAAACACATGCGGCGAGCCGGCATCGAGGCCATGGCTACGTGCGATGTCGAGGGCGATCGGCAGCCATTGCGTGGACGCGGAGCGGAAAGCGCGGAAGCTTGCGGCGTCGGCGAAGTGAGGCAGCTGTTGCGGCGTGATTGTCATCTGCACTCGCGTATCGAATGCAGGGGCAACTTTGGTTGACCCGGTGCAAGCCAAGGAAACGGTGCACCTCTCCCGCTTGCGGGGGAGGTCGGCGCGAAGCGCCGGGTGGGGGCTCTCTCCACGTGGGGACACTCTCCGCAGACTTCAGACAATCCCAACGTGGAGAGAACCCTCTCCCCAACCCTCCCCCGCAAGCGGGGGAGGGAGCGCACCTCGTTCGCAGCGGCGGCGAGACGTAATCGCAACACACCCTACCGCTCGGGACTCGCGCGCTCGAACTGGCGCAAGAGCTTGTTGCCGCGCTCGACGGCGGAATCGAGTGCTGATTGCGCGCTCTTGTGGCCGGCGAAGGCCTGCTCGAGCTCGTCCTCGATCACGCCGCGGATCAGGACGAAGGAGCCGAGCCGGATGCCCTTGGAGTTCTCGGTTGGCGGATTGAGCGTGATCTGCTCGAACGAGATCGCCGAGCCCGGATTGCGCTCATAGAAGCCTTGCGAGCGCGTCAGCTCGAACGCGGCGCGGGTCACGGGGAGATAGCCGGTGTTCTGGTGCCAGGCGGCCTGCACGCCGGGCTGGGACAGATAGGCGAAGAAGCGCGCCACGCCCTTGTATTCCTCGCGCGGACGGTCGCGCAGCACCCACAGCGTGGCGCCGCCGATGATCGAGTTCTGCGGCGCGCCCTTCACGTCGGGCCAATAGGGCATCATGCCGTAGCCGATCTCGAACTTCGAATTCGCCTTGATGTCGGCCCGCGTGGCCGAGGAGCCGATGAAGATGCCGCATTCGCCTTTCTGGAATCGCGGCTCGGCCGACTGGCCGCGGCCGCTATAGTCGAACAGTTTTGTCTTTTGCCACTCGGCAAGCTGGCCGACGTGCTTGACCACGATCGGATTGTTGATGGTCAATTCCGCATCGAGGCCTGCAAAGCCGTTGGTGCGGGTGGCCAGCGGCAGATTGTGGAAGGCGGCGAAATTCTCGACATGGATCCAGGACGGCCAGGACGTGGTGAAGCCGCAAGCAGCGCCGCGGTCGCGCAGGCGCTTGGCGACCGCTCCCAGTTCCGGCCAGGTCTTCGGCGGCGCCTCCGGATCGAGGCCGGCGTCGCGGAACATGGTCTTGTTGTAATAGAGGATCGGCGTCGAGGAATTGAACGGAAAGGACAACAGATTGCCGGCCGCATCGGTGTAATAGCCGGAGACCGCGGGCAGATAATCACTGAGCGAGAACGGCTCGCCCTGGTCCCGCATCAGGCTGAACACCGGATAGATCGCGCCCTTGGCCGCGGTCATGGTGGCGGTGGCGACCTCGTTGACCTGGACGATGGCGGGCTGGGTGCGCGAGCGGAAGGCGAAGATCGCCGCCGTCACCGTCTCGGTGTAATTGCCCTTGTAGACGGGCACGATGCGGTAATCGGATTGCGAGGCATTGAAGTCGGCGGCGAGCTTTTCCAGCTGCCGGCCGAGCTCGCCGGACATGGCGTGCCACCAGGCGATCTCGGTGGCAGCCCGCGCAGGGGCGGCCAATGCGAGGGCCGCAAAGGCGGCAACGAGCTGCAAAAGGCGCAAGGCTGACATCAGGATGGCTCTTCCCAGGCCGCGGTCGACGTGGCGGCTGTCCTGCTTAAGGCCCGGCAGTGGCCGTTTCAACCGGGAATGAACGCCGGCCGCGCCGCACAATCAGCCCGCTGGCCGGGGACGGAATGGGGCTTCCCTTAACTTCTGCTGGAGCCCCGTTCCGATCGGAACGGGTTCTAAATTATTAATTTGACGGGTTTTCTTTACGCGAACCGGTATCCACTTCGCTTGAAAACGCTTTAGATTGCATTGAACCTTTTCCTTCCGCCATAGACTCCACCACTGAGGGGTTGAGTGTGCCAGTGTTGAGCCGTGCCGAACTCTCGCGGACCGGGGTGATCTTCGTCGCGCTTCTGCTTGCCGCAGTCTCGTCGAGCATGCGCGCGACGAGTGCGGTTGCGCGCGAATTTCGCGCCGCCGACACCCAGGCCGAGGACTACCCGACCGTCCAGGCGCTGCGCTACATGGGCGCCCTGATCGCCGAGCGCACCAAGGGCCGCCACGAGATCAAGGTGTTCCACTCCCGCCAGCTCGGGGAGGAAAAGGAGACGATCGAGCAGACCCGGGCCGGTGCGATCGACCTCAACCGGACCAATGTCGCCCTGATCGGCAATTTCGTCCCGGCGATGAACGTGCTGGCGATGCCGTTCCTGTTCCGGTCCATCGAGCACATGCAGAAGGTGCTGGACGGAGCTGTCGGCAGCGAGATCCTCGGTAGCTTCGAGCCCTACGGCTTCGTCGGGCTCGCCTTCTACGATTCGGGTGCGCGCTCGAT
Organism: Bradyrhizobium yuanmingense; assembly: GCF_900094575.1. Classification (GTDB taxonomy): domain Bacteria; phylum Pseudomonadota; class Alphaproteobacteria; order Rhizobiales; family Xanthobacteraceae; genus Bradyrhizobium; species Bradyrhizobium yuanmingense. The sequence continues at coordinate 720,518 of NZ_FMAE01000002.1, read as the reverse complement.
CTATAACGGGGTCCGCCCGGTGAAGACCATCGCGGACCTCAAGGGATTGCGGATCCGCGTGCAGCAGTCGGAGTTGATGAGCCAGATGATGCGCGCGCTCGGCGCCGAACCGGTCGAGCTGCCCTACGGGCAGGTGCTCACCGGGCTTGCCAACCATCTGATCGACGGCGCCGAAAACAACTGGCCATCCTTCGTGACCACGAACCATTACAAGCATGCCGGCCATTACACGCTGACCGAGCACACGATGAGCCCGGAGGTGCTGGTGATCTCTCTGAAGGCCTGGAACAGCCTGTCGGCGGAGGAGCAGACGATCTTTAAGGAGGCCGCGCAGCGCTCCAGCCGGTTCATGCGCGAGAAGTGGCGCGACCTCGAGGAACAGTCGCAGCGCAAGGCGCAGGAAGCCGGCGTCACCATCATCAGGGACATCGACCGCAAGCCGTTCGAGGACGCCATGGCCGCAATCTACGCCAAGGCCGCGCGCGACCCCGCGGCGGCCGCGCTGATCGAACGGATTCGCAAGGTGGAGTGAGGCCTGTTGGCTGCGCTTGGACATAGCGATCACGCGGACAAGCCACCCGGCCCGATCGGGCAGCTGCGCGCGCGCATCGTCGGCCTCTTACGGGCGGTGCCGATCCGCTGGCGCATCCTGTCGATCGCCGCGCTGAACTCCGCCGTGGTCGTGGTGCTGGTGGCGATGATCTGGAACGGCGCCAAGGTGCTCGGCTCGGCCTGGGACGATGTGCGCCAGGTGCGCGAGTCCGACCGGATCTTGGCGCTGCTCGAAAGCGAGACCGGGCGGCTGCAGAACCTGATCCACCGCTACATCAACCAGCCGAGTCCGGACCTGTTCGCCGAGATCCTGTTGCTGCGCGAGGCGGTGCTGGGCACGCTGACCAATCGCGCCGCCAAGGACCCGATGCTGTCGGGCTCGGTCGAGGAGCTGGAGCGCACCACCGACCGCTTCCTCAACGGCTTCGGCGAGCTGCGCAGCGTGCAGTCCACCATCGCCAAGACCTATGAGGAGCAGGTGCAGGGCCCGGCCAGGGACATGGCGGGACTCTACTCCATCATCGAGGGTGCCACCGGCCATCGCGACGCGCTGATCTGGCCCTCGCTCGGCAAATCCCGCGAAGCCTTCACCGCGATGCTGGTCGCGGCCAATTCCTATTACCTGTCGCAGTCGTCGGGCGCCGCCGACGACGCGCGCCGCCATACCGAGACGATCGAGAGGACCATCCCGGTCATGATCGATCTCGCCGACAACGACCTGCAGAAGATGGCCTTGCGGCGGCTCGCGGCCCGCACCGCCGCACTTCGCGAGGGCTTTGCAAAACTCTCCGAGCAGCTTGCGAGCCGCACCGAGCTGCTCCGCAACACCATCGACGCCAGCCAGGCCGAGGCGATCGGCGCCATCGACGACCTCTCGACCAAGATGCGCCAGCGCGAGCAGAAGGCGCAGGAGGTATTCGACCGCACGCTGGCGGATATCTCACGCCGGGTGCTGTCGATCGCGGTGATCTTCCTCGGCATCATCCTCACCGCGGGCGTCCTGATCGCGCTGTCGATCCGCCTGCCGCTGCAGCAGATCATGTCCGCGATGCGGGCGATCACGCTCGGCGATCTCGACCGCGAGGTGCAGGGCACGAAAGCGCGCGACGAGGTCGGGGCCATGGCGCGCGCGGTGGAGGTGTTCCGCGAGAACGCGATGGCCAAGCGCCGGACCGAGGACGAGCTGCGCGCGTCCAAGGAAAAGGCCGAGAGCGCCCTGTTCGAGCTCAACACCGCGCAGCAGAACCTGATCGACGCCGAGCGGCTGGCCGCGCTCGGCGGCCTCGTTGCCGGCGTTGCGCACGAGGTCAACAACCCGATCGGCATCAGCCTGACGGTGGCTTCGAGCTTTGCCCGGCGCACCGAGATTTTCGAAGCCCAGCTCAAGGGCGAGGGCGGCCTGCGCCGCTCACAGCTGGAGGAATTCGTGCAGTCCTCGCGCGACGCCTCGCAGCAGCTCGTCGCCAATCTGACCCGCGCCGGCGAGCTGATCCAGTCGTTCAAGCAGGTCGCGGTCGACCGTTCCCATGCCGAGCGGCGGCAATTCTCCTTGAGCGAAGCCACCGACCAGATCATCGCCAGCCTCAAGCCCGTGCTGAAGCGCTCGCCGATCACGCTGGAGGTCGACGTCCCCGAGGGGCTGCTGCTCGACGGCTATCCCGGCTCCTACGGCCAGATCCTGACCAACCTCTTCCTCAACGCCGCCAACCACGCCTTCGCCGACGGCCGCGCCGGCCGGATCGCGATCTCGGCGCGGCCGCGCGGCACCGAGGACATCGAGATCAGCTTCTCCGACGACGGGGCCGGCATGACCCCGGACGTGCAGCGCCAGGCCTTTGACCCTTTCTTTACCACCCGGCGCAATGAAGGCGGCACGGGACTTGGCCTTCATATCGTCTATAACCTCGTCACCCAGCAGCTCGGCGGCCGGATGATGCTGGAATCCAAGCTGGGACAAGGCACTACTTTTCGCATTATCATGCCCCGCGTCGCCAAGGGCGGCGCGCAAAGCACAGAAAGTGACGGATCTTCGCAATGGCCGAACAGGACGATGTCCTCCACCTGATCGACGACACCGGTACCGCGTCGGAGGACAGCAACGCCCGGAAATGGAAGATCGCCGTCATCGATGACGATCCGGCCGTGCATGACGGTACGCGTTTCGCGCTGTCGGACTACAGCCTGAACGGCCAGAGCCTGGAGATCCTGTCGGCCTATTCCGCGGCCGAAGGGCGCAAGCTGATGGCCGAGCACCGCGACGTCGCCGCCGTGCTGCTCGACGTCATCATGGAGACCGACGTCGCCGGCCTCGAGCTGGTCGAGTTCATCCGCAACGAGATCCGGAACGAGACCGTGCGCATCATCCTGCGCACCGGCCAGCCCGGCCAGGCGCCGGAGCGGCGCGTCATCGTGCAGTACGACATCAACGACTACAAGGCCAAGACCGAGCTCACCGCCGACAAGCTGTTCACCTCGCTGACCGCGGCGCTGCGCTCCTACCAGCAGCTTGAGCGCATGGTGCAGACCCGGCGCGGGCTGGAGATCATCATCGACGCGGCGTCCACGCTGTACGACTTCAAGTCGATGCAGCGGCTCGCTGAGGGCGTCCTGACCCAGCTCGCTTCGCTGCTCAACGTCGACTGCGCCGGCATCCTGGTGCTGCGCGACAATGGCGGCATCGACCCCGAGCTCTCGGTGCTCGCCGGCAGCGGCTGCTACAGCCGCTTCATCGGCACCACCTCGTCGAAGGCGCTCGACCCCGAGCTGCGCGAGATGGTGGAGGCCGCGTTCCAGCGCCGCAAGAACGAATTCGCCGACCATCGCAGCGTGATCTATTTGCGCACCGGATCGGGCCGCGAGGTCGTGGTGCTGCTCCAGGCCGAGCGCGAGCTGTCGGAGACCGACCGTTCGCTGGTCGAGATCTTCTCCTCAAGGCTCTCGATCGCCTTTGACAACGTCATCCTCTACCAGCAGCTGCAGGACGCCAACACCCAGCTGGAGGACCGCGTCGCCCAGCGCACCCGCGCCCTGATGCAGGCCAACCGCCGCCTCTCGGCCCAATGGCTGCGGCTGCAGCGCGCCAACGGCTTCAAGAACGAGATTCTCGGCACCGTCGCGCACGACCTGAAGAACCCGCTCGGCGTCATTCTCGGGCGCACCGAGATGCTCAAGGAGCTGATCTCGACCGGCGCCTCGGAAAGCGGGGTCGTCGCCCAGGTCGACCATATCCGCGACGCCACCAAGCGCCTGACCACGATGGTCGATCATTTGATCTCGGACGCGATGGCCGATGCCTTCGACATCACCATCCGCCGCGAGCCGGTCGACGTCGCCGCCCTGGTCAAGGAGGTCGCCGAGGCCAACCAGCCGCTCGCGGTCAACAAGCAGCAGGCGATCAGCGTCACGGCGCCGCCCAACATCGTCACCATGTGCGACACCGACCGCATCCGCGAGGCGATCGACAATCTCATCAGCAACGCCATCAAATACTCACCGATCGGCGGCAAGATCGACGTCACCGTGGTCCACGAGGGCAGCGACACCATCGTCAGCGTCAGCGACGAGGGCGCCGGGCTGTCGCCGGAGGACCTCGGCCGGCTGTTCGGCCGGTTCCAGCGGCTGTCGGCCAAGCCAACCGCCGGGGAGAGCTCGACGGGACTTGGTCTCTCCATCGTCAAGCGTATCATCGACATGCACGGCGGCGAGGTGACCGCCGAGAGCGAGGGCCCCGGCAAGGGCTCGACCTTCACCATCACCCTCCCTGCGACTGAAGCGCCGTGATGTCAAAGCCCGTGATGCAAAGCCCATGATGCAAAGCCCATGACCCAAAGCCAGCACATCATGATCGTCGACGATGAGGCTCCGGCCCGGGAGATGGTCGGCGATTACCTCAAGATGCACGGCTTCACCGTGACGCTGTGCGACGGCGGCAAGTCCTTGCGCGCCGCGATCCAGGGCAGCATGCCTGATCTCGTCGTGCTCGACCTCAACATGCCCGAGGAAGACGGGCTCTCGATCATCCGCGACCTCAAGAGCCGCATCAACGTGCCCGTCATCATGCTGACGGCGACCGCGAGCCCGATCGACCGCGTCGTCGGCCTCGAGCTCGGCGCGGACGATTACGTGGCAAAGCCCTGCGAGCTGCGCGAGCTGATGGCGCGCATCCGCTCGGTGCTGCGGCGGAGCGGACCGGCCAAGGCGGCAGACGCGCCGGCGGCGAAGTCGGACAAGGAGCAGCTGGTGCGCTTCGGCACCAAATGGCTCGACCTCGAAGCGCAGGCCTTGCGCGACGACGAGGGCAACGAGCATCCGCTGACCGCATCCGAGTTCGGGCTGCTCAAGGTGTTCGCCGCCAATCCGAAGCGCGTGCTGTCGCGCGAGCGCCTGCTCGAGCTTGCCAACGCCCGCGACGCCGAAGCCTTCGACCGCGCGGTCGATCTGCGCATCATGCGCATCCGCCGCAAGATCGAGCCCGACCCGGCCAAGCCTGCCGTAATCCGCACCATCCGCGGCGGCGGCTATCTGTTCTCGCCGCAGGGCGAGAAGGCGTAGGGCGAGCGGCACAACCCGCTCTGCCGTAGCCCGGATGGAGCACAGCGCAATCCGGGGGTGCTGTAGCCGCGGATGGAGTTGCCCCGGATTTCGCTGCGCTTCATCCGGGCTACGAGATTATCGCCCCCGGGACGACAGCGGTAGGTGCGGCGCGACCAAACGCAATCCCCCTAAATTCGTTCCGCGGCGCGCCCGTCCGGCCCCGAATCCCCACCCCGTATTTTCCGTACGTTGAAATCACAAGGTTTTTTGCCCCGAATGTTTCGTCGCACCCTGTCCGGCGAAACAATTTGACGGCGCACGAAACCATTTTCCGCTTTTCGTGCAGACGTCCCGAAACGTTGGCTCATTAACACTTTGACCCAAGGAAACGCCGCTCGGTTGCGGCGCTACGGGGAGCCAAGTCCATGCCGAACGTCATTGCCATCAACGCCCAAGCCAGCCAGAGCATCATTGCCGCTCAGGCGACCTCGGACGACATGCTCCTCGCAAGCATTGCCGACGGCAACCGGACGGCCATGCACATCCTTTACTGCCGGCACAATGTACGGGTGTACCGATTCATCCTGCGCATCGTGCGCGACGCCACCACGGCGGAAGATCTGGTCAGCCAGGTGTTTCTGGACGTGTGGCGGACCGCCGGCCAATTCCAGGGCCGCTCGCAGGTGTCCACCTGGCTGCTCTCGATCGCCCGCTTCAAGGCGCTGACCGCGATGCGCCAGCGCCGCTTTGAGGACATCGATCAGGAGGACGTGCGTCAGATCCCTGATGGTTGCGACACGCCGGAGACCTCGCTCGACCGCAGCGACACCAGCGCCATCCTGCGCGCCTGCGTGCAGAAGCTGTCGCCGGCGCATCGGGAGATCATCAACCTCGTCTATTACCACGAGAAGTCGGTGGAGGAGGTCGGCCAGATCATCGGCATCCCCCAGAGCACGGTGAAGACGCGGATGTTCTATGCGCGCAAGCAACTCGCCGATTTGCTTAAGGGCGCCGGCGTCGACCGTTTCGCCGCTTAACAACAATGTTTTCAAGGGGATAGGATCTCCGTTTTGGCCCTCTCCCCGGACACGGAAGCGTTACCACTGACGAAACAATTGAAACAAACGACAACATCAGGCGGAAAAACTTCCCTTCTATAAAGCTCCATACGGTTTCGTTAAACCTCCCAAGACCTCCAGCGACCCGGACGATGCCCCGTCCGGGTCGTTTTTATTTGGGCCTGAGTGGTTGCCGGCTCCGCGGTCGGTGCGCTCCCTCCCCCGCTTGCGGGGGAGGGCTGGGGAGAGGGTGTTTCCGCAACGGGGCACTCCCCCCAGAGGAAAGAACCCTCACCCGCCGCACTCTGCGAGTGCGCCGGCCTCTCCGGCAAGCGGGAGAAGCGGGAGCCCGCGGCCACCGTGCTCTGCAAAGCAACAGCCCCCGTCACGAAGCCGTGACGCTGCGTAACGACCGCCCCACCGCACGCGAACAGCCCTCGTGACCTCCCTCACGAGTGCCTCATGCTCGACCTGCTCTTTGCTCTCCTCGCCGGCATCCTCACCATCGCCGCGCCCTGCACGCTGCCGATGTTGCCGATCCTGCTCGGCGCCTCGATCGGGCGCGCGGGGCATCTGCGACCCGCGATGATCGCGCTCGGCTTCGTCTTTTCCTTCTCGATGGTCGCGCTGGCGCTCGGCGCGATCACGCGGGCCTTCGATTTCGATCCGAACGTGCTGCGCGAGGCGGCAGCGGTCCTGCTGCTCGGCTTCGGCCTGTTGATGCTGTGGCCGGCGCCGTTCGAATGGCTGTCGATCCGGATCAACGGCTGGCTCGATCTCGGCAACATCGGCGCTACGCAGCGCGACGGCGCACTCGGTGGGCTGATCCTCGGCACCACCTTGGGACTGGTCTGGACGCCCTGCGCAGGGCCCGTGCTCGGCTCGATCCTGACGCTGGTGGCGACGTCGAAGAACGTTGCCTGGGCCGGCACGCTGCTGGTCGCCTATGCCATTGGCGCTGCGATCCCGATGCTGGGAATAGCCTATGGCGGACAGGCCGCGACCACGCGCGTACGCAGCTTGGCCCGGATCTCACCGCGGCTGCAGCAGGGCTTTGGCGTCGTCGTGATCGGCTTCGCGGTCGCCGCCTATTTTCAATACGACACGCTGATTGTGGCGTGGCTCACCGGCTTCTACCCCACCGGCCAGATCGGCCTGTGATCCCACCTCATCTTCACCGGAGGACACTTTCCATGACTCTCAAGCTGCTCGCAATGTCTGCTGCACTGATCGGCATCACAGTGACCGGCGCCGTGATCCCCGGCATCTGCGACGAGGCCGCACGCGCCGCGCCTGTCGTCACCGCCGCCGCGAACCAGCAGGCCGCGCCCGACTTCACCGGCATCACCAACTGGTTCAACTCGAAGCCGCTTCATATCGCCGATCTCCGCGGCAAGGTCGTGCTGGTCAATTTCTGGACCTATGGCTGCGTCAACTGCGTCAACACGCTGCCGCATGTCACCGGCCTCTACGCCAAGTACCGGGATCGAGGCCTCGTCGTGGTCGGCGTGCACACGCCGGAATTCCCGTTCGAGCGCTCCGCCGCCAACGTGCAGGCCGCGCTGAAGCGCCATGGCATCACCTATCCGGTGGCGCAGGACAATGAGTCCAAGACCTGGAACGCCTATCGCAATCAATATTGGCCGGCGCAATACATCGTCGACCAGAGCGGCAAGATCGTGTTCCAGCACGCCGGCGAAGGCAGCTATGACGAGATCGATCGCACGGTGGCCAAGCTGCTGAACGCGAGCAGCTGACGCTGCACGGTCATCGCGCGGCGGGCTTCAATTGTCGCCCTTGTTGCTTGACACCACGGAGCCGTCCGTGGAGTTTCGCAATCGACGCAATCAGCCGCCCGCAATGGACGCGACCACCAGCACCGACATCCGCCTTCGTGAAGGTTCCTCGATCGCGCAGCGGCTGGTCGTGGCCGGCTGTGCGGCTGCCGTTGCGCTCTGCTTCACGCCGGGTCTGTTCACGCAGGACCTCCTGGAAATCACGATATCGACGGTGGCGCTGCTGGTGGGAGCCGGATTCGTCGTCGGCATCATGATGGCGCCGGCGGTGGTGTGGATCATCACGCCGGACGAGATCCTGATCGGGCGGCAGCGGCCGTTCGGAAAGCTCCGGACGCGCCTCGTCGGCAAGGACGAGATCACGGCGCTACAGGTCCCCGGCAGCAAGCGGGTGAAGGCCCGCTTCCAGCTCGTCTTCACCCTGGCCTCGGGCGAGCGGCTGACCTCGCCGCCGATTTCCGACGTCACCCATGTCCGCGACACCGTGGCGTGGATCGCGGCGCATTTTGACGTTCCCAATGTCGAGGCGCCGAGCAACCCGCTCGATGCCAGCAATCCCGAGATGCATCTCGGCGAGCCTCTCGAGGCGTTTCCTGCACGGGAGATCCGCATCGTCGCACTGATCGCGGTGGCTTTGTCCGCGGCCCCCTATGCTTACAAGCTGTGGCGCGGCCTCTCGCCGAGCCATGTTGATATCCTGCTGCTGCCGCTGGGCGCGATCGCCGCATTCGCCGTCTATCGCTATGCCAACCTTGCGACTGGCGCGTTCTGGATCATCGGGCCGAACGATATTCGCGTCGAGCGCCTGTGGGGCGACGGCAGCCTGCGCGCCGACCGCATCGCCGGACCCGACGTGAAAACGATCACGGTCGAGCGCCGCGGCCGCTCCGAGGACGAGCATTGCATCGTGGTGATCCGGCTGCATTCGGGGCGGCGGTTTCGCAGCCCCCGCATCGGCTCGCGCGTCGAAGCCCGCGCCGTCGCGGCGGAGATCGTGCGGCGGCTCGGGATCCCGGCGGAGAGCAACAAGATTTAGCTGGCGCAAATTGTCGGCCTCGATCTCACCACGTTCGATCTAAGCCTCTCCCGCTTGCGGGAGAGGTCGCCGCGTTCCGGGCGATGCGAGCATCGTCCCGCGCGGCGGGTGAGGGTTCTATCCTCTGGGGGAGTGTCCCATTGCGGAAGCACCCTCTCCCCAACCCTCCCCTGCAAGCGGGGGAGGGAGCGGACCACCACTGCGGTACCACCTATGCTTTTCGCGCCATCCCCTGTTCGTGGCATTGCGCCGAGCCCGTCAAAAAACCAAAGCATTCTCGTGACATGCCAGGACGGCGCGCCATCAACTTGCCATGAACTTGCCCCTCAGGTTTGATGGTTCCGAATGATTTGCGCTGTGGCAGCGGGGAGAGCTTGAAATGACGAATTTTCGTCGCCTGACCGGGATTTTCGTGGCTGCGATGGGACTGGCCCTGTCCACGCCGCACGCCTTCGCCCAGCAGCCGGACCGCGGCGACGAGCCGGGCCTGATCGCCGATGACGGATACCAGCTCGAGCCGGAATGGCAGAAGCAGGTGGTCTACTTCCGCACCACCGAGCCGCCGGGCACCATCATCGTCTCGACCGCCGAACGTCACCTCTATCTGGTGCAGCCCGGCGGGCGCGCCATCCGCTATGGCATCGGCGTCGGCCGCGACGGTTTCCAGTGGCAGGGGCTGGTGACCATCACCAACAAGAAGGAGTGGCCGGACTGGACGCCGCCGCCGGAGATGATCCAGCGCCAGCCCTATCTGCCGCGCTTCATGGCCGGCGGACCCGGCAATCCGCTGGGCGCCCGCGCCATGTATCTCGGCACCACCGTCTACCGCATCCACGGCACCAACCGACCCGACACGATCGGCACCAAGGTGTCCTCGGGCTGCTTCCGCCTGGTCAACGCCGACGTCGCCGACCTCTACGATCGCGTCCCTGTCGGCACCAAGGTGGTCATCCGGCAGAAGCCCGAGCTCTAAGGTTCATGATCCCGACATGATTGCTTCGGACGGCCGCAGCGTGCCTTGCGCCAACGCGGCCGTCCGGATCCGGATCATGCACTCCGTCCTCGCCTGATTCCTTTTCCCGATTTTTCGAGAGAGCAACATGATGCGCACTTTTCGTGGCGGCCTGCTGATCGGGGTCGCCATCGCCGTGCTGGTCGCCATCGGCGCGATCATTTACGAGTTTTACGACACCCGCACCCTGAGGCGCACGGTTCGCCGCGGTGAGGTGCTGTGCGGCGTCAACAAGGGCCTGCCGGGCTTCTCGATCCCCGACGACAAGGGTAACTGGACCGGCTTCGACGTCGATTTCTGCCGCGCGGTGGCCGCTGCGATCTTCAACGACCCCGGCAAGGCGAAGTTCGTTCCGCTCGACGCCAACGAGCGTTTCAAGGAGCTGCAGAGCCGCAAGGTGGACATCCTCTCGCGCAACACGACCTGGAGCATGGCGCGCGAGCTCGACTACGATTTGTATTTCCCGGCCGTGGCCTATTACGACGGCGTCGGCTTCATGGTGCCGCGCACGCGCAACAAGGAGACCTCGCTGGACCTGGCAGACAGCAAGGTCTGCGTGCAGAACGGAACCACGACGACACTCAACGTCGCCGATTACTTCCGCATCAACAACATGAAGTATGAAGAGGTGAAGTTCGATAACCTCAACGACGTGGTGAAGGCGTACGACACCGGCAAGTGCGACACGTTCTCCGCCGACGTTTCTCAGCTCTATGCTCTCAGGTTGAACCTGACGAAGCCCGGCGACCACATGATCCTGCCGGACATGATCTCCAAGGAGCCGCTCGCCCCCGTGGTGCGCCAGCGCGACGACGACTGGATGATGATCGTGAAGTGGACGCTTTACGCGATGATCAACGCCGAGGAGCTCGGTGTCACCTCGGAGAACATCGACGAGGCCCTGAAGTCGAAGAAGCCGGAGGTGATGCGCCTCGTCGGCACCGAAGGCCGTTACGGCGAGCAGCTCGGCCTCACCAAGGACTGGGCCGCGCGCATCATCCGCCACGTCGGCAATTACGGCGAGATGTATGACCGCAACATCGGCGAAAAGTCGAAGCTGAAGATCCCGCGCGGCATGAACCAGCTGTGGAACGCAGGCGGTGTGCAGTACGCACCGCCGATGCGGTAAGGGGTGTCTCCGGCGAACGTCGTAGGGTGGGTTAGCCTTGCAATTGCGCTAAGCGCAATTGCTCGGCGTAACCCACCATGCTTCCGCGTTTGCCGGACGAAGATGGTGGGTTACGCACTGCAGATGCGCTTCGCGCTTCTGCAGTGCTAACCCACCCTACGAGAGCATCTCAATAACCCCGCGCGCGCGCCAGCTGCTCGGTGTGGTAGTTCGCGTCGCCGAACAGCTCCTCGCAGACACGGGCGCGCTTCATGAAGAAGCCGATGTCGAACTGGTCGGTCATGCCCATGCCGCCGTGCATCTGCACGCCTTCCTGCACCGCGCGCGTGGCGGTGGTGCCGGCGCGGGCTTTTGCCACGGCGACGGCGGGTGCGGCCTTGACGACGTCGGCATCCAGTGCCTGCAGCGCCTTCATGGTGGCAGCACGGGTGATCTCGATGTCGATGTAGAGCTCGGCGGCGCGATGCTGCAGCGCCTGGAATTCGCCGATCAGCTTGCCGAATTGCTTGCGGCTCTTCAGATACTCGACGGTGCGGCCAAACACTTCATCGCTGAGGCCGACCATTTCGGCGGCCACCGCGCCGCGGCCGATATCGAGCACGCCATCGAGCAGGCCAGCCGCCTGGTCGACCTCGCCGAGCACGCTGTCGGCGGTGACCTCGACATTGGCGAATTCAATCCGCGCCGCATTGTGCGCATCGACCATGATGGTGCGCTCGATCGCAACGCCCTTGGCCTTGGGGTTGACCAGGAACAGCGTCAGGCCCTCGCGTTCGCCGGCAGAGCCCGCGGTGCGCGCGGCGACGATGAGGAGATCGGCGACATGACCGTCGATCACCAGCGCCTTGGCACCGGAGAGCTTGAAGCCGTTGCCGGCGCGCACAGCCTTGAGGCTGGTCTGCAGCGGGCGATGCTTGGCGCCCTCGTCGATCGCGAGCGTCGCGAGCAGCGAGCCGTTCGCGATCTTCGACAGATATTCCGATTTCTGCGCGGCATTGCCGCCGCGGGTCAGCACTGATGCCGCCACCACTGACGTCGCGAGGAAGGGCGATGGCATCAAGGTGCGGCCGATCTCCTCCATGATAATTCCGGCTTCGACGAAACCGAGACCGCTGCCACCGAACTCTTCCGGCACGAGCAAGCCGGCAAACCCCATCTCGGCGAAGGAATGCCAAAGATCCTTGGAGAAGCCGGTGGGGTCCTTGCTGTCGCGCAAGTGGCGCAGGTGCGACACCGGCGCCTTGTCGCTGATCAGCCCGCGCGCGGAGTCGCGGAGCATGGATTGTTCTTCGGTGAGGACGAGGGCCATATGCGTGTTTCCGATTCGAAATCTATCTGGTTCGTCATTCCGGGATGCGCCGCAGGCGCAGGCCCGGAATCCATCGGGCGGCAGAGGGGGAGGATGAATGGATTCCGGGCTCGCGACTTCGTCGCGCCCCGGAATGACGGAAACCTCACGCCCCCGGCAGATCTAGGATGCGCTTGGCGACGATGCCGAGCATGACCTCGGACGTGCCGCCCTCGATCGAGTTGGCCTTGGTGCGCAGCCAGGCGCGCGGGCGCGCGCCCTGCCTGGAGCGCTCGCTCTCCCATTCCAGCGCATCGACGCCGCCCGCCGACATCAGGATCTCGTGGCGGCGCTTGTTGAGCTCGGTGCCGTAATATTTCATCGCCGAGGAGAACGCCGGATGCGCCTGCCCGGCCTTGGCGAGATCGACCGCGCGCTCGGCGCAGGCCGCCAGCGCGGCCTCATCGACGTCGAAGGTCGCGATTCTACCGCGCAGCATGGCGTCGTCGAGCCTGCCCTGCCCATCGGTGCCGACGGAATCGGCCGCGATCTGGCCGAGCGGCCGGCCGACGCCGCGCTCGCCCATCCCCGAGATCATCGCGCGCTCGTGCTGGAGCAGATATTTCGCGACGTCCCAGCCGCGGTTGATGGTGCCGACGACATGCGACTTCGGCACGCGGACATTGTCGAAGAAGGTCTCGCAGAACGGCGAGTAGCCCGAGATCAGCAGGATCGGCTTGGTCGAGACGCCCTTCGAGGCCATGTCGAACAGGATGAAGCTGATGCCGTCATGCTTCTTTGCGGTCGGGTCGGTGCGGACCAGGCAGAAGATCCAGTCGGCGTAATTGGCGTAACTAGTCCAGATCTTCTGGCCGTTGATGATGAAGTCGTCGCCATCGCTCTCGGCGCGGGTCTGGAGCGAAGCGAGGTCGGAACCGGCGTTCGGCTCCGAATAGCCCTGGCACCAACGGATCTCGCCCGCGGCGATCTTCGGCAGATGCTCCTTCTTCTGGGCCTCGTTGCCGTACTTCAAGAGCGCCGGCCCGAGCATCCAGATGCCGAAGCTCGACAGCGGCGGCCGGGCGCCGATCCGCGCCATCTCGGCGCGCAGCACCTTGTGCTCGGCCGCGCTCAAGCCGCCACCGCCATATTCCCGCGGCCAATCCGGCACGGTCCAGCCCTTGTCGCGCATGCGCTCGAACCAGATGCGCTGCGGCTCGGACGAGAATTTCGCGTTGCGTCCGCCCCAGAACACGTCGGCATCGGACGTTGCGGGCTTGCGCATCTCCGGCGGGCAATTGGCTTCTAGCCAGGCGCGGGTATCGTTGCGGAATGTTTCGAGATCGGCGGATTCGGAATCGCTGGTTTTGAGATCGGTCATTGGTCGTTTCCATCACCCAACATTCGAATTGTTGCCAGCGAGTCTGGGCCAAGCCCCCGCGGAATTCAACCACTTATCGGTTATAGTCATTGCTGCGGCGAGCTTTGAAAACAAAGAGGAAACGACAATGCGCCTAAAACTTCTTTCGCCTGGCGAAATGAACGAGAGCCAGCGGCAGACCTATGACGAGTCGATCGCCGGCAAGCGCGGCAAGCCGCCGCCGCCGATGATGGCCTGGCTCAATAGTCCCGAGATGGCCCGGCACGCCACGCGGCTCGGCGAGGTCATGCGGTTCGACACGATCTTCCCGGCCAAGCTGTCGGAGATCGCGATCCTGGTGACGGCGCGGCACTGGACCGCGCATTACGAATGGTACGCGCACAAGCGCCTCGCGCTCGCCGGCGGCATGAAGGGCGAGATCATCGATGCGATCCGCGACCGCCGCACCCCCGACTTCGATGATCCCATGGGGAAGATGATCTACGATCTCGCGAAGTCGCTGCACGAGGGCCACGGCGTCGAGAAAGGTCTCTACGACGAAGCGGTCAAGCTGCTCGGCGAGCGCGGCGTCGTCGAGGTCATCGGGCTGTGCGGCTACTACACGCTGGTGTCGATGACGCTGAACACGTTCGAGTTCGGCCTGCCCGAGGGCGAGGTGTCGGAGCTGGCTTAGTTTCCCATTCAGAAACGATGGGTTTCGAGTTTGGCCGTAGCACTGGCTCGAAGCGGGGCTTACGTGCATGTTTTCGAGGGAACATTCACATGTCGCAAAGCCCCACCATTCCTGCCGGCACCAGGATCGGCCACGTCCACCTCAAGGTCGCCGATCTCGATCGTGCGCTCGGCTTCTATTGCGGCGTGCTCGGCTTCGAGCTGATGCAGCGGATGGGCTCGGGGGCGGCCTTCATCGCGGCCGGCGGCTATCACCACCACATCGGGCTCAACACCTGGGAGAGCAAGGGCGGCTCACCGCCGCCGCCTGATGCGACCGGGCTCTATCACACCGCGATCCTGTTTCCGACGCGCCCCGCGCTGGCGGATGCGCTGCATCGGGTGCTCGCGGCCGGCATTGCGCTCGATGGCGCCAGCGATCACGGCGTCAGCGAGGCGCTCTACCTGCGCGACCCCGACCAGAACGGCGTGGAGCTGTATTGGGACAAGCCGCGGGAGCAATGGCCGTTCGGGCCTGACGGGAAGCTCACGATGTTCACCAAGCGGCTGGATGTCGAAGCGCTGTTGCGGCAGCGGGAGGGGTGATGCCTAGAGGTGGGCCCGGCGCCACCAGCGCCGTTGCCCACCCTGCATGCGCTGCGTGATCAGCGCCCTGCGTCCATGTCCCCCGCCTCGCGCTGGCCGCTGAGCCAGAGCGCGAGCAGGGTCCAGAACGCGCCGGACAGCAGATACGCACCCGAGGCGATGACGCCAAGATTGGTGGCGAGCAGCAGTGCGACCAGCGGGGCGAAGCCGGCGCCGAATAGCCAGGCCATGTCGGAGGTCAGCGCCGAGGCCGTATAGCGATAGGCCTGCCGGAAGTTCGAGGCGATAGCACCGGAGGATTGGCCGAAGGACAGGCCGAGCAGGATGAAGCCGATCACCATGTAGATGGTCTCGCCGAACGCGCCGGCGTCGAGCAGCTGCGGCGCGAAGCCGCTATAGACTGCGATCGCGATCGCCGATCCCATCAGCAGCGACTTGCGCCCGACGCGGTCGGCAATGATGCCGGAGGCCACGATCGCGGCGACGCCGAACACGGCGGCGACGATCTCGATGATCAAAAAGCGCACCGGGCTTTCGTGGGTGAACAGGAACACCCAGGACAGCGGGAACACCGTGACCATGTGAAACAGCGCGAAGCTCGCCAGCGGCGCGAAGGCCCCTAGCATGATGGTCTGGCCTTCGCGCGCGACCGTCTCTGAGATCCGCGCCGGCTGGAGTTCACGGGTCTCGAACAGCGTGGCGTATTCTTCCGTCGTCACCATGCGCAGGCGCGCGAACAGCGCGACGACATTGATGGCGAAGGCGACGAAGAACGGATAGCGCCAGCCCCAGTCGAAGAAATCATCGGCCGAGAGGAGGCCGGCGAAATAGGCGAACAGCGCGCTCGCCACGATCAGCCCGAGCGGCGCGCCGAGCTGCGGCACCATCGCATACCAGCCGCGCTGGGAGGCCGGCGCATTCAGCGCCAGCAGCGAAGCCATGCCGTCCCAGGCGCCGCCCCAGGCCAGACCCTGCGCGATGCGCGCCAGCGCCAGCAGCCAGATCGCGGCGACGCCGATCTCCTGATATCCGGGCAGGAACGCGAGCGCGACGGTGGCGGTGCCGAGCAGGAATAGCGCCGAGATCAGCTTGGCCGTCTTGCCGTATTCCCGGTCGATCGTCATGAAAATGACGGTGCCGATCGGACGGGCCATGAAGGCCAGCGCGAAGACCATGAAGGAATAGAGGGTCCCGGTCAGCTCGCTCGCGAACGGAAAAACCAGACGCGGAAACACGATCACCGAGGCGATCGCGAAGACGAAGAAGTCGAAGAATTCCGAGGTACGGCCGATGATGACGCCGATGGCGATCTCGCCGGGACTGGCCTGGTCGTGGCCGTGCTCGCCCGTGTGGAGGTTTGCCATTTCGGGGGTCTGTGCCGTCGCCATTCGTGCGCCCTTAACGTCCTGAAAACCAAAGCCGACCGCCCGGCGGGGCCCAGGCAATCTGGCCCTATCTGGCCCAACCTCCCGCACTGCAACATTGGACAAATTGTCCAATGTCCGGATTGTTGCGCCGCAGCTACCCCTTGGCCCCACAAAGGAAACTCATTCTCATAAGGCTCGGCCCGTGTCTCGTCTCAAGATCCTGGCGCTACTACCTCTGGCTGCCGCGCTCAGCGGCTGCGACTACGTCGTGCTGGCGCCAGCCGGCGATATCGCAGCGCAACAGCGCGACCTCGTCATCATCTCCACCGTCCTGATGCTGCTGATCGTCGTGCCCGTGATGGCGCTGACGGTGCTGTTCGCCTGGCGCTACCGCCAGTCCAACACCGAGGCCCGCTACGAGCCGGACTGGGATCACTCGACCAAGCTCGAGCTGGTGATCTGGTCGGCGCCGCTTCTCATCATCGTCTGCCTCGGCGCGCTGACCTGGATGGGCACGCATCTGCTCGATCCCTATCGCACCCTCGGCCGCATTCATGCCGAGCGCGCGGTGGACAAGTCCAAGGCCCCGCTCGAGGTCGACGTCGTCGCGCTCGACTGGAAGTGGCTCTTCATCTACCCGGACTACGGCATCGCCACCGTCAACGAGCTCGCAGCTCCGGTCGATCGCCCGATCACCTTCCGCATCACTGCGTCCTCGGTGATGAACTCGTTCTACATCCCCGCGCTCGCCGGCCAGATCTATGCGATGCCGGGCATGGAGACCAAGCTCCACGCCGTCGTCAACCACGCCGGCACCTACAAGGGTTTTTCGGCGAACTATAGCGGCGCCGGCTTCTCCGGCATGCACTTCAACTTCAAGGGGCTCGACGACAACGGCTTTGACGCCTGGATCGCCAGCGCCAAGTCGGCCGGCGGCTCGCTCGGCCGCGCCGAATATCTCCAGCTGGAGAAGCCCAGCCAGAACGAGCCGGTGCGGCGCTGGGGCACCGTCGATGCCGATCTCTACCGCCTGATCCTCAACATGTGCGTCGAGACCGGCAAGATGTGTCAAAGCGAGATGATGGCGATCGACGCCAAGGGCGGCAACGGCCATCAGGGCCTGAACAACACCCTGCCGCTCGCCTACGACAAGTATGCCCGCCGCGGCACGGTGCTCGGACCCGAGCCGACCTTCGTCGCCGGCACCTGCACGCCGGATGCGCCGCAGGGGCAGACCACCGCCTCGATCAAGGCTCCGACCGATTTCGCGCCGCTCCTGGGTGCCGGCCTGAAGCGGCCGTCGTTCACGCCGCTGAAGTCCTCGTCCTTCTTCCTCGGACAGCGTCCCAAGTCCGATTCCTGAAGTCAGATTCCTAAAGAGAACGCGCATGTCTCCTGACCTTCTCAAGCTCATCTTCGGCCGGCTCGGCCTCGAATCGCTGCCGCTGCACGAGCCGATCGTCGTCGGCACGTTCGTGGTGGTCGCGCTCGGCGGCGCCGCGCTGCTCGGCGCCCTCACCTATTTCCGCCTCTGGGGCTATCTCTGGCGCGAATGGTTCACCACGGTGGACCACAAGCGCATCGGCATCATGTACATGATCCTCGGCATCGTGATGCTGCTGCGCGGCTTTGCCGACGCGCTGATGATGCGCGGCCAGCAGATGCTCGCGTTCAACGGCTCCGAAGGCTATCTCAACGCCCATCACTACGACCAGATCTTCACCGCCCACGGCGTGATCATGATCTTCTTCGTGGCGATGCCGCTGGTCACCGGCCTGATGAACTATGTCGTGCCGCTGCAGATCGGCGCGCGCGACGTCTCGTTCCCGTTCCTGAACAATTTCAGCTTCTGGATGACGGTCGGCGGCGCGGTGCTGGTGATGGCCTCGCTGTTCATCGGCGAATTCGCCCGCACCGGCTGGCTGGCTTATCCGCCGCTGTCGAACATCGGCTACAGTCCCGACGTCGGCGTCGACTATTACATCTGGGCGCTGCAGGTCGCCGGCGTCGGCACGACGCTATCCGGCATCAACCTGATCTGCACCATCGTCAAGCTGCGCTGCCCCGGCATGACCATGATGAAGATGCCGGTGTTCACCTGGACCTCGCTCTGCACCAACGTGCTGATCGTCGCCTCCTTCCCGGTCCTGACCGTGGTGCTCGCGCTGCTGTCGCTCGACCGCTACGTCGGCACCAACTTCTTCACCAACGATTTCGGCGGCAGCCCGATGATGTACGTGAACCTGATCTGGATCTGGGGCCACCCCGAAGTCTACATCCTGGTTCTCCCGGCCTTCGGCATCTTCTCCGAGGTCACCTCGACCTTCTCGGGCAAGCGGCTGTTCGGCTACACCTCGATGGTCTACGCCACTGTCGTCATCACCATCCTGTCCTACCTCGTGTGGCTGCACCACTTCTTCACGATGGGCTCGGGTGCCAGCGTCAACTCGTTCTTCGGCATCACCACGATGATCATCTCGATCCCGACGGGCGCGAAGATGTTCAACTGGCTGTTCACGATGTATCGCGGCCGCATCCGCTACGAGCTGCCGATGATGTGGACCATCGCCTTCATGCTGACCTTCGTGATCGGCGGCATGACCGGCGTGCTGCTCGCGGTGCCGCCGGCCGACTTCGTACTGCACAACAGCCTGTTCCTGATCGCGCACTTCCACAACGTGATCATCGGCGGCGTGGTGTTCGGCGCGTTCGCCGGCATCAACTACTGGTTTCCGAAGGCGTTCGGCTTCAAGCTCGATCCGTTCTGGGGCAAGATGTCGTTCTGGTTCTGGGTCACGGGCTTCTACCTGGCCTTCATGCCGCTCTACGTGCTCGGCCTGATGGGCGTGACCCGCCGCCTGCGCGTGTTCGACGATCCGTCCTTGCAGATCTGGTTCGTCATCGCCGCGATCGGTGCCGTGTTCGTCTTCATCGGCATCCTCGCGATGCTGATGCAGTTCGCGGTCAGCCTGCTCAAGCGCGAGCAGCTCAAGGACGTCACCGGCGATCCCTGGGACGCGCGCACGCTGGAATGGGCGACGTCCTCGCCGCCGCCGGACTACAACTTCGCCTTCACCCCGGTCGTTCACGACAATGACGCGTGGTGGGACATGAAGCGGCGCGGCTATCAGCGTCCGCTCACCGGGTTCAAGCCGATCCACATGCCCAGCAGCACCGGCACCGGCATCATCCTCGCCGGCTTCGCCACCGCGATGGGCTTTGCTCTCGTCTGGTACATGTGGTGGCTCGCCGCCCTGAGCTTCATCGCGATGCTCGCCGTCGGGATCGGCCACACCTTCAACTATCACCGCGACTTCGACATTCCGGCTGACGACGTCATCCGGACCGAGGACGCGCGCACCAAGCTGCTCGCCGGAGCCAAGTAAATGACTGCCGCTGTTCATCCCTCGCAGACCGGCGAACCGGTCTTCTACCTCGCCGACGAGCATCCGCATCCGGAAGGCTGGAGCACCTCGCTCGGCTTCTGGATCTATCTGATGAGCGACTGTCTCATCTTTGCGATCCTGTTCGCCACCTACGGCGTGCTCGGCGGCAACTATGCCGCCGGCCCCGCGCCGAAGGACCTGTTCGACCTCACCCTGGTCGCGGTGAACACCTCGATGCTGCTGCTGTCGTCGATCACCTACGGCTTTGCGATGCTGACGATGCAGCAGAACAAGGTCGCGCAGACGCAGGCCTGGCTGGCGATCACTGGCCTGTTCGGAGCCGCGTTCATCGGCATCGAGCTGTTCGAGTTCGCCCACATGATCCACGAGGGCGCCACGCCGCAGCGCAGCGCCTTCCTCTCCGCCTTCTTCACCCTGGTCGGCACTCACGGCCTGCACGTCACCTGCGGCCTGATCTGGCTGGTGACGCTGATGGTGCAGGTTGGAAAGTTCGGCCTGATCGAGGCCAACCGCCGCCGCCTGATGTGCCTGTCGATGTTCTGGCACTTCCTCGACGTGGTCTGGATCGGCGTCTTCACCTTCGTCTATCTCCTGGGAGTTCTGCGATGAGCACCGATACCCACGCAGCCGGCGCGCACGACCATCACCACGAAGGCGGCCACGCCCACAGCACGTTCTCGGGCTACATGCTCGGCTTCGTGCTCTCGGTCGTGCTCACCGCGATCCCGTTCTGGCTGGTGATGAGCGGCGCGCTGCCGAGCAAGCAGATCACCGCGCTGGTGATCATGGCCTTCGCCATCGTGCAGATCGTCGTGCACATGGTCTACTTCCTGCACATGAACACGACGTCGGAGAACGGCTGGACCATGATGGCGCTGATCTTCACCATTGTGATGGTGGTGATTGCGCTGTCGGGTTCGCTGTGGGTGATGAGCCACCTCAACAGCAACATGATGCCGATGCACCAGATGAGCGGAATGAAGTGAGCGAAACCGGGACCGTGGCAGGCAAGGACGGAGATGCCCGCAGCAACGCTGCGCGGCCCCCGTCCTTGTGGCTCACCGTCCTCTCGCTGATCGCTTTCGTGCTTCTGATCGCGCTCGGCGTCTGGCAGATCGAGCGCCGCGCCTGGAAGCTGGCGCTGATCGACCGGGTCGAGCAGCGCGTCCACGCGCCGGCTCAGCCGATTCCCTCGCCCGCTTCGTGGTCCACCGTCAGCGCCGCAAATGACGAATACAGGCACGTCAGCCTCAGCGGGCGCTTCCTGCATGAGAGCGAGACGCTGGTTCAGGCCGTTACCGAGGAAGGCCCCGGCTATTGGGTGCTGACGCCGCTTGCGCGCGACGACGGCACGCTGGTCCTGATCAATCGCGGCTTCGTGCCGTCCGAGCGCCGCGACGCATCGACGCGCCGGGACGGCAATCCGCAAGGTCGGGTCGAGATCACCGGCCTCCTGCGCATCACCGAGCCGAAGGGCGGTTTCCTGCGGACCAACGTGCCCCAGCACAACCGCTGGTACTCGCGGGACGTCGCCGCCATTGCGACGGCGCGCGGTCTTGGCGAGGTCGCGCCCTTCTTCGTGGACGCCGACGCCGGATCACAAATCGCCGGCGGCCCAATCGGCGGATTGACCGTGATCCGCTTTCCCAATAACCACCTGATCTACGCGCTGACGTGGTTTACCCTGGCTTTCATGCTGGCCGGCAGACTTTTCGTCACATTCGGCGGCGGGCTGTTCCGTCGCAGGCGCTTCGTCCACGACAAGGCCGGCGGCTCGGATGCCGTCGCCCGCAGGACGGGATCAGATGCTGGAACGATCGTCGAGCCGACCTGACGACGGGAAAACGCTTTCCCAGACGCTTGGGCGTGACGGGCAAGCCGTCGCGCTGCAATCGCAGGCCGACGCGCGCAGCGAGCTGATCGGCACCATGCCGACCGAGGACGAGACCAACCGCAAGAACATGGCGCTGCTGATCCAGCTGCGCTGGACCGCGGTGGTCGGCCAGATCGTGACCATCGGTGCCGTGCATTTCGGCCTCGACATCCCCCTGCCGCTGGAGCGGATGGGCGCGGTGATCGGCGCGCTGGTGCTGCTCAACGTCTCCAGCCTGGTCTGGGTGCGCCATCGCGCTGCGATCACCAACAACGAGCTGTTGGTCGCCTTGATACTGGACGTCGCCGCGCTGACCGCGCAGCTCTATCTCTCCGGCGGCGCCACCAATCCCTTCACCTCGCTGTTCCTGCTCCAGGTGACGCTCGGTGCGGTGCTGCTCGATGCCCGATCGACCTGGTCGCTGGTGGCGCTGACCTGCGCCAGCTTCGTCTGGCTGACATTGGCCTACCGGCCGCTCGATCTGCCGCCCAATCTGTTGAGCGAGACCTATACGCTCACCGTAACAGGCATGCTCCTGGGCTTCGTGCTCAACGCCGTGCTGCTCGTCGTGTTCGTCACCCGCATCAACAGGAATTTGCGCGAGCGCGACGCGCATCTGGCGGCGCTGCGCCAGCATGCCGCCGAACAGGACCATATCGTGCGCATGGGCCTGCTCGCCTCCGGTGCGGCGCATGAGCTCGGCACGCCGCTCGCCTCGCTCTCGGTAATCCTCAGCGACTGGCGCCGCATGCCCGATCTTGCCGCCGATCAGGAGCTTGCCGAGGACCTCGCGGAGATGGAAACCTCGTTGCAGCGCTGCAAGTCGATCGTGACAGGCATCCTGGTGTCGGCGGGCGAAGCGCGCGGTGAAGGCTCCTCACCGACGACGGTGACGGCCTTCGTCACCGCGCTGGTCGACGAATGGCGCAATGCGCGCTCCGCCCGCACGCTCTACTTCGTCAACACCTTCGGCGAGGACGTCGCAATCGTCTCCGACGTCGCGCTGAAGCAGGTGATCTTCAACGTGCTCGACAACGCCTATGAGGTCTCGCGCGAGTGGGTCGAGCTCGTCGCCGAGCGCGAGGGCGACAATCTCGTGCTGTCGATCTCCGACCGCGGCCCGGGCTTTGCGCCGGAGATGCTGGCGCAGCTGGGCAAGCCCTACCAGTCGAGCAAGGGCCGCGCCGGCGGCGGGCTCGGCCTGTTCCTGGTGGTGAACGTCGTGCGCAAATTGGGCGGCACCGTGAGCGCCAAGAACCACAGGAAGCGCGGCGCCACGGTGCGCCTCACGCTGCCGCTCGCAACATTGGCGATCGGAGGAAATTTTGACGCCTGACCGTTCGCTGATCGTCGTCGAGGACGATGCGGGTTTCGCCCGCACGCTGAAGCGCTCGTTCGAGCGCCGCGGCTACGATGTCGTGCTGGCCGCCTCGATCGAGGAGGTGCGCCAGGTGCTGGAGGAACGCACCTTCGGTCATGCCGTGGTCGACCTCAAGCTCGGCGGCGCCTCGGGCCTTGCCTGCGTCGAGCTCCTGCACAAGCACGATCCCGACATGCTGATCGTGGTGCTGACCGGCTTTGCCAGCATCTCCACCGCGG
Source organism: Bradyrhizobium yuanmingense (assembly GCF_900094575.1). GTDB lineage: Bacteria > Pseudomonadota > Alphaproteobacteria > Rhizobiales > Xanthobacteraceae > Bradyrhizobium > Bradyrhizobium yuanmingense. The sequence continues at coordinate 697,230 of NZ_FMAE01000002.1, read as the reverse complement.
TCGAGGCGATCAAGCTGGGGGCCTGCCACTATCTGGCAAAGCCGTCGAACACCGACGACATCGAGGCCGCCTTCCACAAGGCCGAAGGCAACGCCGAGGTCGCGCTCGATTCGCGGCCGACCTCGATCAAGACGCTGGAATGGGAACGCATTCACCAGACCTTGATCGAGACCGACTTCAACATCTCGGAAGCGGCCCGCCGGCTGGGCATGCACCGGCGGACGCTGGCGAGGAAGCTCGAGAAGCGCCCGGTGAAGTAGGAGCGCTATCGCCATTTGAGAGCATTCCCTGCGGCCCATCCTTCGAGACGCCCGCTTTAAGCGGGCTCCTCAGGATGAGTGCGGAGTGCGCGGCAGCAGTTTTCAACGAGCACTGATGCTGATGAGCCTCATCCTGAGGAGGCGCGTCAACGCCGTCTCGAAGGACGAGGCGTGCGCACCGGCCGCTATTTGCCGAACTGCGCGATCAATTCGGCTAGCGCGACGTGGCCTGTGCACGATCCCGTTCCCGGATCAGACCCGCCGTCCTCCAGAGCGGTGGCGTAGAGGACCGCGGGATCGGCTTCGAGGCGCGCGCGCAGCGCCGCCAGCTTCGGCCAGCGGCTCCTCTCCGCGACCGCGTGGAAGTCGAGCCAGCGTGCGACACCGACAAGCACGGCGTCGGCGAGGGTCGGCCGGTCCCCGAGCAGAAATTGCTGCGTTTCGATCATTTCTTCGAGCTTGTCATGACGCTCGATGACCCTTGCTGTGCCGAAGGCGCGCAGGACCGACTTCGCGGCAGGCTCCATGGCTTCGGCTTCCAATGCGGCCCACAGCGGCGCGAAGGCGGCGGTGAAACCGGTATTCACGAATGCCATGAGCTGATGCATGCGATCGGCTTGCCGCGAAGAGGGATCGAAGCTGATGCGGCGTTCGACATCCCTGGCCTCTAGCCAGGCCGCGATCGCCATCGTTTCCGTCAGCACCTCGCCCTGCCCGGTGATAAAGACCGGCGTCTCGTGTCGCGGATTGATACGGGCGTATGACGGGTTTCGCATCTCGCCCAACATATCGATCCGACACAGCCGATATGGCTTGCCCAGCCATTCGAGAGCCGCAACGAGCCCCATGGAGCTTCCCTTCGGAAAGCCGTAGAGTAGAATTGGGTCCATGATCCATTCTCCGTGATTTCTGATGATCACGCTGCGCAGCGGTGATGCGACCCTAGCCGCTCGCCGCATCAAGTAAATTACGAACTTTTTTGTAACCTGGAGGCGCCGATGAAGGATCTCGTGTCGAGATGTCCGATCGAGGAAGTGATGCAGATTCTGAGCGGTCGCTGGCCGACGCTGCTGATCTATTATTTGAAGCAGGGCACCAAGCGCTTCAGCGACTTGCGCCGAGACAATCCGACCATCTCGCACAGGATGCTCGCGCTCGAGCTCCGCAAGCTGGAGGACGCCGGCATCGTCAGCCGCACGGAATTCGGCGGTTATCCGTTGCGCGTGGAGTACGATCTGACGGCCGCCGGTCACGCGCTCGTGCCGTTGATCGATGCCTTGGGGAACTGGTGGACGTCGGTTGCGGCAGCGGCTGACGGAGAAGGCCGCCGGAATGAAATCAGCGTCTCGGCAAGGGCGCAGCGAACCAGCGGCTGAAGGCCCAAGTGTGGAGACTGTGAGGAGACTGCCGTGACAATGCTCGTCGAGCGCTTCAACCTGCCGGCTGCGGCTTCGCCCGCGCCGATCGAGCGCGGTGCCGAAACAGTTCAGTTCGCACAGGCCGCGCTGGCGTCCGCCAAGCGGGAGGGCCTGCAACTTGCGGTGCGGGCGCGCTATGTCGCCCTGGTCGTCATTGGCTGCCTGATCATGGCGATCAACCCGGCCTGGGAGCAGCTCTACTACGTGGCGCTGCTCGGCTTGTTCGCACTGATCGGCTGGGCCCAGGTCAGGGTTGGGCGGGTGGGCGTGTCACGGCCGGAATTGGCACTCCTGTTTTGCGACCTGGCGCTGCTCACGTGCCTCATCGTGATTCCCAATCCGTTCGGAGCCTCGTACTGGCCGGTCGCGATGCAGTTCCATTCCGGCAACTTCATCTATTTCTTCGTGCTGCTCGCGGGCGCCACATTGGCCTATACCTGGCGGACTGTGATTGCGGTCGGCATGTGGACGGCTGCGCTCTGGATCATCGGCATCGCCTGGGTCTGGTGGCAACCCGATCGCGATCCTGCGCTGACGGCCCGCATCGCGGCCGCGACAGGCAACGATGAGCGCTTGTTTGCGATGATCTCGCCGAGCGAGATCGTGTTCCACGTTCGCATCCAGGAGATCGTCGTCTTCATGATCGTGGCCATGACCTTGGCGCTCGCGGTCCGCCGCAGCAACGACCTCCTGGTCCGGCATGCCGCGGTGGAGCGCGAGCGCGGCAACCTAGCGCGCTACTTCTCCCCCAATGTCGTGGCGGAATTGTCGAAACAGGACGAGCCGTTGAAGCAGGTGCGCACGCAACACGTCGCGGTGCTGTTCGTCGACATCGTCGGCTTCACGGCCTTTGCCGATGGACGCTCGCCGCAGGAGGTTGTGCGGACGTTGCGGGAATTCCACGGATTGATGGAGCAGGAGGTTTTCCGCCATAGCGGCACGCTCGACAAATATCTCGGGGACGGATTGATGGCGACGTTCGGAACGCCCTTTGCCGGCGAGCACGACGCCAGCAACGCGCTGCGATGTGCCCAGGCTATGATCGCGGCGGCGGAGCGTTGGAACGATCAGCGGGCAGCGTCAGGCGAGCCAAAGCTGCATGTGAGCTTTGGCTTGCATTATGGGCCGGTGGTGCTCGGCGACCTCGGGCAGACCTGTCTGGAATTTGCCGTGATCGGCGCGACCGTCAACGTGGCAAGCCGTCTCGAGGCCTTGACCCGCACCCTGGGCTGCGCGCTGGTGGCAAGTGACGACCTCGTCAGCCAGGCGAAGGCCGAGCTGGGCGGCGCAGCCGCAACGTTTCAGTCATTGGAAGCGCGAGAGGCGCGGGCGGTCCGCGGCATTCAGCAGCCGATCGCGATCTGGACCCAGCCGCGCGGCGCGTAGAGCCGAACTCCCGCGGCCTCAGGAAGCCAAACAAAAAGCCCGGCCAAACGGCCGGGCTTTTGATTGCTTGCGTTCGGTGCCGGCTTACGCGGCCTCGTCGGCGACGGTGCTGTCGTCGCCATCGGTATCGTCGGTATCGCCCTCGGCATCCGTGTCGGCCTCGCCCTCGGCAGCTTCCGCCTTGGCATTGCGGCGCGGGCTCTTGGCGAGCTGCGCCTCGATCTCCTTGACCGCTTCGGTCTCGGTCGAGTGCTGCACCACCGCGATCTCGCGGGACAGGCGGTCGAGCGCCGCTTCATAGAGCTGGCGTTCCGAGTAGGACTGCTCGGGCTGCGATTCCGAGCGATAGAGGTCGCGCACGACTTCCGCGATCGCGACGATATCGCCCGAATTGATCTTCGCTTCGTATTCCTGGGCGCGGCGCGACCACATGGTGCGCTTGACGCGGGCGCGGCCCTTGAGCGTCTCCAGCGCCTTCTTGACCAGGGCCGGATCGGACAGCTTGCGCATACCGACATTGGCGACCTTGGCGGTCGGCACGCGCAGCGTCATCTTGTCCTTGATGAAGTTGATGACGAACAGCTCGAGCTTCGCACCGGCGATCTCCTGCTCCTCGATGGCCAGGATCTGGCCGACGCCGTGAGCGGGATAGACCACGAACTCGTTGGCCTTGAAGCCCTGACGCTGGGTCACGACCTTCTTTTCCTCGACCTTCGGCGCAGCCGCGGGCTTGGCAGCCGGCTTGGCGGCGACGGGAGCCTTGGCGGGCGCAACGGCAACAGGGGCCTTCGTCGCGGCGGGCTTGGCAGCGGGGGCCTTGGCAGTCACAGGCTTGACATTCAAAGGCTTGGCGGCAGCAGGCTTGGCAGCGGTCGCTTTCGCGGCCGGTTTGGCAGTCTTGTTAGGCATTGCGCTTCTTTTGTTCTTCGAGGACTTTGCAGCCGGCGCCTTCGTCGCGGTCCGACCCTTGGATGCGCTACGGCTGGCCGCGGCGACTTTTTTGGCCTCCTTATGGGAAGCCCTCGCTGAAGTACTCTTTTTACGCGTTTTCTGTGACACAGCCTGCGCGCGGAAACTGCCACGCCCCTGTTCGACATTTGGTTTCACGGGAACCCAGAGGGGCCAACGGGGCTGACGGGGTTCGGCTTAATGTGCCCAATATAGCACATTTCCCGCAAAAATCAATGATTTAGGGGTCTTGAGGGCTGGTTTTCGGCGGCAGCGCCGCTATTAGGGTTAAGTTTGGACGCGAATTAGTCCCCAGAGCCGGGGTTCGGAGAAAAATATTTCTCGAACTTGCCTTCCATGCCGTCGAATTCCTTGGCGTCGGCAGGTGATTCTTTCTTCTGGGTGATGTTCGGCCAGCTCTTGGCGTAGTCGGCGTTGACCTGGAGCCACTTTTCGAGGCCCGGTTCCGTGTCCGGCTTGATGGCGTCGGCGGGGCATTCCGGCTCGCACACGCCGCAATCGATGCACTCGTCGGGATGGATGACGAGCATGTTGTCGCCCTCGTAGAAGCAATCGACCGGGCAGACCTCGACGCAGTCGGTGTACTTGCACTTGATGCAGTTTTCAGTGACGACGTAAGTCATCCAACGCTCCGAAAAGCTCTTTTAGAAGTCGCGGCTTGCCTAGCGCGGATGGCCGGGCGCCGCAAGGTCGGGAAGGCCCGATCATGACGGCTTTGTGTGTTTGATCGACCAAGAAATGAATAGAAAGCGCAATTAATTGCGCGTCCCGAGCTCCTCGTAGAGCACGCGAGCCGAAGCGGCATCGCCACGGCGCTCGTTGAAGGCGGTGACCTTCAGCACGCGCACGGTGCGATCGAGCGCGATGGTGAGGACGTCGCCAAGCTTGATCGCATGGCCCGGCGATGTCTCGCGCACGCCGTTGACGCGGACATGGCCGGTGACGACGAGCTCGGCCGCGGAGGTGCGCGCCTTCACCACGCGCGCGTGCCACAGCCATTTGTCGATGCGCTGCCGCTCGGTCGTCGTCGTCGTGGGATTACTCCTTCCGCCCCAGCTGCTCCTTGAGCGCGGCGAGCTTGGCGAAGGGCGAGTTCGGATCGATCGGACGATCGCGCTCGCGCGGGTTCGCGCTCGAGGCGTAGGGACGCAGCGAGGGACCCGACTCGCGATCACGGCGGTCGCGGCCCTTGTCGCGGTCGCGGCCGCGATTGTCGCGGCCCTTGTCGCGATCTCCGCCGAACTTCTTGTTGTCGCGGTTGCGATCGCGATCCTTGTCGCGGTCCCCCTTGCCCTGGAAGCTGCGATTGCGGTCGTCGCGACGCTCACCGCCCTCGCCGCCTTCACGCGGCTTGCGGAAGTCGCGGCCGCCATCGCGGCGATGGCCGCCGCCGTGACGATGGCCCGGCTTCGCGCCGTCGGCGGCTTCGCCGGGCGCGGCGCTCGCAGCATCGGGTGCAGCGCCAGCCTCAGCGCCGGGCCGCGGACGCTGGTTGTTGTGGCGCTGATGGCGATGGCGCTCGTGGCGCGGCTTGCGATCTTCGTGACGACCGGCAGGGCGCCAGACCTCGACCAGCTCAGGCTGGGCCGGTGCGACTGTTGCCTCAGGCGCGGCAGCATCGGGGGATGCAGCAGCTTCCGTCGCGGCGGTCTCGGCGGCAGCCGCTTCGAGGCCGGCAGCCTCGGCGGGCGTCGCAGCCTCTTCTGCGGGCGGCGCGATTCCGGGGGCGTCCTCGGGCGTGACGGGCGCTTCCGGAGACGCTTCCAGCGCCGGCTCCTCGTGAGCCTCCGCAGGAGCGGGCTCGTCGTGCGGCTCCATGCCGGGCGCGTCTTCGACGGTGACGGATTCGGCCGTAGCCTCAGCGGCCGGGGCCTCAGCCGGCAGGCCGGCAACGGCTTCAGCCGCAGTCTCGGTCGAGGTCTCTGCGCTGCCTTCAGCGGGCGGCGTCTCGGCCGCGACGGTCTCAGTGACGATCTGCTCGGTCACGACCTGCTCGGCGACCACAGGCTTCGGCGGCAGCGGCGGGCGCTTCTCCATGCGATAGCCGAGCGCGCGCAGCACGGAGGCGAAATCCTCGCCGGCAGATCCGGTCAGCGAGGTCATCGCCTGCGTCACCACGAAGCTGCGGCCGTCGAACGCGCCGGCGGGCTTTTCGCCCGGCGAATTTTCGCGCCAGGCCAGCGCCGGGCGGATCAGGTCGGCGAGGCGCTCCAGGATGTCGACGCGCACGGCGCGCTCGCCGGCCTGCTTGTAGCCGAGCACGCGATAGGCATCGCGCGGCAGCGCCTTGTCGACCGGGAACGAGGTACGCCCCGAGGAGGCCAGATGCTGCGCGCCCGAGAGCGCGGAGAGATCGACATTGTCCTGCTTCAGCGCCCAGAGCAGCGCGGCGAGCGCACGCGCGGCGGGCTTGAGCAGGCCGGGGAAATAGATGTGATAGGCGCCGAAGCGGACGCCGTATTTGCGCAACACGGCGCGCGAGGGCTGGTCGAGATCCTTCAGCTCGCTGGCGATCTTCGGACGCTCGAGCACGCCGAGCGCCTCGACCAGCTGATAGGCGATGCCGCGGGCAATGCCGGTGACGTCCTCGGCCTTCGAAAGCTCGAACATCGGCCCGAGCAGCTTTTCGATGTGCGTCTTGAGCCAGAGCTCGAGCCGCGCCTGCACCTTGTCGCGGGGCGCGCCGGTCAGGCGCTCGTCGGAGATGATGCGGATGCGCGGATGCAGCGCCTCGTCTGCGGCGGCAAGGCGGGCCACGGCATCGCCGGTCCAGCGGATGATGCCTTCGGACGTCAGCACGAACTGCTCGTCCGGCGCATTGCCCAGCTTTTCGGCGCGCGCGTTGATCTCGCCGGCGAGCACCGCTTGCGCTGCAGCCTGCAAGGCTTTCGCATCGGAGCCGGCTTCCGCCGCATCCGGTGCAAAGGTGAAGCCATCGAGACGGCCGATGACATGGCCTTCGACGATGACTTCGCCGGTCTTGCCGATTTCAGTATTCAAGCTCGTGTTCTCCCGCAGGCGGCGCATCAATACACTGGTCCGGCGATCAACGAAACGCTCAGTCAAGCGTTCATGGAGCGCATCCGATAATTTATTTTCGACCTCCCGCGCGATCCCCTGCCAGCGTTCCGGGTCTTTCAGCCAGTCCGGGCGGTTGGCGACGAAGGTCCAGGTGCGGATCTGGGCGATTCGGGCCGACAGCGTGTCGATGTCGCCGTCGATGCGGTCGGCCTGGGTGACCTGGGACTCGAACCAGGCATCGGGAATGCAGCCCTTGCGCATCAGGAAGCCGTATAGCGTCGTCACCAGCTCGGCATGGGCGGCCGGCGACAGCTTTCTGTAGTCCGGGACCTGGCAGGCTTCCCAGAGCCGCTCCACGGCGGCCTTGCCATGCGCGATATCGCGCACCTCGCCGTCGCGGGCGGCGTGATCGAGCACGCGCATGTCCTCGGCGATCGGCGCGCGCGTCAGCGTCTCGTGGCCGGGGGCGAGGTTCAGCGAGACCTGGAGCGCGCCGAGCGAGGAGAAATCGAGCTTGGAATTGCGCCATTGCAGCACCTTCACCGCATCGAAGGTGTGGTTCTGCAGCGCGTTGACGAGCTCGGGCTCGAACGGCGCGCAGCGGCCCGTGGTGCCGAAGGTGCCGTTGCGGGTGGCGCGGCCCGCGCGGCCCGCGATCTGCGCGAATTCGGACGGTGTCAGGCGGCGGAACTGATAGCCGTCGAACTTGCGGTCGGAGGCGAAGGCGACGTGGTCGACGTCGAGATTGAGGCCCATGCCGACGGCATCGGTGGCGACGAGATAATCGACGTCGCCGTTCTGGAACATCGCCACTTGCGCGTTTCGTGTGCGCGGCGACAGCGAGCCCAGCACCACGGCGGCGCCGCCGTGCTGGCGGCGGATCAGCTCGGCAATCGCGTAGACTTCATCCGCCGAGAACGCGACGATGGCGGTGCGGCGCGGCTGGCGCGTGATCTTGCGGTCGCCGGCGAATTCGAGCTGCGACAATCTGGGCCGCGTGATCATGGACACGCCCGGCAACAGGCGCTCGATGATCGGGCGCATGGTGGCGGCGCCCAACAACAGCGTCTCGTCGCGGCCGCGGCGGTTGAGGATGCGATCGGTGAAGACGTGGCCGCGCTCGAGATCGGCGGCGATCTGGACCTCGTCGACGGCGAGGAAGGAAACGTCGATATCGCGCGGCATCGCCTCGACGGTCGAGACCCAATAGCGCGGATTCTTCGGCTTGATCTTCTCCTCGCCGGTGACGAGCGCGACGCTGGCCTCGCCGGATCGAGCGGCGATCTTGTTGTAGACCTCGCGCGCGAGCAGGCGCAGCGGCAGGCCGATCATGCCCGAGGGATGCGCCAGCATCCGCTCAATGGCGAGATGGGTCTTGCCGGTGTTGGTCGGACCGAGCACCGCAGTGACGCCCGCGCCGGGTGCGCGCTCGGAGGCGAAGGGGGAGGAGGAAAAAGCCATGTCTATCGGATTAGGTAATGGCGATTTGGGCGAATGTCAGTGCTGGATGGGGCGGAGGGGCGACGCCGAGGTGTCGGCTATGTCTCCGAACGCTGGGGTGGGCGCCCCCGCTGCCGCTGTCATCGCCCGGCGTGTGAAAACGCCCTCTCCAAATCCCGCGCAACTGTCTCACTTTGCGACGCTTTTCCCGTTCGCTTTAAGCCTCGGAACGACTCTAGAACGAATCGCGGCCGAATCGCTGACTCCCCTGTGAGTCCCGTTCCGTTCACGCAACATGTCGCGGGACTCGTCTTGGTTGCGCACTAGATGGAGTTTTGCGAGGGCACACAAGCGACCGGGGTGGTTAAAGCTGGGGACGGCAGCGAGTCGAATCAGAATCGGGGAGGAGTCAAATGGATTCCCTGAGCACGCGGGCTGGTCAAACGAAGAGTGCGAAAACAACCCCATGCACAGTAGGTAAGTCGTTGATATTGCTAGGGCGCCACCGAACGCTCGTCATTCCGGGGCGCGACGCAGTCGCGAGCCCGGAATCCATCGCGCAACCGTCTCTGCGGCTTGATGGATTCCGGGTTCGCGCCCAAGGGGGCGCGCCCCGGAATGACGGCGGAGAGAGCGGTGCGGCCTCCTCGCCTACTGCGTCTTGGCGACCCGTGGCGGCTGGGGGGCGGTGATGAAGCTGGTGGCTTCCAGCATGGCCGGGCCTAGCGGGGTCGGCACTTTCAGCCAGAACGGGACCAGGATGCGCGTGCCGGCGATGGGGGCGAACGCGATCTCCATGTTGCGCTGGGCGGCGAGGTATTTGATCACCGGGCGGTCGGGGATGTAGCCGGCGATCGGCACGAAATAGATCGCGCAGACCACGACCGGGCCCTTGTACCCCTTCTCCGCCTTCACGGTCTCCATGCGCTTGAAATCGAGCTTGAGCTCGTAGCGCATGCGGCCGTCGAACACCGGCGCGGAGCTGTGGCAGGCGTCCTGCGAAACGGGATCACCGGTGCCGGGCACGCGCAGCAGCGAGGCCGTCATGGGGTCCCACACGCCGCGGCGGTGCGCCTCGGTGACGACGATGCGGTCGGGATCGACCGGCGGCTCCGGCAGGATGGCAAAATCCTTCACATTGCCCTTGTCGAGGGTGATGCGGATCTCTTCGGTCTTCTTCTGGGTGGTGGTGGAGGCCTGGTAGCCGGTCGCAACCAGCGCGCCGCCCACGACGCGCCCCTGGCTGGCGCCGGTGCCGGACCCGCCCGTGAACGACTTCAAAAGCCCGGTGGTGCCGCCGGCGGCCGCCGCCGAGAACACGTCGTCCTGGATATCGATGTTCCAGGCGCCCTTGCCGACGGGAATGCCCGCCAGCGTCGCCTCATATTGCGCCTCGAGCTTGCCTTGCGCCGCCGCGGGCGCTGCGCCGGACGCCAAGCCCAGCACCACCGCCAGGCCACAAAGCGCCATCAGCCGGCCGGCCAAGGGGACGTCCAAGCGGACGCCCCGACACAGACAGGCTGAGCGCAGGACTTGCGCGAAATGAAGCGTTATCGGCACGAAACAATCCAATCAGAGCGCGATATGCTGTTACTTAAGCCAAAACCGGCGACAAACAATGTGTCGGGGCATGCAGCCCCGGGAACTCCACCGGACTCTTCGACGGCGAATACGCCCTTTATGTGATGGTAAGGGGCGACAATCATTGCCGTTTTGGTGATCGGAAGGTAAAGGGGAGGCGTTCCGAGCTCTCCCCACCCTCAGCTGTCATGCCCCGCGAAGGCGGGGCATCCAGTACGCCGCAGTGCCTCTGGTCAGCCGCGCCCCTGCGGCGTACTGGATCGCCCGGTCGAGCCGGGCGATGACACCGAGCGCGGGGCACGAGATCCCGGGTTCGGGCTCTGCCTGCCCCGGGACGACGGGCCAAAAACGGCCCGTCGCCTTGACGCAAGGCCCCTTCCCCCCTATACGTCCGCCCGCTCCCTGCAAGGACGAAAGAATTTGCCCCCGTGGCGCCGAAATGGCGGCCGCACTCGTTGGGGGTTCGAACTAAAGGATTTATGCCATGTCTCGCCGCTGCGAACTGACGGCCAAGGGCCCCCTCGTCGGCCACAAGGTCAGCCACTCCAACATCAAGACCAAGCGCCGCTTCCTGCCGAACCTCGTCAACGTGACGTTCATCTCGGAAGCCCTGGGCCGCAACGTGCGCCTGCGCGTCTCCACCAACGCCATCAAGAGCGTCGACCACAATGGCGGCTTAGACGCCTACCTGCTCAAGGCCAACACCGATGCGCTCTCCCCGCGCGCGGTCGAGCTGAAGCGCGCCATCCAGAAGAAGGTCGGCGACACCCAGCCGGCGAAGCAGGCGAGCTGAGATTTTTAGGATAAGGGCGGGGGCTAAGTTGCGTCGCGTGGCGTAGGCTTAGCCGAGTAAGAGTTCGAGTAGCGGCCGGATCGGAAGATCCGGCCGTTTTTGTTTTTGCACGCCGAGCGGTTATTGCAGCACGCTGCCGCCCCTCCTTTGGAGCGCTTCTTTAGACTGATTGACCAACCACCCTTGGTTGCGCTTGGATGTTGCACCTACGAGGAAGTTTGAATGAGCGACGAAGATTCTCCGGAGCTGCCGCTCCATCCGTCCGACGATGAAATGATTGAGGTCGTCGAAGAAGCTCGTCGGGAGGCTCGATATGTCGTTACCGACTACCCTGTAGAGCTCCTAGTTCGAAAATTTAGAGAAGAACCGGAGCAAGAAGGCGACATCTATATTCCGGAATACCAAAGAACGCTGCGTTGGTCAGACCAGTCGCAGTCGTACTTTATCGAGAGTGTCATCCTCAGAATTCCGATACCGCCAATCTTCCTCTACGACGTCAAGGGACGTCTAGAGATCGTTGACGGCTCACAGCGGGTCCGGACCCTCGTACGCTTTGCGAACGATGAGTTCGCCCTAGGCGCGTTAGACAGGCTCGATGTTTTAACTGGACTAAAGTACTCGCAGCTTCCGTCGACAATTCAAAAGCGACTGTTCAACACCCCAATCCGATCGTTTGTGCTCGATGAGGGGACCGACGAAAGCACCCGGATCGAGCTCTTTAGGCGCCTCAATACAACAGGGAAAACGCTGCACGATGCCGAGATCAGAAAGGGAGCCTTCCGTGGCCCCTTCCTTGACTTAATTCTTGAATGCGCAGCAACACCTATCTTCAAGGAACTAACGCCGCGAATAGCAAAATCAGCCGATCCAGAGAGCGAGCGTCAGGAACTCGTTACTCGATTCTTGGTCTATTCGGACCACTACAGTCAATTCAAGCACGACGTGCGTCGTTTCCTCGACTCGCATGTCATCAAGTCGAATAGGATTATTTCAGAGACAAAGGTTCAGGCGAAGCGCGCTGAATTCGACAAGACAATGCAGTTCATACACGCCAACTATCCGAGCGCCTTTTATCGCGCGGGCAAAGGTGGAGCGCTCCCTCGAGTCCGATTTGAGGCCGTCGCCGTCGGCACCTGCCTCGCCTTGCGTAAAAAGCCGAATCTCACGTTCAACGGAAATAGCGATTGGCTGTTTGGCGAGTCGCAATTTGGGAAACTTCAGGACCTTCATGATCCGGATTGAGGAAAATCGCCTGATGATCTGCTTGACCAAATGCCGCTGTACTGATTTTGGACCCGCGTTTCGCAGGTACCATCTCAAGGGGGCTTGAGACCTCTTCCGCTAGCGATTTTGCAATCCATTCGACCACAGGAACGCTGACGGCGTTACCTACTAGCTTCCATCGGGCCCTCTTCTTGACGTTCCTTAAAGCGCCGACATCTGTCCAGTCTTCTGGAAATCCCTGCATTCGTTCGGCGTCGGAGACGCCCGGCGTCACGAACGAACGTGCATCCTTGTTCCAGATGGCAGGAGGTGATGGAATGGAAAGAGAAGAACCTCCCTTCAATGGGGGCACGGCTTCGGGCGACCACCCTAATCCTCTATTTCCCTCCGTCCAATAGAAACCATACTGCTGCGGATGTGAGTGGGCCTCAGGCGAGATGTTGAGCGCCCCGCGGAAAAGGATCGTCTCTGGCGCGAGTTGTCGTGATGCCAAAATGAACAATCGGCGCCGCCGCTGAGGAACCCCAAAATGCTGACTATCGAGAATTCTGTAAGCCCACTTGTAGCCGAGCATCTCCAACTGAGACGTGACGAACCTTAGGGCCGCTCCCTTCTGCAAGTGAAGCGCAAAGGCAACATTTTCAAGCAGGATAAATTCAGGTTTCGTTTTGGTTGCCTGCACCAATCTGAAAACTTCAGAGATCAATCCGGAACGGTCACCTGCAATACCCGCGGTCCTACCAGCTTGGCTCAAGTCCTGACATGGCCAACCTGCCGTTAGAATTTCGCATGCAGGCAGTCTCTTGAGTGTGCGGATATCGGTGCGAATTGGGACGTCGGGAAAATGATGACGGAGCACGGCGCGAGCCAAGGGATCGCTCTCGCACATCATGACCGTTCGGAAGCCGGCCCGCGCCAGCCCCAACTCAAAACCGCCTATTCCGCTAAAGAGACTTACGACGCGCATTCTATCCGATTTATCCTTATCGCCCCCGTGCAGCCTGCCTATTTTGCGCTCGACGAGCATATAACAGGCCTTTGGCTACCTTCGATGCCGACTCATTATTCTTCACTTGGCACTCCCACACTACAACGACTTTCCATCCCATCTTTCTCAACTGAGATTGGGCTCGACGATCACGAGCGACATTGCCTTCAAATTTCTCTCGCCAGAATCGAGCTCGGAGCTTCGGCGTAGTCGCCTTCGAGCAGCCAGGATGTCGATGCCAGAAACACCCGTTGACAAAAACCGCTACACGGGACCGAACGAACACGATGTCCGGAGTCCCAGGCAGATCTCTCCGATGCAAGCGATATCGAAGCCCTATGCGGTGTAAGGCCTGCCTGAGATTTAGCTCAGGTTTGGTATGCCGCTGCCGGACGGCGGCCATCATTGACGATCGCTTTGCCTTAGAAACAATGTCGGGCAAGAAATGAGCCTCCCTTCACCGGGCATCGTTAGCGGAATCTCTAAGATTCGCCAATGGCTTCAAAACAGCACGGGTAAGCAAGGGGACAAAATCAGCGCGACCAGCGGTCCTCTATTCCGCTCTACTCGCCCCGGCAGCATCACCCTGAGGCACATCCCGTGGAGCACGCGCGCGATGCCGACCGGAAACCGAGCCGAAAACCTCGTCATCTGCCGTGACGGCACCGGCAACGAGATCAGCGAGAACGTCTCCAACGTCCTGAAGCTCTATCGCTGCCTGCGCAAGACGGACACGACGCAGCCGCGGCAGCTGGTACCCTGCGAACCCAAGGCCGGCACGGTGACGCCACCCGTAAACACCCCCCTCGCGCGTTAACCGTCCATTAACCAACGCACCCTAGCCTGCGGTAATCGTCCAGCCATCATTAGCTCGAAATGCCTTCCCGGTTCGCTCCAGGAGAAGCGCCGATGTGCGTTGAGTTGTTGACGTATGCCGATCTCGGTGCCCGCCTCAATGTCTCGCGCGAGGCCGCGCGGGCACTGGCGCGGCGTCGGCGGTTGCCGCGCTCGCGGTCGGCTGACGGCAAGGCGGTGGTGAGCGTCGATCTCGCCGCTCTCCGCTACACGCCGCGCCCGCGACGAGCCCGCCGGGCAGATCCCATCGCGACCTCCCTGGCCAGGATCGAGGCCGTCAAGACCGAGGTCTTCAAGGCGGAGATCGCGCGGCTCGAATCCGTCGCAGCCGCCTACAGGGCCGTGTTCGAGCGCGAGCGCGAGCGTGCCGATCGCCTCGCCATCGAGCTGACGCAGGCGACCGCCGAGACGACGGCCGCCAATGCATGGGCGGCACGACTGGAAGACGAAGTGGCGGCGCTGCGGAGCGATCGCCGCCCTGGCGGCTCGATCGCAGGACACGCGGCGCGCCGGTTGGGACATCTGGCCGCCTTCATCGTGCAAGCAGACCGCGCGGCTAGAGCGCGATGAGATTGGGATGAATCGTCATCGCGCTCCAGGTTTTTGTTCGAGCATGATCTTTTCGGAAAACCGCTTCGCACTTTTCCGGATCATGCTTGCAGGTAGCACGCGAGACTTTCTTTAATCCCCGGCTTGCCGGAGCAATCGCGAGGGAAGAATGACTGGCAATACCGATATCCATGAAATGAAGGCCCGCATCGTTGTGTTCGGCGTCGGCGGCGCCGGGGGCAATGCCGTCAACAACATGATCGCGGCCGGGCTGCAGGGTGTCGAGTTCGTGGTCGCCAACACCGACGCACAGGCGCTGGCGATGTCGAAGGCGAAGCGCCTCATCCAGCTCGGCACGCGGGTAACCGCAGGCCTCGGCGCCGGCTCGCAGCCGGAACTGGGACGCGCCGCAGCCGAAGAGGCGATCGACACGATCCGCGAGCAATTGACCGGCGCGCACATGGTGTTCGTGACGGCAGGCATGGGCGGCGGCACCGGCACCGGGGCTGCACCCGTCGTGGCCAGAATCGCGCGCGAGCTCGGCATTCTCACCATCGGCGTGGTCACCAAGCCGTTCTACTTCGAGGGCCAGCGCCGCATGCGCTTTGCCGAAGCCGGCATCGAGGAGCTGCTGAAGACAGTCGACACCCTCCTGATCATCCCGAACCAGAACCTGTTCCGTGTGGCCAGCGAGAAGACCACGTTCGCCGATGCCTTCGCCCTTGCCGACCAGGTGCTTTATTCGGGCGTGGCCTGCATCAGCGACCTCATCGTCAAGGAAGGTCTGATCAATCTCGATTTCGCCGACGTCCTCTCCGTCATGAAGGAGAAGGGCAAGGCCATGATGGGACGGGGCGAGGCTTCCGGCGAGAAGCGCGTGCTCGCAGCCGCCGTGGCCGCTATTTCCAATCCGCTGATCGAGAATCCCTCGATCAAGCGGGCCAGTGGCCTCATCATCTCCATCACCGGCGGCAAGGATCTCATGCTGTACGAGGTCGACGAAGCGGCGACCCGCATTCGCGACGAGGCCGACCCGGACGCCAACATCATCGTCGGTGCGTCGTTTGACGAAAGCTTAGAGGGCATCGTCCGCGTCTCGGTGGTGGCGACCGGTATCGATAATCTCGATCCGGCGCAGGCGCTACCAGCGGAAACCGCCCTCACCCAGCTCGCCGGCAGGCTGCGCAACGACGGCCGCCGCATCGCCGATCGCATCGAGCGCAGCGCCGCCCTTCCGCAAGCGGGAAGCCCGCCGCTCCGCCCGCAGCCGCACCACCCCGTGGGCCCACCGGCCAGGCCGGGCCTGGACCATGCGCGACAGCCGGCGCTTCAGCCGCTCGATGCTTACGGCCGCGCGCCTGCACGCAATGCGCCCGACGAGGCCGTTCTCGATATTCCGGCCTTCTTGCGCCGCGCGGCGAGCTGAGTGGTCGAGCCGGGCTGCGGATCGGACGACCAGCGAGCCAAATAACAGGTCGTCATCCCGGGGCTCGCGAAGCGAGAGCCCGGGATCCATTTAGCCGCGGTGACCGTTGAGCAATGGATTCTCAGGTGCGCAATTGCGCACCGTAGTTCGCGCCAAGGGGCGCGCCCCGGAATGACGGAGTAGAGCCCAGCCGCCGATGCTTCACGCCGCCGTGCTGCGCGGGCTCTCGGCGGTTTCCTTCTTGTCCGTTTCCTTGTCGCGGGACAGCCAGGCCGGAAAGCGAAGCAGGCGTTCGTTGGTGTCCTTCGGCAGCTCGATGGGCGGGGCTTCAACGGCCGAACTCGGCAAGTCCAGCGCCGCGTGGCCGGATCGCACTGCATCCGCGCGCTGATCCAGTTCACGCAACAGGGGATCGAGCACGCTGTCGACCTCGGTCGCCACCGACACCAGGAAACTATTGAGCTCGCGCGCCTCGGGCACAACGGCCGCAGCCGATTCGACCGCCCGGGAGAGGCCGTCCACGACAGGTGCAAACGCTCCGGCGGCTTGCTTGATTCGCGTCTTGATCAGTTCGATCTCGCTCAGGACGCGCTCACGCTCTCGCCTTTTCTTCTCCTCCGAAAGGCGGGCTTCAATTTCGGCGATCTGCGCCGCCAGGGTCGTGGCTTCGGATGCGAGCGCATCGCGTCTGCCGCGCGCGCGATCGAGATCGCGGCTGAGATTGTCCACTAAGTCGTCCCTTGCGAACATGGCTTTGCTCCGTAGGACAGGCGTTCTGCCCTGTAGGACGGCCCTGGCGCGAACCGCCAGCCTCGCCACCGACCGGATGGCCGGATCGGCCGAAACAGGCATCAACTTCCGCCGCGTCACATGGGCCGACATGGTGATCCCCCATCGTCAACATTAGGCAACCGCATGGTTAACAAGAGGTTAATGTCAACACAGCCTTCGGCCATGGGACCGGGTGCCGGCGACGTCGCCTCCTCGCTGCCCTCCATTTTCCGCTATACTCGCCCGGGTAGCATCACCCGGAGGCGCATCCCATGGAATCCGCCCACCCCGCCGACCACAAGCCCGCCGGCAAGAATCTCGTCATCTGCTGTGACGGCACCGGCAACGAGATCTCGGAGAACATCTCCAACGTCCTGAAGCTCTATCGCTGCCTGCGCAAGACGGACAAGACGCAGCCCAGGCAGATGGTGTTTTACGATCCCGGGGTCGGCACCATGACGGAGCCGTCGACGTGGGGGCGCTGGAAGGCCAACATCAAGCTGGTGTGGGGGCTCGCCACCGGATACGGGCTCGATGACAACGTGCTGTCGTCCTATTGCTTCCTGGTTCAGCATTACGCGCCCGGCGACAAGATCTACCTGTTCGGTTTCTCGCGCGGGGCTTACACCGTGCGCGTGCTGGCGGGGCTGATCCACAAGATCGGTCTGATCTCGCCGGAGCAGGCGAACCTCGCCGGCAGCGGCCTCATTGCCTACAAGCAATATTCGGGCAGCGGGCGCGGCAACGACGTCGAGGATATCAAGAACATCGTGTTCGACGAGAGCGGGCCGCTGCCGAAGGACGAATTCGACCTCGCCGCGCAATTCGCGCGCATCACCTCGACGCGCTGGCCGACCATCCATTTCGTCGGCGTCTGGGACACGGTGGCGAGCGTGATCGTGCCGCGCGCCGATCGCTTCTACTGGCCGAGCCTGGAGGAGCTCGCCTTCACACTGCGCGATCCCAGCATCAGGATCTTCCGGCAGGCGATCGCGATCGACGAGCGGCGGCGCATGTTCCGCCTGAAGCCCTACGCGGAGCCGCAGGAGTTCTGGAGCAACCGCTACGTGCCCGACGAGAAGAAGGTGCCGCAGGACATCATGCAGGTGTGGTTCGCCGGCGTGCATTGCGACGTCGGCGGCGGCTATCCGGAGGCCGAGAGCGGGCAGTCCAAATATCCGCTGCTCTGGATGATCGACGAGGCCGAGAAGGCCGGGCTGAGGTTCAACCCGCGCACGGTGAACCAGCTCGCCTGGGGCGTCCAGCGCAAGAATTCGCCGTTCACCTACGTCGAGCCCGCTTATACTGGGAAGAGCGGCATGCTGCACGATTCCATGACGGCGGCCTGGCGCGTGCTGGAGTTCTTGCCGAAGCGCGCGAAGTACAGGGAATGGCCGGCGCGGAAAGTCTATTTCGGCTTCTACATCCCCGATGGCGAGCCGCGCCTGATCCCCGAAGGCGCACATGTGCATGAGAGCGTGCTGAAGCGCATGGCGGTGGAGCCGGGCTACCGGCCGGTGAACCTGCCGAAGGATTACGTGACGGTGCCGATGCCGGTGCCGCCGGGGGCGGATGTGGGGGCGGAGGTGGAGGGGGTGACGGGGTGACTTCCCTTCTCCCCTTGTGGGAGAAGGTGGCATAGGCGGCCTACGGCCGCCGTCTTAAGCATACGCCGACGCGTAGCGTCGGCTACGGCGCCGGATGAGGGGTTGTTGCCGCGCGTGGGACCGTTCGCGAGGATAGAACCCCTCACCCGGCTTCGATGCTTCGCATCGAAGCCACCCTCTCCCACAAGGGGAGAGGGGAAGCGCACTGCGCTACCGCTGCTTTTGCCTTTCGCTGACACTTTTCGTTAAAATTCTCGGGCGCGCCTTAGGCGGATCGCATCAACTCTTTTCCATGATTGGGGACAGATCAGCCGCCGCGACCTGCGGAGTTGGAGGAGACGTGCCAATGCATCCGCGAAAGTTCGTCCGTGTGAAGCCCGCGGGCCTGGTGTCACGCCAGGCCAAGATCATCACCGACCCGCGCGCGCCGGTGATCCCGTGCACGCTGATCGACTATTCGCCCGGCGGGGCCTGCGTCGATCTCGGCGGCCAGGTGGCGATTCCCGATCGCTTCGAGCTGCTGCACGTCAACACCAAGAAGCGCTGCCGCATCGCCTGGAAGCGCGGCACGCGCGTGGGCGTGGTGTTTTGAGGGAATAGCGGCCGGTTGCTGGCCCTGCCTTTTTGGCAAGGACTCGCCTTGGAGAGATTTTCCCTGCAGCCATCCTTCGAGACGCCCGCTTTAAGCGGGCTCCTCAGGATGAGGGGGGAGTGCGCGGCGGCAGTTCTCGACGGGCACCGGCGCCGATGAGCCTCATCCTGAGCAGGCGCGTAGCGCCGTCTCGAAGGACGAGGCGTGCGCGCCGGCCGCCGCCACATCTCATCTTCAACAGCCCGCCTTTGCGCTGCAAACGGCCAGCGTCTTCGCGCATGACGGCTCCGGCGGGGTCGGCTAGATTGCGTCCCTAACAACAAGAACGAATTGTCCGGGGAGGACAGGCGTGCACCAGGGACGTGTCGTGTTCGGCGCGATCGAGGAGGTCGTGTTCGGCCATCCTGCGGCCGAAGCCATCGTCGCGCAGATGGACCGGCTCGGAACAAGCCGCGCCTTCCTGATGGTGTCGGGGACGCTGAACCGGCAAACCGACGAAATCACGAAAATCAGAGAGGCGCTCGGCGCCCGCTGCGCCGGCCTGTTCGATGCGATGCCGGCCCATACGCCGCGCGAGGCGGTGATCGCGGCGACACAAGCGGCGCGCGCGGCGGAGGCGGATCTGATCGTCACAATCGGCGGCGGTTCCATCACCGACGGCGCCAAGGCGGTGCAGCTCTGCCTCGCCAACGACATCGACGATATCGCCGGCATCGACCGCATCCGCGTGCACAAGGGCGCCGCGCCCGAGATGAAGGCCCCAATCGTGCGGCAGGTCAGCGTGCCGACCACGATCGCCGGCGGCGAGTTCTCATCGATCGCCGGCGTCACCGACCGCGCGAGCCACGTGAAGCAGATGCTGCGGCATCCGCTCACTGTCCCGCGCGCGACCATCCTCGATCCTGCCATCACCGTGCACACGCCGGAATGGCTGTTCCTGTCGACCGGCATCCGCGCCGTCGACCATTGCGTCGAGGCGATCTGCTCGCGCGAGACGCATCCTTATGCCGATGCGCAAGCGGTCAAGGGCCTCGCCATGCTCGCCGACGCGCTGCCGCGGGTGAAGTCCGACCCTGGGGATCTCGATGCGCGGATGGATGCGCAGATCGGCACTTGGCTGTCGATGGGCGCGCTTGCCGCCGGCGTGCCGATGGGCGCGAGCCACGGCATCGGCTACGTGCTGGGCGGGGCCTTCGACGTGCCGCACGGCTACACCTCCTGCGTCATGCTGCCGGCGGTGATGCGCTGGAACGCGCGCGACAATGCCGAGCGGCAGATGATCGTCGCGGCCGCCATGGGCTATCCCGGCCGAGACGCGGCCGACGTGCTCGATGCCTTCATCCGCTCCCTCGGCATGCCGCGCAGCCTCGCCGACGTGCGCATCGCGCCGGATCATTTCGATGCGATTGCGGAAGCCGCGATGCGCACGAACTGGATTCCGCGCAACCCGCGCAAGATCGAGGGCCCCGCCGATGTGCGCGAGATCCTGCTGCTTGCCGCCTGATCGACATCCGGAGGATCGATGTACACAGGTCACCACGCCCGCCTGCGTCCGCTGCAGCCCGCCTTCATCATGGCGGCGACCGGCGAGGCCGTCACCTATCGCGACTTGGAGGCGCGCAGCAACCGGCTGGCGCACTTGTTCCGCCAGCACGGCTTGAGGCGGCTCGACCATTATTCGATCTTCATGGAGAACAATGCGCGTTATCTCGAAGCCTGCGGCGCGGGCGAGCGCTCCGGGCTCTACTACACCTGCATCAACTCGTTCCTGACGCCGGGCGAGCTCGCCTATCTGCTCGTCAACAGCCAGTCGAAGATTTTGATCACGTCGATGGCCAAGCTCGCCATCGCGCGCGAGGCGATCGAGGCTTGTCCCGACATCAAGCTCTGCATCGTCGCCGACGGCCCGGGCGAGAGCGAGCGCATCGTTGGCCTATCGGAGGTGACCGCCGGCCTGCCGGCAACGCCGATTCCCGACGAGTGGCTCGGCACCGCCATGCTCTATTCCTCCGGCACGACGGGACGACCTAAGGGCATCCTGCGCCCGCTGCCGGAGGAGAAGCCGAAGCACAATCTGCCGCTGTTCGATTTCCTGTTGAGGCTCTGGCACTACCGCGAGGGCATGGTCTACCTGTCGCCGGCGCCGCTCTATCATTCGGCGCCGCAGGCGGCCGTGAACCTCACGATCCGCATGGGCGGCACCGTGATCATCATGGAAAGCTTCGATCCCGAGCGTTACCTGCAGCTGGTCGAGCAATGGGGCATCACCCACACGCAATTGGTGCCGACGATGTTCTCGCGCATGCTGAAGTTGCCGGAGGAGGTGCGCGCCCGCTACGATCTGTCCTCGCTGGAGATCGCCATCCACGCCGCCGCGCCCTGTCCGCCGCAGGTCAAGGACGAGATGATCAAATGGTGGGGACCGATCATCCACGAATATTACGGCGCCACCGAAGGCCTCGGCTTCACCGCCTGCAACAGCGAGGAATGGCTGGCGCATCGCGGCACCGTCGGCAAGGTGCTGCTCGGGGACCTGCACATTCTCGACGAGAACATGCGGGAATGCCCGACCGGCACGCCCGGCCAGGTCTGGTTCAAGACGGCAACGCCGTTCGAATATTTCAACGATCCCGAGAAAACCAAGGAGGCGCGCTCTGCCGATGGGAGCATGAGCACGGTCGGCGACGTCGGCTATGTCGATGCCGACCGCTTCCTATACCTGACCGACCGCGCCACCTTCATGATCATCTCCGGCGGGGTGAACATCTATCCGCAGGAATGCGAGAACCTCCTGATCACCCACCCCAAGGTGGCGGACGCCGCGGTGTTCGGCGTACCCAATGCCGATCTCGGCGAGGAGGTGAAGGCGGTGGTGCAGCCGATGCCCGGCGTGGAGCCGGGGCCGGCGCTCGCCGAGGAGCTGATCGCGTTCTGCGCAAAGTCGCTGTCGCGGCAGAAGGTGCCGCGCTCGGTCGATTTCGAAAAGGAATTGCCGCGGCTGCCGACCGGCAAGCTGTACAAGCGGCTGCTGCGGGACCGGTACTGGGGGAACAAGGTCTCGCGGATCGTGTGAGGGTTTCCGCTACGTAAGGTGCGCAAGCAAGCGCCATACACGCAACTGTCTTCCCGGGGCGCGACGAAGTCGCGAGCCCGGGACCCATAACCCCAGGAAGGAGTTGCGGCATGGGCTGGCAACTCCGAGTCTTCGCCAAGCTCCTCCCTGTGGCTATGGATCCCGGATCGGCGCGCGCTGAGGGCGCGCTTGTCCGGGATGACAGCGGAGGTTGTTGAGGCGACCTCGCGCAAACTCTCACAGGAATCGCGTCTTCGCACCTGCACTCTCACATCGCGAGACAAGCGCCCGAGATATTCCGTCATCCGAATTGTCGAGAGCGCAGCTGGCCTTGCGGGTTGCCTCGCTGCACGCGCCTCGCTATCGTCTGGATAAACAGGCCGCAAAAGGCCGAGGTCCAGGGAGGATGAGCATGCGGAGCGTGTGGGCGCTCGCCGCAATGGCGGCGTTATCTGTGCTGACGGCCTCAACTGCCACGCTCGCCGGCGAGCCCAAGCAGGGCGGCATTTTGCGGATGTATCACCGCGACAGTCCGGCCAACGCCTCGATCCTCGAAGGCGCGACCTATTCGATCAACATCCCCTTCATGGGGGTGTTCAACAATCTCCTCATCTACGATCAGCACATCGCGCAGAACAGCCCCGATACGCTGCGGCCGGACCTCGCCGAAAGCTGGTCCTGGAGCAGCGACAACAAGAAGCTGACGTTCAAGCTGCGCCAGGGCGTGAAATGGCACGACGGCAAGCCGTTCACCTCGGCCGACGTCAAATGCAGCTTCGATCTGTTGATGGGCAAGTCGCAGCAGAAGCTGCGGCAGAATCCGCGCAAGGCCTGGTACAGCGAGGTCAACGAGGTCACGACCAACGGCGAATTCGAGGTCACCTTCGACCTGAAGCGGCCGCAGCCCTCGCTGCTGGCGATGCTCGCCTCCGGCTACACACCGGTCTATCCCTGCCATGTCTCGCCGGCGGACATGCGCACAAATCCGATCGGGACCGGACCGTTCAAGTTCGTCGAGTTCAAGGCCAATGAATCGATTAAGCTGACGCGCAATCCCAATTATTGGAAGAAGGGCCTGCCCCATCTCGACGGCATCGAATACACCATCATCACCAACCGCTCGACCGCGATCCTGGCCTTCGTCGCCGGCAAGTTCGACATGACCTTTCCGACGCACATCACGATCCCGCTGCTGAAGGACATCAAGTCGCAGGCGCCGAACGCGACCTGCGTCGTCGAGCCGACCAACGTCTCGACCAACATCATCGTCAATTCGACCTCCGCGCCGTTCGACAACATCGACATCCGCCGCGCGATGGCGCTCGCGCTCGACCGCAAGGCGTTCGTCGACATCCTGTTCGAAGGCCAGGGCGACATCGGCGGCACCATGCTGCCGCCGCCGCAGGGCCTCTGGGGCATGCCGAAGGACCGGCTGGAGACCATTCCGGGCTATGGCCGCGACATCAACGCCAACCGCGAGGAAGCCAGGAAGCTGATGCAGAAGGCGGGCTACGGTCCGGACAAGCGCCTCGCCGTGAAAGTCTCGACGCGCAACATCGCGGAATATCGCGACCCCGCCGTGATCCTGATCGACCAGCTCAAGACCATCTATATCGACGGCGAGCTCGACGTCGTCGAAACCGCGAACTGGTTCCCGAAGGTCGCGCGCAAGGATTACATGCTCGGCCTCAACCTGACCGGCAATGCCGTCGACGATCCCGACCAGTCGTTCTACGAGAACTATGCCTGCGGCTCGGAGCGGAACTACACCAATTATTGCAACAAGGAGATCGAGAAGCTGTTCGACGTGCAGTCGCAGGAGACCGACATCGGAAAGCGCAGGCCGCTGGTGTGGGACATCGACAAGAAGCTGCAGGAGGACGTCGCCCGCCCGATCATCTTCCATGCCCGCGCCGGCACCTGCTGGCACCCCCACGTCAAGGGCGTCACGATCATGTCGAACAGCTCCTACAACGGCTTCCGCTACGAGGACGTGTGGCTCGACAAGTGACGCGACGCTAACGGCTGGCGCGGAGGGCGGTGCATGTTTGCCTATCTGGTGCGGCGCCTGTTCCTGATGTTCGTGACCCTGTTCGGGATCTCGATCGTCATCTTCTTCCTGCTGCGCATCGTACCGGGCAACATCGTCGACATCCTGTTCGCCGCCGCCGGCTATGTCGATCCCGCCGACAAGGCCAATCTGGAGAAGGAGCTCGGCATCGACCGTCCCCTGATCGTGCAATATTGGCACTGGATCAGCGGTTTCATGCGCGGCGATTTCGGCTTCTCCTATGTCTCGGAGAAGCCGGCGCTGCAGGAGATCCTGCCGCGAATTCCGATCACGGCAAAGCTCGCCGGCCTCGCGCTGCTGTTCTCGGCATCGATCGGCATTCCGCTCGGCGTCATCAGCGCGGTGAAGCAGGGCACGAAGCTCGACTACGCGCTTCGCGTCGTCAGCCTCAGCGGCCTGTCGCTGCCCTCGTTCTGGCTCGGCCTTCTGATCCTTACAGCGTCGGTGGCGATGTTCGGGCAGATGCCGATCTTCAATCCCAATCCGAAGACCTGGCTCGAGGCGTTCGCGACCTACGCCGTGCCGGCCGCCGCCGTCGGCTTCCGCAGCGCGGCGCTGACCATGCGCATCACGCGCTCCTCGATGCTGGAGGTGCTGCGGCAGGACTACATCCGCACCGCCCGCGCCAAGGGGGCATCCGAAGCGGCGGTGAACTATCACCACGCGCTGAAGAACGCGATCCTGCCCGTGATAACCGTGATCGGCATCGAGGCGGCGTTCCTGATCGGCGGCCTGATCGTCACTGAGACCGTGTTCAACATCCCCGGCGTCGCGCGCTTCCTGGTGGAGGCGATCCGCTGGCGCGACTATCCGATCGTGCAGAACCTCGTGATGTTCATCGCGGTCGTGGTGGTGTTCGCCAATTTCACCGTCGACATGCTCTACGCGGTGTTCGACCCGCGGATCAGGTACACGGATTAGGAGATCAGCTTGGCCGCGATCGATTTCGACGTTGAGCTGAGGCGGGCCGGGGCGCATGCGACCGGGGGCTGGCGGCGCGTGCTGTTCATGGCGCAGCGGCACGTGCTGGGCGCGGCCGGGCTCGTCATCATGACATTGTTCGTGCTGACGGCGATCTTCGCCGATGTCATCGCGCGCTATGATCCGCTGACCGTCGATTCCGCCCGCGCGCTGGCGCGGCCGAGCTGGGCGCACTGGATGGGCACCGATTCCTTCGGCCGCGACGTGTTCAGCCGCATCATCCACGGCGCACGGATCTCGCTCGCGGTCGGCATCGGCTCGACCGTGCTCGGCGGCACCATCGGCGTGATCGTCGGCCTCACCTCCGGCTATCTCTCCGGCTGGTTTGATCTGGTGTTCCAGCGCGTCTCCGACGTGCTGCAGGCGCTGCCGCTGCTGGTGCTCGCGCTGGTGATGACGGCCGCGCTCGGGCCCTCGCTGCCGAACGTGATCATCGCCATCGCCATTCCGCTGATCCCGACGGTGGCGCGCGTCATCCGCGCCAACACGCTGGCGCTGCGCGAGCAGCCGTTCGTGGAGGCCGCCAAGTCGATCGGCATGAGCGAGATGCGGATCGCGCTGCGCCATGTGCTGCCGAACACGCTGGCGCCGCTGATCGTGCTGGCGACGGCGCAGCTCGGCTCGACCATCCTGACCGAAGCCTCGCTGTCCTTCCTCGGCCTCGGCATTCCCGAACCCTATCCGTCGTGGGGACGCATGTTGTCCGAATCCGCCGCCGAATATGTCCGCACCGCGCCGTGGCTGGTGATCTTCCCGGGCGTCGCGATCAGCCTCGCCGTGTTCGGCGCCAACCTGTTCGGCGACGCCCTGCGTGACATCCTGGATCCGAGGCAGCGCGGCTGATGGCGGACAAGACCGATCTCGTGCTCGACGTGAAAAACCTGAAGACGGTGTTCTTCACCAATTCCGGCCTGTTCAGGGCTGTCGACGACCTCTCCTTCAGCGTGAGGCGCGGCGAGACGCTGGCGATCGTCGGTGAATCCGGCTGCGGCAAGAGCGTCACCGCGCTGTCGCTGATGCGTCTCGTGCCCGATCCGCCCGGGCGCATCGTCGGCGGCTCCGTCGCGCTGGAAGGCACCGACCTGCTGGCGCTGGATGAGGCGCAGATGCGCGCGGTCAGGGGCAATCGCATCTCCATGATCTTCCAGGAGCCGATGACCTCGCTCAATCCGGTGATGCGGATCGGCGACCAGATCGTCGAGGCGGTGCGGCTGCATCGGCATATCTCGGCGAAAGAGGCGCAAGGCATCGCCGTCGAGATGCTGCGGCTGGTGCGCATCCCCGAGCCGGCGCGGCGGGCGCGCGAATATCCGCACCAGCTCTCCGGCGGCATGCGCCAGCGCGCGATGATCGCGATGGCGCTGGCCTGCCGGCCGGCGCTCCTGATCGCGGATGAGCCGACCACCGCGCTCGACGTCACCATCCAGGCGCAGATCCTGGCGCTGATCCTCGACCTGCAGAAGGAGCTCGGCACCGGGCTCGTGCTGATCACGCACGATCTCGGCGTGGTCGCGCAGACCGCGCAACGCGTGATCGTGATGTATGCGGGGCGAAAGGTCGAGGAGGCCAGCGTCGAGGCGCTGTTCGCCGCGCCGAAGCATCCCTATACGCGCGGGCTGATGGCCTCGATCCCGGCCGTGCCGGCCTCCGGCGCCGCCGCGCAGGCGCGGCTCAACGAAATCCCCGGCACGGTGCCATCGCTGGTGCGGCTGCCGCAAGGCTGCGCCTTCGCGCCGCGCTGCAAGCTCGCCATCAAGCGTTGCGAGGCCGAATATCCGCCGCTGGCAGATTGGGGCGGCGGGCATCTGGCCGCCTGCTGGCGCGCGGAAGAAGTCGCGGAGGTGGCATGACCGAGGCGCTGCTCGAAGTCACCGACCTCAAGAAGCACTATCCCGTGCGCGCCGGCGTGTTGCGCCGGCAGGTCGGCACCGTGCACGCGGTCGATGGCGTCTCCTTCGCGCTCGGCACCGGCGAGACGCTCGGCCTCGTCGGCGAATCCGGCTGCGGCAAGTCCACGGTGGCGCGCAGCGTGCTGCGGCTGGTCGAGCCGACCTCGGGCCAGATCCGCCTCGACGGCGAGGACATCACGCATCTGTCGAAAACGGCGATGCGGCCGCACCGCCGCTCGATGCAGATCGTGTTCCAGGATCCGTTCGCCTCGCTCAATCCGCGCATGACCGCCGGCGACATCGTCGGCGAGCCGATCGCCGTGCACGGGCTCGCCACCGGCAAGGAGCTGGACGCGCGGGTCGCAAGGCTGTTCGAGCAGGTGGGATTGCGGCCTGACCAGATGCGCAATTTCCCGCATCAATTCTCCGGCGGTCAGCGCCAGCGCATCTGCATTGCCCGCGCGCTGGCGCTGGGGCCACGCCTGATCGTCTGCGACGAGCCGGTCTCCGCGCTCGACGTCTCGATCCAGGCGCAGGTGATCAACCTTCTGATCGACCTGCAGCGGCAGCACGGCTTCTCCTATC
The DNA here is from genome assembly GCF_900094575.1 of Bradyrhizobium yuanmingense. Taxonomy (GTDB): domain Bacteria; phylum Pseudomonadota; class Alphaproteobacteria; order Rhizobiales; family Xanthobacteraceae; genus Bradyrhizobium; species Bradyrhizobium yuanmingense. The sequence continues at coordinate 669,751 of NZ_FMAE01000002.1, read as the reverse complement.
TCTTCATCGCGCACGACCTTGCCGTGGTCGCCCATATCAGCCACCGCGTCGCCGTGATGTATCTCGGCCGCATCGTCGAGATCGCCGACAAGGACGAGCTGTTCCGCAATCCCCGGCATCCCTACACCCAGGCCCTGCTCGCCTCGGTGCCGGTCGCCAATCCGCTGGCGAAGAAGCTCGCGCCCTTGGTGGATGGCGACGTGCCGAGCCCGGTCAACCCGCCCTCCGGCTGCGCATTTCACACCCGCTGCCGGTTTGCAATGGAGCGGTGCAAGACGGAACGGCCGGCGCTGGTGGATGCCGGTGATGGGCATCAGGTGGCGTGCCTGCTCAATGACGGGACGGGGCGAGGCCGCTAAGGCGGGCTCATAGAAGAAAGGTCAGCTCCTGAGGGAGAAGCGGAAATCTTCTGCTCGGCAGAGCGTTACCGCTTTTGACCCAAAGCGGACCTCAAGGGGCTATATGGGATCATCCTCACATGGAAATGACCAGTAAGGGCGGCTCTCGAGATTTGCGGGCCCAAGCCGATGCACCTCGCCCGCCAAGCAGGCGTGACAGGGACGGCGGCACATCCAAAGGATCCGGACAAGAACCTTGAAGTAGCGCAAAAATTTTTGCAGGTCCTCTTGACTAGAAATCCGCGTATTCCTAGGTCGTTTGCCGCCCGGGGGCCGGTTCCGGACCCGGATTTTGGACATCGCTGAACCTACCCAAGGAGGATGTGCATGCATTTCCGCCCGTTGCACGACCGTGTGCTCGTGCGCCGCATCGATGCCGAGGAGAAGACCGCCGGCGGCATCATCATTCCCGACACCGCCAAGGAGAAGCCGCAGCAGGGCGAGGTCATCGCCGTGGGGCCGGGCGGGCGAAACGAGCAGGGCCAGCTCGTGCCGCTCGACGTCAAGGTCGGCGACCGGGTGCTGTTCGGCAAGTGGTCGGGCACCGAGGTCAAGATCGACGGCGAGGAGCTGTTGATCATGAAGGAAAGCGATCTTCTCGGCGTGGCCGAGCAGGCCGGCACGCTGAAGAAGGCGGCGTAACGCTGACAGTCATCGAACGGAAAGGAGTTTAACAACATGGCTGCCAAGGACGTGAAGTTCGCGACCGAGGCCCGCGAGCGCATGCTGCGGGGCGTCGACACACTGGCGAATGCGGTGAAGGTCACGCTCGGTCCAAAGGGACGCAACGTGGTTATCGAGAAATCGTTCGGCGCTCCCCGCATCACCAAGGACGGCGTCACCGTCGCCAAGGAGATCGAGCTGGAGGACAAGTTCGAGAACATGGGCGCCCAGATGGTGCGCGAGGTCGCCTCCAAGACCAGTGATCTCGCCGGAGACGGCACCACCACGGCGACCGTGCTGGCGCAGGCCATCGTCAAGGAGGGCGCCAAGGCCGTCGCGGCCGGCATGAATCCGATGGACCTGAAGCGCGGCGTCGACCTTGCCGTGGACGCGATCGTCGCCGACCTCAAGTCGCACGCCAAGAAGATCACCTCCAACGACGAGATCGTCCAGGTCGGCACCATCTCCGCCAACGGCGACACCGAGATCGGCCGCTTCCTGGCGGATGCGATGCAGAAGGTCGGCAATGAGGGCGTGATCACGGTCGAGGAGGCCAAGAGCCTGCACACCGAGCTCGAGGTGGTCGAGGGCATGCAGTTCGACCGCGGCTACATCTCGCCCTATTTCGTCACCAACGCCGAGAAGATGAAGGCCGAGCTCGAAGATCCCTATGTGCTGATCCACGAGAAGAAGCTGTCGGGCCTGCAGGCCGTGTTGCCGCTGCTGGAGCAGGTCGTGCAATCCGGCAAGCCGCTCCTGATCATCGCGGAGGAGGTCGAGGGTGAGGCGCTGGCGACGCTGGTCGTCAACCGCCTGCGCGGCGGCCTGAAGGTTGCCGCCGTCAAGGCGCCGGGCTTCGGCGACCGCCGCAAGGCGATGCTGGAGGATATCGCGATCCTCACCGGCGGCACCGTGATCTCCGAAGATCTCGGCATCAAGCTCGAGAACGTCACCGTGAAGATGCTGGGCCGTGCCAAGAAAGTGGTGATCGAGAAGGAGAACACGACGATCGTCGACGGCGCCGGCGCCAAGAAGGACATCGAGGCGCGCAGCCAGCAGATCAGGGCGCAGATCGAGGAAACCACCTCGGACTACGACCGCGAGAAGCTGCAGGAGCGCCTCGCCAAGCTCGCCGGCGGCGTCGCGGTGATCCGGGTCGGCGGCGCGACCGAGGTCGAGGTCAAGGAGCGCAAGGATCGCGTCGACGACGCTCTGCATGCGACCCGGGCCGCGGTCGAGGAAGGCATCCTGCCGGGCGGCGGCGTGGCACTGCTGCGCGCGCTCAAGGCGCTCGACGGGGTCAAGACCGCCAATGCCGACCAGAAGGCGGGCGTGGACATCGTGCGCCGCGCCATCCAGGTCCCGGCGCGGCAGATCGTGCAGAATGCGGGTGAGGACGGCTCCGTCGTCGTCGGCAAGCTGCTCGAGAACCAGACCTACACCTGGGGCTTCAATGCCGCGACTGGCGAGTACCAGGATCTGGTGCAGGCGGGCGTGATCGATCCTGCCAAGGTCGTCCGCACCGCCTTGCAGGATGCGGCCTCGGTGGCCTCGCTGCTCATCACGACCGAAGCGCTGGTGGCCGAGAAGCCGAAGAAGACGGAAGCGCCGAGCGCTCCCGCGATGGACTTCTAAGGACGGGCGAGCCTGGCCGAACGGCCGGGCTCGTTTGCCATGGATCTGTGACTGTGTTCTCGAACGAAAGGAGGATGAAATGATCAAGGATCGTGCTTTCTCCGCTCGCGGGGAAACCACTCGGAAAACGTTGCGGCGGCTCGCCGCCTTGGCCGTTGGGGCTGGCCTCTCGCTGGTGCCCTTTGCGGCCTTTGGCGCCGAAAGCCCCGGCCCTGCCGCCAAGACTGCGGACAGTTTCGAGCGGCTCGCCTTGCCGCCGATCCCGTACCTGGACACGATGCCGTGGTCGAGCTGGGATCGGGGCAGCCCGACCATGAAGGTGGACACATTGCTGCCGGTCCTCGGGCCATCCGGGATCCGGCTCGACCTCACGCCGCCTGATCGAGACAAGCCGGAGCCCGCCACGAGCTGAAATGGGGGAGCGGCCGGCGAGGCCGCTCCTCATCGTTCAGCCACTCATCGCTCAGGCGAAAGGAGGATCATCAGATGAGAGGCATTGTCCTCGCCGTCGCTGTGTTGGGCATGGCCAATGGGCTTCAGGCCAAGGAGGCCGACACGCCTCGCGCCGAGATGCGGAGCTCGGCCGAGCCCGCCCGGCAGCTTGCGACCAGTTCCGTCGGAGCGTCTCGGAGCAATCCTGAGAAGTCCGGCCAGACCGAGCGCAGGAGCCGGGAGTTTTCGCCCGAACGTCTTGTCCCCGATATCTGCAGAGGATGCTGATCGGCCTTGGCCGATCAGCATTCTTCTTCGCTCGCCTAACGCGACGTCGCAAGGCGCGCCTCATCGAGGCGCGCGAACATCTTCGCCTTGATCCGCTGCAACGCGCGCTGCTCGATCTGCCGGACGCGCTCGCGCGAGATGCCGAACTTGCCGGCGAGCGCATCCAGCGTCTGCTGCGGCTCGCCGAGATATCGCGCCTCGACGATGCTGCGCTCCCGCGGTGTCAGCGCAGCGAGTGCATCGGCGAGGGCAGCCTTGGTGCGTTCACGGTCGGCCGCGTCCAGCAGCAGACTCTCCGGATCGGGAGAGGGATCCACCAGCCGGTCCTGCCATTGGTCGCCTTCCGTCTCGACGCTGATCGGCGCGTTGAGTGAGATGTCGCCGCGCAGCCGGCCGTTCATCTCGGCGACGTCGGCTTCCCTGACGTCGAGATGCCTCGCGATAGATGTCAGCTGATCCGTCCGGAGCTCGCCATCCTCCGCAACGCCAAGCTTGTTCTTCAGCTTGCGCAGGTTGAAGAACAGCTTCTTCTGCGCAGCAGTGGTGCCCAGCTTGACGAGCGACCATGATCGCAGGATGTATTCCTGAACCGAGGCCTTGATCCACCAGGAGGCATAGGTCGCGAGCCGGAAGCCTTTCTCGGGGTCGAACCGCTTGACGGCCAGCATCAGCCCGACATTGGCCTCCGAGATGAGGTCGGCGATGGCGAGGCCATAGCGGCGATATTGCAGCGCGATCTTCGCCGCGAGCCGCAAATGGCTCGTCACCAGCCGATAGGCGGCGTCACGATCGCCGCAATCGCGCAATCGCCTCGCATAGTCGGCTTCCTCCGTCGCCTCGAGCAGCGGAAAACGATGGATCTCCTTGAGATAGCGGGATAGCCCGCTTTCCCCGTGAAGGGCAGGAAGTGAGGTAACCAACATCGCGCCCTCCCTCACGAGCACCGTTCGCCCCGATCCAGGGCGCGTTGCCGATCCAAGCGATAATCTGAGTGAAGCGCCGAGAGCGGCGCGGTCCGAGCGCAGTCAGGTTTCATGGCCAAATCCTCGTTAGAGCAAGATGGTTGGACCACCGCGAACCTGATCCGCTGAGCCCGATCATGGCACCCAGACGCCTCAGGCCGGTGGGCGCCACTAGAATTTGGAAATGGCCGGAATGTTCCAGCGTGACGTGAATGAAATCGGCGATGGCGATTGCCGTCTCCTTCTCCGCGCTCGCCGGGCTCTTGAAACGCGAAGCCTTCATTCCAATCTGGTCCACGCAGGCGCCGATGAGGCTGCACGCATGTTTGGTTCGTGGGATGGATGACTATCGTGATCTCGTGAGCGCGGCTCTTGCGCTGTTCTGCGCCGGCTTGATGTTGGTGGCCGGCCATCTCCTGATCGAATGGCACGCCAGAAGCACCGATCCCGGCATCGGGATCGAGGCGCCGAAGCGCGACGGCGCGCCCGCGCCGCTCATCTCGAACGGTTCGCCGCCGGACAGGCGGATGATCGAGCTTCCCGCCGAGATCAGGCGCAAGCGCGCCGCGTGAGTGGCCCTAGATCGCCCGCAGCCCTTCCTTGGGCATTTCCCGGATCAGCGCATCGATGTCGCTCTGCTCCAGCGTCTCCTTCTCGAGCAGCTTCCTTGCGGCGCGGTCCAGGATCGGCCGCCGCGTGGTCAGGATGCCCTGGGTGCGCTGGAACACCTGGTCGACGATGGTTTTCACCTCGTGGTCGACCGCGGCGGCGGTCTCCTCGGCATAGTCGCGCTCGCGCGTCGGATAGGGGCGGTCAGGGCCGGCCAGGAAGTTGCCGGGATCGCGCTCATAGGCGACGCTGCCGAGACGCTCCGACATGCCGTAGCGCGTCACCATGCTGCGGGCGATATCGGTGACGCGGCGCAGGTCGTCCGCCGCACCGGTCGACAAGTGCCCGAACACGATAAGCTCCGCGGCGCGGCCGCCGAGCAGCACCGCCATCTTGTTCTCCAGCTCCTCCTTGGTCATCAGGAAACGGTCCTCGATCGGCCGCTGGATGGTGTAGCCGAGCGCGCCGACGCCGCGCGGGATGATCGAGACCTTGTGCACGGGATCGGTCCCCGGCAGTGAGAGCGCGACGAGGGCGTGCCCCATCTCGTGATAGGCGACGATCTCGCGTTCCCTGGGGTTGAGCAGGCGGTTGCGCTTTTCCAGGCCTGCGATCATGCGCTCGACCGCATTGTTGAAATCGCTCATGGTCACCGCCTCGGCGGCGCGGCGCGTCGCCAGCAGCGCGGCCTCGTTGACGAGATTGGCGAGGTCCGCTCCCGTGAAACCAGGGGTGAGCGCGGCAACGGCGTCTGCATCGACATTGTCGGCGAGGCGCACCTTCTTCATGTGCACATTGAGGATCTCGATGCGGCCCCTCTTGTCGGGGCGGTCGACCAGCACCTGCCGGTCGAAGCGGCCGGCGCGGAGCAGGGCGGGATCGAGGATTTCGGGCCGGTTGGTGGCGGCGAGGATGACGAGCCCGGAGCGCGAATCGAAGCCGTCGAGCTCGACCAGCAGCTGGTTGAGTGTCTGCTCCTTTTCATCATGGCCGCCGGCGAACGGGCCGATGCCGCGGGCGCGGCCCAGCGCATCGAGCTCGTCGATGAAGATGATGGCCGGCGCCTTTTCGTGCGCCTGCTGGAACAGGTCCCGCACCCGCGCCGCACCGACGCCGACGAACATCTCGACGAACTCCGAGCCGGAGATCGAGAAGAACGGCACCCTGGCCTCGCCGGCCACCGCCTTGGCCAGCAAGGTCTTGCCTGTGCCCGGCGGCCCCACCAGCAGCACGCCTTTCGGCATACGGCCGCCAAGCCGGCCATAGTCGGTCGGGTTCTTCAGGAAATCAACAACCTCGCGCAGCTCGTCCTTGGCCTCGTCCACGCCGGCGACGTCGGCAAACGTGACGCCGGTGTTGGATTCGACGTAGACCTTGGCCTTGCTCTTGCCGATCGCCATCAGCCCGCCGCCGATCCCGCCGCCCTCGGCCATGCGGCGGCCGATGTACCACCAGACGCCGAAGAACAGCAGAACCGGCATCACCCACGACAACAGGTCGCGCAGAAACGTGCTCTCGATCTGCCCGGTGAAACGGACGTTGTGCTTCTCGAGCTCCTGGGCGACGTCCTGGTCGACGCGCGTGGTGACGAATTGCTTCTGGCCGCCGGACAGCGGCTCCTTCAGCGTGCCCTGCAAGGTGCGGTCGGAGATGCCGACCGTCTCGACTTTCCCCTGGCGCAGCAATTGCTGATATTCGCTGTAGGGGATCACCGCGATCTGGTTCGCCGCCGAGATCAGATACTGAATCAGGAAGACCGCGAAAATTGCGGCGATGGCGTATCCGATATTGAAACGGGCATTCTTGTTCATGGGGAGGCCAGATCCGATCGTGTTACGCGGGCCGGGCTAACGTCGAGGCGCATTTGGCGCGCTCGCTCGGGCCCGGTGCGCCTCCGGACCTGCATGTTCACGACAGAACTTCTCCTGCTGCCATCGGTTCCAGTCGTCCCAAACGCGGGCTCGGCAGCGCCGGACGCAGGCGATCGAGATGCCGGGCAGCGATAAGGCCCGGTTGCAGGCCGGGCCTTTGCATCAGTTCACCAGGGATACCAGTAAGGATATGCCGCCGGATAATACCGGACGGTCCGATAATAGCGGGGGCCATAATAGTATCGCGGCGGACCATAGACCGGCGCATAATAGACCGGAGGTGCGGCCGCGGCGGCCAGCGCTCCGGTGAACAGGCCGAGCGCGATGGCCGGACCGATGCCTGGACCGCCCCAATGATGATGATGGCCCCGCCAATGGGCCGAGGCCGGCGCAACGGTTCCGATGAGGAGCGTTGCTGCCGCGGCGATTGCAAGAGCAAGCTTTCTCATGTGACTTCCCTCGACTTATGCCCGCGCAAGCGGGCTTCTCAATCCTTCGCATGAGTTTCGTTTTGCCGGACACAGCCGGCAGCGTCTGAACTTAGGATGGGCGGCGACGACTTCAAGCCTCTAACCGACAATTGGCCAAGTGGAGAGAACAGTCAGATCGTGTCAATCGAAGAAGGGCTTCGAACGTCCCTGCTGGCGCGTGCCAATAGTGACTAAGTCCGTAAATTCAGCCTTTGGTCCATCTGCGACGTTGCGCTGCGTCTCACAGAGGTCTGCTTATCGCGGCAGAGCGGTCCAGATTTGCTCAACCTGAGTTCTTCGCATTTTGACCCTTCAGCGACCTCCGGAGCCGTCCGCTTTCCCGCCGCTGTTAAGGTTGGGACCGCAGGCGGTCAGCTGCTTAATGAGCACACAGCCTAGGACAGCACCGGCGCGGCGGGTCCGCCTCTCCGTTGCCATTATGCCGCGGGCCGCGATGGAAACCGGCTCGGCGATTACGCGGTTGATTTGGCATCGAAACCTCCAATGGAGGGTGCCATGCAGAATTGGGAAGGGAATTGGACGAACGCAAAGTTTTGTGACGTTGCGAACCTGATCCTCGGCGCGATACTGTTCGTTTCGCCCTGGATATTCGGTTTCGATGCGGGGACGGTCTCTCAGAACGCCGTTATCACCGGTATCGCCATCGCGATCCTTGCGGTCGCGGCGCTGGCGGCGTTCGCGGTGTGGGAGGAGTGGCTGAACCTCGTCGTCGGCTTGTGGGCACTGGTATCGCCCTGGGTATTGGGCTTCCAGGGAACCACCGCGATGACCGTGCATGTGATCATCGGCGCGGCGGTCGCAATCTTGGCAGCGATCGAGCTCTGGATTATGTCCCGCAACCCGCCGCGGCTGACCACCGGTAGCTGAGAAGCTGGATCGTTTGGCTCGTGGCATAGCTTCGCCGTTATCGGAAAAACCTGTCCAGCCGACGCGGACGAAATTCGGTGCGGACCTGGGGCCGGCAGCTACTCAGCGCAGTCGGCCTTGGGTCAGCCGTAAGTGCCGCAGCTCGAGCTAGCCTTGCTGGACGGCTTACTCCCGGCGCCAAATTCCGAAAGTGCCGATGGAAAGGCCTTGCTCCGGGGCTAGGTTCATCGGGCATTCCGTTTGCGTCGGATTCCCAAATTTGAATGCCACGGGGCATGATTTTTGGGACCAAGCTGCGTTTGCCATCCAACGGCAGACCTCTCGGTCCCAGCTCGTTTTTCGATCCGGAAAAACCTCCAGGCTGGGGGCCGATGTGGTCTACTCCGGGCGTAAGCCGCCCCATCAGTACCAGCCCATCTTGAAACAGAGACCAAGCCAACCAGCGAGCGCGACTAGAGCGGCAATGTTGATGTACTTCTGAGCGTCTTGCATCATTGCACCGCAATCAAAGGCGCCCCGCAATTCGGAGCAACGGTGATTTGCCACTACCCGTTCCGCCTCTCTGCCCTTGACCAGATCAACAAGGTTCCGGTTTCTGGCGCTCGGTTCATCGCGGGAGCTCGGGGTTTCTCCACCTTATGTGCTTTGGCGTGTTCTTCTCGACCTGCGGGACCATGCGGGCGGGATCGGGACCGCCCGGAACGCCCCTGGGGCCGAGCAGCTCACGCGTAATGTCATCCTCGGTTCTATCCGGCTCGACGCCGTTGATGGGCCGCTGTCGCACGGGAGCGACCTCCTGATGCCCACGGCAAGCTCAGGTCACCTCAGGCTTGAAGGTCTGCGGCTGCTGCTCTGGCGGCGGCATTTTAAAAGGAATGGGGAACGGCGTGCGCGCGAGGCTTACCAGCGCCGCCCGTTCCTCGGAGAGACGGCTTTCGATGTACTCGCGCTCCAGATCGGAAAGGCGGGTCTTGAGCAGCCGGTGGTAGCGGTGAATGCTATTGCGGTGGGTGCGCAAGCGGGCGAGCTTTTCTTCCAGTGTCATCATCGTCGTCCTCGACGGTTACAAGCAATCCTTTCCAAAAGAGGTCGGAGGAGCCCTCCGGCGTGAGACTTAGAGAGGCTTGATCTTGTTTCAAGATGGATCAGAAGATTGGACCAATTGCCTCAACCTCAAGCCAGCGTTCTGTACGCTCCGTGCTCCCCAGCGCGGGGCCGGATCATGGCAACCGAAAATCCGCCATGTGCTCTTGCATCGTCCCGTTGATGTCCGCTTGTGGCCCTCAGCCGACCATTGGGACCTCGCCCTCCGAGCACCGCTTTTGACCCATAGCAGAAGTCTGAGCCTGCACTCCAACCCCTCAACCGCCCGGGTCGAAACTCATTCTTGCGGTTGCACGTGCCTGACGCCGGAACGTGAGCATCGTCAGGGTCCCTGATCTCCTTAAACAATGGCATGGTCAGCAATCCCAGCGAGATGTGTAGCAGTAATGCTGTCGCAAATTGGCTTGCCATATTGCAATTCTAGGAGCGGGAACAAATGTTTCTCGCTTCGTGGAGCTGGGGGAGACAGAAGTCTGCGGCGGTTCGCGGATGCAACACTTTTGACCTTGGCCACTTTCAATGAGCTCGCCTGAACGGCTACGATGCCGTCACCAGAGAGCTTAGGAGCGCACATGAGACGGCGGGAGTTCATCACGCTTCTTGTCGGCGCGGCACCTCTGTGGCCGCTGACGGCGAGCGCGCAACGTTCAGCGGTAGCTGTTATCGGTGTGTTGTCCGTGGGTTCCCCTGACATTGCGAGTCCCTATGACGCAGCATTCGAAAGAGGTCTCGCGGAGAGGGGTTTCGTAGTTGGCAAAAACGTTACGATAGAACGTAGGTGGGCACGAGGAAACCACAGTAGGCTTCCGGAGCTCGCTCAGGAGCTCTTGCATTTCAATCCAGCGCTGATCATCGGAGGGGGCAATGTGGTTGCGCTCGCCGCAAGGAAAGTAACTTCAACCATTCCGATCGTATTCGTAATCGCGTCAGACCCCGTGAAGCTCGGACTGGCAAAGAGCTTCGCTCACCCCGGGGGCAACGCCACGGGCATATCTATGATGACAGCGAGGCTTGTCCTAAAGCGCCTCGAACTGATCCAGGAGCTGCTCCAGCAAAAGGCTACCGTCGGATTTTTGGTGAACCCTGACAATCAAGACTTGCTTCAGGAAATTGACGAAGTTGCCCGTTCGACCGGGCGGACCTTGAAAGTAGCCAAGGCGCGCAACCAGGATGAATTAGAGCCAGCTTTCAGGCAGCTTGTTAGCGCCCAAGTCGGTGCGGTCCTCGTCAGCAACGATGCGATATTTTTCAACCTGCGTGCGCAACTTGTCGCATTGGCCGATCGTCATTCGCTTCCGGCGTCCTATGAATTCCGCGAATTTCCGGCGGCCGGTGGCCTGATGAGCTACGGGCCGAGCCTTGTCGCAAACTTTGAAAAAGCCGGCATCTACGCCGCACGAATCTTGGGAGGTGCTCGGCCGGAGGATTTGCCCATTCAGCAGCCCACGGAGTTCAGTTTGGTTCTCAACTCAGCAACCGCGCGCTCCTTAGGCATCGAAATCCCGCCATCACTGCTCGCCCGTGCGGACGAGGTGATCGAATAAGGCTCTACGCCCGATGTCGGCCCGTAGCGACCTTGCCGCGCGACCGCGACCGTCTGCATTCGACCCATTGCGGACTCATTTCCCTATCCTCGGTCCTGATTGCGCCCCATAATCCTCCGCTGTTTGGAGGCTAGTCATGAGGCGACGCGATTTCATGTCGACCCTCGGCGGACTGGCCGCAATTTGGCCAGTTGCCGCGCGCGCCCGGCAAAAGGAACGTGTCCATCGAATTGTTTATCTAAGTGCTCCGAGCCGGGAGTTGGTACAACGCAGCTCGATGCTTTTCTGCGAAAGCTCCGAGAGCATAGTTGGGTTGAAGGCGAGAACTTCATCACTCGCTCTGACCTAATTCAGCGAGGTTCTTGCTGTGACGTTATTTTCGACTTATTCAACCCAAACGGCCCATCTCAATCCCGCATACCTCCGTCGATCACACGGTCCCACGGCAAAATGCTAATGTAGTCATCCCCAGGCGTGGTCCTTGGAGGGTACATGCAGCGGCGGGAGTTCATTGCACTGATCGGGGCCATCGGTGCCGTTTGGCCGCGCAGCTTGATCGCGCAGCCCGCCCATCAGCTCATGAAGAAGATGCCTCGCATCGGTTTCCTGGCGTCAGTTCCGCACCAACGAATCGAAGCCTTCGATCGCGGACTCCGCGAGATGGGATATGTGGAGGGCGCGAACATCATCATTGAGCGCCGGTTCTGGAAGAATGACCGGGAACAACTGGCGAGATTTGCCGCCGAGCTGGTGGCTCTCGAAGTCGAGGTGATTGTGGCGTCCAGCACGCCCGAGGCAATTGCCGCCAGGGCAGTCACCGGCACGATCCCCATCGTGACTGCCACCGCAGACGCGGTCGGTGTCGGCCTTGCCGCAAGTCTTGCGCGGCCGGGTGGAAACGTGACGGGACTGACCGGGGTCGCAAGCAGCGGCAAGAATTTCGGGCTTCTGTTGGAGTTACTGCCACGGGCGTCGCGGTTCGCGGTGCTCCTCGACCCCGACAACCAATATCATGCACGGCTGATGGCCGACTTCCAGAAAACCGCCGCGGACCGGCAGGTCGAGATACTTCCGGTGATCAAACGCTCGGTGGAGGACATAGGCCCTGCTTTCCAGACCATAGCTTCGAAGGATATTCAGGGCCTGCTCGTGCTTGTGGACCCCATCGGGTTCGCCAACCGGCGCAAGATCATCGAGCTCGCCGCGCAAAACCGCATTCCGGCGGTGTATCACTGGCGTGAAGAAGCGGTCGAAGGTGGCCTTCTCGCGTATGGCCCTGACATCATTGACCTCAATCGCCGCTCCGCCGGTTATGTTGCAAAACTGCTGCGGGGCGCGAAAGCGGCCGAACTCCCGATCCAGCAGCCGGAACGCTTCCGATTGGTGATCAATCTTAAGACTGCTCGCGCTCTCGGTCTGAATATTCCAACCGCGCTACTCGCGACGGCTGACGAGGTGATTGAATGATGCTGCGCTGCATGAGTCCGCATGTGGCCCTTCAGCTACATTGGAAGATTGCTGCTTCTCCGCTGGTGTTGGGGCTTAAGCGGACATCAGTCGACGGCCAGCCGCTTAATGCGTACACGGCCTAGATCCCAGTGCCCGGATCACCGGCCAGGCCGCGAGCGCGGCGGCGAGATGTTTGAGCGTATGGCCCGAGACCATGTGGCCGGTCGCTTCGAACACGGTCACGTCGCCGAGTTCGAACAGCTTGGCCAGCACATAGAAGACCATCACGCCGCCGAGCGGCACGCCAAGCGCGCCGGGTCGCGGGCGTGTGAACGCGAGGCCCACGGCCAGCGCCATGCCGCCGAACTGCACGACCACCCAGGGCGTGAGATTCTCGCGTGCCACCCAGGCCGCCAACAGGCCCGCGATCATCGTCAGCACCAGCACCGCTTCGCCTGCGCGCGTGCTGATGCGCTCGCTGGCCGCGATGCCCAGAAAGCCCGCAAACGCGACCGCCATGCCGAGACGATCGGCGATGAGCCGTTGCGGCACGTCGGGGTCGAGATGATAGAAGCCCGAGCCGAGGCACGTGAGGATCAGGCCGACGAAGAACCAGTTCGCACCCACCGGCGCATCGTGGCGGGCACGCAGCCGCTCCGAGCCCCAGACGCCCATCGCGAGGAAGGCGAGATTGCTCAGCACGTCCCCGGCATTGGGCACGCCGAGGAAGGTGCGGCTATCGACGAAATGCGGGATGTGCCAGGCGGCGGCGGGCATCGTGGGCGCCAGAAGCGCGGTGAGCGTCAGGACGAGGAGCGCACCGATAAGATATTTCTCGCCGGTTTGAAGGGGGGCGTACGAGAGTCGGCGAACGACTGGCGGGACCAGTGCATTGGCCGGTTGAGCTTGGTCACGCGCGCGCAGCATGCGGATCTCCAGGCATTGAACATCGTTCAATATTTGTCGCCTGAAAATGAACTTTGTTCAATAGAGATTGCGCACAAAACCTTGCGAGTGCATACCTCGTTGAAATCGTTACGTTTCAGGAGGGTGCCGTAGGGTGGTCAAAGCGAAGCGTGCCCACGACCCCCTTTTGCAATCGACATTCGTGGGCACGGCGCTGCGCGCCTTTGCCCACCTACGAGACCGCGTTTGTGGCGCTACCCGCCCCGATCTCCGCGACGATCCTGCCCGTCGTGACCTGCTCGCCCTCGGAGACGTGGATCGCGCTGACCACGCCGTCGATGGCGGCTTTGTGGACGTGCTCCATCTTCATCGCTTCCAGCGTCAGCACCGGCTGGCCGGCGGTGACGCGGTCGCCGGGCTTGACGAGGACGGCGACGACGCGGCCGTTCATGGCGGCGCGGACCTTGCCGTCACCGCCATTGCTTGCGGCCGCTTTTGGTGCCGCGAGGGTGAGATCGGTGAGGCCGAGCGGGATGCCGCGGTGCTGGACGTACAGCCGTTCGCCATCCCGCAGGAATTTTGCGCTGTCCATCACGCCGGCGTGGCGGAAGCGGACGGCGTCGGGATCGAGCTGGTCGATCTCGAACTTCTCCTGGCAACCGTCAGCAATGACCGTGTAGCTGCCGTCGCGCTCGCGCATGATGTCGAGCGCGTGCGCGTGGCCGGCGATCTCGATTCTCGCCGGGAGCGGAAAGGTGGCAGCGAGGCTTCGCCCGCCCTGCCACCACGGCGCGCGTGGGCTGGTGACGTAGAGCAGCAGCCCCGCCAGCGCTCTCTCGAATGCCGCGCCCGCACGCGGGGCAAGCAGCTCGTCGCGATGGGTGCCGATGAACGCCGTCGTCGCTTCCCCCTTGGCAAAGCCGGGATGACGCAGGCACGACAATAGGAACGCCTGGTTCGTCGTCACGCCGAAAGCCGTAAGCTGCTCGAGGCCGACGATCAGCCGTCCCCTCGCCTCCTCGCGATTGGCGCCGTGGCTGATCACCTTGGCGATCATGGAATCGTAGAACGGCGGAATCTCCGAGCCCGGTTGCAACGCGTGCTCGACGCGGATGCCCTCAGGCACCTGCCAGCGCGCCATGCGGCCGGACTGCGGCATGAAATCCTGCGCGGCATCTTCCGAGCAGAGCCGCACCTCGATGGCGTGGCCGGAGAACCTGATGTCCTGCTGCTTCACCGGCAAGGGATCGCCGCGCGCGACGCGCAGCTGCAGCTCGACGAGATCGAGCCCGGTGATCGCCTCGGTGACGGGATGCTCGACCTGCAGCCGCGTGTTCATCTCCATGAAGTAGAACGCGCCGCTCTGATCGAGCAGGAATTCCAGCGTGCCGGCGCCCTCATAGCGCAGCGCCTTGACCGCTGACACCGCGACCTCGCCCATTTTCGCGCGCAGCTCCGGCGTGACCGCCGGCGACGGCGCCTCCTCGATCAGCTTCTGGTGCCGCCGCTGCACCGAGCAATCGCGCTCGCCGAGATGGATGGCATTGCCGTGCCTGTCGCCGAACACCTGGATCTCGATGTGGCGCGGGTTCTGGATCGCCCGCTCGAGGATGACGGCCGCATCGCCGAACGCGGCTTTCGCTTCCGACCGCGCGCTGCGCAGGGCTTCGGGGAAGGATGCCGCGTCAGTGACGAGCCGCATGCCGCGGCCGCCGCCGCCGGCGACCGCCTTGATCATCACGGGAAAGCCGATCTTCCCGGCTTCGGCGAACATGACCTCGTCGCCTTGCTCAGCACCCTGGTAGCCGGGCACGATGGGCACGCCGGCTTTCTTCATGATCTCCTTGGCGCCGGCCTTGTTGCCCATCGCCTCGATCGCCTGCGGCGACGGGCCGATGAAGACGAGGCCGGCATCCTTGCAGGCGCGCGCAAACGCCTCGTTCTCGGCAAGAAAGCCATAGCCGGGATGAACGGCATCCGCGCCGCTGGCCTTGGCCGCTTCGATGATCGCGGGGACGTTGAGATAGGATTGCGCCGGCAAGGCTTCGCCGATGCGCACGGCCTGGTCGGCCTCGCGCACATGGAGCGCATCGCGATCCGCATCGGAATAGACCGCGATGACACCGAGGCCGAGTTTTCGCGCGCTGCGCATCACGCGCAGTGCGATCTCGCCGCGGTTTGCCACCAGGACCTTGAAGAACGGCCGGTGCTGCACTGATCCGTTCCTCATGGGCGGGCCACCGAAAACTGCATGCGCTGGGGCGTGCGCGCATCGCCCTCGCGGCAGATCGCGAGCACCTCCGATAGCACGGCGCGGGTGTCGCGCGGGTCGATCACGCCATCGTCGAGCACGCGGGCGCTGGTCGAGAACACGTCCATCTGGCCGTCGAACACGCCGATGATCTCAGCCTTCATGGCGTCCAGCCTGTCCTTCTCGATCGGCTTGCCGCGGCGCACCGCTGCGGCCTCGGTTACGATCGCCATGGTCTCGGCGGCCTGCTCGCCGCCCATCACCGCGGTCTTGGCGTTGGGCCAGGAGAAGCAGAAGCGCGGATGGAAGCCGCGACCGCACATGCCGTAATTGCCGGCACCGAACGAGGCGCCGCAATAGATGGTGATCTGCGGCACCGTCGCCGACGTCACCGCCTGGATCATCTTGGAGCCGTGCTTGATCATGCCGGCCTCCTCATAGGCCTTGCCTACCATGTAGCCGGTGGTGTTGTTGAGATAGAGGATCGGCGTGCGGGTCTGGCAACAGGCCTGGATGAAATGCGTCGCCTTGTTGGCGCCGGCGGGATCGAGCGGGCCATTGTTGGTGATGATGCCGATGGCCTGGCCCTCGATGCGGGCATGGCCGCAGACGGTGGCCGGGCCGTAATTCGGCGCCATCTCGGTGAAATCGGAATCGTCGACGATGCGCGCGATCACCTGTTTCATGTCGACCGGGCGCTTGTGGTCCATCGGCATGATGCCGAGCAGCTCGTCCTGGTCATAGCGCGGCGGCTTGAACTGCGCCGCCGCTTTGCCCGGCCGCTCCCATTGCAGCGCGGCCATGATCTCGCGCGCGATGCGCAATGCGTCACGATCGTCCTCGGCGAGGTAATCGCCGAGGCCGGAGATCTGCGTATGCATCTCGGCGCCGCCGAGCTCCTCCTCGGTCGCGATCTCGCCGGTCGCAGCTTTCAGCAGCGGGGGCCCGGCGAGGAAGGCGCGGGTGCGGCCGCGGACCATGACGATGTAGTCGGAGAGGCCGGTCTGATAGGCGCCGCCCGCGGTGGAGGAGCCGTGCGTGACGGTGACGACCGGCAGACCGGCAGCGGAGAGCCGCGCCAGGTTGCGAAAGATGTTGCCGCCGCGAACGAAATCCTCGACGCGGTAGCGCAGCAGATTGGCGCCGGCGCTTTCGACCAGCTGCACGTAAGGCAGCTTGTTCTCCAGCGCGAGCTCCTGCACGCGCAGCGTCTTGTCGAGGCCGTAAGGCTGCAGCGCGCCGGCGTCGATGCCGGAATCACTGGCGCTGACCATGCAGCGGATGCCCGAGACGAAGCCGATGCCGGCGATGACGCCGCCGCCCGGCACGCTCTTGTTCGCATCCGGCACGTCGAACATGTAGCCGGCGAGCGTCGACAGCTCGATGAAGGGCGCCCCGGGATCGAGCACCAGCGCGACGCGCTCGCGCGGCAGCAACTGGCCGCGCTTGTGGAAGCGGTCCTTGGCCGCAGCGGACGCGGCGCGCGTGCGCTCCTCGAGCGCGCGCATGCGGTCGATCAGGCCGAGCATGCCGTCGCGGTTGGCTTGGTAGGCGGCGCTGCCGGGGAAGATGGTGTTTTCGAGAATGGACATGACTTGATCCTGCTCGTCATTGCGAGGAGCGAAGCGACGAAGCAATCCAGACTGCATCCGCGGAGAGATTCTGGATTGCTTCGCTTCGCTCGCAATGACGGGTGAGGCGATACCTTACCTGTTCGTCCCAAAGATCTTCCGCGCCTCGGCCGGTGACGCGATCTCGCGGCCGGCGCGCTTTGCGCAGGCGGCGACGGCCTCGATCAGCTGACCGTTCGACGTCACCTTGTTGCCGTCGGCGAGATAGAAGGTGTCCTCGAGGCCGGTGCGCAGATGACCGCCGAGCTCGGCACAGCGCTGGTGCAGCGGCCAGATCTCCTCGCGGCCGATGGCGGTGACCTGCCAATGCGCCTCGGGGCGCTTCAGCTTGATCAGGATCGGCAGCAGTTCGGGATCAGCAGGCATGCCGGAGGCGACGCCCATGACGAAATTGTACTCGAGCGGGCCCTTGTACATGCCGACCTGGTGGTACATGCCGACGCAGCGGACGATACCGACGTCAAAGCATTCGAACTCGGGAATGGTGCCGACCGCGTTCATGACGTCGAGATAGTCCTTCACCTTCTCGACCGCATTGTCGAACATCATCGGCGGCCAGGCCCAGCTGTTGTCGGCCTTCACCTTCAGATAATTCAGCGAGCCGGCATTGCAGGCGGCAATCTCGGGCTTCGTCTCGCGGATGCAGTCGAGCGCGCCTGAATAGTTCGGCCCGGACACGCCCGAGGTGTGGTTGATGATCACGCCCGGGCAGGCTTCGCGGATCGCCTGCTGGATCTCCTTGCTGACCGCGACCTCCCAGGACGGCAGATGTCCCTTGCCCGGCGCCTGCTGGCGCAGATGGATGTGCATGATGGACGCGCCGGCCTCGAACGCAGCCCTGGCCTCGCGCGCCATCTGCTCGGGCGTCACGGGCACGTTGTGCTGCTTGGGGTCGGTGAGCACGCCGTTCAGCGCGCAGGTGATGACGGCCTTGTCGCTCATGCGTTCAATGTCTCGCACGTTAAGAATTCAACGCTTGCGATCATGTGACGCGCAACATGCGGCTTCTTGCGCGGAGAAGCTGGGAAAAGACGAGCTTTCGTAGGGTGGGTTAGCCGAAGGCGTAACCCACCACTGTCTGCCTCCGTGGAAATTGAAGAGGTGGGTTACGCCGAGCAGCTGCGCTTCGCGCATCTGATCGGCTAACCCACCCTACGAAGCTACGAAGCCTCCGCCATACGCACCGTCTCGGTGCTGCGATAGATCGCAAGATCGCGCGAGCCGACGAAGATCGCCCGTGGCTTCAATCCGTAGAAGCGGCGGATCGAGTGGCTGAAATGCGTGGAATCGGGATAGCCGATGTCCTGCGCCAGATGGGCGAGGTTGAGGTCCTGGTTGGCGAAGTGCAGCAGATACCGCGCGCGCTTCCAGGCGCGGAAGGAGCGGAACGAGATGCCGGTCTCCTCCTTGAACAGGTGCAGGAAGCGCGAGGCCGAGAGGCCGGCTTCAGCGGCGCAGGTATCCGCGGTCACCGGCTCGCCGGAGAAGCGCTCGATGCGGGCCACCGCACGCATCACGCGCGGATCCAGCACGCGGCGCGGCAGCGCCTCGCCAAAGCACATCTCGTCGAACTCGGCCGTGGTGATGTCGCCATAGCGGCGCTGACGCAGCAAGGCGTAGGCGGCGAGGATCTTGCGGGCATAGGCGGCCTGATCGGGTCCGGTCAGGCGCGCGGCCAAGGCTTCGATCACGCCATCCGCCATGCTTTCCGGCTCCAGCGTCACGCTGATGACGGTGCGATAGTCGCTGGCGATGGAGTGCCGCTGGTTCGGCAGGGTGACGAACAGCTCGCCGGTGGCGAGAACGTCGTCGATGGTCAGGTGCAGATTGCCCTTCACCGCGACATAGACATGGCAGCAGCCGGGTGTCCGTTTGCGCGGACGGCCGAGCAGGCCCGCATAAAACACCCGCTCCGGCGTGATCAGCATCAGGTGGTCGGATTCGCGACCGTTATATTCCATTGGGTTCCTCCTCGCGCGGCTCTCTGGCCGCTGCGGACGGAGGTCACCTTAGCGGAAATTTGGGCGCTGTCACGGTAGGGTAGCGCTGTCAAAAGACATGGCGCGTCGTGGACGCGCAATAACGCGAACCGGGAATCTCGAGGTTCCGGGATCGCGCTTCCGCGCCCCGGAATGACAGCCTCCCTTACGCCCTCACCCTCGGCGCGACATTCTGCTCTTGCCCGGCCTTTTGCTCCGCAGCAACCGCGCGCTTGAAACCCTCGCGCTGCTGCAGACGCGACCAATAGGCTGCGACGTTTGGCCCGAAATCCTTGGCAAGCCCGATATTGCTCGCGAGCCGAAGCGCGTAACCGATGACGATGTCGGCAGCGGTGAAGCGGCCCGCGCACAATGTTTCGGCATTCGCCGTCGCTGCCTCAACGGCGCGCAGTCTTCCCAGAAACCATTTCGCGTAATCGGTGGCGACCTGCGGGTTGCGGCGCTCCTCCGGCTCGAGCTGGGTGTATCTCAGCACCAGCGTTTGCGGGAAGGTTAACGTGGCGTCGCTGAAATACATCCAGTTCAGGAACGTGCCGTAGGCGGGATCTTCAGGGCCGACCATCAACGGCGTCGGGCCGTATGTGATGCCGAGGTAATGGCAGATGCCGGAGGATTCCGTCATCCTGGTCTCGCCGTCGATCATGAAGGGGATGGTGCCGAGCGGATTGAGCGCGAGATAGTCCTTGGCGAAGACGCGCGGCGGGAACGGCAGCATCTTCAATTCATAGGGCAGACCCATCTCCTCCAGCATCCAGAGCGGACGGAACGAGCGCGCAGCGTCGCAATGATAGAGCGTGATCATCAGGCGTTTCCTTTGCTGCCGGGCAGCGTGCCCATCATCTTGCACAGGACCATCAGCATGACCTCGTCGGCGCCGCCGCCGATCGAGGTCAGGCGGCTGTCGCGATAGGCGCGGCTGACCGGCGTCTCGTTGGTAAAGCCCATTCCGCCCCAATATTGCAAGCAAGCGTCGGTGAGCTCGCGGCCGAGCCGCCCGGCCTTCAGCTTGGCCATGGTCGCGAGCCGCGTCACATCCTCGCCGGCGACCAGCTGCTCGCCGGCGCGATAGATCAGCGCGCGCAGGAGCTCGACCTCGGTCTGCATCTCCGCGAGCTTGAAGTGCACGACCTGGTTGTCGAGGATCGACTTCCCGAAGGCTTTGCGGTTGCGGGTGTATTCGATGGTCTGGTCGATGATGTATTCGTGCGCCTTGAGGCAGGCGGCCGCGCCCCACAAGCGCTCCTCCTGGAACTGGATCATCTGGTAGGTAAAACCCTGGCCCTCCTCGCCGATCCGGTTGCGCTTGGGCACGCGGACATTGTCGAAGAAGATCTGCGCCGTGTCGGAGGAGCGCATCCCCATCTTGTCGAGTTTTCGCGCGACTGTGACGCCCTTGGCCTTCATGGGCACGCAGATCAGCGACTTGTTGCGGTGAACGGGGCCGTCGCCGGTGTTGGCGAGCAGGCAGATCCAGTCGGCCTGGGTGCCGTTGGTGATCCACATCTTGCCGCCATGGATGACGTAATCGTCGCCGTCAGAGCGCGCCTGGGTCTTGATCGAGGCGACGTCCGACCCCGCACCGGGCTCGGAGACGCCGATGCAGGCGACGTAATCGCCCGAGATCGACGGCGCCAGGAATTCGCGCCGCACCTCATCCGAGCCGAACCGCGCCAGTGCGGGCGTTGCCATATCGGTCTGCACTCCGATCGCCATCGGCACGCCGCCGCAGGTGATGGCGCCCAGCTCCTCCGCCATCATCAGCGCGTAGGAATAGTCGAGGCCCGAGCCGCCGAATTCGACCGGCTTGTTCAGGCCGAGGAAGCCGAGGCTGCCCATTTTCTTGAACAGCTCGTGCGCGGGGAAGATGTCGGCCTTCTCCCACGCGTCGACGTGCGGATTGATCTCGTTGGCGATGAATCTTTGTAGCGAGCGGCGGATGTCGTCGTGGTCGGCGGTGAATAACATTCTCTCTCAGCCTCGTCATTCCGGGACGCGCCCCTTGGCGCGGGCCCGGAATCCATAACCTCCGCTTGTGGTTATGGATTCCGGGCTCGCTCCGCTTCGCTCGCGCCCCGGAATGACGCGAGGAGAGAGCGTTCAAAGCCCCATTTGCCGCGACGCCAGATCCTTCATGATCTCCTCGGTGCCGCCGCCGATGGCGTTGACCTTGACCTCGCGGTAGATGCGCTCGGCCTTGATGCCGCGCATGAAGCCGGCGCCGCCGAAGATCTGCACGGCCTCCGAGGCGCAGAACGCCATGGTCTGCGTCGCCTGGTTCTTCATCATGCAGATTTCGGCGACCGGGCTCTCGCCCTGCTCCAGCCGCCAGGCCAGCATCTCCAGCATCGCTTGCGATGCCGCCACCTTCTGCGCCATGTCGACGATCTTGTGGCGGATGACCTGGTGCTGCGCGAGCGGCTTGCCGAAGGTCGTGCGCTCTTTGGCGTAGGCGATCGCCTCGTCGAGGCAGACGCGGGCAAAGGCGGTGCAGCTCGCGGCCATGCCCATGCGCTCGCTGTTGAAGTTCTGCATGATGATCCTGAAGCCTTGGCCCTCCTCGCCGATCAGGTTCTCGGCGGGCACGCGGCATGCGTCGAAATGCAGCGTCGCGGTATCGGAGGCCCACCAGCCCATCTTCTTCAGCTTGGTGCGCGACAGTCCGGGCGTATCGCCGTCGATCAGGAGCAGGCTGACGCCGCCGGCGCCCTCGCCGCCGGTCCGCACCGCAACCGTCAGGTAATCGGCACGCATCCCTGAGGTGATGAAGGTCTTCTCCCCGCTCACGACGTAGTCATCGCCGTCGCGACGCGCCCGGGTGCGCAGGTTCGCGACATCCGAGCCGCCGCCCGGCTCGGTGATCGCCAGTGCGGAGATCTTCTCGCCTGCCAGCACCTGCGGCAGCACGCGCGCCTTCACCTCGGCGCGTGCGGCCCGCGCGATCGGCGGCGAGCCGATCGTATGGCTCATCAGGCTGGCGCTGACGCCGCCTGCGCCGGCGCGCGCAAGCTCCTGGCTCGCCACGATCTTCATGAATTGGTCGGCGGCGATGCCGCCATATTCTTCCGGGAATCCAAGTCCCAAGAGGCCAATTTCGGCCGCCTTGCGATAGAGCGTGCGCGGGAATTCGCCCGCTTCGTCCCATTCATGGGCAAAGGGCGCGATCTCCTTCTCGACGAAGCGCCGCATCACGTCGCGGAACGCGTCGTGCTCGGCGGTATAGAACGGGCTCTTCATCGCGAGACTTGCCTCGACCGGATTCGTCCCGGCCACCATGGCTTTAACCTGGGCCGTTCACTTGCGCGGAGTGGCTGATCGGCGGACGCTTCGAACAAGCCAGCAACGCACCCCCAGCGGATTGCTGTCACAACGTCAAGAACAGCGCAAACGGCTCTTCCACCGTGCGGCGCAAGTGCTTTCGATACAAGGCGTGGTTGGGATCCTCGGGCGCAACCCGGCCCAAGGAAGGTTTTGGGATATTCCTGAGCGGCACATAGGCGATCGGCGCGGCGATCGGCGTGAGCTGCGAGCCGGGCCCGGCGCGCAGCGTCGAGATGATGCCGTACATCTCGCCTGATACCGTCGGCCGCGACACCGTGATCACGCGGTGCTGGCCGTGCTTGATGATGACGAGGTAGATGAAGCCGGACTGATGTGGGACGGCGACCTCGCCGGTATGCTCGTAGGCGGCATCGGTCCGCTCACCCTCGCGAAAGACCAGCGACGAGAGCTTCGGCTCCCAGGCGATCTCGGTGCGATAGGCGAAGATCGCGTCCTTGTCGCCGAACGACGGCCGCAGGGTGATGTAGACGTCCTCGAGCCAGGTCACTGCGCGGTGGGCATAAGAGCCGAGGCTGTCGGGCGCGACGTCGTTTGCGGCCGGCGGCGTCGCCACGATGACGCTCTTGCGCAAGGAGACGCCGAGCGCCTGCTCCAGCCGGACGGTCGTCGCCAGCGTGAACGGCCGCCGGCCGCCGAGCACCTTCTCCAGCGTCGACAGGCTGAGCTTGGCTTGCTCGGCCAGCGCCTGCCGGGACATCCGGCGCCGGGCGAGCTCCTCGCGAATGGTCTCGGCGATCTCGCGGCTCTGCTCGTCCGAAAGCTGCTTGTCCGTGAGTTTGTCCTGCATCTGCATCGTCAGCCCCGCTCCAGGCCGGTCACTCTAGCAGGGCGGACAAACCAGCACAAAACCGCACATGACCGCCCCGGCTCAAGCGAGCCTGGGCCGGCCGCGGCGGAACATTGCCGATCATTCTGCTCGCGAAATCCTGCCCCGCCGGCGGATGCTGAGGACCACAAACATGCTTCGGAGCAAGCCAAATGAACGCCTACGACACGGCCGATAGCGACGACCACCCGCTGTTGAGCCGCCTCATCAAGGTCGGACTGTTCCTTCTGGCGCAGGGCATCGCCGTGATGCTGGTCGCCTTCCTGGCCCTGCTGGTGAGTTTCGGGGCGAGCTGGTCGGCGACGACCGAACAGGCCAGCCTGCTCCAGCCCGGCGAAGCACGGTCGGGCAGCCTGCTACTGAAAGAGGACGGCACTACCACGGAGGCGATTCGCCTCGGGACCGATATCGAAATCACCGTGTCGGGCCCGACCTTGCGCGCCCGCGTCACGCAAGCATTCCGCAACCCGACCAAGGATTGGGTCGAGGCCACCTACGTCTATCCGCTCGCGGCCGGCGGCGCCGTCGACACACTGAAGATGGTGGTCGGCGACCGCGTCATCATCGGCGACATCAAGGAACGGCAGCAAGCGCGCGTGATCTACGAGGAGGCGCGCCGCGCCGGCCAGAAGGCCGCGCTCACCGAGCAGGAGCGGCCGAACATCTTCACCAACTCGGTCGCCAATATCGGTCCCGGCGAAACCGTGCTGGTGCAGATCGAGTACCAGGAGCCGGTGCATCAAGTCGGCAACGAATATTCGTTGCGCCTGCCGCTCGTGGTCGGGCCGCGCTACAATCCCGCACCGATCATCCAGAGCGTCGATTTCCGCAAGGACGGCTCGGGCTGGGGCGCGGCGACGTCGGACCCGGTGCCGGATCGCGAGCGCATCTCGCCCCCTGTGCTGGATCCCGCCAAACATGCGCCGCTCAATCCGACCAGCATCATTGTGCGCCTGCAGGCCGGCTTTGCGCTCGGCGAGGTCAAGAGCCACCATCACAACGTCAAGACGGAAAGCCCGGATAACATGACGCGCGTGGTGACGCTCGCCGACGGTGCCGTGCCCGCCGACCGTGATTTCGAGCTGACCTGGAAGCCGGCTGCCGAGACAGCGCCGTCGGTCGGACTGTTCCGCGAGCACATCGGCGATGCCGATTACCTGCTCGCCTTCGTCACCCCGCCGAGCGCCGAGCAGGCGGCGCAGAAGCCGCTGCCGCGCGAGGTCGTGTTCGTGATCGACAATTCCGGCTCGATGGGCGGCACGTCCATCGTGCAGGCCAAGGCAAGCCTGCTCTACGCTCTCGGCCGCCTGCAGCCGAATGACCGCTTCAACGTGATCCGCTTCGATGACACCATGGACATGCTGTTTCCGGCCTCCGTGCCGGCCGATGCTGCGCATGTCGGCGAGGCGACCTCCTTCGTCGGCGCCTTGCAGGCGCGCGGCGGCACCGAGATGGTGCCGGCGATGCGCGCGGCACTGGCCGACAGGCTCGGCGACACCGGCATAGTCCGCCAGGTCGTGTTCCTGACCGACGGCGCGATCGGCAACGAGCAGCAATTGTTCGATGCGATCACGACGATGCGCGGCCGCTCGCGCATCTTCATGGTCGGCATCGGGTCCGCGCCCAACACCTATCTGATGACCCGCGCCGCCGAGCTCGGCCGCGGCGCCTTCACCCATATCGGCTCCACCGAGCAAGTGGAGGAGCGCATGCGCGGCCTGTTCGCCAAGCTGGAGAATCCGGCCGTGACCGGCCTCACCGCAAGGTTTTCCGAGGCCAAGGCCGACGTCACCCCGGCGATCATTCCCGACGTCTATCGCGACGAGCCCCTGGTGCTGGCGGCGAGGCTCGACAAGCTCGCAGGCTCGCTCGAGATCAAGGGCCGCGTCGGCGGCCGTCCGTGGTCGGTGACGCTGCCGCTGCAAAACGCAGCCGAAGGCAAGGGCCTGTCAAAGCTCTGGGCCAGGCGGAAGATCGCCGATGCGGAGGTGGCGCGCACCCTGCGCGAGATGACGCCGGAGGAAGCTGACAAGGCTATCCTGGCGCTGGCACTCGACCATCAGATCGTCACGCGGCTGACCAGCCTCGTCGCGGTCGACAAGACGCCAAGCCGTCCCGAAGGCGAACCGCTCAAGCTCAGCGAACTGCCGATCAACCTGCCCGCGGGCTGGGACTTCGAGAAGGTGTTTGGCGAGCGGCCGCATCTGACGCCGACGCAGCTGCACGAGCGCCATGCCGATGCGCGCAATCAGCCGGCGACGCGACGGCCCATGCCTGCCGCGCCCGATGCGATCCGCCTGCCCA
The DNA here is from genome assembly GCF_900094575.1 of Bradyrhizobium yuanmingense. GTDB lineage: Bacteria > Pseudomonadota > Alphaproteobacteria > Rhizobiales > Xanthobacteraceae > Bradyrhizobium > Bradyrhizobium yuanmingense. The sequence goes on along the minus strand of NZ_FMAE01000002.1, from coordinate 644,181 downwards.
AAACCGCGACCTCGGCGGAGCTGAAGATGATCGCAGGCTTCATCCTGATCGTGCTCGCCCTGATCGTGTTCGTGTTCAAGCGGCGTCGGACCTTGCTCACCGACGCCGCTTGAGAGAGGAGCTCCCCGAACTCCTCTGTTAGCGCGCGCGGCTGCCCGTCCCCTCCAAACGGCCGCGCGCGCCTTTTCACTGTCATTGCGAGGAGCGAAGCGACGAAGCAATCCAGACTGCCGCCGCGGAGACAGTCTGGATTGCTTCGCGGAGCCTGTCATCGGGCCGCGCTTCGCGCGGACCCGGTGGCTCGCAATGACGGGGAGACGAAACACAATGTCCCGCTTCATCTCTCCGCTGGTCCTCGCGCTTGTCGGCCTCATCCTGTTCGGCGACGGCGCCTATATTTACGCCAAGGCGTGGCTGGCGCAGGTGCTGCTGGAGCGCGCCTTCGACAGGAGCATTGCCACGGGACAGGCGGTAAAGCCCTGGTCCTGGGCCGACACCTGGCCGGTCGCGCGGATCGAGGTCAAGCGGATCGGTGCCAGCGCCATCGTGCTGGAAGGCACGAGCGGACAAGCGCTCGCTTTCGGGCCCGGTCATATCCAGCACACGGCTGATGCGGGCGAACGCGGGATCGCCGTCTATGCCGCCCATCGCGACACTCATTTCCGCTTCCTGAAGGATGTTGCCATTGGCGACGTCATCGATGTCACGCGCAGTGACGGTCGACACTTTCGCTATCGCGCGGATTCCTCGGCCGTGGTTCGCTTCGATGCATCCGGCATCGATCCCATGGCACAGGGTTTCGAGCTTGTTCTCGCGACCTGCTGGCCATTCGATGCCGTCACATCCGGCCCCGAGCGCTACATCGTGCATGCGACATTGATTGGCGCCGACGGATAGAGCGCCGATCGGACTGACACGCACCGGTGCGCGCTTCATTCCACCACACGGCATACCAGCCACACAGTTGCCAAAGGACTCGCCATAGAACAGAGTGACGCGACACCAATAAGAACAACAGGTGAGGTCACGCCATGGAAGCCCGTGTGTCTGCTGCGCCCGCATCACGTCCATGGTCTCCGCCGCCCGATGCCAGCGACATCGTCAAGGGCATCCACGCAATGCTGCACCCGCACAACATCGTGCTGGTGGGCGCGACCGACAAGCCCGGCAATTATGCCGAGCGCATCTGGAACAATCTGATCAAATATGGTTTCGAAGGCGGGCTCTATCCGGTCAACGCCAAGCGCGATACCGTCTGGGGCGTTCCCTGCTACAAGGATTTTGCGAGTCTTCCGGAGAAGCCCGATCACGTCCTGGTGCTGGTGCCTGCGCGCTTTGCCGTGCAGGTGATCCGCGACGCCGCCGCAGCCGGCGCGCGGTCGGCCACCATCGTCACCTCCGGCTTCAGCGAGCTGCAGGATGACGAAAGCCAGAAGCTCGCTGCCGAATTGCAGGCTGCGGTGCGCGAGACGGGGCTCGCGGTCACGGGCCCGAACTGCCTCGGCAATTTGAGCGCCGGCGAAAAGCTCTTCACCAATATCGACGATCGCATCGTCACCATGGAGCAGGGCGCGGTGGCGATCGCCGGCCAATCCGGCGCGATCGTCATGGCGATCCGCCAGACGCTGGAAGACCGGGGTGTCGGCGTCGGCTACATGGTGACCACGGGCAACGAGGCCGGGCTCGAGACGCCGGATCTGATGCGCTACTTCGCCGAGGATCCGAGCATCAAGGTGATCGTCGTCTACCTCGAAGGCGTGCGCAACACCAAGGCGTTCCGCGATGCCTGCAAGGCGGCACGCGCGGCGAGCAAGCCCGTGATCGCGCTCAAGCTCGGCGCCTCCGAAGGCGGCCGCGCCGCGGCGATGGCCCATACCGGCGCACTCGCCGGCTCGATCGAGACGTTCGACGCGATCGCGACGCGCGAAGGGGTGATCCGGGTCGGCGGCCTCGACGAGCTGATCGAGACCACCGAGTGCTTCGTGCACGCGGCCGTTCCGAAAGGCTACCGGCTCGCCGCTGTGACGCTGTCCGGCGGCAAGCGCGGCATGCTGATCGACGCCTTCTATGCCGCAGGCCTGAACTTCGCGCCGCTGAGCCCGCATGTCAGCGCGGAGCTGGCGAAGATGCTCGGCCCCGGCTCGATCGTCGGCAATCCGCTCGATGCTGGCTTTGCCGCAGTGGTCGATCCCTCCGTCTACATGAAATCGATCAAGCTGATGATCGACGACCCCGATATCGACATCGTCATCGTCGATGCCGAGCTGCCGAAGGCGCCGCATGAGCTGCGCGAGCGCAATTTGCGCATCGTCAACGAGATGGCGAGCCAGGCGGGCAAGCCGGTGATCTACATCAGCGCGATGTCGATCGGCTTCACCGAATACACCAAGGACTTGCGGAAGTCGCTGCCGCATCTCGCGGTGATGCAGGGCATGGACCGCGCGGTGACCGCGATCAAGTCGCTGCTCGCCTATGCGAAGCTGCGCAAGGAGGTGCCCGATATCGTCTCGAGCTCGAAACCCGCCGCCCGCGCCGTGCTGGAGAGGACGTTGAAATCGGCGACCGGTGCTGCGCTCGACGAGGTCGCCTCGAAGAAGCTGCTCAAGGCCTACGGCATCCCGATCTCGAAGGAGGCGATCGCACAGACCGCGGCGGACGCCATCAAGATTGCCAAGCAGATCGGTTTTCCGGTCGTGGCAAAACTCGTCAGTGCGGAGATCCTGCACAAGTCCGACATCGGCGGCGTGGTGCTGAACCTCAACAGCGCAGCCGAGGTGAAGAAGGCGTTCGCCGACATCACCGCGCGCGTGGCGAAGCTCAAGGGCAAGCCGAAGCTCGACGGCATCCTGATCGCACAGCAAGTCAAGGCCGAGCTCGAGCTCGTCGTCGGCGCCTCGCTCGATGCAGAGATGGGCCCGGTCGTGCTGTTCGGCACCGGCGGCATCGATATCGAGCTGATGAAGGACGTCGCGCTCGCCGGCGCGCCGCTGGATGAGAGCGAGGCACGGCTCCTGATCGGCCGCACCAAGGGCGGCGTCAAGATGCGCGGCTATCGCGGCAGGCCGGTCTTGCACGAGGCCTCGGCGGTGAAGGCGCTGGTCGGGCTGTCCAACCTGATCGCGGATGCGGGCGATCGCATCGCCTCGATCGACATCAACCCGTTCCTGATCAACACCAGGACGGGCGTGGCCGTCGATGCCCTGATCGTGCTGAACAATGCTGCGGCAAAGCGGGCGGCCGGGCATTGACGTCGCGCCGTGCCGTAGGGTGGATTAGCGCAGCGTAATCCACCAATTCATCCCCAGGCGTACGAGAGATGGTGGCGGGTTACGCTTCGCTAACCCGTCCTACGTAACATCGCGGGCTCCTTCCAACTTCCCCGCTTTGGCCGTAAAATCGCCCCTGCATGGCACGCGCGAGCAATCTTGTGATCGGAACGGCAACGCTGGCGGCGATCGCCGTGGCGTTCGGCGGCCTGCTCGGCGCGCAGAAATGGCGCACCATCCAGAGCCGCAGCCAGTTGCGCGTGGTGTTCGAGGGCGGCTCCGCCAGCGGGCTGCGCCGCGGCGGGCCGGTCAATTTCGACGGCGTGCCCGCCGGCCAGATCCTGTCGATCAAGCTGGATAGTCCGCGCAGGATCGTGGCACTCGTCATGCTCGACAACACCGCGCCGATTCGCAAGGACACCGTGGCCGGAATCGAGTTCCAGGGCCTCACCGGCATTGCCGCGATCTCACTCATCGGCGGCGCCCCCTCTGCACCGCCGGTGCCGCTGGACGCGGACGGCATCCCGGTGCTGACGGCCGATCTCAGCGACGCCGAAACCATCGTCGAAACCCTGCACAGCGTCGACCGCACCATCGTGAACAACGCCCCCGCAATCAAGGAGGGCCTGCACACGTTCGAGACCTATACCGCCGACCTCAGGAGCAAGGGCGCCGAGATCGATTCGGTCATGGCCAAGGTCGACAGCGCCTTTGCGGGCTTCGACAAGGCGGTCGCCAAGATCGAGGGCGCGGTGCCGGGCTTCGTCGACGGCAAGGCCGACGAGCTGTTCGAGAAGATCCAGGGACTGCACGAGCTTGCCGGCACCATGAAGAAGAAATCGGCGGCCTACCTCGACGACATTCGCCGCTCGCTGCTCGACGTCAGCGAGGCCGCCAACAAGATGAGCGGCACGCCGGCGCCGCCGCGGCCCCCGCGCCCGCCGCGCAGGCCCACGGAGCAGAAGCGGTAGTGCTTACCCTCCCCTGGAGGGGGAGGGTCGATCGCGCGAAGCGCGAGCGGGGTGGGGTGATCTCTCAACGCGGGCAGTGTGAACTGCGGACCGACTGTCACCCCACCACGGTTCGCATTGCGCTTCGCTGCATGCGAACCGATCCTCCCCCTCCAGGGGAGGATGGCAATCCCGCCGTGGCCTATCAATCGCGCCTACCAGGCGTAGCGCACGCGTCCCTTGCCGGCATAGGAGCGGGTGACATTCGAGAACTCGCCCTCGAAGGTCGCCGACGCGGACCAGCCGTTCATCCAGTTCATCAGCACCGATGCCGTGGTCAGCGCCGAGTCGCGCGCCTGCGCGGCGCCGTTCACGACAAGGGCCGATCCAGGCAGCGTCTGAAACACCGCACTGAGCGTACGATCTGGATTGTAATCATGCGCCCAGGCGAGGCGGCCGCGCAGGGTCATCAGGCCGCCGGCCGCGGCAAAGGACCGGTCCGCGCGCAGGCCGAGCTCGGAGCGCGTGCTGGTTACATCCTTGGCGGCATAGTTGAGCGCGAAGACGTTGCTGCCGACCACGGCCGCCTCTGCATAGGAAGGAAGGCTGAACAAGGTGGCCTGGAGCGCGGCGTAGGGCGTAACGCCGGCCCATTGCATGGCATAGCGATAACCGCCCTCGACGCGGCCCGAGAACGCGTTGGTATTGAACTGGGCGCGCAGCTGGTCGAACCCGGCCGCGGTGACGACGCGATTGGTGGTGACGTCCTGCCAACCATAGGCCAGCGCAGCCGTGACATAGGCGGGCCCAGTGGTGTGGCGCACGAACGCGCCGGCCTGGAACAGATCGGAACGGCCCCAGCCAAGGCCGTTGACCCCGAAGCTGGTGCCGCCGCCGGCAAGCGCGAAGCCGGCGAGCGTCGACGGCGAGAAGCGGTAGTCGAGGCCGACGGCCGTGCCGTAGACGCTGCTGGTGGTGTCGTTCGAGCCGAGAGCAACATGGCCGTCGGTAGCCTGCGAGCCGCCATAGCCGGCCGCCCACACGTCCCAACGCTGCTCGAAAGTCGCGGCCGGCGCCTTGCGGTAGATCGAGGCAAAGGCGTCGCGCGCGTCCTGGCGACGTGCGGCGTAGGCATTTGCGGTCACATCGCTGGCATATGGCGTCGCACCTGACATGCCGCCCCGTCCCGAATTGTAGACCTCGGTGAGCAGGCCGAGGAACAGGTTCATCGCGTTGAACGTCGTCTGCTGCGAGCCTGTCGCGGACTCGCCGGAGGCCTGCGTCAAGCCCTCCGGGGTGAGGTTCGCGAGGGCAACAGGCAGGCTGCCGGTGGTGTTGAAGACACGCGTCAGGGCGTTAGCGACATTCTGCTGGTTGATGTTGAGGCCGCTGCCATAACCCAGCGCAAGGTCGAGGAAGACGTTGTTGGGGTCGTAGCTCAGCGTCGCATGCAGGTTTGGCGACAGGCCCGTCACGACCGGATTGAAAGTATCCGGCAGCGTTCCCGCCGTCAGGATCGTATAGTGCTTTGCGATCGAGCCGGTCGGCACCACGACGACGGTGGCGCTGTTGAGCGTCGCCGTTCCGGTCACGACTGCGACGCCGTTGCTCGCTCCCGAGACCTGCACCATGTAGCTCGACGCGGTAGCGAAGGTGAGATCGCCGGTCACGTTGAGCGTTCCCGTGGGACTGCCCGGTGCCAGCGCGCCGCCATTAACGACGATGTTGTTGACCGTGCCGATGCCGCCGAACGTGCCGGCGGCGACGGTCACGTTGCCGTTGATCGTGCCTGCGAGGACGAGCGTTCCACCGAGAACGTTCCAGTCCTGATTGCCTATGCCGGTCACAGTCCAGGCCGAGCTGTCGATCTTGTTGAAGGTCGAGAAGCCGTCGTACTGGAGGCCGGTTCCGATCAGGCCGAGATTGAACGTGTCCTTGCCGCTGCCACCGAGCTGGAATGTGTCGGTGCCGGATGCAAGAACCTGCCCGTTGATGATGCTGCCCGGGCCGAGCGTGAGTATGCTGTTGCTACAACCGCAAAGATCGATCGCGGCGAAGCCGGTTGCCGCATTGATCGTGCCGGAGTTGAAGACGCTGCCGCCATTGCTCAGACTGATTCCGACGCCATTAACACCGACGTTGATGGTACCGGTATTGACGATCTGGTTGGTCGTCGAGATCGTGGTCGCATAAATGCCGGTGCCGATGTCGCCGACTGTGATCGTGCCGCGATTGGTTACGACGTTGTCGTCACCAAGCAGCGTCATGCCGTATGCGCCATCGCCTCCGACAATGGTGCCGTTGTTGGTGAGCGTGCCCGACACGCCGGTCAGACCAACGCCCATGCCTCCTACACCCACATTGACCGTTCCATTCTGGGTAACGACGGCGAAATTGCCCTGCACTTGCATGCCGGCCGTGGAATCGACCCCAGTGACCGTTCCGGTATTGGTCACCTTCGCATTATGGCCGATCACGGCGATGCCCATGCCGAACTGCGCGACGCTGATGCTGCCAGCGTTGCTGACTGTCTCGGTGTTGCCCTGCGCAAAGATGCCGGTGGCGCTCTGACCGACGGAGATGCTGCCGGTCGCTGCGTTCGTGACGGTATTGCCATCATTGATCGCGAAAATTCCGCCGGAACTTCCGATCGAGGCGCCGACCGAGACTGCGCCCGCATTGGTGACGCTCGCATTGCCGAAAACGTAGATGCCGATCGTGTTGTCCAGGCCCGTGATCGTGCCGCTGGCGGAATTGGTGATCGTGTTGTTCACGCCGGCGAAGATACCGGAGCTTCCGGCGCCCACGGACAGCGCGCCGCTATTGCCGATGACGTTGTTGTCCTGGACCGAGATCGCTGCGCCACCATCACCCGTGTTGATCGTACCATTGTTGGCGATGGTGTTGTTGCTCAGCAACGAAATTCCGAGACCGTTGCCGATTACCGTGACGTTGCCGTTGTTGGTCACGGTGTTGGAATTGGCGCCATTGATGCCGGTGAGGCCCGAGCCGGCCGACACCGTTCCGTTGTTGGTAACGAAATTGGTGTCGTTGACGTTGATCGACGCAGTACCGTTGTCGTTGACGGTCGCACCCGTCAGCACATTCACGGTCAGGTTGGTGACGCCGCCGCCGGCCGCAAAACCATCAGCATCGCTGCCGCTGCACGTCACCGTCTGCCCGCTCGTCGCCGGGTCGGGTGCGCAGTCCGCCCGCGCCGATGTCGCGGACAGGCCAAGGCTGAAAATGACCGTCACGACAGACGATGCGACCACGCCAAGACGCAACCCACCTCGCCCGCTCGATGGCAATCGAACGCCCACCCCAAGGCCCTCAATGGCGCTCCCAGCGGCGCCGCCGGTAAACTAGGCGACCGGGTCCACCCGTGGAACTACGGAATCGACGGAATCACCGTACGAAGGCGCAACCTGGGTTGATTCAAAAGATCATGTTGCAACTGCGCCACGCTTTTACCGCGCAGAATGATCAATTCGCGCACGGGCGTCGTGTGCGACCCCAATGCCATATGGACGACCGTTCACATCGACGGCGCAGCACGCGAGACATGCCGTTGGCTCCGAGCTACCGCGACAGGCGGACGCGCCTCGAGCCGCTCAACGTGGCGTGGCCGATAATGGCTTAATAGTTGGACGCCGCCGCGCCGTTCGGAATGCCGTCGATCGGGCATTCCTCGGTGCCGGGCGTCGAGCGGGTCATTGCCTCGACCATGTCGCGCGTGCCTTCGGGATCCCTGATCCAGTTCTTGTAGAAATCATACGGGCACGCGGCGACGCCGCGCGGGCTGTCGCCGGAATTGATCATGCCGGTGTAGCCGCGGTGAACGAGCTTGTAGAGATGGTTCTGCGACTGGCCGTTGCGGCGCGCGTCGCGGATCAGATGCTTCGACAGCTGGGCGTACTGGATGCCGTAATCCTCCTCGCCGCATTCGCCGAGCGTGCGGCCGTCGAAGCCGATGATCGCGGAGTGGCCGAAATAAGAATAGACGCCGTCGAAGCCGGCGGCATTGGCGACCGCGACATAGACGTTGTTGGCCCAGGCCATGGCCTTGGAGATCATGACCTGCTGCTCCTTGGCCGGATACATGTAGCCCTGGCAGCGCACGATCAGCTCCGCGCCCTTCATGGCGCAGTCGCGCCAGATCTCCGGATAATTGCCGTCATCGCAGATGATCAGGCTGACCTTCAGACCCTTGGGCCCCTCGGAGACATAGGTGCAATTGCCGGGGTACCAGCCTTCGATCGGCACCCAGGGCATGATCTTGCGATACTTCTGCACGATCTCGCCCTTGTCGTTCATGAGGATCAGGGTGTTGTAGGGCGCCTTGTGCGGATGCTCCTCGTGGCGTTCGCCGGTGAGCGAGAACACGCCCCACACTTTGGCCTTGCGGCAGGCTTCCGCGAAGATCGCGGTCTCCTCACCCGGCACCATCGAGGCCGTCTCGTACATCTCCTTGGCATCGTACATGATGCCTTGCGTGGAATATTCCGGGAAGATCACGAGATCCATGCCGGGCAGCCCGACCTTCATGCCGACGATCATGTCGGCGATCTTACGGGCGTTGTCGAGCACCTCGGCCTTGGTGTGCAGGCGGGGCATCTTGTAGTTCACCACCGCAACGCCGACCGTGTCGTTGCTGCTGGAGATGTCACCGTGAAGCATGTAGAGCGCTCCTGTTGTCTGATGCTGGCGTGGGTTAGTGGCTGATCATCCAAGGGCGCGCGGTTGGAAAGCCCTTGGCGCCGCTCCTGGTCTTGGTCATCAGCCGCGCCGGCTTTGTCCTGTCCGCCGCGCTCTTGTCCTTCACGGTCTTGCCCGAGGAGCAGCAGCCGCAGCCCGGGCCGTGCGAGGCCTTATATTGCGCCAGCGTCTGCGGCGTGTGCGTGCTGCGTTCGTTGACGGCGTGCGCCTTGCGCTTCTCCGCCGGCATGCAGAAGAAGTTCGGCGCCGTCAGGATGACGCGGGGCGCCATCGTCTCGCAGTGTGGGCAGCTCTGCGGATCGTCGCATTCCGCCATCGGGCGCAGGTCCTTGAAGGGACCGCAATCGTCACAGAGATATTCGTAGACCGGCATCGCATCACCTACGCTCTTGCCTGTTCACACAACTCGCTGCCACCGCGCGTCGGGGACAGCCCCTCACCCCGCCCTCTCCCCGTGAGAACGGGGAGAGGGAGCGCGGCGTCACTTGTCCGGCGAGATCGGCATCTGAATGTCGCCGGTGATGTGCTTGATGGGTCCGGCCGCCGACGGCATCACGTCGAAGTCGAATATCTCGGTCGGCAGCCATAGCGTGGCGCAGGCGTTGGGCACGTCGACCACGCCGGAGATGTGGCCCTGGCACGGCGCGGTGCCGAGGATCGAATAGGCCTGGGCGCCGGAATAGCCGAACTTCTTGAGATACTCGATCGCATTCAAGCAGGCCTGGCGATAGGCGACGTGGACGTCGAGATAATGCTGCTTGCCGGCCTCGTCCACCGAGATGCCCTCGAAGATCAGATAGTCCTTGTAGTTCGGCGTGATCGGCGACGGCTTGAAGATCGGATTCTTGATGCCGTATTTCGACATGCCGTCTTTGATCACTTCCACCTTCAGGTGGAGCCAGCCGGCCATCTCGATCGCACCGCAGAAGGTGATCTCGCCGTCGCCCTGGCTGAAGTGCAGGTCGCCCATCGAAAGGCCCGCGCCGGGGACGTAGACCGGGAAGTAGATCTTCGAGCCGCGCGAGAGATCCTTGATGTCGCAATTGCCGCCATGCTCGCGCGGCGGCACGGTGCGCGCACCCTCGGCGCCGATCTTGGCTTTCACATCGCCCTTGGCGCGGCCGCCATGGGCGGTCGGCGCGAACGGCGGATTGGCAAGGCCGGGCACGCGGGTCGGGTTGGTCGAGATCAGCTCGGCCTCGCGCTTATTCCAGGTGTCCAGCATCTTCGGATCGGGCAGACAGCCGATCAGGCCGGGATGGATCAGACCGGCAAAGTTGACGCCGGGCACGTGACGCGACGAGGTGTAGAGACCTTTGATGTCCCAGATCGACTTCTGCGCCAGCGGGAAATGGTCGGTGAGGAAGCCGCCGCCGTTCTGCTTGGAGAAGAAGCCGTTGAAGCCCCACAGGCTCTCCTTGAGCGGACCGACGTCGAGCAGGTCGACGACGAGAAGGTCGCCGGGCTCGGCGCCCTTGACGCCGATCGGGCCGGAGAGGAAGTGCACGATCGACAGGTCGATGTCGCGCACGTCGTCGGCGGAATCGTTGTTCTTGATGAAGCCGCCGGTCCAGTCATAGGTCTCGATGATGAAATCGTCGCCGGGATTGACCCAGGCCACGATCGGGATGTCGGGGTGCCAGCGGTTGTGCACCATGTCGTTTTCATAGGCCGACTTGGTGAGATCGACCTTGATCAGTGTCTCTGGCATCGAGATGCTCCCCTTTTACACGGTTGGTTAGACGGACAGATATTTCGAGACCTGCGCGGCATCGACGGCATCGCGCGGATCATCGCGCACGATCTCGCCGTTCTCGATCACCAGCACGCGATCGGCGATGTCGAGCGCGAAACTGAGGACCTGCTCGGACACGACGATCGACAGCCCCTTCTCGTCGCGGATGCGCTTCAACGTGCGCGCCATCTCCTTGATGATCGAGGGCTGGATGCCTTCGGTCGGCTCGTCCAGCAGCAGCACCTTCGGCTTGGTGGCGAGCGCGCGCGCGATCGCCAATTGTTGCTGTTGTCCGCCGGAGAGATTGCCGCCACGGCGGCCCTTCATCTCCAGCAGCACCGGGAACAGTTCGTAGATGTCGTCAGGCACCTCGGAGCCGCCGGAGACGACGAGCCCGGTCTCGATGTTCTCCTTCACCGTCATGGTGGAGAAGATCATGCGGCCCTGCGGCACATAGGCGAGACCCTTGGCGACGCGCTCAAAGCTCTTGAGGTTGCCGAGCTCGGCGCCATCCATGTTCACCGAGCCGCTTTTGGCCGGCAGGATGCCCATCAGCGACTTCATCAGCGTGGTCTTGCCCATGCCGTTGCGGCCCATGATCGCAACGATCTCGTTCGCCGCGACCTTGACGTTGAGCCCGTGCAGCACCTCGCTCTGGCCGTAGGCGACGTGGAGATCGGAAATAGCCAGCATCAGCCTGCTCCTTGCTTCTTGCGCATGATCTTGTCCGGAAACCGGACGCCACTTTCCGGGATCATGCGCTAGTGACCGAGGTACACTTCGATGACCTTGGGATCGTTCTTCACCTTCTCCATCGTCCCCTCCGAGAGGATCTGGCCCTGGTGCAGCACGGTGACCTTGTGCGCGATGTCCTCGACGAACTTCATGTCGTGCTCGATCACCAGCACCGAACGGTTCTTGATGATGCGGTTGAGCAGCTCGGCGGTCTTGGCGCGCTCGGACACGCTCATGCCGGCGACGGGCTCGTCGAGCATCAAGAGGTCGGGATCCTGGATCAGCAGCATGCCGATCTCGAGCCACTGCTTCTGGCCGTGGCTGAGCTCGTCGGCATAGGTGTTGAGCTTGTCCTTGAGGAAGATCATCTCGGCGACCTCCTCGACCCGGTCCTTCACCAGCTGATCGCGCTGAAAGGTCAGCGAGCCGAACACGGTGCGGCCGCGCGGAAACGAGATCTCGAGGTTCTCGAACACGGTCAGATCCTCGAACACCGACGGCGTCTGGAACTTGCGCCCGACGCCGGTCTGCACGATCTCGTTCTCCCTCATCTTCGTGAGCTCCTTGCCACGAAACTGGATCGAGCCCGAGGTCGCCCTGGTCTTGCCGCAGATCAAATCGAGCACCGTGGTCTTGCCGGCGCCGTTTGGGCCGATGATGACGCGGATCTCGTTCTCCTCGACATAGAAGGAGAGGTCGTTGACCGCCTTGAACCCGTCGAACGAGACGGTGAGGCCGGAGACCGCGAGCAGGAAGTCCTTGGGCTGGTGTCCAATAAGCATGATCGCCTCCTCACTCTGCCGGCGCGCCGTCGGCAACTGAATTGTCGGTCCAGCCGGCCTTCGGCTTGTGCGAGGCGAACAGCCGGTCGATGCGCGGCTGCACGTAATCGGCCCAGAGCCCGGACAAGCCGTTCGGGAAAGCAAGCACGACCGCGATGAACAGCGCGCCGAGGCCGAACAGCCAGAGTTGCGGGAAGGATTCCGACAGGCTGGTCTTGGCGAAGTTCACCAGGATGGCGCCCCAGACCGCGCCGAAGATCGACATCCGCCCGCCGACCGCGGTGTAGATCACCATCTCGATCGACGGCACGATGCCGACGAAGGACGGCGACATGAAGCCGACGTTGAGCGCGAACATGGCCCCACCGATCGCGGCGAAGACCGCAGCCATGCAGAAGGCGAAGATCTTGAAATTGGCGACGCTGTAGCCGGAGAAGCGGACGCGATCCTCCTGCTCGCGCATCGCCACCAGGATACGGCCGAGCTTGGTCAGGCGGATGAACTGCGCGATGCCGATGCAGGCGAACAGCAGCACCACCTCGACGAAGTACAGGATGATCTTGGCGTGATCGGGCCGGATGTCCCAACCCTTCAGCGTGCGCAGATCGGTCATGCCGTTGATGCCGCCGGTATAGCCCTGCTGGCCGACGATGAGGATGGTCAGGATGGCGGCGACGGCCTGGGTGATGATCGCGAAATAGGTGCCGCCGACGCGGCGCTTGAACATCGCGGTGCCGATGATCAGAGCGAAAAGGCCGGGCACCATGATGATGGCGAGGATGGTGAAGGTGAGGCTGTGAAACGGCTGCCAGAAGAACGGCAGCGCCGTGATCTGATTCCAGTCCATGAAATCGGGGATGCCGGGCGTCGACTGGATCTTGGTGTTCTCGACGCTTGAGGCCTCGAGCTTGAGGAACATCGCCATGCAATAGCCGCCGAGGCCGAAGAACACGCCCTGCCCCAGGCTCAAGATGCCGCCGTAGCCCCAGCACAGCACGAGGCCGATCGCGACGAAGGCGTAGGTCAGATATTTCGCGACCAGGTTGAGGCGGAACACGTCCAGCGTCAGCGGCAGGATCACGAACAGCACGGCGGCGAGCGCAATGAAGCCCATCAGTTCGGATCGGTTGAAGAAGCGTGAATTGATGATCATGACTTGCCTGCTTCTCGTTATTTGCGGACCTTGAGGGCGAACAGACCCTGCGGCCGCAGCATCAGGATGCCGACGACGGCGAGCAGCGTGAGCACCTTGGCCATCGAGCCCGACATGAAGAACTCGAGCGTCGATTGCGTCTGCGAGATCGAGAAGGCCGAGGCGATGGTGCCGAGCAGGCTGGCGGCGCCGCCGAACACGACGACGAGGAAAGTGTCGACGATGTAGAGCTGGCCCGACGTCGGCCCGGTCGAGCCGATCATGGTGAAGGCGCTGCCGGCGACACCGGCGATGCCGCAGCCAAGGCCGAAGGTGTAGCGGTCGACCTTCTCGGTGTTGATGCCAACCGCGCCGGCCATGATGCGGTTCTGCACGACCGCGCGGACCTGGCGGCCCCAGCGCGACATGTAGAGGACGTAGGCGACGGCGATGGTGATCAGCACGGTGAGGCACATCACGAAGACGCCGTTGATCGGCACCTCGATGCTGTCGGTGACGCGGAGCGAGCCCAGCATCCATTGCGGCAGCTCGACTCCGACCTCGCGCGCGCCGAACACCGAGCGATAGGCCTGCTGCAGCATCAGGCTGAGGCCCCAGGTGGCGAGCAGCGTATCGAGCGGGCGCTTGTAGAGGTGCCGTATCAACACCCACTCCACCAACATCCCCAAGGCGCCGGAGGCGAAGAAGGCCAGGATCATCGCGAGGAAGAAGTAGCCGCTGAACAGGCTCGGCAAATAGGCCTGGAAGAGATTGGAGGTCATCCAGGTGACGTAGGCCCCGAGGATCATGAACTCGCCATGGGCCATGTTGATGACGCCCATCTGGCCGAAGATGATCGCAAGGCCGAGCGCCATCAGGACATAGACGGAGAACAGGATCAGTCCGGCAAACCCCTGCATGACGAAGATCGAGCCGAGGTCGCCAATCGAATAGTCGCCGAACATCCATGTCCTCCGTCGGGAAAGGGTCCCGCGTCGCGAGCAGGTTCGCGACGCGGGGGCTTGAGGCATGGACTTGCGATCCACGCCAGGGAGCGGTTTTGCGTTGAGGAGAAAGTGCGGCGGACGCCGCGTCTTAACGGTAACGCTTCTTACTGGTAACCCTTCGGGAACGGATCCGGCTCGACGAGATCGGCGGTCTCGTAGATCAGCTCGAACTGGCCATCGAGCTTGGCGCGCCCCACCCGGGTCTTCGACCAGAGGTGATGGTTCTCGTGGATGCGCACATAGCCCTCCGGCGCGCCCTTGAACTCGACGCCGGTCGAAGCCGTGGCGATCTTGTCGACGTCGAAAGAGCCGGCCTTTTCGACCGTCAGCTTCCACAGCCACGGGCCGAGATAGGCAGCCTGGGTGACGTCTCCGATCACGGTCTTCTCGCCCCACATCTTCTTGAACGCCGAGACGAAAGCCTTGTTGTTCGCATTGTCGAGCGACTGGAAGTACTTCATGCAGGCATAGGCGCCCGCGATGTTCTCGCCGCCGATACCGTCGATCTCGTCCTCGGTCACCGAGATCGTCAGCAGTGCCTGCTTGGAGAGATCGATGCCGGCCGCCTTGAGCTGCTTGTAGAAGGCGACGTTGGAGCCGCCGACGACGTCGGTGAAGATCACGTCCGGCTTGGTCAGCTTGATCTTGTTGATGACAGAGTTGAACTGCGTCGAGCCGAGCGCATAATATTCCTCGCCGACGACCTTGCCCTTGAGCACGTTT
Source organism: Bradyrhizobium yuanmingense (assembly GCF_900094575.1). Classification (GTDB taxonomy): domain Bacteria; phylum Pseudomonadota; class Alphaproteobacteria; order Rhizobiales; family Xanthobacteraceae; genus Bradyrhizobium; species Bradyrhizobium yuanmingense. The sequence goes on along the minus strand of NZ_FMAE01000002.1, from coordinate 629,132 downwards.
TCGACGTGCTTGCGCGCGATCTTGTTGGAAGTGCGCGGCCAGATGTAATCCGAACCGATGAAGAAGAAGGACTTGGCGCCCTTCTCCTTGGCGATCCAGTTCAGGCCGGCGAGAATCTGCTGGGTCGCTTCCTGGCCGGTATAGATGACGTTCTTGGACTGCTCGAGGCCTTCGTAGAAGGTCGGGTAGTAGAGCATGCCGTTATATTGCTCGACGACCGGCAGCACCGCCTTGCGCGAGGCCGAGGTCCAGCAGCCCATGATCGCCGCGACCTTGTCGTTGACGAGGAGCTTCTTCGCCTTCTCGGCGAAGGTCGGCCAGTCCGATGCGCCGTCCTCCTGGATGAATTTGATCTTGCGGCCGAGCACGCCGCCGGCCGCGTTGATCTGCTCGATCGCAAGCTTTTCGGCCTGGATCGAGCCGGTCTCGGAGATCGCCATGGTGCCGGTCGCCGAATGCAGGATGCCGACCGTGACCTCGGTGTCGGTGACGGCCAGACCCGTGGTGTTGACCGCCGAGGTCGCCGGCGCCTGCGCAAATGACCCGCGCGGCAGCATGGTGATGGCCGGGACCGCGGCCATTCCCATCAATAATTTGCGCCGCAGCGGCGACAACAGGCCCTTGTTTGCTTCGTCTGACATGAGCACCCCACTTTTGTTCGAGAACACGCGATTGGTGCCCGTGAGGATGGCTCGAATTTATGCAGCCCACGCATACGCAAGATCGCGTATACTGCACCGCAAAATGCCGACGTAGGCTTCTGGTACGGAATTTGCGAGGGGTCCGGGTCCGTATCGGGAGTGGGGTTAAGTGGCAGGGCGGCAGCGAATAGACCGCGTCAGGCGCCAGTACAATCAATGGGTCGCCAACCAGACGCTGGAAGATTACGCCCTGCGCTTCACCGCCAAGAGCGCGCGGCGCTGGTCCGCCGCCCGCGTCGCCAACACGGCACTGGGCGCGATCTCGTTCCTGGCGATGGAGGCGATCGGCGGGACCATCACGCTGAACTATGGCGTCACCAACGCGACTGCCGCCATCGTCGTGGTTTCCATCATCATCTTCGGCTGCGGGGTGCCTATTGCGTATTATGCCGCCAAATGCGGCATCGACATCGACCTGCTGACGCGGGGGGCCGGCTTCGGTTACATCGGCTCGACCGTCACCTCGCTGATCTACGCCTCCTTCACCTTCATCTTCTTCGCGATCGAGGCCGTGATCCTGGCGTCGGCACTCGAGATGTGCTTCGGGATTCCGCGGCCGGTGGGCTATCTCATCAGCGCCGTCGTCATCATCCCGCTGGTGGCCTACGGCATCACGCTGATCAGCCGCTTCCAATTGTGGACGCAGCCGCTGTGGGTGATCCTTCACATCATTCCGTTTGCCGCGATCGCCTGGCACAACCCGCGCTCCTTTGCGGAGTGGCACAAGTTCTCCGGCGAGCACGGCGACCTCAACGGGCATTTCGATCTCCTGCTGTTCGGCGTTGCGGCCTCGGTCGTGTTCTCGCTGGTGGCGCAGATCGGCGAGCAGGTCGACTTCCTGCGGTTCCTGCCGCGCGACCGCCGCGCCTCCAGGGCCTCCTGGTGGATGGCGCTGATGAGCGCGGGGCCGGGCTGGATCGTGCTGGGCGCGCTGAAGCTGCTGGCGGGCTCGTTCCTCGCCTTCTTCGCACTCAGCCACGGCGTGCCGCCCGAAGAAGCCGCCGAGCCGGCGCACATGTATCTCGAAGCATTCCGCTATGTGCTGTCGCAGCCCGACCTCGCTTTGGCCTTGACCGGCACTTTCGTGATCCTGTCGCAGGTCAAGATCAACGTCACCAACGCCTATGCCGGCTCGATCGCCTGGTCGAACTTCTTCTCGCGCCTGACCCACAGCCATCCCGGGCGCGTGGTGTGGCTGGTCTTCAACGTCGTCGTGGCCCTGCTGCTGATGGAGATCGGCGTCTACAAGGCCCTGGAGCAGACGCTGGCGCTCTATTCCAACGTCGCGATCGCCTGGGTCGGCGCGCTGGTCGCCGACCTCGTCATCAACAAGCCGCTCGGACTGCGGCCGCAGCAGATCGAGTTCAAGCGCGCGCATCTCTACGACGTCAATCCAGTCGGCGTGGGAGCGATGACGATCGCGACCATCGTCTCGATCAGCGCCTTCTACGGCCTGTTCGGGCCGACCGCGAAGGCGCTGTCGGCCTTCATCGCGCTCGCCGCGGCCTTCCTCACGGCGCCGTTGATCGCCTGGGCCACGGGCGGCAAATACTACATCGCGCGCAAGCCGAAGCGGAGCTGGCAGAACATCGAGGCGATCCAGTGCTGCATCTGCGAGCACTCGTTCGAGCCGGAGGACATGGCCTCCTGCCCCGCTTACGCCGGCCCGATCTGCTCGCTGTGCTGTTCGCTGGACGCGCGCTGCCACGATCTCTGCAAGCCGCATGCGAGATTCCAGGCGCAGGTGTCGGAAACGCTGGGCCGGCTGATGCCGCAGCCGATCTACGCCCGGATCAACTCGCAAGTGGGCCACTATATAGGCGTGTTCGTGGTCTCCGCCGGCCTGATCGCCCTGGTGCTGGGACTCATCTACCTACAGACGTCGGCGAACGTGCACGGCGACAACGAGCTCGTGTCCGACGTGCTCTGGAAGGTGTTCTTCTCGCTCAGCATCATCATCGGCGTGGTGGCGTGGCTGTTCGTGCTGGCGCAGCAGAGCCGCCGCGCCGCCGAGGCCGAGACGCGGCGGCAGACCGCGCTGCTGATCCAGGAGATCGACGCGCACAAGCGCACAGATGCCGAGCTCCAGCGTGCCAAGGAGGTCGCCGAATCCGCCAACCTCGCCAAGAGCCGCTATGTGGTCGGGCTGAGCCACGAGCTGCGCTCGCCGCTCAATGCGATCAGCGGCTATGCGCAACTGCTCGAGCAGGATACGACGCTCGGCGCCAAGCCCCGCGACCAGGTCCGCGTCGTCCGCCGCAGCGCCGACCATCTCTCCGGCCTGATCGACGGCATCCTGGACATCTCCAAGATCGAGGCGGGGCGGCTGTATCTGTCGCGCGACGAGGTGCGCTTGAGCGAGTTCCTCGACCAGCTCGTCGGCATGTTCCGCCTCCAGGCCGCCGCCAAGGGCATCGACTTCGTGTTCAGGCGGCCGCCGACGCTGCCGCGGGTGGTCTATGCCGACGAGAAGCGGCTGCGTCAGGTGCTGATCAACCTGCTCTCGAACGCCATCAAGTTCACCCAGTCCGGCAGCGTGCAGTTCGTGGTGCACTACCGCAGCCCGGTCGCCGAGTTCGAGGTGATCGACACCGGCCCGGGCATCCAGGGCGACGACCTCGAACGCATCTTCGCACCATTCGAGCGGGGTGCGCTCGGCGCGTCGCAGCCGCAGACCGGCACCGGCCTCGGGCTCACCATCAGCCGCCTGCTCGCCGGCGTGATGGGCGGGGACATCAAGGTCACGAGCACGGTCGGCACCGGCTCGACCTTCAGGGTCAAGATCCTGCTCTCGGAGGTCGCCAATCCCCAGCGGATCGCGCCGGTGGAGGCGCCGGTCTCAGGCTATCACGGCCCGCGCAAGACCATCCTCGTCACCGACGACGATCCCGTGCATCGCGACCTCCTGCGCGAGGTGCTGACGCCGCTCGGCTTCATCCTGCTCAGCGCACCCGACGGCGCCGGCTGCCTCGCATTGGCGCAGCATTGCCGGCCCGATCTGTTCCTGCTCGACATCTCGATGCCTGCCATGGACGGCTGGGCGGTCGCCGAGGCCTTGCGCGCCAGCGGCCATCATCAGGCCCGCATCCTGATGGTGTCGGCAAGCGCGCTCGAGGCTCATGGCACGCCGCTGGCGCAGCCCTTCCACGACGGCTACCTGATGAAGCCGATCGACATCCCGCGGCTGCTGGCGACGATTCGCCAGCTTCTCAAGATCGAATGGCAATACGGCTCGCATGAGGTCGCGGTGCCGTTCTGGCATCCGGAGACCGGATCGAAGCCGCCGCTGCGGCACGTCGAGGCGCTGATCGGGCTCGGCCAGATCGGCTACGTCAAGGGCATCCAGCTGAAGCTGGACGAGATCGGCAGCGAGCACCCCGAGCATGCCGACTTCGTCGCGCAGATGCGGTCGCTGGTCGATCGCTTCGATCTCGACCAGTACATGGACACATTGAAGACGTTGCATGCTTATGAGCATTGAATCGAAGAAGCGCGACGTCGCGCTCGTCGTCGACGATTCCCCGGAGACGCTCCGGCTGCTCACCGACGCGCTCGACAGCGCCGGCATGACGGTGATGGTGGCGCTCGACGGCGCCGCGGCGATGCGCATCATCGACCAGATCACGCCCGACATCATCCTGCTCGATGCCGTGATGCCCGGCATCGACGGCTTCGAGACCTGCCGCCGGCTCAAGCGCGATGCGGGTCTCGCCAATGTCCCAGTCATCTTCATGACGGGTCTGGCCGAAACCGAGCACATCGTGCGTGGATTGGAAGCCGGCGGCGTCGACTACGTGACCAAGCCGATCGTGATCGAGGAGATGCTGGCGCGCATCCGGGTCCATCTCGGCAATGCCCGGCTGACCCAGAGCGCGCGCGCCGCGCTCGACGTCTCCGGCCGTTTTCTGCTCGCGGTCAATCGCCAGGGCAACGTGCTGTGGGCGACGCCGCAGGCGCAGAAGCTGCTATCCGATCATCACGGCGCGCAGACCGACGACTTCGTGCTGCCGCCGACGCTGCTGCAATGGCTCGAGCAGGCGAAGGCCAAGAGCGGCTCGAAATCCCAGGCCGCGTCGCTGCCCGATAGTCCGCAGCTCCGCTTCTATTACATGGGCGAGACCGCGCCGAACGAATTCCTGCTGCGGCTGTCCAAGGAAGCCGGCACCGCGCTGCCGCCCGAATTCACCAGCGAGCTCGGCCTCACCACGCGCGAAGGCGAGGTGCTGGCCTGGCTCAGCAAGGGCAAGACCAACCGCGACATCGCGCAAATTCTGGGCCTCAGCCCGCGCACCGTCGACAAGCACCTGGAGCAGATCTACGCCAAGCTCGGCGTCGAGAACCGGACCGCCGCGGCCGCGATCGCCGCGAATGCGACGCGGCGGAATTCTTGAGCGTGGTGTAGATGAGTTGAGGCGCTGCCAACCGAGCAAATGGTGTCGTCCCGGACAAGCGCAGCGAAGCGGAGCGCCGATCCGGGACCCATAACCCCAGGGAGTAGTTTGGCGAAGGCTCGGAGTGACCAGCTCGCTCTATAACCACCGCCTGGGAGTATGGGTCCCGGGCTCGCTTCGCGCCCCGGGACGACAGTGGCGATCGCTAACCTCGCCTTACATCGGCATCGTCAACTGTAGACGAAAGCCTTGTCGTCCAGGTCCGTCTTCGGAATCTCGTCCTTCTCGGTCCAGTAATCCTGGCTGTGCTGCCATTCCGGCTTGTCGCCGCGCTTGGGCAGCAGGTTCATGTTGCGCATCATGTAGCCGGGGTTGAAGTTTTCCGGATCGATCCAGGGCAGGATCGGCATATTGTGGTCTTCAGGTCGCAGCTTGACCTCGACCTTCTTTGCACCCTTCGCCTTCATGTGCCCGAGCAGCCGGCAAACGAAATCGGCGACGAGATCGACGCGCAGCGTCCAGCTGGCGCGGAAATAGCCGAACACCCAGACCATGTTCGGCACGCCCGTGAACATCATGCCGCGATAGGTGACGGTGTCGCCGAAGGCCAGCGGCTTGCCGTCGATCTCGAAGGCGATATCGCCGAGCGCGGCAAGATTGAAGCCGGTCGCTGTGACGACGACATCGGCCTCAAGCAGCTTGCCGGACTTGAGCTGGATGCCATTCTCGACGAAGCATTCGATCTCGTCGGTGACGACGGAGGCCTTGCCGCTGGCGATGCCCTTGAACAAATCGGCATCCGGCACGAAGGCGATGCGCTGCCGCCACGGCCGGTATTTTGGCGTGAAATGGGTCTCGACGTCGTAGTCGGGACCGAGCACGGCGCTGATCTGGCCGATCAGCTCCTTCTTCACCTGCTCGGGCTTGGACACGCAGAGCTTGGTGAACGCATCCTGCTCGAACAGGATCTTGCGCCGCACGATCTCGTGGATCCAGGCTTCATCGACCTGCAACCGGCGCAGCTCTTCCGCGATCTCGATGGCGTTGCGGCCGAGGCGGAAATAGGTCGGCGAGCGCTGCAGCATGGTGACATGGGCGCACTTGTCGGTGATGTTCGGCACCAGTGTTGCCGCGGTTGCGCCCGAGCCGATCACGACGACCTTCTTGTTCGTGAGGTCGATATCGTCGGGCCAGGTCTGGGGATGGACGATGCGGCCCTTGAAACGGTCCATGCCCTTCCATTCCGGCGTGTAGCCTTCGGAATGCCGATAATAGCCCTGGCACATCCAGAGGAAGTTCGCCGTGAAGGTCCTGGGCTCGCCGGTGTCGGTCGTCACGGCGTCGATGGTCCAGAGATTCTGCTCGCTCGACCAGCTCGCGGAATTGATCTTGTGCTTGTAGCGAATGTGCCGCGCGATATCGTTGTCGTCGATCACCTCCTTCATATAGGAGAGGATCTCTTCGGCGGTCGCAATCGGCGGGCCGACCCAAGGCTTGAAGCTGTAGCCGAAAGTGTGGAGATCGCTGTCGGAGCGAATACCGGGATAGCGATGTGTGCTCCAGGTGCCGCCGAATGTTTCCTGCGTCTCCAGGATGACGTAGCTCGTGCCCGGCAGCTGCTTCTGGATGTGATAGGCGCTACCGATGCCGGATATGCCGGCGCCGACGATCAGCACGTCGAAATGTTCAGAAGCCTGTTTGGCCGTGGCGTGACTGCGAACAGCGACATTCATTGTTGCTTCTATGCCTTGCTTGTCTTTGTGGCCGTCCTTGATTGGACGGCGCGTTTCCTCCGCGACGGGCATGATCACCCGCCGCGCCTCCGCTTCAAAATGACATAGATCAAGTCGCGGTCAAATCACAGTGCCGCACCCCAGCTCCGCGCGGTCTGCAAGATCCAGTCGCGATAGAGCGTCAGCGGCGTCACGCCGGTCAAGCCGCCGCAACCGGCGGCGCCGTTCGGTCCTGTCGACCAGCTGATGAGGCCGACGAGCACGGGACCGTTCGACCTGTCCTCGAACACGGGGCCGCCGGAATCGCCGGTGCAGGCGCCAATTCCGCCGCGAACACCGTTGGTTACGGGATCGACCAGACGAATCTGCAGCGTGCCGGGCTGCCCGGTTGCAACGAGGCCGGCCACGCGCGTGGTGCCGCCGCTCTTGCCATCACCGAGAACCGTGACGCCGATGCCGGCGACGACGAAGCGACTGCCGACCTGAATTGGAATCGTGGGCATGCCGACCGTCACCGTGGATTTTCCCTTCAGTGGAATTTCCAACTGCAGCAGCGCCACGTCGGCGGTGGCGCGATGCGCCTGCATCGCCTGCATGTTGAAGTTCGGATGGATCGCGACGGTGCGCACGTTCAGCAATTGCGGCTGGCCGTCGCCGCCGCGATCGACCACCTTGTAATCCGCGCCCGGCTGCACGCAATGGGCGACCGTCAACACCAGCCTCGGGGCGATCAGGCTGCCGGTGCAGAAATTGCCGCGCGAGCCGACGATGGTGACGACGGCGCGGGCGACGCCATCTGCCTGCGGCGTGCCGCCGCCGACGATGGCGTGAGCGGGCGCAGCGAGCAGCAGCGTAGCTGCGATGAGGGTGGCGAGCTTCTTCATGGGAACACGCATCGGCATCGATGAAGGCGGGCGATTGCTTCGGACTGGCTCTTGCCGATAGCGCATGCTAGCCCTCTTGGAAAGCAATTGACGAGGGCAGGACATTGGCGATCGAGGCGGTGATCTTTGATTTCGGCGGCGTGCTGACGAGCTCGCCCTTCGAGGCGTTCACGCGGTTCGAGACCGAGCGCGGCCTGCCCGCCGATATCATCCGGCGCACCAACGCCGCCAATCATCTGGAAAACGCCTGGGCCAAATTCGAGCGGGCCGAGGTCGACATCGAGACGTTCGACGCATTGTTCGCCGCCGAATCGCTCGCGCTCGGTGCGGAGGTGCGCGGCCGAGACGTGCTGCCGCTGCTGCAGGGCGATCTGCGCCCGGAGATGGTCGAGGCCCTGAAGCGCATCAAGGCGCAATTCAAGACCGGCTGCATCACCAACAATCTGCCGGCCAACGCGATCGGCAGCATGACGGGACGTTCTCTCTACATCGCCGAAGTCATGGTGCTGTTCGATCACGTCATCGAATCCGCCAAGATCGGTCTGCGCAAACCCGATCCACGCATCTACCAGATGATGGTCGAGACGCTGAAGGTCGATCCGAACAATTGCGTCTATCTCGACGATCTCGGCGTCAACCTGAAGCCGGCGCGTCAGATGGGCATGACCACGATCAAGGTGACGAGCGGGGCGCAGGCGATCGCGGAGCTGGAGACGGCGACGGGGCTGAAGCTGGGGTAGTTCGACATACGCCGTCATTGCGAGCGCAGCGAAGCAATCCAGAGTCTTTCCGCGGAGGGAGTCTGGATTGCTTCGCTGCGCTCGCAATGACGGTTGTGGCGAGATATCGCCCGACCAAATCTACTTCGCCGCCGTAGAGATCCGCTCCGGAAATGCCGACGCCAGCGCGGCGCGATCCGGCTTCAGCACGCCGCGCTCGGTGATGAGACCGGTGACGAGCCGCGCCGGCGTCACGTCGAAGGCGTAATTCGCGACCGGCGAGTTTTCGGGCACGATGCGTACCGTCTCCAGCCGGCCGTCCGCGGTGCGGCCGGTCATGTCGGTGACCTCCACGCCGCTGCGCTGTTCGATCGGGATGTCGCGGATACCGTCATGGACGGCGAAATCGATCGTCGGCGACGGCAGCGCGACGTAGAACGGCACACCGTTGTCATGCGCGGCAAGCGCCTTCAGGTAAGTGCCGATCTTGTTGCAGACGTCGCCATTGGCGGCGACGCGGTCGGTGCCGACGATGGCGAGATCGACCATGCCGTGCTGCATCAGGTGCCCGCCGGTATTGTCCGGGATCACCGTGTGCGGCACGCCGTGATGGCCAAGCTCCCAGGCCGTGAGCGAGGCGCCCTGGTTGCGCGGACGGGTCTCGTCGACCCAGACATGGATCTTGATGCCGCGCTCATGCGCGAGATAGATCGGCGCCGTCGCCGTGCCCCAGTCGACGGTGGCGAGCCAGCCGGCGTTGCAATGGGTCAGCACGTTGACGACTTCGCCCGGCTTCTTCGCCGCGGTCGCCTCGATCAGCTTCAGGCCGTTGTCGGCAATGCCGCGGTTGATCTCAACGTCCTGCTCGGCGATCTCGTCGGCGCGCGCATAGGCAGCTTCCGCCCGTTCCACCGGATCGATCGGCGCGAGCGCCGCGCGCATCTCGTCCAGCGCCCACTTCAGGTTGATCGCGGTCGGCCGCGCCACGACCAGCGTGTCATAGGCGCGTTGCAGCCCGGCGTCGGAAGCGTCCTCGCGCATCGCGAGCGCCATGCCGTAGGCGGCGGTGGCACCGATCAGCGGCGCGCCGCGCACCAGCATGTCCCTGATAGCAACGGCCGCATCTTCACACGAGGTCAGCCGCGCAACGACGAATTCATGCGGCAGCCGGCGCTGATCGATCGCGCCGACCGACCAGCCGTCGCGCTCGCGCCAGATGCTGCGGAAATGCTTGCCGTCGACCTTCATGGCATTCTGCCTTTTCGTTTGTCTTGCGTCTCACGCTCGCAGGATGCGCCCGGCCACCGCATCGAGCTTCTTCAGGAGCTCGGGATCGCGCGCCTCGGGCGCCGTGATCAGCGCGGTGTCGAGCGCACGGTCCGAACCGATCGGGCACGGCTCGTGCTCACGCGGAAAATCCTTGGCCAACCGCGCCACCAGCGCCTTCGCCTTGTCGGCGTTCGAATTCAGCACGCGGATGATGTCCTGCACGGTGACCGCATCGTGGTCGGGATGCCAGCAGTCGAAATCCGTCACCATGGCGACAGTGGCGTAACAGATCTCCGCCTCACGGGCGAGCTTGGCTTCGGGCATATTGGTCATGCCGATCACCGAGTAGCCCAGCGTCTTGTAGGTCATGCTTTCCGCGTAAGTGGAGAATTGCGGCCCTTCCATGCAGACATAAGTGCCGCCGCGCGCGATCGAGATGCCTTCCGCTTCCGCGGCGGCCGCCAGATGGATGCGCAGCCGCGGCGAGACCGGGTGCGCCATCGACACATGCGCGACGCAGCCGCGGCCGAAGAACGAGCTCTCGCGCTTATGGGTGCGATCGACGAATTGATCGACGAGAACGAAGGTCCCAGGGGGCAGTTCCTCCCTGAAGGAACCGCAGGCCGAGAGCGAGATCAAATCGGTGACGCCGGCGCGCTTCAGCACGTCGATGTTGGCGCGATAATTGATGTCGGAGGGGGACAGCCGGTGCCCCTTGTCATGCCGGGGCAGGAACACGATCGGCAGGCCGGCGATGGAGCCACGCCTTAAAGGAGCCGACGGCTCGCCCCAGGGGCTCTCGATCACCTCTTCGCGCGCACCCTCTAAGCCGGGCAGGTCATATATGCCCGAGCCGCCGATGATGCCCAATACCGCCTGCGTCATGCCTGCTCCACCCTGTCCGCCTCATGGTGACATGGTTAAGCTATGCCAGTTTTGCGGCGGATTTGGAACGGGGGATCGTCTCGTTGAGCGTCATTGCGAGGAGCGCAGCGACGAAGCAATCCAGACCGCCACCTCGGAGGCAGTCTGGATTGCTTCGCTTCGCTCGCAATGACGGAGGAGAGAGTCGGATTAGGCCGCGGTCGCCGGCTGGAGCTGCATCGCGACCATCCGCTCCAGCGTCTCGACGGACTGGAAATTCTCCGGCGTGATCTCGGACTGCGGAATGGTGAAGTCGAATTCGGCCTCGACGCCGAGCATGAGATTGACCATGTCCATCGAGGTCAGGCCGATATCGACGAGCTTGGCCGAAGGTGTAACCTCTGCGGTGAGCGAATTCTGTTCGAGAATGCCCTTCACCAGCTTGGTGATGCGGTTGCGCAAAACGGTATCGAAGGCCTGCATCGGCAAATTTCCATTTGTCTATCGGGGTCGGACCGGACTGCCGGCTACGATGGGTGCGGGCTGCCGGTCCTGCAATGGGCGGCACCAATACTTCGCGTTTCTTAGTAAACGATGACTCAGATTGTCGGAAATCCAACCTTCTTCCAGAGTCCTAACGCGATACCGGAAAATCCGGCGATGCGAACAACCGGACCTTAACTGTTCGTTCGGAATTGGGTTTTGTTTACCCTCTATTTCATCGACGAATTTGAATTAAATCCGTAGCCTCGTCTCACAAGCAAAGATGGCTGGAGGATCGCCTCAAGCGGCATCGCGAATGATGCCGGCGATCTCGAACGGCAAACCGGAGGCGGACGAGCATGAACGTGCGTGAAGCAGTCCTCACTGTCGACGAAATGCAGACGAGCTTTCTCGAGCAGGGTCCCTCCCTGATCGAGCGCGCCGCCCGGACCGCCGCAGCGGCCGCGGCCGACGCCGACGAGGTCGATCGCGACGCCCGCTTCCCGCACCGGGCTTTCGACGTCGCACGCGAGCAGAAGCTGCTCGGCGTGATGATTCCGGTCGAGTTCGGCGGCTTCGGCGCCTCGATCCATGACGTCACCGACATCTGCTACACGCTCGGACGCGCCTGCGCGTCCACGGCGATGATCTACGCGATGCACCAGACCAAGGTCGCCTGCGTCATCAGGCACGGCCATGGAATCCCCTGGATGGAGACCATGATGCGCCGGGTCGCCCGCGACCAGTGGCTGCTCGCCTCCTCCACCACCGAAGGCCAGAACGGCGGCAACATCCGCGCCAGCGCGGCTGCGGTCGACCATGCCGGCGATACCGTCTCGCTGGTGCGCGACGCCACCGTGATCTCCTACGGCGCCGAAGCCGATGGCCTCGTCACCATCGCCCGCCGCGCCACCGAAGCCGCCGCCTCCGACCAGGTGCTGCTGGCGCTCGCCAAGGACGATTATTCGCTGAAGCGGACGCTGGGCTGGGAAACGCTCGGCATGCGCGGCACCTGCTCGACCGGGTTCGAGCTGAAGGTCGACTGCCCCGCCGACCGCATCTTCCCGGAATCCTATGACAAGATCCACGCCCAGACCATGACGCCGTTCGCGCATCTGTGCTGGTCGTCGGCCTGGGCCGGCATCGCCGCTGCGGCGGTGACGCGCGCGCAGGCCTTCATCCGCAAGGCGGCCCGCTCGTCCGGCGGACAGATGCCCCCGGCCGCGGCGCACTTCACCGCCGCCAAGATGTCGCTGGCCAAGCTGCGCGCGCTGATATCAGCCAATATCGACGCTTTCGCCCGCGTCGAGCATGACGAGCGTGCTCTGAGCTCGCTCTACTTCCAGTCCTCGATCACGCTCTTGAAGGTGCAGGCCTCCGAGCTCGCGGTCGAGACCGTGATGCACGCGATGCGCACCGCGGGACTTGCCGGCTATCGCAACGACGGCGAGTTCACCATGGGCCGTCACCTCCGCGACGTGCTGTCGTCGCCGATCATGATCAACAACGACCGGATCCTGGCCAATGCCGCGACATCGACATTGATGAGCGGGGTGCCGGCGAGCCTTCGCGACTGACGTACCTCCGCGGCCGATTCAACAAGAACAATTTTGAGATAGCAGGACATCGAACCATGAATATTGCCGTCCTCCCCGACTCGCCCACCACCGCCCCGCAAATGATCGATCCGCTCGATCATCTCGCCGACAAGCTGTTCCACCGCATGGGCGCCGATGGCGTCTATGCCCGCACCGCGCTCTACGAGGGCATCGTCGAGAAGCTCGCCGCGCTGATCACCGGTTATCGCGAGGCCGGCACCGAGGTGATGCGCTTCCCGCCGGTGATGAGCCGCTCCCAGCTGGAGAAGTCCGGCTATCTCAAGAGCTTTCCGAACCTGCTCGGCTGCGTCTGCGGCCTGCACGGCACCGAACGCGAGATCAACGCCGCAGTGAGCCGCTTCGATGCCGGCGGCGACTGGACCTCTTCGCTGTCGCCGGCCGATCTCGTGCTGTCGCCGGCGGCCTGCTATCCGGTCTATCCGATCGCGGCGAGCCGCGGACCTTTGCCGAAGGGCGGGCTGCGCTTCGACGTTGCCGCGGATTGCTTCCGCCGCGAGCCGTCGAAGCATCTCGACCGGCTGCAATCGTTCCGCATGCGCGAATATGTCTGCATCGGCAGCCCCGACGATGTCGCCGATTTCCGCGAGCGCTGGATGGTGCGCGCGCAGAAGATCGCGACCGACCTCGGCCTCAGCTTCCGCGTCGACTATGCCAGCGATCCGTTCTTCGGCCGGGTCGGCCAAATGAAGGCGGTGAGCCAGAAGCAGCAGCAGCTCAAGTTCGAGCTGCTCATCCCGCTGCGCTCCGAAGAGCAGCCGACGGCGTGCATGAGCTTCAACTATCACCGCGAGCATTTCGGCACGACCTGGGGAATCCAGGACGCCAACGCCGAGCCGGCCCACACCGGCTGCGTTGCCTTCGGCATGGACCGTCTGGCCGTCGCCATGTTCCACACTCACGGTACCGATCTTTCCGCCTGGCCCGCCAAGGTGCGGGACGTCCTGAGCCTGCAGCCGCCTGTCGCGGCCGAGGCCCATGGCGAAGGCTGGCGCTAGAGCATGATCCGGAAAAGTGCGGAGCGGTTTTCCGAGAAGATCATGCTGAAACGATAGACCTCACGAGGCCGACCATTTCCACGGGCAAGACGAGCGTGATCCATACCAAGGTCCGATGCCGCGAGATCACCGAGTCCGACGTCGATAAGATCGCGGACTTGCTGACGCGCGGCTTCGTCGGCCGTTCACGCGACTACTGGATCCAGGGTCTGCGCCGGCAGGCCTTCCGGGCCGTGCCGGAGGGCTATCCGCGCTTCGGCTACATGCTCGACGACGACGGCAGGCCGGTCGGCGTGCTGCTCTTGATCTACACCTCACGCAAGGAGGGCGAAGAGACCGCCATCCGGTGCAATTTGTCGAGCTGGTATGTCGACCCGGCCTACCGCAACTACGCGCCGCTGCTGACCAAGATCGCCCAGCGGCACAAGCACGTCACTTATTTCAACATCAGCCCGGCGCAGTGGACCTGGCCAATCATCGAGACGCAGGGCTTTCGCGCCTATTGCCGCGGCATATTCTTCTCGGTCCCTGCGCTAGCGCGCGTCCCGCGCTGGAACGAGATCGAGGTCATTCCGCCGCACGCCAAGGAGATCAAGGGGCTTTCCGAGGCGGAGACCGAGCTTTTGACGCGACATGCGCGTTACAATTGCCTTAGCCTCGTCTGCCGCACGCCGAAGGGAACCTTCCCTTTCATCCTGCAACCGGTGCGCATCCGCCGCGGTTTCATCGCACCGCCCGCCATGAAGCTGATCTATTGCCGGAGCACCGCAGAATTTGCCGAATGCGCCGGCCGCATCGGACGGCTGCTGCTGCGGCTCGGCAAGATCGCGGTGGCCGTCGATGCCAACGGTCCGGTTCCCGGCCTCGTCGGCATTTACACCGAGCGGCGCGGCCGGAAATACTTCAGGGGCCCGCACCAGCCACAGCTCGGCGACCTCACCGACACGGAGCTCGTGCTGTACGGGCCGTAGAGCAACGCCCGGCGCTGTAAATCTGTACGAGCGGAGCGGGAATATCGCCGCGCTCGTCCGGAGCTACGGCCTATTGCCTTGGCAGCGGGCCGTTTACGCGTGCGCTCACCATCGCCGGTCATCCTCCGTAAACTACAGCGCTTAAGGGAATTTTCCGGCCTGTTCGCTAGCCTCGGCGGCTGAATTAGGCTGCATTCAGTCTATTGCTGGCCGAGGCCCCGCCGACCCCATGATGTCGACCCGCGAGAGCGAGCTTGGTACAGGCCGTGAGCAGGGCCCAGGCGCCCTCGTCGCGCTGAGCCAGCTTGCGCTCGACCACATGGAACAGGGCGTCTGCGTCTACGATGCCGACAACCGGATCGTGCTGACGAACCAGCGCTATCTCAGACTGTTCGACATGTCGGCCGAAATCGTGCGGATCGGCACCAGCTATCGCGAGGTGCTCGCGCACAGCGCAAGCCGCGGCAACTTTCCGCAAGACCAGCTCGACGCGTTGTATTCGAGGCGGATGGCGCAGATCGCCGCGGGCAAGCCGTTCCGCACCGAGCAAATGCTGGCGAGCGGCCTCGTCATGTCGCTCGAGCTGAAGCCGCTCCCCGGCGGCGGCTGGATGACGATCTGCGACGACGTCACCCGCCTCGCCCGGCTCGAAGCGGAACTGCGCGTGCAGACCGAGCGCAGCCAGCACGCGCTCGCCAACATGTCGCACGGACTGATCATGTACGACGTCGACAGCCGTGTCGTCGTCTGCAACGAACGGTTCCTGAAGCTCTACAACCTCGACCCCGAGATCGTGAAGCCGGGCGTCGCGCATTCCACGGTGATCGAGCACTGGATGTCGCGCGGCAACCTGCCGGGCATGTCGAGCGACGAATTCTACCAGAACCGGCTGGAGGACGTGCGCACTAGGAAGCCGAAGACGCTGCTGGTGATGCGCTACGACGGACGGATGGTGCAGGCGGTCTCCCGCTTCCTGCCCGACGGCGGCTGGGTGACGGTGCACGAGGACGTCACGGAGCGGCTGCAATACGAGGAAACGCTGCGGCAGCAGAATTTCATCCTCGATGCGGCGCTGGAGAACATGGCCCACGGGCTCGCCTTCTTCGACAGCGACATGCGGCTTCGGGTCTGCAACTCCACCTACCTCAAGATCTACCTGTTGTCGCCGGAGGAGACCCGCCCCGGCACACACCTCGCCGAGCTGATCGAGCGATCCATGGCGAACGGCGCGTTCTCCCCGGAATACAGCCCGCAGCAGATCCTCAAAGCCGCCCGCGCGCGGATCGCAAGCCGTGATTCCTCGCCGATGCGCCGGCGCATGTCGAACGACACGGTGATCTCGGTGCGCTATTGCGCGCTGGCCGAAGGCGGCTTCGTCGCCACCTATGAGGACATTACCGAGCGCGAGCGTGCGATCGAGGAGCTGAGCGAGCAGTACCGCCGGTTCGACGCTGCCCTGAACAACATGAGCCAGGGCCTGTGCATGCTCGACGCCAGCCTGCGCGTGATCGTCTGCAACCGCCGCTATATCGAGATGTATGGATTGTCGCCGGAGACCGTGAAGCCAGGCGTCTCGATGCGCGACATCATGGAGCACGCCTGCGAGCTCGGCATCCATCCGAACATGACCGGCGCCAAGCTCTATGCCGACTACGTCGAGAGGCTGCGCGAGGGCGAGCACACGCTGCACCGCCATTTGAACGACGGCCGCATCATCAAGCTCAACCACAAGCGGATGGAGCATGGTGGCTGGGTCGTGACCTATGAGGACGTCACCGAGCGCCACAAGGCCCAGGCCCGGGTGGCGCACATGGCGCGGCACGATTCGCTCACCGACCTGCCCAACCGCACGCTGTTCCGCGAGAAGATGGGCGAGGGGCTGAACCAGGTCGCGATCGCCGGCGGCGCCATGGCCGTGCTGTGCTTCGACCTCGACAATTTCAAGACCGTCAACGACCGCCTCGGCCACGCCGCCGGCGACCGCCTGCTGCGCTGGGTCGCGGCGCGCCTCAAGGAGAATGTCGGCGAGCACGACACCGTCGCGCGGCTTGGCGGCGACGAGTTCGCCGTGCTCCAGCGCGGGCCGCAGCCGCAATCGGCCGAGGCGCTCGCCCGCCGCCTGGTCGAGATCATCGGTCATCCGCCGCCGCTGGAAAGCCAGTCGATCCATGTCGGCGTCTCCGTCGGCATCGCGATCGCGCCCGACCACGGACTCGATGCCGATGAGCTGATGAAATGCGCCGACCTCGCGCTCTACCAGGCCAAGGCCAAGGGGCGCGGAGCCTATCAGTTGTTCGAGCCCGAGATGGAGGAACAGGCGCGCAGCCGGCACGCGCTGGAGCAGGACCTGGTCGGCGCGCTGGAAGGGCGTGAATTCCACCTGGTGTTTCAACCGCAGATGCGGCTCGATTCCTCCGAGCTCACCGGCTTCGAGGCATTGCTGCGCTGGAAGCATCCCTCGCGCGGCTTCGTCTCTCCGGCCGAGTTCATCCCAATTGCGGAGGAGAACGGGCTGATCGTTCCGATCGGCGAATGGGTGCTGCGCACGGCCTGCGCCACCGCCGCGTCCTGGCCCGGCGTCACCGTCGCGGTGAACCTGTCTCCGGTGCAATTCCGCTCCCGCGGCCTGGTGGCGATGGTCACGAGCGCGCTCGCGGAAGCCGGCCTGCCGCCGCAGCGGCTCGAGCTCGAGGTCACCGAGACGGCGCTGCTCGACGACAGCAAGGCGACCATCGACATCCTGCACCAGCTCCGCGCACTCGGGGTGCGCGTCAGCCTCGACGATTTCGGGGTCGGCTATTCCTCCCTGAGCTATCTGCGCAAGTTTCCGTTCGACCGCATCAAGATCGATCGCTCCTTCGTCGGAACGCTCGGCGAAAGCCCGGAGAGCGTTGCCATCGTCAGAACGATCGCGAGCCTCGGCTCCGTGCTCGGCGTCGAGACCACGGCGGAGGGCGTGGAAACCGAGGAACAGCTCGACTTCGTCCGCGAATGCGGCTGCACCGCGGTCCAAGGCTATTATTTCGGCAAGCCGTGTCTCGCCTCAGAAGTCGGTCGCACCATCGAGAAGCTGAACACGGTCCGGCGGGTGGCCTGACCGCTTCGGCCGCTCAAATTCCGCCTCTCGGCACGCGGCCAAACGACGAATTGTCGCAGAGGTCGGCTCTGTCGGCGTTAGCTGACCGACGGCCGCACAGCGATGCGCGCAACACGCTTTTCTTCTCCGTCAAATTCAGGAACAATCGCCTCGCAACGAGAGACGGCGCCCCCAGAGAGGCCGCCGCGAGGGAGGCTTTCGATGTCGGGATACGGGCTGAAGACGATTGCATTTGCCGCGGTGCACGCCGTCATGGGCTTATTGCTCTCCACGGCGGTCAATGCGCAGGACTATCCAACGAAGCCGATCACGTTGATCGTGCCTTGGCCGGCCGGCGGATCGACTGATCTCTCGATGCGCGCGATCGCCGACAGCGCCTCGAAGGTACTGGGCCAGCCGATCGTGATCGACAACAAGGCCGGCGGCAGCGGCACGGTCGGGCCGGCGACGATGGCCGCGGCGGCGAAGCCGGACGGCTATACCATCTCACAGATCCCGATCACCGTGTTTCGCCTGCCCTTGATGCAGGAGGTGTCGTGGGATCCGGCAAAGGATTTCACCTATATCGTCCATCTCACCGGCTACACTTTCGGCGTGACCACGAGCGCGGAATCGCAGTTCAAGAGCTGGAAGGACGTGGTGGAGTTCGCAAAGGCGAATCCGGGCAAGGTAACCTACGCCACGCCCGGCGCCGGCACCTCGCTGCATATCGGCATGGAGCAGATCGCCGCGATGTCCGGCATCAAGTTGACGCAGGTCCCTTTCAAGGGCGGCGCGGAGACTAACGCCGCCGTGCTGGGACAGCACACTATGCTGCAGGCTGATTCCACGGGATGGCGGCCGCTGGTCGACGCCGGCAAGCTGCGGCTCCTGATGGTGTGGACCGGCGCACGCTCGCCGAACTATCCCGACGTGCCGACGCTGAAGGAGCTCGGCTATCCCATGGTCTATGATTCCCCGTTCGGCATTGCAGGACCGAAAGGGATGGATCCCAAGATCGTCGCCAAGCTGCACGACGCATTCAAGAAGGCGGTCGAGGATCCTGCGGTGGTCGCCACGCTGGCCAAATACGACATGGTGCCGAACTACAAGAACACGGAGGATTACAAGAAATTCATCGTCGAGGTCACGGAGTCCGAGCGCAAGGTGATCGAGACGCTCGGGCTCGCGAAGAAGTAAGACCGCGCTGCTTGTGTCCCGGACGCGCTGCAGCGTGCAACGCTGCTGCGCAGTGCCGGGACCCATCTTCTTCGCCCACACGCATGGGCCCCGGCTTTGCAGCGCACCTACCATAGCACGTCGAAGACGTGCGTGAACGCAACTTGCGGTGCTGCGCTGCGTCCGGGGCACGAGAGAGAATCGATGAACGATCCAACCAACGTCAAGCTCCGCCTCAGCAACTCCGAACTCTGGGGCGGGCTGATCGGGCTCGCACTCGGCGGCTTCGTGATCTGGTCGGGCTTGAAGCTCAGGCTCGGCACCATCAACGATCCCGGCTCCGGCTATGTGCTGTTCTACACGGGCATCCTGATGTGCGTGTTCGCGAGCGCGATCATCGTCTCGGCGATCACCGAGGGCGGGCCGACGCTGGCCTCGCGCTGGGAGAACGTGCGCTGGAGCAAGCCGCTTGTCCTCATCGCCTGCCTCACTGCATTCGCGTTCGCGCTGGAGCCGCTGGGATTCCTGCTGTCATCGATCCCGCTGATGCTGCTGCTGTTGCGGCTGATCGATCCGGTGCGCTGGACGCTGGCGATTCCGATCGCGGTGCTGGTGCCCTCGGGCATGTGGTGGGTGCTCAAGCGGCTGCTGTTGATCCAGTTGCCGTCAGGCCTGTTCGGGATCGGCTGACCCCCATGGATACGCTTGTCAACGTGGCACATGGATTCGGCGTCGCGCTGCTGCCGGTCAACCTGCTCTATTGCTTCATCGGCGTCTTCATCGGCACGCTGGTCGGCGTGCTGCCCGGCATCGGCCCGATCTCGGCGATGTCGCTACTGCTACCGGTGACGCTGTCGGGAACGCCGGAATCCGGCATCATCATGATGGCCGGCATTTATTACGGCTCGATGTATGGCGGCTCGACCACCTCGATCCTGGTCAACATCCCCGGCGAGGCGGCCTCCGTCGTCACCTGCATCGACGGCCACCAAATGGCGAAGCAGGGCCGTGCGGGCCCCGCGCTCGGCATCGCCGCGTTCGGCTCCTTCGCTGCCGGCACCTTTGCGCTGGTCGCCTTGATGTTGGTGGCGCCGAAGCTCGCCAGTCTCGCCATTGCTTTCGGCCCGGCCGAGTATTTCAGCCTGATGGTGCTCGGCCTCGTCGTGCTCACCTTCCTCACCCAGGGATCGATGCCGAAGGCATTGCTGATGGCGTGCATCGGTGTCGTGCTCGGGCTGATCGGGCTCGACAGCATCACCGCGCAGCCGCGACTGACCTTCGGCCGCATGGAGCTGATCGACGGCATCGGCCTCGTGCCCGTGGTGATGGGCCTGTTCGGCGTCGCCGAGGTGCTGCTCAACACCGAGCAGGCGATCAAGCGCGACGTCATCAACACCAGGATCACCCATCTCCTGCCGAGCAAGGAGGACTGGAAGGCGAGCGCCGGTCCGGTCGGCCGCGGCACCATCCTCGGCTTTTTCCTCGGCATCCTGCCGGGCGGCGGCGCCGTGGTCTCGTCATTCGCGTCCTACGCGCTGGAGAAGCGGCTGTCGAAGACCCCTGAAAGGTTCGGCCACGGCGCGATCGAGGGCGTCGCCGGCCCGGAATCGGCGAACAACGCCGCAGCCGGCGGCGCCTTCATTCCGCTGATGACGCTCGGCATCCCGCCGAACGTGGTGATGGCGCTGCTGCTCGGAGCCTTCGTCATTCACGGCCTGCAGCCGGGCCCGCTGATGATCACGCAGAACCCCGGCCTGTTCTGGGGCATCGTCGCCAGCATGTATATCGGCAACGTCATGCTGCTGATCCTGAACCTGCCGATGATCGGCATGTGGGTGCAGCTGCTCAAGCTGCCCTACAACATCCTGTTCCCCCTGATCATCCTGTTCACGATCCTCGGCGTCTACTGCTCGAGCAACAACGTGTTCGACGTCTATGTGATGATCGCGTTCGGGATCATCGGCTATTTCATGCGCAAGCTCGGCTACGAGCCGGCGCCACTGGTGCTGGCCTTCGTGCTGGGTCCGATGATGGAGAACAATTTGCGCAAGTCGCTGATCCTGTCGCAGGGCGATCTCTGGACCTTCGTGCAGCGGCCGATCTCGGCAGTGTGTCTTGTGTTTGCCCTGGTGCTGCTGATCGCGCCGCTGCTGCCGTCGCTGCGCAAGAAGCGCGAGCTGGTGGCGCTGGACGAGGGGGCGTGAGAAGATCTCGTAGTCGGTAGGGTGGAT
Source organism: Bradyrhizobium yuanmingense (assembly GCF_900094575.1). Lineage (GTDB taxonomy): Bacteria > Pseudomonadota > Alphaproteobacteria > Rhizobiales > Xanthobacteraceae > Bradyrhizobium > Bradyrhizobium yuanmingense. Next base: position 608,017 of record NZ_FMAE01000002.1, on the reverse strand, counting down.
TAGCCGAAGGCGTAATCCACCGCTTCTCTCTCGACGCGGAGAGAAAGTGGTGGGTTACGCCTTCGGCTAACCCACCCTACGCCATCTCAGCTCGCCGCAGGCAGCGCATCCGGCGGCACGCCCCACGGGCGTTCCGCCGAAGCCAGCCCGATCAGGCGGCCCTGGATGTAGTCGCAGCCCCAGTCGCGCAACATGTTTGCGGCTTCGTCGTCCTGCACCCATTCGGCGACGGTCTTGATGTCGAGGCGGCGGGCGAGGTCGATCAGGGTCTGCACGAAGGCGCGGTCGTCGGCGGAATGGGTGATGTTCTGCACGAAGGCGCCGTCGATCTTGACGATGTCCACGCCGAGATTGCGCAAATTGCGGAACGAGGTGTAGCCGGCGCCGAAATCGTCGATGGCGATGCGGCTGCCGAAATGCTTGAGGCGGCTGACGAAGGCGCGGACGTCGTCGATGTCCTGGATCGCGACCGTCTCGGTGATCTCGACGATCAGCCGCTCGGCGACGCCGGGATGGGCCAGCATCAGCGATTCGATCCCCGCCCACCAGTCCGGATCCATGGTCGTATCCGGCGAGATGTTGAGGCTGAGGCAGACGTCGGGCGCCGCCGCGAGCTCGGCGACCACGAGCTCGAGCACGCGGTGATCGACCAGGCGGATCAGGCCGAGCCGTTCGGCGACCGGCACGATGTCGGGCGCGAGCAGCACCTGGCCGTCGCCCTGGTCCATCCGCACCAGGCATTCATGGAATGCGCGCTCGCGCGAGACAGCCGAGACGACGGGCTCATAGGCGAGCCTGATGCGGCGCTCGTTGAGCGCGGTGACGATCTCGTCGGTGACGCGGATGTTGACGCGGCGCTGTGCGTCGCGCGCGGCATCCGGACGCCAGGCCGCGAACGAGCCGGAGCGGCGGCGCTTGGCGGCGTCCAGCGTCTCATGGGCGCGGTTGACGGCCTCGTCGGTGTTGCGGGCATAACGCGGCAGGCTGACCGCGCCGATCGAGGCGGTGACCGAGACCGGACCGGATTTGGTCGGCACCACCTCGTCGCGGATGCCGGCGAGGAAGCGCTCGGCGGCCACGTTCATGTCGTCGACGGTGCAGTTCTTCAGGATCAGGCCGAACTTGTTGCCGGAGAAGCGCCCCAGCACGTCGCCGCCGCGCAGGCGCGCGCGAATGCGCTTGGCGACGTCGAGGATCACGGCGTCTGCGACGTCGAAGCCGAAAGCATCGTTGACGCGGGCGAGATGATCGATGCCGACCAGCATGAAGGCCGCTGTCGAGCGGAAGCGCGTGGTCTCCTCGATCGCCTCGGCCAGCGCCGCGATCAGATGCGAGCGGTTGAGCTCGCCGGTCAGCGGATCGAGCCGGGCCAGCCTGCTCAATTCCTCGTCCCGGGCGTGGCGCTCATTGTTGATGCGGACGGAGCCGATCGCTCGCGTGGGACGGCCGTCGGGACCTGCGAACCAGCGGCCGGTCTCCTCGATCCAGATCACGGGATCGGAGGCGCTCATGCGCACGCCGTACTCGATTCGGTAAGGGGTGCCGTCGGCGCCGTGCACCGGGGACGTCAGTGCCAGCGCCGCCGTCCGCAGCGTTTGCGCGGGCTCGATCAGCTTGGCGAATTCGGCGCCGGTCGAAAGCCGCTCGGCGGGAATGCCGGGGAAAACGGCGCTGACCTGCTCACCCCAGACGATGGCATCGCTGGCGATGTCCCAGGCGAACACGGCCTGACCGAGCGCGGCCAGGATGTCGGAGGCTTGCGGCAATCCAGGGGTCAAAGTCGCCTCGTTTCGGGACAGTGGAGAAGTCCTGAGCCGGCACAGGATAGAGCCAGATTCGCTGCCGAACCTAGGCAAAGTTGATAAACAATTTGGAAACCACGTTTCCGAAGGCGTCGGAACCAAACCGGCCCGGCCGGCATAGGCCTTGCGAGTACAGGACTCGCGCCGGCCCCCGCGTCTCGAAACGCGACAGTCTCGCCGGATCAACGGTGATTGCGATGTTGAGTACTGATCGATCGGACGCGGCGGACAACGGCACAGGCACGGCCTTGGTGCCGCTGATGCCGACGTTGCGGTGGGTCCATAAGGTGCCCCTGCCCCGCCCCGATCCGAGCTTCGTCACACAATTGATCGCCAATGCCGAGCAGCTGCCGCAAACGAGCCGGCTCCGCCGCGCCTCCTCCGAGGATGCGCTGATGGCCTATGGCAGCAAGCGCCCGCTCGGAACCGTCAGCGCGCGCACGCGTCAGGTAGCTTAAGATTGATTGAAGTGAGAGCGCGCTTCTTACCTCTCGCCGCTTGCGGGGAGAGGTCGGATCGCCTCGGCGATGCGAAGCATCGTCCGGTGCGATCCGGGTGAGGGGGTACAGGTCCCGCGGCTATCGCATCCGCGGAGAGAGGCCCCTCACCCCAACCCACTCCCCGTAAGAACGGGGCAAGGGAGCACACTGCCGCGGCGGTGAGATGCGAGCCAATTCAGAGAAATCAGCGCGGCGGCGTGTCGGAAGACGGCGTGCCGTTCCCCGGCTGCAGCTGCGGCGAGGGAATTTCCGGCGAGGGGGCGCCCTGCACGGGCTTGGGCGCCGGGTGATCCATCAGCACGGATTCGGCGACGGATTGCGCGGTAGGTGCGGCCGGCGCCGGCTGCGGCGCGATCACCGGCTCGAACTTGCGCTCGGACTCCACGTCTTCCGCCGGCGCTTCGGCCCTGCGCTTGGCCTTACGAGGGGCCGGCACCGTGGTCTCGGCGACATAGGTGACGCGGCGGCGCGTGCGCTGGGCGATGCCAGCGAAGAAGTCCGCCATCGCCAGCAGCACCAGCAGAAAGAAGGTGGAGTTGCCGAATTTGGGCCACATCACGAATTCGGCAGCGGCCGCGCCGAAGATGATCAGCGACAGCAAATGATCCATCAGGAATTTCGAGCCCGGCCGCGCACCCTTGACCACCTCGAGCAGCAGCAGAACGATGCCGAGCGCGAGCAGGAGATCGGCGAGCGTGACCGGCCAGACCTCTCCGGACACCATAGGCACCTTGAACAGCACGTCCGTGAAGGACACGGTCGGCATCAGGAAGGCGATGATGTTGTAGACCGCGAGCGGAATCAGGAGCAGCGGGAAACCGACCATCGGCTTGATGCCTTCTCGATCAAGATATCCGGACAGAACAATGCAGCGGCGAAGCATCCGCTCCGCCGCCATCACCGTCTATCTCATGGGTTGGCCGAATCGGGCGGGTCCGATCTCCCGCCCGAGAAAGATCCTGGCTTCAGGACTCTTTCTTCTTCAGGACCTGGCGGCCCTTGTACATGCCGGTCTTGAGGTCGAGATGGTGCGGACGACGGAGCTCGCCGGAGTCCTTGTCTTCCACATAGGTCGGCTTCTTGATGGCGTCCGCCGAGCGGCGCATGCCACGGCGCGACGGCGAGGTTTTTCTTCTCGGAACGGCCATTTCAGTATCCTCTAGGGATTGGTGTCATCAGGGCATCGTCCGCGAAGGGACGGCTCAGCACCCGCAAATAACGAGGCGAGCTGAATGCCGATCAAGGCCGCGCTTATAGAGGAAGGCTGGCCGTAAAGCTAGGCTCTTGGGCCGGAAAATGCGCCCGGAACGGGCCAAAAATCAGCGATTTTCCCGCCAACAGGTCGCAAGCGAGCTCGCCTGCCCCCGCGCCATATAGGTGGCTGCCAGCCGCCGGACGCCCGGTCCCGGGGTCCGGGCGCTGCGCTTGACCGGATTCGGCAGGATCGAGGCCAGAAGCGCCGCCTCGCGGGGCGAGAGGCTTTCGGCCGATTTGCCGAAGGCATAGGCGCTGGCCGCCTCGACCCCGAACTGCCCCTGCGGGCCGAGCTCGGCGATGTTGAGGTAGATTTCGAGAATCCGCTGCTTGGGCAAGACGAGGTCGATCCAAAGCGCCAGCGGGAATTCGAGCGCCTTGCGAACGAAGTCGCGCCCCTGCCACAGGAACAGGTTCTTCGCGACCTGCTGGGTGATGGTGGAGGCGCCCCGGAAGGCGGTGCCGTCCTCCCTGGCGTCGTCGATCGCCTCGCGCAGCGCCCCCCAATCGATGCCGTGATGCTTGCAGAAATGGGCATCCTCGGCCGCCACCACCGCGCGCGGCAGAGAGGGCGACATATCAGCGAGATCGATCCACTCCCGCTGCATCGGCGCGCCCCGCAGGCTGCGCCAGGCCATCAGCGTCGAAACTGGGTGGCCGGTGCGGTAGAACGGCGCGATCACATAGGGCGCGAGGACCACGAGCGCGAGCACCACCAGCAGGATTTTGACGATGCGCAAATCGACCTTTCCGGCACGAACTGACGAGCGGCCACGGGCTGGAGCATTAAGTCTGTGATAATTCGGGCCTTTTCCAGCACTTTTTAGGCCTTCCAAACGATTGACTGGCGCGGGCGCATAAAGGATTGTCCCGCCGAATTTTAGTTCTGGAGCCCTTCTTGATGACCGGCACGTCCCCGTCCGATTTCGCCAAACGTCTGGACAAGACCGCTGATGACACCGAAGCCCTGCTCGGGCGCCTGCTGTCGGACGACATCCTGCATGACGAAATCGCCCGGCCCAAGCGACTGATGGACGCAATGCGCTATTCGAGCCTGAACGGCGGCAAGCGCCTGCGGCCGTTCCTGGTGGTCGAGAGCGCCGCCGTGTTCGGCGTGCCGCGCGAGGCGGCCCTGCTCGTGGGCGCCGCGCTCGAATGCATCCATTGCTATTCGCTGATCCATGACGACCTGCCGGCCATGGACAATTCGGACCTGCGCCGCGGCCGCCCCACGCTGCACAAGCAGACCGATGACGCCACCGCGATCCTCGCCGGCGACGGCCTCCTGACGCTCGCCTTCGACATCATCACCCGCGACGAGGTCCATCGCGACGCCAATGTGCGGCTGCTCTTGACGCGTGCACTGGCGCGCTGCGCCGGCATCGGCGGCATGGTCGGTGGCCAGATCCTCGATCTCGCCGGCGAAGGCCGCTTTGGCGGCAACGAGCCGATCGACGTCGCCCGTATCCAGCAGATGAAGACCGGCGCGCTCTTGCGCTACGGCTGCATTGCCGGCGCGATCCTCGGCCAGGCCTCGAAGGCGGAATATCAGGCGCTCGACGATTACGGCCGCGCGCTCGGCGAAGCCTTCCAGATCGCCGACGATCTGCTCGACGTCGAGGGCGATGCGGCCGCGCTCGGCAAGCCGGCCGGCGCCGATGCCGCGCTCGGCAAGACCACCTTCGTGACCCAGCTCGGGATCGAAGGCGCCAAGCAGCGCGTGCGCGACCTGCTCGCGCGCGCCGACAGCGCCGTCTCGATCTTCGGCGACCGCGCCGCAATTTTGCAGTCCGCCGCGCGTTTCGTGGCCGAGCGGAAGAACTGAGCTAAAGCGCGATGCGATTAGGATGAATCGTCATCGCGCTTTAGGTTATTGTTCGAGTGGTCAGGAAAGCCGTGCCATTTCAGTTGCAGACCTCGACATTGGCGTCGACGTGGGGGCCGCCGCCGCCGCGATAAACGAGGCGGCAACCGGGCCTGACCGGCCGGCAGAGCAGAGCGTTGCAAAAGATCTGACCACTGCCGCTCGAGGCACGGCCCGCGCCAGCCGCCGCGGCTGCACCGTAGCCGCCCGCTGCAGCACCGGCCCGCTGCCGTGCGGGGCGGTCCTCGCCGTCGTCGCGCCGCGAGGTCGCGGGCTTTGACGCGGGCTTGGCCGCGCGCTTCTTCTCGCATTCATTGTCGTCGTTCAGGACATAGCCGTTGCCGCAAACGATCCTGGTGCACTTGTCGCCCTCGGCCTTGAAACCGTGCTCGCAGACCAGCGGGCAGACCCGCGACGGCTTGGCCTTGACCGCATCGAGCGCGTCGGTGCTCGCCACCTTCACGTCGAGCTTGGTGCCGGCATAGCGGTTGAACTGCGACAGCGACCGCTGCGAGGACGTATTCCAATTGCCGTCGGCCTGCCCGGAGAAGCAGCCGACGCGGCCGAGCTCGCTCTGCACCGAGCGGTTGAGGTCAGCCGGCGCGGTCGCCGGGGTGAGCGCGGCGACGTTGGTGCCGGAGGCGCTCGTGGTGTTGCCCGGCGCAACGCCCGGCGCCGTGGCGGCGAGGTTGACGCGCTGCTGCTCGGCGGCGGCCGCCTGCTGCTGGGCCTGCTCCTTGGCCTTCTGCGCAGCAAGCTGCGCCTGCTCGGCGGCCTTCGCATCGGCCGCGGCCCTGGCTTGCGCATCCTTCTGCGCGCCGAGCGCAGCGAGGCGGTCGCGCTCGGCCTCGGCCTGCTTCGCTTTCGCGATCGCCGCCGCATGCGCCTGCTCCGCGCCGATCTTCTCGAGCTGGAGCTTGGCGAGGCTGGCATAGAACCCGTCGGGATGCTGGGCGAGGAAGGCTTCCCACGCCGGCCGGTTGCCGACCTGGAGCGCGAGCTCGTAGTCGCGGCGGATATCGGCCTGGGGATTGGCTACGGGCGCCGCCGGCGCCAGCTTGACCGGCACCAGCGGCACGTCCTCGCCACCCAGCGAGCCGTAGACGAACGGCTCTTGCTTGTTGCCGGTGGACTTCAGCACATCGTCGCGCACGAAGCCGAAGGCGCGGCGGACGTCGAGGCCCGGCGTCGTCAGATGCTTCGACAGCGCGATGGTGAACGGGCTGTTGGCACCGTCGCCGTCCTGCGCGGTGAAGCCGGCCTTGGCCGAATAGGCGATCAGCGTGTTTGGGCTGGACGGCTCGACCTGGGCGAGGCCGCGGCCGATGCCGCGCGAAGCGACCGTGCGCTTCATCCGCTTGCTGAACGGATTGTCGCGGCAGGCATCGAGGATCACCAGACGCAATTGCTTGGCGGGCTCGACCGCGACCAGGACACGGTCGAGGGAGAGCGCCTCGTCAAAGACGTCAGTGTCCCGCTCGAGCTTGGCATCCACCGGGATCAGATAGTTCGAGCCCTCCACCTCGATGCCGTGGCCGGCGTAGTAGACCACGGCGATTTCGGCGTCGCGGGTCGCGTCGGCGAAGTCGCGCAGCACGCGCCGTGTCTCCAGCGCCGACAGATCGTGCCGGGAGTCGACGACGTCGAAGCCGGCCTCCTTCAGGGTCTTGGCCATCACCGACCCGTCATTGACGGGATTGGCGAGCGAGGGCGCGTGCTGATAGGCCGAATTGGCCAGCACCAGCGCCACGCGCTTTCCGGCAACAGCCGGCCCGGCGCCGAACATCAGGCCGAGGGCGACGAAAAGCGGACAAAGTCTGAGCAAGCTGCGCATGACACGACTTCCGATGGTTCCGGGCCGTCCGGCCCTTTGGGACCGCTTTAGCAACATCCTCCGCCGGCGCTTGTGATGGAGGTCACGAAGCGGACCCCGACGGCAGGCCGTACGACCTCTCTTGTTTGTCGCGCCAGCGCTGTCGCGGTTCGCCAACGGACGGCGGTGCGGACCGGGTTCCGTCAGACAACCCCGATGTGCTCCCGATATTGCGGCAGGTCGTCCGTAATTTCATGCCAGGGCGCCTTCGAGCCGACGAAAATATGGGCGCTCGGCCGGATGGAGGGGGCATCGACCAGGGTTCCCATGGCGACGTGGACCCACTCTCCTTCTCGGACCCGGGAATAGAGCAGCGAGCCGCAGCGGCCACAATGCGCGTCATGGGTGGTGTCGTCGCCGAAAATCATCCGGAGGTCGCCACCCCTGACAATACGAAGCCTGTCTTGCCGGATGCCGGCGAAGGGCTTGAAGGCGGCACCGGTGGTGCGCCGGCAGTTCGAGCAGTGGCAGTTCATCGCATAGGCGAACGCATCGGCCACCTCGAAGCGCACGGCGCGGCAAAAGCATTCGCCGACAAGAATGCGAGCGTTCGAATTTTCTGATTCTGTCATCGTGACGCCTTCACGCAAATCGCTGACACACCCATAGCGCATCTCAACGTGTACGACTAAGTTGGCCCGAAGCCATCATGCAAAGGAACGATCCATGAGCCAGGACCGGTCGAGCGTCGAAGCCGTCGTGCAATCCTATTTTGACGGACTTTACGAGGGCGACGCCGACAAGCTCGGCGCCATCTTCCATCCCTCCGCCGATCTGCGCTGGGTCGAAAAGGGCGAGCTCCAGGTTCTGACCGTGCCGGACTGGCTCGACCGCGTGCGCAAGCGCGCCTCGGCCAAGGCCGAAGGCAAGCCGCGCGAGGACTTCATCGTCACCATCGACCGCTCGGACGATAAGACCGCTTTCATCAAGGTGCGCTGCCAGCTGCCGCCGCGCTATTTCACCGACTATCTCGTGGCGATGAAGCTCGCCGACGGCTGGCAGATCGTGTCGAAGTCGTACCGATATGATTTGAGGGAGTGACGGGCGCCGTCCTGCTGCCCGAATTCGGACGCACTCGCTATCCAATTCTCCGTCGTTGCGAACGCAGCGAAGCAATCCAGAATCTCACCGCGGAGACAGTCTGGATTGCTTCGCTGCGCTCGCAATGACGACGCGGATGCAGCGTCCGCTCCATCTCCCACCCCTGCGCGCCTGGAAATCACCATGCTTGTCGACCGCCGCTCCCTGCTCGCCTCATTCGCCTGGTTGGCCGCCTCCCCTGCGCTCGCCGGGGATGCCCCATCAGAATTCGAATCCTACGAGCGCGAGAGCGGCGGGCGGATCGGGCTCTATGCGGAGAATCTCGCAACCGGCAAGAAGCTTGCCTGGCGCGCCGACGAACGGTTCGTGATGTGCTCGACGTTCAAGGCTTCGCTCGCAGCCAGCGTGCTGGCGCGGGTCGATCGCGGCGAGGAGCAACTCGCGGCCATGATCCGCTATGGCCAGGCGGATCTGCTGGAATACGCCCCGGTGGCGAGGGAACATCTCGCGGCCGGCAAGATGTCGGTCGGCGAGATGTGCAAGGCCATCGTCGAGCTCAGCGACAACACCTGCGCCAATCTGCTGCTGGCGCGGATCGGCGGCCCCGCCGCGCTGACCGCATTCTGGCGGTCGCTCGGAGATACCACCTCGCGGCTCGACCACAACGAGCCCGAGCTCAACCGCTCGCAACCCGGCGACCCCCGGGACACCACGACGCCGGCAGCGATGGCGGGAAATTTGCGCCGGCTGGTCGCGGGCGAGGCGCTGTCGCCTGCTTCGCGGGCCCTGCTCACCGACTGGATGGTGAACTGCAAGACCGGCGCAAATCGCCTGCGTGGCGGACTCCCGGCAGGCTGGAAGATCGGCGACAAGACCGGCAACAACGGCAAGGACGCCTCGGGCGACATCGCGGTCGCCTGGCCGAAGCCGGATACGCCGATCCTGATCGCGGCCTATACCCAAGGCGGCACGCCGAGCGCGGCGCAGATCACATCCGCGTTCGCGCGGATTGGGCGGATGGTGGCCGAACGGCTGGCGTGAGCCGCGCATTGACCTAGCCGTCGCTTCCGGGTCAAGACAGACCATCATGGAAGCGAAGTTTCAGACCTTTCTCATCCTGCTGGCCGTGCTGGCAGGCGTGGCACTGGCCGCGCGACGCTTCAACGTCGCCCCTGCCATCCTGCTGATGCTGGCGGGCGTCGGCCTCGCTTTCGTGCCGGGCATGCCGACTGTGGAGCTGCCGCCGGAGCTGGTGCTGCTGGTGGTGCTGCCACCACTGATCTACTCGGCCAGCGTCGCGATGAGCTGGCGCGAATTCAAGAAGAACCTGCGTCCGATCGTGCTGCTCGCGGTCGGCGCCGTGATCTTCACCACGGCGATGGTGGCGGCCGCCACACACTACATGATCGGCCTGCCCTGGACCGTCGGCTTCCTGCTCGGGGCCATCGTCGCGCCGCCCGATGTGGTGGCGCCGCTCGCGATCGCGCGCCGGCTGAACATGCCGCGCCGCATCCTGGTCGTGCTCGAAGGCGAAGGTCTCGCCAACGACGCCACCGCGCTGATCCTCTACCGCTTCGCGCTCGCCGCGATCCTCGTCGGCCATTTCTCACTGCCGCTCGCGGCCGGTGAATTCCTCCTCATCGTCGCCGGCGAGATCGCCTTCGGCATCGGCGTCGGCTGGCTCTCCTTGCGCCTTCGCAAATGGTCTGGAGATCCGCAGGTCGAGCTGACGCTGTCGCTGATCACGCCCTATGTCTCGTACTGGCTGCCCGAGCATATCGGCGGCTCCGGCGTGATCGCAACGGTGGCCTGCGGGCTCTATGTCAGCTGGAACGGCCCATTGCTGATCTCCTCGGCGACGCGCCTGCAAGGCATCTTCTTCTGGGATCTCGTGATCTACCTGATCGAGGGCATGCTGTTCTTGCTCACCGGTTTCCAGATGCGCGCGCTCTACGAGAAATCAAAGACTTTTCCGCTCGACGACATTCTCATCGCAACCGCATTGGTCCTGGTGATCGTCGTGATCGCGCGTTTTGCCTGGCTCTATCCCGCAACTTATCTGCCGCGAATGCTCTCCAGGTCGCTGCGCGAGCGCGATCCTTCGCCGCCATGGCAATGGCCATTCGTGCTCGCCTTCACCGGCGTGCGCGGCGCGGTGTCGCTGGCCGCCGCGCTGGCGCTGCCGTTCACGCTGCCGAATGGCGAGGCGTTTCCGTATCGCGACCTGATCCTGTTCGTCGCCTTCGGTGTCATCTTCGTGACGCTGATCGGCGTCGGCCTGACGCTGCCGCCGATCGTGCGGTGGCTCGGCGTTGCCGAAGCCGGTCGTCACGAGCATGCCGCCGAGCACGAAGCGGAGATCGCCGCGCGCCGTCAGGCGCTGGAGGCCGCGCTGAAATCGCTCGACGCGCTCACGGCGGAAAAAGAGGTTTCCGACGAGGTGATGCGGCTGCTGCGCGCCCGCCACGAGATCCGCTTCAACCAGCTCCCGGACTCGCTCGATCCCAACCGTCACGACATCTCTGCCGCCGGCATCGCTCTGACCCGCGACCTGATCGCCGCCGAGCGCAAATTCATCCACAAGCTGCTGCGCGACGGCCAGATCACCGACGAGACGCGGCGGCGGATCGAGCGCGATCTGGATCTGGAGGAGGCGAGCCTGGCGAATAGGGAATATCGAGCCGGGCCGCTGTAGCTTCCTCGTCATTGCGAGCGTAGCGAAGCAATCCAGACTGCCTCTGCGGAAGGACTCTGGATTGCTTCGCTGCGCTCGCATGACTGCTGCTGAACCAGCAGGGCCAACTACCGTCTCTCGCAAAACTCCCTCATCGCGGCCGCGACGGCTTGTGCGACCGCCTCGTGTCGCTCCGGCGAGTTCATCTCCATTTCCTCGTCGCGATTGATGATCGAGCCCGCCTCGAGCAGCACGGCGGCGCTTCGCGTGCGCGACAGCACGACCAGCCCGTCATAGCGGTAGACGCCGACATCCTTGTCGAGCAGCTGGCGCCGGTAGCGGCCCATCACCGGCAGCGTGTACTGGCTGGCATAGTGCAGGCCCTGCTGCTTCAATTGCCGGCCGATCATCCTGGCCAGCATCAGGCTGGCGGCAAAGTGCGGATTCTGCCGCGACACGAACAGCGAGTGGCCCGAAAAGCGATCGCTGAAATAGCTCTTTGCGCCGTCGAATTCCCAGGTCTCGAGCAGCTTGTCCGGCACCGAATCATGATGGACCGACAGGAACAGATCGGCGCGGCCTTCGTTTGCAGCGCCGACGCGCTTGAACAGGCTCGGCCGTGCCTTGCCGTCGGTGACGAGCAGGCGGGTTGCGGCAAAGCCCTCGGCCTTGAGCTTGGCCGTGATGAGCCGTGCGAGGCGGAAGTTGAAGCCGAACTCCGGATCGTTGCGTGCGCTCAATGCACCGTAGGAGTCCGGCGTGTGGCCGACATCCACGACGATCCGGAATTTGGGCGTCTCGCACTTGAATGAAGGTGAGGGTTTCGGCTCATGTCTCGCACTCTTGCGCGCGATAGCAGCCTCGCCGGCCGTGACGAATGCAAGCGATGACAGAACGATCGAGGCGACCAGCCCGACGATGACGCTCCGCAGGTGCCTCAAGCGCTACTCCGCTGCTGCTCACGCATGCCGGTGCCGGCACCGCTTTCGGTGAGGAAGTTGTAGTCTTTCGAGACGAAAGATGACGCGACCTTCGGCGGTGCTTTTTGCTTTTGGTCACCTTGACGCAGGGAGGTCCGAGCGTCAACGCGCGGTCTGACCCAGGGCGCCCCCTGTCTTGGGCGATCAGGCCGACCATCGCGTCGGCAGCTAAGTATTTGAGACGAAATGAAAATGCCGATTGTGTCGTTGCGCGATGCGGCACTGGCAATCGCGCGATTCCCGCGCTCGCGGAGATTGTCGGCGACTGTTGCGGCGGAGCGACGGACGAACGCGCAACTAGCCGGTATTTAGGGCGGGTTTGAATTCGAATCGTCCATTGAATGTCTACGGGGTCAAATGAAGAAACTCGCATTCGCAACCGCCGCTCTGATGGCGCTGTTCACAGGCGCGGCGTCGGCCGCTGACCTTGCAGCCCGACCCTACACCAAGGCACCCGCAATCGCCCCCATCTACGACTGGAGCGGCTTCTACGTCGGCATCAACGGCGGTGGTGGCTGGGCCGACAAGTGCTGGGATATCTACAACGATGCCGGCTTCACCGTTGCGCCGCCCTTCCGGGAAGGCTGCCACAATGCGAGCGGCGCCACCGTCGGTGGTCAGATCGGCTATCGCTGGCAGGCCACCAATTGGGTGTTCGGTGTTGAGGCGCAGGGCAACTGGGCCGACTTCACCGGCTCCAATTCCAGCTTGTTCTACGGCAATTTCACCAACCGCTCCAAGGTTGATGCGTTCGGCCTATTCACCGGCCAGGTCGGCTACAGCTGGAACAACGTTCTCTGGTACGTGAAGGGCGGCGCCGCGGTCACCCGCGACAAGTACGAGGGCGTGATCACCAGCATCGACTTGGTGTTTGATCGCGCCAACGAGACCCGCTGGGGCGGCGTCGTAGGCACCGGCTTCGAATTCGGTTTTGCGCCGAACTGGTCGCTGGCGCTCGAGTACGATCACCTGTTCATGGGCCATCGCGACATCACCTTTAGCTCGTCGATCGTTCCGGGGGTCACGCGCGGTGATACGATCCGCCAGGATGTCGACATTGTCACCGCCCGCATCAATTACCGCTTCGGTGGCCCGATCGTCGCCAAATACTGACTTTGGCACTTCTTCGACAAACGAAGCCCCGGTCTCGCGTCCGGGGCTTTCCTTTGCGCGAAGCTGACTGATTGATGTTGGTCTCCCGAGCCCGGCCCATTAGACCGGCCTCTCTCCCTTCACCGTCACGCGCGTGCCCGAGCGTGTGTGCGGCCAGTAGTCCCACATCGCGCGGTGCTGGGTGCAGCGGTTGTCCCAGAAGGCGATGGCGTTCTCGGTCCAGCGGAAGCGGCACTGGAACAGCGGGTTCTCGGCGTGCTGGTAGAGATAGGCGAGCATCGCATCGCTCTCGTCACGCGGGATGCCGTTGATGTGGCGGGTGAAGCCGCGGTTGACGTAGAGCGCTTTCCTAGCCGTGACCGGATGGGTGCGCACCACGGGATGCTCGGCATGGGGATAGGAGGGACGATCGGCGACGCCATAGTTGGCGTAAAGGCCGCGATAGATCGGCTCGCCATCGTGCAGCGCCGTCAGGCCATCGAGATAGGCTTTCATGCGCTCCGACAGCGCCTCATAGGCCGCGTACATGTTGGCAAACAGCGTGTCGCCGCCGCGGGGCGGGCATTGCTTGATGTAGAGGATCGAGCCCATCGGCGGCTCGAGATCGCAGGACACGTCGGAGTGCCAGCCCTCGCCATTGGCGCGCGGCGAGTTCTTGTCCGCATAGATCTTCATCAAGGCGGGGTCTTCGTCCTCATGCGGGGCGGCGGGATGAAAATGCAGCTCGCCGAACTTGCGGCCGAAGGCGAGATGCTGCTGCGGCGTGATGTGCTGGTCGCGGAAGAAGATAACGAGGTTTTCGGCGAGCGCGCGATGGATCTCGTCCATCTGCCGGTTGGAGCGGGCATCGCCATCGACAAGCTTGCCGATATCGACGCCACTGATTTCCGCGCCGATGATGGGTGTGAGCTTTTCGACGGCGATGGTCTCATAAGGCGCGCCTTCGTCCGCGGTGTGGCGATAGCGCGGACCCTGCTTGCCGGCGAGTGAGCTCATGGCGTGTCTCCCGATCGTTCTTGATTGGGAGCCATCGTAGCAACGTAGGGCGGGTTAGCGAAGCGTAACCCGCCACCTCGCGCCCGCAAAAAAATAGAGCGGGTTAGGCTGTGCTAACCCGCCCTACGATTCCGATGTTGAGGAGCGCCTACTCTGCCGCAGGAGCCGGCACCTTGGCGCCTTGGCCGTAGCGCTGGTCGATGTAGTCGATCACCAGCGCCTTGAAGTCGGCGGAGATGGTCGGGCCGCGCAGCGTGCGGAACTTCTTGCCGTCGACGAAGACGGGCGCGGCCGGCGCTTCGCCCGTGCCGGGCAGCGAGATACCGATATTGGCGTGCTTGGACTCGCCGGGGCCGTTGACGATGCAGCCCATCACCGCGACGTTGAGCTCTTCCACGCCGGGATATTTGGTCTTCCAGGTCGGCATCTCGTCGCGGATGAAATCCTGGATCGAGCGGGCCAGCTCCTGGAACGTGGTCGAGGTGGTGCGGCCGCAGCCTGGGCAGGCGGCAACCAGCGGCACGAAAGTGCGGAAGCCCATGGTCTGCAAGAGCTCCTGGCCGACCTGCACCTCGCGGGTGCGGTCGCCGCCGGGCTCGGGCGTCAGCGAGATGCGGATGGTGTCGCCGATGCCCTGCTGCAAGAGGATGCCGAGCGCGGCCGAGGACGCAACGATGCCCTTGGAGCCCATGCCGGCCTCGGTGAGACCGAGATGGATGGCGTAGTCCGAACGGGACGCGAGATCCTGATAGACCGCGATGAGGTCCTGCACCGCCGAGACTTTTGCCGAGAGGATGATGCGGTCCTTGGGCATGCCGAGCTCTTCGGCGCGCGCCGCCGAGAGCAGCGCCGACTGCACCATGGCCTCGCGCGTCACCGCGCGCACGTCGCGCGGATTGGGCGAGGCCGCGTTCTCGTCCATCAGCTTGGTCAAAAGCTCCTGGTCGAGCGAGCCCCAATTGGCGCCGATGCGCACCGGCTTGTTGTTCTTGTTCGCGATCTCGATGATGTCGGCGAACTGGGTGTCGCGCTTGTCCTTGAAGCCGACATTGCCGGGATTGATGCGGTATTTGGCCAGGGCCTCGGCGCAGGCCGGATAGGCCGCGAGCAGCTTGTGGCCGATATAGTGGAAGTCGCCGATCAGCGGCGTGGTGATGCCGCGCTTGGCGAGGCCGTCGCGGATGTACGGAACGGCGGCTGCGGCCTCCTCGCGGTCCACGGTGATGCGGACCATTTCGGAGCCGGCGAGCGCGAGCGCTGCGACCTGGGCGATGGTGCCTTCGACATCGGCGGTATCGGTGTTGGTCATCGACTGCACGACGATCGGCGCACCGCCGCCCACAGTGACGTTGCCGACCTTGACCTGGGTGGTCCGATGCCGGGGCGCCGGGCCCGCAATGTCTGAATCGAGAGGGTTTTCGAGCTTGTTCATGGCGGTCCAAATATCAGGTTTTGGTGACGTTCAGCAATGCATCACGCGGCGCCGCAGCTGATGGGCTGGGACGGTTAACCAGAAAAAGCCCAGCAATTACAAGGACCGCTGCGGCCCCGAATGTCAGGCTGAGGGTGTCGTGCATGATGAAATAGCTACCCACCACGCCAAACAAAGGGGTGATGAAGGTAAAAGCGGACAATTTGCTGGCCGAATAGGCCTTCACCAGCGCGAACCAAAGCGTGAACGTGGTTCCGACCACCCAGATCGCCTGGAAGGCCATCAGGCCGAGCGACAGCGGCGACGGAGTGTGGGTGATGGATTCGCCGAACAGCCAGGCCGCCAGCCCCAGGATCGGGATCGAGGTCGCGACCTGATAACCCAGGGCCTTCTCGGGCGCGGCGAAGCGCAGCCGCGTGCCCTTGGCAACCAGCGTCGTCGCGGCCCACAGCGCGGCGCCTCCGACGATCATGAGATCGCCGAGCAGAACCTGCGAATCGACATTGGGCTGGGGCACGCCGATCGCAAGCGCCACGCCGGCAAAGCTGATGGCAAGGCCGAGCCATTGCGCGCCACCGAGACGCTCGCCGAGCACCTGGTAGGAGCCGAGCGCCACGAAGAACGGCGCGGTGTAGAGGAACACCACCGCACGAGAAGCAGACGTGAAGTGCAGCCCCTGGAAGATCAACACGAACTCGATGCCGAACATCAGCCCGGCGATCAGGCCGGGCTTCCAGGTGCCGTCACGTTCGAAGAATTTGACGCCTCGAAAGGTGCCGATGAGGAACAGCACCGGCAGCGCGCCCATCGAGCGGATGGTGGCCTGGAGCATCGGCGGAATGTCCGGCAGCACCAGCTTCACCGCGATCTGGTTGAATCCCCAGGTCAGGCATAGCATGAGCATCAGGGCGATGGCGCCGGCACTGAGGGGACGGCCGGCGGACGGTATGGCTTGAGGTGCGGACATTTCTTCCCAAAAATCCGGCTTTGCGCCGTTGTTGCTTCAAGACATTTTCTGACAATGCGTGCAGACGCCCGTGATCTCCACCACAGACAGCTTTGGCGCGAAGCCTGAGCTGCGCGCGGCGGCGTTGAGGTCCTTGGCGAAGGACGCCGAGGAGATCTCGCCGACCAGGCCGCAGCGCTCGCAGATCAGGAACGCCACCGCGGAGGTCGAATCGTGGTCGTGGGCTGCGCAAGCGAGATAGGCGTTGCGGCTTTCGATGCGATGCACGAGGCCGTTGGCCATCAGGAAGTCGAGCGCACGATAGATCGTGATCGGTGCCGGCCGCGCCATCGACTTGGCAAGCTCGTCGATGATTTCGTAGGCGCCGAGCGGGCGGTGGCTAGAGAGCAAGGCACCCAGCACCTGGCGGCGGATCGGCGTGAATTTCTGCGCGCGCTGCTGGCAGACCACCTCGGCATGCGCAAGCGCGTCCGCGGTGCAGCGGCCGTGATCATGGTCGGGCGCGGGGAATGCCGGCTTTGCGAGGCTCATGTCGCCGTCTTCTAGCATTTCGGCGGGGGAACCCAAAGCACGACGAGCCGTCCGGCTGCCAGCCATGCTCCTCCCGCGGGACAGCACCGCGCCCCCGGTCCGTGAATTAATCATAAGCTTGCTTATAATATTCAAGCTTATTGGAGACGACGCTCATGAGCCGCGGGTCGGTCGACCAGAATTTCCTGTTCACGCTCGGTGAGCTCTATCGCCTCTTGCGCGTCTATGCCGACAAGGAGGCCTCGCGCTTCGGCATCACCCGGGCGCAATGGGCGGTGCTGGCCAAGGTGGAGCGCAGCGAGGGCATGAAGCAGTCCGAGCTCGCCGAGCTCCTGGAGATGCAGCCGATCACGCTGACACGGCTGATCGACAAGCTCTGCGACAACGACTGGATCGAGCGCCGCAGCGACGCTTCGGATCGCCGGGTCAAGCGCCTGTACCTCAAGAAGGCCGGGCGGCAATTGCTCGGCCGCATGAGCGGCCTGAAGTCGGAGCTGACGGCGAACGCGCTCGACGGCATCAATCCGGCGGACGCGCACCGCCTCCTCACCCAGCTCGAAACCATCAAGGAAAACGTGCGAACCGCGATCCAGGCATCCGGCGCGGAGCAAGCACGCAAGGAGCAGCGCCATGGCTGATCAGGTCGTCAAGTTGCAGCCCGAGCAGAAGAGCGACAGCGGCAAGCCGACCAAGAAGGCCGGCACCGATCCGCGCCGCCGCCTGCTGGCGGGCCTGCGCCGCTATCGCCGTTTCCTGCTCCTGGTCGTGCTGCCTGTCATCGTCGCCATCGGCGGCATCACCTTCTATCTGCATGGGGGCCGCTATGTCGGCACCGACGATGCCTATGTCGGCGCACAGAAGGTGCTGGTGACACCCGACATCTCCGGCAAGATCCTGAAAGTCATCGTCAAGGAAGGCCAGTCGGTCAAGCGCGGCGACGAACTGTTCGAGATCGACCCGGTTCCTTTCCGCCTCGCGGTCGAGGAGACCAAGGCGCAGCTCGCGCAGGCGCGCACGACCTATGACAACCTCGTCGCCAACATCAAGATCTACGGCGACATGTTGGGCCTCGCCCAGCAGGGCATCGATCTGAAGCAGCGCGACGTCGAGCGCAAGCAGGCGCTGGTGAAGAACAATTTCGGCTCCCAGCTCGATCTCGACAACGCCTCCAACGCACTGGTCACCGCCGGGGCGCAGGCGCAGTACATCAAGCAGCAGCTCTCCAACGCAAAGACCCAGCTGCTCGGCAACCCTGATCTGCCGCTCGAGCAATTCCCGCCCTACGCTCAGGCAAAAGCCAAGCTGGATGACGCGCAGCGCAACCTCGACCACACCGTGCTGCGCGCGCCGATGGATGGAGTGGCGACGCAGGTCGAGCAGATTCAGCTCGGCCGCTATGTGCCCGCCGGCACGCCGGTGTTCTCCATCATCGACGTCGCCCATCCCTGGGTCGACGCCAATCCGAAGGAGAGCGACCTCACCTATGTCACCGAAGGCCAGTCCGTCACGCTCGAGGTCGACGCATTCCCGAACCATGTGTTCAAGGGCAAGATCGGCTCGCTCTCGCCCGGCACCGGCGCGCAATTCGCGATCCTGCCGCCGCAGAACGCCATGGGCAATTTCGTCAAGGTGGTGCAGCGCGTGCCGATCCGCATCTATTTCGACGAGACCGACAAATATGTGCGGAAGCTGAAAGCCGGCATGAGCGTCTACGCCACCATCGACACCGGTCATCGGCGGTCGCTTGCCGGCCTGCTCGGCCTGTCCGCGACCGCGGGCCAGGATAAAGAATAAGACAAGGACTGGCGCGATGTCCGGCCCCCATGCCAGCCCGATGGTCCCCGGCCTGCGCCGGAACATGGTGACGATCTGCGCCATGACCGCGACCATCATGCAGGCGCTGGACACCACCATCGCCAACGTCGCGCTGCCCTACATGCAGGGCACGCTGTCGGCCTCGCAGGACCAGATCAACTGGGTGCTGACCTCCTACATCGTCGCCGCCGCGATCATGACGGCGCCGGTGGGCTGGATCGCCAACCGCTTCGGCCGCAAGCGCATCTTCATCATCTGCTCGGCCGGCTTCACCATGGCGTCGGTGCTGTGCGGCCTCGCGCAGGACATCAACCAGATGGTGCTGTTCCGCCTGCTGCAGGGCGTGTTCGGCGCAGCGCTGGTACCGCTGTCGCAATCGGTCATGCTCGACTATTACACGCTTCAGGAACGCGCCAAGGCGATGGCGATCTGGGGCATGGGCGTGATGATGGGTCCGATCATGGGACCGTCGCTGGGAGCCTGGCTCACCGAGACCTATTCCTGGCACTGGGTGTTCTTCGTCAACCTGCCGTTCGGCATCATCACCGTGCTCGGGCTGGTCGTCTTCATGGACGAGACCAGGAAGGATTTCAGCCTCAAATTCGACTGGTTCGGCTTCGCCGCGCTGGCGGTCGCGATCGGCGCGCTCCAGCTCGCGCTCGACCGCGGTGAGCAATTGGGCTGGCTGGAATCGAACGAGATCCTCGCCGAGTTCATCGTCTCGGCCGTCGCGTTCTACTTCTTCCTCGCGCATTCCTTCACGACCTCGACCCCGTTCATCCGCTTCGCCCTGTTCCGGGACCGCAACTTCGTCACCGGCTGCCTGTTCATGATCGTGATGGGGCTCGTCCTGTTCTCGACCATGGCACTCGCCTC
Organism: Bradyrhizobium yuanmingense; assembly: GCF_900094575.1. Classification (GTDB taxonomy): domain Bacteria; phylum Pseudomonadota; class Alphaproteobacteria; order Rhizobiales; family Xanthobacteraceae; genus Bradyrhizobium; species Bradyrhizobium yuanmingense. The sequence goes on along the minus strand of NZ_FMAE01000002.1, from coordinate 588,299 downwards.
GCCCTACATGCAGAACGTGATCGGCTATCCCATCATCACCGCCGGCCTGCTGCTGGCGACCCGCGGCATCGGCACCTTCTTCGCCATGATGCTGGTCGGCCGCATGATGCGTTATATCGAGGCGCGCACGCTGATCATCTGCGGCCTGACGCTGACGGCGGGCTCGCTGTTCCAGATGACGGGCTGGACCGATCTGACCCAGGTGCCGGAGATCGTCACGGTCAGCGTCATCCAGGGTTTTGGCTTCGGCCTCGTCTTCGTGCCGCTCTCGACCGTGGCGTTCCTGACACTGTCGAACGAGCTGCGCACCGACGGCACCGCGATGCTGACCCTGATGCGCAACGTCGCGAGCTCGGTCGGCATTTCCGTCGTCATCGCGCAATTGACGCAAGGCACGCGATGGACCTACGCGATCCTGTCCGAGCACATCAACCCGTTCAACCACGCGCTGCAGATGCCCGGCGTCAGCGGCATCATCAATCTGTCGACCGACACCGGCCGCGCCATGGCCGACAGAATGGTCAACGTGCAGGCGCAGATCATCGCCTTCGCGCACGACTACCAGCTGGTGATGCTCTTCATCCTCTGCACCATCCCGCTCGCTTTGCTGATCGGCTCGACCAAGGCGACGCTGCGCAAGCAGGCGGCGGGGCCGGAGCATGCGGTGATGGAGTAGCGGATCTCGGGCCCCGGACGCAGCGCAGCGCTACACGTTGCACCGCGTCCGGAACACAACAGCGCTACAACAGCTCCTCGCAGCCCAAATCATCCACGGCCGCAAACGCCCGCTCCAGATTGTTCCACCAGATCAGCGGCGGGATGTTGATGCTCCACTGCCAGACCGGCCGCGTGATCTGCCAGAGCACCGCCCAGCGATAGTCGCGGTCGAGCGCTCCGCGCGAATAGCCGGTGATGCCGCTCTCGATCAGCGTGTCGTGGTAGAGATTGAGCAGCAGCCGTTCGAGCGCCTGCCGGCGTTCCGGATACCAATGCATCGCCATCATGTAGGCGAGATCGTGGGTCGGAACGTCGATGCTCCAAAGATCGAAATCGAAGATGCGCACGGTGTCATCGATTCCCGTGCGCGGCAGCAGGAAATTCCAGACATGGGCATCGCCATGCGTGATACTGAGGTGGCGGCGTGAATGGTAACGCTGGGACAGCCGCTCCGACTGATCGATGAGCCGACGATAGAGGATCCGCCGTTCCTCGCTGAGGCGATCGCCGAGAAGATCGGCAAAGCGGTCGTAATGCCCCGCGAACGTCTCCATGCGTTGCGCGCTGTCCTCCACGCTGGCCCAGGTGCCGAGGGTCTCGCCGAGGCTCGGATGGTCCCACCAGGCTGCATGCCAGCGCGCCAGCGTCGTGACGATGGCGAACGTCTGCTCACGCGACGGCGGCACCGGCCAGGCCGTCGCGATCTCGTGGCTGTCGGTGAGATCTTCCAGGAGCAGATGCCAGGCGAAGCTGTCCTCGTCGAAATGCCCATCAAAGCAGCGCGGCACGAGTCCCGGCGGCATCTGCGGCACCAGCTGCGTGTAATAGCCCACCTCGCGCCGGCCGCCATTGGCGAGGCGCTTGGCGAAAGCGGCATTGGGCGTCTTGAGGATCAGCGACTGCGGAGCACCGGCGGACTCGCCGACATAGCGCAGCCCGAGCCTGACGATATGCGACACCACTGTGTCGCGCTGATGCAGCACCTTCACCTCGCGGACGGCGCCTGCATCCAGCGCGCCGCCCCGGCGCAGCGCGGCCGTCAGTCGGGCGGGCTCAACGACCGCCGGCAATTGTGGAGATGTCATGAACCACGATGCCCCTGTCCCGCGTCATACTGCACGATCACATGCCCGGGCACCAGCGGCTGCCGCCGGCTCAGGCTGCGGCGGTCGAGTCGCGCACCGTCCGCACGACGATCGCGCGCAGTTGATCGAGATTGGCCGTCATCCCGGCGATCGCCTGCCTCACATCCGCGGCGCGCTGGTTGACGGAGGCGGCATCGCGGCTGACGTCGCCGATCTTGGCCGAGACCTCCTGTGCGGCGGAGGCCGATTCGGAAATCGAACGCGTGATCTCCCGGGTCGCGGCATCCTGCTGTTCCATCGCGGCAGCGACCGATGTCGCCACGCCGTCGATCTCGATGATGTGGCCTCCCATAGCCTCGACGGCGTCCACCGCGGCCTGCGTCGAGGCCTGGATCTCGGCAATCAGCCGCCCGATCTCCTCGGTGGATTTGGCGGTCTGGTCGGACAGCGATTTCACTTCGGCGGCAACCACCGCGAAGCCGCGGCCGGCCTCGCCGGCGCGCGCCGCCTCGATCGTCGCGTTGAGCGCGAGGAGGTTGGTCTGGCCTGCGATGCCGCCGATGAGGTCGGAGACCTCCGCGATCTTCTTCACCGATCCGGCCAGCGCCTGAATGGTCGAACGCGCCTGCTCGCGGCCGGCGACGGCCGATTTGGTGACGGTGCTGGTCCGCGCGACCTGGCTCGTGATCTCGCGGATCGAGGCGCTCAACTCTTCGGCCGCAGCGGAGACGGCCTGCGAGCTGCCGAGCGCCTGGGTCGAGGCCGCCGCCACCGCCTGCGACTGCGCAGAGAGCGACTTTGCGATCTCAGAGAGGCCGGAGGCGGCTTGCTCCACGCCCTGCGTCGCCGCGGTCGCGGTATCGACCGAGCGGCCGGTCTCGCGCTCGACCGTTTCGGCCATCTGGTGCAGGGCGGAGCGCTTGGCGAGCGCCGCCGCCCGTTCCTGCCGCAACTGCTCCTCGCGCAGACGGGAGTTCTCGACCGCCGCCTGCTTGAACACCACAAGCGCGCCCGCCATCGAGCCGACCTCGTCCTGGCGCTGCGCGAACGGAATCTCGGCGGCGAGATCGCCGGTCGCGAGCTTCTGCATCGTGTCCGTCATGCGCACGATCGGGCGCACCACGCCGAGGGCAACACCCAGCAGGCCGGCGGTAACGAAGGCGAGGACGGCGATGGAGACGCCGAGGAGGATATAGAGCATCGCGCTGTCGCGGTCCGCGGCCAGCTTCTCCATGGCGGCATTCCGCTTGTTAGCACTCTCGACGATGCTGTCGATGACGGCGCGATGCGCGGTATAGGCCTCCTTGAGCTGCGCATAGACGCGCTCGGAAGCCGCCGCGTCCTTGGCCTTGAGGGCGGGCAGAAGCTGATCCGATGCCTTCCAGAATTTCTGCACCTCCGCATCGGATTTCGACACCAGCGCGGTCTTGAGGTCGGCCGAGAGGCTGGAGGAGACCCAGAACGCCTTGCGCTCGTCGTAGTCCTTGCGGAGCTGGACCAGACGCTCGCCGTGGGCCGCCAGCTGATCCGGCTCGCGCATGGCCAGCGTCGCCTCGAGATAGGCTTCGATGATGTATTCGGGCGGCGGCAGGATGTCGGCGATGAGGTCATTGCCGAGCTTGATGTCGGAATAGAGCGGACCGCCGACCTTGAGCTCTTTTAGGGCGTACAGGCTGGTCGAAACAACGGCGGCGAAACCAATGGCGAGAACGATGCCAAACGCGACGATCGCAGAGGACAAGGACAGACGAAATTTCATGAAACAATCCAGGTCGGCGTCGAAACTGCGGCCACCCTAGACGACTACGGTAAATACGGGATTGATTCGCGCCGGAATTGTATTTCACGAACCCCGCATGAATACGGAGATTAGGCGTCAAGTCATCGGTATTGAGTCAGCGAGGCTGACGCACAACCGCGCAAAAATCAACGTTCGAGTCTGATGCGGCAACGCAGCACCGGCTCCGATGCGCCGAATGAGATATGTGTGCCGAGGAGCAGGCCTCCCCGGCACGCCCTGCCCTCATACGTCGAAGAACACCGTCTCGTTGTCGCCCTGCAGGTGCAGGTCGAGCCGGTAGACCGGCTTGCCGGCCTCGCGGACCGCAGTGAGCGTGGCGCGGCGGTCAGCCGGCACCAGCGCCAGCACGGGATCGGCGGCGTTGCCGGCCTCGTCGCTGAAATAGATGCGGGTGTAGAGATGCCTGAGCATGCCGCGGCCAAACACCGCAACCAGGATGTGCGGCGCCTGCGGCTTGCCAGCAGGATCGGGCACGACACCCGGCCTGATGGTCTCGAAGGAATAGTTGCCGTCCTTGTCGGTGCCGCAGCGGGCAAAGCCGCGGAAGCTCGCATTCGGCAGCGCGCGCTTGTCCTGTGGATCGGCAAAGCGGCCCTGCGCATCCGCCTGCCAGATCTCCAGCATGCAATCGGGGACGGCAACGCCGTCGCCGTCGAACACCCGGCCCTCGATGCGGATGCGATCGCCGGTGACATTGGGCGTCAGCGTCGAATTGGTGAACGCGTCGTTCCAGGCGTACTCGCCGGTCGGCGTCAGGCCGTATTTGAAGAACGGACCGACCGTCTGCGATGGGGTGATCCCGTCGGGCTTCACGGACTCTTGCACTTAATGGCTCTCCATGGGGGTGGCGTCCTTGCCGCGCAGCACGATGTCGAAGCGGTAGCACAGCGCCCATTCGGGCTGGGTATTCTCCAAGTCGAACGACGAGACCATCCGCGCTCGCGCCTTCTCGTCCGGCACCGAGTTGAAGATCGGGTCGAACGGGAACAAGGGGTCGTTCGGGAAATACATCTGCGTCACCAGGCGCGTGACGAAGGAATGGCCGAACACCGACAGATGGATGTGCGCTGGACGCCAGGCATTGTGGTGATTGCCCCAGGGATAGGCGCCGGGCTTGATGGTGACGAAGCGATAATAGCCGGACGCATCGCTCACGGTGCGGCCCGCGCCGGTGAAATTCGGATCGAGCGGCGCCGGATGCTGATCGCGGACGTGAACGTAACGGCCGCAGGAATTGGCCTGCCAGATCTCGACGAGCGAGTTCGGCACGCCGCGGCCGTCCTCGTCGCGCACATGGCCGTGCACGATGATGCGCTCGCCGAGCGGCTCGCCCGCGTGCTGGCGGGTGAGGTCGTTGTCGCCCTCGCGCACGGTCTCGTGGCCGTAGACCGGCCCGGTCAGCTCCGACAGCGTATGGGGCATCGGAATCAAGGGCTTGTTCGGCGCGCGCTTGATCGAGCTCTTGTAGTCGGGCGACAGCGGCAGCGGATGCGCCGCGTTGCTGCCGGTGGGATAGATGAATGTCATTGGCGAACTCCTCCCGGCCGTTTTCGGTCCGGCCAGTCAACTCTTCCGCCAATCATTATAGGATATAACTAATTTGGGAAAGCCGGTTTGGCGGCGTTCCCGCGCATGGCAGCCGGCCGCTGCTACCTGATCGGCGCACGCGGAAGCACGGCCTCTCCGGCCTCGAGCCGGTAGGTATGGTCGAGCGAATACCAAGGCAATGAGGCGTCCTTCGCCGTCGGATGCGGCGTATCGTGGCGCACGAACTTGCCGATCAGCGCCTGTGTCACACCGAACTGCACGTCGCTGTCGATATGGGGGTCGCTGGGATCATAGACCTGCGAGATCAGCACCTTGAATCCCGGCTTGAAGATCAGGGCATGCAGATGCGCGGGACGATAGGGGTGGCGGGCCTGCGCCGCGAGCAGGCGGCCGACGACACCGTCGGTCGGAATGGGATAGCCGACCATCATCACCGAGCGGAAGGAAAAGCGCCCGTCGGAATCGGTCGTGAACTTGCCGCGCAGGTTCATGTCGGCCTGCTCGGGGTCCTGGTTCTCGTAAAGGCCGACCGGCGAGGCGTGCCAGACATCGACCTCGGCACCGGCGACCGGCCGGCCGTCCTTATCGACGACGCGGCCGCTGACGAACAGCGTGGCTCCCGGTGTCTGCGAGCGCACGATCGATCCGCCATTCTCGACCCGGGGCGAATTCAACCGCCAGAACGGGCCGAGCAATGATTGATCGGTCTCCGTATTGCCCTGATCGCCGTTGTTGAGCAGGCACACCAGCGAGGAGACGCCGAGCGACCCCGCCATCAGCACGACTTCGTTATGCGTGTCGGTGGTCAGCTTGCCGAGCTCGGCCACGATCGCCGCGGCGTCGCGGAACTCCTTCTCGGTCAGCCTGACATCGCGGACGAAGGCATGCAAATGCTTGACCAGGGAGAGCATGATCTCGCGCAGCCGCGGATCGGATGTCCGCTCCATTACCGCCAGGGCCGCGGCCGTGACGTCCTTCTCCCGCTCGATGATCACAGGCTATTTTCTCCCTGTCTTTCCGGAACGCGAGAGAAATGCGCGAGCCCGGGCTCTTCGCCTATCCCCGCAAAGAGCGGGGAGAGGCGAAGGAGAGAGTTCAATTCAGCTTCTCGATCGCAACCGCGACGCCCTGGCCGACGCCGACGCACATGGTGGCGAGTGCGAGCTTGCCGCCGCGCTTCTCCATGCCGTGCACGGCAGTGAGCGCGAGGCGAGCGCCGCTCATGCCGAGCGGATGGCCGAGCGCGATGGCGCCGCCATGCGGATTGACGAAATCGGCGTCATCGGCGACGCCGAGCTGGCGCATGCAGGCGATGCCCTGCGAAGCGAAAGCTTCGTTCAGCTCGATCAGGTCGAAATCGCTGATCTTCTTAGCCAGCCGTTCCATCAGCTTGCGGGTCGCCGGCACCGGGCCGATGCCCATGATCCGCGGCGGCACGCCGGCCGAGGCGAGCCCGAGGATGCGGGCGCGGGGCGTCAGGCCGTGCTTCCTGACCGCGGCTTCCGAGGCCAGGATCATGGCGGCGGCGCCGTCATTGACGCCGGAGGCGTTGCCGGCCGTGACGGTGCCGGGATTGCGCACGATCGGCTTCAGTTTTGCCAAACCTTCCAGCGTGGTCTCAGGACGCGGATGCTCGTCCTTGTCGATGGTGATCGGGCCGGCCTTGCCGCCGGGAATGGTGATGGGCGTGATTTCTTCCGCGAAATAGCCGGCGGCGATCGCTGCGCCTGCGCGCTGCTGCGAGCGGATGGCGAAGGCGTCCTGGTCCGCGCGCGAGACCTGGAACTCCTCGGCGACGTTCTCGCCGGTCTCCGGCATCGCATCGACGCCATACTGCGCCTTCAGCAGCGGATTGATGAAGCGCCAGCCGATCGTGGTGTCGAAGATTTCGGCCGAGCGCGAGAAGGCTTCCTGCGCCTTGCCCATCACGAAGGGCGCGCGGGTCATCGATTCGACGCCGCCGGCAATCGCGAGATCGATCTCGCCGGAACGAATGGCGCGGCCCGCGGCGCCGACCGCATCGAGGCCCGAGGCGCAGAGCCGGTTCAGAGTCTGGCCGGGAACCGAATCCGGCAGGCCCGCCAGCAGCAGCGCCATGCGCGCGACGTTGCGATTGTCCTCGCCGGCCTGGTTGGCGCAGCCGAAGAACACCTCGTCCACCTGTGCCCAATCGAGATTGGGGTGCTTGGCCATCAGCGCCTTGATCGGGGCGGCGGCGAGATCGTCGGCGCGCACCTTGGCGAGCGAGCCGCCGAAACGGCCGATCGGGGTCCGCACGGCATCGCAGATAAAGACGTCACGCATCGTTGTTCTCCCTGAATGCCGCGATCCGGCCAAATTCTTCAATGTCGGCGGAGTTTTAGGAGGGCGCCCGCGGCAGGTCAATTGACGGTTTCGCGGAGCAGACGTCATTCCGGGGCGCGCCATTTGGCGCAAACCCGGAATCCATTTGTCGGCGTGACGTGCGGCCCGATGGATTCGGGGCCTGCGCCGTTCCGGCGCATCCCGGAATGACGGCGGAAAATGTGGCAGCCGCATGCGCTACACGGACAACGTGGAAAACCTTCGCTTCCCCGGCAAAGCAAATAGGAGCAGGTGCCGAAATTTTGTAGGTTGCGCCGCCCATGACGATGCAACAGCCGATACAAGTTCCGCCCGCCGATGACACGCCCGCGCCGCAGGCCGAGGCTGCCGCGCGCGTCACGCCGATGATGGAGCAGTATCTGGAGATCAAGGCGGCGCATCAGGGCTTGCTGCTGTTCTACCGGATGGGCGACTTCTACGAGCTGTTCTTCGAGGATGCCGAGATCGCCTCGAGGACGCTCGGCATCGTCCTGACCAAGCGCGGCAAGCACCAGGGCGCGGATATCCCGATGTGCGGCGTGCCGGTCGAGCGCTCAGAGGATTATCTGCATCGTCTCATCAGCGCCGGGCATCGGGTCGCGGTCTGCGAGCAGACCGAGGATCCCGCGGCGGCGAAAGCGCGCGGCAACAAGAGCGTGGTACGCCGCGGCGTGGTGCGGCTGGTGACGCCGGGCACGCTGACCGAGGACACGCTGCTGGATGCGCGCGCCAATAATTACCTGCTGGCGATCGCGCGCGCCCGCTCCTCCGCCGGCGGCGACCGCTTCGGCCTTGCCTGGATCGACATCTCGACGGCCGAATTCATGGTCACCGAGGTCTCGGGCGGCGAGCTCGCCGCGACGCTGGCGCGCATCAACCCGAACGAGGCGATCGTCACCGACGCGCTCTTTGGCGACAACGAGCTCGGCCAGACCTTGCGCGAGCTGCCGGCCGTGACGCCGCTGACCCGCGACGTCTTCGACGGCGCCACCGCCGAGAAGCGGCTCTGCGACTACTTTGCCGTCGCGACCATGGACGGGCTCGCGCAGCTGACGCGACTGGAGGCCACCGCGGCGGCCGCCGCCGTCACCTATGTCGACCGCACCCAGGTCGGCAAGCATCCGCCGCTCTCGCCGCCCGCGCGCGAAGCCTCGGGTGCGACCATGGCGATCGATCCGGCGACGCGCGCCAATCTCGAGCTGACGCGGACGCTCGCCGGCGAACGCCGCGGCTCGCTGCTCGACGCGATCGACTGCACCGTGACCTCGGCAGGCTCCCGCCTGCTGGCGCAGCGTCTGGCGGCGCCGCTGACCGATGCGCCGGCGATCGCGCGGCGGCTAGACGCAGTCAGCACCTTCGTGGCCGATTCCGCCGCGCGCGAGGACATCCGCAGCATCCTGCGCGGCGCGCCCGACATGTCGCGCGCTCTGGCCAGACTCTCGGTCGGCCGCGGCGGGCCGCGCGACCTCGCCGGCATCCGCGACGGCATCATCGCCGCCGACCAGGTGCTGACGCGGCTCGCCGAAATGGATCAGCCGCCGCAGGAAATCGCGGCGGTGATGGCGGCGCTGCAGCGGCCGTCGCGCGCCCTCGCAGCCGAGTTCGCCAGCGCGCTCGACGAGCAGCTGCCGCTGATCAAGCGCGACGGCGGCTTCGTGCGCCAGGGCTACGAGCCGGCGCTCGACGAAGCGCGCAACCTGCGCGATGCCTCGCGCCTCGTGGTCGCCTCGATGCAGGCGCGCTACGCCGATGCGACCTCCGTCAAGGGTCTCAAGATCCGGCACAACAACGTGCTCGGCTATTTCGTCGAGGTCACCGCCCAGCACGGCGACAAGCTGATGTCGCCGCCGCTGAACGCGACCTTCATCCATCGCCAGACGCTGGCGGGACAGGTGCGCTTCACCACGTCCGAGCTCGGGGAGATCGAGGCCAAGATCGCCAATGCCGGCGACCGCGCGCTCGGCCTCGAGCTCGAGATCTTCGAGCGGCTCTGCGGCAAGGCGCTCGCGATCAGCGACGATCTGCGCGCCGCGGCGCAAGGCTTTGCGCTGCTCGACGTCGCGACGTCACTGGCCAAGCTCGCCGTGGACGAGAACTATGTGCGGCCCGAGGTCGACGGTTCGCTCAGCTTTGCGATCGAGGCCGGCCGCCACCCCGTGGTCGAGCAGGCGCTCAAGCGCAACGGCGAGCCGTTCATCGCCAATGCCTGCGACCTGTCGCCGGCGCCGGCGCAGAAGTCAGGCCAGCTCTGGCTGCTCACCGGTCCCAACATGGCCGGTAAATCGACCTTCCTGCGCCAGAACGCGCTGATCGCCTTGATGGCCCAGATCGGCAGCTTCGTGCCGGCGACGCGCGCGCGGATCGGCATCGTCGACCGCCTGTTCTCGCGCGTCGGCGCCGCCGATGATCTCGCCCGCGGCCGCTCCACCTTCATGGTGGAGATGGTCGAGACCGCGGCGATCCTGAACCAGGCCGGCGAGCGCTCGCTCGTCATCCTGGATGAGATCGGCCGCGGCACCGCGACCTTCGACGGCCTCTCGATCGCCTGGGCCGCGATCGAGCATCTGCACGAGAGCAACCGCTGCCGAACCTTGTTCGCGACGCATTATCACGAGCTGACCGCGCTCGCGGCGAAACTGCCGCGGATGTTCAACGCCACGGTGCGGGTGAAGGAATGGCAGGGCAACGTCGTGTTCCTGCACGAGGTGCTGCCGGGCTCGGCCGACCGCTCCTACGGCATCCAGGTGGCGAAACTCGCCGGCCTGCCGCCGGCGGTGATCACGCGCGCCAAATCGGTGCTGTCCAAGCTGGAGGCGCAGGACCGCGGCCAGACCGCGCGAGCCCTGGTGGACGATCTGCCGCTGTTCGCTGTCCCTTCGCGCGCCGCCACTGAAGCCGCGCCGCCGAGCGAAGCGGAGCTGCTGATGGAGGCGGTGAAGGCGCTGCACCCCGACGAGATGTCGCCGCGCGAGGCGCTCGATGCTCTGTATGCGCTGAAGGCGAAACTGCCGAAGCAGTGACGGTGCCGTAGGGTAGGCGAAGCGGAGCGTGCCCACCGCTCCATGAAGCGATCGGGGAGAGATGGTGGGCACGGCGCGCAAAGAGCGCACCTTTGCCCACCCTGCAATTCCGAGCCCGGCCTAGCCCCGCGCCGCGATCGCCGCGGCTTCCGCGGCGGCGCGCTGCATGCTGGTCGACATCTCGTTGGTCACCGTGCTCTGCTCCTCGATCGCGGCGGCGGTCGAGGTCACGTACTCGCTGACATTGTTGATCGCCTGCTTGATCGAGCCGAGCGCGCTGACGACGTCGCCGGAGATGCTGTTGAGGCTGCCGATCTCCTGGCCGATCTTGTCGGTCGCCTGCTTGGCCTGGTTGGCGAGGCTCTTGACCTCGGAAGCGACCACCGCGAAGCCGCGGCCGGCCTCGCCCGCGCGCGCCGATTCGATCGTGGCGTTGAGCGCGAGCAGGTTGATCTGCCCAGTGATGTTGTTGATCATCTCGACGATGCCGCTCATCGCCTGCGCGGCCTCGGTGAGGCGCTGGGCCTGCGCGTCGGCGGCGCCGACCTGCTCGACCGCGCCCATCGCGGTCTCGCGCGACTTGGTCATGGCCTCGGAGATCTCCCGCACCGAGGCGTTGAGCTCCTCCGAGCCGGCGGCGACCGATTCCATCATGCCCCGCACGCGCTCGTTGCCCATGCGGACCAGGACCTGCTTGGTGACGTCGGTGGCGTATTTCACGACCTTGAACGGCTTGCCGTTGAGGTCGAGGATCGGATTGTAGGAGGCCTGGATGTAGACCTCCTTGCCGCCCTTGCCGATGCGCTTGTACTCCGCCGCCTGGTACTCGCCACGATTGAGCGCGGCCCAGAACTCGCGATAGCCGGCACCGTCGCGCTCGGAGGGCTCGACGAACATGCTGTGGTGGCGGCCCTTGATCTCGGCCAGCGAATAGCCGAGCGCGCCGAGGAAGTTGGCGTTGGCGGTGATGATCGTGCCGTCCATGTTGAACTCGATCACGGCCTGGGCCTTGTCGATCGCCGCGATCTGGCCGGCGAGATCGGCATTCTTCAGCTTCTCCGCGGTGACGTCGGTCGCGAACTTGACCACGCCGTACGGCTTGCCGTTTTCGTCGAGCAACGGATTGTAGGAGGCAAGGATCCAGACCTCGCGGCCGCCCTTGCCGATCCGCTTGAACTCGCCGGCCTGGTATTCGCCGCGGTTGAGCGCGGCCCAGAATTCGCGATAGGCCGGGCTGTTTCGGTCGGCCTCGGCCACGAACAGGCTGTGATGCTTGCCCTTGATCTCGTCGAGCGAATAGCCGAGCGCCTTGCAGAAATTCTCGTTGGCCGAGAGGATGGTGCCGTCGAGCTTGAACTCGATGACGGCCTGGGCGCGGCTGATGGCAGCGATCTTGGAGGCGTCCGTCATGCTGCGGATCTTCTTCGCGGTGATGTCGGTCGCAATCTTGGCGACCATCACCGTCTTGCCGTTGCCGTCGAGCACCGGATTGTAGGATGCCTCGATCCAGACCTCGTGGCCGTCTTTCGCGATCCGCTTGAACTCGCGCGCCTGATACTCGCCACGGTTCAATGCGGCCCAAAACGCCTTGTACTCGGCGCTGTCGCGCTGGTCGGCCGGCACAAACATCGAGTGATGCTTGCCCTGGATCTCCTCGAGACGGTAGCCGAGTGCGTCGAGAAAATTCTTGTTGGCCGTGATGATCGTCCCATCAAGATTGAACTCGATCATCGCCTGCGAACGGCCGATGGCATCGAGCCGCGATTGTGCATCAGTGTGGAATTTACGGCCGAACATCAGGAAATCTCCATCTCGAATTGAGCCGAAGGGGGATATGCTCGTCAGTATCGAGGAACTGATCGCGCAGCAGTGCTGACATATTCCAATCTGCGTCTCCCCCAGATCCGATTGGAAGGTCCGTCGCGATGGTCGGACAGCAACGAAGCGGGCGAGCAGCCTGATTCTTACGGCAAAAGCTCGAACAAAGTTCTAATTTTACTGTCGGGAATTCGACGGGGGTTATCAGCATGTCAGCGCGAGGAGCCGCTGGAGCTCACACCGGAACAGTACGGCAGGACTTGAAATGATGGCGCTCATTCAACGGTTGATCCGAGCGGGCCACATCGGCTTCTCGCGACGTCGCGTCGCGCATATCCGTAGTCTCACGGCATCGGCCGCGTGCGGCGCAAGGCGCGCCGTCCTATTCTCCACAGCGTCAGATTCCATGCCACGCAGGTTGCGAGCGCGAGGCACAAGCCGGCGGCGGAGCCGAACCACACGACTGCAACGTGCAGGACCGCAATCGCCATGCCAAATCCGAGCAGGCCCCAGGCGGAGTTGGCGAGCACGGCAGCGGTCGGCGGTCCACCGATGCGCGGATGCAGGATGACCATGATGCTGGAGAACACCACGGGAAAGAGTGCAATGATGCCGCTGATGCGCGGGCCGACCCAACTCGATGTCGAAACCACGATGGCGACAAGGGTCGCAACCAGCGCAGCGCGCATCGGCACATCGTACCAGCGGCGCGTCACCAGCGGCATCTTCGCATGGCGATAGCGCGCGAGCAGTGGAATGCAGATGCCGAACGCGATCAGATTGGCGGCGAGCCCCGCGGCGAGCGACCAGTCGAACTGGCGGATGATCGAGGCCATCCCGATCCATACCGCGAAAGCGCTTCCGCAGCTCACCACGAGAGTGTGCCGCTGCGACAGCACAACGTAAGTGAGGCACATCAAGATCGTTGCCGCATTGACCGGCAGACTCGCCAGCGCGCCCTGGGCGACGAACGCGGCGTCATGATCGATCGCAAGGAAGACGTAGGACGGCCCGGCCGAGACCGGCAGGGTCGCGATCAGCGCGCCGATCACGGGTCCCGAGCGTTCGGTGATGATCGATGCCGTCACCACGAACGCCGCCGCGATCGCCATGCGCAGGAGCAGGAAGAGGAGGAAGTGGAGGTCGAGGGACATTTTATCTGTCATTCCGGGGCGCGCGAAGCGCGAGCCCGGAATCCATAACCACAGGCCATGGTGGCTTAAGAGCTAGGAGCAACGACCGTCCGAAAATCCCGACGGCCGGGGATTATGGGTCCCGGGCTCGCGCCAAGCGGCGCGCCCCGGGACGACACCAATCGGTGGAATGACGACCTGCGTCTTACATCCTTTGCATCGACACCGAAACCTTCGGGCCGTTCTTGATGGTCTGATAGACCACGCAATACCGCTCGGTGAGTTTGAGCAGCAGATCGAGCTTGTCCTGCGGCGCTGACGTGTCGACCTCGAAGCGCAGGCGGATCTCGGCGAAGCCGACCGGGGTCTCCTTGTCGATGCCGAGCGTGCCGCGGAAATCGAGATCGCCCTCGGCGTAGACGTTGCCGGTCTTCAAGGGCACCTCGATCGCGGTCGCGACCGATTTCAGCGTGACGCCGGCACAGGCGACCAGGGCTTCGAGCAGCATGTCGCCGGAGCAAAGCTCGAGGCCGGAACCGCCTGTGCCCGGATGCAGGCCGGCCATCGCGATAGCGCGGCCGGTCTCGACCTTGCACGCAATGCCTTCGCTATCGGTGGAGCCCTTGGCCTTCAGCGTGATCAGCGCAGCCTTGGGATCGGTCTTGTAGCGCTCCTTGATCGGGGCCTGCATCTGGCGCAGCTCTGCAGCGTCCATCTTGTTCTCTCCCGGGGATATCGACGATCGGTATAGAGCGCGATTGGTTTTGTGTCAGCCCATGATTGGTGGAGGCAGTCATGACCAGCCGGGATCCAGGACAAAAATCTGAGCACATTCATGACGTTACCCCAGGCGCCGATATCGGTATCGAAGCCGATTCATCTGCATGGCGAAACTCGCCGGTCGTCCCTTGCGAATGTCTCGTGACAGCGCCTGTCACCTCTTATATCCGGTAAGACATGGACAGCGTCGCGACTGAGCAGAAGCCACAGGTGGACGAGCGCTTCGATACCGCGCGGATCACCGCCGCGGTCGATGCGCTTGCCGAGAAGCACGAGGGGCGCGAGGACGCGTTCCGCACGGCGATGGCGCTATTGCTCAAGGCGGAGCTGATCGCGGCGCGCGCCGCCGCCCAGGCGATCCTTCTGAAGGACCGCCACGGCCGCCGCTGCGCCGAGCGGCTGTGCCACGTGCAGGACGAGATCATCCGCATCCTGTATTCGGCCGCGACGCGCCATCTCTACCGCTCGCCGATCCCGAGCGGCGCCGAGCGCATGGCGGTGGTGGCGACCGGCGGCTACGGCCGCGGGCTGATGGCGCCGGAATCGGACATCGATCTGCTCTTCATCCTGCCCTACAAGCAGACCGCCTGGGGCGAGCAGGTCGCCGAAGCGATCCTCTATTGCCTCTGGGACATGGGGTTGAAGGTCGGCCACGCCACGCGATCGGTCGATGAATCGATCCGGCAGGCGCGCGGCGACATGACCATCCGGACCGCGATCCTGGAGACGCGCTTCCTGACCGGCGACAAGCCGCTCTACGACGACCTGGTCGAGCGCTTCGACAAGGAAGTGGTGCAGGGCACCGCGTCCGAATTCGTCACCGCAAAGCTCGCCGAGCGCGAGGAGCGACACCGCCGCGGCGGCCAGTCGCGTTATCTGGTCGAGCCCAACGTCAAGGACGGCAAGGGGGCCTTGCGCGACCTGCACACACTGTTCTGGATCGCCAAATACGTCTACCGCGTCCGCGACACCCACGAGCTGGTCGGGCGCGGCGTGTTCGACGCGCAGGAATATCGCAGCTTCCGCCGCTGCGCCGACTTCCTCTGGTCGGTGCGCTGCAACCTGCATTTCTACTGTGGCCGCGCCGAGGAGCGCCTCTCCTTCGATCTCCAGCGCGAGATCGCGATACGTCTCGGCTACACCTCGCATCCGGGCATGCAGGACGTCGAGCGCTTCATGAAGCACTACTTCCTGGTCGCCAAGGAAGTCGGCAACCTCACCGCCATCCTCTGCGCCAAGCTCGAGGACCAGCAGGCCAAGCCCGCGCCGGTGCTGAGCCGGGTGATGGCGCGGCTGCGACCGAGCGCAGTGAAGCGGCGCGTCCCCGACAGCGACGACTTCATCGTCGACAACAACCGCATCAATGTTGCCGCGCCCGACGTGTTCAAGCACGACCCGGTCAATCTGATCCGCATCTTCCGCCTCGCGCAGAAGAACAACCTTGCCTTCCATCCGGATGCGATGCGCGACGTGACGCGCTCGCTCGGCCTGATCAATGCGGGCTTGCGCGAAAATCCCGAGGCCAACCGGCTGTTCATGGAGATCCTGACCTCGGACAATGCCGAGATCGTGCTGCGGCGGATGAACGAGACCGGCGTGCTCGGTCACTTCATCCGCGCCTTCGGCAAGATCGTCTCGATGATGCAGTTCAACATGTATCATCACTACACCGTCGACGAGCACCTGATCCGCTGCATCGGCTTCCTCCAGGACATCGAGCGCGGCGGCATCGAGGAGTTCGCGCTGGCGAGCGACCTGTTCCGCAAGATCCGGCCCGAGCACCGCGCGGTGATCTACATCGCAACGCTGCTGCACGACGTCGCCAAGGGCCGTCCCGAGGACCACTCCATCGCCGGCGCCAAGGTGGCGCGGCGGCTCTGCCCGCGGCTCGGCTTCAGCCCGGCCGATACCGAGCTCGTGGCCTGGCTGATCGAGGAGCACCTGACGATGTCCACGGTCGCGCAGTCGCGCGACCTCTCCGATCGCAAGACCATCGAGAATTTCGCTGCCGTGGTGCAGTCTGTGGAGCAGATGAAGCTCTTGACCATCCTGACCACCGCCGACATCCGCGGGGTCGGCCCTGGCGTGTGGAACGGCTGGAAGGCGCAGCTCTTGCGCTCGCTATACTACGAGACCGAGCCGGTGCTGACCGGCGGCTTCTCAGAGGTCGACCGCGGCAAGCGCCTCGCCGCTGCGCACGCCGAATTCCGCATGGCCTTCGCCGAATGGCCGAACGACGAGCTCGACGCCTATATCGGCCGGCACTATCCGGCCTACTGGCTCAAGGTCGAGCTGCCGCGCAAGATCCGGCACGCCCGCTTCGTCCGCTCCAGCGAGCAGGCCGGCCACAAGCTCGCGATCAATGTCGGTTTCGACGAGGTGCGCGGCGTCACCGAGCTGACGATCTTCGCCGCCGACCATCCCTGGCTGCTGTCGATCATCGCGGGCGCCTGCGCCTCGGCCGGCGCCAACATCGTCGACGCCCAGATCTACACCACGACCGACGGCCGCGCGCTCGACACCATCTCGATCTCGCGCGAATACGACCGCGACGAGGACGAGGGACGGCGCGCCACGCGCATCGGTGAGATGATCGAGGACGTGCTGGAGGGCAAGCTGCGCCTGCCCGAAGTGGTGGCGCGGCGCACCGTGCGCAGCAAGGCGAAGCCTTTCGTGATCGAACCAGAGGTGACGATCAACAACCAATGGTCCGATCGCTACACCGTGATCGAGGTCTCCGGGCTCGACCGGCCCGGCCTGCTCTACGAGCTGACCACCGCGATCTCCAAGCTCAATCTCAACATCGCCTCGGCCCATGTCGCGACCTTCGGCGAGCGCGCGCGCGACGTGTTCTACGTCACCGACCTCCTGGGCGCCCAGATCAACGCGCCGACGCGCCAGGCCGCGATCAAGAGCGCGCTGACCCATGTGATGGCCGGCGACAAGGCGGTGCAGCCGGCGGCTTGAACCAGCCTCGCAATCCCAAAAGGCTCAGCCGCAATGACTGATTACCTTCCGGTCGAATCTTATATAATCCAGCGCCTCGAACAGGGCGGATGGCGTGTGATCGAACGGCGCGCTGACCTAACAGACATTCCGATCGCCGACTTTGTTTCGCTTCGAGACGCAGAGGAATGGGTTGACTGGAAACAGGGGGATCCGCGCATTAACCCGAACAGCATCTGAGCTGCGCGTCAAATCTCCACCCCCTCGTGCCGCAGCAGCCATCTCTTCCGCTCGAGGCCACCACCATACTTCACCAGCGAACCGTCCGCTCCGATCAGGCGATGGCACGGGAGCACCACACTGATCGGATTTGAGCCGTTGGCGTGGCCGACGGCTCGTATCGCCCTGGGCATGTCGATCTTCGCGGCGAGCGCGCCGTAACTCATCGTGGTGCCGGCGGGGATCTGCGCGAGCGCGGTCCAGACTTTTTGCTGGAACGGCGTGCCGGCGATACGCCATGCGATGCTCTGGAGCTGACCGAGATCACCGTCGAAATAGCGCGAGAGTGCGGTCCGCATGTCCGACGGCGCAGGCTGATCACGCAGATCCACTGTGCCATAGTGCAGGCGCAGCAGATCGCGCATGCGGTGCTCATAGTCTTCCCAGTCGAGCGCGCGCAGCTTGCCCTCGGCATCGGTGACGAGCAGCGCAATCCCGATCGGCGTCGCCAGGTGGTCGAGACCGAAGCGTTCAGGCACCTTGGTTGATCGAGCGGACATTGCGGCACCAGCAATCGAAACACATCGATCGCACTTGCCACGGCGGCCGTGCTAACGTCCACCCGAAAGCTGATGCTTTTGGGGGAGCTCGCCTTGATCCTGATCGCCAATATCCTGGTGGCGCTGGTCGCGGCGCTGCACGTCTTCTTCCTCGTCCTGGAGATGTTTCTCTGGGACAAGCCGCTGGGCCTGAAGGTGTTTCGGAATTCGCCCGAGAAGGCCGAGATCACCAGGGTGCTGGCCGCCAATCAGGGTCTCTATAACGGCTTCCTCGCGGCCGGCCTGGTCTGGGGCCTGTTCCACGGCAACCCGGCCTTCGCATTCCAGATCAAGGTGTTCTTCCTGCTCTGCGTGATCGTGGCCGGCGCCTATGGCGCGGCGACCGTCAGCACGCGGATCCTGATCGTGCAGGCGCTGCCGGCGGCAATCGCGCTGATTGCGATGTTTCTCGCCTGAGACGCTACGGCACAGCGCCGCGATCCTTGCGCTGCGGCGAAGCTTCCTCCACAATCTTCGGCAGCGATGGCGACCGTTGCAATCAACGGAGAAAGACCATCGGCCGATAATTCCGTCAGGAGGAACGTTCCAATATGAACAATCGCAGAGCCTTCTTAGCTGCCACGGCGGCGTTCGCCGTCGCAGTCTCGACCAGCCAGGCCCTCGCCCAGAAGAAATACGACACCGGCGCAAGCGACACCGAGATCAAGATTGGCCAGACCGTGCCGTTCTCCGGCGCCTATTCGGTCTACGCCAATATCGGCAAGACCCAGGCCGCATATTTCAGGATGATCAACGATCAGGGCGGCATCAACGGCCGCAAGATCAACCTGATCCAGTATGACGACGCCTATTCGCCGCCGAAGACCGTCGAGCAGGTGCGCAAGCTGGTCGAGGGCGACGAGGTCCTGTTCACCTTTCAGCTGATCGGCACAGCCGCGAACGCCGCCGTGCAGAAGTACCTCAACGGCAAGAAGGTACCTCAGCTGCTGGCCTCGACCGGCGCCGCGCGCTTCAACGATCCGCAGAACTATCCTTGGACCATCGCTTACAATCCCAACTATGTGTCCGAGGGGCGGATCTACGCAAAATACATTCTCGCCAATCACCCCAACGCCAAGATCGGCGTGCTCTACCAGAACGACGACATGGGCCGCGACTATCTTGCCGGCCTCAAGAGCGGCCTCGGCGACAAGGCCAACATGATCGTCGGCGAGGTGTCGTATGAGGTGACCGACCCCACCGTCGACTCGCAGGTGGTGAAGCTGAAGTCGATGGGCGTCGACCTGTTCTATAACGCCTCGACGCCGAAATTCGCGGCGCAGGCGATCAAGAAGCTTGCCGATCTCGGCTGGACGCCAGTGCACATCCTCGACATCAATGCGAGCCCGATTTCGGCGACGCTGAAGCCGGCAGGCCTCGACATCTCCAAGGGCATCATCTCGACCAATTACGGCAAGGAGCCGAGCGACCCGCAGTGGAAGGACGATCCCGGCGTGAAGGCTTTCTTCGCTTTCATGGACAAGTATTTCCCGGAAGGTGACAAGCTCAACACCATCAACACCTACGCCTATTCGGTCGCCGAGCTCTTGGTGCAGGTCTTGAAGCAATGCGGCGACGATCTGACGCGTGCGAACATCATGAAGCAGGCCGCCAATATCAAGGGCTACACGCCGAGCCTGGCGCTGCCCGGCATCAAGATCAACACCGGGCCGAACGACTACCGCGTCAACAAGCAGATGCAGATGATGAAGTTCAACGGCGAGCGCTGGGAGCTGTTCGGACCGATCATCGAGGACACCGGCCCGTCGGGCTAGAACGCATCTGCCTCTGCGACGTCATGCCCGGGCTTGTCCCGGGCATCCACGTTCTTGGGGCGTCAAGGAAGCCGTGGATGGCCGGGTCAAGCCCGGCCATGACGATCGAGAGAGCCTCCTACTTGGCGTTCAGGTCGGTATCTCTCCAAAGTTCTTCCCGACCGGCAGCACGGCGTGCCGGATCAGCCGCGAATCCTCCACCGCGGCCTGGCGGTGCTTCACCGCCTCACGATAGACGGGGTCGCGGATCATCTCGACGAAGGCGGCGACGGTTGGATATTCGGCGATGAAGCAATGGTCCCAGCGTTCCTCCTGCGGGCCGATCAGCATCAGCTCGAATTTGCCCTGCCAGACGATGCGCCCGCCGAGCCGTTCGAACACCGGGCCGCTTTCGCGGCCATAGGCCGCATAGGCTTCCGCGCCGCTGGCCTTGCGGCCGTCGGGATAGGCCGCCTCTTTGCGCAGGCGCACCAGGTTGAGCATGTGGATCGGGCCCGGCCGATCGTTCTCCCGGAATTGCGCGAAGATCTCCTTGGTCGGATCGATATGGCCCATGGCGCTCCCTCATCTTATTGATACGAGCGATCCTAGCCTTGCGGCCCCCGAAGCGGAACTGCGGCCGGCGAATGCCGCATCTCCTAATCGTGCGTTAACGCCGGGGTAACCCGGCCTTAAACAGCGACCGCTAGCGTCTCGGCGGGGCGGGCTGACCGGGCGTTTTGCGTATGGCGTGGGGAAAGAAAAAGGGTGCGCGGAAGGAGCCGCTGTTCGGCTTGCCCGCGGCGCTCGCCGATCTGCGGCTCACCCCGGCAGACCGCGTTCCCGGCGGCGACGACAAGCCGAAGAAATCCGCGAAACCATCCGCCAAGCGCAAGAGCGAGGATGCCGGCACCGAGCCGCCGCGCGAGCGCAAGGCGCCAGCCGGCCGCAGCGGCGCCAAGCGTCGAGCGAAGTCGCGTGGCGGGTTCGGTCTCGGCCGCCTTGTCTATTGGGGCGCGGTGCTGAGCCTGTGGGGCGTCATCGCGGTGATCGGCGTCGTGATCTATGTCGGCGCGCATCTGCCGCCGATCCAGTCGCTGGAGATCCCGAAGCGCCCGCCAACGATCCAGATCGTCGGCATCGACGGCAGCATTCTGGCCCAGCGCGGCGAGATGGCCGGCGCCAATGTCGCGCTGAAGGATCTGCCGCCGTATTTGCCCAAGGCGTTCATCGCGATCGAGGATCGCCGCTTCTATTCGCATTTCGGCATCGACCCGGTCGGCATCCTGCGCGCGCTCGTCACCAATTTGCTTCATCGCGGCGTCTCGCAGGGCGGCTCGACCTTGACGCAGCAGCTCGCGAAAAACCTGTTCCTGACCCAGGAGCGCACTATCCGGCGCAAGCTGCAGGAGGTGGAGCTCGCGATCTGGCTGGAGCGCAAGCATTCCAAGGACGAGATCCTGGAGCTTTACCTCAACCGGGTCTATTTCGGCTCGGGCGCCTACGGCGTCGAGGCGGCAGCGCAGAAATATTTCGGCAAGTCGGCGAAGGCCGTGACGGTCGCGGAAGCCGCGATGCTGGCCGGCCTCGTCAAGTCGCCGTCCCGCCTTGCCCCGAACCGCAATCCGGAAGGTGCCGAAGCGCGGGCCCAGATCGTGCTCGCGGCGATGGCGGATGCGAAGTTCATCACCGACGCGCAGGCGAAGGCCTCGATCGGCCATCCCTCCTACAACGTGAAGCCGGCCGGCGCCGGCACGGTGAACTATGTCGCCGACTGGATCGGCGAGGTGCTGGACGATCTGGTCGGGCAGATCGACGAGAGCATCAAAGTCGAGACCACGATCGATCCGAAACTGCAGAGCGTGGCGGAAGCCGCCATCATCGACGAGCTCGCGGCCAAGAGCGTGAAGTTCAACGTCAGCCAGGGCGCGCTGGTGGCCATGACGCCCGACGGCGCAGTGCGCGCCATGGTGGGCGGGCGGAACTATTCCGACAGCCAGTACAACCGCGCGGTCACCGCAAAACGTCAGCCGGGCTCCTCGTTCAAGCCGTTCGTGTACCTGACCGCGCTCGAGCAGGGGCTGACGCCCGACACCATGCGCCAGGACGCGCCGATCGAGGTCAAGGGCTGGCGTCCTGAGAACTACACCCATGAATATTTCGGCGCGGTGACGCTGACCCAGGCGCTGGCGATGTCGCTCAACACCGTCGCGATCCGTCTTGGCCTCGAGGTCGGGCCGAAGAACGTGGTGCGCACCGCACACCGCCTCGGCATCTCCTCCAAGCTCGAGCCCAACGCCTCGATCGCGCTCGGCACCTCCGAAGTCTCCATGGTCGAGCTGGTCGGCGCCTATGCGCCGTTCGCCAATGGCGGCCTCGCCGTGGCGCCGCATGTCGTCACAAGGATCAGGACAGTCAGCGGCAAGCTGCTCTACATGCGCCAGGCGGAGGAGCGCAACCAGGTCATCGACCCCCGCCATGTCGGCATGATGAACGCGATGATGCGGGAGACGCTTGTTTCGGGCACTGCCAAGAAGGCGGAGATCCCGGGCTGGCCGGCGGCGGGCAAAACCGGCACCAGCCAGGATTATCGCGACGCCTGGTTCATCGGCTACACCGCGAGTCTCGTCACCGGCGTCTGGCTCGGCAACGACGACAACTCGCCGACCAAGAAGGCGACCGGCGGCGGCCTGCCGGTCGAAGTCTGGTCGCGCTTCATGAAGGCCGCGCACGAGGGCGTGCCGGTGGCGGCGTTGCCGAGCTCACCCGGCGGCTGGGGCCTGTCGAACCTCGCGCAGGCGGCCTCGCAGGTGTCGCCGCCGACGCCCGCGGCACCGCCACAACCGAACGCCGGCGGCTATCGCCCGCCGCCTCCGACGCGCGCCAATGTGCGCCCCGAGGCGGCAGCCGGGCTCGATGGCTGGCTGATGGACCGGCTGTTCGGCGGGAATCGGTAGTTGTGGGTTGGGACCCTTCGGGCCTCAAAGCACAAACTGCGAAAACAACCCCATGCACAGTAGAAGACGAGGTCCGGCGCGATGCGCGCTGGATGCTGCGAAGCGGTTGATGCGCCGGGATTAATCAGGCAAGCGGCGCAATCGTCGCGAAGTGTGGCGATAATGGAGCGGTGATGCCTGCCCACTCTCTCCTGTCATTCCCCGCGAAGGCGGGGAATCCAGTACTCCGAGGCATCGAGATTCATAACGGCTGCTGCGGCGTACTGGATCGCCCGCCTTCGCGGGCGATGACAGCGCTGGGAGCGCGGCCTGATCTGCGAGGAACTAATCCTCGACGCCATACCGGTGCAGATCATTCCCGTACGTGTCGAGCCACTTCTTGGCGCGCTCCATCGACGGGCAGACCTTGCCGCAGACGCGCCAGAAGCGCGGCGAGTGGTTCATCTCGACGAGATGGGCGACTTCGTGCGCGGCGAGGTAGTCGAGCACGAAGGGCGGGGCGAGGATCAGCCGCCAGGAGAACGACAGCGAGCCGGCCGAGGTGCAGGAGCCCCAGCGGCTGGACTGATCGCGGATCGAGAGGCGCTTGACCCTGACCCCGAGCTCGGCCGCGTAGACCTCCGCCGAGCGCTGCAGGTCGCGGCGCGCCTCGCGCTTGAGGAAATCGCTGACGCGCCGATCGACATGCTCGAGGCCGCCGGCGACGCAGAGAATGCGCTCACCGCTGTCACGCACCTCGGTCCACACCGTGCCGCGGGTGCCGGCGCGATGAACGATGCGATGCGGCGTCCCGCGCAGCGGTATCACCGTGCCCGGCTGGAACGGTGCGGCCTTCGGCAAGCGGCCGAGGCGCGCTGCGATCCACGCACCGTGACGCTGTGCGAAGTCCTTGGCCTCCGCAAGCGTGCCGCGCGGCGGCATGGTGAGGATGGCTTCGCGGTCGCTCGGATGGATTCGGAGCGTGTAACGGCGCGCGCGGCGGTGCCGGCGCAGCCGAATCGCAAAAAATTGCGATCCGTGGGTGATGACGAGGGTCTTCGGTTCGTGGGGCCTACGATAAAGGAGTGCGCGGGTGGCCATGTCTGTCAGTCCGGGGGGCAGGAGGGCGCCCGGATTCTGCCATAACCGCCGCCATGGGAAGCGCTCGGCGCAAAAACAAATCATTTGCCCAATATACAGCGGTCAGGCGTCCGGGAGACCCTACAGACTGGGGTTGGAACCGGCTTTTTTCGCCCCCGCTGGACGCATGCAACACCCCCAAGGGGTGAGGGCTGACTCACTCCTATAAAGCTACCTAAATACCGCGAATCTGGCGTGGAGTTGCGCCCGCCGGAGGCCGCGACAGGGGCCTAAATTTCGACGGGAAAGCCGAAATTCGAGGTTATTCAGCCGCAAGCGCCTGCAACGAAGCAGGATTCGCAGCCGAAACCATGAAGTCGTGAATCCGTGGCACGATCTCCGATTTGAAACGCGATCCATTGAACACGCCGTAATGTCCGACGCCCTTCTGGACGTAATGAACGCGGCGATGATCGGGAATCGCGCTGCACAATGTGTGCGTCGCCTCGGTCTGACCGAGACCGGAGATGTCGTCGTTCTCGCCTTCGACCGTCATCAACGCGACGCGCTTGACCTTGGAAGGATCGACGCGGGTTCCGCGATGGGTCATCTCGCCCTTCGGCAACGAGTGCTTCACGAACACGGTGTCGACGGTCTGCAGGTAATACTCGGCCGACAGATCCATCACCGCGAGATATTCGTCGTAGAAGTCGCGATGCTTGTCGGCGAGATCGCCGTCGCCCTTCACCAGATGGGCAAACAGCTGCTTGTGGGCATCCATGTGCCGGTCGAGATTCATGCTGATGAAGCCGTTGAGCTGCAAGAATCCTGGATAGACGTCGCGCATCATGCCCGGATGCGGGAACGGCACTTTGGTGATGACGTGGTTGCGGAACCAGTCGATGCCGCGCTCCTGGGCGAGATTGTTCACCGCTGTCGGATTGCGGCGGGTGTCGATCGGGCCGCCCATCAGCGTCATTGAGGTCGGCACGAACGGATCGCGCCGCGCTTCCATGATCGAGACCGCCGCGACGACGGGCACGGAGGGCTGGCACACCGCCATCACGTGGGTGTTGCCGCCAAGCACATGCAGCATCTCGATGACATAGTCGATGTAATCGTCGAGATCGAAGCGGCCTTCGCTCAAGGGCACCATGCGGGCATCGGCCCAGTCGGTGATGTAGACCTCATGCGCCGGCAGGAAGGCTTCGACCGTGCCGCGCAGCAGCGTCGCATAATGGCCGGACATCGGCGCCACGATCAGCACACGCGGTTGCGGACTGCGCAGCGGACGGGCGAACTTGCGGTCGAAGTAGAGCAGCTTGCAGAACGGCTTTTCCCAGACCGAGCGGATCTCGACGGGGACCCGGATGCCGTTGACCTCGGTGTCGTTGAGACCCCATTCCGGCTTGCCGTAGCGGCGCGTGGTGCGCTCGAACAATTCGCAGGCCGCGGCGACCGACTTGCCGACCTCGGTGCGCGACCAGGGATTGAGGGGGTTCTGAAACAGCAGCTTGGTCGCGTCGGTGACCGCACGCGCCGGATTGAGAGAGGCGTGCGCCATCTCGTACATCCAGTACATCGGCGTCGTCAGGGCCGGACTGCCTTCTGCCGCCAGGGGCGGTGCGCCGCCGAACTCACCAATAGGCATCGTCATATTCCTCTTCGCATCGCAGCATACTGCCGAATGCGTAATATTGCGTCAATGCATGGTTCCGTACATCTACGTGCCGAAAACCGCCAAATCAGCCTGAATCCACGGGAAAGTGACTTTATTCACCGCCCGACAGCAGCGAGCCGTGCCGCTTTGCGCTGCGCAAAAGGGCAAGGAATGCCCCTAAAGATGCAACCAAAAGGACGGCGTTGATGAGCAACGCCTCCATCATCAGATCGCTCCTAAAGGTCTGCTCGATCAGCAGCGCGCGCATGCCCTCGAAGGCATAGGTCGGCGGCAACGCCCAGGCGACGTATTGCAGCCACACCGGCAACACGCTGACGGGGTAGTAGACGCAGGCAAGCGGCAGGATTGCGAACATCAAGGTCCAGACGATGCTCTCGGCGCCGAGGCCGTTACGCACCACGAGGCCCGAGACGAAGATGCCGACCGACCAGCTCGTGAAGATCAGATTGCAGAAGAACGCGATCAGGGGCAGGCCGAGGGCATAGATGTTGAAGTGAAACAGGAACAGCGCGAGCAGGGTCATCGGAATGATGCCGATCGCAAGCCGGATCAGGCTCATGACCATGAGCGCCAACAGAAACTCGATCGGCCTCAAGGGGCTCATCATGAGATTGCCGAGGTTGCGCGCCCACATCTCCTCCAAGAACGAGATGGAGAAGCCGAGCTGGCCGCGGAACAGGATGTCCCAGAGGATGACGGCGCCGATCAGCGTGCCGCCGGCGCGCGCGAAGAAATTGGCGTTCTCGGCGATGTAATACTGGAGAAAGCCCCAGGTGATGACCTGCAGCGCCGGCCAATAGAGCAGCTCGAGCAGCCGCGGCCAGGACGACAGCAGCAGATACCAATAGCGCAGGATCATCGCGCCGATGCGGTGGAGCGAGATGCCGCGGTGGAGGGAGAGCTCGGTCATGGCCGTACCCCGTGGCCGGGATGGAAAGTGTCATCCCGGGGCGCGACGTAGTCGCGAACCCGGGATCCATTGAATTTGGCGAAGACTCGGATTTACCAGTCTCGCCTCACAGCTGCCGCCTGTGGTTATGGATTCCGGGCTCGCGCTCCGCGCGCCCCGGAATGACGTCGCTCCATTGAAGTTACGATTACAGCTCTCCCTCACCTCACCGCCTCCTTCGCCCCGTTTGCCCGGCCGCGGGCGACGTCGAGAAACACCTCCTCCAGCGTGGTGCGGTTGTAGCGGGCCATGATCGCCTCGGGCGTGTCGTCGTCCTCGATGCGGCCGCGCTTCATGATGATGACGCGGTCGCAGAGCCGCTCGACCTCGAGCATGTTGTGCGAGGCGAGGAGAATGGTGGCGTTGTTGTCCCGGCGATACCGCTCCAGATGCGCCCGCACCCAATCGGCGGTATCGGGGTCGAGCGAGGCGGTCGGCTCGTCCAGCAAGAGCAGCTCCGGCTGGTTGATCAGCGCCTTTGCCAGCGCAACGCGGGTCTTCTGCCCGGCGGAGAGCTTGCCGTTGGCGCGGTCGATGAAATCGCCGAGGTCGAGATCGGCGGCGAGCCTGGCAATGCGCTCAGTGAGGTTCTTCACCGCATAGAGCTTGCCGAACACGGTGAGGTTCTGCCGCACCGTGAGCCGCATCGGCATGTCGACATAGGGGCTTTCGAAATTCATCCGCCCCAGCACGGACGCACTCTCGTCCGGCATCTCGTGACCGAGCACCTGCACGCGGCCGGAGGTCGGCAGCACCAAGCCCATGATCATCGCGATGGTTGTGGTCTTGCCGGCGCCGTTGCCGCCGAGCAGCCCGGTGATGCTGCCGCGCGGCAGCGAGAAGGAGATGTCGTCGACGGCGCGGGTCTGCTTGTAGACCTTGACGAGGTGATCGACGGCAATTGCCGCGGACGAATCTCGATCCGCGACAGTCGGCCGACTTGAAGCCTTGCCATTCTCGGTCATGCTGGCCGTTCTTCTGCTATTGCATCGGCGAGCGCAAGGCTCGATGTAAGGGCTCCTCACCGGGCGGTTCCGTCAGCCCGGCGTCCGTGACCTTGGAAGGCGCCGCCACATTGGCCGATATGACCAAAATTGCCGATTCCGACTTCCATAACGCGCAGCGGCATATCCGGCTGGACACGATCCTGCGGCTGCGCTGGCTGGCGGTGCTGGGGCAACTCGCCGCGATCTTCATCGTGGCCCAGGGGCTGGAGTTCAACGTCGAGATCATTCCCTGCGTCAGCATCATTGCGCTCTCGGCGGCGCTCAACCTCGCACTCCAGACCGCAGCCAATCCGATGCAGCGGCTGGAGCCGATGCAGGCGGCCGGCCTGCTCGCGCTGAACATCGTCGAGCTGGCCGGCCTGTTGTTCTTCACCGGCGGACTGCAGAACCCGTTCTCGTTCCTGTTCCTCGCGCCCGTGCTGATCTCGGCCACGGCGCTGCCGGCCCGTTTCACCTTCGGCCTCGGCCTGCTCGCGGTGGCCTGCGCGTCGATCCTGTTCTTCTTCCATTTTCCGCTGCCGTGGGATTCCGAGGATCCCCTGGTGCTGCCGCCGGTCTATCTCGTCGGGGTCTGGCTTTCGATTGCGCTCGCGATCGGCGTCACCAGCCTCTACTCGTTCCAGGTGACCGAGGAGGCGCGCAAGCTTGCGGACGCGCTGGCCGCAACCGAACTGGTGCTGACGCGCGAGCAGCACCTGACCCAGCTCGACGGTCTTGCCGCCGCGGCCGCACACGAGCTCGGCACGCCGCTCGCGACGATCTTCCTGATCTCGCGCGAGCTGGAAAAGACGGTAAAGGAGCCAAGCATCGCCGCCGACCTGAAGACCTTGCGCGAGCAGACCCAGCGCTGCCGCGACATCCTCAGCAAGATCACCCAGCTTTCCCCCACCGGCGCGCCGTTCGATCACATGAAGCTGTCGGAGCTGATCGAGGAGGTGGTGGCGCCGCATCGCGATTTCGGCGTCGAGATCAAGGTGCGGATCGCGGTGGCCGCGGCGGCGGAGCCGGTCGGCTCGCGCAATCCCGCGATCCTCTACGGCATCGGCAACATCGTCGAGAACGCGGTCGATTTCGCCCGCACCAGCGTCGAGGTGAACGCCTGGTGGAACCAGGACCATATCGAGCTCGTGATCTCCGACGACGGACCGGGCATTCCACCCGATATCCTCAACCGGATCGGCGAGCCCTATCTGTCGCGGCGACGCCCCCAGGATGATGGTGGCGGCGAACGGCGCGGCCTCGGCCTCGGCGTCTTCATCGCGCGCACCTTGCTGGAGCGCACCGGCGCGAAGGTCTCGTTTACCAACCGCATCTTTCCGGACCATGGTGCGGTGGTTCAGATCACATGGCCGAGACAGCGTTTTGAGGCTATCGAGACGCTCGAAGAAACAATAGGATAGCCGCGACCTTGCGTCGCACAACGGGGCGGGTCGACCATTTGCCGCCTTGGCACCGCGCGATTGCGACGCCATATGTCGATGCGCTGGAGAGAGGAAACAACCTTGAACGCCATTGCCGACCTGAACGAACAGACCGACCGCTCGCTGCTCATCGTTGAAGACGACAAGCCGTTTCTGGAGCGTTTGTCACGGGCCATGGAGAGCCGCGGCTTTTCGGTGACATCATGCGACACGGTCTCGGACGGGCTTGCGCAGATCGGCAAATCGGCGCCGGCGTTCGCGGTGGTGGATCTGCGGCTCGGCGACGGCAACGGCCTCGACGTGGTCTCGGCGCTCAAGAAGAAGCGGCCGGATGCGCGCGCGATCGTGCTGACCGGCTACGGCAACATCGCCACTGCGGTGACCGCGGTGAAGATGGGCGCGATCGATTATCTCTCCAAGCCCGCGGATGCCGACGACGTCGTCGCCGCACTGCTGTCGACCAACACGGACAAATCCGAGCTGCCGGCCAACCCGATGTCGGCCGACCGCGTCCGCTGGGAGCACATCCAACGCATCTACGAGATGTGCAACCGCAACGTCTCGGAAACGGCGCGCCGGCTCAACATGCATCGGCGTACCTTGCAGCGGATCCTGGCGAAGCGCGCGCCGAGGTAAAGGTCTCGTAGGGTGGGCAAAGGCGCGAAGCGCCGTGCCCACGTTCTCTATTTCGATCCTGATTAATTTTAATTGGTGGGCACGCTTCGCTTTGCCCACCGTACGACACTGCGTAGCCCGGATGGAGCGCAGCGTAATCCGGGATTGGCGCGACGGGCTGCAATTGTCCCGGATTGCGCTGCGCTCCATCCGGGCTACGAAGTCAGCCTACTCCCAGAAATCCGCATGGCCCTGCGGATCGACCAGGCGATTGATCCGCAAGGCCGCCGCCATCGCGAACCGCACCGTCATCTGCTTGCGGGTGGCGGCGGCGAGCTTGTGCTCGGGTGCCTCGCAATGCAGGTGCGCGCCGTAGGCGTCGGCGACGATCAGGCCGGTGTCATCGGGGAAGATCTCGCACGGCAGATCCTGCGTGAAGGCGAAGAACAGCCGGTCGCAATGGGCGCGGTATTCGTGCCATTTCTGATCGGCGCGCAAATCCTCGACCGACGACTTGATCTCGACGATCCAGATCTCGCCGCGCTCGTTCAGCGCGACGAGATCGGCGCGCCGGCCCGACGGCAGCGGCAATTCGCTGATGCAGGAGAAGCCGAGCGAGCGCAACAGACGCGCGGTGCCGCGCGCGATCGCCAGCGCCGTCTCCGACTGGCGACGATCCGGCGGCGGCACGAGTGTGATGCGGGCGGTGTTGTCCATGGCGGGAGAATAGCCGATTCCATCCCGCCCGTCATTCCGGGGCGCGCGCAGCGCGAGCCCGGAATCCATAACCACAGGGAGACGTGTGGGGCAAAGCGGGCAACTCCGAGTCGTCGCAAAACTTCTTCCTGTGGTTATGGGTCCTCAGATGCGCAATTGCGCATCATAGCTCGCGACTTCGTCCCGTCCCGGGACGACAGTTAGGTGGGTGACGCCACCACCACGCCCTCGTTGCCGCGCAGGTCCAGCACGCCTTCGATCTCCTCACCTTCGCGATCCAGGAACGTCGACAGCAAGATGCTGCTGCCGAAACGGATCGCGCTGCTGGTCACCGCGACCGGATCGGGGCCGAGATTGAGCGCGACGATCACGGCCTTGCCGCCGGCCGCGCGGCGATAGATCAGCAGATCGCCTTGCGCGGCGATCGGATGATAATCGCCCGTGACCAGCGGGGGGCAGCTCTTCCGCAAGCCGATCAGGCGCTTGTAGAGATTGAGGATCGAACGCGGATCGGCTTCGAGATTGGCGACATTCTCGCGGATGTGATCCTCCGGCAGCGGCAGCCACGGCCTTGCTTGCGAAAAACCTGCGAAGTTCGAGGAATCCCATTGCATCGGCGTGCGGCAGCCGTCGCGGCCGACACCGATGCCGGGGACGTTCTTCTCGAAGGGATCGCGCACGTCCTCCGGCGCGATCGCGAGCTGGTGCATGCCGATCTCGTCACCGTAGTAAAGCGTCGGCGTGCCGCGCAGCGTCAGCAGCAGCATGGCCGCGACGCCGGCCTGCTCGGGCCCGACGCGGCTCGCGACGCGCGGACGATCGTGATTGCCGAGCACCCAGTTCGGCCAGGCGCCGCGCGGCAATGCCTTTTCGTAATCCTCGATGATCTTTTCGATCGAGCGGGCGCTCCAGAACGTCGAGAGCAGCGCGAAGTTGAACGGCATCTGCGCGCCGGTGAGATCGTTGCCGTAATAGGCCACGAGCCGGTGCAGCGGCAGATAGATTTCGCCGATCAAGACGCGCGCGCCATAGGAATCGGTGACGCGCCGCATCTCGGCGATAACGTCATGCACCTCCGGCTGGTCGGTAGAATATTGCGTGAGGATTTTTTCGTTCGGCGGACGGCCCTCGACGTAGTGCGGGTTGGCCGGATTGTCGCGGAATTCGGCGTCCTTGATCAGGTGCCAGATCACGTCGACGCGAAAGCCGTCGACGCCCTTGTCGAGCCAGAACCGCATCACGTCGTAGATCGCTTTGCGGACGTCCGGATTGCGCCAGTTGAGATCCGGCTGCTGGGCGAGGAAGGCGTGGTAGTAATATTGTCCCGTGGTCTCGTCGAAAGCCCACGCACTGCCGCCGAACTCGGACAACCAATTGTTCGGAACGCCGCCGCCTGGCGCAGGATCGCGCCAGATGTACCAGTCGCGCTTGGGATTGTCGCGCGAGGACCGGCTCAGGGCGAACCAGGGATGCTGGTCGGAGGTGTGGTTCGGCACGAGGTCGAGGATCAGCTTCAGGCCGTTGTCGTGGGCGGCCGCGAGCAACGCGTCGAAATCGGCCATCGTGCCGAACAGCGGCTCGATGCCGACATAGTCCGAGATGTCGTAGCCGAAATCGGCCATCGGCGAGGGAAAGATCGGCGACAGCCAGATCGCATCGACGCCGAGCGACTTGACGTAAGGCAGCCTCTTGAGGATGCCGGCGAGATCGCCGACGCCGTCACCGTCCGAGTCCTGAAACGAGCGCGGATAGATCTGATAGAAGATGCCATCGCGCCACCAATTCTCGTTGTCGTGAGCCATGCCGAAGACCACCCAAATCTGACGCCTTGCGCGGGAGAACGCGACAGCAACGCCCCGGTTCAAATTGGCAGGCCAATTGGGACGGCCGTGTGACGGTTGTTCCCTGGCACGGGCCCGAATCTTTTGCTTGGCGGCCCGGCAAAAATCGGCATTGTGAGGCCATGACCGAGCAAAACGACAGCCAAGAATCCCGGCAAGAATCCCGGCAAGCCAAGGCGGGCGCGATCATCGTTCCCGTGACGCTGTTCGAGCAGAACTGCACCATCATCTGGGACGAGCCTTCCAAGAAGGCCGTGGTGATCGATCCCGGCGGCGACGTGCCGAAGATCCTGGATGCGATCAAGCAGACCGGCGTCACGGTGGAGAAGATCTGGCTGACCCACGGCCATATCGACCATGTCGGCGGCGCGGCCGAGCTGCGCGATGCGCTGACGGTGCCGATCGAGGGACCGCATGTCGCGGACAAGTTCCTGCTCGACAACGTCGTGGCGAGCGGCGCGCGCTTCGGCATGACGGGAGGACGCGATTTCACGCCCGACCGCTGGCTCGACGAGGGCGACAGCGTGTCGATCGGCGGCTTGCAGTTCGACATCCTGCATTGTCCGGGTCATTCGCCCGGCAGCGTGGTGTTCTTCAACAAGGATCTGCGGTTTGCCCATGTCGGCGACGTCCTGTTCGCCGGCTCGGTCGGACGCACCGACCTGCCCGGCGGCAGTCACGCCACGCTGATCAGTTCGATCAAGACGAAATTGCTGCCGCTCGGCGACGATGTCGGCTTCATCTGCGGCCACGGCGCCGGCTCGAGCATCGGCCAGGAACGGATGACCAATCCGTTCATCACCGGCGAGATGTAGGCTTATTCAGCGGCGTCCGCGAGTGCCGTCGCCTCACCGAGATTGCGCTCGCCCCACTCGCGGATTGCGGCAACGACGGGGACGAAGCTCTTGCCCTTGCGCGTCAGGCGGTACTCGACCTTCGGCGGCACCTCGCCGAAATCCTTGCGGTCGATCAGGCCGCTCATCGTCAACGCCTTCAATTCGCGGCTGAGCACGCGCGGGGTGATCTCGGCGCTGCCTGACGCGCCGCGCAGCAAGCCGCTTCTGATCTCGCCGTAGCGGCGCGGGCCGTCCTTGAGGTCCCAGACGATGCGCAGCTTGTATTTGCCGCTGATCATCTTCTGAAACGCCGCGACCGGACAGGTGCGCGCGGGAGACATCTTCGCCATGTCGTTTCCTCCACGTGGAAGATTCTTGTTTTGACGCGTTTTCTTTACGCGAACCGGTATCCACTTCGCTCGAAAACGCTATGCGATGAGGATAGGAGCAACGGCGAAAAAGTCCATACTATCAATTTTGTCCATACTTGCGGGATCGTATCAAGCGCGCAGATGATGACGCACAAGACGAACAGGGAGCGTCACATGAAGCACTTCATGATCAGATACGCGTTCAAGAACGGCACGACGGAGGAGTGGCACCGCGAGATCGGCCGCTTCATCGCGGCGATCGACGCCGATGCGGAGCTGAAGGGGAGGATCGGTTATCGTTGCCTGAAGCATCGCGACGACGGCAGCTATCTCCACTTCGCCAGCGTCGCCGACGATGCTGCGCAGAAAACGCTGCAATCGCGCGACTTCTTCAAGCACTACCAGGAGGTGACGCGGAAGGTCGCGGGCGGCGAGATCAGCGTGACGCCGGTCGAGGTGATCGATCAGACGGGGTAGCTTTTCGCGGAGCTGAATTGAAGCCGCCGCTACAAACTCCGCTGTCATCCCGGACAAGCGCAAGCGCAGATCTGGGATCCATAACCACAGGGAGATGTGGTTACGGGGACTCGGAGTCACCTCTTCGTGCCCAACTTTGTCCTGTGGCTATGGGTCCCGGATCGGCACGCGCTTCAGGCGCGCTTGTCCGGGACGACAGCGAGGCTACTTCATCAATCCCGCGGCCGTGAGCGCGCGCGTGATGATCTGGCCGAGGTCGAAGCCGCGCACCTTCTCGCCCTGCGGCTCGGCCGGCTCCGCGGCGACCGCGGTGCGGATCGAG
This sequence comes from Bradyrhizobium yuanmingense, assembly GCF_900094575.1. Lineage (GTDB taxonomy): Bacteria > Pseudomonadota > Alphaproteobacteria > Rhizobiales > Xanthobacteraceae > Bradyrhizobium > Bradyrhizobium yuanmingense. Next base: position 554,283 of record NZ_FMAE01000002.1, on the reverse strand, counting down.
CGGGCGAGATGCGGTGCGGGCGAGAGCGCCGGCTTCGCGGCAGGCTTCGTCGCGGGCTTCGTGGCGGATTTGGCTTCCGCCTTCGTCGTCGCGGCGTCCGCAATCCAGCCGGTGAGGCCGAAGAACTTTGCGATGTGGTAGGACGAGGAGATGCCGGCCTCGATCAGGAAGGCGCCTTCGATGCCGTAGCGCTGATCGTTGTCGGCGAGCCCCAGCGGCGTGCCGTGCGCCATGTCGGTGATGGCATAGGACTCGACCAGCGTCTCGCCGTCCTTGTCCCACCAGGCCTGGCGCGGATAGCCGTCGACATTGGTCTCGGCCATCGGCAGTTCGGGCAGGCCATGCAGGTCGAGCCACTGCTTGACGATCTCGTTGGCATTGCCGGGATTGACGGTGCGGTCGGCGCTGCCGTGCCACACCGAGACCCTCGGCCAGGGGCCGCGATGATCGGAGGCGCTGCGCACGAGATCGCCGAGCTCGCGCGAAGGGCGCGCCGGGGAATGAAACATGCCGTCGAGCGCCTCGCGCAAGTTCGAGGCGATGCCGTAAGGCAGCCCGGCAATGATCGCGCCGGCCGCGAAGACTTCCGGATAGGTCGCGAGCATCACCGAGGTCATGCCGCCGCCGGCCGACAGGCCGGTGATGAAGACGCGCCTGGGATCGATTCGATGGGTCTTCACCATGTGCGCGATCATCGCGCGGATCGAACCCGGCTCGCCGCTGTCCCGCGCGGTGTCCTCCGGATTGAACCAGTTGAAGCAGGTGTTGGCATTGTTGATGCGCTGCTGCTCGGGCATCAACAGCGCAAAGCCGTAATGTTGCGCGAGCGTCGACCAACCCGCGCCGAGATCGTAAGCGGCCGCCGTTTGCCCGCAGCCATGCAGCACGACGACGAGCGCGCGCGGCCGCTGCAATTGCGCCGGCACGAACGCGAACATGCGCAAGGCGCCGGGATTGTCGCCGAAGCCAGTGACCTCCTGCAGCGGGCTCGATCCATCTGCACCGCGGCCGGGCTCGGCGAAGCGCAGTCCGTCCAGCCGGGGCAGACGTCTCAACAGATCGATGTTTCTGGCTAACGACACGGCAAGTTCCTGGTGGGCGACGCTCAACGTCCAGCCCAACCAGATAGTTGCTGCGGCGCAAAATAAAAAGACCGTGGGCTGTCAATTCGGGAAATTGGCTGAAAATCCGCAAGAATCCGCACGTATTAACCGCAACGTCGCAATCTCGTGCCGATGCGCGGCGCATCCGCGCCGGAAATGCGGCGCCGATCATGACGAATGTCACAAATGACACGAGCGAGGCGAGGAATTCTGCGCGTGCTGATTGTGAGGCTTCGACGCGGAGGTGTCGAACGCGAATGAACGGACCGGCCCAATCGCGCTGCGCGTCGTTATCGTGATGAAGCGCGAAGCGGGCGAGGACTACGCAACGTCTCGCTTGCCGCCGCGCATGCCTGCATTCCACCGCGCGGGACATCGCGTGATTGCGTTCGTGCCGACAGGCACGTAGCCTGACATGGCCAACAAACAGAAAATTCAGCCGGAGAGACCGCCATGGCGCGCCTGAAGTTCGGAGCCTTTCTTGCCCCGCATCACCCGATCGGGGAGCATCCGATGCTGCAGTTCCGGCGCGATCTCGACTTGGTCGAGCAGCTGGATGCGCTCGGCTATGACGAGTTCTGGTGCGGGGAGCATCATTCCTCGGGCTGGGAGATGATCGCCTCGCCCGAGATGTTCCTGGCCGCCGCCGGCGAGCGCACCAAGCGGATCAAGCTCGGCACCGGCGTTGTGTCGCTGCCCTATCACCATCCCTTCAACGTCGCCCAGCGCATGGTGCAGCTCGACCATATGACCGGCGGCCGCGCCATTTTCGGCTCCGGACCGGGCGCGCTCGCCTCCGACGCGCACACGCTCGGCATCGATCCGATGACGCAGCGCGACCGCCAGGACGAGGCGATCGGCATCATCCGCCGCCTCTTCAACGGCGAGCGCGTCACCGCCAAAAGCGACTGGTTCACGATGAACGACGCCGCGCTGCAGATCCTGCCCCTGCAGGAGGAGATGCCGTTCGTGGTGGCTTCGCAGATCTCGCCATCCGGCATGACGCTCGCCGGCAAATACGGCATCGGCATCATCTCGCTGGGCTCGATGACGACGCAGGGCCTGATGTCGCTGCAGCAGCAATGGCAGTTCGCCGAGGATGCCGCCAAGAAGCACGGCACCACGGTGCGTCGCGCCGACTGGCGCGTGCTCTTGACCTGGCACATCGCCGAAACGCGTGAACAAGCCCGCCGCGAGGCCGGCGCCGGGCTGATGCGCTGGCACAACGAATATAATGTCGGCACGCTGCAGCGGCCGGGCCTCACCGCGTTCTCCTCGCCCGACGAGGCCGTCGACAAGACCGCCTTCGTCGAGGGGGCGGCGTCCACCATCGGCACGCCCGACGATCTCGTCAAAACCATCAAGAACGTGATGCAGGTCTCCGGCGGCGTCGGCGCCGTCATCGGCTTCGTTCACGACTGGGCCAATCCGGAAGCCACCCGGCGCAGCTGGGACATGGTGGCGCGCTACGTCGTGCCGGAGATCAACGGCTATATCGAAGGGCTGCGCAGGTCGCAGAAATTCGTGATCGAGAACCGGGCGATCTTCGAGCGCGCGGGCCAGGCGGTGATGGCCAAGATCATGGAGAATGAGAAGGCCGCCGAGGCGCTGAAGGTGACAGGCCCCGGCCGCGTCGCCATTCCCGCCGTCAACGCGCCGGATCTGCAGAAGGAAGCGGCGAAGCGGTAGGCACTCCACTCGTCGCCCCGGGGCGCGCGCAGCGCGAGCTATGATGCGCAATTGCGCATCTGAGGACCCATAACCACAGGATGCGGATTTACGAAGACTCGGAGCTACCAGCCTCGCACCAAAACTCCTCCCTGTGGTTATGGGTCTCCGCCTCCGCGGGGACGACGGCGGTGGGAGTGACGATTTTGTGCGCAAGACGACCGCAGCTCATCGCGGCCGGATCGTGCTATGTTTGCGGGGCCAGCCAACCGGAGCAATCGTCATGTCGATGCAGAATGTGGCCGCCCCTGCGCTTCCGTTCACTCCGCCCAAGCGCAACGAGCTGACCCACATTCCCGGCGACGAAGGCTGGCCGATCATCGGCAAGACCTTTCAGGTGCTCGCCGATCCCAAGGGCCATATCGAGGCGAACGGCGCCAAGTACGGACTGGTCTACCGCACGCACTTTTTCGGCGAGACCAACGTCGTGCTGCTCGGGCCCGAGGCCAACGAGCTCGTGCTGTTCGACCAGCAGAAGCTGTTCTCCTCGACCCATGGCTGGGACAAGGTGCTGGGGCTGTTGTTTCCGCGCGGATTGATGCTGCTCGATTTCGAGGAGCATCGCCTGCATCGCAAGGCGCTCTCGGTCGCGTTCAAGTCCGGGCCGATGAAGTCCTATCTCGGCGATCTCGACCGGGGCATTTCCGCGCGCGTCGCGCAGTGGAAGGCGAAGCCGGGCGAGATGCAGCTTTATCCGGCGATGAAACAGCTCACGCTCGATCTCGCCGCGGCCTCGTTCCTCGGCGCCGATATCGGGCCCGAGGTCGACGAGATCAACCGCGCCTTCATCGACATGGTGGCCGCCGCCGTCACCCCGATCCGCCGCCCCCTGCCCGGCACCCAGATGGCGCGAGGGGTGAAGGGACGCAAGCGCATCATCGCCTATTTCCGCGAGCAGATTCCGCTGCGGCGCGGCAATCACGGTGGCGACGATCTGTTCTCGCAGCTCTGCCGCGCCACCCATGAGAACGGCGCGCTGCTGTCGGACCAGGACATCATCGACCATATGAGCTTCCTGATGATGGCCGCGCACGACACGCTGACCTCGTCACTGACCTCCTTCATCGGCGAGCTCGCCGCCAATCCGGACTGGCAGGACCGGCTGCGCGCGGAGGTGCTCGCGCTCGGCCTCGCCTCCGGCGCGTCGACCAGCTTCGACGATCTCGAGAAGATGCCGCTGACCGAGATGGCGTTCAAGGAAGCGCTGCGGCTCAAGCCGCCGGTGCCGTCGATGCCGCGCCGCGCGATGCGCGATTTCAGCTTCAAGGGTTTTGCGATTCCCGCCGGCACGGCGATCGGCATCAACCCGCTCTATACCCACCACATGAAGGAGATCTGGCCGGAGCCGGACCGTTTCGATCCCCTGCGCTTCACCGAGGACGCACAGCGTGGCCGTCACCGTTTCGCCTTCGTGCCGTTCGGCGGCGGCGCGCATATGTGCCTCGGCCTGCACTTCGCCTACATGCAGGCGAAATGTTTCGCGCGGCATTTCCTGGAGAATATCGAGGTGTCGCTCGCGCCAGGCTACAAGCCCGACTGGCAGATGTGGCCGATCCCGAAGCCGCGGGACGGGCTGCGGGTGACGGTGAAGGCGGTTTAGGCGCCGATCTCGTAGGGTGGGCAAAGCGAAGCGTGCCCACCACGTTTCTCCGGGTGCAAACATCGATGGTGGGCACGGCGCGCGAAGGGCGCGCCTTTGCCCACCCTACGGCACCATCGCCGGAGCTGCTACGCCTCCTGGTCGAACGCCTTGCGCAAGGCCACATAGCCCTGCTGCTGCTGGCTCCAGTTGCGGCCGCCGGTCATGGCGCCGTCGACGACGAGGTCGTGGCCGTTGATGAAGCTGGATACGTCGCTGGCCAGGAACACTGCGGCCTGGGCGATATCTTCAGGAAGACCCGCGCGGGGGATCGGCTGCGCGGTCTTGTAGACTTCGCGCATCACCGCCGGCGTCTTCTCGGCGGCATCGGTCGAGAGCCCCAGCGCCTTGCCGAAGATGCCGGTCGCGATCGCACCGGGCGAGATCGAGTTGACGCGAACGTTGGATTCGCCGAGCTCCATCGCCACGCATTTGGTGAGATGGATCACCGCCGCCTTGGCCGCGCCATAGACCATTGACGACGAAAAGCCGGCGAGGCGGCCGGCAATGCTGCCATTGTTGATGATGCTGCCCCCGCCCTGCTTCTTCATGTAGGGCGCGGCGTGCTTCATGCCGAGCATGACGCTGCGCACCAGCGTCGCCATGGCCGCATCGAACCGCTCGACCTCGAGACCTTCGATGCCGCCGGTCTGTGCCGGCCCGCCGGCATTGTTGAACAGGCAATCGATCCTGCCGAACTTGTCGACCGCGAGCGCGATCAGCGCCTGCATCTGCGCTTCGACGGTGACGTCGGTCTGACGGAAGACGCAGCTTGCCCCGAGCTGCTTCGCCAACGCCTCGCCTTCCGGTACGCGCCGGCCTGCGATCACAATTTTGGCACCTTCGGCAACGAAGACTTCCGCAGTGCGCAATCCGATGCCGCTCGTCGCTCCCGTGATCACCGCAACCTTGCCGTCCAGCCTGCCCATGGAATGTTCCTGTTTTCGAGTGATTTGATGCCAAATGGCGTATGCCGGCCGCGGCCGTCGCGGCAGCGGTCACTATTCCTGCCCGCTTCCGACAAGGCAAGCTATGCTTCAACGGGCGGCATGCGTAACATCCTCACGGGCCGCTCGATCGTCGAACGCCTATCGCAACCAGGCAGGGCATGAGGAAGCTGATCGAGGAGTTCCGCAAGGGCTGGCAGGGTGCGGCGCCGCCCTCGCTCGCCCTGAGCATCGGCTTTGCGGTGGTCTGCCTGTTGGCTGCAACCTTGGTTCGCTGGGGCCTCGCTCAGGTTCGTCCCGACATCTATTTCACGCCGTACTTCCCGGCCGTCTTCTTTGCTGCGGCCCTGGGCGGATTCCGGATCGGCATCGTGACGGCGCTCGTCGGCGGCGTGCTCGGCGTCACCCTGAATTTCGGCGATGCGTTTGCGGATCGCGCGCGGTTTGTCCTGTTGGCGCTTTACTGGACCGTGTGCGCGATCACCATCTGGGGTGTCGAGCACTATCGCACCATGCTGGCCGAGCAGCGCCGAATTTCCAAACGCCTGATCGAGGAAGAGGATTATCGCAAGCTGCTGGTGGAGGAGCTCCAGCATCGGCTGAAGAACAAGCTGTCGACGGTGCATGCCGTGGTGCACCAGGTGTTGCACGACCAGCCACAGGTCTGGGCCCGGGTCGATCCGCGGCTGCGCTCGCTGGCCGCAACCGATGATTTGATTTCGCGGATCGACAAGGCCGGCTGCGACATCCGCGACCTCCTGATCTCCGAGCTCGGGCCTTACGGCCATGTCCGCTTCACGCTCAACGGCGAGCGGCTGTTCCTGCCGCCCAAGCTCGCGGTCACGCTGTCATTGATGTTTCACGAGCTCGCCACCAATGCAGGCAAGTACGGCGCATTCTCCTCACCGCGCGGTCTGTTGCAGGTGTCATGGACCATCACCGACGACCGCCTGACGATCACCTGGGACGAAACCGAAGGACCGAGCGTGGACAAGGTGTCGGAGCCCGGCTTCGGCACCAAGCTCTTGAAGTCGGCGCTGTCGGCTTTCGACGGCAAAACCGAGATCTCGTATCTGAAAACCGGGCTGCATTGCATCATGCAGTGCCGAATTCCACGAAGCGAGTAGACGTCGCAACATGTAAGGTGTGCTTCTTGCTGCCCGCGCGGTGGCGCAATCGCGTGTGGCACTTGCGCGACCTGAGCAAGCGCCTCGTCCTTCGAGACGACCGCTTCGCGGTCTCCTCAGGATGAGGCTAAGCGGCATCGGTGCTCGGGTGATATCGCGCAGCGCACTCCGGCCCTCATCCTGAGGGCCCGCCCACGGCGGGCGTCTCGAAGGATGGCCGCAGGCGAAATCGCTCCCACGCGGATACTTCGCTGTTTCGCCGAGCGCGTTGACGCTCCGTTAATGACGATCGCCAGCGCGCGTCGGATCGTCGCAAGTTTTCTCCAAAACACCCCCGTATTTCTCCTGACCCCTTAACCAAACTTAAGAGGGAACCGCGGAAGATCGCGCCCATTGCAAAGGCGCGCTGAAACAACAAGATTCATGACTTCTATGAACGACAATCAATATTCCGGCGCGACTGAAGCCGAGCTCGGTTTTCTCAAGGAAATCGTTAGAATGCTGCCGGCCGGCCTCACCGTGCAGGACGCGCATGGCGAGTTGCTGCTGGTCAACGATGCCGCCGCCGCGCAGCTCGGCCTGGACGGCAGCCGTCCTTCACCCGATCTGACGCCGCGGCGCGAGGCCTGCCGCCAGGCCCTGAGCGACGGGCAGCCGGTCGTGACCGAGGAAGCGCTTCACGTCGGCGCCGCGCGAAAGGTGCTGCTCACGACCCATCGCCCCGTTCGTCTCGACGGACGCGAGCTGCTGATCTCGGCATCCTCCGACATCACCGAGCAGAAGAATTTCGAGGACCAGCTGTTCCGCTCGGCCTATTTCGACGAGCTGACCGGGCTGCCCTCGCGCCGCGTGATCGAGCACCGCGCCAATGCCCTGCTCGCGCACGACCGCAGCGGCGAACGTTTTGCGCTGGCCTTTCTCGACGTCGACAATTTCAAGCACATCAACGACTATTACGGCCACGCCGTGGGCGACGCGCTGCTGGTCGAGCTGGCGAAGCGGCTCGGACGGGACTTGCGCGATTCCGACATACTCTCGCGCATCTCGGGCGACGAATTCCTGCTGCTGCTGTCACCGGTCCAGAGCCAGGAGGAAGTCGCCGAATTCATGCAATCGACGCTGGAGCGGCTGACCGCGCCGTTCTTCATCGACCATTCGGAAGTGTTCGCCTCGACCTCAGTCGGCATCAGCCTCTATCCCGACCATGGACGCAGCTTCGAAACGCTGCGGCAGAACGCGGACATCGCGATGTACCGCATCAAGAACAATGGCAAGGGACTGGCCGCCTTCTTCGATGCCAGCATGGAGCGCGAGGCGCAGGCGCGGATGAAGGTCGAGCAGTCGCTGCGGCTCGCCATCCTGGAAAAGCGCTTCTGCTGCGCCTTCCAGTCCAAGGTCGACATCCGCACGCAGGCCGTGAAGGGCATCGAGGCCTTGGTGCGCCTGCGCGACGACGAAGGCGTGATCCAGGCGCCCGGCTCGTTCATCAATCTTGCCGGCGAGCTCGGCCTGATCGACGAGCTGACCCATCTCGTGCTCGCCGAGATCGTCAAGTCGATCGACCTGATCAACGACACGTTCGGCCCGGAAGCGACCATCAGCATCAACGTTGCCGCCAAGCAGGCCGGCAATCCCGAATTCATGCGCAGCTTTGCGCAGGCGCTGGAGGAGACCGGCTTTCCGCAGCGGTTCATGATCGAGGTGACGGAAGATGCTTTCGTCGCCAAGAATCATTTTCAGGACGAGATCCTGCCGATGTTCCGCAAGCTCGGCGTCGGCGTCTCCATCGACGATTTCGGCACCGGCTATTCCTCGCTCTCGGCGCTGGCCGACATCACCGCCGACGAGATCAAGATCGACCGCTCCTTCATCACCGACATTCATAATCGTCCGCGCAGCCAGGGTATCCTGCGCGCGATCGAATCCTTGAGCGAGGCGCTCGGCATGACGGTGATCGCCGAAGGCCTCGAAACCTACGAGGAGCTGGCCTATCTGCAGGCGGCGACCAAGATCCGCTACGCGCAGGGCTATTATTTCTCCCGGCCGATCTTCCTGGAGGAGCTGAAGCTCGCAACGCCCTCCTCGAGCGAGGCGCGGGTCAGCGTGGCAAGCCGCCCGGCGCAACAGCACCGCCAGGGCTATTCGCGGGCGAGCGGGTACCGGCGGTAGGGGCGGCGCGACACATACCGCTGTCGTCCCGGGGCGCGAAGCGAGCCCGGGACCCATACCCAAAGGGAGCAATTTAGCGAAGACTCGGAGTGGGAGCGTCGCGCAGCAACTGCGCCCTGTGGTTATGGGTCCCGGGCTCGCGCTTTGCGCGCCCCGGGACGACAGCGATTGCTGAGCTGGGTTCAGCGCCCATTCCTCCTTTGGCGCCATTTCCCCCTTTGAAATCGCTGCACTTTTGCTAATACACGGGGCGGACCTCCCCGAGGTATCTCATGCCTGCCGCCGCCTCCTCGATCAGCGATCCCGCCTATCTCCGTGCGCGCGCGATGGAAACGCTGTTCGAGCGGCTGGAGAAGCTCTGCGAGGGCGCGATTGCGATCGATCGCGGCGGGCGCGTCGTCTACGTCAACGAGAAATATCTTGCCGCGCTCGGTCTCGACCATGCCAGCGAGGCGATCGGCCGGTCGATCGAGGAGGTCATCCCGAACAGCCTGATGCGGAAGGTGGCCGAGACCGGCGAGCCGATCCTGCTCGACATCATGGAGCTCGGCGGCGAGCAACTCGTCGTCACCCGCATGCCGATCGAGGACGAGAACGGGACGGTGATCGGCGCGATCGGCTTCGTGCTCTATGATCATCTCGAAAGCCTGAAGCCCCTGCTCGCCCGCGTCGCCCAGCTCGAGAGCGATCTGCGGCTGGCGCGGCGGCAATTGTCCAACGCCCGCGCGGCGCGCTTCACCTTTGCCGATTTCGTCGGCACGACGCCGGCGATCGCGCGCGCCAAGGAGATCGCCAGCCGCGCCGCGCGGCAGAGCGTCACCGTCCTGCTCACCGGCGAAACCGGGACGGGCAAGGAGATGCTGGCACAGGCGATTCACAACGCCTCCTCGCGCGCCGACAAGCCGTTCGTCAGCGTCAACGTCGCCGCGATCCCCGAGACGCTGATCGAGTCGGAGTTCTTCGGCACTGCGCCGGGCGCCTATACCGGCGCCGACCGACGGGGACGCGAGGGCAAGTTCCGCATCGCTGACGGCGGCACGCTGTTCCTCGACGAGATCGGCGAGATGCCGCTGCAATTGCAGGCCAAGCTGCTGCGGGTGCTGCAGGAGCGCGAGATCGAGCCGCTCGGCTCGGACAAGATCACCAGGGTCGACGTCCGCGTCATCGCCGCGACCAATGTGGACCTGCGCAAGCGTGTCAGCGACGGCGCATTTCGCGCCGATCTCTACTACCGCCTCAACGTGCTTTCGGTCGACCTGCCGCCGCTGCGCCACTGCCTCGACGATCTCCCCGACATTTGCGCCCGGCTGCTCGACGACATCAGCGCGTCGGGCGACTACGTCAAGGCGAAGATCACGCCGAGCGCGCTCGCTGCGCTCGCCCGTTACGATTGGCCGGGCAATGTCCGCGAGCTCCGCAACATCCTCGAGCGCGCGCTGATCCTCAGCGATTCCGGGCGGCTGACCGGCGAGGATGTCGCCCGCATCCTCCCCATCGGCACCGAGGTCAGGCTCGCACCGGCCGAGCGCCCGGCCGGATTGGTGGTGCCCTATGCCGAGGCCGAGGCCGAGTTCGAGAAGCACACGCTCGAGCAGGCGCTCGCCGCCAGCAACGGCCAGATCACCGAGGCCGCCAGGATGCTGCGGATCTCGCGCGCGACCTTCTACAAGAAGCTCGCCAAGTTCGGCCTCGCCTCGGGATCGGCGCCCGTCTGAGTTTCGAGACACCGGACTGTCCGGAGTCTCGGATTCCGGACACCGCACCCGGCTGCTCTTCCGGGACAGATTGCAGGCAATTGCCGCAGATTTCAGCGGTTTTGCGCGACGTTGCGGGATCTGGCGCGGACCTTGCTCTCCGCTTTGCCGTCTTTCCTTCGCGAGGAGCAACCTGTTCCGGGGCAGCGCTTCGCGATAAGATCAAGCACAACAAGGCCTACGGTCCAGGGAGCGGGAGGAACGCCGTGAGCCATCATCCAGCTCTGCCTTACTTGCGCAATTCCGAGAAGGGCAAGGTCGTCTCGGCGAATGAAGCCGTCATGCTGATCCGCGACGGCGACACGGTGGCGACCGGCGGCTTCGTCGGCATCGGCTTTGCCGAGGAGATCGCCGTCGCACTGGAGGAGCTCTATCTGTCCCACGAGGGCGATGCGCCCTATACGCAAGGCAAGCCGCGCAATCTGACGCTGGTCTACGCGGCCGGTCAGGGCGACGGCAAGCAGCGCGGCCTCAATCATTTCGGACATGAAGGCCTGGTGCGGCGCGTGATCGGCGGGCATTGGGGCCTTGTGCCGAAACTGCAGCAGCTCGCGATCGCGAACCAGATCGAGGCCTATAACCTGCCGCAGGGCGTCATCACCCACCTGTTCCGCGACATCGCCGCGCACCGGCCCGGCCACATCACCCGTGTCGGCATGGGCACCTTCGTCGACCCCCGGCACGGCGGCGGCAAGCTGAACGCACGCACCACCGAGGACCTGGTGGAGCTGATCACGCTGCGCGGCGAGGAGTGCCTGCTCTACAAGACCTTCCCGATCGATGTCGGGATCATCCGCGCCACCACCGGCGATCCCGACGGCAATCTCACCATGGAGAAGGAGGCCCTGACGCTGGAGGCGCTTGCCATCGCCATGGCGGCGCATAATTCCGGCGGCATCGTCATCGCCCAGGTCGAGCGCGTCGCCGAGGCCGGCAGCCTCAATCCGCGTCAAGTGAGGATTCCCGGCATCCTCGTCGACTGTGTCGTGGTGTCAAGGCCCGAGAACCACTGGCAGACTTTCGGCACGCAATACAATCCGGCCTTCTCGAGCGAGATCCGGGTCCGCGCCGCCTCGCTGCCGGTGATGCCGATCAGCGAGCGCAAGATCATCGCCCGGCGCGCGGCGCTGGAGCTGAAGGCCAACAGCGTCGTCAATCTCGGCATCGGCATGCCCGAGGGGATCGCCTCGGTCGCCAATGAAGAGCGGATCATCGACCTCATCACGCTGACGGCGGAGCCGGGCGTGATCGGCGGCATCCCGGCGAGCGGCATCGATTTCGGCGCGGCGATCAACACGCAGGCGGTGATCGACCAGCCCTACCAGTTCGACTTCTACGACGGCGGCGGTTTGGACGCCGCCTTCCTTGGGCTTGCCCAGGTCGATCGCGCCGGCAACCTCAACGTCAGCAAGTTCGGGCCGAAGCTCGCAGGCGCTGGCGGCTTCATCAACATCAGCCAGAACGCCAAGGAAGTGATCTTCGTCGGCACGTTCGGTGCGGGCAAGCAACGCATCGCGGTGAAGGACGGCAAGCTCGTCATCCTGGACGAGGCCACGTCGCGCAAATTCGTCGAGAATGTCGAGCACGTCACCTTCAGCGGCCCGTTTGCCGCCGCGCGCAAGCAACGCACCCTTTACGTCACCGAGCGCTGCGTGTTCGAGCTCCGGGAGGGCGGGCTCGAGCTCGTCGAGGTCGCGCCCGGCATCGACGTCGAGCGCGACATCCTGCGCCTGATGGACTTCAAGCCGCTGATCCCGCGCGACCCCGCGCTGATGGACGCGCGCATCTTCGGCGACGGCCTGATGGATTTGCGCGAGCGCCTGCTCACCATCCCGCTCGACCAGCGCTTCACGCTGGACGAGCAGCAGAACCTGTTCTTCGTCAATCTCGAGCGCTATCCGCTGCGCAGCAAGGCGGAGATCGACACCATCGCCGCCATCGTCGAGGCCCGCCTGGCGCCGCTCGGACGCCGCGTCTACGCCATCGTCAATTATGACAATTTTTCTATCCTGCCGGAACTGATGGACGATTATTCGGCCATGGTGCGCAGCCTCGTCGACCGCTTCTATTCCGGCGTGTCGCGCTACACCACGTCGGGTTTCCTGCGCATCAAGCTCGGCGAAGCCCTGGAGAAGCGCGGCGTCGCGCCGCACATCTTCGAGAGCGCGGAGGAAGCGCAGTCGGACTGGCGCCAGGTCGAGGCCGGCGCGGCGCGCAATGCGAGCCAGGCTCAAAAATGATGCATGCTCTCGCGCCGGCGCACGCCGCCGGAAGGATCAATTGCAATGTTCGTGACGTTGTGCAAATCGCTGTTGGCAGAAACTTTACATCAGGAGGGACCATCGTGCGTCGATCACTCATCATAACAACAACCATCCTCGCGCTCGGCGCGGGCACCTCCGCGCTCGCCGACGATCTCAAGATCGCGCTGATCTACGGCAAGACCGGTCCGCTCGAGGCCTACGCCAAGCAGACGGAGACCGGCCTGAAGATGGGATTCGAATACGCCACCAAGGGCAGCATGACGCTCGACGGCCGCAAGATCGTCATCATCACCAAGGACGACCAGGGCAAGCCGGACCTCGCCAAGGCCGCGCTCTCGGAGGCCTATCAGGATGACAAGGTCGATATCGCGATCGGCACGACCTCGTCGGCCGCGGCGCTCGCCATTCTTCCCGTCGCCGAGGAGAACAAGAAGATCCTGATCGTCGAGCCCGCGGTCGCGGACCAGATTACCGGCGAGAAATGGAATCGCTACATCTTCCGCACGGCGCGCAACTCCTCGCAGGACGCGATCTCCAACGCGGTCGCGATCGGCAAGCAGGGCGTTACCGTTGCGACGCTGGCGCAGGACTACGCCTTCGGCCGCGACGGGGTCGCCGCGTTCAAGGAAGCGCTCGCCAAGACCGGCGCGACGCTCGCGGCGGAAGAATATGCCCCGACCTCGACCACCGACTTCACCGCGGTCGGCCAGCGCCTGTTCGACGCGCTGAAGGACAAGCCGGGCCGCAAGGTGATCTGGGTGATTTGGGCCGGCGCCGGCAATCCGCTGGCCAAGCTCCAGGACATGGACCCGAAGCGCTACGGCATCGAGCTCTCCACCGGCGGCAATATCCTGCCGGCGCTCGCCGCCTATAAGGGTCTGCCCGGCATGGAAGGCGCGACCTACTACTTCTATGAGATCCCGAAGAACCCGGTGAACGACTGGCTCGTCGCCGAGCATCAGAAGCGCTTCAACGCGCCGCCGGACTTCTTCACCGCGGGCGGCTTTGCGGCTGCGATGTCCGTCGTCGCTGCCGTCACCAAGGCGAAGTCGACCGACACCGAGAAGCTGATCAGCGCGATGGAGGGCCTGGAGTTCGACACGCCCAAGGGCAAGATGGTGTTCCGGAAAGAGGACCATCAGGCGCTGCAGAGCATGTATCACTTCAAGGTCAAGGTCGATCCGAACGTCGCCTGGGCCGTGCTCGAGCCGGTGCGCGAGCTGAAGATCGAGGACATGAACGTTCCGATCAAGAACAAGCGGTAAGCTTTCTTGCTTCACCTCTCCCGCTCTTGTCCGCCGAAGCCTTGGCGAAGGCGGATGCGGAGAGGCCGGGAGAGGACTCCTTCCTCTTGGGGGTTCTCGCCTGCGGAGACAGCCCTCTCCCCGACCCTCCCCCGCAAGCGGGGGAGGGAGCGCAGCGTGACCTGCGGATCTATCTCGTTTCATCATTTGCCAGACTCTCCATGCCGCTCACCCTCGAAACCCGCGACCTCACCATCCGCTTCGGCGGCCATGTCGCGGTCAACAATGTCTCCTGCACGTTTCGCCCGGGCGAGCTGACCGCCATCGTCGGGCCGAACGGCGCCGGCAAGACCACCTATTTCAATCTGATCTCGGGCCAGCTGCGGGCATCCGGCGGCAGCATCCTGTTCGACGGCGCCGACATCACCGAGCATTCCGCACCAATGCGCACCCGTGCGGGTCTCGGACGTGCTTTCCAGCTCACCAATCTCTTCCCGAACCTCTCAGTGGAAGAGAATGTCCGCCTCGCAGTGCAGGCGGCAGCGGGCACGCATTACGACATGCTGCGGCCCTGGATGGTGCGCCGCGACCTGATCGCGCGCGCCGACGCCATTCTCGACCAGGTCGCGCTCGGCAATCGCCGCGGCGTCACTGCGACCGCGTTGTCGCATGGCGACCAGCGCAAGCTCGAGGTGGCGCTGATGATCGCGCTCGAGCCAAAAGTCTTCATGTTCGACGAGCCGACCGCCGGCATGAGCATCGACGAGGTGCCGATCGTCCTGAACCTGATCGCGCAGCTCAAGCAGGACAGGAGCAAGATCATCCTCTTGGTCGAGCACAAGATGGACGTGGTGCGCTCGCTCGCCGACCGCATCATCGTGCTGCATAACGGGCAGCTGGTGGCGGACGGCGTACCTGCGGAGGTGATCGCCTCGCCGATCGTGCAGGAAGCCTATCTCGGCGTCGCGCCCAAAAGCGCTGCAGGGAGCGCAGCATGAGCGATCTCCTCAAGCTTTCCGGCGTGCACACCCATATCGGGCGCTATCACATCCTGCAGGGCATCGATCTCACGGTGCCGGAAGGACAGGTCACGATGCTGCTCGGCCGCAACGGCGCCGGCAAGACCACGACGCTGCGGACCATCATAGGCCTGTGGCAGGCCTCGAAAGGCGAGATCACCCTGGCAGGCCAGCGCATCGAGAGCCTTGCGACGCCCGACATCGCGCGGCTCGGCGTCGGCTACGTGCCGGAGAGCATGGCCGTGTTCTCCGATCTCACGGTGAAGGAGAACCTGGTGCTGGCGGCGCGCGACGCGCCGCTCGACGACAAGCAGCTGGATTGGATCTTCGGCTTCTTCCCGGCGCTGCGCCGCTTCTGGCTGTCGCGCGCGGGAAGCCTGTCGGGCGGGCAGAAGCAGATGCTGTCGATTGCGCGCGCGATCGTCGAGCCGCGCAAGCTGCTCCTGATCGACGAGCCGACCAAGGGCCTCGCGCCCGCCATCGTGATGGCGCTGATCGAGTGCCTGAAGGAGATCAAGCGCAAGGGCGCCACGATCCTGATGGTCGAGCAGAATTTCTTTGCCGCCCGCGAGCTCGGCGACAACGTGCTGGTGATGGACAACGGCACCATCGTTCATCGCGGCGAGATGGCGGCACTCGCCGCCGACGTGCCGCTGCAGGAGCGGCTGCTCGGCCTGAGCCTGGAGGCGCATCAGTGACAGACCTTGCCGCAACCGATCCGCTGCCGAAGCCGAAACGCGATCTCGCGCCGATCCTGCTGCCGCTCGCGCTCGCGCTGCTGATGATCCCGCTGATCGGATCGACCTCGTCCTGGCTGACGCTGACCGTCGCGAGCCTCGCCATGGGCATGATGATCTTCATCATGGCCTCAGGGCTAACGCTGGTGTTCGGCCTGATGGACGTGCTCAATTTCGGCCACGGCGCCTTCATCGCCGTCGGCGCCTATGTCGCGACCCTGGTGCTGGCGCCGTTCGCGGCGTCCATCCAGGCCGATTCGCTCTGGATGAACCTCGCGGTGCTGGGGCCAGCCGCGCTGCTCTCAATGGCGGTGTCGGGTGCGCTCGGCCTCGTCGTCGAGCGCGTGCTGATCCTCCCCGTCTACGGCCAGCACCTGAAGCAGATCCTGATGACCACCGGCGGCCTGATCGTCGCCGAGCAGACGCTCTATGCGCTGTGGGGGCCGCAGATCATCCCGATGCCTCTGCCGGCCTCGCTCCGCGGCTCCTTCATCATCGGCGACGTCGCGATCGCCAAGTACCGCGTGCTGGCGATGCTGATCGGGCTTTCCGTCTTCATCGCGATCCAGCTCGTGCTCAACCGCACCAAGCTCGGCCTCCTGATCCGCGCCGGCGTCGAGAACCGCGAGATGGTGGAGGCGCTCGGCTACCGCATCCGCCGCCTGTTCCTCGGCGTGTTCATGACCGGATCGGCGCTGGCCGGCCTCGGCGGCGTGATGTGGGCGCTTTACCGCGAGCAGGTGCACGCCTCCATGAGTGACGACCTCACCGTCCTGATCTTCATCGTCGTCATCATCGGCGGGTTGGGATCGATCGGCGGCTGCTTCATCGGCGCCATCCTCGTCGCCATGGTCGCCAATTACGGCGGCTTCCTGGTGCCGAAGCTCGCCCTCGTCTCCAACATCCTGCTGATGGTCGCCATTCTGATGTGGCGGCCGCGCGGCCTCTATGCGGTGACCAGCCGATGATGATCCTCTCAGGCGATCCGCCGCGCAGCCGCGTCCTGACGCTCGTTCTCGTCGTCATCATCCTGGCGCTGGCGGCAACGCCATTCCTGTTCCCGGGCGCCAAGGCACTGAACGTCGCGGCCAAGATCTGCATCTTCGCAGCCCTCGTCGCCTCCTACGATCTCCTGCTCGGCTATACCGGGTCGGTGTCGTTCGCCCACACCATGTTCTACGGCATCGGCAGCTACGCGATCGCGATCGCGCTGTACGGCATGGGTCCGAACTGGGCCGCGGTCGCCACCGGCATCGTCGCCGGCCTGCCGCTCGCAGCCTTGCTTGCGCTCGCGATCGGGCTGTTCTCGCTGCGGGTCGCTGCGATCTTCTTCGCCATGATCACGCTTGCGGTCGCCTCGGCCTTCCAGGTGCTGGCCTCGCAGCTGTCCTGGCTGACCGGTGGTGAGGACGGGCGCAGCTTCCAGCTGCCGGAGCTGCTGCGCCCCGGCACGGTGCTGATCTCCAAGAACCTGTTCGGCTTCGAGATCAACGGCCGCATCCTGACCTTCTACCTGGTGTTCGCGATCTCGGCCCTGATGATCCTCGCGCTGCTGCGCGTCGTGAACTCGCCGTTCGGGCGCGTGCTCCAGGCGATCCGCGAAAATCGTTTCCGGGCCGAGGCGCTCGGCTTCCGCACCGTGTTCCACCTCACCTACGCCAACTGCCTCGCCGCTCTCGTCGCAGCCAGCGCCGGCATCCTGAATGCGCTGTGGCTGCGCTATGCAGGTCCCGACACCTCGCTGAGCTTCTCCATCATGCTCGACATCCTGCTGATGGTGGTGATCGGCGGCATGGGCACGATCTACGGCGCGATCATCGGCGCCACCATCTTCATCCTCGCCCAGAACTATCTGCAGTCGCTGATGGGCGTCGCCTCCAAGGCGGCGGACGAAGCCGGGCTGCCGCTGCTGCCGGGGCTGTTGCATCCCGACCGCTGGCTGCTGTGGCTCGGGCTGCTGTTCATCGCCAGCGTCTATTTCTTCCCGACCGGCGTGGTCGGACGGCTGCGCCATGGCGGCGGCAAGAAGACCGCCGGACCCGGGCATTAACCGATGATTCACGATGCGGCGCCGCGATTGCAGCGCGCGCGACAGAAGCGCCGCGTGCGATGGGCGCAGCGCTAGGATGGATGCGATCACACGAGCCGGATTAATGCTTAGGTAACTGGCTTTCCTAAGGTTTGCGCCATTTGTGCGGTGTATTCGTGGTCCTCCAGCGAGGGGGAATGCGCCAGGTCTTTGCCAGCGTAGCAGCCGGAATGTCTCGAGCCGCGAGGAACGGCTGGGAGGCCTTGGCGCGGCGTGGTCCCGTCCTGTGGCTGACCCTGTGCGGCGTGCTTCTGGTCGCGGGAATCTTCATCGCCACGGCCATCGCCGTCGGCGAGTTTCGCGAGCGGACCCTCGCCAACCGCGAACGCGAGCTCGAGAACACGGTGAAGCTGATCGCGCGGCATTTCGATCAGCAATTCGAGGATTCCGACGTCGTCGCCGCCGACCTGATCGGACAGATGAACCTGGCGGAGATCACCTCGCCTGCGATGTTCCGCGAGCGCATGTCCGGGCCTGCGCCAAACCAGATGCTGCGCAGCAAGATCAGCTCCGTGTCGTATCTCGGCGACATCGCGATCTACGATGCCGAGGGCGATCTGATCAACTGGTCGCGGGCCCAGCCGCTGCCCAAGATCAACATCTCCTCGCGCGGCTATTTCCAGTCGTTCAAGTTCAACCCGGCGGCCGAGCCGGTCATCCTGGAATCGGTCCGCAGCCTCATCATCGGCAAATGGACCACGGTCGTCGCACGCCGGCTGCGCGGCGCGGACGGCACATTCCTCGGCGCCATGGTGCGGCGGATCGACCCGAGCAGCTATCAGCAATATTTCGCTTCGGTCGCGCTCGCCGACGGCACGGCCATCTCGCTGTTCGATCGCGAGGGCAAGATGCTGGCGCGCTATCCGCACGCCGAGGAGCTGATCGGGCGGAACTTCAAGGACGGGCCGCTGATGCAGAAAGTGCTGGCCGAAGGCGGTCAGCAGACGCTCCGCGGCAGGAGCCCCGTCACCGGTGAGGAGCGGCTCGGCTCGGCTGCGTCGCTGACGCATTTCCCGCTGGTCATCATCGCCACCAACACCACGGCAGCGGCACTTGCGGACTGGCGGCAGCAAACCGGCTTCATGGTGGCCACGGCAGGCGTCGCGGCCAGCGTGATCGCGCTGATCCTCTATCTGATCATTCGCCAGATCAACCGGCAGAACCGCGAGGCCCAGCAGCGGATCGAAGCGGAGCGGCTGCGGCTCGACACCGCCCTCAACAACATGTCGCAAGGGCTGATCCTGTACGACGCGGGCGGCACCATCGTCACCTGCAACCGCCGCTACGCCGACATGTTCGGCCTGTCCCACGACGTCATCAAGCCCGGCTGCCACATCCGCGAGGCGATGTATCATCGCAAGGAGCGCGGCGCATTCGATGGCGATGTCGAAGCGTTTTGCGCCGACGTCATGAGGGTCGTCGCCGAAGGCACGGTCTCGACGAGAACGCATCAGCTGGCCAACGGCCGCGCCTTCCAGGTCATCAACACGCCGCTCGCGCAGGGCGGCTGGGTCGCCACGATCGAGGACATCACCGAGCAGCGCAATCTGGAGCAGGAGCGCGACCGCAACTACACCTTCCTGCGCGAGATCATCGACCATATCCCGTCACGGATCACCGTGAAGGATGCCCGCACGCGGCGCTACCTGCTGGCCAACCAGGTGGCCGAGCAACAACTCGGCGAAACCAGCAAGACGATCGTCGGCAAGACCGCGTTCGATCTCTATCCGGCAGAAACCGCCGGGATCATCACCCGGGACGACGACAAGCTGCTGCAATCGCCGGACGGGCTGTTCCTGGACGAGCACGTGTGGACCACGCCAAGCATCGGACGGCGCTACATCACGTCCACCCGGATCGGAATCCGCGACAGGTCGGGCGAGCCGCGCTACATCATCAATGTCGTCGAGGACGTCACCGAGCGGCGGCGCGATCACGAGAAGATCGCGCATATGGCGCATTACGACGCTCTGACCGACCTGCCGAACCGGGCCCTGTTCCGCGAGCAGATCGAATGCGAGCTGGAGAAGGTCGCCGAAGGCGGCCAGTTTGCGCTGCTCTACATCGACGTCGACGAGTTCAAGGGCATCAACGATTCGCTCGGTCATCACGTCGGCGACGAGCTGTTGAAGGCGATAGGCGGCCGTCTGCGCGGCTGTCTCAAGCAGGGCGATTTGATCGCGCGGCTCGGGGGCGACGAATTCGCCGTGATCCAGACCGACATCGGGTCTTCCGCCGACGTGCTGTCCTTCGTGAAGCGGATCTACCAGGCGATCCGGCAGCCCTATCATTGCCTCGGCCATCAGCTCTCCACCGATGCCAGCATCGGCATCGCGCTGGCGCCCCAGGACGGCGCCGATCTCGATCAGCTGGTCAAGAACGCCGACCTCGCGATGTACGGGGCCAAGGCCGAGGGGCGGCGCACCCACCGCTTCTTCGAGCCCGCAATGGATGCCTGCGCCAAGGCACGCCTCAGCATGGAGCAGGATTTACGCCAGGCCCTCGTCAACGGCGGCTTCGAGATTCACTATCAGCCGCTGGTCGACCTGCGCTCGGGTGAAGTCTCCGGCTGCGAGGCGCTGCTGCGCTGGCGCCATCCCCAGCGCGGCATGGTGTCGCCGGCGGAGTTCATTCCGGTCGCCGAGGACACCGGCCTCATCACCGAGCTCGGCGACTGGGTGCTGCGCACCGCCTGCAGTGAGGCCGCGACCTGGCCGGCGCATGTGCGCCTCGCGGTCAACGTCTCGCCCGTGCAGCTCAAATGCGACACGCTGGCGCTGCGAATCGCGGGCGCGCTCGCCGCCTCCGGCCTCGACCCGCGCCGGCTCGAGCTCGAGATCACCGAGGCCGTGCTGATCCGCGACGACGAGGCGGCGCTCTCGATCCTGCACCAGTTGCGGTCGATCGGCGTGCGCATCGCGCTCGACGATTTCGGCACCGGCTATTCCTCGCTGAGCTATCTGAAGCGCTTCCCGTTCGACAAGATCAAGATCGACCGCTGCTTCGTCGTCGACATCGCCGAGGCGAGCGGCTCGCCCATCATCGTGCAGGCGGTGGTGAACATCGCGGCCGCCAGCAGCATGACCACGGTCGCCGAGGGCGTCGAGACCGAAGCGCAGCGCGACATGCTGCGCGCGCTCGGCTGCACGCAGATGCAGGGCTATCTGTTCAGTGCACCGAAGCCGGCCAGCGAGGTACGCAAGCTGTTCGGTCCCTCCGATGGCTTGCCCGTGGCTGCGGTGGCCTGATGCCGAAGTCGCGCAAGGCGCTCGATGTCGCCGATTCCTACGCCGTCCGGCTGATGCAGCACCTCGTGGTGCCGACCTTCGTGATTGACCCGAAGCGCCGCGTCGTGATCTGGAACAGAGCCTGCGAGCGGCTGACCGGCGTCGGGGCCGCCGAAGTGATCGGCACCAGCAAGCACTGGCAGGCATTCTACGAGACGAAGCGCCCCTGCCTTGCCGACCTCGTCGCGCTCGACCGGCCCGAGCAGTTGCCGGAGTATTATTCGGAATATGCCGCGCGCGGCCACAACGGGCTCGGCTTCTCAGCGGAGAACTGGTGCGTGATGCCCAAACTCGGCAGCCAGCTCTATCTCGCCATCGACGCCGGCCCGATCCACGACGAGGCCGGCAACCTGATCGCGGTGGTGGAGACTCTGCGCGACCTCACCGACCAGAAGCGCGCCGAGATGGCGCTGAAGGAGCTCGCGACCAAGGACGGGCTCACTGGCCTCGCGAACCGCCGCGCCTTCGACCAGATGCTGCTCGGCGAATGGGCCCGCGCCCAACGCACGCAGAAGCCGCTGGCCCTGCTGTTCGTCGACGTCGACCATTTCAAGCTGTTCAACGACCAGCACGGCCACCAGAGCGGCGACGAGTGCCTGCGCGCGGTGGCTGACGTCGTCAGCCGGCATGCGGTGCGCCCGCTCGACCTCGCCAGCCGCTATGGCGGCGAGGAGTTTGCGCTGATCCTCCCCGACATGGATTGCGACAGCGCCTGCATGGTGGCCGAGGCGATCCGCTGCGCCGTGATGGCCTTGGCGATCGCCCATGGCGCGATCGGCGCCGGCGACCACGTTACCCTCAGCGTCGGCGTCGCAAGCCATATTCCCGGCGGTGCCGACGGCGGCCCCGACCGGCTGCTCGGCGCGGCCGACGAGGCGCTCTATGTCGCCAAACGCCTCGGCCGCAACCGCGTCATCTGCGCCGAACGGGTTTTGGCCGAATTCGCCGCCCTCGGCGGCAAGTCGGTTCCGGACCCGGTCAAGCGCAAATCGGCCTGAAGCGCGCTTCCATCGAGAAGCGGTTGCCCGCCCCGCGCCAATCGGCTAAATGAACCTCGACTAGCACCCGTAGCTCAGCTGGATAGAGCGTTGCCCTCCGAAGGCAAAGGTCACACGTTCGAATCGTGTCGGGTGCGCCAGTAAAATCAGGAAGATACGCGACATTCGCGGTTCCTGGCGTCCAGGCGGGTAAGCACTGGGTAAGCAGCCGACGTCAAGTCACCTGTGTTTTCTCACAAGCTTTTCCAGAACATTGTGGGTCAACTCGGACGAGAGGCGCTGAGGTACCATATCCACTGTGCCGACGTACTGTGTATTTTTGGCGGCGGTCTTGGATGGATTGCCGTTCTGATCGATCACCTGATGGAAGAATAGCTGAGCGATGGTTTGACCAGGATAGAGCGTAATCGGCGCCTCTCCCAGATTCCTAAGCTCAAGCGTCAGGCTGCCGGCGAATCCGGGATGTATACCTACAGCTGTCGCGACGATTAGTCCCAGACGGCCCCAAGTTGAGCGCCCTACAACGTAGGCCATAAGGTCTGCCGGCAAACGCAGGTATTCAAGTGTTTGGGCCAACATGAACTGATGGGGATGAATAACAAGGCTTCGGCCAAAGGGCACGTAATGCCTTCGATAGAGCTCCTTCAATAGGCGAGGTTGCGTCAAACCATCGAACTCGCTGATGGCTCCGATAGATGATGCTGTCACAAGACAGAAATCGAACCCGAGCCGGACATCAATTGATGATTGTCCTGGCTTGGCTTGGCCAGCGACGTCCAGCAGCGGACTCACTACAAGCCTTGTTTCCAAATCGGGGGAGTTCAGCCGGTTAACTATTGCTTCGGTGGAGAGTGCACTCACTTATGTTCCTCCCACAGCCTCCTAGCCTCAGAAAGCTCGACCGCCTTCAGCAGCAACTCATGGAGTTGCTCCATCTTCGCAGCCGTCTCAGATGCAGGCACTACGGCTGTTGCCCCAGGGTCTTCGTCGCGCAAGTCGAGCAAGGCAATCCAACCGACGTTTAGGATCGTGGCTAGTGACGTGGGTTTCCAATTGCCGGTGTGTTGAAATTCAATCGGAGGAATCAATTTCCGCAAGGGCTTCAAGTGCAACTGCACATCAGTTGAGAGCTGAGCCGGAGTATAGACGAGGTCGGGAGATAGGCCCTTCAGATAATCCCGCGCGGCCGAAAATACCGTGGGGGCCATCGCGTCAAACAGCTCGATTAGCTCTACGCATATGGCGGCCTGTATCTCACCATGGCTTTTTCTAATCTCACTGAAGAGCGTGTCTTTGGCGGGGCAATTCGGAACGTTCGGTGCGTAGTCAGTCACTAGCGGTGTCAAAGCACAGCCCTGCATTACGGATTGGAAGGACTGCGTGCCAGAATTTAGCTCTCTGACAAGTTGCTTCCTCCGCAGGTCAGAAGGCGGATGCGTCTTTCCAAGACCGTAGCTGCGACCGGCGAGTTCGAGAAAGCCAAAAAGGGCAAAGAAGAAAGCCGGCCCTACCAACACATGCCCCACGGCATCGGCCTTGAACTCATTGAGCCAGTTTTGAAGCGTTTCCCGAATTAGAATGTTTTCTTGCAATCCATACTTATGGCCAAGCGGCTTGTAACTCGCTTGATGCAATCGAGAAATTGCGGCTGGAACGAGCTGAGATCCGGGGTGATGTGATCTTGAATGGCGTGGCCAAGCTCGTGCGCAACGACGGCAAAGTGAGGCAACATCCCCATCGCCTGACTGGGCACTGTGACTCGCAACATCGGCCAATTTGCTGCGCCGATCGCCTTGAGCAGACCCGCACTTGGCGAATTAAGATTTTGTGCCATAGCGCGACAATCAATTGTCGCCAACTCATAGTTGGAAGCGTGTTCTGCGCGAAAGAATATCGTGTTGTTGATCTTAAGCGCAGCCACCCAGCGCTGGAAGGGATCTACTATCTGATGCGGGATCTGGCTTGCATCTGCTCCGGAGATCAAGGAGAGCAAGCTGTAAGCTTGGTCGCCCAGTACTTCCGCGTCCAATAAGAGCTTCTTCTCGTCGGCCGGATTGGTCTCGATGGCTTGTAAGTAACCCTGAGCGGTCTCGACAAGACCAACAATCACATCGAGCCAGATCTTTGGGCCCGGGTGATATCCCGGATAGGTTGATTCAATGAGCCGAGATAGCTCGCCCCTCAATCGCGACAGAAAGAAAGAGCAAGCATTTCTCGCAATGCTCATGCTGGACTAACTAAAAACATACTCTCGCGGGGAAACCAACGGCTTGAGGCAGCGATCCGTGAGAACGGCCTGAAGAAGCAGCCGCAAAACATGGAGCGTTTCGGCCCTCTCTTGGTCGCTCTGGCCGTGATGGTCCCGCAGCTCTTCCAAGTTAGCCTTTGCCCGCTCAAGCAGAGCAGGAACGTCTGCGGCGACAGGTTGCAAGTAATGGAAGAGCATCGCGAAGCGCTCGAAAGCCGGCTGCTCCTCCGCTCCGAAAGCGAGCATGTTGGATTGGACGACCTGAGAACCCTTGCTGGCCTGATCCAAGATTTCCGTCAGGCTCGTCAGGACCTGACGCCGACGCTCCTCTGCGAACGGCTCGCGCTCGATAATCGCGAGACTATTTTCGATGACGTGCTGCAAACTGAGGTCAGCGGCTGGCGGCAATTCTGAAATCATGGGATCGCTCCATTTGTTAGGTGCCGAGCGACGCAACGATCGACTAATGCGTGATTCCCGCAAAAATGCGCGCTGCAGAGGTCGTTGTCAAATTTACGGCTCATTAAGACTCGGGACTACGACACCCACTTGATGGTGACCACCAAATGGCCGTTGGACGCCCTTGCCAGCCCCGCTGGATTCGATTGCGCAATCACGGATTCCTCGGACCACCCCATCAGGAACACGCATCAGGAGTCACCGGGACGCCATACAGAGGCAAAAAAATATTTTCGCGGAGTTGTACACCTTCCGAAGATCTTGGGTCGACGACCCGACCGCTCCACCCCAGAGGTCATCTAGGGGGGCGGGATCATGGGCGCGAACATCAAGGCACAGGGAGCCAGTGAGCCCGCAAGGGGCCGTTTGGGAAGCCGACCCAGCCGGAGGCCGAGGTCCGGGCTGTCCGCATCGCAACCGCGTGGTCGGTAGCAGATGGTACGCTTAACGGCCGGCGTCACCGAAGATGGCATGTTCGAAAGCTAAAGTTTCCCAGGGCGGATCAAGTTCTCATCATCCGAATGCAGGAGGCTAACGCAAGCATCATGGACTACTTCATGTTGGGCACTAAGAATTTGCCCTTCACGAAAGACCGAAAACTCCGAGTGTCTGAGCTCAAATTTGCTGACTACCGGCACGATGGACTAAGTTCTGTATTGCGCGCCATTTACGATAAGCTCCGGCAAAGCCGCGAGGCTCAGTCCTCACGTTGAGAAGAGCCAGAACAGCACCTGTTTTTGCAGCCAGGTCACGCCTGCGGTGAGGGCAACTGCTAGTAAACCGCCCCAAAACCAAGAACGGCCACTCGCGGCGTTGATAGATCGCAAGTATAGGAATGCACCTAGTATCGTTCCGTAGTTCCTTCGGAAGTCTCCATTGAGCTTTGCAATCTTCGACAGTTCGGAGGTAGGCTTGTGTTCGTCGGTCATTGAGCTGGTCCTGCCAATTGGAGCCAGCGCCCTATAAACTCCTGTTTTGCCCGACGGAGCAACCAAAATTTCGGGATTTCAAAAAATTACTTCCGATTCGCCAGCCTCGTCTTTACCGCTAAGCCTTCGGCGATGCGTCATCAGGCTCTAGCGGTCGCGCCTTGCGATTAGCTTTCCACACCCACGAGGCGCAGTAGTTCTCGCGCGTTCCGATGCCCAGGGATTGATAATTTGACTCTCGCGGGCGTCGCGCTTCGATGGCGCGATGCCACGCAATGTACGCCATACGCCCACGCACCCCGACGGCCGGCCGATGAAGATCACTTTCGGCCAGATGCGCCAGATGGGCTTGCGCGGCATCCTCGTCTACTGCCATTGCGGCCACCACATTGCCTTGGACGCGGATCGGTGGCCGGACGAGGTGCGGCTTTCTGATATTGAGCCCCGCTTCGTGTGTCAGGGCTGCGGCGCCCGCGGCGCCGATGTCAGGCCCGACTTCGAGCGAGGCAATCCCCGGCTTGCCATCGTAGGGGGCCGGGTTGCGAACTGACGCGGGCTTAGTTCATCTTGCGCCGTAGCTTCTGGATGATCTCCCGTAGGTCGGCGGCGTACTCCTCTATGATCCGCCGCGCCTCCTCCAGCCGCGACGGCTTGGCTTCCTTACCCTCAGTCTGTTTGTCGGGGTCGGGCATGGCCTGATGGCACCCGTCAAACGCTGGTACTTTTTGAGCTACATCAAAGGGGAGCGGCAACTGAAGCGGCCTCACTCTTTCGGCGGCGGGTTCTGCGGCCTCCCGAGGAACGTCGAGGGCGGGCTCTCCTGGAGCAAGGCTTCGGATCGCGCAAGCGCATCTCTCGCTCGCGCGATCATCTCGGCTTCGTGCGCGGCGAGGCGCGAATGGCGATTGAGCAATTCCAACGACTTGAACAAGCCCGACATAGGCCGCTCCCCTTGGCTGTGCAGGCGGGAGCGCTATCGGTCTCTCAGCCACCGACGCCTACGGGCAGAGCCTCGGCCGGTGATGCCGTCATAACTACCACAAGCTACTTTGGTTCCAAACTGAAGTTGGTAGGTGCAGGAGATTGCTGATCCAGTCCTTCCGCCAAAGCCTTGTATTCGCGAGCCATTTGCAGCAGTTCAAGCTTGGTGGCTGGCGTCGCAGTAATGGCCGCCTGGTGGCGACACAGTGCTTCAAGCGAGCGGTATGATTCGGACCGAGGATGCATCGCTCAAGCATCTGTTCAAATGCCGCCCGGGACCATCACTTGTGTTACAAAGTGAACAGTTCCCTCACGGGAATCGGACGATCGCTAACTCAAGTTAGAAGAGGCGAGGCCGCCCCGGCGGGCCTTAATGGGGGAGTTTGGCTTCCCCCAACTCCGACACTCAAAATAGTCCAAGTTGCCACTTGTTCCCGACTCGTAAAGTAAGCGGCAAATCTTATGTTCGGCCCATGCGTATGGCCTACGAGCTTTGTCTGGCTACCGCCAGTAAGCAGGTCCCGTCAGGACCGGACTGGATTCATGAGGTGAAGCACGACGGCTACCGAATGCTAGTCATCCGGGAGAACGAGCGCGTGCGCCTCCTCTCGCGGAACGGTACCGACTGGACCAAGCGCTATCCCTGGGTTGCCGAGGCGGCGCTGAAGAATCGGCAAGAGCGCTTTGTGATCGATGGCGAGGCCGTGATCCTTGGGGTGGACGGCATCAGCGACTTCAACGCGCTGCACAGCCGGCAATACGACCACGAGGTGCAGCTATATGCCTTCGATGTGCTCGTGATGGGTGGCGACGACCTGCGGTCTTTGCCCCTTCACATCCGTAAGACCAATCTGGAGCAGCTATTGGCCCGCCGGCCCGACGGGATCGCTGTGGCGCCCTTCGAGCGGGGCGAGATCGGTCCCGACCTTTTCCGGGCAGCCTGCCGGATGGGCCTGGAGGGCTTGGTCTCCAAACATCGTGATCGGCCGTACGGCGGCGGCAGGCAAAAGCATTGGATCAAGGTAAAGAACCGGAGCCATCCCGCGATGGAGCGGGAGCTGTGATGGCTTACAAGCAAGACGCAAAAGAGGAGATGGCCAAGCGGCTGGAGGTGACATGGGCTGCGTGAAGTGATGGGCCCGCCAGCGTGAACCGCTGAAGCCTCGTCAGTCCGCATAGAAAGCTACGGCGGCCCTGCTCAACCCTCCCCAACGATCGCGGCCAGTGCCCCGATGGCGGCGTTGGTTGGCTCGAGGTCGAGTGCGCCCGCTGCAAGACCGCGAGCCTGCCGGCCGACGATCGCCCGCACCTTAGAATAGGAACGGTTCGTTGAGGACCCGCGTTCGCTTTGCCGTCCGTACTCTGCCAGGAAGGCTAACATGCAGAGGGAGCGTTGGATTGTAATCGGCGCTTTGTCTTCAATCGCTCTGATCGCGAGTGTCTGTACGACGGTCCTGCCGAAGTTCGCCGTTGACACTGGAACCGTGTTGAAGTCCGACCCCTCTCTTCTTCTTGTCTCAGAGAACAGCCCGTATATGCGAAACGAGCGCTAGGCGGCTCTACACCTTGCTGGTGTGGTGCGCCTTAAGCGTACGGTGGCACGTTCACTAGCGTACCTATCAGGCGCAGAAGGGCCTGGTGCTCGGGTCCTTTCGGCTCACTTCGCAAGAAATCGCCGAGTTCAATATGTGTTAGTCGGCCGCCAGAAGGTGCGTTTGGCTGATGAATGACGAAAGCATGGCCATTGCCCGGCTCGCGTCCCAGAAACCAAGCGTCGCCGTTGGTACTACGATATAGCTCACGTCGTTCGCTCATTTGACGCTCCTTGTCGGGGGAAGCTGCTCGTCCCGAACCGTGCTTGCGTTTTCCGGCTCGGAGATCGCGGCGGGCGGCCACATATCAGCTAAGCCCAATTCCTCTGCTTACCTCGCGGGCTTCTCCTGGCACGAGCCCAACAATCAGGCCGAGTGCTGCGGCTTCCTCGCGGGCGGTGAGCCCACCATGCATCAGCTTAGCGGCCCATCGCTCTGGGATGGCATCCAAGACCAGCTGAACGGCCTGTTCTTCCGTACCGGCCGCTAACCAGAATTGGCACTCGCCATCGTCAGTGGTGACCTGCAGAAGATGCGCTTCCATGCATGTGAACAGCCTGAGGCGTGCTTGGTTGCTATCCACGCGCTTACTCGCGCCGCAGCGCTCGCCGTCTTAATACCGATACCCGCCACACCTAGGAACGTGAATCTCTCGCGACGATTGAATCCGGCACATCTGCCGAAGAACAGGTGATACCTCCTGCTGACGCCCCGGCCGTCCAGACAGCGGCTGGGGCTTTTTCCGGCCCTAGGTCCTGGGCCTCGCGAGGTCGCTGCTCGTCGTCCGCCGCCACTGGGTTATCACCCCCTGCGGCAAGATTTAGCACAGCAGCGAGATAGGAACGCCCCTCTGAGTTCCGAATTGGATCTATGTGCGCTTAGGCGCGCCAGGCTATCTCCGTAGCCCGAGCGGCCCCAGCCCTGGGTCATTGATCCAGGCCTGGGGTCGTTCTTTTCGCCCAGCCAGCTATGTTCAAAGGCGGTCGACAAGCATCTGCGTTAGGTACTCTCGCCCAGGCCCATGGTCAGGGCTACCGTGACGTTCTCGATCAGAAAGGTCTGCCAAGAGCGCGTACGCTTGCCGTCGTCGCTGATCAGGTCACGGGGCCAGCCCTCGCCATCGGTGTCGTAGAGCATCGCGTGATTGAGCAGGGCAAGTAGGCCGGCCCTGGTTGTTGGCCTTACGTTCACGAGCTCGCAGGCCGCATCCATCTCAGCATCCGAAGTCCGGTGCACTTCGCGCTCGGCCTCGATCCATCGCGGATCATCCGTTTGAATGATCTCATCGTCCCACACGTTAACACGCGACTGTCGCTTGTCCTGGGGTAACTCCAGCTCAAGGGCGCAATGCCTGTCCACCCAGCCAATCCAAGTGGCGCGAGCTGCCTTGTGTGCTTCGATCACTGCGAAGATCGGATCAACCTCAGGCGCTTCTTTTGAGAAGCTAACCTGTGGGATAGCTTCTCCGGCGAGCGCGGCGCCAACCAGCATATTCATAACTGACCTCCTGTTGATTGCCCCGGGCACAGGAATGCTTGAGCAAGCGGATGGTTCTGACCGCGCTGATCCGGGCTGACATGCGTCGGGCCCGCTTTCCTGCGTGGGGCAAGATGATGAAAATAGTCCGGCGCCCGTGGCGCCATTAGCTACCGCGTTGCTCATGTCGTTCTCTCAATCTTGGGATCTGGTGATTGACCGAGCGTGGTCCGCCCTTGCTCGGGTGGTTGTGCAGGTAAGCCTTAAAGTGCTTCACCTCCTCTCCGGCTTGCTGAGCGCGACGTCACGTCAACGCGACGGCTCGCTGAACTGAAGACGTGTGTTACGAAGCTGATTGCCTCCGTCAGGGCCGCATGCTCCCGCGCGTGCAGCCCTCCCGACTGCGCGGCGCTTTCGGCCGTCGTCAGCAAGTTCGAGACCGCCAGCAATTGGGTGAGCGTTGGTGCCATGGTCAGAATGCGGAGCGGCGCACACCATCGCGCGCGATGCCGAAGGGGGTGACGAGAGTGGTTGCGACGGGCAGGCCGTGACGCTGGCGCCAAGCGCACAGCATCTCAGGGATCATGTCGGCCACCGTGCGGACCGCGGCTCGCAGGGACCGCGGGGTGATCTCGCCCCAAGTCCGCATGGCTTCCCGGCGAGCGAGCCCCTTCAGTACCCACACCTTCACTTCGCCGGTTTCTTCGTTGATCAGATTGCGGATGGTGAGGGAGGTCGAAGGCATAGCTCCGCCGCTCACCGCGAGGGTGTTCTTGCTCATCTGGGTTGCTTTCAGAAATCAGCCTTGATACAAAAGGATCATACACAATGATCTAAAAGGATCAAGAGGCTTTGGCAGATTATTTTCAGCTTAGAGCAGCGCGTGCTCTTACCGGCCTCTCGCAGGCTGAGGTGGCCGAGGCTGCTGGCATTTC
The DNA here is from genome assembly GCF_900094575.1 of Bradyrhizobium yuanmingense. GTDB lineage: Bacteria > Pseudomonadota > Alphaproteobacteria > Rhizobiales > Xanthobacteraceae > Bradyrhizobium > Bradyrhizobium yuanmingense. Next base: position 523,558 of record NZ_FMAE01000002.1, on the reverse strand, counting down.
AATTCCGACGCTGAAGCGGGCTGAGGCTGGTGGACCAATCAAGGTCGCCGAGGAAACAATTGCTGCAATTGCAGCCGCTCTCGAGAAAGCCGGCGTCGAGTTCATCCCGGAGAACGGAGGCGGCGCCGGTGTGAGGATGAAGAAGCGGAAGCGCTGATTTTTTATTCGGAAGTACCCCACCCCATTTGGGGCCCCAGCCCTCCGACTTGCGAGCAACAAAAGGGCATTTCCTGGGGCTGGATAAATCGGCCGAACTTACCCACTCCATAAAAGAGGGAATTGTTTCGCCCGAAAAATCACGATTCCCCTATTTTTGAAGGGTGGAAAAATCATCTTGAAAATCGAAATAAATCGAATTTTCGGGCTCGCGCTGGCAATTTCCGTTCTGCCCGTTCTCTCAGCCCGTGCCGACGACATAACCGGGCAGGCCAGCGTGATCGACGGCGACACGATCGAGATCCATGGCCAGCGCATCAGGCTCTGGGGCATCGACGCCCCGGAGAGTGATCAGCTCTGTCGGAACGATGACAGCAAGCTGTACCAGTGCGGACGCGCTGCCGCGACGGCGCTCGCAAGACTGTTCTGGACTATCAAGCGGCCAGTGACCTGTTCTGCGGTTGATCGAGACCGGTACGGGCGCACGGTCGCGACGTGCTCGCTCAGAACGCCGGGTCCCGACATCGGGCACTGGCTTGTCGCCAACGGTCACGCGCTCGATTGGCCGAAGTACTCCAAGGGCAAGTATGAGGACGCGCAGCGCAGTGCAGAGAAGACCAACCTCGGGATCTGGGTTGGAAGCTTCGCCGAGCCGTGGCAATACCGCACTTGCATGAAGGCCGGCGGCAGACCGGCTGCGTGCTCTGACGAGGCCAACGATCGCCGCTGATCTGGCACCGGCTATTTTGGATCCTCGAACGATGGACGGTTAATCTTCGCCGTCAGCTCAGCTATGCGCTTGTTGTCCTTCGCCTTGATCGCCTTTCGAAGTTCCTTCAGATCGTCTTCATCGAACCCAGCGCGTCGGCGCGTCGGCCTTTGGGCAGAGGCCTTGGGCGCTGACGCCAGTCGCTCCCCAAACCTGCGCTTGGGTTTCTCTGCAGTTCGAGTGAGGACAAGATCTTCCCAACTGCCGGCCAAGTCCTTTGTCTGCCTCGATCGTGGTCGGGCTGGGGGCGGAGGGCGCCTTAGCTCCTCGAGCGTCTTTATGCCCCGCTCGATTACTCTCTCGGAATGCATCCCGCCGAAGGCCGGATCCTCGCCAAGGAGCTTATGTGCCGCCAGGCGGAGCGCGCCCTTCACGATATCGTCGAAGCCGTCCTCGCGGCGCCAGCGACGATAGCGCCAATCATCGTCAGCCGCATAATCCATCTCGGCTTGCGGCAAGCACAGTGCCTCCTGCAACTCCGCGGCGGACATCCCCCGATCCGCCTGTTTCTCGAATTTGTTGATCGCCTCCACGACGAGAGCCAGACGACGGATGAGATAGGCCGCTTCCGTGTCGTTGCCCGCCATCGTACGAAGCAACGCGGCGGCGAACTGAGACAGTGCGTTCTGGACTTCGCTTTTGGCCAGTTCAATCTGTCGATCGGCGCGAGCATTCGGGTTGCCGCTGACGAGCCTCAACTTAGGAGACCTATCCTCCTCGTTGTCATCCTCGCCGCCTGCCACGAACCTTCTCCCCTTCTGCCGGGCCAGCTTATAGCCTAGGCCCGCGAGTTACTATTCCCCCCCGCAGCGGACCAAACGCCAAGCCATTGAACTTCCTTGCCAAAGCGATTTTAACCCTCCAATCTCTTCGGCCCTGGCCAAAGTCTATCTCGCATTCGTTTCAACTCGGTCCGCTGCCGGAAACCGATCTTGTACCTCTCCGGGGCAGTGTTGCCTTCTACAGACACGTAGGGCCCGGTTCATGCAAAAGAACGTACTTCCTCCCGACGTCTCGTTGCGTGGATTGAAAGCCGCGCAATACGTCCGCATGTCCACGGACGCTCAGAAATACTCCATTGAAAATCAAATGGCGGCGATCGCTGCACACGCTGCGCGGCGACATCTCACAATCGTCCGGACTTACGCCGACGCTGGCCGCAGCGGCCTTCGCATCCAGGGTCGAGCTGGGCTACAGGATCTCATCCGAGACGTTCAGCTTGGCCGCGCCGACTTCGACTGTGTGTTGGTGTACGACATTACCCGATGGGGACGCTTTCAAGATGTCGATGAAAGCGCCTACTACGAGTTTATCTGCAAACGCGCCGGCGTCCGCGTCCACTACTGCGCCGACGAGTTCGAGAATGACGGCAGCCTCGCTTCCATTGTCCTCAAGAATATCAAGCGCGTCGCCGCGGCCGACTTCAGCAAGCAACTGTCAAAGAAAGTCTTCCTCGGCCAGTGCCACGTCGTGAGCCTCGGCTACTGGCGAGGCGGCCCGGCGGGTTACGGCTTGCGGCGCATGCTGCTCGACGAGCATGGGAAGCCCAAAGGCGTCCTTGAGTACGGAGAACACAAGAGCCTGAAAAGTCAGCGTACCGTGCTCGTGCCGGGCCCCGCGACAGAGCAGAGGGTTGTCCGCCGCATCTTCAGCGCGTTTGTCGACGAGAAGAAGACCAGAACCCAGATTGCGGTCGAGTTGAACGCGGACGGCATCCACAATGCGCGCGGCAAGCCGTGGACCTCGCTGACCATCAGCAACACACTCAAGAACGAGGCCTATGCCGGGCACCTGGTTTATAACCGCCGCTCCCAGAAGCTTGGTGAAAAGCAGGTAGCCAACCCGCCGGAAATGTGGGTTCGCCGCAATAACGCCTTCAAGCACCTCATATCCCCACAACTCTTCGCCCAAGCGCAGCGTCGGCTCAATGAGGTCGAGTTTGGTCGTGTCCTGACCGACGCCCAGATGCTTGACCGGCTTCGTACCCTGCTCCGCCAGAAGGGGCGCCTGTCGCTGAAACTGATGATGACGACGAAGGGCATACCCCACAGCAAGACCTACGCCCAACGGTTTGGGTCGCTGGCGGAGGCGTTCAGGCGGGTAGGCTTCGAACCCAAGCCGCGCTACTGCTTCCGGGAGACCGCGGCCAGGACCGACCGCCTGATCGCATCGGTTGCCCGAGACATCATCACCGAGGTGGAAAAGCGCAGGCGCAGCATCACGTTTCTGCAGGAACTCCGTCTGCTGACCGTAAGCAGCAGCGTAACGATCTCGGTCACCCTGGCGCGGGTCGTATCCGACGGCGAGCGCTATCCGGGGCCGGCCCCCCGGTGGGAATTGCAGCGGCTCGAGTACAAGAAGTCCGATCTTGTTCTGGTCGTCAGGCTGGCAGCCACAAATGGACAGATCCAAGACTTTTTTCTGCTCCCAACGGCCAATCTGCCCAAGACGAGAGACGGTCGGGTACGGATCTCGGCGCGGGTATTCGGTGAATTTAGGTGCCCCACCTTTCCGGCAGTGATCAGCGCCCTCCATCAGCGGTTGGACGGGCCGCAGTTCAGTCTTGAGGGGCCCGCTAGAAAATTGAGCCGCCCCTCAGCCATTCGAAACCATGCTTCCACAACCACGCCAGGCCGGCCGACGACGCCACGGACGCCAGGGCGACCCAAAAAACAGACCGCCCGCGCGCGGCGCTGACCGACCTCAGGTAAAGGAATGCGCCCAGAAGGATGCCGTAGTTCTTCCTGAAGTCGCCATTGAGCTTTGCAATCTTCGACAGTTCGGAAGATGCCTCGACTCCGCCGGCCATTGCACTGGTCCTCTCTTGATTGAAGCCAGCGTCCTATAAACTCCTGTTTTGCCCGACGGAGCAAGCGAAACTTCGGTTTTTCGATGTTTGTATCTTTGACAGAGCTGCCTGTTCGCTTGTGTCTCAGAAGGCCAATCCTTCCGATGCACGTCAGATCAAGCTACCGAGCTGTGACCGCAGGACCTGAGACTTGGATGGCAGCAAAGCCAAAATTAGAGCCAGTCCTCTCCGAAGTATTACTGCAAAAGGGCAGCTGAAGCCGGGGCATATAGGTATGCCGCCAATCACATATGTTCTCGGGTCCACTCCGCTTCAAAGCGATTTTCACGGGTTCTGCCTGGCTAATCAGTATATGCGCGACGATCAACGCCGCGCCGATTGGAAACGCCAACCGCTGGAAGCGGAGGTGCCTCATTCGATCGAGAAGCAACATACCCGCAAGTATGATGAGAGGATCGGTGAAAACGACATACTCTACCTTTAACCCTCGGCGCACACCCAGCGAGTCGATGGCGATGGCCGCAAGCATTAGGAGGCCCGCCTGATACGTTACTTGCTTCTCTCCATGCCTCCAGGCGTAAACGATCCCAGGGATCACAAGCCACGTTAGGAATACGGCAGGACGAGGCGAGGAATGGAGGATAAACGTGTAGCGTCGTAGGACCCCGATGAGTCCAGATAGGAGCAGTCCGAATGCGCCGAGAGGACTTCCGGCGGCATCCGGTAGATCCACATAGACCATCATCTTCTCGAGTGGATTGAGGACTATGACCGGGTCCTCGGGGGCGTACTGGATGTTGAGCGCCAGCAGGGAGAGTGAAGCTCCGGCAGCGACGGCGCACATCGACGCTACGGTTTCCGGGATACTAACCTGCCAGAGCTTGGCGAAGCTGATCATACAGCCGTAAATCCAGCCAAGTAGGATGATCTGATAAACGCCGAACGTGCCTAAAAGTAACGGTTTAAGGCCGGCAGCAGATGCTACTGCAGGGTCGAAGCCCTTGGAGATCAACGGCCATGCTAGAGCTAGGCCGCCAGCCGCGGCCAGCGCCGCTATAGCTGCGGCTGGCCACGCTGTTGATCCAGATCGCCAGAATGGGGCGCTCGCGCTCGAGGTCGTTCCGAACGGCAGGGCCAGAGCCGGTAGGGCTCCCACGAGCAAGATTGCATGAACCTTGTTCTCGAGTCCTAGAACGCAAAGTGATGCCGCAGCCGCAAGCCCGAGTGGTCGCCAGACCATGCCACGGCGTGCGACGATTATCAGGATCATTAACGCCAGGATACAAAAGCAACCCGCGATCATCTCGCTGCGCAGCGTGCGCATATGCATTTGAACGCCACCTGAGATGGCGAACGCAAATGCCGCGCAAGTGGCAATTCGGTTATCCGATACTATCCGGCGGGCTAGTGTTGCGAAGCAAAGCACTAGTGCGCTGGCTGTAAGCACTGCAAGTATTCGCCCCGCGCGAACCGCACTGGTCATTGCAGCATCAAACGCACTGCGATCAGATGGCGACGGAATAGCCGAGAGCGTCCAGGCATCGAGTAGATGAAGCTCATGGAGCAAGCGAAACCAAGTCTGGACCGAGAGGATACTCAAGTAGGCGGGATGGTCGAAAAATGACCGGCTAGCACCATCGTTGAGGGCAAGCGCGCTGTAGATCACCATGAAGTCCATGTCGGCATTACGCCAATAGACCACGTAGTACCCGCAGAGAAGGAAGGAGAGAAAGGAAAACGCCAAGATGAACGCCAGCCCGCCGCGCCAACCGAACGGCGTCAGGCGGTCGAGGGCATCTTTGGTCATCCACCTCCTGCCGATAGAGGCGAGCGCTTTGTAAGCAGGCCAGGCCCTCGCAAGCGAGTCGGGCGGCAACTGTTCAGACTTCAAAAGAGCCTCAAGATTCCGTCTCAAATTGCTTTGATCTTAAAAAACGCAAAGGCAACCATCTGGAGTAACATCCACCCGTGACGGAAACGCGAGATCTGAGTTTCTCCATAGCTTCTTGCCACATAACGAATGGGAAGATCCGCAGATTTTAGGTTGAGTTTCGATGCTCCAAAAATCAGATCAAAATCGCCAAATGGGTCGAAGTCGCCGAAGTAGGTCCGGCCCGCCTTCAGCCGGCGAAAATCGCTGCGGCGCAAAACTTTGGTGCCGCACAATGTGTCTGTGTAGCGTTGGTTAAGCAGCCAGGAGAACAAATAAGAGAACACCTTGTTCGCGATTAGATTAAGGAAGCGCATTGCGCCCTCGTCCATCGGATAGACCAGGCGTGAACCATTGACGAACTCGGCCTTACCCGACCGGATCGTCTCATAGAACTTACCAAGCTGCTCCGGTGGCATTGTCAGATCGGCATCCAGAATCATGAGGACGTCGCCGCGCGCAATCTCGAAGGCAGAGAAGACAGCATCGGCTTTTCCCTTGCCCGGTTGCCGGACTGCCTTGATGTCCTTTCTTGGAAAGGCCTGCTTGACCCGCTCCATCTCTTCGAACGTGCCATCTTTACTATGACCTTCAATGAAGATGATCTCGATATCCTCGCAAAACTGCGAGATCCTCTGCACCGCGGGTTCTATGTTGCCTCTTTCGTTGCGCGCGGGGATTACGATCGTGACGGACGTAACGCCTTCTCCCTTACAACGCAACGAACGTGCAACGAGGTAGTGTCTTAGCGACAGAGCTCGAACGCCAGGCAGTACGCTCAGGAATCTATTCACAAATCGACCGAGTCCGAACACAGAAACGGGCGAGAGGAGCCGTTGCTCGGATTTGACGGGATCAAAATCTGCCAGCCAGGAGAGATGGCGTAGATCCGCTGGCGAAAGCACATTTTGCTCAGGCTGCGGCATCCGCAGGCCAATAGCCTCAGCCGCTCTTAATGCCGGATACCAAAGGTGCGAGAAGTAGCCGATCACCAACCGCGTCTCTCGGCTACAAATGGCATGCAAACGATCGAGAAACCCTTGGCAATCGTCCAGAGAGCCGATCGTATCCAACACGAGGATGAAATCGAAAGGCCCCTCCACCTTGGCCAAACTGGAGGGGTCCTCTACGTCGGCCTCAATGAAAATAAGGTCGGGATGCCGTTGCCGAGCAATGCAAAGCTGAGCCGCACTGAAGTCAATGCCGATGCCGTAAGATGGTCTCAGCGAGCCTAATGTATCTCCAATACCGCACCCGATCTCAAGAACGCGGCTTCCAGGCGGAATGAGGAAGCGCAGATAGCGTTCATCTTCGCGATGGAAGAAGGCTGCCTTCTCGCGCCAATCGGCACGCTCGCTGGCGAACCTGTCGGCATGTTCGAGGATCGCAGCTCTTCGCGGCGAGCGGTTGATCTCTGTCCCAGAATAGCCCGCGCACGGCACGGGGAACCGTTCAAGTTGCGCAGCGCGCCCCTGTCCTTCCAGCCCCATCTAGACCCTCTTTTCGCTAGCCCCCTAGCGTTTTCGGGCACTCGATTTCGACGAAGTCCTACAAGGCTGTCCGCCATATCTCCTGCCCGAGGGTAGTCTACAACCCCGGAGCGTTACCGCAAGCAATGATTGCGTTCGCCGTCTCCTACTAAAGGTCATGTGCTACAGTCCTCGTCAGGGGAGCGGAGAGCAAGACCCAGTCCGACTTTAGGCGGGAGTAGGGCCGCTGGAATTACGGGCGCTTCCTAGCCTGCTTTCGGATGCTTTGCGTCGTCCCTCCGATTTTTTCCTCATTTAGGTATCTGAGAAACTCTGGAGCAAGGAGCTTACTCCCAATCAGGACGAAAGCGTCGACCGCAGCAACAAGCAGCTTGACGTCTAGACCCTTCGCAGAAGCGGCGACAAGAAATGAAAACGCCACCAAATAAAAGATCGTCACAAGTAAAAGAATCAATCCAAGAAAGCCGAGATCGAGCGCATCCTGCTCTGTTTCAGCGTGATATGCGCTGTACCAGAAAAACAAGACGATCACGGCAATAGTAATGACAAACGCTCCGCCTAAGCCCATTCCGAACCACTGCCAAGCTTCCCTTGAGAGAGCTTCTGATTCCAACGTTATCATTTGACTACCATTAAGCGCGACATGTGCGGACGTGCGATGTCAGCTCGGTCGCTGAACTCGCGATCCCACGAATTGGATAATCTCAGCGGCTGAGTAGAGACCCGCCGTAGGAGGCGTCGTAAGCGGCAGCTTCAGCACTCGAACAAATACGTCCTGGCCCGGCTTGATGACGGTGTCCACGCTCCCCGGAGAAGTCGTGGTGAAGGCCTGATTTCCGACGAGCGTAGTTGTGCTGGAGCCAGGTGTGACAATGGTCGAGGCTCGGCTGGCGTCCGCGGCGCTCACGATCTGAAAATGCGTTCCGCCGGCGGACTGAGTCGTTTCGGCCGCCTTCAACAAAACGTAATCCTGAACGGTTGCGGCGCCCGTATACGCATTACCTCGGGACTGAATGCGCCATGTGTCCGCAGTGATCTGCTGAGCAGCGACGCCGCCGGTAAATCCCATCTCCTGGTACTTGGTAGCGCACCCGCTCAAGACGGCGAACAGCACCAAACATCGCAACACGCGCATCACCCAGCCCTCCCCAACGAGTATCCAACCGCAACCAGCAGGCGAGATCAAGAGGGAGGGCTTAGTATTTGGAAGGGGTCACGCTTCGCCCTGCGCGATGGAAAGGTCCTTCATCTGCCGGACCAATGCCGTGAGCCGCCTCCGCTCCGCAATGTAACTCGCGGAATATCGGCCGTGCTTGAACGCATTCTGGTTGCCCTTCGGAGCACCCGGCGAAAGACCTCCATGCATCCGGCAGCGGCCGTTAGGCATTGCCGGCGACTGGCAGGGCTTCCCGTTCCTGCGCCTCGTTCTCGCACCGCACCGGGGAGCGTTCTGCATATCCAATAGCATGGGGTTGAGCCTCCAAATTCTTCATAGACCCCCCTGGGGTGACCTGTCCGACGATCGCTTGGCCGCCCTGGTAGACGTGCACATGCTCGACGACGACCTTTTGCTGACCCTTGCCGCGGTATTTCGACAGCGCTGCGGCCTGCTCGGCATTGGCCTTCGTCAGCTTGGCTGCCAGAGTGAGGTTCATCTGCTTGCCCTCGACACTCTGGTCAGGGAGCATCGCTCGCCGATAGCACTCCATGGCAGCTGCGTGAGACGCGAAGAGCTGGGCTGCCATCATGCCCTCGATCGTATCCTTCGGGTTCACTCCCGCCATGAAGGCGAGAATGGCCGTCCTCTTGTCGTCCAGATCCTTGCCGGGCTGCGGATTGCGTCCGTACCAGGCGGTACTGATGACCTGATTGCAGAGCATCAGATTCCACTGGTCTGACTTGGACCCACCCAGATGCTTCAGTTCAGGTACGCTGGTGTCGAACTCATCCGGAGGAGGGCAATAGGCAACGTTTGCCTTGGTCTCTGGTGCCGATGTCGCTGATACCTGCTTAGCAGGGGCAGCGATTTTCTTGACCTTACGTGCCACGATCAGATGATCCTCAGAAGATAGTTCAGGACGATCGTGGGCTGCACGTTGCTGTGCGCTCCTCCGCTGGTGTTGTTGGAGGTCGCAGAACCGCTCATCGAGCCGCTGACAGAGACACCAATGTTCTGGTTCGCGACGCTGCCTGCTAGGGTGAACCCGCCGCCGCCAGTGGTGCTGGTATTTTGCACAACTAGAAAGCTGTTGGTCTGGCCGGTCAGCGTGCCGCTGGTCGAAACGGTCGATGTAATAGAGGGAATTTGTGACGCGGTCAGTGTAACGCTTTGAGCGCCTCCGGTCTCTCCAAGGACATCGCCAAATCCAGATGTTATATCGGTCAGCCGACCGGCAGCCGAGCCGCCCATCGTATCGACACCCGCCACGACGCGCCCGCGAAGATCGGGCACGTTAAACGTGGTCGAGCCATCCCCGCTCCCATAGGTCGTGCCCATCAGCGAGAAGGCAGCGGGATAGGTCGAGCGGCTGATCGCCTGCCCATGGGGCAACACGAAATTCGAATTGGGCGCGGTCGCTCCCGCATAGGGCATGATGCCGCCAATGGGCACATTGTACGGATTGCCGTAGAAGTTTTGCAGGTAGAAAGCCGCATCGCTGCTGTTGTAGACCGCAACGTAGGGAGTGCCCTGCACAATAACACCAGCCGGGAGTTCGACGGATGGAGCCGAGCGAAGCGGCTTCGCTCCGAGACCGTCAACGTTGAGTGTCACGGTCGCGCCATTTGTGGCATGCGGCGTGAAGCCAACCACCTGCCCGTTGAGGCGGGCCAACGTGTCGAAGCTCTGGAAGGTCGATAACGTGTAGGCCGTGCTACTGCCCCCCGTGACGGTCGCGCCTGCGATGTCATCGGCCCACTTCTTCGTGGAGGCCATCATGGCCCGTGCGCTGTCGTTCACGCTGCTGGGCGCCATGCCCTCAGCCCACGACAGACTGGGGTCATAGGTCGCGTTGTTCGCCGCCGTCTGGGACCACCATGCAACGCCGGTCATGCGTGCTCCTGACACTTGGCAATGACGGGATAGGTCCGCACCACGATGCCGCGCGTGGAATCCAGGCGAAGGGGCAGCGGCTTCAACCGCCAGTGCTTGGCGGGGTCGAAGGGCTCGGTGTCCTCGTTCTCGATCGGAAGCCAAGCTGCATCGCCGCCAACGCGGTCAATGTCGGCCTTGGAGGTCTTAAAGCTGGTGGTGATCAGCTCGCCGCCCCGGACCAAGCAATACTGCTGCTCGCCGAGAGGAGAGCCGCCGTCCGCCTGGAGGCGGTCGACCAACGCTTGTCTGATGTAGTCCGATTTTGATTGGCAACGCTGGCTCGCGGCCCTGTCGATCGCCTTTGACAGGTTCGCAGGGGCACGAAATTGGATCAGTTGCTCGAATGTGGCGGGGTCGTCCATTGATCGTCCTCATGCAGATTGCATGAGATTGTCAGTACGAGGGTTGACCGATCTCTACCATGTCAATGCTGCTGATCTTGCGGACTTTGCCGCTTCTGTGCCGTCCTCGCGCGCGTATTGGTCGCGAAACTATAAGCAAAGGGTTTGCTCCTGGGGTGCAAGCGACAGTGAACCCTTAGAATCGCGAGGTCCGCTATGGCTTGATAGCTGGCCAATCGTTCTCCCCTGCAGGGTAGCTAGTTCGACGGCGCTTTGGATTCGATATCATCGGGGAACGAACGCGATTGCCGCGCCCGTCCCAGTACTTCCCCAGCAGCCGACTTAACGGTCACCTCATATTGGTAGACACCGGGGTTGCAAGGTCCGAACGTCCGAAGAGCGCCAGCCGCAAGGATGCCGTTCTTTGGCAGGGGCACTTCCTGGCCGCCGTATTCGTGATCAGCTTGGGTAAGCTGCACAAGGATTGAAGCCGCTCCCTGCGGAACGTCCTTAAGTCGGATTTCTGGATTATCGAAGAGGCTAACGCAGGGCCTTGAGCTTAGAAACGAGAAGCTCATTGTCATTCCTGCAATAGCCTGCCGCGAAACAATGCCGTGCTGAGGCTGCTGTCGCGCCGCCGTTTGGGCCGCTGCCGAGGTGGCCCAGATCAGGACCAAACATGTGACTGAAATTGCTCTCATTGGCTTCGATAGCACAGGCCGAGAGACGAGTCTTGGGCCTGATCTCGGTTGCGTCCCGGTCTACCCCTCACAGCCGACGTCTAGGCGGCGGGCGGCCTTGGCCGCCACGGGCCAAGAGGCGACATCGACTAAGATTGCGAACGGAGGGCGCACCTAGTTGCGCGCGCTCCCGCGGCACTTAAAGGCCGCCTTATCATCTTCTAGCAATTCGATTGCGCATCGGATCATCGCCAAGCTAAGCGCGTCCATTTCCGGTGCTATCAACCTGCGGAACTGTTCAATCTCGTTGTTTATCTGGTCGCACTTTTTGCACATATGCATCCAGCGGCTTGCGGGCGGGAGCAACCAGCTCTCAGCCGATACGTAGCCTAGGGATCCGAAAAGGTGATTAAGCTTAAAGCTATTCTCACAGCGGCGTTCCTAGAAAGCCAAAGGAATCGGGATCAGCCCCTTGACGGTGCGCGCAAAGAAAAACGCCGCCCGCTTAAATAAAAGCGCAGGCGGCGGATTAACAGCCTCGGGAGGGTGAGAGTAAAATCCCGATAAAGGTTGGTCTTCTCGTGGCATGCTGAAGTTCATCAGGTCGGACAAAAGCGAGGCCCAAATTCAAGATGGCGGCTGTAGTCCCGGCGAGGTCAGCCACTTGTTGACCTCTCCGGCAGCATCGATCTGCCTGGCCTTTCGCAGAAGCTCCGTGCGGCGGACGCCAGCGGGCATCCCCTTCGCCTGTAAGCGGAGGTTGATCGCCTCCTGCGCGAGGCGGTATTCGAATGTCAAGGATTGTCCTGGGGACCGTTGAGTCGGCATGTTTGACGCTCCGCTTGGGGTTGAGCGGGAGCGCAATTTGCGTTCACGCCACCGATAGATGCTGAGGGCCGCTCGATGGTAGTGAGACAGTGCGCCTTTATTTGCCCAATAGCGAGCGCTTTGTTTCGATTCTGGCGGGAACTATCTGCAAGCTGCAAGCCGAGAGAGTTCGCCGCCGCCGAGCGGCCTTGCCACCATTCGGCAATGACTGTTCCCGATGCGGTGAATGCCAGGGGGCATCCCGTTGCAAACTGGCCCCGGGGTTTCGCAGCTGGCTAGATCACTCGTCGCCCCCCGATCTCTGGCTAGAACGATCAACGCGGTCCGCTCGAAATTCCGCAGGCCCTTCAAGCAGACGCTGCTTTCTCGTCGATTGAACCTTGGAGCTCGCGGAGGCGTCTGCTCTTTCATCTATCACCGTGCCAGCCAGGTGAAGAGCACGCTTTCGCTGGCGGCCCACTCGACGACCTTTGGCGTCCTCTTTCGTCATCCTACTGGCCCTCTGAAGTTGGAGCTATTTGGAATGCACCGGCAACCATGAAACTCAGCAACCACGGCAAATATTTTTTAACTTCGCTGAGGTGCGAGCTTCTTCCGCAAGGAAAGGGTCCTTTTCGACCGACGATGAGTCGGCACTGGTCCCGGAGGGCTTCCTCGCTTTTGGAGGAAAGGCTGCGTCGTAACAGGAGAGGCGCGCGCTGGTGCTTTCGATTGAACGGCAGTTCGGCTCCGCCGCGAAAGCCGACGCTGCTGCACCGAACACTGATGCAAGGAAAAGCGCGGCCTTCCACGTACCTGTTCTAGCCATTGTCATGCTGAACGTCCTTCCTATTTGATTCCTCCTCGAGAGGATTTGCCGGGCGATGTTCCGAAAGGGGGCTAGGACCACTACACTCCATTGCCGGGTGTCAGGTCCCTGCTACTTCTTCTTTGCAGGCCTGAAATCCGGCTGCCAAACGGCTTCCTTGCGGCTCGGCGCCGCCGCGATCACCTTGGTCTTTTCCCTCTTCGGCTTCTTGGCTTCGCGATTGCCACGTTGCTGGCCCTTCGCCATGTCGCTCTACTTTTCCGGTTTGAGTTCGTCGAGTTCGTCCGGCTGCAGAACCCGTCCACGCGGGGTGCAGACCCTGACGTCCATGTAGCCTTCGCGCAGCAGCTTCCGTGCGAACCGCAGCGCGACTGCCGCACTGCCGCGGCCGAGATTGGAGCTTCCGTATTCGTTGGTCCCACTGACCAGATACGGCACCCGGGTTGTCCTAGCCATTGAGGATGGCGGCTCCGCACACGAGAAGCAGTAGAAACAACGGAACGATCACCGGCGGCACGATCCATTCGGAGATACGAAGACGCGACATCAAATGCTCCTGCGGGGCCTTCGGCGGGAGCACACGTGACCCTCAGTCACCGGTCGAAGCCGTTGAGATGTGCGGTGATGGCAGCGAGCCTAAGCCCGTGCCGAGTCAATAGCGAGCGTTAAATGCCGCGCGGGCGATGGCTCCGCTGTGACATCTTTGTTTGCCGGCGGGGCCCGATAGTGCTGGCTATTGCGGCGCGAAGGGCGCATGGTCGCGACCGCCAGCATCGGTTGGGGCTTCACTTGCGAAAGGCAGGCGTGCATGACCATCCGCTCGCGGCGAGAAACCGTCCACTTCAAGCGCCCGTTCCGTATCCGCGCCATCGAGCGCCTGTTGCCGGCCGGCGCCTACGAGATCGTCACGGACGAGGAGACGATCGAGGGCCTAACCTTCTCGGCATATCGCCGCGTTGCCACGATGATCACCTTGCCCGCCGAAGGTGCGTGCGGCGTCACGGAGATGTTGTCGATCGGCTCGGTCGATCTTGCGAACGCGCAAGCGGCGGACGCGAGCGCCGCCAATGACTGACCACCCGGTCGATCTCGATAAGCATCGCGGCATGGCCGCGCAGAAGGTCACCGACCTGCGCCGCGCGCTGGCCGAGGTCGAGAACAATGTCCGGCAGCTGCGGGAGCGCGAGGCCGATCTCGAACACCGCCTGATGACGGTGCCCGCCGCGTCCTGGTCCGAAGCCGCAGTCAAGGCGCGCTATTTGCTGAACCTCTATGTCGCAAGCCTGCCGGTGGAGGACACGCGCCACCGCGCGCTGGTCTCCGCGCTGTTCGATGATTTCGCCCGGTTGTCTGAGGAGAGCTGAGGCAATTTCCGGCCGCTCGGGGCGCCTTACGCGCGCAAGATGCGGAAGTGATGCCGGGGGCGGACTGCCTGTATCGGTTGAGACCTGCCTCGCCGAAGGCATGGCGAAGGTGGGACAAGGGATCGAACCGACCGCACAGGAGTTCGTAAATGCCCCTCACCAGCAGCCGCTATATCGGCCTTGAATATGACCGGATGATCGTGCTGTTCTCCATGCAGGACGGCCCGCGTGAGATCGGTTGCGCAATCTCGACGACCGCAATGGACGATCTTGAACGCGGTCCGAAGGTCGCTCCCGAGCACCGCGAAGCCCAGTTCGCCCGCCTGCGAGACCGCATCGAAGCCTGCGCCGCGAGCAAATACCGTGCCTGCGAGTTCGAAGGCATCCCGCCCGGCATCGTGCTGCGGAGCATTGATTTTAGCAGGTAAGGGACATTGGCGACCCCGAGCGGACCGACAATGCACTCCCTCAGGGCTGGCCGCCGCTCCCGGCCACTCCTCTCAGAACATTGGCTCGCGATCCCGTTCTCCGGGATGGATCAAAGGGCCCTCCTTTCTATGTCCGCAGTGAATGCATACGAATTGGGTCGGCCAATTGCCTCGTCGCGGTTAAGAGATCGTGTGCAGAGGCATCGGCCAGTTCTTGCACCTCGGGCATCGAACAAGGGTCTGGTCAGGCGTCACCATCGGCGGAGACTAGCTCGCAATGAGACGTGGCGTGTGAACCGGATCACAAGTTCCGCGCTCGCTCCTCTCAGGTCAGTCGCGATAGCCCTTGCACTTGGTCTCTTCCTTGTACTCGCCGTGCTTGCCCCATTTGCGCTCGATCTTGCAGGGGCCCCGGCGGTACTCTTGCGTGTATTCGCGATCGTAGTTGTAGGCCCGGTAAGGTCCACGATCGTAGCCCCAGCGACCCTTGCCGCTTTCATCCTTCCAGGGATCGGCAAAAGAGGGCGATGTGAGCAGTCCAAAGCTGACGATCACCAGAAGGTACTTCATCGAGCTGCTCCGCCTGAGGTAGGAGAGGCACCAGGTCGCGGGCAATGGGGGATGCGAGCCGGTGACTCGCCTGGAACGCGGTGATTTCCGCGCTCGGGAAAACGTGGCAACCGACCTATGGGTTCCCGGTCTGCGTCCCCTTCGCTCCCGCAGGACGGAGAAGTGGGCTCCTGCAATTTCGGACAGGGGATGAAGGTGTGATTGCCAAGAACAACGACGGGATGGGCGCGCGCAACAGCGCCTCTGAGCGGGCCAACTGTTCGCGCGATCGTGCGATCATCTCTGCTTCGTATGATGCGATAAGCCGTCGACGTTCGACGTAGTCGCTCATGATCTTGAGCGTGCTCAACACAGCGCGGCTCCCTTTAGCAGCAGCGGGAGCGCGAACATCTCTCAGCCACCGGCGCCTACGGGCAGAGCCTAAGCCAGTGATCCAAGAAAACTAACACAGATCAATTTGGTTCCACCGCCAGAGACAGAGTCCACTCTCAGGGGGACGCCCACCACTCTTCAGGAAATGGCTCCAGCTCGGTTTGCGCGTGCTGTCGGCTTTCGGCTCGACGGCGATACTCGTCCGCCATCTCAAGCAGAACCTGCTTTGCGCGGGGCTCGCCTGTTAAAGTAGCTTGGGTCCGCGCAAGTCGCTCGAGTCGTCGCGATTGCTCGGTCATTCTCGCGAATGTAACGAGCAAGCTCGATCGGTGCATTTAGCTGGGATAACGGAACCGTCCTCTCCCTCAGGGTGCCGGTTCGCTCTCCTCAAGAGGGCCCCAGCGCCATCGAAAGAATCGCGAGGAGACCGATGGCGGCTATTGCACAAGCCAATAGATGCATCATCCACGTAGGGCGATTACTGAACATTCCCTGCTCCTCCCGGTGCAGCTCAACGTAGGCAATTACGTGGGTCGGGAGGCTGTTTGATTTAGATCAAAGTCCATGTGTCCCGGCAAACCCGGTCCGTCCACTCGTCTTAGGTGTGCCTACCAAAAAGCACCGCGAGGAGTGTGGCGCAAATCAACGCTAGCCAGAGCAGCATCACCACGAAAGAGGCGAAGTGCCAATCTACGTCGCGGCGTCTGGCTTGCATTGCATCTCCCCCGGGGAGCGAGTGTCGGTGACTCAGCGGTCCTTGTCGGGCTTCCCATTGGGGCTGCCGTCACCGCCGCCATTGCCTTTGCCGTTGTTGCCGCGAGGGCCGGCAGGTCCGGCGCCGGATTTTGCAATGGGCCGTCGTGAGAGACGTCGAGAGCAGGAGCGTCATGGCGGGAGGAGTCACAGCGGCAAACCTGCCGCACGTCTTGAGAAATTCGCGGCGATCGTCATCCTGGCCGGGCATGGCGTGGACCTCCTATAATTAATCTATTAAATCAGTTTATATATAAATTAAATAAAATAAAACTTGTTAAGTTCCGTGTCGCTCGCTCATTTTTGTCCGGGAGAACGGCAGGCGGGCCGCCTCGAACCAAGACAATCCCAGACGGCGGCCCGCACTCGCGGCAGCCGGGGCAATGGGGACGGCCGCTAGCAAGCGGGTCCAAAGTTTGAGTCTACCCTACGTGTACTCTCTAAACTGTAGGCTCGATGCCAGTGCACCCCCTCGGGCCGCGAGTCCGCTCCCTGTCAACCGCTCGCTGGAGCGAGAGGGTTTGCAAGAACGTTACGCGTGCGGGCACGGCGTCTGGTTGAGTAGCTGAGACACGGCTGTCACGACCTGGGCGGGCGCGAATGGCTTGTGCAAAAGGACGCTGTTCGGCACGCCGTGAGAAGGCCACTCGTCTGCTGCGGCCCCGGTCATGTAAATCACCGGTACGTCTGGATTAAGCTCTCTGGCGCGTTTGGCAACGTCCCAGCCTGATAGCGAACCGCGAACGTTGATATCGGTCAATAGAGCGCGGTGTTTGGTGCTATCTGCTTCGAGGAGCTGAATCGCTTCCTCTCCTGACGAGACAACCTGCGTTGCAAATCCACCGTCGGACAGGGCATCTCGAACCATATCCTGGACAAGAACCTCGTCTTCCAGAATGAGGACCAACAGCATTTCGCTTTGCACCGGCCCCATCCTTATTGCGCGACACCGCGGCAGAACAGATAAGTGCAAAATTGAACAAAAGTTCCGAACCGGAACCGGCGCCCACTCCCCCCAGGGATTCGTCAAGGCTTCGAAGCTAGCAGCTTTCCCGTCTTACGGTTGACCAGGTGCAGGCGGGCGCAGGCCGGGCAGGCAATCTGCGTATATTCGACCTCAGAGGTCGCACTGCTTTAGTCCAGCTCGCACTGGACCTTCATGGCTGTTGCCGGGCAGGTGAACAGGATCTGAGACATGCTGCTCAACATAGGGCGGTCAGCGCCGCCCGGCTTGATTTAGCGCAATCCTCACGCCCCTTCAGGGCTGGGCACGTGGCGGCGGTTCGAGCCGCTCGATCTTCTGGTTGCCCTGCCATAGCTCGATCGCGTCGCCATCCACGAGCTGCTTCACACGTTGGCGCGCCTCTTCAACATTCTCGCATAGGAGATCGATCCGGCTGGTGATGTGGCCCTTCTGATCGAAGATATAGGCTCTGTATTCTTGCACCTGCGCTCCGGTCTGCGCCGCCGTTCCCGCGAACATTTTAGAACGCCTCAAAAGAGTGAGTCTAGCCCGCCCGTCCACTCCCTCGCGGGCAGCAGAGACCTCGAGGCGGTTATCGGATGCCAGCAATGGCCGGGAGGGAGGTCTGCGAAGGGCCCAAAAGCTGCCTTCGCAGACGGTCTGCGCGTCCGGTCACCTCCTGAAAGCGGAAGATTTCGGTTTAGGCAGGCCGAAGCGCTCGAAGTACCGAGCAACTTCCGACCTCGAGTGGTCGCCCGCATGGTACGCAGCGAGCGCCGCCATATCGCCATCCAAGAACATCGCGAGAGCGACCTGGCTCACAATCCAAACGCCTCCTCCCACGCGCCGGCCGAGACCATGCTGCTGGCACCAATTCCGGATCGTCGTATCGGACTTACCGGCCCTCTTGGCTGCCGTCGCCAGGCTAATACCCTCCCGAGGATCGTACGGTGTGAGCACTCTCCATGTGGTCTCATCAGCCGATTGCATGCTGACCTCCGCACAGAAGTACGGCGCCGGACATCGGCTTCCGCCGATACGTCAGTGTAGATCCGGAAAGCCGTCGTAAAGCCGCCGTCCGCTCGGTCAACGCGAAGACAGTCCCGCCTCCAAGCAACATCACCAGTCCCATGACGTCGTATCGGCACCCGGGCGCGACGGCGTGAACACCGAACAGATCCAAGGCGGTCCAGCCGAGATCGCAAGCCGCGCGATCCCAACTCGATAGGAAGCAATCAGCGTCTTCGACCACATGGGACCAGCGATCTGCGCCGGCCCACTCGGGTGCTTGCATTCGTTTCAGCTCCTGCAGAATTGCATGCCACCCGGCTGGGTTGTCCTCGAAGACTTGCGCGTTTCGCCTCTCTTCGAAATGAGTGGTGGCAGTGGGGACACTGGGGACACCCGGCGTAACCGATTCAAATTCCGATGTTTTTCTGTCCCCACTCACGGGCGGGGACTGTCCCCACTCGTTTTTGAGTGGGGACACGATCATTTCGCGAGTGGGGACAAAATAGTCCTTGTGCCGCAGTGACTTCTCGGAAGTGTCCCCACTGCCACCACTGTCCCCACTCATTTTCATGAGGGCCACGATGTCCCGGGAGAAGGCTTGCAAGTCATGCTTCATTTGCATCCTCCAGGAAGGTCGAGCGGACATGGTAGAGGCGCATCTTCCCGTGGTCGGGGACGCGAACTGACTTCGCCGAGTGGGAGCCTTCGCCCTCGATGTAGCCCTTCTGCCTCAGCGTCGCTGCTACGCGCCGCGGGTCGAGACCGGCACAGATTTCCTTCCAGGCCGTGGTGGTGACGTAGAAGTCCCAGCCATCGCCCATCTGCTCCCTGAAGCCGGCGACATCGCGCGCCTGCATCCCCTTGGGCGCGTTGTCCTCCCACGCGGGGATGAAGCGCGACATCCCGTCCTTCAAGAGGAAGGTTCTTACCTGCTCCATGCCCGCGGCGGTCTCTGCGGCTTCATGCCCGCCACGCGCTGCGAGCCATTGTTCGAAGCACAGGGCTGCTGCCTTAACGGCGTCTCCCCGCGACCAGGGCAAGATCTCGTACAGCGTCGCGATCTCGCCGCCGGCAGCGATGAGCCCGAACCGCTGAGCGACGCGACTAACCTGCCCGTCCGCTCCTGCCGGCACATAGGTGTCGCAGAAGTTCTTCACGAGATCCTTCACGATCTTCCGGATGTCCTCGATGTGCGGAACGATGGCCGCGAGATACTGCCTCGCGGCGACGCCGTAGTGCTGCTGCGTCGCGGTCTTCAGGTGAACCGCGAGGGCGTCCGGCGAGGTGAACCCGTGCAGCTGTTCAAACATCCCCATTCCGGCGCCGGCATCTGCCGACACGTCGACGATCCTGATCTGCTGACCGGCTGCCAGCCGCTTGCCGCGGCCGTCCTCAGCCACCTTATCGGAGAGGCCGATTTCACCCGACGACAGGAAGAGGACGCGCCACTTCGCCGCCCGACGGGCCGAGCCGTCGCGCGTGCTGCGGGACTTACCCGAGCCGTTCGCGAGCATGTAGGCTGCTTCGCCGGCATCCTTCGCCGCCAGCTGGGACAGTTCATCCAAGCACAGCAACGTATCGCAATGCGCGAGTGAGACGCCCTCCAGACCGTTGGCCGTCGATCGCCACGAGCGGATGTAGCCATTGGTATCGCCGCCGCCCCAGACGCTGCCGGCCACATGCAGGGCCGTGCTCTTGCCCGTGGATGAGGCGCCCTTGAAGTGGACGCCACCACCCTCGGCTGCGCACGGGCTCACCAGCGGCCCTGCGAAGGCAGCGGACAGCGCCAGCACGAGCCGGCTGTTGCCGACAGCGTACCTAGCTACGTTCTGTTGCCAGCTCTCCAAGGTACCTGCCTGCCGGAACGGGTGTTCGTGGGCAGACGCGCTCTGCAGCAGCAAAAGGTCTCGATCGTCAACGGCGAAGCACTCGTCTGGCATGACGAATGAGTTGCTGTGCCAGCCCACCCGCTGGGTAGCCCTGGCCCGCTTCGGCGATCTCACCTGAAGCAAGAATGAGTTGAACAGGTTGCGAGCGGTGTTGCTGGGCGAGATGAAGAACCCGCCATCCATCAGGATCCGGCGCGCCTCCGAGCCGTCGCCAGCCAAGGTCGCCCGGGGCAGCGCGAACTGGTGCTCGCGGCCATCGTGATCGCGCCAGCGCAACAACACGCCCCAGCTTGCGCCATCGGTGTCACGGGTCTCCGCCACGACGTCGAAGTGGCCGGCAACCAGGATCGCAGGCTTGTCCAGATCGTCCGGATTGCTCCACATCAGACCCCGATCAGAGAAGCTGTAGCCGACCGGCAGGGCCGACTTCTTCTCGGCCCGGGCCTGGATGTGCTCCTCCTCCTGGCTCATCTCTTCCGTCGAGGGCTTCCATTCAACGGTCGTGCGCGCCCTCTCCTCGAGATCTTGGAATGAATGCCCGGCTTCGAACCAGTCGGAGACGTCCTGCTTTTTCTCCAGTTCTGGGAAACGCACAACCCGGACGCTCTCAGCGACGCCGAAGGCGAGCGCCGCCTTTGCATCGGCGTGATCCGATCCCTCGTCATCGTTGTCGGCCAGGATCACGAGATGCTTGCCTGCGACATATTCCTCGCAGCCCGCCGGCAACCCATCGCCGACGCCGCCGAACGTGACGGCGCAGCCGCCGCGCTTGCCGACAGAGTCCACGTCTTTCTCACCCTCGGGCCAGAAGACGGTGGTCGAGATGTCGAGATCCCCAGTCACGTAGGGGACGGATTTGTAACCATCGGGCTTGCGATACTGCCAGCCCGTGGTGCCGTCGACATCTGCAACGCGATAGGCGTTGAATGCCCTCTGCTCGCCCTTGGTCATGATCTTGATGCGAACAGGCACGCCGCCGCACTTGTAGATGTGGCGTCGCTTCTCGCTGTCACGCGGGCGCGGCCCCTCGTCACCCGCCACCATGAAGCGGGGCTTGCCGTCCTCATCCGGCTTCGTCCGCGCGGGGAGGACAGGCGCGTCTTTGACCTCGGCCGGCGTCGCCGCGATGTTCGCGGTCGCCTTGGGCTGGGGATCACACATGTTCCCGGTCAGGTTGGCCGTACCCGTGGGCTGGACGTTCAACATCGACGCGAGGTCGCGCGCCGCATCCAGCTTCGACTTGCCGTCGAGGTACGCCTTGAGATCGATGACGTCGCCGCCCTTGTCGCCGGTGGCGAAGTCGCACCAGACGCCGCTCTTCAGGTTGACCTTGAAGCTGCCCGGCTTCCCGTCGTTCCGAGTGGGGTTTCGCGCAACCCACTCGCCGGACTCGCGCCGTCCGCCGGGCAGCAGCTTGGGGATCACGAAGTCCAATGCACTGAGGGCCGCCGAACTGACAGCCTTGAAATCGACGCGCTGGGCGTTGTTGAAGCTATTCATGATCGTTCCCATTAGCGGGTCTCTCCCGCTGAAATCTTTGCGGCGCGCCAGCACTGGGCCGACATGCCGGACACGTTCTTGCATCGCGTTCCGTCTGGCTCGATCTCACCTTGCAGGTGGAGCTCGGAGACCCGCGGCCTGACACTCAGGAAACTGATCTCGAGGCGAGCGGCGATTTGGTCCGGCGTGAAACTTGCCGGATGCTCCGATCGCAGGAACTCGAGGACGCGCTCGCGAACGGTGGCGGCACGCTGCGTCAGCTTCTGCGCCGCCTCGCTGCTCGGACCGACGGCTTTAAAGCCGGGGCTGTCGGGATAGCTCATTGGCGCACCTCGCTTCCAAGACCCGCCAGGTTGGCGATCAGATCAGCGAAGGCCGGGTGAACGCGGTAGCGACGGGCTACGAACAGGCCGGCTTGGCTGCTCGGCTGCAGGATGGTGACGCGCCATGAGAAGAGCGGCAGGTCAGAAACCGATTGAGATTGCTGGATGCGTTTGCTATGTCTTTTCATACTACGATTTCCTAGAAGCCCGGTGCGCACGATCGAATCCGCCAAGATACGGATCGTGCAGCCGGGTTTTCTTTTGAGGGATGGTGTCAGGCGACGGGGCGAACCTCAGAGGTCGATCTGACCAACGGTCCGATCTTCCTCTGTGCCCAAGCGTCGAGGCCTGAGACGGGGTAAAGCGGGAAGCGCCCGGCGAGCCGAAAGGGCGGTCCTTCCGAGCTAACGCAAGCCAGCTTCGCCAATGTCTTGGGTGAACACGGGACGTTATACGTCTCGACGATGTATTTGGCTGCTTGGGCGCGCCGCAGTAGGCGTTCAGGGTTTTCTCTCATTGGGGCCTCTCATCAACCGAGGGGAATCCTCGTCATCGATGCGAAACCACTCGCATGGCAGGCGAGCTAAAGTCCGCTCAGAACCCTGCCAAAACCCATCATAACCGCTCAGCCCAGGTTATGATCAAAGCTCATCCAACCACTTCTTGACGTAACGACTAACGGTCGGCTTCTTCAGTTCGATCCCCTTAAAGGCCCAGGCGTCCAAGATCGCGACGGTCAATTGCTCCTTTGAGGGCAGGCGTTTATTGGCGCGGGCCGGTAGACCCCGCTCCTTGATGATGGACATGGCGTAGGACTTGATCGCGTCCCAGTCGTACTCGGGCGGCCTCCCACCCTTGTCGGGCTCCTTGGCCTCGACATCGGCCATAGGCCCCGTCCCCGAATAGTACCAATCAGAGAAGGAATCCTTATCGATAAGGATGGATGCCCAACCAGGAGCCGCGGTAGCCGGCGCATCATCAACCCAAATGAAGCCATCATCAAACCACGCGATAGCGTCGTCCTGGTCCCAAGCCTTGGAAGGGTACTCCACTCGTTCGCCGGTCTCGAACTGGAGAAGCGATTTCAGATCACCCGCCAGCAGCGCCTCTTTGACCACGCCCTGGCACTTTTCGTAACTGGCGAGCCGCTGCGCTATTGTATCGTCCGGCAGATTGCCCTTTCGGTCGCGTAGATTGGCGACGATATCGTCAAGTATCTGGCCCAGATTCTTGTAATGGTTCACTTGGCCCAAGTTCTCATAGGCCACGATCTCGTTCCTCGTCATCTTTCCGGTTCGCCAGATGTCGCTGTCCAATTCCTTAGCAATCAGGAGCACAGCCTTCTCTAGGGCGTAGTATCCTTCCGGAACTGGTGTAACTCTGGCGTTCGGACGCTGAGACGATCGCGATGGAGGCGGCGGAAAAGCACTCAGCACTTCATCTCGCAGAACACGGACGTCGTGCCACTCGACTGGAAAGGCTGGATGGCGATGGACGCTCATCTCGCCGTACACATTGTCTGAAATGACGAGATCGGCCCATTCAAGAGTCGTGATTTGCTCACGCACAGTGGAGCCGCGTCGCTGCCCGGAAGCTTTGAGCGTACCCAATTGCAAGGATCTTAGAACGATCCTACGGACCTCATCGAGCGATCGAAATGGCGAAGGTAATGGCGCATGGCCATTCTCCTTGGCATTACTCGCGGCAATCTCAGAAGCGAAATGCGGAAGCCCTGAAGGGAACGAGTGCTCTCGCCGAGACAATTCTGGCGACGAATCAGAAAGTGCGTCAACCGCAAACGGGCTTCTTGTTTCCACCCACGCCAGAACCTGGCCAAGATTCCAGAAGACATCGTCAAAGCCGACAAGATCGTGAGCATTCACGATCTCGCGAAGATACCATTCATAGTCCGCCATGCGCTCCTCCGCTTGGAGCATCCGCAATGTGGACGACGCGGCAGGCCGGTGCGGACCAGCTTTTCGGGAGCTACCCTAGCCGCGCCGATCGATTAGGCCTTCCGAAACTGGACGACCTTGCTCTGTTTCTTTCCGTTCATGGCATCATCGATGTGCCTGGCGATCCGGTCGGCAGCTGCGAGCAGCGCCGAATCGATCTTGTGAATGTAGCCCATCGTAACGTTACCCTTTCTGGAATGGCCGATCAGGGCCTTAATGGTAGGCAGCGTGTACCCGAGATCCTCGGCGGTAGAGCTGAAGGAATGCCTCAGTCCGTGGCTAGTGATCCCAGGGACGTCCTTGGCCGACACCTTCTGGAGCCACCGCGTCAAACCCGTATGGTGCTTCGCCTCGGCCGTGATGGCGGGGAATACGTACTTCGATTTGGACTTCGCCATTGCGGTCTTCAGCACCGCAATAACGGCGGGCCCGACAGGACGGATGCTCTTGCCCGTCTTGCTGTCGCCGAGGCGAAGGGCCATCCCGACAGTATCGACCTCCGTCTTCAGCAAGCCTTCCACCTCGTCCAATCGGCAGCCTGTCATGGCGGACGTACGGCTCGCGAGGACGCGCTGCCAGTGCTCGCCGTTTGCTTCGGCGACGGCCAGGCACTTCCCAAGGCGGCGATACCCCGCGTCATCTAGCCGCCACTCTCTAGTCTGGTCTTTAGGTCGCCGGATGCCACTGACAGGGTTGTCCTGCCGGTAGCCCTCGTCGACGGCGTAACTGAAGATGCCACCTAGCAGCCCCATCGTCCGGGCCGCTGTACCTCTCCCGCCAGTCACTATCGCCCGCCCCCGGGTCTTGGTCTTCACGTCGGCCGCTGATTTGCCGGCGATGATATCGCGCTGGAGACCTTTAGCGTCGCTGGAGGTGAAGCCCTTCACGGTCTTCTTGCCGACCAGCTTGATGATGTGACGTTCGATACGCCCTTTATCGCTGTATAGGGTTGTCTTGCTTTTGACCTCGCCTCGTCGTGTGAGGATGAGGCCCCGCTCGGCCTTGTCCAGGTACTCGCGGCACAGCTCCTCGACGGTCATGGCGCCGCGGGCCAGCTTCTTGGTCTCTACGGGATCTGCGCCGCGGACAGCATCCGCCAGCGCCAGCTTGGCGTCCCGGCGAGCTTCTTCAGGGGTCAGGACGCCATACCGGCCCAGCGTAAGCCGTCTGCTGCGACCGTTCGCGTTCCGATATTGCACCACGAAGGATTTCGCGCCGCTCTTCTTGACCCGCAGGCCGAACCCCGGCAATTCCTCCTCCCAGAGGAACAGGTCCTTGCCGGTCGTTTCCGCTGCGTCAACTGCGCGTTTCGTAAGCTTTGGCAATTTCCCCTCGGGTAAGCACTGGGTAAGCAGGTGCCGGAAAACGAGGGAAATTCGGAGCAATGACCGTAGCCCCCAAATCAGGCTGTTTTCAGCCTATATCTGAAGGCCAGCAATTCCAAGGGATTTCGGGTAAGCAGGGGTAATTTCCCCACCCTTGCCCTCCGAAGGCAAAGGTCACACGTTCGAATCGTGTCGGGTGCGCCAGTCAACCATCTGACCGTCTAGGAAATCAGCGGCCCTCACGTCAGCATCGCGATGATCGCCTGGAGCTGGTCGGACGCTGCCGTCTCCAATCCATCGTATGACGTGTGGCCGTGTGCGGCGGCCTTCAGGATGCATTCGGCGACGGCCGCTTTCAGGCCGAACACCGATTGATGGGCCGGCACACTCGCCATCACGGTCTCCAGCGCTTGACGCATGGTGTGAATGAGCTCGGAGCTGTATTGCATGGGCTGTCCTCCGCGGGCTCATATTGGGTCGCGTGCCCATGCTTGCCACTCACAAGCCTGAGATTGTTTTTTGAATCGGTCGAGACCCAGCGCCTCAATTCAAGCGCCAGATCGCCGCATTGAGCACACCGGCGAACGCGACCCAGGCTGCGTAGGGCACGAACAATCCGGCGGCGAGTCTGTCGCGTGACAGCTCGAGACCGATGTAGGTCACGATCGCGATGAACAGGCCGACGAGAATGACGAGCGCGGCGCCGATCTGGTGCATCGTGAACATGACCGGAGACCAAATGAAGTTGAGCGCCATTTGCGCCGCCCAGGCCAGCATCGCCTTGCCCCTGGGCTCACGGCGAAAGGTCCGCCATCCCGCAACAGCGATCAGAACGTAAAGGATGGTCCAGGCGATCGGGAACGCCCAGTTCGGCGGGACGAAGCTCGGCTTGGCAAGGCCGGCATACCATTCACCGGGGGGATTGGTCGCTCCGATCAACCAGCCGGTGCCGACGACGCCCGCCACGAAGACCAACAACTGAAGCATCCGTCACCTCGCCCTTCTCATCATCCGATTGTAACATCCTTCCATGAGCCAATCCGACTCGATGCCTGGCGCAGCCGCGGCCGTGCGACGACGCTGAGCGCCATGGCAAAGTCCTGCGTCTTCTCGCAGCAGCGTCGGATGGGTTGCCGACGTTGACGGAGACGGCCTGACCGGGGCGAGCCCGATTGGGGGGGGAATTCGGCCCGTCCTGCGGTTGAGGAACGCATGCGGGCGCGCTAAAGGCAAGCGGGCGCGCGCGGATCCGCAGTCGGACGAACCGCCGCCAGTGGATTCAGCAATTGGTTACAAAGCTATCCCATCGACGCGACATTGACGGGCTCCGGGCGATCGCCGTCTTGAGCGTATTCCTCTATCATTTGGACGTTCCGCCGTTCGGCGGCGGCTTCGTTGGCGTCGACCTGTTTTTCGTCGTGTCCGGCTATCTGATCTCTCGGATCATTCTCAGCGAGGCTGATCGCGGCGAATTTTCGCTCCAGCGATTTTACGAGCGCCGCATCCGGCGCCTCTTTCCCGCAGCGATCGTCACCATCATCGGCATCTTGGCCGTCGGTGGCCTCTGGTTCTCTCCGGAGCTTTTCAAGGGCCTGACTCAAGACGCCGTGGCTACGCTGGTATCGGTCTCGAATTTCTACTTCTGGCGCGGCAGCCACGCCTATTTCGCCAACTCGACCGATCCCAGCCCCGTGCTTCACTTCTGGTCGCTGGCCGTCGAGGAGCAATTCTATCTGTTTTGGCCCGTGTTCATTCTGCTGGGGCGCCGATTGCTCGGTCGCGCACTGCCTTTGCTCATTCTTGGCATCGCAATTCTTTCGCTCGGCGTCGCGCAAGCGACACTCGCAACCGACAGCTCGGGTGCTTTCTACCTGCCGACCTGTCGCGCCTTCGAATTTGCGATCGGAGCGCTGGTCATCTTTGCTGAGCAGAGGCTGACCTTTCCGGCCGGAGCGCGCTCGCTGTTGGCTGCCGCCGGATTCGGTTTGATCGCTTACGCGGTCGTCAGCTTCGACAGTGCGACCTCCTTCCCTGGCGCGACGGCCCTCATCCCATGCCTGGGTGCAGCCTGCGTGATCTTGGCGGGCGAGCGTCACGTCCTTTCGCCTGTCCTGACCAATCCGCTGAGTGCGGGGATCGGGCTGGTGTCCTACTCGCTCTACCTCGTGCACTGGCCCCTGATCGTCTACGCAAACTACATCCTGGGCGATGACGCCAAGTCGGTTGCGGTGAAAGTGCTGATCGTCGCCCTCGCGATGGCGCTGGCTGCGCTGATGTATCGGCTGATCGAACAGCCTTATCGCGCGGGTCGCTCGTCACTGCTGCGAGTCGCCGGCCCCGCCGCCGCGACGATCGTCGCGCTCGCGATTGTTGCATTTGTGGCCAACCGCCAAGATGGCTGGCCATGGCGGCTCCCGGCACAGGCCCGCGAGGTCGCCGATCTGCAGCGATTCGGCTTCTGGCCGTGCGCCAAGAGCGCACAATCGAAATGTGCCTTCGGTTCATTGAGCGACCCCGTTGGCGTGCAAGTGCTCGGCGACTCCTTCGCCGAGCATTATGTCGCAGCGCTGGACCCGGCGGCAAAGCGCGCCGCCGTCCGGGGAGAAGCCTATACGGCCGAAGGTTGTCCGTTGCTCGTCGGCCTCGTGCGAACAGCTTTCGACGGCTCGCAGGACTGCAAACGCCAGCGCGATACCTACCTCGCCGCGATCAGGCAGAACCAGGCTCCAATCGTGCTCAGTCAATCCTGGATGACCTACGGCGATGCGCTCCGCAACGAGCTCGCGCCGGAGGTCAATGCACCGGCCCTGCAGGTCTGGCGGGCCGGCATCGAGAACACGATCCATGAGCTGGGCGGCAGCGGACGACGCATCCTGATCATAGCGCCCGGAGTCGAGCCGGGCTGCCGCAGTCCGATGTCCCGCTTCGCACCGGGACCCCTCTGGCACGCGCCAAGCAAGCCCTGTCCTGCTGTGCCCCTTGATCGCGTGCAGGCCGACAATCGCGAATTCCACGCCATGCTCGAGGAGATCCGGAGCCGCTACCCGAACCAGGTCTTTCTGCTCTATCCAGAACGCTATTTGTGCGGAGAAGCCGAGTGTCCGACCGCCATGGACGGCCTCTGGCTCTATTGGGACGTCAATCACCTCACGGTCGCAGGTGCGCAGCGCGTTGGCGACGGAGCCTCAAGCCAGCTCCTTGAGTTCATCCGTGGCAAGTAGGGGCCTCTGCCTCTCCCAAGCGATCGCGGCCGAGCCGAAGCCATCTCGACTGAACGGAACTGACGAGCGCCTCTCGTCACGAGCCTGAGATGCTTTTGACCCTGCCGCGATTGTGCAGCTCAATTCAGCCGCCGGATCGACGGAAGCATCCCTCGGCTCGCGCATCTCCCCACGCGATTGTATCATCTTTCCATGAGCGAATCCGACCCGACGACCGGCGAGCCCTCGCCTGTCCGCAAGATCATCCATATCGACATGGATGCGTTCTATGCCTCTGTGGAGCAGCGCGACAATCCGGAGCTGCGCGGCAAGCCGGTCGCGGTCGGCGGCTCCGCGGAACGCGGCGTCGTTGCGGCGGCGAGCTACGAGGCTCGAAAGTTCGGCGTTCGCTCGGCCATGCCGTCGGTGACGGCGAAGCGGCAATGTCCCGACCTGATCTTCGTCAGGCCGCGCTTCGAGGTCTACAAGGCGATCTCCAGACAAATCCGCGACATCTTTGCCGAGCACACGCCCGTCATCGAGCCGCTGTCGCTCGATGAAGCCTATCTCGACGTGACGGAGAACCTGCAAGGCATCCCGCTGGCGCGGGACATCGCGCTCGAGATCCGCGCGAAGATCAAGGCGGAGACCGGCCTCACCGCGTCGGCGGGTATCTCCTACAACAAGTTTCTGGCCAAGCTCGCGTCCGATCATCGCAAGCCCAACGGCCAGTTCGTGATCTCGCCGGAGATGGGGCCGGCCTTCGTCGAGCCGCTGCCGGTCGGCAAATTCCACGGCATCGGTCCGGCGACGGCTGCGAAGATGAACGCGCTCGGCCTGTTCACCGGCCGGGACATCCGCAACCAATCGCTGGAGTTCATGAACGCGAATTTCGGCAAGTCAGGCGCGTATTATTATTGGATATCGCGCGGCGTCGACGAGCGGCCGGTCCGCGCCAACCGGATCCGCAAATCCGTCGGCGCGGAGAACACGTTCTCGACCGACCTCGATGCGTTCGACGCGCTTGCCGCCGAGCTAAGGCCGCTCGTCGACAAGGTCTGGCGGCATTGCGAGGCGACGGGCAATCGCGGCCGCACCGTCACCCTGAAGATCAAATTCGCCGATTTCGAGATCATCACGCGCAGCCGATCCGTCGCGGCGGCCGTTGCCGGACGCGACGATCTGGAGCGGCTGGCCTGCGGCCTGCTCGAAGCCGAGATGCCGCTGCCCAAGCGCGTCAGGCTGCTTGGGGTCTCGCTGTCGTCGCTCCACGCCGCCGGCGAGTCGGAGCCGCAGCTGACGCTGGGCATCTGAACGCGGCTTGAGGCCCCTTCGGTGAACGCGGCATCTTTATCCGCGACGCGGCGCCAAACCTGTCGTAGATACACCAGACATGACTTTTCGCGATTGAGTTTGGATGCTTGCCTTATTGATACGCCTCGGACTGCGCTTCGAAGACCGCATCGAGGAACGCCGGTTTGTCGACCAATATGTCCGGGGCAGTCTCGGATGGACGCAGATCGCGATGCTGCTTGGCGCCGCCACCTATGCCAGCTACACGCTCTGGGATTGGGTGCTCTACCCCGAAGTCGTGCCGACCACGCTCGCAATCCGCGGTGGAACCGCCGTGGTCATCCTGCTCCCGCTGACGGCGCTGCTGTCGCGGCGCCGGATGAAGCCATGGGCGGAGACGATCTTTCTCATCTATTGCGTCATCCCGGGCTGCATTCTGCCGAGCATCTATCTCGTGCTTCCCTCGGGCTTCACCTTTGCCGCGCCCGGCATGATGATGATCATACTGTTCGTCTCGACCATGCTGCCCTTGCGGATCGGCTCGCTGGCGATCTTCTGCCTGCTGTCGTGGGTGGCGTTGCTGGTCGCCGAGACATTCGCGTCGACAATGCCGACCGGCCTGAGCTTCATCAACCATTCTCTCGTCGGCAACGCCTACGCATTGTCGCTCTACGCGGTGGCTGCGCGCGAGTACCGGGCGCGAAAGCAGTTCCGGACATCCGAGGCGCTGCAACGGGAAAAGGAACGCTCCGAGAAATCGTTGCGCGATCTGCGCGCGACCCAGGAGCATCTCGTGCAGGCGGAAAAGCTCGCCTCGCTCGGGCAATTGGTGGCAGGTGTCGCTCACGAGGTCAGCACCCCGCTCGGCCTCGCCTTGACGACGTCGACGGCCATGCAGGATGACCTGCAAACGATGAGTGATGCATTGGGCGGAGCATCGGTCCGGCGGTCCGATCTAACCAAGGGCATTGACCGGCTCAAGCAGGGGCTCAACCTGACCTTCGAAAATCTGCACCGCGCATCCGAAATGGTGCACAGCTTCAGGCAGGTCGCGGTCCATCAAGCCGATGAGGACCGGCGCAGTTTCGAGCTCAGGGATTGGCTATCGGAGTTGATG
This sequence comes from Bradyrhizobium yuanmingense, assembly GCF_900094575.1. Lineage (GTDB taxonomy): Bacteria > Pseudomonadota > Alphaproteobacteria > Rhizobiales > Xanthobacteraceae > Bradyrhizobium > Bradyrhizobium yuanmingense. Next base: position 492,589 of record NZ_FMAE01000002.1, on the reverse strand, counting down.
TCCCGGCTCGGGCCATTGCTGTCGCATCATGCCCTGACCGTGGAGGTACACTGCCCGGCGGGAATCAAGCTCAACAGCTATCCCGGAGCGCTTGCTCAGGTGATCAGCAATCTCGCCCTCAACACTGCAGCGCATGCGTATCCTGACAAGAGAGGCGGCCGGTTCGTGATCACGGTAAACCAACCGAATCCGAGATCAGTCCGCCTTGTCTGCGCTGATGAAGGCGTCGGAATCCCTGACCACCTGCAGGCGCACATCTTCGATCCATTCGTCACGACAAGTCGCGAGAAAGGCAATGCCGGTCTGGGACTGCACATCGCGTTCAATCTCGTCACCTCATCGCTCAACGGGCGCTTGCTGCTCGAGAGCAAGGCGAGTCCGGGAACTCAGATCGTCATCGAAATTCCCGTTGAAGAACACGTTGCAAGAGAACCGCGAAGACTAGAGGTTTGACACTATTGCGAGCGGTTCTGTGTCGATCTTCGAGGCACTGCCTGACGTGAAGCTGACAGACCAGCCTCTTTTTCGATTTCGACGCGCTGCTCTGAACAAGATGCACTCCATTGGCTGTTCGTTCGAGCGCGATCGACGTAAAGTTTTTTGCGAACGCAGTTTGGTCGCGCCATTCAATTGACACGTACTGACGGATAGTCGTCGGCGTTTCGCGACGCTGCTCACGCGCGATAGCCTCGATGTCTCTCTCGTGCGGTGGTCCGCGCATGAGGGCGTCCGGTTGATCGCACATGAATGAAGCGCCAATCGCATGAAATCGAAAAGATAAACTGTCGTTTGATTCACCGTCTTGCTTTCGAACTGCGCTTGAAATTTTCGTTGTTCGCCGCTCGAGGAGCTGATCGTGACTCAACTCAACATGCGCTTGTCCGAGGACGAGCAGTCCCGGAACGTACGGAAAGGTGCGCTCGCTGCGATCGTCACTCAGGTCGTGCGTGTAGCGACGCAGACCGGATCTGTGATCCTGCTCTCGCGCCTACTGACGCCAGTCGACTTTGGTACTTATGCAATGGCTTCGCCGGTGCTCGCCTTCGCGGTGCTGTTCCAGGATCTCGGTCTTGGACACGCGACCGTGCAGAAGGACGAGTTGACGCACAACGAGCTGAGTGCGCTGTTCTGGGTGAACCTCTCGGTCGGCGCGCTACTGGCGGCCACACAGGTGGCGCTATCGCCGCTCGTCGCCAGGTTCTACAGCGCGCCAAATCTCGCCCCACTGACATCCGGTATGAGCGTCACGTTGCTGCTCAGCGGCGCTGACGTCCAGCATTTGTCGTTGCTGACGCGACAGATGAGATTCTGGACGCTGGCAGGCCTGGAGTCCGCGGCCGCACTGACTGGATTACTGACCTCTGCCGCGGTCGCGTACGTCTATCACAGCTATTGGGCCATTCTCGCCGGCAGCCTGACATCAGGTCTGGTGCTCGCGAGCGGCGCGTGGCTGAGTTCGGGATGGTTGCCGTCGAGGCCCGGCTCGATCAAGGCTGCACGCGACATGCTGAACTTCGGGCTCGGCGTGACCGGCTACAATCTTGCCGAATTCCTGTCCCGCAATACCGACGGGGTGTTGATCGGCAAGGTCTGGGGGGCTGCCTCGCTTGGCGCGTATAACCGCGCCTACCGGTTGCTGCTGTTTCCGCTTCAGCAAGTCAGCAATCCGATGGTGCGAATCATGCTGCCGACGCTGTCGGGCCTGCTGAAGGAGCCGGAGCGCTATCGGGATTCGTTCCGTCGCGCGGTGCTGCCGGCGCTCCTGCTCGTGTTGCCTGGCGTCGGCTTCATGATCGCGACCGCCGATACGCTGGTCGAAACCCTGCTCGGCGACCAATGGAGCGAGGCTGCGCCGATCTTCGTCGCCCTCAGCATCGCCGGTCTGCTGCAGACCAGCAACAGCCCCGCCAACTGGCTTTTCCTCAGCCAGGGCCGCACCAAGGAATACATGCGCTGGGGCCTGTTCAATGTCTCAACATCGATTCTCGCTTTCATATGCGGGCTGCCGTTCGGACCAGTCGGCGTCGCCAGCGCATACTCGATCAGCGAGCGCGTGCGCACGCCCATCCTGTGGTGGCTGATTGGGCGACGCGGCCCGGTGCGTCATCGAGACCTCATGGAAGTGGTCGGGCCACATCTCGCCGGAGCCCTCGCTTCCGTGGTGACGGTGTCTCTGCTGCATCGCTGGCTGCTGGCGCGTTCGATCGGAGGGATCCCGGAATTGGCAGCCTGCTTCTGCCTTTCATATGCGGTTTCGCTCACGATCGTTGCGCTGTTTCCGGCCTGTCGCGGAGAAATGTGGCGCTACGCACAGAGCATTCGCGGCAGATAATGCGACCGGCACCAGACCGTTCGCAAGGCGGCGGAGCTGATCACCACGTCACCAGTCACGCCAAAGCCGCGCGCCACGGGAGTGCCGTGGCGCACGTGTCTCCAAAACGTCCCGTCGGGCTGCTCAATGCCTCACATGCTCGAACACCACGATCACGCCGGTTGGTTCGGGCTCATGCGCCATCAGGCGCGTCAGGTCGGAATCGCCCCAATCGGCGAGGCTGACGACCTCGCCGCTTTGGCGGTCGCTGCCCAGCGATCCCGTGGGCTCGAGCACCTTGAGGCCCATCTCGTCGACGAAGAAGGTGTGCTCGCCGAACATGCTGTTGAGCTGCGGCATCGCCGGATGTTCGTCGGGCAGCACCTGAGCGCCGAGCTGGTTGACGGTCTGCTTCACCTGTTCAGATGTGAGCTTCATGAGCTGCTCCGTTGTTGTATCCGGTTTCATCGAGCCAGGCGGGAGCGAGCATTCCCTGCGCCCTTATGCGCCTGGCTCAGAGTCCCGAACAGGTGCTGCGGACAAATGTTCCTGCGAAATGTATTTCGTGATCGCGGGGTTTCATCGGCCGCGTTCGCGGCACAAGATCGCCACAGGATGCACACGATCTATCGATCGACGCGCTACTCGCTGCTGTTCTCGCCGACCGACAGCGCGCAGATGCGTGACAGATATGTGTACGGCAGGCCGGACTCCTCGGCCCAGGCGTTGAACTGCGCCTGCACCTTGGCGAGATCGCCCTTCGACTTGACCTCCTCGGCGATGTCGAGACCGGCAGCGCGCAGGCAGGCCACGACGTCCTTCGACGTCACGAAGCCGTCCCAGCCGACGAAGCGGAGCAGCATCTGGCCGGTGTTTCCGCCCAGCCGGCTGCCGCGTTTGTTGAGGAGGTCGAGCAGGCCGATCTCGTCGGAGGACGGCCATTTCGCCAGGAACTTGCCGAAGCTGCCGTGCTCCTTTGCGATCTCCTGCACGAAGGCGGCGTTGTCGCGCACCGACATGATCTTGGCACCGTTGCGCACGATGCGCGCGTCGCGCAGCAGGCCCTCCCAATAATCTTCGGGCTGGAACGTGAGCTTGGCGGGCTGGAAATGCAGGAAGGCCTGCTCAAAGCCGTCCCATTTGGAATCGATCACGCTCCAGGCAAAGCCGGCGCAGAACACCCGCTTGGTCATTTCGGCGAGGATACGATCGTCGCCGAGCTTGGCCAGCTGCTTGAGGTCCGGCTTGGCCGGCATCAACTTGTCCAGCGCCTTGGGCCCGCCCTTGCGCTTCTCGGCGCGGGCGCGAATGGTCTTGAAGGAGGTCATGTGAACACAGGTGTTGAGAGCAGGCCACGACACCAGAATTCGGCGATCCGGTCCAGCCCCGCATTGCCGCCCCTTGCGCTCTGCGACGGGACGCAGCATGCTGTCGCTCATTGGATTGATGCAAAGGGGCCGGCCGGGCTGGTCTGCTTCTTGCTTTATGCCGTTTTTGGAATTCCCTGACATTTTGCTCTCTGGCCGTCGGATTTTCCATGCGCTGCCTGGTCGTGGCCGACCTGCACTATTCGCTGCCGCAGCTCGACTGGCTGGTCAGCGCGGCGCCGCAATTCGACCTCGTGATCTTCGCCGGCGACGCGCTCGACATTGGCTCGATAGTGGATTTCCGCGCCCAGATCGTGGTGGTGAAGAAGTATCTCGCGCTGCTGGCCGCGACGACCCGCGTGATCCTCTGCTCCGGCAATCACGATCTCGACGAGCGCAACGCCGAAGGTGAGAAGATTTCGCGCTGGATCTCGGAGGTGCGCGAGCTCGGCATCGCCTGCGACGGCGACGGCCTGACGGTCGGCGATACCCTGTTCACGGTGTGCCCATGGTGGGACGGACCCCAGGTCAAGCAACGCCTCATCGAGCAGTTGCGCGATGCCGCAGCCGTCAGGCCGCAGCGCTGGATCTGGGCGCATCATGCGCCGCCGGCGGATTCACCGACGAGCTGGGGCGGCAAGCGCTTCTTCGGCGACGTCGAGCTGGTGCAGTGGATCATGCAATACCAGCCGTCGATGGTGATCTCGGGCCATGTGCATCAATCGCCCTTCATCAGCAATGGATCGTGGTTCGACCGGCTGGGCCAGACCTGGGTCTTCAACACGGGCCTGCAACCCGGCCGTCCCCCAACCTGCATCGTGCTCGATCTCGATGCCGACAAGGCGTTCTGGCTGGCGGCCGGCGCGGCGCAATGGATCGACCTGAATGCGCCGCTGCGGCGGCCCGCCGCCCCCATCGAGGCGCCGCCCGACTGGCTCACATTCTTGGATCGGATTGCCGATCAGAGCCGGGCGAAACCTCAGCCGGCGGCAGGTTGATCATGCTCTGGAGCACTTCGCCGACCATGGCCAGATGCGTGCCGTGGCCGGCATATTGCCGCTTCAGATCGGCGAGGTAGGTGTTGGCGACGTTGAGCCTCTGCGCCAGCATTTTTGCGATCAGCAGCGCCACGCCCGGCTCCCTCTCGAGGAACGCGGCGGCATCCTCGAATTCGTAGACGATGGCGTCGGAGCAGGCCCGTACCGTTGCGGTGTGCGGCTGGCCCAGCAGCACGGACATCTCACCCAACACCGCGCCGGGCTCGGTGACGGTGGCGACCACCATCTCGCCCTTGAGCACCTCGAGCCTGCCTTGCATCAGCACGTAGAGATGGCCGGAGGTGCCCCCCTCGGCGACGATGATGGTGCCGGCGGCAAGCTGCCGCTCCGTTCCGCCGGTGCAGTAATCGAGGACTGCGCGCATGGTGCGAACGCTCCCGTCGCAGGGGTACACAACGCCGGAAGACTAGAGCACGATCCGTGCCGGGCGGCAATCGGTGGGGGAGCCGGCGGGCGCCGAGCGCCTCACACCTGCGAGAGCGAGGGCGCCTCTCCGGGCATAATGGCTTGCAGCCCGCCGAAGCGGCGCTCGCGGCCATGGAAGGCGGCGAGCGCCTCGGCAAGATCGCCCGCGTCGAATTCGGGCCACATCCGCTCGGTGAAGTACAGCTCGGCATAGGCGCCTTCCCAAAGCAGGAAGTCCGACAGCCGCTTCTCGCCGGAGGTGCGGATGATGAGGTCGACGTCGCGAAGGCCAGCCTCGCCTGTGACGAGCTGCGAGAAGGCTTCACGCGTCAGGCTGGTCAGCGCGGCCGCCTTGGCCGCGGCATTGAGGATGGCGTCGCGCGCGGAATAATCGACGGCGATGCGCACATGCAGCGCGCGGCCATCGGCGGTGGCCGCCTCGGCGCGCGCGATCGCGGCGGCGATGCCGTCGGGCAGGCGATCGCGGCGGCCGATGACGGAGAGGCGCACGCCGTTCTTGACGAGGCTCTGCACTTCGTTCGCGAGGTAGAAGCGCAGCAGGGTCATCAGCGCCGCGACCTCGGCCTTCGGCCGCCGCCAATTGTCGGTGGAGAAGGCGTAAAGCGTCAGCGTGCCGATGCCCTGCTTGGGCGCGGCCTCGACGATGCGGCGGATGGTCTCGACGCCGGCCTCGTGGCCGCGCACGCGCGACAGGCCGCGCCGCGTCGCCCATCGGCCGTTGCCGTCCATGATGATGCCGACATGAAGCTTCTCGTTGCGGGACGTGATGTCACTTTGCATTGCAAAGTCTCCGGTCAAAAAAGGGGAGATCAGGTCGAGGCGATGCCGAGACGGCCGAGCGGCGGCGCTTCGCGGCCAGCGGCCTTCGCCGCGTCGCGCACCAGCCGCTCGAGCACGGCGAGATAGTCGAGGAAGCGGCGGCGGCCGGCCTTGGTGAGGCGGCAGCTGGTGTGCGGGCGATTCCCTTCGTAGCCCTTGGTCACCTCGACGAGGCCGGCTTCCTGCAGCACGGCAAGGTGCCGGCTGAGATTGCCGTCGGTGAGGCCGCAGAGCTGCTTGAGATCGCCGAACGCCAGCCCCTTGGGATGCGCCATCAGCGAGGTCAGAAGCCCGAGCCTCGCCTTCTCGTGGATCACGCGGTCGAGGCCTTCATAGGAGAAGGGCGCGCTGTCAGTCTTCGACATCGTTGTCTCCGGACGCGAAATGCAGAATGGCCGCCATCAGCGATTGGCCGATCAGGAAAGGTAGGCCCATGGTCCATGGCGACAGCGTGTGGGTTCGGCTCGCGAGCACCACGACCGCGAAGCCGGACACGAAATACCAGGCGCCGGCGAGCGCCACCGTGCGCGGCAGCGAGCGGACCGAGGCAAAGATGCCGAGCGACACCAGGATCTGCCACAGGCCCGGCAGCAGCCACAGCGTCTCGCTCGCGAACTTCCACATCACCACCGCGAGCAGAACGCCGGCAACGCCCGCCGGCAGGAACTGCTCGACCGCCTGGTGGATCATCGCGTCGGCGAGACCGGAATGATGGCGTCGCGACCGGGCGCGCATCTCGATGCCGATGATCAGTCCAGACAGCGCGGCGGCGATGAACCAGCCGATGAAGAAAACGAGCGGCTCGCCGGTGGGATCATCCAACAGCCAGAATTGCAGGACGGCGGTGATGAGCGCAACAGCACCGGTCGCCGCCATCGTCGCCGGGCCGTAACCGCGGAAGGCGGTACCTGCCGCGATCTGGCTGCGGATCGTCACGATGTCGGCCAGCGCCTTGTCGAGATCGCGCATGGGCAACGCCAAAACCTCGTTCCACCCAGACATTACGAGGCAACGGCCCCGTTACTTTGTATCGCAAAGTATACGGCACTGCAAAGTATGTGCAAGCCCGAATTGTCGCGGCCAGCCGGACGAGAGCGGACAACTGACGGTTGCGCCTCCCCTGCCCTCGCGGATAAGATGGATGCGAGTGCGTTTGCCGGGGGCTGGGGTATGTGGTTGAGGTCGTTGGTCGTTGCGTTCGTGTTGCAGATGAGTGTGTTCGGGGCGAACGCGGCGGGGCCGTTCGGCACCGTCAAGGTCGGCAACTGGGCAGGCGGCGCATTCAGCAATGACGAGACGGGCGCGTTCTCCCATTGCGCGGCGACCGCACCTTACGCCAACGGCGTGAGTCTCTTCGTCGCGCAGAATGCGGCCGGCTCCTGGCTGCTGAGCTTTGCCAGCCCCAGCTTTCGCTTCAACAAGGGCGATACCGCGCCCATCGACTTCATCTTCGACGGCCAGGAGCAGGCGAGGTTGTTTGCGACCGCCGGCACCACCAATATGGTGACGACCATGCTGCCCCCCAACGTCGCTCGCACCTTCCAGAAGGCAAGCCTGATGGTGATCACGACCAACGGGAGCAAGCCACTCCAATTTGTGCTGACGTCGACGGCGCCCCTGATCCCGGCGCTGGCGAACTGCGTCACGCGGGTGAAGGCAGACGGGCTCAGCAAGGCCGGCGATTTCACCAAGGGTGCGGCCAAGCCGGCGGCGACGGCGGAGAAGCAGGCGGCAGCGCCGGCCGGCGGCAAACCTGCCCGAGCCAGGAGCGGCAGCGGCTTCGTCGTCAGCGCGAGCGGGCACGTCGTCACCAACCATCATGTGATCGACGGCTGCGTCGGCGACGTCAGGGGCAATCTCACCGGCGAAGCCGCAATGGTGCTGCGCGTCGTCTCGAGCGATGCCAACAACGACCTCGCCCTGTTGCAGGCGCCGTCGACGACGACCTTCAAGGATTTTGCCCGGATCCGCGACCGCTCGATCCGCTCCGGCGATTCCGTGATCGCGATCGGCTTTCCCTATCACGGAATCCTGACCTCGGACTTCAGCGTGACCACCGGCATCGTGAGCTCGCTCAGCGGCATGCGCAACGACTCGCGCTTCCTGCAAATCAGCGCACCCGTGCAGCCTGGCAACAGCGGCGGGCCGCTGTTCGACAACACGGGTCAGGTCGTGGGCGTGGTCACGGGCAAGATTCCAGCCTTGCGGATCGCGGTGGCGACCGGCAACATCCCTGAAAACATCAATTTCGCCATCAAGACCGGAGTGCTGCGCGATTTCCTCGACAATTCGATCGTGCCCTATCAGACCGCCGAGCCAAAGAGCGAGCTCAAGACCACCGACATCGCCACCAACGCCCGGCCGTACACGATGCTGATCTCGTGCAACGCGGCGGAGCAGGCGGAGGCGAAGCGGTAGCTATCGGGGCAAGGCACACCCTGCACCTCACCCGTAGCTGTCATTCCCCGCGAAGGCGGGGAATCCAGTACGCCGCGGCCTTTCGATTGATCACTGCCGTCTCGGAATACTGGATCGCCCGGTCTAGCCGGGCGATGACACCTTTGATGTGCGTCGAGCGCTCCCCTCACCCGTGGCAGCACGCCGCCTTCGCCGGCTGCGGCTCGTACTGGTCGCGCAGGCGCACCCAGTCCATCGGATAAGGCAGGCCTTCCTCGTGACGGCCGAGCGGGGTGAGATCGAGATATTGATATGCAGCGTTCATCATGTCGAGGCCGCGGGCGAAGCAGGAATAAGTGTGGAAGATCGCGCCGGCCTCGTCGCGGAAGAACACGCTGATGCCGGGCAGTTCGGGGCCGTAGAACGGCGTGGTCCCGAAATTGTACATCGGCTTGCCGGTCGCGACCTCTTCCTGTGAGAACGTCACGCCGTAATCGCGGTTGAAGTCGTTGCGGCCTGAGGAAACCCAGTCGAAGGTCCAGCCCATCCGCTTCTTGAAGGCCTCGAGCTTTGCGCTTGGCGCCAGCGAGACCGCAACCATCGCGGTGTCGCGCGCGGCCAAATGCGGCACCATGCGCTCGAACCCATCGGCCCAGAACGAACAGCTCTTGCAGGCCGCGTCCCAATCGGGCGCGAACATCACGTGCTGCACGATCAGCTGCGGCCGGCCCTTGAACAGATCGCCCAAGGACACGATGCCGTTCGGCCCTTCGAATTCGTACGCCTCGTCGACCTTGACCCAGGGGAGCCGGCGGCGCTCGTCGGCAAGCCGTTCGCGGGCCTGGGTCAATTCCTTCTCGTGGGCCAGAAGGGCCTTGCGCGCGACGATCCATTGCTCGCGCGAAACGATCTGATGTTGCTGCATGGCGTTCTCCTTGGGGATCAGGCGACGAAAGCATCGAGCTTGTCGAAAATCGAGCTCCAGCCGCGCTGGTGGTTGTCGCGCGCGGTCTCGTCGAAGAACTGGGCGTGATGGAAGATCATCAAGGTGCCGGCAGCGTCCGGCTTCAGCGAAATCGTCACCAGCGATTCACGCTCCGGCGTCGAGTGCCAGGCCCAGGTGAAGACCAGAAGCTCGTTCGGTACCAGCTCGCGATAGCGGCCGCCGGCCTCGAAATATTCGCCGTCGTCGCCGGTGAAGCTGATGCGAAACCGGCCGCCGACGCGGACGTCGAGCTCGGCTTGAAGCGTCGCCGGCTTCATGTTCGGCGGCCCGAACCATTGCGCTAGCTGCGCGGCTTGCGTCCAGGCGGCGTAGACCTTTTGCGGCGGCGCGCGGAGCCGGCGCGTGAGCGTGAGGCTTGGTCGTTCTGCCGGGCGTTCGGCGGTGTTGGCGGTTGCGTTGGCCATGTCTCTTCCTCCACGAAGGCGGCAAGGCGATCGAGATTGTGGGACCAGAACTGCGCATAACGATTGAGCCAGTTCATCGCCTGCTCCATCGGCTGCGCGGTCAGCCGGCAGGCGACCGTGCGCCCGGTCTTCTCGCGCACGATCAGCCCGGCATCGGTGAGCACGTCGAGATGCTTCATGATCGCCGGCAGCGATACCGCAAACGGGGCCGCCAGCTCGCTCACCGACAGGCCGTCCTGCTCGCCGAGGCGCGCCAGCAAGGCACGACGCGTCGGGTCTGACAGGGCCGCAAAAGTCCGGTCCAGCGTCTCGTCCTGATACTTAACCATGTGGTTTAGTATAGACGCGAGCGCGACAACGTCAAGCCGGAAGGCGCAGGGCGCGGATCCGCACGAGAGCGTGATCGGGTTGCTGGCAATGCAGCCAAGAAAAAAGCCCTGCCGAACGACAGGGCTCTCTTCCTCGTCATCACGAGATTTCTACTCGACCTTCAGGCCGGCGAAGTCGACGACCTTCTTCCACTTCTCGGTCTCGGCCTTGATCTCCTCGCCGAACGCCTCGGGCGTCTGCACCCGCGGCTCGCCGCCGAGCTCGACCAGGCGCTTGGCCATGTCGGGCTCCTTGAGCACCGCGTTGACCTCGGCGTTGAGCTTGGCGATGATTTCCTTCGGCGTGTTCTTCGGCGCGCCCATGCCGAACAACGCGCTCGCCTCATAGCCCTTGACGGTGTCGGCGATCGGCTGCACGTCGGGCAGCTGCGGCGAGCGTTCCGTGGTGGTGACACCGATCGCGCGCAGGCTGCCGGAGCGGATGTGCTGAATGATCGAAGGCATGTTGTCGAAGATCACCTGCACCTGGCCGGCGAGCATGTCAGTGATCGCGGGCGCGGCGCCGCGATAGGGCACGTGCTGCATCTTGCAGCCGGTCATGGCCATGAACATCTCGCCGGACAGATGCACCGAGGTGCCGTTGCCGGATGAGGCCATGTTCACCTTGCCGGGATTGGCCTTCACATACTCGATGAACTCGGCGACGTTCTTGGCCGGCACATCCTTGTTCACGGTCATCACGTTCGGCACGCGCTGGAACGAGGCGACCGGCGCGACATCGTTCACGAAGTTGAACTTGAGATTCTTGTAGAGCGAGGCGTTGATGTAGTTGGCCGGGTTGACCAGCTGCAGCGTGTAGCCGTCGGGCTCGGCATTGATGACCGATTCGGTGGCGATGTTGTTCCCGGCGCCCGGCTTGTTCTCGATCACGAATTGCTGGCCGAGCTTTTCCGACAGCCGCTGGCCGATCAGCCGTGCCAGGATGTCGGTGGCGCCGCCCGGCGGATAGCCCACCACCCATTTCACCGGACGGGCCGGATAATCGGCGGCAAAGGCCTTCGACAGCGGGGTGGCTGCAAGCGGACTGGCGGCGAGCAGGCCCAGCGCGGTACGGCGAGTGATCATCTCAAGGGTTCTCCCAGTGTTGTTCTTGAAGTCGGATGGCTTGAAAGCCGCGTCGCTGCGGTTGTAACAAAGCTTGCCGCGTGCGGAAAGTGCGCGGGGCACATCACGACGAAAGGATGAGACATGCCGGTCAAGGTTCATGCCCTGGATCATCTCGTGATCAATGTCAGCGACGTCGCGGCAAGTGCTGCGTGGTACGGCAAGATTCTCGGCATGGAAGTCAAGGCGTTCGATCCCGGCGGCGGCAAAGCGCCGCGGACTTTCCTTGAATTCGGTAACCAGAGGATCAACGTCCGGCAACGCGATGCCGACAAGGTGGAGTGGTTCACCGCGAACCATCCCACGGTGGGCAGCGAAGATTTGTGCTTTCTCACCTCGGCCACGCCGGACGAGGTGGTGGCGCATTTGCGGGCACATGGCGTCGCGATCGAGGAAGGTCCGGGCCCGAGGCAAGGCGCCCGCGGCACGTTGCGCTCGGTCTATTGCCGGGATCCCGATGGCAGTTTGATCGAGATCTCGTCGTACGGGGACGCCGGCTGATAGGGCCGCCGCGCCCCCGAACGCCGTCATTGCGAGGAGCGCTTGCGACGAAGCAATCCAGACTGCCTCCGTGGAGAGAGTCTGGATTGCTTCGCTGCGCTCGCAATGACGGTGGAGAGAGCGCGCTCACGCATACCCCCGATTGCGTCCCGCGTCGTCCAATGGCAGGAAGACGCAATCATCAAAAGACAGCCGCCGGCAAGATGCAGGCTGCACGGGAGGTCGCCATGCCAGTTCAACAGACCACAGCTGGAATCGTGGGCCCGTTCGACGGGCTCGACGTGCCCTGGCTGCTCAAGCTGCGCGCCGAGGTCCGGCGTGATCATCCGTTCCTGATCTGGGCCCCGTTCGACGCGCCGGCGCGGCGCTGGAGCTACGGCGAGTTTCACGAGCGCGTCGGCGCGCTCGCGGCCGGCCTCGCCAGGCGCGGCGTCAAGCCGGGCGAGTATGTGCTCATTCATCTCGACAATTGCATCGAGGCGATGCTGGCCTGGTTCGCCTGCGTCGAGCTCGGGGCCGTCGCCGTCACCACCAATACGCGCTCGGCGCCGGCCGAGATCGCGTATTTCGCCGATCATTGCGGCGCGGTCGCCGCGATCACGCAGCCGGCCTATGCGGAAGCCGTCGCGCAGAACTGCCGCAGCATACGCTGGCTGGCGGTGACCTCGCACGATGCGGGGGCGGCGCCCGCGCGGGGCGTCTCGCGGGGCGACAGCTTCGAATCGCTGTTCGCCGACAGTGCCGATCGCCCCCGGCGCGCGACCGATCCGCTCGCGCCATGCAGCGTGCAATACACCTCGGGCACGACGTCGCGGCCGAAGGCGGTGCTGTGGACCCACGCCAACGCACTGTGGGGCGCCAAGATCAACGCCGCGCACGAGGACCTTCATGCCCGCGACGTGCACCAGGCGTACCTGCCCCTGTTCCACACCAATGCGCTGGCCTATTCCATGCTGGCGACGCTGTGGGTCGGCGCCACTTGCGTGATCCAGCCGCGCTTCTCCGCCAGCCGGTTCTGGGGCGTCGCGCGCGAGCACGGCGCGACCTGGACCTCGACCATCCCGTTCTGCATGAAAGCGCTGCTCGAGCAGGAGGTCCCGCAAGACCACAAGTTCCGCCTGTGGGGCACCGCCATCAACGAGCCGCCGGCCTTTGCCGCCTTCGGCGTCAAGATGATCGGCTGGTGGGGCATGACCGAGACCATCACCCACGGCATCGTCGGCGAGGTGGATCAGCCCAACATCCCGATGTCGATCGGTCGCGCCGCGCCCGAGTATCAGATCCGCATCACCGACGACGACGGACGGCCGACGGAGGTCGGCGACACCGGCAATCTCGCGATCAGGGGCATCCCCGGCCTGTCGCTGTTCGCCGAGTACCTGCACAACGAGAAGGCGATGCGCGAGAGTTTTGACGAGCACGGCTTCTTCCTCACCGGCGACCGCGTCGAGCGATTGGAGAACGGCTTCATCAAGTTCGGCGACCGCGCCAAGGACATGCTGAAGGTCGGCGGCGAGAACGTTGCGGCTTCCGAGATCGAGCAGGTGATCGCGCTCGTGCCGGGCGTGCGCGAGGCCGCGGTGGTGGCGAAGAAGCACCCGATGCTGGACGAGGTGCCGGTGGTCTTCATCATCCCGCAGGGCGGCGTCGCAGGCGCGGCCCCCGACCTGCAGGACCGCGTGATGGAAGCCTGCCGCAGGGGCCTCGCCGACTTCAAGCTGCCGCGCGAGATCAGGCTCGTCGACGACATGCCGCGCTCGACGCTGGAGAAGGTGGCGAAGGCGGAGCTGCGGAAGCTGGTGGGGTGATCTCGTAGGTGGGTTAGCCGAAGGCGTAACCCACCTACTTCGTTCGGCAATTGCGGAGGCATGGTGGGTTACGCCTGGCGCCTGCGCTTCGCGCAGCCGCGAGGCTAACCCACCCTACGACTACGGCATCCCGACTAGAACGACCCCAGCGCGACCGGGCGGAACGCCTGCAGCAGCTGCTGGTCGAGCTTGCCGCCCATGCCTTCCATCATCGTGAAGGCGCGGGAGTGGGTGAAGGGCATGCGGTAGGCGCGCTTCTCGACGAGCGCGGCGTAGATGTCGACGATTGTCGTCAGGCGCACGATGTCGCTGATCTGGTTCGACGACAGGCCGTTCGGATAGCCGGAGCCGTCGAGGAATTCGTGGTGATGCAGCACCACGTCCAGCATCTCCGGCGGGAAGCCGCCTTGCGCGGCGAGCGCATCATAGCCGCGGCGCGGATGCTGGCGGACCTCAGCCATCTCCTCGTCGGTGAGCTTGCCGGGCTTGTCGAGCAGCCAGGCCGGAACGAAGGCCTTGCCGACGTCGTGCAGCAGCGCGGCGCGGGTCAGGCGGCGCTGGTCGTCCTCGCGCATGCCGAGATGCTGGGCGAAGGCGACGGCGAAGCCGGTGACGAACAGGCAATGGCGGTAGCTGCCGACATGGTGACAGCCGACCGTGGTGAGCCATTCCCGCAGCGAGGAATGCTTGATCGCCTTCAGGATCTTGCTCTCGGCGGCGATGACGTCATCGAAGGTCAGGGGCACGCCGAGTGGCAGCTTCTCGAACATCTTGGTCAGCACCGCATGCGCCGCCTCGACGCCGCGGTTGAGCGTCTTGCCGCGATCGGTCGCGTCATAGGCCGCGGTGTCCGGGAAGGCGGCGCGGATGCGCTGCAGGATGGCCTCGGCCTGGAGCGGCCGCGAGATGGTGTCGGTGGCCCCGAGCGCCCAGGCCTGCATGGTGCCGTGATGCAGGGCGTCCGCGAGCACGAACAGCCGCGGCATCGAACGATAGGCATCGCCGCGCAGCTTGTTGCGGACCCGCTGCACGCTGTCGGGCGAGCGCAGATTGATGTCGACCACGAGCCCGGAGAGATCGCGCGACGGCTGGGCGGGGATTTCGTCCGTCTTCACCGTGGAGACGTCGCCGACCGCTTTCAGGATGCTGGCGAGCTCGCTGCTCCCGTCGCTCCGATCGGAGGCGAGCAGGAGCCGGCGTTTGGCGGCGGATTTGGCTGTGGCGTTCATGGCTTCCCCCACAAGGACCGGAAACTCGGGCGTATTGGCCGATGAGCCTAAGCCGGATCAGGTTCTCTGGCCCTTAAGAGGCGTGCTCAATGGAACCTTGGGGAATTGCACGCAATTTTACGGAGTGGGGTTCCGGGGGGAATTTCACAACCGGCGAAAACAACCCCATGCACAGTAGAACGGGCATTGATGGATAAGGGGAATTTTGGACGCTATCGCCCCGCCCTCCGCTGTCGTCGCCCGGCTTGACCGGGCGACCCAGTACGCTGAGACGGTCCGGCTGAAACCGAGAAGCCGCGGCGTACTGGATGCCCCGGTCAAGCCGGGGCATGACGGTGAGGGTGTGGAGGCGGCTCCAAAACAAATCCGCCGGAGGTTGCCCTCCGGCGGATCAGCTCATTCGGCAATCGCAGCGCGACTTACGCCTTCATGCTCGCCTTCACGGCTTCCGCGGTGATCGGCAGGGCGCGGACGCGGGCGCCGCTGGCATTGAAGATGGCGTTGCCGATGGCCGGCGCGACCACGGTGACCGCGGGCTCGCCGACGCCGGTGGCCTTCTCGCCATTGGCGATCACGGCGATCGCGACCTCGGGCGTCTGGCTCATGCGCAAGGGCGTGTAGCCATCGAAATTGGTCTGCTCGATGCCACCGTCCTTCAGCGTCGCCTTCTCGTACATCGCCAGCGACAGGCCCCACAGCGCCGCACCCTCGACCTGGGCGCGGACATTGTCGGGATGCACCTGCGTGCCGACGTCGGTTGCGACCGTGAGCTTCTTCACGGTCACCTCCCCCGACGGCGCGACGGCGACGTGAGCCACGCACGCCGTCCAGCTCGCGGTCGCCCGCTCCTGCGACGAGACGCAGGCGACGCCCATGCCCTCGCCTTTCGGCAATTGCTTGGTGCCGTAGCCGGACAGTCCCATCGCGGCGAGCAGCGTGTTGCGCAAGCGCTGCGCGCCGCCGTCGTTCTTGCCGGCGCCGTCGAGCAACGAGATGCGGAACTGGGCGGGATCCTTGCCCGTCGCCGCCGCGATCTCGTCGATCATGCTTTCGACCGCCCAGAAGGTCCAGCCCGGCGCCACCGAGCGAAGCTGGCCGGAGGGCGTGGCGTTGTGCGCGAGCTCGTTCTTGATCGCGCGCACATAATGGTTGGGCACGGTGTAGAAGAAGTCCGCGCCGTTCACAGTAAAGGAATCGAGCGGGCCCTTCTTGTCGACCGAGGGCGTGAGGAAGTCGGGGATTCCCCAGCGCGCGGTCGGCCAGGCCGAGACCACGTCGTGGCTGATCGCAATCAGCTTGCCATCGCCATCCACGCCGGCCTTCACTTTTTGGTAGGTGAGGGGACGCGAGAAATCCATCGTCATGTCGTTCTCGCGCGAGTAGATCACCTTCACCGGCTTGCCGACCGCCTTGGCCGCCTGCACCGCCGGAATCATCATGTCGGCATCGAGACGCCGGCCGAAGCCGCCGCCCAGCCACATCTGGTGCATGACCACGAACTTCGGATCGATCCCGGCAGCTCCCGCCGCGATCGCGCCGGAGCGCGTTGCGAACTGGTTGCCGGAATAGATGTGCAGGATGTCGCCCTTGAACTCCGCGGTGGCGTTCATCGGCTCCAGCGGCGCGTGGATGTTGATGCTGGTGGTGTATTCCGCCTCCACCACCTTGGCCGCCGAGCCGAAGGCTGCATTGGGATCGCCGTCCTTAACGAAGAACTGGCCGGAATCGTCCAGCTTCTGGAGCCGCTTGGCCTCGTCGAGCAGCGACTCGCTCGACACCTTCGCATTCGGTCCCGCGTCATAGGCGATCTTCAGCGCCTGCGCCGCTTTCTTGGCGTTGGCGTAGGTGCTGGCGACGGCGACGACCCAGCCCGATGTCGTCCCGGTCTTGTCGTCGAGCGTGACGGCCTTGATGAAGCCCGACACCTTCTTTGCCGCGCTGTCGTCGACCGATTTCACGGTGGCGCCGAAGCGCACCGGCGGCGTGACCAGGGCGCCATAGGCCATGCCCGGCAGCATCACGTCGATACCGTACTTGGCCGTGCCGTTGGTCTTTGAGGGGATGTCGAGTTGCGGAACCGAGACGCCGATCATGGTGTACTGGTCCGGCGATTTCAGCTTGATCGCCTTCAGCTCGTCGGGCGTGAAGGTTTTCGTCGCCTTGCCGCTTTTCACGACATCGGCAAACGACATCTGCTTCTTCGATTTCGGATGCACGATCATGGAATCGCGCACCACGAGCTCCGATGCCGGCACGCCCATGGCGGCGGCGGCACCTTCGGTCAATGCGATGCGACCGGCGGCGCCGGCCCGGCTCATCGCTTCGAAGTTCATCATGGTCGACCAGCTGCCGCCGGTGATCTGCGCGCCCAGCACGGGATCGTTGAACTTGGGATCGTTGGAGGCGAGCGCTACGCGCATGTCGCTCCATTTCGCGCCCAGCTCCTCGCAGACGATCTGCGCCATGGTGGAGGCGATGTGCTGGCCCATATCGGCCTTGCCGCAGGTCACGGTGACAAGCCCGTCCGGCGCGATCGCGTACCACACGCTCGGCTCGAAATTGGCGGGCGCGGCGGCTGCCGATTCGATGCCGGGCACGCCGGCATAGCCGAGCACGAGGCCGGTCGCGGCGGTGCCGACGAGGAAGGAGCGGCGGCTGAGATCCGTCGTCTCGGGCGTCAATTTCTTCACATGCTCGTTCATGTGGGCCTCCGCTCGCTCGAGGTGGCCGAGGCGGTGCGCATCTCGGATGCGGCGCGCATGATCGCCTTCTGGATCCGCGAATAGGTCATGCAGCGGCAGAGATTGCCGTCCATATGGGCGACCACTTCCTCCTTGGTCGGATTGGGATTCTTGGCGAGCAGCGAAGCCGCCTGCATGATCTGGCCGGACTGGCAATAGCCGCATTGCGGCACCTGCTCGGCGATCCAGGCCTTCTGCAAGGGATGATCGCCCTTGGCGGAGAGACCTTCGATGGTGGTGATCTTCTTGCCGGCGACGTCACTGAGCATGGTCTGGCACGAGCGCACGGCTTCACCGTTGACATGCACGGTGCAGGCACCGCACAGCCCGGCACCGCAGCCGAACTTGGTGCCTGTCATCTGCAATTGCTCGCGGATCGCCCAGAGGAGCGGCGTGTCGTTCGCCGCATCCACGGACAGACTCCGCCCGTTGATGGTGAGAGTTGGCATAGGCGTCTTCCCCTGCCGGTGCATGAAAGCCGCTTACGGCGGCAATTTGAATGGCGGACGCCCACCGGGCTGGCGTCAGCCTTGCCGGCGAGAATGATCGCGTTCCAGCGCGGAGGCAAATGCAATTTGGAACGAGTCGAAAAAGCGCTCGCCACACTCGCCCGTTGTGCGCCGCGCCAAGGGCGTCGACGCAGCCACTGGACACAACAGCGCATGCCTCCGGCATGCGTGCTACGCATTCAGGCAGTTTCTTCGAGGTAACTTGGCGAGCTAAGGTGCAGCTGCCGCCGCTTTCTTCCTTCTCCCCTTGTGGGAGACGGTGGCGTGAAGCGCCGGATGAAGGGTCGTATCCGCGCACTCGCATTGAGAGAGTCATGCGCGGATAGAGACCCCTCACCCGGCTTCGCTTTCAGCGAAGTCACCCTCTCCCGCAAGGGGAGAGGGTGCAGCGGTGTCGTGGCGAGGAAAAAGAAAGGGCGGGAAGCAATGCCGGAGATCAATCGCGACGGCGTCAACATCTACTACGAGGTTCATGGCAACGGGCCGCCGCTGCTGCTCACCCACGGCTATTCCTCGACCTCGGCGATGTGGCATGGGCAAATCGACGCGCTGGCGAAGGACCACGCGCTGATCCTGTGGGACATGCGCGGCCACGGCCAGTCCGATTACCCTGACGATGCGAGTGCTTATAGCGAAGACCTCACGGTCGGTGACATGGCGACGATCCTCGATGCGGTCGGCGCGAAGCGCGCCATCATCGGCGGGCTTTCGCTCGGCGGCTACATGTCGCTGGCGTTCTACCGCGCACATCCGGAGCGGGCCCGCGCGCTACTGATCATCGACACCGGCCCCGGCTTCAGGAAGGACGATGCGCGCGAAGCTTGGAACGCGCGAGCGCTCGCCACGGCCGACCGGCTCGACCGCGAAGGCCTCGATGTGCTGAAATCGGCGACGCGCGAGCGCGCCACCGCGAACCATCGCAACGCCAGGGGCCTTGCGCTCGCCGCGCGCGGCATGCTGACCCAGCGCGATGCGCGCGTGATGGAGCTGTTGCCTGAGATTAAGGTGCCCAGCCTGATCGTGGTCGGCGCCGACGACACCCCGTTCCTCGCCGCCTCCGACTACATGGCCGCAAAAATCCCGGGCGCACAAAAGGTCGTGATCCCCGCGGCCGGACACGCCGTCAACATCGATCAGCCCGAGGCTTTTGTTGACGCGGTCGTGCCTTTCCTGAAGAACTTGCCTGCATAGGCCGATCGACCAGGGACACAGGCGATGAAGCTGATGATGCTGGCTGCGGGCACGATGTTGCTGTCGCTCTCTGCGCAGGCCGAGCCGATCGGCGCCGTGCCGCCGCGCCAGCCCTTCGTCACGACCTTGTCGAACAACATTCCGCTCGCCTTCGGCATGGATGCCGAACAGACCGCACGCGCGCTCGGGCAGAAGCTGCAATATGTGCGGGGACGTCCCGGCCACGAGATCTATCTCGCCTTGCGCAACATCGGCGGCAGCGGCCTGATCCCCTATCGCCATCGCCTGTTCCTGCAATTCCGCCACGGCCGGCTGGCCGGATGGAAGGAGGATTACGGCGAGAACTGGATGTGGGAGTAGTGTTGAGGGCCGCGACAATTGTGCATGCCCTCATCCTGAGAAGCTTGCGCAGCAAGCGTCCCGAAGGATGAGGGCAGAGAGCTGAATTTCGGATCGACAACCAAGAAGGACAACCCGCGTGGGACAAGACATCAAGCTGACGGCCTCGGACAATTTCCAGCTCGGCGCCTATCGCGCCGATCCCGCCGGCACGCCGAAGGGCGCGGTGGTGGTGATCCAGGAGATCTTTGGGGTCAATCACCACATTCGCTCGGTCTGCGACCGCCTTGCCGGGGAAGGCTATGTCGCGATCGCGCCGTCGATCTTCGACCGGACGGCGCCGAACTTCCAGTCGGGCTATTCGCCCGACGAGATCGCGGAGGCGCGCAAGTTCGTGGCCAATCCGGACTGGGCCGCGATGCTGCGCGACACGCAGGCTGCGATCGATGCGGTCAGAAGCGTCGGGCCCGTCGGCATCATCGGCTTTTGCTTGGGCGGCAGCATCGCTTTCGTCGCAGCGACGCGACTGACCGGCCTGAAGGCTGCGATCGGCTATTACGGCGGCGCCGTCGTGCGCTTCGCCGACGAGACGCCGAAGGTGCCGACCCAGCTGCATTTCGGGGAGAAAGATGCCGGCATTCCGCTCGCCGATGTCGAGACCATCAAGTCGAAGCGGCCGGATGTGGAGGTCTTCATCTATCCAGGCGCCCAGCATGGTTTCCATTGCGACGAGCGCGCCAGCTACGACAAGGCCAGCGCAGACATCGCCTGGCCGCGCAGCATGGATTTTTTCGCGAAGCATTTGACGAAGTAGCGCGCGGCTCTTTCCACTGTCATTCCGGGGCGCGCGCAGCGCGAGCCCGGAATCCATCGTGCGTCAGCGTTCGTGGATGAATGGATTCCGGGCTCGCGACTTCGTCGCGCCCCGGAATGACGAAGGAGAGAGTCGGGCTTGAACCCTAGAACCAGCGCTCGCCGACGAACACGGTGTCGCCGGGCGCGAGCGGCGTGCCGAGCGGCACCACGGCGCGCATGGCGCCGCCGTTCTCGGTGTGCGTGACGGTGACCATGTCGCGCTTGGCGCGCGGCGAGAAGCCGCCGGCGATGGCGACCGCGCTCTCAACCGTCATGTTCGGCACGTATGGATATTGGCCGGGCGCGAGGACCTCGCCGAGGATGAAGAACGGACGATAGGTCTCGATCTCGACCGCCACCGAAGGTTCGCGGATGTAGCCGTTGCGCAGGCGTGCGGCGATCTCGCCGGCGAGCCCCGCCGTGGTGCGGCCGCGGGCCGGCACCGCGCCGATCAGCGGCATGGTGATGGAGCCGCCGGCGTCGATCGCATAGCTGTTGGTGAGACCTTCCTGGCCGTAGACCACGACGCGAAGCTTGTCACCGGCGTCGAGATGGTAGGAGGCGCCATTGCGCACCGCCATCGGCGCGGCGTAGCCGACCGGCATTGGTGCGGGCGAAGCGGCAAAGGAATTGCTGAGCGCCGCGATGGCGCCACCGCCGTTGTTGGCGACGACGACCGGCGGCGGCGCCCTGTACGGCTGGCCATAGGCCATGGCATCGAGATCGGGACGAGGCTGCACCATCGCGACGGGAGTTGCGGTCTGCATGCAGCCGCCCAAAGCGAGCGCGGCGGACGCTGCCAAGGACGCCAAGTTCGACCATCGAAACGCGCGTGCAACCGGCACCGGACCCATCCTCGAAACGAGACGGCTCCAGTGATGCACCGGTTATGGTTAATAAAGCGTTGAGTGGGGCTCCAACCCTCCCCTGGAGGGGGAGGGTAAGAGGCAGCGCTGTTACGCGGCGCCAGCTGCAGGCTCAATCCCGGGAATAGCCGATCAGCGGTTTCCGCGGGCGGAACAAGATCATCAGGAGGATGCCGAGAATGCCGAGGACGGCGAAGACCGGCTGCTCCAGCACCAGGCGGATCACCGAGGTCCAGAGCCAGGGCGCCTTGGCCTCGACCCAGGTGCGGAAGGCCGATTGGCTGGCCTGATTGATATCGTTCCAGAACTGGCCGAAGCGGGTGAATTTGAGGGTCTGGTCGGCCACCCAGCGGGCGCCGTCATAGACCATGAAGATGAACCCGCCGGCGAGCAGCAACAGCCCTATCAGTCGGAAAAAGCCGCGGATCATGCCTCACCTACGATGG
Source organism: Bradyrhizobium yuanmingense (assembly GCF_900094575.1). GTDB lineage: Bacteria > Pseudomonadota > Alphaproteobacteria > Rhizobiales > Xanthobacteraceae > Bradyrhizobium > Bradyrhizobium yuanmingense. The sequence goes on along the minus strand of NZ_FMAE01000002.1, from coordinate 470,823 downwards.
CCGTCGAAGCGGACGACCTTTTCGGAACGATGCCAGCCAATAGCCGGGCGGCGGCAGAAATTCAACCTCTTCAGGGCCTTACGGCACTCATCCAGGCCGCCAAAGGCGCGTTTCCGGCGCCCGAAAGCGTTGACGGTGCGAAAGACCCTCTCTATAAGGGCGCCAACTGGCGGTGGGCGCAATCCCGCCGCCGCTGTTCTTTGAGCAGTTGCAGGCACCCTGGGCTTCAGGACTCATCCGAGCTTGAAGACACCTTGGAGCCTCAGAGACAGCCGCAAGGCGGTCGCTCATGTTCCGGGAACGGCCCAGCAACCGAACACCCTAAATCCGAGCGTCGATTCCGCGGTCAAGCAAGCCGGCGCTACCCGACCAAGACGCGACCGGTACCCGCAAAGGACATTGAGACCATGGCCAATACCACTTCCGCCAAGAAAGCGACGCGCAAGATCGCCCGCCGCACTGCCGTCAACAAGTCGCGCCGCACCCAGATGCGTGGCGCCGTGCGCAACGTCGAGGAAGCCATCGAGAGCGGCGACCGCGCCGCTGCCGTGAAGGCGCTCGCGACGGCCGAGCCCGCCTTGATGCGCGCCGCCCAGCGCAACATCATTCACAAGAACAACGCCAGCCGCAAAGTCTCGCGCCTCACCGCGCAGATCGCCAAGCTCGCGAAGTAAATCTGCTAAGTCATCTTGGCGACATCGTCTGATCGGTCGATCCGGTCAGCGCGTCAAACAGCCCGGCCTCGCGCCGGGCTTTTTTGTTGACTGTCACATTCACGCAAGCAGTCACGCGAGGCTCACGCCTCGCTTGGATGATTTACATCGTCTGCGTCAGTCTTCATTCCGTAATTCTACCTGCCGATGTTCTGCAACAGAGGAAACTTCACTGCGTTGCAAAAAACCCCTGTGAGGCGGGCGCGAATTGAATCGATGGCCGATGAGAGTTCTGCACACCGTAGATTCACCGGAACGTGTGTCACGGTGGAGTTACCCTGCAAAACGAGTCTCGAAAAGCGATGGCTCGATAATCACTTATCAACATAGCAGCGACAAGCATTTGGAAAAATCGCCCGCACGTCGGGCGCATGACGAATTTATAAAAATAATTTGGCGCTGAACGAGAATTGTCACATGACGCGCGGCCTTCTCGATTCTGTGCACGGATTCAAAAACTTGCTTCGCAGCCTGTGAACAACTCCTGTGCGACGTTAACCGAGGTCAAGTTTTTTGACGGCTCAACTGTGAATCAATTTCGTTGCGAGTCTTTCCGCTTAGTGTATTCCTTAACCCAGTCAGCGGCGCCCACGATCTTCAGACCAGCGCGGTTTAGGAAACGGGGCGAGCGTGCAAATCGGCGGCGGTGTGCACGTAGGCGACGCTTCAAAAAGTGATGTCGGTGCAAAACCCACAGCAATGTGGGAATGGTAGCTCTTTGTCTGAATGTTTCCAAGCGGGACCTTTCCCGCTCGCGCCAGGCGCATCTACTCGCGCCAGGCTCATATGAGAGACATCGCGAAGCTATCCCGGCACGCAAGGTGGCGAAGTCGAGCGGACGACTAGTACATTTGGGCAGGCATCCGCGACAGGAGTACGGCGCGGTTGTCTTTAGGACACGCAGGACCTTGTCGTGAGCGATCACGGCAGGACGGGGAGGTATCATGTCTTACGGACTCAACGCGGTATTGCAGCACGTTTCCTTTTCCAACGATGCCGTTTCAGCCCCGTCGGATTTCCAGCCTCCCGCGCGTGACGGAGCGCCGAGTACGCGCTGACCTCGCGACCCCACCATCTCTGACATCGCTGATCTGACCCGCGGCGTTCGCGCCGAACGGTCGAGCCATGCCCGACGATGGACTCGCTCGAGGTCGCGCCACTTCAGGGACCGTGGCAGGAACCCTGCATGGCGCTCACAAACGCAACTATATCTCTCAAGAGAAGTTTTCTGACGATGACAATGGAACAGGATCGCTGGTCACGCGTGAAGGGTCGGCTGCGCTCGAGCGTTGGCGAGGACGTCTACACAAGCTGGTTTGCGCGCATGGATCTGGAAGGCGTGCAGGACGAGAGCGTGCGGCTCTCGGTGCCGACGCGGTTCCTGAAGAGCTGGATCCAGGCCCATTATGCCGAGCGCGTGCTGTCGTGCTGGCAGGCCGAGATGCCGGAAGTGCATCGCATCGACCTCACGGTGCGGTCCGCCGTGCGCCCCTCGGCGCAGCCGAAGGAAGCGCCCGCGCCGGTCGAGGCGCGCCGCGCGCCGATGCCGGAGTTGCGCTCGACCGCGACCGCGCCGGTCTCGGCCAATCACGACGCGCTCGGCGGCTCGCCGCTCGATCCGCGCCTGACCTTCGCGAGCTTCGTCGTCGGCCGCTCCAACACGCTGGCCCATGCGGCCGCGCGCCAGGTCGCCGAAGGGCGTCGTGGCGACCCCGTGATGTTCAACCCGCTCTACATCCATGCCGGCGTCGGCCTCGGCAAGACGCATCTCTTGCAGGCCGTGACCTGGGCCGGCAATTCCGGCAACGAGCGCAAGGTGCTGTATCTCACGGCCGAAAAATTCATGTATGGCTTCGTCGCCGCGCTGAAGACGCAGACGGCGCTGGCCTTCAAGGAAGCGCTGCGCGGCATCGACGTGCTTGTCATCGACGACCTCCAGTTCCTGCAGGGCAAGTCGACGCAGGCCGAGTTCTGCCACACGCTGAACGCGCTGATCGACGCCGGCCGCCAGGTCGTGATCGCGGCCGACCGTCCGCCATCGGATCTGGAAAGCCTCGACGATCGCGTCCGCTCGCGGCTCGCCGGCGGGCTCGTGGTCGAGATGGGATCGCTCGGCGAGGAGCTGCGCCACGGCATCCTGAAGTCGCGCGTCGCGGCGGCCCGCGCCCATCACGCCACGTTCGAGGTGCCCGAGGAGGTGCTGCATTATCTGGCGCGCACCATCACCCATAACGGCCGCGACCTCGAAGGCGCTATCAACCGGCTGCTGGCGCATTCCAAGCTCAACAACCGGCCGGTGACGCTGGAGATGGCCGAGCACGAGGTGCGCGACCTGGTGCGGCCGCAGGAGCCGAAGCGGATCAAGATCGAGGACATCCAGCGCGTGGTGGCGCGGCAGTATAATGTCAGCCGCTCCGACCTCTTGTCCTCGCGCCGCACCGCCAACGTGGTGCGCCCGCGCCAGGTGGCGATGTATCTCGCCAAGACGCTGACGCTGCGCTCGCTGCCCGAGATCGGCCGCCGCTTCGGCGGGCGCGACCACACCACCGTGCTGCACGCGGTGCGCAAGATCGAGGCGCTGGTCTCCAAGGACACCGCGCTGTCGGAGGAAGTGGAATCGCTGAAGCGCCAGCTTCAGGAATAAAGGCCTAGGGCTCCCGCCCTGCTCCCGCCGCCCCGGCTTGCCTGGGCGGCGTCTTCGTTTTGAGGCGGTAAATGGTGGGGAACTGGCCCCAATGCCTTGAATCTGCGGGCTATCCGCGCCACCTTGCGCGACCCAGACGGCTTTGGTCATATCGGCAGGAATGATCCGGCCGGTCGGGGTCTTCGATGCCGTGGCGCGCGTCCCGCCGCCCGGCCTTCTCAACGCTGTGTTTTCCTAAGGGATCGGGCGAGTAGTGCAATGAAGGTTACGGTCGAACGCGCACAACTGCTGAAGTCGCTGGGCCATGTCCACCGCGTGGTCGAGCGCCGCAACACGATCCCGATTCTCGGCAACGTGCTGGTGCGCGCCGAGAACGCGAAATTGTCGCTGAAGGCGACCGACCTCGACCTCGAAGTGACCGAGACGCTGCCGGCGGAAACCGCGACCGCGGGCTCCACCACCGTGCCGGCGCACATGTTCTACGACATCGTGCGTAAGCTGCCGGACGGCTCGCAGATCGTGCTGGAGGCCGACGGCGACCGCGCCGTGCTCGCGATCCGCGCCGGCCGCTCGCGCTTCACGCTGCAGACGCTGCCGGAGAACGATTTCCCGGATCTGGCCGCCGGCGACATGTCGCATTCGTTCTCGCTCGCCGCCAAGGACGTCAAGCGGCTGATCGACCGCACCCAGTTTGCGATCTCGACCGAGGAGACGCGCTATTACCTCAACGGCATCTATCTGCATGCCGCCGGCACGCCAAAGGCCGCCACCCTGCGCGGTGTCGCCACCGACGGTCACCGCCTCGCCCAGCTCGACCTGGTGCAGCCGAAGGGCGCCGAGGGCATGCCCGGCGTGATCGTGCCGCGCAAGACGGTCGGCGAGGTGCAGCGCCTGATCGAGGACACCGAGGCCGAGATGACGATCGAGCTGTCGCAGGCCAAGATCCGGTTCACCATCGGCAACGTCGTGCTGACCTCGAAGCTGATCGACGGCACCTTCCCCGATTACGGCCGCGTCATTCCGCAGAACAACGACAAGGAGCTCGTCGTCGACAAGAAGGATTTCGAGAACGCGGTCGACCGCGTCTCCACGATTTCGAGCGAGCGCGGCCGCGCGGTCAAATTGTCGCTGTCGGCGGGCAAGCTGGTGCTGTCGGTGACCAATCCGGATTCCGGCAGCGCGACCGAAGAGCTCGAGGTCGAATACGCCTCCGACGCGCTCGATATCGGTTTCAACTCCCGCTATCTGCTCGACATCGCCGCCCAGATCGAAGGCGACGTCGCCACGCTCCGCCTCGCCGATCCCGGCTCGCCGACCCTGGTGCAGGACCGCGACGACAAGAGCGCGCTGTACGTGCTGATGCCGATGCGGGTGTGAGGGGCGTGTTCGCTCGCCAGCGCAGACTGCCTTTAGAACCGAACGCGATGCTCGTTGATGCGCCCTCTCCCCTTGCGGGAGAGGGCATCTCCGCTATCGGCCAAGACCTCACTCGGGTGAGGGGTCCTCTCGCGGCACCTTCTATGTGGAGGCAACCCCTCACCCGCCGCCGCTTCGCGTCGGCACCCTCTCCCGCAAGGGGAGAGGGTGAAAGTACCGCGCCCCAACGCCTTTCAGAATGAACACCGATGCCGAATGACCCGCATCACCGGCCGACTGCAAAGCATCTTCGCCAGTTCGCGAAGAACATGCGGCACGAGCCGACGGATGCGGAAGCGGCTATGTGGCGATTGCTGAGGGATCGCCGGCTATCGGCTTACAAATTCCGTCGACAGGTGCCGATCGAGAATTACATTCTCGACTTCGCCTGTTTCGAAAAACGCCTTGTGATCGAGATCGACGGCAGTCAGCACGCGGAATCGCCACGCGACGCCGCCCGCGATGCTGCACTTTCTGCAGAAGGATTTTCGATCGCGCGCTACTGGAACAATGACGTGCTGCAGCAGCCCACCTCTGTGTTGGAGGATATCCTTGCAAAGCTTGCCGGGCGGTAAGATACCCCTCACCCGTCGCCTCACTTCGTGAGGCGCCACCCTCTCCCACAGGGGGAGAGGGAAGAATCGCGTCCATGACAAAGATCTCATGACCCCCTCCCGCATTCATCGCCTGACGCTGACGCATTTTCGCAATTACCGGGCGGCGGGGCTCGAGACGGCGGCTGATCTGGTGGCGCTGGTCGGGCCGAACGGGGCGGGCAAGACCAATTGCATCGAGGCGATCTCGTTCCTGTCGCCGGGCCGCGGCCTGCGCCGGGCGACGCTGGAGGATGTCGCCGACAACCAGGGCGACGGCTCCTGGGCGGTGTCGGCGCAGGTCGAGGGCGCGCTGGGGCTGGCGACGCTCGGCACCGGCATCGATGCGCCGCGCGCGGATACCACGGTCAGCCGGCGCTGCCGCATCGACCGCGAGCCAGTGGGCTCGGCCAGCGCCTTCGGCGATCATATCCGCATGGTGTGGCTGACGCCGGCGATGGACGGGCTGTTCATGGGCGCAGCGTCCGAACGGCGGCGCTTCTTCGACCGTCTCGTGCTCGCCATCGACAGCGAGCATTCCAGCCGCATCAACGCGCTCGAGCGCTCGTTGCGCTCGCGCAACCGCCTGCTGGAGACGCGCAATTACGACGACCATTGGTGCGACGCGATCGAGCGCGAGACGGCCGAGCTCGCCGTCGCGGTGGCGGCCACGCGCGGCCAGACCGCGGCAAGGCTCACCGGCATGCTCAACGCGCGCGCACAGGCATCCGCATTTCCGTCCGCTCAGATCGCGCTCGACGGCTGGATGGAGAACGCGCTGCTCGAGGAGACCGCGACGTCGGTCGAAGACCGCTACCGGCAGATCCTGCGCGACAGCCGCCCGCGCGATGCGATCGCCGGCCGCACCACCGACGGCCCGCATCTCACCGACCTCCAGGTGATCTACGCGCCCAAGAGCATGCCGGCGCGCGATGCCTCCACCGGCGAGCAGAAGGCGCTGCTGATCGGCCTCGTGCTGGCGCATGCGAGCCTGGTCGCCGAGATGACCGGGATCGTGCCGCTGCTGCTGCTCGACGAGGTGGTTGCGCATCTCGATCCGAACCGCCGGGCGGCGCTGTTCGATGAGCTGAAGAAGCTCGGCGCGCAGGTGTGGCTGACCGGTGCGGATCCTGCCGCCTTCGCCGAGATCGGCGCGGGGGGCGAAGTGTTTGACGTCGAGAGCGGACGAGTCTCGGCCCGCAGTTAGGCCGCCGCATTGAACCCGCCTGTTCCAGATCGCGACTAGCTGCTTGAGGCCGCAAGAAGCGGCCATCGCGCAGCACTCGGACATGCGCGACATCCTTCGCGATATTTTTGGAGCATGAGCATGACGGCGGTGAGGCATGGGGCGCAAGCTCCGGCACGATGGCAGTTGTTTGCGTGCGGCTTCTCCCTGTTTGCGATGTGCATGCTCGCGGCCAGCGCCGGTGCCTCGCTGCCGCATCTGTTTCCGACGCCGCTCACGCTGGATTCCGATGCCAAGCTGCCCGCACCGACCCGCTATACTTACAGGGGGATCCACACCACGCTGATGCAGGGCGTCGACGCGCCGCTCCGCGTCAGGCTGGAGGCCACCGTGCCCGCGGGGCTCAGCGACGTGCTCGCCTTCTACCGGACCGAGCTTCGCAAGCTCGGCTGGCAAGAGCAGCATGATGGCGCCGTGATCAACGCCGATCACGTCCGGCTCGCCTTCGTCTCGCCGCTGGGGCCGGCCGCGCTGATGCTCGATCGCAAGGATTCCGGCACCGCGGTTCATCTGGTGCAGAAGAACGCGGACACGGCGACGAAGGCGAACGTGCTGCCCGAGCCCGGCCAGGCGAAGCTGGTGTTCAGCAATATCGGCGACAAGGAAGCGGTCCTCACCATCAACGAGCGGACCATCCCGCGCCCGGCCGGCGCGAACGCTGTCGCGCTGGACCTCGCGCCGGGCGAATATTCGTACAGGCTAGCCGTCCCGGGCCAACCCGCCACCACGAACATCCTCACCGTCGCCGCCGGCGCCACCTGGGAGCTCACGGTCGGGCGCGACGGTGACGCCTGGCCGCCGCTGCAGCTGTACTGAGCCTGTTGAACCTCTCCGGTTCCCGGCGCGACTTCTCGTCTGAGGCCGCACCGACGGCGCCGCAGCCCGCCAATGCGCAAGGGCATGACGACCCGCGCGACATCCAAGAGTTTTTTGACGATGCCGATGATCCGGCGCGGGGCGCAAGTCCCGGCAAGATGGCTGCTGCTTGCCTGCGGCATTCTCGCGATAGTGATCCCCTCGCGTCCCGCCGGCGCGGCAGACGACGGCATCGTCGACGTCCATACGCTGCCGCGGCTCGACGGCGCGGTGGAGGACACTTCGCGTCCCAACACCTATCGCGTGATCTACACCGTGCCGACCCCGCTTGCCGGCACGTCGGACGCCACCAGGAAGCTGCTGAGCGCCGACGGCTGGGTGCCCTATGTGTATCCCCTGGATGAGAGAAGCGCAGCGTTGACCTTCAAGAAGGGACGGCAGGGGCTGCGCGTTTCCTTCACACAGGCGCGCGGGCGACCCGACCAGTCCGCCGTGTTCTACACGCCGAACCGGATCTATGCGAACGTGCCCTTTCCGGAAGGCGCGATCGATCTCGTGTTCGACGAGACCCGGCCCTATCTCAGCTGCATTGCGCCCGGCGCGCTCGATGCGACCGCAGCATTCTTTACCAAGGACATGGCGGCGATGGGGTGGCGCAAGCTTAACCCCGATACGGCATCGCGCTGGCCGAACGCCGATCTTGCCGGAGCCGTTCCGAACGGCGTTCGCGTCTTCTACGACCACCCCGATCGCGACGCGACGCACGTCTACCAGAAGCCGGTGATGCTGACCCTGACGCGCCGCGACGATGGCCGCACCAATGTCGAGATCAGGGTGGCGCCGTTCGCGCTGCCGGAGGTGCTCGAGGCCGACGACGACATGGCCGGCCTGCCGCGGCCGAAGCCAACCAAATCTGCGCGGGGTCTCGGCAGCGCCAGCTCGAACAAGCGCGAGATCTCGGCCGCCGCGATCGCCGAGCTGCCCGCCGTGCTCGCCTTCTACCAGCGCGAGCTCACCGCGCGCGGCTGGCAGGAGGACGGCCGCGCGCCGCTCGCGCCCGGCGACGAGGTGGCGATCAAGATTTCCAACACTGATGAAACCGGTGTGCTGCGGCTCGGCCGCAAGTATGATTTCACCATGGTCAGCCTGACCGCGCAGGTGAAGGAATCCGCGCTCGCCGCTCGCGCCAAGGCGAAGAAGGAGGCCGACGCGAGGTTCCTGAGCGATGCCTTGGGTACGGCTCAGCAGCTCATTGCGGCCGATGATATCAGGCGCAAGACGCAGGCCGCCTCCCTGTCGGACGCCCCGCTCACCGCGCTCGCTGACAGCAAGACGCCGGTGCCGCTGCCCGAAAACGCCGAAGCCGTGAAGTTCGAAGGCGGCGACGGCCACCTGGAATTCTCCTCGGCGTCGAGCGTGAAGGCGCTCAGCAGCTTCTATCGGACCGCGCTGAAGAGCTCGGGCTGGAAGGAGCAGCCCTCCGTCATCAACCAGCCGAACATGGCGGTGATGGCGTTCTCGAAGGGCGGCAAGTCGATCTCGATGACGGTGATGCAGATGGGCCCGAAGGTGAATGTCCGCGCCGACGGATCGGGCCTGGTGACCGAAGCGGCCAAGGCTGCGGCCGGCGCGGAGGTGGAGGTTCAGGCCAAATCCGCCGAGCCGCTCAAGCCCGATCCTGAGTCCCCGCTGCCGGTGCCGACGCAGCGTTCGTCGAAATCGCTCGCCACCACCAAGATACCCGGAGGCGAAGCGCCGCTCCGCCGCGAGCTCGAGGCCCGCATCCCCGCTTCGCTCGACGAGGTCCTCGCCTTCTACCGGGCCGAGCTTGCAAAGCTGGGCTGGCAGGAGAAGACCGACGGCGCAGCCGCGTCCGCAGAACGCGCGCAGATCGACTTCACCTCGCCGCAAGGTCCCGCCGTGCTCAAGCTCGGCCGCGCCAAGGGCGAGACCACGGTCAGCCTGGCGCAGAAGAATGCCGATGCCGCGGCCAAGGCCGAGATCATGCCGAAGGCGGGACAAGCGCGGCTCATGCTCGGAAACATGGCAGCGAACGAGGTCGCGCTGACGATCAACAAGCAGACGGTGAAGATCGCAGCCGGCGCCGGCGGCCCGCAATCACCGAAAGGCCCGATGCTCGACCTACCGCCCGGCAAATACGTGTACGCGTTGCGCCTGCCCGGCCGCCCTGCGCGTAGCGAGTCCCTGACCGTTGCCGCCGGCGAGGCCTGGGGCCTTCTGGTGGGCCCGAGCGGCGACGTGCTGCCGCTGCAGATGTATTGAGGCTGCACGCTTTCAGATTCGCGGTATCGTCATGGCCGGGCTTGTCCCGGCCATCCACGTCTTCCGCGACGCCAAGAACGTGGATGCCAGGACAAGGCCGGGCATGACGGCGATCGATGAATCAGTTTCAGGTGCCCCAAAACCACTCTTCCTGGCCCCGCAAAATCCACGGCTTTTCGAGGCAAAAAACTGCCCTCGAATCGGGCTTTTTGCGGCGCCCAGAATCGGCCCTCCGGCGCCTTGAAAACCGGCCGAAAAACCCTATCTACTCAAAGGGTTGCCGGAGGATACTTTGCGCTAGGCGCAAGCGGTCTTTCATGGCACAAATAGCCCCGCAAATCAGCGCCTTTTGCGCCGCTGATTCGGGCGACATCTCGAAGGCCTCTCATGACAGAACCTGCTCGGCAGCACGCTGCCGAAAACGAGCCCTCCAACGCGAGCGATTACGGCGCGGAATCGATCCGCGTGCTCAAGGGACTCGATGCCGTCCGCAAGCGCCCGGGCATGTATATCGGCGACACCGACGACGGCTCGGGCCTGCACCACATGGTCTACGAAGTCGTCGATAACGCCATCGACGAAGCGCTCGCCGGCCATGCCTCGCGCGTCGAGGTGATCCTCAACGCGGATAATTCCGTCACCGTGCGCGACGACGGCCGCGGAATTCCCGTCGACATCCACAAGGGCGAAGGCATCTCGGCGGCCGAGGTCATCATGACCCAGCTGCACGCCGGCGGTAAGTTCGACCAGAACTCCTACAAGGTTTCCGGCGGCCTGCACGGCGTCGGCGTCTCCGTCGTCAACGCGCTGTCGAGCAAGCTCGGCTTGCGCATCTGGCGTGACAACAAGGAGCACTATATCGAGTTCGCCCACGGCGATGCCGTCGCACCGCTCAAGGTCGTCGGCGATGCCCCGGGCAAGCGCGGCACCGAGGTGACGTTCCTGGCCTCGACCGAGACCTTCAAGAACATCGAATACGACTTCGCCACGCTCGAGCATCGCTTACGCGAGCTCGCCTTCCTCAATTCCGGCGTCAACATCGTGCTCTCCGACATGCGCCACGCGGTCGAGAAGCGCGAGGAGATGTTCTATTCCGGCGGCGTCGAGGAGTTCGTCAAATATCTCGACCGCAACAAGAAGGCCCTGGTGCCGGCGCCGATCATGGTGCGCTCGGAAGCCAACGGCATCGGCGTCGAGGCCGCTTTGTGGTGGAACGACAGCTACCACGAGAACGTGCTGTGCTTCACCAACAACATCCCGCAACGCGACGGGGGCACCCATCTCGCCGGCTTCCGCGGCGCGCTGACGCGCCAGGTCAACGGCTATGCGGAGGCCAATGCCAAGAAGGAAAAGATCGCGCTGACCGGCGACGATTGCCGCGAAGGGCTCACCGCCGTTCTCTCGGTGAAGGTGCCCGATCCGAAGTTTTCGTCGCAAACCAAGGACAAGCTGGTGTCCTCGGAAGTGCGCCCCGTGGTCGAGAACGTTCTTAACGAGGCGCTTGCCGCCTGGTTCGAGGAGCACCCGAGCGAAGCCAAGATGATCGTCGGCAAGGTGATCCAGGCCGCGGCGGCCCGTGAAGCTGCGCGAAAGGCGCGCGAGCTGACGCGCAAGAGCCCGCTCTCGGTCTCCTCGCTGCCGGGCAAGCTCGCCGACTGCCAGGAAAAGGATCCGGCCAAGTCCGAGCTCTTCATCGTCGAGGGCGACTCGGCAGGCGGCAGCGCCAAGCAGGGCCGCAACCGCGAATTCCAGGCCGTCTTGCCGCTCCGCGGCAAGATCCTGAACGTCGAGCGCGTGCGTCCCGACAAGATGCTGTCGTCAGAGCAGATCGGCACGCTGATCACCGCGCTCGGCACCGGCATCAGCGACGAGTTCTCGGTCGAGAAGCTGCGCTATCACAAGATCATCGTGATGACGGACGCCGACGTCGACGGCGCCCACATCCGCACGCTGCTGCTGACGTTCTTCTACCGGCAGATGCGCGACATCATCGATGGCGGCTATCTCTATATCGCCCAGCCGCCGCTCTATAAGGTCTCACGCGGCAAGTCCGAGCAGTACCTGAAGGACGAGCGGGCGCTGGAAGACTATCTCATCGACGCCGGCCTCGATGATTGCGTGTACATCCCCGGCACCGGCGGCGACCGCTCCGGGCGCGATCTGCGCGCGCTGGTCGATGACGCCCGCGTAGTCCGCAGCGTCCTGCGCAACCTGCACAGCCGCTATAATCGCAAGGTGGTCGAGCAGGCCGCCATCACCGGCGTGCTGAACAAGGAGATCTACGGCGATCCCGAGAAGGCGGCGGCCGCCGCGCAATACATCGCGAGCCGGCTGGACAACCAGGCCGAGGAGGTCGAGCGCGGCTGGGTCGGACAATTCATTGAGGGCCAGGGCTTCCTATTCGAGCGCACCGTGCGCGGCGTCAAGGAAGCCGCCGTCATCGACGATGCGCTGCTTGGCTCGGCCGAGGCGCGCAAGCTCGACGAATACACGACCAAGCTCCAGGACGTTTACGCCCGCTCCGGCAAGCTACGGCGCAAGGATTCAGAGCACGTGGTCCACGGCCCGGTCGATCTGTTCGAGGCCGTGACCGATTCGGGTCGCAAGGGCATCAGCCTGCAGCGCTATAAAGGCCTCGGCGAGATGAACCCGGAGCAGCTCTGGGAAACGACGCTCGACACCGAGGCACGCTCGCTGCTCCAGGTGAAGGTCAAGGAGGTCGACGAGGCCGACGACATCTTCACCAAGCTGATGGGCGACGTCGTCGAGCCGCGCCGCGATTTCATTCAGGAACATTCGCTGAGCGCGACGATCGATATTTGAGGGACGCTGCTTCCGTGGCGTCATGGCCGGGCTCGTCCCGGCCATCCACGTGTTGCCCCGCGGAACAAAGAACGTGGATGCCCGGGACAAGCCCGGGCATAACGGCAGTATCAATCAGGCCCTGAACCTCACCACGCGCCGACGCGACGAAACGGCATGAACCCGTTGGCCGATTCCGGCCGGGAAGCTCGCGCCATGACCGCCTCTGCAACGCCCAGTTCCGCTGTGCCCTCACGCCGCCTCGGCATCATCGGCAGCATTGCCGGCGTGCTGGCGCTGATGGCGGCGGTGCTGCCGCATTGGGTCGTGCCGATCGTGTTTCCGCCGCCGCCGGCAGACAAGGTGATCGTCGACACCGGACATCGCATCAAGGACCGCATCGTCGCGAAGGTGAAGGGCGTGGAGTTCAAGGCTCCGGACCTCGAGAAATCGGCTGGACGAAGCTGGAGTGATATCGCATCGGTCACGGCGATCTCGCTCGGCCTGCTCGCCATCCTGCTGTCGGTGCTCTCGCTGATCTTTCGGGAGGAACGGCTCCTTGCCGCTGTCGCCGCCGCACTCGGCACCGGCGCCATCGCTATCGAAATCTCCTTCTTCCTGATGGGCGTCCTGATCCTGATCGCGTTCCTCTATGTGGTCGGGAGTATCATCGGGTTGTTCTGAGGCGGGTCCTGCCACAAGCGACGGACGGACGTGTGCGGGTCCCAGCCGGCACAATTGCTCCCGCGCTCAAATCTCTGTAGTTTCCGCCCGAAACAGGCCCTCCCACTCAACAGGACAGCGAGAACCCCGTGGCGCCCATCCAATACATCGTCGAGGGCGGTCACCGGCTCTCGGGCTCGATCGAGCCGTCCGGCAACAAGAATTCGGCGCTACCGATCATCGCCGCCGCGCTGCTGACCGAGCATCCGGTCGTGCTGGAGAACGTGCCGCGGATCCGCGACACCGAGACGCTGGTCGAGCTGGTCCGCTCGGTCGGCGCGTCGGCCGAATGGTCCGCGCGCAACACGCTTCACATCCATGCCAAGAGCATCCGCGCCGCCGACCTCGACCCCGAGCTGTGCGTGCGCATTCGCGCCTCGATCCTGCTCGCCGGGCCCCTGCTCGCCCGCTGCGGCGAGGTGATGCTGCCGCCGCCGGGCGGCGACGTCATCGGCCGCCGGCGACTGGACACCCATGTGCTCGCGCTGGAGCAGCTCGGCGCCAAGGTCACCGCGACCGATCGGCTCGAATTCCGTGCGCCAAAGCTCGCGGGCGCGGACGTGTTCCTGGACGAGCCGAGCGTCACCGCCACCGAGAACGCGCTGGTCGCGGCGGTCGCCGCCGACGGCATCACCTATTTGCGCAACGCGGCCTCCGAGCCGCATGTGCAGGACCTCGCCAATTTCCTGGTCGCGCTCGGCGCCAGGATCGAAGGCATCGGCACCAACACCATGATCATCCATGGTCAAGCGACGCTCGGCGGGACGACGTACCGGATCCAGCCCGACCACATCGAGGTCGGCTCGCTGATCGGGCTTGCCGCCGTGACGCGCTCGCCCTTGCGCATCGCGCGCGCGGGCGTCGAGCATCTGCGCTCGATCCGCATGGGCTTCGAGCGGCTCGGCATCGTCTGCCGAATCGAGGGCGATGATCTTATCGTGCCCTCGAATCAAACATTGAAGATCCAGGACGATTTCGGCGGCCATGTGCCGAAGCTGGAGGACCAGCCCTGGCCGGCCTTCCCGGCCGACCTGATGTCGATCGCCATCGTCACCGCCACGCAATGCGAGGGCGTGATCCTGATGTTCGAGAAGATGTTCGAATCCAGGATGTTCTTCGTCGACAAGCTGATCGCGATGGGCGCACGCATCGTGCTGTGCGACCCGCACCGCGCCATCATCGCCGGCCCCAGCCGCCTGCACGGCGCCACAATGACCTCGCCCGACATCCGCGCCGGCATGGCGATGCTGCTCGCGGCCGTCTGCGCCGAGGGCACCTCGACCATCAACAACGCCGACCAGATCGAGCGCGGCTATGAGCGCATCGAGGAGCGGCTGAACGCGCTTGGTGCGAAGATCAAGCGCGTGCCGGAGCGGAGCTAACCTGTTCTATTTTGGCGGATTCGCGTCGAAGGCCTGTTTGCAGCCCGCGGACAAGCTCGCGTAATTGTCGCCGAGGCATTTGCGGATGCGGCCGCTCCCGGGCATGGTGCCGGCGCAGAACCGTGAATAGTCTGCCTTGCAGGCCTGCTTCGCCTCACTCCGCGCATCACCTGCGGAGGCTTGCGAAAGAAACAGCACGAGAAGTGCGATCAGGCTCGCGGCCGCAAGCCCCGCACGCACGTAGACGGCCGTCCGATGCGAGAACCTCACCACTGGTCCGCTTGCCGCCCGGCCAAATCGTTGCACCATGTCACCTCCATCAATTCGCAGACATCGATGTAGGTGATACGTCTGGACGGGCCGAATCCCTCGTTCACTCTGCGCGGCTCAGCGAAAATAGCCGCCGACGAGTTGTCGGCGTCCTTTCGCTGAAATTCGTTCCAGCATCTCGACGAAGGTCGAGACGACAAGGTCGCCAATCTTCACGCGCTTGTCGCGGGCATCCTTCACGGCTGCTTCCAGCTCGGCCTTGTCGAGATTCGTCTGCGCCGCCGTTTTCATCGCCTTCATCAACGCGAGCCGGTACTCGGCCTGGAGCGGGGCCAGCTCCGCCTCCTTGCCGCGATAGATGCTCCACAGGATCTCCGCGTCTTCCGCCGGCAATCGCTCCGCGACGCGCTCGATCATGCGGAGCGGCACGCCCGCGCCGGCCCGGAAGCCGCCGGGCCGCAGCCATTGCACCGAGACATAGGTGAACAGGACGACGTTGACGCACAGCGACAGCAGCATGAGCGCCCGCCAGGGTATGGACCATTCTCGCCGGAACTTCATTGCACCGATCCCAAACCGATTGAGTAGACGTCGAAGACGCCGCTCATGACGGACAACGGGTCCGACGCCGAATGGACATAGGGCATCGCCCCCGCCAGCCACACGCCGACGATCGCGGAGCAGGCGAGACTTGCGGCGGGAACGAGCGTGGGCCAGCGCAGCAGGCGTCGATACCATGCCGGCCGATGCTGCTGCGGGACCGCGGCGAGCCGCTGCAGGACGAGCAGGCTCGAACGATCCGCCCTCGCCTCGTCGATCTCCGGGGCCACCGCGAGCAGGCGATCGAGCCGTCCCTGCTCATCCAGGACGGCCGCGCCTTCCGCACTTGCCGCAAATCGCCGCGCGGCCTCGCGCGTTGCCGCGGGCCAACGCTCGACATCGCCTCCCCATGTCTCGGCCAATCGTCTGAACTGATCCGGCGTCATGCGTAGCTCCCTGTCTCCTGTATTTTCTGGACGTTTGCCTTCAGCGCCGTGCGGGCGCGGCCCAGCAGCGATTCGAACGCCTTGGCGCTGAGATTCATCGCGTTCGCCGCCTCCTCGCCGCTCAATCCCTCCATGTGGAAGAGGGCGATCGCGCCGCGCTGCCGGTCCGACAGGCCGGCCATCGCGCGATTGAGAAGACTGAGCTCCTCATCCGCGATCAGCCGCTCGACAGCATGCGGTCCCATGTCGGGTACGTCGCCGGCGTCTTCGAGCGGCAGGAACGTTCGCCGCCGCGTGCGGTCGAACGTCAGGTTGAGGACGATGCGGTAGAGCCAGGTCGTGAATTTCGCAACCTCTGGGTCGAAAGAGGCTGCGTGCGTCCAGACCCGCATGAACGCCTCCTGGCCGATATCGTCGGCCTCGGCCGGGTCGCGCACGATCCGCTCCGCGACCCGCAGCGCCCGAGGCATATGGCGCCGCATGAGGACGCGAAACGCATGCTGCCGCTGCGCCGAAACCTCCGCCATCAAGGCCTCGTCCGATGGCTCTTCCATCACATCGATCTGTTGCTCTGGCCTGCGGACATCGTAGTCGAGAATTGCGAACCGATCCTACCAGGCGATAGCCGCCTCCAACCGAGCATCAGAAGCGCCAATAGACTCCGGCTCGCACCGTGTGCGTGTCGAGCCGGGACTCGCGCGCGCCGAAGGTCGTCGCGCCGACCGTCTGGGCGGCCAGCGTCTTCGAGCCGTAATTGTCATAGAGATATTCGAGCCGGACCGAGGCCTGCGGTGCCAGGCGGAATTCCCCGCCCGCTCCGATCGACCAGCCGATCCGTGTATCGCTCCAGCTCGCAACGGCCCCGATCCCATTGTCGAACGCCTTGCTCTCGACGCCCGCGACGGCAAGGCCACCGGCGGCGAACAGCAGCGTGCGGTCGAAAGCATAGCCGATCCGTCCACGGAGATGGCTGTTCCAATTGACCGCGGATTGAAGCTGCGTGACCGCGGGGGTAGGCGCAAAGCCGGTATCGATCGTCGCGCGCGCATCGACGAAGTTCACGTCGCCCTCGAGCCCGGCGACGATCCGGCCCCATTGCGCCGAGAAGCCCGCCGTTGCACCGACGATCGCGCCCTTCGGATCGACAAAGTGGAATTCACCCGTCGCGGGCAGCGAGATCTCGGAGCGGCCCGAAAGATAGCCGGCCTGAACGCCGAAATAGGGCCCCGCCCAGCTCAGCAGGGCTGCCGACGCCGCCTGCGCCTGCGGTGCTGCGGGCAGCCTCAGGTCGGCCGCTGCAGCGGCGCCGGCACCCAGGATGGCAGAACCGATGAACAGTGCGGCGAACGTCAGTCTAAATCTCGTTATCATACTCAATTCCCAATGTGAGACCGGCCCAGATTCGCCGCACATGACGAATACGGTGCAACCCGACCTTTCCTTCGCCTGAGCCCCCGCCTTTTTTCAGCGGCACCCGCCCTCACATTTCTTTGCCGTTACTTCGCCGATCGAGGCTGCTATGTCCCCGGCATGACCGAGCTTTTGGATACCAAACGGCGGTACCGGGCACGCCTGGACGCACGGCAGAACCATCTTGCCGAAGAATTCATCGAGACGCTGCGCCTCGCCGTGCCGCTGATGCTGACCCAGCTTGGGCAGATCGCAATGATCACGACCGATCTTGCGATGATCGGGCGGCTCGGCGAGGAGGCGGTGGCCGCGGCGGCGCTGGCCCATACGGTCTATTTCGTCAGCTTCACGTTCGGGCTCGGATTGACGTCCGCAGTGTCGCCGCTGGCGGCGCAGGCGTTCGGCGCCGGCGACGTCAGGCGCATTCGGCGCTCCTTGCGCGTCGGTCTGTGGGCCGCGCTGCTGATCTCACTGCCGATGATGGCCTCGCCGCTCTATGGCGAGCAGATTTTGCTCACGCTCGGTCAAATGCCGCACTCGGCCGCGCTGGCACAGCACTACCTGAATGGCCTGGCCTGGGGCATCGCACCGGCGCTCGGATTCATCGCGCTGCGCAGCATGATGAGCGCAGTGAACCGGCCGCAGGCGCCGCTATGGATCACGCTGGCGGCGATCCCGGTCAATGCCGCGCTGGTCTATGCCCTGATCCACGGGCTGTTCGGCCTGCCCGAGCTCGGCCTGTTCGGCGCGGGGCTTGCGACCACGCTGGTCAATCTCGGCACCTTCCTCGCCGCGCTCGCGATCGCCGGGCTACGCAAGCCGTTCGCGGACTATCATCCGCTCGCCCGCCTCTGGCGGATCGACTGGCCCTTGATGCGCCAGCTGATCTCGATCGGCGCGCCGATCTCGTTTTCGCTGCTGCTGGAATATGGCCTGTTCTCCTCGGCCGCGCTGCTGATGGGCCTGATCTCGACCACCGCGATTGCCGCGCACCAGATCGCGCTCCAGGTCACCGCCGTGCTGTTCATGGTGCCGCTCGGCATCGGCATGGCGGCGACCGTGCGGGTCGGTCATGCCTTCGGCCGCAAGGATCCGGCGGCGGTGAAGCGCGCAGGACTCGTCGCAGCCGTGCTCGGCCTCGCGCTGGTCTCCGCGCTGACGATCGCCATCGTGATCGGTCGCTATCAGCTCGGCCGGCTGTTCTTCGGCGCCGGCAGCGAAAGTGCGGCCACCGTCGAGCTGACGGCAACGCTGCTGCTGGTCGGGGCCAGCTTCTTCATCGCCGACGGCCTGCAGACCATCATGGGCGGCGCGCTGCGCGGCATCAACGACACCAAGATGACCCTGCTGTTCGCCGCGATCGGCTATTGGGGCGTCTCTTTTCCCATCGGCTGGTTGCTGGCGTTCCACACAGGGCTGGGCGCGATCGGCGTCTGGATCGGATTCTCGATCGGCACGTTCGTCTATGCCGGGCTCCTGATCTTGCGCTTCCGGATGCTGACGCGCAAAATGGCGGGATGATCGGGACGGTCCGCGAAGTCGCGCCTGAAGTCGATGCCGATGCGCTGCTCGCCGGCGCGCAGTTCATCGACGCGTTTTGCGTGGACATCGGCGCCGCGGCGGTGAATGCCCGCGAAGCCTGCACCAGGATGGTGCTGCACGGGCCGCGCTGGATCGACGCACTGCTGCGCCTGCGCAACATTCTGGTGAGGCCGTTCGGGCTGAAGACATCGGGCGAAGGCGCGCCGGCGCCGTACGGCCTGATCGGCCTGTTTCCGGTGCTGAGCGAGACGCCGGAGCAGCTGGTCGCGGGCTTCGATGATTCGCACCTCGATTTCCGCATCGTAGTCGACGTTTCAGGCAATGCCGCGCGCCGCCATGTGACCTCGACCACGCTGGTGCGCACGCACAACCTGCTCGGCCGGACCTATCTTGCGCTGATCATGCCCTTCCACAAGCTCGTGGTCCGCAACATGATGGGACGCATCGTGGAGACGGCCTGATGAACTGTGCGGGCCGACATTGAACGAACACGCCCTGTTCAGCCCACCGGCCCTGCAGTCCAATTGTCGCCAGCGAGCGGACTGACTTTCACGTCAGGAATGACACCGAGGTCCATGCTCGGATCGAAATGGCGCATCGTTCGCTCATTGAGGTCGATGATGCGGCCAGGTCTTAGTGGTCCCACGTCGTTTATCTTGACGATGACCTTCTTGCCCACGGCCTCGACGAGAGCATATTTCGGCCTCGCGCCGAATCCGACCCCACCGAATTTCCGGCGCAGGCTCGTCTTGATGGCAGCCGTCCAGGCGGAGGGATCATAACGTTCGCCGGAAGCCGTCTGCGGACCGCCCTCCTCCTTGCCGGGCTTGAACGGATTATAGGTGGACGCCGCGCCAATAATCGCATCGCCCGAGGCGGCATCGACGACGGCACTTGAGTGATCCCCACGCGTTTCACTTCGAGCAACGGCAACAGAGAAGGCAAGCATAACCAGGGCGCCGCAAACTGCGGCGCTCGAGCGGAAGAGCATCATGAGTCCTGTGATTTTTTAGATTGTCCGGTTCCAGAACCGCAAACGTGGTCAAGCGAACGCAGCAGCGCTCATGAACTTGCCGAACGTTTTGCGGATTCGAGCCAACCCCTGGCTACGGAACCGTTGTGAGAACCGGAGTGGTCTCACGTCGTGTTTAGCTTCTCGCCGATTAAAACAGAAAATGCGTCAGCAACATGACCCGATGGAACCTCGTGCGTGGAGCGACTCAGAGCCGCAGACCGCCGATCACCGCCGCGCTTCGCACACGCGCATTACTGTCGAAAGCCGACGTTGACGACGACGCGCCCGAACTCACTCCGCAACGCGTGCGGTTTTATCTGTCGAGGCCTCCGACCATTCGCCGACGACGCGGTCGAGGTCGCCGAGATTCTGGTGCATCTGCTCCAGGGAGAAGCCGAGCGCGAAGAAGCGCTCGGCTGTGTCACTCGCGTGGCCGCGGATCAGGCCATCCTGACGGACGGACGCGACCGCCTCGGCATAGTGCTGGAGCGCGACATGGACGGGATGGATCGGCGGCGCGCCGACGCCCTCGCGCAAGGCGCCAGCGGCCGAGCGGAGGAAGCGGGCGATCACGGTCGACACTTCCGACAGGGGCGCTGCCAGCCGCAATTGCACTTCCACCGGCAGCGGCACCACCGTGGCGCGGCCGATCATCACGACGTCATGGCGCAGCCGCAGGATCGTTCGCAGCAATGGGCCGGTGTCCGGACCGCTCGACAAGCGCGCCGCGCGCTCACGCTCGGCTTCGGAGCCGATCGCATTCAGATTGACCATCGCGGTGCCGATGCCGTCCTGGATCCGGTGCAGCGCGTCGTTGTCGCGGCCGCGCGTGAGGCCTGCCAGCAGCTCGGCGAGGGCATCGGCGATCAGCTCGAGCAGAACCGCCGCGCTGGCGCGGATCTGCCGCACCGCGCGCGAGGGCAGCACCAGGAAGGAGACCAGCAATCCCGTGACGGCGCCGACGCCGACCTCGCTGACCCGATCGATCGCCGAGGTCAGGGGATGGGCATGATGCAGGGTCGGAACCAGGAGCACGATCACGGCGGTGACCGTGGCGGCGCTGAGGCTCGGATTGATCGCGGCGATGAAGGCGAGCGGAGCGACGGAGAGGACCAGCAGGCCGAGCAGGCCCGCCTCGCTGGAATAGGGAATCAGGATGGCGATGGCGCCGCCATAGAGGGCTCCGCCGATGGTGCCGAGCATGTAGTCGCGCGTCGCCTTCAGCGAGCGGCCGACGCTCATCTGGGTCACGATCAGCGAGGTCAGCACCGCCCAGAGCGGCAGCAGCAGATGCAGCGCGGTCGCGATCGCATAGGCCGCTGTCGCGGCGACCGTGACCCGGATCGCCAGCCCCAATTGCGTCCGCCGCGCTCGAATCCGGTCGAACAGCTGCCTTGCGCGCGTCATGCGGAATATCCCGATCCTTTTCGCCTAAGCAAAAGCATGGCTGATCCCCGCCGACGCAAGGCCGCTTGAAAGGCCAAATCAGCCCGCCTAACTTGCGCGCCAAATCGAGGAAACACGATGGCTCACGAAACCGCAACGCTCGCCGCCTATGTCTTCAATCTCAAGTACCAGGATATTCCGGCGGAGGTGCTGGAGCGCGCCAAGGTCCTGACGCTGGACTTCCTCGGCAGCGCCATCAGGGCGCGACGCGAGGCGGAATCGACCCCGTCGATGCTGAAGATGCTGGAGGCGCTGGCGCTCGACACCAAGGGCGAGTCCACCGTGTTCGGTGATGCCAAGACCTGGACGCCGGCGGTCGCGGCGCTGCTCAACGGCGCGCTCGGCCACTCCCTTGATTTCGACGACACCCATGCCGATTCCTCGCTGCATCCGAGCGCACCGGTGGTGCCGGCCGCCTTCGCTGTCGGCGAGATGGTCGGCGCCTCCGGGCGCGACGTGCTCACGGCGATCGTTGCTGGCTACGAGGTCTGCTGCCGCCTCGGCAATGCGCTCGATCCGACCTCGCATTACGCGCGCGGCTTCCACCCGACGGCGACGGCCGGCACCTATGGCGCGGCCGCGGCGGCGGGCAAGCTGTTCGGCCTGAGCGAGAAGCAGCTGATTGCCGCGTTTGGCGTCTCCGGCAGCCAGGCCGCGGGCTCGCTGCAATTTCTGGTCAACGGCGCCTGGAACAAGCGCTACCAGGTCGGCGCCGCCGCGATGAACGGGGTGATCGCCGCGACGCTCGCGCGCAACGATTTCGTCGGTGCGACGGAATCGGTCGAGGGCAAGCACGGCCTGCTCGCCGGCTACACCGACGATGCGCATCCGGGCAAGGCGGTGGCCGAGCTCGGCAAGACCTATGAAACGATGAAGATCGGCGTGAAGCCCTATCCGAGCTGCCGCTACACCCATGCCGCGATCGACGCGCTGATCGCGATGCGGCGCGAGCACAATCTGACGCCGGAGCAGGTCAAGCGCGTCGAGATCGGTCTGCACCGCAACGGCATCACGCTGACCGGCGACGCCGCGACCAAGCGGCACCCGCGCTCGATCGTCGGCGGCCAGTTCTCGATGTTCTTCACCGGCGCGCTCGCACTCGACCAGGGTTCATTCGGCTGGGACGATTACAGCCGGCTCGGCGACGCCACCATCGACGCGCTCGCCGACAAGTTCGACGTGGTGCAGGACGACCGGCTCGAGATCGGCCGCACTCATCCCTTCGGCGCGCGCGTGAGCATCACCACGGACGACGGCGTGCACGAGCGGCTCTACGCCGATCCGTCCGGAGAGCCGACCTCGTTCCCGGATACACAGGCGATGCAGCAGAAATTTTTGACATTGGCCCGCCCCGTGCTGAACGCGCGCGCGGAAAAGTTCGCGGATGCGATCATGACGCTGGAGCGGTTCGACCGCGTGGCGCAGGCAACGGAATTGGGGAGGTAAGTTCACCGCGGCGCTCCGCTTCCCCCCTGGAGGGTAAGAAGACCTCAATCCCCTCCCGCCAGCCTCCCCTTCTCGCGCGTTGCCGCCACCACATCGCGCACGAGGTCGAACACACCGTCGGCGTGCGGCGGCGCGTTCGGCGAGCGCCCCATGCGCACGATCACCAGCTGCTCCGACGGGATCACGATGGTGTACTGCCCGATCGTGCCCTTGGCGAAGAAGGCATCGCGCGGCCAGCCGTGCTCCATGCGAAGATTTGCGCCGAAGCTGTCGCCCTGGTTGGTCCAGAAGCCGGCGCCGATGCCGACCCACGCATTCGGCGTGGCCGTCGCCGAATAGGTGACCCACCCTTCCGGCAGGATGCGTTTGCCACCGGCGACGCCGTCATTGAGATAGAGCTGGCCGAAGCGCGCCCAGTCGCGGGCGGAGGCGAGCATCTCGGTCGACCCCTCGATCGTGCCGGCGCCGTCGAGCTGGAGCACGACATGGCGCATGCCGAGCGGGGCGAACAATTCGCGGCGCGCAAAGCGCAGCGCGTCTTGCGGTTTGCCGCCGGCCGCATCGCGGATCAGATGCGAGAGAATGAGCGTGTTGCCGTCGTGATAATTCCACACGGTGCCGGGCGCGGTTGCGAGCGGCATGCTCTCGGCATAGGCGGCCATGTCCTTCTCGGCGAATTTCATCCGGTTGACCGGCTCGAAGGCGGAGCCGAGCGAGGCCTGCAGCGAGCTGCCAAGCGCAAGGCCCGCGGTGTGGCGCAGCAGCTGATCGACATTGATGGCATGGCGCGGATCGTCGGGATCCTTCCAGGCCGCGACCGGCGCGGGGCCGTCGAGCTTCAGCTTGCCCTGGCGCACCAGCACGCCGATCAGCGCCGAGACCACCGACTTGGTCATGGAGAAGCCGAGCAGCGGCGTCTCGGGGCCGATGCCGTCGGCGTAGCGTTCGGCGACGACGCGGCCGGCCTTCATCACGACGATGGCGCGGGTGCGGCGGTAAGGCGGCTGAGCAGGCTCGGCGAAGGCGCGGTCGAGCGCGGCGCCGAGCTCGGGGCTCTGCGGCGGCACGATCGCGGGGCCGGCGATCGCGGGAAGCAACGCGGGCCGCTTGTCGTCAGGCAGCGGCTCGACGGAGGCAATGCCGGCGCCGTGCTCAAGCGTGCAGCCGAGGCCCTCGCGATAGATGGCGTGGCTGCGGCCGAGGCCGAACAGCGTCACCGTGACATCCTTGCGGACGCGGTCGATTCTGTACTCCATCGCCCAGCTGATCAGGCCCGCTCCGGGCATGGCGTCGGTGGTCTCGGCGAAGTTGCGCCCGGGATCGAGGCCGGACACGAACGTCTCGGCGCACAGGATGTCGGCGACGAAGCCGGTCGCGACCTTCGGCACGTCGTGGGCTCGAGCCGCGCCGAGCGCGAGGCCGGCTGCGGCGATGGCGGAGGCGAAAAGGACGATCTTGCGGCGGCGGGTCACGGGCGTTCTCCGGCTGAGGCGTATGCTGGGGAGGAAGCGGGATGCGGGCGGGGGATGCTCGCCGGATTTGGAAAAGGGGTTGGTTGAAATCGGGGCGGGCTGGCCGATTTTGGAATTGTGAAGCCATTCCAAATCCTTAGAGGTACCGTGCCGTCACAGCGGTGGTGCGCTCCCTCTCCCCGTTCTTACGGGGCCGCGACGAGCTTCGCTCGCGCTGAGAGGGTTGGGGTGAGGGGCCTCTCCGCACGCGAGACTGCCGACGGACCCGTACCCCCTCACCCGGATCGCAAGAGCGATCCGACCTCTCCGCGCAAGCGGGGAGAGGTAAAGAAAG
This sequence comes from Bradyrhizobium yuanmingense, assembly GCF_900094575.1. Taxonomy (GTDB): domain Bacteria; phylum Pseudomonadota; class Alphaproteobacteria; order Rhizobiales; family Xanthobacteraceae; genus Bradyrhizobium; species Bradyrhizobium yuanmingense. Next base: position 446,284 of record NZ_FMAE01000002.1, on the reverse strand, counting down.
ATCAAGCCGCACTCGTCTTCAACCGCCGGTACTCGGTCGGCGTTACGCCTGTCACCGCCTTGAAGGCGCGGTTGAATGGTCCCAGCGACTGGAAGCCGGCGTCCATGGCAATGGTGATGACGGGGACCTCGGCCTGGGAGGGATCGGCGAGCGCGGCCTTGGCTTCCTCGATGCGGTGGTTGTTCAGGAACACATTGAAATTGCGATAGCCGAGCCGCTGGTTGATCAGGCGGCGCAGCCTGTATTCGGGAATCCTGAGCCGGCCCGCCAGCACACCGATGGTAATGTTCTCCTGGCGATAGATCCGCTCGTCCGCCATCAGGCGCATCAGGGCATCGATGAGTTTCTGGTCGGAGTCCTCGGCCAAAGGCTGGATCGGCGCGATCGCGGGTGCGGGCTCTGGCGCAATCGGAAACAGATCGGCGCCATCGACTCGCAACATTGCGTAGGCGATCGCGGCAACGATGCAGGCGAGCACGCCTGTATTGATGGTATCGGCGACATCGCTCGCGCTGAAGGCAACGAGGATCTGGAGCAGCGCATTCAACCCGCCATAGAGTGCGGCGGCGCAGACGATGACGACGCGCAGGCGACGGCGACGCTCGACCAGATCGGCGGACCACGATCCGATCGTCTGCACCACCGCGAGCGCGATGAAGCCGAGCACGATTAGGTTCACTGCCGTCACGGAGAACCGCGCGTTGCCGCCGGGCGCGATCCAGAGACATCCGACGAAGCTGAAGGCGGTCACCGCGGCCCAGATCAAACCATGCCACCAGCGTAGCCGAAAGTCGTCGTCGAACAGCGCGCGCGTGAACAGCCAGAACACGACGATGTTGCCGGTCGACAGTGCAATCAGCGGCGCGTGCCAGATTGGAACGAGCGACGACACGCCGATGGAATAGCTCGCGGCATGCGCCGCCGAGCCTAGCGCGAAGGCCGCGCCGAGGCGGGCCGCGAGCACATTGCGGAAATCGGAGAGCAATGACGCCGCCAGCACCAATAGCAGCGCGACGCTGGCAGCGCGGAAGGCAAGTTCGGTTGCGGCAAGGGTCATCGGCTGGGGCGAACGGTCGCGGTTGAAGGCAGCCGAACATCGTTCGTCAGGCTCGCTTTTTCAAGGTCCATCCGCATGCAAGGGCTAGGGGCGGCATCCACAGCTGTCATCGCCCGGCTTGACCGGGCGATCCAGTACTCCGAGACGGCAGCGGTTGAATCGATGGGCTGCGGCGTACTGGATGCTCCGGTCAAGCCGGGGCATGACAGCGGAGTTTGATGAGCGGGCTTTGTCGCGACGCTGATGTGAAAGTCTGCTAGCGTCGCGCCCAACAAAGCCAAAAGGAGTTCCCCCATGAGCTGGCAGCCCTCGAACGATCCCGTGCTCGGCGATCCCATGTCCTGCGATGCGCTCGATCTCGTCATCGTGCCGCGCACGCGCGATCTCGGTGACGGGTTCGCGGTGCGCCGGGCGTTGCCGCATGGCAAGCGGCAGATGGTCGGGCCTTTCATCTTCTTCGATCATTTCGGCCCGGTGCAGTTCGTCTCCGGCAAGGGCATGGACGTGCGGCCGCATCCGCATATCGGGCTCGCCACCGTCACCTATCTGTTCGACGGCGCCATCATGCATCGCGACAGCGAGGGCAACGTCCAGGAGATCGCTCCCGGCGCAATGAACCTGATGACGGCCGGCCGCGGCATTGCGCATTCCGAGCGCACGCCGGACGCGCAGCGCGCCTCGGGCCAGAAGATGCTCGGCCTGCAAAGCTGGATCGCGCTGCCGGCGGGCTCCGAAGAGATCGCGCCGTCGTTCCAGCATTATGCGGCAGGCGATTTGCCGATGATTTCCGAGCGCGACTTCACCGCGCGGGTGATCGCGGGCTCCGCCTTCGGCATCGCCTCGCCGGTGTCGATGGTCTCGCCCTGGTTCTACACCGAGGTCACGGCGCTCGCGGGCGCGAGCGTGCCGCTCGACCCCGATCATGAGGAGCGTGCGATCTATGTCGTCGACGGCGAGGTCGAGATCGCCAACGAGCGCTACGAGGGGCCGCGCCTGCTGATCTTCCGGCCCGGCGACCGCATCACCGTGAAGGCGCTGAAGGCGACGCGAATGATGTTTCTCGGCGGCGATGCGCTGGAAGGCCCGCGCCACATCTGGTGGAATTTCGTCTCCTCCAGCAAGGAGCGGATCGAGCAGGCCAAGCAGGACTGGAAAACCGGGCGCTTCGCCGCAGTTCCGCAGGAACACGAGTTCATTCCGCTGCCGGAATAGGCTAATCCGGTGTCCGGCCGCGCCATCAGACGCGGCCGGATGTCCTGTGCGAAGGCTTTGCCGATGACCACCATGCTCTCCAGCGACCTGCCTCTATCCAAGATCGGACGCGGCAAGGTGCGCGATATCTACGCCGTCGACGACGACCGCCTGCTGCTCGTCACCACCGACCGCATCAGCGCCTTCGATGTGGTGATGGGCGAGACCATCCCGATGAAGGGCGCGGTGCTGACCCAGATCAGCGCGTGGTGGTTCAATGAGCTCGAAGGCGTGGTGCCGCATCACATGATCAGCGCGGATACCGACGAGATCATTGCGGCCGTGCCGGCGTTGAAACCGCATCGCGCGGAGATCCTTGGCCGCGCCATGCTGTGCAAGCGCACCACCGTGTTTCCGATCGAATGCGTGATCCGCGGCTATCTCTCAGGCTCCGCCTGGAAGGAATATGCCGCGAGCGGCACGCTCGCCGGCGAGAAGCTGAAGGCCGGCCTCATCGAGAGCGAGAAGCTGGAGCCGGCGATCTTCAGCCCCGCGACCAAGGCCGAAAGCGGCCATGACGAGAACATCACCATCGCGAAGATGCGCGCGGTGGTCGGCGACGAGGTCGCCTACACGCTGGAGAGCATGACGCGGGCGATCTACACGCTGGGCGAGGAGCTCGCCCGCGAGCAGGGTATCATCATCGCCGACACCAAGTTCGAGTTCGGCCGCGACAAGGACGGCCGCATCATCCTGATCGACGAGGTGATGACGCCGGATTCGTCGCGGTTCTGGGCGGTCGACGCCTACAGACCGGGCCAGCCGCAGGCGAGCTTCGACAAGCAGCCGCTGCGCGACTATCTCGACGTCGAGCGCCGCGCCGGCCGCTGGAACGGCGACGCCCCGCCGCCGCCGCTGCCGGCCAGCGTGGTGGACGCGACCAGCAAGCGGTACCTGGAAGCGTATCGGCGCGTGACGGGGACAGAGCTGAAGATTTAGGCCCGACTGTTACCGCAGCTCCGTCATTGCGAGCGCAGCGAAGCAATCCAGAGTGTTTCCGCGGAGGGATTCTGGATTGCTTCGCTGCGCTCGCAATGACGTGGAGAGGCCGGTCGGCCTCTCCAACATCTCCGCCTGGCTCGCATTCGCGCTGACACGAGCGAGCCGCTCACACCCCCGCCATCATCACGTATTTGATCTCGACATATTCTTCCATGCCGTGACGGGAGCCTTCGCGGCCCAGGCCGCTTTCCTTGACGCCGCCGAAGGGCGCGACCTCGGTGGTGATGAGGCCGGTGTTGACGCCGACCATGCCCGACTCCAGCGCTTCGGCGACGCGCCAGACGCGGCCGAGATCGCGGGAGTAGAAGTACGACGCGAGGCCGAACGGCGAGGCGTTGCACATCGCGATGACGTCGGCCTCGTCCTTGAAACGGATCACGGGTGCGAGGGGGCCGAAGGTCTCCTCCTGCGACACCAGCGAGTCCGGCTTGACGTCGGCGAGCACCGTCGGCTCGAAGAAGGAGCGCCCAAGCTCGCTGCGCTTGCCGCCGGTGACGACCTTGGCGCCGCGCTTGACGGCATCGGCGATGTGGCGCTCGACCTTGTCGACCGCCTTCATGTTGATCAGCGGGCCCTGCGTCACGCCGCTCTCGGTGCCGTCGCCGATCTTCATTGCCGCGACCTTCTTGGAGAGCTTCTGCACGAACTCGTCGTAGATCTTGTCCTGGGCGTAGATGCGGTTGGCGCAGACGCAGGTCTGGCCCATGTTGCGGTATTTCGAGACGATGGCGCCCTCGACCGCAGCATCGATGTCGGCGTCGTCGAACACGATGAACGGCGCATTGCCGCCGAGCTCGAGGCCGAGCCGCTTCACGCCGACCGAGGCCTGTTGATAGAGGATCTTGCCGACGGCGGTGGACCCGGTGAAGCCGACGAAGCGCACGGCCGGATGCTCGCACAGCACCTTGCCGATGGGCGGTGCGTCGCCGGTGATGATGTTGAGCACGCCCTTGGGGATGCCGGCCCGCTCGGCGAGCACGGCGAGCGCCAGCGCCGACAGCGGCGTCTCGTTGGCGGGCTTGAGCACCACGGTGCAGCCGGCCGCCAGCGCCGGCGACACTTTGCGCGTGATCATAGAGTTCGGGAAATTCCACGGCGTGATCGCACCGCAGACGCCGATCGGCTGCTTGATCGCGAGCAGGCGCGCATCGGCGCGCTGGGTCGGGATGGTCTCGCCATAGACGCGCCTCGCTTCTTCGGCGAAGAACTCGATATAGGCGGCGCCGATATCGACCTCGCCCAGCGCCTCGGTGAGCGGCTTGCCTTGCTCGGAGGTGAGGATCAGCGCGAGATCCTCGCGATTGGCCGTGATCAGCTCGAACCATTTGCGCAGAATGTTCGAGCGCTGTTTTGCAGTGTGCTTGGCCCAGCCCGGAAAGGCGCGCTCGGCAGCTTCCACCGCCCGGGTGGTGTCGTCAGCACCAAGCTGCGGCACCTTTGCGAGCTCGACGCCGGTGGCGGGATTGTTGACGGCGAAGACCGGCGTGCCGACCCAGGCGCCGTCGATGTAGCAGGCCTCCTTTAGCAGCGAGGGGTCCTTCAACCGGTCGCGCAGGGTGGCGGTGGCTTGCGGGGCGCGTGCGGCGGTGGTCTGGGTCATGGCGTTTCTCCCTGGCGGCGATCGGATCGGCCGCAATATAGGGACAGACGGTGCGCAATGCACCGCCCTGCAAACGCACGTCAGATGGCAGCTAAACTGGCAGCGGCCTTAGGCCGCGCCGCTCATATAGGTCTCGCGACGGCCGATCATGCGCTCGGCGGCGGCCTTGGCATCCGCTTTTGTGGACGTCGCGCATGTCCGATATTCGAGATCCGGGACATGAGACGTGTCGCGGCGGCCGAACCATGACTTCGAACCGACCGGCAGCAGCGCCAGCGCCTGCGCCAGATTGTCCACCGCTCCGAAGGAATAGAGGGCGCCGGTGCCGGCGACGCGGACCTCGTAGATCCCCGGCGAAATCGGCGCCTCCAGGTTCTCGCCACGTCCCGGACGGGGATAGCGCTTCCATTCGCTCCAGGTCGAAATCATCTGAGGTCCCCCTCGCCGCCCATCCACGGCCGGCACATTTGCATCAAGTCTTAACGGCTCGTCGATCGGGCCGGGTGCTGAACGCGGCAGCTCACGAAATGTTTCAGGGGTTCGAGAACCACGAAGCATATCGCGAGCAACCCATCCAAGGTGAGGCGAGACACGTCGATCCACCGCAGATTGTAAAAGAGCGTACGCGCTCAGCCTCGTTGTCGTCCTGCGTTGGATCAAGACCGTCAAGTCACGACATCGCGACCGGTGCAGATACATAGATGGCGCTTGCCGCGCCGGAGATCCGGGAAGACAATCGATCACTTCCAACAATAATCAAACCCGAGGAAACGCCATGCAAAGCCAAGCACAGATCGATGAGATTCTGCGTCAGAAGAGCGAGACCAAGGAGATTCCGGGCGTCGTCGCCATCGCGGCCAGCGGTCAAGACGTGCTGTATCAGGGCGCGTTCGGCAAGCGCGATCTGTCCAAGCCCGATGCGATGAGTGTCGACAGCGTGTTCTGGATCGCCTCCATGACGAAGGCGGTGACCACAGCGGGCGCCATGCAGCTGGTCGAGCAGGGCAAGCTGTCGCTGGATGCGCCGATCGGCGATGTCTTGCCGGAGATCGCCAATCCGCAGGTGCTCGAAGGTTTTGACGCCAATGGCGAGGCGAAGCTGCGGCCGGCCAAAGGACCGATCACGCTGCGCCAGCTCATGACCCACACCGCCGGCTTCTGCTACAACATGTGGAACGGCGATCTCGCGGTCTATCTGGACAAGAACGGCATTCCCGCCATCACCACCTGCCAGAACGCGGCATTGAAGACGCCGATCATGTCCGACCCCGGCACGCGCTGGGAATACGGCACCAACATCGATTTCGTCGGCAAGGCGGTGGAAGCCGCCAGCGGCAAGCGGCTGGATGCTTACCTGCGCGACAATCTGTTCGCGCCGCTCGGCATGCGCGACACCGCTTTCAAGATCACCGACGACATGCGCAAGCGGCTGGTCGGCATGCATGCGCGCGGCGAGGACGGCCAGCTCGCAGCGATCCCGTTCGAGCTCGAGCAGGAGCCGGAATTCCACATGGGCGGCGGCGGTCTCTATTCGACGGCGGCCGACTACATCAAGTTCACCCAGATGATCCTCAACAAGGGGCGCGGCAACGGCAACCAGGTGCTGAAAGCCGAGACGGTCGCGACGATGGGGCAGAACCACATTGGCGACCTCGCTATGGGCAAGATGACGACGGCGGCGCCGATGTACACCAACGACGTCGATCTCTATCCTGAGCAGGTGAAGAAGTGGGGCCTCAGCTTCATGATCAACACCGCCAAAACCGCCGAGGGCCGCAGCGCCGGCAGCCTCGCCTGGGCAGGCCTTGCCAACACCTACTACTGGATCGATCCGGCGCGCGACGTCACCGGCGTCATCCTGATGCAGCTGCTGCCGTTCGCGGATGCGAAATGCCTGGAGGCGTTCGCGGGCTTTGAGCGCGGCGTTTATGCCGGGCTCGATGCTGCCGGAAGCGGGCAGAAGGCGGCGTGACTCGCAACCTCTCACCTGACGTCATGGCCGGGCTTGTCCCGGCCATCCACGACTTGCCACGCGGCACAAAGAACGTGGATGCCCGGGACAAGCCCGGGCATGACGACGGGTAGAGTGTGCCGATCATCACTCACGAAAGGATTTCGACTTGGCGGACAAAGCGGACAGCTACGTTTGCGGCATCTCGGACGCGCCGCTGCTCGGCCACACGATCGGCCGGAGTCCCGACCAGGCCGCGCAGCGCTGGTGCAATCGCGAAGCGCTGGTCTCGCCCAGCCACGGCGTCCGATGGACCTGGAAAGAATTCGCCGAGCGGGTCGATGCGCTCGCCGCCGGCTTTCTCGCGCTCGGCCTCGAACGCGGGGAGCGGATCGGCATCTGGTCGCTGAACCGGCCGGAATGGACGCTGACCCAGTTCGCCGCCGCCAAGGCCGGCCTGATCCTGGTGACGATCAACCCCGCCTACCGCCTCAGCGAGCTGGAATTTGCGCTTCGCAAGGTCGGCTGCGCGGCGATCGTCACCGCGACGGCGTTCAAGACCAGCAACTACATGGAGATGCTCAACACGCTGTTGCCGGAGCTGTCATCCGCCAGGCCCGGACAGCTGCAAGCGGCACGGCTGCCGGCCCTCCGCAATGTCATCCAGATCGGCGGCCCGGCCGCACCGGGCACAATTGCCTTCGACGAGGTCGCGCAGATGGGTGGCGACCGGCACCGTCAGCAATTGGCCGCGCTCGGCGCCGAGCTGCAGTTCGACGATCCCGTCAACATCCAGTTCACCAGCGGCACGACCGGATCACCGAAGGGCGTGACACTGACCCACCACAACATCCTCAACAACGGCTATTTCGTCGGCCGCGCGATGCGCCTCACCGAGCAGGACCGCATCTGCATTCCGGTGCCGCTCTATCATTGCTTCGGCATGGTGATGGGCAACCTTGCCTCCGTGACGCTCGGCGCCGCAATGGTCTATCCCGGCGAGGGTTTTGACCCGCTCGCGACGCTGCGCACCATCGAGCAGGAGAAATGCACGGCGCTCTACGGCGTGCCGACGATGTTCATCGCCGAACTTGATCACCCCGAATTCGCCGGCTTCGACCTGACATCGCTGCGGACCGGCATCATGGCCGGCGCGCCCTGCCCTATCGAGGTGATGAAGCGCGTCAACACCGAGATGAACATGCGGGAGGTCACCATCGCCTATGGCATGACCGAAACCAGCCCCGTCAGCTTCCAGAGCGCGGTGGACGATCCGCTGGAGCGACGTGTCTCCACGGTCGGACGTATCCATCCGCATGTCGAGGTCAAGATCGTCGATCTCGAGGGCAGGATCGTCAAGCGCGGCGAACGCGGCGAGCTGTGCACCCGCGGCTACAGCATCATGCTGGGCTATTGGGAGGAGAAGGAAAAGACCGCCGACGTGCTCGACGCCAACGGCTGGATGCATACCGGCGATCTCGCCACCGTCGACGACGAAGGCTATTGCAACATCGTCGGCCGCATCAAGGACATGGTGATCCGCGGCGGCGAAAACCTCTATCCGCGCGAGATCGAGGAGTTTCTGTATCGCCATCCCAAGATCCAGGACGTGCAGATTTTTGGCGTCGCAGACACCCGCTACGGCGAGGAGCTCTGCGCCTGGATTCGTGTCAGAGCGGGCGAGCAACTGACGGCTGAGGAAGTACGTGCCTTCTGCGAGGGCCAGATCGCCCACAACAAGATCCCGCGCTACGTCGAGTTCGTCGACGAATTTCCGATGACCGTGACCGGAAAGATCCAGAAATTCCTGATGCGCGAGGCAGTCGAGCAGCGGCTCGGATTGAAGGCGGCGAAGACGGCGTGAAAGTGTTGAACGCGCTCCATATACAACGACCGTCATTCCCCCCGCAGGCGAATCCCGTACGCCGCGGCTTCTCGATCCATCACAGCCGCTCGGAGTACTGGATCGCCCGGTCTTCGCCGGGCGATGACAGTTTTGATTGAGGCCCGCGCCTGCCTACATCGTCATTGCGAGCGCAGCGAAGCAATCCAGCTGTCTCCCCGCAGAGATTCTGGACTGCTTCGCTGCGCTCGCAATGACGGGGATGACGAGCGTTACGCCGCCGGATGCTGCGCGGCACCCTTAGTTCCAGCTATTTGGACAGGTGCGCCATTCATTCTGCTTGTGGCGTCTCCCACGCGCGTTCAATGTCGATCACCTGTGGCAGGCCCGGCACAGCCATCGGCGGCAGTACAATGTTACGGTCGTGTCCTGACTTGATCGATTGTTGATCTAGGGGGAATGCCATGAAATTGGCTTGGAGGACCATCCTGGTTGCAGGAATTGGATTTGCAACCGTCGGCTCGGCAAGCGCTGCAGATCTCGCGGCCCGGCCCTTCAAGGCACCAGCGACCGCCGTAGCCGTCTATAACTGGACCGGTTTTTACGTGGGCGTGAATGCGGGTTACGCTTGGGGACAGTCGGATCTCGGCACCGTGCTCGATCCCACCAGCAGCTGGGCCGTGGAAGGCGTAGCGTTCAGGAACGAGTTTGTGGCGCTGAGCAATCGCCGCCTCGATCCGGCCGGCGCTATCGGCGGTCTTCAGATCGGCGCGAACTGGCAGACCGGTGCTTGGGTTCTGGGTGTAGAAGCCGACGCCAACGCAACAGATATCGGTGCGCGCACCGTTTTCACCGGAGCGAATCCGCCGGTGATCCGCACATTCGACGAAAGCATCCGCAACGATTGGCTCGTGACCGTTCGCGGCCGCGCCGGCTATGCGGTCGACAAGACCCTGCTGTACGTCACCGGCGGTCTGGCCGTCGGCAGCGTCAAGGGAAGCTGGGATCTCACCTCGTCCAATGGTTATACCAAGACGGGTTCGGTGTCCGAGACGAAGGTCGGCTGGACGGTCGGCGCCGGCGTTGAGCACGCCTTCGTGCCGAATTGGACGGTTAAGCTCGAATATCTCTACACCGATCTCGGCGGCGTGGATTACACATCGACCTACGTGCCCGGCAGCACTTTTGCTCCGCCCGGCTCCAACTACGTCGAACGCATCTCGCAGGACCTCACCTTCCATACCGTGCGGGCCGGCCTGAACTACAAGTTCGGCGGGCCGATGATGGCCAAGTACTGAGAAGCGAAGAAGCCCAAGATCCCGGCTCCGGCCATTCGGCTCGGAGCCGTTTTTTTTGATCAGGAGCCAGAGAGAGCGCCTCGTTCTACGCGGCACGCCGGCAAAGTGCGGTCGCTATGCCGACCGCATCGTGGAGGCAGAGATAATTTCTTACGCCGTCAGCCCGCGCTGCTCGGCCAGCTCCTTCAACGATACCTGAGGCCGCGCGCCGATGTGCTGGATGACTTCGGCGGCGGCGAGCGCGCCGAGCTCGCCGCACTGCTTGTAGCCGAAGTTGCGCGCGAGGCCGTAGAGGAAGCCGGCGGCGAAGAGGTCGCCGGCGCCGGTGGTGTCGACCACCTTGTCGACCGGGAACGCCGGCGCTGCGACGGCATCCTCGGACGAGACCACCATGCAGCCCTTCTCGCTGCGGGTGACCACACCGAGATTGACGTCGTTGCGCAGCTGCTTCAGCGCGGTGTCGAAGTCCGAGGTCATGTAGAGCGAGTGGAGTTCGGACTCGTTGGCGAACACGATGTCGACGGTGCCGCCCCGCATCAGCGAGAGAAACTCGTCGCGATAGCGATCAACGCAGAAGGAATCGGACAGCGTCAGCGCCACCTTGCGCTTGGCGTCATGGGCGATCTTGGCCGCCTTGACGAAGGCCTCCTTGGCGTTCTTGGGGTCCCAGAGATAGCCCTCGAGGTAGACGATGCCGGCGCCGGCAATCTCGGCCGGGTCGATGTCGGCGGGCGACAGGTCCTGCGCCGCGCCGAGATAGGTGTTCATGGTGCGCTCGCCGTCGCCGGTGACCAGGATGTAGGAGCAGCCGGTGGCGGGGCCGTCCTTGGCGGCCGGCGTGTTGAAGGCAACGCCGGCGGCGCGAATGTCGTGCACGTAGAGCTTGCCGATCTGGTCGTCCTTGACCTTGCCGACATAGGCGGCGCGTGCCCCCAGGCTGCCGATGCCGACGATGGTGTTGGCGGCCGAACCGCCCGAGACCTCGGTCGCCGGACCCATGTCCTTGTAGATGGCGGCCGCGCGCGCCTCGTCGATCAGCGACATGCTGCCTTTCGCCATGCCATGCTTGGCCAGAAAGGCCTCGTCGGTCCGAACCAGCACGTCGAACAGCGCGTTGCCGATGCCGAGAACGTCATATTTCACGTCAGCCATTCACCTTGATCCTGTTTGCCGGATTGCGATCTAACCGGAAATCCGCTTCCTGTCGGCCTGAAATCCAAGCTCGCGGCCTATCACGACCGGGCCTTGGCGGGCAAGCAACGGTATTTTCGAGAGCATGATCCGCTCCTTCCTGACCGTCTCGACGGGAACGCTGGCCTCGCGCCTGCTGGGTTTCGCCCGCGATTCCCTGATTGCGGCGCTGCTCGGCACCGGCGCCGTGGCGGATGCGTTTCTGGCGGCGTTCCAGCTCGTCAACGTGGTGCGGCGGCTGCTCAGCGAGGGCGCGCTGAACGCGGCGCTGATCCCAGCCTGGCTGCGGGTGCGGGACCGCGACGGGGTGGCGGAAGCCGCGGCGTTCGCGGGGCGCGTGATCGGCACGGTCAGCACGGCCCTGATCGGGATCTCACTCCTGCTCGCATTGTTGATGCCGCTGATCATGACGGTGATCGCGCCGGGATTCCTCGGCAGTGGCACGCTCGATCTCGCGGTTCAGAACGCGCGGCTGATGCTGCCTTACCTCGCCTTCGCCGGTCCCGTCACCGTGCTGATGGGGCTGCTCAATGCGCAGGGACGCTTCGCGCTGACGGCGTTCTCGCCACTGCTGTTCAACATTGCGCTGATCGCCGCGATCGCGATGCTGCTGGTCTGGCATGCAGACGCCGGCTTCGCCGCCTGGATCCTGGCAGCGACCGTCGGCCTCGCCGGCTTGCTGCAACTCTTGATGCTGCTGTCGCAGCGAAGCGCGCGCCTTGCGACACCGCTGCGCGCGAGTTTCGACAAGGAGATGCGCGGCTTCTTCGCCAAGGCGATCCCCGGCATGATCGCAAGCTCGGGGCCGCAATGGCTGATGGTGGCGGGTGCGATCATCGCGTCCGCAACGCCGTCCGCGGTGTCCTGGCTCTATTTCGCCAACCGCTTGATCGAGCTGCCGCTCGGCATCGTCGGCGTCGCCATGGGCACCGTGCTGGTGCCGGAGCTGACGCGCGCCGTCGCGAGCTCCGATCGCGACGCGGTGGCGCATGCCGAATCCCGCGCGCTGGAGCTTTCCGCCGGGCTGGCGCTGCCGGCCACGGTCGGCCTGATCGTGCTCGCCGAGCCGATCGTGGGGCTGCTGTTCGAGCATGGCGCGTTCGGTGCGGCGGATAGCGCGGCCACCGCGCGTGCCCTGATGTGGCTGGCGCTGGGCCTGCCGGCGCATGTGCTGATCAAGGCGCTGTCGCCGGCGTTCTATGCCCGCAGCGACACGATGACGCCGCTGCTCGCGACCGCCAAGGGCTTCGTGGTGACGGTCGTGCTCGCGGTTCTGCTCGGTCATGTCTTTGGCGCAAGCGGAATCGCGGCAAGCATCGCGGCTGGCGCCTGGAGCAGCGCGCTCGCGCTGCTCCGCAAGGGCGCGGGCGAGTTCGGCTTCTCGATCGACGCGGCGGCCCGCACGCGGCTGCCGCGCATCGTGCTGGCCGCGATCGCCATGGGCGCCCTGCTCTGGCTGACCGCAGGTCTGGTGCCGGCCGGCGCCCATGGGCTCATCCACTTCATTGCGCTGGGTGTGCAGATCGCAGCCGGGATCGTCGTCTACGGCCTGCTGCTGCAGATCCTCGGTGCCGCCTCCTGGCGCGAGGCGGTTCATGCCTTGAAACGGCCCGGCTGAACGCCAGCCCGGCGAAATACCCTTGACGGAGCAGCGCCGCTGTTGGAAACGACGGCGCCAATACCTATGGGAAGGCTGACCATGCCATTCGTTGAACGAGTCTTTTCGGGCGTCCAGCCGACGGGCAATCTGCACCTCGGCAATTACCTCGGCGCCATCGTCAACTTCGTGAAGATGCAGGAAACCCACAACTGCATCTATTGCGTCGTCGACATGCACGCGATCACGCAAGGCGTCGACGTCTGGGGCGGACCGGCCGAACTCACGCGCAACACCCGCGAGGTGACCGCGGCGTTCATCGCGGCCGGCATCGATCCGAAGAAGCACATCGTGTTCAACCAGAGCCAGGTCTCCGGCCATGCCGAGCTCGCCTGGATCTTCAATTGCGTCGCCCGCATGGGCTGGCTCGGCCGCATGACCCAGTTCAAGGAGAAGGCCGGCAAGGACCGCGAGAATGCCTCCGTCGGCCTGTTCGACTATCCCGTGCTGATGGCGGCCGACATTCTGCTCTACCGCGCCACCCATGTGCCTGTCGGCGAGGACCAGAAGCAGCATCTCGAGCTCTCACGCGACATCGCGCAGAAGTTCAACAACGACTTCGGCGACTCCATCCGGGCCCAGGGCAACAATGACGGCCTGTTCTTCCCGCTGCCGGAACCGCTGATCACGGGTCCGGCGACGCGCGTGATGAGCCTGCGCGACGGCACCAAGAAGATGTCGAAGTCGGAACCCTCCGACAATTCGCGCATCAACCTGACCGACGACGCCGACACCATCGCGCAGAAGATCCGCAAGGCGAAGACCGATCCGGAGCCGCTGCCGACGGAAGAGAAGGGTCTGGAAGCCCGGCCCGAGGCCGACAATCTGGTCGGCATCTTCGCCGCACTCTCCGGCCGCTCCAAGGCCGACGTGCTGCGCGAGTTCGGTAGCGGCCAGTTCTCCAGCTTCAAGAACGCGCTGGCGGAGCTGTGCGTCACCAAGCTGGCGCCGATCGCCGGCGAGATGAAGCGCCTCGTCGCCGATCCCGGCCATATCGACGCCATCCTCAACGACGGCTCGGACCGGGCGCGCGCCATCGCCGACGAGACGATGAAACTCTCGAAGGACATCGTCGGCTTCATCCGCCGGCGCTAGCTAGAGATGGTCGGCGCGCCGGGCGCCGGCCACGTCTGCTCTCCCCAAGCGGGAGCGAGTGTGGCAGCATGCTCCCCGTGCTCATTCCGGGACATGCATGACCAGCAAGCGACTTTGCTACGAGCCGGGCCACAAGCCCAAATGCCTCGTCATCGTCGACGACACCGCCGAATGGGATCGGGCGGTCTACTACGCCAGCCGCTGGGCGATCCGCGCCGGCGGCGGCGTGGTGATGCTGCGCATCATCGAGCCGGAGCAGCAGAGCCAGGAATGGCTGGGCGTCGCCGACATCATGCGCGCCGAGGCGCAAGAGGCGGCGGAGGCCGCGCTCGACCGCGCCGCCGGCCGCGCCAACGGCATCGCCGCGATCACGCCGGAGCGGGTGATCCGCGAGGGCGCGCCGATGGAACAGCTTCTCGCCGTGATCGACCAGGACCGCGACATCGCCATGCTGGTGCTCGCCGCCAATCCCGGCGCGGAGGGGCCGGGACCGCTGGTCGCGATGCTCGCGCACGAGCTGGGCACGTTTCCGATACCGGTGACCATCATCTCGGGCGCTCTGAGCGACGAAAGCGTGGATTCGCTGTCGTAGGCCGTTGTTATGCCGGTGGGTTAATCGTCATGGCCGGGCTTGTCCCGGGCATCCACGTTCTTGGCACGACGAAGCAAGGCGTGGATGGCCGGGACAAGCCCGGCCATGACGGAGAGAGAAGATTACGCGCCTTAACCCACTGAAATTGCAGCCAAACGTCGATCCCTCCCCTTGACCGTGCGTTCGCCGTCGCCATCTGCTAGGGAATGGAGCACGCGCCGGCCTTGAACCGGCGACGTCTGGAGAAAATCATGTTCATTCAAACCGAAGCCACCCCCAATCCCGCCACGCTGAAGTTCATTCCCGGCCGCGTCGTGGTCGACGGCAGCCCGATGGAATTTGCCAGCCGCGAATCGGCGGCGCGCTCGCCGCTCGCCGAGAAGCTGTTCGACGTGCCCGGCGTCACCGGCGTGTTTTACGGATCGGACTTCATCACCGTGACCAAGGCGAACGGTGAATGGCAGCAGCTCAAGCCCGCGATCCTCGGCGCGATCATGGAGCACTACATGTCCGGCGCGCCGCTGCTTGCCGACGGCACGGCGCAGGGCGATGCCGACCTCGACGACGAGGACGAGTTCTTCGACGAGTCCGACGCCGAGACGGTAGACATGATCAAGGACCTGATCGAGACCCGGGTGCGGCCGGCCGTCGCCAATGACGGCGGCGACATCACCTTCCGCGGCTTCAAGGACGGTATTGTCTATCTCAACATGAAGGGCGCCTGCTCCGGATGCCCGTCATCGACGGCGACGCTCCAGCACGGCATCCAGAACCTGCTCAAGCACTTCGTGCCTGACGTGGTTGAAGTCCGGCCAATGTAAGCCCCTTACGCCGCCTTCTTCTTCGCGCTGATCAGCTTGCGGTTGATCAGCACTTCCGCGATCTGGATCGCGTTGAGGGCCGCGCCCTTGCGTAAGTTATCGGATACGCACCACAGCGCGAGACCGTTCTCCACGGTCGCGTCCTCGCGGATGCGGCTGATGTAAGTCGCGTCCTCGCCGGCCGCTTCATAGGGCGTGGCGTAGCCGCCGGGCTCCTGCTTGTCGATGACGAGACAGCCGGGCGCCACGCGCAGGATGTTGCGCGCTTCATCGGCGGTGATCGGATTCTCGAACTCGATGTTGATGGCCTCGGAATGGCCGACGAACACAGGCACGCGCACGCAGGTGGCGGACAGCTTGATCTTGGGATCCAGGATCTTCTTGGTCTCCGCCATCATCTTCCACTCTTCCTTGGTGTAGCCGTCCTCCATGAAGACGTCGATGTGAGGGATGACGTTGAAGGCGATGCGCTTGGGGAATTTCTTCGCGACCAGCTCGTCGTTGGTGTAGACGGCCTTGGTCTGCGAGAACAATTCGTCCATCGCGTCCTTGCCGGCGCCCGACACCGACTGATAGGTCGAGACCACGACTCGCTTGATCGTCGCCTTCTCGTGCAGCGGCTTGAGCGCCACCACGAGCTGGGCGGTCGAGCAGTTCGGGTTGGCGATGATGTTCTTCTTCTTGAAGCCTTCGGTCGCGGCTGCATTCACCTCGGGCACGATCAACGGCACGTCCGGATCCATGCGCCAGGCCGAGGAATTGTCGATCACGACGGCACCGGCGGCGCCGATCTTCGGCGACCATTCCTTCGACACCGACCCGCCCGCCGACATCAGGCAGATGTCGACGTCGGAGAAGTCGTAATGCTCGAGCGCTTTGACCTTCAGGGTACGGTCGCCGTAGGAGACTTCGACACCGACGCTGCGGCGCGACGCCAGGGCCACGACCTCGTCCGCGGGGAATTTGCGCTCATCGAGGATGTTGAGCATTTCCCGACCGACATTGCCGGTCGCGCCGACGACTGCGACTTTGTAACCCATCGTTCACTCTCCGATGAAAAAGCCCGTTCCCGAAGCTGACGCTTAAACAGGAAGAGCAGCGCTTCTATGCGAGAACCGGACTCAAGACAACGTTAAGACCATGCCTTAGGGACGTGGATGCAGTCGCCTGAGGCCAGCACGGCCGTTAGCCCTACCCAGATCCAGCTGACGCTCTTGGCCTTGGCCGACGAGGTCGTCGGCACGCTGGCGCATCTGGTCGCCTATGTGGGGGCGCTCGCCCTGTTTGCCATCCTCGCCCTCGCAGGCCTGGGACAGCTGCCTGACCTGCGTGGCGATGGTCCGGCGGACAGACCGGGCTGGAGCATCGCCGACCGCTCGCATCCGGCCTTCGCCGTCAGCCGGATCGATTCATCAGAAAAAACAGCCTCTTACGTCATCTTTAGGTATCCCGAGGGCGGCCGCAGGGACGTGCTGCGCTGGACCGATATGGCGGAGAAGCCGGTGGCCGAACTCGAAATCTACCGCCAAGGCGCCGAATTCGACGTGACACGGCCGGCGGCCGCGGGCTTGGCCGCCCGAATGGGTTTGGGT
Organism: Bradyrhizobium yuanmingense; assembly: GCF_900094575.1. GTDB lineage: Bacteria > Pseudomonadota > Alphaproteobacteria > Rhizobiales > Xanthobacteraceae > Bradyrhizobium > Bradyrhizobium yuanmingense. Next base: position 429,334 of record NZ_FMAE01000002.1, on the reverse strand, counting down.
GCAGATGCCCCGCTCGAGCAGGCCGGCCTGATTGACAGCAAATTCGGCCCCGTCGCCCTGTTCCGGCCGGTCGGCGCGACAGAGGGGACGCGGGCCTGCCTCGGCTATCTCAAGCGCTACGAGGAGCCCGCCTTGCAGATCTCCGGCTTCTCCTGCCAGGGCGACAGCTTGCCCGCCCGCCGCGCGGCGATCGCCTGCACGCTGAACCGGCTGACGCTGCTGGCCTCGGGCAACGAGCCGAGGCTGGCGGAATTGTTCGCCCATGCCGAACTCAGGCGCCGCGGCTGTGACCCTCAGGGCTCGCCGGACTGGCTGCTGGGCGCAGCGAACGCGCAATTGCGCGGAGCGCTTTGACTTGCATCAAGGATTCTGCATCAAGCTCAAGTAGCTGGTTTGCATGCAACTTTTGCCGGCGCGCACGATTATTCCGAGCTGGTGTGACCCAATTGACCTAGTTGCGTCCGCCCCGGCCGGGCTAGTATGGGGTGAAATCGACTGGCGGCCTGCCGCCTGAAGGGGACGTGATGAGCTTGAAATTTTCTGCCGCGAACAAACTGGCGACATTGCTTGCGGCGGGCGCCGCAATGGCCGTTGCGTTCGCGACCCCGGCTTCCGCCGACACCAGGACCAAGCAGCGCTATGACGACCGCGGCCGGCCCTATTACGGCCCGAGCGGCCCCAACACGGTCTATCAACAGGGCCGCACCCGCCTCTATGTGAGCAAGCGCTCCTGGCTCGATGGCGGCACCGAGGTCAATCCGGGCGACCGCAAGTTCACCGACTACGCCTTCCCCCCGGCCGTGGGCTATCCGTCCTTCGCCCGCGAGAACCTCAACCGGCCGATCGACCGCCAGCCGCTCTCCCCGCCGCAGGATGTCGGCGGCTATCCGCAGAACTTCCCGCTGTACTGAGGCGGGCGTCACGACCGAATCAAAATGGCCGGTGCTCACGCCCGGCCATTTTTGTTTTTCGCGAGATGCGTCCGTCTTACGCATTGGCTGCCGGATCGTAGCGCCGGCAAAATTCTTCGATGGCCTCGGAGCGGAAATCACTGAGGCGTTCGAAGATCAGCGCATCCGGCCAATCCCACCAGGCGATGCGGCGCAGGCTTGCGGAAACGGTATCGTCAAAGCGCTTGCGGATGGGACGGGCGGGAACGCCACCGACGATGGTGTACGGCTCGACATCGCGGCTAACGACGGCGCCTGCGGCGATCACTGCGCCATCGCCGACGCTCACGCCCGGCAGCAGGATGGCGGCATGGCCGATCCAGACGTCGTTGCCGACGATCACCCGGTCGCCGCGCCTACCTGCGAAGAAGTCGCGGTCGCGCGTCGCGCCCGCCTCGTAATATTCGGGGACGTAGGTGAAGCGGTGCTGCGAGGGACGGCCCATCGGGTGGTTTGGCGCACCGATCCGCACCGAGTTGGCGATCGCCGTGAACTTGCCGATCACGGCGTCGGCGACGTCGCAATTCTCGCCGAGATAGGAGTAGTCGCCGAGCGAAGCATATTCGATGCGCGTGCCCGCAAGCACCTCGCAACGCCGCCCGACCTGCGCCTCGCGCAGGCGCACCGTCTCATGGATGACGGTTTCCGCGATCTTGGGGCGGGGTGTATCCATGAGGCGGTTTCCAATGAGGCCGTAGCCCGGATGGAGCGAAGCGCAATCCGGGAAGGTCTGTCCACGGGGTGAGAACCCGGATTTCGCTTCGCTCCATCCAGGCTACGATTCTTCCCGCCTTACGCGTGCAGCTTCTGCAATTCCTTCAGGATGGCTTCGCCCATCTGCGTGGTGGAAGCGGCCGTGGTGCCTTCCGACTTGATGTCGGCGGTGCGCAGGCCGCTGGCCAGCACGGCAGCGATGGCCTGGTCGACCTTGTCGGCGAGATCGCCCATGTCGAAAGAATAGCGCAACGCCATGCCGAAGGACGAGATCATCGCGATGGGATTGGCGAGGCCCTTGCCGGCGATATCGGGGGCCGAGCCGTGCACGGGCTCGTACAGCGCCTTGCGCTTCTTGGTCTTGACGTCGACCTCGCCGAGCGAGGCCGAGGGCAGCATGCCGAGCGAGCCGGTGAGCATCGCCGCGATGTCGGAGAGCATGTCGCCGAACAGGTTGTCCGTGACGATGACGTCGAACTGCTTCGGCCATTTCACCAGCATCATGCCGCCGGAATCGGCGAGCTGATGCTCGAGCGTGACATCGGGGTATTCGCGCTTGTGGACCTGAGTCATGACCTCGTTCCAGAGCACGCCCGATTTCATGACGTTGCGCTTCTCCATCGACGTCACCTTGTTCTTGCGCTTCCGGGCAAGCTCGAAGGCGACGCGGCCGATGCGCTCGATCTCATAGGTATCGTAGACCTGGGTATCGATGGCGCGCTTCTGGCCGTTGCCGAGATCGGTGATGGTCTTCGGCTCGCCGAAATAGACGCCGCCGGTGAGCTCACGCACGATGACGATGTCGAGGCCCTCGACCGCCTCGCGCTTCAGGCTGGAAGCATCCGCCAGCGCCGGATAGCACACGGCGGGACGGAGGTTGGCGAACAGCGCGAGATCCTTGCGCAGGCGCAAGAGGCCGGCTTCCGGGCGCACCTCGTAAGGCACGGCATCCCACTTCGGACCGCCGACCGCGCCGAAGATCACGGCGTCGGCGTCCTTGGCCTTGGCCATGTCGCCTTCGGAGATCGACACCTTGTGCGCGTCATAGGCGGAGCCGCCGACGAGGCCGGTGTCGGTCTCGAACTTGGCGATCCCGGCCGAATTGAGCCAGTCGATCAGCCGCTTCACCTCGCCCATCACCTCGGGGCCGATACCGTCGCCGGGAAGCAGCAGCAGTTTGTGGGTCGCCATGGTCGTGTCCTTTTCGATCCTCTCTCGTCATTCCGGGACGCGCCTCTTAGCGCGGGCCCGGAACCCATAGTCACCAGCCGGGGTTATGGATTCCGGGCTCGCGCTTCGCGCGCCCCGGAATGACGGCGCCGGAGTGCTAGAGCGGCGTTGCGCGCTTGGCAAGACACCATTGCCGCGCCGCGGCTGTGCAAGGCCGGCGGGGCCTGCCACACTGGACAGGCCGGAGTACCCCTTGCACGCACCTGATCGCCCCCTGCCCGACGCACACCCCGCGCGGCTGATCCTGACCCTGTCGCTGGCAGCCACCGTGGGGCTCGGCATCGGCCGCTTTGCCTATGCGCTGGTGCTGCCGGACATGCGGGAGGACCTCGGCTGGTCCTACTCGGCGGCCGGTTTCATGAACACGATCAACGCCGTCGGCTATCTCGTGGGCGCGCTGGTGGCGTCCCGCCTGATCCGGCGCGTCGGCTGGGCCGCCGCGATCCGCGGCGGAACAATTGCCTGCGTCGCAGCGCTCGCCACCTGCGCTCTGACGGGGGATTTCGTCGCGCTGAGCCTGGCGCGCCTGGTGCTGGGCCTGGGCGCGGCGGCCGGCTTCGTCGCCGGCGGCGCGCTCGCCGCCACCATCGCCCAGTCGCGGCCCGAACGGGCCAACTTTCTGCTCAGCCTGTTCTATGCCGGACCCGGCATCGGCATTCTGTCCTCGGGGCTGATCGCCCCGTTCACGCTGCAATATTTCGGGCCGGGCTCGTGGTGGATCGTGTGGTGGGCGCTGACGCTGCTGTCGGTCGCGATGACGATCCCGCTGTTCCTGATCCGCATCGAGAGCGGCGCGCGCTTCTCCGAAGGCGGTCATGCCTCGTTCGCGATCCTGCCGGTGCTGATTTATCTGGCCGGCTATTTCCTGTTCGGCGCCGGCTACATCGCCTACATGACCTTCATGATCGCCTATGTGCGCGACGGCGGCGGCGGGGCCGCGGCGCAGGCGGCGTTCTGGGGGTTGATCGGTCTGAGCGCGTTCGTGACGCCCTGGGCCTGGCGCGGCGTGCTGGCGCTCGACCGCGGCGGGCTCGCCACCGCCATCATCCTCGGCACCAACGCAGCTGGCGCAGCGCTGCCGATGCTCGGGCATTCGCCGGCCTGGCTCGCAGTCTCCGCGATCGTGTTCGGCGTCGCCTTTTTCGCCGTGGTCGGCTCGACCACCGCCTTCGTGCGCTTCAACTATCCGCCAGAGGTGTGGCCGACCGCGATCGCGGCGATGACGATCTCGTTCGGCGTCGGTCAGACGCTCGGGCCGATCGTGGTCGGCGCGATCACCGATGCGCTGGGAAGCCTGAGTTACGCGCTGAATGTGTCGGCGGCGCTATTGGCGCTGGGCGCGGTGGCGGCGTTGTGCCAGCGGAAGGTGGGGCCGGCCAAGCAATCGGTGCCGTAGGGTGGGTTAGCGTCAGCGTAACCCACCATGCTTCCGCGTTTGCCGGACGAAGTTGGTGGGTTACGCCTAGCGACTGCGCTTCGCGCAGCCGCTAGGCTAACCCACCCTACGAAGCCATCAGCTCCCGCTGAACGAATTATACCCCTGGTCTTCCCAATAGCCGCCCTTGTAATCGTTGGTGACTTCCATCGAGACCACGTATTTCGGGTTCTTGAAGCCGAGCTTGGTCGGCACGCGGATCTTCATCGGGAAGCCGTAAGCGCGCGGCAGGATCTCGTTTGCGTATTTGAACGTCATCTGGGTCTGCGGATGCAGCGCACTGCGCATGTCAAGCGGCGAGTTGTAGCCATCCTTGTCGGCGCACTGGAACCAGACATAATTCGCGCGCGTGTCGGCGCCGATCAGCTTGAGGAAATCGCGCAAGGGCGTGCCGGTCCAGCTGCCGATCGCGCTCCAGCCCTCGACGCAGATATGGCGCGTGATCTGCGTGACCTGGGGCAGCTTGTAGAGCTCGTCCAGCGTCCAGGACTTTTTGTTGTCGACGAGGCCGCGCACCTCGAGCTTCCAATCCGCGGCCGAGATATCGGGCGCGTCGTCGAGATCGTAATAGGCGTTGAACGGGAAGGGCTTGGTGATCGCGCTTTCGGGGAAGGTCGGCGCCAGCGCGTCGGGATTGAACATCCAGGCCTGCACCGCGTCGTTGAACTTCGAGACCTTCGCCAGCATGGTCTCGGCCGAGGACGAGTCGATCACGTCGCAGCCGGTGAGCAGCGTCAGTGCGCCCAGGCTGGCGCCGCCCGCAATGAAGCGGCGGCGGGTGACGTCTGGCATCGTCTTGAGGGAATCCTTGATCAGGAGCCGCTTGTCGACGCCGGGAATCAGGAACGGGCGCTTCGCCATATTCTCCTCCTCAGCGACCGATGATCATCGCGCGCAGACTCTTCGGCACGAGCAGCGCAAGCAAGACGTGGACGACCAGAAACGCGCAGATCGCGGCCATGCAGAAGAAGTGGACATAGCGCGCGGCCGGATAATCGCCGAACAGCATCACGAGATAATAAAGCTGAACGGGCTTCCAAATCGCAAGGCCCGACAGCACGATCAGCACGCCGACCACGATGATGCCGGCATAGAGCAGCCGCTGCACGTAATTGTAGACGGTGAGATCGTCATGGCCGAGCTTGAAGGTCAGCGCCGCCCTGACGTCGTGGAGCACGCCTGATGCCGTGATCGGCAGCAGCTTCTTGCGGAAGCGGCCGGTAGCGATGCCGGTGACGAGATAGGCGAGGCCGTTGATCATCAGCAGCCACATCGCCGCAAAATGCCAGAGCAGGCCGCCGCCGAGCCAGCCGCCCAGCGTGTACTCGCGCGGAAAGCGGAAGTCGAACAGCGGCGAGGCGTTGTAGATCTGCCAGCCCGACAGGATCATCAGGATCATGGCGAGCGCGTTGATCCAATGCATGACCCGCACCCAGGCCGGCTGGATCACTTTGGACTTGGTGGCCGTGACCTGCTCGTCGGTGACTGTGAGGCTCGCCATGGCGGGTTCCATCCTGAGGTCGTGTGACAGCGATTATACGCCGGTGTTTCGGCTTTCGTTACATCCCGTTCGCCATCGAATCGATGTCGTGAGGCTATTGTGGTCACAAAAGAGCGAGCCGGGTATCCCCGGCTCGCGGTCTGAGGACGTCCTGTTCGGGGATGAAACAGGATCGCGCGGTGTTACGTCGCCGGCATCAGCACGGTATCGACCACATGGATCACGCCGTTCGACTGGTTGACGTTGGTGATCGTCACCATCGAGGTGCCGCCCTTGGCGTCGACGATCCAGACCTTGCCGTCCATTTTCTTCACCGTCAGCTCCTCGCCTTCGGCGGTCTTCAGCTTCTTGCCGTCGGTGAGGTCGGAAGCCGCGAGCTTACCGGGCACGACATGGTAGGTGAGGATCTTGGTCAGCGTTGCCTTGTTCTCGGGCTTGACCAGGTTGTCGACGGTGCCGGCCGGCAGCTTGCCGAAGGCGGCGTTGGTCGGCGCGAACACCGTGAACGGGCCCTTGCCTTCGAGCGTCGGCACCAGGCCGGCCGCCTTCACCGCCGCCACCAGCGTGGTGTGATCCTTGGAGTTGACCGCGTTCTGGACGATGTTCTTGGACGGGTACATCGCGGCGCCGCCGACCATGACGGTCTTTTCCTCGGCACTGGCGGGCGCGACGACGGTCGCGGTGAGGGCCAGGGCGCTGAAGGCGGCGGCAGCGAGATAGGCAATGCGCTTCGACATGAGAGAGTCTCCCGATTGAATTGAGACCGGCGTTGGCCGGCGTTGAGTTGGGCAACAACGGCGCCTGCGACAGTTAAGGGTGATGCAGCAGTGCCGTCGTTGGACCGAACTACGGGAGGGTTTGCGGGGCGGTTTCGAGGAAAAATTCTTTGTGATGGGTGAAACTATCGGCGGGGATGTTCGTGTGGGTCCATCCGCTGTCATTGCGAGGAGCCCTTGCGACGAAGCAATCCAGACTGTCTCCGCGGATGCATTCCTGGATTGCTTCGCTTCGCTCGCAATGACGAGCCTACTGCTATGGGCAATCAATCCCTGTTGTTCGGGGTCTGAATGAAGCCGCGATTATGCGTCGGGCTGATCAGCACTTCGTTGATGCAGACCCGCGCCGGCATGCTCGCGATGAAGGCGATGGTACGGCCGAGATCTTCGGGCTGCAGCATCTTCGCCTGCTCGGCTTCGCTCGGCACCACCGGTCGCAGCTTCAGGATCGGCGTCGCCACCTCGCCCGGCATCAGGCAGCAGGCGCGCAGGCCGTTGACGCATTCGTCCATGTTGAAGGAATGGGTCAGCGCCAGCACCGCGTGCTTAGTGGTGGTGTAGGCCGGGCCCGGCATCTTCGAGACGTGACGGCCGGCCCAGGACGAGACGTTGATGATGGAACCGTCCTGCTGCTGGCGCATCGTCGGCAGCACGGCGCGCATGCAATAAAGCACGCCGTTGAGATTGACCTGGACCAGTCTGTCCCAGCCCTCCAGCTCCATGTCCTTCCAGCTGCGCTTGGGGACATTGATGCCGGCATTGTTGACGAGCAGGTCGATGCGGCCGTGCTTCGCGACAATCTGATCGGCTGCCTTCTGGGCTGCGGCCGCGCTGGCGACGTCGAGCGCAATGGCCTCGGCCGCCCCACCGTCCCCCGTGATCTTCGCCACCACGGCATCGAGGGCTGACTGCCGCCGGCCCGAGACCACCACCGTCCAGCCGTCGGCAGCTAACGCCTCCGCGCCGGCCTCCCCGATCCCGCTGCCACCGCCCGTGACCCAGGCCACGCGTTTCCCGCTTTTTGACATGCAAACTGTCTCCGTTGCTTGATCGGGGCGGTTTTTGCTAATCCAGCCCTCGGTTTTGACCGGCCTATGCCGGTGAGGAATGTTGCATGAACCAAGCTGCCAACGCCAATTTGTTTTCCCGCCTGTTCGATGGCCTCGCCGATCCGAAGCGGCTCGCGATCGAGACGCATGACGGCGCGCATATCAGCTATGGCGATCTGATCGCGCGCGCGGGCCAAATGGCGAACGTGCTGGTCGCGCGCGGCGTGAAGCCGGGCGACCGCGTCGCGGTACAGGTGGAGAAGTCGGTCGCCAATATCGTGCTGTATCTCGGCACGGTGCGCGCCGGCGCGGTCTATCTGCCGCTGAACACGGCCTATACGCTGAACGAGCTCGACTATTTCATCGGCGATGCCGAGCCGTCGCTGGTGGTCTGCGATCCCGCCAAGGCGGAAGGGCTGGCGCCGATCGCAGGCAAGGTGAGGGCGAAGGTCGAGACGCTCGGGGCTGACGGCAAGGGCTCGCTGACGGAGGCCGCCGACAAAGCGAGCCGCGAATTCACGACGGTGCCGCGTGAAAGCGACGATCTTGCCGCGATCCTCTACACCTCGGGCACCACCGGCCGCTCCAAGGGCGCGATGCTGACGCATGACAATCTCGCGTCTAACTCGCTCTCGCTCGTCGACTACTGGCGCTTCACCGACAAGGACGTCCTGATCCACTCGCTGCCGATCTACCACACCCACGGCCTGTTCGTGGCGACCAACGTGACGCTGTTCGCCCGCGCCTCGATGATCTTCCTGCCGAAGCTCGATCCGGACCTGATCATCAAGCTGATGGCGCGCGCCACGGTGTTGATGGGCGTGCCGACCTTCTACACCCGCCTGCTGCAGAACCCTGCGCTGTCGCATGAGACGACGAAGCACATGCGGCTGTTCATCTCGGGCTCGGCGCCGCTGCTCGCCGACACCCATCGCGAATGGTCGGCGCGCACGGGACATGCCGTGCTCGAGCGCTACGGCATGACCGAGACCAACATGAACACGTCGAACCCGTATGACGGCGAGCGCGTGCCCGGCGCAGTCGGCTTTCCGCTGCCGGGCGTCTCCGTGCGCGTGACCGATCCCGAGACAGCGAAAGAGCTGCCGCGCGACGAAATCGGCATGATCGAGGTGAAGGGGCCGAACGTCTTCAAGGGCTATTGGCGCATGCCGGAGAAGACCAAGGCCGAATTCCGGCCCGACGGCTTCTTCATCACCGGCGATCTCGGCAAGATCGACGCCAAGGGTTACGTGCACATCCTCGGACGCGGCAAGGATCTCGTGATCTCCGGCGGCTTCAACGTCTACCCGAAGGAGATCGAGAGCGAGATCGATGCCATGCCTGGCGTGGTGGAGTCGGCCGTGATCGGCGTGCCGCACGCCGATTTCGGCGAGGGCGTCACCGCGGTGCTGGTGCGCCAGCCCGGCGCGAGCATCGATGAAGCGGCCGTGCTGAAGGGCCTCGACGGGCGCCTCGCGAAATTCAAGATGCCGAAGCGGGTCTTCGTGGTCGACGAGCTACCGCGCAATACGATGGGCAAGGTGCAGAAGAACGTGCTGCGCGAAACGTACAAGGATATTTACGCGAAGAAGTGAGAGAGCTCCGCTCTGTCGGCGTCATTGCGAGGAGCTCTTGCGACGAAGCAAGCCGGCTGCCGAGACCAACAGATAGCACCTGACACGTCGCACGGTCGGGCTGGGGTGGAATGCAGGGTGCGCATATCCGCCCGGAGCGCGGGAACCGGTGCGCGTGCCGGGAGTCGCGGTGGGTCGCAGCCGGGACGGTTTACCCTCGGCATCGTCCCCTCGCACGTTGCGGCCGCACGGGCTCAAGGCGGCTTAGAGGCGTTCCAATAGCGATTTCAATGCGCCGCACGCTCGCGCTAAAGAAATGAATTTAGATTCCTATGTTCGTTGGCGGATGGATAGGCTGGTATACCAAGACCCTGATTGGCCTTGGTTCATCAAGGCCATAGAGCTGAACCACAGTTCGGTTTATGGCGATTTGGTGATTGCGCAGGCCAGATCGACTCCGTAAATAGAGCCCACCTTTCGCGATCCCCGCGCGCCCCATGCTGGGCCGCAACAAACATCAAAAGCCACCCATGACCGCACGGATCGAACGACCGCTTTCGCCGCACATCCAAACGTATCGTTGGACGCTGACGATGGCTCTATCCATCGTGCACCGCGCCACCGGTATCGCCCTTTACGTCGGAACCCTGCTGCTGGTCTGGTGGCTGGTTGCGGCGGCCTCCGGCCCGGCCGCCTATGCCCATGTTCAGGCTTTCTCCAGCAGCATCATCGGCCGGCTGATTGTGTTCGGCTACACCTGGGCCCTGATGCACCACATGCTCAGCGGCATCCGGCATTTCGTCTGGGATCTCGGCTACGGCTTCAAGGCCAACGAGCGCGAAGCGCTGACCTGGGGCGCCCTGGTCGGCGGCATCGCACTGACGGTGCTGATCTGGATCATCGCCTATGCGAACGGAGGCGGCCGATGAGCTTTGACGAGTCCCACGGCTCTCCGAAGCGTCCCTCGATGCGCACCCCGCTCGGGCGCGTCCGCAATCTCGGCGCCGCGCATTCCGGCACGTCCGATTTCTGGCGCCAGCGCATCACCGGCGTCGCCATGACGCTGCTGATGATCCCGGCGCTGGTCATCATCATGATGCTGCTCGGCCGCAACCAGGTCTACGCGGCGCAGACCCTGAGCTCCATTCCCGTTGCGGTGATCCTGCTCCTCTTCATCTTCGCCAGCGCCTGGCACATGAAGATCGGCATGCAGGTGGTGATCGAGGACTACGTCCATAACGAGAAGCTCAAGCTCACCGCGATCATGCTCAACAATTTCTTCTCGGTCGCCGTGGCGCTCGCCTCGACCTACGCGATCCTGAAGCTTTCTTCCGGAGTGTAACCCATGGCCGCTGAGACCAATGGCAAGGGCAACGGCGCTCCCGCCACCAACGGAAAAGCCTATCCGATCGAAGACCACACCTACGACGTCGTCGTGGTCGGCGCCGGCGGTGCCGGCCTGCGCGCCGTCGTCGGCTGCAGCGAGGCCGGCCTCCGCACCGCCTGCATCACCAAGGTGTTTCCGACCCGTTCGCACACGGTCGCGGCGCAGGGCGGCATCTCCGCTTCGCTCGGCAACATGCACAAGGACGACTGGCGCTGGCACATGTACGACACCGTGAAGGGGTCGGACTGGCTCGGGGACCAGGACGCGATCGAATACATGGTGCGCAACGCGCCCGACGCGGTCTACGAGCTCGAGCATTGGGGCGTGCCGTTCTCGCGCACCGAGGACGGCAAGATCTACCAGCGTCCGTTCGGCGGCATGACCACCGAGTTCGGCAAGGCCCAGGCGCAGCGCACCTGCGCCGCCGCCGACCGCACCGGCCACGCCATGCTGCACACGATGTACGGCCAGTCGCTGCGCCACGCGGCCGAGTTCTTCATCGAGTTCTTCGCCATCGACCTGATCATGGACGACCAGGGCACCTGCCGCGGCGTCATCGCGCTCAAGCTCGACGACGGCACGCTGCACCGTTTCCGCGCCCAGACCACGATCCTGGCGACCGGCGGCTATGGCCGCGCCTATGCCTCCTGCACCTCGGCGCACACCTGCACCGGCGATGGCGGCGGCATGGTGCTGCGCGCCGGCCTGCCGATGCAGGACATGGAGTTCGTGCAGTTCCATCCGACCGGCATCTACGGCTCGGGCTGTCTCGTCACCGAGGGTGCGCGCGGCGAAGGCGGCTATCTCGTCAACGCCGAAGGCGAGCGGTTCATGGAGCGCTATGCGCCGTCGGCCAAGGACCTCGCCTCGCGCGACGTGGTCTCGCGCGCGATGACCATCGAGATCCGCGAGGGACGCGGCGTCGGCAAGAAGAAGGACCACATCTTCCTGCATCTCGACCATCTCGATCCCGCCGTGCTCGCCGAACGCCTGCCGGGCATCTCGGAATCGGCCAAGATCTTCGCCAATGTCGACGTGACGCGCGAGCCGATCCCGATCGTGCCGACCGTGCATTACAACATGGGCGGCATCCCCACGAACTATCACGGCGAGGTGCTGACCAAGAAGGACGGCGACGACAACGCGGTGATCCCCGGCCTGATGGCGATCGGCGAAGCGGCCTGCGTCTCCGTGCACGGCGCCAACCGCCTCGGCTCCAACTCGCTGATCGACCTCGTCGTGTTCGGCCGCGCCGCCGCGTTGCGCCTGGCCGAAAAGCTCACACCCAACGCCAAGCAGCCCGAGCTGCCGACGAACTCGGCCGAGATGGCGCTCGGTCGCCTCGACCATTACCGCTACGCCTCAGGCGGCACGCCGACCGCGAAGCTGCGCGAAGGCATGCAGCACGTGATGCAGAACAATTGCGCCGTGTTCCGCACCGGCGAAGTGCTGAGCGAAGGCCAGAACCTGATCGCGAAGGTCCACAGCGGCATCACCGACATCGCCGTCTCCGACCGCTCGCTGGTCTGGAATTCGGACCTCGTCGAGACGCTGGAGTTCGACAATCTGATCTCGCAGGCGGTGGTGACGATGAACTCGGCCGCCAACCGCACCGAGAGCCGCGGCGCCCATGCCCGCGAGGACTTCTCCGAGCGCGACGACAAGAACTGGATGAAGCACACGCTGGCCTGGCTGGACGATGCCGGCAAGGTCAGGATCGAGTATCGCCCGGTTCACAACTACACCATGACCAACGACGTGCAGTACATCCCGCCCAAAGCTCGCGTTTACTAAACGTCGCGCGTGTATTGATCGAACAGCGAAGGCCTTAATCGAATGGTTGAATTCGCACTTCCGAAGAACTCCAAGATCACTGGCGGCAAGACCTGGCCGAAGCCCCCGGGCGCGACCGAGCTCCGCGAGTTCAAGGTCTATCGCTGGAATCCGGACGACGGCAAGAATCCAAGCGTCGATACCTATTACATCGACACCAATGATTGCGGCCCGATGGTGCTGGACGGCCTGATCTGGATCAAGAACCACATCGACCCGTCGCTGACCTTCCGCCGCTCCTGCCGTGAAGGCGTCTGCGGCTCCTGCGCGATGAACATCGACGGCCAGAACACGCTGGCCTGCACCAAGTCCATGCACGACGTGAAGGACGGCGCGGTGAAGATCAACCCGCTGCCGCATCAGCCGGTGGTCAAGGACCTCGTCCCCGACCTCACCAATTTCTACGCGCAATACGCCTCGGTCGAGCCCTGGCTGAAGACGACCTCGCCGACGCCGCAGAAGGAATGGCGCCAGAGCCACGAGGACCGCGAGAAGCTCGACGGCCTCTACGAGTGCATCCTCTGCGCCTGCTGCTCGACCTCCTGCCCGAGCTATTGGTGGAACAGCGAGCGCTATCTCGGCCCCGCCGCGCTGCTCCAGGCCAACCGCTGGGTCTCGGATTCGCGCGACGAGGCCACCGGCGAGCGGCTCGACAATCTCGAGGACCCGTTCCGGCTCTATCGCTGCCACACCATCATGAACTGCGCCAAGGCCTGCCCGAAGGGCCTCAACCCGGCCGAAGCCATCGCCGAGCTCAAGCTCAAGATGGTCGAACGCCAGATCTGAGGCGAAGTCCCCCTTCCGCCCCGGCCAAACCGGCCGGGGTGTTCTGCATTTGCCGTTAATTCGAGCAGAATTTTTCTCTGACCCGCTCGACGCGCAAATTTCCGGCTCGCAACCAACGGTTCCAGCACAAGCTGCTTCCTTCCTTGCGCGGGATTCAGTTAAGCTCCCGTCAGGGACGGAGCGACTGTGCAGAGGGCGCAACGCAACTCGCTGAGGCTGTTGCAGTGGATGATGGCGGCATCCCTGGCGCTGCCGATTGCGCTGTTCGTCGTCGCCGCCGCGATCTCCTACACATCGACCAACGATACCGCCGACCGCGAGATCGAGCGCACGGTCGATGTCGCCCATGAGCACGCGCTCAAGGTCTTCGAGACCATCGACCGCAGCCTCGCCGAGCTCAACGAGGTCGTGCGCGGCCTGCCCGACGGCATCATCCGCGAGCGCGAGCCGACGCTGCATCGCCGGCTGAAGCGGCTGACCGATTCGCTGCCGCAGCTCAAATCGGCCTGGATCTTCGACGCGAACGGAAAGGCGCTGGTCAACAGCCTCGTCTCGCCGCCGCCGGACCTGAGCTTTGCCGACCGCGATTACTTCTATTCCCATGTCGACCAGAGCATCGGCACGTTCATCGGCACGGCGCTGACGCCACGACCGCCCTATCAGGGCGCCCGATTCTTCGGCGTCAGCCGCCGCCGCGAGTCCGACGACGGTCGCTTCATCGGCGTGATCCAGGCCTCCGTGTTGCCGGAATATTTCGAAAGCTTCTATGCCAGGATCGGCACCGATCCCGGCAACTTCTTCGCGATGGGGCGCACCGACGGCGCAATGCTCGCGCATTTTCCCCGGCTCGACCACGAGCTTCGGCTCGATCCGACCGGACCGGTGGGCCAGAAGATCGCGACCCAGCCCGTGCACGGCCTCATCACGGTCGCCTGGCCCTCGGACGGTATCGAGCGGCGCATCGCCTACCGGCGCGTCGCCGAATATCCGATCTATGTCAGCGCCGGATTGGAGACCTCTGCGATCCGCGCACGCTGGCTCGCCACCATCGGCCAGCATCTGGTGTTCGGCATTCCCGCCACCGCGCTGCTGTTCCTGCTGCTGGTGCTCGCTCTGCGGCGTACCCAGCACCTTCAGGCCGAAGCTGCAAAGCGGCGCGAGGCCGAGGAGGCGCTCAAGCACAGCCAGCGGCTGGAAGCGCTCGGCCAGCTCACCGGCGGCGTCGCGCACGACTTCAACAACCTCCTGACGGTGATCCGTGCTTCGGTCGATCTCTTGAACCGTCCGCAGCTGACGGAGGAGCGGCGACAACGCTACATCACGGCCATTGCCGATTCGGTGGCGCGCGCGGCCAAGCTGACTTCGCAATTGCTCGCCTTTGCGCGGCGCCAGACCCTCAAGCCGGAGGTGTTCGACGTCGGCGCACGGGTGCAGTCGCTGCACGACATGCTCGCCACGCTGCTCGGCCCCGCGATCGAGATCGTCATGCAGCTGCCGGCGGAGCCGTGCCTCGTCAATGCCGATGCCAGTCAGTTCGAGACGGCGCTGATCAACATGGCGACCAATGCGCGCGATGCCATGCAAGGCCAGGGGCGAATCGTTTTCAAGGTCGAGGCCACGACGACCGTTCCGGACGCGCTGGTGCAGCTTTCGGCCAGCCCGGACCACGGCTTCGTCCGCGTCACCGTCAGCGATACCGGCGTCGGCATTCCCGCCGCGCGGCTCGGGCGCATCTTCGAGCCGTTCTTCACCACCAAGCAGGTCGGCCGCGGCACCGGCCTCGGCCTGTCCCAGGTGTTCGGATTCGCCCGGCAGTCCGGCGGCGAGGTGACCGTGGCGAGCGAGGTGGGGCACGGCAGCACCTTCTCGCTCTATCTGCCGCGCGTGCCGCCGGGCCTGCTGCCGCAACGCCAAGCGCCCAACACGGCGCCGGCGGTGGCCGGCAGCGGCATGTCGGTGCTGGTGGTCGAGGACAATATCGAGCTGGCCAATTTCGCCGCCGACGGGCTCACCGAGCTCGGCTACAGCATCACGCTGGTCGACAACGCGGCCGACGCGCTCGCCGAGCTCGTCGTGGACGCCGATCGCTTCGATGTCGTGTTCTCGGACGTGGTGATGCCCGGGATGACCGGGCTCGATCTGGCGCAGGCGATCCGCGAGCGCGGACTCGGCGTGCCGGTCGTTCTGACCACCGGCTACAGCCAGGCCCTGTCGCAGGAGGGTACCGGCGGCTGCGACCTCGTGCAAAAGCCTTATTCGATCGAGGAATTGTCGCGCGTTCTGCATCGGGCGGCGCGGATCAGGCACGTCAGGGACGGCGCCGCCGAATAGGGGCTCCGGAACCTCGCGGGAACCGGCCGAGTTCCCTTGGCGTTGTCCGTTCATGTACAAGCCGGCCGCGACGCGTGAACAGGGCAAGAAGCCGCCCATCGTCAATATCGAGGGCGAGAACGGCGACGAAGTGACACCGCCGCCGCCCGAACTGGTCGAACCCGACCCCGAACTGTCACCCGAGGCAGCCGAGCAGGTCCGCAAGGATTATCTGCTGACACGGTTCTGGATCAGCGCCCGCGGCTTCTGGGGCCGCAACGGCGACCGCCTCGCCTGGCCGTTCTCGGTTGGTCTCGGCCTGCTGATCGTGCTGACCGTCGGCTTCCAATACGGCATCAATGTCTGGAATCGCGCGATCTTCGACGCCATCGAGAAGCGCGATGCGGCGAGCGTCTTCCATCTCACCGCAATGTTCTTCCCGCTCGCGATCGGCAGCATCGTGCTCGCAGTCGTGCAGGTGTTCGCGCGCATGGGCATCCAGCGACGCTGGCGCGCCTGGCTGACGGCGAGCGTGCTGACACGGTGGCTCAAGAACGGGCGCTACTATCAGCTCAACCTTGTCGGCGGCGACCACAAGAATCCCGAATACCGGATCGCGGAGGATTTGCGGATTGCGACCGACTCCCCCGTCGACTTCCTCGCCGGCGTGACTTCGGCGCTGCTGTCGGCCGCGACCTTCATCGTCGTGCTCTGGACCATCGGCGGGGCACTTACCGTCACGCTCGGCGGTTCGTCGGTGACCATTCCCGGCTTCCTCGTGATCGCCGCGATGCTGTACGCCGCGATCGCATCCGGATCGATCGTGGTGATCGGCCGGCGCTTCGTGCAGGTCTCCGAGGGCAAGAACCAGGCCGAAGCCGAGTTCCGCTACACCCTGACGCGCGTGCGCGAGAACGGCGAGAGCATCGCCCTGCTCGGCGGCGAGGAGGAGGAGCGCGACGGCATCGATCGCAACTTCACGAGCGTGCTGCGG
Source organism: Bradyrhizobium yuanmingense (assembly GCF_900094575.1). GTDB lineage: Bacteria > Pseudomonadota > Alphaproteobacteria > Rhizobiales > Xanthobacteraceae > Bradyrhizobium > Bradyrhizobium yuanmingense. The sequence goes on along the minus strand of NZ_FMAE01000002.1, from coordinate 412,795 downwards.
CAATGGGCGCGCCTTGCCGGCCAGCACATGCGCACCACGCTGGTGTCGCAAGGATCGAGCCTCGTTGCGCCGGTCGTGCCGCTTCTGCTCTGCGCGCCAAAGTTCCTCGACGGCAGCATGACGCTGGGCCAGGTGATGCAGGCCGCGTCCGCCTTCACGATCGTGCAGAGCGCGTTCGGCTGGCTGGTCGACAATTATCCGCGGCTCGCCGACTGGAATGCCTGTGCGCGGCGCATCGCCTCGCTGATGATGTCGCTCGACGGCCTCGAGCGCGCCGAGCAGGGCGACGGCCTCGGCCGCATCAAGCGCGGCGAGACCAGCAACGAGGCCATGCTGGAGCTGAAGGATCTCTCGGTCACGCTCGACGACGGCACCGCCGTGGTCGGCGAGACCGAGGTGGTGATCGAGCCCGGCGAGCGGCTGCTGGTCGCCGGCGAATCCGGCACCGGCAAGAGCACGCTGGTGCGCGCCATCGCCGGGCTGTGGCCGTGGGGCGGCGGCAGCGTGAATTTCCATGCCGATCGCCGGCTGTTCATGCTGCCGCAGCGGCCCTATGTGCCCTCCGGCTCCTTGCGGCGGGCGGTCGCCTATCCCGGCGCGGCCGACCACTGGACTTTGGACGAGATCGGCGCAGCCCTGCACAAGGTCGGCCTCGATCATCTCAAGGAGAAGATCGAGGAGGAGGCACCGTGGGACCAGACCTTGTCGGGCGGCGAGAAGCAGCGCCTCGCCTTTGCGCGGCTGCTCCTGCACAACCCCGACATCGTCGTGCTCGATGAGGCGACCTCGGCGCTCGACGAGAAGAGCCAGGACAAGATGATGCAGATGATCACCGAGGCGCTGCCGAAGGCGACCATCGTCAGCGTCGCGCATCGCGCCGAGCTGGAGGCTTTCCACAGCCGCAAGATCGTGCTGGAGCGACGCAAGGGCGGCGCCAAGCTCGTCAGCGATATCGACCTGATTCCGCGCAAGGGCCGGCGCCGGCTGCTCGGACGGTTCTTGCGGCAGCGCAAGGCGCCAAAGAAGGCGGCGTGATCCGTAGCCCGGATGGAGCGTAGCGCAATCCGGGAAGGTCCATCCGCGCGGCAAGAATCCCGGATTACGCTGCGCTCCATCCGGGCTACCGGACTGTGATCGAGCGTTGGAGTCCTCGTCAAAACCGGTTATGCATGCGCCGCCTGCAACGAGGATCTGCTGCTTGACGTCCGACAATGCCCCTTCGCCCGCGCCGTTCGGTGCGTTTGCGCCCAATGCGGCGCAGGCTGCGATCATCCGCCTCGCTCAACGGTCGGGACTGAAGCGCGGCGCGTTCCGGCCGTGGATGTCGCGGCTGGTCAACCTGCTGCGCAGCGGCCCGGTCGACGTGCAATATCAGGGCGCCTCGTTCCGCTTCCATCACCAGGGCAGCGCGACCGAGCGCGGCGCGCTGTTCAATCCCGACTACAATCTGGACGAGCTCGACTTCCTGCGCCAGCACACCCCCGTGGGTGGCGTGTTCGTCGATGTCGGCGCCAATGTCGGCACCTTTGCGCTGGTGATGGCGCGGCAGGTCGGGCCATCCGGACAAGTGGTCGCGATCGAGCCGCATCCGCTGACCTTCGGACGGCTCTCGTTCAACCACGCCGCATCGAAGACGCCGCAGGTGCGCCTGGTGCAGGCCGCCGCGGGCGACAGCGACGGCGAGCTGATGATCGAGAGCGGCGGCGGCAACCTCGGCGCCACCCACGTCGTCACCGGCACGGCCAGTGCCGAGGCCATCAAGGTGCCGTCGCTGCGCCTGGTGCGCATTCTGGAGGAGGCCGGCGTCGGCCAAGTCGATTCGCTCAAGATCGACGTCGAGGGCTTTGAGGACCGCGTGCTGATCGGCTTCTTCCGCGACGCGCCGCAATCGCTCTGGCCACGTGCGGTGGTGATCGAGCATCTGTCACAAAACGAATGGCAGCAGGATTGTATTGCCGACATGGTCGGGCGCGGCTTTACGATCGCACGCAAGACACGAAGCAATACGTTTTTGTCCCGCTGACGGGTACGAACAAGGGAGGTTGCGATGATCGATCATCTGGGATTCTCCGTCTCCGACTATGAGCGCGCCAAGGCGTTCTATGCGAAGGCACTGGCGCCGCTCGGCTACAGCCTGATCATGGAGGTCACTGCCGAGCAGACCGGACACGCTGCGGCTGCAGGCTTCGGTGCCGACGGCAAGCCCGATTTCTGGATCGGGGACGAAGGCGCGATGAACAAGCCGGTGCATGTCGCCATCCGCGCCAATGACCGCGCCACCGTCGATGCGTTCTACAAGACGGCGATGGCGGCCGGCGGCCGCGACAACGGCCCGCCCGGCATCCGCCCGCATTATCACGCGAACTATTACGGCGCCTTCGTGCTCGACCCCGACGGCCACAACATCGAAGCGGTCTGCCACACGCCGGAATAATCCGGTCTCGAAGCGATGTGACGCGGAACATCGGTGCTGCACCTTCGTTGTTGTTCTCTGACAACGATCCCGATGATGCCGATGCCGATTGAACCGCCCGAGATTCCGCCGTCGACGCCCGGTACGCCGACTGAGCCGCCGCCCGGAATCCCGCCCGGCAATCCGCAGCCCGAAATCACGCCGCCGGTGCGCGAGCCCGGCTCGCCGCCGCGGCCCGACGAATTGCCGGGCCGCATGCCTGAGGAGATCCCATCGCGCGGACCGAACGGGCCGCTCACGCCCAATCCTGCGACGGATGCGATTCCGCTGCGCGATCACGCGTGAAGCAGCGAAGCAATGTCAGGCGATTGCCACCAGCGTCTGAATGCGCAATGAACGTTGCCATAGTGAGATGATTTGCGTGCAGAAATAAATCGGGTCGCAGTTGCATCGCCCGCCACAATGCGGCCTAACGCTTGGCCGTTCATCCCGACACTTCGACAAAGAACCTTCCGGGGAAATTCACCACATGACCAACCTTCGTTTCGTGCTGCTTGCGACGACGGCTCTGACCGCGATGCAATTGGCCAACACCGCATCGCATGCGCAAGACGCTGCGCCGTTCGTCGTCGCTCAGGCCCAGCCGCAGGACGCGGGCCCTGACGGAAGACCGAAGCAGCCGCCGAAGGGACCGCCAGGCGCGGCGCCGCCTGCAGCACCCGCACGCCCCGCGGCTGCGCCGCCGGCGGCTGCACCGCCCCAGCCGCCTGCAGCTCCTCCGCCGGCCGCAGCACCGCCGCGCCCGGCAGCGCCGCCACCGCCTCCGCCTCCCCCTGCGGCCCGCCCGGCACCTCCGCCGCCGCCTCCCCCTGCAGCCCGTCCGGCGCCTCCGCCGCCCCCGCCGCCGCCTGCTGCTCCGAAGCAGCCTTCGCCGCCTCCGGCCGCGGCCCCGCAGCAGCAAGCCCCGACACCGCCGCCTCCGGCCGCGCGTCCCGCTGCCCCGCCGCCGCCTGCCGCACGCCCGGCTCCCACGCCGCCCGCACCGCCCCCTGCGGCGGCGCCGCAGCAGCAGGCCCCGACTACACCACCGCCTGCCGCTCGTCCGACCCCGCCCCCGCCGCCGCCCCCTCCCGCAGCGGCTCCGCCGGCTCGGCCGACTCCCGCGCCTGCGCCTACGGCAACACCGCCTGCTCCGACAGCCGCGCCCCCGGCCCGCCCCGGCGCGCCTGCGCCGGCAGTCACGCCGGCTCCAACGGCGACCCCGGCACCGACGACGCCACCTGCGCCAACCGCAACGCCGGCTCCCGGCAGCACGCCCGGCGCAGCGCCGGCTGGTCGCCCCGGCGCACCTCCGCCCGGCGTACGTCCTGGCGCGCCGCCGCCCCCGGCGGGATCACCCGCACCCGGCGCCACGCCCGCTCCAACGGCAACGCCCGCGCCCGGCAGCACGCCGCCACCCCCGCCGCCCGGACGTCCGGGGTCGGCAACGCCCGCGCCCGGCGCAACCCCGGCCCCGACAGCGACGCCAGCCCCGGGACAACAGGGTGGAACGCCTCCTGCCGGCGCGCCCGCCGCCGGGACTCCGGCTGCGCCGCCGCAGGCTGGTGCGCCCGCCCGGCCGCCGGCACCTCCGGCCGGCGCCGCGGCTCCGACCGTGGTGCCCGGCACGCCGGCCGCAGCGCCGCCGCCCGACCGGGCACAATACAGACCGCCGACGGTCGCGCCGGCTTTCCGCGCCGCGCCGACAGTCGCCGCGCCCCTGCCGCCGCCGCCGCGTCCGCAGCAGCGTGACCTGACGCCGCTCGCGATCGGCGCGGGCGTGGTGGCCGGCGCCGTGATCGGCGCCACCATCGCCGATATCCATAACCAGCGGCGCGAGGTCGTCGAAGGCGGCCGCACCGTCTACACCGAGCCGGACCGCATCATCATCCGCGATCCGGGCGGGCAGGCTTACGTCCGCGGCAACGATCTCTATCGCTTCCGCTATGGCGCCCGCGACATCCGCACCGACACCGTCGGCGGCGAAACCCGCACCGTCGTGATCCGTCCCGACGGCAGCGAGGTGATCACCGTGGTCGGGCCGGACGGCTCGCTGCTGCGTCGTATCCGCCGGGACCCGCGCGGACGCGAGATCGTGATCATCGACAACACCTACCGCGATCCGCGGGCGGTCGGCGGCTTCTACGTCGACGTGCCGCCGCCGGTGGTCAACATTCCCTACGATCGCTACATCGTCGACGCCCAGGAGGCGCCGCCGCAGGTGATCTACGAAACGATGCGGGCTCCGCCGGTGCAGCGGATCGACCGGCGCTACTCGCTCGACGAGATCCGCTACAGCCCGAATGTTCGCATGCAGATGCCGAGCATCGACGTCAACACGATCAACTTCGAGACCGGATCGTGGACCATTCCGCCGGATCAGGCGGCGCGGCTGCAAGTGATCGCCGACGGCATCAACCAGGCGCTCCAGGCCAACCCGCAGGAGGTGTTCCTGATCGAGGGCCACACCGATGCGGTCGGCAACGAGGTCGACAATCTGTCGCTGTCGGATCGCCGCGCGCAGGCCGCAGCTGAATTGCTGACGCAGCAATTCAGTGTGCCCGCGGAGAACCTGACGTCGCAGGGCTATGGCGAGCAGTATCTGAAGGAGCAGACGCAAGGCGCGAGCCTGATCAACCGGCGCGTCACCGTCCGTCGCATCACGCCGTTGCTCAACGGCGACCAGGCCAACGCGGCGCCTCCGCCGCGCCAGTAAGACCTTCGCAGAAGACAATGGCCGGGAGCGATCCCGGCCATTTTTCTTGTCACGCCGTCATTGCTTCCGACGGCAGGCATGCCTCGCAAACGGCGGCAACATGCCGGTGATCGGTGCCGCAACAGCCGCCGAGAATGCGCATGCCGGGGAATGCGCGCCTGAGCAAATGGTAGCGGCGGCCGAGATCTTGGGGATCACCACTGTCAAGCGCCTCCGATTCGTCGAGCTCGGCGTGGCTCTTGACCGATGCATTGGCTCTGATGCCGTGGATGCGCTGAACCCACGCCTCGCCTGCGGCGAGTGCACTCTCGAAGTGAGTTGGGTGCGCGCAATTGATCAGGAAGTATTCGCAGGCACGTTCAGTTGCGTCGTCGACCGCCTCGATCGCCTCGCGCAGCGACTCTCCCCGGACGAGGCGGCCATCGGTTTCGACCGTGAAAGAGATGGCGACCGGAATGTCCTGCCTCTTGGCTGCACGGACCACGCCCACCGCTTCGTTGATGCTGTTCAGCGTGAATGCAGTCACCATGTCGGCGCCCGCCTCGGCGAAGGCCGCGATCTGGCCTGAGTGGTAGGCTTCCGCCTCCGCCGCGTCCATGTTGCCGGCCTTGTAGCCGTCGCCTCGCGGACCGATCGCGCCATTGATGACGCAAGGCGTGCCGGGCAACTCCCAGACGCCGCGCAACTCGTCGAGGAAGCGGATGGCGCGCATGTTGATGGCCTTAAGCCTGGCCGCATCATAGCCGAGCTTGGCGCCCCAATTGGGGTTGGCGCGCCAGGTCGGACTGTCGAGGACAAAGCCGAGCCCATGCTGCCGCGCGATACGCAGGTAGGCTTCGTAGTACTGCCTCAAATGCGCGCGGCCATCCGCGCTGTCGAGCAGCACGAATGCCGCAAAGTGGGGCAGCTCCAGCCCGTGCTGAAAGATGAGGGTTGTTTCCATGCCGCCATCGGTCAGGAAAATGCCGCCGCCGCGCTGCGGCAGACCATGTCTGTATCTGGCCATTGATCGCTCCATCATTTGGACGGGCCGCTCTCTTCACTCGGTCGCGCTAGGCCCGTGTTCGGTCGCGGCATTTGGTGCCGCATAATGTCGCGTCGCTCTAGAAGCCCCGTGGTGCGGCTGAACTTCCACCCGCAAGCGGAGACAAATCAATGATTTGCAGGAGTCACGCGGAGTGGGCCTTGGCCCCCAAGGGCCAATTTCCGCACCGTCGGTACAGTTCTGGAGACATCGATGGGAAAGGGCGAAGCGACGCGCGAGCGCATTCTCGAGATCGCGGAAGCGGCGGTGCTTGCAAAGGGCTTCGGCGCCACCTCGATCGAGGAGGTCATTGCCGAGGCCGGACTGACCAAGAGCGGCTTCTTCTATCACTTCAGGGACAAGAACGCGCTCGCACGGGAGATGCTGCGCCGGTACGTGGATACGAATGACCGCCTGTTCGATGAGATCTTCAGGCGCGGACGTGAGCTCTCCGACGACCCGCTGCAGTCGTTCCTGATCTCGCTGAAACTACTCGCTGAAGTCATGGCCGATCTGCCGAACGGCCATCCCGGCTGTCTGATCGCCAGCATCTGCTACCAGGAGCGCTTGTTCGACCGCGATGTTCGCGATCTGACTGCACAATCGGTCCGGAGCTGGAATGCGCACTTCCGCGAGATTCTCGACGGCATCGCCGCGGTCTATCCGCCCCGCGAGCCGATCGACCTCGACGATCTCGCGGAGATGATCTCGTGCGTGGTCGACGGCGCAATCATCATGTCGAAGACGCTCAACGACCCGAAGCGGCTGGAGCGACAGATCCTGCTCTTCCGCAGCTGCGTGAAGCTGGTCTTCACGCCGCCTCACTCGTCGTGAATTGATGGAACGTGAGCGGACCAGGGCGGCCCGTCCTGCCGCGCTCGCCAGCGGCAGGAATGTGATTGGGCCCAGGTTGGCCAGTCGCCCCCATCATTCTCGCGCAGCCAATCCCAGCGCCTCGGCCATGACGCGGAACACTTCGGTATTGTCCATCGAGCCGTGCACGCGCTCGCTCCCCGGGCCCGCCGCCGTGACAATGACGTCCTCGCCCGAATGCACGCTGGCGCCGACCAGCGACGACAGATTGCCGGGGCGCAGCACCGCGCCCGGGACCTCCTTGTATTTGTCGTTGGCCTTGAAGGTGCCGTCGTCGCCGGCCTTGACGGTCGGCTCGTTGGGATTGTCGAGCTTCGGACGGAACGTCTCGTAATGATCGGGCAGGCTCGCCGAGAAGATGGCAAGCCGGCGGCTCACGTCGATGCGTGACGGATAACCTTCCGCATCCGGCGCGGGATAGTTGGGGAATCCGGCCTGATCGTAGACCCCGACGCGCTCGCGCAAGGGCACGTTGGGCGTCGTGCCCATGTCGTCGTTCACCGTGCCGACCAGGCTGTTGGGGTGATTGTGATCGGCCAGCACCAGGATGAGGGTGTCGTCGCCGCGTGCGCGCGCCCATTCGCGCGTCTGACGCACCGCGTTGTCGAGCATGATCGTGTCGTAGACCGCGCGCTCCATGTCGAGCAAATGCGCGTATTTGTCGATCATTCCGGATTCGACCATCAGGAAGAAGCCGGCTTCGTTCTTCGAGAGGATTTTCAACGCCGCCTGCACCTGCTCGGTCAGATCAGGCTGCTCGGGGAATTTCTTGACGCCGCCGCCCTTGAGGAATTTGCGGTCGAGCGCGCCGTCCATGTTGCCGGTGGCGAACAGGCCGAGCAGCTTGCTCGTCTCCTGCTTGGCGGCGGAGGCGCTGAGCTCGCCCGCGGTGGTCGCCACCTGATAGCCGGCATCGCGAAACTTCGCGATGTAGTCGGTCTCGTCCTTGCGCTTGGAGCCGGCAGCCGACTTCGGCAGAAAATTCGCGCTGCCGCCGCCCATCATCACATCCGGCTTTGCCGCGAAGAACTGCTCGACGATGTCGTCATAGGCGGCACGCCGGCGGGTGTGCGCGACCATCGCCGCCGGCGTCGCGTCTTCGATCTCGGTATTGGTGACGACACCGATCGCCATGCCGAGCCGCCTTTTGGCGAGGCTGGTGATGGTTTCGACCTTGGGATCGTCGAGCGGGCTCGCGCTGCGGTCGGCATAGACGCCGAGGGCATTGACGGCGCTCTTGTGCCCGGTCGCATAGGCGCTCGCCGAGTTCGCGGAGTCCGTGATGATCGAGTCCGAGCCGGCGGTTGCCACCAGCGCCATATGGGGCATGTCGTCGATGGCGAGCTTGCCGCGGCTCTTGCCTTCCGAAATGCCCTTGGACAGGATTCGCGCGGCGACCCGATGCGCCGGCGACATGCCGTCGCCGATGAACAGGATGACGTTCTTCGCCTTGCGCGGGCCGGTGTCGTAAACCGTCCATGTGACGCTGCGCTGGCGCGTGCCGTCGCTCACATCCACGTTTACGCTGCCCGGCTTGGTCAGCGTGACGTCGCGCAGGACCAGGGCCGACTGCTCCTTGCCGTCCTCGCGCTCGACGAAGGTTCCGGAGCGGCCGAACGCGGCCGCGTAATCCGCGCCGTTCACCGTCACCTTCAACTTGGCGGGATCGATCAGCCCCGGGAGCTCGACCTTGAAGTCGAACTTGGCTCCGGCCAGGATCTCGGCGCGATCGATCGGATAGATCGTCTGCGCCGACGATGATGATGCCCAACAGAGAACAATGAGAGAGGCGAGTGCCGATCCCCTGACCATGTGCGATGCTCCGCAATCCCGTTTCCAACAGTGAAAGCGTAGCGGCCGAGAATGACAGCGTCATTAAGCTCGGTGCCCGGATGGAGCGAAGCGCAATCCGGGCTCCGGAAAGCCTCAGCCCTTGTCGCTCTCGAGCCGGAAGATCTGCGAGCCTTCGCTGCCCGACAACAGGCCGGTCTTCGAATAGAGACCGAGCTTGGTGCGGGTGTCGGCGATGTCGAGGTTGCGCATGGTGAGCTGGCCGATGCGGTCGGCCGGCGTGAAGGCGGCGTCCTCCACCTTCTCCATGCTCAGCCGCTCCGGCGCATAGGTAAGGTTGGGGCTCTCGGTGTTGAGGATCGAATAATCGTTGCCCCGGCGCAGCTCGAGCGTGACTTGGCCGGTGACGGCGCGCGCGACCCAGCGCTGTGCGGTCTCGCGCAGCATCAACGCCTGCGAATCGAACCAGCGGCCCTGATAGAGCAGGCGCCCCAGGCGCATGCCGCTGATCCGGTACTGTTCGATCGTGTCCTCGTTGTGGATGCCGGTGACGAGGCGCTCATAGGCGATGTGCAGCAGCGCCATGCCGGGCGCCTCATAGATGCCCCGGCTCTTGGCCTCGATGATGCGGTTCTCGATCTGGTCGCTCATGCCGAGGCCGTGACGACCGCCGATCGCGTTGGCCTCGAGGAACAGCGAGACCGGATCGGAGAAGGTCTGGCCGTTCAGCGCGGTCGGCTGCCCTTCCTCGAAACGCACCACGACCTTCTCGGCCTTGACGGCGCAGTCGTCGCGCCAGAACGGCACGCCCATGATCGGGGTGACGATCTTGATGCCGCTGTCGAGGCTCTCGAGATCCTTTGCCTCATGGGTGGCGCCGAGCAGATTGCTGTCGGTCGAATACGCCTTCTCCGCGCTCATCTTGTAGGCGAAGCCTTGCGCGGTCATGAATGCCGACATCTCGGCGCGGCCGCCGAGCTCGTCGATGAACTGCTGGTCGAGCCAGGGCTTGTAGATCTTCAGGCCGGGATTGGTGAGCAGGCCGTAGCGGTAGAAGCGCTCGATGTCGTTGCCCTTGAAGGTCGAGCCGTCGCCCCAGATGTTGACACCGTCTTCCTTCATCGCTGCGACCAGCATCGTGCCGGTGACGGCGCGGCCGAGCGGCGTGGTGTTGAAATAGGTGATGCCGCCGGTCGAGATGTGGAAGGCGCCGGACTGGATCGCGGCGATGCCCTCGTGGACCAGCTGCGTGCGGCAATCGACGAGGCGCGCGTTCTCGGCGCCGAACTCCATCGCCTTGCGCGGGATCTCGTTGTAGTCGGCTTCATCCGGCTGGCCGAGATTGGCGGTGTAGGCGTAGCAGCGCGCCCCCTTCTGCTTCATCCAGAGCAGCGCCGCAGAGGTGTCGAGGCCGCCCGAAAAAGCGATGCCGACTTTCTCACCCTTGGGCAGGCTTTTCAGGATCGTGGTCATGGGGCTTCCAATCGGGTCTCAAGCTGATGTGATGGGTGCGTTCGACCGCGCGAATATCAAATTTCGCGGGGCTCGGCACCCCTTTAATGGCTCAAACCGAGGGCTCGGGGCCGGTCTTGCGGCCGAACAGGCGCTGGCGAAGCCGGTAAGCGGGCATGTTCAGCCGGGTCAGGGCGGCATCCACCGCTTCGTCCGAGAACCGCGTCCGCGGCCAGCGGTAAATCAGCGCGTAGGCGAACCAGATCACGACGAAGGTGACGAGGCCGGCGATCGACACGTCCGTGAAAAAGTGCCCGCCGAAGGCCATGCGCAGGGCGCTGGTCAAGGCGCCGAACACCACGGCGGCGGCATAGGCGAGCGGCCGCCACGCCGGCGGCGCCAGCGCGGCCGGCGCCAGCGTCCAGAACGCCGTCGCGCCTTCGCCGGAGAAGAACGAGCAATTGCGCCCGCAAGTGCCGCGCGGATCCCACCACGGCACGAATTGCTGATCGCCGGCAAACTCGGTCACCACCACCGGACGCGGACGGCCCCAATAATTCTTGAACGTCAGGTTGGTCAAAATACCGGCCGACATGGTCATCGTCACCAGCAGGAAGATGACCGTACGCCCCGGCACCATCAGCGGCCGGTCGGGCCGGATCATCTTGACCACGAGCGCGACGATCGAGGGAAGGGCGAAGGCCCAGGCGATCCACATCGCCGCATCGCGCGCAAAGCCGGCCCACCCGTTCAGCTTGAGCGGAAACGTCTTGGTCTCCGCGTCGAAGAACAGCGATGCGAGCTTGAGGTCGAGCTCGGGATAGAGGCCGAAGACGACGCCGATCACGAGCCACAGCGCCAGGGCAATGAAGAGTCCGGTACGGTTCATGGCGCGCGGTTTAGCGGAGTGGGATGGAGATGGAAACCCCAGGGGAGGGTAGGAAACTCACCGCGGGCCCGGCCTTGAATTCGCCGGCAATGGCGGCGGTGGTTTCCGCGGGGACGGCGGTTCGCGCCAGACGCCGGCGTTGCGGCCGGCGATCAGCCAGTAGACGAAGCCGGCAACGATGCCCGCGCCGGTCATGATCTCCAGGTGACGCCGGACGATGCCCTCGAACTGCAGCGTGTCGGAATGGAACGGAACGAGGCCGAGATAGCAGGCGAGCCCGACAAGGCCGCCGCCGACCGCATAGGCGATCGCACTGCGGATATAGAGCGCTTCGGTGATCGCGACGATCACCGCCGCCGGCACCAGCGCAAAGCCCGACACGAAGATGAAGCCGAAGCCGAGCAGGATGTCGATCGTGCCCTGGTCGACCGGACCGGCGCCGAGATCGGCGAATTCCGGAAACAGCAGCGCGACGACGACGATCATGCCGCCGACAAAGCAGGCGGCGAGGAAGCCGATGAAGATGACGACGAGGCGGCCGATCAGGGACATGACGTCAAAATCACCTCGCCGTCATTGCGAGGAGCTCGCGACAAAATTGCGCAGCAATTTTGCGCTGATGCGACGAAGCAATCCAGACTGAGGCCGCGGAGATATTCTGGATTGCTTCGCTGCGCTCGCAATGACGAGGAGGCGAGAGCACGGGCATGACACACTAATCCGTCATCGCCATGGCGCGCAGCGCCTGGCGCTCGCGCGCTGAGAGCTTTTCCGTCTCCGACTTGAGCTGGCCGCAGGCGGCGAGGATGTCGCGGCCGCGCGGGGTGCGCACCGGCGAGGAATAGCCGGCGTTGAAGATGTATTCGGAGAACTTTTCGATCTGGTCCCAGTCCGAGCATTCATAAGCGGTGCCGGGCCAGGGATTGAACGGGATCAGGTTGATCTTGGCCGGAATGCCCTTGAGCATCTTTACCAGCAGCTTGGCGTCGTCGAGCGAATCGTTGACGCCCTTGAGCATCACATATTCGAAGGTGATGCGGCGCGCGTTGGAGGCACCGGGATAGTCGCGGCAGGCCTGCAGCAGCTCCTTGATCGGATATTTGCGGTTGAGCGGCACCAGCTCGTTGCGCAGCTCGTCGCGCACCGCGTGCAGCGAAATCGCGAGCATGACGCCGATCTCCTCGCCGGCGCGCACGATGTTCGGCACCACGCCCGAGGTCGACAACGTGATGCGGCGGCGGGAGATGCCGATGCCTTCGTTGTCGCCGACGATCAGAAGCGCATCGCGCACGGCGTCGAAATTGTAGAGCGGCTCGCCCATGCCCATCATCACGATGTTGGTGACGCGGCGCGTGCCGTCCTCGCGATCGGCCCAGTCATTCAATCGGTCGCGCGCGACCATCACCTGTCCGACGATCTCGCCGGCGGTGAGGTTGCGCACCAGGCGCTGGGTGCCGGTGTGGCAGAAGGCGCAATTGAGCGTGCAGCCGACCTGCGAGGAGACGCAGAGCGTGCCGCGGTCGGTCTCGGGGATGTAGACGCATTCGACTTCATGCGCCTTCTGAACATTGTCGCCGCTCGGCAGGCGCAACAGCCATTTGCGGGTGCCGTCGTTGGAGATCTGCTCGGCCACGACTTCCGGCCGGTCGACGGTGAAATGCTGGGCGAGCTCGGCGCGGATGCCCTTGGAGATCGAGCTCATCTCGTCGAAGCTCTGGGCGCCGCGGAAATAGATCCAGTGCCACAGCTGCTGCACCCGCATCTTGCGCTGGGCCGGCGCGACACCGATCTCGCCGAGCCGATCGGCAAGCTCGGTGCGCGACAGGCCGATCAGCGACGGCTTGGCCGGCGGCACATAGGTTTCGAGCGGGGTCTTCTCCACCAGGAGGCCGTTGTGCGGCTCGGTCGTCGGTTGCATTGAATGGACCTAATGGCTTGGTCGTTCCGGGATGGTCCGAAGAGATCGCGAAGCGACCCTGAGGACCAGACCCGGAACCTCGGAGATTCCGGGTTCGTGCTGTGCGCGCCCCGGAATGACGAAGAAATCTGGAACGGCCCCTATATAACAACCGGAACCGCCGATTGCGACCTTATCGCCCGCAGTCTTAACGCCGGCAATCCTGCGCGATCTTGTCGAGCGCCTGGGCGAGGCCCTTCAGCGAGAAGGTGTCGGTCGTCTCGGTCCCCTTGGCCGAGACGCCTTTGACGACGAGATCGGCGGATTTGCGCATGGCTTCGACCATCCGCTCCTCCTCGGCCGCGTTCTTGATCCAGAGCCCGTCCCCCTGCGTGTACATGGCGAAGGAGGCGCCGCCGACCTCGGCGGTCGATTCCGAGCCCGGCTTCAGCGCATAGCCGATCATGACCGAGACTTCGTTGTTGACCTTCTCGGCCGGCCGGGTCGAGACGAAGGCATAGGCGGGGTCGCGCGGCCGGTTCGGCGGGTTGGTTTTCGACGATGACGGCTTGGCCAGCGCGAAACAGACCTTCTTGCCGTTCGGCGTCGCCGAATAGGCACCCCAGGTGCCGAACTGCCCGATCAGGGTCGGCTCCGCGCCCCCCGCAACGGCCGCAGCCGGGGCCGCCGGCTTGCTCTCGGGCTTCGGGGCCGCCTTTGCGTTGGTGTTGGCCGGCGGCGCCGCCGGCTTCGGTGCCGCCTCTTTTGGAGCTGGACTGGACTTGGGCGTCGGTTGCGCCGTCTGCGCCCGCGCAGACACGGCGATTCCCCCGGCCGCCACGCCAGTCATCAAAGCTAAAATCAGCACCCGCCACATGCCGCAGTGGTTCCCTCAATATTGTGACTGGAAGATGGCCCGAGCGCGCTTTGTCCCCGGGCAGGGATAGCCGGGAAAGTTCAATTTGGGAAGGCAGTTAGCGGTATCTTCGGCGGCTAGGCCCTGGATCGGGCGGCGCGTTGCGCGGCCCATTGCGCCTCGGTCCAGCCGAGCAAATCCTCGGCGCCGGAACTGCGCAGATGCGCGCCACCGTCGATCACCACCATCTCGCCATTGATGTAGGCGGCGTGATCCGAGACCAGGAAGCTGGCGAGATCGGCGAGCTCGCCGTGCTCGCCGGTGCGGCCGAGCGGATTGCGCGAGGTCCAGCCTTCGTCGCGGCCTTCGGGACGGAGCTGCCCGGTGGCCCCTGCGGTCGGAAACGGGCCCGGCGCGATCGCCACGGTCCGGATGCCCTTCGGGCCCCATTCCACCGCAAGACTCCTGGTCATCGCCAGCAGTGCGGATTTCGCCATCGCCGAGGGAACGGTGAAGGCGCGGCCGGTAATGGTGGAGGTCGAGAGGATCGACAGCACGACGCCGCGATGGTTAGCCTCGATCCAGCGCCTGCCGGCGGCGAGCGTGCAATACATCGCGCCATGCAGTGTCGGCGCCAGGATCGCGTCCGCGGCGCGGAAGGAGAGATGCTCGCTCTGTGCGATGAAGGTGGCAGCGGCATTGTTGACGAGGATGTCGAGCGGCGCCTCGCGCCAGATCGCATCCATCATGCCGTCGACCGCCGCACCGTCGCGGATATCGCAGGCGATGGTGATGACCGTGCTGCCGGTCTCGTCGCGCATCTCGCGCGCCGTCGCCTCGAGCCGCTCGAGCTTGCGGCCGCAGATCACGAGCTCAGCGCCGAGCGCGAGGAAGCGACGCCCCATCGCAGCGCCCAGACCCGAACCACCCCCGGTAATGAGGATGCGCTTGTTCTTCAGCAGGCTTGTTTCAAACATCGTTTGAATCCTTTCTCCGCGGATTTCGTCATTGCGAGCCACCGGGTCCGCGCGAAGCGCGGCCCGATGACGGGCTTCGCGAAGCAATTCAGACTATTCCGCAGGACGGACTCTGGATTGCTTCGCTGCGCTCGCAACGACGGAGGATAGGCCGTCGCTGACCCCAGACAAAGAATCCGGATTGTCGCCACTGCCTAAATCCGGCAGAAACGGCCAAACTATAATTCCACCCGAAACGCCCTCAAGGTGCCGCCATGAAAGCCATCCTCTGCTCGCAATATTGCCAGCCCGACGACCTCGTCCTGACTGAGGTGCCCGATCCGGTGGCGGGGCCCGGCGAAGCCGTGATCGCGATCAAGGCGGCGGCGCTGAATTTCTTCGACATCCTGATGATCCAGGGCAAGTACCAGATCAAGCCGCCGTTCCCGTTCTCGCCGGCCGCGGAAGTTGCGGGCGTGATCGAGAGCATCGGCGCTGGTGTCACTGATCTCAAGGTCGGCGATCGCGTGGTCGCCTCCTGCGGCCACAACGGCGCACGCGAGAAGATCGCGCTGCCGGCGGCATCGATCGTGAAGATCCCCGACAATCTCGACTACGACCGCGCGGCCGGCATCATCATCATCTACGGCACCGCGCTGCATGCGCTGGAAGATCGCGCCAGCCCCAAGCCGGGCGAGACGCTCGCTGTGCTGGGCGCGGCCGGCGGCACCGGCCTTGCGGCCTGCGAGCTCGGCAAGCTGATGGGCTTGAAGGTGATCGCCTGCGCCTCGTCGGACGAGAAGCTCGAATTCGCCAAGGCGCACGGCGCCGAGCTGACGCTGAACTACGCCAAGGAAGATCTGAAGGAAGGCCTGCGCAAGCTCACCGGCGGCAAGGGCGTCGACATCATCTTCGATCCCGTTGGTGGTGCTTACGCCGAACAGGCGCTGCGCTCGATCGCATGGGAAGGCCGCTTCCTCGTCATCGGCTTTGCCGCCGGCGACATTCCCAAGATGCCGCTGAACCTCGCGCTCCTGAAGGGCTGCGACATCCGCGGCGTGTTCTGGGGCGCCTGGACCCGGCTCAACCCGGCCAAGAACCGCGCCAATCTGGAGAAGCTGGTGAAGTGGACCGCGGAAGGCAAGATCTCATCGCATGTCGACCGCACCTTCCCGCTGGCGCAGACGGCCGATGCGTTGAAGGTGTTGGCGGGACGTCAGGCCATGGGCAAGGTGATCTTGCATCCGTGAGGATGCGAGACGGAAACGCGTTTGTCGCGACCTGCACACCACACACTCACTGTCATCGCCCGCGAAGGCGGGCGATCCAGTACTCCGTGACGTCAGCGATTGAACCGGGAGGCCGCGGCGTACTGGATTCCCCGCCTTCGCGGGGAATGACAGCGGAAGGCGTGGCGAAACTGTTACGCTGCCTCGACGTCCGCCTCATCTACGCCGCGCCTCAGCACGGCGCGGGCGGCCTCGCGATGCTCGTTCGTGATGTGACCGGCAACCATGCGGATGGCAGTGGCGAGCACGGCGGCGTCATCGGCGAAGCCGAGCATGGGCATCACGTCCGCGACGAAATCGAACGGCAGGACGAAATAGGCGATTGCACCGAGCAGCGAAGCCTGGACGTGACGCGGCGTCTGCCGGTCGAACGCGCAGTAATAGGCGGCAAGTAGATCCTCCGCGAACGGCAGATGCGCAGCGACCCGCTTCAGCTTGCGCCAGAAGCGGCGGCGCACGCTCTCGCGATCTTCCGCGAGCCGATCGGCCGGCTCGAAGCCAACGCTGTGCTCGGCAGCCATGCTCAAATGCTCCCCGTTCTGCGGGAGGCGGAGGACCGCCCGATCCCGGCTGATCACAAGATGGGGATGCAGCCGGTCCCTGCAAGACGTCTGCTTCAAGACGTCTGCTTGGTGTCAGCCTGCGATTGCGTTCATCGCCTTGGCGAGCGCCATGTCGCGCGCGGTGACGCCGCCGGCGTCGTGGGTCGACAGCACCACCTCCACCGTCTTGTAGACGTTGCGCCATTCGGGGTGGTGATCCATCTTCTCGGCGACCAGCGCGGCGCGGGTCATGAAGCCGAACGCCTCGTTGAAATCCTTGAAGACAAAGGTTTTCCCGATGGCGTCGCGGCCTTGGACGTCAGTCCAGCCGGATAGTCCGCCCAGCGCCTGCCTGCGCGCCTCCGCCGAGAGCCGTTCTGCCATGGTCGTCTCCGTCCTCTAGGGGGAACTTTACTCTAACACCGCCCCGGCGCCCCGGTTCATACGGGATTTCCTGCATCCGCTAACCATGACGGAGATGTAACCCCGCCGGACAAGAAATTTGCTACAATTGCGGGCGTAAATCGCCGGCCAAGATGAAACCGAGCCTGAAGCGCCTGTTTGGGAGACCGATGACCGGGGGATTGGACCTGGCCGAAACGCCCCCTCCGCCTTCGCCGCGATCCGCGGCGCGGAAGACGGCGCTCGTGTCTCTGGCGTTCCTGCTTGCGATCGTTGGCGTGGTCGCAGGCGGCTATTACTTCGCGATGCGTCCCGTGACGCTCAGAATCGCGGTCGGCCCCGCCAACAGCGACGACGTCAAGGTCGTGCAGGCGCTGACGCAAGGCTTTGCGCAGCACAAGAGCTACGTACGGCTGCGCCCGATCCAGACCGACGGCGCGACCGCCAGTGCCCATGCGCTCGCCGAGGGCAAGGTCGATCTCGCCATCGTGCGCGGCGATCTCGACGTGCCGAAGAACGCGCAGGCTGTCGCGACCCTGCGCAAGAACGTCGTGGTGCTGTGGTCCGTGCCCGCCAAAGGAAAGAAGAAGGGCGCGAAGATCACCAAGATCGCGCAGCTCGCCGGCCATCGCGTCGGGGTCGTCGGCCGCACCCAGGCCAACGTCAATCTGCTCAAGGTGATCCTGCACCAATACGGCGTCGACCCGGCCAAGGTCGAGATCGTGCAATTTCCCGTCAATGAAGTTGCCGAGGCGATCAAGGCGCAGAAGGCCGACGTCTACCTCGCGGCCGGCCCGGTCAACAGCAAGATCACCGCGGACGCGATCGCGGCATCGGTCAGGGAGGGCGGCTCGCCAACCTTCCTCGCCATCGATTCGGCGGACGCGATCGCGCAGAATCATCCGGTCTATGAAGCGTCCGAGATTCCCGCGGGCGCCTACGGCGGCTCGCCCGACCGTCCCGAGGACGAGGTCAAGACCATCAGCTTCGCGCACCACATCGTGGCGCGCAAGGGCGTATCAGAGGCCGACATCGCCGCGTTCACACGCCAGCTCTTCGCCGTGCGCCAGCAATTGGTGACGGAATTCCCGCTGGCGGCGAAGATCGAAACGCCCGACACAGACAAGGACGCGGTGATCCCGGTGCATCCGGGTGCAGCCGCTTTTGTCGACGGCGAGGAGAAGACCTTTCTCGACAAATACAGTGACTATATCTGGTGGAGCCTGATGGCGCTCTCGGCCATGGGCTCGGTCGGCGCCTGGTTCGCCGGTTATCTGAAGAAGGACGAGCGCGACAACAACAATCACCAGCGCGAACGCCTGCTCGACATGATCGCCGCGGCACGCAAGTGCGAGACGACCGAAGAGCTGGACCAGATGCAGACCGAGGCCGACGAGATCCTGCGCGACACGCTGCGCTGCTTCGATCACGGCGCGATCGAGGAAGCCGCGCTCACCGCCTTCAACATCGCACTCGACCAGTTCCACGCCGCCGTCGCCGACCGCAAGGCTGTGCTGTTCAGCCTGCCGCCGAACCTGCAACGTGCCAGCGCGCAGTTCCGGGCCGCCGGCAACGCGTGAGCGCCCGCGCGCGTTATTGCTGCGTCACATTGTCTCAATATAGCTCCCAACGTCATTCCGGGGCGATGCGAAGCATCGAACCCGGAATCCGTTGCGCAGCATTCGCGGGGAGACATGGATTCCGGGTTCGCGCTCCGCGCCCCGGAATGACGGACTCCCCCGCAAGCTCGGGTTCGGAGCAATCATGAACGTCAAATTCTCCCGCCGCCGCTTCCTCGCCAGCAGCGCCGGTGCGCTCGGCACAATGGCGATGCCGTATCTTTCGCGCGCGGCTGATCGGCCGGCGGTCACCCACGGCGTGCAAGCGGGCGACATCACCGTCGATGGCGGCGTGGTGTGGGCGCGCGCCGACCGTCCATCGCAGATGCTGGTCGAGGTCGCCACGAGCGAGTCCTTTAGGGACGCCCGGGCATTGCCGCCGATTGCGGCGCTGCCCGAGAGCGACTTCACCGCCAAGATGCTGGTCGAAAATCTACCCGCCGGCCAGGACATCTTCTACCGCGTCCGCTTCCGCGATCTCTCCCACAGCGCGATCGAGGGCGAGGCGGTGACCGGCCGCTTCCGCACCGCGCCGGCCGACCGCCGCGACGTCAGCTTCGTCTGGGGCGGCGACGTCGCAGGGCAGGGCTGGGGCATCAATTCCGACGACGGCGGCATGGTCACCTTCTCGACCATGCGCAAGCACCGGCCGGATTTCTTCCTGCACTCGGGCGACACGATCTATGCCGACGGTCCGATCCAACCCGAGGTGAAGCTCGCCGACGGCAAGATCTGGAAGAATCTGACCATCCCGGAGAAGGCCAAGGTCGCCGAGACGCTGGACGAGTTTCGCGCCGCGTACAAATACAATCTCACCGACGACAATCTCCGCGCCTTCAATGCCGAGGTGCCGGTCTTCGTGCAGTGGGACGACCACGAGGTCACCAACAACTGGTCGCTGTCGAAAGACTTGCCGGCCGCCTACAAGGTGCGCGACATCTCACTGCTCGCAGCCCGCGCGGGCCGGGCCTTCCACGAGATGTACCCGATGCGGGAGAGCATCACTGAACCCGGCCGCGTCTATCGCCAGATCTCCTACGGCCCGCATCTCGACGTATTCGTGCTCGACGAGCGCAGCTATCGCGCACCGAACGGTGCCAATCTCGAAACCGCCTATGGCCCCGCCAGCTATTTCCTCGGCCCGGACCAGATCACCTGGCTCAAGCGCGGCCTGCTGAATTCACGCGCGACATGGAAGGTGATCGCATCGGACATGCCGATCGGCCTGATCGTCTCCGACACGCCGAAGGGCGGCTCGGAAGCCGTTGCACAGGGCGACGGCCCGGTGCGTGGCCGTGAGTTCGAGATCGCCGACATCCTGCGCTTCATCAAGGTGGCGCCGATTAGCAACACGGTGTGGCTGACCGCGGACGTGCACTACGCCGCCGCGCATTATTACGATCCGAACAAGGCGCAATTCCAGGAGTTCGAGCCGTTCTGGGAGTTCGTCTCGGGCCCGCTGCACGCGGGCACGTTCGGCCCGAACGCGCTCGACAATACCTTTGGCCCCCAGGTGCGCTTCGTCAAGGCGCCGGGCAAGGATAGCAAGAACCTGCCGCCGTCCGCCGGCATGCAGTTCTTTGGTCACGTCAAGATCGACGGCGCGTCCGGCCGGATGACGGTGACCCTGCGCGATCGCGCCGACGTCGCGCTGTGGTCGACCACGCTCGATCCGAAGCTTGCGTGACGGCCAATTCGAAGCCGGATGAACCCTCCGGCCGGCCCGGACGACAATTGCGAGCGCCCGCGCATTTTCGAGGGCGTGATGCCATCCGAGCCGTTTTCGAGTTGATGCCGTGCCGTTCAGCCGCCGAACGATCGTTATTGCGCTGCTGCTGAGCGCAGCATCCCCCACATGCGCGCAGACCCAAGAGAAGGCTCAGGACAAAGCGACGCTGGTGCGCGAGGCCCTCGCTTCGCCTTACGGTAAGGCGCTGACCGCCGAGCTCGGCAAGTCGCTGCGCGCAAGCGCCGACCCGGCATGTCTGACGGACAAGGGGTTGGCTGCCGACCAGCTCGAACCGCGCGGCCGCGATATCGTCATCAGATGGGGCACGCATATGCTGGATGGCGCATCGGCGTTCATCGACCGGCAGACCTCCGACAATCCATTTGCCGGCGCAGCCGAATTGGAAAGCCTGAAGAGCAATCCGGATGTGAAGCGCTATCTCGCGATGGAAGAGCCGATACGTCAGGCGAAGATCCTGGATTTGATCTTCGAGCATTTCGACCGCTATAACGTGATCGCCCGCGTGAAACTTGGAGGGGTCTATCCATTGCAGACAGGCAACGAAGCTCTGCTCCGTCTCAATCCGACCGATGCAACGGAAGAGCGGTTGGAGACATTCGCCAGGAAGAGTCGCTCGAAGGCGCTGAAACGTTTCCTGCAATTGTCCGATCAAGAGGCGATTGCGCAGAGTGCGGCGATCAAGAAAGCCTCATCGCCGCCGCCGCTTCCGCACACCTTCTTCAAGGGCGTCGAGACCGACCTCGCCGAGCTCTGCATTCGCTCCGGCAAGTAGCGATCAGGTGTCCCGTGCCTGCAGCGCCGCCTCCAGCGCCTCGCTCGAGCACGGCTTCTGCAGCCGGGGCCGGCCCGCCAATCCGGGCGGGATGCGCACCTCGGCGCCGTAGCCGGTGACGAACACGAACGGAACCTTTAGCGCGATCA
Source organism: Bradyrhizobium yuanmingense (assembly GCF_900094575.1). GTDB lineage: Bacteria > Pseudomonadota > Alphaproteobacteria > Rhizobiales > Xanthobacteraceae > Bradyrhizobium > Bradyrhizobium yuanmingense. The sequence goes on along the minus strand of NZ_FMAE01000002.1, from coordinate 391,366 downwards.
GCCGCTCGGCGATCGCAAAGCTCGTCTCGCGGATCAGCTCGACATCGAGCAGCGCGAAATCGGGTGTCCGTTTGGCGATGGCGTTCAACGCCTGCGTCACCGAACCCGCGGTCCGCACGGCGGCCACACCAAATCCGAGCAGGCGATCCTCGAAATCGATCGCGATGATCGGATCGTCCTCGACGATCAGAACATCGGCCGGCCAGCCTGTGCCATTGGAGTGTGCAGGTACCATGATCGCATCTTGGTTTGGGGGTTTTTGGATCAGGACTGCCGCGACACGATGCCTGCGCGCAGCGCATCGGAGGGTTCCCGGAACGAAACTCACCACATCATCGTTCTCTGGTCTGTCCACTTGTGCACACAGGAAACGGATGGAACTCGCTAAGGTGAAAGGAAGGGTGGGAGTTCAGAATGGATGCGCGTATCGGCAAGATCACCGAGGTCGAGAGCCGGCCGGCCAACAATCTGCTGCGGCGTTTGAGTCAGGTCGACTACGGCCTCGTGGCGCCGCACGTGACCGTCGAGGACTCTGCAGCCGGGCACTTGCTCTACAATCCCGGCGATGACGTGCAGGTCGTCCACTTCCCCTGCGGCCCGTCGCTCGCGACTTTCCTCGTCCCCAACGAGGATGGCCGCGACGTCGAGACCATTCTGGTCGGCCGCGAAGGCGCCGTGGGCGGCATCGTCAGCGAGGGATTTCTGCCGGCCTATACCCGGATCTGCGTCAAATTCGGTGGACCGTTTGCGCGCATTCACGTTGCCAAGCTGGAAGCAGCCAAGCTGCGCTCGGCGTCGCTGCGCAACGTCTTTGCCCGCTATGCCGATTGCATGCTGGCCCAGATCTTCCAGTCGACCGCCTGCAACGCGATCCATTCGATCGAGCAGCGCACCGCCAAATGGATCCTGGCGGCGATGGAGCGGACCGGCGACGAGACCAGTGTGCCGCTGACTCACGAACAGCTCGCGACTTTGCTCGGCGTTGGCCGCTCCTATGCCAGCCGCGTGCTTCAGTCGTTCAAGGCCGAAGGCGTGCTCGACACGCGGCGCGGCTCGATCCTCGTCCGCAACCGCGACGGCCTGAGGCTGCGCGCCTGCCTGTGCAACGATGCGGTGAAGATGCATTTCGAGGAGGTGCTGCGCGGGGTCTATCCGACCGAGGAGCGGGAGGCCGGGTAGCTTCTTCCTTCTCTCTTGTGGCGCTATAATGCGCGGCGCGCCGTTCTAACCGCGGTCGTGCTATACTGGCCCCGCATGAGCGGGGCTTTCCTTCACACTCTCTTCGACATCCTGGCCTGGCTGGCGGCGGCTACCGCCGTCTTTTGGCTGTCGCGACGGGGCTTGCAGTTTCCCTCGCAATCCTTCGCGCTGCCCTATATCGCCACGCTGGTGTTTGGCGCAGGCCTTGGCGCCTATCTGTTCGGCTCCGCCAATCTGTGGCTGTCCGGGCAAAGCGGCATTGCGCGCTCGGTCGAGGGCGGGCTGGCGGGCGGCATCGTGGCGATCGAGCTCTACAAATGGTCCGCAGGCGTCACGGTACGAACCGGCGCGCGGTTCGCGCTGCCGCTGGCGCTCGGCATCGCGATCGGCCGGATCGGCTGCTACTTCGCAGGGCTCGACGATTTCACCTATGGCACGTCGACGACGCTGCCCTTCGGCCATGATTTCGGCGACGGCGTTCGCCGCCATCCCGTGCAGCTCTACGAGAGCGCGGCCATGGCCCTGTTCGCGCTCGCCTATGTGCTGGCGGTCTTGAACCGGAACGCGTTCACGATCACCAATGGTTTCTACCTGGTGCTCGCCTATTACGGAATGCAGCGCTTCCTATGGGAATTCCTCAAGCCTTATGGCACGCTGGTCGGGCCCCTGACCCTGTTTCACCTACTGTCGCTGTCCGTCCTGCTCTACGCCGCATTCATGCTCGCGACGGCACCCCAAGCGAGACGCTTACAAAACGAGTCACTTGCATGAACGCGCCGTTGCGTAAGTCGCGCCCCTACATCTTCTGGGGCCAGACCCAATCTCTTTGCGAGATCTGCCTGAAGCTGGTTCCGACCAAGATCCAGATTCTCGGCAACGAGGTCTGGTACGAAAAGCGTTGCAGGGAGCACGGCGTGCAATCGACGTTGGTGTCGACCGATGCCGCCTATTGGCGGCTGTGCAAGGATTTCATCAAGCCGGGCGACCGGCCGCTGCAATTCCAGGAACGAACCCAATTCGGCTGCCCCTATGATTGCGGTCTCTGTCCCGACCACGAGCAGCATTCCTGCCTGGCGCTGATCGAGATCACCGAGCATTGCAACCTCACCTGCCCGGTCTGCTTTGCGGAGTCCTCGCCGGCACGAACCAAATTCACGCCGCTCGCGACGGTGGAGAAGATGCTCGACGCGCTGGTCGCGAGCGAGGGCGAGCCCGATCTCGTGCAGATTTCCGGTGGCGAGCCAACGCTGCATCCCGACTTCTTCGCGATCCTGGACGCGGTGCGCGCCCGGCCGATCCGCCACGTCATGATCAACACCAACGGCCTGCGCATCGCCCGCGAAAAGGATTTCGTGGCGCGGCTCGCCAAAAACAGGCGCGGGCTGGAGATCTATCTCCAGTTCGATTCGCTGCATCGCGATGCGCTGATCAACCTGCGCGGCGCGGACTTACGGAAAATCCGCCAGCAGGCGCTGGAAAATCTCGAGCATTACGGCATCTCGACCACGCTGGTCGCGACCATCAAGCGCGGCGTCAACGATTCCGAGATCGGCGACATCGTGCGCCACGCGCTGACCTGGACGTGCGTGCGCGGGGTGACATTGCAGCCGGTCCAGGATGCCGGCCGCAACGAGAGCTTCGACAAGAATACCGACCGCATCATGCTGTCGGAGATCCGCAAGCGCGTGATCGAAACCGGCGTGTTCGGCGACAAGGACATGATCCCGCTGCCCTGCAACCCCGAGAGCATCTCGATCGGCTATGGCCTGCGCAACGGCGAGAAGGTGCTGCCGCTGACCTCGTTGATTCCGCAAGAGCAGCTGGTTGCGGTGATGCCAAACACGATCAGCCCGGAAAAGTATCCGATGCTGCGGGAAAAGTTCATCGACCTGTTCTCGCTCTCCTCAGGGCCCCTCAACACGTCCGAGCGCGTCTGCGAATTGTTGTGCTGCCTGCCGAGCTTTCAGGTGCCGGACGGGCTCACCTACGAAAACGTCTTCCGCGTCACCATCGTGCAGTTTCTCGACCGCTTCAATTTCTGCGTCGGCAACGTCAAGCGCAGCTGCATCCATTTCGTGACCGAGCAGGGGGCGATCATCCCGTTCGACACCTACAATCTGTTCTATCGGAATGGCGCCATCTCCCGGATTCGCGCCGGGCTCGAGGGGCAAACCTATCACGAGGCGAGGCAAACCGAGGAGGCACCACGATGAGCGACACGCCACCGCCGGTTCTACCGCCACCCGCACCAACGCCCGGCCCAGCTCGCAGCGGTTGCCTCACCGCGCTGATGGCGATCGCCGGGATCTTCATGCTGCTGCCAGGTCTCTGCGCACTCCTGTTCGGCGGAGTGTCGATGTTCGAGGACGGCAAGATCACTGGCGACATCGCGCCGTTCGTCCTTCTGGGACTGGTCGTGGGCATCGGCGGGGTCGCCATGATCTGGGCGGCCATCAAGGGGCGCAGGGTCCCCGCTCACCCCCCGACCCAGCCCTAAGCCCCGGGGATTCCCGGACAAAATTCAGTCAACCAACGGTCAAAGAACACATTGTTTTTTGGCCGTTTTTGCATATATTGCGCCGCAACGCGCAGGGCGCCCGGTCTGATATGGCCGGGCTTCCTTTTTGGGCGGAAAGCGCCCCGTTTCCAGTCTTCCAGCGTTGTTTCGAGAAGAGGTCCCGGTCCGACCGGCGAGATCGCGCTTAACCCATTGTTCGACCGCAAAGAAGCTCACTCATGAATCTTCGTAACGTCGCCATCATCGCCCACGTCGACCACGGCAAGACGACCCTGGTCGACAAACTCCTGCAGCAGTCCGGCACGTTCCGCGAGAACCAGAAGGTGACCGATCGCGCCATGGACTCCAACGATCTGGAGCGCGAGCGCGGCATCACCATCCTGGCCAAGGCGGCCTCGGTGCAGTGGAAGGACACCCGCGTCAACATTGTCGACACCCCCGGCCACGCCGATTTCGGCGGCGAGGTCGAGCGCATCCTGAACATGGTGGACGGCGCCCTGGTGCTGGTCGACGCCGCCGAAGGCCCGCTGCCGCAGACCAAATTCGTGGTCTCCAAGGCGCTCAAGGTCGGCCTCAAGCCGATCGTCGTCATCAACAAGGTCGACCGCCCCGACGCGCGCCCGACCGAAGTCATCAACGAGGTGTTCGACCTGTTCGCGGCGCTCGATGCCAGCGAGGAGCAGCTCGATTTCCCGATCCTCTACGGGTCGGCCAAGCAGGGCTGGATGGCGGATAGCCCCGAAGGTCCGCAGGACAAGGGCATGGAGCCGCTGTTCGACCTGATCCTGCGCCACGTCGCCCCGCCGAAGGTCGAGGAAGGTCCGTTCCGCATGATCGGTACCATCCTCGAAGCCAACCCCTATCTCGGCCGCATCATCACCGGCCGCATCTCTTCCGGCACGCTGAAGCCGAACCAGCAGGTCAAGGTGCTGAACGCCGACGGCAAGCTGGTCGAGTCCGGCCGCATCACCAAGATCCTGGCGTTCCGCGGCCTCGAGCGCACCCCGCTCGATGAAGCCGAAGCCGGCGACATCGTCGCGATCGCGGGCCTCACCAAGGGCACCGTCGCCGACACCTTCTGCGACCCGACCGTCGAGGTGCCGCTGCCGGCGCAGCCGATCGATCCGCCGACCGTGTCGATGTCGTTCATCGTCAACAACTCCCCGCTCGCCGGCACCGAAGGCGACAAGGTGACGAGCCGCATGATCCGCGACCGTCTCCTGCGCGAAGCCGAGGGCAACGTCGCGCTGCGCGTCGTCGAATCCGCCGACAAGGACGCGATGGAAGTGTCGGGCCGCGGCGAACTCCAGCTCGCGATCCTGATCGAGACCATGCGCCGCGAGGGCTTCGAGCTCTCGGTGTCGCGTCCGCGCGTCGTCTACCAGAAGGACGAAGCGACCGGCGCCACCATGGAGCCGATCGAGGAGGTCGTGATCGACGTCGACGAGGAGCATTCCGGCGTCGTCGTGCAGAAGATGAGCGAGCGCAAATCCGAGCTGATCGAGATGAAGCCCTCGGGCGGCAACCGTCAGCGCCTGGTGTTCTACGCGCCCACCCGCGGCCTGATCGGCTACCAGGGCGAATTGCTCACCGACACCCGCGGCACCGCGATCATGAACCGCCTGTTCCACGGCTATGCCCCTTATAAGGGCGAGATCCAGGGCCGCCGCAACGGCGTCTTGATCTCCAACGACCAGGGCGAAGCGGTGGCTTACGCCATGTTCAAGCTGGAAGACCGCGGCCCGATGATGATCGAGCCGGGCTGGAAGGTCTATCGCGGCATGATCGTCGGCGAGCACACCCGCGACAACGATCTCGAGATCAACGTGCTCAAGGGCAAGCAGCTCACCAACATCCGCACGACCTCGAAGGACGAAGCGGTGCGCCTGACCCCGCCGATCCGCATGACGCTGGAAAAGGCGCTCGCCTATATCGAGGACGACGAGCTGGTCGAGGTCACCCCGAAGTCGATCCGCCTGCGCAAGAAGCACCTCGACCCGAACGAGCGCAAGCGCGCGGAAAAGGCCAAGGAAGCGGTGGCGTAAGCGGGCGAATGGGGATTGGCGAGTGGCGAATAGGGCCGTTTGGCCACAGGCCCTAGTTCCGATACTCTATTCGCCATTCGCCACTCACTATTCGCTTTTTCATGTCCCTCCCTTCCTCCGTCGACGTCGCGATCATCGGCGCCGGTGCCGCCGGCCTCGGCGCAGCCCATGCGCTGCGAGGCTCCGGCCTTTCCGTCATCGTGCTGGAGGCGCGTGACCGGCTCGGCGGCCGGGCTTGGACCGTGCAGGCCTCACCCGAGGTGACGTTCGACGTCGGCTGCGGCTGGCTGCATTCGGCCGACAAGAACTCTTTCGTGCCGATCGCGCGACAGCTCGGTTTCGAGCTCAACAAGGACCTGCCGCCCTGGCGCGAGCGGGCCTACGGCAATGCCTTTCCGGAAAGCGAGCGCGACGATTTCATGCGCGCAATGGACGCGTTCTATGAGCGTCTGTGGGAAGCGGCGCAAACAGGTAAGGACGAGGCCGCGAGCTCGCATTTGGAGCCCGGTAATCGCTGGAATCCGATGATCGACGCGATCTCGACCTATATCAACGGGTGCGAGCTGAAGGATATGTCGACGCTGGACTGGGACGCCTATGAGGACACCAACTTCAATTGGCGCGTCCGCCGCGGCTATGGCGCGCTGATTGCGGCCTATGGTGCGCCCTGCCCGGTGGCGCTGAATTGCAATGTCGCGCTGATCGATCATTCGGACAAACGCGTCCACATCGAGACGTCGCGGGGCGCGCTGACCGCGGACAAGGCGATCGTCACCGTGCCGACCAATCTCATCGCGGAAGAAGCCATCCGCTTCTCGCCGCCGCTCCCCGCAAAGGTGAACGCAGCGGCGGGCCTGCCGCTCGGCGTCGACGATAAGGTGACGCTGGCCCTCGATGACGCCGAGACCTTTCCGACAGAAGGCAATCTACGCGGCGCCACCATGCGCACGGAGATGGGCACCTATCACATCCGCCCGTTCGGCCAGCCCTGCATCGAGGGCTTTTTCGGCGGCAGCTTTGCCCGCGCGCTGGAAGATGCCGGCGACGGTGCCATCGCCGCCCAAGCCATCAGCGAGATCGCGGGTTTTCTCGGCAACGATATCCGCCGCAAGCTGAAGCCGCTGTATGAATCGCGTTGGGCCCGCGATCCCTTTGCGCGGGGGTCGTATTCGCATGCGCTGCCCGGCCATGCCGGCGACCGTGCCGTGCTGGCTGCGCCGGTGGATGCACGTCTGTTCTTCGCGGGCGAGGCGACGTCGCCGACCTTCTTCACGACCGCGCATGGTGCACGGGACAGCGGCGAGCGGGCGGCGAAGGAAGTGCTGGCGGCTCTGGGCAAGCCTTAGCTGCAAGCTCCGTCATTGCGGGCTACTCGATCACTCGCGCTCGCAAATCCGCATCTGGCACGAAGCAGGCGTCATACTTTCCGAAGATGCGATAGCGGTTGCGCGCGACGAGGCTGTAGACCGCATCCCGCAGCGGCTTCGGCAACACGAATAATGCGCGCACCCAGCGCCAGCCTGGGAGTTGCGACAGCACCGTCAGCACAGCATCCGACTTCATGAACACCTCGCCGCCGTGGACAACCGCGTTGGTGTCGGGATCATCGGGGTCGATGCCGAACGTGCGCGCGAGCCGGGCGCCATAATCCGACTGGATCGGCGTGAACCGAAACTGCCTCGCCGTGTCGCGCTTGGCGACGAAGCGGACCCAGCGTGAGCAGAAGATGCAGACGCCGTCGAACAGAATGACGTCGTCCTCAGGCCATTTGGGCATCAGACTCTCTTTTTGACGCGTTTTCTTCACGCGAACCGGAATCCACTTCGCTCGAAAACGCTATCGGTTATCCAGCATCAGGAGCGCGACGACCATCAAGACGATCGCAGGCCCGGTCTTCACCAGCGCGCCAAGCGGCTCGATCCAGAGGTCGGGCGTCAGGATCGCCGCGCCCAGCATATAGCCGAGCGAAGCGAAAATACCCGCGACCAAGCCGATCGCAGCCGTTCGGCGGAAGTCGATCAAGACACCGATGCTCATGTCCATCAGGCTGGTGCCGATGGTGATGGGATCAACCAGCGCGGGCGGAAAGTTGTGCGCGGTCAAAATGCCGGCGGCGGCACCGTAGGACACGAACAAGGCGATGAAACCGGAGACGACCCAGAACGCGACCAGGCTTGCGAAAATCAGCGCCTTGACCAGGAACAGGCGCGCGAACCATTTGTCCTGGATGCTGGCAGGATGGCGTCCGATCGCCTCAGCCAGATGCTTCGGCGCGATACCCGTCGCGGCGCTCCACGCTGACGGATCGCCAGTCACGCCGCGACGCAGCTCGGCAATGGCGGTCGAGCGCATCGGCGGCGTCCAGCCGAGATAGCAGGCGACATCGCCGAGTTTCACGCCGAGATCGAGCAGGAAGCGGGGCATCGCGATGCGCGGCCAGCCGTCCGTGCCGAACGCATGGCGAAACGGCTTGATGACGCCGGCCATGGTGATCGGTTCGGCCTGCATCAGGTCCCAGCTCACCGCCCTCAACGAGGCATCGTCGATGTCGCGCGCGGCGAGCCAGGCGATGGTCGCCGTAATATCCTCGATCGCCACGGGCTGAAATGGCGTTGCCATGTCCTTGGCCGGCAAATCGATCGGAAAGGCTGCAAGCGCGCGGAGCATGGCGCTACCGCCATAGGCTGACGGTGCGACCACGAAGCCGGGCCGCAGGATGGCATGAGGAATGCCGCTAGCCCCGATCAGGCGCTCGGCCTCGCGTTTGGTCGTAGCGAAGGCGGTGCGGTCCGCCTCCGCGGAGCCGGGGATCGAGATGTGCACCAGCCGGATTGCGCGGCCGCTGCCGCCGATCGCCCGAAGCAGTCGCGCGACGAAATCGCGATGCACCGCGCTCGTGTTGCTGCCGGGGCCATCCTGGAGCACGCCGAGACAGTTCACGACGACGTCTACCGCGTGCTCGCTGAGGAGACGCGTCAGCGCGGCCGTGTCGAGGATGAGGATCGGCAGCTCGATGTCCAGCGCGCTCATCCTCTGCGCCGGCGACAGGCTCCGCGCCACGCCGACGACGCGAAAGCCCCGCGTGCGCAGATCGTCGGTGACGAAGCGGCCGATCAGGCCGGAGGCGCCGAGCACCAAAACGGTTCGCTCACTCATCGCTTCTCTCAAAACGGTTTCGCGATCATCAGCCACAGGATGGCCATCGTCGCGCCGAAGCCGGGGAAGCCGAACGCGAACCAGCGGCGGAATAGCACGAAATAGCGCTGTGGGAGCGCACTGCGCTGCGCAGCAGCCTTGCGCGCGAGGTCGCGCATCTCGATCTGCATGAACACGACCGGCACCCAGAACAAGCCGGCAATCGCGTAGAGCGCGAGTGAGGCCAGCAGCCAGCGCTCCGTGATCGAGGTCGCCGACAGCATCATCAGCACGCCGCCGCTGACCGGCTGGAGGATCACGGCCGACAGCGTGAAGATCGCATCCGCGATGACCACGACCGAAGCGGTGCGGGCGATGAACTCCGGGTCCTGCGTGCGATGCGCCATCAGCATGAAGAAGGCGATGCCGGTCCCGGTGCCGAGAATGACGATGGCTCCGAGGACGTGTACAAATTTGACCAGGAAATACAGCGTCATGGCTTCTTGGTCGCCACAGGCTTGGGCGGGTTCAGCGCCCGCGCGAGCTCGCCGCTGGCGGCTTTGACGCCGGCTTCGGTTTCGATCATCCAATGGCCTTCGCTGCCGACGGCCGCCAGCGGGCGAAACTCAGCCTTGCCGCCCGTGCCGCGAAACGCATCGACGAGTTTCTGCGAGAATGCCGGCGCGAAATAGCTGTCATTGGGCGCAACGAGCCAGGTGACGGGAATGCGCGCGGTCTTGCCGAATTCCGCTGCGGCGGCGAGCAGGGTGTGCGGCGCGCAGATTCGGTTCGGTTCATCATTGGCATGGCCGCCGCGTCCCGGTGCAAACACGGTGATGGCGGAGATCACCTTCGGATCGGCACCGGCGAGCGCCAGCGCACCCCATCCGCCGGCGGAATGGCCGATCACGATCGCGCCATCCTTGCGGATGAAATCCTGCTGTTGCAGCTGGACCAGCGCCAGTTTGATTGCGTCGGCCGTTGCGCGGCCCGAGCGCGTGTAGTCGGGCTCGCCGCAGCCGCCCTGATCCTCGAGGTAGCGGCCGCCGGTGGCACCATGGCCTGGCCGCTCCGGCACCAGCACGGCAAAGCCGCGCGCGACGAGATAGCCGGCGAGCGGGCGGTATTCCGGCTGCGGCATTTGCACCCGACGTAGCGTGTTCTGCGTCGAGGCGTGTGCGATCACCGCGAGCCGGAACGGACCTGGGCCCGAGGGGCGAAACAGCAGGGCATGCGCAGCAAGATCGGTATCCGGCGTTGGCACGCGCCATTCCTGCCGACGAAACGGTTCGCCCTCCTCTCCCGATGGACCGAACCTGACCTCTGCGCACAGAGGCGGCGCGGTCAGCAAGGCCAGCAGAGGCAGGAGCGCGATGGTATTGAGGAGCCGCATGAATTGCCGAGGGCGAACAAGAACAGCGACAGGCACACTAGTAGGAACGAATCACAATGAGCGGACTTTCTGCGGTGCCCATTGCCGTTCTTTCGTTGCCGCAAGCAACAGGAGTTTTGCACCGACGGCACGCACGCAGGTGCCCTCGGAGTTGCCGTCCTGTCTTTTTTCGGCACAACTCGGTTGAAATACTGATGCAGAAAGTCCACAGGTTAACCGATAATTAACGATAGGTCTTGCCGCCGGCGCGGCGACTTGGTTTGATCGCGTCCATGAGCACAACCCTGATCGAGGTCCGGCCGGCCAAAGCCGCAGATGCAACTGCGGTGGCGTCGACCCATGACGAAGCCTGGCGTTCGGCCTATCAGGGCATCATTCCCGGCGCCGAGCTGGAGAAGCTGATCAACCGCCGCGGTCCGCAGTGGTGGGACAGCGCGATCCGCAAGGGCAGCCGTGTCAGCGTGCTGGTGTTCGGTGACAAGATCGCCGGCTATGCCAATTACGGCCGCAACCGGGCCCGCAGCCTGCATTTCGACGGCGAGATCTACGAGCTTTATCTGCGGCCCGAGTTTCAGGGCCTCGGCTTCGGCCGCCGCCTGTTTGCCGCCGCCCGCCGCGACCTGATGCAGAGCGGGCTGAAGAGCATGGTGGTGTGGGCGCTCTCGGACAACGATCCCGCTACCGAGTTCTACCGCGCCCTGGGTGGTCGCATGGTGGCGCGCTCGTCGGAGCGTTTCGGACCGAAGGCGCTCGACAAGGTTGCCTTCGCTTGGACCAATTGAGCTGCTGAAACCCTAGCCGGGCAGCGTTCCCATCCGTCGATACCGCAGGCCGCTTGCGCCGGTGATCGCCGGATTCATTATTTCACAAAAACGCGATGGATCAGCGGGCCAAGCCCGCGTATGACAGCGCCAAAATCGCTGCCGGGCGCGATTTATCCTCGGCAACAACGGAGCCTTGAATGCGTATCGATGCGGTCTCGATCGGAAAGAACGTCCCCCACGACGTCAATGTCATCATCGAGGTCCCCGTGGGCGGCGAACCGATCAAGTACGAGATGGACAAGGAGGCCGGCACGCTGGTGGTCGACCGCTTCCTCTACACGCCGATGCGTTACCCCGGCAATTACGGCTTCATCCCGCATACGCTGTCGGATGACGGTGACCCCTGCGACGTGCTGATCATCAACACCCGCGCCATCATCCCCGGCGCCGTCATGAGCGTGCGTCCGGTTGGGGTGCTGTTCATGGAGGACGAAGCCGGCGGCGACGAGAAGATCCTGGCGGTGCCGTCGTCCAAGCTGACGCAGCGCTACGACAAGGTGAAGTCGTATTCCGATTTGCCCGACATCACGCTGCAGCAGATCCAGCACTTCTTCGAGCACTACAAGGATCTCGAAAAGGGCAAGTGGGTGAAGATCCTGCGCTGGGGCGGCCCGGAGGAAGCGCACCAGCTGATCCAAGAAGGCATCGAGCGCGAGAAGAAGAAGAAGGGCTGATCCGCACGGTCATTCCGGGGCGCGTCAGAGCGAACCCGGAATCCAGAGGTCGGGGCGCGAGATTCCGGGTTTGGCTCTGCGAGCCGCCTCGGAATGACGCTCAACTACACCGCCGGCTTCGGCAGGCCGGCGATCGCGCAGGCCGCGCGGAGCGTGTTCACCAACAGGCACGCCACCGTCATCTGGCCGACACCGCCCGGCACCGGCGTGATCGCGCCGGCAACGGCAAGCGCTTCCTGATAGGCGACATCGCCGACGAGGCGCGTCTTGCCGTCCTCCTTCGGGATGCGATTGATGCCCACATCGATCACGGTCGCACCCGGCTTCAGCCAGTCGCCGCGCACCATTTCTGGTTTGCCCACTGCTGCATAGACGAGGTCCGCTTTCTTCACGAGGCCAGGCAGGTCGCGCGAGCGCGAATGCGCGATCGTCACCGTGGCGTTCTCGTTCAGCAGCAATTGCACGAGCGGGCGGCCGACCAGGTTGGAGCGGCCGATGACGATGGCGTTCATGCCTTCGAGCGAGGCGTGCACGCTTTTGGTCAGGATGATGCAGCCGAGCGGCGTGCAGGGCGACAGCGCCTCGAAGCCGCCGGCGAGCCGGCCGGCATTGTTCGGATGCAGCCCGTCGACATCCTTGGCGGGGTCCATGGCGTTGATGACCGCTTCGGTGTTTAGCCCCTTCGGCAACGGTAATTGCACGAGAATGCCGTGCACGGCGGGATCCCGGTTGAGCTTTGCGACCAGCGCCAGCAGATCTGCCTGGGAGACGTCGGCCGGCAGCTTGTGCTCGAACGAGGCCATGCCCGCGGCCTGGGTCTGGGTGTGTTTTGAACGGACATAGACTTCGCTGGCGGGGTCGTTGCCGACCAGGACCACTGCAAGGCCCGGCACCAGATTGTGCTCGCGCTTTACGCGGGCGACCTCCTCGGCGACGCGGCCACGGAGTTCCGCCGCAATGACTTTTCCATCGATGATATCAGCGGTCATGTCCGTTCTCTCAATCTGTCGGTTTGGCCGATGTGAGCTGGCGCAGGGTTTCGCCGAGACGCGCCGGATCGCCGTCGACCGCGATCTGCTTCAGCCGCGACGTGGCTCCGGATAGCAGCTTTACATTGCTCTTGGGCACGCCGAGCGATTTCGCCAGCAGCGCCAGCACGGCCTTGTTGGCCTCGCCGCCATCGGCAATGGCGCGCACCCGCACCTTGAGCACGCTGCGGCCATCCGAAAGCTGCTCGATCCCGTCGATGTCGTCGCGGCCGCCGCGCGGCGTCACCCGCAGCGCGATGCTGATTCCTCCGGCCGAGTAGCGCCAAGGGTCCTTAGGGCAAGGCTCCTGACAACAAGGCTCCTTGTTGGCAACCAAGGCGCTCCCGCCCGCTTAGACCACGTTCGGGTAGATGTAGTACAGGATCACCCGCTCGATGAACATGATGATCAGGATCAGGATGATCGGCGAGATGTCGAGACCGCCGAGGCTGGGCAGGAAATTGCGAATCGGCGCCAGCAGAGGCTCGGTGATCCGGTAGAGGAACTCCGCCACCGCCGACACGAACTGGTTACGGGTGTTCACCACGTTGAAGGCGATCAGCCAGGACAGGATCGCGGAGGCGATCAGCAGCCAGACGTAGAGGTCGAGCACGATGATGACGATGTCGAGAACGGCACGCATGGCTTATGAGGCCTCTGGCTTTTGAAAACTCTGGCTCGGTCGGGATTGACGCCCCGTTTGCTAGATATCGGTTCCGTCAGGCCCAAACAAGGGAAGTCGGCACCCGGAGAGCTAAAACCGGGTTACGCCCGTCCTTGACTTGACCTTGGCGGGGACTTAAATGGCGCCCGGTTGTCGGCCGCGTTCACCAGAGCGGCCAGCAAAGGGGCCATAGCTCAGCTGGGAGAGCGCGTCGTTCGCAATGACGAGGTCGGCGGTTCGATCCCGCCTGGCTCCACCAGCCTTCGCTGGCTTCGCCAGCTTCGGCTCGGCAAGCCTTTTCGTAGCGAAGGCTGCCGCGGCGTAGCCCGACGGGCGAAGCCGGGCTCTCTCGGAATCTCTCTCCCCCTACCTCCCCGTAAACCTTGGCGGCCGCTTCTCCATGAAGCTCGCCACGCCCTCCCTGAAATCACTCCCGTTCAGCGCCACCATCATCTCCCTGTTGGCCTCGATCGTCGCCTCGGCCAGCGTCTGGAACGGCACCTCGTAGAGCTGGCGCTTGATCACGGCCATCGCGCTCGGCGAGACGAAATCGGCGAGATCGCGCGCGTAAGTATACGTCTCTTCACGCAGCTTCTCCGGCGGACAGAGCCGGTTGACCAGCCCGATCCGCAGTGCCTCCTCGCTCGACACGCGCCGCGCCGAGAGCAGCAGATCCAGCGCATTGGCGTGGCCGACGATGCGCGGCAGCATCCAGCTGATGCCGTGCTCGGCGATCAGGCCGCGCCGCGCGAATGCGGTGGTGAACACGGTGTTGTCGGCGGCAAAGCGAAGGTCGCAATAGAGTGCATGCACCAGTCCAATGCCTGCCGTCGCGCCGTTCAGCATGGCGATCACAGGCTTCTTGATCGAAGGATAATAGCCGTACCGCGTCTGCCAGTCTGGCCGGCGATTCATGTCGAACGGCGGCAGGTTCGAGGCGCGCCTGACGTCGTTGGGATCGAGGCCCTTCAGCGCATCCATGTCGGCGCCGGCGCAGAAGGCGCGGCCCGCGCCGGTGAGGACGATGACGCGGACATTGTCGTCGGCGCTTGATGCCTCCATGGCGTGGCGCACGTCGCGCTCCATGATCGGCGTCCATGCATTCATGCGATCGGGGCGGTTGAGCGTGATGGTCGCGATCTTGTCGCTCACCTCATAGAGAATGTGTTCGTAGGCCATGACGCTCTCCCTTGTTTGCCGGCACGCGTTCGCAAGCGCTCGTTAGAAGCGAGCCTAGCATATCCAGGGACGGGAGAAGGACTTGCGCCAAGGACCTGCGCCAAGGACTTGCGCGAAGCCGCGATCACTCGGCGGCTTGCGCCAGCATCGGCCGGCGCTCCAGCCAGCCGTCGAGGAAATGATCGAGCCAGGCGCGTTCGGCGACATCGTAGACGGCGCGATCCGCGAAATGATGATGCCGCTGCCGTGCACCGGGCGCGCTGAAGCCGTCGTAACCGCGCGTGGTCCAGCGGCACATCATCGCATAGGTCACATCGGGGTGGAACTGCACGCCGAAAGCATTGCCCGTGCGGAACGCCTGCACCGGGAAATCATCGCCTTCGGCGAGCAAGTCGGCGCCTTCAGGCAGCTCAAAGCCCTCGCGATGCCAGTGATAGACCTGCGCCGGCCAGTGCGGGCAGAGCGCGCGGCCGGCGGCGGTCGGCCTGATCGGGTAGTACCCGATCTGCGTCAGCGCCTGCGCATGCGGCGCGACACGGGCCCCGAGCTGCATCGCCAGCATCTGCGCCCCCAGGCAGATGCCGAGCAATGGGCGCTGCTCGCGGAGCGGAATTTCGATCCAGTCGATCTCGCGGCGAATGTAGTCGTCGGAATCATTGGCGCTCATCGGCCCGCCGAAGATCACGGCCCCGGCATGCTGATCGAGCGTCTCGGGCAGGGGATCGCCGAAGCGAGGACGGCGGATGTCGAGGCGGTGGCCGAGCGCGCGCAACGCATTGCCGACGCGGCCAGGTGTCGAGCATTCCTGATGCAGGACGATCAGAACCGGCAGCCGGGTTTCAGCGGCGGCGACGCTCGCCGCCCTCTGTGGGAAGGCGACCACCTCTGCGCCACCAAACCTGTCCGTCCGGAACGACATGGCCTCTGCGAGTGCTATCGGTTCAGACCGCCAGCATAGCTAAGCGATGGTTAACATCGTGTGAGTTTGCGCACACACGCGCACGTCTGGAAGCAAGCTCCGGGCCACTACGGACGCGGGCGGCGTTGTCAGCATGATCCGGAAAAGTGTGAAGCGGTTTTCCGAAAAGATCATGCTCAAACAAAGAGCTAAAGCGCGATGACGATTCATCGCGTTTTAGTGCCTCTGCCGCTGGAACCGGCTAGTGGCCGCCAGGATGAAGCCGCGTGGGAAGAAGCGCAGCGCGAACGGCACAATCTTGTTGCCGAGGCCGGGCAGCACTGCCCGTTTGTTGGCCATCAGAGCGCGATACGCCTCCCGCGCAACCTCGGCAGCTGAGACGTTGAGAAAGGCCGTATCATGTTGCGAGCCGACGCCGGCGCGGGCCTGGAATTCCGTGGGGACCGGGCCCGGGCAAAGCACGGTGACACGGACGCCGCGGGGAGCGAGCTCCGCCCGCAATGCTTCGGTGAAGGAAATCACATAGGCCTTGGATGCGTAGTACACGGCCATGCCGGGGCCGGGCAGGAAGCCTGCAACCGAGCCGACATTGAGAAGACCGCCCTTGTTCCGGATGAGCTGATCGGCGAAGCGCAGCGACAGATCCGTCAGGGCCCGGACGTTGACATCGACGATGCCGAGCTGCGCGACGCGATCGCGCTCGATGGCATCGCCGAATACGCCGAAGCCGGCGTTGTTGACGAGATGATCGAGCTCGACACATTCGGCGGCAAGTGCCGCGGCGATCCTCTCGCCGGCATGCGGATCCTCGAGGTTGCAGGCGATCACGATCGGCTTCTTGCCACCCTTGGCGGCGATCTCGTTCGCGAGCGCTTCGAGCCGATCCACCCGTCTCGCCGTCAATGCGAGGCGATGTCCATTGGCGGCAAACACACGCGCCAGCTCCATCCCGATGCCCGCCGAGGCACCGGTGATCAACGTTACCCGCTCAGTCACGATCGAAGTCTCTTGAATTGAAGTCTGTGGTCCCGGCAATACCAGAACGAGAGCATAAGCCGTGCGCGCCAGGCAAGCGGCACTGGCAGCATGGCTGCTTGTGAGAGCGACAGTGGAAGCAGGAAAGACCGGTATTTGCAGTCGAATCAGCAGAAGCGGGGGACCGCCGGGCTTATATTAAAGTTTCGTCATGTGGCTCGCAGGCCAGGCAATCCGCCAGGGACCGGTCCGACGGCGCGATCCTTGACCTGGCCACCGGCACGCTCCGCAATGGCGTGCTTCAGCTCGATCCGGTCACGCTGGGAGATGCCGAGCAGGTCGGACGCGCGCCAGACCACATTGTCCTCGAACTCGCTGACCTCTCCGTCGGCATAGACCAGCTCCCACATCATCTGCACGATCCGCTTGCGACCCGCTTCGTCGAGCGAGCGCATGATGACGCTGGTGAAGTGATAGAGGTCGACGGCCTCGCCTTCGACCTGGGTGGCGTCGGCGATGAGACGGTCAGCGGTGCCGCGGTCGAGCCCGAAATGGCTTTCGATCAGGCTGTGCAGCTTGCGCTGCTCGGCCGCGCTCGGCTGGCCGTCCAGCGAGACCACATGGACCAGCAGCGCGGTCGCGGCCAGCCGGTAATCGCTGTCGCCAAATGCGCGGTCCTGGGCCTGGGGACCGACAATGTCGGCGATGAATTGGCGCAAGCCGTCGAGCATAGGTCCTACCGAGATTGATGACGCCGCAAGGAGCGCGGCCGTTACCAGCATTATATGAGCAGGAAACTCAACCGGCGCAACGTGCGTCAGTTCCGCGCGCGTATTACGTTTCGGCAATCTGGGCGCGCTTTCTGCCGTGATGGCCGGGCTTGACCCGGCCATCAAAGCGTCACCGCGAGGAAGGACATTCATGCCCGGGCATGACGGTGAAGGATGTAAAGCGCTTTTGTTTCCCACGGAGCTAGAGACTGCGGCGCAGCCCACAAGCTCACGGTATCTCGTACACCACCATCTTGTCGGCGATGCCACGGAGCGCGGCCTGCTTCTGGATCGGCTTGATGGCGCGCTGCTTGAGCACCTCGGCGACTGCGGGAGCGTCCAGCACCGGGCCGGTGATGTGGATCTCCTGCGCGGTCGACAGGCTCTGCACGCGGGCGGCGATGTTGACGGTCTGGCCGAAATAATCCTGCCGCTCGTTGAGCATGACTGCGAGGCAGGGGCCTTCGTGGATCCCGATCTTGAGAATGAGGTCGTTGGCGCCGCGCTGCTTGTTCAATTCGTCCATCGCGGCGCGCATGCGCAGTCCCGCGGTGATCGCGTGCTCGGGCCTGACGAAGGTCGCCATCACGGCATCGCCGATCGTCTTCACGACCGCACCCTTCTCGGCGGCGATGATCTCCAGCAGCGCGCGAAAATGCGCTCGCACGAGATCGAAAGCATTGAGGTCGCCGACCCGCTCATACAGCGCCGTCGAACCCTTCAGGTCGGTGAACAGGAACGTCAGGGACGTGATCTTCAGTCGCTGGTCGACATTGAGGTTGTCGGCCTTGAAGACGTCGCGGAACGTCTGGTTGGACAGCATGCGCTTGGCGGTCAGGATCGGCTTGCGCTTGCCGATCATCTCGTGCAACGCGTGGTCGGCAATCCAGACCGAGGGCAATACGCGACTGTCCGATTGGTTCTCGAGCATGAGACGCAACGGTCCGGGGCGCATCACGGTGGTCCCCGTCGGCGCCTCCAGCTTGTTGAACATGATCGACAGCTGCTGACGCTCGCTGGTCGGCTCACCCTGAACGTCCAGGAAATGGGCGGAATGGGTGACCGGCTCGAACACGATGATGAACTGGCTCGGCAGATTGAGTGAGAGGATCGCCTTCTCGCCGGCGGGCAATTCGAGGGCTTCGAGCGTTACCTGGTTGATCAGGCGGGAAAAGGATTCGTCGTTGATGTCGACGCCTGAGCTCCAGAACATCTGCCGCACATACTCCCAGATCGGCAACGTGTCGGGATCATGAGCACCGATGCGGCGGACCCGCGGGCTGACGGTGAAGGCCACTTCGACCATCTCGTCGACGGAGGCCTCGTATCCGGCGGCGCAAAGCGCGCAATTGTAGTCGTCGTGCTTCAACGACTTCAGTGTGGCGTGCGCGCCCAGCACGCCTCCGCAGCCGGGACACAGCACGTTCCAGCTCATGTCGAACAGGCCGAGCCGCGAGGCGTGCAGGAAGCCGGAAATGACCTTCTCCTGGTCGAGCCCGGTCCGGTCGGCAAAATCCAGCGCATTGATCCGGTTGAGATCGCGATCATGACCGTTGGCGATCAGCTGCGCGATGGCCTCCACCACAACGGAATCGGCGGTCTGCTTCAGAACGGAGAACTGGGCCTGGATGTCGCTCATGGCGAAACTCTATGTAGGCTGGATCACGCCAGCGGCCAGACGCGAGCCTGTCACCGACGCGTGATGCGGAACAGGGGTGAATGGTCCGGCTGGGTGGTGACGACGCCGAGCGGAATTACGGGGGTCGCGGGGTCGGCAAGCTCGATTCGGTACGCTCCGATCAGCCGCGCCAGCGCCAGCACGGATTCGGCTTGGGCAAACGGTGCGCCGATGCAGACGCGCGGACCTGCACCGAATGGCAGGTAAGCAAAACGGTCCGGCGCCTCCTGCGACATGAAGCGCTTTGGAATGAATGCGTTCGGCTGATCCCACAGCTTCTCGTGCCGGTGCAAGAGCCAGGGCGCGATCATGATGATGTCGCCCTTGCCGATCTCGACGCCCGCCGCATTGTCCCTATCGCGCGCGGCACGCGCGACCAGGAAGGCCGGCGGATAGAGCCGCATGGTTTCGTCGATCACCGCGCGGGTGAATTTCTGGCGATCGATGTCGGCCATGCTGTCGAGATGCTCGCCGCGGGTCTCGGACGCCACCTCCTCCTGCGTATCGGGATCGAGCGCGAGCAGGTAGAGCGCCCAGAACAGCGCCGTCGCCGTGGTCTCATGACCGGCGAGGATCATGGTCGCGACCTCGTCGACCAGCTGCTCGTCGGAGAAGCCCTGGCCCGTCTCGGGATCGCGTGCCTCGTCCATGAGATCGAACAAATCGCGCGGCGGCGCACCGTCCTTCTTGCCCGCCTTACGCCGCTCGGCGATCAGCATGGCCACGAACTCGGTCCAGCGCTTGCGGAAACGGGCGCGGGCAAAATCCATCGGGCTCGGCCAGGACACCGGCAGCACCATGTCGAGGAAGTACGGACGCCCCAACCGCGCGGCATATTCCATGATGAAGTTGCGCAGGGTTGCGCCGTGCTGGTCCATGCCGAACGAGAACATCGTGCGACCGGCGATCTCAAGCGTCATGCGCTGCATGATCGCGCGCAGGTCGACCGGCTCACCGGTTTGCGCGTCCAGCTTGGCGATGGTTTCGTCGAGCACGGCCGTCATGTGCGGAACGAGGTTTGCGGTCGCGCGCGGCGTGAAGGCCGGGGCGAGCGTGCGGCGCTGAAACGTCCAGGAATGACCTTCCGCAATCAGAAGGCCGTCGCCGAGAACGGGGCGCAGCATGCGGATGCCGGCCGGCGTGCGCGTGTAGTTCTCGTAATTGCTGAGCAGCACGTGCCGGATCGCGTCCGGCTGGTTCAGGATGAAGCTATTGCGGAAGAAGAAGCGGCCAGAAATGACCTCTTCCTCGTAGGCGCGTTGACCCCAGGTCGCGATCATATTCTGCCTGATGACCGCGAGCCGGCCGAAGAACGACATATCGTCGGGCGCTCGCGGAGGAGCCGGAGGGGTGATGGGCCGACGCACGCTGGCGATATTCATGGCTCTCTCCCGCAAGGTGGGACGCAGGTAAATAGCTAGTAAGTCAGCTCGGCGATGGCAATCCGGTTCTCGGACGCAGCCCAGGCGCGTGCCACAATCCGTTCTTCGCCGAATTGGGCCACGATGTTACGGCCAACCTCGGTGGCGGGAAGCCGCAGGGTGGCTGCCGCATCCGTGGGCACGCCCGGCTTGACGTCGGCCGGCTCCTTGCCGTCGAGCAGCACCACGTCGCGCGGCAGGCCGAAATAGCCGCGCGGGCGCGACATGATCACGACGGCGCCGGCGGCCTTGTCGGCCGGCCCGAGCGGCCGCGCGGGCCGCAGATGCACAACCTCGGACGAGCGCGGGAAGGGCGAGCGGTAGATGTGCGTCGTCGGCGCATCCGGCGAGGTCAGCACGAATTCGAGCGACCAGGCGGGATCGACCTGCGCCGGCCCCCAACGGCCATCTGAGCCTGTTGTCGAGCTGTACAGCGCACCGTCTTTGCGCTCCCCGGTATCAGGATCGACACGGAAGACATCGACGATTGCACCCGCGACCGGACGATTGGTCGGCACGCCGCCGGGCGTACCCGTGACGAGGCCGCTCAATCTCACGCTGGTCTCCGGCACGATCGCGATGCGCGCAGGTTCGCGCCCCGCGATGAACTTGTAAATCTCGCGGAACGCGCGCGGGTGAAACGCCACCTCGCGATGGTCGAGCGCGCCAAGCACCATATTGGTGGCGCCCTTCAGCTCCGGCCCTTGGGCGGTGACATTGGTCGGCGTGCCGGGCTTGCCGATGAATCGGCCGTCGCTCTGCGCAAATTTGTCCATGCCATCGCTGCGCAGCGTGAGGAAGGCAACGCCCGGCGTCACCTCGCTCTCGCCTTCGTTCAAGCTGCGCAGGAACGTGCCGCGGCCGTTGAATTCGTTGTTGGGCTGGTCGTCGGTCGCGAACACACCGTGATTGGGCGTACCGCACAGCACCGCATGGCTGACATCACCGGCGCCGCCGTTCTTGATGACGTTACGGATCGCGTAGCCGCCGCGCGAGCTGCCGACCAGCGCCACGCGGGCTGCGCCGGTGCGGCGCTTCAGCTCGGTGATGGCGGCAGCGAGCTCGAGGCGCTGATCCTCGGTCGAGGAGCGACCCGCCTGCTCGACCTTGTCGTCGTTGCGCGCCAGCGGGTCGGTGAAATTGATCGCCATCATGCGATCGCGCGCGATACCGTTGGACTCCATCCGCCAAAGCGTCGTCATCCAGAGCGCGCCGTAATCGCCATTGCCGTGGACGAACAGAATCGGCGGCAGCTCCGTGGCGGGCGCGGTCTGCGCCAGCGCGCCCGTCCGCAAGCTCGCAAGTGCGAAAGGCACGCTCGCAGCCCCTTGCAAGATCGTCCGTCGCGACAGCTTCATCTGTTCCTCCCCGGCAAACCTAGCTCTTTGCACTGCTTATACCGGCCTAAGCACTGGACAGCGAAGGACTTTCGCGGGCATCACTGAATTGGCCGGAATCACCACGACCACTTCTGCCATCCGACATGGAAGGGGATATGACCGAGCAGCCGAACCGCCCGAAATTGGCCGCCGACGGCATCACTGCGCCCCTGCGGTACACCGTGTTCCGGCGGATCTGGCTCGCCAGCCTGCTCTCCAATCTCGGCCTCCTAATCCAGGGCGTGGGTGCGGCCTGGGCGATGACGCAGATGGCGGCCTCGGCAGACAAGGTGGCCCTGGTGCAGACCGCGCTCATGCTGCCGATCATGCTGATCTCGATGCCGGCCGGCGCCATCGCCGACATGTATGACCGCCGCATCGTCAGTGTGATTTCGCTGTCGATCGCGCTGATCGGCGCGAGCGTGCTCACCGTGCTGGCCGGCTTCAACCTGATCACTCCGGAATTGCTGCTCGCCTTCTGCTTCATCGTCGGCAGCGGCAATGCGCTGTTCGGTCCGGCCTGGCAGTCCTCGGTCAGCGAACAAGTGCCGCCCGAGGCATTGGCGTCCGCGGTGGCGCTGAACGGCATCAGCTACAACATCGCACGCAGCTTCGGCCCCGCGGTCGGCGGCGTCATCGTCGCTGCGCTTGGGGCGGTGGCCGCGTTTGCCTGCAACGCGATCCTCTATCTGCCGCTGCTGGTGGTGCTGCTGCTCTGGCGCCGCAGCACCGAGCCGTCGCGCCTGCCGCGGGAAAAGCTCAACCGCGCCATGGTCTCGGGCGTGCGCTACATCACCAATTCGCCGCCGATCAAGATCGTGCTGTTGCGCACGCTGGTGATGGGCCTGATCGGCGGCGCGGTGATGGCGCTGATGCCGCTGGTCGCGCGCGACCTCCTGCATGGCGGCGCGCAGATGTATGGCATCATGCTCGGCGCCTTCGGCATGGGCGCGGTGATCGGCGCGCTCAACATCCACGAATTGCGCAAGCGCATGAGCGGCGAGGCCGCGATCCGCGCCTGCACCATCACGATGGCCTTCACCATGGCCGCCCTCGCTTTGAGCACGGAGCCGGTGCTGACGGCGGCCGCGCTGGTGCTAGGCGGCGCAGTCTGGATGGCGGCGATCGCGCTGTTCAATATCGGCGTGCAGCTCTCGGCCCCGCGCTGGGTCGCCGGTCGCTCGCTCGCAGCCTTCCAGGCCGCGATCGCCGGGGGCATCGCGATCGGCGCCTGGGGCTGGGGCCATCTCACCGACTATGCCGGCGTCGAGATCGCATTGCTGACCTCGGCCGGCCTGATGCTGATCTCGCCGCTGCTCGGCATCTGGCTCACGATGCCGCGTGTCGGCGCCCGCAACGAGGATGCGGACATGCTGGCCGATCCCGAGGTGAGGCTGTCGCTGACAGGGCGCAGCGGGCCCCTCGTGGTCGAGATCGAATATCGGGTTGCGCAAGAGAATGCGCGCGCGTTCCACAATGTGATGCAGGACGTGCAGCTCTCCCGCCAGCGCAACGGCGCCTATGGCTGGTCGATCGCGCGCGACATCGCCGACCCCGAGCTGTGGACCGAGCGCTATCACTGCCCGACCTGGCTCGACTATTTGCGTCAGCGCAACCGTGCGACCCAGTCCGAACGCGCGCTGCATCAGCAGGCGATCGATTTCCACATCGGTCCCGAGCCGGTGCGAATCCGCCGCATGCTGGAGCGCCCCTTCGGTTCGGTGCGCTGGAAGGACGACACGCCGGACCGCGCCAACAGCGAGGTGCTGCCGGT
The DNA here is from genome assembly GCF_900094575.1 of Bradyrhizobium yuanmingense. Classification (GTDB taxonomy): domain Bacteria; phylum Pseudomonadota; class Alphaproteobacteria; order Rhizobiales; family Xanthobacteraceae; genus Bradyrhizobium; species Bradyrhizobium yuanmingense. The sequence continues at coordinate 367,790 of NZ_FMAE01000002.1, read as the reverse complement.
GGTCGCGACCGCGGCGGGAAGCAGTACGTAGGCCTCTCGTCATTCCGGGGCGCGCCGTAAGGTGCGAACCCGGAATCCATTTATCGCAGGAGTTGGTCGCGCGATGGATTCTCAGGTGCGCAGTTGCGCACCATAGTTCGCGCTTCGCGCGCCCCGGAATGACGATCACTGCCCGTGCTGGGTCAGCACCTTGTCGCAGGCCTTGCTCAGCTTGGTGCGGTTCTGCTTCAGGCAGGCCAGCACGGCACCGTCGCCATTGTCCATTACGGGACGGCAGAAGCGCGTGACGTCGCGCGCGCAGGCATCATGGCCGGGCTGCTGTTGCGCGGAGGCGCTCGATGCGCACAGGAGCAAGGAAATAACGAAAAGCAGTCTGGTCATCGCGCAATTGCCTCTTACCCGGAAAGACGTGCGGGCGAAGCTAGTGCGACGATCCCGCACCTGCAACGGCTTTGTTGACTAGCTGCAGCGCGCCGCCGCCATCACCCCGGCTTCATGCCAGGGGACATGACGAGGGGAGCTGCAGCGTCTTGGTTACTGTGTGTCCTGAGCGTCAGCGACCTTGCGCGAGGCGCCCTTGGCGAGGGTCTTGTCCATCACCGCGCGGCATCCGGCGCTGAGGTCCGAGCGATGCTTGATCATGCACGCGGTGATCTTCGGGATATTGGGGATCTCCGCCGAGCAAAGACGGAAGGCATCGCCCGTGCACATCTGCTGCGCCTCGGCCGAGAAGGCGAAGCTCGCGCCCGTCGAAGCGATGGAGACGATCGCGGCAAAGCCCAGGGCCAGGCTGGCGTCGCGGATCTTGCCGGTAAACGACTTGGTCATTTGAAGCTCCCGTTGGCGCCGCCACAGCGGGCCCGTTGTCGATGGGAGCTACGATGCTCCGGCAAAACCGTTTCCACTGTGATGACGCTCACGGGAGACCCGTCCTCTGTGATCTCAGTCACTCAGACGCAGCCCACTGAAATTCCTTCGCAACCGCTGTCGTGTTGGTGTCACGTTAACTCTTACTTCGCATTAATGGCTCGTCGCGCGGGAAATTCCGCCGGTTTGGTTGCGTAATTGGAAAGAGTAACGATGCGTAATGCGTTGGGCCTGATGCTGGCCAGTGTAGTTGCGGCGGTCGTGATCGCCGCCGGCGGTTGGTTTTATTATTCCGCGCGCGCCGACCAGGGCGCTCCCAAGACAGTTGCCGCCCGTGCCGCCGACCCATTGCCGGCACAGGCGAAGCTCGCCGCCAAGGACGACGTCGAGACCACCGCGGCCGTCGCGGCCAAGCCGGCCGCAGCCGCGCCGGCACCTGCGCCAGCGCCGCTCATGCCGATGCAGCCGAAGCAGGCCTGCGCCAATCCGAACGCGCTGGGTGTGTCCCGCGTCGTCGAGATCGACACGACGGGCGGCCCCGGCTTCGGCTTCGAGCATTTCAAGCAGTTCGACTTCCTGACCGAGAAGGAGGTCGTGCTGACCTTCGACGACGGTCCGTGGCCGGTCAACACGCCCACGGTGCTGAAGGCGCTCGCGGACGAATGCACCAAGGGCCTGTTCTTCTCGGTCGGCAAGCACGCGACCTACCATCCGGAGATCCTGAAGCAGGTGCTGGCCCAGGGCCACACGGTGGGCACGCACACCTGGTCGCATGTCAATCTGAACAGCAAGAAGTTGACCGAGCAGCAGGTCAAGGACGAGGTTGAGAAGGGCTTCAGCGCAGTGAAATTCGCGCTCGGCACCAACCCGGCGCCGTTCTTCCGCTTTCCGCAGCTTCAGCACAATCCCGCGATGGTGAGCTATTTCGGCACCCGCAACGTCGCGATGTTCTCGACCGAAATCGACTCCTTCGACTTCAGGAAGGGCGCGACGCCGGAGAAGATCGTCGAGACCGTGATGACGAGGCTGGACAAGCTCGGCAAGGGCATCATCCTGATGCACGACTTCCAGAAGAACACGGGCCTCGCCCTGCCGACGCTGCTCGCGCGGCTGAAGGCCGGCGGTTACAGGGTCGTGCAGATGAAGGCCAAGACGAGCCTCCAGACGCTGCCGGAATATGACGAGGCGCTGATGAAGGACATGAAGGTGCCGACCGCAGGCACGAACTCCCGTCCGATCGCGAGCGTCGTGCAAACGATCTCGCAATAAGCGCCAAATCCAAAACTCTTGCGTCATGGCCGGGCTTGTCCCGGCCATCCACGTTTTAGGATCAGGCGCGACGACGTGGATGCCCGGGTCAAGCCCGGGCATGACGGCGAGATCAGGGTACAGGTCGGCGCCTCACCAATAGATGCCGTGGCGATGCAGCTCGCTGATGATGCGGCGCTCGGTCCAGCTGCGCTTGGGCTTCGGCTTGTCCGCCTTTGCCGTGGTCTTGGCGGCGGGCTTGGGCGTCGTGACCGGCGCGGAGGCCGTCGCCGGTGTGGTGACGGTCGGAGTGGTCGCCACTGTCGGCGCGGAGAGCGACACCGCCGGCGGACGATCATGATATTTCTGAACCTCGGTGGCCGGCGCGGCTTCGCTCACCTGCGCCGTCACGGTGCTCGCCGATGTCGTGGTTTGCGGAGTGGAGGTCTGTTCGCCTGCCGCCGCCAGCGACAGACCGCGGGAGCCGCCTGCCTGGGCGGAGGCCGAAGCCAGCAGCATGGCGGCAATCAGAATGATCTTGCGCATGTGAAGTCTCCCCGTGTTGGCGTGACAGGACGTTAGGGGAGCCATGTCTGCGATTATGTGATCGCGATCACGCAGCCGAGCGAGCCCTGATGCAGGCTGATGCCTGGTCATCGGAGCGCTTGGGGTCGGATGAACCGGGGCGCTGGTGCCGCAAGAGGGATTCGAACCCCCGACCCCGTCATTACGAATGACGTGCTCTACCGACTGAGCTATTGCGGCGAACCTGCCGGGACCAAAGCAATGCCGGCCCCGATACGCGCGCCCCTGATATCGGGCATGGCCCGAATTGGCAAGGACAAGCGGGAGGCGAAATACCGCTCACGCGCCCCAGCGGGACCAGAATCCGCGCCAGCCGCCCGCCTGGGCTTTGGGCGTGCCGATTTGTTCCGTAAATTCGTCGCTTGGGCCGTCGTCGTCGATCCCGGGATCGTCCGGTGCGCGGACGATCGGGATGACGGTCTGGGTCGGCGCCGATGCGGGCTTGCTGAGGTCGGCCCGGGTCCGGAAGACCGGCGTCGGCGCCGGCGGCGATGATTCGGCGGGCGCCGGAGCCGGATTCGCCGGCTCGGCGGGCGTGACGACCGGCTCGTCGACCTTCGCAGTTTGCTCCCCAGTCTCCTTGGCCACTTCCTTGGTAGCCTCCTTCGCGGCGTCCTTGGGCTGAGGGGGTGAATTGTCCTGCGCGGCCGGTGCCGGCAGCGGGGCCACCTCCGGCGGTTCCACCGCGGCTTCGCTGGGAGCGGCGGTCACCCGCTTCGGCGGCGGAGCGGCCAGCATGGCTTCCTCGAAGGCCGAGGATTCGAGCGTGGGGCCCTTGTCCGAGGGCAGGCTCGCGACCGGCGCCTGCCACTGGAACGCATCGAGGCGGCCGGTGACCGGGGAGACCGGACGCCAGCGGTCGCTGACATAGCCGTCCGCGGTCCAGGCGGGATCGAGCCGGGCGCGCACCGCGCGCAAGGTCCAGGCGCGGGCGCGGCCGCCGTCACCATGCTCTGTGCGCTCGATCTCGGCCATCAGCAGCGCGACGCGCTGGGTCGGATCCTTGAGATAAGGCGCGAGCACCTCGCGCGCGCGGGCGAACTCGGAGGCCTCGATCGCAGCACGCGCGATCGCGAGCTGCCCTTCGACATAACCGGGCTTGTCGGCGGGGGTCTTCGCGGCGAGAGTTTCTACCCGCTGCAAGCGGTGCCATGCGGAATCGCCGAGCTTCACATGCGCATATGCGTCCGCGAGATCGGGATGCGGATTGGAGAGCCAGGCGGCTTCCACCAGCTTCATGGCGCGGCGCACCTGATGCGCCTCGCTCTCGAATTTTGCCGCGAGCACGGCCGCCGGCACCAGGGTCGGCGCGAGCTTGACCGCCTCCAGCACGCTCTCGCGCGCGACGTCGCGGTCCATCGTTTCCAGCTCCAGCGCACGCGCGGCGAGCAGCACACCGCGCTGCCGGCGATAGGTCTGCTTGTCGATCAGGCCCGCGGACAGATTCGAATCGAGGATCGCGAGCGCGCCGCTCCAGTCGCCGCGCGCGCAGCGGAAGCCGAGCACCGCGTGCGAGGCCCAGGTCGCGGACGGCGACAGCTTGATCGCTTCCTCCGCGATCATCACGGCGCCGACCGCATCATCGGCGCGCTGCGCCTCGATGAAGAGACCGCGCAGGCCGAGCAGCCGCGTGTCCTCGCGTTCGGCCATGGCGCGGAAGACGCGTTGCGCCTCGTCGCGATTGCCTTCGAGCTGCGCCGACTGCGCGTGCAAAAGCAGTGCGAGCGGATCGTTCGGTGCATGCCGCCGCGCCGCCTCGGCGTGCCGGCGCGCGAGCGCGGAATCGCCGTGGCCGATCGCGAGCAGACCATGGGTGATGGCATGACGGCCGCGGGCATGACGCTTGTCATGACGGCGGCGGCGCAAGCGCCCTGGCATGCGCCAGATCGTCGTCAGGATGCTCCAGACCAGCACGACGGAAGCGGCGAAAAGGCCGAGCAAGAACACGAACCTCGGCAGCGTCGTCGAGATGCGGAAGGTGCCCGCGGTCAGGACGAGGTCGCCGGACTGGTCGGCGACCCAGGCCGCGCCGGCCGCCGCCAGTGCGATCAAGACGAGAAAGAGGACGATGCGAAGCATGGCGATCCCTATACGCGCCGATTGTTGCGCGAATCTTATTGAGTAGATTTGGCGAGATCCGCCATGGCATCGTCGGCGAATTTGCGGGACGCGGCGAGCGCGGCGTCGCGGGCGTCGGCTTTGTCGAGCCAGGCCTGCGCCGGAGCACGATCAGCCTCGGGCAGCGTCTTCAGCTCGCGCCGCGCTTCGGCGAAATCGCTGCGGAGCGCCGCCGCCGTGACGCGCGTCACGATGGCGCCGCGATCGTTGCCGACGCCATCGGTGCGCTCGATCCGCACGAGCTTTGACGCACCCGCCTGGAGCCGCTCGACAATGCCGGCTTCGCTCGACGGAGCTTCAGCCGGCGGCGACAGCTTCGGCACGATATTGAGGAGCTCGCGGCTCAGCGCCGCCGATGTCGGGATACCGGACGATGCAAACGCCTCGAGCGGTTTGAGCATGTCGGGCTTGGTCGCCAGCGACCGCGCCGCGGCCAATTGCGATTGATAGGGATCGCCGTGGCGAACGGCAACGTCGAGCAGGGACGCCGCCACCACATAGCGGAGCGGCTTGTCGTCCATCGTCTTGGCCTCGGCGATCTTCTCGCCCTGCTGCGCAAGCTCGGCCCGCTCGGTCTTGCTGGCGCGCTCGAGCTGAGCGATGCGGTCGATGAGCGCGGCAAGATCGGGCGCGGCACTCGGCGACGCGGATTTCGCGTCGTTCAGTGCGCTCGCCGTCTTATCGAACTGTGCGCGCAAATTGGCGATGTCGCCGCGCAGTGCGCTCGCCGCTTTCTCCAACGCGTCGATCCGCGCGACTTGGGCCGGATCGGCCGCCGGCCTCGCGGCCCTGGCTTCGACCGCGGCAACGCGTCCGCTCAGCGCATCGACGGTCGCACTGGTGACCTGCGGCGCGGCCGGCGGGGCCTGCACCGCGGGCCAGCCCAGCATCCAGCCGACTGCGATCACGACCGCAGCCGCGGCAACGCCGGAGAACGGCGCGATGACCCAGGGCGAAATCGGCGCCGATACAGGCACCGCCGCGGAGGCCTGCTGCTCTGCAGATTCGGACTGAGGCTCGGCCTTGACCTGTTCCGAGCCGGGCTCTTCCACCCTGGCCTGCTCCTGCGCGACATGCTCGGATGCCTCGGACTCGCCCGCGACCTGCTGCGGCTGGGTCGAGACTTCCGTCGCCTCGAGGTCGATGGTGGGCGGGGTGCGCTTGGCACGACCCGGATCGGGCGCCAATCCAGCGTCTTCAGGCTTGTCGTCGGCCATCGTGACGGTTCCTCACACTTCCATACCAGGGATGGATTAGATTGCGTCGGATTCGGCCCGACCTTTACGCCAAACGGGTCCGCAACGCACGCTCCAAGGTGTCGAATAAGGCAGTTTCGTCCGGCGTTGCGGCCACCAGAACCTGTGACGCGCCGGCATCGCGCAGCACGCCCGCAACGGTCTCGGACAGGCAGCAATGCGGGATCGCCAGCGCCGAAATTTCGACACCTTCGTCCCGCGCCGCATCGAGGAACGCACGTGCGCTGCGCCGGGAGTAGTGCAGCACCGCCTCGATCCCGTGGGCGGCAAAGCCCTCGCACACCTCGCGCGGCAGATGCTTCACCGGCGCCATGCGGTAGGTCGTCTGCGTCACCACGCGGAAACCTTCCGCCCCGAGTTCGCCGCCGAGGTCGCGCGACAGATCCGCGCCGGCGAGATACAGCAGCGTGCTGTTTTTCTTCAACACCTTGTCGCACGCGCTCTGCATCACCTTGTCGCGCAAGGACGCGGCGTCGCCCCCGGCGACGATCACCTCGGCAAAACCAGCCTCTCGCGCCGCTGCAGCCGTATGTTCGCCGACCGCGAACAATGGCAGCTCCAGCAGACCGAGATCCGGCAATTGCGGCGCTATGGCGCGAATCGCGTTGGCCGAGGTGACGAGAACGGCATCATAAGAAACTTCGCTCTCGCCTTGGAAGGCGACCGGCTCGAGCTTGAGCGCCGGCGCAAGCAGTACCGCATGCCCGCGCGTGCGCAGATTGTCCGCCGTCGCCGCATTGTCGGGATGCGGCCGTGTGACAAGAATGGACATCGCTGCTGTTCCCGGACCATTTGGCGGTGACGCATTGACCAGAACGGCTGCGCGTGACGATTGCGCAAGCCGACCCCGGGATGCTACCGGACGTACCAGAACTCTGCTTTATGGATGAGCGCAAGGGCGCAAATTGGATAACAATTCGCCAATGCTGGTGCTGGGCATCGAAACCACCTGCGACGAGACCGCCGCGGCCGTGATCGAACGCGCGGCCGACGGCAAGGGCAAGATCCTGTCCAACATCGTGCGGTCGCAGATCGAGGAGCATGCCCGCTTCGGCGGCGTGGTGCCGGAGATCGCCGCGCGCGCGCATGTCGACGTGCTCGATGGGATCATCGACCGCGCCATGAACGAGGCCGGCATCGATTATGCTCAGCTCGACGGCGTCGCGGCGGCCGCGGGGCCCGGGCTGATCGGCGGCGTCATCGTCGGACTCACCACCGCGAAGGCGATCGCGATGGTGCACGACACGCCGCTGGTCGCGGTGAATCATCTCGAAGCGCATGCGCTGACGCCGCGTCTCACCGACGGCATCGAATTTCCCTATTGCCTGTTCCTCGCCTCCGGCGGCCATACCCAGATCGTCGCAGTCACCGGTGTCGGCCAGTATGTGCGGCTCGGCACCACGGTTGACGACGCCATCGGCGAGGCCTTCGACAAGGTCGCGAAGATGCTGGGCCTGCCCTATCCCGGCGGCCCGCAGGTCGAGCGCGCGGCGGCAGGTGGCGATGCCACGCGCTTTGCGTTTCCCCGGCCGATGCAGGGGCGCCCCGATGCCAATTTCTCGCTGTCGGGACTGAAGACGGCGGTGCGCACCGAAGCGAGCCGGCTGGCCGAGCTCATGCCGCAGGACATCAGCGATCTCTGCGCGAGCTTCCAGGCCGCCGTGCTCGATTCAACGGCCGACCGGCTGAGCGTCGGCCTGAAGCTTTTCCGCGAGCAGTTCGGCGCACCGCGCGCGCTGGTCGCCGCCGGCGGCGTTGCCGCCAATCAGGCGATCCGCGGCGCGCTTGACGATGTCGCGAAGCAGGCCGGGACGCAGCTGATCATGCCACCGCCCGCGCTGTGCACCGACAACGGCGCCATGATCGCCTGGGCCGGCGCCGAGCGCCTGGCGCTTGGCCTGACCGACACGATGGACGCGCAGCCGCGCGCACGCTGGCTGCTCGATGCCAACGCGACGGCGCCCGCGGGCTACGGCAAGACTCGGGCGGGATTCTAGGGATGACCGCGTTCCAATCCGTCGCAGTGATCGGCGCGGGCGCCTGGGGTACGGCGCTGGCGACGGTGGCGGCGCGAGCAGGGCGAAACGTGACGCTGTGGGCACGCAATGCCGAGCACGCCGCGCGGATCGCATCGACGCGCGACAATCCGCGGCTGCCCGGGATTCGGATCGTGCCTGAGCTCGTCGTGACGAGCGATCTGGCGCTCGCCGCGCGTGCCGACATGCTGCTGATTGCGACGCCGGCGCAACATTTGCGCGGTGCGGTCAACATGCTGGCCTCGCACATCACGAAGGCGGTGCCGATCGTCGCCTGCGCCAAGGGTATCGAGCACGGCACCCATAAGTTCATGACCGACGTGATCGCCGAGGCCGCGCCGCACGCGCAGCCGGCGATCCTGTCGGGGCCGAGCTTTGCCAACGACGTCGCACGCGGCCTGCCGACGGCAGTGACCCTGGCGGCAAGCGATGAGGCGCTCGCCAGCAGCCTGGTGCAGGCGCTGGGCTCGCGGACATTCCGCCCCTATCACTCCACCGACATTCGCGGCGTCGAGATCGGTGGCGCCGCCAAGAATGTGCTGGCGATCGCGGTCGGCATTGCGGTCGGGCGCGAGCTTGGCGCCTCCGCGCAGGCGGCGCTCACGACCCGCGGCTTTGCCGAGCTGACGCGCCTCGGCCGTGCGCTCGGCGCACGCAGCGAGACGCTCACCGGCCTGTCGGGCCTCGGTGATCTCATTCTGACCTGCTCGAGCCCGCAATCGCGCAACTTCGCGCTCGGCCTCGCGCTCGGCCGCGGCGAGCAGCCTCCCGCCGGCAAGCTCGCCGAGGGCGAGTTCACCGCCCCCGTGCTGATCGAGCTCGCCGCTTCGCAAAACATCGAGTTGCCGGTATCTGAGGCGGTCGCATCGATCCTGAGCGGCAAAAGCACGATCGATGCCGCGATCTCGGCGCTGATGACGCGCCCCTTCAAGGCAGAGGAATAAGCATGGCGTACTGGCTCGTGAAATCCGAACCGTCGGTGTGGTCCTGGGACCAGCAGGTTGCGAAGGGCGCCAAGGGCGAGGCCTGGACCGGCGTGCGCAATTTCACCGCCCGTCAGAATCTCGTGAGCATGAAGAAGGGCGACAAGGCGTTCTTCTATCATTCCAACGAGGGCAAGGAGATCGTCGGCATCGCCGAGATCATCAAGGAGGCCTATCCCGATCCAACCGACAAGACCGGCAAATTCGTCTGCGTCGACATCAAGGCCGACAAGCCCCTGAAGACGCCGGTGACGATGGCCGCGATCAAGGCGGAGAAGAAGCTCGCGGATATGGCGCTGGTGAAATATTCGCGCCTCTCCGTGCAGCCGGTGACGGCAGAGGAGTGGAAGCTCGTCTGCAAGATGGGCGGGATGTAGTTACGTCGTTTCGTAGCCCGGATGGAGCGCAGCGCAATCCGGGAAAGTCTCGATTGAAGCCCGATCCCGGATTACGGTTCGCTCCATCCGGGCTACGATATCCGGGCTTGCGACTCCTCCAGCGCAAACACCTCGCACGGCGCGGCAATGCCGCGCAGCTCATGCGTCCCAAGCGCAACCAGCGGCATCTCTGTCTCGGCGGCGAGCGCGCCCGACACCAGCACCGTCCGGCCCAGCGGCTTGCACAATCCCTCCAGACGGCTGGCGAGGTTGACGGCGGGGCCGATCGCGGTGAAGTCGAGCCGGTTCGCGGCGCCGATATTGCCCCAGAGCATCTCGCCGAGATGGAGCGCGGCGCCAAACGACAAAGGCGGCAGCCCTTGCGCGCGGCGCTCCTTGTTGAGGTACGCCATCCCGGCTTCGGCTGCGCTTGCCGCGCGCAAAGCAGCGTCACAGGCGCGGCGCGGGGACGCCTCGAGCACCGGAAAGATCGCGAGCACGCCGTCGCCGATGAATTTCAGCACCTCGCCGCCGAAGGCGTGAACCGCGCCGGCGATGCGATCGAACCAGGCATCGAGCGCCGCAATGACATCGGCCGGCGGTGTCGTCTCCGACAGGGTCGTGAAATTGCGCAAATCCGCATAGAGCAGTGCGGCCTGGATGGTCTCGCCGAGATCGCGGCGCAGAGGCGCCGCCAGTACCCGCTCCGCGCTGCGCGTGCCAAGGTATGCATCGAGCGTTGCCCGCAAGGTGGCGCGCGCGGCGAGCACGGCCAGCGGCGTTGCGGCGAAACGCGCGGCCTGACGCAATTGCTCGATCTCATCCGCCGTGAACGGACGCGGCCCGATCCAGCCGAGCAGCGGGCCATCGGGCCGTCCGGCGACATCTTCATGCACATCGCCGCCGGCGATATCGCGCAGCCAACGGCGGCCGGCGTCGTCGGGTGGATCGGGCGCGAGGCCGCCCGGCGCGAAGCCGAGCGCTTCGATCACCTGGCCGCTGTCGGCACGCCACAGCCAGGTCCGCTTCGCGATCAGCGGATGCGGCACCTCCAGCGTCAGGGCGCCTGCCGCGAGCGGCACGCCATCGGCGGCCAGATGCGCGCCGAGCTCCGCGAGCAGGTGGTCGGCCCCGCGACAATCCGAGGCCGCGTCGAGGAGCCAGGCTAGGGTCGGGGAGAGCTGCATGAGGCGATCATGGCGAAACAGGGCCGTCTTTGCCACGGGCAATCCTTGACCGAGCGCAGGGCCGCCGCCATGTCCCATCGTCAGACCAGGGATGATTGCCGATGCCCGAACCCTTCATAGTGCGACGCGAGACCCAGATCGCGGCCCCGCGCGCCACTGTCTTCGCCTACCTCACCGACCCCGAAAAGATCCTGAGCTGGATGGGCTCCGACGCAACCACGGAGCCTTATCCCGGCGGGCTCTACCTGCTCAAGGGCGTCAGCCCGGACGGCGCCGCCGCCCGCGGCGCGTTCCGCGAGGTCGTGCCGGTGCATCGTCTGGCCTATACGTTCGGGTGGGAGGGCGGTCAGGAAGTGCCGCCCGGCTCGAGCCTGATCGAGATCGACCTGATCGAGCAGGACGGCGGCACGCTGCTGCGCATGACCCATAGCGGCCTGCCGAACGAAGCGCAGGCGGCCGCTCATGCAACGGGTTGGGCGCACTACCTTAAGCGGCTCACGATCGCAGCCGCAGGCGGCGATCCCGGTCCTGACATAGGTGTGTCAGATAATAAGTAGCTCTCGTAGGTTGGGCAAAGGCGCTCTTCGCGCCGTGCCCACCACCCGTCACCATGGGCAAATGGTGGGCACGCTTCGCTTTGCCCACCTTACGAGAGCGGCGCTTCATTACACTGCTGCCGTCGCCACCACCTGCGCCAGCAACTGCTCGCGCCTGGCCTGCGAGCGCTGACCCGTCATGGTCGCGGCGAAGCGCTCGAGGATGCCCTCCTCGAAGGCGGTGACGATGGTGTCGTGGACGTAGCTCTTGCGGCAGATCGCCGGCGTGTTGGAGAGCTGGTCGGCGGCGGCGCGGATCGCATCCAGCACCTGCTTCTTGCGGCCGCGCTGGCTGCTCGCCGGCGTGATCCGCGACAGCGATTCCACCACGACGGCGGACGCCATCAGCGTGCGGAAATCCTTCAGGGAAATCTTGATGCCGGCGATCTCGCGCAGAAACGCGTTCACCTGGGTGGTGCTGACCGCGCGCACGATGCCGGAGGCATCGCGATACTGGAACATGCGCTTGCCGGGAACGCTCTGCAAAATGCCGATGGCGCGCACCAGCTTGGCGGCGTCGCACTCCTTGCGCACCGCCTTACCGCCCTTGGCCTTGAAGGTCAGCACGAAACAATCGTCTTCCAGCGTGACGTTGGACTTCAGCAGCGTGGTCGCGCCGCGGGTGCCGTTGAGGCGGGCGTAGGATTCATTGCCGGGGCGGATCGCGGTGCGCGCGATCAGCTCGATCACGGCCGAGAGCGCGAACTCGCGCGTCGGCTCGTCCCCTGACAGGAACGCCGAGACCTTGCGCCGGATTTTCGGCAGCGCGCCGACGAGCTTTGCCAGGCGATGCGCCTTGCGCTGCTCGCGGACCTTCTCCCAGTCGGCGTGATAGCGGTATTGCAGCCGGCCCGCGGCATCGCGGCCGACGGCCTGCAGATGCGAGTTCGGGTCGGCGGAGTAGCGCACCTCGCGATAGGCCGGCGGCACCGCCATGGAATGCAGCCGCCGGATGGTGCGGGCGTCGCGGATATGCGCACCGTTGGGGCGGACGAAGGAATAGCCCTTGCCGCGCCTGATACGACGGATGGTCAGCTCGTTCTGGTCGCCGAGCCGCAAGCCGAGCTCCTTGGCGAGGGCCTCGACCGTCGCCGCAGGCGCCGCGTCGTAGGTCTTCTTGGGGCTCGGGCGCCTGAAACCGGTCGGTTTCGGCCATTGTCCGAGGGCCTTGGCTAGGGCAATGGCTGCAGGATCGGCTGAAGCGGGCCGTATCGTCCCGAGATTCTGCTGATCCATCATGGTCTTACGCCTTAGCCCTGTCCTGTTGTCGATCAATGCCGCTGTTGTGATTTTTGTTCCGAGGGGTCTCTTTGGACCCGGGTTGGCCATTTAGGGTGTTCCGAACACGATTGCGAGTCCCGAATCAGTGAGAAGAGGTTACTAAATACCTCTCCTCGCCGCATGGGGGCTCTGCGGTCTCTGTTCTGGCGGTTTGGGTGAAGAGCCGGAAAGTGCTCGTCGGCCCTGTTTCAGATTTGCGACAGCGGGCCTTCCGGAGCTTGATTCTCCGCATGGCCGGCTGCCCGTCGAAGGTCCAGCTTGTGCTCCTTGTCGGGTCCGGTTAGCCCGACGCATAATCCATCAAATGATGATGTCGGCATTGCCTGAGCTTGCCGCATGTGGAGGGAAGCATGTCCGAGAAGATCTACGATATCCCCGCGGAGTGGGCGAAGCGCGCCTGGGTCGACCAGGCCAAGTACAAGGAGATGTACGCCCGTTCGATCTCGGACCCGAACGGTTTCTGGGCGGAGCAGGCCAAGCGCATCGACTGGATGAAGGCGCCGACGAAAATCGAGAACGTCTCGTTCGCGCCGGGCAACATCTCGATCAAATGGTTCGAGGACGGCATCCTGAACGTCGCCTACAATTGCATCGACCGGCATCTCGCCAAACGCGCCAACCAGACCGCGATCATCTGGGAGGGCGACGATCCCTCGCAGTCCAAGCACATCACCTACAAGGAGCTGCATGACGAGGTCTGCCGGATGGCCAACATCCTGCGCACCCGCAACGTCGGGAAGGGCGACCGCGTCACCATCTACCTGCCGATGATTCCCGAGGCCGCCTATGCAATGCTGGCCTGCGCGCGGATCGGCGCGATCCACTCCGTGGTGTTCGCGGGCTTCTCACCTGACAGCCTCGCCCAACGCATCAACGACTGCCAATCCAAGGTGATCATCACCGCGGACGAAGGCCTACGCGGCGGCAAGAAGGTGCCGCTGAAGGCCAATGTCGATGCGGCGCTCAGCAAGGCCGACGGCGTCGACTGGGTCGTCGTGGTCAAGCGCACCGGCGCCAAGGTCGACATGAACCCCACGCGCGACCTCTGGTACCACGAGGCCGCGGCGATGGTGACCACGGAATGCCCGGTCGAGCACATGCACGCCGAGGATCCGCTGTTCATCCTCTACACGTCGGGCTCGACCGGCCAACCCAAGGGCGTGCTGCACACCTCCGGCGGCTATCTCGTGTTCGCCTCGATGACGCATCAATACGTCTTCGACTATCACGACGGCGACATCTACTGGTGCACCGCCGACGTCGGCTGGGTCACCGGCCACAGCTACATTCTCTATGGGCCGCTCGCCAACGGCGCGACCACGCTGATGTTCGAGGGCGTGCCCAATTATCCGGATAATTCGCGGTTCTGGAACGTCATCGACAAGCACAAAGTCAACATCTTCTACACCGCGCCGACCGCAATCCGCGCGCTGATGCAGTCCGGCGACGAACCGGTGAAGAAGACCTCGCGCGCCTCGCTCCGCCTGCTCGGCTCGGTCGGCGAGCCCATCAATCCCGAAGCCTGGGAGTGGTATCACCGCGTCGTCGGCGACGACCGCTGCCCGATCGTCGACACGTGGTGGCAGACCGAGACCGGCGGCATTCTGATCACGCCGCTGCCGGGCGCGACCAAGCTGAAGCCCGGCTCGGCGACGCAACCGTTCTTCGGCGTGGTGCCTGAAATCGTCGATGCCGACGGCAAGGTGCTGGAAGGGGAGACATCAGGCAATCTCTGCCTGACGCGGTCCTGGCCCGGCCAGATGCGCACGGTCTACGGCGACCACGCCCGCTTCGAACAAACTTACTTCTCGACCTACAAGGGCAAATACTTCACCGGCGACGGCTGCCGCCGCGACGCCGACGGCTATTACTGGATCACCGGCCGCGTCGACGACGTCATCAACGTCTCCGGCCACCGCATGGGCACCGCCGAAGTCGAGAGCGCGCTGGTCGCGCATGAGAAGGTGTCGGAAGCCGCCGTCGTCGGCTTCCCGCACGACATCAAGGGTCAGGGCATCTACGCCTATGTCACCCTGATGGCCGGCGTGCAGCCGAGCGACGAGCTGCGCAAGGAGCTCGTCACCTGGGTGCGCAAGGAGATCGGCCCGATCGCCTCGCCCGACCAGATCCAGTTCGCCCCGGGCCTGCCCAAGACCCGCTCCGGCAAGATCATGCGCCGCATCCTGCGCAAGATCGCCGAGGACGAGCCGGGCAGCCTCGGCGACACCTCGACGCTCGCCGATCCCGCCGTTGTCGATGATCTCGTCAAGAACCGGCAGAACAAGAAGTCGGCGTAAGGCGAGTTCGTGCCCCGGACGCGGCGCAGCGCTCCTTCAGCGGTGCGCTGCTGAGCCGGGGCCCATCTAAACGTCAGAACGTGTAGCTTCCTGGATCCCGGCTCTGCGCAGCAGCGTTTCACGCTGCAGCGCATCCGGGACACGCGATTAGTTTTCGCGTCAGCGCGCCCTCTCAACCAACGGCCATTCACACCCTCACGCTGTTGTCAGCGGGCGCGGCAGCGCGCCTGCATCTTTCCCGCCGAGTGTTGTTTTCAGGTCATTTACTTTATTTCGAACATTTTCTTTGTTCCCCCTGCTGGCCGGCCCTCGGCAGCCGCGGCTGGAAACCATTGGGTTAACGGGCGCGGTTAAGAATGAGCATCGACGAGGGCTTGGTGCGGCGACGATTGCCGGTTCTGCGTCATTTTGGACGATCCGTTTTGGGCAAGGGGAAGCATCGATGTCGATGAGGATTGCGGTGGCGCTGGCCGCCACCATCGCGGCTGGGGCCTTGACGTCGACGGCGGCGCAGGCGCGGCCGGAAATGGTGGGGGCGCACCTGGCCGACTATTCGCCGGGCACCATCGTGGTCAAAACCAGCGAGCGGCGGCTTTATCTCATCCTCGGGAACGGCCAGGCCGTGCGCTATCCGGTCGGCGTCGGCAAAGCCGGCAAGCAGTGGGCCGGCACCACGAAGATCGACGGCAAATATCTCAATCCGGCCTGGGCGCCGCCCGCCGAGGTGAAGCGCGACAAGCCTGGTATCCCCGACGTCATTCCGGGCGGCTCGCCGCGCAACCCGATGGGCGTTGCGGCGATGACGCTCGCCGGCGGCGAATATGCGATCCACGGCACCAACGTGCCGGGCTCGATCGGCGGCTTCGTCTCCTATGGCTGCATCCGCATGCTCAACGACGACATCACCGATCTCTACGGCCGCGTCTCCGTCGGCACGACGGTGGTCGTGACGCGCTGATCGCCTGAATCAGCCGAGATGAAATGAAAGGCCGCGTCTTCGACGCGGCCTTTTTATTGCCAGAACCGCCAGCCGCGCGCGCACCAGCCGTCGCGATGGCCGCCATTGTAGCTGCGCACGAAGCCGCCGGCGAGCAGTGCCGCCGAGACGTTCGCAGTCCGCCGGGTCGCGACGTCGGCGAGGACTCGGCCGTATTTGTCGGGAGCGAGATTGGTGATGGTCACGCCGCCCTGGCCGAGCAGATCGCGCAAGGCACGGGCCGCAGCTTCGGCCTTGTCCAGCTCCTCCTGGCAGGACGCTTTCAGTTCGGGCGCATCGATGCCGCGCAGCCGAATGCGGACCACGGGATCGCGTCCCTCGTGCAGACGAACACGGGCGAGAAAAGTGTCGCCATCGATGGCGCGGATGAATTCGACCGGACGCACATCCGCGTGGCCGGTCTGCTGAAGAACGATCTCGGCATCTCCATTGCGATCGGTATCGCGAACAAGCCAGTGCGTTCCATGACGGAATGTGAGCACGACGGCCAGCGCGATGCCCACCACGAACATCCAGGGCAATAGGCCGGAGAGGCGGCGGCCGAACGGCGAGCCGCTGAACTGCGGCCGGTAGGAATTGGGGCGATCCTGGAAACGCATCAACTCACGCTATGTCTGAGTCGGGGGAACTCACAAGCACGAGCGTGTCCATAAACGACGCCGAATGCGCCGGAGGCCATGCACGAAAGTTCCGTCTGTCAAAGAGGTCAGCCGTAGTTCTACTGGGGATCCGCGAATATTTTCCAAATCTCAATCATTGGTTGCGAATAGCTGTTATACGACAAACCGAGGGGAGATTGCCGTGAGGTCATTCAGGTTTCGCATTGGAACGAAGCTCGGCATCGTGACCGGCGTGAGCGTCGTGCTGGTCGGCGGCATGCTGACCAATCAGATGCTCGGCAACCGCTCCATTGCCGAATCCAATCGCCTCGTCACGATCAACTATCTCAACAAGGGCAATGCGCAGGCGGCTCAGACGGCGATGGCACGCGCGCAGCTCGCCGCTCTCGAACTCGGCTCGGCACCGTCAGCCGGAGAGGTGGACAGGCTCCTTGAGCTTCTCCGTACCCGGGCCGGCGAAGCCGGCACTGAAATCGATGCCGCGAGAGAGCGGGCGACCCGCAAGGTCACACAGGACGCTTACCGCGAGGCCAAGAAGTTCGTCGATGCGTATCTGGCCAGCGGCGTCGAGCTCGCCGCGGCGCAAAAGGCGGTCATCGCCGCCCCCGCGGGTGGCGCCAAGCTTGCAGCAGAGTCGGCCAAGGCAAGTATTCTCGCAGAGAATATGCGTCCGGCAGCGCAGGAAGTCAGCAAGCGCATCGACGATCTCGTCGGCGTCGCCAACGAATTCGCCGCGCGCCGCAAGGGCGAGATGCTGGCCGAGTTGGACCGCGTCGCCAATTTCGCTTTGATCGTCGGCCTATTCGTCGTCCTGACGTTGGTCGGCTCCGCAGTCTTTTCCGTCTTGAACGTCGCCCGTCCGATCCGTCGCATCGGCGATGTGCTCCTGCAGCTCGCCGGAGGCAACAAGGCGATCGAAATTCCCTACACCCGCCGTGGCGACGAGGTCGGCGACAACGCCCGCGCGGCACAGACCTTCAAGGACAATCTGATCCGCATCGAGCAGATGGAAGCCGAGCAGAAGAACCATCAAGCCGCTGCGGCCGCTCAGCGCAAGCAGGAGATGACGCGGCTTGCCAACGCGTTCGAAACTGCGGTCGGCGGCATCATCAACTCGGTGTCGGCTGCATCTCAGGAGCTCGAATCCGCGGCCGGCACGTTGTCGGGTACGGCCGAACAAACCCAGCAGCTCTCCGGAATGGTCGCCGCCGCCTCGGAGGAAGCCTCGACCAATGTCGGGGCCGTGGCGTCCGCGGCCGAGGAAATGAGCACGTCGGTCGTCGAGATCGGCCGTCAGGTGCACGATTCCAGCCGTATCGCCGGCGATGCGGTCAAGCAGGCCGAGCGCACCGATGCCCGGATCAACGAGCTGCTCAAGGCGGCGGGCCGCATCGGCGACGTCGTCAAATTGATCACGGCGATCGCCGAACAGACCAACCTCCTGGCGCTAAACGCAACGATCGAGGCGGCGCGCGCCGGCGAGTCCGGCCGCGGCTTTGCGGTCGTGGCGAGCGAGGTCAAGGCGCTCGCGGCGCAAACCGCGCGAGCGACCGAGGAAATCAGCGCGCAGATCGCCGGCATGCAATCGGCAACGCAGGACTCCGTCGGAGCGATCAAGGAAATCGGAACGACCATCGGCCGCATCTCCGATATTTCCACGACCATTGCCGCGACGATCGAACAGCAGGGCGCAGCGACGGCCGAGATTGCGCGAAACGTCAGCGAAGCCGCCAAGGGAACGGTCGAAGTCGCGGACAAGATCGCCCAGGTCAGCCATGGCGCGAGCGCGACCGGCGCGGCGTCGGGACAGGTGTTGGCGTCGGCGCGTTCACTGTCGAGCGAAAGCAGCCTCCTGAAGACGGAGGTCGAGAAGTTCCTCAGCACCGTGCGCGCTGCGTAATGCACAACGAAGCCGCGAGCACGATTGCCGTGCTCGCCGGACATTCATGAGGCCCCGGGATTTCCCGGGTTTGACCGGGGTCGTAATCAACACTAGGTTGAACATTGAGCCGTAAGCAACTCGCTTGCGGAACCTGTTCAGCGAGTCCCCCGCCATGAATATCGATGCGTCGTCCCCCGATTCGCTCAAGCGAATCGCCGAACTCGTTCGTCGGCAAGATAGTTCTCTCGACACCACGCTGCTTCCGCCGGTGGAGGGGTTCCAAACCAGGACCGTCGCGCTCGAAACACTGATGCGCGAGGTGACGGAGTGCCTGGCGGACGGCTTCCGGCATCGCTCGCCGCAAGACTTTCCCATGCTCTATTTTGCATGCGGCAAGGCGCGCGTCGGATCGACGGCCCTGAGCAATCTGTTCGGCATGACCGGGATGCCTTCCTACTATCAGCCTTTGAAGGCCATGCTGCGCGATGCGCTCGTCGGCAAGAGGCCGGCGCCGTGGGCCGTGCCGTCGGCAGACGACGAGCCGCACATCTTCAGCAAGGAAACGATCGGGCCCTACGTGCTCGCCGAGAGCCTGTTCAATCCGCTCAAGCTGCTGATCGAGGCGGGCTATCCGCGGCACCGGCTGCATCTCATCATGCTCGACCGTGAGCCGGCGAGTTCACTGGCATCGTGGCTCGACAAGCTGATCTCGCGCGCGCCTGAAGATGTATTGCTGCGGCACTATGTCGTCGCCGCGCTCAGCGCGGCTCAAGTCGCAAGCTACGCCCAGCGACAGGGCGTTGCCGTCACTCACTACGTCTACGAGGTGAGCAAGGAGGCCGTGTCCTCGGTTCGTGTCCTGTTCGAACGGATCGGCCTTTCGGGCAGCTTCAACGAGAATGCCGTGACGTCCTGGCGTGAGCCGGGAGACTCGCACGCGAACAATGCGCGCGTCATCTTCCCGAGCGAAGCGACGATCTACAAGGTGCCCAATTTGCACACCTCCGACAGTGCCTATCGCTACCAGCGCCGTGCGACGGCCTCTCTGAGCGAAGCGCAACGCGAAGCTCTGGAGCGCTGCGGGGTCAATGATGCCTATCGCGTCGCGGTCGCCGCCTGTGTTCGCGATCTCGGCCTGAATGCGGCACTGTCGCAACGTCTGTTCGGCGACTGGTTTGCTGCGGCTGCGTGATGGTCATGCTGGACGTTCCCACCGGAGCCGATTCCGCACTCCGTGAAGGTGCTGGCGGCAAGCAGCGTCACGTCGCCAGCCACCTCCGCCGTCTGGAGGCGGAAAGCATCCACATCCTGCGAGAGACGGCGGCCGAGTTCCGCAAGCCGGTCATGCTGTATTCCATCGGGAAGGATTCCTCGGTGCTGCTGCATCTGGCGATGAAGGCCTTCGATCCCGGCAAGCCGCCGTTTCCGCTGCTGCATGTCGATACGACCTGGAAGTTTCGCGAGATGATCGCGTTTCGGGACCGACGCGCGCGCGAGCTCGGCCTCGACCTGATCGTCCATACTAATAATGACGGATTGAGCCAGGGCATCGACCCTTTCACCCACGGCTCGGCCCGCTACACCGACGTCATGAAGACGCAAGCGCTGCGACAGGCGCTGGACTTCCACGGCTTCGACGCCGCGATCGGAGGCGCGCGGCGCGACGAGGAGAAGTCGCGCGCCAAGGAGCGCGTGTTCTCACACCGCAGCGCTGCGCATCGCTGGGATCCGAAGAACCAGCGGCCGGAGCTGTGGGGCTTGTACAACACGAGGCTCGCGCCCGGCGAGAGCATGCGGGTGTTTCCGCTGTCGAACTGGACCGAGATCGACGTGTGGGACTACATCCTGCTCGAGGACATCCCGATCGTTCCGCTCTATCTCGCAGCGTCGCGCCCCGTGGTCGAGCGCGACGGAGCATTGATCATGGTGGACGACGACCGGATGCCGCTGCAGCCCGGCGAGGAGCCGCAATCGCGCTCCGTCAGGTTTCGCACCCTCGGCTGCTATCCCCTCACCGGTGCAACGAGCTCGACGGCGGCAACCCTGCCCGAGATCGTGCAGGAGATGATGGCGTCGCGCACCTCCGAACGACAGGGACGCATGATCGACCGGGACAGTCCCGCATCGATGGAGCGCAAGAAGGCGGAAGGTTATTTCTGATGTCCTATCACGAGGCACCGGCGATCGCCGCCGCCGATGCGCCGCAGCTCGAGCAAGACGATCGCCCGACGTTGCGTTTCGTCACCTGCGGCAGCGTCGACGACGGCAAGAGCACGCTGGTCGGTCGGCTGCTCTACGATTCGAAGACGCTGCTCGACGACCAGCTCGACGCGCTCGCCTCGGAGAGCAGGACCGCCGGCACCACCGGCGGCGACCTCGACTTCGCGCTGCTGGTCGACGGGTTGCAGGCCGAGCGCGAGCAGGGCATCACCATCGACGTGGCCTACCGCTTCTTCGCCACGAAGCTGCGCCGCTTCATCGTCGCCGACACGCCGGGACATGCGCAATATACGCGCAACATGGCGACCGGTGCCTCCAATGCTGATCTCGCCGTGGTGCTGGTCGACGCGCGCAAGGGCGTTATCACGCAGACGCGGCGTCACAGCCACATCCTGTCGCTGCTCGGCGTCCGCCACGTCGTGCTCGCCGTGAACAAGATGGACCTGATCGGATTTGACGGCGATCGCTTCGCTTCCATCACCGCCGAATACCTGACTCTGGCCGGTCAGCTCGGGATCTCCCAGGTCCAGTGCATCCCGGTCGTGGCGCCCGACGGCGACAATATCGTCGCCGCGAGCACGCGCATGCCCTGGTACGAGGGACCGACCGTTACGGCCTATCTGGAATCCGTGGACGTGGCCGGGGACACCTCGCAGCAGCCGTTCCGGCTGCCGGTGCAATGGGTGAGCCGGCCGCATGCGGATTTTCGCGGCTTCTGCGGACGGAT
Source organism: Bradyrhizobium yuanmingense (assembly GCF_900094575.1). Lineage (GTDB taxonomy): Bacteria > Pseudomonadota > Alphaproteobacteria > Rhizobiales > Xanthobacteraceae > Bradyrhizobium > Bradyrhizobium yuanmingense. The sequence continues at coordinate 346,513 of NZ_FMAE01000002.1, read as the reverse complement.
CACGAGCGGAACGATCTCGGTGGGCGATGCCGTTCGCGCGCAGCCGTCGGGACACCAGACCCGCATCGCGCGCATTCTCACGCCCGCCGGCGAGCGCAATCACGCAAGGTCGGGCGAGTCCATCACCCTCACGCTCGCCGACGAGATCGACGTCAGCCGCGGCGACGTGCTGACCGCCGGATCTGCAGCGCCGGTGGCGGATCAGCTCGCGGCCCATCTCGTCTGGTTCGATGGCGAGGCCATGGTCGCCGGCCGGCGCTATTTGCTCCGGTGCGGTACCGCCTCGACCGGCGCGGTGATCACGGAACTCAAGCACCGGATCGCCATCGACACCATGGCGCGGGAAAGCGCCGCCACGCTCGACGTCAATGAGATCGGCTATGTCCATCTCGATCTCGACCGCCCGCTGGTGTTCGAGGCCTATCGCGACAACCGCGAGATGGGCAGTTTCATCTTGATCGACCCGATCAGCCATCGCACTGCCGCGGCGGGAATGATCGACATGTCGCTCCGCCGCGCCACCAACGTTCATTGGCAGCGGCTTGCGGTCGACAAATCCGTGCGAGCCCGGCTGAAGCAGCAACGGCCCTGCGTGCTCTGGTTCACGGGGCTGAGCGGCGCCGGCAAATCGACCATCGCCAATCTCGTCGACAGCCGGCTCGCCGAGCTCGGGCGCCATGCCGCGTTGCTCGACGGCGACAATCTTCGTCACGGCATCAACCGCGACCTCGGCTTTTCCAACGCGGAGAGAACGGAGAACGTCCGGCGCGTCGCGGAGATCGCGGGGCTGTTCGTCGAGGCCGGCTTGATCGCGCTGGTGGCGCTGATCTCGCCGTTCCGCAGCGAGCGCCAGCTGGCGCGCCAGCGGCTCGAAGCGGGCGAGTTCATCGAGGTCCATGTCGCGACGCCGCTTGCCGAATGCGAGCGCCGCGATCCCAAGGGGCTCTATCGCAAGGCTAGGTCGGGTCAGCTACCGGCATTCACCGGCATCGATGCCCCCTATGAAGCGCCGCTGGCGCCCGACATCACCATCGACACCTCGGAGCTGTCGAGCGAGGCGGCCTGCGAACGCATCATCCGCTACTTGCGAGCGCACAACTACCTGTGACGACCGGGACGAGATCTGCCGGCGTTATCCAGCCGCTCCGACTGCAAGCTCAGAAGTCGGAAGCGATGCCCTTGCGCTCCCAATCGCCGTAGCGGGTGGGCTCGGGCCCCTTCGGCCCCTGCAGCTCCTTCGCCTTGGTCTTGTTCTTGGCCTCATCCTTGGCCTTGGCGGCCGCAGCCTGCCGGCGCGCCTCGGCCTCGGCCAGCGCGCGCTGGGCGGCCGGCGACAGCGGCTTGCGATCGGGAACGGGGTCACTCATCGCTGCGCTTTCTAGCGCAGGACCGGGCACAACGCGATGCCCAATAACGCATTCCTGAAATCGGCTCGGAGCGCTGAAAAAACCCGCAAGCGATTCTTACATTTGGCATATTCGCGTGTCAGAGATCGCCTTCTCAAGGCATGCGCCCATCGCGGCGGAACTGCCGCTCGTTCAGAACCTTGCTTCCGCATGCCATCTCAACGTTTCGTCCCTCCGTCCGAAGTGCCCGGCCTTGCGGCGCGACGGATTGCCGCCGACATCGTCGACGGCGTGCTGCACAAGCACCGCACGCTCGACGACCAGCTCGACGGCGGCGGTGCCCATCCCGGACTGAAGACGCTGGCCGACCGCGACCGCGCGCTGATGCGGCGCCTGGTCGCCACGGTGCTGCGCCGGCTCGGCACGCTCGGCCATGTGCTGTCCCGCCTGCTCGACAAGGGCGTTCCCTCCGACGCGCCACGCGCGCAGAGCGCACTTTTGATCGGCGCCGCGCAGATCCTTTGGATGGACGTGCCGGATCACGCCGCGGTCGATCTCTCCGTCCGCCTCGTGCAATCCGACCGCCGCGCCGCGCGCTATGCCGGGCTCGTCAACGCCGTGCTGCGCCGCTGTGCGCGCGAGGGCAAGGCGCTGGTCGAGGAGGTCGCGACGCAATCGCTGGATCTGCCGCCATGGCTGCTCGCGCGCTGGAGCGCTCATTATGGCGAGGCGACCGCACGAGACATGGCATCGGCGCTCGGCCACGAGCCCTCGCTCGATCTCACGGTGAAATCGGATCCCGCCCAATGGGCAAGCCGCCTGCATGGTGAGATGCTGCCGACGGGAACGGTGCGGATGCTGCTGCATGGTGCGGTAACCATGCTGCCCGGCTTCGCCGAAGGACAATGGTGGGTACAGGACGCCGCCGCCGCGTTGCCCGCCCGGCTGTTCGGCGATGTCAAAGGCAAGTCCATTGCCGATCTCTGCGCCGCCCCTGGCGGCAAGACCGCGCAGCTGGTGCTCTCGGGCGCGCAGGTCACGGCGATCGACCGCTCGCCGGCGCGGGTGGCGCGTTTGCGCGAAAACCTGGCGCGGCTGTCGCTGCAAGCCGAGACCGTCGTCGCTGACGCCGTGGAATGGGCCGGCCCGGCGGAGGCGTTCGACGGTATTCTGATTGATGCTCCCTGCACCTCCACCGGCACGATTCGCCGGCATCCCGACGTCGCATGGCTGCGGCAGGACTCCGACATCGCTACCTTGGCCGCGCTCCAGCAGCGGCTGCTGCGCAAATCGGTGTCGCTGCTCAAGCCGGGCGGGACGCTGGTCTATTGCACCTGTTCGCTGGAACCCGAGGAGGGCGAGCAGGCGGTGGCGGCACTGCTCGCCGCCGAGCCCGCGCTTCGCCGCGCTCCGATCATGGCATCGGAGGTTGCGGGCCTCGACGAAATCCTCAACCGGGACGGCGACCTGCGCACCCTGCCGTGCCATCTGCCGAACGCCGATCCCAGGCTCGGCGGGCTCGACGGATTTTTCGCGGCCCGGCTCGTTAAATCCTGATTTTGCACTGGATTTTGCGACCACGAGCCTGATTCGCGCCGTTCAAGGTGGTGTCAGGCGTCCGATTTTGGGATTAATAAGGATTCGTCACTGATCCTCTCCCCCATCAAGGCAAGGCGTGTCGGTCGCTCAACGCAGACGTATCTCGACGCTGGTCATGAACCGCTTCGCGCGGAACATGCTCGCGCGCGCGAGCGGCGGTTCCGTTGTGCTGTCGCGGGTCTGGCCCGGCCGCACCGACCGGCTGATCATCGCGCCGCATGACCTGCGGACCGCGGATGCGACTCGCGCTGCCGAGATCTATGCCGGTCGCTTCGTCTTCGCCGGCAAGATCGTCAATTGCCATGGCCGCTCGATCTTCGACCTCGAGCCGCCGTCGGAGGATTGGGAGGTTGCGCTGCTCGGCTTCGGCTGGCTGCGGCACTTGCGCGCCGCCGATACGGCGCTGACGCGGGCGAATGCGCGCGCGCTGATCGAGGACTGGATCTCGAATCCCGCCAACAAGCGCCGCCCCGTCGCGCGCCGCGCCGACGTACTGGCGAGGCGCGTGATTTCGCTGCTCTCGCAGGCGCCGCTGGTGCTGAGCGAGACCGACAACAAGTTCTACCGCCGTTACTTGCGGGCGCTGGCGCGCGAGATCCGCTTCCTGCGCTACACCATGGTCGACATTCCGGACGGGGTGCCGAAGCTGCAGGTGCTGATCGCGCTGTGCTATGCGTCCCTGTGCCTCGCCAACCAGACGCGTCACATCCGCAGCGCCTCCAAGAAGCTGTCCGACGAATTGCAGCGGCAGATCCTGCCCGATGGCGGCCACATCTCGCGCAATCCGGGCGCGCTGATCGAGCTCCTGATCGACCTCTTGCCGCTGCGGCAGACTTTTGCCGCGCGCAATATCGCGCCGCCGCCGGCCCTGCTCAATGCGATCGACCGCATGATGCCGATGCTGCGCTTCTTCCGGCACGGCGACGGCAATTTCGCCCTGTTCAACGGCATGAGCGCGACCTCGTCCGACCTGCTCGCCACGCTGCTTGCCTATGACGACACCCACGGCGCACCGATGGCGAACATGCCGCATACCGGCTTTCAGCGCCTTGATGCCGGCCAGACCACTGTGATCATCGACACCGGCCCGCCGCCGCCGGCCGGCGTCAGTCACGACGCCCATGCCGGCTGCCTCTCGTTCGAATTGTCGTCCGGCATCAGCCGCATCGTCACCAATTGCGGCATGCCGACCACCGGCCGCGACAATTGGCGGCCGTTCGCGCGCAGCACGGCGGCGCATTCGACGCTGACCTATCATGAGTCGTCGTCATGCCAGTTCGTCGAGATGTCGGCGATGAAGCGGCTCCTGCACGGCGCGCCCGTCACCAGCGGCCCGGTCGAGGTCGAGAGCTATCGCGAGGTCGTGCAGAACGGCACGCTGCTCACGACCTCACATGACGGCTATCTCGCCAAGTTCGGCGCGATCCACCGCCGCGTGCTGATGATCGCCAATGACGGCGCGCGCATCGACGGCGAGGACGCGCTGTCGCCGCCGCAGGGCGGACGCTTCAAGGGCGCCGATGCCGATTTCGCGCTGCGCTTCCATCTGCATCCCGCAGTGAAGGCAAGCCGGCTGTCGGATGCGCGCGGCGTCATGCTGGTGCTGCCGAACCGCGACGTCTGGACCTTCGAGGCATTGGACGACAAGGTCGATCTCGAGGACAGCGTGTTCCTGGCCGGCAATGACGGCCCGCGCCGCACCGCCCAGATCGTGATCCGTCAGAACGCCCGCCAGGCGCCGTCGATCCGCTGGAGCTTTGTCCGCTCCACCGCCTCGCCCGCAGTGACCAATGCCCGCCGCAACGCCCGGCGCGAGCCGGAACTTCCGTTGTAAACAGGCGCGATCCGGCCCTATCTACCCGTTGAGAGCGACGCCAAAAGCTGCTATCGAGCGCTCGCTCGCGCGACTGGCGACCTTGGATGGAGCACCATCGGGAAGCGCGGGACATATAAGCCGCGCGCCTGGGCATAGACACTCCCTGAACAGAGGATCTTGCTCATGACTGACCGTCCCCGCCGCGTCACCCGCGCCCTTCTCTCCGTCTCCGACAAGACCGGCCTGATCGAGTTCGCCAAGGCGCTCGCCGCGCACGATGTCGAGCTGGTCTCGACCGGCGGCACCGCGAAAGCAATCGCCGCGGCCGGCCTTAAGGTGAAGGACGTCTCGGAGCTCACCGGCTTCCCCGAGATGATGGACGGCCGCGTCAAGACGCTGCATCCGAAGGTGCATGGCGGCTTGCTCGCGATCCGCGACAACAAGGACCATGCGGAGGCGATGCAGGCGCACGGCATCGCGCCGATCGACCTGCTCGTCGTCAATCTCTATCCGTTCGAGGCCACCGTCGACAAAGGCGCGGGCTTCGAGGATTGCATCGAGAACATCGACATCGGCGGCCCCGCGATGATCCGCGCCGCCGCCAAGAATCACGACGATGTTGCCGTCGTGGTCGAGGCGCAGGACTATCAGGCCGTGCTCGACGAGCTCGCCGCCAACAAGGGCGCGACCACGCTAAAGCTGCGCCGGCGGCTCGCCGCGAAGGCCTATGCCCGCACTGCGGCGTATGACGCCGCGATCTCGAACTGGTTCAACCGTCAGCTCGAGATCGACGCGCCCGACTTCCGCGCTTTCGGCGGCAGGCTGATCCAGTCGCTGCGCTATGGCGAGAACCCGCACCAGACCGCCGCCTTCTACGCGACGCCGGACAAGCGCCCCGGCGTCTCCACCGCGCGGCAGCTCCAGGGCAAGGAGCTCTCCTACAACAACATCAACGACACCGATGCCGCCTATGAATGCATCGGCGAGTTCGACGCCAAGCGCACCGCGGCCTGCGTCATCGTCAAGCATGCCAATCCCTGTGGCGTCGCCGAAGGTCCGAACCTCGTCGAGGCCTATCGCAGGGCGCTGGCCTGCGATTCCACCTCGGCCTTCGGCGGCATCATCGCGATGAACCGCGCCCTCGATGCCGATACCGCGCGCGAGATTACCAAGATCTTCACTGAGGTCATCATCGCGCCCGACGCCAGCGAAGAGGCGATCGCCATCATCGGCGGCAAGAAGAACCTGCGCCTGCTGCTCGCCGGCAGCCTGCCGGATCCGCGTGCGCCGGGCCTGACCGCCAAGACGGTGGCCGGGGGCCTGCTGGTGCAAAGCCGCGACAACGCCGTTGTCGACGACATGACGTTCAAGGTCGTCACCAAGCGCGCGCCGACGGATGCGGAGATGCGTGATCTGAAGTTTGCGTTCCGGGTGGCAAAACACGTCAAGTCCAACACCATCATCTACGCCAAGGATCTCGCCACCGTCGGTATCGGCGCGGGTCAGATGAGCCGGGTGGATTCAGCGCGGATCGCCGCACGCAAGGCGCAGGATGCGGCGGCCGAGCTGAAGCTCGCCGAACCGCTCACCAAGGGTTCGGTGGTGGCCTCGGATGCGTTCTTCCCGTTCGCCGACGGCATGCTTGCCTGCATCGAAGCCGGCGCCACCGCCGTGGTGCAGCCCGGCGGCTCCATGCGCGACGACGAGGTGATCAAGGCCGCCGACGAGCACGGTATCGCCATGGTGTTCACGGGAACGCGGCACTTCAGGCATTGAGTCCATTGACTCGTCATTGCGAGCGAAGCGAAGCAATCCAGTCTGTCTCCGCAAGGAAGGTCTAGATTGCTTCGTCGCAAGTGCTCCTCGCAATGACGAGGATAGAGTTGCATGATGCGGGCTAATCCCGCACCCGCATCAACAGCCCCAGTCCCGCGACGAAGAACACCACCAGCACGGCCATGCCGGCCTTCTGGCTGGCGGTCAGCGCGGTGACCAGGCCGATCAGGAGCGGGCCGATGAAGGACGTCACCTTTCCCGTCAGCGCAAACAGGCCGAAATATTGCGCGATGCGATCCTTCGGCGCGAGATGGATCAGCAGCGTGCGGGAAGCGGCCTGGAGCGGGCCGCCGGCTGCACCGATCAGGCAGCCCAGCACGAGATAGGCGCGCTCGGCCGTACTCGAGAACAGGGCAGCGCCCGCTTGCGGCGGCGCGGTCTTGACGAACAGGACGCTGTCCTTGTCGACGAGGAGAATCGCGGCCACCGACAGCAGCAGGACCAGCAGGCTGCCGGCGATGACGCGCTTCGGCCCGAGACGATCATCCAGCTTGCCGCCGAACCAGGCGCCGAGCGCGCCGGCGATCGCGAGCATGATGCCGAACGTCCCGATCTGGATGGTGTGCCAGCCGAAGGTGCCCGCGGCATAGATGCCGCCGAAGGCGAACAGCGACACCAGACCATCGGTGTAGATCATGTTGGCGAGCAGGAATGCCGCGAGCGATTTCTGCCTCGGCAGACTCTTGATCGACTGCTTCAGCTCCGACAGGCCCTCGCGCAACGCCTCGCCCAGCGGGCGCTTCGCCGGATAATCCGGCGTGAACAGGAACATCGGCGTCACGAAGATGATGAACCACAGCGCGGTCAGCGGCCCCGCGGCACGATCGCCCTGACGTGTGAGGGGATCGAGGCCGAAGAGCGGCGTGACGCCGAGCAGCGTGCGGCCGGTCTCGGGATTGGCGGCGAGCAGGCCGAGCACGATGATCAGGCTGACGATGCCGCCAATGTAGCCCGTGGCCCAGCCGGTGCCGGAGAGACGACCGATTCGCTCCGGCGGCACCAGCGTCGGCATCATCGCGTTGTTGAAGAGCGTGGCAAATTCCGCACCAACGCTGGCGAGCGCAACTGCGGTGAGCACAAGCGGAATGACCGCATGATCGCCGGGCTTGCCGATCCAGAGCGTGCAGGACGCCAGCACCAGCACCGTACCGAAACCTGCGATCCACGGTTTCCTGCGGCCCGAAGCGTCGGCGATGGCGCCGAGCACCGGCGACAACAGCGCGATCGCAAGGCCCGCGGCCGCCATCGCAAAGCCCCACAAGGATTGACCGGCGGCGGGATTTGGCGCAATGGCCGTCGCGAAATAGGGCGCGAACACGAAGGTCGTGATCAGCGTGAAATATGGCTGCGCGGCCCAATCGAAGAAGATCCAACTCACGACGGCGGCGCGCGGCGGATAGGTCCGCGCCACGCCGGCCATGCGCGCATCCGGAGCGATTGTCGTCATCACGCAGCACCCATCACGAACAGTTTTGCCTCTCTTAGAGCAAACGGTATAGCATTACAGTGACGGGTGTGAACCGGTGCAACGCCACGGCGGGAATTCGATGATGTCGTCATATTCGACACGGCGGAGATTTTTAGCCGCCATTGCCGTCCTGGTGCTCGGTCTCGCCCCAGCGACCGCTCAGGATGCACGGCAGGGCTATGTTCCGCCCGCACGCGAGGCAGTGCGCGCCGTCGCCGCCGAGCACGGCATGGTGGTGGCGCAGGAGAAGATCTCCGCGCAGATCGGCGCCGACATCCTGCGGCGCGGCGGCAATGCCATCGACGCTGCGGTCGCGACCGGCTTCGCGATGGCCGTGACCTATCCGCGTGCCGGCAATATCGGCGGCGGCGGCTTCATGGTGATCCATTCCGCCGATCGCAATGAAGACATCACGATCGACTATCGCGAAACCGCGCCGGCCGCGACCACGCCGCAGATCTTCCTCGGCGCCGACGGCAAGCCCGACGCGACGAAGTCACGGGATTCCGCGCTCGGCATCGGCGTGCCCGGCACCGTCGCCGGCCTTGCGCTCGCGCTCGAGAAATACGGCTCGGGTCAGTTCACGCTGGCGCAACTGCTGGCGCCTGCGATCGCGCTCGCACGCGATGGCTTCATGGTCAGCGACGACATGGCCGATACGTTGCCGGGCTGGCACCGGCGGCTGGCACGCTGGCCTTCTTCGGCCAGGATATTCTCGCGTCCGGATGGCACGCCGCTGGGCGAAGGCGATCGGCTGGTGCAGGGCGATCTCGCCGAAACGCTGGCGGCCGTCGCTGCACAGGGGCCGCGGGGATTCTACGAGGGGCCGGTCGCCGAGAAGCTCGCCAAGGCCGTGACCGATGCCGGCGGCATCATGACGCCGGCCGACCTCAAGGCCTATCAGCCGGTCATCCGCACGCCGGTGCGTGGCAGCTACCGCGGCTATGACATCGTGTCGATGCCGCTACCCTCATCCGGCGGCGTCGTGCTGATGGAGACGCTCAACATCCTCGAGGGCTTCCCTCTGGCCGATCTGAAGCAGGGATCGGCGGCGTCGCTGCATCTCTTGATCGAAGCCATGAAGCGCGCTTATGCCGATCGCGCCCGCTATCTCGGTGATCCTGCCTTCGTCAACGCGCCGATCGAGACCCTCATTGCGAAGGACTATGCCGCGAAGCTGCGCGCAAACATTTCCCTCGAACGCGCCACGCCGTCAAAAGAGCTCGTGACCTCTCCTGCCGCGCCACGTGAGGGCAGCAACACCACGCATTTTTCCGTCGTCGACACCCGCGGCAATGCCGTCAGCAACACCTACACGCTGAACTTCAGCTACGGCGTCGGCCTCGTCGCCGACGGCACCGGCGTGCTGCTCAACAACGAACTCGACGATTTCACCGCGGCAATCGGCGCCTCCAACGCCTATGGCCTGGTCGGCTTCGAAGCGAATCTTCCCGGTCCCGGTAAGCGGCCGCTGTCGTCGATGTCACCGACCATCGTGCTGAGGGACGGCAAGCCGGTGCTGGTGACGGGCTCGCCCGGCGGCAGCCGCATCATCTCGACCGTGCTGCAGGTGATCGTGAACGTGCTCGACTACGAGATGGATGTTGCGGCCGCGGTCGCAGCGCCGCGGCTGCACCACCAATGGCTGCCGGATGAAGTGCGCGTCGAGCGCGGCTTTCCCGAGGGCGTGCTGCTCGAGCTGAAGGCGATGGGGCACCTCGTCGTCGAGCCGATGGGCCAGACATCTGCCAACTCGATTCTGGTGACGCCGAACGGAACGCTGGGCGCAGCCGATCCGCGCACGCGCGGCGCGGAGGCGGCGGGGCAGTAACCTGCTCCCGGAATGACGGGGTAAGGGAGCTTACCGCCCGACCTGATACGGCCCGCCCTTCTCCAGCGCGCGCGCATATGCAGGCCGGGCGTGGATGCGCTCCAGGAACGCCATCGCCTTGGGATGGCCCTGCTCGAGGCCGCCGCGAGCTTGGGCGGCTTCGAGCGGAAAGCTCATCTGGATGTCAGCCGCGGTGAACTCGCTGCCGGCGAACCATTCGCTCTTGCCGAGCTCGCCTTCCCAATAGTCCATGTGCTGCTTCAGCTGCGGATTGACCAGCGCGGTCAGCGCCTGGTTGGAGACTTTGCGCACCAGCGGGCGCAGCAGGGCCGGCGCACGCTTCGGCATCAGCGTGAACAGCAGCTTGAGCAGCAGCGGCTGCATCGCGGATCCTTCCGCATAGTGCAGCCAATAGGTGTAGCGCAGCCGCTCCGGCGTGTTCGGCGGCGGGATCAGCCGCCCGTTGCCATAGGTGGCGATGAGATATTCGATGATCGCGCCTGACTCGGCGATGGTGTTGCCGTTGTCGGTGATGACGGGCGATTTGCCGAGCGGATGGATGGCGCGCAGCTCCTTCGGCGCGCGCATGTCCGGCTGACGCTGATAGCGCACGATCTCGTAGGGAACGCCCAGCTCCTCGAGCAGCCACAGCACGCGCTGCGAGCGGGAATTGTTGAGGTGGTGAACGGTCAGCATCGCGGGGTCCTCAAGGCTTGGTCGTGGTCATCGGCCGCGCCGTTGGTGCCAGCCCGGGAACACATTGTCGAGCCGTCGCTGCGGATATTTTTATCCGGGTATATTGACGCGAGTAATTTACCCGGGTATTAAGAAACCCAGCATCGTCAAAATGGCAATGATTCCAATGCAGAAATTTTTCACCGCTTTCCAGGGACAACGTCGCCTGGTGTCCGGGCCGGCTGGAGAGGTCGCGCTGGTCGTCAAGCGGGTGGCGTCACAGCCGGACGAGCCAATCATCATCTTCGAGGACGCCACGGGCCGATCGATCGACTTCGATCTGCGTGGTGGAGATCGCGAGGTGTTGGCGCGCTTGGCGAAGCTTGTCCCGCCGTCGGCTGAGGCGACCGAAGCACCCGCAGAGCCGCGCGGTCGCGGCCGGCCGAAGCTCGGCGTGGTCGCGCGCGAGGTGACCTTGCTGCCGCGGCACTGGGAGTGGCTCAACGCACAGGCCGGCGGCGCTTCGGTCGCGCTGCGCAAGCTCGTCGACGAAGCCAGGCGCGCCAGCGGCGACAAGGACCGCGAGCGGCAGGCGCGCGATGCGGCCTACCACTTTATGTCGACCATGGCCGGCGATCTGCCGCAGTTCGAGGAAGCCTCGCGCGCCCTGTTCGCGGATGACCGGCGACGCTTCACCGGCCTGATCGCCGACTGGCCGACCGACATCCGCGACCACATCGTCAAGCTCGCCTACAGCGACCGCGCTTAAGCCGCGCGCCGCTTCTCACGCCCCATCGACGGCCGAGCCGCGCATTGCGCGGCAACGGCTTCGCACGCCCTGATGAAAGGCCAATGCCATGTCTGCCGCAAAGCCGCTCTGGACCACATTCCTCCGCTTTCTCGCACCCCTGATGCTGAGCAACGCGCTGCAATCGCTGTTCGGCACCGTCAGCAACGTCTATCTCGGCCAGATGGTCGGCGTCGGCGCGCTCGCCGCGGTCTCGGCGTTCTTCCCGGTGATGTTCTTCCTGTTCGCCTTCGTCATGGGCCTCAGCACCGGCGCCACCGTGCTGATCGGCCAGGCCTTCGGCGCCGGCGAGCATGGCCGGATCAAGATCATCGTCGGCACGACACTCGCCGTCGGCCTGCTGCTCTCGATAGCGATTGCACTCGTTGGCGGGATCTTCAGCCGGCCGCTGATGGTGATGCTCGCCACGCCCGCGGACATTCTCGATGAAGCCAGCGCCTATGCGCGCATCATGCTGTTGACGATGCCGCTCGGCTTCATCTTCCTGCTGATGACGGCGATGATCCGCGGCGTCGGCGATGGACTGACGCCGCTGCTGGCGCTGGCCTTGTCGACGGCGATCGGCCTGATCCTGACGCCGATGCTGATCCGCGGCACGTTCGGATTGCCGGCCGTCGGCATCACCAGTGCTGCCTGGGCGGCTGCGATCTCGAACACGCTGACGCTGATCGTGCTGGCTGCCTATCTGCTGCGGAGAAAGCACGCGCTCGCGCCGGATGCGACGCTGCTGCGTCACCTCCGACTAAACGGCGCCGTGCTCGGCAAAGTCCTCGGGATCGGCCTGCCGAGCGCGATCGGCATGGTGGTGATGGCGATCGCCGAGCTTGTGCTGCTCGGCCTCGTCAACGGCTTCGGCTCGAATGCCACCGCGGCCTATGGCGCCGTCAACCAGGTGATGGGCTACACCCAGTTCACGGCGATGTCGATTTCGATCGCGGTCTCGATCCTCGGCGCCCAGGCCGTCGGCGGCGGCGACCGGGCCCAGCTTGACGGCATCGTGCGGATGGGCCTTGCGTTCAATATCGTCCTGACCGGCGGGTTGGTGGCGCTGATCTACCTCGCGCCACGCGCGGTGCTCGGTATCCTCATCACCGACGGCGCCGTGCTGGATCTGGCGAAGGGATTGCTCAACATCGCCTTGTGGAGCTCGGTGCCGTTCGGGCTCGCCACGGTGTTCTCGGGCGCAATGCGCGGCGCCGGCGTCGCGTTGACGCCGATGCTGCTGTCGATCTTCGCGATCGCCGCAATCGAGCTGCCGGCTGCAATCATCCTCAGCCACACGGTCGGCCTGACCGGCGTGTGGGCCGCCTATCCCATCGTGTTCTGCGCCATGTTGATTCTGCAGATGGACTATTACCATCTGGTGTGGCGCAAGCGGGCGATGCAGCGCCTGATCTGACGGTCAAAGTATTATGACCGTCATTAAACGATGGACCTGTGGCGCGGCCTGCGCCACAATGAGAAAAAGCCGCTCAGAAAGCCAGGCCAGGGAGAATGATTTTGACCCGCACCGCCCCGCAATTCCTGTTCGATTTCGGTAGCCCCAACGCCTATCTCAGCCATCTGGCGATTCCAGCCATCGAACAGCGGATCGGCGTCAAGTTCGAATATGTGCCGATCCTGCTCGGCGGCATCTTCAAGTCGACCAACAACAAGTCGCCGGCCGAGACGCTCGCCGGCATCAAGAACAAGCGGGAGTTCCAGCAGGTCGAGACCGAGCGCTTCATCAAACGCTTCCATGTCCAGCCCTATGTCTGGAATCCGCACTTTCCCGTCAACACGCTGAACCTGATGCGCGCAGCGATCGCAGCGCAGCTCGAGGGCGTGTTCGAGACATATGTCGAGGCCACCTTCCACCACATGTGGCGCGAGCCGAAGAAGATGGACGATCCCGAGATCGCGGCGAAGGCGCTGGCGTCGTCTGGTCTCGATGCGCAAAAGCTGTTCGCCCGCGCCGGGGAACCCGAGGTGAAGGCCAAGCTGATCAAGAACACCGAGGAGGCGGTCGCCCGCGGCGCCTTCGGCTCGCCGACCTTCTTCGTCGGCAATGAAATGTTCTTCGGCAAGGAGCAGTTGCGCGAGGTCGAGGAGATGGTGTCGGGAAAGTGAAGCGCGCGAATGGCGAGTAGCGAATAGCGAGTGGAAATCGCGCCCACTATTCGCTACTCCCTATTCGCCATTCGCCAATAGTAAAAGCGGAGTTCTCCCATGCGCATCCTCGTGGTCGGCGCCGGCGCCATCGGCGGCTATTTCGGTGGCAGGCTGTTGCAGGCCGGCCGCGACGTGACCTTCCTGGTTAGGCCTCGCCGCGCCGACGAGCTCGCGAGCGCCGGCCTCGTTATCAAGAGCCCGAACGGCGATGTGACCTTGAAGAACCCGCCGACGGTTCAGGCCGACGCAATCAAGGACACGTTCGACGTCGTGCTGCTCAGCTGCAAGGCATTCGACCTCGACGATGCCATCAAGTCGTTCGCCCCCGCGGTGGGGCCGAACACCGCAATCATCCCGATGCTCAACGGCATGAAGCATCTCGACACGCTGGACACGAAGTTCGGCAAGGAGCGCGTACTCGGCGGCCTCTGCGCCATTGCGGCCACGCTGAACGAGAAGCGCGAGGTGGTGCAGCTCCAGCCGATGCAGTCGCTCAGCTACGGCGAGCGCGACGGCGGGATGTCGGACCGGGTGAAGGCGATCGACGAGGCCTTCAAGAGCGGCATCCATGGCGCCAGCGCCAGCCAGAACATCATGCAGGACATGTGGGAGAAGTGGGTGTTCCTGTCCTCGCTCGCTGCAAGCACCAGCCTGATGCGGACTTCCGTCGGCAATATCCTCGCCGCGCCCGGCGGCCGGGAGTTCCTGCTCGGCATGCTGGATGAGACCAGCGCGGTTGCCACGGCGTCCGGCTATCCGCCGGGCGGCCCGTTCTTCGATCGCGTCAAAGGCAATCTCACCACCGAGGGCTCGCCGCTGACGGCATCGATGTTCCGCGACATCAAGGCGGGCCTGCCTGTCGAGGCCGACCACGTCATCGGCGATCTCATCGCGCGCGCCGACGCGGCCAAGGTGCCGGTGCCGAAGCTGCGCATCGCGTATACGCATCTGAAGGCATATGAGAGGCAGCGGGCGGGGTAGGGCGTAACCACACATTCGGTGTCGTCCCGGGGCGCGCGCCGCGCGAGCCCCGGATGACGAGCTGCGATTGCCGAAACAGCTCAGCGCTATTTCAAATGCGCGAGATAGTGCGACACGGCGGTAATTTCCTCATCGCTCATGTGATAGGCGACGTCGGCCATCGCGGCGACGCCGCCGCCGACACGCTGGCCGGCCTTGTAATCGTGCAGCGCCTTGACGAGATATTCCTCACGTTGCCCCGCGAGCCGCGCCACCGCCTTGGTGCCGGCATAGCTGTCGGTATGGCATGAGGCGCAGCGGCGGCCGGCGGCCACCTGCGCCCCCTTCTTCGACAGGTCGGGATCCCCGTCTTCGGGTCCCTTCGGCGGCGCCAGCGAGGCGAAGTAAGCGCCAAAATTGCGGATGTCCTCGTTGGTGATCCCTTCCACGATCGGCTGCATCTGATCGTTCTTGCGCGCGCCGGCGCGGAAGAACACGAGCTGCCATTGCAGGAATTGATCGGGCTGGCCGGCGAGCGAGGGGATGTTCTCGGTCTGCGAAATGCCGTTCTCGCCGTGGCAGCCGGAGCAGGCGGCGGCCTTCTCCTTGATCGCGGCATTGTCGGCGGCTTCGGCTGGGAAGGCGCCGAGCGTCAGGAGCGCAAACACGCTGATTGCGTGCGAAATGAACTGCCGGCGCATGGGGAAGGATTCCGATCTATCGAGCTCGTCATTCCGGGGCGTGCGGAGCACGAGCCCGGAATCCATAACCACGAGCCGGGGTTATGGGTTCCGGACTTGCGCTACCGCGCAATCCGGAACGACAGCATGAGATTTTAGAATTAAGGAGGCTGCGGCACCTCCCGGCCGCCGCAGCCTCTGCGTCCGATCGCGCTACTTCTTGCTGTAGCTGATGCGATAGATCGCGCCGGCCCAATCGTCGGCCACAAGGATTGATCCGTCCTTGGCGATGATGATGTCGTTGGGACGGCCGAGATAGCCCTGGTCACCCTCGAGCCAGCCGGAGGCGAAGACCTCCCGCTTCGGGTTCTTGCCGTCAGGCCCGACGATCACCCGCACGATGCGCGCGCCCTGGTACTTGTGGCGATTCCAGGAGCCGTGCTCCGCGATCAGGATGTTGTTCTTGTAGTCGGCGGGGAACTGGTCGCCGGTGTAGAACTTCATGCCGAGCGGTGCGACATGGGCACCGAGGTTCAGTACGGGCGGCGTGAACTCGGAGCATTTGTGGCCCATCGCGAACTTGTCGTCAGGCAGATTGCCCTGATGGCAATAGGGATAGCCGAAATGCTCGCCGATCCGGTTGATCATGTTCAGCTTGTCCGAGGGCAGATCATCGCTGACCCAGTCGCGGGCATTCTCCGTGAACCAGAGCTTGCCGGTGCGCGGATCGACGTCGCCGCCGACCGAGTTGCGGACGCCGAGCGCCCAGATTTCGGCGTTGCCGGTCTTGGGATCGACGCGCCGGATCTGCGACACGCTGGTCGGCGGAATGCCGATGTTGAAGGGCGGGCCGAACGGCAGGAAGAACCAGCCTTCCTTGTCGACCGCGATGTACTTCCAGCCATGCGCGGCATAGGACGGCATGTCGTCATAAACGACCTTGCCCTGGCCGAGATTGTCGAGATTGGCTTCGGCGTTGTCGTAGCGGATCAGCTTGTCGACGGCGATGACATAGAGCGCGCCGTCCTTGAAGGCGAGACCGGTGGGCATGTTGAGGCCCTTGAGGACGGTCTTGACCTCTTTCTTTCCGTTGTTGTCCTTGATGGCATAGACGTTGCCGAGACCGAACGAGCCGACGAACAACGTGCCCTTGTCACCCCAGGCCATCTGCCGCGCGGCCAGCACGCCGGAGGCGTAGACCTCGATCTTGAAGCCCGGCGGCAGCTTGATCTTCTTGACGATGTTGGCGAGCTCGGCGTCGGAGGCGCCGGTCGGCGGGCCCGACGGCGGCGCGAGGCCCTTCTGCGCCTCGGTCTCGTCACCGAGGAACCAGTCATCCGGCGGATGGGTCCAGAACTCCTTGGTGCTGGAATCGTATTTCTTCAGCGGCTTGTTCTTGTCCTGCTGCTGCGCGTTGCCGGCGCCGGTCCCCGCGAGAAGGGCCACGGCTGCAAGCGCCAACACGGATCGATGGAACATCGATGTCATCGCATCACTCCCCTAAGGCAGCCATCAGGGCTGCGCGTTATTTTGTTTTGCTAGTCGAGAGGCGAAGTCTTGAGCCCGTCGGGACGACAGACGCAAAAAGGGTAGCACATCTGCCCATCGTGAGAAGCGCGCCGGATGCAGCGCGGCTGCGCGCAGCAAAAATTGAGACGGAATGTCAATGAACGGATGAACGCTGCGACGACCGCGCCTCGCGCTGCAACGCGGAATCAACAGCGCGCGCGCAACGTCGTCAGGCGGTCCGCCGGGGTGGGCATACAAAAGTGCGAAAACAACCCCATGCACAGTAGAACTGCGCAAGTTGATCCGCGCGCGGTGACGCCGGACAATCATTTGAAGCGTCGAGTAAAATAATCGCGGCGCTCACGGGGCGACGGGGTAGGGTCCGTCGTCGAACAGCGTGTCGTGGTAGCCTTTCGATCCGACCTCACGCGCCAGCGTGCTGCGGACGTCGCGGCCATCGCGCAGGCTGCGCAGCACATGCGCGAAGTCGAATTCGGGTCGCCAGCCGAGCTCCCGCCGCGCGCGCTCGTTGACATAGACCCGGTCAATCGCGGGGAAGAGCCGCCAGCCGCGCGCCGCATAGAGCTGCGCGCACTCCGGATAGAGCTCGCGCACGACGCCGGCGGCATCGCGCGCCAGCGCTCCGAGATGACGTTGCTCGAACGGGCTCGTCGCCGAGACGATGTAGCGGGCGAAGCCGATGCCGGGCGCACGCTCGACGGCGAGCAGATGCGCGCTCACTGCGTCCGCGATATCCAGCCGGCGGTAGAGCAGCTCGTTGGCCTGCGCGTTGTCCAGCGTGTAGGCCGATCGCATCGCCGGATCGTCGTCGTCCTCCGGAAAGAAGCGCGAGGTCCGCAGAACCACGATCGGTAGCGCGCGCTCGCGAAAGAACAGCTCGCAGAGGTTCTCGGCCATCAGCTTGGTCGTGCCGTAGATGTTCTTCGGCACCGATGGCAGCTCCTCGGTGACCCACACCGCCGCCTCGAGCAGGTTCAGCGTTCCTGACACGTTGGTGTCGACAAAATCCTGCTTGGAATGGGTCGCCACATGCGGCTTGTGCAGCGTCGCGGTGTGGATCACGGCAGTGACGCCGTCCATCTGGCGCCGCACGAAGGCGGGATCGACGATGGAGCCGACGGCATCGGTGAAGGGGGAGGGCTTGAGATCGACGCCGCGGGCGGGCGACCCGCGCCCACGGAGCGTCCGCAGGACCGCCTCCCCGAGATGGCCAGCGCTACCGGTGACCAGGATTGTCATTGCAAGTCTCGCCCGCCGTTGCGCTTGGCTTTTTGCTCTTCGTATTGCGCCTGGAGCATTGGATTGCTCGTCTCGCCTGCGACTGTGTCTGCGTTGCCGCCGTCCAGGCCCGGCGCGGCCTTGATCCCGTCGGCGATGCTGCTCTCCAAGCCCTTGCGGATGAATGGCTTAAGGTAAGCATCAAGTTTGCCCTTGCCCGGCTCTTCGAGCTTCGGCGTCAGGGCTGCGAGATACTGAACTTTGTCCGTGGCGGCCCAATCGATGCTGATGCCTGCACGCCGCGCAAGTTCCGCATGGATCAGCATGATAGTGCGGCCATTGCCGTCCAGGAATGGATGGCCATAGGCGAGATAGCCCATCACTTCGCCGGGCTTTTCCGCCATGAACGCCTCGTCTTGTCCCTTCTCCAACGCGTAGTCGATAGCTTTGCGGATGTCATTGGGATGGGCGAAGATCACTGAGCCCTTCTTTACGAAGATGTGGGACGCGTTCGTATGACGGTCCTCTCCAGCCCAGGGGAACACTCCTTCAAAGAGCGTTTTGTGTGTTTGGAGGACATCGGCGTAGCTTAGGGAAGGCTGCGCCTTGAGATGATCCAAGGCTGCATCGATGCCGGTCAGAAAGGAATTGTGCAGGAGGCGCTGAACGATTCCGGGATCTTTGGCCTTCGCGACGTTGCGCAAATAACCGCGCGTCGCAAAATCTCCAAACGGATCAAACGTCACAGACGGCTTTCGCGAAGATAGCGCGCTTGAAGACGCACCGCTTGGACACGATCCAAAATCCCGGCGCGCTGGAGTGCGACGATGGTATTCTCGATAGGATCGAAATTCACGTCATCGCCGGAGAGCCGCGTCACGTGATGGGCAAAGACATCGTTCGATGTCGCGATCACTGCCACGTTGTTAGCGGCCGCCAACCGCTGGATTACACCAGCGGTATACTGGGCCTTGGTGGCGGAGCGCTGAGCAGACATGGAAACTCCTCTCCCCAAATATAGTGAACCAAGGCCTGAGAATCCATTGAGTTGCTGCCTTCCCGGCGTCTTCACTTGCCCGTAAACTACCGAAAGACCTTCAAAATTGCTCCGGCCTCGGTTTGAGGCCGCTCTCGCAAGCGCGGACAGCAAATCGCCGTACGAGGCGGCTCATGCCCAACAACAGCTCGCGCTTGCCCTTTGGAGTCTTTGAGGCTCATACAATGCTCTCCGTGGTTGGAGAGCGCTTCCTAGGCCAGCCTAGGAAAAACTGGAGCGGGCGAAGGGGCTCGAACCCTCGACCCCGACCTTGGCAAGGTCGTGCTCTACCACTGAGCTACACCCGCATCCTGTGTCGGTCGCGTGACGCGCCGACAACGGCTGTCGTATGCCAAAAGCGGGAGGGGAATGCAACAGCTACAGGCGGCCTCAATTCGCAATTCGGACCCCGTATGGAGCCCGAAGCCGGCCAAATCGACCGGAAACGTCTCGGAACCGGCGAATCGGGGTGCCTGGATTGAAATTCGGCCCATTCGGCCCAATTTAGGAGCCGACCACAAGCATATGACGCGGCGGCGTGCTAAAGAGCCGCCATTCCAGACATGACGAGGGAATCCCGTGACGATCATCGACCAGGGTAACGGAGCGGCGGGCCCGGCTGCGGCCGACCTGATCAAGGACACCACCACCCAGACCTTCGTGAAGGACGTGATCGAGGAATCGAAGCGCCAGCCCGTGCTGATCGATTTCTGGGCGGAATGGTGCGGCCCCTGCAAGCAGCTCACCCCCGTCCTGGAGAAGGCGGTGAAGGCGGCCAAGGGCAAGGTCAAGCTGGTCAAGATGAATATCGACCATCATCCGGCGATCCCGGGCCAGATGGGCATCCAGTCGATCCCGGCCGTGATCGCCTTTGTCAACGGCCAGCCGGCCGACGGCTTCATGGGCGCGGTGCCGGAGAGCCAGGTCAACGCCTTCATCGAGCGGCTGACCAAGGGCGTCACCGCGCCGGGCGAGGTCAACGTCGCCGAGATCGTGCAGGAGGCCGACGCGGTGCTCGCCGAGGGCGACGCGGCGGCGGCGGCGCAGATCTATGCCGAGGCGCTGCAGCATGATTCCACCAACATCGCGGCGCTTGCGGGCCTTGCGAAGTGCTACGCCGTTTCCGGCGCGATGGAGCAGGCCAAGCAGACGTTGGCCATGGTGCCGGAATCCAAGCGCAACGACCCGGCCGTGAAGGCCGTGCAGACCGCAATCGATCTCGCCGAGCAGGCGAAATCGCTTGGACCGGTCGCCGAGCTGGAACAGAAAGTCGCCGCAAATCCGCTCGATCATCAGGCCCGGTTCGACCTCGCCACCGCGCTCAACGCCCAAGGCAACCGCGCGGCGGCGACCGAGCAGCTGCTCGAGATCATCAAGCGCGACCGCAAATGGAACGACGACGGCGCCCGCAAGCAGCTGGTGCAGTTCTTCGAGGCCTGGGGCGGCACGGATGATGCAACCGTCGAAGGCCGCAAACGTTTGTCGACGATCCTGTTTTCGTAACGGCCTTTTTTGAGCATGATCTGTTCGGAAAACCGCTCCACACTTTGCGCTAACGCGGTCCTTCGGATCCGGATCATGCGCTAGCAACGCCAGGGGACCGGGCAGATGCCGATCAACATCGAATATCGCGGGCCCGCCGACCTCCCGGAGATCATTCCGGTCTTCCCGCTGCCGGGCGCGCTGCTGCTGCCGCGCGGCCAGATGCCGCTCAACATCTTCGAGCCGCGCTACCTTTCGATGGTCGACGATTCCTTCCGCGACGGCCATCGCCTGATCGGCATGATCCAGCCCGACATCGCGCATTCGCGGAAGGATTCCGACAAGCCGGCGCTGTTCCGCGTCGGCTGCGTCGGCCGCATCACCCAGCTCGCCGAGTCCGGCGACGGCCGCTACATCCTCGAGCTCACCGGCGTTTCGCGCTTCAAGGTGGTCGAGGAGCTCGAGGTGCTCACCCCCTATCGGCAGTGCAAGGTGGACTTCTTCGCCTACGTCGACGATTTCACCGCGCGCCGCGGCGAGGAGGAGGTCGACCGCGAGGCGCTGCTGGCGGTGCTGGCGGACTTCCTGAAGGCCAACAACCTCAAGGTCGACTGGGAGGGCGTCGAGAGCGCGCCCAATGAAGCCCTCGTCAATGCGCTCGCGATGATGTCGCCCTACGGCCCCGCGGAAAAGCAGGCCATGCTGGAGGCGCCCGACCTGAAGACCCGCGCCGAGATCCTGATCGCCGTCACCGAGATGGACCTCGCCAAGAAGCGCACTAGCGGCGACCCGCCGCTGCAGTGATCGTCAAGCGACCCAAAGCGCGATGCGATTAGGATAAATCCTCATCGCGCTTTGGGTTTTTTGGTTTGAGCATGATCTTTTCGGAAACCGCTACACACTTTGCGCTGACGCGGCCCTTCGGGTCCGGATCATGCTCTATGCGGCAAACTCGCCGGCCTCGGCCTTTCGATCCGCAAGCCGTGCGACCGTCGAGGCCCGTATCGGCGGGCTGAGGTGGAAGCCCTGGGCCTCGACGCAGCCCTCCTGGCGCAGGATGTCCAGCTGCTCGGCGGTTTCGACGCCTTCGGCGGTGGACGTCTTACCGAGACTCGTGGCGAACTGGACCACGGCCCGCGCGATCCGATGGGGCTCCTCCATCGGACTGGACAGCTCGCTGACGAAGCTGCGATCGATCTTGATCTTGTCGAAGGGAAACTTCTGCAGAAAGCTGAGCGACGAATAGCCGGTGCCGAAATCGTCGAGGGCAATCCGCACCCCGAGCTCGCGCAGCTGGCTGAGTGCTGCGAATACGGTCCCGCTGTCATGCATGATGACGGTTTCGGTGACCTCGAGCTCGAGCCGGTCTGAAGCAATCCCCGACGCCGCCAGTGCGCTCACGATCGTCGACACGAGCTCCTTGCTCCTGAATTGCGCTGGAGACAGGTTGATCGCGATCTTCAGGTCGGAACGCCATTTTGCCGCTTCGGCACAGGCGGTTCTCAACACCCACTCCCCCAGCGGCAGGATCAAGCCAGTTTCCTCCGCGACGGGAATGAATTCGCCGGGCGAGACCAGACCCCGCTCGGGGTGATGCCAACGCAGCAACGCCTCGAAGCCACAGGTCTCGCCGCTCTTCAAATTGACGAACGGCTGGTAGTGGAGCTCGAATTCGCTCCTCGCAAGCGCCTTCCGCAGATCCCGCTCCAGGTTGCGGCGCGCATGCAGGAGCCGGTCCAGCTCCGGCTCGAAGAAGCGGAATGCACCACGTCCGCCGCTCTTGGCCGAGTAGAGGGCAAGATCTGCGCTCCTGAGGATCGTGTCGGAATCGGCGCCGTCTCGGGGCGCAAGGGCGATCCCGATGCTGGTGCCGACAATGACCTGATGATCGCCGAGATCGAACGGCTCGCTGAGCGCGCCATGGATCGCCTCGGCGAGAGAGGCCGCGTCCGCAGCCGGATTGGTCACGTAGTCGACGATTGCGAATTCGTCGCCGCCCAGTCGGGCGACGAACGTCGTCTCCCTGATGCAATCCAGCAAGCGCGCCGCGACTGAGCGCAGCAGCAGGTCGCCCGCCGGATGTCCGAGCGTGTCGTTGACCTCCTTGAAGCGGTCGAGGTCGAGCAGGAGAACCGCCAGATGGAGATTTCCGCCACGCGTATCGGCGAGTGCAGGCTCCAGACGCGCCTTGAGCAGCACGCGGTTCGGCAACTCGGTGAGCGCATCGTGTTCCGCCATGTAGGTGATCTTCGCTTCGGACCGGCGTTGCTCGGTGACATCCAGATGCGTAGCCACCCAGCCGCCGCCGGCCATCGGCTGCCGCGTCACGCAGATCAGCCGCCCATCGGCGAACGCATCGATGCGGCTCGAGACGGCATGGATCGGCAGTGCTTCGAGCCTGGCGATCTGCCGTTCGGCGGCGAAATCGCTGGCCTCGCCTTCGAGTATGCCGCTGGTAACGCGATGACGGATGATGTCGCGGTGCGGAGTTCCCGCACGCAGCAATTCCGGCGGCAGCCGGTACAAACGGGCGTAACGCTCGTTGCAGATGACGAGCCGCTTCCCGGCGTCGAACATGCAAAGGCCCTCGACCATATGGTTGATGGCCGTGTCCAGCCTCAGCTTCTGTTCCTTGAGCTCGTTCTGCGACCCTTCGAGCTGCTGCCGGGCGATGGAGAGCTGGCTGATGATCTCCTCGAACCTGGCGGTTCTGGTCGCCAGACGACGATCGGCCAGCACTCCGATCAGGCTCATGCCCAGCACGGACAATGCGACGCCGGCGATGGCGAGCGCGAGGAAGGCCGGAGACAGCGAAAGCGTATCGGTCGCGAGCGCCGGATCCGGTGTGATCTGCACGGCGCCCATGGCCGTGAAGTGATGCGACACGATGGCGAGCGTCAGCAGGGTGGCGGCTGCCAGCGTGCCGCTATAACCCTGACGGGTGAGCGCTGCCGCCAGCGCAGCGTAGCCAAAACACATGCCCAGAACGATGGAGAGGAGCACGAGGTCCACGGACCAGGAGACTCGGCCCGGCACTTCGAGCGCCCACATTCCGAGATAGTGCATGCTGGCAATGCCGCCACCGATGATGACGCCGCCAGCCGCCGCGCGCCAGCGGCCGGACGTGACGACCGCGACGCCGAAGCCGACCGAGGTCAGCAGCATTGCCGCCGCGAGAGAGGACGCCGTCAACACGATGCCGTAGCCCGTCGTGACCCCGGGCTCGTAGGCGAGCATCGCGACGAAATGCGTAGCCCAAATGCCGTATCCGATGGCCGCACCGGCAATGGCGATCCAGATCCACCGGGTTCTCCCGCGCGTTGCGATCGCGCGGTGGAAGATGCTGACCGCGACGATGCTGGCAACGAAGCAGACCAGAGCAGCGAGCACGACGAGCCGCCAATCGTGTTCGGCCGTAAGGCAGGAGAAAACGCGGAACATTCAGTTTCGCCCCATCGTCGATATTGTTGATGTTTGTCGATGCTGGACCGGCTAATCGCCCTTCGCGTTAATTTTGTGCCGCGCCTGATCGCATGCTTAGCGGCTTGCCAACACCGTCCGTAAAATTTGATCTGTGGGGCTAACACGTTCCGCGCGCCGGTCGCGCCGGAAGCCCGCTGCGCGCGTTTGCAGATGACTGGAGATGGACGCGGATGCGCTTGCGTCCGGTGATCATCGCGCTGCAGGAGTCCTATCAGCGCCACACCAGCAACGTGGAGCACGACCAGGACGATGACGGCATCCGAAGAATGCCTGGTCGATCGGTAACGGATCTGGTCCGCTTTAGATGAGTTCTAGTACCCGGCAACCGACATCACGACGACCGCACTGAGCGCCATCCAGCCGAAATGCCGGCCCCGCGTCGCCCATGCGTTGGCGAGGGCGGAGCAGCCGAACACGCAGGCCATGGTCGCGACGATCCAGTGACGAGCCGGCTCCGATTGCATCCACGGCGCCGCGATCAGCAGCACGCCACCGCCGATCCAGGCCACGGTCGAGGCCTGCCACACCAGCCGGATCAAGGTGCGGAGGCGCTCCGGCTCGATGCGAGCGCGGGCGAAGACCTTGGCTTCGCCGAGGTAGCCGTGAACGAGCGCAACGGCGATGGTCACGACGCCCGCACACTGGAGCAGCAGATCCCGCATCGACGCCTCCATACACTCATGTATGTTTCGATAGCGTCTGGCCAAGCGCTTGTCAATACACTAGTGTATGGTGCGCTTTTCGGGAAACGACATGAACCAACAGCTCTCCGCTGACGATTGGACTGGCCAGGGCCTCAAGGCCCTGGCCAAGAGCGGCTTCACGGCCTTGAAGGCCGAGCCGCTCGCCAAGGCCATGGGCGTATCGCGCGGCAGCTTCTATTGGCATTTCGCCGATCTCGCCGCGTTTCACGCCGCGGTGCTGAAGCGCTGGCGCGAGATCGCGGCCGAGCGGATCATCGCCGACGTCGAAGCCGCCGGCGACGAGCCGGTCAAGATGCTGCTGCGGAGATCCTTCGGCGCGCGGCTCGACCTCGAACGCGCGGTGCGCAATTGGGCGGCGTTCGATGCGAGCGCGCAAGGGGCGGTGCGTGCCATCGATCGCCGCAGGCTCGATTATATCGAGGAGCTGCTGCAGAAGCGGGGACTCGCCCCGGCAACGGCGCAGGCCCGCGCGCAGATCCTGTACTGGACATTTCTCGGTTTCGCCCTGTCAGGCCCGTCAATCCCGGCCGCGCGGCTGCGGACCATGCTCGACGAGCTCCTGGCGATGGTCTCCGCCTAAAGCGCGATGGCGGGCGCGAATTTCTATGCTAAAGGCAAGCAAGTGCCGGAGACTTCCATGAACGCGCCCACCGAACGTCCCGAAGCCAGCGTCGATCCAAAATTGCTGGAGATCCTGGTCTGCCCGCTGACAAAGGGCCCGCTGGAATTCGATGCTGAGCGGCAGGAGCTGATCTCGCGCAGCGCCAAGCTCGCTTATCCCATTCGCGACGGCATCCCGATCATGCTGCCGGAAGAGGCGCGCAAGATCGATTGATAACAGCGAGTGGGGAGTGGCGAATGGCGAATGGGTCCACTCGCCACTCGATACTCACCATTCGCCCTTACAACGCCTCGCCCTTCAACAGCCGCGGCACCTCGCCGGTGAGGCCTGCGGCCTGGCGGATGAAGAGGTTCTTCAGCGGCGGGGCGCGGTCGACGAGGCCGAGGCCGATGTCGCGCACCGTGCGCAACAGCGTCGACTGGTTGGAGAACAGGAAGTTCAGCGAGTTGGTGGCGACGCCCATCGCCATGGTGTCGAACCGGCGCCAGCGCTGGTAGCGTTCGAGCACGTCCGCCCCGCCGATATCCAGGCCGAGCCGCGCGGCATCGACCACCACTTCCGCCAGCGCAGCGACGTCCTTCAGGCCCATGTTGAGGCCTTGGCCCGCGATGGGGTGGATGACATGGGCAGCGTCGCCGACCAGCGCGAGGCGCTCGGCGATGAAGGACCGCGCGACGAAATAAGACAGCGGAAACGCCCGCGGCTTGTCGAGCACCTTGACCTCGCCGAGATGCAGGCCGAAGCGCTGCTCGAGCTCGGCGTGGAATTCCTCGTCGCTGAGGGCGATGATGCGCGCGGCCTCAGTGCGGCGCTCGGTCCACACCAGCGAGGAGCGTTTGCCGGTGAGCGGCAGGATCGCGAACGGGCCGGCCGGCAGGAAGTGTTCCTCGGCGCGGCCCTCGTGATCGCGCTCGTGGCCGACGGTGACGACGATGCCGGACTGATCGTACTCCCAGCCATGAGTGACGATGCCGGCGCGCTCGCGCAGCTTCGACCGCGCGCCATCGGCGGCGACCAAGAGGCCCGCCGCGATCACGCTGCCGTCGCCGAGCGTCACCTCGATGCCGTCGGTGCGCGCATCGTAGGAGGCGACCGGGGTGGCGCGAAGATCGATGCCGTCGGCCTCGGCGCGCACCACCAGCGCGTCGATCAGGCGGCGGTTCTCGATCATATGCGCGAAGGGCTCGCCCGGCGCGACGTCGCCGGCGAAGTTCAGGAATACCGGGCGGGTGGCGTCCTCGAGCTTGGAATCGGTGACGACCATGTCGAGGATCGGCTGGGCCTCGCCCCGGACGTCGTCCCAGGCGCCGATCGTCTCGAACAGGCGGCGGCAGGCGGCGACGATCGCGGTGGCGCGGGGGTCGCGGCTCGGCCGCGTGCCGAGCGCGGGATCGGCGACGATGATTGGGATCTCGGGCCCGAGCCCCTGGCGCAGCGCCAAGGCCAGCGCAAGGCCGGCAAACGCGCCGCCACCGATGACAATGCTACCCTGTACCGACATACCAAAGCTTCCCGGACAATTCTCGGTCTTGCTAGCAGACTTGAGCTGGGCGAAACAGTGCGGTGAAACGAGGACCGCTAGCCCTTCGTTCCGTCATTCCGGGGCGCGCAACGCGCGTACCCGGAATCCGGAGGTTTATCAGCTCGAGATTTTCGGGTTCGCACCGCGTGCGCCCCGGAATGAGGCATCACTGGAAAGCACCATCATGTCCAAAGGACTGATCGACCTCATCGGGATCCTCGACCTCGAGCAGCTCGAGGTGAACCTGTTCCGCGGCAACAGCCCGAAGACGAGCTGGCAGCGGGTGTTCGGCGGCCAGGTGATCGGGCAGGCGATGGTCGCGGCCTGCCGCACCGTGGAGGGCCGGCTGCCGCATTCGCTGCATTGCTATTTCATCCTGCCGGGCGATCCGCAGATCCCGATCATCTATCAGGTCGAGCGCCTGCGCGACGGCAAAAGCTACTCGACCCGCCGCGTCACCGCGATCCAGCACGGCAACGCGATCTTCTCGATCATGGTGTCGTTCCACGCCGAGGAGGAGACTGCGTTCGACCACCAGGACAAGATGCCGGACGTGCCGCCGCCGGAAAAGCTCACGGCGGAGGAGGTGGCGAAGCAGCCGATGTTCAAGGAGATGCCGGACTTCATCCGCCGCTACTACGAATCCGATCGGCCGATCGAGCTGCGCCCGGTCGAGCTCGGCCGTTATTTCGGCCAGAAGATCGACGACGGCCGCATCCACGTCTGGATCAAGACCGCCGCCAAGCTGCCCGACGATCCGGCGCTGCACATGTGCGCGCTCGCTTACGCCTCGGACTTCTCGCTGCTCGATGCGATCATGGCGCGCTATGGCCGCACGCTGTTCGACAAGCGCATGATGCCGGCGAGTCTCGACCACGCGATGTGGTTCCATCGCCCGTTCCGCGCCGACGAATGGCTGCTCTACGCGCAGGATTCGCCGAGCGCGCAATCGGGCCGGGGGCTGACCCGCGGCTCGATCTTCAAGCCGGACGGCACGCTGGTCGCCTCCGTCGCGCAGGAAGGCTCGGTGCGCGAACGGAAGGCCTGATCGCTTCAAGCAGCGCCTGAAGCGTTCAGATCATGCCCCGAGCGAGCCGCGCGGCGCGAGCTCGGTCTGCGAGGCGAACCAGTTCATGATCCAGCGGTACACCCACGGGATCGGGATGATGAAGCACATCAGGATGGCGGCCACGATGCCGCGCCAGAGGATATCGAGGCCGCTGCCCTTGAAGACGATCTCGCGCCGGGTGCCCTCGACGTTGCGGCAGAACCAGCGCATCTGAGCCGCGGCCACCCAGGCCCAGCCGATGATGGTGATGATGGAAATCGCGAACAGCAGATTCCAGCCGATATAGGCCCAGACCGAACCGGTGAAGCTGAGGCCCAGCGGCTGCCCGTTGGAGGCGAGGTTCGCGACCATCCATTTGATCAGCAGCCAGTAGAGCACGATCTGCACGATGAACAGCAGGTTGCTCAATATCTCGCTGCCGACGAAGCCAAGCGCGATGGCGAGAACGATGAAGCCGAAATACCACGGCACCAACGTCATCGCATTGCCGGTGAAGCTGAGGTTCGGCCGCCCGGGGACGTTCACGCAGGAGACGATCCATCTGGTGTACCAGACGAAGGCCCAGGGCGCCGGGATGACGAAGATCATTCCGATCAGCAGGACGATGCTGCGCCAGGTGAATTCAAGGATGCTGAAATCGACCGAGAGCGATCCACCGCTTGCATGGCCGGCAGCGCCGCCATAGCCACTTCCGCCCGTCGGGACCATCGGCGGCGCACCGCCGCCGATCAGGCCGGAAATTTCGGCGGCCTTCTGCCAGCCGGCCATGCCCTCGGTCCAGACCAAGGTGTCCGGACGCACGACGCCCTGGGCAACGAGGTCGCGGAATTGCCCTTCCGGAAAGGGCCCCTGCTGCTTACCCTCGGATGCGTAGAACCAACTCGCCATGGAACGTCCCCCTCGAACTTACGTATGTACCGGCCGGGACGCTTCGGTTCACGCCTGGGTTCACCGCATCCATGCCAAAAATGCATTGTGAATGATGAACAGCTGCCCTGTACAGAGGCGGCCGTTCACATGACCGCCCTTGGCCAAACGTTTTTCCGCTTCAATCTGCAACTTTTTTGTGCCATTTGCCCGGAAAGATGCCAGATTGACGCAGCGCCGGGGACATACGGCGCGGCGCATCCCGGGGAATAGGCCTGACCATGAAACTCGTCGTCGCGATCATCAAACCCTTCAAGCTCGATGAGGTCCGCCAGGCCCTAACGGCGATCGGCGTGCACGGCATGACCGTGACCGAGGTGAAAGGCTATGGCCGGCAGAAGGGCCACACCGAGATCTATCGCGGCGCCGAATATGTCGTGAACTTCCTGCCGAAGCTGCGCATCGAGATCGCGGTCGCTTCCGACGTCGCCGACAAGGCGGTCGCCGTGATCACCGCGACGGCGCGCACCGGCCAGATCGGCGACGGCAAGATCTTCGTCACGCCGATCGACCACGCGCTGCGCATCCGCACCGGCGAGACCGACAGCGACGCGCTTTAACACAAATTATTCTTCGATCGCACCGGGCAACGACGCCACAGCGTGCGACGCCAATTGATGCCGGGGGGAACGATATGGCGGGATTGTCGCGCCGCGCAGCTGCAATGGCTGCGCCAATCGGATTTGTGTCCGCCATGGCTTCGCCGGCGCACGCGGCGGCCAACGAGATCAGCACCGCCGACACCGCCTGGATGATCGTCGCGACAGCGCTGGTGCTGATGATGACGATCCCGGGGCTTGCGCTGTTCTACTCCGGCATGGTGCGCAAGAAGAACGTGCTCGCCACCATGGCGCAGAGCCTGGCCGCGGTAACGCTGATCTCCATTCTCTGGGTGGCGTTCGGCTACTCGCTGTGCTTCGTCGGCGACGGCCCCTGGATCGGCACGCTCGATCGCTGGTTTCTCGCCGGCATGACCATGGACAGCGTCAACCCGGCGGCGAAGACGATCCCGGAATCGCTGTTCATGCTGTACCAGATGACGTTTGCCATCATCACGGTGGCGCTGGTCGCCGGCTCGGTCGCCGACCGCATGCGGTTCTCCGCCTATCTCCTGTTCTCGGTCGCCTGGTTCATCTTCGTCTACATTCCGCTGGCGCATTGGGTGTGGGGCGGCGGCTTCCTCGCCAGCATGGGCGTGCTCGATTTCGCCGGCGGTCTCGTCGTGCATCTGTCGGCCGGCACCGGCGGCCTCGTTGCAGCCAAGGTGATGGGACGCCGTCACGGCTACGGCACCGAGAATCTCTCGCCGTTCGATCTGTCGCTCGCAGTGATGGGCACCGGCCTGTTGTGGGTCGGCTGGTTCGGCTTCAACGGCGGCTCGGCACTCGGAGCGAACTCACGCGCGGTGATGGCGATCATCGCGACCCATCTGGCCGCCTGCGCGGGCGCGCTGACCTGGGGCGCGATCGAATGGGCGACGCGGCGCAAGCCCTCGGTGCTCGGCATGATCTCCGGCGCGGTCGCAGGTCTCGGCACCATCACGCCGGCCTCGGGCTTCGTCGCGCCATGGCACGGCATCGTCATCGGCATCATTGCCGGTGCACTCTGCTACTGGGCCTGTACCTGGCTGAAGCACCGCTTCGACTACGACGATTCGCTCGACGTCTTCGGCGTCCACGGCATCGGCGGCCTGACCGGCACCCTGCTCGGCGGCGTGTTCGCCACCAGCGCCATCGGCGGCACCGCCGGCCTGCTGGAGGGCAATCCGCAGCAGCTCCTGATCCAGTTCTATGGGGTCGCCGTGACCTTCGTCTGGTCGGCGGGCGTCAGCTTCATCCTGCTCAAGCTGGTCGGCCTGTTCGTGCCCTTGCGCGTATCCCGTGAGCACGAGCTGGAGGGTCTGGATATTTCGCAGCACGGTGAAGCCCTGCAATAGGCGCCGACGCTACGTAAATACCGCCTCGTTGCCCGACACGTGAGCAACATTGTGTCGGGAGCCTGTCTTGCCCTTATTTTCAGCAGGTGTGACCACGTTTTGAGCGCGACGTAATAGCGCACTGCATCGCAACACCCGCCAAAGGCGAAAACCCCCGTCTTCATAGTCCGTTAGGCAATCCGCCTGATCTGGCACGGCATTTGATTCTAGGGGTCCGGCTGTGCCCGCGTAGTGAAACTTCTCCCTCGTGGCGAACCAGTCGAGAACGCCCGGCCACGTCCGGACCGGGCCCAAGCGGGGATAGGACCCATGAAAATTGTTATGGCGATCATCAAGCCATTCAAGCTTGAAGAAGTCCGTGACGCCCTGACCGCCATCGGCGTTCACGGTCTCACGGTGACGGAAGTCAAGGGGTATGGCCGCCAGAAGGGCCATACGGAAATCTATCGCGGCGCCGAATATGCCGTGAGCTTCCTGCCCAAGATCAAGATCGAGGTCGCTGTCGCCTCCGACCAGGTCGACAAGACCATCGATGCCATCACGTCCGCGGCGAAAACCGGACAGATCGGCGACGGCAAGATCTTCGTCATCAACCTCGACCACGCGGTGCGTATCCGCACCGGCGAGGCCGATGCCGCGGCCCTCTGATTTCGCGCTCAACCTTATCCAAGCAGGAGTAAACAATATGACGTTCAAGCGTCCCTATGGCGCGGGACTGGCGGCTCTCGCAGTCGGCCTGTTCGCTGCGACCGCAGCCTACGCCGAGCCAACGGTCAACAAGGGAGACAACGCCTGGATGCTGACATCGACAGTGCTGGTGCTGTTGATGACGATCCCCGGCCTCGCGCTGTTCTACGGCGGTCTGGTTCGTTCCAAGAACATGCTCTCGGTCCTGATGCAGGTGTTCTACACCGTCTGCGTCGTCTGCGTGATCTGGGCCGTATACGGCTACAGCCTCACCTTCACCGGCGGCTCCGACTTCATCGGCGGCTTCTCCAAGGCCTTCATGATGGGCGTCACCACCGACACGAAGGCCGCGACCTTCTCGGTCGACGCCAACATCTCGGAGCTGATTTACGTCTGCTTCCAGATGACCTTCGCGGCGATCACGCCCGCTCTCATCGTCGGCGCCTTCGCCGAGCGCATGAAGTTCGCGGCGATCGCGCTGTTCGTTCCGCTCTGGGTGACGCTGGTCTATTTCCCGATCGCGCACATGGTCTGGTACTGGCAGGGTCCGGACCTGATCCAGGATGCGGCCAAAGCGTTGGCTGCCGCTACTGACGCGGCGGCGAAGACCGCGGCCCAGGCCAAGCTCGACGAGCTCAACGCCGATGCCGGCTGGATCTTCAAGATGGGCGCGATCGACTTCGCGGGCGGCACCGTGGTGCACATCAACGCCGGTATCGCGGGCCTCGTCGGCGCTCTCCTGATCGGCAAGCGCGTCGGCTACGGCAAGGAGCTGATGGCCCCGCACTCGCTGACCATGTCGATGATCGGCGCCTCGCTGCTCTGGGTCGGCTGGTTCGGCTTCAATGCCGGCTCCAATCTCGAGGCCAGCGGCGGCGCTGCGCTCGCCATGACCAACTCCTTCGTCGCCACCGCAGCCGCCGCGCTGTCGTGGATGTTCGCGGAGTGGATCATCAAGGGTCATCCCTCCGTGCTCGGCGTGATCTCAGGCGCCGTCGCGGGCCTCGTGGCCGTCACGCCCGCCGCCGGCTTCTCCGGCGTCATGGGAGCGATCGTCCTCGGCCTCGTCGTCGGCGTGGTCTGCCTGTTCTTCTGCACCGTGGTGAAGAACGCGCTCGGCTACGATGACTCCCTCGACGTGTTCGGCGTGCACTGCATCGGCGGCATCGTCGGCGCCATCGGCACCGGCATTCTGGTCAACCCCGCGCTCGGCGGCGCCGGCATCATCGACTATTCGGCGATCCCGCCGAAGGTCGCCGATTACGACTTCGCCACGCAGATGCTCGCCCAGATCAAGGCCGTCTGCACCACGCTGGTGTGGTCGGGCGTCGGCTCGGCGATCCTCTTCAAGGTTGTCGATGTGATCGTCGGCCTCCGCGCCAATGTCGAGAGCGAGCGTGAAGGCCTCGACATCACCGAGCACACCGAGCGCGCCTACAACATGTGACCCTCTCCTCCCGGGCGCGGTCTCTTCGGGGACCGCGTCCACAACTACGGTTCGGGCACATACCCGGCAATGCCCTGACCGTTGAGGGGCTCCAGCGCAAGCTGGAGCCCCTTTCTTTTGATCGCTCCGCCTGCAGGCGCCTCCGGGGGAGGGGGGACCGTCCATGCACGCCGCTGTCTCCGGCCCCATTATTCCCGCTCTGGACGCGGGCGGCGGCCGATGGTTAATCGCGTCTTAACCTCGCCCTATCTATGGTGAACTGAACCGCTTCCCGCCGGCGCCTTTGGTAGCGACCGGCCGTTCCAAGAGTACTGGCGCCCAACGAATGGCTCTGACCGCTTCATCCCGTGCGCCGCAGGGCGGTAATGGCTCCGATTCCGAACGCTCGCCCTTCGTCCGGCTGAACGAGCTGCTGGCCCCGCATCAGCCGGGCAAGCCCTTGATTTCGCTTGCGGTCGGCGAGCCCCAGCATCCCGTACCCGACTTTGTCGGCCCGGTGCTGGCCAAGCACATCGCCGATTTCGGCCGTTACCCCGCCAACAAGGGCACCGACCCGTTCCGCAACGCCGCCGGGGCCTGGCTGTCGACGCGGTTCAAGCTGCCGCGGCCGCTCGATCCCGAGAGCGAGATTCTCGTCCTCAATGGCAGCCGCGAGGGGCTGTTCCTCGCCGCGATCGCGGCCGCGCGCTATGTCGGCCCGCGTCCGGGCAAGCCCGCGATCCTGATGCCGAACCCGTTCTATCCGGTCTACGGCGCGGGCGCGCTTGCGGCCGCTTGCGAGCCGGTCCATCTGCCGACCACGGTCGAGAACGGCTTCCTGCCCGATCTCGACGCCATCAATGAGGCGACGCTGGCGCGCACGGTGGCGTTCTACCTGGCTTCGCCCGCCAATCCGCAGGGCTCGGTCGCGAGGCCCGGCTATTTCAAGCGATTGAAGCAGCTCGCCGATCGCTATGGCTTCGTGATCCTCAGCGACGAGTGCTATTCCGAGATCTACACCCGCGAGGCACCCGGCAGCGCGCTGGAATGCGCCGGCCCCGACTTCACGCGCGTGGTCGCGTTCCAGTCACTGTCGAAGCGCTCCAACCTGCCGGGCCTGCGCGTCGGCTTTGCCGCCGGCGACAAGAGGTTCATCGGCATGTTCCTCGAGCTGCGCTACATCGCCGCGCCCCAGGTGCCGGTGCCGCTGCAGCATGTCGCGACGGTCGCCTATGGCGACGAGGCGCATGTCGAGGAGAATCGGCGGCTGTACCGGATCAAGTTCGACCTCGCCGACCAGATCATCGGCAATCGTTACGGCTATCGCCGCCCCGATGCCGGCTTCTGCGTCTGGCTCAACACCTCCGAGATCGGCGACGACGTGTCGGTGACGCTCAAGCTGTTCAAGGAAGCCGGCGTGCGCGTGGTGCCCGGCAGCTTCCTGGCGCGACAGCAGCCTGACGGATTCAATCCCGGCGCAGGCTATATCCGCCTCGCACTGGTGCAGGACGGCGAGACCACGGCGCAGGCGCTGCACCGGCTGGTCGAGACTCTGGGTTAGGCGGGGCCCGTGAGCATGTCGGCAATCGAACGCGTCATTCCTCTGGTCGGCCATCTGCCGCCCTCGATCCGCGAGGGGCTGGCGCGGCGCATGCGCGAGCTCGCCGGCCTCGGCCTGATCGCGCTGGCGGGCATCGCCGCGGCGGCGCTGATGACGTGGTCGGTGCAGGATCCCAGTCTCAGCCACGCGACCTCGCGGCCGATCCGCAACATCCTCGGCTATGCCGGCGCGATCGGCGCCGATCTCGCCATGCAGATCCTGGGGCTCGGCGCGATCATGCTGGTCCTGACCGTTGCGGTCTGGGGCTGGCGTATGATGACGCATCGGCCGTTCGACCGCGAGGCGCTGCGGCTCGGCTCCTGGATTCTCTGCACGGTGATCGCGGCAGGCTTCGTCAGTTGCTTTCAGCATGGCGGGGCCTGGCCGCTGCCGACCGGCCTCGGCGGCGTGGTCGGCGATGCGCTGGTGCGCGCGCCCGCGGTGATCTTCGGGCCGGCCGGTACGATCTATCGCATCGTGCTGGGCACGATCCTGTTCGCCGCGATGACAGCGACCTTCCTGATCGCCTGCGGCCTCGGCGCGCGCGAGCAAGACGACGAGATCGCTGAGGTCGCCGATGACGACAAGCCGCTCGACGAAGACGAGGAGAGCGATCGGGGTTCGGTCTCGCTGGGCTGGCTGTTCCATGCATTGATGAGCACCAAGGCGCGGCTGATCTGGCTGTGTGGTGCCGCCTACCGCTCGCTGGTCTCGAGCGGACCGAAGACCAAGGCCGCCCAGTTCAGCCGGCAGGAGCCGAATCTCGGCGGCGGCCGCTCGGCGCCGTCGATCTCGCCGCAGTCTCAAGACGAGGACTACGAGGACGAGCACGAAGACGAATTGGAGGACGAGGAGGAGGAAGAGGAGGAGCCCGCCGCGCGCGCCCCGAAGAAGAAAGCCGCGCCGAAGCCCGCTTCCAAGAAATCCTCCGACAAGTTCGACCTCCCGTCCGTCTCCATGCTGGCCGCACCGAAGGCCGGCGATCGCCAGCCGCTCAGCAAGGCCGAGCTGGAGAACAATTCCCGTTCGCTCGAAGGCGTGCTGCAGGATTTCGGCGTGCGCGGCGAGATCGTGAAGGCCAATCCGGGTCCGGTGGTCACGCTGTACGAGCTGGAGCCGGCGCCCGGCATCAAGTCATCGCGCGTGATCGGCCTTGCCGACGACATCGCCCGCTCGATGAGCGCGCTGTCGGCACGCGTCGCCGTCGTGCCCGGCCGCAACGCGATCGGCATCGAGCTGCCGAACGCGCATCGCGAGAAAGTCTATTTGCGCGAATTGCTGGTGGCGAAGGAGGCGACCGACACGGTGGCGAAGCTGCCGCTCTGTCTCGGCAAGACCATCGG
This sequence comes from Bradyrhizobium yuanmingense, assembly GCF_900094575.1. Taxonomy (GTDB): domain Bacteria; phylum Pseudomonadota; class Alphaproteobacteria; order Rhizobiales; family Xanthobacteraceae; genus Bradyrhizobium; species Bradyrhizobium yuanmingense. Next base: position 310,758 of record NZ_FMAE01000002.1, on the reverse strand, counting down.
CGGCGACCCCGTCATCATCGATCTCGCGCGCACCCCGCACATGCTGATCGCCGGCACCACCGGCTCGGGCAAGTCGGTCGCGATCAACACCATGATCCTCAGCCTGGTCTACCGGCTGCGGCCGGACCAATGCCGCCTGATCATGGTCGATCCGAAGATGCTCGAGCTCTCCGTCTATGACGGCATTCCCCATCTGCTCACGCCTGTTGTGACCGACCCGAAAAAGGCGGTGGTCGCGCTGAAATGGGCCGTGCGCGAGATGGAAGAGCGCTACAAGAACATGGCCAAGCTCGGTGTGCGCAACATCGACGGTTACAACACGCGCCTGCTCGAATTGAAGGCCAAGGGCGAGGAGCCGACGCGCACGGTGCATACCGGCTTCGACAAGGAGACCGGCAAGGCGATCTACGAGGAAGAGAAGCTCTCGCTCGATCCGCTGCCCTACATCGTCATCATCGTCGACGAAATGGCCGACCTGATGATGGTCGCCGGCAAGGACATCGAAGGCGCGGTGCAGCGTCTGGCGCAGATGGCGCGCGCCGCCGGCCTGCACGTGATCCTGGCGACGCAGCGTCCGTCGGTCGACGTCATCACCGGCACCATCAAGGCGAACTTCCCGACCCGTATCGCCTTCCAGGTCACGTCCAAGATCGACAGCCGCACCATTCTCGGCGAGATGGGCGCCGAGCAGCTGCTCGGCCAGGGCGACATGCTCTACATGGCGGGCGGCGGCCGCATCAGCCGCGTGCACGGACCGTTCGCCTCCGACGAGGAAGTCGAGAAGGTGGTGCGTCACCTCAAGACCCAGGGACAGCCGGAATATCTCGAAGCCGTCACCGCCGAAGAGCCGACCGAGGACGAGGACGGTGCCGTGTTCGACGCCACCGGCATGGGCGGCGATGGCGGCGGCGATCTCTTCCAGCAGGCGGTCGCGATCGTCAAACGCGATCGCAAGGCCTCGACCAGCTACATCCAGCGCCGCCTGCAAATCGGCTACAACCGCGCCGCATCGCTGATGGAGCGCATGGAACTGGAGGGCATCGTCGGTCCCGCCAACCATGCCGGCAAGCGCGAGATTCTGGTCGAGGAAGAAGACAGCCATATGTGAGGCGAGGAGCCTCTGAGCAACATTTCACGCAAATTCGATATCTGCTTTTGCCCGAAATCACGGTAAAAGGGCGCCCAGCCACACAGGACGACGCGTTGATTAGACATCCGGACATTCGATTCGCTGCCACGATCGCCGCGCGAAGCGCGCGCATGGCCGGCGTGCTTCTCGTCACCGCCGCGATGGTGACCGCTGCGTCTTTCGCGCAGACCGTGCCGGTGCCGAAGCCCGCGCCGAAGGGGCGTGACAGCGGCGCGACCGCCGGTGGGCCGGCCGTCACCGGCGCGACGCAGGCGCCGCCCAATCCGGTGATCCCGGATCCGCGGCGCAACGTTCCGAGCAGCATCTTCCAGACCTTCGACGCCAACCAGAAAGCGCAGGCGGCCAAGGTCAGCGCCTATCTGTCGTCGCTGCAGACGTTGGTCGGGAATTTCGTCCAGGTCGGTCCCGACGGCAGCAAGACGCAGGGCGACTTCTACATCCAGAAACCCGGCAAGGTACGCTTCGAATATGATGCGCCGAGCCCGATCGACATCGTCGCCGACGGATCCTCGCTCGTGGTGCGCGACCGCAAGCTCGCGACCCAGGACGTCTACCCGCTGTCGCAGACGCCGCTGCGCTTTCTATTGTCCGACCGCATCGACCTGATGAGGGACACCAATGTCGTTGGCGTCTCGGCCGACGACGTCTTCGTCAGCGTCACCATCGAGGAGAAGCAGGCCCTGGTCGGCACCAGCCGCTTGCTGCTGATGTTCGGCGCCAAGGACGGCCAGCTCAAGCAGTGGACCGTCACCGATCCGCAGGGCTACGACACGACGATTGCGGTGTACAATCTGGACTCGAGCAAGAAGCTCGACCCCAACATGTTCAAGATCGATTTCACCAATTACAACACGCCGTCGCGGGGTTGAGCGCTCCGCTGCCGTAGGGTGGGCAAAGGCGCTCTTGCGCCGTGCCCACCACCTCTCCTCACGGCCATCACGGTGGGCACGCTTCGCTTTGCCCACCCTACGAGAGCTCGCTGTGGACAAGCATTTTCCCCACGCCAATCCATGCTAAGACGCATTTCCTATGCGTCTTTCCCTGACAACCTGGAACATCAATTCGGTGCGGCTACGCATCGACCTGGTCGCGAAATTTCTCAAGAGCGCGCGGCCAGAAGTGCTGTGCCTGCAGGAGACCAAGTGCATCGACGATGCTTTTCCGCTGAAGCGCTTCAAGCGGCTCGGCTACGAGCACGTCGCGCTGAACGGTCAGAAGGGCTATCACGGCGTCGCCATCATCTCGAAGATCCCGTTCGAATCGAAGGACATCCGCACCTTCTGCGACAAGGTGGATTCGCGCCACATCTCGGTGTCGTTCGGTGAAAAGGCGGGCATCGCAAAACCACTGGTGCTGCATAATTTCTACGTGCCCGCGGGCGGCGACATTCCCGATCCCGCGCTGAACGAGAAATTCGACCACAAGCTCCGCTTCCTCGACGAGATGAAAGCGTGCGAGCCGCTGCATCCGCGCGGTGAGGACCGCCACATTCTGGTCGGCGATCTCAACGTCGCCCCGCACGAGAACGACGTGTGGTCGCACAAGCAGCTGCTGAAAGTGGTCTCGCACACGCCTGTCGAAACGGAGAAGCTGAAGGCGGCGCTCGCGGCCGGCGAATGGGTCGACGTCGCGCGCGAGCGCATCCCGATGTCGGAGAAGGTCTATACGTGGTGGAGCTACCGCTCCGCCGACTGGACCATCGGCGATCGCGGCCGCAGGCTCGACCACATCTGGGTCTCGCGCGCGCTGAAGGATGCAGTCAGCGATTTCAGGATTCTGCGCGATGCGCGCAGCTGGGAGCGGCCATCGGACCACGTGCCTGTGACGGTGACGCTGGAGGTGTGAGCCGCCCTCGTCATTCCGGGGCGCGCCACTTGGCGCGAGCCCGGAATCCATTCATCAACTGACTCTGCCGCTCAATGGATTCTCAGGTGCGCAATTGCGCACCATAGTTCGCGACTTCGTCGCGCCCCGGAATGACGAGTGGAGAGAGCTACGACGTCAGCTTCGCACCCGCCATCAAAATATCGCTGGCGATCTGGCTGGAGCGCACCGCGAACTCGTCGCGCAGGCGCACCGCCGCAGCGGGATCGCTTTCGAGCACGCGCTGGAACAGGCTGCGGGCGACGCGGATGACGGAGGAATGCTCCAGCGCGACCGCGCTCGACGGCCGCTTCATCGGCACCACCAGCGCGAGCTCGCCGATCAACGCGCCAGGGCCGGCGATCATTTCGGCGCCGGCGCCGTCTTCAACCCGGAAGGCGCCGCGCTGGACCACGAAGCCGGCGTCGGCGTCGTCGCCGAGATTGAACAGCACGTCGCCGCGGACGAAATCACGCTGCTCCGAGCCGATCGCCAGCATGCGCAACGAGGCGTCTCCCAACAGGCGCAGTGTCGGGACACGCTCGAGAAGCGCTACATCATCGTCGATTGACATTCAGGTCCGAGGCTCGAAGGCGTGCGATCTAAAACGATTCGCACGCCATCGAAGCGTATCACGGCACCAGCTTGTAGCCACCGGCTTCCGTCACCAGGATCTCCGGGTTGGCGGCGTCCTTCTCGATCTTCTGGCGGAGGCGGTAGATGTGGGTTTCCAGCGTGTGCGTGGTGACGCCGGAATTATAGCCCCAAACCTCCTGGAGCAGGGTCTCGCGCGACACCGGCATCTGGCCGGCCCGGTAGAGGAAGCGGAGAATTGCGGTTTCCTTCTCGGTGAGGCGGACCTTGCGGGCATTGGCCGCGGTGAGCATCTTCGAGCCGGGACGGAAGGAGTAGGGTCCGACCGAGAACACCGCGTCCTCGCTGGCTTCATGCTGACGGAGCTGGGCGCGGATGCGCGCCAGCAGCACCGCGAAACGGAAGGGCTTTGCCACATAGTCGTTGGCGCCGGATTCCAGGCCCAGGATCGTGTCGGAATCGGTGTCGTGCCCGGTCAGCATGATGATCGGGGCCTTGAAGCCGCCCTTCCGCAGCGAGCGGACAACCTCGCGGCCGTCGGTGTCGGGCAGGCCGACATCCATCAGAACCAGATCGGGGGAATTGGCCTTCGCGGCGCTGGCGCCCTTGGCGCCGGTATCGACCGCAGAGGCTTCGAATTCTTCGTGTAGCGATAATTGCTCCACCAACGTGTCGCGCAGATCGGTATCGTCATCCACGATCAGGATCTTGCGGGCATTGGCCATGGGGGGTCATCCTTTTGGGGTCCGGCTCGGCGGCACATCCATGCCGCACCCAGCCGCGAGGGGAAGTTTAAGGTCGCCGTGATTATTGTTGTTCGTGTTGAAGTAGTGGGCTGTTACCGATTCACAAGCCAGAAGCACTCTAACTCAGAATAGCAGGACGTTTTGATGAATGTCCTGTAATGAATTCGACATTGCACGTTCACATGAAAAACAAAGCAGCTTCAGTCGGTTACATCAGGAATCGAGGCCCCGGGCCGCTCTCGGCGATCCGCGTTAAGCCTGCTGCCGGCAATCCGCGCCGGGGCTGGCTGACGGCGGGAGCGCTGACCATTCCGGTTGCGCTGGGGCGAGGCGGCATTCTCGCCAACAAGCGCGAGGGCGATGGCGGCACCCCCAGAGGCAGCTTCCGGCCCAGGCAATTGTGGTGGCGGGGCGACCGGCACAGCCGTCCCCGGACGTTCCTGCCGGCCCGGATGATCACCGGCGTGGACGCCTGGTGCGAGGATCCGCGGGACCGCCGCTACAACCAGAGCATCCGGCTCGGCGAGGGGCAGGGCGGCGACCGGCTCCAGCGCGCCGACCATCTCTACGACTTCATCATCGAGATCGACCACAACACCCGACCCCGCATCGCCGGCCGCGGCAGCGCGGTGTTCCTGCACCTTGCCCGCGACAATTTCGGCCCGACCGCCGGCTGCGTCTCCATGACGAAATCCGCCATGCTGCAATTGCTGCGGCGCCTGGGCCCGCGCACAAAGATCATCATCGGGTGAGGCACACCGCCGTCATTGCGAGGAGCCCTTGCGACAATATTGACAGCGTTCGGGCGGCATCGGCCCTCGCCAACGGCAATTACCGATGCCCGAAGATCGCGCTGCCGACGCGCACATGGGTGGCACCCAGCATGATGGCGGTCGCGAAATCGGCGCTCATGCCCATCGAGAGATTCGTCAAGCCATTGCGCGCGGCGATCTTGGCCGTGAGCGCAAAGTGGGCGGCGGGCGGCTCGTCGACCGGCGGGATGCACATCAATCCGGAGATCGTCAGCCCGTAGGTGTCGCGGCAGCTTGCAATGAAGGCATCGGCCTCGCCCGGGGCAATCCCGGCCTTCTGCGGCTCCTCGCCGGTGTTGATCTGGACGAACAGCTGCGGGTGCCTGTTCTGGGATTCGATTTCCTTGGCTAACGCTTGGCAAATGCTCGGACGGTCGACCGAATGGATGGCGTCGAACAGCGCAACCGCCTCTTTCGCCTTGTTGGATTGCAGCGGCCCGATCAGATGCAGCGCGATATCGGGGTAAGCAGACGTTAACGCCGGCCACTTGGCTTTGGCCTCCTGCACCCGATTCTCGCCAAATACGCGCTGTCCTGCGGCGATAACCGGGATAATTGCATCCGCCGCGAACGTCTTGGACACGGCGATCAGCGTGACCGAGGCGCGGTCACGCTGCGCGTCCCTGCAGGCGCGTGCAATTTCGGCTTCGACCGCGGCGAGCGCGTTTGGTGAATGGCCGGTGACCGGCGCGACGTTGGCTTCCGTCATGACGTCTCTTGGTTGTGACCTTAGCCCGAGTTAGGTCCAATTTTACCGAGTTCAAGAAACAGTTTTTGAACCCTTCGCTTTACCTTAGCCCGCGGGGTGGGTAGCGAAAATGGCAAGCGTCAGTCTCAACCGCAAGCGCGCGAAACTCAAGCAGGTTCTCGGTATCCGGGCGCGGCTTGCGTTGCTCGCGGTGATTCTCGTGACGCCCTTGATGATCGAGCGCATCCGTTCCCTCGAAGACACGCGCGCGCGGCAAGTTGCGCAGGCCGCGGCTGAATTCACCACGGTGGCGAGGCACAGCGCCGATGCGCAGCGCCAGGTAATCTCGTCGGTCGAGACCATTCTGAAATCGGAGGCCTTCATCCGCGCCTCAGCCGGCGGCATCAGCAAGAGCTGCGACGTGCTGCGCGCGAGCCTGCCGTCGAGCCTGCCCTGGATCCGCACGCTTCTGATCGCCGGCCAGGACGGCCGCATCCAATGCGCCACCAACAACATGTATGTCGGCCTCGATCTCAGCGACCGACCGTACTTCCAGCAGGCCCAGGAAACCGGCCGCTTCGTGCTGAGCGACTTCATCATGTCGCGACCGGTACCGTCGCCAACGGTGATGGCGGTCTATCCGGTCTCCGCCTTCAGCGGCGTGGCCGATGCCGTCGTGCTCGCCACCGTCAATCTCGACTGGATGTCGAAGGTCATGAACAATCTGGGCGGTCGCGCCGGCATCACTGCGGTGCTGGTCGACAGCGCGGGCACCGTGCTGGCGGCCCCGGCCGATCAGCACAGCGCGGTCGGCCGTCCGCTCGACAACATGCCGCTGATGTCCGCGATCGCCGACAAGGCGCTGCGCTCCGATCAGGATGAGGGTTCGCTGTCCTTCCTCGCCGCCGACGGCTCCCGCCGCGCGGTCAGCTATATCCGCATCGCCGGCACCAATGCCCGCCTGATCGCCAGCATCGACGAAGACAAGGTGTCCGCAGCGGTCAGCCGCGACATCCGCACCGCCTATCTGCAGCTCGCCTTCGTGCTCATGTTCGTCCTGCTCGGCGCGCTGATCGCCGCCGAAAAGCTCGTGATCAAGCCGATCGAGATGCTCGCCGACATGGCCAAGCGGCTCGGCGAGGGAGACCTGTCGGCGCGCGCCGCGCGCAATCGCCTGCCCGCCGAGTTCGTGCCGCTGGCCCGCGCGTTCAACGCGATGGCCGCACAGCTGAGCCAGCGCGAGCGCGAGCTGATCGCAAGCAACGACCGCCTGACGGTGATGGCGTCGATCGACATGCTGTCCGGTCTTGCCAACCGCCGCGGCTTCCAGAGCCGGCTGGATTTCGAATGGATGCGCGCGCAGCAATATGGCAGCGAGCTGGCGCTTCTGATGATCGACGTCGACCATTTCAAGCTGTTCAACGACACCTACGGCCATCTCGAAGGCGATTCCTGCCTGACGCGGCTCGGCGAATCACTGTCCGGCATCGCCGCCGACACGATGGGCTTCGCGGCCCGCTACGGCGGCGAGGAGTTCTGCCTGCTGCTGCCGAACACCGACGTGACGCGCGCCGTCGCGATCGGCGAGCAGGTGCGTTCGGCCGTGCTGAGGCTCTGCCTGCCTCACATCACCTCGAACCACATGATCGTCACGGTCTCGATCGGCGTCGCCGCGACCAAGCCGAGCGAATCCTTGCGTCCCGGCGACCTGATCGAAGCCGCCGACGCCGCGCTCTACGCCGCCAAGCATCGTGGCCGCAACAATGTCGTCGAGCACGGAGTGCAGGCGATCGCGACCAGCACGGCCGAGATGATGATGGTGGCGAGCGCCTAAAGCGCTGGTCATCACCTCTCCCTGCTTGCGGGGAGAGTGAGCATACCGTCGCTGACCGCTAGCCCGCAGCCCCGGCGCGATCGAGCTCGATCTCCGTCACCACGCGATTGCGGCCGCCGCCCTTGGCGAGATAGAGCGCGCGGTCGCAGCGTTCGATCAGATCCGTGATCGCCTCGCCGACCCGGTATTGCGCAACGCCGATCGACACGCTGATGCCGGGCAGGGTCTCGCCGGTCGAGCGACGCGTGATCGTGCAATCTGCGATCGCGCGCCTGATGCGTTCGGCGATCTCGGCGCAAGTGGCGAGATCGGCGTCCGGGAGCACCGCGATCAGCTCCTCGCCGCCATAGCGGGCCGGCAGATCTTGCGCGCGAACCTTCTCGCGCAGGACCTTGGCCATCAGGCGCAGCACCTGGTCGCCGACACCGTGGCCGAAATTGTCGTTGAACGACTTGAAGTGGTCGATGTCGAGCATCAGCACGCTGAGCGGCTCGCCCCATTCCGCGGTCGTCTGCGCCTTGCGCAGGAATTCGTCGAGGGCCCGCCGATTCGCCAGCCCGGTCAGCGTGTCGGTCCGGGCGCGCTGCTCGGACCGCGACAGCGAATCGCGGATCACGTCGAGCTCGCGGGTCTTTTCGGCAAAGCCCGCCTCCAGCTGCGTCGCCCGCGTGGCCGCCCGCGCCAGTTCGTTCATGAGCTGGGCAACCAGCAGCTTTGGATCGACGCCGGCCTTGCCCTGGTCGGCCACCTGGCTGATGACCTGCATCTGCGAATGATTGTCGGCGATCGCCGTCGCCAGAAACTCCTTCGCCGTCCCCATCAGCGCCTGCAGCCGCTCGGAGGTGTCGACCACGACGGCACTCACCTGGGGCGCGACGTAGGTCTCGAACAGATCCTGATTGGTTTGGGCGTCGAAGGGACGATTGTGGTCGATCAGGAGATCGATCGCGTTGCGCAGATCGTCATGGCTGCCCGCGAAATACTGGAACCAGACGGCAAAGTTGGCCGGGGTCGGTGCAATCCGCTGTTCGGCCATGCTCCGCATCGCCCGCCCGGCGACGGACGCGGCATAGTCGTAATCGGGATCGTCGAAGCTGGAATCCATGTGCGGTAACGCGGCCTTGTCGGGCTGCAACTTGGCATCGACGCCTTAATCACACCCCAACGCGGACCCTCGTAGTTATGCGGAGGGGTCAAAGTTCCAAAACGCGGCAACCCATTGACCCCTTAAGGGCTTCTATGGCCTAGTCCGCCGTCTTGAGACGGCCGAACCACGAAAACCCAACGATTCCATGACCTCCGAACGCTATAACGCCCGCGACGCCGAACCGCGCTGGCAACGCCTCTGGGACGAGCAGGCGATCTTCGTCTCCAAGAACGACGATCCGCGGCCGAAATATTACGTGCTCGAGATGTTCCCCTACCCGTCCGGGCGCATCCATATCGGCCATGTCCGGAATTACACGCTCGGCGACGTGCTGGCCCGCTTCATGCGCGCCAAGGGGTTCAACGTGCTGCATCCGATGGGCTGGGACGCCTTCGGCCTGCCGGCCGAGAACGCCGCGATCGAGCGCAAGGTGGCGCCGAAGGCCTGGACCTACGACAACATCGCCGCGATGAAGAAGCAGCTCCGCTCGATCGGGCTGTCGCTGGACTGGTCCAGGGAGATCGCGACCTGCGACCCCTCCTACTACAAGCACCAGCAGAAGATGTTCCTGGATTTCCTGCGCGCAGGGCTTGCCGAGCGCGAGAAGCGCAAGGTGAACTGGGACCCCGTCGACATGACCGTGCTCGCCAACGAGCAGGTGATCGACGGCCGCGGCTGGCGCTCGGGCGCCGTTGTCGAGCAGCGCGAGATGAACCAGTGGGTCTTCAAGATCACGAAGTACTCGCAGGAGCTGCTGTCGGCGCTCGACGGGCTGGACCGCTGGCCCGACAAGGTGCGGCTGATGCAGCGCAACTGGATCGGCCGCTCCGAGGGCTTGTTGATCCGCTTCGCGCTGGATGCGGCGACGACGCCGGCCGGCGAGAGCGAGCTGAAGATCTTCACGACGCGGCCGGATACGCTGTTCGGCGCCAAGTTCATGGCGATCTCGGCGGATCATCCGCTGGCGCAGGCCGCCGCCGCAAAGAACCCCGAGCTTGCGGAGTTCATCGCAGAGATCAAGAAGATCGGCACCGCGCAGGAGATCATCGACACCGCTGAGAAGCAGGGTTTCGACACCGGCATCCGCGCGGTGCACCCGTTCGATCCGTCCTGGAAGCTGCCGGTCTATGTCGCCAATTTCGTGCTGATGGAATACGGCACCGGCGCCATCTTCGGCTGCCCGGCGCACGATCAGCGCGACCTCGACTTCGTCAACAAATACGCTCTCGGCAACACGCCCGTCGTGTGCCCGGAAGGCCAGGATCCCAAGTCCTTCGTCATCACCGACACCGCTTATGACGGCGACGGCCGCATGATCAATTCGCGCTTCCTCGACGGCATGACCATCGAGCAGGCGAAGGAAGAGGTGGCGAAGCGGCTCGAGACGGAGCTGCGCGGCAACGCGCCGGTCGGCGAGCGCCAGGTGAATTTCCGTCTGCGCGACTGGGGCATTTCGCGCCAGCGCTATTGGGGCTGCCCGATTCCCGTCATTCACTGTCCGAAATGCGACGTGGTGCCGGTGCCGGATGCCGACCTGCCCGTGAAGCTGCCTGACGATGCGACCTTCGACAAGCCGGGCAACGCGCTCGATCATCATCCGAGCTGGAAGCACGTCACCTGCCCGCAATGCGGCGGCAAGGCGCAGCGCGAAACCGACACCATGGACACGTTCGTGGATTCGTCCTGGTACTTTGCGCGCTTCACCGATCCCTGGAACGAGGCTTCGCCAACCACGCCTGCGGTCGCCAACCGGATGCTGCCGGTCGACCAGTATATCGGCGGCGTCGAGCACGCGATCCTGCATCTGCTCTACAGCCGCTTCTTCACCCGCGCGATGAAAGCGACCGGGCATATCGCGCTGGACGAGCCGTTCGCCGGCATGTTCACGCAAGGCATGGTGGTGCACGAGACCTACCAGAAGGCCGACGGCAGCTATGTGCAGCCGGCCGAGGTGAAGGTCGAGGTCGGCGGCAACGGACGCCGCGCCACGCTGCTGACGACGGGCGAAGACATCGCGATCGGCCCGATCGAGAAGATGTCAAAGTCGAAGAAGAACACGGTCGACCCCGACGACATCATCGAGACCTATGGCGCCGATGTCGCCCGCTGGTTCATGCTGTCGGACTCTCCGCCCGACCGCGACGTGATCTGGAGCGACGAGCGCGTCCAGGGTGCCTCGCGCTTCGTGCAGCGGCTGTGGCGGCTGGTGAACGATGCCGCCACCCTCGGCAAGGCTGCGCCGGCAGCCCGGCCGGCCAGCTTCGGCCCGGACGCCACCGCCTTGCGCAAGGCCGCCCACGGCGCGCTGGACAAGGTCACCGCCGGCATCGAGCGGCTGCACTTCAACGTTTGCCTCGCCCATATCCGCGAATTCACCAATGCCTTCTCGGAGGTGCTCCAGCGCCCCGGCCAGCCCGCCCCGGACCTCGCCTGGGCGATCCAGGAGGCCAGCCAGATCCTGGTCCAGCTGTTCTCGCCGATGATGCCGCATCTGGCCGAGGAGTGCTGGCAGGTTCTGGACCAAAAGGGGCTGGTTTCGGAGGCCGATTGGCCGCAAATCGAACGCGATTTGCTGGTTGAAGACAGCGTGACCCTGGTGGTGCAGGTCAACGGCAAGAAGCGGGGTGAGGTCACAGTTGCAACAGCGGCCCAAAATCCGGAAATCGAGGCTGCCGTTTTGGCCCTCGATGCGGTAAAGCTGGCCCTGGACGGCAAGCCCGTCCGCAAGGTGATCATCGTTCCCAAGAGGATCGTGAATGTTGTCGGCTAGGACCCGTATCGCAGCCCGCTTGCTGGCAGTTGCCGCGCTGGCGGCGCTGACGGCCGGCTGCTTCCAGCCGATGTATGCCGAGCGCAGCGACGGCACCCCGGGCCTGCGCGAGAAGCTGATGGGGGTCGAGCTGCCCCCGATCAACAAGCCCAATGCTTCCCGCGAGGCCCGCGTCGGCGTCGAAATCCGCAACGCGCTGGCCTTGAAGCTTTACGGCACGGCGACGGGCATGCCGCCGACCCACCGGCTCGACATCCGCTTCACCACCAGCCGCTCCTCCCTGATCGTCAGCTCCGCAACGGGATTGCCGACCAGCGAAAATCTCGGCATCGACGCCCAGTACAATCTGGTCGAAGTCGTAACCGGCAAGTCTGTGATGACCGGCTCGACCTTCTCGCGCGTGTCCTATGACATGCCGGGGTCCTATCAGCGCTTCTCGCGCACCCGCGCCGTGCGCGATGCCGAAGACCGGGCCGCCAACGAGATCGCCGAGAACATCACCACCCGGCTCGCCTCGTTCTTCACCGCGGGAACGTAATACGCTTCCGTCATTCCGGGTTCGCCTTCTGACGAGGCATTCCGGAATGACGAGTATCGAACGATATGGTCGCACTGCGCGGAAAAGAGATCGACGCCTTCCTCGCCCGCCCCGATGCGGGCCGTCCGATCATCCTGCTCTACGGTCCCGATGCCGGCCTCGTGCGCGAGCGCGCCGACGCGTTGATCGCGTCCGGCGTCGACGATCCCAACGATCCGTTCTCGCTGGTCAAGCTCGACGGTGACGAGCTCTCCGCCGAGCCGTCGCGCCTGGTCGACGAGGCCATGACGGTGCCGCTGTTCGGCGGCCGACGCGCCATCCGCGTTCGCGCCGGCTCGCGCAGCTTTGCCTCCGGCATCGAGACTCTGGCCGAGATGAACGTGAAGGATTGCCGCATCGTGATCGAGGCCGGCGAGCTCCGCCCGGAATCGCCGCTGCGCAAGACCTGCGAGAAAGCCAAGACCGCCGTGGCGATCGGCTGTTATCCCGACACCGAGCGCGATCTTGCCAAGCTGATGGACGACGAGCTGCGGATCGCGAATTTGCGCATCGCGCCGGACGCCCGCGCGGCGCTGATGTCGTTCCTCGGCGGCGACCGTCAGGCCTCGCGTAACGAGCTGCGCAAGCTGACGCTCTACGCCCACGGCAAGGGCGAGGTCACGCTGGATGACGTCATGGCCGTGGTCGCCGATGCCTCGGAACTGAAGCTCGATCCGATCGTCGACGGTGCCTTCGCCGGGCGGCCCGACATCGTCGAGACCGAGTTTGCGAAAGCGATGATCGCCGGGACCTATCCCGGCGTGATCATCTCGGCCGCGCAGCGCCAGGCCGCGTGGCTGCACAAATCCGCGCTGGCGATTGCCGACGGCACGCCTGCCTCCGCCGTGCTCGACGGCGGCTTTCCGCGCCTGCATTTTTCACGAAAGCCCGCGGTCGAAACCGCGCTGCGCAATTTCAGCCCGGCGCGGCTCGCCGCTGTGATCGAGCAGCTGGCGACCGCCGCCCTCGACACGCGCAAGCAGTCCACCCTCGCCGCCGCCATCGCCCAACGCGCGCTGATGGCGATCGCCGCGAATGCGAAACGGCGGGGCTAGACCTCCGCTCTCTCCCCGTCATTGCGAGCGCAACTCCCTCCACCCGTCATTGCGAGCGCAGCGAAGCAATCCAGAGTCCCTCCGCGGAACGATTCTGGATTGCTTCGCTCCGCTCGCAATGACGCGGAAAGAGTAGTGGCGTGAAAATGGCTCTACAGCGCGCCCTTGGCCAGCCGCTTCATCACCTCGTCGAGCTGATCGAGGTTGCGGTAGTTGATCTGCACGGAGCCGCCGGGATCGCGGTGATTGACGGTGACCTTGAGGCCGAGCGCGTCGCTGACGCGCTTCTCCAGATCGATCGTGTCGGGGTCCTTCTCCTTGCCTCCGCTGGCGCGCGCCTTCTGCGGCTTGCGCTCCGGCACGCCCTCTTCATGCGCAAGCGCCTCGGCCTGGCGGACGTTGAGACCTTCCTCGACGATGCGCTTGGCGGCGGCGAGTGGATCGGGCACGCCGATCAGCGCGCGGGCGTGGCCGGCCGTCAGCTCGCCGGTCGCGATGAAGGCCTGCACTTCCGCCGGCAGCTTGGTCAGCCGCATCATGTTGGCGACGTGGCTGCGGCTCTTGCCGACGACCTTGGCGATGTCCTCCTGGCTGCGTTTGAACTCGTTGGCGAGCGCATGATAGCCCTGCGCCTCTTCCATCGGGTTGAGGTCCTCGCGCTGCACGTTCTCGACGATCGCGAATTCCAGCGCATCGCTGTCGCTGATGTCGACCGGGACGATCGGCACCTCGTGCAGCCCGGCCATCTGCGAGGCGCGCCAGCGTCGTTCGCCGGCAATGATCTCGAAGCGGTCCTGCGCGCCTTTCACCGGACGCACCACGATCGGCTGGATCACGCCATGCTGCTTGATGGACTCCGAGAGCTCCTTCAGCTCGGTGTCCGAAAAGGTGCGGCGCGGGTTGCGCGGATTGGCCTTGATGAATTCGATCGGCACCTTGCGCTGCGCGCGCGGACGATCGACATGCTGAGCCTCGCCGCCGACGTCACCGATCAGACTTGCAAGACCCCGGCCCAGTCGCGAACGCGCTTCGTCGGCCATCGCCAGCTCCCTTGGATTCACGGTGCAGCACTCCAGAACTGAATTATCGTAGGGTGGGTAAAGCGAAGCGTGCCCACCGATTGTGTGCGGAAGACGGTGGGCACGGCGAAGACGCCTTTGCCCACCCTACGGCATTGTCAATGCGTGGTGCGCAACTCGCGCTCGCGCTGGATCACTTCGGTGGCGAGGCGCAAGTAAGCTTCGCTGCCGACGCATTTGAGGTCGTAGACCAGCACCGGCTTGCCGTAGGACGGCGCTTCCGAGATGCGCACGTTGCGCGGGATCATGGTCTTGTAGACCTTCTCGCCCATGAACTGGCGGACGTCGGCGACGACCTGGTTCGACAGGTTGTTGCGCGAGTCGAACATGGTCAGCACGATGCCGTGGATCGACAGGTTCGGATTGAGTGTCGAGCGCACCTGCTCCACGGTCTGCAACAATTGCGACAGACCTTCGAGCGCGAAGAACTCGCATTGCAGCGGCACCAGGATCGCATCCGAGGCCGCCATCGCGTTGACCGTGAGCAGGTTGAGCGAGGGCGGGCAGTCGATCAGCACGTAGGTGTAGTCGGCGTCCGGCGAGACGTTGTTGTTGAGTGCGCCGATCGCGTCGCGCAACTTGAAGGCGCGGCCGGGCGTGGTGCCGAGCTCGAGCTCGAGGCCGGAGAGATCCATGGTCGATGGTGCGATGTGCAGCCGCGGCACCGCGGTCGAGACCACCGCCTCGCGCAAGGCGGCTTCGCCGATCAGCACGTCGTATGTCGAGCAGGAGCGGTTGCGGCGATCGATGCCGAGGCCGGTCGAGGCGTTGCCCTGAGGATCGAGATCGACGATCAGGACGCGTTCGCCGATCGCCGCGAGCGCCGTGCCCAGATTGATCGCTGTGGTTGTTTTCCCCACCCCGCCCTTTTGATTCGCCAGCGCGAGGATGCGCGGATGGCCGTGGGGGACCTCGTCGGTCTTTTGGGCCGTCTGTTCTTGCTGCGGTTCGTCAATCACGCTCATCGCAATTCCCCACTCACCCCTCAACGCCTCAGCTGCGCCGTTCGGCGGCATTGAGCTCCACGATCCAGCCGTCGCCCGTGCGGCTTTGGTGGAGCTGCGGCCGAATATTCCAATATTTAGCGGCTTCGGTCAATTCAGCCTCTACATCTTGACCCTTGAGAAACAACGCTCTTGCACCCTGGCGCATCAGCGGCTCCGCAAAGCCGATGAGTTGATGTAGCGGAGCCAGCGCACGCGCGGTGACGCAATCGACGGGGC
Organism: Bradyrhizobium yuanmingense; assembly: GCF_900094575.1. Taxonomy (GTDB): domain Bacteria; phylum Pseudomonadota; class Alphaproteobacteria; order Rhizobiales; family Xanthobacteraceae; genus Bradyrhizobium; species Bradyrhizobium yuanmingense. The sequence continues at coordinate 295,220 of NZ_FMAE01000002.1, read as the reverse complement.
CGGTGATTCTATCCACATTATCCCCGATCTCAGCGAGATGTACGACTCCCGGAGATGTGGTGACGCGGATCGCTTCGCGCAAAAAAGCGGCCTTCTTGGCGATTCGCTCGACCAGATGGACGCTCGCGCCAGGCGTGCCGGCCAGGGCGCAGGCGAGCACGACGCCGGGAAATCCGCCGCCGCTCCCGAGATCAGCCCACCGTTTTGCAGCCGGTGCGAGATCGACGAGCTGGAGCGAGTCAGCGATGTGCCGGGTCCAGAGGTTTGGCAAAGTCGATGGCGCGACGAGATTGGTCTTGGCCTGCCACTCCCGGAGTAGCGCGATGTAGCGATCAAGCCGCTCCTCGGTTTTACGTGAAACGGGAGCGAGCTTCATAGCGGCGGTCTTGTCAGCGGCGATGATCGAATCGAGCACCTTGTCGTTGGCCGCGGCCTTGCTGATCTTCGGGCTGGCCACTCCAGGTTCACTTCGCTGCCCGGCGCCCTCACCCGCTCCGGGTCTTCGCGATGGCGGTCGATCTCCGCCCGATCCGCGCTGTTTCACGTGAAACGCCTATGCGATTGGCTTTATGCGATTGCTTTGGAAGTCTTCCGTGCCTCGCGGCGGAGATAGGCCGCGAGAATGCCGAGCGCCGCCGGCGTCATCCCGTCGATCCGGCCGGCCTGGCCGACGGTGAACGGTCGTGCCTTCTCCAGCTTGGCGCGCACTTCATTGGAGAGACCGGGCACGAGCTGGTAATCGACATCCGCCAGCACCATACCCTCGTCGCGCCGGAAGGCTTCGACGTCGGCGCTCTGGCGCTCCAGGTAGACGTCGTACTTGGCGTCGATCTCAAGATGGGTCGCGATGACGGGATCGATGGCCGACAGCTCAGGCCAGATCGCGCGGACCTGGCTCCAGCCGATCTCCGGATAGGCCATCAGCTCGAACGCCGAGCGGCGTTGGCCGTCCCGGTTCAGCGACAGCCCGTGCTTGATGGCTTCGTTCGGGGTGATGGTCAGGGACTTCGACAACGTCCGGGCAGCGTTCAGGGCGTCCATCTTGGCGCGATGATGCCTGATCCGGGCGCTGCCGACACATCCCAGAGCGATCCCTTTCTCGGTCAGACGCTGGTCGGCATTGTCGGCTCGCAGGGTCAGCCGGTACTCGGCCCTGGAGGTGAACATGCGATAGGGCTCGCTGATCCCGCGGGTGACGAGGTCGTCGATCATCACACCGAGATAGCCGTCGGCACGGTCGAACACGGTGAGCGCGGCACCGCTGGCGGAGAGCGCGGCATTCAGGCCGGCGACAATGCCCTGCCCGGCGGCTTCCTCATATCCGGTGGTGCCATTGATCTGCCCGGCCAGGAAGAGACCGCGCAGACGCTTGGTCTGGAGGGTCGGATCGAGCTCGCGGGGATCGATGTGGTCGTATTCGATGGCGTAGCCGGGACGGACCATCCTCACCCGCTCCAGGCCGGGGATGCTGGCAAGGATCGCGAGCTGGACCTCTTCGGGGAGCGAGGTCGAGATGCCGTTGGGATAGACGGTCGTGTCGTCGAGCCCTTCCGGCTCCAGAAAGATCTGGTGACCGTCGCGGTCGCCGAAGCGGACGATCTTGTCCTCGATCGAGGGGCAATAGCGTGGACCGGAGCTCTTGATCTGGCCGGAGTACATCGGGGAGCGATGGACATTGGCCCGGATCACCTCATGGGTCGCGGACGTGGTCCGGGTGATCCCGCACTGGATCTGCGGCGTCGTGATCCGCTCGGTCATCACCGAGAACGGCTCCGGCGGCTCGTCGCCGGGCTGCATCTCGACTGCGGACCAGTCGATGGTGGTGCCGTCGAGACGCGGCGGCGTCCCGGTCTTGAGACGTCCAAGAGTGAAGCCGGCGCGCTCGAAGGAGCTGGAAAGGCCCATCGCAGGCGCCTCGCCGACGCGTCCGGCGGGCCAGTTCTTCTCGCCGAGATGGATGAGACCGCGGAGGAAGGTGCCGGTGGTCACGACAACGGCCCCTGCCCGGAGCTCCCGGCCGTCGGCCAGGCGAAGCCCGGACACCCGGCCATCGACTACAACCAGCTCGTCGGCTTCGCCCTCGATGACGGAAAGACCTTCGGTCTGGCGGATCGCGGCCTGCATCGCCGCCGCGTAGAGCTTGCGGTCGGCCTGGGCCCGCGGACCGCGGACGGCCGGACCTTTCCGACGATTGAGAACGCGAAACTGAATGCCGCCGGCATCGCCCACACGGCCCATCAGGCCGTCGAGCGCATCGACCTCGCGGACCAGATGCCCTTTGCCGAGCCCGCCGATGGCGGGATTGCAGGACATCGCGCCAACGGTCGAGAAACGGTGCGTTACCAGAGCGGTCGTCGCACCCATCCGGGCAGACGCAGCCGCGGCCTCACAGCCGGCGTGACCGCCGCCGATGACGATGACGTCGAAGCTCTCTCGCTCTGTTCGCATGGACGGACTTCTAGCTTAGAGGCGAGAAAGCCGGAAGTGGAAACTCGGGGTCACATGTTCCACGTGAAACAGGCGCGGCCCAAGTCGGAAGCACTTTAGCGAAAACAACCCCATGCACAGTAGGAGCTGCATTGATCCGTTTATGGTGTTTCACGTGAAACAAGATCGGGGGCTTTACGGCCCGTGATGTCGTCGTCCTGTTGTCCCGCCATGGGAGCCATCAGTCGGACGCAAGGCAATCGCCACATACCCCGTCATTGCGAGCGCAGCGAAGCAATCCGGAAATCCCTCCGCGGAGACAGTCTGGATTGCTTCGCTGCGCTCGCAATGACGAGGTTGGCCCCGGCTATCACCTCGACTTTCACCACACTGAAGTATGTCAGATCGCAACGGGACGGCATTGGTCCGCTGGTGCTCGTGCTGTTTCACGTGAAACAACTCGAAACCACTGCGCCGAACTGGCCCCCTGTTTCACGTGAAACAGAAGAAATGGAACAAGGGCTAGTCTATAATGAAGGACTAGCCCTACTTTCCAATGCAGAACTTCTGGAAGATGGCCCCAAGGACGTCCTCGACGTCTACCCGGCCCAAGAGCCGGCCTAGGGCATAGGCGGCCGCCCGCAGCTCTTCGGCCGCGAGCTCCTCGCCGTGTTCTACAAGGTCCAGACTCCGGCGCAAGCTGGCTGAGGCCCGGCTCAACAATTCGCGCTGGCGCGCCCGGGTCACCATGGCGCCCTCGGTGGTTCCGAAGAACTCCGAAGCGAATTTCACCAGCGCCTCGACCAGCTCAGGCATGCCGTCGCCCCGGCTTGCCGAGATCCCGAACTCGCTCGGCCTGGCTGCTCCGACCCTGCCGAGATCAATCTTGTTGCGCACGATCCAGACCGAGCCGCCGGACGGAACAGCACCGTCCGCCAATGTCCAGCGCGAGCGCATTGTATCCGGATCGACGGCTTGTCCGCCCTCCACCAGCCACAGCACCAGGTCGGCGTCCTCGGCGCGCGCGCGGGCGCGGCGCACGCCTTCCTGCTCGACCGGATCGTCGGTCTCGCGGATGCCAGCGGTGTCGATGACCGTGACGGGATAGCCGTCGAGGTCGAGCTGCACCTCGATGACGTCGCGCGTCGTGCCGGCATGCGGCGAGACGATCGCGACCTCGCGGCGCGCGAGCTGGTTGATCAGCGTCGACTTGCCGACATTCGGCTCGCCGGCGATGGCAACGACAAGGCCCTCGCGCAGCCGTTCAGAATGCCCCTGTGCCGCAAGCACTTTCGTGATTTCGTCGTGAAGCGCTCTGATCGCTTTCACCGCCGGCGCCCGCAGCTCCGCCGGCACGTCGCCTTCATCGGAAAAATCGATGCCGGCCTCGATCAGCGCGGAGGCCTCGATGATGCGCTCGCGCCAGTCGCGCGCGCGGTCGCCAAGCAGGCCCTGCAATTGGCGCAGCGCTTGGCGGCGCTGGCGATCGGTGTCGGCGTGAATGAGGTCGTCGAGCCCCTCGGCCTCGGTCAGGTCGAGCTTGCCATTCTCGAAGGCGCGGCGCGTGAACTCGCCGGGGTCGGCCGCACGCGTATTCGGGATATCGGAAATTGCAGCGAAAAGCGCCGCCAGCACCGCCCGGCCGCCATGAACGTGAAACTCGGCAACATCCTCGCCGGTCGCGCTGGCCGGTCCTGGAAACCAGAGCACGACCGCATCGTCGATCGGCTGGCCCGCGCCGTCCCGGAGCAGCCGGCGGCTCGCCTGTCGCGGTGCCGGCAGCCGGCCCGCAAGCGTCATTAGCGCCGCGCCGGCTTGCGCGCCGGAGACGCGGACCACGGCGATCGCGCTGGGCGCCCGCCCCGATGACAGCGCAAAGATGGTCTGGTCTCGCGGATGCATGACCTATTTGTCCGGCTGTGGCCAAAAACGCAAACGTCCGTTTTTTGCGGTCGAGCCAACCGGATTTGCCGCACCAGATTCTCCAGTAAATCGATTTTGCACTGCAACATAACCGCAGCATTCTGCTGCAGTTTGCCTGATCGCAGGAGGAGAGGCCCACCAGAATTTCAAGGATTACCTGTTGATATCAACAGCTTAAGAAGAAACGGAAATCGGGGTACCCGCCGCCGCTCATGCTGCACCTTCGCTGCAGCAAAACCGCAACAAAAAGGGCGCCCGAAGGCGCCCGGAAGTCTTTATTGCAGTGCACTCAGGTATTCATGGAGTCGAAGAACTCCGAATTGCTCTTGGTCGAGCGCAGCTTGTCGAGCAGGAAGTCGATCGCGTCCATCGTCCCCATCGGATTGAGGATGCGGCGGAGCACGTACATCTTCTTGAGCACCTGCGGATCGGTGATGAGCTCCTCCTTGCGGGTGCCGGAGCGCGAGATATCGATCGCCGGGAAGGTGCGCTTGTCCGAGACCTTGCGGTCCAGGATCAGCTCCGAGTTACCGGTGCCCTTGAACTCTTCGAAGATGACTTCGTCCATGCGGCTGCCGGTATCGACCAGCGCGGTCGCGATGATGGTCAGCGAGCCGCCCTCCTCGATGTTGCGGGCCGCGCCGAAGAAGCGCTTCGGGCGCTGCAGCGCGTTGGCGTCGACACCGCCGGTCAGCACCTTGCCGGATGACGGCACCACGGTGTTGTAGGCGCGCCCCAAGCGCGTGATCGAATCGAGCAGGATCACGACGTCGCGGCCATGCTCGACCAGGCGTTTTGCCTTCTCGATCACCATCTCGGCGACCTGGACGTGGCGCACCGCCGGCTCGTCGAAGGTCGAAGACACCACCTCGCCCTTCACCGAGCGCTGCATGTCCGTGACTTCTTCCGGACGTTCGTCGATCAAGAGCACGATCAGATAGCATTCGGGGTGATTGTGCGTGATCGAATGCGCGATGTTCTGCATCAGCACGGTTTTACCGGTACGCGGCGGTGCCACGATCAAGGCGCGCTGGCCCTTGCCGATGGGCGCGACGATGTCGATCACGCGTGCAGACAGGTCTTTCCGCGTGGGATCGTCGATCTCCATGCGGAAACGCTGATTCGGAAACAGCGGCGTGAGGTTGTCGAAATTGACCTTGTGCTTGGCCTTTTCCGGATCCTCGAAATTGAGCGTGTTGACCTTCAGCAGCGCGAAGTAGCGCTCGCCCTCTTTCGGGCTGCGGATGTGACCTTCGATGGTGTCGCCGGTGCGCAGGCCGAAACGGCGGATCTGCGAGGGCGAGACGTAGATGTCGTCAGGACCCGGCAGATAATTCGCGTCGGGCGAGCGGAGAAAGCCGAAGCCGTCGGAGAGAACTTCGACGACGCCCTGGCCGACAATATCGGTCTCGGCGAGCGCCAGCTGCTTGAGGATGGCGAACAGCAGCTCCTGCTTGCGCATGGTGCTGGCATTCTCGACCCCATTCTCCTCCGCGAACGAGACGAGCTCGGCCGGCGTTTTGGACTTGAGGTCTTCGAGTTTGATTTCCCGCATTGGGGTGGTCCTGTGGGGTAACCTGAAAAGAGGGGGTGCGAGGAGGCTCTGAAATGCGGACGCGAGCAGGTGCAGGTAAGGTCCGCAGGTCTGGCAAGGTGAACGCCGGTGAGGCTTCAATCCTGATGCGGGGTCCGGCCTCTGGAAGGCTCGGACACAACCACATCCGCCTGCGTTGGGTGGGATATCGATAATATAGAAAATCGCCTAGCGCTCCGCAAGCCGAAGCGCTGAGCGAATCGTCGCGCAGTTTGCCTAGAACGGCTTCACGATCACCATGATAACGATGAAAATCATCAGGACGGTCGGCACCTCGTTGATAATCCGATAGAATTTCTGGCTTCGCGGGCGACGATCGGCGGCGAAATCCTTGACCCAGCGTGAAAAATAGCCGTGGACCGCCGAGAGCACGAGGACCAGTGCCAGTTTGACGTGCAGCCAGCCGAACGAGAACCAATGGCCGGACCAGGCGAGATAGAGCCCGGCGAGCCAGGTGACCATCATCGCGGGGTTGATGATCGCCTTGAGCAGCCGGCGTTCCATCACCTTGAACGTCTCCGACTGCTTCGAGCCGATTTCGGCCTCGCAGTGATAGACGAACAGCCGCGGCAGGTAGAGCATGCCGGCCATCCAGGAGATGACGGCGATCACGTGCAGCGCCTTGATCCAGAGATAGACGTCTTCGAACATTTTCGGGGGTCCGGCTTGCTGCCCAGCGCGGGGAACGCTGGGGATAGTAAGAACCCGTTAAGGTCTTACCCCGCACACATATCCCTCTGTAGCGCCTTCCTCAAATCTAGAATCTTAGATTCTTAAGGTTTGAGTCTATGTGACCGTGGATTGGACTCACGCAATTCCGTCCGCGCGTTCACGCGCGCTTGTTCACATCCATCCACATATTCCGGACAGCCTTTGTCGACTTCCGATAAGTCAGCCGGCTTCAAAGGCTTGCGCGATTGTATCGGCAGCTTATCAAGGGACTTGTCCGCGCAATCCCGCTTCCCTCTCGGCGGAGCGTCGGATTTGTCCTGACCGGCAGCGGTGTGAAGAAAATCACGCCTTGTCCCGCCCCTGGTGTCGCACATCCCTTTCCGAGAGGTTAAGCTCCACAGAAATCCACAAACCACCCCAACGAAATTCAAAGGGTTTTTGTGCCGACCTCGAACAATTATTTCCATCTCCACCTGGTCTCGGACTCCACGGGTGAGACGCTCATCACCGTGGCGCGCGCAGTCGCGGCCCAATACGCAAACGTGACGCCGGTCGAGCACGTCTATCCGCTGGTGCGCAGCCAGAAGCAGCTCGACCGCGTGCTTGATGAGATCGAGGAAGCGCCAGGGATCGTGCTGTTCACGCTGCTCGAGAAGGATCTGGTCGCCAGACTCGAGGATAAGTGCAAGCAGATCAATGTTCCGAGCCTGTCGATCATCGGACCGGTGATGCAGCTGTTCGAGGCCTATCTGGGAGCAGCGACCACCGGCCGTGTCGGCGCCCAGCACGTGCTCAACGCGGAATATTTCAAGCGCATCGATGCCTTGAACTACACGATGATCCATGACGACGGTCAGCATGTCGAAGGTCTCGACGAGGCCGACGTGGTACTGGTCGGGGTGTCCCGGACATCGAAGACGCCGACATCGATCTATCTCGCCAATCGCGGCATTCGCACCGCCAACGTGCCGCTGGTGCCGGGCATTCCGGTGCCCCCGCAGTTGGAGACGCTGACGCGGCCGCTGGTGGTCAGCCTGCACGCGACGCCGGAACGCCTGATTCAGATCCGGCAGAACCGCCTGCTGTCCATGGGCGCCGAGTCCAGCAGCGGTAGCGATACCTACACCGACAAGCAGTCGGTCACGGAGGAGGTCGCGTTCGCGCGCAAGCTGAGCGCCAAGCATGACTGGCCGCTGCTGGACGTCACGCGCCGCTCCATCGAGGAAACCGCGGCGGCGATCATGAAGCTGTATAGCGATCGTCAGCGCAACCGGCCGTCCGAGTAAGTGTCGCCGATGAGTCTGTGGCGCGGCAAAAGTCCGTTGATCCTGGCCTCGCAAAGCAGCGCGCGCAAAATGCTGCTGGCCAATGCCGGGCTCGAATTCGAAGCCGTCACCGCTGATATCGACGAGCGTGGCATCCAGGCCGCGTCAAAGCTCTCCAACCCGCGCGAGATCGCCCTGCTGTTGGCCCGCGAAAAGGCCAAGGCTGTTTCTGCCTGCTATCCCGGACATTATGTGATCGGCGCCGACCAGACGCTGGCGCTCGGGAGCCGTCTCTTCAATAAGCCGGCAGGCCGCACCCAGGCGCTGGCGCAATTGCGCGATCTCGCCGGTCAGACGCACGAGCTGAATTCCGCCGTCGCCGTGGCGCAGGATGGCAGGATTCTCTTCGAGGACGTTTCCGTGGCGCGCATGACCATGCGGGGAATGAGCGAAGCCGATCTTTCGGCCTATCTCGACGCCGCGGGCGACGCTGTGACCAGAAGCGTCGGCGCCTATCAGCTCGAGGGCCTCGGCATCCATCTGTTCGAGCGCATCGAGGGCGACCATTTCACCATTCTCGGCCTGCCGCTGCTGCCGCTGCTTGCGTATCTGCGCAGCGAGCAGCTAATTGCGGTGTAGATGCGAGAGAAGGCTGGGTGCTGATGCGAATTCTCGGACTGACCGGCTCGATCGGGATGGGCAAATCCACCACCGCGACATTGTTCGCGGAGGCCGGCGTCCCCGTCTACGACGCCGATGCCGCCGTGCATCAGCTCTATGAGGGCGAGGCCGCTCCCGCGATCGAGGCCGCCTTCCCCGGCACCACCGCGAATGGCAAGGTCGACCGGCAAAAGCTGTCGGCGCGTGTCGTGCACGATCCCGCCGCGATCAAGCAGCTCGAGCAGATCGTTCATCCCATGCTCGGCGCGTCCCGGCAGAAATTCTTTGCCGACGCCGAGGCCGCCAAGGCGCCGGTCGTGGTGCTGGACATCCCGCTGCTGTTCGAGACCGGCGGCGAGAAGCGGGTCGATGCCGTGGTCGTGGTCTCGACCTCGCCCGAGCTGCAGCGCCAGCGGGTGCTGGCGCGCGGCACGATGGACGAGGCCAAGCTCGATGCCATCATCGCCAAGCAGATGCCGGATGCCGAGAAGCGCAAGCGGGCCGATTTCGTGGTGGATACCTCACACGGACTTGACCCCGTGCGGGCCCAAATCGCGCACATCCTGGCCGAGGTCGTTAAGATGCCGCAGCGGCGGACCTGATTCGCCGCCTCACACGGCTTCCAAGAGACATGCGCGAAATCGTCCTCGACACCGAAACCACCGGCCTCGATCCGCTGCGCGGCGATCGGTTGGTCGAGATCGGCTGCGTCGAGATCTTCAACCGCATGCCGACCGGACAGACGTATCACGTCTACATCAACCCCGAGCGGGACATGCCGGCGGAAGCGTTCGCGGTACACGGATTGTCGTCCGAATTCCTGGCGACCAAGCCGTTGTTTCACGAGGTCGCCGACGACTTTCTGGCGTTCATCGGCGACGCCCCGCTGGTGATCCACAACGCCTCGTTCGACATCGGCTTCATCAACGCCGAGCTCGACCGCATCAAGCGCGCCGCGATCCCGCGCGAGCGCCTGGTCGATACGCTGCTGCTGGCGCGTCGCAAGCATCCCGGCGTGTCCAACCGGCTCGACGATCTCTGCTCGCGCTATTCGATCGACAATTCACACCGTACCAAGCACGGCGCGCTGCTGGACGCCGAGCTGCTCGCCGAGGTCTATGTCGATCTGGTCGGAGCGCGGCAGTCGCAGCTGCTGCTGGCCTCGGACGCCGAGGAGATCAGGGTCAATAGCGCCGGCGACGCGCCGCGGCGGCAACGCCCGGTGCCGCTCGCGCCGCGGATTTCCGAAGCCGAGCGCGAGGCTCATCGGGCCTTCATCGCAACGCTCGGCGACAAGGCGATCTGGAACGAGTACCTGCCCGCTCCAGTCGCGCTGGCGGCGGCTCAGGCCTGACCGGCCTGTCCGCCCTGAGCGGCCATTTGCCGCTCCATGTTCTGGCGGTAGAGACCGACGAAGTCGACCGGATCCAGCATCAGCGGCGGGAACCCGCCATCGCGCACCGCCGTCGCAATAATCTCGCGTGCGAACGGGAACAGCAGGCGCGGGCACTCGATCATGACCAGCGGGTGCAGGTTCTCCTTGGGCACGTTGACGATCCGGAACACGCCGGCATAGGCGAGCTCGAACGAGAACATCACTTTACCGGCGGTCTCGGCCTTGCCCTCGACCGACAACGTCACCTCGAATTCCTGTTCACTGAGATTGTTGGCGTTGACGTTGATCTGGATGTTGATCTGCGGCGGCTGGCTCTGTGGCTGCAGCGAGCTCGGCGCGTTGGGATTTTCGAACGAGAGGTCCTTGGTGTATTGCGCCAGCACGTTGAGCTGGGGAGCCTGGGCCGCCTCGGGAGGGGTACCGTTACCGTTGGTCATGAAAGTGTCTCCTTACCCGATTGGGGCTGAATTTCGCGGCGGTTGGCTAACATAGGGCCGGCTCGTTCCACAAGGACGAACGGTCCCGGACCGGGAATTCGGGCCGCAATCGCGGCTTTGACGTTCCTCCTGCCTTTTCCGCGAAATTTCGCCTTAAACGATTGAAGATGCGCCATTTCCAGGCAGGATCGGGTTTCCCCTTAAGCATAAAACGCGCTACACTTGGCGCTGTGCCAAAAGGCGCCATTGGCCGGGCCAGATTTCGTGCCTACATCCCACGGACCTGACGTGGACCCAAAATGGTGATGTAGACTTGCCGTTTCCGTAAGGAACGGTCTACTGGCCGGATTGATTTTCCCGGCAACGAGCCCTGCAAAGACCAGAAAGCGAATACGACGTGGACATCTACACCATCATATTCCTGGCGCTGGCCGTCTTCATCTTCTTGCGGCTGCGTAGCGTGCTGGGGCAGCGCACCGGCAACGAGCGGCCGCCGTTCGATCGCACCGCCGCCCGCAACGCGCTCGGAGGCGCCCAGGACAACAACGTCGTGACCATGCCGGGGAAGGTGATCGACCAGGCCCCGCTGGCGCCGACGGCCGAGCCGACCGCGCCGTCCGATCGCTGGAAGGGGCTGACCGAGCCGGGCACGCCGCTGGCGCAGGGTCTCGATGCCATCGTCGAGAAGGATTCCAGCTTCGACCCGCGCCATTTCCTCTCGGGCGCGCGCGGCGCCTACGAGATGATCGTGCTGGCTTTTGCCAATGGCGACCGCCGCGCGCTGCGCGATCTGTTGTCGTCGGACGTCTATGAAAGCTTCGACGCTGCAATCAAGGAACGCGAGAAGAACGAGCAGAAGACCGAGACGCGCTTCGTGTCGATCGACAAGGCCGAGCTCGTCGGCGCCGAGTTGCGCGATCGCAGTGCGCAGCTCACCGTGCGCTTCGTCTCGCAGATGATCTCGGCCACCCGCGACAAGGCCGGCAACATCGTCGACGGCAGCGCCGACACCGTCGCCGATATCACCGATATCTGGACTTTCGCCCGCGACACCTCCTCTCGCGATCCGAACTGGAAGCTGGTTGGCACCGGAAGCGCGAATTAATATCTTCCTGAAGAACGGCGCGACGGCGCTTTGCGCAGCTGCCGTCGCGCTGTCGTCGTTTTCGCTCGGCGCCGAGGCGGCGCGGCGTCACCATCGCAGCCACCACCACCATCTGCCGCGAACGCCTGCCGCTCCGCCACGAGCCTTGCCCTATCCGCAGCTCACCCTGCCCTTCGAAATTCCCGGCGCGCAATATCTGCCGCTGGCCTGGGCGGACGTGAAGGGGTGGGGCGACGACAATCATCTCGCCGCGTACAAGACCTTTCGCGCCAGCTGCAAGCCGATCAATGCGCAGAACGGCGAAGCCAAGGCCGAGCCCAAAGCTTTGGGCACATCGCTGGGTGAGCCCTGCCGTGTCGCCAAGACGCTGGATCTCGCCGACGACGGCAAAGCGAAGACCTTCTTCGAGGAGAATTTCACGCCGCTGCGGATCTCGCGGCTCGGCGAGCCCGAAGGCTTCGTCACCGGCTATTACGAGCCGGTGCTGGAGGGATCGCGAACGCAGACCGACGTCTACAACGTGCCGGTCTATCGCCGTCCCTCGAATCTATTCGTGCGCGGCTACAAGCAGGATGCGCTCAGCCTGCCCAACAAGGGCCCGGTCTATCGCAAGATCGGCCGCCGCAAGCTGGTGCCCTATTACGACCGCGGCGAGATCGAGGACGGCAAGATCGCCGGCCGGGGGCTCGAGATCGCCTGGCTGAAGGATCCGACCGATCTGTTGTTCGCGCAGATCCAGGGCTCGGCCCGCATCAAGTTCGACGACGGCAGCTCGGTTCGACTCAATTACGACGCCTATAACGGCTATCCCTACACGGCGGTCGGTCGCATCCTGATCGAGCGCGGCATCATCCCGAGAGAGGAGATGTCGATGCAGAAGATCAGGGAGTGGATGGCGCAGAACCCCGACGGCGCCAAGGAGCTGCGCCGCGCGAACCGCGCCTACATCTTCTTCCGCGAGGTCAACCTCTCCGACAAGGAGGAGGCAGTCGGCGCGCAAGGCATTCCCTTGACCGCGGGGCGCTCCATCGCCGTCGACAAATCGCTGCATGTCTACGGCACGCCGTTCTTCATCGAGGGCGAGCTTCCGATCGAGTCAGAACGCGCCAAGACGCCGTTCCGCCGGCTGATGATCGCGCAGGACACCGGCTCTGCCATCATCGGGCCCGCACGGGCTGATCTGTTTTTCGGCGCCGGCGCGGATGCCGGCCGTGTCTCCGGCCGGCTGCGCCACCCCATGCAATTCGTGATGCTGGTGCCGAAGAGCCTCGATCCGGCCCCGCGCGCCGCGAAGCTGCCGATCCCGGACCCAAGGCCCGCCGAGAAGATCGCAAAGCTGTTTCCGCAGACCGATCCGGCAAAGACCGGCACGCCCGTCGCCGCGGCGGCGCAAGGCAAGACCGAAACAGTCGCCGTCGCCGGCCCGGTTCCGCTGCCGGTGCCGCGTCCCGCGATCGAGCCTGCCCCTGAGCCGCGCCGTCCGGCAAAGAATCGTCCTCATCGCCCGCAATGAAACGGCCGTCCCGTCCGCCCGTGCTGGAGCCTCGCCCCTCGCCGCGCCGTCGCGCGCTGAGCGAGGAGGAGCGCGAGCTGTGGGATCTCGTCGCAAAGCATGTCAAGCCGCTGCGGAAGCATCGCGCGGCCAAGGCGCATGCTACCCCGCGCGCCGAATCTTCGCCCGGGTCCCAGGTGACGAGGACTTCGCCACCGTCAAGGCCGGTTGCCGCTGCACCGGCGCCGCGCGCTGCAAAGCCGTCGATTCCGCCGCTAGCGCCGCTCGGCAAGCGCGAGCGAACCAAGCTGTCGCGCGGCCGCAGCGAGATCGAGGCACGGCTCGATCTGCACGGCATGACCCAGATGCGCGCCCATCGCGCGCTGGCCGGCTTCCTGCACCGCGCCCATCAGGACGGCCTCACCTTCGTGCTCGTCATCACCGGCAAGGGACGCAGTGGCGGCGAAAGCGGCGTGCTCCGCCGCCAAGTGCCGGAATGGCTCAGCCTGCCGGAATTCCGCGCCTTCGTGGTCGGCTTCGAGGAAGCCGCGATCGGCCACGGCGGCGAGGGGGCGCTGTATGTGCGGATCAGGCGGGCGAGAGGGTAATGGCACTACATCTCTCCCACAAAGCTTGCGGGAGAGGGAGCGCACCTCCGATGCCGCCTAAGCAGAGCGCTAAAACGGCCGGATGATTCCGACGCGCGGGATCAGCGTGAGGATCAAACCGAAGATATTTGTCTTCCGATCCTCCGCCGGGATCAGCGCTGTCTCCCGTGCGGCCGGAAGCATCTTCACCGCGTGAAGGATCAGGAACATGCAGACCGCCCAGTTCGAGATCCAGCGTGAATAGTCGAACACCATCGCGAACATCACGAGATAGGCGACACTGATGCCGACCAGTGCTGCGATGACGAGCCGCTTGTGCAGATCGCTGGCGAGCGCGCCGATCAGGCTGGCAAAGAAGCGCCACAGCGGCGCGTGCAGCCAGATCAGAGCTGCGAACACGGGCACGCCGAGGATGTTGTGCGGCAGGCGGCCCCAGGTGTCGGCAACCTCCTTCGCCAGCGGCTGGTACCAGATGTAGGCGAATTGCAAGAGGTCGATGCGCGCAGGATCGGCCATCCGGCTTTTGAGATAGGCGACGAAGTCCGCTTCGGGGACCGGCATCGTTCCCAGAAACTGCGCGGCGAAGAACAGCGCGGAGACAATGGCGAGAGCGACCCCGCCGAAGACAACATTGCTGCGGTCACAACCGTAAGCAAGGTAATGCCGGATCACGACGATGGTGATGATCGTCGGCACGTACATCAAGAGATGAATGTGATGGATCAGCACGAGAACGATCGAGAACAGCGCAGCCGTCGCCACGAAGACCAGCGAGCCCGCCGGCATCAGCAGCAGGATGATCGCCAGCGCGCAGCCATAGATGTCGAAATGGCCGAGCGTGTGCATGAAGTTCTTGAGGAAGAACGGCGAGCCCGCGGTGAAGACGAACAGCGGCAGCGTTCTCGCGGAAAAACCGAACGTCTTCTGGAACAGCCTGGCATAGAGGCCCAGCGTTGCCAGCCACGTCGCCCCGCCGAGCGCGAACACTGGCCATACCGGCACCTTGTCGGTGAACAGCGCGACGATTGCCCCGATCAGCGCGCGCTTGATGAAGCCGAAATGATAGTCGACCAGGAGATGGATGTAGGGGACGTAAGGCGGCAGCTGGATCTTGTGAATGAGCACGCCGACGATGACCGCCGCGTTGATCGCGAGCAGGAGCCGCCAGGGATTTTGCAGGATGCGTACGGTCACGCCGCATCAATAGCGTGACCGCTCCGAATCACAAAATGAAGCGGCTCAGATCCGCATTCTTGGCGAGGTCGCCGATGTGCTTTTGCACGTAATCCGCATCGAGCCGGACGGTCTCGCCGTTGCGGTCGGGGGCGGTGAAGGAGATCTCGTCCAGCACCCGCTCCATCACCGTCTGCAGCCGCCGGGCGCCGATGTTCTCGACCGTTGAGTTGACGGCAACCGCAATGTCGGCCAGCGCATCGATGGCGCTGTCGGTGATGTCGAGTGTCACGCCTTCGGTCTGCATCAGGGCCACATATTGCTTGATCAGCGAGGCCTCGGGCTCGGTCAGGATGCGGCGCATGTCGTCGCGGGTCAGCGCCTGCAATTCGACCCGGATCGGCAGGCGGCCCTGCAATTCCGGCAAGAGGTCCGACGGCTTGGCGACATGGAAGGCGCCGGAGGCGATGAAGAGGATGTGATCGGTCTTGACCGCGCCGTGCTTGGTCGAGACCGTGGTGCCCTCGATCAGCGGCAGGAGATCGCGCTGGACGCCCTCGCGCGAGACGTCGCCGCCGACGCGGCCGTCGCGGGCGCAGATCTTGTCGATCTCGTCGAGGAACACGATGCCGTTGTTCTCGACCGCGCTGATCGCCTCCAGCGTCAGCTGCTCGGTGTCCAAGAGCTTGTCGGATTCCTCGTTGACGAGGATCTCGTGCGAGCTCTCTACCGTCAGCCGGCGCGTCTTGCTGCGGCCGCCGAGCTTGCCGAAGATGTCGCCGAGCGAGATCGCGCCCATCTGAGCGCCCGGCATGCCCGGGATCTCGAACATCGGCATGCCGCCGCCCGACGACTGCGTCTCGATCTCGATTTCCTTGTCGTTCAGTTCGCCGGCGCGCAGTTTCTTGCGGAAGGATTCCCGTGTCGCCGAGCTCGCATTGGCGCCGACCAGCGCATCCAGCACGCGCTCCTCGGCGGCAAGCTGGGCGCGCGCCTGCACGTCCTTGCGCTTTCGCTCGCGCACCTGCGCGATTGCGACCTCGACGAGATCGCGGATGATCTGCTCGACGTCGCGGCCGACATAGCCGACCTCGGTGAACTTGGTCGCTTCGACCTTCAGGAACGGCGCATTCGCGAGCTTGGCGAGCCGCCGCGCGATTTCCGTCTTGCCGACGCCGGTGGGGCCGATCATCAGGATGTTCTTCGGCAGCACCTCCTCGCGCAAGGAGCCGGTGAGCTGCTGCCGGCGCCAGCGGTTGCGCAGCGCGATCGATACGGCGCGCTTGGCGTCGCCCTGGCCGACGATGAAACGGTCGAGTTCGGAAACGATTTCGCGGGGGGAGAAGTCTGTCATGTCTGATTAGCTAGGGCGGGAGACGGCCAAGGACAAGCCGCATTTTGGCTCAGATGATCGGCGGGCCGGATTGCCATTGCTTCACGGCCTCGATCGGATGGATCAGCATCAGGATATTGAGCGTCAGATTGTCGCGAATGTGGAGCGCCAGCACGATCTCGAAGGCGATGCCCAGCAGCACGGTCGTGGTGACAGGCAGCGCGCGTGCGGCCAGGAACCCCAAGATCATGGCCAGATTGTCCGAGACCGAATTGAGGATGCTGTCGCCGTAATAATCCAGCGAGATCGTGCCGGCGCGGTAGCGCTCGATGATGAAGGGCGAGTTCTCGACGATCTCCCAGGCGCCTTCGATCAGGATGGCGATGATCAGCCGTGCGGGCCAGGAGAGAGACAGCAAGGGAAACCGCGCGAACAGCAGCCAGGTCAGGCCGTAGAACAGGAAGCCGTGCAGGACGTGTGAGAACGTGTACCAGTCTGCAATCTGCTGAGAATTCTCCGAGCTGTTCACCACGCCGTGCCACAGCTTGATGGTGCCGCAGGCGCAGATCGGCACCCGCCCCATCGCCAGCAGGATCGCGGCCTGCAGCGCCAGCAGCAACAGCGCGATGCCGGCCCAGGCGAGCGGCGGGAATGTGGTCTTGGCGGCGGGGCTTGCGGCGAGCGTCATGGGTCTCGGATCATCAGGAGTGCGGGACCATCGGGCGTGACGATCTCGTGCTGCGGCACGAAGCCAGCTTTCTCATAGGCACGAATCGCGCGCGCATTGGAAGGACTCGGGTCTATCACGATGCGCGGCACACCGCGCGCGAAGAGCTGGTCGATGAAGGCGCGGATGAAAGCGGAGCCGTGGCCGCATCCGAGCATGTCGGCCTCGCCGATGAACTGATCGAGGCCGCGAGTGCCCACGGGCTGCGGGCCGAAGCTGATATGCCAATCGCCGAGCCGGTAGCACTGCAGGTAGGCGGAAGGCCGGCCGTCAAGGCTGACGATGAACTGCGCCAGGTCAGGATGATCGAGGTCGCCGCCGACGAATTCAAGCGTCTCCGGATCATGCCACCATTCGGCAACATGCGGTGCGGCGAGCCAGCGCCGGATCAGCGGCATGTCGGCCGCGGTCATGGGACGGAAGGCGTAGCTTTGCGTCATCTAGCGTCCACAGCGGTGCTGCTCTCCCTCTCCCGCTTGCGGGAGAGGGTTGGGGAGAGGGTGTTTCCGCAATGGGACAATCCCCCAGAGGGAAGAGCCCCCACCCGGCGCTTCGCGCCGACCTCCCCCGCAAGCGGGAGAGGTTGCACCGACCGTGCGGAGAGGCACTCGGACAAATGACCCCTCCGCCCTACCCCGTAGCCAGGCTCTCGATCGTCAGATTCCGGTTGGTGTAGACGCAGATGTCCGCGGCGATGTCCAGGGAGCGGCGGACGATGGTCTCGGCGTCCTTGTCGGTGTCGAGCAGGGCCCGGGCCGCCGCCAGCGCGTAATTGCCGCCGGAGCCGATCGCCATCACGCCGGCCTCGGGTTCGAGCACGTCGCCGGTGCCTGTCAGCACGAGGGAGACGTCCCTGTCAGCCACGATCATCATGGCCTCCAGCCGCCGAAGATAGCGGTCGGTGCGCCAGTCCTTGGCGAGCTCCACCGCCGCCCGGGTCAGCTGCCCCGGATATTGCTCGAGCTTGGATTCGAGCCGCTCGAACAGCGTGAAGGCGTCAGCCGTGGCGCCGGCAAAGCCGCCGATGACGTCGCCCTTGCCGAGCTTGCGGACCTTCTTGGCATTGGACTTGATCACGGTCTGGCCGATCGAGACCTGGCCGTCGCCGCCGACCACCACCTTGCCGCCCTTGCGGACCGTTAGAATCGTGGTGCCGTGCCAGCCCGGCGAGCTGTTCTGGGAGTCCTGCATGAATACCTCACTGTCCGGCCTGATTTAGGCGGTCGAGACCAAGGGCACAACGGGCCGTTCCGGGCCGAATTTCGCTCACCATAGGCAGAAGTAGAGGTCCGGCCGGCCGTTCCCGCAGTAGCGAAGGTGTCATTTGGCTGTTAAGAGACTGGCGTTTTCGGCTCCCTAGCTAGGATGAAAGCCAGCTTTCAATGCGCACCGCGACGATCAAGCGCAAGACCAAGGAAACCGACATCGAGGTCTCCGTGAACCTCGATGGCACCGGCGTGGCCAATATCGCGACCGGCATCGGCTTTTTCGACCATATGCTCGATCTTCTCGCCCGCCATTCCCGCATCGACCTCACGGTCAAGGCGGTGGGCGACCTGCACATTGATTATCACCATACCACCGAAGACACCGGCATTGCGCTTGGCCAGGCGGTCAAGCAGGCACTCGGCAACATGGCGGGTATCACCCGCTATGCCGGCGTGCACATGCCCATGGACGAGACGCTGACGCGCGTGGTGATCGACATCTCGGGCCGCCCGTTCCTGGTGTTCAAGGCCGACTTCCCCCGGCACAAGATCGGCGAGTTCGACACCGAGCTGGTGCGCGAGTGGTTCCAGGCTTTTGCCATCAACGCCGGCGTGACTCTCCACGTCGAGACCCTATATGGCGATAACAGCCATCATATCGCCGAGTCCTGCTTCAAGGGTCTGGCGCGGGCGCTCCGCGCGGCCGTGGCGATCGATCCGAAGGCGGCGGGCGAGATCCCCTCCACCAAGGGCTCGCTCGGCGGCTGACATCTTCCGTCTTGCGGCGAAGGCTGCTGGCGGCATCACTGATTTTCGAGAACGGGGCATCACCCATGCCTGTCTACACAGTTCACGCTCCCTCACCCGCAGGAGCCGATCCGCGCGCGTCCGACAAGTTCGTGTTCGTGCGCGACGGCTTCCATTTCTGGGCGATGATCTTCGGTCCGTTCTGGCTGCTGTGGAATCGGCTGTGGCTGGCGCTGATCGGCTATCTGATCTTCCTGGTTGCGTTCAACGCGGGGCTGTCGAGTCTCGGCGTCGGGCGCTCCTCTATCTTTTTCGCCGATTGCATCGTCGCGCTGCTGATGGGCCTCGAAGCCTCGAGCCTGCGCCGCTGGACCTTGTCGCGCGGCAAGTGGCGGCAGCTCGACATCGTCGTCGCCGACGACAGCGATACTGCGGAGCGCCGCTTCTTCGAGCGCTGGAGCCAGAAGCAGAACGGTAGCGCTGGCGATCAATGGGCCGTCGACCGCGGCGGCCCGCCGCCGACCCGCAATGTGCCGGGTCAGCCATTCTCGAACCCGCCGCCGATTCCGGCCGGCGGCATCATTGGGTTGTTTCCAGAACCGGGAGGGTCAAGATGAGCGTCGCCATCATCGATTACGGTTCCGGCAACCTGCATTCCGCCGCGAAAGCCTTCGAGCGCGCCGCGCGCAGCCTGGAGAGCCCGCAAAAGGTCTTTGTTACCAGCGATCCGGACCAGGCTTACGAGGCCGATCGCCTGGTGCTGCCGGGTGTCGGTGCCTTCGCCGATTGCCGGCGCGGGCTGGACGCCGTCAACGGCATGGTCGAGGCCATCACCGAAGCGGTGCGCGTCAAGGCGCGGCCGTTCTTCGGCATCTGCGTCGGCATGCAGCTGATGGCGAGCCGCGGCAAGGAACACGTCGTCACCGAGGGCTTGAACTGGATCGGCGGCGACGTCGAGAAGATCACGCCGCGCGATGAAAGCCTGAAGATCCCGCACATGGGCTGGAATACGCTGGACCTGCTGCAGGAGCATCCGGTGCTGAACAAGCTGCCGCTCGGTCCCAAGGGCCAGCACGCTTATTTCGTGCACTCCTACCATCTCAACGCCGCCAGCGAGGCGGACGTGCTTGCGCGCGCCGATTACGGGGGGCCCGTCACCGCGATCGTCGGCAAGGACACCGCCATCGGCACGCAATTCCACCCCGAGAAGAGCCAGCGCTTCGGGCTGGCCCTGATCTCGAATTTCTTGCGATGGAAACCGTGATTCTCTTTCCCGCGATCGACCTCAAGAACGGCCAGTGCGTGCGCCTCGAGCAAGGCGACATGGCGCGCGCGACCGTGTTCAATCTCAATCCGGCCGCACAGGCGCAGAGCTTTGCCGCGCAGGGCTTTGAATATCTCCACGTCGTCGACCTCGACGGCGCCTTCGCCGGCAAGCCTGTGAATGCTGACGCCGTCGAGGCGATGCTGAAGACGATCAAGATTCCGGTGCAGCTCGGCGGCGGCATTCGCGATCTCGCGACCGTCGAAGCCTGGCTCGACAAGGGCATCACCCGCGTCATCATCGGCACCGCCGCGGTGCGCGATCCCGAGCTGGTGAAGTCCGCCGCGAAGACATTCCCCGGCCGCGTCGCGGTCGGGCTCGACGCGCGCGACGGCAAGGTCGCGGTCGAGGGCTGGGCCGAGACGTCGCAGGTCACGGTGCTCGAGATCGCCAAGCGCTTCGAGGATGCCGGCGTTGCCGCCATCATCTTCACCGACATCGCGCGAGACGGCTTGCTCAAGGGCTTGAACTTAGAGGCGACCATCGCGCTGGCCGATGCCATTTCGATTCCCGTGATCGCCTCCGGCGGCCTCGCCTCGATCGAGGACGTGAAAGCCATGCTGCGCGCGAAGAAGCTCGCCGGCGCGATTGCCGGCCGCGCGCTCTATGACGGCCGGCTCGATCCCGCCGCCGCCCTCACCTTGATCCGCGACGCGCGCAGGAGCTGACCCCATGTTCAAGGTGCGCGTGATCCCCTGCCTCGACGTCAAGGACGGCCGCGTCGTCAAGGGCGTCAACTTCGTCGATCTCAGGGATGCCGGCGATCCCGTCGAAGCCGCCATCGCCTATGACGCCGCCGGCGCCGACGAGCTCACCTTCCTCGACATCACCGCGACCCACGAGAACCGCGGCATCATGCTGGACGTGGTCCGGCGCACGGCGGAAGCCTGCTTCATGCCTGTGACCGTCGGCGGCGGCGTGCGCGAGGTCAACGACATCAAGACGCTGCTGCGCGCCGGCGCCGACAAGGTCTCGATCAACAGCGCCGCGGTGTCGCGGCGCGAATTCGTCAAGGAAGCCGCTGAAAAATTCGGCGAGCAGTGCGTGGTGGTCGCGATCGATGCCAAGCGCGTCAAGCGTCCGGGCGGCGACCGCTGGGAGATCTTTACCCATGGCGGGCGCAACTCGACCGGCATCGACGCGATCGAATACGCGCAGGAGGTGGTTTCGCTCGGCGCCGGTGAAATCCTGCTCACCTCGATGGACCGCGACGGCACAAGGCAGGGATTCGATATTCCGCTGACCCGCGCGATCGCCGACAGCGTTCCCGTCCCCGTGATCGCCTCGGGCGGCGTCGGCAATCTCGACCATCTCGTCGACGGTATCCGCGACGGGCACGCCACCGCGGTGCTCGCGGCTTCGATCTTCCATTTCGGGGAATTCACCATTCGTGAGGCCAAGGAGCACATGGCGCGGCGTGGGCTGCCGATGCGCCTGGATGCCTGACGACTCCGGTTCGTAACGATGCTAACATTGGCGGACGGGGATGGCCGCCGTGGCCAAATCTGTTGCCAAGCTTGCTTTCAAGCGTGTTTCCGAGTGAGTCCGATGCCGCGTTTCACGATCCATGATCTGGCCGAAACCATCGACGTCCGCGCAGCGTCCGGCGGCGAAGCATCCTATACCCGCAAGCTGCTCGACAAAGGCCCCGAGCATTGCGCCAAGAAGTTCGGCGAGGAAGCAGTCGAAACCGTAATCGCTGCAGTCGAAAACGATCGCGCGCATCTGATCGCTGAAAGTGCCGACCTACTCTATCATTTCCTTGTGCTGCTGAAGGCGCGCGGCATAAAGCTGGAAGAGGTCGAGGCCGCGCTGGACAAGCGGACCTCGATGTCGGGGCTGGAAGAGAAGGCGTCGCGCAAGGGCGGCTAGGCAAGGGCGAATAGATCGCAACGGAAAGGCGGCGTCATGGATATCCGCGCACCCGAGCAGCAGTACAATCCCTACCGCGTTTATACGCGTGAGGAATGGGCGCGACTGCGCGACGATACGCCGATGACGCTCGAGCCGGGCGAGTTCGACCGGCTGCGTTCGCTGCACGATCGCCTCGACCTGCAGGAGGTCGAAGACATCTATCTGCCGCTATCGCGCCTGTTGTCGATCTACGTCGATGCCATGCAGCGGCTGTATTACGCCGAGCGCCAGTTCCTCAACATCAGGGACCGCAAGGTGCCCTACATCATCGGCGTCGCCGGCTCGGTGGCGGTCGGGAAATCCACCACGGCACGCGTGCTCCAGGCCCTCTTGGCGCGCTGGTCGCCGCGGCCGAAAGTCGAACTGATCACCACGGACGGATTTCTCTATCCCAATGCGGTGCTCGAGCGGCACGGCATCATGCAGAAGAAGGGTTTTCCGGAGAGCTACGATCTGCCGATGCTGCTCAACTTCCTCTCCGACATCAAGGCCGGCCGCCGCCACGTCCGTGCGCCGGTCTATTCGCATCTGACCTACGACATCGTGCCGAACCAATGGGCCGAGATCGACCAGCCCGACATCCTGATCGTCGAAGGCGTCAACGTGCTGCAGACCGGCAAGCTGCCGCGCGACGGCAAGGCGGTGCCGGTGGTTTCCGACTTCTTCGATTTCTCGGTCTATATCGACGCCGACGAGGCGGCGCTGCGGCAATGGTACATCAAGCGCTTCCTGGCGCTGCGCGACACCGCATTCACCAATCCAAAATCCTACTTCAACCGCTATGCTCTGTTGTCGGACGAGGAAGCCACCGCGACCGCGATCGCGATCTGGGAGCGTACCAACCTCGCCAATCTCGAGGACAACATCCTGCCGACTCGGCCCCGTGCGACGCTGATCCTCAAGAAGGGCGCCGACCACACGGTGGAGAGCGTGGCGCTCAGGCGGCTGTAATCGCCTTGGTGCCCGGGCCCTGCCCATTCGCGCAGAGTATCTTTTGATGCAGACCAACGATGGGTATTCCGCTATTCCTTGGAAAACGGCGGGGGCATACCATGGTTGATCGTCTCAGGAGCGCTGCGGAGCAGCTGGAAGCTCCGGTCTGCCCGGACTGCCATGTCGAGATGAAGTGGTTCCGCTCGGAATTGCTCACGGACGAGCCGACCCCGGTCATCGCGCATCTCTTCGTGTGCCCCCATTGCAAGCGCGCCGCGCAGGCAAATACCGTCTTCCGGGGAGGCCAGACGACGCCGGACAAGCTGTCTGCACCGCGCTTTATTGTCTCTGCTGCATGAGATTGCGCATCGGCCGGATCGCCCGCTCCAGGCCCGGCATGACGATCATTTCGGGGCCCCCTGTTTCGACTTCGAGACGACGAAGATGTGCCACGTCGTCAGAAACATTGCAGCGACGAGCGGGCCGATCACGAACCCGTTCGCTCCGAACGTCGCAAGGCCGCCCAGCGTGGCGAGCAGCACGATATAGCTCGGCATCTGAATCGACTGGCCGACCAGGATCGGGCGGAGAAAATTGTCCGCAAGGCCGATCACGAAGGTGCCGAAAGCGAGCAGGATGAGTCCCTTCGTGACCGAACCTGCCACAAGCAGGTAAAGCGCAACCGGAACCCAGACCAGCGCGGAGCCGAGCACCGGCAGCAGCGAGAGCAGCGCCATCAGCGCGCCCGCCAGCAGCGGCGCGGTGAGGCCGAGCAGCCAGAAGATGAGCCCGCCGAGTGCTCCCTGTATCAACGCGACGAGAACGATCCCCTTGATCGTTCCACGAACCGCCAGGGTGAAGACATCGAGAATTTCCGCGGTATGGTTCGGGCTCAGCGGGAGCGCCTCGCGAATGCGGGCATTGAGCTCGTCACCGTCGCGCAGCAGGAAGAACAGCAGGTACAGCATCACGAGCAGGCTTGCGACGAACTCCAGCGTCACCTGACCGATGTTGATCGCGTGCCCGGCCAGCTGTTGTCCGGCAGGGACGACCAGACCCGACAGGCGTTCCCTCAGGGCCGAAAAATCGATGCCGGCCAGGCGGTCTCCGAGCGACACAGCCCAGGCGGGCAGCGCGGATTTCAGCTGCTGCAGGGGATGAGAGAGGCTGATCTCCCCGCTCTGAACGCGCTGATACAGCTCCCCGCCCTGGTCGATCAGCGACGCGATGATGACCGCCACGGGGATCAGGACCATGACGACCACCACGATGACGGTGACGAGGGCGGCAAGGTTGTGCTTTTCGGGCACGGATCTCAGCACCCGCCGATAGAACGGGGCGAAGATGATGGCCAGCAGCGTGGCCCACAACACGGCACCGGAGAACGGCCAAAGCACCCAGACGAACGCGACGGAGATCGCGCCGAGCAGGATGAGGAATGAACGATTCTCCGATGTTCTCACGTGTTCGCCAGCTCTTCGCTCGTTCGCCAGAGGATGTCCGTAGCACAACATCGTGGCGGAGCGGCAGGTCCTCACCTGCCCGCTTTTGCGATCCAATCCGCAAGCGTGATGCGCCCTGCGAAGGTGGCGGGACCCGAGCTGCCGGCCTTGTAGACGAAGGCCTCGCCTTCCCCGACGTTGCCGGCGTCCTTGCCGAAGGCATCGGCGATGTTGGTCTTGTGGGTGACCAGGACGGTGTTGGTGCCGGACTGCGGCGGCGCATCGACGAGCTGACGCACGGCCTGCCCGGCCTTGGCATTGGCGCCGGTCGGGTTTGCCATTCCCGATGCGCTGGCGTTGCTGCTGTCGGTCAGGGCATCGACCGGCTTGACCTCACGGCCGGAGATCAGCTTGCCGGCCTCGACCGCGCGGTTCAGCCGGCTGGTGTAGACGTCGCCGATGGGGATCGCGAGGTCCTTGATCGCCGTCCCGATCTGGCGCGCCGCGTCCCTGCCCTTCTCGCTGAGCTGACGCTGGGCACTCATGTCGTCGAACTTGAAGGGATAGACATCCTTCTGGCTGTCGTCAGTCGCGGTGTGTCGGAAGATCAGGACGTAGCCGCCCTGCTTGAGCGACGAGATGAGGTCCGGTGTGTCGGCGGCTGCGTGGCGGGAGATTCCAGCCAGGAGAACAATCAGGGCGAGGCGGCAAAGCACGTTCATGCGCAAAATCCTTTGGTTGCAAAATGCCCCCGGTGGGATCGTGACGCGCAACGCGCTCGATTTCAATTGCGATCGTCAGACGAGCTCAGGTTCCCGTGAGATCCGGAACCGTCTGGTGCCGGGACGCGGCAAGGCCCGCCAGCGCCTCCTCGAGCTTCTCACGGTCGACCGGCTTGATCAGAAATCCGTTCATGCCCGCCTCGAAACAGGCATAACGATCCTCCACCAGGGTGTTGGCGGTGAGCGCCAGGATCGGCGTCCGGGAATCGCCCAGCGCGGCCTCGTGCGCGCGGATGCGCTTTGTCGCCTCGATGCCGTCGAGCTGCGGCATCTGGATGTCCATCAGCACGAGATCGTAGGGCGTGCCGGCCGATGAGGCGGCGAGCCAGGATTCCAGCGCGGCCTCGCCATGGACGGCAATGACGACGCGATGGCCGAGCTTGGTCAGCAGCGAGCGCATCAGCAAGGCGTTGATTTCGTTGTCCTCGGCGACGAGGATCGACAGGCCTTTCGCCGGTGCGGGGCCGGCGGAGACCGGCGGCGGCTCCGGCGCGAGATCGGGCGAGGCGACCTCCGGCGTCAAAGCAAGGCGTGCGGCGAGCGAGGCCGCGCGCAGCGGCTTCACCAGAAAGCCGGTGAAAGCCGGCGACAGCTTCTCGTGGCGCGAGCTCGACGTCAGCAGAACGAGGCGCTGCAAGGCATGCGCGCGGGCGGCCTCACCGAGCTGATCGGCCGCGGCTGGGCCGATCGCCCGATCGATCAGCACCGTGTGCCAGGAGCGTTCCGGCAGCAATGCTTCGGCGACCGCCGCATCTGCAACCAGGCAGGTCTGGCCGCCCCAGCGTTCGAGGCGCCGCGCGATGAGCGAGGCTTCGATGCCGTCGGCGACGAGGAGCATCGACTTGCCGGTGAGGTCGGGACTCGGAAATGCGGTCTGCCCAGCGCCGCCTTGCGACGGCGGAAGCGGCACCGCGACCTCGAAGGTCGAGCCCTTGCCCGGCTCGCTCGTGAGCGTGATCCGGCCGCCCATGCGCTTGACGATGCGCTCGCTGATGGCGAGGCCAAGTCCGGTGCCGCCATAGGTGCGGGCGACGCGCTCGTCGGCCTGCTCGAATTCGCGGAAGATGCGCTGCTGGGCTTCGGCTGCGATGCCGATGCCGGTGTCGCGAACCAGGAAGCTGATTTCGGTCGGCCAGATGCCGGGCTCGACGATCAGTGCCACGCCGCCGCTGCTCGTGAACTTGATGGCGTTGCCGGCGAGGTTGAGCAGCACCTGGCGCAACCGCGCGGCGTCGCCGACCACTTCGAGCGGCAGGCGCTCGTCGACATAGGCGGCGATCTCGAGCGACTTCGCCTGCGCGCGCGGCGCGAGCAGCTCGGTGATCTCTTCGACCAGGGTCGAGAGCGCGAAGGGACGTTGATCGAGGTCGAGCTTGCCGGCCTCGATCTTGGAATAGTCGAGCAGCTCCTCGATTAGCGCCATCAAGGCTTCGCCCGAGGTCTTCACCGCCTTGGCATAGGTCGCCTGCTCCGGCGTCAGATCGGTGTCGAGCAACAGGCCGCCCATACCGATGATGCCGTTCAGGGGGGTGCGGATCTCGTGCGAGGCCATCGCCAGGAAGCGCGACTTGGCGCGGTTGGCGGCGTCGGCCTGGTCGCGCGCGTCGGACAATGCGCGCTCGGTCTCGGTGCGGTCGGTGACGTCGCGTCCGACGCTCTGCAACTCGGCGGGCTGGCCGGCATCGAGGCGGACATAGCCCTCGCGCCAGGCGATCCAGCGCGCGCCGAGCGGGGTTGCGATCTTCTGGTCGTGGATGCGCGTGCCGCTGCTCTCGCGGGCACTGTCGCCCTGCTCCAGCACGTCGAAATCGAATCGCGTGCCGACCAGCGCGCTGCGCGCCTGTCCCGCGAGCGCGCAATAGGCCTCGTTGGCAAAGGTGACGCGGCCGTCGGTAGCGCGCAGCACGATGAGGTCGCCCTGCTGCTCGAACAGGCTGCGGGCGCGCTCTTCCGCTTCCTTCAGCTCCCAATTGCGGTCGATCAAGGCTTCGTTGTGGGCGGCGAGCGTCCGCAGCCGCTTATTGACGAAGCGCAGACGCATGCTCAGCGTCGCAAGGCCGAGGCAGGCGAGCGCGAACAGGAAGCTGGCACCGATCGCAAAGGTATGGGGATCGTAGCCGGAATTGTCCGACCGGCTGCCGGAGACGAAACCATAGGCGCCGCAAAACGTCGCCGAGAAGATCATGAAGGAGCGGATCGCGAAAGCGAGCCTCGGATGCCGTCGCCTGAAACGACGCATGCGCACCTTGATCCGGAACGTCCGACCCATCGCAACCGACCCTTGCCTGAAACCCCGCCGCCGCGTGCGACGATGGCCCGCCGACCTTGCGAACAAATTGCGGCGGTGGCGCCGCCTCCGAACAGGGTTGACGAGACGTTAACGGGTCAGAGCATGATCCGGACCCGAAGGGCCGCGTTAGCGAAAAGTGTGCAGCGGTTTTCCTTCGCGACAAACGCGGAACGCGTTTGCGCGGAGATCATGCTCAAACACAAAGCTCTAAAGCGATGCCGCCTGGAAGCGGCCATGGCCGCCGCGGGCGCCGACGATCAGCGCCGCCGCCTCGCGCGGCGAGAACGTCTTTGAGCGCACATAGATGCGGTAATCCGCCGGTCCTTCGCTGGAGAGATAGACCACCTGGCCGCCGTCGACCGGCTGCGCGGCGATCGAGACGAGACGCGTCGAAGGGCTGGCCTGGCAGGTGTCAGGCTCGGAGCCGAGGCCGTCGTCGACCACGGCAAAATCCGCGGCGTCGGCATCCTCGGTGATCTGGACCCGCACCGTCGCCTGCGCGGGATCGTCGGTGAAGGCGACATGCACGCCGGCGGTCCAGAACAGCGAGGTGAGCTCGACCGATGTGTCGCCCAGCGCGATGCAGGGATGCGATACCGATCCGATCTCGGCGCGGGCGAACACCGCAGCCGCCAGCAGGGGAACAGCCGAGGCCAGGAACTTGAAACGCAACATGACGCTCTACTCGCTAGGCCCCGGGAACTCACAACCGAAACGCGTCGGGCCTTATGGTTTGCAGAGCGTAAAGGAAAGTCGTTACCGCCGGGTTGATGCGCGGAATGATCAAGCCAGCTGGCGCACATCCTCCGCGAGTGCGCGGTACGACAGCGCTTCGGCGAGGTGCAGCCGGCCGATCTTGTCGGCATGGTCGAGGTCGGCCAGCGTGCGCGCCACCCGCAGCACGCGGTGATAGCCGCGCGCCGACAGGCGCATGGTCTCCGCGGCGTCGCGCAGCAGTTTTTGGCCCTGCGCGTCCGGCTTTGCGATCTCCTCCAGCACGGAGG
This sequence comes from Bradyrhizobium yuanmingense, assembly GCF_900094575.1. GTDB lineage: Bacteria > Pseudomonadota > Alphaproteobacteria > Rhizobiales > Xanthobacteraceae > Bradyrhizobium > Bradyrhizobium yuanmingense. The sequence continues at coordinate 266,764 of NZ_FMAE01000002.1, read as the reverse complement.
CGGGGGCTTCAGCATTGGTGCGGACATGGGGCAGGCCTGCATCCGCATAGCGCGCCAGCTGGATGTCGCGCGCCGCCGCCACGCGGGCAGCGACCTCGGCCGATCCTTCCGACGGCGGCGGCAGGATCAGGTCGGCGGCCGTCACCGCCGGCACCTCGATGCGCAGATCGATGCGGTCCATCAGCGGACCGGAGATGCGCGCCTGGTAATCGCCGGTGCAGCGGTCGATGCGGCCGCGCTTGCAGGCATAGCCGGGCTCGAACGCATTGCCGCAGCGGCAGGGATTCATCGCCGCGACCAGCATGAAGCGGGCAGGGTAGGTGACGCGATGATTGGCGCGCGACACCGCGACCTCGCCGTTCTCCAGCGGCTGGCGCAGCGAATCCAGCACGCGCGGATCGAACTCCGGCAATTCGTCGAGGAACAGCACGCCCTGATGTGCCAGCGAGATCTCGCCGGGCTTGGCGCGCGCGCCGCCGCCGGTGAGCGCGGCCATGCTGGCGGAATGGTGCGGCGAGCGGAACGGGCGCCGCGCCGTCAGCGCGCCGCCTTCGATCTCGCCGGCGACCGAGGCGATCATCGAGACCTCGAGCAGCTCGCTCGGCGACAGCGGCGGCAGGATCGAGGGCAGGCGCGCGGCCAGCATCGATTTGCCGGCGCCCGGCGCGCCGATCATGAGCAGGTGGTGCCCGCCGGCGGCCGCGATCTCCAGCGCGCGCTTGGCGCTTTCCTGGCCCTTGATGTCGCGCAGGTCGAGCGGCGAGGCGGCGGCCTCGTGCACCTTCGGCGTCGGCCGCGACAGCACCTGGGTGCCCTTGAAATGGTTGGCGATCTGGATCAGCGAGTGTGCGGCAATGATCTGGATGTCCGGGCTCGCCCATGCCGCTTCGGAGCCGCAGGACGCCGGGCAGATCAGACCTTCCTCGCGCATATTGGCGCCGATCGCGGCGGGAAGGACGCCGGCCACCGGCGCGATCGAGCCGTCGAGGCCGAGCTCGCCGAGCACGGTGAAGCCGGTCAGCGCATCGGGCGGGATGGCGCCGATCGCGGCCATCAGCCCGAGCGCGATCGGCAGGTCGTAATGGCTGCCCTCCTTCGGGAGGTCGGCCGGGGCCAGATTGACGATGATCCGTCGCGCCGGCAGCGCCAGCCCCGAGGCGATCAGCGCCGAGCGCACCCTCTCGCGCGCCTCCGACACCGCCTTGTCCGGCAGGCCGACGATGGCAAAGGCCGGCAGGCCGGGCGCGACCTGCACCTGCACGTCGACCGCGCGGGCCTCGATCCCCTCAAAGGCGACGGTAGAAACCCGCTGAACCATGCCGAACCAGCCTGCCCATTGCTGCAATTAGGGGTAGCAGAGCGCGGCCGTTTCCGCAAGAACAATACGGGAACAATCGCTTGGCGGCCGGTCAAATCCTAACCAATCGTAAACGCAGCCCAGACACTACGTCTCGAATGCCACCTTCTCTCCTCAGCACATTCCAACGAATGTCCGCTACTCCTAGGGCTGCGGGATGGGCCGTGGTCTAACGGGTGAACAGTTCAAATGCTTGCAAATCGCCGGAGAAGCGAACGTCGGGTGTGCAGCCGTCTCGCCAAGATTCATTTTGGCGCGGGCTCGCTGCCGCGGGATTGCACGATCACGGACATTTCGGATGGCGGCGTGAAAGTGGTGGCGGAATTTCTGGAAGTGCCGCCGCAATTCACCATCATCTTCGCGCCTGATTATTCCCGCCAATGCCGCCTGCGCTGGCGCATCGGCTGCGAATTCGGCGCCGAGTTCGTCGACTGAACCTCAACAGGCGCGCCTCCTTAACGGGACTTTAGCGTTAATGGGTAAGCATCTCTGATCAGTTGCCGAGTGATCAGAGTATGCCCAAGCGTTCGTTCCTCGCCTTTCCCCCGGCGGGATATCTGTGTTCCGCCGTCCTGATCCTCGCGCTCGGCGGCTGTCAGACGGCCGGCATCGACGACGTCACCGGTGCGCTCGGCGGCAAGCGGGAGTCCGCCGCCAAGTTTGAAGGCAAGTCCGACAGCAAGGCCGACCCCACGCCGGAGATGGACGCACTTCGCGAGCGTTATCGCGCCAAGCCGAGCGATCCCGCCATTGCTCTCGAATACGGCAAGGCGCTGCGTGGCAGCGGCCAGCGCGCGCAGGCGGTCGCAGTGCTGGAGCAGGCCGTGCTCGCCCGTCCCGGCAACAAGGCGCTGCTCGCCGGCTACGGCCGCGCGCTCGCCGACAACGGCAATTTCCAGCAGGCCTTCGACGTCCTCGGCCGGGCGCATTCGCCCGAGGATCCCGATTGGCGCATCCTGTCGGCGCAGGGCGCTGTGCTCGACCAGCTCGGCCGCAACGAGGAAGCCCAGCAATATTACGCCGCGGCGTTGAAGATCGTGCCGAACGAGCCGACCGTGCTGTCCAATCTCGGCCTGTCCTACATGCTGCAGAATAATCTATCGAAGGCGGAACAGGTGCTCGGCCGCGCCCATCAGCGCAATCAGAACGATGCGCGGGTCCGCGCCAATCTGGCGCTCGTGCTGGGATTGCAGGGTCGCGAGGCCGAGGCCGAAATCCTCGTCAAGGCAGATCTGCCGCCGGACCAGGCCGCGGCCAAGGTCGCGGCGCTGAAGCAGCTGCTGGCGAAAAAGCAGCAGCGGGCGGACAGGTAGTCCGCCCTAGAGCATGATCCGGACCCGAAGGGCCGCGTCAGCGCAAAGTGTGAAGCGGTTTTCCCTCGCGACAAACGCGGAAGGCGTTTGCGCGGAGATCATGCTCAAATAAGCCGCGCCTACGACGCCTTGCGATGCGGGGCCGAGCTGCGTCCTGACTTGCCCTTCAGCTTCTTCAAAAGCGGCTCGAGCAGCGAGCGCTTCGGCTTCTTCACCTCGCCGCGGCCGGCGAGGCGGTTCGCCATATTCTGGAACAGAACGGTGGTGCGGTGGGTCCTGGAGACCTCCGCGATCATCTGGCCGTTATTGGCCGCGGTCGAGAACAGTTTCGAATCGAACGGGATCACCGCGATCGGCTGGCTCTCCATGGTCTTGGCGAAGGCCTTGACCTCGATCTCCGCACGCTTGTGCATGCCGACCTGGTTGAGGCAGTACAGCGACGGCCGGTCGTTCGGTCGCGCCGCCTTCAGCACGCTCAGCATGTTCTTGGTGTTGCGCAAGTTAGCGAGATCGGGCTCGGCCACGATCACGATGTCGTCGGCGTTCACCAGCGCGCGCCGGGTCCAGCCGGACCATTGATGGGGCACGTCGAGCACGATGCAGGGCGTCGTCATGCGCAGCGTGTCGAACACGGCATCGAAGGCTTCAGCACCGAAATCGTAGACGCGGTCGAGCGTGGCGGGCGCTGCCAGGAGGCTGAGGCGATCGGTGCATTTGGCGAGCAGGCGCTCCATCAGCGCCGTGTCCGGCCGGTCCTGCGACAGCACCGCGTTGGCGATGCCCTGCACCGGATCCTGGTTGTAGTCGAGGCCCGCGGTGCCGAAGGCGAGGTCGAGATCGATCACGACGGAATCGAGCGAGAGATCGCGGGCGATGGTCCAGGCCAAATTATGCGCGACGGTGGACGCGCCGACGCCGCCCTTGGCGCCGACCACGGCGATGACGCGGCCGGTGATGATGGCTTCCGAGGCCGAGAACAGGCTGCAGATCGAGCGGACCACGTCGATGGTTTCGACCGGGCCGACCACGTAGTCGTTGACGCCGCGGCGCACCAGCTCGCGATAGGGCGCGGTGTCGCTGGGGCTGCCGATCACGACCACGCGTGTGCCGGGATCGCAGACGCCGGCGAGGTCGTCCAGTCCTTCGAGGATGTCGCGCGTGCCGTCGGACTCGATGACGATCACGTTCGGCGTCGGCATCGATTCATAGGCTTCGATCGCCGCGGCGAGGCCGCCATCCTTGGCGCTGAGATGGGCCTTGGCGAGCCGGCGGTCCTGGCCAGCCGCGGTCACCGCCTTGAGCGTCTGCTCGGTCTCGCAGAAGGCTTGCACCGAAATGCGAGGAACCGGGGCGATGTGTTCCTCGGGATGCTGCGGATCGTCCGCGTGTTCGTCGTGGATGCCTGTCATTTGGCGGTATCGCTGAGTTTGGCCTTGTCGGATTCGGGATAGGTGGTCGTCGTCGTCGTGCCCTTGCGATAGCGATCGAACGCGATGTCGCGCCGTGCGGTATAGGCGGGCGTCTCGGCGCGCGGTTGCTCGAGGTCAGCCGGGTTGTCGATCATCGCGGCGAGATTGCGCTGGCTGGCGCAGCCCAGATTGAAATAGGGGCGGTTCTCGGTGTAGCCGGGGTTGAGGATATTGGGGCCGACGTCTTCGGGCCAAAGCCCGCAGGGGCCGGCGACCGCGGTGATCTTGGAATAGCTCAGGCGGATGATGGGCAGCAGCCCGGGATCATGAGGGCGATAGGGCCGCTGGACGATGGCGCGCGACGGCACGCCGCCGGACGTGAGCACCGAGCGGATCTCCTGATAGGTTGCGGCGGCCGCGCGCGAATTGGCGGTGTCGACCGGCACATCGACGACGACCGAGCCGGTGCCTTCGCGCATCCAGTCCCGCGCGATGCCCGCGACGTCCGAATGCTGCGCAGCCGAGAGGCCGCCTCTGCTCTTGCCGACGAAGATCACGATCGACTTCTTGCCTTCCTGCACCGCAATCGGATGGCGCTGGCGATAATCGGTCGGCACCGTCTGGGTGACGATCTCGGTGGTGTTGCAGGCGCCGAGCATGACGGAGAGGCCCGTCAGTGCCAGCGCGAGCCGCAAATTGCGCCGTCGATCGGCTGATGTTGTCCTCATCCCCTGATCCCCCTGCCCCTGCCTTGCCCGGTCCCCAAACCGTTCGTCTCAGTCGATGATGAAGCCGAAATCGCCCGGCGTGCCGGCCACCGGATCGACACGGCTCGCGATGCCATAGAGGCGGTTGACCCTGCCGAGCAGCGCCCTCTGTGCGTCCGAGGCCGGCGCGAAGCCGTCGTCGGGCCGCGACAATTCCTTCTGGGCAACCGCGCGCACCACGTAAGGCGTCACGATCACCATCAGCTCGGTCTCGTTGTTGACGAAGTCCTGGCTGCGGAACAGCGCGCCGATGATCGGCACTTGGTCGACACCAGGCAGTCCGTTGATCGCCTGCTTGGTCTGCTGCTGGATCAGGCCGGCCATCGCCATCGAGCCGCCCGAGGGAATTTCCAGCGTCGTTTCGGCGCGGCGGGTCTGGATCGATGGAATGGTGATCGAGTTGGTCGAGGACCCGGTCACGGCCTGCGTTAACGTGATCGAGTTGGTGTTCGACAGCTCCGAGACCTCGGTCATCACGCGCAGGCTGATGCGGCCTTCGCTGAGCACGACCGGGGTGAAGTTCAGCGAGATGCCGAACTTCTTGTAGGTGACCTGGGTGGTACAGACGTGAGTGACCGGATCGCAGGCGTAGCCCCCGGGAATCGGGAATTCGCCGCCGGCGATGAAAGTGGCGGATTCGCCCGAGATCGCGGTCAGACTCGGTTCGGCCAGGGTCCGCATGACGCCGGCGCTTTCCATTGCCCGCATCGTGGCGTTGACGGTGGCGACGCCCTTGGCGAGGCCGGTGACGCCGAGCCCATTACTGCTGACGATCGGTCCGCCAGAGACCGAGAATGGGTTGGAATTGTTGAAATTCACCACCGCCGTGCCGGCATTCAGGCTGGCGCTGAGATCGACGCCGAGCTGCTTGACGATGTCGCGGCGGACTTCGCCGACCACGACCTTGAGCATGACCTGGTCGCGGCCGCGCACGACGATGTTGTTGACGACCTTGTCCGCGCCGCCGACCAGCTTTGCGGCAACGTCGCCGGCCTGCTGGGCCTCGACCGGGCTCGACACCGAGCCGGTCAGCATCACGCTGTCGCCGACGCCCTCGATCTGGACGCCCGGCAGCGACTGGCGCAATGCCGAACGCATGCCGTTGAGGTCGCGCTTCACCGCGATGTCATAGGAGGCGACCTGCTGGCCATCGGCCGCGAAGAACACGACGTTGGTCTGGCCGACCTGGCCGCCGATGATATAGGCGCGCTGGGCCGAGCGGATCACCGCATTGGCGATCTTGGGATCGGCCACCAGCACGTCCTTGACCTCGCGCGGCAGGTCGATGACGACGGACTTGCCGATGCCGAGCGACAGAAAGCGCGACCGCGCCGGTGCGATCGTCCCAACCGACGACAAGCCGAGATCCGACGCCTGCATCGGCGCCTGGTCGCCGACCGGCGCCTCCGCAGCACTGAGGACGCCGGAAGCCGTGAGTAGCCCCAGCACCAACATCGTCCCCGCCAGGACCGAGCGCGCGCGCTTCCCCCGAATGCGCAGGCCCGTCCGATCACCCCCGTAGTTCATGCTGTCCCCATCACTTCTGTGACGTCAGTTGCCGTGCCTGGACGCCGTAACGGATTACGTTCACGCCGCCCGGGCGCTTGATCGCCTGGTCCTCGGGCGTGCCGTCGACTGCGTTGGCATCGACGATGCTGCGCAGCGCGAGTGTCAGAGTGCCGCCCTGGCGTGCGGCCGAAAGCGTAGCGATCTGGTCGGGCCGCAGCTCGAGCGTGACGGTCTTGCCGACCACCGCGTTCTGGCCCTCCTTTTCCTTCGGGGCCTGGTCGATCGCGAGCACACGAATGTTGGTGAGAATGACCTCGGACAGGATGAGGTCGTTGCCGCCGGTCGGGCCGTTGGTGTTGCCGCCGTCCGGATTCTTCAGCCGGCGGGTCAGGACGATGTCGACGCGGTCATTCGGCAGGATGAAGCCGCCGGCGCCGGTTTCGGCTGAAATCTCGGTGGAGACGGCACGCATCCCGGACGGCAGGATCGCGGCCATGAAGCCGGAGCCTTCGGCCTTGACCAGCTTCTGCTCGCGGATCGGCTCGCCCTGCATCAACGGCACGCGCGCGATCGAGCCCGCGATCTGGGTCGGTGCCTCGGGCCTGCTGTCGCGGCGGATGAAGGCGCTGCTGGCGGTTGCCGCGGGCCAGGCCTGCCATTGCAGGTCCTCGGGCTTGACGGCCTGGCCGAGCTGGATGTCGTTCTTGGCGATGAGGACCTCGACCGTCGGCAGCTTCTCGGCGACGGGCAGGACGGCCGCGGGCGGATTCTGATAGCCGCTCGCCAGATATGCAGCGACGCCGCCGGCGCCGAGAGCGATGACGAGAACGACAATGCGTGCGGTATTCATACGCTTCTACTCTTACGCGGGGCACTCGAACCGCACCTGGCGTGTTCCCCCGCATCGATGAGTAGGGAGCAAAAGTATAAGGGGTGTTGCGAGGCCGAACGCGATGGCCGACCGCGATGCTGGTTTTCGGCAGATGGTGAACGCGGCGTTATTGGGTCAGCCAACGGCCCCGTAGTTTCACGTACGCGGGCGGGCGTGTTCGCATGACGCGCGGGGCGTCATGGTGAACGGGTGGTTAGTGATGGGAACGTTTGCCCCGGCGTCGGTACCGGTGACCCGTCATCCTGAGGTGCGAGGCTTGCGATGCAACGCATCGCAAGGTGAGCCTCGAAGGATGTACGGCCGCGATGCAGCCGGGCCGTCGCCCTTCGAGGGCCGCTGAAGAAGCGGCCACCTCAGGGTGACGGTGATGGATTAAGTATCCCGACTCCGAAAACGGCGGGCGCTACTTCTTCCGCTTCGCTTCGATCACGTCCCAGATCTTCGCGGCGACGTCAGGACCGCCGAGCCGTGCGATGGCGCGGATGCCGGTGGGTGAGGTCACGTTGATCTCGGTGAGATTGCCGTTGATGACGTCGATGCCGACGAACAGCAGGCCGCGCTCGCGCAGCGCCGGGCCGACCGTGGCGCAGATCTCGCGCTCGCGCGGGGTGAGCTCCGTCTCCTGCGCCGCGCCGCCGCGCACCATGTTGGAGCGGAGGTCGTCGGCGGCCGGCACGCGGTTCACCGCGCCGGCGAACTCGCCGTCGACCAAGATGATGCGCTTGTCGCCGTGCTTCACCTCGGGGATGAATTGCTGGATCACCCAGGGCTCCCTGAACGTCACCGAGAACATGTCGAACAGCGAGCCGAAATTCATGTCCTGCGGCATCACGCGGAACACCGCCGCGCCGCCATGGCCGTGCAGCGGCTTCATGACCACCGCGCCGTACTTGTCGCGGAACGCGTTGATCTCATCCAGGTCGCGCGAGATCAGCGTCGGCGGCATCAGCTGCGGAAAATTCATCACGAACAGCTTTTCCGGCGCGTTGCGCACCGAGGCGGGATCGTTGACGACCAGCGTCTTCGGATGGATGCGCTCCAGGAAATGCGTCGAGGTGATGTAGGCGAGGTCGAACGGCGGATCCTGGCGCAGCAGCACCACGTCGAACCCGTTCAGCGCCTCGCGCCTGGGCTCGCCGAGGGTGAAATGGTCGCCTGGCTCGTCGCGCACGGTCAGGAGCTGAACCGGCGCGACCAGCTCCTCGCCGACCATCGAGAGCTTGTCGGGCGTGTAATAGGACAGGCCATGGCCGCGCTTCTGCGCCTCCAAGAGCAGCGCGAAGGTGGAATCGCCCTTGATGTTGATGCGGGCGATGGGGTCCATCTGGACGGCGACGTTCAGTTTCATGGGCTGCCTTTCAGGTCGAGGCGTCGAATGCCGCCAACACATGGCGCGGAAGCGAGCGCGGCGCAATCAGCATGGCGTCGAATCGCAATTCGAATTCGGCATGCTCGGGATGCGCTGCGAGCCAGCCTTGGGCGGCGTCGATGATGCGCTGCTGCTGGCGCGGCGTCACGGCGAATGCGGCCTCGTCCAGCGTGGCGCGGGCCTTGACCTCGACGAAGGCGATCAGGTTGCGGCGCCGCGCCACGATGTCGATCTCGCCATGCGGGGTGCGGTAACGTTTGGCGAGAATGCGGTAGCCCTTGGCCATGAGGTAGGCGGCGGCACGGCTCTCCGCGGAAAGACCGGTCTGGAACGCTGCGACGCGCTCGGGCGACGCGACCTTCGGTTCCGCAGGAATCTCAGTCTTCGCCATCGCTGTCCCGCGAGTCCTTTGCGAGCTCGAGCGCGCGGGCATAGACCTCGCGGCGCGGACGGCCCGACAACGCGACCGCGTGCGCCACGGCATCCTTGACGCTGTGCGCGGCAAGCTGCTCGCGCAACAGACTATCGAGCGCGTCCGATGTCAGAACCTCGGCGTCGGCCGCGGGCGGAGCGATCACCAGCACGAATTCGCCGCGTGTCTCCAGCGTTGCAGCCTCGCGCGCCAGCTCGCTCAGCGTTGCGCGCGAAATCTCCTCATGCAGCTTGGTCAGCTCGCGGCAGATCGCGGCCTCGCGTGGTCCCATGATCTCGGCGAGATCGGCCAGCGTATCCTGCACGCGGTTGCCTGACTCGAACATCACCAGCGTCGCGTCGATGCGGGCGAGCTCGGTAAGACGTCTGCGCCGCGCGGCTGATTTCGCCGGCAAGAAGCCTTCGAAGAAAAAGCGGTCGGTCGGCAGCGCGGCGACCGACAGCGCGGTCAGCACCGAGGACGGGCCGGGCAGCGCATACACCGCATGGCCGGCGGCGCAGACCTCGCGCACCAGCTTGAAGCCGGGATCGGAGATCAGCGGCGTGCCGGCGTCCGACACCAGCGCGACCGAGCCACCCTGTCCGAGGGCCTCGAGGATTTTTGGACGCGCGGCCTCCGCATTGTGCTCGTGATATGGCTTGAGCTGGGCCGTGATCGCATAGCGCTCGGTCAGGCGGCGCGTGATGCGGGTGTCCTCACAGGCGATGACGTCGACGCCGGCGAGCGTCTGCAGCGCCCGCAGGGTGATGTCGCCGAGATTGCCGATCGGGGTCGCGACCAGATGGAGGCCCGGCGCGGCCTTCGGCGCCGCGAGCCGATGGGCATCGATGGAGAAACCGCGCGAGGCGGCGTCTTGAGCTTCAGGCGTATTTATCGGGGCCGGCTTTGCGCGCATAATGGAGCCAACTTAGGCACGATCGCTAAGGCTGGGAACCGGCTCGCCGAAAAAGATCGTGCCCAAAGATCGTATCCAGGTGAGGGGCGAGGAACGGACGGGAATGTGATCGGTCGAGATCGCGCCGGGAGGCAGTAGGGGCCCTCGCGCCATATTCGCGACGGAAACGCCGCCTTGATGGGTGAATGAGTGACGGCGAAGAGCTGCCGGGACGGGATTGCGGCCGCGTTAAGCGGTTGTTATCCTTTTGTTTTGGTTAACTATTTGCCGACACACTGCCTGAATCCGCGGCCCCCCGTCGCGGAAAGCAATGTCGTGATCAGCCGGCGACGGCGGGTCGGAAGAGAAGCTGCCATGGTCGGCCCGCGTCATCCAAAGTCTCACCTTCCGGGATCCCGATCGCCAGGGGCGACCCGGCGGACTGCGCTCGGCCTGTTGCTCGGCGCGCCCGTGCTGTCGGCCTGCGCCGGCGTGCAGCAAAGCCTCAGCCAGTTCTCCAACCCGTTCTCGAGCTCCGCGCCGCCGGCTCAGCCGGCAGGCCCGCAGCAGCAGGCGACGACCGCCGGCACCGGCGGCGTGAAGGTCGGCCTGATCCTGCCGCTCTCCGGGGCCGGCAATGCCGGGCTCGCCGCGCAATCGATGCGCAACGCCGCCGAGATGGCGCTGGCCGAGTTCCAGAACCCGAACATCCAGCTCCTGATCAAGGACGACAATGGCAGCCCGCAAGGCGCGCAGGCCGGCGCGCAGCAGGCGGTCGACGAGGGTGCCGAGATCATCCTCGGGCCGCTGTTCGCGCAATCGGTGCCGGCGGTGGCGCAGGTCGCGCGCACGCGCGGCATTTCCGTCATCGCCTTCTCGACCGATTCCAGCATCGCCGGACGCGGCGTCTATCTGCTCTCGTTCCTGCCGGAGTCCGACGTCAACCGCATCGTCGAATATTCCGCCGGCATCGGAAAGCGCTCCGTCGCGGTGCTGGTGCCCGACAACGCCTATGGCAATGTCGTCGAGGCCGCGGTGAAGGCGGCGGTGCCGCGGCGCGGCGGGCGCATCGTTGCGTTCGAGAAATACGGTGCCGATCGCGCCACGCCCGCGCGCACCGTGGCGCAGCAGCTCGGCAGTGCGGACGCGCTATTCATTGCCGATGACGGCGATGCCGTCGTGTCAGTGGCGGATGCGATGACGGCCGCGGGCGCGAACCTGCGCAACATCCAGCTGCTCGGCACCGGCCTGTGGGACAATCCGCGCGTCTATGCCAGCGCCGCGCTGCAGGGCGGCCTTTACGCCGCGCCCGATCCGGCCGGCTTCCGCGCCTTCTCCGGCCGCTACCGCACGAAATACGGCGCCGAGCCGATCCGCACCGCGACCCTTTCCTATGACGCGGTCGCGCTCGTTGCCGCGCTGGCGCGCACGCAAGGCGGCCAGCGCTTCTCCTCCGACGTGCTCACCAACCCCTCAGGCTTCGCCGGCATCGACGGCCTGTTCCGCTTCCGTGCTGATGGCACGAATGAACGCGGACTTGCCGTGATGAAGGTGACGCAAGGCGGCGGCGTTGCGGTGGCGGGCTCGCCGAAGAGCTTTGGGGCGTAATGGTTTCGTAGCCCGGATGGAGCGCAGCGTAATCCGGGTTCTGTCCACGCGGTGAGACCGTCCCGGATTGCGCTACGCTCCATCCGGGCTACGAGATCCGCTAAGCCGCCAAATCCGCGACCACGGCATCCAGCACCGGAAAACCGCTGCTGGTCACGCGCAGCCGTCCCGTCGCATCCACGGTGATCGCGCCTTCCTCGCGCAAGAGCGCGATGCGGCGGGGGTCGAGCGGGCGGCCGGCGAGGGCCTTGTAGCGCTCGGGATCGATGCCTTCGGCGAGACGCAAACCCATCAGCAGGAATTCGTCGGCGCGCTCCTCGCTGTTGAGGAGCTCGTCGCTGACGACACCGTCGCCGTTGGTCTCGACCCGCATCAGCCAGGCCTCGGGACGCTTCTCGGTGGCGGTGGCGTGGCGCACGCCGTCGATGTCGAGACGGCCATGTGCGCCCGGGCCGATGCCGGCATATTCCTCGCCGCGCCAGTACACCAGATTGTGCCGGCATTCGGCGCCGCGCCGCGCGTGATTGGAGATCTCGTAGGCGGGCAGCCCGAGCTTGTCGCAGGTCTCCTGCGTGACGTCGTAGAGCGCGCGGGCGACCGCTTCGTCCGGCGTCTTCAGCTTGCCGGCCTGGTGCAGGCCGAAGAAGGGCGTGCCTTCCTCGATCGTCAATTGATAGAGCGACAGATGCTCGGCCGCTTCATCGATGGCGTGCCGCAGCTCGCCCGCCCACATCGCCGGCGTCTGGTCGGGGCGGGCGTAGATCAGGTCGAACGAATAGCGGTCGAACGCGCGGCGCGCGATGGCGACGGCATCGAGCGCTTCGCGCGCGCTGTGCATGCGGCCGAGCGCTTTGAGCGAGGCGTCGTCGAGCGCCTGCACGCCCAGCGAGACGCGGTTGACGCCGGCGATGCGATAACCGGCAAAGCGCGTGGCTTCGACGCTGGTCGGGTTCGCTTCCAGCGTTACCTCGACGTCGCCTGCGACGGTCCAGTGCTTGCCGATCGCGTCTAACACCGCGCCGACGGTGGCGGGCTGCATCAGTGACGGCGTGCCGCCGCCGAGGAAGATCGAGGTGACCTCGCGGCCGGGCGCGCGCTCGGCGGTCGTTGCGATCTCACGCGCGAAGGCGGCGGCGAAGCGCGTCTCGTCGATCGCGGCATGGCGGACATGGCTGTTGAAGTCGCAATAGGGGCACTTCGACAGGCAGAACGGCCAGTGCACATAGACGCCAAACGCATCCTTGTTAGCGCGGCTCAAGGCAGATCTCCGCCAGTTTCCGAAAAGCGCGGGCGCGGTGCGACAGGCCGAGGCCAAGTGGCGGCAGGCCGTGCTTCTCGATGCTGGTCATCTCGCCGAAGGTGCGGCTGTGCCCGTCCGGCAGGAACATCGGGTCGTAGCCGAAGCCGGCCGTGCCGCGCGGTGGCCAGATCAGCGTGCCGTCGACGCGCGCCTCGACCTCCTCGCGATGATCGTCGGGCCAGGCCACGCAAAGCGCGGAGACGAAGTGGGCCTTGCGCTTGTCCGGCGTGGTGGCGCCGCGCTCCTGCAGCAGGCGCTCGATCTGCGCCATCGCCGCCTTGAAATCCTTGGTCGGGCCGGCCCAGCGCGCGCTGTAGATTCCCGGCGCGCCATCGAGCGCATCGACCACGATGCCGGAATCGTCGGCGAAGGAGGGCAGCTTGGTCGCCTGCGCTGCGGCGACCGCCTTGATCGCGGCGTTGCTGCGGAAATCGTTGCCGGTTTCCTCGGGCTCGTCTAGGCCGAGCTCGCCGGCCGACACCGCCTCGATCCCGTACGGCGCGAGCAGCTCCCTCATCTCGGCGAGCTTGCCGGGATTGTGGGTGGCGATGACGAGCTTGTCGGTGATTCGGCGGTGCATGGGCCTATTGACTACGCCACGGCCAGTTTCTGCAAGTCCACCAGACGCGCAATGCCCTTCTGCGCCAGGGCGATCAGCTTCAGGAACTCGTCCTGCGTGAACGGCTCGCGTTCCGCGGTGCCCTGCACCTCGATGATGCGGCCATCGCCGGTCATGACGAAATTGGCGTCGGTCTCGGCTTCCGAATCCTCGGCATAGTCGAGATCGAGCACCGGCGTGCCGTTGTAGATGCCGCAGGAGATCGCGGCGACGTTGTCGCGCATCACGTTGGCCTTCACCATGTTGCGCGCCTTCATCCAGTTGAGGCAATCGGCAAGCGCGACCCAGGCGCCGGTGATCGAGGCCGTGCGCGTGCCGCCGTCGGCCTGGAGCACGTCGCAATCGACCGTGATCTGGCGCTCGCCAAGAGCTTCGAGATCGACGATGGTGCGAAGCGAGCGGCCGATCAGGCGCTGGATCTCGACGGTGCGGCCGCTCTGCTTGCCGGCGGAGGCCTCGCGGCGGGTGCGTTCGGAGGTCGCGCGCGGCAGCATGCCGTATTCGGCGGTGACCCAGCCGCGGCCCTGCCCCTTCAGCCACGGCGGCAGGCGATCCTCCAGTGTGGCGGTGACCAGCACATGGGTGTCGCCGAATTTAACGAGGCACGAGCCTTCCGCATATTTGACCACGCCGCGCTCCAGCGTCACGGGGCGCAATTCGTCGGGCGCACGGCGGCTTGGCCGCATGGGAAATCTCCAAAACTCACGGGAATAGGCTGTTCGCGGTGCTTGTAGGTGGGGCGGGGGTGGGCGGCAAGGGCTTATTCACCCCCTGACCGTCGGCCCGCAAACGCCACGCTTGTCAGACGCGGCCCGGATGGACAAATTATAAGGATCCGAGAGGAGTTACCGTCTGTGGCCCATCACGATCCGATCCATCTGATCGCGCCGCGCGCAGGCCTTGCCCAGCTCAACGAGCGTTCCCGCGACATCTTTCGTCAAATTGTCGAAAGCTATCTCGCGACCGGTGAGCCGGTCGGCTCGCGCAACATTTCCCGCCTGATTGCGATGCCGCTGTCGCCGGCATCTGTGCGCAACGTCATGGCCGATCTGGAACAGCTCGGCCTGATCTATGCCCCGCACACCTCCGCCGGCCGGCTGCCGACGGAACTGGGCCTGCGCTTCTTCGTCGATGCCCTGATGCAGGTCGGCGACCTCAACGAGGCCGAGCGGCAGGCGATCCAGAGCCAGCTCTCGTCCGTCGGCGAGGCGCAATCGGTCGAGGCGGCGCTGGACCAGGCCTTGATGCGGCTCTCCGGCCTGACCCGGGCCGCCGCCGTCGTGCTGACGCCGAAATCCAATGCGCGGCTGAAGCACATCGAATTCGTCCGCCTGGAACCGGAAAAAGCGCTGGTGATCCTGGTCGGCGAAGACGGCCAGGTTGAAAACCGCGTGTTGACGCTGCCGCCCGGAGTTCCCTCTTCGGCTCTGACAGAGGCCGGCAATTTCCTCAATGCGCGGATCCGCGGCCGCACCTTGGCCGAGGCGCGGCTCGAGCTCGAGACCGCACTCGGCGAGGCCCGTGCCGAGCTCGATCAGCTGACACAGAAAGTGATCTCGGCCGGCATCGCCAGCTGGTCCGGCGGCGAGAGCGAGGACCGTCAGCTCATCGTCCGCGGTCACGCCAATCTGCTCGAAGATCTGCACGCGCTGGAGGATCTGGAGCGGGTTCGCCTGTTGTTCGACGACCTCGAGACCAAGCGCGGCGTGATCGATCTGCTCGGCCGGGCCGAGACCGCCGAAGGCGTGCGCATCTTCATCGGCAGTGAGAACAAGCTGTTCTCGCTGTCGGGGTCCTCCACCATCATCTCGCCCTATCGGGATGCCGCCGGCCACATCGTCGGCGTTCTCGGCGTGATCGGCCCGACGCGGCTGAATTATGCCCGCGTGATCCCGACCGTGGACTACGCCGCCCGCATCGTCAGCCGCCTGTTGGGGGGCTGACCGGCCTTTCTGCCGATCACGGGCGCTTGATTTTCGCGGGCTTAAGCACGATATCCGGGCCAACATCCCTGAAACGAGTTCGAGATCAGAGCCGATGACCGAGCAAGACCGGCAACCCCAAGACACGACTGCAGCGACCGGCGAGCCCGTGGTGTCGAAACCCTACATCATGCCCGACGATCCCGAGCCGGGTTCGGTCGAAACCCTGCAAAAGGAAGCGGCTGAAGCGCGCGACCGCATGCTGCGGACGCTGGCCGAGATGGAGAATTTGCGCAAGCGCACCGCAAAGGAAGTCGCCGACGCCCGCCTCTACGGCATCACCGGCTTCGCGCGCGACGTGCTCGACATCGCCGACAATCTCCAGCGCGCACTCGATGCCGTTCCGGCGGAGGCGCGTGCTGCGGCCGATCCCGGCCTGGTCTCGTTGATCGAGGGCGTCGAGCTCACGGAGCGCGCGCTGCTCAACGCGCTGGAAAAACACGGCGTGAAGAAGCTCGATCCTCAGGGCCAGAAGTTCGACCCGAACTTCCACCAGGCAATGTACGAAGTGCCTGACGCGTCGGTGCCGTCGGGCACCGTGGTGCAGATCATGCAGGCCGGCTACACCATCGGTGACCGCGTGCTGCGCCCGGCGCTGGTCGGCGTCGCCAAGGGCGGCGCGAAGACTGCGCCCGCGGCGAACAACAACGAATCGAGCAGCGCGGCGAACTGAGTGTTGGCGTCATTCCGGGGCTCGACGAAGTCGAGAACCCGGAATCCATCGAACAGCAGAGACAACCGCACAATGGATTCTCAGGTGCGCAAATTGCGCACCATAGCTCGCGCTGAAGCGCGCCCCGGAATGACGGAAGGATAGCGCGCCGCCTACGCGCTCACCGCGATATCCGCAGACTGAATCCGCTTCACGCCCGCCTTGGCCATGTCGGCCCAGGCCTTGGCGAGCGAGCCCTGCGTGTCGATGCCGCGGCAGGCGTCTTCCACCACATAGACCTCGAAGCCCGCCTTGCGCCCGTCGAGCGCGGTCCAGGCGACGCAGAAGTCTGTCGCAAGACCAGCGACGAAGACGCGCTTGATCTTGCGGCCCCTCAGGTAGCCGGCGAGCCCGGTCGAGGTCTTGCCGTCGGCCTCGAGGAAGGCCGAATAGCTGTCGACGTTCTTGTGAAATCCCTTGCGGATGATGAGCTCGGCGTGCGGGATCGACAGGTCCTTCGACAGCGCCGCGCCCTCGGTGCCCTGCACGCAATGGTCCGGCCACAGCACCTGCTTGCCGTAGGGCAGGTCGACCGTTTCGAACGGCTTCTTGCCGGAATGAACCGACGCAAACGAAACGTGGCCCGGCGTGTGCCAGTCCTGCGTCAGCACCACATTCGCAAATGCCTTCGAGATCTTGTTGATGACCGGCACCACCTGCTCGCCTTCCTTCACCGCGAGGCTCCCGCCCGGCAGGAAGCAGTTCTGCACGTCGATCACGAGCAGCGCGGACGCTTCGTCCGGCTTGATCGGTGCGGCCGCGAACAGCGCGCTTGGCGCGAGCGTCGCCAGCGCCGTCGTTCCAAGCATTGCCAAGACCTGTCGCCGAACCAGCATGTCTACCTCCCCTCCAGGATGATCCAACGGGAGGAAGCCTAGTCCGTTCGTATACGAACAGAAGCCTGAAAATGCAGCGGGTTCTGTCCAGCGCGTGGGCTGACAAGCCCATAGCGCCGTCATCCCGGGGCGCGCAAAGCGCGAACCCGGGATCCATAACCACAGGGAGAAGTTGGGCGAAGGTTCTTCGTGAAACTGCGACCAACCACGATTAGCGCCGGCTTCGCCCTACCCCTTCGGCTGAATCCCGTCGCGTACGGTGCGGAAGCGGGTGAAGGCGGCTTGCCATTGGTCGCGCGGGGCGCTGGCGATGATGCGCAATGATGCGCCGCCGCTCGAGAAGCGGATCCACTGCACCACCGTCACCGGGACCTTGTCCTTGCCGCTGACGCCGTCGATCCGGGTCTCGAAGCCTTGCTGGCCGTTGATGCGGATCGGCTCGGACATGGTGATGCGCGACTCGCGCACGCCGGGAATCTGGAGCGCCGCCTCCCGGGCGAAGCGGGCGCGGTCGTCGGCGGCTTGCGGGGTGGCGCCGATCAGGCCGAGGATCATGAACGGCCTCGCCTCGTAGCCCACGCTCTCATCGCCGTCGGCCAGGATGATGCTCGAGCCCGGTGCCAGGGTCTTGATGTCCTTGAAGTCGGCGAGATCGGTGATCTTGAACGGCAGCAGCGCGATCTGCTCCTCGGCCGAGACCTGCCTGCGGGTGGTGGCGCTCGCGAACATCTGTCGCACCGCCTCGTCCGTGTAGATCTTGGTCGCATTCTCCGGGATCTGTACCGCGACATAGCCGGAGAAGCCGGCGCCGGGCACGATCATCGAATACCGCTTCACCGGGGTATCGCCGGCCTTGCCGCTTTCGGTGGTGAAATAGGCAAGGCCAGCGGGGGTCTCGACCTTGTCCTGCTTGACGCCGCCGGTCCCGCCGGGATTGGAATTGAAGGCGCTCACGACCTCGCCATAGGCGGCCGGCGGCAGCTCGGTGACCAGCACCTTGACGTTGCCGTCCTCGCTCTCGAAGCCCGGAAAGGTCTTGGCCGTGCTGAGGCCGATCAGCGGCACCATGCCGAGACGCAAGCCGGGTGGGAAAACGACGTCGGCGGCGAAGGCCGGAAGCGCTGTTACGGCGAGGAGGGCGAGCGCGGCGAGGGGGCGGATCAGCTTCATGGCCACTCTGATTGGTTCACATTGAGGCCGTTCGATGGTCGGCCACGGGGCCGCTTTGTCGCGCGAAGCAGCTGCGCCGGCTGTGCGGTCGGTCCGCCTTTTAGCCGGTTTGGCCTCGCCGCAACAGGGCGGGCGGGCTTGCGGGTGCGGGGGCTTGCCGACGCCCGGACCTGTTAATAATTCCTCACCCGCAAGGGCGGTTGAGCCCGGATATCACCTTCCAAAACCCGATGTTTTAGCGGCAGAAACCTAGCTTCGGTCCTTGCGGGCCCCTCCCCCCCTCCTATATGAGCCTCAATCATCGCAATATCGCGGATGTTTGATCTTAGGGGGTTTCGGTTCGGGTGCCTCTTGGGCCCAGCCAACCTGCCGCAAAAAGAAGGATATCAGGACCATGGGAAAGGTCATTGGGATCGACCTCGGCACCACGAATTCGTGCGTCGCCGTGATGGATGGCAAGAACGCCAAAGTCATCGAGAATTCCGAAGGCATGCGCACGACGCCTTCGATCGTCGCCGTCACGGATGACGGTGAGCGCCTCGTCGGCCAGCCCGCCAAGCGCCAGGCCGTCACCAATCCCGAGCGCACCTTCTTCGCAGTGAAGCGCCTCATCGGCCGCCGCTACGACGACCCGATGGTCGAGAAGGACAAGAAGCTCGTTCCCTACAAGATCGTGAAGGCTTCCAACGGCGACGCCTGGGTCGAGGCCGACGGCCAGACCTACTCGCCCTCGCAGGTCTCGGCTTTCATCCTGCAGAAGATGAAGGAGACCGCGGAAGCCCATCTCGGCCAGAAGGTCGAGCAGGCCGTCATCACCGTTCCCGCCTACTTCAACGACGCCCAGCGCCAGGCGACCAAGGACGCCGGCAAGATCGCGGGCCTCGAAGTGCTGCGCATCATCAACGAGCCGACCGCGGCCGCGCTCGCCTATGGCCTCGACAAGACCAAGGCCGGCACCATCGCGGTATATGACCTCGGCGGCGGTACGTTCGATATCTCCATTCTCGAAATCGGCGACGGCGTGTTCGAGGTGAAGTCGACCAACGGCGATACCTTCCTCGGCGGCGAAGACTTCGACATGCGCCTCGTCGGTTATCTCGCAGACGAGTTCCAGAAGGAGCAGGGCATCAACCTGCGCAACGACAAGCTCGCGCTGCAGCGCCTGAAGGAAGCCGCTGAAAAGGCCAAGATCGAGCTGTCCTCGACGACGCAGACCGAGATCAACCTGCCCTTCATCACCGCGGACCAGACCGGCCCGAAGCATCTGACGATGAAGCTTACCCGCGCCAAGTTCGAGGCGCTGGTCGACGACCTCATCCAGAAGACCGTCGAGCCCTGCCGCAAGGCGCTGAAGGACGCCGGCGTCACCGCCGGTGAGATCGGCGAGGTCGTGCTGGTCGGCGGCATGTCGCGCATGCCGAAGGTCCAGGAAGTCGTGAAGCAGCTGTTCGGCAAGGAGCCGCACAAGGGTGTCAACCCGGACGAAGTCGTGGCGATCGGCGCTGCGATCCAGGCCGGCGTGCTCCAGGGCGACGTCAAGGACGTGCTGCTGCTCGACGTCACCCCGCTGTCGCTGGGTATCGAGACGCTGGGCGGCGTGTTCACCCGCATCATCGACCGCAACACCACGATCCCGACCAAGAAGAGCCAGGTGTTCTCGACGGCTGAAGACAACCAGAATGCCGTCACCATCCGCGTCTTCCAGGGCGAGCGTGAAATGGCGGCCGACAACAAGATGCTTGGCCAGTTCGACCTGATGGGCATTCCGCCGGCGCCGCGCGGCATGCCGCAGATCGAGGTGACCTTCGACATCGACGCCAACGGCATCGTCAACGTCTCGGCCAAGGACAAGGCCACGGGCAAGGAGCAGCAGATCCGCATCCAGGCCTCCGGCGGTCTGTCGGAAGCCGACATCGAGAAGATGGTCAAGGACGCCGAGGCCAATGCCGAGGCGGACAAGAAGCGCCGCGAGGCCGTCACCGCCAAGAACGAGGCGGATGGCCTGGTGCATTCGACCGAGAAGGCTTTGGCCGAGCACGGCTCGAAGGTTGCCGAGAGCGAGCGCCGCGCCATCGAGGATGCCGTCAGCGACCTCAAGGAAGCGTTGAAGGGCGACGATGCCGAGGCGATCAAGGCCAAGACCCAGACGCTGGCGCAGGCTTCGATGAAGCTCGGCGAGGCCATGTACAAGCAGCAGGCCGAGGCCGACGCCAAGAAGGATGCGGCCAAGGACGACGTCGTCGACGCGGAATTCACCGAGGTCGACGACGACAAGAACAACAAGAAGTCCGCTTAAGCCCCGAGAGGGTGACGATGCGGACGGCTTGGACCCCACACACGCTACCGGCCTCCTCCCTCGTGGGGGAGGCCGTCGTGTCGGGACGGACGGGCCAGGACTCCTTTCAAGACTCCTTCAAAGTCGGCCCCGTTACGATCGATCAATTCCCAGCCGTTATTCTCAGCGCTGCCAGGCTGCCCTCTGCCGCAAGGTCGAAGGGCGCTCATTCCGCCGCATGTCAGCGTTGTTCCGCGCCAACTTGAATCGCGATTGGATAGACCGAGCTCATCATGTCCACGTCCACCAAGCGCTGCTATTACGAGACCCTCGAAGTCGAACGCGACGCCGACGAAGGCAAGCTGAAATCGTCGTTCCGCAAGCTGGCGATGAAATTCCATCCCGATCGCAATCCCGGGGATGAGACCAGCGAAGTCAAGTTCAAGGAAATCAACGAGGCTTACGAGGTCCTGAAGGACAAGGACAAGCGCGCCGCCTATGATCGTTACGGTCACGCCGCGTTCGAGCAGGGCGGTGGCTTCGGCGGTGGCGCCGGCTTCGGCGCGGGCTTCGCCTCTTCTTTCTCCGACATCTTCGAGGATCTGTTCGGCATGGCCGGACAGCGCGGCCGCGGCGGCCGCGAGCGCGGCGCCGATCTGCGCTACAATATGGAAATCACCCTCGAGGAAGCCTTTGGCGGCAAGACCGCGCAGATCGAGATTCCGGTCTCGGTCACCTGCGAGGCCTGCTCGGGCATCGGTGCCAAGGCCGGCACCAAGCCGAAGACCTGCTCGAC
Source organism: Bradyrhizobium yuanmingense (assembly GCF_900094575.1). Lineage (GTDB taxonomy): Bacteria > Pseudomonadota > Alphaproteobacteria > Rhizobiales > Xanthobacteraceae > Bradyrhizobium > Bradyrhizobium yuanmingense. Next base: position 245,543 of record NZ_FMAE01000002.1, on the reverse strand, counting down.
CTGCGGCGGCGCCGGCCGCGTGCGGCAGTCGCAGGGCTTCTTCACGCTGGAGCGGACCTGCCCGGGCTGTCAGGGCCGCGGCCAGATGATCGAGGACGCCTGCCCGTCCTGCGCGGGACAAGGGCGGGTCACCCGGGAGCGGACGCTCTCGGTCAACATTCCCCAAGGTGTCGAGGACGGCACACGGATCAGGCTCGCCGGCGAGGGCGAGGCTGGCGTCCGCGGCGGGCCGCCCGGCGACCTCTACATCTTCCTCTCGCTGGCCCAGCACCAGTTCTTCCAGCGCGACGGCGCGGACCTGCATTGCCGCGTGCCGATCTCGATGGTGACCGCCGCGCTCGGCGGCGAATTCGAGGTGCCGACCATCGACAAAGGCAAGACCAAGGTGAAGGTGCCCGCCGGGACCCAGTCGGGCCGCCGATTCCGCATTGCATCAAAGGGTATGCCGGTGCTGCGGTCGCGCCAGATGGGCGACATGTACGTTCAGGTCATGGTCGAGACCCCGCAGAACCTGACCAAAAAGCAGCAGGAATTGCTGGCCGAGTTCGAGAAGCTCTCCTCCGGCAACACCCAGCCGGAAGCCGAGGGTTTCTTCGCCAAGGTCAAGGATTTCTTCGGCAATCGGGCGAACTGACGCGTCTTGACCGTATCGCCTCCGGCCTATACGTCTTTATGACCATTTTCTGACACGCCGCGGTCCTGCGGTTCCGTCCGGTCCCGACATGCCATTGCCATCGTCCGCGCGTGCGTTGAAGAAGCCTCGTCTCGATGACGAGGTGCGCTTTCTCAGGTCGTGGATCGAAAAGCCCTTGCACATGGGCGCGGTGATGCCGTCCGGCAAGCTGCTGGCGCGGACCATGGCTCATTATGTCGATCCCGATTCCGACGCACCGGTGGTCGAGCTCGGACCCGGCACCGGCGCCATCACGTCCGCGCTGATCGAGCGCGGGGTCGACCAGAAACGTCTCGTTCTCGTCGAATACAATCCCGGCTTCTGCGCGCTGCTGCGCGACCGCTACCCGCAAGCCAAGGTGGTGCAGGGCGATGCCTACCGCCTGCGCGACACGCTCTGGAATGTCTTGAGCGCGCCGGCCAGCGCGGTCGTGTCCGGCCTGCCGCTCGTCACCAAACCGATGCTGACGCGGCTGCGGCTCATCCGCGATGCCTTCACCGCGCTCGCGCCCGGTGCGCCCTTCATCCAGTTCACCTATGCGGTGGTGCCGCCGATCCCGAAATCGCTATCCGGCGTGTCCACAGAGGCCTCGGAACGGATCTGGATGAACCTTCCGCCGGCCCGCGTCTGGGTGTATCGCAAGCATTAAATCCGCCGGCTCCTCTTTGCGCGGCGGGCTCGTTTCGCCGAATGCATGAGATTGGATGCCAGCCCCCAAGATCCTGATCATTCCCGGCTCGCTGCGCACCGGCTCGCACAATGCGAAGCTGGCGGCGGTGGCTGCTTACGAATTCGTCCAGGCCGGCGTCGACGTCACCCGCATCTCGCTCGCCGATTTTCCGCTGCCGATCTATGACGGCGATCTCCAGGCCAAATCCGGCGTGCCCAAGCACGCGATCAATCTGAAGCGCATGATCGGCGCGCATCACGGCGTCCTCATCGTCTCGCCCGAATACAACGCCTCGGTGCCGCCGCTGCTGAAGAACGCGATCGACTGGGTCAGCCGCGTGCACGAGCTGCACGAGGCGCGCGGAGAGGTGTTCCGCAACCGGGTCTTCGCGCTTGCCGGCGCGTCGCAGAGCCGGTTAGGTGCTGCTCGCGCGCTGCAGGCCCTGCGGCTGATCCTCTCCGCCTGCCACGCCAACGTGATTGCCAGCCAGCTCACGCTCGCCTTTGCCGACCAGGCCTATGACGATAGGGACAGGCTGAAGAACGAGGGCGATATCGCCGCGCTGAAGGAGCTGGTGACGCAGTTGATCGACGTTTCCCAACGCATGATGTGAGGTGACATGACGCCAGCCGAGATCGCCCCGAAGGACCGCCTGATCGTTGCGCTCGATCTGCCGAGCGTTGATGCCGCGGAGGCGATGATCGCGAAGCTCGGCGACAGCGTCACGTTCTACAAGATCGGCTATCAACTCGCTTATGCCGGCGGCCTGCCGCTGATCGGCAAGCTCGCTGATGCGGGCAAGAAGGTGTTCGCCGATCTCAAGATGCACGACATCGGCAACACCGTGACGCGCGGCGTGGAGAGCGTCGCCAAGCTGGGCGCGACCTTCGTCACCGTGCACGCCTATCCGCAGACCATGAAAGGCGCCGTCGAAGGCCGCGGCAGCGCCAGCCTGAAGATCCTCGCCGTGACGGTGCTGACGTCCTACGACGACGACGATTTGCATGCGGCCGGTTATCGGCTCAGCGTGTCGGAGCTGGTCGAGGCGCGTGCGCAGCAGGCGCAGGTGCTCGGTGTCGATGGCCTCGTGTCCTCGCCGGAGGAGGTGGGTAGCCTGCGCAAGATCGTCGGCCACCAGATGAGCCTCGTCACCCCCGGCATTCGTCCGGCGGGCGCCGCCAGCGGCGACCAGAAGCGCATCATGACGCCTAGCCGTGCGATCGCCGCCGGCGCGGATTATCTGGTCGTCGGGCGCCCGGTTGTGGAAGCCGCCGATCCCAAGGCGGTCGCGGACACCATCCACGCCGAGATCGCGCAAGCGCTCGGCTAACCCACTAAACAACAGGGAGAAGAACAATGGCAAAAGGCTACTGGATCGGGCGTGTCGACGTCAGCAATGACGAGGGCTATAAGCCCTACGCCATCGCCAACGGCCCGATCTTCAAGAAATGGGGCGGCCGCTTCGTCGTCCGCGCCGGCAAGTTCACCGCCGTCGAAGGCGCCAGCCGCAACCGCAACGTCGTGATCGAATTCCCTGACTACGAGACCGCGCTCGCCTGCTACAACTCGCCGGAATACCAGGCCAACATCAAGGTGCGCCAGCCGCACTCGATCGCCGACCTCATCGTCATCGAAGGCTACGACGGCCCGCAGCCGCAGGACGGCTGAGGCTCGATCCCGTCTTACCCTCCCTGGAGGGGCCTGGAGGGGAAGGGTCGATCGCGCGCAGCGCGAGCGGGGCGGGGTGATCTCTCCACCGGGCACTGTTCGTCGCGGAGAGACCGTCACCCCACCCCGTCACGCAATTTCGCTTTGCTCGATCGCGTGCCGACCCACGGGCGAGCTACGCTCGTCCCGGGCCCCTCCAGGGAAAAAGTAAGAGCGCCTGCGCCCCCCGATCGCCCCTCGGTTGCCGGAACTGCCTCCCCCCGCTACAACGGCCTCGAAGAGGATCACACCATGTCCGACATGCGCTTGATTGTTGCGGGAGCCGGCGGCCGGATGGGCCGGGCGCTGGTGCGGGCGATTGCTGAAAGCGAGGGCGCCGTGCTGGCCGGCGCGCTGGAGGCGCCGGGCTCCCAGCTGCTCGGCAAGGATGCCGGCGTGCTCGCCGGCCTGCCCGCCAACGGCATCAAGCTCTCCGCCGATCTCTGGGCGATGTGCAAGGAGGCCGACGGCATCCTCGATTTCACAGTGCCTGCGGCGACCATCGCCAATGTCGCGATCGGCGCCGAACGCGGCCTCGTGCACGTCATCGGCACGACCGGCCTGTCCGGCTCGGACAATGCCGTGATCAAGAGCGTCACCAATCGCGCCGTGGTGGTGCAGTCGGGCAATATGAGTCTCGGCGTCAATCTGCTCGCCGCCGTGGTCAAGCGCGTTGCGAAAGCGCTCGACCAGAGTTTTGATATCGAGATCGTCGAGACCCATCACCGCATGAAGGTCGATGCACCCTCGGGCACCGCGCTGATGCTGGGGCAGGCCGCAGCGAGCGGCCGCGGCGTCACCCTCGATGACCATTCCGAGCGTGGCCGGGACGGCATCACCGGCGCGCGCCGGCCGGGCAATATCGGCTTCGCCTCCTTGCGCGGCGGCACCGTGGCCGGCGACCATAGCGTCACCTTCCTTGGCCCGTTCGAGCGCCTGACGCTGTCGCATCAGGCCGAGGACCGCATGCTGTTCGCCCATGGTGCGCTCAAGGCGGCGCTGTGGGCGCACGGCAAGAAGCCGGGGCACTACACCATGGCCGACGTGCTCGGCCTCGACGATATCTGATCCAATCAAGCAACGGAAAGCAGTCAATGAGCGAACGCCTTCTCGTGCTCGTGCGCCACGGCCAGAGCGAATGGAATCTGAAGAACCTGTTCACGGGCTGGAAGGACCCTGACCTCACCGAGCTCGGCGTGAAGGAAGCCAAAGAAGCCGGCCGCAAGCTGAAGGCACAGGGCCTGGTGTTCGACGTCGCCTACACCTCGGTGCTGACGCGCGCGCAGCACACGCTCGATCTCATCCTCGCTGAGCTCGGCCAGGAGGGTCTGCCGACTTCGAAGGACCTCGCGCTCAACGAGCGCGACTACGGCGATCTCTCCGGTCTCAACAAGGACGACGCCCGCAAGAAATGGGGCGAGGAGCAGGTGCTGATCTGGCGCCGCTCCTACGACGTGCCGCCGCCCGGCGGCGAAAGCCTGAAGGACACGCTCGCGCGCGCGTTGCCGTACTACGTGCAGGAGATCCTGCCCGGTGTGCTCAACGGCAAGCGCACGCTGGTTGCCGCCCACGGCAACTCGCTGCGCGCGCTGATCATGGTGCTGGAGAAGCTCTCGCCCGAAGGCATTTTGAAGCGCGAGCTCGCCACCGGCGTGCCGATCATCTACCGCCTCAACGCGGATTCGACCGTGGCCTCGAAGCTGGATCTGGCGGGGTAGACTTTGCCGCAAGCGCGGTGCCGTAGGGTGGGTTAGACGGCGACTGCGCAAAGCGCAGTCGCTGGCGTAACCCACCACTTCTGTTCTGCGGAAACCAGAGAGGTGGGTTACGCTGCGCTAACCCACCCTACGAAATCCTACTGCATCTTGCCTACTGCAGCCCAAGCTGCCCGGCCTCCCAGCCCAGCATCGCCTGCTTGCGGGTGATGCCCCAATGATAGCCGGTGAGCGTGCCGCTCTTGCCGAGTGCGCGGTGGCAGGGCACGACGAAGGAGACCGGGTTCTTGCCGACGGCGGCACCGACGGCGCGTGAAGCCTTGGGATTCCTGATGTTGCAGGCGATGTCGGAATAGGACACTGCGCGGCCCATCGGAATCTTCAAGAGCGTCTCCCACACCCGCACTTCGAAATCGGTGCCGATCAGCACCACGCGCAGCGGCTGATCCGGCCGCCACAATTTTGGATCGAAGATGCGCGCGGCGAGCGGCGCGGTGCCTTCGTGATCTTCCACATAGGTGGCGTTCGGCCAGCGCCGCGTCATGTCGGCGAGCGCGATCTTCTCCTCGCCGTGATCGGCGAAGGCGAGGCCCGACAGGCCGCGATCGGTGGCGATCACGATCGCGGTGCCGAACGGCGAGGAATGGAAGCCGTAGCGCAGGGTGAGGCCGGCACCGCCGTTCTTCCATTCGCCCGGCGACATCGCTTCATGGGTGACGAAGAGGTCGTGCAGCCGGCCCGGCCCGGACAGGCCGGAGTCGAGCGCCGCGTCAAGGATGCTGGCGGAATCCCTGAGCAGGTTCTTGGCGTGGTCGAGGGTGAGCGCCTGCATGAAAGCCTTCGGCGTGATCGAAGCCCAGCGGCGGAACAGATGGTGCAGCTCATCCGGCGTGACGCCAGCGGCATCCGCCATCGCCTCGATGGTCGGTTGCGCGCGCCAGTTCGCCGAGATGAAGGCGATCGCCCGCCGCACCGAATCATAGTCGCGCAACGCGGCGTTCTGGGTGCCCGGCCTGGCCAGGCGCTGGTCATGTATCGCAAGGGTCATCATGACCGGAAATGTAGGGGAGGCGCTGGCGCGAAACCACCCGATTTCCGACTGTGCTCAGGTCGCCGGATGATAGGTCGGGCCGCGCCGCGCGGCGTTGAGAGCCCCCACCAAGGCATTGTAAAAGCTGGCCTTTTCTGCCGGCCCGAGAAAGCCCGCGATAAGCAGGCGGCGGCCGCGGGAGATCAGATAAAGGTGCTCGATGCCGTATTCCTCATCGACCTCCTGGTCGAGCCGGACCCAGAGCGGATTGAAGGTCCATTCGGCAACCTGGCCACGATGGCTGACGCGTCGCACCCGCAATTCCGACGGCGTCACCACGATTTCCTCGCTGGCCCGTGCGGCGCGAAAATTGACCTTGAAGGCCCACCAGATCACGAGCACGTCGAGACCGAAGAAGCCGAGCACCGGCCAGGCGCCCATCATCAGGAAAGCAAGGCCCGTGACGAAGCCGACGGCGCTCAGGAACAGCATCACGGCGAGAAAGCCGGTGCGGTTCAGCGAGCGGTGCGGCGTCAGCAGCGCGGAGAAGATCTGAGGCTCGTCCTCGCTCTCGGATCGCGTCCGCGCAATTTCGTTGCCAGTGCTCATCGTCCATCAGTATATCCCGATCATGGCGAAAATCACCCGCAAGCCGGTCCCGCGCAAAGCGGCGGTGCCGAAGAAAACGGCAAGACCGGTCGCGACCAAGCCGAGAGCACCCGCGAAGAAATCACTCAAAACCACAAAGCCGTGGACGCCGGCCGAGGTCCACGAGGTCTTCAGCCGCTTCCGCAAGGCCAATCCGGAGCCCAAGGGCGAGCTCGAGCACGTCAACCCGTTCACGCTGCTGGTCGCGGTGGTGCTGTCGGCACAGGCGACCGACGCCGGCGTCAACAAGGCGACGCGTGCGCTGTTCGAGGTTGCCGACACCCCGCAGAAGATGCTCGATCTCGGCGAGGAGCGCTTGCGCGACTACATCAAGACGATCGGCCTCTACCGCACCAAGGCCAGGAACGTGATCGCGCTGTCGGCCAAGCTGCTCAGTGAATTCGGCGGCGAGGTGCCGCGCACGCGGGCCGAGATCGAGTCGTTGCCCGGCGCAGGCCGCAAGACCGCCAACGTCGTGCTCAACATGGCCTTCGGCGAGCACACGATGGCAGTCGACACCCACGTCTTCCGCGTCGGCAATCGCACGGGCCTAGCGCCCGGCAAGACGCCGCTCGAGGTCGAGCTTGGCCTGGAAAAGGTGATCCCGGCCGAGTTCATGCTGCACGCGCATCATTGGCTGATCCTGCACGGCCGCTATACGTGCCTCGCGCGCAAGCCGCGCTGCGAGGTCTGCCTGGTCAACGATCTCTGTCGCTGGCCGGAGAAGACGGTGTGAGGCAGCGCCGCCCCGGGCGCCCCTATCGCACCTGCCGCGCCGGTTCGATCAGCTCGGGCCGCGGGCCCGACAGGCGCTTGTGCATGTGGACCATGAAGGCCATGCCGAAGATCGGCGTCGCCAGATTGACGATCGGGATCGAGACGAAGGCGGCGATGAACAGGCCGGCGGTGAAGATGGTCGCGGCATTGTCGCGCCGCATCGCCTTGGCTTCCTCCGGCGGGCGGAAGCGCATCGCGGCGAGCTCGAAATATTCGCGGCCCAGCAGCCAGGCGGCGGCGAGGAAGAAGATCAGGAAACCGGCGCCGGCGAACAGCACCAGCGGCAGAGCGGCGAGATAGACCAGGATGGCCACGAGCGCGGTCTTGATGCCCTCGAGCATCGCCCGGCTGAACGGCAGTGCCGCGCCCGGCCGCTCGGCCGGATAATGCTCGCGCTCGACGATGTCGGCGACGTCGTCGACGAACAGGCTCGCCACCAGCGAGGTGATCGCCGGCATCAGGAAGATGCCGCCGAACACGACGCCGAGACCCGTCGCGATCGAGACGATCCAGGACAGAACCTCGATCGATGAATGCCAGCCCGGCCCGAGCAGGCCTTCCAGCCACACCTCGCCGGAGGTCGCAAACCAGCTGAGCAGCCGCTGCAAGCCGATCGCCAGCACGGTGATCAGCACCAGCGCAAGCCCGATCGACCGCCACAGGATCGAGCGCATCGGCGGCGAGATCAATTGCGACAGCGCCTTAATGGCGGCATCCAGCATGGGGGACCCTCTGAGGTAAACACTGCGCGAGAGGTAGACACCCAATGCGGCTTCGGCAAGGGCGGTGGGCCGTCTCCCCTTGTCGGTGAAGGTGGCGCGATTTCTTCTTTACCCTCCCCTGGAGGGTAAGATTCAGCCTAGTCGTGTCTATGCCCGTGCTTGCGCGCCTTCGCCGGCTTGCCATCCCCGGTCGGGATCATCACCACGCGGCCGTAGCGCACGCCGCGTTCGGCGATGATGTGGTCGGCGAAATGTCTGACTTCGGAGGCAGCGCCGCGCAACGCCGTCATCTCCATGCAATTGTTGTCGTCGAGGTGAACATGCAGCGTCGCCAGCGCGAGGTCGTGGTGGCCGTGGAATTCCTGCACCAGCCGTTTCGACAGATCGCGCGCCGCGTGGTCATAGACGTAGACGAGGCCGGCGACGCATTGGCCAGTTTGCGCGGTGTCCTCGGCGCTCTGCTGCAGGCCGGCGCGCGCGAGGTCGCGGATGATCTCGGAGCGGTTCTGGTAACCGCGCGCTTCGGCCGCGGCGTCGATCTCCGCCAGGAGATCGTCCTCGATCGTGATGGTAATCCGCTGCATCAGATGCTCCCGCTTATGTCCTCTGAACCGTAGCCCGGATGGAGCGAAGCGCAATCCGGGACGGTGCAATATGAGGCAGGACCCCCGGATTTCGCTTACGCTCCATCCGGGCTACACAGCGTCCTTACAGCCGCGTCGCACGCAGCCGCAGCGCGTTGCCGACGACGCTGACCGAGGACAGCGCCATCGCCGCCGCGGCGATGATCGGGGAGAGCAGCAGACCGAACGCCGGATAGAGAACGCCGGCGGCGATCGGAATCCCGGCGGCGTTGTAGATGAAGGCGAAGAACAGGTTCTGCCGGATGTTGCTCATCGTCGCCTGCGACAGTTTTCGCGCGCGGACGATGCCGACGAGGTCGCCCTTGAGCAGCGTCACGCCGGCGCTCTCCATCGCAACGTCGGTGCCGGTGCCCATGGCGATGCCGACCTCGGCCGCCGCCAGCGCCGGCGCGTCGTTGACGCCGTCGCCGGCCATGGCGACGCTGCGGCCGGCCTTCTGCAGCTTGGTCACTACCGCGCTCTTCTGGTCCGGCAGCACTTCGGCCTCGACCTCGGCGATGCCGAGCCGGCGCGCCACGGCCTCGGCCGTGGTGCGGTTGTCTCCGGTCAGCATGATCACCTTGATGCCTTCCGCCGCGAGCGCCTTCAGCGCCTCCGGCGTCGAGGCCTTGACCGGATCTGCGATCGCAAACAGGCCGGCAAGCCGGCCGTCGACGGCCATGTTGATCACGGTGGCGCCGTCACCGCGCAGCCGCTCGGCTTCGGCGGCGAGCGAATGGGTGTCGACGCCGAGCGACGACAGATATCTGGCATTGCCGAGCACGATGGTCTTGCCGTCGACCTTGCCCGTCGCGCCCTTGCCCGTCGGCGAGTCGAACTGCTCGACCTGGCCGAGGGTGAGCTGCTTTTCCTTGGCCGCGCGCACGATGGCGTCGGCCAGCGGATGCTCGCTGGCGCGCTCGACGGTGGCCGCCAGCCGGAGGATGTCTTCTTCCGCGAAGCCGGACGCCGGCGCGATCGTCACCACCTTGGGCTTGCCTTCGGTCAGCGTGCCTGTTTTGTCGACCACGAGCGTGTCGATCTTCTCCATACGCTCCAGCGCCTCGGCGTTCTTGATGAGCACACCGCCTTGCGCGCCGCGGCCGACGCCGACCATGATCGACATCGGCGTCGCGAGGCCGAGCGCGCAGGGACATGCGATGATCAGCACGCTGACAGCCGCGACCAGGCCGAAGGCCAGCCGCGGCTCCGGTCCGAACCAGGCCCAGGCACCGAAGGCGGCGAGGGCAACGACGATCACGGCCGGCACGAACCAGCCGGAGACTTGGTCGGCCAGGCGCTGGATCGGCGCGCGCGAGCGCTGCGCATCCGCGACCATTTGCACGATCTGCGACAGCATCGTCTCGCGCCCGACCTTGTCGGCACGCATGATGAAGCTGCCGGACTGGTTCAGCGTGCCGGCAATGACCTTGGCGCCAGTCTCCTTGGTGACCGGCATGGATTCGCCTGTCACGAGTGATTCATCTAGCGACGAGCGGCCTTCGAGGATGACGCCGTCGACCGGCACCTTCTCGCCGGGACGGACGCGCAGGCGATCGCCGGCGTGCAGCGTGTCGATCTCGACCTCGTGCTCGCTGCCGTCGGCGTCGACGCGGCGCGCGGTCTTCGGCGCGAGCTGCAGCAGCGCCTTGATCGCGCCCGAGGTCGCATCGCGGGCGCGCAGCTCCAGCACCTGGCCGAGCAGCACCAGGACGGTGATGACGGCGGCCGCCTCGAAATAGACTGCGACCGCGCCCTCATGGCCGCGGAAGGTGGCGGGGAAGATCTGCGGCGTGACCGTGCCGAGCACGCTGTAGACATAGGCAACGCCCGTACCCATCGCGATCAGCGTGAACATGTTGAGATTGCGCGTCAGCAGCGATTGCCAGCCGCGAACGAAGAACGGCCAGCCGGCCCACAGCACCACGGGCGTTGCAAAGACGAGCTGGATCCAATTCGACACGGTCGGATCGATCCAGCTGTGGGGGCCCGCGAGGTGGCCGCCCATCTCCAGCGCGATCGGCGGCAGCGACAGCACGCCGCCGATCCAGAACCGTCGCGTCATGTCGGCGAGCTCGGGATTTGGGCCGGTCTCAAGGCTTGCGACCTCAGGCTCCAGCGCCATGCCGCAGATCGGGCACGTGCCCGGACCGACTTGGCGGATCTGCGGGTGCATCGGACAGGTGTAGATCGTGCCCGCGGGCATCTCCGGTTCGGGCGCCTTGTCCTTGGCAAGATACTTGGCGGGATCGGCGGCGAACTTGGTGCGGCAGCCGGACGAGCAGAAATGGAAGGTCTCGCCGTGATGTGTGATGCGATGCTTCGAGGTCGCGGGATCGACCATCATGCCGCAGACGGGATCTTTGACCTTGGTTGCGGCGTCGCCGTGATGATGGTCGTGGCCGGCATGATCGCCGTGGCCGCCGCAGCACGAGGTAGCCTCGGGCTTCGCCGCCGGCGCTGCAGCTTTCGTGGAACAGCCGCATCCGGAATGCGTTCCCGCGCTGTGACGATGCTCGTGCTCGTTGTTGTTCATTGCCATGTTCCGGCCTTTGCGCTTGGTCTTGAAACCTATACCCGGTAGGGGTATATAGACCCCATGCGCAAGGACATCAAGGCATCCGTCGGAAAACGTCTCGGCCGAATCGAGGGCCAGGTTCGTGGCCTCTCGAGAATGGTAGAGGAAGACCGCTACTGCATCGACATCGTGACGCAAATCGCGGCGGTGCGCGCCGCGCTGCGCCGGGTCGAGGAAGAGGTTTTGAAGGATCACGTCGCCCATTGCGTCGAGCACGCCATCGCGAGCGGCGACAAGGCCGACCAGCGCGCCAAGATCGCGGAGCTGATGGCGGTGATCGGACGGGCGGATCGGTAGCGCGCGCTCTCTCCACCGCCGTTGCTTCGCTGCGCTCGTGGCGAAGTCTCGTAGGGTGGGCAAAGCGGAGCGTGCCCACCGTCGGTCAGTGATCGCGCCCGAACGTGGGCACGGCGCTTCGCGCCTTTGCCCACCCTACGAGACCGTGCGAACCTAAGCCGTCTTCTCCCGCGCCCGCGCGCGATACATCGCGAGCTCGCTCAGCTGCACGAAATGCTCGGAGAAAGCCACACTGGCTCGCGCAGGCGGCGCGCTCACTTCTTGAGCCGGAATTTCACCCGACGTCGCTTCGTCAGCCGCTTCAGGAGCGAGCGGCGGCGCCACGAGCGCTTCTGGAAACACACTGAATGAGCCCGCCACCTCCTCGAGCGGCTTCTGCTTGTCGGCCCAGTGCAAGGCGGTGTAGTCGAACCCGTGCACGATGGTGGGTTTGACGACTTCGAAATAGGGCGAGATGTCGAAGTCGCGGGGCATGTAGAGCGAGGAATCGCGGATGTGCAGTATCTCGCGCCGTGCGGCGCGGCTGCCGGCCTTGGTGATCTTCGGCAGGATCGGGTAGCGCACGGCGTCGAAGGCCTGCGCGATCAGCGCCGAGCAGATGATCTTGGTCGGGTCGCCCGAGCCGATCGCGATCATGCGTCGGCGCCAGCGCTGCGGTATCGGCAGCGGGAACAGATAGCGCATGAGGTCGACGATGTTCTTGGTGTCGTAGCCGAAGCCGATGCGGTTGATCGCATAGCGGCACACCGTGGTGCGATCCTCATAGGACAGCCCGACCGGGCGGCAGACGCGGGTGTGATAGGGGAAATATTTCGACAGCGGCGCCGAGGTGACGCCCTCGCCGATATTGGCCTCGATCAGAACATGCGGCTCGCCATTGGACTCCTCTGCCCCATCGATCGGACCGACATAGAGCGCGGCGTGCGACCAGGTCGACTGCGTCAAGTATTTGATGATGCCGGAGATGCGGTTGTTGCCCTCGACCAGCAGCACGTCGCCGGGCTCGATGATGCCGCGCAGATGCTCGGGGTCGCTCGGCGTGAACGGCTCATAGCCCGGCACCTCCTTTGAGAGGTACGCGGCAATCACCTTGCCGACAGAATCCAGGACCGTCCCCATCTCAACCCCCCACGGCCTTTTCCGGCCGTCTTTTTCCCTTCTCTATCATGGTCGAAACGTGTTGCAATTCGGTTCATCACTCTGTGAGATCAAGCATGGTTGATTCACCATCCTGGTTGCTGCGCAACATCGGATACGGCAAGGTTCGCGGGCTGTTCACGTTCGCCGCAAGTCCCCGGAAACCATGACATGACAATCACGCGCCGCGGCTTTCTTTCGGCGTCGGCGGCCCTTGCGGCGATGCCGGTGCTGCGCGCATCGGCCGCGCCCCTGCCGCGCGAGGCTGATATCGTCGTGATCGGTGCGGGGGCGGCGGGAATTGCCGCGGCGCGGCGTATCTTGGCAACGGGCCGCAAGGTCATCGTGGTGGAAGCGGCCGCGCAGGTCGGCGGCCGCTGCATCACCGACAGCACCACCTTCGACACGCCGTTCGACCGGGGCGCGCGCTGGATGTACAATCCCGACACCAACCCGATGATCCGGCTGGCGCGCAGTGCCGGGCTGGACGTGCTGCCGGCGCCCTCGGGCCAGAAGATGCGCATTGGCCGCCGCAACGCGCGCGCGGGCGAGACCGAGCAATTCCTGGCCGCCCTGGTGCGCGTCAACCGCGCCATCGACGAGGCCGGACGGGGCAAGCTCGACACCTCCTGCGCATCGGTGCTGCCGAAGGATCTCGGCGACTGGGCCGGCGCGGCCGAGTTCATGCTGGGCGCGAGCTTTGCCGGCAAGGACCTGAAGGAGCTGTCTGCCATCGACAAGGGACGCGCGCAGGACCGCAACGCGGCGATCGCCTGCCGCCAGGGCCTGGGCACGCTAATCGCCAAGCTCGGCGAGCAGGCGCCGGTGGCGCTGTCCACACCAGCGAGCCGCATCGCCTGGAGCAACCGCGACGTCAGCGTCGAGACGCAAGCCGGCAAGATCGCCGCGCGCGCCGCCATCGTCACGGTCTCGACCAATGTGCTGACATCGGGCGCGATCAAATTCGCGCCCGACATTCCCAAGCGGACGCTGGATGCGGCATCGAAGCTTAGCCTCGGCAGCTACGATCGTATCGTGCTGCAGCTGCCGGGCAATCCCCTCGGCCTGTCGCGCGACGACATCCTCATCGAGCAGAGCAACTCGACCCGCACGGCGCTGATGTTAGCCAATATCGGCGGCTCCTCGCTGTGCTCGATCGATGTCGGCGGCTCGTTCGGCCGCGATCTCGCCGAGCAGGGCGAGAAGGCGATGGTGGCTTTCGCCAGGGAATGGATCACGAAGCTGTTCGGCAGCGAGGCCGCTTCCGTGGTGCAGAAGACCAGCGCCACGCGCTGGAACGCCTCGCCCTACGTCATGGGCGCGATGTCGGCAGCCTCGCCGGGCGGCCAGCTGTCGCGAAGGACCCTGGCCGAGCCGATCGGCAATGTGTTCCTCGCCGGCGAAGCCACGCACGAGACGCTCTGGGGCACCGTCGACGGCGCCTGGGAAAGCGGCGAACGCGCCGCGGACGCCGCCTTGCGCAAGATCGGCGCGCTGAAGGACGAGCCGGCCGACGTGCCGACGCAGTCGACGAAGAAGCGGCGCGTGCCGAAGCAGTAAGACGATCAAGCCGCGATAAATTCCACTGTCGTCCGGACAGGCGCAGCGAAGCGGAGCGCAGATTCGGGACCCATACTCACAGGGAGTGGTTTGGCGAAGACTCGGAGTTGCCACCTTGCCCCATAACCACTCCCCGGGGTTATGGGTCCCGGGCTCGCGCTACGCGCGCCCCGGGACGACAGCGGAGATGTTATCGCAGCACGCCATCCAGCACCGGCAATCCAAAGATCACCGCCATCGCAATCAGCGCGTAGCAGATGCCGCGAAACACCTTCTCGCTGGCGCGGCCGAACAATGAGCTGCCGAACGCAACGCCAACCGCATAGACCGGGCCGACGATCAGCGACAGCACCAGCGATTCGCGGCTGATCAGGCCGGTCGCCGCGTAGCTGATCATCGAGAAGAAATCCGAGGCGCCGAAGAACAGCACGATGTTGGCGCGCGCGACCATCGGCGCGATCGGGCGGCCGAGCCAGTAGCCGACGATCGGCGGGCCGCCGGTTTGCGCGAGCCCGCTGCAGAAGCCGGAGAGGCCGCCGATGCCCACCGACAGCCAGGCATGGTCCTTGCCGCGATAGCGCCAGCCCGACAGCAGCAGAAGGAGCAGCGCCGCTACGAAGCAGGAGATGATCCAGCGCGTGGTAACGGGTTCGAGCACGCTGAGGAAATAGGTGCCGATGGGTACGCCGATCAGCGCGCCCAGCACTATCACGGCCGTGGCCTTGCGATCGGCCTTCCGCCATGCATCCGGCAGCAGCGGCGCGGCTGCGACGAAATCGATGACGAGAAGCAGGGCAGCAACGAGCCGCGGTGCCGCGATGCTGCTCGCCAGCGGCATGAAGATCAGCGCCGAACCGAAGCCGGAGAAGCCGCGCGCTGTGCCCGAAACGAAAGCGACGGCGCAGAGCGCCGCCGCGATCGTGAGGCTGACGTCCTTCGGAAGGAAGTCAGCAGGACTCATCCGCGCAACGTGCCGCCGGTCTTCTTGGTGACCTCGGCCACGATCTTCGTGGCGACGGCCTCGATCTCCTGATCGGTCAGGGTTTTCTCGCGCGGCTGCAGCGTGATCGCGATCGCGATCGACTTCTTGCCGTCATCGATGCCCTTGCCTTCGTAGATATCGAAGACATTGACGCCGGTGATCAGCTTCTTGTCGACGCCTTGCGCCGCGCGAACGATGTCGCCGGCCTTGACGGCGCGGTCGACAATGAAAGCGAAGTCACGCGACACCGGCTGGAACGCCGAGAGCTCGATCAAGGGCTTGGCGCGCGTCGGCTTCTTCTTCGCCTCGGGGATGCGGTCGAGGATCACCTCAAAGACGACAAGCGGCCCGTCGGCGCCGAGCGCCTCGAGGGCTCTCGGGTGCACTTCGCCGAAATATCCGAGCACGTTCTGCGGCCCGATCTGGATCGTGCCGGAGCGACCCGGATGCAGCCAGCCGGGACCACCCGCCACGATCTGCAGCGCCTGCATCGGCGCGCCGGCCACCGCCAGCACCGCCAGCGCATCGGCCTTGGCGTCGAACACGTCGGCCTGCGCCGAGCCGGTCCAGTGCCGGCCGAGCCCTTCGGACGAAGCAAGGCCGCGGCGCACGCCACTCGCCGCCATGAACTGGTCCTGCG
Organism: Bradyrhizobium yuanmingense; assembly: GCF_900094575.1. GTDB lineage: Bacteria > Pseudomonadota > Alphaproteobacteria > Rhizobiales > Xanthobacteraceae > Bradyrhizobium > Bradyrhizobium yuanmingense. The sequence continues at coordinate 229,784 of NZ_FMAE01000002.1, read as the reverse complement.
GGAGATCGCCCTTGAACACCTGGCCGACCTCGAACAGCGCGACATCGCCGAAGCCGCGATCGGCATTGGCCTGCGCCGCCGCGATCAGGCCGGCCAGCAGGGTCGGGCGCATGTCGGAGAGATCCGAGGCGATCGGGTTGGCAACCTCGAGCTCGCGCTGTCCGCCGCCGAACAATTCGGCCGCAGATTTTGCGATGAACGACCAGGTCACGGCTTCGACCATGCCGCGGCTCGCGAGCGCGCGCCGCGCGCGGCGGTTGCGCAGCTGCAGCGGCGTCAGCACCGGCTTGCGCGGCTCGTCGCCGCGCTCGAACGGCGTCATCGGCACCTTGTCGACGCCGAAGATGCGGACGATCTCCTCGACGATGTCGGCCTTGCCGTGCACGTCGGAGCGCCAGGACGGCACCGCGACCTTCACCACCGGGCCGGGACCCGCCATCATGAAGCCGAGATGGGTCAGGATGCGCTTCATCTCAACCTGCGGCACCTCAATGCCAGACAGGCGCTTGACTTCGGTGATCGGGAATTCGATCAGGCGGTCGTCGCCAAAGGTCTTGCCGACCAGGACGGTTTCAGAGGGCGCGCCGCCGCACATCTCCATCACCAGCTTGGTCGCGAGCTCGATGCCGGGCACCATGAAGGCTGGATCGACGCCGCGTTCGAAGCGGTAGCGCGCGTCCGAATTGATGCCGAGCTTGCGGCCGGTCTGGGCGATGTTGATCTCGTTCCACAGCGCCGATTCGATCAGCACGTCTGTGGTGTTCTCGTCGCAGCCCGATGCTTCGCCGCCCATGATGCCGGCGAGCGATTCGACGCCGTGCTCGTCCGCGATCACGCAAATGGCGGGATCGAGATTGTAGGTGCGGCCGTCGAGCGCCAGCAGGCTCTCGCCCTCGCGCGCGCGGCGCACGACGAGATTGCCCTTCACCTTCTTGGCGTCGAACACGTGCAGCGGGCGTGCGCGGTCGTAGGTCACAAAATTGGTGATGTCGACCAGCGCGTTGATCGGACGCAGGCCGATCGCGGTCAGCCGCTTCTGCAGCCATTCCGGTGACGGCCCGTTCTTGACCCCGCGCACGAGACGGAGCGCAAAGCCCGGGCACAGCGTGGCATCCTCGACCGTCACCTTCACGGGACAGGGGAATTCGCCCTTGACCGGCTTGATGGTGGGATCCTTGAACTTGCCCATGTCGGCGGCGGCGAGATCGCGCGCGATGCCGTGCACGCCGGTGCAGTCCTGCCGGTTCGGCGTCAGATTGATCTCGATGACGGGATCTCCGAGGCCGGCCCATTCGGCATAGGCAGCACCGATTGGCGCGTCCGCCGGCAATTCCATGATGCCGTCATGATCGTTGGAGATCTGCAGCTCGGCCGCCGAGCACAGCATGCCGCGGCTCTCGACGCCGCGGATGGTGCCGACACCGAGCGTGATATCCTTGCCGGGAATGTAGGTGCCGGGCGGCGAGAACACGCTGACGAGCCCGGCGCGCGCATTCGGCGCGCCGCACACCACCTGCACCGGCGCACCACCGTCGCCGGTGTCGACCATGCAGACGCGCAGGCGATCCGCATTCGGATGCTGCTCGGCCGAGATCACCTTCGCAATGGTGAACGGCTTCAGCGCCTTCGCCTTGTCCTCGATGTTCTCGACCTCGAGCCCGATCATGGTGAGCTTGTCGGCGAGTTTTTCGAGCGGCTCGTCGGTCTCGAGATGATCCTTCAGCCAGGAGAGGGTGAATTTCACGTGCTGAGCCCTCCGGCAAGCGTTGGCACTTCGAGCGGCTTGAAGCCATAGTGGCTCAGCCAGCGGACGTCGCTGTCGAACAGCTGGCGCAAATCGGCGATGCCGTATTTCAGCATGGCGATGCGGTCGATGCCCATGCCCCAGGCGAAGCCCTGGTGCTCGTCGGGATCGATGCCGCAGGCGCGCAGCACGTTGGGATGCACCATGCCGCAGCCGAGAATCTCGAGCCAATCCTCGCCCTCGCCGAAGCGGATCTCGCCCTTGTCGCGGCGGCACTGGATGTCGACTTCGAGCGAAGGCTCGGTGAACGGGAAGAACGAGGGCCGGAAGCGCATGTTGATGTGGTCGACCTCGAAGAACGCCTTGCAGAACTCGTGCAGGATCCATTTGAGATGGCCGAGATGCGAGCTCTTGTCGATGACGAGGCCCTCGACCTGGTGGAATTGCGGCGTGTGGGTCGCGTCCGAATCGATGCGATAGGTGCGGCCCGGGCAGATCACGCGGATCGGCGGCTTCTGGCTCAGCATGGTGCGCACCTGCACCGGCGAGGTGTGGGTCCGCAGCAGCATGCGCGAGCCGTCCTGCTTCGGATGGAAGAAGAACGTGTCGTGCATCTCGCGCGCCGGATGGCCTTCCGGGAAATTCAGCTTGGTGAAGTTGTAATCGTCGGTCTCGATGTCGGGGCCTTCGGCCACCGAGAATCCCATGTCGGCGAAGATGGTGGTGAGCTCGTCCCAGACCTGGCTCAGCGGATGGATGCGGCCGGCCTCAGCCGGCGCATCGCGCAGCGGCAGGGTCACGTCGACGGTCTCGGACGCCAGCCGCGCATCGAGCGCCGCCGACTTCAGCACGTCGCGCCGCGCAGCAAGCGCCTGGCTGACTTCGTCCTTGGCCTGGTTGATCGCCGCGCCTTGCGTCTTGCGCTCGTCCGGCGACATCTTGCCGAGCGTGGCGAGCAGCGCCGAGATCGAGCCCTTCTTGCCGAGGGCTGCAACACGCACGGCCTCGAGCGCGGCCTCGTCGGCAGCGGCGGCGATGTCGGCGATGATCTGGGCTTGGAGCTGGGCAAGATCGGTCATGGCAATCCCTTTTGGCCAGGATGCTGAGCCGATGATCCTAGCCCGTCACGCCCGGCCAAAAGCGCGAAGCGCATCTTCGCGTTAGATTCGCCGGGCATCCACGTCGGAGAAGTGTATGCGCGAGAGATGACGGCCGGGGCGATGAACGCGCGACACGCGCCTCTGCCCGGGCCATCACAAGCTGAACGCTGCGCAAGTCGCGCAGTGGGGCGGCTTACGCCGCCAGCGCGGCTTTGGCCTTCTCGGCGATCGCTTGGAACGCGGCGGGCTCGCGGATCGCGAGATCCGACAGCACCTTGCGGTCCACGGTGATGCCCGACTTGGCAAGGCCGTCGATAAATCGGCTGTAGGTCAGGCCGAACGGACGGACCGCGGCGTTGAGGCGCTGGATCCAGAGCGCGCGGAAGGTGCGCTTGCGACGCTTGCGGTCGCGGAAGGCGTATTGCTGGGCCTTCTCCACGGCCGGCTTGGCGGCGCGGATGGTGTTCTTGCGGCGGCCATAGAAGCCCTTGGCGGCCTTGTAGACTTTCTTGTGCTTGGCGTGGGCGGTCACACCGCGTTTGACGCGAGACATGACGAGATCCTTCAGAGATGACTTGGTTATCGGATCGCCGCGGGATGCGCGGCAGAGGTGGCAATGATCGTGGACCCGATCAGGCGTTCGGCAAGAAGTACTTCTTGACGTTGTCGCCGTCGGTCTTGAACAGCACGCGGGTGCCGCGGAGCTGACGGATCTGCTTCTTCGTCCGCTTGATCATGCCGTGACGCTTGCCGCGCTGGGCGTGCATCACTTTGCCGGTGGCAGTCACCTTGAAGCGCTTTTTAGCGCCCGATTTGGTCTTCAGCTTGGGCATTTGGCTCTCCTAATGGCCACAGAGATCCGCCCGCGAAGGCGGCTGGACCGTCAAAAATGCTCGTTAGAGCGTTGATTGTGCTCAAGTTTTGCGAACAGGCGCGAAACCCGCACGAGACACCGCCACGGCAGCCCGTAAATCAGCCGGGCGGTGAAGGCTGGGCTTATGACAGAGGACAGGCCAATTGGCAACGATGAACCGCCGCAACCTGCCCGCCGACTATTGAACGCTGCCACCCCTCATGTCCAAGCCTTCTCGCCTGAAGCAGGTCCAAAATGGCTCATTTCCCGCAACTTCTGATTTCATTCGCCCGCCCGCGCCCTCTGGCGCTGTTCGCCGTGCTCGCCGCGGCTGCGCTGCCACAGGCGGCTGACGCCCGCGCCGGCGGCTATGACGGCATCTGGAACGTCACCTTCGCCACCACCCGCGGCAATTGCAGCTCGGGCTACAGCGTTCCCTTCACCGTGACCGGCACCCGCGTCTCCTCCGCCGGCGGCGGCCGGGTCTCGGGCCGGGTCAACCGTTCCGGCGCTGTCGCCGTGCAGGTCTCGGTCGGCGCCTCCCACGCCAGTGGCGGCGGCCGGCTCGCCGGCGTGAACGGCGCCGGGTCGTGGAAGGGAATTATCTCCGGCGACCAGTGCAGCGGAACCTGGCAGGCGACGAGGACCTGACACACAAAACGGCCCGCCGGGGATCCGGACGGGCCGTTGAAATTCTCGAGGTCCTAAAGCGTTGCGCGTCAGCGCGGCGCCAGCACCATTACGACCTGGCGACCTTCGAACCGCGCGTCCTGCTCGACCTTGGCGAGCTCGGCGACGTCGGTCTTGATCTTGTCGAGCAACTTGGTGCCGATCTCCTGGTGCGCCATTTCGCGGCCGCGATAGCGCAGCGTGATCTTGACCTTGTCACCCTCTTCGAAGAAGCGCTGCATCGCGCGCATCTTCACGTCGTAATCGTGGTCGTCGATCATCGGACGGAGCTTGATCTCCTTGATCTCGACGGTCTTCTGCCGTTTGCGGGCTTCCGCGGCTTTCTTCTGAGCGGAATACTTGTACTTCCCGTAATCCATGATCTTGCAGACGGGAGGGCTGGTATTCGGCGAAATCTCGACCAGGTCCATCCCGACTTCCTGCGCCATGCGGATGGCGACGACGGTCTCGACCGTGCCTTTGTTGTCACCGGTCTGGTCGATCAGCTGGATCTGCGCATTGCGGATATCATCATTGATGCGCGGCCCGTCTTTGCTGGCAGCGGGCGGAGCTTTATTAGGACGGCGAATGGGTGGTTCTCCAAAGTTGTGAAAGAAGCGGCTATTTTGAAGGAAGATGCGTTTGCCGGCAAGCAAGTCGCTGGTGCGAGGCGCGAAAAACCCTCAAATGCGATGCATTTTGGTCACGGCCCTCGGCACGCTGACCGACATAGACACCTTGCCTCTGTTCCGCAAGCGTCCCAAAGGACCAATACCGATGCCGGTCGTGCTTTCGGAACAGGTCCGGACAGCTCAAACCGCACAATCAGAGTAAACGTTCCATGACCGACGCAATTCCCGATGCCGCGCTTGAATTCATCGATGTGGGCGAAGGGCCGTCCGCCCGCAGGATCGCGGTGCGCCGCCGTCCTGGGAAAGGCCCCGGCCTGGTCTGGCTCGGCGGATTCAAGTCGGACATGCAGGGCGGCAAGGCCGTGGCGCTGGATGCCTGGGCCCACGAGCGCGGCCGCGCAATCGTTCGCTTCGACTATTCCGGCCACGGCGAATCCAGCGGCGATTTCGCCATGGGGACCATCGGCAGCTGGCTCGAGGACAGTGTTGCGGTGTTCGAACGCTTCTGCGACGGCCCGCAAATCCTGATCGGCTCGTCGATGGGCGGCTGGATGGCGCTGCTGCTCGCGCGCGAGATCAAGAAGCGTGCCGGCAAAGCGTCGCTCGCAGGGCTCGTCCTGATCGCGCCGGCGCCCGATTTCACCGAAGAGCTGATGTGGAAGAATTTTTCGCCCGCAGTGAAGAAGGAGATCGAGACCAAGGGCTTCTGGCTGCGCCCATCGGAATATGGCGACGGCTCGCCCTATCCGATCACGCGGAACCTGATCGAGGAGGGACGCAATCACCTCGTGCTGGGCAGCGCCATCGATCTCGGCTGCCCCGTCCGCATCCTGCAAGGCGCGAAGGACCCTGATGTGCCCTGGCAGCACGCGTTTGCGCTGACTCATCGCCTGCCGGCCGACGACGTCGTGCTGACCATGATCCAGGACGGCGATCACCGCCTGTCCCGCCCGCAGGACATCGCGCGCCTTCTTGCGGCGGTGGCTGAGATCGGGTGATGTGTCATCTTCCTTCTCCCCTTGCGGGAGAAGGTGGCTTCGCGAAGCGAAGTCGGATGAGGGGTTCTCTCCACGGGCCCGAATGAGAGTTGGACTCGCGGAAGCAACCCCTCACCCGAACGAAATGCGCGTCAACGAGCGGAGCTGGCCTCTCCCGCAAGGGGAGAGGGCATAACAACTGGGAGGCAACGCCAATGACCACCACCGCCATGCTGCGCGCCTTCTGCGATGCCGTCGAGCAGCGCAACGGCGAAGCCTTCGCCCAGCTGTTCACCGAGGACGGCGTCTATCACGATGTCTTCTACGGCGCCTTCGCCGGCCGCGCGAAGATCGCCGCGATGATCGACGACTGGTTCTACCGCACGGCGACCGATTTCCGCTGGGACATGCATGATCCCGTCACCGACGGCACCACGCTCTATGCGCGCTACACCTTCAGCTATAGATCGACCCTGCCGGAAGCAAACGGCGCGCGGGCGATGTTCGAGGGCGTTGCGATCATGACGCTGAAGGGCGGCAGGATCGCGAGCTATCACGAGGTCGCCAACACCGCGCCGGCGTTCGTCGATTTGAACTTCGCCCCGGAGCGGATCGCGAAGATCGTCGCCAAGCAGGGTGCCGAACTGAAGGCGCGGCCGGAGATGCAGCGGCATTTGGACTAGGTCGTCATTCCGGGGCGCGCGAAGCGCGAACCCGGAATCCATTTCAACTCTTGGCCTGCGGCCCGATGGATTCCGGGTCTGCGCCTGACGGCGCATCCCGGAATGACGACCGGAGAGAGGCGCGCGCTCCTACCGCTTCGACGGATTCACCATCGGCTTGCGCTGCGCCAGCGCGGCCACCGTCGCGGTGCCGATCGGACCCTGTTCGTCATAGAGCCAGCATTCGCCGATCGCGACACCGTCGGTGGCGTGGTGGTTCACCACCTCGAAGCCGATCCACTCCGTCGCCGGCAGGCGGTGCAGATAGATCGTGACATCGCTGTTGATGTAGCCGAGCCCCTGGTCGCCGGCATTGGCAAACGGGCTCGCAAAATCGGCGCCGGTGGCGACGCGGACGAACGGCGTCATCGGGGTGCCCGCGACGAGCTCACGCACCTCGCTCATCCACAATCTGCGCGGGCCGAGCGAGCCCATATGGCCGACGATCGGGCGTGTCGCCCATTTGCCGTTCATGCCGAGCCTGGGATCGGTCGGCTTGGGGATCTCGGCCGGCTTCGGTGCGTCCCAGTTCGGCGGCGACCAGACATTGCCATCGGGATTTTGCGTCTTGCGCAGCAGCTGGCACGAGGCGCGCGCCATGCTGACCCCGCCGGAAAAGAACTCCGCTTCCACCACGCGGATGCGCATGCCGTCGCGCACCAGCCGCGTCGTCACTTCGATCGGCTTGTCGATAGTCGGCAGCCGGAACATGTCGACCGTGAGCCGCGCCGGCACGAATTCGGGCCCGGAATGGCGCTCCTCGATGACGAAGCCGAGCAGTCCGACGATGACGCGTCCGTGCAGCGATTTCGGATCCCATGGACCGTTGGCGACTTCCGTCGGATGGAATGTATCGCCGTCGCGGGTGAAGAAAGGCATGCTTGTCATGACGCGCGAGATTGCGGGAATGGGCGGGGAAATCAAGGGTGGTGAGAGCATGTGCCAGCCACAACATGAGTGTCATCGCCCGGCTTGACCGGGCGATCCAGTACTCCGCGGCAGTTGTGATTGAATCGATAGGCCGCGGCGCACTGGATTCCCCGCCTTCGCGGGGAATGACTACGGTGAGCTAGGAAGCGGCGCGCCACTCCTTGCGCACACTCTCGTCGTGCTCGTTACTGATCGCAGCACCCTTCATCGCCTCAAACTCTTCGCGCGCCAGCAACTGGCCCAGCGCCCACACCGCCGCGCCGCGCACCAGCGGACTTGCGTCATCCAACAATCGCCGCGCCGCCTCAGCCAGCGCCACCTCGCCTGAGTTGCCGATCGCAATCAGCACATTGCGCACGAACCGGTCGCGGCCGATGCGCTTCACCGGCGATTTCGTGAACAGCGCACGGAATGCCGCGTCGTCCAGCCGTGCCAGCTCAGCGAGCGAGGGCGCGCGCAACTCGTCGCGCGCGGCGAGTTTTGCCTCACGCCCCTCTTGCGCAAACTTGTTCCAGGGGCAGGCGGCAAGGCAATCATCGCAGCCATAGATGCGGTTGCCGATGCTCTTGCGAAACTCGTGCGGGATCGGGCCCTTGTTCTCGATGGTCAGATACGAGATGCAGCGCCGCGCATCTAGCTTGTAGGGCGCTGGAAACGCCGCGGTCGGGCAGATGTCGAGGCAGGCTCGGCACGAGCCGCAATGATCGATCTCGGGTTCGTCGCGCGGCAGCTCCAGCGTGGTGTAGATAGCGCCGAGAAACAGCCACGAGCCGAACTCGCGCGAGACGAGATTGGTGTGCTTGCCCTGCCAGCCCAGATGCGCGGCCTGCGCCAGCGGCTTCTCCATCACTGCCGCGGTGTCGACGAACACCTTCACCTCGCTCGGCGCGGTCGCGACCAGCCAGCGCGCCAGCGCCTTCAGCCGCTTCTTGATGAGGTCGTGATAGTCGTCGCCTTGCGCATAGACCGAGATCGCCGCGCGCGCGCGCTGCTTCAGGATCGCGAGCGGATCGGAGTCGGGACCGTAATTGACGCCGAGCATGATCACGCTGCGCACATCGGCCCACAGCCCGCGCGGGTCGACGCGGCGCTCCGGCTGGTTCGCAAGCCAATCCATGTCGCCATGGCCGCCCGAGGCGATGAATTCGAGGAAGTATTGTCCGGCCGCATCGATCGAGCCCGGCGCGGTGACGCCGATGCAGTCGAAGCCGAGCGCGTGCGCTTCGCGCGCCAGCGCCGCCTTCAGTTCAGTCGGGTCGCAGCTCAGAAATCCAGGTCCACATAGGTCCGCGACGCCGGCACGCCGGCCAGCCATTCGCTGAGGAGCGGACGGAACGACGGGCGGGATTTCACCCGCGCGTACCACGCCTTTGCTGCGTCGTCCTCGCTCCATGGCACGTCGCCCAGATAGTCGATCGCCGAAAGGTGCGCCGCGGCGGCGAGATCCGCGTAGGTGAGCCGGTCGCCGGCGAGGAAGTTGCGGGTCTGCGCCAGCCAGCCGATATAGGCCAGATGATAGCGCACATTGGCCTTCGCTGCGCGCATCACGTCGGCCGAAGGCGGCCCGCCGCCGTTCTCCTCGCTCATGAAGCGCTTGTAGATGCGCTCGGTGACGAGTGGATGCGAGACTTCCTCGAAGAACTTTTCGTTGAACCAGGCCATCAGCCGGCGCACCTCGACACGCTCGGCAAGCGTCTCCGGCATCAGGCGCTTGGGGCCCATCCCGGCCCCATAGGCCTCATCGACATATTCGGCGATGATGGCCGCGCCCGGAATCGGCGGCTGCTCGTCGTCCACCAGCACGGGCGTGGTGCCGGCCGCATTGAGCAGCAGAAACGCCTCGCGCCGCTCCCAGCTGCGCTCCTCGATCAGCTTCAGGTCGAGCCCGTATTCACCCGCGATCAGGCGAATGAAGCGCGAATGCGGACAGAACGGATGATGAAACAGCGTAAACATGAAGCCTTTGACTATGTGATGGTGCTTAAGAATCCATCAATGTTTGTGCGGCGCCACACTAGTCCTTCAAAACCTCGAAGCAAGGGCGTGATTCGGCATTTTGCGATTGCGGCATGGGGTCGAATAGGCGAGAAGAGCCCCGCTTTTCCAGCCGAAATGGACCGTAAATATGTCAGACGCTATACGGGCAGTGATCCTCGGCATCATCGAGGGCGTGACCGAGTTCCTTCCCGTATCCTCGACCGGTCACCTCCTGATCGCCGAGCGCTTCTTTCATCTCGGAGAAGGCGCGTTCTGGGATTCGTTTACGGTTCTGATCCAGCTGGGCGCGATTCTCGCGATCGTGGGGCTGTACTTCCGCAAGCTGTGGGACGTCGTGATCGGCCTGTTCACGGGCGATGCCTATGCTCGCCGCTTCGTGATCGGCGTGCTGGTCGCATTCCTGCCCGCTGTCATCGTCGGCCTCGTCGCCGGTAAGTACATCAAGCTCCTGCTGTTCAATCCGTGGGTCATCTGCTTCACACTGATCGTCGGCGGCGCCGTCCTGCTCTGGGTCGACAAGCTCGAGCTCAAGCCGCGCGAGTATGATGCCACCAGATTTCCGCTCTTGATGTATCTCTATATCGGCATCGCGCAGTGCGTGGCCATGATCCCGGGCGTGTCGCGCTCCGGCGCCAGCATCGTCGCCGCGATGTTGCTCGGAGCCGACAAGCGCGCGGCGGCGGAATTCTCGTTCTTTCTGGCGATCCCCACCATGATCGGCGCGTTCGCCTACGACTTCTACAAGAGCCGCGCCGAGATGACGATGGACCACATCAACATCGTCGCGATCGGCTTCGTGGTGTCGTTCATCACCGCGATCATCGTGGTGAAGACGTTTTTGACCTATGTCACCCGGCACGGTTTCCTGCTGTTCGCCTGGTGGCGCGTCATCGTCGGCACCCTCGGCCTGATCGCGCTGGCGCTGGGACGGTAGGCCCTTGGTCCGTAGCCCGGATGGAGCGCAGCGCATCCCGGTCCGTCATCACTTGGGGCACGATCCCGGAATACGCTGCGCTCCATCCGGGCTACGCTTTCAACGCAATATAAGCTTTTGATCGGTACTCAGTTTCGCAATGCCGGGCGGCGCGCCCGGCGCAGGAGCTGAGCCCATGACCCTCGTCAGCGGCTGGGGGCGCTTCCCGGTCGTCGATACCGAGATGCTGCGTCCGCGCGCGTTCGCGTCGGTAGCCGACGCCATCGTGTCCGGCACCGTGGCGCGCGGCAATGGCCGTGCCTATGGCGATGCCGCGATCGGGACCGTCACGACGTTGACGATGACGGGCTTCGACCGCATCAGGTGGTTCGATCCGGCGACCGGCCGAATCCGCCTCGAGGCCGGCGTGCTGCTCTCGGACCTGATCGAGACCTTCGGCCCGCGCGGCTTCCTGCCCTTCGTACTGCCCGGCACGCGTTTCGTGTCGGTCGGCGGCGCCATCGCCGCCGACGTGCACGGCAAGAATCACCATTGTGAAGGCGGCTTCGGCCGCTATGTCGACAGCATCCTGCTGCGCACGGGCGAGGGCGAATTGATCGAAGCCTCGCGCGAGCAGAACTCCGACGCATTCTTTGCGACGATCGGCGGCATGGGCCTGACCGGGGTCATCCTCGAAGCGACCTTGCGGCTGCGCAAGGTCGAAACGGGGTGGATCCGCGAGCGCGTGATCTCGGCATCCGACCTCGATGCCGCGATGCGCGCGCTCGATGCAGGCGATGCCGCGACCTATTCGGTGGCCTGGATCGATTGCGCCGCCCGCGGCAAGGATCTCGGCCGCTCGCTGATCTATCTCGGCGAGCACGCCGGCAAGGACGAGCTTCCTGCCGGCGCCGCGGCGTTTCCCGCCGGCAAGCATCCCGGTCTTGGCGTGCCCATCGATTTGCCCTCGATGACGCTGAACCGCTTCAGCATCCGCGTTTTCAACGAGCTGTATTATCGCATGGGCGCGCGCCGCGCCGGCGGCAGCCATGTGGTCTCGCTCTATCCCTATTTCTTCCCGCTCGACAGCCTTGCCGACTGGAATCGCATCTACGGCAAGCGCGGCTTTCTGCAGCATCAATGCGTGATACCCGAGAACGGCGCGCGCGACGTGCTCGGCGAGATTCTGGGTCGCGTCGCGCGGCGCGGCGATGCCTCCTTCCTCGCGGTGCTGAAGAAGCTCGGCGAGGGCGAGGGCATCCTGTCGTTTCCGCTGCCCGGCTACACGCTGGCGCTGGATTTCCCTGTGCGCGGCGACATCCTGAATTTTCTCGACGAGATCGACCGTCTCGTTGTCGCGGCCGGTGGCCGGCTCTATCTTGCCAAGGATGCGCGCCAGTCGCGCGAGACGCTCGAAGCCGGCTATCCCGCCCTGCCGCGCTTCAACGCGATCCGCAAAGCGCTCGACCCTGCCGGCAACATCCGCTCCAAGCTTTCACAACGTCTGTTCGATGAGGTCTAGGCCGTGACGTCGCGCAAGTCTGTACTGGTGCTGGGCGGCTCATCCGACATCGGCCGCGCCACGGCGCGCGCCTTTGCCAAAGCGGGATACGATGTGGGGCTCGCCGGCCGCGACGTCGGCGCGCTGGAGCCTGACGCCGCCGATCTTCGCGCGCGCTACGATGTCGAGGTCGGTGTTCACACATTCGACGTGCTCGACACCGCCTCATTCGAGGGCTTCGTCGCCGGCCTGGCCGCGCTGCCCGATGTCGTCATCTCGATCGTCGGCCTGCTTGGTGTGCAAGAGAGCGCGCAGAGCGATCTCGCCCAGGCCACCGCGATCATGCGCTCCAACTACGAAGGTCCGGCGCTGATCCTCGGCCTGTTCGCGGAGAAGTTCTTGGGCCGCGGCAGCGGCACGCTGGTCGGCGTGTCCTCGGTCGCCGGCGATCGCGGCCGCGCCTCCAACTATGTCTATGGCTCGGCCAAGGCCGGCTTCTCCGCCTTCCTGTCCGGCCTGCGCGCCCGCGCCAGCCGTGGCGGCGTGCACGTCGTCACGGTCAAGCCCGGCTTCGTCCGCACCAGGATGACCGAAGGCATGAAGCTGATCGGCCCGCTCACCGTCGAAGCCCCCGTCGTCGGCGCTGAGATCCTTCGCGCCGTCGAGAGCAAGACCGACATCGTCTATGTCAGCGGCAGATGGCGTCTCGTGATGCTGATCATCAAGACGCTGCCGGAAGCGGTGTTCAAGAAGCTGAAGTTTTGAAAGTCGTGTAACAGGCCAGTCTTCGTTCCAGCGACAGTGCACCCCCTCGCCCCGTTCTTACGGGGAGAGGGTTGGGGTGAGGGGTCTCTCTCCGCACGAGCGGTCTTCGAGAGACCTGTACCCCTCACCCGGATTGCTGCGCAATCCGACCTCTCCCCGCAAGCGGGGCGAGGTAAAGAAGATCCCTCACACGCTCATGCGCTGGAACTGGCCCTGCGGGCGGAAGCGCCAGAGATATTGCGGGGCGATCGCTTCCAGCGAGTCGGCCTGGATGCCGAGGCCTTCCAGCGTCAGCCCGGCCGCCTTCGCCGCGTCCGACACGATATTGTCGCGCTCGAGCAGCGTGACCTGGTCCGGCGTCAGCTTGAACGCGCCCGGCGCGAATTGCAGGAAGTTGGCCTGGAAGCGGGCGAGGCCGAATGTCAGCGGCACCAGCATGCGCTTGCGGTCGGTGATTTCGAGGATCGCCTCGATGATCTCGCGCATGGTCAGCACTTCCGGCCCGCCGAGCTCGTAAGTGGCGCCCGCCTTGGCCTTGCCGTCGGCCGCATCCGCGATCGCGCTGGCGACGTCGCCGACATAGACCGGCTGCATCTTGGTCTCGCCACCGATCAGTGGCAGCACCGGCGACATCCGGGCCAGCGCGGCAAAGCGGTTGGTGAACTGGTCCTCGGGGCCGAACATCACGGAGGGGCGGAAGATCGTGGCGGAGGGAACCGCGGCCAGGACCGCGGCTTCGCCGGCCGCCTTGGCCCTGGCATAGCGTGAGGGCGACTGCGCATCGGCCCCGATCGCCGAGACATGCACCAGCGCGCTACCTGCGGCGGCCGCCGCCTTGGCGACGGTCTCGGCGCCCCTGGCCTGGACGGCGTCAAACGTCTGCCCGCCGCTCTCGGTGAGCACGCCGACCAGATTGATCACGACATGCGAATCACGCAGCGCCGCCTTGACCGAGGCCGGATAGCGCAGATTCGCCTGCACGGTGTGAATCTGCCCGACCCGGCCGAGCGGCTGCAGGTATCCGGCGAGTTCCGGCCGCCGCACCGCAACCCGAACCCGGTAATCCCGCTTGCACAGGGCGCGGACGACGCTGCGGCCCAAAAACCCAGATCCGCCGAAAACCGTGACCAGCGTGTCCAGATTCGATGCCATGGGAGCCATTCCTGCGGAAAAGAGTGCGTCTTGTCAGGCTTGTATCGGGCCGGTTTGCGATGCGCAATCGGCATCCCGACCCCGGCCTCACGCATGAATTGACAACGGCGTCACCGAACCGTAGTAACCGCCTCCGTGCCCCAAACGGCATGCCCAGGTGGTGGAATTGGTAGACGCGCTGGCTTCAGGTGCCAGTGGCTTAACGGCCGTGAAGGTTCGAGTCCTTTCCTGGGCACCATCCCCTGCTCAAGCGATTGAAATCGCTCATCCGCAGGACATCGAGCTGCTGACCGGTCCGCGACACCGAAGCACGGCGCTCATGGCGCCGAATGGCCGTCGTCGCCACGTCGGAAGGTGCCGGCAAGGCCGGTGACCCGAGCCCCCCTAGGAAGCCTCAGTGCTCGTTGACCGCAGCGCCCAGCTTGATCAGGCTCAGCGAGCGGTTCGCGGTCTCGCGCAGGCGGCAGTAGCTCGCGCCGCCCCGGTACATGCCGGGGTCGACGTTGTCGAAGACCGCGCAGAGGCGATCACGCGAGGCGGCGAAAACTTTCTGCGAGTCATTGACGGCCTTGATCGCGTCGGCGAACCCGCCGGCCTGAACCTTCTTCAGCGCCCCACTGGTTTTCTGCGTCCAGACGGCGAGTTCGCGCGCCGCGCAGGCCTTCCATCTGGCGACATCGTCATTCGCGCCCTCTGCCGCCTTGATGCAGGGGTCGGCGACGAGCCCGACGCAGGCGCTGCCGAAACCGCCGGTTTTCTCCACCTTCTTCAGGCAGGCATCGATCACGGCAAGGTCGGCTGGCGCGGTGCTCTGGGCGGTGTCTTGGGCGAAAGCCATCGATGCCAGCGGGAGGCCTGCGGCGAGAATCGCGGCGGCAAGCTTGAATTTCACGGGAGATCTCCGTTCGGCGCATCGATGCAACCTTGGTCACCGGAGGCCCGGCGTGGGTTCACCCGAATGTGGAGCAGGAGCCGTTCCTCACACCACCTTCTTCCCGGTCCGCTCCGCCACCGCCTTCTGCACGTCATATCTGGAAACCATCTGGTGGCTCCGC
Organism: Bradyrhizobium yuanmingense; assembly: GCF_900094575.1. Lineage (GTDB taxonomy): Bacteria > Pseudomonadota > Alphaproteobacteria > Rhizobiales > Xanthobacteraceae > Bradyrhizobium > Bradyrhizobium yuanmingense. The sequence goes on along the minus strand of NZ_FMAE01000002.1, from coordinate 214,773 downwards.
AACGACGACCGTGCATTTGACACGCCGGCAGACGCCCGGAGTGTCGCCATGATCCGCTCAATGTCGGCTGGGCGCCGAATACGGAGAGCCACGACGAGCAAAGCGGGCTGGGCTACTAGGCCGCGACGCGGCTAATCCGACGGCTTGACGCCGAGATCGCCCAGGATGCGGAGCATCACGTCGCTGTCGCGCTTGAAGATCCGATTCGTCGTTTCGAAATCGGCCGGCGATGACAGGATGAAGTTGTTCAGCATCTGCTGAACTTTCGGATCGGTTCCGGCTTGGATCAGCAGCGGCGAGAGGCGATCGACGATATCCCGCGGCGTGCCGGACGGCACCGCAAACGTGGTGAAGGGACGCAGATTGTAGAAGTCGCCGACGGCGCCTTGCTCGGTCATGGTCGGCGTGTCCGGATGGGGCGGCAGACGGGTGCCGACCACGCCGATCAGGTTGCCGGTGCCGGCCTGGATGACGGGCGCGGCTGCGGCATAGCTCCCGGCGGCGCCATCAAGCGTCTGTCCGGCGACGTCATTCCACATCGGCGCCTCGCCGCGATACTGGATGACCTGAACCTTTATGCCGTATTGCTTGGCGATCGTCTCGATCAGGACGTGCGGCGTCGAGCCCACGCCGTAGGATCCCCAGTTCACGCTGCCGACTTTCTTGCAGTATTCGATGAACTCGCGCAGGTTGGTCGCACCGGTCTTCTTCGCCGCCACGACCGGACCGCCAGCGCCGATGACCATCGTCAGATAGGTAAAATCATTTTCGGGATCGTAGGGCAGGTCTCTTACCGTGACGCGGTTCTGGATCAGCGACGACGAGATCGTGCACAGGATGGTGGTGCCGTCCGGATCGGCGCGTTTCGCTTCTGCCACGCCGATGACGCCGCCGGCGCCGCCCTTGTTCTCGACGATGACCGGCTTGCCCACCTGCCGCGCCAGGAAGTCGCCGAACGCGCGCGCGATGCCATCGGTCTGGCCGCCCGGTGGATAGGGCACGATGATCCTGATCGATTTGGACGGCCACGCGGATTGCGCCTCGGTCCTTACAGCCGGCGCGCACAACGCGACGGCCGAACCCATCACGAATGTTCGTCGTGTCAGCTTTCTCATTTCCCGCCCTTGGTCTTGTTTCTTGTCGAGTCGCGAGGACCGATCGGATAAAACTAGCGAAGAACGTGGCTGCGTGACGTGTGGCACTGTGTCCACCACAAAGCAGGTGACTTCCATCGCGCGGAAAACGAATTCGCACGGCGGCTCCTCTCCCCCTCACACCACCCGCTTCCCCGTCCGCTCCGCCACCGCCTTCTGCACGAAGTACATCATCACCAGCGTGATGATCGTCGTGGTCACGACGACGTAGCCGATCCGGTCGAAATGGAGTAGCGCGCCGTCCGCGCCTTGGGCGATGATCGCGCTGGCGAGCACCGAGCCGAGCCCGCCGGACAGTTGCTGGAGCGAGGCGCTGACCGCGCTGAACGAGCCGCGCTGGCCGGGCTCCGGGATCGCCGACATCAGCGCCTGCGAGGGGATCATGCGCGAGAAGATGCCGACGAACATCAGCACGTTGACGATGATTGCGGTCGCGAGCGAGACGTGGCCGAGATGGGTGTAGATCAGCACCATGAGGACGGTCATGGCGCAGCCGAACACGAAGGTCGGATATTTGCCGAACGCGTCGCTGGCGCGGCCGACCAGCGGTCCCGTGACGATGCTGAACAGGCCGGAGACGAGATAGATCGTCGGCAGATGCGTGATGTCGATGCCGAGATTGTGCACGGTGTAGGCGCTGGAGAACGGCATCAGCATGTAGCCGCCGGTCGCCAGCAGCGTCGTGACGGCGAAGGCGAGCGTGTAGCGCGGCTCACCGACCGTCGCGACCAGATGGCGGAACGGGTTTCTGTCCTGCTTCAGCTTCAGATGCGCGTCGACCGGCTCCATGGCAAAGGCGATGATGGCGATCGTCACGATCGACAGCACCACGATGGCGATGAAGCAGACATGCCAGCTCCAGTAATTGGCGAGAAACAGGCCGGCGGGAATGCCGAGCACCTGGCTGGCGGCGAACGCCGTCTGGATGATTCCCATCACGCGGCCGCGCATCTGCAACGAGAACAGGTCGGTGATGATGGCGAGCACGACCGCGCCGATCACGCCGCCGAACAATCCGGTCACGATCCGGCCGATCAGCAGCACATGGTAGTTCGGCGCCACCGCGCACAACAGCGTGCCGAGCGTGAAGCCGACATAGAAGAACAGCAGGAGGCGCTTGCGATCGAAACGATCGGCAAAGCCGGCGGCGAGGATGCCCGATAGTCCCGCACTGAACGCGTAGGCCGATACGGCGACGCCGAACTGCCCCGCCGTGATGCCGAGCGCGGGCATCAGGATAGCGCCGAGCGGCGACATGATGATGAAATCGAGGATGATCGTGAACTGCGTCAGCGCCAGCAGCGCGATGAGGAGCGCCTGGTAGCGCGAAAATCCGCGCGGACGCTGGTCGTCGATCGGCGCAGCGAGCGTTGGTTCGGTCATGGCACCTGATCCAGGGTGGGCCCCCGGGGAGGGAAATTGGCAGATAGGGTGGGCCGGGACGATATCCACGGCGCGCGAAGCAAAAGTTCTGACGGTACAGGAAGCTCGCGCCGGATTGTGGGATCCGGGCAACAGCGCCTCGGGCGGAAGCCGCCCCCATCTCTCCAGGTGAATTAAGCCGCCTTTAGTGAATGTTCCCATAGGGTTGGCCGTCCAATTTCCTGCTCCCCCGGCCGAATGCCGGTCATGTCACGGCAAGTCAGAGCGTTTTCGGATGGAGCAGCGTGCCTCCCAGTATGATCCTCGCGTGTCCGAGCCGTCGCCGGCCCGGACCCTCGTCATCGACCTCGAAGGCGCGCTGCTGCGTTCCGAACTGCTGATGGAGGCGCTGTTCTCCAGCCCCGGCCGCATGCTGGCGCGCTTCGGTGCGGGCGGACGGGCGGGGATGGCGGCGCTCACGGCGATCCTGGCGCGAGGCGAAATCGACTACGCCCATCTGCCCTATGATTCCGATGTGATGAACCGGGCGCTGGCGGCACGGGCGCGCGGCGAGAAGATCTATCTCGTCGCGGATCGGCTCGCCGCTCATGCCGCGGCGATCTCAGCGCATCTCGGCTTCGATGGCGTCGTCACGCACGCCGATCTCGCGGCGGGGCGCGTGCCGTTCGATTGTGCCTCCATCACGCGCATCGAAAATGGCGAGGTCCGCAGAGCCGGCCTCGCCACCTGGGTGAAAGCGCTGCGGGTTCATCAATACGCCAAGAACACGCTGGTGTTCGTGCCTGCGCTCACGGCGCATCAGCTGAACCTTTCGACCCTCGGCTACGCGCTGCTCGCATTCCTGGCGTTCTCGGCCTGCGCCTCGGGCGCCTATCTGATGAACGATCTGCTCGATCTCGCCGCCGACCGGCAGCATCCGAGCAAGCGCCACCGCGCGCTCGCAGCCGGCGATTTGCCGATCTCGTCGGCGCTGTCGGCCATTCCTGCATTGTGGTTGTTCGCGCTTGCCGCCAGCCTCTGTATCTCGCCGCTGTTTCTCGGCGTGCTCGGCCTCTATCTCGCCACCACGATCGCCTATTCGCTCGTGCTCAAGCGCAAGATGCTGGTCGACATCGTCACGCTCGCCGGCCTCTACACGCTTCGCATCGTCGCCGGCGCAGTCGGCGTCGGCGTGGTGCTGTCGGAATGGCTGTTGATCTTCTCGCTGTTCGTGTTCACCTCGCTCGCCCTGATCAAGCGCTTCAGCGAGCTCAGCATGCGCGAGAGCGTGGGCCTCGCCGATCCCTCCAACCGCGACTATCGCGTCACCGACCTTAACGTCATCGCCGCGATGGCGGCGGCAAGCGCCATGAACGCGGTGACCGTGTTCTCGCTCTACGTCTCGTCCTCGGCGGTGACGCCGCTCTACAGCCGCCCCTGGATGCTGTGGCTGCTCACACCGCTGCTGCTGTACTGGTTCGGCCGTGCTCTGATGATGGCGCATCGCCGCGAGATGCCGGACGATCCGATCCTGTACGCGTTCCGGGACGGCCCCAGCCGCACCGCAGTCGCGGCGATGATCTGCATTATGCTCGCTGCGATCTGACGGCCGTAAGGTCACGGCCGCTTGCGTGACCTGTCGCGACTGGCTACATCGCGATCCATTCGACTAAAGCGCGATGCGATTAAGATGAATCGTCATCGCGCTTTAGGTTATTGATTGAGCATGATCTTTTCGGAAAACCGCTGCACACTTTTCCGGATCATGCTCTAGCCTATGATATCGACGCACCGATTCGACCCGAGGGTTTCATGACCGTACGCCTGCACCGCGGCGACCTGCCCGACCTGTCCCGCTACACCGGAGCGGTGGCGATCGACACCGAGACTATGGGGCTGAACCCGCACCGCGACCGGCTCTGCGTGGTGCAGCTCTCGCCGGGCGACGGCAGCGCCGACGTGGTGCAGATCCCCAAGGGCCACACCGACGCGCCGAACCTGAAGGCGCTGCTCGCCAATCCGGCGGTCACGAAGATATTCCACTTCGCGCGGTTCGACGTCGCGGTGCTGAACCAGACCTTCGGCGTCATGACCGGGCCGATTTATTGCACCAAGATTGCGTCCCGCCTGACCCGCACCTACACCGACCGCCACGGCCTCAAGGACCTCGTCCGCGAGGTGCTCAACATCGACCTCTCCAAGCAGCAGCAGTCCAGCGACTGGGGTTCCGACAGCCTGAGCGAGCCGCAGCTCGCCTACGCCGCCTCCGACGTGCTGCATCTGCATGCCTTGCGCGACCGACTGGACGCCATGCTGGTGCGGGAAGGCCGCAGCCAGCTGGCGCAGGCCTGTTTCGACTTCCTGCCGACCCGCGCCCTGCTGGACCTCCAGGGCTGGGCGGAAGAGGACATTTTCGCGCACTCCTGAAGGCCCCCCGTGGCGGTTGGCCCGGGATTGCCGCCCCGTTTCGGACACTTTCGTAACGGCCTGTCGCCGGCTGCATATTTGGGCGGCGCCGGATAGAATGGGGTGCGCCCCCTCGACCGGACAAGGCGAGCGATACGTCAGGAGACAGGTAAGCAGGAACCCCGGTGAATTCGGCCCAGAACCCCACCTACGACGCCGCGCTTGCGGCGAAGTTTGCCAGCGCGGCGCGCCACAGCCGCCTGGTGCGGATTCTGCGTATCGCGGTCCCGGGTGCTGTAGTGCTGTCCATGGCTGTCATCATCGGCGTCTCGATCTTCAATCCGTTCCGCATGCTGATGCCGAAGCTGCCGCTCGACTCCGGAAATCTGGTGGTGTCGGGCACCAGGATCACGATGGAATCGCCGCACCTCGCCGGATACACGCCGGACCAGCGGCCCTATGAGCTCTGGGCCAAGACCGCGACGCAGGACATCACCGATCCCGATCATGTCGATCTCAATGACCTGCGTGCGAAAGTGCTGATGGAGGACAAGTCGACCCTGTTCCTTGATGCCCGCACCGGCCGCTTCGACAACAAGCAGCAGCAGCTCGATCTGCGCAAGGACATCTTCCTGCGCACCTCGACCGGCTATGAGGCGCGGCTCAATTCCGCCTTCGTCGACATGGGCAAGGGCACGGTCTCCTCGGACGAGCGCGTCGACGTCAAGCTGACCAACGGCACGCTGAGTGCGGATCGCCTGCGAATTACCGAAGGCGGCGACGTCATCCGCTTCGAGGGCAATGTGGTGATGCATCTGGACAAGCTGGATGAACCCGCCGCTGCTCAGCCTGGACCAACCGAGCCTGCGCCGACGAAGACGCGCACGCCTCAGAACAAGTCTGCCAATTCGAAGTGATTTTCATGATGAAGTTCTTCTCGCGCAACGACAACAGGCGCAGCGCGATCGTCAGCGCAGCCGCGCTTGCCTTTGGTGTCTTGATCGCATCCGGTGAAGGCCGCACGCAGAGTTCGGCGACTGCGCCCAACAACGCGCTGCAGGGCTTTACGCAAAACCGCGATCAGCCAATTCAGATCGAAGCGGCCTCGCTCGAGATGCGCGACAAGAAGAAGGAGGCGACCTTCTCCGGCAATGTGAAGGTCGTGCAGGGCGACACCACCATGACCTCGAAGACGCTGGTGGTGTTTTACGATTCGGGCGGCGGCGACAAGCCGGCCGCGCCGCAGCCTGCGGCGAAAGCGACCAAGAGCGCGCCGATGCAGTCGGCGCAGCCGGGTCCGGGCGGCAGCTCCTCGATCAAGCGGCTCGAGGCGCGCGGGAATGTCGTGGTCACCCAGAAGGACCAGGTGGTGACGGGGGAGACCGCCGTGTTCGACACCAAGACCAACCTGATCACCATGTTCGGCGGGGGCTCGGGCCAAGTCGTCATGACCCAGTGCAAGAACGTCATGCGGGGCGATCGGCTGACTGTCGATATGACGACCGGCGTGTCACGTGTGGAATCCGACAGCGGCCGGGTTCAGGTCCTGCTGCCGCAGGGCTCCAGCAACGATTGCGGTTCGGGCAAGCCCGGCGGCGCGCCGCCTTTGCAGTTACCCGGTGCAAGTAAACCAAAATGAATTCAACGGCTTGGTTCGGATGCGGCCGAACCGAGGGTTGAAGCCTGCCCGGCGAGCCTGTATCTAGCGCGCAGGGCTTTCGAAGCGGGGTCCGCCGCTTTTCGGGCGTGTTTCACTGGGCATGAGACATTCCTTCACCCATGCTGCGTCGGCCAATCGCTCAGGCTGGCGCGACAGATCGCGCGGATTTCGCGCAAGACGACGCCAAAGGCTAGAAGGCGGGGATGGTCGATCTCTTCAGCATGTTCCGTCGGCGCCCCGCCAAGCGCGGCCGGCCAGGATTTGCGCGTCAGGACATCACTGCGCTCGGGGACAGCGTCGGCGGCCTCGTGCCCAGTCCCGTCAGGGACACGCCGATTGCCCGCGACCAGCCCCGCGGGCCCGACCAGTTCCAAGGTGACTACACGGGCGACTACGAGGCCGACTATCAGGCCGAGCCGCGTCCGCAGGCGGTTCATCCCGTCCGAACGGCCGCCAGGTCCAACGGTGCCGGCGCGCCGCAGCTGTTGAAGCGGCCCGGCTTCCTGGCTGTGCATAGTGTGGAAAAGGCCTTTGGCAGCCGCCAGGTGGTGCGCGGCGTCAGCATCTATGTGCGCCGCGGCGAGGCCGTCGGCCTGCTCGGCCCGAACGGCGCCGGCAAGACCACCGTGTTCTACATGATTACCGGCCTGATCAAGGCCGATCGCGGCGCGATCGAGCTCGACGGCCACGACGTCACCAAGCTGCCGATGTATCAGCGCGCGCGGCTCGGCATCGGCTATCTGCCGCAGGAAGCCTCGATCTTCCGCGGCCTCACCGTCGAGCAGAACATCCGCGCCGTGCTCGAAGTGGTCGAGCCCTCGCGCAAGAAGCGCGAGCAGCAGCTCGACTCGCTGCTCGACGAGTTCAACATCACGCGGCTACGGAAATCACCGTCGATCGCGCTGTCCGGCGGCGAGCGTCGCCGCGTCGAAATCGCGCGCGCGCTGGCGACGCGGCCGAACTACATGCTGCTCGACGAGCCCTTCGCCGGCATCGACCCGATCGCGGTCGGCGACATCCAGGACCTCGTCCGCCATCTCACCAATCGCGGCATCGGCGTGCTGATTACCGACCACAATGTCCGCGAGACGCTCGGCCTGACCGACCGTGCCTATATCGTCTATGCCGGGGAAATCTTGACCGAGGGAACCCCGGATGAGATCGTTGCCGATCCGGACGTGCGCCGCCTTTACCTTGGCGAGGAATTCCGCCTCTAGCCCTTTTTTCCAATTCGTCAAGCCGTGTACATCGGGCTGAGACTAGGATAAGCAAAAATCGGACCAACTTTTGGGATCGGTTCTTGCTTCATGGCGCTTACGCAGAGATTAGAGTTCCGGCAATCGCAGTCGCTGGTCATGACGCCGCAGCTGATGCAGGCGATCAAGCTGCTGCAATTGTCCAATCTCGATCTCACGACCTTCGTGGAAGAGGAGCTCGAGCGAAACCCGCTGCTGGAACGGGCCAGTGACGACGCGCCCGCGGGCGAAGCTCCGGCCGAGGCGGCCAATTACGGCGATTCCGACGGCCAGAACGACGGTCCGGGCGAGGACGGCTTCGGCGGCAGCGCGGAAGGCTTCGAGCCGGGCCAGGAAGAATGGATGAGCAAGGATCTCGGCACCCGCGCCGAGATCGAGCAGACCCTGGACACCGGCCTCGACAATGTCTTCTCCGAGGAGCCGGCCGAGGCGGCCGCGCGCAACGCTCAGGATGCCGCGCCGACCACCTATACCGAATGGGGCGGCGGCGCCTCCGGTGACGAAGACTACAATCTCGAAGCTTTTGTCGCGGCCGAGACGACGTTGTCAGGCCATCTCGCCGAGCAGCTCTCGGTTGCCTTCACCGCGCCCGCGCAACGCATGATCGGCCAGTACCTGATCGACCTCGTCGACGAGGCCGGCTATCTGCCGCCCGATCTCGGCCAAGCCGCCGAGCGTCTCGGCGCGTCGCAAGCCGAGGTCGAAAGCGTCCTCGCCGTGCTGCAAAAATTCGATCCGCCCGGGGTCTGCGCGCGTTCCTTAAGCGAATGCCTGGCGATCCAGCTGCGCGAGCTCGACCGCTACGACCCCGCGATGCAGGCGCTGGTCGAGCATCTCGATCTGCTCGCCAAGCGCGACATCGCGGCTCTTCGCAAGATCTGCGGCGTCGACGACGAGGACATCGCCGACATGATCGGCGAGATCCGCCGCCTCAATCCCAAGCCCGGCATGAAGTTCGGCTCGGCGCGCCTGCAGACCATGGTGCCCGACGTCTATGTCCGCCCGGGTCCCGACGGCGGCTGGCATGTCGAGCTCAACAGCGACACCTTGCCGCGCGTGCTGGTCAACCAGACCTATTATTCCGAGCTTTCGAAGAAGATCGGCAAGGACGGCGACAAGTCCTATTTCACGGATGCGTTGCAGAACGCGACCTGGCTCGTGCGCGCGCTCGACCAGCGCGCCCGCACCATCCTGAAAGTGGCGACCGAGATCGTGCGCCAGCAGGACGGGTTCTTCACCCACGGTGTCGCCCATTTGCGCCCGCTCAATCTGAAGGCCGTCGCCGACGCCATCCAGATGCACGAATCCACGGTGTCGCGTGTCACCGCCAACAAATACATGGCGACCAACCGCGGCACGTTCGAGCTGAAATATTTCTTCACGGCCTCGATCGCCTCGGCCGACGGGGGCGAAGCGCATTCGGCGGAAGCGGTGCGTCACCACATCAAGCAGCTGATCGATTCGGAGGAGCCCTCCGCGATCCTGTCGGACGACACCATCGTGGAACGCTTGCGCGCCTCGGGCATTGATATTGCCCGCCGCACGGTCGCGAAGTACCGCGAAGCCATGCGCATACCTTCCTCGGTGCAACGCCGCCGCGACAAGCAGAGCGCTCTTGGTAACGTCCTCTCTACCGCCTTGTCCGATCGCTCCCGCAATCCCGAACCGGCCTGATTGCGCTGGCGCCAAATCGCGCTACTCTCGATGCCCCATCGAGACCGATCCAAGCTGGGCACCAACCAAGCGAGGCATCACATGACTCTCAGAATCTCGGGAAAGAGCATCAGCGTCGGCGAGGCGCTGCGCGGCCGCGTTGCCGACCGCACCGACGAGGTGCTGCGCAAATATTTCGACGGCAATTATTCCGGCCACATCACGCTGAGCAAGGACGGCTTCGGCTTTCGCACCGATTGCGCCCTGCATCTCGATTCGGGAATCACGCTGGAAGCCGATTCGAACGCACCGGATGCCTATGCCAGTGCCGACCAGGCGCTGGTGATGATCGAGAAGCGGCTGCGGCGCTACAAGAACCGGCTCAAGGACCGCTCCGCGCGCAAGGCCCATGCCGCCTCAGAGGCGATGGCTGCGCTCGACGCCACCAGCTATGTGCTGGAAGCGCCCGGAGAGGGCGAAGAGGAAGTCGCCGGCTACAGCCCCGTCATCATCGCGGAGCAAACCACGTCGCTGAAGCGGCTCTCGGTCAGCGAAGCCGTCATGGAACTCGATCTCAGCGGGGCACCCTGCCTGGTATTCCAGCATGGCTCGTCCGGTCGGGTGAACATCATTTACCGCAGGGCGGACGGCAATGTGGGTTGGATCGACCCGCCGGGAGCCAAGGTGGACGGCCAGGGCGGTGGCTAGGCCCGCCAGCCGGCGCCCGTACCATCCCGGCCCTTAACAATGACGGGGGCAAAGCCGCACGCGGGAGTTGGCACCGGGATTGCGTTGGAGTAGAAGCCCCCCACATCTGGATCGGGGCTAAGTCCGCCTCCTGCTTCATGTTATTGACGCCGGCCGAGCTTGGTCTATCAAGCTGGCCAAATCGGAACCTGACGGTTTAATTCACCTCGGAAAGCTTCCATGCCGATTACCGATCTGGTCGCACCCGAGGCGATTCTCCCGGCATTGAAAGTCAACAGCAAGAAGCAGGCGCTGCAGGAGCTGGCGGCCAAGGCCGCCGAGCTGACCGGGCAGAACGAGCGCTCGGTGTTCGAGGTGCTGCTGCAGCGGGAGAAGCTCGGCACCACCGCGGTCGGCTATGGCGTCGCCATTCCGCACGGCAAGCTGCCCAAGCTGGAGAAGATCTTCGGCCTGTTCGCGCGGCTCGATCGTCCGATCGACTTCGAGGCGATGGACGGCCAGCCGGTCGATCTCGTCTTCCTGCTGCTGGCCCCCGAAGGCGCCGGCGCCGATCACCTCAAGGCGCTCGCCCGCATCGCCCGCCTGCTGCGCGACCAGGACATCGCCAAGAAGCTCCGCGCCTCGCGCGATGCGCAGGCGATCTATTCGGTGCTCGCGCTGCCGCCGGCAACGGCGGCGTAACGTTCCGTCTTTCCCGCCCGGCAAGGGCCCGATCGTCCCTCGCACCTGATTGTGAGGGCAGCGTCCCGTCATGCCACCTTGATCTCAAAGGTAGAAGGTAGGACAATCTTCCCGCTTGAGACGCACGGCACATTGGGCGGCGCCAACATCCGCTGAGAGCCGTTCGAAGCCGTGGACTGAGCGGACGTGACTGGGAATGGAATGACGCCGTTGCGCCTCGCGGCCGCGGCGGGAGAACGGCCCTGGGAATCAGGCCTCGACCGGCCGATGCCCGCGGCAGGCGCGCGTGCGAAGGCGCCCGTGGTGCGCGGTGAGGCAAGATTTGCCGCGCGTCAGGCGGTCAGCTCATGACCAGCCTGCACGATTCCGAGGAGGACGACAGCGCGATCTGGCAAGCGCCCGGCGTCGGCGTGGAAAAGCTCGCCAGAATCGTGATGCGTGGCTCAATCACCGTCAATGTGATCGCGTCGATGGGTGTCTTCAACCCCGCGCTGCTTCCCGCAGAATGGAGCTTCGTGCAACAGGCCGTTGCGCTCCTGATGTGGGTCATCCTGATCTACGCCAGTGCCTTCGTGCGACCCTGCCTGCGCGTGCAGCCCAATCCCGATTTCATCGCGCTGGTCGCATTCTATGCTCTCGCCGCTGTTTCTGTGCTCTGGACCGGCCTCGCCACCGCGGCGATCATGAAGAGCGCGGCCCTCGTGATGACGACCTTTGGTGCGTACTGCCTGATCACGCGGATCGACATCGACGAGATCGTCGGAGCGACGGCGCTGGGACTCTTCATCTTGGTCGCCGCCTCGGCCCTGTGCGCGGTTTTCGTGCCCGAGATCGGCGTCGATCAGAGCTGGATGCACAACGGCCAGTGGCAGGGAATCTACGAATCGAAGCAGACCCTCGGTTTCATCAGCGCCTATCTGATGTTCTTTGCCTGCTATCAGAAGATGACGGGCCAGGGCTGGACAGTCTTTCTGCTGATGTTTCTCCTGGCATCGACATGCGTCATCGCCTCGGAATCCCGTGGTGCCGGTGCCGTTGCAATTGCCGCCGGTGCACTACTCATGACCTCCCTATGGTCGATCCGCTGCATGAGGATTTACGCGGTGCTGCCGGTCGTCATGTGCATCCTGGCTGCGCTCCTGATCCTGTATTTCTACGTCACGGGCTACGATTCCATCCATCTCGGCGAATCGACCATCAATCTGACCGAGCGAACCTTTATCTGGCAGTACGCCATCGGCCATTTCGACGATGCGCCGCTGCTGGGCTTCGGCATCAACGGGTTCTGGACGCGCCCTGCGATTTACGACTATTTCAACCAGAACCACGGCTGGGTGCTGGACAATTATCATAGCGGCTATATCGCGGTGGCGATGGAAACCGGATTCCTGGGATACGTGCTGTTCGTGGCGAGCGTCTATCTGTTCTCGGAAAAGGTCCTGTACCTGATCGCCACGCGGTCGATCGACCGTCGCCACTGCGCTCTCATCATCGGATTCGTCGTCCTCAGCTTTCAATCGAATTTCACGGAGACGATGTTCCTTCGCTCGACGATGTTCACCTCGGTGCTGCTCGTCGCATTCTTCTTCGCGGTGTGCAGGCCGGTGCCACAGCAAGGCCTGCAGCAATGATGGGGCAGGCACGATGAATGCAATCTGCGTCCGCTGGGCTGTGATTTTCGGTCTCGCCTTCGCGCTCTCCGTGCTTGCTATCTGCTCCCCGGCAGAGGCCGCCGGACAGGCCGCGTCCGCTACCCCAAAATTGGGGCGCGGCATCAACATCCTCGGTTATGACGGCATTTGGGAGGGAGGCCGGAACGCGCCATTTCGTCTGGACAACCTCACCGCGATCAGGCGCGCCGGGTTCTCGCACGTCCGGATCAATTTCTTCGGCTTCAAGTTCATGGACCCGGAGAATGCGCTGGATGAGATCGTCATGAGGCGGCTCGATGCGGTGATCGAGGAGGTGCTCGCCCGAAATCTCATCCCCATCCTGGACGAGCACGATACCCATATCTGTCAGCACGACATCTCGGAGTGCGCCGGGAAGCTGAAAGCGTTCTGGACGCAAATCGCCGCGCGCTATGCCGGAAAATATCCGAGGCTCGTCTTCGAGGTGCTCAATGAGCCGGGCGGGCAGATGACGTCCGCCGCCTGGAACGCCCTTCTGAACGAATGTCTCGGCATCATCCGCGCCACCAACCCCCGGCGGCCGGTGATCGCCGCGGTTCTCAACGTCGACGAGCTGCCCGTCGAGGACCTGGTCCTGCCGTCAGATGACCGAAACATCATCGTGACGTTCCACTACTACGCGCCGATCCGCTTCACCCATCAGGGCGCACCGTGGTCGCCGACGTTCTCGCAAATAGGCCCGCTTGATTGGGGCACGCCGGAGGACGAACGGAAGGCGCGCGCCGATTTCGACAAGATCCGGTCCTGGTCCGAACGGGAAAAGCGTCCGATCTATCTCGGTGAGTTCGGCGTGTACGAGGCCGCGCCAGCCGAAGCAAGGACGAGATATCTGTCGTTCGTGGCGCGAAGCGCGGAGCGGCTCGGCTGGGCCTGGGCCTATTGGCAATTCGATCATGATTTCGCAGCCTTCGACAGCGCGCGTCAAAGCTGGAAGCCGGAGATCATGCGGGCGCTGATTCCGGCGGGGCGCTGAGGCGGGGGCGTGACCTGAACTCAGCCGCGCCGGCGTGAAGCCATCCGACGATCGGATAGTTCAGCCTGGAGCGCCGTCATTAAGCCTAAGGCGCCGTGTTGCGGCGCGTTGTGCTCAACAGTACCGAATTACCAAATGTGTCGGAGTGTTGCTCCTCGAATACAGCGCGCGGAGGCCGGCCGATGTACCTTACCGGAGATTTCTATCGCTGATTGCTTCGGGGGTGACGAATGAAACGACTGCTGCTGGCGACGTCGGCTCTGATTGTCGCAGGCTCTGCTCAAGGTGCCGATCTGGGAGCTCGTCCCTACACGAAAGCGCCGGTTGCGGCGGCCGTGCCTTTCAGTTGGACCGGCTGCTATATCGGGGGTCATGTCGGCGGCGGTGCGAGCCGAACGGGCTTCACGGATCCCGGCATCGGAACGGGGGCGGTCATCTCGCCTGCAATGACCATAGGCAGTGTGCCTGGTGATCGCATTGGGGTGAACGGAGACGTCGGAATTGTAGGAGGCGTTCAGGTAGGTTGCGACTACCAATTTGCCAGCAATTGGGTGCTCGGGATTGCCGGCGATTTCACGGCCACCGATCTTCACGGCACCGCCAACGATCCCTTCTTCGCCGGAAAGACCGGCGCGCCCGCCACTCTATCGAGCCGCACCGACTGGGTCGCCAGCGTCACGGGTCGGGTCGGCTACACATGGGATCGCTTGCTCGTTTATGGCAAGGGCGGCGTCGGGTTTGCGCATGACCGATACAATCTGAACAATTTCTCGTCGATTGGCGGCTTCTTTTGTCCCGGTGTGGGATTCCTCGTTTTTGAGCCCTGCAATTCAAGCGCCAGCACCGATCGTGTCGGCTGGGTGGCAGGTGCCGGTGTCGAGTGGGCCTTCGCCCCGAACTGGTCGGCCTTGGTCGAGTACACTCACTACGGCTTCGACAGCAAGCGCGTGGGATTCGCCAATCCAGCCGCCGCCACCACCGCGTTGATCGATATTCGTCAGGACATCGATATCGTGAAGGTAGGTATCAACTATCGGTTCGGCGGGTCACCCGTCGTCGCGAAGTACTGATTGATCGCTTAAGCAGACAAAGGGAGCGGCCGGGGCTCAACCTCGCGCCGCTTCCATGCGATTCACGATCCGCTGCCCGATCGGGCTCTTCAACCAGGCCTGGAAACCGGGCCGGTCCCAGATCATCCGACGCAATACCAGAAGCGATCCATCCGTATGCGATCGCACCGGTTTTTCGGGTTCGGGCTCGAGCGTCCATCCGAGCTTGGACAGATATTGAATGGTCGTCTGATTGCGCTCCAGCACGAACGCGCGGATGCGGCTCAGCTTGAGATCGTCGAACACGAACCTGAGCAGCGGAATGAAGGTGTTCACCGTCGCTCCGGCATTGCGGTGCTCCTTTTCTCCGATCACGGCGCTGACGAGCGCCTCGCTCGCCGCCGCGTTGATGTCGAGGCGGATGAAGCCGACATGGATGCGGCTGCCGCGCTCGAATATCCCGAGCAGGAGCCGTTCGCGCTGATCGAAGGATTTGATGTAGTCGGCGATCTCCGCCTTGGTCATCGCGCGCGGTGACGTGTTGAGGACATGCACCGTCCAGGGATCGGACAACCAGTCCGCCCAGCGCTGCGAGGCGTCATCGCGCTTGATGGTGCGCAGAAAATAGCGCCCGGCCGGAAACCACAATTGCTGCTTGGGCAGACGTTCGACTTTCGGCGGCATGCCGCATCTAAGCAGTTTCGAGTCGGACGATCAATTTGGATGGCGCAACGTGCAGGCCTCGAGCGGCGACGCCTTCGTGGGCGCCGCTTCCGCGCGTCAGCAGACCGTCGGCAGCAGGCGCCGGACTTCGTCGAGCAGTTCGGGGACCGCCCTCTTGTCACCCGCGAGGTGCTTGAGCAGCGCACTCTGGAACAGACCGTCGAACAGCGCGTAGAGTGCGCCTGGCGACGACGCCGGCCGCTTGCCGCCGAGCTCGGCATAGCGAGAGGCAATGCGCCAGATCATCGCTTCCAGGCTCTTGTCGATCTCGAGGACATCCTTGCGAAACGCCGCCTCGAACATCGCCTGCGAGCGCAAATCGTACCAAAGCCGGTGCATGCGGGCTTCGTTCTGCAGCGTTGCTGCGAGCTTGGCGAGGAAGCCCTCCGTCAATTCGTCGCGGCTCGTCGCTGTCGCGACGACCTCGTCATAGCGCGTCACGCACTTGGCCTTGTAGTGGCGAACGCAGCAGCAGATCAGGTCGAGCTTGTCGCTGAAATAATAGTGGAACACGCCGTGCGTGAACGCCGAGTTCTGCGCGATCTCCCGCAGGCTGGTCCGGGCGAAGCCGAGCTCTCCAAGCGTTTCGAGCGCGGCCTCGGCAAGCTCGATGCGTCGCGCGTTGAACTTGTCGTCCCGCACGATCTCCGCCGCGGCCTCTCGCTTCGCCGCTCCTGTCGCTTGCCGCGCCATCGTCGCGCTGTCTCCCGTCTCTTGGTCACCACGATCACGTCGTCGGTCATCGTCTACAGACCATCCTCTTTGACAACTGTCAAATTTTTTCCTTGACAACTGTCAAGTTCCGGGAAGAGTGTGCGCGCCAAGAAATTTGGACAGTCGTCAAGACGTCAGCAAATGGAGGAAATGCACCCGCCGGCGCCGCGGCGCCGGAACGGACTCGCATGCCGTTGCGCAACCGCGCCGGCACCGTGCTGCCAATCGCAGCGCGCACCGATCATCAGCGAACAGATCAGTCCAAAAGATCAGTCCAACAGATCAGTCCAAGCAAAGGGAGGACGTGCGATGAGTGAGAAGAGCCTTGATGGCCGCAAAGCCCTGGTCACCGGCGGAGCCCGCGGGATCGGAGCCGCTATTGCAGAAGCACTGGCGCGCTCCGGTGCGGCGGTCATGATCGGCGACATTCTCGATGACGCCGGCAAGGATAGCGCCGGCAAGATCGCCAGGCTCGGCGTGAAGACCGGCTTCGTGCATCTCGATGTCGCCGACGATGCGCAGTGGGAGAAAGCGACTGCTGCGACGGTCGCCACCCTCGGCGGCTACGACATCCTCATCAACAATGCCGGCATCGAGATCACGTCGCTGGTCAGCGAGATCAGGGCCGAGGATGCGCGGCGGATGTGCGACGTCAACATCGTCGGCACCGTGCTAGGCATGAAGCACGCCTTCCGCGCGATGCGGCCGGGCGGAGCGGCGGGCAAAGGCGGCGCGGTCGTCAATATCGCGTCTGTCGCGGCGACGATCGCCTTCCCGAGCATCGCGGTCTATTCCGGCACGAAATCCGCGGTCGATCGCATGACACGGGTCGCTGCGATGGAGGCCGGCAAGCTCGGTTATGGCGTGCGTGTCAACTGCATCTATCCCGGCTTGATCCCGACCGACATGGGCCTGCAGCTGGCCAACGACATCGTCAAGATAGGTCTCGCGCCCGACGTCAACGCCGCGGTCGGCTCGGTGGTGGAGCAGACGCCGCTCGGCAAGCTCGCGGAGGTCGGCGACATCGCCAATGCTGCGGTGTTCCTGTGCTCGAACGAGGCGCGCTTCATCACCGGCATCGGACTGCCGGTCGATGGCGGCATGGGAATGTGAGCTGCAAACCTGACAACGAACATTTCGGAGGAACGACAATGAGCGCGAAGAAGCCCGTCATCGTCTATGGCGCGTCCGGCTACACCGGCCGCCTGGTCTGCGAATACTTACGCGAGTACAACATCCCCTTCATCGCCGCGGGGCGCAGCGCGGAGAAGCTCAACGCCGCAATGAAGGCGAACGTGGCCGGTATCGAGACCGCCGACTACGAGGTGGTGGAAGTGCCGCATACCGTGAGCGCACTGACGGAGTTGTTCAACGGTGCCTCGGTGGTGCTCAACACCGTGGGCCCCTTCGCCAGGTTCGGCGCCGAGGTGGTGCAGGCCTGCTGGGCGTCCCGATGCCACTACACCGACACGACAGGCGAGCAGGACTGGCTGATCACGCTCGAGCAGGAATGGGGCACGAAGTTCGCCAATGCCGGCCTGCTGCTCGCGCCGGGCATCGCGCAGATGTACACCACCGGTGAGATTGCGGCGCAGCTGTGCCTGGAGACGCCCGGCCTCGACACGCTCGATATCGCCGTGTTCTGGGGCGGCAGCCCGACCATCGCCTCGACGCAGACCATCCTGGTCAACGCCGCGATGGCAAAGGCCTACTATCTGGAGCAGAACAAGTATGTCGAGCATCAGGCGGATGCCGGCCTCTACAACCTCGCCATCCCCGGCCAGCATGAGCTCGCACTGGCGCTGCCCTGGGGCGGCACCTCGCACCCGGTGTGGTTCAAGCGCGATCCGCGCGTGGCCAACGTGAAGGTGCTGGGCGGCGTGTTCAACCGCGCGCTGATGCTGGGCGTGCCGCAGATCGTCGCCGCCGCGCTGGACGCGACCAAGAACATGAACCCCGACGACCGCTACACTGCTTTGGCGCAGACCGCCGCCGGCGTGATGAACACCATGCCGCCGCGCGAGAACCCGCGCGTCAACAAGTCGCTGGATTCGGTGCATGCCTCTGGCCCGCTCGGGCGCGCGCACTGCGTCATCAACGGCAACAGCAATTACAAGCAGACCGGCTTGTTGCAGGCCTATGCCGCGGCGCATCTGCTGCAGCAGCCGCCCAAGCGCGTGGGTTTCGCCTCCGGTTGCCAGGCGTTCGGTCATCACGAGCTGCTCGGCCAGCTGCGCAGCTTCGGGCTGGTCAGCAGACCGATCCTCACCGTGCACGACTGAGCAAGATCACGGGTGGCGCGGCCGCGCGCCACCCGCCAGCTGCTTCCGGGATTGATCATGCGCTTCATCGATTACCTCGACAAAGGTGCCTCGCTCGGCCCCGATGCGCCGTGCCTGACCATGGACGGGCGCGATCTCAGCTACCGCGAGGTGCAGTTGCTGAGCTACCGCGTCGCGCGCGGGCTCGCGCGATCGGGTATTGCTGCCGGCGAGAAGGTCGCAATCCTGTCCGGCAACGATCCGGTCGCGTTTGCATGTGTGTTCGGCATTTCCCGCGCGGGCTCGGTTTGGTGCCCGATCAATCCGCGCAACGAGGCGGCCGAGAACCGGCTCATCCTCGACCAATTCGACTGCAGCCTGCTGCTGTTTCACTCGAGCTTCGCGCCGATGGTCGAGGCGGTGCGTGCAGAGCTGCCGAAGCTGCGTGTCCTCGTCTGCCTCGATGCCGAGTTGCCCTTCGCGCCCTCGTTCGACGGCTGGCTCGCGGGCCTGTCCGCCGACCAATATCAACGCGAGACGGTCGACGATCTCGCGATGCTTCCCGGCACCGGCGGCACCACCGGAAAGCCGAAGGGAGTCATGCTGTCGGGTCGCAACATCGAGGCCATGACGGCACTGACGCTGATGGGCTATCCCTTCAAGGGTCGTCCGGTCTATCTCGCGCTCGCGCCGTTGACCCATGCGGCCGGTGTGCTGTGTTTCCCGATCATGGCGCTCGGCGGCCGCATCGTGATCATGCATCACCCCGACATCGCCGAATTCCTCGAATTGATCGAGCGCTACCATGTCACGCACACCTTCCTGCCGCCGACATTGATCTACATGCTGCTCGATCATCCCAAGCTCGACTCGGCGAAGCTCGGGTCTCTGCAATGCTTCTGGTACGGCGCGGCACCGATCTCGGCCGCACGGCTTGCGGAGGCGCTCCGGCGCATCGGGCCCATGGCGCAGTTGTTCGGTCAGACTGAAGCGCCGATGATGATCTCGATGATGGCACCGGATGAGCATTACAATGCCGATGGCACGATCGCGATGGAGCGCCTCGCCTCGGCGGGGCGGATCAGCCCGTTGGTGCAGGCCGGCATCATGGATGGCGACGGCAATTTGCTGCCGACCGGCTCACGCGGCGAGATCGTGGTTCGCGGCTCGCTGGTGATGGAAGGCTACTACAAAAATCCCGAAGCCACGGCGGAGGCCTCCGCGCATGGCTGGCACCACACCGGCGACATCGGCTACATCGACGACGATGGCTACCTCTACATCGTCGATCGCGCCAAGGACATGATCATCACCGGCGGGTTCAACGTCTATTCGATCGAGGTCGAGAACGCGCTGCGGGCGCATGAGGCGGTACAGGATTGCGCCGTGATCGGCCTTCCGGACGAGAAATGGGGTGAGCGTATCGTTGCCGTGGTGCAGCCCCGTGCCGGCCAGAGCGTCGATGCGACGGCGCTGGCGGCCTTCGTCAAGCAGCGGATCGGCAGCGTCAAGACACCGAAGCAGATCGAAGTCTGGGACGATCTGCCGCGCTCCAAGGTCGGCAAGGTGCTGAAGCCGGATATCCGCGCGCGGCTGGCAGGTCGCTCAGGCGGCTAGCTAAAGCATGATCCGGAAAAGTGCGAAGCGCTTTTCCGGAGAGATCATGCGTGAACAACAACCTAAAGCGCGATGATGATTCATCCCATTCTCATCGCGCTTTAGTCCGAAAGCCGCTCCAGCACGTCGCGCACCAGCCCTTGCAGGAGATCGAGCTTGTAGGCCGTCATCGGCAATGGTTTGGCACCCGAGCTCGCCGCTTTCGCCGCTTCTGCGATCGATGCCGCATTGGCAAGCTTGCCGCTGAGCTGGACTTCCACGGCGGTGAGGCGAAGCGGCACGGGCGCGACGCCGCCGGCAGCGAGACGCACCAGCTGGAACTTGCCGCCGGCGATCACGACGCGGGCGCAGAGTTCCACCAGCGGCCATTCCGCATAGGTCCGGCTGATCGCCCGCTTGTAGGAAGCGCGCTCGCCCTCGAGCGGAGCAGGAAGCGCAATGTTCTTGATCATCTCGCCTGCTGCGAGTGTATGATCGGCGTGCGCGACCGAGCCGTCGCCGAGGAGACCGCTAATCGTCAATCCGCTGCGCCGGTCCGTGGTGATGGTCGCATCATAGGCGAGCAGAGCCGCCGCCATGGTCGAGGGATGCGGCGCGATGCACGGTCCGAGATCGAAGGCAACGCCATAGAGATGATTGCCGGAACGGGCAGGGCAGGTGCTGCCGCCTTTCTTCAGGCAATCGATGTCGGCCCGGCGGAAATACCAGCAGCGTGAACGCTGCGCGAGATTGCCGCCGAGCGTGGCAACGTTGCGCACCTGTGGCGTGGCGAGTCCCTGCGCGCTCGCCGCAATGCCGGGATAAGCGGCGAGGATGCGAGCGTCGGTCGCGATCGTGGCGATGGTGGCGAGCGCGCCGATCCGGGCCGCTCCATCGGCTCCCCAGCTGATCGTCTTGTCGCCGCTGGTCGAGATATCGATCAGCATTCCCTGCGACACCCCGCTGCGGCGGCGTTCGCTGAAGTCGGTGCCTCCGGCGCGGAATTCAGGCGTGGGATTGGCGGTGATGACGGCGACACTCATGCTGCATCCCTCCCTTTCAGCGCGGCCACAAGACGATCGGGCCGGAACGGAATTTCAGTCAGTCTCACGCCGATCGCATCGCGGATGGCGTTGGCGATCGCGGGCGAGGTCGGCACGGTGGCGACTTCACCGATGCCGACGCTGCCGCCCGGCACATGCTCGAAACCGGCCTCGTCGAAATGCACGTCCAGTTTCGGCATGTCGGCAATCCCCGGGATGCGGTAATCCTCCATGCTGCCGCTCAGGATGTGGCCGCTCGAGGGATCGGTCTCCCGCGACTCATAGAGTGCGTAGCCGATGCCCTGAATCACCGCGCCCGCGGCCTGGCTTCGCGCCAGCGCCGGCGCGGCGAGCTTGCCGACCGCGAGGCCCGTATAGGCGTTGAGCACGCGCACATGGCCGAGCCAGGTGTCGACCTCGACTTCCATCACCTGCACCGAGCTCGGCACGCCGGCGCCGACCACCATGTGGCTCATCAGACGCAGCACCCAACCGAACACCCGGCCCATGATGCCCGCCTCGTGCAGCGCGGGCCTGACGCCGGGCGGCGGCTTGCCGTCCTCCTGGCGCTTGGCCGACACGGCGATATCAGGGGAGGCCGCGATCATCTCGCGCCACGGCGCGTTCGAGCCCGGAGCAGGTGTGCGAGACGCCGTGCGCCTGATTTCCGCTTTCAGCTTGTCGATGGCGAGCAAGGTCGGCGGCACCAGCGAGGCGGTGACGCGGCTGCCGCCGGAACCCGGTCCGCGGGGCAGGCTGGAGCGGCCGATGCGAACGTCCACATCATGCGGTTCGAGATCGAACGCCTTCGCGACGGTGTTCGCGATCACGCTGCGTGTGCCCGTGCCGATATCCTGTACCGCGCAGCTTGCGACGATGCGGCCGCCCTTGATCGCGAGTTCGACCGAGGAGCCGGTCTGCCAGAGATAGAGCCAGTAACCGGTGGCGACGCCGACGCCGCGCCGGTAGCGGCCGGTCTGCGATGCGGCTGGCTTGCGGCTCTTCCAGACGTCGAGGCCGGCAGCCCAGTCGTACAGTCGCTGGCGGTTGGGATCGGGGTCCCAGAGCTTGCGCAGCTGAATCGGATCGACCTTCATGCGCAGTGCGGCTTCGTCGACCGCCTGCTCCAGCGCAAACGACATCGGCGGACCGCCGGGGCCGCGGAACGGCGCGCCGGGCGGCAAATTGCTGAGCACGTCGAAGTCGACGAGCTCCTTTGCTTCGGCCGGATAGATCAGCCGCGCCAGGCCCGCGATCAGCGAGTTCACGGCGGCGCCGGTATCGGCATGGGCGGTGAGCGACAGCGCCTTGAGGCGGCCTTCCGCAGAAGGCAGCAAGGACAGCTTCAGCTCGGCGGCCGGACGATAGCCGGTGACGGAAAGCTCCTCTTCACGATCGAAGGCGACGCGCACCGGCGCCTTCGCGGCGCGCGCAAGCTCGATCGCGGCGATGGTCTCCAGCCCAACGCTGCCCTTGGAGCCGAACCCGCCGCCGACATGATCGGCGATCACACGCACCTTGTCGTGCGGAAGGCCATAACGCTTGGCGATCTTCTCCATGCTCTCGTGGATGGCCTGGGTCGAGATGTGCACGATGAGCTGATCGCCATCGAACCTGGCCACGGCGGCATGTGGTTCGAGGCTTGCGTGCTGTTGCGTCGAGACGCGAAAGGTCTCCTCGACCAGCAGCGGATTGCGTTGCTGGCGCGCCTCGTCAAGCCAGCTCTTGGCGCGCTTGGCTTTCTGCGAGAACGGCGCCGAGGGCCCGCGCACATTGCCCTTCCACGACACCGGAGCGCCGCCTGCGCCCTCGGACACGTTGCCGGCACGCTTGCGGTCCTTCTTTTCGAACACGACCGGTGCATCGTCGCGTCGCGCTGCATCGAGCCCGATCACAGCGGGCAAAGGCTCGGGCTTGAAGCTGATCGCGGCGATGGCCTGCAGTGCGGTGCGGCGGTCCTTGGCCGCGACGGCTGCAATCGGCGCGCCGACGAAGCGGACCATGTTGTCGTCGTCGAGCAGCGGAACGACCGCGGCAACACCGGCAATGGCGCGCGCCGGCGCCAGATCAAGGCCGGTGATCCTCGCATGCGCGACGTGCGCGCGCAGGATGACGCCTTCGAGCTGGCCGTCATGGTGGACGTCGACGGTGTAGCGGGCGAGGCCCGTCACCTTGTCGCGGGCTTCCAGCCGCGGCGCGATGGGCTCGTTGCCGTCGAAGCGGCCTGAACAAGCCTCCGCCACCGCGCGAAAAATGCCTTCATAGGCGCCGCAGCGGCAGAGATGTCCAGATAGCGCGGCGGCGATCTCCTCGCGCGAGGGTGTCGCCGCGCCCTTGGTCGCGCGCCAGCCGTCATGGAAGGCGGCGGCTTCGACGACGAAGCCGGGTGTGCAGAAGCCGCATTGCAGGGCGTCGTGCGCCATGAACGCCTTCTGCACCGGATGCAATCCGGCCGCCCCGACGCCCTCGATGGTCGTCAGCGATTTGCCCGCGGCCGCCTGCGCCGGCAACAGGCAGCTCACGACCGGCGTGCCGTCGAGCAGCACGGTGCAGGCGCCGCAGACGCCGGAGCCGCAGACGAGTTTGGTGCCGGTGAGGCCGCCATCGCGGATCACGTCGATCAAGAGCGCATCCGGATCGTCGGGCAGCGGGAGAGGCCGTCCATTGATGGTCGTGCTGGTCATTTTCGAACTCCCGTTTTGCGTTGGGACTTCTTTGCGGACGGCGCCATCGCGCCGGCGATCAGCATGCGCAGCATGGTCTCGAGCTGTTTCAGGAACGCGTCGACCGGCTGCATGGAAGGGAAAGCGGATTTGGTGCCGTGGATCGCCATCTCGACGCAGCGCGCGAGCTCGCGCACGCTGACGCCGCTTTCGAGGTTAAGCTTTCGCTTGCGGCACACCCGCGCGATCGTGGTTGCGATCTCGTCGGCGAAACGGTTGGAATAGCTCTGGTAGAGGTCGCGCGCCTGCGCGAGGTGCTCGGAAAACAGCTCATCGGTATGGGGCGAGTCCTTCAGCGAAGCGAGCAGCGACTGCATTCGCGCGCCGATCTCGGCGACCAGGATGTCGGCAAGATCGAGGCCAGCTTCTTCCGCCGCCTTCGCGGCCGCGATTTCGGCAGCGAGCCCCTGCGCGTAGATCCGCTCGAGCACGGCGCGAAACAGCGCCTCCTTGGAGGCGAAGTGATGATAGAGCGCCTGCCGCGTCAGTCCGGCTTCCTCCGCCGCCAGCTCGATCGAGGAGCGGCGGAAGCCGTGGCGCCGGAACACGCGCAAGGCAGCGTCGAGGATCCGGTCCTGGGGAGGGGCCTTGGCCTGCATTTTGTCAGATTTGACAAACGCGAACGAAATGTCAAATCACGGATTGATGACGGTCTCGTGCGCGGAAGAGCCAAGGCCGCCCCGCGCGGGCGGGAACATCGCCGAATTCCCTTCGGCTGGCGATGGCGACGCGAATACCTCGCCGCTCAAATGAAAGCGGGCACGCCTTCTTGCGAAGGCATGCCCGTTTGAAACCCTATTCGTGCGACGCGCGTGCTTAGTGCACGCTCACCGCTTGCAGCTCGTTGCTCCAGGCGTTGGCGATCGCAGCTTCGCGGCTGTCGGTCAGCATGATCGGCGTGCCGTCGGCGGCGTGGAGCGCGAAAAGCTTGAGGCCCGGCGCGATCTTGGGCGCCTCGGGGAACAGGCCCGGCACGTCCTCGGAGCGGATCTGCTTCACATAGGCGATATGGCCTTCGCCCAGGGTTGCCAGCGTCTCCGGAGAGACGTTCTTGGCTTCGTATTCGAACGCAACGTGACCTTCACTCATGGTCTCGACTCCTCTGGAACACTAAGCGGTCGAGTCCGCTACTCGTTCCATTATTCGTGCTCATTGATAGCGATTGTCTTAACGATCCGCTCCGGTTCAGGCCGGGCCAGATCGATCGACAACAACCCGTTCTTCAGATCCGCACCCAGCACCAGCATCCCCTCGGCCAGCACGAAGGTGCGCTGGAAGTGGCGCGCGGCGATGCCGCGATGGATGTATTGCCGGGTCTTGTCGTCCTGCTGCCGCCCGCGGATCACGAGCTGGTTTTCCTCAATGGTTACATCGAGTTGGTCGCGCGTAAATCCGGCGACCGCCAGCGTGATGCGCAAACGCTCGGGCTGGCCGTCCGTGCGGTCGCACCTCTCGATATTGTAGGGAGGATAACCGTCGGCGCCTTTGACGACCCGATCGAGCACGCGCTCGATCTCGTCAAAGCCCAGCAGGAAGGGACTGGAGAGCGTTGGAACACGAGACATAGTTTACAAAGTCCTCTCGAAGCGACTTTGGTGCATCAGGGCCCGCGAGCGGCGCCCCTTGATCAGCAATATGGGCATGTTCCCCTGTGGGTTCAAGCAGGTAGCGGGGGAGCTGTGGACGGGCCACTTTCTGCCATCGCCCGAATGCCTGGTTCGTCGTGGTTGGCATGACGCGTCGCGCGAGGCGATTTATCCCAACAAAAACAAACCCCCTTCTACTGTGCATGGGGTTGTTTTCGCACTTTTGTCGTCGGGCCCCGGAGCCGCTCAGCCCTTGAGCCGCGTCCGCCCGTCGTCACTGAACAGATGCAGCTTCGCCCGCACCGCCGCGACACGGATTCTCGCGCCGATGGCGGGCGCTTGGGTTCCGGGAATGCGGACGATGACCTCGCCGGGCGGCAGCTCGCCGGGCGTGGCGGCGACGCGCTGGTCCTCCTGCTCGCGGGAGCCGTAGACGAAGGTCTCGGCGCCGACGCGCTCGATGGCTTCGACGGTGAGCGGCAGGACGAGGCCGCCGGCCGGCGTCTCGTCGGTGATGACGAAATCCTCCGGGCGGATTCCGACGATGCCGGCATCGGCCGCGGCGCTGCCGGCGAGCTGCGACCGGATCTCCTCGGGCCGCGTCGACATCAAGTTCATCGGCGGCGCGCCGATGAAGGAGGCGACGAAGGTCGTGGCCGGCTTCTCGTAGATATCAAGCGGATTGCCGACCTGCTCGACCTGGCCGCCATTCATCACCACGAGGATGTCGGCCAGCGTCATCGCCTCGAGCTGGTCATGGGTGACGTAGATCGACGTCGTGTTGAGCCGGCGCTGCAATTTGCGGATCTCGACCCGCATCGCGATGCGCAGCTTGGCGTCGAGGTTGGACAGCGGCTCGTCGAACAAAAACACCTTCGGCTGGCGCACGATGGCGCGGCCCATGGCGACGCGCTGGCGCTGGCCGCCGGAGAGCTGGCGCGGCTTGCGCTCTAGCATGGCGGAGAGCTCGAGCACGCGCGCGGCTTCCTCGACGCGGGTCTTGATCTCGGCCTCGGCCATGCCGCGGTTGCGCAGGCCATAGGCCATGTTGTTGTAGACGCTCATATGCGGATAGAGCGCGTAGTTCTGGAACACCATCGCGATGTCGCGATCGGCGGGCTCTACTCCGTTGACGACGCGGCCGCCGATGTCGATCTCGCCGCCGGTGACCGTCTCCAGCCCCGCGACCATGCGCAGCAGCGTGGACTTGCCGCAGCCGGAGGGGCCGACCAGCACGCAGAACTGTCCGTCGCCGACATCGACGTCGACGCCCTTGATGGCCTCGAAGCCGCCGGGATAGGTCTTGCGGACGCTGCGCAGGGTGACGTTAGCCATGGGTTGCACCGGCGAGTAGCGAGTAGGGAATGGCGAATGGGGACTTGTTAGCACGCAAGGCGGACGCAGCGACCCCATTCGCCACTCGCCATTCACTATTCGCCATCTTCACTTTTCCGTCTCGACCAGGCCGCGCACGAACAATTTCTGCATGGCGACGACGACGAACACCGGCGGCAGCATGGCCAGCACGGCGGTTGCCATCACGATCGGCCATTCGGTCAGCGCGTCGGTGGTGGTGATCATCTTGCGGATGCCGATCTGGATGGTCTGCATGTCGTCGCGCGTGGTGATCAAGAGCGGCCAGAGATATTGATTCCAACCGAGGATGAACAGGATCACGAACAGCGCCGCCATGTTGGTGCGCGACAGCGGCAAGAGCGTATCCCAGAAGAAGCGGAAGGGGCCGGCGCCGTCAATGCGCGAGGCCTCCAGCAGCTCGTCCGGCACGGTCATGAAGAACTGGCGGAACAGCAGCGTCGCGGTGGCCGATGCGATCAGCGGCAGCGACAGGCCGGCATAGCTGTCGAGCATGTGCAGGTCGGCGACGATCTTGTAGGTCGGATAGATGCGGACTTCGACCGGCAGCATCAGCGTGATGAAGATCAGCCAGAACAGCGCCATCCGGAACGGGAAGCGGAAATACACGATCGCATAGGCCGAGATGATCGAGACCGCGATCTTGCCCAGCGCGATCAGCAGCGCCATCACCAGCGAGTTCAGCATCATGTTGCCGACCGGCTCGCGGGTCGAGCCGCTCGTGCCGACGAAGATGGTCTGGTAGTAGGTCTGGAAGAAATGACCCCCGGGCAGCAACGACATCTGCCCGTTGGCGATCACCGCGTTGTCCTGGGTGGACGCCACGAAGGCGAGATAGACCGGGAAGGCGACGATCGCGATCCCGATCCAGAGGATGATATGGGCAATGTAGCGCCGAAAGCCTTCTTCCTCGACCATCAGTAGGTCACCTTGCGTTCGACGAAGCGGAACTGGATGCCCGTCAGCACGATCACCATGATCATCAGGATCACCGATTGCGCCGCGGAGCTGCCGAGGTTTCCGCCGAGCAGGCCGTCGGTATAGACCTTGTAGACCAGCGTCTCCGTCGACTTGCCCGGACCGCCGCGGGTCATCGTGTCGATGATGCCGAACGTGTCGAAGAAGGCGTAGACGATGTTGACGACCAGGAGGAAGAAGATGGTCGGCGACAGCAGCGGGAAGATCACGGTCCAGAACCTGCGCATCGGGCGGGCGCCGTCGATCGCAGCCGCCTCGATCACGCTTCTGGGGATGCTCTGCAGGCCGGCGAGGAAGAACAGGAAGTTGTAGGAGATCTGCTTCCAGGCGGCGGCCAGGATGATCAGCGCTGCGGCCTGGTCGCCGTCGAGCAGTGGATTCCAGTCGATGCCCAGCGCCCGCAGGTAGCGCGAGAGCACGCCGAGCGAGGGATGCAGCATGAAGATCCAGAGCACGCCGACGACCGGCGGCGCCACCGCATAGGGCCAGATCAGCAGCGTGCGGTAGAGCATCGAGCCGCGCAGCGGCTTGTCTGCCATCACGGCCAGCAGCAGCGCGAACGACAGCGACGACACCGCGATCGCGAACGAGAAGAAGAAGGTGCGCAGGATCGCCTCGAAATAGGCGGGCTCCTTGAACAGCTCGATATAGTTCTCGAACCAGACGAAGCTGGTCGACAGGCCGAAGGCGTCCTGCAGCAGGAACGACTGGATCATCGCCTGCAAGGCCGGCCAGTAGAAGAAAATCAGGACGATCGCGAGTTGCGGCGCAACCAGCGCATAGGGCAACAGCTTCGATTGGAAAATGGCTTGCTTTTGCATGATGCCCCAGCGCGGCAGGCCGGGGGACCGGCCTGCCGCTTGTCGCCTTACTTCACGGCGGTCTTTTCGAACTGGCGCAGCATGGTGTTGCCGCGCTCGACGGCCGCGTCCAGCGCCTGCTTGGCGGTCTTCTTGCCGGCCAGCGCCTGCTCGATCTCCTCAGCCCAGACGTCACGGAGCTGCACCATGTTGCCGAGGCGCAGGCCGCGCGAATTCTCGGTCGGCTCCTTGTTGGTCAGCTCGAGCAGCGGCGTCTCCAGATAGGGCTGATCCTTGTAGAAGCCATCCGCCTTGGCCTTCTCATAGGCCGCCTTGGTGATCGGCAGATAGCCCGAGGCCTTGTGGATGTAGACTTGGCGATCGGTGTCCGAGAGGAAAGAGAAGAATTTGGCGACGCCCTTGTAATCGTCCGCCGGTTTGCCGCCCATTACCCAGAGCGAGGCACCGCCGATGATCGAGTTCTGCGGCGCGCCCTTGGCGTCCGGGTAATAGGGCATCGGCACCGCGGTGAAGGCGAACTTGGCCTGCGCCTTGACGTTGCCGAAGAACGCGGACGAGGTCAGGTAGAGCGGGCATTCGCCCGACGTGAAGCGGCCTTCGCCGGTGTTGGTGCGGCCGGCATAGTCGTAGGTCTTGTCCTTCTGGAGCTCGACCAGATTTTCGAGATGCTTGACCTGGAGCGGACCGTTGAAGGACAGCACGGTGTCGAAACCGTCGAGGCCGTTGGCCTTGCTGGCGAGCGGCACGTTGTGCCAGGCGGAGAGCTGCTCGAGATTGACCCAGGTGACCCAGGAGTTGGAGAAGCCGCAGGTGGCGTGGCCGGCCGCCTTCAGCTTCTTGGCGGCGTCGAACACTTCGGGCCAGGTCTTCGGCACCTCGACATTCGCTTTCTTCAGTGCGTCGAGGTTGACCCACATCACGGTCGAGGACGAGTTGAACGGGAAGGACAGCATCTCGCCCTTCGAGGTCGAGTAATAGCCGGTGATCGCAGGCAGATAGGCCTTCGGATCGAACTTCTCGCCGGTCTCGGCCATCAGCTTGTAGACCGGCTTCACGGCGCCGGTCGCTGCCATCATGGTGGCGGTGCCGACCTCGAACACCTGCATGATGTGCGGCGCGTTGCCGGCGCGGAACGCGGCGATGCCGGCGTTCATCGTGTCGGCGTAGTTGCCCTTGTAGGTCGGGATCACCTTGTAGTCGCTCTGCGTGGTGTTGAAATCGTTGGCGAGCCTGACGATGACGTCGTTGTTGGCGCCGGTCATCGCGTGCCACCACTGGATTTCGGTCACGGCAAGCGCCGGCGACGCGCCGAGACCAATTGTGAGTGCGACGGCCGCCGCCGTGCCAAAATGTCGAAGAGCCATCAAGAACCTCCCTTGCCCGTCACTAAAGAAGCGCTTGCGCTAGCAGCGCCATATGACGTTCACATGACTGTGTAAGCGGGAGAAACGAAAGCAGCAAGCGCGGCCAAATGGGAAGTTGTCAAATAGGCCAAGACGGAGCCGTCAGCCAACTCGTTCGCGCTGCACATGCGTGCGCGCGCCGCAGTGCGGCATTGAGATGAGGCACTATCGTGCCGCGGGCTCCGAACCTCTCCCACTTGCAAGCGGGAGAGGGAGCGCACCACCGTTGACGCTCGCCTTAGCTCAGCGTTTCCGCTCGGGACCGCAGACCGTGCCTTTTTCGACCATCGCGTCGATCTCGGCTTTGGAGTAGCCGAACTCGCCCAGCACCTCGGCCGCATGCTGGCTGAATTTCGGCGGCACGCGGCGCAGGCTCGGCTTGCTGCGATCGAGCCGGATCGGCGAGGCAACGCCCTTGTACCAGTCCTTCTCGATAATATCGCCACGCGCGATCGTGTGCGGATTGGTCAACGCCTGGTCGATCTTCTGCACGGGACCTGCAGGCAGGCCGGCCGCGAGCAGGCGGTTGCACAGCGGCTCGGCCTCGTGCTGGCTGAACACGGCGGCAAGCTCGGCGCGCAGTGCCTCGCGATTGGCGATGCGGTCCTTGTTGCGGGCAAAGCGCGGATCGGTGCCGAGCTCGGGCTTGCCGATCTCCTTCGCCAGCTTGCGGAAGGTGCCGTCATTGCCGACGCCGATGAAGATGTTGTCGGTCTTGGTCGGGAAGATCGCGTAAGGCACGAGGTTCGGATGCTCGTTGCCGGTGAGACCCGGCGGCTTGCCATGCATGAAATAATTCGCGGTGTGCGGATGCATGATGGCAAGGCCGGTCTCGTACAGCGTCGTCTCCAGGAACTGGCCCTTGCCCGACCGCTGCCGCTCCGACAGCGCCATCAATATGCCGATCGCCGCATAAAGTCCGGTGGTGATGTCGACCAGCGGCACGCCGATCCGCATCGGCCCGCTCTCGGGCGAGCCGGTCGCTGCGATCATGCCGGTCATGGCCTGGATGATGGCGTCATAGCCGGGGTTGCCGCCGCGCGGGCCGTCGGCGCCGAAGCCGCAGATCCGGCAATGCACGAGGCGGGGATATTTCTTGCTGAGGATTTCGTTGCCGATGCCCCATTTCTCCAGCGTGCCCGGCTTGAAATTCTCGATCAGGACGTCGGCGGTCTCCAGCATCTTGAGCAGCACGATTCGGCCGCCCTCGGAGGCGAGGTCGAGGCCGATCGAGCGCTTGTTGCGGTTGATGCCGACGAAATAGGCCGCATCCTCCTCGTGGAACGGAGGGCCCCATTCGCGCACCTCGTCGCCCGCGGGCGGCTCAACCTTGATCACGTCGGCGCCGTGGTCGGCGAGGATCTGGGTGCAGTAGGGACCGCCGAGCACGCGCGTGAGATCGATGACGCGCAATCCGCTCATGGCGCCCGTTGCTGCTTCAGTCATGCCTTCGCTTCCCTGTGTCGATCATTGGCTCACAGGCCTAGCGAGGTTTGTTTGCGCCAGCAATGGCGCCGAGCGTGGAGCCGCATGCGCCGGCGTGCAGCCATGCCGCGGGGTGGCAAATTCCCTCGGATGCGGCCGGCCCGAGGGGGGATTCCCGGGCCAGCCAATCCGCGCTGCCGATCAGACCACCGTCAGGCGAACGTCGACATTGCCGCGCGTGGCATTGGAGTACGGGCACACCTGATGCGCCTTCGCCACCAGCGCCTCGGCGTCTGCGCGGGCAAGGCCCGGCAGCGAGACCGCGAGGTCGATATCGAGGCCGAAGCCGCCCTCGGAGCGCGGGCCGATGCCGACGGTCGAGGTGACCGAGGCGTCGGCAGGCACCTTCGGGCCGCCCTGCGAGGCCACGAACTTCATCGCGCCGATGAAGCAGGCGGCATAGCCGGCCGCAAACAGCTGCTCGGGATTGTTGCCAGCGCCGCCGCCACCGCCGAGCTCCTTCGGCGTGGTGAGCTTGACGTCGAGCGCGCCGTCGAGGGTCGCAGCATGGCCGTCGCGGCCGCCGGTGGCCTTGGCGCTGGTCTTGTAGAGGACGTTCACAGACATTGTCGTCTCCTCGGGTCTTTCCGGGTTGGGGTGTAAGCTTTATCGCAGACAATTAGATTGCGCGCAATCTAATTCGTCGCGCCTCACATTTAATTGTTCGCAATTGAATCTGGCGCCGGCCGGGCCCAGAATGGGAGAAACGCGCAGGATTCTTCATGGCCCGGAAATCAACGGCGGTAGACCCGCTTCGTCTCGACAACCAGATCTGCTTCGCGGTCTATTCCGCTACGCACGCCTTTAACCGCGTCTACAAGCCGCTGCTCGATCGGCTCGGCCTGACCTATCCGCAATATCTGGTCATGCTGGTGCTGTGGGAGCGCGACGACGTGCCGGTCAAGGAGATCGGCGAGAAGCTGTTCCTGGATTCGGGCACGCTGACGCCGCTGCTCAAGCGCCTCGAGGCCGCCCATCTCGTCAGGCGCACCCGCTCGCGTGAGGACGAGCGCCAGGTTCTGATCGCCCTGACGCCGCAGGGCCATGCGCTGAAGGAAAAGGCCCGCAGCGTGCCGCAATCGATCCTGGCGGCATCGGACTGCTCGGTGTCGGAGCTGGTCGCGATGAAAGACGAGATCGTCGCGCTAAGGGATCGGCTGAATGCGGTGATCGGGGAGTAGGGGACTAAAGCCGCTTCTTGGCGAAGGCGCGGCCTGATGCTGACTTCAAGTACTTTTCGAATGCGACGGCCTGCTTCTCATCGCTGAATGCGACGTAAGTCTTGAGCCCCCAAGGTCCGTATTTCGAAGTGTGGGGCACCTCGCCAGCATTGTGCTTTGCCAGTCGGGCGCGGAGGTCGTCGGTGATCCCGACGTAGAAATGGAGGGAATCGAGGCTCTCCAAGATGTAGACGTACTTCATCGCACTCCCCCCGGTTGTCGAAGAGAGTTTACACCCGCCGTTGCTCTGCTGAAGCCCGGCTTCGCCCTTTGGGCTCCGCCGCGGCAGCCTTCGCTAGCTTCGCCACGAGGGAGCGGAGCTGGCTTGCCGAGCCGTAGCTGGCGAAGCCAGCGAAGGCTGGTGGAGCCAGGCGGGATCGAACCGCCGACCTCTTGCATGCCATGCAAGCGCTCTCCCAGCTGAGCTATGGCCCCTTAGTCCAGATGGGAGGATCCTGGGGGACCCGTCCCGGCCGGCGAGCGCTCTAGGCGACTCGCGCGGAGCACCCTTTTTCACAGATCAGGGCTGATCTCAAGTCTCTTCATCACCGCCAACATCACCAATGATGTCGGTGACGTCCTCATCGCCCTCTTCCTCGTCGGCAATGAAGGTCGAATCGTCGTCATCATCGTCGTCGAGGGTCTCGTCGACCTCGATATCGTCCTCCGATTCGGGCACGACCGCCTTGACCTTGCCGGTGTTCTCCTCGGCATCGGCCTCCTCGAGCGACACCAATTCCTCGGCCTCCGCCGGCTCCGGCGCGTTGTCCTGGGCCATGTTACGGGCCTCGGCCGCACGGGGGCCGCGGGCAGGAGCGACCGGTGCGATCGGCACCACTTCGCCGGTATAGGGCGAGATCACCGGATTCTTGTTGAGGTCATAGAACTTCTTGCCCGTGGTCGGGCAAATACGTTTGGTTCCGAGTTCGGACTTGGCCACGGCAGGAATCCTGGGAATGTCTGAAAAGCGGTGCTTCACTTGGCTAGTTGGCGGCCCGCTGTCAATAGCGCATTACGGGAGAACGACATGCCCGTGACGGGGCGCGGACCATGTGGTACCTGCGCGCCAGCCCACCGGGCCTATTCAAGGACACAATCTTGACCCATTCCGACCAACCGAGGCCGCTCCAGTCTCGCGCCAGCGGTCCCCTGACCGGGAAAGTACGGGTGCCCGGCGACAAGTCGATCTCCCACCGCGCCCTCATCCTGGGCGCGCTCGCGGTCGGCGAAACCAGGATTTCGGGCCTGCTCGAGGGCGAGGACGTCCTCAACACCGCCAAATCGATGCAGGCGCTGGGCGCCAGCGTCGAGCGCACCGGCGATTTCGCCTGGACCGTCAACGGCGTCGGGGTCGGAGGCTTCGCCCAGCCCAAGGCAGCACTGGATTTCGGCAATTCCGGCACCGGCTGCCGGCTGGTCATGGGCGCCGTCGCCGGCTGCCCGATTTCGGCGGTGTTCGACGGCGACGCCTCGCTGCGCAGCCGTCCGATGCGCCGGATCCTCGATCCCCTGGAAAAGATGGGTGCCAGAGTCACCGCCGGCGGCGAGGGCGGGCGCCTGCCGCTGACCCTCCAGGGCGCGCGCGACCCCCTGCCGATCGTCTACAAGACCCCGGTCGCCTCGGCCCAGATCAAATCGGCCGTGCTGCTGGCGGGCCTCGCCGCTCCCGGCACCACCACGGTCATCGAGACCGAGGCCAGCCGCGACCACACCGAGCTGATGCTGAAGCATTTCGGCGCCGACATCACCTCGGTCCAGGAAGGCCGGCACGGCCGCCGCATCACGCTGGTGGGCCAGCCCGAGCTGCATGGCGCCAATGTCGTGGTGCCCGCCGATCCCTCTTCGGCCGCCTTCCCGATCGTCGCGGCGCTGATCGTGGAGGGCTCCGATGTCGTGCTGTCCGACGTCATGACCAATCCGCTGCGCACCGGGCTGTTCACCACGCTGTGCGAAATGGGCGCCTCCATCGAGGAGAGCGAAGTGCGCGGCGATGCCGGCGAGCCGATGGCGCGCTTGCGCGTGCGGGCGTCGAAGCTGCGCGGCGTCGAGGTGCCGCCGGAGCGCGCGCCGTCGATGATCGACGAATATCTGGTGCTGGCGGTGGCGGCGTCGTTCGCCGAAGGCACCACGATCATGCGCGGCCTGCAGGAGCTGCGCGTCAAGGAATCCGACCGGCTTGAAGCCACCGCCGCCATGCTGCGCGTCAACGGCGTCAAGGTCGTGGTCTCCGGCGACGATCTGATCGTGGAGGGTCGCGGCCACGTCCCGGGCGGCGGCACTGTCGCCACCCATATGGACCATCGCATCGCGATGTCCGCGCTGGTGATGGGCTGCGCCTCCGATCAGCCCGTGACCGTCGACGACACCGCCTTCATCGCCACCAGCTTTCCGGATTTCATTCCGATGATGCGTTCGCTAGGGGCCGAGTTTTCATGATCATCGCCATCGACGGGCCCGCGGCTTCGGGCAAGGGCACGCTCGGCAAGCGTCTCGCCCACCATTACGGCTATCGTCATCTCGATACCGGCGTGATCTATCGCGCGGTCGCCTATGCCCTGATGCAGTCGGGGCACGATCTCAACGACGAGGCGGCTGCGGTGCAGGCCGCGTTGGAGCTCGATCCCGAAAAGTTCGGCAATCCTGCGCTGAAGACCCAGAAGGCCGGCGAGGGAGCCTCGATCGTGTCGGCAATCCCTCGGGTTCGCGAGGTCCTGGTCAATTTCCAGCGCCAGTTCGCCGCTGATCCGCCCGGCGCCGTGCTCGACGGCCGCGATATTGGAACCGTGATCTGCCCCCATGCCGACGTGAAGATCTTCGTGGTCGCCGACCCCAAGGTCCGCGCGCGGCGCCGCACCATGGAGGCCAAAGCGCGGGGCGAGGAGGCGGACGAGGCGGCCGTGCTCGCCGACATCCTCCAGCGTGACGAACGTGACAAGAATCGGCCGATTGCGCCTCTGAAACCGGCCCCGGATGCTTACTTGCTAGATAACTCCCAACTGGATATAGAAGGCGGCGTCCGGGCCGCCATCGACATTATCGAGGCTGTCCGAGCGGGCCGGTCGCGGGGTTAAGCCGCCGCCGTCATTGGAGGAAGTGCCCGCTCCCGCTCTTTGAGGTCGATACGCTTCGTCCCGGTTTTGGGACCGGCGCGATCCAGGTTCCGGACAAAGCTTTCAACGTATCGAACGCGCGGGCCTCAGCCGGCCCGCTTCCGCTGTTCTGGTCGCTAGATCGGGGCAACGAGCGGTCGCTCGAAGGTCTTGCGGACCTTCCGACACTGCGCGCGCGATGCGCCCATGAACCCAACGGCCGGCAGACATCCGCAACTGGAGAACAAATGGCTTCGACTTCTGCTGATACCTATAGCCCGTCGCGCGACGATTTCGCCGCGATGCTCGACGAGTCCTTCGCAGGTGGCAACCTGCAGGAAAGCTCCGTCGTCAAGGGCAAGGTGGTTGCAATTGAAAAGGACATGGCCGTCATCGACGTCGGCCTGAAGACCGAGGGCCGCGTCGCGCTGCGCGAATTTTCCGGCCCCGGCCGTGAGAGCGACCTCAAGGTCGGCGACGAGGTGGAAGTGTTCCTCGATCGCATTGAAAACGCCCTCGGCGAAGCCGTGCTGTCGCGCGACAAGGCGCGCCGCGAAGAGAGCTGGGGCAAGCTGGAGAAGGCGTTTCAGAACAACGAGAAGGTCAACGGCGTCATCTTCAACCAGGTCAAGGGCGGCTTCACCGTCGACCTCGACGGTGCCGTGGCCTTCCTGCCGCGCTCGCAGGTCGACATCCGTCCGATCCGCGACGTTGCGCCGCTGATGAACAACTCGCAGCCGTTCCAGATCCTGAAGATGGACCGCCGCCGCGGCAACATCGTCGTGTCCCGCCGCACGGTGTTGGAAGAGACCCGCGCCGAGCAGCGCCAGGAGCTGGTGCAGAACCTCGAAGAGGGTCAGGTCATCGACGGCGTGGTCAAGAACATCACCGATTACGGTGCGTTCGTCGACCTCGGCGGCATCGACGGCCTCCTGCACGTCACCGACATCGCCTGGCGCCGCGTCAACCACCCGACCGAGGTGCTCTCGATCGGCCAGACCGTGAAGGTCAAGATCATCAAGATCAACCACGAGACGCACCGCATCTCGCTGGGCATGAAGCAGCTGCTGGACGATCCGTGGCAGGGCATCGAAGCCAAGTACCCGCTGGGTGCCCGCTTCACCGGCCGCGTCACCAACATCACCGACTACGGTGCGTTCGTCGAGCTCGAGCCGGGCATCGAAGGCCTGATCCACGTCTCCGAGATGTCGTGGACCAAGAAGAACATGCACCCTGGCAAGATCGTGTCGACCTCGCAGGAAGTCGACGTGCAGGTGCTGGAAGTGGATTCCGTCAAGCGCCGCATCTCGCTCGGCCTCAAGCAGACCATGCGCAACCCCTGGGAGGTCTTCGTCGAGAAGCACCCGACCGGTTCGGTGGTCGAGGGCGAGGTCAAGAACAAGACCGAGTTCGGTCTGTTCCTGGGCCTCGAGGGCGACGTCGACGGCATGGTCCACCTCTCCGATCTCGACTGGAAGCTTCCGGGCGAGCAGGTGATCGACAACTACAAGAAGGGCGACATGGTGAAGGCCGTGGTGCTCGATGTGGACGTCGAGAAGGAGCGCATCTCGCTCGGCATCAAGCAGCTCGAAGGCGATCCCTTCGCCGAGCCGGGCGATGTCAAGAAGGGTGCGGTCGTGACCTGCGAAGTGCTCGAAGTGAAGGAAAGCGGTATCGAGGTTAAGATCGCCGGTACCGACTTCACCACCTTCATCAAGCGCTCCGAGCTCGCCCGTGACCGCAACGACCAGCGCGCCGAACGCTTCGCCGTCGGCGAGAAGGTCGATGCCCGCGTCATCCAGTTCGACAAGAAGGCCCGCAAGGTCCAGGTGTCGATCAAGGCGCTCGAAGTCGCCGAAGAGAAGGAAGCCATCGCGCAGTACGGCTCCTCGGATTCGGGTGCGACGCTGGGCGACATCCTCGGCACCGCGCTGAAGAACCGCGACAGCAAGTAAGCGAAACGTCCGTTTTGCGACATCAAGGCCCCGGCGCAAGCCGGGGCTTTTTTGTTGCTGTCTCCACGAACTCCGCTGTCGTCCCGGACAAGCGACGCGAAGCGGAGCGCCGATCCGGGACCCATAACCCCAGGGAGGAGTTTGACGAAGACTCGGAGTTGCCAGCTCGCTCGACGACTCCTCCTTGGGGTTATGGATCCCCGCCCCCGTGCGCAATTGCGCACTAGGCGGGGATGACGACCGAGTCTGCGACGACTTGCTTGCCCCACACGAGGCCTTGTTTTCTTCAAATTGCGCCGCAATTGATGTATCGAGATAGGCCAATGGTCACGCCGTGACGGCACAACGCGCCTGATCTTTCATTTGGAGATATTCCGATGTCGCTCGATTCGGACATCATCGTCGATCGCCGCAGGATCCGCCGCAAGCTGACGTTCTGGCGGGTGATGGCGGCGCTGATCGCGATCGCGGCGATTGCAAGCTTCGCGCTGATTGCGACGCCCGGTGCACGCGGCACCCTCGCATCCGCCGGCTCGATCGCGCGCGTCCAGATCGAGGGATTGATCCGCAGCGATTCCGACCGCACGCAGGCGCTGGAGCGGCTCGAGAATTCGCAGGCCGCCGCCGTCATCGTTCACATCAACTCGCCCGGCGGCACCACCGCCGGCTCCGAGCAGCTCTATGACTCGCTGGTCCGTCTCAAGGCGAAAAAGCCGCTGGTGGTGGTGGTGGAGGGGCTGGCCGCCTCCGGGGGCTACATCACCGCGATTGCGAGCGACCACATCGTCGCCCAGCAAAGCTCCCTGGTCGGCTCCATCGGCGTGCTGTTCCAGTACCCCAACCTCTCCGAGCTCATGAAGACGATCGGCGTCAAGGTCGAGGAGGTGAAGTCCTCGCCGCTGAAGGCGGCGCCCAACGGTTTTGAGCCGACCAGTCCCGAGGCGCGCGCCGCGCTCGATGCGCTGGTGAAGGATTCCTATGCCTGGTTCAAGGGGATGGTGAAGGAGCGGCGTGGCATGGATGACACGCAGCTCGAAAAAGTCGCCGACGGCCGCGTCTTCACCGGGCGCCAGGCGATCGATCTCAAGCTGATCGACCAGATCGGCGACGAGAAGACGGCCGTGACCTGGCTGGTCGAGCAGAAGGGCGTCAAGAAGGGGCTACCGGTGCGCGACTACAAGCTCCAGCCGCGCTTCGGCGACCTGCCGTTCCTGAAGACGGCGGCCGCATTGACGCTGGAAGCGCTCGGTTTGGGCTCGATCGCGCACCAGATCGGGCAAACCGGCGTCGCGCAGGCGGTGGATCGGCTCGGAATGGATGGAATGCTGGCCTTGTGGCAGCCGGCTGCGTCCAACTGACCGTCGGCAGGCGAGTTTCAGAGCTTTTTCGCGTCTGACGCGTGCTGGCGCAGCCTGCTTTTTCGGCATTTGTCACGCATTTTCACGACGCCCATCCTTGATTTAGCGTCTTGACAGATCACGGTATTTTCACGGAAATGGTCATCCGCACGCTCCCGGGTCCTATCTCTCGATGATCAAATCCGAACTTGTTCAGCGTATCGCCGAGCACAACCCGCATCTGTACCAGCGGGATGTCGAGAACATTGTGAATGCGATTCTCGAAGAGATCGTAGCGGCGCTTGCACGCGGTGACCGCGTCGAGCTGCGCGGCTTCGGTGCCTTCTCGGTCAAGCATCGCCCTGCGCGCGCAGGGCGCAATCCACGCACCGGCGCCCATGTGCCCGTCGATCAGAAGAGCGTTCCGTTCTTCAAGACCGGCAAGGAAATGCGCGAGCGGCTGAACCGCGACCATCCGGATCCCGGCGGCGTAGACTAGAGCGCGATGTGAGCGCGCTTTGGGGTTTTTCGCGGTCGCACAGGATGCGGCCGCAAGCTTGATTCAAGGCGAGCGAAGCCAGATGCGAAAGTTCCTGACCGCGCTGATCGTACTTCCGCTGGGCCTGATCCTGGTGGCGTTCGCCGTCGCCAACAGGCATTTCGTCACGGTCTCCTTCGACCCCTTCATTGCCGACGACCCCTCGCTGTCGATCACCCTGCCGCTGTTCCTGTTGCTGATCCTGGCGGCGGCCCTGGGCGTTGTCGCGGGCGGCTCCGCCGTCTGGCTCGGCCAGCGGCGCTGGCGGCGCGCGGCGCGCCGGAATGACGCGGAGGCCCGGGCCGTCAGGGCCGAACTGGCCGATCTGCGGGCCCAGGCGACGGCAGCGAAGGCGGAGTCCCAGCGCCTTCCCGTTCCCTCCGGGATGGGCCTGTACGGGCCCGTCGGGCGAGACAAGCAGCGCGCGACGTTGTAGAAGCGGCCCCGACCGAAAAGCCCCGTTTTCCGGCCGCGGACCCGCGGCCTCTACCCGCTTTGAGACCATGTCCCTGCTCGTCAAGATCTGCGGCCTGTCCACGCCCGAGACGCTCGAAACGGCGCTCGAGGCGGGCGCCGACATGGTCGGGTTCGTGTTCTTTCCGCCGTCGCCCCGGCACCTGTCCCTGGAACTCGGCCGTGACCTCGGCCGTCAGGTCAAGCGGCGCGCGCTCAAGGTGGCGCTCACGGTCGATGCCGATGACGCAACGCTCGACAACATCATGGACGCGCTGTCGCCGGACATCTTCCAGCTCCACGGCGGGGAGAGCGTGGCGCGGCTGCGCGACCTCAAGCAACGCTTCGGCCGCCCGGTGATGAAGGCGGTCCCGGTCGCGACAGCGGCCGATCTCGCGGTGCTGCCCGGCTACGCCGCGGTCGCCGATCGCATCCTGTTCGATGCGCGCGCGCCGAAGGACGCGACGCGGCCCGGCGGCCTCGGGGAGCCCTTCGACTGGCACCTGCTCGAAAAGCTCGATCTGAAACTGCCCTATATGGTTTCGGGGGGGCTGCACGCCGAGAATCTCGCCGAGGCCCTTCGTGTCACCCGCGCCAGCGGCGTCGACGTGTCCTCCGGTGTCGAGAGCGCTCCCGGCGTGAAAGACCCAGAGATGATCAAGGCCTTCATCCGCGCCGCGCGCGCCAGCAAAGATGCCAGTCAAGAGTTGAGCGTCCGATGAACATTGCCAAGCCAAATTCCTACCGCAGCGGCCCCGACGAGCGCGGCCATTTCGGCATTTTCGGCGGGCGCTTCGTCGCCGAAACCTTGATGCCGCTGATCCTCGACCTGGAGAAGGCCTACACCGCGGCCAAGGCCGATCCGGCGTTTCAGGCCGAGATGAACGGCTACCTCAAGAACTATGTCGGCCGGCCCTCGCCGCTCTATTTCGCCGAGCGCCTGACCGAGCATCTCCGCGGCGCCAAGATCTACCTCAAGCGTGAAGAGCTCAACCACACCGGCTCGCACAAGGTGAACAACGTGCTCGGCCAGATCATGCTGGCACGGCGCATGGGCAAGAAGCGCATCATCGCCGAGACCGGCGCGGGCCAGCACGGCGTTGCCACCGCGACGCTGTGCGCGCGCTTTGGCCTCGAATGCGTGGTCTATATGGGCGCCGTCGACGTCGAGCGGCAGCAGCCCAACGTCATCCGCATGGAGATGCTGGGCGCCAAGGTGATGCCGGTGCAGTCGGGCACGCGCACGCTGAAGGATGCCATGAACGAGGCGCTGCGCGACTGGGTCACCAACGTGCATAACACCTTCTATTGCATCGGCACGGTGGCCGGTCCGCATCCCTATCCGACCTTGGTGCGCGATTTCCAGTCGGTCATCGGCGACGAGACCAAGGCGCAGATGCAGGAGATCGAGGGGCGCCTGCCGGATTCGCTGGTGGCC
Source organism: Bradyrhizobium yuanmingense (assembly GCF_900094575.1). GTDB lineage: Bacteria > Pseudomonadota > Alphaproteobacteria > Rhizobiales > Xanthobacteraceae > Bradyrhizobium > Bradyrhizobium yuanmingense. The sequence continues at coordinate 173,443 of NZ_FMAE01000002.1, read as the reverse complement.
TGCATCGGCGGCGGCTCCAACGCGATGGGCTTGTTCCATCCGTTCCTCGATGATTCCTCCGTGGAGATCTTCGGCGTCGAAGCCGCCGGCCATGGCCTGACGCAGCTGCATGCGGCCTCGATCGCGGGCGGCCGCCCCGGCGTGCTTCACGGCAACCGCACCTATCTCTTGATGGATGCCGACGGCCAGATCCAGGACGCGCATTCGATCTCGGCCGGTCTCGATTATCCCGGCATCGGCCCTGAGCATTCCTGGCTGCACGAGGTCGGCCGCGTCAATTATCTCTCCGCGACCGATGACGAGGCGCTCGCCGCGTTCCAGCTGCTGTCAAAGCTCGAAGGCATCATCCCCGCGCTCGAGCCCGCGCATGCCATCGCCAAGGTGATGGAGCTCGCGCCGAAGCGGCCGCGGGACCACCTGATGGTCGTCAATCTCTCCGGCCGCGGCGACAAGGACGTCCCGCAGGTCGGCGACATCCTGAGGGGCAAGAAGTGACCACGCGTATCGATACCCGTTTTGCCGAGCTGAAAAGCCAAGGCCGCGCGGCCTTTGTCACCTATGTGATGGCCGGCGATCCCGATCCCGCGACCTCGCTCGAGATCGTCAAGGCGCTGCCGAAGTCCGGCGCCGACGTCATCGAACTCGGCATTCCCTTCACCGATCCGATGGCGGATGGTCCCTCGATCCAGGCTGCAGGCCTGCGTGCGCTCAAGATCGGCATGACCTTGAAGAGGACGCTGGAGCTGGTGCGCGACTTCCGCAAGGACGACAATGTCACGCCGCTGGTGCTGATGGGCTATTACAATCCGATCTACATCTACGGCGTCGACAAGTTCTTGGCTGATGCCAAGACGGCCGGCGTCGACGGCCTGATCATCGTCGATTTGCCGCCGGAGGAAGACGACGAGCTCTGCATTCCTGCGCTGAAGGCGGGGCTCAACTTCATTCGCCTGGCGACGCCGACTACTGACGACAAGCGCCTGCCTGCGGTGCTCGCGAACACATCAGGCTTTGTCTATTACGTCTCGATCGCCGGCATCACCGGTGCAGCGGCGGCGGACGCCAATGCCGTCGGCGAAGCTGTCGCGCGCATCAAGCGGCATACCAGGCTGCCGATCTGCGTCGGTTTCGGCATCCGCACGCCGGAGGCGGCGCGCGCCATTGCCGAGAAGGCCGATGGTTCGGTGGTCGGCACCGCGCTGGTCGACGCCCTCAAGAACAGCCTCGATGCCGAGGGACGGGCGACCGCCAAGACCGTTAACGCCGTCGCCGAATTGACGGCCGCTCTGGCCCAGGGCGTCAAGGGCGCGCAGCAGGCGGCGGAATAGGCCATAATTCCGCTGTAGCTCTTTAGTTTGAGCATGATCTGGTCGGAAAACCGCTTCACACTTTTCCGGATCATGCTCTAACGCGGGCGACACGGCGGCTTGCCGGGCAGATGTCCGGCCGCCATATATCCTTCAGGCGATTCCCGGCGGGATCGCACATCGGAGCAAACCATGAACTGGCTTACCAACGTGGTCCGGCCGAAGATCCGCAACATGCTGCGGCGGGAGACGCCGGAGAACCTGTGGATCAAGTGCCCGGATTCCGGACAGCTCGTGTTCTACAAGGACGTCGAGGCCAACCAGTTCGTCATTCCCGGCTCGAACTATCACATGCGCATGGGCGCGGTCGCGCGGCTCAAGTCGATCTTCGACAACGAGACCTGGTTCGACGTGGCGCTGCCCGAAGTCACCCCTGACCCGCTCAAGTTCCGCGACGAGAAGAAATATGTCGACCGCGTCAAGGATGCTCGGGCGCGGACCAATCTGAATGATGCGGTCAAGGTCGGCTACGGCAAGCTCGAAGGCTCCGCCGTCGTCGTCGCCGTGCAGGATTTCGACTTCATGGGCGGCTCGCTCGGCATGGCCGCGGGCGAAGCCATCGTGCGCGGGATGGAGCTCGCGGTCGAGAAGAAGTCGCCGTTCATCGTGTTCGCGGCCAGCGGCGGCGCCCGCATGCAGGAAGGCATTTTGTCCCTGATGCAGATGCCGCGCACCACCGTAGCCGTGCAGATGCTGCGCGAGGCAAAGCTGCCCTACATCGTCGTGCTGACCAATCCGACCACCGGCGGCGTCACCGCGTCCTATGCGATGCTCGGCGACGTCCAGATCGCCGAGCCCGGCGCGCTGATCGGCTTTGCCGGTGCGCGCGTGATCGAGCAGACCATCCGCGAGAAGCTGCCTGAAGGTTTCCAGCGCGCCGAGTACCTCAAGGAGCACGGCATGGTCGACATGGTCGTGCATCGCCACGAGCTGCGGCCGACGCTGGCGCGGCTCTGCCGCCTCTTGACCAAGGCGCCGGCGCAGGAAGGCGCATCGAAGCCCGTGGAGCCGGTCGCCAGCCCGGCGCAGATCGTATCGGCCGCCGAGACGGCGCCGGCTGCGCCGCACGCGTGAACGCCTCCCCTGACAGTGCAAAGAGACCGCTCGACGAGTTGATCGGGCGGCTGTCGACCCTGCATCAGAAGCGCATCGATCTCGGGCTGGAGCGGATGCACCGTCTGCTCGAGCGGCTCGGCCACCCCGAGCGCAAGCTGCCGCCGGTGATCCACATTGCCGGCACCAACGGCAAGGGCTCGACGCTCGCTTATCTGCGCGCGACGCTGGAGGCCTCAGGTCTTCGCGTCCACGCCTATACGTCCCCTTATCTCGTCCGCATCAACGAATGTTTCCGGCTTGGCCGCCTCAGTGGCGGCGTGCTCGTCGGCGACGACGAACTGCGCGCGGCGTTGGAAGAGGTCGAGCGCGTCAATGCCGGCGAGGCCGCGACATTGTTCGAACTGAAGACGGCGGCTGCCTTCTTGCTGTTCGCGCAGAACCCGGCCGACATCGTGCTGCTCGAAGTCGGCCTCGGCGGCCGGCTGGATTCGACCAACGTGGTCGATCAGCCGGCGGCCTCTGTGATCACGCCCGTCAGCATGGATCACACGGATTTCCTCGGCGATACGTTGGCGTCGATTGCCGGCGAGAAGGCCGCGATCATCAAGCGCGGCGTGCCCGTGATTTGCGCCGAGCAGATGCCGGAGGCCATGGCCGTGATCGAAGCGCAGGCGAGGCGCATGCGTGCGCCGCTGTTCGCCGCAGGCGAGAGCTGGCACGTCAATGTCGAGCGCGGACGTCTGGTCTATTCCGACGATCGCGGCTTGATGGACCTGCCGGCGCCGCGTCTGTTCGGGCGCCACCAGTTCGCCAATGCCGGGCTCGCGATCGCGACGCTACGCGCGCTGCCGACCATCAAGGTCAATCACGCCGCGTTCGAGGCCGGCATCGTCGGTGCCGACTGGCCGGCGCGGATGCAGCGCCTCACCTCGGGCGAGTTGCTGTCCTGGGGTCCGCAGGGCTCGGAGATCTGGCTCGACGGCGGCCACAATGCCGAGGGCGGGCGCGTTGCGGCGGCCGCGCTCGGCGACCTCGAGGAGCGGGTGTCGCGGCCGCTGGTGATCATCGCCGGCATGATGGCCAACAAGGATGCGCACGCCTTCCTCGCCAATTTCGCCGGCCTCACCCGTCACATCATCGCAGTGCCGATTCCCGACACGGAGAATGCGATGCCGGTCGACCGTCTCGCCGATGCCGCGCGCAGCCTCGGCATGCGCGTCGAGCCCGCCCCCGGCGTCGAGGCCGCCCTGCGCGCGCTGGCGCAGCTCGCCTACGAGTTGCCGCCGCGGATCCTGATCACCGGCTCGCTGTATCTCGCCGGCCACGTGCTGGCCATCAACGGCACGCCGCCTGCATAGAGGTTGCCGTAGCCCGGATGGAGCGAAGCGCAATCCGGGATCGTGCCACAAGCAAGGAAGGTCCCGGATTACGCTGCGCTCCATCCGGGCTACAGGAAATGCCAATGCGCTTCGCCGCGATTGCCGATGTCCACGGAAACTATCTCGCGCTGGAGGCCGTGCTCGCCGACATCCGCGCGCTCGGTATTGCCGACATCGTCAATCTCGGCGACATGCTGAGTGGCCCGCTCGATGCGCGCCGCACCATCGAGATCCTGATGCCGCTCGATGCCGTGCACGTCCTCGGCAATCACGACCGCTATCTGCTCGACCGTCCGCCGGAGAAGATGGGGTCGTGGGATCGTCCCGCCTACGAACAGCTCGATGCCGCCCACCTCGATTGGCTGCGCGCGCAGCCGATGACGCGTGTCTTCCGTGAGCAGGTGTTCGTCTGCCACGCGACGCCCGGCAGCGATGAGGTGTACTGGCTCGACACCGTTCATCCCGACGGCACGGTGGCGCTGTCGCCGCTCGACCGCATCGAGCAGCTCGCGGACGGCATCACGCAATCGCTGATCCTGTGCGCCCACACCCACCTCGCCCGCGCGGTGCGCCTGCGCGACGGCCGGCTGATCGTCAATCCCGGCAGCGTCGGTAGCCCTGGTTTTCGCGACAAGCATCCGTACGCGCATGTGGTCGAGGCCGGCACGCCGCACGCGCGCTATGCGATCCTCGAACGTGCCGATGCTGCCTGGCAGGTGACGTTCCGCCACGTCGCCTACGATCACGGGGCCATGGCCGCGCTGGCGCGCCGCAATGGTCAGCCGGAGCTTGCGAACGCGCTGGCGACGGGGTGGATCAAGTAGGTGTTGCTGCGTAGCCCGGAGGGAGCGGAGCGCAATCCGGGGCCATCGTTGCTTGGGGCATGATTCCCGGATTACGCTCCGCTCCATCCGGGCTACGGGCTACTTCAACAGCTTCATCGGATCGGCCGCCTTCTGCTTCAGCTGCTCGAACGTGCATTGCCGCGGCGCCTTGTCCGGGCGCCAGCGCAGGATTGAGGTGCCGTGACGGAAGCGTTCGCCGCTGAAATGGTCGTAGCAGACCTCGATCACCAGCTTCGGCTTGAGCGGACACCACTTTGCGGAACGCTCGGTCGACCAGCGGCTCGGCCCGCCCGGCGCGTTGCCGGTGAAGCCGGGCTCGCCGATCAGTGCTTCGAGCCGATCGGTCATACCAGGCTTCGCCTCCGCCTTGATCGCCGAGGTGAAGCCGACGTGATGCAGCAGGCCATCATCGTCGTAGAGCCCGAGCAGCAGCGAGCCGACGACGTTCCGGCCGGCGATCTTGTTGGTGGCGTAGCGGAAGCCGCCGACCACGCAATCGGCGCTGCGGAATTTCTTGATCTTCTGCATACCGTCGCGATTGCCCGCCTGGTAGGGCAGATCGATCCGCTTGGCGATGACGCCGTCCGAGCCGCCGCCGGATCGCGCCAGCCATTTCTTGGCCGTGGCGTAGCTCGTGGTCGCCGGTGAGAGGCGGAACAGGCTGCCCTTGATGTTGGCTTTCGCGAAGGCTTCCAGCGCCGGCCGGCGCTCGCGCAGCGTCTTCTCAGCCAGGCCCTTCTGTCCGGATGTCGCGAGCAGATCGAAGACGAGGTAGAGCGCCGGTGTCTCCACCGAGAGCTTCTTCACGCGGCTTGCCGCCGGATGAATGCGTTGCAGCAGCGCGTCGAAGGAAAAGCTCTTGCCGTGCGGCACGACGATTTCGCCGTCAAGCGTGAAGCGGTCGGCCTTCAGCTCCAAAGCAGCAGTGACGACTTCCGGGAAGTAGCGCGCGAGATCTTCGCCGGATTTGGAGCGCAGGTCGACGTTGCTGCCGTTGCGCGCCAACAGGCAGCGGAAGCCGTCCCACTTGGGTTCATATTGCCATTCACCGCCGCGCGGGATCGCGTCGACCGAGCGCGCCTCCATTGCGGCGAGAGCGGTGGGCTTGCGGTCGCGCTTTCGGGGAGGAGCAGGCAAGGGCGGGACTCGTCATAGGCTGAACACGCCCCATCAACGCCAAACGGCCGGCTTTCGCCGGCCGTTGTCGAAAATAATCTTGCGCCAATAATCCTGCGCCAGTGGATCAGACCGCGGAGGTGATCCATTGCTGCAGCTTCGCCTTCGGCGCGGCGCCGACCTGGCGCGAGGCCATCTCGCCGCCCTTGAAGATCATCAGGGTCGGGATCGACATCACGCCGTACTTGGACGCGGTCTTCGGGCTCTCGTCGACATTAAGCTTCACGATCTTGACCTTGTCGCCCATCGCGCCGGCGATCTCGTCGAGAGCGGGTGCGATCATGCGGCAGGGGCCGCACCATTCGGCCCAGAAATCGACGACCACGGGGCCGTTCGCCTTGAGCACTTCGGCTTCGAAATCGGCGTCGGAAACCTTGCTAACGGCCATTGGGAGTACCTCACTCGGTTGAAAGAGAATCGGCGCGACCTGGAATCGCGCCCGGGATCATGCGGTCAACCTATGAACGGCCCCTTGCCGGGTCAAGGACGCTCACACCGAGATGAAGGGATGCCAGCGCCGCGTCCAGCGCGGGGGCCGAAATCTCCATATATTCAAGGGCCTCGGTCCAGAGCAGGACGGCCCTGACCGGCTTTTGGGGATAAAGCCGGGACAGCACCGCCCGGTATAGCGCAAGCTGCCGGACATAGGCCGCCGGCGCCTCGGCCGCGCTCTTGGGCGCTGCCTGGTTGGTCTTGAAGTCGACGATCAGGACCTCCTCGGGGCGCACGACCAGCCGGTCGATCTGCCCCGACACCAGGGCCGGCGTGCGGCCCGGCCGCTCCACCCGGCCGGCGATCGCGACCTCCGCCCGGCTGCCGGCGGCAAAGACGGGCGCGAAACGCGGCTCCGTGATCAGGGCGAGCACCTTGTCGGCCAGTGCGATGCGATCGGCCTCCAGCCAGTCCGCGGCGTTGCGCGCCATGAAGCCGAGCGCGGCCTCGCGCCGGCGTTCGCTGGCGATCTCGGGCAGCGATTGCAACAGCCGATGCACCAGCGTGCCGCGTTGCAACGCCAGCGCGCGCGACTGCACCGATTCGCCCGATCGGACGCTGCGGCCCTCCTCGGCAGACTGGCCCGAGGGGCGCACGGGATCGTCGTCGATGGTCTCGCGCGGGGCCGGTGTCCGCAGCCAGTCCGGCAAGGCGACTGTCTGGAGCACGAACGTCGCCGGCGCGCCCAGCGCCGCGACATCCTCCGGACGGGCGAACCGCGTCACCTTGCCGAGCGGCGTCTCGATCACCTGCTTGTCGAGGCCCGAGCCTTTGAGCCCGGTGTCGACGAGGTCGTACCAGCTCAGCTTGCGCACCGTCTTCATGTTGCCGGGCATGCAGCCGCCGACGATCAGCCGGTCGGCCGCGCGCGTCATCGCGACGTAGAGCAGGCGGCGATATTCGTCCTCGGTCTCCTCCAGCATCGCCTTGCGCGCCTCGGCGACAGGCCTTGGATCGTCGGCCTTGCGGCCGGCCCAGACCACGACCTCGCCGCCATTGCCGCGCGGTACCTGGATCAGCCGCAGCCGCTGCGAGTCCGCGGGCGAAGACGTGGTGTCGACCATGAACACGACCGAGGCCTCCAGGCCCTTGGCGCCGTGTACGGTCATGACCCGCACCTCGTCGCGCGAGATCTCCATGTCGCGCTTCACTTCGGTGTCGGCCGAGCGGAGCCAGGCCATGAAGCCCTGCAGCGAAGCCGGCGCCTTGCGCTCGTAGTTCAGCGCGAGCTCCAGGAATTCGTCGAGCGCGTCATTGGCCTCGTGGCCGAGCCGGCGCAGGATGCGCGCACGCCCGCCATCGCCGCCCAGCAGCCAGGCGTAGAACGCGAACGGCGTCTCCTCGCGGGCGCGGATCTCGCAGGCTTCTAGGCGTCGCAACGCCGTGGTGAATTTCTCGCTTGTGGCCGCATGGTCGCCCAGCGCGCGGCGCAGCGATCCCTTGCGGTCCCACGCAAGCTGGAACAAATCGTCGTCATCGAGCCCGAACAGCGGGCACTTCAGCGCCACCGCGAGCGCGAGATCGTCCTGCGGCAGCAGCAGCGCGTCGGCCAGGTTCATCAGGTCGATGATGGCGATGTGCTCGGTCAGCTTGAGGCGGTCGGCGCCGGCGACCGGGATACCAGCGTGCTTCAGCGCCTGGATCACGGCGTCGAATGCGTTGCCGCGCCGGCGCACCAGGATCAGCATGTCGCCATAGCGAAGAGGACGACGCTCGCCCTCGTGCCCGGTCAGCGTGCCGCTCTCGACCAGCCGCTTGATCTCGGCCTGGATGCGTCGGGAAAGCTTGACCTCGGGGCTGGTGACGGCGACGCCGTCGAATGGCGCACGCCAGCCCTCGATGTCCTGCCGATCGTCGGCCTCGGCGAGATCCCACAGCTCGATCACGCTCGGGCCGGCATCGCTCAGCGAATTGTGCAGGGGATGGCCGATCTCGACCGAATGGATGCTCTTGTAGATCGCGGGATCGCGGAAGACGTGGTCGACCGAATGCAGGATCGTCGCGCCCGAGCGGAACGAATAGGTGAAGGCGACCGGATCGAATTTCAGGCCGGCGGCGGTGAACTTGCGATGCAGCTCGCGCCTGCGCGCGTCGAACTCGTGGGGAGCTGCGCCCTGGAACGAGAAGATCGACTGCTTCTCGTCGCCGACAGCGAAGATGGTGCGGTTCAGCCCCTCGCGCGCACCTTCGCCGGCGGTGAACTCGGAGATGATGTGCGCGATGATGTCCCATTGCCGCGGGCTGGTATCCTGCGCCTCGTCGATCAACACGTGATCGACGCCGCGGTCGAGCTTGTAATGCACCCAGCCCGAGGCGATGCGGTCCAGCATCGCCAGCGTCTTGTCGATCAGGTCGTCGTAGTCGAGCAGGCCGCGCTCCTGCTTCTCGCGGCGGTAATTCGCGGCGGCCGCTGTCGCGATATGCAGCAGGGCCGCGGTGCGGTCCCGAACCGTCACGGCGCGGCGCTTTTCGATCAGCCCTGCAAGGCGCTGCGCCTCGGCTTCGAACAGGCGGGCCACGGAGGGATTGTGATCGCAGAACTTCTTGGTCAGCACCGCCTTGCGCGGCAGCTTGTCGTCGGTGAGGAAGACGGACAGATAGGCGTCGACCTGATCGCTGCCGGAAAACACCTTTGCCGCGCGCAGCCGCCCTGCCTGGTCATTGTCGGATTTGCTGCCGTCCTCCAGCGCGAAGGCAATGTCGTCCCAGCGCGCGCGCGGCAGGAACGGGCCGTCGAGAATTTCCGTCTCGACGGCTTCGATACGGTCGCCGATGTCAACGCCCAGCACCGCAGCCATCTGCGCCGCTGCGGCTTCCGCATTGCCGGCCTGGTCGGTCCAGGCCATGAAATGATCGCGGCTGAGGCACGCCTCGCGCACGACCTCCTTGAAGGTGACATCCGCGGCGCTCGCCATCGCCGTCAGCAGCGCGCGGCCGGTGACGCTCTCCGGATCGCGTGCGGCTTCCAGCAGCACCTTCAGATTGGCGCGTTCCATCATGTCGGTCTGGTCGCGCTCGTCGATCACGGCGAAGCGTGCGGGAACGTTGGCCTCGAACGGAAATTGCTGGAGCAGGCGGGTACACAGTGCGTGGATGGTCTGCACCTTCAGCCCGCCCGGCGTCTCCAGCGCGCAGGCGAACAGTTTTCTCGCGTCGCGGCGCAGCTTTGCGCCGGGATGCGGGATGCCGACCGCGCGGATCGCCGCGTCGAGCGCGTCATCGTCCAGCGTCACCCAATGACCGAGCGTGGTGAACACGCGCTCGGCCATGTTGGCGGCGGCAGCTTTTGTGAAGGTGATGCAGAGGATCTTCTCCGGTGGCACGCCCGAGAGCAGCAGGCGGATCACGCGCTGCACCAGCACATGCGTCTTGCCCGAGCCGGCATTGGCCGAGACGAAGGCCGATGCAGTCGGATCGGAGGCGCGCGCCTGCCGCGCGCGCACCTCGTCAGGGATGGGACGCGGCGCCTTCACCATTCCTCGATCCCCAACCCGCCGGCCGCGGACCATTCCTTGATCCGGGCAAGGTCGTCATAGGTGCCGTAGCGATTCGCCCACATCGGCAGGTTCAGCGATGTATAGGCCTGGTTCTCGTCCTCGAATGCGCGGATCAGCGCTTCCAGCTTTGCCCTCGCCTCGGCGGCCGCGGTGTCCGGCGGCTGCGGCTCGTCGCCGGGCTTGTACTTGAGCTCGAGGATGCGCTCCTCGCCGGGTGGATTGTTGCCGCTGAGGCGGACATAGACGAGCTGGCTCACGGAGGCGCCGGCGTCGATGTCGGGAAAACCGCCCTCGCGCAGGATCGCGGCTTCCAACGTCAGCTGCGGCGACAGGCCCATGCGGACCTGCTTGCCGGTCGGCGGCTGGCCGGTCTTGTAGTCGAGGATGGCGTAGCCGCCGCCCTGGCGGCGTTCGATGCGGTCGGCGCGCGCGGAAAGGCGGAAGCTGCGCTGAGGATCGAGCATGAACGAGATCTCGCCACGGGTCTCCGCGACGATCGCCGCGATCGCCTCGCGCCGCGCCGTCTCCCATTCGCCGAACCAGCGCGCGATGCGCTGGAAGCGCGGCCACCACAGCGCCCGTGCTTCGGGCCGCTCCATCAGCGGTGCAAAGTGCTTCTCGCCGATCGCGCGCAGCACCCGCGCGGGATCGTCGGGCAGACGCGCCGCATAGCTTTCCGTGAATTCGCCGATGGCATCGTGAATCGCCGATCCGCGGTCGGCGGCCGAGAGCGGCATGTCGACGGGATCGAGCGCATCGAGCCGCAAGATGCGTTTGGCGTAGATCGTGTAGGGGTCGCGCAGCCAGTCTTCGATCTCGGTGACGGACATTTTGAGCGGGCGTGTCGCGCGCGGCGGCCGTGGTTCCGGCTGCTTGATCGGCTTGACCTCGTCGGGCTGGTCGAGCGCCGAAGCGAACTGCACATATGTCTCGCCGGCGCGAACGGCCGCCTGCCAGAGCTCATCGCCGGCCACCGCCTCCAGCCGATGCAGGAAGCGCGAGGCCACCGCCGGCGCGCCGCCGGCCTTGGCCGAGTGAGTGAGAATGACCTCGTCGCCGCCGAGCAATTGCGCGAAGTCATGGGCGGACAGGCCGATACGGCGTTCCGGCAGATCGAGCCCGAGCTCGTGCCGCATCGGCCGGCTGAGCCAGGGATCGATGCGCGGCGCCGGTGGCCAGACGCCTTCGATCAGGCCGCCAATGATGATGCGGTCGGCCTGCATCAGGCGCGATTCCAGCGGGCCGTAGATTTGCAGCCGCGCGCCCGGCCTGTCGCGCCGCCGCACCGCGCGATCGCTGAACGCGGTCTGGAAGACGTCCGGGTAATCCGCTAGCTGCACCAGCAATCCGCTGGTCGTGCCGCCGCGCAAGAGATCGTCGAAGGCGCCGGCGAGCGCGAGTCCATCGCGATCCTCGAAGGCGAGCGGAATGCCCTGATCGTCGCGCGACAGCTCGATCATGATCTCGCGATGCCGATGCGCAAGCTCCGCGAAATCATACGGCTTCGCCGGCGGCAGGCTCTCGATCGACGCCAATGCCTTTTGCAGGGCGTCGATCAGAGCCTGGATGCGATCGAGATCCTCGGCCTTGAGACGCGCCCGCGGCTCGGCGCGATGCAGTGCGGAGACCTCGCTGCGCCACAGCTTTGCCAGCTCCTCGCGAAAGCGGTTGAACTCGCGCAGGAGGCCGGCCGTGCCTGCCGGCGGGCGCGTGCCGCGCAGCAGCGCAAGCTCCAGGCTCTCGATTGCCATCTTCCACGCGCCCGGCGCGCGGCCGAGCCGGCACAGCGGATGCTTCAGCATCGCCAGCAGCGTCGGCGGCTCCAGGCCCTTGGTCGCCGCCTCCGCCGCGAGGCGCGCAAACGTGCCGGCGGAGGTTTCCATCAAGACGTCGCCGCCGGAATCGTCGAAGGCGAGATCCCATCGGGTCAGCGCCGCCATCACCCGCCGCGCCAGGGCGCGGTCGGGCGTGACCAGCGCCGCGGATTTGTCCAGGTGTCTGGCCTCGCGCATGGCGATGGCGATGGCGAGCGCTTCCATTTCAGGATTGGGCGCTTCGACCACCGCGAGGTTCTTCATGCCGCCCGCGATCTTCGCGGCAACATCGGGCTGCTTCAGCCGGTCGTGCCAGACCTCGGTCTTGGCGGACGGCCGCATCGATTCCGACGCGAGCAGGTCGCGGCCGTCTTCCGCCGGCGGCTGCAAGATCTCGACGTCGCTGCGCTTGATGCCGAAGCGATCGAGCAGCGCATGCATCGCATATTGCGGATGGTTCGACGCCGGATTCTCGGTGATGCCCAAGAGGTCCCTGCTGCCGCCGATGCTGCGCCAGGCATCCTCATCGAGATCGGTATCGAGGCCCGGCAGCACCACGGCGCCATGCGGCAGCGCGGCGACCGCATGGAGAAATTTGGCGGTGGCCGGCATCGAGCCGGTCGAACCCGCCGCAACCACGGGTCCATTTGGATGCGCGGTCAAGCGCCTCGCTTCCGCGGCGATCAGAAGATCGCGCCGCGCGGCCGGCTCGATCCGGTTGATCTCGGTGAGATGATTGGGCCAGGCGATGCGGGCGATGCGCAGGAATTCGAGCGAGTGCTGCCAATAGCGGTCGAGGTTGTCGGGTACCAGCCCATCAAGGGCGCTCCAGTCGACGCCGCGCGTCACCATGTCGTCGATCAGGCGCGCGAGATCGGACGCCAGCGCCAGCGTCGAGGCGGGGCCGCCCACCACCAGCGGCGCCAGCACCGGGCCCTTGGCCCAGGCGGCGACGAGCTGCGCCAGCGTCAGGCGCCGTTCGAGCTCGCCCAGGCGCGGCGGAATGTCGAGCGGCGCGGTCCCGGAAAACTGCTCGCTCTCGCCCGCGAAAGCGAGCTCGTCCTCGTCGATATCGCCGAGCGCGACGATGCGCGGCAGCACGACGGCATCCGCCTTCATCTCGTCGAGGAAGATCTCGCGCACGATCCGCATGGCGCGCCGCGTCGGCAGATACAGCGTCGCGTCCGCCAGCCGCGCCGGTTCCTTGCGCGCCTCGAATCCCTCGACCAGCCGCCCATCGAGCAGGGCGGTGACGACCGTGCGCAGGAACGGAACTGAGATGGGAACGCTGAAGACGCGCATGGGCTGCCTGATTCGAAGGATCAGGCAATATAGGGAGGCGGGGTCAATTGGTCATGGGTGGCGGAGGAGTCGTCCCCGCTGTTCGCCGAGGTTCGTAGCCCGGATGGAGCGCAGCGCAATCCGGGATGCTCTCTCCGCGGCGAGAGGCCCCGGATTACGCTACGCTCCATCCGGGCTACGGCGTCTTCGAGGCAGCCCCTACGCCACGCTCTCCAAAAACGCCTCTTCCGCGGCGTGCACGGCATCGGGCGTGCCGACATGCATCCAGACGCCGTCGAGGCGCAGGCCGAACAGCCGTTCCTGCTCGCCCGCGCGATCGAACATCTTCGTCAGCGAGAATTCGCCCTTGGGTGCGTCCACGAAGATCGCGGGCGACATGATCGCTGCGCCGGCATAGACGAACGGAACGACCTCCTTCTCCTTGCGCTTGCGCAAGGCGCCGTCGGGCAGCATGCCGTAATCGCCGCGGCCGCCATAGCCGATGCTGGTCGCGGTCGGCGCCATCAGGAGCAGGATGTCCATGCGATCAGGGTCGAAATTTTCCGCGAGCCGCGTCAGGTTCGAGCGCACACCGTCGATCCACAGCGTGTCGGAATTGACATGGAAGAACGGCGCATCGCCGAGCAGCGGCAGCGCCTTGACGACGCCGCCACCAGTGCCGAGCACCTGGTCGCGCTCGTCGGAGATCGTCACGCGCGGAAGCTGGCGTGATGCGACGTGGTCGATGATCTGGTCCGGCAAATAGTGCACGTTGACCACCGCCTCGGTCACGCCGGCCTGGCCGAGCTTGTCGAGCACGTGGTCGAGCAACGGCTGGCCTGCGACCGGCACCATCGGCTTCGGCATCTTGTCCGTCAGGGGGCGCATGCGCAGGCCAAACCCTGCGGCGAGCACCATGGCTTTGGTCGGCTTGACGGACATCCTTCCCCTTCTCAGGACCTTTCGCGTTCGCAGCAATCCTAACACGAGGCTCGATCTGCCGCACCGCATCTCAACCGCCTTAACCACCCGCCGTGACGGTTGTACGACGGGTGTTGCCGTCACGCCCCAACGGCTGTGGAACGTAGCTTTTTCTTCTTGTCGCCCACTTTCAGGAAATTGACGCCGATCTGGTCGCCATTGACCCAGGCCAGCTCGCAACGCCGGTAGGCGAGCCCCGTGGAGGACAGCAGGAGAAAGAATTCCTTCAGATGCAGACCTTCGACCGAGCCGTCGATCGTCAGCTTGGCGCCGGTCTCGGAGACGTCCTCCATGGTGCAGTCGCGCCGCCAGGTGCCGTCGATTCCCATCATCTGGGCCGAAAACCCGCGCTCGAAAATGACCCGGCTATTTCCGCGCTGATCCGCTTTCGCTGCCATCTGCCCCGCTCCAGCCCCGCAATGTTCCGGCTCCCTCGGCGCCAGAATAGCGACATCTTGGCTAACGGCCGGTAAATCGGTCCTGAATCAGCCCGGCGGCGGGACGTTGGCGAGATACCAGTCGCGCAGATGGGCGAGCGCGGGATGCGCCAGCGAGCGCTGGAGATAGGTCCAGATCCGCGGCTGATGGCGCAGATAATGCGGCTTGCCATCGCGGCGGTTGAGCCGGGCGAAGGTGCCGAGCAGGCGCGTGTTCCGCTGGGCTGACATGATCGCGTAGAGCTCGGCGAAGCCGGCGGCGTCGAAGCTCGCATCCTGCGCCCGCCGCGCCTTGATGTAGCGCGACAGCAGCGTCAGCTCGATGGTCTCGGGTACGTCGATGCGGGCGTCCTGGAGCAGCGACACCACGTCGTAGGATTGCGGCCCCAGCACGGCGTCCTGGAAATCGATCACGCCGACGCGCTCGATGCCGCTGCGCTCGCCGAGCCAGATCAGATTGGGCGAGTGATAATCGCGGATGATCCACGTCCTCGGCGCCGCCAGCGGCCGCTTCAGCAATCCGCGCCACATCGCGAAGAATTCCGCGCGCGCCTCATCGCTCAGCGGCGCGTTGCGATCGGGCAGATACCATTCCTGCATCAACCCGATCTCGATCAGCAGCGCCTCGACGTCGAAGACGGGGATCGCGTAGGTCTGCCCGTCTAGCGGCAGCGTCTCCGGTAGTGTCTTGCCGTGCAGCATCGCCAGCACGTCGGTGGCGGCTTCGTAGCGCCCGAGAATCGGCCGCGGCGGATCGCCCTCGATCACGCCCTCGCTGCCGAAATCCTCGGAGATCAGAAAGCCCTGGTCGAGATCGAAATGATGGATCGCAGGCGCGGAGATCCCCTGCGCCCGGAGGCCTTCGTCGATGGCGACGAAGGGTTTTACGTTCTCGGCCAGATGCACCGCGGCG
Organism: Bradyrhizobium yuanmingense; assembly: GCF_900094575.1. Classification (GTDB taxonomy): domain Bacteria; phylum Pseudomonadota; class Alphaproteobacteria; order Rhizobiales; family Xanthobacteraceae; genus Bradyrhizobium; species Bradyrhizobium yuanmingense. The sequence continues at coordinate 158,205 of NZ_FMAE01000002.1, read as the reverse complement.
CTGTAGGATTTTCCGTTGTAGAGCGCTGCGCCGTCGGGCCGCTGCGGGAAGTTCATGAGGATGACGATCTCCTCATCGCGCACGAGCCGCGCGTAGGAGCGTGTCGAGGCGTCGCCCGGCATGCGCCTGCGCGTCGCATCGATGTAACCGGATGCGTCGAGGAAGTCGCGCAGCGCCTTCAGCCGCGCAACTGTAGCTGCGCTCTTGCCATGGCCTGTGATGTCGGCGGCACGCGCGTTCGAGCCCAGCGCCGGCCGGTGCGTCAGCGCGATGTCGATGCGGTCCTCGGGCATCGCCGACGGAGCGCGCTCCGGCCATTCGATCAGCACCAGCGTGGCATCGGGCAGCGGCGACAGCCCGATCTCCTCGAGCTCGCTCTCCTCCTCGACACGGTAGAGATCGGCATGCAGCACCGGGAAGGGTGGCAGCTCGTAGCCCTGCACCAGCGTGAAGGTCGGGCTCGGCACTTCCAGCGCATCGTCACCGGCGAGATAGCGGATCAGGCTGCGCGCCGCCGCGGTCTTGCCGGCGCCGAGATCGCCGGTCAGCGTAATGACGTCACCGGGACCGACCAGCAGCGCGAGGTCGGCCATTAATTGCGCCGTGGCCGTCTCGTTGTGAAGCGCGACGGAGAATGTGGTTGTTTCCGTCATTCGGCGGCGTCGCGGTGCGCCGCCTGGTCGGTCGGGAAATCGCAGATCACGACCGTGCCGCGGCCGACGATCGAATCCACCCGCACCTTGCCGCCATGCAGCTCGACGAAGGAGCGCACCAGCGACAGGCCGAGCCCGGCGCCGCGGTGACGCGAGCCCTGCGAGCGGCTTTCGAACCAGTTGAACACCTTGTCCTTCATGTCGGCAGGTATTCCAGGGCCCGAATCTGTCACGGTGAAGACCACGCTGCGTTCGGTGCGCCGCGCGCTGATGCCGACGGTGGAATCCTGTGGAGAAAACCCGACGGCGTTGGCGAGGAGGTTATAGAGCACCTGCACCACGCGCTTCTCGTCGCCGACGAAGCTGCCGACGTCGGGCGCGATCTCGACCTTGAGGCGGATGCGGTCGGTGGCGAGCCGGTCCTGGATGCCCTCGGCGGCAAGCTCGATGGCCTTGCTGACGTCGACCTGCCCGAGTTCCAGCTTCATCGCGCCGGCGTCGATGGTGGCGAGATCCAGGATGTTGTTGGTGAGCGCGAGCAGAGCGTTGGTCGATTTGGTGACGTAGTCGAGATATTCGGCCTGCTTCGGCGTCAGCGGTCCGGTCGAGGGATCGCTGAGGAAATGCGCGAAGCCGATGATGGTGGTGAGCGGCGAGCGCAGCTCGTAGGAGACGTGGTGGACGAAATCCACCTTCATCTGGTCGGCCGCCTCCAGCGCCTCGTTGCGCTCGCGCAGCGCGCGCTCGACATTCTCGGTGTCGGTGATGTCCTGGAAGGTCAGCATGGTGGCGCCGTCCGGCAGCGGCCGGATCATGCCGTCGAGCACGCTGCCGTCCTTGCGCTCCAGCTTCAGCGGCAGGTCGGCGCGGTTCTCGATCGCGGTGATGGCCTCGCGGATCTGGCGCCAGACTTGCGGATCGTCGAACAGCTGATGGCACCAGCCTTCGACGGTCTGGATATGCGGCTCGTCGCGCATGGCATCGCTCGACAGCTTCCACATCCGCACGAAGGCCGGATTGAACAGCTGCGCCTTGCCGTTGCTGCCGAACACCGCGACCCCCTCGGCGAGGCTGTCCAGCGTCTCGCGCTGGACGCGGATCAGGCCGTCGAAGCGGCGGGCGAGGTCGAGGCTTTCGGTGACGTCGTCGAACAGATAGGTGACGCCGCCCTCGGGATTCGGCGTGGTGACGACCGAGAGCGCGCGGCCGTCAGGCAGGAACCAGGTGTCCTTGGCGGTCTCGACCGCGCGATAGGCCTCGTGCAGCTTGGCCTTCCAGGCGCGGAAATCCGGCTGCTCCGGTAATTTGCGCGCGGCGCGGAGCTGGTCGAGCACGCTGGAATCGTCGGGATGAGCGTCGAGGAAGTTGCGATCGAGATCCCACAGCCGGCGATAGGAATCGTTGTAGAAGGCAAGGCGCCGCTGGCCGTCGAACACGGCAACGCCGGAGGAGAGCTGGTCGAGCGTGCGGCGGTGCGCCTCCGCCATGCGCACCAGCGCCGAGCTCAGCGCATCCGCCTCGCTGGCATCGATGGCGACGCCGACGCTGCCGCTGCCGACATTGACGGCGCGCACGTCGTAGATGCGCCGTTCGCCGCCGACCACGATCGGCAGCCGCGAGGTGAAATTGGCGGCGTCCTTGAGCCCCCGCTCCATCGCATTGCGGTCGTCACTGTCGAGCAGCTCGAGCTTGCGCTCCTGGGCATCGATGGCGCTGGTCGCCTCGGTGGCGCGCACATAGGCCGGGTTGGCGTAGGTCAGCGCGCCGTTCTCGCCCTTCGCCCAGATCGGCCACGGTGCGGCCGCGGCAAAGCCGCGAAGCATCTCGGTCTCGTCGGAGAGCGCCTTGTAGCGCAGATTGGTTTCGGCCAGATCACGGCGCAGGCCCGAGAGCTCGCGAATGCGGACGATGGCCTGGCCGCCGATGGCGCGCCCGATCGCTTCCAGCATATGGCCGTGCGCGGTGGTCAGCGTCAGCTGGAACCCGTCGCCGCGCTCGCGCAGCGCATCGACCGCATGGTCCATCAGCAGCGCCGGTTCCGGCGGCAGCCAGGTTCCGAACGCCAGCACGCGCTGCGGCGAGGAATCGCGCGGCAGCACCAGCGCGATATCGCCGGAAATCTGCGCGCGGTTGTCGCCCGCCGGCCATGAGATCAGGATCTGCGGCTCGGCGAACAACAGTGCGCCGAAGCGGTCGGCCTGGAGCTGAAGTTCCCCGATCCGCGCGCGCAGCCGCGCCTCGTTCTTCGCCGTGCGCACCCGCGTCCGCATCAACAGGATCGCGGCCATCACCGAAAAGCCGAGCAGGGCCAGCGCGGTGGCGAGCACCGCGAGTTCCTGCCGGTTGAGATCCATCACGAGGGCGAGGGTGTCGATGAGGTCGGCGGCCTTGGCCGGCGCAGCCGGCAGCAGCGCTGCGAGAGCGCCTCCCACCAAGCCGTTGCGCGCCAGCGATGTGCACGACAACAGCGTCCGACGCATCGACACGATCACGCCTGACATAGTTGCCCCAAGACGCGGAAATTCAAGACCGCACGAATCTGCGCGCGGCGACCCCCGTCGCGCGCGAATCAAAAGACAATACCCTCACCGCGACTCCGCCGGTAAGAGTCCAGATCGTGAACGCAAAGGCGGCCCCAAAAAAATGCGGGCCGCGCGGTTCCAAGGCGCGTGATTCTGCGGATGATTCGGCTGGAGTTGTCTTGGGTTAGCGCCCCGTCGAGCCAAAACCGCCGGCGCCGCGGTCGGTCGACGACAACGTGGCGACGGGAACCAGCGCGGCCTGCAGCACCGGCGCGATCACCATCTGCGCGATGCGCTCGCCGCGCTTGATCACGAAAGGCGCGGTGCCGTGATTGATCAGGATCACCTTGATCTCGCCGCGGTAGTCCGCATCGATCGTGCCCGGCGAATTCAGCACGGTGACGCCGTGCTTAGCCGCCAGCCCCGAACGCGGCCGCACCTGCGCCTCGTGTCCGGGCGGCAAGGCGATGGCAAGGCCCGTCGGCACCAGCGCATATTCGCCCGGTGCGAGCGTCATGGGCGCGTTGTCCGGCACCGCCGCCATCAAGTCGAGGCCGGCGGCCTCGCTGGTCTGATAGGCCGGCAGCGGCAGGCCCTCAGCGTGGGCGAGGCGTTGCAGCTCGACGGTCACCTTCGTACTCAAGATGCGGACTCCAGGGATTTGCCGGTCACGCTCTTCGCGATCTGCGCGACCAGTTCGATCGCGACCTGTTCCTTGGTCATCGCCGGCCAGGAATCAACTGCAATCTCGCCGTCCGGCGCACCGGTCTTGCGGCTGAGCAGGTGGACCGTGTTGCGGTCGCCGCCCATCACGCCGGTGGCGGGCGAGACGTCGTTGGCGACGATCCAGTCGCAGCCCTTGCGCGCAAATTTTGCTTTGGCGTTGTCGATGAGGTGCTCGGTCTCGGCGGCAAAGCCGATCACGAGCCTCGGGCGCTTGTCGGCGAGCTTGGAGATGGTGGCGAGAATGTCGGGGTTCTCGACCAATTGCAGCGGCGGCATGCCGGCCGCGGTTTTCTTCAGCTTCTGCTCGCCTTCATTGGCGACGCGCCAGTCGGCGACTGCGGCGGCGAAGATCGCGACGTCGGTGGGAAGCGCGGCCTTGACCTGCTCCAGCATCTGCCGCGCCGATTCGACATGCTTCACCGTCACGCCCGGGGGATCGTCGATGTCGACCGGACCGCTCACCAGAACAACCTCGGCGCCCGCGGCCTGTGCAGCGGCGGCAATGGCAAAGCCCTGCTTGCCGGAGGAACGGTTGGCGATATAGCGCACGGGATCGATCGCCTCATGGGTGGGGCCTGCGGTGATCAGCACGCGCTTGCCGGCGAGCGGCTTCGGCATCGGCGGTCGCAGCAGGCGCTCGGCGGCATTGGCGATCTCGATGGCTTCCGACATGCGGCCCGTCCCGGCTTCGCCGGCTTCGGCCATCTCGCCCGCGTTCGGGCCGATCAGCACAACGCCGTCGCGCTGGAGCTGGGCGAGGTTGCGGCGCGTCGCCGCGTTGGTCCACATCAACGGATTCATCGCCGGTGCCAGCAGCACCTTACGATTGGTCGCAAGCAGGATGGCGCTGGCGAGGTCGTCGGCATGACCGTTCGCCATCTTCGCCATCAGGTCGGCAGTGGCCGGCGCCACCACGATCAGGTCGCAGTCGCGCGCGAGGCGTATGTGGCCGGCATCGAACTCGCTCTGCGGGTCGAACAGGTCGGTATAGACGCGCTCGTGCGACAGGGCGCTCGCGGCCAGCGGCGTCACGAATTGCTGGGCCGCCTTTGTCAGCACGCAGCGGACCTCGATGCGGCGCTCCTTCAGCCTGCGGATCAGGTCGAGCGACTTATACGCCGCGATCCCGCCTCCGATGATCAGGGTGACGCTGGCCTCGGCAAGCGCGCCGGTGCGCTGGGGCGTCGGGGCGGGAGACGGCACCGCAAACGGCGTCAGCGGCTCCTCGCGGCCCTCGATCAGCTCCCGCAGGATGACCCGGACCTCCTCCTCGACCGACCTGTGGTTCTTGGCCGAGCGCAGCCGTAGATAGGTTTTGACTGCGTCGTCGAGCTTGCGGATGGTCAGGCTTGCCATGACGCCCTCCGGCAGAGAATGATAGCGATGCTATCATTCGCATGATTGCAGTGCAATCACAAATTCCGGACTGCGATCAGAATCCCGATGAAGGTCGCGGCGATGATCCAGAGCGCCACGGTGCGCCAGCGGTTCTTGCGGCCCTCGCTGCGTCCCATGGCCGCGATGCTCTCAGGCGACAGCCTGATGCCCTCCCGCGTCATGGTCTCGAGCTGCTCCAGCACCTTCACGGACCGCTCGGCGATCTCGGGCAGGCGCATCAAGACCCGGGCGATGTCCCCGGTGCCGGCGATCGCACCCTCGATGCGACCGATGGGTCCGAGATTGCGCTCGATCCATTCGCGCACCACGGGATCGGCGATCCTCCAGATGTCGAGCTTGGGATCGAAGCCGCGCGCCACGCCTTCGACCACCACCATGGTCTTCTGCAGCAGGATAAGCTCGGGCCGCGTCGTCATGTCGAACAGGCCGGTGACCTCGAGCAGCAGCGTGAGCAACCGCGCCATCGAGATCTCTTCCGCCGTGCGGTTGTGGATCGGCTCGCCGATAGCGCGGATGGCTTGCGCAAAATTCTCGACCGAATGATGCGCGGGCACATAGCCGGCCTCGAAATGCACCTCGGCCACGCGGCGATAATCGCGGGTGATGAAGCCGAGCAGGATTTCGGCGAGGAAGCGCCGCTCCTTCATGCCGAGCCGGCCCATGATCCCGAAATCGACCGCGACGAGACGGCCGGCGTCATCCAGGAATAGATTGCCCGGATGCATGTCGGCGTGGAAGAAGCCGTCGCGCAGCGCGTGGCGCAGGAAGCTCTGGATCACCTTGCGGCCGAGATCTGGCAGGTCGACCTGCGCCTCTGCGAGGCGCTTGTGATCGTTCAGCGCGATGCCGTCGATCCATTCCATCGTCAGCACGTTGTGCGTGGTGCGGTCCCAGTCGACGGCGGGCACGCGGAAATCGGGATCGTCGCGCGTGTTCTCCGCCATCTCCGACAGTGCAGCTGCTTCGAGTCGCAGGTCCATCTCCATCGCGACCGAGCGCGACATGGTGTTGATGACCTCGATCAGGCGCAGGCGCCGCGCCTCGGCTGAATAGGCCTCGGCCTTGTGCGCGACGTAGAAGAAATCGGAGAGATCGCGGCGGAAGCGTGCCGCGACGTTGGGCCTTAGCACCTTGATCGCGACCGACTTGCGGATGCCGTCGCGCAACACCTCGCCGCGATGCACCTGCGCGATCGAGGCCGCCGCGACCGGCGGGCCGAAGCTCACGAAGACGTCCGTCAGCGGCCGTTCCAGCGAAGTCGCGATCGTGGCCTCGGCTTCCTGTTGCGGAAACGGCGGCAGACGGTCCTGCAGACTTTCGAGATCCCGCGCCATGATGACGCCGACCACGTCGGGGCGCGTCGCCAGGAACTGGCCGAGCTTGAGATAGGCCGGGCCCATCCGCGTCAGCGCGCGCGAGATCCGCGGTCCCTGCTTGGCGCCACGGCGCTCGATGATGCGCGCCAGCTTCAGCGCGAGCTGTCCCGGCGGCGGCACCAGACTCGGGTCGACCGCGCCGAACACGCCTTCGTGCGCAAACACGAACGCGGCGCGGATCAGGCGCGCAATGTGGGTGACGGCAGAGATCACAAACGCCAGCCCGAATGCAGTGCGACGATGCCGCCCGAGAGTGTCTGCCAGCTGACGCGGGCAAAGCCGGCCTCCCGGATCATGTCGGCGAAGACGGCGGGCTTTGGAAATTTGCGGATCGACTCGACGAGATATTGATACGATTCGGCGTCGCCCGTGACCATGCGCCCGAGCGGCGGGATCACCTTGAACGAGAAGAGATCATAAAGTTTGTCGAGGCCGGGCATCTCGACGGTGGAGAATTCCAGGCACAGGAAGCGGCTGCCGGGCCTCAGCACGCGATAGGCCTCGCGCAGCGCGAGGTCGATCCGCGGCACGTTGCGGATGCCGAAGGCGATCGTATAGGCGTCGAAGCTGCGATCGGCAAAGAGAAGCGATTCGGCGTTGCCCTCGACGAAATCGACCTGGGTGTCCAGATGACGCTTGGCGGCGCGCTCGCGCCCCACGGCGAGCATGTCCGAATTGATGTCGCACACCGTGGCATGGAAGCCGGGGCCGGCCGCCTTGGCGGCGCGGAACGAGATGTCGCCGGTGCCACCGGCGACGTCGAGCAGGGCGAACGGCCGGTCGCCCCTGGGCGGATCCAGCGAGGTGATCATGATGTCCTTCCAGATCCGGTGCAGGCCGCCGGACATCAGGTCATTCATCAGATCATAGCGCGACGCCACGCTGTGAAACACGTCGTTCACCAGCGTCTGCTTGTCCCCGAGGGGAACGTCCCTGAAGCCAAAATGCGTGGTTTCGCCCGGCCGATCCATTACTCTACTCCAGTCGGCGGACCATAGCCTGCCCGCCGCAATGGCGCTATCACACCGCCCTCATAAGGTGAATGCCCGACCATGCCTGAATTGCCCGAAGTCGAGACCGTGCGCCGCGGCCTTCAGCCCGTGATGGAGGGTGCGAAAATCCTCGATGCGGAGGCCCGCCGCCCGGATTTGCGCTTTCCGTTCCAGCCCGACTTCGTGGCCCGGCTCAAGGGGCAGGTCGTCACGGGCCTCGGGCGCCGCGCAAAATATCTTATGGCGGATCTCGCTTCCGGCGACGTGCTCTTGATGCATCTGGGCATGTCGGGCTCGTTCCGCGTCATCAAGCCGGACAACGAGGCTCAGCCCGGCGAGTTTCACTATCCGAAGGCCAAGGATTCCGCGCACGACCACGTGCTGTTTCGGATGTCCTCGGGCGCCGACATCATCTTCAACGATCCGCGCCGTTTCGGATACATGAAAGTGATTGCACGTGGCGCGCTCGAGGACGAGCCTCTGCTCCGCGGGCTCGGCCCCGAGCCGCTCGGCAATGAATTCGACGCGGCGATGCTGGCGCGCTCCTGCCAGGGCAAGACCACGAGCCTGAAGGCCGCGCTGCTCGACCAGCGCGTGGTGGCCGGGCTCGGCAACATCTATGTCTGCGAGGCGCTGCACCGCTCGCATCTGTCGCCACGGCGCATCGCTGCGACGCTATCCACCAAGAAGGGCGAGCCGACAGATCATGCCAAGCGCTTGGTCGGCGCGATCCATGCCGTGCTGAACGATGCGATCAAGGCCGGCGGCTCCAGCTTGCGCGATCACCGCCAGACCACCGGCGAGCTCGGCTATTTCCAGCACTCGTTCAAGGTCTACGATCGCGAAGGCGGAAAATGCACGACGCCGCGCTGCGGCGGCGCGATCAAGCGGTTCGTGCAGAATGGTCGTTCGACGTTCTGGTGCCCGAAATGTCAGAAGTGACCATCGGGATTGCCGCAGAGAGGCCGTGAGTCTCAGCAAGGGCGACGATCTCACCCCGCCGTCATTGCGAGCGCCGCTTGGGCTCTTTCACCGGATAGCGAAGAGCTCGGCTGTCGTCCGAGCGATCGCCCCGCTCAGGACGCCAGTGTCGTGGTCTCGTCCGCCGCCTGCTCTGCAGCGATCTGCAGCATGCCGTGCGCAGCCGAGATGACCTGGTCGATCAGGACATTGGTGGTGGCTTCGAGCTCGAGCCGGGTCTCGATCCAGCGCCAGAGGCCGCGGATCTCGTCCGCCGATTTGCCGTTCGGCGCGAATTCACTCACGGCAAGGCCGCTCGCAAGCGCGTCCTGGTGATCGTTGCGCATCACGATCAGCGGACGCGCGAGCACCTCGGCAAGATCGAGCGCGGCTTCCTCGGCGAGCGCGGTCGCGGCGTTGTCGATGCGCTGTCCGCGGATCGGCGTCTGGTTGAGCACGAAGCTGTAAGGCCGCTTCCAGGCGCGGGCGACGCTGAGCGTCGAGACGGTCGCCTCGATGTCGGCGACGCTGGGACGGGCCGGGATCAGGCAGAGGTCGGAATGGCGGATCGCGGCGGTGGTGGCGGCGCTGAGGCCGGCGGCGGTGTCGACGATCGCGATCTGGAGGCCGCTGTCGGCGAGCATCTTCAAGCGAGGCTCGATATTGGCGGCTTGATAGATCGGCTCGACGACGACGTCGTCATTGTTGCGGCGGCGCTGCCAGTTGGAGAGGGTGCCCTGCGGGTCGGTCTCGATCAGGCGGACGGTGAAGCCGGTCTGCTTGGCGGCCAAAGCGAGCCCGATGGCGAGCGTGCTCTTGCCGCTGCCGCCCTTTTGGGTGGCCAATGCGATGGTGTGCATTTGAAGATCAGTCCTTTGGAGCTGGGTCAGGGATACGCCACGCGAACGTGCATCGCTTCTGGATGCTGAGCGCTTCTCGCTCAGGACGTGCCGGCCCGATCCAAAGAGGGATCGCGGAGGTCCGAATCAACAGAGGCAATGGTGGCAGAATTGGGAATGTCAGCTAATCCGTACCAATACTGGACCCGTAATCGTGCGTATGATGTGGTTGCCGCCGTGAACAAGAAGGGCAGGCGGCATGGGCGGGAACTGGCGCGAGCGGACGGCAACCACCTTTGAATGCCAGAAGATGCCGGCGGTCTCGAGCCGCGGCATGGTGGTCAGCAATCATCCGCTGGCTTCCAGCGCCGGTGCCGAGATGCTGGCAGCCGGCGGCAACGCCATCGATGCCGCGATTGCCACCCTGTTCACGCTGACGGTGGTCGAGCCGATGATGGTCGGCATCATCGGTGGCGGCATGGCGCATATCCGGCTCGCCGACGGCAGCCACCGCTTCATCGACGGCCAGAGCACCGTGCCCGCGGCTGTGCGCGACACCACCTACATCTCGAAGCCCGGCTCGGCGCACGACGTGTTCGATACCGTCGGCGACGAGAATCTCAACGGACCGAAGGCAGTTGCCACGCCGGGCTCGCTGAAGGCTTGGTGCGAGACGTTGCGCCGGTTCGGCACTATGAGCCTCGCCGACGTCCTGCAACCCGCCATCAAGCACGCCGCACGCGGTTATGCAGCGACGCCCTATTTGCACGAATGCATCAGTGAGTGCGCTATCGAGATGCGTAAGGACAAACCGATTTCGGCGATCTACTTGCCGAACGGTGAGCCTCTCAAGGTTGGCGAGCGCGTAATTCAGGCCGAATATGCCGAGACCCTGCGCTATATCGCCGAGCAAGGCGAGACCGCGCTGTACGAAGGGCCGCTTGGCGACATCCTCGCCGACTACATGGAGAAGACCGGCGGCTTCATCCGTCGCAGTGATCTCGCAGGCTACAAGACCGTTGAGCGGCAGCCGATCCGGGCCGATTATCGCGGCTGGACCATTTTTGGCCCGCCGCCTCCGGCCGCCTCCGGCGTGCATATCGCGCAGATGCTGAACATCCTGGAAGGCTACGACATCGCTGGCCTCGGCTTCGGCACGCCTGAAACGATTCATTACCTCGCCGAGGTCCTGAAGATCGCCTTTGCCGACCGCGCTGCCGCGAGTGGCGATCCTGATTATGTCGGCGTGCCGGTGGAGAAGCTGACCTCGAAAGCCTATGCCGAGGAGCGCCGCCGCGCCATCGATCCGGCGCGGGCGCAGATTTGGGGTGCCGGCGTGTCGCAGCTCGAAGGCGCACATACCACGCACATGACGGCGGCGGATAGCTTCGGGAACGTGGTTGCGACCACGCAGACGATCAACAGTCTGTTCGGCGCCAAGATCATGATCCCGGGCTTGGGAGCCATCGCCAACAACTACATGAATTTGTTCGATCCGCGTCCGGGCCACGCGCTGTCGCTGGCGCCGGGAAAGCGTGTCACCACTTCGATGTCGCCGATGATGGCGCTGAAGGGCGGCAAGCTGCGCTATGCGCTCGGTTTGCCCGGAGGCAAGCGCATCTTCCCGAGCGCGATGCAGGCGCTGGTCAATCTGATCGACCACGGCATGAGCCTGCAGGAGGCGGTCGAGGCGCCGAGGGTGTGGACCGAGGGCAATGCGCTCGAGGTCGAGCAGACGGTGCCTGAGAGCGTGCGCTTGAGGCTCGCGGCGCTGGGCCACAAGGTCGAGCCCGTTCCGACCGTCGCCGGCGGCATGAACGGTATCGCCTTCCAGGACGGCGGCACCATGACAGGCGCCGCCTGCTGGCGCGCCGACGGCACGCCAGTCGGCATTTCGGGCGGCCTTGCGAAGAGCGGAATCAGGTTCAGGCTCGCTTAAGGATCGGCATGCCGGCAATGGCGTCGATGTGATGCCCGGCAAAGGTCGCGAATGCCTGCTTCAGCGTGGAAGGAGAGATAAGACGCCGCAACATGCTACTTCCGCACGCAGATCACGCGCACGACGGCGGCCTTGGCGTCCGTCGACGTGCCGTTCGCCGCGACCCCGTTCGCCTTCAGGAATCCGCGCACCGCCTCTGCGGAGACCATCATCGCCTGCGACGCCTGCACCGATGTTGCAGGCCCCGCGACCACCGCCGCCTTCAGCAGCGCGATGCCGGCGAACTTGCCGTCGGCGTCGACGGCCGGGCTGCCGGAGAAGCCGACCGCCGGCGACGGCGAGAGTGCGGAATTGCTGCTGGTCACCGGCGCCAGCGTGGCCTTGAGGCTCGACACCGCCGCCGCGCCGCCCTGGCTTTGCGGATCGGCGATGCCGACGAGATCGACATTGGTTTTCGGGGCCCCGCCGGCGAGGCTGAGCGGCTTCAGGCCGGGCGCGCCGTAGACGCGCAGCAGCGCGAGATCGCGCTCCTTGTCCTCCGCGATGCGATCGGCCCTGCCATGACCGGCGATCATGATCGCAAGGCAGCCATCGGTGACGAGGCGGTCGGTGACGATCGCGCCGTCCTCGCTGACGACGACGCCGGTGCCGTATTCGACGGTCTTGCGTGGGGGCGGCCCGGCCAGCGGCCGCGACGGAAACGCGTTGAACGCGCTCGACATCGCGATCACGACCGGCTCGACAGTATTCTCTGTCGCCTGGTCGTAGAGGATCGTCATGGTGCGGACCTCGTCGCCCTTGAAGGTGCCGCGGACATAGAACTTCTTCAGGCCCTGCAAGCCCGACAATACGAAGAAGTCGGGCTTCACCACGGTGTAATCAACCTTGCGTCCGGACGGCTCCTTCTCGAGATCGGCGAGCTTTGCCGAGGTCGGGTTCGCCTCCTTGCGGCGGCTGAGAACCACCTGCACCGTCCCTGTCGGCGAGGTCCATTTCGAGCCGTTGGCGTCGCTTGCCTGCTGTGGCACCAGCTTGCCCGGAATGCCGAGCCGGGCACCGCTGGTCGGCTCGGTCACGATCTTCCAACCGACGCTCTCCTGCTTCTTTCGCGCCGTGTCGGCGAGCGCGGCGCGCTCCTGCGGATTGAGCACGCCGGTCGGCTTGCCGCCCTTGGCCTTCTGGTATTCCTTGATGGCGTTGACTATGCGCTCGCTGACGTCGCCGGTGATGGCGCCGTTATACTGGCCGACCCAGGCGAGGTCGGACTGCAGCGCCAGCCGCTCGGCTTTGGCCATGGCATCGGCCGTGGCGGCAGGCGTCTGCATCGACGGGGGCTTGACCGGAACGGTCTGGACCGTCTTCGGGGTGGCGCCTGGCACTTGGGGCGTCGTCATCTGGGCGTGCGCGCCCGTGACAGCCCCGAACATCAGTGTTGCCGCAAGCATCGACCTCATGACAAATCCAGCCAGCCCGTTGAACGCCAAAACATTGAAAAGCATGCGATTGAAGCACATCTCGTTGGTCGCGAACAATGACGGTGCGGTTCAGGAGTAAGAGAAGGTGCTGAGCCCGGACGAACTCGAACGCTATGCCCGCCATATTGTCCTGCGCGACGTCGGTGGTCCCGGCCAGGCTGCGTTGAAGCGGGCCTCGGTGCTGGTGATCGGCGCCGGCGGGCTCGGCGCGCCCGCGCTGATGTATCTGGCCGCCGCCGGAATCGGCACGCTGGGCGTGGTCGACGACGACGTGGTGTCGCTGTCCAACCTGCAGCGCCAGGTGATCCATACGACGCCCGACATCGGCCGGCACAAGGTCGAGAGTGCGGCCGAGCGGATCGCGGCGCTCAACCCGCACGTCCGCTTCGTCGGCCACGCCACCTGGCTCAACGCGGATAACGCGCTCAGCCTGATCGGTGATTACGACCTCGTGCTCGACGGCTCCGACAATTTCTCGACCCGCTATCTGGTCTCCGACGCCTGCTTCTTTGCCAAGCGGACATTGATCACCGCGGCGCTCGGCACGTTCGACGGCTCTCTCACCACCATCCGCGCGCATGAGACCAACGAGCAGGGCGAGTTCAACCCGACCTACCGCTGTCTGTTTCCGGAAGCGCCGCCGCCCGGCACCGTGCCGGCTTGTGCGGAGGCCGGGGTCATGGGCGCATTGGCGGGCGTGCTCGGCTCGATGATGGCGCTGGAGGCGATCCGCGAGATCGTCGGCTTCGGCGATGGCCTCGTGGGCCGCCTCCTGATGATCGATGCGCGCGCGATGCGCTTCGAGACGCTGCGCTACGGCCGCGATCCCGCCAATCCGCTCAACGGCGACGGGCCTGTGTTCGATGACTTGAGCATCCACCGCGAGTAGGACACCGGCCCAAAATTCGGGCGGCATCGAGAGCACTGTGCGAACAGTAGAACTCGATGCCAGTACTTGGAAAACAGCTCAGGATTTTTGATCAGGTCTCAAGGCAGCAATAGGGGCACCGGAGTGGGATGGCGACATGCTGGCTGCCTTTTTGGATTCGATTTTCGGGGGCGGAATGAACGCACTCAAGCCCCCTTACAACATCAAGATCGTAAATACGGCTGGGCTCGCACCAGACGTTATGGAGCTGATCCGAGAGTTTTCGTTACGCATCGAGCAGACGCGGATACGCCGGCTTGCACGTACAGGTGAGGACGTGGCGGCCAGTCTTGAAATCGCGCGCCAGGTTCAATTTGCCCGGGGGCACATAGGATCAGCATCCGTCCGCCGGAGCACAGCGCCTCAAAGCATGCTCGGCAGCACGCGGTCCGGCGGCTTGTGGGCGTCGAGGAAGGTGCGGATGTTGATGATCACCTTCTCGCCCATTTCGACGCGGCCTTCGATCGTGGCCGAGCCCATATGCGGCAGCAGCGTCACCTTGCCGGCCCTGGCGAGCCGCACCAGTTTTGGATTCACCGCGGGCTCGTGCTCGTAGACGTCGAGGCCGGCGCCGCCGATCTCGCCGCCTTCGATCAGCTTGATCAGCGTGTCCTCGTCGGTGACCTCGCCTCGCGCGGTGTTGACGATATAGGCGTCTTTTCGGATCAGCTTCAGCCGCCGGGCCGAGAGCAGGTGGTAGGTTGCCGGCGTGTGCGGACAGTTCACCGAGATGATGTCCATCCGCGCCAGCATCTGGTCGAGGCTTTCCCAATAGGTTGCCCCCAGCTCCTCGGCGATGACGGGGGCGACGGGACGGCGGTTGTGGTAGTGGATCTGCAGGCCGAAGGCGCGGGCGCGGCGCGCCACCGCCTGGCCGATGCGGCCCATGCCGATGATGCCGAGGCGTTTGCCCCCGATGCGGTGGCCGAGCATCCAGGTCGGCGACCAGCCGGCCCAGGGCTTGCCTTCGGTCAGGATCGAGGCGCCTTCGATCATTCGCCGCGGCACCGCCAGGATCAGCGCCATGGTCATGTCCGCGGTGTCTTCGGTCAGCACCTTCGGCGTGTTGGTGACGGTAATGCCGCGGGCATGGGCGGCCGCGACGTCGATATTGTCGACGCCGTTGCCGAAATTGGCGATCAGGCGGAGCTTGCAATCGGGCTGGTTCACCACGTCGGCGCTGATGTGATCGGTCACGGTGGGAACCAGCACGTCGGCGGTGCGGGCGGCTTCCGCGATCTGCTCGGGCGACATCGGCGTGTCGTCGAGATTGATCCGCGCATCGAAGAGCTCGCGCATCCGCGTCTCGATCGAATCCGGCAGCTTGCGCGTCACCACGACGAGGGGCTTTTTCTTCACCGACATGTCCTGCTCTCATGAGGCATCGCAGGCCGCCTCTGTCGCCAAAGGCCGGTCGTTGAGGCCTCATTAACCCGGTTGTTCGACACTGCCCTTGCCGTGTCCGTCCCCGGCGTTTCCTCCAAGCTCACCCGACATTTCCGGCCGGAAAATCGGGGCCAATTGGTTGCTCGAGTGCCCGTTCTCTCTAGCAGAAGACCGGGCCAAGACAAGAACCACGGCTCAAGGCTTGGAACCCGCAAGGCGCGGGGAGAAGGGACAGGCGCGGCAGGGTTTGGAATTGGGGTGAAGGTCCGGTCTGCCGGGTCTTTGAAGGAGACGGGTTGATGGCGTTGGGGCGTTTTTGTTCGATGATGGCGCTTGTTTGCTTGTGGTTGAGCGCCTCGGTCGACCCCTCGCATTCGAAGGATAATACCCCGCAGGCCAGCAGCGGCTTGCCGGTGCCGCGCTATGTCAGCCTCAAATCGGATCACGTGAACGTCCGCGCCGGCCCGACCAAGGACAATGACGTCGCCTGGGTCTACACCCGCGCCGGCCTGCCGGTCGAAATTACCGCCGAGTTCGAGAACTGGCGCCGGGTGCGCGATTCCGAGGGCGCCGAGGGCTGGGTCTATCACTCGCTGCTGTCGGGCCGCCGCACTGCGGTCGTCACCATGAAGCACAAGGACGATCTCGCTCCGATCTACGACCGACCCGATCCCGACAGTGCGGTTGCCGCCAAGCTCCAGGCCGGCGTCGTCACCCAGGTGAAGAAATGCGCCGCAGGCTGGTGCCGCGTCATCGGCAACGGCTTCGACGGATGGATCCAGCAGGAGCGGCTCTGGGGCGTCTACGTCGACGAACAGGTGAATTGAGGCCGAAGGCTAGCAATCTGCCGCCCACCATCAATGCCCGGGCTGGTCCCGGGCATCCACGACCCTTGCATCTGGTCGAAAACGTAGATGGCCGGGACAAGCCCGGCCATGACGACGATTTCAGCAGTTTAAGGCTAGCTCAGCGCTTCTTGCGCAGGCGCACGACCATATCGATGCGGGAGATCTCGTAGCCCTCGGGCACCTCCGGCATCTTGGATAGCGCCAGATGCGGATCCTCGATGTCGACCAGCTCGTGGCTGTTCTCGAGATAATAGTGGTGGTGGGTGGTGACGTTGGTGTCGAAATAGGTCTTCGTGCCGTCGACGCTGACCTGGCGCAGCAGGCCGGCATCGGTGAGCTGGTTCAGCGTATTGTAGACCGTCGCCAGCGACACCGGGACCTTGGCGAGCGTGGCTTCCTCGTAGAGCATTTCAGCCGTGAGGTGGCGTGCGCCCTTGCCGAACAGCAGCCAGCCCAGCGCCATGCGCTGGCGCGTCGGCCGCAACCCCGCGGACTGCAGCATTTCGTTGACGTCGTGCCAGGGGCACCCGGTCAAAGCCGGCTGCCGGCCGGCCAAGAGGGCCGCGGCATGGTCGTCGTCGTGTTGGGACGCGGTATTCTCGTTCATTTCCAAGATTTCGGGCACGCGTGAACAATATCTCTCTGTAATATAAGAACAGAAAGATGCAGATGCAAGTTTCTCGCAACTAGAGAGGTTCTAATCAGGCCTGGAACCGGCTGGGGAGCGCGTCATTTTACCTTCATGTCTGCGCTTTGCCACCCGAAATCGGCTGTGTTAGAGAGCGCGCGGTTCCGCTTAGCCGATTTTGGCGCAGCCGGCATGGAGGCCCGGTCGGCAGTTCATGCGAAGCTTGCGCAAGTCGCAGCCGGCGGTGGCAATTGGCGTTGCTGTCCGATCCAGACGGGGCCCAATTTTGCCAGGAACGCCGCTCAATCGGAATTTGAACAGAGGCTCGTGAATGCTGAACAGGCGCAACGGTTACGACTACGAGGATCTGCTGGCCTGTGCCCGCGGCGAGATGTTCGGCCCCGGCAATGCCCAGCTGCCGCTGCCGCCGATGCTGATGTTCGACCGCATCACTGACATCAACGACAATGGCGGTGAGTTCGGCAAGGGCCTCGTGCGCGCCGAGCTCGACGTGAAGCCCGACCTCTGGTTCTTCGGCTGCCATTTCAAGAACGATCCGGTCATGCCCGGCTGCCTCGGACTCGATGCGCTGTGGCAGATGGTCGGCTTCTACCTCGGCTGGAGCGGGGGGGAAGGCCGCGGCCGGGCGCTTGGCCTGAGCGAGCTGAAGTTCGGCGGCCAGGTGCTGACCGACGCCCGCAAGGTTGTGTACAACGTCGATATCAAGCGCGTGATGCGTTCGAAGCTCGTGCTCGGCATCGCCGACGGGTGGCTTTCGGTCGATGACCAGATTATCTATCGCGCCAAGGATCTGAAGGTCGGCCTGTTCAAGCAGGGCACGAGCCTGGGCTGAGCGCATCACTAAGAAGACAACGATTGAGGCGAGGCTGTCATGAGGCGGGTTGTGGTCACCGGGATGGGCATCGTCTCGTCGATCGGAAACAACACCCAGGAAGTGCTTGCGAGCCTTCACGAGGCGAAGTCGGGCATTTCGCGGGCTGAGAAATATGCCGAGCTCGGCTTCCGTTCGCAGGTGCAAGGCGAGCCGTCGCTCGATCCGTCGACGGTGGTCGACCGCCGCGCGATGCGCTTCCTCGGCCAGGGCGCGGCGTGGAATCACATCGCGATGGAGCAGGCGATCCAGGATTCCGGCCTGTCGCCCGACGAAGTCTCCAACATCCGCACCGGCATCATCATGGGCTCCGGCGGCCCCTCGGCGCGCACCATCGTCGAAGCCGCCGACATCACCCGCTCCAAGGGACCGAAGCGCGTCGGCCCGTTTGCGGTGCCGAAGGCGATGTCCTCCACGGCATCCGCGACGCTCGCGACCTGGTTCAAGATCAAGGGCGTGAACTATTCGATCTCATCGGCCTGCGCGACCTCGAACCATTGCGTCGGCAATGCCTATGAGACCATCCAGATCGGCAAGCAGGACGTCATCTTCGCCGGCGGCTGCGAGGAGCTGGACTGGTCACTGTCGGTGCTGTTCGACGCCATGGGCGCGATGTCCTCGAAGTACAACGACACGCCGGCCACGGCCTCGCGTCCCTACGATCTCAATCGCGACGGCTTCGTCATCGCCGGCGGCGCCGGCGTGTTGGTGCTGGAAGAGCTCGAGCATGCCAAGGCGCGCGGCGCGCGCATCTATGGCGAGGTGGTCGGCTATGGCGCGACCTCTGATGGCCACGACATGGTGGCGCCGTCGGGCGAAGGCGCCGAGCGCTGCATGCGCATGGCGATGTCGACGGTGAAAACCAAGGTCGACTACATCAACCCGCACGCGACCTCGACGCCGGCCGGGGACCCGCCGGAGATCGAGGCGATCCGCAAAGTGTTCGGCGTCGGCGAGAAGTGCCCGCCGATCTCGGCGACCAAGGCGCTGACCGGCCATTCGCTCGGCGCCACCGGCGTGCAGGAAGCGATCTATTCGCTGCTGATGATGAACAACGGCTTCATCTGCGAGAGCGCGCACATCCAGGAGCTCGACCCCGTGTTCGCCGACATGCCGATCGTGCGCAAGCGCATCGACAACGCCAAGATCGGCACCGTGCTGTCGAACTCCTTCGGCTTCGGCGGCACCAACGCCACGCTGGTGTTCAGCCGGCTGGATGCGTGATCTCTGACTTTGTCATGCCCCGCGAAGGCGGGGCATCCAGTACGCCGCGGCTTCTCTATTTATCACGACGGTCTCTGGAATACTGGATCGCCCGCCTGCGCGGGCGATGACGTCGAAAATAGGAGCGATGGCGGTATGGAAGGTTTGATGAAAGGCAAGCGCGGTCTGATCATGGGCATCGCCAATGATCATTCCATCGCCTGGGGCATGGCGCGGACGCTTCATGCCCATGGCGCCGAGCTTGCCTTCACCTTCCAGGGCGAGGCGCTCGGCAAGCGCGTCAAGCCGCTGGCGGAGCAGCTCGGCGTCGATCTGGTGCTGCCTTGCGACGTCGAGGACATCGCCAGCGTCGATGCCACCTTCGCGGTGCTCCGCGAAAAGTGGGGCAAGCTCGACTTCGTGATCCACGCGATCGGCTTTGCCGACAAGAACGAGCTGAAGGGCCGCTATGCCGACACCAGCCGCGAGAATTTCTCGCGCACCATGGTGATCTCCTGCTTCTCGTTCACGGAGGTCGCAAAGCGCGCCGCCGAGCTGATGACGGAGGGGGGCAGCATGATCACGCTGACCTTCGGCGCCTCAGAGCGCGCGATGCCGAACTACAACGTGATGGGCGTGGCCAAGGCGGCGCTGGAGGCCTCCGTGCGCTATCTCGCCGCCGATTTCGGACCGCGCGGCATCCGCGTCAACGCGATCTCCGCCGGCCCCATCCGCACGCTCGCCGGCTCCGGCATCGGCGAGGCGCGGGCGATGTTCGCCTTCATGCAGAAGCATTCGCCGCTGCGCCGCGGCGTCACGCTCGACGACCTCGGCGGCTCGGCGCTATATCTGTTGTCGGATCTCTCCGGCGGGGTGACCGGCGAAGTCCATTATGTGGATTCCGGCTACAACGTCATCCTGATGCCGCGGCCGGATGATCTGAAGTCATCGGAATAGCTTCGTAGCCTGGATGGAGCGCAGCGAAATCCGGGACAGGCTCATCCGCGGATGCGATTGCCCCGGATTGCGCTGCGCTCCATCCGGGCTACTGCAGCTACTTCGCTTTGCCTACCCTACGAGAGCTTGCTTAACCCGCCGCGATCTTCTCCGCGCGCTGGAAGGCCGGCCGCGCCGTGCAGCGCGCGAGATAGGCGTCGAACGCCGGGCGCGACGGCACCATCTTGAACAGGCGCACCGCGAAATTCAGGCCGGAGCCGATGACGACGTCGGCTGCGGAAAATTCCTCGCCGAGAATCCACGGGCCCTTCTCGAGCGCGGCCTCCAGCACGTCGAACACCTGCGTCGCGCTGCCCCAGGCCGCGGTCGAGGTCGGGATCTCGATCTTGGTGAAGATCTGGATAATGGCGGGCTCGATGCAGCCCGGCGAGAAGAACAGCCATTGCAGGTAGCGCGCCCGGCGCGGATCGGTCACGGCTGGCGCGAGCCTGGTTTCGGGATAGCGGTCGGCGATGTAGGCGCAGATCGCGGCGGCTTCGGCGAGCGCGGCATCGCCGTCGGTCAGCGCCGGCACCTTGCCCATCGGATTGATCTTCAGATAGTCCGGCGCCTTCTGCGCGCCGGTCGAGATGTCGGTCAGCACGCGCTCATAGGGCAGGCCGCTCTCCTCCATCAGCCAGAGCGTCGTGAACGAGCGCGAGCGGGGCGACCAATAGAGCTTGATCATGGCGTGGAACCTTCCATCGACGAGAAGCGAACAGCGCGATTCATGACGCGTTTGTAGCGCATTCGCAACGCACTACGTCTGGGCAAGGAGCCGGCTGCGCGAACGACATGTTGGTCAACGCGGCAGGTTGCCAGCGCGGCTCCCAAGCAAGCTGCGTACGGCTCCTACTATCGCTTCCACCGATAACACTTCATCACGAACCCGTTCGATGGCTCGATCTCTTCCCTCTCGAGCACAAAGCCTTCGCGCTCGTACCAGCGCCAGGCCTTTTCGTTCTCGCGGACGCAGCGCAGATACATCTCGTCGGGTATTTGCGTGCGCGTGAAGGCGAGCAGCTTCCGCCCGAGCGATTGCCCCTGATAGGCGGGCGCGACGAACAGCATGTCGAGATAGAGCTTTGGCAGATGCAGCGCCAGCATCGCCGCGAGCGTGCCGCGGTCGTCGGCGACGAACAGGCTCCAGCCGTTCTCGATCTCGCGCCGGATGCGCGCCCGCAGGTTCGCCAGCAGGAAGTCGCTGGCTTCGGCGAGCCCGGTCGAGACCCAGCTCTCCATCCAGACGCGCCCGATCTCGTCATATTCAACCGCGCGGGCGGGGCGGATGATCGGATGCGACATCCGGTCAGGCTTTCTGGCTGCGCACGGATTGCCGCACGCGGACCTTGCCCGCGGACAGACACACCACCTCGGAAATCTGCAGCAGCTGCCGCGCCAGCGGGCTGGTCTTGCGCCAGACCATGCCGATGGTGCGCGACGGCTCGGGGTCGCGGAAGCGCGCCAGCGAGACCGAGGCGGAGCGCGTCTCCACCGGCACCGCCATCTCCGGGATCAGGGTCACGCCGATGCCGGCGCTGACCATCTGCACCAGCGTCGACAGGGAGTTCGCATCCAGCATCTCGCGCGGCGGCGCGGCCTGCATGTTGCAGAAGGAGAGTGCCTGGTCGCGGAAGCAGTGCCCCTCCTCGAGCAGCAGAAGCCGCATCTCGCGCATCATCTCGCGTGACGGCACCGGTGTGCCTTCATCGGCGCCCGGCCGCACCAGCAGAAATTTCTCCTCGAACAGCGCGACCTCGGTGAGCGATGGCTCCGACACCGGCAGCGCCACGATGGCGGTGTCGAGCCGTCCCTCCACCAGTTCCTGGATCAGCCGCGGCGTCATGGTCTCGCGCACGCGGATGTCGAGCTCCGGGTGCATGCGCGTGAGGTTCTTGGTGATCTTGGGCAGCAAATAGGGCGCGATGGTCGGGATCATGCCGATGCGCAGGCGGCCGGCGAAGCGGTCCTGCGAAGCGCGCGCGAAATCGCCGAGCTCGTCGACCGAGCGCAGGATGTCGCGGACCCGTTGCGCCAGCTCCTCGCCGAACCGGGTCAGCGCGACCTGGCGCGCGCTGCGCTCCAGCAACAGGCCGCCGAGCGTCTCCTCCAGTTCCTTGATCTGCATCGACAGCGCCGGCTGCGAGATCGAGCAGGCCTCGGCGGCACGGCCGAAATGGCCGTGGCGCGCCAGCGCATCGAAATACCGGAGCTGGCGCAGCGTCAGATTGATCATCAGAAAATCCTATCGCAGCGATCATTAAAGTCAACTTCCCCTGATAGGACGCGACGCTTAGAGTGGTTCTACCTGGCCAAGGGCGCGAGTTCGACGCCGCCAGAGGAGGTATTCATGGACGACACTTCGAAGTGCCCGTTTTCGGGCGGAAAACCCACGCGCTCAAACCGCGATTGGTGGCCGACGCAGCTCAACATCGAGGTGCTGCACAAGAATTCCGACAAGTCCGATCCGATGGACAAGGACTTCGATTACGCCAAGGAGTTCAAGTCGCTCGACCTGAACGCGGTCATCAAGGACCTGACCGCGTTGATGACGGATTCTCAGGAATGGTGGCCGGCCGACTTCGGCCACTATGGCGGCCTCATGATCCGCATGGCCTGGCACAGCGCCGGCACCTATCGCACCACCGACGGCCGCGGCGGCGCCGGCGCCGGTCAGCAGCGTTTCGCCCCGCTCAACAGCTGGCCCGACAACGCCAATCTCGACAAGGCGCGCCGTCTGCTCTGGCCGATCAAGCAGAAATACGGCCAGAAGATTTCCTGGGCCGACCTGATGGTGCTCGCCGGCAACGTCGCGCTCGAATCGATGGGCTTCAAGACCTTTGGTTTCGCCGGCGGTCGCGTCGACGTCTGGGAGCCGGAAGAGCTCTATTGGGGGCCGGAAGGCACCTGGCTCGGTGATGAGCGCTACAGCGGCGAGCGCCAGCTCGCCGAGCCGCTCGGCGCGGTGCAGATGGGCCTCATCTACGTCAATCCGGAAGGCCCGAACGGCAAGCCGGATCCGGTCGCCGCGGCCAAGGACATCCGCGAGACCTTCGCCCGCATGGCGATGAACGACGAGGAGACCGTCGCGCTGATCGCTGGCGGCCACAGCTTCGGCAAGACCCATGGCGCCGGCGATCCCTCGCTGGTCGGTCCAGAACCGGAAGCCGGTGCGCTTGAAGACCAGGGCCTCGGCTGGAAGAGCAAGCATGGGGCGGGCCACTCCGCCGACTCCATCACCAGCGGTCTGGAAGTGACCTGGACGAAGACGCCGACGAAGTGGAGCAACAACTTCTTCGAAAATCTCTTCAACTTCGAATGGGAGCTGACGAAGAGCCCGGCCGGCGCTCAGCAATGGACCGCCAAGAACGCCGAAGCGATCATTCCGGACGCGTTCGATCCGTCGAAGAAGCATCGGCCGACCATGCTGACGACCGACCTCTCGCTGCGCTTCGATCCCGCATATGAGAAGATCTCGCGTCGCTTCCTGGAGAACCCGGATCAGTTCGCGGACGCCTTCGCCCGTGCCTGGTTCAAGCTCACCCATCGCGACATGGGTCCGATCCAGCGCTATCTCGGCCCGCTGGTGCCGAAGGAGACGCTGATCTGGCAGGATCCGATCCCGGCCGTGAACCACGAGCTGGTCAGTGAGCAGGACATCGCGGCCCTCAAGTCGAAGATCCTGGCCTCGGGCCTGACGGTGCCGGAGTTGGTCTCGACGGCCTGGGCCTCGGCCTCGACGTTCCGCGGCTCGGACAAGCGCGGCGGCGCCAACGGTGCGCGCATCCGCCTTGCTCCGCAGAAGGACTGGGAGGTCAACGAGCCGGCTCAGCTCGCCAAGGTGCTCGGCAAGCTCGAAGCGATCCAGAAGGACTTCAACGCCTCATCCGGCGCCAAGAAGGTCTCGCTCGCCGACCTGATCGTGCTCGGCGGCACCGCCGCCGTCGAGAAGGCTGCCAAGGATGCCGGCGTCGACGTCAAGGTCGGCTTCACGCCGGGCCGCATGGATGCTTCGCAGGAGCAGACCGATGCGGCCTCCTTCGCCCCGCTGGAGCCGCGAGCCGATGGCTTCCGCAACTACATCGGCAAGCGGCATCAGTTCATGCAGCCCGAAGAGGCCCTCGTCGACCGCGCCCAGCTGCTGCGGCTGACCGGTCCGGAGATGACGGTGCTGGTCGGTGGCCTGCGTGTGCTCGGCGCCAATGCCGGCGGGTTGAAGCACGGCGTCTTCACCTCGAAGGTGGGAACGCTAAGCAACGACTATTTCGTCAACCTGCTCGACATGAGCACGCAGTGGGCACCGCCCGGTGCGGACGGCGTCTACGAAGGCCGCGACCGCAAGACCAACACCGTCAAGTGGACCGCAACGCGCGTCGATCTGATCTTCGGCTCGCACTCGCAGCTTCGCGCCTTCGCCGAGGTCTATGCCACCTCGGACTCCAAGGAGAAGTTCGTGAAGGACTTTGCGAAAGCCTGGACCAAGGTGATGAACCTCGACCGCTACGACATCGCGGCGCGATCCTGATCGGGGGCCCGCAAACAAAAGGGCGGCCGAGAGGCCGCCCTTTTTTCATCATCCCGGATCGGCGTTACACGTCGAGTGTGCCGGCCTTCGCGGCAGCGTAGCGCTCGCCCACCGCCTTCCAGTTCACCGTATTCCACCATGCCTTGAGATAATCGGCGCGCCGGTTCTGGTAGTTCAGATAGTAGGCGTGCTCCCAGACGTCGTTGCCGAGCAGGGCCCGCTTGCCGTCCATCATCGGATTGTCCTGATTGGGCCTCGTCTCGATTGCGAGCTTGCCGTCCTTGCTGACGGTCACGAACACCCAGCCCGAGCCGAATACGCGCCCGCCGGCAGCGTTGAAGTCGGCCTGAAACTTTTCCATGCCCCCGAGGTCGCTGTCGATCGCGGCGAGCAGGGCACCTTCCGGCTTGCCGCCGTTCGGTCCCATGATCTGCCAGAACATCGTGTGGTTGGCGTGGCCGCCCATGTTGTTGCGGACGCCGGTGCGGATCGCGTCGGGAATGGCCCCGAGATTGCCCAGCACCTCGCCGACCGGCTTTCCCGCGATCTGCGGATTGTCCTTGGCGAAATTGTTCAGGTTGGTGATGAACGCCTGATGATGGCGGTCGTGGTGGATTTCCATCGTCTTGGCATCGATATGCGGTTCCAGCGCATTCGCCGGATAGGCCAAAGGATCGAGCTTGAACGGCCCTGTGGCCGCCGCGCCGGCTTGCGCAAACGCCATGCGCGGGGCAGCGGCAGCCGCGACGAGGCCGGTTGCAGTGAACATGAGGCGGCGCCGGGATATGGACGTCATTTGGTTCTCCTGTCTTGGGACGATCCGCTGATGAAGCGTACGGCGGTCCGATAGCTACGCAAGACCAACCATTCCGGGTTTCGATCGCGGTCACTCCGACGCTGCGGCGGAAGCGCGCATGGCCCGCGATGATGCAGGCGGCATGGCAAAGAAAAAGGGCGGCCTCTCGGCCGCCCTTCGCGTTTCCGGACTGTCGCGAGGCCTTACTCGCCGGCGGCTTCGCGCGGGGCCTTCTCGCCCTCGCCGCCCTTGTCCTTGCCTTCGAGGTCTTCGCCCGTGGTCTGGTCGACCACCTTCATCGACAGGCGGGTCTTGCCGCGATCGTCGAAGCCGAGCAGCTTGACCTTGACCTTGTCGCCTTCCTTGACGACGTCGGAGGTCTTCTGCACGCGGTTGGCCGCGAGCTGGCTGATGTGGACGAGACCATCCTTGGAACCGAAGAAGTTCACGAAGGCGCCGAACTCCATCACCTTGACGACAGTGCCGTCATAGATCTGGCCGACTTCCGGATCGGACGCGATCGACTTGATCCACTTGATCGCCGCCTTCATCGCCTCGCCGTCGCTGGAGGCGACCTTCACGGTGCCGTCATCCTCGATGTTGACCTTGGCGCCGGTCTTCTCGACGATCTCGCGGATCACCTTGCCGCCGGTGCCGATCACCTCGCGGATCTTGTCGGTGGCGATCTTGAAGGTCTCGATGCGCGGCGCATATTCGCCGAGCTCGGCGCGGGCCGCGGTGAGGGCCTTGGCCATCTCGCCGAGGATATGGATGCGGCCGTCCTTGGCCTGAGCCAGCGCGACCTTCATGATCTCTTCGGTGATGCCCTCGATCTTGATGTCCATCTGGAGCGAGGTGATGCCCGCTTCCGTGCCGGCGACCTTGAAGTCCATGTCGCCGAGATGGTCCTCGTCGCCGAGGATGTCCGAGAGAACCGCAAAGCGCTTGTCTTCGAGGATCAGGCCCATCGCGATGCCCGCGGTCGGCCGCTTCAGCGGCACGCCCGCATCCATTAGCGCCAGCGAGGCGCCGCAGACCGAAGCCATCGAGGACGAGCCGTTGGACTCGGTGATCTCCGAGACCACGCGCGTGGTGTAGGGGAATTCATGGTGCGGCGGCAGCACCGGACGAATCGCGCGCCAGGCCAGCTTGCCGTGGCCGATCTCGCGGCGCTTGGTGCCGCCGAGGCGGCCGGTCTCGCCGACCGAATAGGGCGGGAAGTTGTAGTGCAGCAGGAACGTTTCCTTGTAGGTTCCGGACAGCGCGTCGATGTACTGCTCGTCCTCGCCGGTGCCGAGCGTGGTCACGACCATCGCCTGGGTCTCGCCGCGGGTGAACAGCGCCGAGCCGTGGGCGCGGGGCAGCACGCCGACCTCGGCGACGATGTTGCGCACCGTCTTGCTGTCGCGGCCGTCGATGCGCTTGCCGGTGTCGAGAATATTCCAGCGAACGATCTTGGCCTCGAGCTCCTTGAACACGCCGGCGACACGGAGCTTGTCGTATTTCGGCTCCTGGCCCTCCGGGAAGTAGTGGGCCATCACCTTTTCCTTGGCGACGCCGACGGCGGCATAACGCTCCTGCTTGATCGGAATCGCATAGGCGGCGCGCAGCTCCTGCTCGACCAGGCCGAGCATCTCCTTCTCGAGCGCGGCGTTGTCGATGACGGTGACTTCGCGCGGCTCCTTGGCGGCCTTCTCGGCGAGCTCGATGATCGCGTTGATGACAGGCTGGAAGTGGCGGTGACCAAACATCACCGCGCCGAGCATGATGTCTTCGTTCAGTTCCTTGGCTTCCGATTCCACCATCAGCACGGCGTCGGCAGTGCCGGCGACGACGAGGTCGAGCTGGGTGTCGACCATCTCGTCGAGCGTCGGATTGAGAATGAACTCGTCGTTGGCGAAGCCGACGCGGGCCGCGCCGATCGGGCCCTTGAACGGCACGCCGGACAGCGTCAGCGCCGCGGAGGCCGCGACCATCGCCACGACGTCGGGATCGTTCTCCATGTCGTGCGACAGCACGGTGACGATCACCTGGGTCTCGTTACGCCAGCCGTCGACGAACAGCGGGCGGATCGGTCGGTCGATCAGGCGGGAGACCAGCGTCTCCTTCTCGGTCGGACGGCCCTCGCGCTTGAAATAGCCGCCGGGAATGCGGCCCGCAGCGTAGGCCTTTTCCTGGTAATCGACGGTCAGCGGCAGGAAGTCGACGCCCTCGCGCGGCGCCTTCGCCGCGACGACGGTGGCGAGCACCACGGTCTCGCCATAGGTGGCGACGACGGCGCCGTCGGCCTGGCGGGCGATCTTGCCGGTTTCGAGCTTGAGTGGGCGTCCGCCCCAGTCGATTTCGACTGAATGCTTATTGAACATAGAGGTCTTCTTTCATGGGTTCTCGAAAGAAGGGACGGCTCTCGAAAAACAAAAACCATGCGCAAGATTGCGGGACGCTGATCGGAGCGGATGATCAGCGTCCTGCGATCCTGCCATGGTTTTTGGATGTCGGATGGCGTCCATCCTTTCGGGTCATACGGGCGCCTTGCCCGTTGTGCCCAGCCGCCGGATTGCTGCTGGACTGTCAGTCGGCACGACTGCGAACACCGAACCGCGGTCTTCGCCGTTCATGCCCGGATGCCGGCCGCCAACGACCTGCATCCGACGTGCGCGCAACCTCGATCAAAAAGCTTAAAACAAGCGCTTTCGTTCGAAACCACGCGCGAAAACGCGCGCCGGTGGCGCGCGCAGGAACTCTTAACGACGAATATTGTGCTTCTCGAGCAGCGCCTTGTACCGCGCCTCGTCCTTCTTCTTGAGGTAGTCGAGGAGCGAGCGGCGGGTCGAGACCAGCTTCAAGAGGCCACGACGCGAATGGTTGTCCTTCACGTGGGTCTTGAAATGGTTGGTGAGGTTGTTGATGCGTTCCGACAGGATCGCGACCTGAACCTCGGGCGAGCCGGTGTCGCCGGCCTTGGTGGCATTCGTCTTGATGACTTCCGCTTTGCGTTCTGCGGCAATCGACATCGTCAATTTCTCTCGTTGCGACCGGGGCTGGCAGTCAGGCCGGTCAGGTTGAACACACGCTTGGGGATGATTTCGCCATTGCCAACTTCGGCAAGCGCCAAAAGACGGCCTGCCACCGTGACATAGACTGTGCCGCTACAAGTGGGCGCATCCCGTCCGCGCAACAAAACGGCCTGGCCCCGATGGAGCCTTGCCGCATCAGCCCGAGTGACGGCCAGTGCCGGGATGTCGTCCAGCGCGGTCTCAACGGGCAAAAGCGCGTCGGCGAGGCTGCCCTCGCCGGACGCGGCTCTATCGCACAAAGACTCCAACTGATCCAGCGGAATCATGTCGTTTTCGCCAAATGGGCCGACCAGGGTCCGCCTCAGCGCGCAGATATGGCCGTAAGTGCCGAGAATCCGGCCCATATCGCGGGCGAGCGCCCGCACATAGGTGCCCTTGCCGCACTCGGCCTCGAACACGGCCCGGTCGTTATCTGGTTGATCGACAAGGGTTAAATGGTGAATCTCGACCGGGCGGGGCGCCAGTTCCACGATCTCGCCGTCGCGGGCGAGGTCATAGGCGCGCTCGCCCTGGACCTTGATCGCCGAATAGCGCGGCGGGATCTGCTCGATCACCCCGGTGAAGCGGGGCAGCAAAGCCAGGATGGCCTCCCGGCTCGGGCGCTGGTCCGAGGTCGCGGTCACTCGGCCCTCGATGTCGTCGGTGTCGCGCTCCTCGCCCCAGCAGACCGTGAAGCGGTAGCGCTTGCGGCCGTCCATCACGAAGGGGACGGTCTTGGTGGCTTCCCCGAGCGCGATCGGCAAGCCCCCCGAGGCGAGCGGATCGAGCGTGCCGGCGTGTCCGGCGCGCTTGGCGTTGAACAGGCGCTTGAGCACGGCGACCGCCTGCGTCGAGGTCATGCCGATCGGCTTGTCGAGCACGACCCAGCCATGGACGTCGCGGCGGTCGCGGCGGACCTGGTTGCCCTTCTGCTGCTTGGCCCGCGGATCGTTGTTGACGCGGCGCGGCTCCTGATGCGGCTGCGAATTGCCGCCCATCTCCGCGAAATCGTTGGTCTGCGCGTCGCGCTGATCGGTGTCGTTGCCGCCGATCGTGCCGTGAGCGGGGTCCATGGTCATTGCTCTTCTTCCCGATCCGAATGCGGATCCTGTTCCAAATCCTTCTGCACCGCAGGCGTTCGCAAAAGCTTCTCGATCCGTTCCGCTTCGTCGAATCGTTCGTCGACGCGGAAGCGAATGTCAGGTGCAAATTTCAGGTTAACGCGCCGCGCGACCTCGCCGCGCAAGAACTTCTTGTTGCGCTCGAGCGCAGCGATGACGATCTCGGTGTCGCGGCCACCGAGCGGCATCACGTAGACCGTCGCGAGCTTCAGGTCGGGCGACATCCGCACCTCCGGCACGGTGATGATGTGACCTTCGAGGTCGGCATCATGCACATTGCCTTGCGCCAGAATATCGGCCATCGCGTGGCGAACCTGCTCGCCGACGCGCAGCTGACGCTGCGAGCCGCCGGGCGCGGAACTCTTCTTCTGATGATGCCGTGGCATTTTTTCGAAAATCACCTCGTCATGCCCGCATCTGGGACACGGGCATTGTCATTTGTCCTGTTGAAACGAAGAGGGGGTGGATGGCCGGAAAAAACCGGCCATCGCACTCCCGCAATCTCAGTTCAAAAAGATCCGAACGCTTCGGTAAGATTTGGACTTACAGGGAGCGCTGGATCGTCTCCACGCGATAACACTCGATCACGTCACCGGCACGCATGTCGTGGTAGTTCTCGAAGGCCATGCCGCATTCCTGGCCGGATTGGACTTCCTTCACTTCGTCCTTGAAGCGCTTCAGCGTCGACAGCTTGCCTTCGTGCACGACGACGTTGTCGCGGATCAGGCGCACATTGGCGCCGCGTTCCACGGTGCCGTCGGTGACGCGGCAGCCGGCGACCTTGCCGACCTTGGAGATGTTGAAGATCTCCAGGATCTCGGCATTGCCCAGCATGGTTTCGCGCAAGGTCGGCGCGAGCAGACCGCTCATCGCCTTCTTCACGTCGTCCACGAGGTCGTAGATGATGTTGTAGTAGCGGATCTCGATGCCGTTGCGCTTGGCGGCCGCAGCGGCCTCCTTGTTGGCGCGAACCGAGAAGCCGATGATCGCGGCGTTGAAGCCTTCGGCCAGCGTCACGTCGGATTCCGAGATGCCGCCGACGCCGGCATGCAGGATGCGGGCGGCGACCTCGTCGGTGCCGAGCTTCTCCAGCGAGCCGAGGATGGCTTCCAGCGAGCCCTGCACGTCGGCCTTGACGATCAGCGGGAATTCCTTGCGGCCCGCCGTCTTCAATTGCGACATCATCTGCTCGAGCGAGCCGCGCATGCCGGAGATCGAGGCTGCCGCGTTCTCGCGCTTCTGGTGCGCGCGGTAGCTGGTGACCTGGCGGGCGCGGGCTTCGTTCTCGACCACCGCGAGACGATCGCCGGCCTCAGGCGGGCCGTTGAAGCCGAGCACCTCGACCGGCACCGAGGGGCCGGCCTCCTGCACGGTCTCGCCCTGATCGGAGATCAGCGCGCGGACGCGGCCCATTTCGGCACCGGCGACGATGATGTCGCCGACGCGAAGAGTGCCGCGCTGGACCAGCACGGTCGCGACCGGACCACGGCCGCGATCGAGCTTGGCCTCGATCACGGTGCCTTCGGCCGGACGCTCCGAATTGGTCTTGAGGTCGAGGATTTCGGCCTGCAGCGCGATCATCTCGAGCAGCTTGTCGAGATTGGTCTTGTTCTTGGCGGACACCTCGACGTCGACGACTTCGCCGCCGAAAGATTCCACCTGCACCTCGTGCTGGAGCAGCTCGGTGCGCACGCGCTCGGGCTTGGCATCGGGCTTGTCGATCTTGTTGATGGCAACGATGATCGGCACGCCGGCCGCCTTGGCGTGATTGATGGCTTCGACCGTCTGCGGCATCACGCCGTCATCGGCCGCGACCACCAGCACGACGATGTCGGTCACCTTGGCGCCGCGGGCGCGCATCGCGGTGAACGCTGCGTGGCCGGGCGTGTCGATGAAGGTGATCTTCTTGCCGGTTTCAGGCGATGTCACCTGATAGGCGCCGATGTGCTGGGTGATGCCGCCGGCTTCGCCGGAGACCACGTTGGCGTGACGGAGCGCGTCGAGCAGCGAGGTCTTGCCGTGGTCGACGTGACCCATGACGGTCACCACGGGCGAACGGGTCTCGGTGTCGGTCGAATCGTCGGTAGCGTCGAACAGACCTTCTTCAACGTCGGAGGCGGCAACGCGCTTGACGGTGTGGCCGAGCTCTTCGGCAATCAGCTGCGCGGTGTCGGCGTCGATCACGTCGGTGATCTTGTGCATCGCGCCCTGCTTCATCAGCATGCGGATGACGTCGACCGCGCGCTCGGACATGCGGTTGGCGAGTTCCTGGATGGTGATCGCTTCCGGAATGACCACTTCGCGGATGAGCTTTTCCTTGGGCTCGTTCGAAGCGTGGCCCTTCAGGCGCTGGGTGCGGCGGCGGAACGAGGCGATCGAGCGCTCGCGCACCTCATCGGCATTGAGCGCGGTGACGACGGTCAGGCGGCCGCGCTCCTTCTGCGGGCCGGGCTTGTGGGTGGGCTTGGGGGCCACCACGGGACGCGCGGCGCCGCCGGGACCGCGGCGGATCTGGCGCGGCGCCTCGTCGTCGTCAGCTTCGGCCGCAACGGCGGGGCCGCGGCCAGCCGGTCCACCCGGACGCTGCGCGGTCGTGGTTGCAGGGCGCGCCGTCGTGGTTCCAGGACGCGCTGTGGTGGTGGTTCCAGGCCGGGACGCAGGCGCACCGGGGCGCGGTGCGGAGGCGGCCGGTACCGCGGCGGCGGGACGCGGTGCGGACGGCTGCTCGCCTTCGCCAAAACGCTTCTTGGCCTCGGTCTCGGCCTTCCGCTTGGCTTCGTCCTCGTGACGGTGGCGCTCTTCCTCGGCCTTGCGGCGGGATTCGGCGGCTTCGCGCTCGGCGCGCTCGGCAGCCTCACGGGCGGCGCGGCGCTGGGCCTCTTCCTCGGCCTGGCGGCGTTCCTCGACCTCGCGCAGCTTGGCATCGGCCAGCGCACTGGCACGGGCCGAACGCTCATCCTCGGTGAGGGTGCGAAGCACCACGCCGGAACCGGCGTTGCGCGGCGGGGGCGGAGCCGGACGCGGCGGCGCGGCGGGTGCGGCCGGCGCCGGCTTTGCCGTCACCTCGGGCGCGTGCGGCTCGGGTCCATCGCCAATGCGGCGCTTGCCGCGCTTCTCGACCACGACCTGCTTGCTGCGGCCATGGCTGAAGCTCTGGCGCACGGTGCCCGTTTCGACGCGCGGCTTGAGCGATAGCGTCTTGCTCGGAACGCTCAGCTTCTTGTCGCCAGGGGTCTTGGTATCAACCATTCAGCAGTCCTAATCCTGATTTATCAGTGTTGTGCGTTGCCGCACCATCCAATCGGGTCGTCGTTGTCTCTCAGAAATCCTGGCCGGGTTTTTCGGCAGTCTTGTCGTCGTCCGCCATCCGGTATCGGACCAGGATCTGGCTACGTGACAGGAATGACTTGCTCGCCGGGCCCGCGAGCAGGGCAGCATGTATCACATTTGACCGGGTCAGTGCCAAATCCAATTCTACCGATTTCAGAGCGGTGACGACGGGAATCTGCGCCTTAGCACCGCGATTCCCGGCATTCTGACGCGCCAGCATGTCCAATTTGCGGATTCCGTCCGCGGCCCCGTCGCTGGCATGGATCAGGACCTCGACCGTTCCTTCCCGGAGGGCGCTCTCGACCTTGCCGAAGCCGGCCACGACCTGACCCGCCTTGGCGGCGATCCCAAGGGCTTCGGTCACGCTCCGGACCAGGAGCGCCTCGATGTCGGTGGGAAGCGTCTGAGGGATGCGCAGCTCGCGCTTGAAGGCCTTGCTAAATTGGTGACGCCGCACCGCTTCCGCAACCGTCTTGCGGGAGGCGGTGAGCCACATCCCGCGTCCGGGCAGCTTGCGCTTGAGATCGGGAACTATTTGTCCGTCAGGCGATGCAACGAAGCGGATCAGCTCGTCGATCGGCCGGACCTCGCGGCTGACCGCGCACATGCGCATGGTCGCGGACCTTTCGGTCCGCGGGCCATGGTCAAGTTCGAGGTCGGAATCTGCAAGCATCCGGGCGACATTCTCCTTTGCCCTTAAGCCGGTTGATCTTCGGTCGCCTCGGCCTCCTCGGTGGGCTTGGCGAGATCGGCTTCGGTGATCCAGCCGGCCTTGACGCGGGCCTGCATGATCATCGCTTCGGCGTCGTCACGGGAGATGTCGATGCCGTCGAGCGCGCCGGCGTGCTTGGTCGGCTCGCTGCCTTCCTTGCGCTCGGTCCAGCCGACCAGATCGTCGGTGGCGCAGCCGGCGAGGTCCTCGACGCTCTTGATGTCGTTCTCGCCGAACTTCACCAGCATCTTCGAGGTCACGCCGGGCACGTCCTTGAGCGCGTCCTCGACGCCGAGCTCCTTGCGCCTCGCCTCGAGCTCGGCTTCCTGCTGCTCCAGATATTCGCGGGCGCGATTCTGCAGCTCCTGCGCGGTCTCCTCGTCGAAGCCCTCGATGCCGGCGAGCTCCTTGACGTCCACCATCGCGAGCTCCTCGACCGAGGTGAAGCCCTCGGACGCCAGCAGCTGGCCGACCACTTCGTCGACGTTAAGCGATTCCATGAAGACCCGGGTCGAGTTCTCGAAGTCGGCCTGGCGGCGCTCCGATTCCTCCTGCTCGGTCAGGATGTCGATATCCCAGCCGGTGAGCTGCGAGGCCAGGCGCACGTTCTGGCCGCGGCGGCCGATCGCGAGCGAGAGCTGGTTGTTGGTGTCGGGCACCACGACCTCGATGCGCTCGCGGTCCTCGTCGATCACGACCTTGGAGACTTCCGCCGGCGCCAGCGCGTTGACCACGAAGGTCGCGATGTCGGGCGACCATGGAATGATGTCGATCTTCTCGCCCTGCAGCTCGTTGACCACGGCCTGCACGCGCGAGCCGCGCATGCCGACGCAGGCGCCGACCGGATCGACCGAGGAATCGCGGGAAATCACGCCGATTTTCGCGCGCGAGCCCGGATCGCGGGCCACCGCCTTGATCTCGACGATGCCGTCATAGATCTCCGGCACTTCCTGCGCGAACAGCTTCGCCATGAACTGGGGATGGGTGCGGGAGAGGAAGATCTGCGGGCCTCTCGTCTCGCGGCGGACGTCGAAGATGTAGGCGCGAACGCGGTCGCCGTTGCGGAACACCTCGCGCGGCAGCATCTCGTCGCGGCGGATGATGGCTTCGCCGCGGCCGAGATCGACGATCACGCTGCCATATTCGACGCGCTTGACGACGCCATTGACGATGTCGCCGATGCGGTCCTTGAATTCCTGGTACTGCCGGTCGCGCTCGGCCTCGCGCACCTTCTGCACGATGACCTGCTTGGCCGATTGCGCGGCGATGCGGCCATATTCCAGCGGCGGCAGGGTGTCGGCGATGGTGTCGCCGACCTGGGCGCCGGGATTGGCGCGCTGCGCGTCCACCAGCGAGATCTGGTTGGAGTGATTCTCGACCTTGTCGACCACCAGCATGTGGCGCGACAGCCGCAGCTCGCCCTTCTTCGGGTCGATCTCGGCATGAACGTCAGTCTCGCTGCCGTAACGTGCGCGCGCCGCCTTGGCGATGGCGTCCTCCATCGCCGCGATGACGATGCCGCGGTCGATCGACTTTTCGCGTGCGACGGCGTCGGCGATCTGAAGCAATTCGAGTCGGTTGGCGCTGACTGCCATGGCTAGTCTCCTTGGTCAGGCTCGATCTCGCCGCGCCGCGCGCGTTCGGCGGCAAGGCGATGTTTCTTCGTGTTGGTCGGGGCCGGCTTCTTCTTCGGCTTGGTGTTCTTGGTGGTCTTCTCGCTGATCCTGGCGTGCGGCGCCTGCGGCGGCTCGAGACCGAGATTGCGCCGCATCTCGCGCGCCTCGGCCTTGCCGCGGCGCATGGATTCGGCGATCAGCTCGTCGGTCAGCACCAGCCGGGCATCGCCGATATCCTCCATGGTCAGGAGAACGTCGGCATCGTCGCCAGCCTTGGCATCGTCGCGATGCAGATGCACGCGGTCGCCCTCGACGGCGCCGAGCGTGCCGCGGAAGCGCTTGCGCCCCTCATGCGCGACCGCCATCTCGATCTTCACCAGGTGCCCGGAATAGCGCTCGAAATCGGAGCGGCGCACCAGCGGGCGGTCGATTCCCGGCGAGGAGATCTCGAGCCGATAGGCGCGGTCGATGGGATCGGCGACGTCGAGCACGGGCGACAGCGCCCGCGAGATCGCCTCGCAATCCTCGATCTGCATCGAGCCGTCCGGCCGCTCGGCCATGATCTGCACGGTGCAGCCGGCCTCGCCGGAAATGCGGATCCGGACCAGGCGGTAGCCCATGCCCTGCAGCACGGGAGCTGCCACCGCGGACACCCGTGCCGCGACGCCGGGCTCGACCACGAGCCGCGGCTCGGCCAGCAATTCGGCATCCGTGGAACCAGGGTTCGGTTCGGTCATGTCCAGGGTCAGAGCGCTCGATGGTTAAGGCTTGGTTACGATGTCAAAGCCCGCTTCGGAACTTTCCCGACGACGCGTCGGGCGCATCTCCCGCCGAGCCGCGTTCAGGTAATAAAAAAGAGCGGGTCCTTGCGGGCCCACTCTCACTACGCGGATCGTATGAGAAGATGAATTGGCGCTGATATAGCGCTTTCTTAACCCCCGGACAAGGCCCATTGCAGCGGGAACGGGGCCTTTTTGCGCCCGTCGGACCCTGCGCAACGCTTCCTTCATCAAGCAGGCCTAGATTCCCCGATTGTGGGGCGGCTTGGACCAAGGGCGCACCCGCGGCGTGCCCCGTTCGAGTTGCGTTTTCATGACCGTTGCCACGTCGCTCATTCCTGGACTGGACGATATCGTCAAGCGCGGCGACCCGAGGCGTCGTGGCGAGATCGCGCGCGCCATTTCCCAGCTGTTCTTCCAGGACGCGGAAAAGCTCCGCCCTGAACTGATCGATCTCTTCGACAATCTCCTGGTCGATCTCGTCCCGCATGCCGAGCTGGCCTCGCGCGCCGATCTGGCCGAGCGTTTCTCGCGCCTGAACAACGCGCCGCCGCACCTCGTCAATCAGCTCGCGCGCGAAAACGAGATCGCGGTCGCCGGCCCCGTGCTGCGCCGCTCGCCAGTGCTCGACGACGCGGCTCTGGTCGAGATCGCGCGGTTGAAGGGCCAGGGTCATCTGTTGGCGATGACTGAGCGTCCAGCTTTGTCTCCCGCCGTCACCGACGTGCTGGTCGAGCGCGGCGATCGCGACGTGGTGCGCCGTGCCGCCGCCAATGCCGGTGCGGTGTTCTCGCCGGGCAGCTATTCCGAGATGATCAAGCGCGCGGCGCAGGACGGCGTGCTGACGCTGAAGATCGGCCAGCGCAACGACCTTTCCGGCGAGCACCTGAAGCAGCTGCTCGATGGCACGCTCGACGTCATCCGCCGCCGCCTCTCCACCGTGGTCAATCCCGCGCGCCAGGTCGAGATCAAGCGCGCGATGGCGGCGATCGAGGAGGCCGCATTGCCGCCGGGTCCGCGCCGCGACTACTCCGCGGCACAGCACACCGTGCTGACCTTGCGGCGCGAGGGCCATCTCGGCGAGAGCGCGCTGCTCGGCTTCGCCAAGGCGCACAAATACGAGGAATCGGTCGCCGCGCTGTCGGCGATGTCGGGCGTTCGCCTCCAGGTCCTCGACCGCCTGATCGCAGGCGACCGCTACGATCCGCTTCTGATCCTCGGCCGCGTGCTGAGCCTCGGCTGGCCCACGGTGCGCGCGCTCATCCTGCTCTGGTACGGCTCGAACCGCACGCCGGCCGATGCCGATATCGAGGCCGCGCGTCTGAACTTCACACGCCTGATGCCGGCCACCGCCGAACGCGTCGTGAATTTCTGGCGCAACCGGCAGACGATCTAGCGTCCCACTCCGTCATTGCGAGCGAAGCGAAGCAATCCAGAACTCGTTCCGCGAAAACGCTCTGGATTGCTTCGTCGCCAGCGCAAATTGCCTTGCAATTTGTCGCGGGCTCCTCGCAATGATGGCTAACCCACCCGCCTGAACCGCAGATAAGCCGCCTTGCGTCCCTCGCGCGCGGCCTTTCGGCCGTAGCGCGTCATGGTGTAGCCCGGCCATGGAAGCCGGAAATCGTCGGCGCGTTCGGCCAGCCAGACGAAGTCCTGCGAGCGCGCAAGATGCGACAGTGTCCAGGCGCAGTAATCGTCGATGTCGCAGACGAAGCGGAATTCGCCGCCTCGCTTGAGCACGCGCGCCATCGCCGCGATGGTGCGGTCCTGGACGAAGCGCCGCTTCCAGTGTCGCCGCTTCGGCCAGGGATCGGGATGGATCAGGTCGATCCGCGACAGCGACTCCTTGGGCAGCCAGGCCAAGAGCTCGGCGGCATCGCCCGCGAACAGGCGGATGTTGCCGATGTTGGCCGCCTCGATCTGCGCGAGGATCTTGGCCATGCCGTTGACATAGGGCTCGCAGCCGATGAAGCCGGTGGCAGGAAAGTTTTGTGCCTCGGCCGCGAGATGCTCGCCGCCGCCGAAGCCGATCTCGAGCCTGACGTCGTCGGCTGCGGGATCGAAGATGTCGCGGGCGTCCGCCGGCGCCTCACCGTCGATATCGAGGGCAAGATGCGGCAGCAGCTGCTCGATCAAGCCGGCCTGGTGTTGCCTCAGCTTGTGGCCCTTGCGGCGCCCGAAGAAGGCGCGCTCGCTGTCGTCGCGGTCGGGGCTTGATTTACGTTCGCTCATCGCAGCGTCTGATAAAGCCGATGGAGCAGCCGCGCGCGTGGGGCCAGCGAGGAGACATAGAGCTGCTCATAATGGGTGTGTGCACCCTTGCCGTCGACGCCGAGCCCGTCGAGCGTTGCGGTGAAGGGAGCGGTGAAATTGCCGTCCGAGCCGCCGCCGGTGTGGGTGTCGATCAGCTCGAAGCCGATCTCGCCGGCGAGCGTCTTGGCATGCTCGTACAGCGAAGCTCCCGCATTGCTCTTCTCGTAAGGCGGCCGGTTGAGCTCGCCCGTGACCGTGACGGTGACGCCATCGGTCTTCGAGGTCAAAGAGAGAATCTTGCCGACGAACTCGTCCGCGTCCTTGAGGCTCACGACGCGCAGATCGACTTCGGCATAGGCCTCCTCGGGCGTGACGTTGGGGCGCGTGCCGCCGCGCACCACGCCGACATTGACGGTCACGCCGCGCGCAACATCGTTCATTCCTTCCAGCGCCAGGATGACGTTGCCGAGTTCGCGAACGGCGCTGCGGCCGTCTTCGGGCCGCGAGCCGGCATGCGCGGGCACGCCCTTGATGAATACCCGGAAGCGTCCGACGCCCTTGCGCCCGGTGACGATCTTGCCGCCGTCGCGCGCCGGCTCGGTCACCAGCACGTATTTGGCGTTGCGCCCTTCCTGCTCGATCAGCGCACGCGAGGTCGGGCTGCCGATCTCCTCGTCGGAGGTGAACAGATGCGTGATGCCGAGCGGCGAGCGATCGCCCGTCGCGCAAAGCGCGCGGAAGGCGTGGTGGGCGATGTAGGCGCCGCCCTTCATGTCGTAGATGCCCGGACCGAACGCGACGTCGCCTTCGACCTTGAACGGCAGGCGCTCGATGAAGCCGATGGGATGGACGGTATCGAGATGGCTCAGCACCAGGATGCCCGGCTGATCCTGCCCCCAATTCGTGCGCGCCACGAGATGATCGCCGCAGCCGTCCGTGCCGGCGATGCGCTCGAGCGTGACGGGCAGGTCGCCGTATTGCTCCGCGACCACGGAGACCAGCTTGTTGACCTGTTCAGGTGCTTCCGTCGGCGTCTCGATCTCCACCCAGCGGCGGATGCCATCGAGAATAGTTTGTGAATCGAACCAATTGGAGCCGGTCATGGACGCATCTGTGCCTTTGAATCGCATCATCGAAGCGGACGCGCATCAAAGCGCGGTCGTAAATGACGACATAGGCCAGATTTGATGCAGTCTCAAATCGCGGGGGACATGAGCTTCAACGCTTGTCCGGACCTTCGCGGGCCGCAATCTGCTCGACGAGATCGACGATCGAGCGGCGCATCTTCGAATCAGTGATTCGCGTGAACGCCTTGGTCAAAGCGAGCCCTTCGGAGGTGGCGAGAAAGTCCGAGACGTAAGAGGGCGAGGCGCCTTCGCTGAAGCCATCCGGACCCGGCACGCCGCTCGGGCCGCCCTCGAACAGGAAGGACACCGGCACCTGCAGAATCTCCGCGATCTGCTGGATGCGGCTTGCGCCGACCCGGTTGGTGCCCTTCTCGTACTTCTGAATCTGCTGGAAAGTCAGGCCCAAAGCTTCACCGAGCTTCTCCTGGCTCATGCCCAACATGATGCGGCGCATGCGCACGCGACTGCCGACATATTTGTCAACAGGGTTGGGCGCTTTCGACATTTCCTCAGCCCTCCAAACACCACCTTCGGCGCAATGATCAAGCATGCCTCGGGTGCAGCACCGTCAAAATCAAACCCTGTTATTGGGAAACATTGCGGAGAAATTTAGCAATGCACCGCCATCTTTCGCAGCCGGTGCAGAATGGGGAGCCCGCGTGCAGTCTGTCAACCGTGGGACTACGGTTGTCAAAGGATTCCGGCCGCTGCGGCGGCGGTGCGATCAGGGCTGGCGTTTGCCTATTCGTCGGCGGACCGCCAGCAGCACGGCCACCGCGACGAGCATGATTGCGGGCACATCACCCACCCGTGCATAAACGGTCGGTGGGATCGCGGCCGGCAGGTTTGCGTCCAAAATGCCTTCGAGGCCGAGACCGAGGCTCGCGACCGTGCGGCCGACCGGATCGATCACTGCGGAGATGCCGGTATTGGCCGAGCGGACCAGCGGCAATCCGAGCTCGATCGCGCGCATCCGCGACTGCTCCAGGTGCTGGTAGGGACCGGTCGAGATGCCGAACCAGCCGTCATTGGTCAGGTTCACGATCCAGCCCGGACGTTCGTTGCGTGCAGCCACTTCGTCGGGAAAGATCGCCTCGTAGCAGATCAGCGGCAACGCGGGCGGCGCGCCGGCAACGGGGAGCGCATGCCGCACGGTGCCTGGAATGAAGCCGCCGCGCACACGCGTCAGTTGCTCGAAACCGAGCTTCTCCATCAACGACTGGTACGGAAGAAATTCTCCGAACGGTACCAGATGCAGCTTGTCGTAGACGGCGAGCACGCTGCCGTCGTGGTCGATCACGTAGATCGAGTTGTAGGCGCGCGTGATCGGCGTGCCCCGCGGCACATCGGGCGCGCGGACCGATCCCGTGACCAGCACCGTGCCCTTCGGTAACAGATCGGCGATTTGCGCCATCGCGTCGGCTTCGCGGGTCAGGAAGAACGGAAAGGCGGATTCCGGCCAGATCAGGATGGTGGCATCGCGCACGCCGGTCGATTGCGGGCCGGAGGCGCGGTCCGACAGCGCAAGGTACTTCTTCATCACCTCCGGCTTGGCGGCATAGTTGAATTTCTCGTCCTGCTGCAGGTTGGGCTGCATCAGGCGCAGCTTGGCGCCGGATACGATCGTGGTCGGATGCAGCGACAGGCGGATTGCGCCAAAGATGCTCATGACGAGCAGGAGCGCGACGGCCGCGGCCGGCACCCGCCATTGCAGGCGCCGATCCGGCGTGCGGTCGATCAGCGTCGCCGGGCTCGCGAAGATCACAATCGTCAGGAACGTCACGCCCCACAGGCCGATCAGCGAGGCCGTCTGCGCCAGCGGCAATGGCTCGGACAGCGCATAGCCGAACGCGTTCCAGGGAAAGCCGGTCAGCGCATGGCCGCGCAGCCATTCGCTGATGGTGAGGCTCGCTGCGAGCGCCAGCACGCGCGTGGCGTTCTTGCTCCAGAGCAGGCGCGCCAGCGCAAAGCCGATCGCCGTGAAGATCGAAAGATAGGCCGGCAGGCCCAGCACCGCGAACGGCGTCAGCCAGGCGAATGTGTCGGCTTCGACGAAGAAGGCGTAGCCGATCCAGTAGAGGCCGGGCACGAAATAGCCGAGCCCGAACCAGTAGCCGGTCAGGGCGGCGGCGGGCACGCCGCCATAGCGGCCGGCCCCGGCGCCGTCGATCAGCCAGACCAGCACCGGGAAGGTGACGAACAGCACCGGAAAGAGGTTGAACGGCGCCAGCGCCAGCACCGACAGCGCTCCGGCCGCCATGGCGACGACTGCGCGCTGCCATCCCCAGGTAAGGATGATGGCGAGCGCAATTTGCCGAAGGCGCTGCGATGGGCTCACTGCGAGGCGGCCCCGTCGCGCGGCGGCGATGTCGGCGTGTCGCTGGCCGGCGCTTGTCCGCTCTCCGGCGTGGCTTCACGCCGCCGGCTCTCGCGCTGGGTGCGGGGCGCCGGGCGTTCCTTCCGCGTCGCGATGCGCAGCCGCTTGACGCGGCGCGGATCGGCATCGAGCACCTCGACCTCGTAATTGCCGGGGCCCGAGATCACCTCGCCGCGCACCGGCAGGCGCCCGACGAAGCTGACGAGATAGCCGCCCAGCGTCTCCACCTCCTCGCCTGCCTCGCCGGTGACGAAATCCTCGCCGATCACCGAGCGGACGTCGTCGAGGCTGGCGCGGGCGTCGGCGATGAAGGCGTTGTCGGGCAGGCGCACGATCGAGGGCGGCTCGTCGCTATCGTGCTCGTCGTCGATCTCACCGACGATCTGCTCGACGATGTCCTCGATCGAGACCAGCCCGTCGCTGCCGCCATATTCATCGACCACCAGCGCCAGATGGATGCGCGAGGCCTGCATCTGCGCGAGCAGGTCGATCGCCCGCATCGACGGCGGCACGTAGAGCAGCTTGCGGATGATGTGCGCCTCGTGAAGCGGCAGCGCGAGATCGACCGCGCGCAAATCGAGCCCGGCCGGCAGCGGCTTCTTGCGCTTGGTCTTGGTGGCTTCCGACACGCGGGCGCGCGCGGTCATGAAGGCGAGCAAATCGCGGATGTGGACGATGCCGACGGGATCGTCGAGCGTCTCGTTGAAGACGACGAGGCGCGAATGGCCGGCGCTCTCGAAGCGGTCCATCAATTCCCCGAGCGGGATGTCGCGTTTCACCGCGACGATGTCGGCGCGATGCACCATGACGTCGGCGATGCGGCGCTCGTGCAGGCTGAGGATGTTGCGCAGCATGGTGCGCTCGACCGCGGAGAAGCCGGTGTCGTCGGGCGTCGAGGCGTCGAGCACGACCTGGAGGTCGTCGCGCACCGACCCCGCCTTCCAGCCGAACAGCGTGCGGAAGGCGCGCAGCAGCCAGCTTTCGGCGCTCGGGCGCAGCACCTCGCCCGGCGTCACCACAACCGGCAAATTGGCCGTGGTGCGGGGATTGTCGTGGGTAGGCTCGGAATCCGGCATCTCAGTGCGTCCCCGGGCGGTCGGCATAGGGATCGGGGATGCCGAGATGGGCGAGGATATCGGTTTCGAGCGCTTCCATCTCCTCGGCGTCGCCCTCGTTCTCGTGGTCGTAGCCGATCAGGTGCAGGAAGCCGTGCACGGCGAGGTGGCTCAGATGATGGTCGAACGGCTTGTGCTCCTCGTCCGCCTCGCGCCGCATGGTCTCATAGGCGATCGCGATATCGCCGAGCATGCGCGGGGCATCGCCCGGCTTCCACGCGCCCTCCGGCTGCAGCGCCGGGAACGACAGCACGTTGGTCGGCTTGTCGATGCCGCGCCAGTTGCTGTTGAGCGTGCGGATGCCGGCATCATCGGTCAGCATCACGGCCACTTCGGCGTCGGCAACATCCTCGTCGACGCTCTCGGCGGCCGCCGCCAGTGCGCGCTGGATCACGGCTTCGGAATCGGGCTCGCGCTGCCAGCAATCGGCGACGACGAGGACCTCGGTCATGGGAAGGTTGGAATGGGACATTGTGTTGTCTCGGACGAAGGCGCGGTGCTCGCGCCCTCTTTGGTCCGGTGTTGCCTCGTCAGGATTGACCGGTGGCCGGCCGCTGCGGCGGCCCTTCATAGGCGGCGACGATCCGCGCCACGAGCTCGTGGCGGATCACGTCCTCCGCCTTGAAATGAACCTGGGCGATGCCCTCGACGCCGCTCAGGAGGCGGGTCGCCTCGGCCAGGCCCGAGGTCTGGCCGTTCGGCAGGTCGATCTGCGAGGGATCGCCCGTCACGATCATGCGGCTGTTCTCGCCGAGACGCGTCAGGAACATCTTCATCTGCATCGACGTGGTGTTCTGGGCCTCGTCCAGGATGATGGCGGCGTTGGTCAGGGTGCGGCCGCGCATGAAGGCGAGCGGCGCGATCTCGATCTCGCCGGTCTGCAGCGCGCGCTCGACGATGCGCGCATCCATGAGGTCGTAGAGCGCATCGTAGATCGGCCGCAGATAAGGGTCGACCTTCTCGCGGAGATCGCCGGGCAGAAAGCCGAGCCGCTCGCCGGCTTCCACCGCCGGGCGCGACAGGATGATCTTGTCGACCTCCTTGCGCTCGAACAGCTGCGCGGCATGCGCGACGGCGAGCCAGGTCTTGCCGGTGCCGGCGGGGCCGATGCCGAACACCAGCTCGTGCCGCTTCAGCGCGCGGATGTAGGAATCCTGCGCCGCCGTGCGTGCCCGCACCGGACGCTTGCGCAAGTTGATGCTGTCGAAGGTCGATTTGGCCGATTTGGCGTCGAACTCGAACAGCGAGCCCTGCGCGATCACGGCGCGGATCGCGCCCTCTACCTCGCCCTGGTCGAGATCGTGCCCCTTCGCGGCCTGCGCGTAGAGCATCTCCAGCACGCGGCGCGCAGCGTCGCAGCCGTCGCGGGTG
Source organism: Bradyrhizobium yuanmingense (assembly GCF_900094575.1). Lineage (GTDB taxonomy): Bacteria > Pseudomonadota > Alphaproteobacteria > Rhizobiales > Xanthobacteraceae > Bradyrhizobium > Bradyrhizobium yuanmingense. The sequence continues at coordinate 114,263 of NZ_FMAE01000002.1, read as the reverse complement.
CCGCCGATTGTGATGTGGTTGCCCTTGGAATCGACGATGACGCCGAGCCGCCGCTCGATCTGCGCCAGGTGCTGGCCGTAGGGGCCGACCAGCGCGGAAGCGGCGCGGTTGTCGTCGAAGTCGATGACGACCTGGGTCTCGGGCGGAACTTGCATGTCGCGGTCAAATTTGCGGCTGGGAGCGAACGAAGACGAATCCGATGCGCTTTTGGGCAAGGGTTCAGGCTCCACTGGCTTGCGATAAAGCGGGCTCGCGCGCCTTGCGCGGCATCACGAGCTCGCCGAGAAAACTGTAGCGCTCAAGGCTGTCGATTCTGACAGGCAGGATCTGTCCAATGATGTCGGGCGCGGCCATTACGTGGGCGGGCTGGAGGTAGGCGGTGCGGCCCACGATCTGGCCCTCCTTGCGCGCCGGACGCTCGAACAGCACGTCGACCGTTGAGCCAATCGCGGCCTTGTTGAAGGCCGATTGCTGGCTGTCGATCAGTTCCTGGAGCCGCTCCAATCGCTGGTCCATCTCGGCGGGGGACACCGTCTCCTGCATGTCCGCGGCCGGCGTTCCCGGCCGGGCGGAGTATTTGAACGAATAGGCCGCAGCGTAGCCGATTTGCGTGACAAGCGCGAGGGTGGCGAGAAAATCTTGCTCGTTCTCGCCGGGGAAGCCGACGATGAAATCCGATGAAAAAGCAATGTCTTGGCGTGCGGTACGAAAACGGTCGATGACCCGCCGGTAATCATCGGCGGTATGTTTGCGGTTCATGGCCGCCAAAATGCGGTCCGAGCCCGACTGCACCGGCAGGTGCACGAACGGCATCAGGGCACCGAGATCGCGATGGGCCGCGATCAGGCTGTCATCGACGTCGCGGGGGTGGCTGGTCGAATAGCGCAGCCGCGCGATGCCGGGAATCGCCGCCAGATGTTCGAGCAGCCGGCCGAGCGGCCAGGTTTGTCCGTCCGGCCCCTCGCCGTGATAGGCGTTGACGTTCTGCCCGATCAGCGTGAGCTCGCGCACGCCGTTGTCAGCGAGCCGCTTCACGTCCTCGACGATCTTCGCCACGGGGCGCGAGACTTCGGCGCCGCGCGTGTAAGGCACGACGCAGAAGGTGCAGAACTTGTCGCAGCCTTCCTGCACCGTGACGAAGGCGGAAATGCCGCGCGCGCGGATCGCGTCCGGCTTCGGCTGGGCCAGGAAGCCGAACTTGTCGGCGGCGGGAAATTCGGTCTCGATCGCGCGGCCTTCGCCCTCGGCGCGCTTCAACAGCTCCGGCAGATGATGATAGCTCTGCGGTCCCACCACGACGTCGACGACAGGCGCGCGCCGCACGATCTCCTCGCCCTCGGCCTGCGCCACGCAGCCCGCCACCGCGATCTGCATCGCGCGGCCTGCACGCGCGGCCTCGTCCTTGGCGACGCGTAGCCGGCCGAGCTCGGAATAGACCTTCTCCGAGGCCTTCTCGCGGATATGGCAGGTGTTGAGGATGACGAGGTCGGCATCCTCCGCGCTCGCCGTCTCCACGAATCCTTCCGGGGCCAGCGTGTCCACCATGCGCTGGGCATCGTAGACGTTCATCTGGCAGCCATATGATTTGATGTGCAGCTTGCGCGGCGGCGTCATGGAACCCGAAATGGAGCTGGAGGACGGCCCTCAGATATAGGCTGGAGGGCCGAAAATCCAGCGAATGGAGCCATTTCCGCCTGTCATTCCGGGGCGCGACGCAGTTGCGAACCCGGAATCCAGAGTTTTGCTGCGAGATTCCGGGTTCACGCGCCCACGCGTGCCCCGGAATAACGGTCTGGGCGAAAATCAGCCCGCCAGAGCGTCCGCCTCAACCCGCCGGACCAGTTCCGGCAATTGCCGCATATCGTCGAATGTCAGGTTGGCGCCTGCGGCGCGCAACCGTTCGGCGTGGCCCGGCGGGCAGTGGCCGCCGCCATGAAAGCCGAGCACGGTCATCCCGGCGGCGTGCGCGCCTGTGACCCCGGGGACGCTGTCCTCGATCACGAGACACCGCTCGGGTGGGACCTTCATCTGCGCCGCGGCGAAGAGGAACAAATCGGGCGCGGGCTTGCCGCGCGCGACTTGGTTGGCGGAAAAGATGTTCGGGGCGAGCAGGTCGTAGAGCCCGGCGCAGGTCAAGCCGTGGTGGATCTTGTCCGGCGTGCCGCTCGACGCAACGCATTTGGGCAGGTCGATCGCGGCGATTGCTGCCGCGACATGGATGATCGGCTGCAGATCGCTGGCGTAGGATTGCAGCGTGGCCGCATTGATCTGCTGCTCCAGATCGTCGGGAAGACTGCGGCCGATCTCCTGTTCGACCATCCGCCGCGCGTCTTTCTCGGACACGCCGAGAAATCGGACCAGCACCTGCTCCGACGTGATCGGATAGCCGTGCTTCGTCAGCACGTCTGCATGCGCGCGACAGGAGATCACCTCGCTGTCCACTAGCACGCCGTCGCAATCGAAGATGATGAGGTCGATGGGCATTAAGGCATGACCCGGAAAAGTGTGAAGCGGTTTTCCGACCAGGTCATGCCCAATCAAGACGTCGGCTTGTCGTCGTCGAGCGGGACGCAATAGAGCTCGAGCCGGTGATCGACCAGGCGATAGCCGAGCTTGCGGGCGATCTCGGCCTGCAGCTTCTCGATCTCCTCGGAGGTGAACTCGATCACCTTGCCGTCGCGCAGATTGATGAGGTGGTCGTGATGGCTGTCGCGCATCTGCTCGTAACGCGCGCGGCCCTCGCGGAAATCGTGGCGTTCGATGATGCCGGCGTCCTCGAACAGTTTCACGGTGCGATAGACCGTCGAGATCGAGATCTTGTCGTCGACCGCAACGCAGCGCCGGTACAGTTCCTCGACATCGGGATGATCGATCGCTTCGGCCAGCACGCGGGCGATGACGCGGCGCTGCTCGGTCATGCGCATGCCCGTTGCGGCGCAGCGCGCCTCGATCTCGGATGTCTTGGACGCAGAAGAATGTTTCAGTGTGGTCATAGCGTTGTCTGCCTGGGCGGGCGCTTTCTGCCACCGATGTTACGACAAGTCACGCCGCATCAGAAGGGCGTTCAATTGTTCCCCGTTGGGCTGCTTATAGTAGCGATCGCGGCGTCCGACCACCACGAATCCGGCTCGATCGTAAAGCCGCCGCGCCGGCTGGTTGTTCTCCTCCACTTCCAGAAATATGGTGCGTACGCCGCGCCCGGCGAGGTGGCCGAGATGGGTCATCAGCAGCGTGCGGGAGAGGCCGCGGCCGCGATAAGCCCCGTCCACCGCGATCGAGAGAATCTCCGCTTCGTCCGCGCCGATCCGCGACACCGCAAAGCCGATCGTCTTGCGGCCGAGCCGCAAGCGATGCACCAGCGTGTTGCGCTCGCTCATCATGCTCTCGAACTCGCCTTCGCCCCAGCCGTGCGCGAAGGAGGCGCCGTGCAGCTGCGCGAGGCGCGCGGCATCGCGCATGGTCGCGGGCTCGACGGCGGCGGTGCCGCCGCGCCACCACTCCGACAGCCATCCCATCATGAGGTCGCGGCTTGTGCTGCGAGCAGCGTCCGTGCTGCCGGCTTGGCGTCGGGCGCTTTCAGATAGAACGGCCGCGCCGGATTGGTGTCGGGATTGGCCGCCGCGCCGAGCCAGGCGACCCAGCTGATGTCGGGCGCGGGCTGCGCGTCGACCGCGACGGGTTGCGGTCCGTCCTTCGGCCAGCGACCTGCGAGGATCCCGGCGGCATTGCCGACCAGATGCGGCGCGCCGAATTGCGAGGCCGCGATCGCCGCGTCGATGGAGGCGACACAGGGGCGCACCAGCTGGCTGCCGTCGCCGGCGACGATCTGGAAATAGACGTGATCGTGCCGCGCATCGATCGCAGAGATCACCGGCACCGTTCCGCTCTTGGCGACGACCCCAGCGGCATAGGCCGACAGCGTCGTCAGCCCGACCGCCGGCCGTTTCGCCGCAAGCGCAAGGCCCCGCGCCGCCGAGATGCCGACGCGCAGGCCGGTGAAGCTGCCGGGCCCGACCGTGACGGCGATGCGGTCGAGCGAGGTGAAGGAAAGGCGGGCCGATTGCATCACGCGCGCGATCATCGGCATCAGCGCCTCGGCATGGCCGCGCTTCATCAGCTGCGATTCCCGTGCGAGGAGCTCGCCGGCGTCGGTGTCGAGAACGGCGGCCGCGCAGGCTTCGAGCGCAGTATCGATGGCAAGGATCAGCATGATGGAGCAAATGGCGAGTGGCGAATGGAGAACACTCTAGCGAACCAGGCGCCTGTCCGCCATTCGTCAGGCAGGATTTGCACTTCCGATATGCCCTATTGCGCAAGGAGGGCTATCGCATTTGAGAGTTTTTCCCTGCGGCCATCCTTCGAGACGCCCGCTTGGGCGGGCTCCTCAGGATGAGGGCGGAGTGCGCGGCAACAGTTTCAAGGAGCACTGACGCTGACTAGCCTCATCCTGAGGAGGCGCGTAAGCGCCGTCTCGAAGGACGAGGCGTGCGCACGCCCGCTGCCACAAATCATATGCGATAGCCCCGCATTTCGCAGGGTGGGCAGGATTATCCCTCGCGTGCGTTCCTGAATTCCTTAGTCGCCTTGTCCAGCACGAACAGCGACCCCTCCGCCACGCCGAAATAGGCGCCGTGGGTCTGCATCCGGCCGCTCTCAACGGCCTTGCGGACGAACGGGAAGGTCATCAGGTTTTCCAGGCTGCGGAACACGGCGGCCTTCTCGATGCGCTCGACGAATTGCGCCATGGTCTCGTGCTCGCGCTGCTCGACCACCTCGCCCGGCTTGATGAACATCTGCATCCAGCGGCCGATGAAGTCGCCGGGCGTGAGCGGCTCGATCTTGTCGATGAAGGCGCGGATGCCGCCGCATTGGGCGTGGCCGAGCACCACGATGTGCTTCACCTTCAGCACCGTCACCGCAAACTCCAGCGCTGCCGAGACGCCGTGCGCGCCTTCGTCAGGCTGATAGGTCGGCACCAGATTGGCGATGTTGCGGACAACGAAGAGCTCGCCCGGTCCAGCGTCGAAGATCACCTCGGGGGAGACCCGGGAGTCGCAGCAGCCGATCACCATGGTCTCAGGCGACTGCCCTTTGACCGAGAGCTCGCGGTAGCGGTTCTGCTCGGTCGGCAGCCGCTGGGTGGCGAAGGCCTTGTAGCCTTCCAGCAAGTGCGTCGGGAATGTCGTCATGGGCCATGCCTAATCACATACCGCCAAGGCCGACAAGCCTTTCGAATGGGCAGGCCAAATGCTATCGGCTGGGGGACGACAGACCAGGAAGGAACGCCAGCATGACCCGCCCGCGCCGCAGCCATCTGTTCATGCCCGGCTCCAACCCGCGCGCGCTGGAAAAGGCGCGCAATCTCGCCGCCGACGGCCTGATCCTCGATCTCGAGGATTCCGTCGCCCCGGAGGCCAAGGCGGCGGCGCGCGACGGCATTGCGGCGGCGATCGCCGCCAAGGGTTTTGGCAGGCGCGAGGTCCTGATCCGGACCAACGGCCTCGATACGCCCTGGTGGCCAGATGACGCCGCCATGGCCGCCAAGGCCTCGCCGGACGGCATCCTGGTTCCAAAAGTTTCAAGCGTCGAGGATCTCGACGCCATCGGCCGCAAGCTGGCCGAGCTCGGCGCCGGGCCGACCGTCAAAGTCTGGGCCATGATCGAGACCGCGCGCGCCGTGCTGCATGCCGAGGAACTGGCCGCCGCCGGCCGCGATCCTTCGCGCCGTCTCTCGGGCTTCGTGTTCGGCCCGAACGACATCTCGCGCGAGACGCGGATCAGGATGCTGCCGGGCCGCGCCGCGATGATCCCGATGATCACCCATTGCATCCTGGCGAGCCGCGCGCACGGCCTCGAGATCCTCGACGGCCCCTACAGCGACATCGCAAATTCCGACGGTTTCGCCACCGAATGCGCGCAAGGCCGCGATCTCGGCTTCGACGGCAAGACGCTGATCCACCCCTCCCAGATCGACGCTTGCAACGCCATCTTCACCCCGCCGGAGGAGGAAGTCGCCCGCGCGCGAAAAATCATCGCGGCGTTCGAACTGCCGGAGAACGCCTCGCGCGGCGCGATCCGCCTCGATGGTGCGATGGTGGAGCGCCTGCACGCCGACATGGCCCGGCGCACGATCGCGATTGCGGACGCGATCGCTGCGATGGGGAAGGGCTGAGGCGCGAGATCCACTTCTCCACGCGCCGCAGGTTTTGCACTCTATCGTCCCGCCCGCGAAACGGCTTTGAATTCACCGCCTGCTCCGTGGGAGGCGGCGATGGCGCTTTGCCGGAATCGCGCATCGGCAGGCTGGGGCGCCGCCAATTCCTGGCAATACATTCGATCGATCGTGCGCTGCATGAGCGCATAGCAATCGCATGCGATCCTCTCGAGCCGCGACCGATGGATCTCGACAAACCCGCGCCGCTCGGACGGGATGGCGCCGGCCTCGCGTAGCTTGCTCATCGTCAAAGTCACCGTCGTCCGCCGGACCCCAACCAGTTGCGCCAGCGCCTCCTGCGTCACCGGAAGCAGGTCCTCGGGAACGCGGTCGTGAAGCTGCAGGAGCCACCGCGCCATGCGGCCATCCACCCGGTGCAGCGCGTTGCAAGCGGCGACATGCTGGAGCTGCAGCAACACGGCGCGGGCGTGGACCTGCACGACATTCCTGATCGCTGCGCTTTGCGCATGGGCAGCGCGAAATTTGGCGGCGGAAATCACCGATGCAGTGCCGGCTGTGCGGGCAATCGCGGTCACGGATGAAGGCGAGGGGCCGAGCACGGAGAACGAGGCCAAAGCGCCTTCGCGTCCCATCAAGCTGGTCGCGACCGTTTGCCCGTCCGGCATATCGAGCATGAAGGCGATCGCGCCGCTATGGGGAAAATAGACAGGGTCGAGTTCGTCGCCCGATCGCACCAGGACGGCATCGGGTTCGAACGAGACCTTCTGGAAGTGGGGCGTCAGCAAAGCGAGATCCGCGGGCGGCAGCGCCGCCAATAGCCGATTCCCGATGCCCTTGCGGTGGGCAGTCACGGTGTCCTCTGTTGAACGAGCACCCAACGAACGACGGGAATCATCTGTTTCATTCGCCATGATTATCCGAAATGCGAATTGCGGAACGGCAGCGATCCAAACAGAGCTAATAATCGAGATCAAGCACGGATATTTGCGGTGAGCTTTCCCCGCATCCTCGCCGCGCAAACAGTCATACTATTTACGCCCGTTGCCATCCGACGATGCGCACAAGCGAAAGCTCTGCTGTACGCTGCCATCAGCGGTCCGGCAGATGGTCGGGTCTTTCTCGGTGACGGTAGCGGTGACGAAATCGCGGATGCGATCGCGGTGATGCGGAAGGGCTGAGGGCTCGCACACTCCGTCGCCTCGCGACGGAGTGCGCCAATGCCGCCGCACTCAGATCGTCTGGCCGCCGGACACCTCGATGCGCTGGGCCGTAACCCAGCGATTCTCCGGACCGAGCAGGCTCGCGACCATCGGCCCGATGTCGTCGGGCACACCGACGCGGCCAAGCGCGGTCATTTGCGCGAACTGCTTGTTCAAATCCGGCACGTCGCGGACGGCGCCGCCGAGGAAGTCGGTCTCGATCGCGCCCGGCGCTACGACGTTGGCGGTGATGCCGCGTTCGCCGAATTCTTTTGCCATGTAGACGGTCAGAACCTCGATGGCGCCCTTGGCGGCGGCATAGGCCGAGAAGCCGGGGAAAGACACGCGCGTCAGCCCGCTCGAGAAGTTGACGATCCGGCCATTGTCGCCAAGCAGCGGCAGCAAGGCCTGCGTCAGAAAGAACGGCCCTTTGACATGGGTGTCGAAGAGTGCGTCGAACTGCTGCTCCGTCGTCTCGGCTATGGCGGCCATTTCGCCCTGGCCGGCATTGTTGACGAGATGATCGAACTTGTCGGCGTGCCAATGCTCCGCCAGCGCCGACGCGACTTTTGCGGCGAACGCCGGAAAGGTCGATACGGAGGTGACGTCGAGCTGGAGCGCGACCGCTTTTCGGCCGAGCGCCTCGATCTCGGTGACGACCTCGCGGGCGGCGGCGGCGCCGCTGCGATAGGTCACGATGACGTCGCCGCCGTGACGCGCGATGGCGATTGCGGTATTGCGGCCAAGGCCCCGGCTGGCGCCGGTGACGAGCGAAATGGTGGGCATTTGAGGCTTCCTCGTGAAGTTTCGGTGGGGCCTTTCTGCCTGTGATCGAGCATCCGGTGTTGCCGGATGCTCCGATCGTCTTGCCCAATCCTCCAGGAATGCGGCCGGCGGCAGCCTTGCCTGAAACTCCCGTCTTCTTGCCCGATCGCCCCTCGGCAATTGCCGGCATGCTTGGCGCGGCCTAGATTGGGCCCGTGACCGAAACGCTGCTCCAGATCGCCAGCCGTTACGCCGCAGCTCACGCCGACGGCAAAGGCCTTGCGTGCACGCCTTTCGCCGGCATCTCGATCATTCGTGAGACCGCGCCGAGCGCGCTCCAATTTGCGATCTCCAAGCCGCTGGTCGCTTTGGTGCTGCAAGGTGCCAAGCGTGTTGCGGTCGGCGCCACGTCGTTCGACCTGGGTGCGGGCGATTCGCTGGTGATCTCGAGCGACGTGCCGACGGTCAGCCAGATCACGCGCGCCACAGCCGCGGTGCCCTATTTGTCGCTCGTCGTCGAGCTCGATCCCATCGTCATCGAGGGGCTGGTCGTCGAGATGGGGGCCGCGCCTTATGTTCCGTCGCAGCCGCTTCGGGTCGAGCCAGCGGAGCGGGATGTGAGCGATGCGGCGCTGCGGTTGTTGCGCCTGATCGATCGGCCCTCGTCCGCCTCAATTCTCCAGAGCCAAGTGCTGCGGGAGCTGCATTATTGGCTATTGGCCGGTCGGCACGGTGGTGCCATCAGGGCGCTCGGTATGGCCGACAGCCATGCGCAGCGGATCGGCCGTGCGGTTGCGATCATTCGCGCCGACTATGCCAAACCTTTGCGTGTCGACCGGCTCGCCAAGGCCGCGGGGATGAGCCACTCGGCCTTTCACCTGCACTTTCGCAGCATCACGTCGCTGACCCCGCTTCAGTTCCAGAAGCAGTTGCGTCTGATCGAGGCGCGCCGCACCATGCTGGCCGATGGCGCGAGCATCGCGACCGCCTCTCATCGGGTCGGCTACGAAAGCGTTACGCAGTTCACGCGGGAATATTGCCGATTGTTCGGCATGCCGCCTGGGCGCGACATGCGCGAGGCGAAGCGGCGCGTCGAATCGGCGGCTTGAAGAGCTCTCACATGGCGACCATCGACCGGATCTACATCCTCGACGGAGGCATTGCTGAGGTCGAAGACGGTTCGATCTACTCTCCCGGTATCAATGTCGGCATTCCCATGACGTTGAGCTGCAATGCCTATCTCATCCGTCACCGCGGTGAGTGGCTGATCTGGGATACGGGAATAGCGGATGAGCTGGCGAAGCATCCGGAAGGACGGATCATCGCACACGGCATACGCGGCATCGTGCGCCGCCCTCTCGCGGATCAATTGGATGAAATCGGGGTGCGGCCCCGCGATATCGGCACGATCCTCCTCTCTCACGCGCATTTCGATCATATCGGAAATGTCGACCTGTTCGAAAACGCAAGATGGATCGCTCAACGGGCCGAGTTCGAAGCCATGTTCGGACCTGACCTCGACGAGTTCGGCTACTCACTGCCGCACTACGAGGCGTTGCAGGAGCGGCCTTTCGAGATTGTCGATGGCGACCACGACATATTTGGCGACGGCGCGGTGCGCATGATCTTCACGCCCGGCCATACCCCCGGGCATTGCTCGCTGCTGGTGAAGCTGCCGCGGCGCGGCGCCGTGCTGCTGAGCGGTGACGTCGCGCACAACCGGGAGAACCTCCGGCACATGCGCGTGCCGTCGTTCAATGCCGACCCGCAGGCGACGGTTGCGTCGATGGCCAAGGTGGTCGAGCTGCTACGCGTCGAGAACGCCGAAATCTGGATCAATCACGATACGGCGCAAAGCCAGGGGATGGCTTACGCGCCGAAATGGATCGAGTAGCGCAATGCCTCACCGCGGCACGAGGTCGGCACGCTCGAGCGTCTCCAGGGTCGAGGCGTTGGCGCAATAGCCGTGGTAATTCTCCGCGGCGGTGCCCTCAGTGAGATCGCGGTCGCACTGTCCCTTGTGATTGCAGAGCGAGCAGACCCGCTCGAGGTCGCGGAGCAGCAGCGGCTGCGCGCGGCCGAGCGCCTCACTGCTGATGCCGAGCTGTTCGAGCATCTTCGGCAGCTCGTCGGCGGCGTGCCGGCCATGACGGACCAGTTCCTCCAGATCGTCCGGCGCGATCCTGAGATCATTGGCGATCCGGTCGAAATCGGCGCGGTCGAGCTGCCGCATTTCGTTGATCTCGCGGCGGTGCTTCACCCAGTTCGCGAAGGACTCGATGAGATCCTGGACGATGGGGTAGGGCCTGGTTGCGGTGCTCATGGAAAGCTCCATTCGGACGGTCGGAATTGGAGCGAGATAAGCACAATGATGCAGAAGCGCGTTGCGCTGGATCAAACAGGAAAGAGCGGGGTTGCCAACCTCTCCCGCTTGCGGGAGAGGTCGCGCCGAAGGCGCGGGTGAGGGCTCTTTCCTCTGGGGGATTGTCCCATTGCGGAGATACCCTCTCCCCGACCCTCTCCCGCAAGCGGGAGAGGGAGCGCACCTCCTGCGCAGCAGCTACCTGAACCGCTCCGCCGCCCAGGCATACAGGCTGCCGGGAATCGGCTTCTCGCCGCCGCGTCCCTTCGGCGAGATGTGCAGGCCGATGATGGCGGGGTCGGTGACCAGGCCAAGATAGCTCGAGGGATCGAAGAACAGCTTTGGCTCGGCATGCACGGCATAGAACGATTGCTTCGGCAATGCGTTCTGCAGCTCGCCGGTGCGGCGCGCGAGCGCGGTGAGTGCCGCGGGCCCGTAGATCGCGACGCGAACATCCGAGAGCCGGTTCGAGCCGCCGCGCAAACGGCGCATCATGAAGGTGATGCGATGGCGCAGCGACAGCCAGTTCGGCGTCAGCTCCTCCTGCTCCATCAGCTCCGCGAAGGCGGCAACGATGCCGTGCGCGGGCGGCAGATAGAGCACGGAATTGCCGAGCTGGCGCGGCCGCTCCCAGGCGAAGTACGGCTTGGCCGGATCGATCTCGACCGGCCTCAACAGCAGCACGTCGGCATCCAGCCAGAGGCCGAGGCCCTTCGCCATCAGCTTCATGCGGAAGAAGTCGCTGAACTGCAGAATGGTCCAGTCGCGCCAGCTGCCGTCCGGCTGCGGCGGGCGCAGGCGTTCGGAGAACGCATGCGGCAGGATCGCCTCGGCCTCGGCATTCGCGACGCCGGCCGGCAATCCGGGAATAGTGTCGAAGCTGTAGACCGTGACCTTGTGGCCGGCAGCCAATTGCGAGCGCAGACAGGTCTGGCGCAGCGCGTCCATCGGGCCATGCCAGAAGGTGACGATCTCGGGCAGCATGGGCAAATCTATACGGGACAATCCAGGCAACGAAAAAGCCCCGGCGCTTGCGGCACCGGGGCTCAACAAAAACTTGCGATCAGGCCCAGGCGCGCTCGCGCTTGAGCTTGTCCTCGTAGGAGTCGATCGAGGCCTTCTTCTCCATGGTGAGGCCGATGTCGTCGAGGCCGTTGATCAGGCAGTGCTTGCGGAACGGGTCGATCTCGAACTTGACCTTGCCGCCGTCGGGGCCGCGGATCTCCTGATTCGGCAGGTCGATCGTCAGCGTCGCATTGGCGCCGCGCTCGGCGTCGTCGAACAGCTTGTCGAGGTCCTCTTGGGTGACGCGGATGGGCAGAATGCCGTTCTTGAAGCAATTGTTGTAGAAGATGTCGCCGAACGAGGTCGAGATCACGCAGCGGATGCCGAAGTCGAGCAGCGCCCAGGGCGCGTGCTCGCGGCTCGAGCCGCAGCCGAAATTGTCGCCGGCGACCAGCACCTTCGCGTTGCGATAGGCCGGCTGGTTGAGCACGAAGTCCGGATTCTCGCTGCCGTCGTCCTTGTAGCGCTGCTCGGAGAAGAGCCCCTTGCCAAGGCCGGTGCGCTTGATGGTCTTGAGGTACTGCTTCGGAATGATCATGTCGGTGTCGACATTGATGATCTTCAGCGGCGCCGCGACGCCTTCCAGCGTGGTGAACTTGTCCATGGTTGCGCTTTCCCGCACGTGGTTCAGGGAACCGGCTATTTATCGCGATCGGGCCGGAAATCCTAGGCCGAATTCGGCAGGGCTAGTCTGCCGTAGGGGGTTTGAAGCCGAACTGGCGCGGCATCGGGATTTCACCTCTCCCCGGTGGGGAGAGGTGGACCGAGAGCGTCCTACTCCGCCTTAGCCTCAATCGCGGCCATATCGTCGTCCGACAGACCAAAATGGTGGCCGATCTCGTGGATCAGGACATGGCGGACGATGTGGCCGAGACTTTCGTCGTGCTCGGCCCAATAATCCAGGATCGGGCGGCGGTAGAGCCAGACCATGTTGGGCAGCCGTGCCACGTCGCCAGAGCTCTGCTGGGGCAGGCCGACGCCCTGGAACAGGCCGAGCAGGTCGAACTCGCTCTCGCATTCCATCTCGTCCAGGACCTCCTCGGTCGGGAAGTCCTCGACGCGGACGATCACGCCCTCGCAAAGCTTGCGAAATTCCGCCGGCAGGCGCTCGAACACGTCGTGAGCCATCGCTTCCATTTCGGCCAGCGAAGGGGCTTTCAATTCCGTCCACATGAGCACCTCTTAGCGCGGGTTTCCCGCTGATGCATCTGGCTTTATAAGCGCGGCGAGGTTGACGGGCGCCGCCAAAACGGGGAGCGTGGGGCGATCGATGGGACGGTTCAGGGTGGGCGGAAAAATGCGAGCGAAAACAGCGCTGACTCTACTGTGCATGGGGTTGTTTTCGCAGTCTTGCGTCGGCGCCGAGGCGCAGGCCGCCAGTTCCGAAATCCGGATGGCCCAACTGGTCTCGCCGGACGATGTCCCCCCGCCGCGCAAGCGGCCGCGCCTGCGCATCACGCCCTATTACAGCCCGGACGGCGTCTATCCCCGCTACAATCCCGGCCCCGACGCGGTCCGGGTCTGCAATGCCACCTATGTGCAGGAGTACCGGCCAAGCGGCACGGTGATCGTGCCGCGCGTGAGCTGCTACTGGCGCCGGGGCTGACTTCGCGGCGACCTCGTGAGGGTGTGATGGCGAGATGGATCGCATGGGCCTTTGCCGTCGCGCTGGCCACTGGGCTGCCTCGCGCGTCCGCCGCGCCAAGGGCGACGGTCCCGGAGGCGTCTGCGGGGATTGCGGTTTTCGATGTACGACGACACGCGCGGACCTATGACATGGCGCGGCCTGCCGTACGCCGCGATCCGCGCTACTACGCGCGCCCTGTCTACTATCGTCCCTATCCCTACGGCGTGCCGGCACCGTTTGTGTTCACCTACGGCCCCTTCTGGTAAGGCGCCGCTTTGGCGGCCGGCTTTGCGATCGCGCGAGGCACGGCGTCGCATCGCGGCGCCGCGGGTCGTTCATTCATGGCGCGTTCACATCGCTGTCCGCAACTTGATCCCGGCAGCGACCGCAATTGAACGGCCATGGCGCGGCCGAGACGTCGCAGCTCTGCTGTCCGGATTCAGGGAGGATTCCATGCTGAGGATGTTTGGCCGCCGGGCTGTCCCGATGCGCCTGCTCGGGCTTGCGGCCGCCGCGACGCTGATGCTGTCGGCCGGCAGCACGCGTCGTGCTGAAGCGCTCACCTTGATCAATCCGGCGACGTCGCCGATGACGAAGGCCGCGACCGACGATCTCGTCACGCAGGTTCGCCGTGGCGGGCACGGTGGACATGGCGGCGGGCATTTTCACGGCGGCGGTTTTCGCGGCGGCGGCGGGCATATCGGCCGCGGTTTCCACAGCGGTGGCGTCCGCGCCGCGCCGGCCTTTCACCACAGACATGTCGGCATCCATCGCCATGGCGGCTTTCGCCACGGCGGATATGGCGGGGTCCACCGGCACTGGGGCCATCACCGCCCCCATTTCCGGCATCGTCACTTCTACCGGCCCTATTATGTCGGCGGCTACTATCCTTCCTACTCTTATCCGCGCCGCTGCCGGATCATCTGGACCTATTACGGCCCGCGCCGCGTCTGCCACTGGCCGCGGTGGCACTATCCGTACCGCTATTGGTGACGTGAGTGGATTGCTGGCTCTGCATTCGTCATGGCCGGGCATAGCCGTCCGAAGGACGGCGTCGCTTCCGCTCGCCTATGTCCCGGCCATCCACGTTCTTGGGGCTTGTGCAGAGAGTTCGTGGATGCCCGGGACGAGCCCGGGCATGACGGAGAGACTGGTTAGAGCCAATCCTTCAGCTTCCACGACGAAGCTTTCCACCGCATCAGATTGCAGGGACCAGCTTAGCGCCAGTCCCTGACGTCGACGAAGTGGCCCGCGATCGCCGCCGCTGCCGCCATCGCCGGCGACACCAGATGGGTGCGGCCCTTAAAACCCTGGCGGCCTTCGAAATTGCGGTTCGAGGTCGAGGCGCAGCGCTCTTCCGGCTTCAGCTTGTCCGGGTTCATGGCAAGGCACATCGAGCAGCCCGGCTCGCGCCATTCGAAGCCGGCCTTGATGAAGATCTTGTCCAGACCCTCGGCTTCGGCTTGCTCCTTCACGATGCCGGAGCCCGGCACGACCATGGCATTGACGTTCGCCGACACGGTCTTGCCTTCGGCGATCTTCGCCGCGGCCCGCAGGTCCTCGATGCGGCCGTTGGTGCAGGAGCCGATGAAGACGCGGTCGAGCTTGATGTCGGTGATCTTCGTGCCCGCCGTCAGGCCCATATATTTCAGCGCGCGATGCTTGGAGATGCGCTTGGCCTCGTCCGCGATCTTATCAGGATCGGGCACGATACCGGTGACAGAAATCACGTCTTCAGGCGAGGTGCCCCAAGTCACGATCGGCGGCAGCTTTGCGGCATCGAGGCGCAGCTCGTGGTCGAAATGCGCGCCGTCATCGGAGCGCAACTTCTCCCAGTAGCGCATCGCCGCGTCCCAGGCCGCGCCCTTCGGAGCCTTCGGACGATCACGCAGGAAGTCGAACGCCTTCTGGTCGGGCGCGACCAGGCCAGCGCGCGCGCCGCCTTCGATCGACATGTTGCAGACCGTCATGCGGCCTTCCATCGAGAGCGCGCGGATCGCTTCGCCGGCATATTCCAGCACGTAGCCGGTGCCGCCGGCGGTGCCGATCTCGCCGATGATGGCCAGGATGATGTCCTTGCCCGTCACGCCATCCGGCAATTTGCCGTCGACAGTGACGCGCATGTTCTTGGCCTTCTTCTGGATCAGCGTCTGCGTCGCCAGCACGTGCTCGACCTCGGACGTGCCGATGCCGTGGGCGAGCGCGCCGAACGCGCCATGCGTCGAGGTGTGGCTGTCACCGCAGACGATGGTGGTGCCGGGCAGCGTAAAGCCCTGCTCGGGGCCGATGACGTGGACGATGCCCTGGCGCTTGTCGAACTCGTTGTAATATTCGATGCCGAACTCCTTGGCGTTTTCGGCCAGCGCCTTGATCTGCTCGATGCTTTCGGGGTCGGGATTCGGCTTGGTGCGGTCGGTGGTCGGCACGTTGTGGTCGACGACCGCGAGCGTCTTCTCGGGCGCATGGACCTTGCGCCCCGTGGCGCGCAGGCCTTCGAACGCCTGCGGCGAGGTCACCTCGTGCACCAGATGGCGGTCGATGTAGAGCAGGCAGGTGCCGTCCTCGGCTTCGTGCACCAGATGGTCGTTCCAGATCTTGTCGTACAGGGTGGTCGGCTTGGACATGAGCTCGAGCTCCAAAGAATGTGTGTCAGCGATGAGCGCGGCAGAGCGCGCGGGCAACAAAATCGTCAGCGCAGCCTTCAGGCTGCGCGGCTAAGCTCTGACGTTGCCGAGGTCGCGAAGCGTCCGAAGAACCGGCCAGGCAGCCGCGAGCGATCGTCGATGACGATGCGCTGGATGGGGGCGAAGCTGGTCAGATCTGGAAACATTCTAGAAGTTATATAGCACGCGGAAGCTAAAGCGCGAGAGCTTCAGCTCGTCATTGCGAGCGGAGCGAAGCAATCCAGAAATGCATCCGCGGAGACAGTCTAGATTACTCGTCGCAAGAGCTCCTCGCAATGACAGCAGAGCCAACAAAAAAGCGCGGAGCCGAGCCCCGCGCTTTCGAAAGACCTGCCTGGTGGCGAAAGCTTACTCGCCGACGGCAGCAGCGCGGTCCTGCTTCTCGACGATGCGGGCCGACTTGCCGCGAAGATTGCGGAGATAATAGAGCTTGGCGCGACGCACCTTGCCGCGGCGCACCACCTTGATCGAGTCGATCATCGGGGAGAGCAGCGGGAACACGCGCTCGACGCCCTCGCCATAGGAGATCTTGCGCACGGTGAAGCTCTCGTTGAGGCCACCGCCGGAACGGCCGATGCAGACGCCCTCATAGGCCTGCACGCGGGTGCGGTCGCCTTCGACGACCTTCACGTTGACGATCACGGTGTCGCCGGGGGCGAATTCCGGGATGTCCTTGCCGGCCGACAGCTTGTCGAATTGCTCCTGCTCGAGCTGCTTGATCAGGTTCATGGGTAAATCTCCATCGGCGCGCCCAGCCCTGGAAACGGGGGGCTGCGCAAAATTCGTCTATCCAGCCATTGCGGATTTGGCCGCTCCTATAAGGCAAGCCGGAGCGTTTGTCACCCGTCTGTCTTGGTTTTTGGCGTTTTTTGGCCGCTCCCCCGATTCGCGGCCTTTTCCCACAAATCCGGGCGCCGAGCGGCCGTCAGGGCCTCGGATTCGACCCGCCGCCAGGCGGCCACCTTGGCGTGGTCGCCGGAGGTGAGGACAGCAGGGATCGGAACCCCCTCGAACAGCTGCGGGCGGGTGTATTGGGGGTACTCCAGCAGGCCGTCCGAAAAGCTTTCCTCGGTTCCGGAGGCTTCCTTGCCCATCACCCCCGGCAGCAGCCGGACGCAGGCGTCGATCAGGGCTAAAGCTGCGATTTCGCCCCCGGACAGCACGTAATCGCCGATCGAGACCTCCTCCAGGCCGCGCGCGTCGATCACCCGCTGGTCGATCCCCTCGAAGCGCCCGCAGACGATCAGGGGGCCGGGGCCTTCGGCGAGCTCGACCACCCGGGCCTGGGTCAATGGCCGACCCCGGGGGCTCATGAGCAGGCGGGGACGCGCTTTTGACGGGTCTTGCCCGATCTCGGCGGCATCGATCGCGGCGGCCAGTACATCTGCCCGCAGCACCATGCCCGGCCCGCCGCCGGCCGGGGTGTCGTCGACGCTGCGGTGGCGGTCGGTCGCGGAGGCCCGGATGTCGCGCGCCTCGATCTGCCAGAGCCCGGACGCGAGCGCCCGGCCGGCGAGGCTCACGCCGAGCGGCCCCGGAAACATCTCCGGAAACAGCGTCAGCACGGTCGCGCGCCAGGGTGAGGGATTGGTCATTGCATCCTAGTCTCGTCGTCCCGGCGCGCGAAGCGCGAGCCCGGGACCCATAACCACCGCAGCCCGTTTTGCGATGGCTGGAGCGATCAGCTTAGCGAAAAATTCCGGCCTGTGGTCATGGGTCCCGGCCTTCGCCGGGACGACTCGCGGAAGAAGCTTCGTCACGATCCTCCCCCTCGATCTCCTGCGGCAACGCGATCACGACGCGGCCGCCTTTGAGGTCGACTTCCGGCACCACCGCGTTGGAGAACGGCAGCAGCATCGTCGGGCCCTTGGGCGGCGCGATCTCGATGATGTCGCCGGCGCCGAAATTATGGATCGCGAGCACGCGACCGAGCGCATCGCCATCAGTTGTGATCGCGGCAAGCCCGATCAGATCGGTGTGGTAATATTCGTCCTCGTCCGTCGCGGGCAGTTTTTCGCGCGGGACATAGAGCTCGATGCCGTTGAGGCGCTCGGCCTCATCGCGGGTCGCGACACCCTTGAATGTCGCGACCAGATGATCTTTGGCCTCGCGCACCTGCGCGATTTCGAACTGGCGCCTGCCGTCTTTGGTCGACAGCGGACCGTAGCGGCGGACGGCGAAGGGATCCTCGGTGAAGGTCCACAGCTTGACCGCACCGCGCACACCATGCGCGGCGCCGATCCGCGCGACGCAGACCAGCGCCGACATGATCCGGCCTTACGCCTTGGCGGCGGCTTCGGCCTGCGCCTTGCGCTCCTTGCGCGGCACGGCCTTCTCAGGGTTGTTGCGCGCTTCGCGCTTCTTGACGCCGGCGGCATCGAGGAAACGCGCGACGCGGTCCGACGGCTGCGCGCCCTTGGCGAGCCAGGCCTTCACCTTGTCCATGTCGAGCTTGAGGCGGGTCTCGTTGTCCTTCGGCAGCAGCGGATTGAAATGGCCGAGACGCTCGATGAAGCGGCCATCGCGCGGAAAACGCGAATCGGCGACGACGACGTGATAGACGGGACGCTTCTTGGTGCCTGCACGGGCGAGGCGGATAACGACGGACATTCAGTTCTCCTTGAAAGTGTGGTTTGCAAAGTACGTTTTGTTCGGTTGATTGGTATTTCCGCGCCGCGCGAGATGCTGATGATCCCGTGCGACGAATTCCTCATTTCTTCTTGCCGGGAAAGCCGCCCAGACCCGGAAGGGTCGGCTTGCCGCTGAGACCCGTAAGTCCCGGCAAATTCGGTAGGCCCGAGCGAAGACCAGGCGGCAGATCCTTCGGCAGATTCGGCAGGCCTTGTCCGCCGCCCGCGCCTTGCATCTTCTCCTGCAGCGCCTTCATCTCTTCGGGCGAGGGCATCTTCATGCCGCCGCCGAAGCCCATCGCCTGCGCGATGCCGGCGAGCGGGCCGCGCTTGCCCGATCCCATGGCCTTCATCACGTCGGCCATGTTCCGGTGCATCTTCAGCAGCTTGTTGACGTGCTCGACGCTCTGGCCGCTGCCGGCCGCGATGCGCTTCTTGCGGCTGGCCTTCAAGAGGTCCGGATGACGCCGCTCCTCGCGCGTCATGGAATCGATGATTGCGACCTGACGCTTCAGGATCTTGTCGTCGATGCCGGCGGCCGCGATCTGGTTCTTCATCTTGGAGATGCCGGGCATCATGCCCATCAGCCCGCTGATGCCGCCCATGTTGGCCATCTGCAGCAGCTGCTCGCGCATGTCGTTGAGGTCGAACTGACCCTTGCGCATGCGCTCGGCGGTGCGTGCGGCCTTCTCGGCGTCGATATTGGCGGCGGCGCGCTCGACCAGCGACACCACGTCGCCCATGCCGAGGATGCGGCCGGCGATACGATCCGGGTGGAAGTCTTCTAGCGCGTCGGTCTTTTCGCCGGTGCCGATCAGCTTGATCGGCTTGCCGGTGACGGCGCGCATCGACAGCGCGGCGCCGCCGCGGCCGTCGCCGTCAACGCGTGTGAGCACGATGCCGGTGAGGCCGACGCGCTGATCGAACGAGCGCGCCAGGTTCACGGCGTCCTGGCCGGTGAGCGAATCCGCAACCAGCAGCACTTCATGCGGATTGGCCGCGGCTTTGATCGCGGCCGCCTCTGCCATCATCTCTTCGTCGAGCGTGGTGCGGCCGGCGGTGTCGAGCAGCACGATGTCGTAGCCGCCGAGCTTGCCGGCTTCCAGCGCGCGTTTGGCGATCTGCGGCGGCTGCTGGCCGGCAACGATTGGCAAAGTGGGAATGTCGAGGTCGCGGCCGAGCACGGCGAGCTGCTCCATCGCCGCCGGGCGGTAGACGTCGAGCGAGGCCATCAGCACCTTGCGCTTGTCGCGCTGGACCAGGCGGCGGGCGAGCTTTGCGGTGGTGGTGGTCTTACCGGAGCCCTGCAGGCCGACCATCATGATCGGCACCGGCGGCACCGAATTGACGTCGATGGTCTGGCCTTCGGCGCCCAGCGTGTTGACCAGCTCGTCATGGACGATCTTGACCACCATCTGGCCGGGCGTGACCGACTTGACGACGGTGGCGCCGATCGCCTGCTCGCGCACGCGCTCGGTGAAGCTGCGCACGACTTCCAGCGCGACGTCGGCCTCCAGCAGCGCGCGGCGCACCTCGCGCATCGCGGCGTCGACGTCCTTTTCGGTCAGCGCACCGCGCCCCGTCAGACGATCGAGAATGCCACCAAGCCGTTCCGACAGATTGTCGAACAATGCCGTTGTCCTGTTGCTGTCTTCCCGATGGGAAGAGCGCTCCGTAACTCACCGCTGTCATGCCCCGCGAAGGCGGGGCATCCAGTACGCCGCAGCACCTCAGTTCAAGCCGAGCCGCCTCTGGGATACTGGATCGCCCGATCAAGTCGGGCGATGACACCTTCCTGGATAAGCATCTTCCAAACACCTTTGCGCCCGAGGGCGCACAGCGCTGTCGGGCGTTGACCTCCGGCCTCGAGGCCGGTCGGCGGGTCGAAAAGAAAGCCTTTCCGAGAAAGTGGCCGGGTTAAACGCCGCTCCCGCTCAAATGTCAAGGAAACTTAGGGTGTCGGCCCGCCCTCGGTAAGCCAAGGTTTTGAAAACGTGATCCTTTTGTCGCAGGTTCCTTTTCCGCCAGCCCCGCCCATATAGGCGGTGATGTCTTACCCCTCCAACCATCCCTAGAAGCCCGCCGTGCCGATCACCCGCCGCCGCCTTTTCGGACTATTCGCCGGAACCGGTGCGCTGGTCGGCGTCCCCTCCCTCTGGATGTCCAGCATGAAAACCTATGACGGCCCCGCCTCCGATCATTTCGACGGCCTGACCTTCTTCGATCCGGACGGGGCGCCGCCGAAATCGCTGCGCGAGGTGCTGCGCTGGCAGCTCGGCGGCAAGCGGCAGCGGGCGACTTGGCCGGATTGGGCGCCCAGTCCCCATGCCGACACCCCGCCGGCGCGCGTTGACGGCGACAAGGTGCGGCTCTCCTTCGTCGGTCATGCCAGCTGGCTGATCCAGGCC
Organism: Bradyrhizobium yuanmingense; assembly: GCF_900094575.1. Classification (GTDB taxonomy): domain Bacteria; phylum Pseudomonadota; class Alphaproteobacteria; order Rhizobiales; family Xanthobacteraceae; genus Bradyrhizobium; species Bradyrhizobium yuanmingense. The sequence continues at coordinate 93,348 of NZ_FMAE01000002.1, read as the reverse complement.
GGCGGCCTCAACATCCTGGTCGATCCGGTCTGGTCGGAGCGGGTCTCGCCGGTCGCCTTCGCCGGGCCGAAGCGGCACAACGACCCCGGCATCGCCTTCGAGAAGCTGCCGAAGATCGACGTCGTGCTGGTCTCGCACGGCCATTACGACCATCTCGACATCGCGACGCTGTCGCGGCTCACCAAGAATTTCGCCCCGCGCGTCGTCACCCCGCTCGGCAACGACGTCACCATGCGCAGCTGGGATTCCACGATCAAGGTGGAAGCGTTCGACTGGCACGACCGCGTCGAGCTCGGCGAAGGCGTCGCGGTGCATCTGGTGCCGACAAGGCACTGGACCGCGCGCGGCCTGTTCGACCGCAACAAGGCGCTGTGGGCGAGCTTTGTCCTGGAGACGCCGGCCGGGAAGATCTACGTGGTCTGCGATTCCGGCTACGGCGATGGCCGCCATTTCCGCCGCGTCGCCGAGAAGCACGGCAAGCTGCGCCTGGCGATCCTCCCGATCGGCGCCTACGAGCCGCGCTGGTTCATGCGCGACCAGCACATGAACCCGGAAGATGCGGTGAAGGCGCTGGCCGATTGCGGCGCGGAAGCCGCGCTCGGGCATCACCACGGCACGTTCCAGCTGACCGACGAAGCGATCGACGCGCCGGCGACAGCGCTGGTCGAGGCGCTGGATGCCGCGAAGATTCCGCAGGAAAGATTCGTGGCGATGCTGCCGGGGCAGGTGGTGGAGATTTAGGTGGTGTATCCATAAACCCGGCGGCTTGATGCGACGAAAGCAATGTCCGCTTTGCTCCCATTGCGGCAGGTGCGTGCGGTTCTGCGCCGTTGAACCAGAAAGCCCATGACGCAACAAAGCACCATGGATTTCTTTTGGTCGGAAGACCTTTATTAATCGATGGATGGAGCCGGCCTGTGGGATTTTTGCTGAGAATTGTGCTTGCAACCGCTCTCGTGAACCTTGCTCCGGCCGCCGCCCAGGCGAGGAACGCCGTCGCTTCTCCTGCCTTGCAGAAGGAATTCGATGGCTTCATCGAGAAGTTTCGCGCGGCGCTGAAGGCAAACGATTCCGCCGCCGTCGCCGGTATGACACGGTTGCCGTTCATGAACGACAACGCAATTCGCGACGCCGCGCAATTTGGCGCCAAGACCTATCGGACCTCGTTCACGGCGAAAAATCGCGCGTGTATCCAGCGCGGCAAGGCCGTCTACGATCGCGATGACTATAAGAACGACAGTTACTTCGTCTTTTGCGGCGAGCTCATCTTCGTCTTTACCAAGACGCCGACGGGGTTTCTTTTTACTGATATCAGCGTGAATGATTGATCGGGCAACAATGCCATCCCCTGCCGCCGGACGTATGATCGGGTCGCCGGCCCATTGGTGTTGCGGCGATGCGCCTCTTACGAAAGCGGCTACTGCCCCGGCTTGATCGCCCAGCTCACATTCACCGTCACCGTCAGCGTCTCTTCGCCCGGCGCAACTGCGGCCTGCGGGGCTGCGGCCATCCGTTCGGCCATGCGGCCCTTGAACAGCGGCACCGGGCCGCCGCCCTCGGTGACGCTGAGCGGCGCGCCCAGCGTCACACCGGCAGCCTTCGCGTAAATCTCCGCCTTGCGCCGCGCATCGGCAACGGCCTGCTCGCGCGCATCATCGAGCAGCTTTGACGCCTGCGTCACCTCGAACGAGATATTGCCGATGTCGTTGGCGCCGGCGCTGACCAGCGTGTCGATGATGCCGGCCACCTTGGTCACGTCGCGGATCTTGACGGTGACGCGGTTGCTGGCGCGGAAGCCGACCACCGGCGAGGCGCCGGTGGATTTGTTCTGGCCGTATTGCGGCTGCAGCGACAGCCGCGAGGTCTGGTAGTCCTTCTCGGCGATCCCGGCGCCCTTCAGCGCCAGCAGCACCTTGCCCATCGCGGCATTGTTGGCATCGGAGGCCTCTTTCGCCGTCTTGGCGTCGTTGGCGACGCCTGCATCGATTTGCGCGAGATCGGGCGCCGCGGATACGGAGGCTTCGCCGCTCACCGAGATCGCGGAGGGAAAATCCTCGGCGCGCGCGGGCGCGGCGAGCAGCGTGGTGGCGAGGACGGCGGCAAGTAGGGCAGGCTTTTTCATCAGTCTCACTTCAGTGGCACGAAAACATTGATCACGAGCTTGTCCTCGGACGTCTTTAGGGGATCGGTGAGGTACTCCTCGATGAAGGTGTCCTTGGCTTCCAGCCTCTTGTCGTCGAGATGATTGGTGATCGCCTCATACGTATTGTCCATGTTGTCGTAGGAGCCGCGATGGACGAATTTCAGCGCCTTGCCTTCAGGCGATTTGCCGATGCTCATGTCCTTGGACAGGTTCTTCGGGTCCTGATCGACCGGGATCTGGGCAAGAAAGGTGAAGCCGGTATCGTCCGTCGAGGTGTAGACGATCATCGAATTGCCCGATGGCTTGATGCCCTGCTTGTCGAGCAGCGTGTTCAACGCCTTGAAGGCGTCGATCAGCGTGTCGAAGGCGGAGTCCCAATTGGCGGTGCCCTTGACCATCACGACCTTCTTCGGCTCGAGCGTGGTCTCGAGGCCAAAGGGATCGGCGGTCTGAACCGGGGCGGGGGTCGCGGCGGCGGCCGGGGGCGGGCTGGGCGAGGCGCTGGCGGCGGGCGGTGGCGAGGCTGCAGGAGCGGGTGAGGCGCTCGCCGCAGGCGAGGGGGAGGCCGCGGGGGCGGGCGAGGCACTTGCAGCCGGGGCGGGCGCAGCCGACGGGGCCGGCGAGGGACTTGCCGATGCGGCCGGCGCCGGGCTCGCGGTCTGCGCCAGAGCGCCTGACAGCCCATGCGACAAGGCCGCAGCCGGGATCAGCGCGGCCAAAGCGAGGCGACGAAAAGTGTTCATTTTATTCTCCCCGAGGCCCGCTTCGTCGGGGCCTCAATTCATCAAGGCCTTACCCACCAAGGCCTTAACCCGTCCGCGCGTCCCGGTTCGCGCGAACCGCGCCGTTCTAACACGCGAGCGCCGAATTCGTCCCATGACAGATGCGTCATGGCAGGCAACTTGCCCGATGTCCCGACCCGGGTGGCAAATCACTGGCCAAGCGGCCGAGGATCGCCATATAAGGCAGGCGAAATTCGGGAATTTTCATGAGCGCGCTGGCCAACCACGCATTTGCCAAGATGAACGGCATCGGCAACGAGATCGTCGTTGTCGACTTGCGCGATTCGGCGGCCAAGGTCACGCCGGACGATGCCCGCGCCGTCGCGTCCGCGAACGGCGGCGTGGCTTACGACCAGCTCATGGTGCTGCAGAGGCCGCGGCTCGACGGCACCGAGGCCTTCATCAGCATCTACAACAATGACGGCTCGGAGGCCGGTGCCTGCGGCAACGGCATGCGCTGCGTCGTGCGCCGCATCTTCGAGAAGACCGGGCAGACCAGTGCGACCTTCGAGACGGCCGCCGGCCTGCTCAATGCCTGGCAGGGTCCGGCGCCCGACCTCTACACAGTGGATATGGGCGCGCCGAAATTCGGCTGGCAGGACATTCCGCTGGCGGAAGAGTTTCGCGACACCCGCTACATCGAATTGCAGATCGGGCCGATCGACAATCCCATTCTGCATTCGCCCTCAGTGGTGAGCATGGGCAATCCGCACGCGGTGTTCTGGGTCGACGACGTCAACGCCTACGATCTCGGCCGCTTCGGTCCGCTCTTGGAAAACCATCCGATCTTTCCCGAGCGCGCCAACATCACGCTGGCCCATATCGTCGATCGCGAGCACATCACGATCCGCACCTGGGAGCGCGGTGCCGGCCTGACCAAGGCGTGCGGGTCGGCGGCCTGCGCCACGGCGGTCGCCGCCGCGCGGCTGAAGCGCGCCGAGCGCAAGGTCGAGATCACATTGCCCGGCGGCAAGCTCGGCATCGAATGGCGCGAGCGCGACGACCACGTGCTGATGACGGGCACCGCGACCTTCGAATATGAGGGCAGCTTCGATCCGGCGCTGTTCGCGCCGGTCGCCTGATGGCCGTCGACATCGTCACCTTCGGCTGCCGCCTCAACGCCTTCGAGGCCGAGGTGATCCGCAGCAAGGCGGAAGTCGCAGGGCTTTCCGACACCATCGTCATCAACAGCTGCGCCGTCACCAACGAGGCGGTGGCGCAGGCGCGCCAGTCGATCCGCAAGTTGAAGCGCGAGCGCCCCGAGGCGCGCATCGTCGTCACCGGCTGCGCGGCGCAGACGCAGGCTGCGATGTTTGCGGGCATGGCCGAGGTCGATCGCGTCGTCGGCAATGACGACAAGATGCGCGGCGAAGCGTGGCGGGAGACGCGCCACGCTTTCGATCTTGGCGCCAGCGAGAAGATCGCCGTCAGCGACATCATGGCGGTGAAGGAGATGGCGCCGCACCTCGTCGATGGCTATGCGAGCGGCCTGCCGCGCGTCTTCGTGCAGGTGCAGAACGGCTGCGATCATCGCTGCACCTTCTGCATCATCCCGTTCGGCCGCGGCAATTCGCGCTCGGTGCCGATGGGGGCGGCGGTCGAGCAGGTGCGCGCCCTGGTCGAACGCGGCCATGCCGAGATCGTGCTGACCGGCGTCGATCTCACCAGCTATGGTGCGGACCTGCCCGGCGCGCCCAAGCTCGGCATGCTGACCAAGCAGATCCTGCGCCATGTGCCCGAGCTCAAGCGCCTGCGCATCTCCTCGATCGATTCGATCGAGGCCGATGACGACCTGCTCGATGCCATCGCCGACGATTCGCGCCTGATGCCGCATCTGCATCTGTCGCTGCAGTCGGGCGACGACATGATCCTGAAGCGCATGAAGCGGCGGCATTCGCGGCAGGATGCGATTGGCTTCTGCGAGCAGGTGCGCCGCCTGCGCTCCGATGTCGTCTTCGGCGCCGACATCATCGCGGGCTTCCCGACCGAGACCGAGGACATGTTCTCGCGCTCGCTCGATCTCGTCGAGCAATGCGGCCTGACCTTCCTGCACGTCTTCCCTTATTCGCCGCGGCCCGGCACGCCCGCCGCGCGGATGCCGCAGGTGGCGGGGCCGGTCATTAAAGAGCGTGCGAAGCGGCTGCGCGCGGTAGGAGAGGCGGCGCTGCAGCAACGGCTGCAAGCCGAGATCGGCGCCATGCGCGATGTGCTGATCGAGAGCGAGGGGCAGGGCCGCACGGAGCATTATCTGCCGGTGGCGATTGCGGGCGAGCGGGTGGGAAGCATCGTGCGGCTGAAGATTGCTGGCATTGATGGTGAGCGGCTCACGACGTAAGCAGCTGCTCTCTTCCTTCTCCCCTTGTGGGAGAAGGTGGCGCGAAGCGCCGGATGAGGGGTTTGTATCCGCGCAATCGCATTGAGAGGTCATGCGCGGAGAGAGGCCCCTCACCCGTCTCGCCGCTCTCACGGCGAGCCACCCTCTCCCGCAAGGGGAGAGGGAAAACTACGACGCCCTGACCTGCCAGAATCGCAGCGTGCGCTTGGCGTTCTCCGCCGTCATTCTCGCAAAATGCCCCTGTGTCCTCGCGATGTCCGCGGGCGTCATCGCGCCTGTCGCGAAACGGCATTCGAGCACGGCCATGGTGGTCTCCCAGCTGAGCTGTGCGGCCTTGCACGGCACCAGCAGGCCGTCCTCGCGGAGACTCTGCATCAGCGGTCGGATCACCTCGACCGTCGATCCCGACAACGCCGCCAGCGCCGCCACCGTCTCCTCATAGCGCCGCTGTGTGGCGAAGCCGAGCAACGTCGCCTCGTCGAGCTGGCCGGTGGCCTTGAGGCCGGCGATGGCGCGCTTGGCACCTTCGAAATCGCGCGCCGCCGACATTTCGCGTTCGGCGCCGATGGCGACGGCGGCGATCGCGCTCTGGATCTCCTCGAACAGATGCGGCGGGGCGCGCGACAACAGGCGGGTGCGCACGGCGTCCGTCGCCGAGCGCAGCAATTGGCGGCGCAGCTCCGAGGGCAAGTCGACGCGGACGCCGACACTGACTGCGAGCTCCGGGTCGCTTTCGGCCTGGCCGACGATGATGGCGAACCCTTTTCCGGAGACGCGCGCGCCGGGATTGGCCGCAAGCCGCCGGCTGACGCTGGGGTAGCGGCGCGCCAGCAGCGCGTCGGTGACGATCTCCTTCAGCCACCAGCGGCCGGCGACCGCGAGCAGATGCGGCTCGCCCTTAGCTGATGCGATCTTCACCAGCTCGCCGTCGTCGAGGCGCGCGGATTCCTGCAGCACGGGGCCGGCGATGCGGATCTCGTCATTGTTGGCGAGGCGGCGGATCACCGACGGCGGCGCCTGCGCGATCGGCGCCAGCTGCGCGCTGATCTCGGCCAGCGCCACGCGCGCTGCCACATCGGCGATGGCGCGCAGCTCGATGGTGCCGATCAGGCGCTCGAGCACGTCGTCGAACAGCGCGATCTGCTCGTCGTCGAAATTGCCGGCGGAGGAGAGGAACAGCTCGGTGACGCGCCGGGCCGTCGCCAGGCCCTTTTCCGGCGAGCCGATCCGCAGTGCGGATTCGACCTCGTCGATGATCGATAGCCCGGAATTGGTCATCGCGCGCGGCTCGTCCTGAGCGGTTACGGAAGCTTGTTCTAAGCAACCGTTATCATTAGAGGCGAGCGCTGAAGGTTTCGTAAACCATGGCACGGTAGCCGAGCACAGCCGCTTCTCGACCGACCACCGCTCCTCATCCCGAGGAGCCCGCGAAGCGGGCGTCTCGAAGGATGGATACGACCGCGATGCGCCTGCGGGGCCTCTATGGTTCGAGACGGCGCTGACGCGCCTCCTCACCATGAGGGTCTAAGAGGTTACTCCCCGTTCCACCCGCAGGCCCGGAGCTTCTCGTGCATATGCGGCGGGGCCGGCGCCACCACGCGGACCGGCTCCTTGTTCCGGGAGATCGGCACCACGATCTCGCGCGAATGCAGGTGCAGGCGCGGCTCGCCGAAGCGCGGACCGTTGCCGTAGATGTTGTCGCCGAAGATCGGCCAGCCGCTCGCGGCCGCATGCACCCGCAATTGATGGGTCCGGCCGGTCACCGGTTCCATGGCAAGCCAGGTGAAACCGTCGGCCCGGCCCAACACTTTCCAGTTGGTAATCGCCTTCTGCCCTTCCGGATCCGGTTTCTGCCACCAGCCGCGTTCGGCATTGAGCCGGCCGAGCGGCATGTCGATGGTGCCTTCGTCGTCGGCAGGGCCGCCTTCGACCACGGTCCAGTAGGTTTTGCCGATCTTGCCGTGCTTGAACAAAAGGCCCAGCGATGCCGTCGCCTTGCGGTGGCGGCCGAGCACGAGGCAGCCCGAGGTGTCCTTGTCCAGCCGGTGGGCCAGCACCGGCGGTCGCGGCAGGCCGAAACGCAGCGCGTCGAAGCAATCCTCCAGATTGGGGCCACCCTTGGGGCCGCGATGCACCGGCAGGCCGGCCGGCTTGTCGATGACCAGCATCAGGCCGTCGCGATGGAGCACGCGGCCTAAGATCTCATCGGCGGTCAATTGGGGAACATCGAGCAATCGCAGGACTTTCGGTCAAGGCTTTCGTTTACGGGCCGGAACGGCTAACACGCCACTATGAACGATACCACCTCCGAGACCCCCAAGCTGAGCTGGTGGCGCCGCCTGTCCAACGGGCTGAAGCGCACCTCGTCCTCGCTCGGGACCGCGGTCGCCGACCTCGTCACCAAGCGCAAGCTCGACCGCGCCATGCTCGACGACATCGAGGACGTGCTGCTGCGCGCCGACCTCGGCACGTCAGTCGCGGTGCGCATTGCCGATGCCGTCGGCACCGGCCGCTACGACAAGGCGATCTCGGCGGACGAGGTCAAGGACGTCGTCGCCACCGAGGTCGAGAAGGTGCTGTCGCCGGTGGCAAAGCCGCTGGTGATCGATGCGGCAAAAAAGCCGTTCGTCATTCTCGTGGTCGGCGTCAACGGTTCCGGCAAGACCACCACGATCGGCAAGCTGTCGCAGAAATTCGCCTCCGAAGGCCGCAAGGTGATGCTGGCCGCCGGCGACACGTTTCGCGCCGCCGCCATCGAGCAGCTCAAGGTCTGGGGCGAGCGGACGAAGACGCCCGTCATCGCAGGCGCGCAGGGCTCGGATTCCGCAAGCCTCGCCTTCAACGCGCTCACCGCGGCGAAGGAGCAGAATGTTGACGTGCTGCTGATCGACACCGCCGGCCGCTTGCAGAACAAGGCCGAGCTGATGAACGAGCTCGAGAAGGTCGTGCGCGTGATCCGCAAGGTGGATGACACTGCGCCGCATGCCGTGCTGCTGGTGCTGGATGCGACCGTCGGCCAGAATGCGCTGTCGCAGGTCGAGGCCTTCCATCGCACCGCCGGGGTCACCGGCCTCGTGATGACCAAGCTCGACGGCACCGCGCGCGGCGGCATCCTGGTGGCGCTCGCGGAGAAGTTCAAGCTGCCGGTGCACTTCATCGGCGTCGGCGAAGGCGTCGACGATCTCGCGCCCTTCACCGCGCGCGACTTCGCCCGCGCCATCGCCGGAATCGAATAGCGTCATCCTTCGAGACGCCGCTTGCGCGGCTCCTCAGGATGAGGTCGTGCCACACATGAGGTCCTCATCCTGAGGAGACCGCGAAGCGGTCGTCTCGAAGGATGGGAGATACGGAAGAGAGAATGGACAAGACCCAGCCGCATCCGCTGTTCAAGCTCGCGACCGAGCTCGGTCCGCTGCTCGTGTTCTTCTTCGTCAACGCGAAGTTCAATCTGTTCGCGGCGACCGGCGCCTTCATGGTGGCCATCGCGGTCGCGATGGCCGCCTCCTACATCGTGACGCGTCACATCCCGATCATGGCGATCGTCACGGGCGTGATCGTGCTGGTGTTCGGCACGTTGACCCTGGTGCTGCACGACGAGACCTTCATCAAAGTCAAGCCGACCATCATCTACGGCCTGTTCGCCGCGATCCTCGGCGGCGGCCTGCTATTCGGCCGCTCCTTCATCGCCGTCATGTTCGACCAGGTGTTCAACCTGACGCCGCAGGGCTGGCGCATCCTCACCTTGCGTTGGGCGCTGTTCTTCGCCGGAATGGCGGTGCTGAACGAGATCGTCTGGCGCACCCAGAGCACGGATTTCTGGGTGAACTTCAAGGTGTTCGGCGTCACTCCGATCACGATGATCTTCGCCATCGCCCAGATGCCGCTGACCAAGCGCTATCATCTCGCGCCGGTCTCGCTGGAGAGAAGCGAGGCCGAGGCGGGGGATGTGAGCAAGGGTTAGGCGAAGGACAGGCGAAGCGTCGCTCCACATACCGCTGTCATACCCCGGCTTGACCGGCATCCAGTACGCCGCAGCTTCTCCGTATACGACTGGCGTCTCTGGAATACTGGATCGCCCGATCAAGTCGGGCGATGACAGTTGAGCGTGTGGTACGAGCGCGGCATCAGCTTCCTGCCTTCAGCGCCTTCTCCAGCTCCGGCATCAGCACGGCCTTGAGATTTTGCGGCGTGATCGGCCCGACCAGCTTGTAGACGATGGTGCCCTCGCGCCCGACGACGAAGGTCTCCGGCACGCCATAGACGCCCCATTCGATCGAGGCGCGGCCGTTGGCGTCGACGCCGACGTGGCCGAACGGGTTGCCGTAGCGGCCGAGGAAGCGCCGCGCATTGTCGGCGGCGTCCTTGTAGTTGATGCCGACCAGCTGGAAGCGCTTGTCTTTTGCCATTTCGGTCAAGAGCGGCGCCTCGTCATGGCACGGCACGCACCAGGACGCCCAGACGTTGACGAGGCTGACCTTGCCCTTGAAGGCAGCCGGATCGAGTCCCGGGACCTGCGCGCCATTCTCTTGCAATCCCTGGAGCGGCGGCAGCACGGTCTGCGGTGCGGGCCGGCCGATCAGCGCGGACGGAATCCGCGAGGGATCGCCACTCCCGAGCCGGAACCAGAACAAAAGCGCTAGGCCGATGAAGACGATCAGCGGCAGCATCACCAGGAAGGTGCGGCGCTGCGGCGAAGCGGAGGCAGGCTGATCGCTCATCGCAGCTCCGTCGCGCTGCGGCCCGACCGGCGGGTGATGCCGCGCTGCTCCAGCTCGCGCAGGCGCTGCGTCTGGCTGCGATAATCGAGCATGACCCAGCCGATCAGGATCGCGATCACGAGGGCGACAGCTGCGTAAGACGCCACGATGAAAGAGGCATAAGGACCGAGCGACATCGTCATGCAGCCCCAGCTTCTTTGGACGCGTTGTCTTCACGCGAACCGGCGGCCATGTCGCTCGAAAACGCCATGCGGCTGGCCTGCATCATCTGCAGCGAGCGGACACGGCGGCGCAAAATCTCGTTGCGCATCGCGGCCAGGTGCAGCGTGACGAACAGCAGCGTGAAGGCGACCGCCATCACCAGCAGCGGAATCAGGAACGACTTGTCCAGCGCCGAGCCGCCCATGCGTATCACCGAGGCGGGCTGGTGCAGCGTGTTCCACCAATCGACCGAGAACTTGATGATCGGCAGGTTGATCGCGCCGACCAAGGTCAGCACCGCGGCGGCGCGCGCTGCACGCGAGGGATCGTCGACGGCGCGCCACAGCGCCATCAGGCCGAGATACATCAGGAACAGGATCAGCACCGAGGTCAGCCGCGCGTCCCACTCCCAATAGGTGCCCCACATCGGCCGGCCCCAGAGCGAGCCCGTGAGCAGCGCGAGGAAGGTGAAGGCGGCGCCGATCGGAGCTGCGGCCTTGGCGGCGACGTCGGCGAGCGGATGCCGCCACACCAGCGTGCCCAACGATGCGATGCTCATCACGCCCCACACGAACATCGACAGCCATGCATTGGGCACGTGGATGAACATGATCTTGACGGTCGCGCCCTGCTGATAGTCGTCGGGCGCGAGCGCAGCTTGATAGAGACCGATCGTGAGCAGGATGATTGTCGCGGCCGCCAGCCACGGCAACACCCGCGCTGTCAGCGCGAGGAACCGCGTGGGGTTGGCGAGGTCGATCAGCGTCATGGTATCCTGATAATCACCGGGGGCCGCTCAGGCAATCAGCACGAAAGCCCGTCGCGAAAGTTGATCCGGGTCAAGGTCCGTCGAGCCCATCTCAGTCGAGGCCATGCCGCAGGCTTGCTGCGGCCGCGAACGGGCCGATCACGAGGCTGACCAGCGACAGTGCGCACAGGATCGAGAACGGCGCGCCGAAAGTCATCGGGCCGACGATCACCGCCTGCGAGGCCGCAACGCCGAAAATCAGCACGGGAATCGACAGCGGCAGCACCAGCACCGCCATCAACAGCCCGCCGCGATGCAGCGTCACCGCCAGCGCCGCGCCGATCATGCCGGTGAAGGTCAGCGCCGGAGTGCCCGCCAGCAGCGTCAGCGCCACCGCGGCCGTGGCGATCATGTCGAGGTTGAGCAACAGGCCGAGCACGGGGGTTGCGACAATCAGCGGCAGGCCGGCGGCGAGCCAATGCGCCAGCGCCTTGGCGGCGCAGGCGAGTTCCAGCGGCGTCCGGCTCATCGTGATCAGGTCGAGCGAGCCGTCCTCATGGTCGGCCATGAACAGCCGGTCGAGGGTCAGCAGGCTCGCGAGCAGGGCGCCGAGCCAGAGGATCGCAGGTCCCAGCCGCGACAGCAGCGCCAAATCCGGCCCGACCGCGAACGGCATCAGCACCACCACGGTCAGGAAGAACAAGACGCCAATCAAGGCCCCGCCGCCGACGCGGAGCGCGATGCGGATGTCCCGGCGGATGAGGGCGGCAAGGGCGGTCATGGGGCGGCTCTCCCCGCGGAGCGGACGTGGGAGCCGGGCTGGAGCTCCGGGTGCGGTGCGCTCCCTCCCCCGCCTGCGGGGGAGGGGTGGGGAGAGGGTGTCTCGACAACGACGACTCCCCCAGAGGAGAGAACCCTCTCTCGGCGCTCCGCGCCCGCCTCTCCCGTACGCGGGAGAGGCGAGGGAACGGGGAGAGCCGAGCCCGGCCGCTTGGAAAACTGAGGGTGCCTGAACTTCACGCCACACCCCCGATCCGCAGCTCCCGCGATTCGATCCCGAGCGGGGCATGCGTCGCCGCGACGATCATGCCGCCGCCGGCCAGATGCTCGCGCATCAGGCCGGCGAACATGTCCTGACCGGCGACATCAAGCGCATTGGTCGGCTCGTCCAGGAGCCAGACCGGGCGGCGGACCGTCAGCAGCCGCGCCAGCGAGAGCCGGCGGCGCTGTCCCGCGGACAGGAATCCGGCGGGCAGATGGATGGCGTGGTCGAGCCCCACCTTGGCAAGGCTCTCGACGGCATCGAAAAGCTCGCCGCCGAGAAAATCAGCCCAAAACGTCAGGTTTTCGGCCACGCTCAGCGCCGGCTTCAGGGCATCGCGATGGCCGAGATAGTGGCACTGCTCCGCCAAGGTCAGCTCACTATGGCCCCCCTCCAGCGCGATCGTCCCGGCGGCCGGAACGAGCAGGCCCGCGATCAGCCGCAGCAGCGAGGTCTTGCCCGATCCATTGCGGCCGACCACAGCCACGGCCTCGCCCGACCCGGCCGCGAAATCGAGCCCGGCGAACACCTCGCGCCCGCCCCGCACGCATCTCAGCCCGTGACCTGACAGCCGCATGTCGCCTTGGTTCAGTCCGCTCACAGCCGGGCCTCAGGAAATCTTGGGGTAGCGCATGGGAATTTTTGGCTCGCGAATTGCTGCGGCACGATAGTGGCTGTGGCGGCGCGGTTAGAAAGCTTCTATAAGCCCGGAACTACTTGATGCAGCAACTCAACCTGCCCCTGCAAGCGGCCCAGCCTGATACGCTGACGGTGTTAAAATACCCTGCCGGGTATAACTAGCAATTGGGATCTCCTACATGACCTCGCTCGACAGCTTCAAATGCAAAAAGACTCTCAAGGTCGGCGCCAAGACCTATGTCTATTACAGCCTGCCCACCGCCGAGAAGAATGGTCTGAAGGGAATTTCGAAACTTCCCTACTCGATGAAGGTCCTGCTCGAGAATTTGCTGCGCAACGAGGACGGCCGCTCGGTCAAGAAGGAAGACATCGTCGCGGTGTCGAAATGGCTGCGCAAGAAGTCGCTGGAGCATGAGATCGCCTTCCGCCCGGCGCGGGTGCTGATGCAGGACTTCACCGGCGTGCCCGCGGTGGTCGACCTCGCCGCGATGCGCAACGCGATGCAGAAGCTCGGCGGCGAGCCTGAGAAGATCAACCCCTTGGTGCCCGTCGATCTCGTCATTGACCATTCCGTGATCGTGAACTTCTTCGGCGACAACAAGGCTTTCGGCAAGAACGTCACCGAGGAATACAAGCAGAACCAGGAGCGCTACGAGTTCCTGAAGTGGGGCCAGAAGGCGTTCTCGAACTTCTCCGTCGTGCCGCCTGGCACCGGCATCTGCCATCAGGTCAACCTCGAATATCTGGCCCAGACGGTCTGGACCAAGAAGGAGAAGATGACCGTCGGCAAGAAGACCGGCACCTTCGAGGTGGCCTATCCCGATTCGCTGGTCGGCACCGATTCGCACACCACCATGGTCAACGGCCTTGCCGTGCTCGGCTGGGGCGTCGGCGGCATCGAGGCGGAAGCCTGCATGCTGGGCCAGCCGCTGTCGATGCTGCTGCCCAACGTCGTCGGCTTCAAGCTGAAGGGCGCGCTGAAGGAAGGCGTCACCGCGACCGACCTCGTGCTCACCGTGACGCAGATGCTGCGCAAGCTCGGCGTGGTCGGCAAGTTCGTCGAGTTCTTCGGCCCCGGCCTCGACCACCTCTCGGTCGCCGACAAGGCGACGATCGCCAACATGGCGCCCGAATACGGCGCGACCTGCGGCTTCTTCCCGGTGGATGCCGCCGCGCTCGATTATCTCAAGACCTCCGGCCGTGCCTCGGCCCGCGTCGCGCTGGTGCAGGCCTATGCCAAGGCGCAGGGCCTGTTCCGCACCGCCAAGTCGCCCGACCCCGTGTTCACGGAAACGCTGACCCTCGACCTCGGCGACGTCGTGCCGTCGATGGCAGGCCCGAAGCGTCCCGAAGGCCGCATCGCGCTGCCCACCGTCGCGGACGGCTTCTCGCTCGCGCTTGCCAGCGAGTACAAGAAGGCGGAGGAGCCGGCCAAGCGCTTCCCCGTCGAAGGCAAGAACTTCGACATCGGCCATGGCGACGTCGTGATCGCCGCGATCACCTCCTGCACCAACACCTCGAACCCGAGCGTCCTCATCGGCGCCGGCTTGCTCGCGCGCAATGCGGCTGCGAAGGGCCTCAAGGCCAAGCCGTGGGTGAAGACCTCGCTCGCGCCGGGCAGCCAGGTGGTCGCGGAATATCTCGCCAATTCCGGTCTGCAGCCCGATCTCGACAAAGTCGGATTCAACCTGGTCGGCTTCGGCTGCACCACCTGCATCGGCAATTCCGGTCCGCTGCCTGAGGAGATCTCGAAGTCGATCAACGACAACGGCGTCGTCGCGGCCGCCGTGCTCTCCGGCAACCGCAACTTCGAAGGCCGCGTTTCGCCGGATGTGCAGGCGAACTACCTGGCCTCGCCGCCGCTGGTGGTCGCCTACGCGCTCGCGGGCAGCGTCACCAAGAACCTCGCCACCGAGCCGCTCGGCGAGGGCAAGGACGGCAAGCCGGTGTACCTGAAGGACATCTGGCCGACGACCAAGGAGATCAACGCCTTCATGAAGAAGTTCGTGACCGCGTCGATCTTCAAGAAGAAGTATGCCGACGTGTTCAAGGGCGACACCAACTGGCGCAAGATCAAGACGGTCGAGAGCGAGACCTATCGCTGGAACATGTCTTCGACCTATGTGCAGAACCCGCCCTACTTCGAAGGCATGAAGAAGGAGCCGGAGCCGGTCACCGACATCGTCGAGGCGCGCATCCTCGCCATGTTCGGCGACAAGATCACCACCGACCACATCTCGCCGGCCGGCTCGATCAAGCTCACCTCGCCCGCCGGCAAATATCTCAGCGAGCACCAGGTGCGTCCGGCCGACTTCAACCAGTACGGCACGCGTCGCGGCAACCATGAAGTGATGATGCGCGGCACCTTCGCCAACATCCGCATCAAGAACTTCATGCTGAAGGGCGCGGACGGAAACATCCCCGAGGGCGGCCTGACCAAGCACTGGCCCGACGGCGAGCAGATGTCGATCTACGACGCCGCGATGAAGTACCAGGAAGAGAAGGTGCCGCTGGTGGTGTTCGCCGGTGCCGAGTATGGCAACGGCTCCTCGCGCGACTGGGCCGCCAAGGGCACGCGCCTGCTCGGCGTGCGCGCCGTGATCTGCCAGAGCTTCGAGCGCATCCACCGCTCCAACCTGGTCGGCATGGGCGTGCTGCCGCTGACCTTCGAGGAAGGCACCTCCTGGCAGTCGCTTGGGCTGAAGGGCGACGAGAAGGTGACCATCCGCGGCCTCGTCGGCGACCTCAAGCCGCGCCAGAAGCTGACCGCGGAGATCGTCTCCGGCGACGGTTCGCTGCAGCGCGTTTCGCTGCTCTGCCGCATCGATACGCTGGACGAGCTCGACTACTACCGCAACGGCGGCATCCTGCACTACGTGCTGCGCAAGCTCGCGGCGTAAACGCGGATTTGTGAATGATGGCTCACTGCGAAGTGAGTAGAAGCCTTAACGAAGGCGGCCTATCAAAGGCCGCCTTCGCGCGTTTGCGGTACGCTTCAGATGGGCCCGCCCGGCGGAAAACCTCCCTTTGGACGGTGGCCCGGATGGATGAATGTACCGCGCCCCGTAAGACTACGGTGACCATCCGGCGATAAGATTTCCCCCTGAGAGCAACGGTGTGCGGCGTTCGACATGACGACAATGACGGCTTCCCATCTGATTCCACGTTGGTCCGGCGCCCTCTGGTCGGGAGCTCTCGGCATATGTGCGATCATCGCCGTCATTCGTCCTGCCGAAGCTGAACCCCGCGCCGTCGTCGAATTGTTCACCTCGCAGGGCTGCTCCTCCTGCCCGCCCGCCGACCAGATCATCGGCGATCTCTCCAAGGACCCCTCGGTCATCGCGCTGAGCATGCCGATCGATTATTGGGACTATCTCGGCTGGAAGGACACGCTGGCGGATTCGCGCTTCTCTGCACGGCAGCGTGCCTATTCGCGCATGCGCGGCGACCGCGAGGTCTACACGCCGCAGGTCGTGGTCAACGGCTCCACCCATGTCATCGGCAGCGATCGCACCGGCATCGAGAACGCGATCGGCAAGACCGACAAGGGCACTGGCGTGATGAGCGTGCCGGTGACGATGTCACTCTCGGGCAAGCAGATCAACGTGTCGGTAGCCGCAAGCAAGGAGCCCACGGTCTCGCGCGGCGAGGTCTGGATCTGCTCGATCGCGAAGTCGGTGCCGATCGCGATCACCCGCGGCGAGAACAAGGGACAGCAGGTCACCTATCACAATGTGGTACGCAGCCTGCTCAAGGTCGGCGACTGGACCGGCCGTCCGGAGAGCTGGACGGTGCCGATCGAGAACCTCACGCGCGACGGCGTCGACGGCGCGGTGGTCTACATCCAGGACGGCAGCCGCGAGAGACCGGGCCCGATGCTGGGTGCGGCCTACACGTCCCTGCATTGAAGCAGGCAGAACGTCTCAGCAATTGATGCTCGTCATTCCGGGGCGCGCCTCTTGGCGCGAACCCGGAATCCATTTCTCAGCTTGTGTGATGGTAAATGGATTCCGGGCTCGCGCTTCGCGCGCCCCGGAATGAAGGCAGACCCGGAAACATCTCGGCACAAACAAAAAAGGACCAACTTGCGTTGGCCCTCCTTGTCGTGCGTACAGACCCGATCCTGTTCGACCCCGGGGGGCTGGGGGCTGAGGAATCCGGAACCGAAAGGACCGGGTCAACGCACGTCACCCTTTTCGCAGTGCAGGGCGGCAGGCGGTTGGCGGAAAAGCGGCGATACTATGATTCCTGCTAACGATCCCGTGACGGTTTGCCGCGACGGAGTTCCACCCTTGCGTGTGCCCTGATGCGACGCCGATTCGATGGGTCGAGCCCCTTGCGATGCGGAACGGTTGGCGCAATCATGCAATTGTCACGAACGCGGTTCCGGGACGATCTTGGCGGACGCGGGTAGCCGTGCGATGAGGAGGCGCTTCCCATGAGTCTGACGTCGGAGGATGCCGACCCGAGCGAGCAGCGCGCGGCGGCGCGTCCTGCCGCGGCGCTTGCGCAGCCGAACCGGGTGACGTTCAACCGGCTCGAGCTGCACCGGATTCTCAATCTCTACGGCCGCATGGTCGCCGACGGCGAATGGCGCGATTATGCCATCGACTTCCTGAAGGACCGCGCCGTGTTCTCGGTCTATCGCCGCGCCTCGGAAGTGCCGATCTATCGCATCGAGAAGGACCCGCGCCTGGCACGCAAGCAGGGCATGTACAGCGTGATCTCGGCGACCGGCCTGATCCTGCGTCGCGGCCACGAGCTCGAGCGGGTGCTGCTGGTGATCGATCGCAAACTGGCGGTGGTGTAGCCGAACCATCGATCGTCATTCCGGGGCGCGACGAAGTCGCGAGCTATGGTGCGCAATTGCGCACCCGAGAATCCATCCCTCCACCGCCCCTGCCGTTCAATGGATTCCGGGTTCGATGCTGCGCATCGCCCCGGAATGACGGATGAACTACTTCCCCGGCACCGTGCTTGCGCCCTCGCCGAGGTCGCGTTGCATCATCACGGTGTCCAGCCAGCGGCCGAATTTCAGCCCGACACTGGGATGCGTGCCGATCATCTTGAAGCCGCACCTCGTGTGCACGCCGATCGATCCGGCATTGGCGGAATCGCCGATGACAGCGATCATCTGGCGGAAGCCGCGCGCCTCGCATTCGACGATCAGCCGTTCCAGCAGCATTGAGCCTACGCCGCGGCGGTGGAAGGACGGATCGAGATAGATCGAGTTCTCCACCGTGAAGCGATAGGCGGGCCGCGGCCGGTAGGCGCCGGCATAGGCATAGCCGGCCACGCGGCCGTCCAGCATGGCGACGAAATAGGGATAGCCGCCGTCGATCAGCGCGCGATAGCGGCGCGTCATTTCCGAGAGGTCGGGCGGCTCCAGCTCGAACGTCGCCGTGCCCTCGCGGACGGCCTGCTGGTAGATGGCGGTGACGGCGGGGAGGTCGGCCTCGGTGGTGGGCCTGATATCGGGTGCGGACATGGGGGAAGGATAGAGCGTTCCCTGAGGGGCCGGAAGAGGCTGCGCTGCCTCCACACCCGTCATTGCGAGCGCAGCGAAGCAATCCAGAAATGCATCTGCGGAGGGGCTCTGCATTGCGTCGTCGCATCGGCGCAAAATTGCTGCGCAATTTTGTCGCGAGCTCCTCGCAATGACGGGGAGAGGCCGTACCCTCAAAACAAAAACCCCGGCCTTTCGGCCGGGGTTCGTGTCCGTTCTCTCGTCTCAGAGCTTACTCGCGCTGGCCGAGGAGCTGCAGCAGCAGCGTGAACAGGTTGATGAAGTTCAGGTACAGCGACAGTGCGCCGGTGATGGCCGAACGCTCTGCGACGTCACCGCCGGCCGAGGCATAGCCGTAGATGTAGTCGTTCTTCAGCCGCTGGGTATCCCAGGCGGTCAGGCCCGAGAACACCAGCACGCCGACCACCGACACGATGAACTGCAGCATCGAGCTGGCCAGGAACAGGTTCACCAGGCTGGCGAGAACGATGCCGATCAGGCCCATGAACAGGAACGAGCCCATGCCGGTCAGGTCACGCTTGGTGGTGTAGCCGTAGAGGCTCAGCGCACCGAAGGTCGCCGCGGTGATGAAGAACACCCGCACGATCGAGGTGTGCGTGAACACCAGGAAGATCGACGACAGCGAGATGCCCATCAGCGCCGCGAACACCCAGAACAGGATCTGGGCGGTCGAGGGTGCCAGACGGTTGATGCCCGCCGAGATCACGAACACCATCGCGAGCGGCGCCAGGATGAACAGCCACTTCAGGGGGCTGACGAACATGGCGTAGCCGAACGGTGTCAGGAACACCTTGCCGACGCGGACGGCGTCCGCCGTCGGAACGTCGGTCACGGCGGCCATGTAGACGCCGAGCGCGGCAAGGCCGGTGATGGCCAGGCCAATGCTCATGTAGTTGTAGATGCGCAGCATATAGGCGCGCAGGCCGGCATCGACCGTCGCGGCGTCAACACGCCCGGCGGCCCTGCCGAAAGGAGAAGCGTAGTTACGGTCTAGGTCCGACATGGTCGAATTCCCGTTGGTTGGTCCGGTCCGGCACGAGGGTCGCCATGCCGCCGGTTCGTCAAATTCTATCTCGGAGACCGCTGCCAGCCGACTGAATTTTGGCTCACAATCGGGGCTCCGAACCCATCCGATATGTGGGAAACTAACACATTCGCCGCAACCTTCCACGCGCGGCTGAATGTCGCCCTCGGCGTCAATCCTGACGCGAAGCTGACCGGTAGCGTGGTTAATCGCCGAAACCGGGCCGATTCCGCCCGGCACGATCCGCCGCTACATTTTGTCACAAATTTCGCAACACCGTCGCCGGCTTTTTGTTCAATGCCAGCAGCGTGCCGGCAAGCCCGAGCCCGACGGTCACGACCAGCGCGGCGGCGACCACGCCGGCGGCGCTGCCGGCCTGCCAGACGAAGCTCAGCGTCATCAGCCGCGTCACGATCAGCCAGGCCGCGATGCTGCCCGCGATCACCCCGAACACCGCGGTGGCAAGGCCGATCAGGAGGTATTCGAGGGCATAGGCGCCGAGCAGCCGCAGCCGCGTCGCACCCAGGGTCTTGAGGATCACCGCATCATAGACGCGGTGGCGGTGGCCGGCGGCGAGCGCCCCGCCCAGCACCAGGATCGCCGAGATCAGCGTCACGGCGCTGGCGCCACGGATCGCCAGGGCCAGATTGGTGACCACGGAGCCGACCGTCTCCATCACCTCGCGCACGCGCACGCTCGTCACCATCGGATAGGCGTCGGCGACCTCCTTGATGATCTTGCCGTCGCCCGCCTTTCCGCCCGCTTCCGTCAGCGTCGCGATGTGGGTGTGCGGCGCGCCCTTGAAGGCGTTGGGGGAGAACACAAGGACGAAATTGATGCCGAGACCCTGCCAGTCGATCGTGCGCAAATTGCTGATCTTGGCCGGAATGTCGCGGCCGAGCACGTTGACCACCACCTCGTCGCCGAGCTTGAGGCCGAGCCCGTCGGCAATCTTCTTCTCCATCGAGACCAGCGGCGGGCCGGAATAATCGGCGCGCCACCATTCGCCCTCGACCACCTTGGAGCCCTTCGGCAGCTCGGCGGTGTAGGTCAGGCCGCGGTCGCTCTGCAGCACCCATTCGGAATCCGTGGTCGGCTTGAGCTCCTCGGCGCGCACCCCGCGCGCGGCGACGATGCGTCCGCGCAGCATCGGCACGTCCTCGATCCTGGCGCCGGGGGCGATCTGGCGCAGATAGCCATCGAACTGCTCGGCCTGCGCGCTCGGAATGTCGATGAAGAAGAACGATGGCGCCTGGTCGGGGAGCGCCGCCAGGAACTGCCGGCGCAGATTGCCGTCGATCTGGGTGATGGTGACGAGCACGGCGAGCCCGAGTCCCAGCGACAGCACGACGGACGGCGTCAGCGCGCCCGGCCGGTGGATGTTGGCGATCGCAAGCCGCAGCATCGGCAGCCGCGTCCGTGGCAGCCGTCGTGCGATCGTCATCAGCAGGGCGGCGATGCCGCGCAGCAAGGCGAACACGACCACTGAGGAGGCCACGAACACCGCGGCGATGCGCCTGTCGAACGACAGGCCGATCACGACCGCGATGAGGAGTGCGATCACGACGGCCATGAACACGAGATAGCTCGCGCGCGGCCGGTGCCATTCGGAGCTGATGGTGTCGCGGAACAGCGCGGCCACCGGCACGTCGTGCACGCGCGCGAGCGGCCACAGGCCGAAGGCGAGCGCGGTGAGGAGGCCGTAGAGGAAGGACAGCGCGAGCTCGTCGGTGTGGACGGCCGGCACCACCGGCAGCGGCAACAGCTTGCCGAACAGGCCAACGATCGCAAAGGGCATCGCGGCGCCGAGCGCCAGGCCGATCACGGACCCGATCGCGGCCAGCAGGACCACTTGCGCCAGGTAGATGCCGAACACGTCCCGGCCGGTGGCCCCGACGGCCTTGAAGGCAGCGATCACCTCGAGCTTGCGGTCGATGTGACTCTTGACGGCATTGGCGACGCCGACGCCGCCGACCAGCAGCGCGGCAAGGCCGACGAGCGTCAGGAACTGCGTGAAGCGGTTGATGTTGCGCTCGAGCTGCGGCGAGGCGTTGGAGCGGCTGCGGATCTCCCAGCCGGCCTGCGGCGCGGCGCTGCGCGCATCCGCGATGAAGGCTTCGGTGGCGCGCTCGTTGTTCGCGGCCTCCGGCAGCTTGACCCGGTAGACCCAGCGCACCAGGCTGCCGGGCTGGATCAGGCCGGTGGCGCGCAAGGCCGCCTCGCTGATCAGAAAGCGCGGCCCGAAGCCGATGCCGCCGGCGAGCTTGTCGGGCTCGGCCTCGACGGTGGAGCGGATCTGGAACGTTGCGGACCCGATCGTGACGCGGTCGCCGGTCTTGAGAGAAAGCCGCGCCAGCAGCGTCGGATCGGCCGCGGCGCCGAACGCGCCGTCGCGCTCGGCGAGCAGATCGGCCATCGGCAGCTTTGGTGCCAGCGTCAGCTGTCCCAGCATCGGATAGGTGTTATCGACCGCCTTCATCTCGACCAGCGCCAGCTTGCCGTCAGCCGAACGCGCCATGCCGCGCAAGGTCGCAGCCGCCGACAGCGTGCCACGCGAGCGCAGGAACGCGATCTCTTCCGGCTTGGCCTCGCGCTGGAACAGCACGAAGGAGACGTCGCCGCCGAGCAGCGTGCGGCCCTCGCGTGCGAGACCGTCGCTCAGACTCGCCGACACCGAGCCGACGCCGGCAATCGCCATCACGCCGAGCGCGATGCAGGCGATGAAGACGTAGAAGCCGCGCAGGCCGCCGCGCAATTCGCGCAAAGCATAGCGCAGCGACAGCGCGACGGCGTTGGGCTTCGCGAACGATTCGGCCACGGCGCTCATGCGGGCGCAGACTGCGTGTCGATGCGCCCGGAGCGCAGGCGGATGACGCGATCGCAGCGATGCGCGAGCGAGGAATCGTGCGTCACCAGCACCAAGGTCATGCCGCGCTCGGCGTGCTTGCTGAACAGCAGATCGACGATCTGCTTACCGGTGGTCTCGTCGAGATTGCCGGTCGGCTCGTCGGCGACCAGGATCGCGGGATCGGGTGCCAGCGCGCGGGCGAGCGCGACGCGCTGCTGCTCGCCGCCGGAGAGCTGGGTCGGATAATGATGCAGGCGGTCACCGAGCCCGACCGATTGCAGCTCCTCTGCCGCGCGCTTGGCGGCATCGGGATTGCCGGCGAGTTCGAGCGGCACAGCAACGTTCTCCAGCGCCGTCATGGTCGGGATCAGGTGAAAGGACTGGAAGACGATGCCGACCTGGCGGCCGCGGAAGCGCGCCAGCGCGTCCTCGTCGAGGGCATTGAAAGGCGTGCCATTCACCACCACCTCTCCGCTATCAGGACGTTCCAGCCCCGCCATCACCATCAGCAGCGTGGATTTGCCCGAGCCTGACGGGCCGATCAGGCCGATCGTCTCGCTCCGGCCGACCCGCAGGCTGATATCCTTGAGGATGTGAACGCGTGCCGCGCCCGTGCCCAATGAGAGGTTGACGTTGGAGATGGCGATGGTGTCCGCGGTAGCGGCGAGGGAAGAGGGGTCGATGCGAGTGTCCATGGTCCGGTCATATGGCAAGTCCGCACGCGGGGTCGAGAGGCGTTACGGATTGTTCATGCACATAGCCGTGTTGATGCTCGCCGTCATGACGATGGCGAACCCCGCTTGGGCGGGTGCGGCAAAGCCGGTCAAGCTGGTCGTCCTCGGCGATTCCTTAAGCGCGGGCCTTGGCCTTCCGGCCCAGGAGGCGTTCCCCCAAAAGCTTCAAAAAGCCTTGCGGGCCAAAGGTATAGAGGTCGACATGACCAATGCCGGGGTGTCCGGCGACACCACCTCGGGCGGCCGCGACCGGCTCGACTGGTCGGTGCCCGATGGAACTGACGGTGTCATCATCGAGCTCGGCGCCAATGACGCGCTGCGCGGCATCGATCCCGACGTGGCGCGCGCCGCGCTGACCGACATCGTCCAGCGGCTCAAGGCGCGAAAGATTGCGGTCATGCTCTGCGGCATGCTTGCGCCGCCGAATTACGGCGCCGAATACGCCGCGCGCTTCAATTCGATTTATCCGGATCTGGCGAAGACATTCGACGTGCCGCTCTATCCGTTCTTCCTCGAAGGCGTCGCGGCCGAGGCCAAGCTCAACCAGGCCGACGGCATTCATCCGACCGCTGAAGGCGTCGACATCATCGTCGGCAGGATCATGCCCATGGTGGAGGCATTCATTGGCACGATCGCTGAGCAACGGCGTTGAAAACCAGGCAGCGCTACCCTAATTCCCAGGGTTTTACCGGGGTGAGGCGCGGCATGCTTCGCAGAGTCACACAACTGCGATAGGAATCAGGGTACCGGTGATTCGTCGCCGGCTCTAATTTGGATATGGTTCTCGCTGTTCGAGCACCGTACCCAAGCATCGGGAGTGCGAAACGATGCCGCGTTTGTTCACGGGTCTGGAAATTCCGGCCGAAATTGGCCAGTCGCTTTCCAACTTGAGGGGTGGCCTCCCCGGCGCCCGCTGGATCGATCCCGAAAATTATCACGTCACCCTGCGCTTCATCGGCGACATCGACGGTGCTTCCGCCAACGAGATCGCCTCGATGCTGTTTCGCGTCGACCGCAAGCCGTTCGAGGTGAAGGTGCAGGGGCTCACCAGCTTCGGCGGCCGCAAGCCCCGCGCGGTGGTCGCCACGATTGCGCCGAGCAAGCCGCTGATGGAATTGCAGGCCGAGCTCGAGCGCATGATGCAGCGGATCGGCCTCGACCCGGAGGGACGCAAGTTCATCCCGCACGTCACGCTCGCGAGGCTGCACGATGCCTCCGACCGCGACGTCGCCGATTATCTCTCGCTGCGCGGCTATTTCCCGAGCAAGGCGTTCATGGCCGAACGCTTCGTGCTGTTCTCCTCGCGCGCGTCCACCGGCGGCGGCCCGTATGTGGTCGAGGATGCCTACGAGCTGTGTGAGTAATTTCTTTCTTAACCTCTCCCCGCTTGCGGGGAGAGGTCGGATCGCTCTCGCGATCCGGGTGAGGGGGGACAGGTCTTTCGATGGATCTCATATGCGGATAGAGCCCCTCACCCCGACCCTCCCAGCGCGAGCGAAGCTCGTCGCGCCCCCGTAAGAACGGGGCGAGGGAGAAGAAACGCGCATACCTCTGACCCCATTTCACGGCTTGCAATTTCCGTCCGTCTCTGGCGGTAAAGAGCTATGCTCTCCACCCCAAATCCCTCATTCCGCGAGGCCTATCAGGCCGAGATCGCGTCCGGCGCGATCGAGCCGGATCCCGCGCAGGCCGAGGTCGCCGAGGCCTATGCGGCGCTGGACCTGCGGCTTTCGACCTACAAGCCCACCCGCAAGCAGGGCCTGCTCAGCCGCCTGTTCAGCTCTGGTGACAAGGACGAGGCGCCGCGCGGGCTTTACATCCACGGCGAGGTCGGCCGCGGCAAGACCATGCTGATGGACCTGTTCTTCCAGCACTCATCGGTCGAGCATAAGCGCCGCGCGCATTTCCACGAGTTCATGGCGGACGTGCACGAGCGCATCTACGATTATCGCCAGAGCATCGCGCGCGGCGAGATCGCCGACAGCGACGTCATCGCTCTGACGGCCAATGCGATCTTCGAGGAGAGCTGGCTGCTCTGCTTCGACGAATTCCATGTCACCGACATCGCGGACGCGATGATCCTGGGCCGCCTGTTCGCCAAATTATTCGAGCTCGGCACCGTCGTGGTCGCGACGTCCAACGTCGCGCCCGACGATCTCTATAAGGGCGGTCTCAACCGCTCGCTGTTCCTGCCCTTCATCAAGCAGATCACCGACCACATGGACGTCGCGCGGCTCGATGCGCGCACCGACTTCCGCCTGGAGAAGCTGCAGGGCGTGCCGATGTGGCTGACACCGGCCGATGGCGATGCGGACGCCGCGCTCGATCGGGCCTGGAAGCGGATGACGGGCGGCGCCAAATGCCGCTCGCGTGACATTTCGATCAAGGGCCGCATTCTGCACGTGCCGTGCTCGGCCCATGGCGTGGCGCGATTCTCCTTCGCCGACCTCTGCGAGCAGCCGCTCGGTGCATCCGACTACCTCAGGCTGGCGCACGACTATCACACCCTCCTGGTCGACCATATTCCAGTGATGGACCTCTCCCAGCGCAACGCGGCCAAGCGCTTCATCACCCTGATCGATACGCTCTATGACAACGCCGTGAAGCTGATGGCCTCGGCCGACGCCAATCCGATCTCGCTCTACCTCGCGACCGATGGCACCGAGGCCATGGAGTTCAACCGGACCGCCTCGCGCCTGATCGAAATGAGCTCGGAATCCTATCTGGCGCTGCCTCACGGCCGCAAGGATTCCACCGCCAGCGGCTCGACCAAGGGCTTGGTCGAGACTTAAGTCCTATCCCCGCCGTCATTCCGGGGCGTCGCAAAGCGACGAGCCCGGAATCCATACTCCGGATGGTGGTTATGGATTCCGGGCTCGCGCTTCGCGCGCCCCGGAATGACGGCCGGGGTATGCTGGCTGCTATCTCGGCAAGCCCGACAATTGGGCATTGGGCGACTTGAACGGGGGAGACGAAAGGGATAACCACCCGTCTCAGTTTCCCCTCCTTACGTGTCTAAAGGACAGGTTCACATGGCGCGCGACAAGATTGCTTTGATTGGCTCCGGCCAGATCGGCGGAACGCTGGCTCACCTCATCGGCCTGAAAGAACTGGGCGACGTCGTGATGTTCGACATCGCCGAGGGCGTGCCGCAGGGCAAGGCGCTCGACATCGCGCAGTCCTCGCCGGTCGACGGCTTCGACGCCCACTACACCGGCGCGAACTCCTATGAGGCGCTCGACAACGCCAAGGTCTGCATCGTCACCGCCGGCGTGCCGCGCAAGCCCGGCATGAGCCGCGACGACCTCCTCTCCATCAACCTCAAGGTCATGGAGCAGGTCGGCGCCGGCATCAAGAAGTACGCCCCCGACGCCTTCGTCATCTGCATCACCAACCCGCTCGACGCCATGGTCTGGGCGCTGCAGAAGGCTTCGGGCCTGCCGCACAAGAAGGTCGTCGGCATGGCCGGCGTGCTGGATTCGGCCCGCTTCCGCTACTTCCTCGCCGACGAGTTCAACGTCTCGGTCGAGGACGTCACCGCCTTCGTGCTCGGCGGCCACGGCGACACCATGGTGCCGCTGGTGAAGTACTCCACCGTCGCCGGCATCCCGCTGCCCGACCTCGTCAAGATGGGCTGGACCTCACAGGCGCGCCTCGACGAGATCGTCGACCGCACCCGCAATGGCGGCGCCGAGATCGTCAACCTGCTCAAGACCGGCTCGGCCTTCTACGCCCCTGCCGCCTCCGCGATCGCGATGGCCGAGAGCTATCTGAAGGACAAGAAGCGCGTGCTGCCCTGCGCCGCCTATCTCAACGGCGAGTACAGCGTGAAGGACATGTATGTCGGCGTGCCCGTCGTGATCGGCGCCAAGGGCGTCGAGCGCGTGGTCGAGATCGAACTCGCCGGCAAGGACCGCGAGGCGTTTGACAAGTCGGTCGGTGCCGTGCAGGGCTTGGTCGATGCCTGCAAGAAGATCGCACCCGATCTTCTCGGCCGCTAAGGCAAAGCAATACCCGCCGAAGATCGAAACCCGGTCTTCGGCGGTTTCACTTCCGGACCCCGGCTGACCGGGGTGGGGTTCCGGTCTCGGCAGATCTCGATTGTCAAAGAATCCGGGTTGCAGTTCCTGTGGTATATGGTATGCCAGCCACAAGACTGAGGTGGGCCCATGAGGTCACCGCCCGCGGGTTCAGGGAGCGACCATATGAATATCCATGAATATCAGGCCAAAGCGCTGCTGCATGAATTCGGCGTTCCGATTTCGCGCGGCGTAGCGGTTCTCAAGGCCTCGGACTCCGACGCCGCCGCAAGACAGCTTCCCGGCCCGGTCTGGGTGGTGAAGAGCCAGATTCATGCCGGCGGGCGCGGCAAGGGCAAGTTCAAGGAGGCATCCGCCGGCGACAAAGGCGGCGTCCGCATCGCCAAGTCGGTGGAAGAGGTCAACGAATTCGCCAAGCAGATGCTGGGCGCGACGCTGGTCACCGTGCAGACGGGACCTGCCGGCAAGCAGGTCAACCGCCTCTACATCGAGGACGGCTCCGACATCGACAAGGAATTCTACCTCTCGATCCTGGTCGACCGCGAGACCTCGCGCGTCTCCTTCGTGGTGTCGACCGAGGGCGGCGTCAACATCGAGGACGTCGCGCACAACACGCCGGAGAAGATCGTGACCTTCTCGGTCGATCCGGCGACCGGCATCATGGGCCATCACGGCCGCACCGTGGCGAAGGCGCTGAATCTGTCCGGCGATCTCGCCAAGCAGGCCGAGAAGCTCACCGCGCAGCTCTACGCGGCCTTCGTCGCCAAGGACATGTCGATGCTGGAGATCAATCCGCTGGTCGTGACCAAGCAGGGCGAGCTCCGCGTGCTCGATGCCAAGGTGTCCTTCGACGACAACGCCCTGTTCCGCCATCCCGAGATCGCGGTGTCGTTGCGCGATCTGACGGAGGAAGACGCCAAGGAAATCGAGGCGTCGAAATACGATCTCAACTACGTCACGCTCGACGGCAATATCGGCTGCATGGTCAACGGCGCCGGTCTCGCCATGGCGACGATGGACATCATCAAGCTCTACGGCATGGCGCCGGCCAACTTCCTCGACGTCGGCGGCAGCGCCAGCAAGGAGAAGGTCGCGGCCGCGTTCAAGATCATCACCGCCGACCCCAACGTGAAGGGCATCCTGGTCAACATCTTCGGCGGCATCATGAAGTGCGACGTGATCGCCGAGGGCGTCACGGCTGCGGTTCGCGAGGTCGGCCTCAGCGTGCCGCTGGTGGTTCGCCTCGAAGGCACCAATGTCGAGCTCGGCAAGAAGATCATCCGTGAATCCGGACTGAACGTGGTGCCCGCCGACAATCTCGACGACGCCGCGCAGAAGATCGTGAAGGCCGTCAAGGGAGGCTAGCGCCATGGCCCAGGACCATCTCGCCGCATCATCTCCGCTCCCCGAGCATGCGCGCCTCGCCGCGTTCGCCGGCGAATGGGATGGTGAGGAGATGGTCTTCCCGTCGCGCTGGACGGCGGGCGGGCCGGCGACCTCGCGCACCGTCGCGCGCATGGATCTCAACGGGTTCTATCTGATCCAGGACTCGGTCCAGATGCGTGACGGCAAGCAGGTCTTCGCCACCCACGGCATCTTCACCTTCGACCGCGACGACCGGACCTACAAATTGTTCTGGTACGATTCGCTCGGCTATACGCCGCCATCGCCCGCCTCGGGCGGCTGGGCCGGCAAGACCCTGACGCTGGTGCGCGGTTCGCTCCGCGGCAATGCGCGCCACGTCTACGAGATCATCAATGAGGATTCCTACTCGTTGAAGATTCAATTCTCGCCGGACGCGGAAGGCTGGTCCGACGTCCTCACCGGCGTCTACCGCCGCATCCACTGACCCACTCACTCTGTTAGTTTCGCGAAAGCAGACCTCATGTCCATCCTGATCGACAAGAACACCAAGGTCATCTGCCAGGGCTTCACCGGCAAGAACGGCACCTTCCACTCGGAGGCCGCGATCGCCTACGGCACCAAGATGGTCGGCGGCACCTCGCCGGGCAAAGGCGGCTCGACGCATCTGGGCCTGCCGGTGTTCGACACCGTGCGCGAGGCGCGTGAGAAGACCGGCGCCGACGCTTCGGTGATCTACGTGCCGCCGCCGGGCGCAGCCGACGCGATCTGCGAAGCCATCGACGCCGAGGTCCCGCTGATCGTCTGCATCACCGAGGGCATTCCTGTGATCGACATGGTTCGCGTCAAGCGCTCGCTGCTCGGCTCCAAGTCGCGCCTGATCGGGCCGAACTGCCCGGGCGTCATGACCGCCGGCGAGTGCAAGATCGGCATCATGCCCGCCAACATCTTCAAGACCGGCTCGGTCGGCATCGTCTCCCGCTCGGGCACGCTGACCTATGAAGCGGTGTTCCAGACCTCCCAGGAAGGCCTCGGCCAGACCACCGCGGTCGGCATCGGCGGCGACCCGGTCAAGGGCACCGAGTTCATCGACGTGCTGGAGATGCTGCTCGCCGACCCCAAGACCGAATCGATCATCATGATCGGCGAGATCGGCGGTTCCGCCGAGGAGGACGCCGCCCAGTTCCTCAAGGACGAGGCCAAGCGTGGCCGCAAGAAGCCGATGGTCGGCTTCATCGCCGGCGTCACCGCCCCTCCCGGCCGCCGCATGGGTCATGCCGGCGCCATCATCTCCGGCGGCAAGGGCGATGCCGGTTCCAAGACCGACGCGATGAAATCCGCAGGGATTACAGTGTCCCCGTCGCCCGCCCGCCTCGGCCACACGCTTGCCGAAAAGTTGAAAGGCTAATTCAGTTCTTCGTGCTTTTCCGGGCGAAGTTTCGCAGCAAATAGGGTAAAGGGTGCCTGTCGCGTCGAGCCCTGTCGGGGGAGCTCGGCGCCAGCGCCGTTTGTTATGCGCGAATCGAAATCGCCAGGAACTCAAGTATGTCTCGCCAGGACGCGAACGCAGCCTTTGCCCTGTCATCCTTTTTGCAGGGCACCAACGCCACCTACATCGACGAAATCTACGCCCGCTACCAGAAGGACCCGTCCTCGGTCGATGCCGAGTGGCAGGAGTTCTTCAAGAGCCTGAACGACGCGCCGGCTGACATCAGCAAGAACGCGGAAGGCCCGTCCTGGGAGCGCGACAACTGGCCGCTGACCCCGAAGGACGATCTGACCTCCGCCCTCGACGGCAACTGGGCCGAGGTCGAGAAGACGGTCGGTGGCAAGATCGCCGCCAAGGCGCAGGCCAAGGGGGCCGACATCTCCTCCGCCGACCTGCTTCAGGCGACGCGCGATTCCGTCCGCGCCCTGATGCTGATCCGCTCCTACCGCATGCGCGGCCACTTCCACGCCAAGCTCGATCCGCTCGGCATCGAAGCCCAGCGTAACCGCGAAGAGCTCGATCCGCGCACCTACGGCTTCAGCGAAGCCGATTTCGACCGCAAGATCTTCCTCGATCACGTGCTCGGCCTCGAATACGGCACTCTGCGCGAGATCACCGCGATCTGCGAGCGCACCTACTGCCAGACGCTCGGCGTCGAGTTCATGCACATCAGCAACGCGGCGCAGAAGGCCTGGATCCAGGAGCGCATCGAGGGACCCGACAAGGAGATCTCGTTCACGCGCGAAGGCCGCAGGGCCATCCTGCAGAAGCTGATCGAAGCCGAGGGTTTCGAAAAGTTCTGCGACACCAAGTTCACCGGCACCAAGCGCTTCGGCCTCGACGGCGGTGAAGCCCTGATCCCCGCGCTCGAGCAGATCATCAAGCGCGGCGGCAATCTCGGCGTGAAGGAAATCGTGCTCGGCATGCCGCATCGCGGCCGCCTCAACGTGCTGACCCAGGTGTTGGGCAAGGCCCATCGCGCACTATTCCACGAGTTCAAGGGCGGCTCGGCCAATCCCGACGCGGTCGAAGGCTCCGGCGACGTCAAGTATCACCTCGGCGCCTCCTCGGACCGCGAGTTCGACGGCAACCGCATCCACCTGTCGCTGACCGCCAACCCCTCGCATCTCGAGATCGTCGATCCCGTCGTGCTCGGCAAGGTCCGCGCCAAGCAGGACCAGCACGGCGATCCCCCTGATATGCGCATCTCGGTGATGCCGCTCCTGATGCACGGCGACGCCGCCTTCGCCGGCCAGGGCGTGGTTGCTGAATGCTTCGGCCTGTCCGACCTGAAGGGCTACCGCACCGGCGGCTCCGTGCACTTCATCGTCAACAACCAGATCGGCTTCACCACCTATCCGCGCTACTCGCGCTCCTCGCCCTATCCGTCGGATGTGGCGAAGATGATCGATGCGCCGATCTTCCACGTCAACGGCGACGATCCGGAAGCCGTCGTGTTCGCGGCCAAGGTCGCGACCGAATTCCGGCAGAAGTTCCACAAGCCCGTCGTCATCGACATGTGGTGCTACCGCCGCTACGGCCACAATGAGGGCGATGAGCCGGCCTTCACCCAGCCGGTGATGTACAAGCGGATCGCCGCCCATCCCTCGACGCTGACGCTCTACTCCAAGCGCCTGATCGCGGAAGGCGTCGTCACCGAGGGCGAGGTCGACAAGCTGAAGGCGGACTGGCGCGCCCGGCTCGATGCCGAGTTCGAGGCCGGCACCTCCTACAAGCCGAACAAGGCCGACTGGCTCGACGGCAAGTGGGCGGGCTTCAAGATCGCCGACCAGGAAGAGGATGCGCGGCGCGGCGTCACCGGCGTCGACATCGCCACGCTGAAGGACATCGGCCGCAAGATCACCAAGGTGCCGGACGGTTTCCGCGTTCACCGCACCATTCAGCGCTTCCTCGATAACCGCGCCAAGGCGATCGAGAGCGGCAACGGCATCGACTGGGCGACCGGCGAGGCGCTGGCGTTCTGCTCGCTGCTCAACGAAAACCACCACGTCCGCCTGTCCGGACAGGATTCGGAACGCGGCACCTTCTCGCAGCGCCATTCGGTCCTGATCGATCAGGAGGACGAGAGCCGCTACACGCCGTTCAACCATCTCGGCCACGAGCAGGGCCATTACGAGGTCATCAACTCGCTGCTGTCGGAAGAAGCCGTGCTCGGTTTCGAATACGGCTATTCGCTCGCCGAGCCGAACACGCTGACGCTGTGGGAAGCCCAGTTCGGCGACTTCGCCAACGGCGCGCAGGTCGTGTTCGACCAGTTCATCTCCTCGGGCGAGCGCAAATGGCTGCGCATGTCCGGTCTGGTCTGCCTGTTGCCGCACGGCTATGAGGGCCAGGGGCCGGAGCACTCCTCGGCGCGCCTCGAGCGTTACTTGCAGATGTGCGCGGAAGACAACATGCAGGTGGTCTACCCGACCACGCCGGCGAACTACTTCCACGTGCTGCGCCGGCAGCTGCATCGCGAGATCCGCAAGCCGCTGATCATGATGACGCCGAAGTCGCTGCTGCGTCACAAGCGGGCGGTGTCGCGTCTCGACGAACTCGCGAAGGGCACGACCTTCCACCGCATCCTCTACGATGACGCCCAGATGCTGCCGAACGAGGCCATCAAGCTCGTCCCCGACGAGAAGATCCGCCGCATCGTGCTGTGCTCCGGCAAGGTCTATTACGACCTCTACGAGGAGCGCGAGAAGCGCGGCATCGACGACATCTACCTGATGCGCGTCGAGCAGCTCTATCCGGTGCCGCTGAAGGCGCTGGTGGCCGAGCTGTCGCGCTTCAAGAAGGCCGAGATGGTGTGGTGCCAGGAAGAGCCCCGCAACATGGGTGCCTGGCACTTCATCGAGCCCTATCTGGAATGGGTGCTGAACCAGGTGAACGGCGCGAGCCGGCGTCCGCGTTATGTCGGCCGCGCCGCTTCCGCCGCGACCGCAACGGGTCTGATGTCCAAGCATCAGGCTCAGCTGAAGGCGTTCCTGGACGAAGCACTGAGCTGAGAAGTTTTTTTAGGACTCTGTCATGCCCCGCGAAGGCGGGGCATCCAGTACTCCGCGGCTTTCGTTCTGATCACGAAAGTCACGGCGTACTGGATTGCCCGTCTTCGCGGGCAATGACGTATGAATTCATGACCGCTACCTGCGATCCCTTGAGGAAGAGACCATGACTGAAATTCGTGTGCCGACGCTCGGCGAATCCGTCACCGAGGCCACCATCGGCCGCTGGTTCAAGAAGGCCGGCGACCCCGTCGCCGTCGACGAGCCCCTGGTGGAGCTCGAGACCGACAAGGTCACCATCGAAGTCCCCGCGCCGACCGCCGGCACGCTGAGCGAGATCATCGCTGCTGATGGTGCGACCGTTGCCGTGGGCGCGCTGCTCGGTCAGATCACCGAAGGTGCCGGCGCAGCCAAGCCCGCTGCCGCGCCGGTCAAGGCTGCTGCGCCTGCCGCTGCTGCCGCTGCTCCGGCGGCGGCTCCCGCTGCCGCGAAGGCGCCGCCGGCCGATGCGCCGCTCGCGCCGTCCGTGCGCAAACTGTCGGCCGAGACCGGCATCGACGCCTCGACCGTGCCGGGCTCCGGCAAGGACGGCCGCGTCACCAAGGGCGACATGCTGGCCGCCATCGAGCGCGCCGCCTCGGCGCCGACGCCGGTCAACCAGCCCGCCGCCGCCGTGCAGGTCCGCAGCCCCTCGCCGGCCGATGACGCCGCCCGCGAAGAGCGCGTCAAGATGACCCGGCTGCGCCAGACCATCGCGCGCCGGCTCAAGGACGTGCAGAACACCGCGGCCATGCTCACGACCTTCAACGAGGTCGACATGACCAACGTCATGGCGCTGCGTGCGCACTACAAGGACGCGTTCGAGAAGAAGCACGGCGCCAAGCTCGGCTTCATGGGCTTCTTCACCAAGGCCGTCGTGCAGGCGCTGAAGGACATCCCGGCCGTCAACGCCGAGATCGACGGCAGCGACCTGATCTACAAGAACTACTACCACATCGGCGTTGCCGTCGGCACCGACAAGGGCCTGGTCGTGCCCGTGGTGCGCGACTGCGACCACAAGTCGATCTCCGACATCGAGAAGAGCATCGCCGATTTCGGCCGCCGCGCCCGTGACGGCCAGCTCAAGATCGACGAGATGCAGGGCGGCACCTTCACCATCACCAATGGCGGCATCTACGGCTCGCTGATGTCGACCCCGATCCTGAACGCGCCGCAGTCCGGCATCCTCGGCATGCACAAGATCCAGGAGCGCCCGATGGTCGTCGGCGGCAAGATCGAGGTCCGCCCGATGATGTATCTGGCGCTGTCCTACGATCACCGCGTCATCGACGGCAAGGAAGCCGTCACCTTCCTGGTTCGCGTTAAGGAGAGCCTGGAAGATCCGGCGCGCCTGGTGCTGGACCTCTAAGGGAGGCGACGATGGGGGAGCCGTCGCTCGCGCATGCGCTCATCTCCATGGTGCCGCTCCTGCTGACCACCCTTATCTTTTTCTTCTTTGCGATTCCGATTAGTCGCAGGAAAGGTAAGGGGGTCGGCTTCGCGGCCTTGTGCCTGATCCCGTTTCTCACGCCCTTCATTCTGTTCCATTTGATCAGCTTGACGGACAAGTCCGTGCTTGATCGCTTGGCGGCTCTTGAGGGCAGGACGTCGTAGTGCGCTCGAACTCGTGGGGATTGATGTGACGGATAAAGTCGTTGTCATCACCGGCGGCAGCCGCGGCATCGGGCGGGCGACCGCGCTTGCGGCGGCCGCGCGCGGTTTTCGCGTCGTGGTTGGCTATGCCAGCAACAAGCAGGCGGCCGACGAGGTGGTCGCGCAGATCGCGGCCAGCAACGGCAAGGCCATCGCTGTGAAATGCGATGTCGCCGAGGAAAGCGACATCCTCAATCTGTTCGAGGAGGCCGACAAGTTCGGCACGCTCGGGGCGCTCGTCAACAATGGCGG
Source organism: Bradyrhizobium yuanmingense (assembly GCF_900094575.1). GTDB lineage: Bacteria > Pseudomonadota > Alphaproteobacteria > Rhizobiales > Xanthobacteraceae > Bradyrhizobium > Bradyrhizobium yuanmingense. The sequence goes on along the minus strand of NZ_FMAE01000002.1, from coordinate 58,761 downwards.
CATCGTCGGCAAGAGCGGCGTGCGCGTCGACGAGATGTCGGCCGAGCGCATCCAGCGCGTGATGGCGGTGAACGTCACCGGCTCCATCCTCTGCGCGCGCGAGGCGGTGAAGCGGATGTCGACCAAGCACGGCGGCACGGGCGGAGTCATCGTCAACCTGTCGTCCGTCGCTGCGCGGCTCGGCGCGCCCAACACCTATGTCGACTACGCCGCATCCAAGGGTGCGGTCGATTCCTTCACCGTCGGCCTCGGCCATGAGGTCGCGGGCGAGGGCATCCGCGTCGCCGCGATCCGTCCCGGCCTGATCGACACCGACATCCACGCTGCCGGTGGCGAACCCGACCGCGCCCATCGCCTGGCCCATCTGGTGCCGATGAAGCGCGTCGGCACCGCCGATGAAATCGCCAATGCCATCGTCTGGCTGATCTCGGACGAGGCCTCCTACGTCACCTCAGCCATTCTCGATGTGTCCGGCGGACGCTGACGCGCCGCGCTGACGCATCCTCACCACGCCTAACCTTACGGGACTTTCTCTCATGGCTACCTACGATCTCGTCGTCATCGGCACCGGACCGGGCGGTTATGTCTGCGCGGTACGCGCGAGCCAGCTCGGCATGAAGGTCGCCGTGGTCGAAAAGAACGCGACCCTCGGCGGCACCTGCCTCAATGTCGGCTGCATGCCGTCGAAGGCGCTGCTGCACGCCTCCGAAATGTTCGAGGAAGCCGGCCATTCCTTCGCCAAGATGGGCGTCAGCGTTTCCGCGCCGAAGCTCGATCTGCCCGCGATGATGAACTTCAAGCAGCAGGGCATCGACGGCAACGTCAAGGGCGTCGAGTTCCTGATGAAGAAGAACAAGATCGACGTGCTCAAGGGCACCGGCAAGATCCTCGGCACCGGCAAGGTCGAGGTCTCCGCCGACGGCAATTCGCAGGTGGTCGAGACCAAGAACATCGTGATCGCCACCGGCTCCGACATCGCGCGCCTCAAGGGCATCGAGATCGACGAGAAGCGCATCGTCTCCTCGACCGGCGCGCTGTCGCTGGACAAGGTCCCCGGCAAGCTCCTCATCGTCGGTGCCGGCGTGATCGGTCTCGAGCTCGGCTCGGTCTGGCACCGCCTGGGTGCCGAAGTCATCGTGGTCGAATTCCTCGACCGCATCCTGCCCGGCATGGACGGCGAGATCGCCAAGCAATTCCAGCGCATCCTCGAGAAGCAGGGCTTTGCGTTCAAGCTGGGCTCGAAGGTGACCGGCGTCGAGGTGAACAGCAAGGCATTGCTCGCGAAAATCGAACCGGCTTCCGGCGGTGCCGCTGAGACGCTCGAAGCCGACGTCGTGCTCGTCTGCATCGGCCGCGTGCCCTACACCGACGGTCTCGGCCTCAAGGAAGCCGGCGTCGCGCTCGATGCGCGCGGCCGGGTCCAGATCGATCCGCATTTCGCCACCAGTCTGAAGGGCGTCTATGCCATCGGCGACGTCGTTGCCGGCCCGATGCTGGCGCACAAGGCCGAGGACGAAGGCGTTGCGGTCGCCGAGATCATCGCAGGCCAGGCCGGCCACGTGAATTACGATGTGATCCCGGGCGTCGTGTATACCACGCCGGAAGTGTCCTCCGTCGGCAAGACCGAGGAGGAACTCAAGCAGGCGGGCGTGGCTTACACGGTCGGAAAGTTTCCGTTCACCGCCAACGGCCGCTCCAAGGTCAACCAGACCACTGACGGTTTCGTGAAGATTCTCGCGGATGCGAAGACCGATCGCGTGCTCGGCGTGCACATCATCGGCCGCGAAGCCGGCGAAATGATCCATGAAGCGTGTGTTCTTATGGAATTCGGCGGCAGTGCGGAAGATCTCGCGCGCACCTGCCACGCCCATCCGACGCGCTCGGAGGCCGTCAAGGAAGCCGCGCTTGCGGTCGGCAAGCGAGCCATCCATATGTAACGACGCGCCCAGCGCCGAACCGGGCGGGAAACACATGCTGCGCCGCCTTCTTCAACCGGTCTGGGTCCTGCTTGCGATCATCTTCCTGATCGAAGCCTGGCTGTGGGATCATCTCGAGCCGATCGTCGCCAGGATCGTCGCAGCCATCCCGCTGGCGCGCTTCAAGCATTGGCTGACGGAGCGCGTCGATGCGCTCTCGCCGGCCATGACGCTGCTCGTGTTTGCCGTGCCCGTCGTCCCGCTGTTTCCGCTCAAGCTGGTCGGGCTGTGGCTGCTCGCGCATGAATACTGGACCGGCGCGTTCTTCACGATCGTGTTCGGAAAGCTCGTCGGCGTCGGCGTCACCGCCTTCGTGTTCGACGTGACGCGCGCCAAGCTTCTGGAGATGCGCTGGTTCGAGCGGATCTACGCCCTGGTGCTGAAGATCCGCGCCAAGGCCGCGGAGCTGGTCGACCCGATCAAGCGCCGCATCCGCGAGCTGATCGCCGGCAACGGCGAGGGCTGGTCCTACCGCACGCTGCGTATGATCCAGCGCTTCAGGAAGAGCGTGCATCAGGCGCGCTAGCTGTTCACCACACGCTCTCCGTCATCGCCCGGCTTGACCGGGCGATCCAGTATTCCAGAGACGTCAATAATTGAACCGAGAAGCCGCGGCGTACTGGATGCCCCGGTCAAGCCGGGGCATGACACTGTCTGTGTGTTCTTGAGCGCCCGCCGCACGCGCACCTCAATGCAAATGCAACAGATGCGGCCACCACAGGCCGAGCGCGGTCATGAACAGGCCGGCGATCGTCAGCGCGCCGCCGACATAGGCGAGCGCGATCATGCCGGTGATGATGGTGGCGGACGCCAGCACGATGCCGATCTGGAAGGCGGCCGAGGCCAGCTCGAAATGGTGGTACTTCGCGGTCGCCTCGTCGCGGGCGTGCTCGGCGTGCTTGGCCTTGTCCGCAAGCTGCTCGGTGCCTTCGCCGGTCTCGGGCTCGGAGCGGTAGCGCTGCGCGGTCTTGGTCCAGTCGTCGATCTGCTTCTGCACGGCGGGCTTCTGCGCCTCGGCCGCGGCGGCCAGTGTCAGCTTGCCCTGTTCCGCCGCGGTCACCACCACGGTGCGGCGGATGCTCTTGGCCTGGAAGAATGCCCAGAGATTGGCGGCCTCGACGTTCTTGCTGATCGATTCGGTCTGGGCACCCTTGCCGAGCGTCTCCGAGATCGCCAGGAACAGCGCCAGCACGGCGATCAGAAGAGCGATCTTCTTGTTCGAGCCGGACGCGTGTTCGGCGTGCTCGGCATGCTCCATGCTTTCATGTGCGCCCATATAATGTCCCTCCTGTGCCGGTTCCCACGATTTGACCGAACCGTGGGCGCTGTGCAAGAGGCACGCGAGCTATGACGAGAGTGTGTCAGCGCCGCGGATGGGCGCTGGCATACACCTCGAGCAGCCGCTCGGAATCGATGCCGGTATAGACCTGCGTCGTCGAGAGCGAGGAATGGCCGAGCAATTCCTGGATGGCGCGCAGATCGCCGCCGCGCGAGAGCAGATGCGTGGCGAAGGAATGCCGCAGCGCGTGCGGCGTGGCGCTGTCGGGCAGCCCGAGCGCGCCGCGCAGCCGCTCCATCGCGAGCTGGATGATGCGCGGGCTCAAGGGGCCGCCGCGCGCGCCGACGAAGATCGGTCCTTCCGCCGGCAGCGGATAGGGGCACATCGCAACATATTCCTGCACCAGCGCGAGCACGTTCTGCAGCACCGGCACCATGCGGGTCTTGTTGCCTTTGCCTGTCACGACCAGCACGTCGCCTTCGCCGGGCTTCGGCACCTCGCGGCGCTTGAGACCCAGCGCCTCGGAGATGCGCAGGCCCGAGCCATAGAGCAGCGCCATCACCGCGGCGTCGCGTGCAAGGATCCAGGTCTCGCGCTCCTCGCCGGCGCGCTCGTCGGCATCGGCCAGACGTTTGGCCGAGGCCATCGGCAGCGGCTTCGGCAGGCTCTTGGCGACCTTCGGCGCGCGGATCGCCGACAATGCACCGACCTTGCCCTTGCCCTCGCGCTCCAGAAAGCGTCCGAACGAGCGCAGGCCCGCCAGCGCGCGCATCAGGCTGCGGCCGGCAATGTCGTCGGCCCGGCGCATCGCCATGAAGGCGCGCACGTCGGTGGCTTCCAGCGCTGCAAACCGCTCCAGCGTGACCCGCTCGCCCCAATGATTGCTGAGGAAATCCAGGCATTGCCGCAGATCGCGGCCATAGGCCTCCAGCGTCTTCGGCGACAGCCGTCGCTCGGCGCCGAGATGCGCCAGCCAGCGCGCCATCTCCTGCGCGATCGAGGGATCGGCGCTGGCGAGCTCGATGTGTGGGGCGACCGCTTTGCTCATGCGCTCTGGACGTGGTGATTCCGCACAGTATATCGCATCACACCAGTTTACTGTTCGCTAAGGCCGCCGCGCGGCGCTAGCCTCAAGGCCTCAAGGTTCCGATTCCCCGCTCATGGACCAATCGCCGCGCAACGACACCGCCCCCGCCACCCGCATGGTCGACGTGCTGGTGCCGGTCGCGCTCGACCAGACCTATTCCTACAAGGTGCCGCGCGGCATGGAGCTGAAGGCGGGCGACCTCGTCGGCGTGCCGCTCGGTCCGCGCGAGGTGCTGGCCGTGGTCTGGGGCGAGAACGCCAATCCTGATCCGCGCCTGCATAACCGCCTCAAGGAGGTCAGCGAGAAGCTCGACATTCCCCCGCTCAAGCCGGAGTTGCGCTCGGTGGTGGACTGGGTCGCAAACTACACGCTGAGCCCGCGCGGCATGGTGCTGCGCATGTGCCTGCGCATGGGCGAAAATCTCGGCCCGGAGCGGGTGCGCGCCGGCGTGCGCCTGACCGGCGATCCGCCGAAGCGCCTGACACCGGCGCGCCAGCGCGTTATCACGCTGCTGTCGGACCGGCTGCTGCACGGCAAGTCCGAGGCGGCCAAGGAGGCCGGCGTCTCCTCGGGCGTGATCGACGGTCTCGTCGATGAAGGCACGCTCACAGTGGAGCCGATGCCGCCGCCGCCTCCGCCGCCGGCGCCCGATCCGGAATTCGGCCGGCCGGATTTTTCGCTGCTACAGCGTGCCGGTGTGGATGCGATGCGCGCGCTCGCGGCCAACGGCACCTTCCATGTCGCGCTGCTCGACGGCGTCACCGGCTCGGGCAAGACCGAGGTCTATTTCGAAGCGGTCGCCGAGGTGATCCGCCGCGGCAAGCAGGCGCTGATCCTGATGCCGGAGATCGCGCTGACCGGCCAGTTCCTCGATCGCTTCGCGCAGCGCTTCGGCGTCCGGCCGATCGAATGGCATTCCGAGCTCACCCCGCGCACTCGCGCGCGCAATTGGGCCGCGATCTCCGAAGGTTCGGCGCCGGTCGTGGTCGGCGCGCGCTCGGCGCTGTTCCTGCCTTACGCCAAGCTCGGCCTCATCGTCGTCGATGAAGAGCACGACCAGGCCTACAAGCAGGACGACGGCGTGCATTACCACGCCCGCGACATGGCGGTGGTGCGCGGGCACATCGCGAAAATTCCGGTCGTGCTGGCCTCGGCGACGCCGTCGGTGGAATCCGAGGTCAATGCGCGCAAGAACCGCTATCAGCGTATCGCGCTGCCCTCGCGCTTCGGCGGCCAGCACATGCCGCATATCGAGGCCATCGATTTGCGCCGCGAGCCGCCCGCGCGCGGCCGCTTCATCTCGCCGCGGCTTGCCGGCGAGATCAGAACCGCGATCGAGCGGCGCGAGCAGGCGCTGCTCTTCCTCAATCGCCGCGGCTATGCGCCGCTGACGCTGTGCCGTGCCTGCGGCCATCGCTTCGCCTGCACCATCTGCGATGCCTGGCTGGTCGATCATCGCTTTCGCCAGCGCCTCGTCTGTCACCATTGCGGCTTCTCGATGCCGCGCCCGCACATCTGCCCGAACTGTTCGGCCGAGGAATCGCTGGTCGCGGTCGGACCCGGCGTCGAGCGCCTGCAGGAGGAGGCGGCCGCGTTGTTCCCGCAAGCGCGCACCATGGTGCTGTCGAGCGATCTCATCACCTCGATTGAGACGATGCGAAGCGAGCTCGCCGAGATCGCGGAGGGCCGCGTCGACATCATCATCGGCACGCAGCTCGTGGCCAAGGGTCACAACTTCCCGCGGCTCAATCTGGTCGGCGTCGTCGATGCCGATCTTGGCCTTTCCAACGGCGATCCGCGCGCGGCCGAGCGCACCTGGCAATTGCTCAACCAGGTGATCGGCCGCGCCGGCCGCGAGCAGGGCCGCGGCGTCGGCTATCTGCAGACCCACCAGCCCGATCATCCCGTGATGCGGGCGCTGATCGCCTGCGACCGCGAGGCCTTCTACGACAGCGAGATCGAGCTGCGCGAAAAGACGCTCTATCCGCCCTTCGGCCGGCTCGCCAGCCTCATCATCTCTGCCGGCGATCGCCCGGGCGCCGAAGGCTTCGGCCGCAAGCTCGTCGCGCTCGCGCCGCGCGACGAGCGCGTCGTCGTGCTCGGCCCCGCCGAAGCCCCGCTCGCCGTCATCAAGGGCCGCTACCGCTTCCGCATCCTGGTGAAATCGGCGCGCGGTTTCGACCTGTCGGACTATTTGCGCAACTGGCTCGCGGTCTGCCCGAAGCCGACAGGCAATCTGAAGCTGGAAGTCGACGTCGATCCGCAGAGCTTTTTGTAGGGCCACCGCAGCCATACCCTCTACTGTCATTCCGGGGCGCGCGTAGCGCGAGCCCGGAATCCATCGGGCGGCAGAGTTTGTGGATGAATGGATTCCGGGTTCGCGCTCCGCGCGCCCCGGAATGACAAAACAAAAAAAGCCCGCGGTCCCCCAAGACCGCGGGCTTGTTTCACGTGCGCAGCAAACTGATGAAAACTGCGCGCTCGATCAGGCGCAGATCGCGCCTTTAGGAGACGACTTCCGCGGTGACGCGGCCAACGCCGCGACTGGTGAGGCCAATGGCGCGGGCGGCACCCGTGGAGAGGTCGAGCACACGCCCGCGAATGAACGGGCCGCGGTCGTTGATGGTGACGATGACGCTCTGGCTGCCATGGGTGACGCGCAGCTTGGTGCCGAAGGGCAGCGAACGGTGCGCCGCGGTCATGGCGTTCTGGTTGAAGCGCTGGCCCGAGGCGGTCTTGCTACCGGACTCATTGCCGTAGAAGGACGCGATGCCGGAGAAGCTGCGGCCCGTGCCGGAGGTCGGCGTCATCGACGCATTGGCATTGCGCCAATCGGAGGTCGCGTTGGCCTCGGTCTGGGCGTGGTGGCGGTGGTGATGCCGATGCTTGGATTTGGCGGAAGCTTCGGTGGCAGTTCCACCGACGAGGAGAGTTGCGGCGACGAAAGCAATCGCCGTACGCGGCCGGGTCACAAAGCCCAGCGTCTTCAAAGACAGCATTTAATGGTCCCTAAGCTAGTATTGCCACATTTGTGGCAAGTGGAGCCCCCATCAGTTTGTGAGCGAGTTGGCGTTTCGATTCCCAATGAGGCGTGAATTGGGCAGTAAATCCGCTATGTGTCGTCTTGAAATATCTTGTTACCGTCGCGTGATATTCAGCCGATGTTCCGTAATCTTCGCCTTTAACGTTTTATTAACCTCTATATTACTTGCGAATACTGTAAAGCGAAGTCATCGCCCCTAGCGTTTAGAATTCGATAAGTATTCGGCGGGTGGAACTGGTGGGAACGGATTCACGCCTCAGCGATCCGTGTTCATGGCCGCTATGCGCTGGGGGCAGGAACCAAATGGGGGGTGCCGCGGCAGGGCCGGCGCTGAATTCCGTGACGTGGCAGGTCGCCGCCTCGGTCGGCCCTCCCGCGCGCAATGTGTTGCGAGGCTGCGACGAACTGGCGATAGAACCTCATGCCTTTAGTTTGGCGTCATGTTGCACCTGCGCACCTGCTATGTTAGCAAAGCCGCGATTTTAACGAGCCCGGCACCTCCCGTGCTGGTCGGAAATCGAAGTCCCGCTTGAATTCCAAGGGCTTGGATCGCTAGGCGCCGCTTCGTGGCGACGGTTTTTCCCTTGCGAGTTTGACAGCAAAAAGAGCGCGTCTGTGGCTGCAGAAGATACGTCCGTTTCAGGTGTGTCCGGCCGTTATGCAACGGCCTTGTTCGAGCTGGCCCGCGACCAGAACGTGGTCGACGAGGTCAAAGCCGATCTTGATAAATTCGATGCCTTGCTGAACGAAAACGCTGATCTCAAGCGCCTCGTCCGCAGCCCGGTGTTCGCCGCCGATGCCCAGTCCAAGGCCCTTTCGGCCGTGCTGGACAAGGTGGGCATCGCCGGCATCACCGCCAACTTTCTGAAAGTGCTGACCGCCAATCGCCGCCTGTTCGCGGTGGCCGACGTCAGCCGCGCCTACCGCGCCCTCGTGGCCCGGTTCAAGGGCGAGACGACGGCCGACGTCACGGTGGCGGAGGCGCTCTCAGACAAGAATCTCGATGCCCTCAAGGTTGCCCTGAAGTCGGTGACCGGCAAGGACGTCGCGCTGAACGTGAAAGTCGATCCCTCGATCATCGGTGGCCTCGTCGTCAAGCTGGGCAGCCGCATGGTGGATGGTTCGCTTCGCACCAAACTCAATTCGATCAAGCACGCGATGAAAGAGGCAGGCTGATGGACATCCGCGCCGCGGAAATTTCCGCGATCCTCAAGGACCAGATCAAAAATTTCGGCCAGGAAGCTGAAGTCTCCGAAGTCGGACAGGTGCTGTCCGTCGGCGACGGTATCGCCCGCGTCTACGGTCTGGACAACGTCCAGGCCGGTGAAATGGTCGAGTTCGAGAACGGCACCCGCGGCATGGCGCTGAACCTCGAAACCGACAACGTCGGTGTCGTTATTTTCGGTGCCGACCGCGAGATCAAGGAAGGCCAGACCGTCAAGCGCACCCGCGCCATCGTGGACGCGCCGGTCGGCAAGGGCCTGCTCGGCCGCGTCGTCGACGCGCTCGGCAATCCCATCGACGGCAAGGGCCCGATCCAGGCTGAGAAGCGCATGCGCGTCGACGTCAAGGCGCCCGGCATCATTCCGCGCAAGTCGGTGAACGAGCCGATGGCGACCGGCCTCAAGGCCATCGACGCCCTGATCCCGATCGGCCGCGGCCAGCGCGAGCTGATCATCGGCGACCGCCAGACCGGCAAGACCGCGATCGCGCTCGACACCATCCTGAACCAGAAGCCGCTCAACGCGCAGCCGGACGAGAACATCAAGCTGTACTGCGTCTACGTCGCGGTCGGCCAGAAGCGTTCGACCGTCGCCCAGTTCGTGAAGGTGCTGGAAGAGCAGGGCGCGCTCGAATACTCGATCGTCGTCGCCGCCACCGCCTCCGATCCGGCGCCGATGCAGTACATCGCGCCCTTTACCGGCTGCACCATGGGCGAGTACTTCCGCGACAACGGCATGCACGCGGTCATCATCTATGACGATCTGTCCAAGCAGGCCGTCGCCTACCGTCAGATGTCGCTGCTGCTGCGCCGCCCGCCGGGCCGCGAAGCCTATCCCGGCGACGTGTTCTATCTGCACTCCCGCCTGCTCGAGCGCGCGGCGAAGCTGAACAAGGACATGGGCTCGGGCTCGCTGACGGCGCTGCCTGTCATCGAAACCCAGGCCAATGACGTGTCGGCCTACATCCCGACCAACGTCATCTCGATCACCGACGGCCAGATCTTCCTGGAAACCGACCTGTTCTTCCAGGGCATCCGTCCTGCCGTGAACGTCGGTCTGTCGGTGTCGCGCGTCGGTTCGTCGGCGCAGACCAAGGCCACCAAGAAGGTCGCCGGCAAGATCAAGGGCGAGCTCGCGCAGTACCGCGAAATGGCGGCGTTCGCGCAGTTCGGCTCCGACCTCGACGCCTCGACCCAGCGCCTGCTCAACCGCGGCTCGCGCCTCACCGAGCTGCTCAAGCAGCCGCAGTTCTCGCCGCTGAAGATGGAAGAGCAGGTCTGCGTGATCTGGGCCGGCACCAACGGCTATCTCGATCCGCTCCCGCTCAACAAGGTGCGCGCGTTCGAGGACGGCCTGCTCTCGCTGCTGCGCGGCAAGCACGCCGACATCCTCAACGCGATTCGCGACAGCCGCGATCTCTCCGACGATACCGCTGCCAAGCTGAAGTCGGTGGTCGAGGGCTTCGCGAAGTCTTTCTCATAAGAAGGCTGTCATGGCCGGGCCAAAGCGCGAAGCGCGTCTTCGCAACTGAAGTCCCGGCCATCCACGTCTTGTGCGTGGAAGACGGAGAACGTGGATGCCCGGGACACGCCCGGGCATGACGAAAGGATAGGGTCGCGGTCGAGCCGCAGGCTGATCGCTGGGGACGAAGAATGGCGTCACTTAAAGACATGCGCGTCCGCATCGCCTCCACCAAGGCGACGCAAAAGATCACCAAGGCCATGCAGATGGTCGCGGCCTCCAAGCTGCGCCGCGCGCAGACCGCCGCGGAAGCGGCGCGTCCCTATGCCGACAAGATGAGCGCGGTGATCTCCAACATCGCCAGCGCCGCGGTCGGCTCGCCCGGCGCACCGGTGCTGCTGGCCGGCACCGGCCGGGACCAGGTTCATCTGCTGCTGGTCTGCACCGGCGAGCGCGGCCTGTCCGGCGCCTTCAACTCCTCGATCGTGCGTCTCGCCCGCGAGCGCGCTCTGGCGCTGATCGCGCAGGGCAAGGAAGTGAAGTTCTTCTGCGTCGGCCGCAAGGGTTACGAGCAGCTTCGCCGCCAGTTCGACAAGCAGATCGTCGAGCACATGGACCTGCGCAGCGTCCGCCAGCTCGGTTTCGTCAACGCCGAGGAGATCGCCAAGAAGGTTCTGGCGCGCTTCGACAACGGCGAGTTCGACGTCTGCACGCTGTTCTACTCGCAATTCAAGTCGGTGATCGCGCAGATCCCGACCGCCCAGCAGGTCATCCCGCTGGTCATCGAGGAGGGCGGTGCCGCCAACACGACGTCGTACGAATACGAGCCGGAGGAGGACGAGATCCTCACGCGCCTGTTGCCGCGCAACCTCGCGGTGCAGATCTTCCGCGCACTGCTCGAGAACAACGCATCGTTCTACGGTGCGCAGATGTCGGCGATGGACAACGCCACCCGCAACGCCGGGGAAATGATCCGCAAGCAGACGCTGGTCTACAACCGCACGCGTCAGGCTCAGATCACCAAGGAACTCATCGAAATCATCTCCGGCGCAGAAGCAGTCTGACCGGACACGAAATTCGGATCGAAGGAGACAGTAAATGGCTACAGCAGCCACACAGATCGGTCGCGTTACCCAGGTCATGGGCGCCGTCGTCGACGTGCAGTTCGAAGGCCACCTGCCGGCCATTCTCAACTCGCTCGAAACCAAGAACGGCAACAACCGCCTGGTGCTGGAAGTCGCGCAGCATCTCGGCGAGTCGACCGTCCGCACCATCGCGATGGACGCCACCGAAGGTCTGGTGCGCGGCCAGGAAGTGACCGACACCGGTCAGCCGATCTCGGTTCCCGTGGGGGACGGTACGCTGGGCCGCATCATGAACGTCATCGGCGAGCCGATCGACGAGGCCGGCCCGATCAAGTCGGAAGGCACCCGCGCCATCCACCAGGAAGCGCCGACCTACACCGACCAGTCGACTGAAGCCGAAATTCTCGTCACCGGCATCAAGGTCGTCGATCTGCTCGCTCCGTATGCGAAGGGCGGCAAGATCGGCCTGTTCGGCGGCGCCGGCGTCGGCAAGACCGTGCTGATTCAGGAGCTGATCAACAACGTCGCGAAGGCGCACGGCGGTTACTCCGTGTTCGCCGGCGTCGGCGAACGCACCCGCGAGGGCAACGACCTCTATCACGAGTTCATCGAGTCCAAGGTCAACGCCGATCCGCACAATCCGGATCCGAGCGTGAAGTCGAAGTGCGCGCTGGTGTTCGGTCAGATGAACGAGCCGCCGGGCGCCCGCGCCCGCGTCGGCCTGACCGGTCTGACCGTTGCCGAGCACTTCCGCGACCAGGGCCAGGACGTGCTGTTCTTCGTCGACAACATCTTCCGCTTCACGCAAGCGGGTTCGGAAGTGTCGGCGCTGCTCGGCCGTATTCCTTCGGCGGTGGGTTATCAGCCGACGCTCGCGACCGACATGGGCGCGCTGCAGGAGCGCATCACCACCACGCAAAAGGGGTCGATCACCTCGGTGCAGGCCATCTACGTGCCGGCCGACGACTTGACCGACCCGGCGCCCGCGACCTCGTTCGCGCACTTGGACGCTACCACGGTGCTGTCGCGCGCGATCTCGGAAAAGGGCATCTATCCGGCGGTGGACCCGCTCGACTCGACCTCGCGCATGCTCTCGCCGCTGGTCGTCGGCGAGGAGCACTACACCGTCGCCCGTCAGGTCCAGCAGGTGCTGCAGCGCTACAAGTCGCTCCAGGACATCATCGCCATTCTCGGCATGGACGAGCTTTCGGAAGAGGACAAGCTAACGGTGGCCCGCGCCCGCAAGATCGAGCGCTTCCTGTCGCAGCCGTTCCACGTCGCCGAAATCTTCACGGGTTCGCCGGGCAAGTTCGTGGACCTCGCCGACACCATCAAGGGCTTCAAGGGCCTGGTGGAAGGCAAGTACGACCACCTGCCGGAAGCTGCCTTCTACATGGTCGGCACCATCGAAGAAGCCGTCGAGAAGGGCAAGAAGCTGGCGGCGGAAGCGGCCTAAGGTGCGAATGGCGAATAGGGAGTAGCGAATAGACGCGCTGCTCTCTTCGCCACTCGCCATTCGCTACTCACCATTCGCAAGGTTTCCCATGGCCACCTTCCATTTCGATCTCGTCTCTCCGGAAAAGCTCGCCTTCTCGGGTGAGGTCGATCAGGTCGACATCCCCGGCGCCGAGGGTGATTTCGGCGTGCTGGCGGGGCATGCGCCGGTCGTGGCTGCGATCCGGCCCGGCATCCTCACCGTCACCACCGGCGGCCGCCACGAGAAGATCATCGTGCTCGGCGGCCTTGCCGAAGTCTCCGAAAAGGGCCTCACCGTGCTCGCCGACGTCGCGACCTCGCTGGACGAGCTCGACCGTGTCCAGTTCGCCGAGACGATCGCGGAGATGGAAGAGAACTTGAAGGAGCACGAAGGCACCGAGCTCGATCAGGCCATCGAGCGGCTCGACCACTTCAAGAGCATCCAGCATCAGCTCAACGCCACGGCTATGCACTAAGCCCCGGGGCACCGCTCCGGGGCTCGATCTCCAAATTCCTGAACAGTTTCAGCGCTCGTCACGGTCGTGGCGGGCGCTGAAACTTTATTGCGCTATCGCTGGCGCTGTCGCCTATTTTATCGCGGCGCGTCAGTCACTTCGCTACTGTGCATGGGGTTGTTTTCGAGAGTTCAGTCGGCGAGGTGCGCAAACTCCTGTGCCACCGCGCGGTAGACCTCGCGGCGGAACGGCACCACGAGGTCGGCGACACGGCCGAGGCGCTCCCAGCGCCAGGCGTCGAACTCGGCGGGCTGGCCGTTGCGCGGCGTCAGCGGATCGATCTCGTCGTCCGTGCCGGTGAAGCGCAGCGCGAACCATTTCTGGCGCTGGCCGCGAAATTTCGCCAGCCGGTGCGTCTGCGGTCCGTCGTAAGGCGGGAATTCATAGGTGAACCAGTCGGTCTCGCCGAGATAGTCGGCACTGACGACGTTGGTCTCCTCCCACAGCTCGCGCATCGCCGCATCACGCAGGTTCTCGCCCTCGTCGACACCGCCCTGCGGCATCTGCCAGTCGAGCCCCGGCAGGATGATCTCGGGTCCGTCACCCTTGAAGCGATGGCCGATCAGCACGCGGCCGTCGGCGTTGAACAGCGCGATGCCGACGTTCGGGCGGTAGGGTTTGTGGGTCGTCACGCGTAACCTTCTCTCGTCATTCCGGGGCGCGCGAAGCGCGAGCTCTGGTGCGCAATTGCGCACCTGAGAATCCATAACCACAGGCCACAATGGGTTGAAAGGCCGTGGCTGCTATCCTTCGCACAGCTTCTGCCTGGGAGTATGGATCCCCGCCTTCGCGGGGATGACGACCGAGCGAGCCGCGACAGGTGATCTGATCACCCCTCCGCCAGCGCAGAAAATTCCTGCACCACGCGCTCATAGACTGGGCGCTTGAACGGGATGATCAACTCAGGGAGATTCTTCATCGACTCCCAGCGCCAGCTCACGAATTCCGCCTTGTGGCCGCCGCCGCCGGGATGCTCGACGTTGATCTCGCTGTCCTTGCCGGTGAAGCGCACCGCGTACCATTTCTGGCGCTGGCCGCGGTAGCGGCCCTTCCAGGCGCGCCCGGCAACGGTGCGCGGAATGTCATAGGTGAGCCAGTCCGGGACCTCGCCGAGCCGCTCGACCGAGCGGACGCTGGTCTCCTCGTAGAGCTCGCGCTTGGCCGCTTCCCAGGTGTCCTCGCCGGGATCGACCCCGCCCTGCGGCATCTGCCAGACATGGGTGTCGTCGACATGCTCGATGCCGCCGGCGCGGCGGCCGATGAACACCAGTCCCTTTGGATTGATTAGCATCACACCGACACAGGTCCGGTAGGGCAGATCCTCGTAACGCGCCATTCCGCCAGACCTCTTGCCTGCTTCTTGGGAAGGCATGCCGGCCCCGCGAGACCCGCGCCGAACCAATTCGTTGATTTAGCTGGATTTTGATTTCAGCATCGCGGTTGTCAATGGCACCAAAAGGATACCTCGGTCGCCCAGTGTCTTGGTCCAGGCGCTGATGCGCTCGATCGAGACGGGCAGGGCGGAGGCCGTGCCGACGGCGATGCCGCGCTCGCGCGCCGCCGATTCCAGCTTGTTGAGGGCGCGGTCGATCTCGGTCGCTGTCGGCACCGCGTCGATGGCGATATCGCCCTTGCCGAACGGCACGGCCTGGTTGGCCGCGGCCTGAGGCGCGATGCTGCGGGGCGAGGAGCCGTCGTCGAAGAAGCCGAGCCCGCGCTTGGCCGCCTCGCGGATGATCGGCTGCATCGCCGGCTCCGTCGCGATGAAGCGGGCGCCCATGAAATTGGTGAGGCCGGCATAGCCCTGCATCCGGCTGAGGTGCCAGTACAGGCGGTCCATGTTCTGGTCGGGGCTGAGCGAGGTCAGCAGCGTCTGCGGCCCCGGATCGTTGTCGGGGAAGTCGTAGGGCTCCATCGGGATCTGGAGGAAGATCTCGTGGCGCTGCGCCCGCGCCCGCTCGGCGAGCTTGCCGGGGTCGGAGCCGTAGGGCGTGAAGGCCAGCGTCACCGCCGGCGGCAGCTTCATGATGGCGTCCAGGGTCTTGGCGGCGCCGACGCCGAGGCCGCCGATCACGATCGCGACCACCGGCATCTTGGCGGCCTTGGCGCGGTCGGCGTCCGCCGCATAGACGTTGAACGGCCTCAGCCCGTCGGCGACCACCGGGATCATGCCGTAGCGCGATTTCTCCAGCAGCTTCGGATTGATCCCGGTCATGACGGGCGGCGGGGCGGATGCAGCCTCGCCCTTGTCGGCGGCATCGCCCCCGCCGATCACCACGTCGCGGCGGGCGCCGGTGGAGCCATCGATCATGGTGATGGTCTTCTGCTCGCCGGGCGCGGCCTGCTTCGGCGCTTCCTTGGTCTCGTGCTTGGTTTCCTGGCCTTGGCCGATGGCAGACTTGTCGTCCGTGGCCTTCTCGGCCGGCCTGAGCTGGTTGATCGCGATCCGGCTCATCGGCTCACCGCCGAGCGGGTCCTTGTTGAAGATGGCGAAGCCGGCAAAGGTAACCAGGAACAGGCCGAGCAGAACAGCCAGCAGCTGCATAGACGTGAACGGCAGCCGCAGCCGCCGTTTGCGGCGCGGCTTATCCTGTCCGAGCGGGGCGCTCAGATCATCGGCCGTTTCAGTCATGCGCGATCCCGAATCACTCCAGCCGACGATACCACGCCGAGGTCAAGCGGCGGCAGGCCGGGATAGGCCGGAGGCAGCAGCAGTTCCCAAGCAAAAAGGGCGGCTTCGGGAAGCCGCCCTTTCGCTGGATCGCGTGATACGCCGACCTAGTTCGCCGCTTTGGCCTTGTCGGTCGCCGCCTTGTTGTCGTTGCCGGGCGTCGGCGCCGCGGAGGCGCTGTTCTTGATGCCGTGGAGCAGGTCGCCGGCGAGCTTGAGCGCCTTGTCGTCCTTGGCGTCCGGCGGGACGTAGGACTGCGAGCCCGTCTTCTCGTCGCCGTCGTTCTTGAGGTGGCCGCGCAGCGAAGCCTCGCCCTTGGTGTCGGTGCGCGACTTCAGCTCGTCCGGCACGTCCTGGAGCACTTCGATATCGGGCACGATGCCCTTGGCCTGGATCGACTTGCCCGACGGCGTGTAATAGCGCGCGGTGGTCAGCCGCAGCGCGCCGTTGCCGCTGCCGAGCGGAATGATGGTCTGCACCGAGCCCTTGCCGAACGAGCGCGTGCCGACGATGGTCGCGCGCTTGTGGTCCTGCAGCGCGCCGGCGACGATTTCCGACGCCGAGGCCGAGCCGCCATTGACCAGCACGATGACCGGCCTGCCCTTGGTCAGGTCGCCCGTATGCGCGGCGCGGCGCTGGGTCTCCTCGGCATTGCGGCCGCGGGTCGAGACGATCTCGCCCTTCTCGAGGAACGAGTCGGAGACGGTGACCGCTTCCTCGAGCAGGCCGCCCGGATTGTTGCGGAGGTCGATGATGAAGCCCTTGAGCTTGTCGCCGCCGATCTGGTTCGTGAGGTTGCCGATCTCGCGCTTCAGGCCTTCGGTGGTCTGCTCGTTGAAGGTGGTGATGCGGATATAGCCGATGTCATCCTGCTCGACGCGCGCGCGCACCGAGCGGACGCGGATGTTGTCGCGCACCAACGTGACGTCGAGCGGATTGTCCTGGCCCTTGCGGATGATCTTGAGCTTGATCTTGGTGTTGACTGGACCGCGCATCTTCTCGACCGCCTGGTTCAGGGTCAGGCCCTGCACCGCCTCGTCGTCGAGATTGGTGATGATGTCGTTGGCCATGACGCCGGCGCGCGAGGCGGGCGTGTCGTCGATCGGCGAGACCACCTTGATCAGGCCGTCCTCCATCGTGACCTCGATGCCGAGGCCGCCGAACTCGCCGCGGGTCTGCACCTGCATGTCGCGGAAGCTCTTCGCGTCCATGTAGCTCGAGTGCGGATCGAGGCCGGTAAGCATGCCGCTGATGGCGGATTCGATCAGCTGGGTGTCATCGGGCTTCTCGACATAGTCGGAGCGCACGCGCTCGAACACATCGCCGAACAGGTTGAGCTGGCGATAGGTGTCCGCGGTGGCGGCTCGCGCGCTGGAGCCCATGAACACCGCGCGCGGCTGGGTCACGAACAGCGTCAGCGCTGCACCGGTGGCGGCGCTGAGGAGGATTACTGAAGTCTTGCGCATCATCCGCGAACCTTCTCGCCTTCATTTGCGGCCCACCATGGGCCTGGATCGATTGGAGTGCCGTCTTTACGGAACTCGACATACAGCACAGGTTGACTCGCATTGGTGGCGAGAATGGAAGCGACCTGAGAGGTCGACCCCATGGTCGCGACCGGCTCCCCCGTGAGCACAAACTGGCCGATGTTGACCGAAATGCGCTCCATCCCGGCGATCAGGACATGATACCCGCCCCCGGCGTTTAGGATCAAGAGTTGTCCATAGCTGCGGAATGGGCCGGCATACACAACCCAGCCATCACACGGCGTCGTGACCTGGGCGCCGGGCTTGGTCGCCAGCGAAATGCCCTTCTGGACGCCGCCGACCCCGTCGGAACCGCCAAAGTCCCTGATCTTGTTACCGTTAACCGGAAACGGCAGGAGGCCCTTGGCCGAAGCGAAGGCGATCGCCGGGGTGGTGCGGGACTTGTCCTTGAACGCGCCCGGGCCCTGTTTGGCGCTGGCGGCCGCGTTTGCCGCCGCCAGTTTGGCCTCCTTGGCCTCGGCCTGCCTTGCGGCCTCGGCAGCCTTCTCGGCCGCCCTGGCGGCGGTTTGCAGATCCTGCTCCATCTTGGCGATCAGCCCCTGGAGATCGCCGACCTGCCTTGACAGCGCGATCGCGCGCGCGCTTTCGGCGTCGAGGTCTTTTTCCCGCGCGGACTGCTGACGCTGCCGTTCCTCGATCAGGGCGGTGAGCCGGGTCTGGTCGCTCCTGACCTTGTCGCGGTCGGAGGCGAGCTGATCGCGCTCGGTGGCTATGGTCTTGCGCAAGGCCACGAGCTC
The DNA here is from genome assembly GCF_900094575.1 of Bradyrhizobium yuanmingense. Classification (GTDB taxonomy): domain Bacteria; phylum Pseudomonadota; class Alphaproteobacteria; order Rhizobiales; family Xanthobacteraceae; genus Bradyrhizobium; species Bradyrhizobium yuanmingense. Next base: position 40,661 of record NZ_FMAE01000002.1, on the reverse strand, counting down.
GCCGAGCTCGCTTGCGATCTTCTCGGCGCGGCCGCGCAATTCCGGCACGACGGCGCCAAGCAGCATCGCGGTGCGCAAGGATTGCAGCGCATCTTCTGGCCGCACCAGCAGCGCCGGCGGCGTGCGCCGGCCGGCGCGCTGCAAGGCCGCCAGCACCTCGACGATGTCGGCACGGCGCGAATCCAGCGAAGCGCGCATCTGCTGCTCGCGGCCGTTCAGCGTTCGCAGCCGCGCCTCGGCCTCGTCGATCTTGGTTTCCACGGCGCGCACATTGGCGGCGGTGTCGATCAGCTGCTGATTGAGCTGGGTGCGGTCCTGGCCGAGCGCGGTGATCTCGGCCTTCAGCTTGGCCTGCGCTTCTTCCGCGCTTCGTTGCCTCGCGCGCGCGGCCTCCAGCTCCTGCTCGCGCTGCTTGATCGCATCGGGCGAGACGGCGGCAGTCTGCGGCGACGGCGCAACTGTCTGACCTTGCGTCTGGGCTTGCGCGAGGCTTTCTTCGGCGAAGAGGCTTGCTTCGGCGAAGAGGCTTGCGCCGGCAAGGCCGGTGATCAGCAGCAGGTTGAGGAGCGGCGCTCGCATCGTGTCGGCAAAGGTGCTCGTTGTGGCGCGCATCACGCGCGGTGATAGGGATGGCCGGCCAGGATGGTGGCGGCCCGATACAGCTGTTCCAGAAGCATGACGCGGACCATTTGGTGCGGCCAAGTCGCAGAGCCGAACGCGATCGCGAGCTTAGCCTTACGGCGCAATTCGGGCGAAAGTCCGTCCGCCCCTCCGATCACGAAGATAGTATGTCCGGCGCCCTCGTCGCGCCAGCGCGCCAGATGCCGTGCGAATACGGTGGACTCGAGATTCTGGCCGCGCTCGTCCAGCGCCACCAGGATCGCCTTGTCAGGAATATGCGCCGAGATTGCCGCGGCCTCTTCGGCCATCCGCGTCGCCGCATCGCGTGCGCGGCTTTCGGGAATTTCGTGGATGCCGAGCTCGCGGAATCCAAGCTTGCGGCCGGCCTCCTCGAACCGCTCGAAATAGCGGTCTGCAAGCTCCCGTTCGGGGCCCTGCTTCAGCCGGCCCACCGCAATGACAGCAACACGCATGATTCTTGAGTCGCGTTGACGAGACCGCGCGCAACAAGCGCGCGCACGACGCTAGCATGCGCGTCAGCCGATTCGAAATCGGCCTTCGAGCCTAGATCGCCTTCGCCGCCCCTGGGCCCTGCGTGTACAACCGCTCGAGGTTGTAGAACTCGCGGACCTCGGGTCTGAACACGTGCACGATCACGTCGCCGGAATCGATCAGCACCCAGTCGCAATTGGGCAAGCCCTCGACATGGATGTTCTTGATGCCGTTTTCCTTGAGGCTCTTGGTGACGTTTTCCGCGATCGCGCCGACGTGCCGGTTCACCCGGCCGGTGGTGACGATCATGTAGTCGGAGTACGCCGATTTGCCGCGAAGGTCGATGGTGACCGTCTCTTCCGCCTTCATGTCCTCGAGGCGGGAGAGGATCAGGGTCAGCGTCTTGTCGGCGTCGGGTTGCGCCTTCAAGGCCGCAGCTTTGGTCGATGTTTTACGCGTAGGCTTGGCAACCTTGGGTAAAACAGACTTGGACAATACAGATGCGGTCAGGGACCATTCCTTTCACTGTATCGCGAACGCCGAATCCGGGCGCCCACTGGTTACACTACATCATGTGGGGTTAAGGGTTTCAATATGCCAGAGAGACCGAAATCCCCACCAGGTCGGCACACTTCGTCTCACTTCGTACCTTTCCAGCTCCCGTCCGGGTTCCGTAGGCCGGTCGAGGACAGATTCAGCTTCAATCCGGTCAGGAACACCCAGGCCGGTGCCGGCCGATCTGCAAGCTGGACAGCCTTGTTCTCGGGCAGACGGTAGCGCGATAACGCCTGGGCCGCGGGCGAGCCGAGCGCGCGAAAACTCTGCGGGGGGCGATCGATCACGGCCATCGGCACCTGGGCGGCGATGCGCCGCCAGTCCTGCCAACGATGGAATTGAGCGAGATTGTCGGCGCCCATGATCCAGACGAAGCGCAAGCCAGGAAAGCGGCGGCGCAAGGTGTTGATCGTGTCGATAGTATAGCGGGTGCGAATGACGGATTCGAGACAGCTCACCTCGATGCGCGGATCATCGGCGACCTCGCGCGCGGCCTGCATGCGCTCGCCGAGCTCGTGCAGCGTGCCGTTCTCCTTGAGCGGATTGCCCGGCGTAACCAGCCACCAGACGCGATCGAGCTGCAATCGCTTCAGCGCGAAGCGGCTGATCGCGCGGTGCGCCTGATGCGGCGGGTTGAACGAGCCGCCGAGCAGGCCGATGCGCATGCCCGGCGTCGAGGGCGGAACCGCTTGCGCCACGAAGCGCGGCACGACGAGATTGTTGCTCAATGCCCGCGCCCCGCGACGTCTACGGCCGAGTCTGTCCGGTGCCGCGGACGCGATATTTGAAGCTCGTCAATTGCTCGGCGCCGACCGGGCCGCGGGCGTGGAAGCGGCCGGTGGCAATCCCGATCTCGGCGCCGAACCCGAACTCGCCGCCATCGGCAAACTGCGTCGAGGCGTTGTGGAGCACGATCGCGGAATCGACCTCGCTCAGGAACTTGCTCGCCGCAGCCTCATCCGCGCTCACGATGGCATCGGTGTGATGCGAGCCGTGGTCCTGGATGTGCGCGATCGCGCCGTCGACGCCGTCCACCACCTTCGCCGCGATGATCGCGTCGAGATATTCGGTGTCCCAATCCTCCTCGCTCGCCGGCTTGACGCGCGGATCGGCCTTCTGCACGGCCTCGTCACCGCGCACCTCGCAGCCGGCATCGAGCAGCATCTCCACCAGCGGCTTCAGGTTCTTGCCAGCGGCGGCACGATCGACCAGCAGCGTCTCGGCCGCGCCGCAGACGCCGGTGCGTCGCATCTTGGCATTGAGCACGATCGACTTCGCCATGGCGAGGTCGGCGCTGCCATCGATATAGACGTGGTTGACGCCTTCGAGATGCGCGAAGACAGGCACGCGCGCCTCCTGCTCGACCCGCGCGACGAGGCTCTTGCCCCCGCGCGGCACGATCACGTCGATGGCGCCGTTGAGGCCCGACAGCATCATGCCCACCGCTGCGCGGTCGCGCGTCGGCACCAGCGTGATCGCAGCTTCCGGCAGGCCGGCTTCGCGCAGGCCCTGCACCAGGCACTCATGGATGGCGCGGCACGAGCGGAAACTGTCGGAGCCGCCGCGCAGGATCACGGCATTGCCCGACTTCAGGCACAGCACGCCGGCATCGGCCGCGACATTGGGCCGGCTCTCAAAAATCACGCCGACGACGCCGAGCGGCACGCGCACGCGCTCGATGGACATGCCGTTCGGCCGCTGCCAGCGCTCGGTGACGACGCCGATGGGATCGGCGATGCCGCGCACAATGCCGATGCCTTCGGCCATGCCCTCGATGCGCGCCGGCGTCAGCGTCAGGCGATCGATGAAGGAGGAGGTGGCATTGCCGGCGGCACGGGCCTCCGCGACGTCCTCCGCATTGGCGGCGAGGATCGCGGCCGAGTTGGCGCGGATTGCCCGCTCCATGGCTTCCAGCGCGCGGTTCTTCTGCTCCGGCGGCGCCAGCGCCAGCACGCGCGCGGCAGCGCGGGCACGGGTTCCGAGATCGGACATCAGCGCCTGAAGATCGGCATTGCCGTCAACGGCTTTGAGGGGGGCGGCCATGGGGTCAAAACCTTCTGCTAAGGCGGTGTCCTAGCACGGAAATCCCGCTTTTGCGAAGGGCGGGGAGGGTATGGCTGGTCTCCCGGCGGCGAGCGGGGCGGGGCCCTTACCCGCCCACCACCAGATCATCCCGGTGGATCATCTCCGCGCGGCCGCTGATGCCGAGGATGGTCATCACATCTGGGGAGGAGCGGCCCTTGATCCGCTCGGCATCATCGGCGTCATAGGCGATCAGGCCGCGGCCGACCTCGCTGCCGTCGGGGCCGCGCACGATCACGGCATCGCCGCGGGCAAACTGGCCCTCGACCTTGTTCACGCCGGCCGGCAGCAGGCTGGCCCCGGCCCGTAGCGCGGTCACCGCGCCGGCATCGATGGTCAGCGTGCCCTTCGGCTCCAGCGTGCCCGCGATCCAGCGCTTTCGCGAGGTGATGGGATTGGCCGGCGTCAGGAACCAGGTGCAGCGGCCGCCATCGGCGATCGCCTGCAAGGGATGCTCGATCTTGCCGGAGGCGATCAGCATATGCGTGCCTCCGGTCGTCGCGATCTTGGCGGCCTCGACCTTGGTGCGCATGCCACCGCGCGACAGCTCGGACTCGGCATCGCCCGCCACCGCCTCGATCTCCGAGGAGATGCTGTCGACGACGGGAATGAGTTTTGCGTTCGGATTGTTCTTCGGCGGGGCATCGTAGAGCCCGTCGATGTCGGACAGCAGCACCAGCAGGTCGGCGCTCGCCATGGTCGCGACGCGCGCGGCGAGGCGATCGTTGTCGCCGTAGCGGATCTCGGTGGTCGCCACCGTGTCGTTCTCGTTGATCACGGGGATCGCGCGCCATTCCAGCAGCTTGCCGATGGTGGAGCGCGCGTTGAGATAGCGGCGGCGCTCCTCGGTGTCCTGCAGCGTCACCAGGATCTGGCCGGCGCCGATACCGTGGGCGCCAAGCACCTCCGACCAGATTCGCGCCAGCGCGATCTGACCGACGGCGGCCGCGGCCTGGCTCTCTTCCAGCTTCAGCGGGCCGCGCGGCAATTTCAGCCGGCTGCGGCCGAGTGCGATCGAGCCGGAGGAGACGACCAGCACGTCGCGCCCTTCCTTGTGCAGCTTGGCCATGTCGTCGGCCAGTGCAGCCAGCCAGGACGCACGCACCTCGCCCCTGTCGGAATCCACCAGCAGCGCTGAGCCGACCTTGACGACGATGCGGCGGAATTGGCTGAGTTCGGGGCTGGCCATGTCTCTTGTGTGCTGGCGCTGGATGCGAATGACGGCGGAGCGACAGGCGGCGCCGATGAGCCCTGCTTTTGCAGCAGGACGGTGACCGGCGCAAGGCAGCCGGGATGGTAAACGACGCATGTCGGCCTTGTGTCAGCCGTCCGTCTGGCTCTAATGGCGATCAACGATAAACGGGCCGAAAGAGGAAACGAATGGATCGCCGCAAATTCATGGCCGGATGCCTCGGCCTGCCGCTGTTCGCGCAGGCGGGTGGTGCGCGGGCGCAGGCCGGGCTGACGAAGATCATCTTCCCGTTTGCGGCCGGAGCCGGCGGCGACACGCTGTGCCGGCTGCTCGCGCAGGAGATGGCTCCGCTGCTGCAGCGGACCGTCGTGGTCGAGAACCGCACCGGCGGCGACGGCCTGATCGGCATCAAGGCGGTGAAAGGCGCGAGCCCCGACGGCAGCATGGTGCTGGTGACGACAGGGCCGACCATGTATCTGCTGCCAATGGTGGAGGCGACGCCGAGCTTCGACACGGCCAGGGATTTCATGCCGGTGTCGCTGCTGGCGCGCTTCGAGTTTGCGCTGGTGATCGGCCCGGGCATCGATGCTGCCGATTTCAAAGCGTTCGTAGCGTGGCTGAAATCGCATCCGGACAAGACCTCGTTCGGAGTGCCGAGCAACGGCACCATTCCGCATTTCACCGGCTCCAAGCTCGAGAAGGATCTCGGTATTCCCCTGACCCGCGTGCCCTATCGCGGCAGCGCGCCGATCCTTAACGACCTCGTCGGCGGCCACATTTCCTTCGGGATCACCACGCTGGCGGACGCGCTGCCGCAGCACCGCGCCAAGGGCGTGAAGATCATCGCGGTCGCGAGCGCGGAACGTTCACCCTTCGCGCCTGACGTGCCCACGCTGAAGGAGAGCGGCATCGATCTCGTTGCCGACGCCTGGTACGGCATGTGGCTTCCCGCCGGCAGCCCGCCGGAGTTCGCGAGCAAGCTCGGGGCGGCGGCGAGCGCCGCGCTCGCCAAGCCGGAGGTGAAGGAGAAGTTGACGGCGATCGGGCTGATTCCGATCGGCAGCAATGCGGACGCGCTATCCAAGGAGCTCGCCGCGAACACCGCGCTGTGGCAGCCGATCGTGAAGGCGACGGGCTACAAGATCACGAATTGAAGGCTGCCTCTTCTCCCTCTCCCCGTTCTTACGGGGAGAGGGTTGGGGTGAGGGGCTGTCTCCGCGAAAGCGCTGGCAATTGAACTCGCGGAGAGTCCCCCTCATCCGGAATTTGCTCTCGTAAATTCCGGCCTCTCCCCGCAAGCGGGGAGAGGCTGCTTCACATCTTCGCGCGCTGGGCGATGCCGTCCTTGATCGCCGCGAGCTCTTTCTCGTCCCAGATGCCGATCAAGATCCCACCCTTCACCTGGAGCTGACTATCCGCATAGGCGGCGATCTTCTCGCGTGGTGTGGTGATATGATCGTTAGGATGCAGCGCCCAGTCGAACAGCTCGGCCTGGAGCCGCGCGATGATGCCGGCGCATTCCGGATCGTCGCCGCGATCCAGATATTCGTCCGGATCGGTTTCGAGGTCGTACAGCATCGGGCGGAAGCCGGAGGCGTGGATGTATTTCCAGCGTCCGTCGAACACCATGAACAGGCGGCAGCGCTCGATCGGCTGGTTCAGCTTCAGCCGTACGTCCTGCATGGCATAGTCGTATTCGGAGAACGCCACCTTGCGCCAATCTGATGGCGTGCGCCCGCGCAGCAGCGGCAGCAGCGAACGTCCTTCGAGGATATGGCCCGCCACCTTGCCCCCGAAATAATCGACGAAGGTGGGCGCGAGATCGATTCCCTCGACCAGCGCGTCGCTGCGTGTGCCGCGCGTCGCGTCGGCTTCTTTCGAAGGATCGATGATGATCAGCGGGATCTTTGCCGATTGCTCGTGGAACAGGTCCTTCTCGCCCATCCAGTGATCGCCTAGATAGTCGCCATGATCGGAGGTGAACACGATCATGGTGGTGTCGAGCAGGCCGCGCTCACCTAAAAACTTCATCAGCACGCCCATCTGATCGTCGATCTGGGTGATCAGGCCCATATAAGTCGGGATCACCTTCTCGCGTGCATCATCGCGCGCCATGTTGCGGGAATAGCGCATGTCCATGTAGGCGCCGAACACCGGATGCGGATTCTGCCGCTCGCGCTCCGAGCGGATCACCGGGATCATGTCATCCGTCGAATACATGCTGGCATAGGGCTCCGGCGCGATATAGGGCCAGTGCGGCTTGATGTAGGACAGATGCAAACACCAGGGGCGGCCGTCCGTTTCCGCCTCGCTGATGAAGTCCATCGCGCGCCGCGTCATGTAGGGCGTCTCGGAATGCTCTTCTGGCACGCGCGCGGCCTTGTCGGCGTGCACCAGCAGCCAGCCGTTCTGCAAGCTGCCATCCTCGGCAGCGCCGGAATTGGCCCAGTGCTCCCAGGGATTGGTGGCTTCAAAACCCTGCTTTCGCAGATATTCGTCGTATTTCGGGCGTGGCCGTCCGGTCGGATGCAGGCCGTCGTCGCGCTCGTAAGGCTCGAAGCCGCATTCGGCGACATGCACGCCGATCATCGATTCCGGCGGGATGCCGAGCGCCTTCATGCCTTCGATATCAGGCGCCATGTGGGTCTTGCCGACCAGCACGTTGCGCACGCCGATCTTGTTGAGGTGATCGCCGAGCGTGGGCTCCCCGACGCGCAGCGGCCAGCCGTTCCAGTGCGAGCCGTGCGAGCGCATGTAGCGCCCGGTGTAGAACGACATCCGCGACGGGCCGCAGATCGGCGATTGCACATACGCCTTGCTGAACAGCACGCCGCGCTTGGCCATGGCGTCGATGTTCGGTGTCTTCAGCGTGGGATGGCCGGTGCAGCCGAGATAATCGTAGCGAAGCTGGTCGCACATGATCCAGAGAATGTTCTTCGCGCGCGCCATGCGTTGTCCCTGCCGTTTCTTGATTGTTTGATGCTGCGCTATCGCGGGCGCGAAGACAAGCCGGTGATGCGCACGCTCGCAGCGATAGACTCCGCTGTCGTCCCCGCGAAGGCGGGGACCCATAACCACAGGGAGTCGTTTGGCGAAGACTCGTCGTTCGGTACTTCGACCCTTAGCAACAGATAGATCACGCGGTATGGGTCCCCGCCTTCGCGGGGACGACGTTGGGGAGAGAGTTTAAGCCGACCACGGCTCCGCTTCGGCCGCGCTCTTGGCCTTGGCGGAGACCGGGCTTTCGCCGATCACATCGGCCAGCGCGCGCAACGCCTCCTTGACGCCCTGGCCGGTGGCGCCCGACAGCAGCAGCGGCGTCTTCTTGGCGGCGCGCTTCAGGCGGTCCTTCTGCTTCTTCAGCTCGTCCGGCTCGACCGCATCGATCTTGTTCAGCGCGACGATCTCGATCTTGTCGGTGAGCTGCCCGCCATAGGCGTCGAGCTCCTTGCGCACGGTCTTGTAGGCCTTGCCGGCATGCTCGCAGGTGGCGTCGATCAGGTGCAGCAGCACGCGGCAGCGCTCGACATGGCCGAGGAAGCGGTCGCCGAGGCCGGTGCCTTCATGCGCGCCCTCGATCAGGCCGGGAATGTCGGCCAGCACGAATTCGCGGCCGTCGGCATTCACGACGCCGAGCTGGGGATGCAGCGTGGTGAAGGGATAATCGGCGATCTTCGGCTTTGCCGCGCTGACCTTGGAGAGGAACGTTGACTTGCCCGCATTGGGCATGCCGACCAGGCCGGCGTCGGCGATCAGCTTCAGCCGCAGCCAGATCCAGCGCTCCTCGCCGGGCTGGCCGGGATTGGCGTTGCGCGGCGCGCGGTTGGTCGAGGACTTGAAATGCGCATTGCCGAAGCCGCCATTGCCGCCCTCGGCCAGCACGAACTTTTCGCCGACCTTGGTGAAGTCGTGGATCAAGGTCTCGCGATCCTCGTCGAAGATCTGCGTGCCGACCGGCACCTTCAGCACGATGTTCTTGCCGTTGGCGCCGTGGCGGTCCGAGCCCGAACCGTTCTCGCCCTTCTGCGCCTTGAAATGCTGCTGGTAGCGGTAGTCGATCAGCGTGTTGAGGCCGTCGGCGACCTCGATGATGACATTGCCGCCGCGGCCGCCATTGCCGCCGGAGGGACCGCCGAATTCGATGAACTTCTCGCGGCGGAACGCCACGCAGCCGTTCCCGCCGTCACCGGAGCGGATATAGACCTTTGCTTCGTCAAGGAATTTCATGGGCCATAGGTAGGCCAGCCGGCCCCCTGCGGCAACCCGGATCGGTCCGCAAATCGGCTGAAATTCCGCGAGTTGGACCCCTTGCTTAATCCACCGGCCGCCGCCGGATCAGGAATTTCTGCGTGCCCTCCAGCACCAGCTCCTTGCGCTGGTTGAACACGGTGCTGCGCAGCGTCACCACGCCGGTGCTGCGCCCCGACACGAGCTCCGTGACCTCGAGCGCCGGATAGAGGGTGTCGTCGGCGAACACCGGCTTGAGGAACCGGCTCGACTGCTCGAGGAAGCCGACCAGGGAGTCCTCGACCATGAACGGAAACAGGCCGGCGCCGGGCGCGGTGTGGATCAAGGTCTGGAAGCCGTGGGCGAGCAGGTGCGGCATGCCGCGGGCGCGGCAATACTCCACGTCGTAATGCACGGGGTGGGTGTCCCCGCTCGCGGTCTGGAATGCGGCGAACACCGCCGAGGTCTGGGTCCGGCTCGGCAGCACGAAGCGTTCGCCGACGACGAAATCCTCAAACCAGCGTTGCGTCGGGATCATGCGATGCCGGGCCGGATCGAAATCGGTCATGTCAAAGCTCTCTTTTCGTCGCTGGGCGCTTATCGCTACCGCGATGCAAACAATGCGACAATCCGTTCAATTCGGCTTGCGCGGGCTTGCCGCGGCGGCTGCCGTCATTAAAACGACTGCAAGCGACTCTATTCGCCTGCTTTCGCCGCTATCTCCCCGTCATTGCGAGCGCAGCGAAGCAATCCAGAATCCCTCCCCGGAAAGATTCTGGATTGCTTCGTCGCAAGAGCTCCTCGCAATGACGAGCCCCCGAACCTGCAACTCGTCGCAATGCCCCTGTTCAAGAATCTCTCCGCCTATGACGATCGCTCCGCGCGCCTGGCCGGCATCGGGCTCATGGTGCTGTCGATCTTCATGTTCTCGTTCGGCGACGCCATGGGCAAGTTCCTGGTCGGGACCTATTCGGTGGGGCAGCTGCTATTCCTGCGCGCCTGCGCGGCACTGCTCCTGCTGTCGCCGCTGATCTGGACGCAGCGTCACCAGTTTCTGCATCTGGAGCGGCCGGGCCTGCAGCTGGTTCGCGTCGTGCTGTCGACGCTGGAAGTCGCGGCCTTCTTTCTCGCAACCGTCTATCTGCCGCTCGCCGACGTCATCACCTATTATCTCGCCGGCCCGATCTTCGTCACCGCGATGTCGGCAATCTTTCTGGGCGAGAAGGTCGGCTGGCGGCGCTGGACCGCGATCCTGATCGGCTTCTGCGGCGTCTTGATCGCGCTGCGCCCCTCGGCGCAGACCGTCAGCCTGCCGGCCCTGATCGCGCTCGGCGGCAGTCTTTCTTTCGCGACCCTGATGCTGATCACGCGCAGCCTGCGCAAGACGCCCGACATCGTGATGGCGTCCTCGCAATTCCTCGGCACGTTCTCGCTGGGCGCAGTGCTGTCGGTGTTCAACTGGGTGCCGCCGACGCCGGGCAGCCTCGCGATCTTCGCCGCCGCCGGGCTGGTTTCGGTCACCGCGCTGTTCTGCGTCAACCGTTCGCTCAAGCTGGCGCCGGCCAGCGTCGTGGTGCCCTACCAATATTCGATGATCGTCTGGGCGGTGATCTTCGGCTTCGTCGTGTTCGGCGACGTCCCATCCATCGCAACACTCGTCGGCGCCGCGATCATTATCGGCGCCGGGTTCTACATTTATCTTCGGGAGCGCGATTTGGGACGTGAGAGCGACGAGGTCAATCCGCCGGCGTAGCCACGACGTCGTCCCGGGGCGCGCGCAGCGCGAGCCCGGGACCCATAGCCCCAGGGAGCAATTGGACGACGACCCGGAGTGGGCGCTTTGCCCCGCACTGCGCTCCGGGATTATGGATCCCGGGCTCGCGCTACGCGCGCCCCGGGATGACAATTGCGAGTGCGGCGCCTCGCCCTACCGCACCCTCCTCGCACTGCTCCAGCTCTTCAGCGAGGCCCACACGCCGCGCGACAGGCGGAAGCAGTCGACGGGGGTCGAGGAGCCGAGCGCCAGGAAGCGGTGCAACTGCACGCCGCTCCACTGGAAGCCGCACTTCTCCAGCACCTTGCGCGAGGCCGGATTGGTAACGCGCGCGCCGGCGTAGAGATGCTCGTCCTCGAACTCCTCGAAGAAGAAATCGATCGCGCCGCGCGCCGCCTCGGTGGCAAAGCCCCGACCCCAATGCTCGACGCCGAGCCAGTAGCCGAGCTCGGCATTGCCGGGCTTGGAGCAATCGATGCCGACCATGCCGACCGGCCCGCTGTCGTGCTCGATCAGGAACACGGTCTCGCTGCCGAGTTCGGCGGTGGCGCGGATGAATTCGGCGGCGTCGTCCTGCGAATAGGGATGCGGCAGGCGGCGCGTGTTCTCGGCGACGCGGCGGTCGTTGGCGAGCCGGGCGATGGTCCTGACGTCGGCCAGCGTCGGCCGCCGCAAGGTCAGCCGCTCGGTGGCGACGACGCTTGGTCTCGCCTCGGCCAAGGTCACGCTCGAGAAATCCTGCAACATGTCCGGCTCCGTGAAAGTCACTAAGTCAAAGTGCAAAGAACAAAGTGAGCAAAGAAAAGGGGAGGCCGGTTTCCCGCCTCCCCTTGGAGCCTTCGATCTCTTGCGATCTCTAGGACTCCGCCGGTTCAGTCGGGACCGGCGGACTCCGTTTTTGTCCACCGTCTATTCAGCAGCCTCGGCAAGCGGGAGCACCGATACGAAGGTGCGGCCGTTGGCTTTGGCTTGGAACGCAACGCGGCCCTCGATCTTGGCGAACAGAGTGTGGTCCGTACCCATGCCGACATTGAGGCCGGGGTGCCAGGTCGTGCCGCGCTGACGCGCAATGATGTTGCCGGGCGTGACGATCTCGCCGCCGAACGCCTTGATACCGAGGCGCTTGCCCTTGGAATCGCGACCGTTGCGCGATGAACCGCCTGCTTTTTTGTGAGCCATGGCTCGTCTCCGAAATCCTGCGTAGTTCTAGGTCAATTCCTTGACGGAATCATTTCAAAACGTCGCACGCATCAATTCGTGAATTGGCGTGATCGGTTTTGCGTTACTCGGCGGCTTCCGCTGCCGGCTCCTTCGTCACCTTTTCCTTCTTCGGACGCGGGCCCTTGGTGGGCTTGGCGCCGTCCGTCAGAATCTCGCTGATGCGCAGAACCGTGATCTCGTCGCGATAGCCGCGCTTGCGGCGCGAGTTCTTGCGGCGGCGCTTCTTGAACGCGATGACCTTCGGTCCGCGCTTGTGGTCGAGCACCTCGACCGCGACGGACGCGCCTGCGACCGTCGGGACGCCCAGCACCGGCGTGTCGCCGCCGACCACGAGCACTTCATTCAGCTGCACGATCGAGCCGACTTCGCCTTCGATCTTGCCTACTTCGAGAACATCATCCGGCACGACGCGGTATTGCTTGCCGCCGGTTTTGATGACTGCGAACATCGTTCTTTCTCCGTGTTCAATCCCGGCCTCGGGACGCGGAGCGTCCGGGCCGGCTTTTTGTCAGTCGCTATGGTTTATGCGAGTCTGCGTGGGCGGGAGTTATCCCTTTGAAAACCCAAGCAAAACAAGCGGCGCGAGAAACGCCCCGCGCCGGCTGTGGGACTTATAGCGGCCGAGCGCGCCAAGTCAAGGAAAACTGGGCGAAAACCGCCCGGATTTGAAGGCTTTGGCCGCGCCGAAAGCGCGCAGCCGAATCTCGGGTGGGCTTTGCAACAAACGGGTTCCCCCGCAGTTGTCCCGGCCGGAACAAGCAAGCGGGGCAAGGGCTCTCATGGCAACAGACGAACTGGTCAAAACAACGGGCATCGCCCAGCATGGCGCCGAACGGCTGCCGTCGGTCGACGTCGACAGCTTCAACATCGAGATCAAGGACGAGGACGGCTTTCTCGGCGACCGCGCCAGCAAGGGCGCGTTCCGGGAGGTGCTCGAGCGCTGGCGCAAGCCGCTGCGCAAGACGGGGGAGGACCCGTTCGGGAAGGTGCCGACCGAGGAGATCAACAAGAAGACGCTGGACGCCATCCTGATCGGCGACGACACCGAGGCCTCGGCCGTGGTGCACAGCGCGATCGAGGATTTCTCCCAGGAGCTCGCTTATGTCACGCGCCGATTCCTCAAGACCAAGGCCTGGGCCAAGACCGAGCGCATCGTCGTCGGCGGCGGCTTTCGCGATTCAAGGCTCGGCGAGCTCGTGATCGCCCGCGCCGAGATCATCCTGAAATCCGAGGGCTTCAAGATCGACCTGCAGCCGATCCGCCATCATCCTGACGAGGCCGGCCTGATCGGCGCGCTGCACCTGGCGCCGTCCTGGATCTTCGAGGCTCATGACAGCATTCTCGCCGTCGACATCGGCGGCACCAACATCCGCTGCGGCGTGGTGGAAACCGGCTGGAAGAAAGCCAAGGATCTGTCCAAGGCCAAGGTGGTGCATGCGGAGCTGTGGCGTCACGCCGACGACGAGCCGACGCGCGAAGGCGCGGTGAAGCGGCTGACCAAGATGCTGAAAGGGCTGATCACGGAGGCCGAGGCCGAAGGCTACAAGCTCGCGCCGTTCATCGGCATCGCCTGTCCCGGTGTGATCAACCCGGACGGCTCGATCGAGAAGGGCGCGCAGAATCTGCCGGGCAATTGGGAGAGCAGCAAGTTCAACCTGCCGGCGAGCCTGATCGAGGGCATCCCCGCTATTGGCGAGCACGACACCGCGATCCTGATGCACAATGACGGCGTGGTGCAGGGGCTCTCGGAAGTACCGTTCATGCAGGACGTTGACCGCTGGGGCGTGCTCACCATCGGCACCGGACTTGGCAATGCGCGCTTCACCAATCGCCGCAAGGAAGGCAACGGCAAGGACCGGGATTCCACGGAGAACGGGAAGAAAAAAGGTAAAGCGGACAAGGAGTAACCTTGACCGGTTAGGTTAAGGACCGGATTGCGTTGCGGACCGCCCGTCGCACGCTAGGGTCGAATCGTCGCTTCCACTCGGCCGGCGAAGCCGCCCTTCACGGCCAGTATTTCAATAAGCGGCACGGGACCGCCAGTGTTTACCGCGTCTGGCGGTCCCACCCCGTTTTTCTCCTCAGCTCCAGCCGATGCGCGCAAAGAACGCGGCGATCTCGCGTGCCGCGCGATCCGGATTTTCCCGATGCGGGAAGTGGCCGACGCCGGGAAACATCTCGAGGTCGAGATCGCTGAAGGTCTCGGACAGCCGGTCGATCCAGCCAAAGGGAAACAGCGGATCGTGCTCGGCCCAGCGCACGCAGGTCGGCACCGCGATCGGCGGCAGCCTGGGCGCCTCGCCCTTCATCATCGCCACGCGCCCGGCATGCGAGGCGCGGTAATGCGCAAAGCCGCCGGCGAGGTTGCCGTCTTTCAGGAAATTGTCCGTGAAGGCGTCCAGCACGTCGTCGAAGGCGTTTGTCCGGTGCGCCCAGCCTTTGAGGAAATGGCTGATGTAGAGCCGGCAGCTCTCCCGGCTCGCGCCGACGAGCTGTGGGGCCATCTCCATCTGGTGAAAGGACTGGTACCAGATGTGGTTGAGCCTATCGGGCGCGGCCATGCGCGGCCCGATCCCGGGATAGACGAAATCGAAGAAGAAGAGGCCCGCCATCCGCTCGGGCGCCTGCCGAGCCAGCGGCTGCATGACAGCGCCGCCGACATCGTGGCCGACGACGCCGAATCGGTCGATGCCGAGCCGGTCCATCAGCGCCAGCATATCGGCGGCATGGCCGTCCGGTCCGTAAGGTCCACCTGGCTTGTCGCTGTCGCCGAAGCCGCGGAGGTCAGGCGCGACAAGCGTGAATCGGTCCGAAAGCCTCGATATCACCGGCTCCCAGGTCAGCCAGAATTCCGGCCAGCCATGCAGCAAAAGCAGCGGTTTGCCGCTTCCGGCACGAGCCACGTGGAATTTGGCGCCATTGGCGGTGACCGTCAGATGCTCCATGGCAGTTCCTTCCCAAAGCGGGATAGTGGGCGAAAAGAGGCAGCGGATTTTCCCCTTTCGCGCCTTGTCTGGCCCGCCATCCTCGCCTATTAACGCCCCCAACCACAGGGGCCCAGCTCCTAATATGGCGCCTTCAGGAGAGGTGGCAGAGTGGTTGAATGCACCGCACTCGAAATGCGGCATAGGTGCAAGCCTATCGGGG
The DNA here is from genome assembly GCF_900094575.1 of Bradyrhizobium yuanmingense. Classification (GTDB taxonomy): domain Bacteria; phylum Pseudomonadota; class Alphaproteobacteria; order Rhizobiales; family Xanthobacteraceae; genus Bradyrhizobium; species Bradyrhizobium yuanmingense. Next base: position 25,350 of record NZ_FMAE01000002.1, on the reverse strand, counting down.
GTTCGAATCCCTCCCTCTCCGCCAGCTCAGCGACCCCCCTCTCAATAGCTCCGCAAAATCAGCCTGATGCCGGTGCCGTTCGCCCCGCGAGCACCATCCGCGCCGTCGCCACAAACGCCTGCGCCGCGGGCGACAGCGTCCGGCCTTGGCGCTGCAGCAGCGACACGGGGCGGGTGAGGGCGGGGCGCACCAGCGGTCTTGCGATCAGTGTCGGGAACTGGTCGGCCGGCAGCATCGTCGCGGGAAGGATGGCGAGGCCGAGGCCCTGCGCCGTCATGGCGAGGGCGGTGTTGATCAGGGTCACTTCATAGGTCGGATCGAGGCGCTTGCCCTGCGCGCTCAGGGCCTGATCGATCTGCATGCGGATGCGTGTCTCGCTGCGCATCGCGATCGTCGGGAGTTGCACCAGCTCGTCCCAGGTTAGGGACCGACGCGCGGCGAAGTCCGCGGTGCGACGGCCGATCGCGCTCAGGCGGCCGCTTGTCAGCGTCTCGATCGTCATGTCCGCGAATTCGCCCTCGACGCTGCCGATCGCGAACTCGGCATCGGTCGTGCTCAGCCGTGGCACGAGATCGTCGGCGGCGACATCGCGCATGTCGATCTCGATGTCGGGATGGCCAGTGCGGAATTTCGCCAGCACCATGGGCAGCAGCGCCGATGCCGTGCCGGCGGAGGCGAGAAACACGACCCGGCCTGCGCGGGCTTGCGCGAGGTCACGCATGCGGCGCGACAGGCCTTGCGCATCGCTCAGCATGCGCTCGGCGGCGGCGAACGCCTCGTCGGCGGCCAGCGTCGGCTGCACCGAGCGCGTGGAGCGGTCGAACAGCTTGACGCCGAGCTGGGCCTCGAGCTGCTGGATCAACAGGCTCGCCGCCGATTGCGTGATGCCGAGCTCGCGGGCGGCCCGCGTGATGCTGCGCGTCCGATACACGCCGGTGAAGATCCGCAGCTGGCGCAATGTGACATTCATAGAGAAATCTCATGAATTGATGAGTTCTTTCCGACTTATCGCATAAACGGACCTGCAATAAAATGCATGCTGTGCGGACGAAAAGAATCCGCGGCAAGGATTGGAGCGAGCATGAGAGCACAAGTGCTGGTGGTGGGGGCCGGGCCCGTCGGATTGACCGCGGCGATGGATCTCGCTTCGCGCGGCATCGACGTCGTCGTCGCGGAGATCCGCCACGCCGGCGATCCGCCCAGCGTCAAGTGCAATCACGTGTCGGCGCGCTCGATGGAGATTTTTCGACGGCTCGGAATAGCCGCCCGCTTGCGCGATGCGGGGCTCCCTGCGGACTTTCCCAACGATTGCTCCTATAGGACCACGGCGATCGGGATCGAGCTTTGCCGCATCGACATTCCCTCCCGTGCGCGCCGCTATAGCGCGACCGGTGGCCCCGACACCTGGTGGCCGACGCCCGAGCCGCCGCACCGGATCAACCAGGTCTATCTCGAGCCGATCCTGTTCAGCCATGCCGCTGCGCAATCACGCATCAAGATCCTGGCGCGCACGGAAATCACCGACATCGCGCAGCACGACGACCATGTCGTCGCGCTGGCGCGCGATCTCGACAGCGGACATTCGCTCCGGATCGAAGCCAGCTTCGTGATCGGCTGCGACGGCAGCCGATCCCTGGTTCGGAAATCAATCGGTGCCAGCCTGTCCGGCACGCCGGTGATCCAGCGCGTGCAGTCGACCTTCATCGAAGCGCCGCAGCTGAAAGAGCTGATGGGGGCACACAAGCCGGCCTGGATGGTGCTCTCGCTCAATCCGCGCCGCTCCGGCACCGTTGTCGCGATCGACGGCCACGACCGCTGGCTGATCCACAATCATCTGAAGCCCGATGAGCCCGAGTTCGACTCGGTCGATCGCGACTGGGCCATCCGTGCCATCCTCGGCGTCGACGAGCGCTTCGAATACCGCGTGCTCAGCAAGGAGGATTGGGTCGGACGGCGCCTGGTGGCCGACCGCTTCCGCGACCGCAGGGTCTTCATCTGCGGCGACGCCGCGCATCTGTGGATGCCCTATGCCGGCTACGGCATGAATGCCGGCATTGCGGACGCCGTCGATCTCTGCTGGCAATTGGCGGCGCATCTGAACGGCTGGGCGCCTATAGCGATCCTCGATGCCTATGAGGCGGAGCGCCAGCCCATCACCGAGCAGGTATCGCGCTTTGCGATGGACCATGCGATGAAGATGATGGCCCAGCGCGGCGGCGTACCTGCGGAGATCGAGGACGACACGCCGCGCGGCCATGCGGCGCGCGCGGCGTTGGCGAAAGCGGCCTACGATCTCAACGTGCAGCAATATTGCTGCGCCGGCCTCAACTTCGGCTATTATTACGATGCCTCGCCGATCATCGCCTATGACGGCGAGGCGCCGCCGCCTTACGCAATGGGCAGCTTCACGCCCTCCACCGTGCCGGGCGCCCGCGCGCCGCATTTGTTCCTGCGCGACGGACGCTCGCTCTATGATGCCTTCGGCCCCGGCTACACCTTGCTGCGGTTCGATCCGGCGATCGATGTGACGCGGCTGCAAGACGCTGCAAAGGCGCGCGGCGTGCCGCTCGCGCTGCTCGACGTCGCGCCGGAGGAGGCGAACGGCGCCTATGCCGAGAAGCTCGTGCTGGCGCGGCCCGACCAGCACATCGCCTGGCGCGGCCAGTCCGCGCCGGAGAACGCGCAGGGCCTTCTGGCCCGTATCACCGGCGCTGCGGCGTAAGACGACAACGAGCCGACGGCCTGGCGGCGCAGCTCGCCAGGTTGATTTCAAGAAAAGGAACGCATGGAGGAGGAGAACGTGTTTCACGTTGCAAGGCGCCGCATCCTGGCCGCGCTGACGGCCGCTTCTTTCGCGATGTTGCCGCTGGCGGCCCAAGCCGCCTATCCCGAGCAATTGATCAAGATCATCGTGACCTTCCCGCCCGGCGGCAGCGCCGACACGGTGATCCGCGCGCTCGAGCCTGTCGTCACCGCCGAGCTCAAGCAGGGCCTCGTCATCGAGAACCGCGCCGGCGCCGGCGGCAACATCGGCATGGCCGCGGTCGCGCAGGCAAAGCCCGACGGCTACACGCTCGGCGTGGCGCCGGCAGGTGCGCTGACGGTGAATCCGCACCTCAATGCCGCGATGCCGTTCGCGCTGAAGGATCTCGCGCCCATCACCCTGCTCGCGGAAATTCCCTTCGTGCTGGTCGCATCCGCGAATGTCCCGGCGCGCAACACAGCGGAGACCATCGCGCTCGCCAAGGCAAGGCCCGGTGCGCTGTCGATCGGGCATGGCGGCAACTCGACGGCGATGCATTTGACCGCCGCGCTATTCACGCAGAGAAGCGGCATCGCAATGGAGCTGGTCCCTTATCGCGGGACGGGGCCGGCGGCGGTCGATGTTCTCGCCGGGCATGTCCCGTTCGCGGTGCTGGATATTCCGGCATCGCGACAATTGATCCTCGACGGCAAGCTCAACGCCATCGGCGTGTCCTCCGCGCGCCGCCTTCCATCCCTGCCCGATGTGCCGACGCTGGCCGAGAGCGGCATTGCGGGCTTCGAATCCGTCGGCTGGTTCGGGCTCGTTGCTCCCGCCGGCACGCCTGCGGATGTCATCGGCCGGCTGAACGAGGCCTTCACCAAGGCGCTGAAGGATCCTGCCGTGGCCGAGAAGATCCGCACCCTCGGCGCCGAGCCTGCGCCGACCTCGCCCGAGCAGTTCAGCCGCTTCATTGAGAGCGAGAGCGCGAAATGGGGCAAGCTGATCAGCGAGGCCGGCATCAAGGCTAATTAGTTCAGCGCTTTCCGCTTCCCCGATAACGCACGTGATCGACCAGCGCGCGCAGCTTCGGCGGAAGATTCCGCCGATCCGGAAAGTAGAGGAAGAAGCCGGGGAAGAACGGGCAGAATTCCTCCAGCACGGGTACCAGCTCTCCTCGCTCGATATACGGCCTGAACGTCTCCTCCATGCCGAAGGTCAGGCCGCCGCCCGCGCAGGCGGTCCGCACCATGACCCACATGTCGTTGGTCGTGATCCTCGGCTCCACCGCGACGTCGAACTCGCGCCCTCCTTCCGCAAATTCCCAGCGGTAGGGCGCGACGTGCGGCGCCGGCCGCCAGCCGATGCAGCAATGCTGCGACAGCTCGCGCGGGTGCGAGGGCGCGCCGAACCGCTGCAGATAGGCTGGAGCTGCCACGACCAGCTGGCGTTGGTCGCCCGAAACGGGCACGGCGATCATGTCCTGCTCGATCACTTCGCCGAGCCGGACGCCGGCATCAAAGCCCTCGGCCACGATGTCGAATTCCTCGTCGGTCACGGTGACGTCGACCTGCACGCCGGGATTGGCGTGGGTGAATTCGGCCAGCAACGGGCCGCGAATGAATCGCTCGGCGATCGACGAGACGGCAAGACGCAGCTGCCCCGTCGGCTGCGCGTCACGGTCGCGGGCGCCGTTGATCGCCTGTTCGACCTCGGCAACTGCCGGTGCCACACGCGCGTGCAAGCGCAGGCCGGCTTCGGTGAGACTGACGCTGCGCGTTGTTCGCTGCACCAGCGCCACGCCCAGCTGGTCTTCCATGCGCCGGATGGCCTGGCTCACGGCGGATCGGGTCACCCCGAGCCGCTCGGCGGCGCCACGGAAGCTCTTGGCTTCCGCAACCGCGATGAAAACGGCAACGAGGTTCAGGTCGGCTGTCATTGGTTAGCTATACTTACCACCCCAGTCATCATTGGCCAACTTCTCCCACCTCTCGCCGGGGACTATCTCGGAGCCACACGAAGGAGGCTCTGATGACGTCACTCGATCAATACCGCCTGCTCGGCCGCTCCGGCCTGCGCGTATCTCCCCTTGCCCTGGGCACGATGACCTTCGGAACCGAGTGGGGTTGGGGCGCCGATCCCGGCGAGGCCCGGCGGATCTTCGACCTCTATGTCGACCGCGGCGGCAATTTCATCGACACGTCGGTGAACTACACCAATGGCGCGTCCGAGCGCCTGGTCGGCCAGTTCGCCCGCGGCAAGCGCGACCGTATCGTGCTCGCAACCAAGTTCACCATGGCGCGCGATCCCGGCAATCCCAATTCCGGCGGCAACCACCGGCTCAACATGGTTCGTTCCGTGGAGCAGAGCCTGCGGCAGCTCGAGACCGACCGCATCGACCTGCTTTACCTCCACGCCTGGGATGCGACGACGCAGCCCGACGAGGTGATGCGCGGCCTGGACGATCTCGTGCGCAGCGGAAAGGTTCTGTACATCGGCATTTGCAACACGCCGGCCTGGCGCATTGCACAGCTGCAGACGATCGCAGATCTGCGCGGCTGGTCGCCCTTCGTCGCCCTGCAGATCGAATATAATCTGGTCGAGCGCACCGTCGAACACGAGCTCATTCCGCTGGCGGCGAGCCTCGGCTTGGGCGTGCTGCCCTGGTCGCCTCTCGGCGGCGGCGTGCTCACCGGCAAGTACACCCGCGCCGATCTCAGGGATTCCCAGGACCGCGCCGTCGGAACGACACGCGCCTCGATCATCGCGTCATCAGGCCTTCTTAACGAGCGGTCGCTGGATGCGGCCGAGACGGTGCGAGCCATCGCCTGGGAGCTCGGCGCGACGTCCTCGCAGGTGGCGATTGCCTGGACGCTGTCCAATCCCGCGGTCACCGCGCCGGTGATCGGGGCCCGCACGCTGGAGCAGGCGGAAGACAATTTTGGCGCGGTCGGGATCTCGCTGTCGCCTGAACAGATGGCGCGCCTCGACCAGGCTACCGCGCCCGATCCCATCTTTCCAGGCCGCTTCCTGCGCCGCCCGATGGTGGAGCAGCTCATCTTCGGCGGCGCCGCCGTCGCGCGGCGCGGGTAGGTCGAGCAACAACGCGACCGACCGCGCGTGCATCACTTCGGGGCAGACGACATCTTGCACCAGAAAGGGAGACACCAATGGCAACCCTGCTCAACCGCGCACTTGCGTCGTGCGTCTACGCATTCATCGTCACCGCTTCCACCCTGACGACGGCCGCACCGTGCGGACAGGCCAATTCCGTGCAGGACGACAACAAGCGGATCGTCACCGATGCGTTCGATCGCTGGGCGGCCGGAGGAACAACCTTCTTCAATGACCTGCTGCACGACAACGTGGTCTGGCGCATCAAGGGGTCCGGCCCCAGCGCCGGCGAATTCCGGGGCCGCGATGTGTTCGTTGATCGCGCGGTCCGCCCGTTCGCCGGCCGGTTGTCGACCCCGGTCCGTCCGACTGCTGTGAGGATCTTCGCTGACGGCGACCACGTCATCGCGCATTGGGAAGGCAGCGGCGTCGCGCGTGACGGCAAGCCTTACGCGAACTCTTACGCGTGGATCCTGCTCATGCAGGACGGCAAGGCGGCGGAGGTCACAGCCTATCTCGACCTCGCACCCTATGACGACGTCCTGCGGCGCATTCCTTTGCCTGCGCAATAGGCCGCACATGAGAGTGATGTCGCTTGTGGCCATCCTTCGAGACGCCCGCCCTTGGCGGGCCCTCAGGATGAGGACCGAGTGTGTGGCGCGAGTTTAGCGGGCTCCGATGCCGCTTAGCCTCATCAGGATGAGGCTAATGCCCGTCGAAATTGCTGCCGCGGACTCCATCCTCATCCTGAGGAGCCCGCTGCAAGCGGGCGTCTCGAAGGATGGCCGCAGGGAAAACTCTCGAATGCGATTCACCCTCCTGCGAGCAGGAGCTTGAACCCATCGCCTGTACGATCCGACCTAGCATTGCCCCGCCATCCGGCGGGGCCTAAGTGATCCCAGGACGATGTTCGACCAAACCTACCGGCGGCGCCTCGAAGCCGATCTTGCGCGATGGGAGGCCGACGGCGTGATTGCGCCGGCGGCGGCCGTCGCGATCCGCAGCGCGCTGCCGCCGCTTCCGGCCGGCATCAACATCGCAATGGTCGTCGCCATCGTCGGCGGCCTCCTGATCGCGGCCGCGTTCCTCGCCTTCGTCGCGGCGCACTGGACCGAGATCGCGCGGCTGGCGCGGTTCGCGATCCTGCTCGCCGGCATGACTGTTGCCGGCGGCCTCGGCGCCTGGTTCGCCGCGCGAGAGCGCACAATTCTCGCCGATCTCTGCGCCAGCATCGGTGCGATCATCTTCGGCGCCGGCATCGCGCTGGTCGGCCAGATGTACCACCTCGGCGACGACTTTGCCGGCGGCATGCTGCTGTGGTCGATTGGCGCCTTTGCCGCGGCTCTGCTGACCGGCTCGCGCGGCGCGCTCGCGGTCGGCCTCGTAGCCGCCTCGATCTGGACCTGCATGCGGATCACCGACGCGTCCGACGTGCTGCATCTTCCTTACGTCTCGGTCTGGCTCATCGCCGCCGCGCTCGCCTTCGCCTGGAATTCCCGCGTCGCCGCCCATCTCGTCGCGCTGGCGCTGCTGCCGTGGTGGATCGCGACCTCGCTCCGCTTCGAATTCGAGGGCACCCAGCCGTCCTTCGTGCTCGCGAGCGGTGCGGCGCTGCTGTTCGGCGCCGGGCTTGCGATCGCCGCCGCGCCGTCGCCGCGAGCGCTCCGGCTAGGCAGCGTGCTGTCGATTTACGGCGCGTTTTCATTGGCCATTGCCGCGTTCCTGGAGGTGACGACGGTCGACGATCTCGTCCGCTTTCGCGAAGGGTCTCTTGCGGGCCAGCCGCTTTGGGCGATCGCGTGCGGAAATGCCGGCGTGATCCTCGCGCTGGCCTCGGCTGCCATCACCAGGCGCGCGGGAGAGCTGCTTGCAGCAGCGGCGATCGCCCTGGTCCTGCTCGCCGCGCCGATCTGGCCGGCATCCATGGCCGGCGAATCCTGGCTCGCCTATGCCGCGCTGCTCTCGGCCATGCTGTGTCTCGTCGTCTCCGGCATGCTCGACGACGTGCGTCCGCGCATCGTCGCCGGCTGGCTCGGGATCGCCGGGGTCATCGCCGGCATCACCTGGGCCGTGAAGGGCTCGCTGCTGCGCCGCGCGGCCTTCTTGGCGGCGGCGGGCGTTGCGGCCGTCGCCTTTGCCACCGCGCTCAATCGCATGCTGCCGAGGGCCGGGCGATGAACGGGATGATCGCACCCCTCACCGCATTCTGGCGGCGCATCCCGAAAGCCGTGCTGTTTTGTGCCGCCATCCTGATCCAGTGCGCGCTGCTGGTCCTGATGGTCGCCGATCGCATGCAGATCCTGCGTAACGGCGTCGAGGTGACCCTGCAGACCCAGCCGGTCGATCCCCGCGATCTCCTGCGCGGCGACTATGTCGTGCTCCGCTACGACATCTCGCAAGTGCCGGCCGGCGCGCTCGCCGGCAAGCCCGCCGCTGCGCGGCATCCTGACGTGTTCGTCAAGCTCGCACCCAAGGCCGACGGCGTCTATCAGGCGGTCTCGGTGCATGCCGAGCCGGTCAAGGTCACCGCGCCCGAAGTGCTGATCCGCGGCCGCGTCGGCAATTACGGCGGGTCCTGCGGCGACGACCGGCGAAGGTTCTGCGACAAGCTGCCGATCAAATACGGCCTCGAAAGCTATTTCGTCCCCGAAGGCGAGGGCAGGACGCTCGAAGAGGCCCGCAATCAGCAGAAGCTGCGCATCGTCGCCGCCGTGCTGCCCTCGGGCCGCGCGGCGATCAAGCGGCTGCTGCTTGAGGGTGAGGCGGTGTATGAGGAGCCGCTGTATTAGGGGGGAATGGCGCGGGGACAATCGGCTGTGGCCGCGCTCGCTCATCTTACGCTTCCCTATGCGAGATGTGCAGTCCCTCCATGGCGTCTTCAGGAGAGGTGGCAGAGTGACTGCACCGCACTCGAAATGCGGCATAGGTGCAAGCCTATCGGGGGTTCGAATCCCTCCCTCTCCGCCAGCCATCAATGTCTGAAATCGGCCGAAACCTACCGTCAAACCTCTGGAAGAACACCGGGCGCAGCGGTTGAGGCCGCTCTGGCAGGCTTCGGCGACTGGTGCTGATCTCGCAAATGAACTGCGGTCTGGTCGATGCTGGGATAGACGGTCGTGGCGTTGATGTTTATGCGGTCGAGTTGGTTGAGAATGTACGCCTTGTTCTTGATCGTCACCCGGCTGATCTCAATTCCATTCTGTCCAGCATCGGGCAGCGCTGCTTCGTGGCCGAACAGCAGGAAGGCTCCCGACTGCGATTTGATGCGGGTATTCGTGCGCTTCGCCTTGACGCAGATGATAGATCCCAGGTCGTCGGGAACTATCCGCCCCTCGAAAAAGCCCTTCTCGGACTTGATGTGGTGGAGCAACTTGCCGGCGACATCCGTTGCGTTGAAGGCGTCTGGATCAAGGCTGAGGTCTATGTCGTTCTTCTGCGCGTAGGTCAGATTAGAAAGGTTGGATAGGCAACTGACGGTGTCTGAATCATAGTACTTAATATCGTCCGACGCGACCCGAAAGACGATGACCTCGCCGTCGATTCCGAGTTGATCCGGCCTGCACGAGCAGGCGAAGAACAGCGCCACCAGCGGATTGCCGGAGATGTCAAGCAGCCGTGTCGGCAAACCGTAGTGTTGCATCCGCACGAGACGGTCGAAGCAATAGTCATCGCCGTGGAACTCGTCGTGATGGGCGATCAGCAGCTCCTTGCAAAGGCGGTCTTCGCTGGGCATGAACTGCCAGTCACCATTATCCCATTTGCGCAGCAGGGAGGGGGTCAATTCATAGCGCGCGTCGCTGTGCCCCCGGAAGAAGGTCTCGGTCCCCACCTTTGCCGGCGAGCTGTAAAGAAGCTTAAGAAACTGCTCTACGCTGTCAGCCTTGCCGAGAATCTTTTTGTCTCGCGGCGGCGGTTGGACTTCCTCGTCGTCAGCATAAGCGTCCTCTGCCGTTATAGATTGAGCAAGATCTGGCTTCGCCTCAGCGAGTCGTTTGAGGATGTCACGAGCATCGCCTTCACGGACGGCCCAATGTGTTCGATAGAGTTGGAACCTATCTGCGCCAAACACCGTTCGCGCGGCCTCAATGTCCTCGAATTCCACCTCGCCGAAGTCGATCATGGTCTCGAAGGCAGCGGAGACCTCCTTGCGTCCAAGATTGATGTTGGAAATTCGACCGTACTTGATCAGCATGGAGACGGTGTCTCCACTTGCTTTGATTTCACTGCATAGGAAGGTTGGCAGCTTTTCCAGGAAGGTGATCGCGGTACTGTCTAGGCTCTCAAGCCTCTTTTCGGTATCGGATGGCGTATATTCGAACATACGTCCCCGGCCCATGGTGATGTCATCGATGTTTCCTTCGATACATTTCCAATCGCCGAAAGAGATGTAATTGAAATTTTCCGCCATGCGTCGCTATTCCATTGCCTGCACTGCGTCGATCAGTCTCTCCTGCGATATGTTACATCTTAACGCACAGGAGACGCGGGACCAATTATCAAGTCATTTTTGAAAATAGGAGTTCCTGCTATGTTTTCATAGTACTCATCTTCGACGGGCGTTGCCCGCCATTGCTCCGACGTTCTTGAATGGCCAGTTCCAATTTTGTGCGCCGTAATTCCTAAGTCAACTTGTTGAGACGGCCGAAGCGAGCTCGTTCTGCTTCTGCTTGAGTGCGCCCATCCGAGAATTGAGCCAAGTGAGATCGACTGTACCGTTAGCGACGTCGTCCCCAAGCTGGGCCAGCAATGTGTATTGTTCGCGGATTAGCGGCGCGAGTTGGTCATCCTTGAATGCCGCGATGAAGTGTGCGTCCTCGTCCCTATATTCATCGACAGCGGTCTTGATCGCGTCGACGATGTTGGCGTCGAGCAGCTTTATCTCTTTGTGGTATGAGTAGTGCAATTCGAGTTCGTTCTCTTTGACTTTATCTACTCCGTAAGCCATGGCCCCGAGTGTGCGTAGACAGGCATCTGACAGAGTCGCCATCAGCCAACGCTGCGTCAGCAGCGAGCGCAAATCGCTTTCAGTCGCGCTCGCATACCACGGCGCCCCCTCACACATGTAGGACCACGACGCGACGTGCTTTGTGTTTGTCGAGACGGCATAGACAGCACGCCAACTGCATTCAGACATGACCAAATTGAGCAGGCGAGATCGCTGCATCTGCCATGTTTCTTCCTCAGCAATCATCTCAAGCTGAGACTTAAAGTAGGTGCGCCAATAGTCGAGCAGGCTCACACCGCTGTTGCCAACTAATCCCGCCGCAAGGTGCTTCCAATCGCCCGGCAGCGGCGGGGACACGATTAGCTTGCTCATGTCGTTGAGCAAGTCGTTGTACGTCATCGGTCTATGAAAGATAGATTTGAAGAATGCCATTCGAACGCCCCAAGCGGCCTCACACTAGTACAGCGACTTCGCCGGATAGTGCAAGTATACGTTGTGAAGCCCAGCGCGACTTTGGTTGCATCCTTTGGCATATCGCCTGCCGCGTCAGATCGTGTGCCAACGCCGTTGCCGCGAGCAGGCCGTCGTGCCGCAATCGCCTCCCGCACACCTTGCAAACGCGCGAAATGACCAGGATGATCAGCGCGTCGTAGCATCGCTCGCGAGGCCTTTATGCGAAAATGCGAAGTCGCCGTGCTGGGTCTGGGGCTCATGGGCGGAGCAGCGCTGGGCGCATTGCTGGATGCCGGCGTCGATGCGCTCGGCTTCGACCCGATCGGACCCGGTTCGGATCGAGGCTCGTCACATGGTTCATGTCGCATTTTCCGTCGCTTCAATTTCGAAAACCCCAACTACACCAGCCTGAGCGACGAGGCTCATGCCGGCTGGATCCGGCTGCAGAGCGAAAGCGGTCAAACAATTCTGACGGAAGCCCCTGTTTTGGAGGCCGGCCGCCCCGGCTCCGCCATGGTGGCGTCCTCGCGCGCGGCCGCGATCGCGAAGGGGCGCCCGGATCCGATGCTGACCGCGGCTCAAGCGAACAGGGAATTTCCGGCTTTCAGCCTGCCCGACGATTGGGACGTCGTTGTGCAGGACGGTGGCGCGATCCTGCACACCGGTGTCGTCATGACACTGATGCGCGCACGCGCTCGCGACCGCGTGATTCCGGAACGCGCGAGCTTCACGCCGCACCACGACGGCGTGTCGATCCGCACTGATACCGAAGAGTTCTTCGCCGAGCGCGCGATTCTGGCGCTAGGCCCATGGCTCGGTCGCGCACTGCCGCAACTCGCCGCGCTGCTCAAGGTGACCCGACAGGCGGTCGGCTGGTTTGCACCTAGCAGCCCCGAGAGCGTGTCGCTCGGTCGTTTGCCGATCTTCATCCTGGACCGAGGTCCTGATGACACCGTCTACGGCTTTCCGGACTTCGAACAGCGCGGCGTCAAAGCTGCGCCTCACAACCACGGGCCCGTGGTCGGCCCTGACGACTGGGGCCCGCAGGCCAGCGATGGTGAACTCCGCCCGATCGGCGAAGCGTTGGCCGCCCTCGTCCCGGGTGCGGCCGGGCCCATCATCGATCGCGACGTCTGTCTCTACACCAACACCGCGCCCGCCGACCGCCGGCCCGATGCCGGCGAGGAATTTATCATCGATCGCTGGCCGGAGTCCCGCCTGATCGTCTGCTCTGCGTGTTCAGGCCATGGTGCGAAGTTCGCGCCCGCCATCGGGCAAAGGCTCGCTCGCCTTGCCACCGATCCGTCCTACCAGGCAGAACCCTTCTTTCAGCTTTCCCGATATTCTCGATTTGCCTGAGCGGATGCCGGATGTTGCGGTGACAGTGCACGAAACGCGCACCGTCCGGCGGCAGACGCCTTCACGAGATCTGGGCCAAAGCCCTGCCTGGCCGACCTCCTGCGATGATGCCACTATGCTCCTGTTTTGCCCGACGAAGCAAATGACAGGAGATGTCATTCGGAATGGGCGACGCCGCTCGCCGCCAATTTCGTCGGCTCGTAAAAGCGCGCCGGACAAGCGCGTCGAATCATGATTCCCCGACTTTTTGGCTCCCGAAACCCCGCCCGACCCGCACCTCATCCAGCCCCCCACCTAACCCATTGATCTTGCAACCCCCGTCTACTGTGCATGGGGTTGTTTTCGCACCTTTGTTGTTCCATGCCATCACGTGAGGCGTTCACCGCCGCGGCACCGGGCCAGCCGCCCCTACCCAAGCGAGACCAACATGCACTCTTCCGCCAGCGGCTGGGGCAACGGGCTTCTCGGCGTCATCATCTTCAGCGGCTCGCTGCCGGCGACGCGGGTGGCGGTCGGCGGCTTCTCGGCGCTGTTCCTGACGTCGGCGCGCGCCGTCATCGCGGCGCTGATTGGTGCTGTGGTGCTCGGCCTGCTCCGGCAGGCGCGGCCGCAGCGCCGTGATCTCGCCTCGCTCACCATCGTCGCCATCGGCGTCGTAGTCGGCTTTCCCCTGCTGACGGCGCTCGCGCTCCAGCACATCACGTCCGCGCGCTCCATCGTCTTCATCGGCCTGTTGCCGCTGTCGACCGCGATCTTCGGCGTGCTGCGCGGCGGCGAGCGGCCGCGGCCGTTGTTCTGGCTGTTCGCTTGTCTCGGCAGCGCCACGGTGGCCGGCTTTGCCCTCACCGGCGACGGCGCGGCCTCGCTTCAAGGCGATCTCCTGATGGTGGCCGCGATCGTGCTGTGCGGCCTCGGCTATGCCGAGGGCGCTGCGCTGTCGCGCCGCCTCGGCGGCTGGCAGGTGATCTCCTGGGCGCTGCTGCTCGCGCTGCCCTTGATGCTGGTGCTCGCAGTGCTGACGTGGCCGCCCACCTGGAGCGGCGTCAGTGTGCCCGCCTGGATCGGGCTCGCTTATGTCTCCGTCTTCAGCATGTTCGTCGGCTTCATCTTCTGGTACCGCGGGCTCGCCATCGGCGGCATTGCCCGCGTCGGCCAGCTGCAGCAGCTGCAGCCGTTCTTCGGTCTGGCGCTCGCCGGCCTTCTGCTTGGCGAGCCGGTCGCAGGCAGCATGATCGCCGCGACGGCAATCGTGGTCGCCTGCGTCTTCTTCGCGCGGCGGTTTGCCTAAAGCCTCTCGCCTCACTCGGCTTGCTTCGTGCGGGGGGCGGGGCCATCGATATCTGGGGCCATTGTCATGCGACCGGCAAACCTTGATCTAGATCAATGCCCGTCCCGGCGCGGTGTCTGCCTTTACGAGGAAATAGCCTGGTCAAAACCTCGAGCGAAGGAGGACGTCATGCGACACCGAACCAAATTGTGGTTAGCCGGCGCCGTTGTTGTCTGCGCAGCATTGGGCTCGGTGCAGTGGTCGGCCGAGGACGGTCTTTCACTCGCGATCCAGAGCGCGGAAGCCCGAGTCGGGCGGCCAGCGACGCCGGCGAGTGTCGCGGGCGTCGCACGTCGAACGACGCGTCGTGCCGTGGTCGGTGGCGCCGCCGTCGGTGCAGCAGCCGCAGGAGCCGCCGTCGTGGCGCCAGCCTGCGTCCGCGTGCTGGTCAACGGCGTCTGGGTCTGCCGCTAGCGTGAGGCCTTCGCCTCACTGCTGCCCCGTCACGGTGCGCATCAGCGCGCTCCGTGCGAACTTCTTCAGCGGCATCGGCTTGCCGGACAGAAAGCTCTGATTGAGGCCTTTCGATCCCCGGTAATCGCGCGATCTCTCCGGCGAGGAAATCGACCAGGAGGCGCACGCGCGCAATGCCGGACCGCTCCGGCACGATCAGCATGTTCAGCGGAACGGGCGGCGGTGAATAGTCCGGCAGCACGCGTTCGAGCCTGCCGTCCGCGAGCAGGTCGCTGACCAGCCACAGATGCGCCGGCGCAATGCCGCGGCCGGCCGCGAGCGCCTCACGCGCGGCGAGCCCGTGATCGAGGCGCAGCCGCCCCTCGAAGGGTATCGCATGGCGGCCGCCGCGGCGCCCCTGCAGCACGAGGACATCGCTGCCAGCGATGTTGGACATCCGAATGCCCTCGTGATGAGCGAGGTCTTGCGGGCGCGCAGGCCGGCCACGCGCGGCAAGATAATCGGGTGCGGCCACGAGCACTCGCCGCGACTGGCCGAGCGACTTCAGCTTCATCGTGCTTTCGGCGAGCGGCCCCAGACGCAGCGCGACATCGACGCCTTCCCTGACGAGGTCGATCCGCTCGTCGGTCAGGCTGAGGTCGACCGACACCTCCGGATAAGCGTCCTGGAAGGCGAAGATCAAGCGGCTGACGTGGAGCACGCCGAACGCCGCGGTGCAGGAGACCCGCACCGTTCCGGCCGGCGCGCCGCGTGTCGAGCGCGCCTCGTCGCCGGCCTGCTCGACGAGACGCAGGATATGCACGCAGCCCGCGTAGTAATTGCGGCCCTCCTCCGTCACGGTGACCCTGCGCGTGGTTCTGGTGAGCAGCGGCACGCCGACCGCCTGCTCAAGCTCCCGAATGTGCCGCGTCACCGTGGACTGGCCGACCCCGAGCTCGCGCGCGACCGCAGACAGGCTTCCGCGTTCGGCGACGCGCACGAAGCTGCGCATGCGCTCGAGCGTAACCTCCGGCCTATCCATTTTCCGGCACAATCTTATCCATCGGCTACGTCTACCGGATCGCGGGCCACCGCGCTATCTGCCGAGCCACAATCCTCAATCCAATGGTGCCCTTACATGAAAGTGTTGATCGTCTATGCTCATCCTGAACAGCGCTCGCTCAACGGCTCGCTCCGGGATGTCGCCGTCAGAGAGCTCGTGGCGCAGGGGCACGAGGTGCGGGTCTCCGACCTCTATGCCGAAGGCTGGAAGTCCGAGGTCGACCGCGGCGACTTTCCGTCGCTGCCGGTCGATGCGCGTCTCGCGGTCGCCGCGGCATCCAAGCAGGCGTTCGAGGCGGGCACGCTGACGGCCGACGTCAAGGGCGAGATCGAGAAGCTGCTGTGGGCGGATGCTCTGATTCTGCAGTTTCCGCTGTGGTGGTTCAGCATGCCTGCGATTCTCAAGGGCTGGGTCGACCGCGTGTTCGCCTACGGCTTCGGCTATGGTGTCGGCGAGCACAGCGACAAGCGCTGGGGCGACCGTTATGGCGAGGGGACCTTGGCGGGCAAGCGCGCGATGCTGATCGTGACGGCCGGCGGCTGGCAGGACCATTATTCCGCTCGCGGGGTCAACGGGCCGATCGACGACCTGCTGTTTCCGATCAATCACGGCATTCTCTATTATCCCGGCTATGACGTCCTGCCGCCGTTCGTGGCCTATCAGACCGACAGGTTCGATGAAGCCGCTTTCGGCGCGACGGCCGAACGCCTGCGCGAGCGGATGAGAACGCTCGCGACGACTTTGCCGATTCCCTATCGGCGCCAGAATGGCGGCGATTACATCATTCCGAGCATGCAGCTCCGCGCCGGGCTCGAGTCTCCCGGAGCGCGCGGTTTCGCGCTCCACCTCGATTCCGCTCACGAAGGCGGCGCGCCGAGCAAGCCAGGAGCGATGCGGTCAACGGCAGATCTCCGCGAGGAAACGGCGTAGCGAACGCGCTCATCCCATCACGGTGCGCGTCAGCGCGGCCTTCGCGAACTTCTTCAGCGGCATCGGCTTGCCGAACAGAAAGCCCTGAACGACATCGAAGCCGATCTCGCTCGCCGCGATGAGGTCGGCGCGGCTCTCGACCCCTTGCGCCACAGCGCGCGCGCCGAAGGTCTGCGCCAGCTCGACGATATGACGGCACACTGTGCGCTTCAACCGATCGCCGCCGCTGCCGGTGACGAACTGCCGATCGGCCTTCAGCTTGACGAAGGGAATCTTGTCCAGCTCCATCAGCGACGGCCAGTTGGCGCCGAGATTGTCGATCGACAGGCCGATATTGTGCAGGCCGACCTCGCGCGCGACCTCGGCGAGGAAATCGAGCTCGCGGATCGCCTCCTCGCTGTCGATCTCGACCGTCAGTCCGCCGAAGGCCGGATGCGTCGGCACGCGGCGGCAGAGATCGCGCACCGCCTGCGGCTCCCTGAGATAGGCGGCGGGAAGATTGATCGACAGGTCGACCGGACTTTGTTGCTCGAGAAGATAGTGCCAGTCCTGCATGGCGCGATCGATCACGAACTCCGACAGCTCGCGAAAATGCGGATCGTGCGGCTCCGGGATGAAATAGGCCGGCGGCACCACGCCCCAGGTCGGATGCCGCATCCGCACCAATGCCTCGGCGCCGTTGCGCACCAGCGTGCGTGCGTCAATCTTGGGCTGGTACCAGAGCTCGAGCCAGCCGGCATGCAAGGCCTCGCCGACATGCACGGCCGGGCTCGGCGCCGGCTCCTCCGGCAGCAGCATCGCAACGCGCTCGCGCAGCGTCTCCGCGGCGAAAGGCGTTGTCAGCGGCGGCAGCATGCTAAGGCCATATTCGTCGCCGACCTGCCGCACGGCTTTGACGATGATCGAATCGCGGGCGCCGACGGCGAGAACCTTGCCGGCGAATGCCTCGCGCACCAGGACTTCGAGGAATCGTCCCGGCTCGATGCCGTCGGCGGCGACGCCGAGCAGGATCAGGTCCGGCAATTCGCTCGCGAGCACCGTCTTCAGCTCCTCGGCGCTGGCACATTCGCAGGTGACGAAGCCGAGATCCTCGAGGATCTCGCTGAGGAACGCGCGCAAGTGACGCTTGCTGTCGGCCACGCAGGCGCGCGGCGTCACCTTTCGCCGTCCGAAGGTCACAGGCCTTCGTCCGACGAGTTCAATCATCCCATCGTTCATCGTACACCACTCCCGTTCCGTGACGGTTTCTTAAACGCGGAGCGTGGGTTCAAATAAGGAGAGCTTCACATCGTTCTTGAATTATCTGAGTAACGTTAAGCCCTGCAATTCGAGCTAATTTGTCGACGAAATCTTTGGGTGCACGCGCGCGGTTGTCCCGCGGCGGCGATGAAGCCGGCGCAACGTGAATCGGCGGCGGCTTTCACGCTTGCGTCTTCCCGCGATGCGCGCATCGTCGCCTTTCGCTCGTGACGGTCATGCGACAAGGGGTCCGCGCCGGCGGCCGAGAATGTGAAGCACATCACACGCGCGTTGCCGCGCTCGCGCTAAAGGTCCCCCGAGCCGGTGGAGGGCTGTCGAGGATTACAGCTATGTCGATGCGGCGAATGATGTATTGGTGGTTCAGGTTCGTGCTGTCAGGGCGATTCATGGATCGCTTCCTGTGCCTGCCGCGCTAGCCGCGCGGCGCATCGTGGCTTTTCGCGGCCGAACCGGATCTAGAGCATGATCCGGAAAGTGTGCAGCAGTTTTCCGGAAAGATCATGCTCAAACGCTCTAGGTTTGCCCGATCAATTTGCGGAACGCCGCCGCACCGTCCTGCATCGCGTCGCGTCCCTTCCAGGCCAGATAGCTCAGCTTGCCGCCGAGCGTATCGTGGCTGCGCAGCCGCCGCGAGCCGAGAATGTGGCCGACATTGGCAGGGAAGCGGCTCACCTCGGCGGAGACCAGCGCCGCGATCGCATCCATCAATTGCTGGAGGCGGACGCCCCATTCGCATTGCTCGATGCCGTCGATGCGGACCTTGAGCGCATATTCGGTGTCGTAGATCTCGGCGAGCAGGTCGCGGGCGATCAGCACCCGGTTGTGCCGGAGCGCGACGCGAAGTGCGAGACGCTTGTCGTCGAGCCGGTCGAGAACCATGGGAACGACGCAGGCATAGGGGGTGGCGGCGACGTCTGCGGCGGCCTTGCTCGCAGCGGCTCGGGTAGCAAGCCGCACCAATTGCCAGGACGTCTTCAGGCGTCGCGCCACCAGCGCCAGCGCGAAGGGCAGCGCCTGAGGATGCGCCTTCTTGAAGGCGTCGAGCTGCGCGGTGATCTGAGCGACCTGGCCGTCGTCGAACTTCGCGATCTTGTCGGGCAGCTTCGCGTTGAACTTCGGCAGTGCATCGCCGGCGCGCAACACGTGCAGCATCTTCACGACGTCGTCGAAGGCGGTGCGCGAGGCCGTATATTGCCCGAGCTTGGCGCGCGCGGATTCGGCGCTCTCGGGCGAGGCGAGGGTGCTCTCGAGGACCTTGACGACCTTGATCTGGAAGGTCGAGGCGATCTTCTGGACTTCCTTCGGGTTGTTGGCCGCGACCTGGTCGCCGATCGCCTTGATGTAGTCGCGCGCCATGGTCGGCAGCAGGTCGCGGCAGATCCATTCCCAGATCGGGGTGAGGGTATTGCGCGAGATCCGCCCCATGTTGGCATGCTCGGGCGCGCCATCGATCAGCAGCAGCTCGAGCGGCGCGAAGAAATAGCGCGACGGGCTGGTGGCGCGCGCCTGGGTCGATCCGTCCTTGCGGAATTCGGCGCGCAAGCGGGCCTGGATGTCGGCCGAACCCGGCATGTCGATGCCGCACAGCTCGAGCCGTTCGAGCTCGCTGAGCAGACAGCTGCGCGACAGCGGCGTCAGCCTCTGCAGAAATTCCGATAGCCGGTCGATCTCGTCCATGGCACGCAATCTTTCGCAGCGTGGCCCGCGGGCTTGCGGGCCCAATGCGTGGAGGCATTTGCGCGCTCTCAACCTCCCTAGAGAAGCAAGTCGCCGTTAATTAATCCGTAAAATCCGGGGGGTGGATGTCGGAGCAAGGCGTTCGCCGAGGAGCTTTTCCCGTTCCCAGCCCAGCATTCGGCAGAAAACTCAACCGCTGCATGGTCGCGTGCGGCGCCGCGCAAGCACAAATTGTGCCGAAGTCGTCATTTCAGCGTAAAACCGTCTAAATCACCGTAGTCATACGGAGCAAAAAGTTAATCACAGACCCGCCCCGGTTCCGCTAAACGAGTGACATGGGGTCACAGAATGATACGGCCACCGATTCGCGGCCGTCGGCATGGCACGAAAGCAGCGCTGCTTCAGCTGAAGAGCTCGATTTCGCCCGCCTGAGCGCCTTGCGTGCCAAGGCGGCCGACGAAATGGCGGCTGCCATCGCCCGCGAGCTCAATGGCCCCCTGACCGCGCTGCTGCTCTACATGGGCGAGATCAAGCACCACAGCGATCAGCTCGTCCCCGCGACCGGCGATCGCGCCTATTTGCAGCGGGTGGTGGAGAACGCGCTGGCCCAGACCGAGCGCGTTTGCGGCCTGGTCAAGCAGCTCGCCGGCCCGCCCAAGGGCGGCTCCAAGGGCGGCTTACCCAGCCCGTCCGAAGAAGCGGAATCGAAGGCCGTCCGCGTGCTGCAACCGCCGCGGTCGCCGAGCGCCGATCTGATCGGCCCGTCGGGCCAGAAGCGGCTGACCAGGCGCGAGCGCGAGGTGCTGAGGCTGATCAGCGAAGGCTACTCGAACAAGCAGGGTGCGCTTCGCATGCAGATTAGTCCGCGCACTTTCGAGAGCCATCGCGCCGAGGCGATGCGCAAGCTCGGTGCGCGCAACACCGCGGACCTCGTCCGTGCGGCGCTGCTGCATTCGATCGACTGAGGCCGGGCCCGTCGCCCGCCGTCGGGCGAGACCCGACGCCTATCTCGAAAGTTGGGAAATCCGTGGCGCTCAGAAATAGTCTTCGGCGAAGGGACGTGCGCGCGAGGTGGGACGCAGCGGCTTGATCTCTTCCTTCGGTGCGCTCGGAATGATCGTGATGGTCCAGCGGGGGGGCATGCTCGATTCCTGCTCCAGCACCGAGCGCACGAAGCCGGTCACGGTCGACTCGCCGGCCTTCACCGTCGCCATCCGGCCGTTGAACTGTGCGATCCGGAAGCGACGAACCTCCTTCTGGTCTGCGGTCTCGTAGGTGAACATGGAAAACCCTCCTGGTTTTCCGGGACTATCGCCAGCTATGATTAGCCATCTGTGAAAATCGCAAACCGTAGAAGTACGGCGGGAATGCACGCGCGAGTAGTCCGGAGCGTTTTCACGCGAAGCAGCGCGACGAGCGCGCATCCCAAGCGAGCTAGCCTTGCGGCTCCTGCGCATGCGCGGCGGCGTAGGCCGCATCCATCTGGTTCAGGAGCGCGCGGAATTCGGTCTCGCCGAGGCTTTCCGCGGTTTTCTCCAGCCGCAGCGCCAGCGCTGCGAGCCTGAGATAGCCGAACGTTCCGGCCGCGCTCTTCAGCGAATGCGCTTCGCGCGCGATCCTGGCGTGGTGCTGCGCGGGCGAGAGCGTGCGGAGCAATTGCAGGCGCGCGCAGGTCTCGCTCCAGAACACGTCGCGCACTTCACCGGCGCCGTCCTCGCCGATCTCGCGCACCAGCGCTTCGTACGCGCGCGGCTCGCGCGCGGGTTCGGCATCGAGCCCGACGGTGACGTCAAACATGTCTTGCCTGCCCTCATCCCGGTTCGTGTCGCGCGGCACGCCGCCGCGCGCGGCATGTCGCGTGTGTACGCCCTTCGAATTTCAGTTCTGGTAGCAGGATGGCTGGTGTTTGCAGGCCGGCATTAGCCCGCGGTTTACCAAGGACCGCGGCGTTCAGGGCGGGCCGAGCAGCCGGTCGTACTGGGCCTTCACGGCGGCGTAGCATTCGCACGCCGTCTGGCGCAGCCCGTCCAGGTTGGTGATCTGGATGTGTCCGCGGCTGTAGTGGATGAAATTGGCCTGCTGCAGGGAGTTGGCGACCAGCGACACGCTGTTGCGCCGGGCCCCGATCATCTGAGCCATGGTCTCCTGTGTCAGCAGCAGACGCGACTCGCCCGACATGTCATGCGTGTGCAGCAGGCAGCGCGACAGCCGCGACTCCACCGGATGAGCGGCGTTGCAGCCCGCGGTTTGCTGCACCTGGGCGTAGACCGCCAGCCCGTGACGCGCAAGCTGCGTGCGCAGGGCGCTGCTCTGATCGGCGGCCATGCGCAGGCGGTCCAGATCCACCACCGAGGCGGCGCCGGGAACCAGCACGATGGCGGTGTTCAACGCACACGCATCACCCTCGATGGCGAGCGTTCCGAGCAGGCTGCCACGGCCGATCATGGCGACCTGCACATGCTCGCCTTTGGCCAGTTCAACCACCAGCGAGATGACGCCGCGGTGAGGAAAATAGGCGCGCATGAGCGTCTCGCCGGTCTCGACCAGCACCGCCCCCTGGGCCAGATCCACAGTTCGCAGGTGCGGGCGGATCAACTCATAATCGTCTGCCGACAGTGCGGACAGGAAACCGTTGGACGGACGCGCCATGCTTTCCAAAGCTGCCTCCTCCGTACCCTTGCACCTGGGAATCGCACGCCTGCACTCACGCGGTGCGCGGGTAAGTTCCATCATCCTCGCGGCGGGATATATTGGCAATTGAGACAAGTTGTCCGGCCCTGGCGATGCACCGACGCTGCGTGCACGTCGGAACACAGAGATCGCATCGTGCTCCCGTCACGCCACGACTCCCATCAGGCGCAGGTGATGGGTCTTCACCGCCGAATAGCAGCCGCAGGACGTCGCCAGCAGCGCCTTGGGATCGATGATCTCGATCTGGCCGCGGCTGTAGCGAATGATGCCGGCGCGCTGCAGCGCATGCGCGACCAGCGAGATCGCGTTGCGGCGGGCGCCGATCATCTGCGCCAGCGCCTCTTGGGTCAGCGGCAGGATTTGGTCGTCGGACAGGTCGTGGGCGCGGAGCAGCCAACGCGCGAGCCGAGCCTCGACCGGATGCAGCGTATTGCAGAGCAGCGATTGCTGCACATGCGCGAGCATGACCTGCTCGTGGCGGACCATCAGCTTGCGGAGGCGTGCGCTTGCGGTCGCTACCGCGCGGAAAACTCCGATTTCGATCACGGAAGCAGCTCCTGGGAACAGCACAACCGCGTCCATCGGCGAGATGCCGTCGGCAAGGGCCGCACCGGCCCCCACGACGCTGTCGCGGCCCAGCATCGCAATTTCGATCGTCTGTCCTTCGGACAGGCTCACCCTGATCGAAACGCATCCACCATGCGGGAGGTAGACATGTCTCGGTGCAGTGCCGATCTCGCCCACGACAGATTTGCTGACCATTTCAACCGTCGCGAGGTGCGGACGCAGCAGATCGAAATCCGCGGCATCGAGCAGTTGCAGCAGCTGGTTGGGCGGGCGGCCGCTCACGGTCATGCAGGTTAATCCGGCGGGTTCGATGGACGCCGGGCGCGGCGGCCTTCGTCACTCAGTTGCACGGCGCGCAAATACTAATCTAAAGGTTGTGGTGTCGTCCATATACCCGTTAGAGGGCAGACAGCCTGTCTCATTTGCGGCGGAATTAAGTAGCGCACGCTGATTCGTTGACGAGGCGGCCGTCCTGCAACGATTGCGCAGGGAAAAAGCGGCAAGGGGGCCTCAGGAGCCGGAAGGCATTGCAGTCGCGCTGGCCATTGGGCCGGCTCGCGTCGCCTCGACCGCGTCCGCAAAAATGTTAGTTTCATCTCTCATCGAAAGCAAAGGAGAAAGGCGTGCCCCACGGTTCGATTGTTGAATCGCCGGAACGGGAAGCTCAATCCGGGCGAGACGATCTGCGCCATATTCTCGTCGTCGACGATGACCCGATGGTGTGCATGGCCATCGAGGTTTACCTCCAGCGCAACAATTTTCGGGTGACGATCGCCGAGGGTGGTGAAGCCGGACTGCGCGCCCTCGAGCACAAGCAATTCGATCTGATGATCATCGACATCTTCATGCCGCACATGCGCGGGTTCGAATCGATCCGGATTTCCACGACCGGGCTCCGGTCATTCCGCTGATCGCGATGTCCGGCTACGCCTTCGCGAATTTGGACTCGCCCGCGCCGGACTTCCTGCGGATGGCGCTGGAGCTCGGCGCCGCGCGCTGTCTGCGCAAGCCGTTCACGCCGCACGCGCTGCTCGCCGCCATCAACGATTGCCTGGCAGAGCCTCGCCCCCGCTCCGACATTGCCACGGCCGTGCAGCTCGGTTAGCGCGACACGAGCCGCTTTCCCCGCGGGGTAACGCTTCGTTTACCTCGAGCGTGGACCGCCTAGATCCGGCAACGCCCAAGCACTCGCGCGACGAGGGCGCGGCCGGCTTGCCTCGACCGCCTCTATCGTTCTTCACGAGCAGGACTTTCTCGCACGCCGCGTCGCGCGATTAGTGGCTCGTTCACCGCGCGGCTCCCGCCGTTGCGGCGCGGGGATGGTTTTGCCGAAAAGCGCTGCAACACGCGGCAGAACCGCAAACTTCTCTTCAAAATCCGTAGTAGCACGGAGGATGAAATTAACGGGACTGTGAAAGGGGATGTCTAACGATCCAGGATAGGGCGTCCGTCCGTGCCAAGGGTGGCTCGGACGTCGCGTTTGCGGCCCGGGTCAGTAAGGCGTAGCTCATGGATGATCTGTTGCGGGAGTTTCTGACGGAGACCAGCGAGAGCCTGGACACCGTGGACAATCAGCTGGTGAAGTTCGAGCAGGAGCCGAACAACGCCAAGATCCTGGATAACATCTTCCGCCTGGTCCACACCATCAAGGGCACCTGCGGCTTCCTCGGCCTGCCGCGGCTGGAAGCGCTGGCGCATGCCGGCGAGACCCTGATGGGCAAATTCCGTGACGGCATGCCTGTCACTGCCGAGGCGGTGACGGTGATCCTGTCCTCGATCGACCGCATCAAGGAGATTTTGGCTGGCTTGGAGGCGACCGAGGCCGAGCCGGAAGGCAACGACCGCGATCTCATCGACAAGCTGGAGGCAATGGTCGAGCAGGGCATGGCGGCGATGTCAGGCTCGGCGCAGCCGATGCCGACTGCCGGCACTGCGGCTCCCGTTGCCGATGCGCCGCCGCTGGTGCCGGAAGCGCCCGCCGCTGCAGCCGCCCCCGCCAAGGAGATGACCATGGGCACGCTGGTCGATCAGACCCTGGAGCGTCCGCTGCGTCCGGGCGAGGTTTCGCTCGACGAGCTCGAGCGCGCCTTCCGCGAGACCGCGATCGAAGCGCCGGTGCCCGCGCCCGTGGCCAAGGCTGAGGTTAAGGCCGAGCCGGCTGCTGAAGCCGCAAAGCCCGCCAAGGAAAAGGCCGCGCCGAAGAAGTCGATGGCCGACGAGATGGCGGGCGAGGGCGACCGCATCGCCAACCAGTCGATCCGCGTCAACGTGGATACGCTGGAGCACCTGATGACCATGGTCTCCGAGCTGGTCCTGACCCGCAACCAGCTCTTGGAGATCTCCCGCCGCAACGAGGACACCGAGTTCAAGGTGCCGCTGCAGCGCCTCTCCAACGTCACCGCCGAGCTGCAGGAAGGCGTCATGAAGACGCGCATGCAGCCGATCGGCAATGCCTGGCAGAAGCTGCCCCGCATCGTCCGCGACCTCTCATCCGAACTCGGCAAGCAGATCGAGCTCGAGATGCACGGCGCCGACACCGAGCTCGACCGCCAGGTGCTCGATCTGATCAAGGACCCGCTCACCCACATGGTGCGCAACTCCGCCGATCATGGCCTGGAGACCCCCGCCGAGCGCCTCGCCAGCGGCAAGGGCGAGCAGGGCACCATTCGCCTGTCCGCCTATCACGAGGGCGGCCACATCATCATCTGCATCGCCGACAACGGCCGCGGCCTCAACACCGAGAAGATCAAGGCCAAGGCGCTCTCGTCCGGTCTCGTCACCGAGGCCGAGCTCGAGAAGATGAGCGAAGCCCAGATCCACAAGTTCAT
>NZ_FMAE01000101.1 GCF_900094575.1 Bradyrhizobium yuanmingense | reverse complement strand
CCTGACCCATGGCATTCCCATCGTTCATTCAAAGCTCCTTCATTCTAGAAGAAGCCGTCAATCCTGAAAGTGCGAAAGACTCTGTACGTTATCCTTTGTGCAGCACCTCCTGCACTTGGAGTGCCAACGACGGAAAGCCTCTGCGCATATCGGTGTAGCCTGTCGCGAGCCACACTCGCGCGCCTGTCGGAACCGGGATCATCGGCGCACCAGGGCATCGAGAACGCGACGCAGCGCGTCTCCATCGACCTCGCCATCGACCCGGATGCGGTATCCGCTACCAAGATCGATCTCGATGATGCCCTGGCTCCTCCGTCGACGCGCCGGCGCCGTCGTCAACGGCACTTCGGTCAGGTCCCGCGGCGGCACAGACGGTCCGATCTCGACTGGCACGAACGGCGCTATACTCGTCTCACCGCGCTTGCAAAACTCTTTGCGCCACCTGAACAGCTGGCTCACATGAAGGCCGGCCATGCGAGCCACCTCGGAAACAGTGGCTCCGGGCTCGAGCGATGCTGCAACCAGCCGTTCCTTCTCATCTCGCGACCACCGGCGCCGCCGCTCGACCGATGTGATCACCTCTGCCCGCGAAATCGTCATAGCGCTTCTCCTAGGATTACCCCTAGGACCTGCAGCACTCGCCTCCGTCAAACAAGGCGGCCGTCAACGGAGGCGTACGTCTTATCGTCTTATCGAGTTACCCAAATGGAACGCAGGTGGCTATTCCGACCGGCGCCGTCGTGGGCCATGTTTCCATGGCCCGCATGCCGACCAGGACATCCATGATTTGCCGTCTTCTGCGCTATAGGAGGCAGCACGCTGCAGGTGATCGCAATAATTCGTCACGATTCGCGCCGGATCAACTCTGGCAGAATGGTCTCTCCAGGAAGCCACCCGCCTTGATGCACAGCACGATTCGCTTTTCTAGCCGCTGGCGGCGTTGTGAACCCTCTTTACTGCCTTCTTAACGACGCCGACCTTACAGGTCCTCCTGCGTTCAGCTGATTTCGTGCGCTTGCTCGCGGCGACGTGGGACGCGCCTAATCGTCGGGCGCGTCCCTAGCCGCAACGCACTCGACGGGGGCCGGTCCTGAAA
>NZ_FMAE01000004.1 GCF_900094575.1 Bradyrhizobium yuanmingense | reverse complement strand
CTGCGGGCCAGCCGTATGGCCAAAGCTGCTGATCTCGTCGAGCAGGCGGTTCACGAGACGCTCGCCTACTATGCCTTTCCGGACATCCATTGGCGGAAGATTCGAACGAACAATCCGCTCGAGCGCATCATGAAGGAGATCCGGCGACGAACCCGTGTCGTCGGCGCCTTCCCCGACGGTCAATCCTGTCTCAACTTAGCGGCGGCCCGGCTGCGGCACATTGCCGGAACGGCGTGGTCGACCAAATGCTACATGAACATGCGACCGCTCTATCAGCCACAACTCTCTGAAACCGGAGCCGTCGCCTGATCAAAAGTGCGAAAGATTCTGGACAGTACCTTTCATCAAGCGCGTCGACATCGCCCAAGGATGCCCTGACGGTTGTCGAGAGCTGATCCAGCCCGACAGCTCCATTCGCGATCGCGCCATCAGATCGCAACGACGTCTTCAGGAACTCGATCGTCTCATCCAGAGAACCCACTACCGCGTTCAAGTCCGCGTGGAGCTGTCCAGCCGGCAGGGGGCGCGACGGATTCGCGTTCTGATAGCTCACATAATCGTATTGGCGCGTGTATTTGGTGGGATATGACATCTATCGCCGAGGGGGTGAGAGGAAATGCGCGGGATTGCGCGGTGGGTGCCGTCGGCGAAGCGGCGTAGACGTCCGTGAGATGAATTATGACTCTGGAGTAGTAAGCGGAAGGTTACGGCTCAACGATTATGAACTGCGGGGTGTGTGCCCCGAACGGCTCTAGGGCGATCTCAAGGCTGCTTGCGGAGACGAAACACTCCTTTGCAGGGCAAACTCGCCGATGACGACGAGCCGTCCAATAATCTCGAGTATGCCACTGAAATCGTGCAATCGAAGTTCTGAAAGCCACTCCCTAGCTCTTTCTTAAGCTGCGCGAAGCTCGCACTTTCCGGCATTAAGAACGTCGGCACGTACTTGTCCGTGAACATATTCTTCCTGAGAGATTCGAAGTCCGCTGGCGAGACCTTCGCATACGCCGCGGGAGCCTTGCCGAACATATCTCCGGGCAGATCATACCAAGACTTCGCTGCAACATCCAAAAGGCTGATCTCATCTTTCGCATTGGCGGCGATCGTTTTGTGCACCTCCCAAACCAAGTTATTCTTCGGTGCTGCACTCGTGATGCTGATCGTTTTTATCTCGATTGGGTTTGGCGTGAGGTTCCAAACAATGGTTTGACCGAAAGGATCGACGTTAGTTACGGTAATCTCGTGGCCGAAAAGGCGCTGCCAAGCCTGAAAACCGACGCTCGCAGTGAATGCCACGCCAGAAGCGACTAGCGTAAATACGCCCACTACACCGGCCCAGTATTTTAGTTCATTGCGCCACTGCGCCTGGTCGCTTTTGCAGGTCTTACAAACTGTGGCTCCGCTCAAAATCGGTTCGCGACAAGCGATACAACTTTGCGTTCCTGCCGGCAGGGTTTGGTCGGGAAAATCGAGGTTTGTCACGCTATTTGGGCCTCGGCATGCCACAAATGCTACAGCATTCGTTGCCGCCCGACTTCGAACAGGCGGTGTCACCGCAATTCGTCGGACAAGTAGTTCCGCATGAATCACTACAGCCAGCGGCATCAGGTCTAAATCGATAGACTACACGCCCGGTGTTATTTCCAAACTTGTCAAATCTGATCTGGTCGAGCTCCGCCGTGACCTGAACGTCGCGAAGAGCCCTGATAAGCTTTTCAGAAGAGGGCTCCGGAGCAAGCTTCATCGCATCGTGCAAAGTCCGTACTGCAAGTTTTATTTGCTTGCCGAAATCATCGGTACTTGGCGCGCGAATATAGAAGGTGGAAGCTTCCGCCTTATCGAGGACAAGATTTGGGTTCGCGCTTGTCAAGATCAGAGGCACCTTCGCATCATTGGCTATGGATATGCTGGAGATGTGAGGGCTGAAAACAACTGCGACACGCTCGTTCTGGATGGCCAGTCGGGTGTACATGGCGGCAACGTCCGGTTTGCCACCGGCATCGTAGGTGATGGTCTCAAGTTTGAACGTACTTGAGCCGACGCTGACATAACCGTTTGGCCAGGAGCGTTTAAATGCTTCCTGGTAAGCGGCGACGGCTTTCTGCCCTCGCTCTCCCAGTGGCCCGCTCAAGTCTTCGATAATCGCGATCTTGATTCTGTCGTCAGAAGACTGAGCTGCCGCAGGGACCAGATAGAGCGACAGCAGCAGTGCCCCAATGCAACTAAGAATGCCTCGCGGGAAATTTTTTAGGGAGGCCATGCTTCTCCTCCGAAGGTTTGAAAACGTTAATCGTAGGAGCACATCCTTGCCGTGTCTAGCCGAAAGCAGCTATCCGGCGTTGAAGGCGTGCCCGGAGGTTTTTAAAAACACAGAATTAGCGGAGCGGCCTTGCAGCCTCTGGACTAGTTGCGCGCGCCTCCCCCCAGGGGGTGGCCTCCGATCCGGTATCGCTCGGACTGCGCGGGTCCGATCAACGTTTGCAGTTGGTCAGTCTCGGCTCGCGCGCCGTCGTTATCCTCATTCACCGCGTTGTCAGCTTCTTAGCCCTGATCATTGCCACTAACCTATTGAGGTGCCGTAAGTCTTAGTGCGCGGTCGCGTGCGCTGCCGGAGCATTTCTTTGTATGGTTATGCGTGATTTGAAAATTCGACAAAAGCGCTGAAATCGAACAAATGCGCAAACCGATCAAGAGCTCAGCTGTCTGCTTTTACGTATTAGACTTTTCCAGACAAAACTTTCCTTGCTGAATTCTCGCCAGGCCTCATCCTGATCGCGGGTCGAAAGCCCGAACATCAGCCGATAGCCAATCCGGTCAGCGGCGATCACAAATCTTGTCCAGGGGCCGCGCGCGTATGTCCAAGGCGCACGCCTAAAGGTGCGCGGGGCCGTCTGATGTCGGTCATTTCGCCCCTGGACTGCTCATTTGCTCGAAAGGCAAAACATCATGCGCAACTCGACCGCCCTCCGCACCTCGCCCCAATCGACCAATCTTGGCACCCTGCTCGCTCGCCGCGAGACCGATCTCATTCTGGCAATTGAAGACGGAAACGCCCTTGTCCGCTGTCAGGTGAGCTCCGCGATCGCCACTGCTATGCTGGCGCCGCTCAAAGGCAGGGCCGCCGGCCAATTCCGCGCCCTGCCCGGCAACCTGGTCGAGATCGACGCCGCGGTGACCTTGCCGATGGCGCTGCGAATGATGGAAGCCAAAGCAGCAATGGAGAACACGCTGCACTGAGATCGACGCCTGCGGGCTACACAAAACCCGCCCGACTGACCTAAAATCCGCGCTCGTGCTTCCCCGGTGCTTCCCCGGTGTAGCGCGGGCGCAATCAGCATGTGAAAGGAGAAAAAATGTCGCCGCAGTTTCAGCGGGTTAGTTGGTCGGGGCAGCTGGATTCGAACCAACGACCTGCAGTACCCAAAACTGCCGCGCTACCAGGCTGCGCTATACCCCGAATGTCCGGCGAGCCCCGTCGATACACGCTTCCCGGAGCGCCAGCAAGCTTTCCAAAGCCGCCGGCCTGGGCCGCAATCGCCCCTGCCCGTCCTATTTGCCGCCGAACAGGGGGTGGCCGACGCGATCACCGGGGCGGATGCCGTACTTCTGCGCCGTCCCCGCCACCACCTCCAGCACGGCCCGGGCGGGTCCCCGGGAGGAGATGATCTTCGTCGACAACGGCTCGGTATTCTCCGCAATGCGCAGGATGCGGCCATCGGCGCGGATGAAGATCATGTCGAGCGACACATAAGTGTTCTTCATCCACATCGAGATTTCCTGCTCGGGATTGAAGTCGAACAGCATGCCTTTGCCGTCGGCCAATTCCTTGCGGTACATCAGGCCGGTCTCCTTCTCCTCCGGGGTCGTTGCCATCTCGACCGAGAACACCTGCACGCCGTTCTTGGTGACGATCTCGAGCGGCTGGAAGCTCGCGGCGCCGGCCGGCGCGCCGGCGACGGCCCAGCCGGCGATGACGAGGATGGCGGCCAGCCAGCCCTTCAGAGCGGACCAGGCGGCCTTTCGATCAGAATTCATCGGGGCTCTCGCGGCGTGGGACTTCAATCAGTCCTTACGCGGCGACCGCCGGAAAAGGAAGAGGCGCGCCGGACTTGCAGCGCGCCTCTGCTCACAATTGCTGGAAGTCATAGCCTTAGTGCGACTGCAATCCCGGCGATCCGGTCTCGGGATGGATCTCGGCCGCCATCATGCCCTTGGAGCCGGGCCCGAAGCGGACCAGCACATACTGGCCCGGTCTCAGCTCAGTCATGCCGAAGCGGCGTAGCGTCTCCATGTGCACGAAGATGTCGGGGGTGCCCTCGCCGCAGGTCAGGAAGCCGAAGCCGCGCAGCCGGTTGAACCATTTGACCTGGGCCCGTTCCAGCCCGCTGGTCGGGGTCACCGTGACATGGGTGCGCGGCGGCAGCATCTGCGCCGGGTGGATCGCGGTCGACTCGTCCATCGAAACGACGCGGAAGGCCTGGTAGCCCTTGGCGCGCTGGATGCACTCGACGACGATGCGGGCGCCCTCATAAGCGGTCTGGAAGCCGTCGCGCCTAAGCACGGTAACGTGCAGGAGCACGTCCGGCCAGCCGTTGTCGGGAACGATGAAGCCGTAACCCTTGGAGGCGTCGAACCATTTGATGACGCCGGTGACCTCGACGAGGTTGGCGCTGGCTTCGCCCAATCCGGTGAAGGGATTGAGCGCATTGTCGCGGCCGGCTCCGCCATGCTCGCCCGGCGTCAATCGCCCCTGCGAGGTGCCCTGTCCGGGAACTCCAAGCTTCTTGGACTCAAATCCGTCCGACGACCCCATAACCCCGGACCCCACACTGCCATGCAACCCGCCACATTGGCGGCGCTCGAATCACGCGCCTTAAGAGAATGTTCTCAATTCGACGCGACGCGAATCTTTCGACTCAAAAGATAACACTCCCGGTTGAGACGCATAGACAAAAAAGAGATTCGCCGGAACCTATGAACAGCTTGCACAGCCGCGAATCAAATTGATGCCTCAATTGCCGACAAAGGGCCCGAGAGTCTCTCCGATGTCGTGGTGGATGACGAGGTCGGCGATGTCGTCCTGCTCGGTCGGCTCGCGATTGATGATCACGAGACGTGCACCGGCGCGCTTGGCCATGATCGGAAAGCCGGCCGCCGGCCAGACCACCAGCGAGGAACCGATCGCGATGAAGAGATCGCAGGCTTGCGACAGCGCTGTCGCGCGCTGCATCTCCTCGTCCGGCATCATCTGCCCGAAGGAAATCGTGGCGGTCTTCACCGGCGCGTCGCAGGCGGTGCAGTCGGGCGCGATGCCATCGTCATCGAAACGGCGCTTCACCCAGTCGAGCGGGTAAACCTGCCCACATCCGATGCAGCGCGCATAGGTGGTATTTCCGTGAAGCTCAACCACGTGCTCCGGCGCGAAGCCGGAGGCCTGGTGCAGATTGTCGATGTTCTGGGTGATGACGGCGGGAACCTTGCCGGCGCGGTAGAGCGATGCCAGCGCCCGATGGCCGCGGCCGGGCTTCGCTGCGGCGAAGACCTCCTCCATCGCAAAGCGGCGGCGCCAGGATTCGTCCCGCGCTGACTGGCTCGCGACGAACTCGTCGAACGGGATCGGACGGTTACGCGTCCAAATTCCGCCCGGCGAGCGGAAGTCGGGAATGCCGCATTCGGTCGAGATGCCGGCACCGGTGAACGGCACGATGGTCCTGGCCTCGGCGAGCATGTCGCCGAGCCGTTCGATACCGCTCTGCAGATCCGATGCGATCAACCGCGCCTCCCGAATAGTTTGGCCTGACAGCAACATGCGCAAGCGGCAAGATCGTTGACGCTCTTATCAAGCGCCAACGCAATGCGCTCGGCAATTTCTTCCGACCTTCGCATATCACAATCCTGCAATGCCTCCTCCCCATTGACGCCCCATTCGGAAGTGCCAATGGATGTGTTGACGCGACTCAACGTGATTGCGGCGGCAGTGCTTGAGTTTCGGATGTGCACATACTCAGGTGTAGAGGGGATTTGACATGACCGAAGACGAACAACGCAAAGAGCGCGAACGCGAAGAAATCGCCGCCCGTGTCGCCGCCTTCCGTGCCACGCAGGAAAAGTTCAAGCGCGAGCGCGAGGAATATTTCGTGGCGACGCTGGAGAATGCCCGCAAGGTCGAGCGGCCCTCGCTCTGGCCGTAGGCATCATCGCGTCGGCAAGCGCGAAATGGGCGAGTAAACAAGACCTGCGAATGAAAAAAGCCCGGAGCACCGCTCCGGGCTTTTCGCTATTCGCCGACTACCAATGACGGTAGTGGTGGTGACGGTAGTACGGCCCGCCGTAATAGGCGTACGGACCCGGTCCGTAATAGGCGGGACCGTCGTGGTAGCGGTAGCGGGGACCGTAATAGCCATACGGCTGGGACGCTGCGACCGCGCCCGCGGTGATTGCGCCGGCGGCGAGGCCGAACGCGAGGCCCGGGCCGATGCCGCCGCGGCCACGCGCCTCAGCCGGCGCGGGCGCCGCGACCGCGGTCACACCGACCGCCGCGATGGTGGCCAGAACTGCAAGTGTCTTCTTCATGCTTGTCCTCCTTCGCGTGTCGCCGAGACAACGGCGAGCGCCTGCGATGGTTGCCGCATGGATGGAACCAGCCCGCAGGCGAGAAATGTCGATGAAGCGGGAACGAAACGGCGAGACGGGGGTTAGCCTCTCAAGTGCGGGAGCCTCCGCCATCCGGGTCGAGGCGACAGCACGAAGACCCCGTCAGCATCTCCGCGGTGCTGGCGGGGTTTTCAGTTTCATGGGAGCAGATGGCAGCAGACCATGACGGTTGCCAGCGGGGACGACAATCATGGAGGAGAGTTTGCCCTTATCCGCTTTGCTGGCCCGTATCCGCAAATTGGTTCCAAAATCCGAGGATGAACATTACGACGAGATCGTCCGCAGCTTCGGTGTCGGCACGCTGCGCCCGCCGCCGACGCCGATGAGCGACCGCGAGCTGGCGCAGGCCATCGCCGAGTTCCTCAAGGAGCAGCCGTCGAGCGAATCCGTCGCGACCCTCGGCCGCCGGCTCGACCCGACCACCCGGCTCTGAGTTTCTTCGCAGGAGTATGGAACCAGGAATGCGCGCGGACGTTGAGTCCGTTCCCTGCTGAGCGGAGAGAAAGAGATATGCCCGCCTGGCTCGAAGTCTTGCTCAACCTGTCCGGCTATGCCGGCTTCGTGGCGCTCGCCTCGCGCGGCGCCGGATCCCCGCAGGCGCGGGCCGATGACCGCCGTTGCGGCGACGAGCGTCAATTGGCGCGCGGCGTTAGTTGGCGCGCGCGGCTTGGCCTGCCGTGCGGACCAGCCGGTCGGCCTTGACCGCAACGCGCGTGTCCTCAGCCTGCGGCCGCAGCGAGAAGCTGATCACAACGAAAGCAAGGCAGAACAGCGTGCCGACGACGGCGACGCGCCGGTAGGTGTGCCGGTCGCCTTGGAAAAAGGACGGAGTTGAAAAAGGCATCATGGCAAATTGCTGCTTGGGCAAATCGTTTTCGGCAAAGGCGTTTCTTGCTTGTCTTTGCCGAACACCTACCCCAAGCCGCAGCAAGCGCAACGCGATTGGGCTTTTAACCTAACCGAATAGGGTTATCGGCATCCGCATAAGCTATCGTTAGCCAGACGCATCCGGCACCATCGCGGCGAGAGCGCGCAAGAACGCCCGGCTTTGTTCCAGCTTCGACTCCGTTTCGTTCGCGAAGAACGAATCGGAGTCGCAAGAATGCGCGGAGAGCAAATCCTAACGATCGATGAAGCGCGCACGCTCACACCGTCGACGCGGCAGGACCCTTCTTCGATGAGTGTCTTCTGCAACAAGTCTCTTCTGCAACAAGACTCTTCATCGAGAAAACTTCGAGAAGACTCTTCGCCGGCAAGCAGCGCGGCGAGAGACCAAGCGCGAACCCTTGGAGCGGATCGCGCTTGCGCGTTGCCGCGTGGCGTCGACAAAGGTCAGGCCGCCCGCTTCGGCTTCTCCTTCGAGAAGCATTCGAGGATCTGGATGCGCAGCTCCTCCGCCGCAGGGCCCTCGACCTTTCTGAGCTCGTTCCAGAGCCTGATCACTTCGCGCTGTTTTTCGACGGTCATGAGCAACCTCCAACGGTCCATCAAGGCGCCTCACTAGAACAAAATGAGAACAAAAAGTCCAGCCCCGGACGTAAAGTTTTGGTGGGGGCGGCGTTGAACCTTTTCGGCGCGGCAAGCACCTATGGAAGCTGGGGATTTCAGCGCCCAGTTACACGGCAGCGCCGCCTGACGAACATACTCCGTCGTGGCGGCGCTGTTGCTTTTTGCGATTTCAACTTTAGGTTAAAGCCATGGCTGTCGGCCAGGCGCTGAAATCCCAACGCCGTCAGCCAGAAAAGCCTCGCGCGAAAGCGCGGGGCTTTTTCTTGTGAAGCGGATGAGGATGGTGACGGAACGAGGCTCGCCGTTCCGGCCGTTGATTGCTGCGCCGGCGCGTCAATGAGCCCACCGCACCGACATCGCCGGCACGTCAGACGGCGTCCTTGGCCACCTTCAGCGGCGAGGCCTTGACCGACTTGCTGGCGGGCTTCGCTGCAAACTGCATCGGCTCCTTGGTGAAGGGATTGATGCCCATGCGGGCTTCGGTCGCCGGCTTGTTCACGACCGACATCTTCACGAAGCCGGGAATGACGAACTCGCCGGACTCGTTGAGCTCCTTGTAGCCGACCGTCGCCATGTACTCGATCACCGACTTCACGTCGTTCTTCGAAAGCTGCGTGCCCTCGGCAATTGCATCGATCAATTGGGTCTTCGTCATCTTCGCCATGGTCTGAATTCCTTTGAATGGGTGCGCGGAGCAATTCTGCTGCTGGGGACGCGGCCGGACCCGCGAGTGCGCGCTGCTGATTCATGCCAGAAGTCATGAAGCGATCGGGCTTAGACCCTATCGAGGCCAAAAACGCAAGCACGGGCTCCGCGAGGTTCCCGACTTCCTGTGCAAGACGTTGCAGGACCTGCAATTTTAGGACCTGCAATTTCTCGAGCCTGACACAGCGCCGCGGCTGCTATAAGCCAGGAAGGGTATCTGATGGGGTTCTGATGAAGGTCGCTATCGTCATCGCAGGTTTGATCGTGGTCGCCGTCGCAGCCCTCGTCGCGATCCAGCCTAGCTTCTTGAAGCCCGCGTCCTTCGCCCTCGTGAAAAAGTCCGACATGTTCGGCTTCTCGCCCGGGATGTCATTCGAGGAGGCCAACAAGCTCGTCGCGCGACGCCACTATCTCTGCCGGCCGAGCCGAGGTCCGTACACGCTGGCGTGCGACATCAACGGCGCCAAGGTCGCCGTCGACGGCGACGAGACCGATCCCAGGCATCCGATCTGGCGCGTCAATGCGACGCTGAACAATCCGGGATCGCAGGAAGCTGCCGTCAAATCCATCTCCGACCAGTTCAACGCCTCGGCCATCAAGGACCGGGAAGGCTGGATCTGGATCGTCGGCCGCGGTTTCAAGCTGAGCTATGACGGGGCCAGCTTGACTCTCGTCGACGAGGCCGCCGAGGCCAGGCTGCGCAAGGAGGACGCCAAGCGCTAGATCGCATCGCGCTTTGGCGTCACCTCGTCGTGAAACTTGTGGCTCAGCGATCCGTCGTTGACGCTTCAGTAACCTAACGCGACCAAGCTTCTGTCAGGTTGGTTGCGTTGGAGTATCCTCAAAGTGCTGGATTTTAACGAGCTGCGTGAACTCGCGGCAGATGTTCGTGTTTTTGTCGATGTCGCCGAAGACAAGGCCGAGGCGCTCAGAGCCGTGATCGCGGCCTACGATGTGGTGCTGGCGATCTTCCCCGTCGATGACGGCATGGGCCTCCACGTCATCAAGGGCAAGGGGATCCTGGACCAGATCGCGACGTCGCGCACACACGCGATGTACAGCCACACGGCGATCGCGGTTCCGGATCTCGCCCACGCCGAAGCGCTCAAGTTCCTGACGGCGCCGGTCGAACAGCGGATTGCGGCCTGAGCATCGTTCAGCCGCTCCGCTCGCGTAGAGCGGCGCGGCGACATGAGCAGTCTTGTCCGGACGCGCGGGCTCAAGCGGTTCGCCGCTTCCGTCGCAGGCCGATGCGCGTGCCCGGCAGATTGATGCCAAGCTCGATCGCGCGCGACCTGATCGATGCAATGGGCCGCTTGAGCTTCACGATCATCAGCGTCAGGCTCTTGCCGGTTTCACACATGGATCGAAGCAGCCGGTCGTCGTCTTCGGACCAGCGTTCGTGGTTGTAAGTGCGGGCAGCCATGGACGTTTGCCTCTGAGGCCAATGAGGCGGGACCTGAGCAGGGAATGTCAAAGGACCCAGCTTCGCCTTTTTCTGAGCGCGGCGGCTGGGTGTCAGTTGAAGGGCGGCTTGTTACGCTGCCGCCTGACGCAGAGATAGTTTTGCGGCGTCGATATTCAACCGACTTACGGATTTGTAATGGCCCGGGGCGAGCGCATCCACGTTGCAGCGACGCGGCGCACTTTCGTTTGAACTTTCTTGCCGCTCGCGCGTCTTACAGTTGAAGCGTCCCTAAGCTTCACCTCGACAGAGAACCCCGCTTCCTCAAGGGCGGGGTTTTCGCTTTTGGCGCTGCATCAGCTCGCCCGGGATTTCAAGCGCTCTTTGCCGTTGACCCGGCGGCCGTCCGGCCGCACTTTTTGCGACGGGCAGGGTTTTGAGGAGCCGTGATGCCGAAAACCCTTGTGGAATTCAGAGCGCAGAACCTTCGTTTGCTCGAGCGGCTTTGTCCCGACGACCCGCGATACATCGCGGCCTGGCTGAAGCAGTTCGACGAGCAGAACGGGATCACACCAAGAGCTGGTCCGAAGTCCGGCAAGAGCCGTGCGGCTGCCTCGCCACGAAGAAAGACTGCGTCGCCCGCACGCACGAGGTCAGCCCCCTCCTCCGTCTCACCCCGCTAGTCCGCGGTGACGACAACGCGCGTGCTTATGGCTTGCATGCGCGCGCGTGTCACGACCGAGCGGCCGCAAGCTTCAGGCGGCGCGGCGCTTCTTTCGCGCACCTGCCGGCTTCGCCTTCGGCTTTTCGGCGCCGACTTTCGAGACGCGCGCGACAAGCGAGGCGGAAAGAACCTCGCGCTGGGCTTCGAGCCAATGCCTCTCGGCGTGGCCGTCCGCCCCACCGCTCTCCATCCAAATCTGGTATGCGCGCTCGCGGATCGCTTGTTCCAGGTCTGACATCGATGTCCCTCCAATTCGGAGCGGCATCCTGGGCGCGGTCGGTTAACAAGCTCTCAAGCGACCAACGTTCCCCGAGCCGGAACATCGCAACGAGCCAGCTCGTTGCGGGCCCTGACGTCTTCACGAAACGCGGACGTCATCGCACGTCGGCAATGATCGCAGCGACGCGGCGGGAATGATGATCGACGATCACGAGGGACTTCCCAGCGATCAGGTACTGATCTCCCCAGAACCCGTTGAGGATCTGCGTCACCTCCGGCGGCAGGTCCGCCGTCTCGGTCTGCCGCGGGACCGAGGTGCCGATCATCATCTCGAAATTCGGCCGATCCATTGCGGGGCCTTGCGATGTCGAAAGGACTGAGCGCAGCTGCTCGCGTTGTTGCGCGGAGAGGTTTGCCGGCTGGCTACTCTCCTTGATCTGGCGAGCGCGAGCGCCGCTCGAATCCTCATTTGCAGCGGGATCTTGTTTGGCAGCGGTGCTGACTGCGTCGCGTTGTGTTGGAACTCCCGTGCCGACCGTGGTCGCGGGCGCGCTGTTGTCCGCGCCGGTCGAGGGGCGTCCAACGTAGTCGGTCACGCCGAACATTTGGGGAGCCGCAAACCACAGCCCGAAGCCCACAAAGAGGATTGCAGCGACCGCCGATCCCCACATCATCAGCTTGCGTGTGCCTTCTCGCTCTGCGTCCTGAGGAAGATCCTTGACCATCGTGAGATGCCTCCAGTTGCTTCGGGCCAACCCGGGCCTTGCTCCTCCGTTCCTACAGCTTCAGCGAGGGCTCTGAATGGAGCACGTCCTTGAAATTGGAACGTTGCGTCCGCACCGGCGTAGCGACAGCAACCGCAATTGCGCAACGGCCGGCTGAAGGGCGGTGAGTCAATCGCCCGCCTCGCGCCGCGAACGCTCGCGCTCGAACCAAGTCAGGCAGAAGCAATGCAGAGCAACTCGGAAACCAGGCTGCAGTCGATCCCGGCGGATGCCTCGGCCGAACGCAGGCCACACCCTGCCGGTCCGCACGCCACGCCGGAGCTGACCGACACGGAGAAGACACCCGGTTGCGGCGTTTTGCCTGAACCGGATGATCCGAACATCAGTCCCACGGGCTAATCGGCACGACGCTCTGCGGCCACGTCGATCCGGCGACGGAGTGCGCATGGCTGCAGCCCAACTTGCATCGACGGCTCCGCCCGACGTCAGCAGCAGAGACCGCAGCGCCAGTCACGGAACGTCCGCGGCCTTCCGGTTATCCCCGATCGAAACCGGCTTGTTGAGGAAATACTCGCGATTGCCTGTCGCCGCTTCCGCGTATTGGTCGATGGCGACGATGATGGCTTGGACGTGGGCATAGCACCACCCTTCCCGCGTCGCGCGTCGGCGAACGTCCTCGAGCGCGGTCAGGAAGGGCGACAGGTCTCGCTCGTCGTCGAACCACCGCCTGCTCACCATGTCCTCCCGCCGAGCACCCTGCCCTTGGTCTGGCGCGGCTCTGCCGCCTTCAGCGCGTCGCGTTGCGCGCACAGGCTCTCGACCTTCGCCTCCATCCGCGACAGCAGCGCTTCGGCCGAGGCCGTCCCGATCCCCGCCCGCTGCAGCTGGAGGATCTCCTTCCTCTGCCTGCCCATCTGGATGCGCATCCGTTCGATCTCCCGCCTGAGAAAGTCCAGGTCCGGCATTGTTCCGCCTCGCGAATTCGAGATATGGCCCATGAGAACAAAAACGG
Source organism: Bradyrhizobium yuanmingense (assembly GCF_900094575.1). Classification (GTDB taxonomy): domain Bacteria; phylum Pseudomonadota; class Alphaproteobacteria; order Rhizobiales; family Xanthobacteraceae; genus Bradyrhizobium; species Bradyrhizobium yuanmingense. Next base: position 792,188 of record NZ_FMAE01000004.1, on the reverse strand, counting down.
AACGAAGAGTCGAGTCCGACGTTCTACGGAAAACGGAATAGGAGATGTGCGATGGCCGACAACACCCGGAAGGACCCGAAGGATTGGGTTTCCGGCGACGATCCGATGACGGGAGCCCAGGAATCCTATCTCAAGACCCTCGCCGAGCAGGCGCACCAGGACCTGCCCGAGGACGAGCTGACCAAGGCCGAGGCCTCGGAGCTGATCGACAAGATGCGGCAAAAGGCCGGGCTGGACGAGTGAGCCGTCCGATTGCGGGAACCCGGCTCCGTGCGTATGCAAACGAAATTGGGAATCGAAAATGTCTTATTTCGTTTGCGCCCGCGACGGAGCGGGCCAGATCATCTTGAAGAGAGACACAAGGGAAGCGGCCGAGAAGAAAGCCGCCGAGCTCCGCGACATGGGCTATTTCGAAGTCGAGATCGTCGCCAAGGGTGACGAGGAGACGGCGTGAGAGATTGGGCGCGGGCGGCGGAGTTGGCCGCGCATGATCAAAGCAACCCTCGCAATCTTTCCATCATTTGAAGCCAGCGCCTCATGCTTCCCTCAGCACCTTGATGACGCTGAGAATGACGAAAGCACCCAGGCCGTAGGTCAGTGCATTTACGACCCAGGAAATGGCGATGCCGACGAAGGTCGGTCCTCCGACCGCTCCCCAGAAAAAATACGCTGCGCTGATGCCGGGCCACTCCAGCCAAAGAAACGCGAAGTCGGTCAGCGGCTCCAGCACAAGGAGCACCGTCGAGATGAGCGCCCCGATGGCCAAGGCGATGACGAGATGCGTTCTCAGCCAGGGCATCAAAGACCCAGCAGACCGGCGATGACGGGAATGAGGAAGAAGGCGGCGATCCCGAGCAGCCCGCCAACGACAAAGCGCGCCGCGCGGCCGTGAATCTTCGTATCTAGCCACGCACAGATCGCCACCACAGCCTGTCGCAGCCAGCCACCCACGAGGGTTCTGACGAGATCGAACAGGAGTTCTGCAACGAATGCGGCCATGGCGTTTGGTCGGCGTGGCCTCTGGCGGGGTTCAAGTGCGCGGGATGACCATGTCCAATCGGCAACAGCGCGAGAGTGAGAAACTTTAAGGGCCGGTAGACCGACGAACTACCGTTACAAGCTCGCGATGATCGAGCATCCGCTCGTCCTACTCGATCGACTTCATCGGCAAGGGCGAACGGCGAGAGCGATTGAAAGCCTGCATCGCTGGACTGCACCTCCCGAATAACACAAGATAGTCAGTGTCAGTGCAGCAGATCGCCTGGCGGCCAGCGTGAGTTAAGTGCACCGCAAAAAATCAGAAAGCGGCAGGGAAGAACGATGCAGGGAAAAAGAAATCTGGCGCTTAATGATGCGATGGCTGGCCTGGGTCTAGTCGCGGCCATCATGGTCGTTGCGATCTCGCCGGCAAGCGCCGACAATTCGGCCAACATACCGCCCGCGCTCAAATGCGCTGACCTGACCGGCTGGAAGATGCCGGGTTCGACGGCAACAATCACCAAGGCCGAAGTAGTGCCGGAGGCGCCGCCGGGGACCGTGCAGCCGTCACCGCCGGCGCCGGCCACAGTATCGGTGGCGCTGCCGCCGAACTGCCGCGCGGACGGCGTGATCGATCAGCGCGTCGGCGTCGAGGGCAAGTCCTACGCGATCGGCTTTGCCGTTGCCCTGCCCGATCGCTGGAACGGCCGGTTCTTGTTTCAGGGCGGCGGCGGTTTGAACGGCTCGATCCGGCCACCGCTGGGTTACCACGCGGCCGGCGAGGTGCCGGCGCTGGCGCGCGGCTTTGCCGTGGTCTCGACCGATAGCGGTCATCAGGGCGCGGTGTTCGATGCCTCGTTCCTGAAGGACCAGGAAGCCGCGCTCAACTTCGCCCATGCATCCGTCGGCAAGGTGACCATGGCCGCCAAGGCGATCGTCGCGCATTACTATGGCCAGCCCGCAAAGCGCTCCTATTTCACGGGGTGCTCGACCGGGGGCCGCGAAGGCATGCTGGCGTCGGCGCGCTATCCCGAGCAATTCGACGGCATCGTCGCCGGCGCGCCTGCGCTGCGCACCGGCAATTCCAATATCGGTCTCGCCTGGGCCAACGCCGCCTTCAGCCAGATCGCACCGAAAGATGCGTCCGGCAAGCCGGAGCCCGCCAAGACGTTTTCCGCGGCCGAGCGAAAGCTGATCACCAACGCGATCCTCGATGCCTGCGACGCCAAGGACGGCGTCAAGGATGGCCTGATCTTCGACGGCAAGGCCTGTCAATTCGATCCCGCGGTCCTCACCTGCAAGGGCGACAAGACGGATGACAAGACGGATTCTTGCCTGGCGCCGCCGCAGGTCGATGCCTTGAAGAAAGCTTTTGCCGGACCGAAGAATTCACGCGGCACGCAAGTCTATCCGCCGTTCCCATGGGACAGCGGCGTGGCAGCCGAAGGCGTTGCCATTCCCGGCATCCTGACCACAGGCGCGCGCAGTCCGGTCGGACCGCCTGTTTGGGAAAACATCAACGTCGATCAACTCGAAGGCCGGGTCAACGCGAGCGGGATGGATCGCCTCACCAACACCGCCTACTGGACCAACCTTTCGAGCTACTTCGGCCATGGTGGCAAGCTGCTGTTTTACCACGGAGTGAGCGATCCCTGGTTTTCGGCGAACGACACCGTGAATTACTACGAGCGCATGGCGGCGGATTCCGGCGGCATGGAATTGGTGCGGGAGAAATCGAGCCGGGCCTTCCTGGTGCCCGGCATGGGTCACTGCTCGAGCGGCGCCGCGCTCGATCGTTTCGATCTCCTCAGCGCAGTCGTGGACTGGGTGGAAGACGGCAAGGCGCCCGATCTGGTGGTCGCGACGGGGCCAGCCTTTCCCAGCCGCAGCCGGCCGCTTTGCGCCTATCCGCAACATGCGCGGTACAAGGGGCAAGGCGATCCCGAGAGCGCGGCGAGTTTTGAGTGCAAGTAGAACTTGCGAACTTGCACTAAACTTGGCGCGTAGGATCGGTAGAGCGAAGCGAAACCCATCGAGGGCTTTGTCGTGTGACGAAACGCGTTTCGCAAATGCTCTACCTGTCCTGCGAGCTAACCGAGGTTGCATTGGGCCTCCTGATCTGCATTCAACAACTTGGCCTTTGGGCTCACGACGCAGAACGGTGGCTTGAATGAAAACCGCACTTGTCTTCGGCGCCACCGGCTTCATCGGCTCGCATTTGCTGCGCGACCTGTTGGACAGTCCCGATTATTCGCGCGTTGTGGCGGTGGCCCGCAAGCCGCTGGCGGTGAGCGATCCGAAGCTCACGGTGCTGATCGGCGATCGCGCGTCCCTGCCCGCACTTAAATCCCAATTGGTTGCGGACGAGATCTTCATCGCGCTGGGGACGACACGCAACCACACCCCTGACGAGGCCGAGTACTACAAGATCGATCATGATTATCCGGTGGTAGCGGCCGAGATCGCTAGGGCGAACGGCGCGCGGTCGGTGTTTCTGGTCACGGCCGTTGGCGCCAACTCCGGCTCCGGCGTGTTCTATCTCAGGACCAAGGGCGAAGTTGAACGGGACATTCTCTCGCTCGATTTCGAGCACACGCATATTTTCCGCCCGTCGATGATCCTCGGCGCGCGCGACGAGGACCGCCCGCGTGAACGCCTCATCATCGCGATATGGGGCGTGCTCAATCCGCTGCTCGTTGGCCCGGCCGAGCGGTATCGCGGGCTCGCCGGCAACGACATCGCGCACGCCATCGCCAAAGCCGCGAGGCATCAAACCGAGAAGGTGCGTATCTATCATTGTAAAGAGATGGCGGCACTGCTTCGAACGTGATGCAGTGCGTAGGATGGGTAGAGCGAAGCGAGACCCGTCGACGGCCTTGTCGTGTGACGAAACTCCCCTACCCACCGCTCCCGAGCAACAACCGTCGAACGACAACCAGCCGAAGGCGGAAGTGGCGTAAGACTGCAGCCCGCTGGTATAACTGGGGATGCCTATATCGAAGCTCGAAGCCGCCCAGCGCCAGCTAGATTGCGCAATCCGGCTCTTCATCAACGGCGAAGAGCTGTTGGCCGTTCATGCCTTATCACGAGCAGCTTTTCGTGTGCTCTACGACATCTACCCGTCCTATAGGGACGATGGCTTCTCGACCGACCTCGGTAAGTTTATCGAGGTTGGCGGCTGGAAGCGGTTTAACGACGCTGCAAACTTCCTGAAGCATACCGATCGAGATCCCACGGCGCAGGGCGAGGTAAGCGAGCCCGACACGCAGATGGGCATCGGTTTCGGTATCGTGCTCCATCACCGACTGACCGGAACACATACTCCCGAGATGAAGGCCTTCGATGCCTGGATGAAAGCCCTGCATCCAGACGAGTTCAAGGTCCCGCCGGATCCGGACCCGGATATCGAGAAGCTGAGCCGCGACGCGATTGAGGTCGTTAAAGCCGCACCGAGAAACGTGCAGCTTCGGCTGGCTAAAGCGCTACTGACGGTTATGAAAGAGAACCCCGACTGGCCTAAGCTGAAGGCGTGAACCTACCGCCGCCTACTTGTGCATGATGACGGTCAGGATGTTGACGCCCACCTGGACCAAGAATTTCCAGTTGCGGGCAACGAAACGTCGGACTTTCGAAAGGGTCTTCACAGGCAAGCTCCATCGTGGCGAGAACCGATATCTCGCGGGATTGACAGGGCGCCTGGGTGGAGCGAGAACCTCAGTTGTTCAGGCGGAGAGTCCTTCGGGATCTCCACCCCAGGCGTCAGGCGATTCACCTCGCCTGGCGCCATTTTAATGTTTTCGGATTCGGTACGAAGCCGGGCCTATACGGATGCCGGTCACGTCCCGGTGAGACAGCGCAAACTCACGGCCAACCAATATCACTGGGTTCGCGTGCGCGCGTAGCTGCGTCTGAGTTATCCGGGATATTCGTGCTGTCCACAGCTAAGGGAATGCGGTGGTTATCCCCACTCATTCTCGACCACTCTCTTGACAGTTACCGAACGCCCCGCCTTCGGCGCCATGCCTACCCCCGCCCGGGGGCTCAAGAGGGGTGCGGCCACAGTCAGGGGCTCGACTAACTACCGCCTCCAAACTCTGCAATAGCGCCATGAACAAAGCGAGTTTTACCCGCACGTCACCGGCACGTATGGCAGTGCCCCCGCTGCATTTTCCTGCTATTTCCTACCCCCGCCGTCCCGGCCCAAGACAAAATCCTCCGTCCGTTCCAGGGAGCAACAACCATGCGATACCTCCACACCATGCTGCGCGTGCGCAATCTCGATGTCGCGCTGAAGTTCTATGTTGATGCTTTCGGCTTGAAGGAGGTGCGACGGATCGAGAACGACAAGGGGCGGTTCACGCTGGTGTTCCTGTGCTCGGCGGACGATCTCGAGGCCTTGAAGAAGCAGCCGCCGACGCGCGGGGCGCCGCTGGTCGAGCTCACTTACAATTGGGACGAGGAGAAGTATGGCGAGGACCGCTTCTTCGGCCATCTCGCCTACGAAGTCGACGACATCTACGCCACCTGCGAGAAGCTGATGAAGGCGGGCGTCACCATCAACCGTCCGCCGCGAGACGGCAACATGGCCTTCGTCCGCTCGCCGGACCTGCACTCGATCGAGCTGCTGCAGAAGGGCGATCCGAAGCCGCCGCAGGAGCCGTGGGCGTCGATGCCGAACACCGGCCATTGGTAACGGCGTCGGCCGGAACAAGGCCCCTCGCCCGGCGTTCTCCTTTCACGAAACCGATTGGAGGAGGATGCGATGGCGAGAGGGCTGTTGCTTTGGATGCTTGGTGTGCCGATCCCGGTGATCATTCTGTTGTGGCTGTTCTTCGGCCGCTGAGCGTCAGTTTGAACTTTGCAAGGAAAGCTCCGCCGCGTGCGGAGCTTTTTGCATGACGGACGCGATGCAATCGCGCATCGCTCGGCGCGCCGAATTCCGCTATCACCCGCAGCAAGGTGGATCTGTAGCCCGGATGGAGCGCAAGCGTAATCCGGGACTGTCAGCCCTGGATTGCGCTTCGCTCCATCCAGGCTACGACACCGAACAATGCCGCGGGAGACGCTTCATGGCCGATACCAAGCTGACGATCTGGGGCCGCGCCAATTCGGTCAATGTGCAGAAGGTGCTGTGGTGCTGCACCGAGCTGAGCCTGGCTTACGAGCGCATCGATGCCGGCATGCAATACGGCAAGACGCGCGAGGCCGATTATCTGGCGATGAATCCCAACGCGCGGATCCCGACGCTGGTCGAGGGCGACTTCGTGCTGTGGGAGTCCAACTCGATCATGCGCTATCTGTGCCTCGCGCATGGCCGCGGCACGCCGCTCTATCCCGAGGCGCCGAGACAGCGCGCCTCGGTCGACCGCTGGCTCGACTGGACGCTGTCGACGGTGCAGCCGGTCGACCGCCCGGTGTTCTGGGGCATCGTGCGCACCGCGCCCGCCGAGCGCGACATGATCCAGGTGCAGCGCGATGCCGATGCCGCCGCCGAGGTCTGGGCCATCGCCGACCGCCTGCTCGCCACGCGCCGCTTCATCGAGGGCGATGCGTTCACGCTCGCCGACATCGCGGTCGGATCCTATGCGCGGCGCTGGCTCGGGGTCGAAGGCATCAGCCGGCCGGCACAGCCGCACCTCACCCGCTGGCTCGCCGAGCTCGGCAAGCGGCCCGGATTTGCGCAATTCGTCGCACCGCCGATGTCGTGAGCCCCTCGCGCGGGTTAAGGTGCGGCGATCGCGCGGGAATCGGCGTTCCGGCGCGCTTCCCGCGGCATCACCGCCGCGCTTGACGGCTACTGTGCATGGGGTTGTTTTCGCGGTTTTGTTTCAGGCTTTAGCGCCAGCCGCGCTCGACCAGCAGCACGACGACGATCAGCACCAGAGTCACGGCAGCCGTGGCGAGCCGCGCGGTCCAGCTGAGGCCGCGGCCGACCCACCAGAGCAGCGCGCAATACATCAGCACGGGGACGATGATGTCGAGCCGCACCAGATCCGCGGGCATGGTCTTCAGCGCCGGATGCCGGCGTCGACGCTGGTCGAGCCGCCGAGCTTGACGCAGGTCCCGGTGCCCTCGGCCATCACGAAGCCCGGGCCGTAGGCGGCGCAGGCGCCTGCCCGCGCCTTGCCGGCCGTGCTGCCTTGTAGCGGCAGCGCCTTGGCGGCCTGCGGTGGCTCGGCAGGCGGCAGGCGCAGGCTCTCAGCCGCGGTCGCGGACGTGGCCAGCAAGGAGAGCAGGATGAGAAGCAGCGTGCGCATCGCCGCCTTGTAGCCCGGACCAGACCCGCGCGCCATCGGCGGCCGCGGCTAGAGGAACTTGACGCCGGCCGACTTGCCGCGGCGCCAGACCACCTGGCAGCTCCGCCCGGTGCGCGCATCGCGTGCAAAGGCCATCCGGATCACGCCGGGAAGCTGGCTTGCGTCCTCGTCGAGGGTGATCTTGGCGCCCGAATCCGAGATGTCCTGGACCAGGCAGTGCCGCGCGGCAAAGCCGCCGTCCAGCGTGATCCAGGCGTGCTGCGACAGCAGCTTGCGGGCTGCGCGCTTCTTCGGCGTTGGCATCGGCAAAATCTCCCCGTCCAGCGCTACGCAGGGAACGCTAACAAACCGTTGAAATCGCCTCGGAATGATCCCGCCCCCCGGGGCTATCCACCGGGCCCGAAAGACCGTTCCCGAACGGCTTGCCCGGGAGCGCAAAGGCCACTATACGTTCGCCCGCTGCAAGCCGCCGGGCCCTGTTCGGCCGGCCAGCGGCCGTGCCGGGACAATCGGCAGGGCCCTGCGTTTGCTCCCTTCGTCTATCGGTTAGGACGCCACCCTTTCACGGTGGAGAGAGCGGTTCGATTCCGCTAGGGAGCGCCAGCAAAATCAATCACTCAAAGATCCACTCTGCCGCCGTGTCCAATGTGTGGCCAATAAACCCGTGCGAACACCCATGGACGTGGGGCTCGATCGCCGCCCCGCTTCGCGAGCGTGAACCGGCGGGCCATCGTGCTTACCGCCTGAGCCCGGGGCGGTGCGTCATCAGCCGCGGCCGGTCGCGCCTCCTGTGCAACCTGCGGTCGCCGCGAGGCAAGCCGCCGGCATCGCTCATTTATTTTTCGAAGCAGCCAGCGGCTACCCTGTTGCCGATTGAGTAGCAATCAGGAGGATTGGGCTTTGTGACCACGTGCTGGGGCGTTTCAACTCGTGGGCTCGACCACCCCCAAAGCACAGCAAGCAGGGCCAGACCCCCGAGGATCGCGAGCGCAACCATTTCAGGCGTGACGAGAGCGGGGCGCCGACAGAGCCCCTGGGGTGCAATCTGCTTCAACGAACACAACTCTGAACTGTAATAATCTAAACTGTAATAAAAATATCATATGTTAATTCCGGTTCCATTGCAAATGGCCGGTTGTTCCACGCGGAAATGCCCGAAACGAACGGCCCGCCAGCGTGAACCGGCGGGCCCTGCTCAATGGCGCTTCATTAGTCGCGCTCCGCCAGGATGCGGTTGATCTCGGCCGTCACGATCAGCTGGTGCTCAGGCGTGAGCTGGGCATACCTCGCCAAAAGGGCTCGCTCATCCCTCTGGTGCCCTCGGCGTTCGTCGATCATCCTCTTGAGGCCCCTTAGATCGCCGTCGAGTATCCAGTCGACGTTGATCCCGTGCTTCCGGCAGTAGTCGCACAGCTCGGCGCCGACCTTCGGAGCTCGTTCCAATCCCCATTCGATCGCGAGCCACAACAGGCGCCGGTTGTTGTTCTGCGCTGACGACGCGCCGTCGGCGTCGAGCCGCCCCCAACGGTGTCCGGAGGCGTAGCCGCCGACGCTTGGCGGCGTTGCGGCGCCGCGTGATGCCAGCGCGGGTGATGGGCTTCTCCTTTGCCACTGCGCGCGGATCTTCCTGAGCTTCGTTTGTGCCTTGTCGATGTCTATTTTTACGGAGGTGGACGGCCATGGACCTATTCTCATCTCTTTCACGATGGAGTGAGCGGTTCGATTCCGCTAGGGAGCGCCAGAGGCGCAAGCCGCCGCGGCAGCATGAACCTCCTCGCCCCTCGTCTCCGACCAATGTCAGGTCGAAACCGGTCGAGGCCCATGCCGCAGCTCAAAGCCGACATTGCAGACGCATCGCAGATGCCGGCGCTTCCCACATGGCTGCGCCACCCGCGCCAGCATGCGCCGGACCGGCGCGCCAAGATGCTGGCGCACATGGCCCACCTCCAATCACTGCCGGAGCGCCAAGCGGCGTTGACGCCGCCCTCGCCGGAGCGGTCAGGCCAGGCCGTCGCTGACATTCTCGGCGATGCCTTCGGCTACATCGTGCTGTTCGGTGTCATCGCCCTGCTCTTCCATTCGCGCGTTCCGCTCTACCTCGGTGCCTTTCTCTTCCTGACCGATGGCGAGCGCATCGAAAGCGCGCTGGCAAGCATCGGTATCCGCCTCGAGCCCGAAATGATCGGCCAAGACCTCGTCAAGCGCTTTGTATTCTGGTTCGGATGGTTCGCGTTGCTCGGCCCCCTGAAAGCCTCGGTTCCCGCCTGGCTCGCGTCTTGGCTGCCTCCGACCCAGTCATGGTCTTCCCTGGCCGGCATTGCCATTCTGCTCGCCCTCGTCGAAGCATTGACCGGGCTCGCGCTGCGGCGCGCATTGCCGCGCCTGCGATGGGAGATCCGTCCGAACGGACTGATATGGACGATGATCCAGTTCGCCTTTGCCGCATTGGCTATCCTGGTGCTGTTCGGACCTCGCTAGCCGTCGCTTATGCCGCGCTTCCCGCTGCTCTGCCGACCCGCGCCATTTACCGAAAATTCACCCCAGCTATTAGGCAGCAGTATCATTTGCTTAGAATTTGCTCGCTACCGTGGAACTACGGCAATCACCCGAACCCCCGGTCAGCGCTCATGTCCGTCGCAGACTTCCTGAGGCAGCGAGCAGTGGATGTTACGGTCAGCGGCAGCTACTCGCTGCCCCGCTGGTACGATTGCGAAGGCAAGCTGCGCAGCTTCGCCTGCCGCACCAAGCGCGTCTCGCCGTTCCGGATGATCGTGGACGTGCCCGTGGTCGGCAAGGTCGGCGAGCGCTTGACCTCCTACTTCGAGGATTTCGGCGAATTCCAGGGCACCATCAGCGCGACGCTGAAGGCGGGCTTCCTGATGGAGCTCGAGATGACGCGGGCGCGGCGCGCCTGGATGTCGGAAAAGCTGACCTGGCTCGAGAAGAAGCAGAAGGATGTCAATGTTCGGGACCTGCGGCGTGACGCGCGTTTCGTTCCGCAAGTCTCGCACACCGTGCTGACCCTCGCGGACGGCAGCTGCCATCCGTGCTTCATCATCGACGTCTCGACGGCCGGCGTCGCGGTGTCCTCCGAGTATGATCCGGTGGTCGGAACCCCGCTTGCGGTCGGCGCCTGTGTCGGGCGGGTGATCCGCAAGTTCGAGCACGGCTTTGCGGTCAAATTCGCCGAAAAGCTGGACCGTGACGACCTCGTCCGCCTGATCGTCCGCGCGCCCTTGCTGAAGTCGGCCTGAATTCGCCGCCCTATAGCGGCCCCAATGCCGGATCAGCTTTTGCAGGTCTGTGCCTCGGGCCGGACGTCATTTTGCAGACTTGCGATCGGGGGACCGAATGGCAGTCGACAAGATCACTTGGGACAGGGTCGGCCGGGTCACCGAGCCCGGACGCTACATGTACACGTTCGGTTGGCTCACCATCACCGCCGGCGATCTCGAAATCTGGAAACGATACCCGCGCGCCGCGTTCACGCTGCTGGCGCAGCGTTCCGGGTCACATGAGTCCGCCGGCGAGGAATTCCATCTCGGCGCCTTCGACGTCGCACCCGACGCGCCGCCCGCGATCACGACGCACTGACTAGACTAAGGCCAGCAGCCGGCACGCTGCGCAGATGCGCCAAGAATCGAGGAATCCCGCGCATTTCCTTGAGCTCGCTTGCAAATCTCGATCCGCAGCGCACCGGGCAATCGTTGCGGTGACTGGCGAGCTTCTGCCATCATGCGATTGATTGCGCTCGTATTCTACTCCCCACAATGAGCCCGGATGAACGGCAGCAGTCGCGCGCCTTCAGGGAGCCGACAGCCGGCGCATGACACATGGTCGCATCGGAGAACGTAGATAAGCGGATCAAGGGAACTTATTTTCGGCGCCAATGTACCTGATCGAAGCGCTCCCCACCGTCATCGGAACTGCCGCTATCGCCCCGGCGCTGCTGTTGCTCTGGCTCGTCATCGCTGCCGAGGAACGCCCGGGGCCGCCGGCCCAGGTCTGGACCGCATTCCTGTTAGGGGCGGCGAGCATTTCGCTCCTGGGCCTCGCCCGCGCCCCCTTCGCCAAGATGATCGCCGCCCCCGACGATCCCTGGGCGGCGCTGGCGATGCATTCGATCTTCGGCGTCGCGCTGCCCGAGGAAGCCGTCAAGGTGCTCGCCATCGTGCTGGTCTCCTCGACCAAGCGACGCACCTTTGCCAATCCGATGGACACCGTGGTCTACGGCGCCGCGGTCGGCCTCGGCTTCGCCGCCTACGAGAATCTCGCCTACCTGGTCCAGCACGCCGACATGTGGCGCTCGCTTGCCGCGCTGCGCAGCGTCCTGACCGTGCCGTTCCACGGCGCGCTCGGCATCATCGCCGGCGCCTACCTGACCATCGCGCGCGCCGGCACGGCGCTTGGCGCAAACCGCCACCATCGCGATTGGGCCCGTCTTTCCAGCCGGCTGTTGATCTTCGGTGGCCCGCTCGCGCTTCATACGGCCTTCGACTTCCCGCTGCTGACGCTCCAGCGCATGCCCGATCTCGATCCGACACTCCGCATGTGGTTGGGCGCTGCGAGCCTGTTGATCGGCTTCGGCTCGATCGCCTTCGCCATCCGCCTGGTCCGGCGCGTCGCGCGCCACCACGCGCCGCGAACCGATGTCGCGCGCGAGCGGCTCAGCCAGCTGCGCCGGATGTGGGCGCTGCTGCTCGCCGGCGGCGGCATCGGGTTCGTCGGGCTCGCCTTTGTCCTGACCTCGATCCATCACTGGCTGATCAACCCCGAGCGCAACCTGACGCTGGCGCTGATTCCGATCGGTTTCGTCTCGATCCTGCTCGGCCTTGCGCTTCTGATTGTCACATCGGCGATCTACATTCTCGGCCGCAACCGCATTCGCACCAACGCGGAAGGCTTTTCGTCGGCGCCCGGCGGCACTTGATCCAACGCATGGCGAACGCGCGACAGGCCCACTAGATTGGGACGCAATCCTCTCGTTCCGGAGCCAGACGATGACATCGCCCGAGGAATTTGCCCGCCTCCAATCCGAGATGAACCAGACGGTCAAGGCGCACTGGAAGGCTTTTCTGTTCGAAGGGATCCTGCTTGCCGTCCTCGGCATTGCCGCGCTCGTCCTGCCGCCGCTCGCCAGCCTTGCGACTGCGATCTTCCTCGGCTGGATGTTCCTGATCGGCGGCATCGGCGGACTGATCGCGACCTATTGGGCGCGCAGCACGCCGGGCTTCTGGTGGTCGCTGATCTCGGCTGCGCTCGCTGTGCTCACCGGCCTGCTGCTGCTGGCCCGGCCGATGCAGGCCGTGCTGACGCTGACCATCGTGCTCGGCGCCTATTTCCTCGCCGAGGGCGTCGCCACCATCATGTACGCGCTGGAGCACCGCCGTGAGCTCAGCGGCCGCTGGTCGTGGCTGCTGATCTCGGGCCTCGTCGACATCGCGATCTCGTTCATGGTGATCACGGGACTGCCGAGCTCGGCGGAGTGGGCCATTGGCGTCCTCGTCGGCATCAACCTGCTGTTCGGCGGCGCCACCCTGATCGGCATGGCGCTGGCGGCACGCAATGGCAACACCTGAGGCGCCTCGTCGCTCCACATTCTGATTGGGGGGTGACAAGGCGCCAGCGGCACGCTATATGGCCTTCCATGATCACCGTCGCCACCAGCTATTTTTGGTACTTTAGCTACGACAGCTCGCTGGCGGCGGGAGGATCGCGCTCAATCTGAAACATTGCAGCAAACGTCCGAACAGCCGCCAGACCCTGGCGGCTTTTTTGTTGGCCGGCAGGTTCTAAAACAGACAGGAGCCCGCCGTGCTGAGCACGACCGACGATCTTCGTATCCGCGAACTGAAAGAGCTGAGCACGCCGGAAGAGGTGATGCGGGAAGTCCCGCGCACGCTCACCGCGACGCGTGTGGTGATGGCCGCGCGCAACGCCATCCATGCCATCCTGAGCAATCAGGACGACCGCCTTCTGGTCGTCGTCGGCCCCTGCTCGGTGCATGATCCCAAGGCGGCGCTCGACTATGCCGAGCGGCTAGCAAAGCTTCGCGAGGATCTCGCCGATCAGCTCGAGCTCGTGATGCGGGTCTATTTTGAGAAGCCCCGCACCACGGTCGGGTGGAAGGGCCTCATCAACGATCCCGACCTCGACGGCAGCTTCGACATCAACAAGGGGCTGCGGCTCGCGCGCAACGTGCTCGCGGCGGTGAACAATCTCGGCCTGCCCGCCGGCACCGAGTTCCTCGACATGACCACGCCGCAATACATCGCCGACCTCGTCTCCTGGGCCGCGATCGGCGCGCGCACGACCGAGAGCCAGATCCATCGCGAGCTGGCTTCGGGCCTGTCCTGCCCGGTCGGCTTCAAGAACGGCACCGACGGCAATGTGCGGATCGCGGCCGATGCGGTGAAATCAGCCTCGCATCCCCATCATTTCATGGCCGTCACAAAGCTCGGCCGCTCGGCGATCGCCTCGACCGCCGGTAACGAGGACTGCCACATCATCCTGCGCGGCGGAGCTGAACCGAACTACGACGCGGCAAGCGTTGCGTCGGCCTGCAACGAATTGACCAAATCCGGCGTTGCCCCGCTGGTGATGGTCGATGCCAGCCATGCCAATTCGAGCAAGAAGCCGGAGAACCAGCCGCTGGTGATGGCCGATATCGCCCGTCAGATCTCGGGCGGCGAGAGCCGCATCATGGGCGTGATGATCGAGAGCAACCTCGTCGCCGGCCGGCAGGATGTCGTACCGGGCAAGCCGCTCACTTATGGGCAGAGCATCACGGACGGTTGCATTGACTGGGCAACGACGTCGAAGACGCTCGAGCAGCTCGCCGACGCGGTCGAAATCGGCCGCAACATCCGGCGCGCCGGACTGCACGAGCGATCAGCCTGACGGATGGCCGAGCTTGGGATGGCTCATTCCTCACCTCTCCCCGACGGGGAGAGGTGAAAGCCTCAGCAGCCGCGGCAGATGCTCTTGATCTTCTTGTCGAGCGCCTGGTTTTCCTTGCTGAGCGGATCGTTGGGATCGCTCAGATTCTTCTCGCTAGGCACATCGCTGGCACGCGGCTGGCGATGACCGACCGGCGCCGGCAACACCGACCCGGACGATGCGCCGCTTGAGGTCGATCCCTTGGAGCCGCCGGTCTGCGCAACAGCCGCGCCGCCAAGCAAGACCACGAGCGATACTGCCAGCATGATCTTCGTCATGTCCATTTCTCCATTCTCAAATCAGCGTCCAAGCCCAGCACTCAAGTCAGCGTCGATGCCATCGCCACTCATGCCTCGGGCGGATAGAGATGAACGTCGCCGCAATAGTCGACGATACGATAGCGCGTTTCTGATTCCGCTTCACTTGTCTCGTTTGCGGTATTTTTCACCGCCGACACGTAATTCGGACCCACCGGCGACTTGCCGGCACCGCCGGGAATGTCGATGACATAGTCCGGCTGACACAGGCCCGACACCCGCCCGCGCAACTGCCGCATCAAGGCCTGCCCCTCTGCCAACGTCGTGCGCAGATGCGCCGTTCCCGGGGCGAGATCGCCGTGGTGCAGATAATAGGGCTTGATCCGGCATTCGACGAAAGCTCGCATTAAATCCGAGAGAGCGGCGATGTCGTCATTGACGCCGCGCAAAAGCACGGACTGGCTCACCAGGGGAATTCCAGCATCGACGAGCCGCGCGCAGGCATCGCGCGCGGCCCTCGTCAGTTCGCGCGCGTGATTGGCGTGTACCGCGACCCAGGTGGCCGCGCCCGCAACCTTCAGGGCTGCAACCATCTCCGCGCTGACGCGCGCGGGTTCGGCCGCCGGGACACGGGTGTGGAGACGGATGATCTTGACGTGATCGATGGCCGCAAGATCGGCCATGATCTCGCTCATCCGCCGGGGCGACAGCATCAGAGGATCGCCGCCGGTCAGGATCACTTCCCAGATCTCGTCATGCGACCGGATGTAGTCGATCGCGGTGCGATAGGCGCTCTCCGACAGCGCATTCTCCTTGCCGGGCCCGACCATCTCGCGGCGGAAGCAGAAGCGGCAATAGACCGCGCAGACGTGCACGAGCTTGAACAACACCCGGTCGGGATAGCGGTGCACGATTCCCGCCACCGGCGAATGCGGGTGATCGCCGATCGGATCGGCATTCTCGCCCGGCTGCGCCTCGAGCTCGGCCGAAACAGGAACGAACTGCCGCGCGATGGGATCGTCGGGATCCGTCGCGTCGATCAGCCCGACCAGATCCGGCGTGATCGCCACAGCATAGCGCGCGGCGACGCGTTCGAGCGCCGGCAGCGCCGATGCGGGGACCAGGCCCTCGGCTACCAGCTCGGCAGGGTCGCGCAGAGTGCGTGCAAGGTTCGTCTTTGTCATCTCTCATCCGCAGGCGGTGTCCACACCACCTGATCAATTCGTGTGGCGCCGCTCGCCAGCATCACCAGCCGGTCGAAGCCGAGCGCGACACCGCTCGCCTCCGGCATTGCGGCGACCGCCGCCAGAAAATCCTCGTCGAGCGGATAGGCTTCGCCGTAGCGGCGCTGCTTCTCCGTCATGGATTCCGTGAAGCGTTTGCGCTGCTCCCCGGCATCGGTCAGCTCTCCAAAGCCGTTGGCGAGCTCGACGCCGCAGGCATAGACCTCGAAACGTTCGGCGACCCTCGGATCGTCCGTCTTCACCCGCGCCAGCGCCGCCTCTGGAGATGGGTATTCGAACAGGATGGTCAAACGCCCCTGCCCCAGATGTGGCTCGACGTGTTCGACCAGCACCTTGCTGAAGATGTCGGACCAGGTGTCATCCTCGGCGACACGGACCTTCCCGGCTGCCGCCTCGGCGAGCGCCGCACGGTTACCCTCGCCGCCCGAGATTGTCGACGACAGGTCGACGCCGGCGAACTGCGCGAAGGCGCCCTCGACCGTCAGGAGCTCCGGCTCGGCGAAGGGATCGGCGGTTCGGCCGCGGAAGGAGAAGGTCCCAATCCCGGTCGCCTGCGCCGCCCGGGCGATCACGACGACGCAATCGGCCATGATGGCATCATAGGGCGCTCCCGCCCGGTACCATTCCAGCATGGTGAACTCGGGCAGATGCAGGTCGCCGCGCTCGCGGTCCCGGAACACCCGTGCGAACTCGAAAATCCGCGTCTCGCCCGCCGCCAGCAGTTTCTTGCAGGCGAACTCGGGCGAGGTGCGCAGGTATCGGCTGGCCCGGCTGCCGTCGGGCCGCATGATCTCGGTCCTGGGGGCGTGCAGATGGGTCTCGTTGCCCGGAGAGACCTGGAGAACGGAGGTTTCGACCTCCACAAACCCCTGTTCGGCGAAAAAACCCCGCAAAGCTCCGGTCACGGCGGCCCTGGCCTGGAGGAACGGCCGTCGGTCGAGGTGGCGCGCGGGCGACCAGGACGGCGACATCGGCTTGTCCCCAGCCATCAACCGACCGCCCCGGCCGGCAGCAAAATGCTGGCATCCAACGGCAAAATCAGTATGTTGCGGCCCAAAACGGGTGCCGAGGTCCGGTTTGAGGCCCCAAGTCCCCCAGCAATTCGACCACGTCCTGGCTGGTGCCGGGCCAAGCAAGCAGGAAATACAGCTTTGAGAGTCATCGCCAGTTCTATTCGCAAGGGCAACGTGATCGAGCAAGACGGCAAGCTCTATGTCGTCGTGAGCGCCGAGAACATCCATCCCGGCAAGGGAACCCCGGTCAGCCAGATCGAAATGCGCCGAATCTCGGACGGGGTAAAGATCTCGGAACGCTACAAGACCACCGACCAGGTCGAAAAGGCCACCATCGAAGAGCGCAACTACACCTTCCTTTACGAAGATGGCGATGGCTACCACTTCATGAACCCCGAGACCTACGACCAGGTTCAGGTTTCCAAGGACGTCGTCGGCGACGCGGCCGCGTATCTTCAGCCGGACATGACCGTCAAACTGTCGATGCATGACACCAATCCGGTGTCGATCGCACTGCCGCAGCGCGTGACGCTGGAAGTGGTGGAGA
Organism: Bradyrhizobium yuanmingense; assembly: GCF_900094575.1. Lineage (GTDB taxonomy): Bacteria > Pseudomonadota > Alphaproteobacteria > Rhizobiales > Xanthobacteraceae > Bradyrhizobium > Bradyrhizobium yuanmingense. The sequence goes on along the minus strand of NZ_FMAE01000004.1, from coordinate 774,953 downwards.
CCGAGCCGGTGACCAAGGGCCAGACCGCCTCCTCCTCCTACAAGCCGGCGGTGCTGTCCAACGGCGTGCGCACCACCGTGCCGCCGCACATCTCGGTCGGCACGCGCATTGTGGTGATGACCGAAGACGGCTCCTACTCCGAGCGTGCTAAGGACTAAACGAGCCATCGAGGATCGGAACAGGTACCGCCGGGGGGCGAAGCAGTGGGCAGGAACAGTCTCCGCTTCGTCTCGCTTCTCCTGGCGTTGCCGTCGCTCCTCGTTGCTGCACCGATCGCTGCGGATGAATTCCGCAGCCCCTCGCTGACGGCCCTGCGCATCGAGTGGCGCGCGGCGCTCGACCAGCTTCGCAGCGAGATCAACAGCCGTCCCCAGATTGCGGGCGACTTCATCTTCGCACCGCGCCGTTCGGTACCGCGCTACGATCCGCGCGCGATGCCGGCACTGGTGCAGCTCAACGCGGTCTCCTCGCGCTTCTTCACCGGCATTACCCGAAGTCCCGTCCCCGTGCTGCTGCCGTTCGACGCCGCCGCGTATCTCGACGCGCAGCGCAGCGGCGCGCCGGCGACGCTCGCGCTGTCGCGCTACCAGGCCGACTTCAATCCCGTCGACATGTTCGATGCCGGTCCTGCCGGCTACAGCGCGACCTTCTCGCTCGAGCCCGGCGCCGGTGACGGCATGCCAAGCCGGGTGTACGCAAAGCCCGTCGAGGTGCAGATCACGGGCTCGGCGCTGATCTACGACATCGCCGATCCGGCCGGGGGCAAGGGCGAGCCAGTCAAGCCGCTCGCCGCAACCTACCCGGATCTGCGTAGGTTCATCCGGGAAGGCTATGTGCGCTACGCCTTCACCCGCTTCGGCGCCACCTATGTGGTCTCGATCCAGTGCCTCGACAGTGTCGCGAGGCCACGGCGGCTCGCCTGCAAGGAGGCCTATCCGGTCGCCGAGCGCTTCCTGAAGGCGCTGCGCGTCGCAGGGGGCCAGCGCATGCGGCCCCTGGCGGACGTTGCCTCCAACATTATCGACCGCCCCGCGGTGCGTTCACCGGATTTCAGCTACCGGCCGAGCGGCGACATCATTCCGAACACCGGCTACCGCAAGCAGGGCGGTCATCCCGACGCCATGGCCTATGCCCAGATCCGCTTTCCCTTGGAGAAGGCGCCCGCCTTCGTGCGCTCCCAATCCTTCGGCAAGCGCGACAAGAGCGAAGGCCCGACCGCTTATCCCTGGCGCGACAATTTCTGCGAGTCGCGTAGTTTCGAGGTGTGGCAATGCGGCGGAGGTTACGGCCACCAGGGCGAGGACATCCGCGCCGCCGACTGCCCGCCACCCGGCGAAGCCCGCGAGCCCTGCGATTCCAAGCGGCGCGGCGTCGTCGCCGTGCGTGACGCGATCGTTATCCGTGGCGCCAAGGACCAGGCCGCAACGCTACAGGTCAATAGCCGCACCGAGCACATCCGTTTCCGCTACATGCACATGAATCCGCATGCGATGAACGCCGATGGCGTCATCAACGGCCGCATCGTCACCGAAGGCGAGAAGATCGGCGTGATCTCGAACTACCTCGACCGTCCCGCCGGCACCTCGATGCACCTGCATTTCGACGTCCAGGTGTTCACCCGCGATGGCTGGATCTGGGTCAGCCCCTACGCGACGCTGGTCTCGGCCTATGAACGGCTGATCCGCGCGCGCGGCCGCGAGATCGGCCCGGAGATCGCGGTCACGGCGCAGCCGGTGGCCCATGCGCTGCCGGAAGACGTGCTCAAGCCTGACCTGCGCGAGGGAGCGGGCGGCGAGGAGAACTGACAGCGTGCTGGTTCGTTGCTGGAGCGGGCAGGACGCATCTGGTCGCGCACTCCCCCGCTCGAACGAAGAAGGATGGGTTGATGAGTGTCGGACTGATCGGTCTTCTCGACGATATCGCGGGGATCGCAAAGGTGGCTGCAGCCTCGCTCGACGATGTCGCTAGCCAGGCAGCCAAGGCAGGCACAAAGGCCGCTGGCGTGGTCATCGACGATGCGGCGGTCACGCCGAACTACGTCATCGGTTTCGCTTCGAAACGCGAGCTGCCGATCGTCGGCAAGATCGCGGTCGGATCGCTACGCAACAAACTGCTGATCTTGCTGCCGATTGCCCTGCTGCTCGGCTATTTCCTTCCCGCTGCGGTCACGCCGCTGCTGATGCTGGGCGGCGCCTTTCTCTGCTATGAAGGCGCCGAAAAGGTGCTCGAAGCCGTGATGCCGCATCATGCGCACCAGCACGAAGCTCAGCTCGAGCCGATTGCGTTGAATGCCCAGTCGGTCGAGGACGAGAAGGTCGCTGGCGCCATCAAGACGGATTTCATCCTGTCGGCGGAGATCATGGCGATCACGCTGGCGGCCCTCCCGGCGGGCAGCATCTGGACGCAGGCGCTGGTGCTGGCGCTGGTCGGCCTCTTCATCACCGTTGGTGTCTATGGCGTGGTGGCCCTGATCGTGAAAGCGGACGATGCCGGCATCGCCCTCGCGCGGTTCGACGGCGCCTCGCTCGCCGGCGGCGCGATCCGATTGCTTGGGCGCGCGCTCGTCCGCGGCATGCCCGTTTTCCTGGCGGTGCTGAGCACGATCGGCACCGCCGCCATGATCTGGGTCGGCGGTGGCATCATCCTGCACGGCATCGAGAAGTACGGCCCACCCGCGATCGGCCACACGGTCCATGCCATAACCGAGGCTGCCGCACATCTCCTTCCATCCGTTGCCGGCATCGTCGAATGGTCGGTCGAAGCAGCCATCTCGGGTGCGCTTGGACTGCTCGTCGGCGCAGTCGCCATTCCGGTCGTCCAATACGGACTCGCGCCGGCTTGGAAGCGGTTGAGGCGATCGCGATCGGCCTGAGCACAGCCATTGCGGATGACGCGCGCAGCCTATTCCAGGAACGTCGTCAGTTGCGCGCCCTCATCCGCCACGAACACCGCGATCAGTTCCGCCGGCTCGGTCATGCTGGCATTGGCCGAGACCAGATGCGTCGAGCCCGGCGGTTCGAAGAAGGACTGGCCGACACCGAACGTCTCGACCGGGCCGCCACCGAGCTGCGAGCGGATCTCGCCCTTGGTGATGTAGGCGGTGACGGAGCCGGAGTGACGATGCGGCCGCGAAAACCCGCCCGGACCGTAGGACACGCGCACGATGGTAACGCGTTTGCCGGGCACGTTCGGAAGCGCGTAGGAGCCGATCGGCTCAACCTTGTCGAGCGGCGAGCCTTCCGCCGCCGTCGCGCAGAGCGGCGCGAGGGCGCTGGACACGCTGTCGATCGTCACCGGCAGAGCTTTGCCGATTGCCAGCGCGCAGACTAATCCTGCGATGACGGCGAACGCTGTCGAACGTGACGGCAACGGGTACTGCAGGGCCGAAAGGCTCATGACTGTCATCGTGATCCTCCCCTCTCTCCGTCAGGACGAAGCTGCAGCGGCGGCCGCTGCGACCGGCCGCTTTGCAGGCGTCCAGCGAAACGCCGCACCAAAACGGTTCCAGACGTTGATCGAGGCGACCGCCGAGGTCAGATACGTCAGTTCAGTCTCGGAGAATTCGCGGGACGCCTCGGCGTAAACCTCCTCGCTGACCCCGTCAGGCAGACAGGTCAGCGCCTCGGCCCAGGCGAGCGCGGCCCGCTCGCGCGGCGAAAAGATCGGCGCCTCGCGCCAGACCGCGAGCAGATGAAGCTTGTCGAGGGGAACGCCGATCCGTTCCGACAGCACGACGTGGTGTTGCACGCAGAACGCGCAGCCGTTGATCTGCGAGGCGCGCAGCTTGACCAGCTCGAGCAGCTGCTTGTCGAGGCCGGCCTTGGCCGCAAGCTGGCCCAGCGCCAGCACCAGATCAAACGCATCGGGCGCGATCTGCTTGAAATCTTCATATTCGCTGCGGGCGTGTGACATTGCCATTCACCTCGGCATATTATAAGAGCACGGACATCTTATAAGAGCTCTTATATGTCGCGCAAGACGAATGTCACGAAATCGCAATCGGGACCCAAGGCCGTTGCAGCCGGTGCGGTGCACGTTCCAGCACCGGGCGAAGGCAAGCGCGGCGAGCAAGGCTATCTCGGTTACCTGCTGCGCCAAGCCCACGCCGCCGTTCGGCTGACGATGGAACGCACGCTCGCCGATCTCGGCGTGACCTCGCCGCAATTCGCGGTGCTGACGATGCTGAACGCCTATCCGGGCCTGTCGGGAGCCGATGTCGCCCGCCTCACCTTCCTGACGCCCCAGACCGTCGGCGTCATCATCCGCAATCTCGAACGCGACGGCGCGATTGCGATGACGCCTCATCCCGTTCACGGCCGCATCCAGCAATGGACGCTGACGCCACGAGGCGCGACGCTTTTGAAGGCGTGCCGGCAGCGTGTGCTCGAATTGGAGAAGCGGCTCGCTCGCAATTTGGATTCAAAGGCGGAAACCACGATCCGGCGTTGGCTTTCCGGAATCGCGGCTGAGCTTAAGGAGGACTAGGCGGCCGGCATTCGCGGCTGTCGTGGCCGCTGGTGCTACCCGCCTTTCAAGGCGTTCTTGACTGCGCCGTCCGGCCAGCTCTCGTCGGCCGCGATCACCCGCACGCGGGTCTGGTCGGCGGGATTGACCAGCACGTGCGAATTCACCCGCTCACCGCTCGGCTCCAGACGCAGATCGGTTTCGGGCTTCCAGCTCAGCGTCGTCGCGAGGTCGCCGGGAAAGATCTTCCATTGCGATCCGTCGTCGAGTTCGACGATATGGCTTTCGGCATGCGTGCGTATCTTCATTCCACCCCGACGATTCGATGAACCAGGAAGGCCGGCCGTACCAGGACCGACTCTTCTCCTCCTGGCGTGGGAGGAATGCGGGAGTCCGGCACTTGTTCCGGTGGGAACGACCGACGGGGTCGGGCCGAGTTGCCGCACGCGGCCGTTTCGGAACCGACTCACGCGTGCCATGTTTCCGGCTAGAATGTGCCCATGAAGCACACTGATTCCTCGCCCCGTCACACACGCCGCGCCCTGCTCCAGTCGACGCTCGGTGCAGCCGCTTTGCTCGCGCTTCCCACCCGCGCTCTCGCCGCGCCTCCCGGCTTCGACGAATGGCGCGAGAGCTTTCGTGCGCGCGCGATGGCAAAAGGTATTTCCGCCGCGACATGGCAGCGCGCGATGGGACGGGTCGAACCGGACATGAGCGTGTTCGCGCAGATGCGCAACCAGCCCGAATTCCGCGAGCAGGTCTGGCAGTACATCAACCGCCGCGTCTCGGACTGGCGCATCATCAACGGCAAGATCGCGCTGAAGAACAACGAGGCGCTGTTCGCCCGCATCGAGCGCGATTTCGGGGTCGAGCGCGGCACGCTGCTGGCGCTTTGGGGCGTCGAGTCCGCCTATGGCGATCCGCTGGTGCAGCAGAACCACATGAGGCCGGTGTTTCCCTCGCTCGCCGCGCTCGCCTGGAACGAGCCGCGCCGCAAGGCCTATTGGGAGACCGAGCTGATCAATGCACTGCGCATCGTCGACAAGGGCTGGTCCACGCCTGAGGACATGCGGGGATCATGGGCCGGCGCGATGGGCCATTCGCAATGGATGCCGGAGGTCTGGCTCAATGTCGGCATCGACTATGACGGCAACGGCAAGGTCTCGCCATTCGGCAAGCCCGACGACGCGCTGGGCTCGACGGCAAAGTATCTCGTCAATCGTGGCAAGTGGCATCGCGGCGAGCACTGGGGCTACGAGGTGCGCGCGCCCGCCAACATGAGCGGCAGCCGGACCTATGCGGCCTGGCAGGCGGCCGGCGTGACGCGTGCCGACGGCCAACCATTTCCGCAGCCCAACGCATCCGCGCAGATGTGGACGCCGGTTGCGGGCGGGCCGACCTTCCTGCTCGGGCCGAATTTCTACTCGGTGAAGAGCTACAACCCTTCCATGAACTACGCGCTGGCGATCTGCCATCTCGGGGATCGCTGCCTGGGAGCTCCGCCCTTCATCCAGCCCTTCCCAGGCTCAGAGCGGGCGTTGACGCTCGCCGAGGTGCAGGAGATGCAGACGCGCCTGACCAAGGCCGGCTTCGACACGGGCGGCACCGACGGCCGGGTCGGCAACGACACCATGAAGGCAGTCAAGGAGTTTCAGCAGAAAGTCGGGATCGCGCCAGCCGATGGCTACGGCGGGCTGAAGGTGCTGGCCAAGCTGCGGCAAACCAACTAGCACGGCCGGAAGCGCCGGCGCTGGCGCCTCGCCGCAGCTGCAGCCGACCCTTAAGCCGCGTTTCGCTGTTCTGTCAGCTTCAGCAGCTCGTCGACGAGGTCATCCACGGTACGCTCGGCCGCGGCAATCGACGCCTGCAACCGATCGTCGGCGAATTCGTCGTACTCGACTGCGATGCTGTGGAAGGCCGTGATCCCGATGAAAGCAAACACGTCCCGGACGGCTCCTTCGACATGATTGACGGCGGCCATACGCCCGCCCGGATCGTACCCGTAGTCTCCGCGCGAGCCGAGCAGGACAAGGCGCTTGTCCATGCCCGCAAGCAGCGCCGAATATGGATTGTCTGGACATGATCGGTCGAAGCCGAACGTGCGTCCGACCCGAACGACGTTGTCTATGTATGCCTTGAACTGCGCTGGCACACCGAAGTTGTACATTGGCACGCCCGCGACGATCAGATCAGCTGTGAGCAACTCGTCGACCAACGCATCGCTTTCCGCCAAAGCCTCTCTCATCCATGGCTCGCGCCGATCGGGCTTCGCGAAGGCCGCCTTGACCCAGTCGTCCGTCACCGGACTCGGTGCGAAGCGACCGAGGTCGCGGCAGACGACGCGATCCCCCGGCCGCGACTGTAGCCATCGTTGGACGAAACGCTGAGTCAGACGCCTGGTGTGCGAACCGCGCGGATTTGCATCTGAAGGCTCTAACCGCGCGCTTGAATCGATTTGTAGCAGTTGCATTGCAGAACTCCTCTCATCTGTTTGCCCAATAGATCGGTTCAGGCCCCGTCGTTGACAAACGAAAGTTGCTCAGCTTATGGATGAACTGCATTCATCCTTGAGTTCGCGATGAGAAGGCTTCCTCCGCTGGCGGGATTGCGTGCATTTGAAGCGGCGGCACGTCACCTCAGCTTCAAGCGCGCCGCCGATGAGCTTCACGTCACGCCGACCGCGATCAGCCATCAGGTGCGACAGCTGGAGCAGACGGTCGGGGTCAGGCTGTTCGAGCGCCGGACACGGCAGGTTCTGCTCACCGCGGAAGGTCAGGTCCTGCTTCCGGTCCTGCGCGACGGCTTTGATGCGTTTGCGCGTGTTCTGGAGGGATTGAGCCGGAAGCGACGCCGGGCGGTGGTCACACTTTCGGCGACGCCGGCTTTCACAGCCAAATGGCTGGTGCCGCGTCTTGCTGGGCTCCGAAAGAGCAGAGCCGACATTGATCTCACATTGCTTGCGAGCTTGGAGGTGGCCGATCTCAATTCGACCGCGGACCTCGCACTTCGCTACGGTTCCGGTCCTTATCCCGATCTGATTGCCGAGCCGCTCACGGTCGATCGTTTCGCACCGGTGGTCAGTCCGCGCTTGGGCATCCGAAGACCGAGCGACCTGCGCTCAGCAACGCTGCTACATTTCGACTGGCACCGTCGTGATGCCCGAAATCCGACCTGGCGGCGCTGGTTCAAGACGGCCGGCATTGACGACGTTGATGCGCGCGCCGGCGTGCGTTTCAGCGATGAAACCCATGCCATCCAGGCAACCGTCGCCGGCGCTGGTGTCGCTTTGCACAGTCTTGTGCTCGTCGCCGACGAACTTTCGCAGGGAACGCTGGTCGCACCATTCGGGCCGGAGCTGGAAGGCTCTTCGCTGCACTTGGTCCGCAGCCGCGACCGGCCGCTCACCGAGCCGGTCGAGGCTGTACGACACTGGCTGAAGTCAGAGTTCGACGCGGCCCGCTGATACGCGCAGCTCTAGCGCGCCCGGAATGACATCGTGGTCAGTGCCGATATTGCGGCTCTTCCGCATCGAGCTGCCGCCGGATCGCGGCGAGATGCAGCCGGGCGGATTCGGTATCGCCCTCGCGCATCTGCCTGTAGGTCTCCGCCGCAACCGCGGGATCGACCGGCAGCACCTTCCGCCCCGTCGACATCGCCAGCACCTGCACCTCGGCGGCGCGCTCGAGATAATAGAGATCGTCCCAGGCTTCCGCGATGGTCGGCGCCAGCACCATCACGCCGTGATGCTTCATGAAGACGATGTCGGCATCGCCGACGGCGGACGCGATGCGGGCACCTTCGCGGCTGTCGAGCGCGAGGCCGTTGTAGTCGCGGTCGACCGCGGTGCGGCCGTAGAATTTCAGCGCGGTCTGGCCGGCCCAGATCAGGGGCTCGCCTTCGGTCATCGACAGCGCTGTCGCGTAGGGCATGTGGGTGTGGAAGGCGACCTTGGCGCGCGGCAGCAGCCTGTGCATCTCGGCATGGATGTAGAACGCGGTCGCCTCGGGCACGCCCTCGCCGTCGAGCACGTTGCCGTGGAAGTCGCAGATCAACAGCTTCGACGCGGTCAACTCGCGAAAGGCGTAGCCATAGGGATTGACGAGGAACAGATCGTCATGACCGGGCACCACGGCCGAGAAGTGGTTGCAGATGCCCTCCTCAAAGCCGTTGCGCGCGGCCATGCGGAAGCAGGCGGCGAGATCCTCGCGCGCGGTGCGGATCGCGTCGGTGGCGAGATCCGGCCGGTTGGAACGGAATGGCGCGGGCGCGGGTGAAGAAGCGTGAAGGCTGTGCGCCATGGCGAAGGACACCTCTTTCGGTCGGGAGCTGCCCAGTGTTGTACAGGGACTGCGCCTGCGCGTCAGCCCCTGCGGCCGCCACCCTGCCCTGCGCAGCTCAAGCGCGCCGCGGCACGCCGCCGGCATTCATGCCGCCGTCGATGACGAGCTCGCTGCCGGTGACGTAGCGCGAGGCATCGGAAGCCAAGTATAGCACGCCCGAGGCGATCTCCGCCGCCTGGCCCGCACGACCAAGCGGCGTCACCACCTTGGCGCGCTCCTCCGGATCGATCGGGGCGTTCTGGCCGGCGCCGGCCGCCCCCGTCGGGATCTTGCCCCAGATCGGGGTGTCGATGATGCCGGGGTGAACCGAGTTGACCCGGATGCCGTCGCCCGCCGCCGCGCACTCCATCGCAATGGATTTGGCGAACAGCCGCACGCCGCCCTTGGTCGCCGAATAGGCCGACAATCCGGGCGAGCCGCGCAGTCCCGCCAGCGAGGACATCATGACGATCGAGCCGCCCCCGATCTTGCGCATCAAAGGCAGGCAATGCTTGACCGAGAGGAACACGCCGTCGAGGTTGATCGCGTTCTGCTTGCGCCAGTCGGCGAGGGTCATGTCGACGATCGAAGGCACGGAGATGCCGATCCCGGCATTTGAGACGAGCACGTCGAGCCGGCCATGTCGCTTTGCGATCTCGGCGACGATCTCGATCCAGCGCTCTTCGCTCGTGACATCCTGCTCCAGGAAGGTCGCCTTGCCGCCCACGTTTGTTACGCGCCTGGCGAGCTCCGGGCCGCGCAGCTCGTCGATATCGGTGATGACGACAGTCGCGCCCTCGCGCGCGAACAGCTCGACGATGGCCTCGCCTATGCCGGAGGCGCCACCCGTCACCAGCGCGACCTTGCCCTCAACCTGCCCTGCCATGCTCACTCCCTTTTTTTGTTGTTTGGAACCGTTGTCTTTGATCGTTGTCGGAAAACCGCTTCGCACTTTTCCGGATCATGCGTCATCTAATCACGGATGGCCCCTGGTCCGGTAGCGCGACGTCGACGACACGGAATTGCACGCGCTCGGCGCCCTGGTAGCGATCGACCGAGAGCGAGCCCGCGACATGCATCTGCTGGCCGCGATTGGCGAGCAGCGCATTGCCGAGCTTCTGGCCGACTGAACGGAACGCGATGCCGTTGACGATGGCGCCGTCGCCCGCCTTGAAGCGCAGGCGCAGATGCGCCTGCCCGACCTCGTCGGCAAACACGAGTTGATGCGCCGGCAGCGCCAGCACCGGCTCCGGATTGCCGCTGCCGAAGGGACCGGCGCGGTTGAGCGTCGCCGCCAGCTCCGGCGTCACCGCACGGGCGGTGACTGCGCCGTCGATATAGAGCTCGTTGACGTGGCGCGCCTCGGCGACGTCGCGCGCCAGCGCGGTCTCGAGATAGGCGCGGAATTCGGCGAGCTTCTCCTTGCGCAGCGTCACGCCCGCGGCCATCGCGTGGCCGCCGCCCTTGAGCAGGATGCCGTCGGCGACCGCCTGCCGCACCGCCTTCCCGAGATCGACGCCGGCGATCGAGCGACCGGAGCCGGTGCCGATGCCGCCCGGCTCCAGCGCAATGGCAAAGGCCGGCCGCGAGAACTTCTCCTTCAGGCGGGAGGCAACGAGGCCGACCACGCCGGGATGCCAGCCTTCCGAGGCCGTGACGATCACGGCGAGCTTGTCCTCCAACCCGATCGAGGCCAGCGCCTCGGCTTCGGCCTGGGCTTCCGCCGCCTGCTCGATGACGCGACGTTCGCTGTTGAGACGGTCGAGCTCGGCCGCGATCCGCGCCGCCTCGACGCTGTCGCCTTCGAGCAGCAGCCGCACGCCGAGATCGGCGCGGCCGATACGGCCACCGGCATTGACACGCGGGCCCAGCATGAAGCCGAGATGCCAGGCCTCCGGCGGGCCGTTGAGCCGCGCCACGTCCATCAGCGCGGTGTGGCCGACATGGTCGCGCCGCCGCATCGCGATCAGCCCCTTGGCGACGAAGGCGCGGTTGAGACCGATCAGCGGCGCGACGTCGGCGACGGTGCCGAGCGCGACGTGATGCAGCATGCCCAGGAGATCGGGCTCGGGCATCTCGCTGGTCCAGAAGCCGCGCTGGCGCAGCTCGCGGTTGACCGCCACCAGCGTCACCAGCACGAGGCCGACGGCGGCGAGATGACCGAGGCCGGAGAGATCGTCGAGCCGGTTCGGATTGACCAGCGCATCCACCACCGGCAGCTCCGTGCCAGCCTGGTGATGGTCGATCACGACCACGGACATGCCGAGGCGCTTGGCCTCGGCGAGCGGCTCTATGCTGGTGGTGCCGCAATCGACTGTGATCAGCAGCGTGGCGCCCTTGGCCGCGAGCGCGCGCACCGCTTCCGTGTTGGGGCCATAGCCCTCGAAAATCCGGTCGGGAATATGGATCAGCGGATCGAGCCCGCAATGGCGCAGATGCCAGGCCAGCAGCGCCGCCGAGGTCGCGCCGTCGACGTCGTAGTCGCCGAAGATCGCAACCTTCTCGCCCTTGGTCGCGGCATCCGCGATGCGTTTGGCGGCGGTCTCCATCTCCGTCACCGTGAACGGGTCCGGCAGCAGCTTTCGGATGGTCGGATCGAGAAAGTCGGACACCGCGTCGATGTCGACACCGCGGCCCGCCAGTACCCGCGCCAGCAGTTCCGGCAATTGGTGCCGCTGCACGATGGCGAGCGCCTGGGCTGCCCCGCGCCCGTCCAGACGGTCGCGCCAGAGCTTGTCGGTCAGCGAGCGCGCGACGCCCAGGAAGGCCTGAGGCGCTTCGACGGGGAGTGCGGATGCGGGAGGCGTCATGACGAGGGCTATCGATTGGGAACTCGGGTCCGGGCGATCACGCTCGGGGCCGCGACTGGCTTGAAAGGATTGGCTGGGAAACCCCGGCGATTTGCAACGGCCGGGACGCACAAAGCGGTGGATGGCCGGCAGCCAGGCCGGAGTGACTATCATTTAGGCATCCCGTCAAACAGCAAATTAAGCAGGCGTTAGGCGGAATCCTCGAAAAAGAATCGTATTCGATCTGTAAGTCGTTGTTCCGGGTTCATTGCAGATCAGACCTCATTGCCAAGGGAAGTCCCCGATGTCTGCTGCGCTGGGTCTGAAAGCCAAGCCGATCGCCACCGAGCCCGCGGACGATGATTCCGACATCTCCGCGCTGATCAACCGTCTCACCGCCGAGGTCAACCAGATCGCGGTCGACAAGACCAAGTCGATCCAGCAGATCACCAACCAGATGAAGATGCTGGCGCTGAACGCGCTGATCGAGAGCTCGCGCGCCGGCGCGCAAGGCGCGGGCTTTGCGGTGGTGGCGCAGGAGGTGCGCGGCGTCGGCCAGCAGGTCGAGACCATCGCCCGCGAGCTCGAGACCCAATTGACGAAACGCACCGGCGATCTCGTCGCCTCGATCGACCGCATGAGCCAGCGCTCCCGCGGCGAGCGGATGGTCGACCTGTCGCTCAACGCGATCGAGCTGATCGACCGCAATCTCTACGAACGCACCTGCGATGTGCGCTGGTGGGCGACCGATTCCGCCGTGGTCGATTGCGCGGCCTCGCCCAGTGCTGCGGCCGTCTCCCATGCCTCGCAGCGCCTCGGCGTGATCCTCGGGGCCTACACCGTCTATCTCGATCTCTGGCTCTGCGACCTCGACGGCAACGTCATCGCCAACGGCCGCGCCGACCGCTTCCGCGTCGTCGGCCAGAACGTCGCCCACACCAGATGGTTTCGCGACGCGAAAGGCCTTCGCTCCGGCGACGATTATGTCGCCGGCGACGTCGAGAACCAGCCGCTGCTCGGCAACGCGCAGGTCGCGACCTATTGCGCCAGCGTCCGCGCCGGCGGGCAGGCCAACGGCGCGCCGATCGGGGTGCTCGCCATCCATTTCGACTGGGAGCCGCAGGCCCGCGCCATCGTGCAGGGCGTGCGCGTCGGCGACGGCGACAAGGCGCGCGTATTGCTGGTCGATTCCAATTTTCGCGTGATCGCGGCGTCCGACGGCCAGGGCATCCTCAGCGAACGCATCTCGCTGTCGCTGAACGGCCAGCGCTCCGGCTTCTATCAGGAACGCACGGGCACACTGGTCGCGTTCCATGCCACCCCAGGCTACGAGACCTATCGCGGGCTCGGCTGGTACGGCGTGATCGTCTGCGGCGCGTGAGGCGAGCGGGCCCGCCTCGATCAAAACTCGCGAAAACAACCCCATGCATAGTAGCCAAGGGGTTGTCTTACCTCGCTGTTTTTGCAACGCGCGAAGATTCTTTGACACGTCGGGCAAAACAGAAGGAATCCGGCTCGGCGACACCTCATTGGGCGCGGCGATCTAGCACAGCGACATCGCCGCCCCCCTTCACCTTTCCGACATTTGCGTGTTGACCTTCCGAGCTGCCGCGGCAGCCAGCTTGCGGTACTGATCTTCGTACTGGCGCGCCATTCGGTATGCGGTGAAGCGTTCTTCGAAGCGGGCGCGCACTCTCCTTCGATCCAGCTTGCCCAATTCGCCGACCGCCTTGACCGCCTGCTCCTCGTTCTCGACGATGAAACCGGTTAGGCCGTGCTCGATGACCTCAGGGACAGAGCCGGAGCGATAGGCGATCACGGGCGTTCCGCACGCCATCGCCTCGATCATGACCAGCCCGAAAGGCTCCGGCCAAGCGATCGGAAATAGCAGAGCGGCTGCTCCGCCAAGGAATGATTGCTTCTTCACGTCGTCGACTTCGCCGATAAGCTGGATCATCTCGCCGTCGATCCGGGGCGCAAGGTGTTTCCTGAAGTAGGCAGTCTCGGCGCGTGGAATCTTCGCGGCGATGCGAAGAGGCATCCGGGCTGCGTGCGCGATGCGGATGGCGTCCTCCGGACCCTTGTCCTCCGTGAGACGGCCAAGAAACGCCAGATAGGATCCCTCCTCATAGGATGGATCCAACAGCTCCGACGACAGCCCGTGCTGGATCGTTCCAATCCATTTCGCATCCGGAAGCGGCAGGCGCTGGTGATCCGAGATCGACACGAAGCTTGCTTCTGGGAACTGCCGAACCACGTCAGGCAAGCCAGGCAAGTCAAGGCGGCCGTGCATGGTCGTCAGGAACGGTACGCCAACGCGACTGAGCAACGGCAGCGGAAGCCAGTCGATATGGGCGTGGATCACGTCGAAGTCGTTGGCTCGTCTCGCGATCGCTTCCAGCAGCATCGCGCAGGCTGCGTTCGGATCGGCGCCCTTCCGGCCGAGACGCAGCGCGCGTGGCCATACCGGGTGGAGTTTGCCTCTCGTTCGGGAGTCACCGCTGGCAAACAGCGTGACGTCGTGACCGAGCTCGACAAGCTCATCCACAAGCCAGGCTACCACCCGCTCGGTGCCGCCGTAGAGCTTCGGAGGGACGCTTTCGGCAAGCGGAGCCAGCTGGGCGATACGCATTGGAGCTCGCTATATCGCTGAACGCACGATCAGCACGATGGCCGCAGACAGAAGGTTCGAAATCGCGAGCAAGGTCCAATCCGGCCTTGCGCTCGCGCTAGCCAGCCGACAGATACCGCCCTCGATGAGCCTCAACATTCGTCATCGGAAAGCCGCTCGAGATAGGCAAGCCCGAATGCTGCGAGTTCCTGGGCATCACCGTTACTCTCGCGCGCTTCCCGCCTCCCTTGCAGATGACGCTCGAGCAGGCAACGACGGCCATCCGCTGCATCGACGCTGCGATGCCGGGCAAGGTACACGCACCAAGCGGTGTCCACCGCTGTTCGTAGCGGGCTGTCGTCGACCATGTTCCAGCTCCGACGTGGAAGATGTTCATGGGGCGCCAACTCCTCGCGACGGCGGAAGTTTCCAGTTTTTCCCTAAAGTCTAAGTCTGCGCGCAAGGCGAGCGCAATCAGCGGTCGCTCCCTTCGCGCGTGCAAGTTCAGCCGAGACGACGCGCCGCCATCTCCGCGGCGAGCAGCAACGCGGCGCGGCTGGCGCCGATCGAGGCGATGCCCTGCCCCGCGATGTCGTAGGCGGTGCCGTGCGCGGGCGTGCAGATCGGGAACGGGAAGCCGCCGAGCAAGGTCACGCCGCGATCGAAACCCATCAGCTTCATCGCGATCTGGCCCTGGTCGTGATACATCGTCAGCACGGCATCGAAGGCGCCGGCCTTGGCGCGCAGGAACACGGTGTCGGCCGGAAACGGTCCCTCCGCGGCAATGCCCTCGCGCTGGCCCGCCGCAACCGCCGGAGCGATCACGTCGATCTCCTCGCGGCCGAAATTGCCGCCGTCGCCGGCATGGGGGTTGAGGCCTGCGACCGCGATGCGCGGCCGCGCAAAGCCGGCGTTCCGCATGCAGGAATCGGTCAGATCGAGCGCGCGACGGATGCGTTCGCCGGACAGTTTCGCAGCGACGTCCCTGAGCGGAATGTGCGAGGTGACCCGCGCGTTCCAGATCCCGTCGAGCACGTTGAATTCGCTTGCCGGCGTCTTGAGACCGACGATTTCGGCCGAGAACGCGATCTCGTCGTCGTACTCGGCACGGGCAAGGCGCATCGCCTGCTTGTTAAAGGGGGTGAAGCAGACCGCCTCGACATGGCCGTCGCGGCCGAGCTCGAGCGCATGCCTGTAATTGGCCAGCGCAAATTTTCCGCCGGCAAGGGTCGCTTTCTTCGGCTCGACCTCTCTGGGGTCGAGGTGGCGGAGATCGACGAACAGCGCATCTTCCTGCGCTGCGCGAAGATCGGCGCCCTGCTCTAGCATCTTCAGCTCCGGCTTGACGCCGGCAATGCGCGCGCCCTCGTCGAAAATGCGGCGGTCGCCGATGACGACGAGCCGGCAGCGCGCGCGGATGTCGTCCTGCGCCACGAGCTTGGCCGTCAGCTCCGGGCTGATGCCGGCTGGATCTCCCATGGCCAGCGCAATCAGCGGCTTTGCGGTCATATGATCGCCCTTTCCTGGACTGGCGCATCGGTCGCGGGCGACGCAGGTTTGCGCCAGAGCCGCGGCAGCTGCAACAGAAGCGGAAGCAGCAGCAGCGCGATGCCGCCCACGATCAGGCACGTCACCAGCTTGTTCGCAAAGAAAATGCCGAGAGATCCCTTGGAGATCAGCATCGACTGCCGGAAGGCGTCCTCGGCCTTGTCGCCGATGACGATCGCGAGCACGAGCGGCGCCAGCGGATAGAACAGCTTCTTGAAGAGATAGCCGACGACCCCGAAGCCGAGCATCATGACGACGTCGAGATAGGAGTTCGACACCGAATAGGCGCCGACGACGCAGATGATCACGATCAGCGGCGCGATCACCACGAAGGGAATCCGCATCAGGGCGGCGAACACCGGGACCGTCAGCAGCACCAGGGCGACGGCGACGATGTTGCCGACATACATCGAGGCGATCAGGCCCCAGACAAAATCCTTTTGGTCCACGAACAGCATGGGCCCGGGATTGAGGCCCCAGATCATCAACCCGCCCATCATCACGGCCGCGGTTGCCGAGCCCGGAATGCCGAGCGAGAGCATCGGCAGCAGCGCGCTGGTGCCGGCGGCATGATCGGCCGTCTCCGGCGACACGATGCCTTCGACCTCGCCGGTGCCGAAATGCCGGCCACGGTGTGAAAAGCGGCGCGCGATGCCGTAGCTCATGAAGGAGGCCGCGGTCGGGCCGCCCGGCGTGATGCCCATCCAGCAGCCGATCGCGGCGCTGCGCAGCAGGGCGACGCCGTGCCGCGGCAGGCGGCCGACGGCGCGAAACACCTCGCGCCAATCGATCTTGGAAGAGACCGCGCGGGCGTGAAACTCCTCCTCGACGGCGACCAGCAGCTCGCCAATGCCGAAGAGGCCCATCACCGCGACGACGAAGCTGACACCCTTGACGAGTTCGTCCACGCCCATGGTGAGGCGGACGCTGCCGGAGACGGTGTCGATGCCGATGGCGGCGATGGCAAAGCCGAGCGCCAGCGCCACGACGGTCTTGATCGGCGCCGCACCGCCCATGCCGACGAAGCTGGCAAAGGCGAGAAAATAGACCGCAAAATACTCGGCCGGCCCGAACGCGAGCGCAGCCTGCGCCACCCAGGAGGCGAGGAAGGTGATCAGGATGACGCCGACCAGCGCGCCGAACGCCGCCGAACCGAAGGCGGTCGCGAGCGCGGTGGTCGGCCTGCCGTCGCGCGCCATCGGATAGCCGTCGAAGGTGGTCGCCACCGACGACGGCTCCCCCGGGATATTGAACAGGATGGACGTCACCGATCCCCCGAATAGCGCGCCCCAATACATGCTGGAGAGCAGGATGATGGCCGAGACCGGCTGCATGCCGAAGGTGAGCGGCAGGAGCAGCGACACGCCGTTCGGCGCGCCCAGCCCCGGCAGCACGCCGACGAGAATGCCGAGCAGCACGCCGACCACCATCAGGACCAGATGCGGCACCGTGACCGCGATGGTGAAGCCGTGCAGGAGCTCCTGGAGATTGTCCATCCCGCTGCTCCCTCAGAACCCGAGCGCGGAAGCCAGTGCGCCGCGCGGCAGACTGACCTGGAACATGCGCTCGAACACGAGGTAGAGCGCGAGCGCCGTAGCTCCTGCCATAGCCAGCGCGCGCGGCACGGATTGGTGTCGGGGGATCGCCAGCACCGCGAAGACATAGAGAGCGGAGGCGACGTACATCCCGGCGAGCGGGATCGCAGCGACGAAGATGGCAGCCGGCACGAACAGGCCGACGAGCCGGCGCAGCTCGATCGACGTGATCGCGATGGGAACGCTTGCGAGCGTCGCGGCCGGCACCACGCCTCTCACCAGATTGTAGAGGCTGCCGAGCACGACGATGATCCCGGTCAGGAACGGGAATGTGCCGGCGTCCACGCCTGCGCTCGACCAGCCGATGCCGTTGTCGAGGCTGGAGACGACGACGGCCACGCCGAAGCTGCCGGTGAGCACGGCGGTCGCAAGTTCAAGCGCGCGACGGGAGATCATGGGCAGCTCCGGCGAAACAGTCCTCGTCCTGAGGAGCGCGCTTTTTCGCGCGTGTCGAAGGACGGCTCCAGGCGACATCGCATCCGCGGCCATCCTTCGAGACGCCCGCCTCCGGCGGGCCCTCAGGATGAGGACCAGGGCTACAGTTGGCGGCGCGATCGAAGCCCATCCTCGGCCTCACTTGACCAGCCAGCCCTGATCGCCCGCGACCTGCTTGATGCGCTCGAGGTCCTCCTTGATGAATTTTTCGAGCTCGGCACCGGTGAGGAACGTGTCGACCTGGGAGGTCTTCTCGATGTAGTCCTTCCACTCCGGCGTCGCCTGCACCTTCTTCATGAGGTCGACATAGAACGCGGCCTGCTCCGGCGTGACCTTGCCGGGCAGCCATACGGTACGCGGCTGCTCATATTGGTTGATGTCGAGGCCCTGCTCGACGCAGGTTGGAACGTCGCCCCAGCCTTCCGTCGCGGTGACCTTCGGCCCCTGCGGCAGCCGTTTCGGGCTGAACACGCAGAGCGGGCGCTGCGTGCTGCCGCGCCATTGCCCGAGGCTTTCGCTGGGGTTGTTGACGTGGGAATCGAGGTGTCCGCCGGCGAGCTGCACGGCGGTCTCGGCGCCGCTCTTGAACGGGATATAGGTCAGCTTGACCTTGCCGGCCTTCTCGATCATGCGCGTCAGCACCTCGTCGGTGTCCTTGGACTGCGCGCCGCCCATCTTGAATTCGCCCGCTGCGGCCGCCTTCAGATAATCGCCCGCGGTCTTGTACGGCGCGTCCTGCTTGACCCAGAGCAGGAACTCGTCCTGCGCCATCGCCGCGATTGGCGTGAGATCGGTGTAGTTGAAGGCGACCTTGGAGACGAGCGGCTGCTGCCAGGCATTCGAGGTGCCGAAGATCACCTTGTAGGGATCACCGGCGGAGGCCTTGCCGTAGACATAGCCTTCAGCGCCACTGCCGCCGCCCTTGTTGACGACGACGATCGGCTGCTCGATCAGCTTGTGCTTGGTGATGATGTTCTGCACCGCGCGCGCGAGATTGTCGGTGCCGCCGCCGGGGCCGGCGGTGGCCACGAACTCGATCGGCTTTTGCGGTTGCCAGGCGCTGAGCGCCGGCATGGTGCCGGCGAGCACGGCTGCGGCTGCGGAGAGCAGAAATGTTGACGTCCGACCCATGATTTCCTCCAGCTGATCTTTATCTTTTGTTGTTGTCGTATCGACGTCCGGTCAGGCGACGTGTTCCTCGCGTCGTTCCCGGGCCGAGACGATTGCGCCTTCTTTTTCGAGCGCTTCGATTCGTGACTGGTCGAACCCATGCTCGGCCAGAACCTCTTTCGTGTGCTCTCCATAGACCGGTGCGCCTGATCGCACTTTGCCCGGGGTCTCCGAAAACTTGATGGGAAGCCCGATCGTCTTGACGGACCCGAGCGTGGAGTGCTCGACCTCGACGACCATCTCGCGCGCCAGCGTCTGCGGATCGCTCAGCGCCTCCAGCATGTCGTGCACGGGGCCGCACGGCACGCCCTTCTCGTCCAGCGCCGCGAGCCAATGCGCCCGCGATTGCTTGCGGAAGCGTTCGCTGAGGACGGCTTCGAGCTCCTTCAGGTTGGCCATGCGATCGGCACCGGTGACGAAGCGCGGATCGTCGGCGAGCTCGCTCGCGCCGAGCGCTTCCAGCATCAACAGCCAATGCTTCTTGTTGGCGCCGCCGACCACGAGCCAGCCGTCCGAGGCTTCAAACGCTTGGTACGGCGCGTTGAGCGGATGCGCCGAGCCCATCGCGCGCGGCGCGGTGCCCGCGGCGAGCGCGATGGTCGACTGCCAATAGGTCTGCACCAAGGCGGCTTCATAAAGCGAGGTCTCGACCCATTGGCCTTCACCGGTCTTGAGGCGATGGGTGTAGGCGGCCAGGATGCCCATGCTCGCGAGCAGGCCGGCGGTGATGTCCGACAGCGGCGGGCCGCACTTGACGGGCGGACCGTCGGGCCGCTCGCCGGTAAAACTCATGATGCCGCTCATGGCTTGCGCGACGAGATCGAACCCCCTGCGATGCTTGTAGGGGCCGGTGCGGCCGAAGCCCGACAGCGAGCAATAGATCAGCGCCGGGAATTCCGCGTGCAGCGCCTCATAGCCGAAGCCGAGGCGCTCCATCGCGCCCGGCGCAAAGTTCTCGACCAGCACGTCGGCATCGGCGATCAGCCGGCGCAGCACCT
Source organism: Bradyrhizobium yuanmingense (assembly GCF_900094575.1). Lineage (GTDB taxonomy): Bacteria > Pseudomonadota > Alphaproteobacteria > Rhizobiales > Xanthobacteraceae > Bradyrhizobium > Bradyrhizobium yuanmingense. Next base: position 755,024 of record NZ_FMAE01000004.1, on the reverse strand, counting down.
CTTTGCCGCCGTCGGTCTTCAGGTCCAGCACGATGCCGCGCTTGTTGCGGTTCATCATCAGGAAGGAGGCCGCCTCGTCCCCGATCTTCGGCGGCACCGAATGACGGGTGTCGTCGCCGTTCGGCCATTTCTCGATCTTGATCACGTCGGCGCCCATGTCGGCGAGCATCAAGGTGCAGGTCGGTCCCGCCATGACGTGAGTGAGATCAATGACCTTGAGGCCGGCCAGCGGTCCCGAACGGCGGGAGGTGGATTGCGATGGATCGCTTTGCATCGGCTCGTCCTATTGGCCGCGCCATTGCGGCGCGCGCTTGTTGAGGAAAGCATCGAGCCCTTCGCGAAAATCCTGGCTCGTGTAGCACATCAGGATGAGGTCTTCGCCCTCGTCCTGCGTCAACCGGCGCTGCAGACGGCTGACAGCCTGCTTGGTCGCATTCAGCGTCAACGGCGCATGGCTCGCGACGAGCCGGGCCACCTCGTCTGCACGTCGTTCAAGGGCGGCAAGATCGTCGACGACCTCGCCGAGCAGCCCGACGCTTGCGGCCTCCCCGGCATCGACGAGGCGTGCGGTGAAGATGAGATCCTTGACGCGCGCGGCGCCGATCAGTGCGGTGAGACGGCTGACATTGGACATCGACAGGCAATTGCCGAGCGTCCTGGCGATGGGGAATCCGATCTTCGCAGCTTTTGTGCCGATGCGGAGGTCGCAGGCCGCGGCAATGCCGGCCCCGCCGCCGGTACAGAACCCGTTGATCGCCGCGATCGTGGGGACCCGGCATTGCTCGAGTGTGGTCAGCACCCGGTCGATGCGGTTCTCGTAGTCGACGGCGTCCTGCGGCGTCCTGAATTCGCGAAACTGATTGATGTCGGTGCCCGAGGCGAAGGCCTTGTCGCCGGCCCCCCGCAGCACCAGCACCTTGATGTCATGGTCGCGATTGGCCTCCTCGCAGATCGCGGCGAGCCGCTCGTACATGGCGAACGTGAAGGCATTGCGGGCCTGCGGACGGTTGAAGGTGATCCGCCCGATGCCGCCGTCGCGCTCGAACACGAGGTCTTCTGCCGCCACTTGCAGGTCCATTTCCTCATACCTTTCTGTTTTTTACATTTTTGAATGCAAAACTCTGAATTTTCAAGCTGGAACTTGGCCATATGGGCGTATAAGTTCATTTTTGCATTCAAAACAGAGCTCAGAGCCATGCTTCACGACGAGGTCGTCAACCGCATCCGCGCCATCCTGCTCGACGGCGAAATCCCGCCGGGCGCGCGGATTCCCGAGCGCGAGCTGTGCGAGCGGCTCGAGATTTCGCGGACGCCGCTGCGCGAGGCGCTCAAGGTGCTGGCGGCGGAAGGGCTCGTGCAGCTGCTGCCGCATCGCGGCTCGCGGGCAGCAAAGCTGACCGACAAGGACATGCGCGACCTGTTCGAGGTCTGCCAGGGCTTGGAGGCTCTCGCGGGCGAACTCGCCTGCGAGCGCATCAGCGACGCCGAGATCGATGCGATCGCCGCCGCACATGCGGACATGGTGCAGCATTATCGCGAGCGCGACCTGATCCAGTACTACCGTGGCAATCGCGCCATTCACGAAGCCATCGTGACCGCAGCGGGAAATCCTGTGCTCGCCGGGCTTTACGCCTCGGTGACCGCGCGCATCCGGCGCGCGCGCTATGTCACGCCGATGACGGCGCAGCGCTGGGCGCTCGCCGTGAAGGAGCACGAGGCAATCCTGAACGCGCTTCAGCGCCGCGACGGTGTCGGGCTCGCCCACATCCTGCGTGCGCATCTGCGTCACAAGCGCGAAGAGGTGCTGCAGGCGGGCTTTGCCGAGACGGAAGGCAATGACGTCACGTTGAGAATTGCGTAACGCGCAATTCCGCGCCTTGGCGCAGCCTGCCTTTGGACGTCGCTTTCGCGCTCCGGCTATCGTTCTCGTTCAGCGTGCCGTACCGGGTAATTCCACTTGCTAGCTTGTCGCAACCGGCGCAGCATGCTTTCCGCCGCCCTCCGGCCACGTGGCCGATCGGGCGGCCGCTTACCGCGCCAACGATTGCGCAAAACAAAAGACGAAAGCGGAGGAAAAGAATGACACTCGATGTCTCGCGTCGGTCCCTACTCGCACTTGGGGCCGGTCTCGGCGCCAGCGCCATGCTCGGCAGCAGCGCGATGGCGCGGGCGCCCAAGCTCGGCACTCAGACGCCCTACTGGCACCGCTTCATTCTCGGCGATGCCGAGGTGACCGTCGTATCCGACGGACCGCTTCCGCTCGGCGATCCCTCCGGGACCTTCACCGGCGTTCCCAAGGAAGAGGTCAAGAAGATGCTGGCCGACAATTTCCTGTCGCCGGACAATGTCGTGCTCGAACAGAACTCTCCGATCGTGAACACCGGTGACAAGCTCATCCTGTTCGACACGGGCATGGGCTCATCGAAGATGTTCGGCGCCAGCACCGGACGGCAGCAGAAGAGCATGACGGAGGCCGGCATCAAGCCGGGCGACATCGATGCCGTCGTATGCTCGCATGCCCATATCGATCATATCGGCGGCATCGTCGACGAGGGCGGCAAGCCGCTGTTCCCCAACGCGCAAGTCTACATTGCCCAGAGCGATTTCGACTTCTGGACCGACGAAGGCAAGCTCGGCAGCGCGGCCAAGGATTTCGTCATCCACGCCCGCAAGAACCTGCTGCCGGTCCGGGATCGGATCAAATTCTTCAAGGATGGCGAGGAATTCCTGCCCGGCGTGCAGGCGATCGCGGCCCCCGGCCACACCGTCGGCCACACCATCTTCATGGTGACGTCGGCCGGCAAGTCGTTCGCCTTCCTCGGCGATCTCTCGCACCATTCGGTGCTGCTGCTGGAGAAGCCACGGATGGAGTTCTCCTACGATTCCGACCCGAAGCAGGCGGCGGAGTCGCGCGTCAAGCTGCTGACGATGCTGGCGGCGAACAAGATCCCGGTGATGTCCTATCACTTCGCCTGGCCAGGCTATGGCCATGTCGCCAAAGCCGGAGATGGTTTCCGCTACTATCCGGAGCCGATGAAGATGACGTTGTAGCCGTCAGTTCAGATCCGGGCGGCGCGAGCCGCCCGGATCTGTGCGGTCCCACGCGGCGAACCTTACAGGCACTCCAGGCGGGCCCGCAGCTGGGCGTCGCTCTCACGGCCCAATGCAAGCAATGCGGAATACGGGTCCCCGGCAATGCCGAGCGCGGCGGCAAACGCGGGCTCGGTCTTCATCCCGCGCGCCCTATGGTCGGCCACGGCTTTGCGCAGACGCCCGTCGTCGAGCGCGAGCAATCTCCGCTCGATTTCGAAGTGCAGCCAGCCTTCCTGCTGATCGACCGGCTTGGGATCGCCGAACAGCTCGAACGGCCAGCCGTCCCACTCGAAGCGGGCGACCACCGGCCGCCGGCTGGAGCACCATTGGTAGAGCGCAAACCCGCCACAGGCGCGGTACCGGCGCCAGATCACTTCGGCGAAAGCCACCGCGTCCAGAACATGGCAGACGACATCGATGTCGCTCAATGGCGTCGCAAGCCCCAAAGGCAGCGTCCCGACCACGCGTGGATCGAACTCCCGCAGCTCGTCGAGCAATCCCGAACTGCCGATCGCACTTTCGTAGTCCATTGATCGCCGCTGCGCCGCGAATGTCAGCAGCCGAGCTGATCGGCGATGCCGCCAAAATCCTTCGCGACGATGTCCCACTTGCCGGTTGCTTCGAAATCGACCTTCTGAAGCGGGCCGTATTCGGTCGGTCGCGCCACGAAGGCGGTCTTCAATCCGTTCTTCTGGGCGGCAGCGAGATCGCCATTGTGGGCCGCGACCATCATCACCTCTTCCGGCTTGAGGCAGAGCAGCTTTGCTGCGCCGAGATAGGTTTCCGGATCGGGCTTGTAGTGCTCGAACAGCTCGGCCGACATGATGAGGTCCCACGGCAGGCCGGCGAACTTCGCCATGTTGGTGAGCAGCGCGACGTTGCCGTTCGAGAGCGGCGAGATCACGAACTTTGATTTCAGCCGCATCAAGCCGGCGACGCTGTCGGGCCAGGGATGCAGGCGGTGCCAGCCTTTGGTGAGGTAGTCGAGATCGGCCTCGGTGAGGCCCCTGATCGCGAATTGATCGACCAGCTGCTCCAGCGAGCGGCGATGCAGATCGTCGAGCATGACGTAGCCGCGCTCGGGATGTTGGCGCACGTCGTCCATCGAGGCCATGTACATGCCGCGCCAGCCGTCGACCAGCGCGGTCCAATCGGCGGTGATGCCGCGCTGCTTGCTCCACCACATGAAGTCGGTAATCAGGCTGGTGCGCCAGTCCACGACTGTGCCGAACACGTCGAAGACGAGGGCTTTGACGGCGGAGAGATTGGATGGTGTGGTCATGCTTCGCTCCGCTGATTTTGTTTTGGCCCGGCTAGCCGGCCGAGATCGAGGGCTTTAAAGCATGATCCGTTCCATGCAACAATAGCGCTAGTTCGGCGCATCAAGCACGTGAGGGACGAGTTTGGTCGCCTACCTCAACTCGTCGGGGTGAAGCGCACCGGCCATGACAACCGTCTCTGTCGCATACATATTGCTCGAGGATGCCCGCCTCCCGGACGAGGAGGCTTTGATCCAGTTCTTACGCGTTCGTCATGCCGACATACGCTGGAACCGTAGCACCTTCGCACCGAGCGACGGTGCTGACGGTCCCCTGTTCATCCGCGCAGGAGATCATCTCATGACGATCCTCCTGATGCCTGCGCCGATACCTTTCGATCAGCAATTGTGGGAGCGGGCTTCCTGGCTGTGGCCGGAAGCTTTCCACGCCGCTCGACGCCATCGTGCGCACCTCGTGGTCGCGCCGATGGGCTCTGCCGAAGGCAATACGGAAACGAAAGCGCTGGATTTTGCCGAGAATACGTACCTCACGACCGCCTTTGTGGGTGCCGTGGTTGCGGCACTGCCTAATGTTGTCGCCGTCATCTGGGACGGAAAAATCGGCCGTTCCCCCGAGATGTGGCTGGAGCAGTCAAGCCGCGCGTTCGAGGCGTATCCAGATCAGCCGTTCGGATTGTGGATGGACATCGTCCCCTTCCGTTCCGGCAAGACCCTGGGAGCTTATACGCTCGGATTGTCCGCGTTCGCTGGACGAGAGATCGAGTTTGAGGTGGACGGGCTTGACGAACGCACCGTCACCGGCCGGGTTGCCCAGCTCTCGGCATTTCTCATCGATGCCGACCCCGACGCGAGCTTCAAGAACGGTGAGGTGTTCAAACCGGACTCCGAGATCGACCATCGCGTTGCTGTGCTCCATCGCAAGTCGCGCTTCAACCTTGGGCCGGTCATCTCCTTCTCATCTCTTGATGATCGATCGGGGAGAATCAGGACCTATCCGATCATTCCTCCTTCCATCGCCGGAAATCATCCTCTGCTGATCATGCTGGCAAAGGTTGGGCATTTCGATCCGGCGCATCCAAGAAACAAAATCGGTCTCAAGCCTGATCACTACGTCTCCGAAGTACGCCTGGAGAGCTTCGATGAAGGCCTCGCGCAGGCGCTGTCCCGTATGATTGCAACTGACACCTATGCCGAGGCCGACATAAACGCGCGCAGCGCGCTCGCGCGCGGAGACATGGCGACCGCGAAGTCCATTCTTCAGCCCTGGGCCGATGAGGTTGGGCAGCTCCAGGGGGCCGTCATGCTGGCTCTGATGTTGCGCGACCTGCACATGTTCGCCCCGGCACCGCATCGCAGCCCATAGCAGACAGACGACGGATCCGTCTGCGACCAAAGCGCCGAGCAATCGCGCGCGGATGACCGCGGCCTCAATCCAGATGGAACTTTGCCAGCTCGCGATGCTCGGCCTTGATGTAGCGCACGGTGCCGGTGACGGAGCGCATCACCACCGTCTCGGTCTCGATCACACCGTCCTTGCGGAACTTGACGCCTGAGAGCAGCGAGCCCGTGGTGACGCCGGTGGCGGCGAACAGGCAGTCGCCGCGTGCCATGTCCTCGATGCCGTAGATCATCTTGGGATCGTTGACGCCCATCTTGGCGGCGCGCTCGCGCTTCTCCTCGGAATCGAGGATGAGGCGGCACTGCATCTGGCCGCCGATGCAGCGCAGCGCCACGGCGGCGAGCACGCCTTCCGGTGCACCGCCGGTGCCGAGATACATGTCGACGCCGGTGTTGTCGGGGTCGGCGCAATGGATGACGCCGGCAACGTCGCCGTCGGTGATCAGGCGTACGGCCGCACCGGTCGAGCGCACGCTCGAAATGATGTCGGCATGGCGCGGACGGTCGAGCACGAGAACGGTGATGCCCTCGGGCTTCACGCCCTTGGCCTTGGCGAGGCGGCGGACATTGTCGGCCGGCGAGGCATCGAGATCGACGACGCCCTTGTCGTAGCCGGGGCCGATCGCGAGCTTCTGCATGTAGACGTCGGGGGCGTGCAGCAGCGTGCCGCCGTCAGCCATCGCCATGGTGGCGATCGAGCCCGGCATGTTCTTGGCGCACAGCGTGGTGCCTTCGAGCGGGTCGACCGCGATATCGACCTCGGGACCTGCCTTGAGGCCGACCTGCTCGCCGATATAAAGCATCGGCGCCTCGTCGCGTTCGCCCTCGCCGATCACGATGGTGCCCTGGATCGGCAGCTTGTTGAGCTCGCGCCTCATGGCGTCGACGGCGGCCTGGTCGGCCGCCTTCTCGTTGCCGTGGCCGCGCAACCGCGCCGACGACACCGCCGCCCGCTCCGTCACCCGCACGATCTCCAGCGTGAGAATGCGCTCGAGCAAGGCGTGCGGGGGGACTTCAATATGGGTCGACATCGGCTTACTCCTTCGAAACGTTTGGGACGGAAATCTCCGTCCACATCAACTCACAACGCCCGGTGTTCGTTCGAACGAACGACCGCCTTATGGCTTGAGCATGACCTTTCCGGAAAACCGCTCAGACTTTTCCGAGGTCATGCTCTAGTTCTTCTCGATCCGGATCACCTGCGGCCGTCCGCTGATCACCTTGTCCTTCTGCACGGCGGCGAGCGCACGGCGCACGGCATCCTCGTGCGTGGCATAGGTGATCAGGATGACGGGCACCGGAACAGCCTTGCCGTCAGTGGGCGCAGCGCCGCCATTGGGATGACGCTGCACGATCGACTCGATCGAGATCTTCTGCTCGGCAAGCCGCGTCGCGATCGCGGCCGCAGTGCCGGGGAAATCGCGTGCGAGCAGGCGGATGTAATAGCCGCCCTCGTGACGCTCCATCGGCGCCTTCTTGGTGTCGCGCAGCTGCCCGATGGGCCGGCCGAACGGATTGGCGCGGATGCCGCGCGCGACGTCGGCGATGTCGGCGACGACGGCGGATGCGGTCGCGGCACCGCCCGCGCCGGGGCCGACCAGCGTGATCGGCGGAATGCCTTCGCCATCGATCGTGACCGCATTGGTGACGCCCATCACCTGCGCGATCGAGGAGGATTTCGGCACCATGGTCGGGTGCACGCGCTGCTCGATGCCCTTGGCGGTGCGAACGGCAACACCGAGCAGTTTGAGCCGATAACCGAGATCGTCGGCGGCGCGAAGATCTTCCGGCGCGATGGATGAGATGCCTTCGACATACACCGCACTTTGAGCAACTTTCGTGCCGAAAGCGAGGCTGGCGAGAATGGCGAGCTTCTGCGCGGTGTCGTGGCCGTCGACGTCGAAGGACGGATTGGCCTCGGCATAGCCGAGCCGCTGGGCATCCTTGAGGCATTCGGCGAAGGACAGGCCCTCCTGCTCCATCCGGGTCAGGATGTAATTGCAGGTGCCGTTGAGGATGCCGTAGACGCGGTTGACGCCGGTTCCGGCAAGCCCTTCGCGCAACGTCTTGATGACGGGGATCGCGGCGCCGACCGCTGCCTCGAAATTCAGCGCACCGCCGTGCTTTTCAGCCGCCTTGGCCAGCTTGAGGCCGTGCTTGGCGAGCAGCGCTTTGTTGGCTGTGACGACCGACTTGCCGGCACCGAGCGCAGCGTCCACCGCCGACAGCGCGGGATCGCCGGCGCCGCCCATCAGCTCGACGAAGCAATCGACCTCCGGATGCGTGGCGAGCGCGATCGGGTCCTTCGCCCAATCGAAGCCGCGCAGGTCGATGCCGCGTTTCTTCGCCTTCGAACGCGCTGTGACCGCAACCACGCGGATGCCCCGGCCGCTGCGCCCTGCGAGCACGCGCGCCTGTGTTTCGATCAAGCGGATAACCTCGGCACCCACGGTGCCGAGCCCCGCTATGCCCACTTTCAGCGGTGCGACCATGATACTTCAGAAAACCTGCAGAAGAGAATTACCGCCGATTGGCGAGAGGAACCACGTTGTGCAACGTTTCGATGCCGCTTTCAAGGAAGCGGCGGACGCCGCGCGCGGCCTGCCTGATCCGTTGCTCGTTTTCCACCATGGCGATGCGGACATATCCTTCACCATGCTCGCCGAAGCCGACGCCGGGCGAGACCGCGACGCCGGATTTCTCCACCAACAGGGTCGCGAACTGCATGCTGCCGACGCTGCGGAAGGCTTCCGGCAGCGGCACCCAGGCGAACATCGAGGCCTCCGGCGCCGGGATTTCCCACCCCGCCCGGCCGAACGATTCCACCAGCGCGTCGCGGCGCTTGCGGTAGGTGTCGCGCATCTCCTTGATGCAATCGTCGGGGCCGTTCAGCGCGGCGGTCGCCGCGACCTGCACCGGCGTGAACGCGCCGTAATCGAGATAGGATTTGACGCGGGCGAGCGCGGCGATCACGCGCTCATTGCCGACTGCAAAGCCCATGCGCCAGCCGGCCATCGAATAGGTCTTCGACATCGAGGTGAACTCGACGGTGCAGTCCATCGCGCCCGGCACCTCCAGCACCGAGGGCGGCGGGTTGCTCTCGTCGAAATAGACCTCGGCATAAGCGAGATCGGACAGGATCAGGATCTCGTGCTTCTTCGCGAAGGCGACGAGGTCCTTGTAGAAGTCGAGGCTCGCGACATAGGCGGTCGGGTTCGAGGGATAGCAGACGACGAGCGCGAGCGGCTTGGGGATCGAATGCACGATCGCCCGCTCCGCCGCCTCGAAGAATTGCGGCGTCGGCTCCGAAGGCACCGAGCGGATGACGCCGCCCGCCATCAAGAAACCGAAGGCGTGAATCGGGTAGCTCGGGTTCGGACAGAGGATGACGTCGCCCGGCGCGGTGATCGCCTGCGCCACATTGGCGAAACCTTCCTTCGAACCCAGCGTCGCCACGACCTGGGTGTCGGGGTTCAGCTTCACGCCGAAGCGGCGGGCGTAATAGGCCGCCTGGGCCCGGCGCAGCCCGGGGATGCCGCGCGAGGCCGAGTAGCGGTCGGTGCGCGGCTTGCCGAGCGTCTCCTTCAGCTTGTCCAGCACATGCGCCGGCGCCGGCAGGTCCGGATTGCCCATGCCGAGGTCGATGATGTCGGCGCCGGCATTGCGCGCAGCCGCCTTGGCCCGGTTGACCTGCTCGAACACGTAAGGCGGAAGGCGGCGAATGCGGTAAAATTCTTCCATGGCTCTCTGGGCTCCGGGCAACCGGTCAGGACAGAATCGACAGGCCGCGAGGGCCGGCACGAAAGCACTCAGGCTCCATCGCGAAAATTACTCAAAATCAAATACTTAGAGCAATCGTCGGCAACGAAGATTGAAGTCGTTCGCCCTGACTCCAGGCTGAACCGAGGTCTTTTAGCACGGCAAAGCGGAGGCGCCAGCGATTACCTTGCCGGTCTCGCGGCCACGGGCCTATTTGGCGTCCTTGGCGGCAGCGGCCTGGCGATCGCGCGCGGCGGCGAGCTCGGCCTCGATCTTGGCGCGCTGCTCCAGCGGGATGATCGCCTGATCGCGATCCGGGGGCAGATCGTGCACGGGCAGATAGCTCCCGGGCTCCCTGGTACGCGGCGGCGCATCCGCGGGCGCCAGATCCGCGAGTTGACTCGAACACCCGCCCAGGGCGAGCGCCGCCATCAGCACCGCGCCGCAGATCGGCAGCGTCTTTTGCAGGTCCCATAACGCCAACACTTGGGAAATCCCCTACTCGTCCCAAAGCACGGCCCGGGCAAGCTTACCCAAGACCGTGCCCAAGCTCAAACCATTGCTGCCCAAAATGGTTAGAGCAAGAAAACAGCCGATGCCCAACAAACCGAGCCGTGCGGCCCGATTGTGACGGAACCAAGAAGATTTGTCGCAGTGCAACACATCTTCGAGAGCGTTTAACGTCAAACCTGCGAGCTTCGCGGTGACGAATACGGAATGAATCGTTACTGTTCTGCCCATGAGTATGGCCACGACCGATACGCCGAAACCCGAGACGAAGTTCGACGCCGAAGCCTTTGCGATGAACGTCGCGCGGGCGATGGAGAGCGGCGGCAAGGCGCTCGCCGCCTATCTCAAGCCGCGCGAGAGCGGCGAAGTGCAGGACCGCCCGCCGGCCGAGCTTGCCGAGGTCGTCAAGACGTTCACGTCGGTCGCCGAATATTGGCTGTCGGACACGTCCCGCTCGTCCGATCTCCAGACCAAGCTTGCCAAGGACTATCTCGACCTGTGGGGCTCGGCGGTGCGTCGCATGGCCGGTCAGGACGCCGAGCCCGCGATCGCCCCCTCGCCCCGCGACAAGCGCTTTGCCGATCCGGAATGGAAGTCGAACCAGTTCTTCGACTTCGTCATGCAGCTCTATCTGCTCACGACCAAATGGGCGCAGGAGCTGGTGCGCGACGCCGAAGGGCTCGATCCGCACACGCGCCGCAAGGCCGAGTTCTACGTCCAGCAGGTCACCAACGCGCTCTCGCCGTCGAACTTCGTGCTGACCAACCCCGAAGTGCTGCGCGAGACGGTGGCGTCCAGCGGCGAGAACCTCGCGCGCGGCCTGAAGATGCTGGCCGAGGACATCGCCGCCGGCAAGGGCATGCTGAAGATCCGCCAGTCCAATCCGGACAATCTCGTCGTCGGCGTCAACATGGCGACGACGCCGGGCAAGGTGATCTACCAGAACGAGATGATGCAGCTGATCCAGTATTCGCCGACGACGGAGAAGGTGCTGCGCACCCCGCTCCTGATCGTGCCGCCCTGGATCAACAAGTTCTACATCCTCGATCTGAAGCCGGAGAAATCCTACATCAAGTGGTGCGTCGACCAGGGCATCACCGTCTTCGTGATCTCATGGGTCAATCCCGACAAGCGGCTCGGCAACAAGGGCTGGGAAGACTACATGAAGGAAGGCCCGCTCACGGCGATGGACGTGATCGAGAAGATCACCGGCGAGATGAAGGTGCACACCGCCGGCTATTGCGTCGGCGGCACGATGCTCGCGACCACGCTGGCCTGGCTCGCCGAGAAGCGCCGCCAGCGCGTGTCGTCCGCGACGTTCTTCGCGGCCCAGGTCGACTTCACTCATGCCGGCGATCTGCTCGTGTTCGTCGACGAGGAGCAGATCGCCGCGATCGAGCAGGACATGAAGACTGCCGGCGTGCTCGAAGGCTCGAAGATGGCCATGGCCTTCAACATGCTGCGCTCCAACGACCTGATCTGGTCCTACGTGGTCAGCAACTATCTGAAAGGCCAGCAGCCGAGCGCGTTCGACCTGTTGCATTGGAACTCCGATGCGACACGGATGACCCAGGCCAACCATTCCTATTACCTGCGCAATTGCTACCTGGAGAACCGGCTCTCCACCGGCACGATGGCGCTCGACAACACCCTGCTCGATCTCTCCAAGGTGAAGGTGCCGGTCTACAATCTCGCCACCCGCGAGGACCACATCGCGCCCGCAGAATCGGTGCTCTACGGCTCGCAGTTCTTCGGCGGCCCCGTGAAATACGTGCTGTCCGGCTCGGGCCACATCGCGGGCGTGGTCAATCCGCCTGCCGCGAACAAGTACCAGTATTGGACCAACGACAACATCAAGAACGTCAGCGTCGCGCAGTGGATGAAGGGCGCCACCGAGCACAAGGGCTCGTGGTGGCCGGACTGGCGGGAGTGGCTGGGCGAGCTCGACCCCGAGGAAGTCCCGGCGCGCGCGGTCGGCAGCGACGCATTCCCGCCGATCGAGGACGCGCCCGGCAGCTATGTCAGAGTTCGCGCGTAGCGGAATGCGGCGCGCTTTCGTATAGACTAATTGTTTGAGCATGATCTTTTCGGAAAACCGCTACTCACTTTTCCGGATCATGCTCTATCCTCAATCCAGCGACGACACAGGGACCGGCACTATGACACGCGAATTGTTCTGGCTGACACTGACGGTGATCCTGACGGGAGTTCTGTGGGTTCCCTACATCATCAACCGCTGCCAGGTTCGCGGGCTGAGCGGCGCCATGGCCAACCCCTCGCGCGGCGACAAGCCCCAGGCGGAGTGGGCCAACCGGCTGATGTTCGCCCATGACAACGCGGTCGAGAACCTCGTCATCTTCGCCCCGCTGGTGCTGATCCTGAACGCGATCGACTATTCCACGAAATGGACGGTGCTCGCCTGCGCCGTCTATTTCTGGTCGCGCATCGCGCACATCATCGTCTATGCGCTCGGAATTCCGGTGTTCCGCACCCTCGCCTTCACCGTCGGCTTCTTCGCCCAGGCCGTGCTGGTGCTGGCGATCTTCAGGGTGGTTTGAAGCACTTTCCACGTCATTGCGAGGAGCCCTTGCGACGAAGCAATCCAGACTATTTCCGCGGTGGAAGCTCTGGATTGCTTCGCTTCGCTCGCAATGACGGAGGATAGAGGCCTGCCTCACTCCTCCGGCAGGCCGAGCATCAGCCGCATGTTCTGCACGGCTGCGCCGGATGCCCCCTTGCCGAGATTGTCGAGCCGGGCGACCAATAGCGCCTGGTGATATTTGTCGCTGGCGAAGACGTAGAGCTCGAGCATGTTGGTCTCGTTGAGCGCCTCCGGCTCGAGCCGGCCGCCCTTGCTCGCCTCGTTTTGCAGCGGCATCACCTTCACGTATTTCGAGCCGGCGTAACGTTTTGCCATCGCCGCCTGCAGGTCGGCGCCGCCGGGCTTGCCCGGCAGCGTGTCGAGCTGGAGCGGCACCGAGACCAGCATGCCCTGCCGGTAGTTGCCGACCGAGGGAATGAAGATCGGCCGCCGCGTCAGGTTCGAATAGAGCTGCATCTCCGGCAGATGCTTGTGCTCGAAGCCGAGGCCGTAGAGCTCGAAGGACGGGGCGCTGCCATCCTCGAAGCTTGCGATCATCGACTTGCCACCGCCGGAATAGCCGCTCACCGCGTTGACGGTGACGGGATAATCAGGCGGCAGCAGGCCGGCATCGACGATCGGCCGCAGCAGCGCGATCGCGCCGGTCGGATAGCAGCCGGGATTGGAGACCTTCTTCGCGGCCTTGATCTTGCCGGCCTGGTCCGGCGTCAGCTCCGCAAAGCCGTAAGCCCAGTCCGGCGCGACCCGGTAGGCGGTCGAGGCATCCAGCACCTTCGGCGCGTGAGCCCCCATGCCGTCGACCAGGGCAACGGTTTCCTTGGCGGCATCGTCGGGAAGGCAGAGGATGACGAGATCCACCTCCTCCATCAGCGCCTTCTTGGCCGCGGGATCCTTGCGCTTGTCGTCGGCAATGGTCTTCACCGCGACGTCGCTTTGGAGCTTCAGCCGCTCATTGATGCCGAGGCCGGTGGTACCGGAACCGCCATCGACGAAGACGGTGGCCGGCTTCTTTGCCGCGCTGGTGGCCGGAGCTTTGGTGGTGTCAGCGAGGCTCATGATGCGCTCCCTTCGAGCATGTTCGTGTCGTCTGCGAAAACCTGCGGCCTTGCCTGCCGCATCAATTGTGAGATCCGCTTGGCATCGGCATCGCCGCCGTCAAGCGCATTCGCGATCGCTGCATAATCGGCCTCCGACTTGTGCTGGTTCAGCTTGAAGCTGCCTTCGACCTCCTCAACGGTCATGACCAGCCCAACGATCCCTTTTTTCATCGTCTCCAGCCGACCCGCCGTCATCTTGGCCGACGTCCACGGCTTTTTCGGCAGCAGCCAGCTCTCGAACTTGGCGCTGAGCACCTCGAGCTGCAGCGCCAGCTCGTCATCCGACAACAGCCGAACCGGCCCGCTCAGATGCACCGACTGGTAGAGCCAGGTCGGAACCTGATCCGGCGAGACGTACCAGTCCGGCGATACATAGGCATCCGGGCCGTTGACCGCGAGCAGCCACGACGCCTCGCCGCCCGCCAGCTTTAGCAGCGGATTGTGACGGGCGAGATGAAAGGCAGCCTGCGGCGTGCCATCTGCGGCATAGGTCAAATAGAACGGCAACGGCGAGGCGATCGGCCGCTTGCCATCGAAGGCGCACATCGTGCCGAAGCCGCGCTCCTCGGCGAATTTCAGGCTCGCGGCGCGGTCCTGCTTGAAAAAGGGTGGCGTGTACATCGTGGTCTCCTGCTGGGCCTCCTCGGGGGACCGCCGGATCAGATCGCGCTGACAGGAGAGAGGATGCCGCGGATCGGGTCCAGCGGCAAAGACGATGATCTCAAACGCGATCGACCGCCCAAACCGCTAAGCTGCGGCGGCGGCGACGGGCGAACAGAATGGTCGCGGCGTTGATCATGGCGCGCGGCTATAATGCCCGCTGGTTCCATGGTCAAGAGCAAATCGGTTCAGTGGGACGGCAGGATGCCGCACGCGCGACGGCAGGACGCGCACAGATGTCATCGGCCCGCCGTGGAATTTCCACTAGAAGTAGGGGTTTTCGAGAACGACCGGCGGGACACAACCTCTTCGCCGGCCCCGAGCCGTTCGCACCCAGCCTCAGGACATCACCATGACCGAGATTACTCGTCGCGCAACGCTAGCCGGCGCCGCCGCATCGGCGCTCCTGCCTTTCGTGAAGATTTCGCCCGCGGGCGCCGCCGCGCCGCTGGCCGAGAAGCAGAATGCGAGCTTCTATCGCTACAATGTCGGCACCCACCAGGTCACGGTGGTCTGCGATGGCGTTGCGACCGTCAATCTGACCGACAATTACGCCGCCGGCGCCAGCAAGGATGACATCAACAAAGTGTTCGCCGAGCACCACCTGCCAGCCGACAAGGTCACCCACACCTTCAACCCGGTCGTGGTCAACACCGGACCGAAGCTCGTCGTCATCGATACCGGGCTCGGTCCCGACCAGTTCACGCAGTCGAAGGGCAAGGTCGGCCAATTCCAGAACAATCTCGCCGCCGCCGGTATCGATCGCGCGGCGGTCGATACTGTCATCATCTCCCATTTCCATGGCGACCACATCAACGGCCTGCTGGCGGCCGAGAACAAGCCCGCCTTCCCCAATGCCGAGATCATGGTTCCGGCGGTGGAATGGAAGTTTTGGATGGATGACGGCGAGATGAGCAAGGGGATGGGCAATCCGATCCTCGAGAACAATTTCAAGAACATCCGCCGCGTGTTCGATGCCCTGGGCCGCAAGGTCACGCAATATGAGGCCGGCAAGGAAGTCGCGCCCGGGATCACCTCGGTGGCGAGCCCCGGCCACACGCCGGGCCACAATTCCTTCATCGTCGCCTCCGGCGCCGAGAAGGTGCTGGTGCAGGTGGATATCACCGCGGGCGCAGCGTTCCTGTTCGTGAAGCATCCCGAATGGAACATCGCATCCGACGTCGACAAACCGCTGGCCCAGCAGACGCGCCGCAAGCTCTACGACATGGCGATTGCCGAGAAGATGCCGATCCAGGCCTTCCACGCCGCCTTCCCCGGTCTCGTCCGGGTCGAGAAGGACGGCTCCGGATATCGCTGGATCCCCGCGATCTGGAACGCATCGCTGTAGGCTTGCTTAGAAGGCTTGGCCTGACGCCCTGACCGGGCGGCCCCGTTGCCCGGTCAGATCACCCGCCAGATCCATTCCATGATCTTGGCGAGCACGTCGCCGAACAGCAGGAGCACGGCCGACCAGATCAGGGCCGAGACGAAATTGGCCGCCTGGAAGGTCCAATAGGGCATCTCGAAGATGCCGGCCGCGAGCGGCACCGAGGCGCGCAGGGGTCCGAAGAAGCGCCCGATGAAAATGCTGGGGACGCCCCAGCTGCGCACGAAAGCCTCGCCTCTGGGGAGCAGTCCCGGATAGCGCGAGAGCGGCCACATCTCGGCGACCTTCTCCTTGTAGCGGTAGCCGAACCAGTAGGAGACCCAGTCACCCAGCGCCGCGCCGAGGGCGCCGGCAATCCAGACCGGAAAAAAGTTGATGCCGCTGACCCCGATCAGCGCACCGATTGCCACCAGCGCGCCCCAGGCCGGGACCAGCAGCGAGATGAAGGCGAGCGACTCTCCGAAGGCCAGCACGAACACGATTGGCGCTGCCCAAGCCTGGTGAACGCGCACGAAGTCAGTGAGGGCGTGCGCAAACTGCTCCATCCAAAATAGCCTTCCCGCCCCGTCTCAAGGTGCTGCTCGATGAAAAGGACTGGTAAGCCAAGGACTTGTGTGACATCAAGTCACAAAACCCAGACATCACCAAGCCGGCACGTCAAATTGCCGGGAAATGGCGAGGCTGCGGCGTAAAATCGCCCGGATTCGCTCCCAACCCACAGCGCCCAGTCCGCCCTACGGTAACCTTTCCAAGTCAGAAGTGGCATAGTCGGCTTAACCGATTCGCCGCTTCTGCGGCCCTCAAAACCCATCAAGATATATGTCCAAGCAGTTGAAGCCAAAAGCAAAAGACGATTTCTTCGGCGGTGACGAGCCGAAGCCCCGCACAGCCGTCAAGGCGGCGCCGCGCAGTGGGGGGGAAGCCGATTACACGGCAGCCGACATCGAGGTGCTCGAGGGGCTGGAACCGGTGCGGCGCCGGCCCGGCATGTATATCGGCGGCACCGACGAGAAGGCGCTGCATCATCTGTTCGCCGAAGTCATCGACAACTCGATGGACGAGGCGTTGGCCGGGCATGCGACCTTCATCGGAGTCGAGCTGAGTGCGGACGGTTTCCTGACCGTCACCGACAACGGCCGCGGCATCCCCATCGATCCGCATCCGAAATTCCCGAAGAAGTCGGCGCTCGAAGTCATCATGTGCACGCTGCATTCGGGCGGCAAGTTCGACAGCAAGGTCTACGAGACCTCGGGCGGTCTGCACGGCGTCGGCATCTCCGTGGTGAACGCCCTCTCCTCGCGTCTCGAGGTCGAGGTCGCGCGCAGCCAGAAGCTCTACCGCATGACCTTCGAGCGCGGCCATCCCAAGGGCAAGCTCGAGGACCTCGGCAAGGTCAACAACCGCCGCGGCACGCGCGTGCGCTTCAAGCCCGACACCGACATCTTCGGGCAGAAGGCCGCGTTCAAGCCGCAGCGCCTGTTCAAGATGACGCGCTCGAAGGCCTACCTGTTCGGCGGCGTCGAAATCCGCTGGAACTGCGCGCCCGAGCTGCTCAAGGGCGTAGAGGACGTGCCGGCGGAAGCGACGTTCCACTTCCCGGGCGGCCTCAAGGACTATCTCGCTGCCGCGATCCACGCCGACACGCTGGTGCATCCGGACATCTTCTCCGGCAAGTCGGGACGCAACGGCGCGCACGGCGCCTGCGAATGGGCGGTGGCCTGGACCGCGGATGCCGACGGCTTCCTTTCCTCCTATACCAACACCGTGCCGACGCCCGACGGCGGCACCCACGAATCCGGCCTGCGCAGCGCGCTGCTGCGCGGCTTGAAGGATCACGCCGAGCGCGTCGGCCAGGGCAAGCGCGCCGCCTCCGTCACCTCGGAAGACGTGATGGTGGGCGCCGCCGTGATGCTTTCGGTGTTCGTGCGCGAGCCCGAATTCCAGGGCCAGACCAAGGATCGCCTCGCCACCGCCGAAGCGCAGCGCATCGTCGAGCAGGCGATGAAGGACCCGTTCGACCATTGGCTGTCGGGCAATCCGAACATGGCCAACCGGCTGCTCGACTTCGTCATCGACCGCGCCGAGGAGCGGCTGCGGCGGCGGCAGGAGAAGGAGACCGCACGCAAGACGGCCGGCAAGAAGCTGCGCCTGCCCGGCAAGCTCGCCGACTGCACCGATGCCGGCACCGAGGGCTCGGAGCTGTTCATCGTCGAGGGCGACTCGGCCGGCGGCAGCGCCAAGCAGGCGCGCGACCGCAAGACCCAGGCCGTGCTGCCGCTGCGCGGCAAGATCCTCAACGTCGCCTCCGCCGGCAAGGACAAGCTGACGGCGAATGCGCAGCTCTCCGACCTCGTGCAGGCGATCGGCTGCGGCACGCTCGCGCAATATCGCGAGGAGGATCTGCGCTATCAGCGCATCATCATCATGACCGACGCCGACGTCGACGGCGCCCACATCGCCTCGCTCCTGATCACCTTCTTCTATCGCCAGATGCCGCGGCTGATCGACGAAGGCCATCTCTTCCTCGCGGTGCCGCCGCTCTACAAGCTGACCCACGGCTCCAAGTCGGTCTACGCCCGCGACGACGCGCACAAGGAGGCGCTGCTCAAGAGCGCGTTCAACGCCAACGCCAAGGTCGAGGTGAACCGCTTCAAAGGGCTCGGCGAGATGATGCCGGCGCAGCTCAAGGAGACCACCATGGACCCGGCCAGGCGGACGCTGCTCAAGGTGGTGCTGCTGGCCGACGACCGCGACACCACGGCGGATTCGGTCGAGCGGCTGATGGGCACCAAGGCCGAGGCGCGCTTTGCCTTCATCTCGGACAAGGCCGAGTTTGCCAGCGACGAGCTGCTGGACGTTTGAGGCGGCAACCAAACCGGCTGCACGCCAACACAGCCCCGGCCCAAAGCCGGGGCTGTGTCTTTGGGGCAGCGGCCCCCGTTTCGGACCAGTTTGCCTTGTGTGCTGCCGGGATCTTCGTTGCTTTCCGGATTCGTCTCGCGGCGACTCGGCCAGCGACTCAGCGGATGCTGCGGCCGGGAGCAGGATTGCCTCCGTCCCGGACAAAACCGAATTTGCTAACGAACCTTACTCAAAATCGAGTCGCCAGAATTCGGTCAAGGCCTTGAAACATAACAATTTTTCTAGATCTTGGCGAGGCCGCCGCAAAATACCCGCGCACCGGCGTTTTCCGGCGACTGTGCCTGTCCGGCAACAGCATTTCGGCAAGAACCGTCTATAGTCCGGTCATCAGATGACACGGACTTCAGTGCGCTCGCGCCGACAAGGTTTGGGGATTTAAAATGAAGAAGACATTGCTCGCTCTGACCGCGGTTGCGGCGATGACCGGCTCGGCCTCGGCTGCCGACTTGGGCGCCCGTCCCTACGCGAAGGCCCCGATGCCGGCGCCCGTCGCCAACTGGACCGGCTTCTACGTCTTCGGCGGCGGCGGCGGCGGCCTCTCCAATGCTGACCAGCAGATTGTCGACACCGCCACGGGTACCCCGCTGACCATCACCCAGCGTCAGGGCGGTTCCGGTTGGTTTGGTACGGTCGGCGCTGGTTACGACTGGCAGTTCAGCGGCACCTGGGTCGCCGGTGTGTTTGGCGACGCTCAGTTCGGCAGCATCCGCTCCACCATCCAGGATCCGATCTTCGACATCACTGGTAACCAGAAGCTGGAGACCTCTTGGGCCGCGGGCGTGCGCCTCGGCTGGCTGGTCGCTCCGAACGTTCTCTCCTACGTCAACGGCGGTTACTCCGGCGCTCACTTCGGCCGCACCAACTTCACGACGCTCGGCGGTACCCCGACCGGTGTTCACCTCAATGGCTACGATCGTCACGGCTGGTTCATCGGCGGCGGCGTCGAGAACAGCCTGAACATCTTCGGCATCACCTCGCCCGGCTGGTTCATGAAGACCGAGTACCGTTCGGCCTTCTACAATGCCAAGACTGAGGCTATCCGCACCGATATCGGCGATCTCCCGACCATCAACAGCGTCCGCGCCAACAGCTGGAACCAGACGATCTCGACCTCGCTGGTCTACCGCTTCAACTGGACCGGTCCGGTCGTCGCGAAGTACTGATCTGATCTCACGATCAAGCGTCAAAGCCCCGGCATCGCCGGGGCTTTTTCGTTTTGGGCCTAGCTAGCGTCCTTGCGGCCACGGCCCATTGTGTCCGTACCAGAGCTACGGCTAGTCTGTCGGCAAGTTTTCGTGGCTGCGGCAGTCGTTGATGCCGTGGAGCGCGACAGAAGCGGACCGATGGGAGGAAGGCATGCGCAGATTTCTGCTGGTGGCAGGCCTGTTTGCAACCGCTCTCGGGCTGCTCTGGATCGGACAGGGCACGGGCACGGTTCCGTGGCCGCGATCGAGCTTCATGGTCAACCAGCTGCACTGGGCCGGCTATGGCGCAGCCATGGCCGGGTTCGGGCTGGTGCTGATCTGGCAGAGCAACCAATAGAAGAAACCAGGGAATCCAAGCATGACATCCAGCCGGTTCGATCTCCGCGGCAAGGTCGCGATCGTCACGGGAGGCAATGGCGGCATCGGGCTCGGCATGGCGCGCGGCCTCGCCGATGCCGGCGCCGACATCGCCGTGGTCGGACGCAACGAGAGCAAGTCCGCCGCCGCCGTGGCCGATCTCAGGCAGCGCGGCGTGAAGGCGATCGCCGTCGCCACCGACGTGACCGACAAGGCGGCGGTCGCAGCCATGATCGACCGTGTCGTCAAGGAGCTCGGCCGCATCGACATCCTCGTCAACAATGCCGGCATGAGCATCCGCAAGCCCCCGCACGAGCTCGAGCTCGACGAGTGGAACAAGGTGATCGACACCAACCTCACCAGCGCCTTCGTGTGCTCGAAGCTGGCCTATCCGGCGCTGAAGGCGTCCGGCAACGGCAAGGTGATCAACATCGGCTCGATGATGTCGATCTTCGGCGCAAGCTTCGCGACCGCCTATGCGGCCAGCAAGGGCGGCATCGTGCAGTATACGCGCGCCTGCGCCAATGCCTGGGCGCCGGACAACATCCAGGTCAACGCCATCCTGCCGGGCTGGATCGACACCGATCTCACCCGCGGCGCGCGACAGCAGGTCTCGGGGCTGCACGAGCGCGTGCTGGCGCGCACGCCTGCGGGGCGCTGGGGCGACATCGACGACTTCGCCGGCATCGCCGTGTTCCTGGCATCGCCCGCGTCGAATTTCGTCACGGGTACGGCGATCCCGGTCGACGGCGGATTCTCGGTGATGGCCTGAAGCCGGCCTGCCCGCCATCCAACAACGCAAAAAAGAAGCCCCGGACGACGCCGGGGCTTTTGAATTGAGACAGTGCTTTTCTTGATCGTTGGTCGCGTTGCGTCGACGTGCTCAGTAGCGGGCGATGGTGGGTGCGTCGAACTTGTAGCTCGCGCGCACCACGGCCCATTGGATGTCGCGCGGCTTGGCATCGAAGGTGTAGTTTCCGGAGGTGCCGCCGAGCTGATAGGTCTGGCTGGTGAAGGCCGCGTAATTGTATTCGAGGCCGACGATCCAGTTGCGGGTGACGCCGTATTCCCAGCCGGCGCCGACGGTCCAGCCGTTGGCCCAATGGGTTTGTCCGCCCGAGCCCGTCGCCACACCGACGGTGTCGGTGACCGAGAGGCGGTTGTTCGCGCCGGCATAGCCGCCCTTGATGTAGAAGAGGTTGTTCTGCACGGCGAAGCCGGCGCGCCCGACCACGGTCGCGAGCACGTTGGTACGCCAGGAGAACACGTCATCCGCGGCGCCAAACACGGTGTTCGTGAACGAGCCCTTGTTGTCGAGACCCGAAATCGTGCCTTCCACGCCGAACACGTAATTGTTGGCCTGCCAATTGTAGCCGATCTGCGCGCCGCCCATGACGCCCGCGTTGCGCTGGCGATAGCCCTCTCCCGGCAGCAGATCGCCGAACGCCGCGCCGGTGCCGTTGTTGATGAACTGCTGGTTGGTCCATGCGCCACCGATGTGGCCGCCGACATAGAAGCCGGTCCAGTTGAACAGCGGCTCGACATAGGCGGGCGCCTTCGTGTAGCGCGCACCGAGATCGGCGGCGGAGGCCGCGCCGGTCGAAACCAGAGCCGTCGTGCAGGCAAAGGCGGCAATCAACTTATTACGCATGGTACACCCCGTGTCCTTGATGGACGTACGGTCACAGACGGCTCTTACTAAAATTGAAATCAACACGGTTAACGTGGCGGTTGGGCCCGCATCGCGCCGTGAATCCGATGGCGATGTTGCAAGCGTGCAACGCATCGCGCGCGAATTCACGCCGCGTTATCCCTACCGAAGTCCTCCGCTAGGATTGCGGCGCGGCGCGCAAATGCACGTGCTCGGGCCGCACGCCGAGCGCAAGCAGGCGCGCTGGAATGCCCTGGAGCCATGGCAGCGCGGTGATGAGGCGCACGACCAGCGGCACCTTCAGCGGCCGGTCGCCGCCCTGCAAGGCGCCACTGATGATGTTGTTCTGCACGACCACCTGCATAGCTTGCGTCATCTTCACCGGGAACGCGCGACGGCGCCTGATGGCATCGAGCTCGTGCTCGGACGGGCAGCCATGCTGCAGCTTGTGCGCCAGGAGGTTTGCGGTCGCAACCGCATCCTGCACGGCGAGATTGACGCCCACGCCGCCGATTGGCGACATCGCATGCGCGGCGTCGCCGATGCACAATAGGCCTGGCTGCGTCCAGCGCGTCAGACGGTTGATCGCGACGGTGAGCAGCTTGACGTCGTCGAAGCTCTTCACCTCGGCGATGCCGGAGCGGAGGATCGGCGCCATGCGCACGACGTCATCGAGCAGCGCCGATAGTCCCCTCGCCTTCACCGCATCGTACTGTCCCTTGGCGATGACATAGGCGCACTGCCAATAATCGCCGCGGTCGAAGGTGATCATCATCTTGCCGGGCTCGACCCGCGCGAACACGTTCTCGGTCTCTTCGGGTGTGCGGCCGGCGCGAAACCACAGCACGTCCATCGGCGCGCCGATCTCCTCGACGCTAAGGCCGGCGCGCTCGCGCACCGTCGAATGCCGGCCGTCGCAGGCGATGGTGAGATCGGCTTCGATGTCGATGATGCCGTCAGGCGTCTTCGCCCGCACGCCGGCGATCGTCTCGCCACGACGGATCAGTTCGATCGCCTCCGTGCTCATCATCACCTCGAGCGAGGGAAAGCGGCGACCGGCCTCGCGCAGAAAATTCAAGAAGTCCCATTGCGGCATGAAGGCGATGAAGGGGTATTTGGTGTGGAGCCGGCTGAGATCGGCAATGCGCACCGGCGTGCCGCCGAACAGGCCGTCCATCTTCTGCAGGCGCTGGTGCGGCAGCTTCAGGAAGCCGTCGATCAGGCCGAGCTCATCCATCACTTCAAGCGTCGACGAATGCACGGTATCGCCGCGGAAGTCGCGGAAGAAATCCGCATGCTTCTCCAGCACCACGACGTCGATGCCGGCGCGTCCCAGAAGGTAGCCGAGCATCATGCCGGCAGGTCCCCCGCCGACGATGCAGCAGCGGACTTTCATGGTCCTGTCAGATTGTGGGTTGGGTGTCACTGCAGACGCGAACCGCGAGGTGAGTATCGATGAAGAGATGTCCGCCGATACTAGCGCGATTCAGGTCAAAGAGAGTCCTAATTATGCAGGGCGCAGGTGGATCAATGCCGGTTGGGAGCAGCAGACCGGCGCCAAATGAAAGGCCCGCTTCGTGCGGGCCTTCCGTGACAATCGCGTTCGACTATTTCTGATCCTCGTTGCTGGTCCCGGACCCCGGACTGCCGATCGGCACCCCATTCGGAGCGCGCCCGGCACCCATGTTTCGCTCGGCCTGAGCTGCCGTGGGCGACTTGCCGGCGGCAGTCGGCGCCTGAACGTTGGGATTGGTCGGGCTGTTATTGGTGTTGATGTTGGCGCCTGTGGTGGTGCCCTGCGTTCCCATGCCGGAGGGAGCCGACGGCCCGGAATTGGCACTGCTGGGTGACGTTCCAATTCCGGCACCCGATGAGGCCGCAGATCCGCCGCTGGTTCCGCCTGTACCCGTACCTGCTGCAGCACCCGCACCTGCGCCACCGCCGCCCGCGCCACCACTACCACCGCCTCCTTGAGCAACGGCAGCCGTCGAAAGCGCAGCACAAGCGATCGTGACGAGGATGGATTTACGGATCATGGATCGTCTCCCTGGTTTGGCAGACAATCCAGCCCGGCAGGAGTTGTTCCTTCCGCGCGGGGGAAGGTAGCTTCTCGTCTCAGGACTTTGGCGACTTGCGGTCCCACGGCCGCTTGCCATCGGCGTCGCGATCCCATGGTCGCGTGGCCGGAGCCCCCTTCTCATCCTCGGCGGCCTTCGCGCGGTCCGCCTGGACGCGTTCGCGATCGGTGAGAGGTGGGGCTGTTGGAACTGGATTCGTTTGAGCCAGAACCGGAAGCGTCGTCAGGAGCGCGACAATAAGGAATTTTGTCATTCCCGGCTCTAGCACTTTCACCTTGGCTTGTCCGATTTAAGTTCGGCCGCTGCGCAAGATCATCCCGTCACAATCGAACAGCGCATCAATTATTACTCCGGTTCGCGCTCCTGAAGCTCTTGATCTCCGACACGCTGCCGTCGCGATAGGTCAGCTCCACCGAGATGGATTTCGTGCTTGGCGCGAGCTTCATGTAGAGCGGCATGCCGGCGCTGACCGCGCTGGGGTCGCGCATGTCGCAGGGCGGCATCTTCAGCACCTGGTTGGGCACGGCGCTGTCGACGCCGATGCGCACCTCGCGGATGGCGCAGCGGTAGGAGACGAGATGGGTGTAGTAGACGAGCAGCCCGTTGAACTCGCGGAACGACAGCCAGCTCGTCGAGGTCATGTCGAGGATCTTGCGCTGGTCGCGGATCAGCGCGGCCTCGGGATCGAACCTGATCGGGAACGGGCCCTGCATGTCGCCGGACTGATCGACATAACGGACCTCGATCGTGCCAGCCCGCGCATCCGGCGGCAGCTCGATCGACGGGTTCGGCATCCGCTTGCGGGTGCGCGGATCGAGCGTGTCGATGAACCCGGTCTCGCGGAAATCGCCCGTGCCTGCAATGCGCCAGGAAATGCCGAGCGTCGGATCAGCGAAAGAGAAGGTCACGCTCCAGCCGCCATTGTGACGCGAGAAGCTCGCGATCGGCGCGTTGAGGGTCTCCTCCTTGGGCATCTGCGGCACCGACACCGGCGGTAGCGCCGCAAGCTTCGTGGGCGGCGGATCGTCCGAACGCGCGGCGGTGTCCTTGGCGAGGCCGCTGAGGAAGACATCGTCGACCATCTGGTCGAAATAGACCGGCACCTGCCTGTGCTTCACGGTGTCGGCGAGCTCGCTGACGGCACGGCGGGTACGCTGCGCCACCTGCACCAGATTCTCGCCGGGCTTGAGCAGCTCCTTGGCGAAGGTGCGCGTAAACACTGAGTTTGGATTGGCGTCGTCATTGGAGAGCCGATCGAGCGCGGTCTGGCGGGGACCCGCGGAGAACACCGAGAACACGCCCTCCGGCAACTGGGTCATCGGCGCGAGCCCGCCGGCGCCGGCAACCGCGCGGGTGCCCTTGCGCTCGAACGGATTGTTGCGGCAGGCGTCGAACACCAGGATCGAGGTCCGCGCCTTCTTGTTCTGCAGCCGCTCGACGATGCGGTCGGCCAGGATCGAGGCGTCGCGCACCAGCTCCTCCTGCCCTTCCGTCGCAGCCGGCACGTCGGTCGGCAGCAGATAGTTCTGGCCCGCGATCTCGAAGCCGTGGCCGGCATAGAAGAAGAAGGCGGTGTCGCCGGGCTCGATGGCCTTGTCGAAGGCGAGCAGCGTCTCGGAGAATTGCTGCCGGCTCTGGTTTTCGGCGACCATCACCGAGAAGCCGAGCTGCTTCAGCGTGTCGCCCATGGTGCGAGCGTCGTTGACCGCCTTGAGCAGCTTCGGCACGTTCTTGTAGTCGTTGTTGCCGACGACGAGCGCGACACGCTTAGCGGCCCAGGCGGGCCCCGCGAAACCGCTCAGGCCCGCCGCGAGGCCAAGGGCCGCCAGAATTCTGAAAAGCCGACGCGTCATCGCAAAATTTCCCGTTGCAGAACCGGCCCTGCCACCGATCTTCGAACGGCAGTTCATGGGACCCCCCCTGCCGCTGTGTGATAGTCGGCCCAGACCTGACGACGGTTCAAGGACCCCGGGGGCTCCGATTGTACGATCCGACTATGGCCGATTCCGCTGGAATCTGTTTCCTTTTGGACAATTTCGCCGGAAGCGAGGGGCTGCCGTGTTGCACTGGTGTACGGACGAGGTCGACCCGAAAGATCGCTTCGACTATTGGCGCGAGGTGCGTGCCAAGGGGTTGTTCGGTGTCACCGCCGAGCTCGGGCGCGAGCGGCGCGCGGACTTCTTCGGCGAATTCTCGCTGCGTAAGCTGGGCGGCGCCGGCCTCGTCGAGCTGAAGGCCTCGCCCTACGCGGTCGAGCGCAGCGCGTCGGACATCGCCTATGCCCCGGGTGAGGCGATCTGCGTCTACCAACAGCTCGGCAGCGGCGGCTGGTTCGGCGGCATGCGCGCAAGCGACTTTGCCATTGCCAATGGCAGCTTCGCCACCAGCCATACCGACCTGCCGTACCGCACCGCCCCGCTGGGCACCGGGGGCTTCCACCTGCGGATCCTCAAGATCCCCGTGAGCCACATCCCGGTGCAGGACAAGCGCATGCGCGAGCTGGCGCCCCGGACCTTCAACGATCCGGCCTTGGCGCCCCTGCTCGCGGCCTGCTTCGCCGATCTCGGCGAAATCGCCGCGGACGATACGGCCTCTGCCGTCCAGTCGTCCTTGGTTCAGGCTTTGGCCCATCTGGCGCTGATCGAGCGCGGCGTCGTGCGGCCCGGCAGCCGGCGGGGACAGCAGGCACTGCGGACCGCCCGCCTCTCGCAGTCCCAGCGGCTGATCGCGCGCCACCTTCAGGACCCCAATCTTGCGCCGGCCATGGTGGCCGACCTGCTCGGCGTCTCCGTTCGTCACCTGCACATGCTGTTCGAGATGGCAGAGAAGAGCTTTTCCCAGACGGTGACCGACGAGCGCCTGAAACAGAGCCGCCGCCTGCTGCGCGAGGCGCCGGAACGGCTGATCGCCGACATCGCGTCGTCGTGCGGCTTCGAGAGCCTGGCGACCTATTACCGGGTGTTCAACGCCGCCTATGGCATGGCCCCAGGTGATTTCCGGGCCAAAGGCACGGACGGCCGTTAGCTGCTGTCTTGGCGGTTGCGGCCAGGCGGAGGGGGCTCGGGGGAAAACCCCAGCCGCGCCCGTGATTTGGGCAAAAACCTCAGGCTTTTTAGGCTCTTCCCGCGCCCGCTCCATTGACTTTGGCCAATTCCCAACTATGTTCCGGGTCGACGCGGCTCAGATCGAAGAGCGATTCCTGAGCCTTGCGCTTTGTCCGCGTGAGTCAGCACCCCCAGCTTCTTCGAGAGCGCGCCGTTTCGGGGTGGAACGCGACAGCCTTATTACCCTCGATTCCGAACGGCGGTTTCGACCAGAGGCTCAATGTCCTTTTCAGATCTCGGACTGTCCGAAAAAGTCCTCGCCGCAGTGGCGGCCACCGGTTACACCACCCCCACCCCCATTCAGGAACAGGCGATCCCCCACGTCCTCGCACGCAAGGACGTGCTCGGCATCGCCCAGACCGGCACCGGCAAGACCGCGGCCTTCGTGCTGCCGATGCTCACCATCCTCGAAAAGGGCCGCGCCCGGGCGCGCATGCCGCGCACGCTGATCCTCGAGCCGACCCGCGAGCTCGCGGCCCAGGTGAAGGAAAACTTCGATCGCTACGGCGCCGGCCAGAAGCTCAATGTCGCCCTCCTGATCGGCGGCGTCTCCTTCGGCGACCAGGATGCCAAGCTGATGCGCGGCGTCGACGTGCTGATCGCCACCCCCGGCCGGCTGCTCGACCATACCGAGCGCGGCGGCCTGTTGCTCACCGGCGTCGAACTGCTCGTCATCGACGAAGCCGACCGCATGCTGGACATGGGCTTCATCCCCGACATCGAGCGCATCTGCAAGCTCGTTCCCTTCACGCGGCAGACCCTGTTCTTCACCGCGACCATGCCGCCGGAAATCCGGCGCATCACCGAGGCCTTCCTGCACAATCCGCAGAAGGTCGAGGTCTCCAGGCCCGCCACGACCGCCGTCACCGTTACGCAAGCCCAGGTGCCCGCCGGCCGCGAGGCGCACGAGAAGCGCGAATTGCTCCGCCGTTTGCTACGCGAGGCCAAGGACCTCAAGAACGCGATCATCTTCTGCAATCGCAAGCGCGAGGTCGCGATCGTTCACAAATCGCTGCAGAAGCACGGCTTCAGCGTCGGTGCCCTGCACGGCGACATGGACCAGCCGGCCCGCATGGCCGCGCTCGACCAGTTCCGCAAGGGTGAGCTGCCCCTCCTCGTCGCCTCCGACGTCGCCGCCCGCGGCCTCGACATTCCCGAGGTCAGCCACGTCTTCAATTTCGACGTTCCCCACCACGCCGACGATTACGTCCACCGCATCGGCCGCACCGGCCGCGCCGGCCGAACCGGCACCGCGATCTCGATCGTGACACCGCTCGACCAGAAGTCGATGGCCGCGATCGAGAAGCTGATCGGCCAGAGCATTCCGCGCGCCGAAGGCGACTATGACGTCCACGCCGAAGCGGGCGAACAAGGCGAGCGTCCGCGCGAGCAGCGCGGCCGCGAGCGTTCACGCGGCGGACGCGGCAAGCCGCAGCGCGGCGAGCGGCGCGGTCATGACCGCGAACGCAGCCACGAGCCGCGCGAGGCGCGTGGCGAGGCACGGGCGGCTCCCGAGGCGAGGCCGGCACGCGAGGCACGGCCTCCGCGCGAAGCCAGGCAATCATCCGAGCCGCGCAATGGTGCGCGCCCGCAAGCGAATTCGTCGCATGTGCCCTCGATCGGCCGTCCCGAGCCGCGCCGCCAGCGCGAGATCGACAGCGAGCCGGGCGATCACTCGCATCTGCCGGCGTTTCTTCTGCGGCCGGTGCGCTCCCCCGCCGGCGCCTGAAGCGCGCTGGCGCGCCAGATTTCGGTTGAAAATCCTCGATTTGCAATTTTTTGGATGTCCCGTGAACGTATATTTACGGGGCGTTCACGATCGTCCGTTAGCCTACGAACATAATTTAAGGATTGCTGCGGTCGATGGCGCGTCGGCCGCTGTGGGGATGTTCAGTGATCAAGGTGCTCGACGAACACGAACGCACGCTGGCGTTCGCCGAGGTGGCGCTCGGTCAGATCCGATCGCTTCGACAGACGGCCATTCCCCGCAATTACGAGATCTGGTACATCTACGCCACCGGCTACAATGCACCGCTCAACAAGATCATCAATGAGACGCTGGCGCGCAGCGGCAAGCTGACCGAGGCCGATCTCGAGCAGATCTACGAGACCTATCTCTCCCATATCAAGACCACCGACCGCATCGACAAGGTCGGCGCGCGCGTCGTCGGCGAGATCGACGACGTGGTGAAGGTGTTGGGCGAGGCGCTCGGCATGACCGGGGCCTACGA
Source organism: Bradyrhizobium yuanmingense (assembly GCF_900094575.1). Taxonomy (GTDB): domain Bacteria; phylum Pseudomonadota; class Alphaproteobacteria; order Rhizobiales; family Xanthobacteraceae; genus Bradyrhizobium; species Bradyrhizobium yuanmingense. The sequence continues at coordinate 725,691 of NZ_FMAE01000004.1, read as the reverse complement.
TACCAGTCTGTCGGATGCGACCGAGAAACTGTCGTCGGCCGAGAACCGCGACCAGGTCAAGGCGATCGTCGAGGCGCTGCTGCGCTCCACCAGCGAGATGCGCGAGACCAACAAGGCGCTGGAGGACCGGCTGACGCTGTCGAAGAACGAGATCAGCAATCTCCAGCAGAGCCTGGAGGCGATCCGCGCCGAGAGCCTGACCGATCCGCTTACGGGCCTGGGAAATCGCAAATATTTCGACCGCATGATCGGCATGGCGGTGCAGAGCGCGCTCGTCTCGGGCGAGCCGCTGTCGCTGCTGCTGTTCGACATCGATCACTTCAAGTCGTTCAACGATTCCTACGGCCATCTCACCGGCGACCAGGTGCTGCGGCTCGTCGGCCTTTCGCTGAAGCAGACCATCAAGGGCCAGGACATCACGGCGCGCTACGGCGGCGAGGAATTCGCGGTCGTTCTCCCCAACACCGCGATGCGCCAGGCACTGACGGTGGCCGATCACATTCGCCGCGCCGTGATGGCGAAGGAATTGAAGAAGAAATCGACCGGCGAGATCCTCGGCCGCGTCACCATCTCCGTCGGCGTTTCCATGCTCAGGGAGGGCGACGACACCGACGCGCTGATCGAGCGCGCCGACGCCTGCCTCTACGCCGCCAAGCGCAACGGTCGCAACCGGGTGATCTGCGAAGCCGATCCGGAATTCGCGATCGAGAGCCACAGCCGGGTGGCGTGACGTTCATCCTCGCATCTGTAGGGTGGGTTAGCGCAGCGTAACCCACCTCTTGTCTATCAAGATGTATGAAGTGGTGGGTTACGCTGCGCTAACCCACCCTACGCATCGCCTTCCTGGCAACCTTCTTCGCCACACCCTTCTTCGGCGCAACCTTCTTCTTCGCCGCCGCTTTCTTCGCCTTCGGTCGCTTCTTCACCTTGGCGCGCTGCGCGGCGGTGAGCGCCGCCCTCGCCCATTGCGCAAGCTCCTGGGAATCGTCGAACAGGCGCGCCGGCAGCTCCCAGTAGGAATTCACAACCACGGTCTTGGCGCGGGTCGAATACTGGAACGGCTTCGAGCCTTCGGCTTCGAAGTCGGGAATGGTCGTCTCGTCGGCGCGAAAGAACAGGCCGGCGCGCAGTGACAGCGCGAAATTGACGCCGCCGGCCGAGATGCCGTAGCCGGAGAACATTTTCCGGATGGTGACCGGGCCGAAATCGGCGAACAGGTCGATCAGGAATTCGCGATCCATCGGAGGCTTCCCTGCGCAAGCAAGTGAGCCTTCATAGCATTTCCGTCATTGCGAGCGAAGCGAAGCAATCCAGACTTCCGCCGCGGAGGCAGGTTGGATTGTTTTGTCGCCAGCGCAAAATTGCTCGCAATTTTGTCGCGGGCTCCTCGCAGTGACGCTGGAGAGTCTACCCGTCGATCTTTGCCGGCCGCAACTCGACCGATTCGCCGCAACCGCAGGCGGAGACCTGGTTGGGATTGTTGAAGACGAACTGGGCCTGCATCTTGTCGGCCTTGTAGTCCATCTCGGTGCCGAGCAGGAACAGCACGGCCTTGGGATCGACCAGGATCTTGACGCCCTTGTCCTCGACGACCTCGTCGGTCGGGCGGATGTCGTGGGCGTATTCGACCGTGTAGGACTGGCCGGCGCAGCCGCCGTTCTTCACGCCGACGCGCAAGCCCACGATCTCCGAGTCCGCACGCTGGGTCAGCTCGGTGATGCGCTGGGCAGCGGCATCCGTCAGCCGCATCACTTGCGGGCGCGGGCGCCGCGGCTTCGGAGTGGATGCTGGTGTCGAGCCTGACGAAATCTGGGTCATGTTGTCTATGTGGTCCGTTGCGGAGCGAATTCAATGCGGCCCGAGGGCGTCACCACATGTTCAGCACGAGGCGGGCCTCGTCGCTCATGCGTTCCGGCGACCACGGCGGCTCCCAGATGACCTTGACGTCGACCACGCCGACGCCGGGCACGCTCGCGACCGCGTTCTCGACCATGGTCGGCAGCTCGCCGGCAGCCGGACAGTTCGGCGTCGTCAGCGTCATCTGCACGTCCACGGAACGGTCGTCCTTGATCTCGACCTTGTAGATCAGGCCGAGCTCGTAGATGTCGGCGGGGATTTCCGGGTCGAACACGGTCTTGAGCCCGGCGATGATCTCGCGGGTCAGCCGCTCGGTCTCCTCCGGCGGCAATGCCGAATGGGTCTCCATCGGATTGGCTTTGATTTCGGCCGTGTCACTCATGCAAACAAATCCCGCGCCTTCAGCAGCGCCTGTGCCAGATGATCGACTTCTTCCCGCGTATTATACATGCCGAACGAGGCCCGGCAGGTGGCTGTGACGTTGAACCGCTCTAAAAGCGGCATGACGCAATGGGTGCCGGCGCGCACCGCGATGCCCTGGCGGTCGATCACGGTGGCGACATCGTGGGCGTGCGCACCCTTGAGCTCGAAGGAGATCACGGGGCCCTTGCCCCGCGCCGTGCCGATCAGCCGCAGCGAGTTGATCTCGCGCAGGCGCTCCTGGGCGTAGGCGGTGAGGTCCGCCTCGTAGGCGGCGATGCGTTCCTTGCCGATCGAGTTGACGTAGTCGATGGCGGCGCCAAGGCCGACGGCCTCGACGATCGCCGGCGTGCCCGCCTCGAACTTGTGCGGGGGATCGCCGTAGGTGACGACGTCGCGCGAGACCTCGCGGATCATCTCGCCGCCGCCGTTGAAGGGGCGCATCGCGACGAGGTGGTCGTACTTGGCCCAGAGCACGCCGATGCCGGTCGGACCATAGACCTTGTGACCGGTGAAGACGTAGAAGTCGCAGCCGATATCCTGGACGTCGACCGGCAGATGCACCGCGCCCTGGCTGCCGTCGACCAGCACCGGAATGCCGCGGGCATGGGCGATCCTGACGACGTCCTTGACCGGCACGATGGTGCCGAGCGCGTTCGACATCTGCGTGATCGCGACCAGCTTGGTCTTCGACGTCAGCAGCTTCTCGAATTCGTCGATGAGGAAATTACCCTCATCGTCGACCGGTGCCCATTTGATCACGGCACCCTGGCGTTCCCTCAGGAAATGCCAGGGCACGATGTTGGAATGGTGCTCCATGATGGAGATGACGATCTCGTCGCCTTCCCCGATATTCGGGGCGCCCCACGAAGACGCGACCAGGTTGATCGCCTCGGTCGCGTTGCGGGTGAAGATGACTTCCTCGGTGCGCGCAGCGTTGATGAACTGCGCCACCTTGGTGCGGCCGCCCTCATAGGCTTCGGTCGCGGCATTGGCGAGGTAGTGCAGGCCGCGATGCACGTTGGCGTATTCGGATGTATAGGCCTGCGTCATGCGGTCGAGCACAGCACTCGGCTTCTGCGCCGAGGCGGCGTTGTCGAGATAGACGAGCGGCTTGCCGTAGACCTGCATGGCGAGCGCCGGAAAATCCTGGCGCACGCGCGTAACGTCATAGGCGCCGTTCTTGACCGCCGGATGCGTGCTCATGACCGCCGCTCCAGCCAGCGCTCGGCGATGCCGATCACGTGCTCGCGCAAAGTATCATCGGCGATCTGCTCGATCGCCTCGCCGACAAAGGCCTGGATCAGCAGCGCCTGGGCCTGCTTCTCCGGCAGGCCACGGGCCTTCAGGTAGAACAGCAGACTGTCGTCGAGCGCGCCGGCGGTGGCGCCGTGGCCGCAGGAGACGTCGTCGGCAAAAATCTCGAGTTCGGGCTTGTTGTCGGCCTCGGCCTCGTCCGAGAGCAGCAGCGCGCGCGTCATCATCTTGCCGTCGGTCTTCTGCGCGTCGGGACGGACGATGATGCGGCCCTGGAACACCGAATGGGCGCGGTCGTCGATCACCGCACGGAAGATCTCGCGGCTGACGCAGTTCGGCACGGCATGGTCGACCACCAGTGTGGTGTCGCCGTGCTCGGTCTTCTTCAACAGGTTGACGCCGTTGACCGAGAGCTGGCTGCCCTCGCCCGCCAGCGTAATGAAGCCCTGCAAGCGGCTGACCGCAGCGCCGCTGGTCATGTTGAAGACGTTCAGCTTGGTGTTGGCGCCGACGGTGACGAACTGCGAGGTGATGTTCACCGCATCGGCCGCATCGTCCATCAGGCGGATATGCGCGACGTCGGCGTCGTCACCGATCGAGACGATGACGGCGTCGTTGACCTGGTAGGCCGCAGCGCCGGCGGCGGCGAAGCTCTCGATGATGGTGGCGCGGGCGCCCTTCCCGATCGCCACCTGCGAGCGGGTGAAAGCCGAGGCCGATGCGGCGATCGCAACATGGATGATCTGGACCGGCGCAGAGAGCTGCGTTCCATCCGCGATCGACAGCACCACGCCGTCGGTCGCCAGCGCCGCGTTGACCGCGATCACGGCATCGGTGGACGCGGTCTTGAGGAGACCGGCATCCTTATCCAGCGTCTCGCGCAGAGTCTTGAAGCCGACCTCGGACGCAAGCGCCTTCACGTCTGAAAGCTCAGCCGCGAACACGCCGTCGACCAGCACCAACTTGCGGGCGCCCGCGATGGCATGCGCCTTGACCGCGTCCGCAGCGCGCTTCAGCGCGGTCGCATCGGGCACGGCGGCCAGCGGCAGCACCTCGCCGACCAGCGCGCGCAGGTCGGTGTATTTCCATTCCTCGATCCGGCGGTGCGGCAGACCGAGACGCTCATAGGTCTCGAACGCCTCGCAGCGCGCCGCCATCACGTCAGGCGAACCCGGCAGGCGGCCTTCGGCGCTGGCGAAGAGATCGCTCACCGCGCGGCCGCTCCCGGTCTTTGCCACAGCAACGTTCATCTTAAAATTCCTTACGCGGCATCCTCGAACTGGGCGTAGCCGGAGGCTTCCAGCTCCAGCGCCAATTCCTTGCCGCCGCTCTTCACGACGCGGCCCCTGGACATCACGTGCACGACGTCGGGCACGATGTAGTTCAGCAGCCGCTGATAATGGGTGATGACGACCATCGCGCGCCCCGGCGAGCGCAGTGCGTTGACGCCGTCGGCCGCGATGCGCAGCGCGTCGATGTCGAGGCCCGAATCCATCTCGTCGAGGATGCACAGGCTGGGCTCGAACAGCGCCATCTGCAGCACCTCGTTGCGCTTCTTCTCGCCGCCGGAGAAGCCGACATTGACACCGCGCTTGAGCATGTCCTGCGGGATGTTCAGCGACTTCGAGACTTCGCGGACCTTCTTGAGGAAGTCCGGCACCATCAGCTCGCTCTCGCCGCGCGCCTTGCGCTGCGCGTTCAGCGCCGTGCGCAGGAAATTCATGGTGGTGACGCCGGGGATCTCGACCGGATATTGGAACGCCAGGAACACGCCCTTGGCGGCACGCTCGTCGGGATCCATCTCCAGCAGGTCCTCGCCCCTGAACAGGATCTGGCCGTCGGTGACCTCGTAGCCGGGCTTGCCGGCGATGACATGGGAGAGTGTCGACTTGCCGGAGCCGTTCGGCCCCATGATCGCGTGCACCTCGCCCTCGTTCACGGTCAGCGTCAGCCCGTGGAGGATCTCACGCTCCTCGACACGAACCTTGAGGTCTTTCACTTCAAGCAAAGCCATAATGTTTTTCCATCTATCCCCTCATCCCAGGGAGCGCCGCAGGCGCGTCTCGAAGGATTGAGGCCACCAATCTTTCCGGTATCCATCCTTCAAGGCGGCCGCTTGCGCGGCCTCTTCAGGACGAGGTCCGAGCTAGCCGACCGACCCTTCGAGCGAGATCGAGATCAGCTTCTGCGCTTCCACCGCGAATTCCATCGGAAGCTGCTGCAGCACGTCCTTGACGAAGCCGTTGACGACGAGGCCGACCGCTTCTTCCTGGCTGAGCCCGCGCTGGATGCAGTAGAACAGCACGTCCTCGGAGATCTTCGAGGTGGTCGCCTCGTGCTCGAACGTCGCGGACGAGTTCTTCGCCTCGATGTACGGCACGGTGTGCGCACCGCATTTGTCGCCGATCAGCAGCGAGTCGCAGGCGGTGAAGTTGCGCGCGCCAGTCGCCTTGCGATGCGCGGTGACGAGACCGCGATAGGTGTTCTGCGACTTGCCGGCGGCGATGCCCTTGGAGATGATCCGGCTCGACGTGTTCTTGCCGAGATGGATCATCTTGGTGCCGCTATCGACCTGCTGATAGCCGTTCGAGATCGCGATCGAGTAGAATTCACCACGGGAATTGTCGCCGCGCAGAATGCAGCTCGGGTATTTCCAGGTGATGGCGGAGCCGGTCTCGACCTGGGTCCAGGAGATCTTCGAGTTGGCGCCACGGCAGTCGCCACGCTTGGTGACGAAATTGTAGATGCCGCCCTTGCCTTCCGAATTGCCGGGATACCAGTTCTGCACCGTCGAATATTTGATCTCGGCGTCGTCGAGGGCGACGAGCTCGACCACGGCGGCATGCAGCTGGTTCTCGTCGCGCTGCGGCGCGGTGCAGCCTTCGAGATAGGAAACGTAGGAGCCCTTGTCGGCGATGATCAGCGTACGCTCGAACTGGCCGGTGTTGCGCTCATTGATGCGGAAATAGGTCGACAGCTCCATCGGGCAGCGCACGCCCGGCGGCACGTAGACAAACGAGCCGTCGGAGAACACCGCCGAGTTCAGCGTCGCATAGAAATTGTCCGAGGTCGGAACCACCGAGCCCAGATATTTCTGCACCAGCTCGGGGTGCTCGCGGATGGCTTCCGAGATCGGCATGAAGATCACGCCGGCCTTCTTCAGCTCAGCCTTGAACGTGGTCGCAACCGAGACCGAATCGAAGACAGCATCGACCGCGATCTTGCGGCGGGCCGGATCTTCCTCGCCGGGCTTGGGCTCGACGCCTTCGAGCATGGCGACTTCCCGCAAGGGGATGCCGAGCTTCTCGTACGTCTTCAGGATCTCGGGATCGATCTCATCCAGCGAGGAGACCGTCTTCTTCGGCTTCGGCGCCGCGTAGTAATAGAGGTCCTGGAAGTCGATCTTGGGATAGTCGACGCGGGCCCAGGTCGGCTCCTGCATGGTCAGCCAGCGCCGATAGGCTTCGAGCCGCCACTGGAGCATCCAGTCGGGTTCGTTCTTCTTCTGCGAGATGTATTTGACGATCTCTTCCGACAGCCCCTTGGGGGCCTTCTCGGATTCGATCAGGGTCTCAAACCCATAACGATACTGGTCGACGTCGATGCGCTTCACGCGCTCGACCGTCTCTTGTACGGCTGGCATTCCATCCTCCGCTCGCGGTTTCAAGGACCGCGGTGGATCAAACTCGGACGAGTATTACGATATTTCTCTGCGGAAAGCACGGGCTTAGAACCGTTCAAGCCGTGTTTCATCGCTCAACCCTTAAGTAGGGTATTACCAAGCTTTCGCCAAGCCTCTAACGCCCTATTGATGTCCGCCGGTTCCGTGGACCAGCCCAGACTGAGACGCACCGCTCCCTGGGCCACCGCGGGATCATAGCCCATCGCGGACAGGACGTGAGAGGGCTGGACCTTTCCGGAGGAACAGGCGGAGCCGGAGGAGACCGCGATGCCTTCCAGATCGAAGCCGATCACGGCGGTTTCGGCCTTCAAGCCGGGCGCCGTCAAGAGGACGGTATTTGGTAACCGCGCCACGTCTTTCGCAAAAACGGTCGTCCCGGGAACCTCGCGAAGGCCATTTTCCAAGCGATCTCTGAGACTTGCCATATGCTTCACATCCTCCGGCAGAGCCTGAAGCGCAGCCTTCACCGCGGCCCCAAAGGCGGCGATCCCGGCTACGTTCTCGGTTCCGGCCCGGCGGTTGAACTCCTGCCCGCCGCCCCGCAGCACCGGCTCCAGCCCGCCGATTCCTTCGCTCATCACCAATGCGCCGACCCCCTTGGGCCCGCCAATCTTGTGCGCAGAAAAGGTGGCAAGGTCGGCGCCTACCGTGTTGATATCAAATGGCATTTTGCCCAGCGCCTGGATCGCATCGACATGGAGCAAGCCGACGGCCTCGTGGACGATCCTTGCAGCCTCCGTGACGGGCTGAAGGGCGCCGGTCTCGTTGTTGGCGGCCATGATCGAGACCAGGGCCGGCGGGCCGCCCTTCAGCAGCGCCTTCAAATGATCGAGGTCGACCAAGCCGGAGCGCGTGACCTGGATCAGCCCGATCTTGTCCGCCGGGAACCGGCCGCCGGCCAGCACCGAGGCGTGCTCGACCGCCGAGACCAGCAGCCGCTCGACGGGTGCGCCGGACGGGCCCCGCAAACCCGGCGAGAGCGCCAGCGCATTGGCCTCGGTTCCGGCGGAGGTGAAGACGATGTTGCGCGGCTGCGCCCCCACCGCGGCGGCGAGTGTCGCGCGGGCTTCTTCGACCAGCCGCCGCGACTCCCGCCCCTCGGCATGGACCGAGGATGGATTGCCGACCAGGTCGAAGGCCGCGACCATCGCCGCCCGCGCCTCGGGGCGCAGCGGCGTGGTCGCATTCCAGTCGAGATAGACACGGTTCGGCATCTGGCCCTCTTAGCACCTTTTGTCGTCCGGCCAATCGGACGGCGTGCGCTCGTCAGGCCGGCTGCTGCTCCATCCTCGCAACACTTCGCGGCACCGCGCGCAACCCGAACAGCGGCCGCAGCCAGGCAACGCGCCGGACGATCTCATAGGTCGCCACACATGTGAGCGCAGTCCCGACGATGACAATGGACGCTTCGGTCCCGGCCGACAGACCGCTGCCATGCAATTGATGCGCGATCACGATGATCGCGGTCTGATGCACGATGTAGTACGGGAAGATCGCATCGGTGAGATAGCGCCGCGAAGGGCTGTCGGCTGTGAGATAGCGCCGGGCAAAGCCCAGCACGGCGGCGATCGCGAGCCATTGATAGCAGCCATAGGCCGAGGCGGCGAACCACTTCAGCATGGGCGATGGCGCAAACAGGCCGGCGCGTACCAGGATGAAGCCAGCGAAACAGGCGGCGGCCGCCAGCAGGGCCGCCCAGCGCTGGCGCTCGAGTTCGCGCCAGATCCCCTCCTGCTTGGCCAGCAGGAAACCGATCAGGAAGGCTGTCGCGTGGTCCGCGTGGTTGTACCAGTCGCCGAACAGCGCGTGCGTCGACGGGAAAGCCGGGAACAGCACCAGCCGCCAGGCCGCATAGAGCAGGCACGGCGCGATCAGGAGCCATGGGCCGGTGAGCACGCGAGCCAGCTTTCGGCCAAGCCAGTCAGCGCCGGCCGGCCATAGCGCGAGCACGCCGATCAAGGCCATCGTGTAGACCCACAGATAGACCACGAACCAGAGATGGTTCCAGGTCGGCAATACGATGCACGGGTTCGGACAGAACTGCGCGCCGAAGGCAAAGTAGTGCCTGGTGTAGAAATCGAAGAAGCCGGCGGGATAGCCGAGGCTTTCGACGATCTGGAGATAGGCCTGCGGCGGCACGATCACGAGCATGCCGAAGATGAGCGGGATCAGGAGCCGCGCCGATCGCGCGCCGGCAAGCGAGGCCAGGCTGGACTTGCCGAGCATGAAGCGGGTGGCAACCCCTGATACCAGGAACAGCAGCGACAGCCGCCATGGGTTGACGAACAGCATCACGGGTTCCAGCCAGGTCAGCCGGTGCGCGCTCTTGATGTGGAATCCCCAGGACACGTAGAGCATGCCGACGTGGTAGAAGATGAGCAGCCCGAAGGCTAAAATCCGCACCCAGTCCAGTGCGATACGCCTTTCAGAGCTTTGAGATTGCTGTGGTGTTGTCATGGTTTTCTGCTCCTTGACGGGACGACGAACGCGGTTTTCGAGCCATGGCTGACCGAAATGGCTGACACCGAAAATGCTCCACCTGGGGCCCGCGTCGAGCCGGTTTGGGATCAGAATCGGACCCGAGGGGATGAGCCGCCGGCAGCTGGGACGAGTCGCGGCTATTTCGGGATCAGCGGCGGCGACCGGATGATGTTCGCAGCGATCGCGGCCGTCGCGCTCGTGATCGGAGTCGTCAATGCGTTTTCGTTCGCTCAGGACGCGGCCTGGCGCGGCGACAGCTACGACATCGGTCGGCGGCTGTTCTGGGAGATGTCGAGCATCGCCGTCATCCTGCTGTTGCTGCCGATCCTGGTCCTGGCGGTCCGCCGCATGCGCCGGACACAAGGCCTCGCGGCACAGGCGGCCATCGGGGCGATCGCCCTGCTCGGCTTCTCCACCCTCCACATCACCGGCATGGTCTGGGTGCGAAAGCTCGCGCTCTGGCTCGCCGGCGGCGCCTACGATTTCCGTTTCTCGCTCGCGACGGTCCTGTACGAATTCCGCAAAGACGCCGTAGCCTTTGCCCTGATCGCCGCCACGATCTGGCTGCTCGAGAGCCGGCGTGAGCTGAAGAGCGCCGCAGTCGCATCATCGGCGCCGCCCACCCCCTTGCTGCCGTCGTCACCCGATCTGATCTGGCTGCGCGACGGCACCAGCCGCATCCGCGTAGTGCCTCGCGACATCCTCTGGGTCGCGTCCGCCGGCAACTACATCGAATACAGCCTCGCCGACGGCACCCAGCACCTCATTCGGGGCACGCTTGCTGCGGCGGAAAGCGAGCTGGCGCGCTTTTCCATCGTTCGCGTCCACCGGACCAAGCTTGCCAATCTCGACCGGGTGCGCGGCGTGGACCTCAAGCCATCAGGGGATTTCGAGCTCGCCTTCGACAACGGCCAGACGCTCGGCGGCAGCCGGCGCTACCGGCCGGCAGTCGCCTCGCTCGGAAGCCGAACCGCGCCAGCGGGAATCGCCCCCAGCGATCCCTAAACAATCGTGATTTCAATGGGTTGAATACTGCCCTCCGGCAGGACGGCCGGCTCTTGCCGTGCTTCGGCTGATTCAGGCAGGTCCAGGTCGCGGGAGGCAAGCTAGAGATGACATTGCGATGACCGGCTAAGCGCTTGAGCGGATTGAGAGATGTCGAAGAAGCTTGCTTTTTGACCCTGGCCTTGTGTTAGAAGCGCGCGTCAGTTCACCCGCGCGCCACTCGCGCATCATCCGAGGGCGCGCCTCTCCACCCTTCATCCGTGCACTCGTCGGCGGCAACGCTGCGAGAGCCACAATCGGACGATTGCGCAGGGATCACCTCCAAGGGACTTAAATCAGAGATCATCGATGCCTGAAGTCATTTTCACCGGCCCTGCCGGCCGCCTCGAGGGCCGCTATCACCCGGCCAAGCAGAAGAACGCGCCGATCGCGATGATCCTGCATCCGCATCCGCAGTTCCACGGCACGATGAACCATCAGATCGTGTACCAGTGCTACTACGCCTTCGCCCATCGCGGCTTCTCGGTGCTGCGCTTCAACTTCCGCGGCGTCGGCCGCAGCCAAGGCTCGTTCGACCACGGCACCGGCGAATTGTCGGACGCGGCCGCCGCGCTCGATTGGGCGCAGACCATCAATCCCGAGGCGCGCGCCTGCTGGGTCGCCGGCTTCTCCTTCGGCGCCTGGATCGGCATGCAGCTCCTGATGCGCCGACCCGAGGTCGAGGGCTTCATCTCGATCGCTCCGCCGGCCAATCTCTACGACTTCTCGTTCCTCGCGCCCTGCCCGTCCTCAGGCCTGATCGTGCATGGCGAGAAGGATGCGGTGGTGCCGCCGAAGGACGTCAACACGCTGGTCGAGAAGCTGAAGACCCAGAAGGGCATCGTGATCGATCAGCAGATCATCCCCGGCGCCAACCACTTCTTCGACTCCAAGCTCGAGCCGCTGATGGAAACCATCACGGCGTATCTCGACATGCGTCTGGCCAACGTGCGGTGAAGACTGCCGCTCAAGCCAGCTTGAGCGCGACGATCCCCATCAAGACGAGCGCGATGCCGACAAGCTTCATCGCGCTCAAACTCTCGCCGAACAATACGACGCCCATGATGAAGGTGCCGGCCGCGCCAATGCCGGTCCACACCGAATAGGCGACGCCGACCTCGAGCACCTTCAAGGCGCGCCCGAGCAGGAATACGAAGGCGGCAAGCAGCACGAGCGAAACAACGCTCCAGCCTGCCCGCGTGTAGCCTTCGGCGTACTTCATCGAGATCGCCCAGCCGACGTCGAGCGCGCCGGCGATCATCAGCAGCAGCCAGGCCATTGATTGCGACATGCGCTCAGGCCGCAAGCTTGAGCAGATGCGCGTCGTGACGAACGAGGAAAGCGCGCAGCAATTGCGGATAGTCTTCGCCGACGGCAGTGCGGACACTCGGACGCTTCGCCAGTTCGGCGCGCCAGGCACGGACCTTCGGCACATCGCGGAAGATGCCGTGCTCGGTCAGTTCGTCGAACAGATCGAAGTAACGGAAGACAGGTGCGAACACCGCATCGACCAGACTGAACGCCTCGCCGGCGAAGTACGGGCCCGCGCCGAGCGCGGCCTCGACCCGCGCGAATTTTGCCGCGAGTGCCTGGCGCTTGCTCTCGAAGATCGCCGGATCGGTCGTGGTTTCCAAGCCCCAGAGGTCGCCGAGGATCGCCGAGCCGAACTCCATCCAGGCGCGGTGCTCGGCGCGCTTCAGCGCGTCGACCGGATGCAGCTTCGCGCCGCCTTGGGTTTCCTCGATGTATTCGCAAATCACGTTGCTCTCGAACAGCGCGACCTCGCCCTGCTCCGTCGTCACCACCAGCACCGGCACTTTGCCGAGCGGCGAGAGTTTTAGAAACCAGTCCGGCTTGTGGGCGAGGTCGATGTCGATCCGCTCGAACGGCACGCCCTTCTCCCTCAGCGCAATCACGGCGCGCTGCACGTAGGGACAAAGCTTGTGGCTGATCAGTTTCAGTGAAGCGGGCGTATTAAGCGACGATGTCATGGCAACGATCCCGACGGTTAGATGCAATTGCATCCAATATAGATGCATCTGCATCCACTCGTCAAGATCAATGCAATTGCATCAACCGAGCGTGATCGTCACGGTCGCGCGATTACCCCGCCGGTCATCGGCATCGGCACGCCCGTGGTCGCGGGATAAGACAGCGGCAGCCCCTTCATGCCGCGGACGGCGAGAAAGCCGAAGGCCTGGGCCTCGATGGCGTCGGAGGCCCAGCCGAGCGTTTCGGCCGCCTCGACTGTGGCCGAGCCCACCCGCTCCCGCAGCATCCGCAGCATGGTGAGGTTGCGGGCACCGCCGCCGCAGACGATCCAGCTGCGCGGCCGCCGCGGCAACAGCGGAATGATGCGGGCGATCGCGGCCGCGGTGAAGGCAGTCAGCGTCGCCGCGCCGTCGGCAGGCAGCACGTCGCCGAGCCGCAGAGCCGCAAAATCGTTGCGGTCGAGCGATTTCGGCGGCGGACTTGCGAAGAACGGCAGCTCCAGCGCCCGCGCGATCCAGGTCTCATCGACCTTACCGAGCGCGGCAAACTTTCCTTCGGCATCGAACGCCTGGTTCATGCTGCGGTACATGAAATCGTCCAACAACGCGTTGCCGGGCCCGGTGTCGCAGGCAATCAACGCATCGTTGCGGTCGATATAGGTGATGTTGGAGACGCCGCCGATATTAACCACGACGGTCGGCCCTTCGCGCTCCAGCGAATGGGCGAGCGCGCGGTGGTAAACCGGCACGAGCGGGGCGCCCTGCCCGCCAGCCTCGACGTCGGCGGCGCGGAAGTCGTGCATCACGGGAATATGGATGGCCCTTGCGAGCGCCGGCGCGTCGCCGATCTGCACCGTTAGCCGCCTCTCGGGCCGGTGCAGCACGGTCTGGCCGTGGAAGCCGACAATGTCGACGTCCTCCGCCCTCATCCGATTCTGGGCGAGGAAGGCCGCGACCGCTTCGGCATGGGCCTGCGTCACCGCACGCTCGGCATCGCCCAGACTGCCCGGGCGGGCGTCGCGTTGCTGCAGATGCACGGCCTCGCTCAGCGCCTGGCGCAGCAGGTTGCGCTCGGCCGGGCCGTAGGGCCGGTAACCGGACGCTCCGAACGCCTTCACCTGTTTTCCGTCGGTCTCGATCAGCGCGACATCCACCCCGTCCAGCGAGGTGCCGCTCATCAAACCGAGTGCCGTCAACATCATGGACCAGCATCCTCAAGAGACCCGCGCTGGCATGCCGATCTTGTGCCAGAGGGGCACATCTTATAATGCCAACGCGCCAAGTGGCGGGCGGCCAACCGGGTTCCCGCGGAAGACCCTTAAATTGCCCCCAAAACGGTAAACCAAGAATTGTCAGGCACGCCGACAGATGACTGCATTTAAATCGGATTTCCTCAACACCCTGCAGGAACGTGGATTTATCCACCAATGCTCCGATTTCGAGGGGCTGGACGCGCTCGCCGCCAAGGGCGAGGCCACCACCTATGTCGGCTACGATTGCACCGCCCGCTCGCTGCACATCGGCAATTACCTGACCATGATGATGCTGCACTGGCTGCAGCAGTCCGGCAACAAGCCGATTACGCTGATGGGCGGCGGCACCACCATGGTGGGCGATCCCTCCGGCAAAGACGAGACGCGCGCGATGCGCACCATCGCCGAGATCGAGGCCAACAAGGAATCGATCCGCGGCGTGTTCGCCAAGGTGCTGCGCTACGGCGAAGGCAAGAGCGACGCGGTCATGCTCGACAATGCGGAATGGTTGACCAAGCTGAACTGGATCGAGATGCTGCGCGACGTCGGCCGGCACTTCTCGGTCAACCGCATGCTGACCATGGATTCCGTGCGGCTGCGCCTCGAGCGCGAGCAGGAAATGAGCTTCATCGAGTTCAATTACATGGTTTGCCAGGCCTACGACTTCGTCGAGCTGGCCAAGCGCACCGGCTGCCGCCTCCAGATGGGCGGCTCGGACCAGTGGGGCAACATCATCATGGGCGTCGATCTCGGCCGCCGCATGGGCACCCACCAGCTGTTCGCGCTGACGACGCCGCTGCTGACGACCGCCTCGGGCGCCAAGATGGGCAAGACCGCGCAAGGCGCGGTGTGGCTCAACGCCGACCAGTTCAGCCCTTACGACTTCTGGCAATACTGGCGCAACACCGAGGACGCCGACGTGGGCAAGTTCCTGAAACTGTTCACGACACTGCCGATGGCCGAGATCAGAAGGCTCGAGGCGCTCGGCGGCTCGGAGATCAACGAGGCCAAGAAGGTGCTCGCAACCGAAGCGACCGCGCTGCTGCACGGCCGCGACGCCGCGAAGGAAGCCGCCGAGACCGCGCGCCGCACCTTCGAGGAAGGCGCGCTCGCCGAAAGCCTGCCGACCGTGGAAATTCCGCGCGGCGAGCTCGATGCCGGCCTCGGCGTGCTCAACGCCTTCGTCAAGGCCGGCCTCGTCGGCTCCAACGGCGAAGCCAGGCGCCAGATCAAAGGCGGCGGCCTGCGCGTCAACGACGCGCCCGTGACCGACGAGAAGATGGCGCTGTCGGCAGGCCATCTGACGCCGGAAGGCGTGATCAAGCTGTCCTTTGGCAAGAAGAAGCACGTGCTCATCAGGCCTGCATAGGCGTATGAGCTTTTCACTGCTTGTCAGGGCGCACGGATGCGCGCTCCCTGACGGCAATGAAACAGGACAGGCCCAAGGAAACGAAAGCGGAAACGGGCAAGGAAAGGGTCGGCGGCGCCCGGCGGGACGCGGTGCGCACCGCACTCGTCGTGCTCGGCCTCTGCTTCACGCTGGCTGTTCTTGGCCGGGGCTTGAGCGAGAGCTTCACGGTCTTCCTCAAGCCGATCTCCGAAAGCCTCGGCTGGGATCGCGCCCAGGCCGTCTCGATCTACTCCCTCACCTGGCTCGTCAGCGGCATGACTGCACCCCTGGTCGGGCGCCTGTTCGATCATTCCGGGCCACGCCTCGTCTATGCGCTCGGCTTGCTCCTGCTCGGTTCGGCCTTTCTGATCGCGAGCCAGGCGCAAGCGCTCTGGCAATTCCAGCTTTCGATCGGCATCTGCGTCGGCATCGGCGTTGGCTTCATCGGCAATGTGCCGAACTCGATCCTGCTCGGTCGCTGGTTCGGACCAAAGCTGCCGACCGCCATGGCGGTGGTCTATTCGGCGATGGGCGGCGGCGTGCTGGCCTTGCTGCCGGCCTCGCAGCTCCTGATCGATCATCTCGGCTGGCGCGAGACCTACCAGCTGTTCGGCTTTGCAGCGCTCGGGCTGCTGGCGCCGCTGCTGCTGCTGCCCTGGCGCATGTTCGCGGCCGGCTCGCCGCACGTCGCCAAGAAGAGCGATCCTGACTTCGTCGACAGCGGCTGGACGCTTGCGAGCGCGATGCGCCACCACGCATTCTGGGCGCTGTTCTCGACCTTCTTCTTCACCGCGGTCGGCATGTATGCGATCGCGGCGCAGATCGTGGCCTATCTGATCGACGCCGGCTTTCCGCCGCTCCAGGCTGCGACCGCCTGGGGCTTCTCCGGAATCGTGCTGGTGTTCGGCATGCTCGGCGTCTCCGCGCTCGACGGCCTGATCGGACGGCGGCCGTCGGTGCTGCTCAGCTACGCGATCTCGATTCTCGGCATCGTTCTGCTCTGGCTGCTGCAGTACTATCCGAACGTCATTCTGCTCACCGGTTTCGTCGTCTGCTTCGGCAGCATGATGGGCTCCCGCGGGCCGCTGATCAGCGCCACCGCCATGAAGATCTTTCGCGGCAAACGCGTCGGCACCATCTTCGGCACGATCTCGATCGGCAGCGGCCTCGGCTCGGCCTTCGGTTCATGGAGCGGCGGCCTGATCCACGATGCCACGCACGGCTACGATCTCCTGCTCGTCTTCGCACTTGCGAGCGTGATCCTCGGAATGATTCCGTTCCTGGTCGTCCCTGCTTTGCGGGAGTAGGTCTCCCCGACGTAACCTGCACACCCTGGTTTCACCGGAATCCTACGGACGAGCGCGAGGCGAACGTGCAAAAAAGAGGGTCGCGTGCAGCTGGTGGCGGCGCCTTGCGGTGTTTTGTCCGACATGACGAAAATGTCAGCGCTGAATTGATCCTGGTGGCTTGCGAGGCGGAAGCGAATGCGATCCAAGTCGCAGCATTGGGTCCAGCATTGGATGGAGGGCAAACCAATGGACTTTCCTTATCTCACTCGCTTTCAACCGGTTCTCCTGAGCCTGTTTCGCTTCATCACCGGCCTGCTGCTGTTCCAGTACGGCGTCGCCAAGCTGTTCAAGTTTCCGGCTGTCCCAATGTTCGCCAAGGTCGAGCTGATGTCGCTTTACGGCGCCGCCGGTGCGCTCGAACTGGTGCTTGGCGGGCTGCTCATGATCGGCCTGTTCTCGCGCCTCGCAGCCTTCATCTTGTCCGGTGAAATGGCTTTCGCCTACTTCATGGGCCACATGTTCAGGGGCGAGACGCCGATCTTCCTGCCGCTGCTGAACAACGGCACCCTGGCGATCCTGTTCTGCTTCGCCTGCCTGTATCTCTCGGCGGCGGGCGGAGGCCCGGTCAGCGTCGACGCAGCGATGGGCAAGAAATAGCCGCCGGACCGGCGGCGCATCCGCGCCCCGCTGAAGCACATCTCATCCGCTAAGCACGACGGCACCGGAAGATCTCCGGTGCCGTCTCAGCGCGCCCCCAGCACGTTCCAGATCAGAACGAGGGCGGCGACGAGCAGCAGAGACATGATGATGCGATGAACGAATCGATTCATTGCAGGTCCGTCCAGACGGTCTAGCTGCCAAAACCCAAGATCGATTCCCTTCTCCCGGAAGGACTGGAGCCCATCGGCAAGGCGATTTGCCTTGCACGATTGCGCACGCGCCTGCAAACGCTGTCCGCGCAGCAGGCCGCCGCATGCCTCCATTCATGATTGGTAAGAACTTCATGCTACCGGTGCGAGCAATAACAACCATTCCGTAGGGGCTGTGATGAAACTGCTGAGTCATTTGAAGATCCGCACCAAGCTTGCCAGCATGGTCTGCCTTGCGGCTCTCACGATCACAGCCATCATCGGCGTATCGGCTGTGCTCAGCAAGAGCCGGATGATGGAGGACCGCGTCGAGCAGATGCGGACCGCCGTCGAACTCCTCTACAACTACGCCCAAGCGCTCCAGGACGAAGTGACCGCCGGCAAGCTGACGCCGGCCGAGGCCAAGAGCCTGTTCCACCAGCGCGGCCGCCGCATGAACTTCAACGGCAACCAGGGCTATCCGGTGGTTTACAATCCGGACGGCTCCCTGGTCGTGAACGGCGCCAACCAGCAGCTCGAAGGCAAGATCACCGGCGCCAAGGATTCAAACGGCGTGCTGATCGCCGACGCCATCATCAAGGCCGGCAGCGAGACTGCGCAGGGCGGCGTCACCTCCTATCTCTACCCCCGTCCCGGCCAGACCGAGCCGGTCCGCAAGACCGTGTTCGCGCGCAAATTCGCGCCCTGGAACGTCATCATCAGCTACGGCCTCTATGTCGACGACATCGACGCCGATGTGCGCGCCTTGACGCTGGAGCTTGGCGCCATCGGCATCGGCCTGATGCTGCTGATGGCGGCGCTGTCCTGGCTGATCGCCCGCGACGTGCTCGGCGCGCTCGACCGTCAGAAGAACCGCATGCAGGCGATTTCCGAAGGCGCCATCGACAAGCCGGTCGAGGAGACCGACCGCGGCGACGAGATCGGCCGCATGGCCGAGACGCTCGAAATCCTCAGGCAGACCGCGCTCACGGCCCACACGCTGGAGGCCGAGCAGGTCGCGGCCAAGGCCCGCAGCGAGCAGGAGAAGCGCGAGGCCCTGATCGCCCTTGCCGACCGCTTCGATGCCTCCGTCGGCCAGCTCGTCGGCCTGATGGCCTCCGGCTCCGGTGAATTGGAGACCACGGCCAAGTCGATGTCGTCGACCGCCGAAGGCACCAATCGCCGCGCCGCCGTGGTCGGCTCGGCCGCCAATGAGGCCAGCCAGCGCGTCCAGACCGTCGCCTCCGCCGCCGAGGAGCTCTCCTCCTCCATCACCGAGATCAGCCGCCAGGTCGCGCAATCGGCCGAGGTCACGGGACGTGCGGTGGACAGCGCCCGCCGCACCGACACCATCGTGCGCGCACTCTCGGACGGCGCCCAGCAGATCGAGCATGTCGCCGAGCTGATCTCCAACATCGCGGCGCAGACCAACCTGCTCGCGCTCAACGCCACCATCGAGGCCGCCCGCGCCGGCGAAGCCGGCCGCGGCTTTGCCGTGGTCGCTTCCGAGGTGAAGTCGCTGGCGAGCCAGACCGCGGAAGCCACCCGCGAGATCGGCGACAAGATCGCCCAGATCCAGGGCGCCACCAAGGAAGCTGTCGATGCGATCGGCGGCATCACCGCCACCATCGAGGAGGTCAGCCGCATCGCCACCTCGATCGGCGCGGCCATCGAGGAGCAAGGCGCCGCCACCGCCGAGATCGCCCGCAGCGTCTCGCAGACCGCGGAGGCGACCAAAGAGGTCACCACCAATATCGGCGGCGTCTCCACCGCAGCCAACGAGACCGGCAACGCTGCCGGCATGGTGCTCGCAGCAGCCAGCAACCTCTCCAAGCAGGCCGAGCAGCTCTCCGGCGAAGTCGGAACGTTCCTGAAGGGCGTGCGCGCGGCCTGACGCCCCGCTCCAGCCTCAAAACGTTTGGCGCGAAAGCATCGCCACATTCGTCATGGCCGGGCTTGTCCCGGCCATCCACGTTTTTGGCCGCGCCGCACGAAGAACGTGGATGCTCGGGACAAGCCCGGGCATGACGAGCACCTGGGAATGTGGGGATTACCGCCGCGCGAGGGTGCAACCGCTCGACAGCTGGCGCGTCGATCCGGTCGAGCCGTCGTTCGAATGCGATGGGAATTCCTCGAATGGCGAGTTCTGCTTGCCGGTGTTGAACTCGAAGATCTTGCGGAACAGGCCCGGCGCCATCGCCGAGATCGGATTGACGCGCATCACGGGCGCGGCTGGCGTGCCGACGACCTCGTAGGTCACGCCGATCAGCCCCTCATTGTTGCCGCCACCGAGGAAGATGCCGAACAGCGGGATCTGGCCGAAGATGTTGTTGACGCCGTACATCGGCACGAAGGTGCCGCTCATGCAGACCTGGTTGCCGGGATAGTCGATCGAGCCCTCGATGGTGGCACCGATCATCGGCCCCTTGACCACGCCGTCACGGACCGTAAGCGCACCGTTCTGCCGCGTGAACTCGGCGCGAAGTGCGCTGAAGGAGACGCCATTCCCGGTCCCGTTCGGCGCGCCGGCGGCAACGCGTTCGAGCTGCGCCTCGCCCTTCACGGTGAAGTCGCGGACATTGATCAGGCCCTCGCGCGCGGCGTTCGGCTCGGAAGACGGCGGCTCCATCGCGACCACCATCTGGCCGCCGACCGCCTTGGTGTAGGTGTCGGTGAAACGCAGCAGCGCGCCGGCGTCGTTGGTCTGCAGGTAGATCACCTCGCGGTTGCCCTGGGCACGGCCGCCGCGCAGGTCGGCAGCGACAGGCGTGTCGCGGCCGATCTTGCCGCTCAGCGTGAACGCCTTGATGGCCCCATTGCGCTTCGACATCTTGGCATCGAGGCTGCGCATGGCCTCGCCGTTGAAGCCGGCGACGGCACCGAGCTTCACGTCGATGTCGAAATCGACGTTCTTCAGCTTGTTCTTGTCGTCCTTGGAATTGCCTGAGATCGCCGACTTCAGGAAGCCGCGGCCGTCGAACACGTCGCCACGCATGGTGCCGCGCAGCACACCGTCCTGGCTGCGCTCCACCCTGAGCGAGGCCTTGTCGCCGTCGGACGGCGCGTAGGTCGGGAAGTTCGCGTTCACGAGATCGCTGTTCGCGTCGAGCTCGAGCGAGCCCTTGATCGAGGCGCCGCCGCCTTCGATGACGATGTCCTCGAAACGCGTCGATTGCGCCGTCGGCACCACCTTGAAGCTGGCCTTGCCGGACTTGCCCGGCAGCTTGACCCAGCCGGGCAGGATGTTGTCGAGCCTGACCGAGGTCAGATCGGCCTCGACGCCGAGCTTCGTCGTCTGATCCGCGCCGCTCGCGATCTTGCCCGACAGCTTGATCGGCAACGATCCGATGACGGCGGGGCTGAGATCGAAGCCGAGCCGCGCGCGGCTGGCATCGTCCAGCGTCGCCTGCAGCCTGACATCCGCGTCGCCCTCAGCCGGCTTGCGATAATCGAGCGAGGCCGCCTGGCCGTTGATCTTGACGTCGCCCTTGACCTGATAGCCCTGGTTGTTGGCTGATATCTTGAGGTTGTTGGCTTCCAGCTTCTGGTTCATCACCAGCTTGTCGGCGGCAAAACCGTTGAGATCGGCGGTGACGGCGTAGGTGGTGTCGGCCTTGGTCAGCTCGCCCTTGACCGGCATGCCGAGCTGGATGTTCGCCGAGAACGTTCCCTTGCTGGTGTTGGGATCGACGACGGTCGCCGACAGGTCGCTCAGCCGATCATTGGCGAGCATTTCAGCGGCCGCGGGCACCGGCCCTTCCACACGGAACCTGCTCCGCGACGGCGACGGCTTGGGCGCCATGTCGGGCACCTCGAACACGAAATCGGAGATCGTGACCTTGCGGCCCGCGGGGGTATCGGCAATGCCCTGCCCGATGTTGACGGTCGCGGTGCGTCCGGTCACGCGCGCCTTCAGATCGGCATCGCGCACCACCGGCATGCCGTCCACGGGCCGGACCGCAACGCCGCTCGCCACGATGTTGACCGACAGGCCGTCGTCCGGAATGGGCGGACCCTTGCGCGGCAGGTTCCTGGTCGGCGAGTTGACGCCGATCTCGATGCGCTGGAGCGTGCCGCGCTCGATCCGTTCTATCACCCATTCACGCAATTCGGGGACGATCAGCGTCGGCCACATCCGCTTCAAGGCGGAGGCCGACATCGGCGTGCCCGCGAAACCGAGGGTGAGCCGCGGCTCGCCCGAATAGTCGAGGGCGCCGGTGCCGGCGACGCCGATCTCGCCGTTGGAGACGTCGGCCTGTGTCAGCAGGATGCGCTTGTGGTCGGCGTCGAAGCGGAAGCCGATCGCGATGCGGTTGAAGACGAGCGGCGGCTCGTTGTCGATGCCGCCGAGCAGGATCGAACCGCCGCTGAAGCCGAGCTGCCAGTCGTTGATGTTGCCGTTGGGTGGCTCGAGATGGGCCAGCAGCGTCAGGCGGTTCGCGCCGGAGAGAACCTTGAACGGCGCGACCAGCACCCGCCGGTTCGCATCCCACTCGACGTTGATCTCGGCCGAGTCGATTGCCATCGGGTAGTCGGGCGTGTCGGTATCGATGATATTGCCGGCGCCGGCCGCGATCTTGCCGCGGAAGAAGGTCGGCACGCCGTCGCGGCCGAGCTCGCCCTTGAGCTCGCCCGTCAGCGGCAGGTCGGCGGTGTAGGTGAGGTCCTTCACCCGCAGCGCCAGCAGGATGTTGGAGGTCGAGACCTTGTCGGCCTTGATGTCGACCGAGCGCACGCCATTCTCGGCCGGTCCGATCGTGGCGCGCAGCAGCCACGGACGCGCGCCCTGCTCGCCGAGGCTGAGCGCGACGCCGCCGCGGCTCGGCCGCCTCAGGCTGAGCGTGATGTTCTCGAACGACCATTTGCTGCCGCGCTGCTGATCGTCGACGATCAGGACGCCGTTTTTCAGACCGATCTCGTTGAGGTTCTGACCGTCGAGGCCCGTCATGCTCAGGCTGTCGAGCCAATCGAGGCCCTGAAGGATGCCGCTCTGCGCGGTCGCCTGCGGTGCGGCCTGCGATGCGTCCGGGCTCGCAGGCGCGGTCGCGAATGGCGGCGGGGGGACACCGCTGCGCGGGAATGTCGGCGGCAGGCCCGCATCCTTCTTGGACGCGACACCGGTCGCGAGCGGCTTTGCGGTGTCGCCGGCGGACACGGTGACGGTGCCATCGGGCGCAATGCGGATGGCGAGCTCGGCATCGACCAGGTTAAGACTCTCGGCACGCAGGTGCCCCATCAGGAGGGCCGCACCCGACAGCCTCACCTCGGCCTTCGGCGCGCTGGCGACGACGGCGTGATCGCGGTCGCGAACGATGATGTCTCGGATGCGGACGGCGACGCGGACCCGGCCGGCCCGCTCGATCTGAGTGCCGCCGACCTCAACGGTGTTGCCGTGGCCGATATTGTCCTCGATCGCGGCTGCGAGCCACGGCGTTGCGATGTCCAGACTGATGGGACCGGCACCGAGCCGCCACCACAGCGCACCGAAGCAGCCGATGAAAATGACGATGACGGTGGCGACGGCCACCGCCAGGCGCTTCAGCCAGCGTCCCCCACCCGTCCAGCGGCGCAGCGCGCTAAATCCACCACCGAAGCGAAGAAAGCCCGAACCGGAACGCGCCAGCAACCGGCGTGCGCGATTGCGCGCAGCCGCTTCCTGATCCGGATCCCAGTCGGCGTCGTCCCATTCCTGCGGCTCGAGTTGGCCGCCGCGCCGATCAAAATCCCGGTTGTAGTCCTGGGGCGACGTATTCCTTGCCATTGCCTCTCGATACAGGCGCCCGTCATAGGACTGAGCGCCGCCGGGACCGCAGCCGTTCGCGGGAAGTGATGCTCCCTGCGCCGGCACTGCCGCCATACCTCGAATATTCCTGCTGTTCGTCATTTCGCCCCGGGAGCGCGTTCAACGAGCAGTGGGGTGGTGCGTGGAATTCCTTGTAACCATACTCCGGCGTCGCCAGACTTGCCCAGCCGAGGGCACGATTCCGGCTCGCCGGACAAGAGCTGCAATACCGCTTCGGTTGACCTGCCGAAAGCGTCGAAAGGAAGGCGTATGTCCAAGAAATCCCGAAAGAAATCGTCCAAAACGCCCTCCGGCAGTCCGACCGCTGCAAAGAAGTCCGCAAAAACGCGGGCATCGACTCAAACAAGATCCGCGAAAACGCAGCGCACACCGGCACGCAAATCAGCTGCGACCGTAGCAAAAGCAGGATCGCATAAGGCCGCATCGAAACAGTTAAAATCCTCCAAATCCGCCTCTTCTCCGGCTGCCGCCAAGTCGGGCTTGAAGTCCGGCTTGGCCGAGGGCCAAAAGGCCCCGGCCTTCCGCCTGCCGCGCGATGGCGGCGACGTGGTCACGCTCGCCGACTACGCCGGCCGAAAGCTCGTCCTGTTCTTCTACCCCCGCGCCGACACCCCCGGCTGCACGCGGGAGGCGATCGACTTCACGCGCCTGGCGGGCGCCTTCGCGGCCGCCGGCACCGCCGTGCTCGGCATCTCCGCCGATCCGTTAAGGGCCCAGGAGAAGTTTCGCGACAAGCACAAGCTCGGCGTCCCCCTCATCTCGGACGAGACGCATGAGATGCTGGAGGCTTATGGGGCCTGGGGCGAAAAGTCCATGTATGGCAAGAGCTTCCTTGGGATCCTTCGCACCACGGTGCTGGTCGGGACTGACGGTAAAGTGGCGCGGATCTGGCGCAATGTCCGGGTCGATGGCCATGCCGACGAAGTGCTGGAGGCGGCAAGGAGCCTTTAACCAATCCTTTAAATTCGCGCGTTCCCATTTGCGGAAAATTAACCATGAGCGGCCCAGATTGCGGCGGCAATTGAGCCGCAAGGAACCCATCCGACCGGCGCGGGAGTGCCGATGTCGAAAAGTTCTGCCCAATACTCGCAGTACCCCCAACATCATCCTCACGATCACGGACGCGCCTTCCGGCGCCCTCTGGGTGCCCCGGCGGCGGTGACCGCGATTCCCCTGCCCGCCACCGACGATGCCTACACCATCGTGCATGCCGGCAAGCAGGTCCGCTTCGGACCCGTGGTGTTCTGGATCGTGGTCGGCACCGTGGTGCTGCTCGGGCTGTGGTCGGCCGCCACCGCCACCTATTTCGCGTTCCGTGACGACGTCCTGACCCGGCTGATCGCCCGCCAGGCCGAGATGCAATACGCCTATGAGGACCGCATCGCCGAGCTGCGCGCCAAGATCGATCGCACCACGAGCCGTCAATTGCTCGACCAGGAGCAGTTCGACCAGAAGCTCGATCAGATCATGAAGCGCCAGACGGCGCTCGAGTCCCGGGCCACGGCGCTCGGCGCCATGCCCGACGTGACCGGCTCGATTCCCCGCGCCGCTCCGCAGCGCAGCGATGCAAGCCCGACCACGCCAAAACCGTCGCCCATCAGCGACACCGTGATCTTCGTGGCGCCACCGGATCGCGAAGCGCGCCTCGAATCGCGCGCGCCGAGCGTTGCGGCAACGCCGACCAGCCAGTTCGCCAAGAACCGCGGTTTCGACAACGTGCTGGTCCGGCTCACGACCTCGCTTGATCAGGTCGAGCGGCGCCAGATGGCGACGCTCAACGCGGTCGAGGAAAGCATGGATTCGCGCATGCGCCGGATGCGCAGCGTGGTCAGCGACCTCGGCCTGAACCTTTCCCATCTCGAAGCCGCCGTGCCGCGCAGTGCGATGGGCGGACCGTTCGTCCCGGTCAAGCTGACGGCGAATGCCGGACCGTTCGAGAAGCAGCTCCACCGCATCCACACCACGCGCGCCGAGATGGACCGTCTCAACCGCACGCTGGCGTTGGTGCCGTATCGCAAGCCCGTCATTGGCGAGGTCGAGTTCACCTCGGGCTTTGGCGTGCGCAGCGATCCTTTCCTGGGTCGGCCTGCGATGCACACCGGCCTTGATTTCCGCGCCGCCAGCGGTGATCCCGTCCGCGTCACCGCCTACGGCAAGGTGGTTTCCGCCGGATGGTCCGGCGGCTACGGCCGCATGGTCGAGGTCGACCACGGCAACGGGCTTTCGACCCGCTACGGTCATCTCTCCGAGATCAACGTCAGGGTCGGCGAGACCGTGAAGATCGGCCAGGTCATCGGCCTCGTCGGCTCGACCGGCCGCTCCACCGGTCCGCATTTGCACTATGAGACCCGCATCGAAGGCGAAGCGGTCGATCCGCAGAAATTCCTGCGCGCCGGCGTGCGGCTCAGCGCGGGTTAGGCCCGCGCTTTTCAGTTTCGCAGCGCAGAGCTTCCCGAGAGCCAGAGATGGCGGCCGAGAGCTTGCGCAGTAAGCTGAATGCACGCCCATCAATCACCAGCAGCGCGCTGGCGATGACGATCGAGCCGGCGATCTCGCGGCCGGAGATCGGCTCATCCAGCACCAGCCAGCCCAGTAGGATGGCGGTGACGGGAATGAGCAGCGTCACCAGCATCACGTTGCTCGCACCCGAGCGCCGCACGATCTGGAAGAAGACGATGTAGGCGAGCGCCGTCGAAAGCCCGGCGAGCCCGAGCACGGCGAGCCAGGTCGTGAGGCTCGGCATCGGTAACTGCCAAGGCTGCTCCACGACGCCGGCGACGACCGCTATCATCACCGTGGATGACATCAATTGAAACGTCGCCGTCCCCAGCGGCGCTGCGTCCTTCAGCAAGGGCCGCGCAGCCAGCGCCGCAAAGCCGTAGCTCAGTGCCCCGCCGAGGCAGAGCAGAATGCCGAGCCCCTGTCCCGGCCTGGTCTCGAAGCCCCATCCGCGCAGCAGGATCACGCCGACAAAGCCCAACGCCACCCCGGCCAGGCGGCGCATCTGCAAGGCCTCCTGGCCCGCTGCAATCATCACGGCCACCGTGAACATCGGCGTGGTCGCGTTCAGGATCGAGGCCAGCCCACTCGGAATGAAAGTTTGGCCGATCGCGATCAGCGAAAACGGGACGACGTTGTTGAGCAGCCCGATCGCAATGAACGGCGCCCAGCCCGTCCAGCTCCTGGGAAAGCCGATGCCATGTGCGCGCAGTAGCGGCAGCAGCATTGCAGCGCCGAGCGCGACGCGCAAAAACACCAGTGTGAGCGGCGGCAATTCCCGCAAGGCTGCGCCGTTGAAGAAGAACGAGCCGCCCCAGAGGATCGAGAGCAGAGCGAGCAACGACCAGTCGCGTGCATCGATCCGGTGGTCATTGTCGGGCATGGGGTCTTACCTCAGCCCCATGGCCTAGAACGGTGCGATCAATGTCGCCACCCGATTTCTGACGAGGTCCCGGTTTACAAACCGATGCTCGGCGCGAATGGAGTGACTGAGGGGCACCGGTTAGCGCGGTTTGACTAGGATGGCTTCTTCGGCCGCGACACCAGCTCGATCATCCTGCCTTCATCATCGTCCGGCATCACCGCTTTCGCCTGCGCGTACGCCTCGACCGCGGCGCGCGCGACCAGCGGCTTGCCCGCGAGCAGGCTCTCGGCGAGCTTCACGGCGTAGGCGGCATCCTTGTGCCGCAGCGCTGCGGTGAAGGTCGCGCCGCTGAAATCGCGGGCGAACATGCGCTTGGAGTGACGCGCTACCTGCGGGCTTGCCGCGACGCCTGCCTGGATCGATTCCAGCACCAGGTTCATGTCGAGCCCGGCCTGCTCGGCAATCGCAAGGCCCTCGGCGAGGCCGGCGATCTGGATCGCGCCCATGAGATTGTTGATCAGCTTGTAGACCGTGCCGGAGCCGACCGCGCCGAAATGGCGGATGGTCGAGCCGATCGGCGTCAGATAGGGCCGCGCGCGCTCGAGATCGGCCGCGTCGGCGCCAACCAAGAGCGTCAACTTCCCGGCCGCCGCCGCGTCCGGCAATCCCGTCACCGGGCAGTCGATATAGATCAGCCCGCGCGCGTTGAGCTCGCGGCCCATCTCACGGGAATGGTCATAGGAGACGGTGGAGCATTCGATCGCGATGGTGCCGGCCTTCGCCGTCTTGGCGGCGCCGTCAGGCCCGAGCCAGACCGCGCGCGAGGCCTCGTCGTCGGCGACCATGGTCACGACCGCGTCGGCATCGATCGCGGCATCCTCCGGCGAGGTCGCCCAAATCGCGCCGCGCGCGATCAGGTCCTCGGCCTTTGCCTTGCTGCGATTCCAGATCGTTACCGTGAAGCCGGCATCGAGATAGCGGCCGGCCATGCCATGGCCCATCCGCCCAAGCCCGATGAAGGCGATTCGGGACATGGCTAGTCCACGTCCTCGACGTCGCCGGCGGTGGTGCCGAAGGCGCGCTGCGCCAAGGTCGCGGCCATGAACTCGTCGAGCTCGCCATTGAGCACGCCCGATGTGTCGGAAGTCTGCACGCCCGTGCGCAAATCCTTCACCATCTGATAGGGCTGCAGCACGTAGGAGCGGATCTGGTGGCCCCAGCCGATATCGGTCTTGGCGGCCTGGTCGGCGGCGGCTTTCTCCTCGCGCTTCTTCAGCTCGATCTCGTACAGACGCGCGCGCAGCATGTCCCAGGCCTGCGCCCGGTTCTTGTGCTGGGAGCGGCCGGCCTGGCAGACCACGGCGACGCCGGTCGGGATATGCGTCAGGCGCACCGCGGATTCGGTCTTGTTGACGTGCTGGCCGCCGGCACCGCCCGATCGCATCGTGTCGACGCGGACGTCGGATTCCTTGATGTCGATCTTGATGCTGTCGTCGATGACGGGGAACACCTGCACGCTCGAGAACGAGGTGTGCCGCCGCGCGTTGGAATCGAATGGCGAGATGCGCACCAGCCGATGCACGCCGGCTTCAGTCTTCAGCCAGCCGTAGGCGTTGTGACCGGAGACCTGGATGGTCGCCGACTTGATGCCGGCCTCTTCGCCCTCGGACTCTTCGAGATACTCGACCTTGAAGCCGTGGGTTTCGGCCCAGCGCGTGTACATGCGCAGGAGCATCTGCGCCCAGTCCTGGCTCTCGGTGCCGCCGGCGCCGGCATGGACTTCGAGATAGGAATCGAAGCGGTCGGCTTCGCCCGAGAGCAGTGCCTCGAGCTCGCGCCGCGCCACTTCCTTCTTGAGGTTCTTCAGCGCAGCTTCGGCTTCGGCGACGACGCCGTCATCGCCCTCGGCCTCGCCGAGCTCGATCATGCCGATGTCGTCTTCGAGCTCCTGCTCGACCTTGCCGATGCCTGAGAGCGCATCCTCAAGCGAGGTGCGCTCCTGCATCAGCTTCTGGGCTTTCTGAGGGTCGTTCCAGAGATTGGGATCTTCTGCGAGCTTGTTCAGCTCAGCGAGGCGCGCCGTCGATTTCTCGACGTCAAAGATGCCTCCTCAGCAGCCCGACTGACTGCTTGATCTCTTCTACCAACCGTTCGATTTCGGCGCGCATGTTGTTCTCTGTCTTGCGGAATCCCGCGTGCAGTTCGAGAGGGGATGTAGCGGCGGCGGCCGCAAAGCGCAACCGCCCAAACCATGATCGCCGGCCTTATCCGCGGCCTACCACAACCCGCCAGTGCCCGGCCGGAAGAGGAAGCCGGAATCCGGCTGCTGCTGCTGCACCGGCATGCCGCGCCCGTCGGCGTCGGCAACGCCGATGACCGAATAATTGTCCGGCGGCGCCGTGCCGGGCTTGAAGGCTTCGAGGATGGTTCCGCCGGTCTCGCCGGGGCCGGCGCGCATGCCGGTCTTGGCGACGACGCGAACGAGCTTGATGCCGGCGGGCACCTTGAACGGGACCGCGGGCTTGTCGGCGAGCGCGAGCTTGAGGAAGTCACGCACGATCGGAGCAGCGAGATGACCGCCGGTCGCGGCATTGCCCTTACCGAGCGGACGAGGCTTGTCGTAGCCCATGTAAACTGCGACTGCGATGTCCGGCGAGAAGCCGACGAACCAGGCGTCCTTGGCCTCGTTGGTGGTGCCGGTCTTGCCGGCGACGGGCTTGCCGACCTCCTTGATCACCGTGGCCGTACCGGACTGCACCACACCCTCCATCAGCTCGGTGATCTGATAGGCGGTCATGGAATCCAGCACCTGCTCGCGGCGGTCGATCAGCTGCGGCTCGGGCTGGTTCTTCCAGCCGCCCGGCGCGTCGCAGCCTCGGCATTCGCGCTGGTCGTGCTTGAAGATGGTGCGGCCGTAACGGTCCTGGATGCGGTCGATCAGCGTCGGCTTCACGCGGCGGCCGCCATTGGCGAGCATCGAGTACGCCGTGACCATGCGCATCGCCGTGGTCTCGCCGGCGCCGAGCGCGTAGGAGAGATAGTTCGGCAGTTCGTCATAGACGCCGAAGCGGCGGGAATATTCGCCGATCAGGGGCATGCCGATGTCCTGCGCGAGGCGCACCGTCACGGTGTTGAGCGATTGCCGCAGCGCATTGCGCAGCGTCACCGGTCCCTGGAACTTGCCCGAGGAGAAGTTTTCAGGCCGCCACACGCCGGCGCCCTGCCCCTGGTCGATCTCGATGGGCGCGTCGAGCACGACGGTCGAGGGCGTGTAGCCGTTGTCGAGCGCGGCCGAATAGACGATCGGCTTGAACGACGAACCGGGCTGCCGGTAGGCCTGCGTGGCGCGATTGAACTGGCTCTGGTCGAACGAGAAACCGCCGACCATCGCGAGCACGCGGCCGGTCCAGGGATCCATCGCCACCATCGCGCCGGAGACTTCCGGAATCTGGCGAAGCCGGTACTGGCCCTCGACGGGGTGGCCGTCCTTGTAGAGGGGATCGGCATAGATGACGTCGCCGGGCTGGAGCACCTGCGACACCGCTGTCGGCGTCTTGCCTCTCGTGCCGCCCTGCAGCGCCCGCGCCCAGCGCACGCCGTCGACCGTCACGATGCCGGTCTCGCGCTGCTTGCTCACCGCGCCGCCGAGCTCGCGGCCAGGCTGAAAGCCGATCCGTGCCGACTGATCGCTGGTCTCCAGCACTACCGCCATGCGCCAAGGCGAGATGTCGGACAGCGACTTGATCTCGGCGAGCTTCACGCCCCAGTCGCCCGAGATGTCGAGCTTGCTGATGGCGCCGCGATAACCCTGCTGCTCGTCATAATTCACGAGGCCGGCGACCATGGCCTTGCGCGCCATGACCTGAATCTTCGGATCGAGCGTGGTGCGAACCGACAGGCCACCCTCGTAGAGCTTCTTCTCGCCGTAGCGCTCGAAAATGTCGCGGCGGACTTCCTCGGCGAAATATTCGCCGGCAAAGGTGTGGGCGCCGTTGGAACGGCTGGTGACGGCGAGCGGCTCCTTGCGCGACTTGTCCGCGTCGGCCTGCTTGATCCAGCCGTTTTCCACGAGACGGTCGATCACGTAATTGCGGCGCTCGATGGCGCGGTCGCGGTTGCGGACCGGATGCAGCGTCGCCGGCATCTTCGGCAGCGCCGCCAGATAGGACGCTTCCGCCACCGTCAGCTCGTTCACCGACTTGTCGAAATAGACCAGCGAGGCCGCCGCGATGCCGTAGGCGCCGAGGCCGAGATAGATCTCGTTGAGATACAGTTCGAGGATTTTGTCCTTCGAATAGGTCTTCTCGATGCGCATCGCCAGCAAGGCTTCCTTGATCTTGCGTGAGAAGGAGACCTCGTTGGTGAGCAGGAAGTTCTTGGCGACCTGCTGCGTAATCGTGGACGCACCCTGCGGACGGCGGTTGGAGCCGTAGTTCTGCAGATAGAGCAGGCCTGCGCGAGCCATGCCGGTGTAGTCGATGCCGCCATGCTCGTAGAAATTCTTGTCCTCGGCCGCGAGGAAGGCGTTGATCACGAGCTTCGGCACCGCCTGGATCGGCAGATACAGCCGCCGCTCCTTGGCGTATTCGCCGACCAGCGAACCGTCGACCGCGTGCACACGCGTCATCACCGGCGGCTCGTAATCCTGAAGCTGAGAGTAGTCCGGCAAGTCCTTGGAGAAATGCCAGATCAGGCCTGCCACGGCCCCGACGCCAACAAGGAACACCACTGTTCCCGCGGCGAACAGGAAGCCCATGAACCGCACCAGCAAGCGCATTATCTGTTTATCCGTTCAAACTCTGGATCAGCCCAGTATCAGCCCTTTGGCACACAAAACGGTACCAACCTCACGCCGCGAATTCACCGGCTTACGCAATCACATCGAGGCCGGACTTAAGACGCTTGCCGAACAGGTTCTCGCCGATTCCGGAACCCTCTACCGGTTTCTATAAAGCGTCCGCTGTGGCCAAACTAGGGCCTTCGGGCCGGGAGGAACAAACCGGCTCAGTTCGACGTCCCCGCCGTGGCCATCCGCTTGGTCAAAAATCCGTCGATCGCCTGGGCCATCGAGCCCACGGCGCGGGAGCGCCAGCCCTCGGAGACCAGCTGCTCGAGATCGCCCTTGTTGGAGACGTAGCCGATCTCGACCAGCACCGATGGCACGTCGGGCGCCTTCAGAACCCGGAAGCCGGCGGATTTCAGGGGATGCTTGTGCATCCGCACCGTCTGCTTCATTTCGCTCATCAAATGGCGGGCGAAACGGTTTGAAAAGGTGCGGGTTTCCCGCTGCGTGAGGTCGATCAGGATGTCGGCGACGTCGGTCGGCTCCTCCGCGAGGTTGAAGCCGGCGATCGCATCGGCGCGGTTCTCCGCATCCGCCAGCCGCTGGGCCTCGGCGTCGGACGCCTTGTCGGAGAGCGTATAGATGGTCGCGCCCTGCGCATCCCCTTCCGCCCGCGGCAGCGCATCGGCGTGGATCGAGACGAACAAGGCCGCCTTGAGATTGCGGGCGATCTTGGTGCGGTCATTGAGCGGAACGAAGGAGTCGTCGTCCCGCGTCATGACCACGCGGTACTTGCCGGCTTTTTCCAGCTTGTCGCGGAGCGCCAGGCCAAAGGCCAGCACCAGGTTTTTCTCGCTCTCGCCGCTCGACTGCGTCCCGTTGTCGATGCCGCCGTGGCCGGGATCGATCACCACCACCGGTCGAGTATCGGCCTTCTGCTGCGCGCCATCCGGGGCCGCGGCACTGGGAACCGTGGCAGGCGGCGCTTCAGCGATCGCGGGCCGCAGCTCGGGACGGTTTTCGGGGGCACGTGACGACACGAAGGCGGTGCGCTCGACCTCCTCTAGCTCGAGCACGAGCCGGGCGGGTTGGCCGTTGGCCGCCTCCAGCACGTAGGATTTGGCGATCTTCGCCGGTCCGGTCAGGTCGAACACGATTCGCGAGCCGCCGGGCATGACGAGCCCGTAGCGGAAGGCCTTGACCAGCCCCCGCCCCCCGCTTCCGGTCCCGGCGGGCAGCTGAAAATTGACCTGCGGCACGTCCACCACCACGCGGTAGGGGTCGCCCAGCGTGACGGCGCGGAAGGTGACGGTCTGGTCGAGGTCGAGGATGAAGCGGGTCTGCTTGCCGTCGCCGGCCAGGCGGGCGGCCGAGGCGACCGGAAAATTCGCCGCAACGGCAGCAGGTTGCAGCCGGCTCTCGGCGGCGATCAGGCGCGCGGAATCGGCACAGGGCAATGCCGCAGTGCACAGCAACACGCCCCCCAGCAAAATCCGTCGATTTGTGCGGCTCGCCACCGATTCCGTGCCTCCGAGCAGCTCTCTTAGCGCAATAGAACCACAGGGTTAATCGATCCTTAATGACGGAAACGCGAAACTCGGCGACTGTGACCGCCGTGCGACGCTCCCTTGCACGGATGGCTCATTCCTCGTATGTACGGAATGCTGACGGCCGATATTTCCGGTTGTGTCGCATTCAGCCTCCCGGTGCAGCGCCGGAACTCTCAAGGTTTGAGAATTCCAGCGTTTTCCACTTCCCTCTATGACCAGCGCGGTGCGCGGCAGCGAGGTGGAGCGGGTCAAGCCCCGGCGGCGGACGGTCTCGGGCTACCACTCATGTTGCCGGGACGGTTCTGACAGCGGCGTAACCATTACCCGGTCCCTTGATCCCAAGGGGGCGGTTCGTGATCCCCAAGGCGAGCGCGCTCGCGCCGTGCCTGGCCAGCAGCAACTGATTGAAGGGCGGCCTCGCCGCCCAGTGTTTCATACGGGCCGACGCTTGATGCGCCAGACTGTGCCGACGAAATCTGAAGGAGCATTCGCGACGCTGCGGAGTGACAATCCCGTGCGTCGCAATGGTCCTGAAGCTTCCGGTTCGGCAAGGCGCGAGAGACGGCGTTTCGGCCTTCCCCTCACCCCCGAATCAGGTGGACCGTCGCGTCACCCGCCGGCGCGATACGCGCCCACGGCTTATCGCGTCCGCCGCCGCCAAGAGTTAAGACATGCCCAACAAGATGTTGATCGATGCCACCCACCCGGAGGAGACCCGGGTCGTCGTGGTCCGCGGCAATCGTGTCGAAGAGTTTGATTTCGAGACCGCGCAACGCAAGCAGCTGCGCGGGAATATCTACCTCGCCAAGGTCACAAGGGTCGAACCCTCGCTCCAGGCTGCTTTCGTCGAATATGGCGGCAATCGCCACGGCTTTCTCGCCTTCAGCGAAATCCATCCCGACTATTACCAGATCCCGGTCGCCGACCGGCAGGCGCTGATCGAGGCCGAGGAACAGGCCCATCGCGAGGCCGAGGAAGAAAGCGAGAACCGCTCGCACGGCCGTCGCCGCTCGCGGCACCGCAACGCCCGCCGCCGCGGTCATGGCGAGCGCGTGCGCAGCGACATCGTCGAAGGTCTCGAAGCCGGCGCCGATCCCGCCGCTCAGCCGGTCGAAGGCGCCGCGCTGCCCGAGCATGCCGAGGGCGAGCATCCGCACGCCGATACGGAGCATCATGGCGAGCACGAAGGCCACGATCCCGATCATGGTGACCATGATCATGACGAACATCGTCATGCCCGCGATGACGAGCACGATCACGCTCACGATGATGCCCACGGCCGCGAGGACGAACGCGATCATCACGATCATGATCACGCCGACGAGACGCCCGCGCCTGTCGCGGCGGTCGGCGCCGAGCCCGCGGTCGAAACCGCTGCCGAGCCGCAGCCGGCGTCAACCTTCGACGTTCCCGCTCCAGAAGCTCATGCCGCGGAAGCGCAGGCGGAGCCTCTGGCCGAAGCCGTGACATCGGCCGCCGAGCCGGCCGAGGCCATCTACACCGCCGGCGAAAGCACGGAAGCCCCGCATGCGGACGCCGGGGAAGCAGCCGAGGAGGACGACGAGGACGAGGACGGCGAGGATGCCGAAGAGGAAGTCGTCGAATCCGTCGGCGGCGACGACGTGCTCGAGGAAGTGCCGGAGCGCACCTTCCGCCCGCGCCGCCAGTACAAGATCCAGGAAGTCATCAAGCGCCGCCAGGTGATGCTGGTTCAGGTCGTCAAGGAAGAGCGCGGCAACAAGGGCGCGGCGCTGACGACCTACCTCTCGCTCGCCGGCCGCTACGCCGTCCTGATGCCGAACACCGCACGCGGCGGCGGCATTAGCCGCAAGATCACCAGCGCGCAGGACCGCTCGCGCCTGAAGGAAGTGGTGCAGGACCTCGACGTGCCCGAGGGCATGGGCATCATCCTGCGTACCGCGGGCGCCGCCCGGACCAAGCCCGAGATCAAGCGCGACTTCGAATATCTGATCCGGATGTGGGAGACGGTGCGCGACCTCACGCTGAAATCGCAGGCCCCGACCCTCGTCTACGAGGAAGGCTCGCTGATCAAGCGCTCGCTGCGCGACCTCTACAACAAGGAGATCGACGAGATCCTGGTCGCCGGCGAAGCCGGCCACCGCGAGGCCCGCGACTTCATGAAGATGCTGATGCCCGCCAATGTTGGCGCGGTGAAGCAATATCGCGACGGCCAGCCGCTGTTCTCGCGCATGGGCGTCGAGAGCCAGCTCGATGCGATGTTCTCGCCGACCGTGCAGCTGCGCTCCGGCGGCTACATCGTCATCAACCAGACCGAGGCGCTGGTCTCGATCGACGTCAACTCGGGACGATCGACGCGCGAGCACCATATCGAGGACACCGCGCTCAAGACCAACATGGAAGCGGCTGAAGAGGTCGCCCGCCAGCTCCGCCTACGCGACCTCGCCGGCCTGATCGTCATCGATTTCATCGACATGGACGAGAAGCGCAACAACCGCGCGGTCGAGCGCAAGCTGTCCGATTGCCTCAGGCAGGATCGCGCGCGCATCCAGGTCGGCCGCATCTCGCATTTCGGCCTGCTCGAGATGTCGCGCCAGCGCATCCGCGCCAGCGTGCTGGAATCCTCGACCGATCCGTGCCCGCATTGCGGCGGCACCGGCCACGTCCGCTCGGTGTCCTCGGTGGCGCTGCAGCTCCTGCGCGGCCTCGAAGAGATCCTGATGAAGGGCGCCACCCACAATCTCGTGGTCCGCACCCGCACCGACGTCGCGCTCTATGTGCTGAACCACAAGCGCGGCCAT
Organism: Bradyrhizobium yuanmingense; assembly: GCF_900094575.1. Lineage (GTDB taxonomy): Bacteria > Pseudomonadota > Alphaproteobacteria > Rhizobiales > Xanthobacteraceae > Bradyrhizobium > Bradyrhizobium yuanmingense. The sequence goes on along the minus strand of NZ_FMAE01000004.1, from coordinate 689,899 downwards.
CTGCGCGATCTCGAGAACGGCTTCAAGGTCACGCTGTCGGTGATCGCCGATCCCGGCGTCAGCGGTCCGCAGGCCTATGTGATCGACCGCGGCGAGCAGGTGCATACGCTCGAAGCCGCCAAGGCGCTGCTCGTTGCGCAAGCCGCTGCGAGCCCGCCGCCACCGGCCGAAGAGGCCTATGACGACGAGGACGTCTTCGACCTGGAGACGGAATCCGAGGTCGAAACCGACGAGACCGAAGGCCTTGCCGACGAGCAGGCTGGCGGCGAGGCAGCCTCGGAGCAGGACGGCCAGCGCCGCAAGCGCCGGCGCCGCCGGCGCGGCCGCGGCGGCCAGCGCGAAGGAGAGTTGCGCGAGGATACGGCGCCGACCGTGCCTGAGCCCGCGATGATCGCCGGCGAAAGCGAGGAGGAGACCGAGTCCGAGCAGGACGGTGAGGAGGGCGAGGAACAGGCCGCCCGTGGCGAACAGCAGGGCAGCGGTGATCGCCGGCGTCGGCGTGGCCGCCGCGGCGGTCGCCGCCGTCGCGGTGGCGGCGAGGAAGGTCTTGCCGGCTCCATCAGCGACGAGCTCGGCACCAACCCGCCGCCGGAAGCTGCCGATGCAGTGGCCGATTTCGACGGCCTCGGCAGCCAGGCTTCGCCTTCGATCGCGCAGGCCGAGCCGACCGGCGAGCCGCAAGTTGCGGAGCCTGAGCCGCACGCCGAGATCCGAACCGAGGCGCCGGCCCAGCCGGAGCCCGCTCCCGCCGCGACGACCGCAACGCCGGACGAAGAGTCAGCCGGCGACAGGGCCGCGCGGCGCCGCTCCACCGTGCGCGAAAAGGTGAGCTTCCTGGCGAACAGCCAGGCGGAGCCCGCAACGCCGGCGGCGGAGGCGACCGAGCCGGTTGCTGCACCCGCGCCGGCACCTGAGCCCGCGCCGGAGGCGGCAAGCGAAACCCCGGCCGCCCCACGTCGTGCCGGCTGGTGGTCACGCCGTTTCGGCGGCGGCGAGTAAAGGGACAAATGGAATTGAAACCGCCCGGCCCAACCGGGCGGTTTTGATTTGATGAGGTCAGTTGCGATGCAAAGCGCGATCATTCTCGGCGGCGGCATGGTGGGCGTCGGCGCCGCGCTGCATCTGCAGCGGCGCGGCTGGTGGGTGACGCTGATCGATCGCAGGGAGCCGGGCCGCGAGACCAGCTACGGCAACGCGGGGATGATCCAGGCCGAAGCGGTACGCCCCTATCCGATGCCGCGCGACCTCGCTTCGCTTTTGAAGATCGCGACCGGCCGCACCAACGACGTGCGCTACAGCCTCTCCTCGCTGCATCTCCACATCGAGCCCCTGCTCCGCTATTGGTGGCATTCGGCGCCGAGGCGGCATCGCGAGGCGATCGAGGCCTGGGCACGGCTGATCGCCTACGCAACGGCCGAGCACGACATCCTGATCCGCGAGGCGCATGCCGACAATCTCATCCGCCGCGCCGGCTACCGAGCGCTGTTTCGCGATGCCGCTTCGTTGGATCTCTCGGTCAAGGCTGCCGAGGAAGATCAGCGCGAATTTGGCGTGAACTACCGCGTGCTGTCGGGCAGCGAGCTTGCCAGGGCCGAGCCGATCCTGCGCGATGATCTCCCGGGAGCGATCCACTGGCTCGACACCTGGACCGTGTCCGATCCCGGCGCGCTGGTCACGGCCTATGCCGAGCTGTTCGTACGGCTCGGCGGCAGGATCGTGCTCGGTGATGCGCAGTCGCTGCGACAGACCGCGACCGGCTGGTCGGTGGACACCGACCAGGGCCGCATCGACGCTGCCCACGCCGTCGTGACGCTCGGGCCGTGGTCGCCTGATTTATTGTACAAGTTCGGCTATCGCATCCCGCTGGTGCGCAAGCGCGGCTACCACATGCATTACAGCGGCGGCGCTTCGCTCGACCTGCCGCTGGTCGACAAGGCCCGTGGCTACGCCATGGGGCCGATGGCCAAGGGCATCCGCATCACCACCGGCGCGGAATTGACGGGCGCGGACGCGCTCGCAACCCCGGTGCAGCTCGCCAGCGCCGAAGCCTCGGCGCGCGAGCTGATCGACCTCGGCAAACGGGTCGAGCCGGATCCGTGGTTCGGCACGAGGCCCTGCACGCCCGATATGCTCCCGGTGCTCGGCCCAGCCCCGCGCCACCCCGGCCTGTGGATGAATTTCGGCCACGGCCACCAGGGTTTTACGCTGGGACCTGCGACCGGGCGCCTGCTCGCGGAAATGATGAGCGGCGAAACGCCCGCGGTCGATCCCACGCCGTACCGGCCCGAGCGATTTTAGCGAGCGCGTCCTATCCGCGACGCTCGACAATCCGGCGCGCCGCCGGAATCAGGGTCGCGCCGAGCGCATTCTTGACCAGCGAGGCCGCGATGAACGGCACGATGCCGACCTGCCAGGCCTTGGTGGCGCCGAGACCAAGGCCGAATGCCAGCCAGCCGAATCCGGCCGCGAGAATGACGATGTGGCCAACAGCCATCGCCGCAAACAGCAGCACGACGCTGCGATCCCAGCCGCGCTCGGCGAGCCAACCGGTCGCGAACGCAGCCAGCACGAAACCGAACAGATAGCCCGCGGTCGGGCCGACCAGCGGCGCGATCCCACCCACGGGGCCGGCGAACACCGGAAGCCCGATCGCGCCCTCGGCGAGGTAAGCGATCATGGTCGCGCTGCCGAGGCGCCAGCCATAGGCGGCGCCGATCATCAGCACCACCAACGTCTGCAACGTCATGGGCACGTAAGGCAGCGGCAGATTCACCTTGGCCGACAGCGCCATCAACGCCGTGCCGAGCGCGACCAGCACGACGGCACGCAGCGCGCCGACGGCTTCGCCCGGTCGCGTCGGCCACATCAATGCGGCGAGAGAGGAATGTGGCGTAGCGGCGGACGGGACGGAACGGTCTGACAAGCTGAACTCCGGAAGGCTGAAGAAAACTGGCGCAGTTATTTAAGCCACTCAGCAATCCGGTCAACTGCCTCACGCATCTCCCCTGGCGAGCGCGCATAGGAGAAACGAATGAACGAGCGGCCATGGATGGGATCGAAATCAAGGCCGGGCGTTGCCGCCACGCGCGCCTGCTCCAGCATCTGCTTTGCGAATTCGAAACTGTCGGCGGTGAAGTCCGAGACGTCTGCATAGAGATAGAAGGCGCCGTCGGCCGGCAGGAATTTCGTCAGTCCCGCCTTGGGCAAACCATCGATCAGGACGCGCCGGTTTTCCTGGTAGCCGTGCTTGATCTCCTCCATCTCGGCCGTGCCGTCGAAGGCAGCCTCCGCCGCGATCTGCGACAGCGAGGGCACCGAGATCGAGAGGTTCTGCTGCAGCCGCTCGATCGGCCGCACCAGGATCTCGGGCACCACCATCCAGCCGATGCGCCAACCGGTCATGCAAAAATACTTCGAGAACGAATTGATCACGAGCGCGTGCTCGGACAGCGCAGCCGCTGTCACGGCCGGAAACGCGTAATCGAGCCCGTGATAGATCTCATCGGAGATGAAGCGGATGCCGGCGTCTTCTGCGGCCGCGATCAGGCCGGCGAGCGCTTCACGGGACATCATCGTGCCCGTCGGATTGGCGGGGCTGCCGACCAGAACACCCTTCAGCGGCGCCTTGCGATGCGCTGCGAGCAGGGCCTCGCCGGTGAGCGCGTGACGCGTTTCGTTCGTGGTCTCGATCAGCACCGGCTCGCAGCCGAGCGCGGTCAGAATATGTCGATATGGCGGATAGCCCGGCACCGTCACGGCGACGCGATCGCCAGGTTCGAACATCGACAGAAAGGCCAAGATGAAGCCGCCCGACGAGCCCGTCGTCACCACGATCCGCTCGGGGCTGACATCGCAGCCATAGGCGTCGCGATAATGGCGCGCGATGCGCGCGCGCAGACTGGGGATGCCGAGCGCGGACGTATAGTCGATTCGTCCGGCCTCGAGCGCCGCATGGGCGGCCGCGATCGCGGTCCTGGGCGCGCCGGCCGCGGGCTGGCCGACCTCCATGTGGATCACATGACCGCCGGCGGCCTCGATTCGGGCCGCCGCGGCCATGACGTCCATCACCATGAACGGGGGAACATCGCTGCGGCGGGAGGGCTCGAGCCACTGCCCCAACCGGTTCCTCAATGTCGCGTCGTGCATCGATTTCTGCTATTGGCTGGCGAACCGGTCCGTCCGGTCCGTAAACGGGGCGCTTGTGCCCCAGACTGGCCGCATTGTACGGCTCATAAGGGCACCGCTCACAAGGGCATATCGCGTATCCGGTCCGCCGCCAATCGCCAAGACCAATCACTGAACTGCTTGACCAAGACCACTTGACCGAGCCCCTTTTGACCAAGACCGCTTGATGTCGCTCCAGATCGCATTGCGCAAGAAGGCCTCCGCCCTCACCGCCCTCGTCACGGCCACGGCGATCGCGCTGACGCCGTTCTCGGCCGCGCGCGCGCAGGCCAAGGGGCCGCCGGTCCTGCGCGACACCGAGACCGAGCAGCTGCTGCGCGAATACACGCGTCCGATCCTGCGCGTTGCGGGTCTGGAGAAGCACAACATCCAGATGGTGATCATCAACGACGGCTCGTTCAACGCCTTCGTCGCGGATGGCCGCCGCATCTTCGTCAATTGGGGCGCGATCCTGCAATCGGAGACGCCGAACCAGATCATCGGCGTGCTCGCGCACGAGACCGGACACCTGGCGGGCGGCCATCTGTCCAAGCTGCGCGAGCAGCTCGCCGCCGCCCAGACCCAGATGATCATCGCGATGCTGCTCGGCGCCGGCGCTATTGCGGCCGGCAGCACGCAGCGCAGCAGCGTAGGCAACAACGGGCTCGCCAATGCTGGCGCGGCCGCCATCGCCGCTCCGCAGGAGGTGATCCGCCGCACGCTGCTGTCCTACCAGCGCCAGCAGGAGGAGAATGCCGACCGCGCCGGCGTGAAATTCCTGGCTGCGACCCAGCAATCGCCCAAGGGCATGTACGAGACGTTCAAGCGCTTCACCAGCGAGAGCCTGTTCGCCGCGCGCGGCGCCGATCCCTATCTGCAGTCGCATCCGATGCCGGCCGAGCGCGTCGCCGCACTACAGGAGTTCGCAAGCTCCAGCCCCTACTGGAACAAGAAGGACGATCCCGCGCTCCAGCTTCGGCACGACATGGTCCGCGCCAAGATCTCCGCCTTCATGGAACGGCCGGAGACGGTCTACCGCCGCTATCCCCAGACCAACGACAGCCTGCCGGCGCGCTATGCCCGCGCCATCAGCACCTATTTGCACGGTGATCTGCGCAGCGCGCTTGCCCAGATCGACGCGCTGATCCAGGTGCAGCCGAACAACCCGTATTTCTACGAGGTGCGCGGCCAGGCGCTCCTGGAAAGCGGCAAGGCGGCCGAAGCGATCGCTCCCTTGCGCAAGGCCGTCGCCCTCTCGAACAACGCCCCCCTCATCGAGATGTTACTTGGGCAGGCTCTGGTCGGAACCGATAATAAGGCCTACACCGACGATGCCGTTCGGATTCTCCGCGCCGCGGTGGCCCGGGAGCCCGAGGCGGCGCTCGGTTACACCCAGCTCGCGATGGCCTATGGCCGGAAGGGAGATTATGCGGAGGCAGATCTCGCCTCGGCCCAGGCCGCATATTTGCGCGGCGACAACAAAACCGCCCGCGAGCTTGCCACGCGCGCGAAAACACGTTTCGCCGTCGGCACCCCCGGATGGGTCAAGGCCGACGACATCGTGGCGGCGAAGCCGCCGCGCAACTGACGCAAACCCGAACGACGCCCGACCACGACGTCACGACACCGGGCTTGCTCCGCCGGGACGTTTCTCGAAACCCGCTTTGGATAAGAGGATTTGACTATGCCTTCGCTGCGCCTGCTCGCTCCTGCCCTGTTCGCGCTCGCCATGTTCGGCGCAGCCGTGCCCGCCTCGGCCGACAGTTTCTCCGACAGCCAGCGCACCGAGATCGAGAAGATCATCAAGAACTATCTCGTCAGCCATCCCGAGGTGCTCGAGGAGGCCATGGCCGAGCTCAGCAAGCGCCAGGCCGCGGCCGAAACGCAGAAGCACCAAGCCAGCATCGCGCAGAACGCCGAGGCGATCTTCAACTCGCCACGCCAGGTCGTGCTCGGCAACAGGGACGGCGACGTCACCTTCGTCGAGTTCTTCGACTACAATTGCGGCTATTGCAAGCGCGCGATGGACGACATGCTGACCATCATGAAGGGCGATCCGAAGCTGAAGGTGGTGCTGAAGGAATTTCCGGTGCTGAGCCAGGGCTCGGTGGAAGCGGCGCAGGTCGGGGTCGCCGTGCGCATGCAGGATCCCTCCGGCAAGAAATATCTCGACTTCCATCAGAAACTGCTCAGCGGCCGCGGCGCCGCCGACAAGGCCCGCGCGATGCAAGCCGCCAAGGAAGCCGGTCTCGACACGGCTCGCATCGAGAAGGACATCGCCAGCCCCGAGGTGCGCGCCACCCTCGAGGAGAATTTCAAGCTTGCCGAAGCGATGGGCATGAACGGTACGCCGAGCTACGTGATCGGCAAGCAGATCGTGATCGGTGCCGTCGGTGTTGAAAGCCTGAAGGAGAAGATCGGCATTGCCCGTTGCGGCAAGGCGACCTGCTGATCACAGTTTTACGATAGCGAGAACACAAAAAGGCCGGCAGACATGCCGGCCTTTTTTCTTGCGCTGAACGTTGGCGCCTTCGTGCAAAGTCATTCATCTGGCGTTCAACAAACAAAAGCCGCGGAACAGTCGAAGTTCCGGAACAACTCAAATCCCCTTTCGTTGTCGGCGCGGGCAATGAGCGAATGAACACGTGAGGAGAATTTCGATGTTGAACCGCTTTATGATTTCGGTTGCCGCAGTCGCGCTCGTCGCGGGCACTGGCCTCGCGAACGCGCAGGGCAATATGGGCCGCGACAGCGGCGGCGGCGCCGGTGGCGCGCAGATGCAGCATTCGCAGCCTTCCGGCGGCGCTGCTGAGCGCGGTGGCTCGATGAGCCAGGACAAAGGGACCGTTGGCCAGGCCGGCGGCTCCGGGACGATGAAGTCCGAAGACAAGTCCGGCGCGATGAAGGACGAGCGCCCCTCGGGCGGCGCGATGAACAAGAACGCGGCCGAGGACAAGTCTGGTACCACCAAGGGCCAGCGCACCGATGATCGCGCGCAGGGCCAGATGGACAAGTCCCAGCAGGACAAGTCCAAGAGCATGAGCCAGGACACCAGCAAGTCCGGTGCTAAGGACCAGAAGGACATGAAGGCTGAGGGCAGCAAGGGAGGCACCTCGACCACCGAGACCCGACAGGGCGCCGGCACCACGAGCACCAACCAGAACGTGCAGGGTCAGACTGGCACCAGCTCGACCCAGAACGCGCAGGGCCAGAGCTCGACCACGGTCGGCCAGGCCGGCGCCGCTGCCAAGCTTTCGACTGAGCAGCGCACGCAGATCACGTCCGTGATCCGCGAGCAGCGCGTCGCCCCGGTGACCAACGTGAACTTCTCGATCTCGGTCGGCACCCGCATTCCGCGGGAGGGCATCACCCTTCACGCCCTGCCGTCTCGGGTCGTGTCGATCTATCCGGAGTGGCGGAGCTACAAGTATGTCCTGGTCCGGGAAGAGATCGTCATCATCGATCCGGACACCTACGAGATCGTGGCCGTCCTGAACGTCTAAGGCGGACACGGGCAATCTCAGGGGCGGGCAGCGATGCCCGCCCCTTTGCATGCGCCGGGCAGCCATGCTTCGGACTGGTTAACAAGCAATTTCCGTGGTTTCCGCACAGGTTTTTGCGCACTGGATGAGGCGGTTGAACCCGCCGCTGAGGCCCTTCAAGGCTTCCCCTCACGCGCTTTGTTACCTATAACCCCCGCCACGCCGAAACACCTCTTCCGGGATTGGAATGGCCGAACCTGCAACCGACACGATCCTCGTCCTGAACGGGCCGAACCTCAACATGCTAGGGACCCGCGAGCCCGACAAGTATGGCCATGCGACGCTGGCCGACGTCGAGGCGCTGTGCCGGGACACGGCCGCGACGTTCGGCCTGAAGGCGGACTGCCGGCAATCCAACCGCGAAGGCGAGTTGATCGATTTCATCCACGAGGCGCATGCGCGCAAGATGAAGGGCATCATCATCAATGCCGGCGGCTATTCCCACACCTCGATCGCACTGCACGATGCGCTGCTCGCGGTGCAGATTCCGACCGTCGAGGTGCACGTGACCAACATCCACGCCCGTGAGAGTTTTCGTCACCATTCCTACACCGCGCGCGCGGCTTTCGCCTCGCTCTGCGGTTTCGGCATCGAGGGCTACCGCCTCGCCATCCAGGGCCTTGCCGCCAAGCTCGGCATCAAGCCCAACGCCTGACGCTCCCTTCCAACAGAACATTCGGATCAAACAACATGGCGCGCCAGCCAGACGACAAAGCAGCCGCAAAGTTTTCTAGCGAGGATTCCGCGCTCGTCCGCGAGCTGGCACTTCTGCTCGATGAGACCAGCCTCACCGAGATCGAGATCGAGCGAGCGGGTCTGCGACTGCGCGTTGCCCGCAACATCAGCGTTGCCGCGACCATGCCGATGCAGGTGACGGCTCCTCCGGCCGCCCTGCCGGTGGCAGCAAGCCCCGCGGCCCCTGCCGCGGCCGATCTGTCGAAGCATCCCGGCGCCGTGACCTCGCCGATGGTCGGCACCGCCTATTGGGCGCCGGAGCCGGGCGCAAAGCCGTTCATCGACGTCGGCACCAAGGTCTCAGTCGGCCAGACCCTGCTGATCATCGAAGCCATGAAGACGATGAACCAGATCCCCTCGCCGCGCGCCGGCACGGTGACGCAGATCCTGGTCGAGGACGGCCAGCCGGTCGAGTACGGCGAGCCGCTGGTGATCATTGAGTGACGCGAATGGGGAATAGCGAATAGCGAATGGCGTCAGCCTTCCCTACTCGCCATTCGCCACTCGCCATTCGCTGCAGGACAACATGTTCGACAAGATCCTCATAGCCAACCGCGGCGAGATCGCCCTTCGCATCCTCAGGGCCTGCAAGGAGCTCGGGATCGCCACCGTCGCCGTGCACTCCACCGCCGACGCCGATGCCATGCATGTGCGGCTGTCGGACGAGAGCGTCTGCATCGGGCCGCCGGCGTCCAAGGACAGCTATCTCAACGTGCCCGCCCTGCTCGCGGCCTGCGAGATCACGGGCGCCGACGCGGTGCATCCCGGTTACGGCTTCCTCTCCGAGAACGCGCGCTTTGCGGAAATCCTCGCCGAGCACAATCTGCACTTCATCGGTCCGAAGGCCGAGCACATCCGCCTGATGGGCGACAAGATCGAGGCCAAGAAGACCGCCAAGCGCCTCGGCATCCCCGTGGTGCCCGGCTCGGACGGCGCCGTCGGTCCCGACGACGATGCGATGGCGATCGCGAGGAAAATCGGCTTCCCCGTGCTGGTGAAGGCGGCGGCGGGCGGCGGCGGCCGCGGCATGAAAGTCGCGCACAGCGAGGCCGACCTCCAGGTCGCCTTATCGACGGCGGCCAACGAGGCCAAATCCGCCTTTGGCGATGCTTCCGTCTATCTGGAAAAATACCTGCAGAAGCCGCGCCACATCGAGATCCAAATCCTCGGCGACGGCCGCGGCGGCGCGATCCATCTCGGCGAGCGCGACTGCTCGCTGCAGCGCCGCCACCAGAAGGTCTGGGAGGAAGGCCCCTCGCCCGTGCTTGCTGCCGCGGCGCGCGCCAAGATCGGCGAGACCTGCGCGAAAGCGATGCGCGAGATGAAATATCTCGGTGTCGGCACCATCGAATTCCTGTTCGAGGACGGCGAGTTCTACTTCATCGAGATGAACACCCGCATCCAGGTGGAGCATCCCGTCACCGAGAGCATCACCGACATCGACCTCGTGCTGGAGCAGATCCGCATCGCCGCCGGCGGCGACCTGCCGGCCAGGCAGGACGAGGTCCAGGTCATCGGCCATGCGATCGAGTGCCGCATCAACGCTGAGAATCCGCAGACCTTCCGCCCCTCGCCCGGCCGGATCCTGCAATATCATCCGCCCGGCGGCCTCGGGGTGCGGATCGATTCCGCCGTCTACCAGGGCTACACGATCCCGCCCTATTACGACTCCCTCGTTGGCAAGCTGATCGTGCACGGCAAGACCCGCGCCGAATGCCTGATGCGGCTGCGCCGCGCCTTGGACGAGATGGTGGTCGAGGGCATCGAGACCACGCTGCCGCTGTTCCGCGCGCTGGTGCGCGAAGCCGACATCATCAACGGCGACTACCACATCCACTGGCTGGAGCAGTACCTGGCCGGCAAGGTGGAACCAGCGCCGCGATAATCACGTCGTCTCATGGAACCCCTTGCCTCCAATCGCGTTCTGGATGGTTGGGGCCAGTTCCAAGGGGGCGTTTTGAACTCCATTGCCTGCAGACAGGTGAACCGTCGTGACGGCTGAAGGCCAGCGACGGCGCGCATTCTGGCAGATCCTGCTGTTCGCGGCGGGCCTTTTGGTGCTGACCGTGATCAGCGCCGGTTCCGTCTACCTCGTCAACAAGGCGCGGGAGGACAGCAAGTGGGTGGTTCACACCATCGAGGCTGAAAACCAGATCAACGCCCTCCTCTTGGAAATCCGGCGTGCGGAAAGCACCGCCCGCGGCTACCTGCTGACCCAAAGATCGGATTTCAAGGCAGACCACGACAAGGCCATCGCTGCAATCGTGCCAGCGCTCGACAGGCTTACACGCCTGATCGGCGACAATCCGCAACAGCGCAAGAGCATCGAAAAGCTGAGTTCGGTGATCGAGACGCGGCTCGGCCAATTCGCGCAGGAGATGGATTTCATCCGTCAGGGTCAGCCGGAGAAGGCCGCAGGGTTGGTGCGCGAGCTAGCCTCCGCCGATACCACGGCGGCGATTGCCGAAGTCGCGACGGGAATGCTTCAGGAGGAGGAACGGTTATTCCGCCTCCGCACGGCCAACTCCGACCGCAGCCAGACCCTGGCCGCCTCGATGACCGGTATCGGATCCGGCCTGGTTGTGGTGCTGGCGCTGATCTCGATCTGGCTGGTGCGGCGTTCGACACGCGAACGCGATGCGGCCGAAGCGCGCCTGCGCGATGCCAACCTCAATCTTGAGGCCGTCGTCGACGAGCGCACGGCGGATCTGCGCGAAGCCAACGACGAGATCCAGCGCTTTGCCTATATCGTCAGCCACGATCTGCGCTCGCCGCTCGTCAACATCATGGGCTTCACGAGCGAGCTCGAAGAGCTCGGCGGCGACATCTTCCGCCGCATCGGCAGCCTCGCGCACGCCCCCGCGGATGGAGCGCCGCTCGCGCCCGCCGCTCCGGGCGAGATCGCGCTCGAGGGCGCCGACAAGCAGCTCCATGAGGATTTCTCCGAAGCGCTCGGCTTCATCAAATCGTCGATCGCCAAGATGGACCGGCTGATCTCGGCCATCCTCAACCTCACCCGCGAGGGCCGGCGCGAATTCCAGCCGGTGAAGGTCGACACGCGCGAGCTGATCGAGGCCATCGTGACGACGCTGGCGCACCAGGCCGCCGAGGCGCAGGCCGAGATTCACGTCGAGCCCCTGCCGGACCTCGTGAGCGACCGTCTCGCCCTCGAGCAAATTTTCTCCAACCTGATCGACAATGCCATCAAATATCTCAAGCCCGGCGTGCCCGGCGAGATCAGAATCCGCGGGCGGACCAAGCTCGGCTACGCTATCTTCGAGGTCAGCGACAACGGCCGCGGCATCGATCCCAAGGACCACCAGCGGATATTCGACCTGTTCCGCCGCGCGGGAACCCAGGACAAGCCCGGCCAGGGCATTGGTCTTGCCCATGTGCGTGCACTTGTGCGTCGCCTCGGCGGCACCATGTCGGTATCATCGGAACTCAACACGGGCAGCACCTTCACGATCACGCTGCCGATCGCCTGGAACGTGAGCAACCGGAACAGAGATCGATGACCCAGCCTGTCACCATCATCATGGTCGAGGACGACGAGGGCCATGCCCGTCTGATCGAGCGCAATATCCGCCGCTCGGGCGTCAACAACGAGATCGTCTCCTTCACCACCGGGACCGACGCCATGCGGCACCTGTTCGGCGCCGACGGCTCCGGGCTGGTGCAGAAGGGCAACGCGCTCCTGATCCTGCTCGACCTCAACCTCCCCGACATGACCGGGATCGACATCCTGAAGCAGATCAAGGAGAACAAGTACCTGAAGGCCTCGCCCGTGGTGGTGCTGACCACCACCGACGATTCCCAGGAGATCAAGCGCTGCTACGAGCTCGGCTGCAACGTCTACATCACCAAGCCCGTCAACTACGAGAATTTCGCCAACGCCATCCGGCAGCTCGGTCTGTTCTTCTCGGTCATCCAGGTCCCGCCCGCCGCCACATGAACCAGCGCACGCCGACACTGCTCTACATCGACGACGACGGGGCGCTGGCGCGCCTGGTCGATCGCGGCCTGACGCGGCGCGGCTTCCGGGTCGTCCATGCCGCGAGCGGCGAGGAAGGTCTCGAGCACATCCGCCGCGCCGCCGCCCAGAACAGCACCGTAGGCGGCATCGACGTCGTCGCGCTCGACCAGTACATGCCAGGCCTCGACGGGCTCGAGACGCTCGAGCAGATCATGGCGATCCCGGACGCGCCGCCCGTCGTGTTCGTGACCGCCTCGCAGGATTCCAGCATCGCGGTGACGGCGCTCAAGGCGGGAGCGGCCGACTATCTGGTCAAGGACGTCCAGGGCGACTTCATCCCGCTCCTCCACGTCGCCGCCGAAGGCGCGCTACGCCAGGCCGAGCTGCAACGGGCTCGCGAGGAAGCCGAGGCCGAGATACACGCCTCGCGCGACCGCTACGCGGCGCTCGCCGCCGAACGCGAGCTCCTGCTGCGCGAGGTCAATCACCGCGTCGGCAACTCGCTCCAGATCATCGCCTCGCTGCTGCATCTGCAGGCAAGCTCCGCCGCGCAGGACGAGGTCAAGGCGGCGCTGACCAACGCGATGGGCCGCGTCGCCGCGGTGGCGCAGGTGCACCGCCGCCTCTACACCTCGCAGGACCTCAAGAGCGTGGTCCTCAATCAGTATCTGGACTCGCTGCTCGAGGATCTCCGCCGCTCGGCCGAAGGCAACCGCATGTCGCGCCTGACGCTGAAGGCTGAGCCGATCGAGATCGATCCGGACCGTGCGGTCGCCGTCGGCATCATCGTCAACGAGCTGGTGATGAACGCGGTGAAATACGCCTATCCCGACGGCGCCGGCCCGATCCATGTCGAGCTGATCTCGCAAGGCGACGATCTCCTGCTCTCGATCACCGACGACGGCGTTGGCGACAACGCCAAGGCCGATCCGCGCTCCACCGGCATGGGCCAGCGCATCGTCGCAGCCATGGCCACCAAGCTCGACGCCACGGTCGAGCGCGATCCCACGCATTCCGGAACCCGGGTCGTGCTGAAGTTCGGCCGCATGCCCGCAAGCGTCGGCAAGACCAGCACCGCTGCCACGGGCTGAGCGGTTCGGCCGCACCCATCGCAACTGCATTGCGATCCTGCTATGATGGCAAGCCATGACTTCGCGCGACTCCGCCCCGTCTGAAATCACGCCGGCCGTGCTGCTGCGCGCTTATGCCTGCGGCATCTTTCCGATGGCCGAAAGCGCCGACGATCCGACCCTGTTCTGGGTCGAGCCGGAGCTGCGCGGCGTCATCCCGCTCGACGGCTTCCGCGTCGCCTCGCGCCTCGCGCGCACGGTGCGCTCGGATCAGTTTCGCGTCACCGTCAACACCGCATTCAAGGCGACCATCGCCGGCTGCGCGGCGCCGCAAGTGGGCCGCGAGGACACCTGGATCAACAAGCGTATCCGCGACCTCTATGGCGGGCTGTTCGAGCTCGGCCATTGCCACAGCGTCGAAGCCTGGCAGGGCGACGAGCTCGTCGGCGGTCTCTACGGCGTCAGCCTGGGGCGGGCCTTCTTCGGCGAGAGCATGTTCCACAATGTGCGCGATGCCTCGAAGGTCGCGCTGGTGCATCTGGTCGCGCGGCTCATTCACGGCGGCTTCGAGCTGCTCGACACCCAATATGTCACCGAGCACCTGAAGAGCTTCGGCGCCGTCGAGATCTCGCGGCGACGCTATACCGCGCTGCTCGACAAGGCGCTGGCGGGCGAGCCCGGCGATTTCCTGAAGCTCTCCGCCGGCGAAGCGATCCCGGGCGCACGAGCCCTCGAGATCATCGCTTCGCGGCAATAACGAACAGCTCGGTTAGCGGCCAAATCCGGGGATGCCGAACAGGCCTGGGCGCTGCTCCGGTGGTGGCGGCGGCGGCGGCGCCGGTTGCTGCTGCTGGATCGGCGGCAGCGGCTGCGGCGGGCGCTGCTGCACCTGCTTGGGCGCGGCCTTCTTCTGCGTGGGCGGCGGTGGCGGCGGCTTGGCCGCGGCCGGATCCGGTGCCGCCGTCGCCACGGTCTGCTGCGGCTCTTTGCAGTCGGTCAGCCAGATGTCGTAGATCGGATGCTCGACGCCGTGCAGGCCGGGGCTCGCCGCGTACATCCAGCCCGAGAAGATCCGCTTCACCTCGCCCTGCAAGGTGATCTCGTCGACCTCGACGAAGGCGTCGGTGTTGGCCGCTTCAGTCGCGGGACGCGTGTAGCAGGCGTTGGTCTTGACGCGGAGCGCACCGAACTGGACGGTCTCGCCGATCTCCTCGTCGAAATTGATGATGCGCCCGGTGATCTTGTCGAGGCCGGAGAACGTCGCCTTCTTGTTCACGATCTTCTGGGCCGGCGGCTCCGTCACGACCTCGTCGCCCGGCTGGAGGCTGGCCGGCGTCTGCGGCACGCCGCCCTTCTGCTGGGGCTGCCGCTGACCGGGCGCTCCGGGAGCGCCTTGCGGACCCGGCGGAGTGATCGCGGCCGAGGGCGGCTGGTTCGGCGGCGCGAGGGTCGAGCCCGGCGGCGGTGCTAGGGGCTGGGTCTCGACCGGCCCGGGCATCACGTTGCCCTGCCGGCCCGGAGGCGGCGGCATCGGGCGCGACGGCAGCACCCGGCCCTGCGGCGGCAGCTCCGGCACCTCTTCGTCGTCCTCGGGCATCTGCTGCGGCTGGGGCTGGCCGCGCGGAATGCTGCCGGGCGGCCGCAGCGGCGGCGGATCGGAGAAGATCGTGCCGATCTGCGCACTTGCCGGCGTCGCAGCCGTCAGTGCGGTGGCGGCCAAAAGCGCCGCAAGACCGGTCAGGGAAAAGGTTTTGAACATTTCGCGCGGCTTCAACAGCGAATCGGGCTCGTTGGACATTCTACAGGGGATACCGCCGCTCGCAGGCCTTCCGGTTAACACGCCGAATACGGCGGGGGAAGGGCGGCATCCCTGCCCTTCCCGGCCCGGTCTGGCCAGGCCGGCTCCCGGATGGGATAGTCCTGAGCCCCTCGCCGGGGCACCCCCATGGCCGAAGGCGAGCATGCCCTCCAAAGCGCTACGCAGCCGATAATACCGACAGAAATGCCCTCCCTCCTCCGAGCCGTCCTCGCCCTTCCCCTGCGTGCCCTCGGCTGGCTTGGTGGCCAGGGCACGCGCGCGGTGGCGGCGATTGCCTTCATCGCGGTCGCGGTGCCGCCGCTCGGCGCGCTGCTGCGCCCCTACGTCACCGAGGCGATCTTCCTTCTGCTCTGCATCTCCTTCATGCGCGTCGATCTCGGCGCGCTGTACGGACATCTGCGCCGGCCGGCGCTGGTCGCGGCCGCCACCGTTTGGACCACGATCGGTGTGCCGCTAATCTTCGCCCTCGCTGCCCACGCGACGGGGCTCTCCACGAGCTCTCCAGGCCTTGCTCTCGCGCTGATGCTCCAGGGCATGGCCTCGCCGATGATGGCGGCGCCAGCGCTTGCCGCGCTGATGGGCCTCGATGCCGCGCTGGTGCTGGTCACGCTGGTGACCTCGACCGCGCTCGTGCCATTCACCGCCTCGCTGTACGCGAGCCTGTTTCTCGGCGGCATGCTCAGCATCTCTCCGATGACGCTCGGCTTGAAGCTGCTCGGCATCCTCGCCGCATCACTGGTGACCGCCACGATCATCCGCCGTCTGGTGGGCAGTGATGCAATCCAGCGCCACAAGCGGCCGATCGACGGCCTCAACATCATCATACTCTTGGTGTTCGCCTCCGCAGTGATGGGCGACGTCGCAACCGAGTTTCTCGCCGATCCGCTGTTCACGATCGCCGTCGCGCTGCTCGCTTTTGCGGTCTACTTCACCCTCCTCGCCGCAACCACGCTGATCTTCCGACGTGCCGGCACCGAGCGCGCGTTCGCGCTCGGCCTGATGGTGTCACAGCGCAATCTGGGCCTGATGCTGGCGGCCACCGCCGCCGCGCTGCCGGCGACGACCTGGCTCTATTTCGCGCTGACGCAGTTTCCGATTCACTTTGCGCCGTACATGCTGATGCCGATCGCAAGGCGCCTGACGGCACGCACGAATGGGTCCAGCGAGGCAAAAAAGGTCGAAGTTCACTCGTTTGTGTCACAGGAGCGCCGTGAAGGAACAACAATCTAAGGTGGCCGTTCAAGGTCTGTTACCCAAAGGAGGTCGCGATGAGGTTTGCCGTGATTTTGGTTCTCGGCTCGCTCGCGCTGGGCTCGGCCGCGAGAGCCGATCGACCCGGCCCCGACTGGATGCCGATGCAACAAGTGATAGCCAAGATCCTGGAGGCGGGCTATTCCGAGGTCACCAAGCTTGAAGCCGACGATGGCCGGTGGGAAGGCGAAGGCATCAAGAACGGCCAGAAGATGGAATTCCGTGCCGATCCCAAAACCGGCGCCATCGTGAGCGAGAAGCCGGACAAGTGAGCATCGCCGAAGTCCGCTTCTGAGCAACGCCCGACTTCGCCGTTCCGCAGGGCTCGCCAAGGTCAAGAGAAACGTCCTACCCCGCCCGCGCCGCGCGCCGCAGCGCCTGCGGCGGCTGGCCATAGGCGCGGATGAAGGCACGCCGCATGCGCTCGGGGTCGCGGAAGCCGGTCACCTCCGCCACGCGCTCGATCGCCTCGCGCGAGGACTGCACGCGCTCGCGCGCGACTTCGAGCCTGAGCCGCTCGATCGCCTTGGACGGCGTCGTGCCGGTCTCGGCGGCGAAGGCGCGGGCAAAATGCCGTGCACTCATGCCGGCGCGATCGGCGAGATCCTCCACGGTCAGCGGCGCATCGAGATTTTCGCGTGCCCAGGACAATAGCGTGCCGAAGCGTCCGTTCGGCGCCTTCAATTCCAGCAGCGACGAGAACTGCGACTGGCCGCCGCTGCGGCGATGGTACAGAACGAGCTGCCGCGCGGTTGCCTGCGCGATCTCCTCGCCGTGGTCCTCGGTGACCATAGCCAGCGCGAGGTCGATCCCTGCGGTGATACCTGCGGAGGTCCACACATTGCCGTCGCGGGTGAAAATCTGGTCCGGCTCGAACTTCACCTTGGGAAAGCGCGCGATGAAATCGCGCGTCCGTCCCCAATGCGTGGTGGCGCGGCGGCCGTCGAGAAGCCCCGCCTCGGCGAGCACGAAGGCGCCCGAGCAGACGCTCGCGACCCGCACGCCGCGCCTTGCAAGCCGCTGCACGAAGGCCCGCGTGATCTGACAGCGCCCAGCTTCCGCGACGCCCATGCCGCCGGCGACGACGAGCGTCGTGATCGCGTTCGCGGTCTTGAAGTCGCGCGCCATCATCTCGACGCCCGACGAGCTGCGCACCAGCCCCGGCTTGGCGGCCAGCACGCGGATGGCTGGCGCCTTGCCGAGGCAGCGCGCTGCGATCTCGAACGCCGAGATCGGACCTGCCGCATCGAGCAGCTGGAAGTCCGGGAAGATCAGGATGCCGATCATGGGCTAGGCCTGGCATGTTCGAACGTTGGCATGTCCGAAAGCGAGGGAATTATGCCATTTCTGACTTGAGGGCACCATGCCATTCTGCCGGCGTCAAGCGCATTATCGGAGGCTCCCATGTCGTCACCGCTCCAGATCGGAATCCTGGTATTTCCGCGCGTCACCCAGCTCGACTTCACCGGCCCCTTGCAGGTGTTCGCCATGGTCCCGGACGCAAAGCTGCACCTGATCTGGAAGCGGATCGAGCCGGTGCCGAGCGATTCCGTCCTGACGCTGACGCCGACCACGACCTTTGCGGATTGCCCCCAGCTCGATGTCATCTGCGTGCCGGGCGGCCAGGGCACCAACGACCTTCTCAACGACGAGGACGTACTGGAATTCCTGCGCAAGCAGGCGGCAGGCGCCAAGTACGTCACCTCGGTCTGCACAGGATCGCTGGCCCTCGGCGCTGCCGGCCTCCTGAAGGGCTACCGCGCCGCCACCCATTGGAGCGCAATGGAGATGCTCGCGCAGTTCGGCGCGACACCGACGAAGACCCGCGTCTGCGTCGATCGCAACCGCATCACCGGCGGCGGCGTCACCGCTGGCATCGATTTCGCGCTGACGCTGGTCTCGATCTTGGTCGATCGCACCATGGCCGAAGCGATCCAGCTGCAGATGGAATACAATCCAGCCCCGCCGTTCAATGCGGGCTCACCCGACACCGCGCCAGCCGAAGTGCTGGCGCTGCTGAGGGAGCGCGGCGCGCAGAACCATGCACGGCGGCTCGAGGCGGTGCAGCGCGCGGCCGAGCGGGTGGCGTAAAGGATCGGGCTTGCTCTTGTACCCCGGACGCAGCGCAGCGTTTCACGCTGCAGCGCGTCCGGGACACGCGAGGCGAACAACGACAGAAAAAGGCCGCTCGGTTTCCCAAGCGGCCTTTCCTGTCTCACGGTGGCTGCACATTCACATCGGGCGATGTCGGAGCTTCCAGACCGGGGGCCTATCTCCCGATCGAGTCCTTCCTCGGCGGCCGCTGCATCTCGGGACAGTCGCGAACTGTTGCCCGAACCGAACGCGATGGTCTCCCATCTCCGTAAGATGGGATCATTGAGCCGCATCGCCCGCCTCGCGGCAACACCTGCGCAGGCGGCATCCCCGCTGTTCCCGTTGTCCACAGCGGCGCGGCGCGGATGCATGTGCATCCGCTTTGGACGATGGTGATTCGTGGGTCGGCCGAAAGGGGCTTAGCCGGGCGTCCAGGGCTGATAGTCGCCGGTCGCCTTGGGACGCCTGCCGCTGGCGAGCGTCGAGCCGGAGGGCCGATAGGCCTTCGCTGTGCCGGTGAGGTTCGGCTGGTGCGGCTTCTCCCACTCGCGCGGCTGATAATCGATTTCGGTCGGCGGCTTGTCGACGACGTGGTGAATCCAGCCATGCCAGGACGGTGGAATCCGGCTCGCTTCCGCGTAGCCGTTATAGATCACCCAGCGCCGCTCGAAGCCGAGCGCCGGATCGATCGCCCCGCCCCGCGTGCGGTAGTAACGGTTGCCCTGCTCGTCCTCCCCGACCAGCTCGCCATACCGCTTGGTCCAGAGCTGGGTGCCAAAGGTCTGGCCATTCCACCAGGTGAAGAACTTGAGGAAGAATTGTTTCATGCGGCAAGGGCCCTGCTTCGTGGGGTCCTGATGCCATCCGGGGGGCGAAATGTCCAGTTCGGCAGGCGCGTCGGCGCCCCCGCAAATCCGCCTGCCGCGCGCGCCCCTGCCGCAAAGCGGACGCGATTCATTCATGCGCGGTACAGCGGCGGGACCTGAGGCTCCATGCGCGCGCAAACCGGCGTGATCCCAGGAACCCCCGCGCTTTCTCAGGGTTGCTTTCCGGGAAAAGGAGTTTCACCATGAACAGTCTGAAATTGTTGAGTGCCGCTGCGACGGTGGCGTTGGTTCTTCCCTTGGCGAGCCCGAGCTTTGCGCAGCAGAGTCGTGCCGCCGCGGTCGGAGCGGGCGGTGGTGCCGCGATCGGTGGCGGAGGTGCCGCGGTCGCTGGCGGAGGCGGCGGCTTCGGTGGCGGCGCCCGCATGGGCGGCGGCGGCGCCGCGTTCCAGGGCGGTGGCGGCGGTTTCGGGGGCGGAGCGGCGATGCGCCCGGGCGGTGGCAATTTCGCAGCCGGTGGCGCGGTCCGTCCGGGCGGCGGCAGTTTCGTCGGGGGCGCGGCAGACCGTGCCGCTATCTCGCCGAGCTTCAGTGGGACCCGTAGCGCTGCAGTTGCGGGCAACTGGCAGGGCGGCAGCGGCAATTGGCAGGTCGGCAGCGGCAACTGGAGCGGTCGTCACTGGCACGGTCGCCACCACCATCATCATCGCCACGGCGGCTTCTGGCCGGGCTTTGCGGCTGGCGCCGCGATCGGCGGCCTCGGCTCCTACGCCTATTACGGCAGCGGCTACGGCTATTACGATGATCCCTACTACTACGGCTACTATGACGAGCCGTCGGTTGCCGTAGTGCAGGATGGCGGCGGCGACGCCGCTTATTGCGCGCGGCGCTTCAAATCTTACGACCCGGCCTCGGGCACCTATCTCGGCTACGACGGCCGGCGGCATCCTTGCCCGTAAGCAGATCGCGAAGACTAGAGGCGAAAGGCGTCGCAGCAATGCGGCGCCTTTTTTGCAATCGGCGCCTTCCTCGCTCCTTTCGGCTCCATCACCCTCGCAGATAAATACAAATCGATGCAAATGGACCTTTATGCACCAAACCGTGCATATCCTGCGCGATCCAATCGCAAATTGACCGGAGCCACGATTCGCGGATATCACAAATCACAGTGGGGACTTCGATCTTCTGGGAAGTGTCATGCCGCGTATTCTCGTGGTTGATGACGATCCGATGGTCGGCGCGACCATCGAGGTCCTCCTCCAACGTCAGGGCTTCGACGTCACGCTGACCGACGGCGGCGAAACAGGACTGGCTGCGCTGGAATCGCAAGCCTTCGACGTCATGCTGGTCGACATCTTCATGCCGCATATGCGCGGCTTCGAATCCATCCGTATCTTTCACGAGCGCGCCCCTGCCACGCCGCTGATCGCGATGTCAGGCTATGCCTTCGCCTCGTCCGCCTCGCCCTCTCCCGATTTTCTCCGCATGGCGCTTGAGCTCGGCGCAACGCGCTGCCTGCGCAAGCCGTTCACGCCGGAAGCGCTGCTGACCACGATCCGGGAATGCCTTGCCGGCGCGGGCGAGAGCGCGCCGCCGAAGGACCAGAAAGAAGCCCCTTGATTCCAACGCAGCGCGTCATTCTCGGTGTTGGACTTGCCATCCTCCTGATCATCACCGCGGCCTCGATCGCCCTCGACGTCAAGTCGCGGTCCGACGCGGCGTCGGTGAACCACACCGTCCAGGTGCAAAAGAAGATCTCCGATCTGCGCGTGCTGCTGCGCCGGGCCGAGAGCGCCGCGCGCGGCTACGAGCTCTATCGCAGCCAGGGCTTCAGCGACGAGTTCCAGGCGGTGCACGCCAAGCTCGCGCCGGCCCTCGCCGAGCTCAAGCGCGACGTGCGCGACACCCCCGATCAGGTCGCCCTGCTTGAGGGCACCGAGCCGCTGGCGCTGCGCCGGATCGAGATCGCCGCCACCGCGATGCGCCTGCGGGCCGCCAACGACCAGGCCGGCATTGCCGCGCTCAACAGCAAGGCCGAGGGCCGTGGCCTCATGGACACGGTGATGCGCAATCTCGACCGCCTGAGCGCGGAGGAAGAACGCCTGCTCGCCGCCCGCTCCCAGGATTCGCGCCGCACCGGCATCGTGCTGCTCGGCATCGACGTCGCCGGCGCCGTGCTGATCCTGCTCCTGGTCGCATTGGTGATGCGCGAAAGCCGCCGCACGACGGGTGAGCTCCAGAGCTCGCTCGAGCAGACCCAAGCCGCCAAGGCGGCGCTCGAGGCGGCGGTGGCCGAACGCACCGAGCACCTCGTCGCCGCGCATGACGAATTGCGCCTGTCGGTCAACGTGCTCCAGAGCACGTTTCGCAGCATGGCGGAGGCGGTGCTGGTCATCGACGCCGAGGGCACCGTGCTGCTGTCCAATCCGGCCGCCGAGCGCATGCTGCTGCATCGCACCGGCATGAACGTCGGCAATCTGCGCGCGCTGTCCGACGTGTTTCACGGCGACGGCGTCACGCCGCTTCCGGCCGACGAGCTGCCATCGACGCGCGTGCTGCGCGGCGAGCAGTTCGAAGAGCTGGAGATGATCGTCCGCCCGCACAGCGGCAACCCGCCGCGCCATCTCATGGTCAGCGGCCGGCCGATGCGGGACGGGCAAGGCAACATTTCCGGCGCGGTGCTGGTCTATCACGATGCGACGACCTCGCGCGAGACCGAGCGGCAGTTGCACCAGTCGCAGAAGCTGGATGCGATCGGCAAGCTGACCGGCGGCGTCGCGCACGACTTCAACAACATGCTCACGGTCATCTCCGGCAACACCGAGACGCTGGTGGAGCGCCTGAAGGACCAGCCCGAGCTGCAGCGCACGGCCCGGCTGATCGACGATGCCGCCGAACGCTGCGCCGAGCTGATCCAGCACCTCTTGGCATTCGCGCGCCGGCAGCCGCTCGAGCCGCGCAACGTCGACATCAACGCCGCGATCTCGGACATCGCAAAGCTTCTGCGCCCCACCCTCGGCGAGCAGATCCAGATCGAGACTGTGCTGGAGCAGGGGCCGATGACGACGCATATCGATCCGTCCAGGCTCACCAACGCCGTGCTCAACATGGCGATCAACGCCCGCGACGCCATGCCGGGCGGCGGCAAGCTGCTGCTGGAAACCCACCGCGTCGTGCTCGACGAAGCCTATGCGCAGGCCAATGCCGACGTGGCAGCGGGCCCCTACAACATGCTCGCGGTCAGCGATACCGGCACCGGCATGCCCTCTGACGTGCAGCAGAAGGCGTTCGAGCCCTTCTTCACCACCAAGGAGGTCGGCAAGGGATCCGGCCTCGGCCTCTCCATGGTCTACGGCTTCGTCAAGCAATCCGGCGGCCACATCAAGATCTACAGCGAGGAAGGCCACGGCACCACGATCAAGCTCTACCTGCCGCCGGGCGAAGGCGCAGCGGACATCGCAACCGGCGTCACGCCGACGGCCGAAGGCGGCGCCGAGACCATTTTCGTGGTCGAGGACGATCCGCTGGTCCGCAACTTCGTCACCGCGCAGCTCCAGAGCCTTGGCTACAAGACGATCGCCGCGTCTGACGGCAAGGCGGCGCTGGACCTGATTGAGGCCGGGCAGAGCTTCGACCTGCTGTTCACCGACGTCGTCATCCCCGGCGGCATGAGCGGCCGCGAGCTCGCCGACGAGGTGGCGAGGCGCCGGCCGGGCGTGAAGGTGCTCTACACCTCCGGCTACACCGACAACGCCATCGTCCATCACGGCAAGCTCGACGACGGCGTGCTGCTGCTGACCAAGCCCTATCGGCGCAACCAGCTCGCCGAGATGATCCGCAAGGCGCTGAACGGCGGCGGGATGGCGCCGAGCTAGCGCAACGAACTTGATCGCGGCTCAGTCGGTGATGTGCAGTAGAGCATCGACATCAGGCGAACGGACGATAGTGCCGTCGCGTACAAATGCTTCGTGATTGGTCTCAATGGTGTTGTGGTCATAAAGATAGTTGACCATGATCCCGAAGGATTCTTGAATCGCACGCAGAGCGGTATTGCCGAGCCAATTGATGCGTTCGAGCCGTGCGCCGTTGCCGAGGTGAAAACGCGCCACGGGGTCGATGCGTATCGAGGGCTTCCGTGTCAGATAGCTAGCGCAGAGCCGCAGCAAGGGCACGCGCAGCTTCTCGCTCTGCGCCGGGTCATTCCACCAGCTATCGCTCTCCAGTTGCGATAACAGCGCCGCATCGGGATCACTTGCATTTGCAAGCCGATTAGCGAGCCATTGCCGAAATCCCGGTACCGTAGATAGGGTGGAAAAACGCTTCAGCTGCGGAAACTCCGACTGCAGCTCTTCAACGACCTGCTTGATCAGGAAATTGCCGAACGCCACGCCGCGCAGGCCGTCCTGACAATTGGAGATCGAGTAGAAGATCGCGGTGTCGGCGCGCGCGGCGCGCTGCTGCGCGATGGCTTCACCGTCGTCCTGCGACAACAACGGCTGCACGGCCGTGGCCAGTCCTTCCACCAAAGCAACCTCGACGAAAATCAGTGGCTCGCCTGGAAGTGCGGGATGAAAGAAGCCAAAGCAGCGCCGATCGGGTGCAAGGCGCCGGCGCAGGTCGTCCCAGCCCTTGATTTCGTGCACGGCTTCGTAGGCGATCAGCTTTTCCAGCACCGCGGCCGGTGTCTGCCAGTCGATGCGCCGCAACTCGATGAAGCCGCGGTTGAACCATGAGGCGAACAAATGCTTGAGATCCGCGTCGAGCAACTTCAGTTCGGGGTCAGTGCGCATGTATGAAGCAATTTCGCTGCGAATCGCGATCAGCGCGCTGATCCCGCCGGGTGCCATGTTGATTCGCCGCAGCAGTTCCTGGCGCGGCGGCTCGGCAGCACGCGCGAGTGCGGCCGCGGCTTCTGCGGTGCCTTCGGCGAGGTAACGCTGCGCCGCCGCGCGCAAAGCCGGACCGTGAGGATGGAATTCCGTGGCGAGATAGCGCTGAAAGCAGCGGCGATCGTTGTCGTCGAGTGCACCAAGCATCTCGCGCAATTGCCGCGCGACCAGCGCTCCTGAGGCCTGGCTGCGCTCGGAGAGCAGCGATGCTGCGAGCTGCTTCGCGCGATCGAGGAGCGGCATTGTCGTGCTGGATGGATCGTTGAAAGTTTGGCGGATTGCGGACATGACTATTCCTCCTCAAGCTTGGGCGGTGACGGCGCGGCGGAACTTGGCCGGTGGCGCGTAGAGTCCGCTCGAGGCGGCCACGAGGTCATCGATCGTCTTGGCGGCGAGCAGATCGCAGTCGCCGTGCCGACGTCGATGCCAAGGTCTGCCGGAAACATCACGATGCCGCGACGGCGGAGGCTCTCGGTTGTGTCAGGCGATTGGCGCTTGCCAAATTCGGTGTCGCCGGCGATCGCGCGCAATGCCGCCTCGCGATCTTGCGGTGATCGGCAGCGCAACAGGTTCGCCACGGCCTTCTCGGTGATGACATGGCTCACGTCGTCGCCATAGATCATCACCGGCGGCAATGCGAAGCCGGCGGAGGCGGCCAGATCGAACGCGTCCAGACGCTCGACAAAACTGGGCGTACCGTTTGGCTGATGGGTCTGCACCATCTGCACCACAAGCTTGCGCCCGCGTAAGGGATCGCCTGCTTCCTGACCGGCGCGAAGCCAGGTGGGACTGTCGTGGCGACGACCGCGTGCATCCGCGCCCATGTTCGGCGCACCGCCGAAGCCTGCGATCCGGTCTTTGGTGGCCGTCGAACTGTTGCCTCGCGCGTCGATTTGCAGCGTGGCGCCAACAAACATGTCGCAGGCATATTGTCCGGCGACCTGCGCCAGTGCCCGGTTCGACCGCAGGCTGCCGTCGGCGCCGATCGGGAATATATCGGCGTGCTTTGCGACGTAGCGCTCCATACCGAGCTCGGAGCCGAAGCAATAGACGCCGTCGACGAAGCCGGCTTCGATCGCCGGGATTAGGGTCGGGTGCGGGTTGAGCACGAATTGGCTCGCGATCTTGCCCTTCAGGCCACGCCGGGCGGCAAATGTCGGGAGGATCAGCTCGATCGCCGCGGTGGCGTAACCGATGCCGTGGTTGAGCCGCTGGACCTCAAATGGCTCATAGACCGCAGCAATCGCCATCATCGCCATCAGCACGTTCTCGTCCCTTACCTTGGCGGGGTCGCGCGTGAACAGAGGCTCGATCGCGTAAGGCTTTGGGCTCGGTATGACGAAATCCACCCAGTCGCCGGGGACGTCTACTCGCGGCAACCGGTCAACGATCTCGTTGACTTGCGCCACGACAATGCCGCCGCGAAAGGCCGCGGATTCGGCGATGGTCGGCGTGTCTTCGGTGTTGGGACCGGTGTAGAGATTGCCGTTGCGGTCGGCCTTGTCGGCGACGATCAGCGCCACGTGCGGCGTCAGGTCCACCAACATCCGAGCATAGAGCTCGAGATAGGTATGGATTGCGCCGATCTTCACCGTGCCGCTGCCGACCAGTTCGGCGAGCTTGCGGCTCTGCGGACCTGCGAAGGCAAAATCGAGCCGATTGGCGACACCGCGCTCGAACACGGCGAGATGATCGGGCAGCGCCAGCACCGACTGCACCATGTGCAGATCGTGAATCTGCGCCGGATCCACGCTCGTCAGGGCGGCGGCAAGAAAATCGGCCTGCTTCTGATTGTCGCCCTCGATGGCAACGCGGTCGCCCGGCTCGATGATCGCTTCGAGCAACTCGGTCGCGCGCTCGGCAGGGCAGAGCTTTTCAGAGCAGATCGTGGCGGCCCGAGCTAGCCTCGCGGAGCGATCCGCTCCCGGTCGTGATGTGGCGTGCATGATGAACCTCCTTCGCTCGACGCTGTCTTCGATGCAGAAGTTAGGTGACCAGTATTGATTATAGAAACGATATTTTGTAATATGATTGATCATGAATTTGGATCAATCGGCATGCTGGAATTCGAGCTTTTGCGTTCCTTTGTTGCCGTCGCGGATTGCGGCGGCTTCCACCGCGCCGCCGAACGGCTCAATCTGACGCAGTCGACCATCAGCCAGCAGGTCAAGCGATTGGAGCTTGAAACCAAACGTCCGCTGTTCCGGCGCACGACCCGCAGCGTCGCGCTGACCGACGATGGAGAGATGCTGCTGGGTGACGCCCGTCGTCTGTTGCAACTCGAGGAGGCGGCCCGCCATCGCCTGTCAGCGCCGCGCTTGTCAGGAGCCGTGCGTCTTGGAGTGGTCGAGGAAGTCGCCGGCGGCTCGCTGCCATCGGCGCTGGGACGCTTCGCCATGTTGCACGCGAGCGTGAAGCTCGAGGTGCAGATCGGCGTTAGTGCGGAATTGATCGAGCAGTTGAACAAGGGACGACTCGACGTCGTGTTCGCTAAGCGTCCGCTCGGTACGTCGCGTGGGCGCCTGGTCTGGCGCGAACCCATGGTCTGGGCCGCCGCCGACGCGTTTGATCTGGTTCCGGGCGCGGTGCTGCCGCTGGCGCTCTATCGCGAGCGGTCAGTATCGCGTGAGGCAGCGCTCGCCGCGCTAAATGACAGCGAACTGACGTGGGAGATCATCTATACCAGCCCCAGCCTGACAGGTGTGCGCGCGGCGGCGCTCGCTGGTCTCGCCATCACGCCGCTTCCCGCGAGCGCGGTCATTGCAGGTTTGCGCATTCTGGGATCGCAAGAGGGGCTGCCGCGCCTTCCTGACCTTGAGTTCGCAATCTATGAGAAAGCCCGGCCCGAAAAGGCCGCGGCGGCGCTGGCCGCAGCGCTTCTGGCACTTGGGCAATCGCCAGCGCGCCCGACGATTTAGCGCCATATGTTCCGTTGCGGGTCCAAACCCCAGGGTACAGATTGGTTCATCTCGCAATGATGAGGATCCGTCAGGCGGTATTGAGCGCATCGGTGTCATGACGGCTCTGGGTCACAAGCAGTGATGCTCTGGCAGATCAGAATATCTCCGCTCGTCCCTCAGGAGCGAACATTGCCTTTATGAGCCCCTAGCCCGTATGAGTACACGCGCTAGCCCGTGAGTTGCCGAAGGCGCTGAAGTCACCCAATCTATGAGGTCGTGGGCACTGGCTCAGGATGTGAGTTCCAACTGTCCTTTTGAGACGCCATAGCTAGCCCGGATCCGCGCTGGAGGTGTTCGGACACCGCGCGATGCAACGCGTAAGGCCGTTTTGGTCTTAACCGGGCCGGTCTCAAGTAAAAATCAAGCGCATCTCAAGGACAAATCGTCTCGCCAGCCCAGTCTCTGAGCATGCTCACGAGGACAAATGTCGGAGCCGGTGGCGCGACAGTCCGCTTGCGGAGCGCAACAGTCATCAGACGCACAGCTAGGATCTTGGTCTGCGGCCGGAACTGCAAGGCCCAGCTTCGACAGGTGCTCGCATGAAAAGACGAGAGTTCATCTTTTTGATTGGTGGGGGGTTGGCCTGGCCTGCGATCGCACGGGCGCAGGGCGGAGCCAAGCTGCATCGAATCTTCTGGGTCTCGACTGAGTCCGAACCGGATCCCTTCCTGGACGGCTTTCGCGATGGAATGCGCGCCCTGGGATATGTCGAAGGCAAGACCGTAACCTTCGAGACGCATTATGCCCCTGGAAATCCGCAGGCACTGCGGAAGATCGTCTCCGAGCTGCAGCGAGGGGATGTCGACCTTGTGGTCTCGAGCGGTCCGGCGACACGCGGCATGACTGCAATCACCGACATCCCAGTGCTGTTTGCATTGAGCGGCGACCCCGTCGCTTTGGGTGTGGTGAAGAGCCTTGCTCACCCCGGCACCAATTTCACCGGCAGCACATTCCTGTCGCTCGAGCTGGCAGGAAAGCGCGTTGAGCTGCTCAAGGACATTTATCCAAAGCTGCGAAAGCTGGCGGTCTTCTCGAACACGGATCATCCGGGAGAGCCGCTGGAATGGCGTGCGACGTTGGAGTCGTGCCGAAATCTTGGGATAGAGGCAGCCTACGTTCCGTTCTGCGGCGCGCGCGAAATCGAGAATGGGTTGATGGCTGCCGGCAAGGTGGACGCGGATGCTCTCCTCGTGTTTCCCGATGCTGTGACGCTGGTGCATCGTGCGAAGATTGCGGAGCTTGCAATCGCGCACCGGCTGCCTTCGATGTTTGGCTGGTCTGAATATTGTGACGCTGGAGGTCTCTTGAGTTACGGCGCAAACCAGCGCACGACCTATTTTCGGCTTGCCACTTATGCCGATCGCATCCTGCGCGGTGAATATCCGTCAGATCTTCCGGTGATGCGTCCCGAGAAGTTTGAACTGGCAATCAATATGAAGACAGCCAGGCTTCTGGGTATCAAGCTGGATGTGTCGTCGATCCTGTTTCGCGCCAGCAAGGTGATCTCCTGAGAGTAGCTATGAAGGACGGTGCTGCGCAGCCCTCTTCGTGTACGATGCCTCCGCGTCGCTCGCTGTTCTGCAAGTACTTCGCGACGTTGTTTGTCGCTGCGGTCGTGCCTCTGATACTCGGCGCGGCCGTCGAGGCTTCTTTCGGTTACCGAGACCAGCGTCGCCAGATCAGCGCGGTGCTGCAGGCCGATGCTCGCGCGGCGTCCGACAGGATCGAGGCGTTCACCGATGGCATGCGAGATCAGCTGGGTTGGATGGTGCAGCTTCCCTGGTCTGCCGGAGACGATGCGCAACATAAGATCGATGCCTTGCGTCTCCTCCAGCAGGTGCCTGCAATCGCTTCGGTTTCGCTTCTGGACGAGACCGGCACCGAACGGGTCTTTGTTTCCAGGCTGCTTCTGAACAGGACCGGGCGCGGCATCGATATGTCCGCGGATCCCGCTGTTCTGGGCGCACGCGGCAACAAAGTCTGGTACGGACCGGTTCAGTACCAGCAAGATTCAGAGCCCTATATGAGGATCGCGGTTGCCGGGAGCCTGCCGGCCGCAGGGGTTGCGATCGCCGAGGTCAATCTGAAGCTGATCTGGGATGTCATCGCAGCCATTAGAATCGGCGAGACCGGCTACGCCATTGTCGTCGATGATTCCGGTCATCTGATCGCACATCCCGATATCAGCCGGGTTCTGCGCGGCCGCGCCAGCTCCGGCAGTTTTGGCCGGATCAAGCATCTCGTTGGCGCGGCGAGCGGAGCGGCGGTGATAACCGGGGAGCGAGGCAACCCGGTGGTGGCGCTATCCGTTCAGGCCGCCGATGTGGGATGGACGGTGATCGCGATGCAGCCAACCGCGGAAGCCTTTGCATCAATTCGGGCGGCCTTGTGGCGCTCGTCAATTCTCATTGCCTTTGGTGTTCTTGTCGCGCTGGCGCTCGCCTATTGGCGCGCGCACAGAATGTCCGGTCCGATCAAGCAACTGGAAGAGGGCGTGGAGCGGATTAGAACCGGACAATTCGAGCATCGCATCAAAATCTTCAGCGGTGACGAGTTGCAGCAGCTGGCGTTGCGTTTCAATGAAATGGCTTCTGAACTGGCGATCTCGCAGCAGAAATCTGCGCGGATCGAACGGCTGAAGCAGTTCCTGCCATCACAGGTCGCCGAATTGGTCGAACATTCTCACGAACTGCTCGAAGGGCAGCGCCGTGAAGTGGCTGTCATTTTTGGCGACTTGCGCGGCTTCACGGCGTTCTCCACTCGCAATGAACCCGATGTCATCATGGCCGTCATGCGAGAGTACTACGAGGCCGTCGGCGCCGTGACGACTCGTCACGAGGCAACGCTCATCGGCTTTGATGGCGACGGAGTCATGCTGCTGGTCAATGCCCCGATCGCATGCGAACAGCCGGCAACTCAAGCGGTCCGCCTCGCGATCGACCTGCAAATGACGGTTCAGGCCCTTGCCGGCAAATGGTGTGACGCCGGCCACGGGATCGGCTTTGGTGTGGGCGTTGCCATGGGACCGGCAACGGTAGGAACGGTCGGTTACAACGGTCGGCTGGATTACACGGCGATGGGAGCCGTGGTGAATTTGGCGTCGCGGCTCTGTAATCTCGCAAAGGACGCGCAGATCCTGGCTGATCCCACGATCGCTGGAAGGGTAAGGGATAGCGTCCCGATGGCATCGCTCGGACAGCGGACCATCAAAGGCTACGACCAGGCTCTCGAGGTCTTTGCCGTCGCACCTGCTGACCTTCCGTCGAAACTGCCGGGCTTGGCACAACGGAGGCGAGAGAAAGAGGCTCAGGACCACTGATAACCCGGCGTCCGGACGGCTACCCCCGTGTCGCCAGCACCACCGCGGCCAGCGTAAACACCAGCCCCGCGATCTGCCCTGCCCCGAGCGGCTCGCCAAGCGCGACCGCCGAGGCCACGACGCCGATCACCGGCACCGCCATGGTGCCGATCGCGGCGACCGAGGCCGGCAGGCGCGCCAGTGCTGCGAACCAGCTGACATAGGCGATGCAGAACTGCCCGACGACCGAATAGACCAGCAGCCACCAGCCGAGCGGCGTCACATGCGACAAATGCGTGGTCTCGATCAGGAGGCCGACGATCGAGATCGGCAGGCAGCCGATCCCGATCTGCCAGGCTGCCGCCGCGAGCGGCGGCAGGTGAATCGGGTACTTCTTCGAGAGCACGGTGCCGAGGGCAAAGCCGAACGCGCCGACCAGCACCATGATGATGCCCGGCAGCTTCGAAGCGCTGGCGGCGATTCCGTTGCCGCCCAGGATCGAGGCAAGCCCTGCGAAAGCCAGCACCAGCCCAAGCGTGCGCAAGACCGTCGGCCGCTCCCCAAGCACCGGCCAGGCGAGGATCGAGGCCCAGACCGGCATCGTATAGGCGATCAGCGCCGCCTCGCTCGCCGGCAGCCAGAGCAGTGCCAGCCCCATCAGCACCATCCAGCAGGTGACGTTGAGCGCGGCCGAGGTGAGCAGGCGCGGCCAGATCACACCCTCCACGTACAGGCTTTGCCGGCGGATCACCGCAAGCAGCGCCAGCAGCAGCGCGCCGAGCACTCCGGTGACCCCGCGCAGCGTCAGAGGCGGCAGCTCGGCAAGTAGGAATTTCGTCACCGGCCAGTTGAAGCCCCAGCCGATCGAGGTGATCGCAAGGAACATCAGGCCGGCCGGGGCGATGCGCGGCCGCACGCCCGGCGTCGTCGAATCAAGCATGTCGGCTAGTCCGGCAAATCGGGCGGTCACCTTGGCCCGGATTCGCGGGTCCCACCACCGCTTTGGCGGGCATGCCTGCCCTCACCGTCCGTAGGGCTACGTGAGTCCTGCTGACGCAATCCCATTGCTCAAAAATATACCTGCCCTGTGAACAGCGGGATGAAGGCCCCGGTCATCACGGCATGCAAATTTTTTCAGTTGGGAATCCCTGAGGACTCACTGATACTTGGGTCCACGACAGGCGCGGCGAAGACCCCTGTTATCCCCCGCAATCCACCATATTTAGTATTTGATTCAGGAACTCGCACTAGTTCTTGACGGGCGCAACGGAGAGTCCTAGCTTTCGGTCCGTTCGGCGCGAGTGAGTTTGCGTCCCGCCGGCACTCCCCCAAAGGGTCTCGCAAATTTCAGCTCCGCCAGCCGGCCAAAGGCTGCGGATGAGGGCTTGTCTGCCCTCGGAATGAGAGGCTCTTCGGGGCGCCAGAACGGGCCGGCAACAGGCTCGGATGGCATCGATGACGAAGTGACGTTGTGGGGCGTTGAACGCATGTCGCGCACATCCCCTTGGGGGCGGATGGGTGTGGACATGCCGGCAGGATGATCGATGCGACGCATCGAGCTCGCGCCGGGAAAAAACAGGGCCGGATCCACCGGCTGAACTGCGGTGCCCCGAGGCCGAACGGCTGAAGGCGCCCGCGAGATGCAATGACGACCCGGCACGCCCACAACGAGGGGCGGGACCGGTCAAAGAAAAGGACGGGGCAAGACCATGCGGATTGAGCGGCGCCACACCACTTCGGGACAGTCACCTTATGCGGGTATCGAATTCCGCCTGACCACGTCGGAGATTCGCAATCCAGACGGCTCGGTCGTGTTCAAGCTCGAGAACGTCGAGGTCCCGGCCGAGTGGTCGCAGGTCGCCTCCGACGTGCTGGCGCAGAAGTACTTCCGCAAGGCCGGCGTTGCCGCGCGCCTGAAGAAGGTCGAAGAGGAATCCGTCCCCTCCTTCCTGTGGCGCTCCGTGCCCGACACCGAGGCCCTCGCCGCTCTCCCTGAGAAGGAGCGCTATGTCAGCGAGCTCAGCGCCAAGCAGGTGTTCGACCGCCTCGCCGGCTGCTGGACCTATTGGGGCTGGAAGGGCGGCTATTTCACGAGCGACGACGACGCCCAGGCGTTCTATGACGAGCTCCGCTACATGCTCGCCATGCAGATGGTCGCGCCGAACTCGCCGCAATGGTTCAACACCGGCCTGCACTGGGCCTATGGCATCGACGGCCCCGGCCAGGGCCATTATTACGTCGACCCCTTCACGGGCAAGCTGACCAAGTCCAAGTCGGCCTACGAGCATCCGCAGCCGCATGCCTGCTTCATCCAGGGCGTCGGCGACGACCTCGTCAACGAGGGCGGCATCATGGACCTCTGGGTCCGCGAAGCCCGCCTGTTCAAATACGGCTCCGGCACCGGCTCCAACTTCTCGCGCCTGCGCGGCGAAGGCGAAAAGCTCTCCGGCGGCGGCCGCTCCTCCGGGCTGATGAGCTTCCTCAAGATCGGCGACCGCGCTGCGGGCGCAATCAAGAGCGGCGGCACCACGCGCCGCGCCGCCAAGATGGTCGTCGTCGACGTCGATCACCCCGACATCGAGACCTATATCGACTGGAAGGTGAAGGAGGAGCAGAAGGTCGCCGCCCTCGTCACGGGCTCCAAGATCAACCAGAAGCACCTCAAGGCCGTGCTGAAGGCCTGCGTCAACTGCGAAGGCTCGGGCGACGATTGCTTCGACCCCGAGAAGAACCCTGCCCTGCGCCGCGAGATCAAGCTCGCGCGCCGCAGCCTGGTGCCCGACAATTACATCAAGCGCGTCATTCAGTTTGCCAAGCAAGGCTACAAGGACATCCAGTTCGACACCTACGACACCGACTGGGATAGCGAAGCCTATCTCACCGTTTCAGGCCAGAACTCCAACAACTCGGTCTCGCTGAAGGACGACTTCCTGCGCGCGGTCGAGACCGACGGCGATTGGAATCTCAACGCCCGCACCTCGAAGAAGGTGACGAAGACGCTGAAGGCGCGCGATCTCTGGGAGAAAATCGGCTACGCCGCCTGGGCCTCGGCCGATCCCGGCCTGCACTTCAATACCACGATGAACGACTGGCACACCTGCAAGGCGTCCGGCGACATCCGCGCGTCCAATCCGTGCTCGGAATACATGTTCCTGGACGACACGGCGTGCAACCTGGCTTCCGCGAACCTGCTGACGTTCTACAACACCGAGACCAAGCGCTTCGACGTCGAGGGCTATGAGCACCTCTGCCGGCTCTGGACCATCGTGCTGGAAATCTCCGTCATGATGGCGCAGTTCCCGTCGAAGGCGATCGCCGAGCTCTCCTACGAGTTCCGCACGCTCGGCCTCGGCTACGCCAATATCGGCGGCCTGCTGATGACCATGGGCCTGCCCTATGACAGCAAGGAAGGCCGCGCGCTCTGCGGCGCGCTGACCGCCGTCATGACCGGCATCACCTACAAGACCTCCGCGGAAATCGCTGCTGAACTGGGCACCTTCCCCGGCTACAAGAAGAACGCCGCGCACATGCTGCGCGTGATCCGCAACCACCGCCGCGCCGCGCATGGCCAGTCGAACGGCTATGAGGCGCTCAGCGTCAACCCGGTGCCGCTCGACCTCGTCTCCTGCCCGCAAGCCGACCTCGTCAGCCATGCCCAGGCAGCCTGGGATGCGGCGCTCGAGCTCGGCGAGAAGCACGGCTATCGCAACGCCCAGACCACGGTGATCGCGCCGACCGGCACGATCGGCCTTGTCATGGATTGCGACACCACCGGCATCGAGCCCGACTTCGCGCTGGTCAAGTTCAAGAAGCTCGCCGGCGGCGGCTACTTCAAGATCATCAACCGGGCGGTCCCCGCCGCGCTGCGCGCGCTCGGCTATCGCGAGAGCGAGATCGCGGAGATCGAAGCCTACGCCGTCGGCCACGGCTCGCTCGCGAATGCCCCCGGCATCAACGTCACCACGCTGAAGGCCAAGGGCTTCACCGATGAGGCGATCGCCAAGGTCGAGAAGGCCCTGCCGACCGCCTTCGACATCAAGTTTGCCTTCAACAAGTGGACCTTTGGCGAGGATTTCATCCGCGACCAGCTCGGCATCGGCGCCGAGGCGATCGCAGCCCCCGGCTTCGATCTGCTCCAGGCCGTCGGCTTCACCAAGCGCGAGATCGAGGCGGCCAACGTCCACATCTGCGGCGCGATGACGGTGGAAGGTGCCCCGCACCTCAAGGCCGAACACTATCCGGTGTTCGACTGCGCCAACCCCTGCGGCAAGATCGGCAAGCGTTATCTGTCGGTCGAGAGCCACATCCGCATGATGGCGGCGGCGCAGCCCTTCATCTCGGGCGCGATCTCCAAGACCATCAACATGCCGAACGACGCCACGGTGGAGGACTGCAAGTCCGCCTACATGCTGTCGTGGAAGCTCGCCTTGAAAGCCAACGCGCTCTATCGCGACGGCTCCAAGCTCAGCCAGCCGCTCAACTCGCAGCTCATCAGCGACGATGAGGACGAGGACGATGCGGTCGAGCTGCTGCATGAAAAGCCGATGGCGGCGCGCGCCACGCATGTGGCCGAAAAGGTCGTCGAGAAGCTGGTCGAGCGCATCGTCGTGATGCGCGAGCGCGAGAAGATGCCGGATCGCCGCAAGGGCTACACCCAGAAGGCGGTCGTCGGCGGACATAAGGTGTATCTGCGCACCGGCGAATACGATGACGGCCGTCTCGGCGAGATCTTCATCGACATGCACAAGGAAGGCGCAGCGCTGCGCTCCTTCATCAACAACTTCGCCATCGCGGTGTCGCTCGGCCTGCAATACGGCGTGCCGCTCGACGAATATGTCGACGCCTTCACCTTCACCCGCTTCGAGCCGGCGGGCCCCGTGCAGGGCAACGACAGCATCAAGTACGCGACCTCGATCCTCGACTACGTCTTCCGCGAGCTCGCGGTGAGCTATCTCAGCCGCTTCGACCTCGCCCACGTCGATCCCAACGAGACGGGCTTTGACGCGCTCGGCAAGGGCGTCGAGGAAGGCAAGGAGCCGGACGAGGACGGCGGCCACCACGCGACCAAGCTCGTCTCGCGCGGCCTCACCCGCTCGCGCACGGACAACCTGGTTGTGATGCGCGGCGGCTCGGCCGCGGTCAGCCAGGGGAACGACAGCGCGCCGTCAGGCGGCAGCCGGGTCACAGCGCTGGCCGCCCACGGCACCAGCGCGCGGGTCGGCGATGCCATCGAAGGCGCCGTCGCCCTGAAGCAGGAAGCTCAGCACGATCTGTCGCCGACGGAGAAGCTCGAGCAGCTGCAATGGAGCAAGGCCGGCACCGCCGCGACTGCAGCTCCGACAAAGGCCGAGCGTCGCGCAGAAGCGAAGGCCAAGGGCTACGAGGGCGAGATGTGCTCGGAGTGCGGCAACTTCACCCTGGTGCGGAATGGGACTTGTATGAAGTGCGATACTTGCGGCAGCACGACGGGGTGTTCGTAAGTAGCTAGAGAGCAGCAATCCATACCCGGGCTCGTCCTGGACAACCAGAAGGGCGGCCGAAAGGCCGCCCTTTGATACATTTCCCACTGAAGCGCCACCGAATTGTTGATTGAGGCGTAAGCAACTTCAAATTTGGCTTATGAGCGTCAAGACTCCTACTTAGGGTTTGCCGGGATTGTGTCCCGGCTTCTTGTTATGAGGCTTCCAGTGGCGGCAGATAACATGGAAAAGCTCAGAGAAATTTATGTCTTCGTTGCCTTTCTAGTGGGAGTCGGCTGTCTCCTGCTGGCAGCGTTCCAAGCTTGGTCAGGCAACATGAAGTCCGCGGCTGGTTTGGGAACGGCTTTTGTGGTGTGCGGGATCTTCCTATTCTGGTCGCAGATAAAGACGTTCAAAGTCTGGGAGGTTCAAGTCGAGCTTCGTGAGACGTTGGATAGAGCCGAAGAAATTATCGGAAGGGTGCGAAAGCTCGCAGCGATAAGCGCCCGTGCCAGCTATTTGACGATCGCATGGGGCAACCGCTTGGGCACACCCGCCGCCGCGGAAAAGCAGGCCGTACTTGACGACATCGATGACCAGCTTGCTGAGCTGAAGGTTACGCCGGACGAGCGGGCGGCCATCATTCGCCCTTGGCTGAAGATGATTAAAGCAGATTTCTTTTTCCTCTATGCGAGGGTCGTTCGCGGAATCGCCGCCATCAAAAACAAGGAGCTCGTCGCCGCGGCTCACGCGACAAATAGCCAAGAAGCCAACGAGGCGGCAATGGCTCATTCCAACTTGATAACGCCGTGGTCAAAGAAGACCAACGCCGACTTCAAGGCCATGGACCGGTTGGAGAACAAGAGTTTGGCGGAAGTCATCGACGAATGGATGCCCGAGAAGGGAGGGTGGTTGTCGGATAAAGAACTTGCGGCGGTGGCCGCATTTAAGGCTGAGCTTCTTAAACAGGCCGCAGATAGCGAGAAGAAGGGCGGCTACACTCGCGACGCCGCGAACTACTTCGACGCTTTGTCGAAACTAGAGACCGAAAAGTCTCAAGAGATTTGGAATGCATCCAAGAAGTAAGGGCATCGCGAGTTTCTAGAGCTGCTGAACGATGTTGGAAGCATTGAAATACCAACAGTTTCGAGCGGTTCTTGCATCGGGAGCCGCCGTCGTCGGTCACAGATCAAACGCTGTCGTTCTTTGCATGCTCGTATGAAATGGCCTTTCGCGAACTGGCAATTACAGTGACAGTGCACTAACTGGTTCGCTGTCGCCGGAGCGGCCTCTTCGGCTAACTTTCGCATGCGCCCCTAATTAAATGCACGAATTGCCTTTGCCATCGAGCCCTTCCCTCCTAAACTCCCACGCCCACCGTCATCGGTTCCGACGGGCCCGGTAGAAGCGGAGTGAAGTTATGCCCAAACCGGAAAGCTTCCCGATCGAGAAGATCTTCGTTCCCACCAAGCAGAAGAAAGCCATCAAGCCCGAAACCGTCGGGGAGATCGCGGAAAGCATGCTGGAGATCGGACAACAGACCCCCATCTCCGTTCGGCTCGACGGAGACCGCCTGGTTCTGGTCGAGGGATTGCATCGGTTAGAGGCCAGCAAGGCGCTCGGCGAGACGACCATTCTCGGTGTCCTTGTTACGGCCGAGCTTGCTCAACACAAGCCGCTGCTCTCCGAGCGACCCGAAGTCGAGGCGGAACGCATCAAGATGGCGCGATTGAAACAGTTGCGCCTGGAGAAGGAAGCGGCGGAGGCATCGATGGCGACGTTGAGAAGCGTCAGCGCCACGCAAGCACCGCGCGGCAATTCGGCGAAAGGCGTCCGCGACGTTCCGAAGGCATCGCCGGGCCGGATGGCGAAATCCAAACCGAAATCATTGTCGGACTGGATCACGCAGCAGAAGGGCAGCGGCGGTCGCTATTGATGACCGACGCCGTCGTTCCGGGGCGCGCCCTTGGGCGCGAGCCCGGAATCCATCGGGCGGCATGACAGGTGGCGCGATGGATTCCGGGTTCGCGCTTCGCGCGCCCCGGAATGACAGTGCTTTACTTAGGGCTGTTGCCACCGCATGACGGCCGCAATCCCAGGGATCGCGGCCATCTCTACCTCATCGATCACGCCGCCTTCGCCTGCTCCGGCGAGGCCGTCTCCATCGCGCGCATGTAGAGGTCGAGCAGGCTTTCGCGCTCGTCGCGCTCGTTCTTGTCTTCCTTGCGCAGCTTGATGATCTCCTTGAGGATCTTCACGTCGAAACCCTCGCCCTTGGCTTCCGCGAAGACTTCCTTCTTCTGTTCGCTCAACTCCTGCATCTCGCTGTCGAGGTTCTCGATCCGCTCGACGAAGGAACGGATCTTGCCGCCGGGAATGGTGATGTCGGACATGGTGCCTCCTCGCTGACTGAGGTCGTGAAAATGCCCGCAAAGAAATGACCAATGTGTTAACCGAGTTGCCGCACCCCATGCCATCGCGCCGCAGCGATACCCGGGACAGGCGGCCACCCCGCAGCTATCTGGATCGACGACTTCTTGCCGGATGCATCGAAGATGCAGCGGCAAAATCTCACCACATGGCCGCCACGCAAGCGACAGCCCACAATCGCGATTTCAGCGCAAACGCGACGGAGGCTCGCGGCTTCATCGATATTCAGGAGCCATTTGCAATGTTGAGTGCGGTGGACAACAAGCCAAGGGGCAAATCCGGCCGGCGTGGCGGCAAGAAGAAGGCGGGACAACGCGCCGGGGGCGGCGAGCAACGCGTAAGTGCAGGGCATCAATTGCCGGATGCCTCGGCGGAGAACAGGCAAGAGACCGAGCAAAAGACCGATCAAGAGCCGAGCCGACACATCAGTGCGCAGATACCTTCGGCTGCGGCCTTGCCGGACGAGGCTTCCGGGATGGAGCTAGCTGCAAGCCCGCCCGTCGCACCGGTCGAACCCTTCCAGGCCAGCACGCAGGCGATTGCCGACGCCTATAGCGACTACATCAGGACGTCGCTTGAGCAAGCCTGGAGCTTCCTGGGAAAGCTCGCGATGGCGCGTTCACCCGTCGAGGCCTTTGAGCTTCAGATGGCGTACGCGAAACAGGCGTGCGACTCGTTTGTCGCCGAAACCCAGAAGATCGCCGAGTTGCATGAACAATTGACCAGAGAAAGGGTCATGCATCTTGAGGGGTTCGTGGCCAGGCTCACCCAGACCACGCTCGAAATCCGCACGATACGTCACTGACGACGGGTGCACATTGCGGCGCCGCGGGACGTAAGGTGGGTTAGCTGGCGGTTGCGCGAAGCGCGGTCCGCCGGCGTAACCCACCACCTCTCCGCGCGCCGAGATGAATGAGGTGGGTTATGCTACGCGACCTGCGCTTTGCGCCGTCGCGGAGCTAACCCACCCTAGGCGCCTGAGGACCGCCTGAAGTTCAGTATCCTGACTTCGTGCCGGTGGTCGACCCGGTGCCCGCGCCTGTGGTTTGACCTGTGGTTTGCCCTGTAGTCCGTCCTGGAGCGTAGCTCGACGCGCCGGGGCTGGTTCTCTTCGAGGACTTCGCGTGCTGCTTCTTCTTGTGTCCCGGAGCGTAGCTGGAAGCGCCCGGCTCGCCCTTCTTGGAACCCATTTGCTGCATCTCATGACCCGGCGTCTTGCTCGATACGCCCTGAGCAAACACGGCTGGGGCTGTAGCCATGACAACGGCAGCCGAAAGCACGATGATCATTGCTTTCATGTTGTCCTCCTCTGACAAACCCCTCAAAGGAAACGGAATGGACTAGCGCCCGTTCCCGTCAGCGAACGCTCATGGCGCCGCGGGGCTGGACGCCCCTGGGATCGCTTCGATCCGCTCGACTACCCTACGAAATGCGCTTTGCGCAGTCGCGGCGACAACCCATCCTACGCGCTCACGCCGCCCGCTCCCTCGCCCGTCATAATTTCTCCTTTGCACACGCGTTGTGTCTGATAGCAGCGAGACCTATCCTTGATCGGACTGCCTCCCATTGACGCCCGACCGGATGGAGAGCGCATCGATGCCTGACACGAACGACCCCAAGCCTGATACCGGCAAGACCGATAACGCCAAGCCTGATACCGCCAAGCCTGATGCGTCCAAGCCGGACGAGGCGCGCGCCGAGGGTGGGCTGGCGCGGGCCTACGACCGGATCAAGAGCGCAGAGGAAGACCTCGCGCGGCTGGACCGGCTGGTTTCCGGAATGGAACGGAGCAGCGAAGCCCCGCGGACCTTCCACGCAAGCGCCGCCGCGACGGCAGCCGCCACATCCACAAGCAAGGCGGCGGCGCCTGATGCCAAGTCTCTAAACACCAAGCCACGCAATCAGGGCCTGAGGGGAGACAGGGCCATGATGCGCGCTTTGGCCATTCTCGTGATGGCGATCGGCCTTCTCGGCGCCGCCGTCGCATCGCAATACAGCGACGAGGCGACATCGATCGGCAAGTCCATCATGGCGCGATGGGCTCCACCCGCGAGCGCGCCCCCGCAAGCGTCCGCGGCGGAAAGTCCGGCGCAGCCGGCAACGGTGCTGCTGGCGGCCGCGGATGAGCCGAGCCCGGTGCCTGCGCCGCCGGGGCCCAAGGACACCGAAAGCGCCCCGAAGCCTGCCGCCACGGCGGCCGAGCCGTCATCGTCCGAGCTCGCGCAATCGCTCAATGCCATCACGAGCGAGCTTGCGAACATCAACGGCAAGCTCGAGCAGTTGAAGAGCCGCAGCGAGCAGACCCTGCGCGACCAGGCCGCCACCATCGAGCAGCTCAAGGCCGCGCAGGAGAAGGACGCGGCGGACAATGCGCGCCTCGCCGCGCAGGTCCAGGCGTTGCAAACGCAACTGAGCGCGTCATCGGCGTCATCCGCCTCTGCACCTGCGAAGCCCGTCGCGCGCAGCGTGGTCAACAATGACACGGCTGCGCGTGCCCGGGCGCACCTACCAGACGCCGCGCCACGGCGGACGAGGCCGCCGCCGCGAGGCGGCTGGATGCCGCCGCGCTATATGGCCGACCCTTATTATTACGGCGATCCCGATTGGTGAGCCCGTTTCGAAGGCGCGATTGGATTTGAAGTGCGTAGGGTGGGTTAGCCTGCCGCGGCGCGAAGCGCAGTCCGCTGGCGTAACCCGCCTCTTTGATTTCCGCGGAGGCAGAGGTGGTGGGTTACGCTGCGCGAACTGCGCCTTGCGCAGTCGCGCAGCTAACCCACCCTACGCTCCCCTCAGCGTATCTCGCTCATCGTCACCTTGGCCGCGATCCCCGTCAGCTCGGGCTCTTGCGGCGCAAGCTCCTCATCGGAAGGGCCGACCGAGACTTCAGCCATTCTGCGTTTGACCTGTTCGCAGGTCTTGCGAACGTCTTCGGTGAACAGCGCGCATTCTTCGATACGCTTGAAGATCTTGCGTCCCTCTTCGCGATAGCCTGCCGCCGTTTCTCGCATGAAGGCGATCGCATCATGAACCTGGGCCGTCAGCGCCTCGCATTTTTGCGCGGCGTCGATCAACTCGGTGCCCATGGCCTCGATCTCTTTTGCAGCGGACTCATAGTCGCGAATGACCGCTTCTGCACTGAGCGCACCGACGCGCGACACGCCCGCGGTGTGCTCCACGTAATCAGGCAGATTAACTGAAGTAATGGAGTTTCCCGACCGGATCGAAGTGATGTCCGCTTCGAGTTGGACCAAGTTCACTCCGTCCCGTCTGTGCAATTGTTCGACACTTGCCATGACTGTCCTCCCAATACGCGCTGAAAACCCCAAGCAGCATTGGGTTTATTACGGGGATAAATGCCGTTCTACCTCTATGTATTCTTGACAGTCTCCAC
The DNA here is from genome assembly GCF_900094575.1 of Bradyrhizobium yuanmingense. GTDB lineage: Bacteria > Pseudomonadota > Alphaproteobacteria > Rhizobiales > Xanthobacteraceae > Bradyrhizobium > Bradyrhizobium yuanmingense. Next base: position 647,997 of record NZ_FMAE01000004.1, on the reverse strand, counting down.
TTTGCCACTTTTACCCAATCGCCAACTCTGCACGCAGAGACGGCGAGCCATCAAACTTCAATTTTTCCGTGCACCTGTTCGAACGCGCGAACCTGACGACGAGTTCGACCGGCACTGTCGCCAACCTCAACGTCCGGCGAACCGCCTGCGCAGCGGAAATCCGCATCGCGCCCGCCATTGGCGGGCACGATTATGTTCCGGGGGCGCGAAGGTCGTCGCCCTCGAAGGCATTCCCGACGGCGGCTGGCGCAGGCTCGCCCAGCCCTGCATCCGCCGCACGTTGGCGGCCGGCACCGCCCGCCGCGAAAATATCATGCACCAGCCCGAGCTTCCCCAATCCCAGAATGATCAATCCGTTGATGTCCACCTCGTACCAAGCGTGCGAGATGTAGGCATCGCGCGGAAAGCGGTGATGGTTGTTGTGCAGCCCTTCGCCAAAGGTGAGCAGCGTGGTCACCAGCTCGTTCGTCGTGCCGTCATGGGTCTCGAAGCGGCGGTAGCCCCAGCGGCCATCGCTGTGGCAGACCGAGTTCACCAGCGAGGTCGCCATCGTCATCAGGTAGCTGCGGAACAGGCCGGCGAACAGGATGCAGCCGATCATCGTGCGCACGCCGCCGAAGGAGTAGCCGATGGCGCCCGGAATGATCAGCGCCGAGAGCGCGTACCAGTACCAGCGCGTCCTGGTGAAGAACATCGCGATCGGGTCGGCCAGGATGTCCTTGGCGTAGTAGCTGGCATCGGTGGTCTCGCGGTCCCACACCCAGCCGCCTTGCGCATGCGTCATGCCCTTGGCGAAGCTGGTATAGGGATTGCCGCCGCCGTCGTAATAGGGGCTGTGCACGTCGCCGGGCCGGTCGGAGTGCAGATGGTGCCGCCGATGGTTGCTCACCCATTTCAGGATCGAGCCCTGCACCGCCATGGTCGCGAGCGCGGCGAAGATCGTCCGCATCACCGGACCGCAGCGGAAGCTGCGGTGCACGAAGTAGCGATGCATGAAGCCGATGCCGATCGTGGACATGATGAACGTGCCGGCGAAGACCGAAACCTCGACCCAGCCGATGCCTTGCCAGAAGGCCCAGACCAGCGCCGCGACCGAGCCGCCGACCATGATGGCGAACGAGATGTAGGAATCGCGAAACTTGGCCTCGACCACCGGACCTTCGGTCAGCACGCCCGGCGGCATCTTCGGCTCCGAAAGCTGCTCGGACGCCACGCTCTCAACCACGCTCATTTCAGCCGATCCATTTACGCCTATGCATTTTTCTGCAGTGCAGCGTACAACCCCTGGTTATCAGAGGCAAGGACCGGAGCGGCCGTAGGAGCACGGGCGGCGCAGCCCCGCCCCCTTTCGCTTCTCTGCCGAATGGAAAGTGGAGACCATGACGAGCAGATGCACGTCCTGCATCTGTCAGCGTACGCTCATGCGCCGATCAGTTTGGCGTCCGTCGGCCTTCACCACCAATACGGCCAGCGCCATCCCTCATAGCGCACGTAGGACGGCACCAAGGGCGGGCCGTAGGGATCGACCCGGTCGTGCTCGGGGCGATAGCGATAGCGTGGCACGATGTTGTAGTCCCACGGCGTCGGCCTCAGCACCGGCGCCGTGACGATGAGCCGCTCCTGCGGCGCGCGAACGACGACGGCTCTCCGCGTCCGGGCTTCGGCGTCCGAGATTGCAAGGCTGCTCAGAACCAGGGCGGTTCCGAGCGCGCAGGCGGCAGTCATCTTGGTCATGCGTTAGTCTCCTTCGCTTAAAGAGTGCAAAAGGATGCCAGCCGAGGCAAGCAAATTTCGCGCGAGGTGCGGACATAAGCGCTGTGAGCTTTGGCGCTCCGACCTCTCCCCGTCATTGCGAGGAGCACTTGCGACGAAGCAATCCAGAGTCCTTCCGCGGAGGGAGCCTGGATTGCTTCGCACCGCTCGCAATGACGGCGAGTATGACGCAAGAGTGGTCTGGATGAGCAGCAGAAGTCCCGGACGTCGGCACCTGCTCCTCACTCGCGCGCGCGGCGCAGCGCCTGATCCAGCTTGTGCCTCTGCTTGTCCCAGCGCTCCTGCTCCGCTTCGGCGCGCGCCTCGAGCGCGGCCCGCTCGGCTTCGATCGCCCCGGCCTTCGCTTCGTGCTCGCGTGTTGCCTTGTCGAGCGCTGCTTCCGCCGCGGCAACCGCCTTGTCGCGCCGCGCACGCTCCTTGGCGCGAGCGGCCTCCTCCTTGGCACGCGCTGCCTCGCGGCGTCGCTCCTCCTTCTCGAATGCCGCGGCGGCCTTGCGCGCGGCCGCATCGTCGATCTCGCGGGATGCATTCCGGGCCGTCTTGGCGGGACGCGTCTTTGACGTCGCCTTGCTCCTGGACCTGGTCTTGCTCTTAGTCTTGCTCTTGCTCTCGCCCTCGCCGAGATCGGTCGGCAGCTCCGCGCTCTCGGTGAACGGGCCGTCCGAGCCGACCGGGCGCCTCAGCACCACGCCCGGCTTCGCCATGGTTGCAGCGACGACATCAGGGTCGTCGGTCTCCCTGGCGACACCCTGATGGAACAGATTGGAGCTGGCGCCCCAGGCAGCAAGCGCCGCCTTCATCGAGGGCGCGGCGATCGCCTGATCGTAGAAGCCGAGCGAGGTCTGGTACGTCTTCAGCTTCTTTGGCATGTCGCTCCGATGTCGGCGCAGCTTTCCGCAGGCGATCGTAGCCCGGATGGAGCAAAGCGCAATCCGGGTGGCGCTCAGCACGCTCGGCCCGGATTAGGCTACGCACCTTCAAGCAACGCGTCATACCCTTGCGCGCTGAACGCCAACAGACAAAAACCGTGCCCGAACGGATCGGCCAGCATCGCGATCCGCCCATACGGCGCATCGCTCGCCGGCACCTCCAGAATCGCACCCGCAGCGAGCGCACGCGCGACAGCTACGTCGACATCGTCGACGACGACGTCGATATGCACCGGCGTCCAGTGCCGTTCATAGCGGCGGCGGTCGCCGCCGGCGCCGATGGTGCCGACCTGCTTGGTCAAGAGATACACCGGTGCGGGCCAGCCGTTGAGCTCGACGAAGTCGGCGCCGAAACGGCGGCCGACCGAGAGGCCAAAGGCTTCGGTGTAGAACGTCGTGGCTTTCGCCACGTCGGGAACATCGATGTTGAGGAGGAAGCTCATGAGCGGCTCGTCGCAAGTTGAGGCGCGAGCGTAGCCCGGACGGAGCGCAAGCGTAATCCGGGATGGTGCCGCACCCGACGCCCCCGACCGCGTTCCACGATGGCATCATGCCATTGTTTTGCCCGACGGGTCAAATCCTGTTCGATTTTGCCGAAATCGGGAAAAACCCCGAGCAATTCCATGGGGATGGCTACTGTGCATGGGGTTGTTTTCGCAACACTTGCTTGAGCCGGCCCTCAATTGCGCTTCAGGCTCAGGATATAGGCCGATAGCACCTCGGCCTGCTCCGGCGAGATCACGAGATTCGGCATGGTCTGGTGACTGGTCCGCCAGAACACCTTGAGCGAGAGCGCGGTGGTGCCCTTGCGGTCGGCGATGGATTGGAAGCTCGGTGCCTCGTCGAAGAAGCCGGCCATGTGCGGCTCGATCGCGTGACACGACTGGCACCACGCCTGCGCCAGGCGATGACCTGCGGCGACCGCGCGCGAGCCGGGCCTCGGCGCCCCGGCGGCGGTGTGAACGACGCTGAAGAGAAACAGCACCGACAGCGCGATCAGGACGGCGATGCCGATGGAGATTCGAACATTGTGCGACATCGCCCGACCTCACGGCATTGAATCGTGGAGCAGCTTAGATGTGCACCACGACGCCAGCTTGATCTGCGTCAAGCCAGCTCGCAGCTCGCGTCCTCAGCACGTGACGAGATCGGTGTGGCCGAATCCCTTGGAATAATCGAGCAGCGAGATCACCGTCGGCGTGAGACGGATCAGCCGCACCTCGGATGGCTTCGGCATGGGGAGGCCGATGGCCTTCTGCTCGGGATAGCGCGCCATCAGAAGCGCGATCGCCTTCTCGGCCTCGGCTGGATCGGTCACGGCCACCGCCCGCGCCGCCATGGACAGGCCGGTGATCTCCATCACTTGCGCGGGATCGTCATCGATCGTCAGCGACACACGCTCGTCCCGCGAGATGTTCTGCGCCTTCTGGCTGTCGGGGCCGCAGAGAAAGTAGATGGTGAAACCTTCGTTGGCATAGCCGACGGTCGTCACTTGCGGCCAGCCATCGGCGCGAAGCGTCGCGATCCGCATCGTGCGGTGCTGGTCCAGCAAGGTCTGGATTTTTCGTCTGAGTGTGTCGTCCATCGCTGCCTCCGGCGGTCATTCCTGAAGACACGATACGATCCCCGCGCGCAGTGCCGTTGATGCAGCTCAACGCGCGCCGGCGATGTTGCCTCATTGAAAGCGTCGGCAAGCATCGCCCGGTGATATCGCACCGGCAGGCGCGGCCAGCCCGCGCTGCTCGCAGCTTTTGCTTGCTTTCCCGGTTCCCGCCTCTACGGTCGCGCCGCGAACGAACGCGCGAGACAAGACCGTCATGACCGACACGATGAAATGCCCGACCTGCAATTCCGAGCACGCCTATCAGGACCGCGATCTCTGGGTCTGCCCGGAGTGCGGCCATGAATGGAGCGGCGCGGCGGACGCGGCCACGGACACGGCGCAGGATGCGGGCGTGCGCGATGCCAACGGCAATGTGCTCGCCGACGGCGACAGCGTCATCGTGATCAAGGATCTCAAGATCAAGGGCTCGTCCTCGGTCGTCAAGGGCGGCACCAAGGTGCGCAATATCCGCCTGCAGGACGCCAGCGACGGCCACAACATCGCCTGCAAGATCGACGGCATCGGCGCGATGAATCTGAAGTCGGAGTTCGTGAAGAAGGCGTGAGGTCCGCTAGCTTTGCCGCTGCGCCAGGTAGAACCCGCACAGCACCGTCACGAGGCCTGCCGTCTGCAGCATCGTGGGCGGCTCGCCGAGCAGCAGCCAGCCGGTGAGCAGCGTCAGCGCGGGCACGCAGGCCGGAAACACCGCGGCGCGGGCGACGCCGAGACGCTGGACCGAGACGGCGTAGAGATAGAGCGCGGCGGGGCCGGCAAGCACGCCCTGCGCCAGCGCCTGGATCGCGTTCTCGGTCATGCCGATCGACGCAATGTGGGCGAGGCCCACCGTGGCGACGTAGACCGGCACCAGCAGCAGCGACAGCACGTTGATGACCAGCGCCGCCGGCACGGCCGAGACGCGCCAGCGGCGCAGCATCGCGCCGAACCCGGCGAACATGAATCCGGCAAGCACGAAGATGAGATCGCCCTGAATGCCGTCGGCACCGATGTGGCCGATCGATTCCGCACCGATCACGCCGAGGCCTCCGACGATGACGAGCGCGCCGGTCAGGCGCGAGGCGGAGATCCGCTCCTTCAGCACGACCGCCGCGAGCAGGAGGCCGCCGAGCGTGGCGCAAGAGGGCTGGATCACGCTGCCATGGCCGAGCGGGACGAACAGGAAGCCGATGTACGAGATCAGCGACATCACGGGACCACCGAGCACCATCAGCACGAGCCCCCTGCCCCAGCCGATGCCGCAGAGATCGGAGAGTCCGGCGCGCAACACCAGGGGCAGGAATGCGATCCCCGACCAGACATAGCGATGCACCAGCAGATCGACCGGCGTGAAGCCGGCCTTGAGGCCGTGCCGCGTGGCGGCAAAGCCGAGCGCCCAGAACAGCGCTGCGGCAAGCCCGCAGACCACGCCGAGCAGTGCCGGCGCGGTATCCTTCTTCTGAGCGTCGGCGCCGCTCGTCCGCTGATCCATGGATCACTCGATAAGTCGGCGCGCTGAGCCGCTCAACCCACGCGGCTGCAGGGCTGTCACGCGAGGGCGATGCCGACTACGCGTGTTACAGCCCCTCATCGAAGACCATCCGCCATCCCTTGCGCGTATCCATGTATTCCCGCACTTGCCTGATCCGGTCGCCCACCACCTCGAACACGAAGCAATACTCGTTCTCGTACGGCTTGCCGCCGGGCAGCGTGGCGCGCATCCGCTCCTCCACGATCACGACATCGCCGTCGACATACACGCCGCGGAACGTGATATCGATGCTCGAAAACAGCCTGTGCATTTCCTTGGCGATGAAGCGGGCGATCTGGTGCGCTCCCACCATGTGATCGGTATGATCGAGCGCGACGGCGGTGGCATTTCCCTTCGGCGCGATCCATTCGGCGTCGTCGGTGAAGAGTGCTGCGATGCGCTCGGGATCGCGTGACGAAAAGGTCTTCCAGGCGTTCAGTACGACGTCTCTCGGGCTGGTCACGATGGGGTCTCCGGCCGTGTTGCGATCAGAACCGCCTTCTAGGCCGCGGTGCGAGCCGCGGCTCGCCACAATCAGACTCGGTCATCCGGCAGCCCTTCCGCCGCCGACCTCATGCGCTACCATGCGATCATGCTGAGCTTTGATGTCTGCAACGCCGCGCGCCTGCGCCGCGATCCCCGCTATGACGGCCGCTTCTTCACGGCGGTGAAGACCACGGGCATCTATTGCCGGCCGGTCTGTCCGGCCAAGCAGCCGCTGGCGCGCAATGTGGTCTATTATCCGACGGCTGCGGCTGCCGAGGCCGCCGGCTTCCGGCCCTGCCTGCGCTGCCGTCCCGAGACCGCTCCTTTCTGCCCGGCCTGGAACGGCACGCGCTCCACGGTGGCCCGGGCCATGAGGCTCATCGATGACGGCGCGCTGGATGAAGGCTCGGTGGTCGATCTCGCGACGCGGCTCGGCATCTCGTCGCGTCACCTGGCGCGCCTGTTCGAGCGCCATGTCGGCGCTACGCCGCAGCAGCTCGCCAAGACACTGCGTGTCCAGCGCGCCAAGCGCCTGCTCGATGCCGGCGATGACAGCATGACCGCTATCGCATTCCAGGCCGGGTTCGGCAGCCTGCGCAGGTTCAACGCCGCCTTCGCCGAACTCTACGGCCGCTCGCCGTCAAGCCTGCGCGCGCGGCGAGCTTAGCGGCCCGCGCCAGTGATCACGTTCGCGGTCTTCACCTTGCGCGGGCTGAGCACCTTCGCCTGGTGGACCGAGGCGATTGCGCTTGGCGCTGCGACCTGCTGCTCGACATGTGCGGCACCGAGCACGTGCACCTGCAGCGGGGAAACCGGAAATCCGTTGGCCTCATAGGTCGGCAGCTCGGCGGCGAAAGCCGCGGTACCGCCCGCGATCGTCAGGAAGGCGGCGATCGACAAGGTCTTCTTGTTCATTGGTGATGCTCCGAGGTTTGAGAGTCGGAGCCTATTTAGGCGCATTTTGCTGCAGTGCGACATACACCGCCGCATTGCAACATCGCATGCAATGCATGACGTTATGCCTAATGCGTCCAGGGATTTGGGCGAATCACGCCGGCTGCGACGCGGCGCCTCCAGAGGAGCCGCTCAGCCACCAAGCACGTTGCCCCAGCCGTCGAAGAGATAGGTCTTCCAGGCCACGGTTCCATCCGCGCCGGGCCGGCTGGCGCGGCGGTAGTCCTCGGCCTGGTCGGCGGTCCAGGTGATGATCGTGTCGGAGAGACGATCGTGCAGGATGGCGGGCTCGGAGGGGTCGAAGGCGTCCATGGGACGAAGCGAGGGATGCGTCATGGCGCCTCCAACGCACCAGCCGCAACAAAGTTGCGGCAACGTCAAATGGAACCGGGCGTTGCACCTCGGCCACAGTTGCCCCGAAAAGCCCGCACTCCCCGATTTGCGCCATTGCGCCGCCACACCGTGGCCCGAACAATCGACGTGCTGCGTGCCTTTCCGTGCGACTGTTTCGTCAGACTGTTTGCATCATCACTGTTCGGGCAAGATTGTTCGAGCAGACCGTTTGGAGGCAGGGATCATGAACGATCGGCGGTCTCTTCTGGTGGCGGTGTCGTGTCCCTCGGCCGTTCTCGCCGGCTGGCTGGCATTGTCTCTCTCCGCTTATGCGCCTGCGCTGATCGAAAACAGCGCCGCCAATGCGGCCGCCATCTCGCGCGCCAAGGATCGTGCCAAGGATCATGCCAAGGATCTCGGCCGCATCGACCTCGCCGACGTGCCGCGCGCTGCGACCCTTGAGGACCGCTTCGCCTTGACCGCCGACATCGCAGCCACCGTCACTGCGCTGCCCGACCCTCCCGCGCCGGCAGAGGCAACGCCGGAAGAGCCCGCCTCCACCATCAAGCTTGCCTCGGCCGACCCGGCGCTGATCCTGCCGGTGGAAGCCGTGCCCGCGCCGTCGATCTTGCCTGAACCGGAGCCCGTCGTCAGCGAGGTTGCCCCCGCCCCTGTGGCGGAGCCCGTCAAGCTCGCATCCACCGATCCCACCGAGATCGTGACGACGGACACATTGTCGGCCGCGGCGATCGCGAGCGACCCCGTTGCGCCTGCGCGCAAGGCGTCACCGCCTGCCGACAACATCGCCGTGCTCGACGAATGCTTCGTCATGGAGGCCTGCATCGACCGCTACCTCTGGGCGCTCTATCAGCGCACCGCCAAGGAAGACACGATGAAGGTGCAGGAGCGGCGCGCAGTCACCATCAAGCGCAAGGGCAAGACCGTCACGGTGATGCGCAGCTTCACCAAGCTGGTCGATCAGGACTTCACCTGGAAGGATCCGCATGCGGCCGAGCGCGCCGGCATGTCGATGATGGACTACGTCATCGGCGGCATGGACAAGAGCTTCAAGCAGAAGCTGTTCCGCATGATGCTCGCGGCCGAAGCCGCCGGCCTGTCGCCGGGCATCACCAGCGCGTTCCGCGACGACTATCGCCAGTCGATCGCGAGCGGCCTGAAGGCCGCCTCCAACCGCTCCTATCACGGCGGCAGCACGCGCGGCGGCTACGGTCACGGCATGGCGGCAGACATCGTCAGCACGCAAGGCAGCAACAGGGCGCAGCGCTGGGTCTCGACCGAAATCCTGTGGAAGTGGGTCGATGCCAACGGCAAGGCGTACGGCATCGGCCGACCCTATCTCGGCCGCGATCCGCCCCATGTCGGCCCGATCGACGGCCAGGAATATATCTCGAAGCGCGGCACCTCCGACCGCAAGGACGTTGCCGGAGCCAAGCCGAAGAAGACACAAGGCCTTGCGAGCGCCAAGCCGCCGAAGGCCGACGTCGCGCGCGAGCAGAAGGGCCCGGCGGCCAAGCCGCAGAAGTCGGCGCAATCGGCCGGCAAGCGCGCGACCTGACGGTTTACGGCTTGCGCTCTGCCGTCGGCAGCGGCACCAGCCGCATCTCGGCCGAGCCGGCGTCCTGCGTGCGCACCAGCACGGCAAAGACCGTGTCGACCGCGCGCCGTACCGCCAACTCCATCGCTTCGCCCTTGGCCAGATGCGCCGCGATCAGCCCGGCAAGGAGATCGCCGGTGCCGTAGGGACGGATAGGCAGGCGCGGCGTCGCAAAGCGCGACAATCGCCCATCAGTGCACAGGATCGTCTCCACCTGCCCTGCCGCCGTGTCAGCGAGGGTGCAGCCGGTGGCGACGACGTCGGTGCCTGCCCCAGCCAGCACCGCGCAGGCCGCGCTGAGGCTCTCGGCGTCGGCAATTGCGGCCCCAGAGAGCAGCTCGAGCTCGAACTGGTTCGGCGTCGTCAGGTTCGCCGTCCGCAGCAGCCGGTGGCGGAGCACGTCCAGGATGCCGTCCGCGACATAGACGCGGCCGTCGTCACCGATCACGGGATCGCAGAGATAGACGAGCTTCCCATTGCGCGTGCGCGCCCGCTCGACGAAATCGGCGATCACGGCGGCATTGCCGGGCGAGCCGAGATAGCCGGTGACGAGCACGGCGGCCTCCTCGACCAGGCCGCGCTCCTCGACTCCCCTCAGGAGATCGGCGACGAGCTCGGTCTCCAGCACCCGTCCGCGCAGGCTCGGATAGCGCGGATGGTTGGACAGCAGCGTCGTCGCCACCGCAGCGACGTTCACGCCCTCCGCCTGCATGGCATAGGCGGCCGCGCTGTTGCCGACATGGCCGTGGACCACCTGGCTCTGGATGGAGATGACGAGCATAAAAGAGGTCCGTAGAGTCAAACGTCGGGCGACGCAAGCGCTGCGTCCTGTCGCGGACTCGTCATTCCCGCGTGATATTTGCGGTCGCACGTCAGCCATCCGTCGGCCCGGACACAGCCTCCGCATGACCTCCGTCTTCAACGCCTATACCGCTCTCGCCCTCGCCATCGTGTTCGAGGTCACCGCGTCGGCGTTCCTGCAGCAGTCCGCGCAGTTCACCCGTCCCTGGCCGACGCTGGCGATGGTGCTGTTCTACGTCGCCTCGTTCTACGCGCTCTCGGTGGCGATTCGGGTGATCCCGTTGAGCATCGCCTATGCGATCTGGGGCGGGGTCGGCATCATCCTGACCGCCACCGTCTCATTCGTGCTGTTCCGTCAGATCCTGGACGCCGCAGCCTTCGTCGGCATCGCGCTGATCGTATCAGGGGTGGTGATCATCAACCTGTTCTCGGAGACCACCGTGCGGTGATGCGCGCGGTGCCGACTCTGAGCAAGAGGTCGCGCCCCACCATCACGCTGCGGACAGCTGATCGAGCTCGGACGGCGCGTAGGCCTTGCCATCCTGGTCGGTGACGACCACCCGCCACCCCTCGCTTGCCCACACTTTCGCCTTCGCTACGATGAGCAACCGGCTCTCGCGGGCGAAACTGTACTTCTCGTTGTCGCGTTCTGCGACCATCTTGTAGGCCAATTCGCATCCCCTTGCGTCGCCCTGCACCCGGCCTTGTCGTGGCAGCGGGCTTTGGCGGCAATTCGCCGGGAGCGTGGCAATTTGGTGCCATCCACGAGGCCTGTGGCCGGCCCCGTGCCGTCGCAACAGAGCCGATCTCGTTGCCTCGGATCGGCGCTAGTGCACGCGGATAATATGCGGGCGGCCGAGATTGATCAGGCCCTGCACCGCCGAAAGGCGGTCATTGAGGGCTGCGATGGTGAGCAGCAGATTGTTGCGACGCTCATCGAGTAGTCCCATTTCTGCGCCCGACAGCTTGGTGCCCGCCCGCTCCTTGTGGATCTCCTCGAGGGATTCGCGCAGTCCGGCAATCAGGCCGGCCAGCTGCTTGGCCTCCTTGGTCATCGACCGCTTCGCGACATTTTGCTGACGGCGCGTCTCCGCTTGGTTCTGTCTCATCGTCATCCTCCGGTGCCCCGCTGCCCCGAGTGGATGCTTACAGCTTTGGATAGACATATTACGATCGATGAAATCTGCCCGCGAAGAACTTTCTTAAATTGTACGCGCACGGAACCGGAGGGCGCGCGCAAGCGGTAAGCCCGGCACGAGGGCCGGGCTTCGTTGCAGCCAGTGCTAGCTCGGCTGCGCCGCATGCGGCATCGCCGGCAGCACGGCGCGCGCGGCGCTTTCGGCGTCACCTCGCCGGCAGCATGAATGCGTCGAAGAACGAGGCGAGCCCGGCAAAATCGTCGATCGGCAGCACGGTCGCGACATACTGGTCGGGCCGCACCACGACGATGCAGCCGGCCGCCCGATCGATGCCGCGCATCGTGAAGACGTCGTGGCCGCTCTTGAGATCCGGGCAGAACATCTTCTCGTAGTCGTACAAGCCGTAACGGCCTTTGCTCGGGAGCAACATCGGCGGCATTGCCTCGATGGCGAGCTCGCGATGGTCCTGCTGAAACACCGCGCGCAGATCGATCACGCTGTCGATGTCAGCTCCAACAGGCGTATATCGACGGATAGGTGACTTCCGGGATTCCGCGAGGAAATTGCACAAGGCACGAATGGCCGAGCCCGACGCTGCGGGGTTCTCGTCGGGCGAGAACGCGTAGATGCGGAAGCGGCCATCGGCCCGTGCGGCATGGCCGAGATGCACCGGCTTGGCGTCCGCCAGCCGGATCACCGGCGCGGAATGGAAGCGCGTGCCGATAATGAGGCCCTGCGCGAGGTGCTGATGCGTGGCCGCGCCGGTGAGCATCGACGGCCTGTAATGCGTTGCCGTGCCCGCGGTAAAACGTCCGTGCCGGACGAAATAGTCCTGCGTTTTGGCGGCATCGGCGCCGCCGGCCTTGGCGGCGGAGGCGAGGATATCAGCCCATTCGCGATCGAAATCGATCAGCTCCTTCGCGACTGCCCGGCGCTCGGCCGAGTAGGAATGCAACAGGCTTTGCGCACATTGCCTCCGCAGCACGGCGGCGAGCTTCCAGCCGAGATTGAAGGCATCCTGCATCGACACGTTCATGCCCTGCCCGGCCTTCGGACTGTGGGTGTGGCAGGCATCGCCGGCGATGAAGATGCGCGGCTGGCGCGTCTCGATCTCGCCCTCCGGCACGTCGTCGAACTTGTCGGTGAGGCGCTGGCCGATCTCGTAGACCGACCACCAGGCGATCTCCTTCACCTCGAGCCGATGCGGCTTCAGGACCCGCTGCGCTTTCGCAATCACATCATCGGCGGTGATGTTGCGATTGGCAACGCGTTCGCCGACATCGAGCTTGGCGAGCTCGACATAGATGCGGACCATGTAGCCGCCTTCGCGCGGAATGATCAGCAGGCTGCCGTCCTTGGCCGACTGGATCAGCGACTTGAAGCGGATGTCCGGAAAATCGGTCACGGCCAGCACGTCCATCACGCCCCAGGCGTGGTTGGCGGAATCACCGTGCAGCTCGCGCCCGATCGACTTGCGCACCGTGCTGCGGGCGCCGTCGCAACCGACGACGTAGCGGGCCTTGATCGTCTCGACCTTGCCCTCGTTCGCGGCATCGACGCATTCGAGGCGCACGGTCACGGCATGATGGTCGGCGCCGGCGGCCGGATCAACATTCACATCAAGCACGCGCCGGCTGTAATACGGCGCGAGCTTCGCCGGCGATTTGCGCATGACGTCGAGAAAGCAATCATGGACGCGCGCCTGGTTCAGGATGAGGTGCGGGAATTCCGACAGCCCGTCCTCGACGTCCTGCACCCGGCCGCTGCGGACGATCTTTTCCGGCGCCGCTTCATCCGGCTTCCAGAACGTGGTCTCGTTGACCCAACAGGCTTCCTTCAGCACACGCTCGCTGAAGCCATAGGCGTGGAACATCTCCATGGTGCGGCAGGCGATGCCGTCGGCCTGGCCGACGAGGAGGCGGTCCGGCTTCTGCTCGACGATGCACGTCCTGATGTCGGCGAATTGCGCGAGCTGGGCGGCGAGCGTCAGGCCGGCCGGCCCGCAGCCGACGATGAGGACATCGACCTCGCCAGGCACGGCGCCCGCCGCTCCCGATGCCTGAACGCGCGCGGCAGGATCGGCGATTTCAGGGTCGCCCGGCTGAAATCCATTGAGATGGAACTGCATGAGCACCTCTCCCGCCAAATTCTGTTTCTTATTGATCAGTATGCTGACTATCAGTATACTTGTCAATGATCCGCACCGCTCTGCCCCGGAGGAGATCTCGGTGAAAGACAACAACGACATGCCCGGACATCTGGCACGCCGCTTCCAGCAGATCTCGGTCGCGGTGTTCCTGGCCGAGGTCGAGGACGCCGGCTTCGATCTCACTCCGGTGCAATACGCCGCGCTTGCAACCATCAAGGCCAATCCGGGGCTCGATCAGGTGACGCTCGCCGGATTGATCGCCTACGATCGCACCACCATCACCGGCGTGATCGATCGCCTCGTCCAGAAGGGCCTCGCGGAGCGGCGCCCCTCCAGCCGCGACCGCCGCGCGCGTGAGCTCGAGATCACCGACGAGGGCCGCCGCACGCTGCGCAAGATCACCCCGGCCGTCGAATCCGCGCAGCGCATCATGCTGCGCGGCCTCAGCGCGAAAGAGGGTGAGGAGCTGATGCGGCTGCTGCGCAAGGCCATCGCCGCCGGCAACGAGCTCAGCCGCGCGCCGCTGCGCGATGCGCAGCTCTGATCGCGGACCATGTCCGTAATTGTCGCAGCGCACGAAACCAGGAACTAACCTTCGGCTGCTAACGTCGGCCGCATTGGGGCGCTTAACGCGCGATTAACTTTGCGGGGCGGAGTTTCGGATGTTCAGGTTCCTCGTTGTGGCCGCGGCCGTCGCGCTCTCGACCGTTCAGGCGGTCGCAGGGGGCCATGGCGGCGGCGATCCTCCTCCGCCGAAGGTCGAGGCGCCAACGGCTCCCGCGAAGGTCATCCTGACCAAGCAGGGGCCCAAGCTCGTCGATCTCAACGGCATGACGCTCTACTATTATGAGCGCGACACCACGGGAAAGACGTCGAACTGCAACGGCAAGTGCATCGAGAGCTGGGTGCCGCTCGCCGCAACGGCCGACGCCAGGGCCGTCGGCGACTTCACCGTGATCAACCGCAACGACGGCAGCAAGATGTGGGCCTACCGTTATCGCCCGCTCTACACCTCGCCCGCCGACAAGGCGCCGGGCGACGCCAACGGCAACGCCACGACGCTGCAATGGCGGGTCGCCCGGCCTGAGAACTAGAGCGTGACAACGCACCTAAACTCGAACTGACCGGCGCAGACCTCAGCCGCGCCAGCGCCCGCCCGCCGCGGCCTGCGCGCTCTGTCCCGGCGGCAGCACCACGACCATCGAATTGAGCTTCACCCGGTCGTAGAGATCGATGACGTCCTCGTTGCGCATCCGGATGCAGCCGGACGAGATCGCCTGCCCGATATATTCGGGCTGGTTGGTGCCGTGGATGCGATAGAGCGTGTCCTTGTTGCCGACATAGAGATAGATGCCCCGCGCGCCCAGCGGATTGGCGGGACCGCCGGGAACGCGCGCGGGATAGGGACCGAGTCGCGCCTGGATATCCGCGGTCGGGACCCAGTCCGGCCATTCCGCCAAGCGACCGACCCGCGCGACGCCGGAGAACGCCATGGCTTCCTCGCCGACGGCAACGCCGTAGCGGATCGCCTTGCCCTCGGGCAGCACGTAATAGAGGTAGCGCGCGTCGGTATCGACCAGGATCGTGCCCGGCTGCTCCTTGCGGTGGTAATCGACGATGTGACGCAGATATTGCTGGGGCACGTTCGCCTTGGCGTAAGGCGCGTGCGCGAGCAACTGACGGTCGCGCGGCGTCATGCTCGCATCCGTCGATGGCGAAAGTGTCGTCTGCATGCAGCCGCCCAGCGGCAGCAGGGCTGCGACGAACAAAACGAGTAGAGATCTTGGCACCGCCGGCCCCCCGATAGCGGAATAACGACGCCCCCGCCGTCACCAGATATTGCCAAAATCGTGCTGAAAACAAGGCGGTGCAGGAACACATGCGCGTGTTCGGCAAATTGGGTTCCATCACCACAAAGGGCGGAAGAGTGTCGCATCATCTCCATCCCCTCGCCTTGCTTTGGTCAAACCCGGCTGGACTCGTGCGACATGGGGACCGGGTATGGCCTCACCTCGGATCAGCCCCGCGCCAATGCGGATGCCTTAACCTCGAACACTGGGCTTCAAAGGAGCTGCGATGCTCGCGACGCTGAACGCCAAGCAAATCGTCGATGAGATCGTGAAAGACACGGTCAAGGACAACGATCCTCACGACGCGGTCCAGATCTCGCCCGAGATCGTGCGGGCCTCGCGCCCCGCCAGCGTGTCGCCTGCGCTGGCGCCAGAGATCGCGCCGCGTCCGGAGCCCAGGTTTGCCCCGGAACCCAAGTTTGCCCCGCAGCCCAAGGTCACGCCGAAGTTCACTCTGGAGCCGGCGCGCGCGCCCGAGCCAAGCATCAACGTCGTCTACGGAAAATCCACTGCGGCACCGTCGATCGACACCGCTGTCCGCGTCACGTCCAGCGATGGTCCCGTGATGAAGAAGCGGTCCTCGGTCGGCAAGTGGCTGCGCGGGGCGTTCGTCACGTTCCTGCTTGCCGGCGCCAGCGTGGCCGCCAGCATCGCCTGGGAGAAGCACGGCGACACAGCAAAGCAGCTGCTGGCCGAATGGACGCCGGCGCTGACCTCGCTGCTCCCGACGACCTCGTTGCTGTCTGCGACACCGCAGCAAAGCGCGCCGGTCGCCGCCGCCCAGGCTGCGCCCACCGCAGCGGAAGCCGCGCCCAACCAAACGGCAGATCAAGCTGCTGCGCCGCCCGCAGCTCAGCTTGCTGCGGCTGCGCCCGCGGCACCACAGTCGGTCGACGCGGCGCAGTCGGTGCAATCGATGACACGCGATCTCGCCGCCATGGCGCAGCAGATCGAGCAGCTCAAGGCCAACATCGCCGAGTTGAAGGCCGGACAGGAGCAGATGGCGCGCGAGATGGCGAGGCCTCCCGCACCGAAGCCGGTCACCGAGGCGAGGCCGCCGGTCGATCCGCGCCCACGCGCAGCCGCGCTCCCGCCGCAGCCTGCGGCGGCGCCGGTTCGCAAGCCCAAGCCGCCTGTAACGCGGACCTACATGCCGGCCTCTTCGCCCGCACCGCTCGCGCCTCCGCCGCCGCTATCGCAGGCCGCCGCCGCCACGCCGCCGGCTGCGCCGACCACGACAACGCAAGCCGTTGCCGATGACGACGGACCTATCGTGCGTCCGCCGATGCCGCTGCGCTAGAGCATGATCCGAACCCGAAGGGCCGCGTAAGCGCAAAGTGCGCAGCGGTTTTCCGAAAAGATCATGCTCAAACAACAACAACCTAAAGCGCGATGACGATTTATCCTGATCGCATCGCGCTTTAGAGCAACGACGCAGCCTTGCTGTCACGCGCTCACGCACGCTGTCCGAGTCGATGTGAAGCGTTAACTCCGGGCGATTACGGTGAGCGACGTCTCGCTCAAGAGAAAAGGCCGTCGGGATCTATGCCGGCGGCCTTCTCTTGCAGCTGCCGGTTCCCGGAGCCCGGTTCTGCTGCAATTCCATGCCTAATGATCGCGCGGGTATATTTAATAAACTCTTAACGAGCCCGCACGTTGCACATCATTTCTGCGCCATAAGCCCAGAGATTGCGCGCTCTGTTCATTCGATAGATGTCGACTCAGTGGTACCATCCGACATGTGTTGAGACTTGCACTGAAGCTCAGATCGTCACACCGGGGAATTCGGATGCCCTACTATTATTTCGATCTCGTGGTTGGTGAAGAGTTCAAGAACCAGGGTGGAATCATCCTCGAGGACATCGAGGTTGCCTCCGATCGCGCCGATCAATTGGCCTGCGAGCTGTCGCAGGTGAAGCCGGAGCTGCAGCAGAAGGGTTGCGCGGTGCGCGTCACCGATCGCGATCACAACGAGGTCTATCGCACGCCGCTCGATCCGGTGCCGGCCTGGCAGCGCTAGGCTAATCCAGCACCGGCGCCTCGAACCAGTTCGTCAGCGACAATCCGCCGTCCACGACGAAGGCTGCGCCGGTGACGTAAGCGGACAGCTTGTTCGACAGCACCGTGAGCGCCATCGGTGCGAGATCCCCGGCCTCACCGAGGCGTCCGAGCGGAATGTGCCGCGCCAGCGCGGGATCGGCGACGAACCCGCCGGCTGCGATCGCGCCGGGGACCAGCGCGTTGACGCGGATGTCGTAGCGTCCGAGCGTCTTGGCCAGCTCCTTCACCAGCATCGCCATGGCGGCCTTTGCCGTCGAGTAATGCGCCAGGTTGCGCGGCGTGCCCGCATGTAGCGAGGTCAGAAACAGGAACGAGCCCGGCCGCTTCGCCGCGATCAGCCGCTTGGCGAGCCCGCGCGCCAGGTGAAAGCCGGCATCGAGATTGACGGCATGCATCTCCTGCCAGGTGTTGCGATCGACTGCGAGCAAGTGATCCGCCTCGCGCCGCGGCGGCGAGGCGCTGTGGACCAAATGCGTGACCTCGCCCAGCGCGGAATGCGCTGATGTCAGCAGCTCATCGCAGGCCTCGAGGCTGGCAAGATTGCCGACCCAGGGCACGGCGAGACCTGGCCTCTCGCTCGCGCCGATCGCGGCACGCACCCGCTCCGCGCTGACATCCGCGAACACGGTGCGGACGCCCTCGCCGACCAGGCCGAGCGCGATCGCGCGGCCGATGCCGTTGCCTGCGCCGGTGACGAGCGCGGTGTCGCGTGTGGGATCGAACGGCGTGCTGAACAGGCTCATATCGCGCTCCGATGCTGGGGAGCGCAGGTTAGCCTACTGGGCCGATCGGCGACAATTGTGTCCCGATCCCATTGCCGAGCGGCGCGCCGGACGCTAGCCTCTCGATAAAATGGAGGAGATCCCAGGGATGCGCACCGGTTTTCTGATGACGGGCCTGTTGCTGTTGGCCGCGCCGGCCCTCGCGGGCGATGCGCCGCCGCGATCGACCTATGTGACGATGGTCTTGCAGGCCTTCGCCGCCAAGGTCGAGTGCCCCAATACCGATCTCGCCTATCAGGACCTCGTGCAGAGGGCGCAGCAGATGCACCTGCCCGACGGCACCACCGAGAAGGTGCGCAAGGCGATCGCCTGGCTGCATACCGGCGGCAAGATGGGCGAGAAGCAGGACGATGACCTGATGGCGGAGGTCGCGATCGCGACCCAGGCGACCGACATGGACCAGCGCCGCCTCGGCATGTCCGGCTGGTGCGAAGCCCAGAAGACCAATCTCGCCGGCCTGATCCGCAGCAAGGGTGGCTAGCGCGCCGCCCCGTTAAGCACGCCGCGACGGAACCTCTGCCGCGGCCCAAAATCGTCATAATTTTTCACAGCATGCGGCCTCTTTCCGAATTCGAACAGGAGGTCCTCATGCGGAGTATCCATTTCGTTTTCGCCGGCGCGATTGCAGCCGCCGCGGTGCTGACTGCGCCCGCACTGGCGAGAAATTCCGACGCCCAGAAGGGCGGGGAAAAGTCCACCTCGCCGTCCTGCAGTGCCTATCAGCAGGCGCCGGACGGCTCGTGGGAACCCCTGCCCTGCAAGGAATCGGGCGAGCGCGCGCAGCCGCAGACACAGAACCGCAATTCGTCCCAAGGCGCCGATCGCGGCGAGCGTTGAAACTCGCGCGTTCGAGTGTCAGCTCTGATGCGGGCCGCGCATGATCTTCATGGCGTCCACGATGTGACGCCATTCCCTGGCCTCATCGGCCTCGCCGCGGCCCTCGCAGGCCTGGGCCTGCTCAGCGGCCTTCGCGATCGCAGCAAAGCCGTGCTGTTCGAGCATCTGCCGGGCAAGTGTATGGACCTGGACCTCGGACATCATGGGCGCTCTCCCGTCTGACCTGCCGCGGTGCAACGCTGCCGCGGGTGGTTCACAACGATCGAGGCGCGGGGCGCGTTCCGTCCAATCGATGTGAACGGCAAGACAAAGGCGGCCCGCCATGCCCGGCGGACCGCCTTCTCACCCACCCCAAAACGGCAGTCTGCGGCCGCGTCCCCTACGCGACCGCCACCTTCTTGCCCTCGAAATCGTTGGGCACCTCGATGTCGACCTCGAGGGTCGAGACCTCGTCGCCGCGTTCAAGCCGGACGATGACCTTGGTCGGGTCCAGCATCACATGTTTGGACACGACAGCGAGAATTTCCTCACGCAGCACACCGAGCAGATCGGGCTGGCCGCGCATTCCACGTTCATGGGCAAGCAGGATCTGCAGCCGTTCGCGCGCGACGGGTGCTGTGGCCTTCTTGCCGCGGAGGAGTCGAAGCAGACCCATGCTCATGCAGCCCTCCGTCGCAGCAGCCGGTCCATAAATCCTCTGCGCTCGGCAGGAACGTGCATTGTCACGTTCTCGCCGCAGAGGCGCTTAGCGGCGTCCATATAGGCTCGTGCCGGCGCTCCATCGGCATTCGACAGAGTCACAGGCGTGCCGACGTTGGAGGCCTTCAACACGTCCTGGCTCTCGGGGATGATGCCGAGCAAGGGCGTGGCAAGGATCTCCAGGATGTCGTCGATGGTCAACATCTCGCCGCGCGCGGCGCGCGAGGGATCGTAGCGAGTGATGAGAATATGCTTCTCGACGCGCTCGCCCTTCTCGGCCCGCACCGTCTTGGAATCGAGCATGCCGATGATGCGGTCGGAATCGCGCACCGAGGAGACTTCCGGATTGGTGACGATCACGGCCTCGTCGGCAAAGCGCATCGCCATGGAAGCGCCGCGCTCGATGCCGGCCGGGCTGTCGCAGATCACCCAGTCGAACCGGCTGCGCAACTCGGCAATGACCTTGCCGACGCCCTCCTCCGTCAGCGCGTCCTTGTCGCGGGTTTGGGACGCCGGCAGCAGCCACAAATTCTCCAGCCGCTTGTCCTTGATCAGCGCCTGCGGGAGTTTGGCGACGCCCTGCACCACGTTGATGAGATCGAACACGACGCGGCGTTCGGCGCCCATCACGAGGTCGAGGTTGCGCAGGCCGACGTCGAAATCGACGACGACCACCTTGTCGCCGCGCTGCGCCAAGGCAGCTCCCAGCGCGGCGGTCGTCGTGGTCTTACCGACCCCGCCCTTGCCTGATGTCACGACCAGTACCTTACTCATCTGAAATGTCTCCTTTGCTGGTCAGTTCAGTGCTGTAATTCGCATGGTATTCCCCTGCAGCCAGGCCTGCGCCGGCTTGCCGCGCAGGGCCTCGTCGATGTCCTCGGCGGTCTGATAAAATCCGTCGATTGCAAGCAGTTCGGCCTCGATCTTCTGGCAATAGATGCGCGCGCTGGTGTGTCCATTGACGCCCGCCATGGCGCGGCCGCGCAGCGCGCCGTAGACGTGGATGGAGCCGCCGGCGACGACCTCGGCGCCCGAGCCGACCGAGCCGAGAATGGTGACGTCGCCTTCCGGGAAGATCACGGTCTGGCCCGAGCGCACGGGGTTTTCAAGCAGCAGCGACGTCGGCTTGGTCTCGACCTTCGCTTCGGCCTTCTTCGGCGCGCTCGGCTCGACCACGCAGCTGCGTCCGCCCGACAGCAGCGGCGGCATCATCGGCGTCAGCCTTCCCTCCTCCACGCCCTCGATGCCGAGCACGCGGATGTTGCGGTCCTGCAGGCTGGTGAGCAGATGGCCGATGCCGGCCTGGCTGAGATCGACCGAAGACAGGTCGATCACCACCGGCCGTCCGGCGAAAAAGCCGGGCGAGCGCGCAATCGTGGCGTCGATCTCGTGCAGCCAGTCCTGGACCGGAACCGTCGGCGTGAACACGAAAGCCACATAGGAGCGCCCGCGCAGGCGCACCATCTGACGTTGGACCTTTGCTGCAGCCTCCATGGCGGCCGACTCGTTCCCTGTTATTGAATGGTTAACGATGCGGCCGATATGGTTAATGGTTGGTTAATGTCTCCGCGCAGTTACGTGAGTGGAGGCGCGGTCCCGTAGCCTGGATGGAGCCAACGGTCGGCGCGAAAGCGCCGCCCGTTTGTGCAATCCGGGTCTCGCGCATCACCCGGCACTCTCCCGGATTGCGCTGCGCTCCATCCGGGCTACGAAGCTGGGCGCGGCGTAAACACCGCGCCCTCGCCTCTTCCGCTCAGGTCTTGCTGCGCGTCTTGCTGAGCAGATAGTTGTCGTAGAAATTCTCCGCGATCTGCGTATAGAACAGCACCTCCTTCATATACGCGTCGTGGCTCTCCTTGGTCCGCTTGAACAGGTCGCTCTTGGCGGCGAGCTCGTTCAGATGGTCCTGAGTCGCATTGTAGCAGGCCTCCAGCACCGGTTGCGGGAACGCCTTCAGCTCGGTGCCGTTCGCAATCAGCCGCTTTAGCGCACCGGGGTTCACGCTGTCGTATTTCTCGAGCATCCACGCACCGGCCGCCGCGCCCGCCTGGTTGACGATCGCCTGATATTGCTTAGGCAGCGAATTCCATTTCTCGTCGTTGACGATCATGTGCAACATGGCACCGCCTTCCCACCAGCCGGGGAAGTAGTAGTATTTGGCGACCTTGTAGAAGCCGAGCTTCTCGTCGTCATAAGGACCGACGAATTCGACCGCGTCGATCGTGCCCTTCTCCAGCGCCGGATAGATATCGCCTCCCGCGATCTGCTGCGGGACGACCCCGAGCTTTGCCAGCACATGGCCACCCATGCCGGCGATGCGGAATTTCAGGCCCTTGAGGTCGTCGACGGACTTGATCTCCTTGCGGAACCAGCCGCCCATCTGGGTGCCGGAATTGCCGCAGAGGATGGCGTGCGCCTTGAAGGGTTTGAGCGCTTCGTTGG
The DNA here is from genome assembly GCF_900094575.1 of Bradyrhizobium yuanmingense. Classification (GTDB taxonomy): domain Bacteria; phylum Pseudomonadota; class Alphaproteobacteria; order Rhizobiales; family Xanthobacteraceae; genus Bradyrhizobium; species Bradyrhizobium yuanmingense. The sequence goes on along the minus strand of NZ_FMAE01000004.1, from coordinate 626,019 downwards.
TGAGGTCGGCGCCGCCCCCGAAGTGCCACCATGATTCCTGATGCCGATGGTTCATGCCGAAGGGCGCGCCGGTGGCATAGGCCAGCGCCGGCTCCTTGCCGATGTAAAAATAGAGCGGCGTCTGCGCCATCTCCACCGATGCGGTGCTGACCGCATCGAGCGCCTGCAGGCCGGGCACGAGCTCGCCCGCCGAGAAGGTCTGGATCTGGAATTTGTTGTCGGTGGCCTCGGCGACATATTTCGCGAAGGTCTGCGCCGTGCCGTAGATGGTGTCGAGCGATCTCGGGAAGCTCGACGTCAGGCGCCATTTGATCTCGGGCATGCTCTGCGCGATCGCAGGGGCCGCAACCAGCGTGGTCGCGCCGGCGACCGCACCACCTTGGAGGAATGTACGGCGTTTCATGATGGAGTCTCTCCCTTGAACTCAGCGTCGAATGGATGGCCTGGGCCACGGTTTCTTGGCGAACCGTTTGCCCGTTCCGGGAGCGGAGTTCAAGCGACGGAAAAGAAAGGTCGGGCTTGCACCGGATACCGTGGACCAGCTGGACCCAGCATGTCGCGGCGGACCCGCCCGCTCGGCCCGGCCTCGCCTCAGGCGGCCGCTGCTTCCTCGTACAGGCCGGCGATGAAATCGCTGAACGTCGGTGCTAGCGGCAGGACATAGCCCCATTGATCGGACATCGCCTGCGCCAGTGTCCAGGGCTTTTCGTATTCGGCCATCTCGTGGTCCATAAACCAGATCTCGCCGAAATGGGCCTTGTCGATCGTCATGCAGATCGGATTGCCGCCGTGGTCGCTCATGATCCACAACAGCTCATCGACGGTCGGCCATTGCGGCGTCTGGCGCGTCTGCACCAGCGAGCACTCGTCGGACCGCAATCCCAGGACCTCCTGCACCGAACCCGCCCAGTCCCCATGCGGCCAGTTGAAGTCGGCGCCCCCCTGATGATAGCCGCCGGCGCAGGCCAGCAGGAAGCGGCGATAGTCGTCCGGCAAGCGACAGCCGATGGACGTCTCGAAGGCGGTGAGCGCGGCTTCGGTTGGTTGCTCCGCGCCAACGTCGATGCCTGCAATGAATTCTGCCAATTTCATATTCCCTCTCCCTGGCGCGGACGCGCAAGCCTTCGTCGCACCCGCCTTGCAGTGGGTTCGAGGGCGACGGATCAGGCGAGAGGGAGAGATTCTCTCAGAGCAGCTTGGCGCTGACGAACAGCGCGCGCACGGCGTTGGTTGCCTGCACCGCCAGCATGGCGTTACCGGCGGCGCCTTCCAGGGCCGCGACGGCGTCCTCGTGCAGCGAGCGAAATTCCATCCACTCGACCGATTTGAAGTTGGTCAGGAATTGATAGGCCTGACCGACGGTCGCGATCGCCAGCGTGTCGCCGTTCAGCTTGATCTTGAACGTCGTGCGCAGCGGGGTCTCGGAATTGGATGGATCGCTCATGGGCTGCTTCTGGACGAGGACGGCTTAACGAAGGGGAAACGGCAGCCCCGCCGTCGCAGGCGAATATCAGGAATCGGTGCTCGCGCGCTGCGAGGCGGTCGCCGCGCCGCGCAGACTCGGCACCACGACCAGGCGGTTGAACTCGCCATTGTCGTAGGCCTTGATGAACCGATCATAGTCCTTGATCGAGACGCAGCCGTTGGAATCGCCGCGCGGCCCGAGCAGGTAATTGTGCGTGAGCAGCCCGACGCGGCCCAGCGCGCTGGTGCCTTCGACCGGGGTCATGCGCAGCGCACGGACGCCGTGGAACGGCTTTTCGCGCGGCTTCAGATCGTAGATCGCCGGCGGCGTCGCGCCGACCATCCGCCGGTCGACATGGTCAGGATTGTCCATCAGGGCGCCCAGGCCGGAATGAGCTTCCAGCGCCACGCCGCTCGGCAGATAGACCGCCTTGGCCGAGATGTCATAGACCGCGGTGCGCGAATCGTAGCCGAGCGCGGCGAGGTCCGGCCCCCTGCCGAGCAGGCCGTCGCCGGGCGTCAGCGAGGCGAGCTTGATCTTGTCGGTGAATTTTTCGAAGAAATTGCGGTTGTCGACCCTGAGATTGGTGTCCGCGTAGGCCTGGCTGGAGGCGATCTGAGCGGAGAAGTCCGCCTGGACCGGACGCGCGCGCGGCATGGGGATGGCATCGGCGCGCTGCGAGCGCCTCGCCTCCTCGGTCATGTACCGGTCGTCCTCGGTCAGGATCGAGCGCCAGTCGTCGCCCTGGAGCTTCTGAGCCAGCATCGCCTTGGCGTCGCGCAGCCTGAGCTGGGCCGCATTCACCGCGGAGCGCTCCAGCACCCGCAGACCAAGCTCGCGCGGCGACGGGCCAGCCGAGGCCGAAGCGAAACGGTCCTCGAAAGAGGGGGCATTGGCCGGCGGCAACGCCGCGGAGACCAGCGGGGTCGAATCGCTGATATCGGCGACCCACGCGGCGGCGCCGAGCGCCAGCGCCATCGCGGCCACAGACAGCAGAATCGTTTCAGCCCGCCCGACACGGCGGCGCGACAACAGCCTCTCGGCGTGTGCTGCGTCGGAAACCATCAGATCCCCAAATCGACCCCCGGGGGCTTACCCACCCCCACCCGGAGAGACTCTATACCAGCTACCACATTGGGAGCCAAAAGTTAGGCATAATCGGGGCCGCCAAGGCCCTCCAAAGGTATCCCCTAAGGTATCCAATGACCGATCCGTTCGATCTCGATCGCTTTGTCCGGGCCCAAGACCCGGTCTACGGCGACATCTTGGGCGAGCTGGCTAGGGGCCGGAAGCAGACTCACTGGATGTGGTTCATCTTCCCCCAGGTCGCAGGTCTCGGCGCCAGCGCCATGTCGCAGCGATATGCCATCGGCTCCCGCGCGGAGGCCGAGGCCTATCTCGCCCACCCCATCCTGGGCGGCCGGCTGATCGAATGCACCAGGCTGGTGCTCGCGGTCGAGGGCCGGACCATCAACGCGATCCTCGGCGCGCCGGATGACGCCAAATTCCGCTCGTCGATGACGCTGTTCGGCGCGGTCTCCGACGAGCCCGTCTTCGATCAGGCGCTCGCCCGATATTTCGCAGGCGAACGCGATGGCGCTACGCTGGATATCCTCGAAAGGCTGGATCAGGCTCGGCATTAGCAGGCGCCGATCAACGTCCTTCGAAGACGGCCGCGCGACGCTCGATGAAGGATCGGATGCCCTCCTTGGCGTCGGCACTGCCGAGCACACGATCGCGAATTTTCGGGATGTAGGCAATCGCAGCCGCTTCGCCAGCTTCGACATAGTTCGCCGCCGCTTCCTTGGTCACCTGGATGCCGAGTGGCGCATTGCGCGCGATCATGGCGGCGAGCGTCATCGCCCGCTCGATCTGCTCGCCTGCAGGCACGACCTCCTGGACGAGACCGATCGCATGCGCGCGCTGCGCCGAAAACTCGTCGCAGAGGAACAGATGATACATCGCATCGCCCCAGCCGGCCCGCGATAGGAAGCGGAAATGCGCGCCGCCCAGTGGTGCGATGCCGCGCCTCGCCTCCATTTGGCAGAAACGTGCATCGTCGGCCGCAACCACGATGTCACCGGCGAGCATCAGCTCGATGCCGATGGTGTAGACGATACCCTGCACTGCCGTCACGATCGGCTTGCGGCAGCGCTTGTTGAGCCCGAACGGGTCGACATTGCCGTCCTTGGTGTTGCGCTTCTCCGCGGTGGGACCGAAGAATTTGGGCATATCGAGACCTGCAGTGAAATCCCCGCCCTCGGCGCAGACCACGCCGACGCGATAGGCCTCGTTGTGGTGCAATTCGGTGAGTGCATCGGACAATTGCTCCATCATCGCAGGCGTGAACGCGTTCTTCTTCGCAGCGTTGGCGATGATGATTTTGAGGACGTGGCCGTGCACCTCGGTGCCGATCTGACCTTCGCTCATGTGCTCGTCTCCCGATTGTTGGTGTTGGCAGCAAGTCAGGCCGGCTGCTGAAGCGCCGCGCGGATCGCCTCGATCCGGGCCGGCGTGAACACGCCGGAATCCAGCAGCTGAAGGATCGAGAGCACCCCGCCGCGCGATCCCCAGCTTCCCTCATCGATGATCTCGAAATTGACCCACCAGGTCGGCGACGGCGCCGGCATGCCGCAGGCCTCCGCAAGCCGCGCCAGCACGTTGCGGATCACCTCGGCGCGCACCTCCGCCGGCCAGGCCGCGTTCATGACGGCGATGTTGACGGTGATGATGTCGCGCGGCTTGTCCTGGTCGCACAGCAACCGGCCGCCGATCGCCATGCTGTCGGACGGAAGGTCGTGGAAATGCACCTGAAACCCCATTCGGGCCGCCGGCGCCCTCTGGCCGACCTCGGGCTCGAGCACGGCGTCGGTCAGGCTTTCCGCAAGCTGCCGGCGCTGCGGCAGGCCGAGCCGTCCGGCCGGTGCGGTGACGGTAATGATGGTCAAATCGGCACCTCTCCACGAATATGACACTCGTCATATCTCAGCACGGCTTGCCTATGTCAAGTGTCATAGTCTAGATGGAGATGGCCAATTGCAGGATTCCCGATGACTGCCACCACACGCGACAGGATGATCGCCGGCGCCGCCGACCTGATGAGCCGCCGCGGCGTCAACGCCACCAGCATGCGCGACGTGGTCCGCCACACGGCGACGCCGCGCGGCTCGATCAGCCACCACTTCCCCGACGGCAAGCCGCAATTGATCGCCGAAGCCGTGACCTTCGCCGGCCGGCAGGTATCCATTCCTCTGGAGAAAGCCATGAACGAACGCGGCGTGATCGGCGGCCTCAAGGCTTTTGTCGCATCATGGCGCCGCCAGTTGGAGGCAACCGGCTTCGAGGCCGGCTGCCCCGTGCTCGCCGTGGCGGTCGATCGCTATGTCGGTGAGCCCAGTGACAAAGACGACGCGGCCGCGCAGCAGCACCTGCTCGATCTCGCCGAAGGCGTGTTCGCCGATTGGCGGCGGATCATGCTGGCAGCCTTGTTGCGCGAAGGACTGGCTGCCGAGCGCGCCGAGCGGCTTGCAACGCTCGTCGTCGCCTCGATCGAAGGCACGGTCGCGATGTGTCGCGCCAGCCGCAGCGCCGACGCGCTCGATCAGGTCCAGGAGGAATTGGAGATCGTCCTCGCAGCCGCCCTCGCCCGCACAAGCAAATAGATTGGAGACGCGCAATGGAGTTGTCCCGACAACGCGAACTCGCCCGTCAGCTCGCCGATTTGCGTCGCGAGGGCCGGCAACAGAGCGGCCTCGACGAACGGCTGGTCCCACCGGATGCGGACACGGCGTACCAAGTCGCGCAGATCGTGGAAGAAGAACTCGGCTGGGATGTTGTCGGCTGGAAGATCGCGGGCATGAAGTCCGGGCTTCAGCGTCAGCTTCGCATCTCCGCGCCGATCTATGGGCGGGTGTTCGCGCCCCTGATCAAGAGTTCGCCCGCCAGCGTCGAGCATGCCAGACAATGCAGCCCGATCCCTGAAGTCGAGTTCCAGGCGCGTCTCGGCGCCGATCTGCCGCCGCGCGCGAAGCCCTATACGGTGGACGAGGTCGGCGACGCCGTGGTCTCGTTGCATCCCGGCATCGAGCTCGCCGAGTGCCGCTTCATTCACGATGCGGCGTTTCCGCCGATGCCGGCGATCATGGCCGACGGCTCCGGATCAGGAACGATCGTGCTCGGAGAGCCCATCGCCGACTGGCGTAGCCGCGACGTCGCCACTCAAGATGTCGTCCTGAATTGCAACGGCATCGAGAGACGCCGCGGCTCCGCTGCAGAGGCGATTGACCATCCGCTGGTGCCGCTGGCCTGGCTTGCCAACGAGCTGTCGCGGACCGGCATCGGTCTCAAGGCCGGCCAGACGATCAGCACGGGCACGCTGACCGGTATGCTCCGGCCCAAGGCTGGCGAGACCTACGTTGCCGATTTTGGTCCGCTGGGATCGGTCAGCGCGACCTACAGCTGAGCCGGCCAGGGAGCGTAAACCGCAGATTAACATGGCCGCCCTATCGTCCGGGCAAAATACTTCTCCGTTATTTGCCGGACAGATCATGAAAATCGGTACGCTCCTGACCAGCGCCATCGTCTCGCTCTCGACCGTCGGCGGCGGCCTCGCCGTCTACGTCGCCGCGACGAAGTACCAGACCATGGAACGGATCACTGAAGCGCAGGGGCGGCTCGCAATCGTCCGTGCGGTCAGCGACATCCCGCGCTATCTCAATCCGGAGCGCGGCTTTTCCACCAACATCCTTTACGGACCCGCGGCCATCGACCCTGCGCTGCTGGCCGAGCAGGACAAGCTGCGCAAGCAGACCGACCGCGCCCGCGACAAGATGAATGCACTGCGCAAGGAGCTGCCCGGCCCGTTCGACGACGGCACCACGATCGGCAGCAACATCGACGGCATCAACGCGAAGTTCACCGCGTTGCGCGAGGCCATCGACAAGGCGCTGGCGGGTCCCGCCGAGGCGCGCAAAGACGCGGCCAAGAAGATCGTCGCCGACAATGCCGTGCTCAACGGCGGCGTGACTGCGCTGCTCAACGAGCAGGTCCGCCGCATGGCGATCCTGAACGGTGACGCCTACCGGCAGGCCAGCTACGCCAATGTCGCGATGACGCTGCGCGACGTCGGCGGCTTCAATTCCAGCCTGCACAAGAACCTCCTCGGCGGAAAGAAGCCGGCGACCGACGCCGAGAAGGCCGACATTGCCCGCTCGCAGGGCCGCAACGATCAGATCGTGATGTCGCTGCAGGAATTGCGCGGCAATCCAACAACGCCGGCGAACGTCGCGGAGGCCCTGGAGAAGTTCAACGCGATCTATGTCGAGGAGTTCGGCCGCGAGCTCAAGCTGGTGAAGGACGGCGCGATCACCGGCAAGTACGAACACGACATGGACACCTATTACGCCGCCACGCAGCGCGGCCTCGGCACCATCATCGGCGTCCGCGACGCCTTCTACGACAACGCCGAGCAGATTCTCGCCGGCGCTTCGTCGGCCGCGCACACCAGCTTCACGATCGCGCTCGTCGGCCTTGTCGCCGTGCTGATCGCCAGCGCCGGCCTCATCGTGACGGTTCGCCGCCGCGTCTGCGCGCCGATCGTCGGCCTGACGACGCGCATGTCGCGGCTCGCCGACGGCGAGGTTGCGGAGAGCATTCCGGGCGCCGAGCGCTCCGACGAGATCGGCGCGATGGCCGCGGCCGTTCAGGTGTTCAAGGACAACATGATCCGCGCCGATCGGCTCGCGGCCGAGAAGCAGGCCGAGAACGACGGCAAGATGCGCCGCGCCCAGGCGCTCGACGATCTCACCCGCGCCTTCGAGGCCAAGGTGACCGAGCTGGTCGGCGGCCTGTCGCGGGCCTCTGCTGCAATGGAAAGCACCGCACAGTCGATGACCTCGACGGCGGCGCAGACCAACAGCCAGGCCGCCGTGGTCGCCGCCGCCTCCGAACAGACCTCGACCAACGTGCAGACAGTCGCGAGCGCCACCGAAGAGCTGACCTCCTCGATCGCGGAGATCGGGCGTCAGGTCGCCCAAAGCACCGAGATCGCGGCCCGTGCCGTCGACAATGCCCGCCGCACCGGCGACACCGCGCGGACGCTCGCCGAGGGCGCCCAGAAGATCGGCGACGTCGTGACGCTGATCCAGAGCATCGCCGAACAGACCAACCTGCTTGCGCTAAATGCGACCATCGAAGCCGCCCGCGCCGGCGAGGCCGGCCGCGGCTTTGCCGTGGTCGCCTCCGAAGTGAAGTCGCTGGCCGGGCAGACCGCCAAGGCCACGACCGAGATCTCCGAGCAGATCACCGCGATCCAGACCGCGAGCGACGAGACGGTGGCGGCAATCCGCAACGTCGCCGACGTCATCGCCGAGATCGACCAGATCGGCACCGCCATCGCCGCGGCGATCGAGGAACAGGGCTCGGCGACCAAGGAGATCGCCCGCAGCGTTCAGGAGGCTGCCCGCGGCACCCAGGAGGTCAACAGCAACATCTCCGGCGTGCAGCGCGCCGCCGACGACACCGGCGCCGCGGCAAGAGAGGTGCTGGGCGCGGCCGAGCAGCTCTCGACCCAGTCGCGCGATCTCGCCGGCCAGTTCGAGCGCTTCCTCGGTGAGGTCCGGGCGGCGTAGGACGCGAAGTCGTAGCCCGGATGGAGCGCAGCGCAATCCGGGACAGTGCCGTTGACGCGCGAGACCCTGGATTACGCTGTCGCTCCATCCAGGCTACGCGACCTCAATACGGCGGCGCCTTGCGCGCGCGCTGCGCTTTCGCCGCCTCGATCCACCAGGTCAGATCGTCGGCGAAGCGCGGGAACGAGCGCTCCAGAGCCTTGCCGCCGTCGCCGATCGGCTCGCCGGCGTCCGACAGCGTCTGCGCGATCGGGCCGACACCGATGGTGCTCGATATCACCACCATGCCCATCTCCGAGAGCGTGCCGTGCCAGGCGGTCGCTGCGCGCGCGCCGGACAGCCGGCCGGCCGAATAGCTCACGATCGCGGCCGGGCGCCAGAACCATTCCTCCAGGAAATGGTCGGTGAGGTTCTTCAGCCCGGGCTGCATGCCCCAATTGTACTCGCCGGTGACGAAGACGAATCCGTCGGCGCCGCGGATCTGCCCGGCCAGCTTCTCCAGCGCCTCCGGCGCCGAGCCCTTGGGATGTTCCTTGTACATCCGGTCCAGCATCGGCAGCCCGATCGCCTTGGCGTCGATGAATTCGACGTCCTCGCCGCGATCGCGCAGCCGGTTGATGACGAAATTCGCAAGGCGGATGCCCATGCGGTCGGAACGGTAAGAACCGTAGAGAACGAGAATGCGATTGCTCATGGCCGAACGGTAGCACGAAACCGGCGCCCAGCCCTACCCGATTTATCGTTCTACCTTCCGCGACCGCGGTCCAGTGTTTGCGACGGCGTCTCGCCGAACTGGTCGCGGTAGCTTCTGGAGAAATCGCTGAGGTGCCAGAAGCCATACGCCAGCGCGACCGCCTTGACGCTATCGGCCCCGGCGAGAAGGCGCCGACGCACCAGCCACAGCCGATGCAGACGCAAATAGCGGTGCAGGCTCATGCCGCGATAGCGGCGCACGACGTCGTGCATGGTCCGAACGGACAGCCCCAGCTTGCGCGCGATCTCATCGCTGTAAATCGGCTCCGACAGGTGGTCAGACAGCAGCGCGCGGATGTCCTGGAATAGCCTGAAATTCCGTCCGTCGTTGGGTGCAAAGGTCCAGCGGGCCGGAACGATCGTCGCAAAGGCCTCGTCAACGGCTCCGAGCAGGGACTCCTTCATCGCCGCGCCCTTCAACAAGAGCTCCGGTGCCGAAATCGGCCCGGCCGCCTCGGCCAGCACCTCCCTAACCACGCCGCGCAACCGCTGCAAGCCGGCCGTGGAGATTTCAAAAATCTTGAAGCTCGAGAGCGTGGGCGGCCAGCCACGATCCCTCACCTCGGGCCGGAAAACCACCGAGGCGATTTGCCGCTGCACCTCCTCGACGGTGGTGTAGGCCGCCCCGCCGCTGCCAATGACCACGGCGGGTCGCGCCCGTTGCGAGCCGTTAAAGCGAATTGGCACGTTGAGATCATCCATCGTGAAGCCGATCGCCGTGCAATTCTCCACGAGTTGTGCGTCAACCACCCGCGGAAACGCGCGCGTCAAATTCACGTCGCAGCCCGGTAAGGCCAAGATCGTCTGCTCAGCCGAAATCTTCCGCACAAAAGGGGTGAATTCGAAATTCAGCCCGCGTATAGCGCTTCGAAATTCGTCGACGTCTGAAAAACGAAATGTTTTGAGTGCCGACCTCGGCACATCGTCAATGCTGTTCATGGAAATACGAAAAATGCCGCGCCGCTCTGAATGTGCGTCCGGCCGCGGGGTGCCGTTCGCTGCCTCCTTCGGTTTATTTCGTTAGAATCGATCCTAACGTGCCCTGATCAATTGGAGACGGGCCGGTTGAAAGAACAATCCGGGACAACCCTGTCTCGCCGAATTTCGATAGCGTTTCCTGCGATTGAGGCGGTGCGCCAATACCGAAGGCGTTGCCATTTAAGATTCAAATTAACGCCTTTGCGGCGGAATAACCGTCGTTTGATTGTGCAATTTATTTCATTTCAGGCTCCTGCCATGACGGCAAATTCGCCTGCCGACAATCTGGCCGAATTGGAGAACGCGGTCGCAACGTGTCCGCTGGACCGGTGCGCCCGCATTCTCTTCGGCCTTTTGCAACTGCTCACAAGCAGCCGCGGTCGGTCCCAGGAATTGCTCGCCGGTGTGGTCGACGGCGTCCTGCTGCGACTGATCGAGCGGGTCGAGGCCAGCACGCTGATCGATGTCAGCGCGGCGCTCGCAGAGCTCAAAGTAGCTCCGCCGGACACCGTGCGACGTCTCGCCTCGCACCGCGACCCGGAAGTCGCCTGCCCCGTTTTGCTCCGCTCGCAGTCATTGTCCACGTCCGATCTCAAACTGATCGCAGCCGCGAGCGGCGTACGGCAGCAATGTGCCATCGCCGGCCGCGCGTCGATCGATCCACCGGTGATGGAGACGCTGATCAAGGGGGGCACTTCCAGCGTTTGTCTTGCGCTGATCGGCAACAGCGAGGCAAGATTCTCCGAAGCCGCTTACGTTGCGCTGGTTGAGAAGTGCCTGGTGGATGACGAACTCACCAAGGCACTGGCGCTCAGGCCCGACACGCCCGACACAGTCATGCGGAAGTTGCTGTCGGCCTCGCCGGCGCCGAAATCCGGCATCGGGCCGAACGCCACCGTCTCGCTTCAAGCCGCAACGGCCGCACCCATCGTCACCAAGCTACCCTCCGCGGCCGCCTATGCAAGCGCACGGCCGGAGATCGTTGCACTCAGCCGCATCGGCAAGCTGAACGATTCCACGGTGAACCGCTTCGCCATCCGCGGCGAGCCCGCCAACCTCATCACCGCGCTGTCGGTGCTTTCAGGCGCTCCCATCGAAATCGTCGAACATGTCATGACCGACGAGGATTGCGAGGGTCTCGTCATGGCCTGCCGCGCCTCGCGGCTGAACTGGCAGACCACGCTCGCCATCCTGAGCAACCGCAGCGGCACACGGCTTTCTTTCGCCGAGCGCGAACGCGCGCAGCACATTTTCGAGACGCTGCTGCTGTCGACCAGCCAGTGGACGGTGCGGTGGGGCGAAATTGCCGCAAACGCCAAGGAGTGCGGTCGGGGACATCGCGACGCAAAAAAGATGGGGGTTAGCCGATGAAGTTCGACGGTCGCAAAGCCTTTCGCGTGAAAATGGACCACAGGCAACCGGTCAATCTCATGGGATCCGACGGCACCTGGCGGCGCAGCTGCGTCCTGCTCGACGTCTCGCAGACGGGCGCGAAGGTCGAGGTCGAGGGCACGCTGGACGTGCTCCAGGCCAAGGAATTCTTCATGCTGCTGTCGTCGACGGGCCTGGCCTACCGGCGCTGCGAGCTGGTCTGGATCGACGGCACCACCGCTGGCATCCACTTCGTCACCGCACAAAGCAAGAAGAAGCAGGCGATTGCGCCGGCTGCCGCAGCGCAGAGCTCCGATCAGGCCAAATAGACCGAGAATTCGACCCATCGATTGGAGCCCGCGCTATTCCGGGGCATATCCGTGCAGAACGCGCAAACCACACTCAAACCCACCAGCCTTGGCGGCGTCGCGGTCGCTGCAGCGCCGCGCCCATTCGTTCATGTGCTGGCCGACACGTCCGACAAGCTGGCCGGTGTGTGCTCGCTCCTCGAGCAACGCTTCGCCGTCGCGGGCGAGCGGCTGGACGCCGAGGCCAAGCTGTCAGAGGTGCCGTCCGCCATCGTCATTCGCGCCGAGCTTCGCGATGTCGACAATATCGCGGCGATCAAGAAACGGGCGGGCAAGCTCGCAAAGGCGAAGAAGCGGATTTTCCTGCTGGAGCACACCTCGCATGTCGCCGTTTCGCAGGCCTATGCGCTTGGAGCGACACTGGTCCTTCCGGGCACCATCAACCGGGCGAGGCTGCTGGCGGCGCTGTCCGATCCGCCTGATCCGCTCTCGGCCGCGTCGCGCGAGAGCGCGCAGGCCGACACTGCCGTCGAGACCGCCGCGACCGCGATCGCATCCATGTTTACCTCCGTCACCCTGGGCCAGCCGCTTGACGTCAACGCCACCAAGGAAGCGGGGCGCCAGATCGCCGATCGCATCACCCGGCATGGCCTGACGGAGTGGCTCATGACGGTGCGGCGGCACCACGAAGGAACCTATCAGCATTGCCTGCTTGTCACCGGTGTCGCCATCGACTTCGGACTGAGCCTCGGCGTCGGCAGGGCCGACCTGGAACGTCTCTACTCGGCGGCCATGTTCCATGACATCGGCAAGGCGCAGATTCCGCTCGCCATCCTCGACAAGCCGGGCCGCCTCGATGCCGCCGAGCGCACGCTGATCGAAACGCATCCCGCCGCCGGCCATACGTTTCTCAAGGACCATGACGGGATCTCGCCGGAGATTCTCGATGCCGTCCGCCATCATCACGAGTACCTCGACGGGAGCGGCTATCCCGATGCGCTCTGCGCCGAGAACATTGGCGATATCGTCAGGATTCTAACGATCTCGGACATCTTCGCAGCCCTGATCGAGCACCGGCACTACAAGCCGACCATGCCGCGCGCGGAGGCCTACGACGTTCTGTGCGAGATGACAGGCAAGCTGGAGAAGGCGCTAGTCCGCGCGTTCAAGCAGGTCGCGCTCACGCGGTGAGCGCTGTGACCCGTCTCGAGCGCAGCCTAATGCGTCGCACGATGGCTGGCGCGGCGCGGGATGGAGCGGCAGGCCAGCCCGTCGGCCAGCAGCTTCATGTCCTCGTGCCGGCCGCTGCGAATCAGCCGGCCGAACTCTTCGGGTGTGAAAGGAAGACTTGGATCATCATCGATCTTGGGCCGCAGTCGCGGACCGAAGAACCGCCGAACCAGGCTAGCCAGCCGCCGCATATCAATTCCCTCGCGCCAGCAACAAACCTCTCAGTCCGCATATTGTTCCTCCCGCGACTTCGAGATTGCAAGAGGCCACTCGCGACACCGCACCAAAAATTTTCCGCCAGAGAATAATCTCCTCTTGCTCGTGCTAATCGGCAAAACCCACGTAACGCACGAACTGGTGGTTGTGCTCGCGGTCCGAGCGCACGGCGTTCGCGGCAAAGCCGTCATCGGGATAGCCCATCGCGACACAGGTCATGATGACCTCGTCTTCCGGAATCTCGGCGACCTCGCGCACGATGTCGGAGCGCATGATGCCCTGCCCGTTGATGACCGAGCCGAGCCCGCGGTCCCACGCCGCGAGCACGATGCCGTAGCAGAGCGCGCCGAGATCGAAGTGGCAGACCGCGCCGGGATCGAGCACGCGGTCATAGGTCAGCACCAGCGAGACCGGCGCGTCGAACTGGCGGAAGCCGCGCAGCACCCAGTCCTGCCGCATCGGCTTGTCGTCGCGCGCGATTCCCATCGCGCCGAACAGCTTCTTGGCGATGTCGACCTGCCGGGTACGATGCACGCCCTGGTATTCGCCATGGCTGATGATGTCGCGCTTGACCTTGGCGCCGCCGGCCATCTCCGCCATGTTGCGGCGACGCACCTCCTCCAGCGGATGACCCGTGAGCACATGGACATGCCAGGGCTGGGTGTTCATCGACGAGGGCGCGCGCTTGGCGCTCTCGATGATCGCCTCGATCACCGCGCGCGGCACCGGCTCGTTCTTGAAGCCACGCACGCTGCGGCGCGACTGGACCAGCGTCTCGAATTCCACCTCGTGAACCTCCCTGCCCGTTCGTCCGGCCTTGCGACGCACGCCGGTTGCCGATGCGGCCCGCAAAACCTATGCTAATGACCAAGCAAGACCAAGAACCCTGTGAGGAAAGCCCATGGCCGCACCGCTCGATCCCGTCATCGCCCAGATCATTCCGCTCATGCCGATGCGCGATCCCACGGTCATGACGCCACAGAGCGCCCGCGATTCCTTGCGCGCACTCGCTGCCTCGCGTGCCGCCATTCCGCCGCCGCCGGTCGATAGCGTCGAGGATATCAGGGTGAAAGGCGGCGCCGGTCTGCTTCCCGCACGGGTCTATCGGGTCGGCGCCGCGCCGGCACCGACGGTGGTGTTCTTCCATGGCGGCGGCTGGGTTGCGGGCGATCTCGAAACCCACGACCGGCAGGCGCGCAACCTTGCGATCGAGACCGGCGCGGTCGTCGTCTCCGTCGACTATCGCCGCCCGCCCGAGACGCGCTTTCCCGGCGCCTTCGAGGATGCTTTCGCCGCGGTCAGCGACGTGTTTGGCCGCGTCGCGGAATTTGGCGGTGACGCAAGGCGCTTCGGCGTTGCCGGCGACAGCGCCGGCGGCAATCTCGCAGCGACGAGCGCGATCGCCTGCCGGGAAGCCGGCATCAAGCTCGCCGCGCAACTGCTGGTCTATCCGGTCACCGACGTCGTCGGCGCTTATGCCGATGCGCGCGAGAACGCGCGCTATCCCTCGCGCAGCGAGAACGCCGAGGGCTACTTCCTCACGCGGGCGACGATGGAATGGTTCTGCGGCCATTATCTCGCCGATCCCGCGCACGCCGGCGACTGGCGCGTCTCGCCGCTGCGGGCTGCCTCCTTGGCCGGCGTCGCGCCCGCGGTCGTGACCACCGCTTGGTTCGATCCCCTACGCGACGAAGGCGCCGCCTATGCGCGGGCGCTGGAGGCCGCCGGCGTGAAGGTCAAGCACCATGAGGGTCCCGGCCTGATCCATGGCTATTTCGGCATGGGCGACGCCTCCGACGTCGCGCGCACTGAGGCGCAGCGCGCGCGGGCCGACTTCAAGGCGCTGCTGATGCGCGGCGCGTGAAGGCGATCAGGCGCTCTGCGCCCGCTGCGCCGCGGTGTGCCCCCAGGTCTCATCCCAGCCCTGGCCAGCGGCATCGACCACGCGGCCGTCGGCCTCGAAAAACTTGTTCGGCACCTGGAAGATCGCCAGGATCAACGCGCCGTCGGGGCACCAGGCGGCATGCCGGCTCCCCGCCTCGCGCCAGATGAATTCGCCGGCCTTGCAGGCAATGCCCTTGGCCGGACCCTCCTTGTCGACGAGCGCGCCTTCGATCACCCAGCTCTGCTCGATGCCGACATGTTCGTGATCGGGCAGCACCGATCCTGGCGCAAAACGCATCAAGGCGGTCATCAGCCCCGTACGGCGATCGAACAGTAGCGTCTTGGCCTCGCAGCCCGGAAAGCGCGTCTTCTGCCAATCCATGTCTTGGGGTCGAACCAGGTGGGAATGCCGATCGGCTGCCTGGTCGTGCGGGATCGCGGCGTCCATCACGATGCTTCCTCTCCATCTCAAGGGACCGACGCTAGCAGGATCGCCCGATGCGGTCAGCGAGCACTGCAACAGAGGCGACATGTTCCGAGCTGGCGCGCAAAAATCAACGGGCGACCGGGCGGCCCAGTGCTCATCCTGCTTGATTGCGCCACGATTCCCGGCTCCACTCTCCCGGCCATTTCTGGTTCAGGAGACCCCCATGATGAAACGGATTTTCCTCGCTGCGATCGTTGCCACCTTCGCAGCGGGCTCGGCCCTTGCGCAAGAAACCTGCGAGAGCAAGGCCGTCGGCAAGGACGGCAAGCCGCTGGCCGGCGCCGCCAAGACCTCGTTTCTGAAGAAGTGCAAGGAAGACGCCTGCGCGCCCAAGGCCGTCAGCGCCGACGGCAAGCCGCTCGCCGGCGCCGCCAAGAACAGCTTCATGAAGAAGTGCGAGACCAGCGCGTAAACGCGCAGTCCGTTCCCGGCTTTTTCAGCGAAGCCACAAGCGAAATGCCGTCATGGCCGGGCAGAAGCGCGTCTTCGCGCGAGAATGTCCCGGCCATTTGCTTTTTGGTGCCTCCGCACCGCCAGTTTCCGACACGCGCCGAGCGCGTAAAGCAAACGCGCCGCGACCCTAGACAGAACGCAGCGGCTGACAGATGATGCGACGCTGAGCGAACCGGGGCGCATCAACGAGGCTTCCAGCAAAGGATGGACGAGATGTTGCAGTTCCGCGTGCGTGATCACATGATGGCGATAATGAGCGTGCTCTTTGCGCTGCTCATGATCGTTGACGTTGCCAACGCGAGAGGCCCCGGCCTGCCCAACGTCATGGTTCTCGCAACCGGCGGCACGATCGCCGGCAGCGGGGCGAGCAGCACCACCGTCATCGGGTATACCGCAGCCACGGTGGGCATCGAGACCCTCTTGAACGCCGTCCCCGAGTTGAAAACGGTGGCCAACGTCAAGGGCGAGCAGGTCTTCCAGATCGCCAGCGAGAATATGAACAATGATTATTGGCTGAAGCTCGCCAAGCGCGTCAATACGCTCCTCGCGCAGGACGACGTGGACGGGATCGTGATCACGCACGGGACCGACACGATCGAGGAAACCAGCTATTTCCTGAATCTGGTCGTCAAGAGCAAGAAGCCCGTGGTCGTCGTCGGTGCGATGCGGCCGTCGACCGCGATCAGCGCGGACGGCCCGATCAACCTCTTCAATGCGGTGATCCTCGCAGGCAGTGAAGAGGCCGTGGGCAAGGGCGTGCTCGTCGCCCTCAACGATCAGATCAACGCGGCACGCGACGTCACCAAGAACAACACGTCCACGGCAGACACCTTTCGCACGCCTGAACTCGGCTTTCTCGGCTACATGCAGGGCAACAAGCCGTATTTCTATCGGCAATCGACCCGCCGGCACACGGCAGATTCTGAATTCGACGTGTCCAAGCTCGATGTCCTGCCGCAGGTCGACATCGTCTACGGCTACGCCAACATGAACCGGGTCGCGATCGATGCCTTTGTCGGCGCCGGCGCCAAGGGGATCGTCCATGCCGGCGTGGGTGACGGCAGCCTGGCCCGCCCGGCGGTCGAGCCGGCGCTCGACGAAGCCCGCAAGAAAGGCGTCGTGATCCTTCGCAGCAGCCGCGTCGGCAACGGCATCGTCGCGCGCAATGGCGAGGCCAAGGACGATGAGCACGACTTCGTCGTCTCCGATACGCTCAATCCCCAGAAGGCGCGCATTCTGCTGATGCTGGCGTTGACCAAGACGAGCGACACCAAGGACATTCAGCGGATGTTCTATGCTTATTAGAGCATGATCCGGACCCGGAGGGCCGCCCTAGTTGTAGCCCGGATGAAGCGCAGCGTAATCCGGGGCAGACCAAGCACCGGCACGACTGTCCCTGTAGCACTCCCCGGATTGCCCTGCGCGGCTTCGGCCCATCCTTCGCCCGACTGAAGCGCAATCCGGGAAAGTCCCTCGCATGGTTCGCTATCGGCGAAATTTCGTACCCGGCGTGATGTTCTTCTTCACCGTCACGCTGGACGATCGAATGTCATCCGTGCTGGTTGATCATGTCGACGAGCTCCGCAGCGCATTTCGCGTAACGCGTGCCGAACGGCGGGTCGTTGGAAGCGCATCAAGAGTGCCTTCACACACCGGCTGGCAGCTTCCGGCGCACCGATCTGCCGCAATCATCGCGGCGAGTACGCGCTCTGGCAGCGGCGATTTTGGGAACACACAATTCGTAACGATGCGGATTTCGAGCGCTGCGCCGATTACATTCACTACAATCCGGTCAAGCACGGGCTCGTTGCAGCGGCGATTGAGTGGCCCTACAGCTCGCTCCATCACTACGTTCGCGCTGGTATTCTACCTCCCGATTGGGGAGGAGCCGGCGAGATAAGCGGCAGCTTTGGTGAACGCGGAGACTGATCCCGGATTACGCTTACGCTCCATCCGGGCTACCGGTCCATCACGGCCGCCCGTAGCCTGGATGGAGCGCAGCGCAATCCAGGGATGGTCCCGCGGCACGACACGAGCGCCGACGTCGCACACGGATCCCGGATTGCGCTTCGCTCCATCCGGGCTACCGCCCACCACTAGCTCCGCAAACCCGGCGCCTCCTGGCCGGTGCGCGCGACATATTCGGTGTAGCCGCCGCCATATTGGTGGATGCCCTCCGGCGTCAGCTCCAGCACGCGGTTCGACAGCGTCGCCAAGAAATGCCGGTCGTGCGAGACGAACAGCATGGTGCCCTCGAAATCCGACAGCGCGTTGATCAGCATTTCCTTGGTGGCGAGGTCGAGATGGTTGGTGGGCTCGTCCAGCACCAGGAAGTTCGGCGGGTCGAACAGCATCTTGGCCATGACGAGGCGCGCCTTCTCGCCGCCCGAGAGCACGCGGCAGCGCTTCTCGACGTCGTCGCCGGAGAAGCCGAAGCAGCCGGCGAGCGCGCGCAAGGAGCCCTGCCCCGCGGTCGGAAACGCGTCCTCCAGCGACTGGAACACGGTGCGCTCGCCGTCGAGCAGATCCATCGCGTGCTGGGCGAAATAGCCCATCTTGACGCTGCCGCCCAGCGCCACCGTACCCTCGTCCGGCTCGCTCGCACCGGCCACCAGCTTGAGCAGCGTCGATTTGCCGGCGCCGTTGACGCCCATCACGCACCAGCGCTCCTTACGGCGGATCATGAAGTCCAGCCCGTCATAGATGCGCTTTGAGCCATAGCCCTTGTGCACGTTCTTGAGTGCGACGACGTCCTCGCCCGAGCGCGGCGCCGGCAGGAAGTCGAACGCCACGCTCTGGCGGCGCCGCGGCGGCTCGACTCGCTCGATCTTGTCGAGCTTCTTGACTCGGCTCTGCACCTGGGCCGCATGCGAGGCGCGCGCCTTGAAGCGCTCGATGAACTTGATCTCCTTGGCGAGCATGGCCTGCTGGCGCTCGAACTGCGCCTGCTGCTGCTTCTCGTTCTGCGCCCGCTGCTGCTCGTAGAATTCGTAATCGCCGGTGTAGGTGGTGAGCGAGCCGGAATCGATCTCGATCACCTTGGAGATCACGCGGTTGATGAACTCGCGGTCGTGCGAGGTCATCAGAAGCGTGCCTTCGTAATCGTGCAGGAATTTTTCCAGCCAGATCAGGCTTTCCAAATCGAGATGGTTGCTCGGCTCGTCGAGCAGCATGACGTCGGGGCGCATCAGGAGAATGCGCGCCAGCGCCACACGCATCTTCCAGCCGCCGGACAGCTTGCCGACATCCCCGTCCATCATCTCCTGGCTGAAGCCGAGGCCGGAGAGCGCCTCGCGCGCGCGGCCGTCGAGCGCATAGCCGTCGAGCTCCTCGAACCGGTGCTGCACCTCGCCATAGCGGGCGATGATCTCGTCCATCTGGTCGGCCTTGTCGGGGTCGGCCATGGCGGCCTCGAGCTCGCGCAATTCGGCCGCGACCTCGCTGACGGGCCCCGCGCCGTTCATCACCTCGGCCACCGCGCTGCGGCCAGACATCTCGCCGACGTCCTGGTTGAAATAGCCGATGGTGATGCCGCGATCGGTCGAGACCTGGCCCTCGTCGGGCAGTTCCTCGCCGGCGATCATCCGGAACAGCGTGCTCTTGCCGGCGCCGTTCGGCCCGACAAGGCCGATCTTCTCGCCCTTGTTGAGGGCCGCGGAGGCTTCGATGAACAGGATCTGGTGGCCGGCTTGCTTGCTGACGTTGTCGAGGCGGATCATGAGTGACTTTTGGGGGATTTTTGCGTTGCAGCGTCATAGGCCATACGGGGCGTGAGGGGAAGCCCGGGACAGGCCGGGATTCAGCCCATTCGCTCGTGACCGCTCGGTTCGGGGCCTACGGGCAAATGGGTCGGGCTAACTGCGTCCGGCACGGGCATCTATGCTTCGCTTGCCGGATATGTCGGCTTTTCCATCGGCTGGGTCGAAGGCCCGGAGATCAACGCTCGGCCTGTAAGAACTTTTCGCCGAATCTCGAAGAGACCTGAGACCGGCGCCGCCTCTCTATCTTACTGAGAACGGCGCCTGATACGGCCGCCCGAACGGCACGCCGTTGATGACGGTCTGGATCGGCTTGAGGTGGGCTTTCCCTTCCCTCCTGTTGTTGCGCGTGTCGACGAAGCTGACCGGTCCCTCCACCAGCTCCATGATCGCGACGTCGGCGGGCGCACCTACCTGCAGCGTGCCGATCTTCGGCGCGCGGCTGATGATCTTCGCCGGCGCGGTCGTTGCCATTGCGACCACCTGCTCCAGCGTGAAACCGAGCGTCATGAACTTGCTCATGACGTTGGGCAGGAAGGGAATCCCCGGCGAATTGCCGGAGAAGACGTGGATGTCCGAAGAGATGGTATCAGGAGCGCATCCGCCGGGGATCGCCACTTCCGCCACGGTGAAATCGAAGCTGCCGCCGCCATGCCCGACGTCGAACATGACGCCGCGCTGCTTGGCCGCGAGAGCCGCAGGCAGCAGCTTGCCGTCCTGAACGATATTCGTGAACACGCTCGACATGTTCGGGGCGCCCGAATAGGCATGCGTCAGCACGTCGCCCGGGCGCATCAGGTCGAGGATTTGCGACATCAGCTCCTTGGATTCGACGCCGCCGATATGTACCATCATCTTCGCCGGCCAGCCGCACATCTCGCACGCCTGGATGCCGCGCTTGAGCGGCTCGAGCCCATGCTTGAAGATGACGTTTTCCGACATGCGCACCTTGACCCCGAGCAGGAAGTCCGAATTCTCGGCCAGTGCCATGGCGCAGGCTTCGGTCTGCGCTGTATCGATGTTGTGGAGCTCGGCGACCGGGAACGCCGACAGGCCGTTATTGGCGATGTGGACGAAGGCGTACATCCGCGCCCGCGTCTGGGCCACGATGAAGCGGCGCAACGCCGCCAGATTGTTGACGCCGGCATCGCCCGCCGAGACGACGGTCGTCGTGCCCTGGAACTGGACCAGCTCGTCGGCGGGAATGCCGATGGCCGAGCCGTAGGGATAGACGTGACAATGCAGATCGATCAGGCCGGGCATCACCAGCTTGCCTGAGGCGTCGATGCTCTTCAGCGCGCGCTCCGCCGGGATCGCCTCCTGGACCGCCTCGATCGTGCCCCAGCGGATGCCGACATCGCGCCTGGCGCGCAGCGACTGGCTGGGGTCGAGCACCTCGCCGCCGCGGATCACCAGATCGTACTTGTCGTTCGGCCCCATCGCCCCGCGCGCGGGCGCGGCGAGGCCGACGGCGGCGGCCGCCGTCGAGAGTGCCAGGAAATCGCGGCGTGACAACGCAGGCATGATGATCCCCCCTCTGTGCTTTTGTTCGCGGCAACGGCCGGGCTGGATGTCCAGATCTGCTTTCGCCGCCAAGGTCGAGTTCACAACGAACGGGCTTGGAAATGAAGCCCGGATGATCCGATCCTATGACGGCACGCGAGCCCTGAGGAGCCGCGAAATTTTCCAGAATCGCATCGGGCGGGCACCACTGGCAGAAGTCCGGCTACACTTTTGCTGCGCCGCGACATGCGCGTGAATATCGAACTGCCTGGAGTCGAACGTCTAAGACCAATAATGCGACACCGGGGCTTGTCGGATGCCGGCAATGCGTCCAAACTGTGATCAAAGTCGCTGGAATGCGGCATACCTCCAGCGGTTGACAACGACAAGCGCGTCGAAACGCGTTCGAACAATCAGGCCGCCAGGGAGGACGTCCATGACTGCAAAGTCCGAAAAGACCAGAACAACTCGTCGCAAATTCCTGCTGACCGCCGGCGCGGCCGGCGCTGCCACCATCGCCATGCCGCAAGTCAGCCGGGCGCAGACAGCGACCCTGAAGATGCAGGGCTCGTGGGGCAAGGCCGATGTCTTCAACGAGATGGCCGAAGATTATGTGAAGCGCGTCAACGATATGGCCGGAGGCCGGCTGCGCATTGACTATCTGGTCGGCGGCTCGGTCGTGCATCCGTTCCAGGTCTTCGACGGCGTTCATGGCGGCCAGATCGACGCGGCACACACGGTGACGGTGTACTGGTACGGCAAGCACAAGGCCGCCTCGCTGTTCGGCACCGGCCCGGTGTTCGGCTTCAACGCCAACGAAGGCCTTGGCTGGATCCACAACGGCGGCGGCAAGGAGCTGTTCGAGGAGCTCCAGACCAAGATCATGAACGTCAACATCAAGAGCTTCTTCGCCATGCCGATGCCGACCCAGCCGCTCGGCTGGTTCAAGAAGCCGATCACCAGCGACGCCGATCTCAAGGGCTTGAAATATCGCACGGTGGGTCTGGCCGCCGATCTCTTCCAGGCGATGGGCGCATCGGTCGCGCAGCTGCCCGGCGGCGAGATCGTACCCGCGATGGAGCGCGGCGTGATCGACGGGTTCGAGTTCAACAATCCGACCTCGGACCGGCGCTTCGGCGCGCAGGATGTCGCCAAGAACTACATGATGGGCAGCCATCATCAGGCGACGGAATATTTCGAGATCATGTTCAACCGGACGAAATTCAACGCGCTGCCGAAGGAACAGCAGGCGATCCTGCAATACGCCGCCGAAGCCGTGTCCTCCGCCAACGAATGGAAGGCCATGGATTATTATTCGAAGGACCTGCAGGAGCTGATCAACAAGGACAAGGTCAACGTCCAGCGCACACCGAAGTCTGTGTTCGACGCGCAGATCAAGGCGTGGGACGGTCTGATCGCCCAGCTCGGCTCGGATCCGTTCATGAAGAAGGTGATGGATTCGCAGAAGGAATGGGTGCGCCGCGTGGTTTACTACAACATGAACAACGCGACGGACTACCGCGGCGCCTTCGAGCATCACTTCCCGGGCGTGCTCAAGGTCTGACGGCTGTCGCGGGGGATCGCGTCAGGTCTTATCGCGAGGGCGGCGCAATTGAAGCGCCGCCCACGAGTTGGAGGGGGACATCCGGATGGACTGCTCGCAGCGAGTTCAGCTCGCATGACGAAATTCCTGTTCTTCATCGATGAGCTCAGCACGTGGGTGGGCAAGGCGTTCGCCTGGCTGATCCTCGTTCTCACCCTGGGAGTCAGCTACGAGGTGTTCGTGCGCTACGTGCTGCGTGCGCCGACCACCTGGGCTTTCGACATCAGCTACATCACCTATGGCGCGATGTTCCTGATGGCCGGCGCGTACACGCTCTCGCGAAACGGCCATGTCCGCGCCGACGTGGTCTACCGCCTCTGGTCGCCGCGCACCCAGGCGACGATGGACCTCGTCCTGTATATCCTGTTCTTCCTGCCGGCGATCGCGGCGCTGATGTATTCGGGCTGGAACTACGCCCAGATGTCGGTGCGCTTCCGCGAAGTCAGCATCTTCAGTCCGGCCGGCGTTCCCGTGTTTCCACTGAAGGCGCTGATCCCGCTCACCGGCTTCCTTCTGTTCCTGCAAGGGGTCGCCGAGATCATCCGCTGCGTGCTGTGCATCCGCACCGGTCGATGGCCGCAGCGCCTGCACGACGTGGAGGAGACCGAGAGCCTCGTCATCCGCGAACATCAGCAGCACGCGGCTGAGCCGCAGAGTGAGAAGGGACCAGGCGCATGACCGATCCTCAACTCGGCATGCTGATGCTGGGCCTCTTCATCTTCATCATCATGCTCGGCTTCCCGATCGCCTTCACGCTGATGGCGATGGGCGTCTCGTTCGGCTACTATGCCTACTACACCCCCGGTCAGGACTTCTTTCAGAACCGTATCTTCACGCTTCTGGTGCAGAAGACGTTCGAGGTCACATCCAGCGACGTGCTGGTGGCGGTTCCGCTATTCCTGTTCATGGGTTATTTGATCGAGCGCGCAAACATCCTCGACCGCCTGTTCTACTCGCTGCAGCTGTCGATGAAGAACGTGCCGGGCGCACTTGCCGTGGCCACGCTGATCACCTGCGCCATGTTCGCGACCGCCACCGGCATCGTCGGTGCCGTCGTCACGCTGATGGGGCTGCTGGCATTGCCGGCGATGCTGCGAGCGGGCTACGACGCCAAGCTGTCGGCGGGCGTCGTCTGCGCCGGTGGCTGCCTCGGCATCCTGATTCCGCCGAGCATTCTCCTGATCGTCTATGCGGCGACTGCCGGCGTCTCGGCGGTCAAGCTTTACGCGGCGGCGTTCTTTCCGGGGTTCATGCTGGCCGGCTTGTATGTCCTCTATGCGATGACGCGCGCGATCATCAATCCCGCGCTCGCGCCGAAGCTGCCGCGCGAGCAGACCGACGTGCCGACCTCGAAGGTCATCTGGGCGCTTGCCACGTCGTTCCTGCCGCTCGCGTTGCTGATCGTTTCGGTGCTCGGCGCGATCCTGTTTGGGCTGGCGACGCCCTCGGAAGCGGCCGCGGTGGGAGCCCTCATGAGCATCGTGCTGGCGGCTGCCTATCGTTCGCTCAACTACGAGATGATACGCGAATCCGTGTACCTGACCGTGCGCGCCACGGCGATGGTCTGCTACCTCTTCATTGGATCCTGGACGTTTTCGGCGGTGTTTGCCGTCCTTGGCGGACAATCGGTGGTCGAGCAGTTCTTCACTTCGATGAACCTTTCGCCGATCCAGTTCCTGCTGCTGACCCAGATCATCATCTTTCTGCTCGGCTGGCCGCTGGAATGGACCGAGATCATCATCATCTTTGTGCCGATCTTCCTGCCGCTGCTTCCGCAATACGGCATCGATCCGATCTTCTTCGGCATCCTGGTGGCACTGAACACGCAGACCGCGTTCAACACGCCGCCGGTCGCGATGGCGGCCTTCTATCTGAAGGGCGTGGCGCCGCCCGAGGTCAAGCTGACCGACATCTTCTCCGGCGCGCTTCCGTTCGTCGGCCTGGTCTTCCTCACCATGGCACTGGTCTACATCTTCCCGGGGATCGCATTGTGGCTGCCGAGCTATCTCTATGGGGCGCGATGAGCGGACCCGGCAAACCGACGAGAGGCTGCGCATGAGCCTCAACGTGCTCGGCCTCGCGGACGCCGCGGCAGGCATCCGCGACGGCCGGCTCAGCTCGGTGGAGCTCGTCGGCGACTGCCTCAGGCGCATCGATGAGGTCGATCGCGATATCCAGGCGTGGGCGTTTCTCGATCGCGACCACGCGATGCGGCAAGCCGAGGCGGCTGACGATCATCGCAAGCACGGCAAGGCCACAGGCCCGCTGCATGGCGTGCCCGTGGGCATCAAGGATATCTTCGACACCGGCGACATGCCGACCGAATTCGGATCGGAGCTGTGGGCCGGACGCACGCCGCGGCGCGATGCGGCGGCCGTGGCGCGTCTGCGGGCGGCTGGAGCGGTGATCCTCGGCAAGACGGTGACCACCGAGTACGCGTACTACAATCCGGGCAAGACCCGAAATCCGCACAACCCAAATCACACCCCCGGCGGATCGTCCTCGGGCTCCGCCGCGGCCGTCGCGGCGCTGATGGTGCCGGG
Organism: Bradyrhizobium yuanmingense; assembly: GCF_900094575.1. Taxonomy (GTDB): domain Bacteria; phylum Pseudomonadota; class Alphaproteobacteria; order Rhizobiales; family Xanthobacteraceae; genus Bradyrhizobium; species Bradyrhizobium yuanmingense. The sequence goes on along the minus strand of NZ_FMAE01000004.1, from coordinate 600,838 downwards.
TGCCATCGGCTCGCAGACCAACGGCTCGGTGATCCGCCCTGCCGCCTTCTGCGGCGTGGTCGGCTTCAAGCCCACGCACGGCCTCATTCCACGCAGCGGCGCGCTCCAATTGTCGCGCACGCTCGATCATGTCGGCGTGTTCGGGCGCAGCGTCGAGGACGCGGCCCTGCTGGCGGAGGTCATGGTCGACTTCGACCCGGAGGATCCGGACACCCGGCCTGTTGCGCGCCCGCCATTCTCTGCGGTCGCGGCGAGCGAGCCGCCGTTGCCGCCGCGATTTGCCTTCGTGCGCTCTCCGGTCTGGGATCAGGCCGAGCCGGAGACGCGTGAAGCCTTTGCCGAGCTCGTCCCCGCTTTGGGCGAAGCGTGCAGCGAGGTCGAGCTTGGGCCGAGCTTCGACGGGGCCGTCGATATGCACCGCATCATCATGGAAGTTGATATGGCGCACAATCTGCGGCGCGATGACCAGCGCGGCGGCGACAGGCTGAGCACGCGGCTACGCCAGGCGATCGAGCGCGGCCGCGCGCATCTTGCGGCGGCTTATTGCAACGCTCTGGCTGGGATTGCGCCGCTCAACCAGGCCCTGGACCACGTTTTCGATGAATACGACGCCATCCTGACGCCCGCCGCGCCGGGCGCGGCGCCCGGAATCGAAACGACCGGCAACCCGGCTTTCTGCTCGCTCTGGACCTATCTCGGCGTGCCCGCGATCAGCTTGCCCTTGATGCGTTCCGAAACGGGCCTTCCGCTGGGGGTCCAGCTCGTCGGCCGCCGCGGCAACGACGCCCGCCTCTTGCGCACGGCGCACTGGCTGATCAAGTCCATCGGGCGCACGCGTGGTAGCGGTCGGCGCAACGCCCCGAGCGCCGGATCGAACTCGGCTCCGGGCGCGGAGAAAAGGAAAGTGCGATGACCAATCTGATCACCGGACTCATCGGCCTCGCGCTCATGATCGCATTTCTTGGAATCCTGCTGGTCTGGATCAAGGCCATTCCGCTCATCATCATCGTTGTCTGCGTCGTGGTGCTGGCCGTGATCGATTTCGTGCGATCCCTGCGGACGAACGGCGCGCCTCGCTGAATGCCCCATGGCAAGAAGACGCTTCACTTCTCGGCATTGGCCGGAGCAGCCGGAATTACGACAAGAAGAGAGCTTTAGCGGCCAACCCGTTCGAGCTGCCACCTGGGATCGCCTGCGCAGCGCGCGTCGACACCTTTGCTCAAGTCTGCGAGGCTCACCGCGCCCAACCGTTCGACCAGCAATGCTTCGGCATCGCGAAGGACATCGTCCACCGCTGCGTTGACGAGTTGCTCGATCGCACAGTCTGGATTGGAATGCTCGTTCCCGATCGCAAATAGCCGGGGACCACCAACCGCACGATAGACATCGAGAAGTGACACGCGCTCGAGGTCGCACGCGATGACCCACCCACCGCCATGCCCTTTGTCCGACCGGACATAGCCCGCATCGCGCAGCCCCGCCAATGTGCGGCGAACGACGACCGGATTGGTCCCCAGCATCGTGCCGATCGCCTCCGAGGTCATGGGGCCGTCATGTCGCGCCATGTGGAGCAGCACATGCAGCATTCGGGAAAGGCGGCTGTCGTTTCGCATCGGCTGATCTTTCGCATGCATCCCATCATTGGCAAGGGCACGCAGTCATGCTACATATAAAGTTACATGACACGGGAGCGATCGGAAGTGCGACAGTTCGAGGATCCGGACCACTGGGACAGCGCAGCCAGGCATTATCGAGAGACCGCGCACCCCTTCACCGCCCTGTTTGCGGAGGAGGCGCTGGCGCGCGTAACCCTGACGCCTCAGAGTCATGTTCTCGACGTGGCAGCCGGCACCGGCGCGCTCGCCCTCGCAGCCGCTCGCACCGGCGCACGAGTCCTGGCGACCGACTTCTCGCCCGGCATGGTCGGATGCATCGCAGCTGCTGGTCTGCCCAATGTGAAGGCGCGGGTCATGGACGGACAGGCGCTGGACCTGCCCGACGCACATTTCGATGCCGTCTTTTCGATCTTCGGTGTCATCATGTTCCCCGATTGGCGCAAGGGTTTGGCCGAGATGCGACGGGTGACGCGCCCCGGCGGGCATGGCGTGGTTGCGACCTGGCAGGATCGGGGCGCGGCGACCTTCCTCCTGTTGGGCGAAGTGCGGCAAAAGCTGTTCCCTGATCGGCCGGGCATGGCAATGCCTCAAGCCGTTCAGGCCCTGAGCGATCCGGACGATTTCGCCCGCGCCCTCGTCGCTGCCGGCTATCGCAATCCCCGGATCGACACGGTGACTCATGATTTTCTGCTCGACGTCGCGGCGCTCGACGCGCCTGACACGCTCTTTGGCATGTCGCCCGACTGGACCAGCCTGGACGACATCGAAAAGGCGGCGGTGATTGCCGAGGTGCGGGCCAGAGCCGATGGTCGTCCGGTGCTGCCGATAAGCTCGACCGCGCTCATTGGCGTCGCTGAACGATGAGGCTCAAACATAAAGCCTGGCGGGCCGTCACACTATCGGCCGATCTCTCGATCTCCCGAAACCGGAGCGTCTGACCAGTGAGCAGAAACTCGCGCCCGATTGCGACACATGGGTGGGGTGTGGTCAGTGAACTGGGGAGGGACAAACAACTATCGAGCCGCCAGCAAGTTTGATCCTTCCGGGAGATCAAAGCTTCATCAGAAGCGGCTTGTCTGAGCAGCGGTTGTCGTCCCAATCCATTTCTCAATGGTCAGAAGCATGCGAGTCGCAATCCATACACTAGGCACCCGCGGCGACGTGCAACCCTATCTCGCCTTGGCGCTCGGTCTGAAGCAGGCCGGGCACGAAGTGCTGATCGCCGCGCCCTCGCAGTTCGAATCGTTCGTCGTGAGCCGCGGCATCGCTTTCGCGCATCTTCCGAGTGAATATCTCGCCCTCCTGGAAACCCCGGAAGCCAAGGCGGCAATGGCGGGCGGTGCGGGGTTTATGGCTGGCTTCAGGATGCTGAAGCAGTTCAGGCCGATCGGCCGCCAACAGCTCAGCGCCGAATGGCAAGCCGCCCGACGATTTCGTCCAGAACTGATCATCTATCACCCGAAGGCCATCGCCGCGGCGCATATCGCAGAAAAGTTATCCTGCCCTGCCGTTCTGGCTTCTCCCCTGCCTGGCTTCACACCGACAGCAGCGTTCGCGAGCCCGCTCGTGCCGTTCCGCTCGCTTGGCCCCCTCAACAGACTCACGCACAGCGCGATGGCTCACAGCGCCTACGCCCTCTTTCGCGGGATGATCGGGGAATGGCGGGCCACCGAGCTCCACCTCGCAAACACGCCGGAGAAGAAGCTGCGGCCTCGCGCGACGCTCTACGCCTATAGTCCGCATGTCGTGCCCGTTCCGCCGGACTGGCCGAATACTGTCGCGGTGACTGGGTACTGGTTCCTGGGAGGCGACGACGTTTGGCAGCCTGACCCGCAACTCCAGCGCTTCGTAGAGGGCGATGAGCGGCCTGTTTATGTGGGCTTTGGCAGCATGCCAGGTGTCGACCCGACGTCCCTGACGAAACTCGTACTGGAGGCATTGGCCAAGGCTGGGAAACGCGGCGTTCTAGCGGTCGGCGGCGGTGCTCTTCGAGGCGATCTCGGAGCCAGTCACGTCCATTTCATCCAAGGCGCACCGCATGCGCAGTTGTTCCCGCTGATGTCGGCCTGCGTCCATCACGGCGGGGCCGGCACTACGGGGGCTGCGCTTCGAGCTGGCAAGCCGAATATCATTTGTCCCTTCTTTGGCGACCAGCCGTTCTGGGGAAGGCGCATCGATGATCTGGGCGTCGGACCAAGATCAAGAGGAGTGAGGAACCTTTCAGCCGATTGGCTGGCCGCCGCGATCGCAGAGGCCACCGGAAATCCGTTGATTCAGCAGCGAGCGAACCGCCTTGGCGAAGCGATCCGCGTCGAAGACGGCGTCGCAAGCGCGATTGGCTTCCTGCGAAGCCAACACCTTCTCAATTAGGCCCGAAATTGCACAGGCCGATTCAAAAGGCTCGAGTTGCAATGCAGGTGAGCAGCCCTTGCGGCCGATCAACACAGATGCCTGCTCCTGGTCCACTGCGAGGGGACGTCGACCAAAGCGCGGCCATAGCGAGTGGGCACGCCGCCTTGATCACCGCTACTTCTTAAGGATGCCCGTGTTGGTGTTTCCAAGCTGCTGGACGGCGGCGTTTGCGGCTGGCGTGTTGTAAGACGGTCGAGATCCGCCGCCCTCCTGACCGGACGGGGTCACGCCGAGTCTCTGGCCCGTCGTTCCCTGCCCTTTTGCATTGAGCGTGTTGGGCCCCGGCGAACCGCCGGTTCCGCTCAGCGTCGTCCCGTTCGAGAGCGTCGAGCCACCAGCGCCGCCCGAACCGGTTGCGCCCGCCCCTCCAGCGGAGGAAGCACCTCCCGAACCGCCTCCTGAGCTTTGCGCCATGGAAAACGAGATGGTGCCCAGAAGGACAGTCGCGGCCAAAACCAGAAGTCTCATCGTCCACCCTTTCCTATGCCAGCGTCTGAAACCGCTTGCTTCTTGTCACAGTTCCTAGCGGCGGCGAGCGATCCATGCTCCGGCCAGGAAAGCGACGAGCAAGGACCGTAACGGCGCCCTCACCGTCACCTCGCGCAACTGGTCGGCCCATCGCTTCGCCGGCTCTGGCGACGGCGTGCGGGCCTGCGGAGCAAAAGCTCCTCCTTGCTCTCCGGAACCCGGCCGCGGGCCTGAAGTCCGCTCCATGCCGCCCTGATCGTCCGTCAGCCCGGAGGCTTCGGTCATTGCCGCGGCTTCCTTCATGTCCATGCGTGTGCTCCATCCGTTGCGGAACAACTCGATCGATCTCGTGCCCGTCCGACCGAGGTGACAGGCTCGTTCGGCGACCGGGGGCGGCGGCTATGGCGTCGACATCGATGCGAACTATATGTTTGCCGAAGATCCCCGCCGTACCACTCCCTTGAAAAAGCCGTTGCTCATCTTTCTGTTCCTCGTCTTCGCACCGCTTGCCGCATCGGCGGCGAGATATTTTTGGCTGGATGATGGCCGCCAGAACTGGCAAACGGCCGACCGCTCCAGCGCGGGTCTATTGACCTCCGCGACCGACCACCGTGAGGCCGTCATCCGGGTGTTCGGAGCAAGAACGGTGAGATGGCGCGGCATCTTCGCGATTCACACCTGGATCGTCGTCAAAGAGAAAGATGCGCCGACCTACACAAGGTACGACTACACGGCCTGGGGCGAGCCGATCCGCACCAACGGCTTCGCTCCGGACGGGCGATGGTTCGGCGCTGTGCCTGAAATCGTCGTGGCCGTCGATGGCGAGCGTGCGGAGGCGCTGATCCCGAAGATCAGGCATGTGGTCGAAAACTACAGGTTTCGATCCTATGGAGATTACAGCGTCTGGCCTGGGCCCAATTCGAACACCTTCGTGCAGGCCGCACTCGATTCCGTCCCTGAGCTCCGGACCGTCCTGCCGCCGACCGCGATCGGCAAGGACTTCCCGTACACCGGCAAATGGTTCGGCGTAACGGCGTCCGGCACGGGCATCTACGCCTCGCTTGCCGGATACATCGGCTTCTCGCTCGGCTGGGTCGAAGGTCTGGAGATCAATTTCTTCGGCGCCGTTCTCGGCATCGACATCCGACGCCCGGCGCTCAAGCTACCTGGCCTCGGTCGGCTTGGGGTAACCCCCGGCCTGTCGTGATGGAGAGCGAACTGCTTGGTTGGCCGCACCGTTTGTGGACTGCTCAGTGCTTTCGTAAGAGCTTGGATCGATAGAAGAGCTGGCTGCTTACTGACGTGATGTTTGTTCCTGCCGAGCATCTGTTGCGCTCAAGCGGGACCAATCAGGACGACGGAGCCTGTCGCGCTCATCGCCCTTCCTCACGGTTGCGGAATGTTCTTCTGACTGAGCCATGTCCGCATCTCGCCGATCTCCCGCCTTTGGGTGTCGATGATCTCGCGAGCAAAGTGCTGGTTTCGAGAATCCTTGCCGAACTTGAGGACGATCTCGGCCATGTCGACTGCGCCTTGATGGTGAGGGATCATGCCGAGCACAAAGGCTGTATCGGGATCAGCATTGGTGATGCCTCGCATCATCGGACCGTGCATGCGGTCCATGGCGGCGCGGTAGGCATCCGGAGCCGTCAACCCTATCGCCGCAGCGCCGTGCATGCCATGCGGATGTTCGGGGTTCGGCGTATGGGTCAGCCGCTCTCCAGCCAGCGTTCCGATGTCTCCTTCGAGGCCATAAATCGCAATGTGCAGTCCCCAGTAACCCGTTGTGAAAATGACTAGCGCCGCCGCAAGTCCGGCCGGGACGCCGGCAAGCCTTCGCTTGAGTGCGGGCAGGAAATGCACCTCACGACTATGATCGGCAGCAATGGCAACGACGACCGCCATGATGAGCGCGTGTCCGATCAGGTCGGTTCGCCCGAACGGATAGACGGCTGCGTTGAAGATGATGAAAAGAGCGATGGCCGACAGCCGGCGGACAAGCGGCGTCCAGATCAAGCCGAATCCCATCGTGAATTCGGCGACGCCTGCCATCGGAATAAATACGTCGCGCGGCATGCCGAAGGTCAAGAAGGGCTTTTCCTGCACGAGCGGGTAGAACCAGTCCGGATAGGCAAACTTTTCGAGGCTCGACCACATCAGTGCGATGGCGACGCCCCAGCGCAGCGCCTCGAAGCGATGGTTGCGCCATTCCGGATTGGATGAAGCCTCCAACACCAGATAGGCGGCGACACCGACTCCAAGCGCCAGGTAGTCCAGCAAATGGAAGACATCATAGTCGCGCAGCGCGAGTAGCCACAAGGCGATGATCCCGAGAGCCGCAAGTGGCTGCGTCTTGCGAGAGAAGATCAACCCGGCGATCAGGAGCTGGGTCCAGGACACCCATTCGGCCGGCGTTTTGAGATCTGGCGTCAGGTAGACGCCGCCGACGGCGAAGATCGCCACGAAGAAGGCGGCGATGACGACGCGCACGAAGTCGTCGAGGCGCATCCAGAGAGGGTCGGTGATGCGATCCATAGCCAGCAGGATCGTCTCGCCGGCGCTCGACTTCTCGATGGCTCGTGACGCGAGGAAGAATGCCAGCACGAGCGCAATGCCGGTCCAGAACCATACATTGGTCAACGTGGCCCCGATCGACTGTGGTGGCGCTCCGACAATATAGGGCGCAAACCATTTGACATGTGCGTGCGCCGGCACCGGGGCCGCCACCGATGCGAGGATGATCAGGGCCAGCAGGCAACCAGAGGAGCGAGGCGGCGCGGGATGGTTCAATTTCTGCTCCTCAGGTGGTGAGGTGACTAAAGCGTGATTGAGGCGGGCGGTAGGAGACGAGAACGCCAGAGCATGATGTCAGGGCGATGGCTCTTGTGATAGTTTAGACGTTGCCAAGCGTGCTCCCTACTCTTTCTTCAATCGAGCTGCATCACGGCGGACGCGCGCTGTATGCCGTACAATGCTGAGCGCGCGTACCGCCGTGGCAGCGGGCTATTGCGGCAGGTAGCCGCCGTTGATCACAAGTTCGGCGCCGGTGATGTAAGCGCGTAAGCACGCGTCGAAGGAGGCTGTGAGCTGGTTCACATGCTGTCTTAGTTAAACGGAGTACGGTTGGAAGAAGCCGGATAAGAGAAGGGCATCGCGTCGGCGCAGCGTCCGCTGCCGGAATTGGGCTTTTTCGGTCCAAACGTTTTCAGAAAAGTCATTTGCCATGTGTATTTTCACAAGCCGAGCCCGGCGCGCGGCAGGTCATAACCAAGCAAGCCGACCTTTCCTCTACCTTTTGGCTTCCATACTCTCGGCGGCCTGCGTCATTTCCTTTGCGAGCGCCGCGTCCGCTCAATGCGCGGCGCGCGACGTGTTGCAAAACAAGCTGAAGCTCAAGACGCGCTCGGCTCCGGCGTCGCAACAGCCTATTAAGTCCGCGCGCGACGTTGCGACATGGAAAACGATCACAATAGGTACCTTCGCCGACTCTCTTGCCTTGCGCAACGAACTCGACAGCAAGGGCTGCAATGTCGGTGGTCAAGCCGCTGAAATCCTTGCTAGGTCGACGTTCACCGTTAGCTCTCGGAAGACATATGTGGAGCTTCTCGATCTATCGCCTGCGCAGCTTGGATTCACGTCCGATACCGTGACTTTGGCTAACGTTTACGCACGCGCCCAGCAGTTCGGCCTCGAACTCGCTGCGGCCGAAGTCGGCCCGCAATTGCGTCTTCAATATTTCGACCAGCCTATCGGCGAATTTCTCATCATCGGAATGGACCCGATCAAGACATGGAGCGGCGAGCCGATCATTCTGAATGTGGCAAATGGCGGCGCCGGATTGATACTCATCGGCCAGGATGGTCGCTCCGAAGCGGATATACCCGTAGCATCTCGTTTCATTTTCGTTCGATCCCATCGACCGGCAGCTGGCCGCGACGTCGTCGGGCCAATAGCAGGAGCCTTTCCGCCGCCGTGAGCGGACCGACGCGCTTTTGCATCGAATGTCAGGTCAATTGGCCCTCAGCCGAACTGCCCATGACCGCCGCGAAGCCTGCTCTCGGAGAGAAACCGGACCGGACGAGCAGAGCGGTCGGACCGCAGCTTGTGACCCGTTGCGGTCATGCGACAACCCGCTCATTCAATCCGTTCCCTGCTGACGAACAGTCGTCGCGGATCGATGACTGCAGTATGATGGAACTGCTTATCGATGTGATAGGCGAATTCACCCGAAGCGGAGTTGCTGTGGTCGCAGAGACGACCATTGCTCCTCTCGCTTCCGATTGCGGCCCCCGCACTGCCGCGCGGATCATCTCGCGAGTCGTGATACTCGAGGCCGAGCGGACCGAGCGCCGAGACCTGCGTGACGTACTCACCTGATTTCGCCCAGTGGAAATGCCAGGTCTCGCCCGGGAGGACAATGACGCTCCCAGGTGGATAGGCCTTGAGCTTGTCGTCATCGAAGGCTTCTCCAAGGCCGATATAGAAGACCCCGGATATGACCGTGTAGATCCGGTCCTCCGGATGCTTGTGCGGCATAAGCTTCGTTCCGCGCGGTACTTTAACCCAAATTAGGTACGGCCCCGGTTCGGCGGGGTGACCAACCATAACAGCTAGACGTGCGCCCGCTGGAAACGCCGGGAACGGCTCCCACGTAATTTCTTCCGGCAGAATCGCTCGGAATGTATCCTCATCCAATTGATGCTCGAGGATCATAACCTCTCCTCTGCTAGCGAAGACCTGAGAGGGGGCCGCCTCGGGGCAGCCCCTTGTCGCGGATTCTCCGGATGGTTAGTTGTTCAGCCGGCCGACGTGATATCCGAGCCGGTTCTCAACATCGCCCGGCCGATGGAAGCCACGATCGAGCAGGATCTTGATTCGGCTCTGGCTGGCCGGACGCTGGACCGACGCGAGGAAAGCGTCCCATTCGGGCGCGATGTCCGCATCCGACGGCAGGCTCGCGACGTTGACCAGCCGCTTTGTCTCGGCGATCGCTTGCTTGTCGAAGGAGGCGATTCGTCTGGCCAGGGCGTCAACGAAGCCGTCGAGTTCTGCGTCCGTCAGCGATCGATTGACGTAACCGTAGCGTTCCGCAAGATCCCCGCTGATGTCATCGGCGCCTAGCAGCACCTCAAGGGCACGACCCCGGCCGATCAAGCGCGGGAGCCGCGCCATTGGGCCGCCGCCCGGCACGAGGCCAGCGCCGACTTCCCATTGCGACAGGATCGCATTTTCGCGGCTCGCAAAGCGCATGTCGCTTGCCAGCGCCAGTTCGCTGCCAACGCCGGTGGCGCGGCCACGGACCATGGCGATTGACGCGACCGGCGCGCGACTCAGACGGACCAGCAGGTCAGGTAGCGCCTGCAGTCCGGTGGCCCCCGGCGGAATCTTCGTCGACTCCTCCAGCGGGGCGAAGAAATTGTAGTGCGTCAGGAAGAAGCCCTCGACTGCGCTGTCGAACACGACCACCTTGACCTGCGGGTCGGTCTCGATCGCCGTGATGATTTCGTTGAGCTGCGGAATGTTCTCGGGCCCAAAGATATTCAGCGGCGGAAGGTCGAAGGTGACGCGCCAATAAGATGGCGTGCGGCGTTGCAGCCTGATGCCGCGGGTGGCTGCAGGCTTCAGGAGCTTGAGCAGCGCCTCGGCGCCGGCCTTTGACGAGGCTGGATTCTGGCCGGTGACGAGCCTTCCGTCGGTGACGACAAAGCTCTGCCAGTCCGGCGCCTTTTCAAATAGCCCGCCCAGCCGCCTCAATTCGTCTTCGACAAGGAACGGCACGACCTTCGTCAACCCAACCGCTTCTTCCTCACTGTTGGTGAATCCGGCCACGCGCTTGCCCTTCACGATCGGCTCGCCGTTGTATGTGACGTGCCGGAGCACGCCCGGCGCATGGCAGACGGCCGCCACCGGCTTGCCGGCGTTGTAGAAGGCTTCGATCAGCGCGACGGAATCCGGATCCTCGGCGAGGTCCCACATAGGGCCGTGACCACCCGGATAGAATACCGCATCAAAGCCTGCGGGCTTCATCTGCGACAGCTTGCGCGTATTGGCAAGAACCGCCTGCGCTCCGGGATCCTGCTTGAATCGCCTGGTCAGGTCGGTCTGACCTTCCGGCGTATCGCTGACGGGATCGAGCGGCGGCTGACCGCCCCGGGGCGAAGCTACGGTGATGTCCGCGCCGGCATCAAGGAAGGTGAAGTAGGGCGCCGCAAATTCCTCGAGCCAGAAACCGGTCTTGCGGCCGGTGTTACCGAGTTGATCGTGCGAAGTCATGACCATCAGGATTCTCATTGGAAACTCCCATTGTCGGCGCCATCAGGTGAACACGCCGTGTTTGGTTTGAGTGGCAAGGGGCGTCAGGTGCTGATGGGGGCGCGCAATATCCTCGCGCGCCTCCATTTTTCAGGACGATTGACGCAAAGAGCGGAACGAGGCGCGCATCTCCGCGCTGAACAGCTCGGGCTGCTCCCAGGCGGCGAAGTGTCCGCCGCGATCAAGCCGGTTGAAATGGATCAGCTTGGGATAGGCACGTTCCGTCCAACTCCGTGGGGCGGCGTAGATCTCGTCCGGGAACACGCTCACTGCGACCGGAATAGTGACATTCTTCGGCTGGAAGAACTGAAGCTTGTTCTCCCAATAAAGTCGCGCCGATGACATTGCCGTGTTCGTCACCCAGTACAGCGTTATGTTGTCGAGGATGTCGTCCCGCGTGAGCCCGGCGGTCTCGCCGCCGAAGACTCGGGCAATAAGCTGATGGCTGCGTGTATCGTGGTCGAGGATCCATGCTGCGAGGCCGACCGGCGAATCCGTGATGCCGTACAGCGTCTGCGGCCGGTTGGCCATTTCGATAGCGTAGCCGAGGCCGTGTTTGTAGAAGAAGTCGAGCTGGTTCCACGCGTTCTGCTCTTCGCCGGAGAGACCTGACGGCTGCTTCCCACCGGCCTGGAGCGAAGCCGCAACGTCGTCAGGAACAGTTGCAGGCATGTTGGTGTGGATGCCAACAAGTTCGGGTGCGCCGAGAAGCGCCATCTGTTCGGTGATGGCGTTGCCCCAGTCGCCGCCTTGCGCGACGAACCGCATGTAGCCGAGCCGCTTCATCAACACGATCCAGGCGCGCGCGATGCGCTGCGGATCCCAGCCGGTGGTCTCGGGCTTGCCGGAAAACCCGTAGCCGGGGATCGACGGGATCACCACGTCAAAAGCATCCGACGCTGCCGCCCCGTGGGCAAGGGGATTAACCAGGCGATCAACGATCTTCAGCTGTTCGATGATCGAGCCGGGCCAGCCATGCGTTACGATCAGCGGCAGCGCATTGTCGTGCCGGGACCGAACGTGAATGAAGTGGATGTCAATCCCGTCAATCTCGGTGATGAATTGCGGCAGTGCATTGAGCCGTGCTTCCACCTTGCGCCAGTCGTAGTCCGTCTGCCAGTACTGGACCAGCTTCTTGACGGTCGCGAGCTGCACGCCCTGACTGTCGTCAGTCACGGTCTCCTTCTCCGGCCACCGCGTCGCGCCGAGGCGGTGACGAAGGTCGATCAAAGTGGCCTCGGGAACATGGACGTGGAAGGGGCGGATTTCGCCAGCGGTCTTGCCCGAGGCGGGCTGCAACGGCAGAAGGCTGACGGCTCCCGCGGCGACGATGCCCATGGCGGCGGTACCCAGCAGTTGGCGGCGATCCTGGTCGATCGTTTCGGAAGTGGACTGCGCGATCATTTTAATCTCCTTGGTTTGCGGGCCGTCGATATGGCCGGCCAGGCGGTTCGTGACGCCGCCACACTTGCGCAGAACCTGGGAGATTGCTCGTTAGGTGATGTAAAAGCGCGTTATGCTCCGCTGGGCCGCTTGCTTGCCTCGCGATAACGCGAAGCGTCGCCCACCGAGAATGATCAGGACTGGAGCAGGCCGCGAGCCGACTGCAAATCGGCTGTCTCAAGCCCCTCACTGAAGCGAGCCAACGTCTGGGCTAAAGCCGTCAGCGCGGATTTCTTGCCCTGTTTGCCGGAAAGCACGACCAGCGTAATCTCGGAGCGCAGCCGCCAGGACAACGCGCCTTGCGTCTCGGCGAGTTCAATGGATGATTTGAGGCTCTGCCTCGCGCCGTCTTCGTCGCCGCCCTGGGCCTTCAGCTTGCCGCGAAGCCGGAGCAACTCCGGCATATCAAAAATCTCACCGCCGGCGGATGTACGGGACATCGAGTTGTCGAGCGCTTCAAGCGCTTCCTCAACCCGCCCTAGCCGGCCTAGCCCTTGCGCTAGGTCGGCGCTGAACCCGGATGCGTAGAGTTCGTAGCGGTCGGCGTGCAGGCGGGGCAGCACGTCGTGGAGAAGATCGACGCCGTCCTTCACGTCGCCGCGGGCTACCATCACCTGACCACGGAATCCGTCGGCCACGGCCTGATACGGAACGAAGCCGTGCATCAAGGCGTGTTCGCTCAGGCGCGCGGTCAATTTTTCCACGCTCGCCCAATCGCCGACCCAGCCAAATACTGATGCAGCCCAGCACAGCGCGATGCTGTACATCACAACGTCTTTTGGCGCGGCATCATTGGTGACCGCACGGGCGAGTTCCACCGCTTGATCAGGAAATCCCCGCAACCACAATGTTCGCGCCAGCGGAATGCGTGGCGTGCGCGCAAAGGCGAAGTGGCTGGGACCGGCAACGCGCAGCGCGATGTCGTTTTGCATGGCCTTTTCGAGGTGATGCTGCGCAAGGATCTGATTGCCGGCCAAATGATGGGAAACGCCGAGCAGGACGCTTGCTCCGGCAAGTCCTGCGGGATCGCCGATCTCGCGTGCCACTTCCTCGGCTGCCTCCGCGGACGGTACCAGGCGGTCGCATTCGCCGGTTCGCCGGTAGAACATGTTGAGGCGCGACAGCAGCCGGAATTGGTTGGGTCGATCCGACAATTTCCTTGCGACGGAGAGCCCTCGTAGCAGCGCGGCCTCGGCCTGCTCGCTGTTGCGCTCTGTGAACATGGCTGCGTGACCGAGCGCCGATTGCAGTTCGATTTCCCAGATTCCGCCGCGGTTGGTGTCGTCGAGCGCTCCGAGGGCGCGTTGCGCCACCCGGCTGCACTCGTTGAGCAGGTTCAGTTCGACGAGCAGCGGAGCACTAGCGCCGCTCAAGGGAACGCGCAATTCTGCCGCACCTTCATCCGAATAGGCCCATGACAGCGCGGCACGCACGTCGCCGAGCAGTTCGGAGCGCGCCGGCAGGCCTAGGGCATTTCCGTTCGACCCGCTACGGACCAGCGCGCTCATCACGTATTCCGCGTGCCGTCGCGCGATGGTATTGGCCTCGCCGCTTTCGCTGAGCCTTTTCAGCGCGTAGGTCCGGGTGGTGTCAAGCAACCGATACCGCATCGACGATTTGATTGGCCTGGCTGACAGCAGGGACTTGGCGACGAGTTGCCCGATCATGTCGATGACCTGCTCGTCGTCGGGCTCAGCTCCGGCAACCGCTATTGCAGCTTCCAGGGTGAACGCCCCGGCGAACACGGCAAGCCGCCGAAGCGCCAGCCGTTCGGCGTCGGTGATGAGATTGTAGCTCCAGTCCAGCATTGCGCTCAGCGTCTGGTGGCGCGGCGGTGCCGTACGACGCCCCCGCCATTCCAGTTTCAGCCGACCGTCCAGCAGCGCATCGATCTCGCGCAGGCCGTGCGCGCCGAGGCGAACGGCCGCGAGCTCGATGGCGAGCGCGATGCCGTCGAGTTTCTCGCAGATGCCGGCGAGGAGCCGCATATTGTCGGGACTCATCTCCACGCTGTATCCAGCCGCCGTCGCTCGTTCCGTAAAGAGCCGGACCGCCGGATAGGCCAGCATCTCCTCCGATGTGAGCGCCTGGTCCGCGGGGGGGGTTGCGAGCGGCGGCAACTCGACGATCTGCTCTCCCTGAACCAGCAAGGATTCTCGGCTGGTGGCAAGAATGCTGGTGCCAGGCGCCTGCAGATAGATGGCTTCGGCGAGCCGTGCGGCATGTTCGATGACGTGCTCGCAGCTGTCGAGAATGAGCACGACGCGCCGGCCGCCCAGGAATTGCACGATACTTGAGGTCGGGTCCGCGGTTTGCACGACCAGATTGAGCGCCGAAGCGACGGTGCTTGGAACAAGCTCGCCTTCCTTCAGGGGCCCAAGATCGACGAAGCGCACTTCCTGCGCGCGGCCCGACAATGCGTGGGCAACCGCAAGCGCAACCGTCGTCTTCCCGATGCCGCCAGGTCCCCGCAGCGTAATGAACTGCTCGGCGAGTAATCGCTCCGAGAGGCGCTGAACCACATCTTCCCGTCCGATCGTGCGGGTCAGCAGCAGCGGAAACGACGGTTCGCCCGAGACCATTGCCGCCGGCTTCGGGGCATCCTGCGCCGGCTGGCGCTGTTCGATGGTCGCAACGAAGCAGTATCCCCGATTGGGTACGTTGGTGATGAAGCGCGCACCGTCCTTGCCGTCGCCGAGCACCCTTCGGATCTCTGCGATGTGGACGCGGAGACTGGCCTCGTCCACCGTCAGGTTCGGCCAGGCGTGCGCCAGCAACTCGTCCTTGTGAATAATGTCTCCCGCACGACCAACCAGCAGGCACAGAATGTCGAGCGCGCGGCTACCGATCTTGACGGGACCCTGATCTTTTTCGAGCAATCGGGATTTTTCGTAAAGACAAAACCGGCCGAATCTTACGCCCAGGGAATCAGGCTCGCTCGCGCGAGATGGCTGTGCGCCTCTGTGCTTTGCTGGGAGGCTGGAAGGCATCGCCCGCTACTTCGACAATCGTCGCGATGCAATCCGCGGCGCGCGCGTTGCTTCGTTGCCGTTTATTTCGCGCATTTCACAACTATTCCGGGAAAATTAGCAGTACTGCGGTCGAGGCCAATGAGGAAGCATGTCGCGGGCGGAGCTTCAAATCAATACACAGTTAGGTCATGGGAGATGCGCCCAATATAGGGTCACGATCCGGCATTCGACTCGGCCGGGCTGAAGCGAACCACAGATAGATCTATGCCGACCATCAGATCTTCCGGGATCGGCTTCAAATCACGATCGCGCAGATAGGCGCGCTGCCTGGTCGGAATCGTGATGCCGTCGATCACGACCGGCTCGGAGAAGTATTGGGCGGCAGGAAAATTGCCGGCGATCTGCACGTGATAGTCGTGGCGCCTGATCAGCATGTCGGGTCCGAAATAGAAGTCCTGCTCGAGGCTGTGGCTGGCTAGCCTCTCCGGAAACACGGCCCGCAATCCGCGCCAGATTTCCGCGCCTTCGCGCCATGGTTCGATCTCGCGCAGCGTGAAGCCGCGCATCGTGAGCAGGAATGGCACGGTCAGGCAAGTCCAGAGCGCGTAGCCGCCGAAATAGGCCCGGTGCAGTAGATCCCAGGCGGTACGCATGTCGTGGCCATCGAACGATGCGCGCGGGTTCCTGCGCTCGGCGATTGTCCTGCTGCCGCCGGACAGGATCGCGACGCGGTCGGGGGTGAAGTCACTCCGTTGTCCAGGTTTGCCGATATCGTCGACAGACGCCCATTGCCGGTGCAGATCGACATGCACCGTCCTTGGAAGGCCACTCTGGTGCACGCATTTCAGGTCCCAGAGTTCGCCCGTGATGACGAACGATGCGCTGAGACGGCCGTGCGCCCGCCAGCGGCTTTCGCCACCATGAGCTTCGATCGCTTCGGCCAGGAGCGGAATCATGTCTAATTCTCCCCGTTTCAACCTGGCCATGGTGCCGCCGCCTACGCGCGCGGCGCGAGTTCATAGATGTAAAGCGATGTTAATGGCCGCCCGCGGAAGGCTGGACCGGCATGCGAACCGCCGGAATGGCGCCGTTTCGCGCCAAATAACATCAGTTAACGAGCGGAAATCGCCGTGTCGTTGCACAGTGAGCTCGCAACCAAGCTCGACCGAAAGCTGGACGGGCCAACGACAGGAAAATTACCATGTCAGACAAGATCGACGTTCAGCGCCGCAACTTCTTCGGCACCGCCGCGATGACGCTCGCCACGGCTCAATTTGCTCTGGCCGGCACCTCGCAGGCTGGCCTTACCAAGCTGACCGCCGCAGCCGATGCGGATCTCAACCGGACGAAATCGGGCAGCCTACCAGCGATCAAGCCGGGCACGAATACGGCTTTCTCTGCCCTCAAGCAGATCGATGCTGGCCTGCTCAATGTCGGCTATGTGGAGACCGGCCCGACAAATGGACCCGCGGTCCTGCTGCTGCACGGCTGGCCCTATGACATCTACAGCTTCGTCGATGTCGCGCCGCTGCTCGCCGGCTCCGGCTATCGCGTGATCATCCCGTATCTTCGCGGCTACGGATCGACGCGGTTTCTCTCCCCGACATCCTTTCGCAACGGTCAGCCTTCGGCGATTGCGCTAGACATGATCGCTTTACTCGATGCGCTTAGGATTGAGAAGGCTGTTGTCGCCGGCTTCGACTGGGGCGCGCGGACCGCCAACATCATGGCGGCGCTGTGGCCGGAACGCTGCAAGGCGATGGTATCTGTGAGCGGGTATCTGATCGGCAGCCAGCAGGCCGGCAAGATGCCGCTGCCGCCGAAAGCGGAACTGCAATGGTGGTACCAGTTCTATTTCGCCACCGAGCGCGGCCAGCTCGGCTATGACAAGTATCGCCGGGAATTCTCCAGGCTGATCTGGCAGCTGGCGTCGCCGAAGTGGAATTTCGACGATGCCACTTTCGAGCGCAGCGCGAGCGCCTTCGACAATCCGGATCATGTCGCGATTGTCATTCACAATTACCGCTGGCGGCAGGCGCTTGCCGATGGCGAGGCTAGATACGAGGACATCGAAGCGAAACTCGCGCAGGGTCCTGCCATCGCCGTGCCTACAATCACCATGGAAGGCGACGCCAACGGCGCGCCGCACCCGGAGCCGGCCGCCTACGCCAAAAAATTCTCTGGCAAGTACGAGCATCGGACCATCTCGGGCGGCATTGGGCACAATCTGCCCCAGGAGGCGCCGCGCGCATTCGCAGGGGCGATCATCGATGTCGATGGCGAAGCCTGATCCCGTCGAGCGAACGAGGAGAATGTGACCATGCGCAAGACAAGTGTTCTGGCGGCACTCGCCCTCATCGCGTTGCTCATGCTGATCCAATTCAGCCCGCCGTTTCTCTATGGTTAGGAGATCGGTATGAGCGTGCGGGCAACAAATCGCGATCTGCGTTCGACACGACAGTCGATCGCCTATCGCAGCATCGAGATCGAAGGCCTCGAGATCTTCTACAGGGAGGCAGGGTCGGTCGATGCGCCGACCGTGCTGCTGCTGCACGGCTTTCCATCCTCATCGCGGATGTGGGAGCCGTTGCTGCCGCTCCTTGCCGATCGATATCACCTGATTGCGCCTGATTATCCCGGCTTCGGTCACAGCAGCGCGCCGCCGACATCCGATTTCACCTATACGTTCGACCGGCTCGCGCAGATCATGGACACGTTTGTGACGAAGCTCGGCCTCGCCAAGTATGTCCTGTTCGTTCAGGACTATGGCGGGCCCGTCGGCTTCCGCCTAGCGCTCGCTCATCCCGAACGGGTGCGCAGCATCGTTGTCCAGAACGCGGTGTCGCATGAGCAGGGTTTGAGTTCGCTGTGGGACGCCCGCCGCAGGTACTGGGCCGATCCGGCCGGCGAACTCGATAACCTCAAGGCCAATTTCACCTCGCTGGAGGCAACCCGGCTGCGGCATGTCGGGACCAGCCCGCATCCCGAGCGGTATGATCCGGATAGCTGGACCGACGAGCACGCGTTTCTCTCCCGTCCGGGTCAGGCGGATATTCAGGCGAAATTGTTCCTGGACTATCGCAGCAACGTCGCATCCTATCCGCGCTGGCAGAAATGGCTTCGCGAAGTTCAGCCACCGATGCTAGTGGTCTGGGGAAAGTACGATCCTTCGTTCACCGTGGCGGGGGCAACTGCGTACGTCGACGATGTGCCTGACGCGGAGGTCCACCTGCTTGAAGCAGGTCATTTCGCGTTGGACGAGGCGACCGATAAGGTCGCCGAACTGGTTCGGCGCTTTCTTGCTAATTGCTAGGTGTGGTTGGTTAATGGCGCCTATGGCCCAATGCGGACATCCAGATGCGCGACTTGATTGTCGCCTCCGGAGCAGACGCGACAGAACGATCGGCGCCCTACGCTCTTCGCATCAGCTTGAGCGACGCCGTCAGCCGCACGCTCCGCTTTCCCGCGAGCGCGATGCCTTCGAGCTCGCCGCTGTCTTCCGTGCAGGTCCCGGAGAAGCCGATGCCGACCTCGAGGCCGCCGAACACCGGGTTCTCGCCTTTCGCCGGCGTGTGCTCCTGGTTCAGCATCTCGCCCTTCCAGCGGCCGTCCGCCGAGGAATAGGCGCCGAGATAGTAGAAGAACGCATCGCCGCCGAGGATGCGCCCGTCGATCAGCAGCATCACGCCGGACAGTCCAGCATCGACGCCGTCGAGAGCGCGCAAGCCCATCCCATAGAGCCCGTTGGCGATGCCGCCCGGTCCGACCGTTCCGCTCGGCGGCAAGCCTTCGTCGTCGAGGCGCGTGAGATTGGCCCAGAACCTGGCGCCGGGCATGGTGTCCGCGCCGCCCTCGAGACGGATCTGGTTGCCGTAGAGCCGGCCACGCGCTCCGATCGAGGCGACGTCGGCGCCCATCAGCGGCTTGTAGCTGGGGTCGAGGTTGTGCCGCTCGGTGATGACCTGGGCGATGATCTCGCCGTCGCGCTCGACATAGGTACCGAGATGCGCGAAGCCAGAATTGCCGCCCAGCATCCTTCCGTCGTGCAGGCACATGATGCTGCAGCCGAACCCATCGTTGACGCCGTATTCAACCTTGTAGAGCCCGTCCAGCAACGTCTTGAACCTGCAAATCGAAAATGAATTGCGGGCTACCTAGCACCGACGCCACAGCGAAGCCATCGGCTTTTGCGCGCATCGCCACCCCGGGGACCTCCGCCCGCCGTGATGCCATTATGCCCCTGTTTTGCCCGACGGGTCAAAACTTCACTTCGTAAAACCCGCAGTCAATGATTTCAGGGACTTGGCTACTGTGCATGGGGTCGTTTTGGAGGTTTGTTTGCCGGCCTCCGAAAAAAGCTCCTCGGCCGACCGGTGCCAGGCTCGAACCTGCCCCCACGGACGCACGACCAATCGCGCATGGACACGCAATCAGCCGAGGACGAGCTCAGCGCGATCATCGCCGGCGCCGCGAAGCAGCCGCTGCTCGATGCCGCCTACGCGCTCTGGCGCCAACGCTACCGCCTGGAGGCCATCGCGGGCCGCCCCACCGCCGAAGAGGTGCGGGTCAATCGCACCTTCTCGCCGGAGGAATTCATCATCCAGTACCGCCATGAACGCGCCCACGCCCATGAAGGGCCGATGTTCGGCTATGTGAAGCGCGCTCATCCGCGCGCCGACGATCAGGCGATCCGGCAAGCCATCATCACGGCGGTCAAATTCGAAGACGCCTACAACAAGCACTTCGACTGGAACGGCGATTTCGAGGATTGCGTGGCGCGCGCGGTGAAACAGGCCGCGCGGAAATATCCGCATTATCTCGAGACCACCTACCGCGATGCCCGCAACGATCTCGCCTACTACATGAAGTGAACTAGAGCATGATCCGGAAAAGTGTGAAGCGGTTTTCCGAAAAGATCATGCTCAAACAATAGGCTAAAGCGCGATGACGATTCATCCTGATCGCATCGCGCTTTAGAAGCACAGCGTGGTGACCAGCCTGCCCTGCTTGTCCTTGATCGCATAGGGACAGCGAATGCGCTCCAGCGCCTTCTTGGCATCCTCGTCGCCGAGCGCGGCGGCGCGCTCGTAGTAGGCCTTTGCGGCGTCCTTGTCCTTCGCACCGCCGCGCCCCTCCTGCGCGAAGGCGCCCATCCGCTCCAGCGCGCCTGGATGGTTTTGCGCCGCCGCCTTCTCGAACAGCGCGCGCGCCGCGACATCGTCCTTTGCGCCGCCATCGCCTTCAGACAACATCAGGCCGAGCTGGTACTGCGCTTCCGCATTGGTCTCGGCGGCCTTGCCGAGCAGCGCACGGGCTTGGGCGGGATCGGCCGGCGCGGCGCCACCTGCGCTACCGAGCGCTGCGAGATTGCTGACGCCGCGCGGGTTGCCGGCCTGCGCCGCCTTCTCGAAAAGCTTACGCGCCTGCGCCTCGTCCTTGGCGACGCCCGAGCCGGTGGCGTAGGTAACACCGAGCTCGACCATCGCCGCACTCGATCCCTTGTCGGCCGCCTTGCGCCAGGCAGCGATCGCCTCAGCGGTCTGCCGGTTCGCCGCGTAAGCGCGCCCGAGCTCGAACATCGCGCGGCGCGAGGCGTTTGCCGCCTGCTTGCAGAACTTGACCGCGGTCGCGATGTCGGCGGAAGCGATCTCCGCGACGCCCTTCACGTCGCCCGGCTTGTCGGGATCGCTGGGATCGGCGGCAAGACGGTCGCACAACACGAGATCGGCTGATTGCGCCTGCGCCGTCAGGGGCGCGGCGAGCGCAAAGAGCATGGCAAGGAGGAAAGTCCGCATGATCGTCACGTTGCGTCTGTGGCCCGGCAAATTCAAGGCTCAAGTCGGTTCGCGTCTGCGATGGGTGGCTCAGGCGCGATGCATCAGCTTGAGCGCTGCGGTCAGGCGCAAGCTCCGCTTGCCGGCCAGCGCGGTTGCCTCCAGCACCGCCTGCTCCGCGTCATAGCTGCCGGAGAAGCCGATGCCGACCTCGTGGCCGCCGAAGATCGGATCGTCCTTGGCCGGCGTGTGCTCCTGGTTGAGGATCTGGCCCTTCCAGCGTCCCTTCGCGGCGGTGTAGCTGCCAAGGTAGTAGAAAGCCGCATCGCCGCCGAGGATGCGGCCCTGGTTGAGCAGCATCACTCCGGTCAGTCCGCCGTCGAGGCCGTCGAGCATGCGCAAATGGATGGAGTAGAGACCGTCGCTGATGCCGGCTTCGCCGACGCCGCCGGCGATCGGCACCTCCTCGTCCGTGATCGGCGTCATCAGCGACTGAAACGGAACGCCCGGCAGCTCCTTGAGCTCGCCTTTGAAGCGATAGAGATCGCCGTCGGCCCAGCCCTTCGCGATCAGGGTTGCATCGTCGGTGCCGGCCATGGCGCGGTAGCTCGGATCGGGATTATGGCGGACGGTCTTGATCACGATGTCGACGCCGCTGCCCGTCTTCTCGTAGCTGCCGATATGGGCGAAGGCCGAATTGCCGCCGAGCATCTTGCCTTCGCCGGCATGCATCACGCTTCGGCCGACGGTATCGCCGAGCTGAAATCTCACTTTGTAGAAGCCTTCAATCACCAGCCGTGTCCCCGGCCCTGCGCGCATCCAGATGCACTCTATCCCGCTTTCGGCGGCGATGGACAAGTTTCGCGGCGCAGCGCCGGGTGTCTTGGGATCATCAAAATGCAAAAAATCCGCCGGAGCCTTCGCTCCGGCGGATTGCAAGCCAACCCGGGCCAGCCCCCAGCCCGGGCCGGGAGGATCTTAGGCCGCGGCCTTCTTGTCGGTCGGCACGGACGAGATCGTCTTCAGGATCTGCGAAGCGATCTGGTAGGGGTCGCCTTGCGAGTTCGGACGGCGGTCTTCCAGATAGCCCTTGTAGCCGTTGTTGACGAAGGAGTGCGGAACGCGGATCGAGGCGCCGCGATCGGCAACGCCGTAGCTGAACTTGTTCCACGGCGCGGTCTCGTGCTTGCCGGTCAGACGCTTGTCGTTGTCCGGGCCGTAGACGGCGATGTGGTCCATCAGGTTCTTCTCGAAGGCGGCCATCAGCGCCTCGAAATACTCCTTGCCGCCGACTTCGCGCATATAGGCGGTCGAGAAGTTGGCGTGCATGCCTGAGCCGTTCCAGTCGGTGTCGCCGAGCGGCTTGCAGTGGAATTCGATGTCGATGCCGTACTTCTCGGTGAGGCGCAGCATCAGGTAGCGGGCCATCCACATCTGGTCGGCAGCGGTCTTGGAGCCCTTGCCGAAGATCTGGAATTCCCACTGGCCCTTGGCGACTTCCGCGTTGATGCCTTCATGGTTGATGCCGGCAGCCAAGCACAGGTCGAGATGCTCTTCGACGATCTTGCGGGCGACGTCGCCGACGTTCGAGTAGCCGACGCCGGTGTAGTACGGGCCTTGCGGCGCGGGATAGCCGGCGGTCGGGAAGCCGAGCGGACGGCCGTCCTTGTAGAAGAAGTATTCCTGCTCGAAGCCGAACCAGGCGCCGGAATCGTCCAGGATGGTGGCGCGCTTGTTGGACGGATGCGGGGTCTTGCCATCGGGCATCATGACTTCGCACATCACCAGCACGCCGTTGGTGCGCGCACCGTCCGGAAACACCGCGACCGGCTTCAGCACGCAATCGGAGCTGTGGCCTTCGGCCTGCTGGGTGGAGGAGCCGTCGAAGCCCCAGAGCGGAAGCTGCTCGAGCGTCGGGAACGACGCGAATTCCTTGATCTGAGTTTTGCCGCGCAAGTTCGGAGTCGGCGTATATCCGTCGAGCCAGATGTACTCGAGCTTGTACTTGGTCATTGAGCCTCTCTGTAGATGATGCGAAAGGTTGGGGGCCCGGGAGGGCCCCCGCACGTTTGTACCCGGCCATCATCGGCCAGCCTTTCCCAAGCATTTCGCGTGCCAAAAGGCCGCAGTACGGGCGGTTTTCCACCGCTTCCGCCTCCTCTTCGCCACAGACGGGCCCTCCACGGCACCGTGCGTCATAGCCGCGCACCTTGGCCCGAAGCTGCGCTGCAAAAATCCGGCGGAAAACGCCTGATTTAGAAGCAGCGGACGCCGACCGCGCATTGCCGATGAAACGCGCATCAACGTCCGGTAACTTTCGCAAACTCCCCCACCCCTCCTCAGCAACCTTCGGAATGGCCCACGCGTTGGTCAGCGGTAGCGTGCCTTGGAGGATGCAGAAGGCTTCCTGCCTACAAATTGAGCGGAAACTGATTTCCTTTTCAGCACTTTCCAATCGGGGATGAGCGGCCGATATGGGGATTCCAGTAACCACAATCGAACGAGTCGGGCGCACCATGGAGGCCAAGGCGCTTCGACCAAGGAGAATCGCAATGATGAACAATGGTCTGAGTCACGGATCTGCAAAGATCTACCAATTCCCCGTCGGCGGCCGTGCGGCCCTCGCCGGACGCCGCTATGGCGAGACCCGCCTTCCCGCCGATCAGGCTTCGCTGCCCGCGAACGTCTCGATCTGCAGCGACAGCTGGTATCACCAGGATGCGGTCGACGAAGCCAAGCCCAAATGGGAACGCTGATGCCAGCTGCTGGTCTGACAGTGCCGGGCTTTCGCAAGCGGCCGGCGGCAGTTTGAAAAAGGGTCGAAACAACGGCGTTTCGGCCCTTTTTAATTCCAGGCGCGCCCGCGCCTAGATCCCGGGCTTTTCGACCACCGCGCAGGCCGTAACCGGCCGCTTCAGGTGCTTGACCGTAGCGGGCCCGGTCTTGGGAATCCTCAGCGTGACTCCCGCCCCCGAATAGCGCGTCCCCGAAACCGCCAGCCGCTTGGCGAGCGTCACCGGCTGGCCATCGATCTGGACGAAGGCCCGTTTGTCGTAGTCATAAAAGCCCAGGATGAACTGCGTACCATCGGCGCAGCGGTAGGTCTGGAAGGTCTGCGCATCGGCCTGCCGCGCACCGAGCATTGCGCCCGCCAGCATGCTGACCGTCAAAACAATGGCCTTGTGCCGGCCCATGATCGCCCCCCTGTAATAGACCGCAAGGACGCCAAACGTGCATCCGGTGGAACCATAACCCAAGCTGATCCCATGCAAGACTCCTCCCTGAAGGACTCCCCTGCCCGCCATCTCGCCCTGCAAGGTGCGAGCAATTTCCGCGACCTCGGCGGCTACCCGACCATTGATGGCCGCACCACACGCTGGCGACACATCTTCCGCTCCAACCATCTCGGCCAGCTTACCGCTGCCGACATCGAGGTCGTCCGCGCGTTGGGCGTGCGCAGCGCGTTCGATTTCCGTGGCTTGGAGGAGCGCGCGGCCGGCATCTGCGTCGTGGACGAGATCACGGTGCATTCGCTGCCGATCGAACCGACCGTCGTGGCCGGGCTGCGCGCCGAGCTCGCGAAGGGCACGCTGACCGCGGCCGTGGCGCTCGAGCTCATGCGCGAGTCCTATCGCAATTATGTGCGCCACAACACGCACAGCTTCCGCGCGCTGTTCGGTCATTTGCTGGAAGATCGCGCGCCGCTCGTGATTCACTGCACCGCCGGCAAGGACCGCACCGGCTTCGCCAGCGCGCTGATCCTGCATGCGCTCGGCGTGGCGGACGAGGTCATTGCCGAGGATTATCTCTTGACCAACCGGCACTACAAGCGCGACCCGTCGAACGTCTTCGATCTGCCCGCCGACGTCCTCGACGCGATCGGCAGCGTCGAGGCCTCGTACCTTGCGGCCGCTTTCGAAGCGGTCGGCAGCGAATATGGCGATCTCGAAACCTATTTGCGTGACGGGCTCAAGTTGGGCACAGCAGAACGAGACGCGCTGAAGGCGCGCTATCTGCAAGCATAGGGCGGCTGTGCCGGGAGAACGATCATGCAAGGCAAGATCTTGATCGTGACGGGCGCACGCGGCGCGCTCGGCAAGGTGGTCGCAGAAACGGCGCTGGTACGCGGCGCGCGCGTGGCCGGCATCGATCACGCACCTTCGCAAACCGCCGCAAGCGCTGACCACATCGACATCGGGGGCGTCGACCTGTCCGACCCAGCGCAGGCGAAAACGGCCGTCGATGCGGCGGCAAAGCATTTCGGCCGGCTCGACGCATTGATCAACATCGCCGGCGGCTTTGCCTTCGAGACCGTCGGCGACGGCGATATCGCGACGTGGCAGCGCATGCATGCGCTGAACGTGCTGACCGCGCTCAACGCCTCGCGTGCGGCGTTGCCGCACCTTGCCAAGTCCAAGGCCGGCCGCATCGTCAATATCGGCGCCATGGGCGCACTGCAGGCCGGCAACGGGATGGGCCCCTATGCCGCGTCGAAAGCCGGCGTGCATCGCCTGACCGAGGCCCTCGCAAACGAGTGGAAGGGCAAGGTTACCGTCAACGCGGTGCTGCCCTCGATCATCGACACCGCGGCCAACCGCGCCGACATGCCGAAAGCCGACTTTTCCAAATGGGTGACGCCGCAGGAGCTCGCCGAAGTCATCCTGTTCCTCGCCAGCGATGCCGCGAGCGGCGTCACGGGCGCCCTGATCCCGGTCGGTGGCCGGGTGTAGTCGCGTTCCGATCAAAACGTTAGAGGCACCGGCTCCGATTCAATCGGGGCCGAGAACGCTCTAGACTGGCTGCAACTGATTCTCCGATCGGACGTCCCTTGGAAACCGCGCTTTACCTGCCCGTCAAACGCTTCCTCGAAGAGCTCGGCTTCACGGTCAAGGGCGAGATCGGTGGTTGCGATCTCGTCGGCCTCAGCGCGGGCGATCCGCCAGTGGTGGTGATCGGCGAGCTCAAGCTTGCCTTTAATCTCGAGCTGATCCTGCAGGCGGTCGATCGCGCGCCGGCCGGTGACGAGGTCTGGATCGCAGCGAAGATGTCCGCGCGCGGCAAGGGACGCGAGAGCGACGCACGCTATCGCAATCTCTGCCGCCGCCTCGGCTTCGGCATGCTCGGCGTGACCGATCGCGGCCAGGTCGAAGTGCTGGTGAAGCCGCCGACCGCGGCGCCGCGCCGCGAGCCGAAGGTGCGCTCGCGTCTCGTCGCCGAGCATCAGCGCCGCCAGGGCGACCCCGTGCTCGGCGGCAGCACCCGCGCACCGATCATGACGGCCTATCGCCAGCAGGCGCTGGCCTGCGCGTCGGCTCTTGCGGAAGGGCCGAAGTCGGTGCGCGAGCTGCGCGAACGCTGCCCCGATGCCGGCAAGATCTTGCTTAACAATGTGTATGGCTGGTTCGAACGCACGGAGCGGGGAATCTACCGGCTCACCGAAGCTGGACACGCCGCCCTGAACCGTTGGCCTCAGCAACGGTTGGAGGTCGGCGCAGGTGCTGCGTCACCGCTGTGACACCAGACCGGTGCATAGCTGAGATGCCGCACCGATTTCATATTGCAATGCAACATTGGCGGCACTAGGTATCCCGGCATCAAGATGAGGCCGTTATGAGCGCAGACTGGAATACCAAATATGGCACGCGGCGCGTCCGCCACGATCCCCCGACCCTGGACGAGGCGATCTTCGCCGCTGTCGGCATCACAGACGACCAGGCGCAGCAGGCCGAGATCGCCGCAGCCTTGATGGGGATGCCGCTCGACGTCGTCCAGGCCGAGGTGAAGAAGCAGGCCCGCTCCAACAGCCGCATCACCGCCACCCGCGTGATCGCCGGCGAACAGGGCGCGCAGCGCTCCGTCGTGGTCGAACGCCGCGTCGTCCGCCGCTTCGGCGCCGGCACGCGCAGCTGAGCATTCCTTTCATCGCACCGAACACGAAAGCGGACCGGCCTGGCCGGTCCGCTTTTTGATTCCTGTCCGCAATTTCCCGGTTATGCGGCGCGATTGCCGTACATGCTCGAGATCAGCTTCCAGCACGTGCTGTTGAAGCTGAGAAGCGCGCGCCCGGCCGTGAACGGCGAGGCCGCGAGATCGGCAAGCTCGGCCTCGGGCGTCTTGGCGAGGTCGATCGTGCCGGTCGATTCACCATGGCGGAAAGCCAGATGGGCCCCGAACTTCCTGGCGAGCGCCCGCATCGCATGATTGTCCGCGCCCGTCGTGATGCGCAGCTGCTTGTAGCCCTTCCAGCGGGCCTCTGCGATCAGGCGGCGGAACAGCACGGTGCCGACGCCCTGGCGGCGCGCGGAGGCTTCCACGCTGAAGGCGACCTCCGGCAAGGAACCGTCCTCCGGCGGGTGCAGCTCGGCCGCGCCGCGCACCACGCCTTCGACGATATAGGCAACGATGACGGTGCCGTCCTCGGCACAGCGGGCGGCGTAGCGCTCGATGAAGCTGTCGTCGAGAAAGCCGTTGAAACGGTCGTGCCGGCTGCCGGCATCAAGCCTCAGCAGGTGATCGCGCAGGAGCGGCAATTCTTCCTGCTGGATCAGGGTCCGCACATAGCCGGGAACGGTACGGACGGTATCTTCAAGTACCACGTCAGAACTCCTCTTGGTGTCCCTCGAGGAGGCGTTCGAATCCCTAGGCCTCCTATATTGTGCATCGCACCATGATTTTCAAGACGGAGACCTGCCCAAGTTTCGGGCACCGAAGCGACCAATTCGTTAATAAAATCAAAGTCCCGTAGTTTCACAGGACCAGCTGGGTCTGGGTCACCACCGCAACCAATTTGCCGTCCTCGGTTTCCAATCTGGTGGTCCAGACCTGGGTCCGCCGCCCTCTGTGCACCGGGGTCGCGGTGGCGATGACCGTGGCCCCCTCCTTGGCCCCACCGATGAAATTGGTCTTGCTCTCCAGCGTGGTCGTCCCCTTGGCGTCCTCGGGCAGATTGATCACGGTCGCCGCCGCGCCGACGGAATCGGCCAGCGCCATCACGGCCCCGCCGTGGATGGTGTGGTAAAGCGTGCAGAGTTCGGGCCGGACCGTCATCCGCGCCACCACGCGGTCCTTCTCCGCCTCGACAAACTCGACGCCCTTGAGTTCGGCGAACGGCATCTTCATCGCTTTAAGCTTCTCGAGCGGCGTCATCGGATCTCCTCCCAACTTCTTGTTGGCTCAACGTGAATTGCTTCAAGCCGCAAAGCAATGACGTCCGAGGTAATGGCGATGCTGACATCGGCGCGCAGAGCCGGGAAGCGCTGCACTGCGCCCGGGGGCGCGAGACCGCCCTCACGTCACTGCATGCACGACCTGATATTCCGGCCGTCGCCACATCTCCCCCGAAATCACCTCCTCGATGATCTCCGCGGCCCGCACGATCTCGCTCTCGCCGATGTACAGCGGCGTGAGGCCGAAGCGCATGATGTCGGGCGCGCGAAAGTCGCCGACGACACCGCGGGCGATCAGGGCCTGCATCGCGGCGTAGCCGCCGGCGAAGGCGAAGGAGACTTGCGAGCCGCGCAGCTCATGGTCGCGCGGCGTCACGAGCTTGAGTTGCGGACAACGGCGCTCGACTTCACCGATCAGGAGATCGCCCAGCGCCAGCGAACGCGCACGAACCTCGGTAATATCGACCTTGTCCCAGATATCGAGCGAGGCCTCCAACGCCGCCATGGCGAGCACCGGCGGGGTGCCGACGCGCATGCGCTCGACGCCGCCCGCGGACGCATAGGCAAGCTCGAAAGCAAACGGTTTTGCGTGGCCCATCCACCCCGACAGCGCGGCGCGCGCGCCGTCGGCATGGCGCGGTGCGACATAGAGGAAGGCCGGCGCGCCGGGGCCGGCGTTGAGATATTTGTAGGTGCACCCCGCGGCGAAATCGGCGCCGCTCCCGGCGAGATCGACCGGCAGCGCGCCGGCGGAATGGGCGAGATCCCAGACCGTGACGATGCCGAGCGCATGCGCTTTCGCTGTCAACTTCGCCATGTCGTGGCGGCGGCCGGTGCGATAGTCGACCTCGGTGATGTACAGAACGGCGATCTCCTCAGACAATGCGTCCTCGATCTCCTCCGGTGCTACCAGGCGCAATTGATGGCCCCGTCCGAGCGTCGCGATCAGGCCTTCGGCCATGTAGAGGTCAGTCGGGAAGTTACCGGTATCCGACAGGATCACCTTGCGCGAGACGCTCATGTCCAGCGCGGCAGCTAGCGCCTGATAGACCTTGAGCGACAGCGTGTCGCCGACCATGACCGAGCCGGCCTCCGCGCCGATCAACCGCGCGATGCGGTCGCCGACATGGCGCGGCTGCACATACCAGCCTGCACTATTCCAGGCGCGGATCAGCTCGTTGCCCCATTCCTCGGTGATCACGCGGTTGACACGCTCGGCAACGCCCAGCGGCAGCGCACCCAGCGAGTTGCCGTCGAGATAGATCACGCCGTCAGGCAAATGGAACAAGGCTCTAGTATCGTCGTAGACGCGAAGCCGGGTCATGGACATCCCTACAGAATCGTACGCACGCGCCAGAGTTCGGGAAACAGTTCGACCTCGAGCATGCGCTTGAGATAACTGACGCCGCCAGTGCCGCCGGTACCACGCTTGAAGCCGATGACGCGCTCGACCGTGGTGACGTGGTTGAAGCGCCAGCGCCGGAAATAATCCTCGAAATCGACCAGCTTCTCGGCCAGTTCGTAGAGCATCCAGTGGGTTTCCGGCGCCTCGTAGACGATACGCCAGGCCTGCAGCACGCCTTCGTTGAAGCTGTGGGTTTCGCGAACGTCGCGCGCCAGCACCGCAGCAGGCATCTTGAGCCCGTTGCGGTCGGCAAGCCGCAGCACCTCGTCATAGAGGCTCGGCGTCCCGAGCTCGGCTTCGAGCAGCTTGATCGTCTCCGCATCGTGCGCGTGCGGCTTCAGCATGGCGTGGTTGCGGTTGCCGAGCAGAAATTCGATCAGCCGGTATTGCCGCGACTGAAAGCCCGAGGATTGTCCGAGTTGCGAGCGGAAGCGGGTATACTCGCTGGGCGTCATCGTGCGCAGCACGTCCCAGGCGCCGTTGAGCTGCTCGAAGATACGCGACATCCGGGCCAGCATCTTCATCGCGGGTTGCACCTCATCCCGTGAGATCGCACGGCGCGCAGCGGCGAGCTCGTGGATGGCGAGCCGCATCCACAGTTCCGTGGTCTGATGCTGGATGATGAACAGCATCTCGTCATGCGCCTCCGACAGCGGATGCTGCGCACCGAGGATCGCGTCCAGCGCGAGATAATCACCGTAGGACATGCGCCGGGTGAAATCGGTCTCGGCGCCTTCGCTTGTGGGATCGTAATCGCTGGACGTCATGGCTGGCCCTCTCGATCGATCGTCCCTGGTCTCATTCATCGAGGCCGATCAGGCGCGCGGTGATCTGTGACGACGGATCCTTGAGCCCGTCGATCACCGTGAAATGGTTGAGGCCGGGCTCGACGACGAGGTGCGTCGGCACGTCGAAGCCGGTCCAGATGTTCGCCATCAGATCGGACTGGCGGATGAATTCGGGCCGCTCGCTGCCGCCGACCCAGGCCGTCACGGGCGAATGCCCTCGTGGCAGATGCAGCGCCGCGCTTTCCAGCGTCGCCTCCTCCATCGTCATGCGCAGCGTCTCGTTCATCCCCGTCTTCAGGAGCGGACGCAAGTCGTGCAGGCCGCTGATCGAGAGCGTACCGGCGATGCGGTTGTAGACGGCGGACTCGAGCCGGCTGTCGCCGCACAGCATGCGTGTGACGAGATGGCCGCCGGCGGAATGGCCGGCGAGCCGGATCGGCCCCGAGACGAGCGCTGCCGCTTTGGCGATCGCGGCGGTGATCTCCGCAGTGATATCGGAGATGCGGGCAGCTGGTGCCAGTGTGTAGCTCGGCAGCGCCACCGTCCAGCCATGGTGCCGCGCACCTTCGGCGAGATCGGTCCAGGTCGATTTGTCGAAGCGCATCCAGTAGCCGCCATGGACGAAGACGACGAGACCCTTGCTGTCGCCGTCAGGCAGGATCAGATCGAGCCTCTGGCGCTCGCCGGCGCCGTAGGCGATGTCGGGGCGAAATTCCTTCAGCCCGGCGCGGTAGGCCGCCGCCCGCTCCGCCCACAGCGCCGGCATCTTGTCCGAGCCCGGGATGTGGGCCGAATTGGCGTAAGCGTCATCCCAATCGCGCATCGTTGCTCCCGAGGACTCGTCCGACGAACCGAAGCCAGTCTGCCACCGGTCAGGGCGGCATCCTAGTCTTTCTTTTAAGCTTAAAGGATTGAGGGAGCCGGTGGATTGGGCAGCGACTGCTACGAGGGTACAGGGTGGGCAAAGCGGAGCGTGCCCACCATCTTGGTTCATCGGAGAGAAAGGTGGTGGGCATGGCGCAAGTGCGCCTTTGCCCACCCTACCGCAGTGGCGATGGGGAGACCGCTACGCCTTCTCCACGCCGCACCATTCCGCGATGAACAGCGCCATCGCCTTGGTCGCCTTCTTCAATGACTCCAGGTCGACGAACTCGTTGAAGCCGTGCATCTCGCCTCCGCTGGCACCAAAACACAGACTCGGGATGCCGTGGTTGAGGCCGTAGAAGCGCGTGTCGGTCAGCGCCGTGAAGACGAGGTCCTCTGGCGTACCGCCATAGACCCTGTTGAAGGCCTTACCGAACGCAGCCTCGGGCTCCGCGGCGTTGGTCAGCTCATAGCCTTCCGACAGGAAGCCGGACCATTCGACCTGCGGCGGATTGTTGGCGAGGAAGCGGTGGTTGCGCGAAGCGGCGGCGACGCAAGCCATGATCTCCTTCTGGTGATCGGCGATCGACCAGCCCGGCAACACCGCAATCCGGCAGTCGACATCGCACCAGGCCGGCACGCTCGACGCCCAGTCGCCGCCCTTGATGATGCCGGCGTTGAAGTTGACGGGATGGTCGAGCGTCTTGAAGTGACGGTCGGCCTTGGCCCGCTCGTTCCATTCGATCTCGAGCTTTTGCAGCGCCTGGATCAGGTGATATGCCGCCATGATCGCGTTCGCGCCGGAGCCTGCGAAGGCAACGTGGGTCGGATGCCCCTTCACGCGGAGGCGGAACCAGATCACGCCGACCTGGGAGCGCACCATCTTGCCGCCGGTCGGCTCCGGAATGAAGCAGGCGTCCGCGCGATAGCCGCGTTGCAGCGTCGAGAGTGCGCCGACACCGGTGCTCTCCTCCTCGATCACCGATTGGAAATGGATCCGCGCCGTCGGCCTGAAGCCCGCGGCCTTGATCGCGTCCAGCGCATAGAGCGCACCGATCGTCCCGGACTTCATGTCGCAGGCACCGCGGCCGAACATCTTGCCGTCCTTGATGACCGGCGCGAATGGCGGCGTTTCCCACAATTCCAGCGGACCGGCCGGCACCACATCGCAGTGCCCTTGCAGGATCAGCGACTTGCCGCCATTGGTTCTCGGACGGTAAGTTCCCACCACGGATCGCGCCTTCGAGAAGTCGTGCTCGATCGGACCGAAGCCGCGCAGATCCTTCAAATCCTCGACGTCGATATGCCAGTCGTCGACCTCGTAGCCACGTTCGCGCAGGAGATCGCCGATCATGTCCTGGCATGGTCCCTCCGCCCCGCGGGTCGAAGGGATCGCGACGAAATCGCGGGTGGTTGCGAGCTGAGCCTCGAAGCCGCTGTCGACGGCGTCAAGAATCCTCTGCTGCGTTTCGGCATTCATTCGGGCGACTCCAGACATTCCAATGGTCCCAGGGAGCGCGCAAACTAGCCGATTTCAGCCGTTCGGGTACTCCAGAAAATATGCATCCCGCAATGCATCTTCGAGCAGCCGGCCTTCGGAATAGCCGTTCAGAGTCGCAGGCCGGCTGACACCATCGAGCAGGCGCGGGCACGGTTCGGGGGCGCCGAGCACGGTGCGGACCGGAATGCGCTCCGCATAGATCGGCAGCGCATAGTCCTCGTCATGGTCGGCGACGCCCTTGGCGCGGATCTTGGCCGAGGCTTCCTCGATTTCCATTGCGATGAAGGACGTCGCCTTGATTTCCTGCATGGTGCTCTGTCGCAGGCCGGCGGTGCGATCCGGGAAGAAGCGATCGACCATGGCGATCACCGCGCGCTCCTTCTCATCAGGATCGGTGACGAGATAGGCTGTGCCGAACGCCATCACGGCGCGGTAGTCGGCGGAATGGTTGAAGCCGCAGCGTGCCAGCACGAGGCTGTCGAGATGGGCGACCGTCAGGCAGACGCGCTCGCCCTTGCTCTGGTTGCGTAGCATGCGGCTGGCGCTCGATCCGTGCCAGTACAGCCTGGTGCCCTCGCGCCAGAAGAAGGTCGGCGTGCAATAGGGCTGGCCGTCGATTGCGTAGGAGACGTGGCACAGCATCGAAGAATCCAGGATGCGATGAACCGTGTCGTGATCATAGAAGCCGCGGTCGTGCCGGCGCTTCACCTGGTTGCGTGCCGATGTCGGATAGGAATTCGAGGTCTCGGTCTGGCTCACAGCCGCTCCTGCTCGGATGGAAGAAATCCGGAGCAGTTGTAGCGGCGCATTTGGTCTGCGATAGTTCCAATTCCATGCAAAAAATTCCGACCAATTCGTCGTCCCGAACCAAGCCCGAGCTTCCGCTCGACCTCACCGGCCCTCACGTCACGGCCGGCGCTTCTGCCGCGCACCGGCTGTATCAGGCACTGTGCGAGATGATCGTCTCCGGCCTGGTCCGGCCGGGCGAGCCGCTGCCGCCATCGCGGACGCTGGCCAGGCAGACCGGCTTCCGCCGCAACGCCGTCGTCACCGCCTATGAGCGCCTGATCGCCGACGGCTTTGCCGACGCGACGGTCGGCTCCGGAACGTTCGTCGCGGCGCGTATACCCCAGCGCGCCGCCGAGCCGAACAAGCCGAAGGTCGTTCTCGAAGCGCCAAAGCAAGGCGCGTTTGCGCTTGGCTGCACCCATATCGACGAACGCGCCGTGCAGCGTTTTCGCGCTTTCGTCGGCCGCCGCATGCGCGCATTCGGAACCGAGCACCTGCATTATGGCGACCCTCGCGGCAGCCGCGAGCTGCGCGTGGCGATCGCCGACCATCTGTTGTCGGCGCGGGGGCTGCGTTGCGATCCCGACCAGATCATGCTGACCTCGGGCACGCTGCACGCGCTGCGCATCGTGCTGAGCGCGATCCTGAAATCCAGCGACCAGGTCTGGTGCGAGGATCCGGGCTATCCCGCCGCGCGAAAAACCATCGCCCATTGCGGTTATCGCGCCGTGCCCGTCCCGGTGGACGAACACGGGATGCGCGTCGCCAAAGGCCGCATCGCGGCGCCGTCCGCGCGCGCGGCCTACGTCACGCCGTCGCACCAGTTTCCACTTGGCGTGCAGATGTCGATGCCGCGACGGCTCGAGCTTCTGGACTGGGCCAAACAGGCCGGCGCATTCGTGCTCGAGGACGATTACGACAGCGAGTTCCGTTATGACGGCGCGCCGCTGATGTCGCTCGCCGGCATCGATCGGCTCCAGCGCGTGATCTACCTCGGCACCTTTGCCAAGACGCTGTTTCCGGGCCTGCGCATCGGCTATTGCGCGCTGCCCGAACGCCTGATCGCGGACGTGACGACGGCGCGGGCGGCGCTCGACCGCTTTCCCGGCACGCTGATGGAGGGCGCGGTGGCGGACATGCTCAATTCCGGCGCCTTCGCCGCGAATCTGAAGCGCGTGCGGAAACTCTATCGCGAGGCGCGCGACGTGCTCGCCGAGAGGCTGGAAGTCGCATCCGGTGGCGCGCTTTCGGTGCCGGTGCCCTCACAAGGCCTGCATCTTGTCGCCCGGTTCGATCCTGCCGTCGATCCGGCGGTGGCGGCGCTGGCCAAGCAGGCGGCTGGCGCCGAAGGCTGGCTATTGGCCGACACCTATTCGCGCGGGCGTCCCCTGCCCGGCTTCGTGCTGGGATTTTCCGGACATCCCGTGCCGCAGCTCGTGGCGTCCGCGGAACGTCTCGCGAGGGAATCGCGCGCAGCCTTGGCCGCAAAAGGAAAACCGGCCCGCCGGGCCTGACGAAGCTTCACTATCAGAATCGCCCGCCGCTCCCTAGATTGCGGCATCGATTCCGGGACCTCACATCATGCTGCTGCGCCACGCGACCTGCCTCTCGCTGCTGATCTCCATCGCGCTTGTCTCGACGGCACGCGCTGCCACAGTCGGACGTGAGCAGGACATCGGCGATCTGAAGCTCGGCCAGCGCGTGCTCGTGGATGACGGAACCTGCCCCGCCGGTCAGCTCAGGGAAGTGCGCGGCGCGAAGATGACCGACAAGGGAGTCTCGCGCACGAGTTCCTGCGTGCCCCGGCACGGACCGAAAACGAAGTAAGGATCCAGGACTATTTCGCCGGATCGAACATGCACTGCAGGGTCGGTTTGGCGATCTTGGTGAAGGTCGGGCCGATCTCGCTGTGCTTGGAGGCCGGTACCCAATCTGTCTCGATGGTGGGCACGCCGGTCTCGCTGATGCCGCGCAGCAGCGCTTCGCGCAGATCGCGATCCTCGACGGCCGCGGCGGCGTGATCGTGCAGGCAGCCGCAGACCGCTTCCGGATGCTGCCAGCGCCCGAGCATGTGCGGCGCACACTGGCGCACGAATTCGCCACGCGGATCGGGTAGCCTGGAAGGTGAGCGGACCTGCGCCTGAACGGAGTTGATCGTCAGAAGGGACACGAACGCTGCGGCGCAGAGACGAAGCAACATGATAGTTTTGCCGGCTGTTTCGTTGTGTGCAGTCAGAAGCGCGCGGCGACCATGATCGGCTGAGCGGCCGGAACCGCAACGGGCGAGCCGCTGTACTGGAAGGTACCGACACCGGGGAGATTGCCGTCGGGCGCACCCGCCAACGAGGAGCCGGCGAGCACGAAACCGAAAGCAAGGATGAAGCTGAGCGCGCGCATGATCTGTGTCCCAATTCTGTGGCCGGCGGTGCGCCGTCGTCCTTATCAGCCTGATAACCATGGGCGGTTTCGCGCGTGATGCGCGAAAAACTGAAAATGGTTTCGTCTTCGTGAGAATTGTTTCGTCCCGGCCACGGCGACGAAACAATTCTCGGAAAATGCCAGTTATTTCAGATAGGTCTGGCGGCAGGCCAAAGTCGCCTGCCAAGTTCCGGCGCCGGCACGGACGTGCACCCCGCCCAAGCGTTGTCACGCGGCCGCCGCGCGCGCTTCACATGCATTTTACGTTTTTCTGCTGAAAGGGCGGCAAAAGAAGGCTGGATCCTGTCGAACCGGAATTGGTTCAGCAACGACCCAAGCCATCGAAACCGAGACGCCCGGATCATCGGGCGCATTCACGTGAGGGATGGCCATGATGGCGGGAAATCGCGCAACGCCGCGCGATGAAAATCCACCGACGGAGCGCGCAGATCAACCGATCATTCGCGGCAGCACCGGCGCAATGGCGCTGCAATCGAGCCGCGGCCTCGAGGCGGCGCCGCAGACGTTCGTGCGACTGACCGGATCGCGCCTTGCGACGCCGCGCGATCGCCGCCGGGTGAACGCGAGCGCGTTGCAGGAGTGAACGCGGAGCGCCTCATTGCGTGAAGAACTCGCCGCACTTCTGGACGTTTGCGTCCGCAGGTCCCCACGGCATGATCGGCACGGTCGAGGTCGAGTTCTTGGGCGAGCCTTCGATCAGCTTGTCTGAATAGACCATGTAGACCAGCACGTTGCGCTTGGCGTCGCAGCCGCGCACGATCTGCATCTTCTTGAAGAACAGCGACCGGCGCTGGCGGAACATGTCGTCGCCCTGCTCCATTTTGTGCTTGAACTTGACCGGACCGACCTGGCGGCAGGCCAGCGAGATATCCGAGACCTCCTCGGCAAGGCCGAGCCAGCCTTTGAAGCCGCCCTTCTCCGGCACCGTGAAATGACAGGCGACGCCTTCGACTTCGGGATCGTCGAGACCATAGGTCGCGAGCTTGTCGTTCGGGCTCATCCATTTGAACACGGTAGAGCGGCGGAAGATCAGATCAGGTTCGTCGGCCGCAGATGCCGACGCCATTGGCGCGGTCAGAGCCAGGAGGAATAAAGCGAGGCCTTTCAGACGGATGCTCGAAAGACCGGGGAAACGAGATGACATGAAGTTCTCCGCTAACAAGTCCCCGCAATGTAGGAACGCAAGCGGCGGTCAGGAAGGCGGCAGAGGAGCGGACCCGGCCGCCGTTTACCGCTCCGTGAGGCTTTTTTGCTACGCCTTGGACAAAAGTAGCTGATGGCAGAACCGCGCTGCTGGTGAACGCGTATTCCCTTTGCGAGACTAACGTCTGATTTGGATAATGGATTCGAGGATGAACAGCGTGAACGGGTGGGGTTCGCCTGCCAAGCCGGCACGGCTGTGGCAGGTCGCCATGTTGACGGCGGCGGGTGCGATCGGCGCAACCAGCGAAGCAAACGCAGCATTTTATTACTGGACGGACTATTCCGACCGGCCCTACTACGCCCGGCCGAACCGGCTTCCCGAAATACCGCGCCAGAAGCCGCAAAAGCGCGGCGCCGCAAGCAAGAAGGACGTCGTTGTCGAGAAGGAAGCCGGCACCAAGCCGCAAGGGCCACTCGTCATTGTCGTCTCGATCGACCGGCAGAAGATGACGGTCTACGACAAAGCCGGCGTGTTCGCGGAATCACCGGTGTCGACGGGCATGAAGGGCCACTCGACGCCGATGGGCGTGTTCAG
This sequence comes from Bradyrhizobium yuanmingense, assembly GCF_900094575.1. Classification (GTDB taxonomy): domain Bacteria; phylum Pseudomonadota; class Alphaproteobacteria; order Rhizobiales; family Xanthobacteraceae; genus Bradyrhizobium; species Bradyrhizobium yuanmingense. The sequence goes on along the minus strand of NZ_FMAE01000004.1, from coordinate 563,151 downwards.
CATCATCCAGAAGCACAAATTCCACCGTTCCAACCTCTATAGCGGCGCGCCGATGCCGTACATGCAGCGGATCACCTGGTCCGGCGTCGCGATGCATGCTGGCGCGCTGCCGGGCTATCCGGCCTCGCATGGCTGCATCCGCATGCCCATGGCGTTCGCGATGAAGATGTGGAACTGGACCAGGATGGGCGCGCGCGTGATCGTGGCGCCCGGCCAGGTATCGCCGCAAAGCTTCTCCCATCCCGTGCTCGCCTCCATGCGCGTGCCGCCGCAGCCCGCCGCGAGCCTCGCGCCGCAGACCAATGTCGCTGACAAGGCCGATAAGGGCACGACCGAAGCCAAGCCGGTCGAGACCAAGACGGCCAGCGCCGACAGCGTGGTCGAGCTGCGCACCTCGGTCGGCCACACCGTGTTGTCGGACGTGACCACCGGCCATGCGGCTGCGCGCGAGGAAGCCGCGGCGACGGCCAACGAGGTCAAGACGGCCGAAGCGGCCAAGCCTGCGTCCGAAGACGCCGCCAAGCCGGCGACCGAGAACAAGCCTGCCGACAAGGTCGACCCGGTCAAAACGGAAGCCGCGAAGGCACCCGATGCGCCGGCGCTCGCCACCGCACCCGATGCAAAGAAGGACGAGGGCCGCCTCACCGATCCTGCGCCGGCGGCAAAGCCGGACACACCCAAGCGGGCCGGCCAGATTGCCGTCTTCATCAGCCGCAAGGATTCCAAGCTCTATGTGCGGCAGAATTTTGCGCCGCTGTTCGAGGTGCCTGTCACGATCGCCGCGAGCGACCGGCCGCTCGGCACGCATGTCTTCACCGCCGAGCTCGACAAGGCCGATGCCAACACGCTGCACTGGTCGGTGGTGTCGCTGCCCGTGTCCGCCCGTTCCGTGGCGCGCGAGGACGACAACCGCGTGGCGCGCCGCCAGCGCGGTGCCGCCGTGATCCCCGTCGCCGCAAAACCGGTGGTGACGCCGGACAGCCCAGCCGAAGCCCTCAACCGCATCTCGGTCCCCACTGAGACCATGGCGAAAATCAACGAGATGCTGACGTCAGGCGGCTCGATCATCGTCTCCGACCAGGGCATCAACCAGGGCGAGACCGGCGAAGGTACCGACTTCATCGTCCGCCTGTACTAGCTCTCTCGCAGGACCGATAACGCGGTGTTGACGCGCGAGGCCGCAGTGGCGGAGTAATCTGCCCTCGGATCATCTCGGGGGACGCCGTCATGATGAATCGCAGAACCGTGCTGAGCGTCACGCTTGCGGGCGCGTTCGCGCCTGTCACGCGCGCCCTCGCCGATGGCGCCATGAGCCGGATCTCGGCCTACGCCTTCTCCTTCCCCGCATTGTCAGGCGACGACATCCGCCTCGCCACGTTCACCGGCAAACCGCTGCTGGTGGTGAACACGGCCTCGCTCTGTGGCTACACGCCGCAATATGCCGGCCTGCAGGAAATCTGGAACGAGTTTCGCGGGCGCGGGCTCACCGTGATCGGCGTGCCGTCCAACGATTTCGGCGGCCAGGAGCCCGGTGGCAGCAGCGAGATCACGCAGACCGCACACCACCAATATGGCGTTACCTTCCCGATTACGGCCAAGGCTGCGGTGGTCGGTGCGCGGGCGCATCCCTTCTACAAATGGGCCGCGGAAGCCCGACCGAAGGAAGTTCCGCGCTGGAACTTCCACAAATACCTGATCGGCCGCGACGGCTATATCGCCGAGGTATTTCCATCCGCCGTCGAGCCGGCCGACACGCGGATCAAGACCGCCATTGCAAGGGCCCTGGCCGACACTTGACTCACGTGCACGACTCAAGTGCACGCCATCCGGCTGGGCACAATTGCGACGCGGCATCAAACAGCCGTTGCAATGGCGATGGCCCACCATCTAGGCTAGGATTGTTTTGGGCAGGACGGTTTTTGCCGCAGGCGAAAAGCCACGGCGGAACAACGGGATCAATCTCGAGGGACATCACCATGCGCGTGGCGGCAGGACTGATTTTAGCAGGTGCGATGTCGGTGGCGCTCTCCGGCGCCGCATGGTCGCAGACGCCGGCCGCGAAGCCCGCGGCCGCACCGCAAGCCGCGCCGGCGGCAACACCAGCGGCTGCAACATCCCCTGCAGCTCCAGCGCCCGCAGCAGCGGCTGCGGCGCCAGCGGGCTTCGTCAATCCGCCCCCGCCGAAACAGCCGCCGCAGCCGGCCCGCGCGGCCTGCAACACACCGGGCGCACTCGGCGTCGCCCGCACCGTCGAGATCGACACCACGGGCGGTCCCGGCTTCGGCTTCGAGCATTTCAAGGAGCTCGACTTCCTGCGCGACAAGGAGGTCGTGCTGACCTTCGACGACGGCCCCTGGCCGCGCAACACGCCCGCGGTGCTGAAGGCGCTCGCGGACGAATGCACCACCGGAATCTTCTTCATCATCGGCAAGCACGCGACCTACGAGCCGGAGGTCCTCAAGCAGGTCTACGCAGCCGGCCACACCGTCGGCGCCCACACTTGGTCGCACGCCAACCTCAACAACAAGAAGCTCAACGAAGCGCAGCGCAAGGACGAGATCGAGAAGGGCTTTGCGGCGGTGAAGTGGGCGCTCGGCGGCATCTCGCCCGCGCCGTTCTTCCGCTTCCCGGCGCTGCAGCATCCGCCCGAGATGGTCACCTATCTCGGCAACCGCAATGTCGCGAGCTTCTCCTGCGACATCGACTCGTTCGACTTCAAGGCTTCCAAGCCCGAGAAGATCGTCGAGACCGTGATGAAGAAGCTCGATACCAAGGGCAAGGGCATCATCCTGATGCACGACTTCCAGAAGCACACCGCGGAGGCCCTGCCCGAGCTGCTCAAGCGGCTGAAGGCCGGCGGCTACAAGGTGGTCGCGATGCGCGCCAAGTTCCCGGCCTCGACGCTGCCGGAATACGACCAGGAGCTGCTCAAGGACCTCAAGCTGCCGACGGTGAGTCAGCGCCCGGTCAATTCGGTGGTGACCACCGTTTCCGAATAGCCGTCGCACTTGTCTTTCCGTATCGAAGGCTACGTCATCGTCTCCGCGGACGGCATGCTCGCCGATCCGTCGCACATCATGCCTGAGACGTTGAAATTCGAAGGTGACAAGCGGTTCTTCGAGCAGGCACTCGATCGCGCCGCGCTGATCGTGCACGGCCGCAACTCGCACGAGCAGCAGCCGAATTCGGCCAGCCGCAAGCGGCTGATCCTGACCCGCAAGATCAGGGACCTCACCGTCGATCCGGAGATGCCGAACGCGACGCTGTGGAATCCTGAGCATGCGAACTTCGAGCAGGCCTGCGCCTTCGCCGACGTCGCATCCGGCATGGTCGCCGTCATCGGCGGACCGGTCGTGTTCGACCTGTTCATGGACCGCTACGACACGTTCTGGCTGTCGGAGGCTCCGCATGTGCGGCTGCCCGGCGGCGAGGGCTGCTTCGTCGGCGTGCCCCAGCGGACGCCTCACGAGGTGCTGGCTGCGCACGGGATGAGGCCGGGTGCGCCCTACCTCCTCGACGCGGCGCATGAAGTGACCGTGACCCCGTGGCGGCGGGGGTAGCCTGCCGGCAGTGGCGGCGCTTACGCCGGCTCCGACCCAAACTGGAAAAACAACCCCATGCACAGTACCTGCAACATCATACCGTTCCGCATATTGCTGATGTGCCGTGCTAAAATTGGTCCCGCCGCCGGCCAGCGCAAAGCCGGCTAGCATATTTGCCGAGACCCGAAAATCGGCCCCGACGGCGGTCGTGGCGCTATAGCCAACGTCCGAGGCGCGGCGTCAATACGGGCCAACGGCTGCGACACACCGCATCAATAGACTGAGACAAAAGAGCAAAAACTAACCCACGGCCAGAATGAGCGACGACTGCACGCCGACTAGTCCGACGGACGCTTCCGGATTGAATGACGATGTCGCCCCGATATCGTCCCTGCTGCCGGCATTCGGCTTCAGCGCCGATCAGATGGAGACGGAGGCGAACATCGCAGCGTGGCGGGAAGCCGTCGCCACGCTGTTCGAGGTGGACGAGCTCGCCGCCGGCGAACCGGGCCCGTTTCGCGCCGACCTCAGCTCCTACGCCATGGGACCGGTGCTGATCGGGCTGAGCCGTGCCAGCGGCCAGCGTTTCCGCCGGACGGCCGAAACGATCGCGCGCAGCGGCGTCGACCACATCATCCTCCAGCTCTATCTGAAGGGCGGCTATGACGGCGTTGCCGGAACACGGCCGATGCGCGTACGCGCCGGCGACATCTGCCTGTTCGATCTCGCCCAGGCGCTGGAGACCAAGGCGACGGCGTTCGAGAATGTCACGCTGGTCGTGCCGCGCCCGATGTTCGCCGCCCATCTCTTGCGGGTCGATGATTTGCATGGCCTGGTGCTGCCGGGCAGCAGCGTGATCGCGCGATTGCTGGCGGGGCATCTCACCGCCCTGTTCGAATTTGCCCCGCGCATGAGCCTCGACGAATGCCAATCCGTGGTCGAGGGCACGGTGTCGCTGCTGGCCGCGTGCCTTCGCAACGAAATCGAACGGGGCGAGGCCGATGCCGACCATGGCGTCGCGGCAAGCCCGTCCTTGATGCGGATCCGCCAATATATCGAGGCTGGCCTTGCCAGCGAGGATCTGTCGGCCAATTCGATCGCCGCCCATTTCGGCCTGTCCCGGGCCTCGCTGTACCGGCTGTTCGCCCCGGTCGGCGGCATCGCCGACTACATCCGCAGCCGCCGACTGCACCGCGCCTTCTTCGACCTCGCCAATTCGGGCGCGCGGGGCCCCCGGATCAGCGAGGTGGCACGGCGCTGGCAGCTTGGCACCGACGCGCATTTCACGCGCTCGTTCAAGGCCGCCTACGGCATCACGCCCCGCGCCGCACGGGAGGCCGCCCTGCTCGGCCGACAGCGCGGCAGCGATGGAGCGAACAGCGCGACGATTTCCCGCTGGATGCGCGAGATCGCGCCGCCGAGAGCGGAGTGACCGCTAGACGTCGCCGTAGGCCGCCTCGGCCGGACGCGTGGTGCGGCCATAGCCGATGATCATGCAGAGCGCGCCGATGATCGAGAGGTTCTTGAGCGCGTCGACCAGCATCTTGGCGTTGTCGGGCGCCGCCATGTTCCAAAAATCGTAGAACAGGACGGTCGCGACGGCGACGTAGACGATCAGCAGCATCGCGAAGAAACGCGCGCCGAAATTCAACGCGATCATCAGCCCTGCAATGATCTCGAGCCCGCCGATCGCGATCGCCAACAGCTGCGGCGTGGTCATGGCGGTCGCCGTCTCGACCTGCTGGGCATAAGGCGCGACGACATCGGGCACCACGAGCTTGGTTGCGATGACGTCGGCGGTGGCCTGGATGGCAAACAGCTTGGTCGCGCCCGTGTAGATGAACAGCACGGCGAACAGGATTCGCCCGAAAGTCACGAACGCTGGCATGATCGGCCTCTTGGCAAGCTCAGAGCGCAGAACGCAGAACGCTTGAAGGGGATTATGGAGAGTCGTGCGCCGGTTTACAAACGGGGAAATGGCGAACTGATAGGAATTCAAAATTGCCGGTCTCTTTCCTTCTCCCCCTTGTGGGAGAAGGTGGCTCGCCGCGAAGCGGCGAGACGGATGAGGGGTATCTATCGGCACGGGCAACTCGCGAGATCCCGACTCGCGGAAACAACCCCTCATCCGGCGCCACGGCCGAAGCTTCGCTTCGGCGTCGCTAAGAACGGCGGCCGAAGGCCGCCTATGCCACCTTCTCCCACAAGGGGAGAAGGATTGCACCTCCAGCGGCGCGACAGCGGTGCCTTACGTAAACAACGTCGGCTGCTGCCGCGAGGCGCGTTCCTGCGCTTCCACCACGGCCACGGCCGTCATGTTGAGGATGCCGCGTGCCGTCACCGAGGGGGTGAGGATATGCGCGGGGCGCGCCGGGCCGACCAGGATCGGGCCGACGGGCAGCGCGTCCGCGAGCGACTTGATCATCTGATAGGCGACGTTGGCGGTATCCAGGGTCGGCATGATCAGGATGTTGGCCTCGCCCTCCAGCTTGGAATGCGGCAGCACCATCCTTCGCGCAGCTGCGGAGAGCGCGGTGTCGCCCTGCATTTCGCCGTCGGCCTCGATCTCCGGATGCTTGTCCTTCAGAAGCTGGGTCGCCAGCCGCATCTTGCGCGAGGAATCGGTGTCGTAGCTGCCGAAATCCGAATGCGAGACGAAGGCGATCTTCGGCTTGATGTTGAAGCGCTGGACGTGGACCGCGGCGAGCGATGCGATCTCGGCAAGCTCCTCCGCGCTCGGATTGGGGCGAACTTGCGTGTCGGCGATAAAGAAGGCGCCTTTGCTGGTGATCAATAGCGCCAGCGCCGCATAGTCGCTGATTCCAGGCGAGAAGCCGACGATCTCGCGGACATGGCGCAGATGGCTCATGTAGCGGCCCTCGACGCCGCAGAGCATGGCGTCTGCTTCCCCGCGCGTGACCGCGAGCGCGGCGATCACCGTATTGTTGGTGCGCACCACGGTGCGGGCTGCATCCGGCGTCACGCCGCGGCGACCGGCGACCTCGACATAGGACTGCACGTAGGAGCGGTAGCGCGGATCGTCCTCGGGATTGACGAGGTCGAAATCCTTGCCGGCCCGGATCGAGAGGCCGAAGCGCTTGATGCGCGCCTCCACGACCGACGGACGGCCGACCAGGATCGGCCGAGCCAGCTTTTCCTCCAGCACGACTTGCGTGGCGCGCAGCACGCGCTCGTCCTCGCCTTCGGCATAGATCACGCGCACCGGCTGGGTCTTGGCCTTGGCGAACATCGGCTTCATGACGAGGCCGGAGCGGAAGGCGAAGCGCTCGAGCAGCGCGGTGTATTCGTCGAAATTGGTGATGGGGCGCGTTGCGACGCCCGATTCCATCGCCGCCTTCGCCACGGCCGGCGCGATGCGCAAGATCAACCTGGGATCAAAGGGGCTCGGGATCAGCGAGCCCGGACCGAAGCCCTGCGTCTCGCCGGTGTCGAAACCTTGCGCGACGGCATCCGACGGCGCCTCGCGCGCGAGCTGCGCGATCGCCTCGACGGCGGCCTGCTTCATCTCCTCGTTGATCGCGGTGGCGCCGACGTCGAGCGCCCCACGGAAGATGAAGGGAAAGCAGAGGACGTTGTTGACCTGGTTCGGGTAGTCGGAACGGCCGGTGCAGATCATGGCGTCGGGGCGCGCCTTGCGCGCCTCTTCCGGCATGATTTCCGGCACCGGATTGGCGAGCGCCATGATCAAAGGCTTGTCGCCCATCGCCTTGGCCATCTCCGGCTTGAGCACGCCCGGCGCCGAGAGCCCGATGAAGATGTCGGCGCCGCCGATCACGTCGGCGAGCGTGCGCTTGTCGGTCTTCTGCGCATAGACCGCCTTCCAGCGGTCCATCGAGGTGTTGCGGCCCTCGTGCACGAGGCCGTCGATGTCGCAGACCCAGATGTTCTTGCGCTGCGCGCCCATCGAGACCAGGAGATTGAGTGTCGCGATCGCCGCGGCCCCTGCCCCCGACGCGACGATCTTGACCTCGGACAGCTTCTTGCCGTTCAGCCTGAGGCCATTGGTGATGGCGGCGGCGACGATGATCGCAGTGCCGTGCTGGTCGTCGTGGAAGACCGGAATCTTCATGCGCTCCTTCAAGCGCGCTTCGATCTCGAAGCATTCCGGCCCGCGGATGTCCTCCAGATTGATGCCTCCGAAGGTCGGCTCCAGCGCGGCCACGGTCTCGACCACGCGGTCGATGGTGTCGGCGGCGATCTCGATGTCGAACACGTCGATGCCGGCGAATTTCTTGAACAGGACCGCCTTGCCTTCCATCACCGGCTTGGAGGCCAGCGGACCGATATTGCCGAGGCCGAGCACCGCGGTGCCGTTGGAGACCACGGCAACCAGGTTGGCGCGCGTGGTGAGCGTGGCCGCCTCGGCCGGATTCTTGGCGATCTCGGTGCAGGCCGCGGCGACGCCCGGCGAATAGGCGAGCGCGAGGTCGCGCTGGTTGGCAAGCGGCTTGCTTGCCTGGATCTCGAGCTTTCCAGGGCGCGGCAGACGGTGGTAGGCGAGCGCCGCCTGGTGGAGATCATCAGAATAGGACGACATGCGGTGTCTCGCCTCGCGTTACCGGCCTCAAAAATGCACGATTCGACGGCCCAAGCGGACCGTATTTCCGGGTCATGGAAACGGGATGAAGCACGGCCGAAGGCCCGGTGGCAACATCCGATTGCATCCCCGTCAACAGGGCGCGCCGTCAAATATTTGAAACCATAGCTTTCTCTGGACCGAACGGCGTTTCGCGAATATGGCAGGTTGCGCGGTGCGAAACGAGCAACTGGAGCTGGGAATGAAGCGAATCCTGATCGGCCTGATCGTGGCTGCCGTGCTCGCTGCGGGAGGATGGTTCGGCTTCAACCTCTATGTCCAGCATCGGGCGACCAGCGAGGTCGAAGCGGCGTTCGAGCGTCTCCGCGCAGGCGGCGGCAAGGCGAGCCATGGCAAGATCACGTTCGAGCTCGCGACCCGGACGCTGACGATCGAGGACATTGCAGTCGAGCCTGCCCAAGCGCAGATCGCCACCTTGAAGGTCGCCAAGATCACGGCCGTCGGTGTGCGCCAGCCGGACGAGGCCCGTTTTTCGGCCGACAACATCGATGCATCCGGGATCGAGGTCGGATTCACGTCCACCGACCGGATCACCGTGAAGGCGAACTACAAGATCCCACAGATCAGCGCGCGAGATTTTTCCGGCCCGACCCGCGCACACGGCCCGCCGTTGGCCGGCTCGATCATCGACATGTATCGCTTCGTCCTCGCGCAATACGCGACCATCTCGGCGTCGGAGATCGCGGTGCCGACCCTCACGGTCAACATCAATGCGGGCGGCAATGCCGGCGGCGGGGATTATGTCTATTCAGGTCTATCGGTCCAGAACCTCAACCGGGGCAAGATCGAAACGGCGAAGATGGACCGCGTCACCTATACGGTCGACCTGAGCCAGCCGGGCAAGCCTGCGAAGATGACCGGCGAATTGTCCGGCCTGGCCATCTACGAATTCGACCCAACCGCTGCGAGGGCCGCGCTCGATCCGCAAGGATCGAGCGACGACAATTTTCATAGGATCTATCGGCGCATCTCGGTCAACTCCTATGTCGTCACCGCGGCGCCCGGCATGGGCATGCAGGTGGACGGTTTCACCTTCGACGACATTGCCATCCGGCCCTCGAAATTCCGGCCGTCCGAGATCATCGCGCTGGTGCCGGCCGACGGCTCGATCCCAACGCCGGCGCAGTCGCGCGACATGATCGCGAGAGTGGCTGATTTCTTCGAAAGCTTTCAGATCGGCAAGGCCGAAATCGGCCGACAAACGGCCGAGACGCCGCAAGGGACGGGACGGCTCGACGCGGTCAAATACGATCAGGACAGAATAACGCTGGAGGGCCTCGACATCCCGATGCCGCAGGGCCAGTTCAAGATGGACCGCTTCGCGTTGAAGTCCTTCAGCGTGGCAAATCTGATGCGCTGGGCGGCGAGTCTCCAAACGCCGGGACGGCCGCCCTCGCCCGATCAGATGGTCGGCCTATTCCGCGTGCTCCAAGGTGCCGAGATCAAGGGCGTGGTCTCGCCGTACAAGACGACGCGGCAGCTCTTCACCATCGATACGATCAGCCTGAACTGGGGGGAGTTCGTCGGGCCGATCCCGAGCAAGGTCAATCTGGTCGTGAAGATGGTCGCGCCGACCGATCCCGCCAATCCGGCGCTGCAGCCGCTGATCGTGGCAGGCGTGGACAAGCTGGCGATCGATCTGGATCTCGGCGCGGCCTGGTCGGAATCGTCGGGCGCGTTCGCGCTCGCCCCCGCTACGCTCGATCTCGGCAACCTCGCCAGGCTGCAGACCCGCGTCGCGCTCGTCAATGTGCCGCGCGGCCTGTTCACGACCGACCCGGCGCAGGCGATGGGTCAGGCAGCGCTGGTCGAAACCGGCGCGCTTGAGGCCTCGCTGCGTGACGGCGGCGTGGTCGATCTCGTCGTGGCGCAGTTCGCACGCATGCAGAATGTCAGCCGCGATGCTGCCCGCAGCGCCATCGTCGCGATGATCAGGGCGCAAGGCGAGAAGATCGCAGGGACCAATAGCGATGCCAGGGGCGCGGTCGACGCGCTCGCCGGATTCGTGGAAGCGCCGGGGCAGACGCTGACCATCAAACTGACGCCCCGCGCCAAGGTGCCGTTGATGCAATTGATGCAGCTCTCGCAAACCGACCCGCAGAGCGCGCTGGCGCAGTTCAGGATCGAGGCCTCGACGGGGCTGTAGGGAAGAGACAGGCGGCTCTCTCCTCCTCGTCATTGCGAGGAGCTCTTGCGACGAAGCAATCCAGACTCGTTCCGCGGAAAGATTCTGGATTGCTTCGCTGCGCTCGCAATGACGAGGAGGAGAGAGCGCGCTTTTCCGCGCACGAGGAGAGGCGTAGCCTCACCTTCACTTCTGCGGCAGGTTCACCCGGATGTGCAGCTCGCGGAGCTGTTTCGTGGTGGCTTCCGACGGGGCGCCCATCAGGAGGTCCATGGCCTGCTGGTTCATCGGGAACAGCGAGATCTCCCGTAGATTCGTGGTGCCACAGAGCAGCATCACGATGCGGTCGACGCCGGCGGCCATACCGCCATGCGGCGGCGCGCCGTACTGGAAGGCGCGGTACATGCCGCCGAAGCGGTCGACCACTTCCTGCTCGCCGTAACCTGCGATCTCGAACGCCTTCACCATGGCTTCCGGCACGTGGTTGCGGATGCCGCCCGAGGCGATCTCGTAGCCGTTACAGGTGATGTCGTACTGGAACGCCTTGATGGTCAGCGGATCCTGCGACTTCAGCGCATCGAGGCCGCCCTGCGGCATCGAGAACGGGTTGTGCGAGAAGTCGACCTTCTTGTCGTCCTCGTTGTACTCGTACATCGGGAAGTCGACGATCCAGGCGAGCTCGAACCGCTCCTTGTCGGTGAGGTTCAATTCCTCGCCGACCTTGTTGCGGGCGAGACCTGAGAACTTCCAGAACTTGTCGGGATCGCCGGCGACGAAGAAGGCGGCATCGCCTTCCTTGACGCCGAGCTGCGCGCGGATCGCGGCGGTGCGCTCGGGCCCGATGTTGTTCGCGAGAGGACCTGCGCCCTCGCCGCCCTCGCGCCACATGATGTAGCCAAGGCCGGGCTGGCCCTCGCCTTGCGCCCACGAGTTCATGCGGTCACAGAAGGCACGGCTGCCGCCGCCCGGTGCCGGGATCGCCCAGACCTGGTTCTTGGGATCTTCGAGCATGCGCGCGAACACCTTGAAGCCGGAGCCGCGGAAATGCTCGGAGACGTCCTGCATCTCGATGGGATTGCGCAGGTCCGGCTTGTCGCTGCCGTACTTGCGCAACGCCTCGGCGAACGGAATCCGGCGCCAGCCCTTGGTCACCGGCTTCCCCTTGGCAAACTCTTCAAAGACGCCCGTGATCACAGGCTCCATCGCCGCGAAGACGTCTTCCTGCGTCACAAAGCTCATCTCGACGTCGAGCTGGTAGAACTCACCGGGCAGACGGTCGGCGCGCGGGTCCTCGTCGCGGAAGCAGGGCGCGATCTGGAAGTAGCGGTCGAAGCCCGACATCATCAGCAGCTGCTTGTACTGCTGCGGCGCTTGCGGCAGCGCGTAGAACTTGCCGGGATGGATGCGCGACGGGACGAGGAAGTCGCGCGCACCTTCCGGCGAGGACGCGGTCAGGATCGGCGTGTTGAACTCGAAGAAGCCCTGCCCCTCCATGCGCCGGCGCATCGACTTGATGATCTCGACGCGCGTCATGATGTTCTGGTGCAGCTTCTCGCGACGCAGATCAAGGAAGCGATACTTGAGGCGGATGTCTTCGGGATATTCCTGGTCGCCGAACACCGGCAGCGGCAGGTCGCCGGCCGGTCCCAGCACCTCGATCTCGCTGATGTAGACCTCGACCTTGCCGGTCGGCAGGTCGTCATTGTCGGTGCCATCGGGGCGGCGGCGGACCTTGCCGTCCATCTTGACCACGAATTCCGAGCGCAGCTTTTCGGCCAGCGAGAACGCCGGCGAGTCCGGGTCGACCACGCACTGGGTCAGGCCGTAATGGTCGCGCAGGTCGATGAACAGCACGCCGCCATGGTCGCGGACGCGATGGACCCAGCCGGAGAGGCGGATGGTCTCGCCGATATTGCTCTCGCGGAGCGCGCCGCATGTATGTGACCGGTAGCGATGCATGGTCGTCCCAAAATCAATGTCTGAAGGAAGCGAATCGAACGGCCCGTGATGGCCGGACCGAAGTTGCGGCAGGGTTTACCCCGGCAGGACGGGGGCGGCAACCAAGGGAACGGCCGGATTTGGACCTCAGGTGCCCATTTTTGGCTTATCCGGGGGCGAACCTTTGCCGATTGACGTTCCAGCCCTATCTTGAGGTCATGACGGTGCATTTCCCCTTCCAGAACTCCTATTCGGCGCTGCCGGACAACTTCTTCGCCCGCGTCGCGCCGACCCCCGTCGCCGCGCCCCGGCTGATCAAGCTGAACCGGCCGCTGGCGGTCCAGCTCGGGCTTGATCCTGATGTGCTGGAGACCCCTGAAGGCGCGGAAATCCTGGCCGGCAAGACGGTTCCCGCCGGAGCGGATCCCATCGCCATGGCCTATGCCGGGCACCAGTTCGGGCATTTCGTGCCGCAGCTCGGCGACGGCCGTGCCATCCTGCTCGGCGAGGTCATCGACAAAGACGGCGTCCGCCGCGACATCCAGCTCAAGGGAAGCGGCCCCACCCCATTCTCCCGCCGCGGCGACGGCCGCGCGGCGCTCGGCCCGGTCTTGCGCGAATACATCGTCAGCGAGGCCATGTTTGCGCTGGGCATCCCGACCACGCGCTCGCTCGCCGCGGTCGTCACCGGCGAGCACGTCATCCGCGAGACCGCGTTGCCCGGCGCGGTGCTGACCCGCGTCGCCTCCAGCCACATCCGCGTCGGCACTTTCCAGTTCTTCGCCGTCCGCCGCGACACCGAGGCGATCCGCCGGCTCGCCGATCACGTCATCACGCGCCATTATCCGGACCTGCTCCACGCCGAGCGGCCGTATCACGCCCTGCTCGCCGCCGTGGTCGCGCGCCAGGCCGAGCTGATCGCGCGCTGGCTGCTGGTCGGCTTCATTCACGGCGTGATGAACACGGACAACAGCTCGATCTCGGGCGAGACCATCGATTATGGCCCGTGCGCCTTCATGGATTCCTACAATCCTGCCCAGGTGTTCTCCTCGATCGACGAGATGGGCCGCTACGCCTATGCCAACCAGCCGCGCATCGGCTTGTGGAATTTGACGCGGCTTGCCGAATGCCTGCTGCCGCTATTTTCGGACGAGCAGGAGAAGGCCGTCGCCGAAGCCCAGGACATTCTCGGCGCGTTCTCCGACCAGTTCAGCGCGGCCTATCAGGCCGGCTTGCGCAGGAAGGTGGGCCTGTTCACGGAGCGCGACGGCGACGATGCGCTGATCCAGGACCTGCTCGACGCCATGGCCAAGAACCAGGCCGACTTCACCCTCACCTTCCGCAAGCTCGGCGAGGCCGCCGGCGATGAGGCTGCGGACGTGCGCGGCCAGTTCATGGAGCCCGCAGCCTTCGACGAATGGGCCGGCCGCTGGCGCGCACGCATCGCGCTGGAGCCGCAAACCGCCGCCGAGCGCCAGGCCGCCATGCACGCGGTCAACCCGCTCTTCATCCCGCGCAACCACCGCGTCGAGGCCGTGATCCAGGCCGCGGTGAACGACGACGATTACGCGCCGTTCGAGGAGCTGGTGAAGGTGCTGGCGAGGCCGTTCGACGACCAGCCGGAGTACGCCGCCTACGCCGATCCGCCGCTGCCGGATCAGCGCGTGTTGCAGACGTTCTGCGGGACGTGAGGCAAGCGGAATATGCATCCCGAATGGCGCCTCGAAGTGGCGGAACTACTTGTTGCCCGACGCTATTCGGAAGCGCTCACGCTGGTTCGCCAAGCGATCGAGGAAGGCAACATGTCCGCACGCGTGATTCTCGCGAAGATGGGCGAGAATGCAGGCCTCGTGCGTGATGAGGTCGATCGTCTGATCGATGAGGTCGAAACTACCATGGCCCCCGCAGACGTCGAAACGCATCTCGAATTGAGTAGCGCGTATGACCGAAGGCTCGGCAACCTCCCCTATCTCGAGAAGGACAGGCGGTGCTTCGATCACCTGCTGAAAGCGGTCGAACTCGGAGCCGGACCGGTTTACACGACCGCGCTGGCCATCAAATACGGGATGGGCACGCTGTCCGTTGAGGCCAATCAGGACGAGGCCGTCCGCTGGCTCAAACATGCAATCCAGCAAGGTAGCGTTGAAGCCGCCGATCAATTGCAGAGGCTCTATCGACACATCGAGCAAACGCGGCGCAAACGCGAGACCTCCGGCAGCAATGCGTCCGCCCACTCGGTCACTCTGGTCCAGCGAACTGAGAGCGATCGGTCGTGATCACGCAACTCCCGGACGACTTTCGGTTCTCCGGACCCGAAATGCCGCTCTGCTCCCTCGCAATTCGGATCGCAGACCTCGCAAAACGCTTCGGCTTCACGTTGATCCATTATCAGGACGACGGCCTCGGCTGGGCCGCCTCGATGTTCGTGAGGCTGGAATCCGGGCGGCCCCTCTTTCTGACCGAGCACGCGCATGCAGTCGAGCACCTCGGCGCAAAGGGCCCTGTGGTCGAGGTTGATGCGCAAGATATCGCGGAGATCGATGCCAAACCATTTGTCGGCGAAGTGTTGGAGGCTTTCCAGCTGTCACTCCAGGATGCCGACTGGATCACGCCGGTCGACAGGGCCTATGCGCGCGATTGGATCCGCTGGTGGGCCGACCATGTTGCGAAGCGAGATCGAGCGGGCAACGGAGAGTCGCCGACATGAATGATCCACTCACTGCCGACGAGATCGAGGCGATCAAAGCGCGATGCGAACAGGCTACCGCCGGTCCGTGGAAATCGTTCATCGAGACGCGCGAGAATATCAGCGGATCTGACTTCATCCAGACCGAAGGCGAGGATATTTACCTCACCGGCGCAACGGAAGCCGATCAGGACTTCATCGCTCACGCGCGGCAGGACATTCCAAGACTGATCGCCGAAATCGAGCGTTTGCGCACCCCTACTTCGTCGCCTTCCTGACGCCGCCGAACGATGCCACGTCGAATTTCTGAGGATCGACGGTCTCGTAGCGTGACCACTCCATGTCCGGCATCTTGCCGTAGCGTTCGCTCCAGGCCTTGTCCGTCGTCGTGTTGCCGGGAGCGACGGGGCGAAGCTCGAAATGCAGCACCTTGCTCGGGCCGATCTCGCCGATCGTGTCCTTCGCTTTGACGGTCGCTCCCACCCTAAGTGTCTCGCCTTTCGGACCGACCACGCGGCCGAGCTGGACGTAGCGCGTGTAGACGATGCCGCCATTGGGATAGGTGTGCTTGAGCACGACGTATCGGCCGCAGCCGCCGATCCCGGGAAAATCGGCCGGCGCCTGCTCGCCGGTCTCGATCTTGACGATAACGCCGTCCGCCATCGCTGCCACCGGAGCGCCCGCCTTGTCGGCAGTGAAATCGACACCGGGATGCTCGTCGTGGGTCCAGCATCCGCAGGATGTCATCGTCGTGTCCGCCGGCTTGTCGGCACGTGGAAAGCTGCGCGGGGTCAGGAATTCGTTGACCAGCAGTCCCGGCCCGTCGGGCGAGGTGAAGGCATGGATCGCATAAAGCGAGAGCTTGCCGCCGACCGGCACCTCGTTCGGGAGAAACCCGTAAACCACGTCCTGCATAAAGACCTTGAGCTCGCGCCCCTTGGCGGAGCGCACCGTGATGCAGTTGGTCGCCTGCAGGCTGTCGGCATCCTGCTTGGGCATGCCGCTCATGATCAGAGACCGCTTGAGCCCTCCGTTGGCACACGGCTCGCCGTGAGAGGCCAGCGTGACATCGAGCTTCAGCGGCGACATTGGGTAGACGTCCATGCCGGTGGCGGGCCGCCGGCGCGCCAGGAATTCGTCGAGATCGGTCTCCTTGTAGCGGGCGAAGTTGAACTCGGCCGCGGTCGCACGCGGACCGGTGCTCAACACGGCAAGCAGGACGGAGAGAGAAGCAAGCAATCCCAGCTTGCGGAAGACTCGCGGCGGCATTGGGGAAACTCGTGATGCAATGAGGCTTGGACCAGCAAACCATGACCGCATCTTCACGGCAAGGTAGCTTCTCCACTGCAGCGCAATCGTGAGGCGCCGTCCCCGTCGCATCTGCCCGCCGAAGCGTGTCCACATGTTCAGCAGGCCAGGGGAACCGCTGTCATCAAACTGAAACACACGCGCTCTAACGGGCTGACAGCGCCGTCTTGCCGGAGGCGCCGATCCTCCAACCGTCCCGATTTAGGCGCGCCATGCCCTTCAAATTCATCCACCTCACCGACACGCATCTCGCGAATCCCGGCTCGATGCTCTACGGCCTCGATCCGCGCGCCCGGCTGGATGCGGCGATCGCCGACATCAACAAGCACCAGTCCGACGCTGCGTTTGCGGTCGTGACCGGCGATCTCACCCATTGGGGCGAGCCTGAGTCCTACGCCAACTTCGCCGAGGCGATGACGGCGTTGAAGATTCCCTACATCGCGATGGTCGGCAATCACGACAAGCGCGTCACCTGCCTGGACGCGCTGAAGGCGGCGCCGCGCGATGCCAACGGCTTCGTGCAGGGCACGCGCACCACCGAGCACGGCCTGTTCGTCTTCCTCGACACGCTGGACGAGACCAGCCATGCCGGCGAGATGTGCGCAAAGCGCCTCGGCTGGCTGGCGAGCACGCTCGCCGCCGCGTCCGCCGACCAGGAATTCGTCGTGTTCATGCACCATCCGCCCTTCCCGGTCGGCGTCCACGCCATGGACGAGATCGCGCTGAAGCAGAGCGCCGAATTCGCGGAAGTCATCGCGCCCTATCGCGCGCGGATCCGCCACCTTTTCTTCGGCCATGTGCACCGGCCGATCTTCGGCAGCTACGGCAAGATCCCGTTCTCGACGCTGCGCGGCACCAACCACCAGGTCTGGTTCGAGCTCGACGTTGCGGCCAGCGAGCATCTCGCCAGCCACGAGCCGCCGGCCTACGGCGTCGTGCTGATCGACGACGAGAACCTCGTCGTGCACAGCCACGATTTCCTCGACCAGAGTCTGCGCTTCCCCTTCGAGCCACCGGCGGGAGTGGACGGCCGCGACTACGCGCTCAATTTCCGGGCGCGATGAGATGAGCCTCGCTGAACCCGCGGCTCTCCCGGTCGCGACGTCGGCGGCACCGCGTCTGCACCTCCTGAAGCGGTTCACGAGCCGCTTCAAGGCCTCGCTGCCGGCCTATCTGCTGCTCCTGCCCTCGCTGGTCTTCCTCGCGCTGTTCACCTATGGCGCGATGGGGCGCGTGCTGATCGATGCGCTCTATCAGCGCGCGACGCCGAAGGCGCCGGTGCGTTTCGTCGGCTTTGAGAACATCAGCGCGGTGCTTGCCGACCCCGCTTTCGCAGGAGCCGTCGTCAACAATTTGATCTACGCCGTCGGCACGGCAGTGCCGAGCATCGCGCTTGCGCTGTTGTTCGCGCTGGCGCTGGCGCGCACTCATGCCGTGAACAGCGCGCTGCGCGCCGCGCTGTTCCTGCCGGTGCTGATCCCGATGGTCGCGGCCTCGGCGCTGTTCCTGTTCATCTTCCTGCCGAATGTCGGCCTGCTCGACTATTACATCGGCCGGCTGCTGCCGGTGCTGCCGAACTGGCTCGGCGATCCCGACATCGCGCTCTATGCGATCATGGTCATCACGATCTGGAAGAACGCCGGCTATTACATGCTGTTCTTCCTCGCCGGCCTCCAGGCCGTGCCCGAGGACGTGATGGAGGCGGCGCATCTCGACGGCGCCGGACCGTATCGGCGGCTGCGCCATATCATCCTGCCGGAGCTCAAGCCCACCTTCCTGTTCGTCACCGTCATCGCCACGCTGAATGCGGTGACGCAGGTCGACCACGTCTTCGTCATGACTCAGGGCGGACCGTCCAATTCGACCAACCTCGTGCTGTTCTACATCTACCAGCAGGCGGTCGAGCACTACGACATCGGCAAAGCTTCGGCGGCGACGCTGCTGACGCTCGCCGCGCTGATGGCCCTCACCGCGCTGTCCTTCCGCACCATGGCGAGCCGCGAGGGCGGGCCATGAAGCTGTTTGATACGCTGTGGAAGGACGCCCCGCTCGCCACCCGCGGCGAGATCACGCCCAAGCTCGGCTTCGCCCTGACCGTGCTGCTCGCGATGGTCTGGCTGATCCCCTTCCTGTGGATGGTCGTCGCGACGCTGCGCCCGGCCTCCGACGGCATCAACGCCATGGCCGAGCTGATGCCGAGCCTCAAGCCCACGCTCGACAATGTCAGGGACGCCTGGGAGATCGGCGACTTTCCGCGCTACACGCTCAACACCACGATCATCTGCACCGGCATCCTCCTGGTGCAGTTCGTCACGATCACGCTGGCCGGCTTTGCCTTTGCGCGCCTCGATTTCGCCGGCAAGACGCCGATCTTCCACCTGTTCCTGATGCAGCTGATGCTGGTGCCGGTGCTGCTGATCGTGCCGAACCTGTCACTGGTGGCGCAGCTCGGTCTCTACGACACGCTCACCGGGGTGATGATGCCGTTCTTCGCCTCGGCCTTCGGCACCTTCCTGATGCGCCAGGCGTTCGAGGCCATTCCGACCGAGCTGGAAGACGCCGCGCTGATCGATGGCGCCGGTCTGTTCCAGCGCATCCGCCACATCTACGTGCCGCTGTCGATGCCGAGCTTCTCGGCCTTCGCCATCATCTCCGTGACCAGCCACTGGAACGACTTCCTGTGGCCGCTGATGGTGATCAATTCGCCGGACAAGCGCCCGCTCACGATCGGCCTCTCCGTCTTCACCAAGACCGCCGAAGGCACGCAGGCCTGGGGCACCATCGCCGCCGGCACGCTCATGGTGATCGCGCCTCTGCTCGTCGCCTTCCTGATCTTCCAGAAACGCTTCATCAGCTCTTTCGTCACCTCAGGCATCAAATAGGAGATTTTCCGATGCTGTTCTCCCGCAGGCTCATGCTCGGCCTGGCCATGGTAGGCACCATGGCAGGCGCCCTCGCCGTTCCGGCCAAGGCCGAAGGTCCGACCGAGGTCGACCTGTTCTTTCCCGTCCCCGTCGACGGCAAGCTCGCCCGCGACATGGGCACCCTGATCAAGGAGTTCAACGAGACTCATCCCAACGTCAAGGCGACTGCCGTCTACACCGGCTCCTATGACGACACGCTGATCAAGACGCGCGCCGCGATCAAGGCCGGCAAGCCGCCGGCCGCCGTGATCATGTCGGCGAACTTCCTGCTCGACATGCAGATCGAGAACGAGCTCACCAATCTCGATGCGCTGATCAAGGCCGACGGCACCACCAAGGAGCAGTTCCTCGGCCAGTTCTTCCCGGCGCTGCACGGCAATGCCGTGATCAACCGCTCGGTCTACGGCGTGCCGTTCCACAATTCGACGCCGCTGCTCTACATCAACGCCGACAAGGCCAAGGAAGCGGGCCTTGATCCGAGCAAGCCGCCGCAGACCTGGGCCGAGCTCACCGACTGGGCCAAGAAGCTGACCAAGCGCGAGGGCGACAAGGTGACCCAATGGGGCATCGCGATCCCCTGCGCCTACGACTATTGCGGCTGGATGATGGAAACGCTCACCATGAGCAATGGCGGCCGCTACTACAACGAGGAGTTCGGCGGCGAGGTCTATTACGACACGCCCTCGATGCTGGGTGCACTGACCTGGTGGAACGACCTGATCTACAAGCACAAGGTCCACACGCCCGGCGCTACGCCTGGTCCTGCCGTCAGCACCTCCTTCATCTCGGGCAATGCCGCGATGATGATGCTGTCGACGGGCTCGCTCACCTATGTGCGCGACAACGCCAAGTTCCCCTACAAGGTCGCCTTCATCCCGCGCAACGTCCGCAACGCGGTACCGATCGGCGGCGCCTCGCTGATCATGCCGGCCGGGCTTGAGGCCGACAAGCAGAAGGCCGCCTGGACGCTGATCAAGTGGATGACCTCGCCCGAGAAGAGCGGCTGGTGGAGCCGCGCCACCGGCTATTTCGCGCCGAACATGGCCGCCTACACGACGCCGGAGATGGTCGAATTCCTGGGCAAGAACCCGGACGCCAAGACCGCCGTCGAGCAGCTCGACGTCGCAAAGCCGTGGTTTGCGACCTACAAGACCGTGCCGGTGCGCAAGAACCTCGAGGACGAGGTGATGCTGGTCCTCAACGGCAAGAAGCAGCCGAAGGAAGCCCTCGCCGCTGCCCAGAAAGCCGCCGACGAGACGCTCAAGCCGTACAACGCTGAGACGTCGCTGAAGCTGCCGTAAAATCGGTAGTCCATCGCACGAACAAGCTTCGGCGCCCCGTCATGCGGGGCGCCGAATGCGTTGGGAATGTGCTCGATCAGATCGTCACCACGATCTTGCCGAACTGATCGTTCGACTCCAGAAACCGATGCGCTTCGACGATGTCCTCGAAGCGGAACGTTCGGGCGATGACAGGCTGCAACGTGCGATCCGACAGCCCGTCGAGAATGAACGCCTTGGCCTGCGCGAGGCGCGCGGGATTGCGGATGATCTCGTGCACGAGGTAGCCGCGCAACACCAGGCTCTTCGTCAACACGTTGAAGAGCGGAAACGGCGTCGGCTCAGGACTCAATCCACCATATTCGATCAGGATTCCGCCCGGCGACATGGCCGCGGTCAGCGGCTCGAACGCGGGACCACCGACGGCGTCGAAGACGACGCGGACCCCGTTAGATCCGGCGATCGCCTCCAGCCGCGCCCGAATGTCGTCTTCGTCCGAGGCGACGACATGGGCCGCGCCGGCATCGCGCAAGGCCCCAAGCTTGGCCGAGGTCCGCGTCAGCGCGACCGCGGTCGCGCCGACCCGGTTCGCAATCTGAATCGCCGCAATCCCGACGCTGCTGGATGCAGCGGTGATGGCGACGATGTCCCCTCGACCAAGTCGGGCGATGTCGACCAAAGCGCCGTAGGCCGTCAGATACTGCATCCACACGGCCGCCGCCTTCTTGAAGCCGAGCTCCGGCGGATGTTTCACGATGAGTTCGGCCGGAAACGTCGCGAGCTCGGCATAGGCCGGCCGTCGCACCATCGACAGCGGCGGCACGATGCTCACGATATCGCCCGGCACAAAGCTCGTCACATCGTCCCCGACCGCTTCGACGATGCCGGCCGCCTCGAGACCCAGCCCAGATGGAAATGTCGCGCGCTCGATATAGGTCCCCGCTCGCAACAAGGCCTCGGCGCGATTGAGGCCGAGTGCCTTGACCCGGATCTGCACCTCGCCCGTCGCCGGTGGCGGAACATCGATGGTTTCGATGCGCAGCACGTCGGGACCACCATGGCGATAAAAGCGAACGGCGCGGGCCATGGATGCACTCCAAAACAGTTGAACTGAATAGAGCTATGCCGATCCGTGCGAAGAGAATAAATCGCCCAAGCAAGCCAAAAGTCGAAACCAGGAGTTTTCAATCATGGACCGCCTGACCAGCATGGCCGTCTTCGTCAGAGCCGTCGATCTCGGCTCGTTCGCGGCTGCGGCCGATGCCCTGGAGATGTCGGGGCCGATGGTTGGCAAGCACGTCCGTTTCCTCGAAGAGCGCCTCGGGGCACGGCTCCTCAACCGCACCACTCGGCGCCAGAGCCTGACCGACGCCGGCCAGGCCTACTACGAACGCTGCCGCGCGGTGCTGAGCGAGGCCGAAGCCGCAGATAGCGTCGTTGCCGACCAGTTGTCGGAGCCGCGCGGCAGGCTGCGCGTCACCATGCCGGCCCTGCTGGGACGGCACTGCATTGCGCCGTTGCTGATGAAGCTCGCGCGGAAATATCCGCATCTCGAACTCGACCTCTCGTTCGCCGATCCGATTGCCGACATCGTCGAGGCCGGCTACGATCTGGCAATCCGAACCGGCGATCTCGACGACCAGTCCGGCCTGATCGCACGGCGCATCGCAAGCCAGCGCATGGTGGTATGTGGCGCGCGGTCGTATTTGCGCACGAGCGGCAAGCCGAAATCGCTCGACGATCTCGCCGCCCATCAAGCGATCATCTATCGCGGCTCAGGGCGTGTCCGGCCGTGGCTCTTTCCGCAGGAGGGCGGGCCTCCGCGCGAGATCATGCCATCGGGCCGGCTCCGACTCGACGACCTGGAGGCGATTGCCGATGCCGCGGCACAAGGCATGGGTCTCGCCTGGCTACCCTATTGGCTGGTCCGCGAGCGCCTCGATACGGGTGCACTGGTCAATCTCTTCAGCAGTCAGCCCCCATTCCTCTACGAGTGCCACGCTCTCTGGCCGCGCTCACCCCGGCTGCCGCCGAAGGTGCGCGCCGCCGTGGACATCCTCGCGACCGGCTTGCCGAAGCTGATGGCGTGACCATGGCTGCGCCCAATTAACTTCTCGTCCACCATCCGCCCCGGCCCGCCGCCGGTAACCATCACAATTAACAGACCCTCAACGCACCCCGACAAATCTATCAATGTTTCTGGAGATTTCGCCGTGGATCTGTTGGTTATCGAGTTCCTGGGACTGGCGCTGGTCGCCATGTGCGTCCTCGTGGTGGCGCTGCCCTGCGCACGAAAATCCTCCCAGCGGGTCCGCTACGAATAGGATTTTCGTCGGAAAGAGACGATTCCGGCCCGATGCAAGGCTCGAATTCGCTCAGAGCCCCTTGACATCACAGCACTTTCGGCGGAACGGCTGATACCAAGTGTCATGGGCCGTTCATGGATTTAATTACCACCACCGCTGACCTCGCGGCTGCCTGCAGCCGGCTGGCCAAGCACCCCGTCATAACAGTCGATACCGAATTCCTGCGCGAGACCACTTACTACCCGCTGCTGTGCGTGGTGCAGATGGCCAGCGCCGAGGAAGCCGTGGTCATCGACACCCTGGCCGAGGGGATCGATCTCAAGCCGTTCTTCGAGCTGATGGGCAACGAGGGTGTGCTCAAGGTGTTTCACGCCGCCCGCCAGGACATTGAGATCATCTGGCACCAGGCGGGCATCATCCCGCACCCGGTGTTCGACACCCAGGTGGCTGCGATGGTGCTCGGTTACGGCGACAGCATCGCCTATGACGCCCTGGTCGAGAAGGTCACCGGCCACCGCCCGGACAAGACCCACCGCTTCACCGACTGGTCGCGCCGGCCGCTGACCAAGGAGCAGATGCATTACGCGGTCTCCGACGTCACCCATCTGCGCGACGTGTTCGCCGCGCTCGACGCCGACCTGAAGAAACGCCGCCGCAGCGAATGGGTCTCCATCGAGATGGAGGTCCTGACCTCCCCCCGCACCTATGATTTCCATCCCGAGCGCGCCTGGGAGCGCCTGAAGACGCGGGTCCGCAAGCCCAAAGACCTCGCGGTGCTGATGGAGGTCGCGGCCTGGCGCGAACAGGAGGCGCAGAGCCGCGACGTGCCGCGCGGCCGCGTGCTGCGCGACGAAGCCGTCACCGACATCGCGACCCACGCGCCGACCACGCTGGAGAAGCTCGCCCACCTTCGCTCGGTGCCGAAGGGGTTCGAGAAATCCAAATGGGGCGCGGACATCATCGCCGCGGTCGAGCGGGGGCTGGCGCGGGACTTCTCGAAGCTGCCCAAGCTGGAGAAACCGCGCAACAATTCCAACGGCGCCGCCATCGTCGAGCTGTTGAAGGTGCTGTTGCGGATGACCGCCGAGCGCCACGCAGTCGCAAGCAAGGTGATCGCGACCGTCGACGACTTAGAGGAGATCGCGGCGGACGATGAGGCCGACGTGCCCGCCTTGCGCGGTTGGCGCCGCGAGCTGTTCGGCGACGCCGCGCTGAAGCTCAAGCGCGGCGAGCTCGCGCTCGCGATCGAGAAAGGCCGCGTGATCGGGGTGCAGCGGGCGTAGGGGCACGCTGTCGCGCCGATTTCCCGTCATTGCGAGCCAACGGCTCCGCGCGAAGCGCGGGCCCGATGACAGGTTCAGGGAAGCAATCCAGAATTCCTCGTCGGAAACAGTCTGGATTGCTTCGTCGCAAGAGCTCCTCGCAATGACGACGGAGAGAGCGACGAAGCCTTACGCCGGCGTCAGCTTCGCCACTTCGCTCTTCATGTCGTTCAGCACGCCGGAGATCGCGTCCACCAGTTCGTCGATCTGGGCCTTGGTCGTGATCAGCGGCGGGCAGATCGCGATGGCATCGAGCATGTTGCGCGAGATCACGCCGCGCTCCTGGAGCATGCGGCTGGCGATGCCGCCGACGGCGCCCGGCGTAGTGGCGGCGGTCTTGCGCGCCTTGTCGAGCACGAGCTCGAGCGCGGCGATCATGCCGACGCCGCGGACCTCGCCGACCAGCGGGTGGCTGGCGAGTTCACGCAAGCGGCCCTGCATGTAGCCACCGAGCTCGGCCGCGTGTGCGACGAGGCCGCGCTCCTCGATGATCTTGAGGTTCTCCAGCGCAATCGCCGAGCCGACCGGATGGCCGCCCGCGGTGAAGCCGTGGCCGAGCACGCCGATCTTGTTGCTCTCGTCCGCGATCGGCTCGAACATGCGGTCGTTCAGGATGATCGCCGAGAGCGGGAAATAGCTCGATGTGATCTGCTTGGAGACGACGATCGCATCGGGCTTGATGCCGTAGGTCTCGCAGCCGAACATCTTGCCAGTGCGGCCGAAACCGCAGATCACCTCGTCGGCGACCAGGAGAATGTCGTACTTCTTCAGGACCTTCTGGATCTTGTCCCAATAGGTCGCCGGCGGCACCACGACACCGCCCGCCCCCATCACCGGCTCGCCGAAGAACGCCGCGATCGTATCCGGCCCTTCCTTCTGGATCAGGGCGTCGAGCTCCTCGGCCCGGCGCGTGGCGAAGGCTTCCTCGCTCTCGCCGGGGGCGCCGTCCTTGTAGAAGTGCGGCGAGCCCGTATGCAGGATGTTCGGCAGCGGCAGGTCGAACGAGCGATGGTTGTTCGGCAGGCCCGTGAGGCTGGCGGATGCGATGGTGACGCCGTGATAGGCACGCAGGCGGCTGATCACCTTCTTGCGCTGCGGTTGGCCGAGCGCGTTGGAGCGATAGGCGATCAGCTTCAACACGGTGTCGTTCGCTTCCGAGCCGGAATTGGTGAAGAACACCTTGCTCATGGGCACCGGCGCGAGCGCGACCAGCTTCTCGGCGAGGTCGATCGACGGACCGTGCGATTTGGCGGAGAACGTATGGTAGAACGGCAGCGCCTGCATCTGCTTGTGCGCCGCCTCGACCAGTCGCTTCTCGTTGAAGCCGAGCCCGACGCTCCACAGGCCCGCCATGGCTTCGAAATAGCGCTTGCCCGACGCGTCGAAGACGTAAGGCCCCTCGCCGCGCTCGATCACCAGCGGACCGGCCTGCTGATGCGTGCGCGCATTGGTGTAGGGATGGAGCTGATAGGCCACATCCCGGGCCTCTTGCGAATTGGGCAGCATGGACATTTGCGATGATCCCTAAAAGCGTCACGCCGCCGGCGGGCCGGCGTCATCACTCGATGGCGAGTACTTGTCTCAAGTACTTGGCTATTGCCACGACGCAAAACTTGCAATGCCAATTCGTCGGCGGCAAGCGCTCAGCAGCGATGCACAAAGCCGCACATGACAGGACCGCGGATCGCAGAATCGGGCTGGGCAGCTCTCACGCCGCGCCGTCGTCGTCCACTTCGTCGGTGGCGGAAACGGCTTCCCTCACCTCCATCAGCGCCATCGAGAGCAAGTAGACCGTGGTAGGCAGCCCAAGCCTGCGCGCCTTCTCGGCGGCATGCGACAGATCGCTCGCCAGCTCCTTGAGCTCGTCTCCCCGCGACAATTCTCAACCCCATCGACCGGCCGCGGCCGCCTACACCGCAACGGCGCCGCTGGTTCTGATCAGTTCGGCGCTAGACTGGACTGTAGCAAAATTCGCAATGACATCCACTACCGCATGCCGGTAGGCCGCGGCATCGTCCGTGCCCGGCTGCCGGCAAGCCACCGCGTCAGTGATCACATGGTAGCGATGACTGCGGTGAAACCCCTCGACGGCAGTGGCCAGGATGGTCTCGTCCAGGGAAAAGCCGATCAGGATGCAGCGTGTGGTGCGGATAGCGGACATGTGGCCGCCAAACCGCGACGAGCTGTAGGCGGACGGCAGCGGGTGCTCGAACGTCATCTCGCCCGGTTGTGGCCTGGTCTCCGCGATCCAATCGGTCAGCCTGGATGACGGATTGAACCAGGCCGCCTGCGCGATGCGCTTCAGATGCATCACCGGCCATAGATTGCTGCGCCACAGCGTCAGGAGTTCCAGGCAGCGCGCCGCCGTCGCATCGCCGTCGCGGATAACGTGACGGCGGCCGGGAGTCAGGTACTCGACCTGAAGATCCGCACAGACCAGGATCGGCGGATCATCGTGCATTGAAACCAGCATCGAGTTGCGCGCAGCTGCACCTGTTTCAGCGGTCGGCGAGCGCGAGGTCCCGCAGCGGCGAGGTCACCGCCCGCCCGGCCGAGGCATCGAGCACGCCAGGACGGTCCCAATCGCCCTCGGGACGAATAATCACATAGGGATCGCTATCCAGCGTGATGGCGTCCGGGCCCGGCTCGATCTCCAGCAGCATCTCCGTGTAGGAGAAATCCGAGAACGTGATCTTGCGGTTGTGACCGAGCGGCTTGGCGCCGAAATGGGCCCAGAAATCGACCAGCCGGTCCTGCGCCTGGCCGTAGATCTTGCGAAAGCCCTTGCGCTTCACATAATCGACACTGGCCTGCACCAGCTTGAACGAGACGCGCGAGCGCCGATATTGGTGACGCACCGCAAGCCGCTCCACCTTGGCGAAATCGCCGAAGAAGCGCACCCGCAGGCAGCCCGCAGGCTCGTTGCCGACGAAGCCGATGAAATGCGCCGCGACCATGTCGTTGCCGTCGAACTCCTCCTCGAACGGACAATCCTGCTCGGCGAGGTAGACCGCCGAGCGGATGGCGGTCACCAGCATGAGATCGCTTGGGTCGCGCGCGAGGCGGATGGTGATGGCGCGGGAACAGGGCTTGGCGACTGGAATCCTAGTACCGTGCATCTGCAAAGCTCCTTGATTGGATGATCGCTCCCGGCATGCGTATCGGCTGTCGATGCCAGGGCCGCTCGTAGCACCAAAGGTCGGGTTGGAAGCTCGGGACGGGCGCAAAGCCTGTCGCCTTCATGATGTCGCGTCCGGCCACCGTTGACGGCTGCGCATAGCAATCCGCATCGCGAAACCTTATCTGCCGCAGATGAGCCGCGGCCTTACCGAGACCGGCGATGCCGCGGCCCGTCGCCGCGATCGCCCAGATGTAGATGGCAGCGACGTCTTCGTCTGCCGATGCGAGATAACGCGTCTCGGGCGCGGTGAGGCAAATCTCGTCGAGCAGCAGCGCGTCATGTCCGCGGTCATTGAGAAACAGGAAGGCCATGCCGCCGACGAGCTTGCCTTTGCGGCTGAATGTCAGGATGCTCTGGGGATCGAAGACGTAATATTTGGCAAGCTCCGCCGTCCCGATCTGCACGCCCGGCACCAGCCGGTGCGCCATCTCCGAAAGCGCTCCAATTTCGGAAAATTGCGCACAGCGGACGTCGACGTCCGGGCTCAACGGCAAGGCATCGAAATCATGCCTTGCGGCAAACGTGCCCCTTTCCATACTCATGTCGCGCCTCTATCGTTCGAGGCTTTCATGCCCCGCTACGACGAGCTTAGCGGTTGGGGATCAGGAGTATGCAGCAGTTATTGCACCGGGGTGCTGCGATGATGCAGCACCGTGAAGAAGCCCTGGGCGCGTCCTGGGATGATTTGAAGCTGTTTTTAGCGTGCGCAAAATTTAAAAGTTTTCGGAATGCCGCCGAAGAGCTCGGCCTCACCTCCACCACGCTGATGCGCCGCATCGACCGGCTCGAGGAGAGCATTGGGTGCAAGCTGTTCCTGCGCGACCAGAGCGGGCTGACGCTCAGCGATGAAGGCGCCGCGATGATCGCCGACGTCACGCATATGGAGCGTCATGCCTTCAACGTCTTCCGCCGCGCGGCGCGGTCCTCGAACGACACCTCGGGCACCGTTCGCGTCGCGGTGACGGAAGGCCCCGGCAATTTCTGGATCCTGCCGCGGCTGATCGACTTCCAGAAGACGTACCGCAAGATCACGGTCGATCTGCGCTGCGCGATGGAGCAGGCCGACGTCGCGCGGCTCGAATCCGATATCGCGATCCAGCTCGAGCCGCCGACCAATCCCGATCTGATCGTCGCCAAGCTCGGCCGCCTCCACATCTATCCCTTCGTCTCCAAGGAGTATGAAAGCCTCTACGGCGTGCCGGCAACGCTCGCCGAACTGAACAATCACCGCATCATCAAGCAGAGCGCGCCGCAGGTCGACGACGGCGCCTATGCCCGCGTGCTCGGGCTGAAGTCGCTCGAAGGCATCGTCGGGATCAAGACCAATTCGTCGGTGGGCGTGCTCTACGCGGTGGAGCGCGGCGCCGGCATCGGCTTCCTGCCGACGGTATCGATCGCGCTCGGTGCGCCGCTCGTTGCGGTCGATCTCGGCGTCAGCCATCACGCCGATCTCTGGCTCACCTATCACAAGGAGTTCCGCAGCTCCGAGCGGCACAAGATCGTGGTCGACTGGCTGAAGAAGATCTTCGATGCCAGGACCTATCCCTGCTTCCGCGACGAGTTCATCCATCCGAACGCGCTGGTGCCGATGATGACGGCGGCGCGCGAGGGCTTTGGCCTGGCGGGATACGTGGCGACGGCGCCGACTTAACGCAGGCGAGCGTCAGCTCACCATTTGTATTCGAAGCCGAGCGTGCCCTGGTGCGAGGTGAGCTCGTTGCGAAATTTGCCGTCGTAATTGACGTAGAGCCTCGCCACGTTGGTCAGGCTGAGCGAAGCCGAGGCGCCGGCATCCGCGCCGTAACGGCTCTCGCCGATGCCGGGGACGATGATGTTCTGGGCGCCCAGACTGACCTGGATGGATCCGAGGTCCTGGTGGAAATTGTCGACGAACTTGCCGTAGGCCGAGAGGTCCAGGATCTTCTGGTCGATGATGAAATAGCGGCCGACCTCGGCCCCGAGCATGGCGCGCGCGCGCGAGAGCGCCGACGAGCCGACGTTGAGCGGATCGAGCCCGCCGGTCTCCTGGAACGCGGCGCTGGTGGCACGCACATATTCCAGCGCGCCCTTGGGCACGATGCGCATCTCGTCCTTGGTCCAGTAATAGCTGATCTCGGTCAGCGCGCCGGCCACGGCGGCGCGATAGCGCGCGGTCGCAAGGCCAAGGCCGGTATCGCGGCTGGAATGGACCTTGCCGAAGCCGTGCACCACGGCAAAGGCCCAGGTCCATGGGCCCTTGTCGACCGAGCCGCTGAAGCCGAGCTGGGTGAGATCGAGGGTTGCGGATTGCAGCGCCAGCGGCACGTCGATGTCGGTGTGGCTGTGGTCGACGGAGAATCCGATGTTGACGCCGGGTGCGAGCCGCGCGCCAAAGCCGGCAACGCCGCCGAAGGTCTTGCGCTTGTCGCCGACGAAGTCGCCTTGCGCATCGGTGCGGACCGAAAGGCCATAGCCCTCGAACCAGGTGCGGTAGCGCGGATCTTCCGCAGCCACCGAGGCGCCGCCGCCGCCCGGATTGGTGCGGAACGCCCGGTTGACGCCGCCGGAGGCCTGATTGCCGAGCCGCTCCAGAAAGCCTGAGCCGAAATTGAGCATGCTGTTGCCGGCTGACTGATTTTGATTGGTCGAGGTCGGCGACGGAATCGGGGTCGGTGACGGCGTGGGTGTCGGCGTGGGCGTCGGGGTCGGTGTGGGCGTGCTTTGCGCGAAGCCGGGGCTCACGGCCGCCATCGGCACTACCAGGGCAAACGCCATCGCAAGCGCAGCCGCGATCCGGCGGACGCAGTCCAACCCGATCGTCTGCCGTGTCCCGGAGAGCTGCGCGGCGCAGCGCATGCGATGAATCCCGAAAGCGAAGTGGCGGGCGCGCAAAAATGCAACACGGTCTGCGGCGCTTGCGGCGATTTGGGCCGAACTGCCACGAGGGGTCAACCGGTCGGCGCATAACGGCCGAGGCTATTGCACCGATTGTGGTTCTGCTGCCACAGGTCGCAAATCGCGCTTGAAGGCACCCGGCTTGCTCTTGAAATCCGCGCGCGGCTTGCTAGCCGGCGAATTTCATGTTGCAATAACGTTCACAATCGGAATTGGCCGTTTGCTGTGCGTTTCGCGACATTGCGCCTCAAGACTCGAACAGACTTCCGGGAGCCCGTTTGTGGCGTGGCACGCGAAAAAAGCGGCCGCGTCGTTTTTATATCTAGTGGAGGAGACGAGCGATGCCGCAAAAGGGCACCGTCAAATGGTTCAACCCGACAAAGGGCTATGGGTTCATCAAGCCGAATGGCAGCGACAAGGACGTGTTCGTCCACATCTCCGCCGTCGAGCGTGCCGGACTTTCCACCCTCAACGAGAACCAGGTGGTTGAATTCGACCTCGTGGAGAACCGCGGCAAATCATCCGCGGAGAACCTCAAGGTTTCCTGATGTCTCTCGCGGCATGCGAGCGATCATGACGTTGCCCCCGGCTCTGCCGGGGGATTTTGTTTGTGGCGCCGAAACGGCGACGACTCTTCAGCGCGCCACCGGCGATACCAAAAAATTCTCCGACGCTGCGCTTCCCGCCGTCTTGCAGACATCGCCCTCGATGCGGACCTTGCCGGCCGCGAGCAGCCGCAGCGCCTCGGGATAGATGTGGTGCTCGACCTCGAGGATGCGCTCCGACAGCGTCTCCGCGGTGTCGTGGTCGCTGACGGGAACCGCGCCCTGCATCACGATCGGGCCGGCATCGGTCTCGGGAATGACGAAGTGCACCGTCGCGCCGGAGAGCTTGACGCCGGCGCGCAGGGCCTGGCCGTGCGGGTCGAGGCCGGGGAACGATGGCAGCAGCGAGGGATGGATGTTGAGCATCCGCCCGTACCAGGCCTTGGTGAACTCGGCCGTGAACAGGCGCATGAAGCCGCCGAGACAAATCAGCTCGATGCCGTGCTTGTCGAGCGCGGCCTGCAGCACCGTCTCGAAGCCGGCGCGGTCCTTGCCGAACGGCTTGCTTTCGATCACCTCGGTGGTCACGCCGCTCGCCCGGGCGCGTTCGAGGCCGGGCGCATCCGCCTTGTTCGAGATGACGAGCGAGATCTCCGCCGGGAAATCCGCGGCGGCGGCTGCCCTGATCAGCGCAGCCATGTTGGAGCCGCGCCCGGAAATCAGGATGGCGACGCGGCGCTTCATCACGGCGCCAGTCATTATAGCGCCATGTCGAGGTGGCCGTTATAGACGACGCGGTGCTCGCCCTCGGCCGGAATCACGGTGCCGAGCTGCGCCACGGTCTCGCCGGCGTCGGTGAAGACTTCGACGACCTTGTCGACCTTGTCGGGCTCGACGATCGCGATCATGCCGATGCCGCAATTGAAGGTGCGCAGCATTTCCAGCTCGGCGATGCCGGCTTGGGCCGCCAGCCATTTGAACACCGGCAGCACCGGCAGGCGTGCCAGGTCGATGCCGACACCGAGATGCTTCGGCAGCACGCGCGGGATGTTGTCGGTGAAGCCGCCGCCGGTGATGTGGGCGAGCCCCTTCACCGCCCCGGTCTCGCGGATCGCGCGCAGGCAGGATTTCACGTACAGCCTGGTCGGCGTCAGCAGCGCGCCGCCGAGCGTCATCACCGGCGCGAACGGCGCCTGCGCCTCGAAGCCGAGGCCCGACTGCTCGACGATCTTGCGGACCAGCGAGAAGCCGTTGGAATGCACGCCGGACGAAGCGAGACCGATCACGGCATCGCCCGCGGCGATGTCCTTGCGCGGCAACAACGTACCGCGCTCGGCGGCGCCGACGGCAAAGCCGCCGAGATCGTAGTCGCCGTCCTTGTAGAGGCCGGGCATTTCGGCAGTCTCCCCGCCGATCAAAGCGCAGCCGGATTCGCGGCATCCCTCCGCAACGCCCGCGACGATGGCGGCCGTGGCCTCGGGGTCGAGCTTGCCGCAGGCGAAATAGTCCAGGAAAAACAGCGGCTCGGCGCCCTGGACCACGAGGTCGTTGACGCTCATGGCGACGAGGTCGATGCCGATGCCGCCATGCAGGCCGGTCTCGATCGCGATCTTGACTTTGGTACCGACACCGTCGGTCGCGGCCACGAGGACCGGATCCTTGAAGCCGGCCGCCTTGAGGTCGAACAGGCCGCCGAAGCCGCCGATCTCGGCATCGGCGCCCGGCCGCGCGGTGGCGCGCACCATCGGCTTGATCAGGTCGACCAGGCGGTTGCCCGCGTCGATATCGACGCCTGAATCGGCGTAAGTGAGGCCGTTTTTGCGGTCGGTCATGCCCGATTTCCAGTGGGTTTGCGGCTGGTTACGTTGAATTCCGGGGACGCGCAATGGCTCGCATGGCGCTCCCCGCTATACTATGTAGACATATCAACCGGTTCAGCCTGCAACGGGCCGGATTTGAGGTCAGAACCGGTGCCGGGAAGCGCTTTCGTGAGTATTCCGAATATCATTACCTTGGGCCGCATCATGCTGGTCCCGATCATCGTCTGGGCCATCGTGTCGAGCCAAATGGAGGTGGCGTTCGCCGTCTTCCTGATCGCCGGCATCAGCGATGCCGTGGACGGCTTTTTGGCCAAGCGCTTCAACATGACGAGCGAGCTCGGCGCCCTGCTCGATCCGCTCGCCGACAAGGCGCTGCTGGTCTCGATCTACATGGCGCTCGGCATCTGGGGCGCGATCCCGCGCTGGATCGTGATCCTGGTGGTCTCGCGCGACATCATGATTGTCGCCGCCGTGATCGTGTCCTGGTTGTTCGACCGGCCGGTCGAGATGAAGCCGTCGAAAGTCTCCAAGCTCAACACGGTGGCACAAGTG
Source organism: Bradyrhizobium yuanmingense (assembly GCF_900094575.1). Taxonomy (GTDB): domain Bacteria; phylum Pseudomonadota; class Alphaproteobacteria; order Rhizobiales; family Xanthobacteraceae; genus Bradyrhizobium; species Bradyrhizobium yuanmingense. The sequence goes on along the minus strand of NZ_FMAE01000004.1, from coordinate 530,130 downwards.
GCATTCGCAGCTTTGGTGCTGGCGGCGCTTGCCTTCGGCTTCAAGCCCGCGCCTTATGATATCATCCTGATGGGTCTCGTCACGGTCTTCACGCTCTCCTCCGTGTCGCTCTATCTCGTCGAGTGGCTGCGGCACATGAGCACGATCGAGGCCAAATGAGCGAGGAAGCAGCCCAGCAAAAGGCCAAGTCCCGCACCATCAAGTCGAATCTCTACAAGCGGGCCGGCGCGCCGGCATGGAGCAGAGCAAGCGTGGCAGGCCGCGTTCATCCCCGACAATTGGCGTTTGCGCTTCCGCATGCGGAGAGCCTCAGCCGGGACAACTTCCTCGAAGGCCCCGCCAATGCGGCCGGTCTCGGCCTCATCGACGGCTGGCCGGAATGGCCGAACCGGATCATGTGGCTGGCGGGCCCGGAGGGAAGCGGCAAGAGCCATCTCGCCGCGATCTGGGCCGAGGAAGCCGGCGCCCGCTCGACCACCGCCAATGCGCTGACCGCAATGGACGTGCCCGGCGCGCTCGCCACCGGCGCGCTGGTGGTCGAGGATCTCAAGGCTGGGGACTTCGACGAGCGTGCCCTGTTTCACCTGATGAACCTCGCCCGCGAGGACGACGCCTACGTCCTGTTCACCGGCCGCGAGGCGCCGGCCGCGCTTCCGATCGAGCTTCGCGACCTGCGCTCGCGCCTGCGGGCCGTTCCGGCGGTTACGCTGATGCCGCCCGACGACCAGCTGTTCCGCGGCCTCATCGTCAAGTTCTGCGCCGACCGCCAGCTCAATGTGGACGAGAGCGTGGTCGGCTACCTCGCGACGCGCCTGGAGCGGTCCTCGGCCGCCGCCCGGCGGGCCGTCGAGCTGCTCGACAGCGAAGCCCTACGGCTCGGCCGTCCCGTCACCCGGGCGCTGGCCGCTGAGCTGCTCCGGGACGCCTGACAAGCTCGCGGGCCCGCTTGACGCGGCGCGGGGGCGGAACATCAATGTCATCGAAACGTCATCGCTCTAACACATGCTCCCGCCGATTTTTGCGCTTGAGTCGCAATTGGGGTGAACTGGATGGACCGACTTCTGATGGACTCTGCGCAAGCTGTTGAAACGAAAGAGAAAGCCCCGGAAACCGAGAGCCTTCCGGCGATCGCGTCCAGTCCCGAGCGGTTCATCAACCGCGAGCTGTCCTGGCTGCATTTCAACCGCCGCGTCCTGGAGGAATCAGTCAATCCCAGCCACCCCGTGCTGGAGCGGGTGCGATTCCTGTCGATTTCGGCCAATAACCTCGACGAGTTCTTCATGGTTCGCGTCGCCGGCATCAAGGCCCAAGTCCGCGAGGGCATCGCCGAGCGCAGCCCCGACGGCCTGACGCCGTCCGAACAGCTCGCGCTGATCAACCGCACCGTCTCCCAGCTCGCCTCCGACCAGCAGGCGATCTGGCGCGACCTGCGCGCCACGTTGGCCGAGGTCGGCATCGTGCTGGTCGACGGCAAGGACGTCACAAAGGCGGAACGAACCTGGATCGAGGACTACTTCCTCCACAACGTGTTCCCTCTCCTGACCCCGCTGGCGATCGATCCGGCCCACCCCTTCCCGTTCATTCCGAGCCTCGGCTTCACCATCGCACTGCAGCTCACGCGCGCCGCTGACGGCAAGCAGATGAACGCGCTGATCCGCATGCCCGGCAAGATCGACCGCTTCATCCGCCTGCCGGCGGATGGCACGGTGCGCCTGATCTCGCTGGAGCAGGCCACCGCCCTGTTCATCAACCGCCTGTTCCCCGGCTACAATCTGCACGGCCAAGGCGCCTTCCGGATCATCCGCGACTCCGAGCTCGAAATCGAGGAGGAGGCCGAAGATCTCGTCCGCCTGTTCGAGACCGCGCTGAAGCGCCGCCGCCGCGGATCGGTGATCCGGCTCGAGATCGACGCCAAGATGCCGGAGCAGCTGCGCAGCTTCGTGCAGCACGCGCTCTCCGCCGCCGACGACGAGATCTTCCTGGTCGACGGCGTGCAGGCGATGAACGAGCTCTCGCAGCTCACCCGCCTCGACCGGCCCGACCTCGAATTCACCCCTTACGTGCCGCGCCACCCCGAACGCGTGCGCGAGCATGGCGGCGACATCTTCGCCGCGATCCGGCAGAAGGACCTGATCGTCCACCATCCCTACGAGTCGTTCGACGTGGTGGTGCAATTCCTGCAGCAGGCCACGCGCGACCCCGACGTCGTTGCGATCAAGCAGACGCTCTACCGCACCTCCAACAATTCACCGATCGTGCGCGCGCTGGCCGAAGCGGCCGAAGCCGGCAAATCAGTCACCGCGCTGATCGAGCTGAAAGCGCGGTTCGACGAAGAAGCCAACATCCGCTGGGCACGCGATCTCGAACGCGCCGGCGTGCAGGTCGTCTACGGCTTCCTCGAATTGAAGACGCACGCGAAGCTCTCGATGGTGGTGCGCCGCGAGGGCGGCAGCCTGACGACCTACGTCCATACCGGCACCGGCAATTATCACCCGGTCACCGCGCGCATCTACACCGATCTCTCCTACTTCACCTCGGACCCGACGATCGGCCGCGATGCCGCGCGCGTGTTCAATTTCATCACCGGCTATGCCGCGCCGAGCGATCTGGAAAAAATGGCGGTGTCGCCGCTGACCTTGCGCAAGCGCATCATCGAGCACATCCAGGGCGAGACCGCACATGCGCGGCATGGCCGTCCCGGCGCGGTCTGGATGAAGATGAACGCGCTGGTCGACCCTGATATCATCGACGCGCTCTACGAGGCCTCGCAGGCCGGTGTCCAGGTCGAGCTCGTGGTGCGCGGCATCTGCTGCCTCAGGCCCGGCATTCCCGGTCTGTCGGAGAACATCCGCGTCAAGTCGATCATCGGCCGCTTCCTGGAACATGGCCGAATCTACTGCTTCGGCATGGGCCAGGGACTGCCGAGCGCGAAAGCGGCTGTGTATATCTCGTCCGCCGACATGATGCCGCGCAACCTCGACCGCCGCGTCGAGGTGCTGTGTCCGCTGCAAAATCCGACGGTGCATCAGCAGGTTCTCGAACAGATCATGGTCGCGAACCTGAAGGACAATGAGCAGAGCTGGCAGTTGTTGCCGGATGGGTCTTCAACGCGTATGAAGACCGCGAAGGGCGAGGAGCCTTTCAACGTCCACAACTACTTCATGACGAATCCGAGTCTGTCTGGCCGTGGAAAGTCGCTCAAGGAATCCTCGCCGCGTCGTCTCACGCGCCGGAACGAACGTCATCAATCCTGATCGGGGATTTGCGACGTGAAGCGGCCGCGCAAGCGCGGCTCGAGCGTCGCGGTTATCGACATAGGCTCCAACTCGGTCCGCCTCGTCGTCTACGAGGCGCTGGCGCGCAGCCTGATCCCGATCTTCAACGAGAAGACGCTGTGCGGCCTCGGGCGCGAGGTGCAGAGCACGGGCCTGCTCGCGCCCGACGCCATCGACAAGGCGCTGACCTCGCTGAAACGGTTTCGCGCGCTGTGCCGGGTGATGAAGGTCGGACGCGTGTTCGCGATCGCGACCGCCGCATGCCGCGACGCCTCCAACGGCCCCGATTTCATCGCCAGGGCCGAGCGGATCTGCGCGGTGAAGATCGAGATCCTGTCGGGCTCGCGCGAAGCACGACTGTCCGCGCTCGGCGTGATCTCCGGCATCCACCATCCAGACGGCATCGTCGGCGACCTCGGCGGCGGCTCGCTCGAGCTGATCGACGTGCGCAGGAACGCCGTACGCAGCGGCGTGACGCTGCCGCTCGGCGGCCTCGCACTGCAGGACCTCGCCCACAAATCGCTCAAGCGCGCCGACCGCATCGTGCGCGAGGAGATCGACGGGGTCCAGTTACTCACTGCCGGCCGCGGTCGCACCTTCTATGCCGTCGGCGGCACCTGGCGCGCGCTCGCGCGCATCCACATCATCCAGAGCGGCTATCCGCTCCAGGTGATGCACGGCTATTCCATTCCGGCTGCCGAGGCGCTCGACTTCTCGCGCCGCCTGCGGCGCCTCGCCGCCGCCGACATGCTTGCCGACATCGAGATCGTCGCCGATGCGCGGCGCCCTCTCCTCACCTATGCGGCGCTGGTGCTCGAGCACATCATCCGCGTCGCGAAGCCAAAGAACATCGTGTTCTCCACCTTCGGCGTGCGCGAGGGCCTGCTGCACGAGAAGCTGCCCGAGACCGAACGCAACAAGGACGGGCTGATCTGCGCGGCGGAGGAGCTGAACCAGCTGCTGTCGCGTTCGGCCAGGCACCCGCGCGAGCTGATTGCCTGGACCGACCGCTTGGTGCGCGTCGTCAAGCTGCGCGAGACGGAAGTGGACCGCCGCCTCCGCCACACCGCGTGCCTGCTCTCCGACATCGGCTGGCGCGTGCATCCCGATCATCGCGGCGAGCAGACGCTCAGCCTCGTCGTCAACGGCAATTTCGGCGCGATCACCCACACCGAACGCGCCTTCGTCGGCCTGTCGGTGTTCTATCGCTATGCCGGCCTCAGCGAGGAAAACCAGCCGCCGGTCACCATGCAGGAGCTGCTGACGCCGGCCCAGCTCGAACGCGCGCGCCTCCTGGGCGCCGCGTTCCGCGTCGCGCATCTGATCTCGGCCGCACGTCCCGGCGTCCTGCCAGCCACGCATTTCCGCAGCCAGGGCCGCAAATTGATGCTGGTGTTCGAGCACCGGCTCGGCGACCTCGTCGCCGACCGCGTCGGCAGCCGCTTCCGTCAGCTCGCCCGCCTGGTTGGCCGCGCCGGTTCAATCGTCAGGCGCTGACCTCTCAGCCGGGCCTCATCTTCCCGGGCCGTCTCTTGAGCCACATCATCGCGCCGCTGACGAAGAGGACTAGCGGTGCGAAGCCGGCCGCGAACACCAGCAGGCGTCCTGCGAATCCGAACGTCGCGCCATTGTGGAGCCAGAGCTGCTCGGCCAGATAGCGGTCCCCCATCGACATGGTGCCCGGCGTGCGGTCGTGCACCACAGCGCCGCTCCACGGATCGAGCCAGATCGCTCCACGCGACCGCACCGCGGGATCAGCTCCATCAGGACGAAATTGCACCCGCCAGGTGTTGCGCGTTGCGGTCGGCGGATTGAGCATGGCGACCGTCGCACCGGGCTTGACCTCTTGCGCGCGTCGCATGATCGCGTCAGGTGAGAGCACCGGCGTCCCTGCCGGAGGCGGCATTTCGACTCGCGGCGAGCGATCAGGCGTCGGCTGCGACACGAGGCCGACGATGGGCCGCACCAGGTCGGGAAAAACGATGCCGACGCCGGTGATCGAGATCAACAAGAGCACGGCCAGCGCCCAAAAGCCTGCCGCACCGTGAAGGTCCAGAACAAATCGAAGCAGCGAGACGTTCTTGCGCACCGAGATCGATCGCCAAAATCGCCCCGGCTTCGGCCACCAAAGGAAGAGACCCGAGACCGCCAAGCCGAGCAGCACGAACCCGGCCACGCCGACCAGTTCCTTGCCCCAGAACTCGTAGAGCAGCAGCGTGAAATGGAGACGGTAAACCTTGAGCGCGAACGCGTTGGCGTAGTCACGCCGCCCGAGCACCTTGCCGTTGGAAGGATCGACCATGGTCGTCCACCGGTTCGGGTAGCTGCCTGGCGTGGTCTCGTGCGAATGGATCACGATCCAGACCGGCCAGGTCCGGTCTGGCGCCAGGATCGTCGCGATCGGCGCGGGATCCGCTGCCGCGGCGGCGTGCATCACCTCCGCTAACGTGACGCTCTGCTCCGGACCGGCGGGCGCATAGAGCGCCGGATTCAGGGCGACATCGATCTCCCGGTAGAAGACGATGAAGCTTCCAGTCAGGCCGATCAGCACCACGACGATGCCGCCGATCAATCCGAACCAACGGTGCACCCACAGCAGCGCGCGCTGCACGCGTCCGGGCATCATCCTGGATCGGGCGGGCGCCGAGCCGCCTCGACGTGGCGCCCTGATTGTGTGGTCCATTCAGAGCACCCGTCGTCTGCGCCTGATCCAGCTCCGCAGCCGGCCCGAGGAGGCCAAAGCTCAGAAGTCGGTCGACATCGACAAGAGCAGGGTTCGGGGCGAGCCTTGCGCTAGCGCAGAGAAGCTCGCGACGCCAGCCCAGTAGTTGGTGTCGAACACATTCTGGACCAGGGCCCGAACCGTCACTGGCCGGTTGTTGATGCGCGTGGTGTAGCGCGCGCCCAGATCGAGCCTCGTCCAGGCCGGAACAACCTGCGTGTTTGCCCCATTCAGATATTGGTGCCCGGTATAGATGGTGTTGGCGACCAATGTCAGCCCCGGTGCGAACGGGGTGTCCCATTCGGCGGACAGATTGGCCTGCACCTCGGGCACTCCGATCGGCGTCTTGCCGAGATTGGCCAGCGTGCTCGTCTTCGTCAGCTCCGCGTCGATCAACGTCACGCCGCCAAGAACGCGAATGCCCGGTTGCACTTCTCCGAACACCGTGAATTCCACGCCGCGATTGCGCTGCTCCTGATCAGCCCGGAAGACGTTGCCGGCACCCGTCTGCCCCGACGGCTTGGTGATCTCGAACAGGCTGATCGTGGTCGCGAGCGTGCCGAAATCGACCTTGATGCCTGCTTCCTTCTGCTTGCTCAGATACGGCGCAAGGACCTCGCCCTGATTTGCGGCCGTCGTCGGCGCGGTGTCGCCCTTGCTGAGCCCTTCGATATAGTTGGCGTAGAGCGAAACGTTGCTCCAGGGCTTGACGACCACGCCGACCATCGGTGTGAACGCCGTCTGGTCATAGGCCGAGCTCACGGCGCCCGTGGTGGTGTTGTAGTTGTTCGACCTAACGCCCTGCTGCCTGACGCCGACCGTCAGCTGAAGCCGCTCCTGGAGAACCGACATGGTGTCCGCCAGCGCAATGCCGGTCAGCTCGGTGTCCGACAGCCGCGGCACGGTCGCGGGAGCCGCAACGAACTGCTGGGGACGGGCGATCGGCGCATAGATGTTGGACAGCACCGGCGTGCCGTTCACCAAGCCGCGCGCAACCTCGTCCATGTAGTAGCTGCCCTGCAAGCTCACGGCATGGCTGATCGCGCCGGTCTCGATCCGGGCCCGCACGCCGGCGTCGGCCACGTTCCTCTCGATGTCGAATTTCGCCCGTCCCGGCGTCGATGTGGTGTTGCCAGCCGCGTTCAGGATCGTCGGCGTCCCGAACAGACGGTCGACCTGGGTCCTGCCGCCGCCGACATTGGCGAACACCGTCACTGCGTCAGTCACGTCGTATTCGGCGCGCGCCAGAAGCGAGTTGTCGTGAACCTTGGCAAATTCCCAGGATTGCGTGACGTTGCGCCGCCCGACCGGCGCGGTCGGAACGGCGACGCCGGTTGCGACCAGGAACGGTCTCGTCGGCGCGTCGAACTTTTCCTCCTGATCGATGAAATCGAGCGAGGCCCTGAACTTCTCGCCGCGATAATCGAACGCTGCGGAGCCGACATGCGCCTCGCGGGACTGATTGTCCAACGGCGTATCGCCGTTGTGATAGCTGCCATTGACGCGAATGCCGAATTCGCGGTTCTCGCCGAACCGCCGGCTGACGTCGAGATGCGTGCCGAGCTGGGTGTTTGACGCGTAGTCAGTCGTGACCCGCGTGAGATCGACATCCCCGGCACGCTTCGGAACGATGTTGATGGTGCCGCCGACACTGCTGTTCGGCGCCATCCCGTAGAGCAGCGCGGTCGGGCCTTTGACGATCTCGATGCGCTCGACGTAATCGGTGAACACGCGGTAGTTCGGTGCAACGCCATAGACGCCGTGGAAGGCGATTTCCCCGACATTGCCTTCCCCGATCGGAAAGCCGCGGATGAAGAAGGAATCGAGAATGCCGCCGGTCTGGCCGGTGAAACGGACCGAGGGATCGTTGCTGACGACGTCGGCGACGGTGACGGCCTGTTGATCTTCGATCTTCTTCGCCGTGTAGCTTGTGATGTTGAAGGGCGTATCCATGAAATCCTTGTTGCCGAGCAAACCGACCTGGCCTCCACGTGCCACCTGCCCGCCTGCGTAAGTCCGCGGCAGTGCACCGGGCCTCGCAGCCGTCGGGGTCGCTTCCGCCTGCAATTTAGCCCGCTCGTTCGCGGGCGCGCCGCGGCCCGCCCTCCTGACTGGATTGGCTCGTGGACGCGCGCGCGGCTTCGGCGCGTCTGCGGTGACGGTCACCGCCGGCAACGTGCTTCCCCCCACGGCCTGGGGCGCAGCGCTCTGCGCGCTGCTGGCGTGCAGGACGCCGTCGCTGCACAAGGCAATGGAGACCACGGAAACCGTGAAGGCCCTCGGGCTGGCGCACGTCAGAAGCGTCTTGATGCGAGCGGCAAGAACGGCAACAGGACGACAAAACACTTTCGACGACATCGCACCTTCCGATTTCATGAACATGAACGTCGGGGCGAGGTGCCGTGGGAACCCTCGTCGAGTCAACGAAAGCACCCTTGAATCTTAGTAGTTTATAATAAGACAAGGTCTAAATCGCGTGAGGGTTGCGAACGACCACTCTCCACGCAACGCCCGCGCGCACGCGCGCGCGACGCGAGCTTTCGCGAAGCGTGATGCGCGCCGGTCATACGAATGCAATGATGGGAGGACTCGGCCGAACCCGTGGCCGGTGATCGCTCGCGTCCTGCCAACGCGGGAAGCGGCCTCAGTGATGTGGACGCCTCTCATCGCTGGAGGGGCGGCCGCACCGATCAGCGCTTCAACGTCACTCCGTGGAGGCCTTGGCGTGCCGTTCGGAGGATTCGAGGGCAGCCGCGGTGAGACTGCGCCGGCGCCAGATGGTGCCGACCACCAGCACGACGACGACTCCGATCACAGCACAGAAATACTCGCCGCCGGCCCCGCCATGGCCGAATTGCGGCGGGATGCGCAAGACCCCGAGCATGGCGTCGAGCGAGGCGCCGAACGGCCCCTCGAGCAGCGCATGCAGCCGCGGCGTGACCCCGGGATCGGTCGCCATCACCTCGCCCGCGATCCAGCCGAGCAGCGCCGCACCGGCCCAGACCAGCACCGGGAGCTTTGTGAGCAGTGCCATGATCAGCGCGGCGCCGGCGACGATCAACGGCACGCTGATGGTAAGGCCGAGGATCAGCAGCGGCATGCTGCCATTGGCTGCGGCAGCGACAGCAATGACGTTATCGAGACTCATGACGATGTCGGCCACCACGACGATCTGGATGGCGTGCCACAGATGCGCGGCAGCGTCGACGTCGTTCTCGTCCTCGTTCTCCGGCACCAGGAGCTTTGCCGCGATCACGATCAGCGCAAGGCCGCCGACCAGCTTGAGGTACGGCAGCTCCATCAGGGTGGCGACGATGCCGGTGAAGATGATCCGGAGCATCACCGCTGCGCCGGCGCCGAAGATCATGCCCCAGAGCCGATGCCGCGGCGACAGACCGCGGCACGCGAGCGCAATCACCAGCGCGTTGTCGCCGGAGAGCAGGATGTTGATCCAGATGATCTTGCCGACCGCGATCCAGAAAGTCGGTGCGGCCATCTCGTTGCGGAACTGGGTAAAGAAGGTCCCGATCGTAGCGGGATCGAAGATCTGCCAGAGCCAGTCCACAATGAGTCCCTTCGCCGGTCGCCTCTAGTCTGCCGACTGGATCAGCCGACGATCTCGTTACCCGAGAAGAACTGCGCGATCTCGATCGCGGCGGTCTCCGGCGCATCCGAACCGTGCACCGAGTTCTCGCCGATCGACTTGGCGTAGAGCTTGCGCACGGTGCCCTCGGCAGCCTTGGACGGATCGGTCGCGCCCATCACCTCGCGGTACTTGGCGATCGCGCCCTCACCTTCCAGGACCTGAACCACGACCGGGCCGGAGGTCATGAATTCGACGAGCTCGCCGAAGAAGGGGCGCGCCTTGTGGACGGCATAGAAGGTCTCTGCCTGCTCCTTGGTCATGCGGATGCGCTTCTGCGCGACAATGCGCAGGCCCGCCTTCTCGATCACGGCGTTGACTGCGCCGGTCAGATTACGCTCGGTCGCGTCGGGCTTGATGATCGAGAAAGTGCGTTCGATGGCCATGATCTTGTCCTTGGGGAGAAAGCGGGGGTTCGGGGTTGCGGGGCTTATATCGGCGCCTTCGCCGGACGGCAAGCGACCGCGGAACAGCCTCATAGGCGGTTTCCGCGAGGGGATGGCTCCGATCCGCTGGATGACGACAATTTCACCCAGATGAACCCAATCTGAAACCGCTGTCAGGATCCGGTTCAGCTTCCCCGGCGTAAGGTTGGGCCCATCGAAACCGAAGCCTGACCTCAGGCGGACCGTTTCGGCGGCCTTTCCATCGGCGCGATAGCCCCGCGCTGGCAGTCTTCAGGAGATAACCATGTTGAGGAAACTTTCGCTTGCCGCTGTCGCCGCAGTCGCGCTGGGAGCTGCGCTGGCGCCGACCTCGGCCTCCGCTCATTGGCAAGGCGGCGGGCATGGCGGTGGCCGGCACCACGGGCACGCGCACCATCACCACGGCCATCACCACGGCCATGGCTGGGGCGGACCGCGCTTCTACGCCGGCGGTCCCGTCTCCTACGGTTATGGCGGCTGCTATGTGCGCCGGCTGGTCCCGACCCCCTGGGGACCCCGCTGGCGGCTGATCAACCGCTGCTACTGAATCCGTCAGCACCTTCCGAAGGCTACCTAAGCCCCCCAGGTACCTTCCAAGAGAAGCCCCGGCGCCCCCCTCGCCGGGGCTTTGCCTTGAGCGTACAAAGCGCCGCTCATACAATTTTTACGAGAATACCCGGCTTTCCCCAAAGCCAGCGAAACCATTTCGCCGGCAATGACTTGGTACCGTGTCTTTACTTCGAGAACACGGAACCTTGCGATGGCTGGGCTTTTTGCCAATGACAGCGAACAGATCGACCGGCGCACCAGCCGCTCGATTTGCGATGCCGTGGGCGAACGGCTGCAGCAGAGCCTCCGGCCCGAGCCGCGCCTTCCGACCCATCTCGAGCAGCTCCTGAACGAGCTGCAGCGGCGCGAACGCGAGACGCACTAACGCAAAAACGAGTTGCGTTCGCCGCGCCTTGCGGTGACAAGGCCGCATGCTCGCCATCACCGACCTCTCCATCCGCCTCGCCGGACGCCTTCTGATCGACCAGAGTTCCGTGCAGATCACGCCCGGATCGCGCGTCGGCCTGGTCGGACGCAACGGCACCGGCAAGTCGACGCTGTTCAAGGTGATCCGCGGCGAGCTCGCGGCCGAGCACGGCTCGGTGACCCTGCCGCCGCGCTGGCGCATCGGCAGCCTCGCGCAGGAAGCGCCGAACGGCCCCGAAAGCCTGATCTCGGTCGTGCTCAAGGCCGACCTCGAGCGCGACGCGCTGCTGAACGAAGCCGAGCACGCCACCGACCCGCACCGCATCGCGGAGATCCAGACCCGCCTCGTCGACATCGACGCCCATTCGGCGCCGAGCCGCGCGGCTGCGATTCTCTCCGGCCTCGGCTTCTCCGCCGCTGATCAGCTCCGCCCCTGCGCCGAGTTCTCCGGTGGCTGGCGCATGCGCGTTGCGCTCGCGGCAACGCTGTTCGCGGCGCCCGACCTGCTGCTGCTCGACGAGCCCACCAATTATCTCGACCTCGAAGGCACGCTGTGGCTGGAGGATCACCTTGCGCATTATCCGCGCACCGTGATCGTGATCAGCCACGACCGCGACCTCCTGGAAAGCTCGGTCGACCAGATCCTGCACCTGGAGCGCGGCAAGCTCACGCTCTACAAGGGCAGCTACTCCTCGTTTGAAGAGCAGCGCGCCGCGCGCGAGCTGCTCGACGCCAAGGCGGTCAAGCGCCAGGAGGCCGAGCGCGCCCGCCTGCAGTCCTTCGTCGATCGCTTCAAGGCCAAGGCCTCGAAAGCCCGGCAGGCACAGTCGCGCGTCAAGATGCTGGAGCGGCTGAAGCCGATCACGGCGCTGGTCACCGAGGACGTGCGCGAGATCAGCTTCCCGGCACCGGAGAAGATCTTGTCCCCACCGATCATCGCCGTCGACAACGCCTCGGTCGGCTACGACCCGGCGAGCCCGGTGCTGGGCCGCGTCACCTTGCGCATCGACAACGACGACCGCATCGCGCTGCTGGGCGCCAACGGCAACGGCAAGTCGACGCTTGTGAAACTGCTCGCGGGACGGCTCGCGCCGTTCTCGGGCAAGGTGACGCGCGCCGACAAGCTGTCGATCGCCTATTTCGCGCAGCACCAGCTCGACGAGCTCAACGAGGACGCCTCCGCCTACGACCACGTCCGCAAGCTGATGGGCGATGCGCCCGAAGCCAAGGTGCGCGCCCGCGCCGGCGCGATCGGCTTCTCCGGCAAGGCGGCCGACACCAAGGCCGGCAAATTGTCAGGCGGCGAGAAGGCGCGCCTGCTGCTGGGGCTTGCGACTTTCTTCGGCCCCAACATGATCATCCTGGATGAGCCGACCAACCATCTCGACATCGACAGCCGCGGCGCGCTCGCGGAAGCGATCAACGAGTTTCCCGGCGCGGTGATCATGGTCTCGCACGACCGCTATCTGATCGAGGCCTGCGCCGATCGGCTCTGGATCGTCGCCGACCGCACCGTCACCAATTACGACGGCGACCTCGACGAGTATCGTCGCCTGGTGCTGTCCACGCGCAACGCGGAGGCCCCGCGCGAGCGCAGCGCGACGCCTGAGAAACCGCAGCGGCCGAAAGCGGACAATCGCGGAGGCTTGAAGAAGCGCATTGCGGAAGCCGAGGCCGAGATCGCCCGCGTCAGCGAGATCATCGCCAAGATCGACACGGCGCTGGCCCTGCCCGACATCTTTACGCGCGATCCCAAGCAGGCGGCGCAGCTGTCGAAGGCGCGCGCCAATGCCGCCGACGCGCTGGCGCGCGCCGAGGAGCAATGGCTCGAGGCGAGCGCGCAGTTCGACGAGGCGGCGGGCTAGCGCTCCTCCGCGCTCCAACCAAACGTGCAAAACAACCCCATGCACAGTACCGGCACTATGGCACCGGCGAACTAGCCTTTGAAGGAGTTGCTTTTTGCCCGCTCGGCCGGCAAGCCCAGCGGTACGCCCCAGCCTCAATCCGCGTATTGCCCGGCCGCCTTGATGATCGGCGCCCAGCGGTCGATCTCGCTCGTCAGCGTCGCGCCTAACGCCTCCGGCGTCGCCCTGTCCTGCGGGACCGGCTCGGTGTTGATGTCGTTGAACCGGGCGATCAGCGCGGGATCCTTGAGCGCGGTCTGCAGCGCCGCGGTCAGCTTCTGAACGACCGCCGGCGGCGTGCCCTTGGGCGCATAGATGCCGTGCCAGACACCGAGCTCGAAACCCTTCAGGCCGGCCTCGTCGGCCGTCGGCAGATCGGGCAGGCTCTTCAGCCGCTCCTTGGTGGTGATCGCGTAGGCCTTGACCTGCTTGGCCGTGATCGGCCCGGTGGTGTTCGTCGCCTGGTCGCAGGTGAGATCGATCTGCTTGCCAAGCAGGTCGTTCATGATCGGGCCGTTGCCCTTGTAGGGCACCGTCGTGAGCTGCTTCTGGATCGCGGTCATGAACAGCATGCCGCATAGATGGGAGGCCGCACCCAGGCCGGCGTTGGCGTAGGTCAGCTTGTCGCCCTGCTGCTGGGCGTAGGCGACGAGCTCCTTGAGCGTGTTGGCCGGGAAATCGGGCCGCGCAATGATGGTCATCGGCGCGTTGGTCACGAGCCCGATCGGCGCAAAGGCCGTCTTGGTGTCGTAGCTGAGGTTGCGGTAGAGCGTCGCCGCTGTGGAGATGCCGACGTGATGGATCAGCAGCGTGTAGCCGTCCGGCTGGGCGCGCGCGGCCCGGGTCGTGCCGATGGTGCCGCCGGCACCGGTCGCGTTCTCGACGATGACCTGCTGTCCCAGCGATTTCGCCATGCCGGCCGCAGTCAGCCGCGCGATGGTGTCGGTCGGCCCGCCCGCCGCGAATGGAACCAGCATGGTGATGGGCCGGGTCGGATAGTCCTGGGCGAATGCCGCACCGAGCGGCAAAAGCAGCGCCGATGCGAGGGCAATGAACCGCATTAGTTTCCTCCGGATTGTTGTTTGCGCCATCAAAGCGCATTCCGGGGCGCGCGGCCATCACGAAAGCGACGTCAGCAGGAGTGTTGCGATCACGATTATGGTCGGGCCACCAACGCAGACGGACATCTGAGCGACTGCGACCGGGCCCGTGGCAAGCAGCCGGCAATTGATCAGGCGGTGCGCTAATGCGCGACGAGATCCTGAGCTGTCACGCTTTTGGCTGTTCGCTGCGCATGAACTCTCCGGAAAACCGCTTCGCCCTTTTTCCGCATCATGCTTTAAGTTGTCAGTTGTGGGATCACGACAATCTGGGCCACCACTCGACATGCGATTTCAGCGGCATTTGCATCTATTGGCTGCGGCTCTACTTGCGGCGTTCGCTGCGACCATTGCGTTCGTCATCCCATCTTTCATGCAGATCGAAGAGACGATCAATATCGTCGTGATCACGCAAGGCCTGAACCTGACCATGACGACGTTCATGGTCGCAACGGCGCACGCAGTGCTGCTCGGTCTTCCCCTCTATCTTCTCATCAGCCGCAAGCGATCGCACGTCGGGATTGCGGCCTGCGCTCTCGGAGGTTTCGCCGTCGGGGCAATGCCATTCGGCGTCCTAGCATTGATTTCCATGATCGGTGGCGGCACGCCGACAACGATCAATTGGTTCAACGGCGCACCACCCCCGTTTGGTTGGATCGAGTACGTCAGCACCTTAGGACTCCTGGGTTCGTTGGGCCTTGTTGGCGGCCTCACCTTTTGGGCCGCCATACGAATATCCGGGTCTGATGAACGATCATGGCGTGTCGTTTCTGCAGCCGTCCTTCTGACATGCGGCGTCTTCGTCCTGCCGGTCGTCGTAAGAGACAAAAGCTGCCACAATCTCTTCCGGGACAGCCGCACGCCCGTCCGACTACAAGTCCATGCAAATCTAAGGGTGCCGCCCGAAGAATGGAAAAAACTCGAGCAAACCTTCGCCGACTTCGGTCAAGCGCAAGCGCTATCAATTCGGCGCGACGTACACAGCCAGGATGGAAACGTCATATGGCGGAGCGTAAGCCTGTGCAACGATGCCGGAATCAGCATCAGCGTGGACGACGAGCCGTGGCTCGCTCGTATCCATCCTACTCGTGCGGATGAAGGCATGACCCTCAGCATCTATTCTCTAAGGTCGGGTTGGGACTGGAAGCCGCTCACCCGCCATCTGCTCGGCGAGCTCGAGAAAATTTGGCCCGAGAAAACTACATTCAGGGGACTGAGCGGTCAGATCCTGTTGTTCGAAGATGCAATGAAGGGACGGCCGTAGCCGTTACCTTACGTCTGCTTCCTCTTCGGACTTGGCTGCCCTCGGCATCGGCTGCTGGTCCGGATTGCCTTCGATGGAGGACATGCGACCTGCACGCGGCCTCGCCATCGCCCACCTCACGTCTGCGCCTCGGCATCGCTCTCGAGCTTGTTACGGAGTGCCGCGACGATGCGATGAACCGTTTGCAGATCCTTGACCGCAAGCCCTTCGGAAAGGCTGTTGACCCACGGCATCTGCAAAGCCATGGCGGCGTCGAAAGCGCGCCGCCCCTTGTCGGTGAGGACGACGAGCTGCGCCCGGCGGTGATGCGGATTGGCCTCGAAGGCAACGAGGCCTTCCGCATGGAGGTCGTTGACGATCCGCTGCACGTTCTGGCGATTGCCGCCGAGATCGCGGGCGAGCCAGGCCACGGGCTGCGGCCGCTCCGCCTGCACGATGGCACCGAGAATCTGCCAGCGGGCGCTGGTGAGCCCGAGCGGGGCCACCAAACGGTCCCCCGCGGTCAGGAGCAGGCTGTTCAGCCGGAACAAGTCAAGCATGAGGTTCGTCAGAGCATCGCCGGCCGGCGTCCGTTGGAATTTCCGCATCCGTCACCATAGATAGTTATTGACATCATGATGTCAAATTACTAGATTGCTCATAGTACCACATTGACACCATAAAACCATCTCGACGGAGTTCGTCATGGCACGTTTACGCCCACTGGACCCTGACTTTCCTATCGAGCGCCAGCTCGGCATCGACGCCGGCCCTTTGGTACTGGTGAATCTGTTCACGCTCGACAAGGCCGACGAACAAAGCTTCCTTAAGATCTGGCAAGACGATGCCGCCTTCATGAAGCGGCAGCCGGGCTTCATCTCCACCCAGCTTCATCGGGCGATCGGCGAAAGCCCCACGTATCTGAACTACGCAGTTTGGCAGACGAATGCCGATTTCCGGGCTGCGTTCACGCACCCCGAGTTCAGGTCGAAGATCTCGGCTTACCCTGCATCCGCGGTCGCCTCCCCGCACCTGTTCCAGAAAGTCGCGGTGCCCGGCATCTGCGTCGCGTAGCTCGCTTCGAAAACGGCAGACCCATGACCAAGATCATCCACCCAGTCGCGGGAGCGGTCGCACTGATCACCATTGCGACTTTCTGGCTTTCCACGGCTCTCACCGAGCTGTTTGCGTCACACGAGACCATAGCCATGGTGAAGACCGCCATACCGTGGGGCTTCCTGCTGCTCATTCCGATGCTTGCGGCGACGGGAGGCTCGGGATTCGTCCTGGCAAAGCAGCGGCGCGCCGGCCTGATCGGTGCGAAGATCAAACGCATGCCGTTCATTGCCGGCAACGGCATCCTGATTCTGATTCCCGCCGCGTTGTTTCTTGCCTCCAAGGCGAAGGCCGCGGAGTTCGACACCACGTTCTACGCCGTGCAGGCTCTCGAGCTGGCCGCCGGAGCAGCGAACATCGTTCTGCTCGGTCTCAACATGCGTGACGGCCTCAAGATGAAGGGCCGTTTCCGCGTTCGCGAGCCTGATCGCTTGAGCACCAAGCCGATCCTCTGAGTGCGAAGATTCTTTCACTGCTGCGGAAGTGATCCCCGCCTATGCCTGCTTCTTCTTCCCCTTGGCGGCCCTCGGCACCGGCTGCGGGTCCGGATTGCCTTCGATCGAGGACAGACGTCCGGCGGTGAACGTGTAGATGCCGGCGCGCGGACCGGTGGTCCAGGTGACGATGGCGACGCGGCGGCCGCCAGCGTCGTTGGACAGGTTGACGGTCGAGGGCGCG
Source organism: Bradyrhizobium yuanmingense (assembly GCF_900094575.1). Taxonomy (GTDB): domain Bacteria; phylum Pseudomonadota; class Alphaproteobacteria; order Rhizobiales; family Xanthobacteraceae; genus Bradyrhizobium; species Bradyrhizobium yuanmingense. The sequence continues at coordinate 513,049 of NZ_FMAE01000004.1, read as the reverse complement.
CCGATGCCGCGCACCACGTCGCATTCGGTGTGGCCGAGCGCGACCGTGCCGCCGATCGGCGCGGGCGTCGTCGAGGCATTGGCATCGGCCGGTCCGGGCGGCGGCGCCATGCCGGGACAGGCGCCGTCGGCGCTGACGAGATCCTCAGCCCGCACCGGCTTGTCGGGGGTCAGCGGCGGCGATTCGATCGAGATGTTCTTGATGAAGAGGCGGCCGGGTTTCTGGAACCATTCGGCATCCTTCGACAGCAAATCGGCCCCGCCCGCGCAGCCCGCGACCAGCGGTGCTACGGCAGCCAACGCAATCAAGAGCGAGCCGGGAAGCTTTTGATGTCGCACGATAAACGAATTCCCCACGTGAAGGACCAGCCCTAAGCGATTGTCCCAACATCCCTTTGCGGCATGAAGGTGGCCGAAGCCAGCATCGCCCGAAAAGTGCAAATTATCATTAATTGCGGCTAATTACGCTTCTGCCACCGGCCGCGGTCGTCGGCCTGCCAATAGGTGACATCAAATCCCCGCGCCTTGCAATCCGTCCAGGCGGTGCGGGCGAGCGCAAGCGCGTCGGGATCGTCGCCGTTGAACAGCAGCACCATGCGCTCATAGCCCTGGGCGTCCTCCGGCAGCGCGGCGTTGTCGACCAGGAAGCGGACATTGGCCCCATTGGGATTGCCGCCCTCGATCGCCAGCACGATCGGCTGGTCGGCCACATCGTTCACCCGCCATGTCGCGTGCGGCAGGAATGAATCGTCGCGATAGGTCCACAAGTGCGAGTCGAGCGCATCGGCGCGCTCCTCCGAGGTCGACTGCACCACGACGCGCCAGCCGCGCTCGAGCGATTTCTCGAGAAGCGGCGGCAACACATTCTCCACCGTCATGTTTTGCAGATGGTAAAACAGCACTTCAGTCATGTCGGGTCATTTGCGCTCGTAATGGTCGGCGACCAGGCGGTCCAGCAGGCGAACGCCGTAGCCGCTGCCCCAGCTCTGGTTGATGTCGGTCTTCGGCGCGCCCATGGCGGTGCCGGCGATGTCGAGATGGGCCCAGGGCACGCCGTCGACGAAGCGCTGCAAGAACTGCGCGGCGGTGATCGAGCCGCCATGGCGGCCGCCGGTGTTCTTCATGTCGGCGAACTGGGAATCGATCAGCTTGTCGTATTCCGGGCCGAGCGGCATGCGCCAGACCTTCTCCCCGCTCTCGATGCCTGCCGTGAGCAGCCGGTCGGCCAGTTCGTCGTTGTTGGAGAACATGCCGGCATGCTCGGTGCCGAGCGCCACCATGATGGCGCCGGTCAGCGTCGCAAGGTCCACCATGAATTTCGGCTTCACCTTCTTGGCGACGTACCAAAGCACGTCGGCGAGCACGAGGCGGCCCTCGGCGTCGGTGTTGATGATCTCGATGGTCTGGCCGGACATCGAGGTGACGATGTCGCCCGGCCGCTGCGCGTTGCCGTCGGGCATGTTCTCGACGAGGCCGATGGCGCCGACCGCGTTGACCTTCGCCTTGCGCGCGGCGAGCGCATGCATCAGGCCGACGACGCAGGCCGCGCCGCCCATGTCGCCCTTCATGTCCTCCATGCTGCCGGCCGGCTTGATCGAGATGCCGCCGGTGTCGAAGCAGACGCCCTTGCCGACGAAGGCGATGGGGGCCTCGCCCTTCTTGGCCCCGTCCCAACGCATGATCACGGTGCGGCTCGGCCGCGCCGAGCCCTGGCCGACACCGAGCAGCGCGCCCATGCCGAGCTTCTGCATCGCCTTGACGTCGAGCACCTCGACCTTGACGCCGAGCTTGCGGAGCTGACCCGCTCTGCGGGCGAACTCCTCCGGGAAAAGCACGTTCGGCGGCTCGTTGACGAAGTCGCGTGCGATGATCACACCGTCGACGACATGGCCGGCCGCGGCGAACGCTTTCTTCGCCGCACCGGCATCGCCGACCGCAAGCGAGACGTCGGCGCGCGCGCCGCCCTCCTCACCGTCCTTCTTCTTGGTTTTGTAGCGATCGAACTTGTAAGCGCGTAAGCGCAGGCCCGAGGCGATCGCAACCGCCTGCTCGCTGGTCAGGGCGCCACCCGGCAGCTCCGCCAGGATGGTCATGGCGGTGGTGCCGGCGGGCAGCTTGCTGGCCGCCACCCCGCCGAACTTGAGGAAATCGTTGGCCTTGAGGCCGGTCGCCTTGCCGGCGCCGATCACGATCAGCCGGGTCGCCTTCACCCCCTCCGGCGCCAGAATGTCCAGCGCAGCACCACTCTTGCCCTTGAAGGCGGCCGCAGCCGCCGCGCGCTTCACAATCTCGGCAGCGCCGCCGAGGGCCTTGACCGTCGCCGGACCGAGCTTCAGGCCGTCGTCGCAGAACACGACCAGGATGCCACGAGGGGCGGCAGACAGCGGGACAAAGCCGACCTTGATGGCATCGGACATGGATAACTCCTCCAAAAGATGGGGCTTTTCGTCGTTCGGGCGTTCCAGCCACAACCGGAGCTGAACGGCGATTCACTGAGGCGTCCCCCACTATGGGCCACCCGCCCGGCAGATGCCAAGCTCCGCCGTGGCCCCCACGCCACAACAGCGAAATATTAACCATATGATGAGGGTGCCACGGGGCAGCCATTTTGTTGACGGATCAAAGGGATGGTAGTGAGAGGATGAACTGGCGGAAGAGCTGTTGGCCGACCTTGGGGATCCCCTGATCGGGGATTGGTTGGGCAGCCGGAATTCCGATCGGAATTGGGGCTTGGTGGGAATTCGTGCGGTAGCGCATGGGGTCGATCGATAGGTATATCTTCCGCACGACGCTGGCGTCGTTTGCGTTGGTCCTGGTTAGCCTCACCGGCGTGATCTGGATTACGCAGGCGTTGCGCGGCATCGACCTGATGACGAGCCAGGGTCAGACCATCCTCACCTTCCTCGGCATCACCAGCCTCGTGATCCCGGCCCTGGTCCTGATCATCTCGCCGATCGCGCTGATGATCGCGATCTCGCACACACTGAACAAGCTCGCGACCGATTCCGAGATCATCGTGATGAATGCCGCCGGCTTCTCGCCGATCCGGCTGTTCGTTCCGTTCTTCTATGCCACCTGCGTGGTGGCGCTGCTGGTCGCCTTCATCGCGGCCTATCTCGCCCCAGACGGGATGCGGCGCATCAAGCAATGGGATGCCGAGATCACCGCGGACGTGCTCACCAACATCCTGCAGCCCGGCCGCTTCGCCCGGCTCGACGAGAACCTCACGATCCGGATTCGCGAACGCCAACCGGGCGGCATCCTCGCCGGCATCTTCATCGACGACCGCCGCGATCCGAACGAGCGCGTCTCGATCGTCGCCGAGCACGGCGAGGTCGTGAAGAACGAGACCGGCTCGTTCCTGGTGCTGGAAACCGGCAATCTCCAGCGCTTCGAGGCGGGCAAGCGCGATCCGGCGCTCGTGGCCTTCGGCCGCTACGGCTTCGACATGTCGAAATTCGCCAAGGGCCGCGACGTCACCCTCGGCATCCGTGAGCGCTATCTCTGGGAGCTGTTCTCGCCATCCGACAACGATCCCGTCTACAAGCAGATTCCAGGGCAGTTCCGCGCGGCCCTGCATGACAGCCTGCTCGCGCCGATGTATCCGTTCGCCTTTGCGGTGCTGACCTTTGCCTTTCTCGGAGCGCCGCGCACCACTCGCCAGAGCCGCAACTTCTCCATCGCCTCCTCGATCGTGGCGGTGTTCGGCCTGCGCATGGCCGGTTTCGCCTGCTCGGTGATGGCGGTGAAGTCGCCGGGCGCGGTGCTGGCTCAATATGCGATGGTTTTCGGCGCCATCGGCGTCGGGCTGTGGATGATCATCCGCGGTGTCGTGGTCGAGCCGCCTCCCGGCCTGATGGAGGCCATCAACCGGTCGAACGCACGGATCGCACGGCTGTTCGGACGTCCGGCCACCGCATGAGCATGCTCACCAACACACTGGGGCGCTATTTCGCCGGCCGCTTCGTGGTCGCGGCGCTCGGCGTCTTCGGCGGCATTTTCCTGCTGCTGGTGCTGGTCGACTACATCGAGATGGTGCGCAAGACCTCGGGCCTTGCATCCGCCTCCGCGCTCATGGTGGCCGAGACCTCGCTGTTCCGGGTGCCGCAGCTCCTGGAGAAGCTGACGCCGTTCTGCATGCTGATCGGCGCCATGACCTGCTATCTCGCCCTCTCCCGCCGGCTCGAGCTCGTGGTGGCGCGCGCCGCGGGCATCTCCGCCTGGCAGTTCATCGCGCCCGCGCTCGGCAGCGCGCTTCTGATCGGGGTGATCGCCACCGTCGCCTACAATCCGATGTCGGCCAATTTGCGCGAGCTGTCCAAGCGCATGGAGGCCGAGCTGTTCGGCTCCGCACCCGGCGGCGGCATCCAGGACGCCTCCGGCTTCTGGCTCAACCAGATGACCAGCGACGGGCAGACCATCATCAATGCGGCGCGCAGCGAGCAGCAGGGCATCCGGCTGACCGGGCTGACGCTGTTCCGGTTCGACCAGGACCAGCACTTCAAGGAGCGGGTCGAGGCGCGCGAGGCGACGCTGGATGCCGGCCGCTGGCTGTTCAAGGGCGTCCGCCGCTTCTCGCTGGACGGACCGCCGATCGACCAGGCCACCCTGGAAATTCCGACCACGCTGACCGAGGCGCAGGTCCGCAATAGCTTTTCCACCCCCGAGACTGTGTCCTTTTGGCAACTACCGAGCTACATCCGCTCCTCCGAAAGCTCGGGCTTCGCGACAGCGGGATACCGACTCCAGTATCAGAAGCTTCTGGCGCAGCCGTTTTTGCTCGCAGCCATGGTGATGCTCGCGGCCTCCGTGTCGTTGCGCTTCTTCCGGATGGGCGGCGTGCAGAAGATGGTTTTGAGTGGCGTGGGCGCAGGCTTTCTGCTCTACGTTCTGTCGAAAGTAACTGAGGACTTGAGCAAGGCTGAGTTGATGCATCCGATCGCTGCGGCGTGGTTGCCCGTTGTGGTGGGCGGCCTCACCGGCTTTTTGGCCTTGCTCTATCAGGAGGACGGATAGTGACTGCCGTCCGCCGAGGGCACGTGTCTCGTTTGACGCGGCGCACATGGGTGCGCGCGAACGGGCGCGACTTGTCCGTCCGCAGGCTCCTGATTGCCGCCGTCGCGGCTGCCTCGCTCGGCGGCTTGATCGACGCTGCCGCCGTGGCGCCGGCGAAGGCCCAGAGCTTCACCTACAATCCGCTGCCGCCGCGTGCGAAGCCGCCAAAGGCCCCCAACGACAACCAGATGCTGGTTCAGGCCACCGAGGTGAACTACGACTACAACAACTCGCGCGTCTCCGCGGTCGGTAACGTGCAGCTGTTCTACAACGGCACCAGCGTCGAGGCCGACCGGGTCATCTACGACCAGAAGACCAAGCGGCTGCATGCCGAAGGCAACATCCGCATGACGGATGCCGACGGCAAGATCACCTATGCCGAGATCCTGGATCTCTCCGACGATTACCGCGACGGTTTCGTCGATTCGCTGCGCGTCGACACCGCCGACCAGACCCGCATGGCCGCAAGCCGCGCCGACCGCTCCAGCGGCAATTACACGGTGTTCGAGAATGGCGTCTACACGGCTTGCGCGCCGTGTAAGGACGATCCGAAGAAGCCGCCGCTGTGGCAGGTCAAGGGTGCCCGCATCATCCACGACCAGCAGGAGAAGATGCTGTATTTCGAGACGGCACAGATCGAGTTCTTCGGCGTGCCGCTCGCCTACATGCCCTATTTCTCGACGCCCGACCCGACCGTGAAGCGTAAATCCGGCTTCCTGATGCCGGGTTATATTTCCGGCACGGACAGAACGGGCTATGGCGTCGAGGTTCCCTATTACTGGGCGATTGCGCCCGACATGGACGCGACCATCACCCCGCGCTTCTTGTCGCGGCAAGGCGCGCTGCTGCAGGGCGAATTCCGCCAGCGCCTGATCGACGGCGCCTACCAGATCCGTGCCTACGGCATCTACCAGCTCGATCCCGGAGCATTCGCCGGGCTGCCCGGCGACCGCGAGTTCCGCGGCGCCATCGACACCAAGGGTCAGTTCGCCCTCAACGACAAATGGGTCTGGGGCTGGGACGGCGTGCTGATGTCCGACTACTACTTCTTCTCGGACTACCGGCTCTACCAGTACCGCGATCCGCTCGGCTCGTTCCTGTTGCTGCCGACGGAAGCGCTGTCGCAGCTCTATCTGACCGGCGTCGGCAACCGCAGCTTCTTCGATGCGCGCACGATGTACTGGCTGAGCTATTCGGGCAACCAGAGCCAGGTGCCGATCGTCTACCCGGTGATCGACTATTCCAACGTGCTCAACTATCCCGTCTTCGGCGGCGAGGTCAGCTACAAGACCAATTTCGTGAACCTGTCGCGCGACGATGCGGTGTTCGACCCGATCACGACGCTCGCCAACACCAACAGCCTGTGCACCACGGCATCGGCCGATCCGCTGGCGCGGATGCCCTCGCAGTGCCTGCTGCGCGGCTTCCCCGGCACCTACACCCGCCTCACCGCGGAAGCGCAGTGGCGCAAGTCCTTCACCGACCCGTTCGGCCAGATCTGGACGCCGTTCGCGAGCCTGCGTGCCGACGCGATCAGGTCCTCGGTCTCCAACCAGCCCGGCGTGTCGAACTACCTGCCCGTCGGCGACACCGAGGCGTTCCGCCTGATGCCGACCCTGGGCCTGGAGTACCGCTATCCCTTCATCAACGTTCAGCCCTGGGGCTCGACCACCCTCGAGCCGATCGCGCAGATCATCATCCGGCCGAACGAGACCTATGCCGGCAGGCTGCCGAACGAGGACGCCCAGAGCCTGGTGTTCGACGCCTCGAACCTGTTCAGCGTCGACAAGTTCTCCGGCTACGACCGCGTCGAGGGCGGCGGCCGCGCCAATGTCGGCGTGCAGTCCACCACGCAGTTCGACAGGGGCGGCGCCGTTAAGGTGCTGTTCGGCCAGTCCTACCACCTGTTCGGCCTGAACTCCTTCACGGTGCAGGATGCCATCAATACCGGCCTCAACTCCGGCCTCGACAAGCCGCGGTCGGATTACGTTGCGAGCGCCAACTACTCGCCGAACAGCACCTACACGTTCAGCGTCCGCTCCCGCATGGACGAGCAGACCTGGAACGTGCAGCGCTTCGAGGCGGAAGGCCGCGCCAACTTCAATCGCTGGTCGGTCAGCGTGTTGTACGGCAATTACGCAGAGCAGCCGGAGCTGGGCTATCTGACCCGCCGCGAAGGCATCCTGACGACGGGCTCGCTGAAGGTCGCGACCAACTGGGTGGTGTCGGGCTCGGCGCGCTGGGACCTCGAGACCAACAAGATCAACCAATATGTGCTCGGTGCCGGCTATGTCGACGATTGCTTCGTGCTGGCGGCGAATTACGTAACTTCGTATAGCTATTCGGCGGGCACCGCACCGCCCACGCTGAGCCACGCGTTCATGTTCCAAATCGGCCTGCGCACGCTGGCGAACTCAACGACCTCCAGCAGTTCCGCCGGCCTCCAGTAAATGGTTTGAAGTGCCGGCCGCGTTTGCCCTATCTCGACGCGGCCGACATGCGAGCGACATCATGACGACGCCATTGCCTGTCTTCCGCCTCCTTCTCGCCATCGGTGCCGGGCTGATCTTGGCCGCCCTGCCCTCGCCGTCGCGCGCGCAGAACATCGCCGTGATGGTCAACGGCGATCCCATCACCGATTTCGACATCGAGCAGCGCATCAAGCTCGACCAGCTGTCGACACAGAAGACCCCCAGCCGGCAGGAGGTCATCAACGTGCTGATCGACGACAAGGTCAAGATCAAGGAAGGCAAGAAATACGGCGTCGATCCCAGCGTCTCCGACATCAACCAGTCCTATGACGGCATGGCGCAGCGCATGCGCATCACGCCGGATCAGCTCACCAAGTCGCTCGAATCCAAGGGCGTCCGCCCGGAGACGCTGAAGAGCCGCATGAGGGCCGAGATGGTCTGGGGCAGCCTCGTGCGCGGCCGCTTCAAGGAGAAGCTGCTGGTCGGCGAGCGCGACGTCGCGCAGGCCGTGCAGGCGCAGACCGGCGAAAAGCTTCAGATCGAGGGCACCGAGTACAAGATGCAGCCGATCGTGCTGATCGTGCCGCGCGGCTCGTCGGCGGCGTTCCTGGAAACCCGGAAGAAAGAAGCCGAGTCCTATCGGGCCCGCGTCGGGAGCTGCGAGGAGGCCAATTCGCTGTTCCGCTCGACCCCGAACGCGACCATCCGCGACACCGTCACCAAGACCACCGCGGAGCTGCCGGAGCCGCTGCGCAAGGTGCTCGACGACACCCCGATCGGCCGCCTGACCGCGCCCGAGATGACCAAGAACGGCATCGAGATGGTGGTGCTGTGCTCGCGCAAGCCGACCATGATCGACACGCCGAAAAAGCGCGAGGTCCGCGAGAAGATGTATCAGGAGAAGTACGAGAAGACGCAGAAGGCCTATCTCGACGAGCTGCGCAAGGCAGCGATGATCGAATATCGCAACCGCTGATGGCCAAACCCTTCTCAGAGCCCTCCACCGAGTCCGCAGCCAAGCCTCTTGCAACTAAGCCCCTTGCAGCCAAGCCCCTTGCCCTCACCCTGGGAGAGCCCGCCGGCATCGGCCCCGACATCACGATCGCGGCCTGGCTCAGGCGGGGCGAGCTGAACCTGCCCGCCTTCTATCTGCTCGGCGACGAGGCCCTCATCGCGCGCCGCGCCAAGGCGCTCGGCGCCGATATCAGGATCGCCGCGGTGGGCCCCAGTGAAGCGGGTTCCGCGTTCACGGACGCCTTGCCCGTGGTCGCGACCGGCGAGCGCGCCACCGCCGAGCCCGGCAAGCCCGATTCATCCAGCGCGCCGGCCGCGCTCGCCTCGATCCGGCAGGCGGTCCTCGACGTGCGCGCGGGCCGTGCCGGCGCCGTCGTCACCAACCCGATCGCCAAGAGCGTGCTCTACCGCGCCGGCTTCCGTCATCCCGGCCATACCGAATTCCTCGCCGAGCTCGCCGCGGAGAACGGCTGCGTGCCGCAGCCGGTGATGATGCTGTGGTCGCCCCAGCTCGCCGTGGTGCCCGTGACCATCCACGTCTCGCTGCGCGATGCGCTGGGCGAGCTCACCAGCGAGCTGATCGTCTCGACCGTCCGCATCGTCGCCACCGAGCTGAAGTCCCGCTTCGGCATCGCAAGGCCGCGCATCGCGGTCTCCGGTCTCAATCCCCATGCCGGCGAGGACGGCTCGCTCGGCCACGAGGAGCAGACCGTCATCGTCCCGGCGCTGAAAGCGCTGCGCAACGACGGCATCGAGGCCAGAGGGCCGCTGCCCGCCGACACCATGTTCCACGAGGCGGCGCGACGGACCTATGATTGCGCGGTCTGCATGTATCACGACCAGGCGCTGATCCCGATCAAGACCGTCGCCTTTGACGACGCCGTCAACGTCACGCTCGGACTACCCTTCATCCGCACCTCGCCCGATCACGGCACCGCCTTCGACATCGCCGGCACGGGCAAGGCCAATCCGGCGAGCCTGATCGCCGCGCTGCGGCTCGCCAGCCGCATGGCGGCTGCGACAAGCTGATGAGCGCGATCGATGACCTCCCGCCGCTGCGCGAGGTCATTCGCCAGCACGCGCTGTCGGCGCGCAAATCGCTCGGCCAGAACTTCCTGCTGGACCTCAATCTCACCGCGCGCATCGCGCGTGCGGCCGCACCGCTCGAGGATTCCACCATCGTCGAGATCGGCCCCGGCCCGGGCGGGCTGACGCGGGCGCTGCTCGCGCTCGGCGCCCGCCGCGTCATCGCCATCGAGCACGACGAGCGCGCGATCCCCGCCTTGCAGGATATTTCCGCGCGCTACCCGGGCAGACTCGAGATCGTGCATGGCGATGCCATGACCTTCGATCCACGCCCGCTGCTCGCGGGCGAACGCGCCAAGATCGTCGCCAACCTGCCCTACAACATCGCGACCCAGCTTCTCATCAACTGGCTCATTACCGAGCCGTGGCCGCCCTGGTACGAGATCATGGTGCTGATGTTCCAGCGCGAGGTCGGCGAGCGCATCGTCGCGCGCGAAGACGAGGAGGCCTATGGCCGGCTCGGCGTGCTTGCCAATTGGCGCTGCGAGACCAAGATCCTGTTCGACATTGCGCCGTCCGCCTTCGTGCCGCCGCCGAAGGTGACCTCCTCCGTCGTGCGTCTCAAGCCGCGCGCAGAGCCGCTTGCCTGCGATCGCAGGATGCTCGAACAGGTCGCCGCCGCCGCCTTCGGCCAGCGCCGGAAAATGCTGCGGCAAAGCCTGAAATCACTGAATGTCGATCCGGCGCGGCTTGCACGAGCCGCCGGCGTCGACGCGACGCGGCGCGCCGAGACCATTCCCATCTCCGGCTTTGTTGCCATGGCGCGTGAATTGGCGGATATACGCAGCGAAAACTGAGTAACCAAGAATTCCGGAGGAAAGAAAATGGCGTTGATGCGTCGGCAGTCCCTGGTCAAGTTCGATGCGCCGCTGTGCGAGACCATCGTCGAGACGCCCAAGCCGCAGGGCCGTGAGGTCTTGGTCCGCATCGAGCGCTGCGGTCTCTGCCATTCCGATCTCCACATCCAGGACGGCTATGCCGATCTCGGCGGCGGCAAGAAGCTCGACACCACGCGCGGCATGACGCTGCCCTTCACGCTCGGCCACGAGATCGCGGGCGTCGTCGACGAGGTCGGCCCCGATGTTCCGGCCAGCCTCGTCGGCGCCAAGAAGGCGGTGTTTCCGTGGATCGGCTGCGGCCAGTGCCGCGACTGCGCCAATGGCGACGAGAATCTTTGTGTGAAGCAACGCTTCCTCGGCGTTTCCATCGACGGCGGCTTCGCCACCCACGTTCTGGTCCCCGACGCCAAATATCTGCTCGACTACGATCCCCTGCCCGTCAACCAGGCCGCCACCCTGATGTGCTCCGGCGTCACCGCCTATGGCGCGCTCAAGCGCCTGGTCGACCGTCCGCGCCAGCGCAATCTGTTGCTGATCGGCCTCGGCGGCGTCGGCATGATGGGCCTGTCGTTCGCGCAGGCGATGTTCAAGCAGCCAATCACGGTCGCCGACCTCTCGCCGGCCGCGCGCGAGACCGCACTCAAGAACGGCGCCGCGGTGGCCTACGATCCGGCCGAGCCCGACGTGATCAAACGCATCCTGAAGGAGACCGAGGGCGGCTTCGACGAGATCGTCGATTTCGCCGGCAACGAGAAGTCGATGGCCTTTGCCGTCGCCGTTGCCGCGCGCGGCGGCAAGATCGTGGTCTCCGGCCTGATGGGCGGCCAGTTCACGCTGCCGATGGTGCAATGGGTCTACAAGCGCATGACCATCGAAGGTTTCATGGTCGGCACGCTCGCGGAGGCTCACGAGCTGATGGCGCTCGCCCGCGCCGGCAAGATCAAGCCGACGCCGATGCGCGAGGAGCCGATGGGCGACGTGCAGAAATGGATCGACGAATTGCGTGCCGGCAAGGTCGTCGGCCGCATCGTCCTGAAGAACTGACCGCGGCGCGGCGGGTCCGACGCAAGTCTCGCCCGCCGCACGGAACGCCTGCGGCCGCGCCGCGTTGGCTGCGCATGTCGATCCGTTGCACCGTCGAAAGCGCATTCTTCATCGCCTGGAGCTGCCTCGAGAAGAGCGGCGAGCTCGGGCCGCCGGACGCGAGCGCGAACTTCCTGCTCGACGCCATCGAGGCCCAGCTTCGAACCGGTGAGCGCCGGCAACTGATGCTCGCCAACCGGGCGATCGACGCTTACCGCGCCGCTGCGGCACAGGGCCGACTGACGGGAGATCGCGAAGCCCGCTGCGGCTGACGATCCTCGCTGCCGTCCAGCCCGCTGAAGCCCGCGACGTCGTGCTCCAGTTTTCGACGCCCAAAAGTCCGTTGTGTGCACTTTGGAACCGTCGGTTCCGCCGCGGAAACGTAGGTTTGCCGCTGGCGCCGATTCCCGGCCCGCCCAAGAGAACGCAATGTGACCGGTCGGCCCAAGAACGATCTGCTCCGGCAGCTCAACCATCAGGATTTCGAACTGCTCGCGCCTCACCTCCAGCCGATCGACGTCGGGGCGAGTCAGGTCCTGCATCACGCCGGCGACGACATTGCCGCGGTGCATTTTCCATGCGGTCCCGCGCTGGTGTCGTTCGCCGTGCCGGTCGAGGACGATCGCGAGGTCGAAAGCCTGCTGGTCGGGCGCGAGGGCGCGGTCGGCATCGCCGCCGGCCCCAGCCCTTCGCTCGCCTATTCGCGCATGGTCGTGAAGTTTGGCGGCACCCTGGTGCGGCTGCCGTTGCGCGCGCTCGAGCAGGCGCAGCAGAGATCGGCGACGCTCCAGGAGGCCTTCGCGCGCTATGCCGACTGCCAGTTCGCGCAGCTCTTGCAGACTGCGGCTTGCAACGCTGCGCATTCGATCGAGCAGCGGGCCGCCAAGTGGATCATGTCCGCGCAGGAACATATCGGCGGAGCCGAGATTCCTCTCACCCACGAGCAGCTCGCCGGCATGCTGGGCGTCTCCCGCAGCTATGCCAGCCGCGTCATCCAGATGTTCAAGGCGCGGCGCATCCTCGCGACCCGCCGCGGCGCCATCCTGATCCTCGACGCAGCAGCGCTCGAAGCGAGAGCCTGCTGCTGTAACGATTGGGTGAAGAAGCATTTCCACGAGGTGCGCGGTGGAGCGGCACCCGCGGAGGGTTGATGCCTCCGCCTCACGCATGCGGCGGCGACTGCCGCTTCAGATGCAGATAGGTCGGACTGAAATCGCCGAGCCGCTGCAGCTCGCGCCATTTCAGCACGACCAGCTCGCCATCACGAAGATCCATCGCGCCGCTGCGCCTGAGATCGGCGAGCGTCCGGTTCACCGTCGCGATCGCCATGCCGAGCGTCTCGCCGAGTTGCGTGAGACTGATCGGCATGCGGCAACGATTGCCGCGCACCAGCTGCGCCGCGCGGGCGCGGTAGAACAGCTCGCAAAACAAGTGCGCCATGCGCGTCTGCATCGGCCGGGCGCTGTTGTTGGTGATGGCCTCGCGAAAGATCGCGGCATCGCGCAGCGTCTCGCGCCAGACCGCGAGGGCGAAGGTCGGCCGCCGCCGGAACGCGATGAACAATTCGCGGTGCGGGATGAACGCCACCGACGCCGGCCCGAGCGCACTGAGCCCGTGATCCATCTGGTCGATGAACAACCCCTGCGCATCCGGAAGGTCGCCGGTGAGATGGAACGCCAGATATTGCCGCCGCCCGCTGCCGAGCAGGTGATAGCGGGCAACCATGCCGGAGACGACCAAAGCGGAATGCTCGGGCTCGTCGCCTTGACGGATGAAATCCTCATTGGGTGCGAAATCGCGCAGCATGAAGGTCAACGCGCGAATCTCGCCCATATCCTCCTCTGCGAGCCCGGTGTGCTCGCCGAGGTTCCGTATCAGCACGTCGTGAGCTTTTTCCATGGAGCCGCCAAAAATCGCGCCGATTCTATCAAATGATACGTCCGGCTTGCGTTCAGCGGACTAGAACGCAGATCGGAAGCACAGGTTGCTAACCGGCTTGCGACGCATCGATCGCAGCCACCCCATCCCCCATTCGGACCAGCCGGCCTTAACATGAAAAGCACCACTCTCCTGGAGCGCATCCGGCGCCTGTTCGCATCCGATGCCGGCGAGCATCTGGACACCATCAGCGACGCCTTGCTGAAGGGAACGCTGAGGGAGCCGGTCCGGCCGATGTCGGATCAGGAGCTCGCTCGCGCCATCCGCGAGTTCCGCTCCGTGCCGGTTTCCGACTGGACGCTTGCGAAACTGTCGCGTCGCCTGGCCGAGGCGTCCGTGCCGCGGGACGGCTGAAGCTGCACGCGAGGCCCATGCCACATCCGAAATTCATCGTCCGTCTGCAGACGATCGAAGGCCTGTCCGAGGACGAGCGCCGCCAGATCGCGGGCTTGCCGTCCACGCTGCGCCAGGTCGCGGATGGCGAGATCGTGCTGCGCCAAGGCGAGGCCGCGAGCCGCTGTGTCTTCGTCGTCAGCGGCTTCCTCTACCAGTCGCGCATCGTCGGCGATCGCAGCCAGACCCTCGCCTTCCATGTTCCCGGCGACATGCCATGCCTGCACACGCTGCTGGTCTCGCCGATGGACGCGGATCTCGTGGGGCTCGGCCCGACCATCGTCGGCACCGTCGCCCACAGCCAGCTCCGCCAGCTGCTCGACAGCTCGATCCACCTGACCCGCGTCTTCTGGCGCGAGACGCTGATCGACGCGGCCATCTCGCGGCAATGGATCGCCCGCCTCGGTGCGCAGGCGGCGCTGCCCAAGGTCGCGCACCTCATCTGCGAGCTCGCGGCAAGGCTGGAGATCGTCGGCCTCGTCAAGCGCAACTGCTTCCAGATGCCAATGACGCAACGCCACGTCGCGGACGCCTGTGGCCTGTCCATCGTTCACGTCAACCGCACCATCCAGGAGCTGAGGCATCGCGGGTTGATCGCCTGGGACGGCAGCGAGATCGAGCTGCTCCAGCCCGACGAGCTGCGCAGACTTGCGGATTTCTCGCCTGATTATCTAAGCTGAGCGGACCGCCACGCGGCGAGCAGCGGTCCGCCGCTCCCCAGCACGGGATCCGTCTTCGGCTTGCGGACCTTGGCGATGCGCTTGACCGCGTCGGGACGCTGGCGCGTGTCGGTGCACTCGTCATAGGTGCCGTCCTGCGGGTAGGCGCCGACGACCATAAAGTCCCGGCTGGATTCGATCAGCCGGTGGCCGGTGCCCGCGGGCAGGACCAGCACGTCCCCGGCTTTCAGTTTCAGGATGCGGCCCTTGATCCCGCCGCACTCGATCCTCGCCGTGCCGCGCGCCACGCCCATCACTTCATGGATCTGCGAATGATAGTGGACGAAGTCGTACACGGTGTCGCGCCACGACCGGCCCCAGCCATTGGTGTCGAACAGCGTGTCGATGACGACCTCGGGCGGAAAGCGCCGACCGTTCAGCTTCACCGCGCCGCGATAGAGCAGCGCCGGGAAGCGCGGATGGTTCGGCACGATGCCGTCATCGCGAAAGTGCATGGCCGTGGGCTTGCGGGCCCGTACCAGCCCCCGCAGCGTCGCTGCATCGGGCTGCTCCTCTACCAGCTTCTTGGCGAAGTTCTTGATCTGATCCTTGACCGGCATGACGTCTCCTCAGCCGCGAAATAACGGCTGCGGAGGTGAGAAGTTTCCGGGCCCGATCGGAGCAAGGCCCGACAGGGCCTCTCCTCGTCATGACGCGGCGTCGGAAGGAAGCGCGTCAACGCTTGGCGGCAATCAGTTCGGCAAACTGCCGCAGATAGAGCGGCCAACCCTGATCGCTGTCAACGCCGCTGCGGACGCCTTCCCAGCCCTCGCCATGCCGATCGAGGCGACGGTGCTCCAGCTCCAAGCGGGTCCGGCTTGGTGTCTCCGCAATGAACCGGACCTCCCATTCACTCGTCTTGGCGGGATCGGTCTCGATTTGCCAGCGCGGGCTGATGTCCCAACTCAAGAGGACTCGATTGGGTGGTTCGAACGCCAACACGCGCGCCCAGCGGCATTCGCTGCCGTCGATCCCCCGATCATAAATGCTTCCGCCCACCCGAGGTTCGAATACGGTCTCTGCAATGGGAACGGCGAGCAGATTGTGCTCGCGCGGCTTGAAGCTGCCGAAGTCTTCGGTGAAGACCTTGAACGCGCGCTCGATCGGCGCCTCGACTACGATGGAATGTTTGACGGGCGCAATCGATACACGTGTGTTCATCTGGATCCCTCCGATGGTTTTTCGACGGCTAGTTTGTAAGCGGCCAACGTGTCGCTCCAGAACCGGTCGAGCCAGGCTCGCATCTGGCCGAGTCCCGCCGGATCGACGTAATAGACGTTGCTGGCGCCCTTCGGCTCTGCACGAACCAAGCGGGATTCGCGCAGCACCTTGAGATGCTGTGAGACGGCCGACTGGGACACGGGCAGCTGTCGCGTGATCTCGGCGACCGTGCGTGGCCGTGCACCGACAAGCTCGAAGATCCGCCTGCGGGTGGGATCGCCGAGTGCGGCCAGTTGTGCGCTGTCTTTAGCCATAGACACTCCCCGCCCCATGCCACGCTTGTTCGACCTGTCATAAGTTACTACTAATGATTAGTACTGACTTATGATCGTGTCAACCGGCTCAGGTTGTGGCGTGGAACTCTGATCGTGACGTTCGGAGAGTCTCATCCGGGGGCGGAACGAACGTCGCGCAGGCCCGATTCAAGCCACATCCTCTCCGGATTTGCGGCTCATTGCCACCCAAGTCTTTGACGAGAAGGGGCTCGTTGAGAGTTGCGTCATGCGTAACCGGGAGACCAGGATGGGCAACCGCGCCGCAAAGTTCATTTCGACCCTCGTCGCCAGCATCCTCGCGGGCGCGCCATTGGCCGCGGTATCGCAGAACGCGCCGACGCCATCGAGCACGGCCGCCGGGGCGCCCGACTGCCTGGCTTCGCCGAAGGATGCCACGCCGCAGGGCCAGCACTGGTACTACCGCCTCGATCGCACGACGAAGCGCAAGTGCTGGTATCTGCGCGCCGCAGGCGGCAAAGCCGCACAGACCGCGCAGGCGACGACCGATACATCCGAGCCGGATGCAGCACCGCCGCAGGCCGTGCAGAACGCGCGCGCGGAATATATCGCGCCGCAGACGAGTGCCGCAGCGGGCACGCCGAACATGGCCGCGCCCGCGCCGGCTGCAGCGAATGCACCCGCGGTCGCGCCGCAGCCGCCGAGCAGCGTCGCCGAAACCAACGCGCAGCAGCCGGCCGTGACCGCGCGCTGGCCCGAGGCCTCCACAGCGTCCACCGCGCCAGCGCATCAGCCGGCGGAAACCACGGTTGCAGCAGCCGCGCAGCCAAACGCGAAGCTGTCAAAATCCCCTGCTCCGCTCCCGCCCGCGGCCGATGGCACGACTGACAAGTCCGGCGGTTCGCTGCAGATGCTGATGCTTGTGATCGGCGGTGCGCTGGCGCTCGCCGGCATCCTCGCCAGCGTCATCTACCGCTTCGCCGGCGGACGCGTCCGCGCCAGGGCCGCCGACCGCCGCGGGCATTGGGACGATTGGGCGCCGCAGGACCATGACGGAAGCCACGCGCCCTGGCGCGATTCACCGCCGGCCGCCGCCCAGCCGCCCCGCCCGATCGACTTCGATGCGGCACGTCCGCAACCGACAAGACAAGTGACGAAACTCGCCGCGATCGGCCGCGAGATCGAGCTGATCGACGCGCGCAGGCAACGTGCCGTCGCTCCGGCCGCAAAACCGGTCGAGTCCAGAAGCGACAAGGTCGAGATCAAGTTGTTCGATCGGGCTGCTGCACCCAAGCTTGCCGCCAACGAAATTGAGGCGGATCGCGATGACGCGCCGGCAGGTCGGGATACCGATGCCGTCGATGTCGACGCGATCACGACGATGCTGGAGCAGCTGGCGAAGGAAGGGCCGCGCCTGTCGCGGCCTAACCTTGAAGCTGACCTTGCAAACTTCGCACGAAGCCTACGAGGCCAATCCGCCGCTCGCGCTTGAGACGCTCGGCCTTCAGGATCGACTGCACCTCGGCGAAGGCTTCGTCGACCGCGTGGTTGATCACGATGTAGTCGTACTCGGCCCAGTGACTCATCTCGTCGCTGGCGCGGCTCATGCGCTTGCGGATCACCTCGTCGGAATCCTGCGCGCGCGAATGCAGGCGCTTCTCAAGGTCGGCGGCCGAGGGCGGCAGGATGAAGACGCTGACGACATCGGCGCGCGCCTTCTGTTTCAATTGCTGGGTGCCCTGCCAGTCGATGTCGAACAGCACATCCTGGCCGGCCGACAACGCCGCATCCACGGGGCCGCGCGGCGTACCATAGCTGTTGTCGAACACCGTCGCCCATTCCAGCAGTTCGTCGGCCTTCACCATGGCATCGAACGTCGCCTTATCGACAAACGTATAGTCCTTGCCGTTGACCTCGCCCGGCCGCATCGCGCGCGTGGTCGCAGAAACCGACATTTTCAAGCCCGGCATCCGGTCGATCAGCATGCGCGACAGCGTCGTCTTGCCCGCGCCTGATGGCGAGGACAGCACGAACATCAATCCGCGCCGCTCGACACCGTCAGTTCCGTGACCGCCCGTCGTCATCGATCACTCCAGATTCTGCACCTGCTCGCGGAACTGCTCGACCACGTTCTTCATGGCGAGGCCCGTGTTGGTCAACTCGATGTCGTTCGACTTCGAGCAGCAGGTGTTGACCTCGCGGTGAAACTCCTGCGCCAGGAAATCCAGCTTGCGCCCGATCGGGCCGCCCTTGCCGATCAGCTCGCGCGCCTGCGTGATGTGGGAGGCGATGCGGTCGAGCTCCTCGCGGATGTCTGCCTTGGTCGCGATCAGGATCGCCTCCTGCATCAGGCGATCGGAATCGAAACGGTCGGAGGTGTCGAGCAGCGCTGCGATCTGCTCAGCGAGCTTCGCCTTGATCGCCTCCGGCTTGCGGCCGGGCGCGGCCTCCGCTCTCTTCGCCAGCTGCTCGATCTCGTCGACGCGCTGGGTCAGGATCTGCCCAAGCGAAGTGCCCTCGCGCTTGCGCATCGCAACGAGCTCGTCGAGCGCCTTGTCGAAGGCCTCGGCGGCAGCAGTGCGCGCTGCCTTGTCCTCCTCCTCGTCGCCCTCGGGCTCGGCGACCTCGACGACGCCCTTGATGGCGAGCAGGCCGTCGATGCTCGGCGCCACCGCGTCGACCTTCCCCGAGATCAGCGCGGCGGCCTTCAGCACCGCGTTGAGCACGTCCTCGTTGATGCGGACGGTGGCGGCGGCATTGGTGCGCTTGACGGTGAGATTGGCATAGACGGTGCCGCGCGAGAGCAGCTCGCCCGCGCGCTTCTTGGCATGGGCCTCGAGCTCGTCAAACCCCTGCGGCAGCCGCACGCGCAAGTCGAAGCCCTTGGCATTGACCGACTTCAACTCCCATTCGAACGTATACGGCCCGCTTGCGCCGTGGCATCTCGCAAAGCCGGTCATGGACGACAGCGCCATCAGTTCAAATTCTCCAGGAACACGGGATTCGCGAGGCTATCAAGCCACGCGAATCTTAAGACTATTTTGTCGGAAAGTGGAATCGGCAATGTCCGCAAGCCGGTCTGCGCGCAAGGCTCAGCGCTGAACCACCGGCGGCGAGCCCTGCACCGCGCCCTGCCGGGCCGGTGGGGGATTGGCTGGAGCAGCCGGACGTGCTGCCGGCGGCCTCTTCTGCTGATTGGGCCGTGCCGGCGTGGCCGCGGTCGGCGGGTCGGCAGCGCCAGGCGCGGCAACGGCCGGCGGCTGCGCGTCCTCGGGCGGCTCGACCGTGTCGTTCTGGATCTGCTTCTCCATCGCGCGGAGCTTGGCGACGTTCTTCTGGTGCGCGTCGTAGGTTTCGGTGAAAGCGTGCCCGCCGGTGCCGTCGGCGACGAAATAGAGGTCGCGGGTGCGGGCCGGGTTGGCGGCAGCTTCGAGCGAGGCGCGGCCCGGATTGGAGATCGGGCCCGGCGGCAGGCCGTCGATCACATAGGTGTTGTAGGGCGAGGGCTGCGTGATCTCGCTGCGTTTGATCGGCCGGCCCAGCGTTCCCTTGCCGCCGACGAGGCCGTAGATGATGGTCGGATCGGACTGCAGCTTGATCCGCTGCTTCAGCCGGTTGACGAACACCGCGGCGACGCGGCTGCGCTCGTCCGCCTTGCCGGTTTCCTTCTCGATGATGGACGCCAGCGTGACCAGCTGCTCCGGCGTCTTGACTGGAATGTCCTGATTGCGGCGCTCCCAGATCTCCGACAGCACACGCTTGTGCGCCTGCTGCATGCGCTGGACCACCTGCTCGCGCGGGGTGCCGCGCGGGAATTTGTAGGTCTCCGGGAGCAGCGTGCCTTCGCGCGGCAGCTCGCGCACGCTGCCGGTGAAAATGTCGTTGTCGGACAGCCGCGCCACGATCTGCTCGGAGGTCAGGCCTTCGGGAATCGTCACGGCGTGCTGCACCACCTTGCCCTCGACGATGGTGCCGATGACGTCGCGCAGCGAGGCGTTCTTCTGGAAGGAATACTCACCCGGCTTGAGGTCCGAGCTCGCCTTCAACGCGGCGACGCTGGCGATGAACACCCAGGGATTGACGTCGGTCACGCCTTCCCGGTTCAGCGTCTCGGCGATGTCGCGCTTGCCCGCACGCTGCGGGATGTTGACGATCTTGTCCTCCTTCAGCGGTCCGGGCGCCTCGAGCACCTGGCGGCCGTAATAATAGACGCCGCCGGCGCCGAGCATGGCGATCAGCAGAAGCGTGATGATGGCGTTGCCGACGACGACGAACGGATTGCGCGCGCGGTCCGACCGCTTGGGCGGCGGCGGAAGTTGCTCGGGCTCGAGCGCGGCCCGCGGACTCCGGGGTGAAATGGGCGGCCTTTCACTCATCGAAACAACCTGAATCCTGCCGGTTCAATAGCGGCCCGACAATCGCTTGCCCTGCCAAAAACGCACGCGCCCACGTCCATGACTATCGCCGAATACGGCAAAACGGTGGATTCGTCTCAAACACAAACTAACTGACTAGGCGCCGGACGATCACCGACGCATTGGTACCGCCAAAACCAAAAGAGTTCGACAACGCGACGTTGACCTCACGCTGCTTCGACTTGTGCGGCACGAGATCGATCGCGGTCTCGACCGACGGATTGTCGAGATTGATCGTCGGCGGCACGACATTATCGCGAATCGCCAGAATCGCGAAAATCGCTTCGATCGCACCGGCCGCGCCGAGCAGATGGCCGGTCGACGACTTGGTCGAGGACATCGCGACCTTGGAGGCGGCGTTGCCGAGCAGACGCTCGACCGCGCCGAGCTCGATCTCGTCGCCGAGCGGCGTCGAGGTCCCGTGCGCATTGATGTAATCGAGATCGGACGGCGTCAGCCCGGCACGCTTGAGCGCGGCCGACATGCTGCGGAAGCCGCCATCGCCGTCGGGCGACGGCGAGGTGATGTGATAGGCATCACCCGACAGACCATAGCCGATCACCTCGGCATAGATCTTCGCGCCGCGCCGCCTGGCGTGCTCCAGCTCCTCCAGCACGAGGACGCCGGCGCCCTCGCCCATCACGAAGCCGTCGCGGTCTTTATCGTAGGGACGCGAGGCCTTTTCGGGAGTCTCGTTGAAACCGGTCGACAGCGCGCGCGCGGCGTTGAAGCCGGCAATGCCGATGCGGCTTATCGGCGACTCGGCGCCGCCCGCGACCATCACGTCGGCATCGCCCAGCGCGATCAGGCGGGCGGCATCGCCAACCGCATGCGCGCCGGTCGAGCATGCCGTGACCACCGAATGGTTCGGCCCCTTCAGCCCGTGCGCGATCGAGACGTAGCCGGAGGCGAGATTGATCAAGCGGCCGGGAATGAAGAACGGCGACACCCGGCGCGGCCCGCGCTCCTTCAGCAGGATCGCGGTATCGGCGATGCCGTTGAGGCCGCCGATGCCGGAGCCGATCATGGTGCCGGTCGCGCATTTGTCCTCTTCGGTCTCGGGATGCCAGTTGGCGTCGTCGAGCGCCTGACCGGCCGCGGCCATGCCGAAGATGATGAAGTCGTCGACCTTGCGCTGGTCCTTCGGCTCCATCCACTTGTCCGGATTGAAGCTGTCCTTCGAGCCGTCGCCGCGCACGACCGTGCAGGCGATCTTGGTCTGCAGATCGGAGACATCGAAGCTCTCGATCCTGCGCGCACCGCTTTCGCCGTTGAGGATGCGCTTCCAGGTCGGCTCGACGCCACAGCCGAGTGGCGAGACCATGCCGAGACCCGTGACGACAACCCGCCTCATATCCGAAAACTCCGCATCGAAAGATTCACGGCCAATAACAAGAAACCGGCTGACCGCTGCGAAGCGGCCCGTCCGGTTTCAATGTTGTCCCCGCGAAATTGAAGAGCCTTAGCTCTTCGCGTTCTTCTCGAGAAACTTCGTAGCGTCGCCGACGGTGAGAATCGTTTCCGCAGCGTCGTCCGGAATCTCGCAACCGAATTCCTCTTCGAACGCCATCACCAGCTCGACGGTATCCAGACTGTCGGCGCCGAGGTCGTCGATGAAGCTCGCGTTGTCGACAACCTTCTCGGGTTCAACACCAAGGTGTTCGACCACGATCTTCTTAACCCGCTCGCCAATGTCACTCATTGCTTAACCTCGTGTTGTTCCCTGTAGACCCGACCCCCCGGGACGATACGAGCCGTCGTGGTCGTTTGACTGCCTTCGCTTACGAACTTTGATTTGGCCCATCCTAACCGATGGAGGCCCCGGCGAACGACGGCCAAAGGCTCCGCATCGCCAATATACAGGGTTTCAAAAACCTGCAATGGCGTTCTTTGCCCATCCGTTGGAGGTCCGGTTATCATACTTCAATTGCCTTGACTACAAGCCTCATTTCGCTCCGGAAACGGCCGTTTGCCGCATGCCGCACCGCCGTGACAGGCGACGCGGCACGAGACGTCAGATCATGGCCATGCCGCCGTTGACGTGGATGGTCTGCCCGGTGACGTAGGCTGCTTCGTTCGAGCTCAGATAGACGGCGGCCGCTGCGATGTCCTCGGGCGTCCCCAGGCGGGCGGCCGGAACCTTGGTGAGAATCGTTTCGCGCTGCTTGTCGTTGAGCGCATCGGTCATCGGCGTCTTGATGAAGCCCGGCGCGATGCAGTTCGCGGTCACGCCACGCTTGGCGTATTCGGCCCCTAACGTCTTGATCATGCCGATCAGGCCGGCTTTCGACGCAGTATAATTGCCCTGCCCGGGATTGCCGGTGACGCCGACCACCGAGGTGATGGCGACGATGCGGCCGAAGCGCTTGCGCATCATCAGCTTGGTCGCGGCGCGCGCCAGGCGGAAGGTCGCGGTCAGATTGACGTTGATAACCTCGTCCCAGTCCTCGTCGCGAAGCTGCACGAAGAGATTGTCGCGCGTGATGCCGGCATTGGCGATGAGAATGTCGACCTGGCCCATCGCCGCTTCCGCAGCGGGCACCAGCGCCTCGACCTCATCGGCCTTGGAGAGATTGCAGGGCAGCACGTGGGCGCGCTCGCCGAGCTTGCCGGCAAGCTCGTCCAGCACCTCCTTGCGCGTCCCTGAAATGGCGACGGTGGCGCCCTGCGCGTGCAGCGCCTGCGCGATCGCGCCGCCAATGCCGCCGGTCGCGCCGGTGACGAGCGCCTTTCGGCCAGTCAGATCGAACATTGATGGACTCCTTTAAGCCTGCTTCGCAGCGGCCAATGCATCCTTGGCGGCGGCAATATCGTTCGGGCCGCCGACCGCAATGCCGACGGCACCGTCCGCGATACGCTTGACGAGACCGGTCAGCACCTTGCCGGCGCCGATCTCGAAGAAGCGGGTGACGCCCTGCCCGGCCATGTAAGCCACCGACTCGCGCCAGCGCACTGTGCCGGTGACCTGCTCGACCAGGCGGCGGCGGATCTCGTCGGGACCGGTGATGGCGCTCGCCAGCACGTTCGACACCAGCGGGGCGGCCGGCGCCTTGATCGTAACCTTCGACAGCGCCTCCGCCATGGCATCCGCAGCCGGCTGCATCAACTTGCAATGGAACGGGGCGGACACCGGCAGCAGCATCGCGCGCTTGGCGCCCTTGGCCTTGGCGATCTCGACGGCGCGATCGACCGCAGCCTTGTCGCCGGAGACGACGACCTGGCCGCCGCCATTGTCGTTGGCGGCCTGGCAGACCTGCCCCTGCGCCGCCTCGCCCGCGACCTCCATGGCGGCCTCGTAGTCGAGACCGAGCAGCGCGGCCATCGCGCCGGCGCCGACCGGGACCGCCTTTTGCATTGCGAGACCGCGGGTGCGAAGCAGACGCGCGGTATCCGAAACCGTCAGGCTGCCGGCCGCCGCCAGCGCCGAATATTCACCGAGCGAGTGGCCCGCGACGAAGGCAGCGTCTCGTCCTACGGAAAAACCAGCCTCGGCCTCGAGCACGCGCAAGGTCGCGATAGACACGGCCATCAGCGCCGGCTGGGCGTTCTCGGTGAGCTGGAGAGTTTCGGCCGGACCTTCCCAGATGATGCCGGTCAGCTTCTCCCCGAGCGCGGCATCGACCTCGTCGAATACGGCGCGCGCCACCGGAAAGGCGTCGGCCAGGGCCTTGCCCATGCCGACAGCCTGGGAACCCTGCCCAGGAAATGTGAATGCAGCCGTCATCGGCGCTCCCTGCTGTCAGGCATGATCCCTGTTCTGAACCGGCAGCCGATTTACGCCCGGCCTTAGGCCGTGGTTTCTTGGGCCATGGTTCCGGATCATGCTCCAAAGGGGGCCGTAGACACCGTCCGGGGCCGCACTGTCAAGCCGAGACGGGAACTTGGAGCAGCATTCAACGGGGAATAAGCCCCTCAAAACCCGCCGGCGGTCTGGTTGGCATCGACGTCCGCTCCTGCCCGCGCTCGGCGCGCACTGTTCACCAGTTGCCCCGGCCGATCCTCGCGGTTCGGCTTTGCCGTGGCCAGCCGCAGCACCGAAGCGTAGTTCGGCTGCACTTCCATGCGATCGGCGTACCGGCTCGCACTCAGCAGCCGGTGCACCTTCGGCAGATTGTAGCAGGGCACGTAGAACAACAGATGATGCTCGAGGTGATAGTTCACGTAATACGGCGCGATGAACAGGCGCTCGAGAAAATTGGCATGCGTCGTGCGCGTGTTGCGCAAGGGGTCGCTGCTATCGGGGACGACGGCGTGCTCGGCGATATTGCGGATGCGGGTGATGACCATCATCCACGTCAAGAGCGGCACCAGCCAGAGCAGCGGATAGGCCCACCACACGCCGGCCGCGGCGAGCGCGGCAAACATGATCCCGTTGACCACACATTGCGGGCCGAGCGTCTCCCAGAAATGCGCTGCACGTTGCCGCCATGACCAGTCCTTTGGCCCGAGCGCGTTGAGCAACTGCGCCTTGCGCTGCTGGTAGCCGGTCTGCCCGGTGATGTCGCGGATGAACTTGCGGCGATAGCTCAACTTGGTGATCGGAAACGGCGCCGACAGCACGAGGTCGGGGTCGTCCTCCTGCTGGGTGCGCGCATGGTGCTGAAGGTGATAGCGCCGGTAGCTGCGCGTCTCCGCAAACAGCGGATAGGCGCAGAACCACTGGCTCAGCGTCAGATTGGTTTTCTCGTCGGCGGACAGGCAACCATGTGCGCCGTCATGCATCAGGATCGCAAGGCCGAGCTGGCGCGAGCCGATGATGGCGACGGCGAAGATATAGGTGAGCGGATTGGGCCACCACGCGACCAGCGCGATGGCTGCAATGATCAGCGTCCAGGCGTGCGCGATCAGCGCAGCGCCTTTCCACGTCGCGCGCTGGCGCACCTCGGCCAATTGATCGTCGGTCAGGAAATCGCGGGCACGCATGCGAAGCGCGGTCATGGCCTAACCCTTTCCATTGGAATTGTCGGATGCCTCGCGCGCCTCGACGAGACGCAGGCGGGCGGTGTCTTCAGTGGATTTCGCCTGCTCGCCCAGCACGCGCAGCATCTCGGCGCAGAGCGCCTCGGGCGAGCGGCCCATCGCGTAGCCCTCGAGAATGACGCCGATGGCGACGGCCCAGAACCGCCGCGAGCTTTCGTCGGGCGCGCGCAGCGAGCGCCAGCCGTGCCGCGCGACCTGCCCCGCATAAGCGCGCGTACCCTCGCTGTGCAGGCGCTCGATGGTGCGCTCCACCAGCGGCGCGAGATCCTGGCGACGCCGCGTCAGCGTCAGCGCCTCGGCGAAGAAGGCGACCGAATCGCTCGCCGTCACGGTCTCGGCCAGCGCGTGGGTGTATTCCCCGGGCGTGCGCGCCTTGAGCGCCGCCTGCTCGGTGGCCCGTGCCAGATACAACAGATCGCGGCAGGCGCATTCGACAAACAGCGCCTCCTTGGTGCGGAAGTAATAGGTGATCTGGCTCGGGAACGCGTCCGCGGCGGCCGCGATGTCGGTAATCGACGTGCCTGACAGCCCCCGCTCCCGAAACAGCGGGCTCGCAGCATCCAGGAGCAGTGACCGCATCTTGCGGCCGGCCGAGCGCGTCGCGCGCGCGGCGTGCTTGGGGTCGCCTGCCGCTTCGAGCGGCGCATCGGCCGACGCTTCTGCCATGGGATCCTCTCCGCTGAATTATTTGTATGTTATACAAACAAACAGATCAAGCCGAATCTTGGTATGGAGGATGGGGTTCTTGTTCCCGTTGGAGGGCGGACCGGCTCGGCTCGAAGATGCCCCTCCACCTTGCAAAGCCGACCAAAATCCGTATAAGGCGCCCATCCGCAGACCCCGGCCGGGAGCTGAACGGACGGTCTCAGCAAATCATTCGTGATTTTGGTGTGGCAGGGCCAGTCGGCCCGTCGTCCCGTGTTTCCGCCTTCTGAGCTTGATCCCAGAGTCCTTTCCGAAGGCCTCTTAAGGGTTTGACGCCGGGCGATGCGCCAACATGAGGAAAGGACGACCATGCCTCTTTACGAGCATGTTTTTCTCGCGCGTCAGGACGCGAGCCCGCAGCAGGTCGAAGAGCTGACTGCGCAGATGACCGGTATCGTCGAAGGTCTCGGCGGCAAGATCACCAAGACCGAGAATTGGGGCGTGCGCTCCCTCACCTACCGCATGAACAAGAACCGCAAGGCGCACTTCGTGCTGCTCAACATCGACGCGCCGTCCGCGGCGATCGCCGAGATCGAGCGCCAGGAGCGCATCAGCGAAGACGTGATCCGCTATCTCAGCGTCCGCGTCGAGGAGCTCGAGGAAGGCCCGTCCGCGATGATGCGCAAGGCCGATCGCGACCGCGAGCGTGACGATCGCGGCGGTGGCTTCCGCGGCGAGCGTGAAGGCGGCTTCCGTGGCGACCGCGAGGGCGGTTTCCGCGGCGATCGCGGTCCGCGCCGTCCGCGCGATGAAGCTGAAACCACGGATGGGGAGTAAGAATCATGGCTGAAGCTGGTGCACGCCGCCCGTTTTTCCGTCGTCGCAAGAGCTGCCCGTTCACGGGCGCCAATGCTCCGAAGATCGACTACAAGGACTCCAAGCTGCTGATGCGTTACGTCTCCGAGCGCGGCAAGATCGTGCCGAGCCGCATCACCGCGGTGTCCGCGAAGAAGCAGCGTGAGCTCGCCCGCGCCATCAAGCGCGCGCGCTTCCTGGGCCTCCTGCCCTACGTCATTCGCTGATACGACCAATTCGACCGGCGGCGGCTAGCGCCGCCGGTCGCGACTTTTCGAACTCATAAGGCTTCCGGGTCGTCCGGTCGCCGATGGTTGGGGCAAGCGACGCCTCTAACCGCTCGTTTGAGCCTCAAGAATTTTCCTCAGCAAAATCAAGGCATCTATAGCCGCAGGTTCACGCTGCGTACCGGGTTTTTCACCCCATTTCTGCTACGAAATTGCTACGAGCCACGCTGCTTACCGCTCAAGGCGCTGCTAAGCACAATCCATTGCGCCCCCTCGCGGGGTTAGGAAAAGCTGTGCTGACAGTCGACTTGCGGTGGAGAGTCGATTTCCTAACACGTGCCGGTTTGCTACTGCTCAGAAAGGAATCAGCAGTACTGGCTTGGCTATGCAGCTACCTATCCTTGAAGCATTTGCGGAAGCCCTCAAAGCCAAGTTTTCCCTTCCGGGCTCAGCGTCACCCGAAGATCAGCTCAAGCCCCTCGTCGCTGACCTTATGAAATCTGCGGGAGCCGCCTTCGGCTTCTCGATCGAAACCCGCACCGAAACACACTTGTCAGACCATAAGGTCCGCCCAGACATTGCGATCTACGCAGGCGGGCTGATCTGCGGCTATATCGAATTGAAGGCGCCCGGTCTCGGAGCGGACGCGCCGAAACTCAAGGGCGAGCACAACAAGAAGCAGTGGGAAAAGCTCAAGGGCTTACCTAACCTAATTTACACGGACGGGCGCGAATGGACGCTTTACCGCACAGGCGAACGCCCTGAAGGGCAACCCACAGTTCGCCTCAATGATGATCCGACCGAGAAGGGCAAAGCTGCCACTACCGCGGAAAACGCCGAGGGGCTCGAACGGCTGTTCCGCGACTTCCTGGGGTGGGAGCCCAACATCCCGCACACGCCCTCAGGTCTCGCTAAGTACCTCGCACCCCTCACCCGCTTCCTCCGGTCGGAGGTCGAGAATGCTCTTGGCCAACCGGGCTCCGCTGTCGAACTCCTTGCAAGTGAGTGGCGGCAATTCTTCTTTCCCGATGCCGACAGCGCCAAGTTTGCGGATGCCTATGCCCAGACTGTGACATACGCCATGCTGCTCGCTCGCCTGACGGGTGCAGCCAAACTTGATCCAGCAGCAGCTGCAAAGACGCTGGACAAGAACAACGGCCTGCTTGCTCGCGCTCTGGAACTACTCGGCCAGCCGGCTGCGCGGAAAGAACTCTCGGTTGGCTTTGAGATGCTCCAACGGTCGCTGGAAGCGCTCTTACCCCACGATTTCTTGAAATCGCGGCCCGATCTGTGGCTGTACTTCTACGAGGACTTCCTCGCTGCTTACGATCCCCAACTGCGCAAGGATTACGGGGTCTACTACACTCCTCGGGAGGTCGTGGAGTTGCAGGTTCGGCTTGCTGCCGAATTGCTAGAGAAGAGGTTCGGAAAAAAGCTAGGCTTCGCCGATGATGGCGTGGTGTTTCTCGACCCGGCGGTGGGCACTGGCACCTATCCGATTGCCGCGATTAAGCATGGGCTTGAAAAGGTGCGGACTCGTTCCGGTGCCGGCGCAGTCCCTTCGCGCGCACGGCAGATGGCGGAGAACATGCACGGCTTCGAGGTCCTGGTTGGCCCATATGCAGTCGCCCATCTTCGACTTAGCCAGGCCCTAGAAGGCGTGATGAATCAGGCCAAGGTGCAGGGCGACCCTGAGGAGAAGCTGGCCAAGCGGCTGAATATATACTTGGCGGACACGTTGGAGAGCCCGAACAAAGCTCCGCCAGGTGGGCTCGACTTGACACACAAGGCGCTTACCCAGGAGCACGAGGCGGCTCGGAAGCTGAAGAAGGGCGGGAACATCGTCGTGTGTCTCGGCAATCCCCCCTACGATCGCCAGACCATCGAGGAAGGTGACACCACCACGCAACGCAAGGGCGGCTGGGTGCGGTTTGGTGATCAGGTTAAAGGTGCGGCAAAACAGGAAGAGCAAGGGCAACGCGCGATCTTTCAGGACTTCATCGAACCAGCGAGAAAAGCTGGGGCGGGTGTGCACCTCAAAAATCTCTACAACGACTACGTTTATTTCTGGCGCTGGGCACTCTGGCGGCTATTTGAACAGCAGAAGTGCGGCGGAATCGTCACCTTTATCACCGCGTCCAGTTATCTGGCCGGACCGGGTTTTGTTGGAATGCGTGAAATTATGCGACGCACCTTCGATGAAATCTGGATCATTGATCTCGGAGGCGACAACTTGGGGACCCGGAAGACTCCGAACGTCTTCAATATCCAGACGCCGGTCGCCATCGCAATCGGCGTGCGCGCACCCAAGCCGTCGCCAGACACACCTGCAAAAATACACTATGCGAAGATCCAGAGCAAAACCCGGGACGGCAAGCTGAAACAGTTGGAAGATGTTTCCAATTTTGGCGATATCGACTGGCGAGATTGTCCCGACAGCTGGCACACGCCGTTCCTGCCGGTTGGACAAGGGGACTTTGCTGCCTGGCCCGAAATTGAACTCCTTTTCCCGCTGGCCTTGAACGGCGCGCAATTCAAGCGCCATTGGCCGATCGGGGAGACGGTCGAATTGCTCAAGGCCCGATGGGACCGCCTAGTCACTTGTGATGAAGGCGATCGGAAAAAGTTGTTTCGCGAAACCGGCGGCTGGAAGATCACCAAGGTCGTCAAGGACGATCTGCCGGGAAAGGGACAACCTTCTATCATTTCGGCCGACGATACGACAGAGATGCCGACTGCTATTCCATTCGCCTATAGGTCCTTTGACAGGCACTATGCGCTGTATGATTTCCGATTGGGCGACCGGTTGCGCCCAGCCCTCTGGCGAATGCATGGAGCAAATCAGGTCTATTTTACATCATTGCTGAGCAACTCTCTTGGACTCGGACAAGGAATGGTGGCGTGCTGCGCCATTCCTGATCTTCACCATTTCCGGGGTTCGTTCGGGGGCAAAGATGTTATTCCTTTGTACCGAGACGCGGCTGGGACTGTGCCAAACGTCACTGCGGGTCTTCTGGCTGTCATCGGCCAATCTCATGGCGCTCCCCCTCGGGCAGAGGACCTCGCTGCTTATGTCTATGCCGTTCTCGGAAGCCAGTCTTATACTCGCCGGTTCTGGAATGAACTCGAAACGCCTGGCCCGCGCGTTCCCATCACGAAGGACAGCGAGACCTTCGGGGAGGCCGCAGCACTGGGCCGCAAGTTGATCTGGCTGCATACCTACAGTGAGCGATTCCGGGGCGAGGATCGTGGGGACATGGTGCCACAAGGCACGGCTACGACGATCAAGGGCATCTCAGCTGAATCTGCAAAATATCCTGGCGACTACAGTTACGATTCGACTGGATGCGTGATTACCGTGGGCGATGGCCGGATCGGCCCTGTAGCGCCGGACGTTTGGGAATTCGAAGTTTCCGGCCTAAAGGTCGTGCAGTCCTGGCTCGCCTATCGAATGAAGAAGCGGGCCGGAAAAAAATCGTCGCTACTAGACGACATCCGACCTGACCACTGGACACCGCGGATGACCGACGAGCTTCTCGAACTGCTGTGGGTCTTGGAAGCGACCCTCGCGATGGAGCCGGAGCTCGAAGCGATAACAGCAAAGATTGTTGCTGGTCCGTGTTTCACCGTGGCAGAACTGCCGACCCCCAAGCCGGAGGAACGGTCGGCCCCCGGAACGATCAAGGCCGCCGGAGGCCTGTTTGATTTGATGGGAATCGAGGATGACGAACTTGACGACGATGACGAGGATTGAGTCGTCTTAAGGGGGCACGCCGGTCCTCCGATCACCCTGAGGATTTGCCGATTTCCTCTATGGCGAATTCTTCCGGCGCTCTCTCCATTGCGTCCGCTCCTCGATACAAGGTCGAACTTGCCCTGCTGCACCATCGCAGCGTGGGGGCCACGCCGCGGCTACCCAACGGCCCACCATAATCGCTGTCGCGTGGTAGTGGCCTGCAATTGATGTCACAGCGCAGCAGCCGGCTAGGTACTGCCGGTGTGATCCCTCGCAAAACGTCGATCGGGATCGGGCAAAATCGACTCAAATGAGCCGCTTGCTGATGAGCTTACTCAGGAGTTTGTCAAGCTAAATTTGACACATCGATGGAATTAGAGTAAGAACAGATCATGAACCCAGATCTCTAACGGAGATAGAAGTGACGACAGAATACAACGAACTTGCCAAATACCAGGTCAACGCGCCGGTCACGCGCGAGATGCTGGACCTGGTAGACGATGCACGGTGGCCGCTGCGGATCAGCCGCGCCGAGTTCGCCCGCCGTGCCCTTGCGGCTTATGTCGAGCAGATGACGACGCAGAGGAGTGCCTAACCAGGTCGAACCGAAAGCCCTAGCGTTGGCTCACGGTCGCCCCGCCGGCTCGGTCTCGCGGTCGCCGCTCAGCATGCAACGTAAAAACCCCGCAGCGCTCGCAACGCTACGGGGTTAGATCAATCAAAACGCAGAAGAACGATGTCACAGAAATTCCGAAATAGCAAGCACGCCAACGACAATCACCAGGAACAGATCGAGCCGACAGATCGCCTAGATTTCTTGAACGCAATCGCCATGGACCACCGCATTCTCGCCAAGCAGTCGGTGGCGTTCCGGGTTGCGGCGATCATACTCAAGCATCGTCACAACCAAACCGGCACGATAGTCCTGAAGCACAGGACGATGGCGGAACAGATTGGATGTTCGATTTCGGCGGTCCGGCGCGGAGCCGATGTGCTGCAGCAGTACGATTGGTTCAAAGTTGAGCCCGTGTATGTCGGCCAAGAGTGTATCGCCAACAGGTACATCCCATGCTGGGATCAGGCTGCTTGGTTGGGTGGCGTCTGGTTTGTAGACACCAGGAAGCTGAACAAGGAACAATGGGGGCCCTCCTCAGTACTGATCAGCCCCCCGCTCCGTAACGAGCACACCCCTGCTCAGCAGGGAGCACACCTCTGCTCAGTAACGAGCGAGCAAAACTCAGGGTTACTATCTCAGGGTCTCCAACCCAGTGATCTAAACCCGCTTTGCGCCACGCGCTCTGGCGGGCGCGCGGAAAGCATTCAAGATTTGGCAGAGGATGACCGCTCTTCGAGCGCGCCGGCTGATATTCTGGACCTATCCGCATGCGTCGAAGCGCTTGAGAAGAACCTACCGCCCTTGGAACCATTCGGCGACTTCAAGCCGGTCAGTCAGGAACGCTCACGCCGGGGTGCGATCCAACAGTTGAAGAAGCTCCGCCGGCTCGGCTGGAGCCTTGATGAGATCCAGCAGTACCTGGACGCATACGGTCGCGACTTCGAGAGGCAGGCGAAAACCAACTTCATGAGAAAAGGCCAGTGCGGAAAGACGCTTGCCAGCCTCCTCACGCAACTCGTCGATCAGTGCTATCCGGAAACAAGGAACACCGATGACGGTGAAATTTACGGTTGGAACATCCCGGAGCGCTTCCTGCGCAAGGCGGAGGTTGCGGCCGCCGGAGCGAACGACAATGCCGCGGCTGCGGATCGCAACTCGCAGCAAGCAAACCACGATCCGGCTCGAACCGATCAGCTAAACAGCGATGCAGAACGAGATCGCGCCAACCGCGGGACGCAGGATTGTGGCGACTGGCCAAAGCCGGCTCGCGCATGCATTCGGCTCCAGATGGTGTACCCGTTATATCCCGTTAGAAACATGCACGATGAAGCGAAGCTGATACAAGCGGAGCTGAAGAAGTTGCTGGGAAAGGTCCGTTACTCTGAGGTTGAAGCTGGGGTCTTGCGGTACGCTGAGGCGCAGAAGGGGCAGGACTATCGGAAGAACCTAAAGCTCTCGGCTTTCTTGGCCCAAGGCCGATGGCGGGATCAACACGATCAATCTCACAGCCGTGCTGCCTAAGCCGACTTGAGAACCCGCGCTGCTATAAGGTCATGGCCAAAATACTCGCTTGGACACCAAACCCGAGGCCCGGCTGAAGCAAGATGGCGTAGGGGGATCGACCATCTACGGCGCCGAGTGTGCCTTCAACTAAGCGGGGGGCTCAAGCCAACGCCCCTCGCCCAAGCCTGCTGGTCATTTCTGGGTTACGAGAGTTCGCAAGCCTCTTCGCGCTCCCGCCGCAGCGCAGCCCAGCAGAGCTTGCGTTGTAAGGATGGCGCGGTAGTCACCTTCCTGCATGCCTCCGACCTCCGCCTTGCTGGCGTTACGGATGGCGTGGTCCGCTTCTCGGGGGCCGTCGCAAGAACGAAAGTAGTGGCCGTGTCGCCTGTCCTAAGCGCCGCAGACGACGAAGTACCGGGCCAGGCGTCATTGTCGTGATCGTAGACCTTGATGTAGCCTGGCCCGGTGCGAACAAATGATCGCGATGTTGGCGCGGAGCGTTCGCTATGGTTGATCAACGGACCTCGACGTACACGCCGCCTTTGTCGAGCTTCTCGACGGTTGAGTTGATCGGCTGCCCCAGCTTGTTCGCCCACTCCAAGGTCGGTCGAGAACCCACGCATCCATAAAAGGCAAGCCATTTCAGGCAGTTAATTTAACCCGGATGAAATTATCACTTGACAAGACCCCCTCCCCCGTGTTACCTTCTCAGGCACGCTAGCACTTTCACACACGCAGTCCGGGCTGACATTCAAGTCCGCCCACTATCCAGGCCCCCGAGTGGGGCCTTTATCATATCTGCACCGCAAGCCGCCCGGATCACCGAGGCGGCTTTTTTGTTGGAGATTCCCATGAAGAAAAAACCCCTGTTCGGGGCGGACGAATTGGTCTGCTCACCAATGACGCACGGCACGTTCCGGCTGCCGAAAATCCTCCTCGACAAGATCGATGCCGCAGCAGCCATCGACGATCCGTCCAGTCCGAACCGATCCTCCGTCGTACGGCGCGCTTTGATCTCGTATCTCGCCCGCCAGGCAGAGGCCGCCTGATGGCCGATCTAGAATCCTTGATCGTTGCTGAAGCGCGTCGGCAGGGTCACCAGCCCGATCAGCATGCTGTAATGCAAGCCGGTATAGATCTCGCTGGCGCCACCATGACCAGCCAAGGCCTGATCAACATGCCGGGTCGCGGTTCTATCTCTCCTGCCGATTTCGTCCGCTCGCTGCGCAACACCATGCCAGCCGCTTTCACACCTGTGTCCGTGTCCGGCGACAGGGCTACAACTGCTACAGAAGAGCGCCGGTCAGGGGAGACGCTTACCGCTCACATGAGGCGGTTGGTCGAGGCCAGCCGAAAGCCAGCCCGCATGCCCGACGACTGGCAGGAGGTTCGGGCTCGATATGCCGCAGACTCAGAGACCGCAAAACACATAGCAGAAATCGAGGCCAGCCGTCGCGCTGGCGAGTAAGAGTACGAACGCATGAAACATGGATTTCGAGAAATCACCGCGCAGATCAAGCGTGAAAGCCGGCAGGTGGATGGCGGGGTCAGAGCCGCACGCGCCATCGGGCTTCAGCTATTCGACCTCCGCCGACGAAAGTCTGAAGCTGACCAGCGAGTCGAGAAGGCACGGGATCGGCTCGAGTCGGTTGACGTTTTCGCATTGCGGGCCGAGTTGGAAGCCGCACTTGCGGAACAGGCCGGGATCGACGCAAAGCTGTCTGAGCTTCAAGGCGACAGTGTCCTCGCGGCTGGCTAAGATCATCTAGGTCCGGACGGCGGTCAGCTCTCTCCAGAGGCTGCCGTTCGCATAGGGAGGCGTGACGTAGGCTGATGTTGAGACTTGCGAAATTGCACGCCCTCGCGATGGCTCTCGCCGTCGTTGCGCCTCCCGCCCTTGCTGGACCTGGAGCCTACTGCATACCCGATAACGGCCGCGACCAGATCGCCAAAGCCGGCACCGTGTGTCCTACCGGGTATCGGGCGTCGGGACCGTGCTGCATCGCGCTCCATGCGGACTCGCCCCAGGCATTCGTTAAGCTTCCGGGCCGTTCCTGTCCGGCTGGATCGTTCACCAGCGCCACCAGCTATTGCGTCAGCTTCCGGTGACGCGGGGCCGGCCGCGCTCCTATGCGCCCCACGTCGCAAGTGCTGCCTCGGCAGCGGCGGGATCATCCTTGATCCGGTAAATCGTCTGCCGGCTCAGCTTCGTGGCGTTAGCAATCTGCGATATGGCAGCGTTCTGGGTCAGCATATCCCGCGCGGTCGCGAATTGATCCCTGGTATAGCTCGGCTTGCGGCCTCGATATCCTTGGCTGTTTGCCTTCGCGTGATCGATACCCGCCCTCTGAGCGGCCTTCGTGGCCTCAGCCTGCGCCTGAGCCGTAGCGGCCATGAAGCCGATCAGGGCGTCCCTGACGGCCTTCTGTATGGGGTCTTTGGTTGCCCCATCGAAGGTCATGCTGTTGATCACGGTCTTGATTATGACGCCGCGTTGCATGAACTCGCGGATGGTCCCGACCACGTCGTCATAGTTCCGGCCCAACCGGTCAACCCAGCGCACGACCAGCACGTCACCGGCACGTAATTTGTCGAATAGTCGGCGACCTTCGGGACGCTCGACGAGCCGAGTGCTGACGCCGCTGGTGCCGTTGTCAAACACGGCATCATCGATCTTGAAGCCAGCCGCCCTCGCCTGGGTAAGCTGGTGGTCGCTTGTCTGTTCGATGGTCGAGACTCGTCCGTAGAGGATCGTTGCCATGGTCTTAATCCCCCTGCCTGTCCGTTGATGTGATGTCCGTATAAATCCATGTCCGAAAACAAAAGTCAACCCTAGCGGACACATTTTGCAGGCGGATTTGGATGTCCGTTACGGCATACCTCTACGGACACCCGGACCGGTTCATGGACGTGGCGGCGGGACCGGGGACGAACGCAAGCCCGCCGCCCTGGTCCTAGACGGTGATCGTCTCGACCGGGCCCAACACGCCAGCGTCACGGCACCAACGCTGAACTGCATTGAGTCCGCCCGCGTCCACGATGGTGTTGCCTTCGACCAGGGCGAAGGGAGTGCCCATGCCTTGCCTCTCGGCTTGGCTCAGCTTGCTGATGCGGCGGTGCGGCTGGGCACGCTCGAAGCGGCGCCGTGCGGCCGTGAACGTCACATGTTGGTTGGTGCTCATGACAATGATCCTTCGTGCCATGACGGGAATGGCCATGGCATTGTGCAGGTGTTTGCGGTGAAGATCGTTGCGTTGAGCACGGTCCCGCAGATGCGGAGCGCACGGGTCGACTGATCGACTTGCCGGCATTGTACTGGACCTGACCACGATCGGTCAAAGAGTCGGCCGCCGTAGCAACACACCTTGTCGCCATCGCCACGTCATCCCCTGATCGAACAGCTTCTCAGCATTCGATGGCTGGCAAGCATGCGATGGCTGGCAACAGTCATTTCTTTTATTCCGAATAGGCCACTGGTGCGGCTGGCCCATTCTCCGCAGCCACGGCCAAAAGGGACCTGTTTCAGGACCCCCTGCCTTCAGATGTACCCCCACGCCTTTCGGGAGGGTCATCCGCAAGACCCCCACCCCGAAAGCATCGGGCGTCACCGTTCCGAGCGCCGCATGAGCGCACTTTCCAAAAGGCGATTTACGTCGCCAAACCTAGAGATCCATGAATGTCCGAGAATCTGAACGTCCGCGCAATCCTGACCGCGACCAACGAAATGTCTCCGGTCCTGAAGAGCGTGCTTGCCGACCTTCGCAAATTCGAGGTCGCCGCCAAGCGGATCAGCAGTGCCTTCACCGGGGTCGGCGACGCCGGCTTCAAGTCGATGGCCGGTTTCGATCGCACCATCCGCGCCGCCAGTGCACAAATGAAGGGCATGGAGAACCTTAGCAGGTCTGTCGCCCGCACCTACGCTGCCGATTGGAGTCGAGCCAACACCCAGCGCCTCAACGATGCACGGCGGACCCATGCCGCGCTTGAACGACTCGAGGCCAGCTATCAGCGTCAGTTGTCCCGAACCGCTGCCGCAGAACGTCGAGCCGGGTCCGGTCGGTCATACGGTGGAAGTGTCGGCCGTCTCCCTGCGCCGAACCTCCGCACCATCGCTGCTGGTGCCGCCATCACAGGCGCTGGCGTAGCGAGCGCCCTCCGGAAACGTATGGAGGTCCAAGCCGCGGAAGTTCGGGCACAGATGTTCGGTGACCTGGACAAGGGCGAGATCGGGAAGCTGCGGCGTGACTACGCGGACAAAGCCGGGATCAGGTATGGCATTGGCAGCAGCAAGGTCATCGACACGGCTGTGGAAGGGCTGAAGGCCGGTGTCGCGAAGCAGTTTGCAGGCGAGTTTGCAGACTTGGCCCTAAAGGCGCAAGCTGGCCTCGACGTCAACCCGGAGGCAGTCGGCAAGCTGCTAGGTCGTCTGTCGACTCAGATGCCGTGGGACACTGGCCGCTTCAGCAAAATCCTGAACGCGGTCGCGGTCGCAAACAACGCCACCGCCGCCGATGGAAATGAGATCATCGAGGCCATGCGCCGGAGCTTGTCCGCGCTCGCCACGACGAAGATGACCCCGGAGCAGTTGGCCGCGATCGACGCCACCGGCATCTCGCTTGGCGTGCAGCCCCACAAAATGGGAACGTTTGTCAGCTTCCTCAGCTCGCAGATCGCTGGCGCAGATTCTGCCAGGGGCCAACAGGCCTCCGACTTGAACTCTGCCGCTAACGCCCTTGGTTTCGGTGGCCGCAGCGGCATGGCCAAGACCATGCGCGAACGGCCGATGGAGGCTATCCAGCAGATCCTCGACAACCTCGCGAAGATGCCGGAGCGTCTGCGAACGA
Organism: Bradyrhizobium yuanmingense; assembly: GCF_900094575.1. Lineage (GTDB taxonomy): Bacteria > Pseudomonadota > Alphaproteobacteria > Rhizobiales > Xanthobacteraceae > Bradyrhizobium > Bradyrhizobium yuanmingense. The sequence continues at coordinate 475,177 of NZ_FMAE01000004.1, read as the reverse complement.
AGGTCGCAAACCAGATCGGCGGTCGCGAGTGGATGGACGAACTTTTGACCCTGGTCCTTGGTCGCGACAAGCTGAGGGACGTTGTACGGGATATCGAGAGCAAGCCCGGCTTCCTCGACAAGACCGCGTTGCAGAAAATTCGATCGATGCAGGGTCGATGGGCGACTATCAGCGCGGCGCTCGGTCTCGTCTGGGAGAAGGTTGGCGCTGGTCTTGAAACTTGGTTTGACCAAATCTCGGAATCCGTCATCAGCCTAGCGGACAGCTTCAACTTCGACTCGATCCGCGAACATTTTGCGGCGCTGGTTGATGGTGCCCGCGAGGGCTTCGGGCTGAAGGACTGGGGCGAAGTCGTCAAATCCATGGCCGACAACTTCGATGCCGGGACCGTCGCGAAGTGGCGAGAGTTCGGTCGCGGTTTTGCGGAGGGCATTCGCGAGTTCGCCAACGGACTGAAGACCGCCTTCTCCGGATTGGGATTCCTGGCAGGCAAAAATCCGGCTGATGCACGCGCGATGGGCAACCTGGTCGCGCAACTGACCGGACTGACCGTCGCCTTGGCGGCATTGTCGCCACTCATCTCGGTTCTGGCAGCGGTCACTGTCGGACTAACGGGACTTGGAAACGCGCTCGCGTTCATCGCAGGGATGCCTGCCGCGGTCGCATTGCTGAGTATGTTCGCCACTCGTTACCAGAATTACGGTGTGCCCGATGCCAACATCAAGCGCCCCGGCGAGTCCACTAGCGACTGGCGTGCCCGCCAGCGCGAACACAGAAAAGAGCTATACAAAAAGTCCAGCTATGAGGGCCCGACCGACTTCTCTGGTCGTCGTCGCACCAGTGATCTGTCAGACGAGCTGAACAAGTTCACGGGCAAGGTCGAGCGCGCCGCGTTCATCAACAGCAGTCTTGGTGGTGGGTTGCAGTATGCGGCTCTGGGTGGGGCCGGCAGAGGTCTCGGACGCAGCGGCGGCGGACTCGGCTCAGGCCTGATTGGAAACGTCCCGGACATGCTGAGGAGTCAGCCCGGGTCGTTCTTCTCGGCCGACGCGAACCTCGGAAGCATCATCCGACGTGACAAAATCCCGTCGTTCGGTGGAGTCGGTCCGGGTGGCATTCCCAGCTCGCTCAACAGGAGCGCGTTCGAGAGGACTTTTGCCGGGACGCCGATGGCCCGAAAGTACGACCAGATCATTGCCTCTGCCCGGAGAGCAGGGGTAAGCCCCGCACTGCTTGCGTCAGTCATGGCGCAGGAGACAGGTCGCGGGCAGCATATGCGGGGCAACAATCCCGGTGGCCTAACGGGTCGCAATGGCTTGATGCAGTTCGGCGATCTCGACTCCGGCATCGACAGGACGGCGCTCGCGGTCGCGAAGAACTTCAACGCGGCCGGCGGTGACCTCGCCAAGATGCGCGACACTTACGCTCCTCTTGGTGCCAAGAACGACCCCAAGGGTTTGAATGCCTCCTGGCTTCCTGGCGTCCAGAAGTTTATGGGCGAGATGGGCGGCGGCTCCGACTCTGCTGGCACTGGCGACGCTCTCGGATGGGCAAGCAAGTTTAAGGGGATGAACGAGTACACCGACACCAAGATGCTGGCAGCAGCGCTGGGCGGTGATGTTCGTGGCAAGTCGAACGCTTGGTGCGCTCGCTTCGTCAACAAGGCGCTGGAAAGCGCTGGTGGCAAGGGTACGGGCAGCGCGGTCGCCAACAGCTTCCAGCGATGGGGCAGCGCGGTTGACCCCTCGTCCGTGTCGCGCAATGACGTGCTGCTCCAGACCGGCGGCAAGAGCTACATGCAGACGGGTGGCCACGTCGGTCTTGCGACTGGCGAGACTCGGATGAACAACGGACGTCTTCAGGTCAAGATGCTTGCCGGTAACGACAACGACTCGGTGCGCGAGCACTGGATCGATGCCGACAAGAACCTGATGGTCCGCCGCGGCAACTCTGGCGTTGGTGTCAACGTGCCGCAAGGCATCACCTCTCAGGTGCCTCCGGCGAGCGCGATCCAGAACGTTCCCACGCGGTCCTCGGTCACCCCGGGTGTTGGAGCCGGAGACATCCGTTCGAGCGGCGGTCCCGTTGCAATCCACATCAATGGCAACTCGCACGATCCGGAAGCACTGGCAACGCTGGTCCAGCGCCGCATCGACGAGCAGATGAACTGGCGAACCCACGACACCGCGTCGGAATACACCTGAGCCAGCACAACGATCCCGGACCTGTATCAGGTCCGGGATTCTACCGGGAAAATGCAAACCAGGGCGTAACCTGCTGATTGCAGCGCGATTTGAAGCACGGTGCGCATGAATGCACGCAAATGCAAATATGCAAACGAAAACAATGACTTGATGCTGGTTACAAATCAGATCAAGGTAACGGCGGGATCAAGTTATTTGATCTCATCACCAGGGGCTAAAAATGCGGATTACCTACAGGAATTACCTCATCTCCACACTCGATGACGGCCGTTACGTCGCGTTCGATCCGAACGAGCCGAAGGCCTTCATGATGTTCTCTGCGGACCTACGTCGGATTTACAACGCGATCGACGGGGTGTGGTCAGCTCTGGCAGATGCTGCCGCGCCGCCGCCTTGGATGCTCGACCAGGGCGAAGTTGATCTTGATGCAGTCGGTGCTCACTGATGCATCCGACCGAACAAGAAATCTGGAATCTCCTCCGATTGCTCTCGAAGATCGACGATGGAGAGGCCGCAGCCTTCGCCGACGCCGCAGCAGACAATCTACGCAGCCTAGTCGGGACCGGCATCTTCGGTTCTCTGACCGGCCCATCGCAGGCACTAATGGAGGTCATCGCGAACAATCCAGCGATCAAGGAATCAGATCGCGAGGTTGCCAAGGTGCTACTTGCTGCATGCGGTCCCGTGCACCGCTACGCCAACCTCTCGAAGCAGCAGATCAGTATCCGGACAGGCTTCAGCGTGACCAAGGTCCGGACCGCGCTGAGGCGACTCGTCGAGGCTGGGTATTTCATTGCGATGCCTCCGAGCAAAAAGGAACAGGACGATGGGGACGCCGCAATCAAGCACCGGCCCAATTTCGAAGTGATGGAGGCCGCCAACTAGCTCCTGAAACCAATCGCAAAAGCTGAACCTGACGAAGCCTCGGCACCCGCCGGGGCTTTTTTATGGAGAGAACACAGTGGGAATGCCCTACAATCCCGACACCGAACGACCCTATGTCGGATTTCACATGCCGCGTGATCTGCTTGCTGATCTCGACGCCGCGCGGCTGCACATGCGTGTCAGCCGATCCGAATTTCTCCGGCGAGCTGTTCGGGCCCTAGTTCAAAACTTTGCACTTAGGGAGACGTTTGGTGAATGAGATGTCCAAAGACCTTCCGACATACACGCCGATCAACTCCGATGTGGGCATCATCACCGCGAACACGCCCCTACGATTGGATGTGGCCGCACGACTAGCTTTTCCGGATGGCTCGATGTCAGTATCGGCCCTGAGGAGACTCGTCGTTGCAGGCAAGATCACCCATGAGTTCATATCGGGTAAGTACTTCGTCACCCTGGAAGCAATTGAGGAATTTCGAGCATCATGCCGCGTCGTAGCAAAGGCCCCCGACTTGAACTCCAGACCGGAGCCGGCCGCACCCCAAAGTGGATCATTCGGGACGGCGCCAAAAACATCAGCACTCGATGCGATGAATGCGACCGCGAACAGGCTGAGGCAAAGCTTGCAGAGTATATCCTCGCCAAGCACGACCCCGCCAAGGCGATCCGGTCAGGTAGTCCGAATGAGGTGAAGATAGCCGACATCCTCGCGGTCGAGATGACGCGAATTGCTGCGAAGCCGAACCTGGACGGCCACAGGAAGAAAGAACTGATCGCCGTCTGCCAGAACATGGGCAACTGGTTCGGCCATCGTGTCGTCGGTGACCTCAATGGCGAGTTACAGGAGCGCTACGCGGCTGAGCGGACGCGCCACGTCATCAAGATGGTCGAGGGCGTCCGGACGAATGTGGACACCGGAGAGCATGCCCCAGTCGCGGCCTATCGCGATCTGAAGTTTCTTGCAGCTGCCATCAACCGGTACTTCAAGCACAAGGTTGGCGGCGTCGTCACCCAGTTCAGCCCGGTCCTGCCCGACGCTCCCGAGTCCCGTGTCCGATGGCTGACGCGATCCGAGGCTGCCAAGTTGCTTTGGGCAGCGTGGCGCGGACGGAAGGAAACGAAGCTACCGGGGAGCAAGGGACGCCACACCTCGCGCCACATCGCCCGGTACATCCTGGTCGGCCTCTATACCGGCTCCCGCAATGGCGACATCTGCGGGGCCGCGACGATTCCGACGATCGGGCGCGGCTATGTTGACCTGGAGAAGGGCATCTTCAGGCGGAAGCCCGACGACAAGAAAGAGACGTCCAAGAGGCAGCCCACCGTCCCCATCCCGCCCCGCCTGCTGGCCCATATGCGGCGCTGGCAGCGGTTGGGCATCTCGCAGCGCGCCGTTATCGAGTTCAACGGCAAGCCCGTCGTGACGATCCGGGAGGGCTGGGAGAGCGTGGTCGAGCGTGCTGGCTTGGCGACCGAGGACAAGCAACAGAAGGTCCTCCGCCACACCCTGCGCCACACAGCAATCACGTGGTACCTGGACCAGGGCGTCGATATCGAGAAGGTCAGCCTCTACTGCGGCGTGTCCGTGGCAACCATCCGCAAGACCTACCGCCACGTTATGCCCGGAACCTTCGACGATCTGCTTAACGCCGCCCACCAGATTGGGCGGTGAATATCCGGTCCGGATGTGGCTGGAAGCATCAAATTGGCTTTGGGCGTAGGCAAGTCAATATTCTCGCAAACGAGGCTGCCCCCCGCTTCCGCCTTCTCGCCGGCCGCCCCATGCGGGACATCCTGACGGACTTCGATCGTCAGTCCGCGTCTCAAACGAACTCGCTCTCGATCGAACGAGAACGAGGCCACGACATCAATGACGATTGCGCTGGAACGAAATTATTAGCAAGGCACACTGATTCAGTCTCTCGACGGGAGCTTCCCGGTCGAGATCGATCTGTCGCCCACGTTAAGGACCGGAAGATCACGACGCACAAGGGGCGGACCCGCGACCTTCGACTAAACGCATCCACCCTAAGGACGTCTTGACGGGACCGCGTCGATCTCAATCGCAAGATGAACTACACCAACTTCGTAGGCAGCGGTCCCCTCGTCCGTTGTCAGCACAAAGTTGTGTGTGGAGACCTGATGGATGGCCGTTCCGATGGTCGTCACATATGTCCGCTCCGCGCCGAGCGCTTCCTTCAATCTTGAGGCTATTCTCCTGTCCCAACTGTCGGCGTCCTCGTCGACAACGTAGGCAACCATCCCGCCGAACGGCGCAACCGTGTAAGGATTGCTGCCGTCCTCAAAGCGCAGCAATCCTTCTGAACCGATATAGGTCTTTAGGTCGGCGATCGAGGTGATCGTTTTAGCTTCGATCCGAAGGTCCAGCACGCCATCCTTGAACAATGAGAATGCGATGTCGGTCGGTTTCGCCTTGTCGCTGATGCCGGGGTCGTACGGGCGCGGGACCTCGCATTCGATGCTGATGTGGCGAAGATCCATCGGCTGAACGCCGGTGCCGGAGATCCCCTGCCGCGCTTTCAATCGTTTGAATTCGTCCGCAATGGCGCGCGTCACCGAGTTCTCGCGCGGGATGCCGCTCTTCTTGTCGCGGAACCAGTCAATCCTCTTCTCATGCTTCGCACGCCTTGCCCTCATCTGCTCCGAAGCCGCCCTCACACCCGCAATGGCATTCGCGAGGAAAGTCGCCCACTCGTCCACCTGAGGCGGAGGCCCGATCAGCGCGGCCGGGTGCATCTTCATGCGTGGCTTCCTCTTATTTCTCTCGACAGGGCGGCAGCGTCCGCCACGGCCTGATCGATGGTCCAAGCGCTCCTGGACGGGGCCTTCGCAATCACCGACGTTTCAAGTTCAGCGTCGTACGTCACGAGCGAGTTGCCCAGAAACTGCCCTTCGAAGTGGCCCGGAGCCGGCGCTGCGCCTTCACGCTTGCCGATCGCGATGATGACGTAGGTCCGTTCGCTGCCGTCGTGTGATGTCGTGGCGCGCACCTTGCGCTTGGCATCGAACGACGATTGAAGTTCCGCCACCAGGCGCGTCATGTAGGTCTTGACCGCTTCCGATGAGGGACGCTTCAAACTATCTTTCGGGATTTGCGCATTGGCAAAATACCTACGGAAGACCGCAAATTCTTTGAACGCCTTCCGGAAGTCGCTGCCCGCCTCCATCGCATCGAGAATGGCACTGTCGACGTCCTCAACCTTCCCCAGGGCGAGCAGCGACTCGTCGTTTGGCCCCTCAAACGGACAAGGAAGGGAAAGAAGATCGTTCTTTTCGAGCCTCGCCTGGTCCATTAGGAAGCTCGCGCCGAACAGGGACGCGAAGTACTTCACGACAGTTGAATTCAAATACGCCAGCAAGCCCGCCACGAGCTTGGGATCAAACTTTTCCGTATGCCCGAGTTTGCGGGCCGACCTCTTCAAATCCTCGTACTGGCTCGCCGGAATGAGGCCGTTGAAGGTTGACGGGTAGGCCACCGGGTCGGGCCAGAACGTCGCTTCCTTCATGCTACGGGGGATCAGAATCACGTTGCCCGCATAATACCCGCGGTACTCCGCCGTCACCCGGGCGAACTCACTCCGCGAAAGCGGGTGTGCTTGAGCCGTCCCGGTTCGATCAGACCGCGCGACCCCGGTCTCTTTGGGGCTCCCACCCTTGCTGATGACCAGGTTCGAACGCTGAACGAAATCTCCGAACGTGCGCTCCTCGGAGACCGACCAGACCTCCAGCGCCTCCCGCATGCGGCGGTCGAATTCACTCAGCATCGTCTGCGTGAACCAACCGTTGGCGCCTCGTTGGAGGTCCTGCGAACGCTGGACTTGGATGTCGGACTGGGAGGCGAGAAGACTCCAAATCTCGCGCCGGCGCCCAGTAGGAAGAGAGGAAAGAAGAGGTCGGTAGGTCTCCACCCGATCGGTGCCCGTAGGCGGCCTGTTCAGCGCCACGAAAACGAAAGCGGAGGCCTCCACCCCAACGAACAGCTTGCGCCGAAGGTGCGAGAGATTGCCAGTCCAGCGGATCGTTGCCCGGCTCGCAAGGCAATGGGAGAATCTGTTGGCGTGGCGGCCAATCACCGACTTCGCATTGATCACCAGCGCCACCGCCGCACCTCGATCGGCGAGCCGCAGCAAGGCGAGCCAAGTGAAAAGATCGCACAAGCGATCATGCGCGTACGAAATCCTCAAGGTCTTCAATCCAGCCTTGAAGGCTTCGATGTCGGCTCCTGTTTCCTTCCGGTCGCCGGTCCGGTTGGACCGGTCCCGCTGTCCACCGGTCATAGACCACGGCGGATTACCGACGACATGCGAATACCTTTCTTCCGCCTCGGGGAGGGCAAATGCATCTGCGCAAACGATGTTCTTCGACAGATCAGGCAGAAACTTCTCCGCGCCAGCCGCCCGGATCAGCTCTTCGATCGTCGCCCTTCCCACATACTCGAGCAGCGTCAGGTAAAGGCTGAAGCGACAGACGTTCGCCGCCTGGGGATGCTTCTCGATGCCATGAATGGTGGAGAGCAGGAGTTTCTTGGCTCGGTCGATGTGGGTCGGCGTCCACCCTCCTTCAGGAACGTTCGCCTCCATCACCCTGCGAAAGGCGCCCACCAGAAAGATGCCCGAGCCAGCGGCAGGATCCACAATACGTGAGTTCGCGGTGATCGGACTGACCGCTTCCAGCCGGTCGAGGACGTGGTCAGCCAGGTGGGGAGGCGTGTAGAATACGCCGTCGTCCCTCCTCTTCTCTCCGTCTTCAATGCTGACAAAGCGTTCGTAGATCGCCGAAACGGTTTCGGTCCTGAGAACGTTGAAGGACACGTTGAAGAAGCTGGGCTGACTTTCCGCACCAAGCAGCACCTCGCCGCCGCGGATGACTCTGTGAATTAAGTGACAGAGCCCGTCCGGAATGCGGGCGATCTGCTCTTCGGAAAGAAGAAAAACCGAGCCGTTGATTGCGCCGTCGACGGCTGCAAACGCAGCCACGGCCGAAGCAGCCGTCCATGATGTCGACTGCCGGTGGACGTCACTCGAAAACAGGGCTTCAACGACGGATTGGTCACCGCCCTCAAGCTTCTCAGCCAGCCATGAAGGAGTGAGAATTCCCCTGTCGATCAGAACATAGATGTAGATGAATTTACCAATCAACGCATTGATGAGATCACGGTCGTTCTCGAATTCGGGAAAGTGGGCCCGAGCGCGGTCGTTCAGCGCCTCGATTGCATCCACCAATGCGTTGTCGACGCTGCTTTCCCTGTGCAGGTCCAGATTTCCCCAAGTCACGCTCGAAGAGATGCGCCGGCTGGAGAAGTCTTCAAGGTCGCGCGGGAGGGCCTCGGCGTCGGGGTCGAACGCGACTTGCTTGGCCGCCGCGCTGGGCGGCTCAAACCCGCTACATACCTCCACTGTATCCGGCGTAACGATCAGCAGGAAAGGCGCAACGCCCTGGCTCCAAACATCACGACGGATCGCCTCGATTTCCGCGCCACTGCCTGCAGCTGCCAGGTAAATGATAGGCTTCAGAGTTGATGGCCGAAAACCGTCCTCAAGCGAAAGAATCCCGGAGATTCCCATGCTCGTCAGCGCCTGCCGGATCACGTGGTTAGCGCGCCCAGTGACCCGGTCGGGGGTGAAGAAGGTCGGGAGCCCGGCATAGCCGAGACGTGCCGCAAGAGCGCCCAGGCGGCGCTGCAACGATGCGTCCTGCGTCTCCACTACCCGTCGTCCCACGTCAGCCCTCCCCGACTCACCACCATACGATCACGCGACGCAATGAACAAGCTTAAGCTTATGATTCTATTACCTTAATTGCGGCGACGAAAAAGCTCAGCGTGGTCAATCGCTTAGGGGACCACCGTCCCGGCTGAGGGTCGGGCTGAGACGCACGCCCGTGAACGTTCTGGGCTGCCGTCAACGACCTACACCGAGAGCCCTCGTCGGCCACTCTTCGCCGGCATCTGCACCGACTGGACGTTGGTCCCGAAGACACAAGGAAAGCGAAACGACCAATTACCTCGACGCATTCCTAACGATGGCCCTAATGTCGAGGTCGGCGCCATCCACCCGAAGCCGATGTCGGTGATTCTGACGACGTCCGCGGAGGTCAATATTTGCATGACTGCGCCCGCTGAGGAGGCGCTGAAGCTGATAGCCCTCTTCCGGACCAACAAGCTCCGGCACGCCGGAGACAGCTTCCTTCTGGAGACGATTTTCCCGGACGACCCTATGAATTTTCTGACGCGGCGCAGCAAACGCTAGGGGGTCTAGTCGAAATAGTTGGCAGCCCCCCTTGGCAGCGCTTCAGAAGGGCGTATGTCCAGCGCCCCTTCAATCGGAGATTCGCTCCCATGACCTCCCGTCAGATTCGCGCCTTCCTTCAAGAACCCGCCTGCCTCGTGATCATCGAGGCAGCTCGCCGGCAGGGGCGTTCGCCCTTGCACGAACTTGACCTCCTGATCACGGACCGCTTCGGCGTGCTGACGCATGGCATGCGCCGCGCGTTCGGCAAAGAGCTGCGGGTGGTCGTCGAGGCGGTCGGCGGCCGGCACGTGCGAACGGGGGTGCGGGCGACTGTGAAGCCGCAGGTCACTGCCCCCTCCATCTACGCCTGATCTTACTATAGGCTATTCACCAGCTCGCGCACGTCGACCTGGGCCTATTGGTCCTGACCGGACCGGTAGGCTTCAGCTCGCCGGTCATCCCCTGCACGAAAATCTTCCCCGGCTCCGCCCACATCATCCGCCAGCTCGCCATGATCCAAACGGCCCGGCTGCCGACTGTCATTGAGATCAGCGCGTAGCGTTTGCCACTCATACGGTTTCTGTGTGCGAAGAAGGTCCTTTATCGGCCAGATCTACCCGACGGGACACCCATGAGCATCATCGAGTCGAAGTTCGAGATCGGGTCCGAGGTCTGGAAGCGCTTCGGCCCCGGATCGCAACAGCAACGCGGCTACGCCTGGGAGTCAGGGCGGTCTTCACCGACCGTAGGCGCCACGCCGTCCGCTACGTGATCGAGGCGCCAGCGGCTACCTGCAGAGGCCGAGGTCTCATTGCGGCCAGCCAGATCCAAGCCGGCCGCCGGCAAGCACAAGCATCGAATCGGTTAGCGCGGAGCGCATGCTACACTCGGACGGATAAGGTCACGAACGGCTCACGCAATTCATTGACCTGGATCAAGAACGGACGGCAACCCAGGACTGGATCGCGGCCGGGCGCATCAAGGTTTGGCCTTGATGATGACGTCATCCCCGACCGCTCTATAGCGGATGTCCCCTCGCGCATTGCGCTGAGAAGACCAGCAGCGGCGGCTGTAGGACTTCAGGCCGTCCGGCATCCGATCGCGATCCTCAGTGCAGGTGTACGGTGCGATATCGACGAGCGGCGGGAAGGATTCGAACTCCTTGTTGCTCGCGGCCCGGTTTTGACCGAGGAAGATGCCGTAGAAGGCGAGGCCCAAGAAGATGAGAAAGCCCAAGCCAATGAGGTTCTTGAGCGGGAGCCACATGCCGACGCGGTATTTGCCGACCTTGCGGGAGACGTAGACGTCCTTGCGGCGGGCCATGGGTTAAGGCACTCCACTTAGCCTTCGATGGCCGCACCGCGTTCGAGATGTGCCTTCTTGCATCAGTGCCCCGCTGACTTGCGCCGCGCCGGTTGGCTTCGGCCGGCGAGGAGTTCTGATACTGGCGCGAAGCGCTCGCTACAATCGGCCTTTTGGATGCTGCGGCGATCGGCATGGGGCCTCAAAACTGGGGGCTTTGGGACTGACACGTCCGCCCGCCCCGCGCCGCCGGGGTCTGGGGTCCTCAGCGCGGAGCGCTCGCCGGCTTTGCCGTTCGCGATAACCGGCACAGCCCTTCTGCAGCCCCTGGTCCTGGAGAATGATCTTGGCTTCGGCGCAGCCTTACTTCCAGCCGACCCGGAAATAATCGGGGTACTTCTCCCGCATCTCGATCGCGATCTTGCCCCACTGCATGTTGACGTCGCTTAGGATGGCATCGGAATGCCGCTTGCCTTGCATACGAACTCGGCCAGCGATTAGCCGCAAGCAATCTTACCTAAGATCTTGAGGCACCCAGGGGACGCAGTCTGCCGCGCCTCCCGATCGACGCAGGAACCCTCAAGGTCTGCTCGACGCCAGCCATGAGATTGGGCGTTGAATGTCGACACGGGATTGGTTAGAAGGCCGGCACTGGTTTGCGGCTCCCGTGAGGGGCCGCACTCGTTTTGGAGTTGGGCGAGCTGAGGTATCTGCTACGGTTTCCGCTACAGAGCGTGAGCTGATCCGCATAAACCTCTGATAACACTAGCGTTCTTGCTGGTCTCGCTCTAACCGCTCGAAGGGAGCGGGACAGCTGATGATGGCCTTTGCACTGATAGCCTTGATCGCCGGCGCTGCGTCGGCCCTGATGTTCGCCTCGATCATCTCGGGGGCGCTGATCGCGCTCGTCCTGTTCTATCTCGCTCCGCTCCCCCTGATGGTCGCCGCGATCGGCTGGGGCCCGCTTTGCGCGAGCCTCGGCGGCATCGCCGCCGCGATCGGCCTCGGCGCCCTGTTCGGCCTGCCCTACTGCATCGCCTTCGCCGTCACCGTCGCGTTGCCGGCGTGGTGGCTCGGCCATCTCGTCCTGCTCGGACGTCAGGTGGGAAGCGCCGCGCCTGCCACCGGCACAGCGCCCTCCGCGGAGCCGGACGTCGAGTGGTACCCGGTCGGCCGCATCCTGCTCTGGATTGCAGGCTTCGCGACGCTGACCACGATGGCCGCTTTGCTCACTCTCGGGACCGACGCGGAGACCATCACCGGCACGTTGCGCCGTGGCCTGACGCGCCTCCTGCGCGCCACCGACCCGCAAACTTCGGGCGAAGCCAGCCAGTTCGTCGACGCGCTGGTGCGCATCGCACCCGCCGCCGCCACGATTGCCGCGACGATGACGCTCACTCTCAACCTCTGGCTCAGCGCCAAGGTGACCGCGACGTCGGGCCGGCTGCGCCGTCCCTGGCCGGACCTCAAGACCACCGAGCTGCCGCAGATGACGCTGGTGGTGCTGTGCATCTCCCTCGCCTTCTGCTTCACCGGGGGGCTGCTTGGCATCGTGGCGCAGATCGCCACCGCCGCGCTGATGATGAGTTATGCGCTGGCCGGTTTCGCCGTATTGCATACGCTGACGCTCGCGCTGAACGGCCGCACGTTCTGGCTCGGCTCGACCTACGCCGCCGTGGTCGTGTTCGGATGGCCCGTGGTCGCGATGGTAATCCTTGGGCTTGCGGATGCCTTGTTTGGCTTGCGCGAACGCTTCCTGCGCAGCCGGCAGCCGCCGCCACTGCCTACACCTTGAGTTCAACCCCGAAACTGAAACCTTCGAGAGCACTTCAAAAGGAGAACGAATATGGAAGTCATTTTGCTGGAACGCGTCAACAAGCTCGGCCAGATGGGCGAAGTCGTGAAGGTTCGCGACGGCTACGCTCGCAATTTCCTGCTCAAGCGCGGCAAGGCGCTGCGCGCCACCGCCGACAACCGGGCCAAGTATGACGGCATGAAGGCCGAGCTCGAAGCGCGCAACCTCGCCTCGAAGGCCGAGGCGTCCAAGGTCGCCGAGAAGATCGAGGGCAAGAACATCATCGTGATCCGCCAGGCCTCGGAAGCCGGCCAGCTGTTCGGCTCGGTCAACGTGCGTGACATCGTGCTCGCGTTCGAAGCCGACGGCGTTTCGCTCGCCCGTCCGCAGATCCAGCTCGACGCGCCGATCAAGACCATCGGCAAGCACTCGATCACCGTTGCCGTTCATCCCGAAGTCGAGGTCGAGATCACCGTCACGGTTGCCCGCAGCCAGGACGAGGCCGAGCGCATCAACCGCGGCGAGGACATCTCGACCCGCAATGAGGATCGCGATGCGGCCGCCGAGGCGATCGCCGCCGCCGGCGAGTTCTTCGATCCGGAAGCCCAGCACGACGAGGTCGCGCCGGCGCCGGCTGCGGAAGAGAAGTAAGCAGCTCAACTCGTCATTCCGGGACGGTCCGCAAGACCAGACCCGGATGACGATCCCGATCAAAGCCCGGCTGCCTCACGCGGCCGGGCTTTTCGTTTTGGCAGCGACGTCCTCGCTCAGCATCGCGATCGAGGCCAGCGCGGTGGCCGTATGCTTCTCGACGCCGTCGCTGACGCAGAACACGTCGGCGGCGACCACCGCGACCTGGCGGCCCGGCTTGATCACCCGGGCGCGGCAGATCAGCTTCTCGCCGACCGCGGGCGACAACAGATTGAGCTTGTATTCCGCCGTCAGCGCCGGCTGGCCGCGCGACGTGGCGGCTGCGATCGTGGTGGCGTTGTCGACCAGGAAGGCGGTGACGCCGCCATGGAAGAAGCCGTGCTGCTGTAACAGCTCCGGCCGGCGCTCCACGGCGATGGTGCAGGTGCCGCGCGACAATTCGGAGAGCTCGGCGCCGACCAGGTTCATGAAACCCTGCCGGCCGATATTGGCGTGGATGCGCTCGGCAATCGGCGCAAATTCCGGATCAGCTTCGGCCCGCATGCGATCTCCCCTTATTGCTTGTTGATGCGATCGAACGGCCTCAGCGCACGATTGGCGCAGGCGATCAGCGTGTCCGCCTCGATGCGCGGATCGGTTCGCTCGCGACCCGACAGGAAGGCGCGGCAGAAGATCTGCGCCGGACCGATCAGCTGGCTGACGAACATCACCGGTGTCATCGGCAGAAGTTCGCCGCTTGCCACCAGCGGCGCGCGCCAGCGCTCAATGCCTTCGGCAAGCCGCGCATTCTGCGCCCGCTGGGCGTCGCGCACGTCTTCGCCCCACTCGCTGCGCGAGATCTCGAAGAGGTAGCGCGCCTCGCGCCGGCTGGTGACGACCCAGTCGAGATGCGCCCGGATCAGGCGATCGATGCCCCGCTCGGCGTCGGGGCCGGGATCGAGCGCGGCCAGTATCGCGGCGTGATAGTGCCGCAAGACCTCCAGAAACAACGCACCGGCAAGTTCTTTCTTCGAACCGAAAACGTGGAAGAAGCTGCCGTTGGAAGCCCGCGCGCGGGTACGGATCGCAGCCACCGTCGCGGCTTCGAAGCCGACGCGGTCGAACACGGCAAGGCCGGCCGCCAACAGATCGTCTCGTACGCTCGCCGTCATGGGCGCCTCCTAGAGCAATACTCTAGAGTACTACTCTAATGACGGTCAAGACGATGCGAAGGCCGCGGATGGGCGCGGCCTTCGCATCGTCGATCGAAAGATCCGGATGACTTAGCGCGAGATCGGCGGCACCGGCGGACCGGAGGACGCAGGCGGCGCCGGCGGCGGCGGGGCTGCAGCGGTCGCGGGCGGCGCCTGTTCCTGCGGCTTGGCCGCGGGGGCCGGCTCGGCAGGTTTCGGAGCAGCCTCTTCCACCGGCTTGGGCGCGGCCGGCTCAGCGGGCTTGGCGGCGGCTGGAGCGGCCGGCGTCACCTGCGGGATCGGATCGGGCCGCGGCGCCGGCGTCTCGCTGCGCGGCTCGACCTTGGCGCTGTCAGGCTTGACGGGCTCCGGCTTCGGCTCGCTCTTCTTGTCGTCGGTCGCCGGCGCCGCGGCATCGACCTTCGGGGCTTCCTCCGTGCCGGGCTTGGCGCGCCGCTTGCCTTTGCGTGCCTCGGGCGCAGCCTCTCCCTCCGGCTTGGCACCCTCCTCGGCCGGCCGCGCCGCACGCTTCTGGCGCGTACCCTCGGCGGCAGGAGCAGCGCCCTCGCCCTCCGGCCTCGCGGCATCCTGCGCGCGCTGGCGTCGACCCTGTTGTTCAGGCGCGGCGCCGTCCTTCTTGGCGTCCTTGGCCTGATAGCGCGTGTCGGTGGCACCGTTCGAGATCAGATAGGCGGAGAGGACGCCCGCCATATCCGAACTCGTCGTGTAGTGCTGGCGCAGGAATCCCGGCAGCGAGCCGGGCGACACGGACTTCAGCAGCCCGCGCGGGCTCTTGTGGCAGACATTGCAGGTCTGCGAGAACAGCTGCGACGGGGTCTTGCCAGCCTCGAGGTTCGTCGCCTGCGCAAGAACGGAATTAGCCGCACCGAAGCCAATCAGAAGCAACACCGTCGCGAGGCTGAGCGCTCGGCTCGACATTCCCATCATCTCCGTTGAATTTCCGCAAATGCAGCCGGCATCCGGCGCGGCGGCGGTCACCTTTTAACCGATTGAGCCGCGAATGGAAGCAGGTCCGCGCGCAAGGATGTGATTAAGCGGTTTTCGAATATCTACTTTGAACACAGTGCAATAGCGCAGCCGGAACCGGCTCGCTAGATTTGAATGCAAACGCATAGGAACCGCTGCGGCGCCTGGGCGTCAGTTATAAAGGCCGGGTAGTCGCATCTTTCGGGTTCGCTCGAGAGGATTGCCGATGGACCGATTGTTGCGTCGATTTCTGTCCCAATTCATCCGCCGCGGGTCGTTGACGGTGACCAGCGCGAGCGGGTCGAAGTTCACCGTCGGCGACGGCTCCGGCGAGCCGGTCGCAGTCCGCTTCGTCACCGCCGACTCCGAGCGGAGGGTCCTCGTCAATCCCGAGCTGGGGCTGGGCGAGGCCTACATGAACGGCGAGTTCGTGGTCGAGCGCGGCACCATAGCTGATGCCCTCGCGATCCTGCTCGATCAACCCGACCCATTGCCGCAGTGGGCAAAGCCGTGGTGGCACCTGCGCTACCTGACGCGGCACCTCAAGCAGTTCAATCCCCGCCCGCGCTCCCGTCAAAACGTCGCTCATCATTACGATCTCGACGGCCGCCTCTATTCGCTGTTTCTCGATGCCGACAAGCAATATAGCTGCGCCTATTTCGAGACGCCCGAGATGTCGCTGGACGACGCGCAGCTTGCCAAGAAGCGGCACATCGCGGCGAAACTTCTCGTCAGCAATGGCCAGCGCGTGCTCGACATCGGCTCCGGCTGGGGTGGCCTCGGGCTCTATCTCGCCGAGATCGCGAGCGCCGACGTCACCGGCATCACGCTGTCGACCGAGCAGCTGGAGGTCGCCAATGCGCGCGCCGCCGAAAAGGGCCTGACGGGCTCGGCCAGATTCCAGCTCCAGGATTATCGCGACGTCGAAGGTACGTTCGACCGCATCGTCTCCGTCGGCATGTTCGAACATGTCGGGGCGAGATTCTACGACGCCTACTTCCAGCGCTGCGCCGAGCTGCTGAAGGAAGACGGCGTCATGCTGCTGCATTCGATCGGCCGTTCGCAGGGCCCGGATTCGACCAATCCCTGGATCGCCAAATACATCTTCCCCGGCGGCTACATCCCCGCGCTCTCGGAGGTGCTGCCGGCGATCGAGCGCGCGGGCCTGCTGGTCTGCGACATCGAGATTCTGCGCCTGCACTACGCCGAGACGCTGAAGGCCTGGCGCGAGCGGTTCATGGCGCGGCGCGAGGAAGCCGTGCAGCTCTACGACGAGCGCTTCGCCTTGATGTGGGAATTTTACCTCGCGGCCTGCGAGATGACGTTCCGCAAGCAAGCCATGATGAACTTCCAGATCCAGATCACCCGTCGCCAGGGCGTGGTGCCGATGACCCGCGACTATATCCCGCAGGAAGAAGCCCGGCTGCGGGCCCGGGAGGGCGCGGCCATGCCGAAGCTCAAGCTGGCTGGTGAATAGGTCCGGATCCTAGTGACGCAGGGTCGAAATCCCGGACGTCCGGAAAGACGCCGTTAACGCCAATTGCGCCCGCAATTCCAGCAGGATTTCGGGGGCGACCGGCTGGCGACGGACCTCGGGCCGCTCCGCGTGCTTCATAGCCGCGATCAGCCCCGACAGCCAAAGCCGGCTGCCTGCCTCGCTTCGCCAGTTCTGGTGCTGCCGTTCTGGCTGCATCGCTCGCCTCGTATCCCTGTTGGCGGGGAATGAGATAATCCCCTGCCCATCCGCCTGTTCCGACATGACACCCGAAAGAATCCGGGGAGATGTGATCTGGTTCACAGAAGTCTGGTCGGGCCTGGCTTAGACCGTCGCCATGAGCAAAGAGACCCAAACCTCATTCGACGTGCAGGACGACCTCCGCACCGATTACGCCCTGATCGTCACCGGCGTTGGGGCGGCTCTGGTTGCGCTGGTCTACCTCCTGCTGGTCTGAAGCCGAGCCGAATCGGTCAGCGTGCGTCATTTTGGGCGCCTCTCGGTAGGTCTGCGCGTCAGCCCCCAGGGTTCACGGGTTTCAGGATTTTTCCGCGGCGCGATCACAGCCCTCTGCGCCGAGCGAGCTCCGCCAAAATCCAGTCAAGCGCGGCGCGTGCTGCGACTGCTAATCATCCACCATTTTAACTGAGCGGTTGATAGCGGTCAGCTTTTGCTTCCGCTTTGACCTGCGGCGGCGCTTTATCCCGGCCCCGCATCCGCCCAAGAAAATTGCTAAGCACGTCCGACCATGGCACTGACTGATTCGAACGTTCTCAAACTCGCGCCCGATGCCGGAACTCCCGCCTATCGGAGCGCACCGCACAATATCGAGGCGGAACAGAGCCTTCTGGGCGCAATCCTGGTCAACAACGACGCCTTCTACCGCGTCTCCGACTTCCTGGAGGCCAAGCACTTCTTCGAGCCGCTGCACCAGACCATCTTCGAGACCGCCGGCAGCCTGATCCGGATGGGCAAGATCGCCACCCCGGTCACGCTGAAGACGTTCCTGCCGGCCGATACCGATGTCGGCGGCATGACCATCGGACAATACCTGGCGCGGCTTGCGGCCGAAGCCACCACCATCATCAACGCCCAGGACTATGGCCGCACCATCTACGATCTGTCCTTGCGCCGCGACCTGATCGGCATCGGCGAGGACATGGTCAACGTCGCCTATGACGCCCCGGTCGACTTCCAACCGCGGGCGCAGATCGAGGACGCCGAGCGCAAGCTGTACGAGCTCGCCGAGTCCGGCCGCTATGACGGCGGCTTCCAGAAATTCTCGCAGGCGCTCACGGTCGCGGTCGATCTCGCGGCCAAGGCATTCCAGCGCGACGGCAAGCTGTCGGGCATTTCGACGGGCCTGCGCGACCTCGACACCAAGATGGGCGGCCTGCAGCATTCCGACCTCATCATCGTCGCGGGACGCCCCGGCATGGGCAAGACGTCGCTGGCGACCAACATCGCCTACAACGTCGCGCAGGCCTACGTGCCGGAGCTTCAGGCCGACGGCACCATGAAGGCCGCCAATGGCGGCGTGATCGGCTTCTTCTCCTGCGAAATGTCGGCCGACCAGCTCGCCACGCGTATCGTGGCCGAGCGCACCGGCATTCCCTCCTCCCACATCCGCCGCGGCGGCATCACGGAGGCCGATTTCGAGAAGATCCGGCAGGTCTCGATCGAGCTGCAGTCGCTGCCGTTCTACGTCGACGCCACCGGCGGCCTCTCCATCGCGCAGCTGATGGCGCGCGCGCGCCGGCTCAAGCGCCAGAAGGGCCTCGATCTCCTGGTGATCGACTACATCCAGCTGCTCTCGGGCTCGGGCAAGCGCGCCAGCGACAGTCGCGTGCAGGAAATCACGGAGATCACGACCAGCCTGAAGGCGCTGGCCAAGGAGCTCAACGTTCCCGTGATCGCGCTGTCGCAGCTCTCGCGTCAGGTGGAATCGCGCGACGACAAGCGGCCGCAGCTGTCGGACTTGCGTGAATCCGGCTCGATCGAGCAGGACGCCGACGTCGTGCTGTTCGTGTTCCGCGAGGAATATTACCTCGCCATGAAGGAGCCGCGCCCCGGCACCGAAGAGCATGCCAAATGGCAGGCCGACATGGAACGCACCGTGGGCCGCGCCGAAGTCATCATCGGCAAGCAGCGCCACGGTCCGACCGGCACCGTCGAGCTGCACTTCGATGCCTCGGTCACGCGCTTCGGCGACCTCGCGCATGACGGCCAACTGCCGGACCGCAGCGACTACTAGATTGTTCCCCGGGTTGAACGGGGCCCGTCTCTTGCGTAAAACGACGCCATGACAATGGCGTCCGCCCCGAAATCAATCCCGCAATCCGGCCCACTCTCCCCGGAGGCCAACCAGGCTGCCGCGCTCGCCGCCTTCGGCGGCGTGCTGACCGTCGATCTCGATGCGATCATCGCCAATTGGCGCAAGCTCGAGAAGACCGCGGTGCCGGCCGAATGTTCGGCGGTGATCAAGGCCGACGCCTATGGCTGCGGCGCCGAGCAGGTGTCGCGCGCCCTTAGCAAAGCCGGTTGCAAGACCTTCTTCGTCGCCACCATCGAGGAAGCGCGCAAGGTGCGCGCCGCCGTTCCGGAGCCCACGATCTACGTGCTCGGCGGCTATTTCCAGAACACCGGCGAGCACTACGCCAAGATCAATTGCCGTCCGGTGATCGGCGATCTCAACGAACTCGCCGAATGGGACGTGTTCTGCCGCCGCACCGGCTGGAACGGGGGCGCCGCTGTTCACATCGACACCGGCATGAACCGGCTCGGGCTGACGCTGTCGGAAGCGCAGGCCATCATCCCCCGCATCAACGCCGGCGACCACGGCATCACGCTGGTGATGAGCCATCTGGTCTCGGCCGAGCAGCTCAACAGCCCGATCAATGCCAGACAGCTCGCGGCCTTCCGCAGCATCGCCAGCGAGTTCACAGGCGTGCCGGCGGCACTCGCCAACTCCTCCGGCATCTTCCTCGGCGCGCCCTTCCAGTTCGACCTGGTGCGCCCGGGAGCTGCGCTCTACGGCGTCAACCCAACGCCGGAGGCCGACAATCCCATGCAGCAGGTCGTCGACCTCAAGGCGCGCATCGTGCAGATCCGCACCATCGATCGCGGCGAGACCGTCGGCTATGGCGGCACCTGGACCGCGCGGCGGCCGACGAAACTGGCGATCATCGCAGTCGGCTATGCCGACGGCTATTTCCGCGCCGCCAGCTCCAACGACGGCACCCGCGGCGCCGATGTCATCGTGGCCGGCAAGCGCTGCCCTGTCGCGGGCCGCATCTCCATGGACCTGATCGCGATCGACATCACCGATCTGCCGCCGAACGCGGTGCGGCGCGGGCACATGGTGACGCTGCTCGGCGAAGGCATCACCGTCGACGAGCTCGCGCACCATTTCGGCACGATCGGTTATGAGGTGCTGACCAGCCTCGGCCGCCGCTATGCCCGCGTCTACAAGGGTGGCAATGTCGAGGAGCCGCTGACGAAGCCGGAGCCCGCCTCGAACGCGGGGCAGCCGCCTTCCCCACCGTCGATCGAACAGCCGTCGGCGTTGCCGCCGCTGCCAAGTTAAACCATCCGCACCTACTTCTTCTTTCTGCTGTCCAGCGCCGTCTTGCAGGTGGCGCTGAGCTGGTCGCGCTTGGCGTTGAGACAGGCGACGATGCCGCCACCCGGCGCGATGCCGGCGCAGAATTTGTCGTAGTCAGCCTTGCACGCGCCGCGCGTTTCGGCTGACTGTGCCGTGGCCCCGGAGAACGCGACGACGAAGGCGGTAGCGGCAAAGCTCAGTTTGGACATTGTATCTCCGGGGACGAAAGGCAGAGCCGGTAGCTCTAGATGAAGATCGCGACATTCAACATCAACAACATCAACCGCCGCCTGCCCAATCTGTTGGCATGGCTGCGAATGGCGAAGCCCGATGTCGTCGCGCTCCAGGAGTTGAAGGCAAGTGATGGCGAATTTCCGGCAGCCGCCATCGAAAGGGCCGGCTATGGCGCGGTGTGGCGTGGACAAAAGACCTGGAACGGCGTCGCCATCCTCGCCCGCAATGCCGAGCCCGTGCTGACGCGCGACCGTTTGCCGGGAAAGCCTGCCGATCTCGAAGCGCGCTACATCGAGGCCGCCGTACGCGGCGTCATCGTCACCAGCATCTATCTGCCCAACGGCAATCCGCAGCCGGGACCGAAATTCGACTACAAGCTCGACTGGTTCGCGCGGCTGCGGCGCCACGCCAACACCTTCATCAAGCAGGACCTGCCGGTGGTGCTCGCCGGCGACTACAATGTCGCGCCCACCGAGATCGACATCTATCCGACGCGCTCATGGGACAAGGATGCGCTGATCCAGCCGAAGAGCCGCGCAGCCTTTGCCGCGCTGGTCCAGCAAGGCTGGTGCGACGCGATCCGCGAGCTGCATCCGGACGAGCGCATCTACACGTTCTGGGACTACAAGCGGAACCGCTGGCCACGCGATGCGGGCCTGCGGCTCGACCATCTCCTGCTCAGCCCTGCCCTCGCCCCGCGCCTCGCCAAAGCCGGCGTCGACAAGAAGATCCGCGGCGAGGACGGCGCCAGCGATCACGCGCCGGCGTGGGTGGTGTTGCGGTGACCCAAACGCAGTCAGCAGCGGGCCGCCCGATAAAACCTGAAAACAACCCCATGCACAGTAGCTGGCCCCAGTCCGCTCAATTACTTACGGGTAAACCGAAATCAAAGTTGATCCGTCGGGCAAAACACTGGCATGATGTCACCATCGAAGGCGTCCACGTGGCGCCGAGGGCTCTTCAGATCGCCCCTTCATCGGGAATGTTGAGGACGGTGCCGCAAGCCTTGCAATGCACCGCATCGGCATCGTGCCTCTGGAGCCCGCACGTCGGGCATGGAAACCGCACCTTGTGGGGACTGAGGAGCGCGCGGGCGAGATTGAAGAACAGCGTCACGCCGAAAATCATGATCACGACGGTGATCAGACGACCGAACGTACCCGCCAGCGTGATGTCGCCGAAGCCGGTCGTCGTCAGCGCCGTGACGGTGAAATACAGGGCATCGGCATAGTTCCGGATCTCGTCGTTGCGAAACTTCTGGGTCTCGTAAACGATCCCGGTCATCACGAAGATGAAAACGGCGAGGTTCGTGACGGCGAAGATGACCTCTTCGTTGCGACGAAAGAACGGGGAATCGATGCGCAGCCTCACCAGCATCTGGTAGTCGCGAAGCAGGCCCAACGTCCGCAAAATCCGGAGAAAGCCGCCCGCCTCGCCGGCAAGGGGTGCCAGGAAGGACACGATCGCAACCATGTCAGCCCAGGTCGCGAGCTGGGTGAATTTTTGAAACGGATGTTGATCGACCAGGAGCCGGGCGGAGAAGTCCGCAAGCAGAATGACGCCGAACAGGACATCGAGCGTCTCGACGATGTCACTGGGCGGCAGGAACGAGGTCGCAATAATGAACAGCACCGTCACGATATCGAAGATGAGCAGCGCATAACGGAAGCGCACGCCGTCCGGCGTTGCGCCCTCGTAAAGGAGTCGGACGTTGCTTTTGAGAGACGTGAGGGTCACTGCACCATGATCGCGGTTTGCACGGATGATGGCAACTCGGAGCGTGTGCCGCAACCGACGACGTCTGTATAGCTAGAGTGGGCCTCGCGATTAGGAACCCGGACCGCGACGCGGTGTTCAGCTCTCTTTGGGGGCTGAATGCTCAAACCCGACGATTGTCGCAAGCTTGCGGAGCAATATCGAGCGCGCGCGAATGATGCCACATCGGCGAAGCGCCTCGCCAATGTGCTTCTGAGCGTTTCCAACGCCTATCTCGCTCTGGCGAGCCAACTGGAGCTCCTTGCGTCCGTCGAACATCAGGAGCACGCGAGGAGAGCCGGTCGGAACGTTCAAGGCTGAGCCGTCAGACGAAAGATGCAAACCGAGCCGGCGCGGCGCCATGAAGCCTCATCATTGCGGTGCTCCGCGATCGAGCTCGCCCCGCTGATCCCTCGGAGGGAAGCCTCTTGACCTCCGCGGCCTGGTAAGCATACTGGTCTGACCACGATCAGACCAAAGAGACGGGGATGGAGTTCAAGCGAGCCGCCGACGGCGAAAAGGGGTTCGAGAAGGTGTTTGCCTTCCTGCGCGAGCGCCTGCTTACCGGCTCGCTCAGGCCGGGCGACCGCCTGATTTCGGAGCGCGAGCTCGCCACCCTGCTCGGCGTCAGCCGGCCAATCGTCCGCGAGGCGCTGCGCGCCCTCACCGTCCTCGGGATCGTCGAGATCCGCGACCGCATCGGCACCGTCGTGACGCGGCCAGATGTCTCGGTGCTGAACGACTTCTTCACCTTCGCCCTCGCCCAGCAGGCCGACATGCTCGAGGACGTCATGCAGGCGCGCGTCGCGATCGAATGCCAGGCGATCCGGCTCGCCTGCGAGCGCGCCAACATCGCCGATTTCGAACGGCTGCAGCGCGCGCTGACGAAGATCGGCGAGACCATCGACGAAGCCGATGCCGGCGGCATGGCCGATTTCGACTTCCACCGCGCGATCGTCGTCGCCTCACATTCGGAGACGCTGAGCGTGCTGCACGCCTCCATGGCGGGCCTGTTGACACATTCGCATCGCAGCCGCCGCGAGCTGGTGCAGGCCTTCCCGTCGATGAAGACCTACCTTGTCGACGATCACCGCCGCATCTTCGAAGCCCTCATTGCGCGCGATCCCGAGCGCGCGGATGCGACGCTGCGCAAGCATTTCGCCATCGGCGACGAATACCGCAGACGCGCCGTCGTCGGCGACATCGACAAGACAAGTGCCTCGGGCTGATCGCGCACAGCCCTTCAATCAAGACGCCAATTAAACAAGAAACGGACTGACGACATGGGACGGAACGACAAGGGCAAGGTCGGCTTCATCGGCATCGGCACGATGGGGCGGGAGATGGTGCGCAACCTGCAGGCGGCGGGCCACGCGGTCCGCGTCTTCGATCTGAACGAAGCCGCGCTGGCCGACAGCGTCAAGGAAGGCGCGACGCGTGCCAAAAGCCCTGCCGATGCCGCGCAAGGCACCGATATCGTCATCACCATGCTGCCCGACACGCCGCACGTCGAGGCGACGATCTACGGCGAGCAGGGCCTGCTGAATTCCCCGCCGCCGGGCAAGCTGATCGTCGACATGAGCACGATCTCGCCGGTCGCCGTCCGCCGCATCCATTCGGACCTGCAGAAGACAGGCGTCGGCTTCATCGACGCGCCGGTCTCCGGCGGGCCGGTGGGCGCCAGGAACGCCGCGCTCTCGATCATGGCCGGCGGCGATGCGGACACGTTCGCCAAGGCCGAGCCGTTCTTCCGCGCGATGGGCACGACCATCACCCATGTCGGCGCATCCGGCGCCGGCCAGACCGTCAAGCTCTGCAATCAGCTGATCTGCGGCATCAACATCCAGGCGATCTGCGAGGCGCTCGCGCTCGGCCGCGCTTCGGGCCTCGATCTCAACCTGCTCCGCCGGGTGCTGCTCGGCGGCTCCGCCGCTTCCTGGATGCTGGACAAGCTCGGCCCCGCGATGATCGCCGGCGACGTTTCCGCGGGCTTCCGGATCGATCTGCAGCTCAAAGACCTTCGCCTGGTGCAGGAGCACGCACAGGCCCTGAACGTGCCCCTGCCTGGCACCGCGCTCGTCACCAGCCAATATGTCGACGCGCGCGCCCATGGCGAAGGCAGCAACGGCAACCAAGCGCTGTTCCGCGTCTATGACCGCATGACCAACCAGACCACCGGCTGACCCTGGAACGATGAGCCTCCAACTCGACTTTCCCGCAGTGCTGGAGCGTTGGCCGAGCTTTCTGGCCGGCGCCGTCCTCACGCTTGAGTTGGCATTCTTCGCGACCGTGCTAGGCGCTTTGCTCGGCACGCTCGCGGCGGTCGGACGCGGCACACACAATTCGCTGATTGCAGGTGCCTGCAAAGTCTATGTCGAGACCATCCGCAACACCCCGCTGCTGGTGCAGATCTTCCTGGTCTATTTCGGCCTCGCCAGCCTCGGCCTGAAATACTCCGCCTTCACGGTGGCGGTGGCGGCGCTGACCATCAATGTCGGCGCCTACACCGCTGAGATCATGCGGGCCGGCTTCGAGGCGATCCCGCGCGGGCAGATCGAGGCCGCCGAGGGGCTGGCGCTGTCGCGCTTCCAGATCTACTGGCACATCATCCTGCTGCCGGCGGTCGAGAAGGTCTATCCTGCGCTCACCAGCCAGTTCGTGCTCCTGATGCTGGCCTCCTCGGTCTGCTCGCAGATCTCGGCCGAGGAGCTCACCGCGGTCGCCAACTACATCCAGTCGGACACCTATCGCGCGTTCGAGACCTACATCATCGTCGCCGTGCTCTACGTCATCCTGTCGCTGGTGATGCGTGCCGGCTTCTGGGGCCTCGGCCTCCTCCTGTTTCCGCGCCGGCGCCGGCTCGGCACGCCGTTGTGAGATGACCATGGGCGGACATCTCAACATCAATCACCTGATGTTCCTCGGCCAGGGCGCGCTGTGGACCATCGGTCTGTCGCTGATCGCGCTGATCGGCGGCGGCATCGTCGGCTTCGTGATCGCACTGGCGCGCATCTCGCCGCTGAAATCGGTGCGGCTCGCCAGTGCGATCTATGTCCAGTTGATCCAGGGCACGCCGCTGCTCGTCATCCTGTTCCTCGGCTATTTCGGTATTGCCGCGATCGGCCTGAAGGTCTCGCCGCTGGTCGCGGCCGGTGCCTCGCTGACGCTCTACGTCGCGGCCTATCTCGGCGAGATCTGGCGCGGCTGCATCCAGTCTGTGCCGAAGCCGCAATGGGAAGCCGCCGAAGGCCTGGCGCTGAGCCGCACCCAGCGCATGGTCAAGGTGATCCTGCCGCAGGCGATCCGCATCGCGACGCCGCCGACCGTCGGCTTCATGGTGCAGATCATCAAGAACACCTCGCTCGCGTCCGTGGTCGGCTTCGTCGAGCTGATGCGCTCAGGCCAGATCGTCAACAACTCGCTGTTCGAACCGTTCGCCATCTACGCCATCATCGCCGTCACCTACTTCGCCATGTGCTATCCCCTGTCGCTGTTCAGCCAGAGGCTGGAACGGCGGATGGGACGTGGCAGGTCCAACCTCGCGCCAGCCTGACATGCAGCAAAACGCCCCCTCCTCCGAACCGATCGTGTCGCTCCACAACGTGCAGAAGAGCTTTGGCGCGCTCCGCGTGCTCGACGGCGTCTCCTTTGCCGTTGCACGTGGCGAGGTGCTCGCCCTGATCGGCCGCTCCGGCTCCGGCAAGAGCACGGCGCTGCGCTGCATCGACCGCTTCGAGAAGGTCGACGGCGGCCAGATCGTGGTCTGCGGGCATCGCGTCGACCGTCCCGACGTGAACTTGCGTGCGCTACGCCAGGACGTCGGCATCGTGTTCCAGAGCTACAATCTGTTTCCGCACCTCACCATCGAGCAGAACATCACGCTCGCGCCCTGCGCGGTGAAGGGCATGGCGACGTCGCAGGCCAAGGATCTCGCACGAAAAGTTCTGGCGCAGGTCGGGCTGGATGAAAAGCTGCACGCCTATCCCGAGCAGCTCTCGGGCGGCCAGCAGCAGCGCGCCGCAATCGCCCGCTCGCTCGCCATGCAGCCGAAGGTGATGCTGTTCGACGAGGTCACCTCCGCGCTCGATCCCGAACTCACCGGCGAAGTGCTGAAGGTGATCGAACAGCTCGCGGCTGACGGCATGACCATGGTGATGGTTACCCACGAAATGGGCTTCGCCAAGGGCATCGCCGACCGGATCGTGTTCATGCATCGAGGCAAGGTCCACGAGACCGGACCTGCCTCGATCCTGACGTCGCCGACCACGCCCGAACTCACGCAATTCGTGGGGACGGGGAACCTAAAATCATAACAGGGAGAGGAGAACCAAGGGATGACCAACAGAATGGTGCTGGGGACTGCCGCCGCGTTGTGCGGCCTCATCATGATGGCGGCAACGCCCGCGTCGGCCGATCTGCTCGACGACATCATGAAGGCGAAGAAGATCCGCATATCGACCGACCTCGCCATCCCGCCCTCGGGCATGATGGATTCCACCATGAAGCCGACGGGCTCCGATGTCGAAGTGGCGCAGATGCTCGCCAAGGATTGGGGCCTCGAGCTGGAATTCATCCAGACCACCGGTGCGACCCGCATCCCGAACGTCCTGACCGGCAAGGCCGACATCATCATCTCGACCCTGTCGGTGACGGCCGAGCGTGCCAAGGTGATCGACTTCACCAAGCGCTATGCGACGCTGCAATCCGACGTCGGCTGCCTGAAATCGTCGACCGTGAAGGACTGGCCGGACCTGAAGGACAAGTCGATCGGCGTCTCGCGCGGCACCACGCAGGACACAACCTTGTCCAACATGAAGGACAAGGACCTCAAGATCGCACGCTATGACGACGATGCCACCATGGTGACGGCGGCGGTGTCGGGCCAGGTCGACTGCGTCGGCTCGTCCGCGACAATCATCAACCAGATCGGCGTGAAGAATCCCTCGCGCGTGTTCGAGTCCCGGATTCCGCTGGCGACCTTCGACCTCGCGATCGGCCTGAAGAAGGGTGAGCAGCCGCTGATGGACAAGCTCAACGCCTGGATCACCGACAACGTCAAGAACGGCAAGCTCAACGCCATCTACAAGAAATTCCACGGCGTCGATCTGCCGGCGGACATGCGCAGCTGAACCACGGGGAAAGACATCGTGACAGCCGCGCGCGGCTGTCACGATCAATGCAAAGATCAAGAAGGACAAAGAATGCGTCTCGTCATCGGATCCGACCACGCCGGCTGGCCGCTCAAACAGACCGTCATCGACCACATCCGCAAGCTCGGCCACGAGGTCATCGACGTCGGCTCCTATGACGACAAGCCGGTGGATTTCCCCGACATCGCCCGCGCCGTGGCGGCGAAGGTGACGTCGGGCGAAGCCGCGCGCGGCATCATGGTGTGCGGCACCGGCGTTGGCGCCTCGATCGCCGCCAACAAGATGAAGGGCATCCGCGCCGCGGTCTGCCACGACGTCCACTCCGCGCATCAGAGCGTCGAGCATGACGACGTCAACGTCATGTGCATCGGCGCGCAGATCGTCGGCGCCTGGCTCGCTGTCGATCTCGTGTCGTCGTACCTGTCCGCCGAATTCTCCACCGACGAGGATTTCCGCCGCCGCGTCGAGAAGCTGCGCGTCATGGACGAGGAAGGCTGAGGGCTCTCCGCCATGATCCTGGTGTTCGGATCGCTAAACATCGATCTGGTCGCGCAGGTCCCGGTGATTCCAGGTCCCGGCCGAACGGTGCTGGCGCCGTCCTACCGGACGCATTTCGGCGGCAAGGGTGCCAATCAGGCCGTTGCCGCCGCGCGGATCGCCGGGCCTGGACGCGTGAGCATGGCTGGCCGCGTCGGCCGGGACGGATTTGGCGACAGCGCGATCGAGAACCTCAGAGCCAACGGCGTCGACGCCGACCGCGTCATCAGAGCCGACGAGCCGACCGGCTGCGCTTTCATCACCGTCGATCAGGCCGGCGAGAACGCAATCACGGTGGCGAGCGGCGCCAACATGACGGCGCGTGCCGGCGATCTTGCGAGCGAGCTGTTCAATTTGGGCACCGTACTAGTGCTTCAGATGGAGGTGCCCTTTGCGCACGCGCTGGAAGCTGCCCGAAGAACCGCCGCGGCCTCCGGCACCGTCATCTGGAACCTTGCACCCGTTCCGGAGCAGATGACGCGTGAGATGGTCACCGAGCTTCTCGCCGTTACCGACTATCTCCTCGTCAACGAGCACGAGGCGCGCGACGCCGCCACCGCCATCGGCCTGGCGTCCGCCGACTACGAAGCCGCAAGCGCCGGACTCGCGAAGTCCGGCAACCTCACCTGCATTGTCACCGCCGGCGCACAAGGCGCGCTCGCCGTGACGGCGGAAGGCACCCGCCTGCGGGCGCCCGCCCAGCGCATCACGCCGGTGGACACGACCGGCGCCGGCGACACCTTCGTCGGCGCCTTTGCGGCGATGATCAGCGAAGGCGTGTCGCTGCAACGCGCGCTCGAAGTGAGTTGCGAAGCGGCGGCTTTGAAATGCCTCAAGGCCGGCGCCCAGACCGGCATGCCCATGCGCAGCGCGATGGGCTCCCTCGCGTAGGACTGATCGCCCGCATCGCTGCCCGCGGCTAAACTCTCCCGATTCCTGGAGGCTGTTTTGGCCTTTCTCTTCGTCCTCGCCGTCGGCCTCGTCGCCGGCACCATCTCCGGCATCGTCGGCACCGGCTCGTCGATCATGCTGATGCCGGTGCTGGTCTATGCCTATGGGCCGAAGGAGGCCGTGCCGATCATGGCGGTGGCCTCCGTCATGGCGAATTTTTCGCGGATCCTGGCCTGGTGGCGCGAGGTCGATTGGCGGGCCTGCGCGGCCTATTCGGTCACGGGCATCCCGGCGGCGGCGCTCGGCGCGCGGACGCTGCTGGCACTGCCCTCGCATGCCGTCGATCTCACCATCGGCCTCTTCCTGATCGCGATGGTGCCGGTGCGGCACTTTCTGGCGCGGCACGAGCTCAAGGCCAATCTCTGGCATCTCGCCATCGGCGGCGCGCTGATCGGCTATCTCACCGGCATCGTGGTCTCGACCGGGCCGCTCAGCGTGCCCTTGTTCTTGTTCTATGGCCTGTCCAAGGGCGCGTTCCTCGCCACCGAAGCGGCCTCCTCGCTGGGGCTCTATTTCGCGAAGTCGGTGACTTTCGGGCGTTTCGGCGCCCTGACCGGGCAGGTCTTCATCAAGGGTCTGATCGCGGGCGCCTCACTGATGTCGGGCGCCTTCATCGCCAAACGCTTCGTGCTGCATCTGAGGCCGGAAACCTTCCGCCTGCTGATGGACGCGATCATGATCGCAGCGGGGCTCTCGATGCTCTGGACCGCAACGCAGCCGTGACCCAGCCGCAACTCAGACGGCGAATTCGGAGGTGATCGATGGGCTGTCAGAGACGACGCGGCTCGCCACGGCCGGCTGCCCGTCGAGCCATTGCAGCACGGCCTCGAGTGGCTGCGGCCGCTGATAGAGGAACCCCTGCCCGAGCCGCACTCCGATCTCGCGCATGGCCTCCGCCTGCTCGGCGCGCTCGATGCCTTCGGCGACCAATGTCAGTCCCAGCGTGGCGGCGAGCGAGGCGATGACGCCGACAATGGCCTTGTCCTCGGCGCTGTCGGGGATCTCGCTGATGAACGCCTTGTCGATCTTCACCTTGTCGAGCGGAAACCGGCGCAGATGGGCGAGCGAAGAGTAGCCCGTGCCGAAATCGTCGAGCGCGATCGTGGCTCCCAGGCGCCGCAGGCGATGCAGCGTTTCGGAGGCGCTGGCGATGTTGTTGATCAGCGACCCTTCCGTGATCTCGAGCTCGAGCATCGATGCCGCGACACCGAAGCGCGCACAGGTCGCGCGCAGCTCGGCGGCGAGCGAGTGGTCGGCAAGCTCGGACGGCGGCAGATTGATCGCGATCCGCAGCTGCGGCCTGCCCGCAGCGGCCAATTGCTGCAAGGCCCGGCAGGCATCGGTCAGCACGTAGCGGGTCAGCCGCGCATTGTTCCCGCTGCGCTCGATCAGCGGCAGGAATTCGCCGGGGCCGATCACGCCGTGCTCGGGATGGCGCCAGCGGATCAGCGCTTCCAGACCGACGACCTCGTGGCTATCGAGATCGACCTGGCTCTGGTACCAGACCTCGAATTGGCCCTCGGCGAAGCCGGTGGGAATTGCGAGCTCGAGATCCCTGCGGCGGCGATAGTCGCGCTGAAGCGCTTCGTCCAGCACGGCGACCGTGCCGGGCGCCTTGCTCTTGGCGTGATAGAGCGCGATGTCGGCGAGCGTCGGCAGATGCGACAGTTCCGGATCGTCGGCGTGGCGCACGGCAAGGCCGATGCTGGCGCGCGGCACCACCTGCTTGTCATGGAGGCGGATCGGCTCGGAAATGGCATCGAGCACGCGTTGAGCGAATGCGTGCGCGGCCCGCTCGTCGCTCACCTCGGGGCGAATGACGACGAACTCGTCGCCGCCGAGCCTTGCGACCCAGTCCTCGGCTTCGACCGCGCGACGAAGGCGCTGCGAAATCTGGACCAGGAACGCATCGCCGGCCTCGTGACCGAAGGTGTCGTTGATGCCCTTGAAGTCGTCGAGATCGATGAAGCAGAACGCGACCAGCGTATCCGGCGCGCCTCCATTCTGGCTCGTCACGGCGAGGCGCTCGGTCAGGGAGCGCCGGTTCGGCAGCCCGGTGAGCGGATCGTGCGTCGCCATGTGCCCGAGCCGGTCCAGCGCGCCGGACGTCGTGTGCTGCATGGCGTTGAAAGCGCGCGCGAGCTGCCCGAATTCGTTCGAGGACGTGACATCGGCCGGATAGGCCCGGCCGTCCTGCTTGCTGCGCTGGATCGCCGACATCATGGCCGCGAGCGGCCGGCCGATGAAGATGTTGGCGGAGATGCGCATGGCGATCAGGGTCGCGAACGTTGCCAGCAGCCCGACGACGAGCATCAGCAGCAGGCGGCTGCCCGCATCCGCGTACAGCGTCGCACGCGAATAGGCGATGGCGATGCGGCCGGCCTGAACGGCCATATTGCCGTTGCTGTAGTGTATCGGGTGCGAGACTTCGGCGACCGACTGGCCTTGGGGGCGCGCGACCACGCGGGCGATCGCAGCGCCGGTATCGTCATAGACGGCCGCCGCCGCAATGGTCTCGTCGTGCATGATCTCGTTGAGCACGCCCGTGACCTGGTCGTAGCGCATCTTCCAGAGCGGCTCGGCGATCAGCTCGGCCCGGCTCTCGGCGACGCGGGCCATGCGGGCGTCGAGTTGCCTGAGCTGCGACCAGAAGCTCGATGCCTCGACGCCGGCGGAGGCGAGCAATTGCACCAGCAGCAGAACGGGCACGGTGGCCCAGATCATCGCGTGGACGACCGAGCGCAAGCGCGGCGGCGCTGCCTGCTCGTTGCGATCCGGCTCGGTCATCGCCTCATCCTTGCGCATCAGTCGGCAACGCCTTCGGCGACCGGCAGCGACGAGATGAGCGCATCGAGGGAAAAGTCATATTGACCGCAGCGCCAGGCCTTCGCCCGGAACCGCGCGAAGTCGATCCGGTCGAACGCACGGGTCTTGATGAGGTCGGCGACCGAAGCGAGATTGTCGCGCGTGATCGCCGACGTCTTGACCTCGACGCGGGGCGAGACGGCAGCAAAATCGCAGCCATCGGCATAATCGCGCAGGAGAACGACGGACCAGCCGCCGAGCAGGAAATGCCCGCCATCGGTCAGGAGCATGCGGCCCGCCTTGATCTCGCGCAGCGCATCCTCCGACCAGTTGAGGCCGACCACCTGGATGTTCTCGCCGGGCACGAGGCCGGCGGCGATCGTCGCGCGCAGCGCGCCGAGCGCCATCGGATCGTTTCCGGCCCAGATCCCGGCGGGCCGGATCTGCTTGCGCGCGGCCCAGCTCAGGTAATTTGCCGTGACCCGCTCGGCCTCGGACTTCGTCCAGTTGGCGAACAGCATGCGGTCCACCACGACGTCGGACGCAGCATCCACCGCGAGCGTGAGGCCGGCGTTGCGGGCGATCGAGGCGGGCGTGGTCTCGTCGCCACCGATGCCGAGAATGTGGATCTTGCCGTCCGCGCTCTGCCATTTCTCGGCACGCGCCGCCGTGATCAGCGCATTGGCCATCCGCGCGCCCGCGGTCTGAAGATCGGTCGTGATGTCGCCGAGCCAGGTCTTGAGCTTTTGCCTGGGCGGTCCAAGGCGCACCGCGTCCTCGCCGATCAGCGTGTTCGAAAGCAGCAGCGTCTTGACGCCCGCGGCTTCGGCCGCCTCCAGGATGGGAACGGCGGCGGATTCCTCGTTCGACAGGATGAGGAAGTCGGGCTTGTCGGGACGGACCACCACGCCGAAGCCGAGCTCCTGCATGGTGCGGTGGTTCCGCTCGCTGGTCAGCACCTCGACATGGGCATCGAGCTTGCGGCCGGCGGCCTGCATGGTCTGCGCGACCATGTCCCAATAAACCTCGCCGGACTTGCCGGGATTGACGAAGACGATGTTGAGGGGCCTGGCGATGCTACCGCCAACGGACCCGAAGACGCCGCAGGCCATGCCCGCCGCGAGCAATATTCGCAGGAATCTCGTCAATTTCGCCGCCCCCATTGGTTCCGAGATTGGACCCACGTCCGCTAAGAATTGGCAAAATCGCACCGGGCACAGCGGCGCAGGGCTAACGAAAGGTATATCTCCCGTGCCGAATTGAGATATTCGAAGCGCCGGCGATCGGCCTGCCAATCCGTGCTATCAGCACATCTGAAACCCGCGACTCGCGCTCCCCATGGCCAAATCCACACTGTCCTTCGTCTGCCAGAACTGCGGCGCGGCCTATAACCGCTGGCAGGGCAAGTGCGAGTCCTGCGGCGAGTGGAATACGCTGGCGGAAGAAGACACCAGCGGAAGCGTGCCGGTGTCGATCCGCTCCAAGCGCAAGGGAAGAACCTTCGCGCTGGAGAGTCTCGCCGGAAAGAGCCCGGATGCGCCGCGCCTGTCCTCGGGGATGACCGAGCTCGACCGCGTCACCGGCGGCGGCTTCGTGCGCGGCTCGGTGCTGCTGGTCGGCGGCGATCCCGGCATCGGCAAGTCGACGCTGCTGACGCAAGCGACCAGCCTGCTCGCGCGCGCCGGCCACCGCGTCGTCTACATCTCCGGCGAAGAGGCGGTCGCCCAGGTGCGCCTGCGCGCCGAGCGGCTCGGGCTGTCGGACGCGCCGGTGCAGCTCGCGGCCGAGACCTCGGTCGAGGACATCGTCTCGACGCTGTCGGAGGGCGCGGTGCCCCGGCTGATCGTGATCGACTCGATCCAGACCATGTGGACCGACACGGTGGAATCCGCACCCGGCACGGTGACGCAGGTGCGCGCCTCGGCGCAGGCGCTGATCCGCTTCGCCAAAAAGACCGGGGCCGCCATCATCCTGGTCGGCCACGTCACCAAGGACGGCCAGATCGCCGGCCCCCGCGTGGTCGAGCACATGGTCGATGCGGTGATGTCGTTCGAGGGCGAAGGCTCGCAGCAATTCCGCATCCTGCGCGCGGTGAAGAACCGCTTCGGACCGACCGACGAGATCGGCGTGTTCGAGATGACGGGCCTCGGCCTGCGCGAGGTCACCAACCCGTCCGAGCTGTTCCTGTCGGAGCGCGACCTCGGCACGCCCGGTACCGCGGTCTTTGCCGGCATCGAGGGCACGAGGCCCGTGCTGGTCGAATTGCAGGCACTGGTGGCCCCGACCTCGCTCGGCACCCCGCGCCGGGCCGTGGTTGGCTGGGATCCGAGCCGGCTCTCAATGGTGCTGGCGGTGCTGGAGGCCCATTGCGGGGTCAAGCTGTCCGGCCACGACGTCTATCTGAACGTTGCCGGCGGCCTTCGCATCCACGAGCCCGCGGCCGACCTCGCCGCCGCCGCGGCCCTGGTGTCGTCGCTGGTTAATGCGCAGTTACCCACCGATGCCGTCTATTTCGGCGAAATCTCGCTGTCGGGCGTGGTGCGCCCGGTGGCGCAGACCCCGGCCCGGCTCAAGGAAGCGGCAAAGCTCGGCTTCCAGCGCGCCGTGCTGCCCGAATCGGCACGGGGCGATGCGGGCGGCGATGCCGGACTGTCCCTGAACGCGGTGAACAGCCTGACGACATTGGTGGCCGAGATCGCAGCGCGGGGCTCCCGCCGGGGCGAATCCGGTGCACAGCCAGAGAAAAATGCCACACCGGCCAGATTCCGCCGCGGAGAGGGTTAGGTGGAGGTGACGCCGGAGGCCTCCGCCGCTATACAGCCGTCACAAAAGCAGCATGGGATTGCGTGGTTGCGGCCTTGCCGGGAACGCCGTCCGCCCTTCTTTTAGGGCAGCGGCCAAGCACCGATTCGCTAGAGCACCTTTGAAGTACGAGCGGACCAGACCAGCCGATGCCAGTAACCATCCTCGACCTGATCCTGCTCGGTGTGATGCTGATCTCGGGCCTGCTCGCGATGGTTCGCGGCTTCATGCGCGAAATCCTGTCGATCGCGGCCTGGGGTGCCGCGGCGATCGTGACGCTGTATTCGTTCTCGAAGCTGCTGCCGACCGCCAAGACCTATTTCAACAACGACACGGTGGCGAGCGTCGTCGTCGTGGCCGGCGTGTTCATCGGCACCCTGGTCGTGGTCTCCGTCATCACGGTCCGGATCTCCGACATGATCCTGGATTCGCGGATCGGCGCGCTGGATCGGACCCTCGGCTTCCTGTTTGGGCTGGCTCGCGGGCTTTTGATCGTCGTGGTCGCGTTCCTGTTCTTCACCTGGCTGGTGCCGGACAAGCAGCGCCCCGACTGGGTCAGCGGGGCCAAGTCCCGCGTCGTGCTGCAGGGAACCGGCGATTGGCTGATGGCCCTCTTGCCTGACGACCCCGAGAACACCATCTTGAAGAGATTCAAGAAAAACAAACCAGATGATGATCAAGCTGAATCCGAGCAGCAGCCTTCGGGCAGTGGCGACGGGTACAGTAAGTCGGCTCGTGACGGCATGAAAAAGCTGATCGAGAAACCTGCGGCGCGTTGATAGGGCCCCAAAAGAGAGGCGAGAACGAGATGCGACACCCTGACCAGGACGCCCTGCTTGATCTCGATCCAAACGCCGGTCCAGGCCCGGCGGCGCTTGAGCTTCAGGACGATCTGGAAGGCGATACGCTGCGCGAGGAATGCGGCGTCTTCGGCATCTACGGCCACCCTGATGCGGCCGCCATCACCGCGCTCGGCCTTCACGCCCTCCAGCACCGCGGCCAGGAGGCCGCCGGCATCGTCTCCTACGACGGCAGCCGCTTCCACTCCGAACGCCGCCTCGGCCTCGTCGGCGACACCTTCTCCCGCCGCGAGGTGATCGACCGCCTGCCCGGCAATGTCGCGGTCGGCCATGTCCGCTACGCCACGACCGGCGCGACCATCCTGCGCAACGTGCAGCCGCTGTTCGCCGAGCTCAATGCCGGCGGTCTCGCGGTCGCTCACAACGGCAACCTCTCCAACGGCCTGACGTTGCGCCGCGAGCTCGTCAAGAACGGCGCCATGATGCAATCGACCTCCGACACCGAGGTGATCCTGCACCTGGTGGCGCGCTCCAAGCGCGTCCGCTTCATCGAGCGCTACATCGACGCGCTGCGCGAGATCGAGGGCGCCTATGCGCTGGTCTCGCTGACCAACAAGAAGCTGGTCGGCGCGCGCGATCCGCGCGGCATCCGCCCGCTGGTGCTCGGCGAACTCGACGGCTGTCCGATCCTGACCTCGGAGACTTGCGCCCTCGACATCATCGGCGCCCGCTTCGTGCGCGACATCGAGCCCGGCGAAGTCATCGTGTTCGACGAGAACGGCCAGGACATCCACAAGCCGTTCCCGCCGATGGCACCGCGCCCCTGCATCTTCGAATACATCTACTTCTCGCGGCCGGATTCCATCGTGCACGGCCGCTCGGTCTACGAGGTGCGCAAGAATTTCGGCGCGCAGCTGGCGCGTGAGAGCCACGTTCCGGTCGACGTCGTGGTGCCGGTGCCGGATTCCGGCGTGCCGGCCGCGGTCGGGTACAGCCAGTATTCCGGCGTGCCGTTCGAGCTCGGCATCATCCGTAACCATTATGTCGGCCGCACCTTCATCCAGCCGACGCAGGCGATCCGCGAATCCGGCGTGCGCATGAAGCATTCGGCCAACCGCGCCGCGATCGAAGGCAAGCGCATCATCCTGATCGACGACTCGCTGGTGCGCGGCACCACCTCCAAGAAGATCGTGCGCATGATGCGCGATGCCGGTGCCAAGGAAGTGCACTTCCGCCTCGCTTCGCCCCCGATCCTCTATCCCGATTATTACGGCATCGACCTGCCCGACCGCGGCGGCCTGCTGGCGGCGACACATACGCTGGAGGAGATGCGCGAGCTCATTGGCGCTGACTCGCTCGCCTTCCTGTCGATCGACGGCATGTACCGCGCCATGGGCGAGCCAGGCCGCGACCCCGCCAATCCGAAGTTTGCGGATCACTGCTTCACCGGCGTCTATCCGACCCACCTCACCGACCAGACCCAGACCGAGCCGCAGCCGCGGCAATTGTCGCTGCTGGCGGAGGCGAGCTGACGCAAGGGCGCGCCGATGCAGCTGAGCTCGGGAAACGAACCAACAGCGACAATATTCAATCGGGCGGCGGTAGCTAAAGCTTGAGGGCCAAATTCCGTCGTGGCTGGGCTTGTCCCGGCCGTCCACGGCTGTAAAACCCCGCCATGACAAAGCCCCTCGCTGACCGTATCGCTCTCGTCACCGGCGCCTCGCGCGGCATCGGTTTCGCCACGGCAATCGCACTGGCGAAAGCCGGCGCGCATATTGTGGCCACCGCACGCACGCAAGGAGGGCTGGAAGAGCTCGACGACGAGATCCGCAAAGACGGCGGCAGCGCCACCCTGGTGCCGCTCAACCTCACCGATTCCGACGGCATCGCGCGTCTCGGCGCCGGCCTGCACGAGCGCTACGGCAAGCTCGACATCCTCGTCGGCAATGCCGGCGTGCTCGGCCCCTCCTCGCCGATCGGCCATATCGAGCTGAAGACCTTCAACGACGTGATGGCGGTGAACGTCTCCGCGAACTTCCAGCTGATCCGCTGCATGGAACCGCTGCTCAGGCAATCCGATGCCGGCCGCGCCGTGTTCATCACCTCGGGTGCCGCCAACAAGGCCACCGCTTATGTCAGCCCCTACGCGGCCTCCAAGGCCGCACTGGAGACGCTGGCGCGTGCCTGGGCGCAGGAAACCGCAAACACGAAGCTGCGCGTCAATCTGTTCAATCCGGGCCCGGTGCGCACCCGCATGCGCGCCACCCTGATGCCCGGCGAGGATCCGGCGACGCTCGACACGCCCGAGCAGGTCGCAGAATACATCGTGCCGCTGTGCGCGCCCGACTGGACTGAGACCGGCAAATTCTACGATTACAAGACCCGCACCCTGATGAGCTTCCGCGCGCCGGCCTGATGGCCCTCCGAGGCCTTGGACGTCATGCCGGCGGTAATGTCCGTACCGCCGAGTTCGATACCGGAAAGCACATTTAGAATTTCAAGCCGACATCGAACGCGCTGAAATAGCGTCTCAACGCATTTTGCCCAAAAGTTAACCGATGGATGACGCTACGACGCAGCGTCATCCGGCTTTAGGTGCATTGCCGTCGGCCATGGGACACGGTAGAGCGTCAATTGGAACAAGGCTCCCGAAGAGAGCCGTCCGCATATTTGACAATGGAGGAAGCCTTTATGACGATGCCCGCACGCCGCGCCGCGGCTCTTCTGGCCTGTGCCGCTTTCGGCTTTGCCACATCCGCCTTCGCGCAAGACAAGACCATCAAGATCGGCGTGCTCAACGACATGTCGAGCCTCTATGCCGACATCGGCGGCCCGAACTCGGTGGCGGCAGTGAAGATGGCGGTCGAGGATTCCGGCCTGAAGGCCAAGGGCTGGACCATCGAGGTGCTCTCCGGCGATCACCAGAACAAGCCCGACATCGGCGTCAACATCGCCCGGCAATGGATCGACGCCGACAAGGTCGACGCCATCGCCGACACGCCGAGCTCCGGCGTCGCGCTCGCGGTGAGCAACCTCGTCAAGGAAAAGAATGCGGTGCTGCTCAATTCGGGTGCGGCCACCGCCGACCTCACCGGCAAGGCCTGCACGCCCAACACCGTGTCCTTCACCTACGACACCTACATGCTCGCCAACGGCACCGGCAAGGCGCTGACCAAGGCGGGCGGCGACAGCTGGTTCTTCCTAACCGCGGATTATGCCTTCGGCCATGCGCTGGAGCGTGATACCGGCGCGGTCGTCACGGCGACCGGTGGCAAGGTGCTCGGCGGCGTCAAGCACCCGCTGAACACGGCGGACTTCTCCTCGTTCCTGCTCCAGGCGCAGTCCTCCAAGGCCAAGATCATCGGCCTTGCCAATGCGGGCGGCGACACCACCAACGCGATCAAGCAGGCCGCCGAGTTCGGCATCGTCCAGGGCGGCCAGAAGCTCGCGGCGCTGCTGCTGTTCATCAACGACGTGCACTCGCTCGGCCTGAAGACCGCGCAGGGCCTGACCTTCACCGAGTCGTTCTACTGGGACCTCAACGACCAGACCCGCGAATGGTCGAAGCGTTTCCAGAAGGTCTCGCCCAAGGGCTCGATGCCCTCGATGACGGTTGCGGGCCTCTACGCCGAGATCCTGCATTACCTGAAGGCGATGGAAGCGCTCGGCAGCAATCCGCGTGACGGCGCCAAGGTCGTCGCCAAGATGAAGGAGCTACCGACCGACGATCCGCTGTTCGGCAAGGGCCCGCTGCGCCAGGACGGCCGCCGCCTCATCCCCGCCTATCTGTTCGAGGTGAAGAAGCCCGAGGAGTCGAAGGGGCCGTGGGACTATTACAAGCTGGTCGCCACCATCGCGCCGGAAGATGCGGCCAAGCCGCTCAAGGACAGCGACTGCCCGCTGGTGAAGAAGTAGGATCGTAGGGTGGGTTAGCATGCGGCTGCGCAAAGCGCAGTCCGCTTGCGTAACCCACCTCTTCCGCCTCCGCGGAAATGAAAGAGGTGGGTTACGCCTCGCGGTTTGCGCTTCGCGCGAACCGCGAGGCTAACCCACCCTACGAGACTGTCCTGGTCGCACCCAGCGACCGCACCGCGATCGCCACGCACACCACCATCAGCACCGCGGCGAGCAGGAACGGTGCGCCGGGCAGATGCAACGGCGCGCTGGCGCCGATGAAATAGGAAAATGTCAGCGTGAACAGGAACGGGCCGACGAGCTGCGACACGCTCTGCACGCTCGCGGTTGCGCCCTGCAGCTGGCCCTGCTGATCCGGCGCGACGAGCCGCGTCATCAGCGCTTGCGAGGCGGCGCCGGAGATGCCCCACAGCGCCAGAATGGGAATCCCGAGCCACGATAGCGGTCCGGTCGGCGCAGCGCCGAGGACCACCAATCCGACCGCGCCGCAGCAGAGGCCGAGCAGGAGCGCGTTGCGCTCGCCGAGCGCATGCACGATGGGGCCGATCGCAAAGCCCTGCACCACCATGGCGCAGATGCCGACCATGGCGAGCGTCAAGCCCACCGTCTTGGCATCCCAGCCGTAGCGATAGGTCGCGTAGAGCACGAAGGTCGAGGGCAGCACGACGTGGGCGACCTGCGCGATGAAGTTGACGATCGACAACGCGGCAAGCAGCGCGTCGGACCGCAGCAGATGCAGCGCTCCGAGCGGACTGGCGCTGCGCCAGCGCAGCGGCGCGCGCTTGTCGGGCGCAAGCGACTCCGGCAGCACGAACAGGCCATAGAGCGCGTTGGCGAAGCTCAGGGCCGCCGCGGCCCAGAACGGCAGGCGCGGATCGATATCGCCGAGCAGGCCGCCGAGCGCTGGCCCCAAGATGAAGCCGGCGCCGAAGGCCGCGCCGATCCGGCCGAAGACCGCCGCACGCCGTTCCGACGGCGTGATGTCGGCGATATAGGCGAAGGCGGTCGAGATGCTCGCCGAGGTGATGCCGGAGATCACGCGGCCGATGAACAGCCACACAAGCGACGGCGCCAGCGCCATCAAGACGTAATCGGCTGCGAGCCCGAAATTCGACAGCAGCACCACCGGCCGGCGTCCGAAACGATCGGACAGCGCACCAAGCACCGGCGAGAACACGAACTGCATCAAGGCCCAGGCGGTGCCGAACAGGCCGAAGATGCGCGCGGCATGTGCGGTGTCGTTGTCGACGAAGCTTTCGATCAGCTTCGGCAGGACCGGCATGATCACGCCGAGCGCGACCATGTCGAGCAGGATGGTGACGAAGATGAAGGCGACCGCGCCGCGGCGGGCCGGCGCTGCGTCCTGCACCACCGCCTCGCCGGCACCGTCGCTCACGATGGCCGCTTGCGCTTGTGCGCGAAGGGATTGGCCTTCTCGCGCAGCGTGATGCGCACCGGCGTGCCCGGCAGCTCGAAGGTCTCGCGCATGGAATTGGTGAGATAGCGCAAGTAGGATTGCGGCACGGCGTCCGCGCGCGAGCAGAACAGCACGAAGCTCGGCGGCCGGGCCTTGGTCTGCGTGATGTAGTTCAGCTTCAGCCTGCGGCCGGAGACCGCCGGCGGCGGGTTGGCCTGGATCGCCTGCTCGAACCAGCGATTGAGCGCCGAGGTCGGCACGCGCCTGTTCCAGATCGCATAGGCGTCCTGGATCGCCTGCATCAGGCGATCGATGCCCTCGCCCATCAAGCCCGAGACGGCGACGATGGGCACACCCTTGAGCTGCGGCAGCCAATGATCGGCATCGCGGCGCAGGCCGGAGATCGCGCCGCCGCCCTTGGTCTCCATCAGATCCCATTTGTTGACGGCGAGCACGACCGCCCGTCCCTCGCGCTCGATCAGGTCGGCGATGCGCAGGTCCTGCTCCTCGAAGCGGTTCTGCGAATCCATCATCAGCACGACCACTTCGGCAAAGCGCACCGCGCGCAGTGCGTCCGCGACCGAGAGCTTTTCCAGCTTCTCCTCGATGCGCGAGCGCCGGCGCAGGCCCGCGGTGTCGAAGACGCGGAAATCGCGGCCCTTCCAGTTGATCTCGACTGCGATGGAATCGCGCGTGGTGCCGGCCTCGGGGCTGGTCAGCAGGCGCTCCTCGCCGAGCAGATGGTTGATCAGCGTCGACTTGCCGGCATTGGGCCGGCCGACGATCGCGACCCGGATCGGGCGCGTCGCGGCCTCTTCCTCCGAGATCGGCGCGTCGTCCTCATCGTCATCTTCCTCGACGGGTTCGGGCATTAGCTTCGCGAGCGCATCGTAGAGCTCGCCCATGCCCTCGCCGTGCTCGGCCGAGATCTGGATGGGATCGCCGAGGCCGAGCGCAAACGCTTCCATCGCGCCGGCATCGCCGTGCTTGCCCTCACTCTTGTTGGCGATGAGCAGCACCGGCTTGTCGGCCTTGCGGGCGAAATCGGCGAAGGCGCGATCGGTCGGCGTCAGGCCGATGCGGGCGTCGATGACAAAGAACAGCGCGTCGGCCTGCGCGATCGCGGTCTCGGTCTGCTCCTGCATGCGCGCGGTCAGCGAGCCCTTTGCGCCCTCGTCGAGGCCGGCGGTATCGATGATGGTGAAGCGGAGATCGCCGAGCCTGGCCTCGCCTTCGCGGCGGTCGCGGGTGACGCCGGGCAGGTCATCGACCAGCGCGAGCTTCTGCCCAACAAGGCGGTTGAACAGCGTCGACTTGCCGACATTGGGCCGGCCGATGATGGCGATCGTGAAGGACATCGGTCATTCGTGCGCTGCCGGGGCTGCGCCTGTCAATGCAATGGGAAATATCAGCGCGAGAAGCTGCCGCTCGGCAGCGGTGCCGGGAAGGCGCTCTGCGATTGCTGCTGCGGGGGCTTGGTCGGCTGCGCCTGCTGGGCCGGCTGATCTGGCGGCGGCGCGGTGGTGCGCCTGCGGACGATCTTGTGCTTGGGCGGCGGAGCGGACGTCGCCGGCGCTGCCTCCGGCTGCGCCTCGCCGTCGACCTCGCCGACGGGTGCTTCGGCCGGCGCGGCGGACTGCTTGGTATTCTTTGCCTTGGCCCCCTTTGCCGGCTTGGCCGGCTCCGGCTCCGCAGGCAGGGCCGCGACGGCAGGTGCGTTCGGGTCGGGCTGCTGCTGCTGTGCGCCTTTGTAGAGATCCCTCGGCACGCCCTGCTCGAGCCCCGGCACACCCTCGGGGAAGACCGGCTTGCGGTCGCCCGGCAGCTTCTTCTTGGTGTCGAGGAAGTCGAGCAGATCGCTCGGATCGAAGCTGGAGCAGCCGCCCAGGACGCCGGTGAAGGCGATCAGGACGGCGGCTGCGATCAAGCGTGGCGTGCGGCGCATCTTGGTGTCTCGTTACGTCAGAGAACCGTCGTCAGCTTTTGGCGACGGGCGGCAACAAAGCCTGGAGCGCCTCGGCGCGAGAGCGCAGGCCGGGCGGCGTTTCGCCGTCTCCGTCAATCGCCTCGAGCCATTTGCGGGCTGCAGTCATGTCGTTGTTACGCCAGGCCGACAGCGCCAGCATCTCCCGG
This sequence comes from Bradyrhizobium yuanmingense, assembly GCF_900094575.1. Classification (GTDB taxonomy): domain Bacteria; phylum Pseudomonadota; class Alphaproteobacteria; order Rhizobiales; family Xanthobacteraceae; genus Bradyrhizobium; species Bradyrhizobium yuanmingense. The sequence goes on along the minus strand of NZ_FMAE01000004.1, from coordinate 432,332 downwards.
GCGGTGTGGCGGAAGGTCGATTTCGGCGCGGCGGAAGCTTCCAGCCGCTGCTGGATGTCGGCATAGCCAGCGCTGTCGAGCAGGAGCCCCGCGGCGCGGATCTTGGCCAGATCCTGCCACTCGCCGCCAATGCTGCGGTCGGCGGCGATGTCGTCATACATCTTCGCGGCCGCCTTGGGATCGCGGCTCGCGGCCTCGGCCGCAGCACGCAGCCGCGCCAGGGTGCGATAGCCGGACGGCGCCTTGGCGGCGAGCTCGGTGAAGGCTTTCTCGGCGTCCTCGTGCTTGCCCTGCTCGGACAGCTCGGCGGCCTTCTCGAAAGCGGCGCCGGCCGCGGCGGCCTTCTGGGCCTCCAGGTACCTATAACCCTGCCAGCCACCGGCGCCGGCGACGATCAGCACCATCAGCGCGATGAAGTAGATCGAATACTTGTCCCACAGCTTCTTGAACTGTTCGCGACGTACTTCCTCGTTGACTTCGTCAAATAATTCAGACACTTATGCCAATCCCATGCCCGTCCGGGTGCGCGCGCCAAAGCGTTCGCGTCAGGAATCCCGTCCCCGTGTGGCGGCGAGGTAGCCTAACGATATGGCGGTGGCAAGGCAAAGCGAGCCCGATCAAGGCGTTAACCACCCGGGACATCCCGGATGCCCCTGCCCGGCTCAAGCTCCCAGCAGCTCCCGCAGCTGGCGCTTCAGCACCTTGCCGTTGGCGTTGCGCGGCAGCGGGTCTGCCGTGATCGCCATGGTTTCGGGAACCTTGTAGTCGGACAGGCGCTCGGCGCACCAGGCGCGCAGGTCCGTATCGGTTACCGGCTGTCGCGTCACCACCACGGCGTGGACGCGCTCGCCCAGCACCGGGCAAGGCCTGGCAATGATCGCGCTCTCGACCACGGCGGGATGGCCGGCCAGCACGGATTCGACCTCGGCCGAATAGATCTTCAGGCCGCCGCGATTGATCATGTCCTTCTGCCGGTCGAACACGCGAACGAAGCCTTCCGCATCGACCGAGCCGAGATCACCTGAATGCCAGAATCCGCCCGTAAAGCTTTCGGCGGTGGCCTTCGGGTTATTCCAGTAGCCCTTGATCACGGAGGCGCTCTGGATCCAGAGCTCGCCGATCTCGCCGGGAGGCAGCTCGCGCCCGTCCGGGCCCATCACAGCGATACGCGCGCCGGGACACGGCAGGCCGACGCTGTCGATATGGCGCTCGGTCAGCTCGCCCGGCATGATGGTCGAGGGCGAGGTCGTCTCGGTCGCGCCGTAGCAGTTCATCAGCTTCAGGCCCGGAATCTTCGCCTTGAGCTTCTCGATGGTGGCGACCGGCATCGGCGCGCCGCCGAAACCGCCGATGCGCCAGCTCGAGAGATCATAGCCATCGAAATCGGGCTGGAGCAGGCAGAGATTGTACATCGCCGGCACCATCACCGTGTAGGTGACGCGCTCGCGCGAGGCGAGCTTGAGGTAATCGGCGGCCTTGAACTCGGGCATGATGATCAGCGTCCCGCCGCAGCGGATCATCGTCGTGATGTTGGCGACGACTCCGGTGACATGGCCGAGCGGCACAGCTGCGATCGAGCGATCGGCTTCCGTCAATTGCAGGCAGGATACGAACACCATCGAGGAATGGACGATGTTGCAATGGGCCAGCATCGCGCCCTTCGGCTTGCCCGTGGTGCCGGAGGTGTAGAGGATCATCGCGGTGTCCTCTTCGCTCACCTCGATCGGTGCCGATGCCGGAGCGTTTTCGGCGAGCGAAGAGAAGCTCGACCGCGCGGCATCGTCATCGATGGCAATGCGACGGATCACATCGGGCACGTCCTTTGCGTCGGGCAGTCGCTCGGCGATCGAGGCCTCGTGGATCAGGATCTTCGCGCCGCAATCGGCGAGCACATAGGCGATCTCCGGCTTCTGCTGGCGCGTGCTGAGCAGCACGGTCACCAGCCCCTCATGTGCCGCGGCAAACAGCAGCAGCGGAAACTCGATGCGGTTGCCGAGCAGGATGGCGACGCGATCGCCACGCTGCAATCCGAGCTTACGCAATCCCGCAGCGATCCGTGCCGCCTGCTCCGCTGCCTGCCGCCAGCTCAGACGGACATTGCCGCAGATCAAGGCTTCGCCATCGGCATTGCGGCCGCGCGCCTCCGCGATCATCGCCCAGAGGCTCGATGGCCGATCGCAAAATGCCGGCACCACCCGCTCGCCAAAACGCGACTCGAGCCGCATCGGCGGGATCTGAGATTGCGACCAGTCCATGGGATGCCCTCGGCTTGTTGCTCTCGTTATCTTCCCCGCACGGTCAGGCGAGCCCCGTCTTGCGCCGATCGGCTAGACCCCGATCACGGGCACACCGATCACCACCGGATGGAAGGCGAAGGCCAGGGCCAGATAGGCGACCACGCCCACCGCGACCGCGATCAGATCGTTGGTGGGGCCGCCGACCGGAATCGGCGGGGCACCGGCGTCGGTGCGAGCTTTCAGCGAGATGCGGTCATAGACCGCCCAGGCGAGGAACGAGCCGAACAGGACGATGGAGCCGAGATCGCCATTGGCGAGCAGATGCGCCGCCGCCCACAGCTTGATGCCGGCCAGCATCGGATGCTTCAACGTCGCATAGATGCGGCCACGCATGTAGGACGCCACCACGAGGATGACTGCAGGCAGCATCAAGGCCAACGCGATGTGCTTCATCGCCTTCGGCGGATACCAGACGTCGATCCAGCCGGAGCTGCGGTAGTGGGCATAGCCCCAGATGATCAGCGCCAGCCCCGCGAGTGAGACCGCCGAATAGAGGAGCTTGTAAGTCCCCTCGCCCAGCCTCGCGATCGCCTGCGCGCGGGCCTTCCGTCTGGTTGTGAAAATATGGGATGCAAAAAACAGCACCAGCCCCAGGATCATGACCAGCAGACCCACGACATCCTCCCCGCAAAGCAGCCCCCGCCACTGAAGTATCATCGATCGGCCGATGCTCGCAACTCGCGCGCTATTTGCCGAGCTCCCGATTGTCGACATAACGGATCGCGATGGGCCGCCCGGCCAACGCCCCGCCGAGCCCGCTGGTCAATTTCAGCGGCAGACAGGCCTTCAGCGATGCATTGATGGCGTTCAGATAGGTCGTCCGGGTGTCCGCCGGCACGCCCGCAGTCGCGTATGTGAGGCGCGGCGGGCCGATCAGGCCGCCGGTCTTGTTGAAGCTGAAGCGTACCGACATCTGCATGCCTGCGCGCGCATGGTCCGATGGCGGCGACCAGCAGCTGCGCAGCGCGGCGAAGAGGTCGCCGATCGTGTCGAGATCGTGATCGGGCTTCCGGTATTTGGCGCGGTCGGCCTCGGCAGGCACGCTCTCGATCGTGAGCTGGAGGTTCTGGCCGTAAGGGTAGTCGATCTCGGGAATACAGGGGCCGGGCTCGAGCGGGCTGCAATAGGATGGCGTGCAGGGCTCGCCGTCGAGCACGCTGCAAGGCTCGTGCGCGAACGGAATCGGATTGATCTGGCGTCGCTGCGCGTCGGCGGCGATCGAGGTCATTGCCAGCAAGGCAAGAACAAGAATGCAGCGCCACATGTACCGGGACCGCAATGGCATTTGCAACAGGTGGCGACGGCTATGAAAGCTTCAAGGCTGGCCGCGATGGTTCGCTTCACTCGACAATCTGATCCGCTTGCGCCACCAGCGTGGGCGGTAAATTCAGCCCCAACGCATTGGCTGTCTTGAGATTGAGCAGGAACTGGAATTCATTCGGTTGTTGGACTGGCAAGTCTGCGGGACGGGTTCCTCTCAAGACGCGGTCGACATAATCCGCCGAGCGACCGACGAGCTGCGTGATCGAGACTCCGTAAGACATCAGCCCGCCGTCCGTGACGAAGGACGGGAACGGATACATCGCCGGCAGACGATGCGCGGCCGCCAAGTTCAGAATCAATTGCCGATGAACGAGTGGAAATGCGTCGGGAAAGATCAGCAGCCCGCCGTCTGGCTGCTCTGCAAAGCGGGAGATCGCCTGTTCGAGCTCGGCGGCGTTGTGCGCCGGCGCCGGAACGAGCTGGAGCTGGACTGCCGGAATGGCCGCCTTCACGGACGGCATCAAGATCATGGGCGCCGTTCGCGGATTGAAGATTGCGGCAACCCTCCGTATCGCGGGTGCCGCCTGCTTGAGCAATTGCAGCCACTTGCCCGCCATTTCAGGCTCGAAGGTCGTGAACCCCGTGATATTTCCGCCCGGCTTGCCCAGACTTTGGACGAAACTGGCACCCACGGGATCGGCAACGACCGTGAAGATGATCGGCAAGGTCGGCGCGCGTCGCCTCAGGGCTTCCACAGAGGGAGTGCCGATTGCCAGAAGCACATCCGGCCCCCACTTCACGAGCTCCGCCGCCTGGGCATCGGCGACATTCGGATCGCCGGCCCACCAGCGATACTCGATATGGATGTTGCGCTCCTGTTCCCAACCGAGCTCGCCCAGACGCTGTCTCAGTTTCTGGTAGCCGGCCTGGCTCTCCGGATCGCTCGACCTGCCTCCCGCCAACACACCGATCCGCCGCACATTCCCCTGCGCGGATGTGCTCAGCGGATAGGCCGCCGCGCCTGCAACGAGCATGATGAATTCGCGCCGCCTCATGACCGTCGACCTCGCTGTCCTGCTTCACGGAAAAGGTCTGGGAAACATTACCCCTTCTTCTTGACATCCTTGACGTTGCTGAACTCGATGCCCTCGGCACGCTCCCGGGTGTAGCCGAGGTAGAACTCGTTCCGGGCGAGATAGACGGGATCGCCATCGACATCGTCGGCAATGCTCGAATTGTTCGCGGCGATGAAGCTGTCGAGCTTCTTGCGGTCCTCCGAGGAGACCCAGCGCGCCAGCTGGAACTCGCTGACCTCGAACTCGACCGGCAGCGAATATTCCGCCTCGAGCCGGGCCTTGAGCACGTCGAGCTGCAGCGCGCCGACCACGCCGACCAGCGCCGGGGCGCCGTCGCGGGGGCGGAACACCTGCACCACGCCCTCTTCCGACATCTGCTGCAGCGCTTCCTTCAGCTTCTTCGCCTTCATCGCGTCGGTGAGACGGACACGGCGGACGATTTCCGGCGCGAAGCTCGGCACGCCGACGAAGTTGAAATCCTCGCCCTCGGTCAGCGTATCGCCGATGCGCAGCGTGCCGTGGTTGGGAATGCCGACGACGTCGCCGGCGAAGGCTTCGTCCGCGACCGAGCGGTCCTGCGCGAAGAAGAATTGCGGGCTCGACAGCGGCATGCTCTTGCCGGTGCGCACGAGCTTGGCCTTCATGCCGCGGCTGAGCTTGCCCGAGCACAGGCGCGCAAACGCGATGCGGTCGCGGTGGTTGGGATCCATGTTGGCCTGGATCTTGAACACGAAGGCGCTCATGCGCGGATCGGTGGCCTCGACCTTGCGCTGGTCGCTGTCCTGCGCGCGCGGCTCGGGCGCAAACTTGCCGAGGCCCTCCAGGAGGTCTCCGACGCCGAAATTACGTAGCGCGCTGCCGAAATAGACCGGCGTCAGATGTCCCTCGCGGAACGCGTCCAGCTCGAACGGCTTCGACGCCTCGGTGACGAGCTCGAGCTCGTCCTTCACGGCGGAGACATCGAGATTGGCGTTGAGCTTGGCGAGCTCTTCGATCTCGATCTCGAGCGCCGCGCCGGTCTTGGCGCCACCGCCTTCGAGCAGGCGCACGCCGCCATTGACGACGTCATAGGTGCCGAGGAAGTCGCGGCCGCGGCCGACCGGCCAGGTCATCGGCGTGGTGTCGAGCGCCAGCGTCTTCTCGATCTCGTCGAGCAGCTCGAACACGTCGCGGCTCTCGCGGTCCATCTTGTTGATGAAGGTGATGATCGGGATGTCGCGCAGACGGCACACCTCGAACAGCTTTCGGGTGCGCGCCTCGATACCCTTGGCCGCGTCGATCACCATCACGGCGGAATCGACCGCCGTCAGCGTGCGATAGGTATCTTCCGAAAAGTCCTCGTGGCCCGGCGTGTCCAGCAGGTTGAAGACGAGGCCTTCGAACTCGAAGGTCATCACCGAGGTCACCACCGAGATGCCGCGTTCGCGCTCGATCTTCATCCAGTCCGAACGCGTGTTGCGCCGCTCGCCCTTGGCCTTGACCTGGCCGGCGAGGTTGATGGCGCCGCCGAACAGCAGCAGCTTTTCGGTCAGCGTGGTCTTGCCGGCGTCGGGATGGGAGATGATCGCAAAGGTCCGCCGCCTCGCCACCTCGGCGGCAAGCGGGGAACGGGCCGGCGATTCGGCTGTGGTGGCGGCGATGTCGGACATGGCGGGAGCGTGTGGCAGGGAAAACGGGCCTGATCAAGCCTCATTTGGTGATTGCGAAGGTTTCCGGCCAGCCCCATATCCCCCTTTTGGGAGGACGACCTCCCTGCCCATCAGCACACCAGCCGCGGGGACGACCCTGCCTTGAATGGAGGGTCGTCATGGCCTGGAGCATCCTGTTCGTCGCCGGTCTCCTCGAGATCACCTGGGCCATCGGCCTGAAATACACCGAGGGCTTTAGCAAGCTTGTCCCGTCCGCGGTCACGCTCGCGGCCATGGCCGGCAGCGTCATCCTGCTCGGATTTGCGCTCAAATCCCTGCCCGTCGGAACCGCCTATGCGGTCTGGACCGGCATCGGCGCGGTCGGCACCGCGACGCTCGGCATGGTTCTGTTCGGCGAGCCGGCGACGGCCTTCCGCCTCGCCAGCATCGGCCTGATCGTCGCCGGCATCATCGGACTGAAGCTCGTCACTTGACGAGCTGGACCACCCACCAGGTCAGCGCGGCCACGATGCCTGAGGCCGGGATCGTGATCACCCAGGCATAGACGATGGAGCTTGCGACGTTCCAGCGCACGGCCGAGACGCGGCGGGCGGCGCCGACGCCGACGATGGCGCCGGTGATGGTGTGGGTGGTCGAGACAGGAACCCCGAGGTAGGTCGCCATGAACAGAGTCACCGCGCCCCCGGTCTCGGCGCAAAAGCCCTGCATCGGGGTCAATTTCGTGATGCGCAGGCCCATGGTGCGGACGATGCGCCAGCCGCCCATCAGCGTGCCCAGCGCCATCGCCGCCTGGCACGACAGCACCACCCAGAACGGCACCGAGAACTCGCTGCCGAGATGGCCCTGCGAATAGAGCAACACCGCGATGATGCCCATGGTCTTCTGCGCGTCGTTGCCGCCATGGCCGAGCGAATAGAGCGAAGCGGAGACGAATTGCAGGATGCGGAAGGCGCGGTCGACCGCGAACGGCGTCGAGCGCACCGAGGCCCAGGACACGATCGCAACCAGCGCCATTGCGAGCAGGAAGCCAACCAGCGGCGACAGCACGATCGCCAGCACGGTCTTGGACAGGCCGCTCCACACCGCGGCCGAAATACCGGCCTTGGCCAAGCCGCCGCCGACGAGCCCGCCGATCAGCGCGTGCGACGACGACGATGGAATGCCGAGCGCCCAGGTCACGAGGTTCCAGACGATGGCGCCGACGAGGGCTGCGAAGATCACCTGGGCGTCGACGACCGCAGGATCGATGATGCCGGTGCCGATGGTCTGGGCGACGTGCAGCCCGAACACCAGGAAGGCGATGAAATTGAAGAACGCGGCCCAGAACACCGCGAATTGCGGTCGCAGCACGCGGGTCGAAACGATGGTCGCGATCGAATTGGCGGCGTCGTGCAGGCCGTTCAGGAAATCGAACAGCAGCGCGACGGCGATCAGGCCGACCAGGACGGGAAAAGCCAACGCAGCATCCACGGCGGCCCTGCCCTACACTTGCTCGATGACGATGCTGTTGATCTCGTTGGCGACGTCGTCGAAGCGGTCGGCGACCTTCTCGAGATGGTCGTAAATCTCGACGCCTACGATGAAGTCCATCGCATTGCCGTCGCGATGCTTGAGGAACAGCTCCTTCAGGCCGATGTCGTGGAGATCGTCGACACGGCCCTCGAGCTTGCCGAGCTCCTCGGTGATCGCGGTCAGCATGGCGACGTTCTTGCCGATCTCCTGCATCAGCGGCAGCGCACGGCCGACCAGATTGGCGCATTCGATCAAGAGTCCGCCGATCTCGCGCATCGGCGGCTCGAAACTGCGCACCTCGAACAGCATCACGGCCTTGGCCGTCTGCTGCATCTGGTCGATGGCATCGTCCAGCGACGTGATCAGGTTCTTGATGTCGCCGCGGTCGAACGGGGTGATGAAGGTGCGGCGCACCGCCGTCAGCACCTCGCGGGTGATATTGTCGGCGTCGTTCTCGAACTGGTTGACGCGCTGGCAATAGACCGGCGTCTCCTCGCCCCCGTTGAGCATGCCCTGGAGCGCGACCGCGCCCTGGATCACGGTCTGGGCATGGCGGTCGAACAGGTCGAAGAACCGCTCTTCCCTGGGCAGGAACGCACGAAACCATCGCATCATGGGGACAAACTACCGGTTGGAAAATGGTCAGGCCCGCAAGGGCTGTCACAAAACTGTCATAGACCATTTTCGATCCGCGCGCGTGTCGCCTCACGCCCGCGGAGCCGGATCATCCACCGCTTTCATGCATCAATGAAACTGATGCAATACCAGTTACTTAGAGCGATCGCCGGAAGTAATGCGCGATTTCGCCGACGACGCCGCGGCGGAAGGTGAGCACGCAGACCACGAAGATCGCGCCTTGGATCACCGTCACCCACTGGCCGAAGCCGGCCAGATATTGCTGCATGGCGATGATCACGAAGGCGCCGACCACGGGACCGAAAACGGTGCCGAGCCCGCCGACCAGCGTCATCAGCACGACCTCGCCCGACATCGTCCAGTGCACGTCGGTGAGCGAAGCGTTCTGCGCCACGAACACCTTCAGCGCACCGGCAAGTCCGGCGAGCGTCCCCGACAGCACGAAGGCCAGGAACTTGTATTGGTCGGTGCGGTAGCCGAGCGAGATCGCGCGCTGCTCGTTCTCGCGGATCGATTTCAGCACCTCGCCGAACGGCGAGTTGATGATGCGGAAGATCAGGAGGAAGCCGGCGAGGAAGCCGACCAGCACGACATAGTACAGCACCGTCGGCTTGGACAGATCGAGCACGCCGAACATGCGTCCCTGCGGGATGCCCTGGATGCCGTCCTCACCATGGGTGAACGGGGCCTGGAGATAGATGAAGTACAGGAGCTGCGACAGCGCCAGCGTGATCATCGAGAAATAGATGCCCTGGCGTCGGATCGAGATGTAGCCGGTGACGATCGAGAGCACGAACGCCGCGGCGACGCCGACGAGAATGCCGAGCTCGGGCGGCAGCGCCCAGACCTTCAGCGCATGCGCGCTGCAATAGCCGGCCGTGCCCAGAAACATCGCGTGGCCGAACGACAGCAAGCCGCCATAGCCGACCAGCAGATTGAAGGCGCAGGCGAGCAGCGCAAAGCACAGCGCCTGCATCACGAAGAACGGATAGACGCCCGTGAACGGCACCGCTGCGAGCAGCAGCGCCATCACTGCGAATACAATCATCTCGTCGCGCATTGCGCGCGGGGTCACAGGAAGCGTGTCGTCCGTCAGGGTTGTCATCTCAGGCCGCCCTTCCCGTCAATCCCGTCGGCTTCACCAGCAGCACCAGCACCATCAGCACGAACACGACGGTGTTGGAGGCCTCGGGGTAGAAATACTTGGTCAGGCCCTCGATCACGCCGAGCGCAAAGCCGGTGATGATGGAGCCCATGATCGAGCCCATGCCGCCGATCACCACCACCGCGAACACGACGATGATGAGGTCGGCACCCATCAGCGGCCGCACCTGGTTGATCGGCGCCGAGAGCACGCCGGCAAGCGCGGCAAGGCCGACGCCGAGACCGTAAGTGAGCGTGATCATGCGCGGCACGTTGATGCCGAAGGCACGCACCAGCGTCGGATTTTCAGTGGCGGCGCGCAGGTAGGCGCCGAGCTGCGTCTTCTCGATGAGAAACCAGGTCGCAAGGCACACCGCCAGCGAGAACACGACGACCCAGCCGCGGTAGATCGGCAGGAACATGAAGCCGAGATTCATGCCGCCCCTGAGCTGCTCGGGAATGGCGTAAGGCAGGCCCGAGGAGCCGAAATAGTTCTGGAACACGCCCTGCACGATCAGCGCGATGCCGAAGGTCAGGAGCAGGCCGTAGAGATGATCGAGCCCGGTTAGCCATTGCAGCATGGTCCGTTCCAGGATCATGCCGAAGATGCCGACGATGATCGGCGCCAGCAGCAGCGCCCACCAATAATTGATGCCACCAAGGTTCAACAGGAAATAGGCGACGAAGGCGCCCATCATGTAGAGCGCGCCGTGGGCGAAATTGATGATGTTGAGCATGCCGAAGATGACGGCAAGCCCGAGACTGAGCAGCGCGTAGAACGAGCCGTTGATCAGTCCCACCAGTAGCTGAGCGTAGAGAGCCTGCATCGATCCCGCACCCGGTCCCTTCTATTCCTCAAAGACAGGCCGGCGCCGTTGCGCGCCGGCCCGCATCGTTCACCGTTACTTCTTCACCAGCGGACAGGCGCTTTCCGACAGCGGCCGGAAGGCCAGGTCGCCGGGGGTCGTGCCGATCAGCTTGTAATAGTCCCAGGGGCCCTTGGATTCCTCGGGCTTCTTGACCTCGAACAGATAGGCCGGATGCAGCTTGCGACCGTCCGCACGGATCGTTCCCTTGCCGAACAACGCATCGTCGGTCGGCATCTCCTTCATCTTGGCGACCACCTTGGCCCCGTCATGCGGATTGCCGCCCATCGCCTCCAGCGCCTTGAAGTAGTGCAGCAGGCCCGAATAGACGCCGGCCTGCACCATCGAGGGCATCGCCTTGTTCTTCATCCGCTCGGAAAAGCGTTTGGAGAAGGCGCGCGTGCCGTCGTTCATGTCCCAATAGAAGGTCTCGGTGAAATTCAAGCCCTGCGCCACCTTCAGACCGAGCGAGTGCACGTCGGTGATGAAGAGCAGCAGACCCGCAAGCTTCTGGCCGCCCGAGACGATGCCGAACTCGGACGCCTGCTTGATGGTGTTGGTGGTGTCGCCGCCGGCATTCGCCATGCCGATGATCTTGGCTTTGGAGGCCTGCGCCTGAAGCAGGAAGGACGAGAAGTCAGCGGTATTCAGGGGATGCTTGACGTTGCCGATCACCTTGCCGCCCGACTTCACCACCACCGCGGCGGTGTCGCGCTCGAGGGCATGGCCAAAGGCGTAGTCCGCGGTGAGAAAATACCAGGTGTCGCCGCCCGCCTTCACCAGCGCCTGCCCGGTACTGTTGGCCAGCATATAGGTATCATAGACCCAGTGGACCGTATTCGGCGAGCATTGCGCGTTGGTGAGATCCGACGTCGCCGCACCTGTGTTGATCAGGATGGAATTCTTCTCTTTGACGATATTGTTCACCGCCAGCGCAACGCCGGAGTTCAGGACATCCATGAAGATGTCGACCTTCTCGACGTCGATCCATTGCCGAGCAATCGTGGAGCCGATGTCGGGCTTGTTCTGATGGTCGGCGGAGATCAGGTCGAGCTTCCAGCCCTTGGCAGCGAGCCCGGAATCCTCGATCGCCATCTGTGCGGCGACGGTCGAGCCGGCGCCACCGAGATCGGCATAAAGTCCTGAATTGTCGGTCAGCACGCCGATCTTGATGTTCTTGTCCTGCGCGACCGCGCCGCCTGCCGCGCCGAGCGCCAGGGCCGTCCCGAGCAACATTGCCGAAATGCTGTGCTTCATAATCCGACCTCCCAATATTCCTTTGATAGTTACTCTCGATCGTCCGGCCTGCTCGGCTACACACCGAGATAGGTGTGGAGCTTGTCCATGTTGGCGGCAAGCTCCGAATTGGAAAACCCGTCAATGATCTTGCCGTGCTCGACTACGTAATAGCGGTCGGCGACGGTGGAAGCGAAGCGGAAGTTCTGCTCGACCAGGAGGATCGTGAAGCCCTCCTTCTTGAGCCGCGCAATGGTATGGCCGATCTGCTGGATGATGACGGGTGCAAGACCCTCGGTCGGCTCGTCCAGCATCAGGAAGCTCGCGCCGGTGCGTAGGATGCGCGCGATCGCCAGCATCTGCTGCTCGCCGCCCGACAGCTTGGTGCCCTGGCTGTTCAGCCGCTCCTTCAGGTTCGGGAACAGCTCGAAGATCTGGTCGAGCGGCAAACCGCCTTCGCGGACAACCGGCGGCAGCATCAAATTCTCGCGGACGTCGAGGCTGGAGAATATGCCCCGCTCTTCCGGACAGAAGGCGACGCCCATGCGCGCGATCTTGTCGGAGGTCGCGCGGATGATCTCCTGGTTGTTGAACTTCACCGAGCCGGTGCGCTTGCCGATGATGCCCATGATCGACTTCAGCGTCGTCGTCTTGCCGGCGCCGTTGCGCCCGAGCAGGGTGACGACCTCGCCCGCGTTCACGTCGAAGTTGATCCCGTGCAGGATGTGAGACTCGCCGTACCAGGCTTCCAAGTTGCGGACTTGCAGGATGTTCCCGCCAGTCGCAGCCCTGGCCGGAGCCTCGGCGATCGCTGTATCAGGCATGACCGGCTCCCAGGTAAGCTTCCTTGACGCGCTCGTCCTTGGTGAGCTCGGAGTAGTGGCCTTGCGCGAGCACCTGCCCGCGCGTCAGCACGGTGATGATATCGGAGAGGTTGGCCACGACGCTTAAGTTATGCTCGACCATCAGGATGGTGTATTTCGCGGAGATGCGCTTGATCAGCGCCGCGATCTTGTCGATGTCCTCGTGGCCCATGCCGGCCATCGGCTCGTCGAGCAGCATCATCTCCGGGTCGAGCGCCAGCGTGGTCGCAATCTCAAGTGCACGCTTGCGCCCATAGGGCATCTCGACTGCCGGCGTGTTGGCAAACTCGTTGAGGCCGACATCGTTCAACAGCTCGCGCGCGCGGTCGTTGAAGCGGTTGAGCACCGACTTGGAGCGCCAGAAATCGAACGAAGAGCCATGCTGGCGCTGCAGCGCGACACGGACGTTCTCGAGCGCGGTGAGATGGGGAAACACCGCCGAAATCTGGAACGAACGGACCAGCCCCATGCGGGCCACATCCGCCGGCGCCATCGCGGTGATGTCCTGCCCTTTGTACAGGATTTTCCCGGCCGACGGCTTGAGGAACTTGGTCAGAAGATTGAAGCAGGTCGTCTTGCCGGCCCCGTTCGGGCCGATCAACGCATGAATGCTCCCACGGCGAACCTTGAGCGCAACGTCGCGGACGGCGAAGAAGCCCGCGAACTCCTTGGTCAAGCCTTCCGTTTCGAGAATGAACTCATCGGCCAAACAGTTTTCCCCCTGCCCGCGCGCGGCGCGTGGCTGTCCTTGTTGCTTCGGCTGTCCGGAGGACTTGCAGCCCACCGGGGCGCCGCCTCCGGGCGCGGAATATGCCGGAGGTGACGGGGGTTAGGCAAGGCGGAAAGCTGAGCAGGTCAGGCCTCCGGCCGGGGTACAAATGCTCCCTTAGTCGCAGAGGTCGATGTCGTGCCTGCCCGGCCTTTCCGGTTCGCAAGGCACCGGCCATCAAGCCGTCGTTAACGGTCTTTCGTCTCCCGCGCCAGCCTTCATCGAAAATTTTCCCGCAAGCCCGATCATCCCAGGGTTTTCACGCGCGGAGAATATTGTCTTGGATTTTGCAAGCGCCGCTCCCTCCGTCGTCAAGTCGATCCGCCAGCGTGATCTCCTCAACACGTGGCTGCGACTTTATGCGCGCCAGCAGATCGCTCCCGCGATCTGGGAGTATCAGCCCGCGCGGCTCGAGGAGGAGCTGTCGGATCTCATCTATTATACGGTGGAGCTTTCGACGCCGACGCCGCGTCTGGTCATCCAGAGCGAAGGCACGCGCATCTCGCGCGCCTATGGGCATACCGGCAAGGGCGTTTCGCTCGATGATTACGTCGGGCCGCGGCTCGCACCATACGTGATGCCGATCTATCATGAATGCGTCGCGCGCGGCCTTCCGATCTACAGCGTTGCCGACGTCGACGACGCCTATGGCCGAATCGTCGCGTATGAGCGGCTGCTGCTGCCGTTCCTGACCGACGGCAGGGTCAGCCACGTCATCGCGTCAGTAAAGACCTTCTGCGAGGACGGCGGCTTCGAGATCAAGAATCTGATGCGCGGAAATGACGCGCTGCCGCGCCCGAAGCTGCGGGCCGTGATCGATCGCGAGCTGTTTCATCGCGCCCCCGGCCGCATCGCACCCGCCGATCCGGTCGAGTTCTCGGACCAGCCGGGCCGCGCCATCTCCAACGAGATCATTGAGCTGAACTAGCCGTCAGCGCGCCTTGCCGCCGACCTCCTTGGCATAGATATCCGGCTTGAAGCCGACCAACAGCTTGCCGCCGATTTCGAGCACCGGCCGCTTGATCATCGATGGTTGCGCTAGCATCAAGGCCAGCGCCTTCTTCTCGGTGAGGCCTTCCTTGTCGGAGTCGGGCAGCTTCTTGAAGGTCGTCCCGGCGCGATTGAGCAGGGTCTCCCAACCGACCTTGTCGCTCCACTGCTTCAGCCTGTCCTTCTCGACACCCGCCGCCTTGTAGTCGTGAAACGCGTAAGCCACGCCATGGCCATTGAGCCAGGCGCGGGCCTTCTTCATGGTGTCGCAGTTCTTGATGCCGTAGATGATGGTGGGCAAGACGGTCCTCGCGCATGGCGTAGCGGTGATGTGCGTGGCGTTGTACGAAACTCCGCGTCGCGCGACAATGTCGCGAGACGCGTCACCCCACCGAACGGACATCCCATGCACGTCACCCACGATCCCGCAGCGGCGGCCGCACCGACCATCGACTTCGACACATTCCTCGCGGTCGACGTCCGTGTCGGCACCATCGTCGACGCCAAACCGTTTCCGGAAGCGCGCAAGCCAGCCTGGCGGCTGTGGATCGATTTCGGCCCCGCCATCGGCGTGCGCAAGAGCTCGGCCCAGATCATCGACAACCACCCGCTCGAAAGTCTCGTGGGCCAACAGGTCGCGGCCGTCGTCAATTTCCCACCGCGCCAGATCGGCCCGGTCGTCTCCGAGGTGCTGACGCTCGGCTTCCCCGATGCCG
The DNA here is from genome assembly GCF_900094575.1 of Bradyrhizobium yuanmingense. Taxonomy (GTDB): domain Bacteria; phylum Pseudomonadota; class Alphaproteobacteria; order Rhizobiales; family Xanthobacteraceae; genus Bradyrhizobium; species Bradyrhizobium yuanmingense. Next base: position 417,316 of record NZ_FMAE01000004.1, on the reverse strand, counting down.
ACGGCAAGGTGGTGCTGGTGCAGCCGAGCAAGCCGGTGCCGAACGGCGGACGGCTGTTCTAGCCTCAGGGCCTTGTCAGGGCCTTGCCGGAATGTTCAATCCGCGCTGCACCGCGGGACGCGCGAGGCCGCGTTCGAGCCAGGCGCCGACCGCCTTAAACTGGGCGAATTCGACGAGATCGCCGGCACCATAAAAGCCGATGAGATTGCGCACCCAGCCGAGCATGGAGATGTCTGCAATGGTGTAGTCGTCATCCATGAACCATTGCCGGCCGGCCAGATGCGTATCCATCACGCCGAGCAGGCGCTTGGCTTCGGCGACGTAGCGGTCACGAGGCCGCTTGTCCTCGTAATCCTTGCCGGCGAATTTGTGGAAGAAGCCGACCTGACCGAACATCGGCCCGACGCTGCCCATCTGGAAGTGCAGCCATTGCAGCGTCTGATAACGCCGCGCGGCATCCTGCGGCAGCAGCTTGCCGGTCTTCTCCGCGAGATATTGCAGGATCGCCCCGGACTCGAACAGCGCCAATGGTTTCCTGTCGCGGGGACCGTTGGGATCGAGGATCGCCGGAATCTTACCGTTGGGATTGAGCGAGAGGAATTCGGGCGTCTTCTGGTCGTCCTTGCCGAAGTCGACCAGATGCGCTTCGTAAGGAAGCTCGATCTCCTCCAGCATGATCGAAACCTTGACGCCGTTCGGCGTCGGCAGCGAATAGAGCTGAAGTAATTCCGGATGCTTGGGTGGCCAGCGCCTGGTGATCGGAAAGACTGACAGACGGTCCCAGTTGGGGACAGGAATGGAGGACATATCGGACATCGGGACTCTGGGTGCATGGACTGAGGCGTGCTCAATCTAGGCAAGGTACCGCACCGCGCAAGTCACTTCCGGCTGTGCTAGGGCGGCAGTGTCGCCATCGCCACGAACGGGGGCATTGCTTCATACTGCAGCCTCGACTCGATCTGCAGCCTCGACTCGATGAACCATTGACCCGTGATCAGCAGCAGGGCCGTAAAGGCAACCGCGAGCATCGCGGTCGCCAATTGGCACACGTCGTACATGGTGTTCTATATCCCTCGACAGCCTCTGGCGTAGAACGTCGGCTCAGGCGCCACGTTCCAGACGGCAACCAAATATTGCTACTTTTTCCCGATCCTGCTGCGACGGCATCGCTCTGTTCCGGCGGCTCTCAAAGGGACCAATGGCCCCCTCGCGCGTTGTCGCTCAATGAACATCGAGAAACGCGCCCTGCTCGACCACGCCGAACGCTGTCGCCGCGTCGCGAACGATCTTACGCACAGCAAAGCGGCGCAGCGGTTGCGGGCGATGGCCGACGAGTACCAAGCGCGAGCAGCGAGACTGGGCGACGAGGGCGGCTCATATCCAGGCCCCAACAGCCGCGGTCATCTCGAAGGCGAAGTCGAGGGCTGATCGCCTTCAGAAGTTGATCTCCATCCGTAGTCCGCGCGTATCGGCCGTGCCGTCACCAACGGATTGCGTGCTGTCGCGCGCTGCGACGGCGCAGGCACAGGCGTCGATGAGATCGTCGCGACCGATCCCGGTGCCGTGGCGAAGCGTGAGCCATCTCTCGACTTCAGTGAAGCCGCGGCCCCTCAAAAGCGCGATACGCTGCTCGCGGCCCCGCGGCGAGGTCTTCGGTTCGAGCCGCACGCGTCCTGCCAGATTCCAGAAGATCAATTCCGGATGCGCTTCGCCGATCGTCGCCTGCCGCGCCGGCGTCATGGCCTCGTCGACCTCCCTCATCTTGTCCCTGATATTCCAGAGCTGCGCCGACACGCCCCTGCCCTCGCCTTCGTGCTTCCAGTAATGGCGATTGGCCGCCGCCATGTCGTGGAACGCCCAGAGGTCGCGGCGCGCGCCGAGAAACACGGCTGGGCCGATCAGTTCGCGTGCGCGCAAATCGCAGGCGCGGTAGCCGCTCGCGTTCAGTCCGATCGGCATGTCGATCATCGCGCGGGCGTGCGGGATTGCGAGCAGACGCATCAGGCTTGGCGAATAATCGAAGCCTTGATCGCCGCGCTCGTCAATCCACGCTGCGACCCAGCCGAAGCGAAATCCGTCGAGCCCCAGATAGTTTTTGCAAGTCATGCGTCCGTCAATTTCAGTTTCCTCGCGCGTCTCGCTTGACATCCGCAAGTTGCGGGCGTATGTCCCGCGCCCTCGCAAGCACTTCCGTTTGCGACAGACACCATGAACCGAGCGATGTCGTACCGCTACGAAAGAATTATCCGCACCCCGAATAGCCCAAAGCTGTTCGATTGCGCATGCCCGGCTCATGGGAGCGATCTTGCCTGACCGCAAGATCGACAGTCCGCTTCTCACGGACCCTCCCGAGCCTGCCGCTCCGGAGGGTTTTTTGTTGCCCGCCGCGCGGCCCCACCGAACATCCCGGCAATGGCCGGAACGAGAGACCCGGATCTCGGGGCTCGCGCTGGAGAGGCGCGTGCCCAAGTGCGCGGGGCCTGCCGGAGGGAACGAGGCGATGAGCCGGACACCGATGGCAGAGCGAACCCAGTGGGTTCGCAATGTGCGGCGCGTCGACAGCGCCGCGATCGAATTTTTGTAACTCGGTTTGCCGTGAGGGATCGCGGCTCAACCGACGCTGGTGGTGAAGATGTCGGATACTTCTCCACACGGCACAGCGGGTATGCCTCCCGCCTTTGACACACGCACCGGGATGCGGCCTCGGAAAAGGCTTGCACGCGGCCCGGCGCAGGATCTGTCCGTTCGGGACAGAGACTGTGTTGTTGTCACTGAAAGCCGATATCGCCCGTTCCCCAGCGTACCCATCAATGGCCGATGCGAAAGCACTGGCCTGGCGGTGGTGAAGATGTCTGTTACTTCGTGGTAAAGGCGGGAAAGCGCCGAGCAGGTTCGAACCCTGCGCGCCGAAAGGCGGATCGCCCGCAAGGGCAGCAACAGCATCGATCGTTCCCCGCCAACCCCATCACGATCCGTGGTGAAGATTTCTGTTACTTCGCCTGCAACGCGAGAGGTCGCGGGTTCGAATCCCGCCCGGTGTCCCATGCACCGGTAGCTCAGAGGATAGAGCGCTTTCCGGCGAGCTTCGGCTCGTCGGGTACAGCAATCGCCCGTTCCCGGATCGTGTCCCCTAGCCACCGCCGGTGGTGAGGAGCGCTGTTACTTCGGATCGCAATGTCGAAGGTTCGACTCCTTCCGGACGAAAGTCCGTAGCTCAGCGGTAGAGCATGTGACTTGCCCGCAAGGGCAGTACAGCCTCGCCTGTTCCCCGGCACCGTTTCCATCCCCATCAACCCAAGAGGAGGCCATCATGGTCAGGCTCAACAAGATCGTTCGCGCCTTCACGCGGGAGGGCGCACGCGCAATTCGCTTCACGCCCGAGATGGAGCTGAAGCGCGCGCTGATGAACTGCCTCCTGTGGGAGGACCAGTTCTACGAGGACGGCGTTGCGATCGCCGACCGCATCAAGGCCCTCGTACCCAAGGTCGCGCCGGAGCGCGTTGCGCAGCTTGCGATCGAGGCGCGCGAGGTGATGAAGCTGCGGCACGCACCGCTCCTCGTCATCCGCGAGATGGCGCGGAACGAGAGGCACCGCACCCTCGTTGCCGACACGCTCGCCCAGGTGATCCAGCGTCCCGACGAGATGACGGAGCTGCTCGCGATCTACTGGGCGGATGCGCTGGGGCCGATGCAGCAGCGCAAGCGCCAGCCGGTCTCGGCACAGGTGAAGAAGGGTCTTGCCCGCGCGCTGACCAAGTTCGACGCCTATCAGCTCGCCAAGTGGGACCGCGACGGCGCGGTGCGGATCAGGGACGTTCTGTTCCTGGTGCACGCCAAGCCGAAAGACGCCGATCAGGCGAAGGTGTGGAAGCAGCTCGTCGATGGCGAGCTCGCCTCCCCCGACACCTGGGAGGTTTCGCTCTCGGCCGGCAAGAACAAGCGCGAGACCTTCGAGCGGCTGATCGCCGAGCGAAAGCTCGGCGGCCTGGCGCTACTGCGCAATCTGCGCCTGATGCAGAACGCGCAGGTCCCGCGCGAGAGCATCGCAGGCGCGATCGAGGCGATGCGGACGGATCGTATCCTGCCCTATCGCTTCATCACGGCGGCGCGCTATGCGCCGGACTTCGAGCCCGAGCTCGAGGCTGCGATGCTCAAGTCGATCAAGGACCATGTGCGGCTTCCGGGCCGCACCCGGCTCCTGATCGACGTGTCCGGCTCGATGTTCGCAACGCTCTCCGCGCAGTCGGAAATGACGCGCGCGGAGGCGGCGTGTGGCCTTGCCATTCTCGCCCGCGAGATCTGCGACGAGGTCGAGATCTTCACCTTCTCCAACGAGGTCGTGAAGGTCCCTCCCCGCCGCGGTTTCGCGCTGCGGGATGCGATCATCAACTCGCAGCCGCATGGCGGAACCTATCTCGGCAAGGCGGTGACGGAGATCGACCGCAAGGGCGATCGCCTCATCGTCTTCACCGACGAGCAGAGTCACGACCAGGTGCCCGAGCCCAAGGCGCGCGGCACCATGGTCAACGTGGCCTCGTATCAGCACGGTGTCGGTCACGGCGCCTGGACCCGCGTCAACGGCTTCTCCGAAGCCGTGGTCGCGTGGATCGCGGCGTCGGAGACGGCGTTGAACTGATGCGCAACGACAATGGCCCCGGACGCGAGATGCGCCCGGGGCCAGCGAAATCTCTGAAATGATCCGCCCGTCCCGTTATGGTGCGCGCGGAATGACAAGGATCTACGACCATGCGACGACCCGATCCCTACATGGAACGCGCCCGCGAGCTCTGCCTCGCCGCCGGTGTCGATCCCGACTCGCGCGTCGGCGAAGGACGCGGCCAGCCGGCCTGGTGCCTGTACAAGGACGCCGCGCGCAAGGAGCATCTTGCCCGCGAGGCCAATGCGACCGCGAGCTCGATTGCCGCGTTCCGGACGCAGGACGCCCGTTTCCAGAATGCGCCGCTGAAGGTGTTCGGCCCGCATGAGGAGGCGACGATCGCGCAGATGCGCAATTGCATGGCCATCGGCAATGTCGTCTCCGGCGTGATCTGCGCCGACGGCCATCTGGGCTATGCGCAGCCGGTCGGCGGGGTGATCGCCTATGAGAAGCAGATCAGCATCTCCGGCGTCGGCTTCGACATTGGCTGCGGCAACATGGCGGCTCGGCTCGACACGCGCTTCGACGACATCGCGGGGATCGCTCCCACGATCATCCGCGACGTCGCCAAGGTGATCTCGTTCGGCGTCGGCCGTGCCAACGCGGAACGGGCCGAGCACGACCTGTTCGACGACGGCGAGGCCTGGCGCGAAAGCGACATGGAGGACTACCGTCAGAAGGCCGTGAAGCAGCTCGGCACGGTCGGATCGGGCAACCACTATGTTGACCTCATGCGCGACGAGGAAGGCTTCGTCTGGATCGGCGTCCACTTCGGAAGCCGCGGCCTCGGGCATACCTCCGCGACGCGCTACCTCAAGGCCGCCGGCGGCAAGGACGGCATGAACGTCCCGCCCGCCGTAGTCGACGAGGACAGCGAGCTCGGCCGCCGCTACATCGCGGCGATGCAGCTCGCCGGGCGCTATGCCTATGCAGGCCGCGAGTGGGTCGTCGAGCGCGTCCGCCAGATCATCGGCGGCAGCGTCACCGAGAGCGTGCACAACCACCACAACTATGCCTGGCGTGAGACCCACGACGGCAAGGATTTGTGGGTGGTGCGCAAGGGCGCGACGCCGGCGTTTCCCGGCCAGAAGGGGTTCGTCGGCGGCTCGATGGGCGACGACGCCGTCATCCTCGAAGGCGTCGACAGCCCGGAAGCCAAGGCCTCGCTCTACTCGACCGTGCACGGCGCCGGCCGCCTGTTCGGACGACGTGAGGCGAAGCGGCGCTTCTCGCGCGAGGAGATGGACCGTTGGCTGAACGAGCGCGGCGTCACCTTGATCGGTGCCGACCTCGACGAGAGCCCGATGGCCTATCGCCGCCTGCCGGACGTGCTGGCCCAGCACGCCGGCACCGTGCGCGTGCTGCACACGCTACGGCCGTTCGCCGTCGCCATGGCCGGCGAAGGCGAGTTCGATCCGTGGAAGGACTAAAGCGAAGCCGTGGGCGGGAGGCGACGTCTCCCGCCCACGTCACTCCATTTTCTTTCTTTGAATCCGGTCGCCTCTCATCTCGTCAGATATTCGCGCATTAACGCGCGGGCGCGATGCAGCCGCGCCTTCACGGTCTGCCTGCTCGCGCCGAGCGCGGCGGCAATCTCTTCGATCGTCATCTCCTTGACGTCGCGCATCAGCGCGACATCGCGATAGTGCGGCGGCAGCGCCTCGAACGCCGCGGCGACGTCGAGCCGCAGATCGGCCTCAGGGCGCAACAGCAGTGCGGCCCCCGCCTCGGCGCCATCGACCGCCGGCACAACGCCGGCCCGGCGCGCGAGCCGCAGGCATTCGCGCCGGACCACGCTGAACAGCCAGGCCGACAACGCCAGCAGCGAACGGATCGTGCCGACGTGGCGGAACAGGATCCACAGCGCCTCCTGCGTCGCATCCTCGGCGTCCGCCGAGCTGCGGCAGGTCGCCCGCGCATAGCGACGGATGTCCGGCTGCGTCGTCTCGAGCAGACGCGCAATCGCCTCGGCATCGCCGAGCCGCGCGGCCTCGAACAGGTTTGGCGAGATCGCCGCCGCGCTCACGACACCCCTCCCTTGCCGATGCCCGCTATCGCGCACATCGGACAATAACCGACGAGACCGGTCAGCGCGAAGCCGGCGCCACCGAGCGCGACCAGCCATGCTGTCGCGCCGGCAAGATAAACGAACGCCGCAGCCGCCACCGCAATCCCCAGGACGACCCGCACCACCTGATGCAGTCCGCCGATGTTCTTCCTATAGAATCCCATCACATCCTCCGATATGGGCCGAGACCGATTGCCTCGACCAACAAGAGGACGCGACGGCCAAGAAGGATTCGCGCTGACGGAAGATTTTTTTGCGATCAGGCTCCGACCGCCTGATAGGCCAGGCGCTTGAACTCGAAGAAGAACGGATTCCAGAAGCCCATATAGCGCTGGGCCATCAGCACGCCCGCCGTATTGGCTTCCGGACAGATCCACCAATGGGTCCCGGCCAGGCCGCCCCATTGGAATTCACCGGTCGAGTTCGGCGGATCGAACGGTGTCGGCGCGAAGGTGACGGCGCCGCCGAGGCCAAAGCCCTTGCCGGGAATCGAGCCGAGATTGGCAAAGCGGATGGTCTGGCCTGCGGGCAGCTGGTTCGTCATCATCTGCCGCAGCGTTTCCGGCTTCAGCAACGCATCGGACCCGGGCAGCAGCGCACACACCAGCGCGAGCATGTCTGGCAAGGTCGAGACCAGACCGCCGCCGCCCGAGAGCCGCGGCAGCGGCCGCCGATAGGCTTGCGGGTAAGGCAGATGGTCGGCCCGCGTGAGGCCGGGCTTCATGGGGTCGAGCACGTCGGCGCCGTTGTAGAGCGCGACCAGCCTGCCCTGCTGTGTCTCGGGGACATAAAAGCCGGTGTCGGTCATGCCGAGGGAATCGAAGATGCGCGCCTTCAGGAAGGCGTCGAGCGGCTGGCCCGAGACGACCTCGACCACACGGCCGAGCACGTCGGTCGCCACGGAATATTCCCAGGCCGTGCCAGGGTGATAGGACAGCGGCAGGTCGGCGAGCCTGTCGATCATGTCGCTGAGCGGCGTTAGCGGATTGAGCACGCGCGCCTCGTTGTAAGCATTGAACAGCACCGTGCCGGGATCGAAGATACCGTAGCTGAGACCGGAGGTGTGGGTCAGGAGCTGGCGGATCGTGATCGGACTCTTCGCCGGCTCGACATCGGCAAGGCTCGAAGCGCCCTGCTTCAGCACCTTGCGATTGCCGAGCTGCGGCAGGAATTTTTCGACTGCGTCATCGAGCCCGATGCGGCCTTGCTCGACCAGCAGCATGATCGCGCAGGTGACGAAGATCTTGGTGTTGGAGAACGCCCAGAAGATATGATCGGGCCGCAGCGCAGTGTTGGCCTCTCGGTCGGCAAAGCCCACGCATTGCTGATCGACCACCTCGCGGCCGCGCAGCACGGCCCAGGATACGCCAGGAATGATCTCCTGATCGACGTAGCGCTGCATCGCCGTCCGTACGGCGGAAAAATCAGTCGTTCTGGCGTCCATGTGCTCCCCCCCGATTTGTGGTTGGAATCGATATAGCGCGATTTCTCAGGATATGAAGCCCACGGTGCAGCTCATCCCTGCTTCATCAGCACGGTGACCTGCAGCCGGCGCCGAATCCGCATGCCCTGCCGCTGGTACAGCGCGATGGCAGACGTATTGCTCGCGAACACGTGCAGGAACGGAATTTCGCCGCGCGCCTCGATCTGGCGCGCGATGGCGGCGAGCAACGCCTGTGCGTAGCCGCGACCGCGATGATCGGGATGCACGCAGACCGCCGTCATCTCAGTGAAATTGCCGGGCTTCATCCGCTCGCCGGCCATGGCGACCAGCTCGCCGCGAGCGCGGATGCCGAGAAAGGTGCCGAGCTCATGCGTCCGCGCCGCGAACGGCCCGGGCTTGGTCAGCTCGGTCAGCGCCATCATGGCGGAAACGTCAGTCGCGCCGAGGCGGACGATCTCGGCATCGCGCAGCGAAGTGTCGGCGGGCGAGCCGATCAACTGCTCGCCGGGCTCCGCGAGCAGCACCTTGAAGCCGGCGGGAATTTCGACGGACTCGGGCGTGAACAGCACCGCGACTTGCGAGCCCGACATGAGATCGCCGAGCGCCGCAAAACTTGCCGCGGACATGTCCGCCATATCGGCAAACGGCGTCATGTCCACGGGATAGCGCAGAGCCCGCGGGCCGCCCTCGGCCAGATGCTTCTGGCTCGTCGTCAACGCGCTCCAGATCGGGCGATCCAGCAGCGCCTCATCGCTCGCGGACATCGGCCTAATCCTTGTCGAAGCTGACGATGACGGCGGCATTGGCGATCAGGATGGGATCGTTGGCCACTTCCGTGGCCGAGGGGATCTCCAGCCCGCCCTTGACCGCGGTGACGGTCACGGTGCCGTAAGGCAGCTCCTTGGCGACGGCTTCCTTGTCGACGGCTTCTGGATTCGGCACGCCGATCGTGACGTCCACGAACATGTCGTTCGCGGTCTTGCCGATCATCCGGAAGAAGCCGAGGCTGGAATGCCTGATGGCATCGGAGACGGCGCGCTTGGCCGCCTTGGTAGCGTCCCTGCCGTGGACGTCGACGCCCATGCCCATCTCGGTGACACAACGAACGCGAGGCATGCTTTATTCCTGTGGCTGGTTGGGTAGTGGAGAGTTTCGACGATCGGCACGCCCAACACAAGTGTGGTTGTCATGTTGAACCGAGACGTGCGCCACAGGCTCCGTCATTGCGAGCGCAGCGAAGCAATCCAGAATCTTTCCGCGGTGACAGTCTGGATTGCTTCGTCGCAAGGGCTCCTCGCAATGACGAACGGTGAGAGCGTCGCACAAAATTCACGCCTTCGCCTTCTCGTGCGCCCGCAACTCGTCGACCAGCACCCGCACGTTCTCCGAATAATCGATCGGGACCACGACCAGATGCACGCCGCCTTCCCTGAAGGCGGCATCGAGCGTCGTGCCGAAGCTGTCGATGCTTTCGATGCGATAACCCTTGGCGCCATAAGCCTTGGCGTATAGTGCAAAATCCGGATTGCCAAACGTCATGCCGTAATCGGCAAAGCGGTCGACGGCCTGCTTCCAGCGGATCATGCCGTAGGCCTTGTCCTCCAGCACCAGCACGACCAGGTTGAGCTTGAGGCGGACCGCCGTCTCTATCTCCTGGCTGTTCATCATGAAGCCGCCGTCGCCGGCAACCGCAAGCACGCGGCGGTCGGGATAGAGCATCGCGGCCATCATCGCCGACGGCAGGCCGGCGCCCATGGTCGCCAGCGCATTGTCGAGCAGCAGCGTGTTGGCGACGCGGGTGCGGTAGTTGCGCGCAAACCAGATCTTGTACATGCCGTTGTCGAGGGCGACGATGCCGTTCTCCGGAATCACCTGGCGGATGTCGTGCACGATGCGCTGCGGCGTGGGCGGCCAGCACGCTTCGGTGGCGCGGTCGGCGATGTGATTCAGGATCTCTTCGCGCAGCGGCAGCAGTGCCGCGGCCTGCGGCAGCTTGCCTTCGAGGCGATCCGCCAGCAGCTCCAGGCTCGGGCCGACGTCCCCTACGACCTCGGCATCGGGGAAATAGACCTGCTCGACGCTCGCCGGCGTGTAGCTGACGTGAATGACCTTCGGGCCCGAGGGCCCCATGATGAAGGGCGGTTTCTCGATCGGGTCGTGACCGATCGCAACGATCAGGTCGGCAGCGTCAATGGCATCATGCACATAGTCGCGCTCGGATAAGGCGGCAGTGCCCATGTAGAGATTGGTGCCGCCGGGCACGGTGCCCTTGCCCATCTGAGTCGTGAAGAACGGAATGCCGGTCCGCCGCACGAAGCTTGCGATGCCGTGTGTCGACCGCGGCCGGCTGGTCGCAGCGCCCATCATCACCAGCGGGCGCCTGGCGGCCATGATCATCTCGGCGGCGCGGTCGAGCGCGGCGCGATGGGCGACCGGGATTTCGATCGGATGGACCGGGATCACGGGGACCGCAGGCACCTCGTCCCCGGCAACGTCCTCGGGCAGTTCGAGATGCACCGGCCCGGGCCGCTCCTCCATCGCGACGCGAAAGGCGTCGCGCACCACGGTCGGGATGCTGGAGGCGCTGACGATCTGCCGCGACAGTTTCGTGAGCGGCTTCATGGTCGCCACCACGTCCACGATCTGAAAGCGGGCCTGCCGGCTGCTCATGATCGGCTTTTGACCGGTGATCAGGATCATCGGCATGGCACCGAGATGCGCATAGGCGGCGCCCGTCGACAGATTGAGAGCACCCGGGCCGAGCGTCGACAGACAAACGCCGGGCTTGCCGGTCAGCCGCCCGTGCGTTGCGGCCATGAAGGCCGCGGCCTGCTCGTGGCGGGTCAGGATCAGCTCGATCCTCGAAGCACGCAGCGATTCGACCAGATCGAGATTCTCTTCGCCGGGAATGCCGAAGATGCGGTCAACACCCTCATTCTCCAACGCCGCGACGAACAGGTCCGATCCCTTCGCTTTGCGTTCCTGCCCGCTCATGTCGTCTCCCTGCTTGTCGGCTCTCCCGTGTTGCACGGCAGATGGCACATGGTAGCGGCCTGCCGCTCGGGCACAACTCACAATGCGGCGTGCGACTATCCGATCGCGCGATTGACACCCCCAGATATCTGACTAAAGTCAGATATCATGCTCGATCCCGCCTCCCGCGTCCGCCGCTTCAACCGCGCCGTCACCTCGGCCGTCGGAGCACTCGATACGTCGTTTCTCGGGCGCGGCCGGCCGCTCGGGGCCGCGCGCGTGCTCAATGCGATCGGGCACGGTCGATCGGAGGTGGCGGAGATCCGCGACTATCTCGGTCTCGATTCCGGGCTGATGAGCCGGCTGCTTCGCAGCCTCGAGGACGAAGGGCTGATCGAGACCGCCGCACGCGAGGACGATGCGCGGCGGCGCATGGCAAAGCTCACACGGGCGGGCCGGCGCGAGTTCACGGCCTACGAGGCGCTGTCCAACGCGCAGGCCGAAGGCCTCCTCGCGCAACATTCGCAACGCGATGCGTTGCTGGCGGCGATGGACCTGATCGCCTCCGCGCTGACGCGCGAGCGCGTCGCGCTGGAAGAGATGGATCCGCGCTGCGACCAAGCGCGCTACTGCCTCGGCGAGTACTATGCCGAGCTCGGCCGCCGCTTCAGCCAAGGCTTTGACGTCTCGCTGTCACGCGACCCCGACGCCAAGGACATGCGCCGGCCGCGCGGCACATTCCTCGTCGCGATATCGGACACGCTGCCGATCGGCTGCGTCGGCTTGAAGGGTACCGATCACGGCTACGCCGAGATCAAGCGGCTATGGGTCGCGCCGGCCGCGCGCGGGCTGCGGCTCGGCCGCCGCCTGATGGATGCGACCGAGAGCGCCGCGCGCGAGCTCGGCATCGCGCTGCTGCGGCTCGACACCAACAGCGCACTGCCCGAAGCCGGTCAGCTCTATCGCAGCACGGGCTGGCGCGAGATCCCGCGCTTCAACGACGATCCCTATCCGGACCTCTTCTTCGAAAAGCGCCTCTGATGCTGGACCGGTTCGCGATGTCAGCGCGTTAGTCGAAGCCGTGTTAGTCGAAGCCGTGTTAGTCGAAGCCTTGGGAGCTTCGGTATGACGAGAGACGACCTCGCCGACATCTACCGCGCCTACATCAGCTGCCTGAATCGGCGGGATTGGCCGGCACTCGGACAATTCGTGCATGATGAGGCCACCCACAACGCGCGGCCCCTTGGGCTCGAGGGCTATCGCGCGATGCTGGAAAGGGATGTTCGGGAGATCCCCGATCTGCAGTTCCATATCGAGATGCTGATCTGCGATCCTCCCCGCATCGCCGCCCGATTGAAGTTTGACTGCACACCGGTCGGGACATTCGTTGGTCTTGCGGTCAACGGGCGGCGCGTGTCCTTCTGCGAAAACGTCTTCTACGAATTTCTCGACGGCAAGATCCGGCAGGTCTGGTCGGTGATCGACAAGGCCGCGATCGAGGCGCAGCTCTGACGCCACGCCTCGATCTCGAATTCACGCCGCCGCGGGCGCCACCTCGCCTTGCGGCTTTGCGAAGGGGCGGAACGTCATGGCCATCAGGAAGGCCCCTAAGCCCATCGCCCAGGAGGCGATGTAGAGCCAGGCATAGCTGGAGAAGGCATCGTAGATCAGGCCGCCGGCGAGCGGGCCGGTCGCCATGCCGAGGCTGCCGGCCATCGCCGTGCCGCCGATCACCGTGCCCATCATCTTGAGCGGGAAGTTCTCGCGGATCAGAACGGCATAGAGTGGCATAGTGCCGGCATAGATGAAGCCGAAGATCGCGCCGACCGCATAGAACGTCGTCAGCTGTTGCGCGAAGACATAAGCGAGCGCGCCGAAGGCCTGCAGCAGCAGGCCCGAGACCAGCACGCGCTTGGCGCCGAAGCGGTCGCCCATCAGGCCGAAGGCGATGCGCCCGCCGAGGCCGGCAAATCCCTCGATGCTGTAGATCGTCACCGCTGCGACCAGCGGGATGCCGCAACTCACGGCATAGCTGACGGTGTGGATGATCGGGCCGGAATGCGTCGCGCAGCAGAAGAAGTTGGTGGCGAGGAGGATCAGGAATTGCGGCGAGCGCAACGCCTCGCCCATCGACATCTCGTTTTGTCCGGCGGTTTCGCCGGCGGGCGCGGCCGGACCTTGCGCGAGCGCCGGCGGACGGCGCACCAGGAACGAGACCGGGATCATGATGGCGCCGACCACGAGCGCGATGATCTGCATCGAGGTGCGCCAGTCGTGGCCGGAGACGAGCCAGGCCGCCAGCGGCGACATCGTCATCGGCGCCATGCCCATGCCGGCCGAGACCAGCGACACGGCGAGGCCGCGATTGGAGTCGAACCAGCCCGTGACGGTCGCCATCATGGGCGCGAAGATCGCAGCGCAAGCGGCGCCGACCAGCAGGCCGAACACGATCTGGAACACGAGAAGCGAGGTCGCGTGGCTCGCCGCGAACAGGCTGAGCGCCAGCACGACCGATCCCGTCAGCACCACCGGCAGCGGCCCGAACCGGTCGGACAGCGTGCCCCAAGCCATGCTGGTGAAGGCCATGGCCAGAAAGCCGATCGTCATCGCGCTGGAGATGCCGGTCACCGACCAGCCGGTGTCCTTGGTGATCGGCTGCAGGAACACCGGCAGCGAAAACATGCCGCCGATCGCGACGCAGCCAAGCACGCCGCCGGCGGCGACGATCACCCAGCGATAGTTGGAAGAAATCATTTCAGTCTCCCGTCAGGTCTGTCTCGCGTGAAAGACGATCGGGAACTGCGCCGGCCGACAGACCGGCGTCATTTTTGCCGCACGCTTTCGTGACCTGGCAACAAAACTCGAAAAACAACCCCATGCACAGTAGCGGCGCCAGCGGGATCAATGACTTACCTACCAGGAACGACAGCTCAGCGGCTCCCTGTCCTCGCGCGACATCATCACAGATCGGTTTGACACGTCGGGCAAAACAGCCGCAGAATGACAGCATCCCACACATATTGATCTGGTCCGCGATGTTCATCGTGATGATGCTTCGCGCCGCCGGTCTGTTGGTGGATTGCAGGGAGTTCCACATGCCAAAGATCGACGTCGCCACCGTGCCGGCTCGCAAGGGCTCCGGCTATCCGGCGCCTTTCAATGCGCCTTGCGCCGAGCGCATTCGCAAGCGGCTCGGCGATGCCGGAGGCTTGTCGGATTTCGGCGTCAACCTGATGCGCCTGCCGCCGGGCACCTGGTCGAGCCAGCGGCACTGGCATTCGCACGAGGACGAGTTCGTCTACATTCTCGAAGGCGAAGTGACGCTGATCGAGGATGGCGGCGAAACCGTGCTGCACGCCGGCGATTGCGCCGCCTTCCCCAAGGCCAGCGGCAACGGCCATCACATGATCAACAGGTCGAGCGTGACGGCGGTCTATCTCGAGATCGGCTCACGCTCGCCAGCCGACCTCATCACCTGCTCCGACATCGACATGATGAGCCCGGCAGCGGACGGCCGCTTCCTGCACAAGGACGGCACGCGCTATCTGTAAGTGACATTGCGGCTCACAGGGCCGCACTACGGCGCCAGTCGCCGACCGTGAGCCAGACCGCCGAGACCAGGAAGTAGATCGCGCCGACGGCGGCATAGCCCGCGACATTCGCGATCGACGGCACCGCAGGCGTCGCGGCCTGGAAGATGAAGAAGCCGCCCGCCAGGGCCGACTGGCCACCGCTGAGCACCATGGCCCATTGCGCGCCGAGACGCTTCCAGCGCCGCACGGCCGTGCCGAGCTGGAGCAGTCCGGACAGGATCGCCCAGGCTCCGAAGATTCCGAGCACCCAGTTCATGCTGACCTGCAAGGCCAGGATGACCGCAATGGTCGTGGCGAGGCTGACCAGCACGTTCAGGCCCTGCGTGCGGTTCTGGTTCAAGCCACCGCTCCAGAGCGCGTCGAGATAATTGGCGGCAGCGTCCCAGGCCGGATAGGCAACGAGCAACGTCGCTGCGATCACTGCCGATGACGGCGCGATCGCGAGGGCCGCAATGACCCAAGCGACGGAAAACGCGGCACGCATGAAGTAGTACTGCTTCAGCCATTGCGCCTGGTCGGCGCCCAAAGCCATCTCGCTGGTTCTCATTTTCTGCTCCTTACCTACTAGTTGGTAGTTTACGTACGACGCCGAAGCACCGCCCTGCCCGGCCTGTGCCGATCTCGTCAGTGCCTGGTGGAAAGCCGCTCCAGCAGCGGCCGGGTGATTGTCCCGAAGATTTTTGGATCGCCATAGGCCCGCGCCGACAGCATCGCGCCGTGAACGGTTGCCATGAATCCCTCCGCCTCGGCCCGCGCGGTGCCGGAGAGATGGAGCCGGCCTTGCCGCTTGCCGCGCTCCATCACCGAAGCCAGCCACGACGACACGGAGCGGAAATGCGCGCGGACTTCGAGCGCCACTTCCTCGGGCAGAATCGGAAGCTCACTGGCAAGGAGCGCGCAGACGCAGAAGGGAGCCGTCGCATCCTTGATGCACGCCTCCCAATAGGCGATGTAGCTTTTGAGCTGCTCGGCGGGGTCGGCGACATTGCGCTCGAGCGCCGACAGCCCTGCCTGGGCCTCCTCGCGATAGCGCGACACCAGGGTGCGGACCAGATCGACCTTGCTGGCAAAGTGGTGGTGGATGCTCGGCTTGCGGATGCCGACGACATCGGCGATGTCGGCGTAACTGAAGCCGTTGTAGCCGCCCGCGATGATCAGCGTACGGGCGCAGCCAAGAATGTCGTCGGCGGTCGAGGAAGCGGTGCTCATGGCGCTTAGCTACCTTCCAGTAGGTAGGCGGTCAAGCGAGGATGCTTCAATGATCCGTGAGTGAGTGGTAGGAGCCCTGCATGACCATCCGCCCGATGGTGCGCTATCCCGACCGCCGGCTTGCGCTGCCGGCCCGCCCCGTCACCGCGTTCGACGATTTCTTGCGCGAGCTCGCGCAGGATCTGCTCGACACAATGCGCGCCGCGCCCGGCATCGGCATCACCGCGCCGCATATCGGCGTGCCCTTGCGCGTCGTGGTGCTGGAGCTCGACGCGAAGGACGGTCCGCAGACCTACGTCAATCCGGAGATCACATGGGTCTCGCCGGAGATGATCATGCACCGCGAAGGCAGCGTCTCGATGCCGGGGATCAACGACGAGGTGCAGCGACACGCGCGGGTGCGGATCAGCTATCGGGATCTCGACGGCAACATGCACACCGAGGAGTCCGAAGCCCTGCGAGCTGTCTGCCATCAGCACGAGATCGACCAGCTCGACGGCATGTTCTGGATTCAGCGGCTGTCGCGGCTGAAGCGGGAGCGGCTGGTGAAGAAGTTCGAGAAGATGTCGCGGAATTCGTAGGGTGGATTAGCGCAGCGTAATCCACCTGAGTACGACAAAATGAGAGAGATGGTGGATTACGCCGCCCGCTGCGCTTCGCGGCGGCCTGCTAATCTACCCTACGCTACTGCCTGTGTGGGACACCCCGGATTACGCTGCGCTCCATCCAGGCTACGGAGCCCGATTACGCCCTCTTCCCTGTCCGCTTGATGATCGGCGCCTTGCGACGCTCGCGCTTGCCGCGCGCGATCTCGGTGGCGAGCGCGTCCAGCTTCGGCTCCCAGATAATCCTGAACTGGCCGACCCAGGCATCGACCGCTTGCAGCCCGGCGGCGTCGACCGAATAGAGGCGCCTTTGCGCCTCCGCCCGGACGCTCGCAAAGCCGCTCTCGCGCAGCACCTTGAGGTGCTGCGAGACGGCCGCCTGGGTGATGCCGAACTCGGCCCCGATGACTTCGACGACCTCGCCGGACGCCATCTCCTTGAGGCCGAGCAGCTCGAGGATGCGGCGGCGCACGGGATCGGCGAGGACCTCGAAGGCGTGCATCAGCTTCCGGTGCCGGGATGAACGATGTCGGGCGGCATCTCGCCGCGATAGAATGCGATGGTGCGGTCCGAGCGCTGCTTCGCCTCGTCAGGATCGACCCCGCTTGCGACATGCGCCGCACGCCAATATTCGCCGCTCGTCGTCATGAAGTCCTTGCCCTCGGGCGAGACCATCCACGCCTCCGCCGTTTCATGATCGACCGATGCCCCGGTCGCAAGATATCGCTCAAGTCCCGCAAGCGCGAGGTCCCAACCGATACCGACCGCACCCGGACCGAACTGATTCCAATGATCCTCGATGATCGCGGTGTGCTCAAGCGTCAGGCGCGCCTGGCTCCGCTCGGCTTTCAGGCTGACGTCGATCCAGCTCGTGGCGCCGCCGAATTCCCAGGTCGCGGCGAAATGGGTGGGCGGCGTGCAGGACGTGATGGTGCCGCCGGCATTGCCCTTGACCTGGTAGCGTCCGCCGAGCCGGAGGTCGCCCTCGACCGGCGCAAACCAGCGCGGGATCCGCTCCCTGCTGGTCACGGCGTCCCAGAGATCGTCGACGCTGGTGTCGTAGAGCCGCGTTAGCGTCACCGCGCTAGCCGGCTTGCCGTCTCTCTCCAAGCTCCTCACCGAGCGCGTCACAAGCCCCAAGACCCTGGCGACGTCGATCTGCATTTTCGGTTCTCCCTGTGGTTCATCCGCCGAACAAATATCGATCGCGACTAATATAAGTCAATACTTATATTGCGCGACGTTCCGCTGCGTCAAACCGCCCGCGAGGCGGAACCAAACAACGGCCACGGCGTCTATCGGTGCCCTCCCCCAGCCCCACAAGACGGAATGACCTCATGAAAGTTCGCAAATTCGCCATCGCCGACGCCTCGCTCGAGCGCTCACCGGGACAGGACGGCGATATCTTCGTCGCCAACTTGGTCGACCAGCGCCACGGCGGACCTATCACGATCGGCTTCGGCCGCTACGCGCCGAACCAAAATCTCAAGGAGACGATGAAGGTCG
Organism: Bradyrhizobium yuanmingense; assembly: GCF_900094575.1. Lineage (GTDB taxonomy): Bacteria > Pseudomonadota > Alphaproteobacteria > Rhizobiales > Xanthobacteraceae > Bradyrhizobium > Bradyrhizobium yuanmingense. Next base: position 399,261 of record NZ_FMAE01000004.1, on the reverse strand, counting down.
ACGATGTCATGATCGTCCTCGAAGGGAAGCTGTCGGTCACGAGCGACGGCAGCACCGTGACCGCGGGGCCCGGCGAGATCGTCCATATGCCGAAGGGCGAGACGGTCACGATCCGCTCGCACGAGCAAGGCGCCGTCACCGCCTATGTCACCTATCCGCATTGGCAGGAGGCGCATGAGTGAGGCACGAGCTGCGACGCCCTACCCGCCGGGCATCAGCGCCTTCGCCGGCTCGTAGGGCGGATTAGCCGAAGGCGTAATCCGCCATTGCCGACACGGCGCGGCGAGAGATGGTGGATTACGCCGGCGGGCTGCGCTTCGCGCAACCGCAGGCTAATCCACCCTACCCGCCCGTCACTAGCGCCTTCGCCAGCGCCATGTAGGCCGGCAGCGTCACGGGATCGTTGGCGGCGTTACCCGCCATCGGATGCGAGGCGTAGCGTGCGATCACCATTTCGGCCTTGGGATCGATGTAGATGCCCTGGCCGTAGACGCCGCGCGCCATGTAGGCGCCGTGCGCGTTGTGCGTCACCCACCATTGATTGCGGTAGGAGGCACCCGGCAGCGTGGTGTAGCCGGCCGGCTTGAATTTTTCGGGATCGCCGCCGCGCGCGATGTCCTCGACTACTTGCGACGGCACGATCTGGCGGCCGTTGAAGCGGCCGTGATTGCGCATGGTCTCGCCGAAGCGGGCGAGATCGCGCAACGTGGTGGAGAGGCCACCGCCGCCGCTCTCGGTGCCGATGCGGTCGACGTGGTAGTACGCGTCCTCCTCCGCGCCAATCGGCTGCCAGATGCGTTCCGACAGGAAGTCGGACAGGGTCATGCCGCTGGCGCGCCTGATGATCCACGCCAGTACGTCGGTGTTGACGGTCTTGTAGGCAAAGGCCTTGCCATGCTCGCCCTGCTTCTTCTGCGCGATGAGGAAATCGAAGATGGTGGTGGGGCCGTCATAGCCCGGGGGGATCGGCGCCATGCCGTTGGCGCGCCGCAGGCCCCACACGTCGGAATTCTTGTCGGTGTAGATTTCGGTGTAGGCGAGCCCCGTGGTCATATCCATGACCTCGTGCACACGCGCATCGCCGAACGCGCTTGGCTTCAGCTCCGGCACATAGTCCGTGACGGGCGCCTGCGGGTCGATCCTGCCCTCGGCGACCAGAATCCCCGCGAGCACGCCGGTGAACGACTTCGTCACGGACATGCCGATATGCGGCTTGTGCGGCTTCAAGGCGCCGAAATAGCGCTCATAGATCAGCCTGCCCCGATGCAGCACCGCGATGCCGTCGGTGTAGGTCTCCTCCAGCATCTTCTCGAAAGTCATGGGCCGGCCGTCCATCGTGGTCGAGGCGACCGCGCCGATGTCCTGCTCCGCACGCGGCAGCGGTGATGCCGGCCCCGCCCCGCGCCAGACGTTCACCGTGGGCACCAGCTGGCGGATGTTGCACCAGGCCCAGCGCAGTTCTGGGAAGCTGCGGAACGAGCCGTCCTGGAAGGTGATGAGGCGGTCGGGCGACGGCGGAAAGCCGCGCATCCAGCCGAGGGTTTCGGGGTCGGATTCGATGGGGGGTGCGGACTGGTGGCTGAGGGTTGTGGCGATGGACATGCAGCTGCTCCGAGACAAAGATCCTAGCATAGAAGTCAGCATGCATGGCCGGTGTTGCATGCTGGGGTGGTCTATCGTTCTGCGTTGATTATGACTTCCTATACTCTACTCTCGCCTCGCCTCGACACCAGCGTGCGGAATCAGTTTCGTCGCTCTCTACTTTTGTTATGTCCTATGCGCCCTCACAACCTGCTGCTATCATACTCAGGATAGCTGGAATCAAACGATGGCACCTTCTCAAGAATACAACGATGATCTCCTTTTGCTACTCGCCACACTTTTGGTCGCGGATCATACCAATGTAGATTCGGATGATCTGGAGCCCTTCCTTGATCCATTACTCCGCACGCTTGAAGAGAGACTTTTTGAACGCAGCGAACTTTTTTCTCGGTTGCCGTTCCCTCCACACTTCATCTTCGCACGACTGCGCTCTTCCCTTCGGCGAGGCTCACTTGGGCGACGAACCAAAGGTATGCAAGAGATTGGCGATAGCATATACGGGCGCTTATCTGAGCGCCTCGATCGAATAGAACGAGAGACAGACAGGCGGTTTGCTGAAGTCCGTGAGCGCTTGAACGACCTTTCGTTCGAAGATGAAATCACTCGTCACAACGTACTGCTGTCTTTATCCGACGTTGCGGACGACTTGAAGACATTTGAATGGGGCCTTTCGATCGGCATCAAGCCTGAAGAGCTACGTACTCAACGTACAATACCGATTCGCATCTATCTATCCGAACCGGCGGGCGATGAAACTCACCAGGCGATCATCGACGCCGTAGTAGCAACCCTTGGCGAGCTTTCCTTTGAGAAGGATACTGATCTTCCAGAAGAAAGTGGATCGTGGTGGAAGCGCTTTTGGGCGCGCACCAAAGACATGGCCACCCAAGAAGACGTGGCCGAACGGCTTCAAAAGCTTGAGCGCGCCGCGGAAATAGCCCTACTAGACAAGCCTCAAGCTGCAGCTAACAAGGATCACGCAACCGCCATTGCTACTCTTATGAAAGCCCTTAACAATTCAGACAAGGCGTGCATTCAGGCAGGGAACATTCTGCTATTGAAAAACGGCGACGACATCATCGTCAGGACGCTGTCGCCTGTGGAACTGCGTGCGGTAGAGAAAAACCAGGCCCTGCTGAAACAACCGCAAAGCCTTTTGCGCAAGCTCCAGACGATTTGTGAGGAGGCCGAAGAGCCAGAAGCCAGTTCAGCTCCTCAAAAACCGAACCGACTGATACTTCCTAGACGGCCAAGTAAGCCAGAAAAGAACGACACATGACCTCATTCAATTGAAAGCTATCTCAAATAGTTTTTGCTTTGGCGGATTGGGCTTGGCGGAGAGATTCTACCAAACACATTTGGAATGTGGGGGCCTAGTACCGCTCTGCACGGTTCAACTTATCGGCTCAATGATTGGAAAGTACCTAGCTGTGTTTAAAAGCGAAGTGCGCGACAGCACAATCAATGCACTATTGGATAAGGCAAGAGAGAGGAACTATGGTCAGTACCTCGCCAAAATGGTACTGAAGAAGGTTCGCGGTTTTAGCGATGAACCCATCTCGTTCGACTTTCCTGTCACTGCAATCATCGGCCCGAATGGCGGCGGCAAAACGACCGTCCTAGGCGCCGCCGGCATCATCTACAAGGACGTTGCACCTCGTACTTTCTTTTCAAAGAGTGGGAAGTACGACGCCCGCATGCAGGACTGGTCGATAGAGTACGAGCTCACTAATCGAAAAGTTGCTCCGAAAGATCATATCCGGCGAACCGCTAGCTTTAAGAGCCTTAAGTGGAATCGCGACGCCATGGATAGGCAGGTCCTCGTCTTTGGCGTTTCGCGAACCGTGCCTGCAAGCGAGCGAAGAGAGCTTCTCAGCTGCACATCCCGGAAATTCTCTGTCCCAGACAGCCAAATAGTTGGATTCTCGCAGGACCTAAACCAAGCCGTCTCTCGAATTCTAGATAAAGATGTTAGCGGGTTCAAGCAGCTGAAGATTCACGCCTCTGGCGACGTAACGCTATTAACGGGACAAACAACGAATGGCGTCCAGTACTCGGAATTTCACTTTGGCGCTGGAGAATCGAGCATTATTCGCATGGTTGCCGCGATCGAAACTGCAGAAGATCAAACGCTGGTCTTGATAGAGGAGATCGAAAACGGCTTGCATCCTGTGGCCACGATTCGACTGGTGGAGTACCTGATCTGGGCCGCAGAGCGCAAAAAGATCCAGGTAATCTTCACAACACATTCGAATGAAGCTCTCCAACCTCTACCAAGTAAGGCTATCTGGGCGGCAACGAAGGACAAATTGTTTCAAGGCAAACTGGATATCGCATCCCTGCGGGCAATTACCGGGCAGATCGAAACGTCATCCGTCGTTTTTGTTGAGGACGATTTCGCGAAAATTTGGGTGGAATCGATTCTTCGGCAGGGCGCGAATCGTCCTATCGAGCACTTTCAGGTTCACGCGATGGCTGGCGATGGCGCAGCGGTCTCGATGAACAGCTATCACAATACCAATCCAGCAATAACTGTGCCTTCGGTGTGCGTGATAGACGGGGATTCCAAGCAAGACGAGAACCTTTCTAACGGTGTGTTTCGTCTTCCAGGCAACGCACCGGAAGCATTTGTATTCGACAGCTGCGTTGAAGCATGGCCAGCGATCGGTGGTAAATTGTCCGTCGCCCTTCTCCAAGAATTTGCTGAAAGTGATCGAGTTTTGGATGCGTGCAAACAGGTTCGTTTATCAAACAAGGACACGCATTTGCTTTTTTCGCAACTCGGCGCGAAGTTAGGGCTTATACCCGCACAAACAGTGAGCTTAGCCTTTACCACTATTTGGGCACAGAACAACAAGAAGGCCGTCGAAGAGCTAGCTAAAAGCATCCTTGAATTCAGCGGCGCTGGAAAGAAGAGTGCCGCCTCTGCCTGAACAGCAGCAAAGTCGGCAGCGTATTCAATGTGCAAATCAGTTCCCACCAGCGAGAAGGTTCCCTACTCCCACTCAATCGTCCCAGGCAGCTTGCTGGTCACGTCATACACCACCCTTTCACGGCTTTCACCTCGTTGATGATGGGCGTCGCGGTCTTGGCTGGGGCGGCCGACCTCGTAGCTCGACCATCGCCCGAAGGGGGCGATGCGGATGTCGTATCACGAGCGTAGGTGACGGAGATCCGACGTTTGCGCCGGGTGTCTCCGCGCGATCAGGACGGCAGCAGCGGCCGGCCCGGCGGGTCGGCAACTCCCTCACCCTGTCTTCAGCAGCCATCGGATCGGCACTGCAATCGCCAGCAGCGCGATCACACCTGCAGCCCACAGCGCAACGAACCACAGCAACTGCCGCCAGGCGCGAGACACACGCAGCATCAGTGATATCCCTCGCCGTGCCGCACCTTGCCGCGGAAGATCCAATAGACGTAGCCGGTATAGACAAGGATCACCGGTACCAGCACCGCCGCGCCGACGAGCAGGAACAACTGGCTGCTGGGATGCGTGGCTGCCTGCCAGATCGTAATCGAGGGCGGCACGATCATCGGCCACATGCTAATGCCCAGCCCGGCATAGGACAGCAGGAAAAAGCCCAGCGCGCACAGGAACGGCATCCCATCCTCGCCCTTTGCGAGCGCGCGGTGAAAGCGCCATGCCAGCAGGGCCAAGAGACCTGGCACAGGCGCTGCGTAAAGCATGTTCGGCAGCGTCAGCCATCGCTCCCGGAACGCAGGGCTTTGGATGACCATCATCAGTGATATGAGGCCGATGAAGCCGAGTGTCGCAAATCCGAGAACGCGTGCGTAGTTGCGGCAGCGTGCCTGAAGCGCGCCGTCGGTCTTCCATATCAGCCAGCACGCGCCGAGCAGGCCGTAGCCGACGACAAGGGCAACACCGGTCAAAACCGAGAAAGGTGTCAGCCAGTCCCACCACCCGCCGGCGTAAGCACGCCCCTCCACGCGGATGCCCTGCACGATGGCACCGAGGCAAACGCCCTGGAGCAATGCGGCCGCAAAGCTGCCCCAGGAGAAGGCGCGGTCCCACCATATTTCACCAGCCGACGTCCGTGCTCGAAACCGCATTTCGAAGGCTACTCCGCGGAACACCAGCGCCAGCAGCATCAGAATGAGCGGCATGTACAGCGCAGGAAAAATCGTCGCGTAGGCCAGTGGAAACACGGCGAACAATCCGCCGCCACCGAGGACGAGCCAGGTTTCGTTGCCGTCCCAGACCGGTGCCACCGAGTTGACCATGACATCGCGATCGGGCCTCGCCACCTCGGCCGGAAACAGGATGCCGACGCCGAGGTCGAAGCCGTCCATCACGACGTAGAGCAGCACGGCCGTGGCGATCAGCAGCGCCCAAATCAATGTGAGGTCGATGCTCATGGCCGGATCCCCGCTTGCCGCGGCTCTACTCTGTGCGTGTCTGACCCTGCTATCAAGGCTGGCGCCGGCGTGATGCCGGCCGTGCGGACCGGCTGGCCTTGTGGCGGTCCGTGCTCGCCGGCTTCAGGGGTCTGGCGGAAGAGGTGAAACAGATAAGCAATCCCCGCGCCAAAAACGACAAAGTACACGACAACGAATGCCGCCAGAGACGCGGCCACCGCCGGCGCTGCGATCGGCGCCACGCTATCGGCGGTCCTCAGCAGTCCATAAACCGTGAATGGCTGGCGTCCCGCCTCCGTCACCGTCCATCCGGCCGTCACAGCGATCAGCCCCGACGGCCCCATGGCCACGGCAAAGCGATGCAGCCATGGCGTGTCGTACAGGGCGTCTCGCCAACGCAGAACGAGCGAGGCCATGCCGAGCACGATCATCAGAATCCCCAAGCCGACCATGATGCGGAACGCCCAGAAGACGAGCGGAATGTTGGTCGGCCAGGTGTCTTTCGGGAAAGCCTTGAGCCCCTTGACCTCTCCATCAAGGCTATGCGTGAGATAGAGGCTCGCAAAGCCAGGAATGGCAATTTGGCCGCGCGTCACCCCGGCTTCGGCGTCCGGCATTCCGAACAGGATGGAAGGCGCGCGGCGCTCGGTCTCGAAGTGACCCTCCATGGCGGCGACCTTGGTGGGCTGGTGGTGATACGAATTCACCCCATGCAGATCGCCGATCAGAAGCTGTAGCGGGGCCACGATCGCGGCCATCCACATCGCCATTGAAAACATGATGCGTGCGCGTTCGTTCATCCTGTTCCGCAGCAGGTGCCAGGCGCCCACGGCTCCCACGATCATCGCGGTCGTCAGGTAAGCCGCCGTCACCGTGTGGGCGAAGCGATAAGGGAACGACGGATTGAAGATGATCGCGAGCCAGCTCTCGGGGATGAATTGGCCGTCCGCTCCCATCGCGTGTCCTGCCGGCGTCTGCATCCAGGAATTTGCGGCTAGAATCCAGAAGGCCGAGAGCAAGGTGCCGCCCGCGACGAAACAGGTCGCGACGAAATGCAGGCGCGGGCCAACGCGTCCCAGGCCGAAGAGCATGACTCCAAGGAAGCCGGCCTCGAGAAAGAATGCCGTCAGCACCTCGTAGCCGAGGAGCGGCCCGAGCACCGGGGATGTCTTGTCGGCAAACACCGACCAATTCGTGCCGAACTGGTATGACATGACCAAGCCCGACACCACGCCCATGGCGAAAGCGACGGCGAAAATCTTCAGCCAATAGCGGTAGGTATCGAGATAGGCGCCGCGGCCCGTCCACAGCCACAGCCCTTCGAGCACAGCAAGATAGCTCGCCAGTCCGATGGTGAAGGCCGGAAATAGGAAGTGCCAGACCACCGTGAAGGCAAACTGGAAGCGCGCGAGATCCAACGCGCTGGGTAATAAGTCGGACATAGCTCCGCCCCCGACATCAAGTGCGGCCCGCAGCTAACGCTTTCAACCTACGCTTGTTCCAGCTGCCTCGAACATCCGATGTCGAGGGTTTTAAGCATTCTCTGCGGGCGCTGTCCTTGAAGGCTATCCTCGGCACATTACCATCTCAATATGCCGGAATGTCCTACCCCGCGCACGGCCTGCAACGGACGAGTTGCGGTTGAGTTCGACGCGCAGAGGCCGTTCTGCCGGCTTCGAAGAGCCGGCGCCGAGCTTCTTTGATCAATGCAAGTTCTGGCGCGCTGCCGTTGGGCAAGCCTCACAAGAGGCCATTGTCCTTGAGCAGTTGAACTTCATCACCCGTAATCCAGCCGAAAACCTTCAGCAGCCCATCATTCTGCTCAAGCAGATAGGCATTGGTAAAAGGCACGTCGATACGCCTGCCATCTTTCTCGAATTCGCTGCTCCAGCCCACGTGGACAAGGCAATGTGTTTCATCGATCGAATGCATCTCGATCTCGGAGACGGTGACCGCCTTGTTTCCGATCTGACGGTAGCGCTCGTATCCTTTTGAAATCCGCTCGACAAAAGCGTGATCGTTGTCCCCTGCCATGACACCCTTTGGTCCTACAGCGATATATTGGGTGGAAAAAAGCGAACGGAAAAACTCCTCATCAAGAGTACCGTCCAAGCCATCTCTGAAGGCTTGGGCATATCGATCAAAGAACTGTTCCACTTCGCTTGTCGAGATGGTCATTCGCAGCTCCTCCTTCGACCTCGAGAAAGTGTTGCCAGATCCGCCGCAAGCTGACGGTGCGCTACCTATCGATCTTGGCAAAGATGGACCCTGTGCCAGCGACGCGAGTCTTGCCGGCGCTCGCAAGCACCAGCTTGAAAACGAAGAAGCCCGCATCTCTGCGGGCGTTCCAGGGTTTCACCTTTCTGGTTTCGGGCCGTGCCAACCAACCAGATCACTCCCACTCGATCGTCCCTGGCGGCTTGCTGGTCACATCATACACCACGCGGTTCACGCCCTTCACCTCGTTGATGATGCGCGTCGCGGTCTCCCCTAAGAACTTCATGTCGAACTGGTAGAAGTCCGCGGTCATTCCGTCGGTCGAGGTCACCGCGCGCAGGCCAACGACGTAATCGTAAGTGCGGCCGTCGCCCATGACGCCGACGGTCTTTACCGGGAGCAGCACCGCAAAAGCCTGCCAGATCTCGTCGTAGAGGCCGTGCTTCCTGATCTGGTCGATGTAGACGGCGTCCGCCTTGCGCAGGATGTCGAGCTTGTCCCTGGTGATCTCGCCGGGGCAGCGGATGGCAAGGCCCGGACCCGGGAACGGGTGGCGGCCGACGAAGATTTCGGGGAGGCCGAGCTCGCGCCCGAGCTTGCGCACCTCGTCCTTGAACAGCTCGCGCAGGGGCTCGACGAGCATCATGTTCATGCGTTCGGGCAGGCCGCCAACATTGTGGTGCGACTTGATGGTGACGGAAGGTCCGCCGGTGAAGGAGACGCTCTCGATCACATCAGGATAGAGCGTGCCTTGCGCCAGGAAATCGGCGCCGCCGATCTTCTTGGCCTCAGCCTCGAACACCTCGATGAAGAGGCGGCCGATGGTCTTGCGCTTGGCTTCGGGGTCGGTGACGCCCTCTAACTCGCCGAGGAATTGCTTGGAGGCGTCCACGTGCACGAGCGGGATGTTGTAATGGTGGCGGAAGAGGTCGACGACCTGCTCGGCCTCGTTGAGGCGCATCAAGCCGTGATCGACGAACACACAGGTCAGCTGATCGCCAATGGCCTCGTGGATCAAGACGGCCGCAACGGCCGAATCGACGCCGCCGGAGAGGCCGCAGATCACCCTGCCCTTGCCGACCTGCTGGCGGATCTTTGCAATCTCCTCCTCGCGGAAGGCGCGCATGGTCCAGTCGCCGGTGAGGCCGGCGATCTTGCGCACGAAGTTGCGGATGAGCTTTGCGCCGTCGGGCGTGTGCACCACTTCGGGGTGGAACATCAGGCCGTAATATTTGCGCTTCTCATCCTGGATGATTGCGAAGGGCGCGTTCGGCGAGGTGCCGGCGACGGAGAAGCCCGGCGGCATCCTGGTGATGCGGTCGCCATGGCTCATCCAGACCTGGTTCTTGCTGCCTGACGACCAGACGTCTGCGAACAGCTGGCTCTCGGCCTTCACCTCGACATCGGCGCGGCCGAATTCGCGATGATGGCCGCCCTCGACCTCGCCCCCTAACTGGGCCGCCATGGTCATCTGGCCGTAGCAGATGCCCATCACCGGCACGCCGGAATCGAAGATGAGTTGCGGGGCGCGGGGTGAGCCGGCTTCATGCACCGACTCGGGGCCGCCGGAGAGGATCACCGCTTTCGGCTTCATCTCCTCGAAGGCGGCTTCCGCCTTGTTGAACGGGACGATCTCGCAATAGACGCCGTCCTCGCGCACGCGACGCGCGATCAGCTGCGTCACCTGGCTGCCGAAGTCGACGATGAGAATCTTGTCGTGCGCCGAGGCCACCGAGGGCGTCGACGCGGAGCGGTCGTTCTGTGCTGCTGTCATGGCCAGCCAATACGCTGGCGGCGCGCGGGCCGCAACCGCGGTGGTGGAGCGCCCACATGCTTCTTTGGGCATGGACACGAGGCGCTTAGGTAAGTAATATTTACCTAATTTGTTCAACGCAAACGTCGTCGCAACGCTAACGAGCGCTCCAAGAAAAAGCGGCCACATCGGGGCGACGATCAACGCCTCGCGCCCGCAATGACGGAGGCAACAGCGTGCGCTAACAAAAGCGGCGCCGGCTCCGAGACAGGATCGCCCCCATGAAACTCCCCACCTCCCCCTTCACCGTCACCGACTGGAGCAAGGTTGAGCCGACCACGCATCCCGGCGAGAGCGGCGAGGCCACATGGCGCACGCTCAACATCGGCGAACTCCGCGTGCGGATGGTGGAGTACTCGCCGGGCTATCTCGCCGATCACTGGTGCGATCGCGGCCACGTGCTCTATGTGCTGACGGGCGAGCTCGACTCTGAGTTGCGCGACGGGCGCAAATTCAAGCTCACGGCGGGGATGAGCTACCAGGTATCGGACTTCGGCGACGCCGCGCACCGGTCCTCGACGACGACGGGGGCGACGCTCTTCATCGTCGACTGAAGCGCGCCGACGGTTAATTTGCACCGCGAAATAGCAAAGTGGCGGGACGTTTCGGGCCACGGGTGGTGCCTTGAAGTGGCCCCAAATTCTCGCTATATTGTGATCATCGATACTTGGCCGAACGACTGGGCCGCTTCGCTTCGTTGCTGACGGGCGCGCACGCTTCAGATGAATTCTCCAAACATCGACTCATCAGGGACTATGGGCGCAATGCTGCGTACCGGTCTGCGTGCGTACCTCTCTAACTAAACAAGGAAATTCCCATGGCTATGGGCACCGTGAAGTGGTTCAACACCCAAAAGGGTTATGGTTTCATCCAGCCGGATGACGGCCAGAAGGACGTGTTCGTTCACATCAGCGCCGTCGAGCGCGCTGGCCTCTCCTCCCTCAACGAGGGTCAGAAGGTCTCGTTCGACATCGTCGCCGACCGCCGCAGCGGCAAGTCGTCGGCTGACAATCTCCGCGTCGGCTAACGCCCTCGCACCGTTCTGACCGCGGACGTACCGGCAGAACGTTGGAACTCGAAAGCCCCGCGACCGGGATCGGTCTGCGGGGCTTTTGTTTTTGATGTCATTCCGGGGCGCCCGCAGGGCGAACCCGGAATCCATGGACCCGCGGAGACCGCCGCACGATGGATTCCGGGCTCGCGCTACGCGCGCCCCGGAATGACAACGTCGATCAGCCGGTCTTTTTCAGCACCGACACGAAAAACCCATCCGTCCCGGTCCGGCGCGGCGTCATCAGCCAGCCCTCGGCTGACTGCAGCGCAGCCTCGCCAAAGGCTTCCGCCTTGTCCCAGAGCACGCTTGCGGTCTGCTCGGGCGGGACAACCGAGAACTCGCCATGTCGGCCGACGAACGCCCTCACCTGCTCGCCGTTCTCCTCCGCCAGCACCGAGCAGGTGATGTAGGCGATGCGGCCGCCCGGCTTGACCAGCGGAACCGCGCGCTCCAGCACCTCGGCCTGGTCACGCAGGCGGATCTCCAGCGCACCGGGGCGCATCCGCCATTTGGCATCGGGGTTGCGGCGCCAAGTGCCGGTTCCGGTGCAGGGCGCGTCGATCACGACGAGGTCGGCGGTGCTGCGGATGTCGGCAAGCGAATCGGCCTCGCCCTTGGGCGTGCGGATGTCGGCGTTGTGGACGCCGGCGCGCGACAGCCGCTCATGGATCGGCGCGAGCTGGCGCTTGTCACGGTCGGTTGCGATCAGCCGACCCTTGCCCTGTATCAGGGCGGCCAGCGCCAGCGTCTTGCCGCCGGCGCCGGCGCAGAGATCGATCACCTGCTCGCCGGGTTTTGCCGCGGTAAACTGGGCCGCAAGCTGCGATCCCTCATCCTGCACTTCAATCGCGCCCTTGATGAAATCCTCCTCCGCCTGGATGCCGGGGTTGCGCGCATCGGCCGAAAGCTCGATGCGCAGGCCGGTTGCGGACCAGGGCGTCGGTTTTGCATGAAGATGAGAAAGCGCCTTCAGCGCCTTGTCGCGGTTGGATTTTAGCGTGTTGACGCGCAGGTCCAGCGGCGCCCGGCTCGCCATCGCGGCCGCCTCCGCGGCGCGATCCTCGCCGAACACTTTTGCAAGGTGCGGGTCGAGCCATTCCGGGTAGTCGCCGGCGACGGCGGCAGGTGCGTCCTGGAGGGAGCGCGAGGCGAGCGCAGCCTGCTCGGCCTCGGTCAGCGGCGCCGGCGCAAAGCGGCTGCCGTCGAACAAGGCGCCCATGGTCGCCGTGTCCATTTTGCGCTCGAGGCGGAGCATGCCGATCAGCCGGGCCCGCGCGGTATCGGAATCCATCAGCCAGGCGCTCGAGGCGTAGCGGCGCAGCACATCCCAGACGAGGCCGGCGATGGCCGCGCGGTCGCCGGAACCGGCGAAGCGGTGCGCGGTGCCCCACTCCTTCAGCGCCTTCGCCGCGGGCACGCGGTCCCTCTCGATGGTGTAGATCAGTTCGATGGCTGCGGACAGCCGGGCAGCAGGGGTCATTCGCGTTCTTTCAAGTGGTGCGCAGCGCCTAGATCAGCAGCAAAAGCTTCAGCGCGAAGTAAATCCACATCGCGAGCAGCACCAGCACGCCGGCGAGCCAGACCGTGGAGCGGCGGCCGAGATCGTTGGAGGAAACGAACACGCCGGCATGGGCAAAGCGCGTCACCACGAACACCCAGGACATCAGCACGATGAAGAGATCGGCGCGGCGCAAGGGCAATGCCAGCGCAATCAGGACATAGAACAGCACCGGCAGCTCGAACTGGTTGCGGTAGCAATTGGCGATTTGTGTGGCGCCCTTCGGCCAGTTTGGCTCGCCGAGCGCAATGTCACGGATCTTGGTCTCGCCGGAGACCAAGGTCTTGCGGCGCGCCAGGACCATGCCGATCAGCAGCGCGAAGGTGAGAGCGACCTGCACGAAGACCGGCAGCAGGACCATTTGAACGGACATCGGAACTTTCCCGGGAGGCGAAATGCCGCCGACGTCATTAGCCGCGACTTTTGGCGCTGACAATGAACGACTTGAACCGGCATTCCCGCTTCCCCGACCAACCCCAGATTGTTGAAGCGATTTCGGCCCCTTGGGCCCCGAGGCGAGACAGCCATGAATTCCTTGTCCAGCTTGTTCAGCGAAGCCGCCACGGGCCAGCTCGGCATCATGATGTCGGCGCTGTCCGGGATTGCAGCCGCGCTCGCGGTCGCGCTGGCCATGACGGTCTACTTCCGCCTGAGCTATCGAACCTGGCGCGACGTCGCCCGGCATGGCCTGGCGACCTTGGCCGCGCTCGCGCTGTTCGCCTTTGCCGCCTACGACATGCGTCACGCGGCGCTCGCCTATCTCGGTCTCAACCCCTCCAAGCCTGCCGTCGAGTTCGAGATCCGCATGCCCCGGGAGATGCTGGCGGCGGTGGGCGACAGCCAGATCGAGCTGCACACCGACCGCAACCAGACATTGGCGCTGGTGGACGGCGTGCGCGACCTCTCGGACGGCCGGGCCGTGCTGCGCGGCGCAGTGGTGCTCAACCACCGCACGGCCGATCGCGTTCTGTTCGTGAACCTCTCAGGCAAGGGCGTCTTCGAGTTCCGCCTCCGCCTGCCGGCCGAGCCGCATCGCTCCGGCCAGTTCGGCCCCTGGCACCTCGCCGACCGCATCGCTTCCCCGCTCGCCGCTGCCGTCGCCCCGCAGGACGGCTACAGCATCCGCTATCGCGTGCTTTAAACTTTGTTCGTTGCGATCCATGCCCGGCCCGTCATCGTTCCGACGCGCGGCGACGGGTAGGATGATCGCATGCCCGAATTTCGTCTCACGCAGATTTCCGACACCCATCTCGGCCGGCGCTTTCCCGGCCTGATCGCCAACTTCCATCGCATCAGCGAGCACATCGGCGCCGGCAGACCCGATCTCGTCGTCAACACCGGCGACGTCTCATTCGACGGGCCGACCAGCCGCGACGACCTTGAATTCGCGAAAGGCCTGCACGACGCCCTGCCGGTCACCTGCCGCTATCTCCCCGGCAATCACGATATCGGGGACAATCCGACCGCGATCGGGCCGGCGCCGAAGCCGCCGGTCAGCGAGACGCACCGCCAGCAGTTCTGCGACATCATCGGCGAAGATCATTGGGTGTTTGACGCCGCGGGCTGGCGCTTCATCGGCCTCAATTCGCTGGTGATGAATTCGGACCTCGCCTTCGAGGCCGAGCAGCTCGACTGGCTGTCTCAGGAAATCTCGCGCGTGAACGGCAGGCCGGTCGCGCTGTTCCTGCACAAGCCGCTGTTCCTCAACCTGCCCGACGACGCCGAGACGCCGGAGACGTCGATCCGCTACGTGCCGCAGCCGGCGCGGGCGCGGCTGATCGAGATGTTCGGCAAGGTCGACCTGCGTCTCATCGCCAGCGGGCACGTGCACCAGCGCCGCGACTTCACCTTCCGCCACACCCGCCACGTCTGGGCGCCGTCAGCGGGCTTCGTCGTCAACGATCAGCGCCAGGACCGGATCGCGATCAAGGAAGTCGGCCTGGTCGAATACCGCTTCCAGGCCGACAGTCTCGAGGTCCGCCACATCAGGGCGGCCGGCCAGGTCGATGTCGATATCGAGGAGCTGCTCATCCAGATGGGCGACGGGCACTGATAAAATCGGCTGCGTGCAGTAGGCGCGCTTGATGTCCGCCTGTCACTCAACACCTAGCGCAGAGCCGGACACGCGTGCTCCACATCCCGACCCCGTAAGCGAGGCCTGTCTAGTGGTTCTGGAGCTTCGGCTTGCGACCAACAGGAACATCGCTGGCTCCGCGCGCATTGAAGGACGATCAGACTACGTCGATGGAGGCCCCATGACCAGGACAACGCTGAATGAAGCGAGGCTGACCAATTTGGCCACGGCTTGCGCGGCCTTGGCACTCGTCCTCACGATGGTTCCGGCAACGGCGCAGGAGGCTGGGCGCTCGAGAGTCGGCACACTCACGTGCAACATATCGCCCGGAGTCGGCATGATTGTTGCGGGACAACGGCAGCTGAGCTGCATCTATGCATCGGCACGAGGCAGGGCGCGCGAGGCTTACGAAGGCACCGTCAGCACGCTTGGTCTGGACATAGGAGCCACGTCCGGCGGTCAGCTCGTTTGGACCGTGTTTGCGCCAACGACAGTTCGCCGGGCAGCCTTGGCCGGAACTTATGCGGGCGCGACCGCCGGCGGCACTGTCGGCGCCGGAGTTGGTGCCAACCTCCTGGTGGGCGGCTCGGATCGTACGATCGCCTTGCAGCCGGTGTCCGTCCAGGCGCAGACAGGTGTGAACGTCGCAGCAGGCATATCAAGAATGGAATTGCGGCCGGTTGCAGCGCCTGCACGCGGCAAGGCGCAGTGACGGCCGTCGCTGCCGATCTCAGGAGTTCGTCATTGAGTTGACGACCTCCACGATGGCGGCGGGGTCTGCGTACGTGACCATATGCCCGGCATTTGGAACAAGGTGAAGATCGGACCGAGGCAGTGCTTGATGTAAATCCTGCGCTTGTCTGAATTCGATCACTTGGTCCTCTGTTCCGTGGAATATCTGCACTCGCTCGCCGATGGCTGGATAATAAGCTTGGAATTGTGTTGCAGTTGGAATGAGGAGTGCACTTTCCTCCGCAGCCGCCCTCAACTGTGTGGGCCTGAGCACCAAAGACGCTGGAAATTCATTCCTGAACGTCTGCGGGACAGAACGGGGCGCAAAGATCTTGCGGAGAGCTCCTGGCAGGACGGCCCACGAAACGATCGGCGCGACAGTGTAACTGACCAGGTCGCCCAGGACCGGTATGGCTGGACCTGACATCAGCCACACGTCCAATCGGCCGGTCGGGAAATAGTACCCTGACGCAAGCACAAGACCCTGGGTCGGATAATCCTTTCGCACGGCGAGAGCGATAGCGACCAAGGCGCCCCAAGAATGGCCGAGCACAACCGGATTGCGGATTCCAAGTTGATTGAGCGCCTTCGCCAGCAGAGCGGCTTGAGCTGCCGCGGTCCATATTCGGAGCCGCGGCCGCTGACTATAGCCAAAGCCTGGGCGATCGAAGCACACCACGCGATTGGTGCGGGCAAGAAGATCGACCAGACCGCTGATCGTGAAGTCCTGGATCATGGATCCGTTGCCATGGAGCAGCACGACGCAAGGAGCGGCCGGATCCCCTCGATCGACATAGTGGAGCACTACGCCGTCGCATTCGAGGAACTTGCCGATTGGTGGATTCCTCCACTCGGCCAGTTTGGAGAAGCCGATGTTACCGACGACGAGAAGCGCCAATAACAAGGCAGCGATGAGCAACACGGTTTCAGCGGTGGTCATTACTGACCCTTGATGATCGAGGGTATGAACATGAGACCCGCGGTGCCAAGCAAGTGAACCAATCCATGGAGTAATTGGAAGTTGAGGCGCTCGTTCCTGCGCGCGATCGCGGAGGATTGATTAAAAATCACGTGCCCCGGAACGGTCGAGAAATGCCCACGTTGGCCGCTAAGGATCGCACCTGTGACGGAGAGGATCCGACGTCACCAACAATAACCAAGGAGCAACAGATGGCTAATCCACGCCAGGAGGAAAAGTCTACGCAAAGCCCTGAGGACACAATGCGCCGCGCCGCCGAAAGGACCGCTGAGCAAACCAGACGGATCGGCTTAGCTACCGCTGAGGCCAGCGAGGAGGTGGCCCAAGCCAGCAGTCACCTGCTGCAACAGAATGCCGAGATGTTGCAAAACAGTTGGCGCTTCGGCGTCGACATGGCCACTGTGATGTTGGGCCGGTCTGCTGATCAGCTTGGTCGCACGTTCGGTGTGACGGGCAATGAAACGGAGCAGGCAACAGAACGATCGGTCCGCAACGCTGAAGCAATCATGTACTCTACAACCGCGGTCGTCAAAGGAATGAACGGCGTCTCACGCGAGTACTTCGATTTCGTTCGACAGCAGATCGAGAGGACCATGGACCGTATGAATGAACTCTGGCGCTGCCGAACTCCGCAGGATTTGGCGGCTGTGCAGACCGATCTGATGCGCGATTCGATCAGAAGCGCCCTCGATACCAGCCGCCGGATGGCGGACATGTCTTTGAAGGTGGCTGACGATGCAGGAAACCATATTACTCAGAGTATCGAACGCATGCGGCACGCCGCCTAAAGCGCGACGCGATTAAGAGAATCGTCATCGCCCTTTGGGTTACTGTTTGAGCATCAGCTTTTCGGAAAACCGCCACCCACTTTTCCGAATCATGCTGTAGCGCACTGTCACAGCCATGGCGCACATGTGCGGCTGAACCTCAGCCGCTCTTGTGTTGCGGCCTCGCGAAAGACTCAAGCCACGCTTTTGAGATCCTGCTGGATCGCGGCGAGCAGCGATTGCAGCGCAGCGCTGTTCACCGGCTTGGCCTCGGTGCCGGCTGGCTGAGCAGCGTGGCGCTGCGCAGCTTTCACGGGACGCTTCGGGAATGGCGGAGGCGCAGGCATTGCGGCCGGGGCGAATTCGCCCTCGTCCTCGGCGTGAACGAACTTGCCATGGATGACGTCGTCGCGACGGCCCATGATGAACATGGTCGCCCAATAGCCGACGGCCAGGAGGATGACGCAGAAAATACCAATCTCTAACATCGCAGCACCTAAAATATGCGCGATGATTCAATGCCTTCGTGCGGCCGTCAATGAACCGGCGGTCACACCTGCGGCTTTTGCGGACAGGTGTGACCATTTGGTGACTCTTTGTTAACTATCCCCACGCGGCGTGTGCCCGCGGGGCCACGTAAGGCCCAGTCCCTGTCGCCTAAAGCGCGATGAATGCGCTCGCGCTTTAGGTTGTTGTTTTGGCATGATCTTCCGGAAAACCGCTTCGCACTTTTCCGGATCATGCCTAGGCCTTGTCCGGCCCGACCCGGACCAGCTGCTTGCCGAAATTGGCCCCCTTCAGCAGGCCTATGAAGGCGCCGGGGGCGCTTTCCAGGCCCTCGGTGACGAACTCCTTGTACTTTACCTTGCCGTCGCGAACCCAGCCGGACATGTCGCGCAGGAAGTCGCCGTGGCGGGCGGCGAAGTCGGAGACGATGAAGCCGCGGAAGGTCAGCCGCTTGGTCAGCGTGGCGCGCATCAGGCTGGCGGCCCATTTCGGCGGCTTGGCCTCGGTGTCGTTGTAATGGGCGATCAGGCCGCACACCGGCACGCGCGCAAACGGGTTGAGCAGCGGGAACACCGCCTCGAACACCGCACCGCCGACATTCTCGAAATAGACGTCGATGCCCTTTGGGCAGGCTTCCTTCAGCTTGGCGGCGAGATCGGGATCGCGGTGATCGATGCAGGCATCGAAACCGAGCTCCTTCACGACGTAGTCGCACTTGTCCTTGCCGCCGGCGATGCCGACCGCGCGGGCGCCCTTGATCTTGGCAATCTGCCCCACCGCCGAGCCGACCGCGCCGGACGCACCGGCAACGACGACGGTCTCGCCCTGTTGCGGCTTGCCGATGTCGAGCAGGCCCGTATAGGCGGTCATGCCGGGCATGCCGAGCACACCGATCGAGGTCGAGATCGGCCCGAGCTTGGGATCGACCTTGATCAGGCCCTTGCCGTTCGAGATCGCATGAGTCTGCCAGCCCGAGCGGATGCGCACGATGTCGCCGACCGCGAAATCGGGATTGTTGGACGCCGCGACCTCGCTGACCGCCTCGCCCTCCATCACGCCGCCGACCGGCACCGGAGCTGCGTAGGACGGCCCCTCGCTCATGCGCCCGCGCATATAGGGATCGAGCGACAGCCAGATCGTGCGCAGCAGGACTTCGCCCTGCCCTGGCGTCGGAACGGCGAATTCCTCCAAACGGAAATCAGACGGCTTGGGTTCGCCGACGGGACGCGCGGCGAGAACGATGCGTTTGGCTTGGGCCATGGCTTCCTCCTTTTGTCTTTCGATACGGACGGAAGCGGAGGCAGCGAGGCGCGTCAACACAAAAGCGGTGAGCGGTTGGCCCCTCGGAGCCGAGGGCGCGTCGGCGTCGATTCAAGGCCTATCGCCGATCAAGCCTGTTCAGATCTGTTGTCGCCGTTTCCAGCACTTGTGCCGACACGGCGTCCTTCATTCGGGTAGCCCGGCCATCCGCATGCCCTCCGAGGCGAGCGCGAAATCCTGCGGGCGGCGGACAAGCAGCCAATCGTCCAAAACGCCGACCCGTAAAGTCGGATCCAGCCTGCGAACGTGGGCCATCGCTTCTCGGGCGTCGTCCATCCGCCCGGCCAGCGCATGGCTCGCCGCCATGAAGGCGGCCACCCGCAGGACGTTCGGCATCTGCCGCGACGCCCGCTGCAGTGACGCCACCGCCTCGTCGAAGCGGCGGCAATACAGATGTCCCATCGCGATCCCGGTCTGCATCTGAAATATCTCGGGGTCGAGCGGGCTGAGCCGCATGGCGCGACTGAAATAGTCGATCGCGCTGTCGTGTTCGCCCATCGAGATTCGTTGATACCCGCCGAGATACCAGATCGTCGACGAATTCGGATTGAGCACCAGCGCGCGGTCTACATGGGCGACGCAGGTGTCCAGATCGCCGCCGAAATGGGGCCATGCGTGGCCGCCACGGCACAATGCAACTGCGTCGTTCTTGTTCAGCGTCACCGCGCGCTGGCACAACCGCGCCGCCTCGGCGCCATCGGCGGCGCGGTCTGCGAGCCAGCGATTCATCTTGCGCCAGTAAAAGCACCACGCCGCCATGCCATAAGCCGCAGCAAAGTCCGGATCGCGATCGATCGCCCCGTAGAACAGTGGCAACGCCGCATCGATTCCGTCGCGGGTCGCGGTGTGGAATTGCGCCAGCCCGCGGAGATAATAGTCGTAGGCATCGAGGCTTTCGGTCGGTTTGCGCTTGGCGCGTTCGATTTCGGCGAGTTCGAGCTGCGGCGCAATCGCGCCGACGACGCTGGCGGTGATCTGGTCCTGCAGTTCGAAGATGTCGTCCATCGCGCTCTCGAACCGCTCAGCCCACAGATGAGCGCCGGTAGAGGCGTCGATCAATTGTCCGGTGATGCGCACGCGGCCAGCGGAGCGGCGCACGCTGCCTTCCAGCACGTAGCGTACGCCCAGTTCGCGGCCAATTTGCTTCACATCGACCGCGCGGCCCTTGTAGGTGAAGCTGGAATTGCGGGCGATCACGAACAGCCAACGGATTCGCGACAGACCGAAGATGATGTCTTCGACGACGCCGTCGGCGAAGTAGTCCTGAGCGGCGTCCCCGCTCAGGTTCAGAAACGGCAGCACAGCGATCGAGGGCCGGTCGGGCAGGTCGAGCGCGGCAACCGGCTTCTCCGCCGACGGCACGATCGCGATACGCTGATCGGCCGCTACGTGCACCTCGCCGACAAAGCGGAACCCCTTGCGCGGAACGGTTCGAATCAGCCGCTGCCCCTCTCCACTGTCTTCCAGCGCCTTGCGCACAGCGTTGATGTGGCTGGCCAGCGTCGATTCCGAGACGATCCGCCCGCCCCAGACCGTGTCGAACAGATCATTCTTGCTGACGACGTGGTCGCGGTTGCGCACCAGATACAGCAGCAGATCGAAAGCCTGCGGCGTGAGGCTGACCGCCCCGGAGTCCCGCCGCAGCTCCCGCCGGTCCTCATCGAGGACATAGGCTTCGAAGGTGAACCGCACCACAGAGACCCTGATTGAAACCCGAGCGGCATCCCGCTCTCGGCGCACGACAGCCGATGCTGCTGCGCCCTGTTTGGACGAAACTGCAGGCAGATTTCAAGCGAAAACCAAGGGCGCTGCACGTCCATACCAAGGTCTTGGGCCGGATTCCGGCGCATCCTGCCGCCTCTGGAGCGAATGAGACGCGAGGGCACAATGAAGATCGTGGTGATCGGCGGCAGCGGCCTGATCGGAAGCAATGTGGTGCGCAGGCTTCAGGCCAAAGGCCACGAGGTGGTCGCGGCCTCGCCCTCCTCCGGCGTCAACACATTGACCCGCGAGGGCCTCGCCGAAGCAGTCGACGGTGCACAAGTCGTAATCGACGTCTCGAATTCGCCCGCCTTCGACGACAAGACCGCGATGGATTTTTTCCGGACCTCGGGCCGCAACCTGTTGGCGGCCGAAACCGCCGCCGAGGTGAAGCATCATCTCGCGCTGTCGGTGGTGGGTACCGACCGACTGCAGACGAGCGGCTATTTTCGCGCAAAGCTTGTGCAAGAGGAGCTCATCCAAGCATCAAGCCTTCCATACACCATCCTGCGCGCGACCCAGTTCTTCGAATTCATCGACGCGATCATCGCAGGCGGCGCCGAGGGCGACGTGATCCGGCTGTCGCCTGCGCATCTCCAGCCCGTCGCTGCCGACGACGTCGCGGCCACACTGACCGAATTGGCGCTTGGTCCGCCTCGCAACCGCATAATCGAGATCGCTGGTCCCGAAAGGCGTGGCCTCGATGAGTTTGCACAGCAGGTTCTGGCCGCCAGGGGCGACACACGCCGAGTGATCCCCGATATCCGGGCGGACTATTTCGGCCTGCCCCTGAACGATCAGTCGCTGACGCCGGGCGACGAGCCACAGCTCGGGCGGACCCGGCTCGCCGACTGGCTCCACAACCCTCTCCTCACCCCAAAGGACGCAAAACGATGAGCACGATCACCACCAAGGACGGCACCGAGATCTATTACAAGGACTGGGGCCAAGGCCCCGTCGTGACCTTCTCGCACGGCTGGCCGCTGAATGCAGACGCCTGGGACGGCCAGATGCTGTTCCTTGCCCAGCACGGCTTTCGCGTCGTCGCGCACGACCGGCGCGGTCATGGTCGCTCCAGCCAGGCCTCGGAGCACAACGACATGAACGGCTATGCGGACGATCTCGCCGCGGTGATCGAAGCGCTTGATTTACGCGACGCCACGCTGATCGGCCATTCCACCGGCGGTGGCGAGGTCGCACGCTATATCGGCCGCCATGGTACCGGTCGCGTCGCCAAGGCGGTACTGATCGCGGCGGTGCCGCCGATCATGCTGAAGACCGAAGCCAACCCGGAGGGACTTCCGATCGAGGTGTTCGACGCCATTCGTGCAGGCGTCGCCGGCGACCGGTCGCAATACTACAAGGATCTGGCGATTGCCTTCTACGGCGCAAACCGGCCTGGTGCAAAAGTCTCGCAGGGCACGCTCGACCAGTTTTGGCTGTGGAGCATGCAGGCAGGCGCCAAGAATGCCTATGAGAGTGTCAAAGCCTTTTCGGAAACTGATTTCACCGAGGATCTGAAGAAGTTCGATGTGCCGACCCTGGTCCTGCACGGCGAGGACGACCAGATCGTGCCGGTCAAGGACTCCGCGCGCAAATCGGCGAAGCTCATCAAGGGCGCCAAAGACGTCTACTACCCGGGGGCCCCGCACGGCCTGACGGCCACCCATCAGGATCAGATCAACGCCGAGCTGCTGAAATTCATCCGGAGCTAGCGATCTCGTTCACCTGAATTGCAGATCTCAACGAGAAAGACAGCAGCATGGACAAACCTGCCCACCGCACCCTCGCGGGCGTCGTCGTTCCCGACACTCCCATAGTCGATGCCGCAATCGAACATGCGCGGCAGCACTGCGCCCCGTATCTGTTCAACCACGTCGTCCGCTCGTGGCTGTTCGCGGCAAGGCTCGGACAATTGCAGAACGTGGTGCACGATGAGGAGGTGCTCGCGGTCGGCACCCTGCTGCACGACATCACGCTGAATGAAAGCTTCGCCGGACCTCGCCGCTTCGAGGTCGAAGGCGCGGACCTGGCGCGGCACTTTGCCGCCGAGCGCGGCTTCGACCGGCGCCGCGCCCAGCTGATCTGGGACAGCGTCGCGCTGAACTCGACCCCGTCGATCGCTCTCTACAAAGAGAGCGAGGTTGCACTCGCCACAGCCGGCATCTGCTTCGACGTCATCGGGCTGCAATACGACGTTATTCCCGCCGCCGAAGTGTCGCGGATCGTCGCCGAATTCCCGCGAATGCAGATCAAGCGGCAATTCCGCCGCTGCTTCTGCCATATTGCAAGCACTAGGCCGGAAACAAGCTACGACAATTTCATCCGGGATTTCGGCGAACGCTTTGTCGAAGGATACAGCGCGCCTTCGGTGGTTGATCTGGTGGATGCAGCGCCATTCGCCGAGTAGGATTGCATCTCAACCTTACCTGAGCGACCGCGACGACGAGCTTATCCGAAATCCGGTCGCGGGCCGCTCCGGTCGAACCAAGCACGGCAGTATCTTATCGCGCGCAAAACGCGCGCGCGACCGAAGCGCCTAACCCCCGCCCGGATAGTTCGGGCTCTCGCGCGTGATGGTGACGTCGTGGACGTGGCTTTCGCGCAAGCCCGCACCGGTGATGCGGACGAACTGGGCCTTGTCGTGCAGCTCCTTCATGTCGCGTGCGCCGACATAGCCCATCGCGGCGCGCAAGCCGCCGGCGAGCTGGTGCATGACGTTGCCGACCGGGCCCTTGTAGGGCACCTGCCCCTCGATGCCCTCGGGCACGAGCTTGAGCGTGTCCTTGATGTCCTGCTGGAAGTAGCGGTCGGCAGATCCCCGCGCCATCGCGCCGACCGAACCCATGCCGCGATAGGCCTTGTAGGAACGGCCCTGCCACAAAAACACTTCGCCGGGCGTCTCGTCGGTGCCGGCGAGCAGCGAGCCGACCATGGCAATGTCGGCGCCGGCCGCGAGCGCTTTCGCAAGGTCGCCGGAATATTTGATGCCACCGTCGGCGATGACGGGGATGTCGGCCTTCTTCGCCGCTTCGACCGCATCCATGATCGCGGTGAGCTGGGGCACGCCGACGCCGGCGACGATGCGCGTGGTGCAGATCGAGCCCGGGCCGATGCCGACCTTGATGCAATCCGCGCCCGCATCGATCAGCGCCTGCGCGCCTTCCTTGGTGGCGACGTTGCCGGCGACGACCTGCACCGAATTGGACAGGCGCTTGATGCGGTTCACCGCCTGCAGCACGTGACGGGAATGGCCGTGCGCGGTGTCGACGACGACAAGGTCGACGCCGGCATCGATCAGCCGCTCGGTGCGCTCGAAGCCGGTATCGCCGACCGTGGTGGCGGCAGCGACGCGAAGACGCCCCTGCCCGTCCTTGCAGGCGAGCGGATGAGCAACCGCCTTCTCCATGTCCTTCACGGTGATGAGCCCGACGCAGCGATATTGATCGTCGACCACCAGCAGCTTCTCGATGCGGTGCTGGTGCAGCATCCGCCGCGCCTCATCCTGGTTGACATTCTCACGGACCGTGACGAGCCCTTCACGGGTCATCAGCTCGGAGACTTTTTGCCGGCGGTCGGTGGCAAAGCGCACGTCGCGGTTGGTGAGGATGCCGACCAGCTTGCCGGGCGTGTTCTTGCCGGCGCCGGTGACGACGGGAATGCCGGAGATGCCGTGATCGCTCATCAGCTTGAGCGCGTCGTCGAGCGTGGCGTCGGGGCTGATGGTGAGCGGGTTCACCACCATGCCGGACTCGTAGCGCTTGACCTGCCGCACCTGGGCGGCCTGCCCTTCGGGATCGAAATTGCGGTGGATGACGCCAAGGCCGCCGGCCTGCGCCATGGCGATCGCCATGCGGGCCTCGGTGACGGTGTCCATGGCCGAGGCCATGATCGGGATGTTGAGCGGAATGGCGCGGGTGACGCGAGAGCGAATGTCGACCTCGCCCGGCATGACGTCGGACAGGCCCGGCTTCAACAGCACGTCGTCGAACGTAAAGGCTTCGCGGATGCCCTGAAGTTGCACCGTGGCCATCTGCCAACTCCTTCCTGCGGCCCTGCCGCAAATGGTAATGGATGAGCGCCGCCCTCGGCGTCCCTTGCGGCAACGCCTTGAGAATCGGAGCCCATCGGTGGGGTTGACGCGGGTCGATAGCACGGCCGCGTGACGAATCAAAGCAATTCGGGCCGCTGGCCAGCCATGCACAGGGGTTTTTTGGCCGATTCAGCGGGGTTGGGCTCGGTACGCCGTCCCTCCACCGGTCATTCCGGGGCGCGACGAAGTCGCGAGCCCGAAATCCATCGCGTAGCGGATGCTGCGGTCCGATGGATTCCGGGTTCGCGCCAAGTGGGCGCGCCCCGGAATGACGAAAGACGGTCACACCGTTGTTACGCGGGATTTAGGTACCATGCATGGATCCGCAATGGTCGGCGGCGGACGGCGGTGATAAGCCGCAACTCCACTCCTCCTTCCGATTTCATTGCCCTCATGGTCGACAAGCAACGCGTCATTCCGCTGATCGTGGCCACGGCTCTCTTTATGGAGAACATGGATTCGACCGTGATCGCCACCTCGCTGCCGGCGATCGCGGCCGACATCGGCACCAGCCCGCTGACGCTGAAGCTCGCGATCACCTCCTATCTGCTGTCGCTCGCGGTGTTCATTCCGGCGAGCGGCTGGACCGCCGACCGGTTCGGCGCGCGGATGGTGTTCGCGATCGCCGTCGGGGTGTTCATGGTCGGCTCGGTCGGCTGCGCGCTCTCGACCTCGATCACCGATTTCGTGTTCGCGCGGATCCTGCAGGGAATGGGCGGGGCGATGATGACGCCGGTGGGACGCCTCGTGCTGCTGCGCTCTGTCGACAAGAGCGCGCTGGTCAACGCCATGGCCTGGGTCACCGTCCCTGCCCTGATCGGCCCGGTGATCGGCCCGCCGCTCGGCGGCTTCATCACGACCTATGCGTCCTGGCACTGGATCTTCCTGATCAACATCCCGATCGGGCTGCTCGGGATCTTCATGGCGCTGAAGTACATCGACCCGATCAAGAGCGAGGAACGCGAGCCGTTCGATCTCTACGGCATGGTGCTCTCTGGGCTGGGGCTCGCAGGCATCGCCTTCGGCCTTTCCGTCGCCGGCCTCAACCTGCTGCCGTGGAGCACCGTCGCCGCGTTGATCGTGGGCGGTGCGATCTCGATGACGCTCTACGTCATCCATGCGCGGCGGACCGGATCGCCGGTGCTGGACTTCTCGCTCCTGAAGCTGCCGACGCTGCGCGCCGCCGTGTTCGGCGGCTTCCTGTTCCGGCTCGGCATCGGCGCGCTGCCGTTCCTGCTGCCGCTCCTGATGCAGATCGGCTTCGGCCTGTCGCCGTTCCATTCCGGCCTCGTCACCTTTGCCTCCTCGCTCGGGGCGATGGGCATGAAGACGCTGGCGGCGCGCATCATCCGCACCTTCGGCTTCCGCAATTTAATGACGGTGAACGCGATCGTCAGCGCGTTCTTTCTCGGCGTCTGTGCGCTGTTCACGGTGACGACGCCGCTGCTCATCATCATGGTGATCCTGGTGGTCGGCGGCTTCTTCCGCTCGCTGCAGTTCACTGCGATCAACACGGTCGCCTATGCCGACGTCGAGACCGCGCAGATGAGCCGCGCCACCACCCTCGTTAGCGTCAACCAGCAGCTCGCGATCTCGGCCGGCGTCGCCGTCGGCGCGGCCTGTGTCGAGACCACGATGTGGTTCAGCCATGTCAGCGAGCTCAACGCCACGGTGTTCGCGCCCGCCTTCGTCGTAGTCGCGCTGACCTCGGCGGCCTCGAGCTGGTTCTTCTGGCAGATGCCTGCGGACGCCGGCCACGAGATTTCTGGACGCAAGGCGGTGGAGATCGCGAGCCGCAAGGGCGCCGGCAAGGGTGCGGAGAAGGCCGCGGTCAAGGCGGCATCCGAGGATACGCAGGACGTGCGGGATCAGCGGCTGGGGTGAATACCTCCTCGGTCATTCCGGGGCGATGCGCAGCATCGAACTATGATGCGCAATTGCGCATCTGAGAATCCATCGCACCGCGGAACGCGTCGAGACATGGATTCCGGGCTCGCCTCTTCGAGGCGCCCCGGAATGACGGAGTGCGAGGCTACGCCGCTCCCCCGCCGCGAAATCCCGTCGCCAGCACGTAGCGTTCCGAGGAATCCTGCCGGCTCGCCGCCGGCTTGACGTGACGCACGGTGGCGAAGTCGCGCTTGAGCTGGGCCAGCAGCTCAGCATCGGCGCCGCTCTGGAACGTTTTCGCCAGGAACGTGCCGCCGGGTTTGAGCACGTCGCAGGCAAAGGCCGCCGCCGTCTCGACCAGGCCGACGATGCGGAGCTGGTCGGTCTTGCGGTGGCCGGTGGTGTTGGCGGCCATGTCGGACATCACGACGTCGGCCTTGCCGCCCAGCATCGCGGTGAGCTTCTCCGGCGCGTCGTTGTCCATGAAGTCGAGCTGCGCGAAATCCACGCCCGGAATCTCGGGCATCTCCAACAGATCGATGGCGACGACCTTGCCCTTGCCTTCCAATGATCCGACGCGCTTGGCGGCGATCTGGCTCCAGCCGCCGGGCGCCGCGCCGAGATCGACCACGGCCATGCCAGGCTTCAGAAGCCGGAACTTGTCGTCGATCTCCAGCAGCTTGAACGCGGCGCGGGAGCGATAGCCCGCCGCCTTGGCTTTGGCGACGTAGGGATCGTTGAGCTGCCGCTCCAGCCACAGCTTCGACGACAATTTGCGCTTGCCGCCGGTCTTGACCTGAACGTGCAAGCGGCCGGTAGTGTCCTTGGCCATACTCACCAGCTCCTGAGCGCGCCGTCCTCGCGCATCATCTCGACCAGCATGCCCTCGCGCAAGCCGCGGTCGGCGACGCGCAGGCGCGGCAGCGGAAAGGCGCGGCGGATAGCGTCGAGGATGGCGCAGCCCGCCAGGACGAGATCGGCGCGCTCGACGCTGATGCAGCTGTTGGCGGCACGCTCCTCGTAGCTCATGCCGAGCAGCTTGTTGATGGTCGCGGTGATGTCGGCATCGTTCATCCAGATGCTGTCGATGCGGCGGCGGTCATAGCGCGCGAGGTTGAGATGGATGCCGGCCAGCGTCGTCACCGTGCCCGACGTGCCGAGCAGGTGCATGTCGGCGAGATCGCGGCCGTGCTCCTCGGCGAATGGCGCGACGTGGCTTGCGACCTCCTGCTCCATGGCGGCATAGATCTCTGGCGTGACGTCGCGTCCGCCGAACTGCTCAGCGAGCGTGACCACACCATAGGGAATCGACATCCAGGCTTTTATGCGCGGCTCCGGATTGGTGGCGTCGCGCTCGATCCGCACCAGCTCGGTGGAGCCGCCGCCGATGTCGAACAGGATCGCGCCCCGCCCCCTGGGGTCGACCAGCGGCGAGCAACCCAGCACGGCGAGCGCGGCCTCGGTCTCGCGGTCGATCACCTCGAGCTCGATGCCGGTCTCGGCCGCAACGCGGCTGCGGAAACCTTCCGCGTTCGAAGCCGCGCGGCAGGCTTCGGTCGCGATCAGCCGCAGCCGACGCGCCTTCCGCAGATTGATCTTGTCGCGGCAGATGCTGAGCGCGGCGATGGCGCGCTCGATCGCGGCGTCGCTAATGCACCCCGTCGCCGAGACGCCCTCCCCGAGCCGGATGATGCGCGAGAAGGAATCGACCACACGAAAGCCGTCCTGAGTCGGACAGGCGATCAGCAGCCTGCAATTGTTGGTGCCGAGGTCCAGCGCCGCATAGACGCCGGTTCCCGGCGCCTGCGCGCCGACGGCCGGATTGGTGGCCAATGCCACCGCCGCCATCGACCCCTCCAGCTCGCTATGCGGCGCATGGCCGTCGCGGAGCCGCGTGTGGTCATTCATACAAACTGTCTTTCCGCGGCCGGTCGGGCCGGTCTGGAATTGATTATTCGCCTGAAACATTAGCAGCGCGGCAGGCCTGCGCAACAACGCATCACATGGGACCATGTCCAATCGTGCGTTGTCGTGAACGGGGGTGGTGGGTTATTTGAGGGAGTCCGGTGCTCCGCTGCCGCGAAAATGCGCAAATGCCGGCTTTTCAGGTCAATTCCCATGCAAGAACACACCAAATCGTCGACGCTCGAGAACGCTATTGCACTGCAAAAGTATGGCGTCGGGCAACCGGTCCGCCGCAAGGAGGATGACACGCTGGTGCGCGGCAAGGGCCGCTACACCGACGATTTCAACCTGCCGAACCAGGCCCATGCCGTAGTCGTCCGCTCGACCCATGCCCATGGCATCATCCGCAGCATCGGCCTCGATGCCGCCAAGGCCATGCCGGGCGTGCTGGGGGCGTGGTCCGGGAAGGATCTTGATGCCGCCGGCTATGGCCCCTTCACCTGCGGCCTGCCGCTGAAGAGCCGCGACGGCTCGCCCCTGCTCCAGACCAACCGCCAGCCCCTGGCGACCGACAAGGTCCGCTTCGTCGGCGATCCCGTCGCCTTCGTGGTGGCCGAGACGCTGGCTCAGGCGCGCGACGCGGCCGAGGCGGTCGAGCTCGACATCGAGCCGCTGCCGGCGGTGACGGACCCGGAGCAAGCCGCCAAGCCCGGCGCGCCGCAGCTCTATGACCACATTCCTGGTAACGTCGCGCTCGACTACCACTATGGCGACATGGACAAGGTGAACGCCGCCTTCGCCAGCGCCGCTCATGTGACCAAGCTCGACATCGAGAACACCCGCGTTGCCGTGGTCTCGATGGAGCCGCGCGTGGGGCTTGCCTCCTACGACAAGAAGACCGAGCGCTACACGCTTCAGGTGCCGACGCAGGGCGTTGCCGGCAACCGCGCCAACCTCGCCAACAACCTGAAGGTGCCGAACGAGAACGTGCGCATTCTCACCGCCAATGTCGGCGGCTCCTTCGGCATGAAGAACATCAACTATCCCGAGTACATGTGCATTCTGTATGCGGCGAAGGCACTGGGACGCCCGGTGAAGTGGCTGGACGAGCGCTCCACCAGCTTCCTCTCCGACAGCCACGGCCGCGCCCAGAAGATCCACGCCGAGCTCGCGCTCGATGCCGAGGGGCAGTTCCTCGCGGCAAAGCTGTCCGGCTACGGCAATCTCGGCGCCTACATCACCGGCGTCGCGCCGGGGCCGCTTTCGCTCAATACCGGCAAGAACTTCTCCAGCGTCTATCGCACGCCGCTGATGGCGGTCGACATCAAGGTGGTGCTCACCAACACCACGCTGATGGGGGCCTATCGCGGCGCCGGCCGGCCCGAGGCGAACTATTACATGGAGCGGCTGATCGACCGCGCCGCCGACGAGATGGGCATCAACCGGCTGACCTTGCGCAAGCGCAACTTCATCAAGCCGAACCAGATCCCGTTCGCGGCGTCGTCCGGCGTCACATATGACAGCGGCGACTTCCAGGCCGTGTTCAACAAGGCGCTCGAAATCTCCGACCACGAGAACTTCGCCAAGCGCAAGAAGGAGAGCAAGAAGGCCGGCAAGCTGCGCGGCATCGCGGTCGGCTCCTATCTCGAAGTCACCGCGCCGCCGAGCCCCGAGCTCGGCAAGATCGTGTTCGATCGTGACGGCACCGTGCAGCTCATCACCGGCACGCTCGATTACGGCCAGGGCCATGCCACGCCGTTCGCGCAGGTGCTGTGCGAGCAGCTCGGCGTCCCCTTCGAGAGCGTCAAGCTCGTGCAGGGTGACAGCGATATCGTCCACACCGGCAACGGCACCGGCGGCTCACGCTCGATCACTGCGACCGGCCAGGCCATCGTGGGGGCCGCAAAACTCGTCATCGAGAAAGGCAAGCGCGCCGCCGCGCACATGCTGGAAGCATCCGAAGCCGACATCGAGTTTGCCGACGGCAGCTTTACGATCGCCGGCACCGATCGCAGCATCGACATCATGGAGCTCGCCAAGCGTCTGCATGACGGCAAGGTGCCGGAGGGCGTGCCTGATAGCCTCGATGTCGACCATACCAGCGAACCGGTCGCCTCGGCGTTCCCGAACGGCTGCCACGTCGCCGAGGTCGAGATCGACCCGGACACCGGCGTAGTGCAGATCGTGCGCTACAGCGCGGTCAACGATTTCGGCACGGTGATCAACCCGATGCTGGTCGCGGGCCAGCTCCATGGCGGCGTGGTCCAGGGCATCGGCCAGGCGCTGATGGAGCACATCCGCTACGACGAGAGCGGCCAGCCGATCACGGGTTCGCTGATGGACTACGCGCTGCCCCGCGCGGAGGACGTCCCCAACATGACGGTCGGCGACCACCCGGTGCCCGCCACCACCAATCCGCTCGGCAGCAAGGGCTGCGGCGAAGCCGGCTGCGCCGGCAGCCTGTCGACGGTGGTGAACGCGGTGCTCGACGCGCTGTCGGAGTACGGCATCAAGCACATCGACATGCCGCTGACCCCCGAGCGGGTGTGGCGCGCGATCCAGGAGGCGAAGGCCAAGGCGGCGTAAGGGGCACTGTCGTCGCCACAAACTCTACTGTCATCGCCCGGCTTGACTGGGCGATCCAGTACTCCGAGACGGCAGCGATTGACCGAGAAGCTGCGGCGTACTGGATTCCCCGCCTTCGCGGGGAATGACGACGTCCTTGATTGACGGGCGTGGGCTTTCCCAACTGTCCGCTACGCCGCCGCCTGCTCGCGCGGCTGGTAGATCGCGGTGTGCTGGCAATGCGCGAGCGGCGTCGTGCCGTTGGCGACGACCAGCGCGTCGAACTCGACGAAGCGGTGGCCCTTCTTCTCGTAATTCGCAGTGACCTTGGCCCGCGCCGTGATCTCGTCGCCGGCGCGCGCGGCTGACAGCAGCTGCATGCGGCTGCCGACGTGGATCCATGGGCCTAGAATGGTGTTGTCCACCAGCACGCGGTTCATGACGCGCTGAATCAGGCCGGGATGGCCGAGCCCCTCGCGGGCAAAAATCGGATCGGCCTCCCTGACGTCAGTGAGATAATCGGCCGCATCCTGCCCGGCCCACCGGCGCGGCGTCGTGCCCAGCCATTTGCCCAGCTCGAATGTCGCAGGACTGACAGGCTTGCGCTCGGCGGCGGCGGGGACTTCGAGATACTCGCTCAACGACAATGCCGGCACCACCGCCGGCAGCGACGCCGTTCCCGTGGCACACAGCTCGGTGCGACTGAACACCTCGATGGTCAGCAGGCCGTTGTGCTCGGTGGCATCGACATCGGCGGTCTCGCCGTCATAGACCGGCTTGATGAAGCGGGCCTCGACCAGCCCGCGAGACAGGAAATCGCGGCCCCACCGCGCGATCGGCACGTGCATCATGTAGGCGAAGACATCGACGCCGGGGACCAGACCGCCGGAAAAGCCGAAGCGGCGGGCCACATTGTCATCGTGCATCTTGTTTTCGGACTGCTCGGCGGTGTTGTAGGCCTCGACGCGGTAGGTTTCGAGCCGGTTCGGCATGGGGCATCTTCCCTGTATTCTTGTTGTCGCGGGGCCGATCGTAGGCGCCGGGGAACAGCGGTCAATCCCCTCGCCTTTGCGGCCCGAATGCGGTACCACGCGGCGGAATGACCGAGACCCCGACCCGCATCTATGTCGACGCCGACGCCTGTCCGGTGAAGGACGAAATCTATCGCGTGGCGATCCGGCACGGCGTGCCCGTCAGCGTGGTCGCGGGCAATTTCATCCGCGTGCCGCAGGACCCGCTCATCGAGCGCATCGCCGCTGGCAGCGGCATGGACGCCGCGGACGACTGGATCGCCGAGCGCGCGAGGCCTGGCGACGTGGTGGTGACCTCGGACATCCCGCTGGCCAGCCGCTGCGTCAAGGCGGGCGCCGACGTGATCGCCCCGAACGGCAAGCCGTTCACCGAGGAGTCGATCGGTATGACGCTCGCGGTGCGCAATCTGATGACCGATCTGCGCTCGTCGGGTGAAGTCACCGGCGGCCCGCGCTCGTTCTCGCCGCGAGACCGCTCCGCCTTCCTCTCGGCGCTCGACCAGACGCTGCGCCGGATCCAGCGCCGCCGCGCAGATCAGGCCGTAACGAGCCAAGGTTAGCCATGGCCCCGCCGCTGATCCAACTCAAAGACATCAGGCTGACCTTTGGCGGCACGCCGCTGCTGTCGGGCGTCGAGCTCAACGTCGCGCCATCCGAACGGGTCTGCCTGATCGGCCGCAACGGCTCCGGCAAGTCGACTCTGCTGAAGATCGCAGCCGGCCTGGTCGAGCCTGACGCCGGCACGCGCTTCGTGCAGCCCGGCGCGACGGTGCGCTACCTGCCGCAGGAGCCGGATTTCGGCGGCCACAAGACCACGCTCGCCTATGTCGAGTCCGGGCTCGCGCCGGGGGACGACCAGCACCAGGCGCGCTATCTCCTGGAACAGCTCGGCCTCACCGGCGAGGAGAACCCGCACAACCTCTCCGGTGGCGAGGCGCGCCGCGCGGCGCTGGCCTTCGTGCTGGCGCCCTCGCCCGACATCCTGCTGCTGGACGAGCCGACCAACCATCTCGATCTCGCCACCATCGAATGGCTGGAGCAGGAGCTCGACTCCAGGCGCAGCGCGCTCGTCATCATCAGCCACGACCGTCGCTTCCTGACCAATCTCTCGCGCTCCACCGCTTGGCTCGATCGCGGCCGGATCAAGCAGATCGATCGCGGCTTTGCCTCGTTCGAGAGCTGGCGCGACGAGGTGCTGGCCGAGGAGGAGCGCGACCAGCACAAGCTCGACCGCAAGATCGTCGACGAGGAGCACTGGCTGCGCCACGGCGTCTCCGGCCGCCGCAAGCGCAACGTCAAGCGGCTCGCCAATCTGCATGCGCTGCGCGCCCAGCGCCGCAACTATCGCGGCACCGCCGGCAGCGCCAACCTCGCAGCCAGCGAAGCCGAGCAGTCCGGCAAGCTGGTGATCGAGGCCAAGGGCATCACGAAATCCTACGGCGAGCGCAAGATCGTCGAGAATTTCTCCACCCGCATCCAGCGCGGCGACCGGCTCGGCATCATCGGGCCGAACGGCGCCGGCAAGACCACGCTGGTCAACCTGCTCACCGGCGGCATGCAGCCGGATTCCGGGACGATACGTCTCGGCGCCAATCTGGAGATGGCGACGCTCGACCAGCATCGCGAAAGCCTCGATCCGAAATCGACACTGGCGGAAGCGCTCACAGGCGGCCGCGGCGATCAAATCATGGTCGGCGGCAAGCCGAAGCACGTCGTCGGCTACATGAAGGACTTCCTGTTCGCGCAGGAGCAACGCGGCACACCGCTGGAGGTGCTCTCGGGCGGCGAGCGCGGCCGGCTGATGCTGGCGCGAGCGCTGGCAAAGCCGTCGAACCTCCTGGTGCTGGACGAGCCGACCAACGATCTCGACCTCGAAACGCTCGACGTGCTCGAGGAGATGCTTGGCGACTACGAAGGCACCGTCATCCTGATCAGTCACGACCGCGACTTCCTCGACCGCGTCGTCACCTCGGTGATTGCGCCGGAGGGTAACGGCAAGTGGATCGAATATGCCGGTGGCTACAGCGACATGCTGAGCCAACGTGGCGCCGATTTGAAGCGCGAGGCGCCGAAAGCGCCACCGCTGGCGGAGAAGAAGGACGAGCGCGCAGCGGTCCCCTCGTCCGCGCCCAAGCGCAAGCTCAGCTTCAACGAGAAGCACGCGCTGGAAACGCTGCCGAAGAAGATGGAAACGCTGCACGCCGATATCGCAAAATTGCAGCGTGTGCTCGACGACCCCGGTCTCTATGCGAAAGATCGCAAAAAATTCGACGACACCTCGGCTGCCATCGCCAAGGCGCACGAAGAACTGTCCGCCGCCGAAGAGCGTTGGCTCGAACTCGAAATGCTCCGCGAAGAGATTGAACAGGCATAACTCATGACAACAACTCTTGCAGCCAAGATCGCCCGCGAATACGGCACACCCTGTGCCGTCATCGACATGGACAGGGTCGAGCGCAACATCGCGCGGATCCAGAAGGCCTGCGACGACGCCGGAATCGCCAATCGCCCCCACATCAAGACGCACAAGAACCCGACCATTGCCAAGATGCAGGTCGCGGCCGGCGCCAAGGGCATCACCTGCCAGAAACTGGGCGAAGCCGAGATCATGGCCAATGCCGGCATCGACGACATCCTGATCAGCTACAATCTGCTGGGCGATGAGAAGATGGCGCGGCTCGGCGCGCTGCAGGCGAAGGCCAACATGACGGTGGCGGCCGACAATTCGACCGTCGTCGCCGGCCTGCCTAAGGCGGCTGCGGCGTCAGGCCGCCCGCTCTCGGTCGTGGTCGAATGCGATACCGGGCGCAAGCGCGCAGGCGTCGAAACGCCGGCGGAGGCGATTGCGCTGGCGCGCGAGATCGCTTCGTCCAAGGGGCTCGAATTCGCCGGCTTCATGCTCTACCCCACTGAGACCGGGTGGACGGACGCGCAAAGATTCTACGACGAGGCGCTGGCCGGCGTGCGCGCGCACGGGCTCGACGCCAAGATCGTCTCGACCGGCGGCACGCCGAACCTCGTCAATATCGGCAAGCTCAAGGGCGGCACCGAGCATCGCTTCGGCACCTACATCTACAACGATCGCATGCAGGTCGCCGCAGGCTCAGCGACCTGGGATGATTGCGCGCTGCACATCTATTCGACGGTGGTGAGCCGCGCTGCGCCCGAGCGCGGCATCTTGGACGCCGGCTCGAAGACGCTGACCACGGATACCGGCGGGCTCGACGGCCACGGCCTGATCCTGGAGCATCCCGAAGCCAGAATCGCCAAATTCGCCGAGGAACACGGCTTCCTCGATCTCTCCCGCAGCAACACGCGGCCCAATGTCGGCGATGTCGTCCGCATCGTGCCGAACCACGTCTGCGTCGTCGTCAACATGATGGACGAGGTGGTGATGGTCCGCGGCGAGGAGATCATCGGCACGCTGCCGGTGGCCGCGCGTGGGAAGCTGCGGTAGGTGTACGCGCGCCGTTGCCACGGCCGTCATTGCGAGGAGCCCTTGCGACGAAGCAATCCAG
Organism: Bradyrhizobium yuanmingense; assembly: GCF_900094575.1. Lineage (GTDB taxonomy): Bacteria > Pseudomonadota > Alphaproteobacteria > Rhizobiales > Xanthobacteraceae > Bradyrhizobium > Bradyrhizobium yuanmingense. The sequence goes on along the minus strand of NZ_FMAE01000004.1, from coordinate 363,501 downwards.
ACTGCCTCTGCGGAGGGATTCTGGATTGCTTCGCTGCGCTCGCAATGACGGGGGTTAGCGTTTGAGCCAGCCCAGCACGCCCCTGCCCGCCGCAGCCCCGGTCGCGAACGACGCCTGCAACAAGTACCCGCCGGTCGGCGCCTCCCAATCCAGCATTTCGCCGGCGGCGAACGTGCCCGGCACCTTGCGCAGCATAAAGTGCTCGTCGAGCTCGTCGAACAGAATTCCGCCTGCCGTCGAGATCGCGCGGTCGATCGCCGCTACTCCGGTAAGCTGAACCGGAACAGCATTGACCAGATCTGCGAGCTCCGCCGGCGAGAACGCGGCCAGCGGCCGGCCGGAGGCGATGGCGGCCTCCTGCATGAGGCCGATGCCGACCGGCGACAGCTGCGCGGCCTTGCGCAGGAAGTTCGCCAGCGATTGCTTGCCACGCACGCCTGACAGCCGCGTGGTCAGCGCAGCGGCGTCGAGATCGGGCCGCAACCCGATCATCAGCGTCGCCTGTCCGAGATTCAGCACAGCCTCGCGCAGTTCCGCCGACAGCGCGTAGATCGCACCGCCTTCGATGCCGCTGCGGGTGATCATCGCCTCTCCGCGAACCGTGTGCGCGCGAAGCGTCAGCGCCACGCCCTTGAGCGGCTGGCCTTCGAAACGGTCGCGGAAGACTTTGGACCAAGCGACCGTGAAGCCGGAATTGGCCGGCCGCAGCTTCGAGACGGCAATGCCCTTTGCAGCGAGGATATCGACCCAGCCGGCGTCCGAGCCGAGCCGCGGCCAGCTTGCGCCGCCGAGCGCGAGCAGCGTGGCGTTCGCTTCGATGGCGGAGACGCCTTTCGGCGTCTGAAAGATCAACCGACCCTCGCCGTCCCAGCCGATCCAGCGATGGCGAAAAGCAAAGCGGACACCGGCGGCATCGAGCCGCCGCAGCCAGGCGCGCAGCAAGGGCGAGGCCTTGAACGTTTTCGGAAACACGCGTCCGCTGCTGCCGACGAAGGTCGGCTCGCCCAGCGCCTCGCTCCAGGCACGTAGCGCATCGGGCGAAAATGCCTCGACCGCCGCCTGCAGCTTCGGTGCGGCCTCGCGATAGCGCGCCATGAATTGCGGCAGCGGTTCGCTGTGAGTGAGGTTGAGTCCGCCGCGGCCGGCCATCAGGAATTTGCGCCCCGCTGACGGCATCGCGTCGTAGACAGTGACGCGGGCGCCGCCTGACGCCAGCACCTCCGCCGCCATCAGCCCGGCGGGACCTGCGCCGATGACGGCGACGTCGGTCAGAGCTTGATCCCCGCCCGCGCCGCGGCCTGGGCGACGTATTTCTGCGTCTGCTCGAACGCGCCCTGCAGCGCCCTGGCCTTCGACATGTCGCTGATCTCGGCGAAATGCGCGGCGATCGCATCCGGCGTCCACTCGCTCTCCGGCAGGTTGATGCCTTCGCTCTCCAAAATCTTGATCACCGCAAACGAGCCGGCACCGGCGCCCATGATGGTGCGGGTCGGCGCATCCTCGCTCAGCATGTACTCGACCGCGGGGGTGATCGCGTTCGCCTTCATCAGCTGCAGCGCCTGCGGCGGCAGCAGCTCTTCCGTCATGCGGGTCGCAGCCGTCGGCGAGATGATGTTGACCCGAATGTCGTTCTTGCGGCCCTCCTCGGCGAGCACGTTCATCAAGCCGACCATGCCGGATTTCGCGGCGCCGTAATTGGCCTGGCCGAAATTGCCGTAGAGGCCCGAGGACGACGTCGTCAGCACGATGCGGCCGTAATTGCGGTCACGCATGCCGGCCCAGGCTGCCTTGCAGCAATAGAAGGTGCCGACGAGATGCACGTCGAGTACCTTCTGGAAATCGGCCACCTCCATCTTGCCGAACGACTTGTCGCGCAGGATGCCGGCATTGGCGCACAAGAGATCGACGCTGCCCCACTCCTTGGTAGCGCGCTCGACCATGGCGGTGACCTGCTCGAAATTGGAGACGTCGGCGCCGTCGGCCATCGCGATGCCGCCGGCCTTGCGGATCTCCTCGACCACGGCCTCGGCCGGCGACAGCGAGCCTCCGGTGCCGTCGCGCGCGCCACCGAAATCGTTGACCACGACCTTGGCGCCGCGGCTCGCCAGCCCCAGCGCATGCGCGCGTCCGAGACCATTGCCCGCGCCGGTGACGATGGCGACGCGTCCGTCGAACCTGATTGGCATAGTGGGTTTCCCAGATGTTAGCCGTCATGGCCGGGTTTGATCCGGCCATCCATCAAAATCGACAGGCTTTTGAGCAGCGATGGGTTGCCGGGTCAAGCCCGGCAAGGACGGCACGGGCCTACTCGAAATAGATCAGGCCGAGCCAGTCGGCGACGAGCGCCGGTTTATCCTCGCCCTCGATCTCGACCGTGACGTTGGTGCGGGACTGGAGCTCGCCTGGCTTGCGGAGCTTGGCTTCCGCCAGCACGAAACGGCCACGCACGCGCTTACCTGAGCGCACCGGCGAGATGAAGCGCAGCCTGTCGAAGCCGTAATTCACGCCCATCGTGGTGCCCGCAATCACGGGCATCACCTCGTAGGACATGATCGACAGCAGCGACATCGTGAGAAAACCATGCGCAATGGTAGTGCCGAACGCGGTTTCCTTCTTCGCGCGTTCCGGATCGACGTGGATGAACTGGTGATCTTCGATCACGTCGGCATAGCTGTCGATGCGGGGCTGATCGATCAGGTGCCACGACGATACGCCGATCTCCTTGCCGATCATGGCCTGATAGGCCTCGAGCGTAACAGGCGGCTTCTTCCAGACTTCGTTCACTTAGGTCTCACTCCGTGTCTTCGCCAGCTCCGGAAAATCCTCCTCACGGAATTCCCGGCCGCGCAAGGGATCGCTGCGATCGTCGTCGCGTTCGAGCCGTCGTAGCTGGACGCGGCGGATCTTTCCAGAGATCGTCTTCGGCAGCTCGGTGACGATTTCGAGGCGGCGGATGCGCTTGAACGGGGCCAGACGCGCGTGCAGGTGCTTGAAGATCGATAGCGCGGTTTCCGGCGAGCGTTCTGCACCCGCGGTCAGCAGCACGAACGCCTTGGGGATCGCGAGCCGGATTGGATCCGGGCTCGGCACCACCGCAGCTTCCGCGACCAGCTCGTGCTCGAGCAGGACGCTCTCCAGTTCGAACGGGCTGATGCGATAATCGGAGGATTTGAAGACGTCGTCAGAGCGGCCGACGAAGGTCAAGTAGCCGTCCTCATCCGCGAATACGACGTCGCCACTGCGATAGAGCGCGCCTGCGGCGCCGGACAATTTGCCGTCGTCGCCCTGATAGCCCTGCATCAGGCCGGCGGGGCGGTCGGCGCCGAGCACCAGCGTCACCTCGCCCTCCTTTGCGGGATAGCCGTCGGCATCGCTGATCTGCACGCGATAGCCCGGCAACGGACGGCCCATCGAGCCGATCTTGATCGGCTGGCCCGGCGAATTGCCGGCGAGCGCCGTGGTCTCGGTCTGGCCGTAGCCGTCGCGAATGGTGAGGCCCCAGGCCGCCTGCACCTGATCAATCACCTCGGGATTGAGCGGCTCGCCGGCGCCGCAGACCTCGCGAAGCGCCACCTTGAACGAGGCGAGGTTCTCCTGGATGAACAGCCGCCACACCGTCGGCGGCGCGCACAGCGTGGTGACGCCGCAGCGGCCGATGGTGGCAAGCAGCGACTTGGCATCAAAGCGCGGCTGGTTGACCACGAACACGGTCGCACCCGCATTCCACGGCGCGAAGAAGCAGCTCCAGGCATGCTTGGCCCAGCCGGGCGAGGAGATGTTGAGATGGACGTCGCCGGGCTTCAGCCCGATCCAGTACATCGTCGAGAGATGGCCGACGGAATAGCTGCGCTGACTGTGTCGCACCAATTTTGGTTTTGCTGTCGTACCCGAGGTGAAATACAGCAGCATCGGATCGTCGGCATTGGTCGGACCATCAGGCGCGAAGCTTTCGGAAGCTTTTGCTGCTTCGACATATGCCAGCCAACCGTCGGAGGCCGCGCCGACGACGATGCGAACGACATTCTCGGCGCCCAAGCTCGCGAATTTCGCCACCTGGTCCTGCGCGGCGACCACCGCCCTCGCCTTGCCGCGATCGAGCCGGTCGCGCAGCTCGTCGGCGGTCAGCAGCGTCGTGGCGGGAATGACGACCACGCCGAGCTTCATCGCGGCAAGCATCGTCTCCCACAGCGGAACCACGTTGCCGAGCAGCAGCAGGAGATGGTCGCCGCGCCTCAGGCCCTGCGCGCGGAGGAAGTTGGCGACCTGGTTGGAGCGGCGCGACAGCGCCGCGAAGGACAGCTTCGTCTGCTTGTCCTGGGCGGCATCGACGATCCAGAGCGCGGGCCGATCCTTGCTGTCCGCATTGGCCGCGAGCTCGGCGTCGAACCAGTCGAGCGCCCAGTTGAAAGGAACCGGATCAGGCCAGCGGAAACCTTTGACCGCAGCCTCGTAATCCGTGCGGTGTTGCAGAAGGAACGCGCGTGCTTCCTGGAATGTGGTCATCAAGCTTTCCCGGCTAAACTCCTAACGTGCTTGATAATTCCGGAAAAATCCACCCCGCCCTGGCCGGCTGCGTCGAAAGACTGATAGATCTCCTGCGCATGCTTGCCGAGCGGCGTCGCCGCGCCGGCAGCCTTGGCGGCATCCTGCGCCAGGGTGAGGTCCTTCACCATCAGCGCGGAGGCAAAGCCCGGCTTGTAATCGTTGTTGGCCGGCGAGGTCGGCACCGGGCCCGGCACCGGGCAATAGGTCGTCAGCGACCAGCACTGGCCGGACGAGGTCGAGGCCACATCGAACAGCGCCTGATGCGAGAGCCCGAGCTTTTCAGCCAAGGCAAAGGCCTCGCTCACCGCGATCATGGAAATGCCGAGGATCATGTTGTTGCAGATTTTTGCGGCCTGCCCTGCGCCGGCACCGCCGCAATGCACGATCTTCTTGCCCATGTTCTCGAGCACGGGCTTGGCCGCGGCAAATGCCTTCTCCTCGCCGCCGCACATGAAGGTGAGCGTCGCACCCTTGGCACCGCCCGTGCCGCCGGAGACCGGCGCATCGACCGAGAGCACGCCGTGCTTGGCGGCGAGAGCATGCGCGGCTCGCGCGCTTTCGACGTCGATGGTGGAGCTGTCGATGATGAGCGCACCCTTGGTCATGGCGGGCACGACCTCGTTCCAGACGCCGAGCACATGCTTGCCTGCGGGCAGCATGGTGACGACGACATCGGCGCCCTTCACCGCGGCCGGGGCGCTGTCGGCGATGCTGGCGCCATCGGTCTTGGCCTGATTGCGCGAGGCTTCGACAAGATCGAACGCCACCACCTTGTGGCCGGCCTTGACGAGGTTGGCCGCCATCGGGCCGCCCATGTTGCCGAGACCGATGAATGCGATCGTGGCCATTGTCGTATCCTCCCCTGTCGCGTTGTTAATTGAACTTCAACTCGTCCGCGCCGATCTCGGCGAGATAGGGCGCAAGCATCTCCGGCGTCACATGCTCGATTGCTCGCGGCGACCAGGTCGGGTTGCGGTCCTTGTCGATCACGGCAGCGCGCACGCCCTCGCGAAAATCATCGCTCCGAAACACTTCCAGCGCGGCGCGGTATTCGCGCACCAGGCACTCTTCCAGGCTCGATCCGCGCGCAAGCCGCAGCAGCTTGAGCGTCACCACCATGCCGCGCGGCGATTTTTCGTTCAGCGTCTTCAGCGTGGCCAGCGCGAACTCGGAACCATCGCGCGTCAACGCAGCGAAAATGTCCTCCATGCGATCGAAACCGAACAACGCATCGATGACCGGCTCCCTGGCGGCGACCGGCCCCGCAGTCTCGCCGGAGGCGAAGCCGTCGATGAGCTTGCTGACATCGGCTGCGGTCGCACCGGACCGCAGCTTGGTCAGCGCCTCGCGCAGCTCCGGCAATCTCACGGCCGGCACCACCCAATCGGCAAACTTCGCGTGGATCGCGTCCGGCCCGTTCATGGTCTGGCCGGTCAGCCCGAAATAGGTGCCGATCTCGCCCGGCGAATGCGACAGCAGATAGGTGCCGCCGACATCGGGGAAGAAGCCGAGGCCGACTTCGGGCATCGCGAGCTTGGTCCGATCGGTGACGATACGGTGGCTGGCATGGGCGGACAGACCGACACCGCCGCCCATCACGATGCCGTCCATGAAGGCGACATAGGGTTTTGGAAATTTCTTGATCCGGGCATTGAGGATGTACTCCTCGCGCCACAGGATCTTGCCGAGGTCGCCATTGACCTTGGAACTTTCCCAGAGCGTGCGGATGTCGCCACCGGCGCAGAGGCCGCGCTCGCCGGCGCCTTCCAGCAGGATCACGGCAACGGCAGGATCAGCCTCGAAGCGATCGAGCGCCTTGTCGATGTCGCGAAACATCTCAAGCGTCACGGCGTTGATCGCCTTGGGACGATTGAGCCTGATGATGCCGGCCGCGCCTTCGACGCGCGCGACCAGATCGCCCTCTTCCGCTCCGCTCATCGCGCGCCCTCGATCAGTTTGCGCGCCACGATGAGCCGCATGATTTCATTGGTGCCTTCGAGGATCTGGTGCACGCGTAAGTCGCGCACGATCTTCTCGATGCCGTATTCGCTGAGGTAGCCGTAGCCGCCGTGGAGTTGCAGCGCATGGTTGGCAACCTCGAACCCGACATCGGTGCCGAAGCGTTTCGCCATGGCGCAGAGCATGGTGGCGTCGGGGTCTTTGCGATCGAGCGCCGCGGCGGCGCGCCACAGGAAGGTGCGCGCGGCCTCCAACTCGATCGCCATGTCGGCGAGACGGAATTGCAGCGCCTGGAATTCGTCGAGCCGCTTCCCGAACGCCTTGCGCTCCTTCATGTAGGCGCGCGCCTTGTCGAGTGCTGCTTGCGCGCCGCCGAGCGAGCACGCCGTAATGTTGAGACGGCCGCCGTCGAGGCCGGCCATCGCGATCTTGAAGCCTATGCCCTCCTCGCTCAGGCGATTGGCCACGGGCACGCGGGCGTTCTCGAATATCACCGCGCGGGTCGGCTGCGCGTTCCAGCCCATCTTGCGCTCATTGGCACCGAAGGAGACGCCGGGGGTCTTGCCGTCGATGACGAGGGTCGAGATGCCGCCGGGGCCATCACCGCCGGTCCTGACCATCGCGACCAGCAGGTCGGTGCCACCGGCGCCTGAGATGAATTGCTTCTGGCCGTTGAGGACGTAGTGGTCGCCGTCGCGCACGGCGCGCGTGCGCAGCGCCGCGGCGTCCGAGCCGGCGCCAGGCTCGGTCAGGCAGTAGCTGGCGATCAGCTCCATGGTGCAGAGCTTCGGCAGCCAGGTGTGACGCTGGGTATCGCTGCCGAAGGCATCGATCATCCAGCTCGCCATGTTGTGGATGGAGATGAAGGCCGAGGTGGTCGGGCAGCCCGTCGCCAGCGCCTCGAAGATCAGCGCTGCGTCGAACCGCGTCATGGCGGAGCCGCCAACATCGTCGCGGATATAGATGCCGCCCATGCCGAGCTTGGCGGCTTCGCGCATCACCTCGACTGGAAAATACTTCTCCTCGTCCCAACGCAGCGCGTGCGGCGCGATCTTCTCGGCCGCAAACGCCAATGCCATGTCGCGAACCGCGATCTGATCCTCATTCAGAGCGAACTGCATGCCGGGCTGCTCTTTCTTTCGTCATTGCGAGCGAAGCGAAGCAATCCAGACCGTCTCCGCGGAAAGATACTGGATTGCTTCGTCGCTACGCTCCTCGCAATGACAGGCTGGGCTACAGCCTTACTTCATCAGCGGGATCGAGAACTCCGCACCTTCCTTGACGCCCGACGGCCAGCGCGAGGTCACCGTCTTGGTCTTGGTGTAGAAGCGGATCGAGTCCGGGCCGTGCTGGTTGAGATCGCCGAAGCCCGATTTCTTCCAGCCGCCGAAGGTGTAATAAGCGATCGGCACCGGGATCGGCACGTTGATGCCGACCATGCCGACGTTGACCCTGGCCGCGAAGTCGCGCGCGGCATCGCCGTCGCGGGTGAAGATGGCAACGCCGTTGCCGTAATCGTGGTCGGACGGCAGCGCCAGCGCCTCCTTGTAGTCGTGCGCGCGCACCACCGAGAGCACCGGGCCAAAGATCTCTTCCTTGTAGATCCGCATGTCCTTGGTGACGTTGTCGAACAGCGAGCCGCCGAGATAGAAGCCGTTCTCGTAGCCCTGCATCTTGAAGCCGCGGCCGTCGACGGCGAGCGTCGCGCCTTCCTTGACGCCGATGTCGATGTAGCTCTTGACCTTCTCGACCGCCTCGCGGGTCACGAGCGGACCGTAGTCGGCCGACGGATCGATCGAGGTGCCGATCTTGAGCGACTCGACGCGCGGGATCAGCTTTTCCATCAGGCGGTCGGCGGTGGACTTGCCGACGGGGACCGCGACGGAAACGGCCATGCAGCGCTCGCCGGCCGAGCCGTAGCCGGCGCCGATCAGCGCGTCCACGGCCTGGTCCATGTCGGCGTCGGGCATGACGATGGCGTGGTTCTTGGCGCCGCCGAAGCACTGGCAGCGCTTGCCGGTCTGCGCGGCGCGCTCGTAGATGTACTGCGCGATCGGCGTCGAGCCGACGAAGCCGATGGCCTTGATGTCGGGATCGTCGAGGATGGCGTCGACCGCCTCCTTGTCGCCGTTGACGACGTTGAGGATGCCGGCTGGCAGGCCCGCTTCCATCATGAGTTCGGCGAGCAGCATCGGCACGCCGGGGTCGCGCTCCGACGGCTTGAGGATGAAGGCGTTGCCGCAGGCGATCGCCGGCGCAAACTTCCACATCGGGATCATCGCCGGGAAATTGAACGGCGTGATGCCTGCGACGACGCCGAGCGGTTGGCGCATTGAATAGATGTCGATGCCGGGGCCAGCGCCTTCGGTGTATTCGCCCTTCATCAGATGCGGAATGCCGCAAGCGAATTCCGCGACTTCTAGGCCGCGCTGGATGTCGCCCTTGGCGTCGGGGACGGTTTTGCCGTGCTCGCGCGCGAGCAGCTCGGCGAGCTTGTCGTAATCGCGCTGGACCAGCTCCACAAATTTCATCATGACGCGCGCGCGGCGCTGCGGATTGGTCGCGGCCCATTCGGGCTGTGCGGCGCGCGCGTTCTCGACAGCGGCGCGGACTTCGGCCTTGGACGCCAGCGCCACCTTGGCCTGAACGTCACCGGTCATCGGCTCGAAAACGTCGGCGGTGCGGCCAGAGGTGCCCTTGACCTCCTTGCCACCGATGAAATGTCCGATTGAACGCATGGAATGGTCTCCTTCAGGCCGAGCGTGGTCGCTTTGACAAATCCTATTGACCTGCATTTTATAGGATTCAAGTCTGAGATAATGCACCATAGATGTGCGAAAATGCTGGATCAAGGCGCTATCGATTGGGACGACTTTCGCTTCGTGCTGGCCATCGTGCGGGGCGGCTCGGTGTCGGCTGCGGCAAAACAGCTGGGGGTCGACCATGCCACCGTGATCCGCCGCGTCGACCGGCTGGAGAAGCACCTCTCGGCCAAGCTGTTCGACCGGCGCAAGACCGGCTACCTCCTCACCGAGGCCGGCCAGCGCGTCGCCGACAGCGCCGAAGCCATGGAATCGACCATCGTCGCCAACCAGGAGCAGGTCGGCGGCTCCGTGGCGCGGCTGACCGGGACGGTGCGGATCGGCGCGCCTGATGGGTTCGGCACCGCCTTCCTGGCGCCGCGGCTGACGCCGTTCGCGGACCGCTATCCCGATCTCGACTTGCAACTTGTAGCAACCGCGCGGCTGTTCAGCCTCTCCAAGCGCGAGGCCGACATCGCCATCAGCCTGACCATGCCGAAGGAAGGTCGCATCGTCGGGCGCAAGCTGCTCGACTACCGCCTCGGGCTCTACGCGGCCCCCGCCTATCTGGACCGCTTCCCGAAAATCGCCTCGCGGCAGGATCTGACGCAGCACCGCTTCGTCGGTTACATCGAGGAACTCCTGTTCACGCCGGAGCTCGACTATCTGCCACAGGTGTCGCCGCGAATCTCGGCGCGCTTCCGCAGCGCCAATCTGATCGCGCAGCTCAACGCCACCCTCTCCGGCTTCGGCATCGCGGTGCTGCCGCATTTCATGGCGAGCGACTATCCGCAGCTTGTCGCCGTGCTGCCCGAAGAGATCTCGATCACGCGGACGTTCTGGATGCTGATGCACGCCGACAGTAAGGACCTGGCGCGGATCAGGGCCGTGGCGGATTACATCTCGGAGATTGTCGAGCGCGAGCGGGCGTTGTTTGCTGGGCGGTGAACGGCGGTCTCGTAGGGGTCTCGTAGGGTGGGTTAGCCGAAGGCGTAACCCACCTCTTCCGTCTCCGCGGACGAACACAGTGGTGGGTTACGCCAAGCGAATGCGCTTCGCGCAATCGCATGGCTAACCCACCCTACACGGCATTTCGCCTAGTTCTGTTTCGCCTTCTTCGCGGCCGCCACCTTCGACTCACGCTTCGCTCCCTCGAGCGCGTGGTCCCGGCCGGCCTTCAGCATCTCGTCGGACAATTCGCTCGAGCCGGCGATGCGCGCCAGCAGCATGGTTCCGGCCATCGTCGCGAGCGTCGCGATCGCCTGCTTGCGTGCCGCCTTGCGCGGCATGTTCGAGATGGTGTCGGTCAGGGCCTCGATCATCTCATCCAGCTTGCCGGCAAAGGCCTTGCGTGTCTTCGGACTCTCGCGGGCGATCTCGGCTCCCAGCGCGGGAATCGAGCAGCCGTGACCGGGATTGTCGCGATGCAGCGTGGACAAATAGCTTTCCGCGATCAGCGCTAGCCGCTTTTCCGGAGCGACCTCGCCGGTGAGCTTGCGCCAGTGTTCCATCGAACGGTCCATCGCGTAGGCAAAAGCCTCGATCACCAGTGCCTCGCGGGAATCGAAATGCGCGTAAAAGCCGCCGTGGGTCAGGCCCGCCTCCTTCATGAGGTCGGCGACGCCGATACCGTGGGCACCCTTCTCCCGCAGCCGCACCGAGGCCTTCTTCACGATGCGATCGTGGGTTTCCTGCTTGTGTTCCCGGGAATAGCGCATGCGGATCTCATTGAATGTCGGAGATCATCTCATAACACGCAAATGCCGAGATGGGTGCATCAATTCATGTCAAGTTGTGCCGATCATGGAGAAGGTCGCAGTTGCATGGACCGCAAGTGCGCCCTTGCCGTCCCGCACAAAACCCTCGGTGTAGCTGGTCTGGCGTCCTAGCTTGATCACCTTGCCCTCGGCCGAAATCAGCCCGGAACGCACCGACAGGGGGCGCAGATAAGTCAGCTTCAGATCGAGGGTCACCGAGCTTTGTCCGGCCTCCAGCCTGGTCGAGATGGCGCATCCCATGGCCGTATCGAGCAGCGCTGCGGCGGTCGCGCCATGGAGAAGTCCGATGGTGTTTTCGAGATCCTCGCGCGGCTCCAGTTCCATGACGATCCGGCCCGGCTCGACCACGGCCATGGTGAAACCTATCAGCTTGGCGAAGGGCGGCGGCGGCAGGCGGCCGTCACGGATGCCCAGCATGGCATCCATGCCCGACAGGCCCATCGCCGCCCGCGCCACCGGCGCAGGCACCTGCCAGTCCACTACGCGTTCCCGCCTCTGCGCGGGCGAAAACAGGTCGGGTTGATCGTCACCGGTCATGGCAGCCTCTTTAGATGATATTCGTCATACTATGCCACGGACTTCACGCTGGCAACCCGCCCTCCCCGCCGCTTGACAAGACGTACGTTTCGGCCCGGAAGTGATCCCGACCGGCGCGCCCCGCGCATGTCCACGAAACCTTTCGAGATCCCACGATGGAAATGCTCAACAATCATTGCGGCGTGACGCGCGATGCGCGCGGCGTCGTTCATGTCGCGATCTGCAACGCCGGCCCGCTCAACATCCTCGGCTCGCCCGTGACCGACGCCGTGCGCGAAGGCCTGCAGCAGCTCGCATCCGACCGCAGCATCCGCGTCGTGGTGCTGCGCGGACAGAGCGAGAAGAGCCTGATCGGCGGAGCCGACATCAAGGAGATGGCCGGGCTCGACCAGACATCCGCCGAGGCCTTCATCAGCCGCCTGCGCGATCTCTGCGAGGCGGTGCGCGCCTTCCCTGCCCCGATCATCGCACGCATGCCGGGCTGGTGCCTCGGCGGCGGGCTCGAAGTGGCGGCGGCCTGCGACTTCCGCGTCGCCGCGCATGATGCCCATTTCGGCATGCCCGAGGTGCGTGTCGGCATCCCCTCGGTGATCCATGCCGCGCTGTTGCCGCGCCTGATCGGTTGGGCCCGCGCGCGCTGGCTGGTGATGACGGCGGAGAACATCAATGCAGCCACGGCGCTGGCATGGGGCCTGGTCGACAAGGTCGCTGCGCCCGGCGAGCTCGATGCCGAGGTCGAGCATCTAGTGAAGGCCTTGCTCGAATGCGGCCCCGAGGCACTGCGCTCGCAAAAGGCGCTGCTGCGGCAATGGGAGGAACTGCCGCTGACCGAGTCGGTGAATTTGAGCGTGAAAGTGTTCGGCGAGTCATTCCTGACGGACGAGCCGACGCGGCTGATGGGCGCGTTCGTGAACCGGAAGCGATAGACGCGAGGAAGCAACAGCGCAGCCAAGAAAAGACGGTGTCATGCCCGCCTAGTGCGCAATTGCGCTCCGGGGGGCATCCAGTACGCGGCGCCTTCCCGGTTCTAGCCGCGAGGCCTCTGGAATACTGGATTGCCCGCCTTCGCGGGCAATGACAGCATACTGCGGGTAAGCAGCCCCCCCAACCGCACGACCAAATCTCATCCGACCCACGACATTTTCTCATCCCTGTCGCGGTTGCATTTTTTGCGCCGCATCATATGATGATCATCATCTTACACGTCATCGCCAGGGAGTTCTCGTCATGGCCGAAGCCGCCGATCCCGTCGTCATCGTCTCCGCCGCACGCACCCCGCTCGGCCGCTTCATGGGCGAGTTGTCGCCGCTCCCGGCCCACAAGCTCGGCTCACATGTGATCGGTGCGGTGCTCGAACGCGCCAAGCTCGCGCCCGAGAAGGTCGACGAGGTCTTCATGGGCTGCGTGCTGCCGGCAGGCCAAGGCCAGGCGCCGGCGCGCCAGGCCGCACGCAGCGCCGGTCTGCCCGATGCGACCGGCGCCACCACCGTCAACAAGGTCTGCGGTTCCGGCATGAAGGCGACCATGCTGGCGCACGACATCATCCGCGCCGGCTCGGCCGACATCGTCGTCTCCGGCGGCATGGAGAGCATGAGCAACGCGCCCTACCTGCTCGCCAAGGCGCGCGGCGGCTATCGCGTCGGCCACGACCGCATCATCGACCACATGATGATGGACGGCCTAGAGGACGCCTACGAGACCGGCCGTTCCATGGGCGATTTCGGCGAAGCTACCGCGGAAGCCTATCAATTCACCCGCAAGGACCAGGACGCCTATGCGATGGAGACGCTCAGCCGCGCCCGCAAGGCCGTCGAGGGCGGCGCGTTCAAGGCCGAGATCGCGCCGATCACGCTGACCGAAAAGGCCGGCCCGCGCGTGATCGCCAATGACGAGCATCCGCTCAAGGTCGACCCCGCCAAGATCCCCGGATTGAAGCCGGCATTCCGCGCCAACGGCACCATCACGCCGGCCGCCTCCTCCGCCAATGCCGACGGCGCCGCCGCGCTGGTGCTGACGAAGCGCGCACTTGCTGACCGGAGCGGCCTGCCTGTTCTCGCCGAGATCAAGGGCCACGCCACCCATAGCCAGGAGCCGCAATGGTTCACCACGGCGCCGATCCCGGCGATCCGCAAGCTGCTGGACAAGGTCGGCTGGAGCGCGGGCGACGTCGACCTGTTCGAGATCAACGAGGCCTTCGCCGTGGTGGCGATGGCGGCGCAGCGCGACCTCGGCATTCCCCGCGAGAAGCTCAACGTCAACGGCGGCGCCTGCGCGCTGGGCCACCCCATCGGCGCCACCGGCGCGCGGCTGATCGTGACGCTGCTCCATGCGCTGGAGGCCAACAACCTCAAGCGCGGCATCGCCGCACTCTGCATCGGCGGCGGCGAGGCCACCGCGATTGCGGTGGAACGCCTCGCCCGCTGACGCAAAAGTCCGAAAACAAGGGAACTCTGTCATTTGCGACAGATACATCCCGTGCCATTCTCTAACTGACGCAGGTCTCTTGCGGCCTGCCCATCCACGTTGAGGCCCAATGATTTCGAACTGGCTCGCGGCAGCACTGTCCCGCCGTAACATTCATTATGGCTGGGTGATGGTCGGCGTGACTTTCCTCACCGCGCTGATCAGCGCCGGCACGGTCGGCGCGCCCGGCGTGTTCATCGTTCCCCTGCAGAAGGAGTTCGGCTGGAGCACGGCGGAGATCTCGTCCGCGCTGTCGATCCGCTTCATCCTGTTCGGACTGATGGCGCCGTTCGCGGCCGCCCTGCTCAACCGCTATGGCCTGCGCAACGTCACGCTGGCCGCCCAGCTGATCGTGGTCTCGGCACTCGTGCTCTCGCTCGGCATGACAGAGGTCTGGCAGCTCATTGCCCTCTGGGGCGTGGTGATCGGGATCGGCACCGGCATGACGGCCTTGGTGCTCGGCGCGACCATCGCCACGCGCTGGTTCGCGACACGACGCGGCCTCGTGGTCGGCATCATGACCGCAAGCGTTGCCACCGGCCAGCTCGTGTTCCTGCCGCTGCTGGCGAGCCTCACCGAGCGCTACGGCTGGCGTCTCGCACTCGGCCTGGTCTGCATCATGCTCGTTATTTCGTCGCTGGCGGTGCTGCTCGCAATGCGTGACCGGCCGAGCGACGTCGGCCTGCGGCCGTTCGGCGACGAAGGCACCGAACCTTTGCCGGCGCCGCCGGTCAGCCACGGCTCGATCACTGGCGTTGCGCTCGGCACGCTGCGCGATGCCTCGAGGTCGATGGCGTTCTGGATCTTGTTCGCGACCTTCTTCGTCTGCGGCGCCTCCACCAACGGGCTCGTGCAGGTGCACCTGATCCCGATGTGCCTCGATTTCGGCATCCCGCAGGTGCAGGCGGCGAGCCTGCTCGCTGCAATGGGCATCTTCGACTTCTTCGGCACGATCATGTCTGGCTGGCTATCGGACCGCTACGACAATCGCTGGCTCCTGTTCTGGTACTACGGTCTGCGCGGGCTCTCGCTGATCTTCCTCCCCTTCAGCGATTTCTCCTTCTACGGCCTCTCGGTTTTCGCGATGTTCTACGGTCTCGACTGGATCGCGACGGTGCCGCCGACGGTGCGGCTCACCGCGCAGAAGTTCGGGCCCGAGCGCGCCAATCTGGTGTTCGGCTGGATCTTCGCCGGCCATCAGCTCGGCGCCGGCGCCGCGGCGTTCGGCGCAGGCTTCTCGCGCACCGTCTACCAGAGCTACCTGCCCGCCTTCTTCATCGCCGGCGCGCTCTGCATGTTCGCGGCCTTGATCGTGCTGGCGCTGTCGCGACAGCCGAAACTGCAGCCGGCGGCGGCCTGAAGCCGGCCTACGACCCCATCGTGATGGTGACGCCTGACCCGGCGGCGTCACCATCCGCAAGACGCGGTCGGCCACATTCCCATTAGACTCCTCGCGCCAAACGTGGACAATGCCCTCCGCACGTCACCGTGCGCAGTGCACACCAAGATGCGCCAGAGGAAACAATGCCGGCTGCCTTCCCATCGTCCCCACCCATCATCCCAACCGCCCCCTTGACCGCCGAGATGCGCGATGCGTTGCGCGCGATCGTCGGCGACAAAGGCCTGATCGAGGACGAGCATGGCAAGCAGCCGTTTGTGACGGATTGGCGGGGATTGCTGGTCGGCAACGCCGGCGCCGTCGTTCGCCCTGGCAGCACCGAGGAGGTCTCGAAAGTGGTCCGGCTCTGCCACGAGCACGGCGTCGCGATCGTGCCGCAGGGCGGCAACACCGGCCTGATGGGCGGGGCGACGCCCTGGCCTGCGCACACCGGCATCGTGCTGTCGCTCGGCCGGATGAACCGCGTGCTGGATGTCGATCCCGTCGGCTATTCGATGACGGTCGAGGCCGGCTGCGTGTTACAGACGCTTCAGGAGACCGCAAGCGAGCACGACCGCTTCCTGCCGCTGAGCCTCGGTGCCCAGGGCTCCTGCATGATCGGCGGCAATCTCTCCACCAACGCCGGCGGCGTGCAGGTGCTGCGCTACGGCAATGCCCGCAATCTCGTGCTGGGGCTCGAGGTCGTGCTGCCGAATGGCGAGGTCTGGGACGGATTGCGCGCGCTCAAGAAGGACAACACCGGCTACGACCTCAAGCACCTGTTCATGGGCGCCGAGGGGACGCTGGGCATCATCACCAAGGCCGTGCTCAAGCTGTGGCCGGCACCGAAGGACGTCTGCACGGCGTGGCTGGCGATCCGCGATCCCCGCGCGGCGCTGGAAATCCTGTCCGAGGCGCACGCGGCATCCGAGGACAATGTCGGCTCCTGCGAGCTGCTCAGCCGGGCGGCCATCGACCTTTCCCTGCGCCACATTCCCGGGACGCAGGATCCGCTGAAGGCGGATACGCCCTGGTACCTGCTGCTGGAATGGTCGTCGGCGCGCCCGCGGCAGGACGGAACCGAGGGCATGTCCGGCAAGATGGAGCAGTTTCTCGCCGATCAACTCGAGGCCGGCCGCGTGCTGGATGCGGCGATCGCGCACACATTCGGTCAATCGCGCAACATGTGGCGCATCCGCGAAGCCATGGCGGAGGCCTCCCGCGCCGAGGGACCGGGGATCAGTTTCGACGTGTCGGTGGCGATCTCAGGGATCCCGGAGTTCATCGACAAGGGCCTCAAGGCCGTGCTCGACATTCTCCCGACCATTCGGCCCTATCCGCTCGGCCATATCGGCGACGGCAATCTGCACTTTTCGTTCATGGGGCCGAAGGGCATGGACCAGCAGACGCTGAACCAATACGCGGCCGCCATCACGCGCGCCGTGAACGATCTCGTCACCTCCATGGGCGGCTCGATCTCGGCGGAGCACGGCATCGGCATCGACAAGCTCGACGAGCTCAGCCACTACCGCTCCAAGACCGAGCTCGACATCATGCGCACCATCAAACGCGCGCTCGATCCGCACAACATCATGAATCCCGGCAAGGTGCTCCGGCTGTGATCGGCTCGGCGTTCGGCGTTGGCGGGTCGCAAAGATGTTGCGACCCGTCCGCCGTTTTTGGAGCGCTATCCGCTGCCCTCAAGCCACCGAGCCGCCGCGCGGGTTGACAATCGTATACCCTCGCAGCGAACGCGCGTGGATTCGCGTCGCGCGCCCACCCGAGTTGGCGTCATAGGCCATCCAGACGTCGCCTCCGAGGTGCTGTTCAAGGACGAAAACGTGTCCTCGTCGCGCAGCAACCATTCCCGGTGCGGGTGATGTCCTGGGAAAGCGGAGCCAATTGGACGCAAGATTCAATTCCGGCACGATACGGCCGAACACGCGCAGAGCCGCGCCGCAGCCGCAGAACGACGAAGGGCAACCGGCCGGACGGCCACCGACAATGCGAGCGCCGTGGGCACCGGAGACGGCCGCCGGCGTGGTCGTGCTCCCAGCATCAGTCACCGTCAGTTGTGTCGAGCGGTACGCTTGCAGTGTGGACCTAGAAATCAGCGAAGATCTGGAAGCCAGTGAGGGCCTGGCAGCCCGCTCGCGTCGCGTCTGCGAATACGAGAAGTCGCAGGGCATTGTGACGTTGCATTCAGGAGCTTGATGAATGCGATAAGGGCGCGCTTCCGAAGCGATAGAACCCAGGATAACGAGGACGCACGCAGAAAATACGCGTTTGAACATTGCAGGACTCCAAATGAGAGACCCTGCCCCGGGCAAAGAGACCAATAACAGTTTGGCTGAAATGGGCCTAAAGCGCGGCTGAAACTGGCTGCGATCGTGCGCCACGACTGCACGATCTCATAGCCTACACGTAGCGCCTGAGATGATTAACTCGCCGCGCTCGAATGCGCGATTAGCGCGTCAAGCTCACGGCATGCAACCAAGTCGGACCGCGCGAGGCAAGTATCCATCAGCGCTCCTCCTCCCCGCACTGCCCGGATCGCCAGAACTCGCTGCCGCTCATTGCATCATGGCGGCCGCGATCTTCTCCGCCGACATCAACACCGGAAAGTTGGTGTTGGCGCACGGCACCACCGGGAAGATCGAGGCATCGACGACGCGCAGGCCCTGCACGCCCTTGACGCGGCCCTGATTGTCGACCACCGCCATCGGATCCTCAGTGCGGCCCATGCGGCACGAGCATGAGGCGTGCCAGACGCCGATCGTCGCCTTGCGCACGAAGGCTTCCAGCGCCTCGTCGTCGTTCATCACCTGATCGAAGGTGAAGCCTTCGACGACGAAATTGTCGATCATGTAGTGACGCAGCGCCGCCGGCCCGTCCATCAGGGTCGCGGCGATCGTGGTGAGAATCTTGTTCCTGGTGTTGACCACGCCGATCTTGCGGACGCGATCGGTATAGGCGGCCGGAAACGGCTTGTCCGTCACCTTCCTGACCACCTCGCTCATCTGGATCGCCGCCATCTTGCGGAAACCGCTCATCAGGCGATCGAGATCGCGGCGGTCGGACAGCAGGTTGAACTCGACGATCGGCTCTGCCGAGGGATCGCGCGAGGCGAGCCTGACCTGTCCGGTCTCGGAATAGGTCTTGTTGACGAAGGTCAGGAGCGAGCCGATCTGCGCGCCGACGGCGTGCCAGGCCGATTTGCTGATGACGACGACGAACATGTCGCCCTTGGGCACATCAGGCAGCCCGGAGGAGTAGCGCAGGCCGAGCTGCATGTGGCGCCTGGTGTGCTCGTTCATGCGCGCGCCGCGGCGAACAAACGACGACAGCGAGATCGAGGGATGGTCCATCAGGCGCTGGCCGACGCCCGGCAAGGCCGCCAGCACGGGAATGCCCAGATCCTTGAGGTGACCGACGGGACCGATGCCGGCGCGGAGCAGATGCGCCGGCGAATGGATGGCGCCGCTGGAGAGGATGATCTCGCGCCCGCGGAATTCCTGCTCGCGTCCGTCGACCATCGCCTTCACGCCGACGCAGCGCGTGCCTTCGAACAGCAGCTCTCGCACCTGCGTGTTGGTCGAAATCGCAAGGTTCGCACGCGCGCGGGTGTCGCGATCGAGATACCCCATCGCGGCCGAGACGCGCTGCTCGGCTTGATTGGAATGCGTCACCGGGAAGAAGCCGTCGACGAATTCGCCGTTCTGGTCGGCCACGAATTGATGGCCGGCCTGCTGGAAGGCCTGCGCGAATGCCTCCGAATGTCGCGTCCAGTGCTCGCGCGGGATGCGGCGGACAGGGATCCTTCCGTCCGTGCCGTGATACGGTCCGTCGAAATCGAGGTCGCGCTCCACCTTCTTGAAGAACGGCAGCACGTCAGCCCACGACCACCCCTCGGCGCCGCGCGCCTCCCATTCATCGTAGTCGGTCGGCGCGCCGCGGTTGGCCATCTGCCCGTTGATCGACGAGCCCCCGCCCAGCACGCGCGCCTGCTCGTATTTGCGCAAAGGAGGCCGCGACTCCTCGGGATTGTTGTGGCTGACGACCTGGGTCGTCACCTTGAGCTCGGTCCAGTGAAAGCGCGGATCGAAATAGGCGGTGCCGGGATAGCTGTCCCTGATTTCGGCTGGCTCGTTGCCGGGTGGCGTGTCCTGACCGGCTTCGCAGAGCAGGACCTTGTTGGCGCTCCTGGCGGAGAGCCGGTGGGCCAGCACGGACCCCGCCGAGCCGCCGCCCACGATGATGAAGTCGTACACGATTGGCGCTTCCTCTTGTTCTTGTTGGGGGAACGTAGCGCGTTCCTGTTGTGAGGTCACGCCATCGCTGCCGCGACAAGATTGTCGCGGCAGTCGGATGATGGCCGATATCAAGGCCTGATCGTCATATTCTCCGGCGGCCCCGGCTTTCGCAGCGGCTCCGCGAGCCGGGCAAACTCGCACAGGAGCGATCGCGTCTTCCTGGGATCGATGATCTCCTCGACCCAGAATTTTTCGGCCGAGCGGAACGGCGAGCGGAGCTTGTTGAGCCGCTCCTCGATCTCCTTCAGCTTCGCCGCCTTGTCTTCCGCCGCGTCGATGTCGGCGCGGTAGGCGGCTTCGATGCCGCCTTCGAGCGGCAGCGAGCCCCAATAGGCCGAGGGCCAGGCATAGCGGATCGAGAAGCGGTCGGCCGGCTGGTGCACGACACCGGCGACGCCGAACGCGTTGCGCAGGATCACGGTGCACCAGGGCACCGTGGTCTGGTTCACCGCCGCCATGGCACGCACGCCGTGGCGAATGGTGGCCGCCTTCTCCGCATCGAGGCCGATCATGAAGCCGGGGCAGTCCATGAGATAGACGACCGGCAGGTGGAAGGTCTCGGCGAAGTCGACCCAGCGCACCACTTTCTGGCAGGCATCCGCGGTCCAGGATCCGCCATAATGGAAGCTATCGCTGGCGAGCAACAGCACCGCCCTGCCCTCGAGCCGCGCGAGGCCGACGATGATCGGCTTGCCGAAGTTTTTTGCGACCTCGAAGAACGAGCCCTTGTCGACGACGGACTCGATGATGGGCCGCATCTTGTAGACCTGCTTGCGGTTGCGCGGCACCGCGTTCATCAGCGCTTCGTCGCTGCGTTCAGGACTGTCCGTGCAGGGCAAGGTCGGCGGCAGCTCGTAGACCGATGACGGCAGGTAGGAGAGGAAGCGCCGCGCGCAGGCGAACGCCTCCTCCTCGGTGTCGACCGCATGATCCACCGCGCCGGCGCGGGTCTGGATATCGGCGCCGCCGAGCTCCTCCTTGGTAAGGTCCTGCCCCAGCGCCTTCACCACCGGCGGACCCGCGACGAACATCGCGGACTTTCGCGTCATGATGGAATAGTGGCTGGCGGCAAGACGCGCGGCGCCCAGGCCTGCTACCGAGCCGAGGCCGAGCGCGACCACCGGCACGCGCGACAGATTCTCCGTCGTGAAGCGATACCAGCGCGTGCCGCCGATGCCGCCGGGTAGATTGGCCGCGCCCTTGGTCTCGATGGTCTTGACCGAGCCGCCGCCGCCGGAGCCTTCGATGATGCGGACGATGGGCAGCCGGAAATCGTGCGCCATCTCCTCCGCCATCAGCGGCTTGGCCGAGATCGACGCATCCGCCGAGCCGCCGCGCACGGTGAAATCGTCGCCGACCACGACCAATGTACGGCCGTCGACGCGCGCGCGGCCGAACACGCAATTAGCCGGCGTGAGCTTCTTCAGATCGCCGCTGGAATCGTACTCGCCGATGCCGGAGACGGCACCGATCTCGTGAAAGCTGCCTTTGTCGATCAGCTTGTCGATACGCTCCCGAACAGTCAGCCGGCCCTGGTCATGCTGTCGCTTGACCTTGTCAACGCCGCCCATCTCCCGCGCGAAGGCTTCGCGCCGGGCGAGCTCGTCGAGTTCCGGCTTCCAGTTCATTCACTCCCTCCGAATGGATCGGCTTGTTATTGTTGTGCACGGCCATGGCGACCGGCTTACGCGAGATACGGTTGTTGAAGGCGTCGCCTTCCGCGCCTTCCATCAGGCTGCCGAGCGAGCGGCCAAGCTGGAGCATCATCGGCGCGACTTCCTCGTGCAGACGCTGCTCGTCATACATCGCCGACAGAAGACCGATCGTGATGACCACGAAGGTCTGGTACTGCGGCGACCAGATCGGCACCGCGAGACCGTTGATGTGCGGGCTCCAGAGGCCGCAGGCGACGACATAGCCGCGCTCGCGCAACATCTGCCGGTTGGCCTCGATGCGGGGCTTGAGAATCTTCGCAGCTTCGGGGGCTTCCCGCTCCATGTCCGCGACGAAGGCATCACCGACTTCCGGCGCGAGCGCCGCGGTGTAGGCCGCGCCCGCGGCGGTCGAGGCCATCGAGATGCGGCTGCCGGTGCCCTCGTGCAAGCCGAGCGCCGTCGCCGAACGCGCGAACTGGAGATAGACGAGATGGAAGCGGTCGGGGACGACGAAGCCGACCGTGCCCGGCAGCTGCTCGGCGACTTCCTGCAGCCGCTGGCGAATCATGCTGCGCAGCTGCGCGCCCTTCATCATCGAAGCACTCATCGCCACCGCGCTCGGGCCGATGCGATACTTCTGGTCGCGCGGGAGATACACGAGCTGGCCCATGCGGGTCAGCGTATGCGTGAGCCGCGATACCGTCGAGCGCGGCAGACCGCAGCGATTTGAAATCTCGAGATTGCCGAGTCGCGCCTCGTGGCCCTCGAAGCATCGCAATACGTCGAACGCGCGCGACACCACCTGGATCACATCACCCTCACCGGCTTCGCCAGCGAGCGCACCTTGCCTGCTCAACCGCTCCGAACGTCGTCCCATGATCCCTACCGTTGTGTTCCGCTGTGCGGAATTAAATTCCACTTGCAGACGACGCTACCTCAGGCATTTTGCGACGACAACAAAAAGGCGATGGCATGCCAGAAATTAAGATCGTCACGGAGGTCGCGGGACGCATCTGCGCAACTCCCGTGCAAGTTGGAGGAACCGTCGCGGATGGCGATGACGTTGTGGTGGTCGAAGCGATGAAGATGGAGATCCCAGTGCCCTCGCCCGCAAACGGCACCATCACATCGCTTCTGGTAAAGGTCGATGACGTCGTTGCGGAGGGACAGGCGATAGCGATCGTCGCGAGCTGAGCGTCTTATCCGGTCTTTTCCGCGACAATGTGTCAGTCGCATTCCCACGCGCGCTGTATGGCGTTGCCATCGCTTGATCGCGGTGACATGATCGGTTTCAAACAAAACGTTGTTTCAAACAAAGAATGAAAATCTTCGCGGCAAAGCGAAGATCATTGGAGGGAAACATGCTTCGTGGGCTGCTCGTGCTCGCGCCTGCTCTGGTGGCGGGCATTTCTTTTGCGTCTACACGCTATTCGTTCGCCGAAGACATCAAGCTGCCGGCGACATTGACCTTCACCGCCTATGACACCGGCACCGCCGGATTCAACATAGCGGTCGGCGTCGGCAAGATGATGAAGGACAAGTACGGCACCGACGTGCGCGTGCTCCCCGCAGGCAACGACGTCGCGCGCCTCGCGCCGCTGCGCGCCAAGCGCGCGGTTTCCGCGGCGATGGGGTCGGGCACCTACTTCGCGCAGGAAGGCGTGTTCGAGTTCGGCTCGAAGGAATGGGGTCCGCAGCCGCTGCAGACCCTGCTCTCGACCGTCGACTGCAATTGCGCCTCGCTTGCGGTGGCCGCCGACACCGGCGTGAAGGAGCTGAAGGATCTCAAGGGCAAGCGCGTCGGCTTCGTGGTCGGCTCACCCGCGCTGAACCAGAACTCGCTCGCGGTGCTCGCCTTCGCCGGGCTGACGCAGAAGGACGTCAAGGCTGTCGAATTCGCCAGCTACGGCGCGATGTGGAAAGGGCTGATCAACAACGACGTCGATGCCGCCTTCGGCACCACCATCACCGGTCCCGCCAAGGAGGCCGAGGCTTCGCCGCGCGGGTTGATCTGGCCGCCGCTGCCCGCCAAGGACAAGGAAGGTTGGGCGCGGATGCAGAAGGTCGGCTCGTTCTTCTTCCCGCAGCTTGCGACTTGCGGTGCCGGCATCTCGCCGGAGAAGCCGATCGAGCTCGGCAATTATCCCTACCCGATCTTCGTCGCCTACGCCTCGCAACCGGCCGACCAGGTCTATGCGATCACCAAGGCGATGATCGTCAACTACGACGCTTATAAGGACTCCGCGCCCGGCGCCGGCGGACTCGCGGCCAACCGCCAGACCAAGAACTGGGTGGTGCCGGTGCATCCCGGCGCGGTGAAGGCGTTGAAAGAGGCCGGCCAATGGAGCGACGCTCAGGAGGCACACAACAACCAGCTGATCAAGCGGCAGGAGGTGCTGGCGGCCGCCTGGGCCGATTACGGCAAGTCCAATCCGCCGTCGGACGACAAGGCGTTCCTCGAAGGCTGGACGAAGGCGCGTGCCGCGGCGCTAGCGAAAGCGGGCATGCCGAACGGGTTCGAGGAATAGAGCGAGGTGTTGTTAGGCGTGATCGTTGCCTCGCGAGAAGTGCGCCCCCTCTCCCGCTTGCGGGAGAGGGTTGGGGAGAGGGTGCCTCCGCGGTGGGATTCCCCCAGAGGAGAAAGCCCTCACCCGGCGCTTCGCGC
This sequence comes from Bradyrhizobium yuanmingense, assembly GCF_900094575.1. Classification (GTDB taxonomy): domain Bacteria; phylum Pseudomonadota; class Alphaproteobacteria; order Rhizobiales; family Xanthobacteraceae; genus Bradyrhizobium; species Bradyrhizobium yuanmingense. The sequence goes on along the minus strand of NZ_FMAE01000004.1, from coordinate 339,407 downwards.
CGACCTCTCCCGCACGCGGGAGAGGTTGAGCGCGCGGCCAGAGCGGTTCAAACAACTGCCGTTTGCCTGATTGCGTTCACCAGCCCACGCGCGGGATCGATGATGTCCTCTTCCACTTCCACCGTCCCGCAAGACGAGCCCAAGCGCGTCGTGTTCGATGATCCCCATGGCGCCGCCGGCAACATGCAGGAAGCGGAAGTCACGCGCGTTCGCACGTTGCGCGGCGCGTGGCGCTGGACGCTGATCGTTGCGACCGCGGCGACGATCCTGCTCTGCATCAACCAGCAATTCTCGCTGCGCTTCTTCGTCGGATACACCCAGCTCAACACGGAATATTTCTATCTCCTGATCGCGTTGATGCTGCCGTTCACCTTCCTGATCTTTCCGGGCACCGAACGCGCGCCGCTCGACCGCATGCCCTGGTATGACCTCGTCCTGTTCGTCGTGACCTTCGCGGCGGCGCTCACGCTGATGGTTAACGTGCGCAAGGCGGCAGAGGCCGGCTGGGAATTCGGCGGCGCGCCCAACACGGTGATCGCCGCAGGCCTCGTGATGTGGGTGATGCTGATGGAAGCGTTGCGCCGCACCGGCGGCTGGAGCCTGCTCCTCAGCGTTCTGCCCTTCACTGTCTATCCCCTGTTCGCTGAAGCCCGCTGGCTCGGGCCGTTCCGTGGCACGCAATCGACGCTCGAGCAGGCGACCGCCTATCACGTGCTCTCGGGCGAGAGCCTGCTCGGCATCCCCATCCAGGCCTTCGCCGACACCGTGATCGGCTTTTTGGTGTTCGGCACCGCGCTGATGATGACGGGCGCCGGAAAGTTCTTCATCAACCTGTCCTTCGCGCTGTGCGGCACCTTTCGCGGCGGCGCGGCAAAAGTCTGTATCTTTGCCAGCGGCCTGCTCGGCATGATGTCGGGTTCGATCATCTCCAACGTGCTCACCGCCGGCACCATGACCATCCCCGTGATGAAGAAGAGCGGCTTTCGCGCCTCCTATGCCGCCGCGATCGAGGCCTGCGCCTCGACCGGCGCCGTGCTGGCGCCGCCAGTGATGGGTGCGACCGCTTTCGTGATCGCCCAGTTCCTCAATGTCAGCTACGCCGATGTCGCCCTCGCCGCAATCATTCCGGCCGTGCTCTATTACGTCGGCCTCTTCATGCAGGTCGACGCCTACGCGGCGCGCCACAAGCTGAAAGGTATTCCCCGCGCCGAGCTGCCGCGGATCATGGATACGATCAAGGACGGCTGGTACTACGTCTTCGTCATCGCGCTTCTGATCGTGATGCTGCTCTATTTCAAGCGGGAGAGCCACGCGCCGTTCTACGCCACCGCGCTGCTTCTCGTGCTCAACCAGTTCTTCTCGAAGGACACGCGCTGGACATTTGCGACGATCGGCAAGTTCCTGGAGGTCAACGGCCGCACCTTCGTCGAGCTGGTCGGCATCCTCGCCGGCTGCGGCCTGCTGATCGGCGCGTTCTCGATGACGGGCGTGGTGTCGAGCCTTGCCAACGACCTCCTGCACATCGCCGGCGACAATGCCTTCCTGCTGCTCGGCATGTGCGCCCTCACCAGCCTCATTCTCGGCCTTGGGCTGACGACGACGGCCTGCTACATCTTCCTCGCCATCCTGGTCGCGCCTGCGCTGGAGAAGCTCGGGCTCAACCGCATGGCGGTGCACATGTTCATCTTCTATTGGGGCATGCTGTCGTCGATCACCCCGCCGGTCGCGATCGCTTCCTTCGCAGCTGCCGGCATCGCCGGATCGCCGGCCATGAAGACCGGCTGGGAATCGATGTGGGTCGGCAGCATCATCTATTTCCTGCCGTTCTTCTTCGTACTCAATCCGGCGCTGGTGCTGCAGGGTTCGAGCCCATACCTCGCCGGGCTCGGCCTGATGGGCCTCGCCGCCTTCGGCACGCTGTTCATCTGCGGCGGCATCCAGGGCTACCAGCCTTTCGTCGGGGACTTGCGCGGCACAGGCAGCCTGGAATGGCCCATCCGTGTGCTGCTGGTGATCGGCGGCTTCGTGGTGGCGACCCCCGGCGGCGGCATCATGCCGCTGTCGCAGATGCAAGTGACGCTGCTCGGCCTTGGCATCCTGCTGCCGACGATCCTGATCGCGCTTCTCTTGGTCCGGCGCCCGCCTGTGATGCCGGACGGGTTGCGCGTGCTCTGATTGCGTTGCACAAGGGAGGCGATGAAACCGCTCTCGCCTCTCGCCACCGCCTGGACCCGTTCGAAGCCGCCCCTGCTGCGGTTTCTGGACAATTGCCTCAGCGAATTCTCCGCCGAAACGTCGGGCCATGTCGCCGATTACATTCCCGAGCTCGGCAAGGCGGACCCTGCCTATTTCGGCATCAGCCTGGCGACGCTTGACGGCCATGTCTATGAAGTCGGCGACTCCAGGGTGCCCTTCACCATCCAGTCGATGTCGAAACCCTTCGTGTTCGCGCTGGCGCTGGACCTGCTCGGCGCCGGCAAGGTCGAAGGCGCGATCGGCGTCGAACCCTCCGGCGATCCCTTCAACTCGATCCGGCTCAATTCCGAGAACCATCCGTTCAACCCGATGGTCAATGCCGGCGCGATCGCCTGCACCGGGTTGATCTACGACAGCAAGGGCGCGGAGGCTTTCGAGCAGATCCGCCTTGCGCTCAGCCGTTTTGCAGGCCGCGACCTTTCCGTCGACGACGCCGTCTATTCTTCCGAGAGCCAGACCGGCGACCGCAACCGCGCCATCGGCTATCTGCTCAAGACCAACGCGGTGATCTCGGACAACGTCGTCGGCGTGCTCGACGTCTATTTCCGGCAATGCGCCGTGCTGGTGACCGCGCGCGATATCGCGGTGATGGCGGCAACGCTCGCCAATCGCGGCATCAATCCGGTCACCGGCGAGCAGGTGCTGAGCGCCTACGCGATCTCGCGCACACTTTCGGTGATGACGTCGTCGGGCATGTACGACTATGCCGGCGAGTGGATCTACCGCATCGGCATCCCCGCCAAGAGCGGCGTCGGCGGCGGCATCCTGGCCGCGCTCCCTGCCCGCCTCGGCCTCGGCAGCTATTCGCCAAAGCTCGACAAGCACGGCAACAGCGTGCGCGGCATCAAGGTCTGCGAGGCGCTGTCCTCGCATTACGACCTGCACATGCTCAACCGCAGCGACGACGCACGCAACGCCGTCATCGCCGACTACGACATCGGCAAGAGCCCGTCGCGCCGCGTGCGCCGCCCGCAGGAGCGCGAGATCCTGGCGGCGCACGAGCAGGAGGTGCGCATCATCGAGCTGGTCGGCACGCTGTCGCTGTCGGCGGTGGATTACGTCTCGCGCCGGCTCGCGGGACGACCGCGGCCGCAATTCGTGATCTTCGATCTCCACCGCGTGACCTCGACTACGCGGGCCGGCGCACGACTTGTGGCCGAAGCGTTCGAGGAATTGGCCGCGCTGAATGTCACGGTGGTCTTGTCGGGCGTCCGGCGCGCCTCCAAGGAATGGAATACGTTACGCGAATGGACCGCTGAGCTGAAGAACGTGCGCGATTTCTATCTGCTCGACACTGCGATCGAATGGGCCGAAGACCAGATCGTCTATCGCTACGGCGGCTCGATCGATTTTCACGAGACCACCGAGCTAGCCGAACAGCCGCTGCTGACCGGGCTGAGCGAGGAAGAGCTGACGGATCTCGCCTCGCTCTGCACCATCAGGACCTATCAATCCGGCGCGAAGATCCTCACGGCCGGCGACCCCGCCGATGCCCTGTACTTCCTGCGCAGCGGCGCCGTGCACGTCACCTTGCCCGACGGCGTCAGGCTGGCGACGCTCACCGCCGGCATGGCGTTCGGCGAGATGGCGCTGCTGGAACAAACCCGCTCCGCCGACGTGTTCGCCGACATGGCAGCGACGGCATGCGAGGTGCCGCTGAAGGATTTCGAGCGCTTCCGCAAGCGGCACCCCCGCGCCAGCGAATGCATCATGCGTAACCTGGCCCAGCTTCTGGCCGACCGCCTGATCGTCGCCAACGCCAAGGTGGATATTCTGACCTCGACGTGAGCGGTTCATGCGCAACAGATCGTCATGCCCGGGCTTGTCCCGGGCATCAACGTTCTTCGTGCTGCGCGGCAAGTCGTGGATGGCCGGGACAAGCCCGGCCATGACGCCGGAGCTCCCAGCTTTCACTTGCTCTACCGGCTCGCCGCTTCGCTGATGCGTCGCCTGATCTTGGCGGCACTGGCGTTGAGCAGCGCGGACGGCTGCTGGCCGGTGGCGGCGCACAGGCAGGCCCAGTAGTAGACGACATCGCCAAGCTCTTCGACGAGACCGGCCTTGTCGAGCCAGTCGTCGCGCAGGAGCTTCTTGATGTGCTCGGCGACCTCGCCCGCCTCAGCGGCAAGGCCCAGCCCGAGATAAGACAACCGCTCGTTCGACGGATGCTCGTCGACTTTGGCAATGGTTGCGGCCCAGGCCGCATATTCATCGATTGTCATGAGCATCCCTCGCAAGCCGAGCTTTGGATCAGCCCACCACTTCGGTGACGGGCTGGAGGTCGATCTCGAACGTCTCCAGGAATTTTGACGTCATGATGTAGAAGCCGACCGAGAGCTGGAGCTCGACCAGCGCCGCTGGCGTCAGCTTCGATGCGATCGCCTTGAAGGTCGCATCCGTCGGCTTCGTCAGCTTCACGATCTCGTCGGTGAAGGCGAGCGCGGCGCGCTGCACCTCGTTGAAGCAGGATGCGGCCTGCCAGTTCTCGAGCGCCTCGTTCTGCTCGTCGGTGACGCCGACATTCTTGCCGATGCGCTTGTGCGCGACGATCTCATAGGGTGCCTCGCACAGGATGCCGGTACGGGTGATCGCAAGCTCGCGCACGATGGGGTCGAGCTCGCCCTTGTGCCTGATTGCGCCCCCGAGGCGGCAATATTGCTCAAAGTAACTCGGCGAATGCGCCATCATCCGGAAGATGTTGGCATGGCGGTTCTTGTCGAGGATTTCGCGGGTGCGGTCGGATGCCTTGGACGGGTCGCTGTACTGAATGCGGGCCATGATTTTCCTAAAGTTTCCCTGATCTTTTGATGCTTTTTGTCGCCGTTGGCGAAGGTTCCCGAAGACTCTATTCGCGTGGGGACGCACGAGCAACATCATCGAGTCAAATTGCCGCCGCATTGCTGATCGACCCTGACACAGTCGATATTCGCCGCGGGGGACAAATCGCGGCGGATACTCGCAAGGGGTGTTCCGAGTAAAAACAATTGGCCGTCGTAAGCGCTCACCGCGCAACGATGAGTCACGCCCAAGTCTAGGGAGAAAACGGCATGAAGGAAGCCACCAAGGGGGCAGCCTCGGGAGCGCTCGCGCATATGCTGGCGGTGACGGCGATGCTCGTCATCGCCAGCATCTTGTTCTACGGGCGTTAGAGTATTTCGATTGCGCATGATCTTTTCGGAAAACCGCTTCACACTTTTCCGAATCAGGCGCTCAGCGTTTTCGTCATTCCGGGGTGGCTCTCGCACAAGCCAAGCCCAGAATTCCCGTTCCAGGCTCGGTCGCATGACCGCCCCCGAATGACGGATCCCTCGGTTGGCGTGTAGCCCGGATGAAGCGCAGCGCAATCCGGGAAGTCTGTCCGCGAGGTGCGAATCCCGGATTTCGCTGCGCGCCATCCGGGCTACATTCGCGTTTCCCTATTTGGTTTTGGCAAAGAACGGCACCAGCTTGCCGGCGAACGGCTTGAAGCTCGCGATGACCGAATCGCCGATGGCGAGGTCATTCTCGCCGTGGGCCATCATGCGAAAACCCTCGGCGCAATCGACCAGCAGGATGTTGTAGGGCACGTGCGCGCGCGTCTCGGGCGTTGCCGCGCGGCAGACCAACGAGGTCGCATACACCCTGCCCTTGCCGCTGGCGCGCTGCTCGCGCGGGCCCGATTCGCCACAAGCTGCGCAGAAGGCCCGATGAAAATACTGTACATGCCCGCATGCGGTGCAGGTCTGGTAGGTGATGGCCTCTTTACCCTTTGTCCAGTCCGCCAGACGCTCGCTCATCTGACCCGCTCCAGGAACATGCTGACGTGAGACGACAGCACGCCGCCGTCGCCGTGCAGCAGTGCAATCGAGGCGTCGCGGACCTGGCGGGTGGCCGCCCGCCCCGTCATCTGCAAATGCGCCTCGACGAGATGCGCCATGGCGCCGCCGACGCCGCAATGGCCGTAACTGAGCAGGCCGCCATGGGTATTCAGCGGCATCGCGCCGTCACGGCTGAAATGGCCGGCGCGCACGCGCGCGGCCGCCTCGCCGCGGCCGGCGAGACCGAGGTCTTCCAGCAGCATCGCGAGCGTGATCGTAAAGCTGTCATAGATCGCGGCGTAGCGCACGTCGGAGATCGCGAGACCCGTGGTCGCCTTTGCACGCGCGATGGAGATCTCGGCGCCAAGCTCGCTGAGGGCGGGCGCTGCCGTGACATGCTGATGCGTGTGGGCCTGGGCGCAGCCGCGGATACGCACGCCCGCTTCCCCGGTTCGCTCGCGGCTGACAACGAACGCCGCGCCGCCGTCGGAGACCGGGCAGCAATCGAGCAGCTTGAGCGGCAGCGCCACTGGCTTGGAGGCCATGACGTCGGCGACATTGATGGGATCGTGGAATTGCGCGCCGGGATGGGTGCAGGCGTGAGCACGCATCAGCACCGCGAATTCGGCGAGATCCTCTTCGGTCACGCCGTATTCGTGCATGTATCGGTTGGCAACGAGGCCGTAATAAGCGGGAATGGTCGGTCCTAACGGCACCTCGTAGTCGGGATGGCCGACCTGCGCCAGCGCCTGGATCGAGGCATCGCGGCTCTGCCCGGTGAGCCGGTTCTCGCCAGCGACCACCAGAACGTTCCGGCAGACACCTGACGCGACGAGATGATGTGCAAGCATCGTCATCGCAAGACCCGTGGCGCCGCCGACCTGGACGGCATGGGCGTAAGACGGGCGGATACCAAAATGCTCGGCGAAGACGGTGGCGAGCATGATGTGCGGGGAGACCGTGGAATAGCCGCAGAGGATGCCGTCGATGTCGGTGCGCTCGAGGCCGGCATCGTCGAGCGCGGCTTGCGCGGCCTCGCTCATCAGGTCGAGCGAGGAGGAGCCCTCGTGCTTGCCGAACGACGTGAGGCCGACGCCGGTGATGAAGCTCATGGTGCCATTTCTCCACCGTCATTCCGAGGCGCGACGAAGTCACGAGCCCGGAATCCATCGAACGGCATGTGCGGAGGATGAATGGATTCCGGGCTCGCGCCCAAGTGGGCGCGCCCCGGAACGACGGATGAGAGAAGCGTGGTCATCTGCACTCCCCCTACTCCGGTGCGTCACGCGTGACGCCGTCGCGCACCATGGCTGCGATCTCGTCAGCGGAATAGCCGATCTCGCGCAAGATCTCGGCGCCGTGCTCGTTGAGCCGCGGCGCCAGGCGTACCGGCTCGGCTTCGGTCTCGGACCAGGTCGCCGTCACTTTCATGCTGCGGATCGGACCTTCGGCCGGATGGGTCACCACCGGGAAAAAGCCGGTCGCCTCCAGATGCTCATCGTGCAGGATCGAGGCGAGATCGTGCATCGGCATGACAGGCACGTCGGCTTTCGTCAGCAGGTCGATCCATTCCGCCGTGGTCCGCGTCTCGAAGATGCGGGCGAGCTCGGCATACACCACATTGATATTGGCGGCCCGGCCGGCGAAGGTTGCAAATTTGGGATCGGCGCGCAGGTCGTCGCGCCCCGTGGCCTTGAAGAAGTTCTCCCACTGCTTGTCGTTGTAGACGATGACGCTGAGATAGCCGTCCGAGGTCTTGTAGGGCCTGCGGTCGCGCGAGAGATGGCGGGCATAGCCGCCCTTGTCGAGCGGCGGCTCGAACGTGAGCCCGCCCATGTGGTCGCCCATGACGAAGCCGGCCATGGTCTCGAACATCGGAATGTCCAGACGCTGGCCGCGGCCGGTGCGGTCGCGGTGCACGAGGCTGGCGCAGATCGCGCCGACCGCGGTGAGGCCGACGATACGGTCGACGAGCGCGTTCGGCACGTAGCGCGGCACGCCGTCGCCGGTCTGCGCCATCAGCGCCGGCAGCGCCGTGGCGCCCTGGATCAGGTCGTCGTAAGCGGGTTTTGCGGCATAGGGCCCGTCCTGGCCGAAGCCGAACACGCCGGCATAGACCAGGCGCGGGTTGATGGCGGAGACGACGTCGTAGCCGAGCTGAAGCCGCGCCATCGCCTGCGGGCGGACGTTGTAGACCAGGACGTCGGCGTCCTTCAAAAGCCGCAGCACGGCTTCGCGCCCCGCAGCCTTCTTCAGATCGAGACAGATCGAGCGCTTGCTGCGGTTGGTGTTGAGAAATACCGGCCCCATGCCGGCGTGACGCATCGGGCCGATCAGGCGGGTGACGTCGCCGTCCAGCGATTCCAGCTTGACGACGTCGGCACCGTAATCGCCGAGCATTTGGGTCGCATAAGGGCCCATCAGCACGGTGGTCATGTCGACGACCTTGATGCCTTTCAGCGGCCCCATCGTTCGCTCCCGATTGCGCCGAGCCCAACTGCCCACGCGATTTCGGTCCAGCTAACGGCAGTGCCGCCGCTCGCGCAAGGGCGGGCGGCGTATGGCGGCATGCGCCGCGGGGCGACGTCGGCCGCTATTTCTTCTGACGGGATTCCCGGATCTTCAGGAGCCGGTCGAGTTCGTCATTCTGCTGATTGATCCGGTCGGCGATGCGCGACTCGTTCTGCTCGCCGGAGGCGGCAGCGGCCTGCTCGATGAGCTGGCGGATATTGTCCTCGAGGATCGCGATACGATCGTTGAGTGCGTCCATCGACAGTGAATCTTCGTAGTTAGTGCTCATGATGCATTTCCCGCAAAATCAATCAGAGCATTAAGGGGGCCGCGCGAGCCCACCATGATCTAACGCAAAGAAATAAGGCGGGCATGGCGTATGGCGCCTTTGCCCACCCTACAGGATCAAACTACTTCAGCGGCTCCAGGACGGAGACGTAGTTGGCGACGGCCGCGCCACCCATGTTGAAGATGCCGCCGAGCTTGGCGTTCTTGAGCTGCATGCCCTCGGGCGCCTGGCCCGCGAGCTGCATCGCGGTCATCACATGCATGGAGACGCCGGTGGCGCCGATCGGATGGCCCTTGGCCTTGAGGCCGCCGGACGGATTGACCGGCAGCTTGCCGTCCTTGAGCGTCCAGCCTTCTTTTATGGCGCGGGCGCCCTGCCCCTTCGGCGTCAGACCCATCGCTTCGTACTCGATCAGCTCGGCGACGGTGAAGCAGTCATGGGTCTCGACGAAGGAGAGATCGGACAGCGTGACACCGGCCTTCTCCAGCGCCCGCTGCCAGGCGACCGTGCAGCCCTCGAACTGCAGGATGTCGCGCTTACTCATCGGCAGGAAGTCCTGGGCGTGCGCAGTGGCGCGGAAGCCGATCGACTTGGTCATGCCCTTGGCCGTCTCGGCATCGGCCAGCACCAGCGCAGCGGCGCCGTCGGAGACCAGCGAGCAGTCCGTCCGCTTCAGCGGGCCGGCGACATAGGGGTTCTTCTCGCTCTCGGCGCGGCAGAAGTCGAAGCCAAAGTCCTTGCGCATCTGGGCGAAGGGATTGGCGACGCCGTTCTTGTGGTTCTTGGCCGCGATCAGCGCCAGCGCATCGGACTGGTCGCCGTATTTCTGGAAGTAGGAGCTGGCGATCTTGCCGAACACGCCGGCGAAACCGCCGACCGTGTCGCCGTCCTCAGGGAGGTAGGAAGCCTTGAGCAGGTTCTTGCCGATCTCGGCGCTCGGCGTGCGCGTCATCTGCTCGACGCCGACGACCAGCACAATCTTGGCCGCCCCTGCGGCAATCGCGCGCAGGCCCTGATGCACGGCGGCAGATCCCGTGGCGCAGGCGTTCTCGACACGGGTCGCCGGCTTGAAGCGCAGCTTGGGATCGGCCTGCAGTACCAGCGACGCCGTGAAATCCTGCGGCGAGAAGCCGGCGTTGAAATGGCCGAGCACGATCTCGTCGACATCACCGGCCGAGATGCCGGCATCCGCCAGCGCCTCATTGGCGACGCGGGTGACGAGGCTTTCGACGGTTTCGGTGTCGAACTTGCCGAACGGCGTATGCGCCCATCCGACGATGCTGGCGGTCATGGTCATTTCTCCCTGGAGGCCTCTTCCTGAGCTAAGTCTTAGCCCAGGGATGGCAAGACTTCACGCGGCTTTCAGCGCCTTGAGGGTCCGCTCGCAGATGGCAGTTATGCCGGCCCAGTTCCCGGCCCGGATTTCCGCCGTCGGGCACAGCCAGGACCCGCCAACCGCAACGACATTGGGTTCAGCCAGCCAGGTCGCGGCATTGGCCTCGCCCACCCCGCCGGTCGGGCAGAACCGCACGTTCGGGAACGGCCCGCCGAGGGCGCGCAGGCCCTTGATGCCGCCGGCCTGCTCCGCCGGGAAGAACTTTGCGACGTCGAAACCGTAGGACAGCGCCATCATCAGTTCCGAGGCCGTGGCAATCCCCGGCGCGAACGGCAAGGAGCTGTCGGTCGCGGCCTTGAGCAGATCGGGGGTCAGGCCCGGGCTGATGCCGAACGCGACGCCGAGCTTCTCGACGCGGCTGAAGTCGGACGGGTTGAGAATGGTCCCGATGCCGACGACCGCCTCGGGGACCTCGGTCATCATCGCGCGCGCCGCCTCGATCGCAACGGGGGTGCGCAAGGTCACCTCCAGCGTGCGGACCCCGCCGGCAACCAGCGCGCGCGCCAGCGGCACCGCATCCTGGATGCGCTCGATGGTGAGGACGGGAATGACGGTCGCAGCCTTGAACAGCGCGACGAGGTGGTTCTGTTGGGCAGCCGTGGTCATGGGTCTCGATTCATTTGGTCGCTGTCTAATTGTTGGCCTGGCGGGACGCCGCCGGCCGGTGCCGCTTCTTCGGCGGCATGGCATAGCCCGGAATGATGGCGCCGGGATAGCAGATCACGAGGCTGGCGAGCCGATGTCCTGATAGGGCGGCCTCCACCGGCTCGGCGCCGGCGAGCCGGGCCGCGATATAGGCCGCGGCGAAGCTGTCGCCGGCGGCGGTGGTATCGACCACGGGCTTGGTCATGGGCTCGGCGCGGACCTCGCTGGCGCCGCCGGGGTAGCGCAACAGGCTCACCGGCTCGGGCAGACGGAACACCAGTTCCGGGGTTGGGATGCGCGCCATCAGCTGGTCGTGACTTTCGCCGGGATGGAGGGCGAGCAGATCCTCGGTCGAGGTCAGCACGATGTCGGCGGCTGCGAAGGCGGTCGCAAACACCTCCCGCGCGATATCGCGGTCCGGCCAGCCGCGCGCGCGGAAATTGGTGTCGAACACGAAGCGAGTGCCGAGCAGGCGCGCGCGCTTGATGGCGCCGAACAGGCGCTCGCGCCCGGCCGCGTCGTAGATCGAGAGCGTGATCGCAGAGAGATAGACGACGTCGTAGCTCATCAGCGAGTTGAGCAGCTCGTCCGTCTCCGGCAGGCTCATCAGCTGGCGCGCGGCCGCACTGTCGCGCCAATGGAAGAACTGGCGCTCGCCCTTCGCATCCGTCTGGATCATGTAGAGGCCGGGCAGCTTGCCCGCGAGCCGCACGACACGCCGCGTGCCGACGCCTTCCGCATTCCAGGCAGCGACCATCTCGTCGCTCAGGGCGTCATCGCCGAGCGCGGTGAGATAATCGACCTTGACGTCCAGGCGCGCCAGATACACCGCCGTGTTGAGGGTGTCGCCGCCGAAGCCGCGTGAGTACAGGCCACCGCCCTGCCCCTGCCCGGCGGACGCGCCGCCCTGGGCCTGCCGCAGCTCGACCATGCATTCGCCGATGCAAGCAACGCTCGCCATCATCAGGGCCCGCTCAGTCCGAGCTCAGGCGACGAAATTGCCGCCGAGCTCGTCTTCGATGTGAATGCGGATGATATCGTCGAACGTCTTCTCGGCGGTGGTGAAGCCGAGTTCGCGCGACCGCCTGGCATCGAAATTGCGCGGCCAGCCGCCGACGATGCCGACGATGAAGGGATCGGGCTCGCGCTTGATGCGCGCGGCGACCTTCTCGCCCGCAACCCGCTTCAAGGCGGCGATCTGCTCGCCGACCGTGGCCGATAGGCCCGGCATGGTCAGGTTGCGGCGCGGGCCGACAGTGGCGAGATCCATGGTGCCGGCGTGAAGCAGGAAGCCGACGGCCGAGCGAGGCGTCGCGTGCCAGTGGCGGACGTCCTCGGAGACCGGAAGGATCGCTTCCTTGCCGGCGAGCGGTTCGCGCAGAATGTTGGAGAAGAAGCCCGATGCCGCCTTGTTGGGCAGGCCCGGCCGGATGCAGATGGTCGGCAGGCGGATGCCGATGCCGTCAAGGAAGCCGCGGCGGGAATAATCGGCGAGCAGAAGTTCGCCGATCGCCTTCTGCGTGCCGTAGCTGAGCAGCGGGGTATGGAAGAACTCGTCGCCGATCGCATCGGGAAACGGCGCGCCGAACACTGCGATCGAGGACGTGAACACCACGCGCGGCTTGTAGCCGCCGCCCGCAAGGCGGATCGCATCGAGCAGCATCCGCGTGCCGTCGAGATTGATGCGATAGCCCTTGTCGAAGTCGAGCTCGGCCTCGCCGGAGACGATCGCGGCGAGATGGAAGATCACGTCGGGGCGACCTGCGATCAGTTTCTCAGCCGCGCCCGGGACGGCGAAATCGCCCGAGACGGTCTCGACGGCAAAACCGGCCTGCTCCGGCTTCTTCGGCTCGACCACGTCATGCATGGTCAGCTTGGTGATATCGCTCTTGCCGAGCCGGCCGTCGCGCAGCAGCCGTTCACAGAGCTTGCGGCCGACCATGCCGGCGGCGCCGAGAACCAGAATGTGCAAGAGCTCAACTCCTTCTTATTGGCCGGACTTATTGGCCGGAGCGCGCCGCTCTTGAAACCATTGGCGCGCCCTCGGCAAGCCCCGCGATCATTCCTTCACGGCGCCGGTCATCGCCGACACATAATGCTCCACGAAGAAGGCGTAAAGGATCACGAGCGGCAGCGAGCCGGCCAGCGCGCCCGCCATCAGCGAGCCCCAGCGGTAGATGTCACCGTCCACGAACTCGTTCACGATCGCGACCGGCACCGTCTTGTTGCTGGTCGATTGCAGGAAGGTCAGGGCGTAGATGAACTCGTTCCAGCACAGCGTGAAGCAGAAGATGAAGGCCGAGATCAGGCCGGGAATGGCCAGCGGCACGACGATCTTGATCAGGATCTGCCAGCGGCTCGCCCCGTCGATCAGCGCGCATTCCTCGAGCTCGAAGGGGATGGTCTTGAAATAGCCCATCAACAGCCAGGTCGAGAACGGGATCAGGATGGTCGGATAGGTCAGGATCAGCGCCAGCGGCGAATCGAACAGGCCGTACTGATACACGACCGTGGCGAGCGGAATGAACAGGATCGACGGCGGCACCAGATAGGCGAGGAAGATCAGCCCGCCGACGAGATTGGCGCCCTTGTAACGCAAGCGCACGATGGCGTAGGCGGCGAACACCGAGGCGATGATCGAGAGCACCGTCGCGCAGATCGCCACGTACATCGTGTTCCAGAGCCAGTACGGATAGTAGCTCTCGAACAGCAGCTTGTGGAAGTGCTTGAAGGTCGGATTCCAGGTCCAGAACGGATTGTACTTGTCGAGGTCGAGCAGCTGCTCGTCGGGCTTCACCGAGGTCAGCGCCATCCAGTAGAACGGGAACAGCAGGACGACGACGATGATGGCGAGCGGCAGGTACAGCGTCACCAGCCTGCGCGGCACCGACTGCAGATAGCTCATGCCCTCGCTGTGATCATCCTTCGCGACTGTCGGAGCCGAGCTATGCAGGACGGCCTTGAGATCGATCCGCGAGGTGGGGAGATCAGTCATTGTTTTCTCCCTGCTGCCACTTGCGACGCTGCAGGCCGAACCAGGACACCATGATGGCGGCGAGCAGGAACGGGATCATCGCACTGGAGATCGCGGCGCCCTCGCCGAGCTGCCCGGCGATGATCGCACGCTGATAGGACAGGGTCGCCATCAGATGAGTGGCGTTGACCGGGCCGCCACGCGTCATCGCCCAGATCAGCTGGAAGTCGGTGAAGGTGAACAGGACCGAGAAGGTCATCACGACGGCGATGATCGGCGTCAAGAGCGGATAGGTGATGTAGCGGAAATTCTGCCAGCGCGTGGCGCCGTCGAGCGTCGCGGCTTCATAGAGCGACGGCGAGACGGTCTGGAGGCCTGCGAGCAGCGTGATCGCGACGAACGGCACGCCGCGCCAGATATTGGCGAAGATCACGCAAATGCGTGCCCAGGTCGTGTCGCCGAGGAAGTTGATGTTCTGGTTGATCAGGCCGAGCTGCTTCAGCGACCAGGAGATGATCGAGAATTGCGAGTCGAAGATCCACCAGAAGGCGAGCGCGGAGAGCACCGTCGGAACGATGAAGGGGATGAGCACCATCGCGCGCAGCATCGCCTTGAACGGCATGTGCTCGTTGAGCAGCAGCGCGAGGTAAAGGCCGATGCCGAATTTGAAGGCGCTGGCGACGAAGGTGTAGAGCAGCGTGTTGAACACCGACAGCCAGAAGATGGAATCGTCCCACAGCCATTCGTAGTTCTCGAAGGCGATGAACTGTCCGACCCTGCCGATGCGCGTGTCCGTGAAGGACAGCCAGATGCCCAGCCCCAGCGGATAGGCCAGGAAGAAGATCAGGAACACCATGGCCGGCACCATGAACCAGAAGCCGAGCCAATTGCGATTGTGTTTAAGCTGGGCCCAGGCGCCAGCCTCGGTCATCTGAGGCTTGGCCCGGGGAATTGCGACATCAGCCATGCCCGATATCCCTGATCGAAATGTTGACGAGCGGGCGACCCAAGAGGCGCCCGCCCCGTGACTGTTCAGCGATAGATGCGCTTCAGCTGGCGCTCGGCTTCCGCCATCGCGCCCTTCGCATCCTTGGCGCCGGTGCAGTAATTGGCGAACATGTCGACGACGATGAAGTCGGCGATCGCGGTTGCCGCCTTCTCGCCGACGGTGCCGATGCCCGACGCCGGCAGCGTGCGCTTGGAGGCCTGCGAGAACACGGCGTTCTTGGGATCGGCCGTCCAGATCGGCGCCGATTCATAGGCGTTCAGGGTCTGCGTCAGATAGCCCTGCGCGCCGGCCAGCCACTTCTCGTAGTTCTCCTTCTCCAGCATGAAGGCGACGAAGGCCTTTGCCGCATTCGGATATTTGGTGAAGTTGAAGGCGAGGATCGGCAGCGCCAGCTGCAGCTCGGTCGGCTTGCCGACCGGACCGACCGGCCAGAGCGCGTGATAGGTGTCCTCGGTGAGCTCCTTCTTGCTGGGATCGGTCTTGGCGGCGACGTAGATCGAGATGCCGTTCGCCGTGCAATAGAGCTCGCCGGCGAGATACGCCTTGTTGTTGGAGGAATCGTTCCAGGACGCCGTGCCCGGAATGAAGTTGTCGTACAGCGCCTTGCAATATTCCAGCGCCTTCGCCGTCTCCGGCGAATTGATGACGATCTTGTCGTTCTGGTCGACCGTGTAGGCACCGTGGCCCCACAGCACCCAGTGCAGCCAGGAATTGCCGTCGCCCGAGGCGTGACCGAGCGCGAAGCCGGCCGGCGTGTTGTTGGCCTTGAGCGCCTTGCACATCTCGAGGAAGCCGGGGAAGTCCTTCGGGAATTCCTTGAAGCCAGCCTTGTCGAGCGCCGACTTGCGGTAGGTCATGTAACCGCCGTTGGTCGCGACGGGAATGCCGAGCCAGTCGTTGCCGAGCTTGCAGGTCTTGGCCGCCGCATCGGTCCAGCCGCCGTATTTGTTGCCGAGATAATCGGCGACATCATTCATCTTCAGCACTTTGGTCGGGAAAAGCTGCGGCAGGGTGTGCAGACCCCAGGCGAGATCGAGGCCGGAGCCGGTGTTGGCCGCAACCGAGGCCTTCGGCTGCACGTCCTCGAAGGACTCGCTGAAGGTGTTCATCTCGGTGCCGGTCGCGGCCTTGAACGCCGCCACCATCGCGTTGAACGCATCGTCCTCCGCCGGCACGAAGCGCTTCCAGCGCATCACCGTCAGCTTGGCGCCGGGCTCGGCCTTCCAGGGCGCGCTCTGCGCCCAGGCCTTGGCGAAGTCGAACAGTGCCGGCCCCGTCAGCATGCCGGTCGCAGCCAAAGCGGTGCCGCCTTGAAGCAGAGACCGGCGGGTAAAGTCTTGCATGTTGTCCTCCCTGTGATGCTTTTTGTCGTCTTATGCCTTGTCGTCTGATGCGTTAGGCGTTCATGCGTTTGCCCGTCGCATCGTCGAACAGATGGACCAGCGATGGCTCGGGCTTCAGCCGCACCTTGTCGCCCGGATTGAACTGGTGACGCTCGCGGAAGACCGCGACGACCTGCTCGCCGCCGAGCTTGGCAAACACCTGCGTCTCCGAGCCGGTCGGCTCGACGACGATGATCTCGGCCTCGGCGCCGTCATCGGCGATGGTGAAGTGCTCCGGCCGCACGCCATAGACCGCAGGACGGCCGTCGGAATTGGCGGGCGCGGTCTTGAGCGGGAGCTTGACGCCGTTCGGTCCTTCGAAGCTCGCAACGCCGTTGACGCGCACATGGCCTTTGAGGAAGTTCATGGCAGGCGAGCCGATGAAGCCGGCGACGAACTGGTTGTCGGGCTTGTCGTAGAGCTCGAGCGGGGTGCCCATCTGCTCGACGATGCCGTCATGCATGACAACGATCTTGTCGGCCATGGTCATGGCCTCGATCTGGTCGTGGGTGACGTAGACGGTCGTCGTCTTCAGCCGCTGGTGCAGCTCCTTGATCTCGGTGCGCATGGCCACGCGCAGCTTGGCGTCCAGGTTCGACAACGGCTCGTCGAACAGGAACACCTGCGGATCGCGCACGATGGCGCGGCCCATGGCGACGCGCTGGCGCTGACCGCCGGAGAGCTGTCGCGGATAGCGGTCGAGCAGCGGCGACAGCGCGAGGATCTCGGCGGCGCGCTTGACGCGCTTGTTGATCTCGTCCGAGCTGGCATTCCGCAGCTTGAGCGAGAAGCCCATGTTGTCGGCGACCGTCATGTGCGGATAGAGCGCGTAGTTCTGGAAGACCATCGCAATGTCCCGCTCCTTGGGCTGGACATTGTTGACGACGCGGTCGCCGATCGAGATCGTCCCGGAAGTGATGTTCTCGAGGCCGGCGAGCATGCGCAGAAGCGTCGACTTGCCGCAGCCGGAGGGGCCGACCAGGACGACGAACTGGCCGTCCTCGATCGGAATCGTCACGCCGTGCAGGACTTCAAAATTGCCGAACGATTTCCGCACGTCGCGGATTTGCACAGACGACATCTAGCTCCCTCCTCGAAAGTCCACGGCGCCTCTCGCGCCGCGACCGTCTTGTTTTTCGGACTTTACCGAACCAGGCCCGATATTAGCGGGCAACATTGTCGGTAGTTTGTGCGGTTTTGGCAATTTGTCTTTGGTTAGTCGTTGCTGGTAGCGCTGTCAACGTTCCTTTGTTTGCGGGACTGACTGTGTTAAGAGCAGCAAATGGGTCGAAAACGCACCAAGTCAGGCAAAATCCGGCTGGCCGAAGTGGCCGAGCTCGCCGGCGTCAGCCCGATTACCGCGTCGCGCTTTTTCCGCAATCCGGAGGCCCTGTCGGTCGCGAAGCGGACGCGGGTCGAGAGCGCCGCCAAGGAGCTCGGCTATGTGCCCAACCTTGCCGCGCGCGCCCTCGCCTCGCAACGCACCGAGGTCATCGGTGTCCTGATCCCATCGCTCACCAATAACGTGTTCTCGGACGTGCTGCGCGGCATCTATGACGCCTCCGAAGGCAGCCGCTACTCGATCCAGTTGTCAAACACGCGCTACAGCATTCTCCAGGAAGAGAAGTTGCTGCGTCTGTTTCTGGCGCAGAAGCCGGCCGGGCTGATCGTCACCGGGATCGACCAGACCGCGGAGTCCCGCGCGATGCTTCAGGCCGCGGACTGTCCGATCGTGCAGATCATGGAGATCGGCCCGGACCCGGTCGACATGATGATCGGCTTTTCGCACTATGATGCGGCCCGCGCGGCGATCGCGCATCTGTTCGAGCAAGGTCACCGCAAGGTCGGCTTCGTCGGCGCGAGGATGGATCCCAGGGTGCAGCGGCGGCTGGACGGATATGTCTCGGCCATGAAGGACGCCGGATCGTTCGACCAGCGCCTGGTGGTCACGACGGCGACGCCGACCTCGGTGACGCTCGGCGGCGCCCTGTTCACCGATCTGCTGGCGCGCGAGCCGGACATCGATGCGGTGTTCTGCGCCAACGACGACCTCGCGCTCGGCGTGCTGTTCGAATGCCGGCGCCGGGAGATCGCAGTCCCCGGGCAGATCGCGATCGTCGGCTTCAACGATCTCGAATTCATGGCCGCCGCCGTCCCCACCCTCACCAGCGTCCGCACCAACCGCTATGAGATGGGCAAGACGGCCGCCACCATGCTGATCGACGCGATCGAGGGCCGCCGCCCGGAGCAGCCGGTGCTCGATCTCGGCTTCAAGGTGATCGAGCGGCAAAGCTCGTCGGCGCGACGTTCGGACAGCAGGCCAGCCGTATCAGCCGCGGGCGCGGCGAACAAAATGATAGCGTTACCAAGCAGCCACGACTAGTATCGGAATCGTGAGGAAACGACCCGCCAGCGGGAAGGCAGATCATCGCGCGCGCCGTTGGGCACCGCACATGCCGCACCATGAGACGGACGGTAGTCGCGTTTGCATTGCAGGAGAAACCAATGACAAAGAAACCAACCAACGGGCATGCCGCCGGCAGCAACGGTACCCGCCGCCATCTTCGCTCGCAGGAATGGTTCAACAACCCGCACAACCCGGGCATGACCGCGCTCTACATGGAGCGTTACCTGAATTACGGCCTCACCCGCGCCGAGCTGCAATCCGGCAAGCCGATCATCGGCATCGCCCAGACCGGCAACGATCTGTCCCCCTGCAACCGCCATCATCTCGAGCTCGCGCACCGCGTCCGCGAAGGCATCCGCGAGGCCGGCGGCATCGCGATGGAATTCCCGACCCATCCCATTCAGGAGACCGGCAAGCGACCGACCGCGGCGCTCGACCGTAACCTCGCTTATCTCGGCCTCGTCGAAATTCTCTACGGCTATCCGCTCGACGGCGTGGTGCTGACCACCGGCTGCGACAAGACCACGCCGGCCTGCATGATGGCGGCGGCGACGGTGAACCTGCCCGCGATCGTGCTGTCGGGCGGCCCGATGCTGAACGGCTGGCACAATGGCGAGCGCACCGGCTCCGGCACCATCGTCTGGAAATCGCGCGAGCGGCTCGCGGCCGGCGAGATCGACTATGAAGAGTTCATGGAGATCGTGGCCTCCTCGGCGCCCTCGGTCGGCCATTGCAACACCATGGGGACGGCCTCGACCATGAACGGGCTTGCCGAAGCGCTCGGCTTCTCGCTGCCGGGCTGCGCGGCGATCCCGGCGCCCTATCGCGAGCGCGGCCAGATCGCTTACGAGACCGGAAAACGCATCGTCGAGATGGTCTGGGAGGATTTGAAGCCTTCCGACATCCTGACCCGCAAGGCGTTCGAGAACTGCATCGTGATCAATTCGGCGATCGGCGGCTCGACCAACGCGCCGATCCACATCAACGCCCTCGCCCGCCATATCGGCGTCGAGCTGTCGATCGAGGACTGGCAGAAGTTCGGCCACGACGTGCCGCTCCTGGTCAACATGCAGCCGGCCGGCTTCTATCTCGGCGAGGAATTTCACCGCGCCGGCGGCGTGCCCGCCGTGGTGCGCGAGTTGATGAAGCACAAGCGCATCCATGAGGACGCGGTCACGGTCAACGGCCGCGGCATCGGCGAGAACTGCAAGAACGCGCCCGCTCCCGACAACGACGTGATCTGGGCTTACGACAAGCCGCTGGTGAAGGACGCCGGCTTCCTGGTGCTGAAGGGCAATCTGTTCGATTCCGCGATCATGAAGACAAGCGTGATCTCCAAGGAATTCCGCGACCGCTACCTCAGCAACCCGAAGGACCTCAATGCCTTCGAGGGCCGCGCCATCGTGTTCGAGGGGCCGGAGGATTATCACGAGCGGATCGACGATCCTTCGCTCGACATCGACGAGCGCTGCGTGCTGTTCATCCGCGGCACCGGCCCGATCGGCTACCCCGGTGGCGCCGAGGTTGTGAACATGCAGCCGCCGGCGGCGCTGATCAAACGCGGCATCCTGTCCCTGCCCTGCATCGGCGACGGTCGCCAGTCCGGCACCTCGGGCTCGCCCTCGATCCTGAACGCCTCGCCGGAAGCTGCCGCCAATGGCGGTCTTGCCGTCCTAAAGACCGGCGACAAGGTGCGCATCGACCTCAACAAGGGCAGCGCCAACATCCTGATCTCGGACGAGGAGCTGAAGAAGCGCCATGCCGAGCTCAAGGCCAGCGGCGGCTTCAAGCATCCGCCGAACCAGACGCCGTGGCAGGAGATCTATCGCAACACCGTCGGCCAGCAATCGACCGGCGCCTGCATGGAGCTCGCCACGCGCTACCAGAACGTCGCCGGTACGTTCGGTGTGGCGCGGGACAATCACTGACACGGTCATTCCGGGGCGCGACGCAGTCGCGAGCCCGGAATCCATTCATCCACCGGCGCTGTGGCGCGATGGATTCCGGGTTCGCGCCAAGAGGCGCGCCCCGGAATGACGAAGGAAAATTCGCAGGAGAAACAACATGGCAGACCGCCTCAAGGGAAAGCGCGCCGTCGTCACGGCTGCCGCGGCAGGCATTGGGCGCGCTTGCGCCATCGCGTTCGCGCGTGAAGGCGCAACCGTCATCGCCACCGACATCAACGAAGCCGGCATCGCGAGCCTGACGAAGGAAGGCATCGCCGAGGTCGCAAAGCTCGACGTCCGCAACACCGCCGACGTCAACGCCTTCGCCAAGCGCGTCGGCAAGATCGACATCCTGCTCAACGCCGCCGGCTTCGTGCATCACGGCACCATCCTGGAATGTTCGGAAGAGGACTTCGACTTCTCGTTCGACCTCAACGTCAAGTCGATGCACCGGACCATCAAGGCTTTCCTGCCCGACATGATCGCCGGCGGCGGCGGCAGCATCGTCAACATCTCGTCCTGCGCAGCCTTGCGGCCGCCGGCGAACCGCTACGTCTACAGCTCGTCGAAGGCGGCGGTGTCGCTGCTGTCGCGCGCGGTCGCGCTCGACTTCATCACCAAGGGCATCCGCTGCAACTCGATCTGTCCCGGCACCGTCGAGACGCCTTCGATGCTCGACCGCGCGGCAGCCCAGGGCCCGCAGGGCAAGGAGATGTTCATCTCGCGCCAGAAGATGGGCCGGCTCGGCACCGCCGAGGAGATCGCCGCGATGGTGGTCTATCTCGGCAGCGACGAGAGCGCCTTCACCACCGGCGTCGATCTCGTCGTCGACGGCGGCTACATGCTCTGACGCAGGAAGGCCTCCGGC
This sequence comes from Bradyrhizobium yuanmingense, assembly GCF_900094575.1. Lineage (GTDB taxonomy): Bacteria > Pseudomonadota > Alphaproteobacteria > Rhizobiales > Xanthobacteraceae > Bradyrhizobium > Bradyrhizobium yuanmingense. The sequence goes on along the minus strand of NZ_FMAE01000004.1, from coordinate 317,927 downwards.
ATGAACAAGATCGATCTCAACGGCCGCATCGCTATCGTCACCGGCGGCGCGCAGGGCTTTGGCCGCGCCATCACCGAGCGCTTCGTCGCCTCCGGCGCCAAGGTCGCGATCTGGGACTTTGACGCCGCGCTGGCCGAGAAGACGGCAAAGGAGATCGGCGGCGAAACGAAAGTCTTCAAGGTCGACGTCACCGACACGGCGGCCGTCGAGCAGGCACGCGATGCGACGCTCAAGGCCTTCGGCAAGATCGACATTCTCGTCAACAACGCCGGCATCGCCGGCGTCAACAAGCCGGTCTGGGAGACCGACCTGGAGGAATGGCGCAAGGTGCTGCGCATCAACCTCGACGGCCCCTTCATCGTCTCCAAGGCGATCGTGCCCGAAATGCTCAAGCAGAAATACGGGCGGATCGTGAACATCGCCTCGATCGCCGGCAAGGAAGGCAACCCGAACGCCGCGCATTATTCGGCGTCCAAGGCCGGCCTGATCGCGCTGACGAAGTCGCTCGGCAAGGAGCTCGCCGCCCATGACATCCTCGTCAACGCGGTGACACCGGCGGCGGCGAAGACGGCGATCTTCGACCAGATGACGCAGCAGCATATCGACTTCATGCTGTCGAAGATCCCGAAGGGGCGCTTCGTGCTGGTGGAAGAGCTCGCCGCGATGGTGAGCTGGCTCGCATCCCAGGATTGCGCCTTCTCGACCGGTGCGGTGTTCGACATCTCGGGCGGGCGCGCGACCTATTGAGGACATCATGATCCGGGAAGGTGGTTGCCTGTGCGGCGCGGTGCGTTTTAAGGCGGAGGGCGAGCCGCTCAACGTCCGCATCTGCCATTGCCGCATCTGCCAGAAGGCGATGGGCTCGCCCTACTTCGCCCGCGCCCAGTTCGACCAGCGCGCGCTCAGCGTCGAGGGCGAGACTGCACGCTACGCCTCCTCGGAGAATATCGATCGCGTGTTCTGCAAGCGCTGCGGCACGCGGCTTTTCGCCTGGCGCCGCAACGGCACGCTAGCGGGCGTTGCGCTCGCCACCTTCGATGATCGTAACGCCTTTGCGCCGACCGAGCACATCTGGGTGTCGGAAAAGCTCGCCTGGGTGAAGCTCGACGACGGCTTGGTGCAATATCCCGGGACGATCCCGGCGTGACTTTGCGCGACTGCACGGCGGCCGGCCGAAGCATCCATCTGCAGCGTGGCAATTCGGAACCGGCCACCCTATGTTGAGCCGAAGCGTTGCTGCGCCGGTTTGGTCAGGACGGTTGCAAGGCCGCTAGCTAACCGAAATGGATGAGCTGTGAACATTTCCTTGTACGACCTGTCGGTGTGGGTGCTTCCCCTCGTGCTCGCCATCACCTTCCATGAGGCCGCGCATGCCTTCGTCGCGGACCGGCTCGGGGACAACACGGCCGCGCAGCTCGGCCGCGTCAGCTTCAATCCTATCAGGCATATCGACCCGTTCGGCACCGTCATCCTGCCGGCGATGCTGCTGTTCGCGCATTCGCCGTTCCTGTTCGGCTACGCCAAGCCGGTGCCGGTAAACTTCCGCAAGCTGAACAATCCCAGGCTCGACATGGTCTGGGTAGCGCTGGCCGGACCCGCCACCAACATCCTGCTGGCGCTCGCCACCGCCCTCGCCTTCCATGCCCTGCCGCTGGTGCCCGCGAGCGCGGCGAAATGGGTTGCCGACAACCTCAAGAATGCCCTCATCATCAACGCCATCCTGGCCGTCTTCAACATGATGCCGATCCCGCCGCTGGACGGCGGCCGCGTCGCGGTCGGGCTGCTGCCGCGCCCCCTGGCCTTGCCGCTCGCCCGGCTCGAGCCGTTCGGTATGTTGATCCTGATCGGGCTCTTGATCCTGCTGCCGCTGGCGGGCTCGCAGTTAGGTCTAAATCTTGATGTTATTTCAGCAATACTGCGGACGTTGACCGGTTATGTGATTCAGGCTGTTCTCTTCCTGACCGGCAATGCGTAGTTGAACCGGAACACCCGAACACGAGCCGAAAGGCCAGAGGCCGACTTGGTCAAAGCTGCCGATATGCTGATCGCGCGACGCGCCGACACCCGCGCCCGCGCTGATTTCGCCACCTGGAAGATGATGGCTAAGCTCAACGGGGCGTCCGCGCTGCCTCCGGAGGCCCAGGAGTTCCTGAGCAGCTACAGGAACCTGCTGGCGCAGATGAGCGAAGGCGAAGCCACCGAGGCCACCATCGGTGCGATCTACAAGGCCTATTACGTCGAGATGGGTGGCGCTGGAAAGCCGCCCGACGTCCGTCCGCGCGAGGCCGAGCCGGCAGCGGATAATGTTACCGCTTTCCGGCGCCCGGCGCCGAAGCCGAAAAGCGCTGGTTTCTTCGGGACAGGCGCGGCCAGCGGAGTCCAGAAACGGCCCCTGCCCGTGGCGCTGATCTTCGCCTGCCTGGTGGTGGTCTATGTCGGGATCCGGCTCTACTGGCGTTGAGCCGACTTCTTGTTGGCGGTCTTCTTCGATTTCTCAGGGGCGAAGCTGATCTCGAGGGTGCGCTCGAAACGCTCCTCGGTCAGTTGAACCGGAGGCGGCTCGAAAGGATCCGCCTTGCGAACCATCGAGATCGCAGCTGCATCGTAGGCGGCGTCGCCGGACGACGCGATCACGTCGACCGAGACCACATTTCCCTTTCGGTTGAGCGCGAAACTCACCGTGACCTTCTGATTGGCGTTCTCTCTGCCTTCCGGATTGATCTGGTGCTGCTTGATACGCGCACTGATTTTCTTGTTCCAGTCCACCGTGATCTTCAGGATGTCCTTGCCGAGCCCAACCACCGGCGCCAGGGCCTTTTCGGCCTCGCGCGTTGCGTCCTCGAACGTTTGCCGGGCCATATCAACCTGCTTTGGGGCAGCCTCCATGGCGGGCGTTTCAACGGCAGCCGCCTTCGGATCGTCGTCCTGCTCCTTCTTCGCAACCTTTTCGCTGACAATGCGATCGGGATCCTCGGCCTCTTGCGGTCGATCTTGAGGAAGTTCCGTCTCCTTCAGTTCGGCCTTCTGCTCTGGAAGCTCCGGGCGCTCCTCTTGTGCCGCGGAGTCGTTTGGTCCGGTCGGCAAATCGGATTCCTGAGCCTCCGGCGAAGCCATCTCGACGGCGAACTCGGCTCCGGCTGCGCCGAGACCATCGCCGTCGTCGTCGCCGTGCAAATGCGCCAGCGCGAGCGCAGCACCGCCGAGATGCAGGGCGAGCGCGGCCGCCGCCGCCAGGATCCAGAGCTTCCGGGATGGTCTCGGTTCGTCCGCCATCGTTCCGTCTTCTTAAGGCTGGGCGGCGCCTGCCACAGGCGCCCCCGGTGCGCCTTCCAGCGCGACCAGCTTCACCCGCGTATAGCCGCCCGAGCGCAAGAGCTCCATCACGCCCATCAACTCGCCATAGGGCACCGAGCGATCAGCGCGCAGGAAAACGTACTTGTCCTTGCTCATCTCGGAAAGGCTGTCGAGGGTTCCGATCAACTCGGCCCGGTGAACGGCGTTCTCCCCGATCGCGAGCGTCAGATCGGGCTTGATGCTGAGATAGGTCGGCTTGTCCGGCTTCTTCTGCGGCGTCGCACTCGACGTCGGCAGATCGATCGGCAGGTCGACCGTGGACAGCGGCGCGGCGACCATGAAGATGATCAGCAGCACCAGGATGACGTCGATGAACGGCGTGACGTTGATGTCATGCGTTTCCGAGAAATCGTCGTCGTCATCATTGTCAGCGAGCGAAACGGCCATGGTCTACTCCGCCGCGCGCGAATGCACGCTGCCGTGGCTGCGGTCGAGATCACGCGACAGCAGTCGCCCAGCCGCGCCCGAGGCGCGGCTGACGAGCTCGAGATAGCCTTTCGTCACGCGCGAGAAGTGGTTGTAGATGATGACGGCGGGAATGGCGGCGACGAGGCCGATCGCGGTGGCGAGCAGCGCCTCGGCGATGCCGGGCGCGACCACGGCGAGGTTCGTGGTCTGCGACTTCGAGATGCCGATGAAGCTGTTCATGATGCCCCAGACCGTGCCGAACAGGCCGACGAAGGGCGAGGTCGAGCCGATGGTCGCGAGCACGCCCATGCCGATCCGGATGCGCCGTTGCTCCGCGCGCACGATCTCGGAAAAGCTCGAGGCGGCGCGTTCCTTGATGCCGGCATCGCTGGACAGGCCAGCCGACATCCGCGCTTCGCGCAACGCCGCCGCAAGGAACGACGGCAGGATGCCCTCCTTGGTGCCGAGCGCCATCTGCGCTTCGGCAAGCGAGCGCGCCTCCGCAATCTTCTTCAACGCCGAACGCAGCTTGCCGGAGGCGACCGACAGCTCGATCGACTTGGCGATGAAGACGGTCCAGGTCATCAGCGAAGCGAAGGCGAGCCCGATCATCACCGCCTTCACGATGACGTCCGCCGACATGAACATCACCCAGGGCGACAACTCCTTCATGGCCGCCGCCTCGGGCTTCGCACTCGCGGGATTGGCGGCCACCGGGGCGGCGCCCACGACGGCGGGAGCCGTCGAGGCCGCAGGCGCAGCTGCCGGGGGGACGGTCCCGGCAGCGGACGGCTGAGCCGTCGATGGGGCCGGTGCCGGCGGGCTCTGCGTCTGGGCGGAAACGGGGGATGCGAGCCAGGCAGACGCCAGCATCAAGGCTGCGGCAAGGCTTGCTTGAAAGGAGATGGTCTTCATACTTCGGCCCAGTAGCGAATGAGATTGTGATAGATACCCGTCAATTTGACCGTTTCGGGATCGTCACGCCCGAGCCGTTCCACCAGCGCCTGTATCGCGGTGTCGAGGCCATAGATCATGCTCCGGGCTTGATCGTCCCGTATCATGCTCTGAAGCCAGAAGAAAGACGCAACCCGCGTCCCCCTGGTCACGGGGGCGACGAGAGGTGCTGGAGGATAGAGCACAAGGCCCTCCAATTCCTGTCGTTCACACGCGTCGAACGAATGTCGCCTGTTGGTATCGGCCACACAATTGCGGGTCAATGCGTGCCGTTCGCGAGAACCCTTGAATAGATCAAGATCAAAACGATTCTAAACTGCCCCGCTCTCTGAGCGAAGGATGCGTCCTAAACGCAAATCGATTGCTGGCCACTCGATCGCCGCTCTGGGTTTCATCAGCCACAGCAACTCGTCGACGGTCTTCGCAACGGCGCGCACGCGATCGGTGCTGTCCATGCCGGCGATGTTGGCGCCGTTGACAACGGCTTTGATCTCGTCGCGAAAGTCGGTGAAGGAAGCACAAGGGATCGCGCTGCTCGTTGGTGACACGCGATCAATCCCTCGATCAGCATCTGGCACGCGATCAGCTTGCCGTTCAGCTCGTCCATGCTTTGCTCCGTCGCTGCGGCGCCGAAATGGACGATGCCGAAATCCATGGTAACCGAAACGGCTACGAGGCGACTTAGAACCGTTCTTGCGGCAGATCCGAAAGGCAGCGCGGCGCGGGGCCGATCGGTCCCGAGCACACTGCTCCGCGTGCTGCGCAAGACTTGCACGCCGGCCGATCGCGGCGGGAAAACGCGGCATTGCACGTCGCCGCGCCAACGAGCTGCCTACACGGTGCAAAGCTTTCCAATTGTTTAGGATTCTCACCCGATAGTGCTGTTTACTCTGGAAGTTGGCGTGTATTATACATCATGCTGGAACCGTACGATTGCCCCGATATTCGTAGCCGAGGGCATACGAGCCGACACGAGACGACATGAACAAGTCCCGGCCGATCCTTTGGCTTCTGATCATCGCGGCCGTGGCTTCTGCGGGCTATTATGGTTGGCAGCAGAAATTCGGCACGTCCGAGGCGGGAAAAACCCAGACCGCACAAAAAGGCCCGCCTCGCCCCTCCGCCGTCCCGGTCAGCGTTGCGCCGGTTCAGAAGACCGACTTTCCGGTCTATCTCACTGGTCTCGGCACGGTTCAGGGCTTTAACACGGTCCAGGTCCGAAGCCGTGTGGATGGCCAGATCGACAAGCTCGAATTTAGGGAAGGCCAGATCGTCAAGCAGGGCGATCTCCTGGTTTCGATCGATCCCCGCCCCTATCAGGCCACGCTTGACCAGGCCAAGGCCAAGAAGGCGCAGGACGAGGCCAGTCTCGCCAACGCCAATCTCGAGCTCCAGCGCGCCACGAAGCTCGGCGAATTCGCCACCGCCCAGCGCGTCGACACACAGCGCTCCACCGTCGCTCAGCTCACCGCCCAGATCGCCGCCGACGATGCCGCGATCTCCAACGCCCAGACCCAGCTCGATTACACCCAGATCAAGGCGCCGATCACCGGCGTGGCAGGCCTGCGTCAGGTCGACATCGGCAACATCGTCAACGCTTCGTCGCAGACCGCCATCGTCACGATCTCGCAGGTCGAGCCGATCGCCGTGATCTTCACCGCGCCGGAAGACCAGCTCCCCTATATCAGCGAGGGCCAGAAGGCCGGCGCGCTCAAGGTGATCGCCTTCACCACCGACGGCAAGAGGACGCTGGCCGAGGGCAAGCTCGCGGTGATCAACAACCAGGTCGACGCGACCAGCGGCACGATCCGGCTCAAGGCGGTGTTCGACAACAAGGAAAGAACGCTGTGGCCGGGGCAATCGGTCTCGACGCGGCTCCTGGTGCGAACGCTAAAGGATGCGACGGTCGTTCCGGATGACGCGGTCCAGCGCTCCACCAACGGACTCTATGCCTATACGGTCAACCAGGACAACAAGGCCGAACTGCACAAGATCAAGGTCAGCTATGGCATCGACGGTCATTCGGTCATCGAGGAAGGATTGAGCCCCGGTCAGCAGGTGATCGTCGGCGGACAGTTCAAGGTGCAGCCCGGAAGCCTGGTGTCGACGGCGGTAGCAAGCTCGGATCCGACCCAGAACAAGGTTCGACAGCAATGATCGGGGGCGGGATTTCGGCGCCTTTCATCCGATATCCCATCGGCACCTCGCTGCTGATGGCCGGCATTCTCTTCGTCGGCCTGGTCGCCTACCCCCTGCTCCCGGTCGCGCCCCTGCCGCAGGTGGACTTTCCGACCATTCAGGTCACCGCCAATTTGCCCGGCGGCAGCCCCGAGACCATGGCTTCGTCGGTGGCGCAGCCGCTCGAGCGGCAATTCGCCCAGATTCCTGGCATCGCGCAGATGACCTCGACGAGCTATCTGGGCACGGCGTCGATCACCATCCAATTCGACCTCAACCGCAACATCGACGGCGCCGCCAACGACGTACAGGGTGCCATCAACGCGGCCAGCGGCCAGTTGCCGAGGAACCTGCCGTCGCCCCCGACCTACCGCAAGGTCAACCCCGCCGATGCGCCGATCCTGCTACTGTCGGCGACGTCGGAGACGCTGCCGCTGACCAGCGTCAGCGATGCCGTCGACACCCAGCTCGCCCAGCAGATCAGCCAGCTCTCGGGCGTCGCCCAGGTCTTCATCGGCGGCCAGCAGAAACCCTCGATCCGCATTCAGGTCGATCCCGCAAAGCTGGTCGCCAAGGGCTTGTCGATGGAGGACATCCGCAGCCAGATCGCCATCACCACGGTCGACAGCCCCAAGGGCAATATCGACGGCGAGAAGCGGGCCTATACGATCTACGCCAACGACCAGCTCACTCACGCGAAGGACTGGAACGACGTCATCATCGCCTATCGCAACGGCGCTCCGTTGCGAATCCGCGATATCGGCCAAGCGGTCACCGCGGCCGAAGACGCCAAGCAGGCGGCGTGGGCCAACGGCAAGCGCGGCGTGTTCCTCGTAATCTTCAAGCAGCCCGGCGCCAACGTCATCGAAACCGTCGACAGGATCAAGGCGACCCTCCCTCGTCTCGTGGCGGCGATCCCGCCCGCGATCAAGATCGAGCTCATCAGCGACCGCACCGCGACCATCCGTGCCGCGGTCGAGGACGTCCAGTTCACGCTGCTCTTGACCATTGTGCTCGTGGTCATGGTCATCTTCATCTTCCTGCGCAGCTTCTGGGCGACGGTCATTCCCACCGTCACGGTTCCGCTGGCGTTGCTGGGCGCGTGCGCCCTGATGTGGCCGGTCGGCTATTCGCTCGACAATCTGTCGCTGATGGCACTCACCATCGCGGTCGGTTTCGTGGTGGACGACGCCATCGTGATGCTCGAGAACATCACGCGCTACATCGAGGAAGGCGACTCGCCGATGGAGGCCGCCTTCAAGGGTTCCAAGGAAATCGGCTTCACGATCGTCTCCATCAGCATCTCGCTGGTCGCGGTGCTGATCCCGCTGCTCCTGATGGGCGGCATTATCGGGCGCCTGTTCCGCGAATTCGCCGTGGTGCTGGCGATGACGATCTTCGTTTCGATGTTCGTATCGCTGACGCTGACGCCGATGATGGCCTCACGCTTCCTGCGCGCCCATGGTGAGGTGCAGCACGGCCGCTTCTATCAATGGAGCGAGCGCGCCTTCGACGCGATGCTGCGCGGCTACGAATATGTGCTCGATCACGCCCTCGCCTGGCGGCGCACCACGCTCGCGATCTTCTTCGTCACGCTCGGCCTGTCGATCTACCTGTTCGTGCTGATCCCCAAGGGCTTCTTCCCGCAGCAGGACGTCGGCCTGATCACGGCCACGTCCGAAGCCTCGCAGGACATCTCGTTCAAGGAGATGGTGAGACGCCAGGAGCAACTCGGCAAGATCATCCTGGCCGATCCCGACGTTGCCAGCGTTGCCATGTCGATCGGTGGCAGCGGCCGTGCCGGCAACAACGGCAACCTGTTCATCACGCTGAAGCCGCGCAATGAGCGTGACGCTTCGGCCCAGCAGATTATCGCGCGTCTGCGTCCGCAGTTCGACAAGGTCCAGGGCGCCCGCCTCTACATGCAGGCGGCCCAGGACGTGCGGCTCGGCGGTCGACCCACGCGCACTCAGTTCGAATTCACGCTGCAAGACGCCAATCTGGACGAGCTGAACGAATGGGCGCCGAAGATCCTTGGCAAGATGCAGACACTGCCAGAGCTGCGCGACGTCGCGACCGACCAGCAGACGCAGGGCACGACGGTCCAGCTCAAGATCAACCGCGACACCGCCGCCCGCTACGGCATCCAGCCCCAGCTGATCGACGATACGCTGTATGATTCCTTCGGACAGCGGCAGGTCACGCAATATTTCACGCAGCTCAACACCTACAAGGTGATCCTGGAAGTCCTGCCGGAGATGCAGGGCGATCTCGAGACGCTAAACAAGCTCTACGTGAAATCGCCGCTGACCGGCGACCAGGTGCCGCTGTCGACCTTCGCGAGCTGGACCACCGATCCGGTCCGCCCGCTCTCGATCAGCCATCAAGGCCAGTTCCCGTCGATCACGATCAGCTTCAATCTCGCGCAAGGCGTCGCGCTCGGCCAGGCCACCGAGGCCGTGCAGAAGGCGATGGCGGAGCTCGGGACGCCGCCCACGCTGAATTCGAGCTTCCAGGGCACCGCGCAGGCGTTCCAGCAATCGCTCGGCACCGTGCCGCTCCTGATCCTCGCCGCGTTGGTCGTGGTCTATCTGATCCTCGGCATTCTCTACGAGAGCTACATCCATCCGATCACGATTCTGTCGACGCTACCCTCGGCCGGCGTCGGCGCGCTCGCGATCCTGATGGCGGCCGGATTCGACTTCAGCCTGATCGCGCTGATCGGGATCATCCTCCTGATCGGCATCGTGAAGAAGAACGGCATCATGATGGTGGACTTCGCGATTGCCGCCGAGCGCGACGAGCACAAGACGCCGGAGGAATCGATCCGCCAGGCCGCACTGCTGCGCTTCCGCCCGATCATGATGACGACGATGGCGGCCCTGCTCGGCGGCGTGCCCCTCATGCTCGGCCACGGCACCGGCGCCGAAATCCGCCAGCCGCTCGGCTACGCCATGGTCGGCGGCCTGATCGTCAGCCAGGCGCTGACGCTGTTCACCACGCCGGTCGTCTATCTCTACCTCGACAAGCTCAACAACTGGTTCTCGACCTGGGGCCGTTCGGACGACGAAGGCGAGGAGACGCCCGAGCACGGCAGCGTCAAGGAAGCCGCCGAGTAAGCTTGCGCCGCGCCTGCCGCGACGCTACAGCGAGACCCCGGTTCGCAAATGCGGTTTCCCATGCCTGTGCAATCCAGACTTGTCGCCCTTGTCGCTGCTGTCCTGTTGTCAGCGGGCGCAGCACACGCCCAGCAGGGCGCCAAGAAGAACGCCGCGCCCGCCCCGGCCGCGCAGCCCGCGCCTGCCCCGACCCAGGCGCAGGCTGACGGTGCTTCCGGACAGCCCGGCTGGATCGTCCGCTGCACCAGCGCAAGCCGCGACGCGCCGCTCGAATGCGCGATGGAGCAGAACGCGGTGCTGACCAAGACGGGCCAGACCGTCGTCCTGATCAACATCCGCATCGCGCCCGACACCCGCACGCCGATCGCGCTTCTGCAATTGCCGCTCGGCCTCAACCTTCCGGTCGGGGCCAAGCTCCAGATCGACGAAGGCAAGACGTTCGATCTCCAGATCCAGACCTGCGAGAATCGCGGCTGCTACGCCTCGACCCCGGTTGCGCCGGACCTGCTCGCCGCCTTGCGGTCGGGCAAGCAGCTGAAGGTCTCTTTTCAGAACATGGCCAAGGAGACCATCGCGATCCCGATGCCGCTCGGCGATTTCGCGGCGGCCTACGACAAGATCAAGTAGCGGGCACGCCTCACGTCACGATGTCACTCGCCCGAAGCAGCGTTGTGAAGCCGCCATAGATCATGCGCTTGCCGTCGAACGGCATGCCCTCGAATTTGATGCGCGGGTCCGCCATCACCTTCTTGTTGATGGCATCGCGGCTCTCGCGGTCCCGATAGACGATCCAGGCGAACACCACGATCTCGTCCTCCTTCGCGATCACCGCGCGCGGAAACGAGGTGAGCTCTCCATAGGGAACGTCATCGCCGATGCATTCGACGTAATCGAGCGCGCCCTGCTCCATCCAGATGGCGCAGGCTTGCGTCGCCAGCGCCTTGTAGGCCTCGATATTGTCCTTCGGCACGGCGAGAACGAAACCATCGACATAGGGCATTTGCGGATCTCCTTGGGTTGTCCAGCCCAAGGACGATACAGCGCGCGGCGATCCGACTTGGAAACGCAAATACTAGGTGAGGCAAACCGTCGCGAGCAGCGAGGCAGCCCATCAACCTGCCTGCCATCCTGCCCAGGGACCGGAACCATACCTTTGGGAAAGCGCCCGGAACTGGCTGGGGAACCTGGATTCGAACCAAGACAAACAGAGTCAGAGTCTGTTGTGCTACCGTTACACCATTCCCCAACGGAATAGTCGAACAAATTCAAAGGCCTGCTTGATTTGTTCGACTGTGGCCGGGAAGCGCATCGCGCTAATCGCGGCTCAGGCGTGGCAGCCTTCTACCCGCTCACATCTGGGCTGGCAAGCGCTGCGGTGGACGGATCGGGTCAGGGCGCGTTTGATCAGACGACGATGTGGTCGAAGTCTGCGGCGATCCGGGTGTTCGGGAAGATTTTTGCCGCCTCGGCGAGAATCTCTGCGTCTTCGTAGCGTCCCGACATATGCGTCAGCACGAGCTCTCCGACCTCGTTCGCGGCGGCAAAGGAGGCCGCTTCTGCCGCGGTGAGATGGCCGTAATTCCGCGCGGTCGGCGCGTCGCGATCGAGGAACGTCGCCTCGATCACCAGCATGTCGGCGCCGGCCACGTATTGCGACAATCCATCGGTGGTCTCGGTGTCGCCGATCACGACGAGCTTGCTGCCGCCGCTCGGCGGACCGAGGACGTCTTCCGGATCGATAGTTCGGTCGGCAAGCACGATCGGTCGGCCGGCGGCCAACTCGCCGCGCAACGGACCGTCGGGGACACCCAGCGCGATGAGGCGATCAGGCCGCAGATGACGGCGCGCGGGGCTTTGGAAGATGAAGCCGAAGCTGTCGGTGTCGCGGTGGCGGACCGGAAAACAGTCAACGGCGAATTCACCGGTATCGATAGCTCGTCCCTCGGTCAGCGCTTCGAACTGGACGGCGATCGGCGCCCTCCCCGCGCCCCACAGGCCGGCGAGCATGCGGGTGACGAGGTCGAGCGTGCCCGCGCCGCCGTGAACGGTCATTATCTCGGACGTCTGCCGCAAGCCGAGGGTCGAGAACAATCCGGGGATGCCGAGCACGTGGTCGAGATGGGCGTGGGTGAGCAGGATGCGGTCGAGCCGCCGGAAGCCGGCGCCGCTGCGCAGCAGCTGGCGCTGCGTGCCCTCGCCGCAATCGACCAGGACGCGCTTGCCTGCGGCTTCCACAAGGAGTGCCGGATGGTTGCGCTCCGCCGAGGGAACGCTCGCCGATGTCCCGAGAAACGTCAGGGCGAACATGGTCGTCGATGTCCAGCGACCGTCCTTCTCCGCGTCGATACGGTTGACGGTCTCACCGTCCCCAATGCCACGCGAGCAGCAGCGCGTACAGGCCCATCGACCCGGCATAGAGCACGGCGAGCAGCACGTACCCCGCGATCTGGCGACTGATCGTCGCCTTCGGCGTCACCCACCAGTCGAGCGCCTTGAAGGCGGCGGGCACCAGCCACCAGCCGAGCAGCTGCGTGCTGACGAGATTGCCGATGAACAGCGACAGCCAGACCGGCACGCCGTTTCTGTCGATCAGGGGCGCGCTGATGAAAGTACCCCAGAGGTAGACCACGGGATAAAGCACCAGGAGAACGATCAGGTTGCTCTTCCAGATGAAACCGGGCCCTTGCTCGGGAGCCTGCGTCTTGCCGGCCGGGAACCAGAAATTGAAGCCGTAGCTCGCCCGTTTCACGTTCATGCCGGCGTTGAAGCGCGCGCCCTCCTTCAGCAGCGTCTGCCGCAACGGCGAGTCGAGCCAGGCATTGAGATTGGCATCGCTGTCGAAAGACAGGATGATGATCCATTCGTCATGCAGGCCCGGAATCGGCCGCTCGACCTTGTGCCGCAGAAATCCCTTGAACTCGGCCTCCGCTGCCTGGATGCGCTGCTGCCATTTCAGGAAGGCGTCCTCGAGTCCATCAGGGACTTTGAATGAGATGACGGCCGAGACCGCGCTGTCGCGCGGGACGCCGGTGTCGGGCAGGATATGGACGTCCTCCGAACCGACGAAGAAGCGCTGCACCTCCGCGATCAACTTCGCCCGCACCTCGCTCTGCAGCCAGGCACGTGCCGCAGCCGGGCTCGCGAAACGCAGGATCGTCACCCAGTCCACATGCGCCGGCGGTTGCGGCGGCACCACTTCAAGGCTGAGGAAGCCTGGCCAGGCCTTGAGCACCTCGCCGACCTCACCGTTCCACCGGGCGAACGCAGCAAAGCCGTCGTCGGCGATGCGGCGCTGAATGACAAGAGCGACCGGCTGGCCGGTTGTTTCAGGAGATGCGCTCATTGGCAGCGGTCCGCCTCAGCCTTTCTTGTAGAGCCGCTTGCCCATCACCCAGGTCTCGTCGACGCAGCGATCGTCGCCGACCATCATGATGGCGAACAGCATGCTCGCGGCCTCGTCCATCGTGCGCGGGCCGGCGCCGTCGGCGATCAGCGATTGATGCCACGCTTGCGCGACCTGCCCGCCGTTCGGATCGAGCGCGACGAAATCGGCCTCCTTGCCCGGCTCGAAGTTGCCGAGCTTGTCGTCGATGTAGAGGCCTTCGGCGCCGCCGAGCGTGATCGACCAGAAACCGCGATAGGGCGAGAGCTTGTTGCGCTCGGCTTCCGCGAGGTCCTTGCGCGCGGGATCGATGCTGCCGTCGAGCAGCGTGTTGTTGCACATGCCGACCTTGTAGGCGTCGTCGAGCACGGAGATCATCGAGAAGCGGTTGCCGCCGCCGACATCGGTGCCGAACGACATCTTGACGCGATGCTCGGGATCGGTGGCGCGGCCGAGGCGGAACAGGCCACTGCCGAGGAACAGATTCGAGCACGGGCAGAACACCACCGCCGCGCCCTTCTTCGACATGCGGCGGAACTCGTTGTTGGAGAGATAGACGCCGTGGCCGCCGGAGAATTTCGGACCGACCAGGTCGAACTTCTCGTAGACACCGAGATAATCCTGGCAGTCCGGATGCTCGACCAGCACGCCGCTGCATTCGGCCGGATTCTCGGAGATATGGGTGTTGACCCAGCAGTCCGGATGCTCGTGCTTGAGACGCTGACACGCTCTCAGCAATTCCGGCGAGGCACCAAAGGCGAAGCGCGGCGTGATGGCGTAGAGATTGCGGCCCTTGTTGTGGTACTGCGCGATCAGCCGCTTGCTGTCGCGATAGAAATTTTCCGGCGTATCGATGAAATCGGCCGGCGCGTTGCGATCGATCCCGGTGAGGCCCGCGATGACGCGCATGTTGCGCCTGCTCGCTTCCTCGAACAACTCCTCGGTCGAAACAGGCGAGGAGCTCGTGAAGGCTTGGCAGGTGGTGGTGCCTGAGGCGAGCAGCGCATCGAGGAAACGCTTCACGCCCTCGCGCGCGTAGTCGCGATCCCGGTATTTGAGCTCTTCCGGGTAGACCCATTTCTGCAGCCACGGCAGGAGCTGCTCACCATAGGCCCCTAACACGCGCGTCTGCGGCAGATGGATGTGGCCGTCGATGAAGCCGGGAACGATGATGCGGTCCTTGATGTGGGTGACCTCGACGCCCGGATGGGCGGCGGCAATCTTGTCATAAGGACCGAACGCCTTGATCACGCCGTCAGTGACGACCATGAGACCATCCTGGTGAAAGCGCGCGGCGGCCGGCTCGTTGCCGACGTGCTTCCAGGGATCGTCGACGAAATCGAAGAACGTGCCGCGAATTCCGACCGTGGTCATGATTTGGTTCCTTATTTAACTGTGTGTCGCTTGGCGCGCCGACGGCAGCGAGATCGCGAGCAGCGTCCCCGCAATGGCGCAGAGCCCGAGATAAAGCCATCCGATCGGCGCCTGTGTCGCTTCGGGCAACACCGCCGTGATCGCCATGGCACCGCTCACGGCGAGATAGCAGAGCGCGCTGATGAGGCCGCCAACCAGGCCATGGTCGCGTTCGAACAGGCCAAGCGCCATGCCGTACATCATCGGGCACAGCACGCCGCAGCCGCCGAGCACCAGCGCGCCGCCGATCGTGATCGACGTAAAATCCAGACCTAGGGTCATGCCCGTTACGCTCAGGACCGCAGAGCCGGCGAGGAACAGCGCGAAGGCGCCGAAGCCCAGCAAGCGCGCCGGCATGACGCGTGCGAAATGCGCGCAGCCGAGCTCGCCGGCGAGATTGACCCCGCCAAGCCCGAGTGCGACGAGGCCGTAGATGGCCGCCGAATAGCCGAGACCGGTCTGGTAGAAGAACGGCGCGACGACGCCGAACGCCAGCTGCGCGCTGGCCGCCGCGGCAAACACCAGCACGAAGGCGAGGAAGCCCGGGCGGACCAGCGCATCGCGCAAAATACCGGCAGTGCGGCGCGGATCGAACGGCGCGCGCCGCTCTGCCGGCAATGTTTCGGGCAGAAGAAATGCGACGATCGCGGCGACGATCGCCGCGGCGACGGCAATGACGACGAAGACGCCGCGCCACGAGGTCAGCTCGACGATGAAGCCACCGGCTGCCGGCGCCAGCACCGGCGCAAGGCCCCAGGCGGCACCCAACAAGCCGGAGATCGCGGTGAGCTCGCGGCCGCGGAAACAATCGGCTGCGACCGCATAGGCGACGACGAGACAAGTGCAGCCGCCGATGCCTTGCAGGAAGCGCAAGCCGAGCAGCAGCGAGGCGCTGGTGGCCATCGCACAGGCGATGCTCATCGCGATCAGGACCGACAGGCCTGCGAGCAGCACGTTGCGGCGGCCGAGAGTGTCCGAGGCGATACCGACCGGCACCAGCGCCAGAGACATGCCGAGCATGTAAGCGGTGACGGTGTTCTGCATCGAGGCCGCGTCAGCTGTGAGATCCACCACCATCTGTGGCAGGCCCGGCGTATAGGCATCGAGCGGAATCTGGCTGAACGGCACGACGCACAACAGGATCGGCACGATCCCACTCCTGGCGCGACCGGCGTCCGAAGCAAGTGCAGTCATGGCTTACGCCCCCTCGATGCCCGCAGGCCCCATCTTTTCGTGCGCGCAATGAGACACGATGCAGGTTGCGGATATTCACGCACGGAACGTGCCAGAACTGTATGTAAAAACTCTTAGGAGTTCCCGTATCGATACGGTTCGCGGCGCTGGATGATCAGGCTCCGGGCACGCTCAAACAAAAATGCGAAAACAACCCCATGCACAGTACGAATCATTGAAGAATTTCGCGCCGCATGGTGCGGGTCCTGCCGGCGAGGGCCGTTTGACACGTCGGGCAGAACAGGCGCAAAGTTGCATGATCGCCGATCGTGAATCCGCAACTCGCGCCGACGCCGTTAACCGGTCGGAAGCCATGGCTGCTATCAAACGTGAGCCGGCCTCGACATCGGCACCACTGTCGATGGCGCGAGGCTGAACTCTGTGCACGCGCCCGATCGCAGTTTGCACGAGGCCATGCTTGTCCGGCAGATGGATCGAGCCACGGCAGGCATCGGCAATCGAGGTTGGAAATGACTCTCCTCAGAAGTGACGGCGTGTGGTTGAACGAACCGAAACGATGGACGGCAGAGGACGATCGCCTCCAGGTCGTGACGGAAAAAGGCACCGATTTCTGGCGAGAAACCCACTACGGCTTTTATCGTGACAGCGGGCATTTCCTGGGCTTTCCAACCGGCGAGGCATTCACCGCCAGCTTACGTGTACAGGGCGACTTCCAGGCGCTCTACGATCAGGCGGGCATCATGGTGCGCATCGACGCGCGACATTGGGTCAAGGCCGGCATCGAACTGTCGGACGGCCGCGCCATGCTTGCAAGCGTGCTAACCGACGGGCGATCGGACTGGGCAACGGCACCCTATGAGCATGATGCCGGAGACTTCTGGGTCCGCGCAACCGTTGCCGACGGCGTCCTTCGTCTACAAGTCTCGGCCGATGGCAAGACCTGGCCTCTCATGCGGCTAGCGCCGTTTCCGGCAGCAAGCTCCTATCTTGTGGGCCCGATGGCCTGCACGCCCGAGCGGGCGGGACTGGAAGTCGTGTTCTCGAACTTTCGTCTGACACCGCCGCTTGGAAAGGACCTTCACGACCTGAGCTAAGCGGCCTTGCGATCTATCGCGCTCCCGAGCGGGCAGATCGTCGTTCAGCGCAGGCCACTCGTCTCTACCCCCTGGCCGACTGCGCTTCCACGGCCTGCACGGCGACATCAGCGACCTGCCGCAGCGCTTCACGATTGGCGCCTGAAGACGCCATCACGCCCATGCCGACCGCCACCGCCGAGACATAGCGCGCGAGCGCGGCCGGATCGACGCTCTCCTTGAGATCGCCCTCCGCCTTGGCCCGGACGAAACGGTCGCGGAGCTGGTCCTCGTTCTGGGCGCGGCGGGCGGCGAGCTCGAAGGGGACGTTTTCTGAGCCGGTGCCGCAGGCGATGCCGCCCTGCACGAGCAGGCAGCCGGGCGGATTGGCGGGATCGGTCTGCTTGTCGGCGATGCCCATCAGCATTCGCTCGGCGACGGCTCGGGCGGTGGGCGCTGCGACCACCTCGTCCATCCAGATGTTGCGCAGCGTGGTGTAGCGGTCGAGCGCAGCCTTCAGCAGGCCTTCCTTGTTGCCGAAGCAGGCGTAGAGACTGGGCGGATTGATGCCCATGGCCTCCGTGAGCTGGGCAATGGTCGCGCCCTCATAGCCATGGCGCCAAAACACTTCCATCGCCTGGTCCAACGCCGTTTCGGCGTCGAATTCGCGGGGGCGTCCCATGCCCATGTGCCTGTCTCCTCGGATTCGGCGTGCTGTCTCAGCCTAACGCCGGATCCTATCTATTTGTTCTAGCTTTCTTTTTCTTGTGTCTTCCAATCGTCGCGGTATCGGCGTACAATTTTCTTAGTGATTGGTACATAAGTATCTTGCACTGCGGTATCCAGCTCCACATCTGTAGTGAACACTACATATCTGGAGCGCGCAAATGCATCCCTCCCAAAATACCTCCCGCACCGGCCATTTCCGCCGCCTTCTGGGCGGCGTCGCCATCGTGGGCGCCCTCGCCGCGGCCGGCTCGATCGTGACCGGCCGCTATTTTCATGCGGCGCAAGCGACCGCACCGGCGGCCGCAGCTGAACAAGCCGTTTCCGTCACCGTCGCGATGATCGAGCCGCGGCAGACCGTGCTGTGGGACGATTTCTCCGGCCGGCTCGAGGCGATCAACCGTGTCGAGCTCCGCCCCCGCGTTGCGGGTGCGATCATGTCGGCGAACTTCACCGAGGGCGCGCTGGTGAAGGCCGGCGACGTGCTGTTCAAGATTGATCCCGCCCCCTATGCGGCCGAGGTCGACAAAGCTGCCGCCCAGCTCGAGGCCGCCAAAGCGCGCGTCGTCTTCACCCAAAGCGAGCTCGAGCGTGGTGCACAGCTCGTCGGCAACGCCGTGGTCACCCGGCGGGACTACGACCAGCGCGACAACGCCAATCGCGAAGCAATCGCCAACGTCAAGGCGGCCGAGGCGACGCTGCAGACCGCAAAGCTCAATCTCGACTACACCGAAGTGCGCGCCCCCGTGGATGGCCGCGTCGGCAAGATCGAGGTCACCGTCGGCAATCTCGTCGCCGCCGGCACCGCCTCGCCGGTGCTGACCTCGCTGGTCTCGGTCAATCCGATCTACGCCTCGTTCGATGCGGACGAAGAGGTGGTGCTGCGCGCGCTGAACTCGATCGCCGATGCTTCCGGCCAACGCGGCAAGCTCGACCAGATCCCGGTCGAGATGACGACCTCGGGCGGCTTGTCCGCGAAGGGCAACATCCAGCTGATCGACAACCAGGTCAACGGCCAGAGCGGCACCATCCGTGTCCGCGCGGTGTTCCGCAACGACGATGGGCGTCTCATCCCCGGCCAGTTCGCGCGCGTGCGCATGGGCCAGCCGAAGCAACAGGCGCTGGTGATGATCGACGAGCGCGCGATCGGCACCGACCAGGACAAGAAGTTCGTGATGGCAGTCGGCGACGACAGCCGCGCCGTCTACCGGCCGGTCACGCTCGGCGGCGCGGTCGATGGGCTTCGCATCGTCACCTCGGGCCTGAAGTCCGGCGACCGCATCGTCGTCAATGGTCTGCAACGCGTGCGTCCGGGAGCCCTCCTCAAGACGGAGGTGGCGGCGATGGGTGCACGGGGGCCGCAGCAGGCGTCGAACCACAGCAACCAGGACGTGGTGCAGCGTTAATGCACCCCGTCATCCCGGGGCGCGCATCGCGCGAACTACGGTGCGCAATGCGCACCTGAGAATCTCGAGCGTACGAAACTCCGAACACATCACCTCTGGATTCCGGGTTCGCGCTTCGCGCGCCCCGGAATGACGAGTGGAGGTCTCGGAGAACATCAGGATATTGCCCAGGGGCAAGGCCATGAATCTGTCAAAGTTCTTCATCGATCGTCCGATTTTCGCCGGCGTGCTGTCGGTCCTGATCTTCCTTGCCGGCCTGATCTCGCTGTTCGCGATGCCGATCTCGGAATATCCGGACGTCGTGCCGCCCTCCGTCGTGGTGCGCGCGACCTATCCCGGCGCCAACCCCAAGGTTATCGCGGAGACAGTGGCGACCCCGATCGAGGAGCAGATCAACGGCGTCGAGAACATGCTCTACATGTCGAGCCAGGCGACCACCGACGGCGCGATGACGCTGACGGTGACGTTCCGGCTCGGCACCGATCCCGACAAGGCGACGCAGCTGGTGCAGAACCGCGTGCAGCAGGCCGAGCCGCGCCTGCCGGCCGTGGTGCGCCAGCTCGGCATCATCACCAAGAAGTCCTCGCCCGACCTCACCATGGTGGTGCATCTGTTGTCGCCGAACGGCCGCTACGACATGACGTATTTGCGCAACTATGCCGTGCTCAACGTCAAGGACCGGCTGGCGCGGATCGACGGCGTCGGCGACGTCCAGCTCTATGGCACCGGCGACTATTCGATGCGGGTCTGGGTCGACCCGCAGAAGGCGGCCGAGCACGGCCTGACCGCAAGCGACATCGTGCGCGCGATCCAGGCGCAGAACGTCGAGGCCGCCGCCGGCGTGGTCGGCTCCTCTCCGAACGTCAAAGGCATCGATCTCCAGCTCTCGGTCAATGCCGAAGGCCGGCTCGCCAACGAGGAGCAGTTCGGCGACATCGTGGTCAAGACCGGCACGCGCGGCGAGGTCGTTCGTCTGCGCGATGTCGCGCGCATCGAGCTCGGCGCGTCCGAATACGGCCTGCGCTCGCTGCTCGACAACAAGCATGCGGTGGCAATCCCGATCTCCCAGGCGCCGGGCTCCAACGCGCTGCAGATCTCCGACAATGTCCGCGCCACCATGGCGGAGATCAAGAAGAACATGCCGGAGGGCGTGTCCTACCAGATCGTCTACGACCCTACCCAGTTCGTTCGCTCCTCGATCGAAGCCGTCATCCACACGCTGTTGGAAGCCATCGCTCTCGTGGTGCTGGTCGTGATCCTGTTCCTCCAGACCTGGCGGGCCTCGATCATTCCCCTGCTGGCCGTGCCGGTGTCGATCGTCGGCACCTTCGCCGTGATGCACGTGTTCGGCTTCTCGATCAACGCGCTCACCTTGTTCGGCCTGGTGCTCGCTATCGGCATCGTTGTCGACGACGCCATCGTCGTGGTCGAGAACGTCGAGCGCAACATCGAGTCCGGGCTGTCGCCGCGCGATGCCACCTATCAGGCGATGCGCGAGGTCTCGGGCCCGATCATCGCGATCGCGCTGGTGCTGATCGCGGTGTTCGTGCCGCTCGCCTTCATCTCCGGCCTCACGGGACAGTTCTACAAGCAGTTCGCGCTAACGATCGCGATCTCGACGGTGATCTCGGCCATCAATTCCCTGACGCTATCTCCGGCGTTGTCGGCGCTGCTGCTCAAGGGCCACAACGAGCCGAAGGACTGGCTGACGCTGATCATGGAGAAGAGCCTCGGCTGGTTCTTCCGCGGGTTCAACAAGGCGTTCACGCGGTCCTCGGAGAACTACAGCGGCAGCGTCGGCAAGGTGATCTCGCGTAAGTCCGCGATGATGGGCCTTTATGTGGTCCTCGTCGGACTCACCGCATTTCTGTTCCAGCAGGTGCCGAGCGGCTTCGTGCCGGGCCAGGACAAGCAATATCTGGTCGGCTTCGCCCGCCTGCCCGACGGCGCCACGCTCGACCGCAGCGAAGAGGTGATCCGCAGGATGAGCGACATCGCGCTGACCCAGCCCGGTGTCGAGAGCTCGGTGGCCTTCCCGGGCCTGTCGATCTCCGGCTTCACCAACTCATCCAATGCCGGCATCGTGTTCTCGACGCTGAAGCCGTTCGACGAGCGCAAGGATCCCTCGCTCAGCGGCCCTGCGATCGCGGCCGAGCTGAACAAGAAATATGCCGGCATCCAGGAAGCCTTCATCGCCATGTTCCCGCCGCCGCCGGTCAACGGCCTCGGCACCATCGGCGGCTTCAAGCTGCAGATCGAGGACCGCGCCGGTCTCGGCTATGACGCCCTGAACGAGGCAACCACCGCCTTCATGGCGGCGATGCAGAAGGCGCCGGAGATCGCGGGCGTGTTCTCCAGCTTCCAGGTCAACGTGCCCCAGCTGTTCGCCGACATCGACCGCACCAAAGCGCTGCAGCTGGGCGTGCCCGTCACCGAGGTGTTCAACACGCTGCAGATCTACCTCGGCTCCTACTACGTCAACGACTTCAACAAGTTCGGCCGCACCTATTCGGTCCGCGTCCAGGCCGATGCGCCGTTCCGCGCCCGCGCCGACGACATCAGGCAGTTGAAGGTGCGCTCGTCGTCCGGCGACATGGTGCCATTGTCGGCGCTGCTCAATATCCGCCAGAGCGCGGGGCCGGAGCGCGCGATCCGCTACAACGGCTTCCTCTCGTCCGATATCAACGCGGCGGCTGCGCCGGGCTTTTCATCGGGCCAGGCGCAGGAAGCGGCGACGCGGATCGCGGCGGAGGTGCTGCCGCCGGGCTTTGCCTTCGAATGGACCGACCTGACCTATCAGGAGTTCATCGCCGGCAATTCCGGCATCTGGGTGTTTCCGCTGGCGATCCTGCTGGTGTTCCTGGTGCTGGCCGCGCTCTATGAGAGCCTGACCCTGCCGCTATCGATCATCATGATCGTGCCGATGGGCTTGCTCGCCGCGATGTTCGGCGTCTGGATCTCCAAGGGCGACAACAACGTCTTCACCCAGATCGGCCTCATCGTGCTGGTCGGCCTCTCCGCCAAGAACGCGATCCTGATCGTCGAATTCGCGCGCGAGCTTGAATTCGCCGGGCGCACGCCGATCCGGGCTGCGATCGAAGCCAGCCGCTTGCGGCTACGCCCGATCCTGATGACGTCGATGGCGTTCATCATGGGCGTGCTGCCGCTGGTGCTCTCGACCGGCGCAGGCTCGGAGATGCGGCGCGCGATGGGCGTTGCCGTGTTCTCGGGCATGATCGGCGTCACCGTGTTCGGCCTGTTCCTGACGCCGGTGTTCTATGTGCTGCTCAGAACCGTCACGGGCATGAAGCCGCTGGTTCATCACGGCAGTGACATCAGCGCAGCGCCGGTCCAGGGGCCTGCCGAGTGAACAGCGTCCCGCCGCGGCACGCCCTCGGCGGGACCATCATTTCCGGTTCTCCTCGCAGAATTTCAGCGCCGCCAGCGCCTCGCCGGCCCGCGGGATCTGCATCTCGATGATGTCATCGTCGTCGTCCTCGAAGTCCAGCGTGAGGCGCTTGGCCTTCGCGAGGCGGTCCATGATCGACTGGTCGTATGCGAAGATGCCGCGCACCGTGGTCTTGTCCATGACCTCCCACTTGGCCTTCTTCATGATGTCGGCATCGTCGGTGCCGACGTCGGCCCGGAGGATCTCGCCGGCCTTGTCCCATTCCCAACCGTCGTAGATCATCACGATCACGATCGCCTGCTCGGAATAGGTGATCACGATGACGTAGTCGCGGTTCTCGTCATCCTTGTCCTTGTAGCCGCGGCTGGCATTGCAATGGGTGTCCTGCGCCCGCTTCTCGATGGTCCAGTCGCCGACTTTGGATTGTTGCGCAAGCGCGGGCCTCGAGCTCGAGGCGGTTACGCTCAAGACGCAAGCGAGAATTCCGGCGGCAAGAAGAGATCGTTTCATGTCGGCCTCCAGCGCGTTCCCCGCGCCGAGATGACCACCTCTCCCGGCGGCTCGCAAGAGGGCGAGGCGAACGGCCGGCGGCCGTCCTATCCCCGCCGCGGCACGATCGCGATCGGAGTGAAGGTGTAAACCTCCTCGCCGTTCTGGTTGAACATGGTCCATTTCACCAGCGCGATGCCTTGCGGCTTCGATTTCGACGGCGTCAGGCTCATGACCTCGCCGACCAGATGCAGGCGGTCGTTGGGCCGCACCGGCATCGTCCAGCGCAGGCCGTCCACACCGGCGCCGATCAGCGGATGCGGGCCGAACGGACGGGTCTGGATCGCAAGGTTCATCGCGATCGCGGCGGTGTGCCATCCCGAGGCGGCAAGCCCCTTGAACAGGGTCTGCTTCGCCGCCTCGTGGTCGAGATGCATCGGCTGCGGATCGAACTCGGCGGCAAAGCGCTTGATGTCGGCCTCGGTGACCACGACTTCGGGGGATTTGAACTGCATTCCGATGGTGAGATCGTCGAACCACTCGACCTGCGCCATGATTTTGCCTCGCAAAATGACGTGCCGCTCCCGAAGAGACGGCTCAAAATCGACTGAGCCATGAGGGATATAGCGGGCCCGCAGCGCACAAACCAGCGCAAGGTTCCTGACGAAACCCCTTTCCCGATGCGACGAAACACGCCTGAAACAGATGGCCGCTTAAGTAGTTGTCAAAATAAATACAGGGACGGCCACCATGCAGTTCATCCTCGACCTGATCTACGAATATTCGTGCTGCCAGAATCTCGTTGTCCAGCCGCTGCGGGAGGATGAGCTATGATCGAGCTGATCTCAGCCCTGCTCGCGCTGTGCAGCATCGGCGTCTTCGCGGCGCATGCGTTCGACGCTTACCGCACTACGCATTCCTGACCGTTCTGACGCTAAAGCGCGATGCGATTAGGATGAATCGTCATCGCGCTTTAGTTGTTGTTTGAGCATGATCCTTTTGGAAAACCGCTCCGCACTTTTCCTCCGGATCATGCTCTAGAAAGGTCGCCGGTAGAAGTGCTCGGA
The DNA here is from genome assembly GCF_900094575.1 of Bradyrhizobium yuanmingense. Lineage (GTDB taxonomy): Bacteria > Pseudomonadota > Alphaproteobacteria > Rhizobiales > Xanthobacteraceae > Bradyrhizobium > Bradyrhizobium yuanmingense. Next base: position 293,755 of record NZ_FMAE01000004.1, on the reverse strand, counting down.
ATGCGTCGCCGGCGGAAACCGGTTGGCGAGCGCAAGCGCCCCCCTCTCGTCCGTCTCGAGCGCGATCTTCTGCGCCAACATCACATCGCCCGGTACCAGGAAGCCTGACGGGACGAAGCACCACCCCATCGTCGCGCGCCCCTCACTATCGACCTCGTGGACGTTGGCGGCTGTGCCGTAGTGGATGCGATAGGTCCGGCCGGTGTCGCAACCGACGACGTCGAAATACCGAAACTGCTCGAATTGAGCGCGCTGCGCCGGTGACAGCCATTCGGCCAGAAGCCGGCGGCCGCGCGCATCCGGCGTGTTCTCGCCGAAGAAGCGGCGATAGAGTTCACGCAGCGCATGCAGGCGCGCACGCGCCGGCGCGCGGAGCCAAACTGCCGCGATCATGAGCAGCTCAGATCAACCGCCGACCAGGCGGGGATAGAACAGCGTTTCCTGCGCGGTCGGATCGAACGATCGGATCCGGGTCACTTCGCCGGGTCCGGTTCGAAGCGCGGCGGTGAAGCCCGCTCCGGTCAGCTCACGAAAGCGCCGTTCGGCTCGCGCCAGCGCCTCGGCGTTGCCAGGATCAAACTCGTGGCGCGTATCGCCAGTTTGGTCCATCACGATCTGGGTAGCCATGTTGAGTCTCCTCATGCCCAGCCCTGAACTTGATCAAAGCAAACCTCGTGCCGTCGGTTCCAGAAGGCAACAACTTTCTCTCGCCGTCGCATCACACGTCGCTGAGCAAGAGCTCAGCGTGAGGCCGCAGCACTCCCGCCCTCGTCGATCTGCCGGCCCATCAGCGCGATCGCCTTCTGATAGACACCAGCGGCATTCCAAGCCTCGATCGCAGCGAAATTGGGCTCGCCCGGCTGGTATCCCGCTCCCGCACGCCAACCATGGGCTTTGAGGAAATTCGCGGTCGAGTTCAGCGCATTGGCCGCAACTTCGAGATTGCCGGTGCCGTAGGCCAGAATGCTCTTGGGCATGAACTGGGTCTGGCCGACCTCGCCATGCATGGAGCCGCGGGTCGATCCCGACAGCGTACCGCGGTCGATCAGCTTCAGGGCGGCATAGAGCTGGTCGGTGAAGAATTCGGGACGGCGGCAGTCATAGGCGAGGGTCGCAATCGACGACAGCATGTTCTGGTTGCCGCGCTGGCTGCCGAAGCCGGTCTCCATGCCCCAGATCGCGATCAGCGGCCCGGGCGGGACGCCATAGCGCTGCTCGATCGAGGCGAACAAGGCGGCCTGCGACTGCTTGAGCTGCCGGCCCTTGGCGACGATGGTGGTGGCGCCGCGCTTGGCCAGGAACTGGTCCAGCGTCAGCGAGAAGCTGCGCTGGCCGCGGTCGGCCGCGATCGTGGCGCTGGCATAGTTCGTTTGCATCAGCGCCGACAGTGCGGTGGGGCCGATGCCCTTGCCCTGAGCCTCCGCGCTGAACTCGCGCTTCCAGGCCTCGAAGCCGGCCGGCGAGCTGCCGCATTGCGCGGCCTCGGCGGAGGATGCCAGGCAACCGAGCAGCGTCATTGCGCCAAGAACCGCTCCCGCAACAGCCCTGCCCCTGATCATGCCCGACCTCTCCTGTCCTGTACCGCTCGGCGGCGCAATCTTACCCGCTGGAATGCGCCGACTCCATGGCCCGATCATAGGACAATTCGAGGCCTTCCAGGTTGCCCTCTTTGCGCCATTTGTCGAGCAGCCGCAGGAATGCCACCGGCCCTCGCCAATATTGGCTGTTTCTTGCCGCGATCGGATCGAACACGCCTTCGTTATTGTAGTAGCCCGGCGTGCATTCGGCGAGATAGGTCTGCCGACCGAGCGCGGCCTTGACGACCTCCTCGACCCAGGCGTTCTCGGCCGCAAGCGTCGGCTCCAGGGTGCGTGCGTTGCGCTCGCGCGCCTGCTTGATGACATAGGCGATGTGCTGCGACTGCTCGTCGATGATGTGCGGAAAATTGGCGCTCTGGCCGGCCTGCACGGTGACGATCAGGAAGCAGTTCGGAAAGCCGCGGCTGTAGAAGCCGTGCAGCGTCTTGACGCCGTCCTGCCAGCGCTCGGACAGGCTCATGCCGTCGCGGCCATAGACCTCGAAGCCCATTCGGCGCGCGTAATCGGTGCCGACCTCGAAGCCGCTGGCATAGATCAGGCAGTCAAGCTCGTAGGCCTTGCCGCCGGCGACGACGGCATTCTCGGTGATGCGTTCGACGCCCTTTCCCCCGGTATCGACGAGATGCACGTTGGGACGGTTGAAGGTGTCCAGATATTCGTCGTGGAAGCACGGCCGCTTGCAGAACGCCTTGTACCACGGCTTGAGCGCAGCCGCGGTCGCCTCGTCCTTGACCACGGTGTCGACGCGCGCGCGGATCTCCTCCATCTTGCGGTAGTCGGCCTGCTCGATGACCTTCAGCGCTTCCTCAATCGAGGTCACCGGCTGCTTTTGCCGGCGCGGTGCCAGCAGGATTTCGCCGAGCAGGCCGGTCCAGCCGTCCTGCACCAGGTCCTGCTCGAACGGCTCGCCTGAAATCACGGCGGTAAAATTGTCCATGCGCTCGCGCTGCCAGCCTGGCTTGAGGCTCTGCGCCCAGGTCGGGTCCGTCGGACGATCGTCGCGAACGCCGATTGCGGACGGCGTGCGCTGGAACACATAGAGCTCCTTGGCGGAGCGGCCGAGATGCGGCACGCATTGCACGGCGGTGGCGCCGGTGCCGATGATGCCGACGCGCTTGCCGGCAAGACCGGTAAGGCCACCATCCGCGTTGCCGCCGGTGTAGCCGTAATCCCAGCGGCTGGTATGAAAGCTGTGACCTCTGAACGTCTCGATGCCGGGAATGCCCGGCAGCTTCGGACGGCTGAGCGGTCCGCCGGCGAGGATGACGAAGCGCGCGCGGATCTGGTCGCCCCTGTTGGTCTCGACCAGCCACCGCGCCTCATGCTCCTGCCAGGTCATCCGCGAGATGACGGTCTGAAACAGCGCGCGCTCGTACAGGTCGAAATGACGGCCGATGCGGCGCGAGTGCTCGTAGATCTCCGGCGCCCGGGCATATTTGCGCACGGGCATGTAACCAGTCTCTTCCAGCAACGGCAGGTAGATATAGCTCTCGGTATCGCAGGCGGCGCCGGGATAACGATTCCAGTACCAGGTGCCGCCGAAGTCGGCGGCCTTTTCCACGATACGAAAATCCGCGATGCCGGCCTCGCGCAATCGCGCGCCACACAGCAGGCCGCCGAAGCCACCGCCGACGATGAGCACTTCGGTCGCTTCGTTGATGGCCGCGCGCGCAAATCCGGGATCGGCCCAGGGGTCGTCGAGATAACGGCCGAACTCGCCCGCAACCTCGACATACTGCGCCTTGCCCTCGGCGCGCAGACGGCGGTCGCGCTCGTCGCGATAACGGGCACGGAGGGCGGAAATATCGACCGTAGATGCGCCGGTTGCATCGGTCTTGTGTCTTTCCGCTGACATTCGATTCCTCCCGCGCATGCTGCTTCGTCGGCAGCTCACCGCACGTTAGCGCCGAAAAAGCGCGGCATGCAATCACGCTGATTGTTTTTTGCGTGAACGCTGCGTGACCTTCCGCTAACCTCGAGCGCAAATCACGAGCCTACGCCATGCAACGACATGGCCATCCGGAGGGAGACCATGCAGGGATTGATGATGGACATGCCGCTGCTGATCAGCGGCCTGATCCAGTATGCGGCCGATTATCATGGCGAAGCCGAGATCGTCGCACGCGAGATCGAGGGCGACATCCATCGCTACACCTACTCAGACGCGCATCCGCGTATCAAGCGCATGGCGCTGGCGCTGAAGCGGCTCGGCATGAAGCAAGGCGACCGCGTCGGAACGCTGGCCTGGAATACACACCGGCATTTCGAGATGTTCTACGCCGCGCCGGGCATGGGCTACGTGCTGCACACGGTCAATCCCAGGCTGTTTCCCGAGCAGCTCGTCTACATCATCAACCATGCCGGGGACCGCCTGCTCTTCATCGATCGCGCCACGCTGCCACTCGTGGAGGCGATCGCGCCGCAGCTAACGACGGTCGAAGCCTATGTCGTGATGTCCTCGCGCGAGCGGATGCCGGAGACGAAGCTCGCGAACGTGCATTGTTACGAAGAGCTTCTGGAACGCGAGAACGATGCCGGCTTCGCCTGGCCGGAGTTCGACGAGAAGTCTGCCTCGACGATCTGCTACACGTCGGGCACGACGGGCAATCCCAAGGGCGTAATCTACTCGCACCGCGCCGCGATCCTGCAGACCATGACCTGCTGCAATTTCGACTTCCTGCCGGGACATGTCGAAGGTGTGCGCGAGGTGATGATGCCGATGGCGCCGCTCTTCCACGGCAATGGCTGGAACATGCCGTTCACAGCGCCCTATACGGGATCGAAGCTCGTGCTGCCCGGCCGCAACTACGAGCCGGACAAGCTCTATGAATTGCTGGAAGGCGAGAAGGTGACGCTGTCGGCGGGCGTGCCGAGCTTCTGGCTGATCCTGCTCGATTGGCTCGGGCGGACCGGCAACAAATTCTCGGCCTTGCGCGCGACGTTGTCGTCGGGCTCGGCCCCACCGCGCGCCATGGTGGAGAAGCTGAAGCGCGAGTACAATGTCGATTACATCCAGGCCTGGGGCATGACCGAGGCGCTGGGCTGCTCGATGCCGGGGCTGCGGCCGGGCTCGGAGCATCTCAGCGAGAAGGAGAAATTCGACCGTCGCCAGGTCTCCGGCCGCGCCTGCTTCGGCACGCATTTGCGCATCGTCGACGACGCCGGCATTGAGCTGCCGCGCGACGGCAAGACGGTCGGCCATTTGCGCGCCCGCGGGCCCTGGGTTGCCTCCGGCTACATGAAGCTGGACGAAGGCCTCGACCGCGACGGCTGGCTGATCACCGGCGACATGGCCGTGATCGACCCACAAGGCCACGTCACGCTGACCGACCGTTCCAAGGACGTGATCAAGTCCGGCGGCGAGTGGATCTCCTCGATCCAGCTCGAGGACATCGCCCTGTCCCACCCCGACGTGCTGCAAGCGGCCGTCGTCGCGATCAGCCACGAGAAATGGCAGGAGCGCCCCCTGCTCCTCGTCGTCCGCAAGAAGGGCGCGACCGTCGACGGCAAGGCGCTGCTCGAGCACATGCGTCCGAAGATCGCGAGCTGGTGGCTGCCGGACGCCGTCGAATTCCTCGACGAATTCCCGATGACCGGCACCGGCAAGGTGCTGAAATCCGCTCTGCGCGATAGGTTCAAAGAGTACCGGGTCGCGTGACCCGCTCGCCGTCGATCAAGGAGACCAGAAAATGCTCTATCCGATGTCGCCGAAAGTCGTCGAGCTCAAGCGCAGGCTCGAAAGCTTCATGGACCGGCACATCTATCCGAACGAGGAGCGCTTCTACCGCGAGGCTGAAGAGCTCGGGCCGTGGAAGGTCTATCCGGTCGTCGAGGAGCTTAAGCCGCTGGCGCGCGCGGAGGGGCTGTGGAATCTGTTTCTGCCCGAGAGCGATCACGGCGCGGGCCTCTCCAATCTCGAATACGCGCCACTGTGCGAGGTGATGGGCCGTTCGCACCTTGCTCCTGAAGTCTTCAACTGCTCGGCGCCCGACACCGGCAACATGGAGGTGCTGGAGCGTTACGGCAGCGAGCAGGACAAGGAGCGCTGGCTGAAGCCGCTGCTCGCGGGCGAAATCCGCTCCTGCTTCGCCATGACCGAGCCGGCGGTCGCATCATCCGATGCGACCAACATCGAGAGCTCGATCGTACGCGACGGCGACCATTACGTCATCAACGGGCGCAAATGGTACACCACCAACGCGACCGACCCGCGCTGCAAGATCTGCATCTTCATGGGCAAGACCGACCCCGACAATCCCGACCGTCACAAGCAGCAATCCATGATCCTGGTGCCGATGGACACGCCGGGCATCGAGGTCAAGCGTCCCCTGCCCGTGTTCGGCTTCTACGGAGTGCCCGACCGCGCCTCCGAAGTGGTGTTCACCAATGTGCGCGTGCCCAAGGAGAACATGCTGCTCGGCGAGGGCCGCGGCTTCGAGATTGCGCAGGGCCGTCTCGGGCCCGGCCGCATCCATCATTGCATGCGGCTGATCGGCCTTTCCGAACGCACGCTGGAGAAGATGTGCCGCCGCGTGCGGAGCCGGGTCGCCTTCGGCAAGCCGGTCTCGGAGCAGACGGTGACGCAGGAGCGCATTGCGGAGGCGCGCATCATGATCGAGCAGGCGCGGCTACTGACGCTGAACGCGGCCCATGCGATGGACACGGTCGGCAACAAGGTGGCGAAGGCAGAGATCGCAATGATCAAGGTCGCCGTGCCCAACATGGCCTGTCAGATCATCGACTGGGCCATTCAGGCCCATGGCGGCGGCGGCACCTCGAACGATTTCGGCCTGACGCAGGCCTACGCCACCGCGCGCTTGCTGCGACTTGCCGATGGACCCGATGAGGTCCATCGCAACCAGATCGCGCGGCTCGAGCTGAAGAAATACTCGAACGCGTAAGAAGGGCGCTCTTCCTTCGCTTCAGTTCACCACATAGACGTCAGGATCGGCGCTCGAGCTCGGTTTCTTGAAGGCGTTGCGCAAGGCCGATGACATTGGGACGTTATAGTTGAGGCCGTTCGGCGGCGTCGGCGATTGCAGCCATTTCTTGTAGAGCACCTCGATCTCGGGGCTGGCATAAAGCTCCGCGGTGGCGCGATCGGCGAGCGCCTTGAACGGCGCATCCTCTCGCCGCAGCATGATGCCGTAGGGCTCGGGCTTGGAGAACGCCTCCTCGCTGATCATGTAAGCTTGCGGCTCCTTCGACCGCGCGATCGCGACCGCGAGCTGGACGTCGTCGAGCGCATAGGCCTGGGCGCGGTCGGTCTCCAGCAGCAGGAAGGCCTCGGCCTGGTCCTTGGCCGGCATGATGTTGATGCCGAGATTGCGCTCGGTGTTGACCTTGGCGAGCTGCGTCAGGTTCACAGATCCCGCGACCGCCGTGACCGCCTTGCCCTTGAGATCGTCGATGGTCTTGATGCTCGCCGCCTTCCTGGCCGCGAACCGCGTCGCGCTGAGGAAGTGCGTGTTGGTGAAGGCGACCTGCTTCTGGCGGTCGGCATTGTTGGTGGTCGCCGAGCAATGCAGGTCGAGCGTGCCGTTGACCATCAAAGGAATCCGGTTCGAGGACGTCACCGCGACAGTCTCGACCGAAATGTCTGATATGCCGAGCTGCTTCTTCACGGCTTCGACGATACGGAGGCAGATGTCCATGGCAAAGCCGACCGGCTTCTGGTTGCCGTCGAGATAGCTGAATGGGACGGAGGCCTCCTGATAGCCCAGCGTGATCTTCTTGGTCTCCTTGATCTTCTGGAGCGTGCCCGCGAGGTCTTCGGCTGACGCCGCGCCTGCAAGACTTGTCAGGGCAAGGAAAAGAACGGGTAGACGCATCAGTTGCTCCTCAATGGGGTCGTCGGCCTTATCGCGAGGGGGGTGATAACCGACACATGCAGCGTCCGCCAGACGGGACAGCGACTACCAGCTATCGCGCTTTTCAATACTGGCCAAACGGACGCTGCTTCACTGGCACGTCAGCTGCTGCTCGAACCAGCCCCTCAACCGATCCGACAGGGACGGCCACATCCGCCGGAAGCTGTCGAGCTTGCCGACATTGGCGCGGTACATCGCCCGCGATTCGCGCTCGATGGCCGGAAGGTCGACGCCCGTGCAGACCCCGTCCCGCGCGATCGTCCTGCCGGCGACGACCACCTCCTTTACCAGCGACGCATTGCCGCGCGCGAACAGCAGCGCCATCGGGTCAACCGACATGATCTGGTCTCGATCCAGCCGGTCAAGATCGATCACGACGTAGTCGGCGGGATTGCCCGCCGCGAGCTCACCATTCCCGGGCGCCCCGGTCGCATGGCGTCCGTTGCGGATGGCGAGCGAAAACATCTCGGCCGGCGTCCATGTCGCCTTGAAGCCGAGGCCGCCGTGGACCATCTGCACCAGCCGCATCTCGCGCAGGATGTCGTCATCCTCGTCCAGCGCCAGGCCGTCGACGCCGACGGCAATGGCGCAGCCGCATCTGTGCGCGGCGGCGATCGGGGCGAGGCCCGAACGCAGATGCATGTTCGAGCTGAAATTGGTGACGATGCGCGCGCCGGAGGCCGCGATCATCTCGAGCTCTTCGGGACGGGCGTGAATGCAATGCGCCAGCGTCAGCCGCCCGGAGAGAAAGCCGACATCGCGAAGCCAGCGCACCATGTCCGGAAAGTGCTGGTCGGCCCAGGCGCGCTGATAAACTGTTTCCAACAGATGCATGTGAATGCGGCGACCGGTCCGTGCGGAGTTCTCCGCGACGGCCTCCAGCAGCGGCTTCGAGCACCATTGCACGCCGGCGGGCCCGAGCTGCACGTCGACCATCGGTCCGGCGATGGCTGCGGCAATCGCATCGGTCAGCTCGATATAGGCCTTCGGCGACAGCGGCGCGCGAACGAAGAGATCCTCGATCGTCTTGCGATCGTCCCCGGGAAGCCCTGAAAGCACCGGCTCGGCATCACCGTAGACGACGGGGTTCTGGTCGCGCACCGCCATTGCAAACGCCATGCGAATCCCGACCTCGGATGCGGCTTTCGCGATGGCCTTGGCCTCGTCCAGCAGCGGCATCGTCCCGCTCGGACGCGTGTAATGGACCATCATCGCCGCGCAGCCTGCCTTGGCGGAACGGGCCAATGCCGAGACGGCTGTCAGATAGGGATCGACCGGCGAGCCCAGCGCGGTTCGCAAAATCCAGCTTTCCAGGGGCATGCCGACCGCACCGAAGGACGACGCCGTGGCACGGGCATGATCATGGGCGTTGACGAAGGCAGGGATGACGAAGGAGCGAGGCGCCGGCCCCGCTCCTTCCGAGATTTCGGTGATGACGCCCTCGTCGTGCCGCAGCACGACGTTCTCGCTGACGCCACGGTCAGGGCCACGGAACAGGCTGGTTGCCGAGATCGCCGTGGCCATGGCTGTTCCTCCAATCTCAGTTGGCAGTGTACACCAGTTCCCGCTCCGCGCGCGGCGGCAGGAATTCGCGCGAGAACACCTCCGCCGGCGTCGGCGCACGGGCGAGCTGATAGCCCTCGACCACGATGCCGATCGCGCGCGTCATCCGGTCGTCCTTGATGTCGCCGATGCCGATCTCCTTCATCTCGGACGAGACGATCAGCTTCTCGAAGGAATATTGCAGCCGGCGCTTCTCCACCTCGGCGTTGATGAGGTTGTCGTAGTTCAGTGCCGCCTTCATGCCGGCATTCTGGTCCTTGGCGATCGCGATCGCACCCTTGTTGATGGCGCGCACCAGGCCCGCCACGGCCTTCGGATTCGAGGCGATCAGCTTGCGGGAGACCATCACGCCGTTGGAGTAGAGATCGAGGCCATATTCACCGAAGGAGAACCATTTAAAGTCCTTGTCCGGATCCTGGCGGTTGAGCACCAGATTGAAATAGCTGGTGATGTTGAAGACGAGGGCCGCATCGATGTCGCCCTTGATCAGCATCGGCTCCTGCAGGTTCGGCGCCATGTTGGAGATCTTGATCTTCTCGCCGTCGAGCCCGTTCTTGCGGGTGAACACCGGCAACAAGCGCGTGGTCGGCGTGCCCTGCGCACCGCCGAGCGTGCGGCCTTCGAAATCCTTGATGGTGTTGATGCCGCTGCTCTTCTTGGCGACGATGGCGAACGGCGGCTGGTTCCACATCATGTAGACCATGACGGGCGCCTCCTGCGGCTTGGTCGAGGCGTTCTGGATGATGGCGTTGACGTCGCCGAAGCCGGCGTCATAGGCGCCCGACATCACGCGCGTGACGGTGGCGCCGGAGCCCTCGCCCTGATCGATGACGACGTTGAGGCCTTCCTCTTTGAAGAAGCCGTTGTCCTTGGCATAGAAGAAGGCAGCGTCGCTGCCCTGGGTTTTCCAGCCTAGCGTGAACTTGATCGTGGTCTCCTGCGCGGTGGCGGCGCCTGCGGATAGCGCCAATCCAAGCAGCGCGGCGGTTAACTTCCTCAACATCGAGACCTCCTCAGCTTCGTTGCGTGACGGTTCAAGAAATCAGGTGGCGATCACGTCGTTCTTGCGCGTGGCCCAGCCGGTGACCTGTCCTTCGATCAGCGAGAACACGACGTAGAGCGCGACACCGAGCCCGGCGAGCACGAACAAGCCCGCGAACACCAGCGGCACGTTGAAATTGGAGGACGCGGTCATCATGACGTTGCCGATGCCGCGGTTGGAGGCGACCGTCTCCGACAGCACCGCGCCGACGAAGGCGTAGGAGATCGCGACCTTCAGCGAAGCAAAGAAGAACGGCATGGTGCGCGGCAGACCGACATTCCAGAGGATATCGAGCTTGCTGGCGCCGAGCGCCTTCAAGACGTCCTCGAGCTCGGGCTCCGTGGTGGCAAGTCCCGTCGCGATATTGACCACGATCGGGAAGAAGCAGATCGACAGCGCAGTCAGCACCGCCGGCACCGTGCCGGAGCCGAACCACAGCACGAAGATCGGCACCACCGCGACCTTGGGGATCGAGGAGAAGCCGATCAGCAGCGGATAGCAAGTGTCGTAGGCCGTCTTCGACACGCCGATGATCGCGCCGAGGGCGACGCCGAGCGCGACGCCAAGCACGAAGCCGAGCATGGTGGTGGCGAGCGTCTGCACGATGTGCGGCCACAGCACCGGGAAGCGCTGGACCAGCGTCACGAAGACCTGCGATGGCCGCGGCAGCACCAGGTCGGACATGCCGGTCATCAGGCAGAACAGCTCCCAGGCGACGAAGAACAGCACGATCAGCCCCGCCGACCACGCTTTTTGCCTGACATCGATCCCGAACATCAGCCTGCCCCCTGCTCAGCGGCGCTGCGCGCATCCTCGATGAAGGCGCGCAGCTTCTGGTTCAGCGCGACGAAATCCGGCTCAAAGGTCATCGCCACGGTGCGCGGCCGCGCGAACTCCACGCGGCTGTCGTCGAGGATGCGGCCGGGACGCGCGCTCATCACGCAGATACGACTGGCGAGAAAACCGGCCTCGCGCAGATCGTGCGTCACCAGCAGCACGGTTGGCTTGTGCGTCATCCAGAGATTCTGGAGGATCGCCCATAGCTCCTCGCGGGTGAACTGGTCGAGCGCGCCGAAGGGCTCGTCGAGCAGCAGCATGCGCGGCTCGTGGATCAACGCGCGGCAGAGATTGGCGCGCTGGAGCATGCCGCCGGAGAGCTGCCAGGGATAGCGGTTGCCAAACCCTTTGAGGCCGACCTGCTCCAGCAGCGCATTGGCCTTGTCGCGGAATTCGGTCTTGCGCAGCTTGCGGAACTTCGGGCGGAACGGCTCGACGATCTTCAGCGGCAGCATGATGTTCCGCTCGATCGTCATCCACGGCAGCATGGTCGGGTTCTGAAAGGCCATGCCGACCCGCATCGCCCGGGCCGCCACCTCGCGGCCGCCGACGATGACGACGCCGCTGGTCGGCTGCACCAGGCCGCTGACGAGACGCAATATGGTCGATTTGCCGCATCCGGACGGGCCGACCAATGCGACAAACTCGCCGTCGGCGATCTTGAGCGTGGTCTTCGACAAAGCAGGCACGGCGCGGTCGCCGCGCCCGAAGGTCACCGAGGCCTCCGACAGCTCGATCGCGATCGTCGCAGAGCCTTCGGGAACGGGCTGGCCGTCGAACTGGGCGTTGGGTTGCATGCGCATCACGGAAAAAAGTGCATGCAAGCTGGATGCCAGCGATCGAGCCCCGCGAGATCTAAAGGCCTAGCCGAAACCCGCGCCAAACCGCCGGATTCGATTTAGGCAGTCCGAAGGCCAAACTGCATGCAATTGGAGCGCTGAATCGGCGCGAGCCTGTGCTAAAGAGAGATATCATTCCCATGAGATTCGCCGATGGCGGCGCGCGCCAGCAGCAAGACTTCTGAATCGTCGGACAAGGTCAGCGTAATCTGCCGCGCGCTCCGGCGCGCCATCATCGAGCAGGCGCTGGAGCCCGGCGCCAAGCTGCCGGAAGATGCGCTCGGCGAACGTTTCGGCGTCAGCCGCACCATTGCCCGCCATGCGCTAGGTCAACTCGCCGCCGAAGGCCTGGTCGAGCTCCGCCGCAACCGGATCGCCGTGGTGGCGACGCCGAGCTGGCAGGAGGCGCGCGATGCCTTCGACATCCGCATCGAGCTCGAACGCCTCGTCGTGCGCCAGCTCGCGGGCAAGCTGACCAAGGCGCAGATCGCCGAGCTGAACGCCCATGTCGATGCCGAGGATCGCGCCCGCGGCGGCACGGATGCGGTGTCGATCCGACTCGCGACCGAATTCCACATTCTGCTCGCCCATATGACGAACAGCCCGATTCTGGTGCGCTATGTCAGCGAGGTCGCCTATCGCTGCTGCCTGACGCTGTCGCTGTACAGCCGGCCGCATTCCACCGAATGCGCCATCAACGAGCACCGCGCCATCATCGCGGCGCTTGCCAAGGGCGATGCGGCCAAGGTGATGGAATTGATGCATCATCACCTGGATTCGGTGGCCAATCGTGCGCTGGTCGCTCCCACTCCGCAGCGTGGCCGCGATCTGCTCGACATCCTCGCACCCTATGCGGACGAGGTGACGAGCAATCGCGTCGTCAAGCTACCGAAAATCGCGCGGAGGGGCTAAGCCTCGATGCCGCGCTGGACGAGGATGCGCTCGGCGCTGTCGTTCCAGACATCCATCTTCACGATCTGCCCGTCCCTCACGACGAAGCGATCGACGTAGCGGTTGCCCTCGAACGGCGTGCCGTCCATCCACTCGCCATAGAGCGTGCCGACGCTGTAGACGACGGTCTCGTCCGCGCCCGGGCAGACGTCGAACCGGTCCATCTTCTTCTTGACCCAGCGATAGCGTTTCGCGTTGAAGCCGGTCGGCCCGCGCGGATGGTCGAACGCGCGCCCGCCGGTGAACGTGATCACCGTGCCCGGCTTCATATAGGCCGCAGCGGCGTCGGGATCCGGTATCATCGAAGCGGTAAGATAGGCCTCGACAATCTCGGCGTCGGTCATCGGGCTTTCGGGTTTTGCGGCAGTAGACATCGCGGGGTTCTCTTGGGACGCCGCTATTTTACAATCCGGGCCTCAAAGTGCATGCATATTTTTTAGACAATACGGCCTCAGCACTGCACACAATCTGGAGCTGCCCGCTCCGATGGCTTCGGCTAGGCTGCTGCAGCTGAATCCAACGCCATGACCACCCAAGCCGCTTTCGACCTGATCTTCCGCAACGCGCTGTTGCGCTCTTCCGCCGCACCGGTCGATATCGGGGTGAAGGACGGCCGCATCGCCGCGATCGCGCCAAAGCTGGCCTGCGAGGCCGCCGAGGTCGAGGTCGGCGGCCTCCTCGCCCTGCCCGGCTTCGTCGACACCCACATCCATCTCGACAAGGCCTGCCTGCTCGGCCGCTGCGGCCACGATCACGGCAGCGTCTCGGAGGCGATCCGCGCCGTCGCCGGGATGAAGAAGGATTTCACGATCGAGGACGTCTACGCACGCGGCGCAAGAGTGCTCGAACGCGCCATCGTCAACGGCACGACGCGCATGCGCACGCATGTCGAGACCGACCCTCGCATCGGCCTTCGCGGCTTCGAGGCGGTCAAGGCGCTGAAGCGCGATTACGCCTGGGCGATCGATCTCGAGCTCTGCGTCTTCCCGCAGGAAGGCCTCACCAATGATCCCGGAGCGGAGGAGCTGCTGATCCAGGCGCTTCGCGAGGGTGGTGAAGCCATCGGCGGCTGCCCCTACATGGACACCGACCCGAACGCGCACCTTGCGCGCATCTTCGACCTTGCCGGGGAATTCGACATCGACGTCGACCTCCATCTCGACTTCGACCTCGATCCCTCCTGGTGGCATCTCGACGAGGTCTGTCGCCAGACCGAGCAGCGCAATTATGGCGGACGCGTCGCGATCGGCCATGCCACGAAATTGTCGGCCTTGCCCCCCGAACGGATGAAGGCGGCCACTGCGCAACTGGCAAGGTCAGGCGTTGCGGTCACCGTCCTGCCCGCGACCGATCTCTATCTGATGGGGCGCGAGGCCACGCACAACGCGCCGCGCGGGCTGACCCTCGCCCACAAGCTTGCCGGCGACGGCGTGCTCTGCTCGGTCGCGACCAACAACGTGCTCAATCCCTTCACGCCGTTCGGCGATGCCTCGCTGCTGCGGATGGCGAACTTCTACGCCAACGTCGCGCACGCCTCGGTCCGCGACTTCGACACCTGCCTGGACCTCGTGACCGAGCTGCCGGCCCGGCTGATGAACCTCGCCGACTACGGCATCGAGGTCGGCAATCCCGCCGATCTGATCGTGCTCGATACCAAGGACAGCCGACTCGCGATCGCCGAGCTGCCTGACGTCCTGATGGGCTTCAAGCGCGGCCGGCAGACATTTGCACGGCCCCGGCCGACCCTGTTCAAGAGCTGAGCGCGTTTCACGGCCGATATTTCGGGCATCGCGCGCACAACCTGATCGGCCGCGAGGCCACGGCAGTTCGATTTTACCGCCGGTCCGCGCCGACCCGAGTTCGGTAGAATCCCGGACCGTAGCTCAACGCATTGCGAGGCAGGCCGCGCCGCCGTAACTACGACGTGCACTGACAATCTGCGTTCAGTGGGGGAGTATGAGTCTGTTCAGCGCATTCAGCAGCATTGATGATTCGGTCCAGGCCCGAACGCCGACCGATACGGCGGTGAAGCGGCTGGACGGCATCGGCCACGTTCTCTCGGGTCTCGATATCTCGGCCATCCAGACGCAGGCCGACGTGAACCGTACGCTCTGGACGCTCGATGCCGCCAGCAAGTGCGTTCGCGCCGTGCTGGCGGAGTTCCGCACCCAGCCGGCCACCGAGCAGCTCGTCCGTAAATCCCGCAATCTGATCGACCTCATCGAACGCGCGCGTGACCAGGTCGGGAGCTTCGAAGCCAGCGACCCGGTCCTGAGCTGACTATTTCGTCCGATTGATCTTCGCCAGGATCCGGTCCGCCTCGATGCGCCAGTCCGCACTGCGGGCGAACTCCCCGCGGCCTCTCAACCCGAACAGCCCCTCATCGGCGAGATCGGCCATCCAGGCCTGCCGCTCGGCCGTGCCTTGCGCCGACCACGGCGTCAGCCCCGCCTCGCGCACGGTCTCGGCGACCTCCCGCACCTCTTCGGCCCGGCGGCGGCCGTGCTCGATCACGCGCTGGAAGCAATAGGCGCCCAGCTCCTCCCAGTCGATCCCGGGGAACGTTTCCGCAAGCGAAGGCAGCACCGCATCCTCGACGCCATAGGCACGCGCCGTCGTGAAGCTCTCGATGACCATGGCCTCCAGGCCCTTGATCATGATGCTGCGGCACATTTTGACGGCCGAGGACACGCCGAGCTTATCGCTGGCGACCTTGGCCGCGAAACCGATCGTATTCAGAAGCGGCTCGAGCTCCCTCGCGCCGGGTCCGCCGAGCAGCAAAGGCACCTTGATGCGATAGGGCGGCACCGAGGTCATCACCGCGCCCTCGACATAACGCCCGGCGGCGCCGTCGATCAGCGCCGCCGCCCGCTGCTTGGCGCCGGGAGAGGCCGAGTTGAAATCGAGGAACCAGGTGCCCTGATTGATCGCTGCCACACAGGCCTTTGCGACCGGCACGGCCTGGCTCGCCGTGACGGCGGAGATGATGAAGTCGGATTTCGCGGCCAGCTCGGCGTGGGACGTTGCAAGAGCGACACCGAATTTCGCCGCATGCTCTTGCAGCGACGCGCCCTGCTCGCCGCCAAGCTTGATGTCGTAGGCTGAGACTCTGATGTCCTGCTGGCGCAAATCCTCGGCTAGAATCCTGCCGACCTCGCCATAGCCGACCAGCCCGATCTGCCAGCGTCTGGGATCACCTGCCATCAGTTCAGTCCTCGTGTCGTCTCGTCAAAGAGCTCATCGACCGTATAGCGGCGCGGGATCAGCGCCTGCTGGAAGGCGTAGTCGATGATCAGCTCGAGCGGTTTTCTGTTGGCCTCGATCCCGTACGGAACGAGGTCCGGCGTTGCCGTCGCTCCCGTCTGCGCCTTGTTGCGCTTGAGCAGATCATAGACGCCGGCGACCACGTCGGGGCGCGATTTCGCCAGGCTCTCGGTCACGACCACGAGATGGTTGATCGGGACCACGCCGCGCCGCGAATACCATCTGGAGGCTTCTGCGGCCGGATCGGGAAACAGCGGCTTCAGCTTGGGATCATCGGAGGTCTCGCCGAGGACGGCATCGAGCTCGCCGTCGCGCAGCATCTGCAGGATCTTCTTGTCCTTCGGCGCGCGCTCCGTGGTGTCGACATATTCGGCGACATGCGGATCCTCGAAGGTGATCCAACGAATCCTGTCGAGATCGACGCCGTAGTCGTTGGCGAGGATGCCCCTGATCCAGGCGCCCGTCGTGGTCGTGAAGGAGCGGATACCGACGCGCTTGCCTTCGAGATCAGTGGGCCCGAGCGTCCCATGCGCGGGATTATAGAGAGCGTAGGAATGCTGGAAGCGGCCGAGCATGGTCGCCGGCAGCAGCACCAGCGGCTTGCCGTGCGCTTTCGCCATCAGATAGGTGACGATCGCCATCTCGCAGACGTCGAAGGCCTGCTCGCGCACCATCGGCTTGAACGCCGTGTTGGTCGGCGTGTATTCGATGAAATCGAGATCGAACAGGTCGGAACGGAGCGCCCCGCTCTTCACCGCCTGCACATGGTGGTGACTGCCGAGCACGGCCTTCAGCTTGATGTTGCGGACCGGCTTCATGCCAGCTCGTCCGCAACCGTCGGGAACAGGCGCTGATAGGCCTCGCCATAGGTCATGGGCACGCCGGTGTTGCGGCTGCCCTGGATGCCGCGGTTGAGCGCGACGCGCTCGTAATAGCCCCAGAGATGTTTTTGCGCGGCGAGAATCTGGAACGCCTCGTATTTCTCCTTCCAGACCTCGTCGATTTTGAGGATCGTGTCCGGCTTGTAGTTACACTGCTCGGGCTGGTGCGGCTCGAACAGGAACACCGGCGGCGCCGAATATTTGTACTGCGCGCCGGGCTTGTGGCCCATGGCCTGCGCGACCACACGCGTCTCCTGCGCGAAATGCGCCGCGTTCGGATGGTCGAAATTATAGGGGTCTTCCAGCGCATGCGTCAGGACGAAGCTCGGATTGAGCTCGCGGTAGATGTCCACCATACGGTCGAAATGCGCCTCGGTGAGCTTCAGCGGATAGTCACCGCAATCGAAGAACTCGATTTCGGCGCCCAGCAGCCTGGCTGCCCGCTCCGCTTCGTCCTTGCGGCCGGCCTTGACCGATTCCAGCGTCGCGCCCTGCTCCTTCCAGGCGAACTGGCTCTCGCCGCGCTCCCCGAAGGACAGGCACACGATCTTCATCCGATAGCCCTTCTTCGCATGCAGCGCGATGGCGCCGCCGGCGCGCCAGACGAAATCGCCGGGATGGGCGGTGACGACGAGGCCTGTTTTCATGGGCTACTCCTTTTCGTTCGTTCGTATGCATCCGCCAGCGTCCGCAACGCATGTCGCGCAACGTCTCGTCACGCTTCGAACCCGAACAGGCGCGCGGGATTGTCGACCAGTATCTTCGTCTGGAGCTCCGGCTCCGGCGCGAACAGCGGGATCAAATCGACGAGATCGCCGTCATTCGGCATCACCCTGACGTTGGGATGCGGCCAGTCCGTGCCCCAGATGACACGATCCGGTGCGGTCTCGACGATCTTTCGCGCGAACGGCACCGCATCGGTGAACGGCGGACCGATAGAGGACACCCGCTCTGAGCCGCAGATCTTCACCCAGCACTTCTCATCGCGCTGCATCAGCTCGATCAGGATTCTGAACGGCAGCTGGTCGAGCCCGTCCCCTGCCTTCACCCGGCCCATATGGTCGATGGTGTAGGTCAGCGGTAGCCTTGCCAGCATGTCGGCGTATTCGGGCAGATCGATCGCATCGAAATGCAGATCGACGTGCCAGCCGAGCGGCGTGACCATCGCGACGATGCGGTCGAACACGCGCTTGTCGGGGACGCCGCCGAGATGGCGGACGAAATTGAAGCGGCAGCCGCGAAAACCGCCCTCGTGCAGCACGCGCAGGTCGGGCTCCGTGATGGTGCCATCGATATTGGCGACGGCACGGTAGGCGCCATTGCTCTCAGCGATCGCATCGAGCGCCACCCTGTTGTCGGTGCCGTGCACGCTGGCATTGACGATGACGGCGCGCTCCACGCCGAGCTTGGCATGCAGCGCGCGAAAATCCTCCAGCGGTGCGTCCGGCGGTGTGTAGGAACGCTCCGGCGCGTAAGGGTATTTCGCGCCGGGCCCGAAGATGTGGCAATGCGCGTCACACGACAGCTTCGGCAGCCTGAACTTCGGCGCGCGCGTATCAGGATCGGGCGGCGGAATGGTCGGCGTGTACATCATCGTCATGAGGTGAACCGCCGAAGCGTTTCACGTCTTGCCGGCGACGACCGGCCGCCGCCGCGCCGGCGCGGCCTGGTCCAGCGCCGGCGCCTGTAAGGCGGCGACGGTGGCCTGCACCAATTGCTCGATGGCGCAAGCGGCATCGCTGCCGTCGGCCTCGCCGCGCGACAGGCGCGACACGCGCTCCGGCGTCACCAGCGAATAATAGAGTGCGCCGAGCAGGAAGTGACTGCGCCAGACGATGTCCGTGCGCGGAATGTGCGGCAGACTCTCGTGCACCGCGTCGATGAAGGCGTGGCTGGTGTCGTCGAAGGTCTGCGCGATGATCTTTCGCGCGACCTCGTTACCTTCCGCCGACATCACCGCGCGCAGCCGCGTGAAACGCGCCCCGCCGCCGGCGAGATCGCTGCCCGAGGTGAAGGCCGGCACCACATAGGCCCGAACGATCGCCTCCAGCCGGTCCTGGAGATCGCGCACGCGCTTTGCGGCCGCGAGCAGCTCGGAACGGCGCAGATTCATCGGCCCGCAATGACGCCGGTAGATCTCCAGCAGCAAGCCGTCCTTGGTCTTGAAATGATAGGTCACGCTGCCCGGATTTGCCCCGGCAGCTTGCGCAATGTCGCGCACCGATACGGCATTGAAGCCCTTGGTGGCGAACAGCTCCTCCGCGGCGGCGAGGATCGCCTCGCGCATGTTCGGCTTGCGGGCCGCTTCCTTGCTGGTGGGCTTGCGTACCATGAGATTTGTACTATCGTACAAAAGATCAGGTCTCGTCAACAAGAACGTGGCAATGGCGGGACGACGCAGGCGCGTAAGCGCCGTTCAGTGACTGGCGCTCGCCCGCATCTTCTCCGGCGGTGCGGGACGCAGTCCGAGATCGCCCTCTCCGTCTCCCGACGGGATCAGGATGGCGCGGTCGCGCGGCAGCGCCTCCGGCATCTCGTCGCGGATGAAGGCGATGAGCTTCTCCCTGATCTCGCAGCGCAGGTCCCACGACTGCGGTGCGTTCCTGGCACTGACCAGCGCCCGAAGCTCGATGGTGCGCGAATCGGCATCGATCACCTGGAGATTCACCACCTCCCCGTCCCACAGCTTCGACTGCTTCACCGCCTCCTCCAGCCAGCGTCGGATGCGCGGGACGTCGGCGCGATAGTCGACATGCAGCGCGACGACGCCGATGAGGGATGCGGTGTCGCGCGTCCAGTTCTGGAATGGCTTTTCGATGAAGTAGGACAGCGGCACCACCATGCGGCGCCAATCCCACAGCCGGATCACGACATAGGTCGAGGCGATGTCCTCGATCCAGCCCCATTCGTTCTCGATGATCACGGCATCCTCGATTCGGATCGGCTGGGTGATCGCGATCTGCAGGCCGGCGATCAAATTGCTCAGCAGCGGGCGCGCGGCAAGGCCGACGATGATACCGGCAGCACCTGCGGAGGCGAACAGGCTGACTCCGTATTGCTTCACGGAGTCGAACGTCATCAGCGCGGCGGAGACCGTGATGATGACGATGATGGTGTCGGTGACGCGCTTGAACACGCGCACCTGCGTGACGTGCTTGCGCGCGACGAAATTCTCGGTGACATCGCGAAAGTTCTGCAAGTAGCGCGCCGCGCTCATGTCGACGATCCGGATCGAGATCCAGCCGATCAGCGCGATGAAGGCCACGACGAACAGGCGCGTCAGGGGGGTGCGGATCGTATCGTCGAGCGGCGCCAGCGGCAGCACCATTGCGACGGCGGCAAGGCAAAGCGCCATTTGCGCGGGGCCTGCCGTGCGCTCGATGAACACACTCAAGAGCGGAAGCCGCGTTCCGAAAGCGCGGTTGAGCAGCCATGTGGCGACCCGGTAGGCGAGCAGGGCAAGAAGGATCGCGCCGGCAACCAGGGTGAGGCCGATGAACCATGACGGTATCCAGCCGAACATCCCGTCGATATCGGCCGTCAGAGCCTGCCAATCCATGGATCGTCCCCATCATTGCATTCACGCAACCCGCACAACGCATCCCGGCCGGCTTCGCTCCCCCGCCCCGTGCAATGCAGCATCCCGCAGGTGCAACCGTCGCTGAGCTGCGCTAGGCTTGTCGCCATGACTCGACGAACCGGCAGCGCCGATCTTCCTCTTCACACCGGGCGGGTTCCGCCCTGGCTGGCAAGTCGCATGTCCTCGCTCGGGGCGATCGTCACCCAGGCGATCGTGCATCATTACGGCCGCGACGCATTTCTACAGCGCCTGTCGCATCCATTCTGGTTCCAGTCGTTTGGCGCCGTGATGGGAATGGACTGGCACTCCTCCGGCATCACCACCTCCGTGATCGGCGCGCTGAAGCGCGGGCTCGGACCGCTCCAGGACGAGCTCGGGATTTACGTCTGTGGCGGTCGCGGTCAGCATTCGCGCAAGACGCCGGACGAGCTGTTGCAGCTCGGCGACCGCGTCGGATTCGACGGCGTCAAGCTGACCCGGGCCAGCCGTCTGGTCGCCAAGGTCGACAGCGCCGCGGTCCAGGACGGCTTTGACCTTTATCTGCACGGCTTCTTCGTCACCACTGAGGGCAAATGGACGGTGGTGCAGCAGGGCATGAACGGCGACAAGCGGCAGGCGCGGCGCTATCACTGGCACTCCGAGGCACTGAAGAGCTTTGTCGATACGCCGCACAGCGCAATCGACGGGCCGCAGCAGGGCGAGATCGTCAATCTCACCGATCATCGCGCCGATCTGTCTCGGACGGCACAGCTCGAGCTGCTCTCCGACCTCGGCCCGGATCGCATCGTCTCCGAATTCGAGCGGCTCGCGGGGACCCCGTCCACGCCGGCGCAAGGCATGCTGCCGCATCTGATCATGCCTGCGCATCATGATGTGCGGCCGAAGGACGTGTTCGCGCGCCGCCTGCACGGCACGCTCGCCGCCGCAGCCGAGCGCGGCCCGGTCGATTTCCCGGAGCTGCTGCTGACGCCGGGCGTCGGCGCGCGCACCGTGCGCTCGCTAGCCATGGTCGCTGAGGTCGTGCACGGCGCGCCCTATCGCTTCACCGACCCCGCCCGTTTCTCGCTCGCCCATGGCGGCAAGGACCGGCATCCCTACCCCGTTCCGATCAAGGTCTATGACGAGACCATCCGGGTGCTGAAGGGCGCGATCCGAAACGCGAAGCTCGGACGCGACGAGGAGATGCAGGCGATCAAACGCCTCGACGACCAGGCACGGCGGTTGGAGAGGACCGCGCGCGGCCCCTCAGTCGATGCTTTCATCGCCGGTGAACGAGCGGCCTCACCGGAGCTCGACGGCCGTTCGGTGTTCGGCTGGGAGCGTGACGTTGCGCCCACAAAAAAGCGGACCGGCTGAACACCGGTCCGCAAGTTGGCGGAAGGAACGTCCTCTCAGGTCTCGTCGGCCTCCGGCTTCTCAGCGAACCGGTTTGCTGCGTGGTCCTGATATTGTTCGGTCTGGATGGACTTGCCGTCCATGCCACGAATGTCCGAATGCTGTTTCTTGTCTCGGTTGGACAGGACCATGTTGTCGCCGATCATCTCCTTCGGCACGTCGGTCAATGCGCCGGTGCCGTCGCCCTTGCCATGCATGCCCGATCTGAAGTGCGTCTTGCTGCCATGCCCACCAGGCATCAGTCTCTCCTCTCTTCCGATGATTTAGTGCTTCTGTTGTGCCGCCGTCGGTTTGGGCGGCTTGTGGCCGCTCTGGCCGGGATCGTTGTGCTTGTTGTGATCGCTTTCCTGGTTGAGGCCGCCGCGGCTCACCGGAAACTCGCTATGACGAGCTTCGGGGTTGGCACGATGGACGCGCGTATCTTGCGGGTTATGACCGGCGGCCTGCTCGAGTTCTCGCGCATCCGGAACATCTGGCTTCCGCTCGAGGATGCGCACTTGCTGTTCGTGAGTCTTCTTGCCCTGCATTGTGGGCCTCCAATCTTACCGGCCTCTTCGGGGCGAACCGCTCCGCGCGATATCCTTGTCGATACCGCCACCGGCGTTCACGTCGTTTTCGACGTCGCCTTCGATCGTGTTCTCGCCCAAGACGTCCTCGAGGTCGTCAGGCGAAACGCCTGCCCTGTTCGCGCCCTTGGATCCGCCGATCAGGGGGTTGTCATGCAGGTCCTTCTCGGTCGGCGCGTACAGCTTGGGTTGCTTGTTGGTCATGTCACCTGCCTCCGCCCTTTCCGGCCTCGTCGTGCGTGTGATGGGAGTCGCGCTCGCCACCGCCGCCGGAAACCCGGCTGTGGCTGCGCTGCGGATCGTCCGCCGGCGGCTTCTTCACCTGAAGCGGTGCCTTCGCGTTCTCATGCGAGGCGCCGGGTCCGCCCTGTCGAATGCTGTTCGGTGTCTTCGTGGATGTCGACATGAATGTCGTCCTCCTCAGCGATCTTGCTGATAGCCTTGGTTGGTCGTGTTCTGCTTGATGTTGCCCTGCTCTCCCTGCTGATCCGGATTCTGTACACGCTCCTGACCGTGTGGCATCTGATCGGCGGACATCTGCTTGCGATCGCCGGTTCCCTTGCGGCTCTGATTGTCCGGTGGAACAGGTGGCATCTTGCTGGCCATGATCTTGTCTCCCGTTAAGACGTCGATCTGCGACATGCGCCCCAAGGAACTCCCCTCCGCGCCATGTCGGGATGACAACAGCACGAACGGCACACCGTTCCTGGCCGATCACAACAGGCGAAGATTTTCCGAAAGGGCCTCGCCGGCGTCAGTTCGTCGCGATGAGGGAACGATCGCCCCTCGTTCCGCTGCGTGCAGTCGCCTCTGTTCCGCGGCCCTCTGCCGTGACGGGAAGCTTCGCGATCGCGCGCAAGCACGGCCGCCTGCGCCAGCGGATTTCAGCGGCATCGACGGCAAGACTCAATTTCGGCCAACGCACGAACAGCGCCTCCAGCGCACAGGCCGCCTCGATGCGCGCGAGCTGATGGCCGAGACAGAAGTGGATTCCCGTGCCGAACGAGATATGGCGGTTCGGCTTGCGTTCGAGATCGAGGGTCTCGGGACGATCATGTACCGCGGGATCCATGTTCGCAGCGGCGAGCATCACCATGACGCGATCGCCCTTCTTCAGGCGCACGCCCTCGACCTCGACATCGCGCCGCACGTAGCGTGGCTTGGAGAATTGCACGGGCGAGACGAAGCGCAGAAACTCCTCGACCGCGAGCCCGACGCGGCTCCAATCCTGTTCCAGCCAGTCGCGCAGCTCGGGATTCCTGAGCAGCTCGTAGATGGAACCGCTGATGAGATGGGTGGTGGTTTCCGATCCCGCCCCGAGCAACAGAAACACCATCGAGACCATTTCATCCGGCGTGATCTGGCCGCCTTCGCGCTCGACCTGAACCAGTTCGGCAATCAGCCCCTCGCCGCCCTGCACACGCGCGATCTGCAACTGCTGCTCGAGGTAGGCGCGCATCTTGCGCACCGCGAACAGCAGGCGGAAGAAGCTGACGACATTCGTCAGCGAGGATATCGCGTTGGCCCAGGCGATGAACTTTGGACGATCTGCCAGCGGCAGGCCGAGCAGCTCGGAGATCACCGCGAGCGGCAGGATGCGCGCATAGCGCTGGACCAGATCGGCCGGGGATCCTTGCGCGAACAGCTCGTCGGCCAGACCGTCAGCGATGGCCCGGATGCGCGGCTCCATCGCAACGATCGCGCGGCGGCGAAACGCTTCGTCGACGATGCTGCGCAGCCGCGTGTGATCCGGCTCGTCCATCGTCAGCATGTTGTTGGCGATGGTCCTGACGAACCTCGGCATCCACCAGCGCAAGCCCGCGATATCGCCATCCTCCTTGCGCAAGGTGAAGGTCGCGCCGTCCTTCAGGACCTGCGCGGTGGCGTCATGGGTCGTGGTGATCCAGACATTGCCGACGATGGGAAACCGCGTCGCGACCACGGGTGCGGACATTCGCAATTTCGCGATCGCCTTGGGCGGATCGCGAAAGAAGGCCTCGCTGGTGAAATCGAGGCGCACTGTCATGGGATCACCGGAACGATTGGTGGCGTATCACCGAGATGGTGCGCGGCGCGGCCGGCGCAAGGGCGCGTCTGCTCGTCGGCCGCGGGCGTGGCGAGCCGCGGCTATCCGCGCCCGGAGGAGCGCTGGCCGCTCTTGCGCTGCTGTTGGGTGTAGGCGTCCCAATGGCTCCAGCTGCCATTGCTGAGGCTCTGCAGGTCGGTTGCGAGTGGACGGCGCGTCCGTTTGTCGTGATCGGCGATGGCGCGCTCCGACTGTGCGATCTTGCGCTTGAGTTCCGCGATCGTCTTCTGCGTCTGGCCGTTGCGCTTCGAGGTGGCGATCTCGCCCATCGTGAAGCGCGCGGTCTCCAGCGCCTTCAGCTCGGCGCGGTTCTTCTTCAACTGAACCCGGTGCCAGGCGATGTTGCTGTCGCTGTCCGCAACCATGTGGGAACTCCGCTGATTCGGTCCCACATAGTATCGTGCGCCGAATCGGCGCCGCAACGCCCCGGCGGTGGCGAAAATGCGATCTTCTCGCGCAGAAATTCCGGATCTGGAGCCCCCGCAACGGGGCCCTAGATTCTTATTTGGGCGGGTCTTCTTGACGCGAACCGGTATCCACTTCGCTCGAAAACGCTTCAGCGCTCGGCGAAGGCCTTCTCGACCACGAACTGGGCAGGCTCGCCGTGATTGCCCTCGACGAAGCCGCGCTCACCCAGGAGGACGCGGGTGTCCGCCACAAGGGCCGGGCTGCCGCAGATCATGACGCGGTCATGGGCGGCTTCCAGCACCGGCAGGCCGATATCGGCGAACAGCTTGCCTGAGGTGATGAGATCGGTGATGCGGCCGCGATTGCGGAAGGGATCGCGCGTCACGGTCGGATAGTAGATCAGCTGGTTCTGGATGTACTCGCCGAGCAGCTCGTCCTTCGGCAGATGCTCGGTGATCATCTCGCCATAGGCGAGCTCCTTGACGTGCCGACAGCCGTGCAGCAGCACCACCTTCTCGAACCGCTCGTAGGTCTCGGGATCCTTGATCACGCTCAGGAACGGCGCAAGACCCGTGCCGGTGCCGATCAGGTAGAGGTTACGTCCCTCTTCCAGATTGTCGATCACCAGTGTGCCGGTGGCCTTGCGGCTGACGATGATCTCGTCGCCTTCCTTCAGATGTTGGAGGCGCGAGGTCAGCGGTCCGTCCGGCACCTTGATCGAGAAGAATTCCAGCGTGTCCTCGTAATTGGCGCTGGCGACGCTGTAGGCCCGCAGCAGCGGCTTCTCGCCGACCTTGAGCCCGATCATGGTGAATTCGCCGTTACGGAAGCGGAAGGTCGGGTTGCGGGTGGTCTTGAAGGAGAAGAGCGTATCGGTCCAGTGGTGGACGCTCAAAACGCTTTCTTGATTGAAATTGCTCATCGCACCTTCCCTGTCGCGTCGATTGCGGTTCCGAGGCCGGCAGCTATGCGTCGTTTGTACACGATCATTCGTATACTAATGAATAATCCGGCTTGATCCCGCGGTCAAGGCTGCCCAAGATCGGAAGCGTTGCAGTTAGGAATAAGGAGCCCTTCCATGGCGCATGACGCACCCCAGGCCACCGGACCCTCGAAGCTGGTGATCCGCAATATCGGCCTGATCCTGTCCGGCGCTTTGGAAAAGCCGATCCTGGACGGCGACACCATCGTCGCCGAGAACGGCAAGATCAGCGCGATCGGCCGCTTCAAGGAGGTCAATACCGAAGGCGCCACCACCATCGTCGACGCCAACGGCACCACGGTGGCGCCGGGCCTGATCGACAGCCACGTCCACCCTGTCGCCGGCGACTGGACGCCGCGGCAGAACCAGATCAACTGGATCGACAGCTATCTCCACGGCGGCGTCACCACCATGATCTCCGCCGGCGAGGTGCACATGCCTGGCCGCCCCCGCGACGTCGTCGGCCTCAAGGCCATGGCCGTGTTCGCCCAGCGCGCATTCTGGACCTTGCGCCCCGGCGGCGTGAAGGTTCACGCTGGCGCGCCGGTGATCGAATGCGAGATGGTGGAAGAAGACTTCAAGGAGATGGCGGCCAACGGCGTCAAGCTGCTCGGCGAGGTCGGCCTTGGCGGCGTCAAGGACGGCCCGACCGCGCGGAAAATGGTCGGCTGGGCGCGCAAATACGGCATCCAGAGCACCATCCACACCGGCGGCCCCTCGATTCCCGGCTCCGGCCTGATCGACAAGGACGTGGTGCTGGAGGCCGACACCGACGTGGTCGGTCACATCAACGGCGGCCACACCGCCCTGCCCGACGACCAGATCCGCTGCATCTGCGAGGGCTGCAAGCGCGGCCTTGAGCTCGTGCACAACGGCAATGAGCGCTCGGCCCTGTTCACGCTGCGCACCGCCCGCGAGATGGGCGACCTGCATCGCGTCATCCTTGGTACCGACGCGCCCGCCGGCTCCGGCGTGCAGCCGCTCGGCATTCTGCGCATCGTCTCGATGCTGTCCTCGCTCGGCGACCTCCCGGCCGAGATCGCATTCTGCCTTGCCACCGGCAACACCGCCCGGATGCGCCAGCTCGACTGCGGCCTGATCGAGGTCGGCCGCTCCGCCGACTTCGTCATCATGGACAAGGCCCAGCACTCGCCGGGCAAGAACATCCTGGAGAGCGTTCAGCTCGGCGATCTCCCCGGCATCGGAATGACCATCATCGACGGCATCGTCCGCACCCAGCGCAGCCGCAACACGCCGCCCGCCGGCAAGGTGCCGGAGGTGGTGGCGAAGTGATGCAGCCGGAGCGGCCCGCCGCTCGCACCGTCCCTCGAAGGCATTGAACAAGTCGCAAGCCTGTTGCGTCTAACGCAGGCAGCCCTCGGCGGCGGCAGTTCATTGTTCGACCATCGAGGCTGACATGAAGGACCCATCACGGATAGCCGTGGGCGTGGCTGGCGCGGTGGCGGGCTATATCGCGATCTTTGTGCTGTTTTCTCTGCTCGATGTCGGCAACCGTGCGGACCCGATCACATCGGGTCTGCTGGGACTGTTCGTCTACTCGCCCACCGGTGCAATCGCCGGCGCGGTCCTCGCCAATTGGCTCGTGACGCGTTCAGGCAAAAATGCAGGGCAGGACGCAGGCGTCGGCGGCGTCGCGCGGAACAGCTTAAAGTCGCTCGGCATCGTCGCCCTGCTCTGCACCGCCGGCCTCGGCGCCTACATTGCGTACGCATACGCGACCGCAACGCCCTGGCTCAACCGCAACGGCGCCAATCCCCTGCTCGTGTTCGAGGTCCGCTTTCCGGCGGGAGTAACGGTGCCGACATCGGCGCAGGACATCACCATCGAACTGCAAACCGACATCAACACCATGCCGGGCGAAGTCAGTCCGGCCGCGTTCTATCGCGATGGTGACCAGGCGGTTATCGCCGGCGAAGTCGAGCTGGCGTTTCGAACCTCGCACCGGCAGCTCGCCATCACCATCCAGGGCCAGCCGAGCCGGATCTATCCGATCGATTTGACGGCCCGGGCGCCGCATACGCCGGAATTCGGAACGTGGCGGCGGCTTGGTGACGGCAGCGAAATCCGCTACCGCGCCAAATGGCCGGGAAAGACGTAAGAGATCAGCGCTTCTTCGCAATCTCACAGCGCACATAGGTCTGGCGCTTGGCCCGCCCAACCGGACCGTTGTCCATCACCAGCCTGCCATCCGCAGCGAGAGAGACGCGAGGATTGGAGCGAAATTTTTCGCCCTCGCCTTCGCAGGCCAGCTTCATTTTCCAGCCGAGCCTTCCGTCGGCCGTGATCTGGCTGGCGCGGCACCGCGTCTCATACCAGTACAGGCGATTGCCGCCCTCGATGCTCATGCGGTTGGGACTGTCGTCGTCGCGACAGTCCTTTTTGGTCGAGGCCCAGAAGCCTTCGTAAGGCTGCGCCGCCAAGGCGGGAGCGCTTTCGCCGACGAGCACGGCAGCAAAACTCAAGACAACCGCAAAGCGCGTCGCAACTCTCATGACCAAAACCTCGATAAACCCTTCATCAAGGTTAGTCGCCAGTTCCGGCACCTTGTTCAACTGCCGTAGGGTGGTCAAACGGCGCGAAGTGCCGTGCCCACGATTTTTGCGACTCGAGAAAGGATGGCGGGCACGCTTCGCTCTGCCCGCCCTACGAAACCTTCACCTGAGCTTGTTCAGCAGCATCATCAGCGTCTCGCGCTCTTTCGCCTCGAGCGGCGCCAGCGTCTCGCGGGTGATCGCCAGCGCGTTCGGCGCCAGCTTTTCGGCAAGCTGCTGTCCGGCGCGGGTCAGGCTCACCAGCAGGCGGCGGCCGTCCTCGGGATCCTGGCTCGTCTCGGTGAGGCCGCGCGCGGTGAGACGATCGATCACGCCCTTGATGGTCGCGACGTCCATCGCCGTCAGGCGCCCGAGCTGATTCTGCGAGCACGGCCCGGTCTCGGCCAGTTTCGACAGCGCCGCCCATTGCGTCGGCGTCAGATTGGTGCCGATGTCGCGGGCGAAGATCGAGCTGTGGCGCTGCCAGACCTGGCGCAGGATGAAGCCAACCTGTTCGTCGAGCACGTAAGGCGGTTTCGCCGGTTTGACACTTTTCTTTGCCGCAACGCTTCTCGCCATCCGTTCGCAGCCCTTCCCCTTGCCTCACAACGACAGATGCGCGTCGCGGATATCCGGGCGCGCGTCGAGCTCGGCCATGGTGCCGCCGAAGCAGATGCGGCCGCGCTCGATGATGTAGGCGCGATCCGAAATCAGCCGCGCGAAATGCAGATTTTGCTCGGAGACGACGATGCTGACGCCTTCCTTCTTCATGGTCAGGATGGCGTCGACCATCTGCTCCACGATCTTCGGCGACAGGCCCTCCGACGGCTCGTCCAGCAGCACCAGCGAGGGATTGCCCATCAGCGTGCGCGCGATGGTGAGCATCTGCTGCTCGCCGCCGCTCATGCGTCCGCCCGGGCGGTTCTTCATCTCGCCGAGGTTAGGAAACAGCGCGAACAGCTTTTCGCGCGTCCAGTGCGGTGCGTTCGGACGCTTCGGCTGGCGGCCGACTTCGAGGTTTTCCTCGACGGTCAGGTCCGTGAAGATGCGACGCTCCTCCGGCACGTAGCCGAGGCCATCGCGCACGATCTCGTGTGTCGGCTTCGACGAGACGTCCTTGCCCTCGAACGTGATGCGGCCGGAGCGCTGCGCGACGAGGCCGACGATCGACCGGAACGTCGTCGACTTGCCGGCGCCGTTGCGTCCCAGCAGTGCCACCACCTCGCCCTCGCCGACCTCGAAGCCGATGTCGAAGAGGATATGCGCCGGACCATAATGGCTGTTGAGGTCTTGCACCGTGAGCTTCATGTGGAGGCTCCCTCGCGGTGCCGGGCATCGTAGACAAGGCCCTCGCCGAGATAGACCGCCTGCACCTGGGGATTGCCGCGCACTTCCGCCGGCGAGCCCTCCGCGATCAACGTCCCGCGGTTGAGCACGAGGATGCGGTCGGCATGCTCGAACACCACGTCCATGTCGTGCTCGGTGAAGAGAACGCCGATGGATTTTTCCCGGGCAATGCGCGCGGTCAGCCGCATCAATTCGACGCGCTCGCGCGGTGCCATTCCGGCCGTCGGCTCGTCCATCAGCAGCAGCTTGGGCTGGTTGGCGAGCGCAACCGCAAGCTCGAGCCGCTTGAGATCGCCATAGGCAAGCTCGCCGCAGGGCCGGTCCGCATAGCCGCCCATGCCGACCAGCTCGAGCAGGCGGCCGGCCTCGTCGCGGTCGAACTTCGGCGCCGAGCCGAACAGATTGAACAGCTGCTTGCCGTGCGAGATCAGCGCGACCTGCACGTTCTCGCGCACGGTCATGGTGGCAAAGGTCGCGGTGATCTGGAATGTGCGGCCGACGCCGAGCCGCCAGACCTCACGCGGCTTCCGGCCGGTGATCTCCTCGCCGAGCAGGCGGACGTGCCCGCTGTCAGGCATGTTCTGGCCGTTGAGCATGTCGAAGCAGGTGCTCTTTCCCGCGCCGTTCGGCCCGATCAGCGCCAGGATCTCGCCGGCCCGCAGCGAGAACGAGACGCCGCGCACGGCATGGATGCCACCATAGGATTTGGTCAGGCCTTCGACCGCGAGAAGTGGAGGTGCGACGCTCATTCGGCAGACTCGATCGGCTTGGCGAGCAAAGTTGATCCCGGCGGCGATGCTTTCTTGCGGCGCTGCGCCAGCATCTCCAGCGTGCCGACGATGCCCTTGGGGAAGACGACGACGATCAGCATGATGAAGCCGCCAAGCACGAGCTTCGACAGATCGGTCTGGCTCACCAGCCAGATATTCAAAGCCTTGT
Organism: Bradyrhizobium yuanmingense; assembly: GCF_900094575.1. Taxonomy (GTDB): domain Bacteria; phylum Pseudomonadota; class Alphaproteobacteria; order Rhizobiales; family Xanthobacteraceae; genus Bradyrhizobium; species Bradyrhizobium yuanmingense. Next base: position 263,055 of record NZ_FMAE01000004.1, on the reverse strand, counting down.
AGATGATGGCGCCGATCACCGCGCCCGACACCGTCTCGACGCCGCCGAGCAGCACCATGACCAGCGCGTCGACCGAGAGCGAGATGCCGAGATTGTCGGGGAACACGCTGCCCTTCAGGTAGGCAAACAGCGCACCGCCGATGCCGGCGGTCGTGCCGGCGATCACGAAGGCGGTCCACTGGATGCGCTTGGCATCGATGCCGATGGCTTCGCTGCGCAGAACCGAGTCGCGCGTGGCACGAAGCGCGTAGCCGAACGGCGAGAACACCATGGTCCGCAGCGCGACGGTCACCAGCGCCGCGACGCCGAGCGAAAGCCAGTAGAAGCGCGACGGGCTTGCCGCCCAGCTCGACGGCCAGAGGCCGAGAATGCCGTTGTCGCCGCCGGTCACGTCCACCCACTGGAACGCGATCGACCAGACGATCTGCGCGAAGGCGAGCGTCAGCATCGCGAAATAGACGCCGGAGAGCTGCACCGCGAAGAAGCCGAACACGGCCGCGCCCATGCAGCCGAGCAGCGGCCCGAGCAGCAAGCAGACGATCATCGGCAGTCCCGCCATCTTGGCGAGGAAGGCGATGCCATAGGCGCCCAGGCCAAAATAGGCGGCGTGCCCGAACGATGCGAGGCCGCCGACCGACATCAGGAAGTGCAGGCTGACGGCGAAGATCACGAAGATCGCGATCTCCGAGCCCACGGTCAGCAGATAGTTGCCGGCGAACAGCGGCAGCATCGCTGCGACGATCAGCGCCGCAAGCGCCATCAGCCGCTCGTTCGACGTCAGCGGCCGCCAAGGATTGACGGTGAGACCCGGCGTCTTGCGCGCGGCCGCCTCCGGCTTGCCGAACAGGCCCCAGGGACGCACGATCAGCACCACGGCCATGACCAGGAAGACGAGAATGATCGAGATCTTCGGGAAGATCAGGATGCCGAAGGCATTCAGCTCGGAGACCAGCACCGCCGCGACGAAGGCGCCGACGATGCTGCCGAGGCCGCCGATCACGACCACGACGAAGACCTCGACGATGATGCGCAGGTCCATGGCGTGGTGCACGGCATCGCGCGGGATCTGGAGCGCGCCGCCGAGCGCTGCCAGGAAGACACCGACAGCGAACACCGACGTGAACAGCCACTTTTGGTTGACGCCGAGCGCGGCCACCATGTCGCGATCCTGCGTCGCCGCGCGCACCAAGACGCCCCAGCGCGTGCGCTGGAACAGCAGCCAGAGAATGCCGAGCACGACGGGACCGAGCACGATCAGGAACAGGTCGTAGCTCGGAATGTTCTGGCCGAAGAAATCGATCGCGCCCCTGAAGCCCGGCGCGCGGCGGCCGACGAGATCGTCGGGCCCCCAGATCAGCACGACGAGATCCTCGACCATCAAGGTCAGGCCGAAGGTCGCGAGCAGCTGGAACAGCTCGGGCGCATGATAGATGCGCCGGAGCAGCACCATCTCGACGATGACGCCGATCAGCGCCACCGCGAACGCGGCCAGGACGATGCCGCCCCAGAAGCCGAACGCGCCGGACAAGCGCTCGGTCAGCGTGAAGGCGATGTAGGCGCCGATCATGTAGAAGGCGCCATGCGCGAAATTCACGATCCGGGTCACGCCGAAGATGATCGACAGGCCCGAGGCCACCAGAAACAGCGACGCTGCGCTGGCGAGACCGGTCAGAAACTGTACGACGTAAAAGGCCATCGGCGGTCCGGGTTGGTTAGGTCTCGGTGCTGGTCTTCATCCTTCGAGACGGCGCTCCGCGCCTCCTCAGGATGAGGTCCGGGACCCTCATAGTGAGGAGCGCGGCGACGCCGCGCGTCTCGAACCATGAAGGCCCCGGTCTCTGTTGTATCAATCCTTCGGACGCAACTTCGCGACTTCGGCATCGCTGGGCAGATAGTCCGCGCCTTTCTTGTAAGACGAGTCCACCATCACGCCCTTGCCGTCCTTCAGCGCGGTCTTGCCGACGAAGGCCCCGAGCGTCGACTGGTGGTCGATCTTGCGGAAGGTGATCTCGCCGAACGGCGATGGCATCGTAAGCCCCTCCGCCGCGGCAATCAGCTTCTCCGGATCGGTCGATCCTGCCTTGGCCAGGATCGCGGCGGCCGACTTGATGGTCTGGTAGCCGACGATCGAGCCGAGACGCGGATAGTCGTTGTACTTGGCCTGGTACGCCTTCAGGAACGCGTCATGCTCGGGCGTCTTGATCGAGTACCAGGGATAGCCGGTGACGATCCAGCCCTCCGGCGTCTCGTCCTTGAGCGGGTCGAGATATTCGGGCTCGCCGGTGAGGAAGGAGACGACCTCGCGCCCCTTGAACAGGCCGCGGGTGTTGCCTTCGCGCACGAGTTTGACGAGATCCGCGCCGAACGTGACGTTGAGGATCGCTTCCGGGTTGGCGGCGGCAACCGCCTGCACCACCGGGCCGGCGTCGATCTTGCCCTGCGGCGGCCATTGCTCGTCGATCCACTGGATGTCGGGGCGCTTCTCCGACATCAGCTTCTTGAACACCGCGACCGCCGACTGGCCGTATTCGTAGTTCGGCGCGATCGTCGCCCAGCGTTTCGCCGGCAGCTTGCTGGCAGCTTCCACCAGCATCGCCGCCTGCATGTAGTTGGAGGGACGCAGGCGGAAGGTGTATTTGTTGCCCTTGGACCAGGTGATGGCGTCCGTGAGCGGCTCGGCCGCGAGGAAGAACACCTTCTTCTGGTTGGCGAAGTCAGAGACCGCAAGACCGATGTTCGACAGGAACGTTCCCGCGAGCATCGCGACGCCCTCGCTCGAGACGAGCTCGTTGGCCGCGGTCTGCGCGTCCGCCGGCTTGCCGCCGTCGTCCTTGGAGATGACGACGAGCTTCTTGCCGTTGATGCCGCCGGCCGCGTTGACTTCCTCGACCGCAAGCTGCCAGCCCTTGCGATAGGGCTCGGTGAATGCCGGCAGCAGCGAATAGCTGTTGATCTCGCCGATCTTGATGTCCTGCGCCAGGGCCGAATGGGCCATGCCGCCTGCCAGAAGCGCGAAGGCCGCGCCGACGATAGTATTTCTTGCTCGCATCCCAACCTCCAATTTGAACTCGCCTACGACTTCTATCTCAGACCGTCTTCGCCCTTGATCTCCGCGACCGTCAGCCCGCCGACGCGCGGCAGCGGACGGCCGCTGTCGGTGACGGCGACAGCGACCATGATCTCGTTGGCGCGCGGCGCATCGTTGATCTGTACCTCCATCCCGTCGAAATGGCTGCGGACGAAGGCTGCGTCCTTGTGCCCCAGCGGAATGTCCAGGGTCGTGCCGGGGCCGCTGCGCTTCTTCGAGGACGGGATCAGCGCCGCGCCCTTCCCCAGAACTTTACGCACCGGCGCGCCCATCTTGGGGTGGAGGATTGCGGCGGCATGCTCCAGCTCGCCGTTCTCGCCGACGGCCGCGGCCTTGCCGTAGCTATGTGCCTTGGCGCCATCGATGCCGAGCGCCGCCACCGCGCGCTTCGATAAGAGCTCGCCCAGCTCCTCGCCGATCGCGATCAGCGGCGAAAGATCCTCGACATATTTTCCGGCGAAAGGATTTTCGATCACGGCGATCGCGGCGGCACGCCGGGTCGGCGGCGACACCTGGCGTCCCATCTCCATCTGCGTCTCTTCGACGACGGTGACGATCTTGCGGATGATCGCGCTCATGTTTCGCTTCCCTGTTCAGGCATGGATCGCGTTCTCCAGCACACGCGGGCGCGATCGTTGCTCTTCTATATCCTTTGTTCCGATGACAAGCATATCACCACAAAGCCGCAGCACGGCACCTTCGATCAGTCCGCGATCGAACAATTGCCGTGCACATTCCGCGCCAGATTCAAGCGCGGCGGCGATCTCATTGTGAGACAGCTCGCCGACACCGCGCGTCACGAGGCGCGCGCCCAGATCGCTGTCGGGCTGAAGCTCGTTCGCAGGCTGTCGGATGATTGCGGGATGCCCGGGCAGATCGACGGCATTGGCGATCACGGTCGCGGCCGCATCGGCCTGCGAAGCGGTTGCGGCCAGCACGGTCACGGCATCGGCGATCCCGAGCGAAAAGCTGCGGCCGTGCCGACCGCTGGTCGCGACGCCCCGCACCGGATCGTTCGCATCGATCCGCATCCTCCGCATCACGCCGTCGTGGTCGGGACGATCCATCAGGCCGACCGAAAAATGCTCGCCCACACCGAGATGCAGCGCGATGTCGCCGCCATTGTTGACGTAAATCCGATCGAGCGGTGCAGCGCGCAGCATCGCGGCCAGAATCTCCTCCGCGACGCTGCCGGCAACGGCCGCCATCGGCGTGATGAAGCAATCGGCGGCATAAGGCGCGACGGCAGCGTGCATGCGGCGGGCGACAACGCCCTTCAGCGAGGTCTTCTCCTCGACCGCCGTACGCAGCCCTGGCAATTCCGCGCAAAGCTCGTCGAGCAATCCAGTGAACCGCAGCGCCGCAGCCTCATAGGCGACCCGCACCGCATCCGTACGTCCCCTCGCCTCCACGATCAGATCGATCGGTCCATCCTGCAAATGCAGCCGCCGGCCATCAGACAGCAATGCGATTTGCGGGCGCCTGGTCATGTGCGAGGCCCCGGAATCGGGTTCTGCCAGGGCAATTGGCGGACATCGTCGCCGCTCTGCACCTCGGAGAGCGGCTTCACATAATCCATGTGGCCACCGAGCGCGGCATAGTCGGACAGCTTCATGGTGAATTCGATCGGCGCGACCAGGGCCGGTGTCGGCACATAGCCGAACGCGCCTGACGGCATCTGCGTCACGTCGACCATGTAGGTGATGCCGCCGCCGGGCCAGACATAGACCGGCGCGCCGCCGCTGGTGACGCGCGTCAGCGCATCCTTCACCGAGCGCGTCAGCCGCACCGGGTTGTCGGTGACGCCAGCGCGCAAGGAGCCGCCCGCGCCCGCCATGAACAACACCGTGCACAACGCGGGCTCGCAATTTTCCTGGATGCGCTCGACCGAGAACTTCAAGTCGTCAGGCATCTCGGTCTCGACCGGCTTCAAGGCCTGGTCGAGCACGTAATAGGATGAATGCTCTCCGGTGGTGGAGACCATCAGCATGGTCAGACCGGGCTTTGCTTCCTTGGCATCGAACGGGCCAAGGATCGACAGGGGATCTGAGATGTTGGTGCCGCCCCAGCCCGTGCCTGGATCGGCCACCTGGAAATAGCGGCCGGGCGTCGAGCGACGGCCCTTCATCTTGATGCCGGTGTCGGCGATGTCGAGCAGCTTGCCCGCTTGATGCTCGCTGAGCACGCCGGTGATGTGGTCATCGACCACGACGACTTCGTCCACCTTGCCGTGCCATTGCTTGGCGAACATGCCGATCGTCGCCGAGCCGCAGCCGACGCGCATGCGCTCTTCCTTCACGCCGTTGACGATCGGCGGCTGCCCGGCCTGCACCACCACGGTGGCGCCGCCATCGATGGTGAGCTCGACCGCCTTGCAATTGGCGAGGTCCATCAGCGTGTCGCAGGTGACGCGGCCCTCCTTCTTGGAGCCGCCGGTGAGATGATGCACGCCGCCTAGCGAGAGCATCTGCGAGCCGTATTCGCTGGTGGTGACATGGCCGACCGCCTCGCCCTGCGCGCGCACGGTCGCGGTCTCCGGGCCGAGATAGCGATCGGTGTCGATCTTCACCTTGATGCCGCAATAGGAGAAGATGCCCTCGGTGACGACCGTCACCATGTCGACGCCTTCGACCTCCGCAGAGACGATGAAAGGCGCCGGCTTGTAGTCGGGATAGGTCGTGCCTGCCCCGATCGCCGTCACGAAAGTCGAGGGCTCGTGGACGATCTTGCCGTCCCAGTCCTCGGTGCGGCTGAACGGGACGAGCTTGCCGCCGTGAGAGACGGTGCGCTCCAGGATGACATGCGGATCGACGCGGACCAGCTTGCCGTCGTGATTGGCATAGCGATCGCAGGCCCCCGCCGCGCCGGGCTTGATGTAGCACATCACCGGACAAGCATCGCAGCGGATCTTGTCGATGACGGCGCTCGTCGTTTCTGTCACCATGTCGGAGCTGGCGGACACCGCTGTTATCATTCGTATACGAACGATGTTGCGCGCGCTGCCCCGGCGCTGTCAAGCGGCGGTGCAGCGCAAAAGATGCCACTGCCGCATAAAACCTCATTTGCCTATCCGCACTGTCCACAAAGAAGGCACCCGCGCTGCAGTGCGGCATGCACCGCTTGCACGTTTGTGTACAAACGGTATCGTCGCGGCGTCCGATTTTCGCGATTGCATGATCTTGGATATCGTCTTGGGCTTGGAAACGAGGATGACGCAGACACCGATCCGCCTCACCGTGAACGGCAGGATCCACGAGCTCACGGCAGCGCGCGACACGCCGCTGCTCTACGTGCTGCGCAATGATCTCGCGCTGAACGGCCCGAAATACGGCTGCGGCCTCGGCGAATGCGGCACCTGTACTGTCCTGATCGACGGACTGGCGGCACGCTCCTGCGCGATTCCGGTGAGCGGCTGCGCCGGGCGCGACATCGTGACGCTCGAAGGCCTCGGCACAAGCGACAAGCCCGACGTCGTGCAGCAGGCCTTCATCGACGAGCAGGCCGCACAATGCGGCTATTGTCTCAACGGCATGATCATGACCACCAAGGCGTTGCTCGCGATCAACCCGCGGCCGACCGAACAGGAGGCGCTGGCGGCGCTGCGCTACAATCTCTGCCGCTGCGGCACGCATGTCGAGATCCTTCGCGCGGTGATGCGCGCATCGGGCCAGCTCACCGAGGCCGCAGATTGATGGCGTCCTTTGTTACGAACGGAGCTGAGCGTGCGGGTTCGCTCATCGTCGCGCGCAGCGTGGACGAGGTCACATCGGAAACCTTCGTCCGCATCACCGCGGACGGTTCGGTCACGGCCTATAACGGCCATGTCGATCTCGGCACCGGCATCCGCACTGCGCTGGGCCAGATCGTCGCCGAAGAGCTCGACGTGTCCTTTGCGCGCGTTGTCGTCGTGCTCGGCAATACGGCATTGGTGCCGAACCAGGGCGCGACGATTGCGAGCGAGACCATCCAGATCACGGCCGTGCCGCTGCGGAAGGCCGCGGCGCAAGCGCGGCACTTTCTGATCGCGCGCGCGGCGGAACGCCTGGACTTGCCCGAAGCCGAGCTCAAGATCGAGGACGGACTCGTTCGCGGCCACGACAATCGCAGCGTCAGCTATGGCGAGCTCATCGGCGACGAAGCGATCCGCCTCGAGCTCGCCGATGACGTCGAGCTCAAGCCTGTCGGCGATTACGCGATCGTCGGCCAGTCGGTGCCGCGCGTCGATCTACCTGCTAAAGCCACGGGCGAGCTGACTTTCGTGCACGACGTCCGAGTATCAGGAATGGTGCATGGCCGCGTGGTGCGGCCGCCCTATGCTGGCGTCGATGCCGGACCGTTCGTCGGCACCAGCCTCATTGCGGTCGACGAATCCTCCGTGCGCGACATTCCCGGCCTTGTCGCCGTCGTGCGGATCGGCGATTTCGTCGGCGTCGTCGCCGAGCGCGAGGAGAATGCGATCCGTGCGGCAGAGCAGCTCAAGGTGAGCTGGAAGCCGACGCCGACGCTTACCGATCTTGGCGATGTCGAGACCGCCCTGCGTGCCAATCCATCGACGCCGCGCACGCTGATCGACAAGGGCGAGGTCGACAAGGCGATATCAGCCGCGGCCAAGCCGATGCAGCGCACTTACCTCTGGCCGTATCAGATGCACGCCTCGATCGGCCCCTCCTGCGCCGTCGCCGACTTTCAGGACTGCAACATCCGCGTCTGGTCGGGCACGCAGAACCCGCATGTGCTGCGCAACGACCTCGCGTTGCTGGTTGAGCGTCCCGAGAGCGAGATCGAGGTGATCCGGCTGGAGGCGGCCGGCTGCTACGGCCGCAACTGCGCCGACGACGTCACCGCCGATGCGCTGCTGCTGTCGCGCGCCGTCGGCCGTCCGGTCCGCGTGCAGCTGACGCGTGAGCAGGAGCATGCCTGGGAGCCCAAAGGCACGGCACAACTCATCGACGTCAATGGCGGCCTCGACGCTGACGGCGGCATTGCTGCTTACGACCTCGCCACGCGCTACCCCTCGAACGCCGCTCCGACGCTGGCGCTGCTGCTGACCGGTCGCATCTCCCCCGAGCCCACCGTGCTCCAGATGGGCGACCGCACCGCGATCCCGCCCTATGATTACGAGCACATGCGCGTCGTCGCCCACGACACGCCGCCGATCGTGCGGGCCTCCTGGTTCCGCGGCGTCTCGGCATTGCCGAACACCTTTGCGCATGAATCCTATATCGACGAGGCTGCGGCCGAAGCCGCCGTCGATCCGATCGAATATCGCCTGCGCTATCTGAAAGACCCGCGCGCGATCGATCTGGTCAATGCGGTGGCCGAGCGCGCGGGCTGGACGCCGCGGCCGGTCCGAGAGGAGAAGGACGGCGAGGTCGTGCACGGGCGCGGCTTTGCATATGCGCTCTACGTCCACAGCAAGTTTCCGGGTTACGGCGCGGCGTGGTCGGCCTGGGTTGCCGACGTCGCGGTGAACAAGACGACCGGCGACGTCAGCGTGACGCGCGTCGTTGCGGGGCAGGATTCCGGGTTGATGATTAACCCGGACGGCGTGCGCCACCAGATCCAGGGCAACGTCATCCAATCCACCAGCCGCGCGCTGATGGAAGAGGTGCCGTTCGAGCGCGGCACGGTGGCCGCGCGCGAATGGGGCGCCTATCCCATCATCCCCTTCCCCGACGTACCCAAGATCGACGTCTTGATGCTGCCGCGGCAGGACCAGCCGCCGCTCGGCGTCGGCGAGTCTGCTTCGGTGCCGAGCGCAGCGGCGATCGCGAACGCCATCTTCGATGCCACCGGCGTGCGCTTCCGCGAGCCGCCGTTCACGCCCGAGCGAATCCTGAAGGGATTGCACGGCGAAGCACCGGCGACACCGCAGTCCCTGCCTGCGCCGGCAGCCCCGCCTCCATCGCGTATCTGGGAAAATCCGTTCGCCAGCCGCGCCGGCATCTTTGCAACGATCGCAGCCGTCTGCAGCGCCGCGATCGGTATCGGCGCGGCGCTCCTTCCCGGCCGCGCCATCGCGCCGATCACCCGGCCGGATGCATCGGTCTATTCCGCAGCGACAATCGCCCGCGGCGCGCAGCTCGCCGCGCTCGGCAATTGCGCGGAGTGCCACACCGCCGTCGGCGGCGCTCCCAACGCCGGCGGACGCGCCTTGGAAACGCCGTTCGGCACGATCTACGCGACCAACATCACGCCCGACGTCGAGACCGGCATCGGCGCCTGGTCCTACCCCGCGTTCGAGCGCGCCATGCGCGATGGCCTGCATCGCGACGGACGCCGGCTCTATCCGGCCTTCCCCTACACGCATTTTGCAAAGACCAGCGACGCCGATCTGCAGGCGCTCTACGCTTATCTGATGGCGCAGCCTGCGGTGCGCGCGACGAGGCCGGCGAATGCGCTCGCCTTCCCGTTCAATCTGCGCCCGCTGCTCGCGGGCTGGAACGCGCTGTTCCACCGAACCCACGAATTCAAGCCGGACCCGTCAAAGTCCGAGCTTTGGAATCGCGGCGCTTATCTGATTGAGAGTCTCGGCCATTGCAGCGGCTGTCATTCGCCCCGCAACGCCCTCGGCGCCGAGCAGCGCAACGCCTATCTCGCCGGCGGCTTCGCCGAGGGGTGGGAAGCGCCGGCGCTGACCTCGCTCTCGCACGCGCCGATTCCGTGGAACGAGGAGGAGCTCTACGCCTATTTGCGCACCGGCCATTCGCGTTACCACGGCGTCGCGGCCGGCCCGATGGCGCCTGTTATCCGCGACCTCAAGGCTCTGCCCGACCAGGACATCCGTGCGATGGCGGTCTATCTCAACTCGTTCAATGACACGGCGGTCGACCAACAGGCGCAGGATGCGCTTGCCGCCAAGCTCGAAAGCACAACGGAAGTGACCGTCGCCTCCTCCGCGGGCGCGCGCCTCTATCAAGGCGCCTGCGCGGTCTGCCACGAGGTCGGCGGCCTGCCGCTGTTCGGCACGCGGCCCTCGCTCGCACTCAACAGCAACCTGCACAGCGCCACGTCGGACAATCTGGTGCAAGTGATCCTGCATGGCATCGCTGAGCCCGTCTCGAGTGATCTCGGCTACATGCCCGCGTTCAGGAACAGCATGAGCGACGCGCAGATCGAGGAGCTCGTCAGCTTCCTGCGCCGGCAGTTCGCACCTAGCAAGCCGGCCTGGACCGGCGTGCGCGAGACGATCTCGCGGGTGCGAAGTTCGACCCACTAACGTCATTCCGGGGCCCGAGCATAGCGAGGGAGCCCGGAATCCATACCCACCAGCCGGGGTTATGGATTCCGGGCTCGCCGCTTCGCGTCGCCCCGGAATGACACTGCGTGAATACGCTAGTCGTGCTTCACCTCCACCGGCGGCGTGCCGTGGGTGTGGAAGGACTCGATCGTCTTCAATCCCCAGGCCTGGCCCTTCTTGCGCTCCTCCTCGGTCCACACGATCGGCTTCCAGTCGGGCGCGAGAATGAGGCGCGCGCCGGCATTGGCGACTTCGACGCGGTTGCCGCCGGGCTCGTAGACATAGAGGAAGAAGGTCTGCTGGATCGCGTGCTTGTGCGGGCCGGTCTCGATGTGCACGCCGTTCTCTAGAAAAATGTCCGCGGCGCGAAGAATCTCTTCCCGGCTGTCGAGCGCGTAGGTGACGTGGTGGAAGCGGCCCGGCACGCCCGAATGATCGAGCGAATAGGCAAAGTCGTAGCTCTTGTTCGACATCGTCAGCCACATCGCAGCTTCACGGCCGTCGTTGAGCACAATCTGCTCGGTGAGGCGGCAGCCCAGATAGGTCTCGAAGAACTCGCGGTTGGCCTTGATGTCGACGGCAAGACAATTGAGATGGTCGAGGCGGCGGACATTGACGCCGCGGGCGGGAAAGCGCTGCGCCTGGTTCTTCAGCGCAGGCTTGAGTTCGGGCGGCGCCTGATACCATTCGGTCTCGTAATAGAGCTCGACGATGTGGCCATCGGGATCGCGGCAACGGAAGGTCGGCCCCTGCCCCATGTCGCCGTCGATCCAGCCGATATCGAAGCCGGATCCTTTTAGCGCCGCAACACGGCGCTCCAGCGCCTGCTGGCTGCGCGCACGGAGCGCCATGTGGCCCATGCCCGAAGTCTTCGACGCCGTGAGCTTGAGCGAATAGCGCTCGTAATCGTCCCAGCCGCGCAAATAGACCGACTCGCCCTTCTGGCCGCTGACGGTCATGCCCATCACATCGACGAAGAACCTCAGGCTCTCGTCGTGCTTCGGCGTCAGCAGCTCCATGTGGCCGAGATGGGCAAGATCGAGGATCGGTTCGGGCTGCATGTTTTCCTCCTGGAGCAGCGCCGGGCTTTCTGCGCGGCACCTCATTTGTACTAATGTACAAATCATTAGGTCCAGTCAACAAAGCAACCGATGTCCCTGCTGCGATCAGCGACTGACCGCCATCCTCCGGACGAAGCGGGCAGCCTGCCCGAATGGTAAACTCTTCCTTAAGGACCATCTCACCTGAAAGGTCCGGAAAATGCAGCATTTTCCCGGCGATTTTGCCAATAAGCAGGCATTGGCGGCGAGGCTCCCGACCGAATTACCGCGGATTTAACGGAGCCGGCGCGTCCGGCGTTTAACCGTTTGTGCAGCGACGGCCGCGCATAGTCCGGGCAACTCCCCTTGCTCTTGCCAGGTTCATTCATCGTGACATCCTTTGGACGCGTGATTTCGGTTCGCGGATCGCTCGCCCGGGTTGGGCTTCTGGCGGAAAGCCTGATGCCGATCTCGGAGGTGCGGGCCACCGTCGGCCGGTTCGTCAGCATTCGCTGCGCCAGCTCGGTCATCGTTGCGATGATCACGGAGGTCTCCTGCGAAAATCTGTCGAGCTCCGACAATTACATTGCCATCGCCTCAGTCGACCTGCTCGGCGAGATCCTCAATGCCGCGGACAAGGCCAAATTTCAGCGCGGCGTCACCAACTATCCGACCATCGGCGATGCCGTCGACCTGATCACGAGCCAGGAGCTGCGCACGATCTACGCGCCGACCGGCTCGGACCAGATCAATGTCGGCTTCCTGCAGCAGGACCGCTCGGTCATCGCCTATGTCGACGTCGAGGAAATGCTGTCCAAGCATTTTGCCGTGCTGGGATCGACCGGCGTCGGTAAATCGACCGGCGTCTCGCTGCTGCTCAACGAGATCCTGAAGGCGCGGCCGAACCTGCGCATCTTCCTGCTCGACGTGCACAACGAATATGGCCGCTGCTTCGGCGACCGCGCGCTGGTGCTCAACCCGAGGAACCTGAAGCTGCCGTTCTGGCTGTTCAACTTCGAGGAAATCGTCGACGTGCTGTTCGGCGGCCGCGCCGGCGTCCCGGAAGAGCTCGACATCCTCGCCGAGGTGATCCCGCTCGCCAAAGGCGTCTACACACAGTACCAGAACGCCGACCGCATCGGCCTCAAGCGCATCGATCCCAAGCAGATCGGCTACACCGTCGATACGCCGGTGCCCTATCGCCTGGTCGACCTGCTGTCGCTGATCGACGAGCGCATGGGCAAGCTCGAGAACCGCTCCTCGCGCATCATCTATCACAAGCTAATCTCGCGCATCGAGGCGGTGCGCAACGACCCTCGCTACGCCTTCATGTTCGACAACGCCAATGTCGGCGGCGACACCATGGCCGAGGTGATCAGCCATCTGTTCCGCCTGCCCGCCAACGGCAAGCCGATGACGGTGATGCAGCTCGCCGGCTTCCCGGCCGAGGTGATCGATTCCGTCGTCTCCGTGCTCTGCCGCATGGCCTTCGACTTCGGGCTGTGGAGCGACGGCGTCTCGCCGCTGCTGTTCGTCTGCGAAGAGGCGCACCGCTACGCCTCCGCCGACCGCAACATCGGCTTCGGCCCGACCCGCAAGGCGGTATCGCGCATCGCCAAGGAAGGCCGCAAATACGGCGTCTATCTTGGCCTCATCACCCAGCGCCCCGCCGAGCTCGACGCCACCATCATCTCCCAGTGCAACACGCTGTTCACGATGCGCCTCGCCAACGACCGCGACCAGGCGCTGCTGCGCGCCGCCGTGTCGGACGCCGCCGCGAACCTGCTCTCCTTCGTGCCGTCGCTCGGCACCCGCGAGGTGCTGGCGTTCGGCGAAGGCGTGGCGCTGCCGACCCGCTTGCGCTTCAAGGAGGTGCCGCCGCACCAATTGCCGCGCGGCGAGGCCACCATCTCGAGCGTGCCCTCCGTCACCTCCGGCCACGACATGCATTTCGTCAGCGCCGTGCTCGAACGCTGGCGCGGCGCCACCTCGCAGCGCGACGTGCCGAACGACCCCGTGTTCTCGGCACCGCCCGCGAAGACGATGTCCAGCGTCGAAGCCCCGATGCTGCAGCCCTCGATGGGCCTCGATCCGGACCGCTTCTCGCTGCTGAAGAAGCCGCTGCGGTAAGGCCTCGCTCCATCCACATCGTCATTGCGAGCGCAGCGAAGCAATCCAGAGTCTTTCCGCCGGGGGGACTCGGGATTGCTTCGCTGCGCTCGCAATGACGGAGGATGGAACGTCGTTCCCACCTGACACCTTCGTCGCGGCCACTTCGGACCGGCAGATTGAGCCCGCCTTCCGCATCGACTATGGTTCCCGCCCCAAGCCGGACTCCATGCCCATGACAAAGACCGCCGCGCAACGCTTTCCCGCCCCCGCCCTCGACACCCTGCCCGACGACATCCGTAAGCGCCTCCTTGCCGTGCAGGAGAAGAGCGGCTTCGTCCCGAACGTGTTCCTGACGCTGGCCTATCGCCCCGACGAGTTCCGCGCCTTCTTCGCCTATCACGACGCGCTGATGGAAAAAGACGGCGGCCTCACCAAGGCCGAGCGCGAGATGATCGTGGTGGCGACGTCGGCGGCCAACCAGTGCCAATATTGCGTGATCGCCCATGGCGCGATCCTGCGCATCCGCGCCAAGAACCCTGTGATCGCCGACCAGGTCGCGATCAACTACCGCAAGGCCGACATCACGCCGCGGCAGAAGGCGATGCTCGATTTCGCCATGAAGGTCTCGGCAGACGCGCAGCGGATTTCCGAGGATGATTTCGTAGCGCTCGCGCCGCACGGCTTCAGCGACGACGACATCTGGGACATCGCCGCGATCTCCGCCTTCTTCGCGCTGTCGAACCGGCTGGCGAATTTCACGGGCATGCGGCCGAACGAGGAGTTCTATCTGATGGGCCGCCTGCCGAAGACGTAGTCGAGGCGCCATGACCGAGCTCGATTGGCCCGAAATCCTGCTGCGCCTCGGCACGGCCACGCTTGCCGGCGGCGCGATCGGCCTCAACCGCGACCTGCACGGCAAGCCGATCGGGCTGAAGACGCTCGGCATCGTCGGGCTCTCCACCGCGAGCGTGGTTCTGCTCGCATTGCAACTCGCCGAACCGGCCAGGGTCGTCGACGCCGCCAGCCGTGTCATCCAGGGCATCCTCACCGGCATCGGCTTTCTCGGCGCCGGCGTCATCGTGCACCAAAGCACCGGGTTTCGCGTTCGAGGCCTCACCAGCGCCGCCTGCACTTTCCTTGCCGCCTGCCTCGGCATCGTCTGCGGCGCCGGACAATGGAAGATCGTCGTCGTCGCCCTGGCGCTGGCCTTCGTGCTGCTGACGATTGGCCGCCGCCTCGAGCGCCGGCTGCATCGTATGCTTGGCGGCAAGGAAGATCCTCAGCGGACGGAGACCTCGCCGAGCTCGGGTCAGCGGGAGAGCGATTAGAATCGCAACCGTCGGCCCCAAATCGGCTTCAGCAGTTCGAGCGCCGTGAGCACCAGCACTCCCGCGCCGAGCGTGATCATCAAATCGTCAAGATGCAGGGGACCGAAGCGAAACAGGCCTGAGGCCGGCGGCCAGAACAAGGCTGTGGCGAGAACGAGCGCAATCAAGAGGAAGATCCAGAGCAATGCCGCGTTCGGACGGAAGAAGGCGGACAAGAACGATGCGCTGAAGGATCGATTGACCAGCACCAGCGCGAGGACGCAGACGACGAGCGCGATGAATGCGAGGGTGCGAGCCTCCTCGGGCGGAAGGCCGGAACGAAGCGCTGCGACGAAGATCACGGCGATCAAGGCGAAGGCCATCGTGCCTTGCAGAACGCTCCAGGCGATCAGGGGCCACGAGAACAGCTCCGCATCGGCACGCCGCGGCGGACGCTTCATGACGTCGCGCTCCTCCCGCTCGGCCTCGAACACCAGCGAGCAGACGGGATCGATGATCAGCTCCAGAAAGGCGATGTGCACCGGGCCGAGCACCAGCGGCAGCCCGAACACCAGGGGAAGCAGCGCAAGACCCGCGATCGGCACGTGGACGGCAAAGATAAAGGCCATGGCCTTGCGCAGATTGTCGTAGATCCGGCGACCGAGGCGGATGGATGCGACGATGGAGCTGAAGTCGTCGTCGAGCAGGACGATCGAGGATGCCTCGCGAGCGACGTCGGTGCCGCGGCCACCCATCGCGATTCCGATATGGGCGGCCTTCAGCGACGGCGCGTCGTTGACGCCGTCGCCCGTCATCGCGACGATCTCGCCGCTGCGCTTCAGCGCCTGCACGATCCGCAGCTTCTGCTCCGGCAGAACCCGCGCGAAGACGTTCACCTTCCTGACGAGTGCCTCGAGCTCGCGGTCGTCCGCGAGCTTGACCTGCTCCCCGGTCGCGACCTCATCGACGTCGAGCCCGGCTTGCGCGGCGATCGCCATGGCGGTCGCCGGATAGTCGCCCGTGATCATGATGACGCGGATGCCGGCCGAACGGCATTCGCGAACCGCCTCCGGAACATGAGGCCGCAACGGATCGGCAAGCCCGACCAGGCCGACGAAGCGAAATACAAAAGCCTCCTGGGATGCCGGCAGGGAAGCCTCATCGCAAACGGCAACCGCCATCCCCAGCACCCGGAGCCCGTCCTTCGCCATGGCCCCGACGGCAGCTTGCACGGCCTCCCGATCGGCCTCGTTCAGCCTGCACAGGCGCGCAATCGCTTCCGGCGCGCCCTTGGCGCATGCGACGAGGTCCGCCCCTCCGGCTGTCCGCCAAACCTGGGTCATGGCCAGCAGCTCGGGGCGCAGACCATAGGTGCGCACCAGCGTCCGCTCGCCATCCATCGCGTCGCCGTCCCGCAGGACACCACGCGCGAACGAATGCAGCGCCTTCTCCATCGGATCGAACGGCTCCGGAGAGCTTGCCAGTGCCCCGCAGCGCGCCAGCTCTGCGAATTCGCGCCCGACCTGATCCGGTCCGGACGCCTCCGCGCGCAGGCGCGCGCCGTCCAGCAGGCGCAGCTCGGCGACCGACATCTGATTCTGCGTCAGCGTTCCGGTCTTGTCGGTGCACAGGACTGTTGCTGAGCCGAGGACCTCGATGGCGGCGGCGCGCCGCGTCAGGACGCGGGCCTGCGAAATCCGCCACGCACCCATGGCCATGAACACCGTGAGCACGACACCGAATTCTTCTGGAAGCATCGACATGCCGATGGCGACGCCTGCCAGCAGCGCCTGCAGCCAGTCGCCGCGCGAGACGCCGTAGAGCACAATCGCGGCCAGGCTGATGATGGTGCCGCCGAGGAAGCAGAGCCGCACCAGCCTTGCGGTCTGTTGCTGAAGCCGCGGCGGCTCGGCCTGCAAGCCGCGAAGCGACAGCCCGATCTTCCCGATCTCGCTGCGCGGCCCGGTGGCCTCGACCAGCGCCAGCCCCTCGCCGCGCACGACGAGCGAGCCGGAATACACGAACGGCTGATCCTCGCCGCCGGGCCGGTGAGCGGCTACTTTGATCTTGTCGGCCGTCTTCTTGCGGACGGGCACCGACTCGCCGGTCAGCAGGGACTCGTCGATCTGCAGGTCCCGCGCTTCGACGAGCGCGGCGTCGGCGGGAACGCGATCGCCTTCACTGAGGACGAGAAGGTCGCCCTGCACGACCTCGCGGCCGGCAATTCGCCGGCGCGCACCGTCACGCACCACCAGCGCCCGCGGGCTGGTCAGGTCGCGCAAGGCTTCCAGCACGCGCTCGGTCCGGGTTTCCTGCACCACCGTGATCACGATGGACATCGCCCCGAACGCCAGCAGGATCACCGCCTCCTTGAGATCGCCGAGCACGAGGTAGATCAGCCCGCCGCAGAGCAGCAGCAGGAGCATCGGCTCGCGCAGCACTTCCACCACGATGCGCAGCGGACTGCGTCGTTCCGGCCGAGGCAGTTCGTTGGGGCCGTCTGCCGCGAGCCTCGCCCGCGCCTCGGTCTCACTCAGACCGGCCGCACCTCCGCGTTGCACCTCGCTCACGGTTTCCGCCGCAGGCTCCAGAAGCTGCCGGCACCGACGATTGCGGTGGCGAGCAGGACGGCGACGAAAGTCTGGATGATGGTGAAGTTCAGCGCGTCACGCGCAACGAACAGCGCCGTGATCGCGCCGGCGAGGACAAAGAGGATGCGAAAGATGACGCTCATGGTCGTGCCTCCAAGATCTGCATGACAAGATCTGCATGACTTGGAGCCCGGGGGCCCTCCCATCGGGGCACAACGCTGTCTCTGCAACCATGCAGGCAGACCTTAGCCGCTCAGGGCGAGGCAAGTTTGCGACAAGTCAAACCTGACCCGGCCATCATCGGTCGGCGACTGCGACGTGATGTCCGCCCAGCAGCGAACAGCCGCTGCATCGCTCACGGCTGCGAGGCGTATGCGGCTAGCGCTTCGCCATCAACTCGAGCGCCGGAGCAAAGCGCTCCGCGAACGTCAACGTCTTGGCGTGGTGGACTGCGGCGAAGGATGCAGAGATTCCCGCCGAAGCGACCGCGAGCAAGCCAACTACGAAAGCCAGACGGCGCATGTTCGCCTCCTGTGTGAGCTCGACTACCCCATAGAGTTGGGACGGCTCTGTTTCAGGACGGTTTCGTGGGCGCGGAAATTGATTTCGCTCAAGCGGCTGTGATGAGATCCGGCTTATCTGGGTGCATTGAGTAACCAACTAACTGGGGTCGACGTGTTTTGGAGCGGCGGCCGTGTTGGGAATTACCCGCAGCAGCATTCGCCGGAATGGGAGTCATCAAGGACTACGCAAATGAAGATCGTGATCCAGAAGCTCAATGGCCTGTGGCACCTCATCGTCGGATCGAGCCAGATCCGAACGCCGTTCCTGGACACCCAGGACCGCGCGCTGGTGGTAACTTACGCCCGCCGCGCCTATCCCGGCGCCAGGATCTTCCAGCGCGACTGACGTGAATACCCTCAGTCGTCGTCCGCCGGGCCGCACCAGCCGGGCAGATAGATCGCATTCTTGCTTCTGGCCGCGGCCATCGCCTTCTCGAGCGCATTATCGAAATCGGCCTCCACCGCCTTGCGCGAGACCTGCCGGCGCAGGAAGTCGGCCCACAGGAATTCGGAGAACGGTGTGGTGTCCTTGGCGAAGCCGCCCATGCGGCGCAATTCGCCGGCAAGACTGCGGAACGGATCGTCCTTGAGGTCAGCGACGGATTTCGGCAGGTCGCGGAACGAGCGCCGCTCGCCCTTGGCGTCGTAAGGATAGACCCAGCGCTTGTTGTCCATGACGCCCCAGAACGCCTCGCGCTCCACCATCCTGAGATCGCCGACGACGGTCACCAGAACCTCCCTGACGCCTTCATCGTGCAGCGCGCGGCCGAGGTGATGATGGTCGATCACGTAGTAGCGCGCGTCGGGGCCGTAAACGACGGGGATCATGTGCTTGCCGAGCAGATCCGCCTGCTTCTTCTTGCCGTGCTCGCGCCAGCGCCTGCGCTTCTCCTTGACCTCGCGCATGCCGACCGTCATCTGCGTCGGCCGGAGCGACAAGATCGGAACCGGATGCACTCTCGGCTCGCGCGCGTTGGTCGTGGTCATGATCGAAGGCCCCTGGCAGCAACGAACGGTTCGGGTTCCCGCGACTATGCCACGGGTCCCGCGGTGGCAAAATCCGTTCGGAAGACGCGCAGATCACAAGTCGATGCCGGCCGGTAAAAAGACGTCCTCAATGGCTGTCGCTATGCCCGCGTTGCAGCGCAACGCTCGCGACGGGCACGATGGCCCGTTGCTGGATCGCGGCACACCGGTCCATGCGCAAAATAGTACGAACGCACAAATGCATCCTGGCATTGCAAAGATTTACTGCAACGCGTGCCTCACCTATGCTATCTAGATCGCTGCTTCGGAGTGATCCCCGCCCCATGAACAATCAGCGGCCCATAAGCTCTGATGAGGAGCACCGGGTGCTCCAGTTCAGGCCGCGCACCCCGCCTTCTCCAAGGGTCCAGCGCGGCAATGGCTCCGTGCAACCGCTCCGCGGCACGCCCGAACGGCTGGACCTGTCACGCTACGAGCAGCCGCGTGCCGAGCCCGACAATTACCGGCAGCGCATGCTTGCCAACATCGCAGCGCTCGCCTTCACCATCGCGCTGACGGCGATCGGGATCTGGCTCGCGGTCAGCATCGCCGACCTGCGCCGGACCCAGGATTGCGTGCTGATGGGCCGCCGCGACTGCGTCAAGATCACAACGCCGCATATTTAGGGACCGGCCCGGCACGGACCTCGCGGCGGACGGACCCAGCCGGCATCCCCAGCCACGTCCGATGCTGTCCCCGGAGGCCTGCCCGGCTCCATTGAACTCAGGGCGGCGCTCCGATATACGGGCTTTCGACCCGGCCAGAGGGGGGTTTGAGGGCGTCATCAGGGGCGCGATGCCCAGCCACCGTGCCACTCTGGACAATCTGACAAATACCTACAATATATCAAAGGCTTAGTGATGTCCTCCACATTCGATCAGGTCGCCACGATCATCGCTGAAACCTGCGACATCCCGCGCGACACGATCACGCCGGATAGCCATGCCATCGATGACCTCGGCATCGACAGCCTCGATTTCCTCGATATCGCCTTCGCGATCGACAAGCAGTTCGGCATCAAGCTGCCGCTGGAGAAGTGGACTCAGGAGGTCAACGACGGCAAGGCGACCACCGAGCAATATTTCGTGCTGAAGAACCTGTGCGCCCGCATCGACGAATTGGTTGCGGCCAAGGGCGCGAGCGCCTAAGGGCGCAGTCATGCAACTCGAATACTTCCACATGATCGATCGCATCGTCGACCTCAAGGTCGACGAGAAGACGATCGTCGTCGAAGCGCAGGTCCCGCAGGAAAGCACCATCTTCGAGGGGCACTTCCCGGGTTATCCCTTGATGCCCGGCGTGCTCCTGATCGAATCGATGGCGCAGGCCTCGGGCTGGCTTCAACTCGGCGTGTTCCGATTCGAACGCATGCCGATCCTGGCCGCCGTGAAGGAGGCCAAGGTCCGCGGCTCGGTCTTCCCCGGCGACCTCATGAGCATCGAGGCGAGCCTCACCCATGAAGGCTCCGGCTATGCCATGACCGAGGCCAAGATCCGGGTCGGCGGCAAGCTGCGCGCCAATTCGGCGCTGACCTTCACGCTGATTCCCTTCCCCAATGCGGATATGCGCGGATACATGGCGAAGGTCGCCGAGCGCGTCGGCTTTCCGCAACAGGCCGTATCGTCATGATTGACACTCCCGCTTTGAAGCCGGGCCAGACCGAGGTCTGGATCACCGGCATTGGGCTCGCCACCTCGCTCGGCGAGGGCCTCGACGCCAATTGGGCCGCGCTTTCCGAGAAGCGCATCAATGTCGACGAGAAGGGCTTTGCGCCCTACATCGTGCATCCCTTGATGCCGGTATCCTTCGACAGCCAGATCCCGAAGAAGGGCGACCAGCGCCAGATGGAAGCCTGGCAGCGCATCGGCACCTATGCCGCCGGTCTTGCGCTCGATTCCGCCGGCATCAAAGGCAACAAGGACATCCTGTCGAAGATCGACATGGTCGTCGCCGCCGGCGGCGGAGAGCGCGACATCAACGTCGACAGCGGCATTCTCACCGCCGAGGCCAAGGGCGCTAACGCGCCGGGCTTCCTCAACGAACGGCTGATGAGCGATCTCAGGCCGACGCTGTTCCTGGCCCAGCTCTCCAACCTGCTCGCCGGCAACATCGCCATCGTGCACGGTCTGGGTGGCACCTCGCGCACCTTCATGGGCGAAGAGGTCGCCGGCGCCGACGCCGCCCGCATCGCGCTCGCGCGCATCGCCTCGGGCGAGAGCGACATCGCGCTGGTCGGCGGCTCGTACAACGGCGAGCGCAAGGACTTGCTCGTCCTCTACGAGTTCGGCGACTTCAACCTGAAGGACAAGTTCGCGCCCGTGTGGGCGCGCAAGGACCATCCCGGCTTCGCGCTCGGCTCGGCCGGCGCCTTCCTGGTGCTGGAATCGAAGGCGCATGCGGAAGCGCGCGGCGCCAAGCCGTTCGCAAAGCTGTCGAGCGTCGTCGCCGACCTCGCCAAACGCAAGCAGCCCGGCGACATGACCGCGACGCTCGAGAAACTGTGGGACAAGCTGCCCAGGCGCGAGGGCAAGGGCGCGATCATCACCGGGGCGACCGGCGCGGAGCCTGCGACCTCGGACGAGCGCGACTTCCTGAAGAACCATGCCGACTTTCCGGTGCGCTCGACCGGCACGGTGTTCGGCCACGCCATGGAAACGCAATTCCCGCTCGGCATTGCCCTCGCCGCATTGTCGATCTCGCGCGGCGCGCTGTTCCCGCCGAATGATTCCACGGGGACCGAGATTGAAATGCAGGGCCCGCCCACCCAGATCGTGGTGGTGGGAGCCGGACACTGGCGCGGCGAAGGCATGGCGCTGGTCGAGGCGATTTAATCAGCTCAAGCGGGGATCGACATGATTGCACCACGCGACAAACTCGGGCGTCCCGTCGTCGTCGTCACCGGCATGGGCATCATGACCTCGCTCGGCGCCGGCAAATCCGACAATTGGGCAAAGCTCGTCGCCGGCGAATCCGGTATCCGCACGATCACGCGTTTTCCGATCGACGGTCTCAAGACCACGATGGCCGGAACGGTCGATTTCGTCAGCGCCGATCCGTTCTCTTCCACCGCTCTGTCCGAGCGGATGGCCGAGCTGGTGACGCAGGAAGCGCTGGAGCAAGCCGGCATCGGCGCCAAGGCCGATTTCCCGGGTCCGCTTTTCCTCGCGGTGGCGCCGGTCGAGGTTGAATGGCCGCAGCGTCGCGAGCTCGGTCGCGCCGTCGGCCAGCAAGACATCACCTATGACGATCTGCTCCGCATCTCCGGCGGCGGCAAGTTTAGCGCCTATCATCATCGCTTCATGTTCGGCTCGGTTGCCGCCTATCTTGCCGAGACCTTCGGCACCAAGGGCTCGCCGATCTCGCTGTCGACGGCGTGCGCGTCCGGAGCCACCTCGATCCAGCTCGGCGTCGAGGCGATCCGCCGCGGCGAGACGGACGCAGCGCTCTGCGTCGCGACCGACGGCACCGTGAACCCGGAAGCGCTGGTGCGCTTCTCGCTGCTCTCGGCGCTGTCGACCCAGAACGATCCGCCGCAGGCGGCCTCCCGTCCCTTCTCCAAGAACCGCGACGGTTTTGTCATGGCGGAAGGCGCCGGCGCGCTGGTGTTGGAGAGCTATGAAGCCGCCACCGCGCGCGGCGCAAAAATTCTCGGCGTGATCGCCGGCTGCGGCGAGCTCACCGATTCCTTCCACCGCACCCGCTCCTCGCCCGACGGCAAGCCGATCATCGGCTGCATGAACAAGACGCTGGCCGATGCCGGCATGACGCCGGATCAGATCGACCACATCAACGCGCACGGCACCGCGACGCCCGAGAACGACAAGATGGAGTTCAACACGACGTCGGCCGTGTTCGGCGAGCTCGCGCAGAAGATTCCGGTCACCTCCAACAAGTCGATGGTCGGCCATACCATCTCGGCCGCCGGCGCGGTCGAGGCGATCTTCTCGCTGCTCACGCTCGAGCATCAGCGCATTCCGCCGACGATCAACTACGACAATCCAGATCCCACGATCCTGTTCGACGTCGTCGGCAACAAGGCGCGCGATGCGCGCGTGACCGCGGTGATGTCGAACTCATTTGGCTTCGGCGGCCAGAACGCTTCGCTGATCCTGACCCGCGAACCGGCCTGACCGGACGCATGGCGCTGCTTCCTGCGAGCACGAAGGCCCGCGCGCGGGAGGCTGCCAAATCGCTCGGCGGCAGCCTGATCGGCGGCGCGACCGTCGCGATGCTGCGCACCACGCGCTATTTCGATCCGGCCAAGACCTCGGACTTCTTCGCGCGTGCCGTCAAGCTGATCGGGCCGCGCCTGCGCGAGCACCGCATCGGCCGCGCCAACCTCACCGCCGCCTTCCCCGAGAAGTCACCGGAGGAGATCGAACGGATCCTGATGGGCGTCTGGGACAATCTCGGCCGCGTCGGCGCCGAGTTCGCCCATATCGACCAGGTCTGGGACTACGCCCGCGATGTCCCCGAGAAGAGTCGCATCGAGATTTCCCCGCGCAGCATCGAGCTGTTCGACCAGATCCGCGACGACGGCAAGCCGGCGCTGATCTTCGCCGCACATCTTGCGAACTGGGAATTGCCGGCGCTCGCCGCGGTCGCGCATGGCCTGGACACCGCGATTCTCTATCGCCGCCCGAACATCGCCTCGGCCGATCGCATCATCCAGGAGATGCGCCAGGTCAACATGGGCACGCTGATCCCGGCCGGCCGCGACGCGCCGCTGCGGCTCGCGCAGGCGCTGAAGGACGGCAAGCACGTCGCCATGCTGATCGACCAGTATCTGACGGCCGGCGTCGAGGTCACGTTCTTCGGCCGCAAGACCCGCGCCAATCCGATGCTGGCGCGCCTCTTGCGCCAGGTCGAATGCCCAATCCACGGCGTGCGCATCATCCGCCTGCCCGACGGCCGCTTCCGCGGCGAGCTGACCGAGGAGATCCCGCCGGTGCGCGATGCCGACGGCAGGATCGACATCCAGGGCACCACGCAGGCGATCACGAGCGTGGTGGAAAGCTGGGTACGAGAACATCCCGAGCAGTGGCTGTGGCTGCATAGAAGGTGGCGGTAAATACTCCGTCATTGCGAGCGCAGCGAAGCAATCCAGAATCGTTCCACGGAAGCAGTCTGGATTGCTTCGTCGCTTCGCTCCTCGCAATGACAGGCGCTACTACCGCCCCGTCTTCACCTTCGTCCAGAGCCGGTTGATGATCCGTTGCGTGGCCGGCTCGCGCGCCGTGATCACGAACAGTTTTGCGAGCGTCGCTTCGTCCGGATAGATGTTCTTGTCATCAAGGATTTTTGGATCCACCAGCTTCTGGCTGGCGAGATTGCCGCTCGCGTAGGACAGGAAGTCCGAGTTCTTGGCGGCAACGTCCGGGCGATAGAGATAGTTGATCAGCTCGTAGGCTTCCTTGACGTTCTTGGCGTCGGCGGGGATCGCGAGATTGTCGAAGAACATCTGCGCGCCCTCCTTCGGAATGGTGTAGCCGATCTCGACGCCGCTTTTGGCTTCCGCGGCGCGGGCGCGGGCCTGCATGATGTCACCGGACCAGCCGACCACGAAGCAGATCTCGCCGGTGGCGAGCGCGCTTAGATATTCGGACGAGTGGAACTTGCGCACGGAGGGGCGGACTTTCGCCACGGCATCGGCGGCCTTTTCCAGGTCCGCCTGCTTGGTCGAGTTCGGATCGAGCCCGAGCCAGCTCAGCGCCGCCGGGAAGATGTCGTCGGCGGAGTCGAGCATGTGCACGCCGCAGTCCTTGAACTTGGCGAGGTTCTCCGGCTTGAAGACGATGTCCCAGCTGTCGATCTTCGCATCAGCCCCAAGGATCTGCTTCACTTTGGCGATGTTGTAGCCGATGCCCGTCGTGCCCCACATGTAGTTGGCGGCGTAGACATTGCCGGGGTCGTAGGTGGCGAGGCGCTGCGTCACCACCGGCCAGGCATTGGCGAGGTTCGGGAGCTTCGACTTGTCGAGCTTCTGGAAGATATTGGCCTTGATCTGGCGCTGCAGGAAATAAGCGGTGGGCACCACGACGTCATAACCGGACTTGCCGGCCATCAGGCGCGTCTCCAGCGTCTCGTTGGCGTCGAAGGTATCGTAGACGACCTTGATGCCGGTCTCCTTGGTGAAGGCCTCAAGGACGTCAGGCGCCATGTAGTTGGACCAGTTGTAGAAATTGACGACCCGCTCCTCGGCACCTGCGGGAGCGGAGAGCAACGTCAGCGCGGCGGCGATCGCGAAACCAAGGCCAAAGCCGGAGCGGCCGACGTTCGTCATCTCTGTCTACCTCTTGCGTCCACGCACCGCGTCCGACAGCCGCTCCAGTGCGGTGTCGAGCGTCTCATCCTTCTTGGCAAAGCAGAAGCGCACCACTGATGTGACCGGGTCCTGCTCGTAGAACGCCGAGACCGGGATCGCGGCGACCTTGTAGTCTTTCACGATGCGCCAGCAGAACTCAGTGTCACTCTCGTTGAGCCCGAGCGGCGACAGGTCGACGGTGAGGAAGTAGGTGCCTTGCGACTTCAGCACGGGGAAGCCGAGGCTCTCCAGTCCCTTGGTCAGCCGGTCCCTGCTCCGCGTCAGGTCCTTGCGCATCGACAGGAAGTAGTCGTCGGACTTGCCGAGCCCATAGGCGACCGCGGCCTGCAGGTTCGGCGCGGTGGTGAAGGTCAGGAACTGGTGCACCTTGGCCGCGACGCGGAGCAGCGGTGGCGCCGCGCAGACGAAGCCGATCTTCCAGCCCGTCAGCGAGAAGATCTTGCCGGCCGAGCCGACCTTGATGGTGCGCTCGCGCATGCCGGGAATGGTGATCAGCGGGATATGCTTGTGCTCGTCGAAGGTGACGTGCTCCCAGACCTCGTCGCAGATCGCGATGACGTCGAACTCCTGGCAGTAGCGCGCCAAGACCTCGAGGTCCTCGCGCGGATAGACCACCGCGCTGGGATTTAAGGGGTTGTTGAAGAGCACCGCCTTGGTCTTTGAATTGAAAACGCTTTTCAGCATGTCTTCATTCAGCCGCCAGTGCGGCGGCTCGAGACGCACCAAGCGCGGAATGCCACCGGCCTGGCGGATGATCGGCAGATAGGAATCGTACACCGGCTGGAAACAGACCACCTCGTCGCCGGGCTGGACCACCGCGAGGATCGCCGAGGTCAGCGCCTCGGTCCCGCCGGAGGTGACCATCACCTCGCTCATCGGATCGAGCTTGAGGCCGTGCCAATGGCCGTAATGGGTCGCAATCGCCTGGCGCAGCTCCGGCAGGCCCATCATCGAGGGGTACTGGTTGTAGCCGTTCAGCGAGGCCTCGGCCGCGGCGCGGCGGATGTCCTCGGGGCCGGGATCGTCGGGAAAGCCCTGGCCGAGATTAATCGCATTGTTGTCGCGCGCGGCCTGCGACATCGCCTCGAAGATGGTGACGGGAAGGTCGGCGAAGACCTTGTTCAGCGAAGAGCTCTTGGTCGTCATTGCGCGGTTAGCCACCGACCTTGCTGGGAAGCCCGGCCGCCTTCCAGCCCAGCATGCCGCCGGCCAGATGCTTGTCGTAAGACAGGCCCGCCGCCTGTGCCGCCAGCGAGGCTGTCACCGAGCGCTTGCCCGAACGGCAGGCGAACACGACCTCCTTGCCGGCCGGATCGGGGATCGCCTTGGGATCGAAGGTCGAGAGCGGAACCACGACGCCGTAAGGGTACGCCTCGGCCTCGACCTCGTTCGGCTCACGGACGTCGACGAGCAGATAGCGCCCTTCCGCGACACCCTTGGCGACCTCGTCCGGGGTCAGATCCTGCACTTGATTTGCCACATCATCCTCCAACGTCGCGGGCCGCGTACCGGGGCGATCCCGGCCGGCGGCAACCTCGCCTCTCGGGAGACGAAAATCAAGCGCCACAAAGGCTTGAGCCGCGCGGCGCAAGTTAAAGCTAAATCGCAGCGACTTGAAGTCCGCTTTGAATCCCATGCCCTGGATCGTCTGCCCTAGATCGTCACCTGCGTGCCGACCTCGACCACACGGCCGGACGGGATCTGGAAATAGTCGGTGGCGTCGTTGGCGGAGCGGCTGAGCGAGATGAACAGCCGGTCCTGCCAGCGCGGCATGCCGGAATGGGCGGCGGGCTTGAGCGCCCTGCGCGACAGGAAGAACGAGGTCGACATGATGTCGAACTGCCAGCCCAGCTTGCGGGCGATCGCGAGCGCCTTCGGCACGTTGGGCGATTCCATGAAGCCGAATTTCAGCGTCACCTTGGAGAAGGTCGGTGAAATCTGCTCCAGCTTCACCCGTTCGGCCGGATCGATCCGCGGGGTCTGCGCGGTCTCGATGGTGAGAATGACGTTCTTCTCGTGCAGCACCTTGTAGTGTTTCAGACTATGCATCAGCGCGGTCGGCGCGCTGAGCGGGTCCGAGGTCAGGAACACCGCAGTGCCGGGCACCCGCTGCGGCGGCCGCTTCTCCAGCATCGCCACGAGATCGGCGAGCGGGAACTCGAGCTTGCGCGATTTCTCGAACAACAGCCGGCTGCCGCGCCGCCATGTGTACATCAAGATGATCATGACTGCACCGAGCGCCATCGGCACCCAGCCGCCCTCGAACACCTTCAACAGGTTCGCGCTCAGGAAGGTCAGATCGAGGAACAGGAACGGCGCAATCAGCGCGCCGGCGGCAAGCGCTGACCAGCGCCAGCCCTTCCAGACCACGACGAAGCCCATCATCGCCGTGACCACCATGGTACCGGTGACGGAGATGCCATAGGCGGATGCAAGCGCGCTCGACGAGCGGAACAGCAGCACCAGCAGCACCACCGCGACCAGCAGCAGCTGGTTGATGCGCGGAATGAAGATCTGGCCGGAATGGGCTTCCGACGTATGGCGAATTTCAAAGCGCGGCAGCAGCCCGAGCTGGATCGCCTGGCGCGTCAGGGAATAGGCGCCGGTGATGACGGCCTGGCTCGCGATGACGGTCGCCATGGTGGCGAGGACGACCATGCAGCCTCGGACGAAGCCTTGCGGGAACAGCTGAAAGAACGGGCTCACGATCGCGCCGGGGTCGCCGAGCACCAGCGCGCCCTGCCCCAGATAGTTCAGCGCCAGCGAGGGCAGCACGATGGTAAGCCACGCGGTCTGGATCGGCCGCTTGCCGAAATGGCCGAGATCGGCATAGAGCGCCTCGGCGCCGGTCACCGCCAGGAACACCGCGCCCAGCGTCACGAAGCCGACGATGCCATGGTGCAGCATGAAGTTCACGGCGTAGAGCGGGTTGAGCGCAAGCAGCACCTGCGGCTGCTGGGCGATCTGAGGGATCGCCGCCACCGCCAGAACCGTGAACCAGACGCACATGATCGGGCCGAACAAGGCGGCAACGCGCGCCGTGCCGCGGGACTGCACGGCGAACAGGCCGACCAGGATCACAACCGTCAGCGGAACGATGTAGGGCTCGAACCTTAGCGTGACGTCCTTCATGCCCTCGATCGCCGACAGCACGGAGAGCGCCGGCGTGATCACGGCATCGCCGTAGAACAAAGCTCCGGAAATGATGCCGAGCAGCACGATGGTCGCGCCGCCGCGGCCGGTGCCAACCGCCCGCTGGGCCAGCGCCATCAGTGCCAGCGTGCCGCCCTCGCCGTTGTTGTCGGCGCGGAGCAGAATCACGACGTATTTGAGCGTCACCACCACGATGAGCGCCCACAGGATCAGGGAGAGCACGCCGAGCACGGCGGCCGGCGTCGGCAACCCGTCCGCGCCCGAGGCCGCCATCACCGCCTCGCGGAACGCGTAGAGCGGGCTGGTGCCGATGTCGCCGTAAACGACGCCGATGCTGCCGAGCGTCAGCGCGCCGAAACCGGCGGTGGTATGGGCATCGCCATGCCCATTTGCCGCCACCGTTTCCGGGGCGGGAACTGCTACGTCGCTTGTCATGGGAGAGCCCGATGGCCTCTAAAATGCTTCACTGCACAACGGCGGAAGAGCGCGCGGCTTATAGTCCTGCGCCACCGGCATGGCCTAGCCCGATTCCGGGCCATAGCCATGCAAATCTGCATGGCTACGCCAGTTGCATTCTAGATGGTGACCTGGGTTCCGACTTCGACCACGCGGCCGGTGGGGATCTGGAAGTAGTCGGTGGCATCGTTGGCCGACCGGCTCAGCGCGATGAACACATGATCCTGCCAGAGCGGCATGCCCGACTGTGCCGAGGCCTTCAGTGACCTGCGCGACACGAAGAACGACGTCGACATGATGTCGAACTGCCAACCCTGCTTGCGCGCGATGGCGAGCGCCTTCGGCACGTTCGGCTGCTCCATGAAGCCGAAGCGCAAGCGGACCTTGGAGAACTTTTCGCTGATCTTCTCCATCCTGAACCGCTCCGACAGATCAACCCGAGGCGTCTGCGCGGTCTCGATGGTCAGAATCACGTTGTGCTCATGCAGCACCTTGTTGTGCTTGAGATTGTGCAGGAGCGCGGTCGGCACGAACGCCGGATCGCTGGTCAGGAACACCGCGGTGCCCTTGACGATGTGCGGTGGCCGCTTCTCCAAACTGCGGATCAGATCGTCCAATGGCACCTCGATCCGGCGGGTCTTCTGGATCAGGATTGCGGAGCCCTTGCGCCAGGTCCAGATCGTCCCTGCCATGACGATGCCGAACAGCAGCGGCACCCAGGCACCTTCGAGCAGCTTGAGCAGGTTGGCGCTGAGGAAGCTCAAATCGACGATGACGAAGGGGACGATCACGGCTGCGGCCGTCGCGGCGCGCCAGTTCCACAACTTCCAGATCACGACGAAGCCCATGATGCCGTCGGCGACCATGGTGGTGGAGACGGCAATACCGTAGGCGGAAGCCAGATTGCTGGGGGTGTGGAACAGCAGCACCAGCAGCATCACGCCGATCAGCAGCAGGCGGTTGACGCGCGGCAGATAGATCTGGCCGGCATGGGATTCGGAGGTGTAACGCACCTCAAAACGCGGCAGGAGCCCGAGTTGCACGGCCTGGTGGACCAGCGAATAGGCGCCGGTGATCACCGCCTGGCTCGCGATCACGGTTGCGGCCGTCGCGAGTCCGACCAGCGGCAGGACCAGGCTCTCGGGCACCATGCGATAAAACGAATGCTCGATCGCGCTGGGATCGGACAGCACCAGCGCACCCTGCCCGAAATAGTTGACTAGAAGCGCCGGCAGCACGAAAAACATCCAGGCCGACTGGATCGGCTTGCGGCCGAAATGGCCGAGATCGGCATAAAGCGCCTCGCCGCCCGTCACCGCCAGGAACACCGCGCCGAGCGTCACGAGGCCGATCACACCGTGCGACAGCACGAACTGCACCGCATAGTACGGATTGATCGCCGTCAGCACCGTGGGATCGTCGGCGATGTGGACAGCCCCCATCACGGCGATGACGGTGAACCAGACCACCATCACCGGCCCGAAGGCCGAGGCGACCAATGCGGTTCCCTTGCTCTGCACGGCGAACAGCAGCACCAGAATGAGCACGGTGAGCGGCACGACATAGTGCTCGAGCGCGGGGGTCGCGAGCTTGAGGCCCTGCACCGCCGATAGCACCGAGATCGCCGGCGTGATCATGGAATCGCCGATGAACATCGAAGCGCCGATCACGCCGAGCGCGAGCAGGACCCAGCTTCGCCGCCCGAGCGCGCGCTGGCCGAGCGCCATCAGCGAGAGCGTGCCGCCCTCCCCGTTATTGTCGGCGCGCAGCAGCAAGAGGACATATTTGGCGGTGACGACGATCAGGAGCGCCCACAGGATCAGCGAGAGCACGCCGAGCACGATGACGCGCGAGACGGGCTCGCCATGGGCGGCGGCCTTGACCGCCTCGTGGAATGCATAGAGCGGCGAAGTGCCGATATCGCCAAAGACGACGCCGACACTCCCGAGCGTAAGGGCCCAAAAACTTGCGGTGGGCCGCCCGTCCTGGGTCTCGGCCTGTGTGATGCTCGCCGTCATGAAGGTGGAGAACGCTTCGTTCCTGAAATTGATCCGGCGCCTTTTGACGCTTCCGGTGCACCTGTCAATCGGCGCACCATCATAGCAGGCGCCGAGCCGGATGCTGTGACGCCACAGCCACGCTCATCGCCCGCGCGACGACATGCCTCAGGTAAGATGGTAGCGCAAGGGGGTTACGGCCTCAGATTCGGCGGCAGCGGCGGATCTTCGCGCATCAAGGTGATGGTCACCCGCCGGTTGGCTGCCAGCGAGGGATCGTCCGGAAACAGCGGCTGGGTATCGGCCTTGCCGGAGACGGCGAAGATGTGCGACGGCGGCAGGCCCTGGCGCTCGAGGATCTGGCGCACGGCGTTGGCGCGATCGGCCGACAGATCGAAGGCGCCATAGTCGCTGCGGGTCGGCACGAACCCCGCCGCGGTGTGGCCGGCGATGGAGACGCGGAGCGGCGTCGCCTTGAGCGGGATCGCGAGCTTCTCGACCAGGCGGCGGGTGCGGTCATAGGGCACCTTGGAGCCGTCGGCGAACATCGAGCGGCCGTCCTGGTCGACGATCTCGAGGTTCAGGCCCTGCTTGGTCTCCTCGAACATGATGTGCTTGGACATCTCGGTCAGTTCCGGCATGTCCTGCAACGCCTGGCGCAGCGAGGCTGCGGCCAGCGCGAAATTGCGGTCGACCTTGATCTTCGCGCCGGAGGTCTTTTCGCGGTCTTCCTGATCTGGCGTCGGCGTGTTGGAGGCATCTTCCGGCTGGATGTGGTCGACGTTCTTGAGCCGCGGGCGCGTCGGCAGGCCGTCGGATTCGACGATGCCGGAGTAGCGCGCCTCGGTCTGCACGCCGAACGCCTCGCGCATCGAGCCCGCGACGATCTTCAGCTTGTTGGCGTCTTGCGTGGAGAACGCGACCAGCATCACGAAAAACGCCAGCAGCAGCGCCATCAGGTCGGCGAAGGTCACGAACCAGCCGTGGCCGCCACCGTGAGCATTGCCGCGCTTCTTCTTGGCCATCTCTCAAAATCCAGGCGGCGGCCTCAAGCCGGCACCGGCTCGCCTTCGGTGTGACGATGCTTCTCCGGCAGATAGGCCAGCAGCATTTCGCGCACCAGGGTCGGGCTCTTGGAGTCGCGGATCATCAGGATGCCGTCGATGATCAAGGTGCGGTTGGTCTCTTCGTCCAGCAGCTTGCCGTGCAGCTTGTCCGCGATCGGCAAGCAGATCAGGTTGGCGACAACGGCGCCGTACAGGGTCGCCAGCAGCGCGGTGGCCATGAACGGGCCGAGCTTGGAGGGATCCGACATGTTGGAGAACATCTGCACCATGCCAAGCAGCGTGCCGATCATGCCGAACGCCGGGGCGCAGTCGCCGACGGCGCGGTAGATCTTGCTGCCTTCGTCGAGGTGCATCAGGAAGTTGTCCCGGTCGCGCTCCAGATTGTCGCGAATGAAATCGAGGTCGTAGCCGTCGGCAACATAGCGAATGCCCTTGGCGAGGAAGGGCTCGTCGGTCTCGACCTTTTCGAGTCCGACCGGGCCCTGCTTGCGGGCGATTTCCGCGATGCGGGCGAGCTCGTCGACAAGGTCGTGAGCCGACAGGCGGCTCAGGGTGAAAGCAAACTTCGCGCCCAGCGGCACGCCGTGGATCATCGCGGACAAAGGAAAGCGGATCATCGTCGCTGCGAACGAGCCGCCGAAGATGACGATGACGGCGTGGATGTCGTAGAACATCCCGAACGTACCGCCCATCAGGATCAGCGACGACACAACAATGGCGCCTGCGACGAGGCCGACAAGTGTTGCGATATCCATGATCGACTCCAACGCCTACGCAACAACGGCCGTCCTGGCCGCTGGCGCGGCTCAACCCCGAACCGCATCGCAGACCCTAGAGCGCCGCCCTTAAAGGCGCGTAAAGGTTAAGTCTCGACGATGTGCCGCCTGCCGCCGCAATTTGTCCCGGTTGCCGTCCAGCGATAGGAATTTCAACCCTTCGCTAACCATAATCAGGCGCCCACCACGTCACGTCGGCTGCGGCCCTCCGCCACATCGTGGACGGGGATCAGTTGGTGTCTGCTAGCGTTGCGACAGGGCCAATCGCGGAGCCAGCGCGATGTTGATGCTATTCGGTCTACTCACGGCGCTGCCCGCGGCGCTGGCGTTCCACCTGCTCGAGGCGGAACTCGTGCTTCCGGCGTTCAGCGTGCTGCTCTTTATCGAGGCCGCCTTCGCCGTGCTCGCGGCGCGGTTGATGCGCAGCTCCAACAGCGCAGACGATATCACCCTCTGGGACCTTGCCGGCGGCTTCACCCTGATCGGATGCGCAGCCGCCGTGCTCGGAGAACCGGATCAAGTCGCCCTGCTTCTGACCGAGCAAGGCGGCATTCGGCCGTCGTCCGGGCCGTAGATTGCCCTAAAGCGCGATGCGATTAGGATCAATCGTCATCGCGCTTTAGGTTATTGTTTGAGCATGATCTTTTCGGAAAACCGCTACACACTTTTCCGGATCACGCTCCAGCAGCCGTCAATGGATCTCCGCAGAGCGCTTCAGCGCGGCCTTGAGCTTCTCGAGCGAGAAGTCGGGACTGCGGGCGATCTCCAGGATCGGCGTCTCGCGGCGGCCGCACAGTTCGGCCGCCTCCGGCAGCTTTGCGGCAAGGTCGAGCGGGATCACGATGGCGCCATGCCGGTCGGCGTGGATGAGGTCGTCCGACTTCACGGTCATGCCGGCGACGCGCACCTCGCCGCCAAAGCTTTCCGCGTGCACCCAGGCGTGCGACGGGCCGATCGAGCCGGCTAGCGCCTGGAACCCTGGCGCCCATTGCGGGATGTCGCGGATCGAGCCGTCGGTGATGACGCCGAGGCAGCCGAGCGCCTTGTGCACGTTGCTCTGTACCTCGCCCCAGAACGCGCCATAGCCGACGTCGGGTCCGTCGATGTCCTGGATCACCGAGATGCGCGGGCCATGGCCGGTGCCGACATATTCGTAATATGCGATTCGGCGCTTGGACTGCTCCTCGGCCGGAAGCGATGACTTCAGAACCGAGCGGATCGTCACCGTGCGGGCATAGCCGACGATCGGCGGCAGGTCGGGAAACGGACAGACCAGCTGCTTGGTGGTGTAGCCGATCAGCCGCCGCTCGGGCGCCACGATCTCCATGGCGTTGCAGATCGTCGGCGTATCGTAACGGCCCAGCGCTTCGAGGACGGAAGCGGGCAGCGGCCCGGTCGCGGAATTGGTCACGGCGTTCTCTCCCAGGTTGGCGGCGATTGATTGCGCGATGCCGCCGGCACAAGGGCGATATAGCCGAGATCGGACCTCGACCCAACTCAGGCAGGCTTCATGGCAGATATCCGCGAGGAGCGCTTTAGTGCAGTCGTCCGGGCCGATCGTCGTCTTGCGGCGGCTCCGACAAATTCGCCAGCGTCGGCGCCGAGGGCGGTGACGGGACCTCGCCTCCCGCCGGCGCGGTGGCTTCCATCGCGCGCGCCTGGTCGCGATAGGATTTGTAGCCGAGCGGCAGCGCGAGGAGGTACAGCACCGTGCCGATCGACAGCACGTGCCAGGGATAGGCGATCAGGAGCGCGATGAAGACGATCACGGCGACGAAGGCCGGCAGCACCAGCTCGGGCGGCACGCGCATCCGCTTGGTCTTGCCGGAGAACACCGGCAGGCGCGACACCATCAGAAACGCGATCAGAAGCGTGTAGGCCGCGGTCACCGCCGCAGGTGTGCGCCCGACGTCGAGGAACGCGACATAGATCGGCAGCAGCACGGTGATCGCGCCGGCGGGCGCCGGCACGCCGGTGAAGAAATTGGCGGCGAAGGCCGGCTTGTTCGGATCGTCCATGGTGGCATTGAAGCGGGCGAGCCGCAGGCCGCCGGATATCGCGAACACCATGGCGGCGATCCAGCCGGCATTGCCGAGCTCGTGCAGCTGCCAGAAATACAGCATCAGGCCGGGCGCCACGCCGAAATTGACGAAGTCGGCGAGACTGTCGAGCTCGGCGCCGAACTTCGACTGCCCCTTGATCATGCGCGCGATGCGGCCATCGATGCCGTCGAGCGCGGCGGCGAACACGATTGCATAGACCGCGAGCGTCATCCGCCCTTCGATCGACAGGCGGATCGAGGTCAGGCCGGCGCAGATCGCCAGCAGCGTGATGACGTTGGGCACCAGCATCCGCACCGGGATCGGTCGGAACCGCCGGCGGCGGACGTCGGGATCCTTGAAATCGTAAGGCGTCATGGCTCGTCCTTATCTCGAGGCGAGATATAGCAAGCCGCGCCGCCGTCCGCCATTGCGGCGGAACGCCTGCGAGCACCGACTATTGGTTAATTGGCGCGGAACGCGCGGCCCGGGTCGTCGCCGGCAAGGTCGGCCAGGATCGTCTCTCCGGCGACCGCGGTCTGCCCTTCCGAGACCAGCGCCTTGGTGCCCACGGGCAGGTAGACGTCGAGGCGCGAGCCGAAGCGGATCAGGCCGAAACGCTCGCCGGCGCCGATCGCCTGCCCCTCCTTGACGAAGCAGACGATGCGCTTGGCGACCAGGCCGGCGATCTGGACCACGCCGATCCGCGCCGTCGGCGTCGTGATCACCAGCGAGTTGCGCTCGTTGTCCTCGCTCGCCTTGTCGAGCTCGGCGTTGATGAAGAGGCCGGGCCGGTAGGCGATACGATCCACCCTGCCCGCCACGGGCGCGCGGTTCACGTGGCAATTGAACACGCTCATGAAGATCGAGACGCGCGGCAGCGGCCGGTCGCCGAGCCCGAGCTCGGCCGGCGGCAGCGCCATGGTGATCATGGAGACACGCCCGTCGGCCGGCGACACCACGAGACCCTCGCGCGCCGGCGTCACACGGACGGGATCGCGGAAGAACAGCGCGCACCAAACGGTCAGGATCGTGCCGATCCACCCCAGCGGCGACCACAGCCAGAACAGGAGCAGGCTCGCCAGCGCAAAGGCGCCGATGAAGGGATAGCCCTCCTTGTGGATCGGCGGGATCTGACGCTGGATCGAATCGAGAATGGACATTGCTTTTTGCCGGTCGGGGGTTAATGCCACGGGGTCGTCGCGCGGGCTTGTTTAGGCCAGACTTTGTTTAGGCCAGACTTGGGACCGGAGACAAGGTCACTCCGCCGCCGCGGGCGTCGTCAGGCTATCATCGACCGGCGGCGGCTCCCGGTTAGGCGCGGCATTGGTGTCGGCCATCTTGGCCAGCTTCTCGCGGGCCTCCTCGGCCTCGCGCTGCCTGTTCCACATGCTGGCATAGAGCCCGCCCTGCGCGAGCAGGCTCGCGTGAGTGCCGCGCTCGGCGATGCGGCCCTGGTTCAGCACGATGATCTCGTCGGCGCCGACGATGGTGGAAAGCCGATGCGCGATCACCAGGGAGGTGCGGTTCTTCGCCACGCGGTCGAGCGCCCCCTGGATCTCGTGCTCCGTATGGGTGTCGAGCGCCGAGGTCGCCTCGTCGAGCACCAGGATCGGCGGCGCCTTGAGCACCGTGCGCGCGATCGCGACCCGCTGCTTCTCGCCGCCCGACAGCTTCAGGCCGCGCTCGCCAACCTGGGTCTCGTAGCCCTTCGGCGCCATGCGGATGAAGTGGTCGATCTGCGCCAGCCGCGCCGCCTCCTCGACCTCGGCATCGGTCGCGTCCCAGCGGCCGTAGCGGATGTTGTAGCGGATGGTGTCGTTGAACAGCACGGTATCCTGCGGCACCATGCCGATCGATGCGCGCAGGCTGGCCTGCGTGACCTCGCGGATGTCCTGGCCGTCGATCAGGATCCTGCCGCCGGAGACATCATAGAGGCGAAACAGAAGCCGCGAGATGGTCGATTTGCCGGCGCCAGAGGGGCCGACGATGGCAACCGTCTTGCCGGCCGGCACTTCGAAGCTGATGCCCTTGAGGATGGGGCGCGCCGGCTCATAGGCAAAGCGCACGTCCTCGAAGCGCACCGTGCCGGCGGAGATGACCAGCGGCTTCGCGCCAGGCGCGTCCTTGATCTCGGCCTCGCGGCTGAGCACGCCGAACATCTTCTCGATGTCGATGATCGCCTGCTTGATCTCGCGATAGACCATGCCCATGAAGTTCAGCGGCTGGTAGAGCTGGATCATCATGGCGTTGACCAGCACGAAATCGCCGACCGTGTTGGTGCCGTTGCGCACGCCGATCGCGCACATCAGCATGGTCGCGGTCAGGCCCAGCGTGAAGATCACCGCCTGGCCTGTGTTGAGCACCGCGAGCGAGGTGTAGGTGCGGACGCTCGCCTCCTCGTAGCGCTCGACCGACCTGTCGTAGCGCTGCGCCTCGCGTGCCTCGGCACTGAAATACTTCACCGTCTCGTAGTTGAGCAGCGAGTCGATCGCCTTGGTGTTCGCCTCGGTGTCGGAATCGTTCATCTTGCGGCGGATGCCGATCCGCCACTCGGTCGCGACGTAGGTGTAGTACATGTAGAGCGTGACCGTGATCAGGGTCGCGACCACGTAGCGCCAGTCGAATTGCCAGAGCAGCACCGCCAGCAGCAGCGAGACCTCGACGATGGTCGGGATCAGCTGCAGGATCACCATGCGCACGATGACCTCGATGCCCTCGCGGCCGCGCTCGAGCACGCGCGTGAGGCCACCGGTCTTGCGCTCGAGGTGAAAGCGCAGCGACAGCTCGTGCATGTGGATGAAGGTGAGGGTCGCGAGCTTGCGCACCGCATGCATGGCGACGCGGGCGAAGATGCCGTCGCGCCATTGCGTCAGCACCGCCATCAAGATGCGCATCACGCCGTAGCTCGCGGTCAGCAGCAAGGGCGAGGCGATCACCCAGAGATGCCAATTGTCGGCCGCGACCGGCGCGGTGTTGGCGCCGGTCAGCGCATCCGTCGCCCATTTGAAGCTGAACGGCACGGTGAGCGTGATCAGCTTGGCGGCGAGCAGCAGCACCAGCGACCAGACCACCCTCATCTTCAGGTCGGAACGGTCGCCGGGCCAGATGTAGGGCCACAGATGTGCCAGCGTGCCCATCAGCGTGGCCCCGGCCTGCGGTCCTGCCACGGAAGGATCAGGAACGTCGGCGCCGTCGAACGATTGAGGTTGGTCCATCAACAAACCCGAAGCCCGCCGGGTGCGGGCGCAACTGCGATTAACGATTTTCGCCCGTCATATAGAGCCTTCCCGATGCCCGTGCACCCCGCCAGATGGCGAATCTTCGATTGTTTGTCGCGATTTACCGGTAAATTCCCGGACGTATCGAATCACCGTTTGGGCTTGACGCCACTTCGCTGCAATGCATCATGGCACCAATGAGCACGATCAAAACCGTCTGTGTCTATTGCGGCTCCGGCCCTGGAACAAATCCCAACTTCATTGAAGCGGCGAAGGCGCTCGGCAGAGCGTTGGCGGAAAACAAGATCCGTCTTGTTTATGGCGGCGGCTCGCTCGGCCTGATGGGCGCGGTTGCGACCTCCGTGCTGGATCACGGCGGCATGGTCACCGGCATCATCCCCGACTTCCTCCGGATGCGCGAGAATGCGCTGACGCGCGTGCAGGAGATGGTCGTCACGCCCGACATGCACGAGCGCAAGCGGCTGATGTTCGAGCGCTCCGACGCCTTCGTGGCCCTGCCCGGCGGGCTCGGCACGCTGGAGGAGCTGGTGGAGCAGCTGACCTGGCAGCAACTCGGCCGTCACGCCAAGCCCGTGCTGCTCGCCAATGTCGACGGCTTCTGGGAGCCGCTGTTCTCCCTGGTGGCCCACATGCGGCAGACCCAGTTCATCCGCGCCGGCCTCACCGTCGATATCCTGAAGGCGGACAAGGTCGAGGAGATCATCCCACGGCTGCGCGCCGCGGCGGCGCAGATCCCTGACGACCAGCGCGATCTCGCGCCCGACGTGGCCCGGCGGCTCTAAAGCATGATCCGGAAAAAGTGTGAAGCGGTTTTCCGAAAAGATCATGCTCAAACAACAACCTAAAGCGCGATGACGATCCATCCTAATCGCATCGCGCTTTAGACCGTCCCTATTCCTGCGGAAACGTCACCGCCTCGATCCGGTTGCCGTCGGGATCGGCGACGAAGGCGGCGTAGTAGCGCACGCGATCGTGCGGGCGGAGGCCCGGTGCGCCGTCGGAGGCGCCGCCAGCGGACAGCGCAGCTGCGTGAAACGCATCGACCTCGGCTGCGGTTTTCGCCCGCAGGCAGATGTGCACGCCGCTCTCCGGCGCGACACGCGGCATGCCCTCGCGCAGATTGATCCAGAACTCCGGATAGGCCTTGCCAAACCCGATCGTCCGCGGCCGCGTGACGAGGCGCGCGAGGCCGAGTGCGGCGAGCGTCGCCTCGTAGAACTTTGCGGCGCGATCGAGATCGCTGACGCCGACGGAGATGTGGTCGATCATGGCCGTGCCCTTTCCCCATCCTCGGTGTCATCGCCCGGCTTGACCGGGCGATCCAGTACTCCGTGACAGCAGTAGATAAATCGATGGGCCGCAGCGTACTGGATTCCCCGCCTTCGCGGGGAATGACAGTCGTCGTGGGGGTTACGCCGGCGCGTCCGACTTCACGAGCTTGTAGATTACCGAATCCATTAGCGCCTGGAACGAGGCATCGATGATGTTCGGGGACACGCCGACGGTGGTCCAACGATCGCCGTTCTCGTCCTCGCTCTCGATCAGCACGCGCGTGACCGCGCCGGTGCCGCCATTGAGGATACGGACGCGATAGTCGATCAGTGTCAGGCCCTCGATGAACTTCTGGTACTTGCCGAGGTCCTTGCGCAGGGCGACGTCGAGCGCGTTGACGGGACCGTTGCCTTCGGCCGCCGAGATCAGATGCTCGCCGGCGACGTCGACCTTGACCACCGCGAGCGCCACCGTGACGCGTTCGCCGAGCGCGTTGTAGCGCTGCTCGACGTTGACGTCGAACTGCTCGACCTCGAAATAATGCGGCACCTTGCCGAGCGTGCGGCGCGCCAGGAGCTCGAACGAGGCGTTGGCGGATTCATAGGCATAGCCGGCCGCCTCGCGCTCCTTCAATTCCTCGACGAGACGCGTCAGCTTCGAATCGCTCTTCTCGTAGGGGATACCGGCGCGGTCGAGCTCGGCGATGACGTTGGAGCGCCCGGCCTGGTCGGACACCAGCACCTTGCGGTGATTGCCGACCAGCTCCGGCAACACATGCTCGTAGGTCTGCGGATCCTTCAGCACGGCGGAGGCATGGATGCCGGTCTTGGTGACGAAGGCGCTCTCGCCGACGTAAGGAGCATGCCGGTTCGGCACGCGGTTCAGCATGTCGTCGAGCGTGCGCGACACCTTGACGAGCGTCGCCAGCTTCTCGGTGGTGACGCCGATCTCGAAAGCGTCGGCAAACCCCGTCTTCAGCTTCAGCGTCGGGATCAGCGAGCAGAGATTGGCATTGCCGCAGCGCTCGCCGAGGCCGTTCAGCGTGCCCTGGATCTGCCGCGCGCCGGCACGCACCGCGGCGAGCGAATTGGCCACCGCCTGCTCGGTGTCGTTATGGGCGTGGATGCCGACGTGATCGCCGGGGATGTGCCTGGTCACGTCTCTGACGATGGCCTCGACCTCATCGGGCATGGTGCCGCCGTTGGTGTCGCACAGCACCACCCAACGCGCACCGGCATCGAAGGCGGCCTTGGCGCAGGCGAGCGCGAAGGCGGCGTCTTCCTTGTAGCCGTCGAAGAAATGCTCGCAATCGAGCATCACCTCGCGGCCGGCCGCC
Source organism: Bradyrhizobium yuanmingense (assembly GCF_900094575.1). Taxonomy (GTDB): domain Bacteria; phylum Pseudomonadota; class Alphaproteobacteria; order Rhizobiales; family Xanthobacteraceae; genus Bradyrhizobium; species Bradyrhizobium yuanmingense. Next base: position 222,425 of record NZ_FMAE01000004.1, on the reverse strand, counting down.
TTCGCCGCCGCGACGCTGTCGCGGATCGAGGCGAGGTTTTCTCCCTTCGTGGTCTCCAGCGCGACGCGGACCTGATAGGCCGACGCCTTCGCCACGAAGCAGATCGCGTCCGCCTTCGCTTCCAAAAGGCCCGCGACCCCAGGATCGTTGGACACCGAGCGGCCCGCCCGCCGCGTCATGCCGAAGGCGGTGAAGCGCGCATGATTGAGCTTGGGCTTGGAGCCAAAGAACTCCGTATCGAGCGGATTGGCGCCGGGATAGCCGCCCTCGACATAGTCGATGCCGAGATCATCGAGCATCGCCGCGATGACCTGCTTGTCGGCCAGCGTGAAGTCGACGCCATTGGTCTGCGCCCCATCGCGCAGCGTGGTGTCGAACAGATAGAGACGCTGCTTGCTCATTGCCCCGCTCCGAGCGTCTTCTTCATGGTGGTGTTGGCGAGCCACTCGTCGTTGATGGTGACGCTGTTGCGCTGCTGGGCGGTGTAGCCGCGCTTGGCGAAGAAGCCCTCCGCGGTATCGCTGGCGTCGACCGAGAGGCTCTTGGCGCCGCGGCCGCCGGCGAGCTTCTCCAGCGCGTCGACCAGCATGGTCGCGATGCCCTGCCCGGCCACGGCCGGATGCACATAGAGCATGCGGATGTGATCATTGCCGCGCAGCGAGGCGAAGCCGACAGGCGAGCCTTCCAGCGTCGCGATCAGCGTCAGGTCGGACGCAAGCCGCTTGCCGAACTCCTCGTCCTCGGCCGCCGCCATCCAGGCTTCCTGCTGCGCCTCGCTATAATCGTCGCCGGTCAACTCCTCGATGCTGGCGGCGAAGATCGCGGCGAGCATCGGCACATCCGCCGGCAGGAAGGGCCTCAGTGCGGGCTTTGGCAAAGTCTGTCCCATCGTCCTTACCACATCCCATAAAGCTTGAGCACGATCGCCACCGCGCCGGCGAGCAGCGCGATTTTCAGCGCGATGTAATAGAGCCAGTGCCGCGGGAAAGGCGTCTCGGGGCGCTTCATCGGGCGATCTCCCAGGTGGTGCCTTCCTTGGAGTCCTTGATCGCGACGCCCATCGCAGCGAGCAGATCGCGAATGCGGTCGGACTCGCCAAAGTCCTTGCGGCTACGCGCAGCTGTTCGCTCCGCGAGCAGGCGCTCGACCTCCTTGGCGTCGATCCCGCTCGCCTGCTGCTTGCGCCCTTCCCACTGCGCCGCGCTCTCGGAGAGGAATCCGAGCAGCCGCAACGAGCCCGCAAGACCTGCGATATCGTTGCCGCGGAGGCCGTGCAGCGCCGCGATCGCCTGCGGCGTGTTGAGGTCGTCGAGCAGCGGTTCGACCACCGACGGAGCCGGCTCGCCGGACACGACATCGGCCGCGACGCGATACCAGTCGTCGAGCGTCTTGGCGCTCTCCTCCAGCGACTTCATGGTCCAGTCGATCGGCGAGCGGTAATGCGTCTTGAGCATGTTGAGGCGCAGCACCTCACCCGGCCAATCCCTGAGCAGCTCGTGGATCGTGATGAAGTTGCCGAGGCTCTTCGACATCTTCTCGCTCTCGACCTGCAAGAAGCCGTTGTGCATCCAATAATTCGCCATGCGCTCGCGATGGAAGGCGCAGCAGGTCTGCGCGACCTCGTTCTCGTGGTGCGGAAACACGAGATCGATGCCGCCGCCATGGATGTCGAAATGCTCGCCGAGATGCTTCCAGGCCATCGCTGAGCACTCGATGTGCCAGCCCGGACGCCCCTCCGCCTTGATGCCGGATGGCGACGGCCAGGACGGCTCGCCCGGCTTCGACGGCTTCCACAGCACGAAGTCGGTCGCATCGCGCTTGTAGGGCGCAACATCGACCCGCGCGCCGGCGATCATCTCGTCGAGCGAGCGCTTCGACAGCGCGCCATAGCGCGGCAGCGCGGAATTGGCCGCGTTCATCGCCTGCGGCGAGAACAGCACGTGGTTCTCGGCGACATAGGCAAAGCCGCCGGCGACCAGCTTCTCGATGATCTCGCGCATCTCGCCGATATGCTCCGTGGCGCGCGGCTCGACGCTCGGCCGAAGCGCGCCGAGCGCATCGACGTCGGCATGAAACTGCTTGCCGGTCTGCTCGGTGACCTTGCCAATGGCCTCGTTCAGCGGCAGGCCGGGAAAGTCGCGCGCGGCGCGGTCGTTGATCTTGTCGTCGACGTCGGTGATGTTGCGGACATATTTGACGTGCGCCTCGCCGTAGATGTGGCGCAGCAGCCGAAACAGCACGTCGAACACGATCACCGGCCGCGCATTGCCGATATGGGCGAAGTCATAGACCGTCGGTCCGCAGACATACATGCGGACGTTGTTCGGATCGAGCGGCACGAAGGTGCGCTTTTCCCGGCTCAGCGTATCGTAAAGACGCAATTCCATGACAACCCATCCCTCTCGGCCGGGCGTCCAAGGCTCTCAATGTGTTTGAGAAAAGACGGCTCCAGCCAGCGAATCGCTAGCTCGTAATCTCGCGGCAAATGGCGCAAATGGCGAGGAGACCGTTCATGCGGCCACATATGGGCCACCACGGGCCCCGGCGTCAAGGGCCGCGAAAATGCCGTTTTTGCCTCCGCAAGGGGCGCGGCCTGCCTTAAGGCTTCATGATCCCCTAACCATTTGAGCCCATTCTGAAACCCGCGGTTCCCTAGTTTTTTGCCCCCGGTATTTTCATGCGATCCCTGCTCGCGCTCATTTTCAGCGCCTCGCTCCTTGCAGCACCTCAGGCGTGCGCCGAGACCCGCGTCTTCATCATCGCCGACCAGTGCCTGTCCAAGAACGACACCAAGGGCGACACATGCGGCGCCTCCGCCGCGCGCACCTATTGTCAGTCACGAGATTTTGCAAAGGCATCAGGCTATCGCCGGGTCGATCCCGACGAAATTACCGGCTCCGTCCCCAAAACCGGCACAAACTGCTCCCATGGCCATTGCGACGAATATGTCGCAATCACCTGCCAGCGCTGAATTCCCTCGGAGCTGGCGGACCTTAGGACCAGTTCGGCCCCTGAAACGACGTGACGATGCCGCGGGAAGCGGCTATTGGAGGGCGCGCTTCGGCCCCCACCTCACTTGGATGATCACGCTGGGCCGTGACCTCGCTAGAATGGCGGATATGCCTGAATTCTTCTCTCTCCTCCGTGCCCGCTCCCTCCTTGCTTGCACCGTGCTCCTCGGCACACTCGTGCTCGCCGATGGCGCTTTGGCGCAGGCCGGCCCGCCGCCCCAGCCCGGCCAGAACGGGCTCGGACCGAACCCGATGTGCGTGCGGCTGGAAGCCCAACTCGCCGCGCTCGATCGCGGCGGAGGTGATGCCGCGCGCGAAGAGCAGATCCGCCGCTACCAGGATTCCCAGGCCAAGCAGCAGGCCGAGCTCGACCGTGTCACCATGCAGGCCAAGCGCATGGGCTGTGATTCCTCCGGCTTCTTCTCGCTGTTCAACGGCCAGTCGGCGCAGTGCGGCCCGGTCAACACCCAGATCCAGCAGATGCGCGCCAATCTGGACCAGATCACCGGCAGTCTGGAGCGGCTGCGCGGCGGTCCCGGCGCCAACCCGGAGCGCGACAACCAGCGCCGCTCGGTGCTGATGGCGCTGGCGCAGAACAATTGCGGCCCGCAATATGCCAATGCCGTGCAGCAGCAGGGCGGCGGCAACTTCCTCAGCAATCTGTTCGGCGGCAACAACCCGAACAATCCGCAGGCCATGCCGCCCTCCGATCTCGGCCCGCAATCCGGCACCTTCCGCACCGTCTGCGTGCGCACCTGCGACGGCGCCTATTTCCCGATCTCCTTTGCCACCGTGCCGGCGCGCTTCCCTGACGATGAGAAGACCTGCAAGGCGCTGTGCCCGGCCGCGGAAGCCGTGCTCTACAGCCATCGCAATCCCGGCGAGGATATGAACGCTGCGGTCTCGATCGGCGGCCAGCCCTACACGGCGCTGCCGACCGCATTCAAATTCCGCAGCGAGTTCAACCCTTCCTGCTCCTGCAAGGCGGCGGGACAGACCTGGGCGGATGCGCTGAAATCGGCCGATGACAAGGCCGCGGCCGAGCAGCAGGGCGACATCATCGTCACCGAGGAAAGCGCCAGGAAGATGCAGCAGCAACGACTCAACAAGGGCGCGCCGCAGCCTGCCAATGCCAAGAAAGGCGCGGCTCCTGCGCCAGCAACTGCTGCCGCACCGGTCGCCACGCCACCCGCGGACGCGAGCCCCGCGTCGGAGAACAAGCCGATCCGCTCGGTCGGCCCCACCTTCCTGCCGCAGCAGCAGAAGTAGGCCGTCGCTCTGTCATGCTCCGCGCGGGCGTCCCAGCGCGGCCGTTCCGCTGTTACGGCTCGCCCTCGCGGCTCCACGGGAAGAGATTGGCCGGAAAGTCTGCTGCGTAGCGCCTGCCCTTCCGGGGCGGAAGCGGTGCATCCGGTGGGTTCGGATTGGGCTCGACCACCCGCCGATAGAGGTGCCAGGTGGCATGACCGAGCACCGGCAGAACGACGGCGAGACCGACGAAGAGCGGCAGCGAGCCGATCACGAGCAGAGCCGCCACGATGAGGCCCCATCCGGCCATCGCAACCGGATTCGCCGCCACCGCTCGGAGCGACGTGCGGATCGCGTCGATCGCCGTCGCATGACGGTCCAGCATCAACGGAAATGACACGACGCTAACGCACAATGCCACAACCGCAAACAGGAAGCCGACACCGCAACCGATGATGATGAGCGACCAGCCTTCGGGTGTCGTCAGCACGCGCGTTGCGAAGTCGGGTATGCTTGCGGCCGCAGCGTGACCGAAGATCGCGACATAGATTGCGTTCGCGGCACCGATCCAGGCCCCGAACAGGACCAGCAGGAGCACGCCGAGTTCGACCATGGCGCCGAACGACGGTGCGCGCAGCACCTTGATCGCATCCCATGCTTCGACCTCTTCGCCGCGCTCGCGACGACGGCTGAGTTCGTAGAGACCGATCGCGGCAAAAGGACCGATCAAGGCAAAGCCGGCGGCCAGCGGAAACAGTAGCGGCAGCACCGAATAGCCGAGCACCATCCTGAACAGGACGAGACCGAGAACGGGATAAATCAGGCACACGACGATCGCGTGACTCGGCATCGCCTGGAAATCACCCCAACCCAGGCGCAGGACCTCGGTCAGGTCGGACAAGCTTATCTTGCGAATGGGATAGGAGGTCGCTTCGCCGAATGCGCGCCGCCTGATGTCGTGGGAGTACAGAGTGGCCATGTACGGACCCTCCCGAGCTGAAAATCGCGGTTTTCGACAACACGCGCTCTTCAGCCACGCGTGTCCGCCTGACGAGCAGGAAACGCGATGGGTCTGGTACGGCAACCCAGGTTCAGTAACCGAGCCTGGCCGGACGGAACCCGTCGCGACCTGCCCGGCAAGCTTAGCGCGCGCGGAGCACGACTGCACTCACGGTTGGGTGAATTGCGCACCAGCACGGATTTGTGCGTTGCATCACCCAAACCGAACAATGGGCACCGGATGCTTGTCGGTTTGCCAGCACCGGCAATCACACCAATTCGGGCACCTCTATTGCTCTATTGACGCCGGATTAGGCTGGGATCATTTTAGACGCAGACGCCCTTAGAGTTGAAGGTCGCGAGCGTTCTCTTGATTTCGCGATCGGTGGACTGGGCGAAGCAAGAGGCCGGCGATGGCATATGCCAAGAAAGGCCAGCCATCGCGACAGACATGAGCTCCGCCCGGGATTCGTATCCGTAGCCTTCGATGGCAAGGATGGATCAGGATGGCTGTCGCACTGATACTGCTTCTGGTCGCGATCGGCTCGGTGCTGTTTCACATCTACAGCCCGTGGTGGTGGACGCCGATCGCCACGAACTGGGCCTATATCGACCACACGATCAACATCACGTTCTGGATCACGGGCTTTGTTTTCGTCGCCGTGATCGCCTTCATGGCTTACTGCGTCTTTCGCTTTCGCCATAGAGAGGGAAGAAGGGCTGACTACAATCCGGAAAACAAAAGGCTCGAATGGTGGCTGAGCGTCGGGACCGGCATCGGCGTCGCGGCCATGCTGGCGCCTGGCCTCGTGGTCTGGCACCAGTTCGTGACGGTGCCTGCGGATGCCACCGAGATCGAGGTCATGGGCCAGCAATGGCAGTGGAGCTTCCGCCTTCCGGGCAAGGATGGGCAGTTGGGCACATCGGATGTCCGCAACATCGCTTCCGACAATCCGATGGGGCTCAATCGTGACGACCGGCACGCGCAGGACGATGTCGTGATCGAGAGCGGCGACCTGCACCTTCAAGTCGGAAAGCCGGTCAAGGTTCTCCTCCGCTCGGTTGATGTCCTGCACGATTTCTACGTGCCCGAATTCCGAGCCAAGATGGACATGGTTCCAGGCATGGTGACCTATTTCTGGATCACGCCGATCCGAACCGGAACCTTCGATGTCCTCTGTGCGGAGCTTTGTGGCACTGCTCACTATCAAATGCGGGCCAAGGTCATCGTCGACGAAGAGCGTGAATATCACGCTTGGCTGGAGCAACAAAAAACGTTCGCAGAATTATCGCCGGCAAAAGCCGTCGTGAAGACGACGTACCAATCCGGCAGCAAGTAGCAAGCTGCCGCCGAAGATAGATCGGGCGCAAGAGGCCAGCGCCTCCCCCCGATGGAACGACCGAGGAGGTTCTATGGTCGATGTTCCATATGAAGGGATCCCCGGCATCCCGCCTGCCGAAGTACCTGACGTCGAGCTCTATCATCCGCGGAGCTGGTGGACACGATATGTGTTCTCGCAGGACGCCAAGGTGATCGCCATTCAGTATTCGCTGACGGCCACGGCCATCGGGCTGGTGGCCCTGGTGCTGTCGTGGCTGATGCGGCTGCAACTGGGATTCCCCGGCACATTCTCTTTCATCGATGCCAACCAGTACCTCCAGTTCATCACCATGCACGGCATGATCATGGTGATTTACCTGCTAACTGCATTGTTCCTGGGCGGCTTCGGCAACTACCTGATCCCGCTGATGGTCGGCGCCAGGGACATGGTCTTCCCCTATGTGAACATGCTGAGCTACTGGATTTACCTGCTCGCAGTCCTGGTGCTTGCCTCGACATTCTTCGTGCCCGGTGGCCCCACCGGCGCCGGTTGGACGCTGTACCCGCCGCAAGCAATCCTTTCAGGAACGCCCGGGCAGGATTGGGGCATCCTTCTCATGCTCGCGTCCCTGATCCTGTTCATCATCGGCTTCACCATGGGCGGGCTGAACTATGTGGTCACTGTGTTGCAGGCGCGCACGCGCGGCATGACCTTGATGCGCCTGCCCCTGACGGTGTGGGGCATTTTCACGGCGACCGTTATGGCGCTCCTCGCGTTCCCTGCATTGTTCGTTGCCTCGGTCATGCTGCTGTTCGACCGTCTCTTGGGAACCAGCTTCTTCATGCCCGCTCTCCTCGAGATGGGCACGCTTTCGAAACATGGCGGCGGCAGCCCGTTGCTCTTCCAGCACCTGTTCTGGTTTTTCGGTCATCCCGAAGTCTACATCGTCGCCCTGCCCGCCTTCGGCATCGTCTCCGATCTGATCAGCACGCATGCGCGCAAGAACATCTTTGGTTATCGCATGATGGTCTGGGCGATCGTAGCCATCGGCGCGCTCAGCTTCATCGTATGGGCGCACCACATGTATGTGAGCGGCATGTTCCCGCAATTCGGGTACTTCTTCGCCACCACGACGCTCATCATCGCAATCCCCACCGCGATCAAGGTCTACAACTGGGTGCTGACCCTGTGGCGCGGCGACATTCATCTCACGGTGCCGATGCTGTTCGCCCTCGGCTTCATCGTCACCTTCGTGAACGGCGGGCTCACCGGCCTCTTCCTCGGCAACGTCGTCGTGGACGTGCCCCTCTCGGATACCATGTTCGTGGTCGCCCATTTCCACATGGTGATGGGCGTGGCGCCCATCATGGTCGTGCTCGGCGCGATCTATCATTGGTACCCAAAGGTCACGGGGCGGATGCTGAACGAGGCCATGGGCAAGTTTCACTTCTGGGTCACCTTCCTCGGCGCCTACCTGATCTTCTTCCCCATGCACTATCTTGGACTGCTCGGGGTCCCGCGCCGGTATTTCGAACTCCTGGATACGACGTTCATTCCGTCCTCGGCCCATTCACTCAACGCCTTCATCTCCGTGGTGGCCTTGATCGTCGGCTTTAGCCAGATGGTGTTCCTGTTCAACCTTGTCTGGAGCCTGTTCAAAGGTGAGGCCTCAGGCGGCAATCCGTGGCGGGCGACGACGCTGGAGTGGCAGACGCCGGAGACGCCCCCGGCGCACGGCAACTGGGGCAAGGAGCTCCCTGTCGTGTACCGCTGGGCCTATGATTACAGTGTGCCCGGTGCCGCGGAGGACTTCATTCCGCAGAACCAGCCGCCGCGTGCGACTCAGCTCGTTCAGGGAGCTGCTTCGTGAGCGCCATCATCCTGTTCCTGGCTGTGCTTGCGGTGATCGCCGGATGGTGGCTGTCGCAGCAGCGCCTGACGGCCAAGCCCTGGCTGGAGGAAGGCCCGGCCGGTGACTTCCCCGGCGGCGATGCCATAACCTGGCCGGCAGCGAAGATCGGACTTGGCGTGTTTCTCGCGGTCGCGAGCGCCTTGTTCATCCTCTTCATCAGCGCCTACTCGATGCGCATGAGCGTGGTGGACTGGCGGCCGCTGCCGGTGCCACGGCTGCTGTGGGTCAACACGGGCGTCCTGGTCCTGAGCAGTGTCGCGCTGCAATGGTCGTACGTGGCCGCGCGCCGACACGATACCGAAGGCGTCATGATCGGTCTGCTCGCGGGCGGAGCATCTGCCGTGATCTTCCTCGCCGGGCAGCTCCTGGCCTGGCAACGGCTCGGGGCTGCGGGATATTTCGTGGCGTCCAATCCATCGAATTCCTTCTTCTACCTGTTGACCGCAGTGCACGGGCTGCACCTGACGGGCGGTCTGGTGGCCTTGGGCCGAACCTCGGCCAAGATGTGGCGCGGCGCCGAGATCGCCGACATGCGCTTGAGCGTGGAGCTGTGCGCCATCTACTGGCACTTCCTGCTGTTGGTCTGGCTTGTCCTGCTCGGTCTTCTCACCGGCTGGACCGACGATTTCATCGACATCTGCCGCCAATTGCTGAGCTAGGAGGCGAGACCAGATGGCTGAGACCGTGCTGACAAATCCGGGCCAATCGCCTGCGCGGCTTGAAGGCTGGCGCGGCATCGCCGCCGACTGGGCGTCCGATCAGCGCGCCTTCAAGAACGTGTCCTGGGGCAAGGCCATGATGTGGATCTTCCTCCTCAGCGACACCTTCATCTTCAGTTGCTTCCTGCTCTCCTACATGACGGCGCGCATGTCGACGACCGTGCCGTGGCCCAATCCCAGCGAAGTCTTCGCCCTCGATATCGGGGGCAACCACATGCCCCTGATCCTGATCGCCATCATGACCTTCGTGCTGATCAGCAGCAGCGGTACGATGGCGATGGCCGTCAATTTCGGCTACCGCCGCGATCGGGTGAGAACCGCAATCCTGATGCTGGTCACTGCAGCCTTCGGCGCGACCTTCGTCGGAATGCAGGCCTTCGAATGGACCAAGCTGATCATGGAGGGCGTCCGGCCCTGGGGCAATCCATGGGGCGCCCCGCAGTTTGGTGCGAGCTTCTTCATGATCACCGGCTTCCATGGCACCCATGTGACGTTCGGTGTGATCTTCCTGATCGCCATCGCGCGAAAGGTCTTTCGTGGCGACTTCGACGTCGAGAGGCGCGGCTTCTTCACGAGCCGAAGGGGGAATTACGAGATCGTCGAGATCACGGGCCTATACTGGCACTTCGTCGATCTCGTGTGGGTGTTCATCTTTGCATTCTTCTATCTTTGGTGAGGTCGGCGCATGACAAACGCGGCGGTACACATGGAAGAGCGGCTCCACGCTCCGGCGCACGGCGCAGTCGGAACGGAAGCCGTTCACGCTGAGGGGCAACAGCACCCGATCAAGCTCTACCTCGTGGTCTGGGGCTGGTTGTTCGTCCTCAGCACGTTCTCCTACCTCGTCGACTACTTTGGCCTGCATGGCTATCTGAGGTGGTCGCTGATCCTGCTGTTCATGATGTTGAAGGCCGGCCTGATCGTCGCCGTCTTCATGCACATGGCCTGGGAGCGGCTGGCCTTGACCTATGCCATCCTGCTGCCGCCGGTCGTGGTATTCGTATTTGTGGCGATCATGGCGCTCGAATCCGAATACACGCGCTTCCTGAGGGTGCTGTTTTTCGCAACCCCGTCATAGCCCCTGCCGTCGCTCAGGCTAGGCTTCACCCCTCGAATGCGTCGATTGACGCCGTGCTTCCACGTGACACCAGCGCCTCATCCGTCGCCGGCAACGGCTGGCCCTTGTCGCGAAAACGGTTGGTGATGGGATAACGGCGGTCGCGGCCGAAATTCCTCGGTGTCACCTTCACCCCAGGCGCGGCCTGGCGGCGCTTGTATTCGGCGACGTTGAGCAGATGATCGATCCGGATCACCGTCTCGCGGTCGAAGCCGGCGGCGATGATCTGGTCGAGCGGCTCCTCGCGCTCGACCAGGCGCTCCAGGATGGCATCGAGCACGTCGTAAGGCGGCAACGAGTCCTGATCGGTCTGGTTCTCGCGCAGCTCCGCGGTCGGCGGGCGCGTGATGATGTCGGGCGGGATCACCTCGCCGGCAGGGCCGAGCGCGCCCTCCGGCTTCCAGGAATTGCGCAGGCTTGCCAGGCGGAACACCTGCGTCTTGTAGATGTCCTTGATCGGGTTGAAGCCGCCGTTCATGTCGCCATAAAGCGTGGCGTAGCCGACCGACAACTCCGACTTGTTGCCGGTCGTCACCACCATCAGCCCGGTCTTGTTGGAGATCGCCATCAGCAGCGTGCCGCGGGTGCGGGCCTGGAGGTTCTCCTCGGTGATATCGGGCGGCAGGTTCTTGAAGATGCCGGACAGGATCGTCTCGAACCCGGTCACGGCTTCGGCGATCGGCAGCACCTCGTAGCGGATGCCGAGATGGCCGGCGAGCTCGCCGGCATCCGCGATCGAATGCGGCGCGGTGTAGCGGTAAGGCAGCATCACGCCATGCACCTGGTCGACGCCGAGCGCGTCGACAGCGATCGCCGCGCAGAGCGCCGAATCGATGCCGCCGGAGATGCCGAGCAGCACGCCTGGAAAGCCGTTCTTGGCGACGTAGTCGCGTAAGCCCAGCACGCAGGCGGCGTAGTCGGCCTTGTCGCGCTCGGGCAGCTCGGCGATCGGCCCGCTGCAGCGCCAGTCGTCGCCGTTTCTGCTGAAGCGCAGCGTGACGATGCCTTCTTCGAAGGCCGGCAGCTGCGCCGCGAGCGAGAGATCGCCATTGAGCGCGAAGGATGCGCCGTCGAACACGAGCTCGTCCTGGCCGCCGACCTGGTTGAGATAGACCAGCGGCAGCCCGCTCTCTGTGACGCGCGCCACCGCGACCGACAGGCGCACGTCGTTCTTGTCGCGGGCGTAAGGCGAGCCGTTCGGCACCAGGATGATCTCGGCGCCGGTCTCGGCCAGCGTCTCGACCACGTTCTCGTAATCCTCGGACTCTTCCAGCCAGATGTCCTCGCAGATCGGCACACCGATGCGCACGCCGCGCACAGTGACGGGACCGGCGGCAGGGCCGCGCGAAAACAGCCGCTTCTCGTCGAACACGCCGTAATTCGGCAGGTTGCACTTGAAACGCAGGCTCGCGATGCGCCCGCCGTCGAGCAGCGCACAGGCATTGTAGAGCATGCCCTCCTCGACCCAGGGCGTGCCGACCAGCATCGCAGGCCCGCCATCGGCGGTCTCGCGCGCGAGGCTTTCGATCGCGGCGCGGCAGGCGGCCTGGAAGGCGGGCTTCTGCACCAGGTCTTCCGGCGGATAGCCGGCGATGAACAGTTCTGGAAACAACACGAGATCGGCGCCGTCGGACTTGGCCTGCGCCCGCGCCGCGCGCGCCTTGGCCGCATTGCCCTCCACGTCGCCCATGGTCGGATTGAGCTGGGCGAGCGTGACCGCGAATGTGTCGAGACGTTCGGTCATCGCGCGCTCGCTTTCACCTCTCCCGAAGGGAGAGGTCGAATTGCGTCGGAGATGCAATTCGGGTGAGGGGTTACGGTGTCTCGTGGGAGCTGAGCCCCCTCACCCGATTTGAGCTCGACGATGCTCCGCATCGCGAGACACAAATCGACCTCTCCCCGTTGGGGAGAGGTGAAGGGACCTCGGACACCCACGCGCAATGGATTGTCTCCGCGCTCTAGAGGAACCCCAATCGCTCGATGATGGCAATGATCCAGAACGCGCCGGTCATCAAGAGCGCAACGCCAACCGCGGCCGAGCCCATGTCCTTGACTCGGCCGATCTGCTTGTCGTGATCCAAGGTCAGCCGGTCGGCGAGCTTCTCGATCGCGGTATTGAGCAACTCGACCGTCAGCACGAAAGCGACAGAGCACACCAATTCGACCGCGCGCATCGCGGTGGCGCCGATGAACCAGGCGAGCGGCACCGACAGCAGCAGCGCAAAGATCTCCTCGCGGACCGCCTGCTCCGACCGGAACGCAAAGGCCAGCCCGTTGCGGGAATTGATCGTGGCCTTCCAGATCCGCAGCAAGGTCTTACAGCCCCGCTGCGGCCGGAATCGGCTGAGCCTTGCCGGCGCGCTCCTGCTTGAGCAGCTCCGCGACCAGGAAGGCCATATCGATGGATTGCTCGGCGTTGAGGCGGGGATCGCAGACCGTGTGGTAGCGATCGTTGAGATCCTCATCCGTGATCGCGCGGGCGCCGCCGAGACATTCGGTGACGTCCTGGCCGGTCATCTCCAGATGCACGCCGCCGGCATGGGTGCCCTCGGCGGCGTGGACCGCGAAGAACGACTTGACCTCGGACAGGATGCGGTCGAACGGGCGAGTCTTGTAGCCGGACGTCGAGGTGATGGTGTTGCCGTGCATGGGATCGCAGGACCAGACCACCACCCGGCCCTCGCGCTTCACGGCACGGACCATGTTCGGCAGATGCTCGCCGATCTTGTCGGAGCCGAAGCGGCCGATCAGCGTCAGCCGGCCCGGCTCGTTGTCGGGATTGAGCACGTCGATCAGCTTCAGCAGCTCGTCCACCTTGAGCGAGGGGCCGCACTTCAGCCCGATCGGATTCTTGATGCCGCGGAAATATTCGACATGGCCGTGATCGAGCTGGCGGGTGCGGTCGCCGATCCAGATCATGTGGCCCGAGGTCGCGTACCAGTCGCCGGTGGTGGAATCGACGCGGGTCATGGCCTGCTCGTAGCCGAGCAGCAGCGCCTCATGGCTGGTGTAGAAATCGGTGGCACGCAGCTCCGGATGGCTCTCGAGGTCGAGGCCGCAGGCGCGCATGAAGTTGAGCGCGTCCGAGATGCGGTCGGCCAGCTCCTTGTAGCGGCGTGACTGCGGGCTATCCTTGAGGAAACCCAGCATCCATTGATGCACGCTGCCGAGATTGGCGAAGCCGCCGGTGGCGAACGCGCGGAGCAGGTTCAGCGTCGCGGCGGACTGGCGATAGGCCATCAGCTGGCGCTGCGGATCGGGAATGCGCGCTTCGCTGGTGAAGGCGATGTCGTTGACGATGTCGCCGCGATAGCTCGGCAGCTCGACGCCATTCACCTTCTCGGTCGCCGACGAGCGCGGTTTCGCGAACTGGCCGGCGATGCGGCCGACCTTCACCACCGGCACCGCGCCGGCATAGGTCAGCACCACCGCCATCTGCAGCAGCACGCGGAAGAAGTCGCGAATGTTGTTGGCGCCGTGCTCGGCGAAGCTCTCGGCGCAGTCGCCGCCCTGCAGCAGGAAGGCCTCGCCGGCCGCAACGCGGCCCAAGGCCTTCTTCAGATTGCGCGCCTCGCCTGCGAACACCAGCGGCGGAAAGGTCGCAAGCTGCGCCTCGACGTCGGCCAAAGCCCTGGCGTCGGGATATTCGGGCACCTGTAGCACCGGCTTGCTGCGCCAGGACTCGGGCGTCCACCGCTCGGACATCGCAATCTCTCCGTGAAGCAAAAACCACAACCTGATCTAGGGGTTGCGAGGGCCGCCTTATACACAGGCCGGCCACGCCCCGCCAGTTGTAAATCCATTTCGCAGCGCAAACCCTTGCGGCCAAAGCCGAATTCGCATTTGCTTGGGCAGGCTTGAGGAATCCGACAGGACACCGACCGCCATGGGCGCGGCACTGGATGACGTTTTCATCGACGAGATCAGCTTCCCGGCAGCCGACGGCTATGCCCTGACCGGCACCCTGTTCCTGCCGCGCAGCGCCAAGCGCCATGCCGTCCTGATCAATTCGGCGACCGCCGTGCCGCGAAAGATCTATCGGGGCTTTGCCTCCTACCTCGCCCATCGCGGCTGCGCGGTGCTGACCTACGATTATCGCGGCATCGGCGATTCCCGCCTGCCGGCGATGGTCGGCTACAACCAGCCGAAATCGCTGGTCGGCTTCAAGGCCTCGATGTCGGACTGGGCCGCGCTCGACGTCACCGCCGCGGTCAGTTGGATGCGCGAGCGCTATCATGCCCTGCCGCTCGCCTATATCGGCCATTCCTTCGGCGGCCAGGCGCTCGGGCTGATCGCGAACAACAGCGAGATCTCGCGCGCGGCCTTGGTGGCCTCGCAGGCCGCGACATGGCGGTTGATGACCTCGCCGGAAAAATACCGGGTCTACGCCTTCATGAATTTTGTCGGCGTGCCGCTGGTCCATGCACTCGGTTACGCACCGGGCTGGGCCGGCGTCGGCGAGGATTTGCCCAAGGGCGTCTTCCTGCAATGGACCGAATGGGTCTCGAGCCCGCGCTATCTGTTCGATTCAAAGCTGCCGGCACTCGAGAACTTCGCCAGGTTCAAGGGCGAGCTGCGCTCCCTATGCTTCTCCGACGATCCCTGGGCGACGCGGCCCGCGGTCGAGTTGCTCGCGAGCGGATTCACTGCGATCAAGCCGGAGGTGCTGATGGTCAAACCGTCCGACGTCGGCGCCAAGGGAATAGGCCATTTCGGCTTCTTCCGCCCCGAGCACCGCGACACGCTGTGGCGCGGCGTCGCGGAATGGATTCAGGGGGAATGAGGCTCTTCACCTCTCCCGAAGGGAGAGGTATAGCGGAGCTAGCCGCCCGACCCCCCGCCTCATCATCCACTAGCGGATGATCGTCGTCAGCGACGAGTAGCGCCGGTTCGGCTTGGCGTCGCTAGGTGCGAACTGCGCGAAGGCGTCGCTGACGCGCACCGCCGGCGGCGTGTCGCTCGCGAACCGAAACTCCTCCGGCCGCGGTGCGTAGAAGCTTGCGCGGTAATAAGCGTCGTCGAAGCGCGCCTCGCCGACGCCGAACAATGCGTCACAGACCAGCAGGAGCGCGTAGACTCCCGCGACCGCTGCGACGATCTCCCTGAGAATTGTCATGCCCGATGCCCTGCCCTTTGCGGGCAGGATGCAGATCGGTTCCAAAGGCCTGGTTTAAGGCGCCCGGCTTCTTGTCGGCAGCGTTTGCCGGCACTGAACCGATTGCAGACAATTTTATCGATCTCGAAAGAGAGCCCGCCCAACCGGACGATCAGGCGGGCTCCAGGATTGGCCGCTCGGGAGGTATCGGGCGGCCAGCTTATCAGCCGTGCTCGGCCGCCTTGCGATGGCCGCTCTCGCTGAGGCGGTCGACCCAGGCGATGCCGACCGCCGAGACGATGAAGGTCATATGAATCAGCACCTGCCACATTACCCCGCTCTCGGTGAAATTGCTGCGGGTCGTGCCGAGATTGCCGGCCTCGATGAAGGTCCTGAGCAGCGAGATCGAGGAGATGCCGATGATCGCCATTGCGAGCTTGATCTTGAGCACGCTGGCATTGACGTGACCGAGCCATTCCGGCTCGTCCGGATGGCCGCTGAGGTTCAGCCGGGAAACGAAGGTCTCGTATCCACCCACGATTACCATGATCAGAAGGTTCGAGATCATGACGACGTCGATCAGCCCGAGCACGACCAGCATGATCTGCTGCTCGCTGGCGTCGAACGAATGCAAGACGAGGTGCCAGAGCTCCTTCAGGAACAACAGCACATAGACGGACTGGGCGACAATGAGGCCAACATAGAGCGGCAGCTGCAGCCAGCGCGAGCCGAAGATCAGCTTCGGAAGCAGGCCGACCGGCGGCAACGGCGCGGCCCGCGCCGAAGGTGCTTTGGGTTCAGACGTCATTGATCACTCCGGACTGCGGTAGATTGTCGCCTCAGAGACTCGCAATCACCGGTGCAAGTTCCAGCGTGCCGCGATAGATCATCTCAAACGAGACGTAAAGGATGATGGCGAGGCCGACATAGGCCACCCAGCGCTGCTTCTGGAGCAAACGGCCAAGCAGATCCGCGGCAACGCCCATCATCCCAACCGACAAGAGCAGGCCGAAGGCCAGGATGTAGGGATGCTCCCGCGCGGCGCCCGCGACCGCGAGCACGTTGTCGAGCGACATCGACACGTCGGCGGCGACGATCTGCACCGCCGCTTGGCCGAAAGTCTTCTGCGTTACCGGCTGCTGTACCGGCGCAGCACCTGCGCCGTTACTATCGAATGCGAGTTCTTTCGAATGCGCGGCCTGCTCGCGCAGCTCGCGCCACATCTTCCAGCAGACCCAGAGCAGCAACACGCCGCCGGCGAGCAGAAGGCCGATCACTTGCAGAAGCTGGGTCGCAACGCCGGCGAAGGCGATACGCAGTGCGGTGGCAGCGGCGATACCGACGATGATGGCGCGGCGGCGCTGCTCGGCCGGCAGGCCGGCAGCCGCAAGGCCGATGACGACGGCATTGTCGCCGGCGAGCACGAGATCGATCAGGATGACTTGAAACAGCGCGGACAGCGCTTCGGCGGTGATGAGTTCAGTCATGATTGATCATTCCTAGAGGCAGACGGATCGAGCCAATGCGGCTTGCGCCGCTCGATCCAGTCGAAGACTTTTGAACGGGAGGAGCGCAGCGCAGGCACGTCCTCGGCGAGCAGAGCAAGGCCGAGCGGCAGCATCCAGACGCCGAGCACCGGGAGGATGGAGAGCACACCGCCGACGACCAGCAGCGTGCCCGAGGGGATCCTGACCCAGCGGCTGGACGGCTTGAGCAGATAGGTCAGGGTGTCGCTCATGCGCGGCGGCAGGCGGTCGACGAGCTTGGCCAGGCGCGGGTCTCCACCAGCGATCTGCTCGGTGTTCCCCTCGGTTTGCCTGGCGCGCTCGTTCGAAATCGTGCTCATGCTTACCCCTTCGAGGCGGCGTGCAGCTTGGGGCCCGGCGCACTCGCCCCGACCGGCTTCGCGCGCGGCAGCACCAGCGTCAGCAAGCGCAACAATTTAATCGCCTGGACTTCGTGGGGATGTACGTCCTCGTCTGCGGCAGCAACGCGCTCCGACAGCTCCACCAGATGCGACGACAGCGGCAGGTTCGAAACCGGTCGCAGCGTATCGATCACGACGTTGGCAAAATCCGGCTCTTCGAGCCGTTCGGCGAGTTCGTCGAACATCGCACGGAGCCGTTCGTCGCCGATGTGCGGCGCCAGCTTGCGGTCTCTGATGAAACGGATCACCTCGTCGCGTTCGACGGGTGAGACGCGCCGGTCAGCAACCGCTACCAGGGCGCCCACGATCACCACGGCCGCCGCGGCCTGCTCATTCAGGCTGGACGGTTCCGTGATCTCGATCGAATTTGAGGACTTGGTTCCGGACATCGTAGCTCCCTTAACTTGCGAAATAGCCGCACGGAGCTGCGATGGGGACGAATGGTCGGAGAAAACGAAACAGGGGGCCCGACAATCGGCCGATCCATCGCATTCGCGCGGGACTGGTCATCCGACATCGCGAGGTTTGCCGACGAACGTCGACGTCCTCGCCAGAGGGGCCCGGATTCTTGTTCGCTTCAGAATTATAGGTACGCCTGTCGGAATCAAGGCGGACCGGCTGCGACCAGCCGCCGCATCCGTTCGGCGTTGCGGGATCGGTCATGCAACCCTTTCGCAGCTGGAACCATGCGTCCGTGACAGGTGTTGATGCACCTCGCGACGCATCAAACCGCCTGGCAGGAACCCGCATGTGCCGCTGGATCGCATACCGGGGCGAAACCACCTCGTTCGAGCCTTATGTCACCGAACCCGAGCATTCGCTGATTGCGCAGAGCATCCGCTCGCTTCAGTCCACGGCGGGCTCGAACGGAGACGGCTTTGGTCTCGGCTGGTATGGCGAGCACCCCGAGCCGGGCCTTTATCGCGAGACGCGCCCGGCGTGGTCGGACGAAAACCTGCGCTACCTCTGCCGGCATCTGCACTCGCATCTGTTCTTCGCTCATGTGCGTGCCGCAACCGGCACGGCCGTGACGCGGCAGAATTGTCACCCCTTTGCCTGCGGGCACTGGATGTTCATGCACAACGGGTTCGTCGGGAGCTGGAATCGGCTGCGGCGCAGAGTCGAGGCGCTGATTCCCGATGCCTACTATCCGTCGCGGCTGGGCACGACGGATTCGGAAGCCGTGTTCCTGGCCATGATGGGGGCCGGTCTCGAGCACGATCCGCTCGGCGCGACACAGTCCGTGCTGCAATCCCTCATCGGATTCGTCAATGAAGGCGGGCTCGCGAACGGCTGCGCTTTACCAGCGCGATTGCCAACGGCCGCGACCTCTACGCATTTCGGGTCTCGGTGAACGATGCCGCGAACACGCTCTACTTCCGCGAGGACGGCGGGCAAGTCATCGTCGTCTCCGAGCCGTTCGATAAGGAATCGGACTGGGCGGAAGTCCCGCCGAACCACGCCCTGATCGCGCGAGCGTCCGAAGCCGTCAAAATTGTTCCGTTCGACCTTGCAATTTCCAGTACATTGGGTGCGGAACCGGCCACAATCAGACGGATTATCGCCCGCAGGTAGTGACCGCGCCGGTGGCCAATGACATTTGCTTCAGACGTTTCAAAGCTGCTGCGTCTTGCCCCCTCCGAGGACAAGCAGCATGTCGTCATCCGTTCTGCCGGCGGCGGCGGCAATCCGGCGGAATATTCCTTCGGCATCGAGGAGGAATACTTCCTCGCTGACCGCCGCAGCTTCGAGGTCGCGATCCGCACGCCCAACGAGCTGTTCGAATCGGCAAACTGGTCGACCGGCGGCCAGGCCATGCGCGAGATGCTGCAATCGCAGCTCGAGGTCGCAACCAACGTTCATGTCGACGTGAACGACGCGCGCGAGGAGCTGCGCTTCCTGCGACGCGAGGTCGCGAACGTCGCTGCGCAATACGGCTTCGTGATCATGGCCTGCGGCACGCACCCGAGCGCAGTCTGGCGCATGTCGCAGCCCAGCCCGAAACCGCGCTACGAGGAGATGATCGAGGATCTGCGCAGCATCGGCCACCGCAACATGATGTGCGGCATGCATGTGCACGTGCAGCTGCCGGATCCCGAGAAGCGCATGGCGGTGATGCGGGCCATGCTGCCGCATCTGCCGCTGTTCATCGCGCTGTCGACGTCCTCGCCGTTCTGGAATTCGCACAAGACCGGATTGAAGGGCTACCGCCTCGCGGCTTATTCCGAGCTGCCGCGCACCGGCCTGCCCGAATTGTTCGAAGGCAAGCAGGATTTCGACGCTTATGTCGGCGCGTTGCAGCGCTCCGGCGTGATCCCGGACGAAAGCCACATCTGGTGGGCAATGCGCCCCTCCATGAAGCATCCGACGCTGGAGCTTCGCGCGCCCGACACCTGCACCTTCGTCGACGACGCGGTTGCCATCGCCTCGCTCTACCGCTGCCTGACGCGGCATCTCTATCTGCGCCCTCAGCTGTCCCGGGAGGTCACTGCGGTCGAGCGCGCGATCGCGGTCGAGAACAAATGGCGCGCCCAGCGCTACGGCACCGACTGCATCTTCGCCTCCACGGACGGGCCGGTGACGATCTCGGAGCTGCTCACCGGGGTGATCGACGACATTGCGGAGGACGCAGCCGCGCTGAACTGCTCCGCCGAGATCGAACACTGCCGTACCATCGTCGCGCGCGGCAGCTCGGCGGAATTCCAGCTTCGCGCCTATCGCGACAGCGGCGACGACATCGCAGCCGTGTCACAATGGATCGCTACATCTACGCTGTCGGGAACGAGCGCGCTTATCCAACGCAGCGCTTCTGCGCCGTCATAGCGCCCCCGCAAGCTTGCGCGACGAAAATGCCATTCCTGAATTGCGGAGATCGTGGAGAAGCGCATGAACCGCACCACACCCTGCCCCGGCTGCGGCCATGCGCTTGTGCCGATGCTGACGGCCCACGGCCACACGGAGCCGAGCTGCCTCTGGTGCGAAGGCTTCGACGCGCGCGCCATGGACATGGCGAAATGGGCAGGCAGCCCGTCCGGCAAGCCCGAGCCGGCGCTTCCGCGATCATTCGACTGAACCGTGCCGGGCGCCCGTCGCGGGGGCCGGCTGCATGCGCTTTTGCAGGGCATGCCGACAAATTAGACAAGACAAGCCGCTGCGCCCACTGACGCTTGTCCGGAGAAGTCGGGCGAGTTCGGCGCCACCCATTGTCTAACCTCAGGTGCAATCTCGATTATTTGCGCGTCGCGTGCAGCCGGCGGACCAGCGCGCCGCATTGCGCTCCGGCTGGCCTGAAATTCGCAAGACTGCATCAGGCCAAGTCCCTGCCCGGCCAGATGAGGAGCGGCCAGTCACGTGCGCTCGGCTTCCGGGATGAATGGCCTCAGATCGGAGAATGCCATGAACGTGCATGCTGCCGGAGACATCAAATTCACCGGTCTCACCCATCCGAACGGCGCCCGGCTGCGCCTCAACGATCAGGACTTCGTGGCGATCGATCGCGACAAGAATGCGAATTTCGAGGCGACCTACCGGCCGCAGGCGCTCTACAACCGCGCCAACGAAGGCTTCCACGCCAACAACGAAACCTTCCTGCTGCACGAGGTCGCCACCAATCTGCCGATCTATCGGGCCGACACCGGCCCCACCGACTTCCATTTGCATCTGCCGCCGGGCGGCTTTCAGCTCGTGCTGGTCACCTCGGGCGCGTTCACCTTCGACTATGACGGCCGCTGGTACAATGTCGGCCCGGGCGCGGTGATGCTCCAAAGCGCGATCGTGCATCGCCAGCTGTTCTACACGTGGTCGGGCCTGTCGACCGAAGAGAATTTGAAGACGCCGCAGACGGTGGTGCCCGATCCGATCTCGATGGGCTATTCCGGCAAGTTTCTCGAAGCCTTCATCACCGATCCCACCACCTTTCCGAACCCGACCATTGTCGGTCCGGATCAGATCAATGAGGACGAAACGCCGCGCGTGGCCTGGAGCCATCCGCTGCATGACCGCCCGGCCGATGCCGGCTTCTGGCTTCAGGATCCCCTGGCGCTCGACGCACTGTTCAAGCCGCTCACCGATGGTTCTGTCAGATCGGCGATGCCGGTTTACGTACGCGACATCGGCATCGAGATTCCGAGCGGGCATCTCGTCACCGGCCACATCATCGCGACCGACCCGCGTGGCCACGCGCTCTTGCCGAAGAGCACGTCTGCCGCGGCGGACGCGACCCGCTTTGCCAAGGGCGAGGTCGTGATCTATCGCGTCATTCGCGGCATGGCGGAGTTCAAGAGAAAGTCCGGCGAGAGCTTTGAACTCTCTGCCGGCGACGTGGTGACGGCGGGGAAGGGTTCCATCAGCCTCACGGGTCTCGGCGAAAACACGCAGGTCCTCCGCCTCGGCCTGCTCAAGGGCATGAACGAGCTGCGCAGCTGGACGGCGACGCAGCGCGACGAGATCGACGGCCTCGCCGGTCAGATCATCACGCAAAAGGACGTGCGTCCCCTGCGCACCGAGGGCAAACCGGTCGGATATCTGTACGGCTAGGCGGCTCGCAGCTAGGGTCTTCTTCCCTTCTCCCCTTGTGGGAGAAGGTGGCGCGAAGCGCCGGATGAGGGGTTCTCTCAGCTCGTAACACTGTTCGTGAGGAGAGAGACCCCTCACCCGTCTCGCCGCTCCGCGGCGATCCACCCTCTCCCGCAAGGGGAGAGGGTAAGCGCGCACCAACTTATTCGGTTGAGTGTGCTCGTGCCCCCGCCCTACTCCGCCGCCTGCCGCACGTGCCGTGCGGTCGGGGTGCGCATGGTGACGAGCTCTTCGGCCGCGGTCGGATGCAGCGCGATGGTCGCGTCGAAATCGGCCTTGGTTGCCTTCATCTTCACCGCGATCGCGACGGCTTGCGTGATCTCGGCGGCGGCATCGCCGACGATGTGACAGCCGAGCACGCGGTCGGTCGCGCCGTCGACCACGAGCTTCATCAGCACGCGGGTGTCGCGGCCGGACATCGTCGCCTTGATGGGCCGGAACGTCGTCTTGTAGATGTCGACGTGGCTGAATTGCGCGCGCGCCTCGGTTTCCGTCAGGCCGACAGTGCCGACCTCCGGCTGCGAGAACACGGCCGTCGGGATATTGGCGTGGTCGACCCGCACCTCGCGCTCGCCGAACACCGTGTCGGCGAAGGCATGGCCCTCCCGGATCGCGACCGGCGTCAGGTTGAAGCGGTGGGTGACGTCGCCGATGGCATAGATGCTGTCGACCGAGCTCTTGGAGAAATGGTCGACCGCGATGCCGCCGTTGGCGGGATTGATGGCGACGCCCGCATTCTCCAGGCCGAGATTGGCGACGTTCGGATGGCGGCCGATCGCGAACATCACTTGGTCGGAGGCGAGGCTCGAGCCGTTCGACAGATGCGTGGTGAAGTCCTCGCCGTGGCGGTCGACCTTGGTCACGGTGCAGCCGGTGAGGATGGTGATGCCCTGCTTCTCCATCTCGGCGCGGACATGGGTCCGGACATCCTCGTCGAAGCCGCGCAGAATGTTGTCGCCGCGATAGATTACCGTCACATCGGAGCCGAAGCCGGCGAAGATGCCGGCGAATTCCAGCGCGATATAGCCGCCGCCCTGGATCACGATCCGCTTCGGCAGCCTCGCAAGATGAAACGCCTCGTTGGAGGAGATCACGTGCTCGATGCCGGGGATCGCCGCGCCATGGTTGGGCGCGCCGCCGGTGGCGATCAGGATGTACTTCGCCGTGACCTTCCTGTCGTTCTCGAGCAGGCGGACGGTGTGCTTGTCCTCGATCACCGCGCGGCTCTTGACGATCTGCGCGCCTGATTTCTCGACGTTGGCGGTGTAGGCCGCCTCCAGCCGCGCGATCTCCTTGTCCTTGTTGGCGATCAGCGTCGGCCAGTCGAAGCTGGCGGGCGGCACGGTCCAGCCGAAGCCGGCGGCGTCCTCGAGCTCGTGACGGACGTGCGAGCCGATCACGAACAGCTTCTTCGGCACACAGCCGCGGATCACGCAGGTGCCGCCCATGCGGTACTCTTCCGCGATCATGACGCGGGCGCCGTAGCCGGCCGCGATGCGGGCGGCACGGACGCCGCCCGAGCCGCCACCAATGACGAAGAGGTCGACGTCGAAATCAGCCATTATCCACTCCGACCCCTTATCAGGAACGAGCTTTCAGAGGTGCGCTCAGATCTCCTTGCCACGCTTGCGCATCTCGGCACGGAAGGCGCCCATCACGGTTTCCGAGAAGTTCTGGGCCCAGCTGTTCATGAACGCCATGCTCTGCCCGATCGCGCGCGGCTCGGCATCGATCAGCTTCTTGCCCAGCGGCGACTTGTAGAAGGTGACGAGGTCCTTCAGCTCCTGCTCGGTGAACTCGCTGGCATAAATCTGCGCCATGCCTTCGCCGATCTCGCTCTGGCGGCCGTTGAGCTGCTGGGCCACGATCGGGGCGACCTCGTTGAGGTCCTTCTGGTAATTCAGGTTCTGCTGGATCAGCGCGCCCTTGGTCTTCTCGACCATGCCCGGCACGGCGCCCGCATACATCCCGGCGGCGTTCTTGATCTGCAGAATTTCCTTCGCTGCCGCAATCGCCGCGGGCGACGCCTTCGGCAGGGCCGGCGCCGCGGGAGCCTTCTGGCCCGCCTGCTGCGCGGCGACCGGGGCGGCCGAAAGGGCCAATCCCGCAGCGAGAGCCGCAGCCGGCAAGATTTTCAACACGTTCTTCATTCCTGGTCTCCTTTCGGCTTGCGCCGTTCAATCACGCGGATTCCGCCGCCGCCCGCCAGAACGGCCGAGCTGGCCAAGCCGATGAACAGCCCGTGCTCGACCACACCGGGAATGGCGCTCAACGCCTTGGCGAGACCGGGGGGATCCGTAATACGTCCGAGCTGGGCATCGACGATCCAGTGGCCGCCATCGGTGACGAAAACGTGGCCGTCCTTGTCCCCGTCCTTGGCCTTGCGGACCGCCATTTGCCCGGAAACGCCGCATTCGGCAAATGCCTTTTCGATCGCGCGGCGCGTCGCACCGAGCCCGAATGGGATGACCTCGATCGGCAGCGGAAACTTGCCGAGCGTCGGCACCCATTTGCTGTCGTCGGCAATCACGATCATGCGGTCCGAGGCGGCCGCCACGATCTTCTCGCGCAACAGCGCGCCGCCGCCGCCCTTGATCAGATTGAGCTCGGGATCGATCTCGTCGGCGCCGTCGATCGTGAGGTCGAGATGGTCGATCTCGTCCAGCGTCGTCAGCTTGACGCCGCAGCGTTCCGCATCGGCCCGCGTCGCCTCGGAGGTCGGCACGCCGATCACCTTGAGCCCGGCGGCAACGCGTTCGCCGAGCAGCTCGACGAAGTGCTTGGCGGTCGAGCCGGTGCCGAGCCCGAGCTGCATGCCGTCGCGCACCTCCTCCAGCGCACGCGCCGCAGCCTGCCGCTTCAACTGGTCCATGGTCACGTGTGCGCCTGCCTTGTGAAGTCTCGAACATGCGGCCGATTCCGGCCGGTTTCGGGCGCCTATGTAGCCTCGTTTTTCCCAGGAGAACAGGGCCTGGAACAGGGTCTGGGAACAGGCCTATAAGGTGATCTTATGGGCCCGCCCCTTGCGCGGATAGGACCAGGCCGGTAGCGCTTGGAAATCATGACCTTCTTCAAGACGACTTCCCCTCACACCATCGTCTTCGATCTCGACGGCACGCTGGTGGATACGGCACCCGACCTGATCACGGCCCTCAATTACGTGCTCGACCGCGAAGGCCTGCCGCCGGTGCCGATGGCCTCGGCCCGCAACATGATCGGCGCCGGTGCCCGCAAGCTGATCGAGCGGGGGCTGGAAGCGGAGGGCCGCACCGTCACGCCCGCGGACATGGACCGGATGACTGCGGATTTCATCGCGTACTATGCCGACCATATCGCGGTGGAATCCCGCCCCTTCGAGGGTCTCGAGGCCGCGCTGGACCAGTTTGCCGCCCAGGGCCATCGCCTCGCGGTCTGCACCAACAAGCTGGAATGGCTGTCGAAGCGCCTGCTGGACCAGCTCGACCTCAGCCGCCGCTTCGCGGCGATCTGCGGCGCGGACACCTTTGGCGTCCAGAAGCCCGATCCGACCATTCTTCGCGAGACCGTGGCCCGGGCCGGCGGCGAGGTGAAGGCCAGCATCATGGTCGGCGACGCCGGAACCGATGTCGGCGTCGCCCGGCGGGCCGGCGTGCCGGTGATCGGGGTCAGCTTCGGCTACACCGACGTGCCGATCGCCGAGCTGAAGCCGGACCGCCTGATCCACCACATGCGCGATCTGCCGGCGGCCGCGATCAGCCTGATGACGGCAAGCAACACAGCAACGCTTTGATAGGATTGCCATTTTCGCCGCCTCACATCCCGAATGGATGCATAGAGGGCTGACTTCACCGGCGCCGCGGGCGTTGCCGGTCGTACGCGGAACCCAGCTGCGAGCCGCACCGAACGAGCCGAAATCCCGCGCCGAGGGGGTCACATGCGTCAGTGCTGCACTCACGTATACCACCCGATTGTCCTTGCCGCGTCCGATGCTTAGATTGCGTCGACCGCACCGCTGCAGCAAAGGTGCGCCCGTCGCCATAAGTGAAGGCCTCTCGCATGACCGGATCCGCCGCATTGTCGACCCCGATGACCGATCCGTTCGGGCGGACCATCACCTACTTGCGCGTCTCCGTCACCGACCGCTGCGACCTGCGCTGCTTCTACTGTATGTCCGAAGACATGACGTTCCTGCCCAAGGCGGACCTGCTGACGCTGGAGGAGCTCGATCGGCTCTGTACGGCCTTCATCGCCAAGGGCGTGAAGAAGCTGCGCCTCACCGGCGGCGAGCCCTTGGTCCGCCGCAATGTGATGTCGCTGGTGCGCTCGTTGTCGCGGCATCTGTCGAGCGGCGCGTTGAGCGAGCTGACGCTGACCACCAACGGCACCCAGCTTGCGAAGCACGCGCGGGAGCTCGCCGATTGCGGCGTCCGCCGCATCAACGTCTCGCTCGACACCCTCGATCCCAAGAAGTTTCGCGAGATCACCCGCTGGGGCGAGATCGACAAGGTGCTGGAGGGCATCGAGGCCGCGCGCGCCGCAGGGCTCGCCGTGAAGATCAACGCCGTGGCGCTGAAGAACCTCAACGAGGACGAGCTGCCTTCGCTGATGCGCTGGGCCCACGGCAAGGGCATGGGCCTGACGCTGATCGAGGTGATGCCGATGGGCGAGATCGGATCGGGCCGCATTGACCAATATCTGCCGCTGTCGCTGGTGCGCGCCCGCCTCGCCCAGCAGTTCACGCTGACGGATCTGGCCGAGAGCACCGGCGGTCCGGCCCGCTATGTCGGCGTCGCCGAGACCGGCGGCAAGCTCGGCTTCATCACGCCGATGACCCATAATTTCTGCGAATCCTGTAATCGGGTACGCATCACCTGCACCGGAACGCTGCACACCTGCCTCGGCCATGAGGATGCCTCCGATTTGCGCAAACCTCTGCGTGCATCGAGCGACGATCTATTGCTTGCGGATGCGATCGACCGCGCCATCGGGCTGAAGCCCAAGGGCCACGATTTCATCATCGACCGCCGCCACGACCGGCCCAGCGTCTCCAGGCACATGAGCGTCACCGGCGGCTAACTCCGTATAGTTGCGGCCCTATTCCCCTTAACTATCAACAAACTTCCGATTGACTGGCGGCACGCCCGCTGGTTTGGTGCGGCGGCCTCATGCCTGCGCGGCGAGATAAGCCACGCGCCATCTCGGCGCAGTCAAGACGGCCGGGGCACAATCGGGGGAGGACCTATCGTTGCAAGCGCTCCTTAAGCTGAGCAGCAGGATCGACGCGTTCACGCGCTGGACCGGCAAACGTATTGCGTGGCTGATCGTGCTCGCCGTTGTCATTTCGGCGGTCAACGCGATCATCCGCAAGACGTTCGACACCTCGTCCAATTCGTGGCTCGAGCTGCAATGGGTGCTGTTCAGCATCGTCTTCCTGCTCTGTTCGCCCTGGACGCTGCTCGACAATGAGCACATCCGCATCGACATCGTAAGCAACACGATGCCCAAGAAGGCGCGCAACGTCATCGACATCGTCGGTCACGTGTTCTTCCTCATTCCGATCTGCATCGTCATGATCGTCACGGGCGTGCCGTTCTTCCTGCGCTCCTTCCAGATCAACGAGCAATCCGGCAATGCCGGCGGCCTGCCGCAATGGCCCGCCAAAGCCCTGATCATGGTGGGGTTCGCCTTCCTTCTGGTCCAAGGCATTTCCGAGCTGATCAAGCGGATCGCGGTGATGCGCGGCTTGATACCGGACCCGCACGAATCGCAGGTGTCGGCGCTCGAAGCGGAAGTCGAGCATCTCGTTGAAGCGATCGAGAAGAAGTAGCCGTTGGCGACGGTGTAGGGGGAATCCATGACCGCATTCATCATCGCCAATATGGCGCCCATCATGTTCGTATCGCTGGTCGTCATGCTGCTGCTCGGCTATCCGGCGGCATTCTCGCTCGGCGCCGTCGGCCTGTTCTTCGCCATCATCGGCGTCGAGCTCGGCCAGTTTCACCCCGACTTCCTCCAGGCCTTGCCGGAGCGCGTCTATGGCGTGATGAACAACGACACGCTGCTCGCGATCCCCTTCTTCACCTTCATGGGATTGGTGCTGGAGCGGTCGGGCATGGCCGAGGACCTGCTCGACACGATCGGCCAGCTGTTCGGCACGATCCGCGGCGGCCTCGCCTATGCCGTGATCTTCGTCGGCGCGCTGCTCGCTGCGACCACCGGCGTGGTCGCGGCGTCCGTGATCTCGATGGGCCTGATCTCGCTGCCGATCATGCTGCGCTATGGCTATGATCGCCGCGTGGCCGCCGGCGTCATCGCCGCCTCCGGCACGCTCGCGCAAATCATTCCGCCCTCCCTCGTCCTGATCGTGATGGCCGACCAGCTCGGCAAGTCCGTCGGCGACATGTACGAAGGCGCCTTCATCCCGGGCCTCGTGCTTGCCGCCCTCTACGCCGGATACGCTTTCCTCGTCAGCATGATCTGGCCGAAGGCGACGCCCGGCCTGCCGAAGGACGCCATCGGCTTCCGCGAAGAGAACGGCGATCGCGGCCTTGTATCGCTCGGTGTGCTGTTCCTCGCGAGCTGCGCATTCGGATGGCTCATGATGCGCAATTCCAGCACTCGTGGCGCCGATTACGTGGTGCTCAGCATGTTCTACGGCATCATCTTCGCATTCGCCGTCGCCGTGCTGAACTGGGTGGTGGATAAGCTGACCGGATTCCGTTTCCTCTCGAAGATGGCGCAGCAGACCACCTTCGTGATGGTGCCGCCGCTGTTCCTGATCTTCCTGGTGCTGGGCACGATCTTCATCGGCATCGCCACGCCGACCGAAGGCGGTGCGATGGGTGCCGCCGGCGCCCTCATTCTCGGTGCCGTGAAGCGGCGGCTGAGCTGGGACCTGATACGGCAGGCCACGGAATCGACCGCCAAGCTGTCGGCCTTCGTCGTGTTCATCCTGGTCGGCGCCCGCATCTTTTCGCTCACCTTTTACGGGGTCAACGGTCACGTCTGGGTCGAGCACCTGCTCACATCGCTGCCGGGCGGCCAGATCGGCTTCCTGATCTTCGTCAACGCGCTCGTATTCGTACTGGCCTTCTTCCTCGACTTCTTCGAGCTGGCCTTCATCGTGATCCCGCTACTGGGACCGGCCGCCGAGAAGCTCGGCATCGACCTGATCTGGTTCGGCGTCATTCTCGGCGTCAATATGCAGACCTCGTTCATGCACCCGCCGTTCGGATTCGCGCTGTTCTATCTCCGGTCCGTCGCGCCGAAGGAGCGATACACCGATCGGGTCACTGGCAAGCGGATGGACCCCGTCACCACCGGCCAGATCTATTGGGGTGCGGTGCCCTTCGTCGTCATCCAGATCATCATGGTCGGCCTCGTGATCGCGTTCCCGTCGATGGTGATGCACTACAAGGGCGTGCAGACGAACATCGATCCCAGCACGATCAAGATCGAGGTGCCGCAGATCGAGCTGCCTCCGCTGGATCTCGGCCCTCCGCAGAAGTAGTGCGACAACTGGTTCTAGCAGCGAGCGCCCACACCCTCTTCCCTTCTCCCCTTGTGGGAGAAGGTGGCGCGAACGCAGTTCGCGCCGGATGAGGGGTTTCTCTCCGCGCATTTTACTCGCCGTCGGACTCGCGGAGACAACCCCTCACCCGGCTTCGCTATCGCGAAGCCGCCCTCTCCCACCAGGGGAGAGGGTGCAGCACGGCCGCGTGACAAGCGCCGCGAACACAGGCATATCGGCTCCTTCTTCAACCGAAGGACTGTCCGCTCATGCCCCGATCGCACCTCGCTTCCACGTTCTTTGGAACGTTGATCGCCTCACTCTGGCTGGCATCTGCCGCAACGCTGGTGCACGCCGAGCCGGTCGCCAACGTCCATGCGCTGGCGCAGAAGGAACAGCAGCCGCTGCTCGACACGCTGCGCGATCTCGTCAACATCGAATCCGGCAGCAAGGACATCGAAGGCCTGAACCAGATCGCCGAGCGCATTGCCGGTCAGCTCAAGCAACTCGGCGGCACGGTGGAGATCCTGCAGCCGACTGACATCTATCGCCTCGACGACACCCCCGAAAAGATCGGGCCGGCCGTACACGCCGTGTTCAAGGGCACGGGGTCCAAGAAGATCATGCTGATTGCCCACATGGACACGGTGTACCTGAAGGGCATGCTGAAGGACCAGCCGTTCCGCATCGACGGCGACAAGGCCTACGGGCTCGGCATTGCCGACGACAAGCAGGGCATCGCGCTCATTCTCCATACCGTAGCATTGCTGCAGAAGCTGAACTTCAGGGATTACGGCACGCTCACGGTGCTCACGAACGGCGACGAGGAGATCTCCTCGCCCGGCTGGCGCAGCACCATCACCAAGCTCGCCTCGGATCAGGACGTGGTGTTCTCGTTCGAAGGCGGCGGCACCGACGGCACGCTGCGCCTCGCCACCAGCGGCATCGGCTCGGCCTATCTTACCGTGCATGGCAAGTCGTCACATGCCGGCGCACGGCCCGAAGGCGGCGTGAATGCGCTGTACGAGCTCTCGCACCAGGTGCTGCAGATGAAGGACTTGTCCAAGCCCGAGCAGGGCCTGAAGCTGAATTGGACGGTGTCCAAGTCCGGAACCAACCGCAATGTGATCCCTGCCGAGGCGACGGCCCAGGCCGACGCGCGCGCCCTCAAGGTGTCCGACTTCGACGAGTTGCAGAAGGCGCTGCAGGACAAGATCAAGAATCGCCTGCTGCCCGATTCCAGAGTCGAGCTGAAGTTCGAGGTGCGGCGCCCGCCGCTCGAACCCAGTGAGGCCTCGCGCCGGGTGGCGGCCTATGGCAAGACGATCTATGGGGAGATCGGACTATCCCTCAAGGTCGACGAGAAGGCCATCGGCGGCGGCACCGACGCGGCTTTCGCCGCGCTGCAATCCAAAGGAGCCGTGGTGGAAGGCATGGGCCTGTCGGCCTTCGGCGCGCACTCCAACGATGCCGAATATGTGCAGATGGGCAGCATCGTGCCGCGGCTGTATCTGACGACACGCATGATCATGGACCTGTCCACCGGCAAGCTGAAATAGCGGCTCGGTCGCCGCGTTTCACTTTCAGGCTTGCCGCTCTCCACGGCGAACGAGACCGAGCGAAGCTGTTCCGTCAGGAACAGGAAGCGTTCAGAGATCGTCTTCGAAATGACGTCCGGCATATGCGATTGTGACGATCTCGACCTCTGTCTTCAGGACACGGAACGCGATCGTCACGCGCCGCTCGAATCCGACGGTACGCAGACCTGGAAGAAGATGTCGCGACTGGTCCCACGTTTGGGAAAGGTGGCGAGAGCCATGCATGCCTTCTCGATACGGTCGATATAGCCGCCTGCAATTCAGTAGCCGGCACGTTCTGCGATGTACTCGTAAAGGCCGACCAGATCGGCCTCCGCCTCCGGTCGGAATACGACCTTAAGTGCCACGCTTGGCTGCCTTCACGTTTCTGGCGTGACGAGTCCGCAGGCGCTTGAAAACGTCACTCGCAGCAACGCTTGGGCGGGGATCCTGGACCGAAGCTTGGACCTTGGCGGCCAGATATTCGTCAAGCGCGGCATCCTGACGATCGAGGGCGCGGAGGGCCGAGCGCATGACTTCGCTGGCAGAGGCATATTCGCCTGACTTCAGGCGGGCTTCCAGGCTCGCGCGCTGCGGGCCAAGAGTCACGGTGATCGGCTTGCTGGTCCGCATGTGGTTCCCCTTCAGTGCTCTACAACGCAAGATATGACAGTGTCATACATACCTCAAGCGCCATCCGGGCCTCCCTGCTCCGCGCACGGGAAAAGGTGCATTGTCATTGCCGGGCCAGTTCCTCCTCCATCGTGACCTTGTCCGCCAGCCGAAACCGCAGCGTGAACTCCGCACCGCCGCCGGGCAGGTTCTCCACCGACACCGTGGCGGCGTGATCATCCGCCACGGCGCGCACGATCGAGAGCCCCAGCCCCGCGCCGTCACTGCGCCGGCGGTCGGCGCGCCAGAAGCGCTGGAAGATCAGCTCGCGCTCAGCCTCCGCGATCCCCGGGCCGGAATCGCGCACCCGCACCGAACCGTCCTCCCCCACCTCGACCTCGACGGTGGTGCCCTCCGCCGTGAACTTGATGGCGTTTTCGGCAAGATTGAACACCGCGCGCTGCAGCATCTCCGAATTGCCGTGGATCAGGACCGGTGCGTCGGTGCCCTTCAGCGCGATGTCCTTGCGTTGCGCGATCGCGAACGGAGCGATCGAGCCGACCACCTCGGCACAGACGGCGCGCAAATCCGCGGTCTCGCCGGGATCGAGCACCAGGGTGTCGAGCTCGGCGATCTCAAGCAGCTGGGCGACGATCCGGCTCATCGCCTCGATGTCGGCATGCAGCGCCCGCCGTTCCGCGCCGTCGCCGAGCGTCTCGATCCGCGTGCGCAGGATCGCCAGCGGCGTGCGCAATT
The DNA here is from genome assembly GCF_900094575.1 of Bradyrhizobium yuanmingense. Classification (GTDB taxonomy): domain Bacteria; phylum Pseudomonadota; class Alphaproteobacteria; order Rhizobiales; family Xanthobacteraceae; genus Bradyrhizobium; species Bradyrhizobium yuanmingense. The sequence continues at coordinate 190,066 of NZ_FMAE01000004.1, read as the reverse complement.
GATGCGCGGCATCCGCCGTGAACTGCCGCTGCACGCGAAAGCCGGCCTCGAGGCGGTCGAGCGCCTGGTTCACGGCGGTGACCAGCGGCACGATCTCGCGCGGAATCTGCTCGGTCGGCAGGCGAATGTCGGTGCGTGCAGGGCCGATGTTGCTGGCCTCCTGGGAGGCCTTCCACAACGGCGCGATCGCGCGGCGGAAGATGATGATGTCGATGGCAAGCAGGACCAGGAGGATCGGGACGGTGATCCACCCGACCCGCCGAAAAAAGTTCGAGACGATATCGTCGATGATGACGTCCCGGTGGGCCAGATCCTCGGCAACCTGGATGCCCACCGTCTTGCCGGCAACGTCTCGCGTGACGCTGGCGCCGGAGACGGTGTCGGAGAAACGGGAGGGCGCCGTCGCGGCGGAACGCCGGTGCGAGGAGAACAGCAACCTTCCGTCGGCATCGCGAATGTCGAACTGGTAGCGGCCGTAGGCGTCCGAATAGAGCCCCTTGAGGCTGTCGGGCAGGTTGAAGGTCAACGTGCCGTCCGGCTGCGCGACGATGCGCTCCGCCAGCACCTCGGCCTGCGCGCGCATGGCATCGCGATGCAGCTGGTCGATCTCGGAGTTGAGCAGCCAGAACAACACCAGCGGCAGGAAGATCGCGACCATCGCGACCGCGACGATGTGCAGAAACACGATGCGCGAGATCAGCGATTTGAAGGTCAGCGATCCGGCACGGCCCGCGGCGGGCACGCTATTTCTCCTCGGTCATGAGATAGCCGACGCCACGGATCGTATGGATCACGACCTTGGCGCCGTGTTCAGTCAGCTGCTTGCGCAGCCGCGACACGTAGACCTCGATCGCATTGGAGGCGACGTCGCCTTCGAGACCGAAGATGTGGTCCTCGACGTTCTTCTTCGGTACCACCCGCCCCTGCCGGCGCAGCAGGATCTCGAGCACCGAGGTCTCGCGCGCGGAGATGATCCGCGGCTGGTCGTCGACGAAGATCTGCCGGCTCTCGGTGTCGTAGACGAGGTTGGCGAGAGTGAGCGAGCGGCCGAGCAACTGGCCGGGGCGGCGCAGGATGGCCTCCAGCCGCGCCACCAGCTCCTCCATCGCGAACGGTTTTGCCAAATAGTCGTCGGCGCCGCTGCGCAGGCCGGTGACGCGGTCCTGCAAGCCGCCGCGCGCGGTCAGCACCAGCACCGGCAGCGGCTCCATCTTGAGGCGCAGCTCGCGCAGCACCGACAGGCCGTCGGCATCGGGCAGACCGAGGTCGAGGATCATCGCGGCATAGCTGACGCTGTTCACCGCCTCGCGCGCCTCGGCCGCGCTGCCCACGATGTCGCTCTCATAGCCGGCTGCGGCCAGCCCACCGGCCACGAGCCGCGACAGCTCGGCATTGTCCTCGACGATCAGAAGCCGCATCGCATATCCGCTGGACGTTCCTGATACCGCACCGCTCGCGCCGCATCTGCGCTCTTTTCCAGCATTCGGGGCGCCGCGGCCAGCGAAAAAGCGCCGAATAGCCTCTCCTTGTCAGGTCAGTGTAAGCCAGCGCTGCGCATGAACCCGGTCATCGACCACATGATCATCGCCGGCCGAAGATTGACCCACGGAACATTCGTTTTGGCGTGTCGTTAAATCCAAGCGCTCAGGATGAGCGCCTGGAGGAGCCCGATGTCGTATTTTCCATCTGGCGAAGACCAAGCCTTCCGCATTTGCAAGGTGCTCGCCGACGTCTTCTGCGCGATCCTGCTCGGCACCTTTTCGATCGTGTTCTTCGGCTGGATCGGCGGAATTGTCGCCTTCGTCATTCTCGAAGCTGCCCTGCTCGGGCTCGACTGGCTCATGCCAAGCGCAAGAGACGCAGCAGGCGTCGTTCGCTAGCCGCGCTTCCGATGCTCGGCAGCCGACCGATGGTCCGCCTCTGGCGGCAACTAAGCTCGGCTGCTAAGACTCAGCTTGCCCCAACGCGCGGACCTTTCCATTACGACGCGCGCCGGCACTAACGGAAAAGGACATCGACCAGGCCTTGCGCAGCGCTCTTTGAATTTCATCGGGATCGAAGCGCATCGGGGGCATCGTTCAGCGCCACGATTTCGGATCGGGCGATGATGCATGTCTACCACTGTTTTGCCCGACGGGTCAAAAATTTCGGTAATTTCGCAATCGCTCGTGGTAACGAAGTCAAGTCATTGATATCGCTGCCCCGGTCTACTGTGCATGGGGTTGTTTTCGATGTTTTGGTTGGACGCCCTCCCAACAGCAGCGACAACGCCCCGGAGCCTTTCGCTCCGGGGCGTGCCGCATCCGATCGGGACGCGATCAGCTCTGCGAGCGCCGCGCCATGAAGATGTCGTAGCCGACCTCGGCCACCTGGAACCAGGAATAGCCGTCGCTCGTGAACTTGGCGAGCGAGTCGTTCACCTTCTTGAAGTTCGGATTGGTCGCAGCGACTTCGGCGTGCAGCTCCTTGGCCGCCTTGTAGCAGGCATCCATGATCGCGGGCGAGAAGGCGTGCAGCTTGGTGCCGCCCGCGAGCAGCTTCCTCAGCGCCAGCGGATTGGCGTTGTCGTAGCGCGCCATCATGTAATTGTTGGCGTAGTGGCCGGCCTGCTCCAGCACGCTCTGGTAATATTTCGGCAGCGCGTTCCATTTGTCGAGGTTGACGAAAGCCATCAGCATCGGACCGCCTTCCCACCAGCCGGGGTAGTAGTAGTGCGGCGCGATCTTGTAGAAGCCGAGCTTCTCGTCGTCATAAGGCCCGACCCATTCGGCGGCGTCGATCGTGCCCTTCTCCAGCGCCGGATAGATGTCACCGCCGGCGAGCTGCTGCGGCACCACGCCGAGCTTCTGGAGCACGCGGCCGGTGAAGCCGCCGATGCGGAACTTCATGCCTTTGAGATCGTCGGGCGTGTTGACCTCTTTCCTGAACCAGCCGCCCATCTGGCAGCCGGTGTTGCCCGCGAGCAGCGAGACGACGTTGTAGCTCTTGTAGAACTCGTTGAGCACGTCGCGGCCGCCGCCCAGCATGTACCAGGCCTGGTTGATGCGCATGTTGGGACCGAACGGCACGGCCGAGCCGAAGGTGAAGGTCGGGTCCTTGCCGAAATAATAATAGGACGCGGTGTGGCCGATCTCGCAGGTGCCGTTCTGCACGGCGTCGAGCACCTGCAGGCCCGGCACGATTTCGCCGGCCGCGAAGATCTGGATCTGGAATTTGTTGTCGGTCGCCTCGGCAACCATCTTGCACATCATCTCGGCGCCGCCAAACAGCGTGTCGAGCGATTTCGGCCAGCTCGTCGGCATGCGCCATTTGATTTCCGGCATCGACTGCGCGATCGCGGGAGCCGCGAGCGTGGCGGCGCCGGCCGCACCAAGTCCTGTGACCTTGATGAAGTCTCTTCTCTTCATGATTTCCTACCCTGATGGATCTAATTGTGGAGCCTTCTTTGCGAGGCTTGCCGACAGAATGGAGCATCACGGGACCGAATGCCATCCCGATCGCAAAGAAAAAGCCCGGCCTCCTGGGGAGGCCGGGCTAGTGGTCTTACGACCTAAGCCGTAGATCAGCCGCGGGTGCGCGAGCGGATCATGAAGCTATCGTAGGTATATTCGGCAACCTGCCACCACAGATATTCGTCGGAGCGGTAGGCCTGCATGGAGTCAATGGCCTTTTTGAAGTCGGCGTTCTTGCCAGAAACCTCGGCCCACAGCTCGTTGGTCGCCTTGAGGCAGGCTTCCAGCACCTCGTTGGTGAACGGACGAAGCTGGGTGCCGCCGGCGACCAGGCGCTTCAGCGCCGCCGGGTTCTGCATGTCGTAGCGCGCAGCCATCCAGCTGTTGGCGTTCGCCGTCGCGTTGGTGAGGATCGCCTGGTAGCTCTTCGGCAGCGCATTGAACTTTTCCAGGTTGGCGAAGGCGTGGACGGTCGGACCGCCCTCCCAGAAGCCGGGGTAGTAGTAGTACTTGGCGACCTTGGCGAAGCCGAGCTTCTCGTCATCGTAGGGGCCGACCCACTCGGCGGCGTCGATCGTGCCCTTCTCCAGCGCGGGATAAATGTCGCCGCCGGCGAGCTGCTGCGGCACCACGCCGACCTTCTGCAGCACCTGGCCGGCAATGCCGCCGATGCGCATCTTGAGGCCGGAGAGGTCGGCAACGGTCTTGATCTCCTTGCGGAACCAGCCGCCCATCTGGGTACCGGTGTTGCCGCATGGGAAGCCGATCACGTTCGACTTCTTGAAGAACTCGTTGGCGAGCTCGTTGCCGCCGCCCTGATAGAGCCACGAATTCTGCTGACGCGCGTTGAGGCCGAACGGCACCGAGGCGAAGATCGCGAAGGTGGGGTCCTTGCCGACGTAATAGTACGAGACGGTGTGGCACATATCGACCGTGCCGTTCGAGGTCGCATCGAGCGCCTGGAGGCCGGGGACGATTTCGCCGGCGGCGAACACCTGAATCTGGAACTTGTTGTCAGTCATCTCGGCGACGTACTTCGCCACCTGCTCGGCGCCGCCATAGATGGTGTCGAGCGACTTCGGGAAGCTCGAAGTCAGGCGCCACTTCACCTCGGGCGAGGACTGTGCGATCGCCGGCGAGGCCACCGCGGTCGCCGCCGCGCCTGCTGCCGACACTTTGAGAAAATCACGACGCTTCATCTTCAGGTCTCTCCTTGCTGGGGCGTTTCCCCTTGACTTCTCTTCTTGCCGCCGCTCGTTCCGGCGACGCGTTGAGGTCGCGTCGAACCGAAGGGGCTTGACTGCGGGGGGCCTTTAACACGGCCAGCCCGGTTTCGGAACGCGACAATGACATGACGGGGCTCTACGAAAGTCGCATGCCCCGGAGCCTGCCGCGGTGCCCCCCATTCAGGCCGCGGCGATGACACCCTTGAGCTGGTCCCGGACCTGGCCGGCAATGGCGCGGTAGATCGCCGCATGAGGGCCGTCCGGCTCGCTGTCGACCACGGGATTGCCGGCGTCCGAGGTGGCGCGAATCGCCATGTGCAGGGGGATCTCGCCCAGGAATGGGACGCCGAGCTTCTCGGCCTCGTGCCGCGCCCCGCCATGGCCGAAAATATCCGACTTGGTGCCGCAATGCGGACATTGGAAGTAGCTCATATTCTCGACGATGCCGAGCACGGGCACGTTGACCTTCTTGAACATGGCAAGCCCCCGCCGTGCATCGATCAGGGACAGGTCCTGCGGGGTCGAGACGATCACGGCGCCCTTGAGCGGCACGTTCTGCGCCAGCGTGAGCTGGGCATCGCCGGTGCCCGGCGGCATGTCGACGACCAGCACGTCGAGCTTGCCCCATTCGACGTCGCGCAGCATCTGCGTCACCGCCGACATCACCATCGGGCCGCGCCAGATCATGGCGGTCTCCTCCTCGACCAGGAAGCCGATCGACATGATGGCGAGCCCGAAGCGCCGAAGCGGAATCATCTTGCGCTCGTCGTTCAGCTCCGGCTTGTCGCGCAGGCCCGTCAGGCGCGGCACCGAGGGGCCGTAGATATCGGCGTCGAGCAGCCCGACCTTGAGGCCGAGGTCGCGCAGGCCGAGCGCCAGATTGAGCGCCGTGGTCGACTTTCCGACGCCGCCCTTGCCGGAGGCGACCGCGATTACGGCGGCAACGCCGGGAATTTCCGATTGCCGCGCCATCGGCGACCCCCCGCCCTGGGGCGGCTTGTGGGCATGGGCCGGCTGCACGCCGGGCGCGCCGCGGCTCGGCTGCGGGGGTGGCAGCGGCGCGGAGCCCGGCTTGCGCTCGGCGGTCAGCGCCACCATGACGGTGGTGACACCGGGAATGCTGCGCACGGCGGCTTCCGCTTCGGCCCGGACGGATTCCCAGGCTCTTGCCTCGGCGGCGTCGACATTGATCGAGAAGAATACCTTGCCGTCGGAGGCGCTGATCGCGCTCAGCACATTGGCATGGGGAAGCGCGACCCCGCGGGGCGACTGGACCCTGGCGAGGCTATCGAGAACCTGTTGCTGCGTCACGCTCAAAGCGCATCTCCTGCAGTTGAGGATGCCCCATTAGAGCGGAAACGCCCAAAAGGCTACTGTCTGCCGATATCGTCCGCCTTTTCGGCCGGCGCCGCCCCCTGCTCCAGGGCGGCCTCGTAGTTCAGCTCGATCATGACCCCGTTGGGGTCGTGGACGAAGATCTGCCAGAGATCGCCACCGGGCACCTGGCGGGCCTCGAACTTGATCTTCTTTGACGCCAGCCGCTGTTTCATACCGTCAAAGCCGCGACTGGCGAAGGCGACATGGTGGACAACGCCGGAATCCGGCTTTTGTGGCTCGTCGGTCGGGGAAATGTCGACGAGGTGAACCACCGGCCTGCCCTCGCTGTACATCCAGGCGCCCGGGAAGGCGAAGTTCGGCCGCGCGCCTTTTTCCAGGCCCAGCACGTCTTCGTAGAAGCGGACGGTCTCGGCCAGATTCCGGGTCCGGATGTTGAAATGATCGAGGACGCCTACGCTCACGCCGCCCATGCTCTCGCTCCCTTGTTTTGAAGTCCTTGGGTCGCCACCCTAGCACGGCAGGCCGCCAAACGAAGCCGTTGCCCTCTGGCCTCAAGGGTTTATGGTGCGCCTCCGGTCCGCCCTCACCGCGGAACCCAGGCATCCCTCGCTTGGCAAGAACCGTAAACCCGAACTACGGACAAGGTACCACTATGGCTAAAGTCGCTTTCCTAGGTCTTGGCGTGATGGGCTTCCCCATGGCCGGACACCTCGTGAAAAAAGGGGGCCATGAGGTCACCGTCTACAACCGCACCGCGGCGAAGGCGAAGGAATGGGCGGACAAGTTCGGCGGCAAGACCGCACCGACCCCGAAGGCCGCCGCCGAGGGTCAGGATTTCGTGATGTGCTGCGTCGGCAACGACAACGATCTGCGCGCGGTCACGATCGGCCCCGACGGCGCCTTCGCCGGCATGAAGAAGGGTGCGACCTTCGTCGACCACACCACTGCCTCCGCCGAGGTCGCCCGTGACCTCGACGCAGCCGCGACCAAGGCCGGCTTCAAATTCGTCGACGCCCCCGTCTCCGGCGGCCAGGCCGGCGCCGAGAACGGCGTTCTGACGGTGATGTGCGGCGGCGCGCAGGACGCCTATTCCGGCGCCGAGCCGATCATCACGGGCGCCTATGCGCGGATGTGCAAGCTGCTCGGGCCCGCCGGAAGCGGCCAGTTGACCAAGATGGTCAACCAGATCTGCATCGCCGGTCTGGTGCAGGGCCTCTCCGAGGGCATCCATTTCGCCAAGAAGAGCGGCCTCGACGTCGCCGCTGTGATCGAGACCATCTCGAAAGGGGCCGCCCAGTCCTGGCAAATGGAGAACCGCTACAAGACCATGAACGAGGACAAGTACGATTTCGGCTTCGCGGTCGAATGGATGCGCAAGGACCTCTCGATCGCGCTGGCCGAAGCCCGCCGCAACGGCGCCAATCTGCCGGTGACCGCGCTCGTCGATCAGTTTTATTCCGAGGTCGAGAAGATGGGCGGCAAGCGCTGGGATACGTCGAGCCTGCTCGCACGCCTGCAACGCTGACGCTCTGTTGCGGCCTGGTTCGGCGTAGCCGGCTTTGAACGTCGTCGCGACATCCGTCGCGACGGCGTTCCGTAAAGCGCGCCGACCGAAACAATCATAGACTTCCGGGGGGAAGCCTTGCCTAACGTGATCGCCGCCGTCCTTGCTGTTGTTGCGCGCCTGTTCCCGGTCGCGCTCCTGGCCCTGCTGGCATCACCTTCGCAGGCGCTTGCCGCATCGCTCGATGGTGCCAGCATTGGCCCGCAATGGGCGCTTCCATTCGCGGGGATGCTGCTCTCGATCGCCATATTTCCGCTCGCCGCGCCTCACTTCTGGGAGCATCACCAAGGCAAGATTGCCGCGATGTGGGCCACCCTGATCGCGCTGCCGCTTGCAATCTGGTACGGCCCGCTTCCAACCGTCCAAGCGCTCGTTCACACGGCGCTGCTCGAATACGTCCCGTTCATGCTGCTGCTCCTCGCCCTGTTTACCGTCGCCGGCGGAATCGTGGTGCGCGGCAATCTTCACGGCTCCCCCGTCCTGAATACGCTGCTGCTCGCTCTCGGCACTCTGATCGCGAGCGTCATCGGCACGACCGGCGCCTCAATGGTCATGATCCGACCGGTGATCCGCGCCAATGACGATCGGCGGCACAACGCGCATGTCGTGATCTTCTTCATCTTTCTGGTGTCCAACATCGGCGGTTCGCTCTCCCCCCTTGGAGATCCCCCGTTGTTTCTGGGGTTCCTGCGCGGCGTGGATTTTTTCTGGACGACGACACACCTGCTTCCCCAGACCACGTTCGCGGCCTGGATTCTGCTCGCCCTGTTCTTTTGCATCGATACTTATCTCTATCGCAAGGAAGGCCGCGTCAAACCGGACCCAACTCCGGACAATCCCTTGCGGATCAGCGGCGGCCTCAACTTCGCTTTGATGGGAGTCATCATCGCTGCGATCCTCTTGAGTGCCAAGCTCGACCTCGGCGGATTTGAAGTTCTCGGCACGCATCTCCAGGTGCAGAATCTCCTGCGCGATGCCGTGATGATCGGAGTCGTGTTCGCATCTCTCGCCGTCACCTCGAAGGAGGACCACGACGCGAACGGCTTCTCTTGGGGCCCGATGATCGAAGTGGCAAAGCTGTTTGCCGCGATCTTCATCACCATCATTCCCGTGCTCGCGATTCTCAACGCCGGCAAATCCGGCGCGTTTGCCTCCGTCGTAAACATGGTCACCAACGCAGACGGCACGCCGAACAATGCTGCATATTTCTGGTTGACCGGCCTGCTCTCATCCTTTCTCGACAATGCGCCGACCTATCTGGTCTTCTTTGAACTTGCCGGAGGCGACGCCAAGCATCTGATGACGAACGGCGCCTTGACCCTTGCCGCGATTTCCGCCGGTGCGGTGTTCATGGGCGCAAACTCCTACATCGGCAACGCGCCCAATTTCATGGTGTACGCAATTGCCCGAGCGAGTGGTGTCGCAATGCCCGGCTTCTTCGGATACATGGCCTGGACCTCCGTCCTGCTGCTGCCGGTCTTCGGGTTGGTCACGCTCGTTTTCTTCAGATGATTGAAGCGCGGGTTGATGAAAGCGGCCGCCCGGACTGCGTATGAATTAACGTTCGGTTAACGTAATTCTTTAGCTCCTTAAGTCAGCTCTTAAGGATTTCTTGCCAGAGATAGACAATGCAGAAAGCCCGCGTCCGGCGTGGGCAGGAATCCGTGTTGCTTGATGAGTAACCCCGCTGAAAAGCCCGAGGTCGTGCAGCTTCCGGCCGAGCCGGTGAGCGCGCCATCGGCGAGCAGCCGAAGGGCTGCGGCGCAGCGGGTGCGCGAGGCGCGCGACAAGTTAACGTCGACCAGTGGAACCCGGCCGGCTTTCGACGCCGAGATGCTGCGGCAATACGCCCAGACCCGGCTGTCCGCCTCCTATGTCGTGATGCTCCTGGTGGTGGCGACCGGCGTGCTGTTCGGGCTATGGATGCAGCCGATCCCGGCCGCGGCCTGGACCGCGGGCATGCTCTGCATCCACAGCGCCATGATCCGCAGCTGCCGGCGCTTCCTGACCGAGCCCGCCTCTCCGGCCGCGACACGCGCATGGCGGACGCGCTTCGTCGTGCTCGACCTGCTCTATGGCCTGTGCTGGATGGCGATCCTGATCCATCCCGTGCTCGACATGGTCACCGAAACGCTGATGATGTTCTTGATGCTGCTGGTGATCGCAGTATCGAGCATGCTCGCGGCCAATCTGCCGATCGCAGCCCTCGCCGCCACGGCGCCGGTCGCGGTTGCGATGGCGCTGAGCTTCGTGACGACCGGATCGCTGGACAATTACATCCTGGCAGCGCTGTCGCTCGCCGCCGAAGGCTATTTCGTGCTGCTGGCGCACCGCCTGCACTCCTCCACCTTCGCCACGCTGGAAGCACGTGCGGAAAAGGACGCGCTGATCGGCGAGCTGGAGCAGGCCAAGGCAATCTCGGACGAAGCGCGCCACCGCGCCGAAGCCGCCAACGTCGCCAAGTCGCGCTTCCTCGCGCAGATGAGCCACGAGCTGCGGACGCCGCTGAACGCCATCCTCGGCTTCTCAGAGGTCATGAAGAGCGAGATTTTCGGCGCGCATGCGGTACCGGTCTACAAGGAATATTCCGCCGACATCCATAATTCCGGCGTGCACCTGCTCAACCTGATCAACGAGATCCTCGATCTGTCACGGATCGAAGCCGGCCGTTACGAGCTCAACGAGGAGGCGGTGTCCCTGGTCGGCATCGTCGCCGATTGCCATCATCTGATGAAGCTGCGTGCCTCGAGCCGCGGCATCACCATCCACGAAGTGTTCGAGCAGGCGATGCCGCGGCTCTGGGCCGACGAGCGCGCGATCCGCCAGGTCGTGCTCAACCTGCTCTCCAACTCGATCAAGTTCACCCCGCAGGGCGGCGAGATCTGGCTCAAGGCCGGCTGGACCGCCTCCGGCGGACAATATCTCTCGGTGAGGGATTCCGGCTCCGGCATACCCGAGGACGAGATCCCGGTCGTGCTCGCCTCGTTCGGCCAGGGCTCCAATTCGATCAAGTCGGCTGAACAGGGCGCCGGCCTCGGCCTGCCGATCGCCAAGAACCTGATCGACCTGCACGGTGGCACGTTCACGTTGAAATCGAAGCTGCGCATCGGCACCGAGGTGATCGTCACATTCCCGCCGGAGCGCGTGATGAGCGCGCTTGCCCCACTCTCGGACGATTCTCCACCGCTCCAGCCGGAGAGCTCCGTCGTGCCGGACGAGAAACGTCGGCCGCGGCACAAGCCGATCATGAGTGCCGGCACAGGCTCTTAACGAGATGCTTGCAGACATGCCCGATCATCCCTCACTATGTCCGTATGAGCAAAGAAACGCCGTGCGTCGCCGTGTGCATGATCGATCCCAAGACCAAGCTGTGCTTCGGCTGCGGCCGCACCTTGCCGGAGATCGCACGCTGGCACGCCATGGAGAGCGCGGACCGGCGCGCGATCATGGCCCTCTTGCCGGAGCGCATGACGGAAGCCGGACTAGTGCCGATCGCTGGATCCCCAAAGCACGTCTGATCCGCTTGCGTGCCCTTGGAGGCGCGCGATGATCCGCTTCCTGCTCGTCCTGATCATGCTCGCCGGCACGGCAGGTGCCGTCGTCGCCTATGGCGATCCCGACCAGATCGCGCGCGCCAGCCACAAGGTCTCGCATATTTTTCGCGCACAAGCCGCCTCCCCGGCGCCGGCCGTGCAGATCCCGCGTGGCCAGGGCGGCGAATTCACGCTGCGCGCGAAGATCAACGGCGTCACTGCGCCGATGGTGATCGATACCGGCGCGACGTCGGTGGTGCTGACCTGGGAAACCGCAAGGGCGATCGGGCTGCCGCTCGAGATGCTTGAATACGACGTCGATCTCGAGACCGCAGGCGGCCACACCAAGGCAGCGCGGCTCACGCTCGACCGTCTCGCCGTCGGCAAGCTGGTCGAGAAGTCGGTGCCGGCCCTCGTCGTGCAGCGCGGCCAGATGAAGACCAATCTGCTCGGCATGAGCTTCCTCGACCGGCTGGAAAGCTGGGGCGTGCGCGCCGACACGCTGATGCTGACAGGGTATCCGGAGCAGCAGCGCAGTCCCCGCCGCGCGCGTACGGCGGTCGACTAAAGCGCGATGCGATTAGGATGAATCGTCTCGCGCTTTAGGCTGTTGTTTGAACATGATCTTTTCGGAAAACCGCTGCGCACTTTTCCGGATCATGCTCCCGCTCATTCAGGCCGCCTCAGCCGGCGCGCGGGCCCCGACACACGTAATCGCCTCGCGCAGCACGTCGAGACCGGCGCCGCGCTTCACACCCTGCTCGGCCAGATGCCGGCGGAACGCACGCGCGCCGGGCACAGCATGAAATGCGCCGACGAAATGCCGCGTGATCGCGTGCAGCCGCGTGCCGTGCGCGAGCTGCTCTTCGATGTAGGGCATCATCGCCTCGAGCGCGTCCTGCATGGTGGCGTGCGGCGCCGGCCCTCCAAAGATTTCGCGGTCGACCGCGAGCAGCCGCCACGGCTCCTGATAGGCGGCGCGGCCGAGCATCACGCCGTCGACATGGGCAAGATGCGCCTTTGCCTCGTCGATGCTCCGAACGCCGCCGTTGATGATGACGGGCACATCGGGCATCGCGCGCTTGAGCCGGTAGACGCGATCATAGTCGAGCGGCGGGATATCGCGGTTCTCCTTCGGCGACAGGCCGTTGAGCCAGGCCTTGCGGGCGTGCACGATCAACGCATCGCTGCCCGCGGCGACCACCGCACGCGCGAGCGCATCGAGCGCGACCTCCGGATCCTGATCATCGATGCCGATGCGGCACTTCACCGTGACGGGAACGGCGACCACGCGCTTCATCGCGTCGACGCACCTCGCCACCAGCTCCGGCTCGGCCATTAGACAGGCGCCGAAACGGCCATCCTTCACACGATCGGACGGGCAGCCGACATTGAGATTGATCTCGTCATAACCGAAGTCCTCGCCGATCCGTGCCGCCGCCGCGAGCTCGCGCGGATCCGATCCGCCGAGCTGAAGCGCCACGGGGTGCTCGACCGCGTCGAACCCAAGCAGCCGCACCCGGTCGCCGTGAATGATCGCGCCGGTCGTCAGCATCTCGGTATAGAGCAATCCCCGCCGCGTCAGGTGACGGTGGAACACCCGGCAATGCCGGTCGGTCCAATCCATCATGGGTGCCACGGAAAAGCGATAGTCTTGATATTTCAATCGTTTATCCTATCCTCTCAATGGGATGGAAGAAGAACGTGTGCACTCCAAACTAGCCGAATTTGCACACGTTTGTACCCGTTTTGACCTCCCGGTGCACACATAGTGCACACGAAAGCCGGAGTGCACACGCGTGGCGACCTTCACTCAATTGGGATCGGGAAACTGGCGCGTTCAAGTCCGCCGCAAGAACCGTTATGTGGCCGAGACTTTCCGGCGGCGCAAGGACGGCGAAGAATGGGCGCTCGAGATGGAGCGCAACATTGACCGCAATGGATCGTCCAAACCACGCGTGGTGCGAGACGTTCGCACATTTGGCGATCTGATTGATCTGCACGACGAAGACATGCGCGATGTCGGAAAGCCCCCTCGCCGTTCAAAGGCTGCTGTGATGGCGTCGCTCAAGGCTGAGCTCGGTAGTGTGAAGCTGCCGGCGCTCAATCGAGAGCGGCTGATCGAGTTTGGGAGAAAGCGGGCCAAGCAAGGCGCTGGTCCAGCGACGTTGGCGATCGATTTATCTTTCATCCGAACCATCATAACCCACGCGGCCGCTGTGCATGGCATCGAGGTTTCAGCCGAAGAAGCCCGCCTCGCGCGCGTCGCGTTAAGCCACCTCAATTTGGTTGGAAAGAGCAAGGAGCGTGACCGACGGCCCACACAAGACGAACTCGACGAGCTAATTGAATACTTCGAGACGAACCGTCGGCAATTCATACCGATGGGGCGCATCGTCAGATTTGCCGTCGCAACGACATTGCGCCAGGAAGAGATCTGCAAACCCGAGTGGCCGCTGGTGGACATGAAAAAGCGACTGGTGGTCATCCAGGACAGAAAGGACCCCAGGAATAAGGATGGAAATGACCAGAAAGTGCCTTTGCTCAACCTAACGGGCTATGATGCGTGGGAAGTCGTGCTTCAGCAGCGGATTGTGACTCGAGGCTATGGACGAGTCTTTCCCCATAACCATAGATCCGTAAGTGCGGCATTCACCCGGGCATGCGATGAACTCAAGATCGAAGACCTGCACTTCCACGATCTGCGTCACGAGGGAACGAGCCGTCTGTTCGAAGCGGGACTTCCAATCGAAAAGGTGGCACTGGTCACCGGGCACAAGGATTGGCGGCAGCTCCAACGTTATACCAACCTCAAGGTGGAAGATCTTCTCAAACTGCAGTACGCCCAGCAGCCGTCAATGGAAGAATTCATAAAGATGTTGGCGTGAGGTGTCCGTCAAATTGATACGGAGTTCATTCGGCGAGACTCAGGTTAATTTCACCACCATTGGCCGAATTCACTGAGCGTCGTTGCGCTCACATAAAAAGCGGATTTCACGGAGAGTCACTCAAAAGCACGCGGGGCGCCTCTGTGCGCCCGCGAATCTGCGCGTCATTTCCGGACGGGTACTGTCGATGGAACGCTCGGGTCTACGTGCTCGATGAACGTAATGCCGCCGTCGCCGCTGGTCATCGTGTCCCAAAGGTTAAGACCGGACTTCTGGATCATCAGCTTCCACAGATCCTCAAGATCCTCCCTCGCTTGCTTGACCACCTCCGGCTTGCACTCCGTTTCCCAGCCAGCGCTCAAACCTCCGCCGCCGAAAAGGTCGATTTCCTCCGGCGCTCTTATCAGAACCTCGTCGTATTCGGCATAGACCGGCTTACCGTGAGCGAGGGTGTCGCGAAGCTTCTTCATCCGCTCCATGGATTTCAGCGGGCGCTTGTCCAGTTCGACCGGGATGCCAAGCGCACCAAACACCTTCTTCAGCTTCTCCATGAAGGATTCGCGCTCCTTCCAATCGGGAAGCTTGCCGGCCTCGTTGAGTTCGAAGCCTATGAAGTTGACGTTGGCCTCGAACGTGAAGGCCACCATGACCGCGCAGGCCATACCGTCGTACATGATAGCGTCGCGCGAGCCCTTACCCAGCTTCTCCTGAATGACACCAGCGTGGTACATCGCGGCCTGGGAGAGGTCGTTGTGGACGAACACGCGTTTCGACTTCTGAACCCGCGCTTTAATCTTCTTTTCCATCTGCAAACATGGTCCCTCTTTGCCACCACGCCGCTTGGCGTGGAAAGCATACCCTCAGAGACGCGCATGACAAAGCCTCCCAAAAAACCCAGCGTCCAACTCCTGATAGATGACGCGACCCTGCGCGCCATCGGACATGTGGCCGCCCAATGGGCGGTGCTAGAGATCGAGTTCGATATCTTGCTAGGCCGGCTACTCAGGCATCCGGATGCTAAGAAAATAGTACCCAAGGTGATGCCCCAGTCATTCGACCGGCGAGCGAAGCTGTTCCGAGAATGCGCCAAGCTGCTGTTGCACGACCAGCCTGCCCTTCGGAAGCAACTGATCGCAATCATCGACGACGCCACTTCAGCACGAAAAAAGAGAGACGATGTAATTCACGGACAGTGGCATCTCGGTCGCAAGAAAGGCAAGGTTGGGACGGCGGTGACCGTCGTCAAGCAGCGCCCACAATTCAAAGCGCAGCTTCACCACATGTCGGCTGCACAAGTTGAGAATGTTGCTGCCATCATATCAGAGGTGACATTAACGCTGATCTGGTGGGCCCAAATGAACGTAGGCTGAAAAACCTCGAGCATTTCTGGATCTTTCAACTCGTCCTCCGTCC
This sequence comes from Bradyrhizobium yuanmingense, assembly GCF_900094575.1. Taxonomy (GTDB): domain Bacteria; phylum Pseudomonadota; class Alphaproteobacteria; order Rhizobiales; family Xanthobacteraceae; genus Bradyrhizobium; species Bradyrhizobium yuanmingense. The sequence continues at coordinate 174,652 of NZ_FMAE01000004.1, read as the reverse complement.
GCTCTAACCCTCTTTCGTCTTGCACGCTTCACGTGTGACCTGAGGGTACGACGCATCTTCCGGCAGGGGATCTTCCTCGGAGTCCTGCCCGGGCGATGCGGTGGACGAAGGATGAACAGTCGTTCTTTATAGGCGCTGCGCGTCAACGCCACGCCCATAGCTCGATCCACACCTACAATGGGATGCTCGAGCACGATGTCGGGAACGATATGCAAATGTGAGTGAGCCAACTGACACAGGATATGTCAGAAGCGACAAGTATTGGTAATGTTCTGGGCAGCTCGCTTGTCCGCCCCTCAAATGGGAGGAGAACGCACTCCGCGACCGGCGGCGTCGGCGACATCAGCCTCTAGCGATATTCGGATCGAATTGTCACCATGCTAGGAAAAAAGCGGTCAAATGCGCGCTGAAAGAATTGCCGATGGGCCGAGAACGTCACGAGTATGGCTATGCGGCCATCCACCGTTGCGAAGTAGTCCGTGTAAAAACTTGGCACTTCCGATTCGAACTGCCTTCCATGGATCCACACCCTGTCTCCGATCGTTTCGCGCTTGACGAACTCGACGCTCGACGAACGACCCGTAGGCAGACCATTACTGTCCATCAAAGGGCGGGACGTCGAGAGATGGTCTTCGTAGAGATCGAACCTGTCCGTGTCTCCGCGTTCTTTCGCAGTCAGAATGATGATGGCGGTTCGCTGTTTGCTTTCCGTCACATCAGAGCAAACCCACTCCGTCTCCTCCAGAGCGCATGTCCAACCCGAAGGGAGCTCGAAGGAGATGTACGCATTGCGGAAGGTTTCTGAATGCGCCGCGGTAATGCAGGCCAGCAGCAGTTGACTGACGATGAATATCGACGAAAGAATTCTCATCTGTCCTCCTCCGGGGCGCTGACGGTATTGTCGGCCATCGTCTGTATCACTCTCGGCCACAGGTTCCGTTCCAATGATCCATCGTCCACTCGCGCCCAGCGATAGAGATCTCTCGTCTGAAGCACGACGATGCTGTCTCGCCTGAGAGGACGTTCCCATTCCTCGACTTGCGACCAATCACGCTCAGCTGGATCCAGCTCGGGCTGCGGATTGACAATGACGAGCTTCTTTTCGACCACGCGGGACGCGCGCGATGCTATCCCCGCCCGCGTAATGGTCGACGTCGCTCGCGCTCCCGCCACGCAAATGACAGCCAGCACTCCAAAGCCGGGCACATCGAACACAGGAGCAGTTCCCCCCGGGGTCGGTATTTCGCGGGCACCACTCTTCAAGAACAGAGCCCTTACCGCACTCTCGAGCGCTTCGGCATCTCTCGCGATCAAAATTCGGCTAGCCAGACGGGACGATTCGATCACCGTGCGCGCCGACCGCATCTTCGCCTCGGTCTCATCGCGAAGCTCGGCCAAACGATCAAACTCGCGCAGCGCCTTCACGCTTTCGGGAGTATCGTATCTGGTAATCCAATCCGGCGTGTCCCGTGTCAATAACGAGCGCCAGCGCAAGTGCTGCAGAAATCGATCACTAAGCCGATGATCGTTCGAGTCTAGTGCTCGCGATAGCAGATACTCCTTGAGCTCAGCGGCAGCCTCCGCAGGAAGTTCCCGAGCGAGATAGTCGAAGACCCCCGCGAAGCGGTCGTCGCCGGCCAATGAGAAGCGCTTGGTTGAGTCTGCGCGTAACAAGGCGAAATGCAGGTAGAAGTCGGCGATCTTGTCGTGACGGAATCTGTACTCCACCAATTCCTTGCCCGACGCGACCTCCACGGTGGTACGTCTGACCTGCTTGCGCTGCTCCAGAATGGCGACATATTCCGCGAACGAGGCCCAGTCGATCTCTGCCTTTCCTTGCTCGCGCGCCGCAAGCGCGGCGGTCGAAAAAGCATCGATTGGAAAGCGCCTCTTCAGCTTGGTCCGACAATCTTCGTCCACCAATCGAAATTGCTGCTCCTGGAGCCGAAATGGATCGGGATCGATATCGAGCGAGAGCAACGTAGCCGCCGTTTCGAGATCCATCGGATTTGCAAGCGTGGCGAGGAAACTGGTGACGATGGCGTCCTGTGCGGGCTCTGCTGCCACGACCTGTTCCGATACCACCACCTCATCGGCCAATTCCTGCAGGAAGGCTTCGACCCGCACGCGATAGTGTTCGCCGCGAAGCGGCGCGGTCGCGTCCAGGGCAGTCTCCCGGCTCAGCAGAAACTCTTTCATCTGGGCCTTCGTCAGAGGCAGAAGGAAATAGGTTGCAAGCTTCGATGGCAGAGAAACCCCAATCTCCTGCGAGGTAACGAAGATATTCGCGGTCGGATAGTCGACAATGAAGCGCACGATGCGCTCTTGAAGCTCCCGATCGACTTCGTTGAGGCCGTCGATATAGATATCGAGCAGTCCGGAGCGGATCAGAGAGATAATCAGGTCCGCGTCGCGGCCCAGGCCGGGAAATCGCGCGCAGACCGCCGTTGCGACATCATTACCGCACTGGGCCGCGCGCAAATATACAAAGGGAATCCGCTGCCGAGGATTGGCCGCCAGCACGTACCGTAGATAGCTGGTCTTGCCGCGTCCGGACGGCCCGAAGAGGCATGTCGGTCCCTTCCAGCTCGCAAGACCGCTCGTGATCGGTCGCGCCGCCGCGTCAAGACTACCGGACAGAGCTTCCCGCTCGGCATCCCTGAGCCCGCGCGCAAGCTCCGCCCGGTCGAGCCTGACCACGAGCGAGTTCGCGTAGTACGGCCCCTCCTTGGCGCCGAAAGAAATTTGTCCGATGTCTCCGGGCATGGCATCGACGAAGGGCGCGAACAGAATTCTTCTGAGCGGCCCGACCCAAATCAGCAAAATATCGACGTAACCGAAGCCGAGAATCTTCCTGGCCAGCGGGTTATAGAAGACGTGCGCCTGCACGCGCGTCGAGGTGCGGTAGGTCAAGAGCAGGACAGACCAGAATGCCAAGTGCAGGAGCATGGCGGCTGGAATGGCCAAGGCCAACAGATACACCGCGCGGAGCAGCCATTCCTTTCGGAATGACCATGCCTGGTCGGGATAGTCGCGAGACAATTCCGAATCCCAACGTCTCAGCAACGTGACTTCCGTCAAGCTCCACCCTAATCGAGGAGCGAGAGCCCCTGCACGGGCGGCAATTCGCCGGCGGCTTAGATCACCGAGGGACCGCTGCTTCGAGATTGACCAGAGTCCGGAGAGAGTTTCCAATTGCTTTGCGGGTTCCTCTTCGGTCGCGAGTTTGCCGTCCCGAAGGGAAAGAAGCCAAAGCATCTGCCCAGCTTCGGTTGGGCCGGCAGAAGTGGATCCCGCGAGCCAGGCCACGCAGGCCGGCAACCACTCCTCTGACTGATAGCTCTGATTCGAGGCCTCCAGCATTTGGAACGTAAGGCCATTGTCCACGAAAGGCCCCAAGGTCGCCGCATCGGCGCAGACGGCAATGGTGCTGCCACGCCTCGAAGGCACGGCTTGCGCGAGCCATGCTGAAAGAAAGCGCGGGTCGATCGCAAGCGTTTCGGGGCGAAGCCCGAGGGCCCGTACGACGCGGCCGCGCAGACCTTCTACCGACAGACGTTCGAGGAGCCAGTTCAACCGCTCCCGGCTGTAGAGGCTTGGTCGGTCCCGGGTTTCATGCGCGGCTCGCGTAAACGCCCGGACCGCTCTCACTGCGCGCTCATCCGGCGCACCCGACGGATCCGGCAACCGCCGCGCGATCGCGTCGAAGGTGTCCGTCAGACCGGGAACGTATCCCGCCAGCATAAGGGCGTCGAATGCCGCGCGGGCGACATCGACATCGGATTCTGTCGTCGACAACACGCTGACTTGCGAGATATCTCGACTCGTCCAGCCATCAGCTCGCGCGGTCAGGCGCAAAACGGTCAGGACGATTTTTCGATTGCGAAGCAAGTAGTCCGTCAGGATCTCGTTTGCTCCAGGCGTCAGAACCCGGCGAAGTTCGGAAAGCACGGCGTGATCTGGCGGCAGCGATTGAACAAGGGCGGCAGCAAGGGGGTGCACCTCTTCCCGCGCCGCCTTGCTTGCGAGTTCCTTCGGGTCCGAGGCGAATGCGCTCCGGGTCGCGGGAGCCGACTGCAGCAGGTTTCTCACGGTCGCGATTCCGGGGGCGTTGTCGTTCGCGGCCACGGCGTACGGATCGACCTCCTGCGTCAACGCGGCCGCGTAGGCCTTGGCCGCATCGGCCCCAATTCGGGAGGTTACGGAATCAAGAAGCGGCGCGGTTCGCTCGACGTTGCAGGTCGAACTGCGAGGGGACCGCGCAATCGTCGAAAGCAGTCTTGCGACGATCGTGGCGACATCCGTGGGATCGCGGCCGGGCGATATAAGATCGATAGCCGGCGCAAGAACCTCGCACCGGCCCAATGCCAGCATCTCTCTCAATGGTATGTCCGCCTGCCGCTGCCTCACGATGGAAAGCGCGGCGGGAACAGTAGCCACGGCATCGATGACCGCGAACCCGCGATCGCCAAGCCAGAAATCCGTATCGCCCCGGTGCTGGTCAATGAACGACGCGACCGTCTCCGGACGAATTCGGATCAAGATGCGGAGCACATCGGCCCAAGCGCCGACCTCGAGCGAACTTTCCGACAGCCCAGTCAAGATCGGTTCGAACCGGTTGACCCTTCTCGGTTCCAAACGCGACAATCTGGCGAGCGCGGCCCTCAACGAGCCCGGATCGGGGCTTCTAAGGGCCCCTGACAGCTCCTGATCCGAGGCGTCTAGACCACGGGCAAGCAGATACCGAACGGCCAGATTGCGGGCCTTCGCAGCCCGACAACGTCGTTTTCCATTCCCGCCAGGATCTCGGGATATGACGCCACGCGCTCGATCAATTCTCCGCTGGCGGCATTGGTGGCGTCGGTGGCCCTGGCGATCAACGCGCGTTGGGCGGCAGGCGTCGCCATCCGCATTCGACGCAGAACCTCGTCGACAGGCTTGCCGTCGACCGTGCCTGCACCGTCAAAAACAAGAGTTTTGGCCAGGATATCCGCGATATCTGGCAATTGCCGAGTGAGACGCAGATACAGGTCTCGATTGCCCGGGAAAGAGGAGCGGAGGCGCACCTGAAGCGCCTCGTTGACCTCGCGCCTGGCGGTCACCGTCCCCACGACGCTCGGCCAGAAGGCGTCCCCGGTCTCCAGGACTTCCCCTTGCTTCTCGGCGAGCGCCGAGAGGACGCCGGGCGCGAGATCGACTGGCGCCGACAAGAGCTTCACCAACCCCGCGACGAAGCGATCCTCGGCCTGGCTTGGTATCTCGGCCCCGAACGCCGAAGCCGTCGCCGCAAATGCTGCGACCGAGCATGCGAGCGCGACAGCCGGCGATCGAACGAACAGGACCCAGAGGGCGGTCGCGTCTCTACCCCCACTTCGCAGCGAAAAGCAAAACCGAAACTTTTCTCCAAAATGCAATGACGAACTCTCCGCGGAAAATGACACGGCGTCGGCCAACTCGAGGCATCCAATAACTGGCAGGATAAGTGCACTACTGTCGGTTGAAAAGCCCCATAAAGGCGATTTCTCGAAGCCCCAAGCATGGAAGTCGTTGCATCGAGTCAGTCGGCTCCTGGCCCATTTGAGACGAGGCCGTTCGGCTAGAGGTCCGCTTTGCGGCGCAAGAGGCGGTAGTGCAAGTGGGCATAAGGTCCGGTGCGTATCGAGTAGCCGACGCGAGCCGAGATCGGCTCTCATGTTTGACGTGTTGTAAGAACATCGTCGAAAATCGATCGCTCGCTTTGTCACACAAATCGATCTACCAGCCGCGACGCATCACCTACCAAGGTGAGTTTGGTCAGCGCGCTCGACGTAATCGCGGCTCGCAAAGTCACCTAACCCGACCGACACAGCTCTCCGTCAAATGCTGGGGCCGTCGGCAATACTTATAAAGCATGGGCGAACGGGCCGAGGACAAGAACTTGCCGCCAATCGACACCACTCTTATGACCGACACGTCACGATGCACTTCCCATAAACGCCCCGTATGGTCCTGGTCGATATGAGATATATAGGCGTAGTCGATCTTCTTTTTCTTTGCGCGGAGTTTCGACAACTCGCCGCGCACAACTCTGTCGTATTCGTACGGGTCATCGCGTTCAATCCAGCAATGAAAGCGCCCGTCCCGCACCTCATGGCCGACAAGACGAACTGTCCAAACACCAGCTTGAATTCCCTGCGGGCCGCGTTCGTCCAAATCGGGCGAAAGATAAAGCGTTATGTAGTTGCACCCATTCACAGGGTGGAAGAGCTCGTTGTAGACTGAAAGGAATGTTCCGTTTGGCAGCTTCTTGTTTTCGATGAACTCGCGCGGCTTCACCTCTATCCACTGGTCGCTTCCCGGCGCGCGCAATTGAATAACAAAACGGTCTTGGGCCCCATACCAGATCTCCAATTCATTTTCGGATACGTCAACGATCGAGTTTCCGACTACCGTCCATTCGAGGTCGACAGCAAGGCCAGCAGATCGAATGTTGCCGCTTGGGTGAATTCGACCCATCACCCAGCCGATATCATCGTCAGATTCGCCAGCTTCTTGGCCAGCATTACCGGCCGCTACACAAATCGAGCGGCCTTCGGTTGCTAGGCTCGCATCAAGCCAACGGGAAACCCCGCTTGAGCCGTCATGGGCACCGCCATTTGTGCCGAGGCTAATATTGATCGAGATCGGCCTCTTATGCCGCTTTGCCAGATCCAAGAGGTATTCGACCGCTTCAATAATTACGTTGGAATCGGAAAACGCACTTCTGCGCTCCTTAACCGGATCTTTCTGCTTGGGGATATCTATTAGAACGGCTGCAATCATGGCCTTCGGGCAAACACCAGTACGCCCGGCCGCAATACTGGCGACGTGGGTCCCGTGAGATCCCTCTACTTGCTGTGATTGAGGCTCGATAGCTACAGCTGGAAGTTTGCTGGACGCGCGCATCGCAGCATTCAGGTGAGCCTGCGTAAATTCTGCCCCTCTCTTGAAGGCCTTGGGTGGATCCCGGAATGTGCTGCCCTGATCCCATATGGCCAAAAACCTCGTTCCACCCTTTCCATCTGAGAAGTCGGGGTGTGAAAAGTCAAAGCCGTCGACGTCGATAATTCCGATGATAACATCTGAGCCATCGGCGCGCCCAGTGGATTTTGCTACGGCTCGAGGGCTGGGTTTAGTCCTTCCTACGCTTGCCCACGCCGGCACTGGAATTCTTGCATTCAGTCCCTCGGCGAGTTGAACAAACGCCACTCGCTTATCCGACCGAAGCCCCTCTATCAGAGTTAGTGGTACCGTCGCAGTCACAAAATTACGCTTTGCCAACACGGGGCGGCCAAATTTCCTGCAATCGGGATTCTTTGCGAGCTTCTTCTCTAGATCCGCGCGCAAAGCCTCCGCTTCCGACTTGCCTTCAGCACCGGCGACGCTTGACCTCTGAACCTCTATAAAGATATCCGCGTAAGCCTTGTTCGGAGGGCCTGCGGTTTTTAGCTTCCTTCTTCTTTTACCAGCGGTCTTCTTGCTAAGGGCCAGTTCGTTGCCTGGTCCAAGCAATTCGTCGGGCTTTTGCAGGAGGTCCTGCGTTGCCTGCGATAACTCTTGCCGTTTTCCAGGCCTATAAGTTGAGGCGAGGCTGCTATTAAGTTCGGCGCGGCGAAAATTTACTTGGTTGCTGCCATTGCCGATCATGCGAAGCTTTGGATGCAGCTTGTCTATTTCACCATTCTTTTTCACGAACCTTCCCCCTTCGAAATCGCTTTGAAGACACGCTTCTCATCCGGCCGGAAATTGTGAGCCAGGCGCGCCGCACGACAATTCGTTCGAAACAGACGCAATATGAATTACTTACGGAAAACGGACCGCGGCGAGAACTTTAGTCCCGCGCGACTAGAGATTGCAACTTCACCGCTGGGATCTGCGCGCGACAGCCTGACGCAGGCTGTCTCGGCTGATCAGCCGGGTCGGGCGTCCAAGAGCAGCTCGATCCCGTCGTGCGGCTGCCCTAAACCACCTAGGCGAAAGTCACAATTTTTGATTGTATGGCCATCCAACTGCTAGGTGGAGGTGGATCATGCACCGGATCTTGATTGCGGTCTTATTCTTGATTTCCACCCCAACGCTTGCTTCGGCCTGAGGTGACACCGGACACAAGATCGTTTGCGAAATAGCATTCCGTCTAGCGCTCCCGGAAGTACGCGCCGAGATTCGCCGTCTCATGAAGGGCGAAGACCAATATGATTTCTTCCGGGAAGCCTGCATCTTCCCCGATCATCCGCGCACGCGCGACAACGAGCATTACGTCAATCTTGCTAGAACCGCAAAGGGGATTGCCGCTACATCACCCTGTCCATTGGCGCCGAAATGCGTCCTGTCGGGGATCGAGAGCGACATGGCGGTGCTTGCATCGCCCGCCAACGATGAACGCAAGCTCATCGCGTTGAAATATCTTGGGCATTGGGTGGGTGACTTGCACCAGCCGCTTCACGTGTCGTTTGGAGACGACCGAGGCGGCAACGAGGTGACCACCATCGGCGAATGCCAGACCAATCTGCATTCGACCTGGGATACATGTCTGGTATTGCGCGCTGTCGGCGAAGATCCAGTGGCGGCGGCAGCCGAGCTCGTTAAATCGATCACGCCCGCGCAACAGGAACTGTGGACGCAGGCCTCTGACCCACGCGATTGGGCCAATGAATCGTTCGCCATCACCCGTGCCGCGGCAACACGATACTGCCTTCAGCAGGGAGCCTCCTGTAATCAGCCGGCCGACGAAGTCACGGTTGATAATGCCTATATTCAAGCGAACCGGGACATCGTCCGCACCCAGCTCGCAAAAGCCGGCGTGCGGCTTGCACACCTTCTAAACAAAGCCTTGCAGCCATGACGCTGGTGCCGCGCGGAAGCTGGCGCTCGGTGGCTGGACGATCAGCCGGCGCGATCACGGTCGCCCTGATATTGCAGCTGCCCCAACCTGCACTTGCGGGCGGCATTACAATTGATTCCCGTGAATACAAACTTCTCCTGACGCCCACTGACTTCGCGGGCGACCCGAACGCGCGTGCAGCCGAATTTTGGGATGGACGTCTAAAGCCGATCATCAGTACTCATCTCGACCGCCGCGAGAGCGGAGAGAGCCGCGCCAAGAAATCCTTTGTGCTCCGCCACCAACGCCGCGTGTCCTTTAAAGACACGGCAGGCTGCACGCTTAGTCTGGCAGGATTCTCGTACCGGGAGCGCGCGGCGTTGACGGCGGAGCGAGGGGCCGCCACCGTTGAGACCACGCTCAAATTCCGGAGCCCGGACATCTTCATCTCGAACGCTTCGTCGTTTGCAGGCCAACGCGAAGCGAAATCAAAGTTCGAGGAAGACATCTCAATCCCGATACAGGGCGCTAAAACCCGGAGCAGCTATTCCCATTCGGTGTCCCAGAAGCAAGCTGGCTTATCCCCGCCAGCGACGCTCAAAGACGTCATGGATACCTATCCAGGCGCTTGGTCGTGGCTCGAAAGCGTCTCGACAAAACCACCCCAGCTGGGCGCCAATCTGATAGCCGGCCCCGTATTTGCTGAGCTCGTTTTCAGCAGGGCCGAGGTTGATCTTGGCCATGATGCCGATGCAGAGTTCGATTTCACCTTCTGGTATCCTGCTAGTGATGCAAGCCGTACTCAACCAGCATTGGTTGAGATCTCATTCAGCTACAACACCGATGACGGCGAAGTGGACAGCAATATCGCGTTGCGTGCTTCAAAGCTTTTCGTGGCCATGCAGAGCGAGCTGTCGGCTATGATTGCTCCAGGCAGCCAGAGCAAAACATCGTGGGCTCTGCCTAGTGATTGCCAGGAGAACTGAGCTTGAACGAAGCGAGGGACGCATCGAGCCAAGGTAGGTCCCTCGCGAGCAACACAGGGGTTGGCGATAGATAGCCCCGCACAATCACTTTGGCCGATTGGCGCCTCCTGAATTTACGGCAGGATGCCTTGCCCATGAACCGTAGGCGCGGTGCGTCCTGGCTAGGCGAAGGTCGAAGTGCAGCAGGAGGCATGAAGCGCGCTGCAGCAGCGTCGCCTGACTAGACCCGGACGAATGTCACTGCAGCGCTTCTGGGATACTTACAGAACTTTTCTGGCTATCTGGCTGAGGAGGAACTTATGACTACCATCGAAGTCGACATCGGACCGCCCTACGGTACGATTGCTGTCAATGCCGACACCATTTGCGCCGCAATCGCTGACCCCACTTCACCGGACAAACTATCAAACCTGCTCATCGACTCGGCGGGCGGACGGTCAATAACCGCACTTGCCGCGATCGCAAACATTGGAAGCATGCTGGGCAGCAATTTCGTCCAATTCACCGCTGCCGACCAAGCTAAATCAGTCTGTTTCGTGAATCGCATGCTGTGGGTGAGCGTCGCACCTCATCCGCAAGTCACCCGGGTCTCGCAGATAAGCTTTGCAAACCGCCGTCCGCTCAGCGTTGCCGGCCAAGTTGCGAACGTCCTCTCCCTCCTCCGAGGAAAGCCTGGAAGGACTGCAAGACGCGCGGCGCGGGAGTAGCCGCGAGTCTGGCAGACCCACGGGGGCGAGCGGTGAACCGTCCCGGGTTTGCCGGAGACCATTTGGTGTAAGTTATGCCGCCATGGCGGGTTGCATGCAGCCTCACCCTGGGTGTTCGTTCATCTGTTAGTGGATACTTATGCCGTTCAAGCGCGAGCCGAAGCAGAACGGTTAGAATCGTTATTGGCGAAGCTCTCTCCAGAAGCGAGGGAACTGCTAGGCGTTCGAAGCCATCAAGCAGGGGCCACGTGCGGTCGGAGCAGCTGCCCTCGCCTTGCTTGACGCGGCAGCGCCGGTTGCGGCTTCGACCGCGCTCGGCGTGATCGTGCCAGTGATGATCGCAAGTGGGTCAAAGCTGGCCGGCGTTGTCCGCAGGTGGCTCGCGGAAGCGACGGACCGCGCCGACGCAGCTGCCGCAACTCAGGCCGCGATCACGATTGGCGAGGAACCTCTCGTCTGGCTGGCCCTGCACCATAATCGCGCCGACGCGCGTCAAAGGGCGCTTGAATATCTGGCATCAAGACTGCCAGATCCACTCCCTACCGAGCTCCCTGCTCTTGCGGGTGACAAGGGTAACCGGGTCCGCCGCAGTTTGACGGCTGCCCTCAGCAGCCGACTGCACCCGGAGCATTTTCCGATACTCATGCAACTTACTCTGGACCGATGGTCCGAGCCGAGCCGCAGTATCGGAGCCGGAATCCTATTCGATCGCACGCGAAGCTGTGGCCGCGCTAGAGGCGAACGGATCACTTGATGATGAGTCCGGGACCAAGCTTATCGCGTTGGCCAGGGAGACCTCCGACGAGCAGCTGCGCCGAGATGCGTCGAGCGCCGAAGCCCGGCTTTGCGGGCCGTTCGACGCCAGATCTGGTCGCTTTTTACTGTGGTTGGCTGCGCATCGACGCCATCGATGCATTGAGCACGCCAGCGCAGTGCAGCTCGAAATTTGTCGGGAGATCACCGCAGATCGCTTGATGAAACTGTCGGCGCCGCTAGAGGCCTCTGCCACGATTCTGGTGGGAGCGCACCTTCCCGTCGCCGATGCCGTTCAGATATTTGAGCGGGTCGGACATTCGCAATCGCACAGAGCTTTGTTGCTGCTCGGGGTCGTTGCATTAGGGAGCCGAGACCGTGCAGCCGCGCTCGGTCTCCCTCAAATTGCTCGACGCTGGCCGCCCGGCGCGCAGACTGCTCGCAACTGATGAGCTTTTGCCACCGACCGTTCTCGACGACCTCGGTGACGTCCGGATCCGACGGCATGTGGGCAGATGGCTCAATGATCGTATTGCGAAGAAATGATTGCCGATGTTGGGCTCACCGGCTCGTTCACATCACGGCACAGGAAGCACACCGCGCTTCACGACCGCGACGAGTTCCGGCATCCAACTCCGAAGCTCGTCGCGGTGTCGACGACCGAGCGCCGCAGCGGGAGGGTGCTTGCTAATCTCGACGTCGATATCATCATCGATCGACGGCATATTGCTGCTTGGATTCATGGTGCGCTCGGAGGGCGGTCTAATTCGTTGTGAATTCAATTGATTACAGAGAATGACGAAGAGTTTAGGTGCATTTCCCGCTTATAAGTGCCTTTTGGCCCGGCCATCAAACCGAGCTGGGAGAGGGTCGGCCGCCGCAGAGTTGCGGAGCCCCACTATGTGAAGGCCGCAGCCACAGGGCCACGCTCAGTGAGACCAGGCTGTCATCGACATAGCTGGGTCCGACCGAGCGGAACGCTATGATGAGGCATGGAGTCAGTTCTCAAGATATTGCCCGCCAACAAGGCCTTGCGCCTAAGCAACCGCACCTGCCTTTACTGCGGTGCGGAGCCGACTACGGATAGCCCGCATACCGTCGAGCATGTTATCGGACGCCGCTTCGTACCGAAAGGCTCGCTCCATCAAAGCTGGGCACTCATCGGCAAGGCGTGTGCGATCTGCAACGGCGAGAAGGCCGGTCTCGAAGATGATATCTCGGCAATTACCTTGCAGCCCAATTTGGGCGAACAGCATAGCGACCCTGTCCTCCAAGCCGAGGCCGTCCGTAAATCTGCAAACTCGATCAGCCGGCGAACGAAGAAACGCGTCGCTGACAGCCATGAGGAAGACTCAGTGTCAGGCACCATCATGTCGGCGCTGGACTTCACGGCTAACTTCATCATGCCGCCCCAGCTCGATCAGAAGCGCGTGCATCGGTTGGCCGAGTTTCATCTTCAAGGCTTTTTCTACCTGATGAGCTATGACGAAAGCGGCGGAATCGGTGGATTTCTGCCCGGCCCCATCGGCTTTGCAGCGAATGCGAACCGGCCGGATTGGGGAAACGAGCATTTGCGCGGCTTCGCAGACCAGACCAAGGATTGGTCGCTCCAGCTCGATTGCGTCTGCGCGAGCGGCTTCTTCAAAATCCGGATGCGCCGTGAGACCGAACAATCCGCACTGTGGGCCTTCGCGCTCGAATGGAATCAGATGCACCGCGTCGTCGGATACTTTGGCGATCTTGAGCGGGCACAAGGCTATTTCAATGCGCTGCCGCCGCTAAAGTGGAAGACTTTGAAACCAGATACGCGGTACCGGCAAGAGATCGCACTTGCATCCGAAGAGGATACTCTTTTTACCGTACGCCCCGCGCCTTAAAGTGGCGGGCGCGAACGAGCCAAAAAGTTCCCGCGGGATACGCGTCTTGTCTTGAAGACCATACCGACAAGATCCGCGACAATTGGCACATGCGCGGCGCGGATACCGCTGTCAGCCCGAGCCCCAATCTAAGCCGGTGTTTGTGGCGGCCTCCCCCGCCGTTACAGCCAACGATATCTGAGGTTGTCACACCGCCACTGCCACGACCGGCCCCCGGAAGACATCGTCGAACGCGAGCGCGCACTACACGAAAAGCATATCCTGGCGCTTTACGAGGTGATGGCGGGGAGGCGCTGGCGGCACTAGGATCTCACGCGGGGCCAGCTTGCATGGTCCCGATGTCCCCCGCCAACGCAGCGCGGCATCAACGGGGGACGCTATTCATCGCTAGACTCGGAGCGAGGCCCTTATGGCTGCAAACTGCTTGCGCGCTTTCTCAAGCTGCCTCCGGCTCTCCCGCTTGCGCGCCCGGTCCTGCGCAAAGCCGCTTTGGGGGCGAATCTCGGCATCCAGGTCTTCGATGACCGCTTTCGACATGTTGAAGCTCGCATTCAGCGTGTCGTAGCCGAGATCATCGACAAAGGTCTTGTGCTTAAAACCCAAATGCAGGGCCGCGGCTATGAGCATGCCGTTCGGCACATAAGCCGGCCCAAGCTTTCCGCCTTCGGGATAGGTACAAACATAGTTTTCAGCGATGTGCTTGAGCCGATAACTGCCTGTGCCGGAGCGGATGGTCTTGGTTGCCTTGACCCGCGCCAGCAAGGCCAGCGACCGCAAGAAGGCTTCCGCGGCATACGTGCCGAGACACTCCCGCCGGCACTCCAGGAATTCCGCATATTGCTGTTGCGGGGTTTGCCGCGAACCATCGACATTGCGCTGCGGACGCCCGAAGCCGATGCCGCGCATATTCAATCTTGGCGCACTGTCGAGCACGACTTGAATCGCCACTTGTGCCGTCGCCAGGTAAAAATGCGTCGGGTCCACCTCAAAGCCATGATGCTTGAGATAGGCTGAAAAGGGCGCTCCCGCCACCGTAACTGTGATGGGCGCCGACGCCTCGGCTGCCGCTCGCAGCGCAGCATAGGTGCGAAAGCCAAGCCCGCGGCCGAGCGCTTCGACCCGATGGGATGACTTAACGTGTGGAAGACTGGTGGTGAGTGCCGCCTTGATCCGTTCAATAGCTGGCAACGTCGCGGAAATACGAAGCACAAACATGTGCATCCTCCTTGCGGGCCATGCTGTTCGCCGATTACGCAGCAGCCCACGAGGTGAGATGCAGGATATGTGCGGTGTTGTCCCGAAAGGAGCGTTTGACCCGGCGACAGGTCGAAGGTGCCCTACCCCTAGATGCCTGAGTATCGCTGAGTCGCCCGTCTTTTTCAAATGCTAGCCGCTAACGTGGCATCAGGCCGCCAGCACCGCGCATCCAAGCGTGGTTGACTATATGGTCGGCATCCCCTGGCATTTCGGTGCATCGTCCAGCAAGGCGGCTCGCTGCTCGGGCGTCACGGCAGCCAACCTGTCAAAAGGACACACTGGTGAGCAGGCACACTGGGTTTACGGAGCGCGCAGGATCAAGAAAGTACCTAGGATGCGATGAGTGCGGCCATCGGTCGATCGTTGGTTACTATTCGTCGCCCTATGGCGCCGTGCTCGATGCCGCTGAAAAGGAGGGCCGTGGCAGCGTCGGTGTCCGCCCGGCCGCAGCTCAGGTTTCCTATCCGAAGATTTGAGTACATGCTCCTGTCGTGCACTCTCTTGCTGAGACAACGGTCAGCTCTTGGCCGGGCCAATCCGCTTTGGCCCTTTGTTCGAGCTTGATCTTTCAGTAACCGATGTCCACTTCCCCCGTTTTGCTCTAGCTGGCTTCGAACTCTCCAACAAATGGTTGGGCAAGCAATCGCGTGGCCAGCTCGGCATCTGGTCGGTAAAGCCCTCGACTTCCAGGCGCGGCCGTCGGTTTTTCCAACCGCAGCGGGTTTGTGATTACCCAACCAAAGACATTTGCTGGGCAGTCGCCCAGATCCAGGTGCGTCGAACGCCATACATCCCAACGCTCGCCATCGAGCGGCACGACATCGCGTAGACGGAATGCGCCGACAAAGCCGCCTGTGAACAGCGAGGTGAACCCAAATCGGCTGTAGCTGGCCTCGTCAAAGGTCTTTCCGGTGTGAAGCCAGACCCATCCGCGGTGCTGAGTGGACCATTGGCGTAGTTCCACTTTCTTCCGTTCAAGCAAGATCAGCTCCGCCCAGGGCTGACGGATGCTGAGACATGGCGCATCCGCCAGCAGGCGTCGCACCTCGCCAAAATCGCTAAACTCTGTCTTCACTTGTAAGTCCTGGTCCACTCTTTGGCAAAACGGCGATAAACGGCGAGCGCCTCTGCAGGCGTCATCTCACCACCAGCCCCCAGTGCGATCCGAGTCGCGGCAGGAACAGATTCCATGAAGTCGTAGACGTCGAAGCCCTTCTCCAGCAATCGTTCTGCAAAGGCCGAGTAGGACTCGTAGTGTACTCTTACGACCGGATCGCGTGCCACCCGTCCACCTCCATTGCTAAAATCGACGGCTGCGGCGCTATCGTCTGCCCCCAGCGCCGCCTTGCGGACCAGGCACGGAACACACGCGCCACAGGGTTCGCCGTTTTTCTTGCGAGGTTGGCCAGCCACGATGATCTTCGAGTTAAGGTACCAGCAGGATTCAGTCAGAGCGATAACCCTCTTGAATTGGTCCCTTGTAAGTCCACTTCTCAATCTTTTAACCGCTTCCCCCTTCGTCGTGTTCAGGAAGGGATTGCTCAGGTTGATGGTCCGCCCCCTGAGGATCTTGAACAGACTCGCAAGATGCCGATGCACGAGCGGATGAGCGTGTCGTGTGATCCTGTACAGATCAAGAGGTTCGACGGCTAAAGCTAGCGGCCCGTTTTCGAACTGAAACAGTGACTTGGAACAGGTGGCATCGGCAAAGAGAAGCGCAAGCGCCAGAAACAGGAAGGAGCGATACATGAATTGTCCGCCGACGCGGGGAGCTGTTTCCGAGACAGTCCAATTGCTGCCGATCTGAACCAGCCGACGAAATCCCATTTCTTTGGCAATGTTCTCCTGTTTCGTCCTGTTTCGCGCATAGTAAGCGACAAGAAGTGTCGTGTCGGCCTGCTCCATCAAGGTCGCCAATCCGGCGGTACTGTCGAGCCCGCCCGAGAAGAGCATCACATTTTCGATTGCTTGACCTCGCTTTGCTGTCTTCTTCGGCGTCGTCTTCTCCCACTCGCCGCCACCGAATACGAGATCAGCGGAAGTTGCTCTGGTTGTCCGTTTTGTGAAATCGAATACCCATTCGGCGTTGCCCTGAACCCGCAACACCGCGCTCAGCTCCCTTTTCGCGGCCGACGTCCACCGCGCGGGCTCCCGTAAGGACATCGTAACATGCACCTGCTTTACCCTGACTCCTGTGGTGCGCTTCGGCTGCCGGCGGTCGAACTCATGCACGGCGCGCGCGATTTCCAGTAGATCGAGCAAAGCCGGATGAGGGTGTCCTATTCTGTCAAGGTTATGCGCAGACCACGTGAGGGTCGCCAGGTCCAACTTCAGTGTCTTTTGAGGATCACGCGGCAACCGCATGGTGGCGACGATATCGACGGGAATCTTTCGCCTGGTCATTTTCCGCCCCCTGTATAGACAGAGAAGTCGTCCGCAATCGTCTGCATGATCTCACGGAAGGACACGCCCTTCCTGCGGCTGCGGTCGCTGAATTTATCCGTCCAACTCACCGCGATCTGGTTGCTTGCATCGCCGATAACAGCACGCGCTTCGGCGCTCAGTTTCAGAAGGTCGCCGCGCACTGCGTTCGCGATGAGTCCGCCTAGGAAAAAACCGGCTGTGTTCGCCAAAGGCTGCGCATTAAACTTGGCTCCGAGGTTTCTGATTTGCGTCTCATAATAGAGATCATGTCCATTGCTGACGGTTCGCATGAGAACATCCGTGACGGCGCGCCTCACGATCCGCTCGACGCGCTCATCCGTGTCGGGACTTTGACCGACATGGCAAATGACGTCAGCTAGGTCGGCCAGAGTGCCCTCAGCCGTCACGCCAAGTTTCTGGACTGCTGCGCTCAGCGCAGCACCGTCGCTCAAATCGGCCTCGATCGAGAGCAGGCCCTGATAGGAAGCTGAGAGCATCGGGTCCGACAGCATGGCGCGCATGAAAGCCGCACGGGTGCGGTCCTGCAGCATCTCGTAGATCTGCTTGCTTACCTTGGCCATTTCCGGGTTGGCATTAACGGCGCTCGTCAGCTTGTTGAGCTTCAAGATGCGCTCATACGCCGAGTCGCCTTTGCCTCCACCGACGCCTCCGGAGCCGCCTCCGCCGCCACCTCCTGAGCCGCCGCCCCGTCCACCACCACCCCCGGAGCCACCTCCTCCGAAGGATCCGCTGCCGCCGCCGAACGACCCGCTTCCCATCTACACGTCTCCCCGCCAATAGGCCGATGGATCGTGTGCGTCGTGCTCTTCGATCCAGACGGCCGACCAACTCAGCTCTCTGAATCGGGTCCAGCTTTCTTGATTGCCAACAGCTCCCGCGCTTGCCAGCCCCGCATGGCTTAGCGCGACCAAATGCTTATCGGAGTCGGACGCCACCTGGGCGAGCGGCTCGAACAATTGAATATTCCGGACGAGCAGCAATCTCATTCCCGCCAGGTCGCCTGCTCGCTCAAGCTCGCGGGCCGCCCACGCGCGGGCCTGTGCAGCATAGCGCTTTGCCCAAACGTGCGACTCCAGGAATTCGAGTTTCCGGAGACGGACAGCGAAGAGAGTGTGGTCGAAAGGCGTGTTCTCGTGCTGCACGGAGAGCCGGAACAGGCGCATTTCGGCAATGCGCTGGCACACTGCGTGGCCTGCTGAACGCGCGAGCTCAATCGTCCCTGTCAAATGGTCGCGTGCAGCCGCCCAGTCGCTCTCAACCTCGTCGAGCTTTGCCGTGCTGTAGGCTGCCTCGGCACCGAGTGAGTCGAGGCAGTGTCGGCGAGCAATATCGATGGCGCGTCTAAGATGCCGTCGCGCTTCGGCGCGCTCCGCTCCTGCGGAACGGAATGGTTCAAATTCGAACAAGCATTCAGCGAGGTTGCGCAGGGTGGCAACGAGCGAAGAGGCGACGGTGGCTTCGTTTTCCCGATTCAGCTCGTCCAGGATGGCTGTGAAGGTTACCCTTGTCCCCTCCGCGTCGTGGTTAAAATACAGGTTAAGCCGGGCAATATTGGCTTTCATATCGCGCGCGCGAGCGCGAAGCCGTGGATCCAGTGGAGATTGCGATTTCGCTTCCTGAATCTGTCTTAAGGCATCCTGGGCATGGCGCCACATTTTCTGCTGCGCTCCCGGCGTGCCTTCAGCCTTTGCGATTTCGGACAACAGTGAGAGGCGTGTTGTGTTCAGCAGAGGATCATCGGTTTGCACGGCATCGAGCCAAGGCAGGGCCTGCCGCAAGGTTTGCCGCTCAACGAGCGCGCTTGCGATCTCAAGCAACACCCGGGGGTCAATTGCGTCCCATCGATCCCTCGCAGACTCCAGGGAGCGCCCCAACCGAAGCCATTCGGCAGCGCCCCAATCGCTGGCAAAGCGGGTGGCGAACGCATTGACGAAGTCTACAAGTTCGATAGCGCCTGCCCCTGCCAGATCACGCACGGGTGCAAATATATCATCGCTTTCGATCAAGGCCGGTACGCTTCGGCGCGCTTCAAATGCGCGCTGATGGGCTCGTGCGAGCTCGTCGTCTTGGAGAGTGGAGCGAACAATATCCCTGACGCCGGGCGCAAGCACGATTCCACTAGGCATGTTGATCGTGAGGTCCGCGGCCATTTCCGCGCTAGCTTCGCCGGTGATCAGTGCGAGGGCCTCCCGCTTGGCGGGACCATCGAGGACGGCAAGGAGCGCAAGGGTCGCCGGATAGTTTTGGAGGGCATCGCGCGCGATTTGCATGGTGGCCTCCGTATCGACCCGATCAAGTGTCCAGAGCGGCCTTTGCTCCTGATTGACCGAGGCATAGCCAAGAACGATTGTCGCATCCGCGCCAGCCCCCTCGAAAATAGCCCATGCTGTGATGTCGCCGACATTCGGTGGCGAACTGAAAATCAGTGCGATATCGGGAATGCCAACAAGCGCCTCGAGGCCGTCGAGATCACGATTAGATAATTGCCGCAGCGCGCGGCCGATGACTGTCTCACGCTCAAGCCCGTCGAGCGCTGCCAGCATGGAGCTCGCCCACTCCGCGAGGCGGAGCGCGAAAGATCCTGTTTCCCTGAGGCGGACAAATAATGTCGGCCTGGGTGATTGCGCAGCAATGGCTCCCGCGATCTTGGCAAAAAGAGCGGCGAGCGCCGGTTCGTCAGTTCCGGCAACATCAACTCTGACCCGCCGATCCTGCGACCAGCGAGCGGCGGTTTGCGCCACGTCGTTGTCAGGCGGACCTAGTCCGACGCCCGGGTCGTCCGCCGCGACGCGTGTCAATTTTGCGGCTATCAGTTGCGGCAGTATATCAGCGCTACGCGGCGGGTTCGGGCCGACGACAGTGCTCCATACGGCCGGTGCAGCCCAGTCGACAAGGGAGGATGTGCCGCTCTGACGGGCCCGGCGCGCAGTTTTGCGTGCCGTCGCAGCGGCGAACTCAAGCGGTATCTTACCACTGAGGCTTTCGATCAGCGACGCGGCCACGATCTGGCCAAGCTGCGGCCTTATACGGGCTCGCATGGCAAGCATCGCCCTCGCGCCGCGTGTGGCGAGAATCCTGAATGCTTCGGGGCCCGCGGGCCCGGCATCATGGCTGGGCGCTTCACCAATCGAGCACGCAATGAATATCCAGGAAGCCGGAAATGGATTCTGGTTGGTCGCGTATCCGGCCAAACGCTCAAGCGGCAGCCAGCCGCCATTTTCCGGACCGACCCAGATAGCCGGCACTGAGCCCGCCCGCCCGTGACCGAAGTAGAATACCGCATGTGGGTCGGCATCTGCAAAGAAGTCACTCCGGTCTTTGTCAGAAGGTACGGCGACGAGGTCCAAGGTCGCGATAGCATCGGCGTCGGCAATGCGTGCCTTGACCTGAGCCGACGCGGAGAAAGCACTTTTCAGCTGTGCCAGCTGCTCGTCGCGCGCGAACGTCTTGTCGTTGCCCTCGTGCCCGACCAGCAGCGCTACCCTGAGCGCGCCCGTGCGGTCCGCTGGCGCCGCCGCTATTGTGCCATCGGCTCGAACAGGATGATAATCGAGGGCGCGATCAATGAACCCGCGCTCGAGCGCCTCCCACGGCATTTGGTCGGCAATCTTCCCGCCGGTGATCGACAGGATGCCACCCGCACGGCCCTTGGCCAGGACTGCAAGTCCCTGAACGACTTTTTCGATACCCTTGATCGCATCGATTCGGGCGCCAACGTTACTGTCGTAGAGGTCAAGGTTGCGCTTTCGCCACCACCACCATGCATCCAGATCAACCGGAGTCATATCTGGCTCGGGCCAGATGAGCTGCGACGACAACCACCTTTCGTCGATGTGTATCGAGCCCGCAGGAAAGGGCATGCACTGGGCCGCCCCTATTCGCGAAACAGTCTTTTAAGCCCGAGCAAAATGAGAGGCGCGAGGAGAGTCCAGGCGATCAGGGCGAGGCCGGATTCCCGTTCGTTCCAGATACCATACAATTTGAAGACATCGCCGAATGAGAAGACCCAAATCACGAAAGACAGCATTGACATGATGACGGCTGACCACTCGGCGGGAACGCCGGCGCTCCTGTCGGAGGTCATCCACCGCCGCAAGCCGAAGACCGCCACAAGGCATAGAATGGTCCATCCCAACCACCAAGCGCCGTCCAAAGGCGGAGGCCCCTGCAGGATGGCCTTGCCCGCTAGGTATGCTGCGACGACCTCCCCAGGGACAAGTTTGGCGGCCGCCAACGCCCACTTCTCCACGCCGCTCGCGCTGTCAGCCGCGTCCGGTCCCAGGCTCTTCTGATTGTCATGCCTTTCGATACGAAGTGGTGCACCCCGCATGTTCGCCCCCCTGCTTAGCCCTACTACTCTAAGTTGGATCGATGCTGGTGAAAAGAAATTTTACAGTGCCCCTGACCGACAGCGCCCTATGAGGACGGAGGAGCCGTGCCACTGGCAGAGACGACGCTGTTACAAAACCGTCACCATCTCGAATATCCATCTTGGTTCTCTCCAACAGGAGGGAAGAACCTGTCACGCCCGATCACGTTGCCACGCGCATGGTTATCGCCGATCCCGTGCCATGCCCCACTCTGCTAGTCGCAGTCGCATCCAGTCCGAGCTGTTTTCGGGTGCAATTCGAGCACACCGTCGGCCGCGCCCACGGGTCCTGCGATCAGGATGCTCCGGCCTGCCCAAGCTGGCTTTCCAGTTCATCCAATCGCTTGCGCGCGAGCTTGATCATTTCAACCGCCACCTTTTGCGAGTAGCAGGATCGGTCGCGTGGGCCATCGTAGATGACGAGACATATCGCGCCCTTTGGGATCGCCTCGCTCGTGAACTTGCAGGTGCGTCTTGCCTTTGCGATCTCGATTTCGGATCGCTTAACCATCTGTTTTGGGCGCGCCATTCCTCAGCTTCTCCCTTACGAGGCTCGATAGCCGGTCAGCAATATCCGGCGAGGCGTTGATTGCGCTCTCGAACTGTCCAATATTGGCAGACTGCCGTTGCCCGGATTCAACACCCATGACCTTGTTCTGCTCTGCGCTCGCGAGCCGGATCAGAATCTCCGAGTTGTGGTTTCCAGAAAAACACCGCAGAAGATCCCGGCCGCGGTGTTGCAGGCTGAGACGGTTCAGGATGGTGTCTGCGATGGATCGCGCCTCCTGCTGCAGCCGCCCTTTCAGCGCCTCACGGCGCTCCTGTGGCTGAATGACGGGGTTGAAGGCTGCCACCTGCCCTTCGGCCTGCGCCGCGGCAAGGCGCTTCCTGACGATCTCCTCGTCGAGCCCAAATTCCGTGGGTTCGAACCCCTTCTCGCGAATCGTTGCAAAGAGATCGCTGACCATCACGTCGTCGATCTTCTTGAGGTATCCCTTTCGGTGGTAGCTTTCGACGACTTCGTTCAGAATGCGCATGAAGGGGCGAAGAGTCATACGCGGGGATTGCTCTCCCTCCGCGTCGACCTCCAACTCCCCTTGCAAAAACTCGTGAAAGAACTCCTGATCGTCCTTGTCAAAATTGGTAAAGTCGCTCCACCAGCGCTCGTCGTTTAGACCGACATGCGACACGAGATACACGTGATTAGCCGGTGAATAAGGAACGTCGGGCTGCGCCAGGCGGAGAATCCGTCCGACAAACTGGACGTAAGGCGAAAGACTTCGGTACGGACGGAAAACCGCGGCGACGGACAGCGTAGGCAGGTCGTATCCTTCACCGAGAATGTTCACTTGGACGACTACATCCGTGACACCGCTACGCAGCGTGGCCTCGATCCGCCCGCGCTCTTCCTCTCTCAGTTGACTGTGCAGGACCTCGACTCGAAGGCCGTGTTCGCGATAAAGCGCGGCGACCTGCGTTGCGTGGCGAATGGAACACGCGACCGCGATCAGCTGGCGCGGCGAACCCAATGTACGCACATGATGGAGTTGCTGGACCGAGGCATTGACGATGCTGCGATTGCACTCCTCCGACGTCGCTACGCCGCGGCTGAACCAGTCTTTCTCCCGCATCTTCATGATTTCGTTGATGCCGAGCGTCTTGGTTTCACCCTCGACCGTGAAAGTTAGCTCAGTCGGTTTGACGAACAGCGCATCGATCTGGGAAATAAAGCCCATGATCATCGACCGGGCGTAACCGAACCGGTAGACTCTTTCGCCCGCGACCACCTGACCGTCGGATCGGAGCGGCGTGGCCGTGAACGACACCACCTTCGCCTCGTCAAAGTAAGCAAACAGACGCGTCCATGTGTCGGCGACGTTGTGATGTCCCTCATCCACGAGGATCATATCGAAATAGTCGTTCGGTAACGCCTCATACCACTTGTTTCGCGCCCCCGAGAACTGCTGAATATTGGCAACCACAATGTGTGCGGCATCGCAGTCGTGAATATTCGCACCCGTCTTGAGCTCCGACAGGTAAGGACCGTTCTTCGGAACGAACACGCCGCGCTTGCTGTAGAAACAGTTAGGGTTACTGACATTGAGTTCGCGCCGAATGTTCTCGCGAATCGTGAGGTTTGGCGCGATGATCAGAATGCGCCCCTGCGCAATCCCAAACGGCGTCAGCCCCATCAGACCCGTCTTGCCACACCCCACGGGTAGCTGGACGTAGCAAGGCTCCTTGCTATTTGCAAAATGCTCACGGATGGCAAAGTAGCCCTCGATCTGAGGCTCACGGAGAGACGCGTTTTGCCAGATACTGGCTTTTGTCTCGCGAAAGAATTGCTCGATTTCGGCGTTATCCATGCAGTGCCTGCCTTCCCCGCGCCGCGCGGCTCATGTGTTCGAGGAGACGGTCGTAGGACATCACGGTCACCCCGTCGGCGGACAGGGCGCGGTAGGTCTTGATCTGTTTGGGATCGAGCCCGGCGCGACGGCCAATGACAACGAAAGCCGCACACGCGGAATCGATATCTTTTAGTCCAAGTTCGCCGCGAGCGTATCCGACGTTGTCTGTGAGCCATGTACGCCAATCGCGGACCTGCTTGAGGGCTTCTGCAAGTTTCTTGGCCGGCAGGCCCGCCCGCGTCAGTGGCCTCTCCGCCGGGCTTTCCAGCTCGATCATTGTCCACTGGAATCCGATCGATGTAACGGTTGCGAGCAGGAAATCGGGCACGAATTCGGACCCGAGACGAGGCCGGTCGAGGCACCAGATCTTTCCTCCTGGCTGCGCAAGGGCAGCGAGCAACACGGGGAAGGACGCCAGGAACGTTTGCAGAGGGCGTTCATCCGCCGCATCGTCGAGCACGCGCTCGAAATCGTCGACGGTCTGCACGGAGGGTTCGCGGCCCGCTACGACTTCGCAATTTTCCCATTTTTCTAAGATGTGTTTACTCATATGATCAACGGTCCCCATCCCGCAATCGCAATATCTGTTCGTCGCATTCTCATGTGCTCGGCATTCTCGTCGCGGCCCGAATGCCGTCGAGCGCCTCATGCGCGCAGGTGAACGCGCAGCGGCTGATGAATATTGACCTCTGCCTCGTGCTCCAACTCAACAGCGACAGCAAAGCGTTGATGCGCAATTTCTTCTCCTGCCCATCGGCGCTCCGCAAACACGGCGAGATAATAGTCATCGCCATAACGGTCGACATTCTGATGCATCGTCATTGTCGATCTTTGCAGCGTACTCGTCCCCCGCAGGTCTCGAGACGGACCGAGCGGGCACTTCGCGGCCCCCGGCAACTTCTCGAACGGAGCTTCCTCCTTCGTCCGGTGCCTGAAATATTCAAAGATCGCGTCGGGCTGCATACCGCGGATGAGGTGATAGTTGAGACGTAGGCCGAGATATTCGAGCCGAGTGTGCCGGACCGGCGGATCGAACGCCAGGCTCACGCGGATATGCCGCTTGCCTTTGGTTGACTGAAACTCCTTCGGCAAAGGCACTCGGTAGAGCGCGAACTGGTCCGTCGCCAGTTCCTGTCGGTCAGCAATGAAAATCACACGTCGCTCTTCGGAATCCAGCGCCCGCGCAATATCAGGAACGCCATATCCCAAACAGGCGCGTTGGCCGTCGGGGCCGAGCTTCTGCAGACATTGCAGGGCTTCCGCGGGGGCGTTGGCCGAGAGCGCAAGCAAAGTGCGGATCATGTTGGCGGATGCCACCGGCATGGCGCGAAGCAGCAGAGCCGCCTTGTAGGCGATGCGAGGCGCCGCCATTGAAGTCCCGGTCGAGGAGGTCAGCAGGCCGTCGAGATAGTCTGGCCGCAACGTCAGCATTCCCGCGCTGGCGTATTGATCACCTGACACGATGCGTTGGGTCATGCCATCAAAGAGCACCGTGCCGCCGAAATCAACGAGGTCCGGCTTGATCGAATCGTTTGCTCCAGGCCCCGAACGGGTCACGGGGGTCGGCAGATTTAGCGATGTGACGGCCCTCAGCTCCGCGCCGCCCGAACCATCGGTCGGCAGGCCATTGGCGTGGGCGAGACTGCCGACTGTCAGTGCGATGGCCGCCGTGGCCGGGTCGACGATCCGATTTTCCGGAATGACAAGATAGTCCGGGTAGGTCCGCGTGATCTGTTCGGGTTCCTCTCCCCAGGGAGCGCGCTGACCCGCACTGGAGTTTCCGGCAGAGATTATGATGACAATGTCGAGCTCGCGAGCCAACGTATCGAGCGTCGCTGCCCAAGGCGAGACGCGACCGCCATCGTAGGGGATGCGGTGCGCATCTCCGAGCGCGATATTGACGATCCGACAACCGCGTTGATGAAGCAGCCGGATGGCCCGCTCCATTTGATCCGGAATCGTGTCGGTGTCGTCGAAACGACCCTCGTCATTTACGACCTTTGCCGAGATGATCCGCACGGGACTTTCAAAGATCCCGCGAGCGATGCATTCCCGGATGTCGCCGAAGGTGGCGATGCCCGCCACCTTCGTCCCGTGACCCCAAACGTCAGCCGTACCCAGTTTCTCGGGCACACCAATCGAATCGACGAGAGAGGGCACGATAAGCGGATGATCCGTGCTTCCACTATCGACAATTCCGATCAGTGGAGCATCCACGGCAGGCGCAGGCGCGGATACATCGTCAACTGTTACGACCGGCGGATCGCGTTCGCCGAGATCTGGAATCGGAGGAAGATCGACGCATGCAACCGCTGGCAATTCGATCAGGGTGCGCAAGACTGATCCGCGCATTCGCGCGCGCAGAACGATCAGGCCCGTTGAACCGATGTAGCGAGAGAGAATTTCACCGCCGGCCTTCTCGACATGCTCGACAATCTTTTGGACCCGGACCTGACGATCGAGCTGGGTCGGGGCGTCCCAGAGCTCGATGTCGATGGTGAAATTCTCGCGCGCGTCAAAATCTGCGGCTGATGATTTGCCGTCAGCGCGAAGCCGCGCACCGATACGATCGGAAGCCGAGAGGCTGCGGACGTCGTCGATCGCTGCGAAAAGCTGGTTGTAAGCCGGGTTCTTGGCGTCTCCTTGAACGCCTTTCTGATACTCACCCAATCGCTGGCGGAACGCCTTCAGCTCTGTATCATCGCTAAACAGCACGAGGATGCCGCCAGGCTCCTGGGCGAGGACTTTGAAGCCTGCGGTGCGCCACGTCTCCTCCTGGATCGGCGCGCTCAAGTGCACTTTCAGGATCAGCTCGGGATCGATGCCTTCAATCCTCGGAAGCGCCATTTGCTCTGCCGCGGCCGTATCAATTTGCGCGGTGATGCTCGCTGCATGGCTGCTTGCACTCCCTCGTACGGGAGGAGCTACCGGCGCGGGAACTCTGCGCCGGTCGAGCGTCTTGTCCAACCGCTGAAGCGGCAGATGCGGGAGCTTAGCCATTTCAGTTGTAAACTACAGGCCGCGGCGCGACGTCAGCCCTTTGCGACGCGTTTCTTGCCGGAGCGCAGCGGCGAATTCGGTCTCACTGATGGATTTGCGCTTCTTCAAGACGGCCTTCTTGATGGCATCGATGCAAATGCGTTCGATGTCCGCATAGGACATGCCGACCAGTTTGCTGACCGGCATGTCGAGATCGAACTGGGCAGGGAAATTGGCAAACTGACGTTTCAACAAGAGTGCGATCTCACGTTCGGTGGGAGGATCAAATGACAAAATATCGTCGAAGCGCCGCCAAAGAGCCTCGTCTAAGGACTGCGGCAAGTTGGTCGCGGCGATCACAAGGCCCGGCCCCTTGAATCGCTCGATCATGAGCAGCAGGCTGTTGACGACGCGGCGCAGTTCATTGTGCTCGGCTATATCGGTTCGCGTGCGCGCCAGGGCATCGAATTCGTCGAGAAACAAAATGCACGGCCTGCGTTCCGCAAACTCGAATAGTCGGCGCAGGTTGCTTGCGGTTTCGCCGAGCAGAGATGAGATGATGACGTCGATGCGTGCGCTGTAAAGCGGCAAAGACAGTTCACGTGCAAGGACCTCGGCACATAGCGTCTTGCCGCAACCGGCAGGCCCCGAGAACAATAATCGCGTCGAGACCGGCAGCCGATGACGGCGCAGCTCTTCCCTCCGCCGACGCTCCTCAATGAGGCCCTCGATCAGCGAACGTGTATCGGAGTTCAACACGATGTCATTGAGACCGCGAGAGACGGGAATTTCGTCTACGAGATCGGCGGCGGCATCAATCTGACTTGCGAGGGTTGTCAGCCCTGGCTGCGGGGCAGTCTGGTAATCCGCGCGTACATTGGCATCGAGTATCTTCCTGAGCGACTCGGCAAAGGGTTTTTTCCCCTGACTGGTCGCCTCGTCGATGATGCGAAGCGCCGCGGCCCGAAACTCCTGGTTCCGGCCAAAACTTGCGACGAGCTTCTTGATATGGTCCGCCTTGGCCATCCGCGTCTAACCTTGCCCCGATTCGTTGCCCGTATAGATTGTATCCCGACGCCCGTGACGTAGGGAGCCCGAAAATTCTGGCATGTTCAAGATGATGCCAACAGGAATTATCATGAAATTTCATATGCTTATTTTGAGTTGCATCGATTCAAGCTATCCCACCACCGTTCCAAATCGGGCCGAGGTTGTCGCCGGTCGCCGATCATCGGTCTGGTCGTCATTTGACGAAGAACTACTTCAACCACTGCGGGCTTTGCTCGTCGAGACAGGAATAGCACATGATTCCTGCCGACTGGACGCCGGCATTCGTCCTGCCGAATATTCCTCTGGAAGCCGCGATTGGCTGCGATATCGCGGTGCTCGCGGCCGCGCACAATCACCGCGTTGCGGTGCTCGAGCGGACGCATTCAACGCTCAGGCGCTTCTTGAACCGTTTCGCCGACAACTTCGGACAGAAGCTCGAGCCTCCTTTCTGATCCTGAACACGGCCGCACCGCCGATCTTTCGCGACGTGACGGCGCCGGTTAGCTTCCATGCTCGGCGGTGACCCAGCGCTGGAGCTCCGACATCCGAGCGAGCATCGCGTGCTCTTCGGCGAGGCCTTCGCGATCTACCCCTGGATGCTCGACCGACACTATGTGGATATGATCGGCAGCACGCCGGCCAGCCTCCCAGACCGGTCCATGCATGGTCCAGGCTGCCGGAGGTTTACGCCCTGACCATGAGGGTGCCCACCCGATAGCTATCGGTCCTGAAATAGGACAACAGGATCAACCCCCAGTGCTTTCGAAATTTGTTCGAGAGCGTCAACGGTCGGTGAATTTTCCTCGCGCTCGATCATTCCAATGTAGTTGCGATTCAGGCCAGCGCGATCAGCCAACTCTTCCTGAGTAAGGCCGCCCTTCCGTCGTAGTCGCCGAAGATTTTGGGCTACCACCCGCCGCAACTTCATGCGGCAAGACGGCCTCAAACGTCACTTGATCTCCACCTAGTATACTAGGTATTATTCGTACCTTGCTGGGAAGCTTTGGATGACCAATGTGCTAACGCCGTCAGCTAAACCGTTCGTCGAACAGGTCGCCATGACTAAGGGGCGGCTTCTTCGCATTGGATATCGAGCTGACGGTATGGACTCCATCTTGGCAAGTGTTGAACTTCCCGTTGAAGTACTTGAACAGGGAATAGCAGGCGGTCTGGAGCTGGTCACTACGATTCGTCCTTCCGGCGAGATAGTGTCTCAAATCTTCGGGTCATCCGGATTAGCTTTGGAGGGGCCTCATTCGAGCGTCCCAATCGATCGTCTGGTTTCACAAACCGTCGACAGCGATAGGCTTCGTCTAGAGGAACTGCCGACAAGTGAACTGAGTGGGCTCTTGAGATCGCTGGAGGCATCGATCGAACATGTGAGGACCGCACTCGCCGAAAGGGCATAGCTCTCTATCAGTAGGGGCCCTGTCAATCACTAGAAGACGATATTGTACCATCGACCTTCTTCCTCCCTTTCTTGAAGGCTACGTCGCCATCGAGAAATGCCTCAAGCATGAACGGTATCAGTTCAGTCACCTCTTCCTTGCTGCCATAGGTCTCTGCATAGAAGGCAGCATACTCGCGCAGCCGTTGCGCCAGGCCTGGCATAACCACAACGTTCATCTTCACTGGGGTCCGATCCGGCAGCTTCGCAAGCTTCATCCCTCACCTGCCCTTCGCCACCGTCTGAACGTCGTGGTACGGCTTCAGCACCAGATCCTTCGAAACAATCACCCGGAGCGGCCAGCCCGGCCGCACTGTGATCGTCGGCTGCACGTCGAGCTCGCGCTCCACCAAGCGCTGCCCCGCACGATTGGTCGTTTGCTGCGAGCTTTCTCGCAGCGCCTTGACGAGATCGCTTTCGTCATTGCCGATCGAAAGCTGGGTCCCCACCCCGATCAGGGTCGCCAAGGCCACGCCTTTGAGCAACTGCCAGGTATGGAAGTCCACCTGGTCCTCGAGTCCGGCGTAGCCTGCAACGTCTGTAGCCGGAAGGTTCTCGATCACGATCGAGTTGCCGTTGGGCAGGATGAGCCGGCTCCATACGACCAGCGCCCGCTTCTGGCCAAAGGCGACGACACTATCGTACTTGCCGACGATCCTTGTCCCCTGCGGGATCAAGAGATGCTCGCCGGTTACCGTGTCGTAGACGTTTTCGGTGACCTGGCCGATGGTCGTCCCAGGCAGGTCCGAATTCAGCCCCGTGACGAGGCTCGCCGGGATGATCGATCCTGCCATCACCGCATAGGTGGATGGTGCCAGTTTTAGCGCGTGGGGATTGGCGGTTTCCGTGTCGGCTTTCGCTCCCACGAAGGCCAGCTTTCGCGCCTGCGACGACGGAATGATTTCGCTGGAGCGATCGATCATCGCCTGCGCCGTCTTTGCAAGTTCCGCAGCAGATGGACCGATGTCGGGCGTTGGAGGCCGGAACGTCGATTGTGTGATCGCTGGAGCGTCAGTCGGGCTTGCCTGCTTGCGCTTCTCCTGTTTTTCCGACAGGCGGACGAACAAGCCGGACTCCTTTGCCTGCTGAGCGACTCGCGTCTGGCGGATCCGCTCGGCTCGTTCGGCGTCTTCCTCCGGATTGGTTCGGAAGCCAGCGTCCGGAGCGACGCCAGCCTTCTTCTCATTTTCGGCAAAGGCCCTGCCAATGTCCCCTGGCGACGGCGGCCCGAGCCGCGGCGTCGATGGCGGCAGGTCTTCATAGGACTTTGGCAGCTTGCTCAGGCCTTCGGCCGTCTGCTTGCGGTCGGTATTGTACAGCTCCGTTCGCTCGGACTGCTTGAAGGAGATCGGCTTGAGCGCAATGAGTATCGCTCCACCAACAAACAGCGCCGCAACAGCGCAGCCGATCATGAGAGCGCGCCTATTGAGGCGCCGCACGGGCCGTGGCCGAGCCCGCAGTTCCAGCGGCTCCGGATCCTGATCCAAGCTCGTCATGAAGCGCTCCCGGTGCTGAAGGCTTGCGACACGGGCCGCGCGTCGATGCGGATGATCCGGACGATACGCTGCGGATCTTCGCCAAGACGAAGCTCAGCGGCGCCGAACATCCGATCGACAATGTAGTAAGAACCGCGGACACGGTAGTTGACGAGGTTCGGCCGGCCATCGGCTCCGGCGACGAACAAAGGCGGCGCTTCGCCTTGCGACAGGCCGGACGGCAGCTGGATATAGACCTTGCGGCCGTCGTCGAAGGCGCGCACCGGCCGCCACGGCGGATCGTCGCCTTCGATGCGATAGCGGAAATTCAGGCTGTCGAGCCGCACCCCGCGATCGGCGATCCTCTCCTCGCCTTCCCGGGCGGCAACGTTCTGCTTGTGGAGGGCGACGAGCGTATCCGTCGGATAGGTCCAGGAGATGGATGCCATATAGGTCTGCTTGGTCGAGACGAGCTCGAGGTGATACGCCCGCCGGTCAGTCAGAACCACGAGGTTGGTCTGAATATCCGGAAGCGTTGGCTTGACGAGAATATGCACCCGCCGGGCGCTCCCCTGCCCGCTCGACGTGTCGCCAACCACCCAGCGAACCGTATCGCCCGTGGAGACGTCGATCAGTTCCTCACCGGGTTGAAGCGCGATGGTCGAGACCTTCTCCGGGCTTGCATAGAGCCGGTAAAGCGCACCTTCCGTCCAGGGGTAAACCTGGATAGCGTTGATGTACCCGGCGCGTGTCGGCTCCATCCTCGCCGCCTTGTTGGCCTTTGCGATCGCCTGCTCCGGCGGCAGCTTTTCCTCCTTGACGGCCTTTGTCGGAAAGGGTTTCAACTGGCCCGGCAAAGGCAGGACCTTGGGTGTTTCGACGACTTGCACCGGCGCCGGCGGATCAGTTTCTGGGAGCGCCTTCTCAAATGTCATCTCATCATAGGGCGCTTCGAGATTGAGTTTGGTGGCGCATCCGGCAAGCCCAAGGGACAAGGCTAAAACGCTGGCCGACGCGAGCTTGGCAAGGACTCTGGAATTCATTTGGCGTCTCCGATGAGGTCGCGCGACCAGTTGAGGGAATGGACGTAGAGGCCGAGGGGGTTCTTCCGCAGCGTTTCGGCATCCGCGGGCGGCTTGAGAACGGTGGTGACGAGACCCGTGAAGCGCTCGGTCTTTGCGATCGCCCCGTTCTCGTAGGTGTTCTCTCTCCAGCGGATCTCGAAGCTGTCGCCGGACGCACGCACCACGGACGTGACTTCGGCCGTCACGGTCCTGGAGCCGATCTTCGTGAACGGATCGGCTTCACGGGCGTAGTCGTTCAATGCTTGTGCGCCGCGGTCGGTGACGAAGTCGTAGGCACGCAGCCAGTTCGCCCGGACGATGACCGGATCGATCGACAGCGAGCGGACGTTCTCGATGAACCGCGCAAGGAAATGCGCGATCTGTGCGTCTGACGGCTGGTAGGCCTCGAGCGCCGGCCCGACTGCTCGGACTTCACCAAGCCGATCGACCTCGACCACATAGGGTACGACACCGGAGCGAGCGATCTGGGTGAAGATCGTCAATCCGAGGACGCTGGACAGGCCGATGGCTGCCAGCGCTGCAAGCCGCCAGTTGCTGGCCTGGACACGGGCGGACCCGAGCCGCTCGTCCCAGACCTGGGCTGCCTTCTGATAGGGCGTTACCGGCTCTGGCGTTTCACCGTAGCGGACGGACACGCGCTGAAAGGGCTGACCAGCCATATCCTACTCCTCCCCCAGTTTCGGGCCCGACGAATGCCCACCTTTGTCGCCCTCTTTCAGCGTGTGGGCTGCGACTTGGGCCGCTTCCCTCGCGTGTCCGCGACCTGACGGTGCCGCTGAACGCCCTGTGCCCGACGCAGCCGCTCCATTCGTTGCGCCGCCAGTACCCGCGCTCGCGAGCTGATCCACCGTTGCGGCCCGAGCTGATGTGCCGGCAGCCGAAGACGCACCAGTTAGGGACGCAGCTGAGCGAACCGCAGTCATTGAGCCGCCCGCCGCAAGGCGCAGCCCTCCCGCGACCGCCGCTCCGCCGCCGATCACCACAGCCGCCGCACCCGCCACCGTTCCCGCGGCTGCACCGGCCCCTAACTGGGGCGCACCTGAGACCAATCCTGCCGCGATGCCTGGGCCGAAGATGCCAAGGCCAAACAGCGAAAGGGCCGCAAGCAGCAAGCTCATGGCCGACACGATGTCGACCGGCCGGGTCAGCGTGCTTGCGAGCTGACCGAAGATGGTCGAGCCAATGCCGATGATGATCGCGAGGACCATCACCTTCACCCCTGAGGCAACCACGTTGCCGAGGGTCTTTTCCGCGAGGAACGCGGTCTTACCCCACAGGGCGAAAGGCACGAGAATGAAGCTTGCAAGCGTCGTCAGCTTGAACTCGATGAGCGTGACGAAGAGTTGCACCGAGAGGATGAAGAACGCGAGCACGATCAGGATCCAGCAGAACAGCAGGATCAGGATCGTGGGCAGGTTGGTCAGGACATCAAAGCCAGAGAATTGCCCGGTCTCCTCCAGAAGCGGATGGGCGGCCGTGAACCCGGCGGAGGCGACAAAGCCCGGCCGCGCCAGGTCGGCCGCGCTCAAGCTCCCGCCGGATGCCTTAAGACCGATGCTGGAGAACGAGGCAAAGACAATATCGGCAAGGCTCTTGAAGTTGCCGATAATGAACGCGAAAGCACCGACATAGAGCACCTTCTTGGCCAGCGTGACCATGATGTGGTCGTCAGCCCGCATGCTCCAGGCAAGCCCTGCCAGCGTCAGGTCGATGCCGATCAACGTTGAGCTCAAGAATGAGACGTCGCCAGACAGAAGGCCAAATCCGGAGTCGATGTAGCGCGAGAAGGTGTCGGTGAACCGGTCAATGACGGAGAGATCAGCCATGGCGCCCTCACCTACTTGCCAGCGGTGTAGGCGTGGCCATCGCCGATGAAGCGAGTGAATCGCTCCTTCGCGGCGGCGGACGATGCCTGCTGTTCGGCTGCACGCAACGTGTCCGCGCGCGCCTGCGTTGCCATGAGAGCCTGGGCTTGCAACGACTGCTTGATCTGCAGCGCGAGCAGTTCATTGCCGGACTGTTGGGCTTGTAGTGAGCCGACGGCAGCGGACGAATTCGCCATCAACGTTCGAAGCGTCTGGCCGTCCTGATCCAACGAGCCGACGATCGCCGACTGAAGCGTGAGCGACTGCTTCAGCCCGTCGTAGCTGTTGTCCCAGCGAGAGGTCGCGTCCCGAACCATCTTGTCGGACGAAACGGCTGCCGCATATTGGCGAGGATAGAGCCGCTCGAAATCCTGTTGGCTTCTCTGGACATCGAACGAGACGTTCTTGGCCTGACCAATCAGGGTGTTCATCTGATTGATCGTCGACGCGAGCTGGCCGACGACGCTCGTCGGCAGGGCGGCGAGATTCTTTGTCTGATTGCGCAGCGATTGCGCCTGATTCTCGAGGCTCCTGATCTGATTGTTGATCTGATCAAGCGCTCGTGCGGCAGTCAGGAGATTCTGGCTGTAATTGGTAGGATCGAATACGATATCAAACGCGCCAAGCCGTCGCGAACCATTCACGGCGATGGCGATCGATAGTATTGTTGTTACGATAACTCTAGAAGTTGTACCCAAGAACATGCGGCCGACACTTTCGAGCATGGAAGACTCCAGGAGTTGAGATTGAGGTCAGGCCTTGGCCTGTTCGAAGGTGCTGATCAGGTTCGCTGCCCAGTGCAGGTCTCGCTCTGCGAGATAGCGCTTGGCGAAGTGATGGGGGCCGGAGCGAGACAGGACAGTATCGACGGCCCGTTGATCCTCCGGCGAAGACGCTGCGACCAGCGCGAGCGCCACCGGTCCGAGGCCGAGCTCAAATAAGCGGTTTCCGGCGCGGGACTGCAGGTAGTAGTCGCGCTTCGGGAATGCTTCTGCGATTAGCCGAACTTGCGTGTCGTTCAGGCCGAACCGGCGATAGGTCTCGGTCTGGGTCGGCTCCAGCGCTCTGGCGTTCGGAAGGAAGATGCGGCTTGGGCAGGATTCGATGATCGCAGGGGCAATCTGGCTGTCGGCGATATCGGCCAGCGACTGGGTCGCGAAAATGACAGAGACGTTCTTCTTGCGCAGCGTCTTCAGCCATTCGCGAATCCGGCTCGCAAACAGCGGATCATCCAGAAACACCCAGGCCTCATCGAGGACCAGCAGCGTGGGCCGGCCGTCGAAGCGGTCCTCAAGGCTGTGGAAGAGATAGGTCAGCACCGGCGCGACCAAGCCCGGCAATGCCATCAATTCTTCCATCTCGAAGGTGAGCACGTCGGCACCGGAAAGACGGTCGGAGTCCGCGTCCAGGAAGCGGCCATAGGGTCCTTCCAGCGTGTAGGGCTGCAGCGCCTGCCGCAGCGCGTCGCGGGCAAGCAGCGCGACGAGGCCGGTCATCGTCCGCTGAGAGACGGGCGCAGACCCGAGGCTCCGGAGCGCCGACCAGAGCGTCTCCTTGACGTCGGGGGTCACTGTCACGCGCTCATGGGCGAGGACACCACAGAGCCAGTCGAGCGCCCAGAGCCTCGCGCCCTCCTCCGCGACATCCTTGAGCGGCTGAAAGGCAATGCCACCTTTGGCGCCTAGCTCATACCAGGAGCCGGACAATGCGAGCGTGGTGACCCGGGCTGACCGGCCCTTGTCAAACGTGATCAGTTGAGAATTCGGATAACGACGGAATTGCAGCGCGAGCATCGAAAGCAGGACCGACTTGCCCGCTCCTGTAGGACCGACAATGATGGTGTGCCCGACATCGCCGGCGTGGAGCGACAACCGGAACGGGGTCGCCCCTTTGGTCTTGGCGATCAGAAGCGGTGGGCCGTCGAGGTGCTCACACCGTTCGGGTCCGGCCCATACTGCCGACAATGGGCACATATGGGCGAGGTTCAGGGTGTGGACGATCGGCTGGCGGATGTTGGCATAGGCTTGGCCCGGCAGACTGCCAACCCAGGCTTCCACGGCGTTGACGCTCTCGCGGATGGCCGTAAAGCCCCGGTTATTGATCACCCGCTCGACCGCACGGATCTTCTCATCAGCCTGATGGGAGTCCTCATCGCTTACGGTAACGGTCGTGGTGATATAGCCGAAGGCAACCAGATCGTCGCCGAGCTCGGAGAGCGCCGCGTCGGCATCAAGCGCCTTGTTGCTGGCGTCAGTGTCGAGCAGCGCTGCCTGCTCGTTGAACATGACCTCCTTGAGGATCGCTCCCAGCGACTTCCGCTTGGCAAACCACTGCCGCCGGTAGCGCGACAAGGTTGCGTTTGCTTGCGTACGGTCGAGCGGAATAAACCGGGTCGCCCAGCGATAGGCAACGCCGAGCCGATTCAGTTCATCGAGCAAGCCTGGAAAGGTGACGTGCGGAAACCCAAGGACCGTCAACATGCGCAGATGGCTCTGCCCGATCGCCGGCGACAGTCCCCCAGTCAAAGGCTCATCGCTTAGGAAACAATCGAGATAGGCCGGGATCTTGGGAACGCTGACCGGATGGCGCTTTGTCGAGATGCAGCTATGAAGATAGGTGAGCGCCTCCGTATCGCTGAGAGGCCAGATCTCGGGCAAGACTGACGAGAGCAGATCGATCGCCCGATCGGTTTCCTGGATAAACCTCTGGAGATGATCGCGATAACCTTTCTCGTTACTGGAAAATCTCGGTTGCTCATCAATCTCACCGTCGATGTCCACTTGCTTGGGAGTTTTGGTCGATGGGACGCGCTGAATGCGTTGTTCGTTTCGCGCCGCGCTATCCCTCGCCTTGGGATGCTCCAGAAACAGGCCTTCGAGGCGCGAGACCGTTTCGGGCGGCGGCAAATACATCAGCGTAAGATGCAGCACGCTTTCGAAGTGCTGCCCGCCGGGGCGTGACGGATCCTCCCACGCCACCCCGGCCGGCCCTTCGAAACCGGCCCGTCGCTCCTCATCCACCAGCCACGACACCGCATCAGGGAATTCCGACCGCGGATATTCGCCAGTTGGGATGCGCGTGGCATCGAAGAAAAGGGCCCAGCCGGAGCCAAAGCGCTTCAGAACGTTGTTGACGCGAGATACCACGCTTATCAGTTCGGCCTCGGTCGCACTGTCGAGGTCCGGTCCGCGGTAGCGTATCGTCCGTTGGAAGCTGCCGTCCTTGTTGAGGATGACGCCTGGCGCGACCAGGCATGCCCAAGGCAGCCAATCAGCCAACCGATGGGCGTTGCCGCGGAATTCTCTCAAGTTCAGCATGTAAGCCGGCCTTTGTGCTTGGTGTGACGGATGGCGACTTCGACGAAGGCCGGGTCGCGTTTTGCGAGCCAGACGGCCGCGCTGTGGCCGATGACCCAGAGGATGAGGCCTGCGAGCCAAAGGCGCAGGCCGAGCGCCAGCACGGCCGAAAGGGTCCCGATCAGGATGGCGGCCGCGCGCGGGGCACCACCGATCAGGATGGGTTCGGTCAACGAGCGGTGGAGCACGAGTTCAAAACCATCGGGGCGCATCAGATCAGCGCTCCGCCGCCGAACGAGAAGAACGACAGGAAGAACGAGCTCGCAGCGAAGGCGATCGAGAGGCCAAATACGACCTGGACCATCTTGCGGAAACCGCCGGAGGTATCGCCGAAAGCCAGCGATATGCCTGTTACCGTGATGATGATGACGGCGACGATCTTGGCGACGGGCCCCTGCACGGATTCCAGGACGCGCTCGAGCGGAGCTTCCCAGGGCATGCCTGAACCCGCGGCGTGCGCCGCCGTGACAGTGAGAAGCACGCAAGCCGACGCTGCACCGAGCGTGACCAGCGGCAATCCGCTAACCGAGCAGAAGCCGCGCAGGCGAGAACGCACATTGAGACATAGGCGAATGGACATTTGCAGTCTCCTTGAGATCAGGGGCGATGGGAGGTGTTTGGAAGTCCGGGCGTGGTCTCGAGCAGGTAGTCGCCGGATGGATCGAGACCTTTGAGCTCTGCGACGGCCTCGATGCGCCGTGCGGGGCCCCGCCCCTTGATGAAGACGATCAGGTCGATTGCCTCGGCGATGAGCCGGCGCGGCACGGTTGCGACCGCTTCCTGAATGAGTTGCTCGATCCGGTAGAGCGCAGCTCGGGCCGAGTTGGCATGAACAGTGGCAATCCCGCCGGGGTGACCGGTATTCCAGGCCTTCAGCATGTCGAGGGCTTCGGCGCCCCTGACCTCACCGACGATGATGCGGTCGGGCCGCAAGCGCAGCGTGGAGCGGACAAGATCGGCAAGGCTCGCGACGCCCGGCTTGGTTCGGAGCGTCACGGCATCCTTGGCATCGCAGCGCAGCTCGCGGGTGTCTTCGATAATGACCACCCTCTCGTCGAGCCCGGCGATCTCCGCAAGAAGCGCATTGGCAAGCGTGGTCTTGCCCGACCCGGTTCCGCCAGCGATCAGGATGCTGCGCGCCTCGGTGACCGCTGATGTCAGCACCTTTGCCATCAATGGAGAGGCAATCTGCGCCTTGACGTAGTCGGACAGACGGAACGTGGTCGTCGCCGGCTTGCGGATGGCAAAGCAAGGCGCGAGCGCGACCGGCGGCAAGACGCCTTCAAAGCGTTCACCCGTTTCGGGGAGTTCCGCCGAGACGATTGGCGACGAACCGCTCGCTTCCGCCCGCACGTGGCTGGCAACAAGTCGGATGATCCGCTCGGACTCCTGCGGCGTCAGGACAACGCCGGTATCGGCGCGGCCCGTCCCGTGCCGATCGAGCCAAAGCCTTCCATCGGGATTGACCATGACCTCGACGACATCAGGCTCATCCAGAGCGAGCGCAATTGCCGGCCCCATCGCGGTCCGCAGCATGCCCCGGCGCCGTTCACGGGTTTCTGGCGAGAGGAGATCAGACATTGCCGACCTCCTCTCGCCCTGCCGGAGAATGCTCCGGCGGCTCACCCGCCGCGCTCTGCGCGCGGGATCCAGTGTCGCTAGGTTGAGCAGCGCCCAATGGGGCGCCCTCCTCGATGTTCCGCGTGAAGAGATCCGGCTTGACGGCGCTGACGCGGTCCATGACGTCGGCGACAAGCCGCCCGCCGGAGGCGACGCGTTTGCCGACCTGGGCGACAAACATCTCGAACCGCTCGCGGCCGAGCGCTCGCGCTGCATCCTGATCCTGCGACGGCAGCGGCGGGGTGATGGTCAAGTAGTAGCGGATGAAGAGCGCGATGGTCTCCGCCATCACCGACAGATCGCGATCGGCTCGATCGAGCTGGCGGCTCATGCGATCGAGCCTACGGATCAGCGCCGCATCGCCGCTGGTGTCCCGCTCAGGGTTGAGAAAGCGATCCAGCGCGGCATCCACAATGGATGACTTGTTGGCTCCTGGACGCTTGGCGGCGATCTCGAGCCGCTGCGCCACACTTTCAGACACGTAGGCCGACAGTTTCGGTTTCATCAGGGATACTCTCAGAACGAGGGGAGAAGGTCGTCGTCGTCGCGGGTGACAGCATGGGCTCGGCGCACGGCGCTCGACGCGTTTGCTGCCTGCATCTGGCTACGGTCGGCGGCGACGTCGGACTCGTCGTCGAGCAACCGCTCCTCGATGGCACGGACGTCAGTCGCAACTGGTGCGGCCTCGTCAAACAACGGCAATTGCTGCTTGAGACCGCCCTCCTCGCCGCCCGTCTGCATCAGCTCGCGATATGGCAGGGTCGCTAGGCGAAGGTCGGTGGTGCGCAACTCGCCACGCCAATCGTCAAGGCCAGCCGGCGGACGATCGGCATACCTGTCCCTCGCCAAGAACGGCGGCTTACGCAGGCGACGGACGAAGTTTGCGTCCTCGTAGTGCCGCAGCTTTGTCGCCCGGACCGGCGCAAGACCCGAGACCAGCACGATGGCCTGGTCGGGCGGCAGTTGCATCACCTCGCCAGGCGTCAGCAAGGGACGCGCCGTCTCCTGACGGCTGACCATCACATGGCCAAGCCAGGGAGCCAGCCGATGTCCGGCATAATTGCGCTGTGCACGTAGCTCCGTCGCGGTGCCGAGAGCGTCCGAAATCCGTTTGGCGGTGCGCTCGTCATTGGCAGCGAAGGCGATTCGGACGTGACAATTGTCCAGGATCGCATTGTTCTCGCCATACGCCTTTGCGATCTGGTTGAGCGACTGGGCGATCAGGTAGGCGCGGATGCCGTAACCAGCCATGAAGGCGAGCGCACTCTCGAAGAAGTCGAGCCGGCCAAGCGCAGGAAACTCGTCCAGCATCATCAGCAGCTGACGGTGCCTGCGGTCGCCTGCCTTGGTATTCAACGTCTCGGTCAGCCGGCGACCGATCTGATTGAGGATCAGCCTGATCAGCGGCTTGGTCCGGCTGATGTCCGACGGCGGAACGACGAGGTAGAGCGTGACCGGCTTATCGGCACTCACGAGGTCGGCGATGCGCCAATCGCAAGATTCGGTGTTTCGGCCGACGACGGGATCGCGGTAGAGCCCAAGAAAGCTCACGGCTGTCGACAGAACGCCGGAGCGTTCGTTTTCGGACTTGTTCAGCAGCTCGCGTGCGGTCGCGGCGACGACGGGATGCACCTTCGGCTCCGCCTCTGTGCCGAGGTGATTGGTCGCCAGCATGATCCTGAGCGTCTTCTCAAAGGACTGCGCGGGGTCAGCCAGGATCTCGGTGACGCGGGTGAGCGTCTTCTTCTCTTCGGCGTAAAGGACGTGAAGGATGACGCCGACCAGCAGGGAATGACTGGTCTTTTCCCAATGGGTGCGGCGTTCAAGCGCCCCTTCGGGGTCGACCAGGATGTCGGCGATGTTCTGGACATCGCGGACTTCGGCCGCCCCCTTGCGCACCTCGAGCAGGGGATTGTAGCGGGCGCTCCGCTCATCCGTGGGATTGAACAGAAGGCAATGCGAGAACGTCGAACGCCAGCCGGAGGTCAATTCCCAGTTTTCGCCCTTGATGTCGTGCACCACCGCCGACGACGTCCACGAGAGCAATGTGGGCAAGACCAGTCCGACGCCCTTGCCTGATCGGGTCGGAGCAAAGCACATGACGTGTTCCGGTCCGTCATGGCGCAGATAGTTGTTCTCGAGGCGGCCCAGAAAAACGCCCTTGGATGCGAACAGGCCGGCCGCCTTGATTTCCTTTGCGGTAGCCCACCGAGCTGAACCGTAGGTCGTCACCAGTTGGCTTTGGCGCGCGCGCCACACCGAGTTGACGATCGCAAAGAGCGCGCCTGCAATACCGCCGCCCGCGGCTATTGCACCACCCTGCTCAAAAATCTCGGGCGCGTATGCCTCATAGGCAAACCACCATTCGAACAATCGCCAAGGCAGATAGACGCGATAATCGATGATCAGGAACCAGGGCTCACCCAAGCGCTGTTGATATCCGAGAGCAGCCGCAGTCCATTGCGTCGCGCCCCAGGTCGAGGCGACGACGATTCCGAACACGACGGCGATCTGACCGACATAGATTTTTGCTGGAAACATTCCGCTCGCCCCACGCACTCACCCCACGTGAGCGGCGCGATGAAAGCGGTGAATGCGGCAGGCCTTCAATCGAAATAAAAAGTCGCGCCGTCAGCAAGCGCGAGATTGATCAAGTCTGATCAGGTGCCAGACTTGAAGATCAAGGTCAGCGCAGCGTCATCGCGTGCCTCAACAGCGCGTGAGCACTTGGAGCAAATAGCATCTCGTTGGCATGGTCACCCACCGAGCCCTGGCAGTTGGTGCTCAACACGTAGCGGCTATGCGCGAGTCGGCGCGGCCACGAAGCGCTATGATACGATTCTGCTAGACTGAGCTGGATCTGATTGTATTCAGCGCGGAGCGTCGGATGGGTCAGTGATCCGCATGTGGTTTGGCCAGCAAAAGCCAGAAGCGTCGACAGCCCGATCACTGCCAACGTCCTGTTGCGCCAGACGCGGTGCCGAGCATGACCCGTGACATGCAGGTGATCGGCATCTTCATCAGCAGCACTTGGCGACGGAGGTGATCATGTCGACGCCAAGCCTGTGCTGCTGCTGCTGCTGCTCGTCGAGGCCCCGTTGGCAGGAAGCGCGAGGCCAGTACCTGGCCCGCCCGTCGACCGGTCATTTTGACGGAGGAGCCAGCTTGTCGGTGGTCTTGTCTGCCAGATCGTAATTGGCTGGATCGGAGCCGAGCTCAGAGACACCCTTCGCAAGTTCGGTTCGGAACAACGTCTGGACATCATCGTCATAGGTTGCAAGGCTGGTGCGGATCGCAGCTCTCCACTGATCACCACGGTCCCATGCCTCCATTAAGGCGGAGGCGAGATCAGCGTGCTGCCGGTTCTCGATCATGGCTTCAATGATCGATCTGGCCTGAAGCCGATCCTTCGCGCTCTTGGCCGTCCCGTCGCGGTCCTGCTTCCGGCGGGATCCGACGATCAGCTTGTGGATGGCATATCGCTCGGGAGATGGAATGAGAACGGGCACGCCCGCACCGTGCAGCAGCACGGCGCGGATGGGCTCGTAAATCAGAAAATCCAGAAAGCGCAGCGGAAATGCCGCCGCACCACCGAGCGCCGGCATCGGAACTGGCTTGCCTGCCTGATCGTCGGACCACTGGTTCGGCGTCAGGAATTCCACCTTGAAGTTGTCCCTCGACACGAATTGGGTGGAGACTCTGCCGTCGGCCTGGCTCGGGACCTCGCGAAATGTCGGATCGACATGTCGAAGTACCTCCAGGATCGGAGGCATGGAATCCTTGATCGCGACCGATATTTCGTGGAATTGCGCAAAGTCCGCGTCACCAGTCTGCATGGCGACGGCGTCGAGGCGTCGGCCAAGCGTGGCCGAGTAACATTGGTAGGCTACAGTTCCGACGAGCACTCCCCTCATGCGGAAAAAGCCGGCCTTGGCCAGTTGCTCCACGACTTGGCCAACCTTGGCTAAGGGACGTGGCAGATAGGCCTCGCGGGTCAGCGTGGAAACCAGCCGTCGACGTCCCTTCAGGTCGGCCTTCAGATCTTTGAATGCCTCAACCCGCTTGGTGATTTCAGGATCGTCCACTGGACCGACGTAGCGGCGATCCTGGCCGCCCCCCTCGGGCTTGGGTGTGTCGAAGTACCAGTATTTCTTGTCCTTGACCTCGACGGCCACGAACCTTCCATTCGAGGAGAATTCGGAGGTAAAGCTCTCATCGAGGCTACGCTGGGCCAATTCCGAATATAGCGTTTGATAGGTGATATCGAGGCGGGCGGAGGTCATTGCGGGAACCCCGGTTATACTATTTTCGCGAAAATAGTATAACCAAAACAATGCAGACGGCAATCCGCTATACTATTCTCGCAAAAATAGTATAACTTATATATTAATCAATGACTTATGTGATCCTAAAGACCCAATCCACGCTTGATACCGATCGACCAAGAAATGCCCTCCCCGCCGACCTGACCGCTGACCAATTGCCCGCGCGCTCGCTCCAGCACCGGCCGCCATGGCACCAGCACGAACTCATGGGACCGCTCGATCAGCGCGAACCGCCCGCTGTTCAGCGTCAGCATGCGCCGGTAGACGCCCTCGATCTTATCGCCGGCCTTGACATCGACATGTTCTAGGCCGGTGCGCGCGGATATGTCGGCCGCAGTCCTTGCGAGCTCGCGCGCCTCGAGCGTCTCGAGCATATTCCGGGCAAAACGCATCTGGCCGCCTTCCTCTCGCGCCAGCCCCTGCTCGATCAGCCATTGCCGTCTTGTTCGGAGCGCCGTCTCCACCTCCGCCCCAAAGCCGGTC
This sequence comes from Bradyrhizobium yuanmingense, assembly GCF_900094575.1. Lineage (GTDB taxonomy): Bacteria > Pseudomonadota > Alphaproteobacteria > Rhizobiales > Xanthobacteraceae > Bradyrhizobium > Bradyrhizobium yuanmingense. The sequence continues at coordinate 131,326 of NZ_FMAE01000004.1, read as the reverse complement.
GATGCGAGCTCATCGGGCTCCTTCCCAACAAGCTTGCGATCGAGCCAGGTGGCGCCCAGCGCCTGCGGCAGATCCTCGAGCCGTTGCCGTGACAGCACCGCGGCCCACACCGGATTGCGCGTTTGCTGGAGTTTCTCGTATTCAAGCGCCCGGTCCAGATAATCCCGTCCTACGCTCCAGCTGCCATCGGCAAGCCGGCTGACCATCCCTTCGCGACGCATCGCCTCCAGGCGCCGCACATGCGATCCGACATATTCGCCGGATGCTTGCGGATCGAATTCTCGATGCAGACGATCGCTGTAGATGCCAGCATGGCGGGCAGCGACGCTAGCGATCGTGCGATCGATTGCGCGCGGCTCAGCGACGCGCGACCTGAGCTCCAGGATCGTGTTCCGGACAGGCGCTTCTTCGTTGGCCCGAAGGCTACCGATCTCGACATAGTGCGTTCGTCCGTCCACCCCGTCGATCACGACATAGCGGCGCTCCGTCAGCTCATCGGCAAACCCCTCGCCGACAACCCGCCCGACCAGGCGATGCGCGCTTCCTTCCGGATCAAAGATCGCATAATCGCTTGCCGCCCGCCTAACTCCTGCCGCGGCCATCTCGCGGTGCATGGTCTTGATGATGTCGCCGCGTTCCCCCATGCGTCTGAGCTTCGGCTCGAGCTCAGGGTCGATCCGCCAGCGCCCCGGCTCGGCCTCTTCTGCCAACCCCATCCGCTCCAGAGTTCGCAGCCGTCCGATCCGCGCCGTTTGCAAGGCGGGCTCCCGGCCCGACAGCGCCCCTGGCTCAAGAACTCCGCTAGGGGCATCTCGCAGGATGCTCCGGTCGAGCCGCGTCAGCCGCTCGGCTGTGATATCCTGCTGAAGCTTGCGCGTGACCTCGATCTCCGTTTCAGGGCCGAGTTCTCGCGTGATGAGCTCGGCTGCCCGGGAGCGAAAGCCATGAGCGATATAGTCGCGTGCGATGACGAGGTCGTTTCCTTCGTCATCCTTGCCGCGCAACACGATGTGGGTATGGGGATGGCCGGTGTTGAAATGATCGGCAGCAACCCAGTCGAGCCTGGTGCCGAGGTCCTGCTCCATCTGCCGCATGAGGTCGCGGACGAAGGGTTTCAGGTCCGCCAGCTCAGCGCTGTCCTCTGGCGCCACGATAAACCGGAATTGGTGGCGGTCGCCGCCGCTGCGCTCCGTAAAGCTCCTGCCATCGGCGCGGTCACTGCCGGCATCGTACAGCTCCCCCGGCTCGCCCTCGCGCGTGACGCCGTCGCGCTGGACGTATCGGAGGTGAGCTCGCACGCCACCTAGGTCACCCGACTTGATCCGCACGATCCGAGCCTTGACCACGACGCGGCGCTGCCCCTGGCCTCGGCCCCACCCGGCCAGCACTGCGCCTTGCGCGCGGCCGCGGCCAATGCGGCCGCCGCTGAACGACGAGGCCGTCCGCGCACCGGCGCCAGCTTTGGCCACCTCCTGGCGGACACGTCGAAGATAGCTCGTCGCTTTACTGACTCTGCGGTTGCCGATCCGTCCGAGCTTCACATCGAATTCGTCGTCGATCTCTCGCATGGCCCGCATCCGACGTCTCTAATGAGCCAGCGATATGTGAAGCCGACGAGCGTCTGCCAAGACGCAGACGCAATTGCGCAGGTTCGCCATTGTGTTGGGTCGAACATGGTGACAACGCGGGCCCAAGCGGCGCCAAATCTTGGATGTGCAGACAACGGCTTAGGCAATCCGTAGCGCCAGTGCTTTTATCTTGCCCTCCCGCTTTTTTGCTTTCCTCGCGAAAGAGCCGCCGCGACCTGGCTGTTGACTTGCGAAACCCCACTGTTTGCGCGCGCTCGCGATAGCGATCGTTACCCGAAGGGCCGAGACACCCGTAGGGTGGCTCGGTGAGGAGCGAAGCGACGAGTAGAGCGCGGGCCGAAGGCATCGCCCGTATAGCCATCAGCACCGCGAATTAGCGAAGATCCTTTAGTACCAAACTCGAAAGTCTTAGAGTCCTGATCGTGTTGCAGCGTTTCGAATGCACACCGAATGTCCATCACGGGGTGCCAGCGAACCTGGAAACTGACGGGTGATATCACGAGCTGCCCGATGTGCAACCGCCGGACGCTTACAGGCCAAAGCTGGTCCGCGTCTAAACGAAAATGACGCTCGACAACGGGCCTTTTGGGCTGTACCGACGAGCGCTGGACTTCATCAGCCGCACGGAGGTCGACCGAGCGAACCAGGCTTGGCAGCCTGGCTCGCTCAGGCAGTTTGCGAGACGAAATTCGCCGCAAAGACCGTCAGCGCTTGGGCGCGTAGGGTCCAAGATCGTTGAACAAGTCCGCCTGGAAGGGGCTTTCGTCAAACCGAATTCCGCCCCTGGCTTTGGCCTCGACCTCGCGAATTATCGCGTCCTGCCGCTCCACCGGAACGCCGTTTTTGCTCCAGAGAGCGCGCAGCTCGGCCTCAGGCTCGGCTGAAGATCGAACCTTGTTGCGAGGGATTTCCTCGAAGTTGGCACAGACGATTTCGACATTGGGCGCGATGCCTTTCCACCCGTCACGATAGTAAGAACAGTCTACGCCGCAGCCTGCTTCGAGATGAATTCCCGTCTGTTCGCTGAACTTGAGATAATCCGCGCTCTTGCGTTCTCGGTAGCACTGCACGCCGCTATATTGGAACGGCGCAGACGCCTGGGGGATGATGAACGCGCCAAAATCCGCAATATCGGAAGCGATATCGATCACGTGAAACTCGAAAGACCGCCCCGTGTAGCGCGGTCCGCTTCCGATCCGGGGAGTGGCTCCGAACGGAGGATTTGCGACCGCAGAGCCGAAATGACCGAGGCTCGGCAAGTCCAGATCGAACACGTCAGCGCAAATCCATTTGGCTTCCGGCAGCACCTTGCGGCCGACTTCGACATAGGCAGGATTACGCTCGATGCACACGACCTCTTTCTGTGGTTCGTCGCACCCGCGCGCGTAGCGGGCCCTCCAATAGACATGGAATGCGAGCGCGCCAATGCCGGCGCAAAGGTCGACGGTTCGGCCGCCGTAAGCATCGATTGCGAAGTCTCCGGCAAGCCCGCTAGGGGTAAAGAACGCCCCCGCCGATCCGTTGATGTGGCTTGCGCCCTCGTGCCAGTTGTCGAGCACAAACACGCGCTCATCGTAGGTGAGGACGTCTTTCTTAAGCAGTTCGACGGCCTCGGCATGTGCCTTGGCCTCTGCCTTCGTCAGTTTTGCCATTGTGATGTCTCGCTTGTCGGCCCTTGCTGGGCGTTTGATCGGCGCGGCGCGCATGGCCTTCGCCATGCCGCCTGCCCGTCGGCGAGACCGGGGTTTGGGGGGCAAGAGCTTGTTTCGGCGCCGGCTTTGCCGGCGCGCATCCGATGGTGCGCAACGCGGTTGCACCGAGCAGCGTGGGCTGCGACGTGCGACCGACTTGCTGCACCGGAGGACGAAAGAAGGTCTTGCGGGGGTGACGGGGCAGCGCCCCTCAAGTCCCCCATTCAAGAGAAAAGCGGCTTACGCGTGCCAACCCGCGCGCGAGCTAGCGAGATCGAGGACGTGACTGTCAACGTCTCGATCCGGTCGCTCGTCGTGGAGGTTTGATAGGCCCTGTGCTGGGAAACCTTCCCCAACCGGCCCGACGCGGGTGCTGCCGAATGGGCTCGAGCCGGGCAAGAAACACGACGGGCGCGCGCCTTCTTGCAGACGCGCGCCCTAAAACAACCGCTCACATATCCGGATTCCAGGTCCAGAGCGGCCGCGCAACGCCGAGGAGATCGCAGCGGAGCACCGGCCCGAAGTACCGCGAGTCAAAGGAATTCGGGTGTGGCTGCAGCAGGAAATATTCCCCCTCCACGAGCCTCATGCAGCCTTCCCATGTCGGCAGAGGCCGCCCTTGCCGGTCTTTATCGAGCACTTCGGCAACGATCTTTCCATTGATGGAGATCGCAGCGATCGGCTCTCTGACGCGACAGATTTCGTCTCCGCCTGCCGCCTCGACCCGCTTCAGGAGCGGCACGGGCATTGGCAGGATCTCGTGTGCGATGATCAGGATCTCGATCCCGGGAGGTGGCTTGAAGACGGCGAGCTCGCCGCGCGCCGGCAGTCGCGGCTCTACATAGTAGAAGCCGAGCGGCGCGCTGCCGGTGGCGTTGTAGATCAGCACCGGCACCGCGGGGGCGGACGACATCAGGAGCGTGATGATGCCGGCGCACATGGCCGAGAGCGTGGAGGCCTGGCGCCAAAGTCTCGTGAGATCAATCGGCATCAGAGGTCGACCTCCTCTTGCTCGCATGCGACCATTCGACGAGGTCTTCGATGTGATAGCGGACATAGCGTCCGTGCTTGCGGTAGGCTGGTCCCCTGCCCTGGACCCGCATCTTTTCCAGGGTGTTTTTGGTGAGCCTGAGCCAGGCGGCTGCCTCCACAGTGTTGAGGAACGGCTTATCCGGCTCCTTGTCGTCTGCTTTCGTCGTCATCCAGCTTTCCTTCCCACACCCGTACAACCAAGAGGTGCAAGAAGAAGCGTCGTCCGATCGGGGGCACTTTGTGGAGTGGCGAAAATGGCGGGCGAGCTTTCGCCATACCGCGCGGGCAAAGTTCATCAAAGGAGAGGGAAATAATCCGATCAGGCCAAAAGACCGCGGTAGCCACCCTTCATCAATTCGGTGCCCTTGGCGACGAGGCGTCGCGTGCGATCGCGCAAAAATTGACTATGACTGTGCCATTCCTCAGTGACTTTCTTCTCTCCGAAGATCGCAATTGCGATCTGTCGATACGTCTTCCCTTTGAGGCTCTCGTCGAGCGCGATGAGAGCCTGCTGGAGGCGCTCGTCGGCAGCCAAGGACGGTCTTTGAACGGCTCTAAAGTCCGCGTCGGTGAAGCGCTGCAGACGCCTTAAAAGCTCGGCCTGGGCTGTGAGATCGTCGAGATCGTGCAGCTCGTAGACGGGCGTGAACGCCGCTGTCACCACCGAAAGGCCGTGGATTTCGAGGGGAACACGAACGCCATTGCGCTTCATGACGACCAGCGGAACACCGTCCACGCCGATCACCGCATGCCGCTCGGCATTGAAATCAGCCAGCCGCCGGACGTTCGCTTCGGCCTCGTTCGGCTTCCTCGCATTGAGCCGGACCACCCGTTTCAGAGCATTCGCGTGCCAGAATGCGGTTGCGAGGTGAGCGCAGAGTCTTGGGTCGGCGAAGGCGTAGAGCCCCCATTTCTCGGCTTGCGGAAACCGCCGCCTGAGCCGCAACAGCTTTGTGCCATCGTTCAGCGTGATGCACGGCAAATGCTGAGGTACGCTGCTGCGCCAGTCGGCGACATAGTCGGCGTTCCGCCGCAAGAACTCCCACGCCCAGTCGCCGCCATCATGACCCGTGGTCGGGCAGGAGACGGCGTGATCATCGGATTGGCCCTGCTTGGAATTCACCGACCAGTTCAATAAGCGTCCCTCCGGAATCACTCATACAACTTTGGATGGTTCTGTCCAAATGAGGCAAGAGCACGGCCCCCGCGAGCAGCTCTCGCGGGGGCCGACGGGCGTCAGTCCGCCGGATTCCAGATCAGCGCGAACACGCTGTCGTCGTCCTGGCCGGCGGCGCGGCCGAGATTGGCGTAGAGCTTGCGCGGGCCGAACTCGGGCGCTGCCAGCGACAGGCTCACATAGTCCTTGCGGCTGTTCTCTCCGCGGCGGATCCAGCCTGCCCCGATCTCGACGCCTTGGGTGAAGACTCGGAAGTCGGGATGGGTCTCGGCGCTCTTGTCGCGGTTCGGGATGATGTCGATGTCGGCCCGGATAGAGACGGTCTTGAGCTGACCCTTGTAGCTGCCGTTGTCGTTCTTGGTGACGTATCCGATCGCGGTCATGGTCTTGTCCTCTTCTGTTGTTCCGCGAGGAGCCGATCCCCTCGCGATGGCGAGACCGCGATGGGAAGCGAAACGCCTTCGAACCCGTCTTCGGGGCGCAGCGCATGCGGAGCACCTGAGGCGATGGCTTTTTTGTAGGCGAAGCGGGCGCGAGGAGCCGGACTTTTCCGTCCGGCGGGGAAAAAAGCTGGCGGGGAAGGTTTTGATAGGCGGAGCGCTTCCCATAGGTCTCTTCGCCACGCATGAGGGGATCGGACCCACGAACGGCAGATGAGGACAAGCCCCCCGATCGGCGGCACGAGATGATGCGGCAGTCACGCAAGCTGCCCATTTGTGTCTGCATTCTGGCCTGCATCGACGTCATCTCCGAACGCAAAAAGAGCGCTGAGGCCCACCCCAACTTCTGGGTCTTCATGCAAAGCACCGATATCTGCGGCATCCATCCGTTGAGGCAGAATGCAGAAGGACTGTGCGAGCCCGTCACTGGCCGCAGTCGAATTCGCTCCGCAAGCTCTGCGCCAATCTCGGCCGCGCTGCCGGCCAGGATGCTGACAACGTGTTTGCTCCGATCGGGAATCCCGCCGACTGACGCCCCTCGGCCCCCGCGAGAGCTGCTCGCGTGGGCCGTGCTCTGCTCCACGTGCAGCACTTCTGCTCTCATCAAGACTCAAAGACGCGAGGTCGCACGCGACGTTCAGTGGTCGCAATGTCAATCTCGCGAGTTCGTGTTACCCTGTTTTTTGTGCAGCCCGATTCCCGGCTTGCACTTTAGCTTTGATGGATTGACGGAGGGCTCATGGCCAAGAAAGCGAAGAAGGCGAAGAAGACCACCCCGAAGAAATCGCTTTCACTTTCAAGAGGCCCTTGCCTGACGCAATCATGAAGCTCGCGTGAGTTGTTTGGTGGCCTTGGCGAGAGTGGATCGCGTCAAAACGTTGAAGCCGGATCGTGAGCGTGCCATCGCGCAGAACGGTCCGGCTTTACATTTCTGGAGTCTGCTCCCCTTCGTCTCGGCCTCGCCAGCTGCAAGGCGGCGTTCAGTTGAGCCCACCCAGCATGGTGGGCACGATCTTCGTCAGCAGGACTGCGTTGCAGGCCAGCGCCGAAAGGCAGACGACGGCTTGCGCGAGGCAAATGCGGCTAAGCCTCACCACCTGCGGTTCGGGAAACAGCTTGTATGAGTTCGCCATCGTGCGCTCCATGATGCACTGCACTTAGCTCAGTCGGATCGAGCTATAGGATGAGTCGCCCGGTTTTCGATTCCCGGAATTTCCTGTTCACCGGATTGACTCAGATGCGACTCGGACGCTGCAAAATTCGGGCGCGGAAGGGTGTTCCGCGTCCGAATCGTCAGACCGAAGTTCAGGTAAACAAAGCGTTAATGCTTTCTGAGGCCCGTGCGATTTCAAGGGTTTTGTTCGGGTCGTAATGGCCGATCGGGAAAGTCATGTAGCGGGGCACGAAGCCCTCAGCGCGCTCCCTTCCCTCGCCGTTCAGGCAGTCGTGGATGATCTTTTTCTGCACCTTGCCGGTCTCCGACACATTGGCGTCCGCAACAGCCTTGCCCGCGATCTCGGAGAGCAACGTGTTGATCGCAGTTCGATCCTTGAGGAGGTCGAGAAAGACGTCGTCCAGCTTCCACCACTGTGTCACGTCCGGTTTGATCGCGAGCCCAGCGGCCTCGTTGAGGATCGAACCAGCCGCCAAGGTCTCGGCCATGACGAGGGCAACGATCCGCAGCACGGCATCGTCGGGCAGCGCCAGCAATCTGGCAAACAGGCCGACCGCCGTGAACGCATCTCCGTTGCCACGCGTGACGGTGCCGTAATAGCTCTTCTCGACCTGCAAGAGGTCGAGAATGGCATCCCGTTCGCTATCGAGGGCCGATTGGGCAGGGCTTGCCGCTACGCTTTGGCTGGTCGTCTCCTTGTCCGCTCGCTGCGGGTCAGGCTTGACGCTCCAGATCGGTGAACTGCCGATCATATGGGCGACCGCGAGCCGCAGGGCGATGCCTGGGTGAGCCAGCAGCTCCGCACGGACGATGGCGTGCCGGTGCAGGGCAAGGTAGTTCTCGGCGGCCCTGGTGAGTTCGGGTCGTGAAGCTCGCGGCGCTCCGCCCGACTCCTCTGCCTTGGTCCCGCTGCAAGTTTCCGCGTAAGCTCGGTAGCCTTCGTGAACCTCCACCTCGCCATTGTTGCGGACCTCGATGAAGGCTTCGCCGCCGTCCTCCAACGGGACCTCGTCATATTGCCATGACGGAAATCGCGTGCCTTTGTCGAGCACCGTGACCTTCCAGCCCTTGACCGCAAGGTCGTCTCTCATGCTCGCAATGGCAACGTTCTGCAAGGTCCAGAAACCTGCGCTATCTGCAAAATAGCTGACGTCGCCGAAAAGATCGGTGACGATTTCGCCCTTGTAGGCTTCGAGCGGAAACAGCGCAGCGGTGGTTGCGATCTGCTCGCTCCCGAACAGCCATTGCTTCAACTGGTGGCCCCTTGGGGCTTCATCAACATCGCCATCCGGACCATTCTCCGCCTCAAACGCCGCGACCCAGTCCTTTTGCTGGCTGCGTGTGGCGCTGGCGAGCAGTTGCAATTCCTCGGGCTCGATGTCGCCGTTCTGGTAGGCCTGCTTGATAGCGCTGTTGAGGCCGGCGAGCGCAAGGCGCTGTTTGATATAGCGCTCGGTCTGGCCGAAGGTTTGGGCGATGTCGGCGACGCTCTTTCCCTGCTTCAACAGCTTGGCGAACGCTTCATATTCTTGCAGTTCGTCCATTGGCGCGCGTGCTACGTTCTCAATCAGGGACGCTTCCGGAGCGTCGGCGTCGTTGCCAGATTCCGTAACCGCGCAAGGCAGCAGGACATCTGCGGTCGGCATCCCCTGCTCCTCAGCGACCTTGCTTGCGGCAAAGAAACGGCGTCGGCCGGCGACGATCTCGAAGGCGTCGCCCTGGGGCCGGACCAGCAAGGGTTGCAGCACGCCGCGCGCGCGGACCGATGGCAGGATGTCGGAGATATCAGGGGCTTTCCGGCTATGCCGGACGTTGACGTTTGCGATCCTGAGATTGCAAAGAGCGATGTTGCGCAGTTCCATGTCTATAGTCCTTCTTGAGTGTGGGCTCGTTAATTGCGGCCGGCCTCTTCGAAGAGCCCGACGATCGAGAGGCCGTTCACGGGGCGAGCGAAAGGCGAGCGCCGCCGCTCGACCCGTCGTTACGGACCAATCTCGGGCTGTGTCGCGGCTGCGGAGGTCTCGCCGCCTTCTGCGAAGGCAAGCAGAAAGTCGGCAGCCTTTGAGGCCTTGCTGGCGGCGCGGAAGATCGCGCGGCTGTCTTCCCGAAGGACCTTGAGCCACGAGCCGAGGTAATCGGCATGGCGGACGGTGGGCTTGATCGTCAGCGCAGCACAAACGAAGGCTGCGGTCAGTTCGGCGATCAGCTCTTCGTTGGCGTAGAGCTTTGTGCCAAATGCACCCAACTGATCCCGGTTCAAGCGCGAGGGGTGGCCGGTCCAATGCCCAAGCTCGTGAAATACCGTTCGGTAGTAGTTGATCTGCTCGTAAAAGGCGGGCTGTGGCGGGACGTGCACGGCGTCTTCCGATGGTGAGTAAAACGCCTTTGCGCCACCGATGCGGATATCGGCCCGTGTTGCAACGGTAAGCGCTTCGGCCTGCGGCACGATTTCTCGCTCGGGCAAGGCTGGTGCTTCCGCAAGACAATGGTCCGGCAAGTTGTCGCACTGGTCGACATTGAAGACGGTGTAGCGCCGCAGGAATGGAATGGCCGCCCCTTCGGCTTCCTGTCCGCCTTGAGAGGTGCGCCCCGCCTCTTCGTGCTCGGGTTTGGGAATGAACCGATCGGCATAGCAGACGGTGACGCCGTGTTCTCCCTTGCGCACTGATCCGCCGAGGCTTGAGGCTTGGCGAAAGGTGAGCCACCGCGAGGAGGCAAAGCTGCACTCGAACAGCCGTCCCCACAGGATCAGGACGTTGATCCCCGAATAGGTTTTGCCCGTGGCTGCATTTCTGGGCAGGGCGAAAGCCTGACTGCCGCCACCAGTGCCCCACGGCCGAGCCCAGGGGAAGATGCCCGCCTCCAGATCCGCAACGATGTGGGCGGTGATTTCTTCGTAGAGACCTGCCTTCGGCTTGGCCGCGCGATGGTGGGTTGAACTGTTAGACATGACGATCTCCGCTCGCTCCTCTTCCGCGCCCTGCCCCCGAAAGGCGGGGTGGGCGGCGAAGAACGACCGGAAAGCCCCGAACGCGAGAGGCGGACCGCACCGGAACGGCCGAAGCGGCAGCGGAGGACCGCGCCAACGACACCAGCGACCTCGAGCGGGTTACCGAGGCGCGGTTGCGGACCGCCGGTTCGGGGCTATGCGGGAGCGCCGCCCACCCCGGCTTCCGGGGGCCCATCAAAAGCGCCGGCCGCCAGCGGCCGGCTCCTCAGAGCATCGCCTCAAACGATCTCGGCGACGTCGTCGGGACCGTCGCCCGCGATCGATTACGCAGACGACACCTGCCAGGTAGACGGCACTTAGGCGCCAGGATCTGTAGACGACCTGTTTGCGCCAGGGATCGAAGCCGCAAGGCCGAGACCGCGAAGCGGGCTCGGTTCAACGAGAGCCCGGCCCGCAAGCTCTAGCTTGCGGGAGGCGCCGATTAGGCTAGCAATTCACGAACCGTCCGTCTGACCTCCTGATCGCCCAGTGAGACGGCCCATTCAAGAAGAGCTTGGCGTAATGTCGTGGAGAGTACGCCGTGATGGGCTAGTCGCGCTAAAGCAATCGACCGATCGCGCTTGTCACGTGCAAGCGACAAATCCGGGACCAGCCGGATATCGTACCCGTGCCGCACTCCTTCCAGTGCCGCGATCAGCACCTCTTCTTCAAGGAATGCTCCGCCCAAAAAGAGCACGCCCGTGCCCAATTCCGTGAGGCGTCCGGCGAGCTGCGGGTCCCACCAAAGAGCCAAGGGATCGACATCCAAGCGCTCGACGGACGCGGCAATGTGATCTGGAAGCAGGTCTCGCTCGTATTCGCCAATCGCAATTTGGGGAATGCCAAAAACCTCGCGGCAGGCAGACAGCAGAGCGAGACTTTCGCCCTGCGCGCGGGCGGACGCATTAGCATCCAATCGACCGACTCGCGTGATGTTCAAAAGAACGATGCAGCTATGTCGCGGATCGGCCAGCATGGGACGAGACCTCGGCTACGACAATTAAGCGAAAGATCAGGCAACCTTGCGCTCAGCACCGGGCAAAACCAGCACCGGTCCAATGACGCCGGCTTGGCGGTACATGGCCTCGAGCGCCTGGTCCGAATCGTGGAGAAACCCTGCAAGCGCCATCGTCTGTCCAAGCGGCTGTGGGTCGCACAAGCGCTCCAAGGGCCAGCCGGCTCTTCTCAGGATGCGTTCCATCCTGGCATCGGTAACAGTCACGATGGACTGTGCTCCCGCTGCTCGCATCGCCTCGAGCATTGCGGCAAACAGCACGAAGGTGACACGATTGAGCCCGCCTCGGCCGGGGCCGACGTTGCGCTCAGTGTCGACGCAGAAGCGCGAGCTTTCGAGAATGCGCTCGTCACTCGGTGCCGCCCTGCCGCCGAGAAGATTGGCAAAGGTGTGGGCGAGCATGTTTGGACCTGTTGTCGGCAGCAGCCTGACGCAGCCGAGCACCTCGTTGTCATCTGAGACCACCAGAAGATAGGTCGGGCTCAGAGCATCATAGACATCTATTTCCAAGTCGCCCGAGACCGACACACTCCAGTGCAGCCGATCTTTGAAAACGCGTCGGCGCAATCGATACATCGATGTCAGCAAATCCAGATGGCCACCAAATTCAGACCTATGAAGCGCGATGGCATGCATGCCGACCTCCCCGAACAACCGAGAAGGCTTTGACAGCAGAAAATGAAGACGTGATCGCCTGTCAGATTTTGCAGTTCGCGCCACGTCGACTGGACCATGCTAGACCATGTTGGTCGTAACATAGTACGCACTGCGCCGCGCGAGCTGCCGGCATGCGCTTTTCGTGGGCTAGCTCTGCTGGAAAGGAGACAAGAGATTCGTTAGCTTAAGAGCCCGCGGCGGAGAGCTATCGCAACACACTGCGCAATTGACGCTGCGCCCAGTTTGCGGCGCGCGTTTTCGAGATGAAAGACAACGGTACGTGGCGCGATCGCGACCAGAACGGAAACGTCAGCAACCGTTTTGCCTTGGGCGGTCCATGCGAGGCACTGACGTTCGCGCTGGGTCAACTCACCCTCGCCGTATTGTTGCGGGGTGAACGCGGTGTCCATCCGAGCGGCAACGTGAGCGTGGAAATATAGACCAACCTGGAGAATGATATCGCGCCACTCACCGGCAAGACGGTCAAGATTGGTCTCTCTATCCCCCGTCGCCAACGTGAATGCCGCCATTCGGCCGAACCCAGCTCTAATCGGCACCGTGATTCCGGATCGAATGCCAAACGTCATGGCCTCATCGAAAAATTGACGTTGCACGCGAGAGCCCGGTGGCTTGGAAATCTCTCCTCCCCAGACGAAGAGATCCCGCTCAACCTTCGCACGCTGCACCACCGGATCAAGCTGCTGATACTGAAGGTGAAAATAGCGACTGGTCCAAACTCTTGGGTAAGAGGAGATCAGCATGGGCGAATCGTCTGCCAATCGCAGATAGGCGAACCTCTGGAACCCGAACTTTTTGGTTAAACGTCCAGCAATCCGTTCGAATGCGTTCGTGTCGCTAGCGGTCAGAAGAGCGTCAACGAACTCCTGGAATGCGTTCTCCATGAGATTCATTTCCGTGGACTGGGCCGAAATACTCCATCGCTTTCGCGAGAAAGTAGGAGAAGGGAACTAACGAGCGGCCTGGAGTCGTCCGCCCGCGCTTCTGACCACTTTCTCCCCTCATGTGGCTTCGATCATCTCTCGGCGCACGACAATCGCTTTGCCTCCGTGCCTTGGAGGCCAGCCGGAATTCAGTCTTCCGGGCTCGACTCTGTTCTCGATCGGCCGCCCGCACTGCCAAAAAGGCGTTCGAGCATGCGTTGGCCCAAAGCAGCTCTTCCTGCCGGTGTGCCGACTGCGGCCCAAGGTCGAGGGCATCGCAGGCGATGCGCATAGGTGGCAAGGAGTTGATCATCACGGGTGCTTGAGTTCGGCAGGGACCATCACCGCTACTGCAGAGTAAGGCCAACGATTGGCTTGGATCCTGCCTTGACGATGTATGAACTTGAAGGCTTGGCCAATCTCCTGAATCTGGTCCAACATGAGACATCTTCCCCAGTTTGCCGCTTCAGAATTCTCGCCTTCAGACGTTCGAAGACATTCTCCGCTTCGCGAACTCGACGAACCAGGGTACGCAATCCGCGTTGGCCATCGCATCGAGCTTGAACAGCTGCTCGGGCGCCGTTCCCATCAGCAGTTTCTTTACAGGCAATTCCATCTTCTTACCGGACAGCGTGCGCGGAATAGCACTCACTTGAATGATCTCGTTTGGCACATGGCGGGCTGACAGCGCCGTCTTGATGGCCTCGCGAAGGCGCTTTTCGAGTGCCGGATCGAGGGTCAGACCCTCTCGCAACACCACAAAGAGTGGCATGTAACTTTCGCGGCCGAGGTATTCGAGGTCGACCACCAGACTGTCGATAACTTCGGGCTGCGCTTCGGCAGCGCGATAGAGCTCAGAGGTGCCCATACGAATACCATGGCGGTTGATCGTAGCGTCGCTTCGGCCGTAGATGATCGCGCCACCGCTCGGCGTGAGACGAATCCAATCACCGTGACGCCAAACGCCCGGGTACATATCGAAATAGCTCTCGTTGTAGCGCTTGTTGTCAGGGTCATTCCAGAAGTAGAGCGGCATCGACGGCATGGGCTTGGTGCAAACGAGTTCACCGACTTCATCAGTCAGCGGCTTTCCGTCTTCATTCCATGCTTCGATTGCCGCACCAAGACAACGGCACTGCATCTCGCCTTCCACGACCGGCAGCGTCGGCAGGCCCCCAATGAAAGCACCGGCGAAATCGGTGCCCCCCGATACGACCGACAGCCAGATGTCTTTTCCTTCAACCTTAGGCACGTGGTCGTAGGCCCAGCGGTAACATTCGATGGCAAGCGGAGAGCCTGTGGCTCCTAGGGCACGCAGGTGCGCGAGCTTGAGGATCTCCTTCGGCTTCACCTCGGCTTTGAGGCAGCTGGAGAAAAAGGCACTGCCGGCGCCGAAGAAGGTCGCCCTGGCTTCGTCGACGAAGCGCCACAGGGTGGACCAGTCGGCATTCCCGCTCTTTCCGGCCGGGCTGCCGTCGTAGATGCAGATCGTCGTCCCGAGCAACAGACCCGCCAGCTGCGAGTTCCACATGATCCAACCCGTGGCGCTGTACCAGTGGTAGCGATCGCCCGTGTCGACCGTGGCGCCCAGATTCGTGTGCAGGCCGAGCATCTTGATCGCCTCAAGCACCACACCGCCGTGGCCATGCACGATGGGCTTCGGCAGGCCGGTCGTACCGCTAGAATAGACGACCCACAGCGGGTGGTCGAAGCCGACCCACTTGGGCACCAGGGTCGCCTCGTCGGCAGTCAACTGATCGAAGTCGTGCGACTGCCGAGACGCGGAGGCCAGGCGCCCCGGCTCGGCGTTCGCATCTAGACATCGCCACAGCACCACATGCTGTACGCTCGGCAATTCGCCAAGCAGATTCTCTAGCACCGTCAGTTTGTCGTATTCCGTGCCGCCGTACACGTAGCCATCGCAAGCGATCAGGATCTTGGGCGCAATTTGGCGGAAGCGATCGAGCACCGCGATGGCACCCATGTCGGGAGAGCACACTGACCACACAGCCCCGAGGCTCGCCACCGCGAGAAAAGCCACAGCGGTCTGCGGCGTGTTTGGTAGGACGGCGACTACCCGGTCGCCAGCTTCGACGCCGAGGCGCTGCAGATGCGCCGCGAGCGACGCCACCTGCCGACGCAGCTCGGGCCAGCTCACCTCCTGCAGCTCGCCGTGCTCACGCATACGCTCATTTTGGAACACGATCGCCGGGTGGCCAGCGGCATGCGCTGCGTCGGCATGGCGGAACACCTGCTGCACATAGTTGAGATGCGTCCCGGGAAACCACCGCGCTCCGGGCATCTTTTCTTCCACCAACACGGCGCTGTGCGGCGTGGGGGACTGAATGTCAAAATATTGCCAAACAGACGACCAGAAGGCATCGAGCTCGTTCACGGACCACCGCCACAGCGCATCATAGCCTTCGGTCGTTCTCGGATCGAAGTGCAGCCCATGCTCTCGCTCGAGCCAACGAGTGTAGCGGGTGATCTGCGGTTCGGGCAAAGCAGTCATTTCAGAGATCCCTCAGCGTCAACGTTCAAGCGGGCTTCGCACAAAGTGTCCGGCGATAGCACGCGGCGGAAAACCCCAGTTGCCTCGATGAGGCGGCTTTCGGATGCGAACGCTCGCCGAGAGCAGCACAAGGAGCATCGGCGAAGAGTCTTGGTAGCGCTCCGCTATTTGCGAAGCCCCTAAGCTATGCCACTCGATCCGGGCCGAAGGTCCTCGCGCCACGACCTTGATGCGCCGTCGGAGTATCAGCCAACCAGTTCATTTGCTTTCTTGTGCAAGGCGCGCGGCACGCTCAGCCGCTTGCGCTCCGAACATGGCGATCATCTGCGAGACGAAATTACCAACGAGCGCGCCACCTTCGCGCATGCGAGCGATGTCGGCATCACTGTAGCCTAGCTCCCGGCAGATCTCCTCGTTCTGTTCGCCTTGTTCGCTGGGAGCGCCAGGGAGAGGTAATTCCGCGTCGGAGAACTTCCACGGGCGGCCAGGTAGGCGGAATTCACCGCCCTGCCGATCCGGGACATTCAGCGTCGCGCTCCAGTAGTCAGCCCATTCGCTGGCCGCGAGTTGCTCAACCGAGCGGACTTCGCCGGTAGCCAGCTTAGCCTGGTCGAAATGGGCGTCGAGTGTCGCCATGTCGGGGAAGGTCCAAATCCATTTTTGGACGATCTCTTCGAACTGCGCGCGATTGGCCCGACGCAGGCCCGAGGTGGCGAAGCGGGGATCCTCCAGCAGGTCGGGCCGCCGCATGGCCGCGACGAACCAGCTGAACGTCATCGCACTGACGATACTGATTGCGCAAACGAACTTCTCACCGTTCGGACCAGTGAAAAACGATCCATCGGTTGCACCCAGGATGGCCGGGTCGTCACCCGGGTCGAGGCCGTTGAGGTCCATATGGGCATGTTCGTTTACGGCCAACATTGTTGCAGCCATGGCGACGTCAATGTGTTGACCGATTCCGGTCCGTTCACGCTGGTGGAGCGCTGCGAGCACCGCGATCACACCTTGCAGTCCGACATACGCGTCGGCATGGCTGAGAGCGTCCGTTTGGGGCTTATTCATCAGGCCGAAATGACGGAGCGTGTGGTGGGTGAACCCGGCCTCGGCCTGGACGGTCGGCGCGTAGGCCATCCGGCCGCGCCATGGACCGCCCTGGCCATAACCGGAGATCGAGACATAGATCAGCCGCGGGTTGCGCTTAGCGACGCTCTCGTAGTCGAACCCAAAGGAGGCAAGAGTGCCGGGACGGAAGTTCTCGACCAGAATGTCGGCCGCTTCCACTAGCTTCCAGGCAATCTCCTTGGCCTCGTCCTTGTTCAAATCGATCGACAGGGCGCGCTTGCCGGCATTCTGCTGCGCGTAATAACCGGTGACGCCGTTGAGATTGATCGGCGCGGCTAAGCGCGAAACGTCCCCGCGAGGCGGCTCGATCTTGGTGACATGGGCTCCGAGGTCCTGCAGCGTGCGCCCGCACAGAGGGCCCGCCAACACGCGTGAGAAATCAACAACCTTCAGGCCTTCGAGAGGAGCGGCCATAGCTTAGCGTCCCTTGAAGACGGCAAGACCGGGGCCCTGCTTCATCAGGCTTTCGAGGCCGATGTTGAGGTCGGCGGACGTCCAAAGCGGCCGCTGCAGTTGCGCCATGGCCTCGTCAGCGGCCTCGACGCCCTTGGCCGCGGCAAGGTTGGCGATCTGTTTTGTGCTCGTGTGCGCGAGCGTCGGACCATTGCCAAGTTCGAGCGCGACCATCATCGCCGCTTCACCAAGCTTCTCATCGTCCACGACGAGGTTGATGATGTTCCACTTCTCCAGGGTTGCCGCATCGTAGCGCCGACCCAGCATCGACATCTCTTTGGCTCTCGCGATCCCCGCTCGCTGGACCTGACGCTGGATCGCGCCCATCAGCGGGTTCAAGCCGAGCGTCGCTTCGACCGAGCCGATCTTGGCCGAACGCGCCGCGATAATGAAATCACAGGCCAATGCCAGTTCAAAGCCACCACCGACGCAGACGCCCTGCACCGCCGCGACGATCGGCAGCGGAAACTTTTCTAGGTCGCGCAGGAAGGCAAGCGAGGAGCTTCCGACCCGTCCCTCCGGGCCTTGCGACCGTTCGAACAGAGAAGTATCCGCCCCAGCGGAGAAGTGCCTTAGGCCGCTCTTGAGCAGGACGGCACGCGAGCCAGCTTCTTTTGCCGAGGCAAGACCTTCCCTGATGCCGCCCATCAGGTCAAAGCCGATCAGGTTGTGCGGTGCAAATTCCATCGAAAGGACAGCAACCGGCCCTTCGTAGGAGACCTTGACGCAGGACGAAACAGGCTTGGAAATTGAAGACATAGGCGTTCATCCCTTGATATTGATGATAACATCATTGCGCCCGTCACGCTTGATGATACAGGTGGTATCGTGCCATCATGAGGTGAAATGATGCCACCCTCCGCACTGCGTGATACTGCTGTCGGTCATGGCCTCCAGGCCCTGATTGAAGAGCTGGGGGCGTTGGGAATAGACGCTGAAAAGCTGCGGCGCGCAGCGGGGCTGCGATCCCTCGGCGGCACGCTCACCCAGGCGCAGCGACTGGCCGTGCTCACGGCCGCGCATGAACTGACCCAAGATCCCTTACTCGCGCTCAGGGCGGGCAAGCGCCAACGCGTGCATCATTTCGGAGTTTATGGCTTCGCGCTCGCCACCAGCCCGACGTTCGGCGATGCTTTCGCCTTTGGCCACCAACACGTCGAGTTCGCAGGTGCCGTGCTGCGGATCACCCTCCGCCGGGAAGGTGATCGGGTCGTGATGCAAAGCTGGAACCCACGCTCGCTGCGTGGGCTGTTGCCGTTCGTTGCAGAGTTTTGGCGCGCCTCTATGGTCACCCTGAAGGGCGAAATTCTCCAGGACCACTTCCCTTCCACGCTCATGCGCTTTCCCTATCCTCGGCCTGCGCATTGGCGGGCGTATGCCGAACTATTTCAATGCCCGCTTGAATTCGAATCTGAAACGATGGAATGGCACTTCGATGCAGCCGTGTTCTCGCGGCCTTGCCCAAACGCCAGCTCACTCACCGCAAACATCTGCCGAGACTTCTGCGAAGGCTTGATTGTGGGCGCAGACGGAGAAAGCTCGCTGCTCCGGGAGCTTCGCAGCTACTTCCTAGGCAACAGCGGCCGGCGCTGCACGGCTGATGAGGCGGCAGCCGCGTTGGGTCTTTCGCGCCGCACCCTGTTTCGTCGATTGGCTCAAGACGGTACCGCGTTCCAAGACCTGCTCGACCAAACTCGCGCTTCGCTCGCCTGCGAGTATCTGGAGAACACACATATATCCGTGTCTGAAATCGCGGAGAGGTGCGGCTTTGGCGACGAAGCCAATTTCAGGAGGGCCTTCACTCGCTGGCGCACGATAACGCCTAGCGCGTGGCGTAGGTCACGCAGGAATGACGAACATGCCTCAGTAAGCCGCTTGAGCTCAACTGCCCCCCTAGCAGCTTCGTAGCTCCTGAAGTAACAAACCGCAGTTACAATCTAATCCAAGGCGGCAACATTCCCAATTAGTGACGGTCTCCTTGAACGAGGCGCCAGCGACGGCTCGGAGGGAGAAAGCAACCCATCCGCCATCTTAACAGCCCAAGATCCACGATGTTGGCGGGGCACGCAGCGCGCAATGCACGCTGAATGAAATATTGGCATAATGCATCCGCCGATCCTTTCAACCCGATCTCCGCCGATGTGACGCAGACGATCAGTCTGCCCTTACAAAGGCGCGGTTCGTTGCAGGAAAGATGAACCGTCTGGCTGGTGGACCAACACCCTATGGGCAATGCTGCGATTTGCAGCAATGCATCGCCCAACTTAGTCAAGATCTAGAAGGTGACAGCAGCGAAACCGACACCGGCCTAGGCCCAATCACGACGACGCTGCTTCCACTTTCCCCTGCAACTGCTTCAGCGTAGGATAATCCGTATACCCCACGGCATCAGGGCCATAGAAAGTATCGGGACGAGGCGGATTGAGCTCGGCACCGACTCTCAACCTTTCAGCAAGGTCCGGGTTGGCAATGAAGGCTTTTCCGAACGCCACGGCATCAGCCCACCCCTTGGCCAGTGCCTCGTCCGCCGAAGCTGCCGTGAAGCCTTCGTTGGCGATATATATGCCGCCGAAAGCCTTCTTTAGATCGGGACCGATACTATCAGGCGCCACTTTCTCGCGGGCACAGATGAAGGCTATCTTACGGCGTCCCAGCTCTCGCGCGACATAGGTGAATGTTCTCGTGCGGTCACTGTCCCCCATCGAATAAACGTCGCCACGGGGAGCCAGATGCATACCGACCCTGCTCGGCCCCCACACTGAAATCGCGGCATCCGTGGCTTCAAGCATGAGTCTTGCTCGGTTCTCGATCGAGCCGCCGTATTCGTCCTCGCGATGATTCGAGACATCCTGCAAGAATTGATCGAGCAGATATCCGTTCGCTCCGTGCAATTCGACGCCGTCAAAACCGGCATTCTGAGCAAACTGAGCCGCACGTCGGAACGATTCGACTACGCCTCGCACCTCGTCTGTGCGCAACGCTCGGGGCGCGACATACGGTCGCTCCGGACGCAAAAGGCTGACGTTACCCTTCGCAGCAATCGGACTTGGTCCGACGGGCAGGCCGCCCTCGTAGAAACTCGGGTCGGATATGCGCCCTACGTGCCAGATTTGCATAAAGATGCGGCCGCCGGCGCGCTTTACCGCTGCCGTGATGCGTCTCCAACCGTCGATATGCTCCGGAGCCCAGTTGCCTGCAACACCCTTATAACCAATGGCTTGAGGGGATACCGGAACACCTTCCGTGATGATCAATCCCGCCGTGGCCCGTTGGCTGTAGTATTCCGCCATGAGTTCATTGGGCACATTGCTGTCGCCCGCTCTCAATCTGGTGAGTGGGGCCATAATGACTCGATTGGGAAGCAGAATGTCCCCTAACTGCAGTGGGTCGAACAACGTTGGCATGTCTCAGTCCTTGCTGGTTTGAAGTGATTGTGACGGGGTACTTGCGTGTGTGACTTCGTTGACCTGATTCAATTGACGATCTCGAACAGCCCCGCGGCACCCATGCCGCCGCCAACGCACATGGTCACAACCCCATATTTTGCTTTCCTGCGACGGCCCTCAATCAGGATGTGACCCGCCAAACGGGCGCCGGTCATTCCGTAAGGATGGCCGAGCGCTATTGAGCCGCCGTTTACGTTGAGCTTCTCGGGATCGATACCGAGCTTGTCGCGACAATAGATCACTTGCACCGCGTAGGCCTCGTTCAGTTCCCACAGATCGATGTCGTCGATCTTCAAGTCGTGACGCTTCAGCAGCCGAGGTATCGCAGCCACCGGTCCGACGCCCATTTCGTCCGGCTCGACTCCGGCCGCGACGAATCCACGGAATATGCCAAGCGGCTTCAGCCCCTTCTGCGCGGCCATTCGATCGCTCATCAACACGCAAGCCGCCGCACCGTCGGAAAGCTGGCTTGCGTTACCCGCGCTGATGGTCTTTCCCTCGAACACCGGTTTGATCTTTGCCAGTCCTTCCGCCGTGCTGTCCGGCCGGGGTCCCTCGTCGTGCGCCAGCGTGACCTCCTGATAACTTATCTCACCGGTGTTCTTGTCGACGACTGCCATCTTCGTGGTGATCGGAACGATCTCGTCTTTGAACCTCTCTCCCTGCAGCGCGGCTCCGACCCGGCGTTGACTCTCAAGGCCATATTCGTCCTGCCGCTGTCGCCCGATGCCGTAGCGCTCGGCTACGACTTCGGCCGTCTCTAGCATCGACATGTACATCTCCGGCTTCATCGCCATCAATTCCTCGTCGACGACACGAAACTTGTTCATGTGCTCGTTCTGCACGAGGCTGATGGATTCGACGCCACCACCGACTGCGATCTCTACACCGTCGAGCATAATCGATCTCGCGGCGACTGCGATTGCCTGCAAACCTGAGGCGCACTGGCGGTCGATGGTGGTGCCCGCAACGGTGACAGGCAGGCCTGCGCGGACGGCCGCTTTGCGGGCCACGTTCATGACGGCGGTCCCTTGCTGCATGGCGCAACCCAGCACGACATCTTCCAATTCTCCAGGCTGGATGCCGGCGCGACTGACTGCCTCGCGAATGACGTGGCCCGCCATCGTCGGCGCTTCAGTGTTGTTTAAGGCACCTCGATAGGCACGACCGATTGCGGTCCGCGCTGTCGAAACGATAACGGCGTCTACCATTTCAATCTCCTCGTCTGATCCGGCGCGAGCATTGTCGCCTTCGTCGCGAATATCGTTCTTTTTTAGCACTGGTCAAGCGCATAGCTTCTGCATGATTTGCGCGAAGAACCCCTTCCGTCCGAATGGAGAAACGCCGATCGTGCCGAAGTCGCACGATTTTCCGAGACTTTTATCACCAGAAGAAACTGTCCCCGCGCAAACTGCCTGCAACCGGAAAACGACCCGGTGATCATTCATTCGTTCTTTTTTTGAATTGACAGGATCGATATTCCAAAGACAACTTGATGCGCTCCACATGAGATCCCCGTTTGCTACACGAACGCGCGAAAGCTTCTCGCCTTCGTGTACCGGGGCGAGCGACTTCGGCGCTTGGCTCAGCAGTAACGACTGCCGCCAAAATCAGTCAGATCAACGCAATTCAAGCTCTTCGCTCGGCAGCTCTTTTGCCGGTCGATTCAATCCGGATCGTACGAAAGTCGCGCGGTCCGACAACGCGGCCATCCTTCGCCTTGATCTGCAGTCGACCGAGCGGCTTTCTATTCCGATTGTCGACCATCACATGTTTGAGCTCACCAGGCTTGAAGCAGTTCTCTTCGCCCCATTGCCACAGTGCAATGAGAACCACGTACAGCTTCTCGCCCTTATCGGTCAGGACGTAACGATGGATCGACGACGATTCGTCATCCGGTTCGATACTGAAGATGCCATTCTCGACCAGCTTCTTCAGTCGGGCCGACAGGATGTTCTTCGCCAACCCAAGGCTTTTCTGAAACTCGCTGAAACGTCCGACCCCGTGGAACGCATTCCGAATTATCAGAAGGGACCACCAATCGCCGACGATCTCCAAGGTGCGTGCAATCCCACAGTTGGCTTGATCCAATTGGGTTCGTTTTCCTTTCATTGCTTCTCTCAATCCGCTCCTTCGACCATAGAGTTGCAAAGTTGAACCGTTTGAACCGTGATGTCGATAGTTGAGGTTCTGGAGCGGGTTTTCTGGGCGCTGCGGACTGCCGCAGCGCAGAAACGTTCCCTTGACTAATCCGCAAGCCGAGAGACGCTCCCGCCATTTCGCTCAGGACACCTGAAGCCACGGCTTGAGGATGATCTTTCCGGCGCTCGCGCGCGCGGCGAGAATTCGGTGCGCCTCCGCCGCCCTGCTCAACGGAAGAATATGCCCGATTTGCACCTGGATCGCCCCCGACTTGATCATTCCAATGAGGCGCAGAAGTGCGGCGACGGCTTGCTGCGGTCGGGCCTGAAACCAGCCACCCACGTAGTACGTGATGAGTGATTGGTTTAACCCGAGCATGGCGTATGGGTTGATGGACTTGCGCTCACGAGAGGCGGCTCCAAACACCACGATGCGTCCAAAGGGACCCATGGTCTGGATGCTCTGCGTAAGAACGTCACCGCCGGTAGCTTCGAGCACAACATCGACTCCCTTGCCGTCGGTGAGCACGCGCAACTGGTCGACCCAATCCGGCGCGGTGTAGTCAATCGCGTGGTGCGCACCGAGCTTCAAGGCGAGGTCGCGCTTTGCCTGGGTGCTGGCAGCGGCGATGACCTTGCCGGCGCCCAGATGTTTGGCGATCTGCACGGCGTAAGTACCTACCCCGCCGCCGGCCGCCTGCACCAGGACGGTCTCACCGGACTGAAGATGGGCGCAATCGGTGAGAGTTTGCAGGGCGGTCATTCCGGCGACCACGAGCGAGCAAGCCTGGTCCGGCGTAAGCCCCTCCGGCAAGGGGATGACCTTACCGGACTTCGCCACCGCGTACTGAGCGTATCCGCCCGCCCCACCGTTTTCGAGGGATGCGAAAACTGTCATGCCCTCGTTGATGTTGCCGGCACTCTCGCCCACTGCCTCCACGACTCCCGCGACCTCGCTGCCCGGAATGAACGGGAGCGGTGAAGGAAATGGATAAGGATCGTTGTTCCGCCTGACTACATCAGCAAAGTTGACGCTGGCCGACTCCACCTTGATCAACACTTCGCCGGGTCCCGGTTTCGGCTTTGGGGCGTCCTCATAGACGAGGACATCCGGGCCACCGTACTTGTGCAGTCGTGCTACTTTCATTGAACGCTCCATAACGAAGATGCTACACGCCTAGCTGAAGCGAATGTCGTCAAAGTCGATCGCTACAAAAACGGGCTCCGGCACCGCACTCCCGTCGGTATTGCGGCGAAGCGCTCGCCTCCGCGTGGGCAAAACGACTCCATCGAAGTTCTTGTGGTCCAGCAAGTAGTGTGCGGTGGGGACGCCCCCTGTGACCGTCGCCGCATAATCCGTTCGCGCGATTAATCCATGCGGATTGATGTAGAAAACCTGTTCCGGACAATGCGTCGCGACGTCTTCTGGAAAGCACACCTTGAGACGGCGCCACGTCTCCTTTCCCTCTTTCCAAGTCTCGATTTCCTGAACCTGGAACCCTGGCATCGCAAACGTAAACGGCGCGGTGAGATAGTTCCACATGGCGTAGCCGCTGAAATACGCGAGATGAAGATCGTCCCACTTCGATTCGACGGTATGTCCATCAAATGCAGCACGAGGATTGTCGCGTGCTTGCATCACTTCTCCCTTCGAGTCTTCAATCGCGGTACGCGAGGGAGTATGGACGCTGCGTCTGCCCGCGCCTTTGAAGGGCGAGTAGCTGATCCATTGCTCTCGCGGCTTCGCCGTGATGTGGACGCCGCGGAGTGCATCGCCATGACCTTTGCGAATCCACATCGCGCCGTAGATTGAAGCGTCTGCCTCAATCTTCTCGATCTTTTTCCACCGGTCGAGACCGCCATGGGCAGCGAGCACCTCGTCAAGCAAGCCAGACATCCCGCATCACTCCTTGGAAGACCTCGCACCGCCAGAGGTCCTTCACCTTCTAGGTTTAATTTTGCAACCTCGATAACAATGTCACAGCCGGTTTAATCTTGCAACCAGTGTTTTGGTGCCCCTGTCGGAACGCAGACAGCCTTCCAAGCACGGCGAGGAAGCGCTACACGCAGACGATTGGCCAATTCGATTTTGGCCTCCACGTCGCTCTCAGATGGAGACCCAAGATTCTTGACGAAGTTCAAGAACTTGTTCGATCGGCAGGCCTGCGTCTCATCGGGGAGCGATCATACGTCACTCCTGGCGGTGCTCGACTGCGGGGCAGCAGCTCCTGGCCGCTCACGATGCCCCTCTGGGATCCGCCTTCTGGCAATCCGGCAACTCTCCTACGGTGACCTGGTCGATCGTTGCATGTACAGGCAAGGGACTGGTGGGTGCTGACTAGCGCGAACGCCGGAACGGTAGCGCATGGATACTTGATCCAGTCGATGAGAACGCAGCCCGCCAATCGGTTCGCGTCCTGGCAGATGCGGACCGTTCTTTCGGCCTACACGAAGGACTGTGACGATTTTGGCGTGGATGCTAGACGTGCAGACCGAGCACCAATTCGTCCACCTCACTTTGTTTGCTGTGGGTTTTCGAGGCGGTTACTCGACGTCCTCCGGCATGCGACACCGCTCAGGAATCAGACCGTTCGAAGGAACCCGCAGATTCTCCCAGGGCGGCGCTTTTCCGATCAGAGTTGAGCCAGGCGCGGCATCGCGACGTGGCATTTCAATCGAGCGCATTTTGCATGACACTCGTCATATGCAAAATGCCCTCGAATTGAGACCTGCCCATGCTGCGGGCAGTTCTAGGCGATCGCATTCCAGAGCATCTTGAGGAAGAGCCGAGGTAATGTCCGATCCAGCCATCATTACAATAGATCGATGAGGGGAATGCCTCACTTGATAAGGGTGTCCGGATCTCCTTCGCAGCCCCGCGCGCAAACGTATTGATCATGATGCATTCCGGAGTGCCTCTCGCGTCGGTGCACGAGCGGGAATGCGCGCATCGAGATTTACGGATGCGCGCAAAACACTCATCATTTAGAGAATTGGAATACGGATTTGATCCGCTCTCCCGCATTAGCGACAGGGATAACCCAAATGGGAGTAGATCCCGGCGCAGGACTAAGCATTGTAGTGTATGGTTCGTTGTTAGTTAGATCCTGATTTATCCCCCGAAGCGCGTCCACATAAGAATCCGGGAGAACAAGCATTACGTGCGGACCGGTGTAGTACCACTTCTCAACTTTCTTTGGATCCGTTTTCGTGAATACATTCTGTCCCTCCCGCGCCTCCCCCATAAGCATGTACGAGAGGCCCACTCGGTCGATGTTTGGCTTTTTTCCTGAGATAGTAGCCTCCGCCCATTTCATCATTACTTCATCCATACACATGGGATTATGCTGAGGTCTTCCGGGAATATCGGGCATGCAAGTCCAACCATTGGTACCCTCGCGCAGCATTCGGTATTGGTGAGTGCCTTCCTTGGGCCAATCCATCACGGCCGCCCGATCGGTGATGCTGGGCGGCCCGGCGCTCAGAGCATTTGCGATCTTCCATTCATCGGAGTGCTCTGATGTGGTGAATGTGCCCGGAGGTAGGGGCGCAGTCGCGGTAGAAAGGTCCTCCGCACGAGCTACCGATGAGATCGCTGCAAGGCAGACCACATAGAACGCCGTTTTCTTCATAGACTTTCTCTCCTTCGGTATACGCGTGGAACGCATGCTCATCTTCCGGGGCGATTGGCCTCCGAAGCAGTTCAATAGGCCCGTCAACGGCTCTTTCTGTCTGGGATTTAGGGGCTGTGTATTCGCGCGTTTCAGTCTCTCGTCTGCGGAAGTACTGCCTTCCGCTCGTTTGAATATCGAACTCTCAATTTTAGCAGTCGATCGGTTCAAACGCCCCCGTCTGGCCTATCGCTTGGTCGACGACCTCGAGAATTGCCCGCTTGCCCTCTACAATGGAGATCAGGTCCCGCGCGTCCCACGCTTCTACGATGGCCGCATCGAGTGCCCTAATTTCGATGAGTAGCTGCGAACGCGCTCTCTTGAGCTTATCTCCCGTGAGGTCGCATATCTCTCTGCGTTCGGTCATTCCGCGTCTCCCTTCGATGACTTTCAAGCAATGGCCGGCCCTATTCTTGGTCGCTCTTCTGCGCAGTTTTCTCAGGGGCGGTTCAGAGCAATCCTGCGCACACGGCCCTGTCGTACCTCTTTAGCGGATCACTCACGCACCACCCTTTTTGCTACTGCAGGGTACGATCTAAACGCTGACGTATGATCGTCTCGGCCTCTATCATGATCCGATCGAGCAGATCCTTGACAGTTGGAACATCGTTGATCAGGCCGACCACCATACCGCAGCTCCAGCCCCCAGCATCCATCTCCCCATCCTTCATGACTTTCGGATAGACCCCAGCAACTTCTGGCGCGATATCGGCGAACGTGACTGCCGTCCCCAGCTCCTTTTCCTTCAGCAAGAGTCGCTCGACACCAGCGTTCTTGAGAACGCGCTCGGTATTGCGCAGCGGCCGCATAATGAGCCGTGTGTCGAGCTCATTTGCTGCGAGGATAGCCTCCTTCACCCGCGGATGTACCGGTGCCTCCTTGGTCGCGATGAACCTCGTTCCCATATTAATGCCGTCCGCCCCCATGGCCAGAGCGCCGACGAGACCACGGCCGTCGGCCATGCCGCCCGACGCCACGAACGGAATCTTCAGTTCGTCGGCGGCCCGCGGCAACAGAATGAAGTTCGGGATATCGTCTTCGCCTGGGTGTCCACCGCATTCGAAGCCGTCGATGCTCAGTGCGTCGACTCCGATCGCCTCGGCTTTCAGAGCGTGGCGCACCGAGGTGCACTTGTGGATGACCTTGATGCCAGCTTCCTTCAAGATCGGCATCCACTTTTGCGGGTTGTTTCCCGCGGTCTCGACGACTTTGATTCCGCCGTCGATAATCGTCCGGATGTAACCGGGATAGTCGGGCGGATTGACTGCAGGAAGGAAGGTGAGATTGACGCCGAACGGCTTATTCGTCATCTGGCGGCACTTCCGGATTTCGGCGGCCAAGTGCTCTGGTGACGGCTGCGTCAACGAAGTGATGAGGCCCAGACCGCCGGCATTGGCTACGGCGGCCGCCAACTCGGCCAACCCAACGTAATGCATCCCGCCCTGGATGATCGGGCGCTCGATCCCGAAGAGTTCCGTGATACGTGTCTTCATTGAAAGCGTCTCCCTGAGCGGTCTGCCGCACCGCGATCGCGGTTTGTGCTACCTTTTCTCGACTTTTTCCGGCGTGATGATCTGGACCTGCACCGGGGCGGCGAAACACTTCACTGCCACGCGACCGAAGGCCCGCATGTGATCAGATTTCGAATGCTGGGCGAGGCGATCGGGAGACTCCCACTCTTCGACGAACGCCAGCTTATGAGGATCGACGGTGCTCTCGAAAAGTTCGTAGGAAATGCAGCCCTCTTCTTGCCGGGTCGCAGCGATCGCGTCCTTCGCGGCTGCGATCAAATCAGCCTTCGCTTCGGGCTTGACCGTCAAAGTGGCAATTACGAAGACCATCTTAATCTTCTCCTTTTTGTTTCCGGAACATCACTGGCAGAATCACTTCGCAAGGGAACCAAACCCGTCGCCCGACATCGCGAGACGCTCCAACAGAGGAACCGGCCTCAACGTCTTATCGCCGTCGACCCCGGACATGTAGACGAGTCGCTCCGCTACCTGAGTGAGGCCGATCTGATCGGCGTGGTACATTGGACCACCGGTCTGCGGCGGCCAGCCGTAGCCGTAGAGCCAGACGAGATCGATGTCGCTGGCCCGGGCCACCATACCCTCTTCAAGGATGCGCGCTCCTTCGTTGATCATCGGATAGATCAGCCGCTCATGGATCTCCTGGTCCGAGAACAAGCGGCGCGTGATGTTCAACTTGCGGCTGGTCGCGATGATCAGCGCCTCAACATCGGGATCGGGTAATGGCGATCTCGACCCTTTTTCATATCGATAATAACCGGCACCCGTCTTTTGACCGAAGCGTCCCGCCTCGCAGAGTGCGTCTTCAAGGGGCGACTTCGCCCCGCTGTCCTTGCGTGACCGCCAGCCGATATCGAGACCGGCCATATCTCCCATGGCGAACGGCCCCATCATGCCGAACTTGCCTGCGACCGCATCGACCTGCTGCGGCGTGGCTCCTTCGAGGAGCATCTTGCGGGCTTGATGGATGCGGACCCCGAGCATGCGGTTTCCGACGAACCCGTGGCACACGCCGACGACGACCGGAACCTTCCCGATCCGACGGGCCGCGCCGACGGCCGTCGCAAGGACTTCGGGCGAGGTCGCTCGTCCCCGAACGATTTCGCAGAGCTTCATGATGTTCGCCGGGCTGAAGAAGTGCATGCCGACGACGTCTCCGGGGCGCTTCGTCATGTCAGCAATCGCATTCACATCCAGATAGGAGGTGTTAGTGGCCAGAACTGCGCCTGGCTTGGCGATCGCGTCGAGCTTGGAGAATACTTCCTTCTTGATCTCCATCGTCTCGAAGACCGCCTCGATGATTAGATCGGCGTCGGACGCATCCTCCAGCTTTCCTCCGCCGGCAATCAACCGCGTTCGCTTATTCGCGTCTTCCGAGGAGAGCGAGCCTCTTGCGCTCATCGATGCATAGGTGTCGGCGATGTTCTTCATGCCCTGCTCAAGTGCACCCGATGCCACATCGATGAGCCTGACCGAAATGCCGGCATTGGCGACGGACATTGCGATGCCACGCCCCATCGTTCCCGCACCAATGATCGCAACCGATTGCACTTTCCGGGGCCGGACTTCCGGTCTTATGCCTTCGATCTTGTTGCCGCTTCTCTCGGCGAAAAACACATGGCGCAAGGCCTTTGACTGGTCGCCAGCCCGCAGGCGCGTGAACAGATCCCACTCGCGCTTGATTGCCTCATCGAATGGCACGTCGAGACACCATGCGACAGCTTCCACGCACGCCATCGGCGCCTCGAGACCCCTGTTGCGCTTGACCGCTTCTGCAGCGGCTTTCGTAAAGATGCCGCGGTCGGCGCGCGCGGCTGCCAGCTTGGAATCGTCGTTACGCAACGACCTCAGCTGTTGCTTTTCCTGCAGGACTTTCCGAGCGAACGCGACGCCACTGGCGATCGGATCGGCAGTGAAGATCTCCTGGATCAAACCGAGCTTCAGCGCCTCATCGGCACCGATGGCATCTCCGGTGACGATCAGTTGAACCGCCCTTTCCGGACCGATTGCGCGCGGCAGGCGTTGAGTTCCGCCCCCGCCCGGGATTAGACCGAGCTTGACTTCAGGCTGACCGAGCTTTGCGTCCTTCCTAGCGATACGGAAATGACACCCCATCGCAACCTCGAGTCCGCCTCCCAAGGCTACGCCGTGGATAGCCGCGACTGTAGGCTTGGTGGGGTTTTCAAGAAGATGGTTGATCTCATCGATGCTCGCTCCGTGCATGTTTTGGCCGAATTCGCGGATGTCGGCTCCGCTGATGAAGGTTTTTTCGGCGCAGGCGAGAACCACGGCCGCGTATTGGTCATCCTTGAGAATCTGCTCAAGATTGTCTCGCAATCCGTTTCGGACCGCCGCTCCTAGCGCGTTGACTGGAGGATTGTCGACCAGCAGAACTGCGATGTTGCCGTGTTTCTGAACAGAGACGGGAGATTGCATCTGAGCCTCGATAGATTTGTGAACGGCCCGGTGGTCGGCCCGGCGCATAGCCCTGTCCCAAACGATGCTTCAGGACTTGTAGCGGAATCCGGCTGTCCGGTGCGGATCACGGCCTCGTAGAATTTCTTGCGAGCGCCTTTGTTGCACGGCGCCCTGTCGAAGGGTTCGATGTTGGCGTGCTTGACGGCCTTGCGGAGGGAATGGCGGCGAGCCGGGCGCTTAGCACGTTATTCAACGCACCGTGGTATGCCTTGCCAATCGGAGGACGGGCAGCAGTCATAATAACGACTTCTCTCATAGACAGTTTCCGGTCCCCGGTTTGCAACTTACTTGCGATAGTCGTTGGTATAGCCCGCTGGCAGGGGCAGCCAGAGCGCATGTGGCGACCACCTATTCACTGGTGAATAGCTGTGGCGTCCGCCCGGACGCAGCGCTAAGTCTAGGATTTGCGTTTAGGTTGTCTGCGAGCCGTTCCGCCAGAGGCGAACCAGGTCTTGGAAGCCGCGAATTCGTTCTCAAGAAAGCGGCGTACTTGGCGCGTTAATTTGCGAAGATCACTTTCGCGGCGGCGCAGCAACCAGACGTCCATCAATAGCGATTCCTGCGGCAGGACAGGGACAAGACCCTCTGCCAACGCAAACGGCGCAGCCAAGAATGCGATTCCCAATCCTTCGCAAGCCGCTGAATAGTGGCTTGCAATTGGCATGAGACGCAACGTCCTGCTGCCCTCGGCGGCCTTCAAGAAACTCGTCAACAGCGGCATGCTGCCAGCGCGTTCTCCTCGAAGTCCCGAGAAGTCTCCGGAACTTCCGATAAAATCGTGGCCCATGAGATCGCCGACGGTCTTCGGCTGCCCGCGGTGCGAGAGATAGGTCTCCGAGGCGTAGATGCCAAAGCCGATCGTTGTGACCTTGCGGCCAATGAGTTCATTCTCTCCCGGGTGTCCCATGCGGATCACGAAATCGAGGTCGCTGTTCGCGAGATTCTGCTGTTCGACGGTCGAATTGATGTGCAGGCGAATGTTCGGATGGAGCTCGTACAGTCTGTGAACGCGGGGCAGCAGCCAGTGCTTCGTAAGACCCTCGGTTGCCGAAATCTTGACCGCAGCCGATCTTGGTCCAACGCGCAGTCGCAAGTCGCGGTGGAAACTGCCGAACGTGTCGACAACACCGCCAGCAGCGCGTTTCAGCTCTTTCCCCTCTTGCGTCAGTGTGACGCCCGATGGCACACGGAAGAAAAGGGGTGCGCCGACGTAGCGTTCGAGCTCCTTGAGCCGCCGGCTCAAAGTCGGCTGGCTCATATTGAGTTCGCGGGCTGCCGCATTGACGCTGCCGCTGTTGGCGACGGCAAAGAAGAGCCTGAAAAGATCCCAATTCGCTTCGCTCAAATTGGCCTCCAACCCGACGAACCATCGATCGGCCTAGCAGCCTCAGTTCACCTGTCTTTCGTACCCTTTCCAGTACCGTTCTCTCAGTTCCCTCTTCAGTATCTTTCCCGTCGAATTGCGAGGTAACGTCTCCGCGTAGTCGATCGACTTCGGGACCTTGTACCCAGCTATTCGTTCACGCGCATAATTCAGGATCTCGACACTGTCCTCCTGCTGGCCCGGCTTGAGGACGATCACAGCCTTCACCGCTTCGCCCCACCGTTCGTCGGGAACGCCGATCACCGCGACGTCGGCAACCGCGGGGTGGCCGAAAATCGCGTTTTCGACTTCCGCGGGATAGATGTTCTCTCCACCCGACACGATCATGTCCTTGACGCGATCATGAATGAACAGATAGCCGTCGGCATCGATGTAACCGGCATCGCCAGTCCTCAACCACCCATCGCGCAGCGTCCGGGCCGTCTCTGCGTCACGATTCCAGTAGCCTTTCATGTTCTTGACAGTGCGGCACAGGATCTCTCCGACTTCGCCGGGGCTCACCGCATTGCCGTCCGCACCTTCGATGCGCAGTTCAACTCCGGCGATCGGCCGTCCACAGGACTTCATGTGCGCTCCGTCCGGACAACGATGATCTTCCGCTGATAGAACGGTGATTCCACCAGTTGTCTCGGTGAGGCCGTATATTTGGATGAAGCTGGTCGCCTTGAACCGCGACAAGGCGCTCTGAAGGAGCGCAAGAGGAATCGGAGACGCGCCGTAGACGATGCAACGGATCGACGACACGTCGGCGTCGGCGATGCCTTTGTTCTCCAAGATGAACTTGATCATCGCTGGCACCATAAACGACACGGTTATCCGCTCCTCTTCGATCAGCGAAATAACGTGCTGTGGTACGAATTCCCGAACCAGAACGATCCTGAGGCCGGCGATCAGGCTGAGCATGCCGACGCCGCAGCCCGCGATGTGAAACAGTGGCATCGCAACAAGAGCGACATCGTGGGAAGACCAATGCCCCCACGCCGTTAGCGTATCGGACATTCCCGATAAAATGTTCCGGTTGGTCAACTGAACGCCCTTCGGGTGTCCCGTGGTGCCGCTGGTGTAGAGTTGCATGCAGACGTCGTCCGGAGCGCCAGAAGTCACCGCATCGCTCCAGTCCTGCCCATTTCGCCATGCTTCATAGTGTTCGTTGATCACGATCACCGCCTTCAGATTCTGCAGTTCCCCGCGTACCTGCTCGATCAGAAGCGCGAAAATCTCGCCTATGAACAGGACCTTTGCCGACGAATCCTTGACGATGTAGGCGACTTCAGGCGGCGCCAGCCTAGCGTTCACGGGCACGATGACGGCATTGCACTTGGC
This sequence comes from Bradyrhizobium yuanmingense, assembly GCF_900094575.1. Taxonomy (GTDB): domain Bacteria; phylum Pseudomonadota; class Alphaproteobacteria; order Rhizobiales; family Xanthobacteraceae; genus Bradyrhizobium; species Bradyrhizobium yuanmingense. Next base: position 98,559 of record NZ_FMAE01000004.1, on the reverse strand, counting down.
GGCACCAAGCCAGATCTCGAAAAACCGGTCGACGTTCTTGTCCAGGACGGCCACCCGATCCCCAGGAGCTACGCCCATCAGCCGAAGTCCATTTGCTACCCGGCTGGACGCCTCCTGCAGATCCGCGTAGGTTGTGCTTCGACCTTCGAAGGAAATCGCCACTGCGGCGCCGGAGGCGGCAGCATGAAACCGCGGAACGTCAGCGAGCGTCTTAAGTGTCGTAACGATCTGCTCGTTCTCGCGTTTGCTGATTTGATTCATGGCGTCCTCCATCTGCTGTTGTTTCGTTCACGTTGGATGGCGGATCCGTCATCCGGTAGGCCATAGATCGACGAAGGCTTATTCAACAATGAATGGTACTGCCTCGGCAAAAAAACCGTCCTCAGCCCGAAGGCTGAGGACGCCAGGGAATCATCGAGCTAGGGAGGGTCGCTTCGACCGTGTGCCCCGGGGCTGAGCGCAAGCATTCGCGCCCAAGTTAGTCAGGATTGGAGATCCGTTATTCAATCGAGCAGCAATCAGATCTCCATGGGCTCGGCGAAATGGGCAATACCGAGCCATTCCGCGATCAGCGCGGGCTTCTCGATCCCCTGGATTTCCACGGAAACTTCGGACCTGGTGAGAAATTCCATCGGACTTCGCGGGGTCACGTCGACGAGCTTGAAATGCGCCCGAATCTTGCTTCCCGACGGAACGGGCGTCACGAAGCGGATCTTGTCGAAGCCGTAATTCACGCTCATGATACGACCGTTGATCCCCGGAAGCGCGTCGACCGCCATCGGTAGAAGCATCGATAGCGTCAGAAATCCATGAGCGATCGTTCCTCGAAACGGTGTTTTTGCAGCCTCCTCTGGATCGACATGGATGAACTGCCGGTCCTCGGTCACCTCCGCAAATTCGTTGATCCGCTTCTGGTCGATCTCGAACCAGCGCGACGTGCCGACGGCCTGGCCCTTGCGGGCCGCGTAATCCTTGAGGTCGATGTAACCTGCCATACGATGGCTCCCGTTCTTGCTCGATGAACATGTCGCGTGGACGCGGCGCAAGGCGCTTAATCGCGGCTGCCAATAACTTCGCCGAACAACTGCCAAGCCCCTCCAGAGGAAGGGCATCAACTGCATCTGCTCCAGCGGCCGATAGTCGTCGCTCGCGGTCTTGATACGAATTGCCGGCAAGAGCACGTTCGATGGACATGTCGATGTTAGCCGCCTGCGAAGGGCATCCCCCCAGAGTTACTCTTGTTCGGTGTTCGCTGGCGCTCGTCAGACGGCTGTAGTGCCGCCGTCGACCGCAAGGATTTGTCCCGTGATATGCTTACCAGCGTTGCTCGCAAACAGAAGTGCGGCACCCTTCAGGTCCTCGTCATCGCCCAGCCGGCGGAGCGGCACACCTTCGATGAGCTTCTCTTCGCCCAGCGCCTTGATGGTCCCGTAGGTCATCTTCGACGGGAAGAAGCCGGGGGCGAGCGCGTTGACGGTGATGCCATACTTGCCCCACTCGCCGGCCAGACCTCTTGTGAAGTTAACGACCGCCGCCTTGCTCGTGTTGTAAGCGAGCGTTCCCAGCCCGCCGCGGTTGCCGCGCAGACCCGCGATCGAAGCCAGATTGATGACCCGGCCGTACTTGTTGGGGATCATCGAGAGCTTTCCGACCCGCTGCGACAACAGGAAGATCGATCGGATGTTGAGGTTCATCACCTTGTCCCAGGCATCGATCGGATGATCCTCGGCGGGGGCCCCCCAAGTCGCACCAGCGTTGTTGACGAGGATGTCGATGCGGCCCAGCTTCTTGAGAGCTTCGTCGGCTAGGCGGGCGACGTCCTCGTCCTTGGAATTGTCCGCGGCGATATAGTCGACCTCGATTCCGAGTCCCGATAGATGCTTCTTTGCCTCTTCGAGATCGGCGGCTTTACGGGAAGAGATCACGAGGCGCGCGCCCTGCTCACCCAGAACCTCCGCGATCTGCAATCCCAGACCACGCGACCCGCCCGTGACGAGCGCGGTCTTACCCTTCAGATCGAAAGCCTTCATGATGCTTGCCATTCCGTTGTCTCCCTTTACTTCTTGAACTTTTCCTGCTGTCTCAGAGATCTGCCGCCGCGAGGTCCATCAATCCCTCGGCACCAAGACTCGCGCGCCGCAACAAGGCGCGTGTCATCGGCAGTTCGCGCTTTGCCCAAAAATGGGCCAACGCGAGCTTGCGCTCATAGAAGGACGACCTAACATCCCCCTCCGCGATCTTCTCGTATGCTCGCGTAGCCATCCGGGCCCACATCATTCCGACCGCGACCACCCCGAAAATATCCATGATATCGTAGGAACCCCCGGCAGCGTCGGTGAGGTCGCCCCCGCGTTGCAGCCACTCTGCGGCCTGCTTGAGATCCGTTGTGCTCTCGTGCAGGGCCTCAGCCAGCTCGTCCAGACGTGGGACTGCCCTGCACTGCTCGATCGCGCTTTCAACTTCCTCGAGGAACGTCGCGAAGAGGCGCCCGTTAGCAGTCGGCATTTTGCGGGCGACAAGATCCAGCGCTTGGACGCCGTTTGCACCTTCGTAGATCTGATAGATACGCGCATCGCGCACGAACTGCTCGACGCCGTTGTCGCGAATATAACCGTGACCGCCGTAGATCTGGACCGTGGCGTTCGCGGTCGCGGAAGCTTGATCGCTGAAATAGGCCTTGATGACCGGGGTCAGTAATTGAACCAGGTCCGCGGCTCGCTGACGCTGCTGCGGGTCCTCGGAATGCCGATCGAGATCGATGAGCAGGGATATCCAAGCGCCGAGCGCCCTTGCTCCCTCGATGAAGGCCCGCTGTCGCAACAGCAACCGCCTGACATCCGGATATTCTGCGATTGTATGTGGCGTCGACGAGCCTTGCTCGCCCTTTCCAGCCACACGCTCGCGCGCGTAGGTTGCGCCGTTTTGGGCTGCTGTCTCCGCGACGGCCAAGGCGGAGATGCCGGTGCCGAGACGGGCGCCGTTCATCATAGCGAACATGCCTGCCATTCCGGCCGCCGAGCTCGTGGCACCCGACTTCTGGCCGCCGCCGGCGAGCCGGTACGCCACGGCTTCCTCGAAGTTCAGGACGCAGGTTGCGTTGCCTTTGATCCCCATTTTCTTTTCGACACTGCCGACGCTGACGCCGTTGCGGCCGAGCATCTTTCCTGTAGCGGGATCAATCGAAAACTTCGGAATCATGAAGAAATTCACCGTCGACAGATCGTCGACGAACTTCCCCTCCGCGTTCGGCAGCTTCGCCAGAACGAGATGAATGATGTTCTCGGACAGGTCATGGTCGCCGCCGGAAATGAAGATCTTCGTGCCCGTGACCCGGTAGGTACCATCAGGCTGTTCGTAGGCCTTTGTCTTCATCAGACGGAGGTCAGTGCCGCAGTGCGGTTCTGTCAGACACATGGTGCCTGTCCACTTCCCGTCGATCATCCGCGGCCTGACGTGCTCCTGCATCCACGCCGCGCCCGATCGGGCGAGCGTGGCGTGAGCAGCGTTCGTCAGGCCGGAATAGAGCGCCAACCCTGCGTTCGCAGAGACGGAGAATTCGGAAACCGGCAGCGCGACGACACCAGGAAGCCCTGCGCCGCCGTGCTCTTCCGGCGCCGCAAGCTTGTTCCACCCTGCATCGCAGTACTGCTGATAGGCCGCCGCAAACCCGTCCGGAGTCCGCACGACGCCGTTTTCAAGCACGCACCCCTGTTCGTCGCCGACTTGATTGAGAGGCTGCAGAACCTCCTCACAAAAGGTCGCCGCCCCCTCGAGGATCTGTCGCGTCAGTTCCTCGCTGACGTTTTCGAACCCGGGAACGTGCGTGAAATCCTGAATTCTCAGGAGTTCATGCAGGATGAACATGTACTCATCAACCGGTGCCTTGTAGGCGACCATCGCACAACTCCAGAATAGAAGATCTCAGCGGCCCTTAAAGACCGCGGCACGACGTTCGACGAAGGACTGGATACCTTCCTTCATGTCTTCGCTGTTCATGACCCGATCGCGGATCTGGGGAATGATGTCGACCGCGGCCTTCTCCCCCGCCTCGATGAACTTGCGACCCGCTTCCTTGGTGATCTGGATGCCGATGGGCGCATTCTTGGCGATCAACTGAGCCAACTCCATGGCTCGTTCCACCTGCTTGCCGGCGGGCACGACCTCCTGGACGAGACCGATCTTGTAGGCCCGCTGGGCGTTGAACTCGTCGCAGAGGAAAAGATGGTACATGGCATCTCCCCAACCGGCTCGCGTCAGATAGCGGAAGTGAGCGCCCCCGAGCGGCGCGATGCCGCGTTTCGATTCCATCTGGCAAAAGCGGGTATCTTCCGCCGCGACGACGATGTCGCCGGCGAGCGAAATCTCGATGCCAACCGTGAAGCAGATGCCCTGAACGGCGGTGACGATTGGCTTGCGGCAACGGTTAGCGAGACCGAAGGGATCGATGTTGCCTTCCTTGCGCGGCTTCACGGTCGCCTTGGGTCCGAAGAACTTCGGCATGTCGAGACCGGCCGTGAAGTCCGAACCATTCGCGCAGAGGACGCCGACCCACAGGTTCTCGTCGCCATCGAGCAGTGTCATTGCGTCCGACAGTTCTGCCATCATTTCGGGGCTGAACGAGTTCTTCTTCGCAGCGTTGTCGATCACGATCTTGAGAACGTGACCGTGCGTTTCATGATAGACGCGTCCCACCGCTTCGACCTTGTCCGACATTTCTATACTCCGTTTCGTTGTGTTGAAATTTGCCTAACGCGGCATGATGATCACGTCGCTTGCGACGGGATCCGCGTAGAGGTGTTCGACGGCGGCGGACCGACGGATCAATCCGGCGCGTTGATTGACGTAACCCTTGTCGGTGATTTCGTTGTGATCGATCGAGGGTGGATCGCTAAGTAGAAGCACTCGCCCGATACGCCGGCTCCCAGCGTTGCCGCACGCTTGGTTGTGAGAATGGATGCCCCATCGGATGGCGTCGCGGATCTCGCGACTTCCGACGATCTTTTCGATGGTCGCGGTGCGGTCCCCGAGATAGGAGCGGCAGGCCTCCAGATGAGGCCAGGCCAGCAAACCCACCTCGTCGCGATCCTGGCCGGCAACCAATGCGTCCGAGATCAGCGGACTCGCAGCGGCAATTACATCGACACGCAGTGCGCTGACCAGGACGAACGTCCCGGACAAGAGTTTGAAGTTCTCGACTAGGCGCCCCGCGAAAACCAAGCCTTTAGCCGGCCGACCGTAAGTCGCGAATTCGACGAGATCGCCGATCTTGTAAAATCCTTCTTCGTCGAACGCCGCTTCAGTCAGATCCGGTTGGTCCTGATAGCCCGGCGTGACGGCGACGCTCTTGATCCTGACTTCGTACTTACCATCTGTGACCGGAAGCAATTTGAGTTCGACACCCGGACAGGGCAGCCCGATCAGACCCACCCGCTCGGCATTCCAATAGGACATGGTTGCTGCCGGCGCCGTCTCGGTCGCCCCGTACGTCGTCGTGAACACGATGCGCTGTCCCGTGGTCTTGACGGCGAGCGCCTGAACACGGGCATAGACGTCGTCGGGCAAGCGCGCACCGCCGTATGTCATCACTTTCAAATTCTTGAAGAAGGAACGGCATAGCTCGTCGTCGCCTTCGAGTGCCGCTGCAAGAGACGCGAAGCCCGCCGGCGCGTTCGTGTAGGAGATCGGTGAAATATCTCGCAGATTCCGGATCGTCTTCGAGAATTGTTCCCCCACGGGCTTGCCGTCGTCGATGTAGAGCGACAAACCCAGAGAGAGGACGACGTTAAATACGCCGTTTCCACCCATGACGTGGTTCCAGGGCAACCAGTCCAGGTATTTGCTGACGCCCGGCTCCGCATTGAGCGATCGGCACTGATTGATCATCGCCACGTTGGCGCACATCATGCGCTGTGTGGTGATCACCGCCTTCGGCACGCCGGTAGAACCGGAAGTGAAGAGGTATTTCGCCGGAGCCGCCGGATCGATGCGGTCAATCGAGTCCTTAACGTTGCCGGTCGGCTTGGTCTTCGTCAGCTCATCGTAGGCGAGATGCCGAGGCCGGGTGCTTCCCGCGACCGATATGACGGTGACGTCCGACAAATCCAGGGCCAAAAAGGCGCTCACGAACGGTCGCGTGTCCTGGACGAAGATAATCTTCGGCCGGATGAGGCGAAAGATATGCTTCAGCTTCGAATGGTCGCCGCTTTGAAGTGAGTACGCAGGCGAAATTGGCGCAACCGGCAGACGCGCCTGCATGCCGGCCATCATCACGATAGCATGTTCGATGGAATTTCCGCTCAAGATCGCGATGGGACCCCGAGCATCCGGGGGCAAATCGAGGAGAGCCTGGGTGACCGAGTCCACGCGCCGCTTCCCGTTGGCGTAGGTGAGCTCCTGCCAGCCGCTACCCGCTCGCTGCCCCAGCCAGACTTGGTCCGGGCGCTCTTGCGCCCAGCGGGTCAGAAACGCCGGCACATGCCGCTCGAAGGGCGCGAGCGGGATTCGTGACTTCATCCGGATCGTTCCATCCGGACGATGCTCCATCGCAACGTCGCGCTCGAGCCAATCGACTTGACGAAATGGGGCCGGACCACGCGACAGCACGTCAGCGTCGGCACCCGGTCGGATTGCTCCCACGTCGTCTTCTCCCTGTTGGCGATTGGACCACTCCCGGATAGGCGCAGTCAAAAGTGATTGGCTTCGACCGCGAACATCCTTATCTTCCGGAAAGCGATCTGGATGATTCTCATCATCCAGAAATCAGGATGACGCCTATCATCCAGATCGTCAAGTCTTAGTTTTTGGAGATTTCGGAACGTGGGTCATTCTCAAGCCGACAAAGCGCAGAGCCGGCAGCGGATTCTGGACGCGGCAGCGCTTCAACTCCGGGAGCTCGGTCTATCCGGCGTGAGCATCGGGGACCTGATGAAGTCCGCGAAGCTCACGCATGGGGGGTTCTACGGGCATTTCTCGTCACGCGACGATTTGGTCGCCGAGGCGTTGGAAAAGGCGCTTCGCGATGGCGAAGAGTCATCGCTACGGAGCGGGAGCACGAAAGGTCCGCGCACACTTAAATCCTTCTTGAACAGCTATCTTAGCAAGACCCATCGCGACAATCCGAGTACAGGATGCGCAATTTCGGCTTTGGCTGGCGACGTTGCGCGCGCCGGTACCCGCGCTCGGTCGATCATGTCGGATAGACTGGGGAAGTACTTCGACAACATCAAAGACATCGCAGAAGAGGAGGAGGGGGATGACTTCGCCATGGCCGTCATGAGCATGGTCGTTGGAGCTGTGACCCTCTCCCGTGTCATGAAGGACCAAGAGACCTCCGACAAGCTTCTGCTGGCGGCTCGCAAGGCCATCCTCGAATATCATGAGCTGCGCAAGAAGACCTAGGTCTACCTAGCCACTGATCCGCCAGGAGTTATGCCCTTCCACTTTGCAAGTCACTCAAATGCTGCCTTCACCTCGGTGCACAAGAGACGTTTACACAGGACAAAGCGCAAGTAGTCGCGAGCATGTTCTAATCAAGCAGAATCACGCGTTGAGGCTCCCTTGAACGCATGAAGCTCACTGAGCAGCAGCACCAGAAGGTCTAAAACTTCATCCGCGACCACCGTGGCTGCACCACGTCTGACATCCAGCGCAAGACGAGGATACAGTGCCCGAGCGGACGCATGGTTAAGATGAGATAGCCGGCGCTCCTCTCGTCAGCGTCGGTCAGTAGAGGTGCGACGGGGAGCCGCTCCTTCGAGATGTACGCCATCGAGGGCGATCGACCTGTCCACAAGATGGCGTACCGTTATGACGTGGCACGGGACGTCGCAGTGAAGATGATCCTCATCTAGAGGAATACCTCACTGCTTCCAGTTCACCCATAGCTGCCGCACTCTTTCCGAAAAATCGATGAACCCACTCAATCATTTCGAACTAGGTTTCGTCGTTGATTTGCAAACACACATTTTCGAATCTGACGGACAAATTCCGACGGTATACCCGACGCAGTTTTTGGTCTTGAATTCACAGAAAATTGCTCCTCACCACGCATTGGCAATTCCGCCCTTACCTCTACACGGCGAGGCCTGCGCCTGATTAGCGACAGATCGAGATCATCGCTGGTCAAACTTGGTCAATCGCCACCGCACGAGTTCGTCGGCTCCGGGGCCGGCCTGCGGCCTGACGTCTCGCAGCCGCACCACCTCCCCTGACTTGTCGTCGATTAAAGCGACCTTCACCGGACGTCCGCTGTTCTTGTTGATGAACCTGAGCGGCGGCCCCGCTTCGCCTGCAATGGCCCACTTGTCCCCGACTTGGGCAAGCGCCTGAATTACTAAGACGATGTCCCACCCTTTCCGCGTGAGGATGTATTCGTAGCGATCGGGGCCCGTCTGGTATTGCCGCCGCTCGATCAAATGGTTCTCTTCCAAATGGCCGAGCCGGTCCGAGAGCGTCGCATGCGTGACCCCGGTCGATTTCCTCAATTCCTCATATTTGCTTAGCCCCAGCGAGAGATCGCGCAGAATCAACATAGCCCAGCGGTCGCCCACGGCGTCGAGCACGCCGGCAATCGAGCACGTCATCCCCTCAAAGCTCTTCGACCGCATCGGATCCACCCTGGCAAATTACTCTAATGATTAGAGTATCTCGATCATCTACGCAAATGTTTGCAAAGGGCTTGTTATTCTGACACTCTTATAATTAGAGTTACAAAGGCTCAGGGAGGGAGATGGCTGTGACGGACTTGCGCGATCTGGTTCTTGAGGCTCACGGCGCCGCGCAATGGCAACGGTTCCGAAAGATCGAGGGGGACATGTCGATCGTCGGCGCCCTGTGGGCGCGAAAGGGCTGGCCGGACGCGCTAAAGAACGTTCGCGTCACCGCCGATATCGCCGAGCAGCAGCTCAGCTACGAGCCATTCACGGCTGACGGCCTGCGAAGCTTCTATCGTCCCGACTTGGTCGCGATCGATACCTTCGACGGCAAGCGCCTCAAGCAGCGTACCAATCCGCGCGATGCATTTGCGAGCCATACGCCGGCTACCCCGTGGGACGATCTCCACCTCGCCTATTTCAGTGGCTACGCGATGTGGAACTACCTCAACACGCCCTTCATGTTCGCGCTGCCAGGCTTCGCGGCGGAAGAGATCGAACCGTGGGTTGAAGGTCACGAGAGCTGGCGCCGGCTCAAGATCACATTCCCAGAGTCGATCGCCACCCACTCACCCGAACAGGTGTTCCACGTCGACGGCAACGGCCTGATAGCACGGCTCGATTATTCCGCGAACGTCGTCGGTGGCATTCCGACCGCGCACTACACTTCCGATTATCGCGACTTTGCTGGGATCAAAATTCCCACCAAACGCCGCGCCTATCGTCGAAACACCGATGGGACTCCGATCCAGGACGGAGTTGGCGTGGCCATCGACATCAGCAACGTTAAGTTCTCGTGAGGAGATGTCATGTCTACGCGTGAAGAGCGTCACACGGTGACCTTCGAAATCAACGGCGCCCGCAAGACCGTAGCCGCGGAGGCGCGACGACTGCTCGTCCATTTGATCCGGGAGGACCTTGGCCTCACCGGCACGCATGTTGGCTGTGATACCTCACAATGCGGCGCCTGTACCGTGGAGATCGATGGGCTTGCGGTAAAGTCCTGCACCGTGCTGGCCGTCTCGGCAGAAGGTGCGTCGATCACGACGATCGAAGGCCTGACCCCAGGCACCGATCTCGACCCGATTCAGGCCGCGTTTCACGAGCATCATGCGCTGCAATGCGGTTTCTGCACGCCGGGCATGGTGATGAGCGTGCGTCAACTCTTAAAGGATCAGCCCGCTCCGAGCGAGCACGACATTCGCCGCGGTCTTGCCGGCAACATCTGCCGCTGCACTGGATATCATAACATCGTTCGCGCCGTTGAAAGCCTGGCATCGAAAGGCGAACAGTCATGAGCCAGGCGCCCGCGATCCGCCAAATCGGTCAACCGCTCAGGCGACGAGAGGATTTCAAGCTCCTCGCCGGCAAGGGGCGCTACGTCGACGATATCAAATTGCCCGGCATGCTGCATATGGCGGTCCTGCGATCGCCGCATGCCCATGCCAGGATTGGACGCGTCGATCTGTCGGCCGCCAGGAGCGCGCCCGGTGTCCGTCTCGCCCTGTCCGGCCAGGCGCTCGACGGCAAGATCGGCCCCATCAGACCAAACTGGATCATTCCCGGCAGCAAGGTGCCATCTCGCCCAGTGATCGCAATCGATCGCGTTCGCTTTGTCGGCGAGTGCGTGGCTCTGGTGGTGGCTGAAACGCTGGCTGAGGCCTATGACGCCGTCGGCCTGATTGATGTCGATTACGAGGTACTGCCCGCCGTGACGGACGAAGAAGTCGCCGTCCGCGATGGCGCGCCGCAGCTCCACGACAACGTACCCGGCAACATCACGACGATCTACAAGGTGCGCGGGGGCGATTACCAGAAGGTCAGTCGCGAGGCCGATCACGTCATCGGACTGCGCGTCGTCAACAACCGCTTGATCCCGACCTGCATGGAAACGCGCGCGATTGTTGCCGCGCCGGAGCTGGATGGCACGCTGACAGTCTATATCGGCAGTCAAGTTCCGCATATGCACCGGCGCTGGATCGCCGAAACCGTCGGGATTCCCGAGCATCAATTGCGGGTGGTCGCGCCTGACATCGGCGGCGGCTTCGGCGCCAAGATGCACCTGTATTCCGAGGACCTGCTCTGTCCCTATCTCGCACGCGAGCTTGGCGCGCCGGTCAAGTGGTGGGAGAGCCGATCCGAAAGCCACCAGTCGACCAGCCATGGTCGCGCCCACACCGAACGCATTGAGGTGGCGTTCACGAACGAAGGCAAGATCCTTGGCCTGAAGGTCGAGACGCTGGGCAATGTCGGCGCCTATCTCTCGAACATGGCGAGCGGCGGTCCAACCGTGAACACGGTCAACTTCGGCACCGGCACCTACAAGATCGACAACTATGAGGCGATCTCCCGGGTCGTCGTCACCAACACCGTTCCGGTCGATGCCTATCGCGGTTATGGCCGCCCCGAAGGCGCATACATCGCCGAGCGCGCGATCGATGCGGTGGCCCGCCATCTCAAGCTCGATCAGGTCGAAGTGCGGCGGAAGAATTTTGTTCAACCGGCGGAATTTCCCTACCGGCCGTACGGCAGCATGGGCGTGATGTACGACAGCGGCAACTACCAAGGTCTGCTCGACAAGGCGCTCGCCGCTTTCGACTATGACCGACGCCGCAGCGAATGCGAGGCCCTGCGCGGCAGCGGCATCTATCGCGGCATTGGCGTGGCCGCCTATACGCATATGTGCGGAATGGCGCCATCACGCCGGCTCGCCGTGAGCGGGTTTGACCGTGGCGGCTGGGAAAGCGCGCGGGTCAGCATCGACTCCAGCGGGCGAGCCACGATCTATTCGGGCTCGATGAGCCAGGGACAAGGCCACATCACCTCCCTATCGCAGATCGCGGCGGACGTGCTGCAAATTCCGATTGAGAACATCGAGGTGGTGCAAGGTGACACCCGTCAGGTGCAGGCGGGCCACGGCACGTTCAATTCGCGCTCGATGGCAGTCGGCGGATCCAGCGTGCATGTGTCCTCGCAACGCATCGTCGCCAAGGCCAAGAAGATCGCTGCGAGCATGCTGGAAGTCGACGAGAAGGATGTGTCCTATTCGGCGGGCGCGTTCAGTGTGCCCGGCACGGATATCCCGCCGGTGACGTTCTCGAAGGTCGCCCGCATGGCGTATGTCGGTCACAAGCTTCCGGATCGGCTGGAGCCCGGCCTCGATGAGACGGTGTTCTACGACCCGACCGGCATGGGCTCGCCTTCGGGCGTCCATCTCGCCTATGTTGAGGTCGATCCGGAGACCGGGATCGTCGACATTCTCGACTATGTCGCTGTCGATGACGTGGGGACCCTAATCAACCCGCGTCTCGCAGCCGGCCAAATCCATGGCGGCGTCGTGCAGGGCATCGCCCAGGCGCTCTATGAAGAGGTCAGCTACGATGCCGACAATGGGCAGCTTCTGACCGGCTCGCTGCTCGACTACGCAGTTCCGCGCGCCGAGCACGTCCCGAACATCCGCTCGCTGTTTCAGGAAACGCCGTCTCCGACGAATCCGATCGGCGTCAAGGGCATCGGCGAGAGCGGCTCGATCGCCGCCCCGCCCTGCATGGTCCACGCCGTGCTCGATGCCGTGTCACCCTTCGGTATCACTCATCTCGACATGCCGCTGACGCCGCCTCGAATCTGGGCGGCGGTACAAGAAGCACGCAAGGGAGCAGGCCAATGATCCCCGCAGCCTTCGATTACGTCCGTGCGTCTTCGCTGACCCAGGCGATCGATCTGCTGCGCAACGATCCAGACGGGACGAAGCTTCTGGCCGGCGGCCATACGCTGCTGCCATCGCTGAAGCTGCGGCTGGCCTCGCCCGCGCTTCTCGTCGACATCGGGGACCTCGCCGAGCTCAAGGGAATCGAAATCAGCGAAACCGGGATCAGGATCGGCGCACTGACGACCCATGCCGAGCTCTTTGCTTCGCTGCCGCTGAACGAGCAGTTGCCCCTGTTTCGCCAGGCGGCTGGCCTCATCGCCGATCCTCAGGTGCGCAACCGCGGCACGATTGGCGGCTCGCTGGCCAACGCCGATCCCGCGGCCGACTGGCCGGCCGTCATGCTGGCGCTGCAGGCAGAGATCGAAATCGCAGGTACGAGCGGCTTCCGAACGATATTAGCTCGGGATTTCTTCGTAGATATCTTTTCGACGGTACTGGAAGCGGACGAAATTCTCGCCAGGATTAATATCCCGCGGCCTACGGCGGGCACGCGCTTCGTCTACCGCAAGATCCGGCATCCAGCGAGCGGCTTTGCGGTCGTGGGGATCGCGATCGCCCTGCGCTTATCGCAAAACCTGGTAAGCGAGGCCACCATCGGTGTCACCGGCGCGGCGAATCACGCATTCGTCGGCGAAGACGCCGCCGACTTCTTGATCGGAAAGACGCTTTCGCGGGAGAACATAGACCAGGCGGCAAGGCTGCTCAGTGAAGCCACGGAGTGCCTCTCGGACCGGTACGCTTCGGCGGACTATCGCGCGAACCTGATCCAGGTGGAGCTTAAGCGAGCGCTACTTGCGCTTACTCCGTGAAGCGGGAGCCTTCGTCCCGGCCGTCACGCCGTCCGCAGCAGCGCCGCCAAATCGCTTGCGATTGAAAGCCACTGCACCTGAGCCCGCAACGATCTCGACATCCTCGAGGCGCAATGGCTTGCCGCTGCTGGCCCGTAGTTCCGGAACATCGATCGGGCGCGCCGCGCCGCGCTCGCGGAATACGACCTGGGGCCCGGCCGGCTCCGCCAGCCACGCGTCCCCCCATTTCTTCAGTGCCAGATAGGCCGGGAAGAAATCACGCCCTTTCTCGGTCAGGACGTACTCGAATCGTCCGGCATGTTCAGGAAGCCGCACGCGGGTCATGATACCGGCATCGACCAATTTCTTCAGTCGGGAGCTTAAGATGTTGGGTGCAACGCCTACGTAGTATTCGAATTCGTCGAAGCGCTTCACTCCGTAATATGCTTCGCGCAGGATAAGGATCGACCAGCGATCGCCCACGATCTCCATGGCCCGGGCCATGGAGCATTCCTTGTTTGCCAGACGACTTTGCCTCACACCGGACATAACCACCCATCTGCTCCGAGACCTACCTCTATCATATTGAGGCTGAATTCGTGCATGTCCAGCGTTACCATCGGAGTTTAGCCCGGCCCGAGTTCAAAACCGCCCCACTCAGGGATCCGGCGGCCTCGAGCCATTGTCCTTGGAACGCGCGATAGTCTCCTGCGGAATACCCCGGTCGCCACGGCCTTCGAGACTGCCTGCAGAAGCTACGAACGGGGCTCCGCCGGTTTGGTGAGACTTCCAATACTGGGCCGTCGATTCCTCACTGCGGCTTGACCGAAAGCGACCCTAGGACCGCCAAATACTTCTCCCGTTCACTTTTGAAGAAACTCATTGCGCGAGAAACGTCCATCGGCGCGACACTTCGCGACGCGTTTGCCTTGATCCTCTCGAGGTTCTGGTCACTCGCACTCCAGACGTTCATTGCCTCATTCAGGCGCGCGACGACCTCGTCGGGGGTATCCGGCGGCGCGAATAACGCCGCCCAGAGACTGTACTCGAACTTACCGATTCTTGCACTCTCGCCGAGAGTCGGGACGGTCGGCAACATCGGATTACGCTCCGCACTGGCGATGGCGATCGGGTTGACCTCTCCGGCCAGAATGAGACTGAGCGTTCCGCCGCCGATCGGCACAAAAGCGAGGTCGATGTGTCCCCCCAACATGTCCGCGATCACCGGCGCAGCGCCCTTGTACGGCACCTCCAGGAATTTCGTCCCGGTTCGGATCTGGAAATCGGCTCCGACGACCTGCGCCGAAGATCCGGCACCCCAATGGGCAAGCGTCAATTCCTTGTTGCCCGGTTTCAGCGCGTAGTCGATCAGCTCATCGATGGTTTTGAACGCGTGCGCTCTGCTCGACAACAGGACGAAATCAGAATCGCCGACGATCCCGATCAGCTTGAACTTCTCGGGTTCGTACCTCGCCGATGGCATCGTGACCGGTGCCGTGATGAAGTCCAAGCCTGTGGTGCCGAGCAACGTATAACCATCCGGCGGGGCCTTCAGCACGGCGGCAGCGGCAATCGAACCGCTCGCTCCCGGGATATTTTCCGTGACGATCGGTTTGCCGAGATGCCGCTCCAGTACCACGTTCGCAGCCCGTATTGACGCATCGGCGGGACCTCCAGCGGGAAACGCCACCTTGATGGTGAGGGCTTTCGCAGGATAGTTCTGTGCGATTGACGGGTCTGTTGTCCAAAGCAAAAGTAGTGCGTGCCCCAACATACAACTGGCGTTCAGCAATCCAGCCCTCATGTGCCCCTTCATTCTGAACCTCTCGAAGTTAAACGAAATCGGGCCGGTCTCCCGCTATGAAACCGCGATAAAGACCGCAATGAGCGCAATCAGGGTCACACCCCAGCCGACCACGATCGTCCACCATTGCGACGCGATCTGGTTTTGTCTGGACCACGGGTCTTCACCCATCTGCATCATCGACTCTGGAAACCGCTTTTTTCGCTTCGATTAGGCGACAATGACGAATCGCCACGCCTCAACGAGGTGGAAGGCGTGCTCCCGCCTGGCTCAGCCCGTTTGGCCGAGGCCGAGCTTATGTTGAAAGTCCTGCACGCGGATGCGAGACGAGGACTCCGGCATCGCTTAGGCGCTTCAACTCCACCTCACTGACGCCAAGCTCACCGAATACCGCCTTGTTATGCTCGCCTTGAAAAGCGGGCGCGCCGATCGGCGTCAATTCGTCGGCCGAGAACCGCCAAGGCCGACCGGGCAAGCGATACTCGCCTCCACTGCGATCAGGAACGTGCTGCACAGCGCCCCAATAATCGCTCCATTCCGACGCCGTGAGTTCCTTGATCGACCGGATCTCCCCCATGGCGATCTTGGCCTCGTCAAACTGGGCGTCGAGCGTCGCCATGTCCGGAAACGTCAGAATCCAAGACTGGATGATCTGGTGCAGCACGCCGAAATTCAAGCGGCGTGCTGCCGCAGTGGAGAATCGCGGATCGTCCGAGAGATTCGCCCGACGCATGGCACGCAGCCAAGACGGAAACGTTCTGCTGCCGATGATGCTCGTGGCCACAGTGAAGTGCTCCCCTTGCGGCCCTGTAAAGAACGAGCAATCTGTAGCCCCGAGCACTGCGGGTTCCGCGCCGATATCGTCATCCGAAAGATCGACATGCGCACGTTCGTTGACAGCGAGCAATGTTGCGGCCATTGCAATATCGATATACTGGCCCCGCCCGGTGTTCTGCCGGCTGTTGAGCGCCGCGAGGATTGCGACCACGGCCTGCAGTCCGGCATAGACGTCAGCATGTGAGAGGCTATCCGTCCGCGGCTCAGTGAGCGCGCTGCCGTAGTGACGCACGCTGTTTTCGGTGAATCCAGCCTCGGCCTGCACGGTTGGTGCATAAGCCATCCGGCTCCGCCACGGCCCCCCCTGGCCGTAACCGGTGATGGATGCATAGATCAGGCGCGGGTTTCGCTTGGACAACGTCTCGTAGTCCAGACCAAAAAATCCTAACGTCCCCGCGCGGAAATTCTCCACGATCACGTCTGCTGTGTCGCAGAGCTTCAATGCCAACTCATAGGCGCCAGGGAGATTGAGATTGATGCTGACATTGCGTTTGCCGGCATTCTGCTGCGCATAATAGCCGGACATCCCGTCGGTCGATGGAAATGCAAAGCGCGAGACATCCGGACTTGGCGGTTCGATCTTGATGACCTCGGCGCCTAGGTCTTGCAAGGTCCGGGCACACAGCGGACCAGCAAGCACTCGGGAAAAATCGACCACACGGATTCCGCTCAGCGGGCCACTCATGTCAGCGCCCCGCAAATTTGGCCAGGCCGGGTCCGTTCTTGCGGAACGAGGCCAGACCGGTCTTCAGATCTTCCGACGCCCAAATCGGCGCCTGAACTCTCGCCATCGCCTCGTCGGCAGCCGCGACGCCCTCATTGACGGCGATATGCGCAAGCTGCTTGGTCGCCGCGTGCGCCACAGTCGGCCCTTGCGCAAACTCTTCCGCTATCGACATGGTGGCGGTCTCTAGCGACTCCTCCGGAACCGTGAGGTTGATCAATCCCCATTTTTCCAGGGTGGGAGCATCGTAGCGCCGCGCCAGCATCGACATTTCCTTGGCACGCTGCGCGCCGATCCGCTGCACCTGGCGCTGAATCCCGCCCAGCAGCGGATGTAGCCCGAGCGTTGCTTCGACCGAGCCAATCTTCGCCGAAGACGCCGCGATGATGTAGTCGCACGACAGCGCAAGCTCGAGCCCGCCCCCGAGGCAAACACCGTGAACGCTGGCGATCAACGGAATTGGCAACAGCTCCATGAAGCGCAGGAATTCGATGCCGCTCAAACGCCGATTTTCACTGGCCTGATCCGCGCTGCCCGCTTCCACCCTCTTATCGAAGATATCAAGGTCAGCCCCAGCGGAAAAATGCCGTAAGCCGCTCCGGATGACGATCGCCCGGCTGCCCGCCTGCTGCGCGCCCTCCACCTGCTCGACGAGCGCGTTGATCAGCTTCGGGCCAAGCAAGTTGTACGGCCGATAGACCATCGTCAAAACAGAGATATTGCCGCGCTGTTCGCGCGTTACCAACGCATCCTCGGACAAACTTGCCTCCTGTGCCGACGGCTCTGCGGCCGCATCATTTAACTTGCGACATGCAAGCTTATCTAACAACTTGCATTTTGCAAGTTGTTATTCAAGCGACCCGACGTTCAACCCGGTTTTTCAAGACACCGATGTTCTCGACCTCGAGTTCGACGCTGTCCCCATGCTCGAGATACCAGCCGAGCTCCAGGCCGCAGCCATTGCCCACGGTACCTGAGCCGATGAACTCGCCCGGCATCAGCGTCTCGTCTCGTGTAACGTGCGCGATGATTTCCTCGAACGAGAACAGCATGCCTTCGGTCGTGCCCTGTGAACGGACCTCGCCGTTGACGCGGGCCTCCATCTTAAGCTTGTAGGGATCGCCGATTTCGTCGGGCGTCACAATCCAAGGCCCGAGCACGTTGCCACCATCGAAGCTCTTGCCTTTGGCGGGCCCCAACCGCCCCTCCATCTCCAGGCGCTGGGCATCGCGGGCAGAAAAGTCGTTGAAGATCGTGTAGCCGAAAATGTGATCTCGCGCGTTCGCGGCGGAGATGTTCGCGCCTCTATTCTTGGTGATGATTCCAAACTCAAGTTCGTAGTCCATCACTTGACTGTAGCGTGGCCACTTCACCGTCGTATTGGGTCCCTGCACGTTGAACCGATTGGTAATGTAGTAGATCGGTTGTTTGCGATACACCTCCGGCAGCTCGGGCAGCGGCGCCGCCTGCAGGCGAGCAAGCTCGGCCATATCGCCGGCCTGTCGTGCCTTCAGTTTGAGATGCCCAATCGGGCCCTGAACGATATGAACCGGAAACGACATGCCGTCGCGCATCTGACGCGGCTCCGGCAGCGGGGCCAGAATCTCGGAGTCCCCGACTGCGGAACACAAATCCTGATCATCCCGGTAATGTTCAAACAGGCTGGATGCTTCGTCGAGCGCGGCGTCACCGTGATCCACAAGGTCCAGCATCGAGTTGAATGCCGGATTTGGCTTACCGGCCCGCTTCGATGCGGAAGCGAGATCAAACAACAAGCCGCCGCCCGCATGCACCAGCCCGACCTTGGTGTGACCGCCGGATCGATAGGTAGCTAGCTTCAAGATGCTCCTCCCAACAAAATGAACAGCTTCTGGGATGCAGCATAGACGCCAGCTTGCATTTTGCAAGCCATTGTCCAGGACTGAGATCCGAAAGACGTCTGATCACACCGGTGCTGATCGGCCGCGGGATGTCGGAATTCCGCCGGAAGAGAATGAACGCGTCATCGGCGCCATCAAGACCCGGTTTGGCAGGTTCAGCTCTTTCAGCTTGAAAGGTCGGAAAAGAGCGTCGCTGGACATCCGTGCTCCACGAGTGGGTTGGTGTGTTGGGCTCAAATCCCACGCGCTGCATATTCGGAAGCTACAATTCACTTGCCGTCGGCGCTGAGTACACTACCAAATTGCTCCCACGTGGTCCCATTCCAGCGCTGTAGTTGCAGCTGCGTATACGCCATGCTGCTTTCGGGGCTGGTGTTGATGATGACGCCAGGTATGACCGTGGGAAGCGACAGCCCGCGGATGCTACGCGATTGCCTGACGATGTTCTCGCGCGAGAGATCGTCACCGCATTGCTTGAGGACCTGCTCAAGGAGCTGTCCCTGCTGGGTACCGAACAGATAATTGTTATCGCCGATATCGGCACCCGGCAGGTATCTGGCAAAAAAGTCGCGGTACCATTTGATGCCGGGATCGTCGGCCCACTTCTTGTCGTTTGGATCCTTGGTGATCGTCGCGGCGACTATGCCGACGGCCTTTTCCGGTCCGGCCGGGACGATGGTCGACGACACCGAGCTCGAAACGAAGTTGATCAGGAATAGCGGCTTCCAACCGATCTCGTCGACCTTCTTGATGGCCTGTGCTGCGAACTTCGGCGTGCCGGCAACCAGGAACGCTTCTGCACCGGACGATTTCAGCGAAACCACGTGGGAATCAATGGTTGGCTCGGACACCTCATAGGAGGAGACGACGACTTTCTTGTCGAAATCGTCTTTCAGGTAACCTTTGAACGCATTGACGAAGTCCTTACCCAAATCGTCGTTCTGATAGAGTATCGCGATCTTTGCGTCTGGACGGGTTTGGGTGATGTATTTCGCGTAGATGCGTCCTTCGGTGTCGTAGCTCGGCAGTCCCGTCGTGGTCATGGGGAATTCTGCGAAATTCGTGAACTTGGTGACCCCGCTCACGACAAACAAATGCGGCACTTTCTTAGCATTGACGTACTTGATGGTGGCGCTGATGCCGGGCGTTCCCAACGGACCAAACAGGAACGCCACCTCATCGCTTTCGATCAGTTTTCTGGTCTGCTCCACCGTCTTGGGGGGACTGTAAGCATCGTCGTACGTGATGAGGTTTATCTTCCGCCCGTTGATACCGCCACGGTCGTTGATCGATTTGACGTAGGCGATCATGCCCTTGCCGGTGTTGCTCAAGGGCGAAGCGGGCCCGCTAAACGGAAAAGTCGCCCCTATCTTCACCTCGGATTCGGTGACGCCTGGCGTCTGCGCGTGCGCGCCCGCCATCGAGGCCGCGAGCGTGGCTGCAATCATGATGTTTCTCATCATCGTCATCTCCCCTGGCGACACTCCGTCGCTCACAATTTTTTTGAATGGGCCTCTGGTTCCAAACGCTTTGATCATTACCGCAGCTGATCAGCCCGCGGCCGCTGCGCCGCTGGTCCTGGGAGCCGCCTGCTCGTTCGCGATCTCCCGCAATCGGTGTTTGAGTATCTTTCCGGTTGAAGCCGAGGGCAGAGCGTCGAGCACGAACAATTCGGTCGGACGCTTGTAGGAGGTGAGCAATTGGGCCGCGTACCGCTTGAGTTCTTCGGGGCCAATGCTGGCACCGGGCAGAAGCTGAACGAACGCGACCACCTCCTCATTGCCGTCGACCTTCCGACCAACTACGGCCGATTGAACGACATGCTCGTGCGCGTTCAGGACCGCTTCCACCTCCGCCGGATAGACGTTGAAGCCGGAACGGATGATCAGCTCCTTGGTGCGGCCGGCAATGTAGAGGTGCCCCTCGTCGTTGACGCGGGCGAGGTCTCCTGTGTTGAACCATCCGTCATCATCGATCGCCGCCGCCGTCAGGTCGGGCGCTCGATAGTAGCCGAGCATGATGTTGGGACCTCGAACGTGCAGTTCGCCCACCTCGCCCGTCGCCACCTTCTTTCCTTGCCCGTCGACGATCCGGTGCTCGATACCGGGAAGAAATGGACCGACCGACTCATCCGACACAGGCCGGTCCGAGCGGACCCCCGTGAGTCCCGGCGAGCATTCCGTTATGCCGTAATTGTTCAAAAGCGGAATTCCGAACTCGCTCTCGATCCGCTTCTTCAGATCGAGGTCGAGTGGAGCGCCGGCCACGGCCATGATGCGCAGATTCCCCCGTTCGAGCCGCTGGATGCCCTTGACGGCCTTATATTCGAGCAGGCGCTGATATGTGGCGGGCACGCCGAACAGGCTCGTAATTCCCTCCTTGGCGATGGCATGAGCCAGCGCGGCCGGATCGGCCTTGGCTACGACATGCAACGTGGCGCCATGCATCAGCGTCGAAATCAGCAAGATCGAATAGCCGACGATGTGCGACATCGGCAGCACGCCGTAAATGCGATCGGCTGAACTGTTTTTGCGAAGGACACCCGACGTCCTTGCGGTGAAAAGCAGGTTGCGGTGGCTCAGCATGACGCCCTTCGGCGCACCTGTCGTGCCGGAGGTATACAAGAGCCCCGCGACCTGGCGGGCACCATCCCTTTCGACGGGCTCCGCTAACGCAGCCGCATTGAGCGGACCGACACCGATACCACCGAAGGGCCCTACAGCACCGATTGTCGCACCGATGCGAGTGGCATGATCGGCCGCTTCCCTCGACAGCGCCGAGTTGAACAGCACGCGTCTGGCGCCACTGTGCGCTCCGATCACGTCGAGTTCTCGGGACGAAAGACGGGGATTGACCGGGATACCCCAGGCATCGAGCTTGCTCGCCGCGAAGAGCATCGCCCCGAGAGCCACGCTGTTCTCGCTGGCGATTATCACGCGATCGCCGGGCCCGATGCCCAAACCGGCAAGATCCTTTGCCGCAGCGTCGACTGCATCCGAGAACTGCCGGTAGCTCCAGGAACGTCCGCCTTCCACGAAGGCCGGATGATCCGGAATATCCCGCACGAACGGTGCGTAGACTTCGTGGACTCTGGACGGCAGGCCGTCCAGCAGTTCGGCCGCGGTGAGCTCGTCCACGTTCATCATGCCATCCTCCCTCGCGCCTTGTTGTCGGCAGCATTGCGGCCCCCTCTAACCGGGAAGGTCCGCAGCGTCAGTCCTATTGGACGGGCGGGAGTAAAGCGTTCTAAAATAGAACTGTCAAGCCATCTCAATGTTTGGGCAGCTTGTGGGGGAAAGGATTCAAGACAATATGCGGCATTCCATTTTCGAATTTACTGCCTCATCGCAATCATTCGGATGATTCACTGAGCGCGATTACCATTTCTCGACCCACGGCCGCAGCACGATTTCAAAGGCCCAGGTCGACCGATGCTGACGGTGCAATTGCAGATAGGTTTGGGCAATGTGGACAGGATCGGCCATGTTGTCGTCGACAGTTGCTCCCGCCAGACGGTGCGCGCGGGTCCCGTCCTCCTGCGTCCATCCGATCGCGGCATCGATCGGCACGTTCGCCACATGGATACCCTGCGGCATCAATTCTCTGGCCATGCTTTGCGCCAGTCCGGACTTGGCATGACAGGCCATCGCAAATGCGCCACTCGACGGAAAGCCTTTGAGCGCTGCGCTGGCGTTGGTAAAGATGATCGTTCCTCTCGCGCCATTAGCGTCGGGCTCGTTTCGGAGCATGAGCCGAGCTGCCTGTTGACCTACCAGAAATGCACTGAATGCCGCATTTCGAACTGTCTCGAGCGCCATGCCTGGATCGGCATCGACAATGGTCTTGCGAAAGATCCCAGGAACCCGGCCGTCGATATTGTGCACGACGAGCCTTGGCGTCCCGATCTCTTGAACGACTTTCTCGAAAAGCTGTGCCACGGCTGCTGGTTCGGCTGCATCGCAGCCATATCGACGCACGCCATGCATCCTTTCGAGAGACTGAAGAACTGGTTTTTCCGGATTCCTGGCTGCCACGGCGACACGCATCGCGTTTTCCGCGAACAACCTGGCGCAACTCGAGCTGATGCCAGGGCCACCACCGACAATGAGTGCTACCTCAGGTGCGGAAATCCCGGTATCGCGAGACGGCTGAGCCATCCTGGTTCCTCCGATGTTTCGGCCGGCAGAACTCCGGCGAAGCCGAACGAGCTATTCCCTTGGCCGCAAGCACGGCCCGCTCCGCCTTCAAGCTCATGAACCCACCGGGCTCACCTGTAACTGGGAGACCGTTTCTCAATGAAAGCCCGGACGGCTTCGGCGTGCTGCGCAGTTCCTGCCGCGAGGACCATCCGCTCGGCCTCGTGGTCCAGTGAGGTCAGGAAGTCGGCCGACAACGCAAGGTCGAGATTATCCTTCATGGAGGCATAGGCGCTCGCCGGACCATTCGCCAATGTTCTCGCCACCGCGAATGCTTCGCGCTGCAGTTCAGAATCGGGCACCACGCGATTGACCAGCCCCAGCGCTTCGCCGCGGCGTGCATCGATACGGTCGGACAAGAACATCAGTTCGCGAGCCCGCGCCGTCCCGGCCAGCCGGGTCAACAGCCACGAGATACCGTAGTCGCCCGTGAGCGCAATCCTGGCGTACCCCGTCGTCATGATGGCAGATTCGGCTGCAATACGAAGGTCGCAGGCGAGCGCGATCGCAAGCCCGGCGCCAGCCGCCGGTCCGGGCAAAGCCGCGATGGTGGGCTTCCTCACCGAAACAAGTACGCCCGTCAGGGTTCGCTGACGTTCCCGCAGTCGCGCGACCTTGTCGCTGACTGACATGGCCGGCGTGGCAGAGTTGCCGCCCATCCCCTTGACGTCGCCGCCCGAACAGAAAGCAGTGCCTGCGCCGGTAATCAGGAGCGCTCCGACCTCAGGATCATCGCCATTCTGCTTGATCATCCGGCGCAACGCCGGCGTCAGATGATCCGACAACGAATTTCGGGCTTGAGGTCGGTTCAAGGTAATCACCGCGACACGATCCCTGATCGTGCACAGCAGTTCGTCCGTTCCCGTATCAACCGAGATGGATCCATCAGTCATGTTTCTGACCTTTCAAGTCGCGGAGTTCTCTCCAAGTGACCCAGCGCGCCGTGTCCGTGCTCGAGCATTACCAATTTTCGTTGAATGGCCGCAGTTCCGTTAGAAACGACCAGGCCGAGCGGTCCTGACCATAGAGATGCAATAATTCATCGGCGATCGCCGCCGGCTTGATGAAGAATTCATCCGGTTTGTCGCTCATCCGCGCGCGCATCCGGGGCGTATCGATAACGGCGTCGATGAGAACGTAGGAGACGTGTACGCCGAGAGGTCCCAACTCACGTGCGATCGACTCGGCCAGAATGCGTTGTGCCGCCTTCGTCGGCGCGAAGCCGGCGAAATTGGCTTTGCCTCGGATCGAAGACGTGTTGCCGGTCACGAGGATTGCGCCCTTACCCCGATCGATCATGTCAGGCGCCACTTCTCGGGCCAGGTACAACAGTCCCATCACGTTGACTTCGAAGTTACCCTTCAGCATCTTCGGATCGATCTCGCGAAAATTCCCCCAGCCCCCGCCGACCGCGTTGTGGATGAGAACGTCAGCCGGACCGAAACGCCGCTTCGCTTCTGTAATCACAGTCCGCACCTGGCGTTCGTCCGATACGTCGCAGGTCATCGCGTGCACGTCGGGAAGCTCTTGCGCGAGGCGATCGATGAGCTCCGCAGAGCGGGCAAGCGCGATGATACGGAAACCACCGGCAGAGAAGCGCTTGACGATGGCAGCTCCCGTGCCCGGGCCCACCCCGGTCACGATCGCGATTGGCTTCCCGGTCATTTGACGCTCCCTTCCACTATTGTCCGGCCGCTCTGTTGTGAATTCGGTCGGATTGCGACTGATAGGCGGCAGCTTCGTGCCCGGACACCAGGGACAAGCGCACCGGGACGTTCTTGTGGTAGGGCGTGCCCGCAATGGGATCGCGGTTGCCGCTCTCGGTGAGCAGATTGATGCGCGGTCCGTTGATCAGGCGAACTCCGTCTGATGTCGGGTATGCCTGACCATAGCCGTGCGGCAGCGCCAATTGGCCGTTCCGCATGGCGTCATCGACCTTGCAGCGGACGACGAGCCGCCCGACCGATGACTCGACGGCGATCCAATCGCCATCCTTCGCACCCAATTCACGCAGATCACATGAGTTGATCAACATGGCGCCGTCAGGGTCGTCGCGACGCCACGCGGGATCGCGAAATATCTGGTTGGCATTGAACATGCGGCGACCACCGGCCGCCAGGATGAACGGAAACTCCTTTGGCGCGCCTGCGGTCCGCGGATCGAGACGCGCCAGCCATTCCAGCATCTGTGGCACCACCAGCCGAACTCTGCGATCCGAATGGCTGATCAATGACCAGACCTCGTCATAGTCGTGCCGGGTAACCGCCGTGCCCTGCCGGGCCGCCACGATGGTGTCGAACAGGAGATCTCCGAGCTGATGGTCCGCCACCTCCCCGGATGCGCCGATCGCCCGCCGCACCGCTTGCGGCGATCGCTTCGCGCAAGCCAGTGCCGCGCTCCACAAGGGAGCCGCGGCCGCCGTGCCATCCGGAAGCGTCTGCCCCAGCGTATGGTAAAGCACCAGGGCAGGCACTGCCGCAGGGTTTTCCCCGATGAAAACACGATAGGCAGCGGCGAACTCAGGTCGCGAGCGCCGTGCTATGTCGCGTAGCGGCGCGAGGACATTGTCACCCGGCAGAAGCCCCAGGGCGATCGCAAGCCGCGTATAGATCTCGGGCTCCGGCAACGTGCCGGCGAGCGGCGGCAAGACGCCAGCGCGCACGTGAAAATAGTTTGTCGGGAATTCGAAGTTGAAGAGAGTGAATTCGGTCTTCTCGTATTGTGTGGACGCCGGGAGAACGTAATGCGCGAGCCTAGCGGTTTCGGTCATCGCGACGTCCACGACAACGCATAGTTCGAGCGATTTCAGCGCGCGTTCCACCGCCTCCGTGTTTGCGGCGGTGTTGGCGGGATTGGAGCTCTCGATCCAGGCGCAGCGCAACCGGTCTGGATGATCCTTGAAAACCGCTTCGGGGAAAATGTTAGGCGGCAACAAGCCGCCGATGATCGCGTCGCCCGTTGGCGCGAATGTCTGGTTCGGAGAATTTCCCCATAGCGGCTGAAGCCAGCTATGCAATTGGTTGGTACCTTCACGGCCGAAATTGCCGGAAAGCATGATCAGGAGCTTCTCGAGATAGGAGTTGAGAGTCGAGTTGACGCCTTGCTGGATCCCGAGTTCAACCCGAACCACCATGGCCTTCGCGGCCGCGATCATCGCCGCGCAGCGCTCCAGCTCCGCGATCGAGATATCGGCAGCGGACGCCCATTCCGCAACGGGGATATTCAATAGCGCCTGCCTCACTTCTGCGAAGCCGATCGTGTGCTCCTCAATGAACGCGTGGTCGATCCGGTCGGAACGGACGAGCGTGGCCAGCAGCGCGCCAAGGAGAAACGCATCGGCACCCGGGCGAACCGCAAGATGCAGATCCGCCATCTCTGCGGTTTCGGTTCGACGGGGGTCGATGACGATCAGCTTGCGTGCGGGATCCTTGCGGATCTGATTGAGATAATCGCGCGCATTGGGGAAGCCGTGCGCGATCCAGGGATTTGCCCCGATGACGAGCAAGAGATCGCAATGATGGACGTCCTCCGACGTGTGGCAGGTTTGGCTGCCGAACATGTGGCCATTGACCCAGAAATCGCCGGTTTTTTCCTGCGAAAGCGCGTTGAAGACGCTGCGCGAGCCCAGCGCACGCAACAAGCCACTGGCGTAGGCACCGCCGGCGTGATTGCCTTGCCCGCCGCCGCCGTAAAGGGCAATACTCTTGCCACCATACCTGCCGACGACGTCTCGAAGCCGCTCCGCGATTTCCGCGATCGCGACGTCCCACTCGATTTCATCAAAGTTGCCATCGGGCCGACGACGCAGCGGGGTCGTGAGCCGATCCCTGTGATGGGCATAGTAGGGAATGCGCGCCGCCTTGTTGCACAGATAGCCTTGCGACTTCGGGTTTGAACGATCGCCTCGTACCTTCTCGAGGCGCCCCTCATTCACCCAGACCTCGATGCCGCAGTTTACGTAACACAGGTTGCAGGCTGTCTTGAGCCACTTGCCGGCCGTCATGGGCACCTCCCAGATTATGATTTGTCGCAGCTCATAGCCTTTGCTGTTCGGCGCTGCCGCTTTTGATTGCACCCGCAGACAGTCATCCGTCCGGCGTCGAGAATATCGTCGGAAAGCTTCCCGGCGCCGACAGCACGCGACAGCACGATCGATCCGACCATGGTCGCAATGGCGCTCGTCGCGATTTGGCGTGCCTGTTGGGGACCCTCGGCGGGAAGCGCTTCGACCAGGATGTCGATCATCTCCTCCAGCTTGGAAGCAAGCGCCCGCTGCTCGCTCGGGCTCGATCGAGCGACATCTGCGGCCAGGGCTGGAAGCGCGCAACCTTGTCTGGGATTGTCGCGGTGGCGGGAACTTAAGTAATCGGCGATCACCGTCTCGAAGCGATCTCCGCTGGCCTTCCTGTTCGCCAACTTTCTCCACCGGTCGACCATTTGGTCCATCGCAAACGCGATTGCCTCGCCAACAAGTGCGGCCCGCGACTCGAAATGGTTATAGAACCCGCCGTGCGTAAGACCCGCGAGCTTCATCAACTCGACAACGCTAAGCCCTTCGGCACCGTTTTGACGCAAGCCGTAGGAAGCATTTTCAACGATCCGGCTGTGGGTCCGGCGCCTATGGTCTCCTACGTAACGCATCTCCCCTCCGTGCAAGCTGCTCGATGACCGGCTGTTCGACCGATCCCATCCACCAGCGCTTCTGGACCGCGCTTTTGAA
The DNA here is from genome assembly GCF_900094575.1 of Bradyrhizobium yuanmingense. Lineage (GTDB taxonomy): Bacteria > Pseudomonadota > Alphaproteobacteria > Rhizobiales > Xanthobacteraceae > Bradyrhizobium > Bradyrhizobium yuanmingense. The sequence continues at coordinate 71,250 of NZ_FMAE01000004.1, read as the reverse complement.
GTGACGGCAATATTTCATTGCAGCGCCAGCCATGTTATATGATTATCGTCATATAACAACAGCGATCAACAGGAGAATTCGCCATGGCCGCCGCTTCCGATCCCGTCGTTATCCTCTCCGCAGCCCGCACGCCGCTCGGCCGCTTCATGGGCGAGCTCTCGCCACTCAGTGCCCACAAGCTCGGTTCCCATGTGATCGGATCGGCTTTGGAGCGGGCCAAGCTGGCACCCGAACGGATCGACGAGGTCTTCATGGGCAACGTGCTGCCGGCCGGACAAGGCCAGGCACCGGCGCGCCAGGCCGCGCGCGGCGCCAAATTGCCGGATGCCACCGGCGCCACCACAATCAACAAGGTTTGCGGCTCCGGCATGAAGGCCACCATGATCGCTCACGACATCATCAATGCAGGCTCCGCCGAAATCGTTCTTTCCGGCGGCATGGAGAGCATGAGCAACGCGCCCTATTTGCTGGCCAAGGCGCGCGGCGGCTATCGCGCCGGCCACGACCGCATCATCGACCACATGCTGATGGACGGGTTGGAAGACGCTTACGAGACGGGACGCTCGATGGGCGACTTCGGCGAGGCCACCGCCGAAGCCTATCAGTTCACGCGCAAAGATCAGGACGACTATGCGATCGAGACCTTGACCCGCGCCCGCAAGGCGGTTGAAGGCGGCGCATTCAAGGCTGAGATTGCTCCAATCACGTTGACCGAGAAGGCCGGGCCCCGGATCATTTCCAACGACGAGCATCCGCTCAAAGTCGATCCCGCCAAAATCCCGGGGCTGAAAGCCGCGTTCCGCTCCAACGGCACCATCACGCCCGCCGCCTCATCCGCCAATGCTGACGGCGCTGCGGCACTCATCCTGGCGAAACGCTCGCTGGCCGATCGCGACGGCCTTCCGGTGCTCGCCGAGATCAAGGGCCATGCCACCCACAGCCAGGAGCCACAATGGTTCACGACGGCCCCGATCCCCGCCATTCGCAAGCTATTGGACAAGGTCCGCTGGAGCGTTGGCGACGTGGATCTGTTCGAGATCAATGAGGCATTTGCGGTCGTAGCTATGGCGGCGCAGAAGGATCTCGGCATCCCCAGAGAAAAGCTGAACGTCAACGGCGGCGCCTGCGCGCTAGGTCATCCCATTGGCGCCACCGGCGCGCGGCTGATCGTGACGCTGCTACACGCGCTCGAAGCACAAAACCTCAAACGCGGCGTCGCGTCGCTCTGCATTGGCGGTGGCGAAGCTACCGCCATCGCGGTCGAGCGCCTCGTCCGCTGATATCACGGCTGAAGGACGAGACGGACTCGGCGAGCGGCGCGACCCGCGTCACTTGCCGCTTGATCTGCAATCCTCCACGGCGAGGAATATCCATGGCTGATATGACGAATACCGCGTCGCGGGACATTCCTGGCTCCAGCGTCCTGCCGATCGCGATCCTTTCCGTGCTGGCCGCGATGGGAACGCTTGCGACCAACATCCTGCTGCCGTCCCTGCCGCAGATTGCGATCTCGTTGAATGTCACGACTGCGGAGGTCACGTCCGCAATCACCATCTTTCTTGCGGTGTTCGGGGTCGGGCAGCTTCTGGTCGGACCGCTTTCGGATCGCTACGGAAGACGTTGGCCGGTCCTGATCGGGTTCGCCGTATTCTTTGCCGGCAGCGTTTGGTGCGGTCTGGCAACCGACCTGCCCAATCTCCTCTTCGGCCGCGTCGTGCAGGCAACAGGTGCTTGCGCGACGTCAGTCCTGTCTCGCGCCATCGCTCGCGACATGTTCAGTGGCGCAGCACTGGCACGCGCGATGGCGCTCATCATGATCGTGATGTCCGCAGCTCCCGGGTTCTCGCCGCTGCTTGGCGGCGCCCTCGACCATCGCCTTGGCTGGCGCGCCGAATTCGCGCTGGTCGCGGCCTTTGCCGCCGTCGGCGCGGTTGCCCACGGCATCGTTCTTGGCGAAACCCACAATTCGGTCCGCACGCCGTTCAATCCAGTTGTCGTCGGCAGGACCTATGCCGGCCTGATTGGCGATCGTCGCTTCGCCATCCCCGCGATCACCTCGAGCCTCATCATAGGGGGCTTGTTCTCTATGTTTTCGGCTGCACCGCGCTTACTCATCGAAGCGCTGCACTTTACGCCTATCCAACTCGGCTTCTTCTTCGCGGGTACCGTCTTCATCGTATTCGGCGGCGGTATGCTTGCTACAAGATTGGCACCACGCTATGGGCTCGATGGTCCGATCCGGGCAGGTTTGTGCGCGACGGCCGCCAGCAGCCTTGCGATCCTGCTGATCTCGCTCATCAACCCGACTTTCTTGCCCTTTTTAGGCGCGATGAGCGTATATCTGCTCGGCATGGGCATTGTCAGTCCGTTGGCCACGGCGCGCGCGTTGGCTCCATTTGGCGGGAAAGCTGGCGCGGCCTCGGCGCTGCTCGGCTTCTTGCAGATGGTGATCGCGGCAATCGGCGTATGGCTTGCTGCCACAGTGTCACATGAAGCAATGTTTGCGCTGGGCGTCGTGATGAGCGCGTTCTCCCTGCTGGCTCTTGGCCTGTATGCGCGGGACCCGGGATCTTGAGGGGCGTATGATTCCACATGCGTCTCCGTTCAGTCACCCATCGGCTTTGCTAAGTCGGGCTTAGACCTGTTGGGCAAAACGCGGCAATGCAATGGCCGGCCGACAATTGAGCCTGTTTTCCAGCACAATCAGGTCCCGTGGAATTCCGGCTTGCTGCTGCCCGCTGGGCGCTTCATCTCGAACATGTTCTCGGTCCTGACCTCGAGGTAATCTCCACCCCGGCCGGCGCGCAGAATGGGACGCGCAAGTGCCGTGTTGTAGACACCGTCCTCGATCAACGTCTTGTCGATGTAGACCGCGACGACCTCACCAAGCACGAACCATCCTTCGACCTTTTCTTCGCGTGCATTGGCCAGCTGAGAGACCTCGACGACCTTGCATTCCATGGCGGCCCTGCTCTCGCCCACCCGCGGCACAGCAACGTGGCGTCCGGGTATCGGCGTCAAACCGGCTGCTTCGAACTCGCTTACGCCGTAATCGAGCGGCGTCGCTGTCACGTTCATGCGCTCGCCGAGATCCATGGTGACCAGATTCCAGACGAATTCGCGGGTCTCGCTGACGTTCTTGATGGTGTCTTTCCACGAAATCGAGGAGAACCCGATGATCGGAGGATCGTACAGGAACGCGTTGAAAAAACTATACGGCGCGAGGTTCAATTGACCGGCCGCATTGCGCGATGAAATCCAGCCAATCGGACGCGGCGCGACGATTGCATTGAAGGGATTATGCCGGAGTCCGTGGCCTTTCGAAGGCTCGTAGTAGTGGAAGTCGGCTTGGCTCATAAGTGCCTCCGAGGCTAACGAAGGCCGTCCATCAGCCCATCGGCCTCAACAACGATCGACGCACGCATGACCATGCGCTGCGCATAACCTCGTCAGAACGTCCGCAACCGCTTCCGGAAGGGCTCAGGCGATTGCCCGAACCGCAGCCGGCCGTTGCCCGGCGCCGTCGAGAAAACCAGTCAGGCGCTCCCGGATGATACGTTCGGCGTCGGCCATGATACGGTCGATCAGCTCCTTCACGGTCGGAATGTCGTTGATCAGCCCGACCACCATGCCGCAGCTCCAGGCGCCGGCATCCATCTCACCGTTGACCATCACGCGCGGGTATACGCCGGCGACTTGATCATGGATGTCCTCGATCTTCAGGCTTGCCCCCTTCCCACGTTCGATCTCAAGCAGTTCGTCGACGCCCTTGTTCTTAAGAACGCGCTCGGTGTTGCGCAGCGCGCGCATGACGAGAACGGTGTCCAGCTCCGTGGCCTTGACCAGCGCCTGCTTGACGTTGTCATGGACCGGCGCCTCCTTGGTGGCGACGAAACGCGTCCCCATGTTCATGCCCGCCGCGCCCATCGACAGCGCCGCGACGAGGCTGCGGCCATCTGCCATGCCGCCGGACGCGACAAAGGGGATGCTGAGCTCGTCTGCGGCGCGCGGCAGCAGGATCATGTTCGGAATGTCATCCTCGCCCGGATGACCGCCGCACTCGAAGCCGTCGACACTGACCGCGTCGCAGCCGATCTTCTCGGCCTTCAGCGAATGACGGACCGAAGTGCATTTGTGGATCACCTTGATGCCGGCGGCCTTCAGTGCCGGCATGTACTGTTCCGGGCTGCGACCGGCGGTCTCCACCGCTTTTACTCCGCCCTCCCTGATCGCGGCGATATATTCCGGATAAGGCGGGGCGCTGAAGGTCGGCAGGAAGGTGAGGTTCACGCCGAACGGCTTGTCGGTCATGTCGCGGCAGCGCGCAATTTCCTTGGCCAGCAGCTCGGGCGTCCTTTGGGTCAGCCCGGTGATGATGCCGAGCCCGCCGGCGTTCGACACCGCAGCTGCGAGCTCGGCGAAGCCGACATAGTGCATGCCGCCCTGGATGATCGGATGTTCAATGCCGAACAGTTCGGTGATTGCTGTTTTCACGAATGATCTCCCCGCGCTTTGCGCTCAGTGGATGATTTCAAACAGGCCGGCGGCACCCATGCCGCCGCCGATGCACATGGTGACCACGCCGTATTTCGCCTTGCGCCGACGGCCTTCGATCAGCAGGTGGCCGGTGAGGCGCGAGCCGGTCATACCATAGGGATGGCCGATCGCGATCGAGCCGCCATTGACGTTCAGCTTGTCGGGGTCGATGCCAAGCTTGTCGCGGCAATAGATCACCTGCACCGCGTAAGCCTCATTCAGTTCCCAGAGGTCGATATCGTCGATCTTCAGATCATGGCGTTTCAGCAGCCGCGGGATCGCGGCGACCGGGCCGACGCCCATCTCGTCGGGCTCGACGCCGGCGGCGACGAAGCCGCGGAAGATGCCGAGCGGCTTGAGGCCCTTTTTGGCGGCCAATTTGTCGCTCATGATCACGCAGGCCGAGGCGCCGTCCGATAGCTGGCTGGCATTGCCCGCGCTGATGGTCTTGCCTTCGAACACGGGCTTGATCCTGGCGAGGCCCTCTGCGGTGGTTTCCGGACGGGGGCCTTCGTCTTTCGTGAGCGTCACCTGCTCATAGCTGACCTCCTTGGTGTCCTTATTGACCAGCGCCATTTTGGTCGTGAACGGCACGATCTCGTCGTTGAAGCGCCCCGCCTGCAGGGCAGCGCCGACGCGGCGCTGGCATTCGAGACTGTATTCATCCTGCTTGTCGCGGCCGATCTTGTAGCGTTCGGCGACGACCTCGGCGGTCTCCAGCATCGACATGTACATGGCGGGCTTCATCGCCATCAGTTCGTCATCGACGGCGTGGAACTTGTTCATGTGCTCGTTCTGGACCAGGCTGATCGACTCGATGCCGCCGCCGATCGCAACCTCGACCCCGTCGAGCATGATCGAGCGTGCGGCTACCGCGATGGCCTGCAAGCCGGACGCGCACTGCCGGTCGATGGTGGTGCCTGCGACTGTGACCGGCAACCCGGCCCGGATCGCGCCCTTGCGCGCCACGTTCATCACCATGGTGCCCTGCTGCATGGCGCAGCCCATGACCACATCTTCCACCTCGCCCGGCGCAATGCCGGCGCGCTTTACCGCCTCGGCCATGACGTGACCCGCCATGGTCGGGCCGTCCGTATTGTTGAGCGCGCCGCGGTACGCTTTGCCGACGGCTGTCCTTGCGGTGGAAACGATGACTGCTTCAGTCGTCATGCTGGCCTCTTCTCTTTACGCGGCCGCGTCCAGCTGCGCGTAACGCAGCACGTGGAACGCGGGATCGCCGAACTGGATGTTGATGGAGGAGATACGCTTGAAATAGTGCCCGACATTGAGCTCGTCGGTCATTCCCATGCCGCCATGAAGCTGCACCGCCTGCTCGGCGACGAACTTGCCGGCATACCCGATTTTCGACTTGGCGCCGGAGGCGAGCCGCGATAGTGCAGAATCGCCGGTGCTGAGGCTGAGGCTGAGATGCTGCATCAGGGAGAGCGCCTCCTGATGAGCGATGAACATGTCCACCATCCGATGCTGCAGCACCTGGAAGGAACCGATAGGGGTACCGAACTGCTTACGCGTCTTCGAATACTCCAGCGTCGCCGAGTTCAGCTCGCCGATGGCGCCGACGGCTTCCGCGCAGAGCGCGCCGATGGCTCGGTCGCGGCAAGCTTCCAGCGCGGCAACGCCCTCGCCTTCTGCGCCCAGCAACCGCCCGCGGACCTCACGCAGGCCGAGCTCGGCAGCCCGGCGGCCGTCGATGGTCTTGAAGCTCTGGAGATCGATGCCGCTCGCGCGGCGATCGACCACGAAGAGGCTGACGCCGCCGCTTTCACGATCGTCGCCGGAGGTCCGCGCCGACACAATCAGATAGTCCGCCCAAGGCGCGGCGATCACCATGGTCTTCGCGCCGGTCAGAACGTAGTCGTTCCCCTCGCGCCGCGCCTTTGTCGTGACATTGGCAAAATCGAAGCGCGACGCCTTCTCCGTCCAGGCCAGCGCCCAGATTTTCGATCCGTCGACGATTGCGGGGATGAAGCTTTGCTGCTGCTCCGGCGTGCCCATTTGCTCGATCAGTCCGCCGGCTAGCACCACCGTCTCGACGAAAGGCTCGACGACGAGATGACGCCCGAACTCATGCATGACGATCATGGTCGAGAGCGGACCGCCACCGAGACCACCGGCGCTCTCGGAGAACGGCGCGGCCAGCAGGCCGAGCTCGGCGAAAGCGTCCCATTGCTTCCGGCTGAAGCCCTCCTCGCTCGCCACGATCTTGCGCCGCGCTTCGAAATCATACTGCTCGCGGAGCAGGCGCTGGACGCTGGATCGCAGCAATTCCTGCTCTTCCGTGAACTGAATATCCATCCGATCCTCCCGATCCGCCGTGGCTAGAGCCCGAGCACGGCCTTGGCGATGATGTTTCGCTGGATCTCGTTGGATCCGCCGTAGATGCTGAGCTTGCGCGCGTTCAGATATTTCTCCGACGCGGTATGGCCGTAATCGGGGCCGGGCATGAAGCGGTTGGCGCTGACCGGATGCTCGCGGATGGCAAGACCGTAATTGCCGATCGCGCGATGGGTGAGCTCGGTGATATCCTGGAATATCTCGGTGCCGCGGATCTTGAACAGCGAGGCCGCTGGACCCGGATCTATGCCGCGCGCCATCTGGGCGACGACGCGCAGCTCCGTCGCCTCCAGCGCCAGCACGTCGAGCTCGATGCGGGCAATGTCCCGCAGAAATTCGAGATGCGCGGGATCGTCGGCCGGGATCTCCGCCTTCACGATCTGCTTCAACCTGCCGATGTAGCGGGTGGACCGGCCGACGCCGGCCATGCTGGTGCGCTCGTTGCCGAGCAGGAATTTGGCGTAGGTCCACCCCTTGTTCTCCTCGCCGACCAGGTTCTCGACGGGCACGCGGACGTTCTCGAGGAAGACGTCGTTGACCTCATGGCTGCCGTCAATCGTGATGATCGGCCGCACGGTGACCCCGGGCGACTTCATGTCGATCAGCAGAAAGGAGATTCCGGATTGCGGCTTCGCGTTCGGATCGGTTCGCACTAGACAGAAGATCCAGTCGGCATGCTGGGCCAGCGTGGTCCAGGTCTTGTGACCGTTGACGATGTAGTGGTCGCCGTCACGCACCGCCTTGGTTCTGACGGTCGCGAGATCGGAGCCGGAGCCGGGCTCCGAATAGCCCTGGCACCACCAATCCTCGCCGGAGAGGATCCGCGGCAGAAACTTCTTCTTCTGCGCCTCGTTGCCGAAGGTATAGATCACCGGCCCGACCATGGTCACGCTGAAGGCGAGCGGCGGCAGCGTGCCTGCCCGAGACGTCTCCTGCTCGAACAGGAAGCGCTGCATCACCGACCAGCCCGGGCCGCCATATTCCTTGGGCCAGAGTGGCGCGATCCAGCCCTTCTTGTGGAGGATCCGATGCCAGAACAGCGACTGCTCCTTGGTCAGGTCGGTCTCCGGATTGGGAACGCGCATTTCCTGCGGATAGTTCTCCGCAATGAAAGTGCGCACCTCGTCACGAAACGCGGCGTCCTCGCTGGAAAGATTGAGCTCCATCGCAGCAGGTCCCGCTACCACTTCTCGCCGAAGGGGCGGATCTCGAGCTCGAAGGTCCACGCGCTTTTCGGCTGCTGGTAGAGCTGCCAATAGGATGCTGCGACGGAGGCCGGAGGCATCAATGCGTCCGGATCATCCAGCGCGTTGGGCCCGAGAGCCTCCAGCCGGCGTTGCCGAACCCACTCGGTATCCACGCCGGAATCGATGATGAGATGCGCGACGTGAATATTCTTCGGGCCAAGCTCGCGGGCCATTGCCTGCGCGACCGCGCGAAGGCCAAACTTGGCGCTTGCAAAAGCTGCATAGCCGCTGCCGCCGCGGAGCGAAGCTGTCGCCCCGGTAAAGAAGATGTTGCCGCCCCCGCGCGGCAGCATCAGGCGGGCCGCCTCGCGACCGGCCAGGAAGCCGGAATAGCAGGCCATTTCCCAGACCTTGCGGAAAACGCGCTCAGTCGTGTCCAGAATCGGGAAGTTGACGTTCGCTCCGATGTTGAAGATGCAAACTTCCAGGGGCGCGTGCTTGTCCGCATCGTTGAGGAAGGAGGTGATTTCGTCCTCCTTGCGAGCGTCGAGCGAGCGGGCGTGAACCTCGCCGCCGGCAGCCTCGATATCCCTGACGAGGGGAGCCAGCTTGTCGCCGTTTCGACGGCCGGCGAAGACCGTGAACCCCTCTGCTGCGAACTTTTTGGCGATCTCGCCGCCGATGAAGTCGCCCGCGCCGATCACGGCCACGGTTGCGTTTCTCTTTTGCAAATTGTCCTCCCGGTAAGTTAGATATGTTGTCTGCGCAATTCGGGCGTCGGCACCGCAGAGGTTGCGCCATCTTCGCGCAAGCTCTCCGCGAGCTTGTGCTTGAGTATCTTGCCGGTCGATGTCGCCGGCAAGGCATCAAGGATGACAATTTCGGACGGCCGCTTGTAAGAAGTAAGCTGAGACCGGACAAATTGCATCAGGGTCTCTGATGTGGTGCGAGATCCTGGCAGCAACTGCACAAAGGCCACGATCTCCTCATTGCCGCCCGCGGCACGACCGACCACAGCGGATTGCACGACGTCCTTGTGTGAACTGAGGACAGCTTCGACTTCCGCGGGATAGACGTTGAAGCCGGAACGAATGATCATTTCCTTGGTGCGTCCGACGATGTACAGACAATCGCCGTCGAAACGTGCGAGATCGCCGGTATTGAACCAGCCCTCGCTGTCAACCACCTTCGCGGTGAGCTCGGGGCCGCGATAGTACCCCAGCATCACGTTGCGCCCGCGAACATGCAGCTCGCCGACTTCACCGGATAAGGTCGGAAATCCTTCGGTGGTTCGCACCCGCGCTTCCACACCAGGCAGCAGCGTTCCAACAGCAGCATCCGAGCGCGGCCTATCGAAACGTACGCCTGATATTCCAGGCGAACATTCGGTGATCCCGTAGCCGTTGAGCAACGGAAGCCCGAACTCTTTTTCCACACGCAATTTCAGGTTCAAATCCAGCGGCGCGCCGGCGACGGCAATCAAGCGCAACGAGCCTCGGGACAGTTGTTCCACGCCTGATATGCTCTTGTACTCCAGCAGGCGCTGATAGGTGGCAGGCACGCCATTGAGGATGGTGACGCCCTCCTCCGCGATGGCCTTTGCAGTCGCGGCAGGGTCGTATTTGCTGACCATCCGCACCGTGCCGCCAACCATCAGCGTCATGATCAGGAGCGAGATGCCGACGATATGCGAGATCGGCAACACCAGATAGATCTTGTCCTTCTCGTTCATTCTGCGGAAGTACGCAGTGGTCTTTGCGCTGATCAGAAGATTGTCATGCGACAGCATCACGCCCTTGGGAGTCCCCGTCGTCCCTGACGTGTAGATCAGGACCGCGACTTGCCTTGCCGGATCGGTCTCCAGGGGCTGGACTGTCGCGCTTTCGTCGAGCGGGCCAACCCCAATTTCCGCCAGCGGGCCAATTCGCCGATTCTCGGCGCCGTAGCGTGAGGCGTGAGCAGCGGCCTCCTTCGACATACCGGACGTGAAGAACATCCGCCGGGCGCCGCTGTGATCGCGGATCTGGTCCAGTTCGCGCGCAGACAAGCGCGGGTTGGCGACAATCGCCCAGGCGTCGAGCCGGCTTGCCGCCAGCAGCAATGCAGCAAGCGCAATACAATTTTCGCTGACAATGATCATCCGATCGCAGGCCCTGATCCCTAGCGATGAGAGCACGGTGGCGATTTCGCCCACACGCTGCTCCAGGTCTCGATAGCTCCACGAAGCCCCGTCCTCAACCAGCGCAATCTGGTGGGGCGCTCTGGCAACCGGTCCTGCCGTTACTTCATGGATTCGGCTCGGCAAGCCGACAGCGATCTCGTCGACACTGATCGTCTCTGAAAGCTCCAGCACCACTGACCTCCCGACCGACCGTGCCAGCGTTGCAATGCGGCACATTTGGGGCCTCGTCTTATAGTTCTTTTTTAGAACTCGTCAATTGATAAATCGGCGCCGGACCTTTTTCGGTGTCGAGCGGCAACTTCGAACCATTATAAACCGCCGTTTACAACGCGTGATCGGACGGTTAGTCTATAGTATCAAATCAGAACTTATAGGGAGGATCCGGGATGGCAGCGAGCCGAGGTGTAGCGATACTTGTTGGCGCAGGCGATGCCATCGGCGCGGCGGTCGCCCGGCGCTTTGCTCAAGGCGGCTATACAGTCTGCATCTGCAGACGCGATGCGTCCAAATCGCAGGTGCTCGTGGCCGAGCTGAGGGCTGCGGGACATGACGTTCACGCATTCAGCGTAGATGCGCGCCAGGAGGCGGAAGTCCAAGGCATTTTCGCGCGGGTCGAGAAAGAGCACGGTCCCATCGAGGTTTGCCTCTACAATGCCGGCTCGAACGTCAACAAGCCTCTGCTCGACACGACGGAGAAGTTGTTTTTCAAAGCCTGGGAACTCGCCTGCTATGGCGGTTTCCTGGTTGGACGTGAGGCCGCCCGCGTGATGCTGTCGCGCGGACGCGGCACCATCTTCTTTACGGGTGCGACGGCAAGCGTGCGTGGCGGCTCGGGGTTTGCGGCATTTTCATCAGCGAAGTTCGGACTTCGAGCAGTGGCCCAGGCGATGGCGCGCGAGCTTGGACCGAAGAACATTCACGTCGTGCATCTCCTGATCGACGCTGGCGTGGATAGCGAGGCAATTCACCAACGCATGAAGGCAGCGAAGGGGATCGACGCAAGCGATATTCCGCCGGATAGCCTGACCAAGACGTCTTCCATTGCCGACGCTTATTGGTTCACCCACCAGCAAAGCAAAGATGGCTGGACCCACGAGCTCGATCTCCGTCCGTCCGTGGAGAAATGGTAACATGGATGCGGCACCAAACCTGACCCTGTGGGGCGTTGGAACGAGTCGCACGATTCGTCCGCATTGGGCCATGCACGAACTGGGTTTAGCCTATAAGACAAAGCCCATTGGCCCACGAACGGGCGAAACCAAGACCGCAGAATACTCGAAGCTCAATCCGCGCCAGAAGATCCCGCTGCTTCAGGATGGCGACTTCTGCATCGGCGAGAGCGCAGCGATTGTTGCCTACCTGTCGCGCATGTATTCCACGCCGGAACGATCGCTGATTCCGGAAGCCCCGCGCGAGTATGCCTCGTGGCTGGAATGGTGCTTCTTTATCGTCACGGAGCTGGATTCCACCAGCCTTTACGTGATGCGCCGCCATCGGGCCGACGCGCTCGGACCGATCTACGGCATTGCACCGGAGGTCGTTGCCCAGGCCGGCGAGTATTTCCGCCAGCAGTTGCGCCATGTCGAGGTCGCGCTCGCAGATGGCCGGCAATTCCTGATGGGCGACCAGTTTACGAGCGCAGACATCCTGCTCACGACCTGCCTGGAGTGGGCCATCGCCTATGGCGTCGGCATTTGCGACAACGCTCAGCCCTATCTCGAACGCATCAGGAAACGGGAAGCCTTTCAGCGAGCCGTTGCGGCGAATGTCCCGATGGCACCGATCACGCCGGCGCCGGCGAAGGTCTAGAATACCGTCGCGAACGGCTTCGCGGTTAGACCGCGACGCGCAGGCTACGCTCGGCGACCATCTTGTCGATGGCGCCGTCGTCGTAGCCCAGCTCGTGCAACACGTCGCGGGAGTGCTCACCCACCCGGGGAGCAGGCCCACCGATCGCGGACTCGTTGATCGCAAAACGCGCCGCCGGCTTAGGTTGCCGCACCCGCCCCACTTTCGGCTGATCGAACTCCGCAATGATGTCGCGCGCAACCACCTGTTCATTGTGGATGATCTCGCTCCGCCGCAGGATCGGCGAACAGGGGACGTCGGCGGCATCCAGACGCTCCAGCCATTCTGCGGTGGTGTGCTGGCTGATATATTCGGCCATTTTGTTGATGCGTGCCGTGGCGTTGACCGAGCGCGCCGATGGCGTCGCAAACCGGGGATCCTTGGCAAGCTCGGCGTCGCCAGTGGCGCGGCAAAAACCCTGCCATTCGGAGTCGGAAATTGTACCGGCGGTGATGTAGCCGTCGCTGGTCTTGAACACGAGATCGGGACGATCATTGGGATCGGCAGCAGCGGCCTCGGCACCGACCACCGTGTATTGCATCATGCCTTCGGGCCACAAATACGAGATCATCGCATCCAGCATGGCGACCTGGATGTGATCACCCTGCCCTGTCTTCTCGCGGGCGTAGAGGGCTGCTGCGACCGCCTGGGCGGTGAACACGGCGGTGGTCTTGTCGCAGACGATAGTCCGGATCATCTGCGGACGGTTCGTGACCGGCTGCGACTGGATATCGGCAAAGCCCGAGAGGCCCTGAATGATCGGATCGTAAACACGTTTCTTCACATAAGGTCCGGTGTCGCCGACACCGCTGATCGAGACGTAGATCAGGCGCGGATGGCGCTGGCGCAACTCCTCGACGCCGAGACCGAGGCGCTCCATGGTGCCGGGCCGGAAATTCTGCACCAGCACATCCGCCTTCGCGACCAGTTTGGCCAGAACCTCACGGCCGGCCGCGCTTTTGACGTCAATCGACAGCGAGCGCTTGCCACGGTTTGAAGAAATGAATAGCGCGGAGAACTCGCCTTCCTTATCAATCGTGGCACGGCTGCGCCGGGTAATGTCGCCGCCGATCGGCTCGATTTTCAGGACGTCCGCGCCCTGATCCGCCAGGAACATGGTCGCAAACGGGCCCGACACCACGCCGGTCAGATCGAGGACGCGAACGCCGTTGAGGGGACCGGGCATCACATTCTCCCTGAATTGACTTCGTTATAGATCGACTGAGGTTTCGTCATGCGGATGCCGCGGACGCCCGGCTCTGCGAGGCTCCAGGTCTGGCGTTAGGCCGTCTTCGAAACGGGCTGGCCGATCTGCTCGACGATCGACTCCTCCACATCGCGAAGCTGGTCCTTGCCGAAAAACATCTCATTTCCAACGAAGAAGGTCGGCGAGCCGAACGCGCCGCGGTTGACCGCGTCGGTGGTCCGATCCAACAGCCGCTTCTTGACGTCATCCTGCTGTGCTCGCGCAATCAGCCGGTCGATATCGACGCCTGAGGAGATGAATGCCTTTCGGAAAGTTTCAAGATCATCCATCTTCTTCGGCTCCTCCCACATGTGGTGATAGGCCGCGCGGAAATAGGGCTCGAACACGCCTTCGAACTGAGCCGCGACGGCACCGCGCATCAACATCAGCGTATTCACCGGAAAGAACGGATTGGAACGAAACTTCGTCACGTTATGGCGGCGAATGAAACGCTGGGTCTCCAGAGTCTGGTATTCCGGCTTGTTCTTGATGCCACGAAGGGAATCGAACGGTGACATGTTGCCAGTCGCTTTGAAGATGCCGCCGAGCAGGATCGGGACATATTCGAATTTCACGCCGGTGCGCCGTTCGATTCCCGGCAGGGCCAATTCCGCGAGGTAAGCGTTCGGACTGCCGAAATCGAACAGGAATTCAACCTTCAGGGACATGTCAGCTCCTCCCGCAGAGCGCAATGATGGGCAGGCTTGGTGATCTTCTAGGCCGGTCGCTGCCTGTTACCATCCTTACAGTTCTAAAAATGAACTGTCAAATGGACCATCGCCATGGCCACATCGCGGGTCGGCGGGGGTATTGTCTCAAATTTAGTACCTATCTAGAATGGAGCGAGCGGCGCTTGGCGTTGCCCCTGATTCAGGCGGAACGGGAGTCGGTCGACCGGAGGGCACGAATGAAATGGGATGAACTTGAGGAAGAGCCATGTTCGATGGCCCGCACCATTGGCGTGATCGGGGACCGGTGGACTCTTCTGATTCTCCGCGAATGCTTTCTGCGTACGCGCCGCTTCGAGGGTTTTCAGTCGGCGCTTGGAATCACCCGCCATTTGCTTGCCGAACGGCTCAAAAAGCTAGTTCGGCAGGGCGTTCTGCGCCGCATTCCCTATCAGGAGTCGCCCAAACGCCACGAGTACATCCTGACGCAAAAGGGCCTCGACCTCTATCCGATCATGATGGCGCTCGTACACTGGGGTGACACCCACATGGTTGACGAACGCGGACGTCCCCTACTACACGAGCACCGTAAGTGCGGCAAGACGTTCGATCCCGTGATGGTGTGCTCCGAATGCGGAGAGCCACTTTTGGCCAAGGAAGTTCATGTCCATCCTGGTCCAGGCGCGCGCCCCGCTCCAGAGCGAGTTTTGCTCGACAAGAAAGCAAAGCCAAAGCCCCGCAGGAAAGCGGCATAACGAGGACAAGCCAGACCACGTCACTGTTGGCGGTAATGGGCTCGCTGCGGACACTTGGCCCGCATCTTGCTCTATTGTCACGTCGACGTTGTCGGACTTCTTCTACTCGGTTCCACACCGCCTGATCCGAGAGCAGGCCTTTCTGTACGATCGTACGCGCGGCGATGCTTCGTCAGAAATGACTGCTTAATCGCGGTACTCCGCCGGGATAAGATCAACTCACCGTCTCGGCTACAGGTGCAGCTAGGTCCAACTTCACTTCACCGCTTTCACGATTTCAACGAAATATGATCGTTAGCCTCTCCTGTGATTGCTCTTCCTTACTTCGAATCTAAAATCCTTCAGGTGCCCTAATGTGCACCAAGCTTCCTCTACATTCAGTAGAGCGATCTATGTGGGTCATGATTGAATGACGCTGTGCCTTAGCTTCACACCCACGCCACGTGAGCGGCGCGAAGAAAACGGCAAATGCGTCAAGCCTTCGATCGAAATAAAAAGTCGTGTCGTCAGCGAGCGCTAAATTGCTCTCGCGCGTGACGTTGTCGCGCTTGGCGTATCTGAGATGAGCTCACACAGCACCGAGGTCGCACAAGACGTCGGTATCCCGTCGCAGCGATCCGCACGTCCGCCCTAATCGCACAAAACTAGCTCCCGAGCGCCATCATCGCTACAAGGCCGATCGCCAAAGCTTGCTAATGATGGATTTTTCTTGATCTATCGGTGCACACGCCGTGCACACGCGGCCTTCTAACTGGCTGAAATTACTGAACTCTCGATCAATCCATCATGGGCAAGCTGGGGCTAGCACAAGCAATCGATATCCAATTGGAGCTAAGTAGCGAAAGATCTGTCCATCACCCTGGGAGAGACGCTCGACAAGGATGCGCTGCGTGGTCCTCTCGCCGCCCTAGGAATGAGAAGGCCCGGACGGCGCCACATCCAAGCGGACCGCGATCCCGTCCAGATCCGGGGTCGGCGCTGGATAATGCATCATGACGAGCGGATCGTGACCAGGAACGATGTGGTCCGCCTCGGGCGCTGCGGCCCGCAGCCTGTCGAACCCGACCAGCATGTCGCCGACATGAAACGCTGTCGTAAAAGGACGCTCGCCCCTCAGGTTTTCGTAGAAATGACTGACGTCGGAAGCGAGCACGACCGGCCCGCGGCGCGTGTTGACCCGGACGAATTGAAGTCCCGCGGAATGTCCGCCCGCCGCATGGACCGTCAGCCCGGGAGCGATCTCAGCATCGCCATCGTAGAATAGGACGCGACGCGCATAGTTCAGCCGCACGATGCCGCAGACGTCCTCGACCTCGAAGGAATGCGACAACCTCGGATATTGCATGTAGCGGCCGGTGGCGTAGGCTAGCTCGCGCTCCTGCAGATGAAACCGCGCGTTCGGAAACCGGTCGAAATTGCCGGCATGGTCGTAGTGCAGATGCGTGAGGATGACGTCCTTGACGTCGGCCACGTCAATATCGAACGCGGCAAGCGTCTCTACCGGGCAGCGCAGGAACGTCCGCCTGCGCTGCCTGGCGGTTTCGGCGTTGAACCCGGTGTCGATGACGAAGGTGCGCCCGCCTCCCCGCGCCAGCCACATGAAATAATCCATCGGCATCGGCCCGTCATGCGGGTCGCCGCCGATGAAGTGCTCGCTGCGCTGCGCCTCCCGCGTGGCGTAGCGGATGGCGAACAGCTCGTAGACCGGATCAGCCATGGATCTGCGATCTGCTCAGGAGCCGGCCGCGTCGACCTCGTTGAACGCCTCGCGCGCGTTACGGAAGGCGTCAATGCCGGCGGGCACGCCGCAATAGACGGCGACCTGGAGCAAAATCTCCTTGATCTCCTCCTTTGTGAGCCCGTTCTTCAAGGCGCCCTTGACGTGCAGCTTCAGTTCGTGCGGGCGGTTCAGCGCGCCGAGCATCGCCAGATTGACGATCGAGCGCGTGCGCCGGTCGACGCCGGGCCGAGTCCACAACGCGCCCCAGCAGAACTCGGTCGACCATTCCGCCATGGTACGCGTGAAGTCGTCGGCACCGGCGATGGACTTATTGACGTAATCCTCGCCGAGCACTTCCTTGCGAACCTTGAGCCCCTTGTCGAACAGTTCGGTCTTGCTCATGATCGTCCCTTTCAGGTCTTGAGAGTTGAGTTGGAAGTCGATGAACGCAATAGCGGCCGCAGCGATTGCAGCAAAGCAGCGACGTCATCGACCGCGTCGAGCCGCCAGACCGCGTCGATGACACGGTCGGCATCCCAGTCGCTTCGGCCGCTCCGCACGCCCTCGCGCAGCTTGGCCTCGAGATCGCGATCCGTGAGCGGCGCGGCAAGACTGCCGCGCGGCGAAATGACTGTCTCGGTGAGGACATCCCCGGACGCCAGGCGCAACGTCACACGCGCGGCGCCATCGCGCATTTCGCTGTCGAGCTCCGCACTCACCTTCTGCCGCAGTTGCACGATGTCGGGCCGGATTACGGTTTCCTGCACAAACTCGGCGACCCCGGCGGCACCGAGCAAAAGACCGCATGCCACGCAATGATGGATGCTGACGCGCGCATCGCGCTCGTTGTTGACCGGGCGGTTGCCACGGGCGAGCAGCAGGGCCGAGCCTTGCACCGTCACCTGCTCGATCTGGTCGATGCGTCCAGCGATCCGTTTGCGCAACAGGAGGCAGGCATCGATCACCGCGTGAAACACGATGCCGGCGGGATACGGCTTGTAGGTGTTCTTTGCGATCTCGAACGTCCTGCCGAGACCGTCGAGCAGCCGCGCGAGGTCGGGCTGATCGCCCATGGTGCGGGCCCAGCCGAGCGGTCCCTCGATGGCACGGGGCGCCGCCTCGTAGCCCTGCTGCGCCAGCAGCGCGGCGAACAACCCGTTTCGCGCCGAATTGCCGACGCTGACATTCTTGGCTCCAGTCGGCAGGTTCTCGACATTGCCGGCCGACTGGCTCGCCGCAACTCCGATTGCGTTTGCAATGCCCTCCGCGGGCAGGCCCAGGAGCTTCGCGCAAGCCGCAGCCGCTCCAAAAATCCCGCAGGTCGACGTGATGTGCCAGCCACGCGCGTAATGGCGCGGCGAGACTGAATTGCCGATGCGGCATTCTACGTCCACGCCGAGAATGAATGCCGTCAGCACCTCGTGCCCCGACAACCTTCGCGTCTCCGCGAGCGCGAATATGGCGGCTGCGACCGGCGCGGCCGGATGAATGATCGTCTCGGGATGGGTGTCGTCGAAGTCGAGCAGATTCGCCGAGATGGCGTTGAGGAACGCCGCGCAGAGCGCATCCATCGGCTCGGAATGACCGATCACCGTCGATGTCGCGGCACCACTGAACGGTGCCAGCGCGCGAATCGCTGCGATGACGACGGGATCGCGTGCGGAGCCGAGTGCCGTCGCGAAGAAATTGAGGATCGATCGTCGCGCCTCGAGGCTCTGCGCTTCCACCTCCACCCATGATGAGGCAGCGACGAAATCAGCGAGCGTCCTGCTCACGCTAGGAATGGAATGTTGCGGCACGCGGGGCTTCTTCCTCGTTTTGTTCGGACCTTATGCCGATCCGCGGCAAACTGTCGACCCCAAATGTTATGCTTGACAGCTTGTCTGACAATCATAACAATCCGGCCGTTGGCGCGGGATCCCCGCCGCCGCAACGACGGCGGTCGTCCAGGCCGACTGGTAAAGAAAACGACAAGATCAAGACGGCGCGCCTCATCACGGGAGCACGCAACAGGGAGTGGACGATGGCGGGAGAAACGCTCGGCGTGATCGGAACGGGTCGCATGGGCGGCCCCATGGCGGGGCGATTGATGGACGCGGGCTATTCGCTCGTCGTCTACGACACGCAGAGCGACGCAACGCAGCCGCTGGTCAAGCGCGGCGCTCTCCTCGGCAAGTCGCCCGCGGACGTCGCCTCCCGCGCGGACATCGTGCTCGCAAGCCTGCCGACGCCTGACATCGTCAAGGCGGTGACGCTGGGCCAGGATGGCATCAGCAGCGGCAACCGCGCGAAGATCGTAATCGATCTCTCGACCTCGGGTCCGGGCGCGGCGAAGCTCGTCGCGGAAGGCCTCAAGGCGAAAGGCATGACGCTGGTCGATGCGCCGGTCAGCGGCGGCATCAAGGGCGCCGTCAACGGCACGCTGGCCGTGATGGTATCGTGCCCGCAGGCGACCTACGAGACCGTGCAGCCGATCCTGAAGAACTTCGGCAAGCTGTTCTACACCGGCGACAAGCCCGGCGTGGCGCAGACCGCCAAGCTCGCCAACAATCTGATGGCAGCGGCGGCGCTCGTGATCACGTCGGAAGCGGTCGCGATGGGCGTCAAGGGCGGCGTCAACGCCAAGGTGTTGATCGACATCATCAATGCCAGCAGCGGCCGCAACAGCGCTTCCGAAGACAAATTCCCCCGCTCGGTGCTGCCAGGCACGTTCGATTTCGGCTTCACCACCGGCCTTTCCTACAAGGACGTCCGTCTCTGCGTAGACGAGGCCGAGGCTATGGGCGTGCCAATGGTCTGCGGCGCGGTCGTGCGGCAGATGTTGGCGATCACCAGTGCCAAGTACGGTTCATCATCCGATTTCACCTCGATCGCCAAGGTGCTCGAGGAGTGGGCCGGGGTCGAGATGCGCGGCTGAGCGCGCGAGTCTTGGGGAGAGCACGTGGCAATGACGAACGGCCCGACCAGATCCGGCAAGGCATCGCTCGCGCGCCAGATGGCGCGGAGCGCACTCGCCGTCGATCTCGGCGATTTCGGGCCCGAAGTCGTCGCCAAGGCCAAGCTCTGCCTGCTGGACTTCCTGTCCTGTGCGTTCGAGGCAGGTCAGCATCCCTGGAGCCGTCAGGCGATTCAGATCGCGCATGACGGCGGCGGCGCGACCATCATCGGGACCTCGCAACTCTCCTCGCCGGCGGACGCGGCATTCAGCAACGCCGTGATGGGGCACGGCCTCGTGCGGGAAGACATGCACGCGGCCAGCATCGCGCACCACGGCGTGGTGATCTGGCCGGCGCTGCTCGCGCTGTCGGAACAGGCGCCGCTGTCCGGCGCGAGGCTACTCGCGGCCGCCATCATCGGCTATGAGACCGGCGCGCGGATCGGCCGCGCGCTTCTGACCTCCGACCTTGCGCGGCTCTATCGCCCGACCGGCGTCGTGGCTCCTCTGGGCGCGGCGCTCGCGGGAAGTTTCGCGCTCCGCCTTTCCGAGGACCAGGCGACCAGCGCCATGGCGATCGCGGCCAATACGTCCAGCGGTCTCAACGAGTGGCCGCATGCCGGCGGCTCCGACATGTATTTCCATCCGGGCTTTGCCGCCAGCAACGCGATCAAGGCGATCGGTCTGGCCACAGCCGGCGCCTTCGGCTCCGAAACCATCCTCGAAGGCGAGGCAGGCCTGTTCGCCGCCTATCGTCGCCAAGCCGCACCCGACAGCATCGCGATCTTCCCTGGCGGAGAGTGCGAGATCATGGCCGTGTACAACAAGCCGGTTCCGGCCTGCAATTTCGCGCAAACCGCCGCTCAAGCTGCGCTCCGTGTCTCGCACGAGCTCGTCGGCACCGACGAGATCGATCGCGTCGTCATTCGCGCCCCCGATGCTGCGGTTCGCTATCCGGGCTGCGACTCCCTGGGGCCTTACCGGAACGCGCTCCAGGCCAAGATGAGCATTCCCTTCAGCGTCGCGGCGACGCTGGCCCGGGGCGAGATTGAGGAAGAGAACTACGCCGAGCTCGGCAATGCCGACATCATCCGCCTGGTTTCGGTCACGGACCTCGAGGCAGATGCCGGCTTCACCGCCGCCTTCCCTGGCAAGCAGGGCGCGGATGTGACCGTGCATCTGCGGAGCGGCCGGACCATCCAGCACACGTTGCCCGACGTCATAGCCGCAACACCATCTGATATTCGCGCGCGCTTCCGCGCTGCCAGTTGCGCAGTCCTCGGTGAGGCCCGCGCGCACAGGCTGGAGCAACTCATCGAGAACAGTGACCGGCTCGACAATGCCGGCGAGATCGCAGCGCAATGCCGCCTGGACACGGCGGAACGGGTTTTACGATCGGCATCATAAGAAGTGCCGGAGAGTACGGGGGAAACATGGTCGATTTCGAGACCTGCTTAAGTTCGTCAGCCGCGCGGAGGCGGGGCTGATGGAGGGATTCCTGCAAGCGCTCGCCGCGGGCCTTCTGATCGGCGCCGTCTACGGGCTTATGTGCGTCGGGCTCGGCCTGATCTTCGGCGTCATGCGCGTCATCAACTTCGCCCATGGCGATTTCATGATGCTCGGCATGTACACCGCCTTTTATCTATTCACCGCCGCCGGCGTTCAATCGTTCTTTGGCAATGCCGTAGGACCATTCGTCGCTATCCTGCTAGCCGGCCCCGTCCTCGCTGTATTCGGCTACTTCGTCCACCGGACACTGATCTCGCACGTTTCAGGGACGCGCACCGCTTCGCTGGAAGGCGAAGGCCACTACGCCCAGCTCATCCTGACGCTCGGCATAGCGCTGATCCTGCAGAACGGTGGCTTGCTCGTCTTCGGATCGGTGCTGGCCTCGATCCGCACGCCGCTGTCGAGCTCGGCCTGGGAGCTCGGCCCTTTCTTCGACATGAGCATCTTCCTCAACAAGGCGCGCAGCATCGACATGATCGTTTCGCTGGTCATGATGATCCTGCTTTCGCTGCTGATCACGCGGACGCGGATCGGCAAGTCGTTACGGGCGGCCGCCGACAATCCGACCGCCGCGACCTATATGGGCATCGACGTCGACCGGGCGCACCGCACCGCCTTCGCGCTCGGCTGCGGCATCACGGCGATCGCCGGCGGCCTGCTTGCCACCAACTATCCGTTCCACCCGTTCGTCGGCCTCGAATACGTCATCGTCATGTATGCGGGCGTCGTGCTCGGCGGCATGGGCAGCATCATCGGCGCGTTCTGGGGCGGCATGACCATCGGCCTGGTGCAGCAGATGTCGACGCTGATCCTGCCGACGCAGCTGCAGAACGCAGCGATCTTCGCAGTCTTCCTCCTCATCATCTTCTTCCGTCCGCAAGGCTTCTTCGGACGGATGGTGGAGAGGACGTGACGATGCTCCGGACGCGCTCCTTTCTGCCCCCCCTGCTGTTCACCCTCGCCTATGCCGCGCTCTCGCTCGGCGTGACCAATTCCTATTACCAGCTGATCCTGACGCTGGTGCCGGTGTGGGCGGTGTTCGGCCTGTCCTGGAACCTGCTCAGCGGCTACACGGGATTGATCTCCTTCGGCCACGCCGCATTCTTCGGCATCGGAGCCTATGCGACTGCGCTCGGACAAATCTACTTCGACATCTCCCCCTGGCTGCTGATCCCCGTCGCAGCCGTGCTCGGCGGCATCGCCGGGCTCCTGATCGGATTTCCGACCTTCCGCCTCCAGGGCCACTACTTCGCCCTGGCGATGCTCGCCTACCCGCTCGCCATCCTCTACGTGTTCGAGTGGCTCGGCTTTCAGGAGGTGACGCTTCCGATCAAGCGCAATGCGCCGATCGCCTACATGCAGTTCTCCGACCCGCACATCTACACGCTGCTGGGGCTCGCGATCATGCTGGCGACCATCGTGCTGACGCAAGTGATCGAGCGTTCCCGCTTCGGCATGGCGCTGCTCGCTATCAAGCAGAACGAGGCCGCGGCCGAGGCGGCTGGCATCAACACGCTCGCCTGGAAGCTGCGCGCGATCACGTTGAGCGGCGCTATCGCCGCCACTATCGGCGGCTTCTACGCCCAGGTGCTGCTGGTCGTGACGCCGCAATCGGTGTTCGGCATGCTGGTGTCGGCCCAAGCACTGACCGTCGCCATGTTCGGCGGCGTCGGCACGGTCTGGGGCCCGGTGATCGGCTCGGTGATCCTGATTCCGCTCGCCGAGGTCCTGCATGCCGAGGCCGGCGACCGCTTCCCCGGCATCCAGGGCGTCATCTTCGGCTTCGCCATCGTCTGCGTCATTCTGCTGGCGCCGGAGGGTCTGTTCTGGAAGCTGCGCGATCTGTTGCGCAAGCGGAAGGCGCCGAAGGCGGCTGCAGCTGACGTCCCCGAAACAGCGGTCGCCAACGTCACCGCGCTGAAGCCCGCCTCGCAGCAGCGTGCGGCCACCGGCGAGATCATGCTCGAGGTCAAGAACCTCTCGCGTTCGTTCGGCGGTCTCAAGGCGGTGCAGAATGTCAGCTTCAAGCTGCACCAGAACGAAATCCTCGGCATCATTGGGCCCAACGGCGCCGGCAAGACGACGCTATTTAATCTCCTCAACGGCTTCCTGAAGCCGAGCGAGGGGGAAGTCTTGATCGGCGGCCGCAACATGTCCGGTCAACGGCCGCACGTGATCTGTGAAGCCGGCATCGGCCGCACCTTCCAGGTCATGCGGCCGTTCCTGCGCATGTCGATCCTCGACAATGTCGTGGTCGGCGCCTATGTGCGCGCGCGATCCGACGAGGTGGCGCGCAAGCTCGCTTCCGACGCGGTCGCCCGTGTCGGGCTCTCTGCCGTCGCCGACCGCCTGGCCGGCGAGCTTTCGACGAAGGAGCTGCGGCTGATGGAACTTGCCCGCGCCATCGCCGGCCAGCCGCGCATCCTGCTGCTCGACGAGACGCTCGCGGGCCTTGGCCACGGCGAGGCCGATGAGGTCGTCGCAGTGATCCAGCAGCTCGCGCGCGACGGCACGACCATCGCGATCATCGAGCACACGATGCAGGCGATGGTCCGCTTGGTCGACAGGTTCGTCGTGCTCGACCACGGCGCCGTCATCACCGAAGGCCTGCCGGAAGTGGTGACGCGCGACAATCGCGTGATCGAGGCCTATCTCGGCAAGAAATGGGTGGGCCATGCTGCGAATTGAGGGATTGAGTGCGGGCTATTCCGCCAAGCCCGTCCTGAACGACATCTCGATCAATGTCGGCGCCGGCGAGTTTGTCGCGATCGTCGGACCAAACGGCGCCGGCAAGACCACGCTTTTCAAGACGATCTCCGGCATCGTCAAGCCGAGCGGCGGGGCCATCACCTTCGACGGCGTCGATCTGCTCGCCGTGCCGCCGCCGCAGCGCCCCCATCTCGGCATCGCCCACGTTCCCGAGGGCCGACAGGTCTTCCCGTCTCTCACCGTGATGGAGAACCTGGAAATGGGCGCGATGACGGAGAGCGGCCGGCGCGACTGGCAGAGCAACATCGAGCGCATCTTCGAGTGGCTACCGGTGCTGAAGGAACGCCGCAACCAGTTCGCAGGCACGATGTCCGGTGGCCAGCAGCAGATGCTCGCGATCGGCCGCGGCCTCGCCTCCTCGCCGAAGCTGTTGATGCTCGACGAGCCCTCGATGGGGCTGGCGCCTTCGACCGCCGACTTCATCTTCGAGCGCCTGATCGAGATCCGCCGTCAATCCGGCCTGACCATGCTGCTGGTCGAGCAGCGCGTCGCCGAAGCGCTGGAATCGGCGGATCATGGCTACGTCCTCGAAGCCGGGCGCGTCGTGCTCGAGGGCAACAACGACACGCTGCGCGCGGACGATCGCGTGCGCAAGGCCTATCTTGGCATGTGACGACAAGAACAAATGACTAGGGAGAGAAAACAATGAAGAAGACATCGAACGGACTCACGCGCCGAACCGTGCTGTCCGGCGCGGCCGCCGTGGGGCTTGCCGGCGTGGCGCACGCGCAGACGCCGGCCGAGATCAAGGTCGGCCTCATCGTGCCGTTGTCGGGCATCTACACCCGCCCCGGCCAGGTGATGAAGATGGGCGCCGAGATGGGCATCGAGCACATCAATGCGCAAGGCGGCATCAAGGCGCTCGGCGGCGCCAAGCTGAAGTTGGTCGTGATCGACTGCGGCGACACCACCGAGAAGGCCAAGAACGCGGCGCAGCGCATGGTGGCGCAGGAGCCCGATCTGGTCGCCGCAACCGGCTCCTATCTCTCGTCCTTCACGTTGGCGGTCACCGAGGTGACCGAGCGCGCCGAGCTGCCGGTGCTGACTCTGTCCTATTCGGACCTTCTGACCGATCGCGGCTTTAAATACATCTTCCAGACCGCCGCGACCGCAAGCCGCCAGTCCGAGCTCGGCCTGCCGACTCTGATGAAGCTCGCCGAGAACGCCTCCGGCAAGAAGCCGAAGACCGTCGCGATGCTGATGGACAACACCGCGACTTCGGTTGCCACCGCGAAGGCGCTGAAGGAAAGACTGTTCGCGCAGGAAGGCCTCCAGCTGGTCGTCGAGGAGGTCTGGACCCCGCCGCTGTCGGATGCGACGCCGCTGATTCAGAAGGTTCGTTCGACCAAGCCCGACCTGCTGCTGTTCATGCCGAACGCGGTGTCGGACGCCAAGCTCGGGCTCGAGAAGATCAGCGAGTTCGGCCTCGGCCAGGGCAAGATCCCGACCGTGTCCTTCAGCATCACCATCGCCGAACCAGACATGCTCCAGAGCGTGAGCCCAGAGACCGTGCAGGGCATCATGACTATCGTCGCCAACTGGGGCTCGAAGGGTCACGAGGCGCTGATCGCCGAGCTGAAGGCCAAATACAAGGAGCCCTGGATGACACAGAACGTCATCTCGACCTATGGCGACATGTGGCTGATGAAGGAAGCCTTGGAAAAAGCTGGCAAGGCCAACCGCAATGCGGTCGCGCAGGCCTTCCGCACCATGGATGCCGGCCCGTCGAAATATTATCCGGGCGGCCAGCTCAAGTTCGACGAGAAGGGCCGCAGGATCGGCGCCGGCGTCGTCATCGTGCAATGGCAATCGGGCGTTCCGGTCACCGTCTATCCGCCCGAACTCGCGCAGGCACAGCCGTTCTGGCCGAAAAAGTAGCATCGCGCAATTTTTCAGGGAGGAGGATTGTCATGAGTAAATTCACGCTAAGTCGACGAACGCTGCTTGCCGGCGCGTCCGGCACGCTGATCGCATCTCGCGCCTGGGCCCAGCAACCTGCGGAAGTGAGGGTCGGCCTGCTGGTGCCGATCTCCGGCATGTACGCCCGCCCGGGCACGGTGATGCGTCATGGCGCCGAGATGGCGGTCGAGCACATCAACGCGCAAGGCGGCATCAAGGCGCTCGGCGGCGCCAAGCTGAAGCTCGTGGTGCTCGATTCCGGCGACTCCACCGAGAAGGCCAAGAACGCAGCCCAGCGCATGGTCGCGCAGGAGAGCGATCTGGTCGCGGCGAGCGGCGCCTACCTGTCGTCGTTCACGCTCGCGGTGACCGAGGTCACCGAACGTGCCAACCTGCCCGTCCTCACCCTCTCCTATTCCGACCTGATCACCGATCGCGGCTTCAAATACGTGTTCCAGACCTCGGCCACGGCAGGATCGCAGGCCCGTCAGGCCTTGCCGCAGATCATCAAGCTGGCGGAGACGGCGTCCGGCAAGCGACCGAAGACGGTCGCGATCCTCACCGACAACACGGCCGCGTCGATCGCCTCGGCGAAATCGATGCGCGAAGGCCTGCTGGCGGAAAACCAGCTGCAGCTGATAGTCGACGAGACGTTCACGCCGCCGCTGGCGGATGCGACATCGCTGGTGCAGAAGATCCGTTCGGCAAAGCCCGACCTGCTCTTCTTCCTCCCGACGGTGATCTCGGACGCAAAACTCCTGCTCGAAAAGATGAACGAGTTCGGCCTCGGTCAAGGCAAGATTCCCACGATCTCGTTCGGCATCGCCATCGCCGAGCCGGACATGCTGCAGACCGTGAGCCCCGAACTGCTCCAGGGGGTCCTGACCTGCGTTGCGAGCTGGGGCGCCAAAGGCCACGAGGCGCTGATCGCGGAATTGAAGACCCGCTACAAGGAGCCCTGGATGACGCAGAACGCGATCTCCACCTATGGCGACATGTGGGTGATCAAGGACGCGCTGGAGAAAGCCGGCAAGGCGGACCGCGTCGCCGTCGGCGAAGCCCTGCGCACCATGGATGCAGGTCCTTCGAAATATTACCCGCTCGGCGAGATCAAGTTCGACGAGAAGGGCCGCCGCGTCGGCGCCGGCATGACCATCGTGCAGTGGCAATCCGGCGTGCCGGTGACGGTGTTCCCGCCCGAGCTCGCGCTGGCAAAGCCATTCTGGCCCAAGAGCTAAGGTAAGAGCTGAGCTGAGAGCTGATACCGCCCGAAGGAGAAACGGAGAACAGAATGGACAAGGCGACCTACGACCGCGGTCTCGAAATTCGCAAGAGCGTGCTCGGCAACGAGTTCGTCGATGAGGCGATCGCATCCGCGGACGACTTCAACCGGCCGATGCAGGACCTCACCACGGAGTATTGCTGGGGCTACGTCTGGGGCCGCGAAGGCCTGACGCGGAAGACCCGCAGCTTCCTCAATCTGGCGATGCTCTGCGCGCTCAACCGGCCGCACGAGCTCAAGACCCACGTCCGCGGCGCGCTCGCCAACGGCGCAACCCGCGAGGAGATCCGCGAGGTCTTCATGCAGGTCGCGATCTATTGCGGCGTGCCCGCGGGCGTAGACGCGTTCCGGAACGCGAAGGAAGTCTTCGCCGAGCTCGACAAGAAGTAACGGAGCGCAGCTGCGATGAAGGACAATTGGGCGCTCGTGACCGGTGCGACGGCAGGCCTTGGCCTCGCCGTGGCCGAGGGCCTGGCCGGCGCGGGCGCCAATATTGTCCTTCATGATCTCGTTGCTCCGAAGCAGGCCGCGGACGATCTCCGCACCCGCTTCGGCGTCGAGGTCATCCCCGCCGCGGCCGACCTGGCCCGGCGGGACGCCATCGACACCATGATGGCCGACCTACTCGACCGCTGCGGCGCCATCGATATTCTCGTCAACAACGCGGTTGTCAGGCATTTCGCTGCGATCGAGCAGTTCCCGCCGGAGCGCTGGGACGAGGCGCTGGCCGTCAATCTGTCGGCGCCGTTTCACCTGATCCGGCTCGCTCTGCCGGCAATGAAGCAGCGTGGCTGGGGCCGGATCATCAACATGGGCTCGATCTATTCGAGCCGCGCGGTCGAGGACCGCATCGACTACGTCACCACCAAGACGGCGATCGCAGGCATGACCCGCGCCGTCGCCATCGAAACGGCGCGCAGCGGCATCACCTGCAACATGCTCTGCCCCGGCACGCTGCCAACGCCAGCGATCCTGAACAAGATCGCGGGGATGGCGGAGACCAGCGGCCGTCCCGTCGCCGAGGTGACGCGCGACTATCTCGGCGAACGCCAGCCGACGCACCGCTTCATCGACATGGGCGCAGTTGCGGCCATGGTCGTCTTTCTCTGCGGCCCCGCCGCAAACGACATCACCGGCGCCAGCCTGCCAATCGACGGCGGCTGGTCGGTCGCATGAGCACCGGAATGGGAGTTTCGCGATGACCGAACAATCGAGCCAAACCGTCGTGCTGACCGGTGCCGCCGGCGGCATGGGTCGCGCCATTACCGAGGCGCTGATCGACAGCGGCCGCCGCGTCGTGTTGGTCGACCGCGACGCCAGGGCGCTTCGGGAACTGGCGGCGACGGGGGGCGACAAGGTGTTTCCGATCGAGCTCGACATCAGCAATGCAAAGGCCGTCGATCGCCTGCCCGATGCCATTCCCGATCATTTCAGGCCGGTCGGCGTCCTCATCAACAATGCCGGCCACGACATCGGCGGCCGGACGCGCTTCGACATCGGTTCTGCCGACGACTGGTCCAGCATCATCCAGACCAATCTGATCGGCCTGATGCGCGTCACGCGCGCGATCCTCCCCGGCATGGTCCAGCGCGATGCCGGGCACATCGTCAATATCAGCTCCATCAACGCGGTACGGATCGTGCCCGACATGGCGGCCTACAGCGCCAGCAAGGCGGGCGTGCACATGTTCACCGAGACCCTGCGCGGCGAGCTGGCGGAGACCGCGATCCGGGTCACCGAGCTCCAGCCCGGCCTGACCCGCACCAACATCATCCTGACCCGCTACCGCGGCGATACGCAGAAGGAAAAGGACTATTTCGACCAGTTCAGGATGGCGCTCGATCCGGCCGATATCGCCCGGTCGATCGTCTTCGCGCTTGACCAGCCCGCCCACGTTCAAATTGCCGAAATGATGATTCTGCCTGTAAACCGGTACTGAGTTTTCCCGAACAGGACCCGGACATGGAAAGACGCCGCGACTTGCAATCGACACTCCGCATCGAGGACGTCCCGACCGTCCGGGCGATGGTGGCGCAGAAGCTGCGTGAGGCGATCATGTCGGGAACGCTGAAGCCGGGCCAACGGCTGGTCGAGCGCGAGCTCTGCGAGATGATGGGCGTCAGCCGCCCCTCGATCCGCGAAGCGCTGCGTGCGCTCGAGGCCGACGGGCTCGTCAATATGGTGCCACACCGCGGCCCCGTGGTGTCCACCATCAGCCTCGAAGAAGCCCGGCAGCTCTACGCAGCGCGCGCCGTCCTCGAAGGCTTCGCCGGCCGCGAATGCGCCAGGCTTCACGACCCCGAGGTGGCCCGCCGGATCGGCGACGCCCTGACGCGGCTCAAGGCGGCCGCGGCCAAGCAAGACCTCATCGGATGCCTCGAAGCCAAGACCGAATTCTACGCGGCGCTGATCGGCGGCTGCCGCAATGCGTTCATCCAGCGCATGCTCAAGCCGCTGCACGACCGCATCCAGCTGTTGCGGATCACATCGATGTCGCAGCCGAAGCGCATCAACAAGAGCCTGCGCGAAGTCACCGCGATCTGGCGTGCGATCCAGGCCGGCGATGCGGACCTCGCCGAGCGCTGCTGCGTGGACCACATCAATGCGGCTGCGGTGGCCGCGCTCGACATGATCGAAAAATCGTCGGCGGCCAAGGAGGCGGCGCCTTCCGACGACTAGAACAATGCCGCCAGGGAGTGTTCGATGCCGTATCTCGTACGATCGCTAATCCTGCTTTTCCTGCTCTCTCCCAGCGGCACGGCCATCGCGGATGAATATCCCTCACGCCCGGTCACGATCATCGTGCCGTTCTCGGCTGGCGGTCCCGGAGACGTGATCGCGAGGATTCTCGGCAGCGCAATGAGCGCGGCGCTGAAACAGTCCATTGTGATCGAGAATGCCGTTGGTGCCGGCGGCACGCTCGGCACCAACCGCGTCGCCAAAGCCGCTCCTGATGGCTACACGCTGCTGCTGATGCATGTCGGCCAGGCGACAGCGCCCGCGCTGTACGCAAAGCTGCCGTTCGACCCCGTCGGCGACTTCGCCCCGATCGGGCTCGTCACCGACGTCCCGATGATCCTGGTGGCCCGGCCGAACTTTCCGGCCAAGGACTTGAGCGAGATGATCGCACGCATCCGCAGCGAAGGCGGCAAGATGACCTTCGGCAATGTCGGACTGGGCTCTGCCTCACAGCTCTGCGGCCTGATGTTCATGAGCGCCACCGATACGAAGCTCACGCCGATCTACTACAAGGGTGGCGGGCCGGCGCTGAATGATGTGATCGCCGGGCATATCGACGTTTATTGTGATCCCGCGACCGGACCGACGCCATACATTCAGTCGAAGACGATCAGGGGTTACGCCATCACCAGCAAGACGCGTGTCGCGACCTTGCCCGACGTGCCGACCTCGGCCGAGGCTGGCGTTCCAGAATTTAACGTCACGACCTGGTACGGCCTGTACGCGCCGCGCGGCACGCCAAAGCCAGTCCTCGACCGACTTGTTGGTGCGTTGCAGAGCGCGCTGAGGGACCCCGTACTGATCAACCGCTTTGCCGAGCTCAGCATGGCTCCGGTCGAGCCCGAGCGTGCGACGCCGGATGCCCTCGAAGGCTTCTTGAAAGCCGAGATCGGCAAATGGGGAATGATCATCAAAGCGGCCGGTATCGACCCGCAGTAGACCGCCAGCGGCGGAGAGTCGCCCTGTCAGGCCGTGCTTCGACGCAGGCAGGAGGACCGCATTTCGCGCCTTCTGTGCTCCGTGAAGCGTATCCCATCAGTTTGGTGAGAAAATCGTATGATTGGTAGCGGGGAAGCGACTAGAACCCCGACGCCGGCCTTTTGTTTTTCTCACTGCAGCTCACTTTACATCTTGGGATTGACCGACGCTGAGCCCTGCTCGTGAGACTTTGCCGAGCCTGCGCACCGCCTCCGCTCTCCCCTCGTCAGCGCTTTCCGAACGCCGCGCGCAGGTCCAACGAACGACTACCTTGCGCTTGCCTCCGATGGATTTTTCTTGATCTCCCGGTGCACACGTTGTGCACACAATGCCTTCTAACCATTTGAAACACCTGAGCTCTCGCTCCAGTCCATCATGGCAAGTTTGATCTAGCATCAGCAGTCGATGGCCGATTGGAGCCATTGAGAGAAAGAATCGTCCATTTGGCAAGCTCTTCCGGCGTGAAGCCCGCCAGTTGAAGACCGAACGCCAGGGCCATGGTGAAGCAGCCTGCATGTGCGGCGGCGATCAGCTCTTTCGGATTGGTGCTTTTCGGATCATCGTTCAATTTCCTTTCTGTAACGCTCGCCACATCAGGTTTTCAGGAGAGCGGGATCGATCGGTAACTGTCGCAAGCGTTTGCCGGTCGCGGCAAAGACGGCATTTGCAATAGCAGGAACAATTCCGGACGTTCCGGCCTCACCCATGCCTCCGGGCGGCTCCGTGCTGCTCACGAGGTGGACCTCGATCGCGGGAGCTTCGTTGATACGCAACATCTGATAGGTGTCGAAATTTCCCTGCTCGACGCGCCCATTGTTCAGCGTGATTTCGCCGTAGAGCGCGGCGGTTACGCCGAACATGACCCCGCTCTGGATCTGAGCTTCGACGGTGTCGGGATTGATGACGGTGCCGCAATCCATCGCGCAAACCACGCGGTGAACCCGGACGGAGCCGTCCTTGGCGACTTCCACCTCGGCAACCTGAACGAGTAGGCTGCCGAACGCCTTCTGCAATGAAACACCTCGGCCCCATCGTTGCGGCAATGGCGTGCCCCAGCCGGATTTTTCTGCAGCCAGATCGAGCACGGCGCGCGTCTTCGGATTATGCGCGAGCAGGTCGCGGCGATAGGCCAGTGGATCCCGCTTCGCAGCGGCGGCGAGTTCGTCGACGAAGCTTTCGGTGACGAAGACGTTGTGCGAGGGGCCGACGCTCCGCCAAAATCCCGTCTGAATACCTGGAGGTTCGACCCTTGCATATTCGACGTGAACGTTGGGGATCGCGTAGCTCAGGTCGATAGCCCCGTCCACCGAGTCCGGGTCGATGCCGTCCTTGAAGCCCGGCGGCAGCCATCGTGCGACCACGGACGAGCCGGCGAAGCGATTGATCCACGCCAGCGGCCTTCCATCGCGATCCAGACCGGCCTCGATCCGGTCCACCCAGCTTGGCCGATACAAATCGTGCTGGATGTCCTCCTCGCGCGTCCAGATCAATTTGACCGGCCCATCGACCTGCATCGCAACCTGAACCGCACGCACCGCGCCGTCCGTCTCCAGGCGGCGCCCGAAGCCTCCGCCGATGAGGTGGTTGTGAACGGTGACCTTCTCGAGCGGCACGCCGGCCGTCTTGGCAGCGGCCGCCTGTACACGGGCGATCGCCTGGGTGCCGAGCCAGAGCTCACAGACGCCGTCGTGAACATGAGCGGTGCAGTTCATCGGCTCCATGGTGGCATGGGCGAGGAACGGCAGGCGGTAGCTTGCGGTCACGCGGACTGCCGCACTTGCCATAGCCTTTTCGGCGCCACCAACGTCCTGCGCGACGGCGCCGCGGCCCTGGACGGCCTGTTCGAGCTGCCGATAGACCTCCTCGCTGGTCAAGGCCGCATGCGAGCCATCGTCCCATTCGATCTTGAGTGCGTCGAGGCCCTTCTCCGCTGCCCCCATGTGGTCGGCAACGACGGCAACGGCATCATCGAGCCGGACGATCTGACGCACACCCTTGATGGCCTTGGCCGCGGTGTCGTCCACCCGTTTGACGCGGCCGCCGGGAACGGGCGACTGGGCAAGCGTCGCGATCTTCAGGCCCGACGGGCGGGCGTCGATGCCGAAGAGGGCCGTGCCGTTGACCTTGCCTGGCAAATCAAGCCGCTTGGCAGACGTACCGATCAGCGTGAACCGATCCGGCGTCTTGAGCGAAATGGCTTTCGGCGGCGTCAACCGCGCCGCGTCGCCAACCAGCTCGCCATAGGAGAGAGTCTTGCCGCTGGCGTGGATGACCTTGCCTGCCTTGGCGTGGCAGGACGAGGCGTCGACGCCCCAGCGCTTCGCCGCCGCTTCGATCAGCATGAGGCGCGCAGCCGCGCCGGCCTCGCGCAGCGGCTTCCAGGCGCCGCGCATGGCGTTCGAATTACCGGTCGCCTGAACGCCGAGCAGCGGATTGTAGTAGAGCTTTTCGTCGGGCGGCGCATGTTCGAGCCGGATCTGTCCCAGCTCGACCTCGAGCTCCTCGGCGATCAGCATCGGAATCGAGGTGTAGGTGCCTTGCCCCATTTCAACATAGGGCATGATCAGCGTGACCTGCCCGTCCCTGCTGACGCGAATGAAGGCATTGGGAGAGAAGGTCTCGGCCGCCGCGGCGGCGCTACCGTCGACGGGAAGGCTGAACCCAAGAACCAGACTGCCCCCGGCGGCCGCGCTATTGACGAGGAACTGGCGGCGGGACAAGCGGGACGATGACGCGCTGAATGTTTTGACCATGATCAGCCTCGCTTGCCCTGCGCCTGCGACGCCGCCTTGATGGCGTTGCGGATCCGAACATAGGTGCCGCAGCGGCAGATATTTCCGCTCATGGCATCGTCGATCTCGGCGTCGCTGGGTTTCGACTTCTCGTTCAGAAGCGCCGCAGCCGACATGATCTGGCCGGATTGACAATAGCCGCATTGCGGAACCTGGTGGTCGAGCCAGGCTTTCTGAATGTGCTCCCCGCTCGGGGTCGCGGCAATCGCCTCAATGGTGGTGATCCTGGACTCCCCGATGCTGTCGATGCTGGTGATGCAGGAGCGGACCGCGCTGCCGTCGAGGTGCACGGTACAGGCGCCGCACAACGCCATGCCGCATCCGAACTTCGTGCCGGTCATGCCCAGCACATCACGGAGCACCCACAGGAGAGGGGTATCGCCGTCGACGTCGACGCTCCGTTTCGTGCCGTTGATCTCGATTGTGAAGGCCATCATTCATCTCCATGGTTGGCTCGTGCCGCGGGACTGACGGTCCTGCCCGCACGCGTGAAAAAATTAGGCGCGGTCACGGTCCGGCGCCGTCTCCTGCGAGGCCTGCTCGACTAGCCGCGCGGGCTCGTCATAGCCACTGCGGCTGCTGTAGAAGACCAGCGCCATCAGCCCGGCGCCGACGACCAGCGAAAATCCAACGCCGATTGCCAGCGTGACGTAGCCGACGCCGGGGACATCCGTGTCAGGCGCCGACTCCCAGCCGAGCCAGGCCATGGCAGCTGCCGCGATCAGAAGCGCGCCGAGAACTCCCAGGAGCACGTAGCCCCCGGCACTCAGCGAGCGCAGGCTCGATGCGGTCTCGCGCGTCAATTGCCGAAGGGCTCCCATGGCAGACTCGATCATTGCTTCTCCTCCGCGTGGTTTCGACCGCGCCTGCAAGTCCGACCCGGCTACCTCGCCATCATGACGGTTCAGGCAGGGCGGCACAGGCCAACGAAGGGTCATCCAGACGACAAGAGAGCATGGGCCTCCCACACCAAAGTTCAGGAAGACAACGCAGCCGCCACGGCACCACCCTTTCCCCTCTCTGGCTTTGATGCTGCCATTTCAATCCGTCCGACCTGATCCCGGAGATCGCCGGTGGTCGCAAGCGCCGTTCAGCAAAGGAAATCAAAATGTCTGCCGATCATGCTCACCCAGCTCGTGATCCCTATGCAGATCCCCGCAGTCCGTTGCTGCCGAAGGCCGATATGCGGCTCGACGCGGCCAGGGCGGCGCTCGTCGTGATCGATCCGCAGATCGACGCCCTGAGTCCGAAGGGCGGCGCTTGGGCGGCGGTCGGCGAAAGCGTCACCGAGCATAACGTGGTGCCCAATCTGGTACGGCTGTTTGCCGCCGCCAAGCACGCGGGCATCATGGTGGCGGTGTCGCCGCATTATTACTATGGCTGGGATCACCGCTGGAAAGTGCATGGTCCGCTCGAGGTGTTCCAGGCCGAGGCCGGCGTGTTCAATCGAAGCGGGCCCTACACGCTGGACGGATTTCGCGAGTCGGGCGCCGATTTCATGCCGGAGTTCAAGCCCTATATCGAGGACGGCAAGACCGTGATCTGCTCGCCGCACAAGCTCTACGGCCCACAGGCCAACGATCTCACGCTGCAGCTCCGCAAGCAGCGCGTCGACCAGGTCATCCTCGCCGGCATGCTCGCCAACATGTGCGTCGAATCCCATCTGCGCGACCTGCTTGAAAACGGCTTTGAAGTCGCGGTGGTCAGGGACGCGGTGGCCGCGCCGAAGATTCCGGAAGGCGATGGCTATCAGGCGGCGATCATCAACTTCCGCTACATCGCGAACGGCCTTTGGACCACGGAGCAAGCCGTCCAGTTCCTGACGGGGACCGGCAGCTGAAATCACACGGGATCAGCCCGGTCGCGGCGGCGCCGGGCTGATCATTCGTTGGGCTTCAGGACAGGAAACGATCGATCTCCGCCGTGAAATCGTCGGCGCATTGAAACAGGAAGGCGTGGCCCGCATCGGGATAGAGAACGAGCTTACCGTTCGCCACTTCCTGCGCGAGGACATAGGAGCGGTAGGCCGGGATCATCACATCGTGCTGACCGTTGGCGACCAGCACCGGGATTTTCAGTTCGGCCAATCTGTCGCGCACGCCCGACCAACTGCTGAAGGCCTTGATTTGATTGATGAACGACGGGCCCGTGACGGCAGGGCCGCGATTAGTGATCGCCTTGAGGCGCGCGTAATAGGCGCGGCCGGCCGCGCGCGCCGTGTCCGTTTCCGGGAAGAACAGAAACAAGAAGTCATCCTCCGTGTTCGTCGCATGCGTCATGACCTCCTGCACACGAGGATGCTGCTTCGGCCCATCGCCGATGCCGCCCGGGCTCGAACCGGCGACGATCAGGCGGCGGACAATGGTGGGATGATCGAGCGCGGTCTCCTGGGCCACAAGTCCGCCCAGCGACCAGCCGAGAACATCGACCTGCTCGAAGCCAAGCGCAGCTACGACCTCCGCGGCCACATCGGCCATGCCGGCAATCGTGGTCGGCACCTCGCCCTCGGAGCGGCCGATCCCGGCGCTGTCGAAGGTCACGACGGTCCGGCTACGAGCCAGCAGCGCGAGGAAGGCCGAGTCCCAATCGTCGAGCGTGCCGCGAAAGCGATTGGCCAGCAACAAGGGAACGCCCCCGGCGGGGCCCATGACGCGATAAGCGAGCCTGCCGGCCTTGGTCTGCAGGAATTTGATGTCGGACATGTTGTCATCTCCTCTGATGTCGCAAGCCGCGCAGCTCAGGCGAGCTTTATGTGCGACAGATCGATCGAGACGACCAAAGGTTCGGTCAGCGAGCGGCCATCCGGACCACGGGGGAAAATCCTGCGCGAGGTCGGAATCCTGAAGCCCTGTACATCCGCATAATCAAAGATGTAGTGCGCTCCCGGCGTATGCCCGGCGATCTCGACGTCGTAGTCGTGACGCTTCAGCAGGCCATGATCGTCGGCGTATAGGGTCTGCACCGTGCTGTGGGTCGCAACCTCGCGCGGGAACGTCACGCGCAGCCGCTGCCAGGTGGCTCCGCCCTCCTCCCAATCGGACAGGCGTTCCGACTGGACGCCGTCACGAGCCAGCAGGAACGGCAGGTTCAAATAGGTCCACATCGCGATGCCGGCGAAATAGGCGAGTTGCAGCTCGGACCACGGTGTCTCCAGCGTGTGACCGGCGAACGAAGCGCGCGGGTCCTTCAACTCCTCGAGAACACGGCCGTCGCGATCCGCCAGTTGCACCATGTCCGGCCGAAACGAAGAGATCTTGCCGTCGGGACCGAACGGCGCGTGCGAGGCCCACTCGTCCTGCAGTCCCACCGTGACCGATGTCTCGTCGAGCTTTCCCGGATGTCCCTTCAAGCCCCAAAGCGCACCTCCCTGCTGCAACTTGGCACTGAGGCTTTTGAACTTCCGCCATTTGGCAATGTCGCCATGGGCGTCGATGATCCGGGCTGCGAGCGGGTCCATGAGAATATCCTATGTTTGAGCAGGTTGACGTTGTCAGGCGGACAGAAACGTCTCGACGTGAGACGCAAAGATCTGCGGATATTGGAAGATCGCGCCATGCGCGGAGTCCGGATAGACGATCAGCGTGGCCTCGCTCATCTGTTCGACCATGGTGAACGCGTTCGTGACCGGAAACATGGTGTCGTCGCGGCCGTGGACGATCAAGCTCGGCCGACCAATGCGCTTCAGGAGCGAATGTGCTGCGCTCTTGTCGGCACACCAGTTGATGATGGCCTTGGCCTGCGCGGTCCTGACGTTCTCGCCGCTCTCGGGGGCGCGTTCCGTGGTTCGGGCTGTTGCGCGAGCGACGAAGGCGCGGCCAGCCGCCTGGCTCGCCTCAGAAGGCGTGAAGAACAGCGGCAGGCGCACCTCCGGGGCCTGTTTCGCGAAGGCTTCCGTCACGACCGCGAGCAGATGCTCCTCGCCGCCTTGTGGCGCGCTGCCGGCCAACACGATACGGCGCACCGGCAGCTTGCCGCGGGCGGCCATCAGCTGCGCCAGGAAGCCCCCGAGCGAGAAGCCCAGCAGATCGACTTCGCCGAGATCGAGCGCCTCGATGAAAGCCTCGGCATCGATCGTCATCTGCGCGACGTTGTCCGGCGTTTTCCCGCCCGACAGACCGACACCGGCATTGTCGAAGATGACGACGGTGCGATGGCGTGCCAAGGCGTTGACAACGGCCGGATCCCACGAATCCATCGTTCCGGTGAAGTGCTGCATGAAAATCAGCGGCCGCGTGCCGGGTACGCCGAGCCTGCGGTAGGCGTATTTCACGCCATCGCTCGCGACGACATAGCGATTTGGAGCTGACTCGAATTGCGTGCTCATAATCATTCCTTTCGGCCTCGCCACCGGACTGCGGAGAGGATTCCTGAACCCGGTGTGGAAGCCGCTACTTGCCAGACTTCGCGCCGCCCTGGGATCATACCGAGTTGTGGGTTTGTCCGACTTCAGGATGAGGTCAATCAGGACCGACATCGTCGTGATCGACAACATCTACCTTGGTGTGCGTCCACCAGCCCTAAGCACCGCATCCGCAATCCTTGGTGTGTCTCGCAGTCGAGCGCGAACTGGCGAATGCTCGCAGTCATCAGCGGAGGGTACGGGCGATGACGAGCCGGCGGCAATTTGTTCAATGGACGACCACATTGGCCATCGCAGTCGCGACATCTGCCAGCGCAGCCCAGGACAAGGAGAGCGGAATGACCGCCATGACCAGACTGCCCAGCGTTCATGCGTTTGCGGACACAGTCACCCGCCTGACGACGGCGTTGCAGGCCAAGGGCTTCACTATCTTCGCCACAATCGATCAGCAGAAGGCAGCACGATCGGTCGGCCTCGACATGCCGCCGACGGTGCTTCTGATCTACGGCAATCCCAAGGGTGGAACGCCCTTGATGCTCGCCGCGCCGGACTTCGCGCTGGAGCTGCCGCTGAAGGTGCTGGTGCGCGAAGACGCCGGCAAAGTGCTGGTGGTGTTCACGCCGGCCAGCGCGCTCGAGGGCCGGCACGGTCTGCCGGCCGGCCTCGCCGCCAGGCTCGGCGGCGCCGAAGCTGTCATCGCTGCCGCGATCGGCGCCGGATCGAACTGATCAAAGCAGGTCTGTCGAAAGGGACTCGAACATGAGATCACCCGCGCAAAACGGCGGACGCCGGTTGACGCGCCGCGGCCTGCTCGGCGGCGCAGCCGGCCTGGCCGGGGCTGCTGCAGGCGGTTCGGTCAAGGCCGACAGTCTTCTGGACGTACCGCCCCGCGGACCGGGCGCGCCGCTGTCGGCGACCAGCGAAAGATCCAGATACGTCCATCTGGCACGTACTCCCGAATCCACCCCGGGCATGCGCCCCGTTGACCCGAGCGTCGCGATCAACTCGAAGGCGCCGATCGACAAGCTGGTCGGATCGATCACGCCGACTGATCTGCATTATGAGCGCAGCCATTCCGGTGTCCCCGACATCGATCCCGCCCAGCACCGGCTGCTCGTCCACGGCATGGTAAAGCAGCAGCTGGTGTTCAGCATGGACGACCTCCGCGCGATGCCGACCCTGTCACGCGTCGCGTTCCTGGAATGCACCGGAAACGGGTGGGAGAACTGGAAGACCGCGTCGCCCGACGTCACCGTGCAGAACACGCACGGTCTGATCAGCACCAATGAATGGACCGGCGTTCCCTTGTCCTACGTGATCGACCTGATCGGCGTCGACCCGCGCTCGACCTGGATGCTGGCGGAAGGCGGCGACGGATCGGCCGTGGCGCGCAGCATTCCGCTGACCGACGAAATCATCGCGGAGGGTATCCTGGCCTACGGCCAGAACGGTGAGCCGTTGCGGCCTGCTCATGGATTTCCGCTGCGGCTGTTTCTTCCCGGCTTCGAAGGCAACCTCAACATCAAATGGTTGCGGCGGCTGAAATTCGGCGATCGTCCCTTCATGACGCGCTGGGAGACTGCGCGTTATACCCAGCTGCAGGCCGATGGCCATGCCCGACAATTCCAACTCCGCCAGGACGTCAATTCGGTGATCACGAGCCCCTCGGGCATGATGCAGATCCGGCCGGGCTACAACCGCATCACGGGACTCGCTTGGAGCGGACATGGCCGTATCGACCGTGTCGAGATCAGTACCGATGGCGCAAAATCCTGGCGCGAGGCGCAGCTTGCCGGGCCCAAGCTACCGAAGGCCCAAACCCGCTTCCAGGCCGATTGGGTCTGGGACGGCAAGCCCACCAAAATCGTGAGCCGCTCCACCGACGACAAGAAGCAGGTGCAGCCGGACCGCGCGGCGTTCATCGCCAGGACCGGGACCAATGCGCTCTTTCACTACAACGCGCAGCAGACCTGGGCGATCGACCAGGACGGAAAGGTGCGC
The DNA here is from genome assembly GCF_900094575.1 of Bradyrhizobium yuanmingense. Lineage (GTDB taxonomy): Bacteria > Pseudomonadota > Alphaproteobacteria > Rhizobiales > Xanthobacteraceae > Bradyrhizobium > Bradyrhizobium yuanmingense. Next base: position 31,489 of record NZ_FMAE01000004.1, on the reverse strand, counting down.
AATGTCCTTCAATAGTACGCTGGCCTTCGGCATTGCCGCCCTGCTCTGCTGCAGCGACTCCGCTACCGCCGCCGAGTTCGGCCGGCCGGCCACCGCCGAGGAGATCAAGGCGTGGAACATCGACGTCGCGCCGGACGGCACCGGTCTGCCGGACGGCCAGGGCGACGTCGCCCGCGGGCGGCAGGTGTTCGAGGACAACTGCTCGGCCTGCCACGGCGCCAAAGGCGAAGGCGGATTCGCCGATCGCCTGGCCGGCGGTCGCGGCAGCCTGGCGACCGATCATCCGGTCAAGACCGTCGGCAGCTTCTGGCCATACGCGACGACATTGTTCGATTACGTGCGTCGCGCGATGCCCTATCCGGCTCCGCAGACCCTCAGCGACGACGACACCTATGCCGTCGTCGCCTATATCCTGAACCTCAACGACATCGTGCCGGCCGACGCGGTCCTCGATCGCAGCAGCCTGCCGCGCGTGAAGATGCCGAACCGCGACGGATTGGTTCCAGACAGGGAATTCTCCGTCATCACCAATTCCAGACAGCATCAGGGACGAAAGCCATGACGACAGCTCGCGCCGACTTGAACCGCCGAACGACGCTCGGTCTGCTCGGACAGGTCGCGTTGCTGGCGGGCACCGCAGGCACCGCCTCCGCAGCATCGCCGGTCCGAGACGAGCGAGCAACCAGCCGCGAGCTCGAGACGCTGCAGCGACGGTTGGCGCTGGCGCCGCGACGACGTGACTTCAAGACCGTGCCATTTATGGTGACGCGCAAGGACCAGTGGGATCACGAGGCTGCCGAGCTGGTGCTCGCCTATCGCAATCGATCGCTTCAGGTCTGGGAAGCCACCGACATCGGCGCTCCCTGGCTCAACTTGATGCGGGAAGCGCTGAACGGGCAGGTGTTCGCCCATGGCAACCCGGGCTTCCTCGCCGTCGCCGCGGTCCACGGCTCGGCGCATCTGTCGCTGTTCAGCCAGCCCGTCTGGGACAAGCACAAGCTTGCTTCGCTGACGGGCGGCGCGGCCGGTGCGAACACCTATGTGGCCGCCAAGGCAGGGGCGTCGGCCTCCGATGATGTGCAGGATGTCGCCGGCTATTACGGTCCCGGCAACAACAACATCGCGACGCTTCAGCAACGCGGCATGGTTTTCGTCGCCTGCCATGATTCCATTCATGCGATAGCACGCGGGCTTTGCCATGCCGGCCACGGTGAGGCTTGCAGCCCTGACGAAGTCGCCGCCGATCTCACCAACCATCTGGTCCCTGGCGTGATCCTGGTGCCTAGCGTCGTGGCTTTCCTGGTCGAACTCCAGCGCGCTGGCTTCACCTACGCGAAGGCGGGCTGAGGCGGAGCGCCTCCAGCCGGCACAGCATGGCCGATCACGTCGCCGTCTTAGGAGCTGACGCAGCGACCACGGGCGGCAAAATCTTTCCCGCCACGAGCACCCACAGCGTGCGCAGCATCAGGGCCGCCATGATCAGATTCACGGCACCGAATACGATCGGCGCCATCGTCGCCGCAGGCCCGGTGTCGCCGCGCAGCACCATCCGCAGCAACGAGCCGGCAAGAGCCGTCAGGCCGAACGTGAAGCCCCAATACCCGGCAGAGACCGGCTGCTCCAGAATCCATGGCAGCAACCGAACCAACAGCAGCAACTGAAGCAGGCCGTAGCCGATCAGCGCATAGACCACCATGTCCGGCGGCCCCTCGCTCACGCTGAGATAAGCCAACGCACCGACCGTCGCGGGCGCAAGCTGAATGCCCAACGCAGGACGAATGCCGGGCGCCAGCGGTTCCAACGTGTAGAGCCGGTGCAGCAAAACCGACTCGACGGCGAGCCAGGAGAACAGCCCGGAGCCAAACGCGAGCTTGCCCCAGTCAGGGAAGCCAAGGGCTCCGGCGCCGATCGCTGTCACGAACGAGCCTGCGACTGTCGGGAGGTACAACACCGGCGTCGAAGCGGCCGGATCGCAGCCGCCGCGCCACAAATGTCCGGTCCGCCACAGCGCAAAACCAAGCGTGAAAACCAGGCCGACGAAGTAGATGCAGAGCGCGGCAATATGATGATAGGGCTGCACCGCGACCCCCACCAGCATGGTGGAGACCCCAGCCAAGCCGACATAGCAGCATTGGACCGGATGCAGCGCTTCCGCCCGGGCCGCCTCCGCGGACACGATCCACTTCAACACAAAGAACAGCAGAACCGCAGCCCAGATCAGGATCCCAAGGGCCATCAGCCCTTCGCCGATCGCGCTCGGTAACGTCCATAGCTGATGCGCAACGCGCCAAGTGCTGCCAAGACCAATCACGCCGAGAACGATGCCGAAGAACGACGCCGGCACGAGCGGCAGCCGGGCAACAAGCGAACTCATGAGACCATCCAATTTCCAGCAGGCCGCAGCGCGCGGGCAGCGATCGAGCTTACGCCGCGCGCCCAAGGGGATTAAACTCGTACGACGGTATACCTCTTCGTGCCGGGAGAGCCGCGGAACCAGGACGGCGATCCGGTCTGCGTCCTATTGATTTGCCGCTTCCGCCAGCAGCCAATCCCGGAAGGCCATCACGGGCGCGTTGCCTGCGAGCGCTGGCGGATAGACCACGTAGTGCGAGATCGGAAGGCGATAGCTGTGTTCCGACAACCGGACCAGCCTGCCGCCGAGCAGATCGGCTTTTGCGACCGATCGGCGCGCCAGCGCCAATCCGTGTCCGGCAATGGCGGCTTCAAGCAGCAGATTCGCGTCCGTGAAAGAATTGCCCACGAGCTTGCGATCGACCTGGACGCCGACCGATCTGAACCACGTCGACCAGGGCACGTTTGGGTCAATCAACAGCCTCTCGGTCCCGAAAGCTGCAGGGTCTTTTGGAAGACGCCCGTCGTTGTAGTGCGGACTGCAGACTGGGAACACCTCCTCGTCCATCAGCCGGATCGCGGTCAGATCCTTCCAGCTTCCGCCACCGAGGCGAAGGGCAATGTCGATCCGATCCGACTTGAAATTCGACAAGTGCCGATCGGATCGGACGTTGATCTGGATATGAGGATAGATCTCGTTGAATCCGGGCAGGCGCGGGAGGAGCCATCGCGCCGCCATGACCGGTAGCAGACTGACCGTCACTTCGGCTCCTGGACCGGACGCCGACAGCGACGTGATCGCCGCCGTCAATTCGGTCAGTGACCGGGTGACACGGCCATGAAGGCGACGGCCTGCTGCTGTCAGCTCCATTCGGTGCCCGCTGCGCTCGAACAGTGCGATGCCGATGTGCTGCTCAAGCTGTCGGATCCGCTGGCTGACCGCGCCATGGGTAATGTGCAGCTCGTCGGCGGCCCTGGAATAGCTGCGATGCCTTCCGGCTACTTCGAGAACGCGTAAAGCTTCAAGCGGGGGCAGACGGGCCATTGGCGATTGTTAGTTTTTCTAACAATTCATGTCAATTCATATGGTTGGCCATGTCTGTGGGCGCATGGTCTGGTCGCGGTTCACCGTCGGAGTCGCGCCTGTGAATGCTCATGCAACGATCCGCTCGACAACCGCTCAGGATGGACGAACGCCGCCTGCATCGCGGGCCGACGTGCTGCTGGCGCATCCGGTCGCGTGGACCATCGTGCGTCTTGCGATTCCCAATTCGGCGGTGATGCTCGTCCAAGTGCTGATAGGTTTGCTTGAAGTGTATTTCGTCTCCAGGCTCGGGCTGGAAGCTCTGGCGGGCGTCTCTCTCGTATTTCCGCTGCTGGCCCTGACGGTCGCGGTGTCGCAAGGCGCCACGGGTGGCGGCATCGTGACGTCCGTCGCGCGGGCGCTGGGGCGCGGCGATGCGGCCGAGGCCAACACCTATCCTTGGTATGCGTTGCTGTTGGCTGTCCCACTCGGAATCGCGACCACCGTCGTGATGTGGATCGCAGGTCCGGCGATCTATCGCGCAATGGGCGGCCACGGAACAACGCTGCAAATCGCTATGCAGTACTCAGGCGTCGTCTTCGGCGGCGCGACCCTTATCTGGACGTTCAATCTGCTGATGGCCGCAGTGCGGGGTACCGGAAATCTTCGCCTCCCGGTCGTGGTGGTCTGCTCCGGGGCGGCGCTGCTCGTTCCGCTCTCGCCTCTGCTGATCTTCGGCGGTTTGGGCATGCCTGCATTGGGGCCGATCGGCGGGGGCGTCGCCCTGCTGATCAATTATGGTCTCGGCTCGCTCGCTTATGCGTCGTATCTTTGGGGGCACCTCGGCGTGTTGCAGCCGTCGCGGTCCCCACCTCGGCTGGCGCTCGCTCCCGCCATCACGATCCTGAAGATCGGCGGCATCTCCGCGATCATCGCTGCCAGCACCAACGTAACCCTCACTCTGGTCACGGCCTATGTCGGCGCCCATGGCCTTGAAGCGCTGGCGGGCTATGGCACGGCCTCCCGGCTGGAATTTCTGCTGGTCCCGATCTCATATGGAATCGGCGGCCCCGTCGGAATGATCGTCAGCGCGAGCCTCGGCGCCGGGCTTGTCGAGCGCGCGCGACAGGCGGCTTGGACCGGCGCCGCGATCGGCGGCGCGCTGACTGGCACGATCGGCCTCGCGGGCGCGCTGTTCGCGCCGATTTGGATCGAGCTCTTCAACAACGACCCGGCGGCCGTCCAAGCCGGCGTGCAATACCTTCACGATGTGGGGCCCTTCTACGGGTTCTTCGGCCTCGGCTTTGTGCTGTATTGCGTCGGCCAAGCGACCCGCCGACAGATGGCCTCGCTGCTCGGGGCACTCACGCGAGCCGCCATTGCCGCCGCTGGCGGCTATCTGTTGCTGCGCTTGCATGCCAGCTTAGATCTGAACTTTTTCGCCGTCTCTGCCGGCATGATGATCTTCGGCCTCATCCCGCTGTGGAGCCTGTTTCGCCGCATGGGTTTTGAGGATGTTACGGTGACTGTAAACAAGCAGTCCCTTCAGCCGGCACGCTAATTGCTGCAAACAACCCAGGTCTGCGACGAGGGCCAAGGCCGGCTGTCGTCTTGCACCTGGCCGACCGAGACAAGTAAAGCAACGCTCTGCGGCTGTGACCGCTCGCCCACGAGAGGCACGTTCTCTACCGATGGCACTGCGAATACTATGAACATGCCAACCGATTTCGGCTTCACGCAGCCGGACGTCTTCAATCTGACACGCGAGAGCGTGATCGTGCGCGATGCCGTCGGCCGCGTGCTGGCTTGGAATCGCGCCGCCGAGCTGCTCTACGGTTGGTCGGCCGGCGAGATGGTCGGCCGCGTGGCGGACGAGATGCTCCGAAGCAGCCCGCCTGTGACGATTGCGGCCGGCGCTGGGGCGGAGCTCTGGTCCGACCAGATCGTTCGCGTAGGACGAAATCGCAATACGTTGCTGATCGACGCGCAATTCAGCGTCCAGCGGCGTGATCAAAACGGTGCGCCCGTTGAGATCGTCGAAATCAGCCAGCTGATCTCCGGTGCCCGGACCGCATCTTCGCTGGAGGGAGAGCACCGCTACCGCACGCTCTTCCACGCCATGCCGACATCATTCCTCGAACTCGACATCACCGGCGTTAGACCCATCCTCGCCGAGTTCCGGGATTGCAGCATCGAGGAGATCCGGTCACGGTTGCATGCGACCCCGGCCACCGTCGAGCGAATGATGCGGGCGACCCGCGTGGTCGACGTCAACGAGCATGCCATCGAAACCTTCGGCGACGGCGACAGGACCGGCATGCTCGACTGTGTCGCGCCGTTCTGGCCGATCGAAAGCTACGGGGTCTATGTTGACAGCCTGATCGCCCGCTTGACCGAGACGCCGCGTTTCACGCGCGAGACGACCATGACGACGCTACGAGGACGTCCGGTTCACGCCATCTTCACGGCGTCGCTTGATCCAAGGCTCGTCGGCAACGGACGGGTGATCATCGGCATTGTCGACGTGACCGCGCTGACTCTGGCCAATCTGACGCTCGCGGAGAGCCGGGAGCGCTACCGGGCGATTTTCCACCGCATGCCGATGCCGTTGTTCCGGCTCAACGGCGACGCCGTGAGCCTCGAACTGAAGGATTTCACGGCCGAGCAGCGCGACGATCCCGAGGCAGTTCTGCGCGCCCGTCCCCAGATACTCGATCACGTCATGCGCACCTCCTTCATCGAGGAGGCGAATCTGCCGGCCGCAAGGCTGCTCGGCGTGGACGACCCCGAGCAACTGATCGGCCTGCCGGGCGGCCCCCTGCTGGCGAGCCGCCCCGACTCGTTGCGCCGTTTGGCGCTCGCCTCGATTCAGTCGGTCAGCTTTGAGGAGGAGACCCAGATCACCACGCCACAAGGCCGGGTTCTCGACGTGCTGCTGACGATGAATTTCATCAACGAGAACGGCAGGCGCTTCTCGCTGGCCGGGATGATCGACGTCACGGATCGACGGAAGACCGAGGCGGATCTGGCCGCGCTGCAAGCCGATTTCGCCCACGCGGCCCGCATCTCCATGCTCGGCGAACTGGCGGCTTCGATCGCGCACGAGGTCAACCAGCCCCTCGCGGCGATCGGCGCGAGTGGCGAAGCCGGCATGCGCTGGCTGGATCGCGATCCTCCCAACCTCGATCGGGTGCGAAACCAGTTGACGCGGCTGGTCGGCCAGGCGGAACGCGCCTCGCGTATCATCGAACGGATCCGCGGCGCGGCCCGGAGTTCGGCGCCCGAGCGCCAGTCCCTTGACATGTCGAAGGTCGCGCAGAACGCCCTCGGCCTCGTCGAACATCAGGCGCGGGCCATGCGGGTGACGCTCGACCTTCGCGTCATGGGCGGCCCCTTCCTGGTGATGGCCGATCGAACCCAGCTCGAACAGGTGATCGCCAATCTGGTGATCAATGCGATGCAGGCGATCGCCGCCGGCGAGGCCGCGCATGGCCATGTGGTCGTCGGCATCGGCGGCAGCGACGGCTACGTCGAATGCTCCGTGGTCGACGACGGACCCGGCCTCGAGCCGCATGTCGAGCGGCGCCTGTTCGACAGCTTCTTCACCACCAAGAAGGACGGCATGGGGCTTGGCCTGTCCGTATGTCGCTCGATCGTGCAGTCGCTCGGCGGCAGCCTGACGGCCGAGAATCGATCCGACGCGCCGGGTGCACGCTTCATCTTTCGCGTTCCACGCGCTGCGGCGGGCGACGGTTAGAGGCCGAGCGCGGCGATCTTGCCGACGATATCCGCAGCGGATACGGCGTTGAGCTTTCGCTTGGCGCTGCTGCGATGCATTTTCACGGTGATCTCGGACACTCCGAGTTCGTGAGCGATCTGCTTGTTGAGAAGGCCGCGGCCGACTCCACGCAACACGTCGCGCTCGCGCGCCGTGAGCCGCTGCGCCAGCCGGCGCAATTGCACCATCTCCTCGTCTTTCGAGCGCCGCTCCTCGTCCTCGCGCAAGGCCCCCAGAACGGCGTCAAGCAACTCCTGATGCCGAAACGGCTTCGGCAGAAAATCGACGGCTCCCGCCTTCATGGCCCGCACCGAGGTCGGGACATCCCCGTGGCCCGTAATGAAGATTACCGGGATCGTGAAACCCATCTCAGTCAATCGCGACTGCAGTTCGAGCCCGCTGGTCCCGGGCAAGCGGAGGTCGAGCACCAGGCAGGCTGGCCGATCCGGTAGACCGGCCGACAACAGTTCCTGGGTTGAGCCGTACAGCAGGGACTCGATACCGACCGAAGCCAGCAGATCCCCGAGACTCTCGCGCACCGCGATGTCGTCATCCACGACCAGAACCACGGGATCACCGGTCGGCGCGCTCACAATATTCGGCCTCCGCTTCGAAGTTGACGGGTCGGGCGACAGCATCTCGCTCCTCTGGCTCGCCAGCACAGGGCATCGCTCCGATCGCCCGAATACAGGCTACCAAACCCGATCACCGGCCTCAACGCCCCCGTATTTACCCTGCCCTATACCTTGGTAGTCGGCCACAAGCGCCTAATCGCGTTGCATCGGCGGCATCCCTCGTTCAGTGTGACGGATATTGATCGAGGAAAAGACTGAATGCGCTAGTCTTTAACTCTCAATCCGCAAAAATCAGATGTTCCCGGCTCGGCCGAGAGCGCAAGGAGGATCATCTTTGGCCGGACGATTGCTATCCATCATCGATGATGATGAGGACGTCCGGCAATCCTTGCTGGCCCTGATCGAAAGCGTCGGCTACAGCGCCCGGCTGTTCGCCAGCGCCGAGGAGTTCCTGGCCTCGGACGCATGGACCGAGACCTGCTGCATTCTCAGCGATGTCCAGATGGCTGGAATGTCCGGAATCGAATTGGCCGATCGCCTGGCGCAGTCCGGCAGCCGGATTCCGATCATCCTGATCACCGCTTACGCCAAGGACAACCAGAGCTTCGCGCTCAGCCGACCGGGCGTGGTGGCGGTGTTGCCGAAGCCGCTGCAGCTCAACGCGTTGATCGAGCAGATCGGCCGCGCGCTGGACTCCGGCGCCGCCGGCTGAAGAGCGCACCTCTCGCAGTGCATGGACCGCGCGCCCGGCTGCGCCGGATCGCGCGAACCTGCCGGCCGCGGCTCCCGGTCTCGGCAGCGGTTCAGATGCTGAGACATCAGCCGGACATAACGGCACGAGGCCGCCTTTGTCCGGCGTGCCTCGAGCGATGGATGCGATGACTGCCGAAGGCCTCAGGGCCTTCGGCAACGAGATCAGAGAAGCGGCGTGAGGTCGCTGACGGTGACAAACCCGGGACCTTCCGCTGCGAGCGCAGCGTGCACCGAGGGCCGGCGGCCGACCCGTTCCAGCAGGCCGAGCAGCCGCGGACAATCATCGAGCGGGATCTTGAAACAGCGCGTCCAGCTCGCGATCACGAACAGATAGGTGTCGGCCGCGGTGAAAATGTCGCCGGTCAGGAACGACCCGGTCATTTCGCTCGACGAAGCCGAGCCGCCCGCGGATGCGGACGACCGCGAGTTCGCCCGTCCGGGTTTCGACGCCCGGCCAGTACAACGGCACGAGACTCTTGTGCAGTTCGGCGGCGATGAAGCTCTGCCACTCCATGACGCGGTAGCGGGACATGGTGCCCGCCGGAGGCATCAGGTCGTGGCGCTCGGAACGATCGCAGAGATACTGGACGATAACGAGGTTCTCCGTCAGCCGCTCGCCATTGTCCAGCTCGAGCAACGGCACCATGCCACGCGAGGCGACGGCCTTGTAGTCCGACCCGTCGGCGCGCTGCTTGGCGGTGACGTTGACGACCTCGATGCTGAAGGGCAGCCCGATCTCGCGCAACAGGATGTGGACCGAGAGCGAGCTTGCGCCGGGATGGGTATAGAGCTTCATGGCCAGGATCCCTGAATGGCGTCAGAACGAGGTGATGACGGACCACAACCTCATGGTCCGACGCGGAAACGCAGGCCTTGGCATCAACGTTCCGACTGGTGTCAGTAATCGTCCGATGCCCAACATGGGGGGGTGATTGGTAAGTGAAAAGCACAATCCCTATGACGTAGGTTTGGATCAGTGTCCGGCAATCCGTCGCAACCAACCATGTATGCCGACAGACTTTCAGGCGCGAGCTTTGAGTCGATGCTATTTTCTTCAATCTGTCAGGTCACGATAAGAATCTCGCGATACCTTCCCGGATACAGGCGAGGATTTCGTCCTGCCTTTCCTCAAGGCGGGACACCGGCCCGCCGACGCCAAGGACCAAGTTGCGTCCGAAATCACGCTTTGGCAGCAGGACGGCGATGACGCCGGCGTCCTGGACGACAATGTGCTTGGAGAACATGTAACCGTCGCGCCGGATGCTGTTGACGATCTTCATCAGCGCGTTCAGTTCGAAGTGCTCTTCCGGCGGGCAAACGGCGTTAATCCGCCGCAGGAGCCGTTCAATCTCCACGTCGGTATGACCACTGAGCAATGTGCGTCCGATTCCGCTGATTGCGAGCGGCCGGACATCGCCGGGCTTCACTTCGAAACGAAGGCGCTTGCTGGTTTGCAAGGCGTGAATGTACTGAGCATGCAGATCAGATTGTGTGCTGATGCTGACAAGCTCGTCGAGTTTCCCATGGACAAAATCGACTAAGGCAAGGATGGCGCTGTCGCCAAAGAGCCCCGTGTCCAGCCATCGACCCATTTGCGCGATGCGCATCGTCGGCATGTAGGTGCGGTTGTAGCTGTCGTAGAATAGGTATCCGAGCATCGCCATGCTCTTCAACAGGGCAGCGGCACTGGAGGTCGGATAATCGCACTTCGTCGCCACCTCCTTCAGGGAGATCGGGCGCTTCACATCCTCAAAATATTCGAGGACCTCGAAGACGCGCTTGGCGGACTTGATGCTGGAATTTGTCATTTACACATATGTAGAAACAATTCTGCTCGAACGCGCGCGGGAACAGAACTCTGACCTGACAGAACAAATCGACGAGGCCAGCAACAAATTAGCACCTATCGACGTCCGACCGCAACTCTTTTCTATATATATGGAAATAGAACTACATATCTGTAACCTGATGGACTCCAAGCGGTCCCGCTAATATTGTTCTCCCCGCCGACGAGGCTGCGGCGTTGTCGCCGCTCAAAAACAAAAATGCCTGCCACAGCTGGCGGGACTTGCAGGGAGGCGTCATGGAGCCGCGAATGAATTTTTCAGCCGCGATTGACTGAAATCGGCCGGTCGCTGCGCGGGCTCCCCATCGCCGTGTCGAAGCCCGCGACCGTTCTCCCCGAGATCAAACCAGCCCGCTCACGATGGCGACTCCGGCCAAGCCGCTGCGCGCGGTGGCGGCAACACCTCTCGAGACCGAACAGGAATTTGAAAGCATGAACCACCGATTGCCCGAAGGCAGCTGCGATTGTCACTTTCACATCTACGGTCCCTTCGATCGTTTTCCGCCCGCAAGCGAGGGACGCTTCACCGCGGCTAAGCCGTTCACGATCGAGGACGCCTTTGCCGTCTGGGACAAGCTGGGGATCACGCGCGGTGTGATCGTCCATGCCGTAGGGTCGGGCGAAGATAACGCTGTGACTTACGACGCGCTGCGTCGTTATCCCGACAGGCTTCGCGCCGTCGCGATCCTGCGGCCCGACGTCTCGGATCGGCGGCTCGACGAGCTCACCGACGCCGGCTTCAAGGCGGTGCGCGTGACCATGATCCGGCAGGACGGCAAGCCAGTCTCGACGCTCGGCACCAGCTACGACGATCTGGTCAAGCTCGCCCCTCGCATCGCGGAGCGCGGCTGGCACGCCCAGCTCTGGATCGAGAGCTCGGATCTGGCCGCCGCCGCGGCCGAACTCGAGAAGCTGCCACTCGACTACGTGATCGACCACATGTCACGGACGATGGCTGACAAGGGCCACGAGCATCCGGATTTCCGGGCCTTCACCGACCGGCTGAAGACCGGGCGCTATTGGACCAAGATCTCGGGTGCGGACCGCAACACCCGGATTGGACGCCCTTATGCGGACACTGCACCGTTCATGCGCGCCATCGTTCAGGCTGCGCCAGATCAGGTCGTGTGGGGTAGCGATTGGCCTCACGTCGGCCATAGCGCCGAGACGATGCCGGATCTTCAGGATCTGCTTCGCCTGCTTCACGAATGCGTTCCCGACGAAGCCACTCGCCGCAAGATCCTGATCGCCAATCCGGCGCGGCTCTACAATTTCTGACCAGACCGAGGACATCTTGGACAACAACAGCAAGAAGCTGCCGCTCGACGGCGTAATCGTCATCGACCTCGGCCAGGTCTATCAGGGTCCGTATGCCGGCTTCCTGATGGCGCAGGCCGGGGCGACCGTCATCAAGGTCGAGCCGCCGAACGGCGAGCCGGTGCGCCATCGCGCCCGCATCAGCAAGGGCAACGCCGTCCCCTTCGCGATGCTGAACGCCAACAAGCGCAACATCAGCCTGAACCTGAAATCGCCTGACGGAGCCAGGGTTCTGAAGGAGCTCGCGGCGAAAGCCGATGTGCTGATTGAAAACTACGCGCCGGGCGTGCTCGATCGACTGGGCGTCGGCTACGCCGCGCTCAGCGCCATCAACCCGCGGCTGATCTACGGATCGGCCACCGGCTACGGCCTGTCGGGTCCGAGCCGCGACAATCTGGCGATGGACCTCACGGTACAGGCCGTGTCTGGCATCATGAGCGTGACGGGATTTTCCGATGGTCCGCCGGTCAAGGCCGGCCCGGCTATCACCGACTTCATCAGCGGCGTGCATCTTTACGCGGGTATCCTCACCGCGCTCTACGACCGCGAGAAGAGCGGCCGCGGCCGGCTTGTCGAGATCGCGATGGTCGAGACCGTCTACCCGGCAATGGCCTCGAATCTGGCCGATGTCTTCAATCGCAAGGCGGCGGCTCCCCGCACAGGCAACCGTCACGGCGGACTGGCCGAGGCGCCTTATAATGTCTACCCCGCATCCGACGGCTACGTCGCCATCATCAGCGTCAACGAATCCCACTGGATCGGACTCACGCGCGCGATGGGGCGGCCGGAACTGGCCGACGACGTGCGCTTCAAGACGGTGCTTGACCGTTTGAAGCACATCGACCTGACCGACCAGATGGTGTCGGACTGGTCCTCCCAGCTCACGCGCGACGAGATCACGGAGCTCTGCCGCGCCAACCGTGTTCCTTGCGCCGCGGTTCGCGACCTGCGCGAGGTGACCGAAGACAAGCATCTCCACGCCCGCGGAATGCTGCGCGAGATCGCCCATCCCGAATACGGCGACATCCTCGTTCATCGCAGTCCGCTGGTGCTGCATGATACAGCCGCGCCGGACTACATACCGTCCGCGCGTCTCGGTCAGCACAATGGCGAAGTGCTGTCGCAATATCTCGGCCTGTCCGACGACGAGATCGATGCGCTCCGCCTCGTCGGCGCCATCGCACAAGCATGACGAATATCGAGGCGCGAATGTCCGGGTTCGCGAATTCAGGGGGAGATCACAATGGTCAAGCTGTTTGAAAACATCGCATTCCGTGGCGTCGAGCTGAGCAACCGCATAGTCGTCTCGCCGATGGGGATGTATTCGGCCGTGAACGGTTATGTGACCCCGTTCCATCTGGTCCACTACGGCAAGTTTGCCCAGGGCGGGGCCGGTCTCGTCTTTGTCGAACAGACGTCGGTCACGCGGAAGGGACGCATCACCAACGGCGATCCGGGATTGTGGGAGGACGGCCAGATCGATGGCATGCGCCAGATCGTCCATGTCATCAAATCGCATGGCTCAAAAGCTGCGATCCAGATCAATCACGGCGGACGCAAATCCAGCCAGCAGCGCGCGTTTCGAGGCAACAGCCATCTGACCGATCGCGATATCGAGATGGGAGAGGAATCCTGGGTGCCCACGGGTCCATCGGATGTCGCGTTCTCCGACGGCTTCCAGACTCCCATTCCTCTCAGCAAAGATGGTCTCGTCGGCGTGCGCGATGCCTTCGTCGCAACCGCGCGTCGAGCGTTACTTGCGGGATTCGACGTCATCGAGCTTCACATGGCTCACGGTTACCTGTTGCAGTCGTTCCTGTCGCCGCTCGCTAATTTCCGCACGGATGAATATGGCGGCAGCCTCGAAAACCGGATGCGCTTTCCACTCGAAGTGGCGCGCGCCGTGAGGGCCGCGCTTCCTTCGTCGACACCGCTGTTCGTGCGCATCTCCGCGACGGACTGGATCGATGGAGGCTGGGAAATCGAAGACAGCGTCGTTTTCTCCCGCAAATTGAAGGAACTGGGCGTCGACCTGGTCGACTGCTCGACGGGCGGCAATCTGCGCGCTGGATCAACCAATGCCAACCTCAATCGGGGTCCGGGGTACCAAGTGCCGTTTGCCGAACGCATCCGGCACGAGGCGGGTATCGCGACCGGCGCAGTCGGCATGATCCGAACCCCGGATTTCGCAGAGAAGGTTCTTCAGGACGGCCGGGCCGACCTTATCTTCCTCGCGCGCCAGATGCTCTACGATCCGTTCTGGGCGCTCCACGCTGCAGAGCATTTCGGACTGACCGGCAATTTCGAACAGTGGCCCGAACAATATGGCTGGTGGCTTGCCAAATGGGGCGGAGCGCTTCGCGCCAAAGGCGAAAGCCTTGACGGCGTGGAGCGATACCGCGAGGCGGCCGAATAGAGCCTCATCCGCGCCGATAGCATCGCAAGATCAATCCAGACTTCAAGCATTTAAAATTTCAAAGGGAGTGAAACAATGAGAAGTGTGCTGGCTGCATCGATGGTTTTCCTGAGTCTTGCTTCGGCTCATGCGCAGGCGCCTGCATCGAAGCCGGTCAAGCTTGGCGTGCTCAACGACCAGTCGGGGCAGTATGCGGATGCCGCCGGGCCTGCGGCGGTCGAAGTCGCCAAAATGGCGATCGCTGATTTCGGCGGCAAATTGCTGGGTCGGCCGATCGAACTCGTCTTCGCCGACCACCAGAACAAGACCGACATCGCTTCGGGCATTGCCAGGAGATGGATCGACACGGAAGGCGTGGATGTTATCCTTGATATCGGAAACTCCGCGGTCGCGTTGGCTCTGGCCGATCTGGTACGGGACAAGAACAAGATGATGATCGTGTCGTCGGCCGGCGCTTCCGCCATCACGAACGAAAAATGCTCGCCCAATACATTCCAGTGGACCTACAACACCTACACGCTGGCGCGCAGCACAGCGAAGGCGCTGATGGGCCAGGGCGGCAATGAATGGTACTTCCTGACGGCCGATTATGCCTTCGGACAAGCCTTCGAGTCCGATGCGTCTGCCGTGCTCAAGGAAGCCGGCGGCAAGGTGGCTGGTTCGGTGCGGCACCCCTTCAACACCAGCGACTTCTCTTCATTCCTGCTGCAGGCGCAGAACTCGAGCGCCAACGTGCTGGCGCTCGCCAATGCCGGCGGTGACACCACCAACTCGCTGATGCAGGCTCACGAGTTTGGCCTGCTCGGCCAGAAGAGCAAAATGCGGGTCGCCGCCCTGCTGTTCCAGATCACCGATGCCAAGTCGGTCGGCCTTCCCAACCTGCAGGGTCTCTACACCTCGGAGGCCTTCTACTGGAATCGGAACGATGCCTCGCGCGCGTTCGGGAAGCGGTTCTTCGAGAAGGTCGGCCGCATGCCTACCATGGTTCAGGCCGGTATGTACTCGGCGACCATGCACTATCTGAAGGCCGTCGAAGCGGCCGGAACGCTCGATAACGCCGCCGTGCTGGCAAAATTCCGTTCGATGCCCGTGAACGACTTCTTCTCGGAGAAGGGCTATGTGCGCGAGGACGGCATGCACATCCACGACTACTATCTGCTGCGAGCAAAGACGGTGGAGCAGTCCAAGACGCCGTGGGACTTCTACGACGTGGTCGCGACCGTTCCGGCCGAGGATGCCAACATCCCCCGCGATCAGAGCAAGTGCTCGCTGATGAAGAAGTCCTGATCTCCAGGCGTTGTAGGAGGAATTCTGAGCGGCAGCCTGAGGCTGCCGCTCAGAGGGCGGCTTCCACCGCTCCGATCGAGCCGGAGTCCCGGCTTCGCTTCCGGTCACACCGAATTTATGCTTATCTCGCCCCGAACAGGCTTCGGGAGGGGATGAACCGTGACCGATCAGGCGAGAGAAGCAATCGAGCTTCTGCTGAAGAACCGCCAATCGGAACGTCGACAATCCTATCTCGTGCGCGGCCGCCGGTACGAACGGCTCTCGGCCGACGATCTTTGCAAGCTCTGGGCGGAGCAGATGAACCGCTGGGCTGACGACTCGATATCGTTCGATCAGAGGGCCCTCAACGATCTCGGCGTCGAGATGGGTTTGCGGGACATGTCACCGCCTCTCGACTGGATCGCTGAAGCGAGACAGAAGATCCTCGCGAAATCGGGACAGGCCTTGGCGGCAGTTTTGCAGGCGACCCCAGAATAGCAGTCGAGAGCACGATGCCGTCTCGCAGAACACCCCTTTTCATATCCATGTAAATGCGACGCCGTCACTGACGCGCATTGGCATGCCTGGGCCGGCCTCCTAATCTTGATCAACAAAAGGGAGGCCGGGATGAAGGAAACGCTGCTGTTCTCGCCGCTACGCATTCGGGATGTGACGTTCAAGAACCGGATCGTGGTCCCGCCGATGCTGCAATACGTGGCAGAACGCGGCTTCCCGACACCCTGGCACATCACCAATGCGGGCAAGTTCGCCGCAGGCGGCGCGGGCCTTGTCATCGTCGAGTCGACCAAGGTCGAGCGCCGCGGCTGCGGCACGGTTGGAGATCTCGGCATCTGGGACGACAAGTTCATCGCGCCGCTTCGCGATATCGCGAGCTTCATCAAGTCGAACGGCGCGGCGGCCGGCATCCAGCTTGGACACACCGGCCGGAAGGGAAAGGCCCGGCGCCCCTGGGAGGGAGATGGAACCCTCTCCGCCCAGGAGCTTGCGGAGGTCGAGGATGTGAACGGCTGGGACCTGATCGGTCCGAGCGCGCTTGCATTCGGCAATGGCTATTTCATGCCGCGGGCGCTGCAACGTCATGAAATTCCCGATGCGATCGACGCCTGGGGCAAGGCTGCGGCGCGCGCCGACCAGGCGGGGTTCGACGTCGTCGAATTGCATGCCGCCCATGGCTATCTGATCCATTCGTTCCTGTCGCCGGAGGCGAACCAGCGTTCAGACGATTATGGCGGCAGCGAAGCCAACCGTATGAGATTCGCCATTGAGGTCGCCGAGTCCGTTCGTGCGCATTGGCCCGCGTCCAAACCCCTGTTCGTCCGCCTTTCGATCGAGGACGAAGCGGGTTGGGGACCGGCGGAGAACGCCAGGCTGGTGCGCATCCTCAAGACGAAGGGCGTCGACGTCATCGACTGTAGCACCGGCGGTCTCAACAGCAAGGTGCCGAACTTCTTCCGGCTCAACGAGTACGGTTATCAGGTTCAGTTCGCGGACTATATCCGCCGCGAAGCCGATATCATGACGATGGCAGTGGGCCTCATCATTCACGGCGACCAGGCCGAGGCGATCCTGCAGGACAAGAAGGCCGACCTCGTCGCGGTCGGCCGCGAATTCATCCACAACCCGAACTGGGCGATGGATGCGGCCCAAAAGCTCGGCGTCGATCCGACCTTCAGCGCGGTCCCGCCGCAGATGGGCTACTGGCTCGAAAAGCGGGCCCGCCGCGGTTTTGGCGGAAATCCCTCCACGTGGCAAAAGGGCATCGCGGCGGATAGCTGATCACCGCCGGGCGCGGTTGCGCAGCGACACGGCCTGTGTTGATTGTTTTGCGAGGCGTATTGCGGCGCGCCTCGTGAACATCCATCAACTGCGAGCGATCACCGAAAATGTCGTATGAAGACTTGATCAGGCAGACCGAGGCGCGACGCCCTGCCGCGTGGGAATTGCTCGGCGTCGGAGGCGTCTCCTATGATCAGACGCGCGATCGCGTCATGATCGAATGGCATGCCGAGCCGCGGCACTGCCATTCTACGGAAGGACATCCCAAGGGCGGTATCGTGCAGGGTGGCATTGTCACGGGCTGGCTCGATGCGGCCATGGCGACCGCGAGCCTGCTGCGCGGCGAATACCTGATTACAGTCGCGAGCCTCGAGATCAAGGTCGCATTCCTGCTGCCCGCGCACCCGGGCCTGTATCGCGCTTACGGCAAGGTCGTCCGGCAAGGACGGAGCGTCGGCTTCCTGGAGGCCGAGCTGCGCGACGCCAACGACGTGCTGATCGCCACAGCAAGCTCGACGGCCGCCCTGCGTCCCAAGACTCCCGCCGGAAGCAGCCCGGCGTGATTCCTTCGCGGCCTCCGGCTCTCAGAAGCCGTAGAGCCGGGCCGGATTGTCGATCAGGATCTTCCTGCGAACGGCCTCGTCAGGCACGCAACGCCCAAATAGATCCATCAGCACGGACTCCTTCGGGACCGCATCGTCGGCGTGCCCGACATGCGGCCAGTCGCTGCCCCAGACCAGCCGATCGGGGTTGGCGGCGACCAGCGCTTTCATGAAGTCCTCGGTGTCCTTGTACGGGCTGCCGATGCGAGTGTTGCGGTCCGCACCGGACAGTTTGCACCAATAGCGGCCGCTCTTGAGGCCGCGGTCGCAGAACCACTGGTAGCCGCTGTAGTTGACGGTCTTGTCCGCCATGGTGCGGCCCTGATGGTCGATGACGAAGTCGAGCGGCAGCTTTTCGATCTCCGGCGCGAGCTGCTGCAGGTCGCCGGTCTCGATCCAGAGCTGTGCATGCCAGCCTCGCTCGGCAATGCGCGGCGCCAACGCCTTCAGGTCGTCCAGGTTCATGCCGCCGCCCGACAACACGGGCTTGCCGTCCTGATACAGGAGATTGATGCGCACGCCCTTGAAGCCGGCATCAGTCAATTCGTCCAGCCGCTTGTCGGTGACGTGCTGATCGAGGATCGCGACCGCGCGCAGCTTGTCCGGAAAGCGCTTCAGGGCTTCGAGCGTGACCTCATTGTCCGAGCCGGCATTGCCGGCATGGACGATGACGCCGCGTGAAATGCCGATCGACTTCCACACGTCGAACAGCATCTCGACCGGGAATTCCTGCTTCGGAGCAAATTTTCCAGAATAGTCGACGGGGAAACGATCGAATGGCCCATAGATGTGGACGTGGCAATCGCAACTCCCGTCTGGGAATTTTTCGAGCTTTTCCGTCATGGCGCTCTCACTTGCCGGTGAAATTTGCGGATCGCCGTTCCGCCGTGGACTTGACGCCTTCCCGGAAATCATCCGTCGCGCGCAGGCGGTTCTGCTCGGTCAGTTCATGATCCGTCGCCGTCTTGACGCGGTCCGCAAGCCCGGCACGCATGGTCGCTCGGGTCGACAGCAGGCCGAGCGGCGCGCATTCGGCAATCTCCTGCGCGAGCGACATGGCGGCCGCGCGGACCTTATCCTGAGGGACCAAGACGCTCGCCAATCCCATCGCCAGCGCCTGTTCCCCGGTGACGCGCCGGCTGGTGTAGAACATCAGCTCGGCGTTGGACTTGCCGATGGCCTCCGGCAGGGTGACGGTCAGTCCGAAGCCGGGATGGAAGCCGAGACGGGTGAAGTTCGCGGCGAACCGGGCCTCGGGACAGGTCACGCGGAAATCCGCCGACATCGCGAGGCCAAAGCCGCCGCCGATTGCGGCGCCCTGCACTGCTGCGACGATCGGCTTCTTGTTCCGGAAGATGCGCACGGCCTCAATATAGAGGTGGCCGCTGTCCCGCTGGTCGCCATTGGCCGGCGCGTCCCGGGCCGGCGTATTGAAATCCGCTCCGGCGCAGAACGCCTTGCCCTGCGCGGCAAGGACGACGGACCGGATTTCGGCGTTCGCGTCGATCTTGTCGAGTGCGTCGGCGATGTCGCGGATGAGCTGGAGATCGAAATAATTCAGCGGCGGCCGCTGGATCTCGATCATTGCAACGTGGCCTTGCGAAGTAACTGCGATATCAGTGCTCATATGGCGTCAGATTCCTTTTGTCCTAATCAGCGAAGTCCAAGTCCGCGCGCGATGATGCCCCGCAGGACTTCCGTCGTGCCGCCCTGGATCGTCAGCTTCGGTGCGATCTTGAGCTCGAAGTCGAGCTTGTTGCGGAATACATCCTCTTCGTCGTCCTCGAGGTCGAGCAGCGAAGCGAGTTCGCGCACCCGATGCGGCAGGCCCTGCTCCCAGACTGTGCCAAGGTCCTTAACGATCGCGGCCTCGACGACGGGCTCTCGGCCTGCTTCGAGCATCCCCGCCACCGAGACGGACATGCGGCGCAAAGTGTGCAGCTGCGCGACCAGCCGCCCGATACCGACGGTCACTCGGACATCCGGCTTCGCACCCGCCGCATTGGTGAGCGCGAGCAGCGCGTCGTAAGTCTCGAGAAACCGTTCCGGCCCGGATCGCTCGTAAGCCAGCTCGCTTGTAGCCTGCTTCCAGGCACCATCGACCTCGCCGATGACATGATCATCCGGAATGAAGGCGTCCTGGAACACGACCTCGTTGAAGTCGCGCTGGCCGCTCATCTGGCCGATGGGCCGGCAGGTGATGCCGGGCGTCTTCATGTCGACCAGAAACGAGGTCAGGCCATGTCGCCGATTCTCCTTGGTCGAACCCGAGGTCCGGAACAGGCCGATCATATAGTCCGCAAGGTGCGCGCTGCTGGTCCAGACTTTCGTACCGTTGATCAGCCAGCCGCCGTCCGTCTTGGTCGCCTTCGTGCTCGCTGCGAACAGGTCCGAGCCCGAGTTCGGCTCGCTCATGCCGATGCAGAAGAAAAGCTCGCCGCGGATGATCCGGGGCAGCACGTCTTGCTTGATCTTTTCATGGGCGTAACGAATGAGAGTTGGGCCGCTCTGCCGGTCCGCGACGAAGAAGCGCCGCACGGGAGCATTGGCGATCCGCATTTCCTCGGTCACGACATAGCGCTCGAGGAAGCTGCGCTCCTGACCGCCATATTTCTTGGGCCAAGTCATTCCGATCCAGCCTTTCGCACCGACACGACGGGAGAACTCATCCGCGTTCTTGTCGCCGACCTCCGGCCTGTCAGGATCGAACGTGCCGGCGGCGATCTCGCTCTCCAGAAACGCCCGGACCTCCTTGCGCAGTTCCTGGCAACGAGCTGGCAGGCGCATGGCGTCGAAATGGATGAGGGACATCGCGGCTCCTTTCAGCGAGAGGCCAGCAGGGGCCAGAGTTCCCGGGGACCTCTGGCCGCAATGAGCTCGCCGAGCTTGAGGCTCCAGAACGTTTCGTCACCAAACTCATCCCGCCACGACAGCAGACGGAGCGTGAACCGGTGCAGGATATGCTCGTCGGTGAAGCCGATCGCGCCGTGCACCTGATGGGCAATGCCGGTCCCGACCTCAGCGGCCTCGCTGCAGCGAATCTTGGCCGCAGCAACCTCCAGCAGCGCGGCGGCGTCATCGAAGCCGGTGTTGGCGATCGTATCGGCAGCGGACGCCGCAGCGGACGCTGCCGCAGCGACCTCGCCGCCGAGCCGCGCGAGACTGTGCTGGATCGCCTGGAATTTTGAGATCGGCTTCTCGAACGCGACACGCTGCTGCGAATAAAGAACCGAGAGTTCGAGAATTCTGTCCAGAGCGCCGGCAATCTGCTGCGCTCGCGCCGCTGCGCCCATCAGCAGGAGAACGTCCTTCTCCTGTGTTCCCGCCTCCTCCAAGCGTGCACTGTGAACCGGCAGAACGTTCGCGAGCTCCACGGTGTCGCGCGCGTCCCGCGCGAGGCTCTTGCCGGGCTTCAGCTTGCAATCGGCGGTTCGGACCAGAGCGACCAACGGTCCCTGGTCCCCAGTCGCCAGCACGGCGAGATGCTCGACATCGCTGGCAAAGGGCACCATGCGGGCCCGGCCGTTGACGCGGCCAGCCTTGTCGAGCGTGAGATGATCCTTCGGCCGTACCGGCGCCACCGTCATCGGGCCGCCCGGCGCAGTCAGGCCCGCGCGGTCGAGCAGCCATCCGGCCAGAAGCGTTTCCGCGAGGGGCACTGCCAAGGCCGCGCGGCCGGCCTCGCGAATGATGCCGAAGCCATCGGCGAGCGACGCGCCAGCACCGCCGCCGGTCTCGGAGGCCCAGGCGAGGTCCAGTCCGATTTCCTGAAGCGACAACCAGAGCGGCGCCTTCCAGGCGTCGTCGCGCTGCTGCACGATGGTCTGCGGATCGGCCAGATCCGCCAGGACACGCGCGGCGGTTTCGACGACGAGGGTTTCAGAAGCTGACATCGTCATTCTCTCGTTAGGTGGATGGAGGGCGTGGCCCGATCACGCCCTCGGTTCGCAGCGCGAAGATCTCAGGATCCGACATCTCGAGCATCGATGACAGTACCTCGTCGGTGTTCGCCCCCAATCTGGCTGAGACCGCGGCAGGCAATCTGTCGGCGCCGTGGATGCGGATCGGGCTGTCCGGGATCACGATCCGCCCGAACTGCGGATGCTCGATCCATTCGAGCATGCCGCGCGCATGCATGTGCCGGTCGTTGCAGACCTCTTCGAGGTCGCGTACCGGCGCGGACGGCACTTTGAATTTCGCCAGCGCCGCGCAGGCCTCCTCGCGGGTGATCTTCGAGCTCCAGTCCGCGATCAGCTGGTCGGTTTCGTCCATGTTGCGGACTCGCGCAACCTTGTCCCGGAAACGCGGATCATCAGCGAGCTCGGTCCGCCCGATGGCTTGCAGCAGGGCGGACCAATGCTTGTCGTTGGTCGCGATGATCGCGATGTAGCCGTCGCTTGCCGGATAGACATTATAGGGCGCAGCGGAGAGCCCGCCGTGGCGATTGCCGGTTCGGGGCGGCGCCCGGCCGATGTCGTACATGTAGGCAAGGTTGGAGGCGAGAGCAGGAAACACGGCCTCCTGCATAGCGACTTCCACGAGACGGCCGACGCCCGTGATCTGCCGCTCGTACAACGCCGTCATCACGCCGGCATAGAGGTGAATTCCGCTCATGAAATCGACCAGGGCCGGGCCGGCCTTGACGGGCGGACTATCTGGAAAGCCGGTGACGCTCATCAAGCCTGACACGGCCTGAACGGTCACGTCCATGGCCAGATTGTCCTTATCCGGACCCGAGAGTCCGTAACCGGATCCAGATGCGTAGACCAGTCGGGGATTGAGCTCGTGCAGCACGGACCAGCCGATGTCCAGACGATCCATCACTCCCGGTGCGTAGTTTTCCAGGAGGACATCCGCGCCCTTGACCAGGCCCTTGACGATCTCCTTCCCCTTCGCGGATTTCAGATCGAGCGTAATGCACTTCTTATGGCCGTTTAGCATCGCAAACGGCGCGCCTGAGCCGCGGCTGACGCTGTCGCGCTGACGAACGGGCTCACCGGCCAGCGGTTCGATCTTGATCACCTTGGCGCCGGCCTTGGCCATCAGGTAGGTCGCGTACGGCCCTTGGTAAACCTGGCCGAAATCGATGACCGTGAGGCCATCGAGTGGAAGATTGCGTCGACCCTGCATGTGTCTGTCTCAAATCCCTTGCAACGAGCTGACTGCGCTAAGCGCCGAGATAGGCTTCCTGGATGTCGGGGGCATCAGCGATTTCGCCGGCCGTTCCTTCGCGCACGATCGAGCCCACCCTGAGCACATAGGCCCGGTCGGCAATCTTGAGCGCCGCACGCATGTTCTGCTCGACCAAAAGCGCCGAGAGGCCTTTGGTCCGCAGCGCTCCGATCGCGCCGAGCACGAATTTTGAGAAGAACGGCGACAGCCCGAGTGACGGCTCGTCGAACAGAATCAGCCGGGGCCGCGCCATCAAGCCGCGGCCGATCGCCAGCATCTGCTGCTCACCGCCGCTGAGATTTCCGGCGGCTTGACGGAAGCGCTCACGCAGGCGCGGAAACATGTTCAAGACGTCCTCGACTGAGAACATCGGGCCGCTGCCGAACGCGTCGACGATCTTCAGGTTCGCTTCGACAGTCATCGACGGAAATATCTCGCGTCCCTCGGGGACGTGGCTGATGCCCGCGCGGCTGAGCGTCCAGGGCTTGCATCCGTCGATGCGCTTCTCTGCGAACTCGATGCGGCCCGCCGCGATCGGCAGCACGCCGGAGATCGCGTTCAACAGCGTGGTCTTGCCCGCACCGTTGGCGCCGAGAATCGCAACGATCTCGCCGTGCTTGACGGAGAGCGAGACGCCGCGGAGCGCAACGACCTTGCCGTAAGCCGCCGAGACGCCATTGACCGTCAGCAGCGTGCCATCACTCGTCATCGTCAGCCCCCAGATAAGCGGTCACGACTTCCGGATGGCTGAGAACGTGATGCGGCGCGTCAACCACAACAGGCTTGCCGTCCACGACGACAAGCGCGCGGCCACAGAGTTGCCGGATCACGGCCATGTCGTGCTCCACGATCAGGATCGTCCGCCCCGGCGCAATGGCACGAATCAGCGCGATGAAGTCGGCAGTCTCGCGGCCGTTCATGCCGGCTGCCGGCTCATCGAGAAACATGATTTTCGGATCGGACATCAATGCGATACCGACAGCGAGCCGGCGCTGCACGCCATAGGCCAGCACGCCCGCCTTTCGGTGCCGCTCTCCGTCAAGGCCGATGAGCGTGAGCACCTCCTCGGCGCGCGTTTGGAAGGCCTGTTGATCCCCGGCAAAGGTCTTGCTGCCGAAGATTCGGCCCAGAACGCCGTGGTGGAAGCTCGTATGGCGCCCGAAGAGAAGATTTTCGAGCACTGTGCTTTCGGCAAACACAGCGGTCCTCTGGAAGGTCCGGGCGACACCCGAACGCGCGATGTGGTGCGGCGGCACCCCCGCAATCTCGTTGCCCATAATGCGGATTGATCCGGTTGTTGGGACGGTGATTCCGCAGAGGATATCGAACAGCGTCGACTTACCCGCGCCATTCGGACCGATGATGCCAAAAATCTCGCCTTCCTGAACGTCGAGGCTGACGCCGTTCAGGGCCGTCACGCCTCCGTACCGCTTGACGATATCCCGGGCCGAGACGGCCGGACGCTCAGCGGCTGCGATCGTCATCTGTCTTCCCTCCGAACCGATCCCGCAGGGCGACGCCCAGTTGATGCAGACCGCCTGGGGCAAACATCATGATCAGAATGATGATCGACGAGAACACCAGGATCCGTATGTTCGGATCGAGGTTCATCGCCTGCGGAATCAACGTGAACATTGCTGCACCGATGACGGGACCGACCACGAGCTGAGCGCCCCCCAGCAGCACCATCAAGAGTCCGTCCACAGTGTTTGCAACACTGAACACCTCGGGTGTCACGATCTGGGTGTAGGGAACGGCCAGCGCGCCGGCCAGCGCGGCGAACGGCGCGCTCAGCATGAATGCCTTCAGTCGGACACGCGCGACATCGACGCCCACGGAGCGGGCGAGATGGCGATTTTGGCGCACGCTGTCCATCGCGGCGCCAAAGGGAGATCGGCGCAGGGCTACGAGGAACAGGATAGCGAGCAGAAGAATGGTGGCCGTGACCGCAAAGTAGGTCTGCGGATCCGACAATTGAAGTGGACCGATCTCGATCGGCGGGAAACCGAACAGGCCGAGCGGACCCCCGGTGACCTCCTCGAGATTCGTCGCTGCGACCATCGCGACGCCGGTAAGGCCCCAGGAGACGATCGAGAAATATGCACCGGTCAAGCGCAGCGTAATGACGCCGATGATCGCGGCCAGCACTACGGACAAGATGAGCGCGATGAACACCGAGACTTGGAAAGGCAGCCCCAGTTTGCCCATGCCGATCGCCGCGCCATAAGCCCCGACACCGAAGAACAAGCATTGGCCGAGCGGGACTTCGCCGACACCGCCGAGGATGATGTTGATGCTCAAGGCAAATAGGGCGAACGCGCAGGTATAGCCTGCCAGAGTTACCACAAACGGGTCGCTGAAGGTGTAAGCGAAGACGGCGATGACAATGAGCGCGCAGGCGACGGAGGAGGCCTCCCGCGCGGTGCGTCCAGACATTTTCCTGTCCGAGACACCGACCTGCTTGCTGTCGATCATGGTGCCAAAGTCCTGGGTCGCCATACTAGTGCCGATGCTGCTGGAGTTGACCAAGCAGTCCCTGTGGACGGAATAACAGCGTTGCGATGACAAGCGCCCAGCCCAATGCGGGCGTCCAAGAGACCGAGACATAAGTTTCGAACAGCGCGTTGGCGACACCGATCAGGAGCGCTCCCAGCATCGCGCCGGGAATACTGCCCATGCCGCCCAGGATGACGACGGTAAATCCAACGATCAGGGCGCTGTATCCCATGGTCGGATAGATCGTCGTGATCGGCGCCAGCAGCGCACCGGCAAGACCCGCCGCGGCGACGCCGAGCACAAAGGCAAGCGCGCGTATCCAGGGCACGTCAATCCCGGAGTAAAGCGCGCCGCGCGCGTTCTGGGCAACTGCGACGACCTGCTGACCCTTGATGCTCAGGCGAAGCCAGAGGCCGAGGGCACCGAGCACGAGCATCGAGCAAACGAAGATGAAAGCGCGCTGCGAAGTGACGAACATCCCGAAAAATCGCATCGTGCTCTGCCCTAGAGGCGACGGCACGGGAAGCGGATCCGGCCCGAAGATCAGGATCAGTCCGGCCACCGCCGCTTGACCGAGCGCGAAGGTCACGATCAGCGAGCCGTGATGCGAGTCTCCGTAGAGGCTGCGCCTGATGACAATCCACTCGGTCAGCGCTCCGATGATCACGACGATCAGTACGGACAGCGGAACAGCGGCCAAATAGCTCAGGCCTTGCGACGTCAGGAGATAACAGGCGTAGCCGCCCATGGCGAAGAACGCGCCATGGGCAAAGTTTGCGATGCCCACGATTCCAAAGATCAGCGTCAGGCCGACGGCAATGACGGCATAGCCGGCGCCGAGCACCAATCCGTTGACCAGGGTTTGAGCCAAAAGTTCCAAAGCCGACGCGCCTTCTACTTTGATCTGCGGTCGATCTTCAGTTCGAGCTGACGCGCTCGAGCTGAACGACAGCCCCGTTCTCGACTCGCTGAATGTAGAAGTACGGCGCGCGCGCCCTGCCCTTTTCGTCGAACTTCAGCAGGCCACGCGGGCTCTGCCAGGCACCTTCGCGAATGACCTTCGATATCCTGTCGTAGTCGCTATCGGTGCCGGCCTTGTCCATCGCGGACGCAATCAGATTGATCGCTTCGAAAATCACCAATTCGCCTTTGCCCGGGACACTGTTGAACTTCTTCTGGTAATTCTCGACGAATTCTTTGCCGTCTGGCCCCGGGTCGGACGCCATGAAGATCTCACCCGTGATGACGCCATTCATCGCGCCTTCCGAAGGCTTGATCATGCCCGGCGTCACCACGCCCGGCGACATTACCTCGATCTTGAAGCCGCCGATCTGTCGCACCTGTTTCCAGAGTTGGGCTGCACGCGCCGGATAGGCATCGGCGACGTAAATCATGTCGGGATTGCTCGCCTTGATCTTGGTGAGGATAGACGTGAAGTCGTTGGTCTCGGCGTCGTAGGTCGACGTGCTGACCAGTTCGATGCCGGCTGACTTGAGGCTTTCCTTGAGCTTCTCCAGAACGGTCTTGTTAAACTCGGAATTCTCGCCCATGTAGGCGACCGTCTTGGGCTTCAAGGTCTTCACAATGTAGGCGTTGAAGGCTTCCGAATTCAACGATACCGTGTTGTTGATCTGAAACAGCCATGGGCTTCCCTGATCGGTGATGGCGTCAGCCTGCGCGCCCGCGTTAACCTGCAGGATCCGCTTCTTTGTGACAGAGGACTCAGCAAGCACGACCGAGCTATTCGTTCCGCCCGTGATCGCCTTCACTCGCCCAACGGACATCAGCTTCTGCACCGCTGCAACTCCGCCTTGAGGAGTGCCCTTTTCGTCTTCGAAGACTAATTCGAGCTTCCGGCCGCTGAGAATGCCGCCGCGCTGATTGATGAGTTCGGCTGCGTATTCGGCGCCGCGCTGCAGCTCTTGGCCGTAAGTCGCTGCTGCGCCGCTCAGCGGCAGCGCTAGACCGATCTTTACCGGGTCGGCAGCCATCGCGCTGGGCGCGTAAGCGAGTTGCAAAGTGGTGGCCACAACGGTCCCTGCCGAAAGCAGCACCTTTATACGATCCGCAAGCTTCATCGTTCCTCCCTTATGATTTTCTGCCGGACGCGCTACGACGCCCCGGCGGCTTCCTTGAATGCAGGTCGGCTCAGAGGTTCGAGCTCAATTCAGATTGCGCTGAAAGAGATCGAACAAGCGTTCCCAATGCCGCTCGGTGCTGGCCTTGTGGTAGAGGCGCCGGGTCGGAAACGCGAAGCCGTGCTCGGCTTCCGGATAGTATTCCATCCGGCCTTTGATGCCGGCCGTCTTGATCGCCTGTGACACCTGCTCGAGCATCTCGGGCGGCGCGTAGTGATCATGCTCGGCCAGCGCAAAGTAGATCTCGCCCTTGATCTTGTCGGTGACGAGATGTGCGGAGTCCGGCTGGTCGGTGACGAGACGCGCGCCGTAGACGGACGCACCGGCGGCCATGCGATCGGGAAACACGCCCATCGCGCGATAGACGTAGCGGCCACTCATGCAATAGCCGACGCATCCCGTCTTGCCCTGCCGCGCCGCCGGCTCGTTGGCGAGGAAGTCGAACATGACTTGGGTGTCATCCATCACCATGGTGTTGGTGAGGTGCCGGTTGAGCTTCCACATCAACTCCAGCTTGTCCGCGCAAGCCGGGTCCCACAGCCGGTTGGCGTCGAGATCGACGCAGCGGACCATGCGGTAATACATGTTCGGCATGATAACGTAATAGCCGACGGTGGCGAGACGCCGGCACATGTCTGACAGCTCCTCGCGGACACCGACCGAGTCCATATAGAAGATGATGACAGGGAACGGTCCTGGACGGTCCGGGTGAAACACATAGGTGTTCATCACCCCGTCCTTGGTTTTCAGATCGACGACCTTCTCCTGCACGACTCCACCCTTCTAACCGTTTTGTATCCCCGCGCGTCGAGGCGTGGAGTGGGCGGGAGAATGTGCTGGGCCGCAGCTGAAAGCCAGAGCATTACAGATATGCGTGCGTACTTACAGATATGTGAAAATCAATCTGATCGGTTGCGGGCTTATGTCGCGGATGCGCGGTCCTCCCGCGTGACGAATTTATCGATGCCTTCGCGTAGCGATCGCAGGATTTGGGTTCGTTTGGACACCAGCCGCTCGACTGGGCCGCCGACGCCGATCGCCAGGATGCGGCCGTGGCGCCGCTCCGGCAACAACATGCCGATGACGCCTGCTCCGGCCGTCACGGTGTGAAGCGAGATGACGTAGCCATCCTTGCGGATCTTGCGCAGCTTCTGCATCAGCTCCTTCAAATCGACCTTCTTCTTCCGATCCTCCTCTTCGAAATTGATGCGGCGCACGAGCTTCTCGATCATGTCATCCGAACGGGCGCTCAAGAGCATCCATCCAAGGCCCGAGCGCGCGAGGGGCCGGATCGTCCCTGGCCTGATCGAGAACTGGATTGTGCGCGGTGATGGCTGAACATGAATATATTGCATGTACAGGTCACTCTGCGTTGCGATGCTGACGGTCTCTTCCGTTTCCTTGTTAAGGTGATTGACCAGGGCCGAAATCCCCCGCTCGCCGAAGAGAGCCCCCTGCACCCAGTTCCCAAGCTGAACGATCCGCATGGTCGGCATGTAGGTCCTGGAATAGCGGTCGAAATCGACATAGCCGAGCACCACCATGCTTTTGAGAACCGCGGACGCGCTGGAGACCGGGTACCCGAAGCGCAGCGCGACCTCCTTCAGACTCAAGGGCCGCTGCACTTCATCGAAATATTCCAGGATCTCGAACAGCCGCTTGGCGGTTTTGATGACCTCTTTAGACATGCTTCCTCACTTGCTTTTTCACATAGATAGAAAAGTTTTCCCATTAGCGAAAGCCATTTCGCGGTTATCCGGCCTTTGCTAGACCACTCACCAAATGGAGCGCGCCTATGGTTTCTGCCGAGCAGATGAAGTTCGAAGTTTCCGATCGGGTTGCGACGATCACGTTCGACCGGCCGGACAAGATGAATGCGTGGACGCCGGTCATGGAGAGCGAACTCCGCCGCCTGATGACGATCGCGTGCGAGGACGGCGACGTACGTGCGATTGTGATCACCGGCGCGGGCCGCGGCTTCTGCGCGGGCGCTGACATGGTCCGCCTGTCCGATGCGTCTTCAGGAAATGCTGCTTCCGCTGCATCAGTCGTTTGCCCTGACACCGACGATGATCTTGCGCAGCGATACAGCTACCTGCTTGCCGTCCCCAAGCCAGTCATTGCAGGCATCAATGGCGCGATTGCAGGCGTCGGTCTTTGCATCGCACTCTATTGCGATCTTCGCTACATGGCCGCGGGTGCAAAGCTGACCACCTCCTTCGCCCGGCGTGGCCTGATCGCAGAGCACGGCAGCGCCTGGATGTTGCGACAGCTCATCGGACCAATGAATGCGGCAGACCTACTGCTATCGGGGCGGGTGGTTGAGGCTGCGGAGGCCGAGCGGCTCGGCCTGGTCAGGATGCTGCCAGCAGACACATTCCGCGAGACCGTGCAGCAGACGGCATCCGATTTCGCCAATCTTTGCTCACCGCGGTCCATGCGCATCATCAAGCAGCAATTGACAGCAGCTCCCCGGCAAACCCTGGCCGAAGCCACGCAACTCGCAAACACGGAAGTTGCGATCTGCCGCGAAGCAGAGGACTTCAAGGAGGGCGTCGCTCATTTCGTTGAAAAGCGAGCGCCGCGCTTCACCGGCAAGTGACCGCGCGATCAGCGCGCCTGATTTCGGAGCCCGCAGCAGAACTCCGCAAGATCATCCAGAAGTTTACGCCAGAAGACCCAGTAGGTGACCTCAATGAGTCTCTTCTGCTCTAGTCCCTTAACTGCCCTCTGCCTTAGATGCCGCTGACGTCTGGTGCTGAAGATGACGAGGTGGAAGAGAAGCTGGCCACCGGACTGGGCGAAGGGCAAATAGCCGAGTTCATCCAGCACGATGAAGTCCATCCGGGTCAGATGCTCGGCGAGCCGTACGACCGGCCTGTCGGCTCGTCGGTCTTTTCTCGATGGAAGTCTATTTGGTTCGACAACCTTGCCTAGCGAACCAGACCATCGCTCATGGAAGGCACCAAAGAGCACCATGAGCAACTCCTTAACTCGAACACCGACCCATCCGAGAGAACGCGCACAGAGGTGTCTAAATGGCTTCAAAACCCGTCTAAACGTTCACACTCCGTACTTCGTAAGTGAGACGCTAGATGCTTGACTTTGTGAGGGGATTTATGGTGGGCGCGCCAGGGCTCGAACCTGGGACCCGCTGATTAAGAGTTCAAAACCGGCGCCTCTCTACGATTTCTGAATCTGCGCTACACTACGGTGAGGTCGAAGAAGACCTTTTATTTATAGGGACTTGTCGCATAGCTTCGCAGTCCGGCGAACGCAGACCTTCAAACACCTCGGCTCGCCAAAACCGTTTGAAAACCGTTTTAACAGTTCACGTCCCCCCATGACCGATATTCGCATTGCTCTCAGCGACAAGGCTATCGCTCAGCTACCGTCTCCTGAAGATGGCTGGTATCTGGCTCGCGACACCGAGCTGAAAGGCTTCTTCGTGGTCGTGGGGAAGCGGAAAAGGACCTTCACCGTTCAAGGTGATCTTAGGCAACGAGGAAAGCGGGCCTCATCCATTAGAGTGTCTATTGGAGATGCCAGCGAGTTAACGACCCGAGCGGCCCGCTCGCTTGCCAAGGAATATCTTGCTCAAATCAGCAAGGGAAAGCACCCGAAAGCGAGGCAAGACGGAAACGCCGAACAGGGCAATACCAACCGGGATGAAGCTGTAGCGAGCGTTACCCTGAAGCAGGCTTGGCAACGCTATCTGGAAGCCCACATGATTCGAAAAGGCCGTAGCAAAAAAACGATAAGCGGCTATCGGGATCACGTCGAGCGTCTCTTTTCCGAATGGCTTGACACCCCTCTGCTCGACCTCGCGAACGATCCCGGTCGCGTCGCCGAAAAGCATGATGAGCTTTCCAAGGAGAACGGTCCCTACATGGCGAATGGCAGCATGCGGACGCTGCGGGCCATTTACAATCATGCTCGGAAGACCAATCGATCGCT
>NZ_FMAE01000037.1 GCF_900094575.1 Bradyrhizobium yuanmingense | reverse complement strand
CGACAACCGGCCGGCGTATTGCCCGGTTGCAAAGTTCCTGCATGGACATCGCTCGGATCTTATTCCCCGCCGGTTGCGCTCGACGATAGCTAGAATCAATTCTTCGGTGGCGATCAGAGCCAGCTCCATTTTTTCCTTAACAATAGTCGACGTATCTCGACCGATACTGTCGAGATGGTTCAGGGCCACCGCTTTGAAGCTATGGGCTAGGCGCTCCTCGGCATCGTCGCGTGCATAGTCTATAATAGTATCCAGGTGGGCGACGATTTGAGCCCGTTGCTCGGTCGGTTTTGGACCGTCAAGCAACGTTATCGCTCGAATAAAGGCCTCTTCAAGAGGGATCATATCAGGTTTCCTTTGTTGCTGGATTGGAAGCCGCAGTAGCTCGCACCGGTGCTGCAGATTAGCGAGGCTCGACGCGCAAAGGCAACTCCTCAGAAAAAGGAGTTGATGTTGCGCAATCTTGAGGGGCGACCATCATCGGCATGGATCGGTGTGCGGCGGGGGCGAGGCAATGCAGCGATCAAACCGGGGTGGTGTCCTAATTAGGCACCCTTCACAAATCACACCAACGAATTGGCCCCGGGCGATGGTGCCCGAGGTCTTTCACCTAGATGAGACTGCAATTTCTGCACACTACATCGCAAAACTGCTCCGCATTTAGTTCAAGGTGGATGGCGCGCCGTATGGCGCTCGCCTTCACGAACAACGACTGGGAGCATTAGGTTAGTCAAGCCGGACACGAATTCGATAGCTTTGCGAGCCTCCTCATCCCGCTGTCTCCGCGTTTGGTCATTTGGGACTTTCAACATTCTGTGTCATCAAACAAACAAGCGGAAGGCAAGAAGACAAGCGAAGTTGTCGGCGGGCTCTCGTACTCCAGTTCGACATCTGCAGCCGAGCAGTCCGTCTAGCACCCATAAAGGGAAGATGGCATCCACGTCACCTCAGTAGCACGCTTCTCCGGAGTGTATGCACAACGTAAAGCCCATTCAGCAGCACAAAACTGAGGTGCAAGGCGGCCTCCGACTTCACTATAAGACGACGGACGCGTAAGCCGGATGCGAGGCCGCACATTGCACTCTCTTCATGATGCTTCCACAACCAGATGTCTTGGTGAGATGAGTCAGCTGCATCTTCGATCCCAAGAGCGAGGAGGGGTGCGATGCCCGACGTTGAAGGTATTCCGTTTGATGCGCCCCTCTACCATGGGAGCAAAGACCGTGGCAGCACGTTCCTGCGCTGCCGAGCCATAAACCTTAAATTCAGCGTGGGCAACGAGGTGAGTCATCTATTGCCGAAGGGGTTAGTACCGTCAGCGAACCCCGCAATCAGCCATTGTTGGCGTCGCGAGCTATCCCTCAAGCACAGTGGGGTCATGCTTGGAGTGCTACTCAGGAATTCAAGTTAGTAATTCTGGCGGTCAGATTGGCTTTTACACTCCTTACATGTACGTGACAACGAATGGAGCTATCGCCCAAAGTTGGTGACCGGCGGGAATCGGTGAAGTGGCCCCCGGATTTGGGACCAGAAGCCTAGTTGGAATGTAGCCGTTCCGTTTGGTAAACGGAGCGGACGATGACGAAGAAGACGAGACGGAAGATCGACGCGGCGCTGAAGGCGACGATCGCTTTGGAGGCGCAGCGTGAACAGGTGAGCGTGGCCGATCTGGCGCAGCGCTAGGAGGTGCATCCCACCAGATTTATTCCTGGAAGAAGCAACTGCTGGATCAGGCGGCCAGAGCTTTTGATCCCGCTGGGGAGGCGGCGGACGTTGGTCGCGACCGTGAGATCGAGAAGCTGCATGCCACGATCGGGCAGTTGGTCGTGGAGCGGGATTTTTTAGCGAAGAGGTCCGGAAGATGAGCATCCCGGACCGCAGGGCGAAGCTCGACCGCGCGCATGGCGTGCTGTCGATCCGCCGCCAGTGCCGGCTGCTCGGGCTGTCGCGCTCGGGCGTTTACCGGACGCCGCAGCCGGCCAATGACGACGATCTGACGCTGATGCGCCAGATCGACGAACTGTTCACCGCGCGGCCGTTTCTGGGCTCGCGGCGGATGGCGTGGCTGCTGAGCGAGGATGGCGTTCCGATCAACCGCAAGCGCGTGCAGCGGCTGATGCGCAAGATGGGGATCGAGGCACTGGGGCCGAAGCCGCGCACCAGCAAGCCTGCGCCGGGGCACCTGATCTATCCCTAGCTGCTGCGCGGCTTGACCGTCGACCGGCCGAACCAGGTCAGGGCGACCGACATCACCTATATCCCGATCGGACGCGGCTTCCTCTATCTGGTGGCTGTGATCGATTGGGCGAGCCGGGCCGTGCTGAGCTGGCGCCTGTCCAATACGATGGACGTGTCGTTCTGCATCGACGCCCTGGAGGAGGCGCTGGCGCGGTTCGGGTTCACGTCCGGTTCTGAGAGAGCGCGGGGCTGCAATGCCCCGCGCCACTCACCTATCTCAAGGGTTATTCGGATGGCCACGAGGCCAAAGCCGGAATGCCCGATGGATCGAGTTTTACAATTTCCAGCGCCCCCATCAGGCGCTGGAAAACCGCGCGCCGATGACGGTCTGGCTTCCATTGACTTCCGTTCGAATATACCCCGCCGATGCTGCTAATTCTCTCGTGTGGATTCGTGCTGTCGGTCTTACTGACGCAACGAACGCGTGCGAGTCTGGCCACGGGGTCTCTTCTTCCGCATGCAAAAGGAGCAACAAGGTTAGCGTTCAGTGGCGGACCATGCCGCCGACCAATTCAGGTAGTTGCCCCGGTTCTAGCTAGAGATACCATGAGTTTTATCGTATGAGAACGTCTTCTCTCGGACCGATTGCATTGGTGAATTCAAACCGTGTCGCTGTCTATAAAGCTATCGGATGTAGTCTGGCTTCGGCCGCCCTTTTTACCATTATGGTGGTGCTTATCAAAGGAATGGGTCCACAGTATCCAATTGGACAGATTTTGTTCGTTCGTAGCTTGTTCGCTATGGTCCCAACCTTGTGGTTGGCATATCGGCTGAGCGGATGGCAGGAGCTGCGCACTAGGCGGATTAGCGCTCATCTCTATCGCTCGGGTGCTGGCATATGCTCGATGTTCTTCACTTTCACCGCTCTCAGCATGATCCCGTTAGCAACAGTCATGGCGCTAAGCTACGTTGCACCGATATTCGTTACGATCCTAGCTATTCCCATGCTTGGCGAAACCGTGCCGCTCCATCGCTGGGCCGCCGTGATCATCGGCTTTGCTGGCGTTCTCTTGGTCGTTCATCCAGATGTTAGCGGCATCTCGCTCGGCGCTGTTCTGTCGCTGGCCGGCGCGTTGACTGCCGCGCTCGCGATGATTTTTATCCGCAGGATGGCTGATACCGAGTCAAGCACTGCGACCGCTTTCTATTTCACACTGGCGGGAGTCGTCGTTGGCGCAGCCACCTTGCCCTTTGCAAATGTTTGGCCAGAACTCGCTGATATACCGACTTTGATTGCTATCGGGCTTGTCGGCGGCATCGGGCAGATCCTGGTAACTATGGCTTACCAGTTGGGGGCTGCTTCGATGGTCGCGCCCTTCGGCTATGTCTCGTTAGTTTTCTCACTTGGTATCGGTTTCATTATCTGGGGTGAACTTCCTACCATGATCGAATTATTTGGTATCTTCGTTATAACTATCTCCGGCTTTGTCACTGCTTTCTATGAGCGACAACGATGAACGTTGCCCTTCACAACGCGCTTTGCGGAGATCAAGAATGCCGACGGAACTCACCACGTAAACCTGACATCATTGCTGAGAGGAATGCGCTGCAGGCCATAGATTGCGCGGCTTTCAACAGCGTTCGCCTATCCTTCGGCACGAGCCGCCCGCCCAGAAGACGAATCTCTGTCACTACGCTCGCGAGATCCGCTTCGGGGCACTATCCTGTAAAACCATAAATGAAAGAGGATATCATATGGGCAATCATAGGTGGAGGACATGGTGGTCAATCCATGGCTGGTCATCTAGCCATCATGGGATGTCGCGTTAGATTGTACAATAGAACGGCGAGAACAATTGAAGAGATAAACAAACTTGGTGGGATCAACATTGACGGCGCTCTCCAAGGTTTTGGCGGACTTGAACTCGCGACTACGGACATCGGCGAAGCGCTCGCAGGGGCACACGTTGTGGTGGTGGTCACCCCAGCAACCGCGCATGCTGAGATAGCGACCAAGTGCGCTTCGCACTTGGTTGACGGGCAGATCGTTTTCCTTCATCCGGGTGCGATGTGCGGGGCTATAGAATTCCGCGAGATTCTCCGAAATGCGGGTTGCACCGCAAATATCCCAGTTGCGGAAAGCAATCATCTTCTCTACGCGTGCAGAAGTGGGAAACCTGGTTACGCCGAAATCCTTGCCATCAAGAAGGATGTATTACTTGCCACGTTGCCGGCAAACAAGAATAACGAAATCCTGGAATTGCTCAACGAGGTGTTCCCGCAGATTCGGGGTGCAAGAAATGTCCTGGAAACGAGCCTGTCCAATGGCGCTGTCATAATGCATCCGGCCCCCACGATCTTTAACCTCTCCATGATCGAATCTCAGCACGACTGGCTTTACTATTCAGAAGGTATCACCCCCACCATTGGAGCCTTTGCGGAAGATATCGACCAGGAACGCGTAGCTCTTGGGAAGTCTTTCGGCTTTGACTTGCCCTCTGTGCGCGAGCTGTACCGATTAATTTACGGTGTGCAGGGCGAAAGCCTTTCCGAAATCTGTCGCAAGAATCCGGCCTACGAGAAGATTAGGGGGCAGAAAGACCTGCGGACGAGATATATTCTTGAAGATATCCCGTTCGGCCTCGTTCCCATGATCGAATTGGGCAGGATGCAGGGATTGTCGATGAGCCGAATGAAGTTGATCGCAGAACTTGGCCAATATCTGCTAAAAGACAATTCATTCTTGTCACATGGGCGTACCCTGGCGAACCTGGGCCTCGGCAATATGACATCTGAAGAGTTTGCCATGTTCGTTCAAACGGGTGAGCGACCCGTCCGCCATCGTGGTTCGCCCGCCATGTGTCGGCATAGCCGCCGCGCTTGACCGCGACCCATCCCGCGTCGCGTTCGAGAGAGTGCGCCAGGGCGACACAGTTGACCGCCCGGCGCAGATGCATTTGGCCGAGCAGGTAGCGGGCGGGCCAGCAGATCGCCGCCTCCATCCGCGTGACATCGCTGAAGGACGGCAGCAGGCGCGTGCGGTTCTGCATCCGCATCGTTTTCTCGAGTTCGCCTTGCGCCTGTTGAGCGAGCAAGTCCTCGAACTCGTAATTGTAGGCAGGCCACGGAGCGCCATAGCCCGCGACCGCGCGTATCGGGATCAGACGCAGCGTTCGCATCGCCTCGGCGAGACGCGTGCCCACGTGCGGGCCGCACCAGACCGAAGGCGCGACGTCCCCTATCACGGCCTCTTCGAGCGGGTTGAATTTCGGCGGTTCGTCGCGCCGGATCAGAATGCAGTCCATGTTTTACCTCTGTTTGGCGCATAGAGCTCGCGAACAAGCCGCTCACGATACGCCTGTTGCTTCCGTGTTTGTCGATCAGTGTCGGCTGCAGACGACAGCCCATGCTCCAGCTTGTGGCAGTCAGCGCAGACCGCTTCCAGGTCTTCGAGGCGCTCGCGAAAAATTCGCTCATAGGTGCGGTGATGCACCTCCCGCGCCAAGTCGCCGCAGCGCTGGCAACCGCCGTGCTCGCGCTCAATGACGGCGTCCGCCTTGGTGCGCCATTGCTCTGATCGCAGATAGGCGTCGTAATCCGTCATTCGCCGCGCTCAAAATTGTAGCTTGCTGTTGCTGCTTTGCGGGCGTTCTCTTCGCGAGGTTGCAGTCGGCAAACCGCCCAGTGTCGCTCTGAAACTCGAGTCCGAACTTGGTTGCGTACCCAAGCTCTTCGAACCGAGATTTCTTGTGATGCAGCTCGGTGTTGAACTCGCGCTCGCCCTTGTCGTTGAACAGCCGACGCCGATGCACCACAAACCCCTGGTCGACCATGTTGTCCCAGTGCTTCGATCCGTGGATGTGCTCCAGCTCCGGCGGATCGCTGCGCCTGTAGCCATCTCCTGCCTTGGCCGGATGCGCGAGGATCTGCACATGGCAGTCGAGGTCGACGGCGAAATTGTACAGCTCGCGCAGGCACCGGCCGATAGTCGGTCTCGCTTTCGCGCGGCTCGCGGTTCGCTTCCAGCCGATTCCAGGGATCGATCTGCAGGAATCCGGACGCTGTGGCGATGCACAGCAGCCTCCGCCTGCGACAACAGCCATTGCAGATCAGGCCACCGGTCCGGATGGGCCCATAAACAGATAGTGCTCATTGATCCAGCGGTCCGCATCGGCGATCTCCCTGTCGGTCGTCACCGACAAGGTGCCAGCCGCGAGCTTGCAGCGGTGTCCCCAACTGTTGAACCCCGGGGACCAGATCGTCATCGGCGGCGGATCCGGCAGATCGCTCATTCCGGTACAGGCCGCTCGTCGGCTACGGCAACGGGCCATAAAGCACCAACTCGCGCACCGCCTGCGCGCCATCGCTGCGCAGATGATCGTTGGCGTCCTTTGAACCTTCCGGCCAGTTGACGAAATAGAACCGCGCGATGCCGAACAGTTGGGCCATGGCCGCGCGCAGCTTCAAACCGGCGCTGTCCTGATCGCCGCACCAGATGATCCGCTTATGCCCACGAGCCTGGGTGCGGGTTCGCCCAAACGGCGTCGGAAGCGATGGTGGCCAGCCCGTCCTCGAAGACCAGGGCTGGCCGCCTCTACCCCGAGAGAGTCGGGCGACACTCACCTCGTCCCCTCTAGAAGCGCGCGTATGCGTGCAGCGATCCGCCGCGCGTCCTTCGGCCTAAGATTGGGCTTCACGCTATCGAGTATGCCCAACACTGCCTGAGCCTCCTCGGCATCAAATGTCGCGACTTGGCGATCTGCCAGGCTCAAAGACTGATCGGCCGCGCGGGCCTGATTGGCTGCAAGCACCTCAAGCGCTTGCGACTGTAGGGCCGTGATCTGCCGCTCGAATACATCGGTTGGCCCCCGGCTGAAGTTTAGCGGCCACGTCGCTCGGCGCCCGTCTGGAGAAAAAAGCGTTGTCCCTATCCCGCGCCGCTAACTCCACCGCCAGCCTCACAACAGCGGAAGAAGCTGACGGCGGGATACATTCATCGAAAAAAGCCGTGCCACAACTACCAGAACCGGTTGCCGCATCACAGCCGCGGGTCGCTGGGAGTGCGGGCGGGACTCGGCGCGGAGAAGGATGCGAGACACCTACTAGGATTGGTCGGCCACTAACCCACGCCCGAGGTCTAAACTGAGGCTCTTTTTTCTTGCAGATGGGAGAGACCCGAGTGATCAGCCGCATACGAATTCAATGCATCAACAAGACTGACAGGCAGAACCCTCACGAGCGAGTCAAAAACGTTGGCGGAGTAAATCCGGACGGGTCCAGGTGGAAGCAATCCGTCAATGCCACGATCAAAGAAATCGAAAACGGTGTATGGGAGTTCTATGTCGAAGAAGAACACAAGGCCAATGTGATCGTGGCCGTCCACAACGGGCACAAGTACATCAAGACGAGGGGGTCAGGCGGCGGCGGACAGAACGACGTAGGCGGGCGGCAGCTTCTTGCCTATGGCCTTGGCGCCGGCCGCCGTGACAACGAAGACGCGCATCGAGCCGAAATCGCGTTCGGGGTTGCGGACCATGTAGCCCTTGCCGATAAGGCGCTGTGCGACACCGATGTCTTCGCCGTTGTCATGAGCGGCGACGAAGTTGCGGCTGATCGAGTTGCCGTGTTCGAGCCCGAGCGCGCGGCGCGTGATCATCTTTTCCTGAATGCGTGAGCAGGTATTCGGTCACGGCGCTCCCCTTCAGCTGAACAAGGCGTTCTGATCCGAGTGCATTGCCTGCGGCGCGGAGCGAAGCGGTTTTGCGGGGGGGGGGCTGCGGGAGATCGACGGCGGTCAGGCTGTCCTCGTGAGCCGTCATGCCGCTGACGTTCTTCCGGCGGTCGTGCCGATCTTGACGAGTTCCGAGACGCGCGGACGGATCGCCAGGACGCTTTCCTTCAGTCGCTTGGCGATCTCGTCAGCCGTCAGGCGGTAGCCGTTGAGCATCAGTTCGATGATCGCGATGCGGAGCATCGCTGCCCGGCTGACAATCTTCTCGGCGGCGTCACTCGAAGCGCCACCGCCCTTCGATCCCGGCGTGTTCAGATAATTTTGAGACATACACAAAGCTCTCCCGTTCGCCCTGAAGGGCGTTGTTCAGATCAGCGACGTGCGGTGTGGATTTCTCGTCCCCGTCCGGCGTGAATCACGCCGGTCCCGCCGGAATCAATGGATAGTCGACGGATTATCCGTCACGCAAGAGTTTTGATAGGCATCTTGACGGACGGCCGCTGGCCCATCGTTAGCGAGCCGGAAAGAGCAGGCCGATCTCGCGCATGGAAATCGCCAACTCCATATTATCTTTTGGGGCCGGTTTCGGTTATGCGCGGAAACGTCCGCAAAACTAAACCCCTGCTTTCGATAGGGCCTGCGAGACCATTGGAGGGTATCCCCTATATATAAGATAGTAATATATAGTCGTAATATATTCTGATGAAGATATGTGTGTAGGGGATTACGTCTATGTATAGGGGCGAAACCCCGGAATCGTCAGTTGATGTTTTGCTGGATGATGGATGAGTCCGTCACTTCGACGGATGGAAGTGGATATTATCCGATGCGCAGGAAGGTCATGTCGGAGTGGGACGCCAAGGCGGCGTTCCTCAAGTGCCGGACGATGGTTGGTCCTTCGTTGGCTTCGCCAGCGCCTTGCCGTGCCATCCTAGTGAGGCAGAGGCCATCGCGCGGTATCTGCACCGGAAGAAGCTGATCTGGCTCTCGATGCGCGCTGGGCACGGCAGAGTGTTCCCGGCAGCGATGCGTCCCGGTCGAGGTCGGCCGAAGGCTCTCGGCGTCGAGCAGCCGCCGTTGATTGATCCGGAACTGGCTGGCTTCCTCACCCAGGCGCATCCCACGTTCCTGAAGATCAGGCTCTTGCTCGGCCGCGATCCCGGCGGGGCATGGAACGAGCATCAGGCGCTCAAGGCCGAGATCAAGTTCGCCATCGCGGTCGAGGCGACGAACCTCATCAACCTCTGCCGCACGTTCGCCAAGGAACACCCCGCCATTCCCGTTGCCACGCTCCGTGATGCACTCTGGCTCGATAGGCCGCACACCATGCCCATCGTCGCGCAGACGCAGCCCGATCTTGCCCCGGCTGGCTCAGAGCAGTTGGTCGAGCAGCCGAAGGGACGGCAGCGGCTTTCGAGGAACCTGACCGACGAAGAGCGGATGATCGCCTACATCGAAGCCGCCGGCGCATCTGGCATTGCCGCCTATGAGATCGCGAACAAGGGCAAGATCGCTCGCGACCGGGTCGTCATCATCGGCGAGATGTTCGAGAACATGGGGACCATCCGTTCGGCGGTCGTCCGCACGTCGGATCGGGGGCGATTGGGGACGCGATACTTCATGCGGAAGTACGGCCAGCCGGTGATCGGCGAGGGCGGCAGGCTACTTTACTGTCGCGACTTGGCGATCTGACAGGCGCAGAGCCTGATCGGCCGCGCGCGCCTGATTGGTTGCAAGCACCGCACGCGCTTGCGACCGCAGGGATGTGATGTGCCGATCAAAGCTCAACGAGCGAAGGTTTGGAGGGTTGATTGTCACCGCCCATGCGGACCCATAGTAGAAGTTAGCGGCACGTGACTCGGCGCTTTGTCGGAAGCGCTGTCCCTACCACGCACCGCTAACTTCACCACGATCAGCCTCAAGCAGCGGAAGAAGCTGACGGGGTGTGGTATCATTCGGCGAACGCCCTAGCACAACTACCAGGACTGATCGTTATCCCTTGTTCATCAGTATCGGTCCTGAAGTCGCGCGAGCGCGGCTCGTCACTTTGACGGCAGGCGATGTCCTACCGCGCTCACACTGCCGGGGAAGTTAGCGGCGACGTGACCCTGAACGCCTTCCGCTCAGCAAGGAAAGCGCTGTCCCTATCACGTGCCGCTAACTTCAGTAGTCAGCCTCGGCGTCAAGAGGCCAACCACCCGGCTTTCCCGTGAGGGCTGTCACACCACGGGATAAAGCGGATTATAGCGGGAGAGGGGTCGTGGGGAGACCTACCAGGGTTAGTGCTTGCCGGTGCCCACGTGAAATCTCACAGTCTTCATCGCTCCAGGCGGCACAGTCTTCATCGCTCTAGGCGGCGCAGAGTCGGCGCTCTAGTGTTTAGCGCCGGTGCAAAGATCGCGCGGCACGTGGTTGTGTCTTGCTTTCGACCTTAATCCCCACAGCGACTGACTTCGTGACGCGCGCCTTACCTACATACTCTTGTAGCTGACCAGTTCGTGCTCTCTTGGCTGAATCGCTGTCGGGACGCACCCTATCCCAGTCGCGAGCCCAATCGCCGGATGGAGTGTAGCCATGACGAATGAGCCGGATGTTCCCTCGGACGTATTGCTCAGATCGAACTGAATGAAATGGCCGCGATCTGTATTGAGCAGATGGATGACGAAATCACGCTCGTCATTGCAAGTATTGTCGGCGTTCACTTCCAAGTGACAGTGGACCAGGCGCTTGAGCTATCTCGGGCTCTCGCTGTTTCCGCGGAGAAAGCGCGTCAGTCGCTGCTTTCAACGAGGTATCATAGCGCGTTGCCACCCCACGGCGTTGATCGATCCTGTTGAAAGATCCGCTCGACCTGGTTGCGAGCTCTCAGGAGACGATCTCCAAGGGGGCCATGGAGCGGAAAACGGGGTAGTTCTTTGAATGAAGACGTCAAACGTGTCGTAATTAACGACCTCGATAACACGCTATTCGACTGAGTTGACTTATGGCATTCACCGCATGATGGCGACGGTCAACGAAATTAGGCGGCATCAGCTTCGATGACCTGAAGCCCGAAATCAACACCTCGTGCAGCAACCCCGCCTCCGGCTCAAGTGACCAAGAACGTCCATTGGTCATGTCCTTTGTCGCAGGAGCAAAGATACCGAGTCAACAACAACAGTTCGTTCTTGACGCTCGTCAAGCAAGGCAGTGCGCCGGTCGTGAAGCTCGTCAAGGTGCTCGGCAATCGAACGGTGCGTCTCCTGCCATTCGAGATGGCGGCAGTGGTGAAACGACCATTAGCGCCATCAACCGCGGGGGGGGATGGGGCCTCTGGCGTTATGTCATCACTGAATCTCCGTCTGACCAACCAAATCAGGTAGGCACGCGACGAGCGGCTTTGGCGCTACAGTTCTTGCTGGTCCCTGGAGCTTGACGGCACCCCACGGAAGGAGCGGTGGTCAGGCGGCAAGTCTGGCCATCAAGGTTAGCCGCGTGGCAGGGACGGCGCTTCGTTTATGCGACGTCCAAGGCGCCGAGTCATGTCGCGGCCAGCTCTCCGGCAGCGCGGGCGCGGTAGGGACAGCGTCGTTTCGCATGTTTCGCGACGTCGAGTCGCGCTCGCGCGGCTTCCGGTCCGCGCGGGCGCAGCGGCCCTTCC
This sequence comes from Bradyrhizobium yuanmingense, assembly GCF_900094575.1. Lineage (GTDB taxonomy): Bacteria > Pseudomonadota > Alphaproteobacteria > Rhizobiales > Xanthobacteraceae > Bradyrhizobium > Bradyrhizobium yuanmingense. The sequence goes on along the minus strand of NZ_FMAE01000037.1, from coordinate 2,356 downwards.
AGCCGAGCCGATCACAAATGGAGCCAGTGCGGTGATGGCGAAGTAACAGGATGTTAGCGATTGGACGCACTACCGAGATCAAAATCGACAAGACGGCGGCCGTCATAGTTCAGCAGATGGACGATGAAATCGCCTTTTCTGAAGAACTGTTCTTCGGTAGCGGCGCCGCAAAATCTGGAAGTCTCACGTCATGCGCAAGGTATCGATTACTACCGTTCTGATGCTCGTCTCATGCAATGCTATCGCAAACGACGATTTGATGATGACAGCCAGACAGATCTTCAAACCGATCCCTTCTGCTATCCCCACCCTAAAGGACAATCCCGTGACGACCGAGAAAGCGGAGCTCGGGAAGATGCTGTTCTTCGACCCTCGTCTGTCGGCGAGTGGGATCATTAGCTGCAATACGTGCCACAATCTTGGAACCGGCGGCGTCGACGCGGGTCCAACGTCAGTTGGTCACGGTTGGCAACGGGGAGCGCGGCGGGCGCCAACCGTCTACAATTCAGTGTTCAATGTCGCGCAATTCTGGGACGGACGCGCGCCGGATCTTAAGGCACAAGCCAAGGGGCCCGTTCAGGCGAGCGCCGAAATGAATGCGACTGCGGATCACGTAACGACCACACTGAATTCGATGGAAGATTATGTTGGCAGGTTCAAGCAAGCATTCCCGCTTGATACACCGCCGGTCACCTTCGACAATTTCGCGAAAGCGCTCGAGGCTTTCGAAGCGACGCTCACGACACCAGCAGCTCCGTTCGACCGATATCTGAACGGCGATGGCAACGCGCTGGATGGCAACCAAAAGGCGGGATTGCGGCTGTTCATGGACAAAGGCTGCGCCTCCTGCCACAACGGAATCAATATTGGTGGGCAGGAGTTTTTCCCGTTCGGCGTGATTGAAAGACCAGACAGCAAACTGCTTCCCGCAGCCGACCAGGGGCGTTTCGCGGTCACGAAGGCCTTCAGCGACCGATACGTGTTCCGCGCCGCCCCTTTGCGCAACGTAGCCTTGCGAGCTCCCTACTTCCATTCGGGTCAGGTTTGGACGCTCCAGGAAGCCGTCGGCATTATGAGTGAGGTCCAGCTCGGCGCCGAGCTCACCGAGAAGGAGACGAACGATATCGTTGCGTTTCTTAATTCACTGAGCGGCCGTTTGCCCAAGATCGAATATCCGATACTGCCAACGCGCACAAAGGAGACGCCGCCACCGTCCTTAGACAGATAGTGCCCTTGTTCACTATCCTGAGTGTTCTACGGTTTAGTTGCGGCGACGCAGCTCCGCTTTGTAGCTGCCGCAAGCCGGAGCGCGTTCAGGCTCATCGAACCGATCTCTGAGGATCGCACTGCTCCCTGTGTCAAGCGACGTCCGGATTTAACCCCGTAGCGACATGAAGAAGTGACCCCCTTGTTGTTTTGGCGGATGTGGAGCAAGCCGCTCGCGGAGCGCGCCCCCATAGCGCCGTAGCGAGCGAGCGGCTTGCTTCACGACGTTTTCTCCGATTTAGCTTCTTGCGCCGCGGCCTTCTGCAAAAGCCCGCTACGACGCTTTTCCTTCAAGCGGTAGCTGTCGCCGCGGATTGTGATCACGTGACTGTGGTGTAACAGGCGACCAAGGATCGCGGTGGCGACCACAGGGTCGCCGAAGACTGAGCCCCACTCGCCGACGCTGCGGTTGCTGGTGAGCAGGATCGCGCCTCTCTCGTAACGGCGGCTGACGAGCTGGACGAAAGAGATGTGCGGCATTGGGCTCAAAGGGCAGATAGCCGAGTTCGTCGATGATCAGGAGCTTTGGCTTGGCAAATTGCGCGAGCCTCTCGTCAAGCCTGCCTTCGCTGTGTCCTTTGGCAAGTTGCGCAACGACCGTCGTGGCTGCGACGAACTGCACGGAATGCCCAGTCAGGATCGCTTCACGCCCCAGCGCGACCGCCAAGTGCGTCTTGCCAACGCCAGGCGGTCCAAGCAGCAGCACGTTCTCGCCATTGGCAATCCAGCGCGCGCCAGCAAGCTCACGTACCTGCTTGGGGGATAACGTACAGAGTCTTTCGCACTTTCAGGATTGACGGCTTCTTCTAGAATGAAGGAGCTTTGAATGAACGATGGGAATGCCATGGGTCAGGTGATCCAAATTGATGAGGCCCGGATTCGAGATCACCTGGGCGAGATGGTCCGCGGGACAGTGGAAGAGACACTGAACGCGATGCTGGAGGCCGAAGCGGACCAGCTGTGCGGTGCTGGGCGGTATGAGCGCAGCCCGGCGCGGCAGGACACGCGGGCAGGCAGCTACGAGCGAACGCTGCAGACCAAGGCGGGCGACGTCAATCTGAAGGTTCCGAAGCTACGGCGGCAAACCTTC
>NZ_FMAE01000077.1 GCF_900094575.1 Bradyrhizobium yuanmingense | reverse complement strand
TTGCCCATGTCACGAGGGCCGCGTAATCATTCGTTCCGGCAACGTCGGCCCGACGTAGTTCAACAGCGATCGGGACATCTCCTCCTCCACCCGCGAGGCAGGACATGGTGATTGTTAGTTTGCCTTTGTTTCCCGGGCAAGAGTTTCAGCGGCCTCTTTGAGCCGATAGCTGCGTCCGTCGAACTCAAGCAGATGGCAATGATGCATCAGGCGATCGAGGATCGTCGTGCTCATGGTGTTGTCCCCCAGGTATGTCCCCCAGTCCTGCACGACGCGATTGGAGGTAACGATGACGCTGCGGCGCAGTTTGTAGCGCTGATGCATCAGGGTCTGCAGCAATGCGCCGGCGTCGTCAGGGATGGCGCGTGCGAGGAACAGATCGTCCAGCACGAGGAGATCGCAGTCGATGATGGTTCGCAGCCGGACCTCGCGTTGTGCCGGGGAGTTCATGGCGTAGCGGTGGAAGAAGTCGTCGGTCTCAAGATACTGGACCTTGTGGCTTTGCAGGATCGCCTGATAGGCAATCGCCTTGGCGATGTAGGACTTCCCGGTGCCAGGTTTGCCGACAAGCAGCGCGTTTTCGCCGGCGGCAATGAACGCCAGGGTGTGGAGCTGGAAGCAAGTCTGGCGCGGCAATCTGGGATTGAAGGTCCAGTCGAACTCGGCGAGCGTCAGTTTTTCGTCGAGCCCGGATTGCTGGTATCGTCGCTCGATAAGGCGGGACTGACGACGGTCCAGTTCGTCCTGCAGGATCAGGGAGAAGGTCTCGAGGAATGGCTGGTTGGCGCCCTGCGCCTGCAGCACGCGCGTCTGCAGCGTGTCGCGAACGCCCGACAGGCGCAGCTGTCGCAGGCAACGCTCAATTTCCGGCATGGTCATCATGTGGTTTGGTCTCCAGTGTGAGGTGAGAAGCCGCGGGAGCGCTCGTGGCGCCGGAGCTGGCCGGGGTTGCGCAGGCGCAACGAGCGCGGGTTGCAGGGGTGCGGTCGCCGTGAGCCTCGGCCTGCCGGCCATTGTCGCCGGCATCGTGCCGCACGGCACGGCTTAAGAGATCGCCGTATTCGGCTGGAGCGCGGATCAGCGGATGATCCTGGGTGAGCGACGATGCCGGCTGTGGCGTCGCTCCAACCTGCGCGATCGCCTGTTCGAACAACCGCTCGACGGTCGCACGCACGTGCTTGTAGCGGTAGATGCGGTTCTCGACGGCGTGCGCGCAGGCTTGCTCGACCAGCCGTGCCGGATACTTCCGGCCCAGCCCGACAATGCCCCACATCGCGCGCTGTCCGGGGCGCCCCTCGGTGTCGAACACTTGCTGGCACAGCGCCCTGGTCTGCGGCCCGATGCGCTCGGCGCTCGCCAGCAGCACGGCGGTTTGCCGCGACGGATTGAACGGCCGTTCGCTGGTCGGCAGGACGACAGAACCGGAGTGCGTCATCCGGGGATGAACACGCAGCAGCGCATGGGTGTGGCGATCACGGATATCGATCGTGGAGGCGTAGATCCGCACCACGACCTGACTGCCGATGGGCGCAGGCCGCGCGGCGTAATAGCTGCTATCAACACGCACGGTGGTATCGTCGCAGACGGTCCGAACGACCTCGGTGAAGATGCGGAAGGCAGCCACTGGCAACGGCCGCAGGTGTGGCTTCTCCTCCTGGAACATCGCCTCGACCTGACGACGCGTGCTGCCGTGGTGCGCTTGGAGGCCCAATTCTCCTCCCAGTGCCTCAAGAACTCGTTCTGGGCTTCCAGTGTCTCGAAGCGCCGTCCGGCCAGCGCGGTGCCCTGGGTATGTTGAATCGCACTCTCGACGCATCCTTTCCGATTGGGATCGGCCACACGCGCGGGATCGGCGACCACGGCGTAATGAGCCAGCATCGCGCTGTAAATCGGGTTGAGCTCGGGCTCGTACAAATCCCGCTTGAGGACGCCTTCCTTCAGATTGTCGAGCACGACATAGCTGGGGACCCCGCCAAAATACCGGAACGCCTCTTCGTGGAGCTGCGCCCAGACGTGTTGGCTGGACTTCCAGACCACCCGCCGGAAGCTGCGCCGCGAGTAGCGCAGCGTCATCACGAACAGGCGGGGACGGCGGTACCGGCCGCTTCTGGGATCAATCGTCAGAGCGCCCTCGCCGTAGTCGACCTGGGCCTCCTCGCCGGGCAGGAACTCAAGTCGATCAAACTGCTCGGGATCGCTGTGTCGCAACGTGCGCACAAACCGCTTGACGCTCTGGTAGCTGGACGGAAAGCCAAAATGATCGACAAGGTCCTGGTAAATCGCCTGCGCATTCCGCTTCAGGCGGACCTGTTCTTCGATCCACGTCCGATGCGGTTCGCAAGCCGAACGGGCCAGGCTGCTGGTGACCGTCGCTCCTGATGCCCCAGAAGCCGGTGGTCGGGGTGGAGGAATTTGGCCGTCCACGCTCACCGGGCCGGTGGTCGCTTCCCCGGGGGAATTTGCCTCCGCACCGGCCCGCAGCGCCCGGTAACGCCGGATCGTCTTGCGATCGATCCCCGTCAGCCTGTGGATCTCGCGCTGGCTGGCGTTGCGATCGAGTAGCGTAAATACCGTGCTTTGCAGGTGTGGCTTCAAGACGTTCAACTCCCCGGCCCCTGCTGGCTAAAGGGACCGAAAATAAACGTCCTGCCTGACCGGCTACCGCTGTTCAGCGGCGCTGACGGTGAACATCAGGTGGGGGAGTTTCAAGTGACCATACCAGGGGGATTTTGACCGACCCACGGGGATCGGGAAGCAGAAACGCTATCCGGCCCTCGACCTGACGATAATCCATGCCACCGAGCGCGGTACGCCAAAGG
>NZ_FMAE01000017.1 GCF_900094575.1 Bradyrhizobium yuanmingense | reverse complement strand
AAGGACGCAGCCGTCGATTGGCACTTCATTACGCCGGGAAAGCCCATGCAGAACGGCTTCGTCGAGAGTTTCAATGGCCGGATGCGCGATGAGCTACTCAACGAGACCCTGTTCTTCGATCTCGATGACGCCCGCGCCAAGATCGCCAACTGGGTCGCCGACTACAATCTCCAGCGTCCCCACTCGTCGCTGAAATACCTGACCCCCGCGGCCTACGCCGCCCACCTCACCGCAACGGACGATCGGCTGCGCAACCCCGACCAGCTCCGCCGATCGTCCGTTGCTCCATCCGCGCCACTTGGCGTACAAAACCCCGAGACTCTAACTGCCGCTGGATGAAAATGCAGTGGCAGGTCAGGTTGTCGGCGCTATCAGCGACCCAACGGCCCATGCCGGGCTATCAAGCGAAGACAGACGAGGATGGGGATGAAGGAGACGAGACCCCCGAAGAGGCGGCGGCACGGAAACCTTACGTTTATGATGAGCGGCACACGCATATTGTGCGGGCCAGTAATCTCGGCGCCGGAACCGCTCTCGGCGATTTCGAAGCCGAGATCTTGAAGCTCGGCACGGCCATCGTCCACGACAAGATCGTCGTGATCGATCCCTTGTCAGACAATTGCACCATCGTCACCGGCAGCCACAATCTTGGTTATAAGGCCTCTTACGAGAACGATGAGAACATGCTCGTTATCCAAGGCGACAAGCGCCTTGCCCAAGCCTATGCGGTCCATATTCTGGATGTGTACGACCATTATCGGTATCGTGCCTGGCAGGCCAAGAATAAGCTAGAAGGCAAGCCTCGTTTTTCGGGCCATATCGATCTGAACGATCATTGGCTCGATCACTATGTCAATGGACCAAAGGGCGACATCACGCAGTACTTTCTGACCGGGTGGTAGGTGAGCGGAGCTGGTGGAAGTCCAAATAAGCCATCAGGCGGGCGGATCGCTGTCGGCCGCGGGCGCGGCTCCGCCTTGGTACTCGGCTGTTGCTGAGCTCCGCGTTAGCAGGGTGCTGCGCTTCAGGTTGATGATAAACGTGGTCTGTATCGAGCAGCCACAAGCATCAGACGGAGACGCGCAGCATGAAACATTACGCTGGATTGGACGTGTCAAAAGGGACGTCCCTGTAGAGATCGCGCAGCATGCTTACGCCGGCACGCCATCGCTGACCGAAGCGGAGGCAACCTGCGGCGTTCCCGCCGTGCCCGATCCAAGCTCAAATTGGGCGATCCGTAAGGACCTCACCCCAACGAGTCCCACACTATTGGATAACTACTGGCAGGTCTGGCAGAACCAGAGTGACCCCACCCAGTACGCGATCGCAGTGCGCGGCACCGTCGAAAGTGAGGCCAGCGTGTTGGCCGACTTGCTGTTTCCCCTGATCAACGCGCGCTTTGACGTGAAGCTCGGTCCGATCTCGCTGCCGAGCTACCTCGTCCGGGATGAGGTGACAGTGCGGTGAAGGCCGGTGTGCATTCAGGATTCGCTCTGAGTTTGCTGCTCATGCTGTTCACCACTGATCGCCCACTGTTCGTGACCTTGGGGCAGCTCGCGAACTCGGGCAACAACGTCTACATCACCGGGCACAGCCAGGGTGCGTCGATTGCTACGCTGCTCACCTCGCTGGTCCGGCACTCGACGCTTTTCTTTAAAGGGCCTGTCTATAAGACCTATACCTTCGCGCCTGCCAAGGCCGGCAAACGACCATTACGCAGATGATTATGCGCGGCTTGCCGGGGTCGACGGATACGGTTGGGCGGTGACGTCGACGCAGGACTGGGTGCCGCAGGCGCCGTTTTCACTGGAGTGGATATCAGACCTGAACACGCCAAATCCGCTGCGCGGGTTCGGCGGCAGTCCCAATTCGGAGGCAATGATCGCGCTCGGTAGCGCGGCCACCGACAGTGAGAGCGCCGTAAATCGTGTTCACGACGACTCGGTGAAGCGGCTCAAGCAGCGGGTGGAGGGTCTTTCTCGAAGATTGACCTCCGAAACGATCTATTTGAACGCCGCCGATCTCGGCGCGGCATCCGCCGCACCAATCACCGGATCGACGATCTCGGGCATGGTCCAACAGATCCTCGACCAGATTCCGAGCTCGCTGAACTATGCTGACGTCGGCTCGCTGCTGCCGCTATTCGCCGACCCGGGCGGCAACCCGACCGATGGTGCCCCAGGATGCCAGAAGCTGGACTATTTCTGGCAGCACCACCTCAGCAACTACCTGAAATACATGAAGCTGCCATATGCTGGCTAAGCCAGCAATTATTGCCGGGAGGAGACAGAACTCCCATTCGATTAGCCTGGCTGTCATTCGGCCCTTTAATTGCGGTTTGTTGTCAAGCGTTCCTTTGAACTCGCCAACGGCACGATGGTAGCGCTCCTGCCGTCGGAGCTGGCCAGGGTTGCGGAGACGGCGTGAGCGCGGCTGGGTGTGATGGCTAGTCAGGCATTGGCCTGGCCTATCGAATCTTTGATGCCATCGCTGCTGGGGTCTCCTATTTTGCTGCAAGAGCGGCTGACTCAGGCATCTTTTATTCTCCCTGCCGGGCGTCAGGCTCTCTTGACGCTCCTACCGATTTCTGAGGGAGGCGTCCATTTCATTTTCCGAGGTCGCGCAATGCCTCATGATGATGTCCGGGTCGGGCGCCTCAACGTATGCAGCGGAGTGCGGGCAAGCCGCCAACAGCCGAATGACCGAGATCGCCACAACCACAGTCCCAGCGGGACATCGCGCCGAACGGCAGCGACTTTGCGCGCAATGGCGACCTTTTGCCTTCCTCATGTTCCCCCGTCTTCGGCACACCTTTCGAACGATCGCGCGTGTGTCATGGGAGGATGAGTGAACGTGCGGGTTACGACAATCCGAGTTTCGGGACGTCGCTTGTCGCGCCCTGCTGCATCCTCTTTGTTCTAGCAATTTTTTCCGGAAGAGGCCCAGTCAGCTCCTCGAAAGCCAGGCTTTCCTATAATTCGAAGCCGGTCTCTAGATAACGATGCCGCCCACGCCTCGAACTGGTCACGAACCTAGGGTACCCACTGGGTGGACCGGCAAGAGGTGTCGTTCCCATAAAAGCAAGGAGAGCATTATGAATTCCAATCGGATAAACGGTGCCGGCTCGCCAGATTCCCCAATGGGGTACGTCTGCTCACAGGAGCATCATGATCTTTTTAGGCAGGCTGTGAACGAGGTCAGGTCATCGGCTGCCGCCTCCGTGCCGGCAAAGGCGCCGATTTGGAGTTCGAGCGCTCCGTATGGAAACTTTTCACGCGATGGCTTCTCCTGGAACAACGACGTGTGGGGCAGTGGTGCCGGGCCTCAGACCATTTCGGTGTATGGAGCGAACCGGTGGAGCGTGTGGTCGAACCAGCCCGGAACTGGTGGCATCAAGAGCTATCCGCACGAGGCCGTCCATATCGGAAAGCCGCTCAGTGCAATCAACACTTTGAGCTCGACCTTCAATCAGGACGTTCCTAAAAGCGGCGCTTGGGACACCGCCTATGATATTTGGGACAGCTCAAACCAGCATGAGATCATGATCTGGACAAACTACACCGGAAACTCGGACGGTAGCGGCAACGTTAAGCCCATTTCTCATCATTATCGACAGGATCCCTCCGGGGCGGCGATCCCGGTCTACACTAACGTCAACGTGGGCGGGACGACCTGGAACGTGTTTGAAGGGAATAATGGTCACAACGTCATCTCGCTCGTGCCCACTTCGAAAAGCAACAGCGGGACAGTGGACATCAAAGGCATCCTAGAGTGGATCAAGTCGAAGGGCTACTTCGGCGACATAAACGTCGGTAGCGTCCAATACGGCGTCGAGATCACCTCGTCCCCAGGCGGAATGAACTTCAAGTTCAATGACTGGACCGTGACCTCAAAGTGAAGATCCAGTTCTGAGTTCGCCCCGGCTGTTGGATTTGCCCGAACCCGGCGCGGAGCGCGCATCGTCGCGCCGGGGCACATGACCTGGAGCGCATTATGATTCGAAACAATTCAGCCTGCTGCCGCCCAAAACGGCCATTGTCGCGCGCAGGCGCATCAGAAGCATGCGGAGTAGATGGGGCGCGGTGCTCTCCAGAATCTTTTGCACTTTTGATCAGGCGACGGCTCCGGTTTCAGAGAGTTGTGGCTGATAGAGCGGTCGCATGTTCATGTAGCATTGGTCGACCGCGCCGTTCCGGCAATGTGCCGCAGCCGGGCCGCCGCCAAGTTGAGACAGGATTGGCCGTCGGGAAGGCGCCGACGACACGGGTTCGTCCGGATCTCCTTCATGATGCGCTCGAGCGGATTGTTCGTTCGAATCTTCCGCCAATGGATGTCCAGAAAGGTAATGGCCGCTGCGATGCCACGCTCTGCAAGCTGACGCGGTTGCGGATCATTCAACGAAAGCGCATCGACCATGTTCATAGGACAGGCATGAACGACATTTTCAGGTTCTGGTCGCGAATTGAACGAGGCGCGCACATTTATCCGGAGGATGCACATGTATTTGCTCGTCTCAGCCGTCAACAGCACGGACTTAACCTTAGATGCTTACCCGCAGCATTCGCGGGACCATTGAAGACAGCCAAGGTAGTGTTGCTGTTTGCGGCACCAGGCTTCAACAGCGAATCGGACCTCAAGGACGCAAAAACGAAAGATGGGAAGGACTACTACATGCGTCGCTGGAAAGGGCCAGAACCCTTCCGTGACAAAGGGAGTGGAGGTAAATGGTTCAGAAGCATCGTTAAGTTCTTCGGCGACCCAAAAGAAATCGAGCAGAAATTTGCAGTTCTCAACGTCGGTGCGTATCAGTCACCACGGGTGAAGGATTGGCGTGCGCTGATGTCTTTGCCGTCAAGTCGGGTGTCCGTGAACTGGACGCAATCCGTGCTGTTTCCCCGAGCGGAGAGCGCCGAGATTGTGGTCATTTGCATGCGCGCGGCGAGTGCTTGGGGGTTGGAGAGGGGCAGAGAATATGGCGGCACGTTGTTTGCGCCTGTTGTGAACGTGCAGAGAGGTTATCTAGCAGGAAACAGCGCAGCGAACGGCCGATTGGTAGAACTGGTGAGGGAGCGCGTGGCGAGCCGTCGTTGATCCCGCTCTCTTTAACACCGGTCATCTAGTCAGAAGGTGCACTTCCCCGACGCTGAGATCTGAAGTCCCGATTGACCAATTCCGTCAGCTTACGTTACCTAAAAAATAGCATCCACAACGCCTCAACCTCAGGTATACTTGACCCGTCGGCTGACTAACAGCCGTCGCGACGGCTCCAACACGGAGTCTAAGCGATGTCTGAGAAATCAGTGGTCACATTCAAGCGTCTGCGTTCAGATTTTGGAATTCCTTATAGTCGTACTCACCTTGACCGCCTGGAGAAGGCGAAGAGATTTCCGAAGAGTTTCAAGCTCTCGATCTATCGCGGTTCCCCACGCGTCTGGTGGTCGCATGAGGTTTCTGAGTATCTGGAGAGATGCGCGAAGGCCAGATCCGACGCTCCGAAGTAAGAGGAGCGGGCGATCAGAGGCGGCCAGCGTCCAACACTGGCTTAACACTGGTCGCCTCCTCTCGGGAGGATCACCATGGACCTACTCCGTCTGCTTATCGCGTTTGTCGGCTTCTTTGTCACTCTTTTCGGCTTCATGCTCACAACTGGCGAATGGATGCATGGCAGACCTCAGTATCCGACTCATTGGGTCGTGCTCATCGTCGGCGCACTGATGTGGTTGCAGTCCATTCCCGTTATCCGTGCCCATGCAGAAGAGAAGAGGAGAGAGTTCTTCCGTACTCTCATCAAGGGGAAGAGGGCCGATGGCAGCAAGCCGAGATAAGTGCATTCAGTGCGGCAACCGCCATCGTTCGTACGATCTTGAGCCGCCTCCCGAGTCCGTAGCGAGTGGATCACTAGACCCCAACGGCAAATTCATGGGAATGCCTTACTGGTTCTGCTCTGTGGAGTGCTATAAAAAAGCGGTCCGCAAATTTCTCGAGCCTCGCTACGATTTCGATAGACAGGCCGAAGATGATGATGATTACAAAGAGCACGTCGAGAACGCGACCGTCGAATATTACGTGAAGGCTCGTCCTGGTCTTGGACTTTTGGGCTCACTCTTCAGCAAAACGGCCTGGATGAGCGAGCGTGATTTTGTCCAACCGGAGCGGGAAAAGGCGCTCGATGCGTTCCTCACCAGAAAACAACCGGAAATAACAGGTGCGGAACTTGAACTCCATAACCGGCTGTACGCCGAGTGGATGCACCAGATCGATGAGGAAAACAAGAAAAATCAGGCGGAGACCGCCAAGCGCGAAGATCAGATCATCAAACTTGCCAAGGAGGAGAAAGAAAGAGAAGAAAAACGGCAGCGAGAACTCGAAATAGAATTGGCACAACAGCAAGCTGTAAAGGAGATGCTAAGCCCTAAACAGATACCTCAGCACATCCGCTACGAGCATACCCACGTTCTCGGCCCAAGTGGAAGTGGCAAGACCACTCTCCTTCAAAATAATCTTGTCAAAGACTTCATCGAAAACTCGAACCCTCCGGCTTACATCGTCGTTGATCCAAAGGGCTTGATGGTTGAGCGCCTGGCGCGATTAGAAATGTTCAGTGACAGGGTTGTCATCGTAGACCCTATTGATGCACCTGCTCTCAATCTGTTTGCAACACACGGACGAGACCCGGCCCAGCTCGTGTCAGATTTCAGCTACATATTCTCGACCACGAAGCAAAAGCTGACTGGAAAACAGGCCGCCTGTTTTCAGTTCTGTGCCCGAATGCTCTTTTCGCTTCCCGGCGCAAACCTCGAAACCTTGCTCGATTCGCTCGATGACCGGATAAACAGGAAGCCGCCCAATCCGCTATTTGAAACGGTGATCAAAAAGCTCCCATCGATACCTCGACGGTTTTTCGAGAACGATTTCTATTCCGCCAACTACGCCTCCACGCGCGAGGAGATCAAGTCCCGCATTTACGGTATTGCCGGAAATGAGACCCTGGCTGTGATGTTTAATGCCGCGACGCGGAAACTCGACTTGGCCAAATGTATTCGAGAACGAAAAATTGTGCTCGTGAATACGCGCCTACCCCAACTCAAAGAGGCCCATCAGACTCTGGGCCGCTACATCCTTTCGCTGGCACAAGACGCCATTCAGTCTCGCAGCGATAAGCATCCGGTCTACGTCATGATCGACGAGTTTCAAGAGTTCGCTGATCCGGAAAAGACACCTCAACTGTTCCGCCTTCTCCGCGAGTACAACGGTGGAGCGATTGTTGCTCATCAGAATATGTATTGTGATGAGCTTGACGAGGCGACCCGCAACGCGATCTCAACGAACACCAGCATAAAATACGCCTCGAGTCCTGAGGCGCAAGATTTGAACTATATGGCGCGCGATCTCCGTTGCAGTCCTGACTTCTTGAAGCACGTGCACAAGAGTGAAAGTGACGCGTACTTCGCCTGCGTAAGAGGTATGCATCCTCCTCTCGAGCACCCCTTCATCCACGACACGCAACTCGGATGGATCGACGAGTGGCCAAAGATAAGCGACGCCGAGTATCACGCGCTGCGTGAGCGCAATAAGCGGATGTTGCAGGATAGTCCCCTTGCCTTCGACGGGGCTGCTGCGTTCGCTGCGCCGAAGCACGATCAGCGCGCGACGCTTGGCGGCGCCGATGTAAATGAGCCCATTGTACAAAAGCAAGGGCCGCCGAGCTCAGCGATTTCACAAGGTTCCGGACAGCACATTGGATCCGCTGAGGTTCTTGATCCAAGCAAACCGGCACCGTGGAAGCGCAAATAATTTTGCGCGGAGCGGTTGGTACATGATCTTGCACTGCGTGCTACGATACCTCAACGACCCACATAGCTGCCGACTTATCAGCCGCTCCGCGCGGATTTATCTTCCGCGCTATGAATTCACGCTGGACAACGAAACCTGTGACGCGCGGCGGCGAGCTTGTCTCGATCCGCCCGAACGTTCCTGGCGATATTGAGATCTTAAAGTGCCTTGGCCGCTACACGGTCCTCACGGCGCAGGATATTGCAGCGCTTACGAGGCGATCCTATGGCGCGGTTATCGCGCGGCTCAGTCTGCTGAAGCGCGCTCCGCACAAGATGATTGCCGTTCATAGGACGCAACTCGATAGTCCGCGCCTCTACCAATCCTGCGCCCAAGCTTTCCATCTCACCCCAAGGGGCATCTCAAAGCTCAACGAGATCGGTTTCGAACCGCTTCTCCGCGACTCTTCGAGCCACTTCCTGCATACTCTGACAGAGAGCCAGGTGATGGCGTCTTTCGAAATCGGCGCGAGAGAGCGCCTTGTGCCCTTCTCAGAAAGTCTCCAGAGCCCGTGCACGCCGAATGGAATCAAAGAGAGCGGAGATCATAGTCTTCCAGTCGCCTTCGCTCATCGGGGAAAGCAGTGCGACTACCGGCTGACACCCGATGGTTGCCCCTTCGCCATCGAATACCTGAACGGCCATTATCGTTTCTTTGTGCTCGAAGTCGATCTCAGAACCGAGCAGCTCAAGTGGAGCGACAAGGACCGGCAGACCATTGAGCGGAAGTTGATCGCGTACCGCAATGTGCTGGAGAGCGGCGTCTATCGAACGCATCTCGGGTTTCCCAATCTGACCGTCTTGTTCACGACGACCACGATGGCCCGTCTTGAAAGCATGAGGGAACTCTTAGCTTCTATTGGGGGGCCTCATCTCGATCGCTTCGCTTTCAGTGTTTTTTCCCACAATCACAGGCGACACGCCGCAGCCTGATGATCGCGGTTGGGCGTTCAACCGGCAATGGCTGCAATGCGGTGGCAAAACTCTCGACATAGGAGCAGAGTGATGGACAGACTACAGCGTATAACTGAATTGCTTGCACAAAAGACAGCTATCGACAGCGAGCTGAAGGCGCTCAAGGAGCAAATTGCGCAGGAAAGCGCGGCTCTCCAGAAAGCGAGGAGGCCGCGTCAGAAGAAGGAGCCGCAGAATGTCTGACTTTCTCTGGTGTCCAGAGTGCCGACAATCTTCGTCGATGAGGAGCGCGTGTTCTTCGCGCAACGGTGCACGGATTGCGGCGGTCTCTTAGAAGCAGAAGAAACAGGCCGATGCGAGATCGACTACAAAGAGCTCGATTTTGACTATCGGAGGAAGAAGCTGACGAAGATGAGCGGGACAAAGATGAAGAGCGTGAAGGAGAGCAAGAACAAGAGCAAGGGGCTGAAGATATCGATGAAACGGAAGCAGACGCCGACGCCGAAGGTGAATAAAGAAGATGAGCCGCGCGAATGCGGCTCTGTTCGCATCTCCGAAGCTCTCATCCCCTATTTACAGCCCAGTGAACCTTTAAATGAGTATCCGCGTTAGTTCGGCGGCGAGGCTGGCCCTCTAATCAGGATAAGCGGTCGCTTTGATTTTCATTCGACGTTGCGCTTCGAAAGACAGCGACAAGCCGATCCCCTTCCCAAACCTCAACGTCGTGCTCCCCACACATTTGCTCGGCTCGACATCTCGCAGCCCGCTCGTCGATGCAGTCGAGCTTCGCGGCGCAGATCACTCGCCGGCTGCTGTCCACCACGAACACTCTGTACCGCATTATGACCGTCCCATTCCAAGGGAAGCCGTCATTGTAGTCCAATGTTCGTCTAAGGCAGCGCCAAAGTAAGTGCAGGCGCGCGGAACGTTTGTACGTGTGGCAATTCGGCTATAACAGCGCCTGGAACTCTTCCATCGTAACGTCGTAAGGTATCCCTGCACAGTGCGCCTCATTAGCGTAATCTGACCGCGTGCCGAAGCGAGCGGCTCGTGCTTGAGAAGAGAAGCATTCCGGGTATCATCCGCAGTACGCCGAGCCAAGTTGTCCTCCGGCTCGTGGCTTCGTTACCAGCCTCCGCGAGACGTACGCCGATACCACTTCAATCGGTATAAGCGCGCGGTCGCTCGGTTTCGGCAGTCTCGTTTGAGACCAAGCAACGTCGCGCACGTTCGATCTGTGCGTCGGTTACGAAGTCATCCTTCAAGCTCGTCAAGCAGAGCCGTGCGCTTGTCGTGGAGCTCCCTGAGGTGCTCGGCTATCGAACGCTGCGTCTCCTGCCATTCGATGCGTTCTTCCGCTGTCCAAAGGAAACACTCAAGTTTGAAGCGAGCTTTCTCAGCCTCGTCGAATTCATTGTAAAGTGTGACCTCTCGCTCCACTTCGTCGAGCTGTTCACGAATAGTCTTTGGCATAGCCGGCCTCTGGGGCTTTGCCTCCAGCCAGGGGCCGTCTTCATCTCAATTTACGCGATTTAGCAACTACTCATTTTCTCGGTGCGGGGAGCTGACACAAGGTGCTAGTGCGCGAGGTTGTCCGTGTGAGTTTCAACTCCTTGTGCTATTGTGCGGCAAAACAGGCCTCGTATTTGTCTCAACGACGGCTGAGTAACGGCCCGTGTCGTGGAAAGCCACCCCGATGAAGTCTCCTTGTCGCCAGATGAGGCGACAAGGAGAGGTGGTGCGAAACCCATCGAAAGAAAGCGAAAACTCGGTCGGCAGAAGCGTGAGTCCATTAAGCTGAATGCCAGCACCTCTATTGGAGAGATCACGCACCAGGCATGGCTCGGAGGTGATGTGTCCCGGAATTGAGAGAAGAACCTCTTGCCACACCGACTGCCTTTCGAGCGACCGCCGGCACGAGTTCTTCCGTTCCCATTGACGGACCTTTTCTCGCAAATCCTCTAACTCTCGGTACTGGCGCTCCAGGCTCATCTGTCATTCTCCTTTTTTCTTGTTTGCGCTTCCCAAATGGTTCCGAAATTCAACACGATAGCTATGTTAGAGCTGTCCTCAGGTTGAGGGAATCCCGGACAACTACCGTTGTGGCCGATCGCAGTTTGGCGGTTGAACGCGTAAGTTGCCGGGCCTTGAACGGCACCGTTGGCCTCAACTATGGAGATGGCGGCAGTAGTGCAACGACCATGGCGGGCCTGTGACCGCGCCGCAGAAAGCGCTGTAAGTGGCCGAGGTGGAGACGTGTGTAAAGAGGATCGTGTAAAGGCAAATTGCTCTGCCAGTGTGTTCCTTCAGTTTGTCAAAAGGCAGGGCTGCGCCGGAGCGTATTGCCACAGCAAGGCCGGTAATCTTCATAGGACCCCCACTATCCTGGTAGGTGTGTCGCAGCTCGCCTTCGGCAATAATGCCTCTTCTCGCGACCGTCACTCGTAAGGGAACAGAATCACGTCAAGACTTCAGGGGACGTATGTGGATGACAACATCGGAACGAAGCTTGTATTCATAGGCTAACGATTCGAATGCTCTTTGCGACAGCGCTGAGTGTGTCACAGGGTGACGCCAGAAGACTGTCGCTCTAATCAGGGCGGCGCTGCAGCAACATGACGCCAATCTGCCTACCAAGATTGCCGACGACAAGATCAACGCCAAGGGGGCCGCCATCCAAGCCGCTAGAATAGCTTTCGCGATAGCCATGACGGCAGCGGTAGCCGCGGGGGCGTTCTTTGCTATCCGTCTTTTGATTGGATTTTACGGATAGGGTCTCGCCGCTCCACCCCCAGCCGAACCAATCACAAATGGAGGCCGTGTCGTGATGGCGAATGAACAGGATGTTACAATTCGACCTATTGCCGAGATCGAAATCGACAAGTCGGTCGCCATCATAGTTGAGCAGATGGATGAGGAAATCTCCATTGCCATTGCGAGCGTCGTCGGCGTTCACCTCCAAGTGACGGCCGGGGAGGCGCACGTGAGTTATCTCGATCTTTAGCTGTGGCCGCGGAGAATGCGGAAAATTCCGCACGTCAGCCAAGACGTAGTGGGGCGCTCCCCACTATCACTGCGGGATCTCGTTCAGATTGCGCCATATCGGCCGGCCTGTTGCCCGAGTGAACCGCGCACCATCTCCTCCAAATTTGTCGTCGCCATCGGTCAAGATGAGAGTAATTTCGTCCTCAATCATGCTGCTTACGGCCGTGGGCACGTGGCCAAAGGGGCCGATGGTGATTTCATGGCGATCTGCAGTCCTGCACGTTTGGGTAAGGTGATTACCTACGGTCATCCCCTATAACCAATTAGATGCGCGACCTGGACCAGGAGGTGGTCGGCCATCATACAGGCACTTTCGGCTTTATAGACGTCGGCAGTAGCGGCGCGTTCGGGGTATCTGAACCAATACTCCTTGTGATAACGGCTGAGGTGTTCCACGTCTTTTACAGTGCCAGGCCAAAGGCGCTCACGGAGTCCATCAGTCTTTGCTAACAAATCCGCAAGGTCATGGGACCGCTGCAGTTCACGTTGATGTTGCCCGTGAAATTGCAGCAAAGCTTTCAAACCGTTCTCTATGCTGAAGCCGATGAGAAGGTAGAAGGGAATCCCTATTCGGGAAATGTCTGCACCAGGTGCAGATGAATGAATGCGTTTGGCGCCGTCTAGCAAGGCAATCGCATAGATCAGCTTGTCGATATGAATCCCGGCGTTTTCTGTCATAGTAAGCATCCGATGAGGACCGCGAGCACTCTCGCCGCCGCGCTATATTTGTCCGGTTCGTTACGAGAGAGCAGGCCTGAATCGCGCACGCGACGCAAATTGACGATCGTGCACCGGTCCAAAGAGCTGTGCGACTGTTGCTCCAATGCTTCGGTGCTGCGCGGGTACTCGACGATGAAGTCTGGTAGAGCGATCCTGGCGCGAGCTTCCTAGAAAGCGGAAGTGGCAAGTTCGATCATTGCACTGACGGCTCTACGAACTCGCGGCAGCTAGCTCCGCCGAAGAACTCTCCTTCTACGGCTGGCCTTGGGGATACGGTTAATCTTGGCAATGCTTCTCGCCTGTGCGGCTTGCAGGCGACGCCGGAGGGTCTGCAGTTCTCGAAACAGTGCGACCAGTCCCTCGACCCGTTCGCCTAGAATAGTCGAATAATTGCAAACCCGACCTCGATTATTCATTACTGCCCAAACCATGATTGTTGAAAACAATAGGCGGTCGTCAACGGGAAAAATATGCAATCCAGGATCGGAACATACAACCGATAAATGACGATGCCATTAACAGGGGGCACGCAAAGGTGCAACACCATTGTTCAGAGTGCGCAAATTTCGTTTGGTCTTTCGGTTTTGTTTCGCTTCCAAAGTTTGAGCCTATTCGCCAAAGTTGCAGGCCTGCTACCGTGGCACTCGCGCCGCGCTGCGATCTCTCAAGCTGGTAGTCCTCGCGCGACGGCTGCTCAGCAGGGGTGGCGCTCTTCATCACTTGGCAGCCCCTTCGGGATCCAGTGCTCTTTTTAGCCGAGTGCACCGGCGGCTGTTAGGCGTTGGTTTAGTTCCCGGCACGATCAATCGCAAGGGATCCGAGCATGCAATTGCACCATGCGAATACCTTGGAAAGGATCGTGATCGCCCCAGATCGCGGTAGTGGCGAGGTCACATGGCCCATCGTTCGCGATCAGTCGGATTTCCCGACTTCCAATCGAGATGAGGATCTTGGCGCTATTGGCGCCGGGCCGGCCTCCAAAACTCACTATTTGGCTCGTCGCGGCCGCTTTGGGTGTGGGCTTTGGGTTGGGTTGGGCTGGCGCTTGGTACGGTCCTGCAGCTACCTCGGCTCTCGACCCGACTGCTCAGGTAGAAGCGGCTTCACGCCGCATACCGGACACAAGGGCAGGCGGTAAAACCGAAAGTGTCCGAAAGGCATCGGGTTCGCGAACAGCGCCTGCTTTGGGACAACCCTCCACAGTCATCGCGAGCGTTGCGCCAAAGCCTCTGGTCAAACCGTCGAGTGGGGCGCAATCGGCGGAAGCTTCGAACCCAGCTTCTTTGGCTCGGCGACGCGGACGTGTCTGTGACGGGCTCGATCCAGCCTGCGGGGCGGCTCCTGTCGGTCCCGAGACGAGACCAACGACCATTGCAGGTTGGGCAGTCCTCGACGTGCGCGGCGGAACGGCGGTGCTTGAAGGGCCCGATGGGATCCGAATGGCAGCACGCGGAGACGTGGTCCCCGGCATCGGGCGCATCGACTCCATCATCGTGCGCTGGGGCAATCGTTGGATAGTTGCTACAGCTAGTGGGCTGATCTCTGCGCCGTAGGCGGAGGTAGGCATGAACACCCTCCCAATTATCGGTCGCCAACGGCGCGAGTCTACTCCTATTCGATCCATAATAGCCGGGTTGGAAACGCTAGCCTCGTTGGCGGCAGCGGGAATACACCTGATGGACAGAAGCTGCCTCCCTGGTATACGCTCGCGCCCATCCCCTTAGGTTGTATTTACGATTTTTGCTTTTTAGGGGGGCTTGCATGAGCATGGGTGAGCCAGAGAGTGGGGCGCTACCTCAGCGTCGCGTCGACGTATTTGTACAGCCCGCAAAGGCGTCCAATTCAGAGCCGGAGGGGGTAGACATCCCCGCCGCGCTCTCGAGTATTGCTGAGCTGCTTAAGGCGATCGTGCCCATCGCTATCCTCATCCTGATCGTCTGGAATTGGCCATTCTTTGCTACATGGCTCAACAGCATCACCCATGGAGAGCTCGCCGGCGGGTGGAAATTTGACCGAGCTGCCGCAGCGGAAAAGTTAGCGGAGCTCGACAAACAGAGAGGATTGCAGGGCCAAGGCTTGCAGGTTCATCGAGAGTTTTATCTCCGCTTCGCGAATGGAGCGCTCGTTCGTGCCGAACGCGTATATCCAGCACTAGCGGGGGCTCGGGTGCTTTGGGTGGACGGCAGGCCGTCAAACAATCGGCTCGAAGAAGGTACTCTCCGAGATATGGGCATAGACTTACAGATCGCCCTCAACACAGAAGTGATTTTGATCTTGTTATCAGCAACCTTATCCGGGACCATGACACGAGCGTTCCGTTAGATCGATGCGGCGCGTTCTATTTTGCCTTCCCGAACGAATAGCTGAGTCAGAAGTTTGCAGAGGATTTAGGGCGCTTCAATGCGCAGACCCAAGAGAGCCCACCAGCGGGCTTCTCAATGGCAGAGAAATTCGCCCAGGAGTTTCCGAAGAGTTTCGGCGATACGCAGCTCCCCCGCATCATTTTCTCCACTGCCTCGAGCGGCGGTATCGCAACAAGCCGGTGCGGGCGCATTGTTACCAATCGACCCGACGTTTTGCTTCAGTCCGTCGTGAGCGCCTTAGAGGAATTTCGATGGGACCGATTGGTCCCTCCGAAATCGAAGAGCGCCGCTGCACAGTAGCGGGCCGTATGCTCGACAGCGGTAGCGCGAAGGCGGCAATGCGTTCGTACGAAGGAAATTGACGGCCATCGATGCCGTTCCCAACACAAGGTCGCTGACTCGGCGATCCCCCCTTGGGGGCCTGTCCGTTGAGCGCTCGCAGACCTAGTTGCCGAGCTCTTACGATAATAAATCGTGGCCGAACCGATCGACGTCGGACTATTGTGATAACTGGTCTGATCTCCGGCGCAGCAAGTTGGGAAAGCAAAATTGAGGCTCGTCACGAGCGCTCGTCGCATCTGCGCAGGTTCTTATCCCCACACGAGCGTCAACCTAAATCCGAACCTCGTGCTAGGATTGCAACGATGAGACCGTTTACGGTGGTCATTACCATAGTCCTGATGGGGATCGTTTTGATAATTTGCGCGGTCGCCGTGAGCGCTGGAGTTCTAATGCGCGGTCCCGATACTTCGGTGCAAAATCAGACTGATGTTTCTACAGAGGTGGTGCCTGCGAAAGCGAATGTGGGAGCGGCAACGGCGAGAAATGCCTACTCCGCCGGCTCCCCCACTACAGAGATTTCCAATCGACTACTCGGCACCTGGTTGCAGGCAGATAGCCCAAGCGAAACTGAGGTCCATACCCTCGAATTTAGGAGCGACGGCACTTTTCGTGAAGCTTCAAACGGCCTTACCGATATCTACGACTTGGGTGAGAGTTCAGATTTTGAAGCGATAGGAACGCATCATTGGGCAGATAATACAACAGGAACATGGGCAGTTGTTTTCGCTTCATCGAAGGAAATTGAGGGGCATGCCATGGACAACGAAACTGCGGTCCCCACAAACGGCCTCCTACTGCGAGAAGACGTTGGCATAGGAAGTCCTTGGTACTTTTCACTAACGCTTGCTCGTGAGGGCACTGAGCTCGTCCTAAAAAAGGGACCTAGCGTTTGGAGATATGGGAAATATCAATCAGAACAGTAGGTGCCAATGGGCATAGTTAGTGACGTGGTCAAGCAGGATCGTCCCCCCGCTACTCAAATCTATTACGGTGCCGGCTGACGTTGTGGTTAGGTCGGCCACTCGGATATTATCTTGCAGTACGATATGGTCTTTTCCCGCCTCGAAATTCTCGATCGTCGTGTCGCCCGTTGAATATTTGTTGAAAACAAATCTGTCGGCACCGGCTCCTGCTATCAAGAGATCATCGCCGCCGTAACCATGGACCGTGTCGCCCTTGTTATTGGCCGTAAACACATCTCGGCCAGGCGTGCCTCTATACTCCTTGATGGCGTCGTTTCCGTTGAAATTGAAGTTGATATCCAATTGTTCAAAGTATGCCGGCCAAACCTGATCATTTAGGCCATCCGCAATGAGGCCTTTTTCGTTAGTTGTGTTGTTCAAAGTGCCCGAATAGAGCTCAGTTCCGAACTGAATGTGTAGGTGAGGGTGAAGACCTCCCTTGTATAAGGTTCCGGTGTCGCCCGTTTTGGCTATCACTTGACCTTCGGTCACGACGTCTCCTACGGCGAGGGCCCCAGCTGAACCGGTCGCGAGGTGAGCATACGTAGTGTAGAAAATCTGCCCGTCGACGTAACTCGCGATCGTGACGATATTCCCGTAACCAGACCAGTACGCTCCCGCAGTTTCGGACAGGTCATCTTGGACAAACACTACGGTGCCATCTGCTACGGCTGACACGTCGGTGTTTTTGGGAGCCAAGAAATCGTAGGCCCAACTCAAGTGCCCCTTGTGAGTTTCGTGCGTAAGATTACCTTGCGAGATTTGGGTCGAATCTATCGGATTGCCAACCGGCACTGACGTGAACTGCACGGCGGAGGGCGTGACATTTATTATCAGGGTCGATTGCGCGGTGCTGTATCCGTCCGTGACGGTCCAACTAAAGCTGTCACTTACCTGGGCTTGGATAGATGCGTGAGGATCGGTCCAATATGTATAACTTCCATCCGAGTTCAGCAAAAATGTTCCATAGTTTCCTTGGATCAGAAGGGAATCGCCTGGATCACCAACAACGGTCTGCTTTTTGAACGATAAGTTTGTGATTTGTAGGGTGTTGTTGATGTCAGGGTCGTAATACGCTTGCCCTTCGATAGCAGAACCAAGCGGCGCCGAAGCAAGCGTCGTGAGGGTGACGGGGGCATCATTCACGCCGTTGATTGCGATTACTGCTGTCTGAGGAGCAGAGCCGCCGTTTCCATCGGTGACAATATAGTTGATGTTGATCGTGGCGTGCTCGCCGACCGCGAGCGAATTGTAGGTATTCGGATCCACGTGCAGCGTGTCGCCGTCCAGCGTCACGCCGGTCGCGAGACCTGTAACGTTCGCCACGTGAAGAACATCGTTGTCGGGATCGGAGGCGAATAGCAACAAGTCCAGGTGTACGCTGGATCGTCCTCGGATTTACTCGAGGTTATCGTATCTGAAACGACGGGCAGACGATTAGCTGATGTTATCTCAAATATCTGTGCGCGAATGGCTGCGCCTGACGCATCGCCGCCAGTTTGACTCCAGTCCGTCCAACCCACCACGAAGTGTCCGTCTCGTAGCGTTGTGATGGCAGGGTCCTGCTGAATGTTGGGGCTCGTGCTGTTGACTAGGAACTCAGTTCCCGACTTGCTTCCGTCCGCGTTAAACACCTGGGCGCGAATGGCCGTAGAAGAGGTGTCGCCATCAGTTTGACTAGAGTCAGTCCACGTTACAACGAAGCCTCCATCCATCAATGCGGTAATTGCAGCGTTGTTTTGCGAACCGATTGTCGTGGTGTTGACCAGAAACTCGGTTCCTAACTTGCTTCCGTCCATGTTGAAGACTTGAGCGCGTACGGCAGACGACGAGGTGTCGCTACCCGTTTGGCTGTAATCGGTCCACGCGACGACGAAGCGTCCGTCAACAAGTGCTGTTATGGTGATTGTCTCCGATCCTCCCCCGCCTGGCCCGGATTGGTCACCAGTCGTCGTGCTATTGACCAAAAATTCGTTGCCGGACTTGCTGCCGTCTGCGTTGAACACTTGCGCGCGTACGGCTGTGCCTGACGTATCGCCGCCCGTTGCACTCCCGTCAGTCCACGCAATGACAAAGCGGCCATCATTCAGCGCTCCAACTGCTGGGTTGTACTGAAAGCTTGTCGTCGCAGTATTGACCAGGAACGCTGTTCCCGACTTGCTACCATCGGCGTTGAATACCTGAGCGCGGACAGCCCAACTCGAGGTATCGCCACCCGTTGCACTCCCGTCAGTCCAGGTAATAACGAATCGGCCGTCGCTCAGCTCGGCGATAGCTTCGTCGAGCTGATACCCCGTTGTCGTGCTGTTGACCAGAAACTGGCCGCCCGATTTGCTACCATCGGCGTTGAATACCTGTGCGCGGATTGCTTGAAGAGACGTGTCACCGTCGCTTCCACTGCCATCGCTCCAAGCAACTACGAAGCGGCCATCTTTCAGCGCCGTGACTGCCGGGTCATATTGGATATCCGCGGTCCCGGTATTGACCAAGAACTCAGAACCCGACTTGCTACCGTCTGCATTGAATATTTGTGCTCGTATGGCATCGCTTGATGTGTCTTCGCCAGTTGTGTCGGTCCAGACCATCACAAAGCGCCCGTCGTCTAATGCCGTGATGGAGGCGTCGAACTGAGAGCTGACAGTGGTGGTGTTTACGGGAAACTCGGTGCCAAACTTTGTAGCGCTTGCCATTTCGCCCTCCCCAAACCGATTTGAACAAATAGACTCACGTCGCTTTAGGTCCGGGTAGGCACGGAACTCTCTCGCGAGCCGAACGCCGAAACGCGCGAGAAGTCCACCCTCCCGATCACCACCGCATCAGCGGCAGAAACTTTTTCCTCGATTGCTGTGACAATAGACGGTGTATCGCGCGTTCACGACCGATGCAGGCGCGCAACCCTTGCCGACGTAATTGAGCAAGGGATCTGCGCGAGGCAGTTTGCAGCTCCGGCACTGCCCCAAATCTTGGTGCAGAGCGCTTTGCGATTGGCTTCGCACCAAGCGCCCTGCTGAGCCCAGGTGGGCCGACACTCACCCGAACGATTATGATTGCGACGATCCCAAGAAATACTTTGCGCATGGGAGGTCCCTTCCGAATAAATTAGCCGTGGTCGCATACGCTGAAGGCGCGCCAAAACTATGGGCGCATCAATCACGTTCTCGGTCCACACGACGGTGGGCGAGCCAATCACACTCAGAAATTTCCGCTCTAGGTGCCTGCCGATGGCATGGACGCTGCCAGTTGAAGTAACGGCGAACTCGGTACACCGCCGTTTTGTGGGCAGTTGTGAGGCGCTCAATTGCGCCTGTTTCAAGTTGATGCTCTTTTAGTCGAAATGCAAGGAGAAAATGCGCGTATTGCGCGAGGTCTTCACTGTCCACACTCCATTACCTGACCGAGGTGTCGATCGACTGAAAGAATACGAGCGCCAGCGCTGCCGCATCGAACAGGCCCATTCGGCGATCTTCACTCATCCATGGCTTGCGAGGCGGCGGAACATATTGCTCGAACGCTGGAATATGCTTCGCGATCAGCTCGGCTAGAGTTTGTTTGGTTGGAGGTCCGCCATACTCATCGAACGCGGCACGGACCTGAGCGCGCGAATAGGCAAAAACAGGAATGCCACGATCTTTCGCGAGTTCGGCGATCGAGCCGTTGAGCTTGCTGATCCACCGCGCCCGTCGCGTGCCCTGCTCGGAGGTATCTTGGGTGAGGAGCACATCGGGAGCGTACCGATCGATGATTTGGGAGATACGCAGAAGGCATCCGTTGGCCTTTCGAGGTCCGCGCATCTCGCGTATTCCCCAGTCGTACGGTGATAAGCGGCCTTCGAACACGATGAACGCAAAGCCGCGCGTGTTTAGATAGATAGAGAGGACCAGTGCGGACCGGTTGTCATTCGTCATATGGTTGCATCAATGCGCTTCCCTTCTACTCGCTCCAGCAGTCGTTCGAGGAAATCAAGCTTCAGGCGCGTTGCCTTGGACGGATCGCCCTGAAGCTTTTCGTAGAGTTCGCTGGCACGCCGAAGTATGGCCACCTGTAGGTCTGACATGAGCCCAGGAAACAGCTCCAATGGGGACGTATTGAAGATCATCTCGCATATGAACACGGCATCGAGGCTGGGCTTGCGCTTTGAGCTTTCAATTCGTGAGACAGCGGTTCTGCTCTTTGCGCCGATTAAGAATGCCAGCTCCTGCTGGGTAAGCCCCCAGCGACGTCGATGCGGACGAAGGTATGATTGATGACGGTAACGCATGGGTCGTGCAGCCGGCCAGCAAGATGACAGGCACGCACGCTATGGTCCCCTGGAATGCAGTTTCGTTCGAGGCGTGAAAAGGTGCCCACGTGGCACTCAAATGCAACAAACTGCGGCCGTCCATTATATCTATCGTGCATTCGGATGGTGCCTGGTCCCAGATGAAAATCTTGTGGAGATGGGGACTTGGGGATGTCGAAGAACGACACGGCGCGCCGGATGGTGGTTTTCGCTCGCTTATACGTTCAGCTTTGAGAGAGCCTCTAGAACTTCTCGGAAGTCCCCACATCCCCTTTACGCTCTGTCGGCGGCGCATCGGTGACAATATTCACTCCATATCTCCGGCACAACATCTCCACTTTTCCCCTCTCGGTCATAGGAACGACGTACACTCCGTGGGACTTGTAGGTCAGGAGGTTCAGCTTCGTACGCAGGACGCTTCCGATCCACCGGTTGCTGATCGGTCGGTCATACTCGGGCCCGTAGCGATCGATGATACCCATTGTGATGTCAGCGACGGGAACGACCTGCCTACTGGTAGACAACATCAGGTCAACAAGGAGTTCCAAGACCTGGGCCTCCATCAGAAGGCCGCGCTCGGCGATGATCGAATTCTGGGCATGCTCCGCGGCATTGCGGAGTTCGCTCCGCAGTCGTGGATCACTGACGACGCTTAGCAGCGGCAGCATGATTTGATTGAGACGCGGCTCCAATTTGGGATCGGCGAGGGCCGGGTTGAGCTCAATCTCGTGCCGTCTTCGAAAGCGATACAGTAACAACTTGTTGCGCAACTCACGGGCCTCATCTTTGAAGGTCGGCGGGAGGTTGATGGGAATGTCGTTGCGTAGCGGCCGCGCACCGGTTTCCTCCGTGATGAAGCGGCTCTCCAGTGCTCTGTCCTCGTAGCGTCCCCTCGTTGCAACGATTTTCGGTCCAAAGACATGGAAAGCTTGCGGGTTGAACTCACGCTGGCGGTTCATGACGGTGCGCAGGACCGGCATGCCGCGCATATTGCCGTTGTTGAGGATTTTGACGATCTCCGAGCGCTCGTCGCTGAAGCGAAAGTCGGCCTCATCGAAGATGAGTGTTCCCCGAAACGCGTTCAGCGTGTGGAAAATCGGCGAGACCGTCGAGGCGCCGCTTGCGAAGAACGGCTTATAGCAGAGCGAACCGATCGTCAGGAGCGACCGTGTCTTCCCCGTGCCGAAATCGCCGCGAAGACGTAGGTACGGCAGATCATTGAATGCATCGTACACCCAGCTCAGCAGGACATAATAACTGGCGACCTGTTCAAAGGTCGGGCTAAGGTCGGCGTAGCGGTGGATGAAAGCCACAATTTCAGAGACGAGTTCTTGCTCGGTCCCGTGGATGCGCGGTTCGGACGGCAGCAGTACAACGTCATTCTTGATCAGATTGTTGTTGGGCGAAAACGGGACCAGCTGGTGCCCACCGGGCACGTCCACGTGCGTGGCCAAGGTCCAGCGTCCTGCAACTGACGTCGCGAGCAGCGTGGCGCGATGCTCTGGCCTATAGACCAATTCAACGATGGTGCCATCTTCAAGCACGTCGGACACCGTCGGACTGACGTGTCTATGCTCTGTTATGCCTTTGCGGCTGCCGCCAGGATCGTTCATGGCACTAACGATCGCCGACGATTTCCACCTCGGCGAGAGCCGGAGCTGTGCCATGTCCGCACATTCACCAGCCTTTGCCGGAACGGTTTTTGACTTAGCCTATGGCCGTATATGGAGGCAATAACATTTCATGTGGGGTGGGAGTACTTCATCGGCATCTTTAGCGCACTCATAGCTGGGGCGTGGTACGCGAACCGCAGATCTACTGCGCTCGAAATGTCGATGGACAGGATCAAGAATATGCTGCTCGAGCTGAAGAAGGCGATCGTTGACACAAACGCCAAAGCGAGTGGCGAGGGGGCACGAGATGAGGCCGAAGCGTGCAAGCCGCTCAAGCAACAAACACTGTGGTAAGGGCGAACCGACCCAAGCCCAATGGCCGACCATGGATCGGGAAGACCGTTCGCCCCGCCTTCAGTGGGAGGACCTCGACTATGACCACAAGAAGCGGTGAGATAGCTTTGCGTCGAGGCTTGCTATTCCGTGTGTCTCTCGGTCGAAGAGAGTATCAAGGCAGAAACGCAACCGAACAAGGCAACGAGAGTCTGCTGCAGCACAAAAGCCTAAAGGTCACGCGTGACGTTTGGTTGCGCTGGCCTCGTGTTCTTCAGCGGCTTGTTTTCCGTTCCAACAGGACGCAGACCTGCATGCGACCGGTGGCGGGTTATAGCGGCTCTTGCCTAAGTGAGCGGCGGCGGAGCGTAGTTGCGGGCTTGAACGCGCGCTTCTGCTTCATGGAAGGAAATTGCCGCGCCTGACCTCCAAGGGGAAGCACATCGCGCATAGCGAACAGCGGAGCCACCGGCGTCGCGGTGCACGAGGTTAGTGTTGTGCGAATGCTGACGCTGAGACCCTCAATCGCCTTTGCGATCTCGGTCGCCTGCACGCGCAGACGACCGAGTTCATGCGCTGCAAGCACAAATCGGTTTATATCCTCCTTGGCCTTGATCGAGCCAGGTCTCTCGGCTTCAACTATCTGCCGCGTCGCGGCCAACGCGTTTGTGAGTTCGCCATCGACTCGAGCAAGAGTGGCTGAGAAGGCACGAGCCTTGAGTGCGATAACTTCAGTTTTCGGAAAATCCGAGTCGTCACACGATTTCAGGATGCTGTCGTGCAAACGCGCAACGTCGGCGGCAACAGACTGTGCGTTGTTGACCTGTGCTTTGACGTGCTCGTTTACTGCTTCCACGTCTCTGATGTTGCGTACCGATTGATAAAGTTCGATCACGAGGCTGCCGTCAGGTGCCTGATCGACTAATTCGTCCAGCTGCACGATTGGACGGGTGTTCGTGGTTTCGGTCTGGACCTTCTGCTCGCCCGCACCTGGTGATATCTGTTTGTCGGCCAGCCTTGGAGCCGCGCCGACTGCGGCAACACACACGATCACCGCTACCAGACTTATGAGTCCTACGCGCACGGTAACCTCCCTACCAGTGGTGATCTCCGTCCACTCGCCGAAGAGGAAAGTTATCGCCGTCACTTACGCCCCGGCATTGCCGAGCTTTCGTAGATTGCTGCGAATGTCCTCGATTGTCTGACCGACATTATCCAACACTCCGAGAAGTTCTTTGACCGCCGCAGCTGCGTCTTCGGCCATCAACATTTCCGCAGCGCGCAGCTCGGCTGTCGTGAGCTCGTTCAGAGTGCGGTCAATTGCATTCGAGTGGTTGCTAACCGACTCGCGCGCACGCGTTACCTCCTGTTGATATTGCTGGTATCGACGCACAAGCTCCTGGACGAATTCGGGTCCAAGCGTGGAACGCTGATTGTTGACCCGGCCCATCTGCGCCGAAATCCAGCTCTGATATTGGTCGATGCTTTGGGACAACGGTGCGTCTGGCTGTAATTGGACGCCCAATTGAACCAGTGCATCCCTCAAACTGCGGACCTCAGAAATTCGATTTGCTACAGTCGTGCCGGACGCCGCTTTAAGACGATCAACCAAACCGGAGATCGTTGCCCCATATGATTCCAGTGTCTTTTGCTGATCCTGGAGGCGTGAGCGGAAACTCTCAACTTTCGCTTCATTAGGGGCGGTCGGACTAGAGGCGATGGGAGCACCACGTGGCGATGTTTGACCAGATGCAGCAAACGGCAACGATCCTACGAGGACTGCTGCTAGAGCGACGACTATGTTGAATGATCTAAGCATATCTACCACTCCCGCGTGAGGCGCTATTGGAGATAGTAGTGGCGAGCAGCGCCGAATTCCTTCTCGCACTACCCCTATCCGCACCGGCGTGATGCCAGCAAGCAATGCGTATATGGATGGCGCATTGAATCACGGCCAATGCGCGCTGAGAATCGCACGCGGCGCGGCATTCTGACTCAGGTAAGCAGAGCTTCCCCGGATGTTAGCGAACCACTCCGGGCCTGTCTCATTCGGCTGTTGGCCGATTGAAAGAGCAGCCATGCCAAGGCAGCGGCATCAAAACTTCTCGTAGGCGCATGCTCGCCATCCGGGGCTACAGTGCGGGCAGCGGGTAAAGACTGACGGCTGGAATGTACTTTGCCGATGATCCCGATGATGTCGTGTTTGTCACGATGCCGGCGACTCAGGATGCCGCGCTCACTCGCGAGTGTAGGCGCTCCAACGAACCGCGATCAGACCGCGAATGCGAGAGCTCGCGATTGGACATGGCAGAACACTGAACCGCCCCGGGTTTGCCGCAGGCTTCAACGCCTGAGAGGCCGCGAAAGCGTTGTCGAGCGCGATCCGGCGCACCTTCAGTTCGGCCGCTGCGCTCCAGCGCTGCCAGACCCACAAGGCGCGCAACATATGGAACGCCTGCCGAAAGAGCATCACGCGGTCGCCCGTCGGGTGTTGAGCCAGGCCTGGGAGCTCGATGACGCCGACAAGGCCGAAAAATTGATCCGCAATCTCGCGCGTCGACTTGACCAGCAATGGTCCGGCGTAGCGGCCAGCATCCTCGAAGGCCTCGACGAAATCCTGACTGTCGTCCGGTTGAAGTTGCCGAAGGAGCTTCGTCGATCGCTCGCCTGTACCAACATCGCCGAGAACATGATGGGCACCATTCACCGCGTCATGAGCAACGTAAAACGTTGGCGGGATGCCGGTGTGGCTTTGCGATGGGTACGCGGCCGGCATGATCGAGGCCAACAAGGGCTGCCGGCGATTGAAGCCGCATAAGCAATCGTCGGTTCTGTGCGGCCCTTCAAGCTCACCACGATCGCATGACGATTAAGCCCGCTGCCTACGTCACGAGGGCTGCGCAACATTCATTCCGGCAGACGTAGTTCAACACCGATCGGGACATCCCCCGCGGTGATCGTGCAGCTAGCTACAACGATTATCTTACCAGCGAGACGGCGTGCGCCCATTTTTGGCATGCGGTCATTTTTGTTTTCGCAGAAAGCGACTCTAAGAAAGAACTTTACAGTTGACCAATCGGGCGGAAGCGCGCGAAAGTTGTAAGCATATTCTATTGCTTATGGAGGATGTCATGAGAATCCGTTCGGTCCGCGTGCAGAATTTCAGGGCCTTCGAGGACCAAACAGTGTCTTTTGACTCATGTACTTGCTTGGTCGGGCCCAACGGCGCAGGAAAGTCGACGATCCTGGGCGCGCTAAATGTCTTCTTCCAAGAGGCTGGCAGTGCAACTGACGTTGCAACGCTAACGGCCGAAGATTTCCACGGTGGGAACACAGACATTCCAGTGCAAATCACTGTTACCTTCGATCAACTCAGCGACGCGGCCAAAGAGGACCTGTCTCACTACGTTCGCCATGGAGAGTTGGTTGTAACTTCCATTGCAGTTTTCGATGCCAAAACAGCTAAGGCTCCCGTTATTCAGTGGGGAGAGCGCCTCGTTTTTAAACAATTCGCCGCCTTTTTCGAGGACGACAAGAACAAGGCGACCGTAGAGCCGCTCCGCGCTCGCTTCTTCGAGGTCACGAAGGGATTGGCGGATTTCCCTGATATCGGGAAAAAGCCGACCAAGGCGGCTATGATAGAGGCTCTTCGATCTTATGAGGAGGCTCGTCCAGAAATTTGTGAGAGCCAGCGAAGCACTGATCACTTTTATGGGGTCGGCAGGGCAAGGGGAAGGCTTGAGCCCTATGTGCAGTGGGTTTATCTCCCAGCCGTCAAGGACGCATCCGCCGAAGCAGAAGAAGCGGGAAACACCGCTTGGGTAAATTGCTCCAACGGACTGTCCGGCAGAAGGTTGACTTCGACGATGCATTGGAGGCTCTGCGTGCACGTGCTCGTGCAGAGTACGACGCGCTCCTTCAGGCGCAGCAGGGCACACTTCAAGAAATCTCAGACAGCTTGGCGAAACGTCTCGCTGTCTTCGCCCACCCCGACGCGAGCCTAATGGTTGAATGGCTACAGGGCAGTGACAAGTCGGTTTCAATTGGTGAACCGAAAGCGACTATCAAAGCACAGGAAGGTTCATTCAAGGGAAGCATGCTGCGCTTCGGTCACGGCTTACAAAGGTCGTTCTTGCTCGCTATCCTGCAGGAGCTTGCGTCCGTCGAAAGCGGTTCTTCCGCGGAAACCAGCATCGAAAGACCTACCCTTATATTAGGATGTGAAGAGCCTGAGCTTTATCAACACCCGCCGCAAGCAAAACACCTGTCGGCCGTGCTGAGAGAATTGGCGGCCTTGGGCAACCAGGTTATGCTCACGACTCACAAGCCTTATTTCGTCTCCGGCGAAGAGTTTGAAGATATCCGGTTAGTTCGGCGCGACGGAAAATCGGGGAAATCGCACGTAAAGTGCACAGACTTCGACAGGTTCGCGGTGCGTATCTCTAAAGCGACGGGCAAGAAGCCGGACAAGAACCCCGTCGCGAGAGCAAAGCTACTCGCGGCGTTGCGGCCGGAACCATCTGAATTGTATTTCAGCCAGCGGTTGGTGCTCGTCGAGGGGATTGCCGACCGTGCTTATCTCTCAGCGGCACTTCATCTCGATGGCGAATGGAATGCTATGCGAAGGGCCGGACTTCATATTTTGCCGACTGAAGGAAAGTCGAACATTCTTCAATTGCTCACTATCGCTCAGGAGCTGGAGATACCCTGCTTCGTCATATTCGACGCTGACGGTGATGAGGAACATCCTGATCGTCGACGTCACCATGAGGTTGACAACAAAGCTCTCCTAGCGGCTCTTGAGCTGGGGGGCGATCATTTCCCGTCGGCCATTGTTTGGGGTGACTGTTGTGCGATTTGGCCTAATAATATTGAAGATTCCGTTAGGCAGTGTTTCGAGGCGGCGGATTGGGATCGGGTCAACAATGAAGCGCGGCGCGCCATTGATCCGGCTGCTGGAGGTCTCAGAAAAAATCCGGCGTTGATCGGGGAGCTGCTTGCCATTGCCTGGGCAGAGGGTAAAAAGCCGGAAGTGCTAACAAGCCTGATACGACGTCTTGCGGCGTTCGGCCAAGCAATGGACGCGGCAGCATGACAAGAAGATCGCCGTAACTGCGAGCGTTGTTTGGAGGGTTTAGCGCTTACGGGATGAGTCGGGAGAACCAAATTGCCTCGCCGTATGATGGTAATCAATCATGTTCGAGAGCGTTTGTGCGGTTGACGCATCTCAGTCGTGAGCACCGTCATATCGTAGTCGGATCGAAATCGCGAGGTGTCCATTCCTCTCCGGGTTCTAGGTCAGCTAGGTCAATTATATGACCCGTGCCTTCAACCGGCCACCCTCCCATCTTGGCTGCCCCGTCGTAGGTGGCCATGCGCCGGGAGATAACCACTTCATCTGTAGCGATGTTGTAGAGCTTTACTTTGTAAACGGTCGTCCTGGCCATCTCTATTTCAATTTCCTCTTGATCTGCGTCGTGGGCGTATCCCCGCACATGAATCAGCACTAAGTTGCCCCGCCTGGGCAGCGGCGCAAGCTTGTCGAGGATGTACTGCGGGGCTCCTTCTTTGATTTCTACGCCGTATGCGTAAACCAGCCCATCGTCGTTGGCGATCTCGTTTATCGTATACTCGATTTGATTCAATTCATCGAGCGTGAGGTCAAGTGCCGCGGCAATCGCCTCGGCTTCCTCGGCGTCATACTCATCGTTAAGTTGTCTGCTGCTCATTGTACACAACCCATCATCCCGACTGCCATTCCTAAAGATCAACTTCGTCTGCATCGGCTGCCAGCATATGCTCCAACGCCTTTACATAAAGAGTGAGCAGTGACATTCGATCGAGTATCCTGGGTGGCGCTCGGAGTGACTGCGGCATTTGGCGAGGCTCAAGTTTTCAGAGAGTGGAAGTCAGTTCACGTCTCGAAGGTAATTCAGCATACTGTTACACGCATTCTCGGCCTCAGCGAAGCTTTGGAGCGGCCAGCCGAGAATCCTGATCGAGCCACGGCTCTGGTCAAGCGGACGCCACGAGGCGACGTAGCCCGACCTTCCGCGGAAGCCACGACCAGTCGGGCTCTGGAAGCTGATCACGAACGAATAGCCGTCGCTGTTCGCACTCCATATTTCCATGTCTTCGGCAGCGCGATGGAATTGCAGGGGCATCAGGCTCCGTTCGCCTGGTCAACCCGAGAACGAAATGCTTCGGTCGAACGTCGTAACGGGTCAATACACGGCAGCTCTCGCCGGCAAATTGCGTTCCCTCGTCAAGCCATGGCAAACCAGCAGCTTGGCTTATTCGGCCCAGCAACCTGCCTCGATCCCGTGCTTGAAAACTACAGATGTGAAGGTGTTCGGCGACGCAGAAACGCATTCCTTGGCATCGATTGGTCCTATGTTTGTCGTTTCGATCAACTGCCTAAGCGGGTAGTTGACTGTGACACGAGGCGTCGCCTGAGAAGAGGCTCGAGAGTTGCGGATGAAAGCTCGTGGCAGGCCAGATTGAGCACGATTGCACAAATACGACATGCTAACGACAGTCGTATCCCTCAACTCATCTCGCTTTTTCGGTTTTGCTCCTTCGACGCTTTAAGCGGCAACGTAACTCGGCGCCGAAAAGTGCAAAGCGCTGTCCCTGCCATGCGCCACTAACTTTCACTGGCTGGCCTTGCCAAAAAGAGTTAGTCGCCTCGCTCCCGGGTCGTCACCCGTGGGTAGGGCTTTGTAGCGCTATGTGGGGCATGCGGCGCCTACCAGGATTGGCGGCTATCCAAACAATTAGCTACGCCAGGGACGCGACCTCATCTGAAGCAAATTGAGCTTCGAAAATGCGTTAAGGTCGCGAGTTGTAACGTGGCCGATGACGGGCTCGACAGCCGCACGACGCTTCATCTCGCGCCGGATGGAAGCCGTGACGCGGCGGACCTGCCCCGAGATCCAGACCCTGAACCGATGCGGGTGGCTGTGGCCGCGGTACCCTTTGTCGACATGGATGCGGCGCGCCTCCACGCCAGTGAGAGCTTCTCCGTGTCGGCGACCACGGGGCCGAGCGTGTGCCCGTCGAAGGGATTGCCGTGCAGTGCCTTGGCATGGAGCACGAACTGTCCGCCGTTTGGGAGGTCACGGGGGTGGCGATACTTACCTTGCATCTGGACTCGTAAGGCGCGCGGGCTTTGCCCATGCCGATGCACTCGACCTCCGGGGCACGTAACGCATAGACCTTTGGACCGCGCTGATGCTGATCCTGGCTGCGCACCCGCTGCGCCAGATCGAGCAGCGGGCCGAAGCGAGCTTCCAGCACCGCATCGCCATCAATCTTGCGACGGATCATAATGATGGGTCAATTAGGCGCCGGCCGTCTTGTGAGGCGGCCGGCCTCTTGTGCAGTCCGTATCAGGCCGCGAGTGGATCGCTCAGGAGAACCCCGCCCAGGGATGCCCAGCCCGACCACGGTCCGGAGTGCGGCTTGTCCTGCCAGATGTGCCACAGCGCGTTGTCGGTCCCGCGCGCAAACGCTTCCAGCCGGCCGTCGCTGTTGGCGATCGCGGCGGGATCGCTGGTGATCTGGCCGCCAAGCGAGGCCCAACCGGACCACGGACCGGCATGCGGCTCCTCCTGCCAGATGTGCCACAGCGCATTGTCGGTACCACGGGCGAACACTTCGAGACGGCCATCGGAATTGTCGACCACGGCCGGATCGCTGGTGATGGTGCCGCCGAGCGAGGCCCAGCCTGACCACGGTCCGGCATGCGGCTTCTCCTGCCAGATGTGCCACAGCGCTTTGTCGGTGCCACGGGCGAACACTTCGAGCCGGCCATCGGAGTTGATGAACACCTCGGGGTCGCTGGTGATCTGGCCGCCAAGCGAGGTCCAAGCTGACCACGGACCGGAATGCGGCTTGTCCTGCCAGATGTGCCAGAGCGCGTTGTCGGTCCCGCGCGCAAAAACCTCGAGCCGGCCGTCGGAATTGATCACGCCCGCCGGATCGCTGGTGATCTGGCCGCCAAGCGAGGCCCAACCGGACCACGGACCGGCATGCGGCTCCTCCTGCCAGATGTGCCAGAGCGCGTTGTCGGTCCCGCGCGCAAAAACCTCGAGCCGGCCGTCGGAATTGATCACGCCCGCCGGATCGCTGGTGATGGTGCCGCCAAGCGAGGCCCAACCGGACCACGGTCCGGCATGCGGCTCCTCCTGCCAGATGTGCCACAACGCTTTGTCGGTGCCACGGGCGAACACTTCGAGCCGGCCATCGGAATTATCGACGCTGGAGGGCGAGCTGGTGAGAACGCCGCCAAGCGAGGCCCAACTCGACCATGGACCTGAATTCGGCTTTTCCTGCCAGATGTGCCAGAGCGCCCTGTCGATTCCGAGACTGAACACCTCCAATCGTCCATCGGAATTCTCTGTCACTGATACCGAGTGGGCAAGCGCCGCTGCTGCATTTGTCACGACAACCTCCAATTGTATACTTGCAGTGAGGGTGAGGTCTGCCCCACGCAATTTAAAGTAGCATACCTATTCTGATGCCCACAAGACGGTCTCGCGCGAAAGTGATCTGCGGGCTCAAGTTCCCTGCGTCTCATTCGCGTTTGCTGCAGTGAGCGAAGCAACACTTTGGTTGCGCTCACCCCACACGTCCCTCCGCGAGACCGCGGGTGATTCCTCGGCCGGTTTTGATTGCCGGAGATCCGCCCGCAAGGTCTGCTGCCAGCGATCGAAGTGCTCCGCGAGGAACGCCGCGGAGGCTTGCTGGCGTGCCGCGACGCGTGCGTCGGGGCTTTGGCCGGCCAGTTCTCCTGCGCCGCCGTCCCCCAGATCGTACGTGCGGGAACACAGGGACGTGGGCACCGGCGGCGCAAGCGCATCTGCACCTTCGATTCGCAACGTATTTCGTTGCAGCTCGTCTTATGTCGCTCAAGTCCCATGACCGATCTGGCTGGATTAACGTCGCATCTTCGTCATCGAACGATGTGCTGATGTGGGATGTGAGCTCTATGTGTGCGCCTAGCTCTTGCGTTAGAGATCTGCGCTCGATCTCTTACATTATCGTAGACTAGCCCGAGCGAAGCAGCTCACAGACCCCGCGGCCGATAGCCGATCGCTCACCCACTCCGCCAGATGGGATCTCTGGACAACTATGCAACGCACAAGACGCCGCTGATCCGGAAATGGCTGGCTAAAAGGCCGCGTTGGCATGTGCACCTGACCCCGACCAGTTCGTCATGGCCCAATCAGGTCGAGCGCTTCTTCGCGTTACGGATAAGAAGATCAGGCGCGGCTCTATCGCGGTGTCGCTGCCCTCAGGGCGGACATCACCTCGTTCATCGAACGATACAATGCCGATCCGAAGCCATTCCGATGGACCAAGTCAGCCGATGACATCCTTGCTTCGATCGAACGCTTCTACCGTTACAATGCCCCGGTACAGCACGAGGCGATGTTGCGAACTTCTGGTTCAGGACACTAGCAGTTCAAATGCATTGATTGTGTAGTTGGTTGGATGCGAAATCCGGTGTCGTTCCGCATCTCCAAAATATGCTTGAGCTTCTTGTAGGTCGCGTCGAAGATCAGCTCCAATTTGCGGCATGTATCGAGCAGCACGGAGTCTTTCAGAGACGCAAGCTCATCTTCGGTCTTGTAGTGCTCGCGAGCCTTGCTGCCGCCGACAGCCGCGTCGAAAAAATACCTCTAGGCCGTAAACCGCGCCGCAGGTTGATGACGACCTCATTCCAAACCGCACTCAAGGAATAGTCGAAGAGACCGAAACCGGCGCCGATAACGGAGAGATACCGAGCATCCTTCCTCACTTCTACAGGCAGATCACGAATCAGGCTTTCAATATTGTCGCCGAGTATCCGCCGCTCATCTTGGCCCGCAATCACATTGTCTGCTGGCAAACCCATAGCCTGTAAAAAACCGACGATCATCTGCGCCTAGGGATCGATCAGCTCATTGGCCTTCTTTGGAATGATATTCGACATGCAGCTCTCTAGTCCTCTTGCCGCTCCGCAACCGCCGAAAAAATCAGCGAGTCGTTCGCAGTAACAATTCTGGTTCTCTACTAACCCACATCACGCGACGGTTGGAAAGGACTTTACGGATCTGACGGACTGTGGAAAATGGCGCGGCGCGCTGGAGTCTCAGTAATCTTCCCTGCCGCGCCTGTAGCCCCCGAGTGTCTTGCTTGCCAGGCTTCCACCCCTTCTCGTGTTTCTTGCCCTCGCTCGCAGCTCGCAATTCTGCTATTTTGGTTCTTCCCCGCACTGTCGATGCGTTGATCAGTTGTACGCCTCCTAACACCACGCAATGGCGGTGTCGCATGCAGGGTCCCATCGGAAGGCGATGGCAGACCGTCTCGATGAAGAACCACGATCAGGCGTCCGACGGAGTTTGATAGTTTGTTTCGATGAGACCCCTACTACGGCGCTCAACGTGCGATGGTGCTCTCACCAGGCATAGTGGGCCCCGTCGGGGCGCGCCCGCGCCAGACCAGGTTGTCGAGCAGGGCCTGAACCGTTGCGGCATTCTCGCTCGCCTCTTCTACCAGCGCCAGCGAATGCTTGTTGCCTTCGCCGTCAACCCCGATCGCGGCGACCAGCACAAGATCGTCGCCGAGATGCAGCCCATCGATTTGGACCACCAGAAGGTCGAGCGCGGACAGATCGGCAGCCATGAAGTCGGCCAGCCGCGCCGCCGACAGGCGACGAACCTCCGCGAGGCCAGCTCGAGATCGTGATCTCGCGGCCGTCCACGCCCCGGACCCGCGGGCGCTCGACCTCGATCTTGCCGCCGTCGAAACCAATCCGTCCCCGCGTTCGGCCCCAACAGTGCGCCCGCCGTGCCACATCGCGACCTGGCGCGGCCCGCAGGCCGCCGCCACATCCGCCTCCATATCGTGCCCAGCGCCGCGATCCCTGCCGCAAGGCAGAACCGATCGAAGCTCGCCGGCACTTCTGCAAACGTTTCGTCCACAGCCCCGGTCGCCGGCCAACCAGCCGGGGTGATATCTCTCGTCATGGCGTTGCTCTCCTTTGTGGAAGCAGCACCCCGAGCCTACCGGCTCAAGGTGGGCAACGCCGACCTCTTCAGCAATTCAACAGAACCCGGGACATCCCCGTAGCGAATGGAAATATCAGGAAAATGACCCTGCGGTCATGACGGACCCTCTATTCATGAACCTGCTAAAGGCACTGTTCGGGGGCGTTCCAACTGAATATGTGCGCAAGCTTCCCGAACGTCGCGGCAAACGCGTTTGCGCTTCTTCGAAAGTGCTCGCGGATCAGAAAATCTACGAAATTGCGAGATAAGCAGGTCGCACCCCGCAAAAGCGCGTAAAGTGATTCGGCCTCTCGTGTCCCGGGCCTGATCATGGCTGGCGGACGTATGCGCACTAGAGGCCGAACATATGACCCGCACCGCTCCCGTGGAAGTCGATCGAAAAAAGCTCTTGCAGCGCTCGTTCCAAATATTTGACGGGTTCTGGACAGTGCCCGTCGAGCTTTCGACATCATGTCGGCACTCGAACCACGGGACATCATCGATGGATGACTTGCCAACGCGCTGTGTCGGCGCGAGCCCATTCATCTAAGGACTGGCACGGCGTTTGCTCGAGGAGGGGAAGCCATCTCTCCACGCGGCAGGGGTTAGCATCTCAAGCGTAAACGGTGGCAATTGAAGCCCTCTTGGCTGCGGGGCAGCAACGACGTGCGCGAATTAGCGCGCCGATCTTATTCGGAGGCGACCCCGCTTGAGGTAAACTTATGAAACCTGTTCTTGTCTTTGATTGGAATGGAACGCTGCTCGATGATGCGTGTGCATTGCTCAAAACGACCAACGCCATACTACATCGCTTTGGTCATACACCAATCGACATGAAGACTCTTCGAGAACATTGCGATGTTCCACTATCTCGTTTTTTTCTCAATCTCGGAATGTCGCAAGATGAGGTCGCGATGGTGGATCGCGATGGGAGCGCAATCTTGCACGACACCTACGAACCTCTTGCAGGTAAAGCCGAGCTGCGCCAGGGCGCGCGCAGAGTATTGGAGTTGGCGCGCCGAGAAGCGGCTTCGTCCATCATCGTAAGCAACCATATAGTTGATCCTTTGCGCTCCCAATTGAGAAGACTTGAAATCAATGACCTCATCGACGATGTGCTCGCCTTTGAAAGCCGCGCCACCCAATACAAATCGATGAGCAAAGGAGAGCGGCTTCGTCTATACATGCAGAGAAACGACTTGAAGCCGGAGTCAACCTTCATTATCGGCGATATGCCGGTCGAAACGGATATTGCACGCGATCTCGGGCTCATAAGCATATCCATTACCGGAGGATTTGTTTCGGAGTCGCGTTTGCGGGCGGCGTATCCAGACTACATGATTAACAACCATCATGAGCTGTTGCCAATCTTACAAAGGACCGGTTTTCTGCGGAATGCATAAAACATGATTGGCCAAGAATCATCACCAAGCGTCGTTTTCTAGAACAGCGACGCAGAGCTCCGGAACAAAGCCGTTAGAGCGACTCTCATGCCGTTGCGATGAAGGTCAAAGGAATTCTTTACTTATGCGATCAGGGCCACAATGGCACTTTTCAATACACAGCCAATAGAAGCACGGCATCGGCCCTCCCTCGGAATCGGGCCGATGTCAAAAAACACGGTGGAAGCTTGCGGGAGCATCGCGAGGCATCACGGAATCCCTTTGATGCTTATTGCGAGCAGGCGTCAAATTGAGAAGGACGACTTAGGCGGCGGTTACGTGGAGAATTGGACCACGCAGGCGTTGTCCGAACACGTAGGAAAGAAGTTCCCACCGAATTCCCTACTCATCTGCCGTGACCACGGGGGGCCATGGCAGCACCCTAGTGAACGTGACTATAGCGACGAGAGAGCCATGAAATCGTGCCTAGAGTCCTTCAAAGAGGACATCCGGGCAGGATTTGATCTACTCCACATTGACACCAGCTTAGAACGAGCTGGAGTTGCCCCAATTGACAAGGCTGTAACGAGGTTAGTGGAACTATACGCGGAGTGCCATGATTTTGCGAGAAGCCTTGGTAGATTGGTTCGGTTTGAAGTCGGTTTCGAAGATCAGGGTATCGATCCCGATTGTCCGTCTGACTTCAAGGATAGGCTGCAAGATATCCTTAAGAGACTAATTGACCTCAGACTGCCTTTGCCGACCTTTGTGGTCGCTCAGACCGGAACAAAAGTTGTGGAATTGGAGAACGTGGGAGCAATCATGGCGGCTCCGCGTGAGGTCCGGCACTCGGTCGAGCAGCTTGCAAATATCTGTCGTGAAAGAGGCAGCGCATTAAAGGCCCATAACGCCGACTACCTGCCAGCAGGGCACATTTCTGTACTAAAACGGTCCGGCGTTTCAGCAATTAACATTGCACCGGAGTGTGGCGTCGCCGAAACGCGAGCTTTTGTATGCATCCTCAAAGAGCTGAATTTAGGTGTTCAACTGGAAAAATTTTTAGAACTGGCCTTCGAGTCACTCGCCTGGGAAAAATGGATGAAGCCGAACTCCGAAGCATCCGATATAGATCGCGCTATAATCGCAGGTCATTACGTGTTTGGCACCGAGAGATATCAGGCCATCAAAAACGTCGCGGATTCTGCATGCTACAAACAGGGAAAGAGCCTAGACGAACTTTTACAGAGCGCGGTTGAACGATCCATCGAGCGATATGTCTTGGCCTTTGCCGCATGAAGTTGGGGGCAGATATGAAACAAGATTACCTGAACGAGAGTCGTTCTGACGCTAGTAAGTCACTCAGTAACGCTTCAAGCGGCCTCAATGTTGAGAACGTGACCATCGCCAAGAAGGTCACCAAGGGATGGGGTGAAGAGCGCTGGCTCGTAGCTGAAGGGGCTCCTTTCGGTTTCAAACTCATTCATATTCAGGCCGGTCGCAAAACCAGCCTCCAATATCATGAACACAAGGAAGAGGCGAACCTCGTTCTGAGTGGGAGCGGTATACTTTTCTATGGTCGCGAGCGACGCATTGGATGTTTGAAAAAAATCGATCTTAGGGCTGGCGATATTGTCCACATCATGCCCGGCATGGTGCATCGCATTGAAGCCAAGGATGACATCACTCTTGTAGAGGTCTCCACTCCGGAATTGGATGATGTAGTTCGGCTTGAAGATGACTGGCACCGCGGCAACGGCCGCATTGAATCCGAACATTCGAGCGAACGTTGAGTGGATCAGTTGACCACTGCGGGCCGCTCGTGAGCTATCGCCAAATTTGCTGAGGCGAGGCCAGTCAGGCGAATTATGGACTGACTTTCGTCGGCTTAGCGACTTCGATGCCGTGTTGAATGTCACACCAACGTATCCATCCGAGCTAAGCCGT
Organism: Bradyrhizobium yuanmingense; assembly: GCF_900094575.1. Classification (GTDB taxonomy): domain Bacteria; phylum Pseudomonadota; class Alphaproteobacteria; order Rhizobiales; family Xanthobacteraceae; genus Bradyrhizobium; species Bradyrhizobium yuanmingense. The sequence continues at coordinate 335 of NZ_FMAE01000017.1, read as the reverse complement.
ATCCGTCCGGTGAAGCTTACGATTACCCACTTTTTTGAGGTGCACTGAGTCGAGAAACTTGAGTCGCCAGAATCGCTTGCGATTCTTTGATGGGCACCTGATTCGAGAAGAGGTGCTCTATGGGACTGACTTCACGCGTCCGGGATGAGAAGGCGCATCGGTTGGCGTCTGACGCGGTGACCTGGTTCGACCGTGAAGCTGCGCTGGGCGAATTCCGGGACGCTCGACTTGGCGAGAGCTTTCGCATGCTGCTGCAGCAGATTGGTGGAGATATCGGACAGAGCATTCCGGTGGTTTGCCAAGACTGGGCGAATACCAAGGCGGCCTATCCTTTC
>NZ_FMAE01000032.1 GCF_900094575.1 Bradyrhizobium yuanmingense | reverse complement strand
CGAACACCCCGCAATCATAGCTGTTCTGCTGCGGGGCCATGCCGGCTCGCTGCAGAGAAGTCACGCCCAGCCGTGCCGCGAGCCGTTCTGCAGGCCCGTCATTGTGTCCCTGGACGGAATCGTAATGATAGGCGACGGGCTGTCGTTCCGGGCGGCGATCTATGAGTAGCAGCGACCAATGGGTGCCGTTAGGATCGGTCGCACCGGCATCGTTCACTGGCAGGAATAGGAAGTGGGCGACATCATGGTGATCCCGATCATAGATGATGCGCTGCCATGCGCTGAGCGCGTCGCGCTCGGCGCCCCAACTCAACTGAAAGGCGATGAGAGGATCGACGAACCGCGTTCCGGCGGCAAGATTCGGATGATCCATTTGCAACTTCTGCGTCAGGAGCTCGTAGTCCCTCTGGATATGCTCGTCGCCCAGCCATTGCTCGTCGTCCAGCCATTGCTCGGGGCCGAGTACCGGTGGAAGCTGCGGTCTTTTGCCCGATCCGGAGGCCTGTCCACCCGTTCGATCCGGCCTGGGACGAATGCGCCGGTCCTCAGCCGTGCGGAGCTCAGTGTGAGAAACGTTACCGGCCAGAGGATTGCGTGCAGTCGCCTCCCTATTCATCGGCCTAAATCGAGAGTGCGATCCAAACGACCCGTTTCCTGGCGTGAGATTAATTTGATCGCCTTGCGGATTGTATGGGGTCACAGGTCCTGCACCCGGCCGCAAGACCGCGGTATAGCGCATACCGTTGATAAGCAGACCCGGCGCCTGGAACAAAGTCGGCAGCAGGTTCTTTTTTTTTTCAGTTCGGCGATCAGTGGCGCAGGGGCATCGCCGCCGCGCCAACCCAAGGAAACGTAAGCTCCGAAATCAGCTTCTGGCTCCCCCATACAGGTGGGCACAGAGTGGCCATCGTGATCGAACTCGGGCGGCGGTAACCCGTCCAGCATCGATACACCGAAAGCATCGTCGCGCGTCATGGGCGATATGGCTTCATCAACATCCGAGCCGTCGACGTGCGCTTGCGGAGATGGCTGTCGTGTTTCCGATTGCGGCGATTCCCCAAATATCTCCTTGAGGAGCGCCTGACGCGCCCTCCGCGGGGAGGTACCTTCTCCCGCTGCCGGCGGTATCTCGTTTGTTTCAAGCTGCCGTTCCAGGTCCGCGGCGAAATCCTCAAGCTCCTTCGCGTAGTCCCGAAGCATCCTGATGCCACCGCTGACGCCCCCGCGGGCGCCCTTGTCAGCATGTTGGGCTTTATGGAACGCGATCACATCTTTGTTCAGCGAGGCGTCTGGGAGACGGTCGGCTATAGGCCTTCTGCCCGTCCTCCTAAGCCAGTCGCTGAACGCCTTAAGATGCTTAACTTCTCTGTTAAGCCTTTTGCGAGTTGCTACAAAAGGCCAGGGCGTCCCTACGCGAATGTTCGACTTAGCGACCTCAGCCGCCGCCGTGATCAGTGCTGCGTCTTCAGGAGAAGGCTTGAACCCAGGCTCGGTATCAGAACTTGACACGCCCAGACTTGGTGCGCCGCGTTCCACGCGAACTGAGGGAGCCACATGCGGTGATTGAGAGCCCATCGCCCGCGGGACCGAACCTTCTTGCTTACGGAGTGAGGCTCGAAGCCTCGTCAACGCGGTGAGGATCGTTCTGTCGCCGGCCCTCGCGAACTCTTGAGCATCTTTCGTCAGCCCCTCGTCGTGGAGTCGGCCAGCCATAGGCTGCTTTTTGTTTCCATAGAGCCAATCACTGAACCTGCGAAGCGTTGATGCGTAAGTGGCGATGGTTTTCAGCCGCAGATTCACGTCTAATATAGTCCTTACCGCGCTAATAAGCTCCTCGTCCTCAGCACATTGCGCTTTGAGATAACTGTCGCCTTTGCGTCCACCACGATACAACTTGGGATTCCTGAGCTTTTCCAGCACGCGCTTGAGCGAACCCATCCCATCGGGATCAAGCCCCTTATGTTTCGCATAGGACTGCACATCCTCATCCAGTCGGTCGAGCCGACCGGCCATTCCCGACCTCCCAGTCGTGCGGCACCAATCGCTGAAGCTATTCAGTCGGCCGACCATGTCTCTGACGTGTTTTACGCTAAAACCAGTCTTCTCAGCTTCGCTTTTGAAGTCGGAAATAAGCTTCTCGTCGTCCGGGTGGCTTTTATGCAGCGGACGGCCCGTCATGGTCGATCTCCGATGCAGGGGAGAGAGCACTATAGCGCGACAATCAGGATGAGAGCGCGTATTGCCTCACATATCGATGCTCCCGAGGGGATGTCCCGATCAGTGTTGAACCACGTCACGTCGGGCCGGCGTTTCCGGAATGCATGTTATGCGACCCTCGTGATGTGGGCAACGGGCTTGATCGTCATGCGATCGTGGTGATGACCTTGCCCCCAGATTTTATCCAGTTCTGAGTTCGCTCAAGCCATTGGATTTGCCCAGTTGGGCGGTGGTAGCGACGGGAGCTGGCGCGGAGCCATCGGCATAGCGCAGCGCCAGATCCCGGCGCGGGTGGCAGGTGAAGGCGAACTCGGAGGGTGTCTTCCATCCGAGCTGTGAGTGCGGTCGTGTGTAGTTATAATCGGCGCGCCAGCCGCGGATGGTGTCAGTAACTCGGTGTAAGATGGTTTCTGTGAGTTTACCTTTGACAGGAGACTCACATGGCTACGGATTTTTCACCTGAGATTTTGGACCAGCTTCTTGCCGGGGGCAGCCTCAAGCCAGAAGACTTAGCCGGCGAAGACGGGCTTTTCAGACGACTGAAGAAGGCGCTTCTGGAGCGCGCACTGGGTGCGGAGCTGACCCACCACCTTGGCTATGAGAAGGGCGACCCGGCGGGCCGCGGGTCGGGCAACAGCCGCAACGGCACAAGCAGCAAAGCGCTGTTCACGGACGACGGCGAGATCGAGATCGAGGTGCCGCGCGACCGCGCCGGCACGTTCGAACCGGTGATCGTCGCGAAGGGCCAGACCCGCTTCGACGGCTTCGACGAGAAGATCATCAGTCTCTACGGGCGGGGCATGACGGTACGGGAGATCCAGGGCCATCTGGCCGAGCTCTACGGCACCGAGGTGTCCCCCGATCTGATCAGCAAGGTCACCGACGCGATTCTCGACGGTCCGCGAATGGCAGAGCCGGCCGCTGGAAGCGATCTATCCGGTGGTCTTCTTCGACGCGCTCAGGGTCAAGATTCGCGATGAGGGGATGGTCAAGAACAAGGCAGTCTACGTCGTGCTGGGCATCACTGCATCGGGCGAGAAAGACGTGCTCGGGCTTTGGATCGAGCAAACCGAAGGCGCCAAATTCTGGCTCAAGGTCATGAACGATCTGAGGAACCGCGGCGTCGCCGACATCCTGATCGCCGTCGTCGACGGTCTGAAGGGCTTTCCCGAGGCGATCAACAGCGTCTTTCCCAAGGCGATGGTCCAGACCTGCATCGTGCATTTGATCCGCAACAGCCTATCCTTCGTGTCCTGGAAGGATCGCAAGGCGATCCTTCCCTCGATCAAGGCGATCTATCATGCCGAGAATGCCGACGCCGCTCTGCTCAGGCTCGAGGACTTCGAAGCCGAGTGGGGCAAGCGCTATCCCGGGCGGCCTGGCGCCGGGCGTGGGAGCACGTCATTCCGTTCTTCGCCTTCGCGCCGGAGATACGCAAAATGATCTATACCACCAACGCGGTCGAGGCGCTGAACCGTTCGCTGCGCAAGATCATCAAAACACGCGGCAGCTTCCCCAACGACGAGGCGGCGATGAAGCTGCTTTACCTCGCCATCAGAAATGCCGGCATCCATTGGCGACGACCGGTTGCATGGACGGCCGCAATGGGCCAGTTTGCCATCCAGTTCGGCGAGCGCTTTGCAGGCTCAGCGGACTGACCCCATGGGGTCAGTCCGCTGACCCCGCAACCCCCTCACAGAGACGCTCTTACACAAAACTTCTGACACTCCCCAGTCGAACGATCGGTGACAGTCTCGCGCTGCTTCCACTTCGCGACAGTCTTCTGGTTGATCCCGTAGCGCTTGGCGAGACCTCTCAGGCTCTCTTGACTATTTTGTATTGCTCGACGGACTGCCTCCGTCGTGGTGGCGCAGCCGTGTAAAATCTGTCCCATAGCGCTTCCTTCGAATCGTGCGACAAGGGTGCACCATCAAAGTCTGGGACTAAACAGATTGTGCGTCAATTGCGAATCGCTACGGCTGGGAGGCCCGACGCTTAAATCCGGTGGCCCACTATTTGCTGGAACGGAGCCTTATCGTGGATTACCGCGCGCTGGGGACGCTTCCTTGGGCGATCGTCCGCATCGTTGGCAACGACAACATGCGGCGTTTTGTGAAAAGCCGGCGCTGAAGGCCTAAGGTGACAGAATCACGCGAAAGCCCGCGGCGGCGGTTTTCTTGAGGTAAAGCTCGGTGGTCGCGAGAAGCTTGAGCGCGTCGTCGTTGATGGCTGCGACCGAGGCGCCGGGTTGGATGATGATGACCTCGAAGTTGATCGAGGCGCGCCTCGATTTGTCCCGGAAGTAGGCCAGCTGCTTGATGTCGCCTTTCAGGAAGCGGGAGCTGCCGCCCTTTATCCAAAGGTCGTGGCGGCGCTTCAGGTCATTATACAGGCGCGACATGCCCCGATGCTTGACGCTGACCGACTTCTGCGCCTGCCCACACACCGTATAGAAGTTGCGGATATCTGCGGAGACCTCGCCCCCGTGCGCGTTTTTGCAGTGGACGAGGCAAAGGGCGATGGTTTGCTCGTCGATGTCCTTCAGGCCCACCAGGTCGGCCGCTTCCCCCGATCCATCATCATTGAAGACCAGATCGAACTCGGCATGCAGTTGCTGGTAGGCTTTATACTGAATGGTGTCCTTCGCCCTGCTCTTGCCCATCGACTCGCGATTCAGCGGGATGCCCTTCCACGTCCAGGATTCCAGCCGCGCCACCGGGAATTTGCCTGCGTCCAGATTGGCCGGGATGCGATAGCAGTTGTAGGAATAGGTGCCATCCGCGTAGCGGACAATCAAAGGATCGACGACGAGATGTTCGGGCAGCGGAGCGACGACACCATTTGATTTTTTGAACTGCACATCCGGACCAGCAATCTTGGTGTGCGAATAGCCGGCCGGGAGACTGCTGGAAATCGTCAGCCGATATGTCGCGCTCAGCGAGTCGGCGGACAGGCGAATATGGATCGAACCATCGGTATCGACCGCAGCGATCTCAAGTTCAACGAGATAGAGCGCGACCTGTGTGCTGCCGAACTCCACATACTGGTCGGCGCCGATGGTTTGCGCATGCTCGCCCCACTCGACCCCAATGGGGTGCGAGGTATGTGCCGCAGCAAGACGGATCGGCCGGAGGAAGTCCCGCGTGATATTCGGCGCGGCCGCTTCCTCCATCGACACCTTCTTCCAGGTGCGGGCGCACCAGGCGACCCATTCCGCAAGCGTTCCGGCGTTTTGCTGCCAGACCTTGCCCTTGCGTTTGGCGCCACCCCAAAGAACCCGCTCGCCATCCTCATAGCCGAGGCAGGCGATGTTGTTCAGCTCGGACTCCGCCTTCTCGATGCTGGCGAGGCCTTCACGCCGAAATAGGACGTGAAGCTGATCGCGCCCACGCGCGATGAACCCAGACTTTTCGCGAGAGGCAGCCCGACGTTATTCAAAATTTGGAAGATCGGGGTGCCCGACAGCAGGCGGGCCTTATCGCCCGTTACGTGACATGCCAGCTGCTCGGTGCGCAAAGCATCATAGTCACTGGCATAAATGAATAGGGCGCCATTTGGCTTGTCCCACCACATCACTAGCAGGATGTAGCTCGTGTCCTCGAGCGACTGAAAGTTACCCCAGTCCACCGCGTCTTCGCGGTAGACCAGGCCTACAAGCAGGTCTGGGTTTCATCGAGCGCGTACCAGGTCTGGTCCTTGGACTTAAGAACCTTGACGTACTCCGTTGGAATCCACTTGGCGCACGATGTGCGATAAATCTGGGTCGAGAGGCGCGGGCGTAGGTTCCACAGCGAAATGTGCGCATGCAGCGTGCCTTTGCCCTTCAGGCCGGCGACCACATCCTGCAGGCGCAATTCCTGCTCGATCCGTTCCTCGCTGAGGCGACGGATGATTTTGTCCCAATCCGCCCCTTCGGCGTAGAGGCTGCCGAGCTTCTTTTCGGCCTCGGGGTCGGCGATATTTGTGACGACCGTGGCTTCGCCGATCGAGGCATCGCCCTTGCGCGTGATGCGGCCGATAAACTGCAGCGTGACCGCCAGGGATTTGTGTGTGTCGTGGAGCGCGGCGATCTTCAGGTTGGGCAGATCGACCCCTTCACCGAGCATGTCGACGCAGACAACGATACGCGAGCCGTTCTGGCCGCGATCATAGAGTTGCGCCAAGGACTTCGCGTTCGCAGCCTTGCGGTTCGGCCCCGAATAGACCAGGACCGGCTTCATCTCCGGAGCAAGCTTTTTGTACTCGCGCCAGACTTCCTGCGCGCGCTCCTTGCTGCGGGTCCTGGCCATGAGGAGATGATCGCGGCCCTGCTCGCTTCGATCACGTCGTAGCACCGCAACCGCCTCCGCCGCGATTCTGCGGTCGCGTGTCTCCTGGTCGCCGAATTCTTCGATGCTACGGAGGTTGATCGGCCTGTAGTAGCCCGCCTGCTGGGCGTCACCAAGCTTGAAGTTGAAGATGATCTTGCCGTCGACCTTCCGCTCATCGCGGCGGAAGGGCGTCGCCGTGAACTGCAGGATCTTCTTCGACTCGAACTTGTCCCGCACTTCTTTCCAGGTCGTGGCAGTGATGTGGTGGGCCTCATCCACGACGAGCGTAGAGCAGCCTTTGAGGAGCCGTTCCAGCGCGGCCGGCGCGGATGCCTTGAGGATATCTGGCGTAGCGACGATGACATTTGACGTTTCGACGATGCGGCCGGCGGCTGCCGCGCTCTCGATGCCCTTCGTGATCTTGGCGACGAACGGCCGCGCCAGCTCGATGGGGATGGCGCCGGCTGCCGGCAAGACACCCAGCGTGGAGAACTTCCCCGCGATCTGGTTGCGAAGAACCGAGCTGGGCACCAACACCAGCATCCTGCGTTCGCGACTGCAGACGAGGCTTGCGAGCATGGTTTCGGTTTTGCCCGTGCCGGTCGGCAAGACCACCGTTGCCGGCTCGAAATCCGACCCCACCGAGAAGTGAGCGGCGATCGCATGGAGCGCGCCGATCTGCGGCAGGCGAAGTCCCGGCGCATCGGTTTCGAGGTCTTCGACCGCGAAGGTGAATTTGTTGCGCCAGGATGCCCGGACCTTCTCGGGGGTATCTGCCCAGTTCTCCAGGGCACCAAGGCGATCCCATTTCAGCTCAAGCGGCGTCGTGGCATCGCCGTATTGACCGGGATCGAGCGCGGTCAGGACCGGCAGCGGACTATCGACCCGGTGCGCCTTCGGCAGGCGGATCAGCATCTCGTTGAACGGCGGCGCCAGGTCGAGCCTGATCAGGTCGTGGCCGTTGTACTGGGAATCGAAGAACAGGGCTGAAACCGTTGCCTGCGGGAAGACAGTCTGCGTGACAGAGTTCTTGCCCGCCGCAAGCCGACGTTCGGGCATGGCCGGCAAAACGACCGGTCGCCGCCATTTGCTGATCAAGCTCACGCTTGTTGCCGCCCCCGCCCGAGAATTCGATCCCTTGGTGATTCCATTGGTCCAGCTTACACTGAAAACGGGCGTTGGGGGACGATTCGCGGTTAGATTGCAGGCCGGCGCAATCGCAAAAAGCGATTATCTACAAGCCACTTGGGCTGCGGGTCTTTCCTCGCTCGGATAGTATGCGGCCATGGATTACAGCGAATATATTGTCTACGTCGACGAGAGCGGCGATCACGGCCTTACGAACATCAACCCGGACCACCCGGTCTTTGTGCTGGCGTTCTGCGTGGTCGAAAAGGCCAAGTACATCGAAACGGTCGTACCGGCTTTCCAGCGGCTGAAGTTCGATTTCTGGGGCCATGACAGCGTCGTGCTGCACGGTCACGAGATGCGCAAGGCGACCGGCGACTTCAACATCCTGCTCAATCCGAAAACCCGGGCTTCTTTCATCGACCGCGTAACCGCCCTTATCGGCGAGGCCGAGTTCACGCTCATTGCTGCGGTCATCGACAAGAAAAAGCATGTCGAGAAGTACAGCGCACCGGCCGATCCCTACAGCATCGCGCTGGGGTTTTGCATGGAGCGGCTTCAACGCCTGCTCATGGAGAAGAACCAGGCCGCCAAGATGACCCACCTTCAGGTGGAATGCCGCGGCAGGACGGAAGACGCCAGGCTGGAGCTGGAGTTTCGCCGCATCTGCGATGGCGCGAATGCGGTCGGGAAAATGCCGAACCTCGACATCCGCTTCATGGATAAGAAGCACAATTCGACCGGTCTGCAGCTGGCCGACCTGGTGGGGCACCCGATCGGCCGCCAAGTCATCAAGCCCGATCAGCCGAACCGAGCCTATGATGCCCTGAAATCCAAATTTCGGGCCGCCCCGAACGGTAAGATCGAGGGCTACGGCCTCAAGGTCTTCCCGTAGGTCCAAAAGCGAAGGGCCCCGGTGTTCACCGAGGCCCAGCGCCGATCGAGCATTCCCAATCCATTTAATGTCTAGATAGGACAAAACGTCCTAAAAGTCAAGGACTCCCCGAGACCGTTGTGCCTCCCGGGGGAGATCACCATGTCTTCCGGGGAGGTCGCTGAGACCTCCCGGCCGGGAGACCGTCTCGCCTCCCAGATTAGTACATCGCCTAACCATACGCAGTTGTCAGAGCCAATTGGCAGTACGCCAAGACCATAAGGGGGAGACCCCAGCGTCTCCCCCGCGGATTTGCAGTCTCGGAAGTTCTACGCATATTGCGGGTAGATCGTTTTTCGGAGCGTGTCATGACCACCACAGCCGCAGCACCAGAAGTCGCGCAGCTCAAAGTCAACGAAAAAAATGGACGGCGCCGCTGATGAAGGCGGGCTGGACGGCATTGCCGAACGTGATTTTTGAACGGCAGCGCGCGCTGGGGCTGGATGCGATCGACGTCAACATCATCCTGCACATCGCCTCCTACTGGTGAACGGCGGAAGGCAAGCCGTTTCCCTCGAAGCGGACCATTGCTGCGGCGATGGATGTTGAACCGCGCACCGTCCAGCGGCGGATTGCTGCCATGGAGGCTGCCAAGCTGATCCGGCGGGAAGAGCGGCGCAATTCGAGCACCGGCAGCATGACCAACATCTATCATCTCGACGGGCTGATTAAGGCCGCGGCGAAGGCCCCGAGGGCCGGCCGTAAGGGCAAGCCCAAGCTGACCGTCGTGCCGAAGGGGGGCGCCTGACCAGTTACGCGCCGTAATCTCAATCGGACAGAGCCCTGTCGGTCTTTGAAATCCAAGCCTAGACAACTCGGAGAGTAAGGGCAGGGGGTTGCAGGTTCAAGTCCTGCCGGCGCGCCCACGTTTTCGAATGGAAGAGGCCGTTCAATGGAAGATCACGCGGAGCGCGTGAAGCAGATACTCGCCACGGTGAAACCGCTGGCGGCCGAGTTTTACCGGCTCACCGGCAAGCCCCTGGGGGTGACCGGCGAGGTCGCCGAGTACGTCGCCGCTGAAAAGCTGCAGCTGGAGCTGACCCCGGCGCGGACATCGGGGTACGATGCCGTCCGCAAAACGCCGGATGGCGACGTGCGAATCCAAATCAAGGGACGAGCGTTTGGCGAGGACTCCAAGCCGAGCCAGCGCCTCGGCGGGATCAAAGAAAACGCGGACTGCGATGTGGTTCTTTTGGTCGTGCTCGACAACGTTACACTTGAGCCGGTCGGCATGTGGGAGGCCGGCTACGACAAGGTCGTTGCCCGGCTGAAAGAACCGGGTTCGAAAGCGCGCAACGAGCGCGGTGCTTTGAGCGTCGGGGATTTCAAACGGCTCGCAAAGGCTGTGTGGCCGCTGGCATGATGGGAGGGAGCCAAGGGCTCGCGGGGGGGAACAGCAAGGGCGCTGCCTGATGAAATAAGCACCGAGAAGGTCACCGCCATATCCGATGCCCTGAGCAAGATGCCCGGCGCGGAAATCGCGGCGTTGCCCGAACTTGAAGGCACGGATTTGCGGTGCTTCGGTCGCCTAATCCAGTGCTTCTGTTTCATAGACCTCAACCTGCGTCGGGTGCTTGAGCTATTTGAGCTTGCCGGCAAGCTTCCCGAGAAGTGGAAGAAGGACTATCCGAAGATACCGGATTCGTCGTTGGCCGACGCGCTCTCCAACGTGGTAAGGGCCCTCGACCCGAAGATCGAACCCATCGAGGAAATCTTCACCTGGCTCACGGCGATTTCGAAGTTTCGCGGGTTTCGCAATCTCGCCGGCCATGCTGCGGCAAAGCGGTATCCAAACGAGGACGTCTATGTCTTCGCGAACAAGAACACCAACGATGCAAAAAAAGCCGGACAACCGCTGCCGAAACACGGCCTCATGTTGAGCGTGGTCGACCGCTCCGAGTTCTTAGACATGGTGCAAGCCGCCGTAGACGGCCAGAAATGGCTATCGGAAAGGCTGACGAAATGGTCGGCGGCTTACTCAAAGCAACCCGCTACGGCCGTCACATCGTAAGCTTGTCGGTTGTGATCAAATCCTTCAGCTTCTTCGCTGAAGGCGGGATGCCTGGGCCGACGACGGGCTTGCCATCGGCTTCGGCAGCTACGACAGATTCATTCAGCTCGAGCAGAATTCCAGTACATCCGCCTTCTTCGACATGCCATAGGCAGCGCGCACCGCATCGCCGAGAATTCGCTGAAAACGTAGTGATCCTCATCCGGCCTCTCGTTCGGTGTCGATTCCATTCTCCAGCAGCGGAAGGTCTAAGCTCGGGATCTCCGGCATCGCCTTGCCAGCGATCGCCTGAAGGTATCCAACCATTCCGACCGTAGAGTCGATAACGGCCAATATCTGTGTCTCCCGCTTGGCCCACTGGCGCCCCATGAATTTGCGTTCCTTGTCGAGATCGTCACGCATATCGTTGAACTTCTCGACAACGGCCTCCACGCGCTGCTTGAATTTCGTCCCCGTCAGGTAGTTGTAGACCTGCTCCATCTTTGTTTGCTGCCCTTGCTGGACCAGGCGCGAGCTGCTCACGTCGATAAGGCCTTGGCGCAGCGCCACGGCAACCGGCAGTGCGCAGCGCGGATGGGCCACCCACACGCCGTCAACCAAGTCAAACTGCTCGATATGCTTGGGCAGGGCATGGGAGATGATGAGCGCGGCGTCCGCGCCGGAACGGCGCTGATCGTCACGCAGCTTGGCCAGCCAGCCATCGCTCCAGGCTTTCGTGCGCTTGGTCTCCCAAAGGATCATGCCGGCGGGCTGGCCAATCTGGCCATTCACCTGCTGGACAACGTCGGCCCCAAGCTCCCCCTTGCCGACCGGTTCGATGGTGTCCGTCGGAAAACGTCCGCGCAGAAGCTCCTCCAACTCAAGTTCGAGGACCTCACCCTGGGACTGCTGTGATCCTTGCTCGGCCTTGCGTTTCAGCTCCTCGATGGTCCGCGTCGTCGACTCGATGGTCTGGTCTTTCTCCGCGACCCGCAGCCGCGCGGCTTCATCGGCTTCTTGCCGGGCCTTGGCATGGATTTGCTCGACCGAGGCCTGCACGCGCTTTTCGATCGTGAGGTCCAGCTCGCGCTTCTCGTCATCCAGCGCCCGCTGCTTGCGCATCACTTCGGCGTGGGCCTGTTGCGCTTCCGCCAGCTTGGCATTGTTGCCATCGAGCATCTGGCGAAGCTCGGCGTTCTCGCTGGCCTTTGTCGCAAGCTCAGCCGAGGCGGCCTCACGTGCCTTCTTGGCTTCGATGGCAACCAGCTGGCTCCGCTCTGTCGCGAGGCGTTGCTTGACCTGGTCATCGAGCGTCTCGCGCTCCTTCTCCAGCTGCTCGCGCTGCTGGCGCAATTCATCAGACCTGCGCGCGACCTCCGCGTCCTTGCTGGCAAGCTGTTCCTGAAAACGCTGGCGGGTCTCCGCCAGAAGGGGGGCGGCGAGGGATTCCGTAACCCGGATCTCGTGGTTGCAATTGGGACAGTGAAGGATGGGTTCATGCGCGGCCCCAGCCACGGTTGCGTTGAATGTCATGAACCCTCCCGTTCCGTCGCCTTAAGCCGGAATAAACGTGATCCGGCCAGCCTCTCCACGCTTTCTGTGCGGCTTTACCGTTATTTCGACATCCTGATCGAACGCTGTCAGCATTCGCATCAGCTTTTCCACCGAAACCAGCTTGAAATGGCCCCGGAGCAGCTTGGACAGGTCCGGTTGCTTCATCTCGACCAGCTTGGCGGCATCGGTCTGCGTAATCTCCCGCTCTTCCATCAGCCGTTTCAACTGCACGACTAGGGCAGCCTTGAGCTGGTGCTCCTCGGCGTTTGGCAGGCCGAGGTCAGCGAAAATGTTGCCGGTGCCCCGGCTATGGGCAGGCAGCTTATTCTTCGTGCTCATCATCGATCTCCCTTTGTTGCCTTATGGATCGCTTCGGCGTCCCGCAGACGCTGGCGCACCAGGTCAATGTGCCGCTGCGGTGTCGCAATGCCGCCGGTGGACTTTTTCTGAAACGCGTGCAGGACGTACAGGACGCCCTCCAGCCGCGTTGTGTAGACGGTTCGATAGGTATCGCCGTCAAAGTTGTCGCGAATCTCCAGAACCCCGCTCAAGCCTTTAAGGGGCTTGGCGTTGCGCGGGTGTTCACCGAGCTGCGCTTCGAAAAGTGACTGGCCGATCTCGCTTCGGACAGCCGCGGGAAAAGCCCGCAGGTCCTTCTTGCTCGAACCCACGAAAACCGTGGGCTTGACCGTGCGCAGTAGATCATTCACGGGATTATAGTAATATACCTATAGGTCGCTGTCAACGATCCAACGAAGGTGAGGGGACAGGGCGCTTGACAACAGAAACGAGCCACCCTCCATTGCCACAATTAATGATTTTGCATTGCCCCTCATACAATTTTTCCCGGAGCCCCCATGGCCGGCGACGACGATCTGTTTGACTGGTGCGCTGCACGCCCGCTCTGGCAACAGGAAGCCATCCGTCTCTTGAGCGCAAGACCGTCGCTGGACCCCGATGAATTCAACCAGCTTGAGCAGGCCGTTCGAGCCGCAGCTGGGTTTTCCAATGAAAAGCCGCCAACGTGGCCCGCATTGACCAAGACCCGCCTGAAGGCGGGTAACCGGTTCGCGCCGGTGACTGTTCTGGGCTCCATTGGTCCGCTACGCAACATCGACCGGTTGGCCGCCGAGCAGCCGCCGCTGAAGTTCGCGATCAACGGCGTGACGCTCATTTACGGGCCCAACGGTTCGGGCAAGAGCGGCTATTGCCGCATTGCCAAGAAAATCTGCCACTGCCTGCATGACGTGACGTTGCGGGGCAATGTGTTCGAGCCGGAATCGTCCGATCCCCGTGAGGTGACCCTGACCTTCCGCGTCGATGGCGATAACAAGCGCACCGTGGTTTGGGATGATCGTAGCGCGCCGCCGCCGGAACTCGGCAGAATCTCCGTCTTCGACAGCGATGCCGCCGGCCTGTATGTCGACGCCGAGCGCAATATCGAGTTTCTGCCGTTCGAGCTAGCCCTGCTGACCAATCTCGCTGAGGTGCTGCGCACCCTGGACAGCCGCTTCAAGGCGGAAGAAGCGCGCCTGACCAAGGCGCACCAGGCGCCGCTGCCGCTCGGATATGACAAGCGCACCAAAATCGCGGCGCTGTTGGCGAACCTAAAGCCGGATCAGCAGCTGCCCAGCGAAGAGGCCATGCGGGCTTTGGCGACCTGGAGTGACAGGGAGGAGGCCGATCTTCAGGCGATCAAGCAAGAGCTCGGCCGTGACCCGGTCCTCCTGACGCGGGTGAAGGAGGCCAGCAAGTCGGCGGTCCAAGAGTTGGTAGCCAATGCCGATGCGATCTTCGATGCGATCGGCAACGCGGGCCTGGCGAGACTGAAGCAGGCTCAGCAAAAGGCGGCGTCGACACGCGAGGCCGCCAAGGCCGCCGCTGCCGCCCTGGCGGCAGAATCAGCTGTTCCGCAGTTGGGTAGTGCCACCTGGCGTCAGATGCTGATGTACGCGCGCGATTTCGCGGCCGAAGCATACCCGGCCGCCGAACCGCCGCAGCTGGCGACGGCCGGCACCTGCGTCCTCTGCCATCAGCCGCTCGACGGTCCGGCCCAGGCACGCTTGGCCGCGTTTGACGAGTATGTCCAGGGCCGGGCCAACGCGGATGCCGAGACCGCGAAGAACGAGTTCGCGGAAATCGCCAAAGCGATCCTCGATCTGAAGATCTCCGGCGGTCAGGACATCAAGGACAGGCTCGTCAATTTCGTTGAGGGCTCGAAGCCGCGTCAGGCCCTGGCCGACAGGATGGAGCGGTTTTATGTGGCCAGCCAGGAGCCCTGGTCTGTGCAGCCGTCAGGGCCGTCGACTACGCGCGTCTTGACGGTCTCGCGGATCTCGACCGGTCAGCGATTGACGAACTGCTGGGCGAAGTGGCTGTCCTCGTTAAGGAAATCGAGGCATTGAAGCCTTCGGCAGATGACACCTCCAAGCGCCAGCGGCGCCAGCAGGAGCTGGATGAACTGGAGGCGCGGAAGAAGTTCTCCGCCGACATCGAGACGTTCGTGGCCCGGCGCAACGCGCTTGACTTGCTCGTGAAGACCAAGGCGTGCGCGGCGGCCTGTGCCGTCGCCAGCGTCACCTCCCACATCACACGCATCAGGCGCAAGGTTCTGACCACGTCGCTGCAAACCAGCCTTCAGGACGAGATCGTTGCGCTTGATCTGCAGCATCTGCCGCTCAAGCTCGCCGACCGTGGCGAGGTGGGCAAGAGCAAGGTTCATATCGGGCTAGAGGCCCAGCAGAAGGTCGGCAAGAACAGCGAGATCCTGAGCGAAGGAGAGAAGCGGGCGCTAGCGCTCGCGGGCTTCCTCGCGGAGCTGAAGGAAGTCGGCGCCCGGCACGGGATCGTCGTCGATGACCCGGTATCGTCGCTAGACCACGCCCGCATGGAGGCCGTCGCAAGGCGACTGGTGAAGGAGGCCGCTGCCGGCAGGCAGGTGATCATCTTCACGCACAACCTGTTCTTCCACTACGCCGTCCTTGAAGCGGCCCACGAGCTGAAGGTGCGCGTGCGGGAGGAATGGATCGCCAAGCACGGTGATGGGCGGTTCGGGATCATCGACAACAACCAGCAGCCATGGATTTCCATGGGAGTGACCAAGCGGCTGTCGATCATCGACGACCGGCTCCAAAAGAAGAGGGCAACCTATTCGGAAGCCGACGAAGCCAATCGTTCGTTTGTGACGGATGTCTACACCAAAATGCGCGAGACATGGGAGCACGCAATAGAGGAAATCCTGTTCGCTGGCGTTGTCGGCCGCTTCCGGCCCAATGTCGCGACGATGAGGCTGAGGGCCGCCCACGTCGACAAGTCAGACTACGAGGCGATCTATGCTGGTATGACGCGATGCTCGAAATATTCGGGCCATGACCAGGCGGCGGGCGTGCCGGCTGATCTTCCCAAGTTTGCGGATATCAAGGCCGACCTCGATAAGCTCACCTCGTATGTCACTGCGGCGAACACCCGGCGGAAAACGCTGGAAAAAGAAGGCCAGGCCTATGAAGACGGGCCGATGGCGGCCGACGTTCTTGATTGACCGTCAGCTGACAGCTCTGGTGCAGACATGAAGCTGCGGATCTGGCTGCCCTTGCTCTGGCTTTGTTGCGGAACAGCACCGAGCTTTGCGGGGCGCCGGCATGTTCCTGTGCCGCTCTCCGGTCGTGGCCAACGACTTCTGGACCGACCTCAACCAGGCTGCCGGCGCTGGCGTGAAGTTGAATATGGATATTGCGCGCAATATCGCGCAGAAGAATGGCTGTTCGTTCGTCTCGTCGTCGAGTCTTAAGCCCGTTGATTTCACCGCCGGGCAAATGGCCATCACGGATGGCAAGGTCAAAGGCTGGGCGGCGCCGCAGCTCTACATCATGTACGTAAACCGGCCAGCAAATTGAGTACTGCTGTCTGGCAGTGGTCGACGGCTTTCCCGCGAGTAATTGCCCTCAGGTGGAATCCGGTCGCCGCAGATATCGCAATCTTTGTGGCCTTCAGCACGCGGGATCGCTCTGGTGTATCCGAGTTTGGACAGATCGAGCCTTCATGCCCGCCGGTACGAAAATCGGGTCCGCTTCTTGACCGGCGGCCAATACTTGTAGCTATCCGGAAAGAACCGCACCTACAAACCGAATACCCGTTATTTCGCAGTCCTTGTTCGCATGCCAAATGGGCCAGAATCTGGTTTGACTGGCCCCCACTTCGCATGGTGCGGCGCCCACCTCGGCTTTGACATTGGGCCCCCGACCATCAACGGTTGACTGTATCGTTACAATCGAAAGTACGCCTGGGGCATAACAAGAACGGACAAATGGGCCGCGCTTACAGAGGGAATTGCGCCGATCTCGGTCTGAAATGGACCCCGATTGTGGGACCACGTGCTTAGTTGGAAGGGGCTGCTCCGTTTGATAGACGGAGCGCATGATGACAACGAAGACGAGACGCAAGATCGACGCGGCACTGAAGGCAAAGATCGCGCTGGAAGCCGTGCGGGAGCAGACGACGGTGGCCGATCTGGCCCAGCGCTATGAGGTTCACCCGAACCAGATCTATGCCTGGAAGAAGCAGCTGCTGGACCAGGCGGCCCGGGCCTTT
>NZ_FMAE01000088.1 GCF_900094575.1 Bradyrhizobium yuanmingense | reverse complement strand
GACCGCCTCGATCTTGAACTCGCGACTGAACTTCCGTGCACCTCCGGCTTCATGAAACACCTAATCTCGGTGTCCATCAAACCGGCAGCAGCTCAAAACCCGTTTAGTCGGGCGGGCGAGTCGCTCTCGGAGCTTTAAGGCGCTCAGTTGTTCAGTCGTTCGGCCGGGCAGTCGTTCAGCCTAAACGGTTTACCGGGAAATCGCAGAATTAGTGGCGGCGAGTCTGCCTAGGGTGGGATCGCGCTGTTGCGGCCAGTGCGTTGTCCTCCTTTCCGTGGTGAGGCTCTGTGCTTGAGAGGTCCGGAGCCTCACTGGCCCATCGCCAATCCCGTCAAGAGAGACCTGCCACAATGAACTACGAACCGTGGCCCGGTCTTTGCCGGCCTGGCTGAGGGCTTGCGAGCGCGCCATCGCGCCCGAGCCTAAGCCGAGCGAAACGATCCACCCCGACCCGGAGCTGCTAGCCGCAGCTGAACGACTTCAATTACTCATCACGGCTGAACGTCAGCGGGGCACCGACGAGAGCCTCGCCGCGCCGCTCCGAAGGCATGGCGGGCGCAGCATCATGCTTCTCGTGTTCAACTACCAAGACAGGTAAGGGTGACTTGGGGTCGCAGGCAGTGCGGAGACTCGGCGCTGTTCGGTTGCGTTGGAATCAGACACTGTCCCTATCCCCGCCCGCACCACCCTTTGACGTTTGCGGCAACGTGACTCGGCGCTTATCCCCCACGCATACACGGAGGAAGCGCTGTCCCTGCCACGAGCAGCCAACTCCCACACGGCCAGCCTCATAGCAGCGGAGGAAGCTGGCCGGGAGGTCATCGTCGTCGGAGGACGAGCCTAACTACTTGATCCCTGCCCACCAGTCGGAAGCAGCGAGGGCGCGGCTCGGAGCCGGTTAGCCATGGAGGCATCAAGGCCCGTATCCTGCCACACCCACGCTGCCGATGAGTTTAGCGGGCTGCCGCCCTCGCTAAACCCAACCGTTTTGTACCGGGGCCAGCTGACTGAAAGCTGACGAGACCGCGTAGCAATTCACCCAACGAAACGCGGCCCGCGTGGGCCACTTGCCGTCAAGAACAATGAAGACGTTCAGGCCGCAGACAAAAGGCGTTCGGCCAAGCTTACGATCAGCGGCAGCCGCCGCACGACAACGGGCCGGATTGGCGATCAGCACCACTGCACGCTTAAGACTGATCGCCCTGACGACCTCACGCTCTCCCGGCTCGTGCGCATCCACCATGGGATCCATGAGGTGGCCGTCCATCCGATTTGTGCCGGTCGTCGCCGCCGCGTCGTCGACCCCGAGCATTTTGCGGGCCTGACTGGATCGAACCGCGCTGGCGCGCTCGCAGGATCGTCCGTTGTGCCGCCGGCGCTGCTGCGGCCGCTCGGCGAGTATGAGGCAATCGTCGGGGGGAGCTTCTGATGCGCGCCGCTGTCTCCGATCGCCTGAGCGATATGCTGACCCGCCTGAAGCTGACCGCCGTCCGCGACCAGTTGGATGGGCTATTGGACGAGGCCGGCCGACAAGAGCTGAGCCTGCGCGAGACCCTGGTGCTACTGTGCGAGCGCGAGATCGCCCGCAAGGACGAGCGGCGCATCGAGATGACCCTCAAACTCGCTCGCTTCCCGTTCGTTCGCGATCTCTCCGGCTTCGACTTCTCGGCCCAGCCGTCGCTAGACCCCAAGCGGTACTGTCCAGAATCTTCCGCACTTTTGATCAGGCGACGGCTCCGGTTTCAGAGAGTTGTGGCTGATAGAGCGGTCGCATGTTCATGTAGCATTTGGTCGACCAC
>NZ_FMAE01000085.1 GCF_900094575.1 Bradyrhizobium yuanmingense | reverse complement strand
GCTACATGAACATGCGACCGCTCTATCAGCCACAACTCTCTGAAACCGGAGCCGTCGCCTGATCAAAAGTGCGAAAGATTCTGGACAGTACCCGGATCTGGCCCGGGGAGAAGACTCAATGCGCTGGATTCCCGATGATGTCCGTTGTCAGCTCAACCCGCGATCTCGAGCGCTTTTGAAGCGGGGTGCCGCAGCGCTCGTCCGATCTGAGCGAGTTGGTGGAACATCACAATAAGCGCGATCATTCCGGGGTCCAGCTCAGCGCTTGCTTGACTGGCCAAAAGTCCATTGAAACCCCACATGAGCGGGAATAGTACGGCCGGTACGAAGAGATATCCCTGCCTCGCCAAGGAAACAACTGCACTGAGACGTGCTCTCCCGAACGACTGAAGCATCGTTGTGACGACGCTCTGAATAACAAAAAGCCCAAAAAAAGAGATGGAAGACGATGCAGGTCGAGACCGCAACTTTCGTGACATTCTCGCTATCACTGAACAGCCTGACCAAAGGCCGGGCAAAGATCACAACGGCCGCAGAATAGGCAACGGAAAGAGCGACAGTCATCGAGAGCATCAACTTCGCAGCCTTCAATACGCGAGCAAAGTCTGGTGCGCCCCAACCGAAACCCAGGATAGCTTGAGAGCCTATACAGAAGCCGGTGACAGGCAGTGCGCCGATCGTCAGCAATCGAATAGCTATTCCCACCGCGGCGATCGCATTCTCGCCGAACGGCTCCGAAGAGCATCAAGCCAACGGCAGATAAACTGTTGGTTATACTCGCCCGCGCCCCTATGAATGCGAGCTGTCTGATGCGATCTGCTCGTACTGACATGTGAGTGGCCCTGACGCGGACTATCCCGCGAGCATTCGTAGAATACGCGATATATAGAGGCTTATGGCTGCGATCTGAGATGCCAGCGTTGCGAGGGCTGCGCCTCGCACACCAGGTCCAGGAAGAATATGAAGACCGGATCGAGCACAACTTTCAGTATGAAGGCGGTCATCATCGTCCACATGCTGAATCGTGTGTTACCCTCGGCTCTTACGATGATCGTGCCCGCGGCGAGCGAAATGTGATGCTTTGAGCCGCCAGCTTTGGCGCGACGCCGCGGCTGACGCGTTAGGAGTGTCCCCATCCGTCGTGCAGTTCACGATGAACCGGACCATCTCCGGTCGACTCGCAGTAGTGGTTAAAGACGAGGAAGATTCTGCCACTGCTCGTCACGGCGGTGATGCAGGAGGACCGCGAACCGGTCAAACTCGACGGCGTGCAGCATCAACGAGACTGGCCAGCAGCGCGTTGGCGCTTTCGAACGCGAGACCAACCTCATATGTGCATCCGTTGGCCCTATGGTTGAAGCTAGCGGGCACGTGACTCGGCGCTCGATGAGAGAGAAGAAGCGCTGTCCCTACCACGCGCCGCTAACTCCCACACAGCCAGCCTCAGCGGCGGAAGAAGCTGACGTGGGATACATCCATCGGAAAAAGCTGCGGCACAACTACCAGAATCGGTCGGCCCCACGTCTTCAGGCACTCTCTAAGCTGGTCCGACAGCTTGCCGCAATGGGAGACTGATCTTCCCCCGAAAAAGTGGACGGGTTAAGCGGCTTTTAGCTCCATTTCGATCGGGGCGACATATCCGATGGCGGAGTGGAGCCTTGTTCGGCGGTAGAAGCCCTCGATATGGCGAAGATATCGTGCTGGGCCTCGCGCGGGTGTTGTAGTCGCGATGATGGACCAGCGCGGTTTTCAAGGTATGGAAGAAGCTCTCCATCAGGGCATTGTCGTAGCAATCGGCCTTGCGGCTCATGATGCCATGATGCCGGCGCCGGTGAGGACGTTGCGATAGGCTTGTGAGGCATACTGCACGCCGCGATCGGAGTGGTGGATCAATCCGGTCTGCGGCCGTTGCTGGTTGATGGCCATGGTCAGTGCCGCGGATGCGAGTTCGACCTGCATAT
>NZ_FMAE01000039.1 GCF_900094575.1 Bradyrhizobium yuanmingense | reverse complement strand
CATTCTGAAGGTTCTGGACTCTCGGATTAGGGAGGACGGTATCCCGCTTCCAAACACTATTCGCGAAATAAGCCCCAACGACCGAGTCAGCTCTCGCAGCCGTTTCAGTCGCAAACCGTAAAACATAATCGATCACGGAGACAGCGCTTGCAAAGCGGCGTTCGAGAGCGTGGTGCTACCCAGGACAAGCCGCTGGATGGCTCCGCTCCACGGCCTCGCGAGATCGGCGCGATTACCAAGATTGGTCGTGCCCGATGTGAAAGCAGCCGGCGTTCCAGAGACAACGGTACCCTGATTGAGCGATATCGCCATGGCTGACGCGCTCCATGTGCCTGACATCTGCAATGTCGTGCCGGCGGTATAGGCGTTTGCCGTCGTCACCGCATTGGCAGAATTCCGGTTCACGGCCCCCCGATTGGTTGCCGATCCGGAAATCTGGAATTGCGCCGCGCCTGAGTTGGTGTCGAGAAGGCGTGAAAGAATGTTGACGACTTGGTTCGGGCTGCTTGCCCGCATGGAAGCCCAGCCCGCCGTCTGGTTCACCCAAAGATTGTTCAGGGTGGTCCCGAGCGTAATGTTGTCAGCGGCTCGCGTGGCGGACACGCCAGCGGTAATGATCAGTGGTGTTCCAAACGTTCCCGACTCCAGTTGGAAGGCGTTTAGAGACCCTGTGACGGTGACATTAACCGTCCCCGTGGCTGTACAGTTGATCGTGACCGGAGTGCCATTCGTTGCAGTTCCGGCACCCGTAATGGTCGCCGTGCCCGCCGCGATTGCGGCTGAACCGCTGCCGTTTACCCAAAGGGTGTAATTGCCGGTTGCGGAAAGCGTGACGGTCTGAGTGGCAGGCACTGTCGAGTTCAGAAGAAGGTTCGTTGCGGCGCCATAGATGTTGAGGCCGCCAGAATTCAGCGCCAGAGCGTCATTCCCGAACGTGTTGTAGGACGCCCCGGATGCAGACGTCCAGAGAAGGTCAGTCTCGTTCGACGCCCTCGAAATCGCGATCAATGAGGCGATCGAGACCACACCTAGGCCCGTAACCCACGCCCTGTTGTTGGCGAAGTCCACATCAGCGCTGGCGCCGGACATAACCCATGCTGGCGTGCTGGCTGCCGCTCTCCCAAGGGAACCGAGATGGCCAAAGCCCCTTCCCATGGCTCCCAGCTTTCCAAATCCCATGTTTTAGATCTCCAATGGCATGACAAAGCGCTCGGCCAGTCTCACTGACGCCGAGTGCGAAGGGGTGTTTGTGGGGTGGGTTAGCGGCGTCGCATCCTGGCGGTAGCGAGCTCGAACTCGAGCTTATCGGCGAGACCTTCCGAAAGGCGCCAGCGCTGGCAGGAATGATCCCCCGGCCCCAGCATCAACGTGATCTCGCCATCAACCACGGTTACGCATCCGACCGCAGCCACCGTTATGCTGCGGTCTCCAGTGGAGGGCAAATCGGTTCTCCGTCCTGGTCCAGCTTGCAGTTCGGGCCAGCCTGCATCAGCGCCGAGTAGTGGTCGTGATGCGTCCCATTCAATGCCGGTGTCTTGATCCAACCTGCCGCCTCCCAGACGTGCGCGAAGCCATGAGGAACGTACTTGAAATAGGTGATCATTTCACGAGCCACCATAACCCAATATTCGAAAAAGCGTAACCGGCATAGACTACGCCCATCGACGGATTTTCGAGGTAGAACTGTTCGGCTGCGATGTAGGCGTAGATCACGCCGACGAAGCACACCAGCGCGGGTGACATCATTCAGATTTTGTCCTCTTGCGTCCGCGCTGAACAGCCCGGAATTGTAGTTTCCCGTCCTCAACGCGATAATCAACGTCGTGCTCAAGGCCGCAGCCGCAGCACATCTCTCGCTGTTTCTTCCATGTGATCGTGACCCACTCACCGTCTTCGACCTGAACGACTTTCCTCGTCATCAGTCGCCCCCGACCAGCCAGTCGGGGAGATCACAGTCATCAAATGCCATGGGCTCGTCGTCGGCCAAGTGATAGCGCCTCACGTGACCCGCGTGCCTTCGAACCACGACCCGCAGTCGTTGCACTGGAATCGATAGTATTTGTACGCCTTCTTTACCGCGACGCCGCGACGCTGTGTGTTCGTGCTTCCGCATGTCGGGCATCCAACCCTATCCTGATAAGCCTTATAGAGGTTGAGGTTCGGGTGATTGGGCGCCCAGCACTTCAGCCGCTCGTAAGCGTTGGCGAGCAGCGCCGTATCCTGCTTGCCGTACCGCCGCATGGTGGCCCAGGCCTTCAGATCGCCTTCGACGCAGCCTCGCCACAGCGCCGCTCCCGTGTTGGGGATCTTGCGCCCCTCCCCGAGATACCGGCCGATATTGTCCAGCTTGTTGCTGTCGAACTTGAAGACCCGGCGGGCGATCTTGAGTGTGTCGATCGTCTTGTATGGGCTTGGCGGCTGGAAGCCGTTGACGATCAATCGGCTGTTGATCTTCTTGATGTCGAATGCGTCGCCGTTGTGCGCGCAAACAAGGTCCGCTTCATCCAGGAGAGAATGAAGATCGCGGCAAAGATCCTTATCGTCGTGTTTGCTGCGCTTATAGCGAGGAAAGTCAGGAAGGCAGACTGTCTTGACCTGCTTTTCGTGCGCCCATTTGTAGGAGAACATGAGGATGAAGGTGTCACGTTCAACCCAGACCGCTCCGGCATAGGGTGGTCGCATCGACCACGACGTCATCAGGATGGGAGCGGTTTCGATGTCCAGAAATAGGAGTTTTGCCCCCATTCAGGTCAGCATCCCCGGCAGGAAGCAGCGCACTACCGGCTTCCCATCGTAGTGATACAGCCACACCAAGGCGCGACCATCCTTGTTCGGCACCGGAACGATTGCCGGCGGCGGGACCTCGAGCCATTGCCCCTCAACAAAGACCTCGTACCCGTCACCCTTCGACCGCCACTGAAGCTCGTCAAGGTGCGTTGCGTCTTCGGATGGGCCGCCGCAGCATGGCCCCTTGCCGCTCTGGAGCGATCTGTACCAGTCGTCTAGGCCGGGCTTGTTGCGGTCGTGGGCGGCTACTTGCCCTGTCGCCAGAGCCACCATTCCCGCGCAAAGCACACCAGCGACAAGACGGCTACCACGATGCAATAGGCTGCCACGAACTTCAGACTGATCAGCCCCATGCGCTAAATTTCCTCGTATCTGTCTAATTCTGAGCAAAGCCCCCATCCTTTCGTCCAGACGATGTGAACCCCACCGAGCTCGTCCTTGGCGGCAGCCCGGTAGGAAATGACGCAGTAATCAGTTTGAACTGGCTTGATCTTGATGGGCTGATCGATGAAGGCGCAAACAATGGTTGCGATCGCAAACGCGATCAGCATTGCCTTGATCATCGATGCAGCATCGCTTGTAAGCCGAGCCAGATGGCCCCGAGAACGCCACCAACAATCGTCGTGATGACGACCTTGAACGTGTACCCCTGCGCCTGCTCTACGCTCTTCCGCCAGCGGCGAAGGTGCATGAAGTCGGCGGCCAGTTCCTTATGGTCCCCGTCCTCGATGCCGAACCGAGCCAAGGTAGCGACGACGGCCTTTGTTGCGATGGCCTCCGCTTCCTCCTGCGTCATTTCCAGCACTTCACGTTGCGGCCAGACCGATTGTGAATCTGGATCTGCTCGATCGTCGGCGCCGTATCGCGCTTGGAATAGGTGATCTTGCTAGTCCAGTCGCACTTCGCCTGCCTAGCAGTCGCGGCAGTCAGGGTCTCTTCGGTGTGTTTGCACCCCACCAGCAGACTTGCGGCGAACAGTGCGAACAGCATCTTCGCGCGCCTTTTTTGCCTCACTGGCTCCGAAATTGTTTGCAGCATTCCACTGAGCGCGGACACGTTGTTCACCGTTGTAGACTCCTATCGTAAATGCGGCCATGAACGCGGCGACGACCAATCCGGCCCAGAGAAATTCTTTCTTAAACACAGGCGAGAACCAGGCGGCAGCGAACAGCCCGAGCATGACCACGCTGCCCGTGCCGAAGTAGGCAATCAGGGGCATGATCCCGGCGAGGGCGATGTAGATTGTGCTCATTTCTGCCACCACTTCTTTGTCGGGCATCTCATGGCTTGCGGCTTCGCTCGTAGATGATGTAAGCGACCAGCAAGCCGGCAACGATCACGGCGACCACGCGCCAGTCCGTAAGGAAGCCCATCACGGACGTGATTGAGAGTCCGCCAAGAGCGGATGAAGCCCACGCGATCTTGCTCTTGATGATCTTCAGGAGAGAGCTTTCGGGAGCCGCATCAGGCGGGATGTCGTCAACTTCGTCGCCGCCGACATCGCTGTCGCCGTCCATTTGTGGCGGGTCGATAAAGCCGAGAGGAGCGGCGCCGCGCGAACAGAACTCGAAATGCATGGGATCAGTGCGACCACGATAATCTCCGCCCCAGAGCGCGCCCTGCCGCTTGAACGCATCAACGACGGGCTGCGGCATGATCCCGTGGCCCGTGTTGAAACCATTGTGCTCGGCGTCGAAGTCGATCGCGGCGCCATAGGCATGGTTCGACCACTTGGTCCTGCTGCCACGGATCAGCCGCGGATTGTATGCGCCGGAGTACTTCGACACACTGATTGCATCGATCTTCGATTGATCCCGGCCGTAGTGCTCCCAGATCTCATCCAGAGCGGCCTTGAGGGCCGGCGCGGCCTTCTTGTGAAACATGATGGACTTGATGGGCTTGCCCTCGTAGGTCATCCGGAACGGAGGGACAACGGGGACAAGGCGCTGGCCGGGCTCTCCCTTCGCAGGGTCGCCGTAGAACGCCTTCAGCGATGCGGCGTCGTCATTCGGCCAGCGCATCAGATCTTGCCCACGGCCCAATCGTAGGCGGCCAGAAGCTTGGCTTTGATCTGGGGCCAGAAGTAAACGGTCAGGCCTCCGGCAAGGAAAGATAGTGCATGGCTAATCATTGGCAGGTCCTTTCGGCTACCGTGGGTTGATGCTAAAAAGCCTCCGGCTGGGAGGCTGATTTGAGGAACTTCATATCTTTGGTGGTCGCGGCGGCTTTGGTGCTGCTGCTCCAACCCGTCTACTTCTTCGCGATGGCGAATCTCGACAACATCATCTCAAAAGAGCGGACGTGGCTGCACATCAAGAGCGCCTTCGATTCCGGCGTCCTTGTCGATGCCTCACACCGGAACCAGATCATCGCGAGCGGCGATCGGTTTACCGACTGCTATGCCCTTGGCGAGGGCATGCAGCCAAATGTCGGCCCACTCGAAGAAGGCATCATGGCCCCTCGCCCCGCCTCTGAGCGGCACGCCTGCGATGACCTGAAGCAGGCCGCGGTAGACCCCAACAGTGTCAATTGGCAGCGTTACGCTCGGTACTGGCATGGATACCGGATCTACAGCGCGCCCCTTGCGTCGCTGATACCGATCCTACTCTTGAAGCTCGTCAATCTGGCCGTTCTGGCCAGCGTGGCCGCGCTCTTCGTCGTTCAATCAGACCGGCTGATTGGCACACGGGCGACCATCTGGCTTTGTGCTCCGGTCGTGCTCCTGTCCGACTTCGTCCGTATCTGGCACGTAACGCCACACACGGTCAGCACCGTGGTGATCGTGGGCGGCGCCGGTATATTCGCCCGAATGATCCACAGCGGCTCATCGGACCGCGCGCTCATCGTGAGTGCAGCCGCCTTCGGCTCCGTGTTCAACTTCGTTGACTTTTTGGTCAACCCGCCGTGGATGCCGATGCTGTTGGCGTTCTTTCTTTTGGCGGCCGGTCGTCGTTCCGGCTTCGCTTTGCTAGTCGTCTTGGCATGGTTTGCAGGCTACGCCGCCACGTGGTCGGCCAAGTGGCTGTCTGCCTACTTCGTTGACCCGTCCTTCGACATCCTCTCAGATGTGCTTGGTGCGGCCACATTCAGGATAGCGGGCGACTTTGTGAAGGTCTCGCACTATCCGCTTGCGGCAACAACAAAGGTGTTCCTGAACGCCTTCCTGAGTTGGGGAGTTATCTTGTTCGTCCCCGCGCTGATCTTCCTCGGGGTCAAATTAACGCCAAGACTTGCGACGGCGTGGCCCGCTCTAATTCCGATTGTCTGGTTTGAGATATTGAGCAATCACAGCCAGATTCACGATCTATTCGTTTCCAGGAGCGCCGCGGCTGCTATTGGAGTTTGCCTGGCATCCGCACAGATGGCGCGGATGTTAGATAATCCGCAGCAATTTGTTGGCGATGATAGTTGGCTGAAGCAGAGCGAAGGGCGTGCTCGTGCCTCCTTGAGCCACACCCGTGAACGACTGAGCTGAGAGCGTAACCGTTGAACTGAGGCCAGATGCAGCAATGGTGCTAACGCCGAAGCTGCTACCTGATACGTCGTAATTGCTACCAGCCGAATAGGTGAAGCTCAACTGCGGTCCGACTGAGCCGGACGGCGTGTAAGCTGGGAGGTTTGCGGTCGCGAGTGTCTTGGTTTCACCGCCGCCAGCCGAGCCCAACGCCGCTGGATTTGCGCCCAGGTAGGTGGTCGTCAATCTGCCAGCGTCACTTCCCCCCATGTCTCCCCTGCCCGCAATAACGCGGCCTCGCAGATCAGGGACGTTAAACGTGGTTGACCCGTCGCCAGAACCATAGGTCGTGCTGAACATGGAAAACAGCGTCGAATAGGTCGTGCGCGAGATAGCCTGGCCATAAGCGAGGACAAAGGAGCTGTTAGGTGCGGTTGAGCCCCAGTAATCGATGCTTGCCCCGATCGGGATAGAGTAGGGGTTGGAAAAGAAGCTCTGAAGATAGAACGCCTGATCGCTGTTGTTGTAGAGCGCAACGTATGGCGTCCCCTCGATCAGAACACCCGCCGGAAGTTCGACGGAGGGAGCCGAGCGAAGCGGCTTTGCGCCGAGGCCGTCAACGTTGAGCGTGACCGTGGCGCCATTCGTCGCGTGAGGCGTGAAGGCCACGATCTGGCCGCTGAGATGCGCCAGCGTATCGAATACCTGGTACGTCGTGACCGTATAAGCCGTCGAGGTGCCGCCCGTCGTGATTGCGCCTGCGATGTCGTCACGGTAGCCAGCCAGAGACGCCATCATGGAGCGCGCAGAGTCGTTGACGGCGCTCGGGGCCATGCCCTCAGCCCAATTGACGTTAGAGTCAGCCGTGGCGTTGCTGGCCGCCGTGCGCGACCAGAGATAATGGAAAAGACCCATCGATTAGCCTCTTGAGAAGATCGGGGCGCGCTGCTGGAGCGCATTGCGAAGGCCGGCGAGATTGACCGGCCGGCGCTGGACAAACTGAATGGGCGGGGCCTGCATGGCCTGCTCGGCGGGCATTTGGGCGAACAGACCGCCTCCGGTCTGCTGGGGCGCCTGCGGGAAGGTGGGGGCCTGAAGGAGACCGCCAGCCTGGGGAGGAGCGAGGCCGGTGGGGGATTGAGGGGCTTGCGCCAGAAGGCCGCTTGCCGGGGCTGCGGGGGCTGCCTGTGCGGGCTGGGGCTGGGGGCTACTTCCACCCATCTTCCTGTCCGCCCACGCCTGCAAGTCCCGCGCGGTCATGTTGGCAAGGAATGGATTGGCCTTGACGACGGCGGCGCCGAGGACGTCGCCAGCCATGGCATTCGGATCGGCCTGGAGCACTTTCACCGCCCCGCCCGGTCCTGCGAAATGGGCGAGATAGGTCGTGCCGGGGGTTACAGGGACTCCGGCTTTTGATAGGATGGCTTGGTTTTGGTTGGCGTAGGCTTCCGTCATCTCCCGCGAAAGCTGCGGGTCGGTTTTCAGAGCCAGCAGTTCGGCGTCGGTCTTGCCGGCGAGATCGGGCTTAGCCTGCCGGATGGTTGCCAGCCACGTGCTGTCGATGAACTGACCGAGACCGGACGCAGACGAACGAGGATTGGTGGCATTTGGGTTGCCGCCGCTCTCGACGCCGATAATGGAGTCAACCAAGCCCATGTGGTGGTTTTGCCTTCAAGGTCTGATCATGTTTGCGGTGATTGCGACGAACATTCACTTGAAATGGACGCCGAACGGGTTGATTCCGGCCCTATTGGGCTACGGGCTGGCCTACGGGTTGACCTATCTGCTGACGAATTGGCGGCGCAGCAACGGCTAGCGTCTGCAAGATGCGCTGCGACTTGGTCGGAAGCTGAGCGACGACATGCGGCAACTGTGCGGCAACTTGCTGAGCCAGCGGAGAACGCGACCGCACCAGGAAATCCAGAGACTTCACGGCGCTCTTGGTGGACATATCGCCGATCTTCTTGGCAAGATAGCCGACAGCAGGCAGCGCAACAGCGCCCATAGGGCCAGCCGCACCATAACCAGCGCCAGCGCTCAGCACGCCAGACACACTGCCCGTAGGGGCAAGCTTTCCGATGTAGCGCGCCACGTTGCCGACCGGCGTTCCGCGCGCCACCTGGTTCATCGCCTCGATCTCAGACTGATTGAAGCCGAGCCGCTGGGCCTTCGGAACGATGTCGTTATTGACCGGGCGAACAAGCTGCTTGATGGCCTGGCGGAGCGCGTTATCCTCGTTGGCGCCAGAGCCGGCCGTTGCCGCGTTCAAATCGCCAAGTGCAGCTTTGCCCATGACCGTATTGGAACGCTTGCCGGCAGCGTAGTTGCCGACCGCGTCCTGCACGGTCTTGCTGTAGAGCGCGGCGTCGCCCGCCACCACATCAGCAGCGGTCAAGCCCTTCTGGCTTCCAACCAGCGTTTCGAGAGCCTTGCGGGCGGCTTCACGGGTCGGAGCATCCGAGCTCATCTTTAAGTTAGTGAGCTGCTTGCGGATCAGTTCGATCTCGTTCATGGGCACGGCGACCGGAGGAAGACCCGGAGCGGACGCACCCAAAGCCTCCAGCCGATCGACGGCCTTAAAGACCGGAGCCTGCCCCTCGGGATCGAAGCCCCGCAAAGCCGACCGCATGTCGTTCGCGGCGTTCGAGGTGAAGTCCGGCTTGACCACCACGTTCATATCCTCGGCGGCCTTGAACTGGCCCCGCGCGGTCGTGAGGATGTCTTCCGTGGACGGGATGGCGTTCGCGGCCGAACGAGCGGCGCCCATCTGCTGAAACTTACGAGCCGCCGCGGTAGCGCCGCCAGCACCAAGGAGAGCGCCCGCGACCTCGCCATAAGGCCCGGCAACCGCCCTACCCGCCTCGCTCGCGACCGCAGGCGCTGCCACGCGCGTTAAGGCCTTCACAGCCAGGGCTTCAGGACCGCCGATCAAAGCCGGGGCGAAGTCGGCCGCCTTTTGGAGCAAGCGGCCCGGCTCGGTTTTCGCCTCATAGCTCGAGCCGAGGGATTCCCGGATGGCCTCCGAACCGTAATCAGACCGCGGCGTCAGGTTGTCGCCGAGGGCGCGAAGGCCGAGATGATAGAGATCGCCAGGCAAGCCGAGCAGGCTACCGGCAGCGCGTCCGGGAGCAGACGCGGCCGACTTCGCCAGGTCCTCGCCGACGCCAACCGAAGGCTGAGCGGGCACTGCCTTTGGCAGAGACTTCGCGATCTCTTCGACGGTCGCATGCTGCTGTTCGGGGGCCAGCTTAAGGAAGCTGTCATCAACCGACACTCGCGTTCCGCCGATATCGAGAACGGCCATTATTGCACGATGCTCCAGCTCACACCCGATTGAGTGGTGTTGCCGGCAGGCGACTTGTAGCCGGGGCCCGCCGTCTTCTTCATCGCCTCCATAGCAACGCGGCGAGCCTCTGCCTTCTGAGCAACCACACCAGGACCATCACCCGGTTGCGGGAAGAACTGGCGGTCATACTGCGTGTATTCGTCTCGGCCGATCGCGGCGCCCGACTCTTTGCGGAGAAGAGCCGTCACCCACTCGCGCTTGGCCTGCTCCATCTTCTGGAAGTTCTCGGTCTTGAGGAAGTTGCCAGCAACCGGGATCGAGCCAGCGGCGCCCTGCGCCGCACCAGAAAGTCCAAGACCCTCTGTGCTGACTTTGCTAAAGCTCTTTTCGGCATTCTCCATGCGGTTGCCGAATTGCTCGGCGGCGCCTTGCACTTCGGTTTTCTTGCCGGCCGCTGCGTCAGCGTTGATCTTGGCAATTTCGTTGGCGAACGTCTTGCGGCCAGCGGCATCAAGTCCGGCAGGATAAGGAATGATCTTTCCGTCAGGACCAGCGACGCCCTGGCTGTTCGCCTCCCCGCCGCCAAAAGCAGTTTCGACCTTGCCCGTTTGCGGATCAGTCCGGACGAGCGTGCCATCGTCCATCTTCTGGAAGCCGTAGTTCTTTTTTTCCAGAGCCTGGGCCAAGATCGTTTTGCCGGCCTCGGGGTTCAGGATGGCAAGCATGGCCTTTTGCCGCCCTACGAGCGGCACCAGCGCCTCATATTGAGCACGAAGATTTTGCTGCGCCTGAGAGCGCGCGTCGTTGCCAGTCAGCTTTGCAATGAGGCCGTTCGGATTGAAGATGCGCGAAAGAGGCGCCGGCCCTTCAAGTGCCGGCGGAAGCGCACCAGAGGGCCCAGCGGACGGCAATTGCCCCTGCGTTAGCGTGGCGGACGGCGGCGTCATGGCCTGCTGCGGGATGTACTGATCCGGATTGCCGACGCGCGGCATCTGGTAATTGCCAACAGCAATCGGGTTCTCAAGCTGCGGGGCAGCCGGAGCGGAAGCAGGAGCCGGCGCCTGAGGCTGCGGCAAGGTTGGCGTGGGCATGAAGGCGGGAGCGCCCGTGCTGAAGACGGACGGCGGCGCAGCCGGCGCCCGGGGCGCTACGTTAATGCCCGTGAACGATCCCATCGGGTCATACTGCGGACCGCTGTTGTCCATCTGCGGCTGCGGCATGTTGCGATAGTAGTCGAAGACGTTGCCGAGCAAACCAGCGCCAACCGTCCCGATCGGGTTCGTCAGGTAATCGAGGAGTCCAGCCATCTATCGTCCTACAGGAAGTTCAGGAGGCCCATGACGCCGCTGCCCGAGCTCTGGCCACCGGGGCCATTCGAGAAGCTGCCAAGGCCGCTCATGGCCTGCTGGAATTGCTGCCAACCGGAGGCCTGGTTTTCAGTCTTGCTCGTGCCGCTCGAAGTGCCACCGAGGCCAGCGATGGGAACGCCGATCTGGGCAAGAAGGCCAAGGTTAGACAACGGGATGTTGAGCCGCTGAGCCTCAGCCGCCAAGTTCGACTTCGCGGCCTCGTTCATGGCGTCAAGGCCGGTCCCGACCGAGGAAACGCCCGCGCCGCGGTTGCTGTTGTAGAGGCTCTGCAAGCCGGTATTGAGCCCAGCCGTGGTGTTGCCGGCGTTGTAGAGGTTGCCGGCCGCGCCCTGCTGGTTCTGGACGTTCTGATTGTACTGAGCGGCGATCGTCGGAGCGACGCCCTGAGCGATGCCGCGGCCGAGCGCTTGAGCATTCGCCCCGGAGAAGTCGCGACCCGCCCCAGCGAACCTGCTATTATTGGCGTTCGTGATGTCCGACACCATCGTGCTGATGGCGTCCTTGAACCCTGGCGTGGAATACGGGTCATAATTGACGTTGGACGCCAGCGGGTTAGTCTGGTCGTAATACTGCTTATAGGCGTTGTTGATCGCGCCCTGCTGATTGAGCGCACCGCCGCCGCTGAGCATGTCCTGGGTGTAGGACTGGATAGCCGGGTTGTAGCCGCTCGCCGTCGCGTTGTTCTTCTGGATCGTGTTCAGTGCGTCGTTCTGCACGCTCGTAAGGCCGGTCTGCGGCAGATAGGAATTGAGCTGACCGAGAATGCCCGTAAGGGTGCTCTGTGCCGGCGCCCAGGGGTTGGTCTCGCTCGATTGCGTGGTCGTGCTAGTGCTCTTGCCGCCCAAGGCGCTTCTCCAAGATGACGTGTTCGGCGCGATAGCCAGTCAACACCCGCTCCCAACCTTTGCGGCCATAGATCCGCATAGAGGAGCAGCCTTCGTTTTCTGCGTACTTCTCGATTTCAGCGAACAGCGGAAGCCAGCGGTCACGATCGTAACCAGAGCACGCCGTCAGCACGCAAACTTTGCTCAATGGCTTCACAAGCTGCGTTGTTGCCGCAGCCATGATCTCGCTGCCATTCCAAGCGATCCAGCAGAGCTGCATGCCCGTCAGGACGTCAGCCTCGATGTCAGCGAAGCTGCTGAGGCCAGTTCGCTCGATAGCCGCCCTGATCTTGTCCCGCACATGCGGCCACATCTCATCGATGCGTGCCGGATCAACGCAGATGAGCTGAGCGATCAAACGTCCCGCCCCCGACGATCGACCCAACCAACCGTGTTGATGTACATCGACCCGTTAGAGCCGTTGGATGTTGCCCTCACCCGGCCGGATGTGTCGGTCCTGACATAAGCGCCCGTGACGCCAGGATGTGTGCTGTCCACGCTGTAAAGCGTCGCATTCGTCGCGGTCGTGACGGTGGGCGCCGTAATGTCGGGCGAGGACACGAACAGGTAGTTGCTCGAGGTGACGTTGAACCAGAGAATGGACAATTGCGCCAAGACCTGAACGCCAGTTGGAACGGTCAGGGTGTAGAGCGTACCCGACGTTCCCGGATTCTGCGCGTTGGCGTTGTTGACGATAGTGTCCCACAAGAACTCGTCGCCAAGCTGAACAAACTTGACCCACTGCGCCGATCCATTTGTCAGCATCGAACCAATGCGCCGCTTGAGCGTGTAGCTGGCCGGCATCGTCGGCGCTGATGCCGAAGTCGAGATCAACACGTCTTCAACGTCGGTGTCGGTCCGCTTGATCAGAAAGACGTGATACCACGTGCTGTTGGCGACCGACCCAGTATCAAGCGCGCCATTACCCGTTCCGACCGCCCAAGAACTTGTTGTCTTGCTGATGGCTGACGCCAAAGCCATGACAGCAGTTCCGGCACTATCAGCAGCAGAGCCCGCCGCAACCGAGAACGTGGCGCTGGAGCCCACCGTCGAGAGCGTCAGACCGAATAAATGGCCAGGAGTAAGGTTCGTTATATTGGTCGTATTGG
Source organism: Bradyrhizobium yuanmingense (assembly GCF_900094575.1). Classification (GTDB taxonomy): domain Bacteria; phylum Pseudomonadota; class Alphaproteobacteria; order Rhizobiales; family Xanthobacteraceae; genus Bradyrhizobium; species Bradyrhizobium yuanmingense. Next base: position 436 of record NZ_FMAE01000039.1, on the reverse strand, counting down.
TCGCAGTGTTGGCCGTGTTCGTCGCGACACTCGTTTGCAGTGACGCAATGTCTGTCTCAGCCGCATTGATGGCTGCAGCGTACTGCTGCAGGGCCATATTCTGCTTTTTTTGATCGGTCTCCAGCGTTCCAGGCGCGTAGACCGTCATCAGGTAAAGCCCTCTGGCCTCACATCAGGCTCGACGCCGGCTGCGAAGGTCCACGCCGTTGAAGCCGGGATACGCACCTTGAACCGCGAGTACCGCGTCGAGCGGCGCATATCGCAACGACCGGTTCGCGAGTTGCGCACGATCTCAGCCGTAGAGGTTGGCGCATCCTGCTGCGTCTCGCGATAGGAAGCTGAGCCATAAAACGTCGTTGCATCCGTGACCGGCCGGAAGCCGTTCACATAAATCCGCCGCCCATCCGTGCCCTGCTCGGCCGTCTCGAGCGTGGCC
>NZ_FMAE01000015.1 GCF_900094575.1 Bradyrhizobium yuanmingense | reverse complement strand
CTGCGGGCCAGCCGTATGGCCAAAGCTGCTGATCTCGTCGAGCAGGCGGTTCACGAGACGCTCGCCTACTATGCCTTTCCGGACATCCATTGGCGGAAGATTCGAACGAACAATCCGCTCGAGCGCATCATGAAGGAGATCCGGCGACGAACCCGTGTCGTCGGCGCCTTCCCCGACGGTCAATCCTGTCTCAACTTAGCGGCGGCCCGGCTGCGGCACATTGCCGGAACGGCGTGGTCGACCAAATGCTACATGAACATGCGACCGCTCTATCAGCCACAACTCTCTGAAACCGGAGCCGTCGCCTGATCAAAAGTGCGAAAGATTCTGGACAGTACCTTTCGACCGCGCTGTAGACCGCGTAGAACGCGAGCTCGGATCAACGAGCGGGCCTGGCCTGCGGAGGAGTCAAAGCGAGCAGAACGGCACGGAAGTGACTATCGTCGAACCAGAGTGCCTCATTGGCGAGGTACTTGCGCTCACCGAGTGCTGGTGATGCGCGGCTCGCCGGCTCAGGCTTTTGAGCCGCCGTAAACCACGGCACGTTCGCCGCCGCCGTGATCGCTCGGTGAGATGTGTCACGGCGAGGGGCGAACGATGGTTGCTGCCGGCCTAGCGATCAATTTGAAAGATGGACCCGCGCCGCTCATCTGGACGCGGCTCGATGCACTCCTAGCAAATCAGGACAACATGCTCTGTCGCACGGTCACTCGCCGAAAGGTGCCGCACTGATCCTTCCTAAGCGGCCAGCATCCAAAATCGCCCAATCGCCATCAAGTCGGACTGGACCGCAGTCTGCAAGTGTCGCGCTATTCAAGCGCAAGGACCTGATAACAGCAAGGCGATGCAGGATGATCTCGCCGGCACCGCGGAGAAGCTCCGCACCTCCACATGGCGCTTTGGCCAGGACCGTATGTAAACGGGACGACTAGCCCTCACTGCGGTCCAGCTCGCGCTTGCAGTCAGAATGCTTACGATGGGTCCAGCGATTCAACCCCGCTGTGAATCCTCTGTCCTCTGCTGCTTACGTCAGCTTGTCACCGCCAAATGGGAGTACGTAAGAAAAAAATTCACGTGAGAAAATCCTCGGAGAGGGTTGAACCGCCCGTAACGTCAAGTTGTACGATCTCGAAATCGACAGTCATCAGCGTCACAGATCCTCCAACCAGCGACGGAGTGCAAATGTATCAAGTCCAAAACAACGCATTAGCCTCCCGCTGCCAACTACGATCATCGAGTGTGCCATGCATTGATCATCCGGGCACGTCGAGTCCTGGCTGCATCGCCTTGCTAGCGTAAAGCGTGCTGGCTCACACGTAAATCGTCAGCCGACTGGCGCTTAATAGCTGCAAGAGGGCGATCGCGCTCAAGCTTGCACATACGTGACAGTGGATGAGAGGGTACGCCGGCGCCGGTTGCGTCCGAGTGCTCAGTGCCAAAGGCTATTTGGGAGGTCTGAAAGGCATCAATGAGCCGCTTTGTGAAACATCGCTCTCTAGCCGCAACGAGATGTGGAGGTTGTCATCCGACAGCCGTTTCGGGCGCCACCACGAAACGCGTCCGCGATCCATGTCGCTTCATTCGAAGCTGTTGATGAGGAATGGGAGGCGCGCGACGGGGCTCTCCGGTGTGCGTACTCCGGGTCGTGGACGAATACAATGTTAGGAGGAATGGTTTGACAAGACAGCGGTCTTTGCTGACGCCTGGTCCATTATCGTTATCGCTGGCGGTCAGGAGCCAGATGCAGCTTGATCTCGCGTCTCGCGATGACGAGTTCAAGGAAGTGACCGCCTCCATGAGGCGGCTGATGCTCAGCTTGCTGGGGAACGCTGAGGCCTATTCGGTGGTGCCTATTCAAGGAGGCGGCTCCTTTGCAATGGAGGCTGCCCTATCTTCATTTGTGTCCCGAGCCCACAGGCCGCTCGTTTGCGTAAACGGCGTCTATGGCGAGCGCATTTTACAAATTTTGCGGCTGTGGGGTGTCGAAGCACTGAAGCTTGTCAAGCGCGCGACCGATCCGTTGGATCCGGAAGAGATCGGCGAGTATCTGAGCCGAAATCCCGGCGTTACGCACCTGTGTTTCGTGCATTGTGAGACGACAACCGGAATCGTCAATCCGCTGCATGAGATCGTGGAGGTGGCGAGGCGACGTGGCGTAAAGACCATCATCGATGGGATGAGTTCCTTCGGCGCCCTCAATATCGATCTGAGCCAGCGTGGACCTGACGTACTGGTCACATCGAGCAACAAGTGCATAGAAGGGCCGCCGGGAGTAGCGTTTGTCATCGCCTCGCGCGAGCTGCTGGAGAATGCGGCTCAAGAACCGAGATCGTTTGTGCTCGATGTGAGAGATCAATGGCGCTCGCTCGAGCGGACGGGTGAGTGGCGGTCGACCCCTCCAACCCACGTCGTTCAGGCAACGACAATGGCTTTGAAGATTCTGCACGAGGAAGGCATCGATGCCAGGCGCTTCAGGTACGAGAAGGTCAGAGACGAGCTCATCAAGGAACTCGAAGGGATAGTGGCTCCGCTGTTGTCTCTCGAGTTGCAGTCCCCGGTCTGTGTTGCGTTCAGTGCGCCGCCCGGAATAGTGGACCAGCAAGGATTCGATGGGCTGTATCGCCACTTGGCGGCCCACAATCTTTACGTCTACTCGAAGCTGCATCTTGCCACGCGAAGCTTCCGGATTGGTTGCATTGGGGAAATCCAATCCAGCTGGATTGAGCAGTTGGGATGCGCCTTTCGTACATATTTCCGGTCCGGTCAGGCTCGGTCAGCAAGACCTGCGTCGGGCCAAGAGGCATATGGCGCGCGCGTAAAGATGTCGGCTCAAGCAGCTGGGGACCGGCAGCTGCCGCTTTCCGCCGAGACTGCTGTTCTGCATGCGGGCTATCGACGCGACCCGGTGACGAAAGCCGTCGCAGTGCCGATTTACCAGAATACAGCTTATGAACTCGATGGCGATCTAAACCACATCGCTGACGTCTACAACGTCAAGGCGGATGGGTTCACCTACACGAGGATTATCAATCCGACGACTCGCGCGCTGGAGAAGCGCTATGCCGCCGTCGACATGGGCAGCGACTCGCTCGCCGTTGCGTCAGGTCAAGCGGCGACGTTCCTTGCCATCATCAACCTTTCAAGTGGCGAAGTAGGGGACAATATCGTTGCCTCTCCGTATCTATATGGCAATACCTGGAACCTGCTCCACAACACCTTAAAGCGTTTGGGAATCAGCGTGAGGACAGCAGATCCCCGAAGGCCCGAGACGTTCGAACGTGCCATTGATGATCGCACGATTTGCCTGTTCGGAGAGGTAATTTCGAATCCCTGTCTGATTCCGCTCCCCGTCAAACAGCTGGCGGAAATCGGCCGAAGGTACGGGGTGCCTCTGGTCGTAGACAATACGACCACGCCATTGGTATGTCGGCCGTCAGACCTGGGCGCTGCAGTTACGACGTACTCTGCAACAAAATATATATCCGGTCATGGCACGACCCTCGGCGGACTGATCGTTGACAGCGGCAAGTTTAGCTATCGGGGAGCTTCTCGCTTTCCCTTGTTCAACGGTCCCGACGAAGCGCATGGCGGAATTGTCTGGCACAACGCTGTGCGCGATGTCGATGATCTAGGAAAGAGCGAGTTTCTCCTGAAGGCTCGCATGACCTGGTTGCGCGATACCGGTGCGGCCATTGCCCCGTTTGCGAGCTTTCAACTGATCCAAGGGCTTGAAACGCTGCCGCTTCGCATGAAGCAGCACTGCGCGAACGCTAGGATCGTCGCCGGCGTTCTAAAGGAGCATCCCAAGGTGCGTCGCGTCTTCTACCCGGGGCTCTTTGAAGGCGCCGATCGGGAAATCGTCGATCAGACACTCAACACCGCATACGGACACGGGGCGATGGTCATGTTCGAAGTGGAAGACGAGCTGGCCGGGCGCAAGTTCATCCAGAACGTTGACTTGATGTATCACGTTTCCAATGTGGGAGATGCCCGCACGCTCGTGACTCATCCTGTCTCGACGACCCACACCACTGTCCCGCGGGAAAAGCGCGAAGCCGCTGGCATATTTGGCGGCTCAATCCGGCTTTGTGTCGGCATTGAAGATGTTAACGACATCTTGCGCGATCTGGACAAGGCGCTTTCCGCAATCTGACAACCTGCAAGGCGATCAGGAAGAGGTTCTCATGAATCAGGCAGACGCTTGGAAACTGAGGTCATCACGCTATGAGGCCGTTCAATTCAGTCGGGAGATCAATAAGCAGCTTTCGGAGCTAAGGCCGGACAACATCACGGGGGCCGCCTACATTGCGAAAGATTACGCTGCCATCACAGCGTGCACGCTTGCGACCGTGTCTGTCTCGTGGTGGTTCTACCCGCTGGCCGTTCTCCTGATCGGTGCCTATCAACGCGGATTGACAACCATCGCTCACGATGCGGCTCACCGCACGCTCGCGAGGAATACCACCTGGAATTATGTCCTGGGCATTCTGTTCGCTTCCTATCCCTTGTTCCAACGCCACTGGGCCTACCGGATCTCACATGTCTACTTGCATCATCCCTATCTCGGCGACCCGGACAAGGATCCCGACCTGAAGTTTTTCCTGGCCAGCGGCGTCTACGATGTGCAGCCTCCAGAGAGATACGCTTTCAACATCATCTGGAAGCCGATCTTCGGCGGCGCGACAGTAGCGTATCTGAAGTATCTTTGGACTAATCGTTTTTCGATCGAAGAGACCGAAGATCAGAGCCGCTCAGGCATACTTGTCGACAGGTATGGCTTCTATCTGTTCTGGTTCAGCATCCTGGCCGGGTCATATGCTCTTGGTCTGCTCCATATCGTCGTCCTGTTTTGGATCGTGCCCTATCTCACCACGTTTCAGGTCCTCGGCTGGTTTATCGAACTCGCTGAGCATTCACCCATGTGCGAAACAGAGACGCAGAACGTCTATCTCACCAGGAATCGTAAAGGAAGCTTCCTCGAACGAGCCATCCTGGGACAGAATCTGGATGAGTACCACCTTGAGCATCACCTTTCGCCCGGTATCCCGTTTTGGTTGTTGCGCAAGGCTCAGAAAATCCGAATGCAGGATCCAAACTACGCGAAGGTCGCCGCCACATGGGGCGGGCTCTTTGTCAAGGGACCTCAAGGTCAGCCTAGCGTCATAACTCAGTTGAAAGAGCGAAATCGGCGGCTGTATGAGCAGTCCGTTGCCGAGGTTCGCACGCGAAACAAGGTGGCGTGAGGTTGCAACAGCCCGAGCGCACCCAAGCCGTTGTCGGCGTCACTTCGAACCGTCTTCTGGCCGATGGTGTGCATCGCGACTGGTTACGGCGCAAGTACGTGCAGGCACTCCAGCGTCATGCGGGAGTGGCTTGTGTCATATTGCCGACCGTCGACGCGGAAGATGCTATGGAGGAGGTCGCCCCGGCCATCATGCGCCGGCTCGACGGTCTGGTCTTGACAGGCGATGAATCGAACGTGGACCCCGCAGTCCTGTCAGCGCCCGCGTCCTTTGCGGATCCTGATCGGCAGGATGTTGAGCCTGGGATCCTTGACCGTCCCCGGGACAGGCTCTCTGCCGTAGCCATAGAGAGCGCCATCGCCCTCGGAATGCCTATTCTGGGCATCTGCCGTGGGCTTCAGGAACTCAACGTCTATTTCGGCGGAACACTCCGCCCATCGCTTACGAAGTGGAGCCGAGAAAGCGGCGCCATGCATGCCGAGAAGCCAGATCGTCCCAGGGACCGTCAGTACGATGCCGCGCACCGCGTCAGGATATCATCCTATGGCGCACTCTTGCCAATCGCGCGAACGATCGAAGCGCAAGTCAACTCGCTGCACAATCAAGGCATCGAGGTGCTTGCCCCAGCGCTGAGGCGCGAGGCGTGGGCGCCTGACGGTCTGGTCGAGGCGGCTTCAGTGATTGGCGCTCCGACGCTGCAAATCGGTGTGCAATGGCACCCCGAATGGCACGTCTCAACCGACCTCCTCAGCAAGCAACTGTTCAAAGCATTTGGAGAGGCGTGTGGTGGGTACTGCCGCACTAAGAAGGGCTAGAGGCAGATCGTGATATTGCAAACGAAACGTGGCTCGCGCGAGCCGAAAGGTCCGTCGTCCGAAACCGACGCGCGCGCCGGGGCTTCCGAGAGCTCCGCCCGGCTTGGCGGGGACAAAAAGGGTGGACGATTGACGAGTGGCTTCGCTCTAGGAGTGTTCTTTGTGGCGCTTTATGTCGTTCTGAGCGCGGCAGGCGAGGTTTATGCGGCATCGTATTTTCAGCAAGCCGATGTGTTCGTGGCGCTCCTGCTGTCTTTCGCTGTGGTTTGTCTGACGTTCAACTTCTTGGCTCGCCACGAGGGAGCCGGAGCACGAGCCGGAAAATGGTCGCTCCTGGTCTTCGCCGCACTCAACGTCGTGACGGCGATCAGCTGGATCGGTCTATTTATAGGACTGAAATACGCTGAACCTGCGATCGTGGCCGCTTTCATGGTGGCGTTGGGGCCTGCCGCAACAGTGTGGTTGAACGCTGTGATCAGGCGCAGGGGCGCCCCGCCAACATCCGATATTGTCGTGAGCGCCGCGATTGCGACGATCGGGACTTACATGATTTGGATCTCGGCTACCGGCAATGCGGGTGTGGAGTGGGGGGCTCGATCGTCCTTTGGCATCGTCTTGGCCATCGTGGCCGGCCTATCGCTCGCCCTCACAAATATCCTTGTCAAGGTGCTTTTCGACCGTGGGTTTTCCGGCCGACAGGTGCTGGCGCATCGCTTTTATGGAACCATTCTCTTGCTGCTGGGGCTGGTCGACCATTCATCTATCGTGCCCGAGATCTCGCAGCATTGGTTTGCGATCGCAGCAATTGGACTGTCGACGATCATTTTGCCTTTGCTCTTGATTCAGCAGGGCATTCGCCGCGTAGAGCCCTTCACCGTCAACATGGTCCTGTCCACCGCCCCCATCGTCACCTTCCTGTTCCAGTACTTCGATTCTCGCATCGTGCCTTCGTCACATACGTTCGTTGGAAATGTCCTCATTACGGCTATCGCCGTCAGCAACATCTACTTGCAGTATCGGAGATCCGCATGAAAGAACGGAAATGTGTAGTCGTGGACGCATACTCTACGGGCCGCTACCTACCCGAGGAATTCAAGCGCTATGGAATTGGGACCGTGCATGTGATGTCGGCCGCACAGATTCCACCTATATTCCAGGCGCATTTCAATGAGGATCTGTACGATGAGGTCATTCGCCCCGGCGAGCGCATGGGGTATGATGACATCGTTGAATATCATCTTCAGGCGCTCCATGGCAGAGAAGTCGAGTTCGTTATCGCCGGCTGCGAGTCTGGAGTCGAACTCGCCGATTCGTTGTCAGAGCGGCGGGGCTTACCTTCAAACGGGACCGCTCTATCGGCTGCTCGGCGTGACAAAGCGCGATTGTCCTGCGCGCTGACCTATGCCGGTGTGCGATCGATCAGACAAGTCGTGTCGGACAATGCTGTAGAGATCGCAAGCTGGAGGCGCGAAGCGAAGTTTGACGAGATCGTGATCAAACCTCTGAATAGTACCGGCACCGAAGATGTATTCTTTTGCTCGACAGATGCTGATATTCAGCGCGCTCTAAGCGCGATTGTCGGGAAGACGAACCGTGTCGGAGCATTGAATCGTTTTGCCCTCGGGCAGGAAAAAATAAACGGTCAACAATACACCGTAAACGCCGTCTCGATCCACGGCGATGCCTTCGTTACGGAGGTCTGGACCTATGACACCGTTCCTATCGAGGGGGCATCATCGGTCTGCTCGCTCGAGAGGTTGTTGGACGGCAGCGAACCAATCGTTCAGGAGCTCTCCGACTACCTGAAACGTGCGTTGCAGGCACTTCAGATCCTCGAGGGACCGGCTCATGCCGAGATCATTGTCGATCATCGGGGCCCCGTTCTGGTGGACTTCGGGGCGCGGCTTCAAGGGACTATGTCGGCAAAAGCACGAACCATGGCGTTGGGGCATAACCATATCACGCTGACCGCTTGGCGCTACGCAGATCCCGGGGGCTTTGGTGAGTACATGAGGATGCGTGGGCCGTACAAGCGGAAAGCGCACGCACTCTGTGTCTCCCTGATCTCCGATAGGGGCGGTGTCGTTGCCGGCTACCCGGGACTCCAAGCAATCCGCAACCTCCCGAGCTTTGCGGATGCCATTGCATTCGTTCCAATTGGTGAGGAGCTGGTTCCGACCATCGATTTGGCATCGACACCAGGCATCGTCTATCTCGTGAATAGCGACATGAATCAGCTTAATGATGACTATCACAAGTTGCGAGCAATGCGGATGGACCAGGTGTTCGAATTGGTAGCGCGGGATAGCCAGTGATGGCAGCTGAAGCAACCTTGACCGGAGCGACTCCAGTCCGCGCGGCGATGATCGGCGTAAGCGACTTCGACGGAGTGCTGCGAGGCAAACACGTCTTAGGTGAAGATCTCTCGGGTCAAGATAAAGTCATAAAGTTCTCTGAAGCAGTGCTGGCGTGGGATTGTTCGGATCAGGTCATTCCGATCAGTTTTACGCAGCAGCCGTTATCAGCATTTGGGGATGCTGAGCTGCGTATTCTGTCTGCCACCGGCCGTTCGGTGTCTGATCTCGGCAATCAATACCTCTACCTCGCCGAGTTCACGGGCGCACATGAGAACATCTGCCCGCGGGGTGTTCTGCGTAAGGTCCTGAGAAGGGCTGCTGACCTCGGATACAGCTGCGCTGTCGGGTTCGAGTTTGAATTCATGTTGTTCAAGGAGAACGCCGATACAATTGAGGATAAGCCGTTCAGCGAATGGGTTCCTTTAACACGGGGCCCGTTCGGCTACTCGATTATGCGCTCCGTTGCTCAACATGAGCTGTTCGATGAGATCTTGGCGCTTTGTGAGAAAGCTAGAATACCTCTCAGCGGACTGCACTTCGAAACCGGACCGGGCGTGGTCGAAGCGTCACTTCGTCATTGTGATGCGTTGGAAGCTGCCGATCGAGCAACCATATTCAAGTCGATGATAAAAGCATGGGCGCAAAGGCGAGGCATGATGGCTACATTCATGGCCAAGGTTTCAGAGGATTGGCCGGGTCAGTCCGGCCATATTCACATTTCGATGTCCTCGGATGGTCAGAATGCGTTTTACGACGGCAATGCGGTCGGTAACTTCTCAAAGCTTATGAGGCAATTCATCGCCGGACAATTAAACTACATGAACGAGTTTTGTGTGCTCGCTGCGCCGAACTTCAATAGCTACAAGAGGTTGGTGCCTGGCTGCTGGGCACCAATCTGTCCAAGCTGGGGAGTTGACAACCGCTCCTGCGCAGTTCGCGCTATCTCGGGAGAGCCATCCATCCATCGTCTGGAATATCGGCTGTCTGGCGCAGACGTGAACCCTTATCTTGCGCTCGCATGTGCAATTGGCTCCGGGATATTGGGAGTCGAGACAGGTGTGGCACTACCCGCGTCGATCGCCGGTGATGCAAGCGTGGAAATGACTGCGAGACTACCTCAAAGCCTATCAGAGGCAACTTCTCGTTTCGCACAGTCAGCAGCGGCGAACGAGATTTTCGGAGAAAGGTTTGTTGAAGCATTTTCTTGCTCGCGCCGTTGGGAATGGGACGCCGTTCAAAATCGAGTGACCGACTTTGAACGTCGGAGATACTTCGAGATCATCTAGCTTGTCTTGACAGTTCTGTGCCTCATTCCTCTCGCAGCCATGTGAAGGGAGCGTCCCTCGTTAAGGAGAACCGTGGGGAGCTGATGAGGTCTGCTGCCAACTGCTCTGTGGCCGCAATTGCGACTGCTTCGGTGCGATGCAGGTAAGCTGTGCTCGACTTTGTCCAGAAGGAAGGCAAAAGGGGAATATTTGTCCAGTGGGGCGAAGCCGAAGAGCAGGACGCGGACGCTGTAGCCGAACCGCGGAGCCCCGCGCCCGAGACGAGGTTGGCGTAGATCGGTGCTGGCCAGGACGCGCCCGCGCGGCGCTCTGAATTCCCTGCCGGCGAAGAGGGGCCAATCACTTTTGGTCCTGGATTCATGAGAGCGAGAAATGCTGCGTAGTCTATTTCGCGAAGATGCGTAAAGGATTGTCCCACAAGCGCCGCACGAGGGTATCGCGCAGAACCGCCCCAGCATATCTTGGGATGCGCGCGTACAAAGGCTGCAACAATGATCTTGCCTTTATCGGCTTCGAACGGGTGAGCGCATCACGCGAAAGGCCAAAGAACTTTAGGGAAGGCCGTAAGAAAGTACGCCTCCGGTGAGGGCCCCCGGTGAGGCCGCCTTCGCTGGACAGCCGATTTGCGATCAAGCAGCGTGAGTGACGCACGCGCGCTAGGACCGGAACGTCGTAGGACGCGATCTCTCGGTGAGTTGAATGGTCGTCTCGCCCCTGTCCTTCTGATCGGTCGCCTTGAGCGACGTCTCCAGCAGCTGTCCTGATGGGTGCCGTTTTAGGAAAACCGTGCCAAGCTAGCCAAGCCTTAAAGACATGGCAGAGCTTGCTCTTGGCGGTGCAGTTGAGTCAAAATGAGCGGGTCGCCACTAAAAGTAGCCGAGTTGGGATCAACAGCGCGCTACATTGCTGCGCCCCAGAAAGATGTGACGGGCCCACCGTTAGGCAGTGCCACAAGACTAGCGGTTCGACCACACCGTCAAAGTCGATCAGTGCCGTCTTCGGTTTTGACGGGCTCTACAGGAGAGTACGCTTTGATAGACAAATGAGAAAAATCGGCGGCTGAAATACACCCGCGATGGGACGTAGATGAGTGCGGCTGACACATCGTCTCATCCTGCCAAATCTCGCCGTCGACCCAGCAGACTCCACTCGTCAGACGCTGCATCACGGGTAATGCAGCGTAGGAGTGTGGTCTTGCCGCACCCTGGAGGACGACAAATTCCCGTGAGTCCCTCGGCGTGAACGCTGAATCGCAACCAGCGAACAGTTGCGGGAGATCAGCTGAACGGCGACTGCGATAAGCCCAGCTCTGCTTCCTCACGTGCCCCCACCTGGGCCGTTTACTTCTACAAAAATAACCACAACAACAGTCAGAAAGGCAACAATCAGAACTCCGCAGAGGATAGCTGTATTGCTTGAGCGCGGCGTCTCTGCAGCTAGGAGATTAAAAGGCGGGGCGGCAGGATTGCACATCCCGTACGTCACAAGGGGGACGTTAAGCCTATCAGCGCCATCGAGGATATTGACAGTCGGGCGTTGGGGCGTGCGGATCATACATATAAGGCTGGGTTCCAGCCCCGCGGAATTGCCAGGCAGCTTGACCGGCCGGAAGTTGTCCGCCGGTTGACCGGGTGCGGCTAGCGTCGTTTGGCTGTCGTAGGGGCCGCCATTCCTGAAGCTTGGTAGCACCTCTCGGGGACCATTCTGCTTGAATGTCGCCACAGCTTTGACGCTCGAAGGACTTGCGCCAGCGGCAGCACTCGTTGCGTCTGAAAGTTCAGGTGCAAGCAGCATCAAAGCCAGGTGGAACAAGATCAATCGGATCAGCCTCATTAGAATTCCGAGATAGTCGCTGCGGCCTGCGTTCTTTGCGCCAGCTCCTGCTCGTTATCCAGCAATTTACGTGCCTTCAGAAATGCGGTCCGGGCGGCCTAGGCCAGACCGTGCATTGCGATTAGATAGCCTTCTCCCGTCACACGCTGGCCGTATGCAAGGCCTTGAATGGCCGAGCCGAGATCAACTCTTTCGCCCGCGAACTCGTGGCCCACCACCATGGGCACAGGCACCGTTTTACGAGCCCACTCGTCCCAGCGGAAAATATGAATATCCGTACCGCAAATCCCGGTCTTCTTGTCCCTGACCAAGAGATCAGTCGGTTCGATCATGGGCACGGGTTCGTCGGGGCTCAGACTTCGCCTTGACGAGCGCCTTCATGTTAGAAACCTTACGCTTTATTTGATGCAGAGCACTGCGATCGCGCGCGTTGCGTAGGCATCAGTGGCGATGGCGCAATTGCGTGAGGCGGCGCGAGCGGAGACAGCAAATTCCATACCAACGTCCGGTGGAATCGCTGAGCGGCTCTGCAACTTGCCGTGAGATTTTTGACACGATATGGGCCGAGCGTTCCTGTGGGCCGAAGGCTCGGACAGATTCTTAGGGATCGCCGGCTTCGGCGGCTGTTCTGCCCGGCCAGCGATCCGCCCAGCTCAACAGGATCATCCCGCGGCGCGGCTCCCGCACCTCACCGGCAGTTCGCGGGGCTCCGCGGCGGCAGGAGAGCGAAGGATCGTTGAAAGCCTCGTGGGGTAAATGCCGAGCGTCTGAAGAGTGAACCATCTCACTCAACGTTGTGCGGTTATTTACCTTCGGGTGGCTGTTGCGCATCAGCCAGCCCGGGCTAGCGCTTCGCAACCGCTAGCTCCCCGACAGCAACCGCGTCCCCGTCCTGTCCCGACATTCCACTCCAAGAAGCAAGACGAGCCGCACAATTCTTTGGCCTGGCTTTTGCTACCGCACTTTTTTTGGCCACGGTCGGTGCATTCAAAGCGCTAGATCGGTAGGGCCACAGTTCGGCACTGGCAGCGCAAGGAGGCACTATGCAGTCCGCCAATGGGGATGCACTATCGATCAAGACTATCGATCTTCAGGACCACTCGAGAGTCCTTGCGATCCTAACAACCGCATTTACGATGTGTCCTTTGTTGAGGTGGCTGTACCCTGAACCGCGGGAGTACCTGCAGCATTTTAACGGATTTATTAAGCATTACTGCGGCAGTCCATATTCGAGCGGCGCATACCTAAACGACGGCGACAAGGGGGCCATCTTATGGGACACAGCTGGCGAAAAGCGCGACAACACTAGCATGATGGAATTCCTTCTAAAGAGCATTCCTGCGCACCGGCGTTCCGAAACCGAAAGAGTTTTTGAAACGTTCGGTAAGTACCATCCGCATCAGCCGCATTGGTATGTCACTATGGTAGCCATTGATCCCATACATCAGCGATCAGGGCTCGCAGGACATCTTCTTCGGCACGCAACCGAGATCTCAGATGCCGCGCAGAGACCTGTGCACTTGGAGGCGACCAGTCCGCACGCGATGCGACTTTATGCTCAACAAGGTTGGAGTGTTTTGACGGAAGTCCAGGTCGGCGGTTCTCCACCGTTCTTCCCCATGTTACGCCAACCAAAAGCGTGATCGCTTGAACTGTGCGTAGGGGCCTCTTGATGCTTGATCAACAACACCAAAGAAGCATTGATGATCAATTTGAGACTATGAAGGCAGCGAACGGATCAATCCTTGATTATCCCTTCGCTAAAAGGATTCAGCTACGAATCGTTGTGGCATTTCGTGACTGCGTTAAGATTGACGAATTACGCCCCTTGATATGATGCAGCCGTGAGCGGACGATGCGAAAAAGTGGACGCGCATCATTTCAACCCGCTCAATCCTGGTGGGCCTGAGGCTTACAAAACCGGGGGGCGAAGGCGACAACCGGAGAGGGCGGCTAATAGAACTTCAACCAGCCTTCCGGACGAGGCGCCTGGCGGCATCATCGCTTCAGTCGCCCGTTTAAGTCCACGGCAGATGGCTAGAGCGTGAGGAAGAGCCAACCGGCTCAGCCCAATCGAGGCGACCTCATTCGGTTCACCTGATGGTACCGACACCGTCTTCCACCGTGAGTGTGCCGTGGCAAGCAATATGGTACTTGCGCCCAACAACAGGCATCTCGTCTGCCTGGGAGAATGACGGCACGTTGATCGAGAGCTCTTTTACGAGGACTTCCTCATATGCGCCATCTCTCTCCATGATCACGCGCCATCTCCATTCGCCGCCCGGGCTTTCATCGGCCATTGTGTTGTAGCGGAGGCGAATCAAAGTACTCATTGAAGTGCCCATGGAGATCATCTCCGACGCGAGAGGTCGAAGGAAGCCATTGCCTTGTCCCAAAACGAGGGCGAACAAGTCGTCAAGCCCAGGAAGCCTCTCCGCTGCCAGCGCCCTCTTTCGGAGTTTCAACTTAGCTGCTCGAAGCGCCTGTCCAATACATACAAACGTTTGTGCGGACCGATTTCGGTAGATGGCTCCAAAAGAAGCGCGCACGCCGGCAATCTCGCAGTTCTCATCGTGGCCTGCACGCGGGGTTGCCACCGTAGCGATCTTTGCGGCCGCGTCCAGAAACCACGAATGCGATGCGTCATGATCGCGTCCTGGGACTCGCCGCGCCTGATATGGCCCTCACATTCCGGGCACGCACGGGAGCTGCCACAGGTCCGGGCGCCAGCCATGGGAACACCTTTCATTCTCGCGGATAAAACCTGGCTCGTCCGGGTCAATTTGCGTCAAGTCCGGGAGACGTTCTCGATGTTCCCAGTGGCGCTATCATCGTTGCCGTTCCGTGTGCCCAGGCGTGCTCCATCGAAACCCCGCCTGTGCATTGCTCCGAGCCCGAATTGGTATCCGATTTCACTTATCTCGAAAACAATCGGCTATAACCGGCAGCCTTAAAAGGCAGGACAACGGAGTTGGGCTGCTCGATCCGGACGCTCGGTCATAACCTGACGCTCCTACCGCCGAGAGGCTACACGAACGCGTATTGGCACAAACCCGAAGCGAACTACGGCAACAATCAGACCAGGCTCAATGTGCTCCTGGTGCCCTTTCCCTATGCCATCCCTCCAGGTTGCTTCCGCGGCCGAGTGAATCGCGACAAGAAGGGAAATAAGAATCGTTGGGGACGTTTTCGCGTCGACAAAAGTGGCTCCGCCCGGAGGAGGCACACCGAGCGCCACCGATGAGGAATGGAGCACTGCAGAGGGTGATGTGATTTCGTCTTCTTCATCGATCGGCTGCTCGCAGAGACGCGTCGAAAGCGAAAGCCTGCGAACGGGATCGTTCTGCCGGAATACGCGCTCGACTGGAGCACGCATGATGCGTTGGTTAGGCACGTCCGCGATCACCATCCTTCGATTGAGTTCGTGATCTCGGGTGTGTCTAGGGACTGTAACGGCCTTCTCGGCAACTTCGTTGTGGTCTCGACCCCCTATACCAACAGCTTCGGCGAGAGAGTTGCGGCAACTCATTCCAGGCGCAAGCATCATCGTTGGCGACGGCCAGCAGATCGAGTCCTACGGCTTACAAGACGAGCTGTCCACGAAATGCGTGTGGTGGGAATATCTGGAGATCGGACATCGCATCATCCACATGGACGTTTTCCGCAACCGGTCTGCTTTGACAGCCGTGATCTGTGAAGACTTGGCTCGCGTCGACCCTGCGCTGTCGCTGATCCGATCCCTCGAGCCCAATCTCGTGTTTGCGCTCCTCATGGATGGCCCCCAACTCGCTTTCCGCTGGCCAGGTTCTTACGCTGCGAGCCTCACGGATGATCCCGGCTCGTCGGTGTTGACCATAACCTGCGCAGCGCTCATCGACCGCTCGAACGCCTCCCGGAAAGCTGCCGGTTTGAAGCGGGGGCCGCGGAGCATCGCGCTCTGGCGTCATCACCTCCGCGTGGGAAGTGCTGCGCCTCCCAATCAAGGAAGGCACCAGCTCACGTTGCTGCCGAACCAACAAGCCCTGGTGCTCCAGCTCGACAGCAAGCCCGCTCCGGAAATGACGGTCGACGGCCGAGCCAATTCCGACACCACGGCCTGGTACTACCGGAGCGAGGAAGCTATCGCGATTCCTCGGAAAGAAATAAAGCGGGAAGGGTGGAACTGGATCGTCGACGGAGTGAAGTAAGCGGTTAAGCTGCACGACGTATATCGGCCGATCAGGATCCATGCGCTCTCGCGCGCGACAGGCTGGTCTCGAGAACTTACCACCGAATTTGAAGACGATGAACCTGACCGGCGACGGCAACGCATTCTCGGAGCCCTCGATCCGAAGCGAAGCGCATCTTGGCGGAGGCTGCGGCCGAAGAGCCGTCGCGCCGACCGAGCGATGGTCCCGCCTCGTTTGTAAGAGGGAATAACTGACAGCAAAGTCCTGCTGATTTCTGCATTCTTGTTCTTGCTGGTATGCGAAAGTTCTGGAACGGTCTTCTGGCTTCCTCAGACCATTGCCTCGTATTGCGGGACCTGACTGCGCTGGAGTCGGCCACCCTTCGTCATGTCTTATGCGCTAACTGGAATGGTCATGGTCGTCTAAGGCGCCATTCCGGCGGAGCGCGGGAACGGGCCAGGGACGGCCGGCTTCGGACGGCTGAGCGCCACCCCGCGGCGGAGCCGCCGAGACCACCATCCGCCTGAAAGCAGACGTCTTGTTAAGTGTGAACGCACGTTAGACAAAGCCTGGTTTCAATACGTCCTATCTAACATGGATTAAGGGCTTGCCGCGTTTTCCCGGTCCGTTGTAGAATCTTCTTCGTGTGCGGATTTCGAGGGAATAGCTTCCGTTCAGCTCCGGATTAAGCAAATTCATTTGAAGAATTCTGTGGGGGACATTGCGATGGCTAAGCCTTCCGTTTCCCGTGACGCCTTTCGTAGCTTGTTCGCCTTTTATGCGGCCAAGGCCCACCACGATCATAACGGTGTCGCCGAAGCCCGGCTCCTGAAGCTATTTGGATCGAGCGACCACATCCCGGACGGGCTGCTGGAGTTGTGGTCGTCACGGACCGAGCTGATTGGCCCTGAGGCCGTTGGCAACATAATGTCACCACTGGCTCATCAGATCCTGGACGGCGGCGCACAATATAATCACGCTAGCGACTTCCTGCATCGATTGCTGCGAGAGTTGGACCGAGAGGTCCATTAATAGCAATTGCGAGATTGGTTGGACCGCTCTTTTGGGTAGCCGGGCGTGATCGTTTCGGCCATGCAATGAGTACACGCGCACACTCGGCGGCGTGGCAGGCCCTCTAATCAGGACAAGCGGTCGCTTCGATCTTCATTCGACGTTGCACTTGAGAAAACGGCAACGAGCCGATCCCCTTCCCAAAGCTCAACGTCGTGCTCGCCATACATTTGCTCGGCCCGACATCTCGCAGCCTCCTCGTCGACGCAGTCGAGCTTCGCCGCGCATATCAGTCGCCTGCTGCTGTCCACCACGAGCACTCTGTACCGCATGATGACAGTCCCATCCCAAAGGAGCCTGTCATCCTAGTCGAATGTTCGTGTAAAGCAGCGCCAAAGTAAGTGCAGACGCGCGGAACCTTTGTGCGTTTGGCCACTTGGCTATGCCGCTCTTCCGTCACACCGGCGCGTCAGGTATCCTGCCCAGTGTAGCGCGCTTCAGCATCGTCATCTCACCGGGTGCCGAAGCGAGCGGCTCGAGCTTAAGATGGGAGCATCCCCAGCATCATCAGCGGTGCGCCAAACCAAGTTGCCGTCCGACTCGCCGCCTCGCTATCAGCCTCCGGGAGAGTAAGCCGATCGGCATGCTCGGAGGTTCGAACGAAGTCATCGCATCGTTTGCCGGCGCGGCCGCGAGAAGTTGCTCAACATCGACTTGGCTGGGCGTGGAGCCGATAGGCCTGCGCAGAGATGGGGGCCGTCGACATGACAGCGGTGTGCGGAACAAGATCGGACGCAGCATCAGCTACCTTGACCTCGGCGTGAGGCGGCTGAGAAGGCGCGGCCGGTGCGGAGCGCAGCAACTCCGCGCCCGCACCAAGGGTTCGGCTCTGCCTGGGCCCCGCCGTCCCGCTCTCGTTTAAAGCTGGCGGTGCTATCTTTGGCCAGGCGCCGCCGAATGGTCTTTTTCAGCTTCGCGGTACCCTCAGTTAGGAAGCGGCACTTCTGGTGCCTCTCCACCGATAGGCCCAATGCTGGCCGCAGGGGGGCGAGTTGCTCGGGTCCCGCCCATTCCGCTTGCGTCAGAGAGGTCGGTGCGGGTTGGCGTGCAGGAGTACTGAAGAGATCCCGCAAGAGAATTGGCGGATGCAGAAGCCGTTGAAAAGGTGTCAAAAAGAAACGAAACTGACGAAGCACAATCGCAAATAGCCGGACATGGAAAGATCCGGTATCGCGCCCCGACGGGGATGACCCTTCGCGCAGACCTAGGCAGCCATGGGGGGCAAATCTGGCCGTGCGATGAAGTCATTTGCTTCTGACGTGAGATCTGGGTTGAACGTAAGTCCCTTCCAGCAACTCTTTGCAAAACAAAGCCCCTTCGTCGTTTGGTCGAGCTTCCGGAGTGAGCGGCAGACATCATGTCATTGAGGAGCCGATGTACGGCTTCAATCGGTATAAGGGCGTGGTCGGTCGGTTTCCGCAGTCTCGTTTGAGGTCAAGCAACGTCGCGCCCGTCCGATCTGTGCGTCGGTAGCGCCTTGATTACGAGCGTACATCTCGGGCACCGGTGCCGATATTTCGCGACGTAGTATCTGACCTCGCTGCAAGATATGCGAGTTGTGGGCCTGTTGGTGACGCGAAGCGAATGCTTCGGACCCCAGCGCAAAGCAGGTCTGGCTCGCCCACGCGGCGCAAATCAAGAATCGCGCCCTGGTCAAAGTGCCGGGAAACTGGCTGCAGAGGGCAGCTGCTCGTGAAGCGACCTGACCCGGCTTCGTATCAATGTCGAAGCGGGGACGGGGGATCGTTGCATTGAACGGGAGCTGTCACCGCCGAACAACTCTTCTTCTCCGCGCGCCGTTCTGGATACGCCGACCAATCCTTCTCGCGTTAGCGGCTCGCAGGCGTCGCCGGAGCGCCTGCAGTTCCCCAAATAGTGCGATAAGCCCCTCGACCCGTTGACGCAGAATGGCCGAATAGTTGTAAACCTGACGTCGATTACTCATTACTGCCTCGAACAATGACTATTGAAACAATATCCGGCGAAAGCGGGAAGAGCATGCAACCGGAGGTAGGATCATACAAGCCGAAAAAAAGGGCAGGATAAAGCTTGAAGGACCCATCGACACCAAAGGGGTTGTCGTTGCGGGTCACCTTCGCTTTGGTTTCGGGTCAGCTTCGTTCGAAAGTCGGTCGACTTGGGCCAGGTTGCGGGTCTGATGCCGCAGCACAAGGATGGACACTTTTTGTCGGTTCAGGCGGGGTGCTTACTTCCCTACTGATTGGCCGGGTGCCCGCTCAAGAGGCGGCCGAGGCTTGCCCAGCCCCGTGGTCCCGGAGGGAGCCTCGCCACCAGCTGTGCTGCTCCCAAGCCGCTCAAACGTCGTGACGAATGCCGCGAAGGCGGCGACGATCACGGCAATCGCGAACAACAGGATCACAGGGTCGGGATTCCGCTCAGTACTCATGAGCAACTCCACTCAGGTGGCCCGGCAGCCCAACTAAGCTCCGCATCGCGCCGTCTCAGCTTTCGCCCGAGAGCTTCGGTCCGAGCGTCTCTCCAAATATCGATGTGAGCTTGCAAAACGCGGAGTTTATTACAGGTTCAAAATATTTGTTGGTCAATCCGGGGCGTTGGTTCAGATCTGTCTCTGTTCTTGGGTTAGCGCTTCGAACGCGCGGGTGCTCCCCGCGAAGCATCATTCTGATGCTGGGCGGCTCTTCGACTGAATGTCCTTAGCGCCGTCGGCGACGAGAGCATGTGGCAGGTTTACTGACATAACCCGCCGGCTAACTGCTGCTTCGACGTTGTTGAAGTCACTGCGGTTGCGAGATCGGGAGGCCCTACCATCCACCGGCTGCGAGCACCACCACGTGCGCGAAGGTCGCCGATACGAGCGGAAAGCTAAATCGAAGAAGGCGTGCCGCCGATCTTAGAGAGGGAGCATCCGCCAGCGATGGATGCGAGTAGACTGGTCCAAGCCACAAATCAGCCCCTGCGGCTGGGCTCTTTACAGGCTTGCTACTTGGCGCAACACGACGTCGCAGCACGCGGCTCGAGCTTAAGACAACTTCCAGGACCATCAGAAGCAGGCCCTAGGTCGCGGTTCAGGCATTCCGTGGAGCTCAGCCTCATTTGAAGACCATAACGCGAGAAAAGAAGAAAACCGGCAAGATCTGATCGAAGAGCTTGAGGCGGCGATCAGAAGGCTCAGCGGTATCGCAAAGTCGCTGGAGAACCTTTCCCTGTAGGTCGGCCGGTCGGTTCGTTAACGCGCACCAAAGTTGGCGACGATCTTCAACGGGTATAGTCCATCAGTGTAGTGTCGCGTTGGCATCTACTAGATACGGCGATTCCAACGATTGAGAGGAATTCCCCCCCGTCATGGTCGCGCCGATGACTAGATTGGTGAAGCTTGGTACGCTGCCATAGGATGACGTGCCACCGATGGCGCCTTGGGTGGTGTAGGTGTAGTTGCTGGCATTATAAGACCAGGCCGCTTTGACGCGTCCGCGCTCGCCATGACGAGGGCGGTGAGTGAACAAGCCCACCGAAACCTAGACCGAAGCTCGACACCAAATCTTCACCCATGCAGCCAGCAAGCGTTTCGCGCGACGATATAGAGGATGCCAGGTCCCGGCGTGACGGCCACGAGCATCGCCGCTGCCAGGAAAATGAAGAACTGGACCCGAACACAGCTCGGCCTGGCTTTGCGGTCTGAAGCGTCATGGCTCAGGCCAGCGTTGGGACCATGATGCTGACTTCCTGATCGCGCGGTTCTTGGCTCGCGGCAAGGCCGGTGGCGACACCGATACGGTCGGCAAGAGGACGGTTCTGGCTCATCTTGCGCTTGCCCTCGAACTTGGTGACGGGAATGCGGATTCCGACAATCCCACGCAACTGGGCGGCGATGAAAATCTGCCGGAGCGTCGCTGACAGACCAAGGTGTCACCCGTGAGCCCTCATGGATGTTCGTCAATCGGGTAACTACATCAAGCAGACGTTCGTTATCTTCGAAGAACTCAACCGGACCGTAAGCATGGACGGCGATGTAGTTCCACGTCGGCACTACCTTTTCGGTTTCCTGCTTGGTGGCGTACCATGACGGGGTCACGTAAGCTTCCGGACCCAAGAAGACGGCCAGGGCTTCGCCGATCGGAGCCGCGCGCCATTGCGGATTGGCCTTGGCGAGGTGGCCATACAGAACTCCCCGTTCGCCTTCCGTCGGGTCCAGGAATAGCGGAAGTGGTGTTGCGAGCGGCCCTTCTGCCGTCGCTGTGATTAGGTTCGCCAAGCGTGCGGAGCTGATGGTCGCTCGGATGTTCTCGATGTTATCAGCTCGGAAGGCGGGGGGCACGTACATAGCGCTTCTCCGTTCTCCGCTCCGGAATAGCCCAAGCCCGGTACGTTTAGAAAGGCCAGTTCGTTACGATGTCGCTGGTCCAGTTGTTTCGCAGTTATCACCGTGAACGAAACTGGTCCCTCGCTTGCGCCAGGAGCTGGCAGCCACGCTCAATCTGATGAGCCTCCAGCGCGGCATAACCCATGATGAGCCCGACGAGGTTTGGTCCGCGCCGGCGGTCCGGCTGACGTTGATCGTACAGGGGCGAGATGGGGTAGACGCCAACCCCCTTTGCGCGGGCTGCTTCGATCAATGCTGCTTCGGACTTCTTGGGCAGATCGTCGAACCAAGCGACCAGATGCAAGCCGGCAGCGTCACCTTCGACTCGGATTCGCTCGCCAAATCTCCGCCGCAATGCCTCGATCAGGGCTCGCCGGCGCTCGTCGTTGCGCCGCCGCATGCGCCTGACATGCCTGTCGTAGGCGCCCGTATCGAGCATCGTCGCGAGTGCCTCTTGCTCGATGAGAGATGTGTGTCGGTCCATGATCTGCTTGCCGGCGCTGAACGCGAACTGCAGTTCAGGAGGCACCACGACATAGCCGATCCTCAAGGTAGGCGAGAGTGTCTTGGAGACGGTCCCAAGATAGATGACGTGCTCGCTTTCTTCGAGAGCGTGCAGCGGGAGCACAGGTTTCGTGTCGTAGCGGTACTCGCTATCGTAGTCGTCTTCGATCACGTAGGCCTCAACCTTCTTGGTCCAGGCGAGCAACTGATGCCGCCGCCGGATCGGCATGACACCGCCAAGTGGAAATTGGTGCGAGGGCGTTACGTAAGCGAGACGAGCTTCGGCCCTTGCAAGCCTCGCCGTGTTCAGCCCGTTTGCGTCGACCGGAATTGGCACCGCAATAGCTCCGGTCGCCGAGAGGATGTGCCGCGCCATAGGGTAGCCGGGATCTTCCATGACGAACCGATCTCCAGCGTCAAGCAGCAGCCGAGCACACAAATCGAGCCCTTGCTGTGAACCGTTGACGACGATGATCTGATCGATCTCGCATCGTACGGTCCGCGAACGCCAGAGATAGCCCTGCAGTGCGGTCCGCAGACGCAGCGAGCCACGTGGATCATCGTAAGTCAATGTTCGGGGTCGCTGCGTGATCGCAGCGGTTACGGCTCTCTTCCATGCTGGTACGGGAAAGTCCAAGGGTGAGAGATCACCATAGCAAAAATCGGCAACGAGATTACGAGGTTGCTCGGTTGAGCGTGCGACGACCTGTCGCAAACGTTCACCATACCGCGAGACTCGTGCCTTGCGTGTACACGACCCTGCTTTCGTGCCTGTGCGCCCGGTCTCGACGGCAGCCTTTGCGACCCGTGGGCGGGCGCCGTGGCGGGTCTCGATGAATCCCTCAGCCGCCAATTGTTCGTATGCGACCGTCACCGTTCCGCGCGATACTCCCAGCTCTTCGGCGAGAGCGCGGGACGAGGGCAGCGACCCATTCGAGCCGTATACGCGCCCCAGGATCTGATCCCTGAGCACTTCATAGATCCGACGCGCTCCCATCCGCCCGACACGGTGTGACGGCACCTTAATCTGGACCATATGAACCTAACCATAGAAAGCTACTGGCTAGACCGGTCTGCGCCCGTTCGGCTCCAAAACCAAGCTGGTTCAATCGAGGTGGCCGCGCAATCTGAAAAAGCTCCACGAACTCCTGACCGTCTGTATTCCGGCGTGCCCCAATATCGGTCTCGATGAAGTCTATTGCCGACTGAATTGCAAAGAGCCTTCCGGGTTATGTGCTCAACAAGGCCGGGACTGCCGTTGTTGAGACGATACCGACAAAGTTGGTGGCATTGTCGTGCTTGAAACCAAGTTCAGGTGCTTCTCGGCCTCGGGCGACTGGAGATTCCATCTGCTTTGATTGGCCCGCCTCTTGCTGAGTTCAGGCAAGTCGCAGACGCGATCTCCCATGTGACTCTTTGAGACCAAATCCAGCCCTTCGTAGCTTCCGTCCAGTTCGCAAGAGCTTGGCCGGCCAACCCAGTCCAGGACATGCCCCTTAATAAGTCGCTCCTCCTAGCCGCATCACTCTCCCTGACTTGCTTGTTCTCCTCGGCGTTTCCCCATACCTTAGTGGCCAGCGTGCCGGCAGGTGATCCTTTTCTCACCGACAACGTGATCCAGTTCACCTTCCCCCCGCGTTATGCGGTCGGCCCGAGGGTAAGATGCGCGACGCATATGTTCGACATGCGCTGCCAAGACAACGGGATCGAACATCGGCTGATCAAGATCAAGCATACCTGGACCAATGGCCAGGTCGAACGCATGAATCGCACGATCAAGGAAGCGACCGTGCAACGCTACCATTACGATCGACACGATTCTAGATGCCGGCGATCATAGCGATTGAGGATGCGTCATCCGTGACTGATGATCGTATACTGGCAGTGAAGTCTCGCTGGCTCACCGTGTCCGAGTTCAGACACGCGGGGCGCATTGGCGTTCACTGCAACGTCATTTAGAGGACATCTACATCTAAAGACCAGACGGATACACATTGCGCCTCGCCGGCATGATTTCTGCTGCTGTTAGCTTCGACATGCGTGCGGGGTCCCGCACAATGAGGACCGCTGACCAAGTCATGCATAAGCGCGGCGTCATATATAAGATCGGCGGTTTGATGATCGCTGTCTTAGCTTAGCTGGAGGCGGCTGCCGTGAACAGGTCCAAAGGCAACACAGAAAACGAGGTCCTGCGTCCTTCCGATTACAATCGAGCGCTTACGATAAACGATCAGCATGCCAGACTGATGATCAATGCTCCGGAGGTACCGTTCTGGCTCGCAGATGGTGCGTCGTTCGCCTATCGATTGACGAACAACGGCAAGCGCCAATTCGTACTCGTGAATGTTGTCAACGGCAGAAAACAGGCAGCTTTCGATCATCAGAAGCTAGCTTCTGCGCTGAATCGCTTGGGCCACAAAGATGCTAATGCCGATAATCTGCCATTCGACCGTTTTGAGCTCGCTGACGATGGTGGCAGAATAAGTTTTGAGATTGAGGATACAGCTTGGAGCTGCGAACTTATAAACTACGCGTGCTCGAGCGAGACAAAGCTTTCCGCAAACGACCAGCAGAGCCCATACGATGATACGCCACCTGTGGAGAATGATCCTGAGAGCGCCAGCGTGTCGCCTGACGGGAAATGGCTCGCCTATACCCAGGATTACAACCTGTTCCTGCGCAGCAAGGACGGCTCGAAGGACATTCGTTTGACTTGGGACGGATCTGAATGCAACTACTACTCGTTCTCGACGCTGAGTTGGTCTCCAGACTCGCGTCGCCTCGCAGCTTACCGCGTCCGTCCGGGCCACAAACGGGAGGTTCATTACATCGAATCATCCCCACGCGACCAGCGCCAACCGAGGCACTGGACGATGACTTACCCGAAGCCCGGCGATGCTCTGGCACTGCCACAGCCGGTGCTTTTCGACGTCGGTGATCGTCGCAAGATCGCAATCGACAATGCGTTGTTCCCAAATCCCTATGACCTCTCTCCCATCCGATGGTGGAAGGACAGCCGCGGATTCACCTTCGAGTACAATGAGCGAGGCCATCAGCTTTACCGGCTCGCTGAGGTCGAGGCGGCCACAGGCACCGTTCGAACTCTGATCGACGAGCGCAGCAACACGTTCATCGATTACCAACCCCTAAGAATGGACCAGTCAAATACTGGCAAGACCTTCCGGTACGACGTTGAGGACGGGCGTGAGATCATCTGGGCCTCAGAACGCGATGGATACGAGCATCTGTACCTGTTTGATGGATACACTGGCGAGCTTAAAAACCAGATCACGCGTGGAGCTTGGGTAGTCCGTTCCGTCCACTACGTAGATCCTATCAAGCGCCAGATTTGGTTCAGTGCAAGTGGAATGAATAAGGGGGAAGATCCGTATTTCGTCCACGCCTACCGCATCAACTTCGATGGCACGGGACTGACGTCGCTCACGCCCGAAAGGGCGAATCATCACGTCCAGTTCTCGCCAGACGGCCGCTATTATCTAGACTTATGCTCACGCAGCGATCTCCCGCCGCGCCTAATGTTGTATCGAACCATTGACAACTCGGAGCTCGTGCAGGTCGAGAGCGCCGATATTTCCGCGCTCGTAGCCGCTGGCTGGCAGCCGCCACTGACGTTCCATACAAAGGGCCGGGACGGCGAGACCGAAATATGGGGGATTATTCATCTCCCGATCAACTTCGACCGAAGCCGCCGATATCCGGTCATTGAAAAGATTTACGCCGGGCCAACCGGTTCTTTCGTTCCGAAGTCTTTCTCACCTGGCGTGGAACCGCTCACACGGCTTGGATTTGTTGTGGTTCAAATCGATGGAATGGGCACGAACAATCGGTCGCGTGCGTTTCACGACGTTGCCTGGAAAAACCTGAGAGATGCTGGCTTTCCCGACCGAATCCTTTGGCACAAGGCGGCGAGCGCGGAGTTTTCGTGGTACGACATCTCGAATGTCGGCATTTTTGGTGGCTCGGCCGGCGGTCAAAACGCGGTGAGCGCACTGCTCTTTCATTCCGATTTTTATAAGGTGGCCGTCGCCAATAGCGGTTGCTACGATAATCGTATGGACAAGATCTGGTGGAACGAACAGTGGATGGGATGGCCGGTCGGTATTGAATATTCGCAGTCTTCCTCCGTCGACAACGCTCATAGATTGCAAGGTAAGTTGCTGCTCATCCTGGGCGAATTGGACCGCAATGTCGATCCATCCTCTACATTTCAACTAGCTGACCGGCTTATTCGAGCAGGAAAATACTTCGACATGCTTGTGGTGCCAGGTGCGGATCACGGAACGCCGGGGTCTTACAGTCTGCTCAAGCTCCTCGATTTTTTCGTTTTGAATATCCTCAGACAGACGCCGCCTAATTGGAATGACCCATCTGTTGGCCAGCCAAAGAGCCAGGAGGCTCTATCATCGTGCGAAGAGTCAACAGCTGAAGGCTGCCGAGACCGGCCAAACTGACTGGAGACAGAGGCGCTGGGGCCATCAGCATCGCATGTAAGCGGCGGTTGCCAATGGGAAATAGTATCGTTTGTCGAAGTAGCTGCTCTTCCAGCGACTTGACAGCCGTTCGGAAGGGGCCGTCAGTGACAAACTGATGCTGCCTGTCTCTCCCCGTCACGTTTCCATGGTCAGGTTGATGATGGCATCTAACGCCCCCGTACGAACGAGTCGATCTCGCGCGCATGGCCACCAGAGAGCAGGGCGTGAAGCTTCCCGCTCGTTGACAGCCATGCCGATGCTAAAATTTCGCCTCTCCTCTGGGGGCAGCGACTGAGTTATCCGGGCGCGAGTGCCAGGCCTACAAGATGGCAAAGAGGCAGGCGCGCTGTTTGGGCTCACGCCAAAGATATACCAATCGAGAGAAAAGGACATCATGGGTAGGATTACGCTGGGCAGCGACGAATTGTTTGAAGCCGCCAACGTTCTACTATCGCACATCACGCGATTCTGAAAGCGTAGCGCTGGGGGAAGGACGTCGCCGAACGGCGAGGCTCTAAGCGCGCAAAGTCGCCTTGGCACGTAAGCCGCAGTGATCTGATCTGCCACTGAGTATTGCTCCAGCAAACTCGTTTGTTGGCGAAGGATATG
This sequence comes from Bradyrhizobium yuanmingense, assembly GCF_900094575.1. Classification (GTDB taxonomy): domain Bacteria; phylum Pseudomonadota; class Alphaproteobacteria; order Rhizobiales; family Xanthobacteraceae; genus Bradyrhizobium; species Bradyrhizobium yuanmingense. Next base: position 25,784 of record NZ_FMAE01000015.1, on the reverse strand, counting down.
TGCTCGCCGATGTAGATTTCTCCGCTTGCGCGCCGTGAAGGATGCCGTCGACGACGAATTGGTCCTTGTGGCCGCGATTGAGGCGTTGGTCGCCGGGCAGAGCATGGAGGAAGCCATCTCGCGCGCTCACGCTTAGCCAGACGCGGGAGTTGACGCAAATCTCATTCATTCGCGCAGGAGCGCTGCGGACGAGATCCTCGCGTTTGTGAAAGCCTGGGAGAACAGGTTGCCCGTTGTGATCCTTCCTACGAAGTAATATCGAACACCCGTCGTGTATGTCGCAAGACAAGTATCGCCACGCTGCAGGTGTTCCGGGTCGCCAGTCGCGTGCCTGCAGTCCAGCGGAAGAGATAAACGACCTCCGCGTCGATACCGGCCACCTTGGCGGCAAGCGACGATGCCGCAGAAAATTGGATGCAAAGCGCGGCCTTCAGTTCTTCGAGCACGAGCGGGTGCAGCGGCTCTTTTAGGTTTACACCTCCGATGTCCGCGCCGACGTGGCCGGTGAGCGGATGAACGGCAATACTGCGCGGGGCCGCTGCCGGAGTATTTGAGGAGGGCGAGGTGGGCTTTTGAAGAGTTGACCTAACCATAGTGGCTCCTTTGCTAGCGAGGTTCGTTCGATAGCCTTCGAGAGACTGAAGTCAGGGACAGCGGATTTTCCCGGTACGGCCGTGTTCGTGCGCGGCACGGATCATTGACCGACCCTCTCAGTGGCTTTCGGCTGCTCGAGAGGGCGTGGTGTCACGCCGTCGGCGTTGTTCTGCCAGGCGATAATCGTGTTGAACCGGCCATCGACATATGGCGCAATGCCGATTCTCTGTTTGAGCGCGCCGGTGGCGAACAAGCCATCCGAGATCTGCTGGAAGACCTGGATGGACTTCGCATCGATCGGGTAATACGCGCCATGTCCGGCAGCATCGTCCAACCACTTGCCTTGCTCGAAGGTGAGGCCTTCTTGCTTAACGTAGTTGGCGCGTATCCACCCGTCCGGGTTTGCGCCTTGCCAGTTGTAGAACGCAACCGCGCGGCGCACGAAGTCAACAATTGCGGCGGTTTTCGCGGGGTCATCAAGCAAGGCCTTGCGGGTGAGTATGACGTTGACGCCCCTGTTATGTCCGCGGCCATCGGCGATAATCGGTGGCTTGCCGATCCGAAAATATTGACCTCCGATGACGATCGCCGCATCCACGGATCGGGACGCGAAACTCGGCGCGACTTCAGTTCCGGCGAGTGGCACGCCCTTTACTGATGACGCACCGAGGTCAAGACCGTTGGCATGAAGAATGCTGGCCAGCACCATGTGACGACCAGAACCCGGAGGATAAGCGACCGTCCTCCCTTTACGATCGGCCACCGCTTTGATGCCTCTGTCCGGCTGTGCCACCGGGTAGTACTTCTCAGGGCTTCCCGGATTGGCATAAAAAAAGCCTGTAAGCCGCGACATGGTCGAGAGCAGGTCAAGCGCGACGATGGTGCGGAACGCAACCATGGCGCATGTTGCGCCGCCGGGTCGGAAGGGCCCGATGTCAGCTCATCGACCAGCTGCCCGGAATACACCGGCGTGAACAGGTCGGCCGCCGTTGCGCCGACAAAGCCGACGAGGATTTATGGCACGGAAAGGCTGCTTCAGCCAGTGCTCCAAGACAAACGGGAGCACCACGCCGATCGCATGGGGAGTTCGTCATCTTGAACAATCATGACGTTCGCGATTGTGCTGCACGCTGCTAAGATCCTTTCGATCCCGACGCGATGTCCCCAATGCGTGGCGCTGCCGTACGAGGCGACGTGTGCCCAAGGTCCAAGAGCTGCGATCGAGAATCTTCCACCCATTTCACCCCTCTTTGCGTAAGCAGTTTAGCTGAAGCGGCTCAAGCTTTGCGGGTTCTACAGCATGAGAGCAGCGATCTTCGTCGTCCGCTGTGCGATCCGTTCGAGAGTTTGTGTGAGCCATGCATCGGATTGACAACATTCATCTTCACCTGTCTGCAGAAGCGTGGCGATGCCCGCCTAGGTCCGGCCGCCCGATGGCTGTGCGCGCGTGCATTTTAATGCCGGATGAGTCGTTTAGCATTTCGTGTAAACCGTCAGACCGTTAGATTTAGTTGCCACTGGCAGCCGGAGAAATGGACGATGCCAAGCGAGCAATTCCGACTATCACCCTTCTTTTTGTTGTTTGCTCCGTTGCTTGCGCTTTGACGCGGTCAGAAACCCATCTTGCGGAGTTGCACAAACAGTCCCATAGCAAGCCTTCTCACCCTTGTAGTTGGCCAGCGCTTCGACCAACGTCGACATGACGTCCTGTTTCAGTTCGTCGGGGATAGGCTCAGGACCTCCTAGCGAGTTCAACGCCACCTCGATCAATTCGATCGCGCGATCCTTGTTGCCGCTCTCATAATAATACTGAGCGACCGTCCCATAGGACAGGTACTTAAAGCCACCGTCCCCTTGCAGAGGATTCAGCGCAAGAATGTGTTCGGACAACTCTTTGCCCATCGCGAGGCGCTCGGCAGACGGGAAGTGGGAGTTGTCATTCGCCGGATCAAAGAGTTGGCGCAGCGCCCACTCCATCCACTGCTCATCGTTTTTGTCGATCGCGTCGCGAGCGAATTGCCTCAAAACCGGCAAGCCGGTCTGCAAGTTGCGCAGTTTGTGAAGCAACAGTTCCGCATGGAGCGCGCGGAAGCGGAGATCGTCCGGCATCACCGCGACGGCCTCTTCAACCGTCGAAAGCGCCTTTGCCCAATCCTCCGCCTCCATCGCCGGCTGAAGCTTGGCGAGTATAGGCTCAGTCAGCGCCCGCTTGCGCTTCATTTCGCGCATTTCGCGTCGTCCGCTGTCGATCCGCTCTGTATCGGCGGCTTTAGCTTCATCGCTGGTGCGCCAGCTGCCGTTAAGAATTTTCGGCAAGACGTCATCGAGCTGTGTCGGAAAACCGACAAAGGCGATGCGGCCGTCACGGTCGACAACGAAAGAGGTGGGAATCCCGACAGAAAAGCTGGGATCCATCCAAAGCTTGTTCATTTCGCCTGTGGAGTCGAACCCGATCCGAAAGTTCAGGTTCGAGAACTTGTCGGTCAACCACGCGTCCAAGCTTGTTCGGGCCTCGTGCGCCGTTGGAGCTTGTTCGTAAGCTGCGACGCCGAGCAGCTCAAGTCCGCTGTCTTTGTATTTCTCTTGCAGCTGTACTAGATCAGGCATCACTGCCGTACATGGCCCGCACCAAGTCGCCCAAAATTCGACGATGTACACCTTCCCGGGCGGAAGCTTGTGAGGGGCTCGCCGCGCAGCCAATTCTCCACCTTGATCGGAGGAGCTGGGGACTCCATGCGCAGCACCATGTTGTTCTCCAAAATTGTTCTCCAAAACTATTGCCACTCGTTGCGCGACTTTGTGCGCTACTGTCTCTCTCAGAAACGGAGCACACCTTCAATAGAAGGAGAGCATCACTCGTTTTGCGCATCTGATGTGCGCTCAGCCCTCACTCCGTGTTTCTGCATCCAAATAGCAACAAGCGTGCCATCTCGGTCAGCACCCATCAAGCGCCTGACTACGCTTTGAAAACTCCAAGGCGCCCCAAACGCAGCCGGTGTTTTGAACCTGACGGATTTGTCCCGTGTCAGACGTTGGACCACGGAATCCAAGAGGGGTGAGCGCTTGGTCATGCGAGCCGATCCGGCAAGATCTCGTGTCTAGGACTGCCGCCGCCCTAACGCATCATGTAGCAATGGCAGATAGAATCGATTTCGCAAGTGAGGCGCGCTGCCGCTCCAGAGTGACCAGCACAAGCATTTGAATAGGTCTTCCCACCGCCTCCGGCGAGACGATTGAGACGTCGGCTTCGATGGTGCCCCCAGAGCGGAGCCTCTTCAGTCGTCGTTGACAGGGCGGTAGCAGAAAGCCCAGCCATTTCGCCGAGCACCTCGGAAGTTAGGCGGTTGTTCTTTCGCACAATCTCGAGGATGTGGCGTCTACTCGATCATATCGCATGATCAGCTCCCGCCTGAGTGAATCCCGCCGTGAAATTCCTGTGCGATGCAGGAAATCGTCCAAACCTCAGGAAAGTACGCCGTAAAAAGGTTCAGGACAATGCACGCAGACGACATGGCACAGACCTTGATAACAGACCTTGCTACTGGAGTGCGGCAATAGCGAACGAGTGCTGGTGCAAACAGATGCGCACCGCCCGAAGCTCTGCTTCCTTGAACGGATGTAACCCCTCATGAGGGAAAACCTTCCTGCTTGTGACTTGGATCGTCCTCGCGCTTAGCGGCGGCACCGACAACCGCGGATCTCACTGGGAACCCGCTTCATGTACACGAACCATCGGGGTATCAGCGAGCTACGGCGAGCGGTGCCGACTGGAATTGAATTCTTCGAGAGCTCGTACTATCCAGAGGATGGTGCACAGTGGTTTGTCGTCGGATGGTGCCTCGGGAGTGTGGTCGCGCCGCAGCTCGTTCCAACTGTTGAGGCGTCTGCCCTCGGGAGGTACGGCCGGCTCGCCCTTGATGACGGGCAGGTTCTCCTCAGTGCCAACGAGCTCGACCACGAAGATCGCGCCGTCCTCCGGCCTGCCCGTGCCTCCCGTCAAGCGCGACGGGCGGCAAGCCGGTCGCGCCTGCGATCAGAGATCAGCTAGACAAAAAGTCGGCTCAAGGTCGGGCACTAAGTTTTGGAGAGTAACATGGTGCTCGGATTAGAATCACCAGCTCCTCCGATACAAGTGGAGAACTGGCTGCGTGGCGGGCCCCTCTCCAGCTTCCAGCCTGGGAAGGTGTACATCGTCGAATTTTGGGCAACTTGGTGCGGGCCCTGTGTCGCGGCGGTCCCGGAACTGGTGCAGTTGCAAGAGAAATACAAAAACAGCGGCATTGAGGTCCTCGGACTCGCGGCTCTTGAACGCGCTCAAACAGCGGACGAGGCCCGAGACAAGTTGGACGCCTGGTTGACTGAAAAGGTACCGAATCTCAATTACCGGATCGGATTCGACTACACAGGCGAAATGGAAAAGCTCTGGCTAGATGCCAGCTTGTCTGTCGGGATTCCCACCTCGTTCGTGGTCGACCGTGACGGCCGCATCGCCTTTGTCGGTTTTCCGACACAGCTCGATGACGTTTTGCCGAAAATTCTGACCGGCAGCTGGCGGACCAGCGATGAAGCTAAAGCCGCCGAAACAGAGCGGATCGCCGAAAACGAGCGTATAATGCGCGAAATGGAGCAAGAAGCCTGACTGAGCCGCTTTTCGCCAAACTTAGGCTAGCGATGGAGAGATTGGGCGAAGCCGCGTTCTGCCCTCGAAGAGGCGTCGCTCTAAGGCCGGATGAGCTTAGCGTCCGCCTGCTCCATACGGATCCGTTGCTTCGAACGGACCGGTTTCCAGCTGCGAATGAATTTGTTCGCGGCGCGATCGACAAATACTTTGGGCTGTGGATGAAGGGGCGGGGCGAGTGCCTTCGGCATCTTTAGCTAAACGGTGTGCGGTCCCATTGGCGACAAAGGATGTGCGAGTCATCAAGAGGGCCTACAAAAAGTGGTTCATCAGCGGTGGCGCCTAGTGCTAGCGCTGTCCCCACGACTGGACTGCACCCCTGCAGTGAGACACGATAATTACAGTGACAGTGTTGTCATGAATCGTTACCGCGCGTTGTTTTGCGCGAACGCGGCTTCGAACCCAATAGCTTAGGCGGGCGGGGCATCGGCGCCGTAATCTTGCACCCGTTTCTAATTCGGTCGTATTTTCCGCAAAGGCTAACATGCCCCGAATCCACAGGCCGGCAAAACCGGGCTAAGATGGGATTTTCCCTTCTGGGGGCACCTCATGTTCGATACGGCAACCATCGCGCTTTTGCGCGCAGTCCTTGATGAAGTGTGCGAAAGCGTCTTAGGCCGACAGATCGGCGCACGTACGCACGTTGCTTCGAAGATCCTGGAAACTGCGACCAGGGGCGAAGTCTCTCGCGAGAGGCTTAGGCAGATTGGGCGAGATGCTCTTTCGCACGCGCCCACGATGTGGCGTTGATCGGGGGGCGGATGTGAACTTCCAAGTCACGGTCCTCAAGATCCTGGTGGCATATCCGGATGGGTTTGCCGTGATGGAGGACCTCAAGAGGGACATGGCCATTCTGGCGACCAGCGGACGCGATTGGGCGGACCGGACCAGACGCCTCGCCGCGCGGGTGCCGGATCTCAACATCTGGTCACAAGGGCTCGTCGAACGCACAAGCGGTGGTTGGAGGCTGACTTCCAAAGGGCGGGAAGTACTTGAATTTATGGAAGCCCGACCGATGCCGGAGCAAATCCAAGCCTCGGCCAGCGAGACGACCCCGCCGGTAGCCGAAATAGCGGCGGTTCCTCCGCTGCCGCAGCTCGCCGACCGTGCGAAGCTGCGGCGCGAACGCCGTGAACGCCGCCGCGAGGCCCGCGAACGAGCCAGGGCGAACGCCTCCTAGTCAAAGAAAAAAGCCGCCAGCGGAGCTCGGCGGCTTAATAGTCCCGGACTGTCGATTGCCTCCCCACCGCGGTTACCTTGTTTGCGGCCATGCAGGCCCGATCTACCGACCGCTTTTCGATTCGGTCATCAGGCGGCCGAGTTGTGCACCGGGCTCTTACAGGCCTCGGTAGCGCCTGAAACCAGGTGGGCGGGAGGCGCACCCGCACGATATCGCCGGCCACGACCGCCCTCCCACCCGCACCACGCCCAGCACCCCACATCTGAATGCAGGGCCCGTTTCCGCCGACGAGAGCACGCGCCTCTTAATGCCCGCCCGGAAGCAGTCGATCAGGACACGGGGCGTGCGGAGGCCGGTCAACTCGACGATGGCTGTGGGCCCGAGTTCGATCAGCGTCCCGAGCGGCATCCGTTCGAGGTCCGGGCCCGCATTGGTGATGTTCTCGCCGAGCTCTCCGGCTCCGACCTGGAAACCAGCCTTCGAGAGGGATGCGAAGAGCTCGAATGGGATCAGGTGGACCTGCCGCAGGTTGGGAAGCCGGGGTCGGCGCCGGGCGAGATAGCGTGCCGGACGAAGGGGCCGGCGTGGGCGTCGCCTTCGACGCCATGGCCTTCAACCAGCGCGATCTGATCCCGTGACGGCTTGCTGAAGTGGTGCCCGCGATCGGCGGCGACCGCCACCACCTTCCCTCGAGCGAGAGGTCGTGCGCGTGCGACATCAGGCAGCGCGGGCGAGGGAGCGCCGCTTCTGTCGCAGGTAGCGCGTGATTTCTGGCAACGTCATCGCGTTCAGGATCCGGTCTGCAGGGACGCCGCCCTTGCGGGCCATCTGGACGCCCCAGTGCATGTGGTCGAGCTCGGGAATGGAGTGCGCGTCCGGATTGATGCTCAGCATGCAGCCAAATTCGAGGGCGGCCTGGTGCCAGCGCCAATCCAGGTCAAGACGCCACGGATGCGCGTTGATCTCGACGACGACGTCGTGCTTCGCGCATGCCCGAAGCACCTTCTCGACGTCGATTTCGTAGCCAGGCCGACGCTGGAGTTGTCGGCCGGTCATGTGGCCGATGATGGTGGTGCAAGGATGGGAGATCGCCCGAAGCAGGCGCTGCGTCTGTGCCTTGCGGTCCAGCTTGAAGCGGCCATGGATGCTCGCCACTACGAAGTCGAACTGCTTGAGCGCCTCGTCCGGATAATCGAGCGAGCCGTCGGCCAGAATGTCGGACTCGATGCCTTTGAGGATTCGAAAATCCTTGCCGAAGCGCTTGTTCAGCCGGTCGGCCTCCCGGTGCTGCTGCGCGATCTCCTCCAGGGATAGACCGCCGGCATAGTGCGCGGACTTGGAGTGGTCGGCGACCCCGAAATACTCGAACCCGCGCTGGCGGGTGGCCTTCGCCATCGTCTCCAGGGTCTCTGTCCCGTCGGAAGCATCGGTGTGGCAGTGAAGGTTTCCGCGCAGATCCTGGTCGGTGACGAGCTTCGGCAACTTGCCCTTCAGAGCCAGCTCGACCTCGTTGCGCCCCTCCCGGAGCTCGGGATCAATGAAGGGCAGCCCGAGAGCGTGGTAAATGTCGGCTTCGTCGCCGGCGATCAGCGTGCGGCACTTGTGCAAGCCGTCGGCCTCCAACCGCATTCCCTTCTTAGAGGCTATCTCTCGGAGCTGCTCGATGTGAGTGGTGGAGCCGGTGGCGAAGAGAAGGGCGGCGCCGAAGTGTTTGCGGTCGGACAAGCGGATCCGCAGCCCATCGGTCTGAGCAGGCTCCGATGTCTTGCCACCCCTGGGAGCTTCCGCTACGATCGTTAGTTCGCGGACGAGCTCGCAACCGCGCCGGAAGTCGCCTGCGAGCGTCACGCGCTTCAGCTCGGGATGGGCCTTTCGGATCGAATCCTTCGCCTGCGCAAGCAGAGCGGCGGCAAGGTGCAGGTGGAGGCCTTCTTCGCGGCGATCGCCAGATTCTGCAGGATCTTGGTCTGCAGCGCGGCTCCGAGCCCCTTGGCCTTCTTGATGCGGTCCTCCTTGGCGGCGGCCTCCAGCTCCGCGAGCGAGCCGATGCCGAGATCCTTGTAGAGGCGCAGCACTTTCTCCGGACGCAGACCCGGCACGGCAAGCATCTCGAGCACCCCCTCAGGAATCTCTTTCCGCAGCTTTTCGAGGCTCGGATGAGTGCCCGTCTGGTGAAGTTTGGTGACAATGTCGGCGATAGCATCGCCGACGCCCGGGATCTCCGTAAGACGACCTTCGGCGATGACCGCGTCCAGCGGGACGACGAGGGCGCCCAAGCTATCGGCGGCCCGAGAATAGGCTTTTGCACGGTAGGGATTGCCGCCGCGCAAGGCGGTGCGCTGCGCATATTCTCGCAGGAGTCCTCCTACGGTGCGAGCGTCGAGGGAAGTCACTCAACGAACCTCCTGCCCGGCCCGATGAGGACTCGTTGCGGCAAGGCGAGTTCGAGGGGCCATGTCGTCGTTGGGCCGACTCTCCAGAGATCTCTCGAGCTTCTGCGCTGCCCGGAAGTCTTCCAGGTGTTGCGTGTTCAGGCCGTAAGCCGTCTCCTTCTTGAGGAGGTTATAGATCCGGCCGACCACAAGCTGCAGGTGCTTCATCCGGCCCTTCGGCATCGATCGGGCCTTGCAAAGAGCTCGGACGGCGTAAGCGCGGAAATAGTCGAATGCGTCTGACATGATCAGTAAACGCCTGTTCCCGCCGATAGTTCTACCGCCAAGGCTGTCACACGCGCCGTGTCAAAGGTCCTCGGGTGATCCTTGAAAGGCGGGTGCCGCACCTCCGCCGGCTTTGCCCGATACTCGATCTCGGCGAGCGACTTCGCTGTTCTGCTCATCCGGCTCCACGGCTCGCGCTCAATTCGTCCTAAATCGGTGACGGTTTGCTCGTTTGCTTGCGCCGCGCGCCGCGCGGCCCGTGACGGGTCATAAGCGATCCATAAGGCCGCTCTTCGGTGGGGCCCGATTGTGTGTTCACTAGCTGACCGTAATCCGGGAAAATCACAGGAACCTAGGGCGGTCGATCGCCATCCCACCGAACCTGCTGTAATGGACACAAAGTCCCAGCCGATCAGCTTCGGGCAGGGGTCGTAGATGGCTGATAGAGCGGGCCAATGACAGGAAGCTAACATTGTGCCGCAATGACAGCTGCACGGCAGCACGCAATCGATCGGTTGAGAACCCTGCACTACTCCGCCCGAGACCGTAAATCGATGTTCCGTCGAGCCTCGACCAAGCTGGGGCGACGGTCAGGACGTCAGACAAAGCCACTGGACCGTCTTCGTGCTGATGATGCAGAGCGACCGAAGGTGTCTCGGTGGCGATTAGGTCAATTAGGAACGAGGGCTCGGATACTACATTGCTTGTGAGGTGCAATCGGGAGACCTCAGCATGGCAATGCAAATCGTGATGGATCACAGCGGCGATAGCCGGCACTTCTTCGACAACTCCAATGCAGAAGCTTTGGTAGAGGCGGAGAGGCTTTTTCTGCAATTTACGAGCAAAGGTTATACCGCGGCGGTACGGAAGGGGCCTGGTGAGGCAACAAGGATCACCACCTTCGATCCGACTGCCGAATAGACATTGTTTTTCCCGCGGCTCGTCGGCGGGTGAGCACCAGTGAAGAAGAGGTTCGGTCGGGTCGGCCCGTGGATCCCTCGAAGCCTGGCTGTTGGCAGACTTTATCAAGCAGTAAACGAAGAGAAAACGGTCCAGGCTCGAGCGCTGCGACTGCTGCGTTCTTGGCTTTCACCCCAGCAGAGGGTCGAGTTCGAAAGGAGGGGGTACTTCGACGTCGTGGGGTGCGATACCGGAACGCGGTACCGCATCCGGCGGGGAACGTCGGGCAACGTCAACGAGATCGACGAATACGGGCGGCTCGGGAAGGGGTGGTGCTTCGTTCCGGTGGGGGGCTTGCTCGAGGGCGATGTCATGCTCGCCCAAAAAATAGCTCTTGAAACGGATGAGGCACGGGTCTTGAGCATCGCCAATAGCTTCCCGGGGCCGATCCGTTGGCGCCGACCCGGTACTCGTCCGCCCGAAGGGAGAATTGCGCTCGGACGTTCCGGGTAGAGGCAGACGGGCGTCGCCGACTGGCCGGCGGTCTGTGCGGCGGCCGGCAGCCTGGTGCGCAAGGCCCGCAGCGTCGCGGTGGCCGCGAAGCTGGCGCGCGAGCGCGGCCACAGCGGCAGCGATCATGCTCGCAAAGCGGTTTTGCAGGTAGAGATCTGCGCTGGCCGGCTTCCCTGCCATCACCACCAGAGAAGGAAGGAGACCATGCAAAGGGCGCCGATGCCGTCCGTGCGACCGTTGCAAGAGCGCCGATCTATTCAGAGGAGAGAGAGCAACTCAGCGGCACAAAGTGTAGCGAAGTGTGTAGCAGGCGTTTGGCGCGCACCCGAAGGCGCTGATTTTGTGAGGGCTCTGGGCGCCGTGGCGCTCCCTAGGCTCGACCCCATTGAACCCGCCGGGGTGTCCTATTGATCAAAACCGGGGCTCGAGGTCGCCTATATTTTGCCAGACAGTGCAGAAATGCATCGCATCCGAACAACTATTCCCAGCGGGCACTCAGTTTCGTTTCCGCGGTGATCGTCGTCTCGATGTCTTGCCGCATTTCGCGGAGCCGTTCCGCAAGGCGTTTCGAACAGAGCCCGGGACTGCCTGTCCTGGGCGGTCCTCGCTAATCGAGCACAATCAGCTTCATGTACCCGAATCTTCTCAAGCTGAGCAACGACTTCTTCCATATCCATCTGTGGACAGTCACACCCGGTACTTCACACCTGCGACGACGTTAGCGGCCACACCGGGCTGACATCTGGCAAATTTCCAAGGTGGTGTCGCGGTATGGCCGAACCCATTAGAAGGCCGCTAACGCGCCTTGACGGCGCCCGCGACGGTTCTTAAGGGCGGCCTCGACAAACCAGGGAAGAGACCTGCTTGCCCGCAGTCGCCAAGCAGAGCTTACGCCGGACGCATGAACGAACCAGGCGTGCACGCGCCACTCAACCAATCGGGAACCCAAAATCGTAGCCCGGCGACCGCGAAGCCGAAAGTACAGGTCGACGAAACCATTTCATGGCGGAAGGAAAAGGACCTGAAACGCCCGCTATCTACACTCCAACGATCCGCAATAGAGGGGAATGGAGCCCCCACTGCAGTAGAAAAGGAGGAGCGATCATGCGTGTACATTCCACTCTGAGCCTCGTCGCAGTTCTCCTGGTCGGTGTCGCCGCAAAGCTTGCTTTCTACGATTCTCATCTTGCACGGGCGGTCCCGTCAAGCGCTAGCGAGGATATCCAAACGATGCAGCGAAGCATCACGAATCTGCCGCTGCAGAAATTCCAGGATATGACGTTCGTTTTTGCCGATTGATCGGCGGCTCCCATCTCGCGCGGCGTGCTGCCGTGAGCTTCATTGCGCCGCAGCCTTGCGATCGACTAGGCGCGCCAAGTCCTTCCCTGCCAGTGCGACCCGCAGCCATCGGTCGCGCTCTGCTTGACAAGTCGCGGCGATCGCTTTTCTCATTGCGGCACGGCTTTCGGAAATGGCTTCCAAAGATTGAACGGTGTGGTCGTGCCTCGATCGGATTCGGGAGTATCGCAATGACCAAGTGTGCGGGTTCGCAAATTTTGGCATGCTTCAACGAGCAAGTGTTACGTGCTGTTGGCGTATGGGCGATGCCTTCGGCCCGCGCTCTACTCGTCGCTTTGCTCCTCACCGAGCCACCCTTCGGGTGTCTCGGCCCTTCGGGTAACGATCGCTATCGCAAGCGCGCGGAAGCAGTGGGGGCTTCGCCAGTTGGCTGCCAAGTCGCGGCGGCTCTGTCGGGAACCCGCGACCGGGAGACCACGACGGCAGGAGGGTGAGATAAAAGAGGCTCGCCGGTCGAACCGCAAGCCATTGACATGGCTTGGGTTCCGGCGTGCCGGTCGGTCGGGGCGCGTGCCGCGCTTTGCGTTTTTACGAATGCCATCAAACGCGTCTTCGGCACCATGTGCAATTTTGATCGTTGGGAGGCCCTGCCGTGAGCGTGCGCGACAGCGATCTGCGTGTTCGGCCTGGGCGCATTCGTAGCACCCGCGTGCCGAAACAAAAGAGCTTCATCAACCAGGTGCTGCGGGCGGCGAAGAAATCGGGACACACCTCGGGTCAGACCGGGGCGGGCAGGCGTTCGGCGGCCTATGGGCGCTCGACGTTCGGCCGGGGGCGCCTCGCCTTTAGCCGCGCCAGATTGTTCAGCCCGACGCGGCGCGTCGTGGTGAAGGCGCGCGTGGTTCGTCACAAAGGGAGAGCCTTCCGTTCAGCGCCAATGACCGCCCACCTCTCATATCTGAAGCGCGATGGCGTGACCGGGAGCGGCGAGCGTGCCGAGATGTTCGATGCCGGCAGCGACCGCACCGATAGCGCGGCTTTCGCAGAACGGTGCAAGGACGACCGGCATCATTTCAGGTTCATTGTCTCACCTGAGGATGCGGGCGACATGACCGATCTGAAGGCCTTTACCCGCGATCTCGCCAGACAGATGGAAATCGACCTTGGTACGCGCCTCGATTGGGTGGCTGTCGATCATTGCAATACCGACAACCCTCACGTCCACCTTCTCGTTCGGGGAATAGATGGGGAAGGGGCGGATCTCGTGATCTCCCGCGACTACATCAGCCAGGGCCTGCGCTCACGCGCCGAAGAACTGGTCGCCATTGAACTCGGTCCAAAGCCTGAGCACGAGATCCGGAATTCGTTGGAGAGGGAAGTCACGGCGGAACGATGGACGCGGCTCGATCGGGAGATCCGGCTGGCGGCCGATGAGACCGGCCATATCGATCTTCGCGCAGAGAATCCCGGCAAGTCCGATTCCGAGATCCGGCGCCTGATGGTCGGTCGTCTTCAACACCTGGAGAAGATGGGCCTTGCCGCGTTCGCCGTACCGGGAGAATGGATGGTCGGGCTCGAGGCCGAGCGTAGCTTGCGTGACCTCGGTATGCGCGGCGACATCATCGAGACAGTGCACCGCGCCTTTGCCGAGCGCGGAGAAGCTCGCGGCGTTGCCGACTTCATTATCGAGGGCGGCCAGCCGACATTCCAGATTGTCGGACGACTTGTCGACCGTGGACTGCATGACGAACTGACAGGCGAGGCCTATGCCCTGATCGACGGAACCGACGGACGGGCGCACCACGTGCGCTTCCGAGGGCTCGAGGCTTTCGACCACGCACCCCCGATCGGCGGAATCGTCGAAGTCCGACGCTTCGGCCAAGCCGGCGATCCGCGGCCGACCATGGTGCTGGCGGCCCGTTCCGATCTCGATCTCGGTGGACAGATCACTGCAAAAGGAGCCACCTGGCTCGACCACAGGCTCGTCGAACGCGACCCGATACCGCTCGCCATGGGTGGATTTGGCCGCGAGACCCGCGACGCCATGGAGGCCGGTACGGAGCATCTGATCCAGCAGGGCCTGGCCCGGCGGCAGGGCCAACGCATCATCCTGCAGCACGATCTCCTGGACACGTTGCGTCGACGCGAACTGGACGAGGTGGCAGCAAAGGTCTCGGTCGGCACCGGCCTGCCTCGCGTGAATGCCGCCTCCGGGGAGCATGTGGCGGGAACGTATCGCCAGCGGCTGACGCTCACCTCGGGACGCTTCGCCATGATCGATAACGGGCTCGGCTTCCAGCTCGTGCCCTGGTCGCGCGAGCTCGAAAAGAAACTCGGCCAGCAAGTCACCGGCGTGGTGAAGGACGGCGGTGGCATCGAATGGGGTTTTGGTCGGAAGCGAGACCTCGGTCTCTAGCTATCTCGCCAATTCAGTTGCGGAAGGACGCTCGGAATGTCCGGAACCAAGATCCTCTGGGGACAGGTGATCGTCGTCGGCCTGATCGTTCTGCTCGCTATCTGGGGAGCAACCGAGTGGACGGCTTGGCGGCTTGCTTGGCAACCGGAGCTTGGGCGGCCTTGGTTCGAGCTGTTCGGCTTCAAGATCTACTATCCGCCGATCTTCTTCTGGTGGTGGTTCGTCTACGATGCCTATGCGCCGCAGGTATTTGTCGAGGGCGCCTTCATCGCAGCATCAGGGACCGTCGTTTCGATCGCGGTAGCGATCGGCATGTCGGTGTGGCGCGCGCGTGAAGCCAAGAATGTCGAGACCTATGGTTCGGCACGTTGGGCTGGTGCGGAAGAGGTCCGAGGGGCCGGACTTCTTGGTCCGGATGGCGTGGTGCTCGGCAAGCTCGACCGCGACTACCTCCGCCATGACGGACCCGAGCACGTCTTGTGTTTTGCTCCTACACGGTCCGGCAAGGGTGTCGGACTCGTCGTTCCCTCGTTGCTAGCTTGGCCGGGCTCGGCCATCGTGCACGACATCAAGGGTGAGAACTGGCAGCTGACCGCGGGCTTTCGCTCGCGGCATGGCCGCGTCCTGTTGTTCGATCCGACCAACCCGAAATCCTCAGCTTACAATCCGCTGCTCGAGGTCCGGCGCGGGGAATGGGAGGTTCGCGATGTCCAGAACGTCGCCGACGTCCTGGTCGACCCCGAAGGTTCTCTCGATAAACGGAACCATTGGGAGAAGACCAGTCATTCGCTCCTGGTCGGCGCCATCCTCCATGTCCTCTATGCCGAGACAGACAAGACCTTGGCCGGCGTCGCAGCGTTCCTGTCCGATCCGAAGCGGCCCATCGAGGCGACGCTGAAGGCAATGATGACCACTGCGCACCTTGGCGAGCAGGGTGCCCATCCCGTGGTCGCCTCGACCGCGCGCGAACTCCTCAACAAATCCGAGAATGAACGCTCCGGCGTCCTTTCTACTGCAATGTCGTTCCTGGGGCTGTACCGCGACCCCGTCGTGGCCCAGGTGACCCGCTGCTGTGACTGGCGGATAGCCGATCTGATCGCAGACAGCCACCCTACGACGCTTTATCTCGTGGTGCCGCCCTCCGATATCTCACGGACCAAGCCGCTGATCCGGCTTGTGCTGAATCAGATCGGCCGGCGCTTGACCGAGGATCTGCACGCCAGTCACCGCCGGCATCGAGTCCTGATGATGCTTGACGAGTTCCCGGCGCTGGGGCGGCTTGATTTCTTCGAGTCCGCGCTCGCCTTCATGGCCGGCTACGGCATCAAGAGCTTCTTGATCGCGCAGTCGCTCAATCAGATCGAAAAGGCCTACGGGCCTAACAACGCGATCCTCGATAACTGCCATGTCCGAGTCAGCTTCGCGACAAATGACGAGCGGACCGCCAAGCGGGTGTCCGACGCGTTGGGCACGGCGACCGAGATGCGCGCGATGAAGAACTATGCCGGTCATAGATTGAACCCGTGGCTGGGGCACCTGATGGTCTCCCGCCAGGAGACGGCAAGGCCGCTGCTGACCCCTGGCGAAGTCATGCAGCTTCCGCCGATGGACGAGATCGTCATGGTGGCAGGGACGGCGCCGATCCGGGCGAAGAAGGTCCGCTACTACGAGGATAGGCGATTCACTGAGCGGGTTGTGCCGCCGCCCGATCCAGCGACGGCCGGCCGATCATCGCGAACGGACGGATGGTCAGCGCTCGGACCGTTGAAGCCCACGCGAGGTCCAACTGACAAGGCCGCCGAGGCCGAGGAAGACACGGCGAACAGCGGCCTCCGTCGTGAGCCGGAACTCCCCGATCACGTCGCGATCGCCAAGGAGACAACCGAACCAACGCCGGCAGAGGAATTTGCCGCCGTGCTTGACGACGACGAAGATGCGGTCCGCCAGTCCCGGCTCATACGCCAACAGATGCGCGGTGTTGCCCGTCAAGTCGCCTTGGACCCGAACGACGGTATGGAGCTCTGAGGCAATATGCGCGACCGGATGAATGTCTATTTCCCGCCAGAGCTGCTGAAACAGATCTCGGAGCTCGCCGATCGCAAGAAGCTTTCCCGGTCTGCCATTGTGGAAGCTGCCGTCGCCTCCTTTCTTTCACCCGACGGAGCGGATAGGCGGGAGGCAGCATTCACCCGGCGCCTCGATCGGCTGTCGCGTCAGATGCAGAGATTGGAGCGCGACGTAGGTTTCACGGCCGAAAGCTTGGCGCTCTTCATACGGTTCTGGCTGACGATCACGCCGCCACTGCCCAATGACGCGCAGGCGGCCGCGCAAGCAAAAGGCCGGGAGCGCTTCGAAGGATTTGTCGAGGCGCTCGGGCGCCGCTTGCAAAAGGGGCAAAGCTTTCTCCGAGAGATTCCAGAAGATATCCGCCGTCAGGAGCCGACCGAAGAAACCTGATTGAACCACGTAGGCAGACCATTTCCGCCTTCTTTTTCTACGCCAGCCTACGATCGCAGCAATTTGGCCAAGCCCACACAAAGCTGGACGCGCTATCCGCTCCAATGAGTTGAGGAGCAAGAAGGGCCAGCATGCAAGTTTCAGGGGCATGGCGTCTCACCGCGCGCGTATTTCTCCCGTTTGCTGCTGGTTACTATCTTTCGTATCTATTTCGAACGATCAACGCTTCGATCGCCGGTCATCTCAGCTCGGATGCTGGGCTTGGTTCTGCCGATCTCGGGTTGCTTACGTCAGTCTATTTCCTCGTTTTCGCGCCGGCTCAGATCCCCATCGGCATATTGTTGGACCGATTTGGTCCGCGTCGCATCCAGAGTGTTCTGCTCTTGCTCGCGGCCGCGGGCGCCGGATTGTTCGCTATATCAACCGGCTTCCTGTCCCTTTTGATCGCGCGTGCAATGATTGGGCTTGGCGTGGCCGCGGCGCTGACGGCAGGGCTGAAGTCCATCGTCCTTTGGTTCCCTAGGGAACGAGTTGCCTTGCTGAACGGCTACATGATCATGCTGGGATCACTTGGAGCGGTGACTGCCACGGCTCCCGTCGAACACCTACTCGCTTGGATGGGGTGGCGGCAGCTCTTTGAGATTCTGGCGGCCGCCACCGGTGCGACGGCCATTCTCATCTATGTCGTGGTGCCCGAACGAGGCATTGTGCCATCAACAACGCGCGCCACCCTTGGCACCGTTTTTGCCGATCGTCGCTTCTGGCGAGTGGCCCCATTTTCGGCGACTTGCATTGGATCAGCTTGGTCTCTGCAAGGACTGTGGGCATCACCATGGCTGACCGACGTGGAGGGGCTTGATCGCGCAAGCCTCGTAAGACAGCTGTTTATAATGTCGATCGTTTTGAGCTGCGGCGCCTTGTTGTTCGGGATGACCGTCCATTACGTCAAACGAAGGGGCATTGGGGCGGAGACGGTATTAGCGACGGTCGCGGTGCTGTTTGTCGCAGCCGAGCTAGCTTTGATCCTGCGAGTGCCTCTGCCGTCCATCTTGCCCTGGTCAGTTATCGCAATTGCTGGAACGGCAACGGTGGTCAGCTTCGCGGTAATAGCAGATTACTTTCCGCCGGAGCTTGCCGGTCGCGCCAACGGCGCCCTAAACGTCTTGCACTTTGCTTGGGCGTTCCTGGCGCAATACGTGACAGGCCTGATCCTTGAGCAATGGACCGCGATCGATGGTCATCGGCCGGTCCAGGCCTATCAAGTTGCGTTCGGCCTCAACGTCGCATTGCAGATCGCGACCTTGGCCTGGTTCGTGCTGTCTTGGCGCCGATCCGTCGCCTCATGGATGAGTTCAATTCCACTCTTCATGCCTGCTAATATCTCCGACGCTGTTGAGTCAGTTGGCCTGTATGAAAATTCGGTCGTCCTCCTGCCTGCTGATGCCGATGCGGAGTGGTGAACAGCAGCTCGCGCTGAGCCAATGCGACTGAGTAGCCGTCAGATACCAGTTTTCAGTCTTTCTTTTTCTACGCCAGTCTACGATCACCGAACCTGCTTGTTGCGCCAAGCCCGTCGGTGCCTTTTCTAATCATCCCCACATGAGGACGCTCGTTGGACGTCCTCATTCGGTGGGGCGAACAGTGGTAATCCATTCCATTCAATCGGAAGCGAGTTCGCGCAGTGCGCGAATGCTGCGTAGCGCGCTCGGCTACGCAATTGCCGGCTACCTCGAAGACGAAGCGATCATCGAGGTGATGCTCAATCCCGATGGGCGGCTTTGGATCGACCGGTTATCGACCGGCCTGATCGACACTGGCGAAACCCTGTCGGCCGCGGATGGCGAACGGATCGTTCGCCTGGTTGCGCATCATGTGGGCGCCGAAGTGCACGCCGGCGCGCCACGGGTTTCGGCCGAACTGCCCGGGACAGGCGAGCGCTTCGAAGGTCTCTTGCCTCCGGTCGTTGCAGCACCGGCCTTTGCTATCCGCAAGCCCGCCGTCGCCGTGTTTACGCTCGACGATTACGTCGCCAGGCGCATCATGACCTTGGAGCAGGCCAAGACCCTGCAGAACGGGGTTGCCGCACGGAAGAACATCCTCGTCGCCGGTGGGACATCGACCGGCAAGACAACGTTGACAAATGCACTCCTGGCCGAGGTGGCGAAGACCTCCGATCGGGTCGTGCTGATCGAGGACACCCGCGAGCTGCAATGCAGGGCGCCCAATCTCGTTGCGCTGCGGACCAAGGACGGTGTGGCGACGCTGTCGGATCTTGTCCGCTCGTCCCTCCGACTGCGTCCTGACCACATCCCGATCGGCGAAGTCCGAGGTGCCGAAGCACTCGACCTCCTCAAGGCCTGGGGCACCGGTCATCCCGGCGGCATCGGTACCATCCATGCTGGGACTGCGCTCGGCGCGTTGCGCCGACTCGAGCAGCTCATCCAGGAAGCTGTCATCACGGTTCCGCGAGCCCTGATCGCCGAGACCATCGACCTCGTCGCCGTGCTGGTGGGACGCGGCGCTGACCGCCGCCTCGCTGAGCTCGCCGCCGTCTCAGGGCTGGGTGCCACCGGTGACTACAGCCTTTCAACAGCAGGAGACTGACATGCGTCAGCAATTTCGTTTTCTTCGAGGTGCATCGCTGGGACTGTTCGGCTTCGTTGTTTTGGGAGCGGGGCCGGCATGGGCGGCTGGCTCGAACATGCCGTGGGAGCAGCCGCTCAATCAGATCTTGCAGTCTGTGGAGGGGCCGGTCGCAAAGATCATCGCGGTCATCATCATCGTCGTGACCGGCCTAACGCTCGCATTCGGGGACTCATCAGGTGGCTTCCGCCGGCTGATCCAGATCGTGTTCGGTCTATCGATCGCGTTTGCCGCCTCAAGCTTCTTCCTGTCGTTTTTCTCCTTCGGCGGCGGCGTGGTGATCTGATGGATGAGCCGATCACAGGCTTTGCCGGGCCCGTTCATCGTGCGCTCACCGAACCAATCCTGATGGGTGGCGCGCCGCGGTCGGTTGCGATCGTCAACGGCACGCTTGCGGCAGCCCTGGGTCTGGGGCTGCGGCTCTGGATCGCGGGTCTGGTCCTCTGGTTCATCGGCCACATGGCCGCAGTCTGGGCCGCCAAGCGCGACCCCGCCTTCGTCGATGTGGTGCGCCGACATCTGCGCATCCCCGATCATCTCAACACCTGAGCTCTCTCTCATGATGAACCTTGCCGAATATCGCCATTCCAATGCCCGGCTCGCCGACTTCCTGCCTTGGGCAGCCCTGGTGGACGAGGGAATCGTCCTCAACAAGGACGGCTCGTTCCAGCGGACGGCGAAGTTCCGGGGGCCTGACCTCGACAGCGCAGTGCCGGCTGAGCTTGTCGCCGTCGCCGGTCGCTTGAATAACGCCTTGCGTCGCCTGGGATCCGGCTGGGCCGTATTCGTTGAGGCGCAGCGCCATTTTGCAGGAGCCTACCCTCCGAGCACCTTTCCGGATGTCGCATCCGCGCTGGTCGACGCGGAGCGCAGAGCTCAGTTTGAAGAGGCGGGCACCCACTATGAGTCCAGTTATTTCCTGACCTTCCTTTATTTGCCGCCGGAGCAAGGAGCGGCTAAGGCAGAACGACTTCTCTATGAGGGCCGGGATCGCACCGTTGGAGCAGACGCGCGCGAGGTGCTGCGCGGGTTTGCCGACCAAACCAACCGCGTATTGCAACTCGTTGAAGGGTTCATGCCCGAATGTGTCTGGCTCGATGATCAGGATACGCTGACCTATCTGCACTCCACGATCTCCACCAAGCGTCATCGTGTTCGAGTGCCCGAAATCCCGATGTACATTGATGCGTTCTTGGCCGACCAGCCGTTGACCGGCGGGCTCGAGCCAATGTTGGGCTCAGCCAATCTGCGGGTCCTGACGATCGTCGGCTTTCCGGGCGCGACGACTCCGGGAATTCTTGATGACCTTAATCGCCTGGCGTTCTCGTATCGATGGTCGACCCGCGCGATCATGCTCGACAAGACCGATGCCACCAAGCTCCTGACCAGGATCCGACGCCAGTGGTTCGCCAAGCGAAAATCGATTGGCGCCATTCTCAAGGAGGTCATGACGAATGAGGCGTCGACGCTGCTCGATACCGACGCACACAACAAGGCGCTGGATGCCGACGCGGCGTTGCAGGAACTTGGGTCCGATCAGATCGGACAAGCCCTTGTCACGGCGACCATTACCATCTGGGACCGGGATCCCAATGCTGCTGATGAAAAGCTGCGCCTAGTCGAGAAGGTTATTCAGGGCCGCGATTTCACATGCATGATCGAGACGGTAAACGCCGTCGAAGCCTGGCTCGGCAGTCTGCCCGGGCACGTCTACGCCAATGTGCGGCAGCCGCCGCTTTCGACCCTCAATCTGGCCCATATGATTCCGATGTCGGCGGTTTGGGTTGGCGAGGCGAGGGATCTGCACTTCAAGGGTCCGCCTCTTTTGTTCGGCAAGACAGAGGGATCGACGCCCTTCCGATTCTCCCTCCACGTCGGTGACGTCGGTCATACCCTCGTGGTGGGGCCGACAGGTGCTGGCAAGTCGGTCCTGCTTGCGCTGATGGCGTTACAGTTCAGGCGCTACCCGAACTCTCAGGTTTTTGCGTTCGATTTCGGCGGTTCAATTCGGGCGGCCGCGCTCGCCATGGGTGGCGACTGGCACGATCTTGGCGGCGCATTGTCCGACGGAGGTGAACAACCCGTCGCCCTGCAGCCGCTGGCTTGGATTGATGATCCTTCCGAGCGCGGATGGGCGACGGAATGGATCGGCGCGATCCTAGCACGGGAACAGGTCGAGATAACGCCGGAGGTCAAGGATCAACTGTGGTCGGCGCTGACGTCGCTCGCTTCGGCGCCGAGAGAGGAGCGCACCCTCACGGGCTTGTCAGTTCTGCTGCAATCGAATTCGCTGAAGCGGGCGCTGCAACCGTATTGCCTCGGCGGTCCATCCGGCCGCTTGCTCGATGCCGAATTCGAGCGCCTCGGCGAGGCGTCGGTCCAGGCATTTGAGACCGAAGGCTTGATCGGAACGAGCGCTACTCCGGCCGTGCTGGCGTACCTCTTCCATCGTATCGGTGAGCGTCTCGATGGTCGGCCGACACTCCTCATTGTCGATGAAGGCTGGCTTGCCCTCGACGACGAGGACTTTGCCGGCCAGCTCCGCGAATGGCTGAAGACGCTTCGGAAGAAGAATGCGTCCGTCATCTTCGCTACCCAGTCGTTGTCGGATATCGGCGGCTCCGCGATCGCGCCGGTGATCATCGAAAGCTGCCCAACTCGGCTGCTACTGCCGAACGAACGAGCGATCGAACCGCAGATCACCGACATCTACCGCCGCTTCGGACTCAACGATCGCCAAATCGAACTTCTGAGCCGGGCAACGCCAAAGCGCGACTACTACTGCCAGTCGCGCCGGGGCAACCGCATGTTCGAACTTGGGCTTGGTGAAGTCGCGCTCGCCTTTACGGCAGCTTCTTCCAAGACCGACCAGGCTGTCATCGCGCAACTCTATGCCGAACATGGACCTGACGGCTTTGTCCCGGCTTGGCTCCAGCACCGTGACGTCGCCTGGGCCCTCGATCTTATCCCCAATCTCGTCAACCTGGAGAAATCACTATGAGGCGTCTTGGCCTATCGGCGGCCGCCGGCACCATCGCCCTCATGCTTGGCGTCACCGAGCCGGCGCGCGCGCAGTGGATCGTCTTCGATCCGAACAACTACGTTCAGAACGTCCTGACTGCCGCACGAGAGCTCCAGCAGATCAACAATCAGATCACCTCGTTGCAGAACGAGGCGCAGATGTTGATCAATCAGGCGAAGAACCTGGTAAACCTGCCGTACTCATCGCTGCAGCAACTGCAATCCTCGATCCAGCGTACTCAACAATTGCTGGCCCAGGCCCAGCGTATCGCCTACGACGTCCAACAGATCGATCGCGCGTTTTCGACGAGCTACGCGCCGGCCACTGGCAACCAATCCAGCCAGTTGCTGCTCACCAACGCTCAATCGCGGTGGCAAAACACTTATGCGGCAACGCAAGATGCGCTTCGTGTCCAGGCCGGCATCGTTGGCAACCTCGACACCAACCGTGTCCAGACGTCCGCGCTCGTAACCTCAAGCCAAGGCGCGAGCGGCGCGCTGCAGGCAACGCAGGCGGGCAATCAGATTCTCGCGCTGAACACGCAGCAGCTCGCCGACCTCACCGCCGTCATGGCGGCGCAGGGGCGAGCGCAAAGCCTTGAAGCGGCTCAGCGCGCCTCGGCCCAGGATCAGGGACGAGAACAGCTTCGGCGCTTCCTGATAGCGGGGCAGGGCTATCAATCATCCAACGTGCAGATGTTCCACTGATGACCGACATCCGGGCATTCAAGGCATTGTCGCTGCTTACGACAATCGGCGTAGTGGCCGTCGCTGCCTGCACGATTCAACTTCGTGGCGGAGATCGTTCTCCTCCGCCGCCGAAGGCGGAGCAGACGGCAGACGCAACCAGCTCAGACCTCGCGCGCTGCCGCAACGTCACTACGGACCACGCAGCGGGTTATGAGCGTTGCAAGCAGGTTTGGGCCGAAAACCGCCGTCGCTTCTTTGGCAAGAAAGACGGTGCCGCAGTTCCAGGCCGCGACGATTCCGCCGCCGGCGTGGCGCTCGCTCCAAAGGATCAAAGCCGGATCCCGCAGGGATATCCGAACCTGGCGACCCCTGAGGCGAGCAAGCCATGACTGGTACAGGGATCATTGACCAGTTCCTTGAAACGTTCACGCGTTATATCGACAACGGATTCGGATTGCTGGGGAGCGAGGTCGGATATCTCGCAACGACCCTTGCTGCGATCGACATTACGCTCGCAGCGTTGTTCTGGAGTTGGGGAACGGACGAGGACATCATCGCGCGTCTGGTCAAGAAGACGCTCTTCGTAGGGCTCTTCGCCTACCTCATCGGTAACTGGAACAGTCTAGCCCGCATCGTCTTCGAGAGCTTTGCCGGTCTTGGACTGAAAGCATCAGGCGCAAGCCTCTCCGCATCGGATTTCCTGCGGCCGGGAAAGATCGCCCAGGTCGGACTTGATGCCGGCCGACCGCTCCTCGATTCGATCTCAAACCTGATGGGGTACATCAGTTTCTTCGAGAATTTCGTCCAGATCGTCGTCCTCCTCTTCGCCTGGGTCGTGGTGCTGATCGCCTTCTTCATTCTGGCGATCCAGCTCTTCGTCACCCTGATCGAGTTCAAGCTCACGACGCTGGCCGGCTTCGTGCTCATTCCCTTTGGCTTGTTTGGCAAGACCGCTTTTGCGGCGGAGCGGGTTCTGGGCAACGTCACATCTTCAGGGATCAAGATCCTAGTCCTGGCCGTCATCGTCGGCATCGGCTCCACCCTGTTCTCGCAGTTCACCGCAGGTTTCGGCGGTGCACAGCCGACCATCGAAGACGCGATGACGCTGGTGCTCGCGGCCCTCTCCTTGCTGGGCCTCGGCATCTTCGGTCCGGGTATCGCAAACGGCCTCGTGTCGGGCGGACCTCAACTCGGCGCCGGCGCGGCGATTGGAACAGGCCTTGCTGCTGGCGGCATTGTTGCGGCTGGTGCGGGAGTTGCTGCTGGCGGTGCCGGTCTCGCTGGCGGTGCGGTTGCAGGCGCCGCGCGCGGTGGCGGCGCTGTCATAACCGGAGCAACAGCCGCCTATCGAAGCGGCGGCCTTGCCGGCGTCGCGGAGGCTGGCGCTTCGGCTGCGACGAGTCCATTGCGTCGAGCAGCGTCTGCCTTCGGAGGTAGCCAAGCGGGCGACCAGAGCGCGAGCGCTCCGGCCGAAGGGCAGCCTGATTGGGCTCGCCGCATGAAGCGTGCTCAGACCATTCGGCATGGTGCCTCCGCCGCTGGCCACGCCGTCCGCTCCGGCGATCATGGTGGCAGCGGCTCCTCCGTCGATTTGTCCGAAGGAGAACG
Source organism: Bradyrhizobium yuanmingense (assembly GCF_900094575.1). Lineage (GTDB taxonomy): Bacteria > Pseudomonadota > Alphaproteobacteria > Rhizobiales > Xanthobacteraceae > Bradyrhizobium > Bradyrhizobium yuanmingense. Next base: position 1,128 of record NZ_FMAE01000015.1, on the reverse strand, counting down.
CTGAGACGCACCACTGCACCTCCGCCGCACAGCAGCGCCTCAAACCTTCTATCGCAAGACTTGAAACCGATCACTCGATATCAGGGGGCAACCAGCGATGTTCAAACGACCATCAGTTCACTACGGGCGCATGCCCGAGCCGATTACGCCTTACAAAAAGGCAGCGCAGGTTTGGGACGAACGCATTGGATCTGCCCGCGTGCAGGCCAAGAACTGGCGCCTAATGGCGTTCGGCTGCCTGATGCTTTCAGCCGGTCTCGCTGGCAGCCTTGTCTGGCAATCGAGCCAGGGATCGATCACGCCTTGGGTAGTAGAAGTCGATCATCTCGGCCAAGCCCAAAGGGTTGCGCCGGCCAACATCGACTATCAGCCCACTGATGCGCAGATCGCCTACCATCTGGCGCGCTTCATCGAGGACGTCAGAGGCTTGCCGGCCGACGGTATCGTTCTGCGCCGGAATTGGCTCCGGGCGTATGATTTTACGACCGATCGTGGCGCGGCTGCGCTCAACGATTATGCACGCAACAATGACCCCTTTGCCAAGCTGGGCAAGGCTCAAATCTCCGTAGACGTCTCGAGCGTCATTCGCGCGTCTTCGGAGAGCTTTCGGGTCGCATGGATTGAACGCAGTTACGACAACGGCACGCTGAGTTCGACCGAACGCTGGACGGCAATTCTCACGATCGCAATCGAGTCGCCGCGCGATGCCGAACGCCTGCGCAAGAATCCCCTTGGCGTCTACGTCCGCGCCATCAACTGGTCAAAGGAGTTGAGTCAGTGACCAAGACGCCGTCTGACGTTCATTCGCAGGTACTGTCCAGAATCTTTCGCACTTTTGATCAGGCGACGGCTCCGGTTTCAGAGAGTTGTGGCTGATAGAGCGGTCGCATGTTCATGTAGCATTTGGTCGACCACACCGTTCCGGCAATGTGCCGCAGCCGGGCCGCCGCTAAGTTGAGACAGGATTGACCGTCGGGGAAGGCGCCGACGACACGGGTTCGTCGCCGGATCTCCTTCATGATGCGCTCGAGCGGATTGTTGGTTCGAATCTTCCGCCAATGGATGTCCGGAAAGGCATAGTAGGCGAGCGTCTCGTGAACCGCCTGCTCGACGAGATCAGCAGCTTTG
>NZ_FMAE01000010.1 GCF_900094575.1 Bradyrhizobium yuanmingense | reverse complement strand
TCTTCGACCTCACCGTAGTGTAGCGCAGATTCAGAAATCGTAGAGAGGCGCCGGTTTTGAACTCTTAATCAGCGGGTCCCAGGTTCGAGCCCTGGTGCGCCCACCAAGCTTTTCAAAGACTTGGCCAGACCTCGCGCAGAACGGACGTTTCGGTTGGAAGCTTGGCTTGATCGACCCTCTCTGTGGGCGAGACTAAGTCACACACCCGTTTGGCTCTGTCCCTCACTGCACATTCGCAGCATGAGATACAGCGCGAGGGTCGCGCAGTACAGGCGGATTACATGAGCGTCGTAGATTAGGACACTCTGGCGAGGAAAACGGACGTGCTCGAGCGGCTCTGCGTAATCGGCAAGAGCGCAGACGGTGCGATGAATAACTCGTTCGATCGAGAAGCTGCGGGACAGCCGATGAGCGCCAGCGTTCTGTCGATCTCTTCGAAAAGGATAGCCAGGGCCTTGGATGCCACAGCCCCTTGCGGCAAATCCGTAGAGGAAGGATCGACCTAGCAGCACCGCTTTGGCGCATAACTAGGAGCGGGGCCGCGGCCTGCCTCGACCAGTCGTCCGGGAAGGCGAGCGCCACGCTTCGAGGAGCATCTGGATAGATCCGCTATTTTGGGCGGGACGTGTTCTCCCTCTCGCTCTGTCCCTCCCGTGAAGCACGAGCTGGACTGTTAGCAGTTCGCTTCACAGCCTCAGCTCAACGCGTGACCGGCCAGCCCGTAAACCCACGGCTCGTTTCCCTTTCGGTTCAGGAATCGCCGTCCCTTGGACATGGTAGTGACTGTATCGTTCATTCCGAGGCGGCTCTGTTGAAGAAAATCCGCAAACAGACCCGTCTGCTCCCGCGTATCAACGCGGGCGAACTTTCCGGCGAGATCCTTGAGATGCACGGCCGTAAGATGGATCGCGTCACAATCATTGCTGGCGACGATAGGGCCGATCACATGACCGCGCCCGAATTCGCGCTTCATGGAATAACCGACGGTCTCACCGCCACGACGCAGGACGCAGATTGACGCACCTTCAGAAAGCAATGCAAGCAGCCTCTGACGACTGGTCCCGAACGCGCGTTCATCCAGTGCTGTGATCTCTTGGATATTCCCGGTGAGCGGGCTCAATTCGCCGTCGAGCGCCGGCACTGGCGGAGGTGGTGACACGGCCTCTCCCTGCCACTGATAGACGGTGGCTTCCTTCGTGAAGCCGAGGGAAAGATACAGATGATACGCGGCATCGGTCGAATTGAGGCTTAGAGTCCGGTCGCCACACCGCTCGAACACCTGCTCCATGAGCCAACGGCCGGTACCCTGCGCCTGGGTTCGGGGCGATGTGATCACCAGGCCAATGGTCGCGAATTCGCGGCCATATGGGAACCACATCGCGCTGCCGAAGACGCGTCCTATGCCATCAACGGCTACGATGCCGTGACCTGCGCGGCGCAAAAAATCCCAATCCTTGGGTCGATGCGGCCAGCCAACCCCGGTCGAGAGTGCGTGGAGCAGCGTCACATCAACGTCGTTGATGTCCTTCGCGGCCAGCTCAAAGGACTTCACACGTACCGTTCGTCCCATCTCGACTCGTCCATTCCTTCGCGGGATGCCAATCTTTCGCACATCGCGCCTTTTCTTTTCCGCCAGGGTAGCGGGCTTATTTCGCCCACTATCGCACGGAAAGCCAGCAGGTTTCCCCTGTTTGGGCCCTCTTTTCGAAATCTTCGGCCTGTCTTGCAACGTAATTCGGCAGGGAAAGCTCCGGCTCGCGGCTATCCTCTCGGTGTTCGGCAAAAATCGTGGAGGCAGACCGGATCGCCGTGAATCCCCGCGAAAGTCTTGCAAGGCTAGTCGCTTTTCCCGACGTCGTCGACATACCGAGCGAGGCGGAGACGTGCATCGATGGCATTTCTTTTCAATTCTGATGCTGCCAGGGGCGCAGTCTTCCGGGAGGCTTTTGCGTGTGAGCTCCCTGACCTGGAATTTTACCATTGCAGCGAAGCTATCGATCCGGAAAAGATACGGTACCTGCTGACCTGGAACGTGCCAGACGATGTCTCGCGCTTTTGTAATCTGGAGCTGCTCTTTTCCATCGGCGCCGGCGTCGATCAGTTCAATCCGGAGACCATACCTGGCCACGTGAAGCTCGTGCGCATGGTCGAGGATGGCATCATACGCATGATGCAGGAATACGTCGTCCTTGGTGTGCTGACGCTGCATCGCGAGATGCTGGCCTACCAAGGGCAGCAGAGAAGGGGCGTTTGGCAAGCGCTTCCAACGTCCCAGGCGACCGATCGGCGTATTGGCTTCCTGGGGCTTGGCATGCTGGCGCAAGCTGCAATCGACCGCCTGAAGCCGTTCCAGTTTCCCATCGCCGCGTGGAGCCGCAGCGAAAAAACTGTCGAGGGAGTCACCTGCTTTCATGGGGACGCCCAGCTTGGTGACTTCCTGCGAGGAACGAATATCCTCGTCTGTCTTCTTCCCCTGACGGAGCAAACAAGCGGCATCCTGAACGCAAGGCTCTTCTCGCTTTTGCCAGCTGGAGCGAGGCTGCTCCACGTCGGCCGCGGCCCGCAGCTTGACCAGGGCGCACTCATCGAGGCGCTCGACAGCGGGCACCTTGCAGCCGCCATGCTTGACGTCACCGATCCCGAGCCGCTGCCGGACGGCCATCTACTCTGGTCCCATCCGAAGGTGATCATCACGCCGCATATCGCGTCCGTGACCCAACCGCATACGGCGGCACAATCGGTCATAGAGAACATCCGGCGCCACCGCGCTGGACGAAATCCGATCGGCCTTGTCGATCGAACACTCGGTTACTAACAGGAAAAAAGCCATGTCCCTTCTGGTCACCATTGACACCAATCCGGACTTCGCACCGAAGAACGCCTTGCCTGCTCCGGAACGGCTCATCTCCGGCAATCCATCGTTCAAGACCTGGGCACAGGACGCCTCGAAAGGCGAGAAGGTGCTGACCGGCGTCTGGGAAGCGACACCCGGCGAGACTCATTCCATCAAGGGCACCACGTTCGAGTTCTGTCACATTCTCTCGGGTCTCATCGAGATCGAGGAAAAGGGTGGTGAGACCAGGAGGTACCGCGCCGGCGACAGCTTTGTGATGAAACCCGGCTTCGTTGGCGTCTGGCGCACGATCGAGACCGTGCGAAAGATCTACGTCTGTCATTATGATTGAGACAATGCTGAGGGCTGCACTAGCGGCCCTCGGAATATTCGACCTCCGGGGCAGCGCCTGACCAGATTCAACGCGGCCAGACACTTCATTCTCAATGAAAAATGCGGCGTGCAGTTCTGTACTGCTCGCATGAGATGGCTTCGTCTCGCCACGCGCAAATCCAGGCAGTGATGGTGAGGCCGGGCCCGAAACCAAGGAGCAAGCCCATGATTGCATTGAAGGACAAGGATCTGTTTCGCCAGCAAGCGCTGATCGGCGGCAACTGGCGGGACGCGAGCACGAGAGCCACCGTTGATGTCATTGATCCTGCCAGCCAGAAAGTGCTTGGCACGATCCCGGATATGGGCCGAGACGAGACCAGGGCAGCAATCGACGCGGCGGCCGCCGCGTTCAAGCACTGGAAGACCCGGGCTCAGGCAGAGCGTGCTGCGCTGCTGGAGCGCTGGTATGAGCTCATGCGGCACCATGAGCAGGATTTGGCTCTTCTGCTCACGCTGGAACAGGGCAAGCCGCTTGCTGAATCTCTCGGAGAGATCCGTTACGGGGCATCCTTCGTCAAATGGTTTGCCGAAGAGGCCCGCCGCATCAACGGATCGACAATCCCGGCGCCCAGCGTCGATCGCCGCATTCTGGTGCTGAAAGAACCGGTCGGCGTCTGCGGGATCATCACGCCCTGGAATTTCCCCAACGCGATGATAACCCGCAAGGTGGCACCAGCACTTGCTGCGGGCTGCACAGTGGTCATCAAGCCATCTGAGTTTACGCCTTTTTCAGCTCTCGCCATCGCTGTCCTGGCTGAGCGGGCCGGAATCCCGGCGGGCGTGATCAACATCGTGACGGGCATGCCGGCGGACATCGGCGCGGAGCTGATGGCCAATGAAACCGTCCGCAAGATCTCGTTCACCGGATCGACACGCGTCGGCGCTTTGCTGATGAGGGGCGCCGCCGACAACATCAAGCGGCTCAGCCTCGAGCTCGGCGGCAACGCGCCGTTCATCGTCTTTGACGATGCCGATATCGACCGGGCGGTCGAGGGAGCGATTGCGTCAAAATTCCGCAATGGCGGGCAAACGTGCGTCTGCTGCAATCGCATCCTGGTGCAAGCTGGCATCTACGACGCCTTCGCCCAGAAGCTCGCCAGCCGGGTTGCAAAAATGAAGGTCGGTGGCGGGACGGAAGAGGGGGTCGCAATCGGGCCGATGATCAACAGCGCGGCGATCGATAAGATCAAGCGGCATGTCACGGACGCCCTGGATAAGGGCGCAAAGATCATCTCGGAGAGTGAGGCGGTGCCGGAAGGTCGGCAATTTGCCCGCCCTCTCGTGCTCGGCGGCGCAACAACTGAGATGCTCCTGGCTTCGGAAGAGACCTTCGGGCCGGTCGCACCGCTTTTCCGCTTTGAGACCGAGGACGAGGCGATTGCGATCGCCAACGGCACGCCTTTTGGCCTTGCCGCCTATTTCTACACGGAAAACCTCAAGCGCTCCTGGCGTGTTGCCGAGGCGCTCGAGTTCGGCATGGTCGGCTTGAACACCGGCCTGATCTCGACCGAGGTGGCGCCTTTCGGCGGTGTCAAACAGTCGGGCCTAGGACGCGAGGGATCTCAACTCGGGATAGAAGAATATCTCGAGACCAAGGCGCTCCACGTCGGCGGTCTGGACTGAGCGGCCCAATATCTGAAGCAAGAAAGGGGGGCGGTCGAACCGCCCCCTTTTTTGCTTCACGGCGCACCGATCTCGATTGAAGCTTTTGAAGAACTGAAGCGCAACGAGAGAACCTGAGGGAACTGCGCTCACGCGCTCTTGCGCAGGGGCTCCAGGCCGACTGCTGCGGCAAGCCCTCCGATGTCAGCCACCTCGGTGTATTCATAGAAGGGGTTCGCGGGCTCGTGACCGCGGTTCACCCAGACCTTGCTCTTGATGCCCAGATCGTAGGCGGTCATCAGATCGTAGCGGAACGAGGAGGAGACGTGAGTGATATCTTCCGGGCCGCAGCCCAGCTTGTCGAACATGTATTCGAAGCCTTTCATGTGCGGCTTGTAGGCGCCAGTCTCCTCGGCCGTGATGACCGTGTGGAAGGGAGCGCCGAGCTTGTCCACGTTGGACATGATGAGGTTCTTCATGGAGTTCGACAAGATGACCAGCGGAATCTCCCTGGCAACCTTGGCCAGACCCGCCGGGACGTCCGGATGTGGACCCCACGTGTGGATCTCTTCATTGATGCGCTGGGCATCCTCCGGCCGAAATACGATACCGTTGCGCTTGCAAGCGCGCTCTACTGAATTGTGCACGACCTCGAAGTACGGCTTCCACGCGCCAAGAACTTCGTCCAGGCGATAGGCAGCGAAATCCTTGATGAAGCTTGCCATCGTCGTGGCAGAAAGTTGAGAGCCGTAGACCCTCCTTGCCGCGCCGGCCATGTCGAAATTGGTCAGCGTGCCGTAACAGTCGAAGGTGATGTATTTCGGTCTAAACGTTGCCATCGCTCGATCCTTTTCGGTCCTCACGCACCGCGGTCCGGTACGACAGGGATCATAGCGAGCAGAGGACCGGATAAAGCACCGCTGTCGCGGCGACGGAGAGCAGATTGTGTCGTATCGGATCGGCGCCGTGGCAGAGAGTTGTGTGAAAAGGCGCCTCCGAGTTGAGCGCCAATGCCAGGCACAGGCCGATGCCGGCACAAGATGCCGCGTCGATCGTCAATCAAAGTCAAAACGCCTTGCGTCCATGTCATGCCTGGGAGCAACTGCTGTTCCGGGCGTCTTACGTTGAGCTCCGAAGACATTGGGAGTGCCGCACAAGCGTGCGGTTGATCTGGAGGACAACATGTTGAGCAACTCGCTGGTTGAGCTCGATCGCGCGCATCTGATTCATCCGGTCTCATCCTATCGCAGCCACGAGGCGACTGGCGTCCGCGTGCTGAAGTCAGGGAAAGGCGCGACGCTGACCGATGTCTCGGGCCGTCAATTGCTGGACGGCTTCGCCGGCCTGTGGTGTGTCAATGCCGGCTATGGGCAGGACAGCATCGTCGAAGCGGCTTTGAGGCAGCTCCGCGAGCTGCCCTATGCGACGGGTTATTTCGGATTGGGCTCCGACCCGGCCATCCGGCTGGCCGCCAGACTCGCTGAATTGGCGCCTGGCGATCTGAACCATGTCTATTTCACCTTGGGCGGCTCCGACGCCGTCGACAGCACGATCCGGTTCATCCGCTACTATTATCATGCCAAGGGTAGGCCGCAGAAGGACCAGTTCATTTCCGTCGAATCTGGTTACCATGGATCGTCGACGGCAGGATCTGGCCTGACGGCGCTGCCGGCTTTTCATGCGGGATTTGGAGTGCCATACAGCTGGCAGCACAAAATTCCCTCGCACTACGCCTATCGGAACCCCGTCGGTTCGCATCCCCAGGCGATCATTGCGGCGTCGGTCGCGGCTCTGCGCGCCAAGATCGCCGAGCTCGGCGCCGAACGCGTCGCGGCCTTCTATGTCGAGCCGATACAGGGGTCCGGAGGCGTCCTCGTTCCGCCGCCGTCCTGGATGAAAGCGATGCACGCTGTTTGCAAGGAGCACGACATTCTGTTCGTTGCCGATGAGGTCATCACCGGCTTTGGCCGTGTCGGTCCGTTGTTCGCCTGTGAAGAGGACGACGTCGTGCCGGATCTCATGACAACGGCAAAAGGGCTTACCTCGGGCTATGTGCCGATGGGGGCCGTTCTGATGTCCGACCGCGTCTACAACACGATCGCTGATGGCGCCGGCAAGGCTGCCATCGGCCACGGCTACACCTATTCGGCACATCCCGTCAGCGCAGCTGTCGGGCTTGCGTGCCTTGATCTTTACGAAAACGGCTTGCTGGAAAACGGCCGGAAGGCGGGATGCCGTCTCATGGAAGGCCTTCGCGCGCTGGCGGATCATCCGCTCGTCGGCGATGTCCGCGGTCGCGGCATGCTGGCTGCGATTGAGCTCGTCACTGACAAGGAGCGCAAGACGCCGCTGCCGGCGGAAGCCGATCCAGCGCGCCGTATTTTCGACCGCGCATGGGACAACGGTCTCGTCATCCGCGCCTTTGCCCAGGGCGTGCTCGGCTATGCGCCGCCGCTCTGCTGCACGGATGCGGACATCGACGGCATCATCGAGCGGACAAGGACTACGCTGGACCAGACGCTGGAAGATAGGGACGTGCGCGCAGCGATGAGAGGATAATCGCTGCGCCTGTTTGTCAACCGTTGAATATGCTTTCCAGCGGCAGATGGGATTTCACGATCGGGGACTTCAGCACGACAAAACTGAAATACTTGTCGATGCCGATATCCATCTCGACCAGCCGTTCCATGACGGCCTGGTATTCGCTGATACCCGCCGTGATGAACTTGACGAGATAGTCGTACCCACCCGAAACGAGGTGGCATTCGACGACGGAATCGATCTTTTCAATGGTCGTGAGAAAGCGCGCGAAATCGATCTGCCGGTGATTCTTCAGGGTGATTTCAGCGAAGACGGTTAGAGTTTGTCCGAGCTTGGCAACATCGATCTGGGCGGAGTAGCCAGTGATGAAGCCCTCCGTCTGGAGCCTCTTGACGCGCATCAGGCACGGACTCGGGGAAAGGTTGATCAGCTCTGCGAGCTCGACGTTGGAGATCCGCCCGTTCTTCTGCAGTTCGCATAAAATCCTGATGTCGATCTTATCGAGCTTCATAGCAGTGCCATCAGATGGGGCCGACAACGGCGTGAGGGCTTTGAGACTTCAGCGTCATATGCATTGTCATAGCATCAACCAGCGTCTTTTCCCACCGAGGCGGAAGCTGCAATTCAGAACTCGCTGACCTTGCCCCAGGCGCTCTTTTTCAGCCGCGCCGGCCTGTAGGGGCGCGGGTCGACGATCGGCGGATCACCCGTGATGATGTCGGCGATCATATGACCCGCGCCTGGGCCAATTCCAAAACCGTGGCCGCTGAATCCCGCCGCAAGGACGAACCCTGGAATGGACTCAACTTCACCGATTGCTGGAATGCCGTCCGGCGTGCTGTCGATGTAGCCGGCCCAGACGTTTGAGATTTCGACGCGCTCAAGTTCCGGCACGAGCTTGCAAGCTCGTCGATGTGTCGCCCGAATCTGCCTCATGTCAGGGCGAGGATCGAGCGTCCGGTTCAGCTCCATCGGGGTCACCTCATCGAGCCCCCATTTCGCCAGGGATTCATGGCCGTGCCGCAGGCCCTCGAAAGCCCCAGGGCTGAGACTTCGCCAGCGGCGGGCGAACATGGGCAGGAATTCGCGGCCGAACCTGAATTGCTGCGGCGTCGGATCGACTCGCGCGCGCCCGCTGATTGCGAGCGTGTATCCGCCATTGCCGCGCCGCGTGAGCGAGACGAGCCCGGTGTAAAGGGCATCAGGAAGGCCGGCGGCGCCAGGGGCCACGGCGAGAATAGACTGGCGAACGGATGCCTGCGGGAAGCGAATTCCCAGCTGGTTGCAGAACGAGGACGCCCATGCACCTCCTGCCATGACCGCCGTCTTCGTCCGGATCGTGCCCGCTTCCGTCACCACTCCGCTGACGCGGCCGGCAGTGAGCTCTATGCCACGAGCCGCGCAAAGCTGGTGCACGCTGCCACCCGCCGCCATGATGCCGCGCGCGGCGACGGGCACGGCCTTTGAAGTATCTGCCGTGCCGTCTGTCGGCGAGAAGACGCCGCCCTTCCACTTGCGACCGGTCGCCCTGCCTCTCTCGCTCGCTTCTTCCGCACTCAGCATGTGCGTCGTGACCCCGACGGTCCTGGCAAAGTCTCGCCACTTTGCCCAGCCGGCCAGCTCATTGTCGTCGTTCGACAGATACAAAAGCCCACAGCGGCGAAAACCCGTATCTTCACCGGTCTCTCCGGCAACCCTTTCCCAGAGATCCAGGCTCTTGGTCGCAAGCGGTAACTCGCGCGCATCGCGGTTCTGTTGGCGGCACCATCCCCAGTTGCGGCTGGACTGCTCGGCGGCGACGCGGCCCTTTTCAAGCAAAGCAACCTTGAGGCCGCGGCGGGCGAGATAGTAGCTTGTGAACACGCCCACGACGCCGCCGCCGATCACAACGACGTCTGCCTCACGAGGTAGGGATGGATTGGATTCGATATGCAGGAGCGGCGCGCTCATCGGATTGGGGATCTCCGGTGGTTGCCGTAGCGTAACCGAGGAATTGCCGCAGCCCTCACGGACTTTCGCCGTGAGACCGAATATCCTGCGGTTTGCTGCCTTTGACACAGGCTATTATTGCGAAAATACTTTGCTTGCATCGCAGCTTGCAGGCGGCCAGCCAGACGCACGCGCTCGCGCAATCCATTGCGCTCCCTCCTGGCTGGGCGCCACGGCGGGTCTCGCGGCGCAGACTGAAATGCCAAATCGGACTTCGTTTTCAGAAGTTCCTGCTGCTTCGATGCCGGCTTTCGGCGACTCTGCGGTGATCGACATCGTCAAGATCGGCAGAACCAACCGATCGATGGTCGAAGTCCAAAGAGGCAACTTGCATGAGCCTTGTCCAGGAGCAGGCCTTCGCGGAAGCGATCAAGCCATGACGTGGATGCCAACTGAGCTTCGCTTCGATCGAGCTGGCCAATTAGGTCGGTGCTGCGCTCTAAGCAACAGCTCTTGCTTCTTGCGCGAAGAGGCCTGAATCATGTCGCAGCCTCCAACGAAGGAATGGCAAGTTGAGCGGCGAATTATCGACCTGTCCAAGGAGCGTGGAGGCGCAAGGAGCCGAAGGCGCCGGCCGCAGCAAGATGACGGCACCGGCTTGAAAAAGGAGGATGCTTTCATGGCCTCTGGCATCCAGGTGGCAAGCCCCGTCGATGTCGCGCTGTCGGTGCGCGAGCTGACCGTGAGTCTGCCGGAAGGAATGGAGCGAGCCTACGCCGTCGAGAATATCTCCTTCGATCTGAAACGCGGGCAGATTCTCTGTATCATCGGGGAATCCGGATCGGGCAAGTCGGTCACCGCGAATGCGATCATGGGGCTTCTACCGAAAGCGATCCGGGTCTCTTCGGGTGCGATCCACCTGGATGGGGAGAACATGGTGGGCCTCTCGCCCGACAAGCTCCGCAGCCTGCGCGGCCGCATCGTTTCAATGATCTTTCAAGACCCTCTCTCGGCGCTCAACCCGCTGATGACCGTGGGCGCGCAGATCGAAGAGGTGATGGCTGCGCACGACGTCGGAACGCCGGCCTCCCGTCGCAGCAGGGCGATTGATCTGTTGATTGAAGTGGGTCTGCCCGATCCGCAGCTTATGTATCATCAATATCCATTCCGGCTTTCGGGTGGACAGCGGCAGCGCGTGATGATCGCCATGGCTCTGGCTCTCGAGCCCGCGATCCTGATTGCAGACGAGCCGACCACCGCCCTGGACGTGACGACCCAGGCGCAGATCCTCAAATTGATCCGCGACATTCAGCGCCGCAAGGGGATGAGCGTCATGTTCATCACCCACGATTTTGGCGTCGTGGCTGAGATCGCCGATTACGTTGTGGTGATGGAGAAAGGCCATTGCGTGGAGCAGGGCAGTGCCGAGCAGGTGCTGAAGTCGCCAAGCCACCTCTATACGCGCCGACTGATCGCAGCCGTCCCGCACCTGACCGGCAAAAACCGTGTGCCCTTGGAAGCTGGTGACCCAGTTGCCATTCTCAAGGTTGAATGCCTCGCAAAAACCTATCGCAGCGGCAGCGCGCTTTTGCGCACGCAACGCATCGTCCCTGCGGTCAATGGGGTCAGTTTCGACCTCACGTCGGGCCGCACGCTCGGCGTCGTCGGGGAGAGCGGTTCGGGCAAGTCGTCGCTCGGTCGGCTGCTGATCAAGCTCATGGAGTGCGACAGCGGCTCGATTCTGTTCGAAGGGCGTGACATTGCCGGGCTTTCCGAGGCCGAGTTTCGATCGCTGCGGCCCAGGATCCAGATGATCTTCCAGGATCCCTTTGCCTCGCTGAATCCGCGATCGACGGTCGGGCATATTCTCACGGTCGGTCCCGTTGCGCATGGGGTGCCATACAGCGAGGCTGCCGAGCGGGCGCGGGAGCTTCTGTCCCATGTCGGCCTCGATTCAGGAGCCTTCGACCGCTATCCGCACGAGTTCTCCGGCGGGCAGCGCCAGCGCATCGGCATCGCGCGGGCGCTGATGTTCAAGCCGAAGCTGCTGGTCGCCGACGAAGCGGTCTCTGCGCTCGACGTATCGATCCAGGCCCAGATCTTGAGGCTGCTGGATCAGATTCAACGCGAGACGGGCGTCTCGATGATCTTCATCACCCATGATCTGCGCGTCGCAAGCCAGATCTGCGATGAAATTGCCGTCATGCATCGAGGACAGATCGTTGAACGGGGGCCGCCGTCCCAGATCTTCCTCAACCCGAAATCCAGCTACACGCGAGAACTGGTGGCAGCGATCCCCGGCGAGCAGCCCGGGAGCATGCCTCAAGATGAAAGCCACGTCGGACACAACAGCTAAGGAGAGACGTTATGACCGAGCGTTCTGCGACATCGAACTACTCGCGGCGCGATGCCCTGCGCATGGTGGCAATTGGCGGAGCCGCCGGCATCTTCGCGCCCAATCTCTTGGGCAAGCCGGCCCTCGCGCGCACCTCTCCGGCAAAGCCAACCGGCCGCGTGATCGTCGGACTTGGGCAGGAGCCGACCGTCTTCAATCCGCTGATGGCCCACATTGAAGTCGACGATGGTGTGCATTTCTCGGTCTTCGACGCACTCTTCCGCATCGATCCTCAAGGCGTCATTCAGCCCAATCTTGCATTGGAAGTGCCAAGCCAGAAGAACGGCGGCATTTCGGAAGACGGTCTCAAATGGCGCATTCGTTTGCGTGACGATGTCCGTTGGCACGACGGCAAGCCTTTCAGCGCCGAGGACGTGAAGTTCACGCTCGAGCTGATCACGAACCCCAACTTCCGGAGTTGGCGCACGTCCGGCCATTCTCTCGTGCGGGACATCACGGTGGTCTCGCCCACGGAGATCTCGTGGCGAATGGAAGAGGCCTTTGCGCCGTATTTGTCGTTCCTGACCGAAACCTTCATCGTGCCCAAGCACATCCTGGAAAAAGAGGCCAATCCGAACAATGCCGCCTTCAACCAGGCGCCGGTCGGCACCGGCGCGTTCAAGTGGGGCAAGCGGGTCGCCGGTGACCATCTCGAACTCGTGGCCAACACCGAATACTTCGGTGAAGGCCCTCATATCGAGCGGCTGGTCTTCAAGTACATTCCCGATCTCACCGTCCTCTACACCCAGTTCAAGAGCGGCGACATCGATCTCGTCGGTCAGCCCTACATCACTCCCGATCATTATGGTGAAGCCAAGAAGCTGCCGAACCGCGTGGTGACGCTGGTCCCAAGGGCCTCGTTCGAGTCCTTCTACCTGAACCTCGAGCGCCCGCAGTTCAAGGAGCATGCGGTCCGGGAGGCGCTTTATGCGGCGATCGACAAGGAGGCGATCATCCAGGGACTCTACTACGGCGTGCCGACGCCGACGGAGACGTTCATGCCGCGGCAGTCCTTCTACTTCAATGCCGGCCTGCCGCTGCACCAGTTCAATCTGAATCGCGCGCGCAAGATTCTCGACGAGGCGGGCTGGGCTCCGGGAGCAGGCGGCATTCGGACCAAGAACGGTGTTCGCCTGTCGTTCACCAATTCGACCACCTCCGGAGATCCGCTCCGCGAGCAGGTGCAGCAATTCCTGCAGCAGACGTTTGCTCAGCTGGGCGTGGAGATGAAGATATCGAACCTGCCCGCCGCCGTGATGTGGGGCGAGTTCTGGATGCAATCGCAATTCGATTCCGTGATCGTCGGTAGCTCGTACCTGATCGGTGCCGATCCGGACGTCACCAATCGCCTTCACTCGCGTTCGATCGGAGCCAAGGGTGGTCGCGGCTCGAACAATGCGCAGTATGCGAATCCGGAGGTCGACGCTCTGCTCGACAAGGGCGCGCGGACCTTCGATCCTGAAGCCCGGCGCGCGATCTACTCTCGCGTCCAGGAACTTGTTCGTCGCGACCTGCCGTTCCTTCCGTTGTACCAGAGCAATGCGGTCGAAGGACTCAAGAAGGGCATCAACGGCTTCGTGCCGAACGGCAATACGCGCACGGAATCCTGGAATGCGCTGGCCTGGTACTGGGCGAGCTGATGTCCTGGCCGCCCTGCAAGGAGCGGCCGGTGGTCCTGTCACGCTAATGGAGGGCTCGCATGTCCGGCTTCCTGCTCAACCGTCTCTCGCAGAGCATCGTGCTGCTGGTGATCGTCTCGATCATCGGCTTCACGGTTCTCAACCTCATGCCTGGCGGCCCTCTCGCGCAATTCGGGCTCGATCCCGGCATGACCCAGAAGGACGTCGAGCGCCTCGCAGCCCAGCTTGGGCTGAACCGGCCCCTGTGGCTTCAGTATCTCGACTGGGCCTCGCGGCTGATCCGGGGCGACTGGGGACACTCCTTCCGCGATGGCTCGGCGGTGCTGTCGGTGATTGGCCGACATCTGTTGGCGACGCTGCTGCTGATGGGCACGTCCACCGTATTGGCCATCGCGGCCGGCACCTGGATCGGCATTCGCGGTGCTACCCACCGCTATTCCCTGTTCGACTATTGCGCGACGGTGGGTGCCATGGTGGCACTGTCGGTCCCGACCTTCTGGTTCGGCCTCATCGGCATCTACATCTTTACGCTGAAGCTCGGTTGGGTACCTGCGGGGAACATGTACACGATCGGCGACGGCTCGGTGCTGGATTATCTGCACCATCTGATCCTTCCGAGCCTGGTGCTGTCGCTGGTTCATGTCGCGATCTGGAGCCGCTACATGCGCACGGCGACGCTCGATGCGCTAAGTCAGGATTTCGTTAAGACCGCCCGCGCCAAGGGCGTGAGCGAACGACGCATCCTGCTCAAGCACGTCGTCGGCAATGCGCTGTTGCCGATGATCACCCTGGCCGGGATGCAATTGCCCAGCGTTCTGACCGGCGCACTCGTGACCGAGACTGTCTTCACCTGGCCGGGAATGGGGCGGCTGTTTCTCGACAGCCTCGGCTACAGTGACTATCCGATGGTGATGGGACTGTTGATATTCTCGGCCATCCTGGTCGTGTTGGGCAACCTGATCGCAGACATCGTCATCGCTACCGTCGACCCGCGCATTCGTCTGGGCTGAGCCCGCCGGCTCGCCCTGTTACCAGGAGGCAGCAGATATGACCACCATTGTCGTGCACGCAGCTCCTACTCGGTGGTGGCACAGCCGTGCGGTGGCGCGCTTCATGCGCCATCATCTGGCGCTTGTCGGCATCGCGATGATCACCCTGCTTGTGCTGGCGTGCGCTATCGGCCCCTATGCCTTGCCCTACGACTCCCTCCAGATCGATCTGCGTGCCCGCTTTGCGCCGCCTCTCAGCGGGCACCACTATTTCGGCACCGATCCCCTCGGACGTGACTTGGCTGCACGGCTATTGGAGGCCGGGCGTGTGTCGCTGCTGGTGGGATTCTCCGCGATGCTGCTGTCGACGCTGATCGGCACCCTGGTCGGTGTGACGGCGGGTTATCGCGGCGGTTGGGTCGGGGCAGCGCTGATGCGCGTGGTGGACGGCTTCCTTTCCTATCCCTCGATCTTCCTCGTCTTGGCGCTGGCCGCCATGCTGCGGCCGAGCCCGGTGATGATCACCGTGATCATTGCCGTCACGAGCTGGATGGAGACCGCCAGAATCGTCGAGGCCGAGGTCCGCTCGCTGCGCGAGCGCGAGTTTGTCCAGGCTGCGCGCATGGTGGGACTGAGCCGCAGGCACATCATGTTCCGCGAGGTCCTGCCCAATGCCATGGGTCCAATCATCGTCGCCGCAAGCCTCGCCGTCGCCCGTGCGATCCTTCTGGAAGCCTATATCAGCTTTCTCGGCTACGGCATCCAGCCGCCGCTGCCGAGCTGGGGCAACATGCTCAATGGCGCCCAGCAATATCTGGCGAGCGCTCCATGGCTCGCGATCATTCCCGGCGCCGCGATTACGATTGCGGTGACGAGCTTCAACTTCATCGGCGATGGCTTGCGAGATGCCCTCGACGTTCGAAACGATCACATCTGATCAGCCGAGCCAAGCCTCGGCTGGACACCACAAGACATAAGAGACACGAATGCCATGCATGCGCCCAGAGTAGACGAGAAGGCGACGCCATACTGGTGGGAAGCCGCCCCGCTCAAGCCGCTGCCTCGGCAACCACTGCCCAAGAGGCTCGACGTGCTGATCGTTGGTGCGGGCTATGCGGGACTTTCGGCTGGTCTGACGCTCGCGCGCGAGGGGCGTTCGGTTGCAGCCTTTGACGCAATGGATCCGGGCGAGGGAGCTTCCACGCGCAACGGCGGAATTACCAGTGGGTCCATTCGGCCGGACTACGCAACGCTCACGAAGCGTTTCGGCGAAGAGAAGGCGCTGGCGATCGAGGCGGAAGGCAAGGCCGCACGCGAGTTCCTGTACGATTTCATCAAGACGGAAGGCCTTGCCTGCGACTTCCAGCCGGTGGGGCAGTTTAAGGGCGCCTTCGGCTATGAGCAATACGAAGCCATGGCTCGTACTGCAGAAAGGCTCGCGAAGAGACTCGGGATAGAAGCTTATGCGGTTCCTTACGCCGAGCAGCGCAAGTACATCGGCACGGATGTCTATCGCGGCGGTACGGTTCGGATGGATATCGGCGGACTGCACCCAGCCAAATTCCACGCCGAATTGCTGCGGGTTGCGCTCACTTCCGGATTGGCAGTGCACGCCCGGACGCCAGTAACTTCAATCGAAAGAGATGGCGCATTCCGCGTCGTCACTGCGGCCGGTCCAGTGCAGGCGCGTCAGGTGCTGGTTTGTACCAACGGCTACACCGATGGTGCCGTGCCCTTCCTGCGCCGCAGGCTGGTCCCGGTGCGCAGCCGGATCATTGCAACGGAGGAGCTCGCGCCCGACGTCATGGCGCGGCTGATGCCGAAAGGGATGATGATCACCGAGAATCGGGAGGTCGGCTTCTATTACCGGCCTTCGCCCGACGGCAGACGCATTCTGCTCGGTGGCCGCGACAGCTCTCGCGTCGGCGATCCAATCGCTCCGAAGCTGCTTCTGCGCAAGGGCTTGGTCAATCTGTTTCCGGAACTGGAGAGCGTTCGCCTCTCGCACAGCTGGTTCGGCAACGTCGCCATGAACCGCGACATGATTCCTCGCATCTTCGAGCAGGACGGCATCGTCTATGCCACCGGCTTCTGCGGTTCAGGCGTGGTCTGGGCGCCATGGGTCGGCATGCATGCGGCGCACAAGCTGATGGGACATGACGCGCAGGCGTGCACTGCCTTTGACTTCCGCCCTCCCGCCTTCATCCCGTTCTATCGCGGCAATCGCTGGTTCATGTCCGCGTTCATTCAGGGCTATCGCATGCGGGACCGCATCGCTCTGTGGCGCGCCAGCCGCTGACAGCAGATCGGTCGTTCAATCGCATCATCATTGAAATGCTGTGCCGAACTTGGCTCCAGTCCGATACGTAATGCTGTGAGGCGCAAGATAGGCTGCGGACCATGCGAGGATCACCCGGATAGCCCTCGTCTTGGCACTGGCGATCTGGCCGGCAAACCGAAAGAGACTTGCCCCATCATGACGACCGCAGCGGCCGAAGATCGCGTCCATGAAGATGTGGTCCTGCTTCCATTCGCCAGATCGCATCTGGAGGGCGCGCTAAGACTCTCGCAAGAGATGTCCTGGCCCTACCGGATCGAGGATTGGGATGTCGCGCTGCAGTTGGGCCGTGGCTTCGTCCTAGAGCGCGCCGGAGCGGTGATCGGAACGGCGGCGTGGTGGCCATATGGCGACACGCATGCTTCCGCCGGGATGATCATCGTCGCGAAGGCTGTTCAGGGCCGCGGCTACGGGGCGCGACTCATGGACGCGTTGCTGACGTCCGCGCGCCCACGAACGGTCGCGCTGAATTCGACAGCCGAAGGCATCGCCCTTTACCGACGCCGGGGCTTCGTGCCGATCGGGGTCATCCACCAGCATCAGGGAATTCCAAGCGAAACCGGCAGGTCGCCGCGCTCGGACCTCGTCAGGGCAATGGCTGCATCGGATTTCGATGCAGTCGTGCGGCTCGATCGCGAGGCCACCGGTTGGGAAAGGCAACGGATGCTGGATCGGCTCGTCCAAAACGCCGATGGCTATGTCCTGCACCGTGACGGCATAGCCCGCGGTTACGCCATCTCCCGGCTTTTCGGTCGCGGGCATGTCATTGGCCCTGTTGCGGCCGAAAGCCCGACCGATGCACGTGCGCTGATCGAGGCAGCGCTCGCACGCCTTGGTGGGCGTTTCGTCCGCATCGATACGTCTGCGGCATCGCAACTCGGGCCGTGGCTCGAAAGCATTGGCCTGCAGCATGTCAGCGACGCCACCACCATGACCCTGGGGATGCCGGCGCAATCGACCGGTCCGGCGCGCAGCTTCGCAATTGCCAACCAGTCGTTCGGCTAGGAGACATCGACGTGCTAGGCCAGGCGATGCGCGGGACAGATATCCAGAGTGGCAAGGCCGCCGCGACGCTGGCCGCATTGGCAACTCCCGCCCTCCTGCTCGACAGGGACCGGCTGGATCGCAATCTTGCCCGTCTATCCTCGCGCATGGCCGCGCGCGGTGTGGTGCTGCGGCCCCACATGAAAACCGGAAAATCCATTGACGTCGCCCGGCGCGTCTATCGGTCCGTGCCCGGGCCAATTACTGTCTCCACCCTGGCGGAGGCGGAGTATTTCGCACAGCACGGTTTCCGGGACATGACCTATGCGGTAGGTCTGGCGCCGCACACCTCCGACAGAGCGATGCGCTTGCAGAAAGCAGGCATCGACATCAAGGTGCTGTTGGACTCGCCTGAGCAGGCTGCCATGCTTGGCGCGGCCGGGCGCGCAGCCGGTGTGACACCGTCCGCCCTTGTCGAGATCGACTGCGACGGTCATCGCGGTGGGCTGACCGCGACCGATCCGAAACTCGTGGTCGTTGCGGCCGCCATGGCCGAGGCCGGCGTCAAGATCGCCGGCGTTCTCACCCATGCCGGCGAATCCTACGGCCTCAGTACGCCTGCGGCCCTTGTCGCGGCTGCGGAGAGCGAGCGCGCCGTGGCCGTCGCCGCCGCGATGACATTGCGCGCGGCCGGCCATGAATGTCGTGTCGTCAGTGTCGGTTCGACGCCGACCGCGCATTTCGCCGACGACCTGACCGGCGTCACGGAAATGCGGGCCGGCGTCTACATGTTCTTCGATCTGGTCATGCACGGCGTCGGTGTCTGTACGACCGACGACATCGCAATCTCGGTGCTCGCCACTGTGATCGGGAAGAAGCCCGAGAAGGGCTGGATTTTGGTCGATGCGGGCTGGATGGCCCTGTCGCGCGACCGCGGCACCGCGGCACAGCCGGCCGACCAGGGATACGGTCTGGTCTGCGACGTGGCGGGCAAAGTCTTTCCCGACCTGATTGTTTCCCAAGCGAGCCAGGAGCACGGGATCCTCGCCGTCAGACCCGGGTCGGCGCACGCTTTGCCCGATCTTCCGATCGGCGCGAAGGTCCGCATCCTGCCCAATCACGCCTGTGCGACGGCGTCGCAACACGAATTGTACAACGTCGTTTCCGCGGACAGCGAGGCGATCGAAGCGCGATGGCCCCGGATGCGCGGCTGGTAGGCCGTCGAAAGGATCGCTTCCAATGACCTCGCCCCTTCGACACCTGACGGAAGCCGGCTTGCTCGGAAAATTCTACATCGACGGAGAATGGCGGAAGCCGATCGGATCAGTCGCGGCCGCAGCATCCGTCGTCAATCCGGCGACGGAGCAGTCGATCGCCGAGGTTACGCTTGGCGACGACGATGATGTGGACTGCGCCATAGCAGCTGCCAGACGAGCCTTCGCCGGCTGGTCCACGACACCGCCTGCTGAAAGAGCGGCGCTGCTTGATCGGGTTCATGGTTTGCTTCTCCAGCGGCTGGAGTTGTTCGCGCAGGTCCTCACGTTCGAGATGGGAGCTGCCATCACCTATGCGCGCCGAGCCCAGGTGCCGCTGGCCGCCGAGCACATCCGTGTCGCACGCGACAACCTTGCGAACTATCCGTTCGTCACCCCACGCGGCAGCACCGCGATCATGCGAGAGGCGATTGGGGTCTGCGGTCTCATTACCCCCTGGAACTGGCCTCTCTACCAGATCACAGCCAAGGTCGGCCCGGCGCTCGCGGCTGGTTGCACGGTGGTGTTGAAGCCGAGCGAATTGTCGCCGCTGAGTGCTTTGCTTTTCGCTGAGGTGATGGACGATGCCGCTTGTCCGCCCGGCGTCTTCAACCTCGTCAATGGAACAGGCCCGATCGTCGGCGCTCGTCTGGCGTCGCATCCGCAGGTGGACATGATCTCGATCACCGGCTCGACCCGGGCTGGCGTTCTCGTCGCGCAAGCGGCTGCACCCACCGTCAAGCGCGTTGCCCAGGAGCTCGGCGGCAAGTCACCGAATATCATCTTGCCTGATGCCGATTTTGGCCGTGCCGTTCCGCTGGGCGTCGCGGCCGCCTTCCGCAACCTCGGCCAATCCTGCAGCGCGCCGACGCGCATGCTGGTGCCTCGCTCACACATGAAAGAGGTCGAGGCCTTGGCGGCAGAGGCCGCTTCAGAGCTGGTGGTCGGCGATCCCCTTGCGGAAAGCACGACCCATGGCCCGGTTGCGAACCGGCCGCAGTTCGAGCGCGTGCAGACCATGATCGGTGTCGGCCTGGAAGAAGGCGCCAAGCTCGTCATCGGCGGGCGAGGTCGGCCCGGCGATCTTCGGACTGGCTTCTATGCGCGGCCGACCATCTTCTCGAACGTCCGTCCCGACATGAGGATCGCGCAGGAGGAAATCTTCGGTCCGGTGCTGTCGATCATTCCCTACGACACCGTGGACGAGGCGATCGCGATCGCCAATGACACCGTCTACGGGCTCGCCGCCCACGTGCAGGGCACCGATATGGAGACAGTGCGAACCGTCGCGGGGCGGATCCAGTCGGGTCAAGTCCATCTCAACTATCCTGACTGGGACCCCAATGCTCCCTTTGGCGGCTACAAGCGCTCCGGCAACGGTCGCGAATACGGCATCGAGGGCATGGAGGAGTATCTTGAGACCAAGGCCGTTCTCGGATTTTACCGATGAATGCTTCTGCGCTGAACTGGGACTCGGTCCCGCTAGAGCAGCTCGTATCACTCAAGTGGTTAAAAACCCGAACATCTTGCGAAGTCCTTGATGATTTCAGCACATTCTATCGACCGCACGATGCGATGAAGGGCTGATCGGAACTTTGCTTCCGCATTCTTGGCAGCCGAGGTTCGTTGGAACATGTCGCCCCACGTCGAGCGCATTCACAGCGATGAGCGTCTTCCGGCCGAGGCCGACGTCGTCATCGTCGGCGGCGGCATCCTCGGCTCTACGGCCGCCTATTACCTGGCGAAGCGCGGCCTCTCCGTGGCGCTGCTCGAGAAGGGCCACGTCGCCTGTGAACAATCGAGCCGAAACTGGGGTTGGTGCCGCCAGCAGAACCGCGACCGGCGCGAACTGCCGCTCTCGGTGCTCTCCATGCGGCTGTGGGACGAACTCACGCGCGATGTCAATCGGGACCTTGGATTTCGTCGCTGCGGTCTCGTCTATGCGACCCATGACGAGGCTGTGCTCGCGGGTTGGGAAAAGTGGCGCGAGGTCGCCAGGGAGTACGACGTCGACACCCGCGTGCTGAGTCGGGCGGAGGTGGCCGAGCGCGTCCCCGAAGCGCGCGACAAATGGGTCGGCGGCACCTATTCGGAGCGGGATGGCAAGGCCGAACCTGCGCTCGCCGCGCCGGCTATCGCCGAAGCGGCCAGAACTCTGGGCGCCACGATCCACCAGGGATGCGCTGCGCGGAAGCTCGACCTGGCCAATGGCAAGATCGCGGGCGTGCACACGGAGAAGGGCTACATCAGAACCAGCGCGGTGCTGTGCGCCGCCGGCGCCTGGTCCTCGCGCTTCCTTCGGCCGCTCGGGATCAGTTTCCCCCAGGCGAGCATCCGGCAGACCGCGCTGCGTTCTACCCCGACAATCAACATCGGCGAGGCGGTCTCCACACCGTACTGCACGATCACGCGCCGACTGGATGGCAGCTATACGCTTGCGATCAGCGGCAAGGCGAACCTCGAAATCACGCCCCAGGCGATCCGATACAGCCGGGAGTTCATGCCGCAGTTCTTGCGTCGCCTGAAGAACGTCAGGCTCGGCGTCGGCCAATCGTTCGTTTCGGGGCCGGATTCAATGGCGGCGCTGCTGACCAACGACGATCGGATATTCGAGCAGAATCGCGTGCTGGATCCTCCGCCCTTGAAATGGCTGGTGAGCCAAGTGGTGGCGAGTGTCCGGAAAACCTTCCCCCAACTCGGCGAAATACAGATCGATAGCGCCTGGGGCGGCTTCGTCGATTGCACGCCGGACGCGGTGCCCGTGGTGTCGCAGGTGGACGGGGTGAAGGGCCTCGTCCTCGCGGCCGGCTGCTCGGGTCACGGCTTCGGTTTGGGCCCGGGGCTCGGCTATCTGGCCGCAGAGCTTGTCGTCAACGACACGCCTTGCGTCGATCCCGCACCGTTCCGGCTGTCGCGTCTGACCGACGGCTCGAGGCTGGACATAGCCGCCATCTGAAGATCGAGCCGGAAATCAGGCCCTGCAGTCCCCAAGGAGCGTTTCCTCCCCAACTTGAGCCACTCCTTCGGAGTGGCTCTTTCTTTATGCACGAGAGGATTTGGCTGATCGGGGTGCATCGGCCGAAGCCCCGCCGTTCGGAAGCATCGGCACGCCGGCTGATGGTTCAACTGGCAGACTTCCCTCCCATTGGGCAAACGATCGCGCCGGCGTTCATGATGTCCGCCGGATCAAAGGCGGTCTTGATCCGGCGCATGGCCGCGATACGCCCAGGATCGCTGTACCGGTCTAGAAGGTGCTTCTTGAAGCGACCGACGCCATGCTCCGCGCTGAACGTGCCGCCGAGCGCGGCGGCCGTGTTGTAGAGTTGCAACGAAAGGCTGCTTTCGATCCGCTTGGTGAATTCCAGCCGGTCGACATCGCGAGGAACGAGCACGTTGTAGTGCAGATTGCCGTCGCCGACATGGCCGTAGACGGACAGTTCAAGGTCGGCGTCATACGATCGTACCTGCGAGCCGGCCAGGTCCAGAAAGCGCTGAATGGAGGAAAGCGGTACCGAGATGTCGTGCTTCACCGATCCGTTCCGGCGCTTCTCGCCTTCGGGGATGGTCTCCCGGAGCCGCCACATCGCGGTTCGCTGCGATCCGCTCTGCGCCAGCAATGCGTCATCGACGCAGCCGGTCTCGATCGCCTCGGCCAGAACGGCTTCCATCAGTTCGTCGAGATCGAGATGGCGTGAGGCAGAGGCGAACTCGACGAGAACGGCGCCTCCGGGGCCCGCGCCGAGGGAGGGCGGGTCAGTTATTGCTTCGGTCGCGAGCGTAATCGATCGGGATGTCATGAATTCGAACGTGGTCAGAAGATCCGCCGATTCGCGGCGGATCAGCGTGAGAAGCTCGGCGATTGGAGCGTCCTTCGCGAGCTTCAGCCAGGCAGTCGCGCGGCGGGTCGGCAAGGGCGCGAGACGCAACACTGCGCCCGTGACGATGCCGAGAGTCCCCTCGCTTCCGACGAAGCACTGCTTGACGTCGTAGCCGGTATTGTTCTTCCGCAACTTGCGCATGTCGGAGACCACCGTGCCGTCCGCCAGCACCGCCTCGATTCCGAGCAGCAGATCGCGCGTCATCCCGTACCTCACGACCGACAGCCCGCCGGCGTTCGTGCCGATATTGCCGCCGATCCGGCAACTGGCTTCCGCGCCGAGGCTGAGCGGCAACAGAAGGCCCGCAGCCGCCGCGGCGTCCTGGACGTTCTTCAGGATGGCGCCGGCATCCACAGAGATGCTCATGGAGACGGGATCGATTTCGCGGATCCTGTCCATCCGCTCGAGGCTCACGATAACCTGGCGTCCGGACGCGTCCGGCGTAGCGCCGCCGCAATAGCTGGTGTTGCCGCCTTGCGGAACGATTCCGATCCCGTAGTGCGCCGCCAGCCGTACGATATCGGCGACTTGCTGTGTCGTCGCCGGCTTCAGCACGGCAAACGTCGAACCCGTGAAAAGCTGACGTTGATCCATTGTGTAGGTGGCGATCCGCTCCGGGTCCTCAACGACGCCCCCGCTGTCGAGGAGGTCACGAAAAGGTCGGACGTGTACTGACTGGGACATGTCTCAGCTCCCGATTGGCGCTGAACCATCTTTGCGCGCTTGTACGGGATTGCCTGCCGTTCGGTGCTGCTTTCGAAGAAGCCAATGCTGAAATGCCGCGGTTGTCGGCAGTGCCAGGAAGGTGCTGCTTTTTTAGGTAGCCGACCTAGGTAGCCGACCCTTCCTATTGACTGCTGCCCGCAAGCTAGGGGTGACCGTGGTGTCCGCTCCCAAATACTCCTTTCGCGCGCCTTGCCCGAGACTGTTGCTCCGGCGAGAGCTGGTCTCATTTGGAAACGACTGCCAACCTATTTAAATTGCTAGAGGGGATTCCCCGACAATCTCTTGTCGCGTGTCCCCAAACCGTCAGGTGCCCTCCGCGTAGATATTTCGCTGTAAGTCATTGATCTCTAATGGTGGAATTTTGGCCCAGTTGGAAAAATTCTCTTGAAGACCGGCGCGGCTGCTCTACGCATTCGAGGCGGTGATCATCGGCGGGCTCGGCAGCCTGTGGGGGACGCTGGCGGGCGGCATCGTGCTCGGGCTGGCGCAGGCGATCGGAGGGCGGATCAATCCGGAATGGCAGATCCTGGCCGGCCATCTCGCTTTCCTCGCCGTGCTGATGGTGCGGCCGCGCGGGCTGTTCCCGGCGAGGCGGACATGAGCGCCGAAAGCATCCATATTCCGGCAAGCCGCGAGCCGCGCCCGGTGGACGCGCCGGTGTGGC
Source organism: Bradyrhizobium yuanmingense (assembly GCF_900094575.1). Lineage (GTDB taxonomy): Bacteria > Pseudomonadota > Alphaproteobacteria > Rhizobiales > Xanthobacteraceae > Bradyrhizobium > Bradyrhizobium yuanmingense. Next base: position 264,181 of record NZ_FMAE01000010.1, on the reverse strand, counting down.
AGGTTCGGGTCGGCACACGGCTGTCGCGCGTCGCGGCCGTGGCCGGCATCGCGCTGATCGTGGCGCTGGCCGCGCTGCCAGCGATCGCCTCGCGCAACCTGATCCAGGATCTGATCTTCGTCTTCACCATGCTGACCTTGGCACAGCTCTGGAACGTGCTGGCCGGGTGGGGCGGGCTGGTATCGGTCGGGCAGCAGGCGTTTGTCGGGCTCGGCGCCTATGCGCTGTTTGCCGGCATCGTGATGGCCGGGCTCGATCCGGTTGCGGCGATCCCGCTGGCCGGACTGTTCGCGGCGCTGGTCGCGGCGGTGCTCGGGCCGCTGCTGTTCCGGTTGGAGGGGCCATATTTCGCGATCGGCAGCTGGGTCGCTGCCGAAGCGCTGCGGCTGATCTGCGCCCAGTTCAAGTCGCTCGGCGGCGGCACCGGGATGTCGATCTCGCCGAGCGAGCTGTCGCAGATGGTCGGGCTGAAGGCGGTGCAGGCGCTGCTTGGCCTGCGCCCGGCGGCCGCGCGTGACGTGCTGGTCTACTGGCTGGCACTGCTGCTCGTCGTGCTGGTCACGCTCGGCATCTACGCCTTCATGCGCTCGCACCACGGCCTTGCGCTGGCTGCAAGCCGTGACAACGCAGCGGCGGCGCGCAGCGTCGGCGTCCGCACCGCGCGGACTCGCCACGTGCTGTGGATCGCGGTCGCCTTCGCCACCGGCATGATCGGGGCCGTGGTTTATTTGCAGAAGGCGCGTATTTCGCCTGATGCGGCCTTCAGCGTCACCGACTGGACCGCCTATGTCATCTTCATCGTCGTGATCGGCGGGGTACGCACCATCGAAGGTCCGATGGTCGGCGTGCTCCTGCTGTGGGGGCTCGTCACCTATCTCGCCCAGTTTGGCAGTCTCTATCTGCTCGTGCTCGGCACGCTCGCCATCCTGATCATGCTGTTCATGCCCAACGGCGTGTGGGGCGCGGCAGCGCAGCTGTTCCCGACCCAGCGCTAGCTCAGCCGCAGCCAGTCCGGTCCAATGCCATTATGACCAGCCTTGTGCCGGGTCGCTTCGTCCATTCAGAAGCGCCGCCAGTCCATCTTTGGCAAGGAGGCGCTCTGGCGTCCATGCGCCTTTGCAGTTGGATGTTTCACTGTAAGCCATTGATCTCCAATGATCGGATATTGGTTCAGTTGGAAAAATTCTCTTGAGAAATCAAGGCCAGCGGCGTGTCTCTTAATCAGCGGGTCCCAGGTTCGAGCCCTGGTGCGCCCACCACCTTTAAGCCCGCAAGGGCTTTTTTGAATTCTTCGATAGAGCAAAGCGCGTCTGGTGCGACGTTTTTGTTGGAGTGGACACGGCCGGTTTGCTAGCTGGTGTTTCCCTAGTTTCTATATCTTCACCCATTCGATACAGCGCGCAGATCCGATGGGACAAGTCGGTCACATGCTTGTCGTAGAATAGGAAATCGGAGCGGGCAAAACGGACGGTGTGTTCTGTCCGGCGCAGCAAGATACCGCTTGCTGCAGAACCAGAACCAGAATGTTCCGGATCTGGGCCCGCGAAGCGCAATGCGCAGTTCGATGCGGCGGCGCAGCGATCGCTGGCGGAGTCATGCGCAAAGATCCTTTATGCACGCACGAACTAGCCGGCTTAACCTCTTTCGCGTCAGCCGCGCTTTCGCTGAGAGGGTAACGTAAATTCCACGACCTCGTGCTTGTCGCACGGATCAGGTGGCTGATTTTTCTTCACGATCAGCTCGAGCTCGAGAGCCTCGAAGGCGAGCTCATCCGCCAAGCGCTTGAACAGCTCGCGCTTCTCTATGTCCGTCGCCCGCTGACTCATCAGCGTAAATTCTCTCGCGTCAGCGCGGACCTTTTCCAAACGTCGTCGGAGGTCCTTCATGTGTGCCGGCGTAGCTTTTAATATTATCCTCGGCCCGAACAATCAGTTTGCTTGTTCGGATTCACCGGGGGTCAACTGCCGAAACTCGATACTGGTTCGATGCGGACGGCCAAATTCGTCGCTCATCGTGCTGCGATATTTGGCCATGCTCCATGACCCGGCCCCTGTTCAGGGACTGCGGGCTGAGGTCGGCCGTCCTGGCTGATGAGCGATCTCTGTCCGGCTCTCGCCCGATGATGCACAGAACGGGCATACCTGAAGGGGCATGAATGTTCGAAAGCGCACAGACGCGAGTGTTGCGCCCGACTAGGCTGCGAGCGATCCTGGGCGTTTGCGAAGCGCTCAGGGCCCGATGGCATCGGCGGATGCCAAATGTGCCGGCTGCAGCGAAGCGGTTCCGTCCGCGAACGCAGTGTTGCCGGCTGCGTGCCGGGCATGAGGCAGGAATAAGCTCGGCAGATTAGATCAACGATGGTCGTTCTCGTGCGTAGTGTCCTTCTCATAGTGGGAATATGGCTGCTGGTGAACGTTCTGTTCGTTGTAGCTGTCCTGCCCTCGCGCAGACCGGCACCTACTCGGCACGCAGCAATTCCATCTCCGGCGACGATCAACACGACGGCCGGTCGCTCGGATGGTCGCGAACCACCACTCCTGCAGCGCGGGATGACTCCAGTTGCAATCAGAGTTCTTTTCGTCGTCCTCCTCCTTCCAGCCCTTCGAGCGTGGAATGCGGTTAGGCGGCACTTCAGAGAGCATCACGACTAGAGTCGGGCCATCGTGCGCTTGAGTTCTCGTCGATGTCTTCACTGCGCCGCGGGCCCCCCGAGCGATTCAGCGAGACCGTCAGCCGGATCGCAAGTGCGGTCGCTACGGCCAATGGCTCCAACCATAGTCATGACCCGCGTTAAAACGATAATGTGAAAATCTCAGATCGGGAAACAGCCGGCGCCAGCATTCCCAACCCAAAATGCCGCAATCGGCGCTCAATTTGTCTGGCGCTTTTGAGCTGAAGCCTGATCGATCAGGAAATCGTCCAAGTCTCGGCCGCTTCGAAGCTGCGGCCGCAGCCATCGCGGCTGCCTGCCACGACCCGACCATGTCTCCGCTGGGTTCTTCGGATTGCGATATTTGGGACGGACGGGCGGATATGGACGACGCCGCTTGTAATTGAGCCGTGTGACCTCGCTGGCCAGTCTAATGCTGCGCAGCCTTTCCTCCAAACGTGCTTTTTGCACCAACATTTTCTGAGTGAGTTTGGCGGCGACCTCTTGGTGAAGGGTCCAGAGCTCGTCAACGGAGAGCGAATTAAAATGCGCGGTGTTCATGGCTCCAATCCGAATCTTGGGCAGAAGGCCCGGGCACACAAGTCGGGAATCAGGGAGCAGGCAAGCCGCCAGTTAAATATTGATCGCACAATCCACATTTAAATCCGCTAGGTGGTAGGGAGAAAGGCGCGACGATGGCAATATCGCGATGGAGTATTCAATTCGTAGCGGGGGTGTCCACGTATCGCGACATCCACGAACTCATCTCTCGGCAAGTTTTGCTTTGGTGTTCGGGAACGGGCGCAACTATCGCAATCGACCGGGCGGCTACGCCGCGGATCGAGGCCCGGCGCAACTCAGATGACCGATGAATCCATCGGCCTATCCTTGTTGCAGGCATCCCTGGAGTACTGGACCGGCATATAAATTAGGTGGCCAAGAATACCATTAATTCATCGCGTTGCCCGATTTAAGCCGCATGGGGGCCGTTGTCGCCGCTAAGGCTCAAGCGGGGCGCACCCGGGAGTTTCCGATGTCCGGACATTTGCGATTGTACTTCGCCAGTTTGCTCCTTGTCGGAGGTTTTTCGGCGACGCCTGCGTCTTCCAATCCTCTAACCGACTTCTTCAATACTGCTACGTCCCAACCCACGGTAACCACCCCTCCGCCGCAAGCCGAATGCGCGCCGCGTCCCGGTACCTCGACCAGTGGCGGACAGCATTGGGTCTACCGAACGGACGGTCGTCGCAGATGCTGGTTCCTGGCCGAGGGCATCGCGACGGTGAAGAAACCCATTCGGGCTCCCGCGGCCAAAGACCGTAGCGCCAGTTTCGACGAGAACCGGACCACGCAGACCACGCGGAGCGTGATCGTTGATGCGCGCGCGGAGTTGCTGCGCTCTGCACCGCCCGAGCAATCCCAGACGCCTGCAATGCAGGTAGCAGATGCCACTTCCGATCTCGGCACGGGTGCTACCCTGATGTCGGCGGCTCCCGTCGGAGATATTCCCCGCAACCAGCTCAAGCGCGAACACTCCGTGCCGGATCAAGTCAACGTTGGGCAGTTTCTCGCCGCCGCGCCTGCCGACCCACCTCAAGATATGCCGCTGGGCCCGCGCACTGCAGAGGGGCACGACGAAGCGCGCAGCTGGACGGGCTGGCTCGGTGGGCTGCTGATGACGCTTGGTGGCCTCTCGCTCTTAAGCTCGAGCCACACGCTTCGGCACGCAGTGAGACTACGCCACTGAGGTGGCGACATACGAGGTACTGCCGCCGCGCGACCGACGGATTGAACGAGCAGGTATCGCCGAACTGACACACGTACAATGGTTCCGTTGCATCGCACTTAGTTTGGCGCTGCCTTAACCGGACATTCGGGTACGATGATCGTCACCTTTTTGGATCGGACGGCATCATGCGGTATAAGGTTTTCGTGGTGGACGGCAGCCGGCAAGTGATCTGCACTGCAAAGCTCGACTGTATTGACGAGCAGGCGGCGAGACGCCGAGCCGAGCAAATGCATGACGAGCACGACGTTGAGCTTTGGGAAGGCGATCGGCTCGTTGCGGTGTTCCGAAGTGCAACGTCGAATGAAAGTCGGAGCTAACGCCCGACCCTGAATGGGCGGCCGGTCTCGCCGCCGAGTTCGTTCAAGTGTTGTGAGGCACCCCGGCCTGGCTGGTTGGCGACGCGTCGTAGCGACGTCATCGCCGAGGCTCGCTAGGCGCAGATGAAAGCCGCCCAGTCCTCTTTCAAGGTAGAGGTGGACGCGAGGAACGCGGGCAATCCGTGCATCGACCGCGCGAGTGAGCCGGGTTATCCTTCGGATCCGGCGGGTCTCTAAACGGCTCTAGCTATGCCGCTCGCTTTGGTACGCCGCCTTCTGCCGATTGGTTTTGTTTCTAGATGTCGGAGCTTACTTCGAAGTTTCTCCACCTCTCTGAGCTCCTCCAGAAGCGCCTGGTGCCGTTCGCTCAGAACAGCACTAGAAGAAATTTGACGCGTACTCGACATCACATGCCTCAGAAAAGGACTTAACTAGGAAGTCGACGAAAACGGAAGACAAAGAACGCCCGACTGAAGCTCAATGAGCTAAGGCCGCGGCGGCCAGATGTTCCCAGTACTCTGCCTCTGCAAGCAATTTCCAGCTTCGCGCAGGTTGGAGTACAGCAGTCTGACGGCAAAGCAAGGCCATTGCGCGAAAGCGGCGGGCAGCTTCCATTCCAACCTCCCAGGTTTTCTTTTCCCCAACATATTTTTTAATTTTGTGATGGAGTCATCATGATTATATACAATAATAAAATAAATCGGTTGTTTTGCTTTTCCCGCACCCAGGGCAGATGCGCCGGCTACCGAGCCCGTAACAATGATGACGGGTCCTGGCTGCGCGCTACGCTCTAGAGCGTACCACCATCCCGCGATGGTCCGCCTCGCAAGGTGGGGTCCAGGAGCCTCTATGATTGCGGCACACCGGTGCAACTGACGGGAATCATGCGGCTGCAAGGCAGCGATCAGTGCGATCGGAATCTTCGAACGGATCACCTCACCCGTCGTGACAGATGTGCTGCGTCGCGCCTTCGCAGGTCGCGAAATTTGCTCCATGTGCGCGGGCCAGGGGCGCAGCATCCGGTCGATTATATCGCCCTCACATGATTACCTATTAATCTTATTATAGCGCTGCTCATCCGTAATAATCCGGTGATTGCTTACCGACTCCAGCCAGCGCTCTGCCCAGGATCCGATTGTTGGTTCGGCCTATCGTATTTGATTTACGGCGCTTTTGTCGATTCTGAGATTGTTGTGACGGCTCGCTTCGCAGTGCGTCGATTTAAAATCGGAATTATATATTAAATGTTGACGCTAATAAGTATTTAATGAATAGTTTGTCGCTGGCGGGGCCGGAGATAAATCCGCAGCCGCTGAAGTTGCCAAGGTGTCTGAAAAATCCATCTTGAAAGAAGGGATTCCTCTATGTTGCATCATTTCATCGAGACCAAGGAAGCGTTGAAGCGTCTGCGGACGGACCAGGACGGCGTGGTGTCATTCGAGTACATCATCGTCGCGGTTTGCATCATCGGCGCAGTGTCAGCTGTGTTCGGCGTTGGGGCCGGCGGTGCGATCGGAACCGCGCTGACAGGCGGGATCACCGCGATCACCACCGCTTTTACTGCGGCAGTCTGATACGGCCGTCCGGCCAGAGGGGGGCATCGGAATGTGTCCCCCTCCGAATGTTATTTCTCTCCATTCTTATTGTTGCTGTGCCTTCCCACCACCCTGAGGCATGCATGAGCTGGGTTTCTTCCATCGTCTCGATACTGGAAATCTCGTTGTTGCTGTATGTCGCAACGCTCGACGTCGCGACCCGCACGATCCGAAATGACGTCTGTCTCTTGCTGGCGCTGCTCGGGATCGCCCGTCAGCTTGCCAGCCCAATGCAACTTGCCGAATCCCTCATCGCCGCGACGCTCCTGTTCCTGCTGCTGCTCGCGCTCTACCAGCGTGGCGGGATTGGCGGGGGCGACGTCAAGTTACTGGTAGCTTTGGCCATTGGCCTGCCGCCGACGGGCTTGATTGAGTTGCTGGCGGTAACCGCGCTGGCCGGGGGCGTTCTTGCCCTGGTGCATCTGGTGATGCGCGTCCTGCCATATCCGAAATTGGCGCCGGTCGGTTCGTCGCTCGCACGGCGCGTCTACGCGATCGAGCGCTGGCGCCACGTGCGACACGCGCCCCTGCCTTACGGGGTGGCCATAGCGTGCGGTGGCATCTGGACCATCTCGAGCAGAGGATTTTGACATGTCATCCACGTTGCGCCTCTCGATCATCCTGGTGCTCTTGCTCGCAACCACCGCATTCGGGCTGATCGCCTACAACATGAACCTGCCGAAACAGGTTCCGGTAACGGTTACGGCGCAAGGGCCGGCGCCTCCTTCGACTGTCGGGTATTTTGTCGCGGCACGTCCGCTGTCGAAAGGTACATTGGCCCGCGAAGAAGATTTCGCCGTGCGCTCGGCGTCGCCTGAACGCCTTCCCGCAGGGGCGATCCTGGAAACACCGGACTCGAAGGCCGGACTTCCCGGCTCTCTGGTCCGCAAGTTCGTCGACGCTGGCAGTCCCATCACCTTGCAGGACGTATTGCGACCTCGGGATCGTGGCTTCCTGGCCAGCGTCCTGGCACCGGATAGCCGCGCGATCAGCATCAAGGTGGACGAGGAGTCTGGCGTGTCGGGGCTGATCAGGCCGGGTGATCATGTTGATGTCTTGTTGACCCAGGTGTTCGAGAAGGCAGATCCCGCGCGCCGGGCCCTGAGCGAGACCGTTCTAGGAAACGTTCGAGTCATCGCGATTGACCAGGAAATCATGCAGGGTGGCCGAACCGTAAGCTCGGTAGCCGGCTCGGTGGCCGGCAAGCAAGCGCAGACTGTATCGTTGGAGCTTGCCCCGGACCAGGTCAAGAAGATCACGGTCGCAAGGCAGCTCGGAACGCTTTCCCTGGCGGTGCGGGCCGCAGTCGAGCAGTGGGATACGGCGGACACTGGCGCCATGTCCAGCTGCGATGTGTCGCCGGAAATCGCCCGCCAAAATGCGATTGCCGGCCGGACAGCAGCGGTCGTTGTTCATTCCGGTGGTCAGATAAAACAATACTCCGTCAGGAAACAGGAATCTGCCGACGGCGACGTTCCGATCAACTGCGACGGGTCGGAAGTGTCCCGCCGCGGAGCGACGATGGTGGTTCAGGCAGGCAAGTTGCTGGAGAAACGTTGATGAGCGTTAACATAGCGGCCCTCAGCACTCCTGAAGAAGCGACGTCTGTTGTCGCCCGCAATCGAATCGTCTGCTTCGTCAATGACGAATTGAGTGCCGCGGCTCTGCGCAAGGGCCTTGAAGGCAGCAATATTTCGATCAAGCGGGGCACGATCCGCAATGCCATACGGATGCTCGAAACGGACACCGAACTATTCGCCCTGGTGACGGACATCAGTGGTATCGATGATCCATTTGCCGAACTGGAGCGGCTGGCCGGCGTCTGTCCGCCCGATGTCCGGGTGGCTCTGATCGGTGAAAGCAGGGAGATCACCTTCTATCGCGCGCTTATGGAACTCGGCCTGACCGAGTACCTGCCGAGACCGATCACGCGGGACATGGTGCTGGACCAGCTGCGCCCAAAGCTGCTGGGCGATCGTGCGCCGGCGCCGACCGACCGAGGCGGGCATGTGATCTCGATCTGCGGCGCGCAGGGCGGTGCCGGCGCAACGAGCATCGCCATCAATCTTGCGCTGCAACTGGCGGAGACCACCAAGGCCAAGGTCGCGCTGCTCGATCTTCATCTTCAAGGCGGCGAAACAGCGGTGATGCTGGGTGTTCAGCCCGGACCAGGCCTGCGCATCGCCCTGGAGAACCCGATGCGGGCGGACACGTTGTTCCTCGAGCGCGCCGCAATCGCAGTCAACGAGCGGGTTAGCCTGATTTCCGCCGATGAGGAGCTGGACGCTCAGCTCGACATCACCGAAGCGGGCGTGAGGCACGTCCTTGGCCTGCTCCGCCAACGATTCAACTACATCGTTGTCGATGTCCCGGTCCCGTTTCCGTCATCCATCCATCCGGTGATTTCTCTTTCCCGGCACGTGCTGGTGCTGCTGGAGGCGGAGGTGACCGGACTTCGCAATGCCCACGCACTGCGGGCCGCCGTCACCAACATTGCCGGCAGGGATCGGGTCTTCACCTTGCTGAACCGTGCCAATCGCCCGGGGGGCCTTCCCAGGGCCGCGGTGGTCAAGGCGTTGGGGACAGAGCCTGACATGGTCGTACCCGATCTCGGGAAGGGCATGACCCAGGCGGTCAATCTCGGAATTCCCGCGCTGAAGCACGTATCTGCACTGCGACGCCATCTCGCGCCGATCGTACGGGAGATCACGGGGCTTGGCGCCGAGCAGAAGGGACGGCTGAGGAGGCTGCTGGGGCTATGAGAAAGTTTGGTAGGCGCGACGAGGAAACGCCGGTTCGCTTGCCTGCATCGACGCCGAGCTTGGCTGCAACGACGCCAAGCGTGCCTGCATCAACCTCAAGGCGCGACGAGGCTTCGATTGACCGGCCGGTGATGCCAGCTTCGCTGCGCGAACGCGTCATTGAGCAGATTGAGCCATCGGTGGCCGCAACTGTTTCGCGTGACGTCCTTCGGCGCCAGATCGAGGAAATCATCCATGGCATCGCCAATGAGGAACGGCTCGAACTGTCGGGTCGCGAGCAGCTTCAACTGGCGGACGAGATTGCCGACGACATGACCGGCTATGGGCCGCTGCGTCCGCTTCTGCTCGATCAATCGATCAACGACATCATGATCAACGGGCCGAGCAACGTTTATGTCGAACGAGCCGGCAAGCTGGAGCGGATCGCGGTGCGCTTCCGCGACAATGATCACATCGCATCGGTGGCCCAGAAAATTGCCGCGCAAGTTGGACGGCGCATCGACGAATCCAGTCCGATGGTGGATTGCCGCTTGTCCGACGGCAGCCGCGTCAACATCATCTTCCCGCCGCTGGCGATCCACAGCCCCTGCATCTCGATTAGAAAGTTTCCGAGCCGCCGCCTGGATATCGCCGCACTGATCGAAAACGGCTCGATGACCGCAGCCGTCGGACAGTTGCTGGAGATTGCCGCCCGGTGTCGGCTCAATGTCCTGGTCTCCGGCGGCACCGGGTCCGGCAAGACGACGCTGCTCAACGCCATGAGCCAGTTCATCGATCACAGCGAACGCGTCGTCACCATCGAGGATGCGGCGGAGTTGCAGCTCCAGCAGCCGCACGTGATCAGCCTGGAGACCCGGCCTCCCAGCCTTGAAGGCACGGGGCAGGTGACACAGCGCGATCTGTTGTGGAATGCGCTGCGCATGCGTCCTGACCGGATCGTCGTGGGCGAGGTGCGCGGGGCCGAAGCGTTTGACATGCTGCAGGCGATGAACACCGGCCATGATGGTTCGATCTCCACGGTCCATGCCAATAGTGCTCGCGACGCCCTGACCCGCATCGAGAACATGGTGCAGATGGGGCAGGTGAATCTGCCGTCGCGAGCCATTCGAACTCAGATCGTCGCTGCACTGGATCTCATCGTGCAAGTCGAACGCATGCGCGATGGGCAACGTCGCATTATCCAGATCAGCGAGGTGATGGGGCTGGAATCGGATGTGATCACCACCAATGACATCGCAACATTCGAATACCAGGAGGAGGACGACAATGGGCGGATCTCGGGCACTTACCGGGCCACCCTTGCAGTCCCGAAATTCAAGAGCCGTCTCGTCTATTTCGGGCTCGATCGCGCCTGGGCCGAGGCAGTGAGGCAGATATGATACCTGAGGCCGTGATCGTCGCTGTTCTGGTGCTCGCGATGTGCGCAGCCGTCGGCTCGTTATGGCTCGACGGCCGGGAGCGACGCATGGACCGCCGGCTGGCGGTCGCTCTACCGGCCTCCCATCCGGCCAGCCTGCCATCCATTCGCCGGGCGGAGACCGGCTCCCGGTATCTGCTTCTCCACCGTTTGGCCAATTACAGGCCCGAGATGATTCACGCCTGGCATCCGGCGTATGTGCTGCTTGCTGCCGCTATCGCCGTAGCAGCGATCTTCTACGCTAATCGCCTGCTGGGATTTTCCGTTTTCTACGTGTCTGTCGCGGCTGCGATTGCCGCCGTGGTAGTCGTGCGAGGTCTGTTTGGCTGGCAGCAACGTCGGTTCGCCAGTCAACTTTTCCGGCAGCTGCCTGACGCCATTCAGCTGGTGACGAGTACGGTTCGATCGGGTCTGCCTGTGCACGAAGCATTTCGCACCATCGCGCGCGAAATGCCGCAACCGACGTCTGGACAATTTGCAATCGTATGCAGCGAAATGAATCTGGGAAGACCTCCGGAGGAAGCCGTCGAAGGCGTCTATCGGCGAACGCAAGTGGCAGAGTATGCGATGTTTGCGGTGACACTTGCGGTTCAATTGAAGTCCGGCGGCAGCTTGGCCGAGACCTTGCAGACGCTGGGCGACACGGTGAGTCAGCGTGTTGCGCTCGCTGCTCGCGCCAAGGCGCTGGCGGGAGAAGTGATCTTTTCCTCGCGAGCACTCACGATCTCGCCCCTGATTGCCGGAGCATTGCTATACGCGGCCAATCCGCAGAACATCGATCTGCTGTTCACTGACCCGACCGGAAACAAGCTTCTGGCTTACGCGGTAGTCTCGGTGCTCATCGGGCATCTGGTGATAAGTTGGATGGTCAGGCGGGAAACAGAACTATGACTTTTGGTCTCGGGCTGGTGGCCCTCGCAGTCGTAGCTGGAACGGCGGCCTTCATGTTGATCATCCGCGAACTACACGTCCGTGCATTGGACACGCGGGTCTCAAACGCCGTGATGGGTATCCCTTACCGTTCAGCCCCCTTCAAAGACCTGACCGGTTGGTTCTCGTGGCTGGGCATGCGCTATCGACGCTTCTACGCCGAGGAGAATCTGGAGGAGCTACGAACGGTCCTCCACTCATCTGGTTTCAATCATCATAGAACCTTGCCGATCTGGATCGGCATCAAGATCGTCAGCATGTTCGCGCTGCCGGTCATTGCGCTGCTTCTGGCGCAACTTTCGGGAAGGAGACCTGCCGACGTGCTGGTCTTCACGCTGATGGGTGTGGTGATCGGAATCTTGGGTCCGCGATTGGCTCTGTCGGTGATGAAGCGGCGCTTCGATGCTGCCATTCGGCTGGGCACGCCGGATATGATCGATTTGCTGATCGTGTGCAGCGAGGCGGGAATGGGCCTGGAAAGCGGGCTGGGGCGCGTCGCCGAAGAAATGAAGTCGACCAATCCTGCCATGGCCTGGGTGCTGCACCGACTCCTTGATGATCTCCGGATACTGCCAAGCCGCGTCGAAGCATTCGAGAATTTGGCGGTCACTTCGGATGGTCTTCGCCGGTTCGGCACGATGATCAGCCAGAGCTTGCAGTACGGAACGCCGTTGGGCCAGGCGCTGCGCAGTATCGCGCTCGACCTGCGGCGGGAACGCATCACCAAGCTGGAAGAAAGGGCGCACAAGTTGGGCGCCAAGCTGACCATTCCGATGGTGCTGTTCCTGCTCCCAGCCATGTTCGTCATCATGGGGGGAAGTCCCGTTCTTCACCTCGTGCGTTCGTTCGCCAGCTTCGGAAAGTAGCCATGAGCACAATTGCCCTCTCCAAGAGCGGATCTTACGACCGGATCATGCGGCTGCTTGGCGGCTTGTGGTTCTTGTTGCTGGCTCTTTGCGTCGCCGTCAGGATTGGGGCGTCGCTGCACGATCCGTGGCCCTCGCTCTTGTCGAGCTTTTGCCTCGGCATCTTCTACATGCTCCTGGCGCTGTTGATCATGACGCGCTCACCGGCAAAGGCGCATGCCGACGGCCTGCTTCCAAGAATAGCTGCCTTCGTCGGCAGCTATCTGCCATGGACGATCAGCTTCCTCGGCAAAACCGACGACACGCTGCCCAACCTGGCATCGACGGCTTGCGTGCTGGTCGGCACGATCATGATGCTCGTCACCATCCGACATCTGGGTCGGTCGTTCAGCCTGGTGCCGCAGGCGCGCTCGGTGGTCCAGACCGGACCCTATCGATGGATCAAGCACCCGCTCTATGTCGCCGAAGAAATCGTGGTGCTGGGCGTCGTGCTACAATACCTGACACCGGTCACGGTGATGGTCCTGGTTCTGCATATAGGCATTCAGGTCTGCCGAATCCTTTACGAAGAAGACCTGCTTCGGCGCAATTGCCCCGAGTATTCGAGTTACGAAGCATCACGTTGGCGAGTGATTCCTTACGTTTGGTGAGCGGCTATGCGTGGCCGGATTGTGGTGGACATGGTTCAGATCGCTGCGGCTCGGGTGACGCGATCGCACGTGGCAAGTCCCCGTGGAGGCAGGCGCGCGTATCGTAAAGGGTCCTTCGTCGCCGATCAGCGCGGCGCCGTCGCGTTTGAGACAGTCATCGTTTACATTTTCATGGTGTCGTTCCTGCTGATGCCGCTTGCCGACGTCGCTGCCGCGGGCTTCCGGTTTATCTCTGCGTGGTCGGCCTTGCGCTCATTCGGACAATACATTCAATACAAGAGTCCGCCCGACCCGGCGAACCCGGGGACCTGGGTGTCGACGCTGCAGACAACGGTCGCCGGGCATACCATCGGCAACATCCAGGTCATGTGCGGAAGCACAGCCTGCAACTCCGGCAACCTTGGTTTGACTCCCAAGTACTTTACGTTTTCGACGACCGTCACTTTGGCCCCGATTGTGTTGACGTCGGTGCTGTGCCCCAGCAGTTGCACGTACACGCTGCCTTACTCCGAACGTTTCCAGTAGGTGTTCTCATGCGCAGTCTGCTCCGTTCCAGACGAGGCTCGGCCGCATTCGCAACAGTCATCGTGCTGATTCCGCTCATCGGCGTGGTCGCACTCGGGGCCGAGGCGGGATCGTGGTACGTCACCAGGCAGCACGCGCAGAATGCCGCCGATGCAGCGGCCTACTCGGGCGCCCTGCGACTTGCATGCGACAATGCTGGTGTGCTCTGCGATACATCAGTGGATTATCAAGCAAAGGAATTCGCGGCACAGAACGGGTTCTGCAACACCGGCGATACGGCCTATCCGGGCACCAACTGTGCGCCAAGCCTTCCAACGGGAATCTCGCGGGCGGTGCAGATCGACATCGGCAGCTATAGTGCGGGTGCGTTCACAACGCCGCCCGCAGGAGGCGGCGGTAACGCCGTTCGCGCCCTCGTCAGTCAGCAACAGCCGGCCTACTTGTCGGCAGTGCTGGGTTTGACGACCGTCAACATCCCCGCCCAAGCCATCGCTCTGGTCGAACTGCCGAGCAAGGTGTGCGCCTTGGCGCTCGGACCTGATCCGAACGGCGGCGGAGGGGCGCTTAAGATTGCCGGTAACGTCAGCAACAACGGCACGGGCTGCCCGATAATGTCGGATGCCAGTGTTCAGTTTGCCAGCACTGCCTCTTTCACCGGTTCAGGATGGGCCGTCTTGGGTGTAACCGGCTGTAGTCCAGCCAGCACCTGCGCCAATCCCGGCGTCACGTACAATTATTTCATGCCGTATGCCAACAATCCACTTAGCAAATTGGACAGCCAATCGTTCAATAGCTTGACCTCGAGCGGGAAGCCAAACGATTTGGCATGCAGTGGTACGTTGACGCCTAATACCCCGCCGAGCAGCACTAACCTGTACCGCAACCTAACGTGCACGACCGGGAACGCGGTAGATTTTAGTCCGGGCACGTACTTTTTCTACAATGGCACGATAAGATTCAATGGCGGAACCATCACTTGCAGTGCCTGCACACCCTGGCCACCGGCTGGCACAGGTTTAGGCGTCACGCTTGTATTACTCGGGGATTCCAGCATTTCCATCTCTGGCGGCGCTGTAGTTAATCTGTCCGCGCCTTACACCAACACTTTCTCTTCTGATCTGAACGGCGTTCTGATTGATGATCAAGCACCGAGCAAGAGCAGTAATCAGGTCACCATCAACGGTGGTTCGGTTAAGCTGGGTGGTGCGATGTATTTCCCGCACGTCGACGTGACCTGGAACGGAGCGACGCAAAGTACCAATACGACCTGTTCACAAGTGATCGCCAAAACTCTCACCATGGGCGGTGGCGGCTTCCTGAGCACGGATGGATGTAATCCGGTCACCGTCCCTTACACCCAAGTTGTCCGCTTGGTGCAGTGATGAGAAAGCTCGATCAGCGGGGCATCGCATCGTTCGAGTTCATCCTCGCCTTTGTGTCCCTTTTTATGTTGATTTTCGCCATCTTCGATCTCGGACGCTATGCGATCACGATGCAGTCCTTGCGGACGCTCGCGAGCGCCGGGGCCCGAGCGGTCATGATCAACTGCTACACGCCTGCCTTGCTTCAAAGCCCGCCTCAGTCGCCGTCAAGCTGCGCGGGCGATCCCATGTCCACAACCGCAAAGCAGACTGCCGCGCCGTTCCTGTATCGCGGCGGTCTCACGCCGACGCTGAGCGTGGCATCCAGCGGCACCAATTTGACAGTGACCGCTTCTCAAGCCGGCTTCACCATGCTGATGCCGATATGGGGTACGACGCTCAATGCACCGAGCGCGTCAACGCAAATTCCGTTCTAGGCAAAATATGGCAACGTGCCTTACCCATCTTGGCCGACATCGCCTCGGGTCGGCGCTCGAGCTGGACAAACCCCTGGGAATCGAACTGCGCCAAAGCAATCTGAGCCTGGCCAAGTGCCGTTTGGAGACGACGAGCCGACGCCGTTCGATCGTGAGCCACGACGGAATCGCGCAAACGTGGTCGTGCTGCAGCAGTTCTGAACGGAGCTGCAGAGAGAAATGATGCGCGCCCGCAACATTGGAAAGTTTTCTTTGCCACTTGAGGCTGTGCGGTAAGCGTCTCTTCTTGCACGCAGGCAGCATCAAGGACGATGATCTTGGAAACGCGAAGTAACGAATTGTAGTCGGACATCTTGTAAGCTCTGCGGCGTGGTGCGCAGAGGGGAACTATTGGGGATATCGAGCACGTAGATTTGCGGGGGAGCCGCGGATCGCAGTTGGGGGGACTCGAATGGGTGGCGGTCGCATTTCGGGTAAGATAAGGAGGCTTCTCGCCTTCAGCGTGATGGGTCTTGGGGCGGCGCTCGCCTCCTTTGCGTCCGCTGACCCCGCGACAGCGGCAGACCGGCGGGGCTCCTCCGGCGGCGGCGTCTTCGTCAGCGAAATGAACGACGTCCAGCGGGTCAAGGTGGTGGTCAACAAGTCACGCACCTTCAAGGTCGATACGGCTTTCGCAACTATCGTGGCCGGCTCGCCCGACATTGTGGACGTGAAGTCGCTCAGCGATCACCTGATCTACGTCCAGGGCAAGCAGACCGGCACCACCAACGTCATCCTGCTCGACTCCTCGATGAAGCAGATCGGCATCCTCGACGTCGAGGTCGTGATCGATACCACCAATCTCCAGCAGAACATCCGCAGCAGCACTGGCGGGCACGGGATCCGCGTCTCGGCTTCCGAGGGCCAGGTGGTGCTTAGCGGAACGGCGGCCGATGCGGTTACGGCCGAGCGGGCCATGGCGATCGCCACGAGCACCGTTGCGAAAGGCGGAGTCGTCGTCAACGCAATGAGTGTCGCGGCGCCGCAGCAGGTGATGCTGGAGGTGCGCTTTCTCGAGGTGAGTCGGGAGGCTGGCCGCAACCTAGGCGTCAATCTGTATGCGGCAAATGCCAATGGCACCAACGTCGGCAATACCGGCCTTGGTTCAACTACAGCCGTCGGGCGGGCGCCGATCGGCGGCATCAATAACATCACCAGAGTGCCCACCACCGGCAGCAACACTAGCGCCCTTACCACCAGCAGCACTCCTGTTGGCGCCAATCCTGCTGGCAGCCTTCCGATACTCGGAACTTTGGGGACGCTCGCCGGTACAGCGGGAGGTATTGCGCCGGCCCCGTTCGGAAGCTTGTTGACCAGCATTATCAGGACCACCAGCGGCGGCTCGGTGGACTTGTTGATCTCGGCGCTGGAAACCAAAGGATTGGCGCGCCGGCTGGCCGAGCCAAACTTGACCACGTTGTCCGGCGATGCCGCGCGCTTCCTCGCCGGCGGCGAGTTTCCGGTACCGATACCGACCCAGACCTCGAATGGCTTTCCCACGATCACGATCGACTACAAGAAGTTCGGTGTCGAACTGGCCTTCGTCCCCACCGTGCTCTCGCGCGGCGTGATCAACCTTCGGGTCGAGCCGTCGGTCAGTGAGCTTGATTTTGCCAATGCAGTGACGATCCAGGGGACGACTGTTCCTGCGCTGACCCGCCGCGACGCGCGCACCACGGTTGAGTTGCGCGATGGCCAGAGCTTTGCGATCGCCGGCCTGCTGCAGACCCGGAATCGCCAAGACGTTTCGCAACTGCCATGGATCGGCTCCGTGCCGGTGATCGGAAGCCTGTTCAGCAGCAAGTCGTACCAGCAGGAGGAAACCGATCTCGTCATCATCGTGACGCCGCGCCTGGTCGCACCGGCCGCGCCCGGTCAGCAATTGGCGTCGCCGCTCGACTCCCGCCTTCCGGCCAACGACGTCGATTTCTTCCTCAATGGCCAGATGGAAGTCCGCAAGCGTTACAATGACTACGTCAACTCCGGCGGCGACGTTAAAGGACCCTATGGTCACATCATCGCTCCCGAGGTCACTGCGACCATTCCGGCACCGGCCGTTGCGAACCAGCCCGTCGTAAAAACGCTCAACTGAGAAGGAAGCGGGAGATGACCATCAGGTATCTGGCTCTGTTCGCACCGCTGCTGCTCGGGGGATGTTACGGGGTGGCCGGTCATGACGAGGTGGACCGCTATTTCCAGCGTTCAGACACCATCACGATGAGTGCCGGCAATGCCAAGGAGGTCAACGCGGTCACCCACACAATCCATCCATGGCCGCGAAACGTCGGTGATCGCAGGATCACGTACGACGCCCGGCGCGTGGGCGCCGCCGTGACTCGCTATGGCAACACGAAACAGCCAGTGGATCAGCTTCCCGACATTGGCGATGCGACGAAACAAATGGGCGTGCGGACTGCCCCAACCCAGAACGTCAACATAGAAGGATTGGGGGCTGGATCGACTGCTGGAGTATCAGTGCCGGTTGGTGGAGTAGGCGTAGGCGGCAGGTAACGATTTTTAGTGCGTGGTTTTGGCGATGTTGTTTGCGAACGGCGCAGTGAAGTTGCTGCGACGTGCGGGGGACCAAGGGGTTATGCGACGTATCATCTTCATGCTGACCTGTTGCTGGTTGGGGATCGGCCTTGCGGGGTGTGATCATACGCTGAGGCAGGCTGCCGTCGTCGCTCCCGTCGAGCCGCCTGGGGGGGACCCCGTGCAGGAGCCGACGGACGTCAAATATTATCCCTCGGACGAGCCGGTACGGCTGGGCTTGGAGCATTTCAACCGCGGCAGCTACGGGTTAGCCAATCGCTATTTCAGGGATGCGGTCGAGAAATCGCCGAAGGACGTGACGGCCTGGGTTGGACTCGCGGCGAGCTATGATCGGATACGTCGCTTTGATCTCGCCGATCAGGCCTATGCCCAAGCGATCCGGCTGGGCGGCGAAACCGTGCAGGTCCTGAATGACCAGGGATATTCGTACATGCTGCGCGGCAATCTGAGTGCGGCGCGCCGAAAGTTCGAGAAGGCCTATTCGCTCGATCCAGGCAACCCGGTTATCGCCAATAACCTCGAGCTTCTCAATGGCAGCCGGCGGTTCATTGAAAGACCACCGAACAACCAGCCTTAAGAGGGCGATCGACTACTGCGATCGCGGCCAGTTCTCGTCAATTGGGCCCAATTACAGCATCAGCGTGACGGCTGCCGCTGCGGACGATGACAACAACGCCATTGCGAACGGTAAATCTCGCGCCGAGCAGCTTCCGCACCTTGTCCGTGATCGGAGAGGAAAAGGGAACGGTTTCTCCCACGACGGGATCGCCGACCTTTGTCGTCTCAGTCGCGGGGCCAGCAACTGGTGCAGGCTTGATATAGTCTCGGACAAGCTGAATCTCTTCACGTGACAGGATGAGCGGAGCCTGGTCGCCTTGGATCTCCGACGGCGGTTTGGGTATTCCACGGCTTGCCTTTTCGCGCATCTCGTTCGTGCTTGCGATCTGATCGAGCCTGGCTACGCGTAGCTTGAGTGCGATGATATCACGTTGCAGTGTTGCGATCTCCAATTTGCGCGCGTTGACCTGCATGAAGACAATGATCGCGCAAACGCAACTCACGACGAAGCCGACGCTCAGCAGTGCGATCAACCAGCGCTCGAAGTTTCCCGTCGACCCCCCGGTCGTTCGGGGGAGTTGATCGCGCTGGAGATGGCGCCGCCAGATGCGACGTGCTCGGTCAATCCAATTGGTAGAGCCCGTTACACCGGTCCCCGCCCGGCCCGACCCAAAATGCGCGGGTGACGAGGCGGCTTTCTCTCGGGCCGGTTCAACGGACGACGACGTGTCGACTTGCTCAAGCCCAAGATTGTCGGGGACGCGATCCGCCGTCGTCAGATGCGCGACAGGGTGGAACGGATCCATCTGCTTATCGAGCCGGCCCATCTCCGCTCTCCATGCAGCCATCTATCAACTTCGCCAGTTCCGCCGACGCGGCAGAATGAGGGTACCCGAGGATTCGGTCAATCGGAACGGAAAAGGCTCCAATCCGCCGCGTGAGCCGCTCTAACGGTAGCTTGCAAGACACACGGCGCCAACCAGATGCCAGGGTCTACCCCGCGGATGCTCCGACCGCGCGGATGTTAGCCGGTGAAATGCAGCACTTTGATCGTGCGACGAACGCCCACTTTCAGTCGGATAAGCCCGGTCGTGCGACCAGCAAGTCATCAACCCAAGGCTGACTCTTAATCAGCGGGTCCCAGGTTCGAGCCCTGGTGCGCCCACCAAGTTCTTCAAGGACTTGCCCTCGCGAACCGTTTGAGACGACCGAACTGAAACGGTTTTTCAAACGGTGATTTTGGCGACCAATCGGCGGGGCCATTCTCGGCATTGTGATCTACTTTACCCGCCGAGGCGGAGGCGTCCTGGCCATGGCAACCCCACCTCACAGTAGGATTGTCGCTGCGAGTGGCACCAGTCATGCCGTCAATGCCGCTCGCGCAACGATTCCTGTCCTCTCGTCAGGCTCGGCGCCGTCGAGAAAGACTTTCACCGCGGTGCGAGCGCGCAAATCGATGTCGGAAAGCGTTGGTACGTCGCCGAGCTGAAGCACGGCCTCCAGATGGACGTTTCCATGGAGCATCCCAAGAAACTGACGGGCGCCGGCTTCGCAATGTGCTAGATCGATTTCTCCGGCCTGCTTCGCTTTTGCCAGAATTTTCGTAAGGACCGCGATGGCCGGCGTAGGTCCGTGTTGCGCGTAGGCCCGTGTCGCATCGGGGTAGCGGTCCGCTTCAAGTATGGCTGTATAACAGACCTCCAGCAACGACGGCGTCATCATCGTTTCGAGGAGATTGCGCCCAATGATGATGAGTAGTTCCCTGAGTGGCAAGGAAAGCTGGTCGGCACTGACGCTCAGCGCGTTGGACGAGTAATGGCTGACGACTTTGGTGAACTGGTCGACGAGAAGTTGCTGCACGTTCTCGCGCCGCGTTGACCTTTCGCGCAGTAGCTGCCGGTAGAGACCGTGCGGTGTCCATGTCCAGCTCGGTCGGCCGAGCAAGAACGCCGAGAGAACCGCGCAGTTCGACCAACCGCGAAGCTGGCTCGCCTTGCCCGGGACCGCTTCGCGGACCCGCAGGATATCGCCCGTCGCACCCCACCGAAGAAATCTGACGGCATCGGCCGGTGGCAGGATCGTCACCATCATGCGCGTCCACCACGGCTCAACGAGCAGCCAACTCCCCGTGCTCGTGGGCCGCATGGCAAAGACATGCTTATGCCTGTGATGGACGAAGCGATGCCACCATTGCCGTCGAAGGCCGGGCACGAAACAGACGATCCAGTCGGCGGGGTCGACTGTCACCAGGGACCCATTATCGTCGATGCTGTTCGCCAGGTCCGCCGGGACGTCGCCGACGACCTTCAGTCTTGAAGGGCTCTCGCTCGGGCCAGACCATCTTGACCGGCCAATATCATTGGCTGCGCTCATCGCTTCATGCTCCTCGTGCTCCCACATCCATGAATGAAGCTTTCGATACTGGCTCTGACGCGGTCGGCGGCTGGGGCTTCGAGGCTGATTGCCGGAGTCAGCATCAGCGCCTGGTAGAGCGGTTCTCTCAGTAGTCCCAGCAATTGCTCGGCGTATAGCTGAGCGTCCGATATCGACAGGATCCCCCGCTCATTTGCTGCGGACAGAAACTCCCGTAGCTTGAGTGTGACAATCGCTTGTCCCGCCTCGTGCACCCGCTTCTTCAGCGCAGGATTGCGTGCACCCTCGGTCATCATCATCCGAACGAATCCGACCAGGGTGGTCGAGTATTCCTTCCAGGCAACGCGTCCGAACGCGATGAGTGTTTCGCGTGCATCATCTACGGTGCCGGGGCGCGCTCTCCTCACCAATGGCTGCGATATGAGGGAGGCTTTGTGTTCGGCGATCGCGACAATGAGATCGTCGACGCTCTCGAATGCCGATAGAATGTCTTCCGTCGAGTATCCGCTTCGATCCAAGATATTGTCGAGGTCAGCGGGCGCGCCGCTCGGATGGGCGAGGGCCTCGCTGACCGCCAGCACGATCTCGGCGCGAGGGTCTGGCCTCGACACGGCATTGGCTTGGCGGGAGGGTTTCGACGCGGGGTATGTCATGTACGGCTCCTCGGTTCGGGCTAACTGCGCCGCGCGCTTCTTCGCGTGCAGGGCAAACGCGATCTTGATGGTGACCAGAACCGGCGCAGCGATGACGAAAAGAAGAGCGATGGCAGCGAACGCGGTGTCGAAAGCGATCACCGTGGATTGACCGGTGAGGGCTCGACCCAACAGACCCATCGCAGTCCGGCCGGCGGCCACGCTGTCCATTCCTCGTGCTGCGAGCATGGCACTCGTCGTTCCCAGCCGCTCGCTGACCGCGGAAAGGCCTGCGGTGACACTCGCGCCAAGCACCGTGGCATTGGTGGTGACATTGTGGTCGATCATGGTCTGGAGCCCGGCTACCCCCATGAGGCCACCGAGCTGGCGCCCGGCGTTGAAAAGACCGATGCCGGACGCTCGATTGCGGTTGTTGAGGTCGCTGAAAGCGATAAGGGTGATCGACAGGAAGAGGAAGCCAAGTCCAAAGCCGCGAAGCAGGATGGCGGCCATCATGTCGTCGGCGCCACTTTCGCTGGTCGAGCCGGACAGCATCCACATCGCGGCCATGATCATCAGGATTCCGAACGGCACCGTGGCGATAGGGGGAGCGCCCCTGACCTGCATGAGAAAGGCAGCAATGAGGAGCGCGCCGACGAAAAGCGCGCCGCTCGGCAATAGGAGCTGGCCGGCCTCACTTGGCGTGAACGCGAGAACGGACACGGCAAACGATGGGATCAGATACGCGCTGCCGAACAAGGCGGCACCGGCGACGAAACTGACGATAAAGGCGAAGGAAAAATCGTTCGACCGGAACAAGGTGAAATCGAACAGGCCTTGGCTTTTGGCCATCGCCTGTTGGCCGAGAAACGCCAGCAAGGCGGCTGCGCCGATCACGGTCAGCCACGCGATGCGAGGCTCCTCGAACCAGCGCCATCGGCTGCCTTGGTTGATAACATAGGTGAAGCAGAAGAATGTGACTGAGATCAGCAAGAAGCCGACCCAGTCGAACGGAAGGCGCGCAGCCGCAACGGGCCTGGGGCCGTCTGCGATCAGCAGAAGTCCGATAGCGGCGAGGGCTACCGGAATAACGCCGAAGAAGATCCATGCCCACGACTGGCTGTCGATCAACCATCCCTGGAGCGCCGGAGCGATGGTCGCAGGAGCGACCACGGACCCCATCGCAAACAGAGCCTGAAGGATCGGCTGGTAGGATCGCGGATAGGCGAGGAAAATGATCGACTGTCCCGCGACAAGCAAGGTGCCGCCGGAGAAGCCCTGTATGATGCGGAGTGCGACCAGCAGATCTAACCGATACGTGATGGCGGCGATTCCGCAGGCCGTGCCCATGACCAGCGTCGAACCGATCATCAGGCGGCGCGGACTGGTGCGTGTCATGAGCCAGGAGGCGGCCATGAACCCGACTAGCTTTGTTGCGGTGTATCCGATGTCCAGCCAGGCGAACTCGTCGGGAGTCGCATGGGTGTCGCCAATGATGTCGTTGCGTCCGAGCGACAGGACGGTGCTTGCGATCGCCTCCGTCAGAGTGGCGAGCACGATGCCTGCGACAAGAATGCTTCCTGCCGCGCGCCTGTCGTAGCCTGGCGTGGCGTCGGCGATCGCGGTCATGTGCCGCTTCCTCGATCTATTTCAACACGCGCCGACAGGCCAGGCACGACGCGGCCGGGCAATGGATTTCTGTCGAAGCGGATTTTCACAGGCACCCGTTGAACGACACGAATGAAGTTCCCCGTCGCATTGTCAGCGGGGAGCAGGGTGAACGCAGAACCGCTGCCGGGCGCAAAGCTGTCCACCACACCTTCAATCGTCTGGTTCGGATAGCCGTCCACCTTGATGCGGGCGCGCTGACCGGGCCGGATATGTTCGATCTGGCTTTCCTTGAAGTTCGCCACCACCCACACGTTCTTGACCGGAACGATATCGAGCAAGGAGGTGCCCGGCGTGACAAGCCGGCCGACGCGAACCTGGCGGTTGCCGACGACGCCGTCGACCGGCGCATGCACCACGGTGTGGTCGAGATCGATCTGGGCGAGATCGCGTGCGGCGTGCGCTTGCGCCACTGCAGCAAGTGCAGCTTCGCGCTGGCTGGCAAGGACGGCGATGCGTGCCCGCTGGGCCTCCACCGTTGCCGCCGCCGCCGACACGCCCGCCTCGGTTCTCGATAACGCCGCATCGCTTTCATCGACCTGCGCCTGGCTGATCGCGTTGGTGCGGATCAGTTCGCGGCGGCGATCGGAGGCCTTGCGCGCCAGATTCATCTCGGCCACGCTCGCAAGTCTTTGAGCTTCGGCCTGCCGTATCAGGGCATGCTGGAGTTGGATCTCCGCATCGACATTGGTGAGGCGGGCTTGGGCGGCTTCGACATTGGCCTCGGCTTGCGCCAGGCGTGCGCGGTAGTCGCGATCGTCGATCCGGAATAGGACGTCGCCTGCACGAACGGTCTGGTTATCCTGAACCTCCACGGCCGTGACGTAGCCTGCAGCCTTCGGCGCGAGCGAGGTCATTTCGCCGCGAATATAGGCGTTGTCGGTGAATGTCTCGTTCGAATGGGCATACGCCCAGCCACCAGCCACAAGCACGACAGCGCCGAGGCACAGCACCAAGCCGACCGCCTTCTTGTTAACATGCACCACGATACCCTCCTGCAACGGTTGTTGTCGCTGACAGCTCTGCCAATTCACTCGCTTTCCGGCCGCCACCGGCGGAGATCGCGGTTTCACCGCAATTCGTCGCCAAACCTAGTTGCGCACCGTTATGGCCTTCTTGTATGTCGCGGGATCATCGAGGATCTTGACCAAATACTCGGCCACGTCCGCGCGGGTGGCTGTTGAGGTGATATTCCAGCGCAGATCGGTCCCGGCCTTCAGGTTTCCGCGAGCACGCTTGAATGTCAGCGTCGCCGGTCGAACGATCGTCCAATCGCAGTCACTCTCCCGGACAGCTGCCTCCTGCGCCTCCTTGTCTGCCATCACCTCCTTGAGTGCGAGCTTGACCATGAAGCCTGCGCCAAAACTCCCGGTGCGGTAGCTCTCACCGACACTCACCGAGCTCTCAACGATGAGTCGGCCCTGGCCTGGAGGCATGGCGGCCAGAATGTTCTTGGTTCCCACCGAGCAAACCGGGACACCGGGCTGGCGTCGACCCAGATCCTCCTTCGCCTGAGGTACCATCCCCAACGTGCAGATCACCGCATCCGCACCTTGGACCGCAGATGCCACCGAGGCTGCATCCATTGCATCGCCCTTGACGATTCTGAGATTCGGATGCGTCAAGGGCATGCGCTTTGGGTCACGGACAAAGGCGGTGACGACGTGACCCGCGGACAAGGCGGACTCAACGACGAGCCGTCCTGTCGACCCCGTTGAACCAAAGACAACGACGTTCATCACACTCTCCCATCGCGCGGCTGCGAGGCGCGATCGCCGTGCGGAGGGTCCGTGAAGCCAGCAGCATCTTTGCGCGGACACTCAGGTTGCGCCAGGGTCATCAACGGGAGCGCGCACTCACTGTGGTGTGGGACTTCCTCGACATGCATGTTCATGCAGAAGGCGCAGCCGTTGAGCTGCGAAGCACGCACGGTCTCGCGTTTCATCGAGGTCGAGCTCCAAAAGGATTTTGAGTGAGCGGGCCGCGCTCCGGCGCTGGTAGCGCGGCCCGTATCGAATGAAGCGCTTACGAGGCGTCTCTCGATCGAACTGTACGATCAGTAGTCCCAGAAGACCGGCACCCAGCGAAAGGCGTCGCCGTCGACTGCCACATGTCCGACGGACGGGAACGGCAGGTGAGTGGCCACCAGCAGTCCACCGGTCTCAGCCAGTTCCCGCAACAGACTGATACGAACGCGGGCCGACTCCTCGGGATCGTGTTCGAAGCCGTTGTACCAGTCGGGGTGCTCGAACCCGACCGCGAACACGAGGTCGCCGGCGAACGTCAGCCGGTCGCCGCCGGACGCCACGCGGACCACGCTGTGCCCGGGGGTGTGGCCGCCGGTGCGAGTGACGATCACTCCCGGTGCCACCTCGTACTGCTCCTCGAACGGCCGTAGCTGGCTGCGGTACTCTTTCACGAACCGCTTGGCGGTCGATCGAAGCGCGTCCGGGAAACCCGGCGGCATGGCGACGTGGGAGAAATCGGGCGCCTCCCAGAACTTGACCTCGGCGGCCGCCACGTGGATCCGCAGGTCCGGACGTAGCTGTTCCTTGACCCCTTCGACGAGCAGCCCACCGATGTGGTCCATGTGCATGTGGGTCAGCACCACGTCGGTCACGGACGCAAGATCGATGCCGGCGGCCTCCAGTCGCTTGATCAATTGCCCGGCGCGCGGCAAGTGCAAGTCCGGGTCGAGCCCAAGCCCAGCATCGACGAGTATGGTCCGGTCGCCGCTACGCACCACGACCACATTCAGCGCCCAATCGTAGGCGTCGGGCGGCAGGAACATGTCTTTCAGCCAGGTCGCCCGGACGGCCGGGTCGATGTTGTGTGCCAACATTGCGGTTGGGAGCGGTAGCACGCCGTCGCTGACGACCAGCACGTCAATGTCGCCGACCTGCACCGCGTAGCGCGACGGAACCAATTCGTTGGACCCCGGTCCACTGCGGTGTGAGGTGTTGGCTAAGCTCGTGTCGACGTCCATGCTCGATCTCCTGTTTCATGTTCAAGGTACTGGCTGATCTCGGTTGAGTTGGCCGCGCAGCCAGCGAGAAGCGCGGCCCGTTTCGCGTGAAGCATCTAGAAGAAGCCACTCACGTCAGTCACACGCTCCGGATCGGCAGCGGCCAGCGCGGCGGCACGCTCGGGCTGCGGCGGAGAGATCCAGACGGTGTTGATCTCCTGCTTGGTCTTCTTGGCGACCTCGCCGACCATCGCCACCTTGCGTTCCCAGCCAACGGTGAACAGCGCACCGGCTTCGCCGAGGTCGAGGCAGGTGACATAGCCCTTCTGGTGATAGGGCTTGGTCGGAACGCCCAGCAGTTCGGCGGCGGCGTTGTTGCCGGCAAAAGCGCCCATTCGCGTGGCGTGCTGACACGACATCAGCGCGTAATTGCCGATATCGTCGCTTGCGGCCCTGGCGGCATCGCCGGTAGCGAAGACACCTGGCACTGATGGCACGCGCAAATCCCGGTCGACCAGTAGGCGGCCGAAATTGTCGCGCTCGGCCGGGATCTGCTGGGTCAACGGTGCCGCGCGAATACCTGCCGCCCAGATCACGGTCTCGGCCTCGATGTGCTCGCCGTCGGAAAGCGTGACGCCGGATTCGTCCAGCGATGTAATGCCGGCGCCAAGCCGGGTCTCCACGCCGAGCTTGCGCAGGGCCTCTTCGATGACAGGACGGGGGCCTTCGCCCATATCAGGCGCGATCGCCTTGTTGCGGTCGACGATGATGACGCGCGTCTTGGCGTCCTTGCCGAGGATTCCGCGCAGTCGCGAGGGCATCTCGGTGGCCGCCTCGATGCCGGTGAAACCGCCGCCGGCAACGACAACCGTGTCACGCCCGTTCGCCGCCGGCCGTTTCGCCAGGCCGTGCAAATGCTTGTCGAGGGCAATTGCATCATCGAGCGAGTCGACGCTAAATCCGTGCTCGCTGAGGCCCGGAATGTTCGGACGGAATAGCCGGCTGCCGGTCGCCACCACCAGCCGGTCGTAGGAAAGGGTCTTCTTCGCACCCTTGGTGGCGACGATGCCCACCGTGCGGGATTTGGCGTCGATGGTTTCGGCGCTGCCTTGCACGTAAGTAACATCGACGGCCTTGAGCACATCCAGCAGCGGCGCCGTCAGGGTCTCGGGCTTCGGTTCGTACAGCCGCGGCCGGACCACCAGCGTTGGCTCTGGCGCGACCAGCGCGATCTCGAGCTCCTCGGGCGAAACGCCCTGGATATCGCGCAGGCGGGCTGCGGAAAGTGCGGCGTACATGCCAGCGAAGCCGGCTCCTATGATAACAAGTCGCATGTGATCTACTCCTTGGTTTGATTTTCTCGGTAGTGCACCGCCGCTTCTCTTTGGCGGCAAGCATCCTCCGATCGACGTCGACGCGAACAGGCGGACAGAAGACCGGCGGACCTATGGTAGGCAGTTCGGTTCCGAAGACATCGGCATGGGGTTTTCACAAGCCGCGCGGCAGCCTCCGAAAGGGGATGCCCAGCCACGGTTAAGGGTCACGGGCAAAGCTGGGCTCGGGCCCCAGTTCTGGTAGGGGAGCTGGGCGCCTACTTTGGACATGATGGAAATCACGGGACTGGTCCGTTGCACGGCCTGCGCTGGAATTTCCACCTCCTCCCCCGCTGCTGAAGTGAAGCGAACTCCCAAAGAAAGTCCGTACACGAGTGCGGTCACGAAGCCTTTTCGGCGTGAAGTGATTGCAAGCCGGTCGACCAAGTTCTTCCTGAGCATGTTGTCTCCGTCTGCTGGGGCGTGGGGCACCCTCATGATCTAGCGGACCGAAGATGCGACTGCGCCAGAGCGATTGCTGTACCTGCAGAGCAATTGCTGCTAACGCACGCGGCGTTGCGCTAGGGCTTTCGCCCAGGCGATCGCTGAACGCCACGGCGAGGGCGTACGAGACCGCGTAGCCGAGCTCCGCCGCCATCGACAAAAAACCATGCGTCGGCGACTTGCAGCATGTTCATGGTGATCGAGCGGTACTGTGGCGCAGCCGAACGGGCGGCGAGATCCCGGTGCTTTCCTCGAAGGCTCGGCAGAAGTGGAAGCTCGACAGGCCCGCCTCGCGAGTGAGACATCGGTATCGATGTCCGCGCAAGTGTTCGCCGGTGCGGCGGCATTGCCATCGGCGACAACGCGTCAATGACCGGCTGGATCGCGGTCCAAGAGATCGCAGGGATGCCGTGCCGCACAACGCGCTCGACTGTTGTCTGCGGATTACAGCATCATGTTTCAAGAACCCGGGAATACCCATCGCGAGGTTGAGCCCGGTCGATGAGTGTCATCGTGCGAGAACGCGCCGCTCCAAACACCGCCGATATCCCACTCACCGCTAGAACCGCAGTGATGCCGTGGGGGAGAGCCATGGACGCTGTCGGCCATAAGTGCGACTGCGTCGTGGACATTTCCCGCTGTGGGGAAAAGCTTGTTACGGTAGAACGAATGCCGTCAACGCTTGTGACGTCTCCAGTCGCTTGGCGTTTCGCCGGTCAGTTTCTTGAATGCCGCGGCGAAGGCGGTCTGGGAGGAGTAGCCGAGGGCTGCCGCGATCGAGACGACGGATTCATCGCTATCGCGCAGCATGCTCATGGCCTGCTCAAGCCGGTACTGGCGCAGCCAGGCATGAGGCGAAAGCCCGGTGCTTTCCTTGAAGGCACGGCAGAAATGAAAGCGCGATAGACCGGCATCCGAAGCCAGCGCCGCGAGCGAGACGTCCGAATCGCTGTCCGAGCGCAAGCGGTCGGTGGCACGGAGCAGGACCTTCGGCGAAAGCCCGCCCATTGTTGGCTGGATCGTCGTTGGCGAGCCGGTGTGCGCAGCCAGAAGACGCGTGGCCAGGAGGTCTATTAATTGGTGCCTGAACAGCGTATCCAGCGCCTCATTGCTCTCCAGGACATCCGTCGCGCTCAAGATCAATCGGGACGTAATGGGGTCGTGATGCGCCGTTCGCTCCACGAGGTCGATCGGTGTGGCGGTGTTGGCTTCGTCAGCGACGCGCTTGAGCACTGCGTGAGGAAGATAGAGCTGAACGACATCAACAGGTTTCGGAATATCCCATCGTGAGCTTGATCCTTCCGGAATGATTATCAATACACCAGGCCGAAACGTTCCGATCGCAACCGATCTGCCTGTCCGACGCTCCATGCGCTGCATCGAGCCGTTGTAAGCCATGATGACGTGATGGCTCATAGGCTCGACGACGTCGTGCAATGGCTCATGTTTCCAGTGAGCGATCGCGCTCCCAGAGGGGTCCAAAGCCATGCTGAGTGGTTTGGTGTGAAGCACGCGTGCCATCTCAACATCGGCAGGACGGCGGTCGGAAACCTGCAAATAACGCTGCTGCGCGCCGGAAGCGTCTGACTGGTTTTGTTGGTGCGAATGATCGCGCAAGATTGGCTGGCTCATGAACCTGTCCTAGCTTCGAGGAGCATCGTTGAGCGTTCGGCGCGCGTTCTAAGCGGGTACAGGCCCAGCGTCTTTCTCAAAACTCCCGTGCTTTGCCTGATCCTGCTGTAAGCTGATGCTAGGCGCCCGCGCCGCGATTAAAGTCGCAATCAGCGCGGCGGACGGTGGCGGTTAACTGCTGTCGAAATAGGCAATCGACGCCGGGAGCCGTCGTAAGCGGCAGCGAATGGACAAAATCGCTGACGTTCTCGAGCAGACATCGAGCTTTGTGTCACGAAACTGCCACGACGAAACTGGACGACCGTGCGCTAGCGTCAGATAATGGTTCACGAAATCACGTGCGGGCGCTTGTCAGTCCAACTTCGCTGAGAGAGTTATCCTATGACCCAGGCGAGCGCCTTCGGCCGGAAGCTCGGGCGGTTTTTGCACCTGAAGGATGCGCCGCCCTCGCTGATAACGAGTTCGCTGCGCGGGGTGGAGCTCGCGGTCACCGAAACCCGGGATGACAATCCAGTGCCGGGTCTTTCCGGTTCCTTTACCGCGGAGGATGCTTTCGTCGTCAGCCTCAAACTTCACGATTATCCCGACTGCGAACTCTGGGAAAATGGCAAGTGCGTGATGAAAGCGGATGTTCCCGCGGGAGCGACCTATCTGTACGATCTCAAGCGCGATCCGCGCTACGTGATCGACAAGCCGTTCCACTCCCTGTTTTTCTATTTGCCGCGCTCGGCGCTCGACGCTCTCACTGAGCAGCCCCGCATGCCGCGCGTCGGTCAGCTTGCCTGTGAACTCGGCGTAGGCCATGACGACACGGTCGTCCGTCATATCGGCGCGTCATTGCAACAAGCGCTGCGTCGGCCAGACGAGACGAACCAGCTTTTCATCGATCACATGATGCTCGCGCTCACCGCACACGTCGCCCAGGCCTACGGCGGGCTACGTCCCTGCACTGAACCGAACCGCGGCGGTCTTGCGCCGTGGCAGGTCAAGCGCGTCTGCGAAAGGCTGGAATCCGATCTCGGCGGAAAGCTTTCGTTGCAGGAAATCGCGGCCGAGTTCGATCTTTCGATCAGCCACTTTTCGCGCGCGTTTCGTATCTCCACCGGCCTGCCGCCGCACCAGTGGCTGCTGCGCCAGCGTGTGAAGGCGGCCAAGCAACTGATGACGGTTCGCGACCTGTCGCTGTCGGAAATTGCAATATCGGCCGGGTTCGCCAATCAAAGCCACTTCACGAGGGTGTTTTCGTCTGTGGTCGGCGTCAGCCCGGGAACGTGGCGCCGCGAGGCGCGGGGTGCACCGGAAAGCAAGAAGTGATCGGAGCCCCGGCAGAAGCCTTTTCGCTCAGCGACGCGTTGCCTGCGAGATAGCGTAAGCGGCGCGACGCACCGCAAACGTCTCGTCCAACGGATGACCGATTCCTTCGGCCAGAGTTGCCGGATTGAACATGGGTTCGTCGCAGGCATCATTTTCTTCGACACCAGTGATCACGATCGTTCCCAGCCGTACCGCTTCGCGTCCGTCCTCATCGGGCCATCGGACGGTCACGTCCATGACCGGGTCGCCCGGACGGTCCAGCAGCGCCATCACACTGAACCTCATATCGCGAGCCGCGATCCGGGATTCGAGGTCGTGCAGCAGCTCGGTGGGTTTTGCGTTGGCTGCGGCCCTGCGCCTCGCCGCCTGTTCGCCGACTGGCGTGACCTTGAACTTGATGAACCTTGTCTCGCCTCTTGAATTGGTCGCGGGAAACGCGTGCACGCCCCAATAGGTTGTTGAGGCAAAGCTTACGGCAGGCGGATGCGCGGCGATGTAGCTCGCCTGATGCAGCGTCTCGGGATTGGCAACTGAAAATGTCTCGACCATTTCCAGATCCGGCTTGCCGTCGGGTCCTGGAATACGTGCTCGAAGGAAAGCCAGCATCTGGTCGGGGGTCCTCGCGAAATGAACCGGGGCACTCTGGGTTAAAATATCCGAGCGCTCGCCATCGCTGCCAAGCCGGAAGCTGAATCCGCGCAATAACAGGTAGTTGGTGTCTGGGCCTTCCGCCACCGAGAAGCGCGCCAGGAGGCGCGAAGGCTTGGTGAAGCTACAGGATTTCGTGATCTCCTTCGCCTGGTCCGATGGGGTATAGGTGCCGCGAACGCATCGGCCATTGGCAAAGCTCGCACGTGACTTTGGCGGAAGGCCGGCAACCGTCTTCATGGCGGCGACTATGGATGCGGAGCCGGCAAGGCCGCGGGGGAACTTGGGCAGGACGGGACCTCGTGATCTAGAGTTGGTAAAGTTCTTGGGCAGGACAACTTGGGCGTCTTTCCCGAATCCTTCCCGCCTTGTCTGTTTCTGCGACAAAGCTTGCCGACGGCAGCATCCCTGATGCGTACCGTTCGCAGGACCTCAGTTCGCTTCTGGTCCGGAGCTGACGCGAACGCTGCAGCTGGCGAAGCCCGCCTTGAGGGGAGCGGACGAGCAGCCGCTTACGTTCTGACGCTTAGCAATCGCGGAGCTCTCTCTGGACAGAGAACCTTCAAAAGACGATCGGCCACTCTCACCTAGGGCGTCAGCTCGACCACTGCGTTGGGGCTGCCCAGTCCGGTGCTGCACCACCGCCAATACACCTTCAGAAGCGAATTTTGGCCGAGGCTGATGCTTGGCCCGCCATTTCGGGCCAGGACCACGCATGTAGTGCAGCTCGGGCCGGTAGCTATCGCGTAGGTCCAAAAACAGGTTCTGAAGAATGCTGGCGATGTCGGACACGGTCACAGCCGCCTTCGAGAAAAAAACAGACTTTGCGGACCAGCGCGCAGAAGCCGGTGCGATCACACGAGGACTGACAATGTTTTTCCAGATCATCGTTTCTCTCCATCCGCTTGGATGTCGCCCGATGATTTAGCGGATCAGGTCTGCTGCTGCGCCAGAGCGATTGCCGTACCTACAGAGCGATTGCTGCTAATTCATGCGCCCGGCCAATCGGTCGTGCCTCCGCAGGTTCCGCGAGACCTTCAGGCACACCGTGACCTCGGCCAAGCGGCTCCCGATGAATCTGCTCGATGCCTTGCGAGCGCTCGAACATTTCAAGCGTGCTGCGGGATCATCTCGGGGAGTTCGTACCCGCCTATCTCAAGCTGAAGCATGAGGAGTGGAACGACTACGCACGCCATCTGACCCAATGGGAGCGAGACAACACTCTGGACTGTTGAGTTGCAACAGGTGTTCAGCACTGGCGCGATGGGAAGCCGGCACGCGCCGTATCACACACAGACGATCTGGAGGACCAGGTACCAAACCATTTGCTCGTCAACGAACCATCATTGTCGGTCCAGGGGATCGGTGGCAATTGCGGCAGGTAGGATGCATATGGCATCACTTTCGCAAGCGTCACCCTGCCCGGGTACCGTGCGAGAAAAGCCTTGTTCATTCCGCCGTCGAATCCGCTGTAGATCGGGGCAACTGGCACGTTGTCTTCAAGCAATTGCGCGTACGCGCGCTCGTCGGCGCGCCGCTTTTCCAGCGCCCTTCGCGCGATTTCCGGATTGACGACAAAGGGAGGGCATTTCTCGATCGGATTGAACACGAGAGGGTGCGGCGAATTCGGGGAAGGTTGCGCATCGAACACATAGCGGCGGTTACACACATCCACTTTGGGTTCGAGCTGTGTCGTCTCGAAATGATCGTTGCCGACCTTGAGCATTTCCCAGAAGGGCAGGTTGGGATTGTTTCGATGGCGCGCCAGATTCACCGGTGTCAGGCGGAACGGATAGGCTTGGACCTGGAACGATGTTCGGCCGCCGCGGAATGAGTCACGCGCCAGCGAATAGATCTCGCTGATCTGTTCGTCCGTCATGGCATAGCAACCGCTCGACCAGCAGTCGCCGTGGATCATGAGGAAGCTGCCGTTTCGCTTGTTTGCCCTGTCGAAGCTGTTCGGATAGCCGAGGTTGATCGAGAGATAGAAATTGGAGTTGGGGTTCATCAACTCAGGCGTAACTGTATAAAACCCTTCCGGAGCCTGTCGGTCGCCCTCGTACAATTTCGGCCCGAGATCGCCCGACCACCGGCAGATCGGATAGGTCTTCAGCAATTGGAAACGGCCGGCCGTGTCCTGCTTCCAGACTTCGAGCTCTGCCTCGTCCTTGAAAAGACGCACAAGGATAGGGGAATATTTCGGCATCTTCTTCTGTTCGAGCAGCGCGAGCAGCTCGGCCGGCAATTCCTGCGTCGCCTTGGCGGGCAACGGCTTGCTGCTTTCGCCAAAGCATGTGGCAGGTGCTAAGGCAGCGGCAAAAGCCGCCGCCAGCACAATTGCGTGTCGGACCATGGCGCATATCACTGCTGTACCTCCAGCCCGTCGCGCGCCGCTATTTCTCAAATCCGACGAACATCGTAGCCTCCTCGACCGACTTCCGCTCCGACACCATCGCATTCGCCGGAAAAGTCTCGTCATTCTACCCCCGATGTCGCCGAACCACCGGACGCTGCTTCAGCAGTTCGACGCCGCGCCGGCAAGCACGCGAAGGCGCAACACAAGTCGTTCGATTGCAATACTATGGATCAATCGGACGACATCGTCTACGGAGTGAACGACCTCGAGGCAAGGTGCTCTCCGCAAGCCTCGCCCGTTCGGCAGGCTCGGCTGAACTCGACCGAGAGGTGATCGCGCTGGTGCACCGTGCCTCGCCGGTACCGGCACCTCCGGCAGGCGCCAGGCGATCCATCACGGCGCCTGTACGCTTCAGCCCGCGATGACACATCATGGTTCTGCTGCAAGATGGTCCTCGCTACGGGCGAACGCACGTGCTGGCGCGACCACCTTTACTACAAGATGGCTGTCTCGGCGCGGCTTTCATCTCGACGAACCGGCGTCGTCGCTAGCGACTAGCGCAGCACGACTTCTTGATCTGTCCAGCGAAGATAATGCCGCGGTGCAGCGCCTAGCTCGCGCTTAAACATGGCGGCGAATGCGCTCGGGCTGTCATAGCCCACGTCCAGCGCTACGCATGTGACGGGTTCGCCTGCGCCCAGGCGTGCCAAAGCTTCCAGGAGCCGCACGCGTTGTCGCCACACTGAAAAGCTCTGACCGGTCTCGCGGCGGAACAGCCTCGTCAGCGTTCGCCGGCTGAGGCTGCATTTGTCTGCCCAGTCGTCGAGCGTGAGGTCCGAGGAGGGGTCGCCAAGCACTGCCTTACAGATCGCCGCAAGGCGGGGGTCCGGTGGCACCTGCACGTGAAGCGTCACCTCCGGCATGTGTGAGATCTCAGCGAGCAGGAGTTCGAGAAGCTTGCCGTCGCGTCCGTCCTGGTCGTAGGTCTGCGGCATCCGCACCGCCTCGTCCATCAGGGCTTCGACGAGCGAGGATGCACGAACCAGGCGGCACGTCTCCGACGTTCCTCGTCGGCGATCAGGCGTGACATAGATCGTCTGGGCCTCGACTTCACCCCAGGCGCGCGACTGATGTACAACGCCAGCCGGAATCCATAAACCATGGCCGGGTGGAACCACGAAATGACCGCGCTCGGTCATCATCGCCGTGACGCCGGTGATCTGCAGGATGAACTGGTCGCGCCGATGCGCGTGCCGCGTGCTGGTGCTCTCGTTCGGATAAGTTGCGCTCATCGCGGCGACCGGCCGCGCGATCGCCTGAAGTTGTCCGGCATAGTTGGCGGCCGCTGCGGGGCCCTCCTGTTTGCTGCAGGTGCGCAATTCGCCAGTCACATCTCGCCGCGCTACGACTTTCACGTGTCGTGAACTCCCGATCCAAGTCCTTTTCTGCAAGGCTCTTATGCATCTTCCGGGCCAGATATGGCCCGATCGCGATGGTTCTTGTCCCCGATCAGGTAGCGCGGGACAGGGCGTTTGGCAACAATGCTCGCGCCGGCCAGATTCGTCAAAGCCGAATACGGCGTCTGGCAAGGTCCTTCTCACGCCGATATGCGACACGGAGAGCTCGATGAACAGACGCGAATTCACCCAGGCCATGCTGGCCGCCGGCGCCGCTATCCCCTTCGGCATCACGCGAGCGGCCGGCCAGACCCGCGGTGGAACACTCAACACCATCATCCAGCCCGAGCCGCCGCTGCTGGTCACCGCCTTCAACCAGCAGCAGCCGACGCTGACGCTCGGCGGCAAGATCTACGAGAGTCTTCTCAAATATGGCGCTGACCTCAAGCCGATGCCGGGCATGGCGCAGTCCTGGGAGATTTCGCCGGACGGGCTGACCTATACGTTCAAGCTGTTTCCCAACATCACCTTCCACGACGGCAAGCCGATGACGTCCGAGGACGTCGTGTTCAGCTGCATGAAGGTGTTGACCGAGACGCATCCGCGCGCGCGGCAGAATTTTGCGCGCGTCGCTTCGGCCGAGGCGCCCGATCCGCTCACCGTCGTGTTCAAGCTGAAGCAGCCCTTTGCGCCGTTCCTCGGCTGCTTTGACTGCACCTCGGCGCCGATCGTGCCAAAGCACATCTATGAAGGCACCGACTACCGCAAGAACCCGCTGAACGACAAGGCAATCGGCACCGGCCCATTCAAGCTGAAGGAATGGGTGCGCGGCTCGCATGTCCATCTGGTGCGCCATGAAGGATACTATCTGAAGGACCAGCCGTACCTGGACGAGATCATCTACCGCATCATCCCGGATTCGGCATCGCGCGCGCTGGCGCTGGAGAACGGCACGGTGCAACTCGCGCAATGGACCGACGTCGAGTTCTTCGACGTGCAGCGCTTCAAGGCGCAGAAGAACCTCGAAGTCACCACCAAGGGCTATGAGTATTTCGCGCCGCACCAGTGGCTCGAGATGAACAACCGTATCGCGCCGATGAACGACAAGCGCTTCCGGCAGGCGGTGATGCACCTGATCGACCGCGACGCGCTCGCCAAGCGGGTCTATTTCGGCAGCGCCAAGGTCGCGACCGGCCCGATCTCGTCCAAGACGAAATTCTACGACGGCAAGGTCAAGCGCTACGACTATTCGATCGACAAGGCCAAGGCGCTGCTCGACGAGATGGGGCTGAAGCCCGACACCAACGGCAAGCGCGCAGAGATCAAATACATCGTGCCGCCTTACGGCGAATCCTATCAGCGCGCCGGCGAGTTCTTCCGCCAGAGCTTTGCCCGCGTCGGCATCGATCTCGTCCTCGTCGGCACCGACATGGCCGGCTGGGCCGAGAAGGTCGGCAACTGGGACTATGAGATGACCCAAAACCTGCTCTACCAGCTCGGCGATCCCGCGCTCGGCGTCTCCCGCACTTACGTGTCGTCGAACATCAAGAAAGGCATCCTATTCTCGAACACCGAAGGCTATTCCAACCCTGAGGTCGACAGGCTTTTCGACGAGGCCGCCGTCACGCTCGACGAGGCCAAGCGACTGGAGCTTTATTCCAAGGTGCAGCAGATCCTGGTCGAGGACGTGCCGGTCGCCTGGACGCTGGAGCTCGAATATCCCATCATCTACGACAAGGCGTTCAAGAACATCGTGTCGACCGGCATCGGCTCGCACGAAACCTTCGGGTCGGTCTACAAATCGTGATCCGTCTCGGCAGCGCGGCGACGATCGGGCTGATGGCACTGAGCCGGATTGCCCAGCTCGTCGCCGTCATCCTCCTCATCGCCACTTTCAACTTCGTGCTGGTGCGGGCCGCCCCTGGCGATCCCGCCCAGGTCATGGCCGGCCAATCGGGCGCGTCCGATCCGAAGCTGCTGGAAGATCTGCGCAAGGAATATGGGCTCGACAAGCCCTACGCCGTGCAGCTCGCAAGCTATCTCGGCCGCGTCGTCAGGCTCGACCTCGGCTATTCCTACCGCCAGCGCCGTGCGGTGGTCGATCTCATCCTGGAACGGCTGCCGGCGACGCTGCTGTTGACGGTGACGGCCTTCTGCCTCGCGCTGCTGATCGGCACGACCCTCGGCGCGCTCGCGGGGCTGGCGGCGGGCAGCGTGCTCGATACGGTCTTCACCGTGCTGTCGCTGGTGCTTTATGCGACGCCGGTGTTCTGGCTGGGGCTGATGCTGGTGCTGGTCTTCTCCGTGACACTCGGCTGGCTGCCGCCGTTCGGTTACGAGACCATCAACGTCAAGCTCTCGCCGCTGGAGCATGCGCTCGACATCGCCAAGCACATGATCATGCCGGTGACCTCGCTGGCGGCAATCTATCTCGCGATCTATGCCCGGCTGATGCGGTCCTCGATCATCGAGGTCGCCCAGCAGGACTTCATCAAGACCGCGCGCGCCAAGGGCCTGTCCGGGCCCAGCATTGTGGTCGGGCACATGCTGCGCAACGCGCTGGTGCCCGTCGTCACCGTGGCCGGCATGCAGGCCGGCGCGCTGGTCGGCGGCGCCGTGGTCATCGAGACGGTGTTCGCCTGGCCGGGCCTCGGCCGGCTGACCTTCGATGCGCTGCTCCAGCGTGACTATCCCTTGCTGCTCGGCATTTTTCTCATTCTGTCGATCGTGGTCATCGTGCTCAATCTGCTGACCGACCTGATCTACAGGCTGATCGATCCCCGCATGACGACAGGAGCTGCGTGATGGATGCGGTTCGCGCCTTCCTGCGTCATCCTAGCGGCATGGTCGGCCTCGTCGTGCTGCTTGTCGTGGTCGTCATCGCGCTCATCGCGCCCATCGTCTTTCCGGTCTCGCCCTGGGAAATGGTCAGCGCGCCGTTCACGCCGCCCGGCGAGGACGGCCTGCTGCTCGGCGGCGACACGCTCGGCCGCGACGTCGCGGCCGGCGTTGCCTATGGTGCCCGCGTGTCGCTCGTCATCGGCATCGCCTCGGCCATGGCGGCTATGGTGATCGGCGTCACGATCGGCGCAATTTCCGGCTATTTCGGCGGCAAGGTCGATCTCGTGCTGATGCGGGTGACCGAGCTGTTCCAGACCATCCCCGCTTTCGTGCTCGCGATCCTCTTGGTCGCGACCTTCAACCCGTCGCTGTTGACGATCATCCTGACCATCGGCGCCGTGAGCTGGCCGCCGCTGGCGCGGCTCACCCGCGCCGAGTTCCTGCGCCTGCGCAATCGTGAGTTCGTCGAAGCCGCGCTGTGCCAGGGCGAGGGCACCTTGCAGATCGTGCTCGGCCATATCCTGCCCAATGCGATCTCGCCGATCCTGGTCGTGACCTCCCTGACGGTCGCCACCGCCATCCTGCTCGAAAGCGCGTTGTCCTTCATGGGCCTTGGCGATCCCAATCTGATGTCCTGGGGTTTCATGATCGGAGCCGGCCGCACCGTCATCCGTAATGCCTGGTGGATGAGCGTGTTTCCGGGGCTCGCGATCCTCATCACCGTGCTTGCCATCAACCTGTTCGGCGAAGGTCTCTCCGATGTGCTCAATCCGCGTGTATCGAGGCGCCGGTCATGAGCGAGGCCGTGCAAGCCAAGGCACCCGTTCTGTCGGTCGAGGGGCTCTCGATCGCGCTGCCCGAAGGCGGCGATCGCCCGTTCGCGGTCGAGAACGTCTCCTTCGAGGTCAAGCCCAACGAGGTCGTCTGTCTCGTCGGCGAGTCCGGCTCGGGCAAGTCGATGATTGCCCATGCGGTGCTGTCGCTGCTGCCGAAGAGCGTCAATATTGCCGCGGGCGCCGTGACTGTCGCAGGACAAGATCCGGCAAAGCTCGACCGGCAGGCGCTGCGCCGCCTGCGCGGCGGCGAAGCCGCGATGATCTTTCAGGAGCCGTTATCCTCGCTGAACCCGCTCAAGCGGGTTGGCAGGCAGATCGAGGAGATGATCCTCACCCATCAGAAGCCGATGCCGTCGGCAATTGAGGTGCACGAACGCGTGCAGCAGCTCCTGACGCAGGTCGGGCTGCCAAATCCAAAGCTGCTTGAGAAGAGCTATCCGTTCGAGCTGTCCGGCGGCCAGCGCCAGCGCGTCATGATCGCGATGGCGATGGCCAACCGTCCGGCGCTCCTGGTCGCTGACGAGCCGACCACAGCGCTCGACGTCACCACCCAGCGTCAGATCCTGCGCCTGATCGACGATCTCCGACGCGACCGCGGCATGGGCGTGCTGTTGATCACCCATGATTTTGGCGTCGTTGCCGATGTCGCCGACCGCGTCGTGGTGCTTCGTCACGGCAAGGTGGTGGAGCAGGGGACGGTCGAGGAAGTCCTGCGCAGTCCTAAGGCTGACTACACCCGCGAGTTGATCGATGCCGTTCCGAAGGCGCGGCTCGACGAGATCCGCCGCACCGCGGTCCATCCTACACCGCTGCTCGAAGTCATCGGTCTTGAGAAGACATTCCGGGTCAAGCGCGGCCTGTTGCAGCCGCCGCGCGAGGTCGTCGCGGCCGACGGCATCTCGCTGACCTTGTACGAGGGCGAGACGCTCGCCGTCGTCGGCGAATCCGGGTCCGGCAAGTCGACGCTCGGGCGCATGATCATGCGTTTGACCGAGCCGGATGGCGGTGCCATCCGCTTCAACGGCCAGGATCTGCGCCAGCTCCGCGGCGAGGCGCTCCGCCAGGCGCGAAAACAGCTCCAGATCGTGTTCCAGGATCCGTTTGCGAGCCTCGATCCGCGCCAGAAGGTCGGCGATGCCATTGCGCGCGGACCAATGGCCTTTGGCACGTCGCGCACGGAAGCGATGGAGCAGGCGAGAAAGCTGCTGGTGCGAGTTGGCCTCAACGCCGTCGCCGCCGATCGTTATCCCCACGAATTCTCTGGGGGCCAGCGCCAGCGCATCTGTATTGCGCGCGCACTGGCACTCAAGCCGCGCGTGCTCATCGCCGACGAAGCCGTGTCGGCGCTCGACGTTTCCGTCCAGGCTCAGGTGCTGGCGCTGCTTGCCGAGCTCCGTCAGGAGATGAAGCTCGCCATGATCTTCATCACCCACGACCTGCGGATCGCCGCGGAGATCGCCGACCGCGTCATCGTGCTCCAGAAGGGGCGCATCGTTGAAGAGGGCGCGACCGCGGACGTTTTCACGGCCGCTCAAGCCGCCTACACACGCGAGCTGCTCGATGCGATTCCGGGCCGCGATTTCTTCGACCAGCCGGGCTTTGCCAGCGTGACCGGCGCACTATCGACAGCGAGGATGAGTTCATGACCGACAGCCGTCCCCTTCCAGCCGGCGCGCGCGAGCGCATCGAGGCCGCTGTGGATGCCGCCTTCGACGAGCAGATCGACACCACGATCGCGTTCACGGCAATCCCGAGCACGCGCGCGGCGGAGGCGCCCTGTCAGGACATGTTCGCAAAGCTGTTGCGCGATCGCGGCTACGAGGTCGATGACTGGGTCATCAACCAGGACGATCTGAAGGCGCTGCCGGGCTATGGTCCGGTCGAGACCGATTTCTCGCGTGCCCGCTCCGTCGTCGGCACCTGCCGGCCGGCCAGGGAAGAGGGCCGCTCACTGATCCTTCAGGGCCATTGCGACGTCGTGCCGGCAGGTCCGCTCGACATGTGGGAGCGGCCACCGTTTCAGCCGGTGATCGAGAACGGTTGGCTCTATGGTCGCGGCGCCGGCGACATGAAGTCCGGTACCATCTCGGCGCTCTACGCGCTCGATGCGATCAAGGCCGCGGGCTACAGGCCCAAGGGCCGCATCCACCTGCAATCGGTGATCGAGGAGGAGAGCACCGGTCTCGGCGCGCTCTCCACACTTCAGCGCGGCTATCGTGCCGATGTCTGCATCCTGCCCGAACCGACCGACGAGAAGCTGATGCGTGCCCAGGTCGGCGTGATCTGGTTCCGCCTGAAAGTGCGCGGGATACCAGTCCATGTCGCACGCGCCGGCACCGGCTCAAATGCGATCAAGGCTGCAATCCACCTGATCCAGAAGCTCGAAGGTCTCGAGGCCGAATGGAACGAGCGCGCGAAGACGCACCCCTCGTTCAAATCGGTCGAGCATCCGCTCAACTTCAATCCTGGAATCATCAAGGGCGGTGACTGGGCCTCCAGTGTGCCCGCCTGGTGCGATGTCGATTGCCGCATTGGTGTGCTGCCCGGCTGGAAGATCGCCGACGCCCAGGCCGAGATCGTGGATTTCGTCGCCAAGGCGGCGCGCTCGCATCCATTCCTCGCCAACAATCCGCCGGAGATCGTCTGGTCCGGCTTCCTGTCGCCGGGCTACGAGGCGACGGAGATTCAGGAAAGCGAGGCGGTTCTCGCTCCGGTCTACGAGCATGTGTTCGGCCGCAAGCTGACCAGCTTCTCGTCAACCGCACTGACCGATGCGCGCTTCTATGGTCTCGATTTTGGCGTGCCTGCGTTTTGCTTCGGCGCCACGATGGAAGGCGCGCACGGCTTCAACGAGCGCGTCGATCTCGCCTCGGTCAAGCGCGTCACCAAGGCGCTTGCGCTGTTCACCGCGAGCTGGTGCGGCATCGAGGCCAATTAGCCGAAAGAAGGAAACTCACCGCAAAAAGGGAGGTTCGCGAATGGGCAGCCAGGGTGCAGGCGGCAAGCCGCCGGTCAAGACGCAAGAGGATCTGCGCGCGCATTTCGGGCAGCTCAGCCCGCTCGCCGAGAAGAAGGTTCTCAGCCATCTCGACAGGTTCTGTCGCGACTTCATCGCGCTTTCCCCGTTCCTCGTCCTTGCCACCAGCGACGGCAACGGTCATGCCGATGCAAGCCCGCGCGGCGACGCGCCGGGCTTCGTCGCCGTGCTCGACGACAAGACGCTGCTGATCCCGGACCGGCGCGGCAACAACCGCGTCGACACCTTCGGCAATATCATCGCTTCCCCTGGCATCGGCCTGATCTTCCTGGTGCCGGGGATCAACGAGACCCTGCGCGTCAATGGCCGCGCCGAGATCTCGCAGGATGCCGAGCTGTTGACGCCGCTCGCGGTGCAGAACGTGGTCCCAATCATCGGGCTGAAGATCCATGTCGAGGAGACCTATTTTCATTGTGGCAAGGCGCTGATGCGCTCGAAGCTCTGGAATCCGGCTGCTCAGGTCGAGCGCAACAGTTTCCCGACGCTCGGCCGGATCATCGCCGAGCAGACTGTCGCCATCGCGGTCGAAGAGGCCGAGAAGACGATGGAAGAAGGATACCGCACGAGGCTCTACTGAGAATGACCAATCTGATCTAGCGGTCCGCCCTGCAGAAAGTTTCGACGATACGCTATATGCTCGCAGCCTGCCGCCGTGAAATGTCTGCGAGGTAGGTAGCGAGCGGCAGCACTGAGCGCACAGACGCGACGAATCCGAACGGAAGCGGCATCGTCACGCTGCGAGGAAGAACCCGATGGCCGATGCCACGCTGTTGCCGCCGGCGCGCATGCCCGGAATGGCAACGAGCACTGCGCCGACGAGCAGAATGAGAACTGCAATGAGTTGCCGCTGGGACGGCACGCGCCGTGCGACAAGCAATCCCAGCAGAATGGTGAAGATCGGCAGCGAGCCGTTGGCGAACGC
Source organism: Bradyrhizobium yuanmingense (assembly GCF_900094575.1). Classification (GTDB taxonomy): domain Bacteria; phylum Pseudomonadota; class Alphaproteobacteria; order Rhizobiales; family Xanthobacteraceae; genus Bradyrhizobium; species Bradyrhizobium yuanmingense. Next base: position 221,294 of record NZ_FMAE01000010.1, on the reverse strand, counting down.
TCCCCCGTATGCCGCCGACGCCCCCTTCAACCCAAAGTACATCAGAATGCTCTATAGCGCGCCGGGACCACAAATTGACATCGACAGGATTGCGTGCAGCGGCAGGTGGCGCGGTCACCAGGCCTTGGCGAACGGAAGAACCAGGGGGCCGGTGACCAGGGACCGAAGTGCGGTCAAATCGAAGGGTGTCAGGCCGGATTGCATGCCGGCCCTCGAGAAGACGAGAAAGCCGGACCAGATGCAGAACACGCCGGCTGCGCTCAGGAGACCGAAAATCCGCTCGTTCGATTTGGCTACAGGTGTCAAGCCCGTGTCCGATTGCTTGAGATATCTTAGCGCACTTTAAAACACCTGCGAGTTTCAAGATGCTCTCCGCAACATGGTCCTCAAGGGTGACGCCATGGTGAGCGATCCGCGGGAGTTTTTCTAGCCGAGAGTTCCGCAAGCCGCTGGGGCAGCCCGGCATTCGCGAGAAACAGGAGGGTGCGTTGAACGATCGCCAGGCATTGGATGGTCGCGACGACGTCGACGGCGGCAACCGCCGGCTTGCTGCAGCCTATCCGGGCGCGCCGTTCTCGAATGGGTTCCTGTGGGCGGAGCCCGGCAAGCCTATCGTCACACCCGCTCGGACGGTGTGTGAGAGATGACGTCGTAATCGGATCTCTGGGGGTGCGGCCACGCTGTGCGATGACGGAATCAACGCCAGGAACACTTCCGGCGGCGCTCCGTTAGCGCAGCAAACGCCGGGAGTTGTCCATGACCAATTATCCAAAGCCGCCTTATCCTGCGCAGCAGCAGCCGATGCCGGGCTCGACGCGGGCCATGCAGCCGCGACCGGATCACGGCGAGGAGAGTTACAAGGGCTCCGGCCGTCTTGCCGGAAAGAAGGCCATCATCACGGGCGGCGACAGCGGCATCGGCCGCGCGGTGGCGATCGCCTATGCGCGTGAAGGCGCGGATATCGTCATCTCCTATTTGAACGAGGACGAGGATGCGGCCGAGGTCAAGGCGCTGGTCGAGCGGGAGGGACGCAAGGCCGTCCTGATCCCGGGCGATATCAGCAATCCCGAACATTGCAGCGCCATCGTGCGTCGCACCGTCGAGGAGCTCGGCGGCATCGACATCCTCGTCAACAACGCTGCCCATCAGGCGACGTTCAAGGACATCGCGGATATCAGCGACGACGAATGGCGGCGGACATTCGAGATCAACATCCACGCCATGTTCTATCTGGCCAAAGCCGCCGTCCCCCACATGCGGCCGGGCTCCGCGATCATCAACACGGCCTCGGTGAACTCCGACATGCCGAATCCGAGCCTGCTGGCCTACGCCACGACCAAGGGTGCGATCCAGAATTTCACTGGCGGGCTTGCGCAGATGCTGGCCGAGAAGGGCATTCGGGTCAATGCGGTGGCCCCGGGGCCGATCTGGACGCCGCTGATTCCCTCGACCATGTCGGAGGAAAGGGTCAAGAACTTCGGCAAGCAGGTGCCCATGCAGCGCGCCGGCCAGCCGGCCGAGCTCGCGACGGCCTATGTCATGCTGGCCGATCCGCTTTCGAGCTACACGTCGGGGGCGACGTTGCCCGTCACCGGCGGCAAGCCGTTCATCTGATCCAGGCGAGCACCGTGGCGGCACCGCACTACCGGCGCCGCCACTCTCAATCAGTCGCTTTCAATCACGCAGCGCTGGACGCCTTGGCGTTGACGCCTTTGCGCAGGGCCACCGTGTTCAGCTTGGTGTTGGCGGCCTTCTCTTCGTTCAGATTGGTGGTGAGGAAGCGCACGATGTCGTCGTGGCCGAGCTCTTCCGCCCAGGCGATCAGCGTGCCGTACCGGCACATCTCGTAATGCTCCACCGCCTGTGCGTTGGCGACGATCGCGGCGTCCAGCACGGCCTTGTCCTCGATCTCGCCGGCGGTCTCGTCGGCTTCCTTGATCAGGCCGTCGATGGCCGGGCAATGCGTGCCGCTCGGCTCCTTGCCGAGCTTGGCGAAGACCTTGTCGAGGCGCTCGACCTGCTTGTTGGTCTCTTCCAGATGCGCCTTCAGCCCAGCGACGAGATCCCTGTTGGTGGCCTTGTCGATCATCTTCGGCAGCGCCTTCAGGATCTGCTGTTCCGCGTAGTGGATGTCTTGGAGCCCGTGCAGCAGCAGGTCTTCCATCGACTGGATGTCCTTGGTGAAGAATCCCATAAAAGACGTCTCCTTTTCACAATGATGGCAGTGGAACGCGGAGCTGCCGCCGCTGTTCCATTCCCGTGTGCAGATCGGGAGAGCCGAATGAGCGATGGAGTGGATCATTTTGTGGGCCTGCTCGGACGTGCGGCGATGGACGTATGGGGCGACATGCCTCGCGACATCCAGGAGGCACTGTTCGAGACCGCGATGAAGGGCCGCGACACCGAGCGTGAGGAGCTGGCGCGATTGCTGCACGAGCGGCATCCGCGCACGCTGCATCCGGCCCGGCCGGGCTGACGCCGGCGGGCTGGGAACGAACATGCGATCTCCTGATTGGTGAATCGGGTGGCGCCACACGGGCTCCAACGAGGACCGCGCGGGGCGCATCGCCCGAGCCTGTCAACCTGTGAGTCGACCGACGTGACTGAGAATATCGGCAAATGGTACGACCCGATTTCGGAGCGGTGGATCGTGCCTCGCCAACCCCACACCATCGCCGCGTTCGATCGGTCGAGCGCGGAGAACGTGCCGGAGGCGAACAAGAGAGAAGAGACGCAGCGGATCTGGAATCTGCTGGTCGATTGCTGCGCACGTGGATGATGCAGCGTCGGCGCCAAAACGAGCGACATGACGCGCTCGACGGCGCTCGGGAGTGTCAACGGCCTTGAGGCTGGCTTTGCGCGGGGCAGGCCAGCGTTCCCGTCAACCCTGATCTCGACGACGTCCGGAGCGGATCGGTATATTACCACCCTGCCGACGCCGCCGGAACAAGGATCAGAGATGGACGATACGATTGGCTTCCCCGACCCCGGTCTTGACCTGTCGGACGGCTTCAAGCCGCACACCTCGCATTGGGGCGTGTTCTCCGCGCGCCAGAGCGCGGCCGGGTTGGAGGTCAGGGCCTATGCGGGCGATCCCGATCCGAACGGCATCATCGACAATTTTCCGGGCGCGCTCCGCCACCAGGCGCGCATCGCCCAGCCGGCAATCCGCCGCGGCTGGCTCGAGCGCGGGCCGGGCCCGGACGATCGCCGCGGCCGTGACGAGTTCGTCTCCGTCAGCTGGGAGAAGGCACTGGATCTCCTCGGCGACGAGCTTGGCCGCATTCGCGACAACCGCGGACCCGGCGCCGTGTTCGGCGGCTCCTATGGCTGGTCGAGTGCCGGGCGCTTCCATCACGCCCAGAGCCAGGTGCATCGCTTCCTCAATATCGCGTTGGGCGGCTATGTGCGCTCGGTCAACACCTATTCGTCCGGTGCGTCCTCGATGCTGCTGCCGCAGATCCTGGCCGGCTACGAGGACATCACCAAGCGCAACGTCACCTGGGAGCAGATCGCGGCCGAGACCGACATCGTGCTGGCGTTCGGCGGCATGGCGCTGAAGAACTCCATGGTGGCCGGCGGCTCGATCAGCAAGCATGTCGAGCGCGGCGCCATGGCGGCGGCGCGGGCGCGCGGCTGCGAGTTCATCCTGGTCAGCCCGCTGCGCGACGATCTGCCGGTCGAGGCCGGCGCCGAATGGATGAGTTGCGTGCCCGGCACCGACACCGCCCTGATGCTCGGCATCGTCCATACGCTGGTCAGTGAGAAGCTGCACGACCAGGCCTTCCTCGACCGCTACACCGAGGGCTGGGCAATCTTCCTGCGCTATCTCAACGGTGAGAGCGACGGGCAAGCCAAGCACGCCGAATGGGCCGCCGCGATCTCAGGCGTCAGTGCGGATGCGATCCGCAAGCTGGCGCGGCGTCTCGCCGGAAAGCGCGCGCTCGTCACCGTCTCCCATTCGCTGCAGCGCGCCGAGCATGGCGAGCAGCCGGTGTGGATGGGCATGGTGCTGGCGGCGGCCCTCGGCCAGATCGGCCTTCCCGGCGGCGGCTATGCCTATTCGCTGGGTGCGATCGGCTATTACGGCCGCCGCGTCAACGACGTGCCGGGACCGACGCTGGGGCAGGGCCGCAACGGCGTTGCCGATTTCATTCCGGTGGCGCGCATCGCCGATATGCTGCTCAATCCCGGCACCACATATCGCTACAACGGCGAGACGCGCACCTATCCGGATATTCGTCTGGTCTACTGGGCGGGCGGCAATCCCTTCCATCACCATCAGGACATCAACCGCCTGCGCAAGGCCTTCGCGAAGGTGGACACGCTGGTCGTGCACGAGCTCGCCTGGACCGCCACCGCCCGCCACGCCGATATCGTGCTGCCCGCGACGATGACGCTGGAGCGCGAGGACATCGGCTATTCCACCAACGATCCCCTGATGGTCGCGATGCACCGGATCGCCGAGCCGTTCGGGCTCGCGCGTGACGATTACGATATCTTCGCCGATCTCGCCGAGCGTCTTGGGGCGCGCGAGTCGTTCACCGAAGGGCGCACGTCGCGGCAATGGCTGGAGCATCTCTACGAGCCGACCCGCGCATCGCTTGCCAAGCGCGGCCTCGAAGCGCCGAGCTTCGAAGAATTCTGGGCGCGCGGCAGCCTGGTCGTGCCGCAGCAGCCCGATGACGGCGGCCGGCTACGCCGCTTTCGCGAGGATCCCATCAATCACGCTTTGCCGACGCCGAGCGGACGCATCGAGATCTACTCGGCCAAGATCGCAGGGCACGGTGATGCGGATTGTCCCGGACATCCGGTCTGGCTCGACAAGAGCGATGTTCCCAAGCCGGGGGCACCGTGCTTCCTCGTCGCCAACCAGCCCGTGACGCGCCTGCACAGCCAGCTCGATTTCGGCGGACATTCGCTGGGCTCGAAGCATCGCGGCCGCGAGGTCGCGCGCATGAACCCGGTCGATGCACAGGCGCGCGGCATCAAGGACGGCGACATCATCCGCCTGTTCAACGAGCGCGGTGCCTGCCTCGCCGCGGTCCGCGTTACCGATGGCATCGCGCCCGGCGTGGTTCAGCTGCCGACCGGCGCGTGGTACGATCCGATGGATCCGGAAGACGAGGCGCCGCTCTGCGTTCACGGCAATCCGAACGTGCTGACCCGCGACGTCGGCACCTCGTCCCTGGCGCAGGGCTGCACCGGCCAGTTGACGACCGTCGAGGTGGAGAAGTTCACCGGCAATCTACCGCCGATCCGCGCGTTCGATCCGGTTTGGGCAAAGCAAGGAGACCTTTAGATGATCCGCAAGGCAACAGCAGTCTGGAAGGGCACTGGTCGCGATGGCACGGGCCATCTGTCGAGCGAATCCGGCGTGCTCGCCGGGACGCCCTATTCATTCAAGACCCGCTTCGAGAACGAGAAGGGCACCAATCCCGAAGAGTTGATCGCCGCGGCCCATGCCGGCTGTTTCACCATGGCGCTAGCCTTCGGCCTGCAGATGGCGGGTTTCACGCCGGACGAGCTGTCGACCGAAGCCGCCGTTACGCTCGAGCCCGAAGGCAAGGGTTCAAGATCAGCAAATCCGCCCTGACCCTGCGGGCGAAGGTGCCTGGTCTCGACGATGCCGGCTTCGCCCGGCTCGCCGGCGAGGCCGAGAAGAACTGCCCGGTGTCCAAGGTGCTCAACGCCGCCATCACGCTCGACGCCAAGCTGGTCTAGGGCGCGCGCCTGCTTCCGGTCCATCCGGTCCAGGCCACCGCGTGGGCGTCAACGCGCGGCTTTCGGCCGGGCGGCCGAAAGCCTATATGATGGACAAGCTGTTGAGCGATCATTGGGAGCACATCACATGACGACGGAACGCGCAGTTTTGGCCGGCGGCTGCTTCTGGGGCATGCAGGATCTGATCCGCAAGCAGCCGGGCGTGATCTCCACCCGCGTCGGTTACACCGGTGGGCACGTCAAGAACGCCACCTACCGCAATCACGAAGGCCATGCCGAAGCGATCGAGATCGTGTTCGATCCGGCCAGGACCAGCTTCCGGACCATGCTGGAGTTCTTCTTCCAGATCCATGATCCGACCACGCTCAACCGTCAGGGCAACGATATCGGCACGAGCTATCGGTCGGCGATCTTCTACACCAGCGAGGAGCAGAAGCGGATTGCCGAAGACACCATCGCCGACGTCGAGGCGTCCGGCCTGTGGCCCGGCAAGGTGGTGACCGAGGTCGCGCCCGCGCGCGAGTTCTGGGAGGCCGAGCCCGAGCATCAGGATTATCTCGAACGTTATCCTGACGGCTACACCTGCCACTTCATCCGGCCGGGCTGGAAGCTGCCGCGGCGCGCTGCGGCAGTCGGAGGCTAGAGCCTGAAGAAGGTGGCTCGCCGGCTGTGGCGGTCCACCTCCTCATCGGTCAAAGCCGACGCGAGTCCGGTCACGCATCGACATGCAAGGTCCGGCGCTGCTCCGCGGTGACGGTCCGGGCGGTCAACGTGACGAGACCCATCAAGGCAGCGAGCAGCCAGAATGCCAGCGGCAGTCCGCCGAGCTGTGCGACGAAGCCGACGCCGGCAGGGCCCAGCAGGACGCCTGCATAGCCGGCCGTCGTGATCGCCGCGACCGCAAGTCCCGTGGGCATCACCTTTTGTTGCGCCGCCCGGCGGAATAGCACGGGCACGAGGTTCGAGGCGCCGAGCCCGATCAGCAGGAATCCGGCGATGGCGACCGCCGCCACGGGCGCGGTGAGCAGCACCACGAAGCCGGCGATCGCGATGAGGCTGCCCCACAGCAATGTCGTGCGGTCTCCGATGCGCGCAACGATGGCGTCGCCGCTAAGCCGGCCGATCGTCATCGCGATCGAGAACACGATGTAGCCGATGCCGCCTTGGGCCTCGCTGACGAGCCCGGCGCCGATCACGAGCAGCGCGCCCCAATCGAGCATCGCGCCTTCGACCAGGAAGGTGATGGCGCCGAGCAGCGCCAGCAGCAGCACCGATCCATGCGGCAGCACGAACAATGGGCCTTCCTGCACCTGCACCGATCGAAGCAGGCGCGGCCAGGTCACGAGCATCGCGATCAGCATCAGCACGGAGCAGATCAACGTCGAGGCGAGCGCGCCGAGCTGCAGAGAGAGCAGCGCCGTCATCAGCGCGGAACCGGCGAAGCCGCCGATGCTGAACAGGGCGTGGAAGCCGGACATCAGCGGGCGTCGCGCGGCGCGCTCCACCTCCACGGCGTGGATGTTCATGGCGACGTCGATCGAGCCTAGCGCGGCGCCGAACGCAAGCAGCGCCAGCGCCAGCGACAGCGGCGAGCTTGCGACCGCCAGCAGCGGCAGCACCAGCGTCAGACCGATCCCGCCCGCGACGATGATCGGCCGGCTGCCATAGCGCGCGCTGAGCACGCCGGTCAGCAGCATCGCCACGACCGAGCCGATGCCGAGGCTGAGCAGGAGCAGGCCGAGAACTCCGTCGTCGACGGCGAGCCGCGCCTTCGCGAACGGCACCAGGGGTGCCCAGCACGCGATGCCGAAGCCCGCAACGAGGAAGGCAAGCCGGGTGGCAAGGCGGGTTGCCGGCCGGTCGGCAGAAGACATGGGAACTCCGGGAAAGCAGGGGAGGAGACGGTCGACAGGCCCGAGGATTGCCGCGGCTTTATGGCAGAGCCCTGCTCGAATGGTCGTGGCAGGCGCTCAACGGCTGCATGCCTCGACCTAGCCCCCGAGGATCCGCCGGCACGCCTCGACGAACACCTCTGCGCCCGTCACGATATCGGCATCCGCCGTGTTCTCGGTCCAGTGATGGCTGATGCCGCCGATCGACGGCACGAACAGCATGCCGGCGGGCATGACGGTCGCCAGCATCTGCGCATCGTGGCCGGCGCCGCTCGGCATGCGGATGGACCGGCCGCCGGCGACGGCCTTGCTCGCGGCCTCGATCGCGTCCTGAAAGCTCGCGTTCATCATCGCGGGTGCGCCGGTGCGCAGCTTCGTCACGCTGACCGTGCAGGTGCCGTTGGCACTGGCCTCGTCCGCCATGGTCCGCAGCAATTGCTCCAGCCGCGCGATCACAGGCGGGTCGTCGTCGCGGATCTGGAACAGCATCTCGGCGCCACCGGGGATAATGCTCGGCGCGCCCGGATCGAGCGTGATGCGGCCGGTGGTCCAGACCGTGCGCGGGCCGCAGGCGGCGGGGAAACGCTCGTCGATCGCGACGCAGAACTTGGCCAGCGCAAGGCCGGCATCCTTGCGCACCGCCATGCGCGTGGTGCCGGCATGGTTCTGCTCGCCGGCAAAGTTGATCTGGTACTGCCAGATGCCGACGATGGACGTCACGACGCCGATCGCCAGGCGCCCGCTTTCGAGCGTGTCGCCCTGCTCGATATGCGCCTCGAGATAACCGACGTGCCGTCCCGGCTCGGCGGTGATGCGCGGACGCCCCGCCAGCCCCATGTCGGCAAGGGCATCGCGCATGCTGCGGCCGCTGGTGCGGTCGCGCGCGGCGTCGATGTCGGCCTCGGTCACCTGTCCGACATAGGAGCGCGAGCCGAGGAAATTACCGAAATGTCCCTCCTCGTCGCACCAGGCGGCGACCTCGACCGCGCCGTTCACCGAAGCGTCGGCATTGAGCACGCGCGCCGCCTCCAGCGCATAGACGACGCCGAGCGGGCCGTCGAGCCAGCCGGCATAGTTCTGGCTTTCCAGGTGCGAGCCCGCCAGCAGTTTCGGTCCGGACTTCGAGCTCGTCCCGAACACATTGCCGATGCCGTCAATCGTCGCGGAGAGCTCGGCCTCGGGCAGCTTCTGGACGAGCCACTCCAGCGACAGCTTGTGCGGCTCGGAGAAGGTCGGCTTGTGCACGCCGGTCTTGTAGGCGCCGAAGGCACGCAGTGCATGGAGGTCGGCGAGAACGCGATGTCCGTCGGCACGAGCGTCAGGCATGTTCGGCAACCTTCAGCGCCTCGGTTCGGATCTCCTCGACCAGCCGTTCCTTCAGCTGGACGAATTCCGGCGTGGTCTTGATCTTGTAGGAGCGGGGATGCGGCAGGTCTACATGAATGTCCGCCTTGATGCGGCCGGGGCGCGCGCTCATGACTATGACGCGGCTGCCGAGGAAGATGGCTTCCTCGATATCGTGGGTCACGAACAGCACGGTCTTCTGGTCGCGTTCCCAGATCCCGAGCAGCATCTCCTGCATCAGGGCGCGGGTCTGGTTGTCGAGCGCGCCGAACGGCTCGTCGAGCAACAGGATCTTCGGGTCGTTGGCGAGCGCGCGTGCGATCGCGGTGCGCTGCTGCATGCCGCCGGAGAGTTGCTTGGGCCAATGGTTTTCGAAACCGGACAGGCCGACCTGGCGGATGAAGGCATCGGCGATCTTGTGTCGCTCCGCCTCGGACACGCCGCGCTCTCGCAGGCCGAAGGCGATGTTCTCGCGCACCGTCAGCCAGGGAAACAGCGTGTAGGACTGGAACACCATGCCGCGATCGGCGCCCGGGCCGGTCACCTCGCGTCCGTCGAGCGTGACACGGCCGCCGGTCGGACGGTCGAGGCCGGCGACGATGCGCAGCAGCGTGGACTTGCCGCAGCCGGAGGGACCGAGGATGGTGACGAAGTCGTTGTTGCCGATGGTGAGATCGGTCGGCTCCAGCGCCCTGGTCGGCGCGTTGCCGTGACGCGCGGGGAAGGTGCGCGAGACCTGCTCAACCTTAAGAATGGTCATGCGAGCTTCCAGGGAAACAGCCAGGCATTGAACGCCTTGAACAGGAAGTCCGAGATCAGGCCGATCAAGCCGATCACGATGATGCCGAAGATGATCTGGCCGGTGTTAAGCAGCGCCTGGCTGTCGGTGATCATATGACCGATGCCCGAGGACGAGCCGATCAGCTCGGCGACGATGACGTAGGTCCAGGCCCAGCCCAGCACCAGCCGCAGGATTTCTGCGATCTCCGGCGCGGAGGAAGGCAGCAGCACGCGGCGGATGATCCCGCGGTCGCTGGCGCCAAGCGTATAGGCGGCCTCGACCAGATCGCGCCGGGTGGCGCCGACCGTCACCGCGACCATCAGGATCACCTGGAACACCGAGCCGATGAAGATGACGAGCAGCTTTTGCAGCTCGCCGATGCCGGCCCAAAGGATCAGCAGCGGGATGAAGGCCGAGGCGGGCAAATAGCGTGCAAATGAGACGAAGGGTTCGAGGAAGGCTTCGACCGGCTTGTAGGCGCCCATCAGCACGCCGAGCGGCACCGCAATGACCGCCGCGAGTGCGAAGCCGCCGACGACGCGCCAGATCGTCATGCCGATGTCGAACAGGAAGCCGTGCTTGGTGAGCAGCTCAAGGCCTTCCTGCATCATGGTGAGCGGATTGGCGAGGAAGGTCTTCGACACATGGCCGCCGAACGTCGCCCACGACCAGAGGGCGACGAACAGCACGAAGAACGCCAGGCCATATGCCGCACGTTGCTTCGATGTCACGGGATCCAGGGGACGCATCAAACTGTATCCGAATGGTGCGCCGGCTCCGCCTGAGGCGGAACCGGCAGCTTGGAGAACGTTACTTGATGAAGCTCGCGTCGTAGAGGTCCTCGACCTTTGGCACGGCCTTGATGATGCCGATCTCGAGCAGGAGCTCGGCGGCCTCCTTGTTGAAGGTCAGGAACTCGCCCGCGAAGAACTTCTGGTTCGCGGCCTTGTCCTGCCAGCGCAGATATTTCGCCGAGTTGCCGAACTGCTCGCCGGTCTGCTTCACGTCGGCGCCCATGATCTCGTAGGACTTGGCCTGGTCCTTGGCGATCGTCTCGAGCGCCTCGAAATAGCTGTCGGCGAGCGCCTTGGCGGCCTTGGGATTGTCGGTGAGGAACTTCGGCGTGCAGCCGAACGTGTCCATGACCATCGGATAGTCCAGCGTGGTGGCGATGATCTTGCCCTTGTCGGGCGCGGCACGCACGGTCGACAAGTATGGCTCATAGGTCATCGCCGCATCGTTCTGGCCGGAGACGAAGGCCTGCGCCGCAGCCGCCGGCTCGAGGTTCACCACCGTCACGTCCTTCGTGGTGAGGCCGTTCTTCTTCAGCATCCAGGCCAGCGCGAAGTAGGGCGAGGTGCCCGGCGCGGAGGCGGCGACGGTCTTGCCTTTCAGGTCCTTGATCGCGGCGATGTCGTTGCGCACGGCCATCCCGTCGGCGCCATAGCTCTTGTCGAGCTGGAAGATCTGCTTGGTGGCGACGCCGTTGGCGTTCCAGGAGATCCAGGTCTCGACCGTGGTCGCCGCACACTGGATGTCGCCGGAGGCGATGGCGAGATGGCGGTCCTTCTGCGGGATCTTCTTGATGGTGACGTCGAGGCCGTTTTTCTTGAAGATGCCGGCCTCCTTCGCCAGCGTCAGCGGCGCGAAGCCGGTCCACCCGGAAATGCCGATGCCGACCTTGACGTCCTGGGCGAGCGCCGGAGTGGAGGCCGCGAGAGCAATGATTGTCGCAAATACTGTCGAACTACGCATGATTATCGTCCTCTTGCCGATCGATGGTTTGACGTCCTGTTGATCTCTGCCGGCCCATATGGGCGGTTCCGCGAAGCGTTGCACGATTTGTGCCGACATATCCTCTCAGCCACCCTTGAATCGCGCGACAAGGCGGTGAGAGTCACCGGGATAGAGCAGGCGCACGGCGGTGATCGTGCGTGCGCTGCGCCAGGTATAGCGGTCGATCACGAGACAGGGGGCGCCGACGGCGATCGCGAGCGCTTCCGCCGCGCGGTCGTCCGCGACGATGGCGCTGATCGTGTGCTCGGCCTCGGTCCATGGGACATGGTGAAGCAGCCAGGAGCCGGGCGGCTCGCGCGAGAAATCCGCGGTTGCGGCGTCAGGAACGGACGAGAGATCGATCAGCCTGTCCTCGACCGCGAACGGGACCTTGTCGGCGCTGTGCCGGCAGGTGATCGCGACCACCTTGTTGGCCTTCTTCACGCCGAGCCGGTCGCGGTCGGCGGCCGTCGCCGCGCGCAGCTTGCGGCCGATCAGCTCGTAGCCGTAACTGCGGCCAAGCGCGGTGATCTCGGCGCGGATGTCGGCGATCTTGAGTACCGCCGACTGATGCTGCGGCCGGCGCACGAACGAGCCGGCGCGGCGCCGCCGCTCGATCAGATCGGCCTGCGCCAGCTCAGACAGTGCCTTGTTCACGGTCATGCGCGAGCAGCCGTAGCGCGCGACCAGCTCGTGCTCGAAGGGAATGCGATGGCCGGGCGGCCATTCGCCGGTCAGGATGCGCTGCTCGATGTCGGCGCGGATGCGCTTGTAGAGCGTCGGCCTGTCGGCATCGGTGACGAGGCTCATGCCACGAGCCTCCGCATCGATGCGTTGAAGCGTTCGCGTGCGGCTTGGCGCAATCCATGCTGACCGCGCTCGACCACCTTGTTGCCCCCGGCCCAGACGCAATCGATGGCGGCGCCGCCGGCAGAAAAAATCCAGCCGTCGATGACGGCATCCTGCGCGCGTCCCGCCAGCGATGGATGCGCCGTGTCGAGCGTGATGATGTCGGCGCGCGCGCCGGGTGTGAGGCCGACCGTCGGCTGCGCCAGCGCCCGCGCGCCGCCGGCGAGCGCCCCGTCGAACAGCGAGCGTCCCGTAGAGCGACCTGCGCCGCCGGAGAGGACGTTGCGCTGGCGGTGCTTGAGCCGCTGGCCGTATTCGAGCTGGCGCAACTCGTCTGCGGCGCCGATCAACACGTTGGAATCGGTACCGACGCCGAAAAAGCCGCCGGCGTCAACAAACTCCCGCGCCGAGAAAGTGCCGTCGCCGAGGCTCGCCTCCGTGATCGGGCAAAGGCCGGCGACCGCGCCCGTCTTGGCGAAAGCCGTCACTTCCTCACTCGTCATGTGGGTCGCGTGAATGAGGCACCAGCGCCGATCGACAGGCGCGTGCTCCAGCAGCCATTGCACCGGACGCCGGCCCGACCAGGCGAGGCAATCCTCGACCTCCTTCACCTGCTCGGCGGCATGGATGTGCACCGGCCCGCCCTCGGCGAGCGGAAGGATCGCGGCGAGATCGTCCGGCGTGACCGCGCGCAAACTGTGCGGAGCGATGCCGATATTGGCGCCGGGCAAGGCGCTGATCGCCTGGCGCGAGGCCGTCATCAATGCGGCGAACTGATCGACCGAGCAGATGAAGCGGCGCTGCCCGGCATGCGGCGCTGCGCCTCCAAACGAGCCATGCGCATAGAAAGTCGGCAACAACGTCAGCGCAATGCCCGAGGCTTCGGCCGCCTGTGCAATCCGCGTGGCCATCTCGGCGGGGTCAGCGTAGGGCGAGCCGTCGCGGTCGTGGTGCAGATAGTGGAATTCGCCGACGCGGGTAAAACCCTGCTCGAGCATCTCGACATAGAGCAGCGTCGCCACAGCCGCGACGTCGTCGGGCGTCATCGCCAGCGCAAAGCGATACATCGTCTCGCGCCAGGTCCAGAACGTGTCGGTGGAATCGCCGCGCAATTCGGCAAGGCCTGCCATGCCGCGCTGGAAGGCGTGGCTGTGCAGGCTCGCAAGTCCGGGAAGCGCGATGGCATGGCGTTCGTCGCCGGCGGACGGCGCCACGCCCGGCGTCACCGCGGCGATCGCGCCGGCGGCGATCACCACCTGCACGTCATTGGCCCAGCCGGAAGGCAGGAGCGCGGAAGCGAAATGCAGTCGGGTCATGATCTACACGCCGGCTGGACAGAACCGTCTTACGATTATATGTCTAGACATATAAGTCAAGCATCCCCAGGGCGAAGGGATACCCGCATGGCAGAGCGCTTCGACCGGATCTGGCACAATGCCCGCCTCGCGACGATGCGGGTCGATCGTCCCGATCTTGGCGAGATCGAGCATGGTCTCATCGCCGCACGCGGCGGTCGCATCGCCTATGCGGGCGCGAAAGCGGATTTTCCCGCCGATGCAGACGCTATCGAGCGGATCGATTGCAAGGAGCGCTGGATCACGCCTGGTCTCGTCGACTGCCATACCCATCTGGTCTATGGCGGCAACCGCGCGCATGAATTCGAGCTGCGCCTGAAAGGGGCGAGCTACGAGGAGATCGCGCGCGCCGGCGGCGGCATCGTTTCGACTGTGGCGGCAACGCGCAAGGCGAGCGAAGCCGAGCTCGTCGCAGGCGCGCTGCCGCGGCTCGACGCGCTGACGGCTGAGGGCGCCACTACGGTCGAGATCAAGTCCGGCTACGGCCTCGACACAGAAACCGAGATGCGCCAGCTCGCGGCTGCGCGCAGCCTCGGCCGTGAGCGGCCTGTTACGATCCGCACGTCGTTCTTGGGCGCGCATGCGCTGCCGGTCGAGGCGGGGGGCGACAAGGATGGTTACATCGATCTCGTCTGCAAGGAGATGCTGCCGGCGATCGCAAACGCGGGCCTCGCCGATGCCGTCGATGCCTTCATGGAGGGCATCGCATTCTCCGCCGAGCAGACTGCGCGGGTGTTCGAAACGGCGAGGGGACTTGGACTGCCGGTCAAGCTCCATGCCGACCAGCTCTCGAATCTCGGCGGCGCCGCGCTTGCCGCGAAATTCTCGGCGCTCTCGGCCGATCATCTCGAGCACACTGACGAAGCCGGTGCCGCCGCCATGGCGAGGGCCGGCACGGTGGCGGTGTTGTTGCCCGGCGCGTTCTACTTCATTCGCGAGACGCAGAAGCCGCCGGTCGAGACGTTCCGCAAGCACAACGTTCCCATGGCGCTGGCGACCGACTGCAATCCCGGCAGCTCGCCACTGACCTCGCTGCTGCTCGCGATGAACATGGGCGCGACATTGTTCCGGATGAATGTGGCCGAGTGCCTCGCCGGCGTTACCCGTGAAGGCGCGCGGGCGCTCGGCCTGCTGAACGAGATCGGCACACTGGAAACCGGCAAATGGTGCGACCTCGCGATCTGGGAGATCGAGCGGCCGGCCGAGCTGGTCTACCGCATCGGCTTCAATCCGCTGCACAAGCGGGTATGGAGGGGGCAGTGACGGAGCAGGAGACAGCGATCGTCGTCAAGCCGGGAACAGTGAGCCTCGACAATCTCGCGCGCGTGCTCGAAGGTGCTCCCGTCGTGCTCGATCCTTCGTTCTGGCCGCGTGTCGATGCGGCTGCGCTGATCGTTGCGCAGGCCGCGCAGGCCGACGTCCCCGTCTATGGCATCAACACCGGCTTCGGGAAGCTCGCGTCGAAGCGCATTCCGCCAGACCAGACCGCGCTGCTTCAGCGCAACCTCATCGTCTCGCATTGCTGCGGCGTCGGCCAGCCGACGCCGGAGCCCATCGTCCGCCTGATGATGGCGCTCAAGATCGTCTCGCTCGGCCGCGGCGCTTCCGGCGTGCGCCGCGCGGTGATCGAGCAGTTGCAGGACATGCTGGCCCGTGGCGTCTATCCGCTGGTGCCGCAGCAGGGCTCGGTCGGCGCCTCCGGCGATCTGGCACCGCTTGCGCATATGACGGCCGTGATGATCGGCCAAGGGCAGGCGATCATCGATGGCAAGATCGTGTCCGGCAGCGAGGCACTCGTCGCCGCCGGCCTCACGCCGCTGACCCTTGGGCCCAAGGAAGGCCTCGCGCTGATCAACGGCACGCAATTCTCGACCGCCTACGCGCTATCGGGCGTGCTGCGCGCATTTCGCCTCGCCCGCGCCGCGCTCGTGACCGGTGCGCTGTCGGTGGACGCGGCGATGGCGTCAACGGCACCGTTCCGGCCCGAAATCCAGGCGCTGCGTGGCCATGCCGGCCAGATCGCGGCGGCTGCGACGCTGAATGCGTTGCTCGACGGCAGCGACATCCGTATGTCGCATCTCGAGGGTGATGAGCGCGTGCAGGATCCCTATTGCCTGCGCTGCCAGCCACAGGTTGCCGGTGCTGCGCTCGATCTGATCACGCAGGCCGCGCGCACGCTGATCGTGGAGGCCAATGCCGTCACCGACAACCCGCTGGTGCTGGTCGAGACCGGAGAGATCGTCTCCGGCGGCAATTTCCACGCCGAGCCGGTGGCGTTTGCCGCAGATGCGCTGGCGCTGGCGCTGTCGGAGATCGGTGCAATCAGCGAGCGGCGCATCGCGACGCTGGTCGATCCCGCGCTCAATTTCGGACTGCCGCCGTTCCTCACCCCCGATCCCGGCCTCAATTCCGGCTTCATGATCGCCGAGGTGACGGCGGCCGCGCTCTATGCCGAGAACAAGCAGCGTGCGCTCGCCTGCTCGATCGATTCGACGCCGACCAGCGCCAATCAGGAAGATCATGTCTCGATGGCCGCGCATGCTGCGCGGCGCCTGTCCGACATGGCCGACAATCTCGCCGCCATCCTCGGCATCGAGCTTCTGGTCGCCGCTCAGGGCATCACGCTGCGCGCGCCGCACGCAACCAGTGCGCCGCTGGTCGCCGTCATTGCCGCGTTGCGTGAGCAGGTGCCCGCACTGGGCGCCGATCGCTACATGGCCGGTGATCTGGCCAAGGCCGCTGCATTGATCGAAGCCGATGCGCTTCCAGCTGCTGCGCTCGCCCAGCTTCCCACCGATCCGTTTCCGAGACTCGTCTGAAGAGGCCCGCATGAACCGCCGTCTGGACAATGACCGTACCATCCGCGCTCCCCGCGGCAGCGACATCAGCGCCAAGAGCTGGCTCACGGAAGCGCCGCTGCGCATGCTGATGAACAATCTCGACCCTGACGTCGCGGAACGCCCGAGCGAGCTCGTCGTCTATGGCGGCATCGGCCGCGCCGCGCGCGACTGGGAGAGTTTTGACCGGATCGTTGCGGCCTTGCGCAAGCTCGAAGCCGACCAGACGCTGCTGGTGCAGTCCGGCAAGCCGGTCGGCGTGTTCCGCACCCATGCCGATGCACCGCGCGTGCTGATCGCGAATTCCAACATCGTGCCGCATTGGGCGACGCTCGATCATTTCAACGAGCTCGATCGCCAAGGCCTGATGATGTACGGCCAGATGACGGCCGGCTCCTGGATCTATATCGGCAGCCAGGGCATCGTGCAGGGCACCTATGAAACCTTCGTCGAGGTCGGTCGGCGTCATTACGGCGGCAGCCTCGCCGGTAAATGGATTCTCACGGCCGGCTTGGGAGGCATGGGCGGCGCGCAGCCGCTGGCGGCGACCATGGCCGGCGCTTCGATGCTTGCGGTCGAATGCCAGCCGAGCCGCATCGAGATGCGCCTGCGGACCGGTTATCTCGACCGGCAGGCCGCAACGCTTGATGAAGCGCTCGCGATCATGGCGGACGCTGCGAAGACGAACAAGGCGGTCTCGGTCGGCCTGCTCGGCAACGCCGCGGAGATCTTCCCTGAGCTGGTGCGCCGCGGCGTCAAGCCCGACATCGTCACCGACCAGACCAGCGCGCACGATCCCATCAACGGCTACTTGCCGAAGGGCTGGACGCTTGCCGAATGGGAAGCCAAGCGCGCGTCCGATCCGAAGGCAGTGGAGCGTGCCTCGAAGACGTCGATGGTCGCGCATGTCCAGGCCATGCTGGATTTCCACGCCCAGGGCATTCCGACGCTCGACTACGGCAACAACATCCGCCAGATGGCGCAGGACATGGGCCTGAAGAACGCGTTCGATTTCCCCGGCTTCGTGCCCGCCTATATCCGTCCCCTGTTCTGCCGCGGTATTGGTCCGTTCCGATGGGCCGCGCTGTCGGGCGATCCCGAGGACATCTTCAAGACCGATGCCAAGGTCAAGGAGCTGATGCCTGACGACAAGCATCTGCACAATTGGCTCGACATGGCAAAGGCGCGCATCAAATTCCAGGGCCTGCCGGCACGCATCTGCTGGGTCGGCCTCGGCGATCGCCATCGCCTCGGTCTTGCCTTCAACGAGATGGTGGCGCGTGGCGAGCTAAAAGCGCCGATCGTGATCGGCCGCGACCATCTCGATAGTGGCTCGGTGGCGAGCCCCAATCGCGAGACCGAGGCGATGAAGGATGGATCGGACGCCGTCTCCGACTGGCCCCTGCTCAACGCGCTGCTCAATTGCGCCAGCGGTGCGACCTGGGTGTCGCTGCACCATGGCGGCGGCGTCGGCATTGGTTACTCGCAGCACGCGGGCATGGTGATCGTCGCCGACGGCACGCCCGAGGCTGCGAAGCGGATCGAGCGCGTGCTGTGGAACGATCCCGCCACCGGCGTCATGCGCCACGCCGATGCAGGCTACGACATCGCGATCGAGTGCGCTCGTGACAAGGGGCTCGATCTGCCGAGCCTGGCGGAGTAGACGAGGCTTTAGAGCATGATCCGGAAAAGTGCGTAGCGGTTTTCCGAAAAGATTATGCTCAAACAATAACCTAAAGCGCGCATCGCGCTTTAGGCCACGACCCTGGCCCCGGTGCCGTCGAGGCGCCGGCTCTCCTTCGCAAGATGGTCGCCAATCGCATCGGCAGGCATCGGCTTGGCGAAATAGTAACCCTGGATGAAGTCGCATCCCAGGCGGCGCAGGGTGTCGAGCTGAGCACGCGTCTCGACGCCCTCGACGACGCAGGCGATCTCCATGTCGTCGCAGAGACCGGTGAGCGATTTGATGATCTTGTGGCTGACGGGATTCTCGTTGATGTCGGAAACGAAGCTGCGGTCGACCTTGATCTTGTCGAGCGGCAGCCGGTGCACGTGGCTCAGCGACGAATAGCCGGTGCCGAAATCGTCCAGCGAAATGCCGCAGCCCATTGCCTTCAGCGTTGCGATCGATTGCTGTGCGCGGACGAAGTCGAAGGTGACGGCGGTCTCGGTGATCTCGAAATCGATCCGGCGCGGCGGCAGCCCGCTCTTCTCGATGATCGAGATCAGCGGCAGGATGCCCTCCGCCGCACAGACATCGTGGGCTGAGAGATTGAACGACAGGCGGATGTGATCGGGCCATGTCCTGGCGATGGCGAGCGCGCGCACCAGCAGCGCCTGCGTCAGCGGCCGGATCAGTCCGATGCGCTCGGCGGCCGGAATGAAATCGGCCGGGGAGACCAGGCCGAGGCGGGCGCTGCGCCAGCGCGCCAGGACCTCGAATCCGGCGGTGTGCTCGCTCATGGCATCGACGATCGGCTGGAACACCAGGTCCATCTCGGTGCTGAAATCGGCGGTGCGCAGCAGATTCTCGATGACTCCGCGACTGCGGATCTCGGCCTCGAGCTCGCTCGAGAAGATCACGGTGCGGCCGCGCAGATGGCGCTTGGCGTGATAAAGTGAATAGTCGGCGCACTCATAGAGTGCTTCCGCGGTCGTTGCCGATTGGGGAAACGAGGCAAAGCCGATCGAGCAGGACAGCCCGGTATGGGCGGTGTCGAGCTGGTAGGGAAGCCTGACCTGGTCGCCAATGCGCTGGCCCAGCCGCAGCAGGTCCGCATCGTCGGGGTCGCCGCAAACGACAAGGCCAAACTCGTCGCCGCCTAATCGGGCGAATTCGACCCGCTGCGGACCAAAGCCCTCGCAGACCTCGCGGATGCGCCGGCCGGCCTCGATCAGGACGCGGTCTCCGACCGAATGGCCGTAATTGTCGTTGATCGGCTTGAAACCGTCGAGATCGATGATGCCGACCGCGATCCGAACTTTCCTGCGTTCGGCATCGGTGAAGGCGCTCGACAGCTCGGCGAAGAAGCGGCGGCGGTTCGGCAGCTCGGTGAGTGAATCGAGATTGGCAAGGCGGAAGTTCTCGTCAGAGAGCGCCTGCGTCGCCGCCTGTTGCGCGAGCAGCGACTTGCGGCTGGCGACGAGATCGGCGAAGTCACGGTAGTAGATGAACAGCACCGTCACCATCGCGGCGGAAACCAGGAGGTTGTTGACCGCGATCGCCTTCAGCGTCGGCTCGCCCGTGGCAAAGAAGAACAGCACATAGGGCACGTCGACGATCAGCGTCACGATCAGCGCCGCCGAGCGCAGATGCATCAGCGAGAAGATGCAGCCGATCACGGTGACCGCCATGTAGAACGCGACCTGGCTCTTGGCGAAGGGATCGCCGTAGGGGTAGAGCGCGAAGGACCAGGCGGTGAAGCCGGCACCGATCGGCAGGGTCAGCCAGTTGGTGGCGCGCAGATTGCGCAGGATGTCGGCATCGCTGCGCACCAGCCGGCGCTGGCGTAGCCACCAGAAGGTCCGCAAGCCCGCGAGCACCGTCAGCACGGCCGGCACGATCATCGTCAGCCAGTCCGGCGCCACGTTCACATAGGTGTAGGCGACCGCAATCGTGTTGCTGATGAGGATGAAGTAGAGCAGCGGGATCTGCTTGGAGAAGGCGTCGAACTGCGCCCGCGTCAGGTCCGGATTGTCGGCGGGAACGCGAAACAATCGCATCGCGGCGGCAAGATGAGATTTCAAATCGGCAATAGGCATTGCAATACGAGCCCCAGATCCCCTGAAAAACGTGGGCAATCTTGCACGGCAGGGGTAAAGGGGCCGTTAGATCAATTCTGGCCCGGGCAGGCCAGCACTGGTTGCGCGCTGCCTTACGATTTTCCGATCGCGTGCATTGGTGAGGTCCCGTTAAGGATATCCGGCCGCAGCGTGCGCACGTCTCAGGCACAGGTCGCCCGAAATCGCTGCAGCTACCGCCTGCTATCGCCCATGCGCGACATCAGCCTAGCACATGGCCACGGTCGGATCAGGCGAGGACGGCCTGGCGCTCGCGCGCCGGTTCGCGGACGCGCTCGCTGGTCCGCGGCTCGGCAAGCTGCGTGAAGCTCCGATGGCTCGCCTGAACCGGTGCCTCGACGATCACGCCCTCACAGACGATCTGTCCGCCGAGCATCCTGAATTCCAGCTTGTCGTAGCGCGGCATTGTCTCGCCGGGTGCCGGGGGCAGCAGCCCGATGCTTCCCTGGATGTTCAGCGCGGCTTCGCCGGTGCCGTGCAGCCGCGGATTCCACATCCTGATTCCGCTCTCCGCCCAGCGCTGCCGGATCAGCGCCGCGCGGTCGGCGGGCTCTGCGGCTCTCGCGCGAACTTTCGGTACGCGGCGGAGCTCGGAAGGGGGAGACGCGAGAGGCTGAACCGGCTCGATGGCGGTGACGCCGCTCAATGAGTCGTTAGTTGCCGCAGCGAGCGGAACATCGTTTGTAGGGACTTGCGGGCTTTCGACAACGGGCGCCGGTTCGCTGTCGGCGCTGGCTTCAGAGGCATCAGTCGTGACGCTATCGGCCTCGGCGCGGAGAAGCTCGACTTCTTCGACAGCGACCGGATCGACGGCGGCGGAAACGTCGGGCGAGGAGGCTGCCTCGATGATGACATCAGGGACATCAGTCAAGGCGGTCGTGACGTCCGCTGACGAAATCACAACCTCCTCTATGACGGCGGAGTCGATCTCTGCAGGAATCTCAGCAGGCGATGCATCGTCGTCAACGATGGCGAGATCAGAGGCTGCAACTGGCCCACTCTCCGCACCGACCGATGCAGTCAGCACCTCCTCGGAGACTGGCGGCGTCGCGGGCGCCTCGATTTCCGTCACGGTCTCCGGAGAGGAGTCCCCGCTGATACGGATTTCGTCGGACGGATTCTCCGCGACGACAGACACAGCCGCATCGTTCTCCGCGACCAGAGCCTGGGTGGCGGGGGCAGCGTCGTCGCGCACCGGGGCGGTGCTGATCTCGGCGCTTGGAGCTTGAGCCGGGACCGCGACGTCTTCGATGATGGCGGGCGCAGCGTCCGTGACGGTCGGCGCGACCTCAATGTTGCCGCTGTGCGGCATAGGCCGGAGTCGGGAAAACGCCCAGTTCACCGCAGGGATGCGGCGCAGCAACGATATCAGTCTCGAAAGCACTGGGAGTTGTCCAAGAGGTACTCGGCGTGAGGCAATCGCTGATTCGCCAGCAATGTGAAAACCTGCCCCGGCCGTCACATCCGTGTCAACGTAGGCAGGACCAATTGCAGAACATCCACGCAT
Source organism: Bradyrhizobium yuanmingense (assembly GCF_900094575.1). Lineage (GTDB taxonomy): Bacteria > Pseudomonadota > Alphaproteobacteria > Rhizobiales > Xanthobacteraceae > Bradyrhizobium > Bradyrhizobium yuanmingense. The sequence continues at coordinate 199,428 of NZ_FMAE01000010.1, read as the reverse complement.
CCAGCGCGCATCCGCCCGAGTTACGCAACCCGCACAGCAGCCGATGATGCAATAATACCCCTGTTTTGCCCGACGCCGCAAGCGTGCCTTCGGTAATACCGAAAATGCTCAGGCGTTTCAACCCCATCGCTACTGTGCATGGGGTTGTTTTTTCACTTCTTGTTTTGCAGGCGTGCCTAGCCCGCGCCGGCGCGTTTTTTCTGTCAGACGAGGTGCACCGCCCGCATCAACTCTCGTTGCGATCCGAAGCTTGGGGCTCCCGCCATCCTCGCGAGCCGCTATTCAGAACCGTCATTGCCCAGCCCGGGACGTCGCATGAGGAAGCTTGTCACCATCGGAGCGGTCCTGCTCTGGTCCACAATCGCATCCGCACAGGATCGCACCATCACCGTGGCTTCAACCACCTCGACGGAACAGTCGGGGCTGTTCGGTCATCTGCTGCCGCTGTTCGCGAAGGCCGAAGGCATCGGCGTGAAGGTCGTCGCCGTCGGCACCGGCCAGGCGCTGGACATCGGGCGGCGTGGCGATGCCGACGTCGTGTTCGTTCACGACCGGGCGGCCGAAGACAAGTTCATGTCCGAAGGGCAGGGCGTGAAGCGCTTCGACGTCATGTACAACGACTTCGTCATCATCGGCCCCAAGAGCGATCCGGCGCAGATCTCGGGCAGCAAGGACGTGGTCGATGCGCTGCGCAAGATCGCGACGCAGAAGGCGCCGTTCATCTCGCGCGGCGACAAGTCCGGCACGCATGCGGCCGAGCTGAGACTATGGAAGGAGGCTGGCGTCGACCTCAGTGCCGGCAAGGACATTTGGTACCGGGAGATCGGCCAGGGCATGGGTCCGGCGCTGAACATGGCCTCGTCGTCGAATGCCTACCTCCTGTCGGACCGCGGCACCTGGCTGTCGTTCAAGAACCGTGGCGAACTCGCCATCCTGACCGAGGGTGACAAGCGGCTCTTCAACCAGTACGGCGTCATGCTGGTCAATCCTGCAAAGCATCCGAACGTGAAGGCAAAGGAGGGACAGGCCTTCGTCGACTGGCTGGTTTCGCCGCAAGGGCAGCAGGCGATCGCCGGGTACAAGGTCGGCGGCGAGCAGCTATTTTTCCCCAACGCGCCCAACTAGGACGAAGGCGACGGTCGAGACCGCGACGCTGAGAGCGAGCAGGATCAGCCCGAGTCCGAGCGCCAGCGGCAGCTCGCCTTTGCTGGTTTCCAGCGCGATCGCCGTCGTCATCGTGCGGGTGAAGCCACGGATGTTGCCACCGACGATGATGATGGCACCGACTTCTGCGATGGCACGTCCGAACGCGGCGAGAAAGGCCGTCAGCAACGAGGTCCGGCCGAGCGCGAACAGCAGGGCCATGCTGCGCAGGGCCGACAGCCCGTCGATCCGCGCCAGGTCGCCATACTCCGCCCACAACAGGCTTGCCGGCCGGTGCACCAGCGCCACCACGATCGGCGTCGCCAGCAGCGTCTGCGCGATCACCATGGCGGCCGGCGTGAACAACAAGCCCGCCGCCCCGAACGGGCCGGACCGCGACAGCAAGAGATAGAGCGCGAGCCCGACCACGACCGGCGGAAGCCCGAGCAGGGCATTGGTCAGAATGATGATGATTTGGCGTCCCCGGAAGCGGGTGATCGCAAGCAGGGCTCCAAAGGGGGCGCCGATCAGGAGCGCCAGGATGCTGGCGGTCAGGCTGACCCGCAACGACAGGGCGACGATGCCCAATAGCTCGGTGTCGGCGTCGCCGATCAGCGCAAAGGCGGCACCGATAGATCGTGCGAAATCGTTCATCCGGTCTCGGGCAAGCCCCTGTTCCGCGGTAGCCCCGCGCCGCCCTTCTCGCTGCTGCCGCTGCCATAATCAAGGGGCCAGGGGGTGGGCAACCCCGCCGGAGCCGTTGGAGAAGGGCTCAGGATGATCGATAGACGCGGCCAGGGACCGACAATCGAGGCGCCTGGCGGCCCCGCGGGCGGCTTTCTTCCGGCCTCGGATGCGCTAAGGAACAGGATCGGGTCGCGCCGGCCCAATGGCGGTGCTAGACCCTAATGCAGGAACAATGGAGCCGGGCTGCGACTGGCGCGCCCGCAAGGATGAAGGATGTGACGCAATGATCCAGACCGTTGGCATCATCGGGGCAGGGACCATGGGTAACGGCATCGCGCAGGTCTGCGCGGCCGCCGGCCTCTCGGTCGTAATGGTCGATATTTCCGATGCGGCGGTGAACCGCGGCCTTTCGACCGTCGGCGGAAGCCTCGAGCGGCTGGTCAAAAAAGAGAAGATGTCGGCGGCCGACCGCGAGGCGACGCTCAAGCGCATCACCGGCACCACGGACCGGGCGAAGCTGTCGGATTGCGACCTCGTCATCGAGGCCGCGACCGAGAACGAGGAGCTCAAGGTCAAGATCCTGAAGGATCTCTGCGCCACCCTGTCGCCGCGCACGCTGGTCGCGACCAACACCTCCTCGATCTCAATCACCAAGCTCGCCGCCGCGACCGACCGTCCCGACCGCTTCATCGGCATGCACTTCTTCAACCCGGTGCCGGTGATGGCGCTGCTCGAACTCATCCGCGGCCTGCAGACCTCGGACGACACCCATGCCAAGGCGCTGGATTTCGCCAAGCGCGTCGGCAAAGTGGCGATCACGGCCAAGAACAGCCCGGGCTTCGCCGTCAACCGCATCCTGTGTCCGATGATCAACGAGGCGATCTTCGCGCTCCAGGAGGGCATCGCGACGGCGGAAGAGATCGACGCGGGCATGAAGCTCGGCTGCAACCATCCGATCGGGCCGCTCGCACTTGCCGATCTCGTCGGGCTCGACACCATGCTTTCGGTGATGGAGGTCTTTTACAAGGGCTTCAACGATCCTAAATATCGGCCAGCGCCGCTGCTGAAAGAGATGGTCGATGCCGGCCATCTCGGCCGCAAGACCGGGCAGGGCTTCTACACTTATTCCGCCTGACGAAGGCATTGGCGGCGGGCGCCCAGCGTCCGCCGCCAGATCCCGCAATTTGCGCTGCGACAAAGACGCCGCGTGCGATAGGCCCGACAATGTCGAACGGGCGGCCTGCGGGGATAACGGAACGGATAGCAAAGGACATGTCGGATCGACTGAAGGCCGAGCGGGAAGCTGCGGCCGCGCGCCGGAGCCTGTTGACCCAGGATGCGATCGAGCGAACCGGGATCACCGAGGAGATGATTGGAGAACTCGTCACCCGCTTCTACGGACGCGTGCGAGAGGACGCGCTGTTGGGGCCCGTCTTCGGCGTCGTGCAGAATTGGGACGAGCATCTCGCCAAGCTCAGGGATTTCTGGTCGTCGGTCGTGCTGATGAGCGGCCGCTATCATGGCTCACCGATGCGGGCACACCTGCCGCTCAGCCTGGCCGGCGGCCATTTCGATCGCTGGCTCGACCTGTTCGAGCAGACCGCGCGCGAGGTCTGCCCGCCGGCGGCGGCTGCACTGTTCATCGACAAGGCGCGTCGTATCGCCGACAGCTTTGAGATGGCGTCGGCAACACTTGCGGGCCGCATCGCTTCGCCGCGTCACGTGCTCAGGTCGTGAAGGACACGATGCCTGCCTGGGATTCCGCATCGCATCGTGGCGTCGCAGCAATTCCTCCATCATCGGATCTGATCTGCGAAATCATCATGCCATTCGCGCAACGCCATGTAGAAATCGCGAAAACGCGCTTGAACGCATTTACTCCGACGCAATCAGCGCGAGCAAAGCCATATTGATGCACTGCGGCGCCAAGTCTTCGCCTTGTTTTCGGCAGAGTTCCAGCGCCTGCTAGCGGGCATGGCTCGCGCATCGTTCGATACCCATTCATCATCTTCCGAAAATGCTACGGAACCCGACGTCGAAGCGGGCACCGAACAGACACGGCGATCCCTGCTGCTCGGTGCGATGGCCACGACGGCGTGTCTCGGCTGTTCAACCAGGGCCCGCGCAGGTGAGGATCCGCCCGGCTCGGATGAGCGGCCGCAGAAAGGCGATCTGCTCGTCTTCTCCGAAGGTGACCAGGAGGGAAAGCTCATCACTGCGGCTGATCTACGGGTCGGTGGACCGCCGATCCATGCCTGGCCGAAGGACCCCACCACATCGGTGGTGCGCAGCGCCTCGCGGCTCAACGAAATCCTGATCATCAAGCTCGATCCCGCCGACCTCGACGAGAAGACCCGCGCGCGCGCCGTCGACGGCATCATCGCCTATTCGGCGATCTGCTCGCATGCCGGCTGTCCCGTCACCGCCTGGGTGAAGAGCGATGTCGGCGACAAGGAGGTTTTCAAGTGCATGTGCCACAACTCCGAATTCGATCCCCGCGCGGGCGCGCAGGTCGTGTTCGGGCCGGCGCCGCGGCGGCTAGCAGCGCTGCCGCTGGCGCTCGCTGACGGTTCGCTCAGCGTCGCCGGCAATTTCATGGGAAAGGTAGGTGGCACACAGCCAGGATGATGGACGGTTGCGGGCTGGGCCCGCCTCACGACTAGCCGCCACCGCCGAAGGGCGGAAGACGGGACGAACGACAAGAAATCACAAAAAGAATTCAAGCGGATGAAAAAGGGGAACGTCCATGAAAACTTCCATGATCAGGAAGCAATGGTTACTGTCCGGCTTGGTCGCCTTCACGTGTCTTGCCTCAACCGCCGCTCTATCGGGGCCGATCGAGAGTTATTCTCCGGTCACCGCGCAGCGGCTGGAAAACCCCGAGCCCCACAACTGGATGCTTTACCGGCGCACCTATGACGGGCACGGCTATAGCCCGCTCGATCAGATCAACACCTCCAACGTGAAGAACCTCACACCGGTCTGGACCTTTTCCACTGGCGTGGTCGAAGGCCATCAGGCCCCGCCGATCGTCAACAATGGCGTGATGTTCGTGACGACCCCAATGGGCCAGGTGATCGCGCTGAATGCGAAGACCGGCGACGAATACTGGCGCTACAAGCGGCAGCTTCCTGACGATCTGTTCCAGCTGCATCCGACCAACCGCGGCGTTGGTCTGTGGGAGGACAAGCTCTACCTCGCCACCACGGACGACCACGTGGTCGCGCTCGATGCCAAGACCGGCAAGGTGCTGTGGGACACGAAGGTGCAGGACTACAGGAAGGGGCAGTACCTCACCCTGATGCCCTTGATCGTCGACGGTAAGGTCATTGTCGGCGGCTCCGGCGGCGAGTTCGGCGTGCGTGGCTATATCGTTGCTTATGATGCCAAGGAGGGAAAAGAGTTGTGGCGGACCTACACCATCCCCGGTGAAGGCGAGCCCGGTCATGACACCTGGCAAGGCGACGACTGGAAAAACGGCGGCGGGTCGGCCTGGATGACAGGCAATTACGACAAGGAGACCAGGACGATCTATTGGGGTGTCGGCAATGCCGCGCCATGGCCCGGCGACTCGCATCCCGGCGACAATCTCTACACAGCATCGGTGCTCGCGCTCGATCCCGACACTGGCAAGATCAAGGCCTATCACCAATACCACCAGAACGATTCCTGGGATTGGGATGAGGTCGACGCGCCGATGCTGATCGATTTGCAACGCAACGGCCGCACCATCAAGAGCTTGGTCCATCCCGGCCGCGACGCGATCTTCTGGGTGCTGGAGCGGACTCCGACCAAGATCAATTACGTCGCCGGATGGCCGTTCGTCTTCACTGACGTCTGGAAGGGCATCGACGAGACCGGCAAGCCGATCGTGGATCCAGCGCACAAGCCGGTGATCGGCAAGCGCGTCGAGTTCTGTCCCTCGCTGTGGGGCGGCAAGGATTGGCCATCGGCGGCCTACAGCCAGAGGACCGGCCTCGTCTACGTGCCTGCCAACGAGAATTTCTGCGGCGGCTTTACCGGCGAGAAAGTGCCACTCAAGCCGGGCGAGCTCTGGCTCGGCACCAAGCCGGAAGACATCGGCCTGAAGGTAAAGCCGGGTGCGGATCATTTTGGCGAGCTGCAGGCCTGGGATCCCGCAACCGGAAAGAAGGTCTGGCAGCACAACTTCCCCAAGTCGCATCTGTTCGGATCGGTCACGGCGACTGCGGGCGATCTCGTCTTCGTCGGCGGGACCAACGACCGCTATTTCCGCGCCTTCCACGCCAAGACGGGCGAACTGTTGTGGGAGCAGAAGACCAACTCCGGCATCGTCGGCATGCCGGTGTCATATGAGATCGACGGCACGCAATACATCGCGATCCAGTCGGGCTGGGGCGTCGACGCGCAGCGCATCCAGGATGCACTCGTGACCAACAATATCGGCATCGAAGCCAACGTGCCGCAGGGCGGCGTCGTCTGGGTCTTCGCGCTGAAGAAATAGCTCCGCGGGCGGATCGAAAGAAGCGGAGCAGCGGGGGGTGGCGAATGCGGCGGATGGCAACATCCGCCGCATTTGTTTGCGCAGCGCCAGATAGCTACTTCCCCTCGCGCTCGACCTTATCCTTCTCCTTCTGGTTCATCTCGCGAATCTTGGGATCCGGATTGTGCTGCCCGGTGGTCTGGTTGGTGGTGGCGGGCGGGGCATTGGCGTTCGGCAGCGAAGTCTGGTCGGGGCCGGTGGGGCGCGTCGCGGTGGTCGGCGGCGTCGTGTTGCTCTGGGCGAATGCGCCCGCGGCGGTCAAAAGAAAGGCGCCCGACAGCGAGACCGCGAGCGCCCTTGAGATGTTGGTCATCGATCTGTCTCCTGTCAGATCGATGGAAACGGCGCGAGGCGCCTTGTGTTCCGCCTCGCGCTTCGGTTCCGTCTCACGCCTCCAATTGCTTGCCGATCGGAAGCGCGCGGATGCGCTTTCCCGTCGCTGCGAAGATCGCGTTGATCAGGGCTGGCGCGAACGGAGGAACGCCGGGCTCGCCAACGCCGCTCGGCGGCGTGTCGGGTCCGGGCGGCACGATGTACACGTTGGTCACCACAGGCGAGTCGTCCATCCTGACGACCTGGAAGTCGTCAAAATTCTTCTGCTGCACCTTGCCGTCCTTGAAGGTGATCTCACCGTATTTGGCGAGACTGAGCCCCATGATCGCCGCGCCCTCGATCTGCGAAGCGATGCGCTCGGGGTTGACATAGGTGCCGCAATCGATCGCCGTGTCGACCCGCGGCACCGTCAGCTTGCCCTTGTCGTCGACGGCGACCTCGACGATGGTCGCGATGTAGCTGACGAAGCTGCGGTGCACGGCGATGCCGAGACCGTGGCCCTTCGGCACCTTTCGTCCCCATTCGCCCTTCTCGGCGACCAGCTCGACCACCTTGCGCAGGCGCGCGGTGTCGATCGGGTAGCTGTCCTGGGGCTCGCCGTAATTCCAGAGGTCCTTCACGTTGGGCTTGACGATGCGAGGCGAGCCGATCAGCTCGAGCAGCATGTCTTTCTGGTCGCGGCCCGTTGCCTGCGCGATCTCGCCGACCATCGACTGGACGGCGAAGGCGCGCGGGATGTTCGAGACCGCGCGGAACCAGCCGATGCGGGTGAACGCCGCGGCTTCCGGGTTCTCACACGAGATGTTCGCGATCTCGAACGGCATATCGACCAGGCCCATGCCGATCTCGAACGGCGCCTGATGCACCGTGCCGGCGGCAAAGGTCGAGGCGATGCTGGGAGCCACGCTGCGGTGGCGCCAGGCGATCACCTTGCCGCTCTTGTCGAGGCCGGCCTCGATCCGCTCGACCGAGACGGTGTGCAGGAAGCCGTTGTGGATGTCGTCCTCCCGCGTCCACTGCACCTTCACCGGCGCGCCGAGCTCCTTCGAGAGCAGCGCGGCTTCGAGCGCAAAGTCGCATTTCGACTTGCGTCCGAACCCGCCGCCGAGCAGCGTCACGTTGACCGTGACGTTGGCCTCGGGAATGCCGAGCGTCTTGGCGACGTCCTCGCGGGTGCCGCCGGGGCTCTGAACCGGCGCCCAGATCTCGGCCTTGTCGCCCTTGACGTCCGCGACCGCCACCGGCGTCTCCATGGCGACATGGGCGAGATGCGGAAGGTAGTATTCGCCGACGATCACCTTGTCGGCGCTCTTCAGGGCAGCGTCCGCATCGCCCTCCTTGCGCAGCACGAGCCCCGGCTTGCGCGAGGCCTCCTCGAGCTCCTTGCGGTAGGCGACGGAGTCGTATTTGCCGTTGGGACCGTCGTCCCAGGTCAGCTTCAGCGCGTCGCGGCCCTTGATCGCCGCGCCTGTGTTGCGCGCGATCACCGCGACGCCGCCGAGCGGCTGGAATTTCGAGGGCCACGGCCAGCCGCGCACCTGCATCACCTTCTCGACACCGGGGACCTTCAGCGCCTCCGCCGGCTCGAACTTGACCAGCTTGCCGCCGGTCACCGGCGGACGGGCGATCACGGCATATTTCATGCCGGGCAGCCGCACGTCGGCGCCGTAGTTCGCCTTGCCGGTGGTGATGTCGTGGAGATCGACGATGCCGATCTGGCCCTTGCCGAGATAACGGAAGTTCTTGGGGTCCTTCAGCTTGAGGCCCTCGATGCTGGGCACCGATTCCTTGGCGGCGTCGGCAGCGAGCTCGCCGAAGCCGAGCTTGCGCCCGCTGGCGCTGTGCACGACCTCGTGGTTGACCGCCTTGACCTCGGTCGCCGGCACGCCCCAGCGCTTGGCCGCGGCCTGCTCCAGCATTGTGCGGGCCGAAGCGCCGATCTGGCGCATCGGGATCAGATAATGCCGCGTGCTGCGCGAGCCGTCGGTGTCCTGGTTGCCGAACTTGACCTCGTCGCCATGGGCTTGCTGCACCTTGACCCTGGACCAGTCGGCCTCCATCTCCTCGGCCACGATCAGCGGCAGGCTGGTGCGCACGCCGGTGCCCATTTCCGAACGATGCCCGACGATGGTGACGATGCCATCCGCGCCTACCGAAACGAACACGCGCGGATCGACCACGACGCCATGCGGCATCTTGCCGGCGCCGGTCTCATAGGCGAGCGCCTGGCGCGACATCACGGGGGCGGCGAGCACGAAGCCGCCGGTGACGCCGAGCCCCTTCAGGATGCTGCGGCGCGACACCTTCTCGACCTTGATGTGCTTTTCGAAGCCGCGAAGCTTGCGGGGATTGTCGATGAAGTTCATGTCACACTCCCGTCGATGCGAGATGGACGGCATTCTCGATGCGCTGATAGCAGCCGCAACGGCAGATGTTGCCGGACATCGCCTCGCGGATCTGGTCGTGCGAGGGTTTGGGATTCTCCATCAGAAGCGCCGCGGCCTGCATGATCTGGCCGGCCTGGCAGAAGCCGCATTGGGGCACGTTGACCTGGCGCCACGCCTTCTGCACCGGGTGATCGCCGTTCGGATGCAGGCCTTCGATCGTGGTGACCTCGCGTCCGGCGACGTCGTTGACGGACGTGATGCAGGCGCGCACCGCTTGCTTGTCGACGATGACCGTGCAGGAGCCGCACAGGGCCTGGCCGCAGCCGTATTTGGTGCCGGTGAGACCGGCCTCGTCACGCAGGAACCAGAGTAGCGGGAGATCCGGGTCACCGTCCCAGCTCTGTTCCTGGCCGTTGATCTTCACCTTGATCATGATCGTGCCTCGCTCTTCATAAGCATGCCAAATTCAAAGTCCGCCGACGCCGGTCGGCGACCGCTCGTGCGTCGTCTCGCCACATCCCGCCGTAGTCCCGCGCGGGCAAATCCCGGAAGGAGGCAGGAACGCAGGTAGCGATGTCTGGATGTGCTCGATACCTCCCGTTTTCTTCTTAATTGATTGTACGTCGTGCGGCATCGTGACGGCGCGACCCTAGCAGAGATCGCGCCGACCCGGCGTTCACAGCCGAGTGTTCTCACCGGGAAAAGATTGCATCGACGGTTTGTCAAAAGCAGGGCGCGTCATCCGCCACGTTGCCTATCAAATGGACGCAACGAAAAAAGCTTCGTCCGCCGGCTGCACCGAACGGACGAAGCAGTAGGCCTCAGTCGAGGGAGGGAGAACGCAGAGCACCGCGAACTTCAAGCAGGAAGCGGACGGTCCTGCGCAGTCATTCAGAGACCAGGACTGAGGAGCCGATGGTCCTCACCCACGCGTGGTGCAGAAGCGGCGGCATCGCGCCGCGGTGGTCCCGGCAGCGGGGACCCGTGAGGCTCGCTGGCGGCAACGAACGCCAGCGAGTTGCAGATGGTGTAGCCAAGATCCGGCGGCCGGCCAGTTCAGGCGGGCGTCCAGGCAGTCTTCCTAAGCGGCTTTGGCCTTCGCGACATGGGTCGCGATCGCGTCCATCAGGGGCGGGGACAGGCAGTCATAGGGCTCGAGGCCGATCTCCTTCAGCCGCGAACGGATGCCGGCCATCTGCTCGGGCTTCACACCCGATTCGATCACGGAGGAAACGAAGGCGGCGAATTGCGGCGCCTGCGAGCCCTGCTCCTGGAACAGTTCGGGATGGATGAAGTCGAGGCCGTAGAACGGATGGTTCTTGTTCTCGATCCGGCCGTACATGTGCGTGCCGCAGGCCTTGCAGGCGTAACGCTGGATCACCGCGGAGGGGTCGACGATTTGGAGCTTGTCGCCGTTCTCGAGCACGGTGACGTTCTGGCGCGGCACGACGGCGACGACGGAGAAGGTCGCGCCCTGCGGCTTCCAGCACTTGGTGCAGCCACAGGCGTGATTGTGGGCGACGTCGCCCTTGATGCCGACCTTCACCGGGTGGTCGCTGCATTTGCAGGCCAGCGTGCCGCCGGCGAAGCTGCCGCTGCCTTGCTTGATGCCGTTGTCGATCGAGGGATGGAGTGCAACAGTCATGGTCGATCCTCCTTGGTGTGACGTTTTCGAGCTAGAACACGACGACTGAACGGATGGATTTGCCCTCGTGCATGAGGTCAAAGCCCTTGTTGATCTCCTCGAGCTTGAGCACGTGGGTGATCATCGGATCGATCTGGATCTTTCCGTTCATGTACCAGTCGACGATCTTCGGCACGTCGGTTCGCCCGCGCGCGCCGCCGAAGGCCGTGCCGCGCCAGTTGCGGCCGGTGACGAGCTGGAACGGGCGGGTGGCGATCTCCTTGCCGGCCTCGGCGACGCCGATGATGATCGAGGTGCCCCAGCCGCGATGGCAGGCCTCCAGTGCCTGGCGCATCACGGTGGTGTTGCCGGTGCAGTCGAAGGTGTAGTCGGCGCCGCCGTCGGTGAGGCCGACGAGGTGCTGAACGATGTCGCCGGTGATCTTCTTCGGGTTGACGAAGTCGGTCATGCCGAACCTGCGACCCCATTCCTCCTTGGAATCGTTGATGTCGACGCCGATGATCTTGTCGGCGCCGGCCATCTTGGCACCCTGGATGACGTTGAGGCCGATGCCGCCGAGGCCGAACACGACCACGTTGGAGCCCGGCGTCACCTTGGCGGTGTTGACGACGGCGCCGACGCCGGTGGTGACGCCGCAGCCGATGTAGCAGCTCTTGTCGAACGGCGCGTCCTCGCGGATCTTGGCGACCGCGATCTCGGGCAGCACGGTGAAGTTCGAGAAGGTCGAGCAACCCATGTAGTGGTAGATCGGCTTGCCCTTGTAGGAGAAACGGCTGGTGCCGTCGGGCATCACGCCCTTGCCCTGCGTCGCGCGGATCGCGGTGCAGAGATTGGTTTTCTGGCTGAGGCAGCTTTTGCACTGCCGGCATTCCGGCGTGTAGAGCGGGATGACGTGATCGCCCGGTTTCACCGAGGTCACGCCGGGGCCGATCTCGCGGATGATGCCGGCTCCCTCATGTCCCAGGATCGACGGGAAGATTCCCTCGCTGTCGAAGCCGTCGAGCGTGTAGGCGTCGGTATGGCAGATGCCCGTCGCCTTGATCTCGACCAGGACTTCGCCGGCCTTCGGGCCTTCCAGATCGACCTCGACGATCTCGAGCGGCTTCTTGGCTTCGAAAGCAACGGCGGCACGTGTCTTCATGGGTAGCTCCTCAAATTCTCATCAGGCGCCAAGAAGTAGTCCTGGCAGCCCTCGTAACGTTCATTTCTTGCCCATGCAGGCGTCTTCAGCCTGGGTATAGGCCTCCGTCTTCTCCTCCTTTTTCGCAGGACGCTGCCGGCCCAAGGCGTCGGTGGAGCGCGCGCGGAGATAGACGTAGAGATCGTCCATGTAGCAGGCGACGTTCGGGTTGTCGCCGAAGGCCGGCATGACGTTCTCCTGCGCGGCCGAGATGTTCTTGCGGCCGGAGGCGACCACGCCGAGGAAGTCGCCGTAGCTCATCGACTTCACGGAATCCCTCAGCGCCGGCGCGTATGTCGATCCCATGCCGTCGGGGCCGTGACACACGTGACAGTCCGAATGATAGCGGCGGTATCCGGAATAGGTGAACCAGTCCACGGTGCCGTCGGCCGAAATCTTGTAGGTCGGGTTTCCGTCCTTATCGAGCCACTTTCCGTCGTCTTCCTTCTTCACGGCGGTCGGGTCGCCCGGACCCTCTGCGACCGCGCTTCCTCCGGACACAACGAAGATCATCATCACAGCAATGACAGAGCAGATTTGACGCAAGAGATTGTTCCTCGGTCGGCATTCGGTGGAGACGAGCCGGCGCGTGAAGCGATCCACGCGCCGGAGCGATGCTGACGGGTTTAGTTCGGCAGCGAGAACACGGTCAGGGTACCGCCGAGCGCCGTGTAGTTGCTGAGGGCCGCGTAGCCGCCGACCGCACCGAGGCCTGCGGTCGGGTCGGTCAGGCCTGCCGCCAGTCCGATGCCGGCCCAGCCGCCCACGCCGGAGAGAATGGCAATGTATTGCTTGCCATTGTTCTCATAGGTGGTGACGTTGCCGATGATGCCCGAGGGAGTCTTGAACTTGTAGAGCTCCTTGCCGGTCTTGGCGTCGACCGCCTTCAGGTAGCCTTCGAGCGTGCCGTAGAACACCACGCCCCCGGCGGTTGCGAGCGCACCCGACCAGACCGAGAACTGCTCCTTGTTCGACCAGACGATCTTGCCGGTCTTGTTGTCCCAGGCGATGAAGTTGCCCATGTGGCTTTCGCCCTGCGGCGGATACATCGAGAGCGTCGCACCCACATAGGGCTGACCCGCGGTGTAGCTCACCTTGAACGGCTCATAGTCCATGCAGACGTGGTTGGTCGGAACGTAGAACAGCTGCGTGTCCGGCGAGTAGGCTGCCGGCTGCTGGTCCTTGGTGCCGAGCGCGGCCGGGCAGATGCCCTTTGTGTTCTTGTCCTCTCCGCCGTGCTCGGTCGAGTATTGTGCGACGACCTTGGGACGGCCGTAGGTCGGCGAGTTCTTGTCCATGTCGACGCCGCTGGTCCAGTTCACCTTCGGGTCGTACTTCTCGGCGACCAGCAGTTCGCCGCTCTCGCGGTCCATCGTGTAGGCGAGGCCGTTGCGGTCGAAGTGCGTCAGCAGCTTGCGGTTCTGACCGTTGATCTGCTGATCGCTGAGGATCATTTCGTTGACGCCGTCATAGTCCCATTCGTCGTGGGGCGTCATCTGGTAGACCCACTTCGCCATGCCGGTGTCGGCATCGCGGGCGAAGATCGCCATCGACCATTTGTTGTCGCCGGGACGCTGCTTCGGGTTCCAGGTCGAGGGATTGCCCGACCCGTAATAGACGAGGTTCAGAGCGGGATCGTAGGAGATCCAGCCCCAGGTGCAGCCGCCGCCGATCTTCCACTGATCGCCCTGCCAGCTCTTCAGCGAAGAGTCCGGGCCGACCGGCTTGCCGAGCGAGGTCGTCTTCGCCGGATCGACCTTGATCTGATCATCCGGGCCTGTGGAATAGGCGCGCCAGACCTGCTTGCCGGATTTGAGGTCGTATGCGGTGACATGGCACTGCACGCCGAACTCGCCGCCGGAGATGCCGACCAGGACCTTGTCCTTGACGACCAGCGCAGACGACGTGCCGGTCTCGCCCTTCGCGGGATTGCCGTTGGTCGCCGACCAGGCCACCTGGCCGGTCTTGGCGTCGAGCGCGACGAGGTTGGTGTCGGCCTGATGCAGAATGATCTTGCCGTCGCCATAGGACAGGCCGCGGTTGACGGTGTCGCAGCACATAACGGGGATGACGTTGGGATCCTGCTTCGGCTCGTATTTCCAAACGATCTTGTTCTCTTGCGAAAGGTCAATGGCGTAGACCTTGTTCGGGAACGGCGTATGGACGTACATCATGTTGCCGATGATCAGCGGGCCGCCTTCGTGGCCACGCAGTACGCCAGTCGAGAAGGTCCAGGCAACTTGGAGTTTCCCGACATTCTGTGCGTTGATCTGGTTTAGCTTCGAATAGCGGGTATTGGCGTAGTCGCCCGCCGGCATCACCCAGTCTTTCGGGTTTTGCGACATCTTGATCAGCTCGTCATTTGCTGAAGCGCTGCCGACGGCGAGAGCCGCCGCCGAACCAAGACAGGTCGCCAGAAGCACCTTGCGCATAGTCATTCCTCCGTTGGTCTCGTTTATTATTTCCGAAGCATTGCTCAATCGCCGGGCTTCTCGTCCGGCGTCTGCTCGTGCAGGGCGGTCACGATGGGGACCAGAAACGATGCTGTGCTGTTTCCTCCTCCTGATGAGAGCCACGGGTCCACGTGCAGGAGCGGCCCGTTCTTGTTGTTCCTGCCGCAATCCCTAACGGCTTCGCCATCGGGAAACTTGCCCAAGAGCGAAGGCGGTTTGCTCGACAGCGCACGGAGGTGAAGATTTTGATTTTGCAGTAGCGAATTCAGCGGCTTCGGTGCGCCCTCGAGGCCGGCCTCGGCGCTCAGGTTCCCCTTGACGGCGCTGCAACTAAGGCGGAGGATTAAGTTTCAAGAGTGGCAATGGAACGATGGCGCTCGTTGCAAGAGACCGCTCAAATGCGAGGTAAACGTCACGCAATCACGGCTGAGGGCTCCGGCAGCGCTGGTTGCGATTCGCGCCGAACCTCCGGATCAAATCAGTGGCTGGATTAATGTCCGACACCATTCACACGCTCTCGACGACCGGAATGACGCCGAAGCGGCAGATCCAGAGCTGGATCGACGGGCTCACGAGCCTGTGCGGGCATTTCGACGTCGATCCGCTGGAAGCGTCCTCGCTCGAAGGTCGCATCGATTACACCACGGTCTCGCGCCTGAAGCTCTGCCAGATCGAGGTCAGCCAGCATCGCATCGCGCACACGCTGGCGCGCGCCAAGGCCAATGAACACCCGTACATAAAAATCCACTTCCAGACCTACGGCGTGTCTTATTTCGAACAAGAAGGCCGTCACATCGAGATCAATCCGGGCGACATCATCGCCTATGACGTCTCCTGTCCACATTCGATCATCAGTCCCGCCTTTACCCGTCACGACGTGGTGATCGTGCCGAAGGCGCTGCTGCGCGACCGCGGATTCCCGTCGCAGCGGATGCCGGCGTGCAAATTGACGGCGAAGACGGGGACCGGGCGGATCGCCCACGATTTCGTCCATGCCACCTTCGACGAGGCGGCAAAGCTGTCGGCCAACAGCGCGGTCGGCGTCGCCGATTCGCTGATCGACCTGTTGCTGCTGCCGCTGCGCGAAGCCGACACGATGTTCGATCGTGTCGGGCCCGAAGCGATGTATGTGCGCGCGCAGTTCTTCATCCGGGAGCACTTGCGCGACCCGGATCTGTGCATCGACCAGATCTCGGCCGAGCTCGGTTGCTCCAAGCGCTATCTGCACATGCTGTTCTCGGAGCGCGGCACCACAGTGAGCGACTACATCTGGCAGGCGCGGTTGCAGAACTGCCGCCAGGAGCTCGAGGCCCACGCCGGCAAGACCATTACCGACGTCGCCTTCTCCTGGGGGTTCTCCAGCTCATCGCATTTCAGCCGGGTGTTCCGAAAATACTTCGGCGTGGTGCCGTCCTCGATCCACAAGGCACAGCAGGGCGCGGCGAGCTCGGGCGAGCATTAGACGCGGTTTTTCCAGAAGCGGCGAGGCCGTCCTCCTGATGCGCCCAACTTTCTGATCAGGCCGGCTCGAGGCCCAACGACTTCGCGCTCTCGATCCAGATCGGCAGCTCGCGCTGGTACAGCGCATTAGTCTCCTTGAAGCCGATCGCGGGCTCGAGCACGAAAGTCGAGAGAACCTCCTTCACTTTCGGATCGGTGTTGGCGGCGACGCAGAGCTCGGCCAGGCGGTCGACCACGGCTTGCGGCGTCGCCTTGGGCACGGCCCAGCCGGTGAATCCGCTCACGGTGAAGAATTTCGACGTGGCGCCCTGCTCGGGAAGGGTCTTGATCGCGGGGATCGCATCGACCTTCTTCGAATGCACGGCGAACACCGTGCCGCGGTCGCTTTGCAGGACCGACTGTGCGGCCGTGTAGCTGCCCATCGCGGCATCGAGGGTGCCTTCCAGCATTCCCGTCCACATCGGCGCCTCGCCGCGATAATGCACCGGCTCGATGTTGAGGCCATACTGCTTGTTGAGCTCGTTGACGGTCATGTGCGGGGCCGAGCCCGCGCTGTAGGTGCCGAAATTCACCTTGCCGCTCTTGCGCGCGAAGGCGACGAAATCCTCCAGCGTCTTGACCCCGGTTTTCGGGTTCGCGACCAGCAACAGGCCCGCGCCGGGAATGACGCTGACGAGCGTCAGATCCTTGTCCATGTCGTAGCCGGGATTTTTCATCACCACCCGGTTCATGATGTAGGTGGTCGAGATCGAGCACAGGATGGTGTGGCCGTCGGGCTCGGCGCGGGCGACTTCCGCCGTCCCGATCGCGCCGGAGGCGCCGGGCTTGTTCTCGATGACGACGGTCTTGCCGACCTGCTTGGAGATGAACTCGCCATAAGCGCGCGCGAGCAGGTCGGTCTGGCCGCCGGCGGGATAGCTGCAGATCATGCGAATCTGCCGCGCCGGCCAGCCACCCTGCGCCGATGCGCCGCGCGCGACGAACGGCATCGCCAGTGCACCGGTACCGGCGGCGATGAAGTGGCGGCGATCGAGCTTGGCGGACATGATTCTCTCCCTGATTTTTGCCGAACCTACTGCATCAGGCCGTCGCTGCCATGGGCCGCAGGCGAGACAGATTGGCGCATTGGCTCGCACTGCGTTCGGGCCGCGGGAGCCTCACCGCTGGATGATCTTCGTCCAGACATCGCCGAGGATCGCGGGCTCGCGCGGCGGCAGATAGGTGAGGCCGGCCTGCTTGCCGAATTCGGCGATCTTGCCCGAAGCCGTGAGCTCAGTCAGCGCCTTGTTGACGGCCGCGATCAGCGCGCCATCGCTGGCGAGCCCGACATAGCCGCGATTGGCTCCGATCGGATAATAGTAGCCGGACGCCGTGATCGCCGTGTCCGGGTGCGCGGCGCGATGGGCGTCGAAGCGGGCAAGATCGATCAGCGTCGCGTCATGGTCGCCGCGCTCGAGTCCGCCGAGGAGATCGTCGCGGCCGGGGACGAGATGGGTGATGTTGTCGATCAGGCGCCCCTTGTCGAAGGTCATCAGGATGGCGTCGCCGAGCGATCCGCTTTCGATGGCGAGACGAAGGCCGGCGAGATCGCCGATGTCGCCGACCTTGCGCCCGCGGGCCTTTGGCCCCAGCACCACCGTCATCGGCGAATAGATGTAGGGCTGGCTCGGCGCGAGCACGCCGAGCGGGACGCGGCGCCGCCGATCGTCGCGCGTGGCGCCGGCGAAACCCGGCAAGCGCGCCGTCTTCATCCCGGGTGCGACAAGCGAATCCTGCGTCAGCGCGTAGCCGCCGACCAGCGAGCAGCGCCCGTCCGAGAGCAACGCATTGGCCTCGAGCTGCGGGCTCGAATCCTCATCTAGCCTGCTCTCGAACCACTGGATCTTCAGCGGGCGTCCCATCCGCTCGGCGATCGCCTGCGCCAGCAGCACGTCGAAGCCGGCATCCGGCTTGTCGCGGCGATGCACCGAGAGCGGCGGCCTGTCCTCGTCGAGACAGACCTTCAGAGGATCGTCGGCTGCGAGAGCGACCGACGCCATCGCGGACAGAACGGCCGCAACGCTCCAGGCAACGCGCCGGCCCCTCATGGCTTCCTCCGGCTGGAGACGAACGCCCAGAGGTTTCCGATCTCGTCGTCGCTGAGAATGTCGGCCCAGGGTGGCATCTTGTTGTTCTTGCCGTTCTTCACCGTGGTGACGAAGCGCGTCTTGTCGTCGGGAATGGCACGCAGATCCGGCGTGACGGTGCCGGAATTCATCAGATTGGGGCCGTGGCAGTGGGAGCATTTCGAGGCGTAGGTCGACTTACCATGGTCGATCTGCGCCTGCATGGAATTGCCGGTGGTGTCATCGGCGCGGACGGTCGCCGCATGCGCGACCGAGAGCACCGCGACGGCGGCGATCATCGCCGCCGTCTTGTGAGAGATCACTTTCAGCATCGTACCCGTGTTTACTGCTTGACCGCAAAGACCCACAGCGAGCCGCCGGGCGGCACGTTGGCAAGCCGCTCGTCGCCGGAGAACAGCGAGTAGACGCCGCCATAGCCGCTCGTCACGGCGACATACTGCACGCCGTCCTGCTGCCAGGTCACCGGCTGTCCCTCGATGCCGGAGCCGGTCTGGAACTGCCAGAGCTTCTTGCCGGTGTCGGCGTCGAAGGCCTCGAACTCGCCGGTCAGCGCGCCAGAGAATACGACGCCTCCGGCCGTCGAGAGCACGCCGGAGAAGCGCGGAATGTCGCTCGGCGCTTCCCATTTCGATTTGCCGGTCATGGGATCGATAGCCTTGAGATGGCCGCGCGGCCCGTCGCCGTATTCCCAGAGGTCGGTCAGGTCCATGCCGAGGTACCATTCGCCCTGCTTGTAGGTGACGGGCTCGGTCTTGTACCTGCCGCCGAACGCGAGCGTGTTGGCATAGGCAAGGCCGGTCTGCGGATTGAACGACATCGGCTCCCAGTTCTTGCCGCCGAGGATCGAGGGATAGACCGTCACCTTCTTGCCCTCGCGTGCGTCCTTCGAGATGTCGGTCTCGATCGGACGTCCGGTCTTCATGTCGATGCCGGTCGCCCAATTCACCTTCACGTAAGGATTAGCCGCGAGCAGCTTCCCGTTGGTGCGGTCGAGCACGTAGAAGAAGCCGTTGCGGTTGGCATTCATCAGCGTCTTGGTCGGCTTGCCCTCGATGTTCACGTCGGCGAGCACCATCTCGGCCACGGCGTCGTAGTCGAACGGATTGTTCGGCGAGAACTGGTAGTGCCACTTGATCTTGCCGGTCTTGGGATCCAACGCCAGGACGGAGCAGGTGTAGAGATTGTCGCCGGGGCGCACCGCCGAGTTGAACGGGCCGGGATTGCCGGTGCCCCAATAGATCGTGTTCAGCTCGGGGTCATAAGAGCCGGTGATCCAGGTCGAGCCGCCGCCGAGCTTCCAGGTGTCGCCCTTCCAGGTGTCGCCGCCGGGCTCGTCCGGCGAGGGGATCGAGTGGGTTCGCCAGAGATGCTTGCCAGTCGCCAGATCCCAGCCGTCGATGAAGCCGCGGGTGCCGAATTCGGCGCCGGAAATGCCGGTGATGACGACGCCGTCGGCAACGAGCGGGGCCACCGTCATCGAATAGCCTTCCTTGATGTCGGCTGCCTTCTGCCGCCACAGCTCCTTGCCGTTCTTGGCGTCGATGGCAACCACGTGGGCATCGAGCGTCGTACGGAACAGCTTGCCCTCGTGAATCGCGACGCCGCGGTTAATGATGCCGCAGCAGACGATTCGCGGCGTCTCCGCCGGATATTCGATCTTGCTCTTCCAGATCTGCTTGCCGGTCTTGGCATCGACCGCCATCGTGGCATTGTGCGAGGTGACGTAGATGACGCCCTGATAGACGATTGGCTGTGATTCCTCGCTCCGATCGTCATTGAAGCTGTAATTCCAGATTGGGACGAGATTCTTGACCGTATCCTTGTTGATCTGCTTCAGCGTCGAGAAGCGCTGGAGATTGTAGCCCATTCCGTAATTGAGAACGTTCGATGTGTCGGTCGCACCCTTGACCAGCTGCTCGGTGGTTTGTGCATTTGCACAGGTTGACGCAAGCATGACGAGGCTCGCGGCCATCGCAAAGCGTTTCATCCGTTCCTCCCAAAATGCGCGCCTTTTGACGCTGCGGCTGCAACACTCCGTCGGAAACCAAAACGCGTCAATACGAAAGTCGTAACTGCCGTGCCGATATCGTCGGCGGTCACCTGACGGAAACCTGACAAAGGCAACTCCAACTTGTGCGCAGACGCTGAGAAATTCCGCGACGCGAAGCACTATTGGGAGCAGGGCAATGCATCTCTACCGGTTGTGGCGCGCGCAAGTTGCAGGTCCGGACTTGAACCGAGGGCCGCTTGCGGGTTTATCTCGGCTCTGCCCCATTGATCTGGGGGCTATGTCAGGGAGGTCTCGATGATTTCGGCTCGCTCGATTGCCCTTGCACTTGTGATTGCACTTTCGGCCGGTCCGGCGTGGTCAGCCTCCGGCAATGCGGTCAAGTTGTTCGACACCGACAATGACGGCACGCTCGATCTTGCCGAGGTGAAGAAGGTGGCCGCCGCCTCGTTCGCAAAGCTCGATCCCGATCGCGACGGCACGCTCGATGCGCGCGAATTGCGTGGACGGTTGAGCGCGAAAGAACTCGCCGCGGCAGATCCCGACCGCGACGGGACCCTCACCCTCGACGAATATCTGTCGGTGGTCGAGCAGCGTTTCAACGCAGCCAATCCCGACAAGGATGGAACGCTGGATGCGAAGGAGCTGAATTCGCGTGCCGGGCGCGCGCTCGTACGATTGCTCCGGTGAAGCGCCGCAAGCGGAACGGGCATGACGGGCGTAACGTTTGCGATCATTCCGGCCTGACGCTCGGGAACATCGGGCTGCTCGGCCTGTTTCTCCGCATGTCCTGCCGGCGCCGGGGCTGCGCTGCGGGAGAAAAGGAGATGCAAATGAATACGAAGCGTTCCCTTCTTGCTGCCTGCGCAATCCTGACGCTGAGCGCCGGGGTTGCGGTCGCCGGTCCCTGCAACACCGGCAGCGCCAGCACCGACAAGACCGACAAGGATGCCGGTTCTGGCCCTGTCACCGTGGGCTCCGCGCAATCGCACACGTCCGGTTCGGCGAGCGATAGCAGCCAGCATCCGCCGACCAGCACGATGAACCGGGCCAGCGGTGAATCGCCGGCGTCGTCCGAGGATGCGCAGCGGCAAATGCAGAGCGAGCCGACGGCGGCTCAGCGCGCCGCGGGCGCCAAGCCGAATGCCGAAATGGCCGACAAGGACTGCTGACGGCACCGTTGTCGATTGGACGCGCGGTGCATTGCACAAGGCGGTGTCTCGCTGGTCGTGTTTGACCAGGAGGGAACTTGCTTTGTCCGAGAGAGAAATTGCGGCCGCGAAGTATCGGCACAGACGTGACGGCAGTCGAATCGAGGCTTGAACTGCACTCGACGCAGCCCTAGGTTTTTCGCCGCGCGATGTCGCGCTCAATACCTTGGGAGACCCGAATGGCTTGGAAAGCTCCGAAGATCGTGGAAGTGCCGGTCGGCATGGAAATCAACATGTACGCCTGCGCCTCGCGCAAGTAAGACCGACGACCTGCCGCGGCTTCGATGGCAAACGCCGTCGGAGCCGTGGCAGTGTCGGATCTGCGCCTCGCCGTGCTCCATGCTTTGCGGATCGCGCGAAAGCCGCACGTGGAGGGGCTTCAATTCTTTCCCCGCAAAATTTCGACCGTGCTCTGCGGCAGTGTGTTACGCTGACGCCCGGTCAGCGCTGCTGCCGCATCACAGCGGCGCGCGCCTTTGGGGCACGGGATGGGCGGCAGAGCCTGCAAGTTCTGGACGGTGATCGTGTGCGCGATCGTGCTGGCGCCGGCGCGCACCAGCGCCGAGGCAGGCTTTGATACCGAGCACATCTTCGGTTTCATGATCGGCACCGATATCGGCAATGTCGGCGAGCGCGAATTCCAGACTCAGACGACGGGGCGCTTCGGCAAAGGCGGGGCGCCTATCGTGCCCTCGAGCACGAAGTCGAGATCGAGGTGGTGCCGCTGCCGAATTTTCGTGTCGAGGTCGGCGGCACCGCCAGCTTGCACGACATCACCGGCGTCCCTGACATCGACGATCGCCGCCAGTTCAACTTCCAGGGCCTCTCGCTTGACCTGCGCTATCGCCTGCTCGACCGCGAGCGCGCGCCATTCGGCTTCACGATTGCGGCCGAGCTCCACGGCGACCGCATCGACGAGACCAGCGGCGCGAAAGGGCGGATGTACGGCACGGAGTTCACGCTCGCCTTCGACCGCGAGCTCATTCCGAACTTCGCGATCGGCGCCCTCAATCTGATCTACCAGCCGGAATGGGCGCGCTTCGAGATTGGAGGGGCCTCCGAGAAGAGCTCGACGATCGGGGCTGCGTTTGCCGGCCTGTTGCGCGTGCGGCCCAATGTGCTGCTCGGCGGCGAGATGCGCTACTTCCGGCAATATGAGGGCATCGGCCTCAGCGAGTTCTCAGGCCAGGCCTTGTTCGTCGGCCCCACCGCCTATTTCCAGCTCTCCGAGCGCTCCCGGCTCACCATGAGCTGGAGCATGCAGGCCTGGGGGCGTCCGGCCGGCTCAGCCGGCAATCTCGACCTCGTCAATTTCGAGCGGCATCAGGCGCGATTGGTGTTCGGCGTGAATTTCTAGCCCCGGCAGTTCCATATCCTCGCGGGCGCTTGAAACTTCCCCCTCCTCGGAGCGTAGCTCCACGTGCTAACATCCAGCGCTTTGCGAGAGGATCCCGGCATGAACCCGATTGACCTGGTGGTGACTGTGTGCGCGGTGCTCTCGCCTGCGACCTGCGAAGAGCGGCATCTGATGTTCAACTACACGGGATCGCCCCGCCAATGCGTGATGGCCGCGCCGCCCTATATCGCGCAATGGGTCGGCGAGCATCCGAAATGGCAGGCGGTGCGGTGGCGCTGCGAATATCCGCACCCGAACGACAAGGCGTGAGCTGCAAGAAACCATTCGAACGTTACTTGGTGCAGTCCTTCAGATCCTTGTCCGCAATCGAGAACACTGCATCCGGCTTGATCTCGATATCGCGGACGATGCACTGCCGCGCATTGGGGTAACTGACCTTGGCATCGTAGCGGCCGGGTTCGACGCCGGTGATGCGCAGCCGCTCGTCGTGGTCGACCTCCTTGTCCTTGTCATTCAAGCACTGGTTCGGACCCCAGTCGGTCTTGCCTGCGGGTGCGAGCTGGAAGCCGGAGATCGTCTCCGTCGTGAGATTCCAAAGCCTTATGCCCTTGCCCTTGGTCTGCGCGGCGGCTTCGCCGGCAAGCGTCAACAACGCGGTCAAAGCAAGAACCCCACGCATCAGCCAGTCCTCCCAAAGGGCGCCGTTATTCCCTGATCAGGCGCTCGCGGTTCTTTGCCTTGTCGAAATTCTTGGCGCGGTCAAGGCCGTTCGGTGCGATCAGCTTCGCCGAGACGAGATCGGCGCCGTCGAAATCGGCGTCGATGACGATGGCGCCGGTCAGATCGGCTCCGCCGAGTTGGGCGTTTTTCAGTGATGCGCCGCTCAGATCGGCGTCCCTGAGGACTGCGAATTCGAGGTCGACGCGCGACAAATCGGCGTTGCGCGCGTTCAGCCGTTCCAGCTTGGCGGATCTCAGCACCGCGCGCATCAGCCCCATCGACTGGTTGCGCATATCGGCGCCAAGATTCGCGTCCGCGATCGAGGCGCCGACCAGGCTTGCGCCGGTGAGGTCGGCAGCGATCCGCGCTCCTGACAGGTTCGCACCGTCGAGACGCGCGCGGGCCATTTGCGAGGCGAACAGATTGGCGCCCTTCAGGCTTGCGCCGGTAAGATCCGCATCCAGCAGCCACGCCTGATCGAGGATCGCACCGTCCAGCCTGGCCTCTCGAAGTATCGTCTTGTTGAGCCGGGCGGCGCGGAGAACCGTATTGGACAGGTCCAGCCCCGAGAGATCGAGACCGGACAAGCGTTTGCCGGTGAAATCGGCAGGCTGCTTTGGGCTCGCTTTGGCCAACATGGCCTCGACCTCCGGCCTCGTCATTTCGGCCGAGACCATCGCGGGGGAGGTGAGGTCGACGCCACGCATCATGTCCTGCGCGCCCGCCGGCATCGCAACGAGTGCGAGGCTGAGCGCTGCAAGACCACGCGTTGCGAAGGCGACTGTCCGTGTCATCATCAGCTCCGTCGCCGGCCTGAATATAGCACGTCCGCCAGGCGACCGGCTACGAGGCATCTCGCTCGGTGCGGTCGCCTTGAGTTCGTTGCGCGAGGCTGGCCTTGATCGCCGCAATCTCGGCTTCGCCGCGTGTGGCGCGCGGGATGCCGATAGGCATCTCGGCCACGATCCGCGCTGGTCGCGGCGACAAGAAGAACAGCCGGTCGCCCAGGCGCACTGCATCGTCCAGGCTGTGTGTCACCAAAAGCGTCATCACCGGCCGGCTCGCGACGAGCGTTGCAATCTCATCGCGCAAGCGTCCGGCGAGAGCGTCATCGAGCGATGCCAGCGGTTCGTCGAGCACCAGAATATCCGGCTCGACGGCAAAGGCGCGGGCGAGCGCCACGCGCCGGGCCAAACCCAGCGAGAGCTCGCCGGGATAGTGGTCGCGATGCGCTTCCAGCTCCAAAATCCTGAAGAGCTCGGCGAGCTTGGCATCAGCGACATCGGGCGCAGCCAGCCGTACATTCTGCTCGACCGAACGCCACGGCAGCAGGCGCGGCTCCTGGAACACCATGCCGATCCGCGCCTCCGGCGGCCGCGCGATATGGCCTGCAAAGTCGTGGTCCAGTCCCAGGATGATACGCAGCATCGTGCTCTTGCCGCAGCCGGAGGGGCCGATCAGCACGCCGACCTCGCCGGATTGCAGCGCGAACTTGACGGGCGCCAGCACCTCGTGCGTTCCGCCCGCCGCACTCCTGAAAGTCTTGCCCGTGATATCGACCTCAAGCCGCACGGGGCCGCCACCTGTTTGCGCGGGCTTCGAACGGCTGCACCAGCAAGGTTTCGATGACGAGCACGACGGCGGCGAAGGTCAGGGAATAGGCCAGCAGCCGCGGCGTGTCGAACAGCTGAAAGGCGACGCCGATCTCGAAGCCGACGCCGTTCGGTCGCCCCAGCAGCTCGGCGACCAGCACGATCTTCCACACCAGCGACAGGCCGGAGCGGGCCGAGGCCGCAATATAGGGCGCCAGCTGTGGCAGCACGACGTGGCGGAAGGCCCGCCAGCGCGGCATCGCGAACACGCTCGCCATCTCGTCGAGCGAGCGGTCGAGTGCGCGCGTGCCCTCGCGCAAGGTGACGATCGCGGTCGGCAGCTTGTTGATGGCGATCGCCGCGATCGCGGCGGCCTCGGTGAGGCCAGCCCAGATATAGGCCAGCACGATCACGACCAATGCGGGCAGGTTAAGCAGCAGGATGAGCCAGGGATCGCCGAGCCGGTCGGCGAGCTTGACCCGGCCCATGAGGTAGCCGATCGCGCTGCCGAGCGACATCGCGAGGGTGAAGGCGAGCGCGACGCGCGCCAGCGTGGCGCCGAGATGCAGGAACAGCGCGCCGCTTGATGCTTCCGCGATCATCACCTGAAGCACCGCCGGCGGGGAGGGCAGCTTTGCGCCTCCGACGAGGAGCGCGGCAATCCACCAGATCGCAAGGAACAGGACGAACGACAGCAGGCGCAGCACCTCAGTCTCCGGGGACTGCGTGATAGAAGGTACCGGGGTCCAGCTCGGCTGCGGGGCCGACGAGATCGCGGCCGCCGATCTCGGCCAGCACGCGGTAGAGCACGCGCGCGTCCTTTTCCTCGTCATCGATGCTCCGGCGCGGAATGCCGTCGCGGTAGCGGTCGCGGTAAGTCTTGAGCAGGGCAGGATCGGTCGTGCCGGTGAGCGGCGCGACCTTGTCCCAGGCCGCATCCGAGGTCACCAACAGCTCCTTGGCCTTGCGGGTCATCGCAATGAAGCGCGCGACGGCCTCCTTATGGCTCGCGGCCCAGCTCTCGTCGAAGACATAGCCGACCGCGGCGACCGCGCCTTTGGCGCCCAGCTTCGGCAAGATGTCCTCGATGCCGGTCAGGCGCCTGAAACCCTTGGCCTCGAGCTGTGCGCAGAAATTCCAGAAGTTGAGGCTCGCATCCATCTCGCCGTCCAGCGCCTTGGCGGCGATCAGGGGCGGGGCGCCGTAGACGATGGTTGCGTCCGACTTCAGGTCGATGCCGTCCTGCTTCATCCGCGCCTGCAGCAGCAGCCAGCTCTTGTCGATCGCCCCGCCGGCGACCGCGAGCTTGCGGCCCTTGAGGTCGGCGAGACTCTTGATCGGCGATGAGGCCGGCACCATCACGGCGCCGAGCGCGCTGGAATAGGGATAGAAGGTGAGCTTGGCACCGAGCGTGCGCTCGCGTGACACCCAAAGCCAGTCCGACAGGATGATGTCGGCGCTGCCGGCGCGCATCGCGATCTTGCCGGCCTCGGTGCTCGCCAGCTCGGTGACCTCCAGCGCCAGGCCGGCCTCCTTGTCGAGGCCGGCGCTGCGGATCGCGGCCAGCTCCCACGAGAATGTTCCGGTCTTCTGCACCGCAAGGCGGATCGTGTCCGCGGCACCGGCCGGTGCGGCGAGCGCCAGGACCGTTGCGAGCGCCCATATTCGCGCCAAAACTGTCATCACCTTGTGAGCCGTTTCCTCTGACAGAGTGCTTTTCAGCACAATACGCATAGCATAGCCTTGGTCGCAACCAGCGGGAGGACGCGCATGAATCTGACCGGACGGCTACGACCGATTGTCGCCGCATTGACGGCGCTTGCTGCGAGCGCATGCGTGGCGGGGGCCGAAGAGGCCAATGATTATCCCACCGCGGCGCGCGCGGAATATGTCTATGGCTGCATGAAGGCCAATGGCGAGACACGCTCCGCGATCGAGCAATGTTCCTGCTCGATCGACGTGGTCGCCTCGATCGTGCCCTACGAGCGTTATGTTACCGCCGAGACCGCGCTCAGCATGTCGCAGGTGCGCAGTAATCTCGGCGTGCAGTTTCGCACCTCGGAGCAGGCCAATTCGGCGGTGAACGACTTAAGGCGCGCGCAGGCGGAAGCCGAGGTGAGGTGTTTCTGAATTGTGCCGCGGTGTCTCACCCTCCCCTGGAGGGGGAGGGTCGATCGCGCGCAGCGCGAGCGGGGTGGGGTGATCTCTCCACTCGGGCAGTGTCGGATGCGGAGAGACCGTCACCCCACCCCGTCTCACATTTCGCTGCGCTCAATGTGAGCCGACCCTCCCCCTCCAGGGGAGGGTGGTGCCCCTCGCTCACGTCCCCGGCTTCTCCATGTCCCATTCGTTGCGGAACACGTGCCCGTCCGTATCCCGGGCCTCGGCGCGGAAGCGCTTGGCGCCGTTGGAGAGATAGGTGAAGCGCAGGTTGGGATCTTCCGAGATCGAGATGCCGCCTTCCATCGACAGCACGGGGCTATCGTCCTGCGTCAATCTGAGCTGGTTGATGAAGAAGGCGGGGATATAGAGCTGCGTGACCTGGTCCATCTGCAGGCCGGAATTGTTAGGATGGCCGATCATGATCTGCGCTTCGCGCAACCGGCTTGCCGGACCTTCTTCACGGGCGAATTGCCGGTAGCGCATCTGGCCGAGCCGGTTCTTGGCTTCCTCCACGTTCTTTGCAGCCGGCGCCGAGCAGCCGCCAGAGGCCTTCACATAGACTTTCGAGACGTAGAGCTGGCCGTCGCTGAGCTCGGCGACCGCGTGCACGTCGGTGTAGTTGTTGACGCGCACACGGGTCGAGATTTCCGTGACATTGGCGTCCGGGCCGAGTTCGAACTTCGCGGCCATCGGCGCGGGATTGCGGTCGATCACCAGCGTGATCGAACGGATGCGTCTGCTGTCGCCGGGCGACAGCTTGCTGCGCAGCGTCACCGGCACGATGGCGGGATCCTCGGCGCGATAGGGCATCTCGATGCCGATGACCTCGGCGCCGTCGTTCATCGGCCGGTTGCTGAAGATGTCCTGCACCAGGCCCGGCCAGGGATCGGAGGCCTCGTCCGCCTGCGCCGGCACGGCAAAGGCGATGCCGAGGAGCAGGGCAATCAGGGGTAGGCGGCGTGTGCATGCCGTCATGGTCATGCTCCTCGGTTTAGGTGAAGCTGATCTTCTGCCAGCGTAGCGCGCCCGCTATTCCCATTCAATTTCCGAAAATGCTGCAGTTGCGTTGCGGGCGTTGTAGTCCTCGAACAGCTGCCAGTGCGGCCGCTCGTCCGCCGCCGCCTTGTCCGCAGCGGCGCGGATCGGCGCGCCCCTCTTGTTCAGGGCGCGGACGTCGGACAGCAGCGTTGACAGGTAACGTCGTTGATCGCTCAGCGCCGCTGGCCAGTCGCTCACAGGACCGTGACCGGGAACAACGCGCAGCGCCGGGATCGTCTCCAACTCTTTCAGCGTGGCGAGCCAGCCGCGAATGCTGCCGTCCATCACCGGAATGTGGCCGAGAAAGACGAGATCGCCGGCAAGCAGGGTGTTGGTGCTCTCGTCGAACACGGTCAGATCGTTGTCGCTGTGCCCGGCCGGCCAAGCGCGCAAGGTCAAGCGGCGCGAGCCCAGATCGAGCGTGAGCGTGTCCGTTACGAGCAGGGTCGGCGGTACGATCTTCACGGGATCGATCAGCTCGGGGCCCATGAGGCGCCTAAAATTGTCGAGATAGAAGGGCCCGCGGCTCGCCAGCGCCTGCGGCAGCTTGCTGTGGCCGACGAAGCTGGTTCCCTCCCCCATGAAGGCAGCATTGCCGAAGACATGGTCGGGATGGCCATGGGTGTTGATGACATAGCGGATCGGCTTTTGCGTGCGCGCTCGTACCGCCGCCAGCAGCGCCTCGCCTTCGCGCAGGCTGCCGCCAGTGTCGATCACGGCCACCGCGTCACCTCCGATGATGAAGCCGACATTGGCGATGCCGCCTTCGTTCTCGCGGCTCATCAGCGCGATGGCCCCGGAGTGTACGAAGATTCCCGGCGCGACTTCGCTCACAGGCAATTCGGCCGCCCCGGCGCGTGCTAGCGTGGCTGCTACCAGGGACAAGGCTGCGATCACGAGAGCGATGCGAGACACTTTTCCGCCTCAGTTCAAAGGATTGGCCTCATTGCACTGCAACAAAGCAAAGCCGGCAAAAGTTGGCACACGTGGCGCGTCATGCGTTGCATGGATAACATTCAAACAAAACGAGGAGGAAGCGCGATGACGCAGGCCGGACGACATCGTCGCTGGTGCTTTTTACTCTGGATCGTGATCGCATCGTGTGCCTATGGCGATCTCGCCATCGCGCAGACCAACGAGACCGGAGATCTCTCATTCGAGCTGGTCGACCCGAAGGTGCTGCGCGTCTGCGCCGACCCGCGCAACCTGCCGTTCTCGAACGAGAAGGGCGAGGGCTTCGAGAACAAGCTCGCCGAGTTTCTGGCGGACAAGCTGCAGAAGAAGCTGGACTACGTGTTCTTCCCGCAGGCCGCCGGCTTCGTGCGCATGACGCTGGGTGCGCATCGCTGCGACGTCATCATGGGCTACCCGCAGGGCGACGACCTCGTGCAGGGCACCAATCCCTACTACCGCACGACCTATGCACTGGTTGCGAAGACTGGCAGCGGGCTCGAGGACGTCGACACGCTGCAGGACGCACGCCTGAAAGGTAAGCATATCGGCATCGTCGCCGGCACGCCGCCGGCGACCAATATGGCGTTGGCAGGCCTGATGGGCGATGCAAAGCCCTATCAGCTGATGATCGACACGCGCTTCGACAATTCCGCGCAGGCGATGATCGACGACCTCGCTGCCGGCAAGATCGACGCCGGCGTGCTCTGGGGACCCATGGCCGGCTATTATGCGAAGAAAGCCGGCCCCTCGCTGCACGTCATGCCGCTGGTCAAGGAGACCACCGGGTCCAAGCTGGTCTATCGCATCGGCATGGGCGTGCGACCCGCCGACCAGAACTGGAAGCGGCAGCTCAACCGGGTGATCCAGGAGAACCAGGGCGAGATCAACAAGATCCTGCTCGATTTCGGCGTGCCGCTGCTGGACGAGAACAACCGGCCGCTCGGCGCGGAGACGGCCAAGAAGGCGCCATGAGCCGGCCGCTTGCCGCTGCGTTCGTCGTTGCCTTGCTCGTGGCCCCGGCGTCGGCGCAGCAGCAGGAGCCGTTCGAGCCCGAGGGATATCGTACCGACAATTATCGCGCGCCGGTGCCGGCGACGCTCGCTGGCGCGCGCGTGCTCACGACCGGCGAGGCGGAGGCGATCTGGCGTGCGAACAGCGGCACCTTCGTTGACGTGATGCCGCGCGCGCCGAAACCAAAGAACCTTCCTGTGAGCACGGTGTGGCGTGACGCGCCGCGCAGGAACATTCCGGGCAGCTTCTGGCTGCCGGACACCGGCTACGGCAACTTGCCGCCCGCCATGGACGATTATCTTCAGCGTGGCCTCGCGCGCGCCTCACGCGGCGACAAGGCCGCGCTGCTGGTGATCTATTGCCTCGCCGATTGCTGGATGTCCTGGAACGCGGCGAAGCGTGCACTCGCTTACGGCTATGCCAACATCGCCTGGTATCCTGACGGCACCGACGGCTGGGAGGGCGCGAAGCTGCCGACGGAAGAGGCGCAGCCGGAGCCGCGGCCGGAGCAACATTGATGCAAGCAGGAGAGATCAGGCGCCAGCGCCGTTACTTCTGCTTCTGCAGCTTCGTCAAGGTGCCCGTACCGTTGGTCTCGGTCGCAGAATAGCTCACCCTGTCGCCGGCATGGACGGCATCCAGCATCGCCGCATCCTTGGCCTTGTACTCCTGGAGCGCGCCGGCGCTGCCTGTGCTGGCGCCGACCGTGCCCTTCTGGGTCTGCTGGATCGAAATCGTGCCGTTGAGCCGATCGATCCGCGTGATCATCCCGGTCATGTCGTCAGCAAAGGCGCTGGTTGCGAGCATGCTGAGGACCGCAGCGCCCGCAAACATGATTCTTGTGGTTCCCATCGAGGCCTCCCGACGTCTTGAGTTCACGTCGACAAGCCATCATAAATCGATTTGGTTCCGGCACATAGCGCGGCGAAAGGTTAACGTTGCCGGAGCGATTGCGGGAACTTTTCGTGAGCGGTCAGCGTAACTGACGCTATTCCATTTCCTGCTGGATGACGCGTCCGAGCGCGAACAGGCGCTGGTCGAGCGACGTTGGAACCTCGCAGACGAAGCGCACCACCTTGTTACGGTCCTCGAAGATCCGGGTCTTCCAGATCAGCTCGTTGCTGAGCGCCTGGACCTTGGCCTCGTCACGCGGTGTGGCCCCTTGCAGGGCCTGGAGCTGAATTGCCTCCTCGCGGATCTTGTCGGCGGCATCGCGCTGCTTGCGGCTGACGCGCTCGAGTCCGTTCATGACCTGGGAGCGCTGGGCGTTGAGCGTGTCGAACAGGCCGGCGAACAGCAGCTTTGCGTTCGCGGTCTTGTCGGCAGCGGAACCC
This sequence comes from Bradyrhizobium yuanmingense, assembly GCF_900094575.1. Classification (GTDB taxonomy): domain Bacteria; phylum Pseudomonadota; class Alphaproteobacteria; order Rhizobiales; family Xanthobacteraceae; genus Bradyrhizobium; species Bradyrhizobium yuanmingense. The sequence goes on along the minus strand of NZ_FMAE01000010.1, from coordinate 168,103 downwards.
GCGAGAAACTCCTTCACCAGCTTTTCCACATCATCCAGTGGCGTCTTGCGCGCCGCCAGTTTCGCAACGAGCGCGCTGATCTTGGCGTCGTCCTTCCATTTGTTCTGGACGTCGTCGAGCGGCGGACCGCCCCACACGGCCGCCAGCGAGATCTCGGGCACCTTCGCCTGGGTGCACGGCCAGTCCGGATAGCGCGGATCGGCGGCGTGCGCCGTCGTGCTCGCGACAGCGAGCACCAGTACAGAGGTGACCAGAACCCGAACAATCATCCTTCGCCTCCCGCAGGCCCGCGTCGCGCCAACCCGCGCGAGGGATCATAGGCCAGGATCGCACCGATCATGAAGACGATTGTGCAAACCGCGACCACCGCCAGCGAGATCCAGTTGATCTGGCCATACAGCGCGAAACGGATCAGCTCGACCGCATGGGTGAACGGATTGGCCTCGCACAGATAATAGAGATAGGGGTTGCCCTCCTGCACGCGCCAGAGCGGGTAGAGCGCGGAGGAGGCGAAGAACATCGGGAAGATCACGAAGTTCATGACACCGGCGAAGTTCTCCAGCTGCTTGATGCCCGACGAGATCAGCATGCCGAGCGAGCCCAGCATCAGCCCCGACAGGATCAGCGCCGGCAGCACGGTGAGATAGCCCTGGGGCGGCGGGGTGATGTCCCAGAGCCAGGCGATCAGCAGGAACGCATAGACCTGGAGCAGCGATACCGCGGTGCCCGCGAGCAGCTTGCAGAACAACAGGAACCCCCGCGGCAGCGGGCTCACCAGGAGCGTGCGCATGTTTCCCATCTCGCGGTCATAGACCATCGAGAGCGAGGACTGCATGCCGTTGAAGAGCTGGATCATCGCCATCAGTCCCGGCGCGATATAGACCTCGTAGAGGATGTAGGTCTCGTAGGGCGGGATGATGGAGATGCCGAGCACCTGGCGGAAGCCGGCGGCAAAGATGAACAGCCACACCAGAGGCCGCACCAGCGCCGAGACGAAGCGCTCGCGCTGATGCAGGAAGCGCAGGCCCTCGCGCCAGACGATGCCGCTGAGGCAGGTCATGTACTCGGCGAACGAGAAGCCGCGCGGCGCCTCGCGCGTCGTGATGCTGCTCATGCGCCGCCTCCAGGCATGGTTTGCGCGCCGGTCAGGCGCATGAAGGCGGTGTTGACGTCCTGCGCGCCGGCTTCCGCGACGACGCGGTTCATCGGTCCCTGCGCCAGCACCTTGCCCTGGTGCAGCACCACGAGATCGTCATCGGGCATGATCTCGTCGAACAGGTGCGTGGCCCAGAGCACGCCGATGCCTTGCTCGGTCACGAGCTGGCGGACGTGGCTGATGATGTCGGCGCGCGCCTTGACGTCGAGGCCGACGGTCGGCTCGTCGAGCAGCAAGAGGCGCGGCTGGTGCAGCAGCGCCCGGGCGATCTCCAGCCGCCGCATCTGTCCGCCCGAGAGGTCGCGCACCTTGCTTGCGGCGCGATCGGCAAGGCCGATCCGGCCGAGCAGCTCGGCGCTGCGCGCCGAGGCCTCGCGGCGGCCAATGCCGTGCAGCGCGGCGTGGTAGAGCAGGTTCTGCGTCAGCGACAGGTCGAGATCGAGCGTGCGCGGCTGGAAAACGACCCCGAGCAGCCGCAGCGCCTCGCCGGGGCTCTTACTGACGTCATGGCCGAAGATCGAGACTCGGCCGGACTGGATGCCGAACAGCCGCGTGATCAGCGAGAACAGCGTGCTCTTGCCGGCGCCGTTGAGTCCCAGCAGCGCCGTGAAGCTCGCGGGCTGCACATTGAAAGACACGTTCGTCAATGCGCGCCGCGGACCATAGGCATGGCTGACACCGTCGATCGACAATGCCGGCACCGCGGCCTCTTCGGGTCTCGGCGTCTCCTGGGCTTCGGCGATCGGGGCGGGGCTGGTCATGGCGCGATCGCGACGCCCCAGGGCAGCTCGCCGACCTGAATGGTCTTGATCACCTTCTGCGCGGCGACGTCGATGACGGAGACGTCGTTCGACACACCGTTGGTGGTGAGCAAATATTTCTCGTCCGGCGTGAACGCCATGTGCCAGACCCGCTGCCCGACCAGGAGATATTTCGTCACCTTGCGCGAGGCGACGTCGACCACGGCGATGCGGTTGGCGGGGCCGAGCGCGACGAACGCGGTTTTGTCGTCCCTGGTCATGCCGATGCCGACCGGCTGGATCGCCTCCTTGCGCAAGCCCGGAATCTCGAACGTGACCTTGCCGATCACCTCGTGCTTTTTGGGGTCGATGATCGAGACAGTGCCGCCGATCTCCGAGGACACCCACACCTCGGAAGAATCATGCTTGTACTCGGCGTAGCGCGGCCGCGCGTCCACCAGCACGTTGGCGACGATCTGGCGCGAGGCGGTGTCGATGAAATGCGCCATGTTGGTGGTTTCCGAGGTGTTGATCAGCGTCTTGCCGTCCGGACTGATGGTCATGCCCTCGGGCTCGACACCGACCTGGATGTCGCCGAGCCGGGCGCGCTTCTCGAGGTCGATCACCGTCACCGTGTTGTCGTTCTCGTTGGCGACGTAGAGCATCTTGCCGGCGGCATCCTGCGCGAACAGCTCGGGGTCGGGTCCGGAGGGCAGGCTGTCCACCACGGTTTGGGTCTTGGCGTCGATCACCTGGATGGTGTCATCGTCGCCGACCGCGACCATCACGAACTTGCCGTCGCGGGTAAGGTCGATGCCGCGCGGACGCTGGCCGACCTTGATGGTCTTGGTCACGGTCCAGCTGTCGGTATCGATCACCGAGACCGTATTGCTCTTCTCGTTCGAGACATAGGCGATGAACGCATGCGCGGGTGGTGCGGAGGTCGCCAGAACCATCAGCAACGCTGCGCTTAGCATGTGCGATCTCTGTCCGCGAGCGGTCCTCACCGCCCCCGCTGGCGGGGGAGGTCGCATCGCATCGACAGATGCGATGCGGGTGAGGGCTCTCTCCTCTTGGGGGTTCTCGCGCGTGGAGACACCCTCTCCCCAACCCTCCCCCGCGCGCGGGGGAGGGGGCGCACCGTCATCATTGTCGAGGCGGCTCGATCTCATCTCATTGCTCATTTCAGCTTGCATTTGCTCTCCGGGCGATCGTAGCCGAGCGTGTCGAGCTCGGAGACCTGGTGCAGGAATCCTTCCTGCGGCGACACCGACACCACCATGCGGCCGTCGACCAGGAGGATCGGCTGACGCAGCTGCAGGTTCCAGTCGCGCAAGGTCAGTCGCGTGCCCTTGAAGGCGGCGACCGAGAAATCCGGGCCCTTGATGAAATCGGTGACCTTCCTGACCTCGCCGGAATTGGTGCGCGAGGTGGCCTCGCCGATCATGCGCACCGCCGTCCAGGCCTGCATGTCGCGTGCGGTCATCCGGCGCAAATTCAGCTTGATGAAGCGGTTCTGCATCTGGATCGCGCCCCACTGATCCTGCGATGCGTCCCAGCTGCGCGGCACGAGGCCGGCCGAGCCGGCGACCGGGCGCGGATCCCAGGTGCGATAGGGCAGATAAGAGCCGAACACCTCGCTCTCGTCGGCGGCGACCAGCACGTCATAGGCCGGTGCCTGCTGCGTGAAGACGGGGATCTGACGCTGGATCTGCGCCACGCCGCTATCGGTGCGCCGCGCCCCGCCCTTGTCCTCGAAGGTTCGCTCCTGCACGATCTTGGCGCCGAACCGCGCCGCGGTGCGCCTGATAGCATCCGCGAACAGCTTGTCCTCGTCGTGCGAGCCGACCACCAGCAGCCAGCGCGACCACTTCTTCCACACCAGATATTGGCCGAGCGCGTCGGCGAGCATCGCACGCGTCGGCGCGGTGTGGATGACGTTGGCGCGGCAATCGGTCTCGCGCAGCCGCTCGTCGATCGCGCCGGCGTTGAACAGCAGCGTGCCGCGGTCGCGCAAGGCGTCCGCGACCTTCAACAGCGCATCGGCGGGCAGGTCGGCGATGATGAAGCCGTTCTTCTCGGCGAGCGCGGTCGCAGCCTGCGCCACGTCCTCGCCTTCCCTGATGCGGCGCTCCTCCAGCGTGAAGCGCTGGCCGGTGAATTTCCCGGTGGTGTTGTTGTCCTCGATGGCAAGGCGCGCGCCGGCGAGGCCGTCGTTCTCGGCAGGCTGCTCGGCCAGCGACAGCGTTGATCGGGTGCCGGCGATTGCGAGATAGCCGACGCCGATCGTGACGGGATCGGCCGCAAGCGCGCTCGTCGCGGCAAGACCAAAGCCGATCAGGCCGGCCAACCATCGGATCATGTTTCCTCCAGACGATCTCCCCGGCTTGACCGCCGGTGAAGAATTGTCTCTGCTTCAAGCATGACCAATTTGTCAGGCCGTGCAACCCCGCATTTCGTCCCCGCGCGCGCGAAGCCGGGCATCACGATCATGCGAGCATTGTTGGCAACCGCAGCATTGCTGTGGACGGGGGCGGGCGCGCTCGCCGATCCACCGAAGCTCGCGGTGTTCGATTTCGAGTTGGTCGACACCAGCCTGCCGGGCGAGTTCTACGGCTCCAAGCCGGAAGAGGCGCGGCTCATGCGCATCAGCGAGCAGCTGCGCAAGGAGCTGGCAGAGTCGGGCCGGTTCCAGGTGCTTGACATCGCGCCGATACGGGAGGCCGCCCGTGGCGCGAACCTGCAGGCCTGCGGCGGCTGCGACCTCAAGCTCGCCGGCCAGCTCGGCGCCGATCTGGAGATCACCGGCCTCGTGCAGAAGGTCTCCAACCTGATCATCAATCTCAACATCTATCTGCGCGACGTGAAGACCGGCAACATGGTCGCGGTCGCCAGCGCCGACATGCGCGGCAACACGGATGAATCCTGGTCGCGCACGATGAGTTATCTCATCCGCAACCGCCTGCTGGCGCCGAACTACGGCAAGCCGTGAGGTTCCCCCTCTCCCCTTGTGGGAGAGGGTGGCTCGCCGCGTAGCGGCGAGACGGGTGAGGGGTTTCCATCCCCACGAATGGTCGTGCGAGCGGAGAGAACCCCTCATCCGGCGCTTCGCGCCACCTTCTCCCGCAAGGGGAGAAGGAGAAAGACATCACCCCTTCAATCTCTCCGCATGCCAGTGCAGATGATCGCTCATGAAGGTCGAGATGAAATAATAGCTGTGGTCGTAGCCCGCCTGGCGCCGCAGCGTCAGCGGGATGCCCGCCTTGGCGCAGGCGGCCTCGAGCAGCTCCGGCCTGAGCTGCTCCTTCAGGAAATTGTCGGCCTCGCCGACGTCGACCAGGAAGCCGGAGAACTTGGCGCCGTCCTCGATCAGCGCCACCGTGTCGTGGTTGCGCCAAGACTCCTTGTTCGGTCCGAGATAGCCGGTCAGCGCCTTGATGCCCCAGGGCACGAGCGAGGGCGCCACGATCGGCGCGAACGCGCTTGCCGCGCGAAAGCGGTGCGGATTGCGCAGCGCCACCGTCAGCGCGCCGTGGCCGCCCATCGAGTGGCCCATCACCGATTGCCGCCTGGCATCGACCGGAAAGCTCTCCGCAACCAGCTTCGGCAGCTCGTCCGTGACGTAGCTCCACATGCGATAATTGCGCGCGAACGGCTCTTGCGTGGCGTCCACATAGAAGCCGGCCCCGAGGCCAAAATCATAGGCGTTGTTGGCATCGCCCGGCACATCGGGCCCGCGCGGTGAGGTGTCGGGCGCGACGAAGATCAGGCCGAGCTCGGCGCAGGCCTTGCGGAATTCGCCTTTCTCGGTGACGTTGGCATGCGTGCAGGTGAGGCCGGAGAGATACCAGACCACGGGCAGCTTGGCGCCGTCCCCATGCGGCGGGATATAGACCGAGAACACCATGTCGGTTCCGGTCACCTGGCTGGCATGGCGATAGACGCCCTGCACGCCGCCATGGGATTTGTTGGTCGAGACAGTCTGAATCGTCATGCCTAAGAGCTCCGTGGCATCTCACCACACCAAGATTGCAACGCTTGTGTGACCGAATTCGTGGCGTGGTCAGGCGACACCGCTGTCGATCGCCAGCCGCACCAGCTCCACCGAGGTCTTCACCCCGAGCTTCTGGCGCATGATGGACGAGGTATTGGCCACCGTCTTGTAGGACGATTGCACCAGCCACGCGATCTCGGACAGGCTCTTGCCGGCGCTGAGCAGCCGCAGAATCTCCATCTCGCGCGCGTTCAGCTTCGACAGCGGGTTTTGTGCCAGCGTCGGCCCGGCGAAGGCGATGCTGCGCGCGATCGCGGTCGGAAGATAGGTGCCGCCGCTTCCGACGGCGCGGATCGCCTCGACGAGGTCGTCGGGGTCGCCGGTCTTGGAGACGTAGCCCTTGGCGCCGCACTCGATCGCGCGCGCAGCGAAAGCGGGGTCGTCGTTCATGCTGAACATGATGATGCGGGCCTCGGGCGCGCGCTCGAGGATGCGGCGCGCGAGCTCGAATCCGGAGACGGTCGGCAGATTGATGTCGATGATGCAGAGGTCGGGACGTTCGACGATGAAGACGCACTCGCCGTCCTCGGCATCGGCGGCTTCCAAGATTTCGATCTCGCCTTCGTCGGCCAGCACGGCACGGCAGCCGGAGGCGACGATGGGATGATCGTCGACGATCAGAATGCGCATAGGCGTTCCCCGCGACAGCCCGTTCCCTTGGAGCTTGCCTGTTCTGCGCCGCATGAGACTGACCAGACAAGACGCGCGTCTCGTGTCGGCTCATGCAACCCGGCTGGGATTGCTGTACGCTTCCGATTAGATATCGGGCGGTTCGCCTCTGTCAACGTCGTCGGACAGGCGCCAACCCTTCGCGAGGCACGAGCGAGACCAATGTGGCAGAATCTTTCCTTGCGCGGGCGCATCAATCTCTTGCTGGCGCTGCTGCTGGCGCTGGGGCTCGCGGTCAATATCGGCCGCCAGATCGCCGAGGCGGGCCCGCGCGTGCAGGCCGAGGACCAGAGCGTGATCCGCCTCGCGCGCGAATTCATCGAGATGATCGTTGCCGATCTCAACGAGGCACCCGATCCTGATGCCAGGCTGAACCAGATCGCCCGCGATCTCAGCCGCCTGCGCCATGTCAGCATCGCGCTGCACGATTCCGGTGGGAACCCGCTGACGCCCCGCCGGCTTGGCTCCGATGTCGACACGCGTGCCCCGCCGGCCTGGTTCGTCAGCCTTGTCCATCCCGAGCAGACCGCGGTCAGCGTGCCGGTCTCGATTCGCGGCAAACCCGGCTCGCTCGTGATCACCTCGCATCCCGACGACGAGATCGCCGAGATCTGGGACGGCATCGTGACCCAGCTCGAGGTCGGCTCGGTGATCGCGCTTGCGCTGTTCTTCCTGATGATGAAGGTGGTCGGCCGTGCCCTGGCACCGTTGCAGTCGCTGGCGGACGCCATGGGGAAGCTCGAAAGCGGACATTACGAGGCCCGTGTCGCGCCGGGCGGCGCGCCGGAGCTCGCGGCGATCTGCACCAGGCTCAACCATCTTGCCGCGACGCTTGGTGAAGCGGTCGAGGACAAGCGTCGCCTTGCCGAGCGCGCGGTGTCGCTGCAGGACATCGAGCGCAAGGAGATCGCGCGCGAATTGCACGACGAGTTCGGGCCCTATCTGTTCTCGCTGCGCGCGCATGCGAGCGCGCTGGCGAAGCAGGCGGACGGACGCGAGCCGAGTGCCGATGCGGTGCGCAAACATGGCAGCGCCATGCTGGAGCAGATCAATGCACTCCAGCAGTTCAATCGCCGCGTGCTGGAGCGTCTTCGGCCCGTGGGCCTCGCCGAGCTCGGCCTGCGCCAGGCGCTCGAATCCCTGTGGCGGCTGTGGCGGGAGTCGCATCCCGACGTTGCGATCGAGACCTCGATCTCGCCGGCGCTGGGCCCCACCGGCGAGACCGCCGATCTCACCATCTACCGCATCGTGCAGGAGGCGCTCACCAATGTGTTCCGCCACGCCGGTGCGACCTCGGTCAGCGTCGTCATCGAGCCGGTCGAGCAGGCCGGCGGCCGCTTCTGCGCCCGGGTGCGGGTCAGCGACGACGGCCGCGGCATGGAGCCAGGCCAGAAGCTCGGCTTCGGCCTCGTCGGCATGCGCGAGCGGATCCTGGCGCTCGGCGGCACGCTCAATGTGGTCTCGAGTGAGGGCGGTGTGACCGTGGAAGCGCTGGTGCCGACAGCGGCAACCTGATCGCATCCAAAGCGATCGGGAAAAATTCCCGATTTGGTCGGGAAAATGGGTGTGGATAGGGTCCGACCTTTTGTGGCTGGCGTCCCCATTGCGGCCGAATAAACTCGTCCCGACCAATCGGCGGAACATCAAAACAGTCGGTGGTCACGGATGGGAAGGCGGGGATGGGCAAGGTTGTTTCGTTCAAGCGTGCTTTGTTGATGGCTTCGGTGTCGACCGGGCTGGTATCGGGCTTGGTCTATGCGACCCCTGCCGGGGCCGCGCCGGACGAGGAGACCAACGTCCAGAACCTGCCGCCGGTCGAGGTGACCGCACCACCTTCGGCAGCGCGGCGCGCGGCGCCGTCGCGACCTGTTGCGCGCGTGGGGGCGCCGGGATCGGCCGCGCCGAGGACACGCCTTTACGTCTATCCGACCTCGCCGGGCACCGGCCGGGGTCTCGATGTCGACAAGGTTCCGTCGGCGATCAATGCCGTAGATGCCAACCAGATCAGGCGCACCGGTTCGCTGAACGTCACGGACGCGCTGCGCGACAACATCGCCGGCATCAACATCAGCGAAGTCACCGGCAATCCGTTCCAGCCGGATGTCGAATTCCGCGGCTTCGTCGCTTCGCCCGTGACGGGCACGCCGCAAGGCCTTGCGGTGTACCAGAACGGCGTCCGCATCAACGAGGCCTTCTCGGACGCCGTCAATTGGGACCTGATTCCGACGGCCGCGATCAGGTCGGTGACGCTGGTGACCAACAATCCGGCCTTCGGCCTCAATGCACTCGGCGGCGCGATCAACTTGCAAATGAAGGACGGCTTCACCTATCAGGGCGCCGAGCTCGACCTCATGGGCGGATCGTTCGGCCGCATCCAGGGCTCGGCGCAATGGGGCAAGCAGGTTGACCAGAACTTCGCCGTCTACGGTGCGCTCGAAGGACTGCGCGACAACGGCTTCCGCAATTTTTCCCAATCGACCGTGCGGCGCTTCTACGGCGATGTCGGCTACAGGGCCGGCGACAGCGAATTCCACGCCAATATGGGCGTGGCCAAGAACGATTTCGGCGCCAGCGCCACGGTCCCGGCCGAGCTGCTCGACAGATATTGGGGCGCGACCTATACCACGCCGCAGACCACCTCCAATCGCGTCGGCTATCTCAACCTGACCGGCAAGGTCGACGCGACGCCGACCTGGACGCTCGAAGGCATCGCGCGTGTGCGCAGGTACGAGCAAAAGGTGGTCGACGGCAACCCGACCGATGTGGAGGAGTGCGCTGCAGATCCGGCGCTGCTCTGCTTTGGCGACGACACCTCACCCGCCTACGGCGCGGGCGGCGTGCAGCTTGCCAACCCATTTGCGCCGGGCACGATCCTCGGCGCGATCGACCGCGGCTCGATCCGTTCGACCACGTTCGGCGTGTCGGGGCAGGCCACCAACACCGACCAGTTGTTCGGCCATGACAACCGCTTCGTGGTGGGCGCAACCTATGACGCCAGCGTCACGCGCTACAACGCCTCCTCCGAAATCGGCTCGATGGGAGAGAACTACGTCGTCAGCGGCAGCGGCGTTTTCCTGGGACCGACTCCTGTGACGGACCCCGTCGCCGGCCCGGTCTCGCTGCGGACCGTCAATCAGTACAACGGCCTCTACGCGATGGATACGTTCAACGTCACGGAAGCCTTCGCCATCACGGGGGGCGGCCGCTTCAATGCGGCGCGGATCACGTTGGAAGATCAGCTTGGGACTGCGCTCAACGGCGATCACACCTTCACGCGTTTCAATCCGATCATCGGCGGCACCTACAGGATCACGCCGGAATTGACCGCCTATGCCGGCTACTCCGAGGCCAACCGCGTCCCGACGCCGCTCGAGCTCGGCTGCGCCGATCCCGCCAGGCCCTGTCTCATCGCGGCCTTCCTGGTTGCGGATCCACCGTTGAAGCAGGTCGTCTCCAAGACCGTGGAGGCCGGTTTCCGGGGCACCAAGGAGTTGAACATCGGCACCCTCGGATGGAAGATCGGCGGCTTTCGCGCCACCAACCACGACGACATCATGGCGGTGCCGGTCGTTGGCCGGACTGGTTTCGGCTATTTTTCGAACGTAGGCCGCACCCGGCGGCAGGGGCTCGAAGCCGAAGTCAACATCAAGTCTCCGACGCTGCAGTTCCAGGCGAGTTACGCGTTCGTCGATGCCCGCTTCCTTGATCCGCTCGAGCTCGGCTCGGAAAGCCCGTTTGCCGACGATACCTCCGAGACCATTCAGGTCAGGCCCGGAAACCAGATCCCGGCAGTCCCGCGCCACCGCGTCAAGGTCGGCGTCGACTATGCCGTGACCGACGTCTGGAAGGTCGGCGGCAACGCGCTGTTCGTCTCCAGCCAGTATCTGGTCGGCGACGAGTCCAACCAGTTCGCGAAGCTGCCGTCCTATACGGTGTTCAATCTCCACACCTCCTATCAGATCGCGAAGAACGTCCAGCTCTACGGCCGCGTCGACAACATCTTCGACAAGCGTTACGTGACCTACGGCCAGTTCTTCGACCGCGACGCCTTGCCCAACTTCACCAATGGCGGCGCGGATTTCACCGACCCGCGCTCGCTGAGCCCGGCAAGGCCGCGCGCGTTTTACGCGGGGTTGCGGGTGACGTTCTAGATTTTCACTCCACCTTCACGCGCTCGAGCGGAGCCGCAGCGACGCTCGCCTGCTCCCGGCCTTTGGCCGCACTCGCGCGGTGGCGTCGCTGCACCAGATATTGATCGCCGAGCACGCCGACCAGGATCACCGTTCCCATCACCGCAAAATTGAGCGAGCTCGGAATGCCCAGCAGGTTGACGAGATTCTGCAGCACCTGGAGCAGCACGGTGCCGAGCACGACACCGATGATCGAGCCTTCGCCGCCGCGCAAGGAGCAGCCGCCGAGCACGGCGGCGGCGATGGCGTAGAGCTCGTAGAACGAGCCGTGCACCGCCGGCGAAATCGAACGGGTGTACATCGCGATCAGGATCGCCGAAAACGCAGTCAGCCCGCCACAGATGACATAGGCCGAGATGATCACGCGGTTGGTGCGAATGCCGGAGTAGCGTGCCGCTTCCTCGTTCTTGCCGACGGCAAGGAGATAGCGGCCGAACACCGAGCGGTGAAGCACCACCCAGGCGATCACGGCCACCACGGCGAGCGCCACCACGCTGTGCGGCAGCGGGAATCCGAGCACGTTTGTGCGGCCGGCGGCCAGCCATTCCAGCATCGGAAAGCTCGCGCCGAAGCCGAAGCCCGCCGTCGCGTCCTCGGTGTAATAGCGCGCCGCGCCGCGATAGATCAGAAGGCCGCACAGCGTGACCACGAAAGCCTGGATCCGCATCCTGGTCACCAGCGTGCCATGAACCAGGCCGATCACGAGCCCGGCCGCGACGATCATCGCGAGGGCTACGACCCAGTTGACGTCGTGATTGACGATCAGGTCGATGAACAGGACGCCCAGCAGTGCGATCACCGAACCCACCGACAGCTCGATCCCACCGATGATGATGATGAAGGCTTCGGCGATGGAGAAGATGCCGAACAGCCCGATCTGGTTGGCGGTGTTCGAGAGATTGCCGACGTACAGGAATCTCGGATTGATCAGGGCGACAACGGTCCCGACCACCAGAATCAGAACGAGAAGGCTCAGGTCTTTCTTGCTCAAGGTCCCTCCGCCGTGATTGTGTGGCCAACGGCAAGCTGCAGCACATTGTGCTCACTGAACTGGCTGCGATCAAGGAAGCCCGAGATCGCGCCTTCATGCATCACCGCGAGCCGGTCGCTGACCCCGATCACCTCCTCCATGTCGCTGGAGATCATCAGGATCGCCACCCCGGCATCGGTCAGGCGGCGCAGCATGCCGTAGATTTCCTGCTTGGCTCCGACGTCGACCCCACGCGTCGGCTCGTCGACAATCAGCACCTTCGGCCGCATCGACAGCCATTTGGCGAGCACGACCTTCTGCTGGTTGCCTCCCGACAGCGAGCCGACGGCGGTCTTGACGTCGGGCGCGCGGATTTTTAGGCGCTCCCGCTGACGCACCGCGTTCTCGTTCTCGCGATCCGTATCCACCAGCCAGAAGCGCATATAGGACGCCAGATCCGGCAGCGAGATGTTTTCGGCGATCGAGACGTCGAGCAGCAGGCCCGCGCCCTTGCGGTCCTCCGGAACGAGATAGATGCCTTGCTCGATGGCGGCCCGTGGGCTTGCGATACGGATCGGCTCGCCATCGAGTCGTATCGTGCCGCCACGCAGTGGGTCGATGCCGAAGACGGCGCGGGCGAGCTCGGTGCGGCCGGACCCGACGAGACCGGCAAGCCCGAGGATCTCGCCGTGGCGGACCGACAGGCTCACGGCGCGGCCGGGATAGGTGTCGGTGACCGCATCGACGATCTCCAGCACGCTGTCGCCGGGCGGCGCGGCCGGCGGCACGTAGAGCGATTTCAGGTCGCGGCCGATCATCAAGCGGATCATCGCCGCCGGAGAGAGCTCCGCACGCGTCAGCGCGCCGACCACGCGACCGTCGCGCAGCACGACCGCACGGTCGGCGCACTGCATCACCTCGTTGAGCCGATGCGTGATGAAGATGATGCTGACGCCGTGGGCTTTCAGGCCGGCCACGGTGCGCATCAGGCGGTCCGTCTCGGCGAGCGTCAGGCTCGAGGTCGGCTCGTCCATGATGACGAGACGAGCGTCGAGCGAAAGCGCCTTCATGATCTCGACGAGCTGGCGCTGCGCCAGCGACAGGTCGGCGAGCGGCGCATCGGCCGCGAAATCGCAGCCCAGCCGCTCCAGCAGCGGCGCGACATCGGCATACATCCGTTTGCGGTCGATCAGCCGCAAGGGTCCGCCGTGCACGGGCTCGCGGCCGATGAAGACGTTGCCGGCGACATCGAGATTGTCGAACAGGTTCAGTTCCTGATGGACGAAGGCGATGCCCGCCTTGATCGCATCCGCCACGGTGAGCGAAGATCGCGCGGCGCCGTCGACACGAATGAAGCCGCCGCTGGGCTCCACGACCCCGCCGAGCACGCGCATCAGCGTCGACTTGCCGGCGCCGTTCTCGCCGATCAGCGCAACGACCTCGCCGGGCGACACCTGGAGACCGACGTGGTCGAGGGCGACCACGCCTGGATAGCTCTTGCTGATGTCGACCAGTTCGAGAAACGGTGCTGGCATGGCAGGCTGCGCGGGCGGGCAGCGCGGATATCTCCTATTTCTTCAGCATCTGCTTCATCGAGGCCATGAACTCGTCGACATTCGCCTTTTCGATGACCTTGCCGGGCACGATGATGATACCGTTGGCCGGAATGCCGGACTTGTTGCCGCCGATGTAGTTCGCCATCAGCTTCATGCCCTGATAGCCCCATTCGAACGGCTGCTGCACCACCGTGCCGACGATGCTGCCTTCCTTGACGCCGCCGAGCGTAATCGGATCCTCGTCGAAGCCGATGATCTTGATCTTGCCGAGCTTGCCAGCCTCCTTGAGCACCTCGTAGATCCGCGGCGTGTTGTAGGAGTAGAAGCCGACGAGGCAGCTCACATCGGGCATGGCGGCGAGGATGTCCTCGACGTTGCGCTTGGCGCGGGTCTGGTCGATCTCGTCGCCGCGAACGTCGACGAGCTCGACCTTCGAGCCTTTGAGCGTCTCCTTCACGCCTTCGATGCGTTCGCGTGCGTTGTCGGCGCCGGGTAGGCCGACGAAGCCGACGCATTTGCCGCCGTTCGGCAGCGCCTTGACCATCAGCTTTCCTGCCTCCTTGCCGAGGTCGGTGTTGGAGGAGCCGATATAGGCCACGCGCTTGGATTTCGGCGCGTCGCTGTCGGTGGTGAACAGCACGGTCTGGGACGCAACCTTGTTGAGATGCTCGGTCTGGTTCTTTGGATCGACTGCGCTGACCATGATGCCGGCGGCACCGGCGGCGACGAGGTCGTCCATCACGCGCTGCTGCACGGCGGCTGCAGCCTGTTCCGGATATTTGAACTGGAGCTCGTAGTTGGGCAGCTCGCCCTGCGCCTTCTTCATCCCGGCCTCGGCGATCTTCCAGAAGTCGGACGCCCCGTTGACGACGAAGGCCAGAACCTTCTTGTCCGCCGCATCCGTCGGGCCGACACCCGCTGCGATCGCGAAGGCAACAGACACACCTGCAACCAAGAGACGCTGCATATCATTCCTCCCCTAAGGCGGTCGGCCCTTTTTGATGGCCAACTCTGCTTGAACCCAGATTGGGCGCATGCCTCACCCCCAGCGGCACGGCAATCAGCCGCTACCCGCATCGTTGCGGCAGAGGCGGGTCACCAACCCGGCCGGCGAGGTGAAATGAGGCACGTACCTCAAGCTAGCAGAAGCCCGCCGCGCACGCAATTGGAAGCAACGGTCTGGACGTCAACCGCCGCGCTCAGGCTGGTGTCGCCGGTCCCGCGGCAGCCTTTTCGGGCAATCCGCAGCCCGCTTGCGCCTTTAACCGATTGGAAACCATCGCAAATGATCTGAAAATTGTAACGAAACTCTCCGGCCGTCTCCGCGTCGGTTCGCCGGAGGGCCCGTGATGACTGAGCAGCAGTTGAGAGAGCAGGAATTCCAGATTGCGCGGTACCGGCATCTGGAGCGCGAGGTGACCGATCCGCTTGCAGCGTGTCTGCTTCACAGCATCATCGAGGAGCTCGAGGCCGAGCTGCGCAAGCAAAGACCGGATTGGCACGGGCCCGGTCATTAACCGTTTATTGGCGCTAATGATGCCAATTGTCGGCGTGGGAATACCAGGGGAGGCTGCTCCCATGCTGAAGGACGGCACCTACGCCGCTTGGTACAAGACGCCCATCGACCAGGGTACCGGGATCGTCCATGTCGCAGACGGCCAGATCTGGGGCCGTGACAGCCTGATGACCTATCACGGCACCTGCCAGATCGATGGAGATCGCTTCACCGCAACCGTATTGACGAAGCGTCACACCGACGGACGCGCCACCGTGTTCGGCAACGATCAAGAGCTGACGTTGACGATCGAGGGAAGCTGCCCTGGCAAGATCGCGACCTACACCGCGACAGCACCTCAGGCGCCGGGCATGATCCTCCACGGAACGCTCATCCTCAGGGAACAACAGCCGCCCCCACCTGAACCACCAGGGCAGATGCCGGCATTCAATCCCGACAAGCTGCCGAAATTGCCGAAGCGCTCGCGCTGATCATCGCGACGAAATCGCACGTCGTCTCGACTGACCGCCGGCCGGCTCCGAATCCAGCTCATCTGCAGCGCTTCGTCATTTTTCCTCCGGCCATCCCCGGGCGAGTATCGCCGCCTGTTGCAAGGTGATGCTTCGGACCAGCGGGTCCGCATGACGGTGCACGAGTTGCCAATCCGTGCCGTCCTTGCGGTAGACTTCGGTCACGCGCAGCGACCAGTCTTGAGCCGGCAACCCGCCCACCTCGGCGCGCTGGCGCTCGACCATGACGAGAGCGACGAGCGCGTCGGATGCATAGGTTTGCAAAACCTCAAGTTCGGTTTGGCCTTCCCTGAAGTATCGGGAGAGGGCAGCCAGACGCTGGGGACTAGCGTCGAATCCCCGACTCGTAGGCCCGCCAAAGGGCTGCATCAGCGTGAAATCGGGCGCGATGCGGACAAGCTGGGACCAGCGGTCCACATCGCCACGCATGAAGGCGGCATTCTTCTCGCGGGCGCGTTCGACGAGGCCTGCTATCGCGTCGCTTCCAGCGGCCGCATCGGCCGAAAGCTGACCGGACAGGGGAATTGCTGCGGTAGCGGCCATCATCGAGCGCCGCGATATCTTTTCCTGCTCGCATGGCCACCTGTTCAGCCCGGACGGTTTGTTTGTCATTTCTCAGCTCCTGATCGAACGACGAGCCCCATGCATGAAGCCTTGATCCCGATGAATCCAGCGATATGATTTCAGCAACATGCTGAACCAAATTGATTTATCCAGGATCGACCTCAATCTCCTCGTGCTCTTCCGCGTGGTCCTGGAAGAGCGCCATGTCGCGCGTGCAGCCGCTCGGCTGAGCCTGACGCCGTCGGCTGTCAGCCATGCGCTTGGCCGGCTCCGTCTTCTACTGAACGATCCGCTGTTTCTGCGGACCCCGAAGGGGGTCGTTCCAACGGAGCGGGCCTTGGAGCTTGGAGAGCCGGTGGCCGAGATCATCGCGCGCGTCGAACAGCTGATCGGCTCGGCCACACCGTTCGACCCGGAGCAAAGTGGCCGTCGATTTACGATTGGCGCTCCCGATGCCGTACTGGTCTCAGCGATCGGTCCGCTGTTGCAATCGATCGCGACTGCGGCGCCCCACATTGATATCGGGCTGATCCACCTGATGCCTGCGCCGCGCGGTGGCGCAATCGGAGAGCCTTGGCAGCAAAGCCTAGACATGCTCGAACGACGCGAGCTCGATATCGCAATGCTGCCGCTGCCGGCGGTATCACCGCGTTTCGAGGCGCGCAGGCTTTACGAGGAGGAGTTCGTGCTGGCCATGCGCAAGGGACATCCCTTCGCAAAAGCGCCAACCCATGCTGCGTTCGCGCGATCACAGCACCTGCTGGTCTCTCTCAGTGGGGAACCGCGCGGTTTCGTTGATGAGATGTTGGCAAAGCGCGGCCTCGAACGCCGCATCGCTTTGACTGTTCCGAATTTCATGATGGCGCTTGCCCAGCTTTCCGGGTCTGATTTGATCGCCGCATTGCCGCGCCGACTGGTGGAGCAGCACGCCAGCCGTTTCGGCCTCGTGTTGGTCAAGCTGCCTTTCGCGCGCAAACCGGATACGATCCGGGCCATCGCGACCAAAGCGGCTATGAAAGACGCGGGCATCGCGTGGCTGATGCAGATTGTGGTCGGTTCAATCGGAGCAGGCCGACGCTCGAATCCGGTTTGAACTCAATAGGCGTTCATCTCGGCAAGGGAACGGCATTGTGCTGCCGCGCCTGCGGTGGCGGATCTGGGACCTCCTGCACCCGCTTCTCAAATCGCCCGGAACTGTTCATTGTGCCGGCCCGAAACGAAAAGAAGTGGAGCAGCATCAATGACGGAGGGGGTCTCGCGCCGCCGGTTTGCCAAGCTGATGGGATTGTCCGCAGCTGGGATTGCGAGTCCCCTTGTCGCCGAAGCCAAGCCGGCTCGGCCGCCGCGCAATGCAGGCGGTTTTCCGGCGGGCTTTCTCTGGGGCACGGCGACCTCGTCCTATCAGGTCGAGGGCGCGGTCGAGGAGGACGGGCGAGGGGCCTCGATCTGGGACAAGTTCGTCCGCATCCCCGGCAAGATCGAGGACGGCACCACCGGCGACCGCGCCAACGAGCACTATCACCGCTACAAGGAGGACATCGCCCTCATCAAGGAGCTCGGCTGCAAGGCCTATCGCTTCTCGGTGGCCTGGCCGCGGCTGTTCCCGGACGGCGACGGCAAGCCCAATCCGAAGGGGCTCGACTTCTACAATCGTCTCGTCGACGAGCTCCTGAAGAACGGCATCGAGCCGTGGCTGACCCTTTATCATTGGGATCTGCCCCAGTCGCTCGAGGACCGGTTCGGCGGTTGGCGTTCGACCGAGACCTGCAAGATCTTCGGCGACTACGCGGCCTATGTCGCCGCGCACCTCACCGACCGCGTCAGGAACGTGTTCACGTTGAACGAGAGCGGGCGCTTCGTCTATTTCGGTTACGGCGTCGGCATCGACGCGCCGGGCTTGAAGCTGCCGCAAGCCGATGTCAATCAGATCAGGCACAACAGTGCGCTGGCGCACGGGCTCGCGGTGCAGGCGGTGCGCGCCCATGGCCGCCGCGGCACCAGGGTGGGGCCGGCGGAGAACATCGATGCCTGCGCGCCTGCCTTCGACACGCCGGAAAACGTGCGGGCCGCGGAGATCGCGCTGCGCGAGATGAATGCCGGCTACCTCAACGTCATCATGACGGGCCGCTATACCGACCCCTTCCTGAAATACGCCGGGTCCAACGCGCCGAAATACACCGATGCGGAGCTCAAGATCATCTCTTCGCCGGTCGATTTTCTCGGTCTCAACATCTATGCGCCGCAGAACTACGTGGTGGCCTCCGACCAGGGCGCGGGCTTCAAGCCGCTGCCGATCCCGAAATCGTTCCCGCACATGAATTCGGACTGGCTGCGCGTCGGGCCCGAGACGATCTACTGGGTGCCGAAGCTGGCGGCGAAGATCTGGAAGACGGATGCGATCTATATCAGCGAGAACGGCACCTCCGGCGACGATGTGGTGTCGCCCGACGGCAAGATCTACGACACCGATCGCATCATGTATCTGCGCAACTATCTCGCCCAGCTCCAGCGCGCCACCGACGAAGGCGTGCCGGTGCGCGGCTATTTCCTCTGGAGCCTAATGGACAATTTCGAGTGGGTGTACGGCCTTAACAAGCGTTTCGGGCTGTACCACGTCAATTTCGACACCCAGGTCCGCACGGCAAAACTCAGCGCCAGCTTCTACCGCAACGTGATCGCGAAGAACGCGGCGGGGGCGTAGCTCTTCTCCCTCTCCCCGTTCTTACGGGGAGAGGGCAGGGGTGAGGGGCTCTCTCCGCGAGTCCATCTGTCACCCTGTCACCGTTCTTGCTGAGGCTCCCCCTCACCCGGATTTTCCGCTGCGCGTAAAATCCGGCCTCTCCCCGCACGCGGGGAGAGGCGAAGGGCGAGCGCCGCACATTGACTCTCTTCTCCCCCTTATTCAAAACCGTTCTCAACACCCATAAACAAGAGGACGACGCCAATGCCTGACGCGCTGATCATTGATGCCTGCCGCACGCCGCGGGGCATCGGCAAGGCCGGCAAGGGAGCCCTGTCGGGCATTCATCCGCAGCAGCTCGGGGCGACCGTGCTGCGCGCACTCGCCGACCGCACCGGCATCGATACCGCCGATGTCGACGACATCGTCTGGGGCTGCAGCGCGCAGGTGGCAACGCAAAGCGGCGATCTCGGCCGCATGTCGGCGCTCGATGCCGGCTACGACGTGCGTGCCAGCGCGGTGACGCTGGATCGTTTTTGCGGAAGCGGCATCACCAGCGTCAACATGGCGGCGAGCTCGATCATGGCCGGTGCCGAGGATCTCGTCATCGCCGGCGGCTGCGAGATGATGTCGATGGAGGGACGCCGCGGCGGCGGTCCGATGATGATGGATAGCGGCAATCTGCGCCTGCGGGCACGGCATCCGCAGTCGCATCAGGGCGTCTGCGCCGATGCGATCGCGACGCTGGAGGGCATCACCCGAAGCGACGTCGACGCGCTCGGGCTGGAGAGCCAGAAGCGCGCCGCGCACGCGATCGCAAACGGCCACTTCAAGAACAGCCTCGTGCCTGTTCACCGCGAGGACGGCAGTCTGGCGCTGGATCATGAAGAATACCCGCGGCCGCAGACCACGATGGAAGGCCTCAGCAGCCTGAAGCCGGCATTTCCTGCCGTCGCGGACTACGCGCTCGACGACAAGGGCACGACCTATCGCGGCCTGATCCTGCAAAAGTACCCTGATCTCGACATCGACTTCGTGCATCACGCCGGCAACTCGTCCGGCGTCGTCGACGGCGCTGCCGCGATCCTGCTGGCCTCGCCCGCTTACGCCAAGGCCCATGGCCTTAAAGCCCGGGCCCGCGTGGTCGCGATGGCCAACATGGGGGACTCGCCGACCCTCATGCTGAACGCACCGGTGCCGGCAACGCGCAAGGTGCTGGCCAAGGCGGGGCTCACCATCGACGATATCGACCTGTTCGAGATCAACGAGGCCTTCGCCGTGGTGGCGGAAAAATATATCCGCGACCTCAAGCTCGATCGGGCCAAGGTCAACGTCAACGGCGGCTCGATCGCGCTCGGCCATCCCATCGGCGCCACCGGCTCGATCCTGATCGGCACGGTGCTGGACGAGCTCGAACGGCGCGACCTCAAGCGCGGTCTTGTCACCATGTGCGCCGCCGGCGGCATGGCGCCGGCCATCATCATCGAGCGCGTCTAGCCAATCGCCCACTGACTTTCTCCCCATTTTTACGGGGAAGAAGACCGGCGACCAGCGATCCGACCCTTATTTTTCAGGGTGAAACACGACCGGCCTCTCATAAAGAGGCCGGTCGTCGCTTGTCGAAAGCGGCGAATCAGTTCTAGCAAGGTTGCGTGCGGGCCTTTGAAACAAGGCAAAAACCGCTGCCCGAGGCTTCATCCGCTCCGGAAGTAGCTAAAAAGCAGGGTTTTTTGTCACAGCAGGCCAGAAAAGCCCGTAATTTCGCGACAAAACTGTGCAGAAGGCTATAGGCCTTCAACGGTTGGTCTAATATGCAACCGGCAACGAATCAGAGGAGACACGATGCCAACCCAGATGTCCAAATCGCAATTGATCGAAAAGATTGCGACCGCCACCGAGCTTTCCAAGCGTGACGTCAAGAACGTCATGGAGACGCTGACCGATGTCGGCCACAAGGAGCTCAAGAAGAACGGCCTGTTCCTGGTGCCGGGCTTCGCCAAGTTCGTGGTCATCAAGAAGCCCGCGACCAAGGCGCGCAAGGGCACCAACCCGTTCACGGGTGAAGAGATGATGTTCAAGGCCAAGCCGGCCCGGAAGATCGTCCGCGCCCGCCCGGTCAAGGCCGCCAAGGACGCCGTGGGCTAACAACGCAAAGGCCCCCTCGAACGAGGGGGCCTTTTGTCTGGGGTAGCCGCGAGGGTTCGAGACGGAGGGCTCAACCCTTGCGGCGCTTCACTCGGACCGTAGCAGGCTGAAGCCGCGGCTCGGGTCCTACGAGCCCATCGCGAATCCGGTCGATCGCGCGATCGAGCAATTGGCGCAGCCGCTGCGTCTTCCGCGACCGCTTCGCTCTTTCCAGCAGTTTCTTCATCGCATTCACTCCGCCGCTTCCTTGGCTTCAGCCGGCTCGAGCGCCGCGGCGATGGCTTCGTCGACGCGCTCCAGCCAGATGAACTCGAGGGTGTCCCGCGCGCTCTTCGGGATGTCGTCATAGTCCCGCTTGTTGCGCGCCGGCAGCATCACCCGCTTCAGGCCGGCAGCAGCCGCAGCCACCACCTTCTCCTTGATGCCGCCGACCGGCAGCACCAGGCCGCGCAGCGAGATCTCGCCGGTCATCGCGGTGTCACTCCTCACCGTGCGGTTGGTGAGCAGGGAGGTCAGCGCCGTGAACATCGCAACGCCCGCGCTCGGCCCGTCCTTCGGTGTTGCGCCCGCGGGGACGTGAACGTGGATGTCGCTCTTCTCGAACGCTTGCGGATCGATGCCGAGCTGAGAGGACCGGCTCTTCACCAGCGTCAGCGCAGCCTGCACGCTCTCGCGCATGACGTCGCCGAGCTGGCCGGTCAAAATCAGCCCGCCCTTGCCGGGCACGCGCGTGGCTTCGATGAACAGGATGTCACCGCCGACCGGCGTCCAGGCAAGGCCGGTGGCAACGCCCGGAACGCTGGTGCGCAGTGCGATCTCGCCCTCGAAGCGCGGCTGGCCGAGGACGGTGGCGATGTCCTTTGCCGTCACCACGACCTTCGCGGCCGTGCCTTCGGCGACCTGCACCGCGGCATGGCGGAGCACCTTGCCGATCTCGCGCTCGAGGTTACGCACGCCGGCCTCGCGGGTGTAGCCCTTAACGATCAGCTTCAAGGCCTCCGGCTCGATCTCGGCCTGCTCGGCCGAGAGGCCGTTGGCCTCCAGCTGCCGCCGCACCAGATAGCGCCGCGCGATCTCCAGCTTCTCGTCTTCGGTGTAGCCGGCGAGGCTGATCAGCTCCATGCGGTCCAGCAGCGGACCCGGGATCTGGTCGAGCATGTTGGCGGTCGCGATGAACACGACGCGCGACAGGTCGAAGGGCACGCCGAGGTAATTGTCCCGGAACGTCCCGTTCTGCTCGGGGTCGAGCACCTCCAGCATCGCGGCGGACGGATCGCCCTGCACGCCACGGCCCATCTTGTCGATCTCGTCCAGCATCATGACGCAATTCCGCGCGCCAGCCTTCTTGATGCCCTGGATGATGTTGCCGGGCAACGCGCCGATATAGGTGCGGCGGTGACCGCGGATCTCGGCCTCGTCATGCACGCCGCCGAGGCTGACGCGCACGAAAGGGCGATCCATCGCGCGCGCGATGGATTGGCCGAGCGAGGTCTTGCCGACGCCGGGCGGGCCGACGAAGCACAGGATCGGCGCCTTGCCCTGCGGGGCGAGCTTGCGCACCGCCAGATATTCGATGATCCGGCCCTTGATCTTCTCCAGGCCGAAATGGTCGGCATCCAGGATGGCTCGCGCCTCCTTGATGTCGATCGGCTTCTCCGCGGGCAGCGCCCAGGGCAGCTCGATCAGCCAGTCCAGATAGGTGCGGACCATGCCGGCCTCGCCGGCAGCCTCCGGCATGCGCTCGTAGCGGCGCAGCTCCTTCTTGGCATGCGCCTCCGCTTCCGGCGGCATGTTGGCCTTGGCGATCGCAGCCGTCAGCTCGGTGACCTCGGCCTGCTTGCCGTCGCCTTCGCCGAGCTGGCGCTGGATGGTCGCCATCTGCTCGCGCAGGATCGCCTCGCGCTGCCGCTCGTCGAAGGAGGCCTTGGTCTGCTGGCCGATTTCGTTGCTGATGCGCAGCACCTCCAGCCGCTCGGCCAGATGCTTCGACACCTTCTCCACGCGAAGAGCGAGGTCGATGGTCTCCAGCACCTCCTGCTTGTCCTGCGGCTTGATGTCCATGAACGAGGTTGCCAGATCCGCCAGCGCGCCGGGCGCGCTGGTGCCCTGGAACATCGCGGCGAGCTCCGGCGGCGCCTGCGGCAGCAGCTCGATCGCCTCGATGGCCTGGCGCTGCAGGTTCAGCGCGCGGGCCTCGATCTCGGGCGAGGTCGTGGTCGGCTCGGGGATCTGCTGGAAGCGCGCGGCCGGGAACGGCGTCCCCGGCAGGAAGTCGAGGATGCGCGCGCGCTGCACGCCCTGGCAGACGATGTGATGGGTGCCGTCGGGCGCGGTGATGTAGCGCACGATGTTGGCGATGGTTGCGACCCTGTAGAGGTCGTCCGGCCCGGGGTCATTGGTCTCGGGGCTGCGCTGCAGGACGATGCCAATCGGCCGCTGCTCGCGCAGCGCCTGCTGCGCGGCGGCAATGGACTTCGCCCGGCCGATCGTGATCGGCGCGATCGCGCCGGGAAACAGCACCATCTCGCGCACGGGGACGATGATCAGCGCGTCGTCGGGGATCTTCACGTCGTTATTGCTTTGTTCGTTGTTCATCTGTTCGGTGGCCATGATCGACCTCAGGATTTCGCGAGGCGCAGTGCGACGCAGCCGTCCATCACGAAGCGGCTGATGGCGTAACGGCCGAGGGGCAATGCAATGCGGCGCTCAAAACGCCCTTGCGGCAGCTCGAGCCGATGGATGCGGGCGTTGCGAAGCTCCGGCGGGAGGGTGCGCTGACCCGAGATGACGAGCACGCCGTCATGGATGACGGTCTCGACATTGTCCGGATTGACGCCGGGAAGCGCGACCAGGATCAGGAGCTCACGCTCGGTCTCGAGCACGTCGATCGGCGGCTCCCAGCAGGCTTCCTGGCGGCCGAACTGCTGGCGCAGCCGCTCGGCGCGGGTCAGCGAGTCCAGGGCTTCGGACAGCATCCAGTCGAGGGGATTTTTGGGTTGCATGATGCGGGCTCTGGGGTGGGAAAGCCTGCATATGGGGCCGGTTCCAAGGAAATCCAGTACGGTGGCGCGCACGTGCCATGCGCCGCCGTGCGATCAAGACAAGCGAACGCCGCGGCATGCGGCCGCGACGTTCCGTTCATTGCAGGGCGCGGGCTCAGGCCGCCGCGCGGTACTCTTGTTCCGCTTCGAGGTTGATCACGGAGGTGGCGAGCTCGGTCAGCGTGCGATCGGTCGCCTCTTCCTCGTCCAGCGTCTCCTGGAGCAGCCTTGCGGCGTCCTGCATGCCGAGCTCCTCGGCCCAGGTGCGCAGCGTGCCGTAGCGGGAGATCTCGTAATGCTCGACCGACTGCGCTGACGCGAGCAGTCCGGCATCGAGCGCCGGCGCGCCCTTGAACTCCTTCATGATCTCGGCGCCCTCGTCGGCAATGCCGTTGATGGCCTCGCAGGGCTTGCCGCGCGCCGGCTTGCCCAGCATCTTGAAGATCTGGTCGAGCCGTTTGACCTGCCCTTGGGTCTCGCGCAAATGCTTGTTGAAGGCGGCCGTAAGCTCCTTGGAATTCGCGGCCTTGGCCATCTTGGGCAGGGTCTTGATGATCTTGTTCTCGGCGAAATAGATGTCCTTCAGCGTCTCCAGAAACAGGTCGCTGAGCATCTTCGGCGCCTGACGCGGCCGGCGCGCCGCGGTCTTCTTTGTCGTGCGTTTCTTCGCTCGTTTAGCCATACGTCCTCCTCATGAGGTAACACGGGAAGGCCTCGCCCTCCTCAATCCTCAGGCGATCAAAGCCGCGCCATGAATGAAAGTTCCAAACTGCAACCGGCGAAGGCTCAGGTCGGGCGCTTGTAGGGATCTTCCTGGCGCTGCCGTGCCTCGGTGTTGCGATCGAGCTGCGCCCGCTCGCTGCGGCGCAAGTTGCCCGCCTTCATCACGCCGTAAACGAGCGCCCCGCCGAGCACGAACGCGCCGATGAACCAGAGCCAAAGCATCTGGGCCGAGGCGTGGCCCAGGAGCATGCTAATGCCGCTGTCGCTCATGATTGGTCTCCACGATTGTCCATTGCTATCACGCTGAGCTAAGTCGGCGGTCGAAACCTCGTTCCATGCGACCGCAGCCGGTGACGTCAGACCAGGTCGGTCAGCGGTTGCCGCACCGCTTGCGCTTTCGGCTCGCCGCCCCGGGCGGTGAAGTCTCCGGCTTCGGTCGAGGTCCGCAGCCATTTCGTCACGTCGCTGATTGCTTCCCGCGGCGAGTGGCCGAACTTGCGCAAGCCGCGAAAATATTCGAGCTGAAGGTGGGCCGACGTGCCGCGCTTGGGGATCGACTTCAGATGCTGGATGTCGTTTTCGATGCCGAGATGGTCGACGTGGGGTGCCACCATGGCGATCACCGAATCGAGCCAGCTTCTGAACGAGACCGGCTCGAACGAGACCAGGTCGATATAGGTGCCGTCGGTTCCGTAGCGCTGGGCGCGCCAGCGATTCTCCTCCACCAGCGCGCGGTGCACGGCCGAATAGGTGGCGTTCAGCTCGGGATGGTGGACGGCGTGGCGGACCAGCGCGCGGAACAGCGCCGCGATCGCCACCGAATCCGCGATCGCCGTGCAGCAATCGGTGATGCGCAGCTCGAGCGTCGGATGCTGCAGCGAGGGCCGCAACGCCCACCAGACATAGGTGGCGTTGGGGACGATGCCGGCATCGACCAAGGTCTTCACGTAGGTCTCGTATTCGGAAAGGTTCCGAAACATCTCGGGAAAGCCGGTCCGGGGCAGGGCATCGTTGGCGGCATTGCGGTAGCCCAGCAATCCTGTCGGGTAGCCGCACCAGAACGGTGAGGAGGTCGAGAGCGCCAGCAGCAGCGGCAGGAACGGCACCAGGCGGTGCATGATCTCGACGCGCAAATCGGGCTCGGGGACCTCGACATGGACGTGCAGTCCGCTGATCGGGTTGCCGAGGCCGACCATCCCGAGATCGCTGATGACCTTGCTGTAGCGACGCTTGCGCGTCATGCGCTGCTGCTGCGGCTGCGCCAGCGGGTGTGTGCCGGCCGCGATGATGCCGACGCCGTGGTCCTTGCCGACCTCGGTGAGCACCGCGCGATAATGCGCGAGCTCGGCCAGCGCATCGGTCGAAGACGTCAGCGGCGGCGTCGCCACCTCGATCTGCGATTGCAGGATCTCGGTGGTCAGCCGCTCGCCGAGCCGCTTTTGCGCCGCGGCCATGTAGGGCTTGGGCAGCTCGGATCGCGGCGCCGCGGACTGGCGGTTGACCAGAAAATATTCCTCCTCGATGCCGAAGCGGTAGCGGTGCATCGCCTACGCCGCCCCTTGTGCCTTGGCGTGGCGGCGAACCGCGTCTCCAAAAGCCGCCAGAATGCGCGCCGAGGCGTGGTCGGAGCTCGCCCAATAATCGGGATGGAAAAGCGTGCCGAGCGCAAAATCGCTGGCGCCCTCGACGCTGACGGCCTCGATCGAGCCGTCGTCAGCGACGGCCTCCGCGACGAGACCCGGTGCGAGATCGGCGATCAGGAAGCTGTGCAGCGAATTCACTAGAATCGAATCCGCGCCGCAGATCTGCTGCAGGACGCCGCCCTTGCGCAAGGCCACCTTCTGCCGCAGCCGATAGCGGGCATCCTCGTTGTCCGCGTCGGGCGTGCCATGGCGTTGCTCCTCGGGCAAATCGTCTGGCTCTTTCGCCAGCGTGCCGCCGAAAGCGACGTTCAGCTCCTGGAAGCCGCGACAGATGAACAGAGCGGGGATGCCCCGCGCCAGCGCCCGCGGGATCAGGCGCAGCGCGACCTCGTCGCGGAATTCGTCGAACGGGCCGTCACGCTTCTCGTCGACCGTTTGTCCATAGCGGGACGGATGGACGTTGGTCTGTCCGCCGCCGACCAAGAGGCCGTCGAGCCTGTCCAGATAGGCATCGATGTCAGCCTCCGGCGCCGCGGGCAGAATCCGCGGCACGGCGCCGGCGACGAGGCCGATCGCATTGACGCAGACCATCGAAACGGCGGCGAGCTGTTCGCCGCGCGCGACCATGGAATCGGAGAGAATGCCGATCTGCGGTGCGCCGCTGCGCCCCTGCCACTGCCCGCGCGAGGCGCTACGCCGCCACTGCTGAAGGCCGTACGCCACGGCATCCGCTGCGCTGCCGAATTGATGAATCGCTGCCTTGAGCTCTCTGACGTTTGTCCCTAATCGAAGTGCCCAACGGCTGCAGGCAACGGGATCGTGCGGATCAATTCTGGAACGGGGCTCGTGCAATTGCTTCGGCTGCTTCTGTTCGTGTATCGATGCACAGTGAAACGGCAATCGTCGGGAATGGTTGCTTTGCGATTGCACCGTTCGATCTCATTGCCTCCGCACCAGCCTTAACTTTTGTTATGGCTCTCGCGCGTCTTCGGCATGCTGCTCGCCGCCTATTCCGTGCAGTTCGTCATCAACGGGGTCGGTCCGGATCGGCCTGCCCCTGTAGCTGCGACAATCTGTTAACCTGTCGCTATCCCGTTCGGCCGGAGTGTCACGGGATCCGGGACGCTTTCGCTTGCACTGTCATGTTGCTTTGACGTAACTCGGTCCAACAAGCCCTCGACAGGAAATCGACATGTCGATGACAGCGGACGAGCTCGGCAAGAGACAGGCCATTATCGACGCCTGCCGGCGCATGAACGCGCTCGGCATCAACCAGGGCACATCGGGCAATATCAGCGTCCGGCATGTGGACGGCCTCCTGGTCACGCCGACCAGCGTGCCCTATGAGGCCATGCGTCCGGACCAGATCGTCTTCATGGCCATGGACGGCTCGCACGCGCCCGACCAGAAGCCGTCGAGCGAATGGCGCTTTCATCGCGACATCCTGAAGTCGCGGCCCGACGTCAACGCCGTCGTGCATGCCCATCCGACCTATTGCACCATCCTGGCGATCATGGGCATGGAGATCCCGCCCGTGCACTACATGATTGCGGCGGCGGGCGGCGACAGCATCCGCTGCGCCCCCTACGCGACGTTCGGAACGGCCGAGCTGTCCGAGCATGCGGTGCGGGCGCTGGAGGGACGGCTCGCCTGCCTGCTGGATCATCACGGCATGATCGCGATCGGCAAGACCCTGGACAAGGCGATGTGGCTGGCGGTCGAGGTCGAGACGCTGGCGCGGCAATATCACGGCTGTCTGCAGATCGGACAACCGCCGCTGCTCCCGAGCGAGGAGATCGAGCGGGTCCGTCAGCGCATGGCCGGCTACGGCCTGTCGGAAGGGTAGGGCGGGCCAGACGGTGTTAGTGCGGATCAAACATCTCGTCGATCGCAAGAAGACGAACCGCACCATGGTTCGGCTGCGCGCGCTGTTGCGCAGCAACGAGTTCTACCTGATCCCGCTGGCGCTCGTGATCGGCACGCTCGCGGGCGCGGTCGTGACGCTGATGGCCCACATCGCGCAGATCGCGCATGTCGTGATCTACGGCATTCCCATCGATGTCCACTTGTCGGCCCACGCGAGCGTCAGCCCATGGGCGGCACTGATCGCGCCTGCGCTCGGCGGGCTGGCGCTCGGAATCATGGAATGGTCGCGGCGGCGCATGAAGATATCGAACGCGGTCGATCCGATCGAGGCGAACGCGCTGCGGGGCGGCAATCTGTCGATGCGCGACAGCGTGGTGGTCGCAGGCCAGACTCTGATCTCGAATGGTTGCGGCGCCTCCGTCGGCCTCGAGGCGGGCTACACTCAGATCGGCTCTGGCATCGCCTCGCAGCTCGGCAAGTTCTTCAATCTCCGCCGCACCGATCTGCGCCTGATGGTCGGTTGCGGGGCCGCGGCAGCGATCGCGGCGGCGTTCGGCGCGCCGATCACCGGCGCCTTCTACGCCTGCGAGCTGATCGTCGGCGTCTATGCCGTGGGCAGCGCCGCGCCGATCCTCGCCGCCTCCCTCGCGGGGGCCTTGACTGCGCAATGGCTGGGCGGCGCCCCATACTCGCTGGAGATACCCAAGGTCAGCGCCGTCGGTGTCGAGCAATATCTGGCGCTGATCGGGCTCGCCCTCATCACCAGCGGCGTCGGCATCGCCGTGATGCGCTCCTCGCCGATGTTCGAGCGGCTGTTCGCCTGGATGCCGGTCTGGCTCCGTCCTGTGATCGGCGGCCTCATCGTCGGCGGCTTCGCCATCATCACGCCGCAGGTTCTCGCGGCCGGTCATGGCGCCATGGTGCTCGATCTCTTCCACGACATGACGATCGGCCTGATCGCGCTGATCATCGCCTTGAAGCTGACGGCCTGCCTGATCTCGCTCGCCTCGGGCTTTCGCGGCGGCCTGTTCTTCGCCTCGCTGTTCGTCGGCAGCCTGATCGGAAAGTTCTTTGCCGCGGTGCTGCTGCTCATTAGCCCGAACTTCGCGATCGATCCGCTGGTGGCGATGCTGACCGGCATGGCGACGCTCGGCGTCGCCATCGTCGGCGGCCCGCTCACGATGTCGTTCCTCGTGCTGGAGATGACACGTAACGTCGACGTCACCGCCGTGGTGCTGGCCGGCTGCATCGTGACCTCGATCTGCGTGCGCTTCATGTTCGGCCATTCCTTCTCAACCTGGCGCCTGCATCTGCGCGGCGAGACCATCCGCAGCGCCAACGACGTCGGCTGGCTGCGCAATCTTACGGTCGAGCGCCTGATGCGCTCGGACGTCGGCAAGGTGCCCTCGACCACGACGATCGCCGCCGCGCGCCGCGAGTTCGCGCTCGGCTCGCGGCCGGGAATCGTCATCGTCAACAATGCTGACGAATATATCGGCCTCGTCCTGCTGCCTGATTTGTTCTCCAGCGACCTCGACACCATCGCCGACGACATCCAAGTGATCGAGCTCGCCCGGCTGATCGATATCGTGCTGATCCCGGAAATGAACGTGAAGTCGGCGATGGCGGTGTTCGACGAGGCCGAGGCGGAGATGCTGGCGGTGGTCGATTCCACCGACAGCCGCAAGGTGGTCGGCTTCCTCACCGAGAGCTTCGCCCGCCGCCGCTATGTCGAGGAAATCGACAAGGCGACGAGAGGCGTGCTGGGGGCGCTGTCGTAGGCGCGGTTACCGGCGGGGTGGCGCTGCGACGAGCCAGGCCACGATGCGGCGGACCAGCGGCAGCACCACGAGCAGGGTCGGGAAGGCGACGAGCCAGGACAGTCCCCAGGCGCCCGGCCAGGTCGCCAGGAACGCCGGCGTCGCCCCCAGGCTCCGCAGCGTCGAAATGACCGATACCACCGCCGTCATGAGGATGGACAGCACGAATGGCATCACGATCGGCGCATAGCGCGCCGGCAGTTTGCGAACCACAATCATCTGGTTTCTCTGGGAAAAGGACGCGTCGATCACGTTGAACCCTAAAATGGCATCGATCCCGACGGCGTCGGTTGATGCGTTGGTTCACGTAAAACGCTTACGGCGGCCGAAAACGGCGCGGCTGTTCATTAATCGCTCAGGTTGGCTGGTTCAAGCTGGGTCTGATCGTTCGGGATTTACAATCGTTCAAAGCGTGGCAGATCGCCGCGATCATGAAACCATTTCAGTGGTTTGCGGATTATAGATCGTTTGCTTATGTTTCTTTGGGCGAGAACAGAGGAAATTCGAACATGAGTATTGGACCCGTGATTTCCGCAGCCGGCCGCAACACGATCGTGGTCGCGCTCGCAGGCCTCGCCCTGATTGCGGCTTCCGCTTCCCCTTCAGCAGCGGCGTCGGCCGGGACACCGGCCACCAAGGTGGCCGTCGCCGGCCAGGCTGCCTCCGACGTCACCGATTTCAGCGCACACCGGCGACGTTACTATCGACGCGGGCCGAATGCCGCGGGTCTCGCCTTCATGGGCGTGGCGGCGGGTCTGATCGGAGGCGCGATCGCCGAGAGCCGCCGCCGCGAATATTATGAAAACCGCTATTATTATGGTGGCTATGGCCCGCGTTACTACGGCGGCCCTGGCTACTACGGCGGTTCCGGCTACTACTACGATCCGGGCTATCGTTACGCACCGTACTGAGCGCTCCAGGTCTCGACGAGCTCAATCTCGTCTCTCGTAGCCCGGATGGAGCGAAAGCGTAATCCGGGGCTGCGCGCTCGGCATCTTGCGCTGTCCCGGATTACGCTGGCGCTCCATCCAGGCTACGGGACCGAGGTGTGTCGCGGCGCTGTCAACCCGCTCGCGCGAAAATATTCCGCTTTACCGAAATTCGGAAATGGCGTATGTCTCGCCCATCCCGGCTCAATCTCGAGGGGCGATCATGAGGTCGTCATTGTCGCGAGCCGGGCTTGCGGTGGACGCGGCAGCGTCGGGCGCGAAAGGTGCGGGCAGGGAGGGTAGTCCCCGGTGAGCTCGCGGCCACGCGCGGACGAACGGCGCTGCTAGGCTTCGTCTCGTCTGTAAGTTTCCGGCGCTGTCGACGGTGTCAGGGAATACTGCGGCGAAATGGCGGGCCGTGCGTACGGCAAAACCGTGTGGTCCTGGCCGTCGTTGCTACGGTCAAGCTCTTGCGGATGCGGCATTCGCGCCAACCGGCACGGGTGCTGGTGAATTCCGTGAGCGCGAGGGAGGCCAGAGGGAACTCGGCTCCCGGGAGAGCGCGGCATAAGCCGTCCGACCATCGCGCAGGGAAGGCCGAGTGATCGGCACCACCTGTATGCTGCTGTGCGGTTTTCTGCGTGTGCATTTTGCGCAGCAGACCGCGGGTGCGATGTCGGCACCCGGCCTTCCCTGCGCCCTCCTGCATCTCAGGGCGGCGAGATCAAGCAAAGCTCGGGCGAATTGCGCCGCGAGGATGCGAAGGCGTGTCTGTGATGCCGTAGATGCCGTAGGACGGGTAGAGCGAAGCGAAACCCATCATGCTTCAGCGAGGAGGATGCGTGATGGGTTTCGCTTCGCTCTACCCATCCTACGAGTTCTGCCGAGCCGGGGCCCATCTATCCGCAATTGCCGCGTTGCCTGGGGTCCCGGCTCTGCGCCGCAACGCTCCACGCGCTGCCGCTTGTCCGGGACACGGGAGAGCTGCATTGTCGCGCTGGAGCGCGCCAGACGTCGTTGGCGCTGGCGCCCCTTTGCCCGGCAATTCCGCCGGTGGACTCACCTCCTGCAATCCGGTTCAATGGCAACGAGCTTTCAGGCGATCGGGCAGGCCGGGTGGCGTGCCCAACTCGTACGAGAGCCTCTCGCGCCACTTGCGCGAAACGGTCGGGAGTGCTTTTTGCTGAAAGTTCCCCGCGGGGCGCATCGCCCCCGATCCAGAGAGATGAGATGAGCAAACTCGTTATCCGCGCCGGCGATTTCACCTTCGATGCCCGTTTCGAGGAGCAGGCGGCGCCCAAGACCGTCGCCGCCTTCCGCAAGGCGCTGCCGTTCGAAAGCCACATCATCCATGTGCGCTGGAGCGGCGAGGCCGTGTGGATGCCGCTCGGCGACCTCGACTTCGGCGTCGGCTACGAGAACCACACCTCCTATCCCGCGCCCGGCCAGATCATTCTCTATCCCGGCGGCATCAGCGAGACCGAGATCCTGCTGGCCTATGGCGGCGTGCATTTCGCGAGCAAGATGGGCCAGCTCGCCGGCAACCATTTCATCACGCTGACCTCGGGCCTGGAGAACCTGGCGACGCTGGGCAAGAGCGTGCTGTGGAAGGGCGCGCTGCCGATCCGCTTCGAGGAAATCTGAGTGACTGAGCCCCGCTACCCGCGCGATCTTCGCGGCTACGGCCGCAACCCGCCGCACCCGCAATGGCCCGGCAACGCGCGGGTCGCGGTGCAGTTCGTCGTCAATTTCGAGGAAGGTGGCGAGAACAACATCCTGCACGGCGACCGCGCCTCGGAGGCCTTTCTGTCCGACGTGCTCGGGGCGCAGCCCTGGCCCGGCCAGCGCCACGCCAACATCGAATCCATGTTCGAATATGGCTCGCGAGCCGGCTTCTGGCGGCTGTGGCGGATGTTCAATGAGCGGAACTGGCCGACCACCGTGTTTGGCGTCGCCACCGCGCTCAAGCGTAATCCGGAAATCGTTGCTGCCATGAAGGAGGCCGGCTGGGATATCGCCAGCCACAGCCTGAAATGGATCGAGCACAAGGACATGACCGAGGCGCAGGAGCGCGCCGAAATCGCCGAGTCCATCCGCGTGCATACCGAGGCGACTGGCTCGCGGCCGCTCGGCTGGTACACCGGGCGCTCCTCGATCAACACCAACCGTCTGTTGATGGAGGAGGGTGGCTTCCTCTATCTCTGCGACTCCTATGCCGACGATCTGCCCTATTGGGTCAAGGGCGCTAGCGGCAAGCAGCTCATCATTCCCTATACGCTCGATGCCAACGACATGCGGTTCATCAACCCGCAGGGCTTTGCCGAGGGCGAGCAGTTCTACACCTATCTGAAGGATGCCTTCGACGTGCTCTACGCGGAGGGCGAAACCGCGCCGAAGATGATGTCGGTCGGCCTGCACTGCCGCCTCGCCGGCCGGCCCGGCCGCGCAGCGGGCCTGATCCGCTTCCTCGACTATATCGGCAAGCATGAGCGCGTCTGGGTGCCGACCCGGCTGCAGATCGCGCAGCACTGGCACGAGAAGCACGCCCATCTTGCCGCCGACGCATTCGAGATCGGGTGAGATGATGTCGCAGATTTCGCTCGCCGATCTCAACGCTGCAAGCACGGCCGACTTCGTCGCGGCGCTCGCCAACGTCGTCGAATATTCGCCGTGGATCGCCGAGCAGCTCGCGGCAAAGCGGCCGTTCGCCGGCATCAACGAGTTGCACGCCGCGCTGATGGCGGCGATCCAGAGCGCCGAGCCCGACGTGCAGCTGGCGCTGATCCGGGCGCATCCCGATCTCGCCAACAAGACGCAGCGCGCCGCGGGCCTCACCGCGGAATCGACCGACGAGCAGAACAGCGCCGGGCTCGACCGGCTGTCGGATGCCGAATATTCCGCGTTCGAGCGGGCCAACAACGCCTATCGCGACAAGTTCGGCTTCCCCTATATCATCTGCGTGCGCCGTCACACCAAGGATTCCGTGCTGCGCGACTTCGAGGCGCGGCTGCTCAACATCGCCAAGACCGAGACAAGGCGTGCGATCGAGGAGATCGGCCGCATCTCGGCGCTGCGGCTCGACCAGCTCGTCGCCGCAGACGACAGGCTGAAGGTGCACGGGCGGCTCTCGACCCATGTGCTCGACAACCAGATCGGCAAGCCCGCACCTAGCATTCCGATCGAGCTCGTGGAGCTCGCGAGCCTTGGCGAGAACCGCGTCATCGCGCGCACGGTGACCAATGCCGACGGCCGCACCGACCAGCCGCTGATCGGCGGCCGTCCGCTGCCGATCGGCCGCTACGAGCTGCGCTTCAGCGTCGCCAAATATTACGCCGCGCGCAACGTGCCGCTGTCCGATCCGCCGTTTCTCGACGAGATCCCGCTGCGCTTTGCGATCAGCGAGCCGGAAAGCCATTACCACGTGCCGCTGCTGGTCACGCCCTGGAGTTACTCGACCTATCGCGGCAGCTAAACATGTTGCGCCGATGCGGCGGCTGACGCCGCGTCGGCCTCCGCGGCAGCGCCACCGCTCAACCCGTTGAAGAAGGCATTGAGCAGCACCGACACGACCGCGCAGAGCAGGATGCCGGACTCCAGCAGCGGATGCAGATTGTGCGGCAGATTGCGGAAAAAACCCGGAGCAACGAGCGGGATCAATCCAAAGCCGATCGAGATCGCGACAATGAAGAGATTGTAGCGGTTGTTGCGGAAATCGACCGAGGCCAGGATGCGTGCGCCGGTGGCCGCCACCATGCCGAACATCACGAGGCCGGCGCCGCCGAGCACGACCAGCGGCACCGCTTCCACCAGCGCGGCGAGCTTCGGCAACAGCCCGAGCACGAGCAGGATGCAGCCGGCCGTCACCGTCACCCAGCGCGAGCGCACGGCCGTGACCGAGACGAGGCCGACGTTCTGCGAAAACGAGGTATAGGGAAACGTGTTGAAGATGCCGCCGAGCAGCGTGCCGAGCCCGTCGGCGCGTAAGCCGCGGCTCAGGGCTTCGCGGTCGACGGCCTTGCCGGTGATCTCGCCGAGCGCCAGGAACATACCGAGCGATTCGATCATCACCACGATCATGACGATGCACATGGTGATGACAGGCACCAGGTGGAATTGCGGCATGCCGAAGCGGAAGGGAATCACGAGTGCGCCCCAGGAGGCGGCGGCGACCTTGTCGAAATGCATCACGCCCAGAATGCTCGCGAGCACCGCGCCGGCGATGATGCCGAGCAGCACGGCGACGTTGGCGAGAAACCCGCTGCCCCATTTGATCAGGCCGAGGATGAAGAGCAGCACGAACAGCGAGATGCCGAGCCCCTGCAATTGCCCATAGGCTGGATTGGGAAAGCTGCCGGGAACGCCGTCGACCACCTTCGTCAACGTCGGCAGGCCGCCGCCGGCCCAGTTGATGCCGACGCGCATCAGGGAGATGCCGATGATGAGAATGATGGTGCCGGTGACGACGGGAGGAAACAGCGGCAGCAGCCGGCTGACGAACGGCGCAACGACGATGCCGAACAGGCCGGCGGCGATCACGGAGCCGTAGATGCCGAGCAGGCCGATTTCCGGTGAAGCCGCCATCGACAGCATCGGGCCGACCGAGGCAAAGGTCACGCCCATCATCACGGGCAGGCGGATGCCGACGCCGGGGAAGCCGAGGCACTGGACCAGCGTCACAAGTCCGCAGGCGAACAGGTCGGCGCTGATCAGGAAGGCGACGTCCTCCGGCGGCAGCTTCAGCGCGCGGCCGATGATGAGGGGGACCGCGACCGCGCCGGCATACATCACCAGCACGTGCTGGAGCCCGAGCGCGAGCAGGCGCGGGACCGGCAGGACCTCGTCGACGGGATGGACGTCGTTGCTCATGGATGTATCCCCCGAAACATCTATCTAGCCAAATTTGTCATGGAGCGCCGGAAACAGCCGGTCCGGCTTGAAGGGCGGCGCAGTAAAGCGAATGCCGGTGGCGTCCGCGATCGCGTTGCCGAGCGCGGCGGCGACCGGATTGTAAGGGCTCTCGCTCATGGACTTCGCGCCGAGCGGGCCGATCGTGTCGGACGTCTCGGCGAAGAGGACCTCCGTGCGCGGCACGTCGGCGAAAGAGGGCAGGTGGTAGTCGCGGAATTTCGGATTGGTGACGCGCCCGCTCGCGTCGATCACCATCTCCTCGTAGAGCGCAGCGCCGAGCGCCTGCGCCACGCCGCCTTCGACCTGTCCGCGGCACTGCATGGGATTGGCGACGACGC
This sequence comes from Bradyrhizobium yuanmingense, assembly GCF_900094575.1. Classification (GTDB taxonomy): domain Bacteria; phylum Pseudomonadota; class Alphaproteobacteria; order Rhizobiales; family Xanthobacteraceae; genus Bradyrhizobium; species Bradyrhizobium yuanmingense. The sequence continues at coordinate 132,086 of NZ_FMAE01000010.1, read as the reverse complement.
CCGCGTCCGCGGCGTGCACGCTCCTGAGAATCCGGAGCTCGCCGGTCGCCTTGTTCACCGCGACGCGAAAGCCCTGCACGTTGAACCCCACCGATCGCGGCGTGCCGCCGGACGTGCCGCTGCCTGCGAACGGCCAGCCGCGCTCGCGGGCGAGCTTCGCCAGCTCCGTAAAAGGCATGCGGCGGACGCCGCTGACGACGGAGTCCGCATCGAGCGCGCAAGTCTCCACATCGCACAGCCAGGCTCCGGCGGCGGCCGTCTTCAGCTCGCTCGCAAGCTGCACGGCTGCCGCATGCGTCGCCTTGCCCGCAACGAAGGTGCCGGCGCTGCCATACGCGCCGGTGTCGTGGCCGCCATGGGCGGTGTCGGACTGGCGCAGACGAATCTTGTCGACGGTGGTCGCCAGCGTGGTCGCCGCGATCTGGCGATGCACGGTGCTGGTGCCGTTGCCGAACTCGGCCGTGCCGACGGTGAGGTCGAAGCCTCCGTCGTCGTTGAGCGCGATCGTCGCATCGGCGAAGTGGCCGGCCGGCGGCACGGTGTCGATCATGGTCAGCGCGATGCCGTCGCCGATCAGCCAATCCGGCGACAGCTCCGGCTGCGGGGAATCAACCTGCATGGCGCGCTCGACGAGATCGAGGCACTGGTCGAGCCCGTAGGAGCCGTAGAGCACGTCGTGATATTCGGACGGCGGCGGCGACAGCATGGGATCCCCGGGCCTCACGATATTGCGCCGGCGCATCTCGTAGGGACTGAGGCCGAGCTGCCCCGCCAGTTCGTCGATCGCCGCTTCCACCGCGATCAGCGCCTGCGGCAGGCCATAGCCGCGAAACGCGCCCGCCGGCACGGTGTTGGTGTAGACGGCGACGCCGTCGACCCGCTTGTTCGGGCAATTGTAGACGGCGATGGACTCCGCCAGCGCGTGGAACATCACCGGGCCGGCATGATTGCCGTAGGCGCCGGTGTTGGAGAGCACGTCGAGCTGAAGCGCGGTAAGCTTGCCGCCCGCATCGGCGCCGGCCTTGACGTGGATCCGCATCGGATGCCGCGTCGAGGTCGCGATGAACTGCTCCTCGCGTGTCAGCTCCAGCTTGACCGGCCGCCCGGTCTTCAGCGCGGCAAGCGCCAGGATGTCCTCGACGAACATCTCCTGCTTGCCGCCAAAACCGCCCCCGACGCGTTCGCAGAACACGCGGACCTTGTCCATGGGAAGCTGGAAGATGTCCGACAGCGCACGCCGGGTCAGGAACGGCACCTGCGTCGAGGTGCGGACGGTGAGAACGCCGGAATCATCGAGCCAGGCGAGGCCGCCATGGGTCTCGAGCGCCGCGTGCTGCACGCGGTGACTGTGGAAAGTAGCCTCATAGGTGGCGGCAGATGTTGCAAGCGCCGATGCGACATCGCCGAACTCGCCATGCGTCTCCGCGACCAGGTTGCGCTGGGCATCGGCAACGCGGTTCGCAGCTGTGCGGTCGGGATGAACGACCGGCGAACCCGGGGCCATCGCCTGCTCGGGATCGATCAGCGCCGGCAGGATCTCGTAGCTGACCTTCAGCTTGCGGCACGCAGCCTCCGCGGCGGCTTCGGTCTCGGCGACGACGGCGGCAACCTTCTGGCCGATGAAACGGACGACATCGTCGAGGACGCGGGTATCCTCCGGGTCCATCCAGTCTTTCTCATGCCGCGCCGTCGAGATCAGTACGGACGGCGCATCCTCGTGCGTCAGCACGGCGTGCACTCCGGGGATGCTCAGCGCGTCCGACTTGTCGATCGCGACGATCCTCGCGTGCGCATGCGGCGAGCGCAGCAGCTTGATGTGCAGCAGACCATCGATTGCGGTGTCGAAGGTGTAGCGTGCCGTGCCGCGGACCACATCGGGGCCTGCGGGGGCGGGCAGGCTGCGGCCGAAGGCGGCGCCGGCCTCGACGCTCGCCTCGACATTGGTCTTGCCGAGGATCGCGTCCTCGATCGACCGATAGCCGGTGCAGCGGCAGATATTGCCTTTCAGCGCCGTGCCGAGATCGGTGCGCTGCGCCTGGTTCAGCGAGGCGCAGGTCAGGATCATGCCGGCGGTGCAGAATCCGCATTGAAAGCCCTGCGCATCGAGGAAGGCCTGCTGCATCGGATGCGTGCCGTGATCGCCGCCAAAGCCTTCGATCGTGGTCACGCTGCGTCCCTCGGCCCGGAACGCCGGGATCAGGCAGCTGTGCACCGGCTCGCCGTCCAGCAGCACGGTGCAGGCGCCGCAGTCGCCGGCATCGCAGCCCTTTTTCACGCCGAAATGGCCGAGCTCGCGCAGGAACGTGCGCAGGCACTGGCCGGCGCGTGGCTCCTGGGAGAACGCCTTGCCGTTGACCTCCAGGCTCATGCGGGGGGCGCTCCCAGCAGCTCGCCGCGAATCTCCTCGGCCAGGCGCAGCGTCATGTGCTTGCGCCAGAGTGGCGCGCCATGGATGTCCGTGTGGTACAGATCATCGGTAATCTCCTGCATGAGCGCGGCGCGCAGCGCGCCTGCGTCCGGGGCTTTGCGGAAGCGCAGCTGGATCGGCCGCACCGTCGACGCGGTGACCGTGAGTGTCAGCGTATCATCGGCTTCGAGACTGCCGATCAGCAGCGCCGCGGAGCGGCCGACGGGCGCCAGCGAGATCTGGCGGAAGGCCGTGCGGCGCTTCAGCGCGGGAAGCGGGATGTCGATCTGCCGGAGCAGGTCGCCTGGCGTCAGGCGATTGCGCTGGTTGCCGGTGACGAATTCGGTGACCGGAAGCCTCTGTTCACCGCCGCCGGCCTTCCAGATGGTGCAGACGCCGTCGAGTGCCGACGTCAGCGAGATCATCGATCCCGCCGGCAGCGACATGCAGAGATTGCCGCCGACGGTCGCGGTCTTCCAGATCTTGAACGAGGCAAGGAAGGCCCGGCAGCACTGGTTGATCAGCGGCGCTCCGAGCCAATCAGAGGGGCAGGCGAGTCCATCGAGCTCTGCGATGGTGCAAGTGGCGGCGATCGAGAGGTGGCTCTCTGTGATCGCAAGTGCCGGCCATTTCAGATCGGTGAGATCGATCAGTCGCGTCAGATGCGTTTGCGGCTCCGAGAACAGCCAGGTGCCGCCCGCGAGCCAAGCATCACCTGCCGTCCAAACGGGCAGCTGCGCGCGCGTTTGCGGATGGGCGACGGCTGTGATGGTATTCAAGTCCATGGCTGCGCCAACGCTTCCGACGGTTGAATGGTCCGAGCGAAGTGTTGCAAGACGGGAGCCAAGTGGCAACAACAAGTCAAAGCAAGGACGCAATCGTCCTCGGCCTTGCAGGCCCGCCGTCAGGGTGGGTGAGGAGAAGCAGGATCATGACTGAGGCAAGTTCGACCTGGATCAGGGATCCCCTGGCCATCCTCGCCGACGGGGCCGAGCGCGGCATTGTCGTGAAGGGCGGCCGAATCGTCGAGCTCGTGCCGGCGGGCGGTGTGCCCGCAACCGCCGATGTCGCAGTGTTCGATGCGGGCGAACACGTCGTGCTGCCGGGCCTGATCAATACCCATCATCATTTCTACCAGACGCTGACGCGGGCGCTGCCGGCCGCGATGGACCGCGAGCTGTTCCCCTGGCTCCAGGCGCTCTATCCGGTGTGGGCGAGGCTAACGCCGGAAGCCCTCGAGCTCGGCGTCACCGTGGCGATGTCCGAGCTTTTGCTCTCCGGCTGCACCACCACGACGGATCACCACTACGTCTTCCCGGCCGGACTCGAAGACGCCGTCGATATCGAGGTGGCGGTGGCGAAGCGCCTCGGCGTGCGCGTGCTGCTCACGCGCGGCTCGATGAACCTGTCACAGCGCGACGGCGGCTTGCCGCCCGACAGTGTCGTGCAGGACGAGGACACCATTCTCGCCGATAGCGCCCGCGTGGTCGCCAAGCATCACCAGCGCGGCGCGGATGCGATGGTGCAGATTGCGCTCGCGCCATGCTCGCCGTTCTCGGTGACGACGTCGCTGATGCGCGCCACGGCCGATCTCGCCGACAAGCTCGACGTGCGCCTGCACACCCATCTCGCCGAAACCGAGGACGAGAACAGCTTCTGCCAGCAGATGTATGGCTGCCGTCCGCTCGACTATCTCGAGCAATGCGGTTGGCTCAATGCGCGCACCTGGCTCGCCCATGGAATCTTCTTCAATCCGGACGAGATGAGACGGCTCGGCAAGGCCGGCACGACCGTCAGCCATTGTGCGTGCAGCAACCAGCTGCTCGCGTCGGGCTGTTGCCGGGTGTGCGACATGGAAGAGGCCGGCGTCGGGATCGGCATTGGTGTCGACGGCTCGGCCTCCAACGACGGATCCAACCTCATGCAGGAGGTCCGGGCCGCGTTCCTGCTGCAACGCGCGCGTTATGGCGTCACCAAGGTCAGCCACAAGGATGCCCTGCGCTGGGCCACCAAGGGTTCGGCGGCGTGTGTCGGCCGGCCGGAACTCGGCGACATCGCCGTCGGCAAGGCCGCCGATCTTGCGCTGTTCAGGCTCGACGAGCTGCGCTTCTCCGGCCACGGCGATCCGCTGGCCGCGCTCGTGCTGTGCGGGGCGCATCGCGCCGACCGGGTGATGGTGGCTGGAAAATGGGCGGTGATCGACGGTGCGATCCCGGGTCTCGATGTGGCAGACCTCATCCGCCGCCACAGTTCCGCGGCGCGGGCCATGCAGGCTGGATAGCCGGGCGAAATAGAGAAAGAGGGGGCAGCCACAAGTGCCGGGTGCTTCTGGCCACCCCCTCCGAACCTCCTCCGGGAGGAGCAGGTGATTTAGTCAATGCAAGAAGCGTGCTACTTGCCTGGCAGCTTGTCGTCGATGCCTTTCACGTAGAAATTCATGCCGAGGATCTGGCCGTCATCCAGGTGAGCGCCGCCCTTGCACTCGACCGGCTTGCCGTCCTGCCCAACGATCGGGCATTTGAACGGATGCAGCTTGCCCGCGGTGATTGCGGCCTGGGCATCCTCGGCCATTTTTTTCACATCGTCAGGCATGTTGGTGTAGGGCGCCATCGTGAACATGCGGCTGTCGAGGCCACCCCAAGTGTCCTCGGACTTCCAGGTGCCGGCGAGCTCGGCCTTGACCCGCTCGATGTAGTAGGGGCCCCAGTTGTTGATGATCGAGGTCAGCTGGGCCTTTGGCCCGAACTGGATCATTTCGGAATCCTGGCCGAAGGCCAGCTTGCCGCGTTCGCTGGCGATCTGCATGGCCGCGGGCGAATCCGTGTGCTGCATGATCACGTCGGCACCCTGGTCGATCAGCGCCTTGGCGGCGTCGGCCTCCTTGCCTGGGTCGAACCAGGTATTGGCCCAGATGATCTTGACCTTGATGTTCGGATTGATGGTCTGCGCCGCCAGTATCGTCGCGTTGATGCCGGAGACGACCTCCGGAATCGGGAACGAGCCGATATAGCCGAGCACGCCCGACTTCGACATCTTGGCCGCAATCAGGCCTTGAATGTAACGGCCCTGATACCATTTCGCCGAGTAGGTCGACATGTTCGGGTTGCGCTTGTAGCCGGTGGCGTGCTCGAAATGCACGTTCGGATATTTCTTGGCGACCTTCAGCGTCGGATCCATGTAGCCGAACGATGTGGTGAAGATCAGTTTGTTGCCGGCGCGGACGAGCTGCTCGATCGCTCGCTCGGAGTCCGGGCCTTCGGGCACGTTCTCGAGATAAGTGGTCTCGATCTTGTCGCCCAATTCTTTCACCAGCGCCTGGCGACCGAGGTCGTGCTGATAGGTCCAGCCGAGGTCTCCAATCGGACCGAGATAAACGAAGCCGACTTTCAGCTTGTCGGCGGCGGAGGCCGCACTGACGCTCCCAGCGAGCAAGAGCCCGGCAGCCAGTGCAAGAAGTGATTTCCTCATCATCGATCTCCAAACTTCGGGGGAAGCCACGATCCGCAGCATGCGCGCCCCATCGTGCACACTGCGGAAACGAAATCTAGCGGTCGGGCACGAACACCGTGCCGAGCGCGGCCGGTGCGGTCGAGCCGCCCGTGCGCGCGCGGGAGAGCAGGACCAGCACGATGACGGTCGCGAGATAAGGCAGCGCCGACATGAATTGCGAGGGAATGCCGACGCCCCATCCTTGCGCATGCAGTTGCAGGATCGTCACCGCGCCGAACAGATAGGCGCCGACGACGAGCCGGCCCGGCCGCCAGGACGAGAACACCACCAGCGCCAGCGCGATCCAACCGCGGCCTGCGGTCATGCCCGGAATGAAGAACGGCGTATAGGCGAGCGGCAGATAGGCGCCCGCAAGACCCGCGCAGGCGCCGCCGAACATCACGGCCAAGGTGCGGATGCGCAGGACGGGATAGCCGAGCGCATGCGCGGAAGCGTGATTGTCGCCGCAGGCTCGCAGGATCAATCCCGCCCGTGTGCGGTACAGGAACCACCACACCGCGACGATCAGCGCGATCGAGAAATAGACGAAGCCATTCTCGCCGAACAGCACGCGGCCGATCAGGGGGACATTAGTGAGACCGGGAATCACGAGTTGCACGGCCGGCGTGATGCGCTCGCCGACGAAGCCGGCGCCGATCAGACCCGAGAGGCCAACACCCAGGATGGTCAGCGCGAGGCCGGTTGCGACCTGGTTGACGGCAAGCCCGAGTGCCATCAGCGCGAAGACGAGCGACATCAGCGTGCCCGCGACGATGCCGAACAGCGCGCCGATAAAGATCGATCCGGTCAGCCAGGCGCCGGCAAAGCCACAGGCCGCGCCGACGATCATCATGCCCTCGACCCCGAGGTTGAGCACGCCGGAACGCTCGGCCACGAGCTCGCCGGTCGCCGCAATCAACAGCGGCGTCGATGCGGCAAGCACCGCCAGGATGATGGCCTCAACCAGCTCCACGGGCCACCACCTTTCGGTTCGGGAACACCAGCTTGAAGCGGTAGAGAATGAGGGAGTCGCAGGCGAGCACGTAAAACAGCAGAATGCCCTGAAAGACCTTGGTGACATCAAGCGGAATCTTCATCGCGATCTGCGCCTGCTCGCCGCCGATAAAGGTCAACGCGAGGAAGAGGCCTGCAACTAATATTCCAAGCGGGTTCAGTCGGCCGAGGAAAGCGACGATGATCGCGGTAAAGCCGTAGCCTGGCGAGATGCCGGGCTGGAGATGTCCGACTGGACCCGCCACCTCGATGATGCCGGCAAGCCCGGCCAGCGCCCCGGAGACGGCGAAGGTCAGGATGATGAGCTGGTTGGCGTTGAAGCCGCCGAACCGCGCGGCGCGCGGCGCAGCGCCGACCACGCGGATCTCGAAACCCTTGATGGTGCGCCCGAGCAGGATCGCGGCTGCCGCGACGACGAGCAGGGCGATGGTCGAGCCGAGATGCAGCCGGCCGCCTTCGATCAGCAACGGCACGGTCGCTACCGGATCGAACTCGGCCGTGGTCGGGAAATTGAAGCCGTGCGGATCGCGCCAGGGGCCGCGCACGAGATAGTCGAGGAAGAGGTCGGCGACATAGACCAGCATCAGGCTGGTCAGGATCTCGCTGGCGCCGAATTTCACCTTGCAGATCGCCGGGATCAGCGCATAGAGCGCGCCCGCAGCGGCGGCGAGGACGAGCATAGCCGGCAGCACCCAGGCGCCGGCGTCAGTACCTTGCGTCTTCACCGCGATCCAGCTTCCCGCGACTGCGCCGATCAGGAATTGCCCTTCGGCGCCGATGTTCCAGGCGTTGGCGAGATAGCACAGCGACAGGCCGATCGCGATCATCACCAGCGGCGTCGCCTTCACCGCGATCTCCTGGAGCGAATAGCCGTCGGTGAGGGGCGCAATGAAATAGGCGTGCAGGGCAAGCAGTGGATTCTTGCCGAGGATCGCGAACAGGATGACCATGGTCACGATCGTGAGGCCAATCGCGATCAGGGGGGACACCAGCGCGATCGTGCCGGAGCGCTCGGCACGCTTCTCAAGCACCAGCTGCATGCGCGATCTCCTTTGGCTGCAGGCTGCTGCCGCCCATCAGAAGGCCCAGCTTCTCGCGACTTGCTTCGCGTGCCGAGAGCGGAGCCGACAGCTTGCCGTGGAACATCACGGCGATGCGGTCGGCAATCTCGGCGAGCTCGTCGAGATCCTGGCTGGTCACGAGGACCGCGGCGCCTGCGGTGGCGAGATCAAGCAGCGCCTGACGGATGACGGCGGCGGCGCCGGCATCGACGCCCCAGGTCGGCTGGCTCACCACCAGTACCGCGGGATTGCGCAGGATCTCGCGTCCCACGATGAACTTCTGCAGATTGCCGCCGGACAGGCTGGCGGCCTCGGGATCGCGCTTGGCCTTGCGGACGTCGAAGGTTTCGGTGGCGCGGTCGACCGTTCTCAGCGTAGCCGCCGTATCGATGAATCCGCGACGGACCATGCCGCTGGCGGCATGGCCGGTGAGCAGCGCGTTCTCCGACAGTCTCATCCGCGGCGCGGTGCCGTGGCCGAGTCGCTCCTCGGGAACGAAGGCCGCCCCCAGCTTGCGCCGCTGGGTGATCGAAAGGTGACCGGCGGCGATGCCCTCGATCACCACCGTTCCGGGATTCTTCGCGAGACGCTCGCCGGAGAGCGCTGCGAACAATTCGTCCTGGCCGTTACCGGCGACGCCGGCGATACCGAGAATCTCGCCGCCCTTCAGCTCGAATGAGATGTGCTCGAGCCGCACGCCGTGCGCTTCGACGGGAGCCAGCGAGAGATCGTTGACGACGAGCCGCGGCACGGTGGTCCTGCGGCCGGATGCGCCCTTCACCTCCTTGACCTCGCCGCCGACCATCATCCGCGCAAGTGAGGCGGCGGTTTCGAGCCGCGGGTTGCAGGTCTCGACCTTCCTGCCGCCGCGCAGGATCGTCGCGGTGTCGCAGAGCCGCTTCACCTCCTCCAGCTTGTGGCTGATATAGAGGATGGCGCGGCCCTCGGCCTTGAGGCGATCCAGCACGATGAAGAGCTGGTCAGCCTCCTGCGGCGTCAGCACCGCGGTGGGCTCGTCCAGGATCAGGAATTTCGGATCCTGCATCAGGGCGCGGACGATCTCGATGCGCTGACGCTCGCCGACGGAGAGTTGCCACACCTCACGCCTGGGATCGAGCGGCAGACCGTAAGTCTTCGACACCTGTTCCAGCCGGGCCGACATGTCCTTGAAGGATTCCTTGCCGTCGAGGCCGAGCGCGACGTTCTCGGCAACCGTGAGATTGTCGAACAGCGAGAAGTGCTGGAACACCATGCCGATGCCGCGGATGCGCGCTTCGGACGGACCGGACAGCACGATCCGCTCGCCCTGCCAGTGAATCTCGCCGGCGCTGGGCTGGATCAGTCCGTAGATCGCCTTGACCAGCGTCGACTTGCCGGCGCCGTTCTCGCCCAGCAGGGCGTGGATTTCCCTCGGCCGGATCTCGATATCGATGCAATCGTTGGCGAGGAAATCGCCATAGCGTTTGGTGAGGCCGATGGTCCTCAGGAGCGGGGACTCGCCGGAATGCTGGCCGTTGGATGTCGGATCTAACATTCGTTGATGCGCTTGCATGGGTGACGTGCCTCAATACTGGGCCAGTTTGGACCCCGGCGTAAGATGTGAAAAAGCATCATCCCTTGCTCAACGCGTCGGCAGGCTCTCGGCCCAGCGCCGGTCATCGATTCCGAGCAATCATATCCCGCAAACAGCACCCGGACGGTTGGGGGCGATCGCGTCTGCGAGCGGTGCCTGTTGCAAATTTGTGACGGTCCAAGGCAAATCGGAACCCGCTGCGCAGACCTGACGCCATGTTGAGCAACGGACGCGTCGGTCGTCCATCGCGGGGAGCGCAGCGGCCGCAATGGCTGCCTCAATGCGGCACTCCACGGTGTCGTCCCCTTTGGGATGTGCTGCTACTTCGTCCAAACGGCGTCGTGCAGCGCTTCGGCTTCGTCTTCGAGCAGTGGGCCGACGACCTCCGTCGGCCGCTGGCCGCTGGCAAAGACCTCGCGGCATGGCAGGTTGAGCGTCGGATTTTCCGGATGGTTGCCGGTGATGCCGCGCAGGCGATGCTCGCTGAGGCCATAGACGACACGGCCAATACCGGCCCAGTAGATCGCGCCGGCACACATCGCGCAGGGTTCGGCTGAGGAATAGAGCGTGGCCTTCGCCAGCACCTCGCGATCGAGCGTACGGCAGGCCTGGGTGGCTGCGAGACGCTCGGCATGCGCGGTGCCGTCGCGATCCGGCATGTAGCCGTTCTCAGTCTCGATCAGCACCTTGCCGTCGGCATCGACGACGATACAGCCGAAGGGATGGTTGCCATGGGTGAGGGAACGGCCGGCGACCGCGAAAGACAGGCGCAGAAAGTGCTCGTCCCGCCCGGATGCGTCGCCCATCGATCCTCCGTTCAGTGCCCTGCCATGTGGCGGCCGACCACCGTGAGATCGGCTTCGCTGGTCCGCGCTTCATACACGAATTCGCCGTGGAACATCACCACCAGCCGATCTGACAGTTCGAGCAGTTCGTCGAGGTCCTCGCTGACGAGCAGGACGGCGGCGCCGCGGTTGCGTGCGGCCATGATCTCGGCATGGATCTGCGCCACCGCCGCGAAATCGAGGCCGAAGCAGGGATTGGCGGCGATCAGCACCTCGACGTCGCCGCCGAGCTCGCGGGCCAGCACAGCCCGCTGCACATTGCCGCCCGACAGCGCCGAGATCGGCGTATCGGGCGAGCGGGTCTTGATCTTGTACCGGGCAATCTTCGTCCTCGCGTCGTCGCGAAAGGCGCTGGAATTGAGCCACCAGCCGCCACTTGCAAAGGGTGCGCGGTCGAATTCTCGGAAGGCGATGTTGTCGGCGACGCTCATGCCGCCGACGCAGGCATTCTTCAGCGGCTCCTCGGGCAGCAGCGACATCCTGTGCCGCCGCATCTCCTCGCGGCTTGCGTGATAGGGATCGCCGGCGACGCGCACCTCCCCGCTCTCGGCCTCGCGCTGGCCGGCCAGCACCTCGACGAGCTGGCGCTGGCCATTCCCGGAAACGCCGGCGATGCCGACGATCTCGCCGGCGCGAACGGTGAGCGAGACATCGTGCACGGCAACGGCGCCCGCATCGTCCAGGGCGCGGAGCTTTTGGAGCTCCAGCCTGGCCTGACCGGCTTCGCCGGTGCGCGGCGGCTGCACCGTCAACTCCTCGGCACCGATCATGGTGCGGGCCATCGCGTCCGGCGTCAGCTCGGAAACCTTGCCGGCTCCAGCGAGCTTGCCGCGGCGCAGGATGGTGACGTCATCGGCAAACGCCATGACCTCGCGGAACTTGTGCGTGATCATCAGGATGGTCAGCTCGCCCTCCACAACCATGTCGCGGAGCATGCCGAGCACCTCGTCGGCTTCCGCCGGGGTCAGCACCGAGGTCGGCTCGTCCAGGATCAGGAAGCGTCGCTTCAGATAGAGCTGCTTGAGGATCTCGCACTTCTGCCGTTCGCCGGCAGAGATGTCGGAGACCTTTGCGGAGAGCGGTACCTTGAAGGGCATGCGGCCCAAGAACGCCTCCAGCTCCTTCATCTCCTTCGGCCAGTTCACCACGGCCGGCACGTCGTCGCGCGCCAGCACGAGATTTTCGGCAACGGTCATCGCCGGCACCAGCGTAAAATGCTGATAGACCATGCCGAGGCCGAGCGCGTGGGCATCCTTCGGGTTGGCGATCGCCTGCTCGCGGCCGCCGACGAGAATGTCGCCTTCGGTCGCGTGGTAATAGCCCATTATGCATTTGACGAGGGTGGATTTGCCGGCGCCATTCTCGCCGAGCAGCGCATGGAACGAGCCCGGCCGCACCTTCAGCTCGACATTGTCCAGCGCCAGGAAGTCGCCGAAGCGCATGGTCATGGCGATGGCATCGACGCCGAAGGCGCCCGATGGCGGCGGCGTTTCGCCGATGATCACGAAATCGCTCCGATGAAGGCATCAGAGGTCGAGACTGCGCCGAACACGCCGCCCTGCATCTTGATCATCTTCAGCGCGTGGTCGTGGTTGCTCTTGTCGGTCGCGCCGCAGCAATCGTGCAGCAGGACGCATTCGAAGCCGCGGTCGTTGGCCTCGCGCATCGTGGTGTGGACGCAGACGTCGGTCGTGATCCCGGTCAGCACGATGTTCTCGATGCCGCGCACGCGCAGGATCAGCTCCAGATCAGTGGCGCAGAACGAGCCCTTGCCGGGCTTGTCGATGATCGGCTCGCCCGGTAGCGGCGCGAGTTCTTCGATGATGTCCCAGCCGGGCTCGCCGCGCACCAGGATGCGTCCGCACGGGCCGGGATCGCCGATGCCGGCGCCGATTTGGTGCGAGCGCCAGCGCTTGTTGGCGGGCAGGTCGGAGAGATCGGGGCGGTGGCCCTCGCGGGTATGGATGATATGGAAGCCTTGCTTGCGCATCACTGCGAGCAGCCGCTTGATCGGCTCGATCGGTGCCCGTGTCAGCGAGAGGTCGTAGCCCATCTTGTCGACATAGCCGCCGACGCCGCAGAAATCGGTCTGCATGTCGATGATGATCAGCGCGGTGTTCTCGGGGCGGAGATCACCATTGTAGGGCCAGGCATAGGGCTCGGACTTGATGTAGCGCTCGGGCATGGACGACCTCGTGCGTGTTACCGTGTGATCGAGAGTTCGGCGGGCGCGCCGGTCAGCGTCCGCTTCGGCGAGCAGGTGATGATCATGATCGCCAGCGTCAGGATGTAGGGCGCGGCGTTGAATAGGTGATAGCCAGAGGTGACGCCGACCGATTGCAGCGCCGGACCCAGCGCCGCCGCGCCGCCGAAGGCGAGCGAGGCCCACAGGCAGAGCAGGGGATCCCAGCGCGCGAAGATCACGAGCGCCACGGCGGTGATGCCCTGGCCCGAGGAAAGGCCCTCGTTCCAGCTTCCGGGATAGAACAGGGACAGAAACGAGCCGCCGATGCCCGCGAGGAAACCACCGGCCATGGTGGCGCGCAGGCGGATCAGCAGCACGGAATGGCCCATCGCGCGTGCGGCATCCGCGCTCTCGCCGGCGGTGCGGATGAGCAAGCCCCAGCGGGTGGTGCGGAAGGCCCAATAGAGGATTGGCGCCAGCGCCACGCCGATCAGGAACAGCACGTTGATGCGCAGCGCTGCCTGGACTTGCGGGATGTCGCTCCACCAGCCGAAGTCGACGGCGGGCAGCCGCGGCGCTGTCGGCTCGATCAGCGGCTTGCCGAGATAGAACGCAAGGCCAGTGCCGAACAGCATCAAGGCGATGCCCACGGCAACGTCGTTGACGCGCGGCAGCGAGCAAATGCCGGCATGCAGCGCACCCAGCAGCGCGCCGGTGATGCCGGCGGCAAGCACCCCGAGCCACGGAGAGCCGGTGAGATAGGAGATGCCATAGGCGCTCATCGCGCCCATCACCAGCGTGCCTTCCAGGCCGAGATTGATGCGGCCCGCACGCTCGGTGATGCATTCGCCCAGGCTCACGAACAGGAATGGGGTGGAGACGCGAATGGCGCCGCCGAGGACGGCGAGCGGGACGGTCCAGAGGCCGATCGATCCGTCTGCCATCTCAGGATTTTCCCTTCAGGAATCCGATGCGGCCGTAGAGCGCATCGCTGGCGAGCACGAAGACGAAGATGATGCCCTGCAGCACCAGCACGGACGCATCGGGCAGCCCCAGGCGGCGTTGAAGCAGGCCGCCGCTGGCGCTGATGCCGCCGAGCAGGATCGCGACGGGGATGATGGCGAGCGGATTCTGCCGCGCCAGAAAGGCGACGAGAATGCCGGTGAAGCCGTAGCCGGCGGCGAGGTTGGCGTTGGTGCGTCCCTGCACCGCGGCGACCTCGACCATGCCGGCGAGGCCAGCCGCGCCGCCGGCAAGGAAGCAGACGGTCAGGATCAGCTTGTCGACGCCGAGACCGACGATCTTCGCAGCACGGATGTTGCCGCCCGCCACGCGCGCGGCGAAGCCGAACACGGTGTGATAGATCAGGATGTAAGAGGCGATCGCGGCGACCAGGCCGAACACGAGGCCCCAATGCACGTCGGTGCCGGGAATGGAGCCGATCATGTTAGCGGCGCCGATCTCGCGGGTCGACGGCTTGTTGAGGCTGGCGGGATCGCGCATCAGCCCCTCGACGAGATGGTTGAGGATCGCGAGCGCGATGTAGACGAGCAGCAGGCTCGAGATGGTCTCGTTGACGCCGCGATATTGCCGCAAGCCACCCGCGAGCATGATCCACAGCCCGCCGCCGATCACGCCGGCGCAGACCATGGCGATCTGGACGACGAGCGGCGGCATGCCCTGAAGCGCGAGTGCGGCGCTGGTTGCCGACAACGCGCCGATCAGCAGCGCGCCTTCGCCACCGATGATGACCATGCCGAGCTGCGCCGGCAGCGCGGTACAGAGTGCGGTGAGGATCAGGGGCGCTGCGCGCGTCAGCGTGTTCTGCCAGGAGAACCAGGTGCCGAACGCGCCGTAATACATGTAGAAATAGAGATCGAGCGGATTCTTGCCGAACATCGCGACGAAGATGCCGAACACCGCGAGCGCGCCGACCAGCGCCGCGCCCGGGATCAGGACATATTCGATCGTGCCGCCGTGACGCTGGAGGAAACCGGGATCGGCGGCCGGGGCGACTGTCCCGACCGCATCCGTGGAATCCGCCGCTTCCGTCGTCACGAAGTGGCTCCGAGCACGCCCTCGACGAGGTAGTCCATTTTCTCCAGTTCAGGATCCTTCTGACCGCGATTGGTGCCGGCGGGGATCACTGTCTTGCCCTTGTTGTCGACCAGCCCACCCTTGAAGATGGCGTAGCCTTCTGCCGACAGGAATTTGGCCTTGGCCTCGTCGGCCGCCTTGCGCGCTTCGGCCGAGACCGCTTCCCCATAGGGCGAGGTCTTGACGATCTCTTCCTTCAGGCCGCCGCGGTAGAAATTCGGAATGCCTTCGCCGGAGGCGATCATCTTGACGAACTTCGGATAGAGCGCTTCCCAGTTCCACTCCGCGCCGGTGAGATAGGCCTTGGGTGCCAGCGCCGACTGGTTGGTGTGATAGCCACAGACGAAGGCGCCGCGCCGCGCCGCGTTCTCGACCATGGTCTTGGGCCCATCGACGTGGCAGGTGAGCACGTCCACGCCCTGATCGATCAGGCTGTTGGTGGCTTCGGCCTCCTTGACCGGCATCGACCAGTCGCCGGTGAAGATCACCTGCGTGGTGGCCTTTGGATTGACGGACTTGGCGCCAAGCGTGAAGGCGTTGATGTTGCGCAGCACTTGAGGGATCGGCTTGGCCGCGACAAAGCCGAGCTTGCTGCTCTTCGATGTCAGGCCGGCAACGATGCCGGAGATGTACTGAGCCTCGTCGATGTAGCCGAAATAGCTGCCGGCGTTCTTGGGGTCCTTCTCGCTCCAGAGGCCGCCGCAATGCTCGAAGCGGAGCTTCGGGTACTTGTTGGCCATCTTGATCATGTGCGGATTGTAGTAACCGAACGAGGTCGGGAAGAGCAGGGTGGCGCCGTCGAGATTGATCATGGACTCGATCGTCTTCTCGACCGCGTCGGTCTCCGGCACCTTTTCTTCCTCGACCACCTTGAGCCCAGGAATCTTCTTCAGCGCCGCCGCGCCCTGCGCGTGTGCCTGGTTGTAGCCGTAGTCGTCGCGCGAGCCGACATAGATGAAGCCGATGGTGGTCTCGGCCGCGAAGGCCGGGCGGAGGCCCGCTGCCGCGCCGAGGGTGAGGGCCGCGCCGCCCTGCAACACATGACGTCGTGAAATCCTGCCAGAATCCATTGCTCGCTCCCCTTGGCGGATGCCCCGCCTTGATCTCACGGCTGCGCCGGCTTGGCGGAGCCGGGATCAGGTGTCGCAAGCTTCGTGCCAGAGACTATGAAGCGTGCAGTTCTTTATAAGTAATTGAATTAAATATCGAATGATGTGCGTTCTGAACTTGGCGAGGAAAGTGGCAGTCTAATTCATAGGCAATATAAAGGTATTGTATGCAGAGGAGTTGAGCAGCCAGAACCTGCTCGCGCATGTGCATGACCCGCGTCGGACGGTCGGCCGGCAAGGCGCATTCATGCTAACCACGCGCTGACTGAGACGGCGCCGGAGGATGTCCGCTGGCACCGAACTTGTATCGATTGTCGTCAGGACCGCCGTGTCCTCAGAAGATGGAAAGCTCGCCGAGATGGGCGCTGGTACCGTTCACGATGCATCGCTCGGCAATGAGATCGTTCGCCGGATCAACCAGCTCGGCGCGATCTCGGAAGAGCCCGAGAAGCTCACCCGCATCTTCCTCAGCAAGGAGCTGCGCAAGGCCGCGGACCTCATCATGGGGTGGATGCGCGAGGCCGGCATGAGCGCCCATCTCGATGCCATCGGCAATGTCTGCGGACGGTACGAAGGCGACCGGCCGGACATGCCCTGCCTGATGCTCGGCTCGCATTACGATACCGTGCGCGATGCCGGCAAATGGGATGGACCGCTGGGTGTGATCACGGCGATCTCTTGCGTCGCCGATCTCAACCGCCGCGGCAAGCGCCTGCCATTTGCGATCGAGGTGATCGGCTTTGCCGACGAGGAGGGGGTGCGGTTCGCTTCGACCTTGCTCGGCAGCCGTGCGGTGGCCGGCACCTTCGATCAGAGCGTGCTGAATACGCGCGACCGCGACGGCGTGTCGATGCGCGAGGCGCTCGTGCAGTTCGGCCTCGATCCCGACCATATCGGTGCGGCCGCGCGCGCGCGGCGCGAGCTGCTTGCCTATCTCGAATTGCACATCGAGCAGGGGCCGGTGCTAGAAGCGCAGAACCTGCCGGTGGGCGTCGTCACCGCCATTACCGGGGCCACGCGCCTTGCGGCCCGGCTCACCGGTATGGCCGGTCACGCCGGCACCGTGCCGATGGCGCTGCGCCGAGATGCGCTCGCCGGCGCGGCCGAATGCATCAATGCGATCGAGCAATTTTGCCGCACCGACGAGGGCGACCTCGTCGGCACCGTGGGCTACATCCAGGCGAGGCCCGGCGCGACCAACGTCATTCCGGGTGAGGTATCCTTCACCATCGACATGCGCGCGCCGACCGACATGCATCGCAAGCGCGCGGTGGCCGATGTCGTCCGCCAGATAGAGGCGATCGCCAAGCGGCGACAGCTGGCGCTTCAGCTCGACGTTACCCACGAGAACCGCACCGCGCCCTGCGCGCCCTGGCTGAAGCAGCAGATCGCGCAAGCGATCGAAGCCGAAGGCTTCTCCGTGTTCGAGCTGCCGAGCGGGGCAGGGCACGACGGCATGGCGATGATCGACATTGCCGATGTCGGCATGATCTTCGTCCGCTGCCGCGGCGGCATCAGCCATCACCCGGACGAGCATGTCGCGCTCGCCGATGCCGACGCCGGCGCGCGTGTGCTGCTGCGGGTGATCGAGAATTTCGGGCCGCGTAAGGCCTAGGCGAGCGTCACGAACCCGCAAGTCACCGGGTAGAGATACGAATCAGTCATGTTTAAGATGGCGGCCATCATCACGAGGGTCACGAGACAATCAGCCGATTGACGGACATGAACAGCGACATCTCTTTTCCATCACATCGTGAAAACCGGTTCTATCAGGGGATGGCTGCGACCTTCGTCGCCAACGCCCTTCAGGCGGTCAATTTCCTCGGTGATCGATTCCTGAGACAATCGCATCATTCGTTGTCGGCGATCGAGGACCTCTATCGGCACTCGATGGACAGCGCCTTTTCGGTGACCGAGGCCTTCCTCGTCACCGGCGCACCGCACGCCTCGGCCTATTACCCCCGCGACTTCGCCTGGTTCTATCCCGACGTTCTCGATCCTGAAACCATCATGGATGCGCAGGACGCCGTGCGACGGGTCCGTCTGCTCGAGAAGAGCGTGCGCCTGCTGCTGGAGGCCGTTCGCGCCGACGTGGTCACCACGACCATCGTACCGGCCGGGCGCGGCCGGTATCTCGGCGTGAACTATTTTTCGCGACCCTCGGATACGCTGCTCGGCATTCTCGCCGGTCTGCAGCAGATGATCTCTGCCGAGGAGAGGGCGTCGTCCTACCTTGCGATGTCGCAATGCGCGCATGCCGGCCGCTTGTTGTTGGCCGAATATGGCGGAGACCTGAAGCGCGCGATCCTGAAGCTTGCGAGCGAGCTGGAGTCCTTCGACGCTGACGGCACCAGATATTTGCTGTGCGACGCCAGCGGCCCGCGCTCCGCGGCGACGGATACCCGCGCCGAGCGCCGGCGTTTCGTCACCAATGCCTGCGTCTACACGACCTTCGTGTGGGGCGTGCAGCT
Source organism: Bradyrhizobium yuanmingense (assembly GCF_900094575.1). Taxonomy (GTDB): domain Bacteria; phylum Pseudomonadota; class Alphaproteobacteria; order Rhizobiales; family Xanthobacteraceae; genus Bradyrhizobium; species Bradyrhizobium yuanmingense. Next base: position 113,835 of record NZ_FMAE01000010.1, on the reverse strand, counting down.
CGGGATCGTCGGCGAGAACGAGCTGAAGCGGCTGCTCGGGCGCGACCTTGCGCAGTACAAGAGGGATCTGCTCCGCCTCTTCGGCAAGAACGGCTACATCAGGCATTCCCTGGACGGCCCGGCGAGCTCACCGGCATCGTCGGTCGCATTGGATTTCGTCAGCGTGCATCGCGGCTTCTGGGATATGAGCGAGGCGAGCGAGCGCGCGCTGTTCGCGGCCACGACGGATCTGATCATCGCCGAGCCACGGTTTCGCATTCCGAGCACGTTCCACTTCCTGGTTTCGGCGGACAACCCGCGGACCAAGATGATCCACAAGATTGCAGCTCCCGCATATCAGGGGCGTTCCTCCTGGCCGACGTTCAACGTCGAATTTGCCGACCGCATGCTGGATTACGATGAGTTCTCGGGTGGCGATACCTATCGGGCCTGCGCGCAAGGAATCCTGAAGGACATTCGCGCCGCGACCGAACTCCACGGCGGCTATCAGGAGCTGATTTCGGAGCAGGGTCTGAAGTATCGCACCTGGGCCTATAAGGGTGCCGTGGCCCACTCGTGGTTTCCGCGCTTTCTGTCGGTCTGGAGGAGGGCCTACGGCACGCCACTCCTCCAGTGGAACGATTGATCGCCGAACCTCTATCCCGCCGTCACGTCGACCACCTCGCCACCCTCCAGCACCTTGGCCGCCTTGGCCGGGCGAGATCGCCTTCCCAGGCCGCGACCGCGACGGTTGCGACGCAATTGCCGACGAGGTTGCCGAGCGCGCAGGCCACGGTGCCAGATTGTCGCGGTTTCACCGGAGAAACCGGGTTATTCCGCCGCCTTCGCCGTCTTGCCGAACATCCGCGTCGGGGCCGGGAAGCCGCACGAGGTGCCGTCGGTGACCTTGACCTGATTTTCCCACGGCAATCGGAAGGTGCCGGCGACCATGTCCTGCATGAAGGTGTAGGGGCAGTCCATCGCGCCGCCCTTCACCGCGACATAGCCGCGGTGCCAGAGCTGGTAGATGTTGTTTTCGACGCCCCAGTTGATGCGGGCTTCGCGCACGAGATCCGGCCGGACCTCTGCGGTGATGATCTCGTCGGCACGGCCGGTCGTACCATGCGCCAGGACCGTGCCGTCGAAATTGACGATCATGCCTTCGCCCATGGAATCGAACGAGCCGTCCGAGCCGCACATGCAGACATTTGCGGTGATCATCAGATTCTGAAACGAATTGGCCTGGTTGGTGAAGCGCCAGGCTTCGCGGATCGGCGCGGTGTAGCCGGCGGTGCGGATCATGATCTCCGCGCCTTTGTAGGCGCATTCCCGTGCCATCTCCGGGAACATGCCGTCATGGCAGATGATCAGCGCGATCTTCGCGCCCTTCGGTCCCTCGATCACGGGAATGCCGATGTCGCCGGGCTCCCACGGCTCGACCGGAATCCAGGGATGAAGTTTGCGATAGTAGAGCTTGATCTCGCCGTGATCGTCGATGATCAGGCCCGAGTTGTAGGGATTGCCATGCGGGTTGAACTCCATGATGGAGAAGCAGCCCCAGATCTTGTTATCGACACAGGCCTGCTTGAAGGCCGCAACCTCCGGTCCGTCAAGCCGACACATGATCTCCGGATTGGTGTCCATCGACAGGCCGTGCAGCGAGTATTCGGGGAAGACCACCAGATCCATGGTGGAGAGATTGCGGCGGGCCTTGCCGACCATCCAGACGATGCGCTCGGTCTGCCTGGCGAGATCGGCCGCGCTCACCACGCTAGGCAGCTGCAGCTGCACAAGTCCGATAACCACACCGTTGGGGGATTTGTTCAGCCCGCCAAGCCCGTTCATGATCAGCTCCCTTGCCTGTCTGGCGCAGCGTCGTTGCGCGCCAGATCTTGTCGCAAGAAGCAAATCCGATTTCGATGAAGAGCTAAAGGTTATTTTTCAGGCGATGGCGCAGTTACGCGGCAGCAGGCGATCTCGTCACGCCACGAGATCGAGCAGCCGGCATGAGCCGCGCACCAGCACCTTGCGTCCTGTGGATGTTATCGCAGGCACGCCGTCATTCATGACAACGAGGCCGAGCTTGGCGAGGCTTTCGACGAGATAGGCCTTCGCGAGGCGACCGTTCGACACCGGGTTGCGAAGCGCCTTTAGCGCTTCCCACTGGTCGGTCGATAGATCAAACTCGAAATCGTTGCTCATGGTGCCTCAGCCGATCGTCCGGTTCGCGTGCCCCTGTTAGCGGCGCCGCATGAAGACCATGCGACGACAATGAGTCGGGAATTCGGTCAGCTGTTTAGAACATCTCTTCACAAATTGCGGCACTTCGTTGCGCCACAAGAGTTAACGTCGTTAGTGCACGACTACCGTCACGTTCTCCGATCACTAATTGATGATCCGCACTTGATGTTGCGATGCGAGCTGCCGCAGTGCACGGCAAGCATCACTGTCCTATTTGGCGTCGCGATATGCACAGAAATGATGAGGCGGGAGATTGAGGACTCTGTTACCTTGGCCTGCGGGGAATGGCTTCACACGGCCGGAGTGGAGTGCATGAACAGGCTGGTGGAAATTCGCAGGCAGGAATTCCTTTGCCGAGAGCGCGCGGCGCTCGATTCGAAGCGCCGGCCGTTCTGGCTGGCGCAGGCAGAAGAATGGGAGCAGCGCGCGCTCGACGAAATCGCGCGTCACTTTCGGGAATGCAATCAGGCCGAGCTGAACGCCGCCTGACGGAGGCGGCTGTTATTGCTTATTGATAAGTCGCCACAATATCGGAAACAGCGCGTTCGAGCTGTTGCGCGGTGGCGCATTGGCGCACGACGCTGCAAAAGGTTGCGTAGCGCGGCATCTCGGAATCGCCAAAGCCCCAGGCGAGCCGCCCCTCGGGATTGAGCCAGACCAACCGCTTCGAACGCTCGGAGATCCGGCGCAAAATGTCGGCGCGTGGGTCGAGATTGTTGCTGCGGGCATCGCCGAGCACGATCACCGTGGTCTGCGGCGTCAGCGCGCTCATGAACTCCTTCTCGAAATCGACCAGCGAGGCGCCGTAATCCGACGAGCCGAAACCGACCTTGGACATGATCTCGGACATCGCCTCCTCCGGCGACTTCGTCTCCAGGATCTCGCTGACCTCGATCAGGTGCGAAGAGAAGGCGAAGGAGCGGACGTCGTCGACCACCTCGTGCAGCGAGTGGATCAGCAGCAGGAAGAAGTCCGAGACTTGCGCAACGGAGCCCGAGACGTCGCACAGCGCGACGATCTTCGGCCTGTCGCGATGCTTGCGCTTCCATGCCGTGAGGAAGGGCACGCCGCCCCAGGCTGCGTTGCGGCGGAGCGTGCGGCGAACGTCGAGATGGCCGCGGCGCTGGCGCTTGCGCGGCTTGGAATAGCGCTCGCGCAGCCGGCGTGCGATCTGGCGGATGAGGGCACGCATCTCGGCGACCTGGCGCCGCTCGATGCGGGCAAGCGGCGCGTTGCGCAGGATCTCGTTGCGGAGGTTCTCGGCCTCCTCGCGGGCATAGAGTGCGAGCCCTTGCGAGACCGTATCGCGCACGGCTTCGCGCAAGGCATCGAGCGCGGCGCGCAGGCGCTCGGCCAGCGACGGGTTGGTCGCGGTCAGTTGGTCGAGATCGTCGCGCAGGCGCTGGAGGCCCATGGCGTCGAGGATGCGGCTGGAGAATATGCCGCGCTGGGTGGAGTAGCGGATGTCGGACAGGGAGGCCGCGCCGGAGGCGCTGGCAATCGCGGCAGCGATCGCGTTGCGATCCTGCGACAATAGCATCTGCGCCAAGGGACCCAGGCCCTGGGAAGGCTGACCTTCGCCCGCCTCGCTCGCCGAGCCGGCGGAGGGCGGCTGATCCTCGCCTTGCGCAGCATCGTCTTCGCCGGCAGCCTCAGGCTGCTCCTGTCGCGGCTCCGGCTGGCTGAAGAACAGATCAAAGCAGTCGCCGAGCGCGAGCTTCTCGTCCTGCGACTTGGCGAGCGTCAGCAGCAGCGCATCGCGTAGCACGGCGCGGTCGGAGATGCCGACCTGCGCGACGGCGCGCATCGCATCGATGCTTTCGGCCGGCGAGACGTCAACGCCAGCCCCGCGTGCCGCCCGAAAGAAGCGATGGAGATTTTCGCGCATCGGCGTCAACCGAAGACGTTGGACCGGGCCGCCTTGGCAATGAAGGTCGTCACCTGCGGCGTCGCGGCCTCGATGTCGGCTTCGTATTTCAGGAGCACGTTGAGCGTGTCCTTGACGATCTCAGTATCGAGTTCGGAAGCCTGGAGCAGTACCAGCACACGCGCCCAGTCGATGGTCTCGCTGACCGAGGGCAGCTTCTTCAGATCCAGCGAGCGGATCTCGTGGATGAAGCCGACCATCTGCCGGCGCAGCGTCTGCGAGATGCCGGGCACACGGCTTTCGACGATGCGCTCCTCGAGCCGCTGCTCGGGAAAGCCGATATGCAGATGCAGGCAGCGTCGCTTCAGGGCATCGCCGAGGTCGCGCTCGCTGTTGGAGGTGAGGATCACCGTCGGCGGCGTGATCGCCGAAACGGTTCCGAGCTCGGGGATCGTGACCTGGAAGTCGGACAGGATTTCCAGCAGCAGCGATTCGAATTCGGCGTCCGACTTGTCGATCTCGTCGATCAGGAGCACGCAGCCGCCCGGCTGCTCAAGCGCCTGGAGCAGCGGCCGCGGCTCGACGAATTCCTTGGAGAAGAACACGTCGCCGAAATCGTGGAGCTGGTCGAGCGCGGCATGCAGCGTCTGCGCGCCGCCGAGAACCTCGCCGAGCTTGTCCTTGAGGATCTGCGTGTAGAGAAGCTGCTTGGCGTATTTCCACTCGTAGAGCGCCTTGGCCTCGTCGAGGCCCTCATAGCATTGCAGGCGGATCATCTTCATGCCGCGCCAAGCCGCGATCGCCTTGGCGAGCTCGGTCTTGCCGACGCCCGCGGGGCCCTCGACCAGGATCGGCTTCTCGATCTGCTGCGACAAATAGACGGCAGTCGCGATCTGCCGGCTCGCGATGTAGCCCTGCGCGGCGAGGCCGCTCTCCACTGCCTCGATCGAGGTCGAGGCCTTCTGATCAGCCACGAAAGGGCGCTCCCAAAGGTCTTGCTTGAGGCTTGTTCTGCCTGCGTTCCAGGCAAAGAACAAGCCACGTTTGGGAGACATCTGACCCGCGTGAACGGCGTTTTTCCGCTAAGCGCAAATAGTTGAGCGCTTCGCTGTTGGCGCGATCAGTGCCGCAGCAGCTCCGGCTTGCGGATCGTCTGCCTCAGCTCGGCGCCGCAATCGGCGCATTCATAGACGAAGTCGATCTTGGCTAGGCTCCAATGCGGCTCGACCTCGCGCACATACATCGGCAGGAACCCCATACAGGTAGGGCAATTCACTGGCGCGATTTCGACGTCCTGATGATGCTGAACGTAAGCTGGCATCTCGGCTCTCCTTCGCAGGCGACCATCAAACCCCGCGCAAGGCTACTGCGGGTCGCCGCGGGGCCCTCATCAACTCTTTCGAACGGAGGCGGAACGGCGGCTGTTTGTGGTTCGCTGTGACATTCTTGTTACGGCTTCTATACTGTAACGGGCGGACCAAATGCCTATTTCACAGGCCGATCCGGTGTTCGAACTTTCATTTCAACGATAAAGGAGCACGCCCATGACGCATGCCATTCGCTTTCACAAAACCGGCGGTCCGGAAGTCCTGGTCTGGGAGGAGGTCAGCGTCGGCAAACCTGGGCCCGGCGAGGCGCGCATCCGCCACACCGCGGTCGGCCTCAATTTCGTCGACATCTATAACCGTTCCGGCCTCTATCCGGCGCAACTGCCGAGCGGGCTCGGCAGCGAGGCGGCTGGCGTCGTCGAAGAGGTCGGGCCTGGCGTCAGCGATCTGAAGCCGGGCGATCGCGTCGCTTATGGCGCCTCGCCGCTCGGGGCGTATGCGGAGGCGCGGCTGATCCCCGCCGACCGGCTGTTGAAATTGCCCGACGGCGTCGACGACAAGACGGCGGCGGCGATGATGCTCAAGGGGCTCACCACGCAATATCTGATCCGCCAGACCTATCGGGTGAAAGCCGGCGATACCATCCTGCTGCATGCGGCCGCCGGCGGTGTCGGCCTGATCTTGAGCCAGTGGGCCAAGCATCTCGGCGCGACCGTGATCGGCACCGTCAGCAACGACGAGAAGGCGAAGCTCGCCAAGGCGCATGGCTGCGACCATGTCATCATCTATACAAGGGAAGATTTCGTGAAGCGGGTCGACGAGATCACCGGCGGCAAGAAAGTGCCAGTGGTTTACGACTCCGTCGGCAAGGACACGTTCCTGAAATCGCTGGATTGCCTCGCCCCGCTCGGCGTCGCTGCGCTGTTCGGCCAGTCCTCCGGCGCGGTGGAGCCGCTTAATCTTGGCCTGCTCGCCCAGAAGGGCTCGCTCTACGTCACGCGTCCGACGCTGTTTACCTACGCCGCCAAGCGCGAAAATCTGGTGGCGATGGCGAATGAGCTGTTCGACGTCGTCAAGTCCGGCGCGGTCAAGATCGAGGTGCACCAGACCTACCCGCTGAAGGACGCCGCCAAGGCGCATGCCGATCTTGCGGCACGCAAGACCACGGGATCGACCGTTCTCCTTGTGTAATGCCCAACGGGATGGTGGCGCGAGCTCTAAAGCGCGATGCGATTAGGATGAATCATCATCTCGCTTTAGGCTGTTGATTGATCATGATCGTTTCGGAAAACCGCTGCACACTTTGCGCTAACGCGGCCCTTCAGGTCCGGATCATGCTGTGGGCCTGCGTCACGTCCTCTCGTGCTTGCGCAGGTCGTGGATGTGGTCGAGGCGGATTGCCTGAAGATCGACGTCCTCGGGCTCGATCTGTGGGAGGGCCGCCTCGGCCAGGATGGCCGCGGTGACATCTTCGACCGAGTTCTCCACGATCTCGTGGATGAACGAGACGTTCCGATACTCACCCGAGGCGAGGCGGGAAATGACCTCGCGCCGGGTGATTTCGGGATCGACGACCGCCTCGCGGCCCCGCCGTCCATAATCGATCATCACGACGAAGTATTGCATGAAACGACCCTGCCGCGCCCCATGGTCGGGACGCGGCAGATTATTTCCGAAAATCGGAACTATGTCAAGTGTGATTTCTTTTAATCAGAAGTGGCAGCCCTCATTTGCTCTTCTTGCGCGGCCGCGCCGACTTCGCGCGCAGCCGCTCAAGCTGTCCCTTGGGCATGGACAGGCAGATCTCCCCGACCCAGTCAAGCTTGACGCCGACGATCGGCTTGGCATTGAAGCTCGTGAGGTTGACCACTGAGGGAGATTTGCCCCGCTCGATGGTCTTCAGATAGCGCTCGCCGGTCTTGAGGCGGACCACTGCCTCTTCGCCGTAGAAGCTCGACAGCGGGTGGCGCTGGTCCTTGTAGACGACGATCACGTCGCCGCTTTCGTATTTGGGCAGCATCGAATCGCCCACGATCTCGAATGCGATCGTCTCTTCCATGATCGGGAAGGGCAACGCGACGTCGCCGAGACCTTCCGGCGGAACCTGTTCGTAGTCCGGCTCGATCACGGCGCCGGCTCCGACGCGCCCCATGATCGGCGCGAGATTGAGCTCGAGATATTCCATGATCGGAATGATCTCCGAGGCCTTCACCAGGCGCTCGCCGCCGAGAATCTCCGAGACCGCGCCGGGCCGCACGCCCATGGCCGCAGCCAGGCCGCCCTTGCTCTTGCCCGTCTTCTCCAGGCCCCGCTCGATCATTGCTACGTCCAACATGGTGATTCCCTCGATTGCGCACCGTCTCGCCTCTTGTAATCCGAAATTCGGAATTGATGCAATTATGAATATCAGAAATACGGCTTGACTCTATATTCGGAATAACGGAATGTGCGTCTCGCCTCCCGGGTGGAGGCGCATCACAGGACAGCAGCATGGAACCGGGCCATTGGCCGTCGGAGCACTCCGACGCGCTTCGCGACTATTTTCACAAAGGCATGTCTTATGCGGAGATCGGAAGACAGATAAACGCAAGGTTTGGAACGGCTTATACGCGCAGCGCGGTGGTCGGCCGCGCCAAGCGGCTCCGGCTCATCGTGCCGCAATGGATGACGAGCCCGGCGCTCGCGCCGCCCTTGCCGGGTGAACCCAGCCTGCTTTCGCCGCGCCGGGTGGCGTGGCCGAGCCTCAATCTGCCGCCGAAGTCCGCCATGAAGCCTGCGGCGCGGGTGAAGTTGCGCTGTGTCGGCATCCAGCCGCGCCTGATCCAATTGGTCGAGCTCGAGCCGGCCGACTGCCGCTATCCCTATGGCGGCGACAAGGACGGTGAGGAGATCACCTTCTGCGGCCACCCGCGCCAGCCGGGCTCGAGCTATTGCGCGCCGCATGGCCGTCTGACGCGCCGTTCCGAGGCTGCGTCGGCGGCCCGTGCCGCAGGCCCGGTCGTGCTGAAGCTGGTCTCGGCGCTCTGACGGTGCCGCCCTCCGTTCAACTCTCAGTCTTGCAAGGAGATCCGAGTGGCTCGTGCCCGACGCAACAAGTCCTACAAATTGGCGCAGATCTACGACCGGCGGTCGCGGGAGGTGCCGTTCAACGCCGAGATCGCGGAGGTGGAGGTCGACAATCCGCTCGCGCTCGATTCCGGCGAGAAGATCCTGGCGATCCGATCGGTCCGCGGCGATCCGCTTGGCCGGCTGCACGCGCACCATCAGATCGACGAGGCGCAGTACCGCGGCGGCCGCGCCTTCCAGAACGATTGGGAGCGGGCGGAGCGCGGCCCGCAGGCGGTGGATACGACGCGCGAATATGTCGATGGGACGGGCACGCGTGAGCCCGTCACCGAAAGCCAGCGCCAGGCGGTGCTGCGGCTCAACAGGATCGAACGAGAGCTCGGCACCGACGGCGCCGCGCTGGTGCACGACGTGCTGGTGCTGGGTCTGACCATGGATCAGGTTGGGCAGCGTCGTGCCGTCCGCACGCAACGCTGGAACGATTACTTCGCGCGGCGTTTCCGCGAATGCCTGGACCGGCTGGCGCTGATCTACGGCTTCGCGACGGAGACGGGAACGGCGCGCGGGGGGCGACGTGGATGATTGCGGAGCGCCGGCGGTCTCGGCCGCCGGCGTCCCGCCCATTGCTTACGGGTGAGGGACGATCTGGTAAGGCGTGGTGTAGGGCTCGACGCGCAGCGAGGCATGGGCCAGCAGCCCGATCTTGGCTGTCGGTGCCTGCTGTAATTCGCCGTTGGGGCCACGATGCACGTTGTATTGCCAGACGGTGAGATCGCCCTTCTGTGCCAGCGCGTGTGCAACGGCGCTCGCATCATTGCCGCCGAGCGCCTGAAGCTCCTGCGCCGACAGTCCGACGACGATTTCGTCCTTGACGGTGACGATCTTGAACAGGTTCATCTTGGTCTCCTGCGCCCATGCGCCTTGTGTCGAGAGGGTGAGAAGCGCGATTGCGGCGCCCTTGATGAGATCGCAGCGAGAAAGCATGCCGTCGTCCTTTTGGTGCTGAGGCGCGCCCAAATCGAAGAGTTTTCAGCCATGGCGCCCGTGTCTGCGTGGCCGTGCCGCAACGGCTTGGTCGCTCGCGCGTGGACGGCGGTTCACGGTGGACTGGCCGCGAGATCGACTTTCACCCGCTTAATGCAACCGCCGGGACGGATTCAACAAATGCGTGTAGCTTGCTGAAGAATCGCCAATTCGTGCGCGCTAACGTGCATTTAACATCGGAAACACGACGAAACCCCGTGTTGATTGACAGCAAGAGGGGCTGTGCGCGTGATTGATGACGCTTCTTGACGCAGGTGGGTGACGGCGATCGATATTCCTGTTATCCGGAAAACGCTGTGGCGCGATGCAGACCAAGCATCGCTATACCCACGGTTGGGCTTGCCGGATGGGTTGTTGCTTGGCATAGTTGCAACCAGATGGAAGCCGTCGTTTGGACGCGGTTCAGCCTGCAACCCGGCGGGTCCCTTCGGCCGAACGTTCGTCGCCATAGTTCTGTTGCGGCGTTCGGTTCTCGAGCGGATCACGACCGATGCTTGTCATAGGTGCGAGATGAAAAACCTCAATTTCGCGGCTGAGCTGCATCTCAAGCTCGGTGTGCCTGCAGGCAGCACCGTGGAAAGTCTGCGCCTGCTCCGGGCCTTCCTGAAGCTCGCGCCGCGACAGCGCTTCGAGGTGATCAAGCTGGTCGAAGATCTCGCCACCGACGAAGCTCTTCCCGAGCACCCCTTATCCTAGAGCCCGGCCGCGCGCCCATCCTGCCCATTTTCCTGCCAGAGCAGGCTCCCCGGCATCGTTCGCCGGAGCGCTGGCGGCTGGATGGCGGTCAGGCAAATGTGGTATTCAGACGGAAAAAGGGAGGAGTGAGACCATGATCGAACCGAAAATCGAAGTTCCGGCCGAACTGCGTGATTTGGCCGAGAAGACCATCGACCAGGCCGAAAAGGCCTTCGGCATGTTCTTTGAAGCGGCGACCAAATCGATGTCGTCCGTTCCGGGGGCGGGGACAGAGGTGTCGAAGCAGGCGTTGGCTTTCACGGAGCAGAACATGAAGTCGGCCTTCGAGCATGCGCGCAAGCTGGTGCATGCCACCGACCTCCAGGAGGCGATGCGAATCCAATCCGATTTCCTCCGCAGTCAGTTCACCAGCGCCGGAGATCACATGCGTCAGATGACCGGCAGTCTCATGCAACCCGGCAAGGGCAAGTCCTGATTTTCGGTCTGTGTACAGCGTGCCCACAAATTGATCTTGTATGACGTGAAGATCCGCGCTTCGATACCGGTGCAGGTCCATGATGGGCCACCGAATGATCTCATTCGCCGTCTGTCATCCTTTCTGCTGATCCCTGCCGGTCCACCGGCAGGGATTTGCATTTGCAGCCTTCGTGCAGCCCGGCGTGACCATCCGGGATGAAGCTCAGACTATTGCTGAAGTATGACCTTCGGAAAAGCGCGCCGCTCGGTTTGCGCGAGCGCGGCCTTCGGCGGCCGATCAGGCATCTAACGCAGCGATGCGATGTAGGCCGCGATATCGCCGGCTTCGGTTCGGCTCAGGGGAAAATTCGGCATCTTCGGGTGCGGATCGAGCAGGAAGAATGCGAGCCTTTCCGCACTGAAATCCGGCCTGCGCGCGACTGACGCAAAGGAAGGGACGTCGGCGCTCGCCTGAGCCTGTCCGTTCGCCACGACATGGCAGCTCGCGCACCAGCGCCTGGCGAGTTCGGCGCCGTGACCGGCATCAGCACCGAGAGCGGACGACGAGCCGAAGCCAGAGACGAGGCCAAGCAGCAGGAAAATCCGTCTCACATGTCGGAGCATAGGGCAATCTTTCTGCATTCGCTTGCGGCTGCCGCGCTCATCCGCAGCAGGATCCTGGAAATTGCGAGAGATCGATGCGAGCGACGATCGAGCGCAGCAGCCTGCGGGTCGAACGATAGAGATGCCGCATGAATGCCGGCACCCTCGCCGCGGGCAGGCCCTTCGGAACAAGGCTTTTCGTACCAAGACTTCCGGTATAGTGCGACACGTGTCTCTCCGACAGCATGTGGTTTCTTAGCGTGCCGTGTCGGAGCCGCCTTGATCTGCCGCAAAGCGTCCCGGCCAATAGTCGCCCGGGTTCATGATCATTGCGCTCTTCGTATCCGCAGGCGTGAGCGCGCTGCTGGCGCTGTCACGCAGGAAGCGGTCGAGCGTCTCCTCACGATGAGGCTCATCAGCGTCTGTGCCCGTGGAAACTCCGGCCGCGCACTCCGGCCTCATTCTGAGGAGCCCGCCTCAAGCGGGAGTCTCGAAGGATGGCCGCGGGGAAAAGCTGTCAGGATGCGACATCCCGCCCGAAGGACCGGGCGGCTAGAGACAGCTCGCCCGGCCGCGTTCGGGGCAGAGCCGGAACGCGCTCGACAGCGTGAAAAGAAAGCGTGGGCTGCGACGCTCGTTGTCCGGCGCCCGGTAGCTTAAGGGGACGGCGACGCCGAAATCGGCCTGGAGGTCGTCCGGCAGGAAGAAGCGCACACCGGCTCCGGCCGATGTCAGCGACAGCCCGTCGCTCGGGCGATAACCGTGGTTCCAGACTGCGCCAGCGTCGCCAAAGGCATAGAGCTGGTAGCCGGTCCAATAGCGGAAATTGAGCTTCTGGTCGAAGCGCAGCTCGAGCGAGCCGGCAAGGCCGTTGTCGCCGCTGATCTCGGCTGCGCCATAGCCACGGCCGAAGGCCGCGCCGCCGAGATAGAATTGTTGCGAAGTGAACAGCGGGCGCGACGCCGTCTGGCTCGCGGCAGCGAGCTTGAGCGACCAGACATCGTTGAGTGTCTGGTAGCGCGTGAACCAGAGATTCAGGACCGAGAAGTTCGAGGAGGCTCCGTCGCGTGACAACAGATCGTCCTCGAAATGTGAGGCGCCAAAAACGTCGAGCCCCTGACGGTAGGTCAGAGTCGCAAAATTGGTGCCGCCAAAAGGATCCAACAGCCGGTAGTCGGCGGTCAGGCTCGCCGTCCTGATGTGGTCGTTGTACCAGGGCCCGTAAAGGTCATGCTCGGACACATTGCTGAAGGTCGTGGCGGCGGTCAGCGTGAGCGTGGAGGATTGCGACTGCAACGGGACCATGCTGGCACGCAGCTCGAACGCCTGGGTCGTGGTGATGTCGCTATCGAGCCGGCGCATATCGCCCGGCCTTACCGCGCTGTACAGCACGGAAGCACCCAGGCGGACACCGTCGACGCCGACGGGCGCATCGTACGACAGCCGTGCGAAGCCGAGTTGGCGGGGGTCGTTGGCAATGGTCGACAGGTTGACCGCCAATGCATCGCCGGGCGTGAGGTAAGAGTTGAACGCGCCGGTGGCGTAGGTTTGCCAGGGACCGACCGACGAGGATCCGAGATTGTCGAGGCCGAACGAGGAGAAGACGTGCCAGGTTTTCAAGTAGATGGTCAGGCGGAAGCGGCCCGTCGTACCGCCGATCTCCTCCAGCGCAGTGTCGGTGATCCGGACGCCCGGCCTGCCATTGATCAGGAAGAGCTGGCGTTCGAGCGTTGCCAGTCGCGAAGGATGTTCGGTCAGAACCGGCGCCAGCATCGGCCTTACGCCGAACTGTTCGGCACCGTCGCCCTTCAGCTCGGCCTGCACGATCGCACCTTCCAGGACCTGAATCTGGACACGGCCGTCGGCGATGTCTTGTGGTGGCACGATGGCGCGGCTCAGATGAAAGCCGGCTTCGCGGTAGAGGTCGCTGATGGCGCCTGCGATCGCGGCCAGATCCGCCTGCGAGACCTTCCGGCCGAGATAAGGCTGGTAGACAGCGGCGATGCGATCAGGGGAAACCGCATGGGCGCCGCCGACGCTGACGCCGCGCAGCACGAATTGCGGCTTGGTATCGCCGCCCGTCGTGGGCTGTCCGACGCTCGGCAACCGGACCGGCGGCCGGCCGAGCGATTCCTGCTCGGTCTGGTTATCAAAATATTTCTCGGGCTGGCGCGGATCGAAGCCCGGCTGGTTCGCCTGTTGAGCGAGTGCCGCTGGAGTCGCCGCGAAAATTACTGCCGCCGATACCAATGCGGTAAGGAGATGCCGCGTCTCACCGCGCGCGTCGACTTTGTCTCCGTAGTTCAACGGAGGATCTGCCACGGGACGGTAAGGGTTCGTTAGCCGCATGATTTTTCATAGGTTTTTATGGTCAACGATTGGTTAATCCGGCCGCTCCGCTGGCCGCTTTCCGATAATCCTATCTTGAGTGATTTCGGATACCCCTCAGGCTTGGCTGTAAACGCGGGCTGAGGATCATCATGTTCGGCAGAGTTGGAATGCGGCGCGCCCTGGCGGCGGCGCTGATCCTGGGAATGGCTTCCAGCGCATTCGCGGCGGACGAGGGTGTGTGGTCGGTCAGCAAATCCTCGGGCGAGGTCTGGCTTGCCACGAGCGGCGCCCAGCAGGTGTCGTTGACGTCAGAAGGAACGCTGAAACCTGGCGATACCATTCGCACCGGTCGCAACGGGCGCGTTCTCCTCGTCCGCGGCGAGGAAACGATCCTGATCTCTCCCAATTCGATGGTGGGCCTGCCGGCCGAGAAGAAGGACGGCCTGTCGACCACCATCATCCAGCAGGCGGGTTCGATCCTGCTCGAGGTCGAGAAGCGCAACGTCAAGCATTTCGAGGTCGAGACGCCCTATCTCGCCGCCGTGGTCAAGGGAACGCAGTTCAGCGTCACGGTCGGTGCCGGTAGCACCAAGGTCGGCGTGCTCCGCGGCCAGGTCGAAGTCTCCGATTTCAAGACGGGACAGATTGCGCAAGTGATGCCCGGACAAGCGGCCACCGTCTTCGAACACGGCAAGCCCGGTCTCAGCCTCAGCGGTGCGGGGACGCTCAATCCGATCGAGCAGGGCAAGCCTCGTGCACCCACGATCGAGCGTGTCCCAGTGCCGAAGTCGGGCCTGTCGGCGCCGCGCCATGCGGCCAATGGCCATGCCATCCATGCGCTCGGCCCAGTCGACAAGGGAAGCAAGGCGGCCGGCGCACCCAAGGCCTCGGGGCAGGCGGCCGGGGGGCATGCCCCCAAGGCAGGAGCCGTGCGCATTTCGGCCGCGCTGGGAGAGGTCAAGCTGAACGTCCACAAGGCGACGCGCGGCCTTGCGCACGGCGGCGTTCCGCCGGGGCAGGCACGTAACGCGAATGCCAGGGGCGACAGTCAGACGGTCTGGAACGATGGCAAGACGAGCCCGGCTGCATCCAACGGCGCGGCAAGCAGCGGTGCCGCCAGCGCGAACGCCACGATCGCCGCAACGACGGCCGGCGCATCCAGCGATGCCCCGCGAGCAAACAACGGAAAGGACGGTGGCAACGGTAATTCGGGTAACAACAACGGCAACGGCGGCAACAGCGGCAACGGCGGCAATCCAAACAATAGCGGTAACGGCGGCAACAACGGTCACGGTAACAGCAGCCATGCCGACAACGGCGCCACCGGCAATGGCAGAGGCAACAACGGCCACGGCCATGGAAATGGCAGCAATGGGCACGGCAGACGCTGAACTCTAGGTGGACGCGTCCGTCGGGGCGGGTGTGGGGGGAGGCTCTGGTGAAACGCTATCGGCCGCATATTCTTGTCGTGATCGCGCTCGCGGTGGTGTTGTCCACGGGCTGGCACGCTGCGCTTCGCAATGCGCTCACCGATCTTCGATTCAAGTGGCAAACGCGTGCGGCCACCGGCGACATCGTCGTGGTTGGTATCGATGCGCCGTCGATCGACCAGATCGGGGTGTGGCCCTGGCCGCGGCGTCTCCATGCCGAAATGCTGCAAAGGCTGGAAGCGGCAGGCGCGCAGGACGTTGCCTTCGATGTCGATTTCAGCACGCCGTCGGATCCCGCCTCCGACGCGGCCTTCGCCAAGGCATTGCGAGACGTCGGCGGTTCGACGATCCTGCCATCCTTCAAGCAGCCGACACCGAGGGGCGGCCCGGCTCACGTCAACCGGCCGCTGAAGTCGTTCAGCAACCAGTCGTGGCCGGCCGTCGTCAATGTCGCGATCGAATCCGACGGGCTGGTTCGCCGCTATCCGTTCGGCGAGAAGCTCGGCGACGCTTTCATGCCTTCGATGGCCGTTGTGCTGGCGGGCCAGGACGCCAATCGGCGACCGCCCTTTCTGATCGATTTCAGCATTCGCGCGCCCTCCATTCCCGCCGTCTCCTATGTCGACGTGCTGCGCGGCGATAGCGCCACGCTCGACAAGCTGAAAGGCAAGAAGGTCATCATTGGCGCCACGGCGCTCGAGCTCGGCGACCGTTTCAGCGTTCCGAACGGCAGGATCGTCTCGGGGCCGGTCCTCCAGGCGCTCGCCGCTGAATCGATTCTTCAGAACCGGACGCTGCGCTGGACCTCCAATATCGGCATGGTGCTCGGACTGGGCGCGATCTGCCTGCTGATGATGTATTCGTGGCGCCGTGTCGCGCCAGGACTTCGCGTCGCAATCCTCCTCGCAACCGGAGCGGTGGTCGAACTGGCCGCAATCCTTGTGCAGGCAAGATGGCCCCTGGTCATCGATACGTCGCTGTTCCACATCGCCATCGTCGCTTACCTGACCGCGATTGCGCTCGACGAAATCGACTTCCGCAGCCTGCTCGGACGCATCGCCGAGAGCCGCTTTCATCGCATCGCGATGTCGCTCGGCGACGGGCTGGTCTGCACCGACGAGGATCACCGCATCACGGTCTGGAATCCCGGCGCCAGCGCGATTTTCGGCTACATGCCGGCCGAGATCATCGGCCGCCCGTTCGAAACGCTGTGCGCTTTGCCGGCACACGCCGGCGCAAGGCCGTCCATGCACGACGCCGCGCGCCAGGCGCTTCTGGTTCCGGGCGGCGCCGTCGTCGTCGAGTTCGAAGGCCGGCGCAAGAGCGGGGAAACCTTCCCGGTCGAGGCGAGCTTCTCGGGCTGGCAGGGAACGGACGGCTTTCAATATGGTGCGATCCTGCGCGATATCTCTGTGCGCAAACGTGAAGCCGAACGCATTCGATATCTCGCCGAACATGACGCGCTGACGGGGCTGGCCAACCGGAACATGCTGCATGTGGGCCTGACCGATCTGATCGCCGCGGCGGAGCGACGGTCTTCGAGCGTCGCGTTGCTCGTGCTCGGGCTCGACGGCTTCCAAGAGATCAACAACATGCTAGGTCACTCCGCCGGCGATCTCGTGCTGCGCGCGGTCGCCGAGCGGCTGCGGAGCGAGGTCGGTGGTAAGGCGATCGTCGCCCGGCTCAGCGGCGACGAATTTGCCATCGCGATCGATTGCGCAGAGATCACCGAGCCGGTCGCGGCGGTGACCGAGCGAATCGCGCGCGCGTTCGAAGCCCCTCTCGCAACCGGC
The DNA here is from genome assembly GCF_900094575.1 of Bradyrhizobium yuanmingense. Lineage (GTDB taxonomy): Bacteria > Pseudomonadota > Alphaproteobacteria > Rhizobiales > Xanthobacteraceae > Bradyrhizobium > Bradyrhizobium yuanmingense. Next base: position 97,001 of record NZ_FMAE01000010.1, on the reverse strand, counting down.
ACGCGCCAGCACCGGGTCAAGACCAGCGTTGGCGTCGCCGTCTATCCTGAAGGCGGGAGCAACGCCGATGATCTCCTGAGCAACGGCCATCTCGCGCTGACGAAAGCCAAGGCGACCAGGCGCGGCGGCCACGTCGTATTCGAAGCCGCGATCCGGCAGGAGCTCGAGAACCGCTTGAGGCTGGAGGGCGAGCTGGCGCTTGCCGCCGATCGCAGCGAATTCGAGTTGTTCTACCAGCCGCAAGTTCGTCTGATCGACGGCAGCCTGGTCGGAGCCGAAGCGCTGATCCGCTGGCGGCATCCGGTGCGCGGCTACGTCTCGCCGGCCGAATTCATGCCTGTTGTCAACACCTCTGCGCTGTCGGAGCGGATCGCGAACTGGGTGATGGAGACCGCCTGCCGCCAGGCGCGGGCTTGGGAATTGTCCGGCAGCGATGTGCGCGTCGCGATCAACCTCTCACCCTCGCAGCTTCAGTCCGGCGACCTCGCGCATTCCGTTGCAGCGCTGCTCGAAGAGACCGGGCTGGCGCCGTCGCTGCTCGAGATCGAAGTCACCGAAGACATCCTGCTGCATGACGAGCGCCGCGTGCTTGAAATGTTCAAGCGAATTCAGGAGCTCGGCGTCCGGATCCTGTTCGATGATTTCGGCACCGGTTATGCGAGCCTGAGCTATCTCAAGAAGTTTCCGCTCGACGGCCTCAAGATCGACCGGTCGTTCGTCTTCGGTCTTCTGTCGAATTCCGACGACGCCGCCATCGTCGGCTCGACCATCGGCCTGAGCAAGCAGCTCGGTCTCACCGTCGTGGCCGAAGGCATCGAGAACCGCGCAACGGCCGACTTCCTGGTCAGCATGGGATGCGAAGAAGGGCAGGGCTATTTCTTCGGCCGTCCGATGCCCGCCGAGGCGTTTGAGAGACAGTTCCTGGCGGCTGAGCTCGAGACTGTCAGCGCCGCCTGAGCGAGCGGCTTTGGCCTGCGCGTTGACACCAGCACTCCGAATGGAGGCTGGTTGTCTTGGCGAGCACCGTCGCGCGGGTCAACATCCGGTATTCAGCGTCCAGTGACGGTGCCCACATTCCTTGCTTCCCGCGAGTTCGCATCGCGATCTGAGCGCGGAAATGCGCCACGGGGATTGGCCTCGCATGGTCTGCTTTCGAAAGCTGAGCGGAGAGGCCTCTTGAAGTGCGCAGGGCAGCTTTTGACCCAACTCGGACATCGGACCGCGGCGAAGCCGGTTTCATCCCTACCAAAACGCTGGCCTCAGTCATATGATGCCGTCGTCTGCGGTTGAGGTAGGTATGAGGCGCCGGGACTTGCTTGGTGCTCTTGCTGGTCTGGTGGCCGTGCGGCCGGTAACGGGCCGCGCGCAGCAATCCCCTCGATTGCCAACCATCGGGTTCTTGGGTCAGAGCACCCCTTCGATCGAGCGCCAACGGCTTGCTGCATTCTTGAAGCGACTGAGTGAACTCGGATGGATCGAGGGGCGAACAGTCGCGATTGAGTATGCGTGGGGCGAAGGAAACAGTGAACGCTTCGCTAAATTTGCGACGGATTTCGTTCGGCTTAGAGTCGATGTCATTGTAACCTCGGGGACCGCAAACGTTATCGCGGCGATGCAGGCAACATCGGTTATTCCGATCGTGTTCGCGGTGGCGGGAGACCCAGTTGCAAACAAACTGGTTGCGAGTTTGGCGAAACCTGGCGGCAACGTCACGGGCCTCTCGACGGTAGCAACCGATCTTGCCGGCAAGCGCCTAGAACTTTTGCGCGAGGCCATTCCAAGTCTTCGGCGTTTGGCAGCTATTGGGAACATTGGCAATTCCTTGTCCGCACTGGAGCTTAGTGAAGTGCAAGCGGCGGCGGCGAGGCTTGGTCTTGAGACCGACATCCTCACAATTCGTCAAGCAGAGGACATCCCGTCTGCCTTTGAGGCGCTAAAAGGTGGTGCAGGGGCATTGTATATAGTTGCCGATCCGCTTGTGAATACCCACCGCGATCGGATCCAGACTTTAGCAATGGGAGCGCGACTGCCAACAATCTACAACGCCAGAGAGCACGTCGAAGCGGGTGGCCTCATGTCTTATGGGCCGAATTTTACGGATTTGTATCGCCGCGCTGCCGAATACGTCGACAGGATTTTGCGTGGAGCAAAACCCGCTAATCTTCCGGTGGAGCAGCCGGCCAAGTTCGACTTCGTCGTAAACTTGAGGACCGCCAAGGCCCTCGGCCTAGCTTTGCTGCCGTCGATGCTTGCCCGCGCAGATGAAGTGATCGAATAGAGCTGTTGTTTGCTGCGGTGCATGAGTCCGTTCATGGCCCATCGTGTCACATTGGTGAGCAAGATCGGCCGGACCGGTCGCGTTTGACCCGAAACGCACATCGCGGCCGCACCTGGTTCCCCAGTCGCGCCGGTACTTACGGGTGGGCGGCAGCCAAATTCTCCACCGAATTTCGCTAGCCTGACGCGGAATGAGGTGCGACACTCGCGCCCGCGGTTTGTCACGCAGTAGGCCACCATGGCTGACATCCCGGCCACTCACTATGTCAAAAGTGACGACGTCCATATTGCCTATCAGGTGATGGGCGACGGTCCGCGCGACCTGCTGTTCGTCCCAGGTTTTGTCTCCAATGTCGAAGCGCTCTGGCAATCGCCGGCACGCGCTTCCTTTTTCCGCAAGCTTGCAACGTTTGCGCGGGTCATCACGTTCGACAAGCGCGGCACCGGAATGTCCGATCGCGGTTCCCAGATCTTCACGCTTGAACAGCGGATGCACGACGTGCAGGCGGTGCTGGACCAGGTTGGTTCTCAGCGGGCCACCTTGTTTGGCGTGTCCGAGGGCGGTCCGATGTCGCTGCTCTATGCAGCTACGTATCCCGAACGCACGTCAGCTCTGGTGCTTTGTGGCACTTATGCGCGACGCTCGTGGGCCCCTGACTACGCATTCGCGTGGACCGATGCGCAGTGGAGCGCTTTCCTCGATGACATTGAGCACCATTGGGGTTCGGCAGATGCGATGAGTTTGCTGATGTGGGCGCCTAGCCTCGCTGGCAATAAGCAGGCACTTGAGCAAACCGCCGCCTACTTCAGGGCCTCGGCAAGCCCAGGCGCGGCATCGGCGATCATGCGCATGAACCGGGAGATCGATGTCAGGGACATCCTACCCGTGACGCGTGTGCCGACCTTGATTTTGCATCGCACCGATGAGCGCGTCATTGACGTGAAGCATGCGCGCTACATGGCGCAGCAGATTCCTTGCGCCAAACTGATTGAGCTCAGCGGTCAGGACCATATGGTCTGGGTTGGCGATCAGGATGCAATTATCAATGAGGTCGAAGAGTTCGTCACCGGGCATCGGCAAGCAGCGGAGCCGGACAGGGTGCTTGCAACTGTGCTGTTTGTCGACATTGCGGGATCGACGGAGCGCGCGGCCGCTCTCGGCGACGGCGCCTGGCGCGTGCTGCTGGATGCGTTCTATGCCAAAGCTCGGGGCGTGCTCGGCCAGTATCGCGGCCGCGAAGTCAATACCGCCGGCGACGGTTTCCTTGCCACGTTCGATGGCCCTGCGCGCGCTGTGCGTTGCGCAAGCGCAATCGGCGACGCGGTGCGCCCGCTCGATCTGAAGGTCCGTTGCGGTTTGCATACCGGCGAGTGCGAATTAGTCGCTCACGATATTGTTGGCATTGCCGTGCATATTGGTGCACGTGTGGCGGCGCTAGCTGCCCCGGGTGAAGTTCTGGTCTCACAGACGGTTCGCGATCTCGTGGCAGGCTCTGGATTGACGTTTGAGGAGCGCGGCCGCCACATTCTCAAAGGCGTGCCCGACAAATGGCGTCTGTTCCGTGCGGTAACGACCTAGCACGTCTTCACCCGCCATGCGGTCAACGGACGGATGACCGCTTTTGGCCCACCGCTGACTTCGCCTCTTAGGCTCGCAGCGTCCGCTTCCGAGGGCTGAGGGGAAACCGTCGCCGGAGCCGCCGAGGGCAGCCTTTGACCCAAAGCCGACCTGCCGCAATGGAATGAATGCAGACGACAAGGAGCTGCCCGAGCCAACACGGCCTTACTCGAACGTACCCGGCTAGGCTTTCCTGCCTGACGACGGATCACCGGTCGGACGTCAGCGATTGGGGTCCGGACGGAGTAGATCAGTCCTGAGAAGCCGGTCCAAGTGTCAGCGGTGGCGTCCGCTGGGCGTCGACTCGCCGGACAGCCGACCCTCACGTACCAAAGCCTCGCTTCGTACCCCGCTGTGCCTTGAAACCTTGCATCTCAAGCTGCAGAATTGCCAGGCACCCCAAAGGCTGACGATGGATGCCGCTGCGGCAGGAACAACGGGTTGAGCGGCACCTTGCCGCGATTTTTGCGGCGGACGTCGCGGGCTACTCGCGATTGGTAGGCCTGGACGAACTTGGCACCTTGAAAAGCCTCGCCAGCGCGCGTGAGGTCATGGACACTCTCATTGAGGAGCATGGGGGCCGGATTGCCAACACTGCGGGTGACAGCGTCCTGGCGGAGTTCCCGAGCGCGGTCGATGCCGTTCAATGCGGCGTTGCGGTCCAGGGTCGACTGCTAGAAATGGGACGAGAGATCGCTCGAGACCGGCGTGTCCAGTTCCGGATCGGTATTCACGTGGGGGATGTCGTAGCGCGCGGGCGAGATCTGCTTGGAGATGGGGTCAATGTCGGCGCGCGGCTCCAAGAAGTCGCCGAGCCAGGGGGCGTGTGCATCTCGGGCGCCGTCTACGAGCAGGTCCACAAGGCGCTCCCATTCTCTTTCAAGAATCTGGGTCTTAAAAAACTCAAGAACATCGACCGAGCGGTCCAGGCCTACGCTGTTTCGAGCGAGAGCCTGGGCTCGGCGCGGACGGGCTTCGCCGACCCGACCGCGCACGATGGCGCATCGCAGCGGGCGCGAAGCATTGCCCTTGCTGCGATCGCCGTCGCTTCCCTGGTGCTTGCGAGCGCGGGCGGAGCCGTGTGGTGGATGGGGGCCCAGCAGCGAGGCGGGGTGCAGAACGCGGGCGACAGCACCCCGGTGCGGTCCGGCAAACCCTCAGTTGCCGTGCTGCCGTTCTCCAATCTCAGCGACGACAAAGCCCAAGAATACTTCTCGGATGGGATTACCGATGATGTGATCAACGAGCTTTCCAAAGTGGCCGGGCTCTTCGTCGTCGCCCGCAACTCCACCTTTACCTTCAAGAACACTGCCGTGGACGTGCGAAAGGCCGCTGCGGATCTCGGGGTCCGCTACGTGGTGGAAGGCAGCGTGCGCCGAGCCGCGGACCGGATTCGCATCAACGTTCGACTGGTCGATGCGGCGAGCGGCGGGCAGCTCTGGGCAGATCGCTACGAGGGCGCGATGGGAGATGTTTTCGGGCTGCAAGACGAAATCGCCGGCAAGATCACGCGAACATTGGCGGTTCAGTTGACATCCAAGGAGCAGGGGCAAATCGCCACCAAGCGCACCGAAAACCCGGTGGCCTACGACGAATTCCTGAAGGGTTGGAACAGGTACCTTCAGCAGAATCCGAAGGCCGCGCGCGAGGCGATCGGCCACTTCGAGCGAGCGATCGAAATCGAGCCGAATTACTCTCGTGCTTTTGCTGCGCTCGCGGCCACATACTGGCAGATTGCAAGGAGACAATGGCAGGAAGAGAGGTTCGGGCTAAGATCGGTGCACGATGCGCGCTTGAAGGCTGAAGAGTACATCACAAAAGCACAACAGTCTCCGATTTCCCTCAATCATCAGGTCGCTTCGGCCATTCTGTCTCAGCAAGGAATGCACGAGAAGGCGATCAAAGAGGGAGAGCGAGCAATCAGCATGGATCCCAACGACGCGAACGCCTACGTCGCGCTCGCTGGAGCGTTGAGCTTAGCCGGTCAGCCGGCCAAGGCTCTTGAGCTCGTCCTCCATGGCATGCGGCTCAATCCATTCTCCCCACCTTCTTACTTTTATGAACTCGGATTGGCCCAATTCGGGTTGGAGCAATTTCAAAGTGCAGCGGCAAGCTTGGAGCGGGCTATCGCTCTCAATTCAGACGACCGATGGGCTTATCGTGTACTTCTCGCCGCCTACGGCCATTTGGGCCGGAAAGCGGACGCTGAACGGATCTTTTCGTTGGCCGAGAAGAATCGACAGGGACTAGACCCACTCTCTATTCGAGGAACTGCTTTCTGGTATCCCTTCAAGGATTCAGCGGATTGGGAACGCATGGCGACGGGCCTTAGACTCGCCAACGTGCCCGATTAGCGGCCTCAAAATCTCATTACCTGACCTGGGGCGACGTCCAAGACCTGGACACTAGTAGATCCTAAAGCTTTCTTGAATTCGGCCGGGGTTCGGTTCAGCACCGGAAAGGTGCCGTAGTGTATTGGTATCACCGCTTTCGGCTTGATCAGCTCCCGAACCGCGTAAGCGGCTTCGTCAGGCCCCATGGTGAAAAAGCCCCCGATGCACACCAGCGCGAGGTCCGGGTTGTGGAGCTCCCGAATGAGCGCCATGTCGCCAAAGGCGCTGGTGTCGCCCGTGTGGTAGACCTTGAAGCCGTTCTCCATCTCAATCACGTAGCCAACGGAAACTCCGGCCCCTCCGCCTTGCCGGATGGATGCTGACTGGTCAGGGTTCCTTATGCCGAGAATATTGTAGTCGAGCGACGAGCTGTGATCGGCCGGCACCATATGGATCTTGACGCCCCGGCCGAGCGGCTCGGCCATGCCGCCCCTATTCATGGCAATGACGTTGTTCTCTTCAAGGAGACCCAGCGCGACAAGATTTCGTCCGAACTCGTAATTGGCAAGAACCTTGGCGCCCGTCAGACGTGCCAGATCGAGGAGATCGGAAATATGATCCTGGTGGCCGTGCGTCACTAGGATCAGGTCCACTTTTCCAATCGCCTTCAAGTCCCGGTACTCAGGCGGCGTCTTCGGGTTTCTGGTGAGGAAGGGATCAATCACTATCACTTTGCCGGCGACACTAGTGATGCGGGTCGTTGCGTGCCCAAGCCAAAGCACTTCCACCGGTTGGGCTGCGGGATAGCCCGGGACGATCACGAGAAAGAAGCTCACAAAGAGAGCCCACTTGGCTTTCATTGGAAACTCCGAACAACCGCTTCTGCTTTCGTGATTACTCTATCACGGTATTCGACGGAGTCGCACGCGATCCGACTGAGAGCCCCGCGGAACTTGGAACCATGTTCAGACGATCTAATTGGAACGTTGTCCATCTCAGCTGAGGACCAGCAGCTGGTAAGCATCTTGATGAGGAGGGAGCCAAAAATGGACGACGAACGAAAATCATCAAAAGCGGGGAAACGGGCCGCTGAAGGCTTGCGCGAAGCAGCTTCCAAGGAGGAAGAAAAAACCGAGAGCAAGATGGGGCAGGATCTAGCTAAGGGCGCTGATCGTTTCGAAGAGCGCTCGAAAAGCTCTGATGGAAGAAGCGCAGGCGAGAAACAAAAAAGACTGAATCCACCAGCAGACCCGTCCCGGCTTTCCGGCTTTCTGACAGAACGCACCCTCAAACGACTGCGCGGCGTTTACGCATAAGGCGATGATCTGCCTGCGCTGGCTATTCGTGCCAAGGAAAGGGGCGGCTCGCGCGTGAAGCGCGCTTATGACCCCACGGCAGACGTTAGGCTGTTCGCGTTGGCAAGTTGCTCAAGCGGCCGTGCTGCTGCCTAGAGCACGGCGACATCGCGAACGCAATCGGCGGACGCTTGCGCGAGCCGCGCTCAGCATCCGACCCTTCAAGGTGAAGTTTACCGTTGGCAGGTGCCACCGCGGCAATGCGACGAATAGTGCCTTCGGTACTCGGCTCCGGGACCGAACCGCAGCGCGAGCCAGTCCTGACGGAGGATGGTCTCACTAGGGGGCGGTCGCAGACAACAGCGTTGAGGGACATTAGTTCGCGTCAGCTTTGGCTCCGCAGCGATTTTCACGATGCACCAAAGCGCGATGCGATTAGGATGAATCGTCATCGCGCTTTAGGTTATTGTTTGAGTATGATCTTATCGGAAAACCGCTACGCACTTTTCCGGATCATGCTCTAACGCACAGAGGCGTCGAATGCCGTCACCCGTTCAAGGCTGTAACAGCGAAAGGAGGCGTTGTCGGTCCTGATCAAGAACACGCTGGGCTCTGCGCAATGTGTCCAACTCTATTTCAGCGGTAGCGGTATCCTTTCCTTCCCGCTTCAACTGAAGGATCGCTCTCTCTTGCTCTGCAAGGCGTCGTTCTCCTTCAACTACATCGCGCTCGACCTGCCTCAACGCATCATAGACGAAGGTCTTGTCCATCAGTGTGCTCAGCTGGCGCCGCCAATCTCTTCTTTTTCGATCAACCTCAGCTCCGTCTCAACGTTCCCGCTCGCCACCGCTTTTCGCCGAAGCCAATCTCATGCGCCGGGCAGATTAAAGCTGCTTGTGCCCGCAGAGCACTGCGCTGGCGCCGGGCTGGTTCCTTGTCTGGCGATTCTTCAGAGCCGCCTCATCGATCCAGGTACCGCTTGGTCCCTCGGTGCCATTGCGAGAGAGAGCAGCCGCACGCGCTCGTTGGCACGCATGCCAGCATTCGGTCATCGTCTTGGATCCAGTCAGGCCCCGAGGAGGCTTGCTTGCCGGCTGTCGCCAGCCACAGCTTGTGTCCCTCGCATGCTCGGGCAGATAGATAGCTCGCCGTAAAGAAACCAATTCCCCAGCGGACTGCATCGTTCAAGTCCTGGCGCAATTAAATATTAATATAATACGCCATTTTAAATGAATTAAATGCTGGACGAGATTTAAATTTGGATTAGAATGAGGGCCGCTTGGCGCCGGATGAACGCGTCAAGGACCTCCTAGAAGCGGCCCCATCATCCCGCCCTGTCGCCCCGTTCCAAGGATGTAAGGGCCGCTTCTAGGGCAAATTGTGAGGCAAATCATGCACCTGTCATTAGGTGATTTGTTTCTCATCTCCGCGGCAACGGCTACGCTCCTCATGATTGAGATCGGAGTCTTGATGATCGTGGGTCTGATCTGAGCCAGTGAAGAAGAGCGTAGGGACTGTTCTGAGGACCACCTACATATCACGTCTCGTTGTAAGCGTGTTCGGCCTCGATCGCGCGGAGCAGGGCGGCAAGGCTGGGATATTCCGCGCCATTGCGGACGTAGCAATTGACGTGCTCGGCATAGCGAGCCGATCCGTCGGGCTTGCCCTGCAAGTGAACAGCAGCACGGCACTGTTGGCGGAGCTCCGGCTCGTTGCTTTCCGGAAAGCATCCGGAACGGAGACGTTCCTATTATAAAGCGAGGAGATTTTCGTCGGGGGCGAGCAGCTTCACGCAAGTGCCGCTTTCGTGAAGCATCAGCTAGATTAGCCGTTCTCGACCGTATAAGGCGATGCTGGCGCCACACTCTGTGGCGCTGACCTTTCGTTGGTAAAAGTAGCACTCCGCTTGGCTCTGACGTAGATCGGCTCCGAGGCCGGACCGCAGCGCCGAGCCAGGCCTGACGCAGGACGGTCTCACCGAGGGGGCGGTCGCAGAACAGCTACCGCCGGCGCGCCACCGCGACGCCAAACAGAAAGGCGACGAACAGGCTGGCAAGCGGTGCTTCGCGCGTGATCGCGGAAACCGTCGCGAGTGCCCCGCCGGGCTTGCGCGATTCCTCGACTGCGGAGGTGAGGCGATCGACCGCTGCGTGCAGGCCTCCGGCGACTTCACCAATGGTGCGGGAGACGTCCGCGGCCGTATCGATGGCACGCTCGGCCATGCCGGGCTGGGACGAGGATTGCGGTATCTCCGTGCTCAAGGACGCGACCTCCTGGCGTGATGATCGAAGCCGGCACCTTTGGCTATCCGCGCGAGCGCTCGTTTTGAACAGCGGGTCTTGGTGACCTTTGGCTATCCGCGACAGGCGCCGTGATTGACGGCGGGTGCCGGCCTTGGATGGGCAATTCAGCGCAGGGAATTTTGTTCCGGATGATATGCCGGCGGCTTGCGCGCTCCCCGGGAAACGACGGGTGCGAATCTCTGTTAGGCTGGGTGAACCTTGCTGACGTCAGGAGGCAGCCGTGACCGACCGGACCATGACGGATCGACCCCGGCGCATCGCCTTGCTCGGCGCTCCCATCGACATGGGGGCTTCGCAGCGCGGCACCTTGATGGGGCCTGCGGCGCTGCGCACCGCCGGCCTTGCCACATTGCTGGAAAGCCTCGATTTCGAGGTCGTCGATTATGGCGATCTGTCCATAGCCGAAGTCCGGGACCTCGCCGACCGGCCGCCCGAAAAGGCCAATCACTACCGCGAAATCCAGCGCTGGACGCGCGTCCTCAGCCGCAAAGGCTATGAGATCGCGACATCAGGTGCGCTGCCGATCTTTCTCGGCGGCGATCACACGTTGTCGATGGGGTCGGTCAATGCGATGGCGCGGCATTGGCAGGAGCGCGGCCGAGAACTGTTCGTGCTGTGGCTCGACGCCCATGCCGACTACAACACGCCGGAAACGACGATCACCGCGAACATGCATGGCATGTCGGCCGCGTTCCTGTGCGGCGAGCCCGGGCTCGACGGCCTGCTCGGCGACGATCCACGCGCTTCGATCGGCCCGGACAAGCTCGATCTGTTCGGCGCGCGTTCGATCGACAAGCTCGAAAAGGAGCTGATGCGCACGCGCCGGATCAGGGTCGTCGACATGCGCCAGATCGACGAGTTCGGCGTCGCCGTCCTGATCCGCCGTGTCATCGAACGGGTCAAGGCAAGCAATGGCGTGCTGCATGTCAGCTTCGACGTCGATTTCCTCGATCCTTCCGTGGCGCCGGGCGTCGGCACTACCGTGCCGGGTGGCGCCACGTATCGCGAGGCGCACCTGATCATGGAGCTGCTGCACGATTCCGGCGTGGTCGGATCGGTCGATATCGTCGAGCTCAATCCGTTCCTGGACGAACGCGGCCGGACCGCGCGCACGGCAGTCGAGCTGATCGGCAGCCTGTTCGGCCAGCAGATCACCGACCGGCCGACGCCGAGCAATGCCATCGCGCCGGGCGAATGATGGCCGCTGGTCTGCAAGCGAAAGGCCGCGCCCAGGTCGAGCGCGGCTCTCGTGGCGCCTGATCGGCTGCTCTCACCAATGGCGGTGGTGCCGATGCCAGTGGTGCCGAACGACCGGATAGGACCCACCGTAATAGGCGTAGGCGGGGCGCACGACGCGGCGATAGCGATAGCCGTAGGATACAGGCGCCGTGTAGTAAGTGGTGGTGTAGCCACCGCCCCATCGATAGGGTTCGTCGTATCCGTAGTCGTAGGCGTAGGGGCCGCCGTAGTAACCGGCACTGTAATAGCGGGGACCGCCATAGTAGCCATATCCCGGTCCCCAGCCGTAGGCGGAGGAGGCAAGGCCACCGATGACGGCGCCTGCGACCAGGCCGCCGGCGATGCCAGGTCCCCAACCTCGCCAATGGGCTTCGGCGGGAGACGTTGCTGCGATCGAGCTCAGGCCTAGAGCGCCGGCCATCAGGGCTGACATTGCAATCTTCTTCATCAACATACCTCTCACGTCACATTGCCCCAGGGAATAACGGGAAGAATAAGCAATGGTTGCTGCTGGCCGGTAACGACGCCAATGGGTGCTCGGCGTCGGGACGGCGTCACCGAGAATTCGGGGCTGGACGGCGACGCCTGCAGTTCCCATCAGTTCGACCAAATACCTCCAAGAGGTTCGGGACTGCCCCGAGCGGCGCGCGGCGCGCCGAGAAAGAATCCGATCAAATCGCCCCTGAATCATTAAATGGTCGAACACCGGGAAAAACCGGAAACTTTGGAGCGTGTCCTTAAGTTGGGACGCCACGAGGTTCGGATTTCCGGAGAGCAGGCATGGACGACGACATGGTCTTGAAGAACGCCGCGGACACCGCCTGGACGGTGTACCGGGCGCGGCACCCCGAGGTCGCCGCGCACGACACAAGGCGCTGTCTGCTGGAACGCCATCTGCAGAGGAGGTGGGAAGAGCACCCAAGCGATACCGAAGAGCTCGCCTCTTTCGGGATAGCCTACCTGCACCGCCTTCCCAGGGATGAATGTTGACGTGCATGAAGATGCTCGTTGTCCGCGTGGCCCACACGAGCACGAGGCCGAGTTGGACCCTGCTTGCGATTTCATGTCTCATCTCGGCGACCATCGTGACGGTTTTGCGCGTCGTGTGCGAGGGATAGAGCTTGCGCCCGGAGTGTCCGAGCCGGGAACTCCACCCAGCAACCCCGTCGCCTCGCGCGAGGCCACGACCGGCGCGGCATCGCCCAACGCTACGAGCTGCAACAGTAGGGGAACCGGAGGGGGCTCGACCGAATTAACCTGCGATAGGAAGATTGCGGACCCTTCGATGACATATGGTCGCTTCGCGTACTCCATGTCCAGAGCCCTGCGTCACCCCGGCGTGATGGCGTTGATCGTGGCGGGCGTGACGATTGCGGCCATGCTGATCGTCGACCACGGCCCGTGGAGCCGGGCCAAGACACAGCCGGCCCACGTCGCGATGTACGCGACCACGGGCGAAGCGGCACGGGCCGCTGGCGCTCTGGTGCTCCCGACCGATCCGAAATCGCCGATCGAGCCGCAGCGGCCGAAGACGTCTCCAACCGTCAATCCCGTGACGCCGTAAAGCGCGATGAATCGTCATCGCGCTTTAGGTTATCGTTTGAGCATGATCTTTTCGGAAAACCGCTAGACACTTTTCCGGATCATGCTTCAGCCTCTCAGCTCTTGCGGCCGTAGTTGAGGAGCCCGCCACTCGTCTTCGGCGGATGAGCCCGCAAGGCTTCCTCGTTCGGCTCGGTGCCCCAGCCGGGCCGGTTCGGGATGATGAGATGGCCGTTCTCGATCTCCGGCTCGTGCGTGAACAGCTCGCGATCCCAGGACAGACGATCGATGTCGATCTCCATGATGCGCAGGTTCGGCACCGCGGCGCAGAAATGCGCGTTCATCATCGAGCAGAGATGGCCGTAGAAATTGTGCGGGGCGACGTTGACCTCGAAGGCTTCGGCCGCCGCGGCGATCTTCATCGACTGCCAGACGCCGTTCCAGGGCGTGTCGATGATCGCGACATCCATGGCCTGCGCGTGGAAGTAGGGCAGGAATTCACGCAAGGAGAGCAGCGTCTCGCATGACGAGATCGGGTGCGGGCTTTGCTTGCGTATGTAGGCGAGCGCTTCCGGATTGAAGCTGTCGATCTCGACCCAGAACATGTCGAGGTCGGCGATGGTGCGCAGGATCTTCAAGTAGCCTTCGGTCTTGGCGTTGAAGTTGCAGTCGAGCAGGATGTCGACGTCGGGGCCGGCGCCGTCGCGGATCGCTTCCAGATGCATGTGCAGGTCGCGCAGGATCTTGCGGTCGACGTTGATCTCGGGCGCGAAGGGCGAGCCGAAGCCGGGGCGCCAGCCGGTCGGCTTGCCCTCGTCATAGGAGAAGATGTTGGTCTTGAGCGCGGTGAACTTCTTCTCGCGCACCTCGCGCCCCATCGCCTTGACGCCGTCGAGAGTTTCGATCGCCGGCTTGTACCAGGACGGGTGGTTGATGCGCCACGTGGCGCAATGCGACCAGTAGACCCTGACGCGGTCGCGGACCTTGCCGCCGAGCAGCTCATAGCAGGGGACGCCGAGCGATTTCGCCTTGGCATCGAGCAGCGCATTCTCGATCGCCCCGAGCGCTTGCGCCACCACGCCGCCGGCCGCAGGACGCGTCGCCGCGAACAATTCGGCAAAGATGCGCTCGTGCTGGAAGACGTTCTGCCCGATGACCCGCGCCGAGAGGCGCTGGATCGCGGCGCCGACGCCGGGCGAGCCAAAGCCTTCGTCGAATTCGCTCCAGCCGACGATGCCGTCCTCGGTCGTCAGCTTGACGAAATGATAGTTTCTCCAGCCGGCATCGCAGGCGAGGATCTCGAGGCTCGTTGCTTTTGAAGATTTGGTCATGTCGCTCCCTGTCGCCCGGCCGGGCTTTTCTTGTCGCCCGATCTTGAGCCGGGCCCGGACCGCATTGTTAAGCCAAGCGCGGGGCGGCGGGAAGATGCAGAGATGCGGCGCGGCAGCGCGTCCGAAGCAGGCCTTGCGTCAGCCGATCACCGACGAGCCGAGCAAGGCGAGAACGGCGAGCGCCATGACTGCGGTGCCGAGCCAGCCCAGCGCGATCAGCCAGGAGCGGGCCCTGAAGCGGCCCATGATGGTGCGGTTCGAGACGATCAGCATCATCATCGCCATGATGGGGACGGCGACGATGCCGTTGAGCACCGCGCTCCACACCAGCATGTTGATCGAGTCGATGCCGGTGAAGCCGAGGCCGAAGCCGATCAGGGTTGCCGCGGCGATGATGGTGTAGAAGCCGGCCGCCTCGTCCGGCTTGGCCTCCAGCGTGGCGCGCCAGCCGAAGATCTCGGCAACGCCATAGGCCGCCGAGCCCGCCAGCACGGGAATGGCGAGCAGGCCCGTGCCGATGATGCCGGTCGCGAACAGGGCGAAGGTGAAATCGCCGGCCAGCGGCCGCAGCGCTTCGGCCGCTTCCGTCGCCGAGCCGATATTGGTGATGCCGTTGGCGTGCAGGACCGATGCGGTGGTCAGGATGATGAAGAAGGCGATGCCGTTCGAGAGCAGCATGCCGGAGATGGTGTCCGTCTTGATGCGGTCGAGCTCGTGATCGCCGCCGCGCTTGAGCTGGCGAAGCGGCTTGTCGCGCTCGCCCTGGTTCATCTCCTCGACCTCCTGCGAGGCCTGCCAGAAGAACAGATAGGGGCTGATGGTGGTGCCGAGCACGGCCACGACCATCAGGAGATAGTCGGCGCTGACGTTCGGCTTCGGCCAGACCGCGGCGAGCAGCGCCGTGCTCCAGGGAATCTGCACCGTAAAGGCGGTCGCGACATAGGCGAACAGCGCCAGCGTGAGGAATTTCAGCACCGGCGAATAGCGCCGATAGGGCACGAACACCTGCAGCAGGGTCGAGCCGGCCGCGAAGATCAGCGCGTGCTCGTGGTTGAGGCCGCCGATGACGAGCGAGAGCGCCTCGGCCATCGCGGCGATGTCGGCGGCGATGTTGAACGTGTTCGCGGCGACCAGCATGGAGACCAGCGCCAGCACCGCCCAGCGCGGCGCGACGCGCATGACGTTGGCGGCGAGCCCCTTGCCGGTGACACGGCCGATCTGCGCGCTGACGAGCTGGATCGCGATCATGAACGGCGTGGTCAGGAACACGGTCCACAACAGACCGAAGCCGAATTGCGCGCCGGCCTGCGAATAGGTGGCGATGCCCGACGGGTCGTCGTCGGCAGCTCCGGTGATCAGGCCGGGCCCCAGCCGTTGCAACAGCGTCGGCGCGGATTTCGTCGGGGTGAGGGCGCTGTCGCTCATGAACGGGCTCGAACGGGTGCGGACGTCGTCTTTAGCAAATGCGAATCGAATACCATAAGTTCCCGCTGCCGAAGCGGGCGGCTGATTTCCGAAAATGCTAAGTCGAGTTTGCTCCGTCGGGCAAAACAGGGCTATATTGCCATCATCGGCCTACCTGATGCTGACGAACATGCCCCAGGCCGCGGCCAGCGCCGCGCCGGTGAAGAGAACCACCGGGTTGTCGCAGAACGTGCCGCCATACCTGCACACGTCCGCGCCGAATTGGCCGAGCTCATGACGGCTCGCGGAATAGAACAGTCCCGACAGCACCAGCAATACAGCGGCGACGTAATACATCGAGGGTCTCTCCGGCTTGCCCCGTCCAGGCGACATGTCCCAGCATGAGGCGAAGAGATTTCACTTCGGCCAATCCGCTTTGCGGCATTTGAGAAAAGTTTGACCCGTCGGGCAAAACACTGGCAAGATGGCACCATCGACGCGCGCAGGCGTCACGATGACAAAAAGGCCCCGCATCGCGGGGCCTTTGTCGTGTCAGAGCTTACCGCCCTATCGCCGCGAGCCTACGCCGTAGAGTTCGCGCTCGCGGACGACATCCTCCGGCGACAATGGCGGGCTTGCGGCGTCGAAGTCGGTCCAGCCGGACTTCTGCCAGGCGGCGCTGCGCTCCTGAAGGTTGACCGATCGCTCGTGCAGAAGCGCATCGAGGCGCGCGCGGTCCTGGTCCGGCACCCTCGCGGACACCAGCGTGCCGCCGCGGCGGACGCCCTCGGCATAACGCGATGCGTCTTCCCTGGAGACGCCGGCCTCGGTCAGAGCGCCGATGATTCCGCCGGTGGCCGCGCCGGCAGCCGCGCCGGCCGCGGTCGAGGCGAGCCATCCGGCCGCGACCACCGGACCAAGGCCCGGGATGGCAAGGAGGCCAAGGCCTGCGAGCAGGCCGGCGGCGCCGCCGAGCCCGGCGCCGATGCCGGCACCGGTGCCGGCGCCTTCGGCGCGATCATCGGTGCCGTCGCGGTCACGATCGACCTTGCCGGAGCGTGAGCCGTACCAATTGTCCGAATTGTTGGCGACGAGGCTGATGTCGGAATGCGGCACGCCGGCGCTTTCGAGCCGGGTCACGGCCCGCTCGGCATCGGCGTAATTGTCGTACAGGCGAGAGATGGTCGTCGTCATGTCTGGATCTCCTGATGTCGCGGATGACTTGCGCGATGACTTGCGCGAGTTACTTGCGCGAATTACTTGGCGGGGTTGACGTTGCCCTGGAAGTCGACGCTGACGTCGGTCTTGGTGCCGGCCTTGTCGGCCTTGCCGCGCCAGACGCCCTCGTTGTCCTTCTGCAGGCCGGAGACGTTGGAATAGCCCGCGCCCTCGATCCGCGATTTCGCCTGTCCCTCGGTGAAGCTGTTGCGGCCCGCGACCGGTGCGTTGGAGTTGTTCTGGTCGGAGCTGTTCACGGCGTTGTTGCCCGGCCCGCTTTGCGCCGGCTGCGATTGGGCGCCCGCGGGCACCGAACCGAGCAGCACCAAGGTTGCGGCCAGCACTGTCATACGTTTCATGTTGTTGTCTCCTGCAAGTGATTGTGCGGGCGACAACAAGTGAGAGTCGGATTGGTTGCTATTGGTTTGGATGAGTTTGCTGCGGCTCTTCGGTCGCGGCTCTTGGTAACGACGACGAGCGAGTTGCCGCCGCGGCCGGACATGCGTCCGCCACCTGCTACTTTGAAGATTGCACAGACTCGGCTTGGCCCTTGGTGGGCTCCCACGGCGCCGGAAGGATCACGCGGATGGGGCGGGCTTCGGTGGCGCCCTGAACCACAGGTGCGGCCTGTTCCTTGACGGGCTCAGCCAGCGCCACGCTCATCAGTGCAACCAGCAGCGCCAGGGAAGTTGTCACCAGCCGCACGTCCAGCATCGAAGCCTCCTGTTTGCGTGCTAACGCAATCCGCCGGAGTTGGTTCGAGGCGGTGGCCGGGAACAAGTGGCAATTTGTCGGGTTTGTAGAACACACGCCTGGAGGACCGGGCTGCTGGAGGAGGACACGATGAACATCAAAGCGATCATTGCTGCCGCCGTGCTGACGTCGGTTGCGGCTCCCGCGTTTGCGCAATCGTTCTACGTTGTGCAGGACGTCAAGACGAAGAAGTGCACCATCACCGAGTCGAAGCCGACGACCACGGAAACGACGGTCGTCAGCGGCGACACCGTGTACAAGACCAGGTCTGAAGCCGAGGCCGGCATGAAGACCGTCAAGGTCTGCACCTCGAACTGATGCACTGAGCGAAGGTCTCACCCGAGCCTGCGCTCGAAACAATGCCCGCGCGGAGCGATCCGTCGCGGGCTTAATTTTTGCAAAGTTCAGCTTACCAAGCCGCTGTTAGTGTCGGTCCGCCACGCGCGGCCAGATAGGAACTTGGTCCGTCTCGGCCGATTGTCGCCAGCGCTTTGAACGACGGTGAGCCAGCTCCAACCATGCAATCACGCTATCCCTTGTTGAAGAGGTGGACGGCGGACGAGCATGAGCGGCTGAAAGCGCTGGCTGAAGCCGGACGCCGCCCCGACGAAATTGCCGCAGAGCTCAACCGGAGCGAAGCGGCGGTGCGGGTGCGGGCCTGGCAGCACGGCATCGCGCTGCGCGGCGTCACGCAGAGGCGCGGCAAATAGCGCGTGCTGGGGGCGTGGACTCGTCAACACTCGGTCAGCGGGTCGGTGTCTGCTTCACGCTCAAGGCGGATTAGAACGCCAAGCGAAAAACCCGGAGTGTCAGCGTCCGGGCCGATCGCAAGTAAGAATTGCAAGTCCAATGCAGGAGCTAAACCAAACCTCAACGGCCCTGTCTGTCCACTTTTGCACACCCGCGCCGAGCAACAAGTACAAGCTGCGTAAACAGCTCATGGACATCGCAATCGACCGTTCTTCGTGTGGTGCGCGTCTCGCAGGAACGACAGCGCAGCGTTTTCGTTGTGCTCGTCTTCTAGACAAAGAGGATAACGATCATGGACCGTGAACATGTGAAGGGCGCCGCTGACAAGGCAAAAGGCGCGATCAAAGAGGGGGCTGGCAAGCTTACCGGGGACAAGGACCTCGAAGCCGAAGGCAAGATGGATAAGGCCAAGGGATCCGCCCACAACGTCGCTGGGAATGTAAAGGACGCAGCGCGGGACGCCTCTGACGCCCTCAAGAAATAGCCAAAAAAGGAAAGTCTGAAACTGGCCGCCTCAGGGCGGCTTTTCCTTTTCTGCCAAGCCCACGGCGACGACGAAACACGCCTGAAACAGTGCTGAAACCAGATCGTCCTGAACTCGGCGCCCGCCGGGGCCGACCAACCAAGCGAAACGGAGAGACAATCATGATCCAGATCGGTTCGAAGGAAGAAGTCGCGCTGCTGCTGGCGCTGTTTGGCACCCACACCCAGAAGGCAGAGCGGCCGAAGCCGAAATCCCAGCAGAGGTGAGTGACGCCATGCCCGGTTTGGCCGAATGCCAGAGCCTGCTCAGGCTCCTGATCGCCAGGGGCGATCCCAAGGCCATCCCGCTTGCCAAGGGCGCCATCGACCAGTACCTCAACACCGCACCCGCGAGCATGCGCGGGCGGGGCCTGCGCGTGCTTCAACGCGATGCGCTGGACCAGCACGATGCCGCGGTCGGCGTGCAGCGCTCGTTCGCCGAGACGGTGGACGCCTACATCGAGCGCAAGCTTGCGGAGGAATAGGCGGGCCGGTCGCAGATCGGCCCCCTGTTCCCGGAACCCATTGGATCCCAAGAGATTTTTTAGTCCCGCCGGAAACCTTTGTCCGTGCTTCGGCCTATAGGGCAAAGGATTGCGCTCATGGCCCGATACTACTTCAACCTTCGCGACGACAAGGGAATTGCGCTGGACGAGGAGGGGCTGGAATTGTCGAGCCCGCGTGCCGTTCAGGCCGAGGCCGCCAAGTCCGTCGCTGACCTCGCGCGCGATGCGCTGCTCTCCGCGCCGCTCACCGGCGACCGGCGGGAGTTGGCGATCGACGTGCGCGATGCCAGCGGTCCCGTCATGCAGGTGAAGTTCTGCTTCCAGATCGAAGACCTGAAGTCGCGGCCGCGCTCACGCGGTCACTGACGCGTCAGCGTCGGGCGGGACGGCTCGGGCAGGGGCGGGCAGAGCTGCTCGGAGTCCAGCACGGCGATCTTCCGGCTGAGCTGCCAGACCTCGACCTTGCCGAGCCGCGTGAACCGCTTCGCAAAATCCAGCGCGGAGGAATCGGACGGGGCTTCGAACGCTTCGGCGGAGCGGAAGACACCGTTCTCGCCGATGAGATAAGCGCGATATTGCATCATGTCGGCGCCCTCAGGCCGGGCGAGCGCAGCCAGGAATCGATCTGCATGGCGGTTTCGTCGCGGCGCGCCTGGCGCAGCAGCATGTCGCGGCGGGGGCCAGGGGCCAATTTGCGCGCTTCCTCGCGGCAGCGCTCCGCTTCGTCCGCGAGTCTCTCGCGCAAGGTGGTGGTCTGTTTGAAACGACGCCGCTTCTGCATGGGCGTGCTCCCTCGTTAGAGTAGGGCGGGAGCGCAACTGGCGTTCTCATCACCGATCTCTGCCACGGGCCTTGCGGTGATGATTAACCCTACGCCTTTGGCAGAGGCGAGTCACATCATTTGATATGGCGCGCTGATTTATTTTCGCGGGCGAAGCTTGAGCATCTTGAGTGGCTTACTCAATTTGCGGCGCCGCGATTCTTGCGTGCACTATTGAACAACATCGATCTGTGTTAGTTGATGTGGCATCACCGGCCAAGGCTTCGTCCGTAGGCGTCGGTGGCTGAGAGACCGAGCGTGCTCCCGCCTGCAAAGCAAGGGGAGCACCGCGATGCAAGTCTATCGGCCGTTGCCTGCCGACCACGAGCAGGCCGAATACATGCGCCAGATCGTGCGCGAATGCCGCGAGCTGCTGAAGCAGCCGCCGCCCGATACGTTTCTGGGACGCAGGACGCACGAGCCTCTCCAGGCCGACGACGACGCTACGCCGAACGAGGAGCGTTGACCGTCAGCGCGATCGCGACGGTTGGCGAGAGGCCGGCCTGCAGGGTGCGGGTTTGCTCGGCGTCGTCACAGATCGCGCGGGCGATCGCGCGCTGACGTCAGGGCGAGGCGAAGCCGTTCTGCTTAGAGGAGGGCGCGCGCGCCAACAGAGGATCGGCCATTGATCCGTGCATGGGCGGTGCAACGCGGTGTGTTGCCGGTTGTTCATGGGACGGCGGCCCCGGTGTGGCTCTGGCGACGGCGCGCGCGGTATTTCTTGTTGTTGCGTGAACCCCTCTATCTTGCGCTCACTCGGAGCGCGGAAAACGCCGATTGACATTGTTCCCTATTTGTTCTAAAGAGGGTTTCAACCTCTGGGCGAACAGCCGAAGTTTGACTCACACTGGAATTTCTGCGGGGTCGTTGATGAGTAGCTCGCTTCTCTCTTTTGTCCTGTTGAGCAGACCGGTGACGCCTGACATGTCAGCAGTCGCCAAAGTTCTTCACGCCCGCCATCCGGAATTGGCAGCAGAGGCGCCGGACGATGACGAGCTGCAACCGGCTCAAGCGAATTCGCCGCTCATCCGCTGTGGCAACGAGCTTGTTGCGGTCATGTCGATGCCGGCGCCCATCCCGCAGGATCCGGGGCTTTGGGCGCGCGCTGCGCGAACTTGGCCCGAAAGCGAGGCTGTGGCAACGAACCATCAAGGCCACATCATCGTCTCGCTGCTCGGAAAATCTGAGCAGCCGCTGGTCGCCGCCCGCCTTACGACTGCAGTCATCGGTGCATTGATTGCCACCGTGCCGGAATGTTGCGGCGTGGTGTGGGCGGGCCGGGTGGCACAGCCGGCCGATCTATGGCTCGATGCGTCTCGCTGGTCGCTCGCACCGTATCCGGACTATCCCTTTAGACTATGGGTCGACATTCTTCCGTTCCGGTCAGGTGCGAAGATCGGAGCGATCACGATGGGCTTGTCCGCGTTTGTCGGCCGCGAGATCGAATTCGTGACCGGTAAGCTCGCGCTTCCGGCGTTGTTCGACAAGGTGGCAGGACTTTCCGTGTATCTGATCGAGCACGGAAACGTGGTGAAGGACGGTGATACGATCGGAGCAACTGCGAGCGAGCGGATTGCAGTGCGCTACAAGAACTCTGATGTTTTTGGAGGTCTGCCGGTGTTCTATTGTACGGATGAATTCGAGCACTAGTCTCCCAAACTTCTTGCACGTGTCGAATGGTAGTTGCACTGCTCGAAATCGCTTTGACACGTCGGGCAAAACACTGGCAGAATGGCATCATGGAGAAAGGCCGATCAAGCTCGCGGGAAGCCGCGGGCTTTATTGTTGCGCGCAAGCCTTGTTCCACGTGCAAGTCCATGGTGCGCAAAGAAATCGGCTTGAGAACTTCAAAGCTCTGAGAAGCGCCGTGGGCCGAGCGATAGGCAAGGGAGCGACAAACGATGCCCGAGTCAGGTATTGCAGCGCGAAACAAAAAGTCGTCAAAGCTATACAAGTTCGAACGGGATATTAGAGTTAGCACGTCGCCCGGTTGGAACATGGAAAATTTCGACGCCTTGGGCGTTGGCCCCGTGCTGTATTCACCACGAGGCAAGCGAAGCTTTCCTCCGCTCCTAGAAACGCCGCGGCTGCTGATCGCCAGATCTCTCGGGCGGCCGCCGGCCGACTGGGAGCCATTTCACGACTTTTGGCTCGTGTCCGATCGAATGAAAAACGTTCTCGAGTCGGTGGACAGAGAGGGGGTTGCTTTTCTGAGATGCGAAACGCGGTCATTGAGAGGAGAAGCACCGGTATATTGGCTTTGCGATATCGTCCGTGAGCTCGATGTCATCGATGAGGAGAAGTCGAACTTCAAAGTCCTGTACGATGGGACTGATTTCAGGCAGTACGACGGTGCGGCGCTGGATTCCACGTTCGTCTTTCGCGAAGAGGTCATCGGTTCGGCTCATATCTTCCGAGCCCGCTTTTTGAACGAAGTTGTTTGTGATCAAGCAATGAAGGACGCTTGTAAGGCTGCCGGCCTGAAAGGTCTTAGATTTGGAAATCCCTACATCAATTGGGGTTAATCTCAGCCGTAGCGTTCTTGCACTGAGATGCCGTCGGAAGTCTCCCAAGACTCAATGATCTATCAACGCACCTGAAACCGCCCGCGTCCGAAGGTGCTTGCGCGTTGTTGGCGCGGGGGATTCCCCCGATCTACGTGATGTAGCCAAGCCCTCCGCTGTCCCGAAGCCTTCCGGCAGATGCCGACATCGGCAACAGCTTCGTGCCACAACGTTTACCGGCACGTCGGACGATACAACCCGCAAATCCAGCGGCCGGCCTCCCCCGCTGCAGGTCATCTAAACAGCATTCAAACCAGAGCGCCGGCTGCACCTCGGGAGCAGCTCGGATGCCGGCGCACGGCAGGAGCCGCAATTTCATGTTTCATAATCACCACATTTTACTTCAGCATTTCGCCGGCCACCCAGTCATCCGCTTTTTAGGTGGACGGTTCGAAGTTGACGCAATTCGAAATCGTATGAATTTGCCCTCCGCACAATCGGTGGCAACCGATCTGACTGCGAGCCCTCATACTGGCGGCCATCTCGGGGCGTATCATCAGGGGTTCGGCGACTACCTTAAGAAGGTAGAAGAATCTCCGAGGTACGCGGCGGCTCTCGCGGGTGACTCGCACGAGCTCGATGAGCTGGTGTCGGACGTAAACGCACTCGTGGCGGCCGCCAAGTACGCGCTGGCGAGCGGTCATCTATTTGCCAATACTCCTACGGGAATGACCACCGAAAACGCAAATGCGGTGAACAAGCAATGGTTCGACAACTGGAGAACATACGCCGCCGATCATCAGACGCAGATCCGGGAGATGCAGGAGACAGTGGACCAATTCCTCGCTGCCGGTCGCGCGGACGCGGCCTTGGACTTTCCGCTTCTCTCTCCAACCAGCGGTCTCAGCATGGCAGAGAGGATCGCCATCCTGAAGCGTTTGCCGAAAGGCTCTCCTATCTCGCTGCAATTTACTAACGTTGGACCCGTCCCCGACCTTCCGGGCCTGGTGCCGCCCTTCGTCAATACGCGTTTGCCAGGTTTTATTCCGCCTTCGCTTGAGGAAATCAACGAACCGGAAGGATTTACTCCTAGCAATCCACTTATCACGTACGGGCTGCCGGGATTTCCGGCGACCAATCCTCAAGGCTTTGGACAACTACCTCCGACCACCGGGGTGGCCGAGGATCCTTTAGTGCTCAAGTATGATCCAGCAACCGGTTGGCCCCTTCCATTCTCCGAACGCTCACCGATATTGGACCCTGGCGCTCCGTCTCATGCAACGCCGCCGGCTGGCCTCTACATGGGAGCGGGACTTGCCGCGGCCGCGGTGTTAGCGCCGCAATTCTCGCCTGTCTGGGCTCGGGCAGCGGTCGCTGGGCTAACTGCTAGCGCACCTACGCTAGCAACTGCTCGGACCGGCGACGGAGGCGTGTTCTCCACCGGAGCGCCCAGATATGATCCATTCAATCGCGACCAGACGAGCAGCTATGTTGGCGGCTTGAATGCGGGCCCTTGGTCGAACGAAGATGCCAAAACGATCGCAACGCCCTTAATGATGGATCACCGCGGAAATCAGGACGAGACCTCTGAGGGACCGACTGAGCAGCCGCAAGCGCTTCAATCAGGAGTCTCGCGCTTAAGCGCATCAGTCGCGCCCGAAGATGTCCGGCGTCTCGCCCGTGTGAATGAGACGAACGCGGGCAACGTGTTTATATCGGGCAGTGCGCCAGTCCCGTATCTGCCGTCTACCGCATTCGACGATCGGTATGGCAATTGGACTATCCCGGCCGCTCGCGGCCAGCAGCCGCAACCCAGCAAGCCGATCGGCGTGTTTGCAGACGAGCCGAGTTATCTCATTCCTCCACAGATCTTCGGAGTGGACGGCTCCCTCCATCCGCGCGATGATGGCGAGGAATGGTTCTCGCGCTGGATACGGCCTTTGCTTCCGCCGCAATGACGTTTGTGTAGTGGAGCGAGAGTGGTCGTTTGACACGTCGGGCAAAACACTGGCAGAATGGCATCATCGAAAGTTCGGAACAAGCCCGCGGATCTGCCGCGGGCTTGCTTGTTTTGACGGCGCACGAGACGTTCGCGCCCTACGCGCCACCCGGCCCGAACCACCGCGTCAGCGCCTCCGCAAGTCCGCGCTGGCTCTCCTCGCCCACCCAGGCCACGTGCCCATCCGGCCGCACCAGCACCGCGCGCGGCGCGGCGACCGCGCCGATGGCCGGAAGCTGCCAGTCGCCGTCGCAATCGGCATCGACCATCCCTATGCGATCCGCCCAGGGCGTGATGTCCAGGCCGCCCGGCTTGCCGAAATTGAGCAGCACGCCGCGCGCGCCGTGCAGCAGCGTGAACAATCGCAGCTTCCGCCCGCCCACCACGAGATCGAGATCGGGCATGCGGCGGCCGAGCAGCGCGTGGCCTTCGCCGAGATCGTAAGCGATGTCGAGCCCGCTCATCATCGCGCCAAGGCGCTGTCGCGGCTCGTCCATGGCGAGCAGCTCGGCGATCACCTCGCGCGCGGCCTTGCGGCCGTCGTCGCCGCGGCGGAGCAGGGCGATCTGCGCCATGGTGTTCTTCAGGACGCGCGCGGCGACGGGATGGCGCTCGCTGTGATAGGTGTCGAGCAGGCTCTCGGGCGAGATGCGCCTGACCACCTGCGCCAGCTTCCAGCCGAGATTGACCGCGTCCTGCACACCGAGGTTGAGGCCCTGGCCGCCGACGGAATGATGAATGTGCGCGGCATCGCCGGCGAGCAGCACGCGGCCCCTGCGATAGGACGCCGCCTGCCGCGCCGCGTCGGTGAAGCGGGAGATCCAGGCGGGGTTGTTGACGCCGAAATCGGTGCCGTAGACGGCTTCGAGCGCCGCGCTGAGATCGCGCAAGCTCGGCTCGCCGCTGCGCGCGAGCTCGGCTTCCGTCACGACGACCAGCACGCGGCCGCTTCCCGTCTTGCTGAGGCCGTGGAAGCCGAGCGCGTCGTGACGCAGGCCGAATTGGGGCTCTTCGCGCATCTCGACCTCGGCCATGAGGTTGGTGA
Organism: Bradyrhizobium yuanmingense; assembly: GCF_900094575.1. Taxonomy (GTDB): domain Bacteria; phylum Pseudomonadota; class Alphaproteobacteria; order Rhizobiales; family Xanthobacteraceae; genus Bradyrhizobium; species Bradyrhizobium yuanmingense. The sequence continues at coordinate 71,542 of NZ_FMAE01000010.1, read as the reverse complement.
GCGAAGGTTCTGAGCCGGCGAAGTCGATGCCGGCGTTCTTGCGCACCAGGCTGCGGCCGCCGTCGCAGCCGACGAGGTAAAGCGCGCGCAAGCGCATCCCGCCGGACAGTGTGATGTCGAGGCCGCTCGCGTCTTCCGCAAAGCCCGTCACCTCGCGGCTGCGATAGATCGGCACCGCGAGCTCGGAGGCCCATTCGGCCAGCAGGCGCTCGATCTGGTTCTGCCGCAGCGCGAGCCCATAAGGATGGCGGGTGGGGAGATCGCCGATGTCGAGCCTGGTCCAGGCGAAGCCGGCGAGCTGGGTGATTTGCCCTTCGCGCAGGAAGCGCTCGGCAATGCCGCGCTGATCGAGGATCTCGATGCTGCGCGCGTGAAGTCCGCCGGCGCGCGTCTCGACGATGTCCTGGCTCGCGCGCCGCTCGACGATTGCGACGTCGATTTGAGCCAGCGCGAGCTCGGCGGCCAGCATCAAGCCGGTCGGGCCGGCGCCGGCGATGACAACCTGATGGCCGGCGGCAGTTGCGCGTTCCGCGCTGGTTCGGCCGCGCGAGCGTGACGTCGGAAGCGGGAAAGGCATGTCGTGACCCCTCGACTGGTTGTTCAGGCCGAGGGGTCTTACGCGATCACCGGGGGCTTGAAGCAAGCCCCTTGCGCACCACATATCGAGGTGGGAGATGAGGCTCTCGCCTGTTCGGCGCGTTGACACGTCGGGCAAAACACCGGCACAATGGCATCATCGAGATGCGCGCCGCTTGTGCCGCGGGCTAATCGTCCTTCGCCAAATCGCCGGGTTGTGTAGGCAGATCGATGCTGCCGCCCTCGCCATGCGCGAGATCGCGGCCGTCGTCAGCCGTCACGTCGGCATCTTCGACGATCTGCGTGGACTGTTCCTTGTCGATGCGCGGCTTTGAGCCCGGACGATCTCGCAACGTCTCGTCTTGCGATTTGCCGCGTGAGGTCATCTTCATCGTCATGGCCGGTCGCTCCTGATTGTCCAACGCGGCTCGTGCGAATTCGTTCGTTTGACACGTCGGGCAAAACACTGGCAGAATGGCATCATCGAAACGAGTTTGAGATGGCCCGCGCGGGACGCAATCCGCGGCGGGCTTTTTCAATTCAGCGGAAGGTTTTGACACGTCGGGCAAAACACCGGCATAATGCCATCATCGAGACGAGCTTGGTTCACCCGCGCGGAACAGTCCGCCGCGGGTTTTTTCGTTCTCGATTTTGGAATCGGACGGCGGCGGCGCATTGCGGCCACGCACTCGCTTGATAACGCGTTGAGAGAGCGCCGATCGGCGCGCCGTCGTCCGAAACCATTGCTGGCCGTGCACGCGCGAACGTGCCGGCCCGCGGCGCCGGGCATCGCCTGCGCCGCTGCGGTCTCCGGGACCGGAGATAGGGTTCGCGCCCGAAACGATCGCGCTCTTCGCGCGATCTGCCGCGCATTTTCTTGACAAGGAGAGATGATGACCGCCTACCTGATATCGCTTGCCGTCGCGGGCCTCGTTGCCATCGTGCTGTGGGAGACGTTTGCGTGAGCGAGGACATCACCGAAGGTGAGCTCGAGCCTGCACCGCTTCGGTTGCCCGCGCGCGCGAAGACGCCGCGGGCGCGCAATCTGACCGAGATCCGCTCGCTTGCGCGCAGCCACACCCGAACCGCCATCAGGGTGCTCGTCGGCATCATGCGTAGCGAGGATGCGACGCCAGCGGCGCGCGTCTCGGCGGCCAACGCCATCCTCGATCGCGGCTGGGGCAAGGCCGCACAGCCGGTCGAGAACGGCGAGGACGGCGTGCTGGAATTGATTCACCGGATCGAGCGCATCATCGTGCATCCGGGAAGCTCGAACAGCGGCGACGCCGTCACGACGCTCGAGACAGTGGATATCCCGATCTGCAACCGCGTCTCGATTGAGCGTTGACCCGTCGGGCAAAACACTGGCAGAATGGCATCATCGACAGAAGTTGCTGTTACCCGCGCGGATGCAATCCGGCGCGGGTTTTTTGTTGGTGCCTTCGGCTAATTCCTGGTCTGCTTGCCAGCCCTGTGCTGCACGGCATAGGCGCGCTGCACCTGGTCGCTGCAATAGGACAGCTTTCGGCCGTCACCGGTGAAGCGCCCGTCCTTGATGATCCAGAGGACGACGGTCTTGTCGTCGATCTTCTTGAACATCAGGTTCTCGCGGTCCGGGATGGTGCTCGGGTCCTGCACACTGACGGCGTCAGGGCCGGAAGCCGCCTGTAAGGTGCAGGTAGCGTTGATCCTGACGGTGTCTGGGAGTTGAACACGCATCCGGCGGATATCGCACTTGTTCGAGGCCGTAACGATCGACTTCTTGGCGAACGCAACGACGGTATCGCTGAGTTTCGCGCAACGGTCCTCGAAATCGGCACCCAGTGCGGCGTAGACGCCATCTTGCGGATGAGCGCTCTTGAGAGCGAGCTCCTCTTCGGCCTTCCGCTTGGCTTCCTCGGCCTTCTGCTTGGCCTCTGCCTCGGCTCTTAGCCTCGCTTCAGCAAGCGCGCGCTGTGTACTCAGAGGGCAGTAAGCCGCGCGCCAGGGAGGATCCTTGAGCTTTCCGTTCAGGCTTTTCTGGACCGAGATCGCCGCCGCATCCAGTTGTTTGATGAACATGATCTCGTTGAATTGTCTGCTATCCCAGTTGGGATCGCGCGGGTTGAGGTTCTGCGCCAGATTGTAATCGTCACAGACCATTTCAACCTTCAGCGAGCCCGGGCCGAGATCGTTGATCTTCTTGACCTTGCAGCTCCATTCGTAACCGCTGACCGATTTCCTGCCGAGATCGATTGTCAGGCCGCCACTTTCATCACAGTCTAACTGGAAGTTCTTGCCAGGTTCGGCATAGACGCCGGCCTTGGGACGCCACTTGTCGGATGTCGGAGCAGGTGGTTCCTGTGCGAAGGCAGGAAGTGCGAGAGCGACCGTCGCGGCCGCAGTGAGAACGCGGCGGATAGCTCTTTTCATGTCAGCCCCTCATTCCTCGGCCACGCAAGATCGGCTCGATCAAGACACCGCACGCGAACTAGTTAGTCAACTACCGCAAAGGATATTCAAATGTGGGACGACATGATGCGGCGCATTCTTCAGCCCGTCGAAGGCATCTCGCCCCATGTCACGAGTCCATACGCGCGGAGACAGGCAGGCCACGCGGATCAAGCAACCCACACCGGGGCATCGATTTCAATTATGTTGGTCGTCAAAGTGCTCGGCTGAACACGAGTCACCCAGAATTGCGATCTCCCGTGAATGGCGTCGTCGAGCGCGCCGGTGATGATCAATGGGAGACAATCTCGATCAGAGACAATAACGGCTTGCGTCACCAGATACTGCATACCAACTCTCGGAAGGTGAAGGTCGGCGATGTGGTTGCGGCGGGTCAGGTGATTGGCACGATGGGTAATACCGGTCTTTCTGACAAGAAGGGCAATCCAGGGCACCACCACGTCCATTATCAAATCAAGGATCTTGCAGGTAATGTTCTTGACCCAGGTGCGTTTGCGGATGCACTGGGACCGTTCGATCCAGTTCCCGCGCCGGCCTACATTCCGGAGTACAAGCGATATCTGCAAAACGCGGATATGATGCCGCGGTCCCGTTCCAAAGATGTCCGGGTTTTGAGGAGGATGCCTGCCGGAAAGTCCGATCGATCTGCTTTCGACTCGAATGATCCCGCTCCGATACCCGCTATTCCGCCTGATGCTTCGTTTCCGTCTTCGACAATCCCACGCCCCGGGCAACGAAGACTGGCCCGCGATGTGGCGCAGGCGCACCGGCCTGCCCTAGGGCGAGCGAGCGCAGCCATTGTCCATCCTGAAAATTCCGACCGCTAAAATCTTCGAGCCGCTGCTCAAACCTGCGCGCTACAAGGGCGTTTACGGCGGACGCGGCTCGGGCAAATCGCATTTCTTCGGCGAACTTCTCGTCGAGACCTGCCAGGCCGAGCGCGGCACGCTCGCGGTCTGCATCCGCGAGGCGCAGCGCACGCTGGCGCAATCGTCGAAGCGCTTGATCGAAGGCAAGATCGCAAGCCTCGGGCTCGGGCACGGGTTCAAATTGTTCAGCGACAAGATCGAGACGCCCGGCGACGGACTCATCATCTTCCGCGGGCTTCAGGATCACACGGCCGACTCGATCAAATCTCTGGAAGGGTTTCGCATCGCCTGGATCGACGAGGCGCAATCCCTGAGCGCGCGCAGCCTCGCGCTGCTGCGGCCAACGATCCGCGCCAAGGACTCAGAGCTTTGGTCGAGCTGGAATCCGCGTCGCAAAAGCGATGCGATCGACGATTTTCTGCGTGGGCGACAGCCGGACGGCGCCGTGATCGTGAAGGCGAACTGGCGCGACAATCCCTGGTTTCCTGATGTGCTCGAGGAGGAGCGGTTGCTCGACCAGAAACTCTATCCGGAGCGCTACGACCACATCTGGGAAGGCGAGTATGCACGCGCCTTCGAGGGTGCTTATTTTGCCTCGCTGCTCTCGGAAGCGCGTGCGCAGGGGCGGATCGGGAAAGTTGCCGCGGACCCGCTGCTGCCGCTGCGTGCCTTCATCGACATCGGAGGCGCCGGCGCCGCGGCGGATGCTTTCACCATCTGGATCGTGCAGTGGGTCGGCAGCGAGATGCGAGCCGATTTCCAGCACCTGCGGAGGTGGCGAAAGAGCGTGGAGCAGGCCCAGAGCTACACCTTCAAGGCAGTGATCACCGTGCTTGCCACTGGCCTGATGGGGGCCGTCTGGCTTGGTGTCAAGGTCGTGTTGGGCAAATGAGCCTTCATGGCGCCGGTGACGTCGCTCCGCGCCCGATCATGATCTGCTGCCAACGAGTCGCTCATGTACAGAATTCGTATTGTCAATGCCTCCGATGATGACGTTGCCGAGACCCTCGCCGATCTGCATCGGCTCACGTTCTTCGATACCGCGGCGATGCCCGCGTTCGACCTCGGCGCGTGGTGGATGGCTTATCACGACGAGGGAGCAGTCGCCTTCGCCGGAATTGTGCCCTCGACCCACGTTCGAAATGGCGGCTATTTCTCCAGAGTTGGCGTATTGCAACGGCATTGGGGACGCGGCCTTCAGCGCAGATTGATGCGTGCGGTGGAGGCGAGGGCGCGGCGTATCGGATGGGACAGCATTGTCTCCGATACGACGGACAACCCGGTATCAGCGAACAACTTCATTCAGACGGGCTATCGGCTGTTCGAGCCCGAGACCCCTTGGGCCTGGGCGCATACGCTCTATTGGCGGAAGTGGCTGCACTGAGCAGGTTTGCCGCCGCACGGAACGCGCCGTTTATCTAACGGCCAGTACGCGTCTGGAACGTCCGAGGACCCGGCAGCCTAAGCGCTGCCGGGTCCTTTTTGCGTATTGAAGCGATGCGGGCGTGGGACTTGCGAAGTCGGCGGCGCCGGGCTTTAAGTTTGCTCTTGCAGGAAATTCGGCGGCCATAAGCCGATGTAAGGGAGAGCGCGATCGATGCCCACCAAGCCTCAATTGCCGGTACGTGCCTCGCATGGGATGGGAGGCCCGACCGCGCTGGATGGCCTATTGGTCGTTGATTTCACGCGTGTGGTCGCTGGCCCGGCCTGCACCCAGACGCTCGCCGACTACGGTGCGCACGTCATCAAGATCGAGAATCCCGATGGCGGCGACGACACGCGCGCCTATGAGCACGCGGAGATTGGAGGCGAGAGCGCCGCCTTTCTCAGCCTGAACCGCAACAAGCGCGGCATCGCGCTCGATCTTGCCGTGCCGGAGGCGCGCGAGATCGCGCTGGATCTGATCCGCAAGGCGGATGTGGTCGTGGAGAATTTTTCGAGCGGGGTCATGAAGAAGTTCGGGCTCGACTATGAATCGGTCGCGCCGCTCAAACCGCGGCTGGTCTATTGCTCGATCTCCGCCTACGGACGCAGCGGACCGTTTGCCTCCCGGCCAGGCTTCGATCCGATCACCCAGGCGGAAAGCGGCTTCATGTCGCTCAATGGATTTGCCGACGGGCCGGCGGTTCGCACCGGCCCGCCAATTGTCGACATGGCGACGGGGATGTCCGCCTGCAATGCCATCCTGCTGGCGCTGCTCGCGCGGGAGCGGCTCGGCCGGGGGCAGCATGTCGAAGTTGCCCTGTTCGACGTCGCAATGGGAATGACCGGTTTCTACGGCATGGCCTATCTCATCAACGGCGAAAACCCCGGCCGGTTCGGCAATTCGCCGAGCGGGTCTCCCACCGTCGGCGTCTACGAGGCCTCAGATGGGCCGCTCTACATGGCCTGCGCCAACGACCGGCTCTACCGCAGGCTTGTGGTCGAGGTGCTGAATCGGCCCGATCTCATCGCCGATCCGCAGTTTGCGACGCGCAAAGCCCGTTCGGAGAACAAGGAGCTCCTGCGGGCAGCCATTGCCGAAGTCTTCGCCAGCGATACGCTCGAGAACTGGATGGCGAAGATGAAGCTGGCCAATATCCCGGTCGGCTATCTCCGGACGGTCGAGGAGGGCTTCAATGCCCCCGAGGCTCGCGAGCGCCATCGCTTGAACCGGATTCCGCATCCGACAGCCGAGTGGGTGCCCAATATCGAGCCGCCGATTACGATGAGCCTGACAGCCGCGGTCGACCCGGTCGCGGCACCTCTGTTGGGCGAGCATACCAAGCAGATCCTGCACGATACGCTCGGCTACAACGAACGTCGGATCGCTGATTTTGTCGAGAAGGGCGCCTTTGGCCCGGTCAAGCCTCCAAGGTCGACTTGAGGCACTGGCTCGGCTTGATTTGGCGAAGGTCCCGCCGCATAAATGTACGAAAGCGAGGGACACGAATGGCGCCTGGCCAGGAGCCGAGCAAGACCCAGCCCGCTGGCCTGCAAGCCGGCGGTGAGGTCTATGCGGCCATGATCGCGAAGGCCCGGAGCCTTCTTCCGCAACTGCGTGAGCGGGCGGCAAGGACGGAGGAGCTGCGGCATCTGCCCTCGGAAACCGAGACGGATCTTCATGAGGCCGGCCTGTTCCGGATGCTGCAGCCGGCTCGGATTGGTGGCGCTGAGCTCGACTATGTCGCCCTCGTCGATTGCGCTGAGCTGCTCGGGCAGGCGGATGCGTCGGTTGCCTGGAATCTCGCCAATCTGGCGAGCCATCACTGGATGCTCGGCATGTTCGAGCGACGCGCGCAGGATCTGGTCTGGGGCCGCAATCCGGATACTTTGATCGCGTCCTCGTTCATTTTCCCCGCCGGACGCGCCACGCGGGTCAAGGGCGGATACCAGTTGCATGGCAGTTGGCCATTCTCCTCGGGCGTTGCCTCCTGCGAATGGAATATGCTTGCGAGCGTGGTCTATTCCGACGACGATGCCGACGGCATCGAGTATCGAATCTTTCTGCTGCCGAGCGGCGATTACAAGGTGCTGGACACTTGGAACGTCGCCGGATTGCGCGGGACGGGGTCGTGCGACGTCGAGGTCCGGGATGCCTTCGTGGCTGACCATATGACGGTCGCCGTAGGGAACCTCTCGGGTGGCCCCACGCCGGGAAGCGCGGTCAATCCGAATCCTCTGTACACGCTGCCTGTCTTCTCGCTATTTCCTTACGTCCTCTCCGGTGTCGCGCTGGGGAATGCACAGGCGTGCCTCGACGACTATACGGAGGTCGCGCGTCATCGTATTTCGACGTACAACCGCGCCAAGCTGAGCGATTTTCAAAGCACGCAGATCAAGATCGCGGAGGCCTCGGCCAAGATCGACGCTGCGCGCCTGATCATGCGGTCGGCCTGTCTCGATGCCATGGAAGCCGCACGGCGCGGCCATATTCCTGACATGGCGACCAAGACCAGATATCGCCGCGACGGATCCTTTTCCGTGAACTTGTGCACGGACGCGGTCTCGATGCTGTTTGCCGCGAGCGGCGCGCGCGGGCTGTTCACGAGCGGCGTGTTGCAGCGGCAGTTCCGCGATGCGCACGCGATCAACTCACATCTCGCGTTCAACTTCGATGCGGCCGGGACCAACTACGGACGGGTGGCCCTCGGCCTGCCCTCCGAGAATCTCACGCTGTGAGGTCGGCCTATGAATGACCTGCCGAAGCAGCCTCGCGCTCCGGATCCCGCCAATGAGTTCGCGAGCGACAGCTCCCAGATCGATCCTCGCGACTTTCGCAACGCGCTCGGGACGTATGCAACGGGCGTGACGATCATCACAGCGGCAGCGCCCGACGGCAGGCCGTACGGGCTGACATGCAATTCCTTCGCTTCGGTCTCGCTGAATCCCCCGCTGGTTCTGTGGAGCCTCGTCGTCTATTCCTCGAGCCTGACCGTCTTCCAGAACGCCAGCCATTTCAGCGTCAACGTTCTCGGCGCTTCGCAGCAGGCGCTCGCAAACAAATTCGCAAAATCGTCGGACGACAAGTTCACAGGCGTCGACTGGACCCCTGGCCTCGGCAACGCGCCAGTGCTAGCCGAGAGCGTCGCCAACTTTCAATGCCGCTCCGTGAATCGCTATTATGGCGGTGACCACGTGATCTTTCTCGGCGCGGTCGAGGCATATACCTACAATGCGAAGGAGCCGCTGCTCTTTGCGCGAGGGGCGTTCGGTCGCTTCATGGCCGACGATGAGCGCAAGAACGTGCCGTAACGCGCCCCCTATACTGCTTTGCGCTCTGCCGCCGAAAGCTTGTAAATCTCCAGCGCGTCCGCGTCCGCACCTCGCGCGGCCTTCGCCAGCCTGAACAGCTGCCCGGCAAGCGCGGCCATCGGCACTGGCGTCGAAGTCGCCTGTGCAACGTCGGCCACCGTATCGAGGTCCTTGAGCATCGTGGCGATGTGGCCGAGCGGCGGGGTGTGAATGCCGTTGACCATTCGCGGCACGAACAGCTGGAGCGGGATGGAATCCGCAAATCCGCCGGCGAGTGCCTCGGGCAATCGGTTGGCGTCAATTCCGGCGTTCACGGCAAGGCGGGTTGCTTCCGCGAGCACGGCCATTGCGCATCCGACGATCACCTGGTTGCACAGCTTTGTGGTCTGGCCGGCGCCGAGCGGGCCCATATGCGTGAACCTGCGCGCCATGGCCAGCACATAGGGCCGCACCCTCTCGATGTCGCCAGCTTCGCCGCCCGCCATGATGGCGAGCGTTCCTTCCTCGGCGCCCTTCGTGCCCCCGGACACCGGCGCATCGATCCAGCCCGCCCCGTTCGCGTCTTTCAATCGCGTTGCGAGGTCGCGCGCCGCGTCGGGATGAATTGACGAGAAGTCGACCACAAGCTTGCCCGCGCCAGGGGCCGCTGCCAGACCTTCGGGTCCGAAGATCACCTCGTCCACCGCCGCCGCATCCGTTACGCACATAAAGACGATATCCGAGCTCGCCAGGAGATCACGCGGCGTGACCACGTGCTTGGCACCAGCCTCGACGAGCGGCGCCACCTTGCCCTCCGAGCGATTCCAGACAGCGACCTGATAGCCGGCCTTCAGCAGGCGTCGGGTCATCGGAGTTCCCATGAGTCCGAGGCCGAGATAGCCGAGCTTCTCGATGCGGTTCTTGCTGTCGTCAGCCACAGGTTGCCTCCTTCTGTCGTAGACGCCGCTTTACCATACATTGCCCATCTGCCGGCAAGACCGCCCACCTCGCATGGCTTGCCTGATTGTTTGAACCATGAAACATTTGAGGCGGTCGGGTTGGGGGCGCCAGTCGGCGCCGGAGCAGCGGAGTGGCACGATGCGAACCGTTTCGAAGTGGATCCTGGCTTTGGGGGCGGCAGCCGCCGTGAGCGCGGGCGCAAGCCCGTCATGGGGGCAGCACACGATCCGCGTCGGCTGGACCATCCCTGCGGAGGAGTCCAAGTACTGGATGATGCGCAGGCCGGCAGAGTTTCCCAATCTCGGCAAGACCTACAACATCGAATGGACCCAATTCCAGGGCACCGCGCCGATGACGCAGGCCCTGGCGGCAGGTGCGCTGGACTGCGCGACGCAGGCGCCGCTCTCCCTCTCCAATGGGGTCGTCGGCGGCAATCTCAAGGCCTATATCGTCGCGCAGCATGTTTTCGAGATGCCCGGCGGCTTCTCGGTCTACTGGGCCGTCAAGGATGACTCGCCCATCAAGACAATCGCGGATCTCAAGGGCAAGACCGTCGGCATTTCCGTGATCGGTGGCGGTACGCAAGGGCCGTTCAATCTGCTCTTGAAGCAGAATGGCGTCGATCCGGCCAAGGACATAAAGCTGGTCGAGGTTGGCTTTGCCGTCTCCGAGGACGCGCTGCGCCAAGGCCGCGTTGACGCGGTCAATATGAACCAGCCGTTTGCTGCGCGCGCGGAGGCAAAGGGCGGCACAAGGAAGCTGTTCTCGCTCTCCCAGGCCATGCCGAACATCGTGCACATCCTGGAAGCCTGCCGTGCCGATTTCGTCGACAAGAACCCTGAGTTGGTCAAGGCCTATGTCCGCGATATTACCTCGGGCATGAAGAAGGCACTCGCGAACCGCGAGGAGACTCTCAAGGTCGTCAATGAAGTGCTGAAAGCCCCCATCCCGGTGCTTGAGACCTACTTGCTCAAGGACAATGATTTCGGCCGCGATCCGGGTGCTGCGCCGAACTTCCCGGCGATCCAGAAGATGCTGGATATCTATGCAGAAACAGGAATGCTGCCGAAGCTGGATGTCGCACAGTTCAAGCATCCGTCGATCGTCGCGCCGCTGCAATAGAAGCGGGACGAATTACCGAACTAACATCGTAGCGTTCCGGATCATCCGGGACGCTGCACGAAGAAGATGCATATATGAAGAAGTTGCGATCCCGAGTCACCACAGACGGCCTCGACCGAGCGCCGCATCGTGCATTCATGCGCGCCATGGGGCTCGACGACGCTGCGATTGCGAAGCCGATGGTGGGCATCGTCAGCATGAAGGGTGAGCAGACGCCCTGCAACATGACCCACGACTTCCAGGTAGCTGCAGCCAAGACCGGGATCGAGGAGGCCGGCGGTACACCGCGTGAGTTCTCGACTGTTTCGGTGTCCGACGGCATCAGCATGAATCATGAGGGGATGAAGTTCTCCCTGTTCTCGCGTGAGCTGATTGCCGACTCGATCGAAGCCGTGGTCCATGGGTTGGCCTACGATGCGCTGATCGGATACGGCGGGTGCGACAAGACCCTTCCTGGCGTGATGATGGGAATGGTCCGCTGCAACGTGCCATCCATCTTCATCTATGGCGGCAGCTCGCTGCCCGGGCGCGTGGATGGACGTACGCTGACGGTGCTCGATTCCTATGAGGCTGTCGGCAGCTTCATGACTGGCGAGATCGACGGCGCCACGCTCGAGCGCATCGAGCGCGCCTGCCTGCCGACGATCGGTGCGTGCGCCGGCCAGTTCACCGCGAATACCATGGGCATGGTATCGGAGGCGATGGGGCTGACCATTCCCAACGTCTCGATGGTGCCCGGTGTCTATTCCGAGCGTGCGCAGATTTCGCGACGCGCCGGCCGACTGATCATGGAGATGCTGAACCACGGCGGGCCGCTGCCGCGCGACATCGTGACGCGGAAATCCCTGGAGAACGGAGCGGCGATCGTGGCAGCGACGGGCGGCTCGACCAACGCCGCGCTGCACCTGCCGGCGATCGCGAATGAGGCCGGAATTGCATTCAGCATCGATGACGTGGGGGAGGTCTTTGCCAGGACGCCGTTGATCGGCAATCTGCGCCCCGGAGGCAAGTATACGGCGAAGGATGTCTACGATATCGGCGGCGCTGCGGTCATCATTCGCGAGCTGATCCAGAGCGGTCATATCGATGGCGGCTGCTTGTCGATCACCGGCCGCACACTTGCCGAAGAGTACGGTGTGGCCAACGCACCCGACGGAGAGGTTGTGTACACGGCTCGCGCGCCGATCATGCCTGACGGTGGTGTCGCGGTGCTGAAGGGTAACCTCTGTCCCGATGGGGCGGTGATCAAGGTGGCGGGCTTGAAGAGCCAATTCTTCGAAGGCGTCGCGCGTGTTTTCGAGGATGAAGAAGCCTGCGTCGCAGCCGTTCGTGACCGCAGTTACAAGGCGGGCGAGGTTCTCGTGATCCGCAATGAAGGGCCAGTCGGCGGACCTGGCATGCGTGAGATGCTTGGCGTCACCGCACTGATCTACGGGCAGGGCATGGGTGAAAAAGTGGCGCTGATCACCGATGGCCGGTTCTCCGGCGCGACCCGCGGGATGTGCATCGGCTACGTGTCCCCCGAGGCATTTGTTGGCGGTCCGCTGGCGCTCGTCCGGAATGGTGACAGAATCCGGATTGATGCCGCAAATCGACGGATGGATGTCCTGCTCGAGGAACAGGAGCTTGCCGCACGGCGACGCGATTGGAAGCCGCGCCCGCCTCGCCACCGCGCAGGTGCGCTGGCAAAATATGCGCGGCTGGTTGGGCAGGCGCCGGGCGGAGCCGTGACGCATGAAGGCCCGGCAGAATGGCCGTGGTTCGAATGACGCACCGCACGGGCGCGAAAGTGACAGCCTGTCTGGCAGGCTTCTTGCTAAGCTGATGCCGCTGAATCCTCGTGCGAGTGGGACGGAAGGCGGGATGACGGTAGTATCTGCGAGATCGAGCGAATGGGTGAGACCGGTGACGCAACAAGACCCGGCTTCCGCAATCATCGAGATCGACCGCGTGTCGCAGGTCTTTAAAACCTCGGCACGCAAGAATCACGTTGCGCTTTCGGACATTTCGCTGACGATCGAGGAAGGAGCTTTCGTCTCCATCCTTGGTCCGTCCGGCTGCGGCAAGTCGACACTGCTCTACATTGTCGGCGGCTTCGTCAGTCCAACCAGCGGCGCGGCGAAGATGAAGGGACAGGCGATCACGGGGCCCGGTCCGGATCGCGGACCGGTATTCCAGGAATTTGCGCTCTTTCCCTGGAAGACTGTGCTCGGCAACGTGATGTATGGGCCGCGTCAGCAAGGAATTCGCGGCACCGAGGCCGAAGCGCAGAGCCGGGCCCTGATCGAGATGGTCGGCCTCAAGGGCTACGAGAACTTCTATCCCAAGGAGCTGTCGGGCGGCATGAAGCAGCGCGTGGCGCTGGCGCGGACGCTTGCCTACCATCCCGAAGTGTTGCTGATGGACGAGCCGTTCGGGGCACTCGACGCGCACACGAGGACGCGCCTGCAGAACGATCTTCTGAACATCTGGGAGCGTGACCGCAAGACGGTGCTTTTCGTCACCCATTCGGTCGACGAAGCCGTCTTCCTCTCGGACAAGGTCGTCATGATGTCGAAATCGCCCGGGCGAATCCGGCAGGTCATCGACATCGACCTGCCGCGGCCGCGCCGCCGCAACGAGCTGTTGCTCGATCCGCGTTACCAGAAGTACGTCGTCGACATCGAGCGCATGTTCGACGAGAGCGACGAAGCCGGAGCGCCCGCGTGATGTCGGCGGCCGGCATGACCAAGCGCGCTGCCCCGGTGCTCGCCTGCATCGGATTGCTGGTGGTGTGGCAGGTCGCGTCACTGGCGCTGAAGAATGACAGCTTTCCGACCGCGATTGGAGCGATGAGAGCGATTCCGGACATCCTTGGCGACAGGGAATCCCTGATCAATATTCTGGCCTCGCTCCGGCGCATGGCGATGGGATTTGGCGCGGCCGTGCTCGTGTCGATTCCGCTTGGCCTGTTGATGGGACGTAGCGCCGCGATTGCTGCCTTCTTCAATCCGCTGCTGATGGTGATCTATCCGGTGCCGAAGGCGGCCTTGATGCCGATCATCATGCTCTGGCTCGGTGTCGGCGACATCACGAAGACGCTCGTGATCTTCCTCGGCGTCAGCCTGCCCGTGATTTATCACAGCTTCGAAGGCGCCAAGGCGGTCGAAGAGAAGATGCTGTGGTCGGGCGCTGCGATGGGGCTCTCGCCGGTGCAACGCCTGGTGCGTATCGTGCTGCCGGCGGCGCTGCCGGAAATTCTGACGGGGTGTCGTACAGGATTGGTGTTGGCGCTGATCACGATGATCACCAGTGAGATGATTGCCCGTCAGTCCGGCGCCGGAAACATCCTGTTCAACGCGCTCGACATGGGCCAATACGAAACCGTCTTTGCGATGATCATCATCGTTGGAGCGATGGGAATCTGCCTCGACGCGATTTTCGAGAAGGTTCGTGCTAGGCTCGTGCGCTGGTCCGAGCCGCAGTTCGACATGCCGCTGAGCTTCTCATGATGTCGCGGCTTCTCGCCCTTAATTTCGTTCTTGGAATTGCTCCGATCGCACTGGTGATCGCGCTGTGGCAAGGCTTGGTGTCTTTCGGCTTCGCGCCGGCAGTTCTGCTGCCGCCGCCTGGCTACGTCTTCGGCCGGCTGCTCCAGCAACTCGTAACCTCGACGTTCCAGCACGAGATCGCGGCGACCCTGATCAGGCTGTTTGCCGGCTTCGCGATTGCTGTCGTGCTCGGTGTCAGCATCGGCATTGCCGCCGCCGCCAATCCGGCGATCAACGCCGTGGTTCGGCCCATCGTGCGCGTATTGGCGCCTTTGCCCAAGGTCGCGCTCTATCCGGCCTTGCTGCTGCTGCTCGGATTTGGCCACGGATCGAAGATCACATTAGTGGCTGCCGACGCTCTTTTCCCGATCCTGCTGTCGACCTATTACGGTGCCTCGACCGTCGAGCAGAAGCTGGTCTGGTCGGCTATGGCTGCGGGATCGTCACGCTACGAGATTCTCTTCAAGGTAGTGCTGCCGGCAGCGATGCCGTCGATCCTGACCGGGTGCCGGATTGGCCTTGTCATTTCCTGCATCGTCGTGTTTCTGGCCGAGATGATCACGTCGACCGACGGACTGGGGCACGCGCTCGTGACTGCGGCCAGAACCTTCCAGGCCGTGGACATGTTCGTGCCGCTGATCACGATCTCGCTGCTGGGCTTGATCTTGAACGGCCTGCTGGGAGCCGTGCGCTCGTACTTGCTCCGGGGCTTCCCCGAAGCGTAACTAACAAGAATCCTGAAGACCGGGAGAGAACCATGCTGGCTGATCGTATCGAGGCAAAATGGATCGATGCGTTTTGCGAGATCTTTGAGCGATGCGCCGTCAAGGCCGGCGATACCGCGGCGATCCTGTCGGAGACCCAGTCACGCGCGTTGAACGTCCATCTCGCGGAGCTGGCCCTGCTGCGGATGGGCGCGCGGCCGTTTCATGTGGTGATGCCGACGCCACGTAACCGGCATATCGTTCCGGTCCGCTCCACCGGGGCGAGCGAGGCGATCCAAAAGCTTGGTCCAGTGATCACGGCGCTTCAGCAGGCCGGCTTCGTCGTGGATTGCACCATCGAAGGACTGATGCATGCGGTGGAGACGCCGGAGATTCTCAAAGCCGGCGCGCGGATCCTGGTGATCTCCAACGAGCATCCCGAAGCGCTGGAGCGCATGGTGCCGGATTCCGCGCTCGAAAAGCGTGTTCGTGCGGCGGCCAAAATGCTGCGCGGAACGAAGCGCATGCGTGTCTCCTCGAAGGCCGGCACGGCGCTCGATGTCGATATGGTCGGAGCGTCGACGGTCGGTGTGTGGGGCTGGACCGACAAGCCCGGCACGCTCGCGCATTGGCCCGGCGGCATCGTCGTCAGCTTTCCCAAGAGCGGGACCATCAACGGCACCCTGGTGATGGCGCCCGGCGACATCAACCTGACCTTCAAGCGCTACCTGACCTCGCCAGTGAAGATGACTCTGAAGGACGACTATGTCGTGGAACTCGAAGGCGAGGGCACGGATGCCGCGATGATGCGCGCTTATCTGGCCGCCTGGGGCGATCGCGAAGCCTATGCCGTGTCGCATGTCGGCTTCGGCATGAATCCCGGTGCGCGCTATGAGGCACTATCCATGTATGACCAGCGCGACACCAACGGCACAGAGATTCGGGCCGTTTCCGGCAATTTCCTGTTCTCGACCGGTGCGAATGAATTTGCAGGACGCTACACGGCCGGACATTTCGACCTGCCGATGATGGGAACGACGATCGAGCTCGACGGCGTTGCGGTCGTCCGCGAAGGCGTGCTTCAGGACGTCTTCGGGTAGCCGCGATCGAGCACGGGCGGCCGGGCGAGGTCGAAGTGCCGGAGCAGGTCGACCATGGCCTGCAACCGCTTCACGCGATAAGCATCGACGTCCATCCCGGAGTAATCCAGGAAGCCGGCGCCCGTGCGCAGGCCGATCCGGCCTTCATGCATGTTGCGGGAAATGACCTCCGGCGCGCGATAGCGGTCGCTACCAAGCGCGCCTTCGAGGTAACGGCTGGCGTAGTATAGGATATCGCCGCCGCCCCAATCGATGAATTCGAGCAGCCCGAGCACGGCATAGCGGAAGCCGAAGCCGTAACGGATCGCCTTGTCGATCTCTTCGGCGCTGGCGACGCCCTCCTCGACCATGCGCGCGGCCTCGTTCATTGCCAGCGCCTGGATGCGCGGGACGATGAAACCCGGTGTGGCGGCGCAGACCACCGGCACCTTCCCGATGCCTTCGAGCAGCGTCTTGACCTCGTCGATGACGGCCGGGTCTGTCGCCTTGCCGGGCGAAACCTCGACCAGCGGGATGAGATAGGCCGGGTTGAGCCAGTGCACGTTTAGAAAGCGGCGCGGGTTCACGATCGCGCCCGAGAGATCGTCGACGAGGATGGTCGAGGTCGTCGACGCGATGATCGTTTCAGGGCCGACCTGCTTTGCCGCCGCCCCCAGCACCTCGCGCTTGAGCTCGACCACCTCAGGAACGCCTTCGAAGATCATTCCGGCTTCGGCCAACGCTGCGCCGCTCCGGCTCGCCGGCACCACCGAGACCCGCGCGATCAGCGGATCGACATCCGCGTCGGTCAGCAGCCCCAGTTTTGACAGGCTGGCGAAGGTCTTCCTGACTTCGCCAAGCGCGTCCGTTTCCAGCTTGGTGAAGTCCTCCGCGGAACGCGCCTTGATATCGATCATCGTGACCCTGTGCCCTGCATACGCGAAGGCAACGGCAATGCCCCGGCCCATGCGGCCAGCGCCGAGACAGGCGATATTGATGCGACTGGTCATTGATCAGAATCCATTGCGGAGCAGCGTCTGCAATTCAGCCTTGCTGAGCTCGCCGAGTCCCAGCGTCTGGAGCGTTCGGCCACTTCGCGCAAAATCTTCGCCGCAGACCGCGCCGCCGATTGACAGAAACGCTTTGGCCAGCGGTGTGTCCACGCCAGCGAGGCCCGCGACGGACACCAGCAGCGACAGCCCAAGCCGCAGATCCTCGCGCATGTAACGGTGCTCTGTCAGCACGATCCGCTCGCGCCAATCACCGGAATCGGTCAGTCGGTCGTGCGAGCCGCGGCCATACATCCAGATCTCGCCTTCCCTCGCGTAGTGATGAGCCAGCGGGAAATGTGGCGCGCCGTAGCCGAGTGCCTCGCGCACTGCGATGCGTTCTGCGTCGAGCGCGTCAGTGACCCGGCGGATCGCGGCTTGCGTACCTTCCTTGTGAATGTCCCAGCGCTCGAAATGTTCGATCGGCCCTGCGTTCATCACGATCAACGGCGGGTGAATGATCGGACCTGCGTTCATCAGGGCGCCCGACAGCGCGTCTCCGCATGTCTCGATCGCGTCTGGGAAAGCGCGCCCGATCACTGCGAGGGCGTGGGGCGCCTGCTCGAGCGGGAACACGCCGACCGGGAGCCGCTTGGCGCGGATGGTGATCGCGACCTCGAACGGTCCGTGCTTGCGGGTCAGCCACGGAAGCGTGCCCGTTTCGGCAAAGCCGGCCTTGGCATTGTTGCCGGCATCTCGGGCCGCCTGGGCGAAGATCATCGAGCCGAACGTCGCTGGCGGCAGAAAGACGACCTGACCGTCTCGCAAATGCGGCGCGAGCAGGCGAGCGATATTTGATTGCGCGAAGGCGGGCGCGGGGCACAGGATCAGCTCCGTGCCTTCGACGGCGTCCGCGATGTCGGTCGTGACCAGCGCCAGCTTCACGTCATGACGGCCGTTGTGATCCTTGACCAGGATGCGCGAGTCGGCGGCGCGATGCGCTGCGACCTGATCGGCATCGCGGCGCCAGAGCCGCACCTCGTGCCCCGACAGCGCAAAATCGCCCGCGGCCGCGAAAGAGCCGTTTCCCCCACCCAGAACTGCGATCTTCAAGATGCTTCTCCTTGCGCCCGTGACTGCGCATCAAGCTGCTTCAGCAGGAAATGCTGGACCTTGCCCAGCGCCGTCCGCGGCAGGTCGTTGACGAAGACGATCTCGCGCGGAATTTTGTAGCGCGCGAGTTGCGCCTGAAGATGCGCCCTCAATTCGTCCGCCTCGAGCCGGCAGCCGGATCTCGCAATGACATAGGCGACCGGCACCTCGTCCCAGCGCGGGTCCGGCCGGCCGATCACGGCGCATTCGCTGACGTCGGGGTGTTCGAGCAGGACGCGCTCGACCTCGGCCGGGTAGACGTTTTCTCCGCCTGAAATGATCATGTTCTTCTTTCGGTCGCGGACCCAGAAATAGCCTTCGGCATCGCACAGGCCGATATCACCGGTGCGATACCAGCCATCCTGCAGCGCCTCGCGCGTTGCGGCGTCGTTTCCCCAATATTCGAAGAACACGTTGGGACCGCGCACCGCGATTTCGCCCGGCGTGCCCGCGGGCAGTTCTTCGCCGGCCTGGTCGATCACCTTTGCCTCGCAGCACAGGCCGGCAAGGCCGGTCGATCCCGCGCGCGAAAGATCGCCGCCAAGCCGCGTGTAGACGGCGATCGGGCAGGTTTCGGTCGAGCCATAGACCTGAAGCACCGGGACGTCGCGCGCGACGAAGCGCTCGATCAGGTGCGGCGGTACGATGGTCGAGCCGGTGGCGACGGCCTTGAGTGAGGAAAGATCAGCGGTCGCCCAGGCGGGATGCTCACTCACCGCCTGAAGGATCGCAGGAACCATCACCGTGAGTGTCGGCCGTTCCCCTTCAATGGCCGCAAGCGCGGCATCCGGCGTGAAGCGCGCATGGACCGTGACGGTCGCGCCCAGCTGCAACGCCGGCGTAGTCTGGATGTTGAGGCCACCGACGTGAAAGAACGGCAGCACGGTCAGCACGTGGTCGTCGGATGTCATGTTGTGCATGTGCTGGCTCATGACGCCGTTCCAGAACAGCGCCTCCTGGCGCAGCACCGCGCCCTTTGGCCGTCCCGTCGTGCCCGACGTGTAGACGATGAGCAGCGGGCAGGAGAGGTCGGTATGTGGATTTCGGCTCGTGCCGTCACCGCGGGCCAGCAAATCTTCGAATGTCGTGCCGCGAGGTGGCGTGAAGTCGAGGCCGACGACGGATGTCCCTGCCGCGGTCTGTCCCAGCTCGGCAAGCACGCCGGAAAACGCCTGCTCGAGCACCAGGACCTTGGTGCCGGCATCGCCGAGAATGAACAGCTGCTCGGCGACGGCCAGTCGCCAGTTCAGCGGCACCAGCATCGCGCCGAGCCGCGCACAGGCGTAAAGCAGAACCAGATAATCCGGCCTGTTCAGGCTTAGAATCGCGACGCGATCGCCGCGGCCGACGCCGAGCTCCCCCTTCAAGGCAGTCGCGGTCCGTTCGATCCGTGCGGCGAATGCCGCATAACTCAGCCGCGTCCCTTCGAAGGCAATGGCCGTCTTGTCTGGCGCGAACGCCGCGTTGCGGTCGATCAGGCTACAGAGGTCCACGGTCAGTCGTCCGTTTCACCGGCCTCGTACAGCGCTTCGCGCCCGATCCGGTCGAGGCAGAGCTCGGCGGTCCAGGGCAGCATCAGCGAGCCGCAGCGGCTGTCACGATAGATTCGCTCCAGCGGCAGCGAGCGAAGCATGGCCTGACCGCCGCAGGTGCGGATCGCGAGCGTGGCGAGCTCATTGGCGCCCTCCATCACCGAATATTGCGCGGCGTAGGCGCGCAGCACCTGCTCCTTGCTCGGATTGGCGCGCGCCTCGGTCACGGCCTGGAACCAGATTGCCTTGATCTGCTCCAGCTTGATCTGCATCTGCGCCACCGCGATCTGCTTGGTCGGGTACATCCGCCGCTTGACCGACGGCATGCCCGGGACCTCGCCGCGCAAGTAACGCACGGTGAAGTCGTAGGCGGCTTGCGCCAGGCCCATATAGGTCGGCGACAGCGTCAGGAACATGTGCGGCCAGCGCTGAGCTGCCTGGAAATACACGCCGCGCGGCATCAGCGCCGAATCTTCCGGAACGAACACATCCTTGAACAGCAGCGTCCGCGAAACCGTGCCGCGCATGCCCAGCGGGTCCCAGTCGCCGACGACCGAGACGCCTTCTGATTTGGCTGATATCGCCAGGTAAAGCGTGTTGCGGCGCGACGCCTTCTCGCCTTGCTCCATCTCGGTGCAAAGCACGCCGTAATAGTCGGCGTGGCCCGAAAGCGAGGCAAAGATCTTCTTGCCGTTGACGATCCAGCCCCCTTTAACCGGCCTTGCTTCAGTGCCGAATGCGACCCCGCCGGCAGCGGCAGCTCCACCTTCGGAAAAGGGCTGCGAGTAGATCGCTCCATCCTCGACGATGCGCTTGTAGTGCACCGCGCGCCGCCGCTCGTGCTCGGCACGGGTGTCCGCGTCCATGTCCAGATCGTCGGCGAGCGGACCCGACCACAGGGTCGAGCAGACATGCATGTTCCAGGTCAGCGCGGTGGCGCCGCAATAGCGGCCGATCTCGGCCGCCGCCAGGGCATAGGTCTGGTAATTCGCGCCGAGGCCGCCGTGCTTCTTTGGCACGGCAATGCCGAGCAGGCCGACGCGATGCAAATCGCAGTAATTTTCGGTCGGGAAGGTCGCCTCGCGATCGTAAGTGGCGGCGCGACCGGCAAAGACGGTCTGGCCGATCTCTCTCGCGCGGGTGATGATGCCGGCCTGCTCGTCGCTCAGGCTGAATGCGACAGGATCGAAGATCGGCGCATCCAGCGCGACCTTGTTGGTCGCGCCAATCGTCTTGCTGACTTGCATGGTCATCGCGCAATTACCTTAGGCTTTGGTCGCGAGAGAGTTCAGGAACCGGCCGAGAGCTTCGTCGAAGGCCTCGGGGCGTTCGAGATTGGCGAGATGGCCGACGCCAGGCAGCTCGACATATTCGGCCCCCGGGATATAGGTCGCCGTCTTTGCCATCATCGGCGCGGGCGCGTTGTTGTCCTTTGAGCCGGACAGCAACAGCGTGGGAACGGAGATATTTCCGAGCGTGCTGCGTTGATCGAAGCCGATGAGAGCCAGCATCATGGCGCGATAGCTCGCTTCGGGCACGCTCCCCATGCATTCGCGGGCAACCTCCATCCCGTTCGGGTCGGGATCGTCGCCGACGAGCTCCTTCACCAGGGAGGGGGCCAGCGACTTCATCGTCTCCCCGCGATCAAGCGGTCCCAGTCGCGCTGCGATGAATGATTTCTGCCAGTCGCCGTCCGCCTTTCCGAACGCAGGGCTGGTCTGCGCCAGCACGACTGCGCGTGCCAGCTTGGGGGATTGAACCAGCCACTTCTGAACGATCATGCCGCCGATGGAATGGCCGACCAGAACAGGTCTGCTGACGCCGAGTTGCTCGATGAACTGCTGGAGCGCCTCCGCCAGGGCAGCGATACTGACGCTCGCAAGCGGCGCCGATCCTCCATAACCGGGCATGTCCCATGCGATCGCGCGGAAGAGGTCGCCAAATGTCGCAAGCTGCCGCCGCCAGGCCCGCGCCGCGCCGCCGATGCCGTGCAGGAAGATCAGCGGTATCGCGTCCGGATCGCCCGCGGCTTCATAGGCGAAGCGTCCGTCCTTTGTTATCATTGGCACAGGCTGCGACACGCGACATCCTTCTGCTGGGCCCCTTCGATGCTAACAGGCCTTTCGGAGATGGAAAGCGATAATTTTATACTTAAAGCAATTTTCGGGCCGTCTCCCGCGCGGCGGCGCTGGCCGGTCGAGCGCCGCTTTCGTTGCAAAAACTTGAAGGTTAAAATATATCGAACACTGGTCACGAGATCCGAGGGAGCCAGCGCATGTCCGGATTGCCGCATTCGCCGCACGCGCTGGTCACCGGTGGCGGGCGCGGCATCGGCCGCGCGATCGCGTCCGCTCTCGTCGGCGCCGGTGCGACCGTGACCGTGCTTGGCCGGAACGCGGCGGTTCTCGACGAGGCGGTCAATGCAGGCGCCGCGCACTTTACGGCTGTCGCTGATGTCTCGGACGAAGCGTCTCTGAAAGCCGCGATCGCCGGGGCAAGTGCGCGCAAGCCGATCGACATCCTGATTGCCAATGCGGGCAGCGCTGAATCGGCGCCGTTCGCGAAATCGGACAGTGCGCTCTTCAGCCGGATGATGGATGTCAATTTCATGGGCGTCGTGCATGCCGTCCAGGCCGTGCTGCCGGGCATGAAGGATCGTCCCTACGGGCGCATCGTCGCGGTAGCGTCCACCGCAGGCCTCAAGGGCTACGCCTATGTCAGCGCGTATGCAGCGGCCAAACACGCCGTGATCGGCCTCGTGCGTTCCCTTGCCCTCGAGATGGCTGGAAGCAACGTCACCGTGAATGCGGTGTGTCCCGGCTTCACCGACACCGATCTCGTTGCCGGCAGCATCGACAACATCATGAAGAAGACCGGCCGAACGCGGGAGCAGGCGATCGCCGAGCTTGCGAAGCACAATCCGCAAGGGCGCCTGGTCACCCCCCAGGAGGTCGCAGACGCGGTTCTCTGGCTGTGCGGCGAGGGCGCGAGCGCGATCACCGGACAGGCGATCGCAGTGGCCGGTGGCGAAGTCTAGCCTGCCTGGCAGACGCGGAAAAAGAAAGCCAAGGAGATCCCATGAGCAGACCAGCCAATCCCGTTACCGTGCCGCTTGCGGATTACTCACCGCAGCATTTCCTGCTCGCCGCGGTCGACGGCGTTGCGACGGTCACGCTCAACCGTCCCGAACGAAAGAATCCGCTGACGTTCGAGAGCTATCGGGAACTGACCGACTTCTTCCGCGCCTGCGCCTTCGACGACGCGGTCAAGTCCATCGTCGTGACGGGTGCCGGCGGCAATTTCTCGTCCGGCGGCGACGTGTTCGAGATCATCGGCCCGCTGGTGAAGATGGACACCAAGGGTCTGACCGCCTTCACGCGCATGACCGGCGACCTCGTCAAGGCGATGCGGGCCTGTCCGCAGCCGATCGTAGCCGCGGTCGAAGGTATCTGTGCCGGGGCCGGAGCGATCATCGCGATGGCGTCTGATATGCGCCTTGCGGCGAGCGGGGCCAAGGTGGCGTTCCTGTTCAACAAGGTGGGGCTGGCTGGTTGCGACATGGGTGCTTGCGCCATCCTGCCGCGGATCATCGGGCAGTCCCGCGCCTCCGAGCTGCTCTACACCGGCCGGTTCATGACGGCGGAAGAGGGCGAGCGCTGGGGCTTCTTCAGCCGTATCGTCACCCCGGAGCAGGTGCTGCCCCAGGCGCAGGTTCTGGCCAAGCAGGTCGCGGAAGGCCCGACCTTCGCCAACACCATGACCAAGCGGATGCTGGCTATGGAATGGGCGATGTCCGTCGAGGAGGCGATCGAGGCAGAGGCCGTGGCTCAAGCCCTGTGCATGACAACGGCGGATTTCGAGCGCGCCTTCGAGGCTTTCGCCAGCAAGGTCAAACCGGTCTTCAGGGGCGACTGAGCCGGTCGTAATTATCTGCAGCCAATCCAGCAAGGGGGACTTGCGGGGGATTATTTTAGGTTTAAAATAATTTCATTGCCGCCTGCGTGAGATGAAGCTCGCCAATCGCGCGATGATGTCGCCGATGCGCATGTATTCGGGTTCCGCGACAGCGTGCGCGACCGGCAGGATCTCCAGGAGCTGAGAATTAAGACTAAGCCCAAGACCCGGGCCGAGCTCAAGGCGGACGCGACAAAGCCGCTTGCGGCGGAGTGACCGCCCGTGCGACCTTAACCCATTGCCTGCGGTTCGAGTGGAGTTAGGGCGATGAAGGCGATTATCGTCGGTGGCGGTATCGGTGGTCTCACGACGGCTTTGATGTTCCGCTCGCGCGGCCTGGATTGCGAGATCTTCGAGCAGGCCGACACCATTCGCGAGCTCGGCGTCGGCATCAACACGCTGCCGCACGCGATGCGGGAGTTGGCCGGCCTCGGCCTGCTGCAGAAGCTCGACGAGGTCGCGATCCGCACCGATCAGCTCTATTATCTCAACCGCCATGGCCAGGAGGTCTGGCGCGAAGCTCGCGGCATCGACGCCGGCCACGATGTGCCGCAATTCTCGATCCATCGCGGCCGGCTTCAGGGCGTCATCCATCGTGCCGTCGAGCAGCGGTTGGGCCGTGGGGCGATTCACACCGGCTGCCGGCTCGGCGCCTTCTCGCAGGACGAGGGCGGCGTCACCGCTTACTTCTTCGATCGCGCCGGCGCCCATGTCCACACCGCGCGCGGCGATATCCTGATCGGCGCCGACGGCATTCACTCGCGCGTCCGCGAGACGCTGTTTCCGAACGAAGGGCCGCCGTGCTGGAATGGCCTCATGCTGTGGCGCGGTGCGCGCGACTGGCCGCTGTTCCTCACCGGAAAATCGATGATCGTGGCCGGCGGTCTCAATGCCAAGGTGGTGATCTATCCCATCGCGGAAGGATCGAGCCCGGCGAGCCGCCTGACCAATTGGGCGGTGCTGGTAAAAGTGGGCGAGGGCAACGCGCCGCCGCCGCGGAAGGAAGACTGGTCGCGGCCGGGCCGCCGCGAGGAGCTGATGCCGCACGTGGCGCGCTTCTCGGTGCCCTATATCGACGTGAAGAGCCTGATCTCGGCAACGCCCGAATTCTACGAATATCCGACCTGCGATCGCGATCCCTTGCCCTATTGGTCATCGGGCAGGGTCACGCTGCTCGGCGATGCCGCGCATCCGATGTATCCGGTGGGGTCGAACGGCGCCTCGCAGGCCATTCTCGACGCGCGCTGTCTTGCGGATGTGCTGGTGCGCGCCGAACACCCGCGACAGGCCTTGCTCGAATACGAGAAGAAGCGTCTGCCGATGACGGCCGAAATCGTCCGCTCCAACCGGCGCGGCGGGCCGGAGGGCGTTATCGACGCCGTCGAGCAGCTCGCGCCCGACGGCTTCGACAATGTCGACAACGTCCTGAGCTATTCCCAGCGCGAGGCCATCGTGCGCGGCTATGCCACCAAGGCAGGTTTCGCCGCGGTGCCCGGACTCGCGGCGGTGCGCGCCTGAAGCGCGCCTAAAGCGCGATGCGATTGGGACGAATCGTCATCGCGCTTTTGGGTTATTGTTTGAGCATGATCTTTTCGGAAAACCGCTACGCACTTTTCCGGATCATGCTCTAGCCGCCGGGCGGCGGCGGCAGGAAGTGGATGTTGAACTCGGCGGCCATCGCCACGACGTCCTCGGGCTTCTGCTCCTTCATGTTGTGGAGACCCCAGAACAGGTCGAACAGCTTGCGGCTCGGCGAGACCCAGAACAGCACCTTGGCGGTCTGCTCCGACTTGTTGAAGATGCCGTGCGGCACGCCCATGCCGAGGCGGATCAGGTCGCCTGCACTGGCCTGCGCCTCCGAATTGCCCAGCATGAAATCGAGCTTGCCCTCCAGCATATAGAGATACTCATCCTGGTCGGGGTGAATGTGCGGCGGCACGAAGGTGCCCGGCGGTAGCGTCGCGTGCCAGGAGAAGCTGTTCTCCGCGTAGCTCTTCGGCACGTAGGTCTGGCCGAGGATGTTCCAGGAAATGCCCTGGATTCCTTCATTGGCCCGCGTGATGCCGGTGATTTCGCTCTTCATTGCAGTCCTCCCGTAGCGCGCTGCGCGGCTATTGTCAGAGCATGATCTTCATCGGAAAACCGCTGCGCACTTTGCGCTAGTGCGGCCCTTCGGGTCCGGATCATGCTCAGTTCGACGCCTTGCAGTCCTTGGCATAGCGGTCGCCGTAATTCTCGAAGACCTTCTGCACGATCTCGGTCTGGAACTTGCCGTCCGGACGCTTGGCGACCTTGGTCAGGTAGAAATCCTGGATCGGATAATTGTTGTTGTTGAACTTGAAGGCCCCGCGCAGCGAGGTGAAGTCGGCCTTCTTCAACGCGGCGCCAACGGCCTCCTTGTTGGAGAGATTGCCCTTCACGGCCTTGACTGCGCTGTCGATCAGCATCGCGGCATCATAGGCCTGGAAGGCGTAGGTGCCGGGAACGCTGTTGTAGGCGGCCTCATAGGCGGCAACGAACTTCTTGTTCTGGGGATTGTCGAGATTGGGCGCCCAGTTCGCGCCACCGAACATGCCCACCGCCGCATCCTGCTGTGCCGGCAGGGTCGATTCATCGACCGTGAAGGCCGAGAGCACCGGAATAGTATCGGCGAGCCCGGCCTGCCGGTACTGCTTGACGAGATTGACGCCGAGGCCGCCCGGCATGAATGTGAACAGTGCATCGGGCTTCTGCGAGGAAATCTTGGAGAGCTCCGGCTGGAAATCCAACGTGTTCAACGGCATGTAGGACTCTTCGACGATCTCGCCCTTGTAGTCCAGCTTGAAGCCAGCCACCGAATCCTTGCCAGCCTGATAGTTCGGCACCATCAGGTACATCCGCTTGTAGCCGCGGTCCTGCGCGACCTTGCCGAGGATCTCGTGCACCTGATCGTTCTGATACGAGGTCACATAGAAGAACGGGTTGCAATCCTTGCCGGCGAAGGTCGACGGACCGGCATTGGGGCTGATCAGGAAGGTTTTCGACTCCGTGATGGGCCGGTGGATGGCCTGCAGGATGTTGGAGAAGATCGGCCCGACCACGAAGTCGACCTTCTCACGTTCCAGAAGGCCCTTCACCTTGGTCACCGCAGCATCCGGCTTCAGCTCATCGTCGACGACGACGACCTCGACATCGCGGCCACCCATCTTGCTGCCGAGATCCTTCACGGCGAGGGCGAAGCCGTCGCGAACCTGCTGGCCCAGCGCTGCGGCGGGCCCCGATAGGGTCACGATCACACCCAGCTTGATTTTTTCCTGGGCGAGGGCAGGGGTCACCACGGTGCCGAGTAGCATCGCAGCTGCGGCCAAGGTTATTTTCGTCTTCATGATCTGTCCCTCGTGACGATTGGCTTGCGCTGCAAGCCACGTACTCCAATCCAAAGCTTATGCCGATGACGGCGGCCGCGGCAAGCCGAGCGCGGGGCGTCGCATCCTGCGGGCAGCGATGCATGCAAGCTGCGCGCCAATTATTTGAAGCCTAAAGAAACTGGCGTGCGGTCGATTGTTGCAGCTTTGGACTTGCGGCCGACGCGGATTTATTTGAAGCTCAAAACGTTGGGGAATCCGTGCCCGCGCCATGGCCGGCCGTGAGTGACTGCATCGACATGCTCGATTCCGAGACCAAGGTTGTCGAAACACCGGAGGACCACGCCGAAGAGCTTCGGCTGTGGCTGCGGCTCCTGACCTGCACGACGCTGATCGAGGGCGAGGTGCGCGGCCGGCTGCGGCAGCGGTTCGACGTCACGTTGCCGCGTTTTGACCTGATGGCACAGCTCGACAAGGCGCCTGACGGCATGACCCTGTCAGATGTCTCCAAGCGCATGATGGTCTCGAACGGCAATGTGACCGGGCTCGTGGAGCGCCTGGTGGAATCAGGCCATCTCGACCGGCGGACCTCAGACACCGATCGCCGCGTCCAGGTGATCCGGCTGACCAAGCTCGGGCGTGCCGAGTTCCGCAGGATGGCCGCCGAGCACGAGACCTGGATCGCCGATCTGTTCGCCGATCTCTCCCCGAAGGATGTGCGCGACTTGATGCGCCTCCTCGCCAAGACCAAGGCGTCCGCGCAGAAATCGGCCGCCCGCCGCCGGCCGTAGCCTACGGGCGCGACAGCCCGACACCCTTTGCCGCATGAAAAAGCACGGGATGCCCAAAATCCCCTATTGCGCCGAATTGTTTTAAGCCTAAAATGTTTTCCAGATCGTGCTGCCGGGTGCAATCCATGCTGAAAGGAGCGTGCGATGGCCAACGCCGCCAAGATTCAAGGGACGGGCTCGTCTGACGGCAGCGCCGCGACGGCCCATGTCGATACGTTCGCGCGGCAACATCTGCCGCCGCGCGAGCTCTGGCCCGAATTCATCTTCACGCGGCCGGAGCTGAACTATCCGCCGCGACTGAACTGCGTCAGCTATTTCCTCGATCGCTGGGTCGAGCAGGGCCATGGCGATGCCCCTTGCGTCATCAGCCCGGCCGTCAGCTACACCTATCGCGAGCTGCAGGCGCTGGTGAACCGCATCGCCAATGTGCTGGTTGGCAAGCTCGGTCTCGTCAGCGGCGGGCGTGTGCTGCTGCGCTCGGCCAACAATCCGATGATGGTTGCGACCTATCTCGCGGTGATCAAGGCCGGTGGAATCTGCGTGGCGACGATGCCGCTGCTGCGCGCCAAGGAGCTGTCCTATCCGATCCAGAAGGCGGAGATCACGCTGGCGCTGTGCGACGGAAAGCTCGCCGAGGAGATGGAGAAGGCGAAAGCTGCTGCGCCCGGTCTCGAGCGGGTCGTCTATTGGGGCAATGGCGCGGCGGATTCGCTGGAAGCGTTGATCGCCGATGTCAGCCCGGAGTTCGAGGCGGTCGATACCGCCGCCGACGACATCTGCCTGATCGCCTTCACCTCGGGCACGACCGGCGATCCCAAGGGCACCATGCATTTCCACCGCGACATGCTCGCGGTCTGTGACGGCTATGCGCGCAACATTCTGCGCGCCGAGCAAAACGATCGCTTTATCGGCTCGGCGCCGCTCGCCTTCACCTTCGGCTTCGGCGGCGTGCTGTTTCCGATGCATATCGGCGCCTCCTTCGTTGTACTGGAGAAGACGACGCCGGACGACATTCTGAATGCGATCGAGCAGTACAAGACCACGGTCTGCTTCACGGCGCCGACCGCATACCGTGCCATGCTTGGCAAGCTCGCAGGCCGCGACATTTCTTCGCTCCGCAAATGCGTGTCTGCGGGCGAGACCCTTCCCAAGCCAACATTCGATGCCTGGCTCAAGGCGACCGGGATCAAGCTGATGGACGGCATCGGCTCGACCGAGATGCTGCACATCTTCATCAGCGCGACCGAGGACGAGATCCGCCCCGGCGCCACCGGCAAGCCCGTGCCGGGCTATGAAGCCAAGATCGTCGATGATGAGGGCAGCGACGTGCCTCCCGGAACGATGGGCTTTCTCGCCGTGCGCGGGCCGACCGGCTGCCGCTATCTGGCCGACGAGCGGCAGCGGAAATACGTCCAGAACGGCTGGAACATCACCGGCGACACCTATTTGATGGATAGCGACGGCTATTTCTGGTACCAGTCGCGCTCCGACGACATGATCGTGTCGGCCGGCTACAACATCGCAGGAACTGACGTCGAAGCGGCACTGCTCACGCATCCGGCGGTCGCCGAGTGCGGTGTGGTCGGTGCGCCCGACGAGGCGCGCGGCATGATCGTCAAGGCCTATGTCATTGCCGCGCCCGGCGTGACCCCTGACGCTCAGCTGGTGGCCGAGTTGCAAGAGCACGTCAAACGCGAGATCGCGCCGTATAAATATCCGCGCGCCATC
This sequence comes from Bradyrhizobium yuanmingense, assembly GCF_900094575.1. Taxonomy (GTDB): domain Bacteria; phylum Pseudomonadota; class Alphaproteobacteria; order Rhizobiales; family Xanthobacteraceae; genus Bradyrhizobium; species Bradyrhizobium yuanmingense. Next base: position 42,048 of record NZ_FMAE01000010.1, on the reverse strand, counting down.
GAGTTCGTCGCGCAATTGCCGAAGACCGAGACCGGCAAGCTGAAGCGCTTTGCCCTGCGGCAGCTGGCGCAGGCTGCAGTGACGTCCTCAGGCGTCGCCGCGGAATGAGAGAAGGATAGAGAATTGTCTGTGACGACGCCGAAAAGCCCGCAACTCGCGGTCCTGCCGACCGCAGCCGAGGATGGAACGCGCACCAAGGCGCAGATCCTGCAGCCGTCAGGCTGGCCGCTGCCGAAGGGCTATGCCAACGGCATGGCTGCCGAAGGACGCATCGTCGTCACCGGCGGGGTGATCGGCTGGGACGCCGAGGAGCGTCTCGCCGATGGCTTCGTCGCGCAGGTGCGCCAGACCCTGGACAACATCGCAGCGATCCTGGCCGAGGCCGGTGCCCGGCCCGAGCACCTCGTGCGCCTGACCTGGTACGTCGTCGACATGGACGAGTATCTGGCCAATCTGAAGGAGCTCGGCAGGATCTACCGCGGCGTCTTCGGAACGCACTATCCAGCGATGGCCCTGGTACAGGTCGTCCGCCTCGTCGAGAAGGCGGCGCGCGTCGAGATCGAAGCCACCGCCGTCATTCCGAGCTGAACTCCGCGGCGATCAGCTCGCTTTGGCGAGCTCGTCGTCTTCGGGCGAGTTGAGGTAGACGCCGGATATGGTGTCGACCCAGCAGAGATGATCGTGCACCTTCTTTACGCCCTCGACGTTCTCCGCGGCGACGATCGCGGCTTGCCGAGCGCGCTCTTCGGTGATGACGCCGCTGAGATGAACGATACCGTCGCGCACGATGACGTTCAGCCCGAACGGGCACCAGTCGTTCTTCTCCATGGTGTCGATGATGCGGCTGCGAATGTGGTCGTCGTCCGCGGTCGGATCCGGCACTTCGCGGGCGAGCCCGGCCACGGCCTGTAACAGGTTGGCGCGGGACACGATTCCGACGACCTTGTCGCCGCGCACCACCGGCAGCCGCTTGACGTTGTTCCGCTCCATGAGATCGACGATCTCCGCAAGCGCCATATCCTCGGTGATGGTCACGGGCAGGTCGGTCATCACTTCCGAGACCTTGCGGCCGTGCTCATGGACGAAGTCGCTGGCGGATTTGCCCGGACCGAGGATGAACCGCAGCCAGCGCCCGCGCTTGCGCCCGGTGCCGATCTCGCTGCGGCGGATGAAATCTCCTTCCGACACCACGCCCACCAGCTTGCCGGTAGCGTCGACCACCGTGAGGCCGCTCACATGTCGCTTCAGCATGATGTTGGCCGCCTCGACGATGCTGGTGTCGGGGGTAACCGAGATGACCGACCGGGTCATGATCTGGTGGGCGCGCATGGACAAACTCCGCTGGCATGTCAATTTCAATGGACAAAGCCTAGTGAATCCATCGGGGTGCGGTTTGACTCAGGTCAAGCGGAGAAAGCTTGCCTTGATTGACCGATTTTGATCCGTGCCGCGATTTGATGCAGCTCAACGCGCACCGGAAGCGTCGCCATATCCTGCCGCAGGCGTAGAACAGAAGCCCGCAGGAACAATGAGCCATGAGCGTCGTGAAGATCTTCCCACGGGCCGAAGCGCCGCTGCAAGCTCCCGCTACCAGGCCGGCTGCCGGGATTTCCGAAAGGGTCGCAGGCACGCCGGCTGACTGCACTTGCCCGCAAACAACGGATTCGTATCCACTCGATCGCGCGTTTCATGCCATGCTGGCGCGGTTCACGGGCGGAATCTCGCCTGTTGCCTTGTCGCTCGCCTGGCTCGACTGGGGCGCGCATCTTGCGGCGGCGCCTCAGCACCAGATGGAGCTCTTCCGCAATATCTTCCGCGACTCAGGCCGCTTCCTGGAAGCTGCCGCTCACGCGACATCCAAAGAACCATGGTCCGTCATTCGGCCGCAGGCGCGGGATCGCCGCTTCAAGGACCGGCAATGGGAAGCCGCGCCGTTCAATCTGCTTGCGCAGGCGTTTCTGCTCACCGAGCGCTGGTGGCACGATGCCACGACCGGCATACGCGGCGTGTCGCACGCAAATGAGGGCATCGTCGAGTTCTCGATGCGCCAGATGCTCGACATGCTGGCGCCCTCGAACTTCGCGGCTACCAATCCGCAGGTGCTGGAAAAAGCGTTCCAGAGCGGCGGCGAGAACTTCGTGTTCGGCTGGCAGAACTGGTGCAGCGACCTGATGCGCCTGCTCTCCGGCTCGAAGCTGGCCGGCGAGGATCAGTTCGTCGTCGGCAAGACGGTGGCGGCTTCGCCCGGCAAGGTCGTCTACCGCAACAGCCTGATCGAGCTGATCCAGTACCATCCGACGACTGCGCAGGTGCGGCCGGAGCCGATTCTGATCGTGCCGGCCTGGATCATGAAGTACTACATCCTCGATCTGTCGCCGCAGAATTCCCTGGTGAGATACCTGACCGCTCAGGGCTTCACCGTCTTCGCGATCTCCTGGCGCAATCCGGACGCGAACGATCGGGATGTTGCCTTCGACGACTACCGCAAGCTGGGCGTGATGGCGGCACTGGACACGATCGGCCAGATCCTGCCGGGCCGGAAGATCCATGCGCTCGGCTATTGCCTTGGCGGGACGTTGCTGTCGATCGCCGCGGCGGCCATGGCCCGGGACGGCGACAGCCGTTTCGGCACCGTCACGCTTCTCGCGGCGCAAACCGATTTCACCGAGGCCGGCGAATTGACGCTGTTCATCAACGAGAGCCAGGTTGCCTTCCTCGAAGACATGATGTGGCAGCGCGGCTACCTCGACACCACACAGATGGCGGGCGCGTTCCAGCTGCTGCGCTCCAACGAGCTGATCTGGTCGCGGCTCTCGCGTGACTATCTGATGGGCGACGGGTCGCCACCGAGCGACCTGATGGCCTGGAATGCCGACGCCACGCGGCTACCCTATCGCATGCACTCGGAGTATCTGCGCAAGCTGTTCCTGAACGACGATCTGGCGGAAGGTCGCTATCGGGTCGAATGCCGGAGCGTCTCGCTGTCCGACATTCACACCCCGATGTTCGTGGTCGGCACGCTCGCCGATCACGTGGCGCCCTGGCGATCCGTCTACAAGATCCATTATCAGGTCGATGCCGACGTGACGTTCCTGTTGACCAGCGGCGGTCACAATGCCGGTGTCGTGGCGCCTCCAGAGGAGCCCGGCCACTTCTATCAGGTGCTGACCAGGGCTGCCGATGCGCCTTATGTTGGTGCCGACGAATGGCTGAAGCTGGCTCCGCGCATTGAAGGCTCGTGGTGGCCGGAATGGACCAATTGGCTGGCAGCACGCTCCGGTACGCTCTGCGCTCCGCCGCAGATCGGACTTGGCGACGCCCTCGGCCTGCCCGATGCGCCGGGGGACTACGTCCACACCTAAGTCTCCGGCTCCGAACTCGGCGCGAGATCCGAGGAGCGGAACGGTTTGGCCTTGTCCAGTTTCCGGTAGGCCGTCGAGGCCTTCCGCAACAGCTTCTTTTCGCGCTTGCGATCCAGGAAGCGATTGCTGGCCTCGATTCCGGCGCCATTCAATGACGCCGCCAGCGCTTGTCCGCGTGCATCGTCGTTCAATTGACCGAGCGAGCGTTGTGCCTTGCGCAATTGCTTAAGGATGGACTTCTGTTTCGTCGCCACCCCATCGGCGAACAGATCCGCAAGCGACTCGACCGAATAGGTCATCCGCTTGTTGAGCAGCCGCAGCTTGTGACGTTTCTCGACGTCGAGCTTCTTCAGCTTCCGGGCCTTCTTGAGCAGCGTCGTCTCCCATTCGGTCAGCCGCTCCGTCGCATGGTCGGCGAGGGTGCGGCGGCGCAACCGGATCGCTTCCTTGCTGCGGCGGGTCGACCAGGGGCCGCTTTCGATCCACGTTGAGGTTTGCTCGACCAGGCGGCGATACCGCGCCGATTGCAGCGCACGTGCCAGCAGCCGATGGCTCTCCGCGCGCTTCTCGTCCCAGCGCTGAAGCTCGGCGACCACGGCGAGCTCGTCGCTACTCTCTGCGACGATCCGCTCGATGGCCACGTCGAGGTCCCGCACCATGCCGAGCTGACTGTTCAGCCATTTCAGTTCGGCCCAGACATCCGGCCGCAGCGCATCGTCGACCATCGGCGAGAAGAAGCGGATGGCAGTCCGCAGATGAGTCAGTGCGATCCGGATCTGGTGCAGCGCATCCGGATCGCCGCGGCAGGTGGCGTCGTGCTGAGCGGTCACCGCGCCGAGGTGTCGGCGGGCGATGATGCGGAAGGCCGTGTCGCAGGCCATGCCGGGGCTGAGGCGGGCGGGCAGCGCATTGTGCCGCGTTGCCGGCTTGGCATGCGTATTTGCCGTCGAGCGCGTGGTGGGTCGCGACTTCCTTGCCCGCATCAGTCTGATTGCCTTGTTTCCCCCTCGGCGATGACGTTCCGGCAGTTCTGAAGCGTCTGCTCTTGTGTCCCGGATGCATCGATGGTCGCCCAGCCGACATGGCCGATATTATAGTGCTCTTGCAGCGCGGCAACCTCGGGCGTGGCGTCCGATGCGTCTCCTTGGCGGCTGCCGATGCGCGCCTGCCGGGTCGCAAGGTCTGCGACCAGGAACAGCCCATTCAACGTCACGTTGCACTTGCGCGCCAGCGCCGCGATCGCATCGCGTTCGTCCTCGCGCGCGAATACGCCGTCGACGATCGCCGAATGGCCCTGCGCCAGCACCCGCCGGGCCTGTTGCACCAGCGTGTCGTAGACGCGGGCCGTGACCTCCGGCTTATAGGCTGAAGGTGGCAGGCGATGGGTGTCCTCGACGGCGAACATCTGCTTGCGGACGAGATCGCTGCGCAGCACGACGGCGCCCGGCTCCGGTGCCACGACCGGCGCGAGCGCGTGCGCCAAGGCGGTCTTTCCGGTGCCGGACAGTCCGCCGACCGCAATCAGACGCGGAGCAGGAGGGCGGATCAGCGTCCCGGCGAGGTCGAAATAACGCCGTGCCTGGTCGACAATGCCGGGATCACCGGAGTGCGGCGGCTTCAGTCGCGCCAAGGTCACCTGCGCGCGGATCGCCGCCCGGATGGACATGAACAGCGGCAAGGCCGAGAGCGCGTCGAGATTGTCGGCCGGCGTCGCGGCGAGATAGCGGTTCAGCACCATGTTTGCCGCGCCCGGCTGATGGTGCTGCAACAGGTCCATCAGCGTGAATGCGAGATCGTAGAGCACGTCGACCGTCGCCATCTGCGCGTCGAACTCGATCGCGTCGAACAGCACGGGCCGATCATCGATCATGACGATGTTTGCCAGATGCAGATCGCCATGGCAGCGGCGCACAAAGCCCCGGCGGCCGCGCTCTGCGAGCAGGGGGCGAATACGCAGATAGGCCGCATGCGAAGCGTTCCCGAGTTGCTCGATCTCGTCTGCGCTGAAGTGTCCGCCGGCCCGCAGACCGTTCGTGTTGCCGTCGATCAGGGCCGGGATGGAGGAGACCCATGCTTTTCCGTCGGCGTGTGTCGCCGTCGCGTGCGAAGCCGCGATGGCGTCGGCGGTGGCCGAGGCAAGCTTCGCGTCCAGCGGGCCGGCCTCGGCCAGATGATCCAACGTCCTGCTTTCGTCGAAGCGCGACATCTCGACCGCATACTCGATCGGCCGGCCGGCGCCCGCGACCTTCACCGACCCATCCGGCTCTTCCGTGATCGCCACGACGCCATGATAGATCTGCGGCGCCAGCGGCCGGTTGACCCGGATCTCCTCCTCGCAGGCCGCCTTGCGCTTTTCGAGCGTCGAATAGTCGAGGAAGGGAAATTGGACGGCACGCTTGATCTTCAGCGCGCGCCTTGCGTCCAGGAACACTGAGGCAGCATGCGTGTCGATGCGCATCACGCCGGGATGGTCGGTCAGCATCCGAAAGATGCGCTCCTGAGCCGCCGTGTCATCCTTCATCGAAGCGGACATGGCAAGCACCATCAGGGCGTGAGCACGGCCGCGCCGAGGATCTGGCCATTGCGCAGCATGGTCAGGACCTCGTTGGCCTGATGAAGCGGAAACGCCGTTGTCTCGGTGCGCACGCCGGCTTGCGGGACGACCTTGAGAAAATCGAGGCCGTCCTGCCGGGTCAGATTGGCGACCGAGACCAGCTGCCGTTCCTGCCACAGCAGATCATACGGAAAGCTTGGAATGTCGCTCATGTGGATGCCGGCGCAGACGACGCGGCCGCCTTTGCGCACGGCGCGCAACGCCGCCGGCACCAGCTCGCCGACCGGTGCGTAGATGATCGCAGCGTCGAGCGGCTCGTCGGGCATCTGGTCCGATGACCCCGCCCAGACAGCGCCGAGACGACGTGCAAGGTCTTGTGCAGCGGCATCGCCAGGGCGCGTGAATGCATGGACGGAGCGTCCCTGCCAAACCGCGACTTGCGCAATGATGTGGCCGGCCGCGCCGAAGCCATAGAGGCCGAGTCTCTCGGCGGGGCCGGCCAGCACCAGCGAGCGCCAGCCGATCAGCCCCGCGCACAGCAGAGGCGCAATCTCGACGTCGCTGCCGGCCTCGCCGAGCGGAAAAGCGTAACGTGCATCGGCGATGGTGTGGGTCGCGTAGCCGCCGTCGCGCGTGTAGCCGGTGAACAGCGGTGCATCACAGAGGTTTTCCATACCCTCGCGGCAGAAGCGGCATTTTCCGCAGGTGAAGCCGAGCCAGGGAATGCCGACGCGGTCACCAGGCGCATGTGTCGTCACCTTCGCACCGACGAGGTCGACCCGGCCGACGATCTCGTGGCCAGGCACGATCGGGTAGCGGATGCCGGGCAGCTCGGCGTCGACGAGATGAAGATCGGTCCGGCACACGCCGCAGGCGCTGATCTTCAGCCGGATCTGACCCTCGCCCGGCATCGGGTCGGGCCGCTCCTCCATCCGGAGCCGCGCTCGCGGGGCCGGCAACACCATCGCACGCATATCTGTCTCCGGGCGAACCGCTCCGACTGAACTATCCATAGAATGAAGAGGTGGCCAGTCCTTGACGCCAGTCAACGCATGTTCCCCCGGCTGATCGGACGGAGGTTCCTGCGGTTGACGAGGATCAAGGGCCTCGACGACAACCAGCCTATATGGTGGCTCAGGAGAATTCCGATGCCCATCAAGGATGTGTTTCTGCCCCTCGTCGGCCGGCCGCGTGGGCCGGCCCTGGTTGCGATCGAGAAATGCGTTGCCGTGGCCGCCGATCTCGGCGCCAGGATCACTGCGCTCGCGCTCGAGGAAGATGTTTTCGAGCGACCGAGGGTGATGCTGCCTGACGATCGCGAATTGGCGCAGGCCAGCCTCGAGCCGAGCGACACGCAGCAACTGCTGAATGCCTTCACCGATGCGGCTTCGCGCGCCAACGTCCGCTCCCAAAGCCGGTCGGGCAAGGTGCCTGCGGATCAGATCGGAGCGATCCTGGCCGAGCACGCCCGCTTCAGCGACCTCACGCTGGTTCCCGTGAAGCCGCACGACAGTCGAACGGAGACCATCGTGGAGGCGCTGTTGTTCGAATCCGGACGGCCCCTTCTGCTCTGTCCCGAACATCGCGCCGACGAGCTTCGGCCCGAGTTCGAGAACGTTATGATTGCCTGGGATCATTCTGCACGGGCCGCGCGCGCGGTCGGCGATGCGTTGCCTGTTCTTCAGGCTGCCAGTTCGGTGCGTGTGCTGACCGTGGCGCAGGACAAGACGGACGCGGTCCTCCAGTCCGGAACGGCACTCGTCGACCATTTGCGGGAACATGGCGTCTTTGCCTCGTTCGAAACCACGAAGGGGGGCGGCAGCTCGACCGGCAAAGTATTGGGAAGCTGGGCGAATTCCCATGGCATCGATGCCATCGTGATGGGTGCCTATCATCATTCGCGCCTGAACGAGATCGTGTGGGGCGGTGTGACAAAGACCGTCATTGGCCAGCCACCATGCTGGGTTATGATCTCGCACTAGGTCTTCTTCCAGCCGGATCGTCCAATCATCGGAACCGCCGCTGGCGCGGCGCATTTGTTTTCATGTCGACTTATCGTCTGAACAACCTGCTGTCGCCGCGCTCGGTCGCGCTTGTCGGCGCGAGCGCGCGTCCGGCGTCCGTTGGACGCGCGGTCCTGGAGAACATTCGGAAAGCGGGATTCAAGGGGCGGTTCGGTCTCGTCAATCCGCGCCACGCCGAGATCAGCGGCCTCGCGGCGGTGAAGAGCCTGGACAGGCTGGATTTCGTGCCCGAGCTCGTCGTCGTCACGGCGCCCGCGGCCGAGATTCCAGGCATCGTCGAGCAGGCCGGCCGTCGCGGGTCTGCGGGTGCGCTGATCGTCTCGGCCGGGCTCGGCCAGGGACCGGGATCGCTGCACGAGGCGACCAGCGCTGCCGCCCGCAAACACGGCATGCGGCTGATCGGGCCGAACTGCCTCGGCATCATGATGCCCGGCGTCAGCCTGAATGCCAGTTTCGCCGCGCACATGCCGGGCGCCGGCAACCTCGCGCTGATCTCCCAATCCGGCGCCATTGCCGCCGGCATGGTGGATTGGGCCGCGCAGCGCGGCGTCGGCTTCTCCGGCATCGTCTCGATCGGCGATCAGATCGACGTCGACATTGCCGATCTGCTCGACCATTTCGCGATGGATCACAAGACCCGGGCGATCCTGCTCTACATCGAGGCGATCAAGGACGCGCGCAAGTTCATGTCTGCGGCGCGCGCGGCCGCGCGTGTGAAGCCGGTCGTCGTGGTGAAGTCCGGCCGCATGGCGCAGGGTGCGAAGGCCGCCGCGACGCATACCGGGGCGCTCGCCGGGGCCGACGCCGTCTATGACGCGGCGTTCCGCCGCGCGGGCGTGCTACGGGTGTCCGACCTGCGCGAGCTGTTCGATTGTGCCGAGACACTCGGCCGCGTCGAATCGCCGACGGGAAAGCGTCTCGCCATCCTGACCAACGGTGGCGGTATCGGCGTCCTCGCCGTCGATCGATTGGTCGAGCTCGGAGGTATTCCGGCAACCATTTCAGCAGAGACGCGCAAGAAGCTCGATGCGGCGCTGCCGCCGACCTGGTCGGGTGCAAACCCCGTCGACATCGTGGGCGACGCCGATGCTGCGCGCTACGCAGCGGCGCTGGAGGAACTGCTGGCCGATCGCGACAACGACGCAGTCCTCGTCCTCAATGTGCAGACCGCGATCGCATCGGCCGCCGAGATCGCCAAGACCGTGACGGAGCTCGTGGCTAAGTATCGCGAGCAGCACCGCCGATGGGCAAAGCCCGTGCTGGCGGCCTGGGTCGGGGCCGATCAGCACATCATCCAGGCACTCTCCAGCGCCGGCGTGCCGAACTATCCGACCGAGGACGACGCCGTGCGCGGCTTCATGCATCTAGTCCGGCACCGCGAGGTGGTGGAGGAACTGACCCAGGTGCCTCCCGCGATGCCCGATACGTTCGTTCCGGATGCGAGGGGGGCGAGAGAGATCGTCACCGCCGCGATCGCGGATGGCCGCCAGTGGCTCGAACCCGTCGAGATCAAGCACCTGCTCGAAGCCTACGATATCGCGATGGTGCCGACCTGTGCGGCAGCCGATGTCGAGCAGGCGGTAGCCTATGCAAAGGACATCTTCGCGCAAGGCGGCACCGTCGTGCTGAAGATCATGTCGCGCGACATCACCCACAAATCCGACGTCGGCGGCGTCGTGCTCAATCTGACGTCGCCGGAGGCCGTGCGTGCGGCGGCGACGGACATTCTTGCGCGAGCGCGGAAGCTGCGGCCCGAGGCGCGCATCGGCGGCGTCATCGTCCAGGCCATGGTCGTCAAGGCAAAGGCGCGCGAGCTGATCCTGGGCCTTGCCGACGATCCGACCTTCGGCACAGTGGTGGTATTCGGCCGCGGCGGCACGGCGGTGGAGATCATCAACGACAAGGCGCTGGCGCTGCCGCCGCTCGACCTGCAACTGGCCCGCGATCTGATCGACCGCACGCGCGTGTCGCGGCTGCTGAAGGCCTATCGCGACGTGCCGGCGGTCAAGCAGGACGCCGTCGCCATGGTGCTGGTGAAGCTGGCGCAGATGGCGGCCGACATTCCCGAGATCCGCGAATTCGACATCAATCCGCTGCTGGCGGATGAAACCGGCGTGACCGCGGTGGATGCCCGCGTCGCGGTCGGGCCGCCGCAGCGGAAGTTCGCCGGCTCAGGCCCTACCAATTTCGCCGTCCGCGCCTATCCGTCGCAATGGGAGCGCCGCCTCAAGCTCAAGGAGGACTGGCGCATCTTCGTGCGGCCCATGCGCCCCGAGGACGAGCCGACCATCCACGAATTCCTGCGTCACGTCACGGCGCACGACCTTCGCCTGCGCTTCTTCGCCCCGATGAAGGAGTTCACCCACGAATTCATCGCACGCCTGACCCAGCTCGACTATGCGCGCGCGATGGCCTTCATCGCATTCGAGGAGGCCAGCGGTGAAATGGTCGGCGTGGTCCGGCTCCATTCCGACTCGATCTACGAGACCGGCGAATATGCGATCCTGCTGCGGTCCGACCTCAAGGGCAGGGGACTCGGCTGGGCCCTCATGCAGCTGATCATCGACTACGCGCGGTCGGAAGGATTGAAGACCATATCGGGCGACGTGCTGCAGGAGAACACCGTCATGCTCGAGATGTGCCGGCAGCTCGGCTTCGAGGTCAAGCCGGAGCCGGCCGAGCCTGAGATCTGCGACGTCAGGCTGAAGCTCTGAGCGCGTCAGCTACGATTGCGCCTCGGCCGAATTTGCATCATCGGACGTTCTGGCCGTCGCCCGCAGAGTCTTGATGATGACCGCGATCAGCGGCAGCAGCACCGGCACGATCGTGCTGAGCGGATGATGCACCGCGCCCGACACCTGGGCCTGGAGCGCACGCGCCTCGAGCTGGAGGGCTTCGATCGAGCTGTCGTGAATTTCGTTCGCGAGCTCGATGTCACGCCCCGACGGCGCGCGGCCGGCGATCAGGAAGAGAGCGGCCGCGATGACGAAATTGACGGCGCCGAGGATGGCAGCCGCGACAGTCGCGCTCCAGATCTGCACCAGCGCGAAATAGGCCGACAGCTCCAGCATCATTAGCCCGAACGCGGCGATCAGCGCCGCGAAGGCGCGCAGGCCGAGGCCGATCAGCAAATGGCGCAACCTGATGTCGGCGATGATCCTGTCGGTGCGCCACAGCACGCGCAGATGTTTGACGACATTCTCGGTATTCACCTAGTGTCTCCTCAGCATGAAGCCGACAACCACGCCCAGCGCGAAGGCGGAGGCGAGCGAGGTGATCGGACGCTCCGCAACGAGGCCCCGGAGCTTCTCCCCCTCTTGTTCGACGGTCTCGCCGAGCTCGGCGAGTGCGGCCCTGATCTGATCGGCCAGTGCTTCGGTGCGAGCTTTCGAGCTCTCGAACATCTCCTCGCCGGCGGTGCTCAACAGGCGCGTGACGTCGACCTTCAGCGCGCGCAATTCCTCGCTCATCCTGTCACTGTCGAACATGGATTCGGTGTCCTCATTAAATTCGAACGAGCCTAAGACCAGCCCGTGCGATCGCGCTTGATTTGCGTCAAGAGACGGGCGTGTACGAAGGCTTGAGGCAGGTCAATCCGGCCGCCACATGCTGGCCTAGAAATGCCGGCTGAATGGGGACCAATTGTCCCGATGAGGTGGAAAGCGTGAATCACGAACCGCTGCTGCACGCGACGCCGGCAGGCGACGTGCTGAAATTGCGCCCCGAGGGGCCCTGGACCGCCGCGAACGTGGTGATGCTCGAGACTTTGTCCCGCTCGGTTGGGGTCAACGTCGATCGTTCGCGCGCCGTAACCTTGGACATGTCGGGCATCAGCGCGCTCGATACGCTCGGCGCCTGGGTCCTGGAGAAGCTGTCGCGCCGGGCCGCATCGTCAGGCAGGCCGGCCGAGTTCGTCGGCGTCGCCGATCATTTCAGCGGGCTGATGGACGAGGTGCGTCAGGTCAACCGCCACACGCCCCCTCCAAGCGCTGCGCCGAATCCGGTCCTGGCGCGGCTGGGCGAGCTCGGCAAGTCCACGCTCGGGGCGCGGGAGGACATCACGATCTTCCTCCAGATGCTCGGCGCCTTGTTCATGGCCGTGATCGGCGTGCTGCGCCGGCCGCGCTCGCTGCGCCTGACCTCGCTGGTGTATCAGCTCTACCGCATCGGGTGGCAGGCGATCCCCATCGTCACGCTCATCACCTTCCTGATCGGCGCCATCATCGCGCAGCAGGGCTTCTTCCACTTCCGCAGATTCGGCGCGGAGTCGTATACGGTCGACATGGTCGGCATCCTGGTGCTGCGCGAGCTCGGCGTGCTGATCGTCGCCATCATGGTCGCGGGACGGTCGGGCAGCGCCTACACCGCCGAGCTCGGCTCGATGAAGATGCGCGAGGAGATCGACGCGCTCTCGACCATGGGGCTCGATCCGGTCGACGTCCTGATTCTGCCGCGCGTTGCGGCCCTGGTCATTGCACTGCCCATCCTCACCTTCATCGGATCGATCGCCGCGCTCTACGGCGGCGGGCTGGTCGCGCAGTTCTATGGCGACATGGGGCCGGCGATCTACATCGCGCGGCTGCACGAGGCCGTTTCCGTTGCCCATTTCGAGGTCGGCATCCTGAAGGCGCCGTTCATGGCGCTGGTGATCGGGATCGTGGCCTGCAGCGAGGGATTGCGCGTCAAGGGCAGCGCGGAGTCGCTGGGCCGGCAGACCACGACGTCGGTGGTGAAATCGATCTTCCTGGTGATCGTGCTCGACGGCCTGTTCGCGATCTTCTTTGCTTCGATCGGAATGTGACGATGGAAGAATCGCAAGACCAGTTCGCGATCCGCGTCCGCGATCTCGTGGTCGGTTTTGGCCGCCAGACCGTGCTCGACCATCTGTCGCTCGACGTCCGCCGCGGCGAGATCCTCGGGCTGGTGGGCGCATCCGGCGGCGGCAAGTCGGTCCTGATGCGGACGATCATCGGCCTGATCCCGCGCCGGAGCGGGACCATCGAGGTCATGGGACAGCCCGGCGGAGGCCACGGCCGCGGCGCAGCGATGGCCTGGGGCATCCTGTTCCAGCAGGGCGCGCTGTTCTCCTCGCTGACGGTGCGCCAGAACGTCCAGTTTCCCTTGCGCGAGAATCTCGTCCTGTCGCAGGAGCTGATGGATGAGATCGCGATCGCCAAGCTCGAAATGGTCGGTCTGCGTGCGGAGGACGCCGACAAATATCCGGCGGAGCTGTCCGGCGGCATGACCAAGCGCGTGGCGCTGGCGCGCGCGCTCGCGCTCGATCCGCCAATCCTGTTCCTGGACGAGCCGACCTCGGGCCTCGATCCCATCGCCGCCGGCGAGTTCGACGCGCTGATCAAGACGCTGCAAAAGACCCTGGAGCTCACCGTGTTCATGGTGACCCATGACCTTGCGAGCCTGACCACGGTCTGCGACCGCGTCGCCGCGCTCGCCGACGGCAAGATCGTGGCGATCGGCCCTATGCGCGAATTGCTGCAATCCGAGCATCCCTGGGTGCGCGCCTACTTCCACGGCAAGCGCTCGCAGATGCTGCAACACGAGATGAGATGAGAGATGGAAACCCGCGCTCCCTATGTGCTGATCGGCAGTTTCGTGCTGGCCGCGATCGTCGCAGTGTTCGGCTTCGTCTATTGGCTGAACAACACCGGCGGCATCGGCCCGCGCACCAGCTACCACGTGCAATTCCAGGGGCCGGTGCCCGGCCTGCTGGTTGGCGCGGGCGTGCTGTTCAACGGCATTCGGGTCGGAGAGGTCACCCAGCTCGGGCTCGCGCCTGATAACCCGCGCTTCGTCAATGCCACGATCTCGGTTGCCACCGCGACGCCGGTTCGTGCCGACACTAAGGTCGGCCTCGAATTCCAGGGCCTGACCGGCGTTCCCGTGGTGACATTGGAGGGGGGCGTGATCGTCGCCAAGTCCGGCGAGCTGCCGACCTTGATCGCGGAGGCCGGCGCTGGCCAGAGCATGACGCAGGCGGCGCGCGATGCGCTGCGGCGGGTCGACACGGTGCTTCAGGACAATTCCGGCCCGCTGAAGGACACCATTGCCAATTTCAAGACCTTCTCCGACGGGCTCGCGCGTAACACCGGCAAGATCGACGGCATCCTGGCAGGCCTCGACAAGATGACCGGCGGCGGCACGCCCGCGCAGAAGGTCACCTACGACCTGCGCACGCCGCAGAATCTCGGGCCGGCCGGCAAGACGCTATCGGCCTCACTGGCCATTCCCGAGCCGACGGCGGTGGCGATGCTGCAGACCCAGCGCATGCTGTTCGCGCCTGGCGGCGACAGGCCGGGCTTTGCGGACTTCCTCTGGGCTGATAGCATTCCGAAACTGGTGCAGGCGCGCCTGATCGACAGTTTCGAGAACTACGACATCGCCCACGCCCCGCTGCGCACGACGGATCTCGGGCCGGCGGACTACCAGCTCCTGCTCGACATCCGGCGCTTTCGGATCGCGACGGATGGGGAGGCGCGGGCCGAGATCGGACTGTCGGCTCGGATCGTCGACAAGAATGGCAAGGTGATCGCATCGCGGCTCATCGAGGCCAGCGAAAAGCTCGACAAGGTCGAACCGGCCGCTTCAGTCGCCGCCTTCGATGCCGCCTTCGCGCGCATCGCCAAGGAGCTGATCGGATGGACCGTGCAGGCGGTGTGAGGGGTGACTATTCCAGCGTCTTCAGGTAGGACAGCAGGTCGTGGATCTGGTCCGGGCTGAGTTCGAAGGCCGGCATGTCGGCATGTCCGGTGGAGATCCCCTCGGCCAGCGCCTCACCAAGGCTGTTGATCGGATAGCGCCGATGCAGGGTGCGTAGCGGAGGCGCGATCTCCAGCGGGCTCTTGGAGGCGCGGTCGATCGCGTGACAGCGTGCGCAATTGGCTCGGGCGAAAGCCTTGCCGCGTTGTTCGGCGGCCGGGGCCGCGAGCGCAGGCGTGATCAGAAGCAGCCCAATCAGGCCGTGACGCAGTGCTCTTTGCAGCATGGAATCATCCCGTCGAACCGTGGACGCAGAATAAGAGCGGGATGCCAGCCAAATTTGATCTGGGTCAATCGGCTGCGGCACGGTGCAGTAAAATGCAGCCGCGCGGTGGACTCGGCCTGACGTCGGGAGCGGCCGGCGTGGGGAGCGATGGATGAAGCCTTCCGTGGTCACGAGTGAGCCGAACGGACATCATTGCGACGATTGTGCCGTGCGTGGAGCGGCGGTCTGCTCGTCGCTCGATGCAGCCGAACTCCGGGAGTTCGAGCATCTCGGCCGCCGCGTCCATTTCGATTCGGGCGAGACCGTGTTTTCCGAGGAAGACATCACGACCTCGTTCTACAACGTCCTCGAAGGCGTCATGCGGCTGTACAAGCTGCTGCCTGACGGCCGGCGGCAGATCGTCGGCTTTGCCTTGCCCGGTGACTTCCTCGGGATGAATCTGTCCGGCCGGCACAATTTTTCGGCCGATTCGATCGGCGTGGTGAAAGTGTGCCAATTCCCAAAAGGGCCTTTCGGCCGTTTCATCGAAGACCGGCCGCAATTGCTCAGGCGCATCAACGAACTGGCCATTCGCGAGTTGAGCCAGGCGCGCGACCACATGGTTCTGCTCGGCCGCCGCTCGGCCGACGAGAAGGTCGCGACCTTTCTGCTCGGCTGGCGCGAGCGGCTGGTCGCGCTCAACGGTCCGTCCGACATGGTCGCGCTTCCGATGAGCCGTCAGGACATCGCCGATTATCTCGGCCTGACCATCGAGACCGTCAGCCGCACTTTTACCAAGCTTGAGCGTCTCGGCGTGATCGAGATCATTCACGGCGGCATCAGCCTGCTCGATCCGGCCCGTGTCGAGGCCATGGCCGCAGCCTGACGTCATCTCCGGGACTCTCTCGGCAATTTGATCCCGATCAATGACGGCGGCCATGCCCGCAAAATAATGCCGGAGACAAATCCGGGAGGGGATGATGCCTGCTGACGCGTTGCTGGTGACCGTTGTCGTCGTCGCGATCTTTGTCGTGTTCGCCGCAGTTCTGGCCTGGGCTGACCGGCAAACCAGGGCGGGTCGGCTTGATCCGGATTCCAGGCACTGAAGCCTTCTGCAGGTCCAGGTCCAGGTCCAAGTCCAAGTCCAAGTCCAAGTCTAGGTTTAGGTCCGAGTCCGGCGCGCCAGGGTCGATGCTCGCCTGGGCGGGCGCTGGCCCTCGGCAGCGTCTCGACGCAATCGCGGTTTGCGTAATCCGCAACTCTGCGTCGAAGAGGACGCATCGCCGCAGCTTTTGGCTGCTGACTTCCTCGTTACGGGCCTTTTCGTGGCATTTGCCTCAAATCGCGCGCGTGCTTTCCGGTTGAAATGCCTGGTAACGTTGACTACGCAGGAACTCAGTGCCTCGTAGTCTTAGGAGCCCCGCGGCGTGCCTCAGGACAAGACCGGCGATCCCCGACAACCGGCGGGCAACAAACTATCGGTCCTGCGCAAGCACCCGATCTTCGCGGATCTGGAGCCGGAAGCGCTCGATCAACTCTGCCGCTACGCCAAGCACACCACCGTCAAGCGTGGCGCGACGATCGCCGCCAAGGGCGATCCCGGCAACAGCCTGTTCGCGGTGATCGCGGGGACAGTCAAGATTTCCTCCTCATCGCCTGATGGGCGGAACGCTATTCTCAATCTGATCGGCCCCGGAGAAATCTTCGGCGAGATCGCCGTGCTCGACGGTGCGCCCAGGTCGGCGGATGCGACCGCCAATACCAATTGCGAGCTCTACGTCATCGATCGCCGGGACTTCCTGCCGTTCGTGAAGAGCCAGCCGGCGCTGGCGATGAAGTTCATCGAGCTGCTGTGCGCGCGTCTGCGCTGGACCAGTCAGCAGGTCGAGCAGGTGATCCTGCAGAATCTACCGGGCCGGCTTGCCAGTGCACTGCTCGGTCTCACCGAAGAGCGCAAGCTGGATTCCGGCAGCGGCACGCTCGCCATCACGCAACAGGAGATCAGCGAGATGGTCGGGATGACGCGCGAGAGCATCAACAAGCAATTGCGCGCCTGGGCCGGCCGCAACTGGGTCCGCCTCGAGCACGGCGCCATCGTCGTGCTCGATACGGACGCGCTGCGCGAGCTCGCCGAGAGCGGCCTCGGCGGCGAGTGACGCCGTCGGCCTAATCGTCGATGATGGCGACCGCGCGGGTCCAGCCTGCGGAGGCGCGCTCGATCTTTGGAGGCGTCAAGTCACGGGCTAGCGACGTCGAGCCAGGCCGCCATACCCACCATAGTGCGAATTGCGCCAGGAATCGATTGATGCAAGTCTTGCATCGATCGATGCCGGATTTGGCTTGGACAGAGAATGCCGCCCGCCCTAGGGACGACATTGGCGCTTGACTTCACACCTGAAGCGGAGCGACCCAAGGCGGCCTGCAGCCGGGCCGACAACGATATAATCGATCTCAATCAACCCAGGAGGAAGCCCACATGAAGACGCTCACCGGTATCATCACAGCCGTTGCACTGGCGGTCTCAGCACCCCTGGCCACTGCACGCGATTTCCGCTCGGCTGACGTTCACCCCGCCGATTATCCGACCGTCGAGGCGGTCAAGTTCATGGGCCAGCAACTCGCGGCGGCGAGCGGCGGCAAGCTTGGCGTGAAGGTGTTTCCGAACGGCGCCCTGGGCTCGGAGAAGGACACGATCGAGCAACTCAAGATCGGCGCGCTCGACATGATGCGGATCAACGCATCGCCGCTGAACAATTTCGTGCCCGAGACCATTGCCTTGTGCCTGCCCTTCGTCTTCCGGGACACGCAGCACATGCGCACCGTCCTCGATGGTCCGATCGGCGATGAGATCCTGGCAGCCATGGAGCCCGCGGGCCTGGTCGGCCTTGCCTATTACGACAGCGGCGCGCGCTCGGTCTACACCGTCAAGGCACCGGTCAAATCGCTTGCCGATCTCAAGGGCCTGAAGATCCGCGTCCAGCAATCCGACCTGTGGGTCGGCATGATCCAGAGCTTGGGGGCCAACCCGACGCCGATGCCCTATGGCGAGGTCTACACCGCGCTCAAGACCGGCCTCGTCGACGCTGCCGAGAACAACTGGCCGTCCTACGAATCCTCCCGGCACTTCGAAGCCGCCAAGTTCTACAACATCACCGAGCACTCCCTCGCGCCCGAAGTTCTCGTGATCTCGAAAAAGGTCTGGGACGCGCTGAGCAAGGAGGACCAGGCGATGGTCCGCAAGGCAGCCAAGGAATCGGTGCCCGTCATGCGCAAGCTCTGGGACGCGCGCGAGCAGGCCGCCCGCAAGACCGTCGAAGCCGCTGGCGTTCAGGTGGTCACGATCGGCAACAAGGCGGAGTTCGTCGATGCAATGAAGCCGGTCTACCAGAAGTTCGCCGGGAACGAGAAGCTGCAGAGCCTCGTCAAGCGCATCCAGGACACGAAGTAAGATAATTCGGGAACCGGGTCCGGCGTCGCCGCCAGGCGGCACCGGATCCCGTAAGGAGGCGCGGGATGACAGACCCACACGTCGCAAGTCACGAGCAGGGGGCCGTAGCAACACGCCCGTCCACCGGCTTGCTGTCGCGGGTCAATGCCCCCATCGCGCGCCTTGGCATGTACCTGTCGGTGACAGGCCTGCTCGTCATCGTCGCCATCGTCTTCTACCAGGTGTTCGGACGTTACGTGCTCAACTCCAGCCCGACCTGGACGGAGAACCTGGCGCTGGTCCTGATCCTCTACGTCACGCTGATCGGCGCCGCCGTCGGCGTACGCGATGCCGGGCATATCGGCATGGACAGCCTGCTGGTCATGCTCCCCGATCACGCGCGGGAGAAGATCGAGATCGTGATCCACGTTCTGGTTGCCGGGTTCGGCCTCGCAATGGCCTATAACGGCTGGATCCTCGGCGCGTCGGTCGGCACCGTGAAGATCCCCAATCTCGGTCTGCCCGAGGTGATCCGCTACGTGCCGCTGTTCGCCTCCGGCGTCCTGATCGTTTCGTTTTCCATCGAGCACATCATTGCTCTCCTGCGCGGCGAAGAGGTCGTCCCCTCATGGAACTGATCATCCTCGGCGCCACCTTCTTCGGCTTTCTGATCCTCGGCGTACCGGTCGCCTTCGCGATCGGCCTGTCGGCCATCTGCACCATCCTCTACGAAGGCCTGCCGGTCGCCGTCATCTTCCAGCAGATGATGTCGGGGATGAACATCTTCTCCTTCCTCGCCATTCCATTCTTCGTCTTCAGCGGTGAGCTGATGCTGCATGGCGGCGTGGCCGACAAGATCGTGCAACTCGCCAAGAATCTCGTCGGGCACATCCGCGGCGGGCTCGGCATGTCGAACGTGGTCGCGTGCACGCTGTTCGGCGGCGTCTCGGGCTCGCCCGTGGCCGACGTGTCGGCGATGGGCGCGGTGATGATCCCGATGATGAAGAAGGAGGGATACGACACCGACTACGCCGTCAACGTCACCACCCACGCCTCGCTCGTGGGCGCCCTGATGCCGACCAGCCACAACATGATCATCTATGCACTCGCGGCCGGCGGCAAGGTCTCGATCGGCGCGCTGATTGCGGCCGGCCTGCTGCCGGCGCTGGTGCTGATGGTCTGCATGTTGGTTGCCGCCTACGCGGTCGCGGTGAAGCGCGGTTATCCCGCCGGCAAATTCCCGGGCTGGGCCGAGGTGGTCCGCTCGCTGGCGGCCGCGGTGCCTGGGCTTCTGATCGTCGGCATCATCCTGGCTGGCATCCTGTCCGGCGTCTTCACGGCAACCGAATCGGCGGCCATCGCCGTCACCTACTCGATCCTGCTGACGTTCTTCATCTATCGCACCATGACCTGGGGCAACTTCCTGCGCGCCGCCGCCAAGGCGGTGAAGACGACCGGCGTGGTGCTGCTGCTGATCGGCGTCTCCACCATGTTCCAGTACCTGATGGGACTTTACGAGGTGGCGGATCTCGCCGGCGCGATGATGAACAAGTTGTCGACGCAGCCCTGGGTGATCTTCCTGCTCATCAACATCATCCTGTTCGTGCTCGGCACGTTCATGGACATGGCGGCAACGATCCTGATCTGCACCCCGATCTTCCTGCCGATCGCGATGAAGGCGGGCATGGATCCGGTGCAGTTCGGCATGCTGATGTTGATCAATTGCGCCCTCGGGCTCAACACGCCGCCGGTCGGAACGACGCAATTCGTCGGCTGCGCCATCGGCGGCATTTCGGTCGGCGCGGTGATGCGCACCATCCTGCCGTTCTATGCTGCGCTCATCGCAGCACTGATGTTCGTGACCTACGTCCCTGCATTCTCGTTGTGGCTGCCGCGCCTCTTGATGGGCTACAAGGGCTAGTAGCACCAGGGAGACAATGTCAGTGGCGGACTATCGCAAGCTCTTCGATCTCACCGGCAAGACCGCGCTCGTGCTCGGCGCCGCATCCGGCATCGGCAGATCGTCGGCCGAAGCGCTTGCGGATCTCGGCGCCCGCGTCGTCTGCGCCGATCGTGCGCTCGACGCAGCGGAGGCGACCGCCGCCGGTATTCGTGACAAGGGCGGCTGGGCGGAAGCAGCTGGCTGCGACGCCGCAAGCGCCGCGGATGTCAATGCGCTGGCCCAAACCGTGATGCAGAAGTTTCCGCGGCTCGACATCGCCGTGACGACGCCCGGCCTCAACATCCGCAAGACCATCCTCGACTACACCGAGGAGGATCTCGACCGCGTCCTCAACCTCAACGTCAAGGGCACGGTCTTTTTCTTCCAGGCCTTCGGCCGCATCATGGTCGCGCAGAAGGGCGGCAGCATCATCGCCTGCTCCTCGGTGCGCGCGGTGACCATCGAACCTGGCCTCGGCATCTACGGCTCCACCAAGGCGGCGATCGGTCTCCTGGTGAAGGGCTTTGCCTCCGAGGTCGGGCACGCCGGCGTGCGCGTCAATGCGATCGCGCCGAGCATCGCCGAGACCGCGCTGACCGGCCCGTTCAAGCAGCGCCCCGACATCTACAATCTCTACGCCGGCCACACCGTGTTCAACCGCTGGAGCAGCGCCGACGAGGTCGCGACCGCCGTCGCCTATCTCGCCTCGGATGCCGCAAGCTATGTCAGCGGCAGCACGCTGTTCGTCGACGGCGGCTGGACCGCCGTCGATGGCCCGCCGACCGGTCTCACCCAGTTGCACAAATAGCAAAGGATGTAGCTCGGGTTGCGCTTGCACGTCGCGCGGCTCACTGGCCGGTCTCCTTCGCAGCCGCAGCAGGAGGCTCGGCGCGCGCGGTTTGAGCAAATCGCATGGGGCTTGCCGGATAAATGCGCTCGGCTGGCCGGTATTTTGGTGTTACGAACTGGGACATGAACCAGCACGCCAAGATCAACGCGAAGATCGAGATCCGCCATTCGACCTGTCCGCATGATTGCCCCTCGGCCTGCGCCCTCGATGTCGAGGTGGTCGAAGGCCGCAGCATCGGCCGCGTCCGCGGTTCGAAGAAGCAGACCTACACCGCCGGCGTCGTCTGCGCCAAGGTCGCCCGCTATGCCGAGCGCATCCATCATCCCGAGCGGCTGATCTATCCGCTGCGCCGCACCGGCCCCAAGGGTTCAGGTCAGTTCGCGCGGATCTCCTGGGACGAGGCGCTGGACGAGATCGGGCACCGATTCAATGCGGCCGAGCGCGAGTTCGGTGCGGAATCGATCTGGCCCTATTACTACGCGGGGACGATGGGGCTCGTGATGCGCGACGGGCTCAACCGTCTCACGCATGTGAAGAAATATTCGCGCTTCTACCAGACCATCTGTGCCAATGTTGCGCGCATCGGCTTTGCAATCGGCACCGGCAAGATCGCCGGCGTCGACCCGCGCGAGATGGCGCTGTCCGATCTCGTCGTGATCTGGGGCACCAATCCCGTCAACACTCAGGTCAACGTGATGACGCACGCCTCGCGCGCCCGCAAGGAGCGCGGCGCGAAGATCGCGGCGGTCGACATCTACGACAACGAGACCATGAAGCAGGCCGACATCAGGATCATCCTGCGGCCCGGCACCGACGGCGCCTTCGCCTGCGGCGTCATGCATGTCCTGTTCCGCGACGGCTACGCCGACCGAGCCTACATGGACAAGTATACCGATTGCCCCGCCGAGCTCGAGGCGCATCTGAAGTCGCGCACGCCGGAATGGGCCTCGGCGATTTGCGGCGTTCCGGTGTCGGAGATCGAGGCTTTCGCCAAGGCCGTCGGCGAGACCAAGCGGACCTTCTTCCGTCTCGGCTATGGCTTCACCCGCTCGCGCAACGGCGCGACGCAGATGCATGCGGCGCTGTGCATTCCCGCGGTGACCGGCGCTTGGCAGTATGAAGGCGGCGGCGCCTTCTTCAACAATTACGCGCTGTGGCACTTCAACGAATCCATCATCGAAGGCCACGACGCGATCGACAAGACCACCCGCGCGCTCGACCAGTCGCAGATCGGACGTATCCTCACCGGCGATGCCGAAGCTCTGCAGGGCAAGGGCCCGGTCAAGGCGTTGCTGATCCAGAACACCAATCCGATGACGGTGGCGCCGGAGCAGGCGCTGGTCCGGCAGGGCTTTGCGCGCGAGGATCTGTTCGTGGCGGTGCACGAGCAGTTCATGACCGAGACGGCGCAGATGGCCGACATCGTGCTGCCGGCGACCATGTTCATGGAGCATGACGACCTCTATTATGGCGGCGGCCATCAGCACATCTCGGTCGGGCCGAAGCTGATCGACCCGCCGGGCGAATGCCGCTCCAACCACGAGGTGTTGCAGGCGCTGGCGCCGCGGCTGGGCGCCAGGCATCCGGGCTTCGAGATGAGCCCGCGCGAATTGATCGACGCGACCTTGAGGCTGAGCAATCACGGCGACATCGCCGGCCTTGAAGCCGACATCTGGCGCGACCTGCAGCCGGATTTCCGCACCTCGCATTATCTCGACGGCTTCGCCCACGCCGACGGCAAGTTCCATTTCAAAGCCGACTGGGCGCATCCGCCGTTCGGCGTCACCATGGGCGACTACGACAAGATGCCTGGTCTGCCGGATCATTGGGCAGTGATCGAGCACGCCGACCGGGCCCATCCGTTCCGGCTAGCGACCAGTCCCTCGCGCAGCTTCCTCAACACGACCTTCAACGAGACGCCGTCCTCGCAGGCGCGCGAGGGCCGGGCCAGCGTGATGATCCACCCGTTAGATGCCGCCGCGCTCGGCATCGCCGATGGCGATGCGGTGACGCTCGGCAACGGCCGCGGCGAGACCACGCTGATCGCGACGCTGTTCGAGGGCGTGCGGCGCGGTGTCCTGATCGCCGAATCCGTTCATCCCAACAGCAACCATATCGGCGGCCGCGGCATCAACACGTTGACGGGCGCAGATACGATCGCGCCGATCGGCGGCGCGGCGTTCCACGATAATAAAGTCTGGATCAGGAAGGCGGCCTCAGCTCAAGGCGTGCACTCCGTGACGCCGTAGCCCGCGAATTCCTTTGCAATGTTCGGGTTCATCGACTTCGCCTGCGCGATATCGGTGGCGCCGTCGCCGCCGCTTCTGCGCGCAGCGATGCCGCGGCCGAACAGCGAGGACGAGGAGCGCGGGTTGCGCTGGATCGCGTCGGTATAATCCTTGATCGCCTCGGCATTGCGCCCGAGCTTGAGGTTGACGAGCCCGCGGCTGTCGAGTGCATCGCTCAAGCCTGGGTTGATCTGGAGCGCCAGATTGCAGTCGGCGAGCGCGCCTTGCGGGTCGCCCGTCGCAGCCCGGCTCCAGCAGCGGTTGTTTAGGGCTTCCGCGTCCTTGGGCGCGCGGCGGAGCACCGCGTCGAAATCCTGTATCGCGAGCGCATAGGCGCGCTTGATCGCGTAGACCTGGCCGCGTTTGTAGCGCGAGGTGACATCGTTGGCGTTGGCGGTGATCCTGCGGCTGAGATCGGCGAGGACGGGATCTCGTGCCAACTCGTCCGCATTCGGGGCGGGCTCCGCCTGCGGTACCTCGCAGACCGGCTTTTGCGGCTCGGGTGTCTGCACCTGTGGCTTGGCCGCGTCGTCCCGCGGCCGCGTCGCCGGGCTTGCGAACGAGAACTCCGTCGTCAGCGAGGAGGACAGCCAGGGCACTTGCTCGCGGTTGGTGGCGGCAACGACGCCATTCTTGGTGTTGGTCAGGGCCTGCTCGGCGCTGATGTTCGGCGCGCGCATTTCGCGCAGCAGCTCGGCGACAAAGAGGCTGCGATCGGTCTTGCCGGTCGCCGTGACCGCGCCGAGCGCAGCGGAGTAGAGCACCAGCGTATTGCTCGGTGCGATCGCCGGTGCCAGGCCAGCCGAATAGCGGCGGAAGCGCCGCTCGAACGGGTTGCGGCGGGAAGCGTCGATCAGCGCGATCTTGATGGCGGCACCGCGCGTGTTCATCTCGGCGAGGATGGCGTCGAGGCCGAAGCCGTCGCGCGAGACGTCCGGCTCGGTCCAGATCTGGGCGTCGACCGGCAGCAGATAGGTCTGACGGTTGGACTGGATGGCAAAGCCGTCGAAGAAGATCAGCGCCACCGCGCCGCGCTCGATGCGGTCGTAGAAGCGGCCCAGCACCTGCCGCATGGCATCGCCGGTGAGATTGCTCTGCCTGTCGACGACGAAGCCGCCGCGCTTCAATTCCTCGGCGACGTCCTGGGCATCATTGGCGACCTCGCTCAGGACGAACTCATTGTCGGGATATTTCGCGTTGCCGATCACCAGCGCGATCTTCGCGGCGTCGGCCGCATGGCATGCGGCGCCGCCGCTCAGCACGACCAATCCTGCCAGCAACAACATCAATGCGGCGCGCATGAAATGGCTCATCGGTGATCAAATCTCCGGTCAGGATAGCGCGCGCAAGCCCCAGTTCAATCGCGAAGCGGAAGTTGCGCCCACACGCTATGGTGAGGCGACCCTGCAGATTGCCCTTGCGCGCGCCGCCGGTCCTGCCGCAAATGGCTGCAAAACGGGACCAAGCGAGCGAGCATGTCATGACCGACACCACAGCCGTCATCACCGAGAAGCGCGGGCAGGCGTTCTGGATCACCATCAACCGGCCGGAGAAACGCAACGCGCTGAACGGCGAGGTCATCGCCGGGATCACAAGAGCCTATCGCGACGCGCATGAGGACAAGGACGTCCGCGTCATCGTGCTGACGGGCGCGGGCGACAAGGCGTTCTGCGCGGGCGCCGACTTGCAGAATTCCGGCGCGGCTTTCGCGATGGATCATTCCAAACCAAATGTCGACTATGCCGATCTGTTACGTTTGTCACAGAACGCCGCGAAGCCGGCGATTGCGCGCCTCAGTGGCGTCTGCATGGCCGGCGGCATGGGCCTTCTGTGCATGACCGACATGGCGGTTGCGGCTGATCACGTCGTCTTCGGCCTGCCGGAGGTGAAGGTCGGCGTGTTCCCGATGCAGGTGCTGAGCCTGCTGCAGCGCATCGCTCCGCCCCGTCTCGTCAACGAATGGGCGCTCACGGGCGAGCCGTTCGACGCCAGGGCCGCGCAGGCCGCTGGCCTGCTCAACTACATCGTGCCGGCCGCCGAGTTAGATGCCAAGGTTGACTGGCTGATCGGCCGCATCGTCGACAAATCCCCAACCGCGATCCGCCGCGGCAAATACGCCATGCGCGCGATCGCCTCGATGTCGTTCGACGAGAGCATCGCCTATACCGAAAGCCAGATCGCACTGCTCGCGATGACCGAGGACGCCAAGGAAGGGTTGAAAGCGTTCAGCGAGAAGCGGAAGCCGGTCTGGACGGGGAGGTGAGGGGATCCGCTCTCGCATCCCGGACGCGCCGCAACGCGTCGGCGTCGCTGCGCAGAGCCGGGACCCAGGGCGGCACGAACGAGAATGTAGCCGCATCCTCCGCCGTCATTCCGGGGCGCGCGTAGCGCGAGCCCGGAATCCATCGTGCAGCAAGTGATGCGGAGAAATGGATTCCGGGCTCGCGCCAAGGGGCGCGCCCCGGAATGACAATCTCACCCCGCGTTCGCCTTCAGTCCCGCCGCCTGAATCCCCGCCACCGCGCAGGCTTCGTCATTGTCGGACGTATCGCCGGAGACGCCGACCGCGCCGAGCAGGGTGGTGCCATCCATGATCAGCACGCCGCCGGGGACCGGCACCAGCGCGCCCTTGGCGATCGTGTTCACGGCATCGATGAAATAGGCCTGCTCCTGCGCGCGCTGGAACAAAGCGCGCGAGCCCATGCCCATGGCGAGCGCGCCATAGGCCTTGCCATGCGCGATGTCGGCGCGCATCAGGCTGGTGCCGTCCTGCGCGGCCGCGAGCTTGAGCACGCCGCGCGCGTCCAGGATGGTGACGACCAGCGGCTTCAGCTTGAGCTCGCCGGCCTTCGCGAAGGCGGCGTCGAGGATTTTTCGGGCGGTGTCGAGGGTGAGGTCAGCCATGGCTGGTTTCCTTTGCAGCTGGAGAAGTGGCGTTGGACTTGAAACGATCGAGACTCATGGCCAGCACGCGCGCGACGTGAAGCGCCTCGCGCTGGGCGCCGTCGTGGATCTGGTGACGGCAGGAGGTGCCGTCGGCGACGATCAGCGTATCCGGGTCCGCGCGCCGCACGGCCGGCAGCAGTGAAAGCTCGGCCATCTCGATCGAGGCATCGTAGGTATCCGCACCATAGCCGAATGCGCCGGCCATGCCGCAACAGCTCGACTCGATGGTCTCGACCTTCAGCCCCGGGACGAGGCGCAGCACCTGCTCGACCGGCTTGAAGGCGCCGAAGGATTTCTGATGGCAATGGCCGTGCACCACGGCCTTGTCGGCGACGCTGCCGAGCGGCAGTTGCAGCCGTCCGGCCTCGGCCTCGCGCACCAGAAACTCCTCGAAGGTCAGCGCATGGGCGCCGATCGCCTTGGCGTCGTCGTCCTTGCGCAGCGAAGCGAGCTCGTCGCGCAGCGTCAGGAGGCAGCTCGGCTCGAGGCCGACGATCGGCACGCCGCGCGCTGCATAGGGTGCGAAAGCCGAGACCAGCCGGTCGAGCTCGACCTTGGCCTCGTCGACAAGGCCGGCTGAAAGGAAGGTGCGGCCGCAGCACAGCGGACGGCTCCCGCTCACCGGCTTCGGCAGATGCACGCGATAGCCGCCGGCCGTGAGCACGCGCAGCGCGGCGTCGAGATTCTCGCGCTCATAGATGCGGTTGAAGGTATCAGTGAACAGCACGAGCTCGCGGCCGGACTCCGGGCCAACGCTTTCGTCCGGCGGCACGAACACATCGCGGCGGAAGGCGGGGAGGGCCCGGCGCGCGCTGATGTCGGCAAAGCGCTCGAACAGCCTTCGCAGCAGCGGGCTGCCGTTGCGCAAATTAGCCAGCGGCGCCAAGCGCGAAGCAAGGCCGGCATAGCGCGGCAGATATCCAACCAGCCGGTCGCGTAGCGTCAGGCCCCGGCTGGCGGCGCGCGCCGCGAGGACCTCGATCTTCATCTTGGCCATGTCGACGCCGGTCGGGCATTCATGGCGGCAGGCCTTGCAGGAGACGCAGAGTTTGAGCGTCTCCATCATCTCGTCGGAAGCGAGCGCATCCGGGCCGAGCTGGCCGGAGATCGCAAGCCGCAGCGTATTGGCGCGGCCGCGGGTAACGTCCTTCTCGTTGCGCGTGGCGCGATAGGACGGGCACATCACGCCGCCCTCGAGCTTGCGGCAGGCGCCGTTGTTGTTGCACATCTCGACCGCGCCCTGGAAACCGCCGCCGGCGCCGGGATAAGCGGACCAGTCGAGCTTCGTCTTCAGTTCGCCGACCCGATAATCGGGCTTGAAGCGGAACAGCGAGCGGTCGTCCATCCTGGGCGCATCGACGATCTTGCCGGGATTGAGCAGGCCGGCAGGATCGAAGCGCTGCTTCACCTCCCTGAAGTCGGCGACGAGGCGCTCGCCGAACATGGCCTCGTGGAATTCGGAGCGCACCAGCCCGTCGCCGTGCTCGCCGGAATGCGAGCCCTTGTACTCGCGCACCAGGGCGAAGGCCTCTTCGGCGATGGCGCGCATCGCCTTGACGTCCTTCTCCAGCTTCAGGTTCAGAACGGGGCGCACATGCAGGCAGCCTTCGGAGGCGTGCGCGTACATCGTGCCGCTGGTGCCGTGCTTGGCGAAGACTTCGTTCAGCCGCGCGGTGTAGTCGGCGAGGTGCGGCAGCGGCACCGCGCAGTCTTCGACGAAGGAGACCGGCTTGCCCTCCTGCTTCATCGACATCATCACGTTGAGGCCGGCCGCGCGGAAATCGGCGATGCCGCTCTGCAGCGCGGGTTCGGTGATCTCGACCACGCCGCCCCATTTGCGCGTGTCGTTGTTCCAGCCGAAGCCGAGATCAGCCATCAGCTCGCTGAGCTGTTTGAGGCGCACCAGATTGTCCGACTGGTCTTCTTCAGCGAATTCGACCACCAGCACGGCATCCGGATCGCCCTTGATCGCCGCGGAGATCACGGGTGCGAACATCGCAATGTCGCGGCCGAGCGCGATCATGGTGCGGTCGACCAGCTCGACCGCAATCGGCTTGAGCTTGACGAGGTGCTGGGCCGCATCCATGGCCTCGTAGAAGCTGCCGAAATGGCAGACGCCGAGCGCCTTGTTGCGGATCACGGGCCACAGCTTCAGCTCGACCTTGGTGGTGAAGGCGAGGGTGCCTTCGGAGCCGACCAACAGATGCGCCATGTTGTTCGGCGCGTTGCGCGGCACCAGCGCATCGAGATTGTAGCCGCCGACGCGGCGCTGCACCTTTGGGAAGCGCGCGGCGATCTCGTCGGCCTCGCGGGTGCCAAGGTCGAGCATGTCGCGGAACAGGGCGCGGGTGCTGTCGCCGGCCTCGAGGTCGGAGAGATCGCGCGCGACCTCGCCAAAACGGCCCAGCGTGCCGTCGGCGAGCGATGCCTCCATCGACAGCGTGTTGTCGCGCATGGTGCCGTAGCGCAGCGAGCGGCCGCCACAGGAATTGTTGCCGGCCATGCCGCCGATGGTGGCGCGGGAGGCCGTGGAGACGTCGACCGGAAACCACAGGCCGTGCTTTTTGAGCTGGCGGTTGAGGTCGTCCAGCACGATGCCGGGCTCCACCACGCAGGTGCGGCCTTCGACATCAAGCGACAGGATCCGGTTGAGGTGCTTGGAGAGATCGACCACGAGACCGTCATTGACGGTCTGGCCGCATTGCGAGGTGCCGCCGCCGCGCGGGGTGACCTTCAGCCCCTCGTCGCGCGCGATCGCCAGCGCCCGCAAGGCCTCGTCCATGGTCTTGGGGGCCACCACGCCAGCCGGCATGATCTGGTAGAACGAGGCGTCGGTGGCGTAGCGGCCGCGGCTGAAGCCGTCGAACAGCACGTCGCCGGTCAATTCCGACCGCAGGCGCCGTTCGAGCGAGGAGGCGTTCGTCATCCCTGATCCCGGACTGACCCGGCGAGGCTCAGCCTTGCTGGGATATTCATTGTGGTTCCTGATCGACCATATTGTGAATGCAAAATGGGCAAGCCGGGCGCCCTCAAGGCGATGCCGGCGCGCCCTCTTGGGGCTCGGTCAGGTGCTCGATCGCTGCCGTCCGTTTGTTGCGCAGATGCTGGAACAGGACGTCGCTGAGCTCGCTCCCGGCGCGGCGGCGCAGCGCATCGAGGATGGCCTCGTGCTCGCGCATGGCTTCCGCCCAGCGCTGCCGCTTGCGGGCGAAATTGGCGGAGTAGCGGACGCGGCGAATGCGGCCGGCGAAATTGGCATAGGCACTCTTCAGCGTATCGTTGCGTGCGGCATCGACGATGCTCTCGTGGATGCGCTGGTTGGCCTGGAAATAGCCGTGCATGTCGCGATGCAGGTAGTGGCCGTACATCTCGTAGTGCAGCTGCTCGATCGCCGTGATTTCCGCATCCGTTATGGCTTCGCAGGCGAGGCGCCCGGCTAGGCTTTCCAGGCCCGCCATGACGTCGAACAGTTCTTCGAGGTCGCGCTGGCTGAGCTGGCGCACGCGCGCGCCGCGGTTGGGCAGTAGCTCGATCAGGCCCTCGGCGGCGAGCACCTTGAGCGCCTCGCGCAACGGCGTGCGGGAGATGCCAAGCATCTCGCAGAGCTGCCGCTCGGGAACGCGCGCGCCCTCAGGAATATTGCCCTCGACCACGTAATCGCGCAGCCGCAGCAGGATCTCGCCATGCAGCGAGGCCTCGTGACGGTTTTCCTGGCGATCGCCATTGCCGGGGGACGGGGTGATCGGAACCCCGGTGTCGGGAATCGTGGATTTCATTTGCAGCACAGTAGTTTGCCCGGTTGATCGCGTCGACGCTCGCAATCGAATACCAGATTTCGATTGAAGGGACAAAAAATGAATGCAAAATAGCCGGCGGAGCCGGCCATAACCTGCCGAAAAGGAGCTTTGCATGCCTCAGGGACACCATTTCCTGCAGATTCCGGGCCCGAGCCCGGTCCCCGAGCGCGTCCTGCGCGCGATGGACATGCCTGTCATCGACCACCGCAGCGCCGAATTCGGCGAGCTCGGCCGCACCGTGCTCGAAGGCAGCCAGCAGATCTTCCAGACCCGGGGGCCGGTCGTGATCTTCCCCTCGTCGGGGACCGGCGCCTGGGAAGCCGCGATCGTCAACACGCTGTCGCCGGGCGACAAGGTGCTGATGGTCGAGACCGGCCACTTCGCCACGATGTGGCGGCAGATGGCCGCCCGCTTCGGCATCGAGGTTGATTTCGTCCCGGGCGACTGGCGCCGCGGCGCCGATCCCACGGTGATCGAGGCCAGGCTCTCCGAAGACGCCGCGCGCACCATAAAGGCGGTGATGGTCGTGCACAACGAGACCTCGACCGGCGCGACCAGCCGCATCGCCGAGATCCGCGCCGCGATCGACCGCGCCTCGCATCCGGCACTCTTGATGGTCGACACCATCTCCTCGCTCGGCTCGGTCGACTATCGTCACGACGCGTGGAAGGTCGATGTCAGCGTCAGCTGCTCGCAGAAGGGTTTCATGCTGCCGCCCGGTCTCGGCTTCAACGCGATTTCGGACAAGGCCTTGGCTGCGTCCAGAACCAACAAGATGCCGCGCTCCTATTTCGACTGGGAGGAGATGCTCAAGCCCAACGCCAAGGGTTTCTTCCCCTATACGCCCGCGACCAATCTGCTCTACGGCTTGCGCGAGGCGATCGCGATGCTGCTCGAGGAGGGGCTCGACAATGTTTTTGCGCGGCATCAGCGCTTGGCGGCAGCGACGCGGGCCGCGGTCAACCATTGGGGTCTCGAAGTGCTGTGCCAGGAGCCTTCGGAGTTCTCGCCGGTGCTCACGGCCGTGCTGATGCCTCCGGGGCATGATGCCGATCAGTTCCGGAAAGTCGTGCTCGACAATTACAACATGTCGCTCGGCTCGGGCCTGTCGAAGGTCGCCGGCAAGGTCTTCCGCATCGGCCATCTCGGCGAATGCAATGCGCTGACGCTGCTCGGCGCACTCACCGGTGTCGAAATGGGCCTGTCGGTCGCCGGCGTGCCGCACCGCTCCGGCGGTGTGGATGTCGCGATGAAGCTGCTGGAGCAGCGCCCGCAGGGCAATGCCGCGCCGCATCTGAAGATCGTCGGCACGTAAAGGTCGGCACGCAAAGGTGGTCGCGACGGAGCGGCTGAGGGCAGGCCGGTCCGCTATGCGCGAGGGACCCTTTGGAGGAGAGGACAAGCCGGTCAAATGGTGCTATTCGGCGCCCACCAAACCAAGGCAAGACCGGGAAGGACGCCGATGACCGTGCATACTGGAAGGCATTTCTTACAGATTCCAGGACCGACCAACGTGCCCGATCGGGTGCTGCGGGCGATGGATATGCCGACTTTGGACCATCGCGGTCCGGAGTTCGCCGAGCTCGGTTTTGCCGTGCTTGCCGCAATGCAGCGCGTATTCCGCACCAAGCAGCCCGTGATCATCTTCCCCTCGTCCGGTACCGGCGCCTGGGAAGCGGCGATGGTCAACGTGTTCGCGCCCGGCGACAAGGTCTTGATGTGCGAGACCGGCCAGTTCGCCGTGCTGTGGCGCGGCATCGCCGACAAGTTCAAGCTCGATGTCGACTTCATCCCGAGCGACTGGCGCCATGGTGCCGATCTTGCGGAGATCGAGAAGCGCCTTGCCGCCGACAAGCAGCACGCCATCAAGGCGGTCTGCGTCGTGCACAACGAGACCTCGACCGGCTGCGTGACGCCGCCGCTGGAGGTGCGCAAGATCCTCGACCGCACCAAGCATCCGGCGCTGCTGATGGTCGACACCATCTCCGGGCTCGGCTCGATGGAATATGAGCACGACGCCTGGGGCATCGACGTTTCGGTCGCCGGCTCGCAGAAGGGCCTGATGCTGCCGCCGGGCCTCGGCTTCAACGCCGTCTCGGAGAAGGCGCTCGCGGTCGCCAAAGCCAACCCCGGCATGCGCTCATACTGGGACTGGCAGGAGGTCATCAGCTTCAACAAGCTCGGCACCTTCCCCTACACGCCCGCAACGAACCTGCTCTACGGCCTGCGCGAAGCGGTGAAGATGCTGGAGGAGGAGGGGCTGGAGAACGTCTGGACCCGCCACAAGCGCCACAGCGCCGCGACGCGTGCTGCGGTCAAGGTCTGGGGCCTCGAGACGCAGTGTGCCGATCCCGCCGCGCATTCGCCGGCGCTGACCGGCGTGCGCGTGCCCGAGGGCTTTGATGCCGACGCCTTCCGCAAGGTGGTGCTGGAAAACTTCGACATGTCGCTCGGCACCGGCCTGAACAAGGTCAAGGGCAAGGTGTTCCGCATCGGTCATATCGGCCACTTCAACGATCTGATGCTGATGGGCACGCTTGCAGGCGTCGAGATGGGCCTCGACCTCGCAAAGATCCCGCACCGGAGCGGCGGCGTGCTCGCGGCGATGGATGTGCTGAAGGGACGCGACGTGGTGCCGATGACCAAGGCTCAAGTCGCCTAAGGCTCAGGTTGCCGGGGCGGCCTGACTGAACTGTAGTGAAGAAAGTGAGCGCGCGATGAACGCACCGACGACTGCCAACGAAGACCTGCTCTACTCCGTCACGGACGGCATCGCGCGGATTACCTTCAATCGCCCGCAGGCGCGCAACGCCATGACCTTCGCCATGTATGACCGCATGGCGGAGATATGCCAGGAGATCAACGTCGACCGTTCGATCAAGGCGCTGATCCTGACCGGCGCGGGCGACAAGGCGTTCGCCTCCGGCACGGACATCTCGCAATTCCGCGCCTTCAAGACCGCGCAGGATGCGCTCGACTACGAGGCGCGCATCGATCGCGTGCTCGGCACGCTCGAGCAGTGCCGCGTGCCGGTGATCGCGGCGATCGCCGGCGCCTGCACCGGCGGCGGCGCAGGGATCGCGGCCTGCTGCGATCTTCGCATCGGCACCGAGACGACGCGGATGGGCTTTCCGATTGCGCGCACGCTCGGCAACTGCCTGTCGATGTCGAACATCAGCCGCGTCGTCGCGCTGGTCGGTCCCGCCCGCACCAAGGATATGATCTTCAAGGCGCGCCTGGTCGAGGCGCAGGAGGCGCTGGCGCTCGGCCTGCTCAATGAAATCGTGCCTGACGTGGAGACGCTGCAGCGCCGCGCCGACGAGACCGCAAGGCTCGTCGCCAGCCACGCGCCGCTGACGCTGGAAGCGACCAAGGAAGCGGTGCGCCGCATCCGCCGCACGCTCTCGCGCGAGGAAGGCGAGGACCTGATCCTGAAAGCCTATATGAGCGAGGATTTCCGCGAGGGCATGGATGCCTTCCTCAACAAGCGGGCTCCGGTCTGGAAGGGCAGATAAGTCTCACGGGCTTTCGGCTCCGTCAGTCGAAAGTCATATGCGTGCAATTGCCCGTCCGCTTGAACTCCTCAGGATTAGTCCGCACTATGCAGGGATAGAATTTTCCGCACCTACAACTCAAAAAACATCAGGGGAAGAAAATCGTGCGAATTCTGGTGAAAGGCGTCGGCGCCGCGATGGCGCTGTTGTTGAGCACGCCGGCCGTTGCGGCCTGGGAGCCGACGAAACCGGTGGAGATCGTGGTGGCGGCGGGCGCAGGCGGCGCCTCCGACCAGATGGCGCGGATGATGCAGGCCGCGATCCAGAAGAACAATCTGATGAAGCAGCCGATGGTGGTCTCGCTCAAGGGCGGCGCCTCCGGCGCGGAAGCGCTGATGTACATGAAGTCCAGCGAGGGCGACCCCAACAAGGTGCTGATCGCCTATTCGCTGATCTACATGCTGCCGCTGTCGGCGAAGATCCCGTTCAACTGGCGCGAGCTGACGCCGGTCTCCGTGGTCGCGCTCGACCAGTTCGTGCTGTGGGACAACAGCGCAGGCCCCAAGACGTTGAAGGACTTCGTCGCGGCCGCCAAGGCTGCGAGCGCGCCGTTCAAGATGGGCGGCACCGGCTCCAAGCGCGAGGACCACGTGCTCACCGTGTTCCTGGAGCAGAAGACCGGCGCGAAATTCTCCTATCTGCCCTACAAATCCGGCGGCGAGGCCGCGACCCAGCTGGTCGGCAACCACACCGAAGCCAACGTCAACAACCCATCCGAAAATCTCGAGGTCTGGCGCGCCGGCCAGGTGCGTCCGCTCTGCGTGTTCGACAGGGAGCGCATTGCCTATACGACCAAGGTGACCGACACCCAGTCCTGGGCCGACATCCCGACCTGCAAGGAGGAGGGCGTCGACGTGCAATATCTGATGCTGCGCGCGATGTTTCTGCCCGGCAAGGTCACGCCGGAGCAGCAGGCGTTCTACGTCGATCTGTTCCACAAGGTGACGCAGACCGCGGAGTACAAGGACTACATGGAGAAGCAGGCCTTGAAGCCGATCTTCCTCTCCGGCAAGGACATGGTGCAGTTCCTCGAGGAGGACGATGCGCTGAACAAGTCGCTGATGACGGAAGCCGGCTTCGTCGCGAAGTAGCTGTCCCTTTTTCTCCCTCTCCCCGTTCTTACGGGGAGAGGGTTGGGGTGAGGGGCTCTCTCCGCGAGTTCGACTCTCACCGTCCCTGCGGAGACTCCCCCTCACCCCGACCCTCTCCCCGCAAGCGGGGAGAGGGGGAATTGAACGCACTCCGTCCCTAACAGAGCATGTCCCAAACCGATATCGAAATCGTCGTCGAGGATCCCACCGCGCCCGAAGACGATTCCCCTTCCGTCGTCTCTTCCGGCACGATCGAAATCGTCGTCTGCCTGCTGCTGCTCGCGCTCGCGGTCACGCTCGGCTACGACAATTGGCGCACCGGCGCGTCCTGGGATGCGACCGGGCCGGAGCCCGGCTATTTCCCGTTCTATCTGTCCGTCATTCTCGCCGGCGGCAGCCTCTACGGCCTGATCGCCGCGCTGCTGGCGCGGCGCGTCTCGTCCGGAACCTTCGTCACGCGCGCGCAAGGCCGCCGCGTGCTGGCTGTGTTCGTGCCGACGTCGCTGTTCTGCCTGGCGACGCAGTTCCTCGGCCTCTATGTCGCGAGCTTTCTCCTGATCGCGGGCTTCATGCGGCTGGTCGGCCGGATCGCGTTGTGGAAGTCGCTGCTCACCGCGTTCGCGTTCACGGCGATCATGTTCGTCACCTTCGATGTCGCCTTCGACGTCATCATGCCGAAGGGACCGCTCGAAGCGGCCCTCGGCCGCTAGGCGGAGCCCCCGCGCGATGGAAGCTCTCGGTCTCCTGCTCCACGGCTTTGCCGTCCTGCTGACGTGGAAGACGCTCGTGCTCATGATGGTCGGGCTGGTGCTCGGCATCTTCGTCGGCGTGCTGCCCGGGCTCGGCGGTCCCAACGGCGTTGCGATCCTGTTGCCGCTGACCTTCACGATGGACCCGACCTCGGCCATCGTGATGCTGTCCTGCATCTATTGGGGCGCGTTGTTCGGCGGTGCCATCACCTCGATCCTGTTCAACATCCCGGGCGAAGCCTGGTCGGTCGCGACCACGTTCGACGGCTATCCGATGGCGCAGCAGGGCAGGGCGGCGGAGGCGCTGACTGCGGCGTTCACCTCCTCCTTCGTCGGCTCGCTGGTCGCGGTGCTCCTGATCACCTTTCTCGCGCCGATGATCTCGTCCTTTGCGCTGAAATTCGGCCCGCCCGAGTTCTTCGCGGTGTATCTCCTCACCTTCTGCTCCTTCGTCGGCCTCGGGCGCGAAGCCAAGCACAAGACCGTCATCTCGATGTCGCTGGGCCTGCTGCTGGCCGGCATCGGCATGGATACGGTGTCCGGCAGTCTGCGCATGACCTTCGGCTCGCCGGAGCTCTTGCGCGGCATCAACTTCCTGGTCGCCGTCATCGGCCTGTTCGGCATCAGCGAGATCCTGCTGACGATGGAGGAGCGCCTTGCGCTGCGCGGGCATGCGGCTAGCATCTCGCTGCGCGTCGTGCTCGGCGTCTGGAAGGATCTGCCGAAATACTGGGTGACGCTGCTGCGCTCCTCTTTCATCGGTTGCTGGCTCGGCATCACCCCTGGCGGTGCGATCGCGGCCTCCTTCATGGGCTACAATCTGGCAAAGCGCTTCGCCAAGGAGCCCGAGGGCTTCGGCAAGGGCCGCATCGAAGGCGTGTTCGCGCCGGAGACGGCGGCGCATGCCTCCGGCACCTCGGCGCTGCTGCCGATGCTGGCGCTCGGCATTCCCGGCTCGGGCACGGCCGCGATTCTGCTCGGCGGGCTGATGGTGTGGGGTCTCAATCCGGGGCCGCTGCTGTTCGTCGAGCACAAGGATTTCGTCTGGGGCCTGATCGCCTCGATGTATCTCGGCAACGTCGTCGGCCTCGTGCTGGTGCTGACGACGGTGCCGATCTTCGCCTCGATCCTGCGCGTGCCGTTCGCGGCGGTGGCGCCGATGATCGTGGTGTCCTGCGCGATCGGCGCCTATGCCATCCAGAACGCGATGTTCGACATCTGGCTGATGCTGGGCTTCGGCGTGGTCGGTTACGTCTTCAAGAAGATCGGCATTCCGCTGGCGCCGTTCACCCTGGCGCTCGTGCTCGGCAACCGTGCCGAGGATGCCTTCCGCCTGTCGATGATCGGCTCCGGCGGCACCCTGAAGGTGTTCTGGTCGAACGGCCTGGTCGGCTCGATCACGACCCTGGCGATTCTGCTGCTGTTCTGGCCGGTGATCGACAATCTCCTCGCCCGTGTCGGGTTGACGCATGGGACCAGGGCGACATCGCCTTAGGATGGTGGAGAAATATTCTAAGAAATCAATAGCTTATGTCGAAGGTAGCTTTCTAGTCGGGATGCCAGCGCGACCTCCGATTGTTTCCGAATGTTGCCGCGGCGGCACAGCTCTTGGGTGAGGATGCGCGTATATTTCGATCACAAGATCGTGCAAGGGGGAATTCTCCATGAAGCGGATAGTGATTGGAATGGCGGCTGCGATGTCGCTGTTTGCCACGGGCGCGCTGGCCGCCGATCTCGCGGCAAAGCCGTATGTCAAGGCGCCTATGGTCGATCCGGTCTGGAGCTGGACGGGCTTCTATGTCGGCGCCAACGGCGGCTACAGCTGGGGCCGTTCGCGCACCGACGTCACCTACACCAACACGGCGACCGGTGCGGTGATCGTGCCGCCGGCCGGATCCGTCACCAGCGCCTCGTTCGACATGAACGGTGCCGTCGCCGGTGGCCAGGCCGGCTACAACTGGCAGAGCACGAATTGGGTGTTCGGCATCGAGGGCGACCTGAATTGGTCGGACGAGAAGGGCCGCGCCGGCTTCAACTGCGCCCCCACCAGCATTGCAGGCGGCGCCTGTCTTCCGGGCCTGACCTTTCTGCCCCCCGGCGCTGCTGTCGGCACCACTCTGACGCTCGACCAGCATCTGCAATGGTTCGGCACGGTGCGCGGCCGCGTCGGCTTTCTGGCGACACCGAAAGTGCTGTTCTATGGCACCGGCGGCGTGGCCTTCGGCGAGATCAAGACCACGGGCACCATCTCCGGCTTCACGCCGGCTGGTGTCGCGGTCGCCTCGACCAGCTCTTCGTCGGATACCCGCGTCGGCTGGACCGTGGGTGCGGGTGTGGAAGGCAAGATCACTCAGAACTGGAGCGCCAAGCTCGAATATCTCTATGTGGATCTCGGCCGGTTCTCGTCAGGTCCGTTCTCGCTGGCGCCGTTGCCCACGATTGCGGCCAGTGCTTCCTCCCGCTTCACCGACCACATCCTGCGCGCCGGCATCAACTATCAATTTGGTGGCCCGGTGGTCGCGAAGTACTAAGCGAAGTACTGAGATCAAGAAGGCGTCAATAAGAAGCAAAGCCCGGCTCGCGCCGGGCTTTGTCGTTGCAGACGGGGCGCGCGAGATTCACACCACCTTCGCGTCTCTGAGCCCTGCGATCTCGTCCGCGCCGAAGCCGAACTCCTTCAGCACTTCGTCGGTCTGCTCGCCGAATTCCGGCGGCCGCGCCACCATCCTGCTCGGCGTGCGCGACAGCGTCACGGGCTGGCCGACCAGGCGGATATCCCGGCCTTCATCGTTCGGCACGTCCTGCGCAATGCCGAGATGCCTGACCTGCGCGTCCTCGAACATCTGGTCGATGGCGTAGATCGGCCCGCAGGGCACGCCGGCCTCGTTGAGCTCGCGGACCCAGGTCTCGGTCGACTTCGTCACGGTGCGCTTCTCGATCTCGGCGTTGAGCGCATCGCGATTCTTCGAGCGGGCGGGAGCCGTCGCATAGTCGGGATGAGTGTAGAGCTCCGGCGCGCCGATCGCCTGCGCACAGCGCTCCCAGATCCGCCCGCCCGTGGTGGCGATGTTGATGTAGCCGTCGGAGGTCTTGAACACGCCGGTCGGAATGCTGGTCGGATGGTTGTTGCCGGCCTGCTTGGCGACCTCCTTCTCCATCAGCCAGCGCGCGGCCTGGAAGTCGAGCATGAAGATCTGGGCCTGCAGCAGCGAGGTCTGCACCCACTGGCCCTTGCCCGAGACCTCGCGCTCGAGCAGGGCGGTGAGGATGCCCATCGCGCAAAACAGACCGGCACTGAGGTCGGCGACGGGGATGCCGACCCGCATCGGGCCTTCGCCCGGCGCGCCGGTGATCGACATCAGCCCGCCCATGCCTTGCGCGATCTGATCGAAGCCCGGCCGCTTGTGGTAGGGGCCGTCCTGGCCGAAGCCGGAGATGCTGCCATAGACGATGCGCGGGTTGATCGCGGCGAGGCTGTCGTAGTCGATGCCGAGCTTCTTCTTCACGTCGGGCCGGAAATTCTCGACCACGACGTCGGCCTTGACGGCGAGGCGCTTGAACACCGCGAGCCCGCGCTCGTCCTTCAGGTTCAGCGTCATTGCCCGCTTGTTGCGGTGCAAATTCTGAAAGTCGGAACCGCGCCGCGGCCCGCCCGGCTGCTCGCCGCCGGCATCCTCGGTCAGCGCGTCGATCTTGACGACGTTGGCGCCCCAGTCGGCGAGCTGCCGCACGCAGGTCGGCCCGGAGCGGACACGGGTCAGATCGAGCACGGTGAAGCGCGACAGGGCTTCCGAGGCATGCGGGAAGGGCATCGTGAAAGGCTCCGGGACAGATTGGGCGCCTACCATAGTGCCCAGAGATCACGCGACAAGCCGGGCCGGCGCCGATGCCGCCTGCTGAAATGCCTTGCCTGAGGCGCTGTCTGCGAGATCAGCGCGACAGGCGCTTCAATTCGGCCCGCGCCTGCGCGGCAAGGGGATCATCGCCATGGCGCGCAATGAAGAGTTCAAGGGCCTCCCGCGTTCCCTTCCGGCGGGCAGCTTCATATTCCTCTGCCACCGCAGCGGCAGGATCTCGCGCCATCGGCATGGAGGGCGCGCGCCCTCGCTTGCTGCTGTCGTCTGCCTTGGCCTTCTCCACCATCACGGGCAGTCCTCCGAGAGGTTGATGGGACAGTCCAGCAAGCGCAATCAAGGCGCCAAACAGGCTGGCCGGGAGTGTGCGTCGTTTCATGAAACCCTGCAAACCACGGTGTTCCGGGAACGAAACTCTATGCTGCCGTTCCGTATGACTACGGGATTTAATGGCTAACACGGCATTATGGGAGCAGCGCAAACGCCGCTGCCCCATTTAAACCAAACGTTTAACTCTCTAGCTAGAATCATGTGCCCCCGCGGCGAATCACACGACGCGTTGTTTGGAGAGTCCATTGGCCACCGCCGTTTATGTCAGTGCCACCAACAATGCCGAGATTGACGGCCTGCTGTCCGGCGTCAAATGGTCGGGCACGATCACCTACAGCTTTCCTGACGCGCCGAGCGACTATTCGAATCCTTATTCCGGCGGCAGCGGCGAGCCAACCACCTCGGGCTTTGCCTCGGTGCCCACGCAGATCCAGGCGGCGATCAACTACGCCGTCGGATTGATCCTGAGCTACACCAACGCCAACATCCAATATGCGGGCACCAACGGCGCCGACCTCATGATCGCGCAGTCGTCGGCCGCCAATCCGACCGCCTACGCCTACTATCCCGGCAATTATGCACCCGGCGGCGACATCTGGTTCGGGACTCAATACAATTTCTCGCTGGCCAAGCTCGGCAATTACTACTTCACCACTGCGCTGCACGAGCTCGGACACGCGATCGGCCTCAAGCACAGCCAGGAGGCCGGCGGCCCCGGTAACGTTGCGGTGCCGAGCGCGCATGACAGCAGCGAATACACCGTCATGAGCTATCGCAGCTATGTCGGCGCTTCGACCACGGGCGGCTACACCAACGAAGCCTACGGATATTCGCAGACCTACATGGCGAACGATATCCTCGCGCTCCAGACGATGTACGGCGCCGATTACACGACGCAGAGCAGCAACACCGTCTACACCTGGAATCCGACCACGGGGCAGCAGTTCATCAATGGCGTCGGGCAGCTCGCGCCGGGCGGCGGCGTCGGCGGCTCGGCCAATCGCATCTACGAGACCGTCTGGGACGGCGGCGGCGTCGATACCTACGACCTGTCCAACTACACGACCAACCTGAGCATCAACCTCAATCCCGGCGCCTCGTCGGTGTTCTCCTCCGTGCAGCTGGCCTATCTCGGCAATGGCCATTATGCATCGGGCAACGTCTACAACGCCTATCTCTACAACGGCGACGCGCGCTCCTACATCGACAACTCCATCGGCGGGTCCGGCAACGACGCGATCATCGGCAACGTCGTCGCCAACACGCTGAACGGCGCCGGCGGCAACGACACCATCACGGGCGGTGCGGGCAACGACACCATCAACGGCGGCTCAGGCACGGACACCGCAGTGTATTCGGGCAGCCGGGCCAACTACACCATTTCCTACAACGCTGCGACACAGACCTTCACCCTCGTTGACCTGCGCAGCGGATCGCCTGACGGCACCGATACCGTCACCGGCACCGAATATTTTCGGTTTGGGGATGGCACGGTAGCCAGCTCCAGCCTCGTTTCGACAACGATCGAGGCGTTCGGGTCGACCAGCGTGTTCCGGTCCGGCGGCAACTATTATCTGAACAACATCTCGACCGGCACCGGCCCAACGCTGAAATACCAAGGCAATGTGGTGGACACGGCCAATTACTCGACGTGGTCCGTCATTGCGGCCGAGCAGGTGTCCGGTGGCGGCTACGACGTGGTCTGGAAGAACTCGGCCAACGGGCACTACTCGGTCTGGAGCACCGACAGCACCGGCAATTTCGTGACGACGCTAGCCGCGGCTCCCGAAGTCCTGGGGAGCGATCCGACCCTGAAAGCACTGGAGCCGACGCTCCAGCAGGATCTCAATGGCGATGGCGCGATTGGTATACCCGCAGGCAGCCTTGTCACGATCGAGGCGTTGGGATCGACCAACGTGGTGGTGTCCGGCGGCAACTATTATCTGACCAACATCTCGACCGGCACCGGCCCAACGCTGAAATACCAAGGCAATGTGGTGGACACGGCCAATTACACGACGTGGTCCGTCATTGCTGCCGAGCAGGTGTCCGGTGGCGGCTACGACGTGGTCTGGAAGAACTCGGCCAATGGGCACTACTCGGTCTGGAGCACCGACAGCAGCGGCAATTTCGTGACGACGCTAGCCGCGGCTCCCGAGGTCCTGGGGAGCGATCCGACCCTGAAAGCACTGGAGCCGACGCTGCAGCAGGATCTCAATGGCGACGGCACGATCGGAGTGCCGATTGCCAGCCCAGTCACGATCGAGGCGTTGGGATCGACCAGCGTGGTGGTGTCCG
>NZ_FMAE01000027.1 GCF_900094575.1 Bradyrhizobium yuanmingense | reverse complement strand
TCTGCTCTTCCGTGAACCTTGCTCGCTTCATCTGTCCGTCCTTCTTCGGGCCGGACTCTAACTCCTTCTGGAGGAAATACGCAGTGGCAGGTCAGGATCGATATAGATTGTAGGGGTCCCACCACATGCTATCAGACCAATGTTATCTTTTCATTCGCGCGCGGTACCACCGCGCGCGACCAATCCTGAAGCCGTCTAAGAGAGACGCGTTGCCAACCACCAACGTGATAGACAAGATCAAATTGCGCGCAAAATATCCGGTTTAGATACAGAACGACCCACGTCTTGTTGTCCTGCTTGTGATTGTCGCGCACCTCGAATAGATTTTGCGCCACGCAAGAGCTGATCGTGGATGCGAGTTCGAAATACGGGTTGCCGGGACCATCCCGCCCAGCTTGCACCAGCGCCTCGCGATCCTGCGTGGAAAGGGCAATGCCCGTCACGCCAGGTGCATAAGGAGCGTTTGGCTCGTAGGTTTTCTCACGGCACATGAGGCCGATTGCTTCGATGAGGCGTTGCGCCTGGGGGCCGAGCGCGAACAGGCGTGGCAGCTCTTTAAATCTTTTCTCGGCAAGTTTGGTCAGGGCGTCGTTCTGAATTTTTGCGCTGACCGATACTGGACCGCTACCGCGTGAGCGCGTGATCTTTTGCGCATAAATATGGTCATAAAGGACCGCGCAAATCTGGAGAAATTCCTCGACATTGTAGGAGCTGAGTCGCACCACGCGTTCAATTCCGTAGAAATAGGGCACGTCGTGCCTCCGGCAAACAAACCGCTCCGCAGCGGCGGGCACGCCAGAGCCTGTCCGCGCTTCCAGATCGTCGTCCGACAGAGGTGCTAGATCCAGGGATGCTTGAACCTTCTGCTTCTCTCGCGTGATGAGAATGCCAATGCGGGTCCATTCGATCGCCTTGTCGAAAGGCTCTGCCGTGGAGGAAGCCGCGCTGGAGATCCACTCGTCGAAGAGGCCGCTACCACTTGCAAGGTCGCGAACCCTCTGCTCCATCTCTGGCAAGGCCTTTGCGATTCTGTCTTGGGTCGCGTAGTCCGTGACAGTATTCGATAGATAGTCGCCGAAGCTCTCCAGGTCGGTGCGCATCTGCGCCATGCGTCGGTTCGCGATGGACGTCACGAAATTCAGGTACTGCTTGGATTTGGCCGTGCTCCAGGCTTGCTCCATGCGCACTTCTTCGTAGTCGCGCCGCGGGATCGCGCCTGTCAAAAGTTCAGAAGGATTGATCACATAAGTTCGTTCTGCGAACCAGACGGATGCCCCCTGTCTGTGATCAAGCAGTTCGCTATACAGCAGAGTTCTTTGCCAAGGGCGGAGCCGATGGACATCGTCGAACATGACGATTGGCTTTGCTGAGACGGTCCTGCCATGAATGACGAACGACACCTGCGACAGCCACAGCACGGCATCAAACTGCATGTGAAGCGGCAGATCTACGGACGTGTTTCCGACGGCGTCGAGTTGAGCGAAGCAGCGAGACTCGACGTCCTCGGCCCATGCGCGCAGGGCGCTGAGGTCGGCGTTTCGCGGAATGGGCCCCTCGTCGAACAACGATGCTGCGTACTCACAGGTGATCGTGCCCAGGCCATTGGGATAATCAAGGTCATGGAGCGTGCACAGTGCTCGCAGCGACCGGAGAATGATG
Source organism: Bradyrhizobium yuanmingense (assembly GCF_900094575.1). Taxonomy (GTDB): domain Bacteria; phylum Pseudomonadota; class Alphaproteobacteria; order Rhizobiales; family Xanthobacteraceae; genus Bradyrhizobium; species Bradyrhizobium yuanmingense. Next base: position 18,362 of record NZ_FMAE01000027.1, on the reverse strand, counting down.
CGAGCATTCACCAGAGCGCGAAATAGCGCGCGAGACGTGCGTTCTTCGAGTTGAGGGCCGATTTCGGCGTATCCACTCGCGCAGGGAACGAGGATTCCAAATGCAAGCGCCGTCGCCTCGTCGACCACACCCAGCTGGGCCAGGCTTCGATGAATTTCGTCGTGCGGCGAGAGATGACGATTACGAATGACCTGGATCAGAGGACCTGGCGTAAATATTCGTAGAAGCGATGTTTTGCCCCCTCCGGGCGCGCTTCGCAGCACCAGCGCACTTGTAGCGAACAGATCCTGCGGAAGGATGCTCAGCACTTCAGGCGCAAAGTATCGAGAGAATATCTCGTCCGGCGAGGATGTCTCGGAGGTCCGAATGGCAAAAGCGTTCCGAGCCACTATGAGACCTCGCGGTGACGCACAATGCGCGGGAAGAGGCCACGCGCGCTGCCGACTTCGAGGGGATCGGCCCAGAGCAGATAGATACTATTGTTAGGGCAGTCGTGCGCCAGGACCAACGGCAAGCCACAGGCTGCGAAGCCGCGCTTGATGGTGTCTGTTCCTCCCTTCGCCTCGTGCTCGTCGAGCGGGCGAGTTCGATAGTAGGAATTGGAATCGACCAGGGCGAGAAACTCCTTGTCGCGCGGCGAAGCCAGGGCCATGTCGGGCGCAAGCTCGTAGACGGCGGTGATGCTTGGGACGGGAATCGATTGCTCTTTGCAGTAGGTGGCCAGCTTGCCGCCGATGTAATCGACGGCCGCCTTGGTCGCCACATACAGAACGATGTGCATCTTAATCGTGGAGTACTTGATCAGGCAGGACGCGTCTTCGTTAGGCTGAAACTGTTTCAATGCCTTGACCAGCTTGCCTTTCCATTGATCTTCCTCTTTGCGGATATACGAAATGCCGCTCGCCGAAAAATCGTCGATCAGCACAATTCTAGCGAACTGCGCATTCGTATCGCCGAGAGCTGATTGGAGGTCTTTGAGCATCCCCGCAGATTTCGGTTTACCGATTTCGTACGCCTGCCAGACTTGCTCATTGTCGAGGGAAGCTGCTCGCCGAAAGATATCCATTCTCGAGCCGTCGCTCAGCCCCAGGAAGAGCGTCTGACGCAGCGAACGTTGATAGTCGGGATGACGGACCACTTCAGTGATGCAATGGGGGGCGATTCCGGTGGAACTGGCGACATCGGTAATCAAGGAGGGGCGGATAACGTCGGGGAAGCTGGATTCGACGAGATGGCGCATGTCGGCTGCAGAAACGAAGACGACGCGGTCGCGCACGAAGGCGTAGGCAATCTCACGTTCGGCTTTGGTGGCGAACTGCTTCAACCAGAGGCAAAGGGCTTCGAGAAACTTTTGACCGGGACCGAACTGTTGATATTCGTCGTACTTGAACCGGGCCATCCGATCCAATCGCGGAAGTTCCTGGGCAAGTCGATTTTCGTCCCACTCCATGACGAGAGCGAGCAGGCGCTGCGCAAGTTCTTCCTTCATTCCTCCTCCGGGATGGAGCTCTCACGCGACGCAAGCGGGGCAGTCAAGACTCTCAGCTTCGACGCTCGCCTTAGTGGATGCCGGGAGAGCTGGGGTGCCGCCCTCCAGCAGTTTTGCAATCTGCTTCTGAAACACGTTCTTGGTCGATGCGTACATGCCGCCTCGAGCTCCTTCAAAGCCGCAATTCCAGGCAGCGAGCGCTTGGCCATAGTGAAGCGCCTGCGTCAGTTGGCCAGCCTTCAATTTTGACAGGCCCTCAGGTTGCAGCCTAAATATCTCGGTAAGAAGGCCGGCGCTGAACCAATCTCCGGAACCGCAGGTGTCAACCAACCGGGGCGCATTAATTGCCGGTATACTCAGCCAGTTGCTGCGCTTGCTGCCAAGCTTGTGCCGGTAGCGCAGCCCACGGTCACCCATGGTCTGGATTTCGATCGCAGTTGCCGTGCGCTCGGTCCAGGCCTTCTCGATTTCGGAAAGACGCGCATCCGCGTATTTCAAAACGTGAGCAAGTTCGATCGCCTCCCGGAGCAGCCGCGGTTCGGCGACGCCGGATGGCTCGTACATGATGAGAGCGCCATTCTTGGCAGCCAGGGCAGCCAGGTCGAGAATGCCTCTGGACAAGCGATCCATGAAGAAGACCTTGGCCGACGCAAGGTGAGGCGCAATCGAATCCACCACGGTTCGGGTGATAGGCTGGAAGCTGGGCAATCGCTTGCCGCAGCGAGGGCAGGCCCAGGAAAACGAATGAGTGGGTGTCCCGTCGCGCTTGCGACGGATCTGCTGGACGATAATCGGTGTGTGGGCACTGGGGGTGCAGCGGGCATGATCAAGATGCACCCCCCATCGGTTCATGTCGGCCTGCAAAACCTGGGAGGCGGCATCGTCACCGAGTCGCGCAACCGGATAGGAGTTCCACCCCAGATAGGCGAGCACGGTGAGCACATTACCGCAGGTCCCGCCAGCATGGGCTTGAAACGACGAGGACGAATCAGCGCTGACAATGAGGTCGAGCGCAATCAAACCGGATCCGAACGCGGTGGGGCGTCTGGTTCCGGTTTGTTTCGTGCCACGCGCCTTCGATGACCTGACGGCCGACGTTGGCCCGGCATCGCGCTGGGATCTGACGGGCATTTACTCTGCTCCCTTCAGGGGCGAATTGAACAGCCAAGTTACAACTTACGTGTGCATAGGGCGACCCGATTGTCGATTTCTCGGATCATTCCCACAGGAAACGCCCCTCGTGCGAACGCAATCTTCTCAAATATTCGAGGAGAACGGCCGGCCCACGCGATCCTTGGGACCCCAGATGCCAACACGTCGCAGGATCGAGGTTGACCTCGTCGACGCTCAGCGAAAGAGGTTCGGCGAGCAATTCGTGGTCGTTTCCCGGCCAGCGTCCCCGGTCGCCTACGCAAAGTATGGCGCCACTCCCAATCCGCTTTCGCATTGCGTCAATGACTGCCCCTTTAGCTCGCTTGGCGTCGATGATATCGATCGAATGACTTGATCTTACGACGCGGACGCCGCTGGCCCCCTCCGACAAAATAGCCTGCTGCGCGAGGAGCCACAGATGGTCTTCTCGCAAGGAATGCTTGGGCTCCAGGGTAATCTGATGCGCGCGATCCGTCTGCTCCGCACAAAGAGAGACCTCCGGTTGGGCCCGCAGACGAGCGGCAACCGCGGCCAAAGCCTCTGTCGGCCGAGACGTGTCGTTCGGCGATCTATCGTCACTCAATGGCGCGATCTCGAGGCCATTGTAGTAGCCGATCGTCACACTGGGCCACAGCGCCTTCGGCAGAACTTCGCGCAAAGACAAGCGCACCGATTTTCCGCGCCCCGTCGCGATGGCTAGGACCAAGCCATTTTCGATGAGGCGAACAAGAACTTGCACAATATCTTTGTCAGGCGGCAAGGTGCGCGCGCGCGCGTCCACGATTGTGCCGTCATAGTCGAGCACGGCGCCGGAGAACGAGGCCGCACGCAGTCGTTCGTCAAAGTCGTTATACGCACTCTGCCAGAACTTAAACTGCCCGCGTTCAACAAGCAGTGCGTGCGATGCGAAGGCCTTTCGTTCTATCGCGGCGATGTCAGCGCCACGACGTGATTTGACGGACTTCCTGAGGGGAAGACCGTAAAGCTTTCGTCCGAATTCCGGGACGCCCGGCCGGCCGGGATCTATGCCTCGGGCCTCGCCCGCCCATCCCGTCAGCAGCAGGGACGCTGCGAGGGCGCCAAGGGAGACCGCTTCCGGTGGGCCAGGCAATCGGAGACGAGCGACCGGGATATCGTCGGGTATCAGGGCGAGTGTCCGTTCCGCGAGCGGTTCGTCGTCGTCTCCAATGAGTGCAATGATCGCGCTCTCTCTTCCACGCTTGGCGAACCAGTGATGACGTCCGTGCGCGAAGTTTCGCCAATCAGCGTAATGAAGGTTCCCGATTGCTGCTTCGGTAAATTTTGATTCCAGGTCTATCGCACCAACTCGGGCAGTCGGACTGTGCAGCACGACCGTTGTCGACCGCCCCCACAAGTGTTCGGTAGAGTTGCGCCAAGTCGTTTGATTTTCTGCGGAGAGCAGGCGAGACATTTGCTGCTCAATGGCGTCCCAGTCGGCATTTGCTTGGGTCGCGGCCAGATAGGCCCGTAAGATCAGGGCGGAAAAGCCGAAGAGGGAATTGGTTGCCAGAAACCCATCCTTGCCGGCCGAAGGCTCGTAGAGCAGCAGATCGCAATAAGGATGCTGCTGAGTTCTATCCGACAGTCGGCTTTGCGCGCGTCCGCACAGAACCGCGAGCTGGCGAGGTTCGCGCGCCACCGCGTCCTCAAAGGCACCATTGATATCGACGTTGCTTCCACCAGCGCTCAAGAGCCAAATCGCGGCTGAACGTGGCGCAGGTTCGTTAAGCAACTCGGAAGGGGTCGCTGTCCGTCCAAGCTGGCCGGATAAACTTTGGTGCGTCTGAGCGAGGAAGTGCGCGGCGCTGAGCGAGCCGCCCGAGCCAACGGCCACAAGGGGGCCGAGCACAGCCGTTCGCACTGCGCGAGCCAAATCGTCGGTCGATGCCGATCCGGCCCACGTCAGCGTTTCGGTAAGCTTTTCAATCTCTTGCGCGTAGGGACGAGCCACTTCTCGCTTACCTTCCAGATGAGGTCTACGTCCTTATCATACATAGAACAAATAGGGAACAATTACATTGCGGCGGGGTTGTCGCCGCTTTCAACAATCCAGCCGATGTGGGCGGCAAGCTGGGTTGTGTAAGCGCGATTAAGATGCCATCGGAGGACTCGTTCAGACGGCCCCGAACTACGCTTTGGCGGCCCTGCGACGCTTGATTGGCGTTACGTCCCCCGCCTTCAGGTCTTCGTCCTGCGACAGCGTCGCCGACGCCTGGGAGCCGAGCAGGGTCGATATCTTATGGCCTGCTTCTTGGATCAGCCTCGCGAACTCCGCGACGTTCTCTTGGCTGACGACCGGGCACCCCATTGCGCGCAGGACTGCGTCGAAGCGGGCCTCGTCGATCGTTCCGTCGGCGTTGCGGGTCCGGGTGCGTGCCTCGTTCGCCAGATGCGCTCGCGCGCGCACCAACAGGCCGGGCGCCTCGTCTGCTGGGACCGCGACGACGCCGTCTGCGTCAGCGATTACGAGGTCCCCCGGCGCGGCCGCCATCCCCGCGCAGGCTACCGGCACATTGACCTCGCCGGCCCCATCCTTTGAGGGACCGCGGGGAGTGTGGCCACGGGCCCAGACCAATATCTCGTCGCTGTACCATTCGACCACGTCGCGCAGTGCGCCGTCGACCACGATCGCCGCTGGCGGCAGAGAATTATTTGCCCGAAAGCGCACTCTTAGCGCCTAGCCGACAGTCTATGGCTAACGAAGATCGCGTTGGCCGCAGCGCTAGCTCAATAGCCAAAACAATCAAAAATTGGGCTCGCAAACCCATGATGGTCGCCACATCAAAGCGTCGCACGGGAATTGGGAGCGTCGCAGGATGATTTCAGATTGTTTTCAGCCTGGCTTGCCAGTGATCAACCGGCTCGCCGGCAAAAGGCATGTTGTCATGAGATTACGGCACCTCGTGTTCTGGGTCGCTTGCCTGTCGCTGACCGGCTGCGGCACTTACATTCCAAGCCAAAGGGATTGGCCTAGATCGAGCTCGCGCGAAGTCGAGGATATGAATTCGACGCTCATTCGCAGTATCGTTTGCGAGCTGAGCTATGCGGTGACATTGGCGGTCAAGGAAGATCTGGCTCAAGCTCGCGAACGAGCCAATCATCGCGTGTACAGCAGCTTTCTCGCCAGGTGGGGTGTCGAAGTTGCGACGGATTTGACGGTCTCGGAGAACTCGACTGTCAATCCGACCGGTCTTTGGGAGCCAGTGTCTCCACTCTCCCCGGTATTCAGTCTTGCAGGCGGCATCAGCGGCGGTGCGGTTGCGACGAACGAGAACAATTTCAACGTCTTCTATCCGATCGCAGCGCTCTACAAGCCAAATCTCTTTCAACGCAACAGCACGGAGCGTCCGTGCCGCGATCCCTCCGGAAACAAGGAGGGCTCGCCGCTGGTGGACATCGATCTGAAGATCTTGCCGCTGCTCGAGTCCCGCATTCAAATCGTCAAGCTCGGCCTGGCGAGAGATCCGGACAACGTTGAACTGATCAAGGACGAGAAGAACGTGCTGACGCAAACAGTCTCGATCAAGGGAGACGGTTTCAGGAGACATCACACCGACGTGGAAGTTTACGACGGGCACGCTGAACCCGTCTGGAAACCTATTCAGTGCAGGTAGAGAGCGAACGCATCAGGTCGTGTTCACCTTCGGACCGTTGGCCAAGGGCGGCAAGTCGCTGTCGCCGCTCGCTCAGGCCTTCCACATCAATCAACAGCTCAGAGCCGGTCTTCGCGGTACCCGCATAATTCCTAAAGAGGAGGAATACAGTGAACGCCTCGCGCAAAAAGACAGGTCAGGCCAAGAAGTCGAAGAAGAGCAAGCCGAAGAAGGCTCAAGCGGTCGCAGCGGTGCAACCGCTTGCCGGCAATCCGCCCACTGCCGATGCAGCCGCAGATAGCGGCAATGAACGCGTGCGCGAGATCATCTCAGATCTGAACGTACCGTCTCTGCACAGCGACGACATCACCGACATCCTGCTGCACTGCGCCTCGGTCCTCAATTTGCGAAACGCGATCGACAATCCGAACGCCTCATTGGCGCACTCCTCGGCGCGCTACTGCTACACGAAGTCGGGAGATGATCCGACGGTCAGTATCTGGAGCGGAGGCTTCAAGGTGGGAGAGACGTCGGAAGCAAATGCCAAGGCGAGCGGTATTCCGCCCTGCGGGTGATCGCGCAACGCTCGCACGCAAAGATCGGGCGCCGGTCAGAGCGACGTCGCGTTGAGGGTAGCGACAAATGTCTCTGCGACGTCACCGCGCGAACACTGGATGCGCTCGTTCACGCCCCCTGCGGAACGCATATCGATCTCACCGTAAAGACAGATCGGTAGCTGCCGGTTGTTCTTGAAACGCAGGTCCGGACCGCCCTTGCGGTTCACGTAGCGCCAGGTCTGGTCCACCACAATGGCGTCAGCAGGTGGGGCCTCTTCCTCTATGAACCTTGCATTTCGAAACGTGAACTCGACATCCTGGTAGGCGAAGGCGGCGACCGTCCTGCCGGCGGTGACGAGGATGGCGTCAGGCGTCAGGTAGAAGGTCTCTTTGCCCAAAGGCAGTTTCAGGAATTCGACGTTGCTTTTGACCAGGTGCGGCTTGTCTCTGCTCAAGGCGATCCGGTGCCTTTGGATCAGCTTCGAGGCACCCGCGTTGCGCTTCCAATCCGCTTCCTGCATCTCGAGAGGGACGCTCCAGATCCCGCCGCAATTGGCCAGGTCGTGAAAGGCCGAAGCGAGGGCGTCAAACCGCGACGAATACTCCGCTGACAGCTCGTACTCGAGCGACACCGTGCTGGACTGGCGGCCGTGGATTGCCAGCGATCCGAGGATCAGAACCACGCCGGCCGTCAGGACAAAGGCCGCGACCGGGTGGACGGTCGAAGCCGAGCCGGCCACCATGAGGGCGCCAACGGCAATGAGCGCGGACAGCATCGCGATCAGTATCTTGTATCGCCGCCATCGGGATCGGGCGGCCGCCAGAGTTTGCGCAATGTCGATGGTTGAGTTGGCGACCAACTCATCGATCGGAGCACTGTCGATCACCGTGCCCTGGCTGATCTCGATCGGGCCAGGAGCGGGCGGCTGGTGTACGTGCGGCAGGGGAGGCGGCGAGGCGCTGGCGGCCGCGTATGGTTGGTAGGACGTCCACGACACCCCGGATCCCGGCAGACCGACCGTCGTTCGCGTGCCACGCGGGCCGAGAGTGTAGTGCAGGCCGTGCGGCCCCAGCGTGACACTGGCACCGCTCCCGCTCACATTAACGCGGACGCCGGGAATGATCTTGAAGCTGCGGCGAAATCTAAAGCCCATCGGAACAACGAATGGCAAACGGTGAAAGTAGTATCGTGCCAGTTTATCGCGCAGAGATCGAGCACTACAAGAGTGAGGGGGCGCTGGCCCGCAGGTATAGTTGATAAGTCTCCACCGGAGTCCTGACCCGACGTAAATCCTGATATCTAGCGTACCGTCGCGTCGCTCGATCCGGCGCTCCAGAATCAAATTGCTTGGGGGAGCAATGCCCGCAACTGCTTTTTCAGTCAAATTCGCCCGCGAACTCGATGTCGACCAGCTCGCGATGCTGATGACAGGCGAAAACCCGACGGCCGAACGCGATGGAGCTGAGCTTCTCAGCGCATCTGGCGAGGCGATCCGCGCCGATATCCAATGCTCATCGTGCGGCAAGTTCGGTCCACGCGTGGTTCGCTCCGCAAGGTCGCGCGCATCAAGGGCTGTTCTCCGGCAAGCGCACTTCAGGTTCGTCGATCCCGATGGTGGCGATGCCCACCACCCATTCTGCGAGTTCCACGGCGACGACGAGGATCGATCCGCGCAGCCAAGTCTCCTCGACTTCGGTTCGGAGAAGAGCACAGAAACCAGGGCCGTGCGGCTCCTGGTGTGCAAAGGCATCGAGCAGGGGTTATTTGACCAGCGGCGTATTCGGGACATGCGCCAGTGGTTTTTCGATCTCAAGTCCGCCAGCCGGTTCACCTTGACAACCCCACCAGAGGCGATTTCGTGGACGCGAGCGCTGCATCGTCATCCCAGCTACCAGCGTTGGACATTCCATCCAGCTCAGGCGGAAATGCCCGCATTCAACTGGAAAGCCGCCGCCAAGTATCAGTTCACCGAAGATCATCAGCACCTCTTCGATCTGATAAAGGGTGTCCCAATCGACGACGGGATTTGTCGACAAGCGGGAGAGCTTCTTCGCAAGCACTATCAGCGCGAGGTGTTCGATCCGACCGTACTCCAACGCTACTAAGATGCAGCGGTCTCGCTTGCCGCCTTCGTCGCTGCGAATGGCGGCATCGATTTTGGTAAGGTCCGTCCGGAGTACTATAGGATGAAGGGAGCTCCGGTCGCGTTGCTCGCGCTGTGCGCATTGGTGCTGTTCGTCTCGAATTGGCATATGACTGCTGCTATCGCAGCCTTCTCCAGGCTGTTGTTGGCACCGGCGTCCAGTGATCTCACGCTCGGTAACGTCATGGCCCTAAACCCATTTCACGAGTACGCGGCGTGGCGGATCCTTATCCTTTCTGCGCAGGTGGCTGCCGAAAGCCCCGGCAGTCTGGACTACGATCGCAAGCTTGCCGCAACTGAGACCGCGCTTCGTGAGCAGCATCGTCGATGGAAGGAGCAGCAATCCTAGCACGGGCCGAGCGGCATCCGAGCGCGCGCCACAGGCCGCGCAGCATGGGACGATCGTGAGTGGGCCAAATGGATCAGGCAAAGAAGCGAGTTCAGGGCAGCGACGACAATGCTCGGTCGAAAAGCCAGCGTCATTGTCTGAGAATTTTCTCCATGGCCTTTCCACGCGCCAGTTCGTCGATCAACTTGTCCAGGTAGCGGATTTCTTGCATGGTCGGCTCTTTGATGTCTTCGACGTGCATGCCGCAAATCACGCCCTTGATCAGCGCCCGCGACGGATTGAGCCGAGGCGCCTCTGCAAAGAACGTCTCGCAATCGGTCTTGCGTGCTAGCTGGGCCTCGAAGTCTTTTTGATCATAGCCGGTCAGCCAGGCGATGATTTGATCGACCTCGGCCTTCGTGCGCCCCTTTTTCTCGGCCTTGGCAACGTAGAGCGGATAAATGCTGGCGAAGCTTGTCGTGTAAATCCGGTGTTTTGCCATGGCGCCACTTTCCTAAAGATAGCTGGTCAGTCGACAGGGCAAGCCTGTCAGGCGCAAAGGCCTTCAGTCCGCGACATACGGTATCGCCGAGCGTTTGATTGCAAGGCGCATCTGATGGGTGGCGAGGAGAGCCTCCACCGCCCAGACCTGCTGTGGCGCGAGGGCTGGACCTATGATGATTTCCTCGATGCCGCAGTTGTTGGGATGCGAAATCGAATTGTGGATGATGACTTCGTTGAACTGACATGACCGGTAGGGGACAAGCCCGGCACGGGAGACGCGGGTTTTCAGCCCGGGCGGCCAGGATATTCCGGCCCAGACCAGACGGGATTCGCACTCTTCACGGAAATGCTCGTTTTTGAGCACAAGCGCCGTTTTGAGCGCATGCGGCCACCATCGCTTGACCTGGGCGCGAGCGCCTTCCGCCTCATCGGTGCCTTCCGACAGAAGTGCCATGAGCAGGGCGACAGCCGCGTCGGCCGCCGCGTGCTGCTGTTCGGTATCGTAGATCACGGGCGTGATGTCGAAGCCTTGCGCTGCGGCGTTCTGCAACAGCCAATCGGCGTCGAAGCCGATCGAAAAACCCTGTCCGCGATTGTAGCCGCGCCATTGCGACAGCAGATCGCCGTTGGAGGTGAGGGATCCGACGAAAGCATGGACGCTTTCGCTGTGCTGGCGAAACAGCGTTATCGTTTCCCAGGCGAGCGACGATATCTGCCGGATCTCGGCGCCCCGGCGCTCAATGGCCGCGAGCACGATATCCCAGCCGTGCCGGAACTCGGAGGTGTCGTTGAGAAAACGGTAGTGTGAGGTCCACAGGGACTTGCCGGCAACGATGCCATGGAGGCCGGCGGCGGAGGTGTAGTGGTACAAGATCATGCGGTTCGAGTGGCCTTCGCGATGAAATTCAGACAAGCACGATTCCCGGCTGCTTGCGGTCAACCTCGACAAGCAGGTCGCGAATGTCCCGAACGCTGATTGAAACCGAGACTGTGCTTCGCGAGAACGGGCGACGGCGGGCAGTGCGCCAGCGGGCGGTGACGCGAATAATCTGATCGGCCTGATTGCCCTGCAGTGTCGTCCTGAGAATCCTGATCTCGGCCTTTTCGCCGGGAGATATCACGACAATCGGACGATCCCCATCTGCATCATTGACCTGACGCGTTGCGGCCCTGAGGACGTCGTGAAGTGCTTCTCCTTCGGAGAAGCCGAGTAGCGGCGGCGAGGCCTGGACGGTCTCGACGATGATGGTCTCGTCCCTCGTATTGAAAACGTGGAGCTCGATGCCGCCGCTCGTGGTGTCAAAGTTGAGCCCGGGCGAGTTTCCGACCACGCGGTCGTAGACCGCCTTCGCAGCCGAGGCGGCGCCGGGCAGGAGCTTGGAGAGACCGAGCCATTCGCCGATCACGCTGCGACCTGCGACAGAGCCCGGATCGCTGCCTCCTCGATCTCACCGGCGGCGTCGATCAGCTGGCAAAGATGTGGCGAGCCGTCCTCCAGGGCGTCCGCAGCATCGAGGCAGGCCCTTGCTCCGGATAGCGCGTCGAGCCAGAGGCGCGGGACGTCGGTCGAGGACGGGCAGGCCAGCAGGTCGTCGAGTTCGGCGCGCGGCGGAATGCCGGCCGAGACGATGTCGGATCGTTGCATCATGACGGGACCCAAGCGTGCAAACTGATCGGGCCGAAAGCATATCCGATTCGGTTGCTGCCTTGGGCGGGGCGGGGGCGGTGCCCAAGGCTTGGCAGATCCGCTTGGCACAGACCACTTGGCGGTTCATTGGCCTGGTATCGACCAGGCGTGCAGATAGCGCCGGAAGAGCTAGAACGCGGTGGCTCCGTCCTTCAGGGCCGAGCCGGGCTCCCGGGCCGCCAGGCGCCCATTGAAACCAGGGCGGAAAATCGGTGCACAGGACACGTCAAAACGTATTTCATACGTTATAGCGTGTTTTGTCCGGGCTTCCGAAATGCATCATCCTGCCGGATGAGGCCCCGGAAACCGGCATATACACTAAGATTGCTTGCGCGAAACGTGCGGGAACGTCGGCTGCGCAAATCATGGACGCAATATGACCTGGCCGACGAAACGGGCTTGCGCCAGGCGCTGGTCAGCCAGGTCGAGGCTGAAAAAGCCAATCCCACCCTGCGGTCGTTGCACAGGATCGCGTCCGCGCTCGGCGTCCAGGTCGCCGAGCTGCTGCTGCCACAAGGCACCGTGCTCGCGCGAGGGACGAAGCCGGCCGCGCGTGGCGGGGGAAAGAAGTCCACGAAAAAGGCGGGGAGTCCCGCGAAATCGCGGCCACGCTGACCCAATCCAGTCGGCTCGCGCTCTATAAGCTCGGTCCTGAACCGCCCTTGACGGTCCGCTTGAGCGGCGCCGGCAGGAACGCGTCGATCTCCTCGTCGGTGAACGTCAGGTCTTCCTTGTTCTTCAAGGCGTCCTGGGCCTTGCCATAGGCCTTGCCATCGGTGTGGGGCGCGATGCGATAGATCTTGTGCAGCTGGGCCTGTAGCTCGTCGCGGCGTCGGCGCAGTTCAGCGAGTGAAATCGCGCCATCGCGGGTGTCGGCGAGCAGGCTGAGATAGGCTTCTCTTATATTCCATATGTCTGAGGCAGCCTCGCGATGCCTTTGCGCGGCCTCGCCGGGGTCGATATCCTTGACGTAGCCGTTGACGAAGAACAAGGCGAACGCAAGCACCGCCGTGGCGTAAGGAAAGTAGACCGAGCTGGGGTCGAAGATCACGCCGACGGCACCGATCGTAGTCAGTCCAGACAGCACGATCTGGACGAGCTTGATGTGGCCGAGACGGGCAGCATAGCCCTCGGCCATCTTCTCGTGGGTCTTGTGGGTGTAGGCGCAGCGTCCAAAACTTTCCCGCACCTGGCTTTCGAAGGCGTAGCGCTCCGGCTCAGCCGGGATAGAGGGAGCCAAACACCTCTCTCCATTTCTGTCGTCGGGACCATTGATGATTGTCGTCATTGTACTGGATCGCCTCGCTCGCGCGCAGATATGCGCTGCGCGCCTTGTGTTCGAACACGCCTTTGCGGTGGACGTGAGAGCCGCTGCCGGGCGCGCGCCAGACGGTCTGGTTCTGATCGTGTTTTGACAGGTAGTCGAAAAAATCGCGCGCCATGAAATCGTGATAGAAGAACGACTTGTCGCGGTGCGGATAGGTCTCGATGAACTGATACGCCAACGTGTCGATCAACATGCCGCTGATTGGGACCGCGCAGTGGCGCGCAGACCCGCATCATCCGGCCGAGGTATTTTAGATTTTTGTTGGTCAGCGCGCTGCGGGTGTCGATTGCGGCGATCTCGGCGCGAGGATTGCAGTCTTTCCAGCTGCCGCCGTTATTCGCATTCGGAAAGGTCCAGCTGTTGCTGCTATTTTCGAAGGCCGGCAGAACCTCGAAGGTCACATTGTCATCGAACGAGATCACCACGACCTGGCCATCGCCAAAACTCTCCGAGGTCCGGTAGGTCTTCTGGATCGACTTCTTGACGGCCTGGAGCAGGGCCGACTGTCCATTACCTTGATGGTTGTTGTACTGATGATAGACGGTATTGGGCAGGATGAAGCCGATGTCGAGGTCGCTGAGGCCCTTGGCCGCGGTGTCGCGGCCGTAGGAGCCGACATAAAGGCTGTGCGCCGTCTCGGAATTGGTGTTCCAGAAATCGGTGTTGAGCTGGCGGGTGATGCGCTTGTAGCGATAGGAGATCGACGCGATCTGCTCGGTCGTGATCTGGTAGTTGTTCTTGAATTTTTGAAAGTCTTCCCCGACGCCCATGCATGCCCTTGCGCGTGTCGCTGGCCGGTTGGCCCGCTTGCCGGTCGATGTGGGGAGGGGTTATGTTCAGGCAAGCGGGGACTGCGACGCTGTCCACAGCTTTGGCAGGCCAGTCGAATCCTTGCCCGGCGAGAGGCCAATCGGGGATGGTGCGAGGCGGAGGTGACGCCCGGCACCGGCGACGGTCGTGATGGACGAGGTGCTGGCGAGCGCCGCAACTGCAATTGAATCCTTACCGAAAAGGTGGTGGAGCGAGGCACGACCGCGCGCCGGATGTCCGTGACCGGCCCGGACCGTCGGCGCTCTGCGGCGGCTCTGTTCAAGGATTCAAAAGCAAACCGGGCCGGTTGGTGAGCGCTGCGGACGGTGCGCCCAGCGGCGGCGGCACGGTCGAATAGAGGGCGGAGTTCGACCGCAACTTCCACGAGTATTTGAAACGGGCGCTTTCAGGGGCGTGCCGCAGGGGCGCGGATGTGGTCACGCGGCAATCACGGCAACGTGAAACGCGTGGGCAGGATGGCCGGTTGGTTGCGGGGTTTTGGCTGACCGATCGGCGCGGTTGTGTGACGTTCGGGCGCGGCGTCGAGCGGCAAGGACCGAGCCTAGGCGTCAGCGGCGCGGGCCGCAAGCTTGGCGGTTGCGGCCGGCCGGCTTCGAGGCGGCAGCATCCGACAAGGGGGCTGTCGCGCGCCGCCGGCGCCCGGAAAACGCAAAACGAAATATGATTAGGAAATACAGCCAGAGATCATTTTCGCGCGCGACTTTTTCTGGTTGTCACCTGGTTGCAGGATGGAACCGGAGCGGGGCCGATGGCGGCCGTCAAAGGCCCGCCAAAGCGCGCCAAAACGAGCAAAACCGGCGAGAACCGAGGGAATTTTTGAGGCGGCTGTTTGCTCCATTTGCCCACCCCAAGAAGGGGCCGAATCGGATCTATTATGATAAGTCATTGATTTGGCGTCGAAATATTTTTGAAAGTCAGCGGCTTGTAGAGTGTCAGAAGTTCTCCTATGTTTCTGACAACTGGAGTATGTGCCATGAGCACCCTGAGCACCCGGATTCTGGAATTCACCAAAGAGCTGCCGGAAGGCGCGCCGATTGCTGCCAAGGCACTTTTACATCTTGGAAAGCGGGCTGCCGTCGATCAGGCTCTGTCGCGTCTTACCGAGCGAGGAAAACTCCTGCGCGCGAGACGAGGGGTCTATTTGCGTCCGGTCGAAAGCCGTTTCGGAGTCAGAGCTCCGTCGGTTGAGAAGGTCGTCGAGGAAACCAAGGTCCGTAGCGGTGAGACTATCGTGTCCAGCGGAGCTGCGGCGGCCAACCGTCTTGGTTTGACAACGCAGGTACCGGTTCGCCAAGTTTACCTGACGTCCGGTCCGTCTCGCGAGCTTCACCTCGGCAAGCAAGTTGTGGAGCTCAGGCATGCACCTGGTTGGCAGCTCACCCTTGCAAACCGTCGAGCAGGCGAGGTGGTGCGCGCGCTTGCCTGGGTTGGTCCAAAGACGGCACGACAAGCGCTGCGGTCTGTCAGTGAGAAACTCACTCCGACTGAAGTGAGCGAGCTGAAGTCCGCCGCCTCTTCATTGCCGACTTGGCTTGCCGGACCGGTAAGCGAACTGCGTGTCGGATAAGTTCTTAAATCTATCAGACGCCGAGCGTCGAGAGGCGCTCGGTGTTGCTGCCTCAAACTCCGGACGGCCAGCCCATCTGCTCGAGAAGGACGTCTGGGTCGTTTGGTGTTTGAACGCGCTTTTTTCCTCGGCGCTGGGCGACCATCTCGTCTTCAAGGGCGGAACGTCGCTCTCGAAGGCCTACGGTGCCATCCGCCGTTTTTCGGAAGATGTCGATCTGACCTACGACATCCGGACAATAGCTCCGGATCTCGTGAACACGAACGACGACAACCCTGTTCCTCAGAACCGCAGCCAGGGCAAGAAGTGGAGCGCGCAGGCGCGAGAGCGTCTTCCCGTCTGGGTTCGAGACAAGGCGCTGCCCGTCATTAATCAGCGCCTGAAGGACGACAAGCTCAACGCAAAGGCTGAAGCCAAGGACGACAAGATTTTCGTCACATACAATCCTTTGGAGAGCGGGAGCGGTTATGTAAGTCCTGCGGTGATGCTCGAATTCGGCGCACGATCCACAGGCGAGCCGAGCGAGATACACGAGGTCGTTTGCGACGCCGCCCAATACCTCGAGACGCTCGAATTTCCCGCGGCCAAGCCGAAGACCATGAAAGCGGAGCGTACCTTCTGGGAAAAGGCTACTGCGATCCATGTCTTTTGCGTTCAAGGCAAATTGAAAGGTGAGCGTTTTGCCCGCCACTGGTACGATCTTGTGCGATTGGACGATGCCGGAATTGCAGAGAAGGCACTGAAAGACCGGAAGCTTGCTGCGGTTGTCGCGGAGCACAAATCCTGGTTTTTCTCGGAGAAGGATGCTGCAGGCTCGGTCATCGATTATCGCGCAGCTGTCGGTGGTGCATTGAAGCTCGTTCCCGAGGGAGAGACGCGAGACGTCTTAGAGCAAGATTACAAGCACATGGTGGCCGATGGGCTTTTGCTCGACACGCCAGACAAGTTCGATGAATTGATGCAGCGCTGTGCGGACATTGAAACGCGGGCCAACAAACCGTCCTGAATCGCCAGCCAGCATCGGCAGGACGCGCTAAGGCGAATCCCGATCGGTGGACGAAATCACGTTAACAACTTCGAATTCGTATCTGCGGTAGGAGATTCTGACTTCTGACCTCCTGTGTCGGAAATTAGGCGAAGAGCCTGATCCGGTATGAACCGTCCCTGCGCGGAATCATCGTTTGGCTGCTGTTTGTCGCGCGCTGGCATGATGCCGTAGTTGACCGAGCGAAATCAGGGACGGTGAGCGGGAAGATCGCGCGCGGTTCAGGATGATAACAGAAGCTTCTGTCCCGCCGAGATAGGGAAGACTTCATAGGGCACCAGCGGGTCACCCTCCCACGGTCCCTTCGCGCCGAGGCCGATCACTCTTGCTCGCGCATGCTTCGACTATGAGACGGGTTCGCAGAACGATTGTCATCAACAGCTGTGCCGGTATCATGACACGGCCACCCCAGTCGTCCCGGATAGCGGCGAAATGTTCGTCGTTTGTTCATTTTAGGTGATACACAACCCACAGGAGTTTGACGGACAGGTTTGCCAAATAGTTGAGTTCTTTTTAGTATTCGTTTTTCGGTTTGGCGATCTGATTTATGGATGCTTCTGTCGCGTCTGCGGGGATGACGCTTGCCGAGCGCCTGGCAGCCTTAACCCGGCGGGGTCTCGATCTTTCAGCGGTTTTTACAACTGTCACAACGCACGCCGCGGTAGACGGCACAAAAGCCGTTGCCCATTGCCATCATGTCGCGCTCGACGGCAGCTCCTTGCCCCGCCTCTCTGACTTCACGGATGAAGTGGCGAACTGGCTGCTCGATTACGTCACGCCCCGTCGGTTGCTGATGGCTGCAAGCTCATCAACAGATCTGGAAGCTCGTTTAAAAAATGAAAGGCTGCGTCGGCGGGCGATCGACACCTTCAAAAAACACGGGATGTCCGGCGAGCAGGGAGAGATGCTGCTGTTTGTTCTCGCCGAGAGCTTTTTGAAATTGCCGCAGTTGCTTTGCAAAATGGACCTCAAGACCGATGGCGAGATGCATTTCCACGGGTTGGACGGTGTGCATTGCGGGCCCTGCGATCGACCCGACGAGCTCGCCATTTATTGGTGCGAGTCAAAGGTCCATAAAGATCTTGATGGAGCGTTATCGGAGGCCTTCGACGGCCTGAAGCCTTTTCTCCTTGGGCCGGGAACAGGTGGATCGGACAAACGACGTGAACTGGCACTTCTCGATCATTACATGGATCTCGCCGACGCCGAATTGCAGAAACAAATTATAGACTCGATCAACCCACACTCGGTCGCTTTCACGAGGTTTCGTGGCGGGGAATCTGTCTCGTGGGATTCGATTACGATTACCCACAAAAGCCTAATCAGATCAAACATGCCGAATTCACGGCCAAAGTGAAGGCGGCATTCCCCGATTGGTGCAAAATGGCCAAATCGCGTGCGGTAAACCGCGGGATCGAAAGTTTCGAGATCCATATTTTCTATGTGCCGTTCGGATTTTGTGACGACTTTCGTAATGCAATGAAAACGTCGTTGGGATTGACGTCAGAGCTGGCTCCGGAAATCTGGACAGGGCGATAAGTGGATTTTCTGCCTGACGGCGGGCAAGATTGTCCCGCGAATCAGGAGAGACGATGAGCAGACGAGCCCGCCGGCAACACGCACCGGCATTCAAGGCCAAGGTGGCGTTAGCGGCGATCAAGGGCGAGATGACGCTGGCCCAGCTGGCTGAGCATTTCGACATACACCCGAACCAGATCACGCAGTGGAAGTCCCAGCTTCAGGAAGCGGCGGCGAGGTATTTGGTCCTGGCGGCGGCAACAGAACGAGAGAGCCCGCGGTGGACGTGAAAACGCTGCACGCCAAGATCGGGGAGCTGACGCTTGAGAACGATTCCTAAGAAACGGCATCGCCGACGTTCGGCTCGAACGGCTGGAGAAGAAGCCGAATGCCTTGGCACGCCGATGCAAATTGTTGACCACTCGCGTCCGGTAGCGCGTCTCGTATGACGAGGCCCCGGGATCGACATAGTCCATTCCGTATCGCACAGCATTGTAGAACAGACCTGCGATCTTGCGGGCCGCGGCGGTCACGGCCTTGGCCTTGCCGACGCGCGATGAAAGTCGCCTGTAAAAGGCGCCGAGCGCAGTATCGGTGCG
>NZ_FMAE01000086.1 GCF_900094575.1 Bradyrhizobium yuanmingense | reverse complement strand
CGCGGATCGAGGCCTCATCAACGGGTCGCGCTTGTTGCGCTTAAAGCTCTTCGGGCTTGCTCGATCCCCAGCTCCGCCGGTGTCCATCATGCTGTCATTTGCCCTCACACCATAAGGTGGCCAACATACGCGGAAAGTCAGGCCGCGAGCTTAGTTTAGGCCGATAGAATTCCCCGGTCGTCATCATCGCCCAGACGATCCGGGCCAACTTGTTGGCAACGGCGATGGCGACGACCATGGGCCGACGCCGTTCAAGCAGGGCTTCGATCCAGCCGCCTCCAACCCGGGAGCGTGCCTTTTGGGTACCGAACGACGTTACGTGCTCCGATGACAAGCAAGTGCCCGAGATAGGAATCGCCCTGTTTCGTAATTCGGCCGAGCCGATCCTTCCCGCCGGTGGAATGCTGCTTAGGCGTCAGGCCAAGCCAGGCCGCGAACTCCCGCCCGGAGCGGAACATGGTCGCGTCCGGCACGGTCGCGGCGAGAGCGGTGGCCGTTATGGGACCGATCCCGGGAATCGAGGACAGCAACTTCGCCATCGGATTTACGCGCTGGATCTGAGCCAGCTCGCGCTCGATGGCCTCGACCTGCCGGTCCAATTCCTTAGATTCTAGTTTGAATTGCAACATCTCCGCGTAGCATAGCGGTACACGCAAAATGTATCAGCTAACCACAAACGGAGATGTCGCACGTCCAATTTACCCGCGATTCGCGGGTCGAGCTAGCAGCTCTTTCGAAAGCAGGCAAAAGCCCGAGCGAGTGTGCCCGGGAGCTCGGTATGCACCGGTCGAGCATAACGAGGGAATTAACATTGAATACGGACGACGACGGTACGTACCGAGGAGCGTCGGCGCACAAGAAGCACCTCGCGCGGAAGGAGGCGGCAAAGAAGAGGCACCGGAAACTGAAAGGAGCGCTGCGACGATATGTCGTTCGCAAGCTCAACATATTTTGGTCGCCGGAGCAGATCGCTGGACGTTTGAGAAGGAAGAATGTGATCCTCTCACGAAACCATATACCAGTTCATATACAACGAACGCCTCGATCTGGTGAAGAAGCTGCGGCGACAGAAGAACAAATATCGCAAGCGCCGGGGCACGCGAGCGCGAATGGCCCACAACAGAGCCATGAAAGTGAGGAGTATCGTTGAACGACCCGTCGACGTCGAGACGCGGGAGCGACTCGGTGACTGGGAGGGAGACACGATCGTGGGCAAAGAGAAAATCCAGCGCATCCTCACGAACGTCGAACGCAAGAGTGGCTTCGGGGTTGCTGACAAACTCGATGTCGTGAGTGCCGAGATTGTCCAAAGGAAGACTGTGGCGCGATTCAAATGATTTCCAAAACGTCTGCGACGCTCCCTCACGAGAGACAATGGGATTGAATTCGGAGACTTCGATCGCGACCTGGAACGACTGACTTCTATGGGCGTCTACCGAGCGCATGCCTATCACTCATGGGAACGTGGTACCAACGAGAACTGGAACGGACTTATGCGACAGTTTTTCCCGAAGGGCATGCTGTTTGCTACCATTACCCAAACCGACGTTGACCGGGCCGTGAGGCTCCTCAACGACCGTCCGCGCAAGCGGCTCGGCTATGCAACGCCGCGGGAGGTGTTTAACGGTTGTTGCGATTCACACTAGAACTCAAGTTCCTTCAGTTGGTTCACAAGGACCGCTAGTGCGATGCGGGCGTGGGCCGGTAGCGTCAGTTCCTTGTCATCCAACAAATCCACCAGACCATCCACCCGTTGCCGGCCTTGCCCGACAATGATTCCGAACTCAGCAAAGTGAGCCC
>NZ_FMAE01000019.1 GCF_900094575.1 Bradyrhizobium yuanmingense | reverse complement strand
CGAATGGTGCCCATCATGTTCTCGGCGATGTTGGTACAGGCGAGCGATCGACGAAGCTCCTTCGGCAGCTTCAACCGGACGACGGTCAGGATTTCGTCGAGGCCTTCGAGGATGCTCGCCGCTACGCCGGGCCATTGCTGGTCGAGTCGACGCGCGAGATTGCGGATCAATTTTTCGGCCTTGTCGGCGTCATCGAGCTCCCAGGCCTGGCGCAGCACGCGACGGGTGGCCGCATGATGCTCTTTCGGCAGGCGTTCCATGATGTTGCGCGCCTTGTGGATCTGGCAGCGCTGGATCGCAGCGGCCGAACCGAAGGTGCGGCGGATCGCCTTCGACAACGCCTTCGCGCCGTCGGCGATGAACAGTCTTGGCACCGTCGGGGCGAGCCCGCGCGAGACCAGGTTGTCCAGCAGGGCCTGAACCGTTGCGGCATTCTCGGTCGCCCCTTCCACCAGTGCCAGCGGATGCTTGTTGCCTTCGCCGTCAACCCCGATCGCGGCGACCAGCACGAGATCGTCGCCGACAGGCCGAATACCCCATCTGACTCAAAATTCATGAGTTGAGGTTGGCGGATCTGGCGATGCGGCGCACCAGTTGTCGGGTCGACGCAATAAAGAGCCATGCTTCGGCCGAGGTGATAGAGGTCTCCCAATCCTTGGCTAGACGTCGGCAGCGGTTGAGCCATGCCAACGTGCGTTCGACGTCCCAGCGTCGGGCAACAATAACGAAGCCCTTTGCGTCATCCGGGCGGTGGGTCCGTCGAGTTTCCGGAGCGCGTTTTCAAGTTTTTCGTCGGCATAGCCGCGGTCAGCAAACAAGTGTGCAATTGTCGGCGCACCGTCTCGATCCTGAACATTGGCCGGGTGCACGATGGCACTCAGCACATTTCCTTGTGTATCGGTGACGATGTGGCGCTTGCGACCTTTGATCTTCTTGCCCGCATCAAAGCCGCTGGCCCTCCGCTCTCGGCCATCTTGACCGTTTGGCTGTCGATGATCGCCGCCGTTGGTTGCGGCTCCCGTCCAGCAAGCTTACGCACAATTTCAACCAAGGCTTCATTTATCAAATCCAGCACGCCGCTGTCGCGCAGGCGGGCGCGATCTTGGGCTTCGTCGCAAAGCCCTCATCGCTCGGTACATGCGCTGCCTTCAGGCGAGCGGGGTCGTCCGTCCATTCCTTTGGCAAATAGAGCGCCCGGTCGATGAAGGCGTGACCATGCCGCGACACATAGGAGGCGAACACTCCGATCTGGCAATTGGTGATCTTGCCCGCCGAGCCAGTGTACTGGCGTGCGACCCCGCACGAGGTCTTGCCCTGTTTCAAAAAGCCGGTCTCATCGATGACCAGGACCGCGTCCTCATCGCCAAGTGTTTCCAGTGCGTACTCACGCACAATGTCGCGCAGCGCATCGGCATCCCACTGTCCTCGGCCCAGGATCGCCTGCTGGCGCCACGGGCCTGGATCGCCGGCCGCTTCCGCCCGCATCCAACCCGTCTTGCGCGGCTCATTGCCCAACAGTCCGTCGAGAAACTGCCCCGCCGAGGCCGCGACCCGCTCCTGCGTAAACAGCGGACGGATGCGTTGCTTGGCATCTCGCAACGACGAAGCCCACAGCGTCAGCGTATCTTCAACCGACGCGCCACCAATCATCATATCCCGAATCATGGTCGCCCATGGATTCAGAACCTTCAATAAAATGCACCTGTAATGCTAGCCTAAGATCCCACCGGTCTCCGCAAGCATTGGCGGCCATGAAGGGATCAATCTACCTCAACCGATGCAAGGCCACTATCTGGTCCTGGTCAGTTGGCGCTTGATCTTCTGATAGGTCGCCGGATCGACATACGCGTTGATGACGTCCAAGACTTCCTGAAGAATTTCCTCCCTCAAGCGCGCCTTGAGCGCCGTCAACTTATCGTCTTCTTCGAGGAAGCGTCCCACCAGCATCCGCGCTTGCGTCTCGACGGACTTGGCGGCGTCCTTGAGCAACACCCATTTTTGGCGATACGGGTGACCCTCGTCGACGGCCGCTCGCGTCGAGATCGTCGACGATCTTCAGCGCCGACGCAGCGCGCCGGCGCAGCCTCCTCGCCGAATTCATCAGTTCGACGACCTGATCGTACGACGACCTAGTGCTTTCGGCGAGGCTGTTGCCTCGCTTCACCAGATCGCCGGTGTCGTTGACGACCCTTTCGACGTCGAGCTGTCCCCGTTGCGAGGCCGTATATGCCTCCGATGCCAAGGGCGCGCAAACGGTCGTGATCACTTCCGACTGGATGTCCAGCCACGCACCGCTCTCCTCGAAGCCGTCCCGCCGCGCGTTGGGAATTACGCTCTCGGGATTGATGTAGATCTCGCCGACCTAGCCTAGTAGGTGCTGAACCTTCCGTAGGATGGCTTGACCTTCGTGAAGAGCCTCTCCGATATCTCCGTCCCTCGACTTGAATGTTGCGGACCCGCACCCGAAGACCGCGCGTGCGCCAATTCGTCACCGCCGCGGATTCGCTCATCCTGCCAACCCAGGCCCAGTAGCGGCTTTCGCCTCCGCTGAAATACTCGATGGACTCGAGCTCCATCGTTCCGTTCGCGTGTTCGTAGGAATCGCCGTACGGCTTGAACACCTGCTCTGTTTTTCCATCGGCCACAATGACGAAGACGTCAATGGTCTCCAACGCACCGCCGAAGTTGGTGCGGTAGCGTCGTCAGCTTTCAGTAAGCTAGCCCCGATACAGAATCGTTTGAGTTTAACGGGGGCGTGGCAGCGACAGCGCATGAGCTGAAGGACCACCATGCGCCGAGTCACGCTTACGCTAAGCTCATTGGCGGTGCGGGCGGGGCAGGGACTAGCTGCCCGGTTTCAGTCCCCGGTCGGTTGACTCCAAGCCGCGCCCGCACTGCTTCCGGCCCACGGGCTAGGCCCCGTTATCATGGTTATGCCGCGTTCTGCGAGCGATGCGCTCCCGGTCAGCTTCTTTCGCTGCTTTGAGGCCGGCCGTGTGGGGAGTTAGCGCTGTCCCCGCCAGACCCCGCTAACTTTCCCGCTGTTTAAATCGAAAGGGCTACCACCTTGAGCGGCCTGTCGACCCGGGACCGGTGTGATCCTTTAGGCCATCGATGACCTTGAGCGCGGCTTCGAGTTCATCTCGAAGATGCTTCGTAATCCGCAGAACGCCGCTCGCAAGCTCCTCACGGCTGATTTCTGCACCGTGAGCGACTTTTTGCTCCAGGTCGCGTATAGCTTCGTCGATCGTGTGCAGCGAGAATGTGCTAGGCATCGTCCGGCTCCGTCGTGATTAAGGGGCCGGCATCCGCCGAACCACGGCGTAAAAGGCGTCCGCTACACGGTTGAGTAAAGCGGGTGGCGTTGCGGGAAAATCTGTCCCCATCTCGCGTCTGAGCGCCTCGAATTCGGATAAGGTCGAAAGAGGGCAATCCGCTACCGCGTTCATTTTTGAGCAGATAACTTCGACCCGGGATCGCCAATCGGCCAGCTGTTCTTCAGTTCGCTGTGGCCCGTACGTGTCTTCTGCCGGTGTATGGCTTGGCCTACGGACGTAATCCGTGAATGCTTGGATTGCCGCTACCACTTCCGTCGTGGGCACGGCGCTTACTCCTATGAGTGGAGCCAGCTCGACAATGGCAGGCCCAGCGCTCTGATGTGGCATGCCCGCGGGGGCGCGGCAACCCACTGGTGCTGATAGGTGCCCTCCGGTACTTTTCAACGATATTGCTTTGTTGGCCCCTTGGGATTAGCCCGGTCAGCCTTGCCAATCCACGGGCGAAGGCTGGCCGCCGAAGTCTGAGGCACGTGATAGGGACAGCGCGCTGCCGCGAGCTTTACGGCAGCGCGGGTGTGGCAGGGACAGCGGCGCTCGCATTGTCGGCGCCGAGGCGCGCCCGCGCTGCTTCAATCGCGGGCTAAGCCCCGTTACGGTAGTTATGCTCGTTCTGCGAGCGATAAGCTCAGGTCAGCTTATTTCGCTGCTTGAGGCTGGCCGTGTGGGGAGTTAGCGCTGTCTCCGCCCCGCTAGCTTTCCCGCTGTTTAGATCGAAGGGGCCACCCACCTCGAGCGGCCTGCCGAACCGGGGCCGGTGTGATCCTTTAGACTATCGATTACCTTGAGCGGAGCTTCGAGTTCATCTCAAAGATGCTTCGAAATCCGCAGAACGCCGCTCGCAAGCTCCTCATGGCTGATTTCTGCACCGTAAGCGACTTTTTGCTCCAGGTCGCGTATAGCGTTGTCGATCTTGTGCGGCGAGAACGTGCTGGGCATCATCCGGCTCCCCGTCTACAAGGTTATCTCTACGAACCCCAGGAAGACGAGCCGCTTGCCGAGACCGAGGACTTTCTGCAATGCCCACCTCGATATTCCAGCGGCCGTCGAGGCGCTGGGTCCAATACTGAATGGCGCTGCGCACGCACCTGCTGATCCCTGCCACGTGGGAGCTCATACCGGTTACGTCTTGTCCAGCCACGACGGCAGTTAACCCGACATGACACTGTTCGGTTGAAGACGCCCAATATGTTCGGAGCCTGACACAAAAATGCGAGGCCGCCGCCGGGCCGGCGCAAAGCGCATGAATTGTCTTTGCCAAGGCTGGCACGTCAGTTGCTGTGGGTCGGCGAGGGTTCAGTTCACTGAGTGTACTTCACTGCTGCAGAACTGCTTTGATGGCGATAAGAATGCCCTCGTCGTTTCCGGGAAGTATGGCAAGACCAAACGGCCCGGGACAGATCCGAATGACGCGATTCTGGCCGCAGAGCAATTGCGTGAACGCGGGGGGGCTACCAACAAGTTTCTGATTTGAGGGCCGCAGAAGGGGATGATTGGCGGGACGCGTATGCCTATAGAAACTCGATCCGGCGTGGAACGTCAACCTATCGATGCGATCAAGGCGATTGATCGCTTTGCACTATCGCATCCAGAGAGGGTTGCGCTGAGGTACAGGGCAGCCGAACTCACCTACGATGCGCTGCGATTAAGATCGGATGCCCTCGCAAGGACCTTACGAGCGCAGGGTACCTACGATGCGGTCGTCGGCTATTGGGGTGAGCGCGACCTCGACTGGGCGACAGCGGTAGTTGCAATCGTGAAAGCTGGATCAACGTACCTGCCGCTCGATTCGTCGTTGCCGGTTTCGCGTGCATCATTCATGATCGAGCAGAGCCGCTGCGCTCTGATTATTGGCCCACACCAGCTGGATTCGCTCGGCCTGTTCCAGCCGAATAGCAAGGGCGCCACGCCATTCATGCCGATGGAGGCGGCGTTACGACAGGGTCAGACTTCGTCTGTGGTGCCATCGTCAAGTGATAATGGGCCCGCCTACATTCTATTTACGTCTGGTTCGACCGGCCAGCCTAAGGGCGCAATGATCGAGCGCGCAGCCCTAAACAATCATTTGGCGGCAAAGATTGATGCCTTAGCCCTCTCTCGGACCGATTGCATCGCTCAGACGGCATCGCACTGCTTTGACATATCGCTGTGGCAGCTGCTGGCAGGGCTTTGCGTAGGAGGCTGTGTCGCGATTATTGATGATACGACACTGAGATCGCCGGTGACCCTCCTCAAAGCAATTCAAGGTAACGGCGTGACGGTTGTTCAATTCGTTCCCTCGATGCTTGCAGTTTTTGTTGACTATCTGCAGTCGCTTGCGGCGGTTGAGCGGGCTCTGAGCTTGCGAATCATTTCTACGGTCGGAGAACCCTTAACACCCGGATTGGCGCGCGCCTGGCTTGCCTTGTATCCCGAGGTCCCCATTCTTAACCACTATGGGCCGACCGAGTGCGCAGACGGAGTTACGCATCATCTGGTTTCCGTGCCGCCTGGGCTGGCTGACTCTTATGTTCCGATCGGCGAACCGATTTCGAACCTTGAGGTTTATGTCGCCGACGGACCGCGGCTGTGCAACACGGGCGAGGTCGGCGAAATCTGTGTTAGCGGCGTTGGTGTCGCTGCTGGTTACGTCAATGACGATGTCCGCACCAAGGATGCCTTTGGGCCAAACCCGTTCTCAAGCGACCCATCCTTTCAGCGCCTATACAGGACAGGTGATCTCGGGCGCGTTCGTTCTGATGGCCTTTTGGAATGTCTCGGTCGACGGGATCGTCAGGTCAAAATCCGCGGGCACAGAATTGAGTTGGGAGAAATCGAAGCCCGCCTCTCCGCGCATCATTTAGTGCGCGGCGCCGTCGTGGTCGCCTCCTGCGCAGGCGTAAAGCTTACGGCGAGAGATATAACGAGGGCCGGGGGGGAAGAAAGTGGCTCGAGACGCCTCTTCGCGTATGTATCAGCTCCGGCTGAACTGGCGCAAAGCGAGCTTCAGGACTTTCTTGCCGAAGCGCTTCCCACCTACATGCTTCCAGAACGGATCATCCACGTCGACGATATTCCGCTGACAAGAAACGGAAAGGTTGATTTTGGAGCATTGCCGGACCCGACCAGTGTCCGCCCTCTCTTGCCGACGCCATTTGAGGAGCCGCAAACAGAGCTCGAAGCCAAGCTGTGTCAGATCTGGTCCGCCGTTCTACGTATTGGGAACATTGGCGTGAATGACCAGTTCATAACCCTCGGCGGCGACTCGCTCCGGGCAATGCTCATATTGGGTCAGTTGCAGATCCAGCTCGGAGTGAGACCGGATTTCAGGCTCGTCCTGAATGGAACGATCCGATCTCTTGCGGCCTCGATCTCGGCCCAAATCGAATCCGAACCGTGCATAGCCCCGGCAACCGGAAAGCTTGCGCGATCGCCTCTGACGCGGGTTCAGGAGCACCTATGGTTTCTCTCGCAGCTCGATCCGTCTGCCCGGAACTACGTCATTCAAGGTGGAATACGAATTAGGAATCTCATCGATCTGGCCGCATTCAATCGCGCCTGGAGCGATGTCATTCATGCCCATCAGGCACTTTCGGCCCGCTTTATCGACGAGGACGGTCCGGTTCAGCTTTTTGAGGCTCCGCAATGCGCTCTTGAATTGACTGATGCATCTCATCTGACACCTCAGCAAGCGGAGGAGTTGGTCGCTGAGTTACGGCGAATGGAGCTGAACGGCAGCTTTGATCTCTGCCAAGGCCATTTGTTTCGCGCGCGCATGATCCGTTTTGGCCCTGACAATCATCTCATACTAATCACCGCTCACGAAATTATCATCGATGCCTGGTCGATCTCAGTTCTACTTAGGGACCTTCGGCAAAGGTACGAGGATGCCGCGGCGTTTTTGCCAGAGAACCGGGCGTCACTCTCGACTTACGCGGTCTGGGAAGCCCAGCACGCTACCCCAGAGGCGCTGGCCAACCAACGGAGCTATTGGCGTGGTCAAATCGGTGATAATCCGCCGGTGCTTTCGCTTGGAACGGGACGCGCGCGGCCGCAGACCAATTCCTATCGCGGCACCTCGCATCCGGTGCTGCTTGATAGCGAGCTCTCCAATCAGATACGGGAGTTTGCGTATCGACATAGGTGCACCACCTCGACAACACTCCTGGCATGCTTCAAGCTGCTGCTGCGGATGTATAGCGGTCAGGACGATATTATCGTTGGCATACCGCACGTGGTACGAGATCAACCTGGCAGCGCTGATATTGTTGGCTTTTTCCTCAATATGCTGCCAATCCGCACCGCGATCGATGTCGAGCAGTCCTTTACAGCTCATGCCTTGCGCATCCATAGCTTGGTCAGCGATGCCATCGCAAATTCGGCATATCCTTTCGGCTGGATGGTAAGGGATACCCAGCTACATCGCGAAGCGGATCGATCGCCGATCTTCCAGGTCATGTTCAACATGTACTCCGAGGCCGCGGAGCCACATGGCCCACATGAGCTGGATCTGTCATTCCGCGAATATGACACCGGCTATGTAAAATTCGACCTGACATTGTACGCACAAGAGCAGGGCGACGAAATTGCCCTTCAGCTAGCGTATGCGGAAGACATATTTTCCAGCGATCTGATTCTTCGCATGGCAGAGAATTTACGCTGTCTGATTGCAGCCTGCATTGAGAAGCCGCTTGCGCCAATTAACGATCTGAGTTGCGTCAGCGCGTCAGATATCACGATGCTGGACTCGCTGGATGGGGCGGTGCAGCCATATACGAATGAATGTCCGCTTATTGAAGCGTTCGAGCAAATAAGTGCCTCCCATCCCAACCAAGTGGCGTATTTTGGTGATTTCGGTGAAATCACATTCAACCACCTGCGTGAGCGTGTAACAGCTATCAGGTCGCAACTGTTGGCTTCGGGCCTAGGGGCTGGTGATATGGTCGCCATGCTGGTCGACCGATCGCCCGACGTGGCAGCTGTTATTCTTGCCGCACGAGCATTGCAGTCCATTGTTGTCCCTATATCCCCCGATTATCCACGTGATCGCATCGAACACATCCTCCGAGATAGTCAGGCAAAGCTGTTGGTTCACGCAAATAGGTTCGACCTCGGTTTTGACATGCCGTCGATTTGTCTATTAACCTTGGGAGGGAGCTGCGCGCCAGCGCAGAAGCTTGAGCGCGACGGCACACCGCCGGCTCAGCGAATTGCAAGCCTTATATACACGTCATCTTCAACCGGAAAGGCGAAGGGGGTTCTTATACCAGAGTCGGCAATTCTCAATCGATTGCACTGGATGTGGCGACGCTTTCCCTTCGATAGTACAGACGTCATAGCTGTCCAGAAGTCCGCATCACTTGTCGCCTCCGCTTGGGAGTACCTTGGGGGACTTCTGAGAGGTGTACCCGCGCTGATCCTGACCCAAGAGCAGTTGCTGGATCCAGATCTATTGTTGTGCACGCTGGCTAGACATCGCGTGACACGCTTATTTGCCTCGCCGCCGCTTTTGTCCGGCCTCATTGCTTCCCAGGAACGGCACCCGCAACCGACGACCTTGCGGTTGGTTACAAGCAGCGCTGAACCGATGCCTTCCTCGCTCCCCGTTCGCTGGCGTGCGCATTTCCCGGACGTGCCCTTGTGGAACTTCTATGGTGCTACGGAATGTGCATCCAATGCAGCAGTCTATGATACGTCGGACCACGACGGCTCGTCGCTCGTCCCTGTTGGGCGTCCAATCGATAACGTCAAGCTCTACGTGCTCGATGCTCATTTGAAGAGAGTCCCTGTCGGAGCTTCTGGCGAATTGTGCATCGCGGGACGCTGCTTGAGCGCTGGGTACTGGCAGGATCAAGATCGGACCAACCGCTGTTTCGTACCCAATCCGCATGATCACGGACAATACAGCGTTCTTTATCGAACTGGCGATATCGCACGCATCTCAACCAGCGGTCTCCTCCAGATTTTCGGCCGCTCGGACAACCAGATCAAGGTTCGCGGCTTTCGTATCGAGCTGGAGGAGGTCGAAACAGCCCTCGAGTCACATCCGGCAATCGCAAAGGCTGCAGTCTTCGCAGAGGGCATGGATGACCAGCGTCGCTTGAGCGCAAGCGTGGTTCCGGCTCGCGAAAGTCTAAGTTCTGGAGATCTTGTCACCCACCTGCGCCAAACATTGCCATCCTACATGATTCCCTCCGCCTTCCGTTTGGTTGACAGCATCCCCCTTACGGCGAGTGGAAAGGTAGATCGAGCTCGATTGTCGTCCGTTCCTTACCGCGAATTCGGGCCTTCTCGATCTGCTGAACCTTGCACGAGGGAGGAGCTTATCCTTGCTGGGATCTGGCAGGATCTATTAGGCGCTAAGCGGGTCGGAATCGATCGGAGCTTCTTTGATATCGGCGGAAACTCCCTTCTGAGCGTGCGCTGCGTCACGCTGGCGCGCAAAGCGGGGTTAAATCTCACTGTCAATCAACTCTATCGAACACCCACCATCAGGGAATTGGCGGCAGCGGGAGCGGCGGTTACACTGCATAGCTCCCCTTCCGCAGATGGCTCATTGCGAGTTACCCCCGCAATCTCATCTTGGAACCGTCTTTCAGGCTTTGACGAGCATTTCAACATCGGCGATCTGTTCTTCTTGCCCGGCGTGGTCCTGAATATCACGCTCCTGGAGCGTGCCCTTACCCAGGTCATAGACAGGCACGAAGGCCTCAGACTCCGTATTACCCGAATCGACGATGGTCTACGCCTGACAATAAAACCTTCTGTGGCCCAACGCCTCGTTGAGGAAATCGATCTTGTCGGAATGACCGGCCTACAGCAGCGTGAGGCCATCGAAAGCATCTCTGCAAGACGTCAACATACCTTTCGGTTTGATGGCCAGACGTCTCTTGTTCACGTCACGGCGTTCCGCACATCGGAAAGGGGCGATTACTATCTGCTGGTCTTGATGCATCATTTTGTGGCGGACGGGATAGGCTATCGATTGTTCTTGGAAGCATTGGATGCGGCGTACAACGCCCTTGCCTCAGGCCACGCCGTGAGCGGTCCCGAGAGCATACAAACGCTCTCTGGATGGTTGAAGCGCCTCGAGCACTACGCTAACAGCGAAGCGCCAACCGAACTCAAATACTGGGAGAGCATCGACTACGATCAGTTCGGTTTGCACGTCAGCGACACTTCATCGGGCGGCGCGAGCTTTTCGGAAGTGAGTGCGAGAGAGCTTTACTATGCACGTCTTGAAGGCCGCACGGATGAGGCGAACTGCCAAGCGCTTTGGGAAGATCAGGCCAAGTACCATTTCGAGATTGATAGAATCGCCACAGCTGATCTCCTCAATATTGCAGCCAGATCTGCGGACTGTCAGGACTTTGATGTGTTTCTTGCCGCCATATCTGGTTCCTTTGGACGCGTTTTCGGCAACTATTCGCTCTGGATTGATAGCCTTATTTCAACCAGAGGTCGGCTCTTTGATGATCTCGATCCATCTCAGATTATCGGGGTTGTCAGCGAGATGGTTCCGCTTCCCTTGATTCTCGCGAGATCGGAGCTCCGTGCCGATCGTGCTCGTTCAATATATCGCCAGCGCAATGCCATGCCCCGCAGCGGCATAGGCTTTCGGGCCATGAAATTCCTAAATCGAGATCCAGCCGTGCGGAGCCGGATCGATCGCCTGCCCTTACCCAAAATTGGATTGAATTATCGAGCGGGTTTGCAGCGCCACTTTCCACGACGTCTCCTAACCAAGGCACCTTCTCCACTCTGGATTGGCCAAGATGTAGATGAGGCGGCTGTGAAATACCTCTTTTGGTTCAGTGTCGGATATCGAGACGGCCGTCTACAGATCGATACGACGTACAATTCGACCAAGCTCGGCTATGAAATGACCCGCAATCTTTGCACGGTGTTGCAACAGGAGCTGTTGCAGACGATCAACGAATTCGGAAAAGTGGACGACGCAGTAATCCATGGATAATCCAGATACGGATTTCGCCGTCGAGAACGATCGCGATGTAATGCCAAGGAATAAGCAGCACATCAATCTATCGGACCCCAACCTTTCGAGCCTTATGCTGCGGCTCGCCATTCCGTCTATTATTGGCTTATCGATCAACGCGTCTCAGCAGGTCGTCAACTTTGTCTTTGTTGGCGCACTTGGCGTGCAGGCGATGGCAGCTGTCAGCATGACCTTGCCCATCGTGGTCTTGCTTACGGCAGTCGGACAGGGAATCGGGGTTGGAACAGCGTCGTTCATATCTCGTCATTTTGGCGCTGGTGACTACCTGGAGGCGAGCCGAGGCGCGAGCACCGCGCTCGCGCTCGCCGCGCCATTCGGCATCACCTTGACTGTCGCTTTGCTTCTAAACCTGCGAGGGATCTTTGTAACGCTCGGAGCAACTCCAACCATTGCGCCCATGGCGCTCGACTACGCGGCGACGCTTTTGTTCGGGTACACCGTGATGCTTCTAAACATGGTCAGCGGCTTCATCGTCAGAGCCGAGGGTAACACACGATTCAGCATGTGGACGATGATGACCGCCTTCATCCTGAACGCGGTGCTCGATCCGGTCTTCATATTCTTACTAGACTTGGGCGTGCGAGGCGCAGCCCTCGCAACGCTGGTATCTCAGATCGCAGCCATAAGCCTCTATATCGCGTATTTTATGAATGATCGCGGAACAGTCCGCGTCAGGGCATCTCACATCTCAGTGCGAGGAGATCGCATCAGACAGCTCGCATTCATAGGGGCGCCGGCGAGTATAACCAGCATTTTATCTGCCGTTAGCTTTATGCTCTTATACGGAGCTGCTGCGCCGTTCGGCGACGATTCGATCGCCGCCGTGGGAATAGCTGTGCGATTGCTGACGATCGGCGCACTGCCTGTCACCGGCTTCTGTATAGGCTCTCAAGCCGTCCTGGGTTTCGGTTGGGGCGCACGAGACTTTGCTCGCGTATTGAAGGCTGCGAAGTTGATGCTTTCGATGACTGTCGCTCTTTCCGTTGCCTATTCTGCGGCCATTGTGATTTTTGCCCGGCCCTTGGTCGGGCTGTTCAGTGATAGCGAGAATGTCACGAAAATTGCGGTCTCGACCTGCATCGTCTTCCATCTCTTTTTTGGGCTTTTTGGTATTCAGAGCGTCGTGACAACGATGCTTCAGTCGTTCGGGAGAGCACGACTCAGTGCAGTTGTTTCGTTGGCGAGGCAGGGATATCTCTTCATACCGGCCGTACTGCTGTTCCCGCTCATGTGGGGTTTCAACGGACTTTTGGCCAGTCAAGCAATCGCTGAGCTGGGCACCGGAATGATCGCGCTATTTGTCATGTTCCACCAATTCGCTCAGATCGGACGAGCGCTCCGGCACCCCGCTTCAAAAGCGATCGAGATCGCGGGTTGAGCTGACAACGAACATCATCGGGAATCCAGCGCATCGAGCCTACGTAGCCGACGAGGCGTTGCGCTCCAAGAAAATGACGAGCGTAACCGGATTCGAGATCACCTGGGGGAGATGGTCCGCGGGACGGTGGAAGAGACACTGAACGCGATGCTGGAGGCCGAAGCGGACCAGCTGTGCGGTGCTGGGCGGTATGAGCGCAGCCCGGCCCAGCAGGACACGCGGGCAGGCAGCTACGAGCGAACGCTGCACACGAAGGCGGGCGACTTCAATCTGAAGGTTTCGAGACGGCGATTATCGAGCGCTACCGAAGGCGGGAGAGCTCGGTCGAGGAGGCGCTGATCGAGATGTATCTGGCCGGGATTTCGGTTCGGCGGGTCGAAGACATCACGGAGGCGCGGTGGGGCACCCCGGTCAGCCCGAGCACAGTGTCGAATCTAAACAAGAAGATCTATGCCAAGATCGAGGCGTGGCGGAATCGCAGGATCGAAGGCGAGCATCCGTATCTCTACCTCGACGGCATCGTGATGAAGCGCAGCTGGGGCTGGTGAGGGTCGCAACGTGTCGCTGCTGGTGGCCTCGGCGGTCAATGCTGAGGGGTTCCGGAAGATCCTCGGCATCTGTGAAGGCGCCAAGGGCGAGGACGGAAACCCGGCTCATGCGTCGTCGCCCAGGCTACGGATAATTGCGACCGCGCGATACTGCGATTCCCCGCCCAGCGTATCGACCGGAATGGCATGCGCGGCGGCGAGATGGAGCAAGTGCCCCACATCGGCGTCCTCGAAATCGCGAACCAGCAGCCGTTCCGGCACCCGCCGCAGCAGGGCGCGCGTCGCTTCGGCTATGCCGGGCTTGATCCGGTTGCGGTCACGCGTTCCGCTTTCCGCCAGCAACTGCCGCATCATCGCCTCGCATTCCTGTTTCAGCGCCGCTCGGCCGGCGCCGTGCCCGTCTACCGGTTGCGGTATCGCCGCAGCGGCCAACGGCGCGATCGTGTCCACAAAGGCACGTGAGAGATCAGCACCGGCATATTGCGGGTAGGTGACACAGGCGTGGAAATCGCCCGGCCCCACCGACGCGGCGTTGAGGATCGAGCGACTGACCAGGCCCGAAACGATGCCGTTCAGCAAGCCCGAGGCGATCAGATAATCATCCGCCGTCGCGGCGATGTCTGCCTGTCCTGCAGGGTCAGCGATCACGGCTAAGTCCGGTGTGAAGCCGAATGGCGCATTGGCCAGGGCCGCGCGAAGTTCGCCGGCAATCGCCCCCTTGCCGGTCCAGCCATCGACAAACACCGCGTCGCGCGGATCGTGCCGGCCGGCGATATGCGCGAGCGCCACGCGGTCGACACCCCGATCGCGGATAATGCTGATTGAATAATGGGCTGCGCGATGTCCGTGCGCCCGCAAGGTCCGCGCGAGCAAGACGCCGATCGGCGTCCCCGCACGCGCCAGCGAGACGATTACCAGCTCGCGCCCCGGCCTGCGTGCGGCGAGCTGCGCAGCGAGGGTGGCGACATCCTGCGCCAGGCGGGCACCGTT
Source organism: Bradyrhizobium yuanmingense (assembly GCF_900094575.1). Classification (GTDB taxonomy): domain Bacteria; phylum Pseudomonadota; class Alphaproteobacteria; order Rhizobiales; family Xanthobacteraceae; genus Bradyrhizobium; species Bradyrhizobium yuanmingense. Next base: position 15,879 of record NZ_FMAE01000019.1, on the reverse strand, counting down.
CCGCGCAAGCGCGGCGTGATAGAGGGATAGATAGCTGTCGTCCGGCACCCTCTCCGGCGCGATCATCTCCGAATAGTGGTGGCGGCCGGACTGGATCGCCGCTTCCTTTTCGGCGACGGAAGTCGGGGCCATTACCACTGGCTTGAGCAGGAAGGTGACGTCGGCCGGGTCGTAGCTGCCCGAGAACGGGGGCGCGACCTCAGTCCGCATGGAACATGCCGCCGGCCAGCTGCGAACGGGTGGGCATCATGGCGAAATCGCAAAGGCCCATGAAGGGCGCATCGGTGCGGCTGTCGCCGATGCCGATTACCGGCGCATCAGGGAAGCGTGCGCGGAGGCCGGGTAGGATATATGCCACCGCATGGGCCTTGCCCAGATAGGGTGGCGTCAGCGCCACGTTGTTGCCGTTGCGGTGGTCCGTCCAGCCCTTGGGCAAGGACGGCACGGCAGCGTCGACCACCGCAAAAAGTGCCGCGGCATCCGCATCTTCATGCTTGGCCACGGTGTAGAGCGGCAGCGCGTCCTCGACCAGCACACGGGCGTTGACCGCGATGCCGCGGTCGCGCGCCCTGCGCCTGATCGCCTCCGCCAGGCCAGCAAGCTGCGACGCGAAGGGCGCGGCGCGGTCGGCGATCGTCGCAGCCCAGTCCATGTCGACCTGACCGCTGTCATCCAGCACGACGCCGCCATGCGCGCACACCGCTGCGCGGAATGGAATGCGCGCCCGCCGCAATGCGTCCAGGCTGCGGGCGGTGACGGGGACGAGATGCGTCGTATCGGCCAGCCATTCCAGGAACTGCATCTGCCGCGGGGTCGCATAGCTCAGCGGCGATCCGTCGCGCGCGAAGCCCAGCGGCGTCAACCGGTCGGCCGGCAAATCGGGCGGGCATTTGCGCAGCGTCTGGAACAGCGTGTCGTCCAGATCGACCAGGGCGATGGCACGCGTCATGCCGTCCAGCCGATCAGTTCGGCACGGAGAGCGGCAATCAGCCCGGGGTCGATTGTCGCCGCGCCGGTCTCATGCGCGATCCAGTTCGCGCGTCCATCGGCCCGGTCGGCATTGTAGAGGTAATTGGGCACGCCCGTTCCATAATTGTCGGCAAAGCGGAGCTTGGTCGCCATCGCGGCACCGGGGAGTGCGGGGCTTCGGCCGGTCGCCTGCACGACGACATCATGCCCTTCTTCTGCGAGGCGTTCCGCCAGCAGGAAGGGGGGATAGGTGAACTCGCCGGTTCCGATGATCCGCAGTGGGCCGAGGATCTCGGGCACAGCGGTATCGGGTTCGGGCACGACGGGCCGGTCGAGTCCCAGCCGACCGAAATTGCGATGCGTCGCCATGCGCCCGAGTGAAGCGGCAGCGGTGTCGAACGCGCTGTTGAGCACCGTCGTCGTCTCCTGCGTCCACTCCATGCGTCCGCGCAGCAGCGCCGCGATGCACGTGGGACGCGGCATGCGTGCTTGCCACGCCTTGCCGGCCGACCAGTCGGTCAGCGTCGCTACCGCCATCGCTTCGATCCGCGGCCAAGCAGTGGCGAGCGCCTGGGCGAGGTTGCAAAGGGTCGTTCCTGTCGAGATCTCGTCGTCGACCAATACCAGTGATCGCGGCTCCGGAAGCGCCGGCCTGTAGATCAGATGCGCGGAGGCGTGGCTGTGCGGTTCTTCGAAGCGGCACAGCAACGGATGATCCAGTTGCTGTCGCGTCGAATGCAGGAAGTGGATGTCGACCCGGCCCGTTGCGAGGCGAAATTCCTCGTGCACCGTCTGGGCAAGGCACACGGCGGTCTCGGCCAGGCCGACGACGAGCACCGGCCCCGGCAGATCGTCAGGAAGCCGCGCCGCGAGATCGCGGGCGCTCTGCCGCATCATCTGCGGCGTGGCGGGCAAATAGCGCCCTAGAACGCGGGATACGACCAGGAACCCCCGCCGCGGATTTTCGCGCGCCGCAAACGCGCAAAGGCTGTCCAGCGGCCAGGCCGCCTTGTACACGGCGATATCGAGCCGGCCCGTAGCCAACTGGATCGACTGGGTCTTGTCGGCGGCAGTCAACATTCGCAGGTGACGCGAGCGATCATGTCGCGGGCTTGGCGGACCACGTCTGCGCGGCCAAGCAGCCGCGCTTCGTGCGCCATCTGCGGCTCAATGCCAAACGAATCGAGGAAGCTGAGCATCAAGTACGCTCCACAGTGCTTGAGCGACAGCTCGCGATCCCCACAACGGCGATTGCAGGATCTTGCGTTCTCGCCTCGGTGATGTTTGCAAGACGACGATCGGAAGGAAGGGTAAAGCGAGAGCGGATATTGAATTGAGGGTATGTCCCTCGGATTCGAGGGTGCATTTTAGCCGCAACTTCTACATCGAACGATGCGACGTACCTGCCGCCCCAAATTTCGATGATCTCCTTCAAAGGGCACGCTAGGCGCAGCTTTCTCTTGGTTATTATTTGCGCGCGTCTAGCCATTGATAAGCAATCCTGACGCTGTCGTCGTTTTCGTGGAGAACGTTTGCATGTTGATACCTGACGCGCTTTTTGGCGTCGGCAATTTCGGCGGCGGTCAGCATGATTGAAGGCTCCTCCGACATGCTTCGCGCCGACTGCTAATCAGTGCGCCGACTGCTAATCAGTCTCGCGAGATTAGCTGTCACGGTTGTCTGGGGTTACTGTCAAGTCTGGTAGTAGTCGAGCCCTTCGAAGAACTTGACGGTAACCGTAGCTTTGATAGTTTCTCGCGTCACCGATGGTTCGCCAACCAACACGCTGAACTTCACCCCGTTTTCACTGGACACCCGCGTTAGCCGGAGGAGCTAGGCCTGGTCCTAGGCATACGCCTATGTCTGAGATGTTTTCGAAGGTGGAAGTCAACACCGGCGTTGCCGTGCTGGCGTCGGTTTACGATGGCTTCCACGGAACTTTCATCCAGCGCCGGTTGGAGGTTGGTACGCCAAGTGACACGGGTGGAGCAACGGACGATCGGCGGAGCTGGTCGACCCGATAGCGATTTCGCAATCGATGCGAAGAAGGAACCAACATATGGTCGCGTCTTTGCGCGGAGTTTCCATTTCAGCTTTCCTGGGATCGATCGCATGGATGCGATTGCATAGACCATGAGCCGTTTCCATATTGGCCCGCGCGTCGATGCTTTTCGCGACGTTCTCGCCTTCACTGGCAGCCACTGGAGCTGGCAGCCGGCCCGGGTCGCAATTATCATGATCGCGATGTTCGCCTGCACATTGGCTGACGTGCTGACGCCGCTCTATACGGGCCGGCTGGTCGACGCAGTTGCGAACGGAGCTGCAACGGAGGCCGTCGCATGGCATGCCGCGCTTGCCGCGTTCTACATGCTGGTTGGGCTCGCACTCGGAGCCATTGTTATGCGTCACGTTGCCTTCACCTGCATCATCGATCTGACGCTGAAGATGTTGTGCGGCATCTCGAGCGACGCATTTGATCGGGTCCAGCGCTTTTCGACCGATTGGCATGCCAACGGTTTCACCGGCTCGACGGTACGCCAGATCACGCGCGGCATGGGCGCGCTCGACCTATTGAACAGCACGATCCTCATCGCGTTGTTCCCCTCGCTCATCATGCTCATCGGTTCGGCCGTGCTGCTCGGTTGGCACTGGCCGATGATGGGCCTTATCATTGCCTGCGGCTCTCTCGCCTATGTCGGATTGACGATCACGTTATCACTCAGATATATCGCGCCGTCGGCGAGCCTTGCGAACAGCTGGGATAGCAGGCTTGGCGGCGCGCTCGCCGACGCGATCAGTTGCAACCCGGTGGTCAAAGGCTTCGCAGCCGAACAACGGGAAAACGAGCGCCTCGCAAAGGTCATCGCGAAGTGGCGACGTCGGATGCGTCGGAGCTGGGTGCGTGGAGCGATCAGCGGCACGATGCAAGGCGTAACTCTGCTCGCGCTCCGGGCGGCGGTGATCTGCTATGCCTTGCTTCTGTGCTCACGCGGCCAGGCAACCGCGGGCGATATCGCCCTGGTGCTTACCTCTTTCTTTGTGCTGCAGGGCTACCTGCGCGACGTGGGCATGCACGTCCGCAACGTGCAGCGCTCAGTGAATGATATGGAGGAGCTGGTCTATATCCAGAGCCAGCCGCTCGACATTGCTGATTGTCCCGAGGCTAAGCAGATCCGGATCATGAAGGGTCGCATCGATTTTAAGAAAGTCCATTTCCACTATGGAAATGATGGATTGCCGCTCTTCAGGGACTTCTCAGTGTCGATAAAGGCCGGCGAACGGGTCGGTCTGGTCGGCCCCTCCGGCTCCGGCAAGACCACATTTGTGAAGCTCATCCAGCGGCTTTACGACGTGAACGGCGGTCGGATCCAGATCGATGAGCAAGACATTTCGAAGGTGACGCAGGCTTCGCTGCGCTCTCAGATTGCGGTTGTGCAGCAGGAATGCCTCTTGTTCCACCGAACGCTAGCCGAGAACATAGCTTACGGCCAGCCCGGCGCCAGCCAGGCCGAGATTGAGGAGGCAGCACAACTCGCCAGCGCGCATGAATTCATCGCGCGCCTGCCGAAGGGTTATGGTACGCTGGTCGGTGAGCGCGGCATAAAGCTTTCCGGTGGCGAGCGCCAGCGGGTGGCGATCGCGCGCGCCTTCCTTGCGGACGCGCCGATTCTAATTCTGGACGAGGCAACCTCGAGCCTTGATACGGAGTCGGAAGTGCTGATCCAGAACGCGATGGAGCGGCTAATGGTCGGGCGCACCACGCTGATCATCGCGCACCGGCTCTCGACGGTGCGCGCGCTCGATCGGCTACTCGTCTTCGATCGCGGCCGTATCATCGAGGAGGGCGACCACGCCGCGCTAGTTCATCTAAACAGCGGCATCTACCGCCGTCTTTTCGAGCGGCAGCGCTGGAGCGTGGCTAAGGAGCTGCTTTGAGGCCGATGCGAAAGGGTCGGATGAGGCGTGATTCACTCGTTTTTGCGAGGGATCTCAACGGTTTTGTGAGGCGCGGCGACGGGCTCGTGAGTCCGCGGTATGAGCTCCCACGTCCGCGGTCATCAACGTGCGTGGCGGATCCTGCATCCACTATCGGCGCAACGCCTCGACGGCTCCGCTGGGATATCAAGGTGAGAGCCACGGAGAAAGTCCTCGGTCTCGCGGCCGCTTCGCGACGGTCCGAGCAGCGGACGGCTCTGATCGTCGCGACTGTGCCACAGGATGAGCTTCAAAGGAACTCCTTGGTGCATTGAGGCGCGAAACTAACCATGGTGCAGCGGTTTCGCCCGATCCGCATCCCTGTGACGCTCGCTGCCTTCTTCGCGCATGTCGTGTTCCCGACTGTTCGATTGGTCGTGTTCGCAACGTGATGGTCGAGCGGCCCGCTGCACGTGCCCTGTCAAGCTGCAAATGCTGCGCGCGGTTGGCCCGAGGCTTGCGTCTCCTGCGTTCTCGGCAGCAGCAGTTGCTGACCGGCAAGAGTGCGAGAGGAGAAAGCATGGAAAGCGATGTATCAGCCTATGGCGTGAACGAATTGACGAAGCATGTGCGACTTCGGGAGGTCACGACGTGATGCCGCCCCACTGTCACCCCGGTGATTGGAACGTCCCAGGCTGCCCGGAGCTCAATAACTAAGCGCAAACATTTTGGCGAGCCGGTGAGCGGTACGCGATACCGTTCACCGTCTCATTTCAGTCCGATGAAATTACAGACGTAGTGAAGTGGACCCTATGCTGAGGACCACCGGGTCTGGTTTCTTAAGTGGAGCTTGCTGCCGTTCGTTCTTGCCAATACTTTACGCTACTGTTGCTTGCTGCTGTCGTGGCTGTGGGGTTTTGGGCACGGGGCGGGTTTTTCACGCTTCTCGCTTGCGAGAAGCGTCATATCCACAGCCTCTTCGCCGAATGCGCCGGTGACACCTGCCCGCCAGACCGCCATCGGCGCGCGGTTTTCCAGCGCCTGATGGGGGCGCTGGAAATTGTACAACAAGGCTCAAGAACGCCCACAGGACCGTTCTTCGCGAGGTTCTTTATCGACATCATCCCTGGTTTGGTCGCCGAGTTTGCGTTCATGGAAGGGTCGAGAAGGCTGATGATGTCGCTTTACGCTGCTCTCTTGATGGATCGCAAGCGGATCGATGGTTGGAGGTTCCAGCATGGATGTTCGATCGAGCAGCATGCCCTCACGCTGAACCTTTGACAGCTCAGCCGTTTGTCAGCATTGACGCACTTGCGGCGCTCTCTGCGCTTCTCGATCTGGCGTTGAAGGATCGAACGCCATCAGCTGCCCTGCTTTCTGGCGCATCCAGAGCTTCTCACGACCAGAATCGGGGAGAGACTCATGTGGCAGACGGCAGTGCCAGGGAGCGGATACCGACACGATCGACAACCGCGGCCGCAGCAGCAGATGGATCTGTTCGGGGGTGGCCTGCCGAACGGCGCCATCGGCGCGCCCAGATGGCTGGATCTGCCAGCAGAAGCGCGGGCAGCGCTCACGAGCCTGATGACGCAGTTGATTCTCGACCATGCTGCGATGACGGCGACGTCGCGCGCGAAGGAGGTCGATCATGATTTCTGACAAGGTCAAGCCTTATCATCTGGAGCGCAAGGCGATTCTTTACGTGCGTCAATCCTCGGCCCATCAGGTGTTGCACAATCGCGAGAGCAGCGCGCTGCAACACGCCATGCGAGACCGGCTGACGGCACTCGGGTGGTCAGAAATTGAAGTGATCGATGATGATCTCGGTCGTTCGGCCGCCGGCGGCATAGAACGCGCCGGATTCGAGCGAATGGTGGCGGAGGTTTGCCTCGGCAAGGTTGGTGCGGTTTGCGCCCGCGAGGTCTCGCGCTTCGCCCGCAACAGCCGGGATTGGCAGCAACTCATCGAGATGTGCCGCGTGGTCGATACCGTTCTGGTCGATCAAGAGACCATCTATGCGCCAAGGCACGGCAACGACCGCCTGCTGCTCGGGCTCAAGGGCAGCCTCAACGAGTACGAGCTGGATCTGTTGCGCCAGCGCTCGCTCTCGGCCCGCTACGAGAAGGCGCGCCGGGGGGAGTTGGTTGTGACAGCGCCCGTCGGCTTTGTGAAGGCCGGCGACCGTTACGAGAAAGACCCGGATCGGCGTGTCCAGGAAGCGATCAAGCTGGTGTTCGACAAGGTCGAGGAACTGGGCAGCGCGCGACAGGCGCTCTGCTGGCTCCACGAGTACAATCTCGATCTGCCGGTGAAGCAGACTAACGGCGACACGGCCTGGCGGCGACCAAACTACTCTGCCATCCACCGGATCATTGAGAACCCGGTCTACGGCGGCGCCTATGCCTATGGTAAGACGGCCGTGGCGGCGGGATACAGCACCGCGGGCGTGAATGCAGCCGTAGCCCGCACTCCGCAAACCTCGCTTCGAGCGCCCGACACAAGTCACGCGCCTCCGCTTCACTCGGCAATGGCCTATGGCATCATCAGCATAATCGTTCAAATGGGACATCCGGATATTCTCGGCTCATCCACACATCGAACGCATAATGAAGAAAGAGATTCGTCAACAGCGGGCTGATGACAGCCCCTGCGGAGTTCCTCTTGTGCGCTTGACCAAGCTTCCATCCGGCATGCTCGCGGGCGCTTCCAGCCACCTTTGCAGGTAGAGCAAGACCCATTTGCAGTCGGTGTGGCGGCGCACGGCCTTCATCAGAAGGCTCCAGTCGATTTCGTCGAAGAAGCTCTTGATGTCGAGGTCGAGCACCCAATCGTGGCTCCAGCATCGACGCCGAGCCACAGCCAGTGCATCATGTGCTGATTTCCCTGGCCGATACCCATAGGAATCCATGTGGAAAACGGGCTCCAGGATCGGTTCAAGATAACGCTTGACCACCATCTGGGCGATCCTGTCCGAGACCGTTGGTATTCCCAACGGTCGCGTGCTGCCAGCTCCGCCTTTCGGTCTCGTATTTGAGCGAGCGCCACAGCCGCTCGATGAACACGTTGTCCATCCAGCGGCCGCGACCGTCCATCGAGATCCTGACGCCGGTGGCGGCCAGCGTGCCGATGAAGGCGGCGCTGGTGAACTGGCTGCCCTGGTCGGTATTGAATATCTCAGGCCGGCCGAAGCGCGCCAAGGCCTCTTCGAGCGCAGACACACAGAACGATGTGTCCATCGTGTTCGACAGGCGCCAAGCCAGCGCCTGGCCGTTCCTGGGCTCGCGGCGGATGACGGCGATGCTCAATGGCAAAGGCTGTCGCATCAATCGCAAGCGCGTGCAGCGGTTGATGCGCAAGATGGGCATGGCGGCGCTGGGACCAAAGCCCAGAACCACAAAGCCGGCGCCGGGACACAAAATCTTCCCGTATCTCTTGCGCCATATGGTGATCGACCGGCCAAATCAAGTGTGGGTGGCCGATATCACCTATGTGCCGATCGGCCAGGGCTTTTTATATCTGGTAGCGATCATCGATTGGGCGAGCCGTGCGGTGGATGTGCAACCCCGCTGTGATATGGTTGTTTGACGGGAGACGCCGACGATGCACGGCTCGCCGCGCGGGATCGTCGCTATATAGATCGCCGCCACGCCGAAAACGATCAGGTACTCCCTGTCCGCGCCATGTGGGATTTCAAGGTCCATCGTATCTGCACCCCCGATTGCCGTCGCTCATTGATCACCTTGCAATGCAGCGTGCAGTGCCGCCGCCGATGGCTTTCCCCGGCGGCGGGCTTCCTCGCCGACACCTGTTCGCGAGGCTTTGAGCAGCACTTGGCCGAGGCGCGCCCGCCCGATCCGGCTCCAGTCTCCAGCCGGCGCCGGCGCCACCATCCCGAGGCGGGTGACGAGCCTGCCAGAACCTGCTCGATCCAATGCGGCGCCACCTTGGTACACGGCTTGAAAGCAATACGCCGCCTCCGAGCGCGAGATCGAGCGGCGTGAGGAGGCGAGCGGCGAGATCGAGGGCGGCATGGCCGCGATCGTGGCCCGCCGCAACGGCGAAGCCATCCATACGCACGGCCCGCAGACCGAGCACTGACCATGACAAAAGGGAGAGTGACGTGAGCACTGAACCGATGCTGCAATTCTTCGCCTACGCGCACTTGAAGCCCGAGCTTCAACCAACCAGCGTCAAGTTTGCCGAGATCGTCGAGTGGCTAGTCTCGCTGCTGCCGCGCAATCCCGAGCGCACCGCGTGCTTCGCAAAACTGGTCGTATGGCTGCTGCCTTCATCGGTGCGCGCCCGCCAGGGCTGGACATTTGCCATCGCAACGATGATCGGATTAACGATCTCGACAATCTTCGCTATGACACCCGCGCCGGTAACATCGCCGATGCAATGCGGAATGGTCGCACACCGAAAGGCGTCGCGCATTGGAATGCGAAGATGACGCTCGAAAAAGCAGACGAAATCAGCGCCGCCTATGCCGGTAAACACGGAACGATGGCAGAGCTGGGTGACGATTTTGGCGTGACCGCATCGACTATTCATCGCGTCGTTCATGGGCCTGGAAATGAGGCGACGCGACTACATACCGCTCAAAACCCGGCTCGCGGCGACGCTCTGTGAGATACTGACCGATGACGGCACTGGGAAGCTTGTGAACGTCATCCCGCACGAGGACGCGGTGAAGATGATCGAGGATCAAGTGCTATCGCTCTTCCATTTCGACCACGCAATTTACCACGCGCAGGGCGGCGCGGATGCGTTCTGGAATTTGACGCCAACTATCCCCGAGCACCGCGAGAAGACCCGCAAGCGCGATATCACGCAGATCGCGAAGACCCGGCGGATCGAACAGCGCGAGACCGAGTTTCGCGCGCGGTTGCTCGCGAAGCATCGAGGCGAGCCGCGCCCACCGAGCCGGTGGCCGAAGCGCTCGTTCCCGAAACGGAAGGAGGCCGCATGACCCCGGAAAGGCGTTCGTTCACACTTCGGTGCCTTACGGCGACGATGGCAAGATGGTGCACGGCATCATCGCGCGGTGCGGCGCGCCGGGCTGCGAGGCCGAGATCCCGCTGCCCGTCAATACGATGCAGAACACACGCGGCGCGGACGCCGAGGTCGAATGGCGGTTCATCGCGCGCAAGCTGGGAGCCAAAGGCTGGCATGTCGGCCGCAGCCGAACCGCGCATCGGTGCCCGCGCTGCTTAAACGCCGCGAAATTCTCATCGATCAGGAAGGCCGAAGCCATGCAGAACGGGAACGCGATGAACGACAAACTCAAGGTGGAAAAGGACAACATGCGGGTGATGACCCGCGAGGACCGGCGCATCATCTTCGAGAAATTGAACGAGGTCTACCTCAACGACAAGGTCGGCTATGGCGATGGCTGGACCGACGAGAAGCTGGCCGTCGATCTCGGCGTGCCGCGGGCGTGGGTCAAACTGATCCGCGACGAGAACTTCGGCGACGAGGTCGGCAACGAAAACATTCGGGAGCAGATCAAGGAGGCGCGCGAGCTGATGTCGCAAGTCAAGGCGATTGAGCCGCGCGTCAGCGAGGCGCAACGGCTGCTCGCCGTGGCCGACAAGATCGAGAAGTCGCCGGCCGAGATCGCCAAGGTATTCAAATGACCGAGGGGCCCGCCGTCCTGGCAACGATGATTTGCAGGAAATGCCAACAGGAAAAGCCGGAGGTCGATTCCTACATGCAGGCCCGTGACGGTTATGCGCCCCGGCGGATGACGGTCTGCAAGGTTTGCCATCGGGCGCGCACCGCGCGGAGCACGCAGGAGCGACGCCGCAGGGCAAGGGAAACGAGGCTATGACGATGATCGAGGAAGTTAAAGTGAGCGCGATCGATACTGCGATCGGCCATCGGCTGGCGAGCGTCAAGGAGGCGTGCCGCTACGGGAAAAGGTTCGCACACGAAATGCTATGAACTGATCAATTCCGGTCGGATCAAGGCGAACAAATTCGACGCCCGGACCCTGATCGATCTCGATAGCATCGACGCCATGTATGCGGCGCTGCCCGATCTGGTGCCCAATTCCGGCGCCAAGTCTTAGAGGCTCGGACGGCCAACATCAAACTCGAGACCTGCAACAAGTTACGCGGATACCGATAGCGCGGCGGCGTGTTGCGAGAAAGTCGGTGACGCTCAACCACATCAAAAATCAAATCTAATTCAGTCGCCGTGGCGCATTTGGCCCCAGGGCCACATTAGATCGGCACCAACGATCATGGTAGGTGCTTCCAGTCCTTCTCAGCGATACTCGTTGGTAGCACCCTTGGGAGCCTCTTGGGGGGCCGAGGTGGTCAGGCTCGCTAATCCAAGGGCGAAGGCTGGCCACCCAAGTTTGCGCGCGTGGTAGGGACAGCGCCGACGTTCTCACTCGCCACGGCGTCGAGTCACGTCCGCGCTGCCTCCAGGTGCGCCGCAGAGCGGAGCAACCATAATGCCAAAGTTTATTGCCTCGTACGATCTGAAAGAGACCACGCCAGACCCGCACGAGGACTTTCTTATAAATGCGATCGCGTGCGGCTGGTCTCCCTGAATTTTTGGCCATGACGACACTCTATTTACTCTTCCGAACACCACCTTGCAGGGTTCATTTGTCGATCAAACGCAAGCGGTCGCAGCACTCAACGCCGCAAGGGCGGAGACGGAAAAAGAGCTTGGGTTCACGGTCATGATGGAAAAATGGATCGTCTCCCAATCCGTCATCAAGCCAGCCTTTGACTCCAACGAGAGAGTGAAGCCTGACTAGCAGCTAGGCGACATCTCGCTCTCGATACTCGATCTCGCCGATTGAAGCCGCTACGTTCCAGCGCGCAGCAGTTGGTCTAACCGGTCACAGCAACAGGCCAGCCCTATCACTACAAGGGGCTACTCCTTGCGAGCCCACCAAATCCGGTAGTTGAGGCGACCGCGGCAGATTTGCAGAGTACGGCCCGGCTATCGATCACAGGGGCGGTGCCGGAGCAAGCTTTATGGCTGGCGTTCAATACTTCGTCACGCGCCATAAAGGCCAATGGATGGTTGCGCTCAATTGTGAGTATTCCGGCCCGTACGCCACTGAGGAAGAGGCCATCCGCGTCGCCGTCGACGCTGCCTACAAGGAGGGAAACGCAGGACGCGACGCTCAGGTTCTAGTTCAAGGCCATGATCACAGGTTCAGAAACGAGTGGACATATGGCCGCGACCCATACCCACCCCCTAATCGAGCTCGGGCTGAGGGCTGAAGAAGTGAGCGACTACCCTAGCCGACGATGTGATCGGATAGTCTGCTGATGTGGCTATTGGCCCTTACCGAAGCTGCCGCGATACTGGATTGATGTCCGCTACTGATGAAAGCGGACATCAACTCGGCCCCGGGATCATCACGCGGTGCCACCATGCGACCGCGTGAGCCACACGCACTTCCAGACGGAACGATGCTACATTAGCTGAAACACTGAATTAGCTGCTGTCGGGCATCTCGCTCCCGCATCCACGGACGGAAGTCATGATAAGCCTCCCTTCATCGGACGAGTGGAGTTTTGGTGAGTTCGAACCGGAGTGGCAAGCTTATCTAGGTCGCGACATGCATTTCGACGAGATGGCCAAACGGATTGCCGACGTCGCAGTGGTGAACACAGGCTGCGTCGATACTTTGAGGGTAGAGAACCCCGAAGCACCAGTGGACACGACTTGGCGGGCTTGGTTCACGATCAGTCTCGCCGATGAACTCTGTCTAGCCGATCTCTTTTACAACGGTCGCGATGGCCTCCGTGGTCGTTACTGGCAGAGCGAAACCGAAGGTAATGCCGCGACAGCATTGATGATTGCCCTCCTTCGAGAGAAGTTGTTGCAATTCGCCGCAGAAAATATCTACAGCTTCGGGTCTGCGACTCTGGCCCATGGAGACATGGGACTCGTGGTTCGATCTCTGGAAGGCACTTCGGCGAAATCATGGGCCTACGAAGGCAAGAACCCGAACTACAAAGAAAAGCCGCGTCTAGTAGTGAAGCGGTGGATGAACAATAGCCCGGGAGGGAATTGGCGATGGGCACCCAAGGGTCCATTGCTCGACATTAAAGGCGCGTTCTTCACGCCCAACAGCAAGGAATACATCCCTTGGGATAAAAGAGAGCGTGCTTACAACATCCACCGGTATGGCTTTTCCTGATTCAATCCGTTCCCTTTTCTCGCCTCCAAAGACAGATTCCGTCGACGCGAGGATCAAACTTGCCCGGCAAATCATCGCGAAATCCAACTAAGCTAACGTCGGTTCGCACAATATCCCGGAGCTGAACCTTCCAATCGTCTCCTTCGCAGATGAAGTCGCCGAACGCCCAGTCGTGGTCCTTTATCTTTGGGCGCAGCTCTAATGCGAGGTCATGATCGCTGTCTGCCCTCGCCGTGCCGTTTGCTCTGCTACCGAACAGCCAGAGCGCCGCGACGGCGTTGGTGGCCTCGGCCCAATCCGCCAACTGCTGCGCTAATTCGCCATCAATCATGCAACAGTTCTTGATCAATCAATGTGGCCATCACGAAGACCGCTTTGGATCGCCTCTTCCAGAGAGTTCATGAGAGGCTCCCCTTCCTTGTTAAGGGCGTCGCGGGCCTCCTCCAACCTAGGCATCGGTTTGTCTGAGTGGTTAATCTGATGCTCGACCAATGCCTTCCAAGCAAGGTCCGATATCCTGTCGAATTTCTCCTTCATCTCGCGCGGCATGAATATCCCATTCTTGAGGACATATACGTGTGCCTCCCTGCACGCCGCGCGGGCCTGATCGTACCGGTGATAGAACACTGCATCGATGTAGTAATCGACCTTTTTTGCGGCGGCCTTGAGTTCATCGCGCTGCCACTTCGCGAGAAAGCTGCCTTCGAGGAATTCATCAAGCTGAGGATCAGTCATCCGGTCGAGATCAGGATACTGCTGAAAGGCCGCGATCAATGAGGTGACTTGGTTCTTACACTCGACCAACAACGCCCACGCCGCTGGCACTACGTCGAATTCGCGCTGGTGGAGCTTCGTGGTGCGGTCAAACATGGAATCTATTTTGAAGCGTAGGTTCTCCATTTCCACCTGCTGCACGTGCTTAAACTGTTCGAGCCTCTGATTAAACTTGGAAGTCAGCCATTTGTCGGCCAAATAGCGCAGAGGACCAAGAATGAGGGCCGCGGCACCGCCGCCCGCAACCAGAACAGCTCCAGCCGCTTTCAGTAGCAAGTCAAACCCGTCCATTTGCGCGTGCCCTCGCAAGGCCCCCGAATCAGGGCCTGAAGGGTGGCACAATGCAGGGTAGCAACGCGACTATCGGGGCGCTTGTCCCGGTTATTCACAGGGACGAAAAGGAAGTAGAGTGCCGAAGGGCGACGCCAGACAAGGGAATGCCAAATAATGATGGAGCCGGAAGAATACTTATATCTCAGCGCCCTGTCGCAATGGGTGCATGATGCGCCGCTCGACAGTGTGCAGAACACTCAGATCGCACGTATGGTGAAGGTGCTGAGACTGCTGGGGATCGACGATCAGAAGATGATCAAGCTGGAGAGGAACACGAAGCGCGGAGATGGCCGTTCACCTATCTCTAAAGATCGAAGCTGGATGAACCTTCCAAATGCACTTGGCCATGGCTGGTATTTCGAGGGCAATATGAGCTTGGTAGAAAAGAAGAAGATACTCCATGATCTCCCTAAGCTGGGGTTGGCTAGCCGGGAGTTCGCGAGTTGCGCCGAAGACTTCGTGTCGGGAGACTCGGTTAAAAAATACTGGCCTTCACACGAGGACGCCGTCCGGCTGATAAAGCAATGGAAACTCCCAGATGATCCCGACGTCCGTATGGAGGTGCGTGTGCGAACACCATCCGGCAACGAAGTCTGGATCGAGGCTAACGAATACTTTGAACAGATACGGAGGCAATGATCAGGCCGACTTGATCAATGGGTCTTTGCAGGATCAATCCTTACCAGCTTAGGACACATAGCAATGAGCAAGAAGAGTTTTTTAGAACGGTGGGCGAAGTTTCGAGATGAGATTTGGGAAACGGACCCGCACTATCGTGGGTTCATGGCGACACTTACCGAACTAAATGAGACGGATCGAGGAGTGGCGTTAGTTGCCACCTCCTTTCTCGACACGCTAATGGGGGACACCATCGCGGCCTTCCTAGTCGAAAACAGTAGCGCTGAGAAATTACTTGCCGGATTCAATGCACCGCTTGGCAGCCTCAGTACAAGGATTGCCGCATGCCGTGCGTTGGGACTTATAACGGACGAAGAAGCGAAGCAGAGTGAGAGTTTTCGTAAGGTGCGAAATGAGTTCGCCCACAGAATTGAGGTAACTTTCGAGAACGGAAAGGTGAAGGACCTCTGCAACAATCTGTCCGTTCCTGAATCGGTTAAGGACGCAAATGCACGGGCCAAATTCGCCAAAGCGTCGATGCTGCTATTATCCGCATGTTAAACAGGCCGAGTGAAGTCGGCCAGATGAGATTGAAGTGCGGCGATTGGGCAAATGTTGGTCCGGACAAAGCTGAACAGTCCCGATTGATAGAAAAAACCCGGCCAGCGATGGGCTGACCGGGTTTCATGGCATAGGGCGCTATCCTCGAACGGATGTCCGAATACATCGCCCGCGCGCAGGCGGCGTAGGTCGGGTACTGTCCAGAATCTTTCGCACTTTTGATCAGGCGACGGCTCCGGTTTCAGAGAGTTGTGGCTGATAGAGCGGTCGCATGTTCATGTAGCATTTGGTCGACCACACCGTTCCGGCAATGTGCCGCAGCCGGGCCGCCGCTAAGTTGAGACAGGATTGACCGTCGGGGAAGGCGCCGACGACACGGGTTCGTCGCCGGATCTCCTTCATGATGCGCTCGAGCGGATTGTTCGTTCGAATCTTCCGCCAATGGATGTCCGGAAAGGCATAGTAGGCGAGCGTCTCGTGAACCGCCTGCTCGACGAGATCAGCAGCTTTGGCCATACGGCTGGCCCGCAGATCCG
>NZ_FMAE01000080.1 GCF_900094575.1 Bradyrhizobium yuanmingense | reverse complement strand
GCGCCACTTGGCGTACAAAACCCCGAGACTCTAACTGCCGCTGGATGAAAATGCAGTGGCAGGTCATCGTTTCCCGATGCTTCTTGGTATTCTCTTCGGGCTCTAGCATTACAGTTGCCTTGTTTTTCTTGAGATGCGCTTTGCGCGCGTTGGCCTGATGAGCCCTGCGCCAGGACGACTACGCGAGGATGTGAGCGTGCGGGATACGTCGCTGGGCTAGCTTAAGGGCGATGCGCCGGATCTCCTGGATCGACCAGCGGATCAAGAACGATGCTTCGGTCGAGGCCGCGGTCGCGTTTTTTTAAGCAATGGCCTGGTGTTGGCCCGATGACGGATGACGGCCATCATGGCGAAGGCAAGCATGACGAGTGAGACATGGCGATGCCAGCCATGCGAGGAGCGAGTTTCGTTGTGGTCAAGACCGAGCTCGTTCTTGGCGGTTTCGAAGCTGTCCTCGATGGCCCAGCGATGGCCTTCCACCGACACCAGCTTCTGGATGGACGTGCCTTTGGGGCACCATGTGGAGAAGAAGGCCAAGCTGCCGTCAGCGATATTGCGGCGGACCAGAAGACCCCGCGTCCATTCCCCGGCAAGGTCATCGTTGTATTCCCTGGCTTCGAGATCGGCCAATTCGAGATAGGCCCAGTCGTGCCAGCGCGGACCTTTGGTTCCTCCGCCGGATGACAGGCGGCGCCAGGCCTTCTTGGGACGGTTTTGCGCGATCGTGGCGGCGGTGCCGGCGACAGGCTGCGGCTTGCCCCAGGATCGGAACACATGATTGGAAGCAACACCGAGAACATAGCCCTTGCCCGCCTTGCGCAGTTGGGTTTCGATCTCGCCCGTACTATAGACGCTGTCCGCCGCCACGAACGAGAATGGCACCTTGGCGGCGATCGCGCGAGCGATCATGTGACGCGCGATCTTGGGCTTCGTGGATGCGCGGCCTTCAGGCGAGCGGGGTCGTCCGTCCAGTCCTTTGGCAGGTAGAGTGCCCGGTCGATGAAGGCATGGCCATGCCGCGACACGTACGCGGCGAACACTCCGATCTGGCAATTGGTGATCTTGCCCGCCGAGCCGGTGTACTGGCGTGCGACGCCGCATGAGGCCTTGCCCTGTTTCAAAAAGCCGGTCTCATCGATGACCAGAACCGCGTCCTCATCGCCGAGCGTTTCCAGCGCGTATTCACGCACAATATCGCGCAGCGCGTCGGCATCCCACTGCCCCCGACCCAGGATCGCCTGCTGGCGCCACGGGCCTGGATCGCCGGCCGCTTCCGCCCGCATCCAACCCGTCTTGCGCGGCTCGTTGCCCAACAGTCCGTCGAGAAACTGTCCCGCCGCGGCCGCGACCCGCTCCTGCGTAAACAGCGGACGGATGCGTTGCTTGGCATCGCGCAACGACGAAGCCCATAGCGTCAGCGTATCTTCAACCGACGCGCCACCAATCATCAGATCCCGAATCATGGTCGCCCATGGATTCAGAACCTTCAAGACAATGCAACTGTAATGCTAGGGCGATAGGATTCTTGGCCATTAATTGCGAACGAAGTTGCTTGCGGCGCTTTTTGATCAGGGGATCGCCTTCGTTTTCCTTGTATTCTCGCTTCACTTCCTCCAGCGATATCATATTCCTCTTCTCGAACTGCCACCGCTGGAACGCGAAGTCCGCAATTGCCACGACAAGATGGATCGACCCCGCCCAGACCGCGACATAGAATAAGAGGTTACCCGTCAGCAAAGCCAGGCAGGATATTCCGCAGCTCGGAATCCATACAAGCGAACTTACTGCTGCGCGAACCACAAATACAAGAACGAGACCGAGCAACAGCACCTTCACGACTGATCGGCTCAGCTCGAAGAAGCTCTGCGACGAGAATATCCTGCTGATGTTCTCACTTGGGTTCAGCTTCATGAGCGATGGCGCCGCTGCTAAGGGCGAGAAGAGCACTCCGGTCTGCAACATGTGGCCGGCGACACCGCCGATCAGGACGACGCCGAGAAACGGCATTGTCAGGCTCTGTATTTCACGGCCGCACGATCCGAAGAGTTGCAGCGCAACAACGACAAAGTTCTCATTTTTCAGATGCGCGATGGGTGTAGGCATACGATGAAGCTTTCAATTACCCACAAATGCTTGATTCGATTGCG
>NZ_FMAE01000006.1 GCF_900094575.1 Bradyrhizobium yuanmingense | reverse complement strand
CCTCCGATCCCGAGAACGGCTTCATCGTGGTGACGCAAGTCGGCAGCCAGACCTTTGGCATCGTCGTCGATGGCGTGTTCCACACCGAAGAAATCGTGGTCAAGCCGATGTCGACAAAACTGCGTCACATCGACATGTTCTCCGGCAACACCATTCTGGGCGATGGCGCGGTCATCATGATCATCGATCCCAACGGCATCGCCAAGGCGCTCGGCGCCGCCGGCTCCTCGGCCCATGGCATGGGTGACGAAGCGGCCGGCCATCACATCGGAAGTGGCGAGCAGACCACCTCGCTCTTGGTGTTCCGCGCCGGCTCGTCGCAGCCCAAGGCGGTTCCGCTCGGCCTCGTCACGCGCCTGGAAGAGCTGCCCGCCGACAAGATCGAGTTCTCGAACGGCCGCTACATGGTGCAGTACCGCGAGCAGCTGATGCCGCTGGTGGCCATGGAAGGCGTCACCATTGCGAGCCAGGGCGCCCAGCCGATCCTGGTGTTCGCCGACGACGGCCGCTCCATGGGCCTCGTCGTCGACGAGATCATCGACATCGTCGAGGAACGGCTCAACATCGAGGTCGGCGGCTCCTCCTCCGGCATTCTCGGCTCGGCCGTGATCAAGGGCCAGGCCACCGAGGTGATCGACGTCGGCCACTTCCTGCCGATGGCGTTCGCCGACTGGTTCACCCGCAAGGAGATGAAGCCGTCGCTGCATTCGCAGTCGGTGCTGCTGGTCGACGACTCGGCCTTCTTCCGCAACATGCTGGCGCCGGTGCTGAAGGCCGCCGGCTACCGCGTCCGCACCGCGCCGACCGCGCAGGAGGGCCTCGCGGCACTGCGCGCCCAAAGCTTCGACGTGATCCTGACCGACATCGAGATGCCCGACATGAACGGGTTCGAGTTCGCGGAAGTCGTCCGCTCCGACAACAACCTCGCTGCGACGCCGATCATCGGCCTGTCGGCGCTGGTGTCGCCGGCGGCGATCGAGCGCGGCCGTCAGGCCGGCTTCCACGATTACGTCGCCAAGTTCGACCGTCCCGGCCTGATCGCGGCGCTGAAGGAGCAGACCGCGGGCGCCGCCGGCGCCTCCGAGCTGAGCCGGGCGGCCGCGGCTTAAACCTTGAGCGGCATGGACCAGGAGACACTGAAATGAGCAAGAAGACCCAGTCCGCTGAAGGCGCCATGGTCGAGTACGTCACCGCGATGATCGGTGGCCAGCTGTTCGGCCTGCCGATCTCCCGCGTCCAGGACGTGTTCATGCCCGAGCGCGTCACCCGCGTGCCGCTGGCCTCGCGTGAGATCGCGGGCGTGTTGAACCTGCGCGGCCGCATCGTCACCGTGGTCGACATGCGCTCGCGCCTCGGCCTGCCCAAGGACGAGGACGGCAAGACCGCGATGGCGGTCGGCGTCGACCTACGCGGCGAATCCTATGGCCTCCTGATCGACCAGATCGGCGAGGTGCTGCGCCTGCCCGAGGACGGCAAGGAAGAAAACCCCGTCAACCTCGACCCCCGCATGGCCAAGCTCGCCGGCGGCGTCCACCGCCTCGACGGACAGCTCATGGTCGTCCTCGACGTCGACCGCGTCCTCGAGCTCGAAACCAAGACGCAAATGGCCGCCTGAGCCAACGAAACATCGAAGCCGGAGAACAGAAATGAAGACGTGTTTGGTGGTCGATGATTCCAGCGTGGTGCGCAAGATCGCGCGCCGGATCCTGGAAGGTCTGGAGTTCGAGGTCACCGAGGCCGAAGACGGCTCGAAGGCGCTCGAGATCTGCCAGCGGCAGCTGCCCGACGCGGTGCTGCTCGACTGGAACATGCCGGTCATGGACGGCTTCGAGTTCATGGGCCACATGCGCCGCTTGCCAGGCGGCGACCAGCCGAAAGTGGTGTTCTGCACCACCGAGAACAACGTGGCTCACATCGCTCAGGCGCTCAGCGGCGGTGCCAACGAGTACATCATGAAGCCCTTCGACAAAGACATCATCGCCGACAAGTTCGCTGAAGTTGGTTTGATCCCGGTCGGACAAGTCATGGTCTGAGTGTGTCCGGCCTAAAGTATTTGGGCCGGAGTTTTCCAGTACAGATTCAAGAGGCCATCCGTGACCCCGACCGAGTATGAGTATCTGCGTAAGTTCCTGAAGGATAATTCCGGTCTCGACCTGTCCGCAGACAAGCAATATCTGATCGAAAGCCGCCTGCTGCCGCTCGCCCGCAAGGCGGGGCTGTCCGGCATCGCCGAGCTCGTGCAGAAGCTGCAAGGCGGTTCGCGCCAGCTGATCACCGACGTGGTCGAGGCCATGACCACCAACGAGACTTTCTTCTTCCGCGACAAGGTCCCGTTCGATCATTTCCGCGACCACATCATGCCGGAGGTCATCAAGGCGCGTGCGGCCAAGCGCAGCGTGCGCATCTGGTGTGCCGCGGGCTCGACCGGGCAGGAGCCCTATTCGCTGGCGATGTGCCTGAAGGAGATGGGCGCAGCCCTCACCGGCTGGCGCGTCGAGATCATCGCGACCGACCTGTCGCAAGAGGTGCTGGAGAAGGCCAAGGCCGGCGTCTACAGCCAGTTCGAGGTGCAGCGCGGCCTGCCGATCCAGATGCTGGTGAAATATTTCAGGCAGACCGGCGAGACCTGGCAGATCAATCCCGAGTTGCGGGCGATGATCCAGCACCGCCAGCTCAACCTGCTGCACGATTTCGCCCAGCTCGGCACCTTCGACGTCATCTTCTGCCGCAACGTGCTGATCTATTTCGATCAGGACACCAAGATCAATATCTTCAACCGCCTGGCGCGCCAGATCGAGCCCGACGGCTTCCTGGTGCTCGGCGCCGCCGAGACCGTGGTTGGACTGACCGACACGTTCCGGCCGATTCCGGAGCGGCGCGGCCTCTACAAGCCGAATGATCCGCGCGCGGCCGCGGCCAAGCCGGTTCTCGCCGGTGCGGCGCCGCGCATGGCGGCGATGGCGGGACGATAATCATGGCCGAGGATGGCAAGGGCGCGGAGCGTGTGACCTTCAGCCGTGGCTATGATGTCTGCATCATGGCCATCGACGGCACCTGGCGGCGCGACTGCAAGCTCAACGCGATCTCCGACACCGACGCGGTTCTCACGGTGGAGGGCTCGATCCAGGGCTTGAACCTGAAGGAGTTCTTCCTGCTGCTGTCGTCCACGGGTCTCGCCTATCGTCGCTGCGAGCTGGTCCGTGTCAACGGCGCCGAAATGGACATCCAGTTCCTGCGCGGCAAGAACCGGAAGAAGCGCGGTGCGGCCGGTGGCCACGACGCCGCGGCCTGATCTCGCCGCCGCCGTCGCTGCGCTTTCCCGCACTTTGCTTCACATTTGCTGAACGTTTCCGAGTCAATTGCTCGCGGCAGCTTTACGCGGCTTCAGCGCGAGCCGTGTATCCATTGACGCTCTCAATCCCAGGATACGGCAATGCCCAGAAGTTCTCTTTCCCCGATCTCGTCAAACCTGCCCGACGGCGCCGAGCGGCGTGCACTTCAGCTCCTGGTGGTCGATGACGACGCCACGCAGCGCCGCCTGATCACGGTCGCGGCCAAGCAGGCGGGCCACGAGGTCACTGTGGCGCCATCGGTGGCGGACGCGATCGAGAAGCTGCGCGCCGCGCGCTTCGACTGCGTGACGCTCGATCTCGTGCTGGAGGACGGCGACGGCGTCGACGTGCTGCGCGAGATGGCGAGCGCGAAGTTTGCAGGCTCCGTGATCGTCATCAGCGGCATGGACGGCAAGCGCCGCAGTGCCGCCCGCAGCTTCGCCCGTTCGGTCGGCATCGAGCTCCAGAGCCTGCCGAAGCCGCTGGATCTCGCGGCGCTGCGCATCAGCCTCGCCAATCTCGGCAAGACCGCGATGGGCCTGCCGGCGATTCACACCTGGGGTGGTGTCGCCACCGACGCGATCGTGGAACGGCACCGCGCCTGAGCTTGCGGAGCCGCCATACGGTCAGACGCGGCTTCCGGCCGCGTTGCCGGATTCCGATAGACATTGCAGGGCGTGGCCGAGGCCCGCCCGGCAGACATTGAGGGCCGCGCTCGCGCTGGCGTAGCGGGGCGTGACGTCGTCGAGCAAGACGACATCTGCGGAACCTTCCGGATCGCTGCCGTGTTCTTGATCCATGGCTGCGGCGATCCGGCGCAT
This sequence comes from Bradyrhizobium yuanmingense, assembly GCF_900094575.1. Lineage (GTDB taxonomy): Bacteria > Pseudomonadota > Alphaproteobacteria > Rhizobiales > Xanthobacteraceae > Bradyrhizobium > Bradyrhizobium yuanmingense. Next base: position 696,543 of record NZ_FMAE01000006.1, on the reverse strand, counting down.
GCTGGTCTCGATCTGTGCGATCAGTAAACGAAGGTCCGCCGCAATCAGCTCACGGCTCTCGACTTCGGACGTTGCGACAGGAGGCGGCGTGTCGGCCAAATTTAGCATGGATATTCTCCGTCCAATGCAATTAGGCGCCATGCCGCTACTTGTGCGTTAAGTCCATGTCCCGTACAAATACGGGTGGGCCGAATCCGCGCCGAGCGCCATAACGAATGGCGCGGACGCGAGTCCTTCATGCCAACCGGATGTGGCACATGGCCGAACAAAGCTCTCGCGGTGAAATCTTCGTGGTCGATGACGACCCTGCCGTTCGCGACACCTTGTCGATGGTGTTGAAGGCGGCGGGCTATGAAGTGATCTGTTTTGCGGACGGTGCAGCGCTGCTCTCCGTGGCGCGAAACCGCACGCCGGCTGCAATCCTGCTCGACGTGAATATTCCCGGGAAGTCGGGTCTCGACATCCTGAAGGAGCTGCACGGCGAGGATTATCCTGCGCCGATCTTCATGATCTCCGGGCAGGGCGACATCGCGATGGCGGTGGGCGCGATCAAGAGCGGCGCGCTCGACTTCATCGAGAAGCCGTTCCGCGGCAGCGAGATCGTCGGCCGTCTCGACGAGGCGATCGGTGCCTATGCACGCAGGCAGGCGGAGAACGCGTCGCCGAAATTCGGCTCGCTGCATTTCCCCGGCCGCGAGCCGCTGACGCGCAGGGAGCGCGAGGTGCTGGAGCAGTTCGCCTCCGGTGCCTCCAACAAGGAGGCCGGCCGCACGCTCGGCATCAGTCCGCGCACCATCGAGGACCACCGCGCCAACATCATGAAGAAGCTCGGCGCGCGCAATGCCGCCGACCTGATCCGCATCGTGATGACCGCGGCCCAGCGCGCGTCGTAACATGGTCTCGTGCCACGGCTCAGCAGCGCATCATGCAATGATGCGCTGCTGAGCCGGGTCCATCTCTCCTCACCGACGGTTTCGTAGCCCGGATGGAGCGCAAGCGTAATCCGGGATTTCGCGCGCCGCACGATTGTTCCCGGATTGCGCTGCGCTCCATCCGGGCTACGGGCCTTCACCCGCTCAACGCCTTGCGGATGATCCGCGCCAGATCCGATTTGCGATAGGGCTTGGCCAGCAACACCACGCCGGAATCCAGCCGGCCGTGATGGATGATCGCGTTCTCGGTATAGCCTGACGTGTAGACCACCTTGAGATCCGGGCGCGTCTTCATCAGCTCGTCCGCGAGCTGCCGTCCGTTCATCTTGCCGGGCATGATGACGTCGGTGAACAGAAGGTCGAACGGCTTGCCGGCCGCGACGATCGCGAGCGCCTCCGCGGCGTTCGCGGCCTGCAACGTGACGTAACCCAGCGAATGCAACTGCGCCAGGACGTAGTCGCGCACCAGCCGGTCGTCCTCGACCACCAGGATCGTCTCGTGTCCGCCCTCGATCGTCGCCGGTGTCACGCCCTCGCCGACCGCCGTCGGCGTCTTGCCGGGCGGCAGATACATCTTGATCGTGGTGCCGTGGCCCTCCTCGCTGTAGATCTTGATGTGACCTGCGGACTGCTTGATGAAGCCGTAGACCATCGAAAGCCCGAGTCCGGTGCCCTTGCCGGGCCCCTTCGAGGTGAAGAAGGGATCGAACACCCGGGGCAGCATGTTCGCAGGGATTCCGGTGCCGGTGTCGCTCACGGCGATCAGCACGTAGTGCCCCGGCGGCACGTCGTTGGCGCTGGCATAGACCTCGTCGAGATAGGCGGCGCCGGTCTCCACGATCAGCTTGCCGCCGCCGGGCATGGCGTCGCGCGCATTGAGCGCGAGGTTGAGGATCGCGGTGGTGAGCTGGTTGGGATCGACGATGGCAACGCAATTCTCGTCCTCGAACACCGATTCGATCTGGATCTGCTCGCCGAGCGTCGGACGCAATAACTTTGCGGTGTCGACGATCAGCGAGTTGATGTCGATCTCGCGCGGCTGGAGCGGCTGCTTGCGCGCGAAGGCGAGCAGGTGCTGGGTCAGGTCGGCGCCGCGCGCGGCGGCCTCGTCGATCATCTTGGTGATCGCCGCGAGCTGCGGCTCCTTGGCGACCGCCTCCGCGAGAATTTCGATCGTCCCGGTGATGACGGTGAGAATGTTGTTGAAGTCATGCGCCACGCCGCCGGTCAGCTGGCCGACGGCCTCCATCTTCTCGGCATGGCGGATGCGCTCATCGGCGGCGATCTTGTCGGTGAGGTCGCGGTAGAAGACGTTGAACAGCAGGCCCTCGCGCCGCTTCAGCGCGGTGACGCTCAACTCGGCCTTGAATTCCTTGCCGTCGCGCCGGCAGCACATCAGCTCGCGGCGGCGGTTCAGCGTCCGGCCACCCTCGTCTTCGAGGAAGCGTTTCAGGCCGGCTCGGACCCGGCCACGTTCGCTCTCGGCGACAATGAGGTCGATCGTGCTCTTGCCGAGCACCTCGTCGCGGCGCCAGCCGAACAGCTGTTCCGCCTGCGAGTTCCAGTTCAGGATGCTTCCGGTCTCGTCGGTCTGGACGAAGGCGTCGAGCGAGGTCTCGACGATGTTGCGGGCGAGCCGCTCGCTCTCGAGCAGCGATTCCTGCGCGAGCCGCGCTTCCGTCATGTCGCGCCCGACGAAGAAGAAGCGCTTGGCGCGCTCGGACCAACTGCCGAGCCAGGACAGCCAGACCTCGTGCCCGTTCTTGTGGTAGCAGCGGGTGTCGGCCAGCCTGACGCGCTCGCCGTGTCGCATCGCCCGCATCTCGGCACGGGACTGCTCCAGGTGATCGGGATGGATGAAGTCGGCGCCGCTGCGGCCGATCATCTCGTCCGGCCGATAGCCGAGAATGGTCTCGCTGCTCGGGCTGATCTGCGCGACATGACCCCGCGCGTCCATGACCATGATCAGATCCTGCGACGTCTCGAAGATCTGACGCCGCTCCTCGAGTTGGTGCTGCAGCGCCCGCTCGGCGCGCCGCGCCTCGGTCAGGCTGCGCGCGCTTCCGGACGCGCCGATGATCTCGCCCGACGGTCCCTTGATCGGCGACAGGCCGAGCGAAATCTCGACCGGCGTGCCGTCCTTGCGCAGGCGGACCGTCTCGAAGCGTTCGATCGGCTCGCCCCGCGCGATCCGCCGCAGATAGTCCTTGCCCTGTTCGCGGCGGTCGGACGGGACGATGATCGAGGTGGGCTTGCCGATCGCCTCCTCCGCCGTATAGCCGTAAAGGCGTTCGGCGGCCGGATTCCAGCCGGTGATGATGGCATCGAGCGTCTGCATGACGATCGCATCGTCGGACGATTCCACCGCGGCACTGAACAGGTTCTCGCGCGCCGCGTGATGGCTCCGCGCGGCCTCGGTGCGGCGATGCTCCTCGATCTCGCGTTCGAGCGCGGCCGTTTTCGCGCGCATCTCCTCCACCATCCGCGCAAAGGCCCGGGCCAGCACGCCGGTCTCGCCGCTAGCATCGACGGGGATCTCCGCGGGACGTCCGCTGCCGATGGCCTGCACCGCCTCCGTCAGACGCCCGATCGGGCGGGTCAACGAGCGCGCCAGCAGCACCGCGAGCGCAGCCGCGGCGAGAACAGCCAGCACGCCGACGAGCAGGGACGTTTTTTGAATGGCGGCCGGCACGCGGCCGAACACGGACGGGGGAACAGTCGCGACGATGGCGACCCATTCCTTGCCCGCAAGCGATAACGGCACGAATGCCGCGCCGCTCGTCCGGCCCGCCTCGTCGGTCGTGACCCGCGTGGCCACGTCCGACGTGCCGGCCAGTTCTGACAAGAACGGAAGGTCTTTGCGCCAATCGGTCGGATGGCCCCGCGATGACCCGAACTCGCGCGTCCGGTCGGGATGGACGAGATAGTCGCCGCGCGCATTCACGACGTAGATATCTCCGCCCGAGGTTGTCGCCGCGCGGACCCGCTCGAGTGCCGGGCGCATGTCGATATTGGCCACGATGATGCCGAACGGCTTGTCGTCGGCCGTGAACAGCGGCATCGCCACGCGCAAAGTCGGCGCGTGAGGCGCCGTCGTTCCCCCCTGACGGGTCGCGAGCTCGATGGGAGACACATAGATCTCGCCGGGCCCGAGCCGTATGGTTTCCTGGAAGTAGGCGCGGCCACTCTTGCGCTCCAATTCGCTGTCCGGAGCGATCCGGGCTGCTCCGTTGGGACCCGAACGATCGACGTGGACCAGCTCGCGCTGGTCGTCGACGCCAATGATCCTGAACTGCCCGTAGATGGGCTTGGCGTCGATCTCGGCCGCGAGCCGCGCCGCGATACGCTCGCGCCAGGTCTGCTCCGAAACGCCGTCCGCGGGATCGATCCCGCCGCCGGCATGAGCGCGGATCAGGCCGTTGATTGCCGCTGCGGCGCGATAGCCGACCAGATCGCCGCGTACGCCGGCAACGTAGGATTCAAGATTGGTTGCAAGCAGGCGGGATTGGGCTTCGACCCGCTCCAGCACCCGCGGAATGACGGCCTGTGTGGTGTTGCGATAGCCCAACCATCCGACTGCGGCCACGGTGACCGCAACCAGCAGGATCATCGCGAGGGCCAGCCGCGTGGCCAGCGTCGTTGCTGCTCGCATGGGGAGTTTCGCCGGACCTGCCGCAGCGCTGCGCCATTTTTGGCTTGCAGCAGAGGCGTTCTTGTCATCGGCGGCCGGAGCGGACATCGGACCCCTCTGGCGCGTCGGCCTTCAGGCAATCTGCGACCACGGCAAGCAGTGCATCGGGCCGGAACGGCTTTTGCAGGCTGGCCACGGCGCCGAGCTTGGTCGCCATCTTCAGGAAGTCCGGCTCCGCATACGCATCCGGCGTGATCGAACGGCCGGAGATGACGACGATCGGAACGGCTGGGGCCAGCATCCGAATGTGACGCATCGTCTCCAGTCCGTCCATACCGGGCATGAAGATGTCGAGAAACAGCAGGTCGAACCGGCTGGTCTCGAACAGCGCCAGCCCCTTGCGGCCATCCTCGGCGACCGTCACGTGATGACCAGCCCGTTCCAGCAGCAGCCGGATGGTGAACTGGACGGCCGGATCGTCATCCACGATCAGGATGTTGGCCACGCCTAAAATCCTCCGGCCGCGTTGGGCGTTCCAGCGGCCCCAAATCAAAGCAACAAATGCGAAATTGTTGCGCGGATTCTGGCCGCGCTGCAAGCACCTCGCGTTTGCCGCGAATGCCTTCCTGGCGTGGCGACAGACGAGGCGCTGTGGCCGGTACGCACGCTTGCGTGCATATGCGATCCGGTCCGAACGCAATAAGTCGTTTCAAAGACAGGAGATATTCTTCTCGCCGTAGTTGTACGGAACCCGATCTTCACCGCGAATTAAAGAGGGCGAACTACTATCTCCGCGAGTTCCATCTCGGTACCTCGCGTATTTCAAATTTCGGCATTCCTTTACCCGACGAAGCCGGTTCCCCCAACCGGCCACCAGCTCGAGATCTCTCATGTTCAAATCGATCGCGAACACCGGAATTCGCACCCGGCTGCTCGGCGGCTTCGCGTTGATCTGCTGCCTGCTCGCAGCGACCGTCATCTACACCGTCGCCGCTGTCTCGGACATTTCGTCGCGGATCAGGGCAGTCGTGGATCAACGCGCGCCGGTCGCGATCGCGAGCACGGAGCTTGTCGGCAATCTCTATTCCACGCTTTCGACGCTGCGCGGCTTTCTGCTGACCGGCGATGCGCAGGGCAAGCGCGACCGGGCCGCCGTCTGGGCCGAGCTGGATCGCACGGCCGCCGCAGTCGACCGCATGGCAGAGGGTTTCTCCAGTCCTCAGAACAAGACCAATTGGAGCGAGGCCAGAACGCTGATGGCCGAATTCCGCAAGGCTCAGGACAAGGCCGAATCGACCGCCTTCACCCCTTCGGCCTATCCGGCGAGCGAATTGCTGGCGAAGGAAGCCGCGCCGCTGATCTCGGCCATGTTCGCCGAGATCACCGGCATGATCGACGAGGAAGAGGCGCTGGAGGCGACGCCGCCGCGCAAGCGCCTGCTCAAGACGTTTGCCGATGTGCGTGGCAATCTTGCCGCCGCGGGATCTCAATTGCGCCTGTACGTTGCCTCGGGCGAGGCGGCCGATCGTGACAAGTTCGAAAAGCCGCTGGCGACCTTCAGGGCCGCGCTTGCGTCGGTCGGTACCCAGACCGATCTGCTCACCGCACGGCAGGCGACCGCTTATCGGGCCATCGTCAAGGCGAACGAGGCGTTCATACCGCTGCCGCAGAAGATCTTCGCCATCCGCCAGACGCCGCAATGGAATATGCCGGTCTTCATCCTGTCGACCGAGGCCGCGCCGCGCGCCGCCCGGATCCTCGACCTGCTCGACGGTCGCAAGGATACCGATGGCAAGCGCTCGGGCGGTCTCAAGAGTGATCAACAATCGAAGCTCGCCGACGACGCCCGCAGTGTGGCCGACGCAGTCGAGAGATTGCTCCTGCTGCAATGGATCCTGCTCGCCGCAGCGCTTGCGCTCGGGGCAACGATTGCGATCCTGGTTGCGCGCTCCATCACCCGTCCGATCATCGAGTTGGTGGGCGATTCTGCGCGCCTGTCCGGCGGCGACACCAGCGTCGAATTCAGGACGGCCGAGCGCGGCGACGAGATCGGCGTGGTGTCGCAGGCGGTAGCCAAATTCCGCGACAATGTGATTGCCCAGCAACGGGCGGCGGCGTCCCTCGCGCGCGAGGCGGAGGCACGCGAAGCGGCCAACCGCAACATGGAGGGGGCGGTCGAGGAATTTCGCGCGACCTCGCGCGACCTGCTCGCGCTGGTCGGCGAGAATGCGGGCACCATGCGGCAGACCGCAGAGAGCCTCAGCGACATCGCCAATCATGCGACGAGCCAGGCCGCGTCCGCAGCGACCACCTCCGAACAGACCGCGGGCAACGTCCAGACCGTCGCCGCGGCGGCCGAGCAGCTCGCTGGCTCCATCGTCGAGATCGGCCGCCAGATTGAGCTGTCCAACATGACCGTGCGCTCCGCGGGCGAGGTGACCGCGCGTTCGGAGAGTGAGATCGAAGGGCTCGCGCACGCCGCACAGAGCATCAGCTCGGTGGTCGACCTGATCCAGGCGATCGCGGCCCAGACCAATCTCCTGGCACTCAACGCCACCATCGAGGCCGCGCGCGCCGGCGAGGCCGGTCGCGGTTTTGCCGTGGTGGCGTCCGAGGTCAAGGCGCTGGCCGAGCAGACCCGCAAAGCGACGCAGGAGATCGCGCAGCACATTGTCGCGATTCAGAACGCGACCGGCAGCGCGGTCGCCTCCGTCAAGGAGGTCGCGACCGCCATGCGCCGGATCGACGAAGTGACCGCGGCGATCGCAAGCGCCGTGGAAGAGCAGGGGGCCGCCACGCGCGAGATCTCGCAGAACGTCCAGATGGCGGCGTCGGGGACACAGACGCTGGCGACCAGCATCGGCACCGTTTCCGGCGCCATCGCGGAAACCAATCGCTCGGCCGACGAGGTGATGGGTGCCGCGAACCACGTCGCGGGGGCGGCCGAACGCCTCGCCGCCGAGGTCCAGGCCTTCTTCGTCAGGCTGCGCACCGGTCCGATGGACCGCGGCAAGAGCGGCGATGCCGATTACCACGGGCCGGAACGGCGCAGCGGCCGCAACGCGGCCTAAAAGGGAATGGCTCCGGCTAATTCGATCGTCGCGGGAGCGGCGTAGGCCGCCTTCCGCACCCGGGTGAGGGCAGATGTAGCCGGCGCAGCCGGTCGATCTACCCGCTGCGGCTGCACGCCAGCGCCCAAAGCTCCCCTTGCCCTCCTCGGCATACCTGCAGTCTTCACAGGCCTCTTGACCGAGATCATCATCCGGCTCTTTGTCGAGCCCTGATCTTCCGCGTGATCGAGCGGAATACCATCCAGAAATGGGGCCCCATCATGAAGAAGAAGACGCCCAACCAGCTCCGCAGCGCGCGTTGGTTCGCGCCCGACGATCTGCGCTCGTTCGGCCATCGCTCCCGCGCCATGCAGATGGGTTACGCGCCGGAGGAGTGGAAGGACCGTCCGATCATCGCGATCCTCAACACCTGGTCGGACGCGCAGCCCTGCCACATGCACTTCAAGTCGCGCGTGGACGACGTCAAGCGCGGCATCCTGATGGCGGGGGGCCTGCCGCTGGAGCTGCCGGCGCTGTCGCTGTCGGAATCGCTGCTCAAGCCCACCACCATGCTCTACCGCAACCTGCTGGCGATGGACGCCGAGGAGCTGCTCCGCAGCCATCCCGTCGACGGCGTGGTGCTGATGGGCGGCTGCGACAAGACCACGCCGGCGCTGCTTCTGGGAGCGACCTCGATGAACATTCCGGCGATCTATCTGCCGGCAGGCCCGATGCTGCGCGGCAATTGGAAGGGCAAGACGCTGGGTTCCGGCTCCGACGGCTGGAAATATTGGGACGAGCGCCGCGCCGGAAAGATCTCCGACAAGGACTGGCTCGACATCGAGGCCGGCATCGCCCGCAGCTACGGCACCTGCATGACAATGGGCACCGCCTCGACCATGACCGCCATTGCGGAAGCGATCGGCATGACGCTGCCGGGCGCTTCCTCGATTCCCGCTGCCGATGCCAACCATATCCGCATGGCCAGCGAATGCGGCCGCCGCATCGTCGAGATGGTGTGGGAGGATCTGACGCCGAAGGTGATCCAGACCCGCAAAGCGTTCGAGAATGCCATTGCGGTCGCGATGGCGATGGGCTGCTCCACCAACGCCATCATCCATCTGATCGCGCAGGCCCGCCGCGCCGGCCAGGACATCGGCCTCGACGATTTCGAGACGGCGAGCCGCAAGGTGCCCGTCATCGCCAATGTCCGCCCGAGCGGCGATACCTACCTGATGGAGGACTTCTTCTACGCCGGCGGCCTGCCGGCGTTGATGGGCCAGATCAAGCCGCATCTGCATCTCGACTGCATCACGGTCACAGGCAAGACGGTGGCAGAGAACATCGAGGGGGCCGAGGTCCACAATGCCGACGTGATCCGCGGTATCGACAATCCGATCTACAAGGAGGGCGCGCTCGCCGTGCTGAAGGGCAATCTCGCGCCCGACGGCTGCGTCATAAAACCCTCCGCCTGCGCGCCGCGCTTCCTCAAGCACACCGGCCCCGCGCTGGTGTTCGACGATTATCCCTCCATGAAGAGGGCGGTCGACGATCCCGATCTCGACGTCACCGAGGATCACATCCTCATCCTGCGCAATGCGGGGCCGCAGGGCGGACCGGGCATGCCGGAATGGGGCATGCTGCCGATCCCGACCAAGCTCGTGAAGCAGGGCGTGCGCGACATGGTGCGCATCTCGGATGCACGCATGAGCGGCACCAGCTACGGCGCCTGCATCCTGCACGTCTCGCCGGAATCCTATATCGGTGGCCCGCTGGCGCTGGTGCAGAACGGCGACCGCATCACGCTCGATGTCGCTGCGCGCACCATCAATCTCGATGTGAGCGAGGCCGAGCTCGCAAAACGCCGCGCCGCCTGGAAGCAGCCCGCGCGCCGCTTCGAGCGCGGCTATGGCTGGATGTTCACCAAGCACATCAAGCAGGCCAATGACGGCTGCGACTTCGACTTCCTGGAGACCGATTTCGGCGCGCCGATCGGCGAGCCGTCCATCTACTAGCACCTGTCATTCCGGGACATCGCGAAGCGATGGGCCGGAATCCATAACCACGATAGGGAGTATGGATTCCGGGCTCGCGCCAAGTGGCGCGCCCCGGAATGACGAACGAGAGAGAGCACGACATGACCAAACTTTCCGAAGCCACCCGCACAAAACTCAAATCCGTCTCCACCGCCACCGTCGCGACCGCCTTGTTCAAGCGCGGCCTGCGCATCCAGATGATCCAGGACGTCCGCCCCTTGAGCCCGGACCAGCCGACCATGGTCGGCGAGGCCTTCACGCTGCGCTACATGCCGGCGCGCGAGGATCTCAACACCATCGACGTGTTCAGGGACCGCTCCCATCCGCAGCGCAAGGCGGTCGAGGATTGCCCGCCGGGCGCGGTGCTGGTGATGGACAGCCGCAAGGATGCGCGCGCGGCTTCGGCCGGCGCGATCCTGGTGACGCGGCTGATGAAGCGCGGCGTCGCCGGCGTCGTCACCGACGGCGGCTTTCGCGACTCCGCCGAGATCTCAAGGCTCGGCTTTCCCGCCTTCCACCACCGTCCCTCGGCGCCGACCAATTTGACGCTGCATCAGGCGATCGAGATCAACGTGCCGATCGGCTGCGGCGATGCGCCGGTGTTTCCCGGCGACGTCATCCTTGGCGACGCCGACGGCGTCATCGTGATCCCCGCGCATTTGGCAGACGAGATCGCCAACGAGACCTTCGAGATGACCGCGTTCGAGGATTTCGTCACCGAGGAAGTCGGCAAGGGCCGCGGCATCTTCGGTCTCTATCCCGCCACCGATCCGCAGACGCTCACCGATTTCGCGGAATGGCGCAAGAAGAACGGGCGGTAGCGCTCTCGTAGCCTGGATGGAGCGGAGCGTAATCCGGGAACAGTGTTGATCTCTGCGCGAATCCCGGATTGCGCTCCGCTCCATCCGGGCTACGACGTCACGCCTCCGCCATCCCCGCTGCCCACAGCGCGAACGCGTACACGATCGCGACTTCGTCGAGCCGGTCGAAGCGGCCCGAGGCGCCGCCGTGGCCGGCGCCCATGTTGGTGCGGAGCAGGACCGGGCCGCCCCCACGCAAGGTTGCGCGCAGGCGCGCGATCCATTTGGCGGGCTCCCAGTAAGTGACCCGGGGATCAGTAAGCCCGCCCATCGCCAGGATCGCCGGATACTCCTTTGCCGCGACGTTGTCGTAAGGCGAGTACGACAGGATGGTGCGGAAATCCTTCTCGCTCTCGATCGGGTTGCCCCATTCCGGCCATTCCGGCGGCGTCAGCGGCAGCGTGTCGTCGAGCATGGTGTTGAGCACGTCGACGAACGGCACCTCTGCGACGATACCGGCGAACAATTCGCCGGCGCGGTTGGCGACCGCGCCCATCAGCATGCCGCCGGCCGAGCCGCCATGGCCGACGATGCGCTTGGCGCTGGTGTATTTTGCATCGATCAGCGCGCGGGCGCTGGCGGCGAAATCGTCGAACGAGTTCGTCTTCTTCTCGCGCTTGCCGTCGAGGTACCAGCCCCAGCCCTTGTCGGCGCCGCCGCGGATATGGGCGATGGCATAGACGAAGCCGCGGTCGACCAGCGACAGGCGGTTAGCGCTGAACGAGGCCGGCATGGCCATGCCGTAGGAGCCGTAGCCGTAGAGCAACAGTGGCGCTGCGCCGTCGAGCTTCAGTCCGCGGCGATAGAGGATCGAGACCGGCACCTCGGCGCCGTCATACGATTTCGCCATGATGCGGGTCGTGACGTAGTCGGCCGGGTCATGGCCTGACGGAATCTCCTGCCGCTTGCGCAAGACGCGCGTGCGCTTGACCATGTCGTAATCATAGACTTCCGACGGCGTCGTCATCGACGAATAGGCAAAGCGCAGTGTCGTCGTGTCGAATTCGTAGGAGCCCATCGTATCGAGCGAGTAGGCGGCCTCGTCGAAGGCGATGGCATGCTCCTCGTTTGATGCAAGATCGCGGATCACGACCGACGGCAGCGCATTGGCGCGCTCCAGCCGCACCAGATGGCCGGCATAGAGATCGAGGTCGATGATGTAGATGCCGGGCCGATACGGGATCAGGTCGCGCCAGTTCTTGCGCTCGGGCGCGTGAAGCGGTGCGGTGACGATCTTGAAGTCGACGGCATCGTCGGCATTGGTGAGGATGAACAGCTCGTCGCCGCGGTCTGCGAGCGAATATTGCACGCCCTCCTCGCGCGCCGCGACGAGGCGCGGCGGCGCCTCGGGGTTGGCGAGATCGATGAGCCGTTGCTCCGAGGTCTCGTGATCGCCGCCCGCGATCACGCAGAAGCGGCCGCTGGTGCTTTCATGCAGGTGGGTGAACCAGCCCGCATCCTGCTCCTCATAGACCAGCGTGTCGTCGGCTTGCTTGGTGCCGAGCTTGTGCCGCCAAACCTGCATCGGGCGGTGATTGTCGTCGAGCTTCACATAGAAGAAGCTCTTGCAGTCCGCAGCCCAGACCACGCCGCCGTCGGTCTCCTCGACGAGATCGTCGAGGTCCTTTCCCGTCGCCCAGTCGCGGACGCGGATCGAAAAATATTCCGAGCCCTTGGTGTCGGCGCTCCAGGCCTGCAGCTTGTGATCGTAGGAGTGGCGGCTGCCGCCGAACTTGAAATATTGGTGGTCCTTGGCGAGCGCGTCGCCATCGAGCACGATCTGGCCGTCGCCGCCGTCGCGCGGCATGCGCCCGAACAGCTCGTGCTGCCCGCCCTCGCGAAACCTGCGGAAATAGGCGAACGGCCCATCCGGTGACGGCACGCTGGAATCGTCCTCCTTGATCCGCCCGCGCATCTCGCGCACCAGCGTCTTCTGCAGGCCCGAGGTGTGGCCGAGCAGGCTCTCGGTGTAGGTGTTCTCCTCGTCGAGATATTTGCGGATGTCAGGATCGAGCACGGCGGGATCGCGCAGCACCTCCTGCCAGTTCGCGTCCTTCAGCCAGGCATAATCGTCAGTTACGGTGATGCCGTGCCGCGTGAAGGAATGCGGCCGGCGCGGGGCGACGGGGGGCTTCGAAGGCGTCTTGGCTTGGGTCACTCGGTCCTCGTTCAAATACGTGGCGCGGCCTCCTTCACCTCTCCCCGCTTGCGGGGAGAGGTAGGAATTTGCGACAGCAAATTCCGGGTGAGGGGGTACAGGTCTCGCTATGGTCTCATCTGTGGAGAGAGCCCCTCACCCCGACCCTCTCCCCGTAAGAACGGGGAGAGGGAGAAGAAAAAGCGGCTCGCCGTGTCCCACCTTATATCGTTCCGATTCCGCGGATTGCCAGCACGACCGCCCATGCTGCCGGGTTGTTGATCGGCCCCTTGTGTGCTTTGAGGGACAATATCCCGCCGCCGGTCCAGCCCGATGCTGTTCAATTCCTATGCGTTCATCCTGCTGTTCCTGCCGGTCGTGCTCGCCGGCTATTTCCGGCTCGGCCGGCGCAGCAATCTCGCTCCGGTGGTCTGGCTGGCGCTGGCTTCGATCACCTTCTACGCAATCGGCAGCTGGCATTTCGTCGCCCTGCTACTGCTCTCGATCGCCTTCAACTACGGCGTCGGCCATCTTCTCATCGTGGCGGAGCTCACGCACCCGCAACGAAAGGCCGCTCTCGCTGTCGGCCTCGTCGGCGATCTCCTCATGCTCGGCATCTTCAAATATGCCGGCTTCGTCGCCGAGAACGTCAACGCGCTGCTCGGCACGCATGTCGCGCTCCACATCCTGCTGCCGGTCGGCATCTCCTTCTACACCTTCACCCAGATCGCGTTCCTGGTCGACGCTTATCGCGGCCAGGTCGCGGCCTATGCGCTGCCGCATTACGCGCTGTTCGTGACGTACTTCCCGCATCTGATCGCGGGGCCCATCCTCCATCACAAGGACATGATCCCGCAATTCGAGCACGAGGAGACCAAGCGCCCGGACGGGCATCTCATGTTGTGCGGAATCATCATCTTCGCGATCGGCCTGTTCAAGAAGACCTGCCTTGCCGACGGCATCCAGCCGCTGGTCGCGCTCGCCTTCGAGGCGCGCTCGCCGAGCTTCGACCAGGCCTGGCTTGGCGCACTCGCCTACACCTTCCAGCTCTATTTCGACTTCTCCGGCTATTCCGACATGGCGATCGGCATCTCGCTGCTGTTCGGCATCTTCCTGCCCGTCAATTTCAACTCGCCGTACAAGGCCACCAGCATCGTCGAATTCTGGCGGCGCTGGCACATGACGCTGTCGCAATTCCTGCGCGACTATCTCTACATCCCGCTCGGCGGCAACCGCAGAGGCCGCGTGCTGCGCTACGTCAATCTGATGATCACGATGCTGTTCGGCGGGCTCTGGCACGGCGCGGCCTGGACTTTTGTCATTTGGGGCGCGCTGCATGGCGCCTATCTCTGCGTCAATCATGCCTTCAATGCCTTGGTGCCGAACGGTCCGCCGCTGATTGCACGCCCAGCTCGCATCGCCGGCGCCGTGCTGACCTTCCTCGCCGTCGTCATCGCCTGGGTGTTCTTCCGTGCCGAGAGCGTCGCCTGGGCATTGCGGGTGCTCCACGCCATGGCTGCCCCTTCGAACCTCGTGCTCGGCCGCGAGGAGATCGCGGCCCTGGTGCAAGTCGCGATCTATGCGGCGCTGGTGTGGCTGGCGCCGAACACACAAGCGCTGATCGGATACGACCACGGCAACCGCGAGGTCGGCGAGGCCTTGCGGGCAGGGCGCACGCGGCCGTTGGTGCTCTATGCGGCCTCGCTGCTGCTCGCCTTCGGCTTCCTGGGCATCCAGAGCCACAGCGAATTCATCTATTTCCGATTCTGATGCAGGGCGCATTCACCCATCTCGGGCGTCTTCTGCTGGCGAGCGTGGCCTGCGTGCTTGGCGCCGCGGCGCGCTCACCTTCATCGTCGATCCCCTGCAGCTGTTCCGCCCCTCGCGCCTTGTCCCGGCCTTCTACTCGGAGGACACGCGCGTGCAGAATGCCGGGCTGATCAACAGCCAGCCGTTCGACACCGCCTCCATGGGCACCTCGCTCGCGATCCATTTCCGCCAGAGCGACATCGATCGCGCGCTTCGTGTCCGCTCGCTGAAGCTGGCGATGACCGGCTCCAACTCGCGTCAGCAGGCCTTCGTGCTGGAGCAGGCGATCGGCCGCGGCGCAAGGCGCGTGATCTGGGAAATGGACGATTTCATCTTCATCGATGCCGCGGACATCGAGACCGACCCTTATTTGTCCGTCGATCTTTATCGCCGAACCGCCAAGGGCATCGCCTCCTATCTGTTCAGCGCGGCGATGGCGAAGGAATCGGTGTTCGCGCTGCTGCGATCCGTCCCGCTGCTGCGGGAGCCGCTGACCCGGGCGTCGCCTTATCTGCCGGTCAAGTTCGCGCTGGCGGACATCGACGACATCTACGCCCTGCCGCGTGATTTCGACGTCGCGCGAGACTACAACGCCAGAAAGACGCTCGCCGCCTTCACCTACATCACTGATCCCGTGCGCCGTCGCTTCCTCGGCGAAGGCTACAGCTACGAAGCCATGGTCCGGCATTTCGAGCACGACGCCGTCGGCCTGATCGCGCGCCACCCCGACGTGACCTTCGACATCTACCTCCCGCCCTATTCGATCCTGCAATTCGTCGCGATGCGCGATGCCTCGCCCGAAACTCTGAAGATCGTCACCGATCTCACGGCACACATTGCGCGGCGATTGACGCAACTGCCCAACGTCCGCCTGCACGATTTCCGCGCGATCAAGGCCGTCACGCACGATCTTAACAATTACAGCGACGTCATCCACCATTCGCCGGTGATCGATGCGAAGCTGCTGAGATGGCTTGCGAGCGGGGAGCACCGCGTCGACCCGAAAGCGCCGCTCGCGTCGCTGAATGAGCTGAAGGCGCAGGTGGAGGCGTATCGGGTGGAGCGCTGATCTTCCCCTCTCCCCTTGCGGGAGAGGGTGGCTCGCCGCATAGCGGCGAGACGGATGAGGGGTTCTCTCCGCGAGTCCTGGCAGTCGGGAATCGCGGATAGAACCCCTCATCCGGCGCTTCGCGCCACCTTCTCCCTCAAGGGGAGAAGGAAGAGGCGCGCGCGCGACTTACACCGCCACCTCTTCCCCGAGATACGCGACCGCCGCCTCCAGCCCGCCCTTGCCGTGCGGGATCTTCAGCGCGTTCAGCCCGACCTCAATCACCCCGAGCGTGCCGAGCAGCATCGGCGCATTGACATGGCCCATATGGGCGATGCGGAAGGCTTGGCCGGAGAGATCGCCGATGCCGGTGCCGAGCACGACGCCGCACTTGTCCTTGCAATAGCGTTGCAGCACCGCCGGATCGTGGCCGTTGCTCATCGTCACCGTGGTCACGGTATTGGAGCGCTCGCTGGCTTCGGCCACGTTGAAGCCGAGCACCTGGCCCTCCGACCAGACCGAGACCGCACGGCGGGCGGCTTCGCCGAGCAGGCTGTGGCGGCGGAAGGCGTTCTCGAGCCCTTCCTCGTGCAGCATGTCGATCGCCTTGCGCAACGCGAACAGCAGATGCACCGGCGCGGTGCCGGCATATTTACGATAATTTTCGGTGCCCTCGCGCTCGCTCCAGCTCCAATAGGGCGTCGACATATTGGCCTTCTTGTGCACCTCGAGCGCGCGCGCATTGGCGGCGACGAAGCCGAGGCCGGGCGGCGTCATCAGGCCCTTCTGCGAGCCGGACATCGCAACGTCGATACCCCATTTGTCCATCTCGAACGGCATGCAGCCGAGCGAGGCGACGGTATCGACCATGTAGAGTGCGGGATGGCCGCTCGCCTTGATCGCCTTGCCGATCGCCTCGATGTCGTTCTGCACGCCGGAGGCGGTGTCGACCTGGACCACGACGACGGCCTTGATGCTGTGCTCCTTGTCGCGGCGCAGGCGTTCCTCGACCTCGTGCGGCCGCACCGCGCGGCGCCAATCGCCCTTGAGCACCTCGACCTCGGCGCCCATCAGCGCCGCCGCGTTGCCCCAGCCGATCGCAAAACGTCCGCTCTCCAGCACCAGCACCTTGTCGCCGCGCGACAGCACGTTGCTCAGCGCCGCTTCCCAGGCGCCGTGACCGTTGGCGATGTAGATGTAGGACTTGCCCTTGGTCGCGAACAGCTTCGAGATGTCGCTGAGCAGGCTCTCGGTGAGATCCAGCATCTCCTGGGAGTAGATGTCGATCGCCGGACGGTGCATCGCCCGCAGCACCTCGTCGGGCATCGTGGTGGGCCCGGGGATGGCCAGAAACTCCCGGCCCGCGCGAACGGTCATTGCTGTCGGTCCTTATTGCCTGAGAACAGGATGGTGGGTCGCTGAATCATGCTTTTACGTGCCGGCGCGTCCCGAGAAAAGCGCGCAAAATGCAGGGCTGGGTTATCGCTTCGTCTCCCGGCAACCGGCCGCTTCGGCCTCCTCGACCGAGCAGAACCAGCGGGTGCCCTTGCTGATCTTCATCCTGATCTGCGTGTACCAGCGGCTGGTCGGCTGGTGAAAGATGCACTCCCCGGAGCTGTTGACGTTGCCCTTGATGGTGCAGTCCGGCGACGGCGCGACCGGCCCCGAGGCCGAAGCGAGCAGCACCGCGTGCGCGCCGTCAGGCGGCTTGGTCGCGCCGAGGATCGCGGTCTTCTTGTTGCGGACGCGCCAGTCCCACGGCGCGATGAAGGCGCCCTGCCACATCCCTGCCTTGGCCTCCCGCGCGGCCTTTTCATCGGCTTCATAGTCGCGGGACATGTGGGCGTAGGCCAGCGCCCAGCCGTTGCGCACCAGCCATTTCTGGATGTCCTCGCCGCCGACCTCGCAGCGCGCCACCGTGCGGCCGCGCCGGTCGACCGATCTCGGGCGGCAGACCCAAGTCTTGCCCTCGGCGTATCTGGCGAGCTCATCGCGGGCCGCGACGCCGCAAGTCCAGCGCTCGGACTTGGTGTTGAGGCAGAGCTGGTCGATTGCAGGCGCGTCGATGCCGCCGAGCCGGATCCGCGTGGTGCCGATCACCACCGCATCGCCAGCGCGGACCTTTGCCGTGCCGGTGATCTCGGCGGCATCCGCCAGCGAAGGGATGGCGAACAAAGACAGCGCAATCAGGACCTTTCGCAACATGCCCGTCCAGTTGTGATGAAAATCTCGATAGACGGCGCAATTGTGGTCGGCTTTTGGCCGCGCGGCCAGCGCATGCCGAACAGATAGGCTTTCAACTTCCTGTCATTTTGCGACGGTCTCGTAGGGTGGGTTAGCCGAAGGCGTAACCCACCACTGTTCGTATCCGCGGAGGTTAGATGGTGGATTACGCTTCGCTAATCCACCCTACGAGACCCCTCACCCTCGCGCCATCGCCCGCTTCGCCACCGCCAGCCCCATCAGCACGAACGCCGAGGTCACCTCCGGGCCACCGACCAGGATCCGCGTCGGCGTCTTCATCTTGTTCCATTCATAGGCGCGGAACGGGCCGCGGCGGCCGCCTTCACCGAGCCCGGCGACGATCACGTTCAGCGCCGGTGCGAAGGCGCGCGGGTCGGCGCCGAGATGGCCGAGCGCGATCAGTGCCAGCGCGGCGTCGAACACGTTCATCTCGGCCGCCATCAGCTCGCCCTTGACGTAGGACAGCACGCGATGGCGGATGAAATCGAAATCGCCGGCGGGATCGATCGCGGCCTGCGCCGCCAGCGGCAGCGCCAGGAAGGCGGCATAGCAGCGGCCGAAATAGGCGCTGTAGAGCTCCGGCAGATAATAGATGTGCGAGCGCGGATTGGCGAAGGCGCCGCTGGCGGCCAGCCGCTTCTGAAAGCCGATGATCCGGTGCAATGTTGCAAGCCGCGACGGCGTCTCCAGCACCTTCCAGCGCTCAAGGTTGCGGAAGCTTACCTCGAGAATGTCGAGATTGAGCGTCGGATCGAGATCGTTGCCGTAAGGGCGCTCGCCCTTGAGATTGTCGATCCAGGTCGCAACCCCGCCCTCATAGTCGATATTGTCGTTGAGCGGCACGGTCACGCGCGGTTCGTTGACGCCGGCGCGCACCTGATAGCCCGCATAGAAGTCCAGGAGCGGCTGGTCGATGATCGCGTCGGTACAGCCGGCCTGCGTCGCCGCGGAGATCGAGCAGGCCGTGGTGTCGCAATCCGGCACGTAGATGCCGAAACCGAGGTCCTGCTTGATCTGCGCGAAGTAACGGGAGAAGCGCGGATGCGGCGCCGGCGCCAGTGCGGTGACGACGTTGAAGCGCGCGCCGCCCAAGCCCTCGACCTCCTCGCGACTGATGTTGACGCAGAAATCGACCATGTCGGCGATCGCGCGCTCCGCCGCGACCTTGTCGGCCGGGGAGGCGAGCCCGGTCTCGACGAAGCCGAGCAGGGCCTCGATGAAGAACGCGTCGTAATAGGCCGAGCGGTGGCGGATCTGCACCGGCTCCCACATCGGCTCGGCAATGCCTTTCCAGGGCGGATTGACCACGGCGCGCGCGGGCGAGCGCGCGATGAAGACGCGGGCGAGGTTGAACAGCAGCGAGGAATTCTTGTAGCCGCGCGCGTTGAGGCCCGTGAGCGCCATGATCAGCTCGCGGCCGCGGACATCAGGATCGCCGATCAGGTTGAAGGCGGCGTAGGTCGGCAGGAAGCCGTTGCGGCGGTACGAGCCGAGCAGATGCTGCGCGCAATCGCGGATCACGCCGTCGATCTCAGCGCTCTGCGGCATGGTGGCGGTGAACGGCACCGGCGGCGGCTTGGGGTGGTCGAGCGCGATGCTGTCGACGAGATCGGCGATCGGCTGCCCGACCGCCGCCCAGTCGGGCTCGGCCTCGTCGCGGGCCTGGGCGAGGGCCGCGCGCAGCCGCGTCAGCATCCCCTCGTCGCGCAGCTCGGGCAGGCCGGCGCGGCGGAGCAGGATCCGCAGCGCGGGATTGCCGAGGGCGGTCCTGTAGAATTTGGCGAGATGCGGATCGCCGCTGGCCGTATCCGACAATACGGGATCGCAGACGTCGTAAAGCGAGGGGCCGTCCTTCCGCGCCGTCAGCGCCCGGCAGGCGGCGCCGGCAAAATAATGAAAGCTCATGAAATACCTGGTCGCGGGGGCCTTGGTCGGGGACATCAGGCACGCTGCCATCTGCGCGCCACCCCCTGCAAGTCGTTGAAAAAGCTACCCGGATTCGCGGGAAAAACAAATGTGATGGAAGTCACGGAAAAGCCGGCACGAAGGCTGCATGATCGCTCTCCGGAAGGCTACGGGGAAGCCGTAAAGGCGGCAATTTGGATCGGAGAATTATCAAGTATATTCAGACGCTTAGTTCAAATTTTGAGCAATCTATTGCCCCAGGGCCTATATCCGGTTAAGGGTTTGTTTGGTGCGGCGCCGCAAATTGCGCGCAATTCGGGGTCACATCCCCGGCCAATCCCTCAAACCTAAAGACGCTATCGCGCTACTCAAACAGTGTGCGCGCGCTTGGTAGGTCTTTGGCACAGGAAACGAAGCGAGATGAATCTAAAGCAGCTCGACCTTTCCAGACGTACGATCGCCCTCGCCGCGGCCCTCATCGGCACGGTGTCGCTGGTGATCGGCGCCCATGCTGCTCTCAACATGCGTGCGATCGATGCCGCCAAGGCGGTCTCGACCGATCAGATCACCGGTTCGATCGGCCAGAGCTCGCGCCTGGCGCTCGTCATCGGCAATGGACATTACCCCGACGCCAGCGCGCCGCTGACGCAGTCGATCAACGACGCCCGTGCGCTGTCCTCGTCCCTGCGCAAGAACGGCTTCGACGTCGACATGGTGGAAGATGCGACCCGCGACGACATGGTCCGCGCCGTGAGCCGCCTGAAGTCGCGGATCACCCGCGACAGCGTCGTCATGCTGTTCTTCGGCGGCTACGGCGTGCAGGCCGGCCGCGAGAGCTACATGCTGCCGGTCGATGCCGTGATCTGGAAGGAAAAGGACGTCCGCCGCCAAGGCGTGTCGATCGAGGGCGTGCTCGAGATGATGAAGGAGCAGGGCGCCAAGGCGAAGCTCGTCGTGGTCGACGCCTCCCGCCGCAATCCCTACGAGCGCCGCTTCCGCTCCTACAGCCACGGTCTCGCGCCGATCAGCGCGTCCGACAATGCGCTCATCCTCACCTCCGCCTCGCCCGGCAAGGTCGTCGACGACGGCAAGGGCGAGCACAGCGTGCTGGTCAGCGAGTTCCTCAACAACCTCAGCAAGCCCGGCAGCGCCGAGAGCGTCTTCAACAAGACCCGCCTCGCCATCTCCCGCGCCAGCGAAGGCGACCAGGTCCCGACCGTATCGTCGTCGCTGCTCGAAGACGTCCGTTTCGGCGAAGCCGGCGGTTAGTTCGCGGCTCTTGTAGGGTGGATTAGCCGAAGGCGTAATCGACCGCTTCTCTCGCGTCAGCTTGGAAAGCAAAGAGGTGGGTTACGCCTTCGGCTAACCCACCCTACGACGTTGCTCCTACTTCGCCGCTTCCGCGCTCGCCATCACGGGACGCACCGGATCGCCTTCGCGCAGCAAGGCACCGGCGCGGGCGACGACGACGTCGCCCTCGCTGAGGCCGTCGCGGACCTCGATATTGCCGCCGGACATCAAGCCGACCTCGACACGCTTGGTCTCGACGCGGTTGCGGCGGATCACCTGCACCACGGTGCCGGCGGACGAATATTGCACGGCGGTCAGCGGCACCGCCACGTTGCAGCTCTGCCCGGTCTTGATCAGCGCGCGCCCGCTCCCATTCAGCAGCAGCCGCTTCTGCGAGGAGATGCCGATGTAGACCATGCCCTGCTGGATATTCGGCTCGACGGTCGGTCCGATGCGGCGCACCTTGCCGCTGATGTCGCCGCCACCTGGGATCCGCACGGTGGCCTGCTGATTGACCGCGAGCTTGCGCACATCGGTGGTGGCCACGAGGCCGACGAGGTCGTACTCGCTGCGCGCCACGATCGTGAACAGCGCCTCGCCCTTGGCCGAGGCGAAGTTGCCGATCTGCGCGGTCGAGGTCGCGATCACCCCCGCCACGGGCGCGGTGACCTGAAGCGTGCCGCCTTCGGGCAGCGCCAGCCGGGCCAGCACCTGGCCGGCGGTGGTGGTGTCGCCGGCTTCCGCCAGCACGTCCGTGACCTTCAGGCCGGGCCGCTCGGGCCGCACCGAGGTTTCCTCACGCGCGATGATCGTGCCGGTGGCTTCGACGACGTCGGAGAAGCAGGATTTCGCGACCTTCAGCACCGTGACCGCCGGCCCCTTCGGCGCGTCGTCATCGGCGGCACCGGCCGGATGGGGGCTGAGGACGAGCAGGCCGGCGACGGCTGCGGGGCACAGGTTTCGAACAACGGCGCGGGGCAAATGACGCATCGGAAATTCCAATTGGGTAAATTCCACTTGGGCTATGCCTCCAATCGATAGCAGATGGCCGCCGCCCGCACTACGGCCGCGTCGTCCGGAAACAGGACGCCGTGCCGCCGCCGGCAGTCGCGGCAAGCAAGTCTTTGACAAGCAAGTCTTTGATGAGTCGCGGGATTGGAGAACAGGTTCGCTCCGAAGAGCTCGAGTCGCGCGCGGCGGGCGTCAGCGGCGCCGCTCACCCACCGGCTTGCCGCTGGCCCGCTCGATCAGATGCAGCCGCGTGCAGGCCGGACACGACACCGACACGTGCGTGCGATCGCTCGGCTCGTCGGTAAGCCGATGCTGCACGTTCAGGCCCGTCTGGGGGCATTTGAAGACAATCTGCCGGTCCATGACCGAGATATGACGCCAAGCCGGGCCTCGCGAAATTACGGATGTTTACGTAGGTCGGCGATGGCTCCTCACGGCAGTTTCAGGAACTCGACCCAGTTCGGTTTCTTGCCGGTGGGGTAGGATTTCAGCTTGGTCAGCGCGCCGCTGCCCTGGTCGATGGCATGAACCGTCATGCTGTCGGAGAGCTCGCCGACCGCGGCGAGATAGCGGCCGCTTGGATCGACCTGAAAGCCGCGCGGTTGCTTCTCGGTCGGCACGCTGCCGATCGTGGTCAGCTTGCCGCTCGAGCCATCGACCCTGTAGGCGGTGAGCGTGCTGGTGGTGCGCTCGGAAGCGTAGAGGAAGCGGCCGTCCGGCGTGATGTGGATGTCGGCCGCCCAAGGTTTTCCCGAAAACCCTTCCGGCAGCGCGGTGGTGCGCTGGATCTCGTCCCACGCGCCGCTCCTGGCTTCATAAGTGAAGGCCGCGACATCGCCGTTCAGCTCGTGGAGGAGATAGACGAACTTGCCGCCGGGGTGAAACACGAAGTGCCGCGGCCCCGATTTCTCCGGCACCTTGTGCACCGGCGGATCGCTCGGCGTCAGGGTGCCGGTCGTGGCATCGAATGCGAAGGCCAGCACCTGATCGGAGCCGAGATTGGTCGCGAATGCGAAGCGGTTGTCGGGCGATGGCAGGAAGGCGTGGGCGTTCAGCCCGGTCGGGATCACCTGCTTGGGCTCGCCGGCAACCCCGTTGCCAAGCAGCGGATTCAACGCGACCTTGTTGCCGCCATAGGAGGCGCTGAACAGGAACTTGCCGCTGCGGTCGATGGCGATATGGGCCATGCTGTCCGCGAGCGGTCCGTTGCCGAGATGGCTGAGCTCGCCCGTCCTGGGATCGATCGCAAAGCTCACCGCGAGAGTGGGCTGCGAGCGGATTCCGGCAATCAGCGTACGGTGGTCGGGCGTGATCGCGAGCGGTGTCGAGGAGCCCGGCTTTTCGACGCCCTTGAAGGCGGCCGTCTGCACGAGCGTCATCTCGCCGCTCTCGCTCATCTTGAACACGCTGATGTCGTTGCTGTCGGCATTGCCGACATAGGCGAAGGTTTCGGCCATACCGGCACGGACTCCAGAAATGAGGGTAAGCGAAGCGAACAGGGCGGCGGCGATCGCAGCGCGTGGCGCGCGCGATGCGATGCGTCGGATCGGTCTCGACATCGGTCTCGACATGGGCTCCTCCTGAAAGCTGGCTCGCGGTATTATCGTTTTTGCCGCGAGCATAGCGGGCGGAGCGACGCCGCACCAAAATCCAATGGGGATCGATCGATGCCGAAATCGCATCGGTCGCGGGATGCCGGGTCAGCGCGCCGCTGCGGTTCGGGAGGGCAGACGCAACCCGGACGGCTGGTCCGGCGGCCCGAGCATAGTCCACACGGTGATCGCGACCAGGGCGGAGGTCATGAGGGTCCAGAGGATGAGTCGTTTTCGCATCAGGCCAATCCATCGGTGCAAGCCGCGAGGCCAAGGGCCGCGTCAGCGATCCTGCACTGCAAAGAGCGGCGGTTCTATGAGGCCGTTCACAGGGCGAAAACGGCCGATGCTGTCGCGAACCAATGCGCTGCGAACGCATTGAACCGACATGTCCCGCGCAAACGATCTCGAAGGCAAGCCCGACATGGGCGGCAAGCATGGCGGTCAAGCCGGCCAGCCCAAACTTCCGCCGCGCCCGCACGAGGGCGAGCGCGATGCGGACGTCGTGGCAAAGCGCCACACCGGCCAAACCGATCGGGCGGCGCCGCCGACCAAACCAAAATAGTACCTTGCCGCCGCCCTCGCGGCAGGCCCCCGCGCCGGGAACGGCGGCATCGCTCTGCCGTTAGCTCGGGGCGTGAGAGAGGGAAAAGGGAGGCTGGCTCGTGTTTTGGATCTGTTGGAACACCGCCTGGTCGCTGATCATCAGCGGCATCATGGTCGCCACCATCGTCAGCCACCCCGACGCCGAATTCGCCGAAGTGCGGGCGGCCCGACAATCGATGTGAGCTTCTCTTACCGTTTCATGCACGCGCGCGTCACAGCGCCGGCGAAAAGCCGACTGAGGGGCGCGTGATGCAATGTCGACTAGGGCCCGTCGGCCGGAGTTCCCGACCGTCTCAGCGAGGCGATAACCGCGAGCTCCGAGGCTTGATCCCTATCTTCCCCTCGGGGGAGGCCCGACTGTCGAAGCGCGGCTCGCGGACGCTTTGACCGCACTCGGCGCCGCCAGGTCTCAACCAGCGGTTGGCGGGCCTTGGAACGCTCTGGGCTTCGATGCGTTCAAGCTGATTGCGTAGGCGCCCGCCTGCGGCACGTCGGGGCTAAGTATGTCGAATGTCGAGGAATTTCCGCTCTCTGCCCGCAAGCTGACCGAATTCGAGGCCCTGGTGGCGGCGGCTCCTGCAGCGCTCGAGGCCATTCCGGGCGCGGTCTATGTCTGCGATAGTGAAGGCTGGATCGTGACCTACAACGGCGAAGCCGCGGAATTGTGGGGCAGAACTCCGGAGCTTGGTTCCGTCGAAAAGTTCTGCGGGTCGCATCGTCTCTACAGGATGGACGGCACCCTGCTTCCGCATTCCGAGTGCCCCATGGCCACGGCGGTCCGGCTCGGCCTCCCCGCGCGTAACACGGAGGTCATGATCGAACGGCGGGACGGCTCGCGGATCACTGCACTCGTGAACATCCGTCCCCTGCGCGATCATGCCGGCCGCATCCAGGGCGCAATCAATTGCTTTCAGGACGTTTCAGATCGCAAGAAGATCGAGGAAGAGGTTCGTGCAAAGACCAAGGATCTCAAGGACTTCTTCCAGAACAGTGCGGTCGGGCTCCATATCGTGGGTGGCGACGGCATCATTCGCAGGGCCAATCAGGCCGAGCTCGATCTGCTGGGCTACAGCGCCGAAGAGTATATCGGTCACCATGTGGCCGAATTTCACGCGGACGCCCCCGTCATCGGCGACATTCTCCACCGACTGTCCTGCGGCGAAAGGCTGGACCGTTATCCTGCCCGCCTGCGCGCGAAGGACGGCTCGATCAAGCACGTACTGATCACCTCCAACAGTCGTGTCGAGGACGGCAAGTTCGTCAGCACGCGCTGCTTTACAACTGACGTCACCGGGCTGCGCGTGGCCGAGCTGGCGCGCGAGGCGAGCGAGACTCGCCTCGCTGCAACCTACCAAGCGGCCAAGGTCGGCATCGCCGAGGCCGATGAACATGGGCGGCTGCTCCGGGTCAACGATTATCTGAGCGAGATCACCGGGAGATCCCGTGAGGAGCTGCTGGGGATGAGCTTTTCCGACTATACTCATCCCGACGATTGCGCCGCGGATCTTGCCCTCTATGAGCAACAGGTCCGTGGCG
Source organism: Bradyrhizobium yuanmingense (assembly GCF_900094575.1). GTDB lineage: Bacteria > Pseudomonadota > Alphaproteobacteria > Rhizobiales > Xanthobacteraceae > Bradyrhizobium > Bradyrhizobium yuanmingense. Next base: position 670,856 of record NZ_FMAE01000006.1, on the reverse strand, counting down.
AGATTCCAAGCTACACCTGCCGCAAGCGCGCCCTGCGCCCCGACGGCAGCGTGCGTTATCTCGAGATCTTCAGCTCTTCGGTCACGGACAGCGCGGGACGCTTCCGCTACGGCGTTCGCGTCAGTCACGACGTCACGGAAGCCAAGCGATTGCAGGATCGGATTCGCGAGAGCGAGCAGCATATGCGCGATCTGCTCGAGGCGCTGCCCGCCGCACTCTACACCACCGACGCAAACGGCCGCATCACCTTCTACAACAAGACCGCCGTCGAGATGGCCGGGCGCACGCCGCTGCCCGGCGACGAATGGTGCGTGACCTGGAAGCTCTATTGGCCCGACGGCACGCCTCTGCCGCACGACCAATGTCCGATGGCGATCGCGCTCCGGGAGGGTCGGCCCGTGCGTGGAGTGGAGGCTGTCGCGGAGCGACCGGACGGCACGCGCGTGCCGTTCATTCCCTATCCGACGCCGCTATTCGATTCGGGGGGCAGGCTGATCGGTGCAGTCAACATGCTGGTCGACATCACCGAACGCAAGCGCGCGGAAATGGCGCAAACCCTCCTGATTGATGAGCTCAATCATCGCGTCAAGAATACCCTGGCGATGGTGCAATCGCTCGCCGGCCAGACCGCGCGCCATACCAGCAGTCTGGACGACTTCAATCGAACCTTCGAGGGCCGGTTGCTGGCGCTCTCTCGTGCGCATGATCTCTTGACCGAGCGCAAGTGGCAGGACGCTCCGCTCCAGCGGCTCGTCGAGGACATCACGGCGGCTGTTGCGGAGGATGGCCGGATCAGGATGGAAGGTCCACCCGTCGCGCTCAATGCGCGCTCGGCGCTCAGCTTTACGATGGTTCTCAACGAGCTCCTGACCAACGCGACGAAGTACGGTGCCTTGTCGGCGCCGGATGGGACGCTCTTGATGCGATGGAGCCTGCGGAATGCCGGGCACGGCACCATTCTCGATTATGAATGGGTGGAATCCGGCGGCCCGAAAGTCACGCCGCCCATGCGCCGCGGCTTCGGCACGCGGCTGATGGAGCGCTGTGTCGAGGCGGACCTCGGCGGCGAGTTCGATCTCGCTTTCGAGCCGGGCGGCGTGCGCTGTCGCATGTCGATGCCGGTCACGGGCACTGTCGGATCGAATTGATTCGCGCGATCCATGGCTGATCTCTGGATGACAGCATATCGAGCTCGTTTGCTAGCGCGATGGCTTCTTTCACGTCCGGCGTGACGAGCCCTTCACGGAGCCTGCCGACAACAGGCACAAGCAGGTCCACCGCCTGCTCAAGCTTGTCGGAATCTCGCCAGAGGCGGGCTAGGCTGACGGCTGTCCGCAGCTCCCACGAGCGGGCATTCTGTCCGCGCGCGACTTCCAGCGACTGCACGAACAATTCCTCGGAGTCGGCCGCTGGTCCGGCATGGGCCCGGATGAACTCCCCTTGCAGGCGGTAGATCTCCGCCAGATAGAAGTGATCGCCCGTCCTCTTCGCGACCGTCAAGGCACCATCGAGCGCGCGCAAGGCCGCTTCCGACAGACCGGCCCTCGCATAGCCTTGCGCGAGGAGGCATCTGAACCAGCAACTGGCGAGCCAGGAATTCTGCGCCTCATAACCCTCGACGCCCGTGCGCATTTCGCTCAGACCTGCATCCATGTCCCCGAGCTCGGTCAGCGCCCATCCATGCAGAATGGTGGCCTGCTGCTTCCAATGCAGAAAGCCGTGTTGCGATGAAATGGTCATCGCGCGGCTGGCATAATCTCTGGTGCCCGTGACGTCGCGCAGATGCTGACAAAGGTACGCGCCAAACACTTGCGCGAATGCCAGCGTAAAAGGATGGCGCATTTGCTCGGCATCGGAAATCGCCTGCTCGCTGTGCTGCCGCGCGGTGTCGGGCTGCCCCAGGAACCATAGCAGGTATCCGAGGTACGACATCGACATGACGCCTGGATTGAGGAGCCTTTCCGCCGAACCGCGATGCAGAACCGGATCATCGAGTTCGATGGAGCGACGAAGATGATGTTGCGCCGCCAGAAACCGCCCGCGGTAAAGCATGGTCGCCGCGATCGACCTGTGGGCCTCCACGAGGTACAGGGTCTGCTTCGACAGCAACTCGCTCGGACGTTCCCGTTTGGCGAATTTCAGGAGTGCGGCACTCAGACCGTGCGCCTTGGTCAGGTCAGCCCGAATGAAGTGGTGCATCCAAAGGCCTCTTATCGCCGCTAGCACCTTGTCTTCATCATCGAGCTGCCGTCCGAGCTCGAGGCCTCGGGCAAAATTGTCTTCCACCTCCTGTGTGCCGTAACCTTTGGCAGCGATCAGCGCGTTACCCAGCGCAATGCGAAGCTCCAGCTCCATTTCATCGCGGTCGGGCATCTCGGGACTGCCGAGGACGACCGCTAGGCCACGGCGCAGGTGGCCGATCGCTTCCAAATAGGCTCCCAACCTTGCGGCGTGCCTGCCGGCCTTGATCCAGGAAGCTGCAGCCGGCTGGCTTTGATCGGATTCGGTCAGATGATAGGCGAGAAGCTCCGGCTCGCGCTCGGTCTTTTCCGGATAGTTCTGAGCCAGCACCGACGCGATCCGCGCGTGGAGCCGTCTCCTCTCGCTGCGCAACAGGCTCGCATGCGCTGCATCCTGGATCATCACGTGCTTGAACGAGTAGAGCGCATCCGGCGGATGGCCCAGCCGGACGATCAGCCCTGCCTCCTCCAGGCGATCGAGCGCCGCCTCGATCTGGTCGGCTGGTACGGAGGCGACAGCGTTCAGCATCTCGTAAGAGAACTGCCGGCCGATGGTGGCTCCGATCTGTGCGACCCTCTTGAACGGGCCCAGCCGATCCAGACGCGCCATCAGCGAATCCATCAGCGTCGCCGGGATTGCCAGCGGTCGCCACGAACCGGAGAGCACATAGTTTCCGCGTTCCTCGGTCAGAAGGTCGCTTTCGAGAACGGCTTTGGTCAGCTCCTCGACGAACAGCGGCACGCCGTCGGTCTTGACGATGATGTCCTCGACGACTTCCTTCGGCATTTTGCGGCTGCCGGCAACCCGCTCGACCAAGGTCGTCCGCTGCTGCCGGCTCAGCCTGTTCAGCACCAGCGTCGTGATGTGAGAGTGAGCGCTCCAGCTCGGCTTGAATTCGGAACGGCAGGTGATGACGACGAGAATGGGCGTGTACTGGACCCGCTCCACCAGCAGATCGATGACCTCCCGGGATGTCGGATCGATCCAATGGGCGTCCTCGAAGGCGATCACCAGCGGCTGATCGTGCGCGAGGCCCAGGAGATGATTGATGAGGGCGGAGACGATGGCGTCCTTTTGCTGCTGCGGCGACAGATCGAGCGGAGGATAGCGACCTCCGGTCGGGATCGACAGCAGCGCCGCAAAGAGCGGCGTCATCTGCTCGATGTCGCCATGCGCGGCCGCAACGGTCCGCTCGAGACTCGACAGAGACGAGGCCGAAGCATCGTCGCGGTCGAGGCCCAGGGCAAATTTGAGCTGCTCGATGAAGGGATGGAACGCCGTCGAGCTGTAGTAGGGCGAACACTGGAACGAGACATGCCCGTGCCGATCCCCCGCAATCCGCACGAAGATTTCCTGGACGATGCGCGACTTGCCAATGCCCGGCTCCCCGAACAGCACCACGACTTGGCCGTCGCCCGCCTTGGCCTGCTCCCAGCGGCCGAGCAGAACCGTGATCTCGTCGTCGCGATTGACGAGTGGCGTCAGCCGGGAGCCGATGGCTGCGGCAAAGCGGGTCTCCACGCGCGACGGCCGTACCACATGCCACGCCTGTGTTCTTCCGGCTATGCCCTTGAGTGCATGGACCCCGAGATTGCGATAGTCGAACTTTCCCTTCAACAGCGACTGCGTCGACGACGAGATAACCACCCCGTTCGGCGGCGCCAGGCCCTGCAATCGCGCCGCCAGATTGACGGTCTCGCCGACCGCGGAATCGCGCTCCTCGGTCCCCTGGCCGACCAAGTCGCCCACGACCACCAGTCCCGTCGCGATGCCGATCCGGACGGCGGGCGCTTGGTTGAGCGCACTCAGCGGCTCGATCGCAGGCGCGGTCGACAATGTCCGCACGATCTCGAGACCAGCCCGCACCGCTCGCTCGGCATCGTCCTCATGCGCCTTCGGGTAGCCGAAATAGACCAGGATGCCGTCGCCGACGAAGCGGGCGGCAAATCCTTCATAGTGTTTGACCACACCCACGCAGGTTTCGCGAAAGCTCGCGATCATGTCACGCACGTCCTCGGGATCGAACTGTGCGGAGAGCGCGGTGGAATCGACCATGTCGCAGAACATCGTGGTGAGCTGGCGACGTTCCGCAACGATTGCCGTAGCGGGCAATGTGTGGCCCGCGGCTGGCGCGGCCATTCCGGAAAGGGACGCCGTTGCACGCTGAAGCCGCTTGCGGTCTCCGAGCGGCAGTCCAATCTGTGCCAGATCCGGTTCGGTCAGGTGGGGCAGGATGTCGAGATCGATGCGATGGCGGACGAAGAGGTCCGTGTATTGGCTGAGCCCAACGCTTTCAAGCCAGTGTCTCAGACGCTCCGTCCCCGTCCTCGACCCATCATTCGGCATGCGGAAATCCCTGGTTCAAATTGCGCTGAGCGGCTCCAAAATGCCTGTGGTTTGCGCTTGGATTGGGACTCAATGCGACTCTTCGTTGCGGCGGCCAATGGAGGCAAACCATCGGTATTTTGAGCGTTTCTTGCCCGCGTCTCGAAAATGAGGCGGATCGGCGGCTCACCATTTCGACGAGCCAGGTGCGCAGAATTCAATGAATTGATAGCTGTCGGTCGCTGATTGTCAAATCGCCGCACGACCTCGAACCAAACACTCAGCGGCGCCGCTTTCCTCGCAGCGGACATCCGGGCCAGACGTGGCGTCGCCGGCTAGGCCGCGACCGCCTGCGCCGCCAGCAGCTGCTTCAGCTTCGTCGCCGGTACCGCCGGGCTGAACAGCCAGCCCTGCATCTGGCTGCAGCCGAGCTGGCGCAGCACCTCGGCTTGCGCTTCGGTCTCGACGCCTTCGGCGGTGGTCGCCATATGGCGCGCGGCGGCCATGCGCACCACGGCCTGCACGATCGGCGAGGAGTCCTCGGACTGACCGATGTCACTGATGAAGCTGCGGTCGATCTTGATCTTGTCGAACGGGAAGCGGTGCAGATAGCTGAGCGACGAATAGCCGGTGCCGAAATCGTCGAGCGCGATGCGCACGCCGAGCTCGCGCAGCTGCTGCAGGATCGCCAGCGCCTCCTCGTCGTCGCGGATCAGCACCGTCTCGGTGATCTCGAGCTCGAGCCGGCCCGGCGCGAGCCCGGACTCCGCGAGGGCGGCGGCGACCTTGAGCGCCAGCGTGCGCGAGCGGAACTGGACCGGCGACACGTTGACCGCGATGTGAATCCGTCCCGGCCACGAGGCAGCCTCGACGCAGGCTTGCTTCAGCACCCATTCGCCGATCTCGCCGATCAGGCCGGTGTCTTCGGCGACCGGGATGAACTCCGCCGGCGAAACCATGCCGCGCTCGGGATGGCGCCAGCGCAGCAAGGCCTCGCAGCCGGTGACGACATTGGCGGTGAGGTCGACCAGCGGCTGGTAGTGCACCTCGAACTCGCCGCGTGCGAGCGCCTGGCGCAGATCGAGCTCGAGCTGGCGGCGCTGCCGCGCCTTGGCGTCGTATTCGGGCACGAACAGGCGGAAGGTGCGGCGGCCTTCCGACTTCGCCGCATACATCGCCAGATCGGCGCGCTTGAGCAGATCGTCGAGATTGTCGCCGTGATCGGGCGCGACGGCGATGCCGATGCTGGCATCGGTCGGAACCTCGTGCCCCCTGCAATCCACCGGTGCGCGCAACGCCTTGAGGATGGTTTCCGCCAGTGCCGTCAGCTCGGCCGGATCGGAGGTGCCGGCCTTGACGATGGCGAATTCGTCGCCGCCCAGCCGCGCGACCATGTCGTTGCCGCTGACGCAGGCGCGCAGGCGGTTCGCCACCTGGCGCAGCAGTTCGTCGCCGACCTCGTGTCCGAGCGAATCGTTGACGCCCTTGAACTCGTCGACGTCGATATAGAGGATCGCGAATGGCTTGCCTTGCGCGAGCTCGGCGACGCGGCGTTCCAGATGCCCGCGCAGCAGCACGCGGTTGGGCAGATCGGTGAGGGCGTCGTAATGCGCCAGATGGGCGATGCGCTCGTCGGCGCGGATGCGCTCGGTGACGTCGTCATGGGTGGCGAGCCAGCCGCCGGCAGCGGCCGGCTGGTTCTTGATCTCGATCAGGCGGCCGTCGGCGGTTTCGACGATCGCGCTCTTGGTGCGGCCGACATTGCTCAGGATGTCGTCGCAATAGGCCTCGACGTCGCCCTCGAACGAGCCGGTGTCCCGGCGGTGCCGGATCACGTCGCGGAAGTGGACGCCGGGCTTCACCACGGCGACAGAGAGCCCGTACATCTCGATGTAGCGGCGGTTGCAGACGATCAGCCGCTCGTCCTGATCGAACATCAACAGGCCTTGCGTCATCGTGTTCATCGCGGTGTCGAGCCGCTGCTTCTCGAGCGACAGGCGGTGCGTCACCTGGCGGAAGATCAGAAACAGCGTGAGCACCAACAGGCCGATCGACAGCGCGGCAATGGTGACGAAGAATTTCGTCTGTGTGCGCCAGGTCGCCAGCGTCGCATCGAGCGACTTGGTCGCGACCACGACCAGCGGCTCGCCGGTGAGCAGGCGCGAGGCGACGATGCGGTCCTTGCCGTCGATCGGGCTTGCGAGCTGGGTGGTGACGAAGGTGCGCTCGAACACCGCCATTTGCTCCGGCGTGCCGGTGCGGAAGTTCTGCCCGATCATCGCTTCGACGTGTGGAATGCGGGCGAGCAGCTGGCCGTTCTGGTGGTGCATCGCGATCGAGGAATCCTCGCCGAGCCCGGTCGAGGCGAAGAAGGATTCGAGCTGCTCGGGCGTGATCGCGCGCGAGACCAGCCCGAGGAATTCGCCGTGCGGGCCGGAGATGCGCCGCGCGAACACGATCGCCGGTCCGTTGCCGAACCGGCCGGGCACGACCTCCACCTCCTCCTGTGCGGCCGGATCGTCCTTGAGACGGGCGAAATAGCCGCGATCGGCGATCGAGATATCGGCGACCGGCCATTGCCGCGACGAGTTGATCAGCACGCCCCTGGAATCGAACACATTGGCGCCGGCGACGTCGGACCAGCCGCTGGCTTTCGCGCGCAGCACCTCATGCACGGCGAGCGTGCCCATCTCGCTGCGGAAGATTTCGGCGGACTGGATGCCGTGGCTCTCGAGCTCGGCGATGATGCTCTTCTGCAGCACCGCAAAGTCCTCGAACTGCCGGTCGAAATGCCGGGCGAGCATGCGGACGGCGTTTTCAAGGCTGTCGCGACCGCTCTCGATGGCATTCTGCCGGAAACGGTCGACCGTGAGCGCGGTGCCGATGGCGGTCGCAAGCATCAGCACGAAGCCGCCGGCGATCAGCCACGTCAGCGGCGCTCCGCGCCAACGGCGGAGCAACGCGCGCGTTCGCGCGGTCCATCGGATCGATGCGCCCATCCAGCCCTCCCGTGGGATGCAAGATGCAGCAAAACCGACAAGACCGGGTTACCATTGACGGTTAGGAAAATATGAATCGGAATGGAATCAGAGGGTTGGTTCCATCGTACAGGAGACCGCGGCGAGACCGCAGGACCTTCAGCGCCTGATTTTCCACTTCAAGGCTTCCGCGTTGCCCTTGGCGAACATCTTCGGCACATCGAATTTGCCGGTCTCGAGATCATAGCGGCATTTCCAATCCGCAAGGCCCTTCACCGCGACGTTCTTCGGATGCTTGTCCGTCTCGCCCGACAGCGAGATCAGGAGATAGCGGTTGTTGGTCCAGTCGACGCCGAGCCAGCGATACGCATCTTCGGTGCCCTTCACCAGATTCGCCGTGATGTGATAGTCGAGCTTCATGCTCTTGGTGTCGGGCCGGCTGCGGAAGTAGGCCCAGGCCAGATCGCCGAGCGACGTCTTGGTCGCGTTGACGAAGCTGCCGTTCTCGAAATGATAGAGGAAGAGGTTCTGCTCGCCCGAGCCGGTCTTCTGCATCCGCACCAGCCATTGCGAGTCGGCCGTGAAACGGAAGCCGGCCGGATAGCCTTGCTCGGGCTTCAACTCGCGCATCTCCCCGCCGCGTCGCGCCCAGACCTGCCACTTGATGTCGAAATCCTCGCCCTCCTTCATATACTGCTCGAGCCTGGTGGCGCCGTCGGGCGAGGTGAAGGCGAGATCGGCATCGTCGGAAAGCGTGAAGCCGGGCGGCGGGCCGGAGGCGGCCAAAGCGGGTGCAGCGGCCAGCGTCAGAGCAACCGCTAGGGATCCCGCGGCACGGGAGAATACGGTCACGGGAGGAATTCCCTTGAAGAATGCCGCCAGGCGGCCTTGATACTTGGACACCCGCGTGGTCGCGCCGGTTCATCCCGCGCGCCTGGACGGAAGCATAATCCTATCGACAGTCTTGCTGCGGCAGCCAAATCGGCGCACCTTGCCGGCCTCGGCTGATTTGCCACCCAAGGTCCTTTTCAAATGATCACCGCCTCCAAGGCCTTTATTGCCTTCTGTCTGCTCGCGCTGGTCGGCACCGCGCTGGTGATCGGCCCGACTGAGCTGCGCCGCCTGCTGCCTGATGGGACGAAGGTCACCGTCGCCGCCAAGCCGGAGGCCAAGGTCGAACCCCAGGTCGGAGCTAAGGTCGAGCCCAAGCTTGAAGCCAAGGTCGAGCCCAAGGTGGAATTCAAGCCTGAGTCCAAGCCTGAGTCCAAGCCTGAATCCAAGCCAGAGCTGAAGCCGGAACAGCCGAAGTTCGTCGACAGCGCGCCGCCTGCACCCGAGCCGAAGGCGGGCGCGCTGGCCGAGACCCAGAAGCAGGTGGCCGCGCTCGGTGACCTCGTGCCGGTCAAGCCGCCGGCGCCGGCTGCAGATGCCGGCCCCCGTTTCGACGTCGCCCGCATCGACGATCACGGCGAGGCGGCGGTGATTGCCGGCCGCGCCACGCCGGGTGCGCGGGTCGAGCTGCTGCGCGACGGCAAGCCGCTCGACACCGTGGTCGCCGACGCCTCGGGCCAATTCGTGATGACCCCGCCGCAGCTGCCGGCCGGCTCATATGACCTGACGCTCCGCGCCAGGGCGCCGGACGGCACGGTCACCGAATCCGGCCGGACCATGCCGGTCACAATCGCCGCGGCGGCGCCGCCGCCCGTGCGCATGCCGCCGGTTGCGAAGCAGGAGGCCAAGCCGGCCGAGAAGCCCGACGACAAATCGGATGTCGTCGCCGCGCTGCCGTCGGCCTCGCCGCGGCTGGCGTCGGTGCCTGAGAAGCAAGCGGCCCGGCCGAAACTGATCGGCGCGCCGAAACCCAAGGCCTTCGCGCAGGCGCCGAGGGCCACCGTGGTTGCATCGGCCTCGCCGGCGGAGGCGCTCACCGCCGCGCCGGCCGAGGCCGGCGGCAGCCGGATCATCGCCCGCGGCGATAGCCTGTGGGCGCTCAGCCGGCTCGCTTACGGCGACGGTTCCCGCTACGCCGTGATCTTCAACGCCAACCGCGACAAGATCCAGAATCCCAACTTGATCTATCCCGGCCAGACCTTCGTGATGCCGCAAAAGGCGGAGTGACACGGCACGGCCGGCGCGTTGCGACGCATTGTCCTGTGTCTCTCTGGAACATTCGGTTCCCTCGCGCGTCTTCGTGATGCGACGCATTGCGCACTTGGCGCGGGTGGGAGGGCCAAGACGTGGCCGTACAAGTCGTGGCCAAACAAGTCGTGGCCAAACAAGACCTGGCCAAATTGGTCGTCAGGTCAACGATCATGCCGGGACGCATGGGATTGGCGCTGGCTGGCGCGATCATGGTGGTTGCAGCAGTGCTGCTGCCTGACAGAGCCGAGGCGCAGTTCGGCTTGCGCGGCGGTCCGGTCGGGGTTGCGCGCTTCGCCGTCGGCCACGTGATCGGCCTGTCGCGCCTGCGCCATTCCCGCATGGCGGTGCGCGGCGGCCGCTACCGCTCCGCGGCGCTGAGGTCGCAGGACCCGCGCGGGGCCGACCGCAGCCAGCTGTCGAACCCTTACGTGATGCGTGCGGCCCTCACGGCGCAGGCTGCGCTGGCGGGCTGGCAAGGCGGCCGCCGCCCGCAGGGCTGGTGGCGTCATCCCGATGGCAGCTATGGCTGGGTCGGCCCGGTGTTCTGGCCGTTCGCCCATGACGATCTCACCAATGCGATCGTCTTCGGCGACACCACCAGCCTCTCGCTCTACGGCTACGGCGATATCTATGCCGCGCTGTTCACGCCCTATGCCGCCACCGAGCTTGCCGCCTACACCGTGCCGCAAGGCCGTCGCGCGCGAAAGGTCCCGACCGCGGAGACGCTGTGCGAGGCCAGCGACACCGGCGGCCTGCCGGTCGAGCGCATCGCGAGCGCCGTTGCACCGAACGAAGCTCAGCGCACCGCGCTCGACGAGCTCTCATCCGCCTGGAATGCCGCGCGCGACACCATCCGCACCGCCTGCCCGGCGCAAACGCCAGGGAATGCGGCGGAGCGCCTCGGCCTGATGCGCGAGCGTGTCGAGGCCATGATCAAGGCCATCGACACCATGGAAGCGCCGTTGTCGAAATTCGTCGGCCTGCTCAATGACGACCAGAAAGCCCGGCTCAACGCCTTAGCCAATGAGCGTCGCGCCGCGCTGGCGTCCTACCAGTCCAAAAACGCTGACAAGAACGCGGGCAAGGACGCATCCAAGGACGCACAGGCGGCCAAGGCCTGCCAGGCGGACTACGATCCTATTTCCGACGGGAACGCGCAGCGCCAATACGAGCAACTGCTCCAGCAGCAATGGCCCGCCGCCGACATCGCGGCCACGCTCCACCTCGACGAGGTCGCCCGCGCCCGCTTCGAGGTGCTGCAGGACACCACGCTCCGCACCATGCAGACGCTCAGCGCCTGTCCGACAGAACCCGCTGCAACGGCGCAGGCCCGCCTCGCCGCCGTGAAGGCGCGGCTGCAGACCATGCTGCAAGCCGTCGGCGCCATCGCCGACGCGCTCGACGATTTCCAGGCCGATCTCAGCGACGAGCAAAAGGCCGGATTCGAGGCGATCGGGCCAAAGCGAGGGGCGTGAGGGGACGCCAGCTTGGAATGCCATCATATCTCCCTATGATCTGCAGATAGGGATGCACATCACGGAGGGTGCTGGTGCTGGTTTCCAAATGGGGCAACAGCCTCGCAGTGCGCCTGCCCAAAGCGCTAGTTGATGAACTCGGCCTCAAGGAGGGCGACGAAATCGATATCGTGGCCACTCGCAAAGGCGCGATCGAAATCGAGACCAAGGCGGAGCAGCGTCGGCGTGCGATCGAGAACATGGAGGCGCGCAATTGGGCGGCCTTGCCCGCCGGCTACAAATTCGATCGGGACGAGGCGAACGAGCGGTGATCGCGTTCTTTGACAGCGGTGATTCTGGGACCTTCAGCGCGGCCGCAGCATCGGCGGGCTCACCATCGTCAATCCGTTCCTCGGCATGGCTCCGTGAACGCTCGCATCATCGCAAAGTCCGGATCCTTGCGCGGCTTCCATGATCACCCGCACGCCCAGTCGAACTTCATGTCCTTGAAGTCGAGCTGCGCGTTGCCGCCGCCGAAATTGTAGCCGCCGAAATATTCCTCGAACTCGATATAGAACGGGCTCATCTCCGGCACGGCCTGGCAGGGCCGCATGGTGCCGCCGAGGTGGTTGTGGGCGTGATCCTTGGCCCAGTCGTGCAGGCGGAAATTGTCGCGGCCCGGCTTGCCGCCGACATAGTAGTAATATGGCTGATAGCCGGTCGGCGGATTTTCGCGCACGTGCTCATCCTGCGGGCCCTTGCCGGCGTTGGGATCATCAGCGCGCGGCGACAGCGCGATCGCGCGCGTCTCGCTGAGATCGGCGCGCGGCGGGCTGCAAACATTCTTCTTGGCGTAGCTAGGTGCGGCCTCGAAGAAGGCGCTGGCGCCGCCGACATCGAGCCAGCGCGGCCGCTCCACTGTTGCCAGCGCAAGCGGCGCCGGCGGCGTCGCGAACGCGCCGTCATATTCGGCCTGCGTCAAGAGCAGCGCGGCATAGGCGTAGTCGAGAATGTCGGTCATGCGCGACAGCCGCGGATGCGACGGCCGCGCCAGCACCGCCTCGCGAATCTCGGGATCGTCGGGCGCGCCGCCGTCATTGTGATCGGGCGCCGTGGCGAAGAACGACAACGCGACGATGTCCGCGCCATGCACCCGGTAATCCTCCGGCAGCTTTAGCGTGAAGCCGTGCATCAAGGGATAGCCGGTGACGGGATCGAGCGGCCATTGCTCGGATGCAATGCCCGGCGGCAGCCCAAACACCCAGCCCTGATCACGCGCGCGATCCGCGGGCCGGTCCAGCATCTGCAAATCATAGGCACGCGAAGGCAGGGCAAGCGTCACGGGGTGTCTCCCACGAAATCAGCCTCGCCGTTGAGGCGAGGGTTGGTCGCGGGGAGGAGGGATGTGGTTCGTGAGAGGGGGCTGGGATGCTGCCAATCTGTCGGTGTTTTGCCCGACGTGTCAAATTGCGCGGCACGCGGCCGAGGCCTGCCGTAAGTCATTGATCCCAAAGCCCCTGCCTACTGTGCATGGGGTTGTTTTCGCAGTTTTGTTTGCGGCTACCCCCTTCGCCGCACCGCCGCCGCATCCACCACGTTCTCCACCTCCTCGCGCCAGCTCAGGATCTCCATCGCCAGCACGGGGTGATTGAAGCCCTTGAGCTGGAGATCGTCGAGGGCGCGGGCTTCGACGAAAGGCTCGACCATGCCGTAGACGCGGCGGCTGACCACGATCTGGTTGGGCTTGGCTTCGCTGCAGAGGCGGGAGGCGAGGTTGGTGACGCTGCCGATCGCGGCATATTCCAGCCGCTGCTCGAAGCCGACCTGGCCGAGCGTGGCATAGCCGAGCGCGACGCCGATGCCGAAGCCGAGGCTATGACCGCGGTTGCGCCAGCGCTCGGTCAGGGGGCCGATCGTGTCGCGCATCTCCACCGCCATCTTCACAGCGCGCTTGGTGTGGTCCTCGAACTGGATCGGCGCGTTGAACAGGATCATCACGCCGTCGCCGGCATATTTGTCGAGCGTGCCCTCGTACTTGAAGATCAGCTGGCCGAGCGCGGCGTGATATTCGCGCAGCACGTTCATCGCCTCTTCCGGCTCGGTCGCTTCCGTGAACGCGGTGAAGCCGCGCAGGTCGCAGAACACCACCGTGACCTCGCGGCGTTGGCTGGTGAGCAACCCCTCGGGGCTGTCGGAGGAGGCGATCAGCTGCGCCACCTGCGGCGCCAGGAAACGCTCGAGCTTGCGGATGCGCTCGATCTCGCCGAGCTGGGTCCTGACTCGCTCCTCCAGCGACTTGTTCCAGTCCTTGAGCTGCTCGGTCTGCTCGCGGAGCTTGTCGGCTTGCGCGCGCACGGTCGTGTTCGCCGCCTCCAGCGCGTGGCTCTTGTGGTCGACCTCGGTAAACAGCTGCGCATTGCGCATCGCCAGCACGGCCTGGTTGGCGAAGGTGCGCATCAGGCCGATGATGCTGGGCGCGAACGCCCCGGTGGCGCGGCGCAGCACCACGAGCGAGCCCAGCGTGCCCTGCTGGTCGATCAGCGGCACCACCAGCACCGAGTTGAAGCCGGCCGCGAGCGCGGCCTCGCGCAGCGGCTGCTCGGCGGCATCGCCAAGCTCGGCCAGCGCGATCGGCGCGCCGCTGTCGGCGGCATCGCTCAGGATGTTGCCGCCTTGCGCGATGGTGACATGCGCGCCCTCGGCGGATTTGTCGATGCCGTTGGCCTCGACCAGGTTGAAGCGGCGCGCTTCGGCGTCGAAGCCGTAGATCAGCACCGCGTCGGCACGGGTGATCTCGATGGCGCGGGCGGCGATGGTTGCAAGCACCGCGTTGAGATCGAGCGAGGAGGCCACCGCGCGGCCGACCTCCTCCAGCACCTTGAGCTCGTGGATCGACTGCGCGAGATCGCGGGTGCGCTCCTCGACCTTGCTCTCCAGGTTCGAATAGGTCTCCTGGATCTGGTCGGCCATGCGGTTGAACTGCCCGGCGAGGTCTTCCAGCTCGTCGGAGGTGTGCACGTCGATGCGGTGGCTGAAATCGCCTTCGCCGAGCTTATGCGCACCGTCGCGCAGCGCCGTGATCGGGATGATCATGCGGCGGGCGAGCAGCGTGCCGGCGAGGATCGCGACCATCAGGCCCATGCCGATCAGAAGCGCGATGCGCACCAGCTGGTCGCGGATCGGCATCAGGGCCTGCGTGGTCGGCTGCTCGAACAGCACGCTCCAGCCGAGCTTCGGCACGATGCTCGCGGCGCTCATCACCGCATGGCCGTTGAAGTCGGTGCCCGACGTCTCGGCTTCGTGGCCGGGCGCGATCGCGGCCGCCACCTGCGGCAGTTTGGAGAGGTCCTTGCCGATCTCGGGCCCTTTCGATGACGTCGCCAGCACCCGGCCGCGCGGATCGACGACATAGGCGAAGGCGGCCTTGCCTACTTGCGCGTCGGACAGGAAGTCGGAGAGGAAACCGAGGTCGATCTCGGCCACGGTGACGCCGGCATTGAAGCCGGAATGCGCCACCGAGATCGACATCAACGGCGTCTGGTCGGCGAACCAGGCCGGCGCGTAGGTGACGCCGCGGGCGACGGCGTCGGTGAAGCGCACGTCGCGGGAGAGGTCGGCATTGCCGCCGGTCGTGGTCGATTGCCTGGAGACGCGCAGCACCTCGCGGCCGTCGCCGTTGAGCTGGAACAGCTGGTTGACGACCGAGACCTGGTGCAGCAGAGAGGCATAGTCGGCGCGGCGCTTCTCCAGCGTGTCCTGGCTCGCGCGCGTCACCCAGCTGATCTGGCGGTCGAGCTCGGAAATCGCCTGCTCGATGCGCCGGGCGGCCGCCTGCGCCTTGTCCTCCAGGCCGTCGGTCAGCTGTGTCCGCGTCGCGCGGTAGGAGATCCAGGTCTCCATCGCCCCGTTGACGGCAAGGACGAACACGACGAGGCCGACGAGAGAGACGACGTATTTGGCGAACAGGCCCTCGCGCAGAGATCGTGTCTTGTCGTTCGCTCCTGCCATCCCGATCCTCTCGCGCCGCCACTGACGCTGCGCGCTATGGGCCGTACAGGCCCTTCCAAGCCGTTCTACCACAATTTGGACCGAAGGGCCGTCGCGCGGCCGGGGACCGGCCGGTGTGGTTACCCCCTGTGGCCTCCTGGGCAGGTGGACGGGCGGCGATGGTCGCAGCCCGATCCGTTCGAAGGAGGGAGCTTAGCGGTTGAAGAGCTGCCGCAGCACGTCGTTCATTGGCTGACTGTCCTGCTGCGCGGCCGGCGGATCCTCCAGGGCGGGGGCCGCAGGGGAGGCCTGCGGCGCCGGCGTCGAGGGCGTTGCCGGCAGGCTGCGGTTGCGCCCGGTGCCGGTGCCAGTGCCGCTCCCCGCGCCGCTGGAGAGACCCTGCTGGATCAGATTGCCGATCGCCTCCCCGAGCGGGCCGCCAAGCAGATTGTTCTGCCCCGGTTGCTGGCCTTGCGGATTGGCATTGCCGCCCGGCGCGACGGTGCCACCAAGGCCGAGGCTGCCCAGGATGTTGCCGAGCCCGGCGCCGTCGGGGCCGAACAGGCCCTTGCCCATCTCGCGCAGCTTGGCATAGGCGGCGTCGGGATTGTCCAGCATGCCGGCCATGTCGGGATAGATCCGCGGCTGCGACCAGGAGCCCTGGATCATCACGGGAATGCCGAAGCCGACCGGCTCGGAGGTGCGGCCCTGGCCTTCGGTCGTCATCACGAGCTTCGGCTCGACGCGAAAGCCCATCATCTTGGTGTCGAGCGCGATGGTGCCGGCGCCGGTGACGCGCACCAGCGGCCCGATCAGGTTGAGATCGGTCGTCACCGCCTGACCCTTGTCGATGCGGAAGGAGGCCGAGAGCTGCGACAGATCCGTGCTCTGCTCCTGGCTCGGGTCCTGGTTTCCGTTCTGGTTTCCATTCTGGTTTCCTTGCCAGCCGGAGAGCGTGCTCGTCGTCAGCGAGCGGATCATCTGCGCGACATTGATGCCGCGGATCGCGCCGTCCTGGAAATTGACGAAGGCCGTCCCTTGCATGTTCGCCATCAGCGCGCGCTGGCTGTTGCCGGCGCTGCGCAGGGCGAGCTTGGCCTGCAGCTTGCCGTCGATGCGATCGAACTCGGCAAGGCCCTGGAGCAGCGGCAGCGCGCGCACGCCGACGAGGTCGGAATGCATGGCAAAGCTCGGCGCGCCGGTCGTCGCGTCCAGGATCACCTCGCCCGAGACCTGGCCGCCATAGGCGCCGAGATTGGCCGTGCCGGCCTTCAGCACGCCGCCGGCGAGCTTGGCGTCGAGCGCCAGCGGCGCAATGCGCGCATCGCCGATCACGGCCTCGTTGGCGGAGATCCGCACTTGCGCATCGACATAGTTGAGCCCGGCCACGTCGATCGGCGCGTTGCTCCAGGGCTGCCCGGACACGCTTTCCGGCGATTTCGCCAGCGGCATGGCGAGCCGCTGGAAGTCGAGATCGACCTTGACCAGCGGCTTGCTCGCGATGTCGACGGAAGCCCAGCCATTGAAGGCGCCATCGCCGAGCCTGCCGTTCACGCCGTTGATCATCACGACATTGCCGCTCAGCCGCATCTCGGCCTGGCCGGTGAGCTGGGACTTCAGCACGCTGGGCATATCGATGGCGAAATCCACATGAAACGCCGGCCGTTCGGCCGGCGAGGCCGCCTTGATGTCGAACTTGGTCGGGTGATCGCCGACGCGCGCGGTGCCGGTGATATTGACCTTGCGGTCGCGGTCCAGGGTCGCGTCGGCGTTGATGGCGCTGATGCGGCCCTCGACACGGTCGCGCAGGCGCGAGAATGCCACTTCGCCGTCGGTGACCTTGATGCGGTCGATGGTGGCGCCTTTGGTGTCGAGCGCGAGCGGCTTCGCAGGCGCGGCTGCATTCGGCAGGCGTTCGCGGAGCAGCGGCTGGTAGAGCACGGGACGGGTGACGACGAGCTCGCTGATCTCGGGCCTGCCGGACCACACGCTCGCGAGCGACATGTCGGCCTGCACGCGATCGATCGTCAGGCGCGTGATGCCGCTGCGGTCCTTGGGGTCGGCCAGCGTGAGGTCGTTCAGCGTGACGTTCAGCGTCGGCCATAGGCTGATCTTGGTGGTGCCGTCGATCGACAGCCGATAGCCGGTCGCACTCTCGAGGCGCGAGGCGATCGTCGAGGTCAGGAAGCCCGAGGGGATCCCGACCACGAGCAGAAGTGCGATCACGACGATGACGGCGGCCAAAGCCCCGCCGACGAATTTCAATGCTCTCATGTCGACTTTCCAGCGACGGACAATCCGCGCCGAACCCGGCCGATCACCCGTCCTTTGCGCCCGGAGTTTATCCCCGGACGGGAAGCGGCTCCAAGCGCGTAAAAATAGTCAGGGGGTGCTGCAAAGTTATGTGACTTATGACACACTTCTCCGGCGCTGTTTTACGCGATCCTGAAGTTGATGGTTTCAAGCGATTTGCCAAGACGATTTGCCAAGAGACGATGACCAGGACGTTCACAAGGACATTGACATGAGCAAGCAGGCCGAATTTGCGGTCATCCTGAAGATGAATCCGATGTTCGCCGATCTTGGCGCAGACGAGCTCCAGCGGCTGTCTAATCTCTGCCACACCCAGCATTTGGCCAGCGGCGAGGTGCTGTTCCAGAAGGGCGATCCCGGCAATGCGCTGTTCGGCGTGCGCCGCGGCCAGGTCCGCATCGAGACCGGCGCCGCCGACGGCAGCCGGCTGACGCTGAACTTCATGGGGCCGGGCGACCTGTTCGGCGAGGTCGCGGTGCTGGACGGCCAGAACCGGACGGCGGACGCGACCGCGGGCGAGGCCAGCGAATTGTTCGTGCTGCGGCGCGAAGACTTCCTCGGCTTCCTCGAGCGCGAGCCCAAGGTCGCGATCAAAATCATCGCGCTGCTGTGCCAGCGCATCCGCTGGCAGAGCGAGCGCATGGAAGAATCCATGCTGCAGCCGCTGCCGGTGCGGCTGGCGCGGCGGCTCTGCGCGCTCGCCGCCGATTTCGGTTCCGAGGTCCATATCTCGCAGGAGCAACTCGGCGTCTTCGTCGGCGCCGCCCGCGAAAGCGTCAACCGCCAGCTCCAGGCCTGGCGCAAGGAAGCGATCCTCGATCTCCAGCGCGGCCGGATCCTGCTGCGGAACATGACCAAGCTGACCGCGATCGCGCGAAACGAGTAGGGCGAGCAGTTTCACTCTTGCTCGGCGGGTGGAGACAGATCGACGGCTAGATCCTCGGCGAGGAACGCCGCGTATCGCAATGCCTCATCGATGTCTTCGCGCTCGAAATACCGATATTCATTGAGGATCGATTCGCGCGTCTCGCCGGCCGCCAGCAGGCCGAGCAGCCGCGCAACCGGAAAACGCAGCCCGCGAATGCAAGCTTTGCCAGTGCAGACGGCAGGGTCCATCGTGATGCGCGCGAAGGCCATGCCATAGGCTAGCGGACGCAAACGACTTGCGCCACCGTGGGCTTCCAAGCTGGCGTGGACCCTACTCCGCCGCGGGCCGTGCGACGCTCGTCACCGCCGGCCTGGCTTCCGCCTCCGCAGCCCCATGATGGTCCGTCTCCGCATCCTCGCTGTGCACGATCAGCCGCTTGGCGAAGCGCCAGATCAGGGCGCCGAAATCGTCCATCACCATGAACATCGCGGGCACGAACACCAGCGACAGGAGGGTCGAGAAGATCAGGCCGCCGATCACCGCGAGCGCCATCGGCGAGCGGAATTCGCCGCCGGCGCCGACGGCCAGGGCGCTCGGCATCATGCCCGCGGCCATGGCGATCGTGGTCATCACGATCGGACGGGCGCGCTTCATGCCGGCGTCGATCATGGCCTCTTCGCGCGGCGTGCCGGCCTTGATGGACTCGATGGCGAATTCCACCAGCATGATCGCGTTCTTGGTGACGATGCCCATCAGCATCAGGATGCCGATCCACACCGGCGTGGTGAGCTGCTTGCCGGTGACGAGCAGGGCCGCGATCGCGCCGCCGATCGAGAGCGGCAGCGAGAACAGGATGGTGATCGGCTGCAGGAAGGTGCCGAACAGCAGCACCAGCACCGCATAGACCATCATCAGCCCCGCCGTGATGGCGGTCGCAAAACCCTCGGACAATTCGTTCAGGCTTTCGGCATCGCCCGAGGGCGAGACCTTCACGCCCTTCGGCAGGGTCTTCATGACCGGCAGGTCGTAGATCTTCTTGGTGGCATCGCCGAGCGCGGCGGAGCCGACGAGGTCGGCGGCAACGGTCGCCTGCCGTTCGCGATCGTAGCGGCCGATGCTGGTCGGACCCTGGTCGAGCTTGACGTCGGCGATGACCGAAAGCGGCACGCCGCCCTTCTCGCCGCGCTCGCCGAGCGGCACGCGGAGCTGCTCCAGCGTCTTCAGATCGCCGCGGGCGGCGTCCTCGAGCTGCACGCGGATCGGCACCAGGCGGTCGCCGACGTCGAACTTGGCGAGTGCCGGTCCGACGTCGCCGATGGTGGCGACACGGATGGTCTGCGACAGGCTTTCGGTGGAGACGCCGAGCCGTGCGGCGAGATCGGCGCGCGGCTCGATGCGCAGTTCGGGGCGCTCCAGCGAAGTTTCGGAGATGACGTTGGCGATGGTGGGAATGCGCTTCATCTGCGTCGCAAGCTCGCTCGCGACGTTGTTGACGATGTTGGGGTCGACGCCTGTCACCACCAGCGAGATCGCGCGCAGGCCGTTCTCGTCCAGGAACCAGAAGCGGATATCGGGAACGTTCTCCAGCTCCTGGCTGATGGAGAATTCGAGCTCGCGCTGGGTGATGTCGCGGCTGTCCTTGGGTGTGTAATTGATGATCAGGGCGGCGCGGCGCACCTCCTGGGTGCCCGGCGGGACGCGGCCGCCGTCGACGAAGATGCTCTTGACCTCGGGCCGCTTGCGCAGGCGCGCGACGATGTCCTCGGTGACCTTCTCGGTGTAGGCGAGCTGGGTGCCCGGCGGCAGCTCGAGCGCAAGCAGCGAGCGCGCGCTGTCCTGGGCCGGCAGGAAGCCCTGCGGCAGCAGCGTGATGCTCCAGATCGAGGCGGCGAAGACGCCGAGCCCGATCAGCACCGTGATGAAGTAGTGCTTCACCGACCAGGCAACGATGCGATGATAGGAGCGCAGGATGGGACCGGGCGGCGGCTCCTCGTGCGTACTGTGCTTGAGGAAATAGGCGGCCAGCACCGGCGTGACGAAGCGCGCGGCGAGCAGCGAGAAGAACACCTGCACCGAGACGGTGATGCCGAACTGCTTGAAGAACTGTCCGGCAATGCCCGACATGAAGCTCGCGGGCGCGAAGATGGCGATGATGGTCAGCGAGATCGCGATGACGGCGAGGCCGATCTCGTCGGCGGCCTCGAGCGCGGCCCGGTAGGGCGACTTGCCCATGTTCATGTGCCGGACGATGTTCTCGATTTCGACGATGGCATCGTCGACAAGAATGCCCGTCGAGAGCGTGATGGCGAGGAAGCTGACGAGGTTCAGCGAGAAGCCGAGCAGGTCCATCGCCCAGAACGCCGGGAAGATCGACAGCGGCAGCGAGATCGCGGCGATGATGGTGGCGCGCAGGTCGCGCAGGAACAAGAGCACGATGATCACGGCGAGGATGGCGCCTTCGAAAAGGGTCGAGATCGCCGCGTGGTAATTGCCGTTGGTGTATTCGACCGAGGTGTCGATCACCTTCAGGTCGACGTCGGGATAGGCCGCTTTCAGCGCGTCGATGCGCTTCTGCACGGCCTCGGCCACCTTCACGTCGCTGGCGCCCTTGGAGCGCTTGATGCCGAGCGCGACCACCGGCTCGCCGTTGAAGCGGGCGAAGGTGCGGCGGTCGGCGATGGTGTCGGTGACGGTGCCGAGATCGTCGAGCCGGACCTCGCCGCCGCCGAACAGCGGGATCATGGTGCCGGCGAGATCGCCAAGCGTCTTGGCGCCGGCGAGCGTGCGGATCGCCTGGTCGTTCTTGCCGATCTCGGCGCGGCCGCCGGCGACGTCGACATTGGTGCCGCGCAGGCTCTGGCTGACATTGACCGCGGTCAGGCCCATCGCCTGCAGGCGATCGGGATCCAGCGAGACCAGGATCTCGCGCTCGACGCCGCCGATGCGCTCGACCTGGGCGACGCCGCGCACGCCCTGCAGCGCGCGCTTGACCACGTCGTCGACGAAATAGGAGAGCTGCTCCGGCGTCTTGCCGGGCGAGATCGCGGCATAAGTCACGATCGGCAGGCCGATGACGTCGACGCGCTGGATCAGCGGCTCGGTGACGTTCTGCGGCAGGTTGGAGCGCACGCGCGTCACCGCGTCCTTGACGTCGTTGAGCGCGCGATCGGTGTTGGTCTCGAGCGCGAACTGGATCGTGGTGACCGACAGGCCGTCGGTGATCGACGAGGTGATGTGCCTGACGCCCTCGACGCCGGAGACCGCGTCTTCAACCGTCTTGGTGACCTGGGATTCCAGTTCGGCCGGTGCGGCGCCGAACTGCGACACCGCCACCGAGATCACGGGGATGTCGGCCGAGGGCAGCCGTGTGATCGCAAGCTTGGTGAAGGACACCCAACCCAGCACCAGCAGGATGATGGAGAAGACGATCGACGGCAGCGGATTGCGGATCGACCATGCCGAGATATTGAGAGCCATCAGCGTACCCGCGTGCGATCGAGTTCATCGGCGAACATGGTCTTGATCTGGTCGCCGTCATGGAGCGAAGAGCCGGCGTCGGCCACGACGATTTCGCCGACCTGCAGCCCTTCCAGGATTTCCGTCGCGCTGTCGGACGACAATCCGACCCGCACCTTGCGTGTCTCGACGACATTGCCCTTGACGACCTGCACCGTGAGGTGATCGATCGCGGTCTTCGGGATCGAGACGCCGCAGCTTCGCTTGGCGTCGATCGAGGCGCGAGCGAACACGCCGACCTTGAGCGAGGGGTTGTTGGCGACGCTGATGCGGACCCGCCCGAGTTGCGTGGCGCGGTCGATCTCGGGTGCAACCAGCCGGACCCGCCCGATCAGGTCGGGCGCATCGTCGCGGCTGATCCGCACGGTGGCGCCGGAGGTGAGCTTGGACATGTGCACCGCCGGAACCTGGGCGTCGAGCTCGATCTCGTTGTTGACGGCGATGCGGAACATCGGACCGGCCTGCGGCGAGGCCGGCGCGCCGACGATGGTGCGGACTTCGGTGACAAGGCCCGGCGCGGGGGCTTTCAGCGAGATCGGGCCTTGCGGGCCGGGCCGCTGCGGCTGGCCCGGAATCTGCGGCGGCGCGGTCAGGCGCGCTAGCTCCTGATTGTCGGCGACGATCGTGCCCTCGGTGACCAGGAGGTCGGTGACCCTGGAGCCTTCCTGATCGGCAACGACCACCGCCTCGCGGCGCGGTACGAAGAAACCGGTCACCCGCACCAGATCGGAGAAGCAGGCATTGGTTGACTTCGTCACGATGACGAGCGCCTCGCTTTGCGTCTCCTTCGGCTCGGGACGCTTGCGATGCTCGAACAGATAATAGCCGATGCCGAGCGCGGCGACGAACAGCACGGTTCCGGCCGGCTTGAGGTATTCAGTCAAATTCATCGCCGGATCATCCTGACCTGGCTCACGGCCATCCGCGCGAGGCCCAAACGGAGCGCTTTTCTGACATGAAGCGGCGTCCCGCAAGGCTGCGGGACGCGCTTTGGAAACGAGACCTTACACGACATCACGACTTGTCACTGGCAATGGATTCGTCGTGCTCACTTCGATGCGGTGGTCTTGTTTTCCATGTTGACGACCTGCACGCGCCGGTTGGCCTCCGCCAGCGGCTGGTTCGGGTCCTTGAGCTTGCTCTTGCCGTAGCCGACGGTGACGAGATCGGTCGCGGAGATGCTGTACTTCTCGACCAGGTAGCGCTTGATCGAATCGGCGCGACGCTCCGAGAGGTCCTGGTTGTAGGCTTCGCCGCCGGCGGCGTCGGTATGACCGGCGACCACGAAGGTCGAGCCCTTCAGATCCGGGCTGGTCAAGGCGCGGCCGAGCGCCTGCACCGAGGGCAGCGACTTGGCGCTGATATTGGCGGAGTTGTAGTCGAACGTGATCTCGAGATCGATGTTCGGCTTGTCCTTGGCGGCCAAGGCGATTTCCTCGCGCTCGGTCGACGACAGCGAACGCGTCGAGCGGCCGCGCACCGACTGGATCAGCTTGGAGTCGGTCGCGCTCGGTGCAGGGGCGGTCTGCGGACCGATCGAGAGGCCGCGCGTCAAGGGCTTCTTCGGCGCCGGCGCCAGCGCGCGGACGATCTCGTCCTCGGTGACATTCTTGCTGTTGCCGTCATCGCCCGCATATGCGGCCGAGGTCGGCAGCGACAGCGCGGCGCCGACGGTGATGATGGACAGAATCGCGGTAAGCCAATTTGCAGCCGATCTCATTCCCAGTCCCTCCTGCGCAGCCAGCTCACGTGCTCTCAAAATTCAAGCAACACGCCCCCGAAAAAGCCTGTTGCGGCATCCGCCCATTGGTCTTCCCAGGGCTGTTCAAGGTTCGAGCCTTGGACGGGGGCCCGACTCAAAAAAATACTAGCGCACTCCGTAGCTTGCGAATTCCTGAACGATGTTCGGATCCATCGCCTTAGCATTGGCGATGTCCAGCGCCCCCTCCTGGGCCGAGCCGTTGCGTTGCTTGGCAAGGCCGCGTCCGTAGAGCGAGGACGTCAGGCGCGGGTTGATCTTCAGGGCCGCGTCGAAATCGGCGATCGCATTCTTCACCGCGCCCGACTTGAGATTGACGAGCCCGCGGCTGTCCAGTGCATCGACGAAGTTCGGCCGCAGCCGCAGCGCCTCGTTGCAATCCTTCAGCGCGGCCTGGAGGTCGCCGACCACGGTGCGGGTCCAGCAGCGGTTGTTGAGGGCCTCGACGTCCTTCGAATTGATCCGGAGGGTGTCGTCGAAATCCTTGATGGCGAGGCTGTAGGCGCCCTTGCTGGCATAAACCTGGCCGCGGCGGTACAGCGCGTTCACGTCGTCAGGGTTGGCGGCAATCTTGGCAGTCAGGCTCTTGATCGTGGGATCGTCAGCCAGGGCGGCAGCGCTCGGCCCACCGTCCGTGCTCGGCGCAGGAACGGGATCAACCGGCTTCACCGGCGGTGGCGGCGGGGGCAGGGCGGCCTCGATCTGCGGCCTCGGCGTGGGAGCAGGCGCGGGCGCCGGTGCCGGCGCCGCGACTGGAGCCGCAGGTGGCGGAGGCGCAGGAGCGGGAGCCGCAGCCGCGCTGTCGGCCGGCTTCGGCGGCGGCGGTGGTGTCGGCGGTGCGGGAGGGGCGGGCGGCGGGTTGTTGGCGACGACGGCCGGCGCGGCGGGAGGCGCGGGCGGCGGCGTTGCCGGACGCGATCCGCCGGCGCCCGGAATGAACGAGAAATCTTCGGCCAATGACGAGGAAATCCACGGCACCTGCTCGCCGCGCGAGGCGCGGGTGACGCCCATCTTGGTGCGGTTCAGCGTCTCCTCGGCCATCAGGTCGGGAACGCGGATTTCCTTCAGCAGCTCCTGAACGAACAGGCTGCGGTCGCCGCCGGCGTCCGAGACCACCGAGGCCAGTGCCGCCGAGTACATCACCAGCGTGCCGTTCGGGGCGATCACCGGGGTCAGGCCCGCTGAGAAGCTGCGGAACCGGCGCTCGAACGGGTTGCGCCTGGACGCATCGACCAGCGCGATCTTGACGCCGGCGCCGCGGGTGTTGAGCTCGCCGAGGACCGTCTCGAGGCTGAAGCCATCGCGGCGCACGTCGGACTCGGTCCAGATCTGCGCATCCACCGGCAGCAAATAGCTCTGGCGCGCGGACTGGATGCCGAAACCTGAGAAGAACACCAGCGCGACCGAGCCCGGCTTGATCTTGCCGTAGAGCTTGTCGAAGGCGCGGCGCATGGCGTCGCCGGTCAGATTCTCGCCGAGCTCGACCGAAAAGCCGTCGCGCTTGAGCTCGTCGGCGACGGCGCGCGCATCGTTGATCGGTTCCTTCAGCGGGGCATCCGCATCCGGATATTTGGCGTTGCCGATGACCAGCGCAAAACGGTCGCCGGCCGCAAGCGAGGGGGCCGTCGGGACGAGCGAGATCAGCAAGGGCAGAAGAAAAAAGAAGCGAATTTTCATAATCAGCGCGGTCCAGCCAAAAGGCGCCGTTCCAGCTTGCGCCGCGGCGACCTTAACTTACGCTTACCTCATTATCAAACCGGGGACGGAGGGCGTCAACCGCTTGGAGATTCGACCTTATCCCGATGATGGACCGCAGCGGATGGGCATGCCGCGAGAGGAATGGATGGGGTTATCATGACGGTCCTCGGTACCTCGATGCTGTCCGGCGGACCTTAGCGCAGCCAGGGCGGGTGAAGACGTGATCGATCTCACATTGCAGCCGCGCCTCCGGGTTTGACCTTTCCTGCCGGTGGTGGCTTGGTGTGCGCGATCGTCCAAGATCCAACTCTAAAAAAAAGCGAGCCCCATGGGAAACGTCTACGAGATCTACGCCCTGCGCTATGCGACGATGTCGCCGCGCACCCCCCACATGAACTTCCTCGTGCCCGACCCGCATGACAGCGCGGCGCAGGACCTCGATTATTTCGTCTGGCTGATTCGCGGGCACGGCCGCGACATTCTGGTCGATACCGGCTTCAACGCCGAGGAGGCGAGCGCGCGGGCGCGCAAGCTCACGCTCAATCCCGTCGATGCGCTGGAGCGTTTCGGCGTTTCGGCGTCAGCCATTCGTGACGTCATCGTGACACATCTGCATTACGACCATGCCGGCAATCTCGACCGCTTTCCCAACGCGCGCTTCCATCTGCAGGAGCGCGAGATGGCCTACGCGACCGGACGCTGCATGTGCAACGGCCTGCTGCGCCACCCGTTCTCGGTCGAGCATGTCACGCTGATGGTGCGCCACGTCTATGGCGAGCGCGTCACCTTCTATTCCGGCGATGGCGAGGTTGCTCCCGGCGTGACCGTGCACCGCGTCGGCGGCCATTCCGACGGCTTGCAGGTGGTGAAGGTCGAGACCGCGCGCGGCGCCGTGGTGCTGGCCTCAGATGCCGCGCATTATTACGCCAATCTGCAGCGCAAGAGCCCGTTCCCGATCGTTTATAATGTCGGCGACATGGCGCAAGGCTGGGACACGATCGAGCACCTCGCCGGCCATCCCGACAGGTTCATCCCCGGCCACGATCCGATCGTGACCGAGATCTATCCGCGCGCCAGCGATGAGGTCGATGCCTGGGCGCTGCATCTGCCGCCGACGCGGTCGTTTGCGAGGTGATGGTGTCGCCGTCATTCCGGGTTCGCCGCTCTGCGGCGCCCCGGAATGACAGCTCGTAGGATGGGTTTCGCTGGCGCTCTACCCACCAGCTCAGTTCGGGGCGTTCAGGAGGTCGTGTAGACCAATGGCCTGTTGATCGTTGAGCAAGATCCGCTTCGCGCCAACATAAGTCAGCTCGAACCGTCCCGCTTCGTCGTCAATGGTTCGTACGCCATCGAGCACTGCAAGAAGCCCGAACAGCGCTTGATGGACTGATGTCGCGATCACGCGATTAACGTTATCAGCGTCTTCCGGTCGTAGGCCGTTGTACCAATCCGAGCACGCCCGCTCTCGGAGCGGCACACTCCTACCCGGAGGGTTCTTCAGACCGGCTATTGTATCTTCGATTGCGGCATCCTTCACATAGCGCTTGATGGCTTCAACGAATTCTTGGCTATTCATTTCGCCTCTCATCTACTAACCGCTCGCGACAGCCTGCCCTAATACGCCTGCTTGGCGTCGGCCTCTTCGCTGGTCTGGATCAGATCGAGGCTCTGCTCGATCTTGCCGAGCAGGGCCGAGAGCTGCTTGCGCTCCTGCGCCGAGAGGCAGGCGAGGATCTCGTCCTCTCGCCGCAGCAATTGCGGGAACAGCTCCTCGTAGAGTTCGTCGGATGGGTTGAGACGGGAGGCGGGCGCGATGTCAACGAGCACCGGCAGGATCCCCGCAAGCAACGATATCGTGGGGAGATTTTCGAGCCGCTAGCTCCGGAGGAGAGAATACCGCCAGGTATCCTCCGCCCCCTGCGAGCTTATATGTGGCGATCTCGCGATAGTCGACGGCGGTCAACTCGCAGCGCAAGAGCTCAATTGGCGTGCCATGCTTCGACGTCGGAAGCTCAAGATCGACAATTCCGACCCGCGCACCTTGCTTCAAGGCGGACGCAAGATTGTAGAGAAAGGCATAGGGTTGGGCTATCTCGTGATACATATGCACAAGGATTGCGGCGTCCAGCGAGGAAGCGGGCAGACGCGGGTCGTGTGGTTCGCCGAGCGCGAATTGCACGTTTGTCAACTTCAGAAGTTTTGTTCGCCTGGCGAGTTCGACGAGGTAATCCCGCGTGACGTCCTGGGCAACGACAGAGCCGGCGGATCCGACGAGGTGCGAGAGCCTGACCGTGTGGTAGCCACTGCCTGCTCCAATGTCGCCGACAGTCATCCCTGGTTTCAGTTCAAGAGCGCGTGCGATTTGACCGGCCTCATTGAGGGCGTCGCGGCGCTCTTCGGCGGAGCGGCGCGGGCTGACGATCCGTGCGACAGGACGCTGCGGTGAGGGAAACTCGTTTGCCGCGACTCCAGGGGGAGCCAGATAACCTATGTCAGCGGCGTATGCGCGAGTTGCGGCAAACGCCACAAGGAGCATCGCTATATACCTCGCTGCCGTCACGGTCCTACCAAGTTTTCTCAACCGGGCTCCCAAAAGCTGACGTCTGCGCCTTATGGGTGGGCGCCCTAATACGCCTGCTTCGCATCCGCCTCTTCGCTGGTCTGGATCAGATCGAGGCTCTGCTCGATCTTGCCGAGCAGGGCCGAGAGCTGCTTGCGCTCCTGCGCCGAGAGGCAGGCGAGGATCTCGTCCTCTCGCCGCAGCAATTGCGGGAACAGCTCCTCGTAGAGCGCGCGGCCCTTTTTCGTCAGTTGCAGGCGGAATTCGCGGCGGTCGGCTTCGTTCTCGACCCGCTCGATCAGGCCGTCGCTGAGCAGCGCCGTCACTGCGCGGCTGATGGTGGATTTGTGCGTGCGGGTGCATTGCGAAATGTATTGCGCGCTGCAGGCATCATTGCGGAAGCCGAGCGTGGCGATGACGCGCCAGGCCGGAATGTCGAGGCCGTGGCGTTCCTGATACTCGACCGACAGCGCGGAACTGACCTCCGCGGCGAGCCGGTTGAGGCGGAACGGCACGAACCTGAACAAATCGAGCCGCGGCTTTGGCCGCTCGTCGGCCGCACGCGCCTTGAGCGCGATGTCGCTGGATGTCCTCGCCAAGGAGAGCGCCTCCGAATTCCAGTTGACGGCCGGCCGGCTCCGGTCCAAAATAGTTGCACGTGAGACTATCTAGCAGATCGATCCTGTCCTGACCAGAGCCGAGGTTCGTGTATGGCGCCGGCCAATACCCCTCACGCCGAGACCGCTCAAGCTAAGACCGCTCAAGCCAAGACCCAGTTCGGCTACCGCCGTCACCCCGATCAGGACCGCCCCGGCTCGAGCCCCGCGGCGCATCCGGTCGTGATCGTCGGCGCGGGCCCGGTCGGGTTGTCGCTGGCGATCGATCTTGCCCAGCGCGGCCAGCGCGTCGTGCTGCTCGATGATGCCGACCGCATCGGCGAGGGCTCGCGCGCGATCTGCTTCTCGAAACGCTCGCTGGAATATTGGGACCGGCTCGGCGTCGGCGACCGCATGGTCGAGAAGGGCGTGGTGTGGAGTGTGGGGCGGATCTTCCATGGCGAGTCGCAGCTCTACCAGTTCAATCTCCTGCCCGAAGACGGTCACAAGCGGCCGGCCTTCATCAATCTCCAGCAATATTACGCCGAGGCCTATCTGGTTGATCGCATCAACGAGCTGCCGGAGATCGACCTGCGCTGGCGCAACAAGGTGACAGCGCTCGAGCAGCGCAACGAATCCGCGCTGCTGACGATCGAGACGCCCGAGGGCGCCTACCGCCTGAATGCGCGCTATGTCGTCGCCTGCGACGGCGCGCGCTCCTCGCTGCGGCAGATGGTCGGGGCGGAATTCGCCGGCCAGATCTTCGAGGATCAGTTCCTGATCGCCGACGTCAAGATGACCGCGGAATTTCCGACCGAGCGCTGGTTCTGGTTCGATCCGCCGTTCCATGCCGGGCGTTCGGCGCTGCTGCACCGGCAGCCCGACGATGTCTGGCGCATCGATCTCCAGCTCAATCGCTATGCCGATCCGGTCCTCGAGAAGAAGCCGGAAAACGTGCGGCCGCGGATCGCGCGCATGCTCGGCCATGACAAGTTCGAGTTCGAGTGGATTTCGCTCTACAAATTCCAGTGCCGGCGGATGGACCGCTTCATCCATGGCCGCGTCATTTTTGCCGGCGATTCCGCGCACCAGGTCTCGCCCTTCGGTGCGCGTGGCGCGAACTCGGGACTCGAAGACGCGGAGAATCTGTCCTGGAAGCTCGACCGCGTGCTGCGCGGCAAATCGCCTGCGAGCCTGCTGGAGAGCTACCATCTCGAGCGCAGCATGGCGGCCGACGAGAACATCCGCGAATCCACCCGCTCGACCGACTTCATGGCACCGAACTCGCATCAGGAGGCGCGGTTGCGCAAGGCGGTGCTGTCGCTGGCCAAGGAAACCGAGTTCGGCAAGCGCATGGTCAATGGCGGTCGGCTGTCGGTGCCGTGCAGCTACGATACGCCGCTGTCCTCGCTTGATGCGGATACGTGGCGGGGTGGACCGCCGCCCGGCGGTTCGATGCTCGACGCGCCCGCCGCAACGTCCGCCGGCGAGCCGATCTATCTGACGGATGCCTTCCGCAAGGGTGGAACGGATTTCACCTTGCTGTCGTTCAGCAATGGCGCGCCGATCGATGCGCCTGATGGTATCAAGGGCATCCGCATTGGCGGCGACGGTGAATTTGCCGATCCCTCGGGCCTAATCGCAAAGCGCTACGGCGCCGTGCCGGGTGCCGCCTACCTGCTGAGGCCCGACGGTTATGTCGCGGCGCGCTTCCGTCATCCGACGCGTTCGGCGATCGCGGCGGCGCTGGCGCGAGCCGAAGGTTTGTATTGAGGTCTGGCATGCCGCTCTCCACCAGTTCGAACTTCGCACGCCCCGACGATGCCTTCCGCGCCATCGTCGAGGCGCATCGCGGCCTGACCGAGGAGCAGAGCGCCGATTTCGACGCGGCGCTGGTTCTGATCCTCGCCAACCATATCGGCGACATCGACGTGCTGCGCGAGGCGATCGGACTGGCCAGGCGCCGCATGATCGACGGTCAGCAGCAACAACAGCAGCAACAATAACCTGGTAAGGACGAATTGATGGCGAAAAACTTCGCATCCACCGGCGATCTCGCCGAGAAGAAGATCACCTTCTCCGAGATCGGCACCGATCTCTATGCCTTCACCGCCGAGGGCGATCCCAACACCGGCGTGATCGTCGGCGACGATGGCTGCCTCGTGTTCGACGCGCAGGCGACGCCGGCCATGGCGAACAAGGTGATCGAGCGGGTCCGCACGGTGACCGACAAGCCGATCAAATATGTCGTGCTGTCGCATTATCACGCCGTGCGCGTGCTGGGCGCCTCCGCCTATCACGCCCAAGGTATCGTCGCCTCGCAGGAAACTCATCGGCTGATTGCGGAGCGCGGCCAGCAGGATTGGGATTCCGAGTACGGCCGCTTTCCGCGCCTGTTCCAGGATGCGCAGAGCATTCCCGGCCTGACCTGGCCGACGCTGACCTTCGAAGGCGAGATGACGATCTATCTCGGCAAGCGCGAGGTGCGCCTGATGCAGCTCGGCGCCGGCCACACCTCGGGCGACATCGTCGGCTGGGTGCCGGATGCGGAGGTGATGTTCTCGGGCGACCTCATCGAATATCACTCGGCCTGCTATTGCGGCGATGCGCATTTGCGCGAATGGCCGATGACGCTGAACGAGATCCGCAACTTCAATCCGAAGGCGATCGCGCCGGGCCGCGGCGATGCGCTGAAGGGCACCGCCACGGTGCGCGAGGCCATCGCGATGACGCGCGACTTCGTCACCTCGCTCTATGGTGCCGCCGAAATCTCGGTCGCCAAGGGCCGCAGCTTAAAGGAATCGATGGCGGCGACGCGCGAGGTGATGGATCCGAAATTCTCGAGCTTTGCCATTTACGAGCACTGTCTGCCGTTCAACGTGTCGCGCGCTTACGACGAAGCGTCCGGTATCGACGACCCCGTGATCTGGACCGACAAGCGCGATCAGGAAATGTGGGCCGCCTTGCAAGGAGGAGGATAGTCATGAACATCAATACCTCGCCTGACCAGATCATCCGCAGTTCGGCCCAGGTGACGCCGGGTTACATGTCCGGCTTCGGCAACTCTTTCGAGACCGAGGCGCTGCCGGGCGCGTTGCCGATCGGGCGCAACTCGCCGCAGCGCTGCGCCTACGGGCTCTATGCCGAGCAGCTCTCGGGCTCGCCCTTCACCGCGCCGCGCGGCAGCAATGAGCGCTCCTGGCTCTATCGCATCCGGCCTTCCGTGAAGCATTCCGGCCGCTTCGAGAAGGTCGATGCCGGCTTGTGGCGTTCGGCGCCGTGCCATGAGTACGACCTGCCGATCGCGCAGCTGCGCTGGGATCCGACGCCGCTGCCGAAGGAGGAGGTCACCTTCATTCAGGGCGTGCAGACCATGACGACGGCGGGGGATGTGAATACGCAGGCCGGCATGGCCGCGCATGTCTACCTCATCACCAAGTCGATGGTGGATCAGCATTTCTACGATGCCGACGGCGAGCTGATGTTCGTGCTGCAGCAGGGCAATCTGCGCCTTGTCACCGAGTTCGGCCGTATCGATGCCGAGCCTGGCGAGATCGTGGTGATCCCGCGCGGCGTCAAGTTCCGCGTCGAGATTCCGAACGGCCCGGCGCGCGGCTATCTCTGCGAAAATTATGGCGGCGCCTTCACGCTGCCGGAGCGCGGGCCGATTGGCGCCAATTGCCTCGCCAATGCGCGTGACTTCCTGACGCCGGTGGCAAACTACGAGGACAAGGACACGCCGACCGAGCTCTACGTGAAATGGGGCGGCTCGCTGTTCAAGACCACGTTGCCGCATTCGCCGATCGACGTCGTGGCCTGGCACGGCAATTACGCGCCGTACAAGTATGATCTGCGTACCTTTTCGCCGGTCGGCGCGATCGGCTTCGACCATCCCGATCCCTCGATCTTCACGGTGTTGACCTCGCCGTCGGAGACGGCGGGCACCGCGAATATCGATTTCGTCATCTTTCCCGAACGCTGGATGGTCGCGGAAAATACCTTCCGGCCGCCCTGGTATCACATGAACATCATGAGCGAGTTCATGGGCCTGATCTACGGCGTCTACGACGCCAAGCCGCAGGGCTTCGTCCCCGGCGGCATCTCGCTGCACAATTGCATGCTGCCGCACGGCCCCGACCGCGACGCCTTCGAGCACGCCAGCAACGGCGAATTGAAGCCGGTGAAGCTGACCGGCACCATGGCCTTCATGTTCGAGACCCGCTACCCGCAACGCGTCACCGCGCATGCGGCGAAGTCCTCGACGCTGCAGGACGATTACGCCGATTGCTGGAACGGCCTGGAGAAGCGCTTCGATCCGACAAAGCCGTAGTTTTCTTCACCCTCTCCCCTTGTGGGAGAGGGTGGCTCGTCGCGAAGCGACGAGACGGGTGAGGGGTCTCTCTCCGCGAGTGAACCTCTCACATTTGGATACGCGGACAGAACCCCT
Source organism: Bradyrhizobium yuanmingense (assembly GCF_900094575.1). GTDB lineage: Bacteria > Pseudomonadota > Alphaproteobacteria > Rhizobiales > Xanthobacteraceae > Bradyrhizobium > Bradyrhizobium yuanmingense. Next base: position 637,972 of record NZ_FMAE01000006.1, on the reverse strand, counting down.
CATCCGGCGCTTCGCGCCACCTTCTCCCACAAGGGGAGAAGGAAGAAAGAACCGAGCCAAACGTGACAACCCACCCCAACGACCCCAGCCTCCGCTCCTTCGTCGACGTTGATCCGGCCTCGGACTTCCCGATCCAGAACCTGCCTTACGGCGTGTTCTCGACCGCTTCCAATCCGACACCGCGGGTCGGCGTCGCGATCGGAAACTACGTGCTCGATCTCTGGGAGCTCGAGCAGGAGTCCCGGCTCGATGTCGGGCCGCTCGGCGTGTTCTCGGGTCCCTCGCTCAATCCCTTCATGGCGCTGGGCCCGAAGGTCTGGACCAACACCCGCGCACGTATCAGCGAGCTGTTGCGTGCGGATCATCCGGAGCTGCGTGACAACGAGGAGCTGCGCAAGCAGGCTCTGGTGCCCATGCGCGATGTTAGACTGCATCTGCCCTTCGCCGTCTCCGGCTACACCGATTTCTATTCGTCGAAGGAGCACGCCACCAATGTCGGCGTGATGTTCCGCGGCAAGGACAATGCGCTGCAGCCGAACTGGCTGCATATGCCGATCGCGTATAACGGCCGCGCCTCCACCGTCGTGGTCTCCGGCACCAGGGTGAAGCGGCCGCGCGGGCAGCTGAAGCCGCCGAACGTGGAGCTGCCGAGCTTTGCGCCGTGCAAGCGGCTCGATTTCGAGCTGGAGATGGGCGTCGTGATCGGCCAGCCGTCGCCGATGGGCGGCATGCTCACCGAGAGCCAGGCCGAGGAGATGATCTTCGGCTTCGTGCTGCTCAACGACTGGAGCGCGCGCGACATCCAGCAATGGGAATATGTGCCGCTCGGCCCGTTCCTGGCCAAGGCGTTCGCGACCTCGATCAGCCCCTGGGTGGTGACGCGCGAGGCGCTGGAGCCGTTCCGCCTGAACGGGCCGGAGCAGCAGCCGGTGCCGCTCGATTATCTCAAGCAGACCAGGCCGCAAAACTACGATGTCGAGCTCGACGTCTCCTTGCGCGGCGCCGGCGCCAATGCGCCCGCCAGCATCAGCCGCACCAACTTCAAATACATGTACTGGTCCTCGGTGCAGCAATTGATGCACCACGCCTCAAGCGGCTGCGCCATGAATGTCGGCGATCTCTTAGGGAGCGGCACCATCTCCGGCCCGGAGAAGAACCAGCGCGGCAGCCTGCTCGAGATCAGCTGGAACGGGACCGAGCCGGTCGAACTGCCCGGCGGCGCCAAGCGCTCGTTCCTGGAGGACGGCGACAGCCTCGTGATGCGCGGCTGGTGTCAGGGCAACGGCTACCGCGTCGGCTTCGGCGAGGTCGAGGGAACGATCGTGGCGGCGGAGTAGCGGGCCAAATCACCGGCTCTCCGGCGGCACGTCGCGCACCCGCGCACAATGCGCCGCGACGTCCTCGACGCTGTACTTCAGATGCACCCGCTTGTCGGACGGCGCCTGCTTGGTGATGCATACGCCCGGCCGCCATTCCTGCGCCGGCCTGATCGGCCGCGGGGCGAAGCCGCCGCCGCAATTCGGGCAGACATTGAACAGCTTGGTCTCGACGCAGTCCGCGCAGAACGTGCATTCATAGGAGCAGATCCGCGCATTGGTCGCGTCGGGCGGCAGGTCGCAATCGCAATATTCGCAGTTCGGTCGCAGCTGGAGCGCCATGTTGAACCTCCGCAACTAGAGCTGCGATCATCGCAGATCGCGTTGCCAGCGCGAATGCCATAGTTCCCTCGATTTCAGCCGGGCTTGATCTCCTTCAGCGGCAGCTTCGAGCTCTCCTTCAGCCTATCAAGCACGATCGAGGAGCGCACATGCGCCACGCTCTGGTGCGGCATCAGCACGTCGTTGACGAGGTTGGACAGGCCCTTGAGATCGCGCAGCACGGCTTTGAGCACATAGTCGGCATCGCCCGTCAGCGAATACGCCTCTTGGATATCGTCGATCCGGTTCACCAGCGCGCGAAAACGCTTGGAATTGTCCGGCGAATGCGTCGCGAGCCCGACCTGGATGAAGGCGATCACGCCGAAGCCGAGCGCCTCGCTGGAGAGGTCGGCGTGGTAGCCCGCGATCACCTTCTCCTCCTCCAGCCGCATCCGCCGCCGCGAGCATTGCGAGGCTGACAGGCCCGCGAGCTCGGCGAGCTCCTGGTTGGTGAGGCGGCCATCGTCCTGGAGCGCGCCGAGAATCCTGAGGTCGAAGGCGTCAACAGAAATCATGCGTCTTTCATCCCTTTCATGCGCGGATCGTGCATAGAATAGCCAAAGCCCGTCTCGTTTGCACGCTCATTGCATGGCCCATGAAGGATAGTTCCTGTCAGCAGCCATTCGGGAGAACACCATGGGACCGTTTCCGCACGATGCACCGCCGGCCACGATCACTGCCGACAACCCGATGGGCACCGACGGCTTCGAGTTCGTCGAATACGCCCATCCCAATCCGCAAGACTTGCACGCTTTGTTCAAGCTGATGGGCTATGCGCCGGTCGCGCGCCACAGAACCAAGAAGATCACGGTCTATCGCCAGGGCGACATCAACTATCTCGTCAACGAGGAGCCCGGCACGCACGGCTATGAGTTCGTCGCCGCCCACGGCCCTTGTGCGCCGTCCATGGCCTTTCGCGTCGTCGATGCCAAGGCGGCCTATGACCGCGCGATTGCGCTCGGCGCCGAGCCGGCCGATGTGTCGTCGGCGCAGAAGACGCTCGATGTGCCCGCGATCAAGGGCATCGGCGGCAGCCTGCTTTATCTGGTCGATCGTTACGGTGCCAAGGGCTCGGCCTATGACGCCGAGTTCGAATGGCTGGGCGCGCGCGATCCCAAGCCGCATGGCGCCGGCCTGTTCTATCTCGACCATCTCACCCACAACGTCCATCGCGGCCGCATGAATGTCTGGGCCGGGTTCTACGAGAAGCTGTTCAACTTCCGCCAGATCCGCTTCTTCGATATCGAGGGCCGCGCCTCCGGCCTGTTCTCGCGCGCGCTGACCAGCCCCGACGGCAAGATCCGCATTCCGATCAACGAGGACGCCGGCGATTCCGGCCAGATCGAGGAATATCTGCAGACCTATCGCGGCGAAGGCATCCAGCACATCGCCTGCGGTTGCCGCGACATCTACCGCACCATCGAAGGTCTGCGCGAGGCCGGCCTGCCGTTCATGCCGTCGCCGCCCGACACCTATTTCGAGAAGATCGATACGCGCCTGCCCAAGCACGGCGAAGACGTCGCGCGGCTCAAGAAGAACGGCATCCTGATCGACGGCGAGGGCGTGGTCGACGGCGGCCAGACCAAGGTGCTGCTGCAGATCTTCTCGGCCAACGCGATCGGCCCGATCTTCTTCGAGTTCATCCAGCGCAAGGGCGACGACGGTTTTGGCGAGGGCAATTTCAAGGCCCTGTTCGAATCCATCGAGGAGGACCAGATCCGGCGCGGGGTGTTGAAGGTGGGCGACGCGGCGTAGGCGCGGCCGTCACGCACACTGCTGTAGGGTGGGCAAAGCGAAGCGTGCCCACGTCCTGCCCAATTGATGCGAAGACGTGGGCACGGCGCTTCGCGCCTTTGCCCACCCTACGCGACTGTGGTTATGGATCCCGGGCTCGCGCTCCGCGCGCCCCGGAGTGACCGCGGAAATTACTTCGGCGCCTGCCACGCCTTCATCACCGCCCCGATCTCCGCCGCCTCCGGCTCGCGCGCGGCCGAGGGCGTGCGCGAGAACCGCGGCGCCGGGGCCGGCTGTTTCACGCCGTGACGCTCGATGAAGACGTTGCGGGCGACCATGTGCGGATGCTGTGTCGCCTCAGACATGGTCAGCACCGGCGCGAAGCAAATGTCAGTGCCTTCCATGATCTTGCACCAGTCCTCGCGCGTCTTGCTCTTGAACACGGCCTTCAGCTTCTCCTTCAGCGCTGGCCAGGCCTTGCGGTCCATCTGCGCGTCGAAATCGGCGTCGGTGAGGCCGGCGTGCTCGCGCAGCAGCGCGTAGAATTGCGGCTCGATCGAGCCGATCGAGACGAAGTGCCCGCAGGCGCATTCGTAGACGCCGTAGAAATGCGCGCCGCCGTCGAGGAAGTTCTGGTTGCGCTGCTCGGTCCAGCGTCCCATCGTGGTCATGTCGAAGAAGAACGACATCAGCGAGGCTGCGCCATCGCACATCGCCGCGTCCACCACCTGGCCTTTGCCTGACTTCTGTGCTTCCAGCAGTGCGGCGAGCACGCCGACGACGAGATAGAGTGCACCGCCGCCGAAATCGCCGACCAAATTGAGGGGCGGCACCGGCGCTTCCTCAGTGCCGATCGCGGCGAGCGCGCCGGTGATGGAGATGTAATTGATGTCGTGGCCGGCGGCGTTGGCGAGCGGGCCTTCCTGGCCCCAGCCGGTCATGCGGCCATAGACCAGCTTCGGGTTGCGTGCGAGCACGACGTCTGGCCCGAGCCCGAGCCGCTCCATCACACCGGGGCGAAAACCCTCGACCAGCGCGTCCGCGCTCGCGAGCAGATCCAATACTTGTGCGATCGCCGCCTTGTCCTTGAGGTCGAGCTCGATCACCTTGCGGCCGCGCCCGGCCACCGACTTCATGCTCTTCTTCGCGCCGACGCGGTCGAGCGTGACGACGTCGGCGCCCATGTCGGCCAGCATCATGCAGGCGAACGGACCGGGCCCGATGCCGGCGAATTCGACGATGCGGAAGCCCGAGAGTGGGCCGGAAGCGCGGACGGAGGAGGTGGGGGCTGGTTTGTCGAGCACGTTGTTGTTTCCTCGGGTCGCGGACGGATGCCGGCGATCGGCAATCGCCTCTGACGTTTCTTCTGTTGAGCGAGTTAATCGGCCGATTAACTTTTCTCGCCTTCACGCCAGCGAGGCAAGCGGTTTTCATGCCGCACGGCCAAAATAAAACGGCGCGCACCGAAGTGCGCGCCGCGGAAAATTTGCGTGGAGACGCTACAGCATGATCCGGAAAAGTGCGTAGCGGTTTTCCGAAAGGATCATGCTGGAACAATAACCTAAAGCGCGATGACGATTCATCCTAATCGCATCGCGCTTTAGCCGAACTGTCAGCGCGCAGCAGCGACCGCGCGTTGTGCCATCACCTTGATCAGATTGGCGCGATATTCCGCCGTGCCGTGGATGTCGGCCAGCAATCCGTTCGCCGAGATGCTGACGCTGTCGATCGCCGATGGCGACCAGTTCGCCTTCAGCGCCGCCTCGATCGCGCCCACCCGCATCACGCCGGTTTGCGAGGCGCCGGTGGCGGCGACCCGAACCTCGCCCGACTTGGCTTGCGCCACGAACACGCCGGTCAGCGCGAAGCGCGAGGCCGGATGCCGCATCTTCTCGTAGCCCGCCTTTGCCGGCACCGGGAATGACACGGCGGTGATGATCTCGCCGTCTTCGAGCGCCGTCGTGAACAGGCCCTGAAAGAAATCATCCGCCGCAATCGACCGCTTGTTGGTCTTCACGGTGGCGCCGAGCGCGAGCAGCGCCGCCGGGAAATCCGCAGCCGGATCGTTGTTGGCGATCGAGCCGCCGATCGTGCCGCGATAACGCACGGCGGGGTCGCCGAGCACCGAGGTGAGATAGGCGATCGCGGGGATCGCCTGCTTCACATCGGCATTCGTCATGATGTCGTAATAGGTCGTCGCGGCCTTGATGGTCAGCGTGTCGCCCGACAGCTCGACACCCTGCAGCTCCTTGATCCTGCCGAGGTCGATGACGTCGGAGGGACCTGCGAGGCGCTGCTTCATGACTGGCAGCAGCGTCTGGCCGCCGGCGAGGAACTTCGACTCGCTGCCTTTGGCGAACAGGCTGGCGGCCTCGTCGACCGAGGAGGCGCGATGATAGGTGGTCTGGTACATCTTCGGTCCTCCCTTAAGCCGCGTGGATCGTGCGCCACACCCTGTCAGGGGTTGCGGGCATTTCCAGGTTGTTCTTGCCGATCGCATCCGTGATCGCGTTGATCACGGCCGCCGATGCGCCGATCGCGCCGGCCTCACCGCAACCCTTGATGCCCAAGGGATTGCCCGGGCACAGCGTCGTGGTGTGGGACAGGTTGAATGACGGCACGTCGTCGGCGCGCGGCATGGCGTAATCCATGAACGAGGCCGTGACCGGCTGGCCGTTGGCATCATAGATCGCATGCTCGAGCAACGCCTGCCCGATGCCCTGCACGAGGCCGCCATGGACCTGGCCTTCGACGATCATCGGGTTGATCAGCCGGCCGAAATCGTCGGCCGCGACGAAGTTGACGAAGGAGGTCTTGCCGGTGCCGGGATCGACCTCGAGCTCGCAGATATAGGCGCCGGCCGGGAAGGTGAAGTTGGTCGGGTCGTAGAAGGCGCTCTCCTTCAGGCCCGGCTCCATCCCGTCAGGCAGATTGTGCGCCGTATAGGCCGCGAGCGCGACCATCGGCAGGGCGATCGCCTTGTCGGTGCCTGTCACCTTGAACTCGCCGTTCTCGATGACGATGTCGGCCTCCGACGCCTCCAGCGCATGCGCGGCGATCTTCTTGGCCTTGGATTCCATCTTCTCCATCGCCTTCAGGATCGCGGTGAGGCCGACGGCCGCCGAGCGCGAGCCGTAGGTGCCCATGCCGAACTGCACCTTGTCGGTGTCGCCATGGACGATCGAGACCTGGCTGATCGGAACGCCCAGGCGCTCCGCGACGAGCTGGCAGAAGGTGGTCTCGTGACCCTGGCCGTGGCTGTGCGAGCCGGTGAGGATCTCGATGGTGCCGACCGGGTTGACGCGCACCTCGGCCGATTCCCAAAGGCCGACGCCGGCGCCCAGGCTGCCGACCGCCTTCGACGGCGCGATGCCGCAGGCCTCGATGTAGCAGGACACGCCGATGCCGCGCAGCTTGCCGTCGGCCTTCGCCTTGGCCTTGCGGGCAGGGAAGCCGGCATAATCGATCGCCTTCATCGCCGCATCGAGGGAAGCGTTGAAGTCGCCGGTGTCGTAGGCCATGATCACAGGCGTCTGGTGCGGGAACTGGGTGATGAAGTTGGTCCGCCGCAACTGGGCCGGATCGACGTTCAGCTGCCGCGCCGCCGTTTCCATCAACCGCTCGATCAGATAGCTCGCCTCCGGCCGGCCCGCGCCGCGATAGGCGTCGACCGGCGTGGTGTTGGTGTAGACCCCGATCACCTCGGCATGGATCGCCGGGATGTTGTACTGGCCCGACAGCAGCGTCGCGTAGAGATAGGTCGGCACCGAGGACGAGAACAGCGACATGTAGGCGCCGAAATTGGCGTAGGTCTTCACCTTGAGGCCGATGATCTTGTTGTTGGCGTCGAAGGCCATCTCGGCATGGGTGATGTGATCGCGGCCATGCGCGTCGGTGAGGAAGGCTTCGGTGCGGTCGCCGGTCCACTTGACGGGACGGCCGACTTTCTTCGAGGCCCACAGCGCCACCATCTCCTCGGGATAGATGAAGATCTTGGAGCCGAAGCCGCCGCCGACGTCGGGGGCGATCACGCGCAGCTTGTGCTCGGGGGCGATGTTGTAGAACGCCGAGAGCACGAGACGGGCGACGTGCGGGTTCTGCGACGTCGTATAGAGGGTGAAGTGCTCCTCCGCGGTGTCGTAATCGGCGATCGCCGCGCGCGGCTCCATCGCATTCGGCGCGAGGCGGTTGTTGGTGACGTCGAGCTTCACCACATTGGCGGCTTTCGAGAAGGCGGCATTCACCGCGCCCTCGTCGCCGATCACCCAATCATAGACCTGGTTGCCGGGCGCCTCAGGATGAAGCTGCGGCGCGCCGGGCTTGATGGCGGCGTGCATGTCGGCGACCGCGGGAAGCTCCTCGTAGTCGACCACGACGGCTTCCGCCGCGTCGCGCGCGAGATTTTTGCTTTCGGCGATCACGACGGCAATTGCCTGTCCGACGAAGCGCACCGTCTCCGGCGCCATCGCCGGCCATGCGCCCATCTTCATCGGGCTGCCGTCCTTGGAGGTGATGGCCCAGCCGCAGATCAGGTTGCCGACCTTGTCGTCGACCAGCTGCTGTCCGGTGAGCACCGCGACCACGCCCGGCATCTTCAGCGCCGCGGACGAGTCGATCTTCTTGACCTTGGCGTGCGCGTGCGGGCTGCGGATGAAATAGGCATGGGTCATCCCCGTCAACTTGATGTCGTCGACGTAGCGGCCCTTGCCGGTAATGAAACGCTTGTCTTCCTTGCGCACGACGCGTGCGCCGATGCCTTCAACACCCATGTCTGGTCCTCCCGACCGGAAATTTCCTTGATCGCGCCGTCCATCCACGGCTGCGACGGTTGTTCTTGTTTCGAGGCCCGCCGCTTACTCGGCCGCCTGCGAGACCTTCATGCGGCCGGCGGCGTCCAGCACCGCCTTGACGATGTTGTGGTAGCCGGTGCAGCGGCAGATATTGCCTTCGAGCTCGGTGCGAACGGTCGCCTCGTCGAGCTGTCCACCATGGCGGTGCACGATGTCGATAGCCGACATGATCATGCCCGGCGTGCAATAGCCGCACTGCAGGCCGTGATTGTCGCGGAAGGCGGCCTGCATCGGGTGCAGTTCGTCGCCCTTGGCGATGCCCTCGATCGTGGTGACGCTGGCGCCGTCGGCCTGCCCCGCCAGCATGGTGCAGGATTTCACCGCGCGGCCGTCCATGTGCACGACGCAGGCGCCGCACTGGCTGGTGTCGCAGCCGACATGGGTCCCGGTCAGGTTGAGGTGATCGCGCAGGAGCTGGACCAGCAGCGTGCGGTCCTCGACGTCGACAGCAACGGCCTTGCCGTTGACCGTCAGTTTGACTGTAGACACTTGAAGTCCTCCCAAAGTTATTTTGATTGGTTCTAATTAGAGACAGCGCAAACGAAACTTTGCAACTGGGTTTTTGCTGACCGCGGTCATGGAAGGGTCATCGTGATGACGGTCGCCGATCTGCGATTCGGCCACGACGTCTCGTGCCGCCGCCATCACGTGCTGCGACATTGTGGGAGACACACGGAAAGTCGCAGCTAGCATCTGCGATGGCGTGCTCGCTGCCGCCGCAATAGGCGCGTGAGCCGGTCGCGCGTGCCGTGGTCATCTCGCCGCTTGCCCTGGACCTAGGCCCGGTCGTGCGTCGTTCCTCCCTTTAATGCCGTGCTCGTTGCGCGAATAGGAGCATGCGCCCCCGCCTTTGTAATCGCGATCTTGGTAGTAGGACGAGACGACTTAAGCCATTGATTTTGCTTACGGCAATGCAGCGAAATCATGCCCCGGGGCGAGGCCGGCGGGCCAATCGCCGGGCCATGCGCGCCTAGTACTTCCTGGCGATTGAACGCAGCCGCCCGTGCCCCTAGTCGAGCCGTACAGGCAACGGCAACAAGGGTGGAAGCGATGCAGATGAACGACAGTCAGCGGATCCCGGCGTCGAAGGACACGGTGTGGGCTGCGCTCAACGATCCCGAAATTCTCAGGCGCTGCATTCCCGGCTGCCAATCGCTCGAGATGGCGTCGCCGACCGAGATGACGGCGACCGTGGTGCTGAAGGTCGGTCCGGTGAAGGCGGCGTTCAGCGGCAAGGTGAGGCTGACCGATATCGATGCGCCCAACGGCTATCGCATCGTCGGCGAGGGCGCCGGCGGCGTCGCCGGCTTTGCCAAGGGCGGCGCGAAGGTCAGGCTGGAAGAAGAAGCCCCTGATGTCACCATCCTGCACTACGAGGCCGATGCGCAGATCGGCGGCAAGCTCGCACAGCTCGGCTCGCGATTGATCGACTCGACGTCGCGAAAACTCGCCGCGAGCTTCTTCGAAAATCTCGCCGGCGTGGTAGCGCCATCATCGTGATTGATGCGCGATGCCGCCTTCATTCGAACGCGCATTTCAAGCTGCAAAACAAGGGCAGGACGCAAGGCGCGACAACAAGATGAGCGGCGAAAGCCGCCGATGATTTGCACTACTACCTTCCGCCTATACTAAGCGCGAAACGGCGATGCTGTAATTTCGAACGATGGCTCGCAGGCGAACTGCGCATCACGAGCGCAGTGCGCTCAGGCGCCCAACGAGGCGTGCACAACAACATCGCGGAGGGAATACATGACCTTTGGAACGAAGGGCTTCTTGGCCGGCATCTCCATGATTGCGATGCTCGCCGCCGTTACACCGGGCGTTCGCGCCAACGACTCGGTGCTCAAGGCGCAATCCGATTCGAATCAATGGGCCGTTGCCGGCCACGATTACGGCAACACGCGCTTCAGCCCGCTCAAGCAGATCAACACCGAGAACGCCGGGAAGCTGACCCTCGCTTACTCCTTCTCGCTGGCGTCGTTGCGTTCGAACGAATCCTCGCCGATCGTCATCGGCAACACGCTGTACGTTTCGAGCTCGTGGGGTCCGAAATACGTCTATGCGCTCGATGCGGCGACGGGGCAGCGCAAATGGACCTGGGAGCCCGATATTCCCGAGGACGTGCTGCAATACGCCTGCTGCGACGTGAACAGCCGCGGCGTCTCCTACGCCGACGGCAAGATCTTCGTCGGCCGCCTCGACGGCAAGCTGACCGCGCTCGATGCCGCGACCGGCAAGTCGCTGTGGACGGCGAAGGTGGTCGACTACAAGCAGGGCTCGGTCATCACCTCGCCGCCGCTCGTCGTGCGCGACAAGGTCATCACCGGTTTCGGCGGCGGCGAATACGGCGTGCGCGGCGCGCTGCTGGCCTTCGACATCAACACCGGCAAGCAGGTGTGGCAGACCTACACCGTTCCTTCGCCGGACGAGCCCGGCGGCGATTCCTGGAAGGGCGACTCCGCCCAGCATGGCGGCGGCGCGGCCTGGCTGGTCGGCTCCTACGATCCGAAGACCGACACGGTCTATTGGGGCACCAGCAATCCCGCCCCGTGGAACACGGCGGTGCGTTCGACCGGCGACGGCAATTTCGGCAAGCTAACCAACCTCTACACGGCCTCGACGCTCGCGCTCGATCCCAACACCGGCAAGATCAAGTGGCACATCCAGACCACGCCGGCCGACGCCTGGGACTATGACGGCGTCAACGAAGCCGTGCTCGCGGATCTCAAGATCGGCGGCAGCACCGTTCCGACGCTGATGAAGGCCGACCGCAACGGCTTCTTCTTCGTCGCCAACCGCGAGACCGGCAAGGTGCTGTCGGCGGAGAAATACGTGTTCTCCAACTGGGCCAAGAAGTGGGACGTCGCCACGATGCGCGCGGTCGAGGATCCCGACAAGCGTCCGGGGCCGGGCCATCCCGCCAAGGACATCTGCCCGAACCTGATCGGCGGCAAGAACTGGCAGCCGATGTCGTTCAACCCGCAGACCGGCCTGGTCTACATCCCGTCCAACAACGTCTGCATGGACTGGTCGGTCAGCGACGTCACTTACAAGCGCGGCGTGTTCTATCTCGGCGCCGAATTCCCGACCAAGGAAGGCCCCGGCGGCTTCCTCGGCGAGCTCGTCGCCTGGGATCCGGTCGCGCAGAAGAAGGTCTGGTCGATCAAGGAAGACCTGCCCTTCAACGGCGGCACGCTGACCACCGGCGGCGGCCTCGTGTTTGCCGGCAACATCCATGGCGACTTCCGTGCCATCGATGCGAAGTCCGGCAAGGTGCTGTGGAGCAAGAATCTCGGCTCCGGCATCGGCGCAGGTCCGGTGACCTATCAGGTCGACGGCAAGCAATATGTCGCCATCGTCGTCGGCCGCACCGCTGCGCTGCCTGCGTTCCTGGGCGAGGTAGGAAAGAAGATGACGGCCGCAGCCCCCGAGGGCGGCTCGCTCTTCGTGTTCTCCGTCCAGTGACAACTCGCGCGCGTATCCTCGAGGTGACGGGATACGCGCGCGCTTTCTCCGGACTTTAGCTGCGGCATCGGGCGGTGCCTGGTGCCGCCGCGCCTGGCTCAACAAGCTCCGGCGCAACAACGGCAACGCCAAGAGAAACGTCAAGCGAAACGCCAAGGGAGACGAGGATGCGTCCGAATCATTCCGCCACCGGTGCGAGCCGACATCGCGCCATCGCAGGCCTGCTCGCATGTGCCGCCGCGGCGCTGATCGTTCCGGCCTCGCCGCTGCAGGCCGACGAGGCGCAACCGTTCCGTCTCTGCGCCGATCCGACCAACCTTCCATTCTCCAGCGACAGTTCGTCGAAGCCGGGCCTCTATGTCGAGATCGGGCAGGCCCTGGCGCAGGCGCTCGGCCGGCCGATCGCCTATGACTGGTACAAATCCTATTTCGGCAAGCGCACCGTGCGGGTCACGCTGCTCGGCAAGCAATGCGACGCCATGATCGGGCTGCCCAGGTCCGCAGATTTCATGGGCCCGGCCGTGATCTTCTCCGACGCCATCGCCAAAGAGGGCTATGCCCTCGTCGCCACCAAGGAATCTGCGAAGGGCGCGGCGATCGGCGGCATCGAGGGCCTCAAGGGCAAGCGCGTCGCCGTGCAGTTCGCCAGCACGCCGCAAAACCTGCTCGCGAGCCGCGACGACATCCAGAAAGTGACGGTGCTGTCGCCTGAGGAGGGCATGCAGGCGCTCGACCAGGGCCGGGCCGACGTCGCCTTCATCTGGGGCCCGGTCGCCGGCTGGCTGAACAAGACCAGCTACGGCGGCCGCTACCAGATCGAGCTCACCGAGGGCGAGGGCCTGTCATGGGACGCCGCCATCGGCTTTGCCAAGGCCTCGACCAAGTTGCGCGACCGCGTCAATGCCGTGTTGCCGCAGCTTCAGGGCAAGATCGGCGAGCTCGCCGTGAAATACGGTTTGCCGGGCGGCGCGCCGGTTCGCTTCGGCGCAGCGCCGACGCCAGCGCCGGTGACGACGGGTACGGGAAGTGGAGCCGGCGTCGCCCAGGTCGCCAATGTCGTGGCGACCGAGACCAAGGGCGATGCGGTCGCGCCGGGCCTTGAGGCCGTCGGCGCGGGCAAGGAGATCTTCAACGGAACCTGCGCCCACTGCCACGGTCCCGATGCGATCCAGAGCGAGCGCAAGATCGATCTGCGGCTGCTGCGTCACCGCTACGGCGACGAGATGCGCGAGAAATATTTGACCACCGTGCAGGAGGGACGGCCGAACAAGGGCATGCCGGCCTGGAAGGAGGTCTATACCGAGGACCAGGTCAACAGCATCTATTCCTTCCTGCTGACGGTCCAGGTCGAATCGAACGATTGAACGGTCTTGACCGAACCCGATCGGGAGGATGTGGTAGCGTTCATCCGGCGCCATCCCGGTGCCGGATTGATGCCGGATAGTTCCGCCTCTTCCGCTGCGGCGGCGGATGCCCGTACGGTGCAGCATTCGGCGGTGCAGTCCTGTGAAGGCGCCATGACCAGCTTCCTGATCATCGACGATCATCCGCTGTTTCGCGAGGCCCTCGGTAATGCGGTGCGGCTGGCCTTGCCGGAGGCGCGGATTGTCGAAGCGATGTCGATCGAGGACGCCCTTCACATCCTGACGGCCGAGCAGGGCGAGGGCATCGACCTCGCGCTGCTCGACCTCCTGCTGCCCGATGCGACCGGCTTCTCCGGCTTTCTGCGCTTGCGCGAGGCCCATCCGCGCCTGCCCGTCGCCATCGTGTCGAGCGAGGAGGACCAGCGCGTCGTTCGCGAGGCGCTGGAGCTCGGGGCCGCGGGTTTTCTGCCGAAGTCGCTGTCGAAGCGCGAGCTGGCGCAGTCGATCGAGGGCGTGCTGAACGGATCGGTGTCGGTGCCGAAGGATTTCGTGGCAACGTCGCAGCGGCGCCGGGCCGAGGCCAGCAAGGCGCTCGAGGTCAAGCTGCGCGAGCTCACGCCGCAGCAGCTTCGCGTGCTCGATCTGCTGCGGCGCGGCTATCCGAACCGGCAGATCGGCCAGGAGCTTCAGCTCGCCGAATCCACGGTGAAGGCGCATATTACCGAAATTCTGCGCAAACTCGGCCTGTTCAGCCGCAACAAGGCGATCATCGAGATCGGCAAGGTGGACCTGCCGGATCCCAAGGCCCGGCCTTATGCGCGGGCCGACCGCGGGCGGCCGCAATGACGCGCGATGTCCCGCTTGACCTGGATCAAGCCGGTCTGGTCCGGCTGCGACATTCTCGTTTCGGCGTCGAACCCGTCGATCATCTGGCCAATCAACCGGGAATGGCTCACGCGTGATGCGATTTCTGATCGTCGAAGACCATCCGTTGTTTCGAGAAGCCTTGGAGGGCGCGCTCCAGATGGCGGCGCCGGCGGCCGAGATCCTTCAGGCGACGTCGATCGACGGTGCGCTCGAGCAGGCCGCGGCGGCTGCCGAGCTCGACCTCATCCTGCTCGATCTGTCGATGCCGGGCACCACGGGCCTTTCCGGCATCATCCGCATCCGCAAGGCCTTTCCCAGGATTCCCGTCGTCATCGTATCAGGGCATCAGGATCCGCAGATCATAGCCGGCGCCTTGTCGCTCGGCGTCTCCGGCTACATCCTCAAATCGTCCTCCAAGCAGGAGCTGGCGCAGTCGATCGGCGAGGTGCTGCGCGGTGCGGTCTGTGTCCCAGCCGCCTATCGCGGGCTCGTCCGCCCGCAACGCGCCGCCGGCCCGGCGCAGGATCTGCTGAAACGCCTGCACGAGCTGACGCCGCAGCAATTGCGCGTGCTCGAAATGCTCAAGCGCGGCCTGCAGAACAAGCAGATCGCCTTCGAGCTGAACATCTCCGAGACCACGGTGAAGGTCCACGTCTCCGACATCCTGCGCAAGCTCAACGTGCTCAGCCGCACCAAGGCCATCGTCGAAATGTCCCGGATCGATTTCGCGACCCTGGCCGGCGAAGGCGCCGGCCTGAAGGGGGAGCGTTCGCAGGCCGATCCGCCCTCAGGATAATCCGGTGTCATTCGTCGGAACGAGGCGAGCCGCGGTTCAAGCCGGTAGCGGCTGGCCGGCTTGCTCGCGAGCGATGTAGTCGGCGTACCACTCCGGCCAGTTCGCATCGTACTGACCGCCGTTCCGCTTCTCGTGCTCACCGTGTGCCTTAGCCGCACGTCGGAGCGCGCTCGCGAGCTCGGACGAGGAGGTGAATGTTGTTCCTGCTGCCTCTACGCGTCCCGGCAATCGCGTGGTGATCTCCTGGAACAGCCAGCCGTTGCCATCGGGATCGTTGAACGAGACGTACGAGCGATAGCTGGCGCGTGCGGGATCCAGACCAGCAATCCGACGGCGCCCGAACAGATAAGGCTCGTCGGGTCCGGTGTGGTCGTCGCCTTCAGCGTGGAAGACTTCGCTGACCTCGACGCCGCGACCGCGCAGATCGTCTCGCGCGGCTTCAATGTCGGAGACGATCAGGTACAGACCCTGGGCGGAGCCGGGCGCCGCCGCGGTCACGTTCTTGCCGAAAATGACCGAGGAGGGGGAGCCGGGAGGTGTGAACTGGATGACGCGGTAGTCGTCAGGCCCGGCGAAATCGGCATCGAGCCGCCATCCGAGGTTCGCATAGAACTTCTTGGCGCGATCGACGTCCGAAACAGGGATGACGACGACTTCGAGCTTCATGTCGATCGTTGGCGCTTGGGTGGTTTCATTTGCATCGGGGGCAAGCATTGCTTCTCTCCTGAATTATAGCGTTTACGATATAATCGTGTGCGCGATATAAAGTACCTTGGAGCCTCAATGCCAACCTTCGATTTAATCGGACACGATATATATGCACGCGGAGTTTCACATGTCCGTGTTGGAAAGGGCACCCCCATGAGCCTGCAGAACGGTCCCAGAGCCGAATTCAGAGACGATTCCAGAGATGATTCAACGACCAATCAGCCGAAACCGGCCGAGGGCGACCGGCGCCTCGACGATTTCCTGTGCTTCGCGATCTATTCGGCCAACCTCGCCTACGGACGAGCCTACAAGCCGGGCCTCGATGAGCTCGGCCTAACCTACCCCCAGTGGATCGCGATCGTGGCGCTGTGGGAGCAGGACGACCAAACCGTCAGCGAACTCGGCGACAAGATGTTCCTGGAATCCAACACCCTGACGCCGATCCTCAAAAAGCTCGAGGCGGCGGGCTATTTGCGCCGCCAGCGCGATCCCGCCGACGAGCGGCAGGTGCGCGTCAGTCTCACCGACGCCGGCCGACGCCTCCGCGAGAAAGGCATGCACATGAATCTCGTGAAGTCGAGCGGACTACAGCCCGATGAGTTCGCGCGGCTGCAGAAAAGCGTCGTCAAGCTCCGCGACAATCTAATCAAGGCGATGGAGGAGGAGTGACAGGCCCCTGTCTACTTTGCATGGGGTTGTTTTCGACATTTTTGTCTTGGCTACGTCCGATAGCCCCGCCGCAAGGAAGACGAGGCGAAGATCATCCGCGCTTCAGCTCAGCAGGAACGACAGCAGCGCCCGCATCTCGGCCGGCTTGATCGGCTTCTTCAGCACTTCGAGGCCCTGCAGGCTCGCCTGCTTCGCCGCCTGTTCGGAATAGTCGGCGGTGATGATCATGGCGGGCGTGTCGAGCTTCAAATGCTCCCGCACGTCGGTGATGGCCGACAGGCCGCTTTCGCCGTGGTCGAGATGGAGGTCGGCGATCACGACATCGGGCGCGCCACCGAGCTCGCTGAGGCGCACGAGCGCGTCCGCACCCGATCGCGTGGTCGCGACGTCGCAGCCCCATCCCTCCAGCAGCGCGGCCATCGCCTCCGAGCCGTTCGGATCGTTCTCGATCAGCAGGATCTTGGCGCCTTCGAGCCCGCTGTAATCGTAGTGCCGCGCGGCGGGCGCGACCTCCTGCGCCTCGTCGGCGACTTCAGCGAGGTCGGCCGGCTCCAGCTCCAGGGTGAAGGTCGATCCCTTGCCGAGCTGTGACGACAGCCGCACCTCGTGCCCGAGCTCGCTGGCGAAGCGGCGGACGATGGAGAGGCCGAGTCCGAAGCCGGCCTGGTCGGCCGTATTGGCATCGCCGCGCTGGAATTCGCGGAAGATCGCCTCCTGCTGCGCCTGCGCGATCCCGGGTCCGGTGTCGGAGACCTGGACGCAGATCTGCCCGCTGCGCGGCCGGCATCCGATCACGACGCCGCCGCTGCGGGTATAGCGAATGGCATTGGCGAGCAGGTTCTGCAGGATCCGCCGCAGCATCATCGCATCCGACATCACCGCGAGCTGAGAGGGGCGGATGCGCAAGGACAGGCCTTGCCGCGCGGCGATCGGCTCGAACTCGTTGCGGAGCTGCTCGAACAGGGGGGCCAGCGCGATCGCGCGCACGTCGGGCTTGAGCGCGCCGGAATCGAGCTTGGCGATCTCCAGCAGCGAGCGCAGCAGGTCCTCCAGCATCACCAGCGAGCGGCTCGCCTGGTCGATCAGCACGCCCGCTTCCTGCGACTCCATCATCTCCGTCAGTGCGGACAGGGTCAGGCGCGCCGCGTTGAGCGGCTGCAACAGATCGTGGGTGACCGAGATCAGCACGGAGGATTTCAGCGAGCTTGCCGCCTCTGCCTGCTGCTTGGCGCGGTAGAGTCCCTCATTGGCACGCTCGACCGAATGCAGCGCCTCGCGCAATTGGTGCGTCCGGTCGCGAACCTTGTGGTCGAGCGCGATGGCGGTTTCGAACAATGAAAAGGCGTTGAGCTGCTGATCCATCGAGCGCTCGACGCGCGACATCAGCGCGGCATTGATCTTCCTCAGCTTGGCGGCCTCGCGCCTGAGCTGGTCGACCGCATCGGGGCCCTGCCACATGTCCGTCACGACGGGCGCCTTCCGATCGCAACTCCCGTGAAGGTCTGGTTCACATGCATGGAGCCGAACTGCTCGCCGTAAGTGTGAAAGCCGATCACACGGTTCTGCCGGTACAGTTCTGACATGTCGCGGGCGAGCTGATGCTGCTCGGCATCGAGCCGGCGGAGCAGGCATTCGAAGCCGATATAGAGCGAGACGTCTCCGATCTGGTCGCGGATGTCGGCGAACGTCTCGCGGGCCGCGCCGACCAGGCTTCGCGAGGTCGCGGCGGTCAGCACCATGCCCTCGTCGATGGCGCAGAAGAAATGCAAGGAGCCGTCCGGCTCGACCCGCTGGATCGAGCGTGCGTAATAGGCGCCGCCGACGCGCACGAGGACCGGATGCGAGGCGAAGGAGAACGGATCGAGCTTGGCATCCATGATGCCGACCACGCGCGAATATTCTTGCGCGGCAGGCTCTGCGTTCAACTCCCGGACCATGCGGTTTTCGATGTCGGCCTCGGTCACCACCATCTTCTGCGCCTGCGGCTCGAAATTGTCGCACTTGAAGACGCGGAACGGCAATGAGGTGTTCAGCAGGATCAACAGCGCGGCATTGCTGTGTGCCTTGCCGTCGAAAAACACGAACGTCTTCTCGAAGCGCAGCCCGTCGCCTGCCGACCCGCCGACGACCGGAATGTCGTCCAGCGATGCATAGATCGCGGACATCACCGCTTCTTCGCGGCGGCACAGGCCATCGATCAGGACCAGGCCGAAGGGACTGCCGCGCTCGACCTGCGGCGTGGCCCGCAACAGCTCGTGCCGGAGCTCGCCGCCGATCCTGCGGCCGTCCTCGACGCGGAAGCTGTCGAGGTTGAAGATGGGCCGCACCACCGCGGAAAAGTCGGCGCGGCTGAACGCCAGCGCCACGACGCTGTTCTCGTCCCAGCCATCGGGGGCAAGCTCGCCCGCGGTGGTACAACCGCAGACCTCTGTGTCGTCGAATTGGCGGCTGATCTCCGCGATGAAGCGATGGGGGTCGTAGCTGGGGGAGAGGAACACCAGGATCAGCGCCAGCCCGTCGGACGGGAGCTGGGCCGCCAGCTCGGCCACGGCGTCATCGACGCTCGCGGCCTTCGACTTGGCCACGGCAACGCCAGACGCACCGCCAAACCGAAAATCGGTTTGCCCCACTCCGTTTCTCCCTTAAGGCTCGGTCTGATGCCAAGTGCCTGATAATTATCGAGAGTAGGGCGTTTTCCGGTGAGCCGCAACACGGCAGCCGCTCCCCGCAAGCCCGGACGGATTTACCACCCCTTGAGGATTCTGCCCTAATTTTCCGCAACGTTCGGAAAGGGCTGCTTCCGGGCCGCAGAATCACATGAGCTGGGGGTTGGGAATGTCCGGGCGTACCGCGTCGCCGTCGAAGCGTGCACTATTTCCGACCCTCAAGTTCCGCGCAAAGATCATACTCGGCTTCGCCGCCGTCCTGGTGATCTCCGCCGGCAGCATGGCGTTTTCCTATTTCGGCTTCGAGCGGGTCGCCGACGGGGTCGGATCGTACCGCAGCAGCGTGTCGGAGGCCGATCTCGCGCGTAACATCGATCGCGAGCTGCTCGCCTATCGTTCGGCCGTCAAATATTTCGTCGTCACCGGCAAGGAAGACGACGCCAAGGCGGCGCTCGATGCCGAGGCCAGCCTGAAGAATGCCATCGACCAGGCCGTCAAGGCCGCCACCAAGCCGCCGCGGCAGGAAAGCCTCGGCAAGCTCGCCAAGGAGTTCTCCAACTTCTCCGCCACCTTCGCCAAGGTGCTCCAGGCCAAGCGCGACAGCGCGCTGCTGGTGCAGAACCAGCTCCAGCGCCAAGCCAATCTCCTGAAGTACAAGCTCGACGACATCGGCAACAACGCCTCCGACGCCGAAGCGCAGGCGATCGAGTTCGGCACCAAGCAGGTCAACGCCCAATTCCAGACCGCAAGCGCTGCAGCCACCCAGTTCGTGCTGACGTCCGATCAGGCGATCGCGAACAGCGCCCTGGCGCGGCTGAAATTCGTCGAGAACTCGCTGGGCGCGGTCTATTCCATGGACGACAAGATTGTCGCTGGCCTGAAGGAGGCCAAGTCCATCCTCGGCGCCTATCGCGAGGCGCTGGAGAAGTTGATCGCCAACGCCAAGCTGGTCGATGGCCTCGTCACGGAGATGAGCGGCTCGGCCGGCGCGATCCAGCAAGGCGCCACCGCCATGAAGGCGGACCTCGTCGCCGAGCAGCAGCGGCTGGATTCGGAGTCGGCGGCGACCATCGGGCAGACCGAGCAGCTGGTGCTGATGCTGGCCGTCGGCGGCACGCTGTTAGGCGCGGTCCTCGCCTTCCTGCTCGGCACCGGCATCTCGCGGCCGATGATTGCGATGTGCAAGGCGATGCGCGAGCTTGCCTCGGGCAATTTCGATGTCGTGTTGCCGGGCCTGGGGCGCAAAGACGAGATCGGCGAGATGGCCGGCGCGGTCGAGGAGTTCAAGATCCAGGCCGTCGCTAAGGCCGAGCGCGATGCCGCCGCCAGCGAAGTGCAGAACCGCGAGCAGGCCGCAAGCCGCCGCGCCGAACTGATCCGCTTTGCCGACGATTTCGAGAGCGCGGTGGGTGCCATCGTCTCCAACGTCTCGGCCTCGGCCGTGCAGCTGGAATCGGCCGCCTCGACGCTGACCCGCACCGCCGAGACCACGCAGAGCCTGTCGAGCCAGGTCGCCGGCGTCTCCGAGCAAGCCTCCTCCAACATGCAGTCGGTCGCGACCGCGACCGAAGAGCTCTCGGCTTCGGTCGAGGAGATCGGCCGCCAGGTGCGCGATTCCAGCCGCATCGCAGAGGCTGCCGTGATGCAGGCCAAGGAGACCGACGGCCGCATCGGCAAGCTCTCGCATGCCGCCCAGCAGATCGGCGAGGTGGTCAAGCTGATCACCGCCATCGCCGAGCAGACCAATCTGCTCGCGCTCAACGCCACCATCGAGGCCGCCCGCGCCGGTGAAGCCGGCCGCGGCTTCGCGGTGGTTGCGAGCGAGGTGAAATCGCTGGCAAGCCAGACCGCGAAGGCGACCGACGAGATCTCCTCGCACATCACGGGCATGCAGGGCGCCACCGCCGAATCGGTTGCCGCGATCAAGGAGATCGGCGCGACGATCGGCCAGATCTCGTCGATCTCGACCTCGATCGCGAGCGCGGTGGAGCAGCAGGGCGCGGCCACGCAGGAGATCGCCCGCAGCGTCCAGACCGTCGCGCAGGGCACCCAGACCGCGGCCACCGATATCGGCGAGGTCAACCGCGGCGCCGCCGAGACCGGCTCGGCCTCCGAAGAGGTGCTGAACTCGGCCAAGACACTATCGAGCGAAAGCACCCGCCTTCGCGCCGAGCTCGACCGCTTCATGGCGAACATCAGGGCGGCGTAGGTTCGCTGCTCCTGTAGCTCGCGGCCCCGAAGGGCCGCGCTATCGCCTTACACTCCGCTGTCCGGAACGACAGCGGAGTGAGTTCATTCCCTTCCGAACGCCCGCTTCAGCTCGACCTTCGCGCGCTCCAGTCGCGTGCGCTGCGTCTTGGGCAGCGTCTTGCCGGCGCGGTTGATGTAGAAGGTCAGCATCGACAGCGCCGAGCGATAGGCGCCAGTCTTGCGTCGCGAGCTGTGCTCGGCCGAGCGCTTCAGCGAGGCCGCAATCCTCTTCGCGCTGGTCAGCTTGAACACCCCTTGCTTGAGGTCGAGCGCATCGCTCTCCTCCGTCACGCGCTGCGACCAGCGCCTTGTGGCGCGTTTGGTGCTCTTGTGCGCGGTCCCGCTCCGCCGGGTGTTTGCCTTGCGTGCCGTCTTGCGCGAGCTGCTGTTTCGAGAATGTGTCGTCTTTCTGACCTGAGCCATGCGCCAACTCCTTGCGGGTCCAGCGGAAACGAGCGGTGCTCGCTGGCGTTCCCGCGGGAACCCGGCCCCCTCGCAAACGTTGTCGCAGGTGGCAGGCAGAATGCCGCACTCCGATGATCGGATCGACCCCGTCCACGTCATGTGAGCCGGGGCCGCTTCCATTGATCAGACGCAACAATCCGATGGAACTGCAGCAGAGCCCAGCGCTGAACTATGCACCCGTAGTCTCGGCGGCGGCCGTGACCGACCGCATCGTCGAGACCAGCATTCCCTCGCGGCTCGATGCGCTGCCGTGGAGCGGTTTTCACACCCGCGTCGTGCTCGCGCTGGGCATCACCTGGATTCTCGACGGCCTCGAGGTGACGCTTGCGGGTGCGCTCTCCGGTGCGCTGAAGCAAAGCCCATCGATGCAGTTCTCCAATCTCGATCTCGGCATCGCCAACTCCGCCTACCTCGCGGGCGCCGTGCTCGGTGCGCTCGGCTTCGGCTGGCTGACCGACCGTATCGGCCGCAAGAAGCTGTTCTTCATCACGCTCGCGCTCTATCTCTCGGCAACGGCCGCAACCGCGCTGTCATGGGATGTCGCGAGCTACGCGCTGTTCCGCTTTCTCACCGGCGCCGGCATCGGCGGCGAGTACACAGCGATCAACTCGACGATCCAGGAGTTAGTGCCCGCACGCTATCGCGGCTGGACCGATCTTGTGATCAACGGCAGCTTCTGGATCGGGGCTGCGATGGGCGCAGTGGCGGCCATCGTGCTGCTCGATCCCGCAGTATTCGCTCCCGATCTCGGCTGGCGCCTGGCCTATCTGATCGGCGCCGCCCTCGGCCTCGTCGTGCTCTTGATGCGGATGTGGATCCCGGAAAGTCCGCGCTGGCTGATGATTCATGGTCGTCCCGACGAGGCCCATGCCATCGTCGACGGGATCGAGCGGTCGGTGATCGGGCACGACCAGGATACGAGCGACGGACGCTTCACCAAGATCCGCCTGAAGATGCGCGATCACACGCCGATCCCCGAGGTGGTCCACACCTTGTTTTCGGTCTATCGCCGGCGCGCATTGGTCGGCCTCGTTCTGATGAGCGCGCAGGCATTCTTCTACAACGCCATCTTCTTCACCTTCGCGCTGGTGCTGACTGATTTCTACGGCATCAAGGCCGACCACGTCGGCTGGTACTTGCTGCCGTTCGCGGCCGGCAATTTCCTCGGGCCGCTGCTGCTCGGCCGCCTGTTCGATACGCTGGGACGCCGCACCATGATCACGTTCACCTATGGCGCATCGGGCCTGTTGCTGGCGCTATCAGGCTATCTGTTCTCGATCGGTGTCCTGAGCGCGCAGGGGCAGACCATCGCCTGGATGGTGATCTTCTTCTTCGCCTCGCCCGCCGCGAGCGCGGCCTATCTCACCGTCAGCGAGACCTTTCCCCTCGAGGTTCGCGCGCTGGCGATCGCGGTGTTCTATGCGGTCGGCACCGGCATCGGCGGCGTGATCGGGCCGGCGCTGTTCGGCGCGCTGATCGACACGGGATCGCGCACCAGCGTATTCGCCGGCTATCTGCTGGGGGCCGTCCTGATGATCGCGGCTGCGATCGTGGCGTGGCGCTATGCCGTCGCCGCCGAGCGCAAATCGCTCGAACACATCGCGCGGCCGCTCGCCTTTATGGAGTAGACTGATGAAATCGGAACTTGCGGAAATGGCGTTGGACCAGAAGCTCACCATACCTGATGACGACGAGACGCCGGAAACGGTGCCGGTGCCGCATGCGTTGGTGCCGCATCTCGATGAAATCGCCATTCTGCTCGACATCGATGGCACGCTGCTTGAGCTGATGCCGACGCCGCGCGAGGTGTGGGTGCCGCCGGGCCTGTCGGAAACGCTGAAAGCTTTGACCGAGCGCACCTCGGGGGCGCTGGCGCTAGTCAGCGGCCGCTCGCTCAACGACATCGACCTGATCTTCGCGCCCGACGTGTTCCGCGCCGTCGCCGGTCATGGCGCGGAGATGCGGCTGGCGGTGGACAGTGAAGCGGATGCCCTGCACGCGCCGCCGCTCGACAAGGAGCTGAAGCGGCGCCTCGCCGCCATCGCCAAGCTCAGCCCTGGAATCCTGCTCGAGGACAAGGGCTATTCGCTCGCGCTGCATTACCGCCTGGCGCCGCATGCGGAGAAGGCGATCTACGAATCCGTCTCACTGATCCGCGCCGATCTGCCCAATGCGCCGATCGAGGTGCTGCCGGGCAAGTTCGTCTGCGAGATCAAGCATTCCGGATTCACCAAGGCGAGCGGCGTGCGCGAGTTGATGAAGCGCGCGCCGTTCAAAGGACGTCGTCCGCTGTTCATCGGTGACGACGTCACCGATGAGACCGTGTTCGCGATCATGCCCGACATGGACGGGCTGGCGTTCTCGGTCGGCCGCCGCGCCATGGGCGTGAATGGCCACTTCGATGCGCCGGCGGATGTGCGTGCGTTCCTTGCACATCTGCTCGATCCCAGGTGAAACCAAGGCAGCGTCATCTCGCAGACACAAAGGCTTCCATCGCAGCGCCATTGCGCGCTGCAATGCATGCTGCGCAACAGGACCGGAAACGCTGTCTTTGCAGCGAAATGACTGGGTTCCACGAGCGAAACCAGTTCCAACGCGCACGCCCGATTTTGGTTTCAATTGGTTGAAACGATGATCAGGAACCATATTGATGAACGGCAGTTAAATGGGGCGGAATGAACAGGAGGGGACGACCTGTGAACTTGATCGTCGTTTCAAATCGCGTCGCCCGCGGCAAACCCAACGAGCCCATGACGGGCGGCCTTGCGGCGGCATTGCTTCCCGTTGTGGAACATTCTGGTGCGATCTGGGTCGGTTCCTCCGGCCGGGTGCGTGATGGCCACCAGAAGGAGCCGTTCGCCGAGATCGAGGCGCTCGGGACAGGCGCGATTGCGACGTTGGATCTGCCGGCGGCCCATTACGGCGGATACTACGAAGGCTTTGCCAATTCGGCGCTGTGGCCGGCGCTGCATTCGCGCAGCGACCTGATCCGCGTCTCGCGCGAGGACTATGTCAGCTATCGCGAGGTCAACGCCTTCATGGCGCGCGCCTTGATGCGTTTCCGCAAAGCCCGGACTGCGTTCTGGGTTCAGGACTATCACTTCCTCGCGCTTGGTGCCGAGCTGCGCGAGCTCGGCGTCGATGATCCCATCGGCTTCTTCCTGCATACGCCGTGGCCCGTCACTGCTGTGATGCAGGGCGTACCCAACCATCGCGAGCTGATCACCGCGATGCTGGCCTATGATCTGCTCGGCTTCCAGACCGAGGAAGATCGGCAGAACTTCCTCGGCTATGTCGGCGCCGAGCTCGGCCTCACCATCGAGGACGGGGTCGTGGTCTCGCAGCATGGGCGCACGCGCTGTGAAGTTTTCCCGATCGGCATCGATGCGGAGAAGTTCGCCGCCTATGCCGCGAAGTCGGCCGCGCATCCGGATGTGTCGCGCCTGCGCCGCAGCCTCAACGGCGAGCGCCTCGCGATCGGCGTCGACCGGCTCGACTATTCCAAGGGTCTCGTCAACCGAATCAGCGCATTCGACCGGCTCTGGACCGAGCAGCCGCAGTTTGCGCGCAGCATCTCGCTGCTCCAGATCGCCAATCCCTCGCGCGGCGGCATCGAGGCCTATGGCAATCTCCAGAACGAGGTCGCGCGCCTCGTCACCGACGTCAACGGCCGCCACGGCGAGGTCGACTGGACGCCGATCCGCTATTTGAACAAAGGCTTCAGCCAGGCCGTGCTCGCCGGTCTCTACCGCACCGCGCAGGTCGGCGTGGTGACGCCCCTGCACGACGGCATGAACCTCGTCGCCAAGGAATACGTCGCCGCGCAAAATCCCGCCGATCCCGGCGTGCTGGTGCTGTCGAAGTTCGCCGGCGCCGCCAACGAGCTCGACGCTGCGCTGCTGGTCAATCCGCACGATATCGACGGCATGGCCCGCGCGGTCGCGGTCGCGGCATCCATGCCGCTCACCGAGCGCAAGATGCGCTGGGATGCGATGATGAAGAAGCTGCGCGGCCACACCATCCAGCAATGGTCCGCCGATTTCGTCGCCGAGCTCGAGAAGTGCCGCACCGAGAAGGCCGCCGTGGCGCCGCTCGCGGCCCAGCCGCCGCAGGCGCTGCGCTGGTTGAAGTCGGCGATCTCAGGCGTGCGGTTGATCTAATCTCAGCTTGGCTCGATCTCACCCTCTCCCCTTGTTGTGGGAGAGGGTGGCATAGGGGGCCTCTGGCCGCCGTTCTTAAGAACGCCGATGCTTTGCATCTGCTATGGCGACAGCGGCGAGACGGGTGAGGGGTGTCTCTCCACGCGTGAACGTCTCGCAGCAAGATTCGTGGATGCAACCCCTCATCCGGCGCTTCGCGCCACCTTCTCCCGCAAGGGGGAGAAGGCAAGAGCGCCCCTCAATAGCAATACGACACGCCGTCCAGGATCGCGCATTGCCGCTTGTTCGGCGCGTTCGGATCGTCCAGCGGCACCACGCCCTTGCCCTGACCGACAAACACGCCGGTCCCGACACGCACCGAGCTCTTGTTGCCGATGATCACGCTCTGATGCGGCGTCGAGCTGGAGCGGGTTCCGTCCGGCCAGAGGATGGTATCGCCTGAAAGCACCCCGCGCCGGCCGTCGTCGCAGCTGACGTCGACCCCCTGCCGGGTGCAGACCTGTGCCAGGGCCGGCGCGGCAAGGGCGGAGCCGAGGGTCGAAACCAGGCTCAAGGCGGCGATGGTCTTGCGGATGGTCATGGCGTCCCCGGTCGTGTGTGGCGGCTTGCCGTGAATCGTCGCGCCAGGGCCGCCCGCGGTTCAGCCCCGCGGCCGCTTCGGGTGCGCGCGGAGCCGGATATTGTGCTGCAAATACAGTAAGTTGCGGAAAAATCGCCCGATATCTCCGCGATCCCTTGCAAAATCGTCGGCGCCCCTTCAAGAGAGGGCGCTCCGGAGAGATGGCCGAGTGGCTTAAGGCGCACGCTTGGAAAGCGTGTGTGCGGGAAACCGTACCGTGGGTTCGAATCCCACTCTCTCCGCCATCCGCTCAAATCAATCGCGCCGGCTTATTTGCCTTCGGGGCCAGCAATCGTCGCCAAGCGTCCGAGCAGGGCCGCCTCGGCCCTGGAAGTCAGACGGTAGCCTTCCGCCATCTCGACGATGTCGCCGCGGGCGACGCATCCGTCCCACCAATCCCTCACGAAGCCCTCGGCGTACCCGCGCGTGTTGAAGCCGTAAGGTTCGGTGACAAGGTCGAAAGCGATCATCAGCTCGTAACAAGGCGAGTCGTAGGAGGTGCCGGTCTCGGACCGGCCCAAGAAAGCTTCGAAGGATCTGGCCGTACGAAGGCTCGAATAAAGCCAGAACATCAGTCCATACATCAGATGTGAGCGCTCGTCGTCGTGCAGGGCAAAGAAGCCTTTCTCGTCCACGATCTGCCGGGCCAAGGTGCGCAACATTCGCTCGCCGTGCGGCAGACGGTCGCCGACGGCGGCCAAGGCTCGCACCACGATTGGCGATAACGTTCCCCGCTCGACGGTCGCGATCGCAGCGGCCCGATCCTCCTCAGCAGTGTCGTACTCGGACTCCTCGACCAAGCCGCGAATGAAGGTCTCGAAGTCCGGCGCGACGACGACGATACGGCAGTCATCCTCCTGGTCGACGTACACGACCTGCGGCTCGCCCCGCTTTCCGCAGCTCCGGTAGTCCAGCATGATCAGTTCGTGGCCGCCGGCCGGCGTGTCGGCGATTCCGACGCCAATCGGCGGGTAGCCCCATTCCTCGATCATGAACTTGGCGCCAAACTTCCCGGCGAGTGAATAGGTGGACGTACGGCCAAGAGCGAAGAGCCCCTCGATAGCCACGTGGTCCTCCGCCCAGCCTGTACGCTCCTTCATTGGATGGCAGTTGCGCTTGACCATTCCGCCATTGTGGCGCCGTGCGAGGTCGACATAGGCCGCCGGCAGCCGATACCCTCCGATTTCATGCTCAATGGAGGCGATCAGCTCGTCGGTCGGCGGAGGCTCGACATAGTTCTCCAGGGAATACGGACAGTCATTCCAGAAGCCTTCGAAGTCAAAGTCGTCAAAGAGCCGTTTCGTCGCCATCTTCATTACCTCGTCATGTTACGAGGCGTGTCTAAGCGCCCAGTAGCCAGGACCGTTGATTGCCGCCCTTCGGAATGAAAACAGCTTATACGTCAATCAGGATTGACTGACACTCTCTCCGCCATTTGCTGCCGCTCATAACGGTTTGGTTGCAGGCTCGAGTCCCGCCGGTGCGGTTGAGGCGCTTAGTTGCTTTCATTGCTGGGCAGCGGCTTCATATTCGTGGGGTCATGCCCTCAGGAGCTTATTCCGTGCCGCAAGCGATCCTATCCGCGCAGAGCCGACCCCTCCGTTCCCGTGCCGAGTTAGCCTCCATCATCATAAGCGCCTATGAGCGCATCGAGCGGGACCGGCACCGCAATTGCTGGATCTATGTGCGGCCCATGGAAGAAGCGCTGGCTGAGGTTGATGCCCTTGTGCAACGAGCGGAAGAGGGTGAAGTCCTGCCGCTCCTTGGCGTGCCATTCGGCGTCAAGGACAATATTGACGTTGAGGCCATGCCAACGACAGCAGCCTGCCCGTCATTCGAATATAGGGCTGCGCAATCGGCTAGATGCGTCGAGAAATTGGCGGCCGCGGGTGCGATCTGTCTTGGCAAAACCAACCTGGATCAGTTCGCAACCGGACTGTCTGGCGCCCGCTCCCCCTACGGCGCCTGTTCCAGTGCGGCGGACGATCTGTATGTCTCCGGCGGTTCGAGCTCCGGCTCGGCTGCTGCCGTAGCATCCGGCCATGTTGCCTTCGCTCTCGGCACAGATACCGGCGGCTCAGGCCGGATTCCCGCAGGTTTCAACGGAATCATCGGGATCAAGCCAACCGTCGGCCTCGTCTCGTCCCGGGGACTTGTGCCGAACTGTCCGACGCTCGATTGTCCCTCGATCTTCTGCAATTCCATTGCCGAAGGTCGAATTCTGCTCGGGTTGATCGAAGGATTCGACGACAGTGATCCCTTTAGCCGCCAACGGATTGCCTCGTCCTTCCCACCTCCTCGCAAATTCCGGTTCGGCCAGGTCCCTGTCGGTCATCTCAATTCATTCGGCATGCCGGAATGCGATGACCTCTACAGGCAGGCCTGCACGAGGCTTTCGGGATTGGGAGGTCAAGCCAGGAACATTGACTTCGCGCCTTTCGCCGAAGCCGGTGAAATGCTCTTTTCAGGGCCTTGGATTGCCGAACGTCATGCGGCGATCAGCAAGCTCATGAACATCGATCATGGAGACCTGCTTGACGTCATCCGCAACGTGCTGAGCGGAGCTGCCCGGTTTTCCGCAACAGATGCATTCGCCGCGCAACATCGACTTTGGAAGCTGCGACGCCAGATCCAAACGCTTTTCGAGGAGATCGATGTTCTGGTGGTACCGACCGCGCCACGCCCCTTCACGATTGCGGAGATGATGGAAGATCCCATCACGCTCAACAACCGCCTCGGTTACTACTCCTATTTTGCCAATCTCGTGGACTTGTGCGCGGTGTCGGTTCCCAATGCAACGCTCGGCAACGGCATGCCGATGGGTATCACTTTGCTGGCACCTGCGTGGCGCGACCATGTTGTTCTCGACCTTGCCGAACGATGGCTGCCCGATGCGAAGGCCAGACTGTTCGATCTAAAGGAATATCCGAAGGCCGCCTCCTAGACCACTTCGAGATCGAGGGCGCGCAGATTGAGGATCACAATCAGGCCCCGGTGATAACGGATGACGCCTCTTGCCTGCATGCGGGAAAGCTGCACCGTCACCCATTGGCGGGTTGAGCCGATCAGATTGGCGAGATCACCATGCGTGAACGGGATCCCGATCACGATCTCGCGGCCCTGCTGCGAACCGTAGATCTTCGAGAGGAAGACCAACAGACGATGCAGCCGCTCGGTCACCGAGCGGGTCCCCAGCATTTGCGCCATGGCCGAGTAGCACCGTGCCTTGAAGGCGAGCGCATCCAGCAGCGCGACTGCGATACTTGCCGATTGAAGCGCCAGCGCACGCAGGGCTGGGCCGGGCAAGAACGTCACTCGGCTTCGTTCCACTGCAACCGAAGACCATACGTGGGCACCAGCACCGAACAGATCGGGGCCGCCGACGAAGTTGCCGGCAAACCAGTAGGCCAGCGTCACCTCGCGTCCGGAAGGCGCCGCGTAGTAGCTGCGAATACGCCCCTCTTCGATCAGATATATGCCGTTCTGCAGATCGCCCTGACGCCAGACATGCTTGCCTGCCTGCAGAACCTCCTCGCGTCCGATGGCGAGGACACGGCGCCGGTCAGCCTCACACAACGGATCCAACAAGCTCGGCAGGGACCCGACCAGAGCATCCGATCCCGCCAGCATGATGCCGGTCGCATTCCTGAGACTTGCCGCTGACATCTGCTCGCTCCCCTGCCGCCGCAGGGGAAAGCTATTCAAGAGCCATGCCAGAACATATCGTCAGGCGCCTACGTCTTGATTTCCATCTGCTCGAAGGCCCTGCGGCCTTCCGAGCGGATCAGGTCAAGGCAATCCCGCTTGAGGGCGAGATAGGCGGCCTCCGCGACAATGGCGCTGGAGCGCGGCCGCGGCAGGCTCACCTGAAGATCCCTGAGGATGCGGCCAGGTCCGGCGCTCATGATCAGCACACGGTCAGAGAGAAGGATCGCTTCATCGATGTCGTGTGTGACGAAGACGATTGTTGCGTTGATCCGCTCGCGGAGTTCGAGCAGATTGTCCTGCATGACCGCCCGGGTCTGCGCATCCAGCGCTCCGAACGGCTCGTCCATCAAAAGGACACTCGGCTGATTGGCGAGGGCACGGGCAATCGCAACCCGCTGCTGCATGCCCCCGGATAGCGTGTGCGGATATGCCGACGCAAATCTGGTCAGGCCGATCATCTCGATGAGGCCGTCGGCAATCCGCAGCGCCTCCGCTTTCGGCTTGCCGAGAGCGCGGGGCCCGTGCGCGATATTCCTGCGCACCGATTTCCACGGAAACAGATGTGGCTGCTGGAAGACCATTCCGATCTCGGGTCGTGGCTTGCGCATTGCTTCGCCGGCCATGAGCACCTGGCCTCCGAACGGCCGCTCGAGGCCGGCCATTGCATTCAGCAGCGTGGACTTGCCGCAGCCGGATGGACCGACGATCGAGACGAATTCTCCCTGGGCTACTGCCAGGGATACGCGGTCGACCGCGATGACCTGCCCGCTCGGCGCATCGAAGACGATGCTCAAATCCTCGACCCGGATGATCGCCTGACGCGCCGCGGCGGACGGCGGGTACGTATCCACGAGCCTGAGCGGCTGGTCTGGACGAAGCAGTCTAGGGGTCATCGCCACCACACGGCACGTTCGGCAAGAATCGCGAAGGAACGGTCGGCGACGAAGGAAAGCAGTCCGAGAGCCGCCAGCCCGCCCATGACCTGACCCGTTTGCATGTTCTGTTGCGCAATTTCGATACGATAAACGATACCGGCGAACGCTCCCGCCAACTCGGCGGCGACCAGCGTGTAGAAGGAGATGCTCACCGCGGTTCGAAGACCGACCGTGATATAGGGCAGCGCGCCAAGAAGGACGATCTCCCACAGCATCTGCGATTGCGGCGTGCCGAGCATCTGGGCGGCTCGGATAAGTCCGTGGTCGACTTTCTGCACCCCGATGTGGGTCGCGAGCCATACCGTGAAGAACACGCCCCAAACGACCAGGAAAAGCTTGCCTGTTTCCGAGAGGCCAAACCAAAGGATGACGATCGGCACGAAGGCGATGGGAGGAATTGGACGAAGGATGTGAAACAAGGGCGAAAGCAGGCTGGACACCAGTCGAAATCGGCCGGTCAGGATGCCGAGCACGATTCCGCCCGCGGCCCCGATGGCAAATCCCGCGGCCACGCGCGCGAGGCTCGCCATCAGGTCGGCGAAGAATTGTCCGCTGCGAATCCATTCGAGAACGGCAACGGCGACGGTCGATGGCGGCGGAAACAGCACGGTGTTCACGATGCCGGAGCGCGCAACCAGTTCCCACATGCCTGTGAAGGCGGGCACGGAGAGGACGGCGACCAGTACGCTCAGCCGTTCGGTCGCGCTGCTGCGTCTGCCGACGCTCACGGGCGTGCCCCCAGCGTGACGCGAGCTGAATCGAGCGCCTTCAGCGGCGCCGTCACCAGGACTTTCGTGAAATCGGGCATGCTCGCTCCAGGGGGATGATTGCCGGTCTCGAGCCGCCAGGCGGCATGGGTTTTCAGAGTCGTGAGAATCCTGTCGTCGAGGCGCACATGGTAGACGTAGTCCGTCCAGATCGACGCCAATTCATCGCGTTTCATCCCAGTCGCCGCTGCGATGACGTCGATTGCTTCACCCGGATTCGCCTTGAGCCAGCCCTCGGCTTCGATGAGGGACGCCAGGAACTTGCTGACGATCGCCGGGTTGGCGGCGAGGTAAGACTGCGTCACGACGATATTGAAGGTCTCCGAGTAGAGACCTTTGGTATCAAGCGGGATCGCGCCTTCGCCGAGAGCCTTCTTCGCATTCGCGACGTGCGGCTCCCAGGTGTCGAATGCGTCGATGCTGCCGGCCGCCATCGCAGGGAGCATCTCCTGCGGTCGCAGGTTGACGAGCGTCACGTCCTTCGACGTCAGGCCCGCCGCTTTCAACAGAACCGAGGTGTAGACTTCGCTGCCGGTTCCTGCCGTGAAGGCGATTCGCTTTCCACGCAGATCGGCCTTCGTCTTGATCCCGGCAGAAGCTGCGGTCATGGTCTTCAGATCCGAATATTCCATCCCCGCCACGAAGGCGATCGGCTGTTGCGCCATCGCGGCCGCCGTGACCGGCGCCTCGGCTGTTGTCGCGAAATCCGCCCCTCCCCCAAGCACCGTATCGAGGCACTGCTTCCCGCTGGTGAAGTTGGAGACCGAGATGTCGAGCCCGTGCTTGGCGAAAAGGCCCTTCGCATTGGCAACGATCGCCAGTCCCGAGATCGGCCCAAGATTCTGGGCGAGCCGCGCCTTCAGCAATTCCTCGGCCGTCGCGCGCTCGGACGGCGCAAACAGGAAGGACGCAGATAGCACGAACACGGCGAAGCGAAGAGCAGTTGTTGATCGCATGCCAAACCCCTGTGATGCCGGCGATCGGAGGTGATCGACCTTGACGACAGGATCGTCTGAAGATCGAAGATCATGAAGCAATTAATCGACAAGGCCCTGCTGTCCACTTTTTGCGCAAGCAAAACAGCTTCCAACCGCGGTCGGGGCAATAAATTCATCAAGCTGCTCACACCTTGGGCGCAGCATGGCCTGCGGCAACGGCACTCTGCTGGCTTCCGCCAAGTCCTGATCTCGACTCAATCAGAACCAATCGGGCGTTCGGTACCGTTGCGTGCGCGGCGAAACCAGGCCCACGTCTGCCGCGTCACTGCGATGTAGCCCGGGCCCCGATAGACGATCTGATCGGCGACGATCCGGTTCAGTTTCGGCAGCGCATGGAAAGGAATCGAAGGATAGGCATGGTGCTCGACATGATAGGGCATATTCCATGCGAACCAGCGCACGAACCTGGCGGTATAGGTGGTGCGGGTGTTCTGGAAGGCGCTGCGCGTGCGATCGCAGCCGGTGTGTTCGGCAAGCAGATACGGACGCAGAAACAATTGACCGACGATCACGGGGACGACCCAGACCCACAACAGGATCAAGGTGTGCAACGCGATCGATGCCAGCAACAGCGCGACGTAGCCTGCCAGATGGAGACGCGCCTCTGTCACGACGATGTGGCGTTTATTTTCAGGAATCCATGGTGACGTGGCGTTGCCGGTCAACGCATGGCGAAGCATCAGCCCCACCCGGAAGGCAACCTGCCGCAAGCCGCTGTAGACGATCACCAATTGCGCGTCCGAGGTCGGGATCGGAACCGACAGCAGTTCCGGATCCCTCTTTGGATCCTGCGTATACCGATGATGATCCCAGTGGAATAAACAGTAATATTCGTAAGGCAAGCCGACCGCGAACGAGGAGAGATGACCGAAGGCGAGATTAAGCGCCCGGCTGCGAAATGCCGTCTTGTGGGCGGTCTCGTGGACCACCATGAACAGGAATGCGACAAAGTAGCCTTGGACGACCACCAGCGGCAACGCCCAGACGATTCCGTATTGCGATGAGACCAGCCAGATCAGCGCGCCGACAACGACGATCACGCCGTAGTGGCTGGCCGCGCGGATCAGACCCTGCCAATCGGACCGCACCGACAATTCGCGCAGCATGGCTGGAGTCAGCGGCTTCTCTCCGGTGGCAGTGGCATTGCTCATGATCGTGGTCGCCTCTTTTTCGGAATCGCACACTTGACCGTGCTCGTGAGGACGCTGGAATTGGCCAAGCACAGGCCGACCCTAGGAAGCGCGGCCGCAATGCAGAAGCAATTTCGCCGGCGTTGGCTCGCCCGGCATCCCTGGACTGACACTCTCCTCGCCAGCCTTCGCAAACGACGTTTGCGCAAGGCTGGCGCGCCGAGCCCGCAGGGCGAAGGTGGACTCGGCAAGCCTGCCGGGGGGCAAGCTTCTCCTGCGCTCGCCGCCGCTTCACCCCACCAGCTTCCACTTCCCATCCCCGGTCCGCTTCAACGCGGGGTCGCTCACCCGCACGTGCTCGGCGAGGAAATCGATGAACGCGCGCACGCGTGCCGGGAGTGGGGCGGTGTGGCCGACATAGACGGCGTGGATGTCTTCGCGGTCGCCGGGATTGTAGCCTTGCAGCACCGGGACGAGGCGGCCGGATTCGATGTCGGGGCCGATGTGGAAGAGCGCGAGGCGCGCGAGACCGACACTGCCGAGGCAGAGGCGGCGGGCGGCTTCGCCGTCGCTGGCGCGCGCGACCGGCGGGGGCAGGGCCTCCTCGGCGTGGTCGCCACGCCTGAACGGCCAGCCGCGGATGCTGCGTGGAAAGGTCCAGCCGATGCCGCGGTGGTCGGCGAGATCGGCCGGAATCTTCGGCATGCCGCAACGGGCGAGATAATCCGGCGCGCCGACCACGACCATGCGGCTGGTGCCGAGCTTTCGCGCGACCAGCCGCGAGGCGCGCAGCGGACCGACGCGGATGGCGACGTCCGCGCGCTCCTGCATCAGGTCGATCACCGTATCGGTCAGCACGAGATCGAGCGTGACGTCGGGATGCTGCGCCAGAAACCGCGGGATCAAAGGCATCACATGCAGCATGCCGAAGGGGATGTTGCAGTTGACCGTGAGGCGGCCGCGCGGCGCCGCGCCCGAGGCCGCCTCGCGCTCGGCCTCCTCCATCTCGGCGAGGATGCGCAACGATCGCTCGTAGAAGGCCTGGCCTTCCGCCGTCAGCGTCAGCTTGCGCGTGGTGCGGTTGACGAGCCGCGCGCCGAGGCGCGCCTCCAGACGCGAGATCAGCTTGCTGACGCCCGATGGCGTCAGGCGCAGCTTTCGCGCGGCCTGGGTGAAGCCGCTGAGGTCCACGACGCGGACGAAGACCTCCATCTCGGCGGAGCGGTTGGTGTCGAAACGGGCCATGTTGAATTCACGTCACAAATGATTGGATTGCGGACATTCTAATGGTTTGGCGGCAGCGCCGCTATCTGCGTGGCTCGCCTCATCCCTTGGAGCAACGCATGCCTCCTGCCGTCCTCGCGCTCACCGCCGGTGCCTTCGGCATCGGCACCACCGAATTCATCATCATGGGCCTGCTGCTGCAGGTCGCCGCCGACATGCACGTCTCGGTCCCGGTCGCGGGCCTGCTGATATCAGGCTATGCGCTCGGCGTGTTCGTCGGCGCGCCGGTGCTGACGCTGGCGACGCGGCGGCTGCCGCGGAAAACCGTGCTGCTGGCGTTGATGGCGATCTTCACGCTCGGCAATGCGGCCTGCGCGCTCGCGCCCACTTACGAATTGCTGATGGCCGCGCGGGTGCTGACCTCCCTCGCCCACGGCACGTTCTTCGGCGTCGGCTCGGTGGTGGCCACCAGCCTCGTCGCCGAGGACAAGCGTGCGTCTGCGATCGCCACCATGTTCATCGGCCTGACGGTCGCGACGCTCCTCGGCGTGCCCTTCGGTGCCTGGCTCGGCCTGATGCTCGGCTGGCGCGCGGCGTTCTGGGCGGTGACTGTCATCGGCGTGATCGCGTTTGCGGTCGTCGCCGCGCTCGTCCCCGGCCGTGTCGGCGATGGCGACAAGCCGATCTCGCTTGCCGAGGAAGTGGCCGTGCTCGGCCGTCCGCAGGTGCTGCTCGGACTTGCCATGACCGTGTTCGGCTTCGCCGGCCTGTTCGTCGTCTTCACCTATATCCAGCCGATCCTGACGCGCTTCACCGGCTTTTCGGAGGCTGCCGTCTCGCCGATCCTGCTGGTGTTCGGCGTCGGCCTTGGGATCGGCAATATCGCCGGCGGCAAGCTTGCGGACCGCGGCCTCGCACGGGCCCTGACCGGCACGCTTGCCGCGCTTGCGATCGTGCTGCTCGGCCTGGCGGCCGTGCTGTCGATCAAGATCCTGTCCGTCGCGCTGATCCTGCTACTCGGCACCGCCGCCTTCGCGACCGTCGCGCCGCTTCAGCTTCGCGTGCTGGAAGCCGCAGGTCCCAGCGGCCGGACGCTCGCCTCCAGCCTCAACATCGCCGCGTTCAATCTCGGCAACGCGCTCGGCGCCTGGGTAGGCGGCGTCACCATCGCCCGCGGGCTCGGCCTTTCGGCGCTGCCGCTGGTCGCGGCCGGCATCACCGTCATTGGCCTCGTTCTGGCGCTGTGGAGTCTCCGGCTCGATCGCGCGCCGGCCACCGTCGCGGCGTGCCCGGCGGAATAGGAGAACGATTATGGAATACCGCAATCTCGGCGCTTCCGGGCTCAGAGTCCCCGTCCTCAGCTTCGGCACCGGCACGTTCGGCGGACAAGGTCCGCTGTTCTCCGCCTGGGGCCGCAGCGGCACTGATGAAGCCCGCAGGCTCGTCGATATCTGTCTCGATGCCGGCGTCAATCTGTTCGACAGCGCCGATGTCTATTCGAACGGCGCCTCCGAGGAGATCCTCGGTGCCGCGATCAAGGGGCGCCGCGACAAGGTGCTGATCTCGACCAAGATAAGCCTGCCGATGGGCGACGGTCCGCTCGATGCCGGCTCGTCGCGGCAGCGGCTGCTTGCCTCGGTCGATGCGGCGCTGCGACGGCTCGGCACTGACCATATCGATCTGCTTCAGCTCCACGCCTTCGACGTGTTCACGCCGATCGAGGAGGTGCTGTCCACGCTCGATATGCTCGTGCGCGCCGGTAAGCTGCGCTATGTCGGCGTCTCGAATTTCGCCGGCTGGCAGCTGATGAAGTCGCTCGCGATCGCGGACCGGCATGGCTGGCCGCGCTATGTCGCGCACCAGGTCTATTACTCGCTGCTCGGGCGCGACTATGAATGGGAGCTGATGCCGCTCGCGCGCGATCAGGGCGTCGGCGCTCTGGTCTGGAGCCCGCTGGGCTGGGGCAGGCTCACCGGAAAGATCCGGCGCGGCCAGCCGCTGCCGCAAGGAAGCCGTCTGCATGCCACCGCACAGTTCGGTCCGCCCGTGGACGATGCGCGCCTCTACGCCGTCGTTGACGTGCTCGATGCGATTGCTGTGGAGGCCGCTCGGACCGTGCCGCAGGTCGCGATTGCCTGGCTGCTGTCGCGTCCCACGGTCTCTTCCGTGATCATCGGGGCGCGCGACGAAGCGCAGCTGCGCGACAATCTCGGTGCCGTCGGCTGGTCGCTGAGCGCGGACCAGATCAAGCGGCTCGATGAGGTCAGCGGGGTGATGCCGCCTTATCCGTACTATCCCTATCGCGTCCAGGAGGGCTTTGCGCGGCTCAATCCACCGTTGGTGTAGGAGCTTGCTCATGGAAGGCTGCGATTGCGACAGAGCGTCGCGACAATGCGCCATGCAGAATCGCACCTGTACAGGGTCGCGCGTCGTCCCTAACCTCCGCCGCGCAATTTTAGGAGATGCGGCGTGGCGAAGAAGACGGCGACCAAGAAGAAAAGTGTGTTGAAGAAGACGGCGAAGGCTTTGAAGAAGGGCTCCGGCCGCAAGAGCGCCGTGGCCAAGCCGGCCGGAAAGGCCGCTGCCGGCAAATCGGCGAAGCCGCGGCGCCCGAACGGGCCGGCCTGGCAATGGTCGGCGGTCGAGACCGCGGCTGCGATCCGCTCCGGCGCCATCTCCGCGGTCGAGGCGGTGGAAGCGCATCTCGAACGAATGCGCACCGTCAATCCGAAGCTGAAT
Organism: Bradyrhizobium yuanmingense; assembly: GCF_900094575.1. Classification (GTDB taxonomy): domain Bacteria; phylum Pseudomonadota; class Alphaproteobacteria; order Rhizobiales; family Xanthobacteraceae; genus Bradyrhizobium; species Bradyrhizobium yuanmingense. Next base: position 600,161 of record NZ_FMAE01000006.1, on the reverse strand, counting down.
GCGGTCGTCGTCGATCTCTCGGAGGAAGCACTCAAAGCGGCGCAGGCGGCCGACAAGCAGCGCGCCAAAGGCGGCGAGCTCGGTCTCCTGCACGGTGTGCCGATTACGATCAAGGAAAATGTCGACTACGAGGGCCGGCCGAATTTCAACGGCGTGCCCGCCAACAAGGACCTCATTGCACCATCGGATGCGCCCGTGGTGCGCAACCTGAAGAGATCAGGCGCGATCGTCATCGGTCTCACCAACACGCCCGAATTCTCCTTTCGCGGCTTCACCGACAATCCCCTGCATGGGCTGACGCTCAACCCCTGGGATCCCGACATCACCTGCGGCGGCTCCTCCGGGGGCGCAGGCTCGGCGGTTGCTGCGGGCATCGGCACCATCGCCCACGGCAACGACATCGGCGGCTCGCTGCGCTGGCCGGCGCATTGCAACGGCGTTGCCACCATCAAGCCGACGCAGGGCCGCATCCCCGCCTTCAACGGAAGCGCAACGTCGGAGCGGCCGATGCTGGCGCATCTGATGTCGGCGCAGGGGCCGCTCGCGCGCCATGTCGCCGACGTGCGCCTGGCTTTGGAGGTGATGAGCCAGCGCGATCCGCGCGATCCCTGGTGGGTGCCCGCGCCGCTGGTCGGCGAGCGGCCGAAGCGGCCGATCAAGGTTGCACTGGCGAAGATCCCCGAGGACATGGACGTCGATCCCTCTGTCGCCGCGGCGCTGCGCCAGGCTGCCGATCATCTCGAGCGGTCCGGCTATCGCGTCAGCGAGGTCGAGGTGCCCGACATCAACGGGGTCTGGCAGACCTGGTGCGACATCATCACCAACGAGACCGTGATGATGCAGGAGGCCGCCATGCTGAAGGTCACATCCGAGGATTTTCACAAGTCCTGGGGCGGCATGAAGGCCAAGGCCAACGTGCTCGATCTCAAGGGCTGGATGCAGGCGACCGCCGCGCGCAACGGCCACATCCGCGCCTGGCAATTGTTCTTCGAGGAGTATCCGGTGGTGCTGGCGCCGACCACGGTGAAGCCGACGCCGGGCCCGCGCGAGGACACCATCAGCTCCGAGCGCGTGCGCGAGATCTTCTGGGGCGAGATCCGCTTCATCTCCGCCATCAACGTGCTGGGCCTGCCCGGCGCGGTGGTGCCGGTGGCGCTGCATGACGGCAAGCCGATCGGCGTGCAATTGATTGCCGGCCGCTATCGCGAGGATCTCGCCCTCGATGCCGCAGCCGCCATCGAGAAACGCGTCGGCGTGCTCGCGCACCGGCTGTGGGAAAGAATGGCGTAGCGGCGGGTAATTTCACCCTCTCCCCTTGTGGGAGAGGGTGGCTCGCCGCAGAGCGGCGAGACGGGTGAGGGGTATCCCTCCACGAGTTCGCGTGTGGATAGACACCCCACATCCGGCGCTTCGCGCCACCTTCTCCCACAAGGGGAGAAGGAGCGCCACGGCGAGAGCGCGTTCGTTAATCCGCCTTAACCCGGATTTCAGCCAATCCGCGAGCAAGCATTAGGGTTACTTCCTCGATCTCTAAGCGAATTATTGTCCGCTTTACCACCCGCCTCTAACAGAGAAGCGGCGGACAACGCACATGCCTCATTCTAGGCCAATAAGTGCGGCCCGCTCCACGCGGAGGTGGCACGATGCGCAACGAGACGATCGCTATTCACGCCGGCTACGAGCCTGAAGCCACCACGCACGCAGTGGCCGTGCCGATCTACCAGACCGCGGCCTACGCCTTCGACAGCGCCGATCATGGCGCCGCCCTGTTCAATCTGGAGACCGAAGGCTTTCGTTACAGCCGCATCGCCAATCCGACCAGCGCAGTGCTGGAGAAACGCATCGCCCAGCTCGAAGGCGGCGTCGGCGCGCTCGCGGTCGCGACCGGGCAGGCAGCGCTGCATTTCGCCTTCGTCAACGTCGCCGATCACGGCGGCAACATCGTCTCCGTGCCGCAACTCTACGGCACCACGCATACGCTGCTCTCCCACATCCTGCCGCGCCAAGGCATTACCGGCCGTTTCGCCGAGAGCGACAAGCCCGAGGCGGTCGAGAAGCTGATCGACGAGAACACCCGTGCGGTGTTCGCCGAGACCATCGGCAATCCCGCCGGCAATGTCTGCGACATCGAGGCGCTGGCGAAGATCGCCCATGCGCATGGCGTGCCGCTGATCGTCGACAACACCGTCGCCACCCCGATCCTCTTCAAGCCGTTCGACTATGGGGCCGATATCGCGGTGCATTCGCTGACCAAGTTCTTGGGCGGTCACGGCACCACGCTCGGCGGCGCCATCGTCGATTCCGGAAACTTTCCCTGGGCCGAGTACGCCGATCGCTTCCCGGCCTACAACAAGCCCGACGCCTCCTATCACGGCCTGGTCTATGCCGAGCGCTTCGGCAAGACCGCCTATATCGAGCGCGCGCGCAGCGTCTATCAGCGCACCATGGGCTCGGTGTTGTCGCCGTTCAACGCCTTCCTGCTGCTTCAGGGCATCGAGACCGTGGCGCTGCGCATGGAGCGCCATGTCGAGAACGCCCGCAAGGTCGCCGAATTCCTGCGCGGCGATCCGCGCGTGGCCTGGGTCAATTACACCGGCTTCCCGGACAGCCCCTATTATCCCCTGGTGCAGAAGTACCTGAACGGCAACGCCTCCTCGCTGTTCACCTTCGGCATCAAGGGCGGCATGGAGGCCGGCAAGACGTTTTACGATGCGCTGAAGCTGATCACGCGGCTCGTCAATATCGGCGATGCCAAGTCGCTCGCCTGCCATCCGGCATCGACCACCCATCGCCAGATGTCGGCGGAGCAGCAGCGCGCCGCCGGCGTGCTGCCAGAGACGATCCGTCTGTCGGTCGGCATCGAGCATGTCTCTGATATCATCGAGGACATCGACCAGGCGCTGGAAAATGCCTGCCCGTCGGCGCGCCGCGAGGCCGCGGAGTAGGCGGCGCCGGCCATGACGATCTTGATCGACAAGGATCAGGTCATCGCGGGCCCGACGCTGGTGCCGGCCGCGCACGATCTCGCGCGCGATGCTGGCGCCGAGCTCACCATCGGCCTCGTCAACAACATGCCGGATGCCGCGTTGAAGGCGACCGAGCGGCAGTTCATGAAGCTGCTTCAGGCCGCGGCGGGCTCGCGCCGTATCCGCTTCCACTGCTTCTCGCTTCCCAGCGTGAAGCGGTCGCCGGAAGCGAAATGGCATGTCGAGAGCGAGTATTCCAACCTTTCCGATCTCGAGCGCGGCAAGTTCGATGGGCTGATCGTGACGGGCGCAGAGCCGATCGCGCCCGAGCTCGACGGGGAGCCGTACTGGCGCGACCTCACCAACCTGATCGACTGGGCCAAGGCCAACACGCGTTCGACGATCTGGTCGTGCCTTGCCGCGCATGCCGCGGTGCTGCATCTCGACAATATTGAACGGCGGCGGCTGCCGGCCAAATGTCACGGCATTTTCGATTGCGGCGTCGTGACGGACGATTTGCTGACCCGCTCTGCGCCCGCACCGCTCAAGGTCTCGCATTCACGTCTGAACGAGATCGCCGAGAGCGACCTCGTGCACGCCGGTTATCAGGTGCTGACACGCTCACAGGAGGCTGGCGTCGACGTCTTCGTTCGCCAATATGCCAGCCGCTTCGTGTTCTTCCAGGGTCACCCCGAATATGACGCGCTGTCGCTGCAGCGCGAATATCTGCGTGACATCGGCCGCTATCTCGCGCGGGAGCGGGAGACCTATCCGCGCCTGCCGGTGAGTTATTTTGACGCAGCGACTGAAGAGAAGCTGGCTCGGTTCGAGAAGAAGGCGGCGCACCAGCGCCATCCGGCGCTCAGCAACGAGCTGCCCGCGCTGAACCTGCGCGCCGATATCGGCGCTGGCGACGCGGCGGCGGTGCTCTTCCGCAATTGGTTGCGTTATCTCGGCGCGGACGCCGACGCGTCAATGTCGGTGCGCTAGCCGAAGCGCTCTTGGTTCGGCGTTAGGATTACCCGGGCGTTAGGCTTGCCTCGACCTGCGCACGAATGTTTCAGTAGAGCAAGAAGGCATCACAGGAAACGCAGTCGTGTGGTCGGCACTCCAGGGACGCGTGAGCAATCGGTTGGCCCGGCATTTCCGCGCCGCGCCGCACCGGCTGGCCGCGCATGCGGCGATGGTGAGCTTCACGTTCGACGATGCCCCCGATAGCGCCGCGGGCGAGGGCGCCGAGCTACTGGAGCGGCATGGCGGCCGCGGCACCTATTACCTCGCCGGCAGCCTGATCGGTCGGCCGTCGGAGCATTGGCACGGCCTCTCGGATGATGCGATCGTCCGGCTTCACCGCGCCGGGCACGAGATCGCCTGCCACACCTTCTCGCATCAGAGCTCGGCGACGCTCGACGAAGCCGCCATGGCGCGCGAGATCGACCGGAACCGCAGCCATCTCCGCGGCATCGATGGCTCGATCACGCTGGAGAATTTCGCCTATCCCTATGGCATCGCCTCGGTGTGGCGCAAGCCGCAGCTGACAAAGGCCTTCCGTTCCGCGCGCGGCATTCTTCCCGGCGTCAACAGCGGCGTCATCGACCTCCAATTCCTGCGCGCCTCCCCCTTGGTCGATTGCGAGATCGACGAGGCGGGCGTCGATCGCTATTTCGACGAGGCGGTCGCGAGCGGCGGCTGGCTGATCTTCTACGGCCACGACGTCAGCGACAGGCCGAGCCCCTATGGCTGCACGCCGCATCTGATGCGTCATGCGCTTGAAGCCGCCGCCAAGCGCAACATGCCGATCGTGACGGTCGCAGAAGCGCTGCGACGGATCGGGGCGTAGCCTCTTCTTCCCTTCTCCCCTTGTGGGAGAAAGGTGGCGCGAAGCGCCGGATGAGGAGTATGTCTCCACAAGCTCATATCTGCGTTCGCGGATAGAACCCCTCACCCACCTCGCTTCGCGAGGCACCCTCTCCCACAAGGGGAGAGGGAAGAGTCGTGCCTCGCCTCCAAACAGTCTTGCCACAGCCACACCAGCATGCGACTGGCCTTGTGACGAATCCCACGGCCTGATCTGCTCCGCCCATGTCCGCTCCCTCCAACGCCCCACTGCCTGCGCCGGCCAACGGCCGCGACGCGCTGTCGGTGCTGCATTCGGTGTTCGGCCTGCCGGGCTTTCGCGGCGCCCAGGGCGAGATCGTCCGCCACGTCACGGACGGCGGCAATTGCCTGGTCTTGATGCCGACCGGCGGTGGCAAGTCGCTGTGCTATCAGCTTCCGTCCTTGCTGCGCGAAGGCTGCGGCATCGTGGTCTCGCCGTTGATCGCCTTGATGCGCGACCAGGTCGCCGGCCTGATCGAGGCCGGTGTCAATGCCGCCGCGCTGAACTCGTCGCTGACGCCGCAGGAGGCGTCCGACATCGAACGCCGCCTGCTCGCCGGCGATCTCGACCTGCTCTATGTCGCGCCGGAACGGCTGGTCACGCCGCGCTGCCTGTCGCTGCTGGCGCAGGCGAAAGTGGCGCTGTTCGCGATCGACGAGGCGCATTGCGTCTCGCAATGGGGCCACGATTTCCGGCCCGAATATGTCGGCCTTTCCGTCATCGCCGAGCGCTTTCCCGACGTGCCGCGCATCGCGCTGACCGCGACCGCCGACGAGCTGACGCGCAAGGAGATCGTCGAGCGGCTGCAGCTGACGGGCGCGCCGCAGTTCGTCTCCAGCTTCGACCGGCCCAACATCCGCTATGAGATCGTCGAAAAGCGCAATGCGGTGTCGCAGCTGAAAGAATTCATCCGCGAGCGCCACATGGGCGATGCCGGCGTGGTCTATTGCCTCTCGCGCAACCGCGTCGAGGAGGTCGCCGCCGCGCTTGCCGAGGCCGGCATTGCGGCGCTGCCCTACCACGCCGGGCTCGACGGGGCGGTGCGCTCGCGCAACCAGGATCGCTTCCTCAACGAGGACGGCATCGTTATCGTCGCGACCATCGCCTTCGGCATGGGCATCGACAAGCCCGACGTGCGCTTCGTCGCCCATCTCGACCTGCCCAAGAGCATCGAGGCCTATTACCAGGAGACCGGACGCGCCGGCCGTGACGGCAAGCCGTCGGCGGCGTGGATGACCTACGGCCTCTCCGACATCGTGCAGCAGCGCCGCATGATCGACGAATCGGCCGGATCGGAGGATTTCAAGCGGGTCTCGATCGGCAAGCTCGATGCGCTGGTCGGCCTCGCCGAGACGCCGCATTGCCGGCGCCGGCGCCTGCTCGCCTATTTCGGCGAGATCGTGATGGGCGAGAGCTGCGGCAATTGCGACAATTGCCTGACGCCGCCGAAGATGCGCGACGGCAAGGTGCTGGCGCAGAAGCTGCTGTCCTGCGTCTATCGCACCGGGCAGCGTTTCGGCGCCATGCATTTGATCGACGTGCTGGTCGGACGCCTGACCGAGAAGGTCACACAGTTCGGTCACGACAAGCTGTCGGTGTTCGGCATTGGCCGCGAGCTCAACGAGAAGCAGTGGCGCACGGTGCTGCGGCAAGTGGTGGCGATGGGCCATTTGCGCAGCGACAGCGAAGCCTACGGCGCGCTCAAGCTGACGGAGTCTTCGCGCGGCGTGCTGCGCGGCGAGACCGAGGTCTGGCTGCGCGAGGAGGCGCCCGGCACGCGGGTTCGCGCCAGCCGGGCCACGTCACGCCGCGGTGACCTCGCGCCCGCGGCGAGCGCGCCGCGAGGCGACGTCGATCCCGAATTGCGCGCGCGGCTGCGCGCCTGGCGGTCAGAAATCGCGCGCGAACGCGGCGTGCCGGCCTATGTGGTGCTGCACGATGCCACCATCGACGGCATCGTCCGGGCCTGGCCGACGACGCTGGACGAGCTTCGCAACGTGCCGGGGATCGGCGACAAGAAGCTCGAGCACTACGGCGATGAGCTGCTGCAGATCGTCAGGACGCGGTAGCCACGATCGCAGCTGCTGTAGCCCGGATGGAGCGAAGCGCAATCCGGGACAGTCACTTCGTATGGTGGGAATCCCGGATTACGCTTCGCTCCATCCGGGCTACGAAGAGAGGCGAGAGTCGTCTCGCCTCCCTTATGACTCACCCATTCCTAAACGCATACGCGTACCCGTTCAGCGCGGGCGCGCCGCCGAGATGGGCGTAGAGGATCTTCGCGCCCTTCTCGAAATAGCCCTTCTTGGCGAGATCGATCAGGCCCTGCATCGACTTGCCCTCGTAGACGGGGTCGGTGATCATGCCTTCGAGCCGGGCGGTTAGGCGGATCGCCTCCTTGGTCTCCTCCGACGGCACGCCATAGGCGGGATAGGCGTAGTCCTCGATCAGCACGACGTCGTCAGCGACGAGGTCCTTGCCGAGCTCGACGAGGTTCGCCGTGTTCTGCGCGATCTCGAGCACCTGGGCCTTGGTCTGCGCCGGGGTGAAGGAGGCATCGATGCCGATCACCTTGCGGGCGCGGCCGTCGGCGGCGAAGCCGACCAGCATGCCGGCATGGGTGGAGCCGGTGACGGTGCAGACGACGATGTAGTCGAACTTGAAGCCGAGCTCGGCTTCCTGCTTGCGCACCTCCTCGGCAAAGCCGACATAGCCAAGGCCGCCGAACTTATGCACGGAGGCACCGGCGGGAATAGCGTAGGGCTTGCCGCCCGCGGCCTTCACTTCCTCGATCGCCTGCTCCCAGCTCTTGCGGATGCCGATATCGAAGCCGTCGTCGACCAGGCGCACGTCGGCGCCCATGATGCGCGAGAGCATGATGTTGCCGACGCGATCATAGACTGCGTCTTCGTGCGGCACCCAGGCTTCCTGCACCAGGCGGCATTTCATGCCGAGCTTGGCCGCGACGGCCGCGATCATGCGGGTGTGGTTGGATTGCACGCCGCCGATCGAGACCAGCGTATCGGCATTGGAGGCGATCGCATCGGGGATAATGTATTCGAGCTTGCGCAGCTTGTTGCCGCCATAGGCGAGGCCGGAATTGCAGTCCTCGCGCTTGGCATAGACCTCGACTTGGCCGCCGAGATGTTTTGACAAGCGCTCCAGCTTCTCGATGGGCGTCGGGCCGAAGGTCAAAGGATAGCGCGGAAATTTGTCCAGCTTCATGGGTCATCTCGATTGGCGTTGGTGTTGGCGGCTCCCTAGCATCACGTCGGGAAAATGTGCTCTCGAATATTGCGGCCATGTTGCACGGCTTCTTGCGAAAGTTGTGATAATTGCTAACATTCCTTCCAGAATAGCACCTATTTTCGGAAGTTTCTTTCATGGCTGCCCGACTCGACCGCACCGACCTCAAGATATTGAGATTGCTCCAGAATAACGGTCGGCTCAGCAACGCCGAGCTGGCCGAAACGGTCGCGATCAGCCCCGCCACCTGCCACCGTCGCACCCAGCGCCTGTTCGAGGACGGCTTCATCGCCACTGTCCGCGCCATGGTCGCGCCGAAGAAGGTGGCCAAGGGCACGCTGGTGATGGTCGGGGTCGTGCTCGACCGCTCGACGCCGGAAAGCTTTGCCACCTTCGAGCAGGCCGTTGCAAAGCTGAAATTCGTGCTCGACTGCCATCTCGTCGCCGGCGATTTCGATTACTTCCTCAAGATCCGCGTCGGCGACATGGAGGATTTCAACCGCATCCACGGCGAGCAGCTGATCGCGCTCCCCGGCGTGCGCCAGACCCGGACCTTCTTCGTGATGAAGGAAGTCGTCGATAACGCGCCGCTGGAATTTTAGGCGCAGCTATTGATGCGCTATCCGCATCATGAGAGATTCGCCCGATGCAGACATTCCCCTTCCGCCAGCACAATCCGGCCGGGCCGGCCTATCGGCGCGGCTGGGTCGACGAGGCCGTGGCCGCGATCGAGGCCGACCAGTGCCGCACCGCCGACACGCATCTGATCCGGCTGATCGTGCCGGCGCTATCGGGCATCGACATCTATCTGAAGGATGAGTCCACGCATCCGACCGGCAGCCTGAAGCATCGCCTCGCGCGCTCGCTGTTCCTCTATGCGCTCTGCAACGGCCACATCCGCGAAGGCACGCCCGTGGTCGAGGCCTCGTCGGGATCGACCGCGGTGTCGGAGGCTTATTTCGCAGAGATGATCGGCGTGCCCTTCTACGCCGTGATGCCGCGCACGACCTCGGCGGAGAAGATCGCCGCGATCGAGCATTATGGCGGCCATTGCCATTTGATCGACGACGGCCGCGCGCTCTATGCGGAAGCCGCCGCGCTCGCCGGCCGCCTGAACGGCCATTACATAGACCAGTTCACCTTCGCCGAGCGCGCCACCGATTGGCGCGGCAACAACAACATTGCCGAATCGATCTTCACGCAATTGGGAGGCGAGCCGCGGCCGATTCCGGACTGGATCGTGATGGGCGCCGGCACCGGTGGCACGTCGGCCACCATCGGACGTTATCTGCGGTATCGGCAATATCCGACCCGGCTGTGCGTCGCCGATGTCGAGCATTCCGCGTTCTTCGATTGCTTCCGCACGCAGGACCGCTCCCGTGTTTGCGACCGCCCGTCGCTGATCGAGGGCGTCGGTCGTCCCCGCTGCGAGCCGTCCTTCGTGCCCGGCGTGGTCGATCGCATGATGAAGATCCCGGATGCGGCAACGGTCGCGGCGATGAACGTGCTGTCGCGACGGCTGCGCCGTGCGGTCGGCGGCTCCACCGGCACCAACTTCCTGGCGCTGTGCCGGCTCGCCTCGGAGATGCGCCAGGCGAGCGTCACGGGATCGCTGGTGACGCTGATCTGCGATTCCGGCGAGCGCTACCGGCAGACCTATTACGAGCCCGCTTGGCTCGCCGCGCGCGGCCTCGATCCGGCGCCGTTCGAGGCGGCGCTGTCGTCGTTCCTCGCCACAGGTGAGCCACTGGCGCTGGACGTCGACGACGTGGTCAATCCTCAAAGCCTGCAAAACCCCACGGCGTCATAGCGAGATCTGCCTGGCATTTGCGAAATCGCACGGTCGTCACGGCAACTTCACTTGCCTTGCGCAGGCATGCAGGTGACGGTTGCGTCTTCTCAACGAGGAGACCCTACCGTGCGCCTTCCCATTCTCGATCCGAAAGAGCTGACCGACGAACAGAAGCCGCTCTACGACGACATGCGGGCCGGCATGCAGGACCACTTCAAGGGCTTCGTGAACATGCGCGAGGACGGCGCGCTGCTCGGGCCCTGGAATCCCTGGATCCGCGAGCCGCGCTTCGGCAAGCCGGTGTGGGAGCTAGTCAAGGCGATTGCATCGAACCCGCTGCTGCCCGCGGCCGTACGCGAGGTCGCGATCCTCGTCACCGGCTCGCATTTCCGCTCCGGTTACGAGCTCTACGCTCATGTGCTGGCGGCCGAGCAGCGTGGCCTCTCCGACGAGAAGCTCGCGACCATCGTTGCCGGCCAGCGGCCGGTGGACCTCACCAAGCAGGAAGCCATCGCCTACGACATGGCTTCGGCTCTGGTCAGCGGCGGCGTGCTGCCGGAGCTGACTTGGCGTGCGGCCGTGAAGGAATTCGGCGAGCACGGCGCGGCCGAGCTGTCCTATCTCGTCGGCGTCTACTGCATGGTCTCGGTCACGCTCAACACCTTCGACGTGCCGGTGCCTGACTAGTTGCGCACGGCGTAGAGCGGTGTGCGCAACGTGACCTGATAGGACGGCTTCGGCATCCAGGCGATCTGCGCGGTGATGCCGAACAGGCGGTTGTCGTTGTCGTCCATGCGATCGAGGTCGAGCCGCAGGACCGGCTGGGTGAAGGATTCCGCGAGCGTCCGGCCCGCGAGCAGCGCGCCGCCGAACGACTGCATGCCGAGGCGCCCGGTGAACTTCCAGTTGCTCGGCCATTGATAGTAGCCGCCGGCATAGAGGATCGTGTTCGGCCGGATCGTGGCGAACGGGCTGGCGATGGTGACGGTGGTGTATTGCAGGCCGGCGAGCCAGCCCCGTGTCTCGTCCTCGTCGACCGCGTAGTCGAATTCCACGATGTTGTTGAAGGAATTCGTCATGCCCTGCTCGTTGGGCACCGACTGCGTCAGGGTCGATTGCAGCGTGATGGTCGGGATCTTCCCGCCATTCTGCTGGTAGAGATCGGCCTGCACGCCGATGTTCCAGCTCGTGATGTCGAAGGACGACCAGCCGCCGCCGATATCCGTCGTCGTGCCGGATACGCCGCCGTAGAGCGAAACGCGGTCGCTGACGTCGACGGTCAGCGGCAGGTCGATCGCAATCGATTTCGCGGCCGGCAGTCCATTCGGCAGCGACGTGCCTCGTTGCGCCGCCAGGGCTTGGAATGCGGCTGACAGCGAGGTGTTGCCGAAGCCGAGCGCGAGCGTGCCAGCGGGGATCGTCGCATAGATGGTGCGGAGATCGAGATAGATGTTCGGGACCGCCGGCTTTTCCTCCTCATCGTCGGCAGCGAAGGCGCCGCCGGCGGGGACCGCCAGACACAGGAGTCCCGCTGCGGCAGCGCGCAACGCACGACGGGATTGGCTGCGAAAAGGCACGTGACGATCCGACGCGTGGCGATCTGAAGGTGGAACCGTTGTTAGATGGAACGTGATCGCTCGCTTGGTCAAGCGCTATCCGCAAGCGATGGACGGCGCGGATGTGCGCGGTTACCCTAGCGTGATCGCACTGACACACTCGCCCGCCACAGTGCAGGCCGAAGAATGGAGGAGACAGCCATGAACACGTCACGCCGCATCCTGCTCACCGGTCTGGCGGGGCTTGCCGTTACTCCCGGTGCTGCGGTGGCTGCTGCACCCACAGCCGAGCCCGGCAAGGCGACGGTTGCGGAGGAACGTTTCGCGCGCACGATTGCGGCGGCGCATGCGCCCGACAGCACCTGCGCATGGCAGGCAGAGCATTATGCGGAAGCGCACTGGCCGGAATATGTCGCGGCGGCGCGCGCGGTGATCGGCGCGCGCGTATGATTGACGCTGTCAGGTCTTCACCGCGCGCCGCACCTGTTCGCCGATTTGCGACAGCACGAGCTGTGCCTGCGGCAGGATTGCGCCCATGGCGTGGAAATTGTGAACCATGCCATCGTGGCAGACATGCTCGACCGCGACCCCCGCGGCGAGCAGCTTGCGGGCATAGGCATTGCCCTCGTCACGCATCGGGTCGTATTCGGCGGTGTGGATGATCGCGGTCGGCAGGCCCGTGAGGCGCGTCGCGCGCAACGGAGAGACGCGGGGATCGGCAGGATCGATGCCATCGGGCAGATAATCGGAAAGATCGGCTTCGATCGTGACGCGATCGATCAGATGGCCCTCGGCAAAGGCCTCGCGCGAAGGCGAGGTCTCCTCGAAATCCAGCACCGGGCAGATCAGGCACTGCGCGGCGATGGAGAGGCCGGCGGTCTGCGCCGCCTCCTGGCACACGATGGCTGCGAGTGTGGCGCCGGCGGAATCGCCGCCGATCACCAGGCGATTGGCGTCGATGCCGAGCGATGCGGCCTCGCGCGCCACCCATTCGGTGGCGGCGATCGCATCTTCGACCGCAGCGGGGAATCGGTGCTCCGGCGCGAGCCGGTAGTCGACCGACACGAGGCGGCAGCCGGTGGCATGCGCCAACGCGGCCGCGATGCGCTCGTGCGTCGCAATGCTGCCGGCGACGAGCCCGCCGCCATGAAAGAACACGAAGCCCGGTGCGGGCGCTTCAGTGCCTGCCGGCGTGTAGAGGCGATAGGGCAGCTCGCCGCCGGGACCGGGCAGCTTACCGTCGGATATCGTCACATCCGGCGCCTCGGCCCGGGCGAACTGCATCAGCTTTGCCAGCGATTGCCGCCGCACCTCCACACTCGGCCGGCTCCGCGCCTGCGGCGCAGCCGCAGCCATCATGGTCAACAAACGCTTTGCGAGCGGATCCAGCGGCATGGATTCTTCCTTCTCCCCTTGTGGGAGAAGGTGGCGCGCAGCGCCGGATGAGGGGTTTTCTCCGCAGGTGAGTTCGCGGATGGATACCCCTCACCCGTCTCGCCGCTACGCGGCGAGCCACCCTCTCCCACAAGGGGAGAGGGTAACTCACCATTTCCCCGCAGCAAATCGTTTAGAAATTGGGACAATAGTGCCGGATCGTTCGAAAAGGAGGCCGGTCATGGCCGAGATCAAGAAGCCCATCGACTACTCGCCGAGCTGGACCTTCTTCGAGGGCAAATGGCACGAGGGCAACGTGCCGATCATGGGGCCGCGCACGCATGCGGCCTGGCTCGGCTCGATCGTGTTCGACGGCGCTCGCGCTTTCGAGGGCGTCGCACCGGATCTCGATCGTCACGTCGCCCGCGCCAATCAATCCGCGATCAGTTTCGGCCTGAAGCCGGTGGTCGATACCGACACCTGGCTGACGCTCGCGAACGAAGGCATCGCGCGCTTTGCCGGAAATGCCGAGCTCTATATCCGTCCGATGTACTGGGCGCAGAACGGAAGCGGCGGCGGCGTGCTGTTCGACCCCGAGACCACCAATTGGTGCCTGTGCATCTACGAAGCGCCGATGCCAAAGCCCGTCGGCAACGCGATCACCTTGTCGCCGTTTCGTAGGCCGACGGCCGAATGCGCGCCGGTCGAAGCCAAGGCCGCCTGCCTCTACCCGAACAATTCGCGCGCACTCGCCGAAGCTGCGTCGCGCGGCTTCCAGAACGCGCTGATGCTCGACATGCTCGGCAACGTCGCCGAGTTCGGCAATTCCAACGTGTTCATGGCCAGGGATGGCGTGGTGTTCACGCCGGTGCCGAACGGCACCTTCCTCAACGGCATCACGCGCCAGCGCGTCATCAGCCTGCTTCGCGCCGACGGCGTCACCGTGGTCGAGAAGACGCTGCGCTACGCCGATTTCCTGACCGCCGACGAGATCTTTTCGACCGGCAATTTCGCCAAGGTCGCGCCCGTGATCCGCATCGACGAGCGCGAGCTGAAGCCGGGCCCGTTCTACGCCAAGGCGCGCAAGCTCTACTGGGACTTTGCGCATGCTGTGAAGATGGCGGCTTGATCCGGAGTCTCTGTCGTCATGCCCGGGCTTGTCCCCGGGGATCCACGTTCTTCGCGTCGCGCGTCAAGACGTGGATGGCCGGGTCAAGCCCGGCCATGACGAGAACTATTTCTGCCGCCGAAACCGGCTGAACTGAAACGCCTGCGTCGAATGCCACGGCGTGTGGTGCGTCTCGCTGCGCGTCTCGACCAGTTTAAATTCCGGCCCGAGCTCCGCTGCAAGGCTGGCGCTGTCATGGCGCTGCACCGGCAGGCCGCTGCATTTCTCGGGACCGTCGGGTGCAAACGTCGCAATGATGACGTGGCCGCCAGGTCTGACCGCCGACCGCAGGCGCTCCACGTAAGCGACCCTGTCGCGCGGGTCAGTCAGGAAGTGAAACGCTGCGCGATCGTGCCAGACATCGTAGGTCCTGGTCGGACGCCACGTCGTGGCATCGGCAACGATCCAGTCGACCGTCGAAGCGGCCGGACCGATGCGCTTCTTCGCCGCCGCGAGCGCATTGGCAGAAAGATCCAGCACGGCGATGTCGCGATAGCCGTCCTGCAACAGCGCATCGACCAGGCGCGATGCGCCGCCGCCGACATCGATGATGGTCGTGTCGCGATCGGAGCCGGCTGCGCGAATCATCGCGAGCGAGATCGCGGGGCTATCCTGATACCAGCTGACCTCGGCCTCGCCCTTGGTGGCGTAGACATGGTCCCAATGGTTGCTTCGGTCAGACGTGGCTCGCCCTCCCGCGTACAGGGGCCGGCGCGAACGAAAGACTATTCGTCCTTCTTCGACATCCGCTCGAGGCGCTCCTGCATTTCCTTCATCTGCTGGCGCAGCTCGTCGATGTTGCTGTCCTTCGGCGCCTCGGCATTCGCATCGGGCTCCGGCTCGGGGCTGGCCGCCGGACGGGGCGCAGCGAACGGCTTGAACATCGAGAAGGTCTGCTGGAACAGCTCCATGTTGCGGCGGACTTGCTCTTCCAACGGAGCAAAAGGAGTGCCGGACAGCGTATTGGCGATCTGCTTGCGGAACTTCTCCTGCTCCTGGGTCAGGGTTGCGATCGACTGCTCCAGATATTTCGGCACCACCATCTGCATGCTGTCGCCATAGAAGCGGATCAGCTGGCGAAGGAAGGTGGTCGGCAACAGGTTCTGGCCGGCCTTGTTCTCCTGCTCGAAGATGATCTGGGCGAGCACGGAGCGGGTGATGTCGTCGCCGGTCTTGGCGTCATAGACCAGGAAGTCTTCGCCGTCCTTGACCATCGCGGCGAGGTCTTCGAGCGTCACATAGGTGCTCGTTCCGGTGTTATAGAGCCGGCGGTTCGCGTATTTCTTGATTGTGGTGGGTTGGTCTGATTTCGCCATGGGCTCTCACTTGCAAACGCGGAGAACGGGAACCTGTCGGGCAATGCCGCAGGGCGGGAAGAGTACGCAACGCAACAAAATAAGCATTTTCAAAGGGCTCACGCTACCGTTTTGTGCGGCACGGTTAATTGCAGAGCAAAATCCTGCTTGCGAAAACGCCAAGAACGCTATTTTTGAATGCGCTGCGGTATGAATTCGGGCCCCGGCCGATTGACATGCCTCAACGACGTTAACAGGATGGCTGACGAGACTGGCGATCGCTTTCCAGCCCGCCTGCCCCCTTCACAAGAACCTCAAGCCCCAGGAGATGCCCATGTCAGACGATGTCGTCATCGTCAGCGCCGCCCGCACCCCGGTCGGAAGCTTCAACGGAGCGTTCGCGACCCTTCCCGCCCATGACCTCGGCGCCGTTGCCATCAAGGCCGCGCTGGAGCGCGCCGGCATCGAGCCCGGCCGGGTCTCCGAAGTGATCATGGGTCAGATCCTGACCGCCGCCCAAGGCCAGAACCCGGCCCGCCAGGCGTCGATCGGCGCCGGCATTCCGGTGGAGAGCCCGGCTTGGGGCGTCAATCAGCTGTGCGGCTCGGGCCTGCGCACGGTTGCGCTCGGCTACCAGGCGCTGCTCAACGGCGATTCCGAGATCGTGGTCGCCGGCGGGCAGGAATCGATGAGCATGGCCCCGCACGCCCAGCATCTGCGCGGCGGCGTGAAGATGGGCGGCCTGGAGCTGGTGGACACCATGATCAAGGACGGCCTGTGGGATGCCTTCAACGGCTACCACATGGGCAACACCGCCGAGAACGTCGCGCGGCAATGGCAGATCACCCGTGCCCAGCAGGACGAGTTCGCCGTGGCCTCGCAGCAGAAGGCCGAGGCGGCGCAGAAGGCCGGCAAGTTCAACGACGAGATCGTCCCCGTCACCATCAAGACCCGCAAGGGCGACGTCGTCGTCAGCGCCGACGAATATCCGCGCCATGGCGCCACGCTCGACGCGATGGCCAAGCTCAAGCCCGCCTTCGAGAAGGATGGCACGGTGACCGCGGGCTCGGCCTCGGGCATCAACGACGGCGCTGCCGCCGTGGTGCTGATGACCGCCAAGCAGGCCGCCAAGGAAGGCAAGAAGCCGCTGGCGCGGATCGTGTCCTGGGCGCAGGCCGGCGTCGATCCGAAGATCATGGGCTCGGGCCCGATCCCGGCCTCGCGCGCCGCGCTGAAGAAGGCCGGCTGGAGCGTCGGCGATCTCGATTTGATCGAGGCCAACGAAGCCTTCGCGGCACAGGCCTGCGCGGTCAACAAGGACCTCGGCTGGGATACCTCCAAGGTCAACGTCAACGGCGGTGCGATCGCGATCGGCCATCCGGTCGGCGCGTCCGGCGCACGCGTGCTGGTGACGCTGCTGCACGAAATGCAGAAGCGCGATTCGAAGAAGGGCTTGGCCACGCTGTGCATCGGCGGCGGCATGGGTATCGCCATGTGTGTGGCGCGCGACTGATCTTACGCGCAGCTGACGGGTGCGCCGCACACGTCAGCGCGTGCGTTGCACGCGACTAAAAAGGCAGCGGTTGCAAATCAAATATTCTTCGCAACCCGACAAGCCTCGACTAAAGAAAAACGCCCGGCTCGATGCCGGGCGTTTTGTTCTTGATGTCCGTCAAACCAACCGCATAATCCGTAGCTAAAAAGCGATCACGTCAGAAAAGTCCGAAGCGTCCAAGGAAGAGGGAAGGAATACGACATGGCACGTGTTGCATTGGTGACGGGTGGTACGCGGGGCATCGGTGCTGCGATCAGCAAGGCGCTGAAGGCCGCCGGCTACAAGGTTGCGGCGAGCTATGCCGGCAACGACGCTGCCGCGGAGAAATTCAAGGCCGAGACCGGCATTGCGGTTTACAAGTGGGACGTCAGCAGTTTCGAGGCCTGCGCCGAGGGCGTGAAGAAGGTCGAGGCCGAGGTCGGCCCGGTCGACGTGCTGGTCAACAATGCCGGCATCACCAAGGACGGTGCCTTCCACAAGATGACGCTTGAGCAGTGGAACGCCGTCATCAACACCAATCTCGGCTCGCTGTTCAACATGTCGCGCCAGGTGATCGAAGGCATGCGCGGGCGCAAGTTCGGTCGCATCATCAACATTTCCTCGATCAACGGCCAGAAGGGGCAGTTCGGACAGGTCAACTACTCCGCAGCGAAAGCCGGCGAGATCGGTTTCACCAAGGCCCTGGCGCTGGAGAACGCCAAGGGCGGCATCACCGTGAATGCGATCTGTCCCGGCTACATCAATACCGAGATGGTGCAGGCAGTGCCGAAGGACGTGCTGGAGAAGGCGATCCTGCCGCTGATTCCGATCGGCCGTCTCGGCGAGCCCGAAGAGATCGCGCGGGCCGTCGTGTTCCTCGCCGCGGATGAGGCCGGCGCCATCACCGGCTCGACGCTGTCGGTCAACGGCGGCCAGTACATGGTGTGATGCGATCGCATCACGCAGGCTGATATTGTCCACATCGTCATGCCCGGGCTTGTCCCGGGCATCCACGGCCTTACAACAGCCGTCGCCACGGAAGAACGTGGATGGCCGGGACAAGCCCGGCCATGACGGAAACATTGGGCCAATGACTCCCCGTACTGCCACGCTGATCGGTCTGACCGCGATCCTGATGTGGTCGCTGCTGTCGGTGATGACGGTGGCGACCGGAAAGATCCCGGCGTTTCAGCTCGCTGCGATGACCTTCGCGATCGGCGGTGTCGTCGGCCTGCTCACCTGGATCGGGCGGAGCGAGGCGGCGAGAAGCTTGCGGCAACCGCTCGCCGTCTGGATCGTCGGCGTCGGCGGCCTGTTTGGCTATCACGCGCTGTATTTCCTCGCGCTGCGCTTCGCCCCGCCGGCCGAAGCCGGCCTTCTGAATTACCTGTGGCCGCTCTTGATCGTGCTGTTCTCGTCCTTCCTGCCGGGCGAGCGGCTGGCGGCGCACCACATCATCGGCGCCGTGCTCGGCCTCGTCGGCACGGTGCTGCTGTTCGCCGGCAACACCAGCGGTTTTGCGCCTGGAGCTGTGCCGGGTCTCATCGCGGCCTTCATCGCGGCGTTCGTCTGGGCGACCTATTCGGTGCTGTCGCGCCGGTTGAAAGCGGTGCCGACCGATGCGGTCGCGGGCTTCTGTCTTGCCACGGCAATATTGGCCGCGCTGATGCATGGCCTGCTTGAAACCACGGTCTGGCCGGAGACCGCGGTGCAATGGCTCTCGGTCATCGCACTCGGCATCGGCCCGGTCGGTGCCGCGTTCTACGCCTGGGACATCGGCATGAAGCGCGGCGACATCCGTGTGCTCGGCGCCGCCTCCTACGCGACGCCATTGCTCTCGACGGGATTCCTCATCGCTGCCGGTTTCGCCAAGGCCAGCGCCAACATCGCCCTTGCTGCGATCCTCATTGCCGGAGGCGGCCTGATCGCGGCCAAGGACATGGTGCTGCGGAAGCGATGATTGGAGCGGAGCTACGGCTCCCAGCCGGGCGGCGCGAGCTCGAAGCCCGCGAACTCGAACGCGGGTGCCACGGTGCACCCGACCAGCGTCCACTCGCCGGTGGTTTCCGCCATCTGCCAGGCCAGCGCAGGCACGATCGCCTGCGGCCGCTCACCGCCGCCGAGGTCGGCGCCGAGCCGCACCTCGTGCTGCGAGCAGCCGTCATGGGCGATGCGCAGCGTCAAGGGGCTGCCGGAATAATAGTGCCACGTCTCCACCGCATCGACGCGATGCCAGTGCGAACGCTCGCCGCGCGCGAGCAGGAAGTAGATCAGCGTCGAGCGCGAACGCCCGTTGGCGTCCGTGCTCTGGTCGCGAAACGTCTCGCGATAATGTCCGCCTTCCGGATGCGGGCGGAGCTCGAGGCGTGCGATGATCTCGGCTGCGGTCGGCATCGATCCTCGTCGGGATGTGTGCTTCAGGACTTGTGCGTCAGGATTTATTCTTGCGCTCGCGCAGCTCGCCGAACACCGCAGCGGGATCCGCGCCCTTCATATGCAGCTTGGCCGCGACCGCCGGCTCATCGGCGCGCAGGAACACGTTGGCGCGCTTCTCCTCGCCGAGCAGCGAGGGAATGGTCGGCTTGTTCTCGGCGCGCAGCTTTGTCACCTCCGCGGCGCGCGCCTGCAGCGCCGCGTTGTCCGGCTCGATGGTGAGCGCGAACTTGACGTTGGACGCCGTGTATTCGTGGCCGCAATAGAGCTTGAAGTCGTCGGGCAGGGCGCGCAGCTTCAGCAGCGAATCCCACATCATCGGATAGGTGCCCTCGAACACGCGGCCGCAGCCGATCGAGAACAGCGTGTCGGCGGCGAACACCGTCTTCTCATTGTCGAACACGTAGGAGATGTGGTCGAGCGTGTGGCCGGGCGTCTCCACGACACGCGCCAGCAGATTGCCGATCTTGACCACGTCGGCATTGGCGACGCGCTGGTCGACGTTGGCGATCTTCGTGGTCTTGTCGTGCGGCGCGACGACGCGGCAATTGTATTTCTGCTTGAGCTCGGCGACCCCGCCGACATGATCGCCATGATGATGGGTGATCAGGATGTCGGTGAGCTGCCAGCCCTCGCGCTCCAGGGCCTTGAGGATCGGGCCGGCCTCCGGCGCGTCGATCGAGGCCGTCGCTTTGGTTTCCAAATCGTGGATCAGATAACCGAAATTGTCGTTTAAACAGTTGAAAGTACGAATTTCGGCGGCCATGTCATCTCCATCGCGCTCAGCCCCGCCAGACAAATATGGCGTTAACGTTGCGCAGGCAATGCAATATTCCGCGCGCAGCGGCGCCCTGGCGCATGTTACATTGCGGTCATGACCATCGACGTCGTCGACCTCCGCGAGTTCTATTCCCGCCGACTCGGCATCGTGGCGCGGCAAATGATCAATCGCGGCATCAGGGAGCGTTGGCCCAGCGCCGAGGGCCAGCGCGTGCTCGGCGTCGGCTATCCCACACCCTATCTGGGGTTGTTCCGCGAGGACGCCGAGCGCTGCCTCGCCTTCATGCCGGCGGCGCAGGGTGTCCTGAAATGGCCGACGGGACGGCCCGCGCTGGCCTCGCTGGTGGATGAGTTCTCGCTGCCGCTTCCCGACGCCGCGGTCGACCGCATTCTCCTGGTGCACGCGCTGGAGATGTCGGACGATCCGGCCGCATTGCTGCGCGAGGTGTGGCGCGTGCTGTCGCCCTCTGGGCGCGTCATCGCCGTGATCCCGAACCGGCGTGGGGTGTGGACCCGCACCGACAGCACGCCGTTCGGCCATGGCCGGCCCTATTCGCGCTCGCAGATCACCGAGCTGTTGCGCCAGACCTGGTTCACGCCGACCGCTTGGGGCGAGGCGCTGTTCATGCCGCCCTATGCCGGCGGCTGGGTGTTGAAATCGGCCCAGATGTGGGAACGTGCCGGTGCGGCGCTGTCACTGCCTTTTGCCGGCGTCCACATCGTGGAGGCGACCAAGCAGGTCTACCGCGCGATCCCCGCCAAGCGCGAGCGGGCGCGGCTGATTCCCTCGCTCGCCAAGCCCGTGCTGGTGCCATCCTCGACGACGGTGACGCGCAGTTAGCTTCACCTCTCCCTTCCGGAGAGGTGGGTCTGTGTCCGGCCAACGCACAGCGTCAAAAGCAAATCGTCCCGGCGAGGCCGGGACGATTCGAGTCGGAAAGTCAGAAGAGCTTACTCGCCGGGGGCGACTTCGTCGCTGGAAGCAACCGGAGCGGCTTCACGCTCCGGGCGCGGGCCATGCGGCCGGCGCCGCCGACGCGGATAGCGCTCGCCGCCACCGCCGCCCTCGAAGCCGCCCTGATTGCCGTTCACCTGCGGCTGCGCGCCGGTGATGAAGGAGGGTAGGCGGTCGACGCCGCCATCGGCGATGACAGGCTGCGGCTGGTTGGCGGGTTGCGGCTGATATTGCGGCTGCGGACGGTGATCGCGTTCGCGGTGCTCGCGCGGCTGCTGATTGTCGCGCTGATAGGGCGGCTGGTTGTCGCGCGGCTGGTGATCACGCTGGTGATGATCGCGTTGGCCGTCGCGGTCGCGCATGAAGGGCTGCGGCTGGGGCTGCGGGACGAAGCCGGGCTCCTGGCCGAAGGCCGAGAAATTCTCACCGTCGTCCTCGCCCTCGTCGCTGCTGGCGATGGGCTCATCGCCGCGCGGCTGCTGGTTCTGACGGAACTGCTCCTGAGCCGCCGCGATCAGGCGGAAATAATGCTCGGCGTGCTGGTAGTAGTTCTCGGCTGCAACGGGATCGCCGGAGGAGCGCGCGTCACGTGCAAGCTGGAGATACTTTTCGGCGATGTGCGAAGCAGTGCCGCGAATCTTGATGTCGGGTCCGTTGGATTCGTAGACCCGGGTCATCGGGTTCTGGCCGCGCCGGTTGTTGTTGTTATTGTTGTTGCGGTTGCGCATCCGCTGCTTGTTCTGACCGTTTCTCATGTCCTGCCTTTAATTCCAGCCCTAAAGGTTGCACGCATTACTGATTGCTAGGAGTGACCTGGTGACAGTGGCTCACATGTCTTGCGCGCACCGCGCAAAAGCGGATCCAACCCTGCCGATGTTCGTCGACCGTCGCGTTCAACAAGACGCGTTCCCCACCCGCCAGCATCCATTGCCAGCGAACCCATTCATTTCGCCTGCCGAAACAAGCCCAGCTTTCTTGCGTAAGTGTTCAAGCGCAATATCAGGCTTTCGTTCACTTGCGGTCGGAGAGAGCAGCGCAGCTCCACTGGCCATCGCGCTCAACAGGACCTGCGGCTTGGAACCTTCAATCAGTAAAGCTCTCGCCCGAGAGCCCGGCTTTCGCCCGTAGGTCTACGGGGCCGGCACCGATGTGTTGACCGGAACGTAGTCGTTCCCACGGGATATTCCAAGTGGTTTTTGCAGGCCAATCCGGCTTTTATGGGGGCATTTTTCGGGCCGAAACGGCCCGCGGAATGCCCGCCAAGTCGGCCTTGGGTGACCTGTCCAGCGATAACGCGGCGGCCCTCATCAAGGTTTCAATATTTTGGGCCTGGCCCTGTCCAGCCTCGACGACCAGGGCGCCGCCGGGGGCGAGCCGCTCGCTCGCCTGCGGGATCAGGGCGCGATAGGCGTCGTATCCATCATTGCCGCCGTCGAGCGCCAGATGCGGGTCGTGCTCGCGCACCTCGACGCTCAATTTCGGAATTTCAGCCGAGGGAATATAGGGCGGATTCGACACGATGAGGTCGAACGGGCCACCGAGCGCCGCGGCGTAGGAACAGGCGACGAAGGCGGCGCGGTCGGCGAGTCCCAGCGCCGCGGCATTGTCCCTGGCGGTCATGAGCGCGTTCTGGCTGAGATCGGTACCGACGCCGAACGCATCGGGGATTTCGTGCAACAGCGCGAGCAGGATCGCGCCCGAGCCGGTGCCGATGTCGGCGATCCGCGGCGGGTGAGATGCCTCCCGCTCGCGGAGAATCTCGAGCGCAAGCTCAACCACGGTCTCGGTATCGGGGCGCGGCACCAGGGTTGCTTCCGACAGGCGGAACGGCAAGCCCCAGAATTCGCGCGTCCCGAGAATGCGCGACACCGGCTCGCCGGCGATGCGGCGCTGTGCATGTTGCGTGAGCCGCGATGCTTCGGCCGCGGTCAGGAGACGGGCCGCCTGCGTGACCAGGCCGGTGAGGTCGAGGCCGAGTGCCGCACTGATCAGGATGCGCGCGTCGAGCTCGGCTTCGTCGAGCCGTGCCGATCTCAGTTGCGCAGCCAGCGCCCGCCGCGCGCTCTCGATGGATTGTCCGGTGAAGGGGTTGCTCACGCCTCAGGCCGCCGCGCCTTGCGCAGCGAGCTGTGCGGCCTGGTGCTCCGTCGTCAGTGCGTCGATCAGTTCGCCGAGCGCTTCACCCGCGATCACCTGCGGCAGCTTGTAGAGCGTGAGGTTGATGCGATGATCGGTGACGCGTCCTTGCGGAAAATTGTAGGTGCGGATGCGCTCGGAGCGGTCGCCGGAGCCGACCTTCTCCTTGCGCTCGGCCGAGCGCGCCGCCTCGACGCGTTGCCGCTCGGCGTCATAGATGCGCGAGCGCAGGATGTTCATGGCGGAGGCGCGATTCTTGTGCTGCGAGCGGCTGTCCTGCATCATCACCACGATGCCGGTCGGGATGTGGGTGATGCGGATCGCCGATTCCGTCTTGTTGACGTGCTGGCCACCGGCGCCCCCTGCGCGCATGGTTTCGATGCGCAGGTCGTCGTTCTTGATGTCCACGTCGACGTCCTCGACCTCGGGCAGCACGGCGACCGTCGCGGCGGAGGTGTGGATGCGCCCCTGCGTCTCGGTGTCGGGCACGCGCTGCACGCGGTGCACGCCGGATTCGAATTTCAGCTTGGAGAATGCGCCGCGGCCCTGGATCTCGGCGATGATTTCCTTGTAGCCGCCGACGGTGCCTTCACTGGCGGAGATCACCTCGACCTTCCAGCCCTGCAAGCTGGCGAAGCGCTCGTACATCCGGAACAGGTCGCCGGCGAACAGCGAAGCCTCGTCGCCGCCGGTGCCGGCGCGGATTTCCAGCACGACGTTGCGGTCGTCCATGGCGTCCTTGGGCAGGAGCGCGACGCGGATCTTCTGGACCAGTTCCTCGATTTTCGGCGCGAGCTCGTCGCGTTCGGCTTCCGCCATGCCGCGCATCTCGGCATCGGTGGCGGCATCGGCGATCAACGCGTCGGTGTCGGCGAGCTCCTTGACGGCGGCGCGATAGGACTTCACCGCCTCGATCAGGGGCGTGAGCTCGGCGAGCTCGCGCGTGATCTGCACGTAACGCTCGGAGGCGAGCTGTCCGAGCGATTCGGCCTCGAGCGAAGCGTGATGCGCGAGCAGGACGTCCAGTTTGGCTTCGGGAAGTGACGACATCGGTTCTGTCTCAAAGTGCGGAAGGAGGCGAGGGCGGCGGGAAGCTGGCGACAGGCCCGCTACAACGCAAGGCCCTCGGCCTCGGCAAATTCCGTCAGCTTCTGCCGGATCGAGACGCTGCCCGCAGGCGCATCCAGCAGAGGGCCCAGCATCGCTTCGGCCTTCTTGGCGTCGAGGTCGAGCACCATCGCCTTGACCGGGCCGAGCGCGGTCGCCGAGAGCGAGAGCGAGCGGTAGCCCAGCGCAATCAGCGCCAGTGCGCCGATCGGCTTGGAGGCCATCTCGCCGCACAGCGAGAGCGACTTCTGCGCCGCGTGCGCCTTGCGCGCGATGTCACGCAAGGCGCGCATGATCGGCGCCGACATGGTGTCGAAGCGCTCGGAGACCTTGGCGTTGCCGCGGTCGACCGCGAACAGGAACTGGAACAGATCGTTGGAGCCGACCGAGATGAAATCGACCTTCTTCAATAGCTCGTCGAGCTGGTAGAGCAGGGCGGGCACCTCGACCATGGTGCCGATGTCGATTCGTTCAGGCAGCGTGTGGCCGTGCTGGCGGAGGTATGTGAGCTCGCGCTCGACCAGCGCCTTGGCCGAGTCGAATTCGGCGACCTCCGAGATCATCGGGAACATGATGCGCAGCGCGCGGCCGCCGCCGGCGCGCAGCAGCGCGCGGATTTGGCCGCGCAACAGGCCGGGACGATCGAGCCCGAGCCGGATCGCGCGCCAGCCGAGCGCGGGGTTTTCCTCGATCACCGCTTCCATATAGGGCAGCGCCTTGTCGCCGCCGATATCGAGCGTGCGGAAGGTGACGGGCTTAGGTCCGGCGGCATCGAGCACGGTGCGATAGAGCGCGAGCTGGTCGCTGGTGCGCGGCAGGCTCTGACCGACCATGAATTGCAGCTCGGTGCGGAACAGGCCGATGCCGGCACTGCCGGTGTCCTCGATATGCGGCAGGTCGATCGCAAGACCTGCGTTGATCATCAGCTCGACCTTCTGGCCGTCCCTGGTGACGCAGGGCCGGTCGCGCAGCGCCAGGTACTGCGCCTGGCGGCGGGCGCGGAAGCGCACGCGCTCGGCGAAGGCCGCCTCGATCTCCTGCGACGGGCGCACATAGATCGAGCCCGAGGTGCCGTCGACGATGATGGCGTCGCCGGGATCGGCGATTCCAGGCGCGTTCGGCACCTCGCCGACCGCAGGGATGCCCAGCGCCCGCGCCACGATCGAGACGTGCGAGTTCGCGGTGCCTTCCTCCAGCACGATGCCGCGCAGGCGCTTGCGGTCGTAGTCGAGCAGCGCCGCCGGGCCCATCGCGCGGGCGATGACGATGGCGTTGTCGGGCAGCTGCTCGCGCGAGGGCGCATGATCCTGGCCGACCAGCTGCCGCATCAGGCGGTAGCCGAGGTCTTCCAGATCGTGCAGCCGGTCGCGCAAATAGGGGTCGGTCGAGCGCAGCATGCGCGCGCGGGTGTCCGACTGGACGCGCTCGACCGCGGCTTCCGCGGTGAGGCCGGTCGCGACCGCCTCGTGCAGCTTGTGCGACCAGCCCTGGTCGTTGGCGAACATGCGATAGGCTTCAAGCACCTCACGGTGCTCGCCGCCTTCGGCGACGTCGCCGCGCTCCAGCATGCGGTCGAGATCGGCACGCAGCTTGGCGAGCGCAGTATCGAGCCGCTTGATCTCCTTCGGCAGGTCTTCGGCGATGTAGTCCTTGATGACGACGCGCGGCTCGTGCAGCACGACATGGCCGAGCGCGATGCCCTCCGACAGGATGGCACCGACTTTCTGCGCCGAATGGCGCGCCGCCGGCTCCTGGCCCGGCTGCGCCAGCGCGGAGAGTTCGCCGGAGGCGATCAGCTCGGCCAGCACCATCGCGGTGGTCTGGAGCGCCTCGAGCTCCTCCTCGACATAATTGCGCTTGGCGCGATTCTGCACCACCAGCACGCCGAGCGTGTTGCCGGCGCGCAGGATCGGCACGCCGAGGAAGGAATGGTAGATTTCTTCGCCGGTCTCGGGCCGGAACGAGAACGCCGGGTGGCTCTGCGCGTCGCTCAAATTGAGCGGCGTCGCCTCGCTGGCGACGAGGCCGACCAGGCCCTCATGGGCGCTGAGCACGGTGTGGTGCACCGCCTCGCGGTTGAGACCTTCGGTGGCGTAGAGCTCGAGCGTATTGTCGATGCGCAGCACATAGACCGAGCACACCTCGGCCACCATGTTGGCGGCGATCAGCACCACGATCTTGTCCAGCCGCTCCTGGGCCGAGACCTGCTCCGCCATGGTCTCGCGGAGCCGTCTCAACAAGACGCGGGGACCTCCCGACGCGCTCCGCATGAACCGTCAATCTCCTCCATCGGCCGGGCCCGGCGATATCGGCCGGCGGCTGGACCAAAATTCCAGAAAAACAATCAAATTGTTTGTCCGGCGCAGGCACAAGCCCAAATCCACGGGAGATTGAGTGCTCGTACCGAATCAGCGCCGCCTGAACTGGGACACAGTCTGCGGCAGCCCACCCTGTCCGCCGTATAGCGAATTGAGGCTTGTTTTGCCAAGCAAAACGCCTGCCAAACGCGAAGGTGTGTACACCTTCGCGTTTGCTGCGACCGCTAAGAGAAAATTAGCCTTTTGGCACTGTCCGGAAAAGTGCGAAGCGGTTTTCCGGAAAGACCGTCAGGTCTGATCGAGACCGTAGAGCGTATGCAAGGTGCGCACCGCAAGCTCGGTATAGGCGGTATCGATCAAGACCGAAAATTTGATCTCGGAGGTTGTAATGGCCCGAATGTTGATGTTCCGCCCGGCGAGCGCCGAGAACGCCTGGGCGGCGACGCCGGCATGGCTGCGCATGCCGCTGCCGATCACCGAGATCTTGGCGACATCGGTGGCGGTATCGAGCCGCGCATAGCCGATCTTGGCCTTGGCTGCGGTAATCGTATCCTTGGCGCGGGTGAAGTCGGCGGCCGGCACGGTGAAGGTGAGGTCGGTGGTCTTGCCGTCCTCGGACACATTCTGCACGATCATGTCGACGTTGATATTGGCATCAGCCAGCGGGCCGAAGATCGAGGCCGCAACGCCGGGCTTGTCCTCGATCTGGCGCACCGAGATCTGAGCCTCGTCCTTGGAGAAGGCGATACCGGTGACGACGTGGCTTTCCATGATCTCCTCCTCGCTGCAGATCAGCGTGCCGGGCGGCTGGTTGGCATGCGGGTCGATATCCTCGGGCTTATCGAAGCTCGAGCGGACGAAGATCGGCATGTTGTGGACCATGCCGAGTTCCACCGAGCGGACCTGGAGCACCTTGGCGCCCTGCGAGGCCAGTTCCAGCATGTCTTCGAATGCGATCTTGTCGAGCCTCTTGGCCTTCGGCACGATTCGCGGGTCGGTGGTGTAGACGCCGTCGACGTCGGTGTAGATGTCGCAGCGGTCGGCCTTGACGGCGGCGGCGATCGCCACGGCCGAGGTGTCGGAGCCGCCACGGCCGAGCGTGGTGATGCGACCCGTCTCGGGGTTGATGCCCTGGAAGCCGGCGATGACCGCGACCTCCTTTCGGTCCTTGAAGCGCTTGATGATCTCGCTGCCGTCGATGTCCTCGATCCGGGCCGAGGCATGGGCGTCGCTGGTCTTGATCGGGATCTGCCAGCCCTGCCACGAGCGGGCTTGGATGCCCATGCCCTGGAGCACGATGGCAAGAAGGCCGGACGTCACCTGTTCGCCCGAGGCGACCACGGCGTCATATTCGCGCGCGTCGTGCATCGGCGAGGCCTCGGTGCACCAGGCGACCAACTCGTTGGTCTTGCCGGCCATCGCCGAGACGACCACGGCCACTTCGTGGCCGGCATCGACCTCACGCTTCACATGGCGTGCGACGTTGCGGATACGTTCGATGTTGGCGACGGACGTGCCGCCGAATTTCATCACGAGGCGGCTCATGACGACGCGTGCATTCCTTCATAAGGATCAGTATGGTGGCCCGCACTGGACGGGTGCCTCGGGGACACCGACCGCGCGTATACAGAGCGGCGGGGCCGGGGGCAAGCGGGTTCCTGCGGGGGCAGGGTGGGGTAGTGGGTTAAGCTAGATCATGGCGCGTTACATCGACGAGATCCTGCAGCCCGGCGAGCGCGTGCTGTATTCGACCAATGCGCACTGGATCTTCTACTTTCCGGCCATCGTGGCCTGGATCGCGGCGCTGGCCCTGCTCATCCTGTCGCGGCAGGCGACCGTCGACTGGCTCGTTCTGCTTTGCCTCGGGGCCGCGGGTCTCGCGGCTCTGGCGGCCCTGTATTGGACCGTGAAGGGCTGGTTCCATCGTTTCACCACCGAGACCGACGTCACCAACCTCAGGGTCGTGCACAAGACCGGCTTCATCAAGCGCCGAACCTTCGAGATGGCGCTGGACAAGGTCGAGAGCGTCGATGTCGACCAGACCATTCTTGGACGTATTCTCAACTACGGCGACGTGACGATTCGCGGCGTCGGCGAGGGTATCGAGACGATCAAGACCATCGCCTCGCCGCTCGCCTTCCGTAGTTCGATCACCACGCGGTAGGACCGCGCCCAACCATGAGCATGCAGCAAAATACTTCTCTTTCCGCCCAGCTCGGCTCGAGCGTCGACGCCGCCGAGATCGCGAAATTCTCGAAACTCTCGGCGGAATGGTGGGATCCCAAGGGCAAGATGGCGCCGCTGCACCGGATCAACCCGTTGCGGCTCGGCTATATCCGCGACGCCGCCTGCCGCAAGTTCGAGCGCAACGTGCGCAGCCTCAATTGTCTTGGGTCCTTGCGCGTGCTCGACATCGGCTGCGGCGCCGGCCTGCTCTGCGAGCCGCTGTCGCGCCTCGGAGCGCAGGTCATCGGCATCGATCCCTCCGCGAGCAACATCGCGGCGGCGAAGCTGCACGCCGACAAGAGCCATCTGGCGATCGACTATCGCTGCACCACGGTGGAGGAGATCGACCCGCGCGAGCGCTTCGACATCGTGCTGGCGATGGAGGTGGTCGAGCACGTCACCGACGTCGGCATGTTCCTGAAGCGCTGCGCCGCGATGCTGAAGCCGAACGGCCTGATGGTGGTCTCGACGCTGAACCGCAACTGGAAGAGCTTTGCCCTCGCCATCGTCGGTGCCGAATACGTCCTGCGCTGGCTACCGCGCGGCACGCATGAATGGAACAAGTTCGTCACGCCCGACGAACTGACGAAATACCTGCTCGACAACCGTCTTGTCATCACCGAGCAGACCGGCGTCGTCTACTCGCCCTTCGCCGACAAATGGTCTCTGTCGTCGGATATGGACGTGAACTATATGGTGGTCGCGGAAGCGATGGTGTGAACTGCCCAGGGTGAGTGCGAGCCGTCATTCCAGGAACGCTGTCCTCCTGCGTTCGCAGCGACGACAGCGGAGATTGCCGCACTGACAGAGGTTCTAACCGGCAGCCCCCGCCCTGCGTCCCGGCGCAGGCCCCACATATCTTGCCCTCGGTCTGATCAGCTTGCCGAACTGCAATTGCTCGCTGGCATGCGCGATCCAGCCGACGCTGCGGGCCATCGCGAACAGCGCCAGCTCGCTGCCGGCGGGCAGGCGCAGTGCGTGGACCAGCACGGCGAGCGCGTAGTCGATATTGACGAACTCGCCGGTGGCTTCCGCGATCCGCTCTGGCACTTCCCTGGTGAATTTGCGCGGCGCGCCGGAGCGCGACAGCGCGTTCAGCAGCGACTGCGCGCGGGGGTCGCCGTGCTTGTAGACGCCGTGGCCAAAGCCGGCAAAGCGTTCACCGAGGGCGACACGCTCGCGCACGACAGGCTCGACGTCGCGGTCGACCAGCGTCTTGACGAGCTGTGAGGCCAGGACGCCGGCGCCGCCATGCTTCGGCCCTTTCAACGCGGCGAGCCCGGCGATGACGGAGTCATAAAGGTTGAGGCCGGTCGAGGCAGCGCAGCGCGCGGTGAAGGTCGACGCGTTCAGCTCGTGATCGGCGAGCAGTACCAGCGCGCGGCGGATCAGGTCGGGCGCGTGCTTGTTGTCCGCCGCCCAGGCGCGCGCGACCTGCTGATGCAGCGGCTCGGCCGAGGCGTCCGCATTGAGCATGGTCGCAACCAGCAGGCGGACGATGCGCGCGCCGACCATAGCGCGGCCATCGGGTGCCCGGGTGAAGGCGCGGGGATCGACGCTGGCGGCCAGTGCGAGCACGGCGATGGCGCGGTCGATCGGTGCGGCCCGGCGCGCGGCCTTCGCGATCACGCGCATTTCCTCGGAGAGTTCCGGTTGATTGTCGGGGGCAAACGGATCGACGTCGGCGACATCCCACAGCAGCGTCGCGGCGTGCTCCAGCGTGTCACTCTCGGAAAGATCGACGCAATTGACGCCGCGATAGATGGCGCCCTCCTCGGTGATGGTCGAGATCTCCGTGTCCATCACCGGCAGATCGGCATCGAAGCTGCGCAGGCCGCGCGGCTCCGGCGATGGCACACGGCGCTCCTTCAGCGCCCGAACGTCCTCGGCGCGATAGCGGTTCTTTCGCGAGTCCGGCGTCGGCTCGGAGCGGATCAGGCCGCGGCTGACATAGGCGTAGAGGGTGGCCGGAGAGATCGCGAGCTCGGCGGCGGCTTCCCGAGCGGAGAGGTACAGCCCATCAGAATTTTTCATATGGATTTATGTAATCAAGATTGATCAATGTGTCGAGAGGCCTGACCTTGTTCTCCGTGAACAGGAGATTTGGGTCATGAACATCCACCTCACCAAAAGCCAGATCGGGCTGGACGGCGTTCCCGCGGCCGAGACCGTGCTGAGCCATGTCGACGGCGAGCGCGGCGAGCTCATCATCGCCGGGGAGCACGTCGGGCGGCTCGCCGCCATCTCGAGCTTCGAAGGCGTTACCGCCCGGCTCTGGAATGGCGCCAGCAAGACCACCCTCACCGAAGCCAATGTGCGCTCAAACCTGGGCGTGGCGCGCGAGCGCGCCTTCGCGCGGCTGCCGGACCTGCTGCCGGCGACGCGCGGCATGGGCATCATCGACGGGTTTCGTGCCGCCGTCGCCGGACTTCGCGCCGAGCACGGGCTGGAGCACGAGGCGACGATCGTCGGCGCGTTT
The DNA here is from genome assembly GCF_900094575.1 of Bradyrhizobium yuanmingense. Taxonomy (GTDB): domain Bacteria; phylum Pseudomonadota; class Alphaproteobacteria; order Rhizobiales; family Xanthobacteraceae; genus Bradyrhizobium; species Bradyrhizobium yuanmingense. Next base: position 568,917 of record NZ_FMAE01000006.1, on the reverse strand, counting down.
CCGGTGATCGCGGGCGCGCTGGTCAGGCGCGCCAAGGGGCTCGAGCCGGTCGCGCCCGATCCTACCGTGAGCCATGCCGCCGACACGCTGCGCATGTTGCACGGCCGTTCGCCTGCAACGCGCGAGGTCACGGCGCTCGACGCCTATCTCGTCACCGCCAGCGACCACGGCATGAACGCATCGACCTTCGCCGCGCGCGTGGTGGCCTCGACGCAGGCCGACCTGTTCGCGGCCGTCACCGCCGGCTATTGCGCGCTGACCGGTCCGCTGCATGGCGGCGCGCCGGAGCCGGTGCTGGAAATGCTGGACGCGATCGGCTCGCGCGAGCGCATTCAGTCCTGGGTCGACGCGGCGCTGGCGCGCGGCGAGCGCATGATGGGTTTCGGTCACCGCGTCTATCGCGTCCGCGATCCGCGCGCCGACGTGCTCAAGACCGCGGTCGAGGCGCTTGCGTCCAATGGCACCGATTTGCCGTTTGCCGGCGAGGTCGAGGCTTATATCCGCAGCGCCTTGCGCAAGAAGAATCCGGAGCGGCCGCTGGAGACGAACGTCGAGTTCTTCACCGCGATCCTGCTCGATGCGCTGGCGATTCCGCGGCAGGCGTTCACGCCGATCTTCGCGATCGCGCGCAGCGCGGGCTGGACCGCGCATGCCCGCGAGCAGCAGCGGACGGGGCGGTTAATCAGGCCGAGTTCGTCATATGTCGGGGCGATGTCGGAAGTTTGAGAGCGGATGCCTCCGCGAGACCGGAATCGTAGGGTAGCCAAAGGCGCACTTGCGCCGTGCCCACCATCTCTCTCGATCGAAAAAAAGGTGGGCACGCTTTGCTTTGCCCACCCTACGACACTGTCGTCGCCGCAAGAGCGCGGAAAACAGCGGAGAAGACCGCGGGCCCCTACGCCTCGCGCACGACCGTCTTCAGATAATTATACGCCTTGATGATCTCGATCAGGCGGTCCTCGGTCGAGCGGTCGCCGCCATTGGCGTCGGGGTGGTGCTGCTTCACCAGCGCCTTGTACTTGGTCTTGACGTCGGCAAGCGTCGCGCTGGGGCCGAGGCCCATGACCTGAAGCGCCTTGCGCTCGGCGTTCATCACTTTGCGCGTCTCGGCCTTGGGCTCCGCTTCGGGGCCCTTGCGCCAGCTGGCGCGGCCGTTGATCTCGCTGAACATGCTGAAAGGATCGGCCGCCATGTCGATCTCTTCCGCGCCCTTCTTGCCGCCATTGGCGCCCATCTTCCAGGTCGGACGGTGACCGGTCAGCGCATCCTTCTGATAGCGCGCGACGGCTTCGGCATTCATGCCGGAAAAGAAATTGTAGTTCTGGTTGTACTCGCGCACGTGGTCGAGGCAGAAGTGCCAGTACTCGCGCTGGTTCTCGCGGCCCTTCGGCGCCCGGTGCGAGCCCTTGTTGGCGCAGCCCGCCCATTCGCAATTGACCGCGGTGTCGCGCGGCTTCACTTCCGGCTGCTTGCCCCGCGGCTTCACGCGGATGGAGTCGAAGAATTTTGATGAATCGATCGGCATGGCTGACTTTGACTACGCAATGCAAAAACCTTCAAGTCTTGACATTGCAATTCGCTGAGCACCCGGTCGCGACGAGCTTGGACGTCCGGGTATTGACGGGATGCGAGCGCGCACCTTAATGGCACACATGGCTATGAAAGACACTATCAGCAACAAGTTGCAGGAAGCTTTCACGCCGGAAAGCCTGCAAGTCGTCGACGAGTCACATTTGCATGAGGGCCACGCCGGCCACCGAGCAGGCGGCGAGACGCACTTCCGTGTGTATATCGTGTCTGCCGCCTTCAAAGGGAAGAGCCGGATCGACCGCCATCGCATGATAAATTCAGCGCTCGCCGCGGAACTCGCCGGCAGCGTGCACGCGCTGGCGATCAATGCGCAGGCGCCGGGGGAAGGTTGAATTCTCTGACCCTGCCCTGGAGGGGGAGGGTCGATCGCGCGCAGCGCGAGCGGGGTGGGGTGATCTCTCCACTCGGGTACTGTTGGATGTGGGAAGACCGTCACCCCAACCCGCTACGCATTGCGCTGCTCTTCATGCGTAGCGACCCACGGGCGAGCTACGCTCGTCCCGGACCCCTCCAGGGGAGGGTAAGGGAAAAATTAGAACGACGTCCCGGCCCGTCTCGGCTTTGCCTCTTCGAGCTCGGCCTCGCGCGTCACCGGTGAAATACGGAGCGCGGTGATGCGGTTGCGCTCGCGGCGGAGGACGCGGAAGCGGAAACCGTGGAAGGTGAAGCTCTGGCCGCGGTCGGGGATCGAGCGCGCCTCGTGAATGACGAGACCGGCGACCGTGGTTGCCTCTTCATCGGGCAGATGCCAGTCCATGGCGCGGTTGAGGTCGCGGATCGGCACCGACCCGTCGACCACGACGGAGCCGTCCGGCTGACGGCGCACGCCGGCGACCACCACGTCATGCTCGTCGGAGATGTCGCCGACGATCTCCTCCAGAATGTCTTCCAGCGTCACGAGGCCTTCGACCTCACCATACTCGTCGACGACGAGTGCGAAATGGGTCTTGCGGCGGCGGAACGCCTTGAGCTGCTGGGATATCGGCCGCATCTCCGGCACGAACCAGGGCGGCAGCATGATGGTGGTGACGTCGATGCGCGACGTGTCGCCCTCCGATGCGCGGATCGCGCGCAACAGATCCTTGGCGTGCAGAATGCCGATGATGTTCTCCGACTTGTCCCGCCACAGCGGAATGCGGGTGTATTCGGTGGCCAGCACCTCCCGCACCAGCTCCTCCGGCGGCAGGTCGGCGTTGATCATCACCATGGCCGTGCGGTGGACCATCACGTCAGACACCGTCAGCTCGCCGAGACGGAAGACGTTGTGAATGTACTCGGCCTCGCCGCTCTCGATCTTGCCGTGCACGGCCGATTCCTCGACCAGGCCCTCGATCTCCGAATCCGTCAGGATTTCGTGTTGCGAGAACTCCTGCACCCCCATCAGACGGAGGATCGCGCTCGACGCCGTGTTGAGGCACCAGCTCAGCGGGTAGAACAGGAGGTAGGAAAAATGCAGCGGATAGGCAATCCACTGCGACACTGGCATCGGCTCCCTGATCGCAAGCGTCTTCGGCACCTGCTCGCCGATGACGATGTGCAGCGAAGAGAAGACCAGAAAACCCGCCACGAACGAGGTGAAGTGCAGCGTGGCCTCCGACATTCCGAGCGGGCTGAGGACGGGGCTCAGCAGCGCAGACACCGTCGGCTCACCGATCCAGCCGAGACCGAGCGAGGCCATGGTGATGCCGAGCTGGCAGCAGGCGAGATAGGATTCGATGTTCCCCATCATCGTCTGCAGCAGGCGCGCGCCGAAGCGGTTCTGCTCGACCATGGCCTTGACGCGGAAGCCGCGGCTCTTCACCAGCGCAAATTCCGCCGCCACGTAAAACGCGTTGGCGGCGAGCAGGAGGGCCGCAAGCAGCAGATTGATCGAGATCGAACTCATGTTTGCCTCGCGACCGCCCCGGCGTTCCTCGCCGTTTCGCGGGCGGCCGATCTGAACGGTCCCGTTATCACTGCGCGAGCTTCTCTTTCAGGAAGTCGCGCACCGGCGCCGGCTCGACGTCCTTTGCGATCACCGCGCGGCCCACGGCCTCCAGTAGGATGAAGGTGAGCTTGCCGCGCTTGACCTTCTTGTCCTGCGCCATCAGCGCCATCAGCGCGTCGGCATCGGCGAGCCCTTCCTGCGCAAAGCCGGCGATGTCCTGCAGGCGCGTCGGCAGGCCTGCCTCGATCAGGTGGCGCTCGATGCGCGCCGCCTCACGCTCGCCGATCATGCCGAGCTTCGCGGAGAACTGCGCTGCCAGCGTCATGCCGATGGCGACGCCCTCGCCGTGGAACAGGCGGTCGGAGAAGCCGGTCACAGCCTCCAGCGCGTGGCCGAAGGTGTGGCCGAGATTGAGCAGCGCGCGCTCGCCGGTCTCGCGCTCGTCGCGCGCGACGATTGCGGCCTTGGCCCGGCAGGAGGTCGCGATCGCATGCTCGCGGGCCGATCCGCCCCTCGAGATGTCGGCATGGTTCTTCTCCAGCCAGCTGAAGAAGGCCTCGTCGCCCAGCACGCCGTATTTGGCGACCTCGGCATAGCCGGCCCGGAACTGGCGCGGCGACAGCGTGTCGAGCACGGCGGTGTCGGCGATGACGAGCACCGGCTGGTGGAAGGCCCCGAGCAGATTCTTGCCCTGCGGCGAGTTGATGCCGGTCTTGCCGCCGACGCTGGAATCGACCTGCGCGAGAAGCGAGGTCGGCACCTGCACGAAATCGACGCCGCGGCGCAGGATCGCCGCGGCAAAGCCGGCGAGATCGCCGACCACGCCGCCGCCGAGCGCGATGACGAGATCGTTGCGCTCGATCTTCGCTGCGATCAGGGCCTCGCTGACCTTTTCGAGCCCGGCATAGGTTTTCGAGATCTCGCCTTCCTCGACGACGATGCGCGAGGTCGGAATACCGCTGGCTGCGAGCGACGCCTCAGTGGGCTCGAGCCAGTATTTCGCGACGGTGCGGTCGGTCACGATGGCCGTGCGCACGCCGGGACGCAGAGCGGCGACACGCTCGCCGAGCGAGGCCAGCACGCCGCGGCCGATGACGATGTCATAGGCGCGGTCACCGAGTGCGACGTCGACCTTGATGGGATCGGAATGTTTCAACGGCGCAGTCATCTTGACGCACTCGCAATGTCGGCAGGCGGTTGGGCTGGCTCTCCGCCGCAGAGACGGGCGTGCAGCGCCTCGATGCATTCCTCGACGATTCTGTCGTGCGGCACGTCGCGCGAGGCGATGGTGAGGTCGGCATTGGCATAGATCGGCTCGCGCTGGGCGAGAAGGCGCGTCACGGTTCCTTCGGGATCGGCGGTCTGAAGCAGCGGACGGTCGGCACGGCGCCGCACGCGGCGCATGATGACGTCATGGTCCGCCCTCAGCCAGATCGAGATGGCCTTCGCCGCGATGCGTGCGCGCGTCTCCTCGCGCATGAAAGCGCCGCCACCGGTCGCCAGCACGATCGGCCCGCCCTCGAGCAGCCGCGCGATCACACGGGCCTCGCCGTCGCGGAAATAGGGCTCGCCATGGGCCGCAAAGATCTCCGGGATGGTCATGCCGGCATGGGCCATCTCGATTTCGGTGTCGGCATCGATGAAGGGCAGCCTGAGCCGGGCCGCGAGGCGGCGGCCGATGGTGGATTTGCCCACCCCCATCATGCCGACGAGCACGATCGAGCGCGCCCCGAGCGCCGACAGGATGTCGGCCTCGGGCGAAGCAGGAAGCGGCAACGCGGCGTCGGACATCGTCTCGCTCGACTGGATCTCGCTCGAACTGCCGCCAGATGCGGCATGGCTTTGGCCACCTATACGACCCCATGGGGGCCCTCGCCAGAGGACTCTTGCCACGAAACGGCGAACATGTTGGATGATTTCATTGGTTAATTTGGCTGCCGCGCCCCGACCCGAGACCCCAGAACGATGCCGAGCCTGTTCCGCTTCCTGACGGTCGTCGCCGTGATCGGCGGCATCGTCTATGGCGTGGTCTTCGCGCTGGCGAACTTCGTCAACCCGAAGCCGCGGGAAATGACGGTGACGATCCCGCCGGACAAGTTTCTCAAGAAATAGGAGCTAGTCTCCCGGGCATGCCCGCCAAACCCTCAGACACCAGGCTCATCGGCCTGTTCCTCGACATGCTCGCCGCGGAACAGGGCGCCGGCCCCAACACGCTCGATGCCTACCGCCGCGACCTCAGCGATTTCTCGGAATTTCTGGGCCGCATCGGCCATACATTCGTGGATGCCGAGACCCAGACGCTGCGCGACTATCTCGTCGATCTCGACACCCGCGGCTTCAAATCCACCAGTGTGGCCCGCCGGCTGTCCGCGATGCGGCACCTCTACCGTTTCCTGCTGAACGAGCGCATCCGCGGCGACGATCCCGCGGCGATCCTGTCAGGTCCGAAGCGCGGCCGCGGCCTGCCGAAAGTGCTGTCGATCGCCGACGTCGACCGCATGCTCCGCCGCGCCAAGGAATTGAGCGAGGCCGAAGATGCCTCGCCCTCCAGGCGATTGCGGGCGCTGCGGCTCTATTGCCTGCTCGAGGTGCTCTACGCCACGGGCCTGCGCGTCTCCGAGCTGGTGGCGCTGCCGCGCTCGGCGGCCAAGCGCGACGCCCGCATGATCGTGGTGCGCGGCAAGGGCAACAAGGAACGGCTGGTACCGCTCAACGACGCCTCGCGGCAGGCGATGGCGGACTATCTCGCCGCCACGGAAGCGGCAAAGGCCGACAGGAAGAACAGCGTGGCCGCGTCGAAATGGCTGTTCCCCTCGTTCGGCGAGAGCGGACATCTGACGCGCCAGCATTTTGCCCGCGACCTCAAGGAGCTCGCGGTTGCGTCCGGCTTGCAGGCCCGCCTGGTCTCCCCGCACGTGCTGCGCCACGCCTTTGCCAGCCATCTGCTGCACAACGGCGCGGACCTGCGCATTGTGCAGACCCTGCTCGGTCACACCGACATCTCGACCACCCAGATCTATACCCATGTGGTCGAGGAGCGGCTGAAGAGCTTGGTGCGCGACCTGCACCCGCTGGCGGAGAAGTAGTTGCTGCTGGTAGCCCGGATGGAGCGACGCGTAATCCGGGGCCGCCTCCTCGCGGCCAGACCTTCCCGGATTGCGCTGCGCTCCATCCGGGCTACGGGTAAAGGGTGAAACCGCCTTGACTTCGGCCACATCTCCGCGGAAAGAGCCGGGGCCTCACGGCTGATTTGGCCGACTGCACCAGCACACAAGCCAAACCATTGAAGACGCTACACTTCTTTCCGCCGCCCCAACTTACTTCGCTTCTCGCGCCCCGTCCCCCTATATTGAGTTGATGCTAGACCAGATGCGCAGCTATCTCGACTTCGAAAAGCCCGTCGCCGAGCTCGACTCCAAGGTCGACGAATTGCGCGCGCTCGCCGCCACCGGCACCGACATCAGCGACGAGGTCGGGCGGATCGAGGACAAGGCGGCGCAGGCGCTGGCCGACCTCTATGCGAACCTGACGCCGTGGCAGAAGACGCTTGTGGCGCGGCATCCGCAGCGGCCGCATTTCAACGACTTCATCAAGGGCCTGATCACCGAATTCACCCCGCTCGCCGGCGACCGCAAGTTCGGCGAGGACGAGGCGCTGGTCGCCGGCTTCGGCCGCTTCCGCGGTGAGCCGATCTGCGTGATGGGCCAGGAAAAGGGCGATTCCACCGAGAGCCGCATCCGGCACAATTTCGGCATGGCGCGGCCGGAAGGGTATCGCAAATGCGTGCGGCTGATGGAGATGGCCGAGCGGTTCGGCCTGCCGGTACTGTCGCTCGCCGATTCGGCCGGCGCCTATCCCGGCATCGGCGCCGAGGAGCGCGGCCAGGCGGAAGCCATCGCGCGCTCGACCGATGCGTGCCTGGCGCTGACCGTGCCCAACGTCGCGATCATCACCGGCGAGGGCATGTCGGGCGGCGCCATCGCCATCACCACGGCCAACAAGGTCCTGATGCTCGAGCACGCGATCTACAGCGTGATCTCGCCGGAGGCGGCGTCCTCGATCCTCTGGCGCGACGGCACCAAGGCGCAGGAAGCCGCCAACAACATGAAGATCACCGCCCAGGATATGCTCCGCTTCGGCGTGATCGACGCCATCCTGAAGGAGCCGGTCGGCGGCGCCCACCGCGACCCCGCCGCCATGATCGCCACCACGGGCGAGGCCATCGCCAAGGCGTTCGACGAGCTCCGGAACTTTGATGGGGATGCCATCCGCAAGCAGCGGCGGCAGAAATTCCTCGATATCGGCCGCAAACTGGGCTGATTCGCCTCGATTCCGCTCTCGTAGGGTGGGCAAAGCGAAGCGTGCCCACCAATCCCGGCTGTACGAACGGCTCGTGGGCACGGCGCTTCGCGCCTTTGCCCACCCTACCAGGCCTTTCGAGCAGCCCCCGGTAACCCCGCCTTAACCCTTTTTTTGCCCAAATCGGCGATCTGAGTCCCCTCGGCCCGAAAGCCCAAGTTCCGTCCCAAGTCGCGTCCATTTAGTCTTCGTTGACCATGCCACTGGGCCAACGCCCTCGTGATCCCCGCTCGGGTTGCGACCGCATGACCCAGAGGTTAGAATTTTAATCAATGGCTTCAGGGCATAAGCGCTGGAGCGGGGTCTGAGCGGGCCCGTCTCGGCGGGTCGGTTTACCGGTCGGATTGCGCTTCGGAATAATTGGGGTTCGCGCTTCAATGCCCGGCACGGTGTGGGGTCCATCTTGATTTCTCGTTCGCTTGCTCGCGCGCTCTTGGTTTCGGTTGCGCTGATGACGGCCGGCGGTCTGCTCGCCGGCTGCAACACCGATCAGGTCTCGCTTGCGACCAACGCCAAGGCCAATCAGCCGGTGCCGCCGAAGCTGATCGCCGCGATGGCTGAGAAGGACATGGACCTGCAATCGCCGATCCTGGTCCGCCTGTTCAAGCAGGAGGCCGAGCTCGAGGTCTGGAAGCAGACCCGCTCGGGCCAGTTCGCGCTGCTCAAGACCTATCCGATCTGCCGCTGGTCGGGCGATCTCGGCCCCAAGGTGCGCGAAGGCGACCGCCAGGCGCCGGAGGGATTCTACTCGATCAATCCGAGCCAGATGAATCCGCAATCGTCCTATTACCTCTCGTTCAACACCGGCTACCCGAACGCGTTCGACAAGGCGCTGGGCCGCACCGGCTCGCAGCTGATGGTGCATGGCGATTGTTCGTCGCGCGGCTGCTACGCGATGACGGACGAGCAGATCGCGGAGATTTATTCGCTCGGCCGCGAGTCCTTCTTCGGCGGCCAGAAGGCGTTCCAGCTGCAGGCCTATCCGTTCAAGATGACGCCGGTGAACATGGCCAGGCACCGGAACAATCCGAACATGCCGTTCTGGAAGATGATCAAAGAAGGCTATGATCATTTCGAGGTGACGCGGCAGGAGCCGAAGGTCGATTTCTGCGAGAAGAGATACGTGTTCGACGCCGCCAAGCCGGCGGACGCCAAGCGCGATCTGGTGTTCGACGCCTCTGCCAGATGTCCGGCCTATGTGATCCCCGAAGAGATCGCCAGCGCGGTCCGCGAGAAGCAGGCCAAGGACGAAACCGAATACGCAAGGCTCGTCGCCAAGGGCACGCCGGTGGCGCGGATGAACACTGGCATTGACGGCGGCATGCACAAGGTGTTCGCCGCCAAGATTCCAGAAGGCTCGACCGGCCTGTCCGAGAGCGCCGAAGGCACCACGCTGCAGATGCTGGCCATGGCGAAGGCGCCGGGCACGATCCCCGGCCACGTCAACCCGCCCAAGCCGAACCTCGATGCGGTGGCAAGTGCGCCGGCGCCGCGGGAAGAGCCGGTGGTCGCCGTCAGCGCGCCTGCCGCGAGCACCCGCGTTGCCGCGGCGTCGCCCGCTGCGAAGTCTGAAAGCGGCGGCTTCTTCTCCAATCTCGGCCGCAAGATGGGGCTCGGCACCGCCGACACCACCGCGACCGCGACGCCTGCGCCGCAAGCCACCGCGTCCGTGGCCCCGGCCGCCCAGACGTCCACGACGCCGGCCACGGCCGCCTCGCGACTCAAGGCCGCCGTGACCCGCTTCGTGCCGGGACATGACAAGTCCAAGGATTCAGTCAAGGAGGCGGCGAAGGATACGCCGAAGCCGGCCGTAGCAGCCGCCAAGCCGGCCGAGCCGCCGAAGCCCGACACCCGCCTCGCCGCGACGCGTCCGGCGCTGAAGCCATCGGTGAGCGAAGGCGCGGGCGACAGCACCCCGATGATATCAGGCGCCGCGCCGGTGGTGCAGTCGAACTCGTTCGACAGCCGCTTCTCGGCGGTGAAGTAGGCTAGCGCCCGAGCGCGCAATTATCGCTCTTTCCTCCGCACCGCACGGTAGGGACTGTGAATCGTGAACGCGTCGGGCACTATGCCGCTTTCGATCCGCTTCCATGTCACCTGTGCAGCAATGGGAAAGTTCTCGCGTGCCCGCGGCGAGAAGGTGCCGATCGCGGTGGTACCGCGGCCGTTGCGCAAATAGTCGAGAAAAATGCGGCCGCTGCGCCTGGCCTGGGCGGAGAGGACGTAGCGGTCCGGCCGACGCAATGCGAAATCGGCCATGAGGTTGCGGGCCGCCCGGTGCGCCTGATCGTGCAGCATTGGGCGGTCAAGCGGCGCCGTCAGATGAATGCCCTTGCCGCCGGTCAGCTTGGGCCAGGTCGCAAACCCCTCACGGCTCATTAGCGCGCGAAGTTCCAGGGCGGTCTCGATCACAGCATCCCATTCGACGCCCTCGCCGGGATCAAGGTCGATCACGATGCGATCGGCGTGCTCGAAATCCTCAACAGTCGAATTCCAGGGATGCAATTCGACTGCGCCGATCTCGACGAGTCCCAGGAAACCGTCAAGGCTGTCCACCCAAAGCCGCGTGCCTTCGCCGCCTTCGCGCTTTCGGATGCGTAGCTGGTGCACCGCTTGCGGAATGTCCTTCGGCAGCGGCCCCTTGTGATAGAACGTCGTGCCGTGCACGTGCCGCACCAGCTTGAGCGGTCGATGTCCTAGATGCAGCAGCGCCTTCTTCCAGACGCGCTTCCAGTAACGCGCGAGCTCTTCCTTGGACGGCACGATCGCATCGGGCAGCAGCTGCAGGATATTCTCTTTGGGAACGCCGAGCTTCGGCCGTCTGACCGATGAAGGCACCAACCGGGGCGCCCTGACCTTCCGCGGCGCAAGATCGTCGCGCAGGCCCTTGAATACGGCTTCACGCAGCAGGCCATCGTCGGTCAGGGCGCCATATTCCACCTCGGCATTCACCACGGGCTCAACCCATGTAGCCTTGGGCTTCTTTACCGGCAGATCGAGCGGAGAATCGCGCCGGATCAGTGGGTCAAGCCGTTCACGCAATTCACGCGCGGTCGCCTCGGTGTATCCGGTGCGGACCTTGCCGGCATAAAGCAGGCGCCCATCCTCGTGATGCCCGACGTAAAGCGAAGCCACCTTGCGCGGGTACGCGCCCAGCTTTTCGACGAATGCGACGATCGGAAACGTCTCGCTCTTCTTGCATTTCAGCTTGAGCCAGGCTTCCTGCCGTCCGGAGCGATAAGGTGCGTCGGCGCGCTTGGCCAGCAGCCCTTCGAGGCCAAGCTTGCAAGCATGGCGAAGGATTTGCTCGCCGTCGGCTTCGACGTGCTCGACGTAGATGAAAGTCTCGGGCGCTTCTTTCAGAAGCCGCCGCAGCAGCTGCTTGCGCTCGACAAAGGCGACGGCGCGCAAATCGTATCCGTCAAGGTACAACAGATCGAACGCGTGATAGCGAATGCGGCGGCTCTGCCTGGCGCCGAGCTCGCGCCGCAGCTGCTGGAAGTCCGGCCGGCCATTACTGCCGTAGACAACGGCCTCGCCATCAATGATCGCACTCCCGGCTCTGAGCTTTCGCGCGCTGGCTGCAATTGACGAGAACTGCTCGGTCCAATCGTATCCGGCGCGCGAATAGACCGTCGCCGCGCCCGCCTGCAGGTGAAGTTGCGCGCGATAGCCGTCGGCTTTTATCTCGAACACCCAGCCGCTGCCTTGCGGCGGGTTCTCGCGTAGCGTGGGATCGCATGGCACGATGTATGATGGAATCGGAATCTTCCGCGCGCCGGCTAGGCGCGATAGTCCCGACTGACGCAACGCAACGGCACACATGCGGGATTCAACGCGGCCCGACAGATTAGTTCCGATCTGAAATAAAATCGATGGAATGCCGCGAAGCTCTTGAACAACCCGAATATTTCGCAGTGCGAGGGGCGCCGCGCGCTAAGGCGCCAGATACCGCATCAGCTCCGGACTGCCTTTCACCTCGCCAGCGTCGCCCTGCAGCGCGACGCGGCCGCGGTCGAGCACATAGGCGTAGTCGGCGACTCGCAAAGCGAGGTCGAGGTGCTGCTCGACGATGATGACGGCGATGCTCTTGGCAAGCTCGATCAGGCGCTCGGTGATCTCCTCGATGACGCCGATCCAGACGCCCTCGGTGGGCTCATCCAGCAGCAGCAGTTTTGGATCCCCGAGCATGGCGCGGCCGATCGCGAGCATCTTGCGCTCGCCGCCGGAAAGCGTGCCGGCGGGCTGGTCGAGGCGCTGGCCGAGCTTTGGGAAGATCGCCAGCACGCGGTCGATGGCGGAGGAATCCTTCTTAGCCAGCGAGCCGACGGCGAGATTGTCGCGCACCGACAGGCGCGCGAACACCGAATGCTCCTGTGGCACATAGCCGATGCCGGCGCGGACGCGCTCCTGGGTGGCGCGGCGACTGATGTCGCGGCCGTCGAAGGCGACCTCGCCCTTCCATGCCGGCAGCTCGCCGACGATGGTCTTCATCAGCGTGGTCTTGCCGGCGCCGTTGCGGCCGAGCACGGCAACACCGCCGCGCCAGGGAATGCCGAGGCTGACGTCGAACAGGACCTGGCTGCGGCCATAGCCGGCGTCGAGATGCTTGATGTCCAAAAATTCAGGCACGGCGCAGATAGATCTCCTGGACGGATGTGTTGGCCTGGATCTCGGACACCGTGCCTGTTGCCAGCACCTTGCCCTGGTCGAGCACGGTGAGGCGATCGCAGATGTCGCGAATGAAATCGAGGTCGTGCTCGACGATGACCAGCGAGCAATGGTTTTTGATCGGCTGCAGCAGCTCGCCGGTGACGCGGCGCTCTTCCAGGCTCATGCCGCCGGTGGGCTCGTCGAGCAATAGGAGCTTCGGCTTGCCGGCGAGCGCCATCGCGATCTCCAGCCATTGCTGCTGGCCGTGCGACAGCGCAGCGGCCGCATCGAAGGCGCGGTCGGCGAGACGGAACTGCGTCAGCATGGACATGACCTGGTCGTGCAACGCACCGCGCGTGCGCGAGAACACGAGGTCGAACAGCGAGGACTGCGCCTGCAGCGCGAGCAGGATGTTGTCGTAGAGCGTGAGCGACGGCAGCACGGATGTGATCTGGAATTTCAGGCTCATGCCGGCGCGCGCACGTTCGGTCGGCGCGAACGCGGTGATGTCGGTGTTGACGAAGGAGACCTTGCCTTGGGTCGGCACTTCGGCGCCGGCGATGCACTTCATCAGCGTGCTCTTGCCCGAGCCGTTCGGGCCGATCAGGCCGTGAAACTCATTCTCGCCGACCGTGAGGGCTGCGCCGTCGAGCGCGGTGAGCTTGCCGAAGACCTTCTTGATGCCGGCCGCTTCAAGGAGCATTGCGCCTCTCCTTTTGCTTGGCACCAAAGCTGCCGACGCGTTCGCGCTCGCCGAGCACAAAACTGATCAGGCCGAGCGGCCGGAACAAGATCACGAGCAGGAGCAGCAGGCCGAGGATGATCGGCCAGATCTCGCGGTAATTGTCCGAGAGCCAGAAGCTGACGCCCTCGACGATGACAGCGCCGACGACGGCACCGATCAGCGTGCCGGAGCCGCCGAACAGCACATAGAGCACGACCTGGGTCGAAACCACGACGCCCACCATGTTGGGCCAGACGAAGCCTTCGTGGAAGGCATAGAGGCTGCCGGCGAGGCCTGCGACGGCGCCGCCGATGGTGAAGATAATGGCTTTGAGATGCTGCGCCTTGTAGCCGAAGAAGGCGATGCGCTGCTCGTTCTCGCGCAGGCCTGCGAGCGCAAGGCCGAATTGCGAGCGCACCAGGAAGCGGCAGAGCAGATAGACCACGACGAGGATGCCGAGCACGAGATAATAGAACGCTGGGCCTTCCGTGAAGTCGTATGACCCAAGCGACATCGGCGCGATCGAGGGGATGCCGTTCTGGCCGCCGAGATAGTACCAGCCGCGCGCGAGCCGATCGGCGGCGTAGGAGCCGGTCAGCGTGCCGAGCGAGACGAAGATCACGCTGGAGGGATGCCGTCCCAGCAGCAGGAAGCCGCCGAGCAGCAGCGCGAAGGTGAGGCCGATCAGCGTGCCTGCCGGCAACACCAGGAAGATGTTGGTGATGTCGAGGTCGCGCGCGAGCAGGGCGACGCCGTAACCGGCCGAGCCGAAGAACAGCGCCTGGCCGAAGCTCATGATGCCGGCATAGCCCCAGACCAGGTCGAAGGACAGCGCAAACAGCGCGAGGATGATCACGCGCGTCGCGAAGACCGTGAGATAGTCCTGCAGCACCAGCGGCGCGAGTAGCGCCGCGAGGAGCACGAGGCCCTCGATGACAGGCAGGATTTTTCGTCTTGCCTTGACCTCGTCATTTGCCCGTTTCGCCGCTGCGCCCTCAGCCATCGCACCGTCCACTTCGTCGTCCGCGTCGGCGACGATGGCCTCTCTTACCACACTCATCGACTTCAGCATTTCGAGTTCAACATCGTCAGAGGCAGCCGTGTCAATCACGGCGGGGTTCGCCTCTCCCCAAGAGGGGAGAGGCGAAGAATCAGCATTCCTTGGGATCGACGAGGCCGTTGCTGCGCCCGACGATCTCGTAGTTTCCGCTCTTGGCGACGGCGGTGTACATCTTCATCTTGCAGTGCCGCTTGCCCGGCACCATCTCGGCGGGTCCGCCCGGACCTTCGGCGATCTTGGCATGGTCGAGCGCGGCGGCCACGGACTCGCGGTCGATCTTGCCGGCTTCCTTGACTGCGGCTTCCCACAGCTTGAGGCCGCGATAGGTGCCTGTGGCAGCGCTGCCGGCGGCGAACAGGAAGTTGCCCGGGAAATCCTTTTCATAGGCCGCCTGGATCTTGGCGTCGAACGGGTTCTCCTTGGTCAGCACCTTGAAATAGTCGAGGCAGCTGGCGAGGCCTTCGATCTCGGCGGCCTGGTTGATGTTGAGCGTGTTCTCGTCGTAGTAGACGCAGGCCAGGCGCCCGCCGTTCTTGAGGAAGCCTGCTTCATAGAGCTGCTTGAAGAACGGGCCGACGCCGGGCGGGATGACGGTGTTGAAGACGACGTCGACCTTGTTGGAGATGATGCGGTTGACGGTTGCGGAGAAGTCGACCTGGTCGAGCGGGTAGTACTCCTCGAACACGACCTCGCCACCATTCGATTCGATCACCTTGCGGGCGTAGACGTTGAGCGTGTGCGGCCAGACGTAGTTGGCGCTGGGCAGCGCGAACTTCTTGCCGCCGTTCTTGATCAGCCAGGGAATGAACTCGTCGCATTGCTGCGCCGGCGTCGGGCCGGTGCAGAACAGGTACGGCGTGCACTCCTTGCCCTCGTAGAGCTGCGGATAGATGTAGAGCGTCTTGCCGCGCGAAACGATCGGGTCCTTGATCGCGTTGCGCATCGAGGAGGTGATGCCGCCGAGCACCATATCGACCTTGTCGCGCTGGATCAGCTTGCGAACGTTTCCGACGGCGACGGATTCGTTGGACGCGGTGTCCTCGATATAGAGCTCGAGCGGACGGCCGAGCAGGCCGCCGGCCGCGTTGATCTCCTTGATCACCATTTTCGCGACGTTGGCATCGGCGTTGCCGGCGTACGCAATCGGGCCGGTGAGGTCGGTGGCGATGCCGACCTTGATCGGCGCCTCGGCCGCATTGGCCCAGGGCGCCGGAATCACCCAGCTGCCGACGCCGGTTGCGACCGCGCCGGATGCAAAGGCGAAATTGGACAGGAAACGACGTCGCGTGAGCTGAGTACGATCGAGCATGTGATTAAACCCCTTTTCCAGCGATGAGACCTTGCGGACGGAATTTGATGAAGACGATGGCGAGCACGAAGACGAGCACGTCGGCGACGACGGGTGCCATTACCCAGGGCAGCGCCGCGCTCAGCGTGCCGATGACGCCGGCGCCCGCGACCGGGCCGATGAAGGAGCCGACCCCGCCGACCATGACCGCGACAAAACCCTGGATCAGGAAGCGCAGGCCGAGATCGGCAAACAGGCTGAACACCGGCACGATCAGCGCGCCGGCAAGGCCGGCGAGTGCAGCGCCAAAGGCAAAGGTGGCGCCGTAGATCAGCGGCGTCGAGATGCCTGACGCACGCGCCAGCGACGGGTTCTCCAACGTCGCCCGCACGCGCAGGCCGAAGCTGGTGCGCGACAGCAAGAGATAGCAGAGGCCCATCACCAGCAGCGTGATGACGATGATGGTGAAGCGCCACGCCGAGATATGCATGGCGCCGATGTCGATCGATCCGCCGATCGGCTCCGGCACGGTGAGATAGAAGCCGCCGATCAGCCCGCGAACGGCTTCGCGGATGATCAGGCCGAGCGCATAGGTGCCGAGCATGGCAACGATCGGCGCGGCGTAGAATCGCCGGATGATCAGCGCCTCCAGCACGAAGCCGAGCGCACCGACGACGAAAGGCGCTGCAACCATGCCCGCCCAGATCGGCAGGCCCTTGGCATAAGCGAGATAGGTGATGTAGGCGCCGAGCAGGACGAACTCGCCCTGCGCGAAGTTGAAGATGCCCATCATGCTGGCGATGATCCCGAGCCCCAGCACGATCAGGACGATGATCGCGCCGAAGCTCAGGATCTCGAACGCCGCGACGAACGCGTTAGCCATGCGTTGCGTTTCCGCCGAGTTGAAGCAAAGGTTTCCTCACATCTTCTTCCAGTCGCCGATCTGCTCGAAGGCATGGGCGGCGCGGTAGATCGTGGATTCCTCGAACATGCGGCCGACCAGCATCAGGCCGACGGGCAGGCCGTCGACCATGCCGCAGGGCAGCGACATCGCCGGATGGTGGGTGATGTCGAACGGCGCGGTGTTGGAGATCATCTCGAGCGCGCGGGCGACATAGTCCTCGCGGCTGGCATTGGGCTCCGGCAGCTTGGTCGCCTTCATCGGCGTCGTCGGCATCAGGAGCAGATCGTAATCCCCAAACGCCTTGTCGTAGGCCGCGGTCAGCCGGCGCGAGATGTTGAGGGCCTTGCCGTAGAAGCGCGGGCCGAAATTGTTGTTGATGTAGGTGCCGAGCATCATGAACAGCTTCGTGGTCTCGGACAGCGAGTCGGCCTGCCGACGCCAGCCGCGATGGAAATCCATCAGCGAGGTCGAATAGAGATCGCCGCGGCTGAGGCCGTAGCCGTCGCCGAACATCATGGTCTGGGTCAGGCCTTCCGTGCCGATCGGCGTCCAGATCGCCCCGCCCATCAGGTGCATCGGGATCGAGACGGTCTCGACCGTGGCGCCGAGATCCCTAAAGCGCTTTGCGGCTTCGCGCACGCTTTCGTTCACGGCGGACTCGGCGGTCGGCTGCTCGAAGCCTTCCTTGACGATGCCGATCTTCATGCCCTTGACGCCCTGGCCTAGCGCCTTGGTGTATTCCTCGACCTTCGGAGCCTTGATGCGCGGATCGTAGCCGTCGTCCCCGGCGAGCACCTCGAGCAGCAGCGCATTGTCTTCGACCGTTGCCGTCATCGGACCGGTGTGATCGACATAGATCTCGATCGGCATGATGCCGGTGTAGGGGACGAGGCCCCAGGTCGGCTTCATGCCGTAGATGCCGCAGAACGACGACGGCATGCGGATCGAGCCGCCCTGGTCGCCGCCAATGGCCATGTCGACCTCGCCAAGCGCGACCACGACGCCCGATCCCGACGACGAGCCGCCGGCCGAGTAGCCCATCTTGTGCGGATTATGCACCGGCCCGTAGGAGCCGGTGTGGCTGCCGCCGGACAGGCAGAAATGCTCGCAATGCACCTTGCCCTTGATCTCGGCGCCGGCATCCAGCATGCGCGTGACGATGGTGGCGTCGAAATCGGGCACATAGCCTTCCAAGGTCGACGAGCCGTTGGTCATGGGCACGCCGGCCAGCATGATGTTGTCCTTCAGCGCGATGGTCTTGCCCTTGAGCTTGCCGCTGGCGGCGCCCTTCACTGTCGACTTGCGATACCAGGCATTGCGCGGGTTCTCCTCCGCCGAGGGCCGATAGCCCGGCGTGCGCGGATATTTCACTTCGGGCAATTCGTCCGGCATCGCGGCAACGAGATTGTAGGCTTCGATCGAGCCCTGCATGAGACCGCGGAACGAGGCGACGTCGTCATCGGTGAGCGAAAGACCGCATTGCTCGGCGACACTGCGAAGTTGGGCTGGCGTGGGAAGGGCAACTGTCACGGCGCTCTCCTTGAAGTTCTTTGCAACGTTGGGCGTGGCCGCCCCGGCGCGACGCACGCACCCGCGGCCTCGCCGAAACATTCAAAACGGAAATATTTTCCTTTTCAAGTATTATTTTGCAAATGCGCCGGCCGGTCTAGCCGCGAGGCGGTCAGAGCGGCTTGATCAGCTTGAAATCGAGACCGTCGGCCTCGGCGAGATGCATCGGCATCCGCACGTGCCCGTTGCAGACGGTAACCCGACCGCGGGCGCCGCTGTAGACGATGTTGCGGCCGGCCGCGAGCAGCGGCCGCATCGCCAGCGAACCAGCCTTGTTTGCAACGGCTTCGAGGAAGCGCAGGCCTTCGTAACTCGATTGCCCCACCGAGCCGATCGGCGGCGCATTCGGCCCGAACATCGCGTGATAACGGCTCTGGAAGTCGTCATTGGCGCGCGCGCCGGTGCCGGTGAAGTAGCCGGAAGCGCAGAACATGTTCTCGCTGTTGTCGGCGCCGATGCCGAGTAGCACGGTATCGTCCATCGCGCCCGCGAGCCGCAGCGTCGTGGCGCCTAGCCCACATTCGCCGAAGGCCCGGTTGAAGGTGATGCTGTCGGTACCGATCAGCGAGATCAACACGACATCGGGCTTGGCGGCGCGGATCCGCGCCAGATGCGGCCCGTGATTGTCTTCGCCGAGCGGGACGAACTCTTCGCCGACGACGCGGCCGCCGGTTTCCTTGATGTAGTTCTTCACCGCGCGATGCGATTGCCAGGGCCAAACGTAGTCGCTGCCGATCAGGTACCAGCGTTTGGCCTTCTTGACGTCCGCGAGCCAATGGATGGCGGGGCGGCTCTGCCAGCGCGGCGTCTCGCCGATCGCCATCACGCCGGGCGTGCGCTCGCCGCCCTCGTAGACCGGCGTGTAGATATAGGGAATGCGGTGGCGTGTGGTGACGTCGCGGAGGCCCACGCGAACCGCGCTGGTGTGCAATCCGACGATCAGATCGACCTCGTCGAATGCGATTGCCTGCTCGGCGCGGTCCAGAACCTCATCCAGCGGCCCGCCGGCATCGTAGATCGACAGCTCGAGCTCGCGGCCGAGAATGCCGCCGCGCTTGTTGATCTCGGCGACGGCAAGCTGCGCGCTGTTCGTGGCACACGGGCCCCACACGCCAGGCGAGCCGGTGCAGCAGATGAAGCCGCCGACGCGCAGCTTGTTGACGCCGCGGCGCTTGAACAAGGCGTCACCGTGCGGCGACAAGGCACCGCCAGCTGCCGAAGACGACAGATTCCTGAACAGCAAGGACGGCGGTAACGCCGAGCCGCCGTGAGCCGGGAAGTTCACCGTCGCGCGCACGCCAACTCCTGTCTGAGACCAGACCTGAAAGCACATTGAGCAGGCGGCCGCGGCTTCCGCCCTTTTGTTGGGCAATGATCTTATTTTGAAAATATTGAATATTCAAGAATTGAAGTGCATATAGATGCAGCATCGATTGCAAGACATTCACTCATTTGGGTCAAGGCGAAGTCTCAGCCGTGGCAAAACCGCCGAAACAAAATTCCCCGATCACCGAACACCTCGCTTACCTGCTCGCGCAAGCCAACCGGGAAATCAACCGGCAGCTCGAATTGAGGTTGAGCAAGGAGGGCGTGCCGGTCGAGCAATGGCGCATCCTGAAAGTGCTGTCGGACGGCGAGGGCCATTCGATGGGCGAGCTCGCGGACGCCGTGCTGCTCAACCATCCGACGCTCACGAAGATGATCGACCGCATGGTCTCCGACACGCTGGTCTACCGCGTGCAGGACCCGAACGACCGCCGCAAGGTGCTGATGTTCATCTCCGACCGCGGCAAGGTGCTGTGCAAGAAGCTCAACTCGCTCGCGGTCGACCAGGAGGAGCACATCCTGGAGAGCTACGGCGACAAGTCGACGAGCGAGCTCAAGCGGCTGCTGGAGAGCTTGATCGACAGCTCGAATTAGACCTCGTGAAGTGGAGCGTGGCGCCTTGCGAAGCGCACACACACATCTGCCGTTTCAATGCATAGCCAGAGGAAAGCACTCGCGCATCATCGCCAGCACGAGAGGCGATAGCGTTGGCCATTCCATGTCGTCCAGCCCACGGCCTTGTTGCTGACCGGCTTGGCTAGATACCATTTGTTGCCGTCGGCATGGTTGAAGTACACGCCGCCCTGGGTTCCGGTGCGTGGATTTGTCAACTTCACCCATCGCGAGCCATTATCTGAGAAGCGGCCTGACCAGCGTGCTCCCGAAGTGCTGGTGCAAGTGTTGCCGTTGCAGGTTGTCTGACTGTCATCGACGGCGGCCCATTTCATCCGGGCGGGGCGGCCGTCGATGTTGCACGACCATGTTCCGCCCCACCATCCGCCCACTTGGCTCGCAGGGGCGGAACCGCAGGCGTAAAAACTCAGGGCAAGGACACAAAAGGCGGTTGGCAGCGCGCGTTTGGACATTGTCTGGCTCCCAATTTTCAGGCCACGTCTCGTGATTCAATCAAACCACGGATTGAGCTCTGTAGCGGTGATCCAGATCACAATGAGCAGTGGTAAAAAATTGGATGGTCTACCCGAGGGCGTTCGCCGAGACGCGATGCCGCGCTTTGACCATTGGCTCTCCGGGCGAAGAGTTCTTCAGCGACGCAGCCGCGCGAGCGAGTGGCCGCCGACCATCTGCAGAAGCAGCAGCACTCCGGAGTGATCACAGGAACAGGCGGTGAGGCGGGTTGCCAGCTGGCTGAAGCGTGCTCAGCCGCGCGTGACGGATAAAGGACCGTCTGACTACTGTGCGCCAGCCATCCTCAATGGCGTGCGCCTACCATTCGTGATGCAACGGAAGACCAGCAGGCATCATATGGATCGAAAGCATTCGACGCCTGGCGAACTCGTGGGCCAAGACAACACCGCGAGTTCGCCGGGTTTTGAGGTCATCGATCAAGCATACCGCCCGTGGCAGTGCTTGTACTTCTTGCCGGAGCCGCACGGGCAGTCCTCGTTGCGGCCGACCTTGCCCCAGCTGGTCGGGTTCTTCGGATCGCGCATCGACGCATCGGTGGCCTGGGCGCCGAGGGTGACGCTGGCGAGGGCCATCTCGTCCTCGCCGGTGTTCGGATCGAACTTGTGCGCTTCCATCGGCGGCAGCACCGGGGCTTCCTGCTCCGGCGGGACGATCTCGACGCGCATCAGCTGCGCCGTGACCGCTTCGCGCAGGTGAGCGCTCATCTCCTGGAAGAGATTGAAGGCTTCGGTCTTGTATTCCTGCAACGGATCGCGCTGGCCATAGCCGCGCAGGCCGATGACTTGGCGCAGATGGTCGAGCATGATCAGGTGCTCGCGCCAGAGATGGTCGAGCGTCTGCAGGAGGATGGTCTTCTCGACGTAACGCATCACGTCGGGACCCCATTGCGCGACCTTGGCCGCCATGTGCTCGTCGGCCTTGGTCTCGATGCGCGTGAGCAGCTCCTCGTCGGCGATGCCCTCTTCCTTGGCCCATTCATCGACCGGCAGGTCGAGATCGAGCACGCGCTTCAATTCGTCCTTGAGCCCGGCGACGTCCCACTGCTCGGCATAGGCATGCTCGGGCACGTGCTTGGCGACGAGGTCGTCGATGAAGGCGTGGCGCATGTCGGCCACGGTCTCGGCGACGCTCTCGTCCTTCATCAGCTCGACGCGCTGGTCGAAGATCACCTTGCGCTGGTCGTTCTGGACGTTGTCGAACTTGAGCAGGTTCTTGCGGATGTCGAAGTTGCGCGCCTCGACCTTCTGCTGCGCCTTCTCCAGCGCCTTGTTGATCCAGGGATGGATGATGGCCTCGCCCTCTTGCAGGCCGAGACGCTGCAGCATGCTGTCGAGACGGTCCGAGCCGAAGATGCGCATCAAATCGTCTTCCAGCGACAGGAAGAACTTCGAGCGGCCGGGATCGCCCTGACGGCCGGAACGACCGCGCAGCTGGTTGTCGATGCGGCGGGATTCGTGGCGTTCGGAGCCGATGATGTAGAGGCCGCCGGGCTTCTTCACGGACTTGGCGGGCTTGCTTCCCTTGGCCGGCTCGACCTCGACGGTCTCCTCGGCCTTCAGCACGATGTCGCGGAAGTGCTCGATATCGGCCTTGATCTGCTCGATCTTCTTGGCCTTCTCGGCCTCGTCGGTGATGCCGGCAGTCTCCTGCTGGATGCGCATCTCCAGCGAGCCGCCGAGCTTGATGTCGGTGCCGCGGCCGGCCATGTTGGTGGCGATCGTGATCGCGCCGGGCACGCCGGCCTCCGCCACGATGTAGGCTTCCTGCTCGTGGAAGCGCGCGTTCAGCACCGCGAACAGCTTTGCCGGCTTGCCGGCGCGGGCGGCGGCATAGAGCTTGTCGAGCGCACCCTCCTTGCCGAAATCGATCTGCTTGTAGCCGTTCTTCTTGAGGAATTCGGCGAGCACTTCCGACTTCTCGATCGAGGCGGTACCGACCAGCACCGGCTGCAGGCGCGCATTGGCGCGCTCGATCTCGGCGAGGATGGCCTGGTATTTTTCCTTCTGGGTCCGATAGACCTCATCGTCCTCGTCGAGGCGCGCGATCGACAGATTGGTCGGGATCTCCACGACCTCGAGCTTGTAGATGTCGAACAATTCGTCCGCTTCGGTCGCGGCGGTGCCGGTCATGCCCGCCAGCTTCTCGTACATGCGGAAGTAGTTCTGGAAGGTGATCGAGGCCAGCGTCTGGTTCTCGGGCTGGACCTGGACGTGCTCCTTGGCTTCCAGCGCCTGGTGCAGGCCTTCCGAATAGCGGCGGCCCGGCATCATGCGGCCGGTGAACTCGTCGATGATGACGACTTCGTCGTCGCGGACGATGTAGTCCTTGTCGCGCGTGAACAGCGTGTGCGCGCGCAGGGCCTGGTTGATGTGGTGCACGACGGAGACGTTCTCGACGTCGTAGAGTGATTCGCCCTTGAGCTGGCCGGCATCGCGCAGCAGCGTCTCGATCTTCTCCATGCCGCCTTCGGTCAGCGTCACCGTGCGCTGCTTCTCGTCGACCTCGTAGTCAGCTTTGTCGAGCTTGGGCAGGAAGCCGTCGATGGTGTTGTAGAAGTCGGAGCGGTCGTCGAGCGGGCCGGAGATGATCAGCGGCGTGCGCGCTTCGTCGATCAGGATCGAGTCGACCTCGTCGACGATGGCGAAGAAGTGCGGCCGCTGGACCATGTCCTCGAGCCGGTACTTCATGTTGTCGCGCAGATAGTCGAAGCCGTATTCGTTGTTGGTGCCGTAGGTGATGTCGCAGGCATAGGCCGCCTTGCGCTCGGCATCGTCGAGGCCGTGCACGATCACGCCGGTGGTCATGCCGAGGAAGCTGTAGATCTGGCCCATCCAGCCGGAGTCGCGGCGGGCGAGGTAGTCGTTGACGGTGACGACGTGGACGCCCTTGCCGGCGAGTGCGTTCAGATAGACCGCGAGCGTTGCGACCAGCGTCTTGCCTTCGCCGGTCTTCATCTCGGCGATGTCGCCCTCGTGCAGCACCATGCCGCCGATCAGCTGGACGTCGAAATGGCGCTGGCCGAGCGTGCGCTTGGCGGCCTCGCGCACGGTGGCGAAGGCCGGGACGAGGAGATCGTCCAGCGTCTTGCCGTTCGCGAGCTGCTGCTTGAATTCCGCGGTGCGGGCCTTGAGCGCCTCGTCGGAGAGCTTCGAGACCTCGGGCTCCAGCGCGTTGATCGCGTTGACGCGGGACTGATATCCCTTCACCCGCCGGTCGTTGGCGGAGCCGAAAAACTTGCGGGCGAGCGCGCCGATCATGCCTGGTTCCTGTGTTCGCGATTCAACCGCGTTGGGCCTAAGAAGTTGTCACCCGCCCGCCTATCAACTCACCGTGACGCTTCGCGGCGTCAGAGCCCGGCCTGCGGGGGTCATCCGCCATATGGGTGGGAATTGGGCAAGTCTGGGTTCAACGGCCAAAAACGCAGCAAAATAAACGCCATCGCCATGGTCGCGACCGCGCAGAGATATGGCCCGGTCGGGGCCTTGTCAACGGCGGGCGCAGTGCGGCTAATTCATCATTTTGACAGACTTTTCGCGTTGCCAAGCCCCCCTGATTGGGCGAGTGTCCGCCCCGCTCGAGCAGCCCCCTGCTTCAACATAAGGATTTTCCATGACCACCTCGTTCCCGGCAACCCAGCGCTTCCGCTCCGCGTCCGCCCTGGCTGGCAGCCTCGCTCTGGCGCTGTCCCTGGCGTTTGCGGGCCCGCTCCGGGCTGCCGATGATCCGGTGCTGGCGAAGGTCAATGGTGCGGAGATCAAGAAGAGCGACGTCACCATGGCCGAGGAGGAACTCGGGCCGAGCCTTGCCCAGATGGACCCGGCCACCAAGGACGAAAACGTCCTGTCCTTCCTGATCGACATGAAGATCGTCAGCAAGGCTGCCGAAGACAAGAAGATCGCCGACGGCGAGGAGTTCAAGAAGCGCCTGGCCTTCGCCCGCAACCGGCTTCTGATGGACAGCCTGCTCGCCAGCGAGGGCAAGGCCGCGACCACGCCGGACGCCATGAAGAAGGTCTATGAGGAGGCCGCCAAGCAGATCACCGGCGAGCAGGAGGTGCGCGCCCGCCACATCCTGGTCGAGACCGAGGACGAGGCCAAGGCGGTAAAGGCCGAGCTCGGGAAGGGGGCCGATTTCGCCGAGCTCGCCAAGAAGAAGTCCAAGGACCCCGGCTCCGCCGATGGCGGCGACCTCGGCTTCTTCACCAAGGAGCAGATGGTGCCGGAATTCTCGGCCGTGGCCTTCTCGCTGGAGCCCGGCAAGATCTCCGACCCCGTGAAGTCGCAGTTCGGCTGGCACATCATCAAGGTCGAGGAAAAGCGCAACCGCAAGGCGCCCGATTTCGAGCAGGTCAAGGCTCAGATCGAGCAGTACGTGACCCGCAAGGCCCAGGCCGAGTATGTCGCCAAGCTGCGCACCGAAGCCAAGGTCGAGCGGCTGGACCAGCCGGCGGCGGATGCGTCGAAGGACGCCAAGTCCGATGCGAAGCCGTCCGACAGCAAGATGGCGCCGCCGGCGAAGAAGTAAGAATTCGCTGTCACTTCGCGGACGCCAAGGGTATCTAACGTCGCAATGGCCGGGGGCTCCCCCGGCCATCTGCATGTCCAGACCCGACCAAGGCGCCCGCGATGTCCTCCTCCGTCTCTCCGCTCGCCCCCAAAACCGTTCCTGATATGCCCGTGATCGCGGGCATCCGTCTTGCGACGGCCGAAGCCGGCATCCGCTACAAGAACCGCACCGACGTGCTGCTCGCGGTGATGGACAAGGGCACTGCCGTCGCCGGCGTTTTCACCAGGTCGAAGTGCCCCTCGGCCCCGGTGGAATGGTGCCGTGCCAAGCTGAAGGGTGGCAAGGCGCGCGCGCTGGTGGTCAATTCCGGCAATGCCAATGCCTTCACCGGCAAGACCGGCCGCGCCTCCACCGCGCTGACGGCGAAGATCGCGGCCAAGGCGGTCGGCTGCAGCGAGAGCGAGGTCTTCCTGGCCTCGACCGGGGTGATCGGCGAGCCGCTGGATGCCACCAAGTTCGACGGCGTGCTCGGCCGCCTCGCCGAAGCCGCCGATCCCGGCGATTACCTGGCTGCGGCCAAGGCGATCATGACCACCGACACCTTCCCGAAAGTGGCGACCGCGACCGTCAAGCTCGGCAAGGCCAAGGTCACCATCAACGGCATGGCCAAGGGCGCCGGCATGATCGCGCCCGACATGGCGACGATGCTGTCCTTCATCTTCACCGACGCGCCGATCGCGCCCGCCGCGCTGCAGGCGATGCTCAAGAGCGGCGTCGAGGACACGTTCAACGCCGTGACCATCGACGGCGACACCTCGACCTCGGATACGCTGCTGGCCTTCGCCACCGGCGCCGCCGCCGAGCACGGCGCGCCGAAGATCAGCCGCGCCAGCGACCCGCGCCTGAAGGGCTTCGTCAAGGCGTTCAACCAGGTGCTCGCCAATCTCGCCGAGCAGGTCGCCCGCGACGGCGAAGGCGCGCGCAAGCTGGTCGAGATCACCGTGGAGGGCGCCAAGACCAAGGCCTCGGCTCGCAAGATCGCGATGTCGATCGCGAACTCGCCGCTGGTGAAGACCGCGATCGCCGGCGAGGATGCCAATTGGGGCCGCGTGGTGATGGCCGTCGGCAAGGCCGGCGAGCCGGCCGATCGCGACAAGCTCTCGATCTCGTTCAACGGCATCCGCGTCGCCAAGCGCGGGGCGCGCGATCCCGATTATGACGAAGCGCAGGTGTCGGAAGCGATGAAGGCGCCGGAGATCGCGATTCTGGTCTCGCTCGGCCTCGGCAAAGGCCGCGACCGCGTCATGACCTGCGACCTCACCAAGGAATATGTGGCGATCAACGGGGACTACAGGTCGTAGGTCTTCCCCGTTCTTACGGGGAGAGGTGAGCGCCATCACCCCGAGATCCGCGCGTCCGCGACCGCCTTCTTGAACAGCGCGTTCATGGCGTCCGCGATGCCTTGCGTCGGGCTGACCTCGAAATACAGGCCCGGCGAAGCGCAGCTCTGCATGTTCTGTGCGATCTGGCTGTTCGGCGACGGGCCATAGGGGCCGGCATTGAACGGATCGATCCACTTCATGTACCAGGGGTTGGTCGGCAGCGCGAGATACGTCGTGTACAACACCGCGACCTTGACGCCGCGATCCTTGATCGTCTTGCAAAGCGCAGGGTTCAGCGGCGACTGGCACCGCGTGCTGCCCGAGAGCGGTTTCAGGCATCCGGTGTTGCTCTCGTCGGCTACGCCGTCGGACACGAAGAACAGGTATTTGAGCGGACTGGCCGACGTGCCGCTTCCGGGGGAGCTGATCTCGCCGTTGATCGCGGGAAAGACCGCGGTGAATGGGGTATCCTGATCGTGATTTTCGTTCTGGCCGTTCACCGACATCAAGTCGATCTTGCCGGCCGCCGACTTGGCGCTGGAGAGAGAGGCCGACAACGAAAACAGACTGCGCAGGCCGAGCGAGCTTGCAGAGCCGCCGAAATCATAGATCGCCATTCTGAACTGGTTTGAATAGGTCTCGGTGGCGTTTGCCGTATCCATCAAGGACTCGGTGGCGCTCCGAAGCACGTCGATCCGGGTGGTCACGCCAAGCTTCTTGGCAAGGTCGTAATAGTTGTTCTTGTCCTTGAGATCGTGGCAGGCGAAAGCGCACTTGTCCGACGTGTTGTTGACCATCTTCTGCACGTCGGCGGGGGTCGCGCCGACGCCCATCGACGGCGAATTGTCCAGCAGCAGATAGAAATCGATATAGAGCGGCATGCTGGCCGTCGCCTTCGACGTGCCACTCAACGTCAGCACCGACTTGCCGATCACGCCGAGGAACATGGTGTTCAAAGTTGCCGTGAACGAAACCGTCGCGGTGACGGTCGAGCTGGACTTGACCACGGTCGGCGTAAGGCTGGTCAGCGTGTAGCCGGACTGACTGGCGCGATTGGCATTGAAGATGTTCGTGGCGTCCGTGACGCCGACCGAAATCGAGCCGTCCGCAGTCATGTTGCCGGCCGCCTTGAAGGCGGGCGAGGCCTTGGCGATCGAGCCGACACTGGCGGCATCCGCCGCGGCCTGAAGCTTGGACCGGATCATCGTCGCGCGCGAATAGTCGATGGCGCAGCCGACCGCACTGATCAGGGGAACGCAGGCGAGCGCGAAAATCACCGCGATATTGCCGCGCCGGTCGTGAACGAACCGGCGGAGGAGAGCCGAAAGCGCAGCGCGCATGGGTTGGCCTGGAGTGGTTTAAAGAGTTCCCACTCTAGGAACTGCGGATTAAATATGACTTATGGTGACTTTGGAAACTTGGACCGCAACGAGGTTAACAAACCGTTGCAAACGATCTCAGCGAGCGACAGAACGCATGGCCGATCTCAAACTGACACTGGTGGTGGCCTGCGCGCTCGTCGACGCCGACAAGCGCGTCCTGATCGCGCAGCGCCCGGAAGGAAAGCCCCTGGCCGGCCTGTGGGAATTCCCCGGCGGCAAGCTCGAGCCGGGCGAACGGCCGGAGCAGAGCCTGATCCGGGAGCTTCATGAGGAGCTCGGCATCGAAGTCGCCGAGCCGTGCCTCGCGCCGCTGACCTTCGCCAGCTACGGTTACGACACCTTCCATCTGCTGATGCCGCTCTATATCTGCCGGCGCTGGGAGGGGATGGTCACCGCACGCGAGGGCCAGAACCTTGCCTGGGTCCGCGCCAACAAGCTGCGCGACTGCCCGATGCCGCCCGCGGACATTCCGCTGATCCCGCATCTGATCGATTTGTTGATGTGATTGAACCGTGCCCCGGACGCAGCGCGGAGCGCGGCAGAGCCGGGACACACGTCACTCCTTACCCGCCTTCTTCACCGCCTCCGCCAGGCTCGCTTTCGCCGATCCCGGCTTGAGTGGCTGCTGCTGGCTCGCATGCGGGGCCCAGCCGGAGAGCCAGACGATGTCGAAGGTCGCACGGATGCGGCCATCGGCATCGGCAAAGCGTTCGGCATAGATTTCGGCCATGCGCAGCAGCGTCGCGCGGCGCGTCGGTGTCCGCCGCCGCTCGATCAGCACATTGGCCGCGCCCATGCGCCTGATATCCTGCATCAGCGCGAACGCATTGGCATAGCGCACCACGACCCGGTCGACGTCGGTCACCGGCAGCGCAAAGCCCGCCCGCTGCAATAGCGCACCGATGTCGCGAAGGTCAGCGAACGGCGCCACGCGCGGCGACACACCGCCCTCGCATTCGGCTTCCGCCGCGGCAAACGCCTGGCGCAGCTCGGTCAAGCTGTCGCCGCCGATCATGGCAGCAAGCAGCAGGCCGTCGGGCTTCAGCGCCCGACGGATTTGCGCGAGCACGCCCGGCAGGTCGTTGACGAATTGCAGCGCCAGCGCCGAGACGACGAGATCGAGGCTTTCCGGCGCGAGGGGCAACTTCTCGCTACCCGCCGCATCGAGCGCGATCCGTTCGATGGACGGTAGCCGAGCGCGTAGCGCCGCGAGCCCACCGCCGGGCGTCCAGAGATCGGCCGGTGCTTGAAATTCTCGCATCACTGCGGCCAGCCGATCGGACATGTCCTCGGCGACCCGGTCGAGCAGGAATGTGACCGCGCCTTCGGCCTGGGCGCGCTGCTGCCGCCTCTGCAGCAAGGCACGATCAAACAAGGCGGGCGGGATTTGAGCGGTCTGGACCATGCCGCTGGTTACGCCGATCTCCACAGTTCTGGCAATCCGCTGCGCGCAGCGTTAGCCTCCCCACATGGAAGCCGACGCTCCCCCCATCCGTTCCATCGCCGCACCCCTCCGCGCCGCGTGGACGGCCGGCCGCCACGTGCTGGCGCGGGCGGCGCGGCTGGCGCTCGACATCGCGCTGCCGACACAGTGCGTATCCTGCCAGGAGCCGGTCGATGGCGAAGGCGTTTGCGCTTCCTGCTGGGCGCGGCTGTCGTTCATCGAGCGGCCCTATTGCCCGCGGCTCGGCATTCCCTTCGTTTACGACCCCGGCCCGGAGATGCTGTCGATGGAGGCGATCGCGAGCCCGCCGGCTTACCAGCGCGCCCGCGCGGCGGTGCGCTACGACGACGTCGCGCGCACGCTGGTGCATGCGCTGAAATATCAGGACCGTACCGATCTGGCGCCGGCCATGGGCCGCTGGATGGCGCGCGCGGGCGGCGAGTTGCTGACCGGCGCCGACATGCTGGTGCCCGTGCCCCTGCATTGGCGGCGGGCCTGGCGGCGCCGTTACAACCAGTCCGGCGCGCTCGCGCGCGTCATCGAGCGGCAGAGCGGGATCAAGGTGCGGGGCGACGTGCTGCGGCGGGTGCGCGCCACCGAGCAGCAGATCGGCCTGTCGCGGGCCCAGCGCGCCACCAATGTGCAAGGCGCATTCCAGGTATCTCCCCACCGTCAGGCCGAGATCCAGGGCCGCCGCGTTGTCCTGATCGACGATGTCCTGACGTCAGGGGCTACGCTCGACACCTGCGCGCGGGCCCTGCTCCGCGCCAAGGCGGCCCAGGTCGACGTGCTGGTCTTTGCCCGGGTTGTCGAGAGCGGGCCCCGTCCCATATAATTCAATGAATTCATGACATGAGAGCGCCAGACGAATGACTGCTGCTGTCGAGATCTACACCCGGCCGGGCTGCGGCTATTGTTCCGCCGCCAAGTCACTGCTGACCCGCAAGAAGGCGACCTTCACCGAATTCGACGTCGCCAAGAACCCGTCCTGGCGCCAGGAAATGTACGGCCGCGCCGGCCAGGGCTCGACCTTCCCGCAGATCTGGATCGGCGGCACCCATGTCGGCGGCTGTGACGACCTCTATGCGCTCGATCGCGAAGGCAAGCTCGATGGCATGCTCGAAAGCGTGAAGGCGGTATCATGAGCGAGAACCGCACGTTCACGGCCGCCATGGTGCAGATGCGCACCGGCCTGATGCCCGGGCCGAGCCTCGAGCAGGCTACGAAGCTGATCCGGCAGGCTGCGGCCGATGGCGCCGATTACGTGCAGACACCCGAAGTCAGCAACATGATGCAGCTGAACCGCAAGGCGCTGTTCGAGCATCTCCAGAGCGAAGAGGACGACGCCTCGCTGAAGGCCTACCGGGCGCTCGCGGCGGAGCTGAAGATTCACCTCCATGTCGGCTCGCTGGCGCTGCGCTTCTCGCCGGAGAAGGCGGTCAACCGCTCCTTCCTGATCGGGCCCGAGGGCAATGTGCTCGCGAGCTACGACAAGATCCACATGTTCGACATCGAGCTGCCGGACGGCGAGAGCTATCGCGAATCCGCCAATTACCAGCCGGGCGAGACCGCCGTGATCTCGGATCTGCCCTGGGGCCGCATCGGCTTGACGATCTGCTACGATGTGCGCTTCCCGGCGCTGTACCGTGCGCTCGCAGAAAGCGGCGCCTATTTCATCACCGTGCCGTCCGCCTTCACCCGCAAGACCGGTGAAGCGCATTGGCACGTGCTGCTGCGAGCCCGTGCGATCGAGACCGGCTGCTTCGTCTTCGCCGCGGCGCAGGCCGGCACCCACGAGAACAAGCGCGAGACCTACGGGCATTCGCTGATCGTCGATCCTTGGGGAGAGATCCTCGCCGAAGGCGATGTCGAGCCGGGCATCATCATGGCCAGGATCGACCCGGCCAAGGTCGAGACCGCGCGCCGGGCGATTCCCTCGCTCCAGCACGGCCGCCGCTTCGGCGTCTCCGATCCCAAGGCCGGGCCGGACCATTTGCACCTCGTGCGGGGCTCGGCATGATCCGCTACGCGCTCCACTGCGACCGCAATCACGCCTTCGAAAGTTGGTTCCAGAGCTCGTCGGCCTATGATTCGCAGGTGAAGCGCAAGCTCGTGACCTGCCCGATCTGCGGCTCAGCCAAGGTCGACAAGGCGATCATGGCGCCGCGCATCGTCGGCAAGAAGGGGCGCGGCCGCGCCACGCCGCCGCCGGAGCCCGTGGCCGCGACCACACCCGAGGCTGCGCCGTCAGGGCCGACCTCGCTGCTGATGGCGCAGGAGCGCGAGCTGCGCGCCAAGCTGAAAGAGCTGCGCGACCACATCGTTAAGAATGCCGACAATGTCGGCGAGCGCTTCGCCAACGAAGCCCGCGCCATGCATTACGGCGACAAGGAGCACCGCCCAATCTATGGCGAAGCCTCGCCCGAAGAGGCGAAGTCGCTGATCGACGAAGGCATCGAGGTCTCACCGCTACCGACGCTGCCGGAAGACCGGAATTAAGCTCCCACCAGCACAGCGACGCCCAGGACAATCAGCGCAATGCCTGCAAGCTCGCGCGGCGCGATCGGCTGCTTGAACGAGTAATACGCCACGGCTTGCGCGAACAGCACCTCGATCAAGGCGAGTGTGCGGACGTTGGCGGCCGCCGTCAGTGCAAAGGCGAGGAACCAGAATTGCGAAGCGAAGGCGCCGATGAAGCCCGCGAGCATCGACGGTCGCCATAACCTGAGGATTCCTCGGAGCACGTCCGGCGCGCGCCAGAGCAGGTAGATCGTCAGCACCAGCGTCTGCACGAACAGGCCGAGCGCCAGCGTAATTGACGCCGCGGTCACGAAGGACACGTCGGGCACATTGATGATGGCGCCGCGAAAGCCGACCGCTGACAGCGCGAAGGCCGCCGCGGCAACGAGGCCGGTGATGGTCGGCTTCAGCTCGGCAAAGCTCTTGTCGCCGCCGGGGCGGAGCGCGGTGATGACGACGCCGACGGTGGCGATCATGATCGCGAGCACCTTCAGCCAGGTCAGGTGATCGCCGAGGAAGACGAAGCCGAATATCGCGGTCTGGATCGCCTCGGTCTTCAGGTAGGCCGTCGTCACGACAAACGAGCGGTCGTTCATCGCGAGCAGCATCAGCCCGGTGGCGACGATCTGGCTGAGCGCGCCCAACAGCAGCCATGGCCAGAACACGGCTGGCGGCGGGCTCAGATGATCGCCGGTCGCGAGCAGCACCAGCCCCAGGAACAGCAGCGAGAACGGAAAGCCGAACAGGAAGCGGATATTGGTCGCGCCCCAGGTCCCCAGCGGCTTCGTCAACGACCGCTGCATCGCATTGCGCGCGACCTGCCCGAGCGCGGCAACGATGGTGAAGGGAATCCAGAGGCTGGCGATGGTGAACATGGGGTGGCGGGCGCGAGGATCCGGGCCAACGTGCCGCTAGCGGTGGAGCAGGTCAATCACACGGATGTCATGGGTGCGATGCTCTCGCACAAACTCGGTGCCTGCGAACGCAGGGACGACGGTTGTGATGTGGCGTCTGCCTAAACCTGCGGCTTGGCCGTCGCGCCGCCATACCGTCGGCGATAGATCCACATCCCCACGCCCAGCACGATCGCAACCCCTGCAACGGTCAGCATCCAGATGTGCTTGCCGACATGCGCATGATGATGCAGCCCGGCATATTCATGCAGGGCCGACACGGCCAAGACGCCCGGCAGCACATGGGCGGGCGCCCAGGCCAGGATCGCCGGGATGTTCACGGCATAGAATTTCGTGGGCGCCATGCCCAGCGCGCCGGCGGTCACGGGCACGAAGGCGCGGATCGGCGGCACGAAGCGGGCGAAGAACACGGCCCAGGTGCCGAAGCGGTTGAAGAAGTTTTCGCTCTCCGCGACCACGCGTGGATAATTGGTCAGCGGCCAGGTGTTGAGGATCTCGCGCTGCCGCCTGTGCCCGATCCAATAGGCCGCCCCGTCGCCGAGTACGGCACCAGTTGCGGCCGCCAAGAGCACCCATGGCAGCTGCAATTCGCCGCCGGGAATCAGGGCGCTCAGCGCCAGGATGATGGTCGAGCCGGGGATCACCGATCCCACCACCGGAACGGCTTCGAGCAGCGCCGCCAGGAACAGGGTCAGATAGGCCAGCCACGCATGGGCGGAAACGAAGGCGATGAGGGGATCGAGGAAGGACGTCACGTCGTCTCTTGAAGGGCTGGAGCATGAGGGCTTCGGACCCTACATAAGTAACTGCATACGGCCAAAGTACCATTCGCACGGATTGGGGCCGACCCGCCCGAATTTCGGCGTGATTCGCAAGGCAGCCCTCCAAAAACTGCGTTCCTTGCCTATCTAAATGAAAAGACAACGGAACTTTGATTGGTGGGCGGGCTTCTGCCGGCTCGTTGTCTCTGATAGGTTGATTTTCAGCACCCAGCCGCAGCCAACGTGCGAATAACCGGTTTCGGGACCGCCCGGGACCTCGGAGGATTGATGACGACCGCCGCCCTGTCCAAAGTTGAGGAAGTTTCCGGCCTGCCCGACATGAAGGTGTCGGTGCGCCAGGTGTTCGGGATCGACAGCGATCTCGAAGTCCCGGCCTATTCCGAAGTCGATCCTCATGTTCCCGAAGTGGATTCCGATTACCGCTTCGACCGCGCCACCACGCTGGCCATTCTCGCGGGCTTTGCCAGGAACCGCCGCGTGATGGTGACCGGCTATCACGGCACCGGCAAATCCACCCATATCGAGCAGGTCGCGGCACGCCTGAACTGGCCCTGCGTGCGCGTCAACCTCGACAGCCACATCAGCCGTATCGACCTCGTCGGCAAGGACTCCATCGTGGTCCGCGACGGCAAGCAGGTCACTGAATTTCGCGACGGCATCCTGCCCTGGGCGCTGCAGAACAACGTCGCGCTGGTGTTCGACGAATACGATGCCGGCCGCCCGGACGTGATGTTCGTGATCCAGCGCGTGCTGGAGGTTTCGGGCCGCCTGACGCTCTTGGACCAGAACAAGGTGATCAAGCCGCATCCGGCGTTCCGGCTGTTCGCCACCGCCAACACCGTCGGCCTCGGCGACACCTCGGGCCTCTATCACGGCACCCAGCAGATCAACCAGGGCCAGATGGACCGCTGGTCGATCGTCACCACGCTGAACTATCTCAGCCACGACGAGGAAGTCGAGATCGTGCTGGCCAAGGCCAAGCACTATCGCACGCAGGAGGGCCGCGACATCGTCAACAAGATGGTGCGCCTCGCCGATCTCACCCGCAACGCCTTCGCCAATGGCGATCTGTCGACGGTGATGAGCCCGCGCACGGTGATCACCTGGGCGGAAAACTCCGACATCTTCGGCGATATCGGCTTTGCGTTCCGCGTCACCTTCCTCAACAAATGCGACGAGCTCGAACGGCCCTTGGTCGCCGAGTTCTACCAGCGCTGCTTCAATGCGGAGCTGCCGGAATCGGCAGTCAACGTCGCGCTGAGCTGATCTCTCACGGTGTGTCGTCCCGGCGAAGGCCGGGACCCATACCGCGTGATGTCTCGATTGAAGCGACGCTGATAGTTTCCTGACACAAGAGCGGCCGGTGGTTATGGGTCCCGGCCTTCGCCGGGACGACAGATAGGGTCAGATGACCACCTCCAACTCCAAATTCCGCAGCAACAAGGAAGCACCGACCGAGCCGTTCAAGCGCTCGGTCGCCTCCTGTCTGAAGGCGATCGCAAAGGCGCCCGAGCTCGACGTCTCCTTCGCGGCCGAGCGCCCGGGACTTGCGCCCGGCAAGGCGCGGCTGCCCGAGCCCGCGCGCAAGATGACGAAGCGTGACGCCGCGATCGTGCGCGGCCATGCCGATTCCATCGCGCTCAAGATCGCCTGTCACGATCCCAAGGTTCACCGCAAGCTGATGCCCGGCAATCCGCAGGCGCGCGGCGTGTTCGAGGCGGTGGAGCAGGCCCGCGTCGAGGCGATCGGCGCGCGCCGCATGGCGGGCGTTGCCAAGAACCTCACCGCGATGCTCGACGACCATTTCCACCGCGGCAAGTTCGACGAGATCACCGACCGCGCCGACGCGCCGCTGGCGGACGCGCTGGCGATGCTGGTGCGCGAGCGCCTCACCGGCATGGCGCCGCCGACGGCGGCCAAGAAGATGGTCGATCTCTGGCGACCGATCCTCGAAGACAAGATCGGCAAGCGGCTCGATCGGCTCGACGGCGTGCTCGAGGATCAGACCAAGTTCGGCGATGCCGTGCATGACCTGCTGTCGGCACTCGAGCTCGGCGACGAGCGCAACGCCGACAGCGAAGACAATGACGAGAACGAGGAGAACCAGGACGGCGACAACGACCAGTCCGGCGCCGAAGGCTCGCCCGATTCCGACGCCGCGCAGGAAATGAGCGCCGACCAGGCGCAGGCAACCAGCGAGGAGATGAGCGAGAGCGCGATGGAAAGCGCGCAGGCCTCCACCTCCGACACCTTCGACGATGGCGAGCTCGGTGATGACGAGACGCCGGGCGAGGCGACGCGCCCGAACCAGCACGGCAGGAACGAGCCGCGTGGGCCGGAATATCACGCCTTCGCGCCCAAGTTCGATGAGGTCATCGCCGCCGAGGATCTCTGCGACCATGACGAGCTGGAGCGGCTGCGCGCCTATCTCGACAAGCAGCTCGCACATCTGCAGGGCATCGTCGCCCGTCTCGCCAACCGGCTGCAGCGCCGCCTGATGGCGCAGCAGAATCGCGCCTGGGAGTTCGATCTCGAGGAGGGCATCCTCGACCCTGCGCGGCTGTCGCGCGTCGTCACCGATCCCTATCACCCGCTGTCCTTCATGCACGAGAAGGAGGCGACGTTCCGCGACACCGTAGTGACGCTGCTGCTCGACAATTCCGGCTCCATGCGCGGCCGCCCGATCACGGTCGCCGCGACCTGTGCCGACATCCTCGCGCGCACGCTGGAGCGTTGCGGCGTTAAGGTCGAGATTCTCGGCTTCACCACGCGGGCCTGGAAGGGCGGGCAATCGCGCGAGGCATGGCTTGCCGCCGGCAAGCCGGCCAATCCCGGCCGCCTCAACGATCTCCGCCACATCATCTACAAGTCTGCCGACGCCCCGTGGCGTCGTGCGCGGAAAAACTTGGGCCTGATGATGCGCGAGGGCCTCTTGAAGGAGAACATCGACGGCGAGGCGCTGGACTGGGCGCACAAGCGCCTGCTCGGCCGGCCCGAGCAGCGCAAGATCCTGATGATGATCTCGGACGGCGCGCCGGTCGACGATTCCACGCTGTCGGTTAATCCCGGCAATTACCTCGAGCGGCATCTGCGCCACATCATCGAGGAGATCGAGACCCGCTCGCCGGTCGAGCTGATCGCGATCGGCATCGGCCATGACGTGACGCGCTATTATCGCCGCGCGGTAACGATCGTGGACGCGGAAGAACTCGGCGGCGCGATCACCGAAAAGCTTGCCGAGCTCTTCAGCGAGACCAACACGGCGCCAACGCAAGCGGCCGGTCGCCCGCGACGCAAATTGCATTCGTGAGCACGCATCCATCCCGCCGCAGCTTCGTCAGCCTCGCGGCGGCGGGATTTTCCACTCTCGCGCTGCCGCGCTTGGCGCAGGCGCAGCTGCAGCCCAAGACCGAGCCGCCGCCGCGCGCGCTCCAGCTCGAGCATGCCGTCACCGCGCCGGTCAGCGTCGAGGTCAACGCGCGCACCATCCCCAATTTCGAGCCGCGCGACCGCTCGCGCACGCGCTTCGGCTCGCTGGATTTTCGCAGCGGCCTGGTGCTGACCTCGCCCTATCGCGGCTTCGGCGGGCTGTCGGGCCTCCGCTTCCTCGACGGCAAGGGCGAGCGCTTTCTCGCGATCTCCGATCAGGGCGGCTGGTTCACCGGCAGCATCCGCTATTCCGGCCGTGAGATGATTGGGCTCGCCGACGTCGAGGCCGCGCCGGTGCTGGGCGCCGACGGGCGGCCGATCACCGAGAAGCGGCTCTGGTACGATACCGAGTCGCTCGCGCGCGACGGCAACCTCGTCTATGTCGGGCTCGAACGCGTCAATCAGATCCTGCGTTATGATTTCGCCAAGGGCGCCACGGGCGCCCGCGGCGAAGTGATCGCCGTCCCACCGGCCCTGCGCAAGCTGCCCTACAACAAGGGGCTGGAGGCGATGGTCGTCGTGCCCAAAGCGCAGGGAGCGGGCAAGAGCCAGGCCCAGCCGCTCGCGGGCACGCTGATTGCCTTTTCCGAGCGCGGGCTCGATGCCGACGGCAACCTCCTCGCTTTCCTGATCGGCGGCTCGACGCCCGGCCAATTCAGCGTGCGGCGCTCGGAGAATTTCGACATCAGCGACGCGGTGCTGCTGCCCTCGGGCGATCTGCTCATCCTCGAACGTAAATTTTCCTGGTTCACCGGCGTCAACATCCGCATCCGCGCGATCCCGCTGAAGGGAATCGCGCCGGGCGCCGTCGTCGACGGCCTGACGCTGTTCGCCGCCGATCTCGGCCACGAGATCGACAACATGGAAGGCATCGACGCCCACGTCACCGCCGACGGCGAGACGGTGCTGACCCTGATCTCCGACGACAATTTCTCGATGCTGCAGCGGACTTTGCTGCTGCAATTCACGCTGGCGGAGTAGAGATCGCGCCGGAACGGTTCTTGCAGCGATCGCGAGAGTCGACCGGAGATTTCGATGACCAGGTTCCTTCGCGTGTTTTGTCTATATGCGTCCTTCTGGATCGCCGCTGCAACACAAGTCCAGGCACAAGACTGGCCGGCGCGACTGATCAAGGCGACCATTCCGTTCGGTCCGGGCAGCGCGGCGGACGTGGTGCCGCGGCTGGTGTTCGAGCATCTCTCCGCCGAACTCGGTCAGCCGATCGTGATCGAAAACCGCGCCGGCGGCGGCGGTGTGGTCGGTTCGGCGGCGGTCGCGAAGTCCGATCCCGATGGTTACAGCCTGCTCGCCCAGTCGTCGGCGCTGACCATTGCGCCCCTGATGTTCCCGAATGCGAGCTTCGACCCCAGCCGCGATCTCGCCTCGGTGTTCATGATCGGATCCGGTGCCAATGTGATGATCGTGCCGAAGGAGCGCCCTTGGAGAACCATCCAGGACTTCATCGCCGCTGCCAAGGCAAAGCCCGGTTCGATCTCGTTCGGCTCGGTCGGCATCGGCAGCGCCGTGCACATCTCGAGCGAGAAGTTCCGCTACGCCGCCGGCATCGAGGCTATTCATGTGCCGTATCGCGCCGGCCCGGAAGTGATCGCCGACATTCTCGGTGGGCGCATCGATCTGTATTTCTGCCCGCTGGCGACCGCGTTGCCGCTGATCCGCGAGGGCCAAGTGCGCGCGCTGGTGGTCTCGACATCGAAGCGCGTTGCCGAGCTGCCCGATGTGCCGACGCCGGCCGAGATCGGCTTGAAGGACGCCGACAGCGAGATCTGGTTCGGCGTGTTCGTGCCGGCGAAGACCCCGCGCGAGGTCGTCGACAAGCTGCACGCGGCCGCCGAGAAAGTCCTGGCCACGTCGGCGACGCAGGTGAGCCTGACAAAGCTCGGGCTCGAACCGAGGCCGATGAAGCCCGCCGAGATGGACGACCTCGTCAAGCGCGAGCTGGCGGCCAATCAGGAGCTGATCAAGGCCGCCGGCATCAAGCCGTAGGGGCGGGTTACGCCCGCATTCCTCCATCGTCCCGGACAAGCGAAGCGCGGATCCGGGACGACAATAGGGAGACATGTTCGCCGCGGCATCTCCAGCGCAATGCATGCCGCTGCTGGTCGCCATGCTGCCCGTGCGGCTGGCAATTCGCCGCCCACCCACTAAACTTCATGCAATCGCTTCCATTTCTCCAGCCCCGGACCCTCGCATGAGCGCCCTGTTTTCCCCGATCAAGCTGCGCGGCCTGACGTTGAAGAACCGCCTCGTGGTGTCGCCGATGTGCCAATATTCGGCCGATGACGGCGTCGCCACCGACTGGCACTTCACCCACATCAACAATCTCAGCCTGTCGGGCGCGGCGATGTTCTGCATCGAGGCGACGCATGTCGAGGCGATCGGCCGTATCACGCCGGGCTGCCTCGGGCTCTACAGCGACGCCTGCGAGGCCGCGCTGAAGCCGATCCTGCATTCGGTGCGCAAGCATTCCTCCACCGCGATCGCGATGCAACTCGCCCATGCCGGCCGCAAGGCCTCGAGCGCGCGCCCCTGGGACGGCGGCCAATTGATTCCGGAAGGGCAGGGCGGCTGGCAGACGGTCGGGCCGTCGGCGGTGCCGCACAAGGAGGGCGAGGCCGCCCCGCTGGCGCTGGATGCGGCAGGCCTGAAGCGCATCCGCGAGGCCTTCGTCCATTCGACCGAGCGCGCCGCGCGGCTCGGTATCGAC
This sequence comes from Bradyrhizobium yuanmingense, assembly GCF_900094575.1. Classification (GTDB taxonomy): domain Bacteria; phylum Pseudomonadota; class Alphaproteobacteria; order Rhizobiales; family Xanthobacteraceae; genus Bradyrhizobium; species Bradyrhizobium yuanmingense. The sequence continues at coordinate 529,287 of NZ_FMAE01000006.1, read as the reverse complement.
GCCATCGAGGTCCATGGCGCGCATGGTTATCTCTTGCATCAATTCCTGTCGCCGATCTCCAACAAGCGCACCGACGAATATGGCGGTAGCCTCGCGAACCGCATGCGCTTTCCGCTGGAGGTGTTCGACGTGGTGCGCGCCGCGTTCCCCGCCGACAAGCCGGTCGGCATGCGGGTGTCGTCGACCGATTGGGTCGAGGGCGGCTGGGATCTGGCACAGACCATCGAATTCGCGAACGCGCTGAAGGCGCGCGGCGTCGACTGGATCGATGCATCGTCCGGCGGCGTCTCGCCGCTGCAGAAGATTCCGCTCGGCCCCGGCTATCAGGTGCAGTTTGCAGAGGCGATCAAGCGCGAGACCGGCCTGCCCACCATCGCCGTCGGCCTGATCACCGAGTCGAAGCACGCGGAGGAGATCGTCGCGTCGGGCAAGGCCGACATGGTCGCGCTCGCCCGCGGCCTGCTCTACGATCCGCGCTGGGGCTGGCACGCTGCCGCCGAGCTCGGCGGCGTGGTCGAGGCGCCGCCGCAATACTGGCGCTCGCAGCCGTCCACGCAAAAGGCGCTGTTCGGCAAGACCACGTTCGGGGCGAGGTGACTCTCTTCACCTCTTCCCGCTTGCGGGGAGAGGTCGGATTGCGCGCGAGCGCAATCCGGGTGAGGGGGTACAGGTGCGGCGAAAATCTCATGTGTGGAGAGAAGCCCCTCACCCCAACCCTCTCCCCGTAAGAACGGGGAGAGGGAGTTAGATCCCTCACGCATCCGTAAACCTCCTCACCTTCCATGCCCCCCAAAACTGGCCTAACCTCTCCATACTCAACGCCTCGCGGAGGCTGGCCATGCGCTTTCGTTTTCGTAAAACTGCCCATGTGTTCGAGCGCGTTGGCCTTGCCATGGCGGGGGCCGCGTGCGGATTGTTCGTCGGCGCCTATGTCGGCTCGGCGATCCCCACCCTCACCACGCAGGGCTTCCTGCTGCTGATGATGCTGCTCGGCGGCATCGGCTTCTATCTCGGCATCGACACGCCGCAGATGCCTTTCGACGATGCGCACAGCCAGATCGACGCCGCCGAGCTCATGAGCGCCGCCGGCACGCTCTCCGCTACGCTCACCGCCTTCGCCTCGGTCGCCGTGATCGTGCTCCGGCTCGATCCGCACATGGCCTGGACCTGGCTCGTCTTGGTCGGCTGGATTGCCGGCGTCACCATGCAGATCGTCGCCGGCGCCAAGGCCAGGCTGCGTAAGTAGCTCTCTTTGTCAGGATGGGCCCGCCTGAAGCGGGCGTCTCGAAGGACAGCCGCCGGGAAAAGCTCGCAATTCCGAGTGCCCGTCGTTCACGGCAGGGTTCGGCTTGCCGCAACTGCCTTGCCCGGCACCGTCTCTCTCTCTCTCTCTCTCTGTCAACCCGTCATCCGGTCAGGGCGCCGTTCGGAGCATTGCGCGCGCATTGGTCTTGAAGAGTTCATCTTTGCAACACATCTTGTGGCGCCCGCAGGTAGAGGCGTACCCTGCATCTTCTGCGGCTTTGATGCGAGGACCTGGGGATGAGCGGACCGGACGGAAGCAGGCAGTTGATCAAAAAGCACGATTTCGTTCAGGTCAGCGCAATCGCCGGGCTTCTCGCCGCCGCGTTCGCCCTGTCCGGCTGCGACAAGCCGGCATCGCAGGCTGCGGCTCCGCCGGCGCCGGCGGTGACGGTCGCCCAGCCGGTCAAGCGCACAGTCACCGATTGGGACGAGTTCACCGGCCGCTTCGAGGCGGTGGAGGAGGTCCAGGTGCGGCCGCGGGTCGGCGGCTTCGTCAACTCGGTCGAATTCCAGGACGGCGCCATCGTGCGTCAGGGTGACCTGCTCTACGTGATCGATCCGCGCCCGTTCGAGGCGGTGGCCACTCAGGCGGAGGGCCAGCTGTCAGACGCACGGGCGCGAGTGGAGCTCGCCAAGCGCGAGCTCGACCGTGGTCTCAGCCTCGTGCAGACCAGCGCGGTCTCCGAACAGGTCGTCGATCAGCGCCGCCAGGCCTTGCAGGCTGCGCACGCCGCCGAGATGCAGGCCGAGGGCGCGCTGAAGGCCGCCAAGCTCAACATCGAGTTCACGCATGTGGCAGCGCCCTTGACCGGCCGCGTCAGCCGCCATCTCGTCAGCCCCGGCAATCTCGTGCAGGGCAGCGACACCGGCACCTCGACGCTGCTGACTTCGATCGTCGCGCTCGATCCGATCTACATCTATTTCGACATGGATGAGGCGACGTTCATCAAATACAGCAAATTGTGGTTCGAAGGACGGCGGCCAAGTTCGCGCGATACCGCGAACCCGGTGCAAGTGACGCTGGCCGGCGAGACCAAGCCCTCGCGCGAGGGCACCGTCAATTTCCTCGACAATCGGCTGGACGTGTCGACCGGCACGCTGCGCAGCCGCGCGGTGGTGAAGAACACGGATCTTTCGATCCTGCCCGGCCAGTTCGGCCGCGTCCGCCTGATCGGCAGCGCGCCTTACGAGGCGCTGCTGATTCCGGACGCTGCGATCGCAACCGACCAGTCCCGCAAGATCGTGTTCGTGGTCAAGCCTGATGATACGGTCGAGGCACGCCCCGTCGTGCTCGGTCCGCTCGACGACGGCCTGCGCGTGATCCGTGAAGGGCTGAAGCCGGACGATCGCGTCATCGTCAACGGCATCCAGCGCGCCCGCGTCGGCGCCAAGGTCGCTCCCCAGACCGCGCAAGCGCCGGCCGGTGGCAAGTCATGAATCTTGGCCGCCTCTCCATCAACCAGCCCATTTTGGCGATGGTGCTGTCGATCGTGCTCCTGATCGTCGGTGCACTCGCCTACACCACGCTGCCGGTCTCCGAATATCCGCAAGTGGTGCCGCCGACCGTCGTCGTCACGACGCAATATCCCGGCGCCTCCGCCCAGACCGTGTCCGACACGGTCGCAGCTCCCATCGAGCAGGAGATCAACGGCGTCGAGGACATGCTGTATCTCTACAGCCAGGCGACCTCGAACGGCCAGCTCACCATCACCGTCACCTTCAAGCTCGGCACCGATCTCGACAAGGCCCAGGTGCTGGTGCAGAATCGCGTCGCCATCGCGCAGCCGCGCCTTCCAGAGGAAGTGCAGCGCAACGGCGTCACCACCCGCAAGAACTCGCCCGACATCCTAATGGTCGTGTTCATGCTGTCGCCGGACGACACGTTCGACCAGCTCTACATCTCCAATTATGCGCTGCTCCAGGTCCGCGACCAGCTCTTGCGCATCGACGGCGTCGGCGACATCCAGATCTTCGGCGCCCGCGACTATTCGATGCGGCTGTGGCTCGATCCTGACAGAATCGCCAATCTCGGCCTGACCTCGGCCGAGGTGCTCGCGGCCATCCGCGCCCAGAACGTGCAGATCGCCGGCGGCCAGATCGCCGAGCCGCCGATCACCGATCGGGCCTTCCAGCCCAATCTCACCTTCACCGGACGTTTGAAGGACCAGAAGCAGTTCGAGGATATCTTGATCAAGGCCGGCCCTGACGGCCGCACGGTGCGGCTGCGCGACGTCGCCCGCATCGAGCTCGGGGCGCTGGCCTACAGCACCAACAGCTTCCTGCTGCGCAAGTCGGCGGTCGCGATGCTGGTGACGCAGCGGCCGGGCTCGAACGCGCTCGCGACCGCAAAGAACATCTCCGACACCATGACGAGGCTCAAGGAGAGCTTTCCCAGGGGGCTCGACTTCAATATCGGCTACAACCCGACCGAGTTCATCGCCCAGTCGGTCCACGAGCTGATCAAGACCATTTACGAGGCCATGCTGCTCGTGGTCGTCGTCGTGCTGGTGTTCCTGCAGGGATGGCGGCCCGCGATCATTCCGATCATCGCGATTCCGGTCTCGCTGGTCGGCACGTTCGCGGTGATGGCGGCGCTCGGCTTCTCCATCAACAATCTCACCCTGTTCGGGCTCGTCCTCGCGGTCGGCATCGTGGTCGACGACGCCATCGTCGTGGTCGAGAATGTCGAACGCCATCTCGAGCACGGCCTCAGTCGTCGCGATGCCGCGCTGAAGACAATGGAGGAGGTCGGCGGCGCACTGGTCTCGATCGCCCTGGTGCTATGCGCGGTGTTCGTGCCGACCGCGTTCCTCGGCGGCATCTCCGGGCAGTTCTTCCAGCAATTCGCCGTCACCATCGCCGTTGCGACGGCGATCTCCTGCTTCTGCTCGCTGACGCTCTCGCCCGCGCTGGCCTCGCAGATCCTCACACCACACGAAGAAAAGCGGCCGCCGGCCGCCTGGAACATCATCGCGCGCGGCTGGAATGCGTTCACCGGCGTGTTCAATCGCGTGTTCGACCGGCTGGCGCATGGCTATGCCGGCCTCGCCAATTTCGCGATTCGCCATTCGGTGGTGATGCTGCTGATCTACGTCGTGCTGATCGGCGGCGCCGGCTGGTTGATCGTGACCACGCCGCAGGGCTTCATCCCGGCGCAGGATCGCGGCTACGTCATCATATCCGTGCAATTGCCGGGCGCGGCGTCGCTGGCGCGTACCACCGAGGTCGTTCGCGAGATCGAGCGGATCTCGCTGGAAACGCCGGGCATCGTTCGAGTCGCCGCCTTTGCCGGTTTCTCCGGCGCCACCCGCACGCAGGCCGGCAATGCGGCGGCGCTGTTCCCGGTGTTCGACGAGCCCGAGGCGCGGCTGAAGAAGGGCCTGTCCGCGAATGCCATCACCGCCGAGCTGCGCAAGCGCCTGTCCGCGATCCAGGGCGCTTTCATCATCGTGATTCCGCCGCCGGCCGTGCCCGGCATCGGCACCGGCGGCGGCTTTGCCATCCGCATCCAGGACCGCCAGGGCCGCGGGCCTGAAATGCTCGCAGCCGCCACCGACGAGCTTGTCGCCGCCGCGCGCAAATCGCCCTCGCTGCTCGCCCCCTCGGTGTTCTCGCCGTTCACGGCCAACACGCCGCAGCTCTTCGTCGACATCGACCGCACCAAGGCGCAGAAGCTGGGCGTGCCCATCTCCAACATCAACGAGACGATCCAGACCTATTTCGGGTCGACCTATGTCAACGACTTCAACCTGTTTGGCCGCACCTACCACGTCACCGCGCAGGCCGACTTCCCTTTCCGGAAAGAACCGAGCGACCTTGCGCGCCTGCGCACGCGCAACGCTTCCGGCGACATGGTGATGCTCGGCAGCGTGGTCGAGTTCAAGGACGTCTCGGGACCCGACCGCGTCGCTCGCTACAATCTCTATGCGGCGTCCGAACTCCAGGGCGAGCCGGCGCCGGGCACGAGCTCGACCACCGCGCTCAACGCCATCAAGCAGCTCGCGAACGATACTTTACCGAGCGGCTTCACCTTCGAATGGACCGACCTGTCCTATCAGCAGGTCACCGGCGGCAATGCCGGTCTCTACGTATTTCCGATCTGCGTGCTGTTCGTCTATCTCGTCCTCGCCGCGCAATATGGCAGCTGGACGCTGCCGTTCGCGGTGATTCTGATCGTGCCGATGTGCCTGCTCGCCGCCACCATCGGCGTTCGCGTCATGGGCCAGGACGTCAACATTCTGACCCAGATTGGCTTCGTCGTGCTGGTGGGACTGGCGGCGAAGAACGCGATCCTAATCGTCGAATTCGCGCGCGATATCGAGAACGAAGGCAAGCCGCGGCTGGAGGCCGTCATCGATGCCTGCCGCCTGCGCTTGCGGCCGATCCTGATGACCTCGTTCGCGTTCATCCTCGGCGTCTTGCCGCTGGTGATCTCGACCGGCTCTGGCTCGGAGATGCGCCAGGCCGTCGGCGTCGCCGTGTTCTTCGGCATGATCGGCGTCACCCTGTTCGGCCTTCTGTTCACGCCGATCTTCTACGTCGTGGTGCGGAACCTGGCGGAAGGGCGGCGCGACAAGAAGCCGGAGGCGATGGCCTGACGTCTGTCTCGATGGCCAAAGACTCCGCCACATCCTCCGCTGTCATCCTCGCGAACGCGGGGATCCATAACCACAGGGAGGAGTTTAGCGCGACAGCGGCGAGTCTTCGCCAACACCATCCTGTGGTTATGGGTCCCGGGCTCGCGCTGCGCACGCCCCGGGACGACGGTGGAGAATGTGGCACGCAGAATCCCATACTAACGACCAACATGAAATGGATGGGCGGAAGCGCGGTTCTTCACTACTATCCGCGCGATTTCACAGAAGAATGCCGGGAGTTAAACATATGAAATCAGCACTTTGGGCCGCAGCGGCCTCGGCCCTCTTGATTGCGGTTCCCGCCTCCGCGCAAGGCGTCAAGATCGGCATCCTCAACGACCAGTCCGGCGTCTATGCCGATTACGGCGGCAAATGGTCGGTCGAAGCGGCCAGGATGGCGATCGAGGATTTCGGCGGCGAAGTACTCGGCCAGAAGATCGAGCTCGTCACTGCAGACCACCAGAACAAGCCTGACCTCGCAAGCTCGATCGCGCGGCGCTGGTATGACGTCGAGAACGTCGACATGATCACGGAGCTGACGACCTCCTCGGTCGCGCTCGCGATCCACGAGCTCTCCAAGGAAAAGAAGAAGATCGACATCGTCGTCGGCGCCGCGACATCGCGCCTCACCGGCGATGCCTGCCAGCCCTACGGCTTCCACTGGGCCTACGACACCCGCGCGCTCGGCGTCGGCACCGGCGGCGCGCTGACCAAAGCCGGCGGCGACACCTGGTTCTTCCTCACCGCGGACTACGCCTTCGGCTACGCGCTGGAGAAGGACACCAGCGAGATCGTCACCGCCAATGGCGGCAAGGTGCTCGGCTCGGTGCGCGTTCCGCTCAATTCGTCGGACTTCTCCTCCTTCCTGCTGCAGGCGCAGAGCTCGAAGGCGAAGATCGTCGGCCTCGCCAACGCCGGCCTCGACACCACCAATTCGATCAAGCAGGCGTCCGAGTTCGGCATCGTCGCGAGTGGCCAGAAGCTCGCGGGCCTCCTGATGACGCTTGCCGAGGTGAACGGCCTCGGCTTGCAGGCCGCGCAAGGCCTGGTGCTGACCGAAGGTTATTACTGGGATCTCAACGACAGGACGCGCAATCTCGGCGAGCGCTTCCTCAAGCGCACCGGGCGGATGCCGAGCATGATCCACGCCGGTACCTATTCGGCGACGCTGAGCTATCTCAAGGCCGTCAAGGCTGCCGGCACCAAGGATCCGGATGCCGTCGCCAAGAAGCTGAAGGAGCTGCCGGTCGACGACGACTTCGCGCAAGGCGGCAAGGTGCTCGAGAATGGCCGCATGATCCACGACATGTATCTGTTCGAGGTCAAGAAGCCCTCGGAATCGAAGAAGCCCTGGGATTATTACAAGCTGCTCGCCACCGTCCCCGGCGACAAGGCCTTCTTCACGGCCAAGGAGAGCGGCTGTCCGCTGACGAAGTAGGGAAGTGGCACAGCGAGCGCCACACCCGCGCTGTCGTCCCGGACAAGCGCGCCTCAAGCGCGCGCCGATCATGGACCCATAACCACAGGCACGCGTGGTTACGGGGACTCGGAGTGATCAGCTCGCATCACGACATCTTCCTGCGGTTATGGGTCCCGGATCGGCGCTTACGCTTGTCCGGGACGGCAGCGGAATGTGTGGCGGCGGATTGCCTCACACCAACCGCAGCACCACCGCCCCGAGCGCCCCGACCCACAGCGCCATTGCTGCGAGCGCCTGGATCGCAAAGCCGGTGCCGCGCTTGGCCACGGCTTGCGAATAGCCGATGAAATAGACGATCCGGCCGATGATCCAGATCACGCCAATCGCCGCCGCGATGGCGTCGCTGATATAGATCGCGAACAGCCAAAGGGCTGGCAGGACGATCGGCATCCATTCCAACGTGTTCATCTGGATGCGGAAGGCCCGTTCGAAATCCGGATGCCCCGACATCGCAGGTACCTTGACGCCGGTCTTGGTGCGCGAGCGGGAGACGTTGATGGAGGTGAAGAAATAAAACGCGATCGCCAGCAGCGTGACGAGGGCGGTGAGATGATACATCGTCGGTTCCTTCGAAGAGATCGCGCTTCAATAGCCGGTCAGCTCGAGATAGCCAACGCCGTCATGTGTGCCGGCAAAGCTGATCGGCCCTTCCCAGTACGAGAAGCCGGTCCCCATCCAGGCGTTCGGATTGAGCGGCTTGCAGAGGATCGAGAATGATCGCGCGGGGATCGCGATCTGCCATTGCACCGGCAGCTTGCGTCCCGCAACCTCAGCCGTCGCCCTCGGCATCATCTGTATGTCGCTGCCTGCAATCATCTGCGTCTCGCCGGCCGCGCTGATCCAATTGCCGAACGGATAATTTCTGCCGTCCTTCTGCCTCAGCCGGTACAGCATCAGCTTGTCTCCGGATGACAGATGCAGCGACAGCCAGTCCCAGCCGGTCTGGTCGGCGTCGAGCGGCTGGCTGCTCCATTCCCGGTCCATCCAGGCCTGGCCCGAGACATCGACCGGCTTGTCGTCGATGCTGAGCATACCGCGCGCGCGGTAGAACGGCTGGCTGTAGTAGTACGAGGCCTGCCCACGCTCCGACTTTCGGCTGAAGCCGCGATCGCCCTGCAGCACGACCGGCCGGTCGGCCTCGAGCGTCAGTGCGTAGCTGAAATCGGCGCCAGCTGCCTTCAGCGACAGCGGCGCCAAAGCGCGGTCATCGGTGCGGTCAAAACTCTTCATCTCCCAATCGTCAATCCAGGCATCGAACGGTTTTGCCGTCACGCCGGCTTGTCCGACGCCACCCCGTGAAAACGTTTCAGAGAAGCGGTGAGTGTCGGCGCGCGTCACCGCGGCATGCGCCATCCACACCTGTTGATTGGCCCAGCCCTCGCCTTGCGGACCTGGCTGCGCCGCCTGGCGGAACAGCGTCCATTGCAGGCCGCACGCCGCGCCGCGCGCGTCGACGAGGTTTGCCGTGAGATACCACCACTCGATACGAAACTGCGGATGCGGTCCGTGATCTTCGGGGAAGGTGAATGTCTTTCCCGGCGTTACCTTTGTAAACCCATCGGCGGTCTCGGCGAGTCCGGCATAGCCCTGCGCGCCGGCGCGGCGCGGGAGGGCGAGGGCGACGATGCCACCGGCGAAGGCGCGCCGCGTGATGGCTTCAGCGCTCATTGGCAAACACCTTGACGAGATTCGCCGGCTGCATCCGCGCCAGCCGCACCATCGGGAGCAGCGCCGCAAGCAGCGAGGCGAAGAGCGCCACCGCGACCAGCTCCACCAGATGCAACGGAAAGACGTGGAACGGCAGCCGCCAGCCGAAAGCTTTCACGTTCACGATTGCAATCAGGCACCACGCGACCAGCAGTCCGAGCGGCACGGCCAGCAGTGCCGTGAACAGCGCGACCGAGAGCGTCTTGGTCAGCTCGATTGTGGCAAGGCGTGGCCGGGTCAGGCCGATCGCCCATAGCGGTGCAAGCTGCGGCAGTCGGGAGTTCGCCAGGGTCAGCAGGCTCGTGAGCAATGCGATTCCGGCGACGCCGAGCGTGAAGGCGTTCAGCGCCGACGTCACCGCGAAGGTGCGGTTGAAGATGCGGATCGATTCCGCCTTCACCGTCGCCTGGTCGGCGATTCTGCGGTCGTCGAGCCCGAACTGCTTCTGCAAAGCCGCAATCAGGCCGGGGATATTCTCTCTCGCGACGATCAGGCCGATCCGCGTCTGCGGCGTCTGCGGAAACTGCCGGATCAATGCGGCGACGTTCACAGTAAGCTGCCCCTTGGGGTTGCCGTAATCGGCATAGATGCCGACGATGTCGAGCTCCCAGGTCCCGCCCGGCGCCGGCACCTCGACGACGTCGCCGATCTGCACGTTCAGCCGCCGGCTCAATTGCTCGCTGATGAAAGCGGCATTGCCCGGCACCAGCCGGGTCCAGGCGCGCGGCGCGGTCTCGATCAGCGGCCAGCGCTCACGATAGAGCGCGTGATCGGGCAGGCCGAGCAACTCGACCGGCTGGCCCTGAAACTGCGCCTCCGCGCGCCCGCCCGAGAGGATCGCCTGAACATCGCTGCGATCCTTCAGCCAGTTCCGGATCGCGACGCCTTGCGCATTGTCGGACGCGCTGACGTAGACGTCGGCGGCGAGCCGCCCGTTGAGCCAGCCGATGAAGGTGCGGCTGAAGGTCTCCACCATGGTGGAGACCCCGACGTTGACGGCAAGCGCGAGCAAAAGCGCCATTAGCGCCAGCGACAATCCGGAGAGCTGCTGCCGGCTGTCCGCCCAGAACCACAGCACGAGCGGGCCTCGCGCGAAGCGCTGGCCTACGAGCAGGATGATGTCGAGGAAGGCCGGCAGGATCAGTGCCGCACCGAACATCAACGCGGCCAGCACGCCGAACCCTGCGATCAGTGATTGCCCGTAGTGGAGCAGCAGCAGCGCGACGGCGAACGCGCCGCAGGCCGCACAGCTCTGCAGGATCAGCCAGCGGCGTTGGCGCTGCTGCCAGGCGCCCGGCTGCCCCGTCGCCAGCACTGGCATCCTGATCGCCTTGATCAGGCTGGTCGCCGCCGCCACAAGCGCACCCGCAACGCTGATCCCGATGCCGGCGAGCCACCATTCAGGCCGCAGGCTGAGCTGCCCAGGGATCTGCGCGCCATAGAGTCCGCGCAGCGAGGCCGCGACATCGGGCAGCAGGGCGGCTGCGATGAAATAGCCGCACGCGAGCCCGATCAGGCCTGCGACCAGCGCCAGCGCCACCAGCTCGACCACCAGCACCGTATTGACCAGCCGCGCCGAGGCGCCACAGGCCCGCAAAGTGCGCAGCATTGGCAGCCGCTGCTCGAACGCAAGGCCGACGGCCGAATTGACGATGAACAGGCCGACGAAGAACGACAGCAGGCCGAAGGCGGTGAGGTTGAGATGAAAACTGTCGGTGAGACGCTCCAGCTCCGTCTCCGCATTGGGCTCGACTCGCTCTAACTGCTCGCCGACCACGCTCGCGAGCGGTGCGGGCTTGCCCCTCGGCTTGCCGATCAGCAGCCGCGAGACCTGGTCGGGCTTGCTCAGCAGCCGCTGTGCCACGCCGATATCGACCACGAGCACATCGGGTGCGAGCTGCGGCTGGACCCGCAGCGGCGGCAGCCTTGCGCCGCTGCTGATCGCCGGGGCCGTGCCCTCTGCTTGCTGCAAGCCCCTCAGCGTCTCCCGGGCCACCAACGTCTGGCCGGGCGGAGCAACGAAGCTGCTGAGATCCGTGGCACCCAGGCGTGGCGCGTTGCCGACATCGACCGGCAGCGTGACCGGCTCGATGCCGAGCAGCCGTACCGAATGCCCGTTGATCTGGACGCGTCCCTCCAGCACCGGCGACACCGGCCAGCCGGCGCGGCGGAGCTTTATGAACAGCTCCTGCGGGAAAGTCGCCGCATTGGGAGCGACCAGCATCGCGGTGCGCACGCCGCCGAACGTCGCTGCAGCGCGGTCATAGGCATTGCGGGCCTGCTGATTGATGGCCTGCACCCCGCTCCACAGCGCGGTCGCCGCAATCAGGCCAATCAGGAGCGTCGCGAACTGCATCTTGTGGCGCCGCCAATGGCTGAGCAGCACGGCGAGAACCCAGAGCGCGCGCTTCATGAAATGCGCCCCGCATGCAACGTGAGATGACGGTCGAGCGTGGCGGCGAGATGCAGGCTGTGCGTCACCATCAGGAAGCCGCAGCCGGTGCGCGCGACGAGGTCGCGCGCCAGCGCCAGCACCTCCTCGGCGGTAGCTTCGTCGAGATTGCCGGTCGGCTCGTCCGCCAGCAGCAGCGCGGGCTTTGTCGCCAGCGCCCGGCCGATCGCGACCCGCTGCTGCTGGCCGCCTGATATCTGCTCTGGATACCGTTTGAGCAGGCTGCCGAGTCCGAGGCGCTCGACAAGCTCTTTCGTCCAGGCCGCATCATGCCGGCCGGCGATCCGCGCCTGGAAGGCGAGATTGTCCGCGACGGAGAGGCTCGGGATCAGGTTGAACTGCTGAAAGACCAGGCCAACGCGATTCCGCCGCAAGCTGGCGCGTCCGGCATCCGATAGCGTGGTGACCTCGGCGTCACCCAGCCGGATCGAGCCGCCATCGGCGGCGTCGAGGCCGGCGATCAGGTGCAGCAGGGTGCTCTTGCCGCTGCCGGATTCACCGGTCAGCGCGACGCGCTCGCCAGCCCCGAGGTCGAGGTCGACGCCGCGCAGAACATGGACGGGCTCGCCGGCCGAAGAGAAGGTCTTTGAGAGGTTTCGGATGCTCAGCACGATGACGGCGCCGGACGGAATTAACGGAATTGCTGCCTAGCACACCTGATGCGGAAATGCCGGGGTTGCGTTGGCCCTGAAGCCGCTGTTAGCTTTCAAAACGGCCAAATCAAGAAAGTGCCGAAAGAGACATACGGGGAGAATGATGAGCGCTCAGGAAACGCCGAATGTGGCGGCCAAGACGACCAAAACGCCAAAGGGCGCCTGGACTGTTACATTTCTCCTCTTTCTTTTCATGGTGGTGAACTTCGCGGACAAGATTGTGGTCGGTCTCGCCGGCGTGCCGATCATGACCGACATGAAGCTCAGCGCCGAGCAGTTCGGCCTGCTCGGGTCCTCGTTCTTCTTCCTGTTCTCGATCTCGGCCATCGTGGTCGGCTTCATCGTCAACAAGGTGCCGACGCGCTGGGTGTTGTTGACGCTGGCGGTGATCTGGGCGGTGTCGCAGTTCCCGATGGTCGGCACAGTCTCCTTCACCACGCTCTTGATCTGCCGCATCGTGCTGGGGGCGGGCGAAGGGCCGGCCTTCTCGGTCGCCGCGCACGCCATCTACAAATGGTTCCCCGACGAGAAGCGCACGCTGCCGACTGCAATCCTGTCACAGGGCTCGGCCTTCGGCGTCATTCTAGCGGTGCCGGCGCTGAACTGGATCATTGTCAACCATTCCTGGCACTACGCCTTCGGCGCGCTCGGCGTCGTCGGCCTGATCTGGGTCGCAGCCTGGCTCGCGCTCGGCAAGGAAGGCCCGCTGGAGGATACCGAGGTCCTAGCCGTCACCGAGCCGAAGATTGCGTACGTGCAGCTGCTGACCTCACGCACCTTTCTCGGCTGCGTGATCGCGACCTTCGGCGCTTATTGGGCGCTGTCGCTCGGCCTCACCTGGTTCACGCCGTTCATCGTCAAGGGGCTCGGCTTCTCGCAGAGCCAGGCCGGCTTCATCTCGATCCTGCCCTGGGTGTTCGGCGCCACCATCGTTCTCCTCACCGGCTGGATCTCGCAGGTGATGATGGCCCGCGGCTACACCACGCGCGTCTCGCGCGGCGTGCTCGGCTCGGTGCCGCTCATCGTCGGCGGCCTGATCCTCACCGCGATGGCGCATGTCGAGGGCGCCGGCCTGCAGATCGCGCTGCTCGTCGTCGGCTCCGGACTCTGCGGCGCGATCTACGTGGTCTGCCCGCCGATGCTCGGCGAGTTCACGCCGGCCTCGCAGCGCGGTGCAGTGCTCGCGATCTACGGCGCGCTCTACACGCTTTCAGGCATCATCGCGCCGAGCGTGATGGGCACCGTGATCCAGCGCGCCAGCAGCATGCTCGACGGCTACCTGACGGGCTTCACCATCAACGCGGTGGTCATGATCGGCTCCGGCGTCATTGGCCTGCTGCTGTTGTGGCCGAACACGGAGAAAGCCAGGCTGACACGTGGTGCGGCGGCGCAGGGCACGGCGCTGAAGGGCGCAGTGTCGCCGACGTAAGTCGCGGCTCTCTCTTACCCTCCCCTGGAGGGGGAGGCTCGCTGCGCATGTAGCGAAGCGGAATGCGTAGCGGGGTGGGGTGACGGTGTTTCCCATCCGGCAGTGCCCGAGAGGAGAGATCACCCCACCCCGCTCGCGCTGCGCGCGATCGACCACGGGCGAGCTTCGCTCGTCCCGGACCCCTCCAGGGGAGGGTAAGCGGCTGCCTCGTTAGCCTTCGCAGGAACGACAGTTGAATTTGTGTCGATGCCGACGGCTCAATTTGCTTTCGCCGGCCGGCGCTCCGTGAACGGCGACAGCACCACCGTCGCCACCATGAAGATCACGGACGCGCCGAACACCCAGTGCGGCGCGCTTTGATCCATGATCCAGCCGAACAGCAGCGGTGAGACGATGCCACCGAGGTTGAAGCCGGTAGAGGCGATGCCGAAAGCGCGCCCCGCGGCACCCGGAGGCGCGGCATTGCGCACCAGCATGTCGCGCGAAGGCGCGATCACGCCGGAGAGGAAACCTGCGGTCGCCATCGTCGCCGTCAAGGCCCAGCCCGGCAGCGTCACCAGCGCGATCAGCAGCACGATGGCCGCATTCGCGGCGAAGCAGGCCGCCGCGACATAGCCGTGGCGCTCGGTGCGGTCGGCGAGGAAGCCGCCGGCGAGTACGCCCGCGGCGCTTGCGGCGAGAAACGCCGTCAGCGCGACATTGGCGATCGAATAGGACGTGCCGTAGCCGCTCATCAGCGCCACCACGCCGAAATTGTTGATGCCGGCAACCGACAGGCTCAGCAGCATGAACAGCGCAGTCAGCGTGATCAGCGCCGGCGTGATGATGGCCTGCTTTGGCGCGCTCTCGCTGCCGGGCTTCTTCTTGTGCGCACCGGCATCGGGTATGTTCATGATGATCAGCAGCAGCGCCACCGCAATGCCGATCGCGCCCGAGGCGATCAGCGCGCCGGTGCCGCCGGACAGCGTTACGAGCGCGGCCACGATCGCCGGTGCGACGGCGCCGCCGAGAAAGCCGGCAAAGGTATGGATCGAGAAGGCGCGGCCCATCCGCCCCTCGTCCATGTGCTCCGCAAGAATCGCGTAATCGGCGGGATGATAGACGCTGTTGGCAAGTCCCAGCAGCACTGCGCAGGCGATCAGCGAGGCGTAGCTGAGATGCAGACCGAGCAGGATCAGCGCGGCGCCGCCGAGCGCGAGCCCGGCCAAGAGAATGCGCCGCGCGCCAAAATGGTCGACGAGGTAGCCGGTCGGCGCCTGGGTTAACCCCGATACCACCGCGAACACGGTGAGGGCGAAGCCGAGCTCGACATAGCCGACGCCGAGCTTCTCCTTCAGGAACGGAAACAGCATCGGCAGGACCAGCAGATGGAAATGGCTGACCCAATGCGCGATCGAGATCCCCGTCAGCGTGCGCAGCGCACTGTCCGTCTTGCCTTGTTGCGGTGCGGCGAGAACGTCGACCATTGCAGTTCCGTTTCACTCCCGATGGACCGGCAAACTATCGGGGCTGGCGGTTATTTGTCCATGAACGCAGGCGCATGGCAGGTAGTGCGGGTAGGGCTCCATCCCGCTAGCGCGCGATCAAAATCAACGTCCCCCTCAGAACGGCTCGTCGTCCGGGCCATAGCGGTCGCGCTTCGGCGTTGCGATGTCGCCGTCTTCGTAATCGTCGTCATCGGTCTGGGGCCGGCGCGGGGCTCTCTTCGCCTTGTTGTCCGCGGGCTTGTTCTCGGTGGTCTTGGGCGGCTCGCTCGGCTTGCCGGTCTTGGCCATGGCTGGTCCCGGATGGTGATGCTGCATCCGAATGTACCTGCCAAATATGTGCGGTACCTGATTTATCTCAAGGGGCGACGAGGCCGTCAGTGCACCACCGGCCCGCCCGCCTTCTTCCAGGCATCGAGGCCGCCGGCGATATGTGCGGTGTTGAGAAGCCCCGCCTCCTTTGCAGCCGCAACGGCCATCGCCGAGCGTTCGCCGAAAGCGCAGAAGAACACCACGCGGCGGCCGCTAGCGGCCGCGACCTCGCGCAGCATGCCGCCGGGCTTCAGGCTCTCCTCGACGGAAGGGTAGGGCGTGTGCAGCGCGCCTTCGAGCATGCCGTGCTTCATCCGCTCATTGGTCTCGCGCAAGTCGACCAGCAGGATGTCGGGCCGGCCGAGGCTGCGGATCGCCTCGATCGCGCTGAGCGCGCGGCCTTCCTTCTCCAGCTCTTCCTGATGCAGGCCGACATGCATGTTGGCGGGGATCGCCACGTCCATCATCTTCGGATTGGGCAGCTTCAGATTGGCCATCAGCTCGACATATTCGTCGACCGAGCGCACCTGGAGCCGCGGATTGTAGCGTCTTTCCTCGCCGATGGTGGAGACGGTGTCGCCCTTGTAGTCGTGGGCCGGAAACACCATCGTCTCGTCCGGCAGCTTCAAGAGGCGGTTGAAGATCGAATCGTATTGCGCGCGCGCCGAGCCGTTCTGGAAATCGGTGCGGCCGGTGCCGCGGATCAGCAGCGTGTCACCGGTGAAGACGCGGTCGCCCATCAAATAAGAATAGGAATCGTCGGTGTGGCCCGGCGTGTACATCACGTCGAGCGACAGGCCCTCGATCGTCACCTTGTCGCCGTCGGCCACCCGCATGGCGACGACGTCGGCCTTGGTCTGGTCGCCCATCACGGTCATGCAATGGGTGCGATCGCGCAGCTCGCCGAGGCCGGTGACGTGGTCGGCATGCAGATGCGTGTCCAGCGCCTTGACCAGCTTGAGGTCGAGCTCGCGCAGCAATTGGCAGTAGCGGTCGACCTTCTCCAGCACGGGGTCGAGAATCAGCGCCTCGCCGCCGGGGCGGCTGGCGAGGACGTAGCTGTAGGTGCCCGAAACGCTGTCGAAGAGCTGTCGGAAGATCATGGCAGGACCCGGCTTGGAATTGACTTCCAAGATTCTACTACAATACGGGTCGGAAAGAGAAGTAATTCACTGCATGAGCAGAAAAATTTAGAAGATTATTATTATGGCCGCATGATCGCGGACAAAACACATCATCCCAGTCCTGCAATGCCTGGATTGCCTTCGACGCCTTTCAGCGTCACGCCGGAGCCGAGCCGTTCGGGCATCATCCGGCCCGAGCGCAGATATTTGCCGACCACGTCCCACACCGGCGCGCCCTGCTGGCCGTTGACTGAGGCCCAGCCCGCGACCTTGTAGCGGTGGCTGGCGCTGAGCGCCTTGCCGCTACTGATCTTCAGCTCCGAGATGCGGCTGCCGATCGCAGCGTCCGGCGTGCAGGTGTAGCTGAGCCCGCCGGCACGGACCATGTCGCCGCCCTGCTGGTAGTAGGGATCGGCGTTGAAGAGGTTGTCGCAGACGTCCTCGAGCAGGTCCTTGATCTGGGCCCCCGTCATCTCCTGCACATAGGTCTCGGGATAGGTGATCGCGGTTTCCGCGAGCAGATCCTCCATGGTCATGGCCTGGCCGGACAGCGCGGTGACGCCCCAGCGGAAGCCCGGCGACAGCGCGATCTCGGCATCGAGCTCGGTGCGCAGCGCGGTGCAGATCAATTCGTCCATGGGGCCGGAGAAATTGCCGCGGCGATAAAGCAGCCGGTCGGGTGTTGCGATCTTTTCTGACCAATCGGCCACGTGCGGTGCACGGACCCGGCCTATCAGCTCGGCCATCGCCGGATCGGGCTTCAGCAGCTCCGAATAGACCGGCAGTAGACGATATCTGGCATCGCTGACCTTGCCGCTGTCGAGCGCGAGATCGAGCACACCCAGAAATTTCCCGTTGGAGCCGGCATTGGTGACGAGCGTCGTACCACCTGCGTTCTTCACCGGCATGGGCTGCGGCACGGCATCATGGGAGTGGCCGCCGAGAATGACGTCGATGCCGGTGACCCGGCTGGCGAGCTTGAGATCCACGTCCATGCCGTTGTGCGACAGCAGCACGACGGCGTCGACCTTGTCGGTGCCGCGCAAGGCATCGACATGCTTCTGCAGCTCCTCCTCGCGGATGCCGAAGCTCCAGTCCGGTGTGAACCTCCTGGGATGCGCGATCGGAGTGTAGGGGAAGGCCTGGCCGACGATCGCGATGCGATGCCCGCCGAGCTCCTTGATGACGGAAGGCTTGAACACGCGCCCAGTGGCCTTGTCGAAGGCGGGCGCGTCGTTGAACGCGGCCTCTTCGGTCAGGAACACGTTCTGCGCCAGGAACTCGCCCTTGAAACGCTCGAGATTGTCGCGCAGCGCCTGCTCGCCATAGGTGAATTCCCAATGGCCCGTCATCGCCTCGATGCCGAGCAGATTGGCGACCTCGACCATGTCGCGGCCCTGCATCAGGTTGGCCAGCCCCGTGCCCTGCCAGAGATCGCCGCCGTCGACGAGCAGCGAACGCCGCTCGCCGACATCGGCGCGCAGGCGATCGACCAGTGTCTTCAGATGGGCAAAGCCACCGAGCTTGCCGAAGCGGCCTGCGGACTTCTCGAACTCGAAGCAGGTGAAGGCATAGGCATCGGCGCTGTCGGAGCGGATGCCGAAGCGCTCGAGAAAGGCCCGGCCGACCAGATGCGGCGGCCGTCCCGCCATCTCGCCGATGCCGATATTGACGCTGGGCTCGCGGAAATAGACCGGATTGAGCTGCGCATGCGTGTCGGTGATGTGCAGGATGCGCGCATTGCCGAACCGTTCGAGGTCGTAGATGCTGGCGGCGTCAGCGCCGCGGGCGAGCCGCGGCAGGCCAATCGTTGCCACGGCAAGGCCTGCACCTTTCAGGAAATCGCGGCGGCGGATCGCCATTCAAGAATTCTCCGCGCCTCTCGTGGGGACTGCGTTCACCGCGGGGCAGTCTAGCGGATTTCCATCGCCTTCCAGGCTTCTTTTTCGGAAACAGCCTGGAAGATCGACGCCCTCGCCAGCGCTTCGGCTTCCCTGGCCGCGGCCACCGCACGGCCGAAATCGCCGCCATCGGCAGCCCTTTTCGCGGCCGCCAGCGCAGATACGGTCACCGTCCACTGGTTGCGCATGCCCGCCGCCTCCTTGGAGGCGGCTTCGGCGGCCGCATAGGCCGCCTTGTAGTCCGCCTCACTCGCCGCGCGCGCGGATGGCGCAAGGCTCAAGGCGAGCAGCATGGCCAAGCCAAGTGACAGCTTCATGGCCGTGCTCCCGGTCCCGAGATCGGCAGGCCGTTGGCGACGTAGGACAGGAAATATTCGACGTCTCGATATTCATCCGACTGCGGCTCCAGTGAAACCGCGCGGGTCTGGCTGTTGCAGGTAACGAAGCGGCGGCTGGTCGTGCCCATGCCGCTCCATTCGGAGCGGTAGATCGGCATCGCGTTGAGGATGCCGAGCGCTGGGGCGAGGGTCTCGGCGCGGATGCGCTCGCCCGGGCTCTGCACGTGGCAGCTCGCGCAGGAGAAATTCATCTGGCCGCGCCGCGTGTAGAAATAGCGCTTGCCGTTCTCGTACGCCGCCAGCGCGCGGGGATCGTCGGGGATCTTGATGTCCATCAGCTTGCCGCGCGAGGTGTAGGCCATGTAGGCGGTGAGCGAGGCCATCTCGTCCTTGACGTAGGAATAGGGCCCCTCGCCATTGGCCTCGCGGCAGCGGTTGAGCGCGAGCTCCAGCGTGATGACCTTGCCTTCGCCGCTGTCGAAGTACGGATAGTTCTGGCGGATGCCGATGCCGCCGTTCGGAAAGCAGTCGGCATAGGTCTTGCCGTTCTTGAACGGGGTCGAGAACATCTCCTTGCCGGCCTCGAGCGCGAACTCGTAAGGAGGGAATTCCTCCTTCTCCTGCCACTGCCGCTTCATGTCCTCGTTCATGGAATACGGACCGTTGACGAAATCCTCGTGCTTCACGTTCGGAAATTTCTGGAAGAAGAAGTTCTGGAACGCCTTGGCGTCGGCGACGGGATCGACCTTGTCGGCAGCGATCACGCGCGGCGCGGCGAGCGCGAACGCGACGAGCGCAGCGCTGAGCGAGCCCAGCAGGAGGTGGATGCGGGCCTTCATCACGCGATCTTCGCGGTGGTCGTATCCGAGCCGCCCTTGTTGTCGGTCCAGGAGATCTTGAGCTCGTCGCCCTTCTTGGCGCCCTTGAAGCTGAACTTGACGTAGGGGTCCTTGGAGACCGCTGTGCCCCAATCGGCGACGAACACGTCCTTGCCGTTACATTCGAACTTCAGCTGCTGGATGAAATGCGCCGGGATCAACTCGCCCTTGGAGTCCTTGACGAGGCCGGTGTCCATGGGGTGCTGGATCAGCGTCTGCACCTCGGTGATGTCGCCGGTCGATGTTGCGCGCACGCGAATGCTGGATGCCATGTCGAACTGCCTCGCTTAGCCGCCGCAACCGCCGACGGTGACCTTGACCTCCTTGGTCGCGCTGTAGAGCTTGCCGTCGGCCTCTACGATCGCGGTCAATTTGGTGGTCCTGGCCATCTTGAGCCGGTTGGCGACGGCAGGGATCGTGCCATCGGGAATCCTGTAGCTGGCCGCCAGCGCGCTCGGGTTCTCCGCCACGAAGAACGAGATCGAGGTGACCTTGTCCAGCGTCGTCGTCACCGAGATCGGCACGACGCCGCCGTTCTCGGCGATCTCCGGCGCATCCAGCTTGACCTTGTCCGACGGCTCGGCGGCCTTGCCGTAGAGCGCCTTGATCGCATCCGCCTCGCTCTTCTGCCTGAAGGCCTCTTCCGGATATTTGTCGTTCGCCGCGGCGCGCGCGGGCGCGAACGGCAGATTGCCGAGGCCGAGCAGCGCCACGGAGGTAGCGCCCTGAAGGATCAGGCGCCGCGTCGGATGAGGCCTCCAATGAGGCTTGGGGGTCGTGGTCATCTCAAGTCTCCTAGGGGCCGCCGGCGGTTACAGGGTCTGCAGGAAATCAACAATCGCGTTGATCTCCTGCTCGGTCAAAATCCGGTTCCGGCCGAACGGCGGCATCATGGTTTGCGGATTGCGCTTGGTCTCGTCGAAGATGATCGCGGTGAGCTCGTTGCGATCGGGGTATTTGGCCTTGATGTCCTTCAGCTCCGGTCCGATCGTCCCCGGCAGGTCGCCGCCTTTGATGACGTGGCAGGTGAGGCAATTGCCCTTGCCGCGGTCGAAGGCGAGCTTCTGGCCTTCCGTCACGGTGGATTGCGCCCCCGCCGGGGCCATTGCCGCGCCGGCGAGGAGGGCCAGCGCAGCAAGCAGAGCGGGCTTGCGAGGAAAGGCGGTCAAGGCATCGTCCCGGCGTTATCTCGATGATCTCGTTTGCGGAATTGTTCAAAAGCACAAAGGCCATCGCCTGACAATCAAGACTATGCACGCGGTGAAATGGAGTTAATATCCTGCGCATTGCAACTGACGAGATAGTTCGTTCATTCGGATGGGCGTGAACTAGCAGATTATTCTCGGACGTTTGGCCGCCTTTTCCGGTTCGCATTTTTTGGGGACGTCACTTGGCTGAATATGTGGTCGAATTTGGCAGGGATGGCGGACGGGTCGAGCCGGATGGCCGGCTCGATGCGCCGGCCTTCCATCGCAATCACGAACCGATCTGGGCGGCGCTGGAAAAGCATCTCGCGGATGCGACCGGCAGCGTCGTGGAACTCGGCAGTGGAACCGGGCAGCACGTGGTGCATTTCGCCCGCCACACGCCGGGCCTGATCTGGTGGCCGAGCGATCTCAACCAGCGCCACCTCAAGAGCATCGAAGCCTGGCGCGTGCATGCCGGCCTGCCGAACATCCGCCCACCCCTGCGCATCGATCTCACCGATCCCGACTGGTGCCCGGAAATGAAAAGCGGGCAGGGGCCGACCAGCCTCGCGGCCGTGTTCTGCGCCAATGTCATTCACATCGCGCCCTGGGCCGTGGCCGAAGGCCTGTTCGCCGGCGCCGGGCGTTATCTGCGCCGCGACGGCAAGCTGTTCCTCTACGGCCCCTTCAAGCGCGACGGCAAGCATACCGCGCTCAGCAATGCGGTGTTCGACACCTCCTTGCGCGAGGGCAATCCCGAATGGGGCGTGCGCGACGTCGTCGACGTCGAGAAGCTGGCGAAGGCGGCAGGCCTCGGCCTCGTCGACACGATCGAGATGCCCGCGAACAATCTGACGCTGGTGTTTGCAAGAGGCTAGGAGGTCGTCATGCCCGGGCTTGTCCCGGGCATCCACGTTCTTCGGGCGGTAAGGCAAGGCGTGGATGGCGGGGCCAAGCCCGGCCATGACGATGTGGAGACGTCAGCGCACCCAACTCTAGCCTTCATCCCGCCACCCGATCTTCTCCTTCAAGAACCGATAGCCCAGCACCTCGAAACCGGCGCGCTCCTTGTTGTCCTTGCCGTAGCCGTGGCCGCCTGCGGGCGGCTCGTAGAACCAGGCCTCATAGCCCATGGCCTGCAGCTTTGCCGCCATCTTGCGGGCATGGCCGGGATGGACGCGGTCGTCGCGCCGCGTGGTCGCAATCAGGATCGGCGGGTACGACTGGCCGTCCCTGACGTTGTGATAGGCGGAGTAGGTCTTCAGCCACTCCCATTCGTCGGGCTTGTCGGGATCGCCATATTCCGCGATCCAGCTCGCGCCGGCGAGCAGCTTGGTGTAGCGGCGCATGTCGATCAGCGGGATGGTACAGAACAATGCGCCGAAACGCTCGGGGTAGCGTACCAGCATGTTGGTGATGAGGATGCCGCCGTTCGATCCGCCCTGCGCGGCGATGCGTTTTGCGCTCGTCACACCGCGGCGGACGAGATCGGCCGCGACCGCGGCGAAATCGTCGTGTGAAAGCTTCTTGCCGGCAAGCCGTCCGGCATCGTGCCAGCGCGTGCCGAACTCGCCGCCGCCGCGCAGATTCGCCTGCACAATCGTGCCGCCGCGCTCCAGCCACAACTTGCCGAGCGAGGAATTGTAGTACGGCTTCACCGAGTGACCAAAGCCGCCATAGGCGCTCAGATAGACCGGCGCATCGCCGGTCTCGCCGGCAGGGCCCGTCTGCACATAGGGGATACGCTCGCCGTCAACGGAGATCGCCTCGTGCTGCGTCACCACGAGGCCATCGGCGGTGAACGTCTTCGGCGCCTGCTTCAGCACGATCGGGCTTGCGACGCCGCGCTCGATCAGCAGCAGCGCCGGCGGCGTCAGCGGGTCCTGCACATTGGCGAGCAGATCGCCATTGCTCTCCGATGCATGGCGGTCGAGCGGCCAGACATCGACGACGCCGATCTGCGGCAGGCCGCCAAGTGTCTCGCGGCTCCAGCTAGTGGCAGACGGTGTGCAGATCTCGAAGCGATGTTTGAGCTCGTCGAGAATCGACATCACCAGCTTTCCTTCCGCCCAGAACAACCCTTGCAGCGCGCGCCGCGGTGCGGGCTCGAACAGGACGACAAAATCGCGGCTGCCGGCGAGGAAGGCCGAGAGCGAGATGCCGAGCACGGTGTCGGTGGCATAGGTCCGGCCATCGACCTGCCAGTCCTTGCGTAGCTTCATCGCGAACCAGTCGCCATGCGCCTGCATCCAAATCCCGGTCGGCAGATCGAGCTTCGTCGTCGTGCCGGCCGCATCGCGCAGCCAGATGGCGTGGTTGAAGAAGTCGATCTGGTCGACGATCCAGACCCGGGGCGCCGCTCCGGTGTCGTCGGCCATGCCATAGATTACCATGTGATCGGCGGTGGTCTCGATGACCATCTGTGCCTGATCGACCGGTTGGCCGCGCCGCCACAGGCGGACGGTGCGCGCATAGCCCGAGCTCGTCGCCATGTCCTCGCCATGCGCGCTTGACAGCAGCAGCGTGTCGGCATCGAGCCAGTCGACGCCGCCTTTCGCTTCCGGCAGCGCAAAGCCGTTCGCCACGAAACTTTTCGTGGCGAGGTCGAATTCCCGCAAGGTGACGGCATCGCTGCCGCCGCGCGACAGGCTCAAGATCGCCCGCGAGCTTCCCGGCATCGTGGCGATACCGCTAAGCAACCAGTCCTCGTCTTCGCTTCTCGCGAGCTGGTCGATGTCCAGCATGGTCTCCCATGCCGGATCGGCTTTGCGAAATTCCGCAAGCGAAGTCCGCCGCCACAGGCCGCGCGGGTTGGCGGCGTCTTTCCAGAGATTGTGCAGGTCGTTGCCGCGCCGGCTGACATAGGGAATGTTGTCAGGTCGGTCATAGATCGCCGCGAGGATGTCGCGATCGTGCTCGAAGGCCTTGCCGCCGAACGCGGCGAGCGTCAGGCTGTTCTGCCGCTCGACAAAATCGAGCGCCTGCCGGCCCTCGATCTCCTCCAGCCACAGCCAGGGATCGTCGTCGGGCGCTTGAAGCGTGGGCCTGTCGTCGACGGACATGAAGGTAACTCCCGGGAAGATCGCGGCGGATAGGATTTGATCGAGCGCAAGCCGTCAAGGGCGTGCAGCGTTATCATCCCAGCGATTGCGTCAGGGGCATGGCCCGCGCCCGTTTGCGCCGGTTGCCGGCCCTCACTCACCCCTCCATAGTGCCGCGAATCAACAGAGCCCTTCGGGCGGAAATGCCGATGCTGGACGTGACTGCCGCCAATGAGATCGCCGACGATGCCCGCGTGCGCGCCAACGTGGTGCGCCTCGCCGCCGCGCAGGCGCTGACCGGCGCCAACTCGGCCGTGATCTTCGCCACCGGAGCGATCGTCGGCGCCACGCTCGCGCCCGACATGTCGTTCGCGACCGTGCCGATCTCGATGTATGTGGTCGGGCTCGCCGCCGGGACGCTGCCGACCGGCGCGATCTCGCGCCGCTTCGGCCGCCGCGCCGCCTTCGTCATCGGCACGGGTCTCGGCACGCTCACCGGACTGCTCGGCTCGCTCGCAATCCTGCGCGGCTCGTTCGCGCTGTTTTGTCTCGCGACCTTCCTCGGCGGCCTCTACGGCGCGGTGGCGCAATCCTATCGCTTCGCCGCCGCGGATGGCGCCAGTGCGGCCTACCGGCCGAAGGCCGTGTCCTGGGTGATGGCGGGCGGCGTGTTCGCCGGCGTGCTCGGTCCGCAGCTCGTGCAATGGACCATGGATGTCTGGCAGCCTTATCTGTTCGCCTTCAGCTTCCTGGTGCAGGCCGCCGTCGCGCTGATCGCGATGGGCATCGTCGCTGGCGTCGATATGCCGAAGCCCGCGCCGGCCGATCTGCACGGCGGCCGGCCGCTGCTCACGATCGTGGCGCAGCCGCGCTTCATCGCGGCAGCGCTGTGCGGCGTCATCTCCTATCCCATGATGAACCTGGTCATGACCTCGGCGCCGCTTGCGATGAAGCTGTGCGGCCTGTCCGTGTCCGATTCCAATTTCGGCCTGCAATGGCACATCGTTGCGATGTACGGGCCGAGCTTCTTCACGGGCACGCTGATCGCGCGCTTCGGCGCTCCGAAGATCGTCGCCGCCGGCCTGCTGCTGGAAGCGGGCGCCGCCATCATCGGTCTCTCCGGCCTCACGGCGATGCATTTCTGGGCGACGCTGATCGTGCTTGGCGTAGGCTGGAATTTCTCCTTCATCGGCGCCTCCGCGCTGGTGTTGGAGACACATCGCCCGCAGGAACGCAACAAGGTGCAGGCCTTCAACGATTTCCTGGTGTTCGGCATGATGGCGATCGGCTCGTTCTCGTCGGGCCAGCTGCTCGCCAATTACGGCTGGTCCGCGGTGAACCTCGTGGTGTTCCCGCCGGTGGTGCTGGGTCTTGCGGTGCTCTCGCTGGTCTCCTGGGCGAAGCGCCGCAAGGCGCGGCTGGAGGCAGCCATGGGCGAATTCCCCGACGCGGTCTAGTTTGGCAAGAGGCTGTCAGCAGCGTTAATACTTCGATGCAGGTCGAAGTGATTTTCGAGGGCCGCGTTGTTACATGATGCTCGTCATGAAGAAGCGAGCGCAGAGCCAGGCGCTTGCGGGGGATGCGAAGGAGAAGCGCAAATGCTCGACAGTCCCCGCCACGCTGTGCCAATCGACGAATCCTCGCTCCGCTATGAAGGCTGGCGCATCGTCGCGGTCTGCTTCCTGCTCGCGACCTTCGGCTGGGGCCTCGGCTTCTACGGCCAGAGCGTCTACGTCGCCGAGCTGCAGCGCGCGCGGGGCTGGCCGGCCTCGCTGATCTCCTCCGGCACCACGTTCTTCTACCTGTTCGGCGCGCTGTTGGTCGTCTTCGTCGGCGAGGCCGTGCGGAAATACGGTCCGCGGCTGAGCCTGATCGCCGGGACGCTGGCGATGGCGGCGGCTGCGGTCGCGATCGGCGCGGTGCGCGAGCCCTGGCAGCTCTATCTCGCTAATGCCGTGCTCGCCTTCGGCTGGGCCGGCACCAGTCTTGCCATGATCACCAATACGATCAGCCTGTGGTTCGACGAGAAGCGCGGCATGGCGATCAGTCTCGCGCTCAATGGCGCCAGCTTCGGCGGCATCGCCGGCGTGCCGCTGCTGGTGGCGTTGATCGGCCATATCGGCTTTGCCGGTGCGATGTACGCCGCCGCCGGCGCCATGCTGGTGCTGCTCGTGCCGGTCATCCTCCTTCTCGTCGGCCGCCCGCCCGATCGCCACGGGTGGCAGGCGGCGGCGAAGGCGAAGCCGCAATCATCGACTGAGATCCGCGCCTGGGCGCTGCGGGACGCCGGCTTCCTCACGGTGACGATCGCCTTCGCCCTGGTGCTGTTCGCCCAGGTCGGCTTCATCGTGCATCTGATCTCGTTCCTCGATCCCGTGATCGGACGCGAGCGCGCCGCCGTGGCCGTCGCGGTGCTCACCGCGATGGCGGTGGTCGGCCGCGTGCTGTTCTCGCTGGTGATCGACCGCATCAATCAGCGCCTCGCGTCCGCGCTGTCGTTCCTCAGCCAGGCCGCCGCGCTTCTCGTCGTCGTCAACCTGCACAACGATTACGTGCTGATCGCGGCCTGCGCCGTGTTCGGCTTTTCGGTCGGCAATCTCATCACGCTGCCCTCGCTTATCGTGCAGCAGGAGTTCGACTCCGCCGCCTTCGGCGTGCTGATCAGCCTCAACACCGCGATCAACCAGGTGACCTACGCGTTCGGTCCCGGCGTGGTCGGTTTCCTGCGCGATCTCTCCGGCGGCTATACGCTGCCCTTCTATCTCTGCATCGCGCTGGAGGTGATGGCGGCGGCGCTGATCATGGTGCGGGGGAAGCCGCGGGCAAAGTTCTCTTCAGTGGGATGAGACGCGCTTGGAGCGGCGTTAGAGCATGATCCGGAAAGTGTGTAGCGGTTTTCCGATACGATCATGCTCAAACAAATTAGTCCGCGACGATCTTGACGCGGTCGCGCACCTTCACCTGCGCGGTGCGATCGAGGCCATTCAGCACGCGGAAGCGCTCGGCGGGATGGTCGACGCCGGCCATGCGGTGGGAGAGCGACTCCACGGTATCGCCGGGCTGCACAGTGATGACCTTGATGCGCAGCGGGCGCGCGGCCTGGATTTCCTCCAGCGTCAGCCGGCGGAACGAGTTGACGGTCTCGCGCGCATTCCGCTCGCTCTCGGTCGATTTCTGCCGTGCCGCGAAGATGAAGCGATAGACGTCGCTGCCGAAGCGCAGCGCATAGACCTTGAACTGCCATTGGTCGCCCTTGGCGGTGGCGGACGCCGCTGGAAAACCGTTGACGGTGAGATCCTCGGTCGAAGCCTTCTCGACGCCTTCCATCCAGCCGGAATTGAGGTAGTCGCCGAGCGACTGTTCGGCCGGCACGCGCACGACGTCGAAGCGCATCGCCTGCGCGCCGCCCTCGCGGACGCCGATCACGGCCTGCGCGGTGTTGTCGAGCGTGAAATTGTCCGGCGCCTGGAAGGTGAAGCCGAGCTTCGGATGCAGGAAGCGCCGGCCGCGGACAAAACCTTCGCTCGGGTCTTCGCCATAGACGAGGTTGTCGATCGCGGCGAGATAGCTTTCGCGATCGCGCTCGGCGCCTTCAGGCGCGGTGTATTGGCGGGCAATGTTCTGCGCGTTCTGGACGCGTTCCGGAGTTGCCGGATGCGACGAGGTGAAATCCTGCGCGCGCGGATCGAGCGAGCTCTTGCCGGCCTTCAGCTCGGCATTTCGCTCCATCGCGGACAGGAAGCGCGCCGCGCCGTACGGGTCGAAATGCGCCTTGGCGGAGATGCCGACGCCGATGCCGTCGGCCTCGAACTCCTGCTTGCGCGAGAAGCTCGCCATGGTGAGCTTGGTCTTGGCCAGCGCCAGCGCGGTGAGGTCGGGATCGTTGCTCATGTCGGTGACAACGCGGGTGACGATCGCGGCCTGGCGGGCCTGGTCCTCGCGCATCGCCGCGTGCTTGGACAGCACATGCGCCATCTCGTGGCTGAGCACGGAGGACAATTCGGAGGTGTCGCTGGCGAGCGCGAGCAGGCCGCGCGTGACATAGAGCTGGCCGTTGGGCAGCGCGAAGGCGTTCACCGCCCCGGAATTGAGGATGGTGACCTTGTAGCCCTGGTCGGGCCGCTCGGAGGCCGCGACCAGCCGGTCGACGGTCTTGCTGACGAGCGCCTCGAGCTTGGGATCGTCATAGGTCCCGCCATAGCTCGCCAGGATGCGCTCGTGCTCCTTCTCGGTGGCCGGGGTTTGGGCGACGGCAGGCTTCGGCTTCGGCATCGCGACGGCTGCCGGGGTCGCCGCAGTCTGGAACCGGCCCATATCGCCGCAGCCAGCGAGAAGTCCGCCCAGCGCAAGGCAAAGCGCGGCCGGCGCAGCCCGCAGGCGGCGGCAATCGCCCAGTCCGTGCCGTTCTAGCACCCCATTCACGTCGTTTAACCCGTGCCCGGCCTGTCTTAAGGCCTTACCCCTGTCGGCTCGTTTGCGCCCAGCAACTCGATCTGCCCCACGAGGCGTACATCGATGCGTGGCCCCGTATTCCCCTCAACCCAGCCCCGAACGCGAATACGCCGATTCTCCAGGGACTTAAGGGCCATACCAGCGCTTTCGAACGCCGCTAGCGTGCGCTTTGAAATAGTCACGGCAAAGCCGCGTGTCCAGTTTCGTCCGAAGTTGAGGTAGGTCGTTGCCCCAGCTTGCCGGACCGACAGGACTTTGCCTTCGACCACCGTAAAGCGCCCGATCTCCGCCAAAATATCGTCCGGACTTTCCGCGTTTTTTATGGCCGACGGGTCAGCCCAGCTGCCCATTTTTTGGCGCCGCGCCGCAGCTTCGGACGCCATCAGGGCGGCCGCGCAGTCCTTGTCCAGGATCTCGGCGGAGGCGATGGCATCGCCCCGAGCGAGCAGCATGGCCTGCACCGAGATGTCGCCTTCGCCGATGAAGACAAGCGCACTCTGGCGGCCGTAGCGATCAGGCGTGTCGTCAGCGCTCCGCAGCATCACGTCGTGGCCGGCGAGCAGCGAGGTCAGCGCCTGCTTCGTGGTCGCGGTCGGCGCGATGCCGCTGAGGCGGATCTCGCGCCCGTCATCGAGCCGCACGCTGCGCGCATCGACGATGGCAGCGACGCGGCCTTCGCCTTGGGACTCGAACTGGCAGGGGCCCGCGAATGCCGAGCTACTTGCGACGAGAAGACATGCGACGATGAAGCGAAGCCGTTGCGTCACGTGATCCGGAGAGGTTGCATTGCGGCCGGACCTTAACTCATGCGTGGTGAGACGCGAAGGGGCTTTCTCACACCCTTCATTGCGAGGAGCTCTTCGCGACGAAGCAATCCAGACTGTTTCCGCGGACGCATTTCTGGATTGCTTCGCGGAGCCTGTCATCCGGCCGCGCTTCGCGCGGACCCGTTGGCTCGCAATGACAATGCGGGGACAGCTTCCGTCCTCGCGGCATTCCGCTTTGCGGAAAGCGCGCATTGATCATTCATCTGCATCGCACCTGCGCTTGCTGCGCTCTTGCGCATGCGGCATGATTGCGGCAACAGCGAATAGCCAAGAGCAATAACCCAAGAGCAATAACCAAGCCGCCATCAGAGCACGGCGCGATAAGGGAGGTCGTTTTCGATGAAGACTATTTTGTCCGGCATTTTTGCCGCCGCGTTTGCCCTCAATGCGAGCGCCGCACAGGCTCAGGACAAGCCGCCGCTGAAGATCGGCGGCATCCTCGACATGTCGAGCCTTTATGCAGATATCACCGGCTCCGGCAGCGAGACTGCGGCGAAGATGGCGGTCGAGGATTTCGGCGGCGAGGTGCTGGGACGCAAGATCCAGGTGCTGGCGGCCGACCATCTCAACAAGGCCGATCTCTCCGCCAACATTGCCCGCGACATGCTCGACAATCAGGGCGTCGAGATGATCTACGACGTCGCGGCCTCCGCGACCGCGCTTGCCGCCGGCGAGATCGCGAAAGCGCGCAACAAGATCATCATGTTCAACGGGCCGGGCTCGATCCGTCTCAGCAACGAGGCCTGCGGTCCCTACACCATCCACTACGTGTTCGACACCTACGGCCAGGCCAACGTGACCGGTCTTGCGGCGGTGAAGTCGGGTCTCGACAGCTGGTTCTTCCTCACTGCCGACTACGCCTTCGGCCAGGATCTGGAGAAGGACACCAGCGCGGTCGTGACCAAGACCGGCGGCAAGGTGCTCGGTGCCGTCCGCCACCCGCTCAACACGTCGGATTTCTCGTCCTTCCTGCTCCAGGCTCAGGCCTCCAAGGCCAAGGTGATCGGGCTCGCGAATGCCGGCGGCGACACCATCAACGCCATCAAGCAGGCGGCGGAGTTCGGCATCACCAAGGGCGGCCAGAAGGTCTCGCCGCTGCTCGCGTTCGTCACCGATATCGACTCGATCGGGCTCGAGACCGCGCAGGGGCTGCTGCTCGCGGAAGCGTTCTACTGGGATCTCAACGACGACACGCGTGCATTCTCGAAGCGCTTCATGGAGCGCACCAAGCGCGTGCCGACCTCGGCACAAGCCGGCGTCTATTCCTCCGTCACCCATTATCTGAAAGCGGTGAAGGCAGCCGGCACGACCGACGCCGCGGCGGTGATCAAGCTGATGAAGGAGACGCCGATCAACGACTTCTTCGCCAAGAACGGCAAGATCCGCGAGGACGGCCGCATGATCCACGACATGTACCTGTTCGAGGTGAAGAAGCCGTCGGAGTCCAAGGGCCGCTGGGACGATTACAAGCTGCTCGCCACCGTCCCCGGCAACGAGGCGTTCCAGTCATTGGAGCTGTCGCGCTGCCCGCTGGTGAAGAAGTGACGGCGTGACGTAAGGGCACGCCGTCATCCCGGGGCGCGCCAAACAATAGGTCGTCATCCCGGGGCTCGCGAAAGCGAGAGCCCGGGATCCATTGGGCGGCATTGACGGTTGAGAGATGGATTCCGGGTTCGCGACTTCGTCGCGCCCCGGAATGATAAAGTGAGAGAGTGGCACCACAGAATGAGGCCAACATCCATGAACGACATGGTCCTGCAAAAGCTCGAAGGCGGGCTGCTCACCATCACGATGAATCGGCCGGAGCGGAAGAACGCGCTCAATCCCGAGATGGTCGCCGGGCTGGTCGAGGCGGCGCGGCGCGCGGCTGATGATCCCGAGGTGCGGGCGGTGCTGTTCAAGGGCGCCGGCGGCTCCTTCTGCGTCGGCGGCGACGTCAAATCGATGGCAGCTGGTCGCGCGCCGCTGCCGTTCGAGCAGAAGCTCGCAAATCTGCGCCGCGGCATGGAGGTCTCGCGCATCCTGCATCAGATGCCAAAGCCCGTGGTGGCCCAGCTCGATGGCGCGGCGGCGGGCGCCGGCCTGTCCATGGCGCTGTCCTGCGACCTGCGCATCGCCTCCGAATCCTGCAAGATCACCACCGCCTTCGCCAAAGTCGGGTTCTCCGGTGATTACGGCGGCACCTATTTCCTGACCCAGCTGCTCGGCAGTGCGCGGGCGCGCGAGCTCTATCTGATGTCGCCGGTGCTCACCGCGAAGGAGGCACATGCGATCGGCATGGTGACGAAGGTCGTGCCCGACGCCGAGATCGACGCGGCCGCGCACGAGCTCGCGCTGTCGCTGGCGCAAGGGCCGTCGATCGCGCTCGGCTTCATCAAGCGCAACATCAACAACGCCGAGCACCTGGCGCTGGAGGATTGCTTCGACGGCGAGGCGATCCATCACACCCGTTGCGGCGACACCGAGGATCACAAGGAGGCGGCCAAGGCCTTCGTCGAGAAGCGCAAGCCGACCTTTAGGGGCGCATGACCATGGCGCCCTATATCCGGCTGCGTCAGATCTGCCTGGTCGCGCCGCAGCTCGAGCCCGTCATCACGGATATCGGTCGGATCATGGGCCTCGCCGTCTGCTATCGCGACGGCAATGTCGCCAAATACGGCCTCGAGAACGCGCTGCTCCCGGTCGACACGATCCTGCTGGAGGTGGTCGCGCCGTTCAAGGACGGCACCACGGCCGGTCGCTTCATCGAGAAGACCGGCGGCCGCGGCGGTTACATGGCGATCTTCTGCTGCGACGACCCGGACGAGCGCGGCCGCAACGCCAATGCGCTCGGCGTGCGCACCGCCAATGTCATCGACCACGCGCCGTATCACGGCGTCCAGCTCCACCCCCGCGACTGCCGCGCCGCCTTCATCGAGTTCAATCACACCGAAGGCAGCGACGACATCCTCGGGCCGTATCCTCCGGCGGGACCGGACTGGCAGAAATTCATTCGCAAGGATGTGACCGAGGCGCTGACGGCGGTGGAGATGCAGAGCCCGGATCCGCAAGGGCTGGCCGAGCACTGGGGCAGGATCATCGGAATTGCGCCTGAAGGCGCCGAACTGAAGCTACCCAACGCGACCTTCCGCTTCGTCAAGGGCGCCAGCGAGATCATGAGTGCGCTGGAGTTTCGGGTGACTGACGTGGCGCAGGTGCTGCATACCGCCAAGGCAAAAGGGCTCGCGGTTGAGGGCAACGAGTTTCTGCTGGGCGGAGTGACGTTCCGCGTGAGTTGAGCGGGCAAACCCTCTCCCCCTGTGGGAGAGGGTGGCTCGCCGCGAGCGGCGAGACGGGTGAGGGGTCTCTCTCCGCGAGCGAATCACTTGCGTTTGAATGCGCTGAAGCAGCCCCTCATCCGGCGCTTCGCGCCACCTTCTCCCACAAGGGGAGAAGGAAGAAAGAAGCGATCGCTTTGTAATAAACTACCTTCCCTTGAAATTCGCCACCCGCCGCTCTTCCGTGGCCTTCACGCCTTCCTTGAAATCGTCCGTCGCGCGCAGCCGCGTCTGCTCGGCGAGCTCGTGATTGGTCGCGGCCATCACGCGGTCGGCGAGGCCATTGCGCATCGTGGCGCGGGTGGAGAGCAGGCCGAGCGGGGAGCATTCGGCGATCTCGCCGGCGAGCTTCATCGCGGCCACCTTCACCTGGTCCTGCGGCACCAGCTCGTTGGCGAGGCCCCATTTGTAGGCTTCCTCGCCCGTGACGCGGCGGCTGGTATAGAACATCAGCTCGGCGTTGTTCTTGCCGATCAGCTCCGGCAGCGTCACGGTCAGGCCGAAGCCGGGATGGAAGCCGAGCTTGGTGAAGTTTGCGGAGAAGCGCGCTTCGGGACAGGTGACGCGGAAATCGGCCGACACTGCAAGCCCGAGACCGCCACCGATGGCCGCGCCCTGCACGGCGGCAACGATCGGCTTCTTGGCGCGGAAGATGCGCACGGCCTGGATGTAGAGATGGTTGATCGGGCCGAGACTGTCGGCCGGATCGCCCTTTTTCTCGGCCTCGCGCGCCTCCTGGGCCTGCCGCGCCGGATCGCCGAAATTGGCGCCGGCGCAGAACGCCTTGCCCTGCGCGGAGAGCACGGAGGCACGGATCTCGATGTCGCGGTCGAACTCGTCGAGCGCGTCCGCGATCTGGTTGATCAGCGAGATATCGAAGAAGTTGAGCGGCGGACGGCGGATCTCGATGCTGCCGACATGCCCGACCTTCTCGACGCCGATATCTTGATAGGTGCTCATGATGATCCTCGATTGACTTAACGCAAACCCAATCCGCGGGCGATGATACCGCGCAGCACCTCGGTGGTGCCGCCCTGGATGGTGAGTTTCGGCGCGGTCTTGATCGCGAAGTCGAGCTGCCGCTCCAAGGTCTCGCGGTTGCTCGCGGTCTCCTCGACGAAGGCGGCGAGATCGCGCACGCGATTCGGCAGCTGCTGCTCCCAGACCGTGCCGATGTCCTTGACAATGGACGCTTCGACCACCGGCTCCTTGCCGGCTTCGAGCATGCCGGCCACCGAGACCGACATCCGCCGCATGGTGTGGAGCTGCGCGACCAGGCGGCCGATGCCCTCGGCGCTGCGCGTATCGGGATTGGGACCGACAGCGCGGACCAGCTCGGTGAGGACGTAATAGGTCTCGAGGAAACGCTCAGGGCCCGAGCGTTCATAGGCGAGCTCGCTCGTCGCCTGTTTCCAGGCGCCGTCGACCTCGCCGAGCACATGGTCATCGGGAATGAAGTGATCGGTGAAGACCACCTCGTTGAACTCGTATTGCCCAGTGATCTGGCCGATCGGATTCACCTTGATGCCCGGCTGCTTCATCTTGACCAGGAACTGGGTCAGGCCGTGGCGGCGGTTCTCCTTGGTCGGCGGCGAGGTCCGGAAGATCGCGATCATGTAGTCGGCGATATGCGCCGACGAGGTCCAGATCTTGGTGCCGTTAATGAGATAGCCGCCGT
This sequence comes from Bradyrhizobium yuanmingense, assembly GCF_900094575.1. Lineage (GTDB taxonomy): Bacteria > Pseudomonadota > Alphaproteobacteria > Rhizobiales > Xanthobacteraceae > Bradyrhizobium > Bradyrhizobium yuanmingense. The sequence goes on along the minus strand of NZ_FMAE01000006.1, from coordinate 495,085 downwards.
CGGTCTTGGTCGCGCGCGTCTTCGCCGCGAACAAATCGGAGCCCGAGTTCGGCTCGCTCATGCCGATGGCAAAGCAGATCTCGCCGCGGCAGATCCTCGGCAGGATCTCCATCTTGATGTGCTCGGGCGCGTATTTCAAAAGCACCGGCCCGCTCTGGCGGTCGGCGACGAAGAAGCGCCGCGTCGGCGCATTGGCGACGCGCATCTCCTCGGTCACCACGTAACGCTCGAGGAAGGAGCGTTCCTGGCCGCCATACTTTTTCGGCCAGGTCATGCCGAGCCAGCCCTTGGCGCCGACCCGGCGGGAAAATTCCGGCGCGTCGGTGTCCTCGCGATTGGGCTTGTGCGGATCGAAAGTGCCGGCGGCGATCTCCTCGGCGAGAAAGGCGCGGACTTCCTTGCGCAATTGCTCGCATTTCTCCGGCAGGCGGATCGGATCGAAACGGAGGGCAGCAGTCATTGTGTCTCTCTCCCGGATCAGCGCGATGCCACGAGCGGCCACAATTCGTCGGCGCCGCGGTTTGCGACGAGCTTGCCGAGCTCGACGGCCCAGTAGCTTTCCGAGCCAAAATCGTCGCGCCAGGCCAGCGCGCGCAGCGAATAGCGGTGCAGGATGTGCTCCATGGTGAAGCCGATCGCGCCATGGACCTGATGCGCGATGCCGCCGCCCTTCTCGGCAGCTTCCGCGCAGCGGATCTTTGCGGAGGCGGCTTCGAGATAGATCTCGTCGTTGAACGATCTTGCATTGGCGATGGCGTCGGCGGCGGACGTCGCCGCCGCGAGCGCCGCGGCGGATTCGCCGGCAAGGCGGGCGAGATTGTGCTGCACGGCCTGGAATTTCGAGATCTTCTTCTCGAAGGCGACACGCTCGTTGGAATAGCGCACGGAGATGTCGAGCATGGATTCCAGCGCGCCGGCGATCTGGAGGCTGCGCGCGACGCCGCCCATCAGCATCAGATGGGTCTGCTCAAAGCCGTTCGGCGCGGGCTTGATGGCGACGGGCTGGACCTTGTCAAGCGTGACGGTATCGCTGTGGTCGTAGCCGACATTGAGCCCGGCCTCGATCCGCGCCTTGGCCGCGTCGATCAGCGCAATGGAAGCACCGTCCTTGCCGTGTGCCAGCACCGCAAAATGCTTCGCCGTCTTGGCAAAGGGCACGCCGCGCGCGCGACCGGAGAGCGCACCGTCGGCATCGAGGGTGATACGGTCCTTCGGGGACGCCGGCACGATCGTCATCTCGCCTTCGGGGGAAGCGATCTTGGCCTGTGCCAGCAGCCATCCCGCCAGCATGGTCTCGGCCAGCGGCACCGCGACTGCGAAACGGCCGGCGGCGTTCAGCAGCGCAAAGCCGTCGGCGAGGCTCGCGCCCGAGCCGCCGAGATCGTCCGGCACCCAGGACAGCGGCAGGCCGGCTTCGCTCAGCGCCTGCCACAGCGGCGCCTGCCAGGAATTGTTCTTGTCGTTGTTGATGGTTTGCGGGTCGGCGAGATCGGCGAAGATCTTCTCCGCGGTCTCGACGACGATAATGTCACTCTCCGCCACAGCGTTCCCCGTATCTTGCCATTGGCGCGTCCGGTCAGATCGGCCAGTGCGCAGTCTCTTCTTGCGCCCGATGATCGGAAAAAGCCATGGCCCTGACAAGCGTTGATCGCAGGTCCATCTGCGGCGTGGGCATGGGGCCAGGCTTCAGGAAATGCTAATTCCGCTTAGCGGAGTTTGCTCGATTTGCAGGGCGCGGCAAACTCGCTAAACAGGACGCCACACCAGAGACAGGGGAAGGAAATCCGGATGGCAAAAGACGGCTTGTGCGCAATCGTGACGGGGTCCGCATCCGGGCTGGGTGCAGCGACTGCGGAGATTCTCGCCCGCAGCGGGGCGCGGCTCGTCATCAACTATTCGTCGAGCCAGAAGGAAGCCGAGGCGACGGCCGAGACCTGCCGCAAGGCCGGCGCCGCGGAGGTTTTGGTCGCACAGGGCGACGTCTCCAAGGATGAGGATTGTCGCAAGATCGTCGCGGCGGCCAGCGGCTGGGGCCGGCTCGACATCCTCGTCAACAATGCCGGCACCACCAAGCATGTGGCTCACGCCGATCTCGACGGTCTGTCGGCGGAAGATTTCCAGCGGGTCTATGGCGTCAACACCATCGGCCCGTTCCAGATGGTGCGCGCGGCGCGCAGCCTGCTCGAAGCCGCCGCCAAGGCTTCGGGGCGGCCATCTGCGGTCGTGAACGTGTCCTCGGTCGCCGGCATCAGCGGCGTCGGCTCGTCGATTGCGTACGCCGCGAGCAAGGGTGCGCTCAACACCATGACGCTGTCGCTGTCGCGCGCGCTGGCGCCGCTGATCCGCGTCAACACGGTCTGCCCTGGCTATATCGACACGCCCTGGTTCACCAAGGGCCGCGGCGAGGCGCAGGCCAAGCAGGTGCGCGACAGCGTCGTGGCGAAAGTGCCGCTGAAGGTCGCATCATCCGCGGAGGACATCGCCCAGCTCGTCTGCTTCCTGGCGACGCCGGCCTCCAGCAACATGACCGGCGAGGTCGTGCGCATGGATGCGGGGATGCATTTGATTGCGTGAGACCCGATACGCCCTCTCCGCGTCATGGCCGGGCTTGACCCGGCCATCCACGTGAGGCCGCTCGGGTCGAAGGACGTGGATGCCCGGGTCAAGCCCGGGCATGACGATGAGGAGGTGGCGTGCTCTCGTCGTTACCGCTTCTAAGCGCTACCCCTTGATCACGCCGCTCGCTACCAGCCGATTCCAGATGAACAGCACCACCACCGCGCCGATGGTCGCGGTGATGAAGCCGGCGCCCTGGTCGGGGCTGTAATGGCCGATGGCCTGGCCGATCCAGGTGGCCAGAAACGCGCCGGCAATGCCGAGGATGGTGGTGAGGATGAAGCCGCTCGGATTGTTCGGCCCCGGCGACAGCCAGCGCGCGATGAGGCCGGCAATGAAGCCGACCAGGATGATCCAAAACAGGCCGCCCATGCTCATGACAGTGCTCCCCTCTCTTTGAACCGATCAGACCCGATCCGAGAGTTCATTCTCGGTCGGCAGCCGTCCGTCCGGCGTCAAATGGTCGACCACCTGCGGCAGATACTGGCTGAGGCCGGAGAGCAGCTCTTCGCGCGACAGGCCGCTCTGGGCGGACAGGCTATCGATCTGGTCGGCGCCGAGCGCGCTGGCGAGATCGCCCGGCGCGATTGGCTTGTTCTCGCCCTTGCCGACCCAGGAATTGGCGGCATCACCGTGTCCGCTCTGCTGGAGCTGGTTGAGGAGATCGCCAAGCCCGCCGCTCAGAATGCTGCCGGCCGCACCGCCGGCGAGCAGGCCGCCGAGGCCGCCCTTGAGCATGTCGTTCAGACCGCCGCCCCGACCTACGTTCACCGGCGGAGGCGCGGGTGTCGGCAACGGTTGGGGCGCTGAGCCGGACTGGTTGCCGGTGAAATGCTTGAATGCCTTCCAGGCGAGCAGGCCGAGCAGCGCCATGGTCATCGGCGACATGCCGCCGGAGGATTTCTCGGAGCTCGGTGTGCTCTGGCCGCGCGGGCCGTTCTGCATGCCGTTGAGGACGTCGAGTAGACCCATGGTGCTCTCCTTTGGCGTCTCGTTCGGCGAGCGCTCGCCGCTGACTGCCCCCGGGGCGAGAAGATATGGGGCGCTCATGACCGTTACAAGTCGGATGCGCCGCGATTGGTTGTCGGGCTCGGCTCTGCTATCGAAGGCCGGTCATTCAGGGAGTGAGCTCGGTGATTGCGGATCGACCGATCGTTGTGGCCGGCGCCGGCGCCATCGGCTGTTTCGTCGGCGGCATGCTGGCCGCCAGCGGCCGCCGCGTCGCGCTCCTGGTGCGGCCGCGGGTAAAGACCGAGATCGAGCGGTTCGGCTTGCTTCTGACTGATTTGGACGGCTCCGAGAACAAGCTCGGCGCGGGTCAACTGGCGCTGTCGGAGGATCCCTCGATCTTCCACAACGCCGGCATCGTGCTGGTGACGGTGAAAAGCGCCGATACCGCTGCTGTCGCCGAGCAGATCGCGCAGCATGCGCCTGAGGATGCCGTCATCGTCTCGCTTCAGAACGGCGTCGGCAATGTCGCTGCGCTGCGCGAGCGGCTGGGCGGCCGCCGCGTGCTGGCCGGCATGGTGCCGTTCAACGTGATCGCGATGGGCGAGGGCCGCTTCCACCGCTCGACCTCCGGCGACATTCATGTTGGCGAGGATGCGGAGAACACGGCCGGGAAGCTCTCGGTCGCCGGCCTCAGGATGCGCGCGAGCGGCGAGATCACCGGCGTGCAATGGGGCAAGCTGATCATCAACCTGAACAACGCGCTCAGCGCGCTGTCGGACATGCCGCTTGCCGCGCAACTGGCCAGCCGCGACTGGCGCAGGCTGTTCGCCGACCAGATGGCCGAAGGGCTGGCCGTGCTGAAGGCCGCCCACATCGTGCCGGTGTCGTCGACGCCGATCCCGATGAGCTGGTCTCCAACCCTGCTGCGGCTGCCGGATGCGATCTTCGGTGCAATCCTGGGCCGGACCATGAAGATCGATCCCGAGGCGCGCTCCTCGATGTGGCAGGATCTGAAGCAGGGCCGCAAGACCGAGATCGACTATCTGCAGGGCGCGGTGATCGCGCTCGCCGAGCGGAACCATGTCGCCGTGCCGCTGATGCGCCGCATTGTTGCGCTGATCAAGGAAGCCGAGGCGGCCGGCAACGGTCCGCTCCGTATGACGCCGCAGCAGATTCGGGGGTAGCGCCCGAAAGGAGGAGCGCGATGAAACGTGGTCTTGTGATCGGGCTCGCGCTGACCGCCTTCTGCGGCACATCGACGCTCGCCTATGCGAGGCCGCCGACGGTGATGAACTCACCTGGATATGACAGGCGATTGCAGGAGAGCCGGTCGCAGTTGGGTGCTTCGCCGATGGTGACGGAGCCGGCGACTGCGCCGTTGGCGAAACCGAAGCAGGGCAAGAAGAAGCGCACGAACTGAGGGTGGGAGCTGATCTGCATCCAACTCGTCATTGCGAGCCACCGGGTCGGCGCAAAGCGCCGCCCGATGACAGGCTCCGCGAAGCAATCCAGAATCCCACCGCGGAAAGACCCTGGATTGCTTCGTCGCAAGGGCTCCTCGCAATGACGGTTATGGGTGCAACTCACCCCTTCTTCGCGGGCTTGCTCGGGGTCGGGTTGAACAGCTTCTTCAGGTCGTTCAAGCTCTCCGACAGCCGCGGCCATTCGCAGGAGAACGAGCCCTTGGCGCAAGATGCAGCCTTCGGCTTCGCGCCCGCGGCTTGCTGCACCTTCGGCCGCTCGACCGGCACCGGCACGCGCGCGACTTCGGTCCGCAGCGCGACCTGCTGCAGCTGCTGCAACTGCTGCTCCTGCTGTTCGCGCTGCTGCCGGGCGATAGCCTGGGCCGCTTCGTTGCTGCGGCGCTGGTTGGCGAGATAGGCCGTATAGGCTTCGTCGATCTTCTTCTGCTCCTCCGGCGTCGGATTGGGGCCGGCGATGTCGAAGGTGCGATCCTGGAGGAAATCGTAATAGGAGTAGCCGCCGCCCGGCTTGCGGCGGCCGGCAAACTTGGCGTTACAATCGGCAAGGGCGGCCGTCTTCTCCGCCTTGGTTGCGGCCTTCTCGGCGGCGTCGGCGCATTCCTCGAAATCAACCGGAGCCCGCTTCCACCATTGCGCCTCGGCATGCCCGTGCGTCAGCAGGAAAAAACCTGCTGTACCTACGGCGAGCAGCGCCGCACGACGCGATGTAACGACCGACGACATTCTACGAGAGCATTCCTTGCGCAACTCAACCCGAACTGAGTCGAGCCGGATTTTTGCCTCTTTCTTGCCGGCTTGTCACCCATGGAACCCAGGAAATTCAGGGCTGCGATGCTGACATTTTATGCTTGACGTGGCGCGAGAGTCACAGCGCCCGGACCGCGGGCTGGTACACTCGTGCTGCGAGCGCCTTGCTCCGCGGCGACGCCAAGAACACGAAGTGGAAACGCCTGATGTTGCTGCCGCTCTCAGATGTGCCGCGCTGGTACGCTGAACGCAAACCACATGGCACGATTGCGATCCGTCACGGGCAGGACACGCTGACCTGGGACGAGCTCGAGCACGGCGCCAACCGCCGCGCGCGGGCGTTCATGGCCAAGGGCGTCAAGCCCGGGGATTTCGTCGCGATCGGATTGCCGAACGGCAACGCGTTCTTCGAGACCTCCTTTGCGGTGTGGAAATGCGGCGCGACGCCGACCTCGCTGTCGTGGCGGCTGCCGCGCGGCGAAGCCGCCGCCGTGCTCGACATTCTCAAGCCTGCGCTGGTGGTCGGAGGCGAGGCGGACTGGAATGCGCCGAACCGGTTGCCTGCCGACTTCGTGCCGGAAGGATTTTCGGATGGGCCGCTGGCGCCGCCGGTGGCGCGATACTGGAAGGCGATGACCTCAGGCGGCTCGACCGGCCGTCCCAAGGTGATTCTGGATCATCAGCCGGCGGTGACCGATACCGCGGCTGCGCCGGCGCTCAATATTCCCTTCGGCGTATCGCTGCTCAATCCCGGTCCGCTCTACCACAACGCGCCGTTCATCGTGTCGCATTACGCGCTGTTCGTCGGCGGCAAGCTCACGGGGCTGACCAAGTTCGACGCCGAGGAGACGCTGCGGCAGATCGAACGCGAGCGCGTGCAATGGGTCAATTTCGTGCCGACCATGATGCACCGGATCTGGGCGCTGTCTGCGAGCGTGCGCAACTCTTATGATCTGTCGAGCCTGCAGACGGTCTTCCACATGGCTGCGCCGATGCCGCCGTGGCTAAAGGAGAACTGGATCGGCTGGCTCGGACCCGAGCGGATTTGGGAGCTCTATGGTGGCACCGAGCGGCAGGGCGCCTGCATCATCTCCGGCACTGAATGGCTGACGCACAAGGGCTCGGTTGGCAAGATCGGCGACATGGCGAAGCTTCGCATCGTCGGCGAGGACGGCAAGGACGTTGCGCCCGGCGAGACCGGCGAGATCTATTTCCTCAACAATGACGGCAAGGACGCCACCTACCATTATCTCGGCGCCGAGCCGAAGCGCCGCGCCGACGGCTGGGAATCGCTCGGCGATATCGGCCGGCTGGACGCCGAAGGTTATCTCTATCTCGGCGACCGCCTCGCCGACATGGTGCTGCGCGGCGGCGCCAACATCTATCCGGCCGAGGTCGAGGCCGCGGTGTCCGAGGCTCCCGGTGTGCGCTCCTGCGTCGTGGTGGGCCTGCCCGATCCGGAATTGGGCCAGCGTGTGCATGCCATCATCGAGCCGGAGCCCGATGCGGACGGGCAGGCCATTGCCGACGGCATGGCGGATTTCCTCAAGGACCGGCTCAGCCGCTATAAGCATCCCGAAAGCTTCGAATTCGTCAGCGCCCCGCCGCGCGACGATTCCGGAAAAGTCCGGCGCACCCTGTTGCGCGATGAGCGTGCGACGTGGATGAAGGAGGGGCGCGCGTTCCGGATCTTGCCTTCGAAGGCGCGGGCGCATGCCGAATGAGACAAGCAAGGAAGGACTGACATGACGATCACCATCGTAGCGAGCAGCGTGCCGAAGCCGCCGGCAAATATCATCGAAGGTTTCAGGGACGCGCCGACCTCGGTGATCTCGGACAATCTCGCCCGGCTGCCCGGTGCAGTGGGGCTGAGGCCCTATCACCGCGGCGGCAAGCTGGTGGGCACGGCCTTCACCGTGCGCACCCGTCCCGGCGACAATCTCGCGATCCACCGCGCGCTGGATCTGGTCGGGCCCGGCGACGTCATCGTGGTCGACGGCGGCGGGGACGAGACGCGCGCGCTGATCGGCGAGATCATGAAGAACATCGCGCAATGGCGCAAAGCCGAAGGCTACGTAATCGACGGCGCGATCCGCGACGTCGCAGCATTCGCGGCCGACGACTTCCCCTGCTACGCCCGCGCAGTGATCCATCGCGGTCCCTACAAGAACGGCCCCGGCGAGATCAACGTGCCGGTGACGATCGGCGGCAGCGTGATTGCGCCCGGCGACATCGTCGTCGGCGACGAGGACGGCGTGGTGTCGTTTCCCGCTGCCGGCGCGGCCGCCCTGTTGGAAGCGGTGCGTGTCCAGGTCGCGCGCGAGGAGGAGACGCTGAAGGCGATCCGCGAGGGCCGTTACCAGGGCGCCTACGGCAAGTCCTGATCAGAGGAGCGTGAAGGGAGGATGGCGTGAGCCAGAAGGAAGAATTTCACAATCTCGATGATGCCAGCGACGGACTCTTCCGCGAGCTTGCCGCCGGCGTGACCACGCGCATCTTCTCCGGCGAGCAGGCGATGCTGTCGGTGGTGACGCTGGCCCCGCATGCGCAAGGCACGCTGCATCATCACCCCGAGGAGCAGTGGGGCGTGCTGCTCGACGGCTCCGCCATCCGCGTCCAGGGCGAGGAGGAAATCCCGGTGAAGAAGGGCGATTTCTGGCGCACGCCCGGGAACGTGCCGCACACCATGCGCGCCGGGCCGGACGGCGCCCGCGTGCTGGACATCTTCAGTCCGCCTCGGCCAGAATACAGAAAAGCAGGATCAGGCTTCGGCACGACCTAGCGCTCAAAAGCAAAAAAGCAAAGCGCTACACATAAAGGGAGGGGACCATGACGATCACACGACGGGCGCTGCTGGCCGCGCCGGCTATTCTCGCATTGACGCCGGCGATGGCGCAGGCCGGCAAAATCACGCTGGTGGTGCCGTTCCCGCCGGGCGGATCGACCGACGCCATGGCGCGGCTGCTGCAGACGAACCTGCAGACCAAGCTTGGTCGCATCGTGGTGGTCGAGAACAAGTCGGGCGCGGCCGGTGCGCTCGGCGCTGCGCAGGTCGCCAAGAGTCCGGCCGACGGCTCGACCTTCCTGGTCACCTTCGATTCCCACGCGGTGATCCCGTCGATTCTCGACAAGCCGCCGGTCGATGTCGAGCGCGAGCTGATGCCGGTGCTGCTGATCGGCACCGCGCCTTACGTGATCGCGGCCGGCGCCGGCCGCCCCTACAAGAGCTTTGCCGACGTGGTCGCCGCCTGCAAGGCAAGCCCCGGCGCGGTGAAATACGCCTCGGTCGGCATCGGCACGCTCGGCCATCTCGCCATGACCGTGCTCGGCAGCAAGGCCGGTGTCGAGATCATGCACGTGCCTTATCGCGGCGGCGGGCCGGCCATGAACGACGTGCTCGGCGGCCACGTCGATCTCATCGCGGGATCGGCGGCGCTGGTCGCCGCCCAGCTCGGCACCAATATGCTGCGACCGATCCTGCAGCTCGGCCGCGAGCGGCTGCCGGCCCTGCCTGATACTCAGACCGCGATCGAGGCCGGCTTCCCGGACTTCGAGACGCTGGCCTGGTGGGGCATCTTCGCGCCCACGGGCACGCCGCCGGACGTCGTCGCGGCCTTCGCGGCGGCGTCCAAGGAGATCCTGAGCGAGCCCGCGACCGCCGCCCAGCTGAAGGAGACGCAACACATGACGCTGCTGCTCCAGGACGGCGCCGCCTTCAAGACCTTCTTCGACAAGCAGGTCGCCACCTGGGGCAAGGTCGTGAAGGACAACAATATCAAGGCGTGAGGCCCCGTCATGCCCGACGAAGGGGACGTGCGAAACTGAGCTCATGGCCATCGGGGTCGGTGAGATGGAAGTAGCGCTCGCCCCATTCGGCGTCGCGCGGCGTGGTTGACGGCTGCCATCCGGCGGCGCGCGCCTGCTCATAGGTTGCGTCGACATCGGCGACATGGAAGATGACGCGGCCCCACCAGGACCAGCGCTTGTCATCCGGCTGTGCCGTCAGGTTGAGATAACCGGGGCCGACGCGAAAGCTCGTGAATGCGGCGGCTTCGCCACCATACAAGAGCTCGAACCCCAGCGACCGGTAGAAGTGCACGGCGCGCCCCATGTCATGCGTGCCGAGCGTGATGGCGCTGATGCTTTCGATCATGTGAGCTGCTCCGTTGGGAGGGGCCTGGAAGTATAGCCGCCCCGTTCAGGCTGACGATCGATCTCGCCCGCCTGACGGCTGGCGAACCGCATTTTGCTCTGCTATGAGGGGGCCGAGCCCGCACCCACGGGTTCCGCGGTCCCGTAGCTCAGCCGGATAGAGCGGCGGTTTCCTAAACCGTAGGTCGGAAGTTCGAGTCTTCCCGGGATCGCCATTTTCCGCGCGTTTGCGCCGCGCCAAGGGCACGCAACGCCGGTATTCCCCCCAAGCGTTATTCCATCGTGACGTGTGCCGACAGCCGGCTAAAATACGGCGGGTGCAGGGGGCCTTGCATGGCGGACTCATGGTACTACGCTGAGGGCGGGCAGCGGCGCGGCCCGTTCTCGATTTCTGAACTCCTTCCGCTCCTTGCTAGTATCGCCGATCCTCGGCGTGTGCTGGTCTGGCGGCACGGCTTCGAGAATTGGAAGCCGGCCGGGGAGGTGCACGAGATCACGGAGCAGCTCCTTCAATCGCCGCCGCCAAGCCCAGCATCCCCGCCGGTTGAGGTCATTCGCGAGGCGGCCGCTCCCGCAGAAGAAGCCGCTTCATTCAAGGACGTCCAGCCAGAGATGACCGGCATCAGCGGCTGGCTCGGGCTTCTGGCGTTCGGCCAAATGATCGGCATCGTGCGCCTAGTCGTCAATACCGCGCAATATGTGCAGTCGATCTCAAGCGAGACCTGGGTGCAATTCTCAATCGTATTTTGGGGCGAGATAGCGATGAACGCCGCGCTGATCGGTCTCGCAATCTGGACGGCGGTGCTCCTGTTCATGCATTCCCGTAGATTTCGAGCGTTCTTCATTGTGCAGATGATCTGTGCGGTACTGATGCCGTTGATCGATCTGGTTTGGGTTGCATCGATCTTTTCCATTGGCTTGAACCGTCCGTTCGGTGATTTTTTCACTATCGAACCTCTTCAAGTCGCACGAATGGTCGTCGGTGCGATCAGTGCCGCGATTTGGATAACCTACGTCCTTCGCTCCCGTAGAGTCGCGAATACGTTCACGGAGTAAGCCGTCATGCATCCGGCGGCCCGCAAGCCGAGCGGACAGGATGCCCGCTGATTTGCTCGGCTGGTGCAAAAATTGCTAACAGAAGCGGCCGGGCCGGAAGGGGCACCTTCCAGCCCGGTCCATGCCTGTCCGTTGCCATACCCGGAGACCATGATGCCTTTTGACTTGATCCTTCGCGGCGGAAGGGTCATTGACCCCTCGCAGAAGCTCGATGCCGTGACGGATGTCGCATTTTCGAACGGCAAGGTCGCCGCTGTTGGCACAGGGCTCAAGGCGGATCCGGGCACCGATGTCCGCGACGTCTCGCAGTTCATCGTGACGCCCGGACTCATCGATCTGCACACCCATGTCTATTGGGGCGGCACCTCGCTCGGCATTGATGCCGAGGAGTTCTGCCGCCTCTCCGGCGTCACCACGGCGGTCGATACCGGCAGCGCTGGTCCCGGCAATTTCGCCGGCTTCCGCAAGCATGTGATCGAGCCGAGCCAGGTCCGCATCCTCGCCTATTTGCACGTCTCGCATGCCGGCATCTTCGGCTTCTCGCACCGGATCATGGTCGGCGAGAGCGAGGAGCTGCGCCTGATGAATCCGATCGAGGCGGCCGAAGTGGCCGATGCCAACCGCGATCTCATCGTCGGCATCAAGGTGCGCGTGGGCCTGCATTCCTCGGGCACCTCGGGCGCGGTGCCGCTCGACATCGCGCTCGAGGTCGCGAACGAGGTCGGCATGCCGCTGATGGCGCACATCGATCATCCGCCCCCGAGCTATGAGGACGTGTTGGCGCGGCTGCGTCCCGGCGACGTGCTGACCCACGCGTTCCGCCCCTTCCCGAACACGCCGGCGACGGCGCAAGGCACCGTGAAGAAGGCGGTGCTGGAAGCGCGCGAGCGCGGCGTGCTGTTCGATATCGGCCACGGCAAGGGTTCGTTCGCGTTCAAGACCGCGCGCGCCATGCTGGCCAATGGTTTCCATCCGGACACGATTTCCTCGGACATCCATCAGCTCTGCATCGACGGACCGGCCTATGACCAAGTGACGACCATGTCGAAGTTCCTGTGCATGGGCATGGAGCTGCCGGATGTGATCGCGGCATCGACGGTGAATGCGGCGATGGCGCTGCGGCGTCCTGAGCTCGGCAGCCTCAAGCCGGGCAGCGTCGGCGACGCCACGTTGATCTCGGTGCGGCAGGGCCAGTTCGACTATGAAGACGTCGTCGGCGAGCACCTGATCGGCGATCGCAAGATCGTGTCCGAAGGCGTCGTCATCGGCGGCCGCTGGTGGCATCCGAATTGAGCGGCGCGCGCGGATCGTGACCACGTGCTCGCATGACGCACTGATCAGTCGCGCCCCGCCTCCATGATCGCCTTGGCGAGCCGCGCCGGATCGGAGAAGCACAGCTCGTGGCTTCCCGGCACCTGCACCAGGCGGAACAGGCCGAGCTTCTCCGACAGGCGCGGATGCCAGCCATGGCTGTGCGGCATCGCGGTATCCTCGGTGCAGTTGATGTAGGATTTGGCCAGCGGCATCTCGGCCGGATTGCTCTTGAGCGTGATCTTGTCGCTGAAGGTCGCCAGCGGATGCGAGTTGAGCACGTCATAAGCGCGCTGCGCCGTCTCCAGATCGGCATCGTTGATGAAGGCCTCGCGCCAGATCGGGAAGGGCAGCACCACCGAGCCGTCGCCGCGCTCGGCCGCGATGGCGTCGAACAGTCCGATATAATGCGGCGGCACCATGTCGTTGAGGCATTCGCCGTCATTGGGCACGAAGGCATTCCAGTAGACCAGGCGGCGGATGCGCTCCGGCGCGAGGTCGGCAACGCCAGTGATGACCATGCCGCCATAGGAATGGCCGAGCAGGATGACGTCCTTCAGATTATTCTCGGCCAGGTAGTCCGCGATCGATTGGATCGCTTCCTTCAACCCGGTCGTCTTGGCATCGCCCGGACGGTTGCCCTTGATGGTGGGGGTATGGACCTGATGGCCGGCGGCGCGGATCGGCGCGGCGACCGGCTCGAGCTCGGCGCCTGTATGCCAGGCGCCATGGACGAGAACGTAGGTCGACATATTGTGGCTCCTCCCGAGGGTGTGGTTAGATCGGCGCAGCGTCGCCGTACGGCAAGTGTGGACCGGCGACCGATTTGCCGCTTGGCTGGAAGTGAACCGTATTGGTCTCGGAGTGAACCGATGCAGCAGATCGAGCGTCCCGTTCCGTCACGCCACTCGGCCTGGAATACGGTGGGCGTACGGCCTCACGAGCAATTCGCCTATTATCGCGAGGCAATCTGCCAGGCTTTCATGAATCTGACGCCGGAGCCGGCGGCCGCCGCCGCCTTTCCCGCCAGCGTCGAGCATGTCCGTCTCGGTGATGCCGCGATCAACCGCGTCAGCTTCCCTGAGCATTTGGTGCGCCGTTCCGCGGCCGACATTGCGGCGTCCGATCGCAGCTGCTTCTACCTCAACCTGAAGCTGGCCGGCCGCTGCCGCATCCAGCAGGACGGTCGCGAGATCAGCCTGTCGCCCGGACAGGTCGGCATCTTCGACAGCGACCGCCAGTTCGCGCTCCTGCACGATCGTGGTCCGCAGCTGCGCGTCGCCTCGTTCTGGGTGCCGGCAGAAGCCTTGCGTGAACGGCTGCCGGCTTCGTTCGACGTCGTTGCGGCACGCCTCTCGGACGATCCCGTCGTCGGCCACCTCATTGTCGAGACCGCGCGCACGCTCAGCGAGGGCGCGCTGCAGATGGGCGAGGACGAAGGTGTGCGGCTGTTCCGGGCGCTGATCGAATTGGTTGCCGTGAGCCTGTCGCGAAGCAGCCGCCTGCACGCAGCTGAAGCCGAGAGTCTCGCCGATGCAACCACGCTGGCGGTGAAACGTGCCATCCACCGGCGGCTCCGCCAGCCGGGACTTGCGGTCGCAGACGTCGCCGCCGCCGTCGGCATCAGCGAGCGCTACGTGCACAAGCTGCTGGCGCGATCGGGCTCCAGCTTCACCGACTACGTCATCGACCATCGTCTCGACGGCGCGGCCAGGGATCTCAGGACTCCCGCGATGGCGGAGCGCGCGATCGGCGCCATCGCGTTCGATTGGGGTTTTTCGGACCTCTCCCACTTCACCCGCCGCTTCAAGCAGCGCTTCGGCTGCCGGCCGCGCGACTGGCGCGCGCGGTGAGAGAAACTGCGCGGCGACCCGCTCGATGAGCCCCCTCTCCCCGTTCTTACGGGGAGAGGGTTGGGGTGAGGGGCTGCTTCCGCGAATACGGTGAGAGACGGACCTGTGGAGAGTCCCCCTCACCCGATCGCTACGCGATCGACCTCTCCCCGCAAGCGGGGCGAGGTGGAGCGCCTCACAGCGACCGCGCGATTAGCAGCTTCATGATCTCGTTGGTGCCGCCATAGATCTTCTGGATGCGGGAATCGATGAAGATGCGCGAGATCGGGTATTCCTGCATGTAGCCGTAGCCGCCGAATAGCTGCAGGCATTCGTCGGCGGTCTCGACCTGCTTCTCCGAGCACCAATATTTCGCCATCGAGGCCGTCACCGTGTCGAGGTCCTTGGCGATCAGGCGCTCGATGCACCAGTCGACGAAGACGCGCGCGATCATCGCCTCGGTCTTGCGCTCGGCCAGCGTAAAGGCGGTGTTCTGGAAATCCATCAGCGGCTTGCCGAACGCCTTGCGCTCCTTGGTGTAGTCGGTGGTGAGCTTGACCGCGCGCTCCATCGAGGCGACGGCGCCGACCGCGAGCGCAAGGCGTTCCTGCGGCAATTGCTGCATCAACTGGACAAAACCCTGGCCCTCCTCCTTGCCGAGCAGGTTTTCCGGCGGCACGGTCACGTTGTCGAAAAACAGCTCCGAGGTGTCGGAGGCGTGCAGGCCGATCTTGTCGAGGTTGCGCCCACGCTTGTAGCCGTCCGCGCCCGCGGTCTCGACCACGATCAGCGAAATGCCTTTGGCACCTAGCTCGCCGGTGCGCGCGACCACGATGACGAGATCGGCGGCCTGGCCGTTGGTGATGAAGGTCTTCTGGCCGTTGATGACGTAGGAATTGCCCTGCTTCTTCGCCGTGGTCTTGACAGCTTGCAAGTCCGAGCCGGTGCCGGGCTCGGTCATGGCGATGGCGCCGACCATCTCGCCGGACGCCATCTTCGGCAGCCAGCGTTTCTTCTGCTCCTCCGAACCGTAATTGAGGATGTAATGCGCGACGATGGCGCTGTGCACGGAGACGCCGGTGGTCAGCTCTGGCACCGTGCTCTCGAGATCGTCGAGCACGGCGGCGTCATAGGCGAAGGTGGCGCCGAGACCGCCATATTCCTCCGGCACGCTCGCCAGCAGCGCTCCCATCTCGCCGAGCCCGCGCCAGGCGAAGCGGTCGACCATTTTCTGCTCGCGCCATTTCTCGGCATGCGGCGCCAGGTCCTTGGCGAGATATTTGCGGAACTGGTCGCGGAAGACGTCGAGCTCTTCGGTCATCCAGGAGGATCGATAATGCATCAGCGCCTCGCTCTCAGACAATCAGGCCGCCGCCGGCGACGACCACCTGACCACTGATATAATTGGATTCCGGACTGCAGAACAGATAGACGGCGTCGGCCGCCTCTTCCGGCGTACCGCCGCGGCCGAGCGGGATCATGCGCGACATGGCTTCCAGCATGTGCGGCTGCACGCCGACCTTGATGTCCCTGCCGGCGACGTCGATGGTCTTCTGCTGCGCCTCGATCGGCTGGGTCAGGCGGGTGTTGATGAGGCCGAAGGCGACGCAATTGACGTTGACCTTGTAGCGGCCCCACTCCTTACACATGGTTCGGGTCAAGCCGATTAGCGAGGCCTTGGCCGAGGAATAGCTGGCCTGCCCGGCATTGCCGTAGAGACCTGCGATGGAGGAGATGTTCACGACCTTGCGGAACACCTCGCGTCCCTCTTCGGCCTCCTTCCTGGAGAAGACGCGGATCGGCTCGGCGGCCGCGCGCAGGATCCGGAACGGCGCGACGAGGTGGACGTCGAGCATGGCCTGGAACTGCTCGTCGGTCATCTTCTGGATGGTGGAGTCCCAGGTATAGCCGGCATTGTTGACGATGATGTCGAGCCCGCCGAACTTGTCCAGCGCGGCGCCGACGAAGCGATCGGCGAAGCCCGCCTCGGCGACGCTGCCGTTCACGGCAGTGGCATTGCCGCCGAGTGCCTCGATCTCCGCGACCACGGCGTTGCCGGGCTCGACATCGAGGTCGTTGACGACCACCCTGGCGCCTTCGCGCGCCAGCTTGAGCGCGATCGCGCGCCCGATGCCCCGGCCTGAGCCGGTGACGAGCGCGACCTTTCCCTGCAGTCTTGTCATTTGAATGAGTCCTCTTGCTGTCACAGCGCGACGACGGCGCTGCCTTCGAGCTTGACCTCGCCGCGATCGTCCTTGGTGGTGAGCGCGAGCCTTGCGCGACGCTCGCCGTCCTCGACGAAGAGCTCGGTCACGGTGCCTTCGCAAGTGAGCTTGGCGCCGAGCTGAGTGATCGAGACGAACCGGGTCGCAAAGCTGCGGAGCTTCGACGGCGGCACCACATCCGTCAGCGCCTGCCCAAGAGAGGCCATCACCAGCATGCCGTGGGCGAACACATCGGGAAATCCGGCCGCCTTGGCGAAGTCGATGTCGACGTGGATCGGATTATGATCGCCCGATGCGCCGCAATAGAGCGCGAGCGTGTGGCGGGTGATCGGCGGAAAGACTTTGTGGACGATGCGGTCGCCGGCCTTTATGTCTCCGGATGCCGTCATGACGCCGCCTCGTTGCGGACGACGATGGTGCGCGCGGTATCGGCGACACGCACGCCGTCCTGGTTGGTCACCTCGCATCGGATGCCGATCAGCGTCATCGCGCCGCCCTTCTTGTCCACAACGCTGGTCACCAGCGGTCGAAACGTCAGGGTGTCGCCGACCAGAACCGGGGCGTGATAGGCGAAGCTTTGCTCACCATGCAGCACGCGGGACAGATTGATGCCGAGCGCGGCGAACATTTCGAAGGGGTCGTCGACGTCCATCATCTCCAGGCAGAACAGATAGGTCGGCGGCACTGGGGTGCCAGCGAATCCGGCCGCTCGCGCGGCATCCGCGTTGCGGTAGACCGGATTCTCTTCACCCAGCGTGTTGAGGAAGTAGCGGAGACGGCCGGGCTCTACGCGCGCGGTGACGGGCGTGAAGCTGCGCCCTACGGCGGACTGGTCGACCATGGCCGATATCAGTGCCGCTTGTAGAGCGTGACGACGCAGGCCCCGCCGAGGCCCAGATTGTGCTGGAGCGCGACCTTCGCACCCTCGACCTGCGTGGCGCCGGCGGTGCCGCGCAGCTGCCGCGTTAGCTCGTAGCACTGCGCAAGCCCGGTGGCGCCGAGCGGATGTCCCTTGGACAGCAATCCGCCGGACGGATTGGTCACGATCCGGCCGCCATAGGTATTGTCGCCGTCATTGATGAACTTGCCGGCTTCACCCTCGCCGCAGAGGCCGAGCGCCTCGTAGGTGATGAGCTCGTTATGAGCAAAGCAGTCGTGCAGCTCCACCACGTCGAGATCGCCGGGGCCGATGCCGGCGCTCTCATAAACCCGGCTGGCCGCCTCTTTTGCCATGTCGTAGCCGACCAGCTGCATCATGTCGCCGGCCTTGAAGGTCGAGGGCGTATCGGTGGTCATGGCCTGCGCCGCGATGCGTACTTCTTTGCCGATGCCATGCTTGTCCGCAAACCGCTCGGAGACCAGCACGGCGGCGGCGCCGCCGCAGGTCGGCGGGCACGCCATCAGGCGCGTCATGACGCCGGGCCAGATCACCTGGTCGTTCATCACGTCGTCCGCCGTGACTTCCTTGCGGAAAAGCGCGAGCGGATTGTTCTTCGCATGTCGGCTCGCCTTGGCGCGCACCTTGGCGAAGGCGTCGAGCGGCGTGCCGTATTTCTTCATGTGGCTGAGCCCGGCGCCGCCGAAATAGCGCAACGCCAGCGGAATGCCGGGAGCGTCGATCAGCTGGTCCACAGCCGCGTCGAACTCCTCGAACGCGCTCGGGCGATCGGCATAGACGCTGCCGAGCGCGCCGGGCTTCATCTGCTCGAAGCCGACCGCCAGCACGCAATCCAGCGCCCCGCTTGCGATCATTTGCCGCGCCATGAACAGCGCGGTCGATCCGGTCGAGCAATTGTTGTTGACGTTGACGATGGGGATGCCGGTCATCCCGACGGGGTAGAGCGCGCGCTGCCCGCAGGTGGAATCGCCATAGACGTATCCGACATAGGCCTGCTCGATCTTCTCGTAGCCGAGGCCGGCATCGGCGAGCGCGAGCTTGACCGCTTCCGTTCCCATCTCGTGATAGGGGGCGCTGGCGCCCGGCTTGGCGAACGGAATCATGCCGACCCCGGCGACGACGACGTCAGACATCGCTTCCTCCCAATAAATTACCCGTTGGACTTTTTCTTACCCGTGGGTAACATATCGTCCGATCTCCACCAGAGTCAACCGACCGACCATGGATTCAGCGCCGCCCGCTCCGCCGTCATCGCCTTCGCCCTGGCTGCCGTTCGAGAGCCGGCGCCGCGCCCGCGACGAGAAGCGCGAGGCGGTGCTGCGCGCCGCCGTGCAGCTGTTCCTGGAGCAGGGCTATCATCGCGCAACGCTGAACGAGGTTGCGGACCGGCTGAACATCACCAAGCCCGCGCTGTACAATTACTTCCGGGGCAAGGACGAGATCCTGTTCGAATGCTGGTCGATGGGCGCCGAACTCGTTGACGGCGTGATCACGGAGATCAACGCCGGCGGCGGTTCGGGTCTCGCCAAGCTGCGCAAGCTGGTTCACGCCTATGCCACGCTGATGGCAACCGATTTCGGCGCGAGCCTGGTGCGTTTCGACTTGCGCGATCTGGCCGAGCGGAACGCCGGTGTCGCACGCGCCGCCAAGAGGCGGATCGACGCCACCTTCCGGCGATACATTACTGCAGGCATTGCTGACGGTTCGATCAGGCCTTGCGATCCAAAGCTTGCAGCCTTCGCGATCGCGGGTTCGCTCAATTGGATCGGCCATTGGTATCGACGGGAGGGCAAGCTGTCGCCGACCGCGATCGCCGACGAGTTCACGGTGCGGCTGACGGACGGCCTGGCGGCCGAGGTTCGGCTGCAAATGACAAAGAAGACGCCGAGGGCGCCGCAAGGGCGCAACTCAGGACGCAAAGCAACAGGGAAGAAACGCACGGGAGGAGAGACGGGATGAACATCACGCACGGCCTGCGCAGGGCGCTGCAGATCAATCCGAATGGGCTGGCGACCGTTTATGGCCAGCGGCGGCGCAGCTGGGGCGAGCTCAGCGAGCGCGTTACAAGGCTGGCCGGCGGCCTGCGCACGCGCGGCGTCAGGGACGGCGACCGTGTTGCGGTGCTGTCCTTCAACTCGGACCGCTATCTCGAGCTCTATCTGGCGACCGGCTGGGCGGGAGGCGTGATCGTGCCGCTCAACATCCGCTGGAGCGCGCTGGAGAACGAGGATGCGCTGCGCGACTGCCGCGCGTCCGTTCTGCTGGTCGACAAGGCCTTTGCGCAGGTCGGCGCGCAGCTCGCCGGCGCCATTCCGGGGCTGAAGCTGATCTATGCCGACGATGGCGAGGCGCCGGCGGGGATGGAGAGCTATGAGGCTTTGGTTGCGGGCAGCGCTCGGGTGCCCGACGCCATGCGCAAAAGCGACGATCTCGCCGGCATCTTTTACACCGGCGGCACCACCGGCGGTTCCAAAGGCGTGATGCTCAGTCACCAGAATCTGATGGCCAATGCGCTCAACGCACTCGGCGAAGGCCTGTTTCCGGCAAGCGCGATCTATCTGCATGCGGCTCCGATGTTTCACCTTGCCAACGGGGCGGCGATGTATTCGCTGCTGCTCTCCGGCGGCTCGAACGTGATCGTTCAGGGCTTCACGCCCGAAGGCGTGATGGCTGCGATGCAGAACGAGCGCGTCACAGACGTGCTGCTGGTGCCCACGATGATCCAGATGTTCGTCGATCACTCCGCGATCGGCAAATACGACCTGTCGTCCCTGAAGAACATCATCTACGGGGCCTCGCCGATCAGCGAGGCGGTGCTCGATCGTGCCGCGCGCGCACTGCCGCATGTGCGCTTCACCCAGGCCTATGGCATGACCGAATTGTCGCCGATCGCGACGCTGCTACATGCGAACGAGCATGTCGCGGAGGGGCGCAGAAAGGGACGTCATCGCGGTGCGGGCCGCGCCACGCTCGGTTGCGAGGTGCGGATCGTCGACGAGAACGACCAGCCGCTGCCGGCGGGCGCGGTCGGCGAGATCGTGGTGCGCGGCGACACCGTGATGATGGGCTATTGGGAGCGGCCGGAGGAGACCGCGCGCGCCGTCGTCGACGGCTGGATGCACACGGGCGATGGCGGCTACATGGACGAGGACGGGTTCATCTATGTCGTCGACCGGGTGAAAGACATGATCATCTCGGGCGGGGAGAATGTGTATTCGGTCGAGGTCGAGAACGCGCTGGCGCAGCATCCGTCGGTGCTGCAATGCGCCGTGATCGGAATTCCCAATGAGCAATGGGGAGAGCAGGTCCATGCCGTCGTGGTCAAACGCAGCGGCGTAGAGGTTTCGACCGGCGAGCTGATCGAGTTCACGAAGACGTTGATTGCCGGCTACAAATGTCCGCGCAGCATCGAGATCACCGAGACGCCGTTGCCGTTGTCCGGTGCCGGCAAGGTGCTGAAGCGCGAGCTGCGCAGGCCGTTCTGGGAGGGGCGGGAACGGCGGGTCAGCTGACGGCTCCCGCGCGTTACGGCCTGCGCGCCGAGGACGCGCGAAGATTGATGTTTTCCAGATCGTGGTCGCGCGGATACGCCCACCGGGATCGCCATGAACTGTGTTTTCAGGCTGCGTCCGATCTAGCCATGAGCCGTCTTGCCTCCGTCGATCACGAACTGGCCGCCGGTCGTGTAGGGATGATCGTCGGAGGCCAGCACCAGCGCAAAAGCCGCGATCTCCTCAGGCGCTGCCACGCGCTGTAACCCCGGGACGTTGGATTTGGCCCATTGCGCGATGCCGATATGCCAGGCCGCATCGGGCAGGCCCTCCATGCCGGCGAGCCGGCGGATCATCGGGGTGTCCGTGGTGCCGGGGATCAAGGTGTTGATGCGGATGCCATGCTTTGCGTAGTCGAGTGCCGCGGCCTGCACCAGGCCGACCAGCCCCCGCTTGGCAGCCGAATAGGCCGAGCGCTTGGCTGACGTCGCAATGGCGTTGGACGAGGAGGTGACGACGATCGATCCGCCTTTCTCCAGCATGTGCGGGATTTGATATTTCATCGACAGGAACACGCCGCGCAGATCCGTGCCGATCACGTCGTCGAATTCGGCCGCGCTGAATTCATGCAGCGGCTTCTCGATTGAGATGCCGGCATTGTTGAAGGCGACGTCGAGCCGCCCGTAGCGCGCGATGGTCGTATCGACCAGCGCCTTCACCTCGGATTCGTGGCGCAGGTCGGCGCGAACGAAGACGGCCTCGCCGCCGGACTCGCGCACCTCGGTCTCCACCTGCCTGCCACGGTCGGCGTTGCGCCCGCAAAAGGCGACGCGGCCGCCCTCGGCGGCGAACATCAGCGTTGCGGCCCGCCCGATTCCGGAGGTGCCGCCCGTGACGATGACGACCTTGCCCGCGAATCTTTGCTTGCCGCTCGGCTTCTGCTGCGGCAGCGCTGCACCCTGGCCGAGCGCCACGCCGCCGGCAAGGCCGCCGACGGCACCTGCGAGCATGCCGAGGGCCGCGCCCCCAACCAGATGACGCCGCTTTACGGAATTGCTCGCGGTGATATTCTGCATTTCGGTCATTTCGAACTCCGATCCGCTCAATCTGAACAGTGTTAAGATAGATATGCTGCAATCTGAACAGTGTCAAGTTACATGAAGAAACGGGCCCCCGCCGCCAAGCGCAGCACCGCTCCGACCCGGCCAAGGCCGGAGGTCGGATACCATCACGGCGAATTGCAAGAGGCGCTGATCGCCGCGAGCGAAGCCATTCTCGCCGAGCAGGGCGCGGAAGCCTTCACGCTGCGCGAAGCCGCACGCCGCGCCGGCGTTTCGCCGGCCGCGCCATCGCATCATTTCGGCAACGCCCAGGGCCTTCTCACCGAAGTGGCGATCCGCGGCTACGACGCGCTTGCCGGCGCCTTGCGCGAGGCGGCCTCCGGCAAGCAGGGCGTCCGCGACAAGCTCCACGCCCAGGGACTTGCCTATGTCGATTATGCGTTGAGGCATCCCGGCCGTTTCCAGACGATGTTTGCCAACAAGCGGCTGGTTGCCGACGATGCGCGCCTGAAGCAGGCGAGCAGGGCCGCCGGCCATGCGTTCGAGGTCGTCGTCGCCGAGCTGACCGGCGGCACCGCGAAGGAGGCGAAGACGGCGGCTGCGGCAGCCTGGTCCACCGTTCACGGCTTCGCCAAGCTTGCGCTCGAGGAGAAATTCGGCTCTGTGAACAACGAGGCCGGACGCCGCGAGATCATGATGACGCTCGATCAGGTCCTGAACTATCTCTGGCCCGCGAGCGGCACGCGCCAATAGAGCATGATCCGGAAAAGTGCGAAGCGGTTTTCCGGAAAGATCATGCGCGAACAACAACCTGAAGCGCGATGACGTTCATCCAGATCTCATCGCGCTTTAGATGCAAATCGAGGCGGTCATGACGGGCAAGACGACAGAGCTCAAGTTCGACATCGAGCGCATCGGCACGATCTCGGCGATCCTGACGCAGCCGACCCACGCGCGCGCCTGCTACGTCCTGGCGCACGGCGCCGGCGCAGACATGCGGCATTCCTTCATGGAGAAGGTTGCAGCCGGCCTTGCCGAACGCGGCATTGCGACGTTCCGCTTCAATTTTCCCTACATGGAAGCGAAGAAGGGACGTCCTGACCCGCCCGCAATCGCACACGCGAGCGTGCGCGCCGCGGTCGCGGAGGCGGGGCGGCTCTGCCCCGGGCTGAAGCTCGTTGCCGGTGGAAAATCATTCGGCGGCCGCATGACCTCGCAGGCGCAGTCGAAGTCGCCGCTCCCCGATGTCAAAGGGCTGGCCTTCCTCGGCTTTCCCCTCCATGCTGCCAAGAAGCCGTCGAGCGAGCGCGCCGAGCACCTCGCTGCAATCGCGATTCCCATGCTGTTCCTGCAAGGCACACGCGATGAGCTTGCCGATCTTGCCCATCTCGAGCCCGTCATCGAGCGGCTCGGGCGTAAGGCGACGCTGCATGAGGTCGCAGGCGGCGACCATTCCTTTGCGGTGCTCAAGAAATCCGGCCGTAGCAATGACGAGGCGCTCACCGAGGTGCTGGACGCGCTCGCGGCCTGGATCGACGCGCTCGCCTGAGCCTCACGCCGAATAAAGCCCCTTGTCACGCGCCTTCTGGATCGCGAGCGCGGCGATCAGGTCGAGCGTCGGCGTGGACAGGCCGGCGGTGCGCGCGAAGGCCTGGGGCGCCTTCACCAGCACGTCGACTTCCATGGCGCGGCCGAGCTCGTAATCCTGCAGCAGCGACGGCTTGTGGTTGGGGGCGGGGCCGCTGCGGCTGGCACGCTTGACCTCGGGAATGAAGTATTGGGCGATTTCGTTGGCCTCGTTCAGCATGCGCGGAATTACCTCCGTGAAGGCGGGGTCGTCGCGCACGCCGCGCGCGGTCTGGCCTGTAAGCAGGCACAGCACCGACAGCGACATGTTGGTCAGCAGCTTTGACCAGATCGCCTCGCGGATCTCGGCGACCGGCGGCGATTCCAGCCGCGCATCGTTGAAGACGCCGCGCAGTTTCGTGATCCGCTCGCAATTGCGGTCGTCGCATTCGCCGATCAGGAGGCGGTTGCGGTCCGGCGTCAGGTTCTGCACCACGCCGGGCGCGATCACCTCGTTGGAGGAGAAGATCACGCCGCCGATGATCCGCTCCTTCGGGATGCAGGCGCGCAGGCGCCCGCCGGGATCGAGGAATGAAATGTCGGGCGGTGTCGGGTGCCGCGGCGGCAGGCCGATACCGTACCACCAGGGAATGCCGTTCTGCGCGAACACGATCGCGGTGTCGTCCTGGAGCAGCGGCTTGATGCTGGAAACCAGCCCCTGAAGCGCCGTCGCCTTCAAGGTCGAGATCACGACGTCCTGCGGGCCGAGCTGAGCCGGATCGCCTGACGCGTTCACCTTGGCGCCGACCTCGGAATCGCCGACGCGCAGCTTGAGGCCGTTGGCGCGGGCCGCCTCCAGATGCGCCCCCCGCATCACGCAACTGACCTCATGGCCGGCGCGCGCCAGCCGTACCGCAATGTGGCTGCCGACGGCGCCTGCGCCGAAAATGCAGATGCGCATGTTGATATCCCGTGTCCATCCCGTGGTGTCGCCCGGCGCCAGCATGACACAAGCCGCCATGCGATGGACGCGGCCACCCTACGCCGGAAAGATATGGATCAGGGCAGGCGCGCTCAGCCATAGTGTGCGGCAAACAACCGGAGGACCGCCGATGAGTACCAGCCCCGTCCTGTGGAGCCTCGATGAACGCGGGGTTGCGACCGTCACGTTGAACCGGCCGGAGGTCAACAACGCCTATGACGGCGCGCTGATCTCAGGCGTGCTTGCGGCCATGGACGACCTCGGCAGCAAGCCCAATTTGCGCGTCGTCGTGCTCCGGGGCAACGGCAAGCACTTCCAGGCCGGCGCCGATCTCAAATGGATCAACAGCGTGCGGCCGCAATCGCGCGAGGCGAACGAGGCAGCCTCGCGGGCGACGTTCGAGGCCGTGCAGCGGCTCAACACTTTGCCGCTTCCGACCGTCGCGCTGGTGCAGGGCGGCTGCTTCGGGGGCGGCACCGGCGTCATCGCGGCCTGCGATGTCGTGATTGCAGCGGACAACGCCCTGTTCTCGATCACCGAGGTGCGCTGGGGCCTGACCGCGGCGATCATCATCCCGCAGCTCTGCGATGCCATTAGTGTACGGCAAGTCCGCCGTTACGCGCTGACCGGCGAGCGCTTCGGCGCCGAGGACGCCCGCCGCATCGGCCTCGTCCACGAGGTGGTGCCGCTCGCCGATCTCGAGGCCGCAGGCGCCAAGGTGGTCGAGCAGCTGCTCGCCAACGGACCGGAGGCCATGGCCGAGACCAAGCGGCTTGCGCTGGAGAGCTCGTTCGGCGGCATGGCCGTGAACGATGCCGCTTACACCCGGCTCGTGCGATTGCACTCGCTCAAGCGCCAGAGCGCCGAGGCGGCGGAGGGACTGGCCTCCTTCGCCGAGAAGCGGGCGGCGAACTGGGGTAGTGGCAGCTAGGGCGCCGACGATCCTGATTTCAGTGAATGGCGGGCTTTCATCAGCGCAAAACCCAGCAGGTTGAGGCCCGGCCAGTTATGCGGGTCACTGGCTCGCTTGTCGTCTGCGGCAACACCGATCCCCCAGACGCTATCAACGGGGCTGGCTTCTACAAGCACAGCATCACGGGTCGCGAGCAGCCAGTCTCCGAGCTCCGGGTTCTGGCCAAACTTCGCCAAATTGCCGCGTACCGCGACGTCGAAGCGATGGACTATCCAGCGCTCCTCGTCGAAGCCCTTGACTCGCCGACCGAGCTTCTTCGCTTCCGAAGGACCGGGCGCAGAAAGGATGGCGGCGAGCGTGTCCTGATCCCCAAATAGTTCAGCCTTCTGGGCCATCATATAGTGCTCGGCTGTACTATAGGTTTGGCCATCAATGACGAAGGTCGCCGGCCACCACTGGCTGAGCACGTGCTTGCCGATCCTGTGATCCTTCGGAGTGTGTCCCCAGAAGAAGACGAACTCGGGAGCCCATCCAGAACTGATTGCGTTCCTTAGAGCATCAACTCCATCGATCTGCATCCCTATGCTTCCTCTTGTCCGTCCTTGGATCCTGCCATCGTGGTCAGCAGCCGCGGCAGATGTTGTTGATGCTGCGATAGACCGCGTCATCGTCCTGCCGCAACTGGCGCAGCGTGTCGAGCGTCGTGCTCTCAGCCGCCAGCGTGGCCGGCTTGCGCTTAGCCGACAGGTCTTCCTCCTGCCGCTTGTAGCAGGCCTCGCGATCGGGCTTGGCGGGGATGAAGCGGCAGTTTTGCTCCACGGCCGAGGCGGGAACGGCCGAGATCGCGAGGGCGATAGAAGCGGCGAAGCAGTATCTGACGATGATCGAATCCATGCCTGCACTTGTCTCAGGTCCACCGTTAGCGAGCAACCGCGATCTTGCGGGCATGAGGACCGCCGGCTAAGCCGTGATCCAGTTCGAACCAGATTCCGGGAAGGAACGCGCCATGTGGGCCACGACGATCGACGAACCAGCGCGCAAAGTGCCGCTCTATGGCGAATATGAAGTCGTCGTGCTCGGCGGCGGGCCGGCCGGCATCGTGGCGGCAGCCGCAGCGGCGCGCGCGGGGCGGAAGACGCTGCTGATCGAACGTTACGGCTTTCTCGGCGGCATGGGCACAGCGGCCGGCGTCACCAATTTCTGCGGCCTGCACGGCAATGTCCATGGCGAGCACCGGCGGCTGGTGCAGGGGCTGGCCTCGGAGCTGCTGGCGCGGATCGATCGCTTGAACGGCCTCAACGCGCCGCATCTGATCCTCGGCAAGGTTTTTGCCCAGGCCTATGACACCGCCGCCTACAAGATCGCGGCCGACCAGCTGCTCGCCAGCCATAAGGTGAATATGCTCTTCCACGCCCTCGGCGCCGGCGTCGTGATGGCCGATGAGCGCCGCATCGACGCGATGCTGATCGAGACCAAGGCTGGCCGGCAGGCGGTGCGCGCGGAGATCTTCGTCGACTGCTCCGGCGACGGCGATCTCGCCGTGTGGGCCGGCGCGCCGTTCGAGATCGGCGACGAGCATGGCCATCCGCTCTACCCCTCGATGATGCTCCGTCTCAACGGCATCGATCCCGCCAAGGCCGGCGAGGCCTGGCGCACCATTCCGCAATTGATGGAAAAGGCCGTCGCGGCCGGCACCCACGCATTCCCGCGCAGAAGCGCGATCGTGCGGCCGCAAAAGTCCGGCATCGAATGGCGGGTGAACTTCACCCAGGTCGCGCGCGAGGACGGCCATGCCATCAACGGCGTCGAGCCCGACGATCTCACCCGCGGCGAGATCGAGGGCCGCAAGCAGGCGCTCGCTGCGTACGAATTCCTGCGCAGCGCGGTGCCCGGATTTGAAAAGTCCTATATCGTCGACCTGCCGCCGCAGCTCGGTCTCCGCGAGACCCGCCGCATCAAGGGTGGCTACCAGCTCAGCGGTGACGACGTGCTCGGCTGTGCCTCGTTCGCGGACTCCATCGGCGTCAACGGCTGGCCGATCGAGGCCCATGTGCCCGGCGACGTCGTCTTCACCTTCCCGCCGATCCCGGAATCGCGCGGCTATAATGAGCTGCCTTACCGGATGCTGGTCCCTGAGGGCGTCGACAATCTCCTGGTCGCCGGCCGCTGCGCCTCGATGACCCACGAGGGCCAGTCGGCCGCCCGGGTCTCCGGTGCCTGCTTCGCGATGGGTGAGGCCGCCGGTTCCGCCGCCGCGCTGGCGCTGTCCGGAAACCGGATTCCACGCGAAATCCCCATTGAAAAGTTGCAGGAAACGTTGAAACAACAGGGCGCCTTCATCGGACGGGACCAGGCGGTGCCCGAAGGCCTGTAACGCACTGCAAGACAAAGCGGAGGAAACGGGATGATCGGGATTGCGCGGCTCGCGGTAGGGGGCCTGATGGCGATCATGGCTATGGGCACGGCATGGGCCGAGGATCCGCTGAAAGCCAGGATCGGCGTGCTCCGCCTGTCTTCGTCGGCGCCGGTCTTCATCGCGCAGGACAAGGGCTATTTCCGTGAGGCCGGGTTGGAGGTCGAGCTGAAGTTCTTCGACGCAGCGCAGCCGATTGCGGTAGCCACCACCTCGGGCGACGTCGATTTCGGCGTCACCGCCTTCACCGCCGGGCTCTACAATCTCGGCGGCAAGGGGGTGCTGAAGGTGATCGGCGGCATGAGCCGCGAGAAGCCCGGCTATCCCCTGATCGGCTATTTCGCCAGCAACAATGCCTATGCGAGCGGCTTGAAGACGCCGAAGGACCTCGCGGGCAAGCGCGTGGCGATGACGCAGGTCGGATCGAGCTTCCACTATTCGCTCGGCCTGCTCGCCGACAAATACGGCTTCAAGCTCGCGGACGTGAAGATCGTGCCGCTGCAATCGCTGTCGAATGCCGCCGCTGCGCTCAAGGGCGAGACCGTCGATGCCGCCTTGCTCCCGATCTCGACGGCGCGAAAGCTGATGGACGAGGGCGGCGCGAAATTCCTGGGCTGGGTCGGCGACGAGACGCCGTGGCAGCTGGGGGCGGTATTCGCCGCGCCGAAGACGCTGGCCAACAAGGCGATGGTGACGAAATTCCTCGGCGTGCTCGCGAAAGCCGACCGCGAATATCACGACGTCATTCTGGCTTCGATGAAGGATGGCGTTGCCCCCATCAACGAACGGACAAAACCGCTGCTGGAGATCATCGCAAAGTACACCAACCTGCCGGTCGAGCAGGTGGTCGGCAACTGCGCCTATATCGATCCCGACGGCAAGCTCGACGTGAAGAACGTCGACAACCAGATCAAATGGCTGCAGGAGCAGGGCTTCGTCGACAAGGGCTTTGATGCGGAAGCGATCATCGCGAAGGAATTCGTAAAGGCGGATTGATGTTTGCTGTCCTTCCGGGGCGATGCGAAGCATCGAACCCGGAATCTCGAGGTTCCGGGTCTGGTCGGTCGGGCCATCCCGGAATGACGCAGGGATAGACGAGATCGCATGGACCTGATCGCCAGCCACATCTCCCATCGCTTCGGCGATCTCGCCGTGCTCGACGACGTCTCGTTCACCGTCGGGGCCGGCGAGGTGGTGGCGATCGTCGGGCCGTCCGGCTGCGGCAAGAGCACGCTGCTGTCGATCCTCGGCGGGCTGCTGCAGCCGACCTCCGGCGCGCCCGAGCTGCGCGGCGCGCCGCCGGCGGACAGTCTCAATCCGCTGACCTTCGTGTTCCAGGATTTTGCGCTGCTGCCCTGGGCGACGGTGGAGGAGAATGTTGGATTCCCGCTGCTGCACACCCAGCTCTCGGCCGCGCAGCGCCGCGCGCTGGTCGAGGATGCGCTGCGCCGCACCGGCCTCACCGATTTTCGCCAGACCTATCCCAAGCAGCTCTCCGGCGGCATGCGCCAGCGCGTCGGCATCTCGCGCGCGCTTGCGGTGAGGCCCGCGATCCTCTTGATGGACGAACCGCTCTCGGCGCTGGATTCGCAGACCCGCGAGCTCTTGATGGAGGATTTCATCCGCCTGCTCGCAGATGGCGGCATGGGCGCGGTCTATGTGACCCACAATCTCAAAGAGGCCGTGCGGCTCGCCGACCGCATCGTGGTGCTGTCGCGCCGTCCTGGCCGCATCCGCGAGGTCGTCACCGTGCCGATGGCGCGGGCGACGCGCGGCGAAGCGGCGGCGCGCGAAAAGCTCCTGGTGCTGCAGAACCAGATCTGGTCGCTGATCCGCAACGAGGCGATCGATGCCGAGCGCGAGGTCCAGCATGCTTGATCGCGCGGCAACGGACACGGCCAAGAACGAAGCGACGCGGCCCGTCCGCTTCCGCGGCGCCGGTTTCGTGCCTGCCTCGAGCCGGTACGGCGGCTGGATCGCGCTCGGCCTGCTTATCGCGATCTGGCAGGCCGCCGGCAGCGCCGGCCTCGTCAATGCGCTGTTTCTGCCGACTCCTTCCGCAATTGTTCGCGCGATCTATCAGCTCGCCGTTTCCGGCGCACTCTGGCAGCATGTTTCGGCCTCGCTGCTGCGGATCGGCGTCGGCTGGCTGTTGGGAACGGCGGCTGGCATCGCCGTCGGCTTCGCCATCGGCCTGTCGCGCCTTGCGCGCAGCGTCGGCATCACCTTCATCTCGGCGCTGTTTCCGATTCCGAAGATCGCGTTGCTGCCGCTGCTCATTCTCTGGCTCGGCATCGGCGAAGAGCCGAAGATCGCGACCATTGCGCTCGGGGTATTCTTCTCGACCGCGATCTCGGTCTATAGCGGCGTCGATGCCGTGCCGCGCAACCTGATCCGCATGGCGCAGAGCTTCAACGTTCCGTTCGCCACCATCGTGCGCAAGGTGATCTGGCCGGGCGCGCTGCCGGCGATCCTTGCCGGCTTCCGCATCACCGCCTCCGTCGCGCTGCTGCTGGTCGTCAGCGCCGAGATGATCGGCGCCCAATACGGCATCGGCGCCTTCGTGCTGCAGGCCGGCAACCTGATGCAGACCGATCAGCTGCTCGCGGGCGTCGTGATCCTGTCGGTGTTTGGGCTGGCGGTCGGGAAGGTGATCGGCTGGCTGGAGATGCGGCTGTTGCACTGGCGCTAGATACGATCACCGGCGCCGTAGGGTGGGCAAAGCGAAGCGTGCCCACCATTCCTTCATGAGTCGCGAAGACGTGGGCACGGCGCAAGGGCGCCTTTGCCCACCCTACGAGACCGGCGACCGTCACGCGTTCCCGCGGTCTTCCCTGAACAGATCCAGCTTCTGCTGCACCGGCCGATCCGAGAAGCTGAACAGCACGGCATCCTCATCCGCCTCGTGCGTCACCCAATGCCAGCTCGGCACCACGAACAGGTCGCGCGGGCCCCATTCGAACATTGTATCGCCGACGTGGCTCCGACCCTTACCCTCGATCGGGCAGAACACCGTCGCATCGGTCGAACGATAGCGCGCGGTGTTGAAACCCTTCGGCAGCAGCTGGATGAAGGTGCCAATCGTCGGCATCGCGAAATCGCCGGTCTCGGGGTTGCTGAACTTCAGCTTGAGGCCGTGGCAGGCGTCCCATTCCTGGCTCGTCCTGGCCTTCTCCAGCGCCTCGCGGGTGTAGGCATAGGGATAGCTGAAGATCGGCGAAGTCTTCGAGCTCCGCTTCACATCAACGGGCAAGAGGTTGTGGCCGTAGCGGGCAAAGCTGTCGCCCGCGGGCTTGGTGATCCTCTGCTGGTCTTCCTTCGCGCCTTCGGCAAAGGAGCAGTCGAAGAATTGCACCAGTGGAATGTCGAGGCCGTCGAGCCAGAACATCGGCTGATCGGTCTCGTTGGAATGATCGTGCCAGGTCATCGACGGCGTGATGATGAAGTCCCCGGGCTGCATCGCAGTGCGCTCGCCGTCCACCGCGGTGTGGGCGCCCCTGCCTTCGAGCACGAAGCGCAGCGCCGACTGGCTATGCCGGTGCGCAGGCGCGACGTCGCCGGGCACCACCATCTGCACGCCGGCATAGAGCGAGGTCGTAATTTTGGATTGCCCGCGCAGTCCCGGGTTCTCCAGCACCAGCACGCGCCGCTCGGCTTCCTTGGCGGTGATGAGCTTGCCGGCTTCAACCATGTAGTCGCGGATGACGTCGAACTTCCAGAGGTGAGGCCGGCACGCGCTTTTCGGCTCCGGCGTGATCAGGTCGCTCATCACCGTCCACAGTGCGGTGAGATTCTCGCCGTCGATCTTCCGGTAGAACGCCTCGCGTTCCGGCGTCTTGGTCACGGCTTTCATGGTTGCTGCTCCCGATCGTTTGTTGATTGACAGTATACTGAGGATCTAGGTAGCGTCAACGTGACGGATGACATACAAGGTTGTCATTCCGGGGCGAAGGGCCGCGCAACGCGTGGCCCGGCGAGCCCGGAATCCATAACCACGATCGGGAGTATGGATTCCGGGCTCGACGCTGGCGCGTCGCCCCGGAATGACAAAAGCAGGGAGGTCTCAATGAAGCTGCACGGCTATTTCCGCTCCAGCGCCGCCTATCGCGTGCGGATCGCGCTGAACCTCAAGGGGCTCGGCGCCGAGCATCTGCCGCATCATTTGCGGAAGGGCGAGCAATGCGCCCCCAGCTATCTCGCCATCAACCCGCAGGGCCTGGTGCCGGCGCTGGAGGACGATGCGGGCGGAGTGCTGACGCAATCGGTCGCCATCATCGAATGGCTCGACGAGACCCATCCCAATCCGCCGCTGTTGCCGAAGGATCCGCTGCGCCGCGCCAAGGTGCGGGCGTTTGCGCTGGCGATCGCCTGCGACACCCATCCGGTGCAGAACCTGAAAGTGCTGGCGCGGCTGCGTGAGCTCGGCCTGCCCGAGGAGAAGGTCCAGGATTGGGCCGCCTGGGTCAACCGCGAGGGCCTGTCGGCCTGCGAGACGCTGATCAAGGACGAGAAGGGCCCATTCTGCTTCGGCAATGCGCCGACGCTGGCCGATCTCTGCCTCGTGCCGCAGCTCGGCAATGCGCGCCGCTTCGGCGTCGAGGTCTCCGCCTATCCGCGCCTGCTCCAGGCCGAGGCCGCCGCCAAGGCACTGCCGGCATTTGCCGATGCCGCGCCGGAGAAGCAGCCCGATGCCGAGTAAGCCGCCCCCTCCGATCACGATGGACGCGGTCTATGCCGCGCCGGGTTATCTGTTCCGGCGCATGCAGCAGATCGCGGTCTCCATCTTCATGGAGGAGTGCAAGACCTTCGACCTTACGCCGGTGCAATATGCCGCGCTAATCGCGATCCACACCCATCCCGGCATTGATGCGACCCGGCTCTCGGCGGTGATCGCTTTCGACCGCTCCACGCTCGGCAGCGTGATCGAACGTCTCCAGGCCAAGGCCTATATCGAGCGCAAGCCGGCACCCGAGGACAAGCGGATCAAGCTGCTCTATCTGACCAAGTCGGGCGCTGCGATCCTGCGCGAGATCATCCCCGCCGTCGAGCGCGCCCAGGCCCGGATGCTGGAGCCGCTCAAGCCCGCCGACCGCAAGGCGCTGATGGGCCTGCTGGCGCAGCTGGTCGATCTCAACAACGAAGCCTCCCGCGTGCCGCTGCGCGCGGAGGACGCGCTGGAGCATCTTGGGAAGGCTGGGTGAGGGCGCCCCGGCCGGCCCGGAGCGCGATCTCGTAGGGTGGGCAAAGGCGCGAAGCGCCGTGCCGACGATCTCTCTTCTGTTGGGGAATGGTGGGCACGCTCCGCTTTGCCCACCCTACGATTGCGATGCGCGGAAGTCCGTCCTCGCCTCACATCCGCAGCAACGCCTGCCGATCGATCTTCCCCGTCCCCGTCTTCGGCAACTCGTCGATGAAGATCACCTCGCGCGGATATTTGTACGGCAGCAGCCTGCCCTTGACATAGTCCTGCAGCCTGCGCGTCGCCTCACTCTGGTCGACCGCACGGTTGTTCATCACCACCACCGCCTTCAGCGTCATGCGACGGTCCGGCAGCTCGGCGGCGAACACTGCGCATTCGCGGATGTCGGGGTGATCGGCGAGGCACAGCTCGACCTCGAGCGGGTAGACCCACTGGCCGGAGATCTTGATGAGATCGTCGGCGCGGCCACGGAAGAAGTGGAAACCGTCGGCATCCCGCACGAAGCGATCACCGGTGTAGATCCAGCCGCCCTCGCGGATGGTCTCGGCGGATTTGTCCGGCCGGTTCCAGTACAGCGGCGTGTTGGAATCACCGCGGACCCACAGAATCCCTTCCTCGTTGTCGCCGACGTCGCGGCCGTCCTTGTCGCGCAGCGCGACCTCGTAGCCGGGAACGCGCAGGCCCGCAGCACCGAGCTTCTTCTGCTCGGGCCGGTTGGAGAGATAGATGTGCAGCACCTCGGTCGAGCCGAGGCCTTCGACGATTTCGAGCCCCGTGAGCGTCTTCCAGCCGTTGAAGACCTCGGCCGAAAGCACCTCGGCGGCGGAGAGTGCCATGCGCAGCGACGAGAAGTCCGTCTTGTCCGCGCCCTCGGCCTTGGTTAGCGCGGTGTACAGCGTCGGAAGGCCGAAGAAGATTGTCGGCTTGTACTGCTCGATCGCCGCGAAGATCGCTGCCGGCTTCGGCTGGCCCGGCAGCAGCAATGTTGCCGCGCCGGCCGAGAACGGGAAGGTGACGGAATTGCCGAAGCCATAGGCGAAGAAAATCTTCGGCACCGAGAAGCAGATGTCGTCAGGCGTCAGCTTCAGTACGTTCCGCGCAAAGGCGGCATCCGTGTAGGCCATGTCGTGCTGCAGGTGCACGATGCCTTTGGGCCGTCCGGTCGAGCCGGAGGAGTACATCCAGAACGCCATTTCGTCGCGCCGCGTCGGCGCTTCCGCCAGCTCAGCAGAAAATTGCGCGAGCCAGCTCGCCGCCGCGAGCGTCCGCGGCGCCGCGTGCTCGCCGGCCGCGCCGTTGGCGACGATCAGCGTATGCAGCTTGGTCTCCCTGCAGGCCTCGGCATTGAAGCGAGTTACGAATTCTGCATCCGCCACCGCGACGGTCGCGCCGGAATCGGCGAGGTAGAATTGCAAGAGGTCCGGCGGCGTCAACGTGTTGATCAGCAGCGGCACGAAGCCGGCGCGCACGGCGCCGAAGAAGGCGGCGGGGTTCGCCGGCGTGTCGTCGAGAAACAACAGCACGCGATCGCCGCGCTTCAGGCCAAGCGAGGCGAAACCGTTGCCCCAGCGGCAGGCCTCCGCGCAGAGCTCGGCATAAGTGCGCGTGCCTGCTGGCCCCAGGAGCGCGAGCTTGTCGCCGCGGCCCTTGCCGAGATTGTCGAACAGCACGCGGCCGGCATTGTAGATGTCGGGAACGGCAAAGCCGATCTCGCGCGCGCCATCGCTGTCCGCTGGCACCTGGTCACGGATGTCATGGCTCATGCCGCATCTCCGCCCTTGTCTTCGGCGCCGTCTCCGGCGTTCCTGGCCGCCTCGTAGCGAGCCATGAAGGCCGGCGACATCGCACGCAGCCGGGAATCGTCGATGCGGCCGGAGCGGGTGATGTAGCTGTAGGCGAAGTCCATCAGGGGAAGCTTCATGTGCTCGGCGAAATGTTCGTACCAGAACGCACTGGTGCGCGCCGCGTTGACGAGCTTCTGCACGATGGGCTTGCGCGCGGCCTGATAGCGATGCAGCGCGGTCGCAAGATGCGCATCCGACTCCAGCGCCTTGACGAGGGCGATGGCGTCCTCGATCGCGAGCCGTGTGCCCGAGCCGATCGAGAAATGCGCCGAATGCAGGGCGTCGCCGAGCAGCACCATGTTCTTGAACGACCAGTGCTCGTTCCAGATCCAGGGAAAATTGCGCCAGACCGATTTGTTGGAGACGAGGCAATGGCCGCCGAGCGTGTCGGCGAACACCTCCTCGCAGACGCCCTTGGACTGCTCGACGTCCTTGTAGGCGAACCCATAGGCCTGCCAGGTGGCGTAATCGCATTCGACCAGGAAGGTGCTCATGGTCGGCGAATAGCGGTAGTGATGGGCGTTGAAGGCGCCGCGTTCGGTCTTCACGAAAGTCTGCGACAGCGTGTCGAAGCGTTTCGAGGTGCCGTACCAGACGAACTTGTTGGATGAGTAGGACAGCGACGTCCCGAAATCGCCCTCATAGGCGCGGCGCACCAGCGAGTTCAGCCCGTCGGCGGCGACGATCAGATCGTGGCCGTTGAGCTGGTCGATCGCCTGGATCTGCGTGTCGAAGCGCGGGGTCACGCCGACATCGAGCGCGCGCTGCTGCAGGAATCTGAGCAGATCCAGTCGCCCGATCGATGAGAAGCCGACGCCGTCGATGGCGACGCTGTCGCCATGCAGGTGCAGCGTGATGTTCTCCCAGCTCTCCATGTGCGGGGCGATCGCATCGACCGTATCGGGGTCGTCCGTGCGCAGGAACTCCAGCGCCTGGTCGGAGAACACGACGCCAAAGCCCCAGGTCGCGTCGGCCGGGTTCTGTTCGAACAGGTCGACCTGATCCTCGGGGTGACGCTTCTTCCAGAGATAGGCGAAGTAGAGCCCACCGGGCCCCCCGCCAATCACGGCGATCCGCAACGTCTGCCTCCCTAATTGACAGTATACTTACTATCTAGGGGTAGACTAATGTGCTCCGGTGTCCGGCGCCAGCGGAATTATTGCCAGCGCGCGGCACGCCAAAGCACATGTCCGGACACGCTCGTGCGCGTCCGAAACTGTCAGGTGCGAATCATAGCCAAACCGGGGCGGATTGGCCACCGGAGCGTCAGACGCAGCGCTTCACATAGACCCCGTTCACAAGAACCCTGGTGCAGCGGACCGCCGGCACCGGCTTGCGGACGACCACGGCTGCATTCGGGCCGGCGCAGCCGGCGCGAACGACGCCGCGCGCGCATACCACCGCGTTGGCGTCGGTGGTCTCGAAGGTCATGGTGGCGGCGAAAGCCAGAAGCGCAGAAGCAACGAGCAGCAATGAACGCATGTTGTCCTCCCGGGGCTTGTCGTGGTCGTAGCGGCCTTTCAAACAAGGATCGGTTAGTTTACGCCTCAGCACGCGAAAACCTTTGCGTCACGCACCGCAATTCATGCCGCGGACGAATTAAGCTCGCTCGGTCTCATCGCGCCGCGAAAGGCGCGAGCACCTCCTTGCAGGCCGGCGAGAGCGATGCCGCCCGGTTGGAAATGCATTGGATGATCCGGCCGCCGCCGGGCGCCACGCCGGCGCAGAGCGTGCGGATATCGGCGCCGCAAGCTGACCGCACGATGAACAGCTCTTCGCGCGGCAGCAATGGCCGCAGCACGATGGCGGCCGGAGCCGCGGCAGGCGCCGCCTCTGCGGCCGGTGCAGCAGCGGAAGCAGGCGCGGCCGCTCCGCCACCGAAAGCCGCATTCACCGCCTTGGCGCAACCGGCCGACACCTTCGCCTTGTTCTTCTCCAGGCATTCGAGCGCGGGCGCGCCGCCGGGCGGCACGCTGGCGCAGACCTTGGGATAATCGCCGCGGCAGGCGCTCTTGATCGCGGAAACCTGCGCGGGGCTCGGCTGCTTTGCTGCTGCTGCCTTCGGCGCGGCCGCCGCTCCCGGCTTGGAAGCTGGCGCGGCAGCCGGCGCCGCTTCCGTTTTGGCCGGTTCAGACTTGGCCGGTTCAGATTTGGCCGGTTCAGATTTGGCGGGCGCTGCTTCGGTCTTCGGCGCGGCGGCCGGTTCGACCGCGCGAACCGCAGCCTGGCAGCCCGACGACAGGCTCGACATGTTCTTGGCGAGGCATTGATACGCCTCCACTCCGCCAGGCGTCACGCTCGAGCAATGCGCCATGAAGTCCGAGCGGCATGCGGACCGGATCGTGCTTTTCTGGGCCTCGGTCTGCGCGAACGCTCCTGTTGCAGTTGCGAAGAGTGCTGTCGCCAGCAACGCCGCGCGCGTCGATGCATGCTTCAACCTTTTGAACATTTGAATGAATTCCTGCCCGATCGGGAACGCCGACCATCCTGAAAAAATATGCAAGCGCAATCGTCGCGAGGGTCAGCTCGCGAGCGGCATCTTTGGCCGCTTCGGCCTCTACCGCAAGTCAATTATGGCGGCGCAATTGGGGCGCGACTACGTCGTCAGTCTCACCATGCGCTTGCCGCGGTTCTCGCCTGCGAGCAATCCAATCAGCGCTTTCGGCGTGGTCTCAAGTCCATCGAGAATGTCCTCCTGCACCTTGAGCTTGCCGGATTTCACCCAAGCCTGGAGATCGGCGAGCGCGCGCTCGCTGTCCTTCATGTAGTCCATCACGATGAAGCCCTGCATGGTCAGCCGCTTCACCACGATCAGGCCGGGCACGCCGCGCGGGCCATGTGCGGCAGGCGCGCCGTCATATTGCGAGATCGCGCCACAACAGGCGATGCGGCCGTAATTGTTCATCTGCGGCAGGCAGGCTTCGAGGATGTCGCCGCCGACATTGTCGAAATAGACGTCGATGCCATCAGGCGCCGCTGCGCGCAGCGTCTTGAACACCGCGCCATCCTTGTAGTCCACGGCGGCATCGAAGCCGAGCTCGGAGGTCAGCCAGTTGCACTTGTCGGCGCCGCCGGCGATGCCGACGACGCGGCATCCCCTGATCTTGGCGATCTGTCCGACGATCGAGCCGACCGAGCCTGCGGCTGCGGAGACCACGACCGTCTCGCCCTCTTTGGGCTTGCCGATCTCAAGCAGGCCGAAATAAGCGGTGAGGCCGGCGATGCCGAACACGCTGAGCAGGTGCGTCATCGGCTCGAGCTTCGGCATCTTGGTCAGATGCTTCGCCGGCACGGCGGCAAATTCCTGCCAGCCGGTGTCGCCGAATACGATATCGCCGGGCGCAAGCCCCGCTGCCTTCGAGTTGACGACCTCGGCGATGGCGCCGCCGGCCATGACACTGTTGGCTTCGACGGCGGAACGATAGGTCGCGCCGTGCATCCAGGCGCGGTTGGCTGCGTCGAGCGAGATATAGCGCACACGCAGCAAGGCCTCGCCGTCCTTCGGCTCCGGCATCGCGCCCTCGACCATCCTGAAATGTTCGGGACCGAGCTTGCCGCTGGGCTTCTCCACCAGCAGGATCTGGCGATTGATGTTGCCGCTCATGGCGTTTCCCTTTTCAGTTGCTTGACGATCATTGATGCAGCCGCCGCAAGGAAAGCGTGCAAGCCGCATGCGTCGTGCGCTGCATGAAGGCTAGATCGCCGCTTTCCATTTCACAACGGGAACATCCTGAAAACGCGGCCGCACGCAGAAGGGGTTGCAGCTTGCGCTTGGCGCTCAGAGCGTCACGCAAACACCCGGTCGAGCGCCGCGTCATACGTCGCCTGCACCAGCTCCGGGTGCAGCTTGCCCAGCGCCTCCATCATCACGCCGGAATTGATCTCGAGCACCTTCCATTCGCCGTTCACGCGAACCACGTCGATCGAAGCAAAGACGATGCTGATGGCGCACGCGGCATCGATCGCGAGCTTTGCGCAGGCCGCGCGGACTTCGCCGTCCTCCAGCAACACCGGCTTTGCGCCGGCATCGAGATTGTGCCGCCAATCCGAGCCGCGCTGCTTGCTGTAGACGACGAGCGGCATGTCATCGAGCAGGACCACGCGGACCTCCTCCTCGATCGCGACAAAGGGCGAGATCACGAGCCCCGTACTCATCGAAAAGACCTCGCTGGCCGCCCGGTTGAGCTCCGCCTCCGTCGTCACCTTGAACACCGATCGCCCTGATGTCCCCTCGTTCGGCTTCACCACCACGCCCTGCGGGTTTTGGGCAAGCTGCGCCAGCATCCCCTCGCGCCAATCGGCGCCGGCGACATGCACGCCCAGCTTCGGGTTGAGGAACAGCCGATGCGGAACGCAGGGCACCTCCGCCAGCGTCAGCGCCTCGGCGGTGGCCGATTTGTCATTGGCGAGGCGATGGGCGATGGCGCTGTTGAGGCCGATGTCGTAGCCGAAGGCGAAACGGCGCCGCGGCCCCCGGCGCATTGCGATCAGCCAGCCGTCGGAGCGGACATCGACCGCGATGCCCCTCTCGGCGCAATACCGCCTGATCGCCTGAACGAAGATCCGCTCGCCGCTTGCCATGGTGTTTCGTCATTCCTGTCGCCAAAAGCCGCAAAAATGCGGGCATCGGCGCCAAACCGGCTGAAAATCAGAGCTATTCTTAATGAAATTCTTGCGAGCGCGCCGGAAATTAAGTGCTGCAATGAAGGCCGGGAGGGAAAAGAAATTATCCTCCACGCGCGCCAGGCAGCAGATTCCTTAATGATGTGACCAGTTCTGCCGCAAATGCCGTTTGACCGGCATCAATTGCATCCGAAACGAGGTTGATTATTGGTCTCAATGGCGTAGATCACACACGCGAAATCCTCCGCCATGGCAAATGGTGCCGCCCCGATTTCAGGGCCGGGCAACGCTTTTGCCCTAAAACCGCAGTTATTCGGAATATCGAGAATCATGAGCGCGTTTTACCGAGAGAAGGTTCTTTCCGTCCACCACTGGACCGACACGCTGTTCAGCTTCCGCGCCACCCGCGATACCGGCTTCCGGTTCCAGAACGGCCAGTTCGCCATGATCGGCCTCGAGGTCGATGGCCGGCCGCTGCTGCGGGCCTACAGCATGGCGAGCGCCAACCACGAGGAAGAACTCGAGTTCTTCTCGATCAAGGTGCAGGACGGTCCGTTGACCTCGCGCCTGCAGAAGATCAAGGAAGGCGACACCATCCTGGTCGGCCGCAAGGCGACCGGCACGCTGATCACCGACAACCTGCTTCCCGGCAAGCGGCTGATGCTGCTCTCGACCGGCACCGGCCTTGCGCCCTTCGCCAGCCTGATCAAGGACCCCGAGGTCTACGACCAGTTCGAGTCCATCGTGCTCGTGCATGGCTGCCGCCAGGTCTCCGAGCTCGCCTATGGCGAGAAGCTGGTCGCGACCCTGCGCGAGGATGAGCTGTTCGGCGAGCTGCTCGCGGATAAGCTCGTCTATTATCCGACCGTGACCCGCGAGCCGTTCCGGAATCGCGGCCGCATCACCGACCTCATCAGCTCCGAGCAGATCTTCAACGACATCGGGCAGGGCCCGCTCGACATCGCAACCGACCGCATCATGATGTGCGGCAGCCCGGCGATGCTGGAAGAGCTGAAGCAGATGTTCGAGAGCCGCGACTTCGTCGAAGGAAGCGGCAACAAGCCCGGCCATTTCGTGATCGAGAAGGCCTTCGTCGAGCGCTGAGTTTTGCTGAGGAAGTGGCGCGATCGCGCGCCACACTCACTCGTCCTCCCGGACAAGCGCGCCCCAAGCGCGCGCCGATCCGGGACCCATAGCCACAGGACGTGGTTATGCGACGGCTCGGAGTGACAGCTTTCTTTCACCACGTAATCCCGTGGTTATGGATCCCGGGTCTGCGCTGACGCTTGCCCGGGACGACAACTGAGTTTCAGTGGCGGCTGTCGCCTCCTCCCTCTGCTGCACCGCAAAATCCGTCCATCCGGCTGATTGATTTGTCTCGGCCGAATTCGCTAGCCTGAAACAAGGGCGGCGTCATATCCGTATGACAGGCGCGGGCGTATCGTGACGCCTTCTGCTGGCGAGAGGATCGGAATCGTGGCCGACGACAACAAGACGCATGCATCCCCGAAACGCCTGCCGCTGGCGGAGGAGGGGATCATGGAAACCCTGCTGCTGCCCTTCTCGCCGCGCTTCATCGTGCTGACGATCTGCGCGGTGGTCACCGCGCTCCTGATCGGCATCGGCATCTCCGACGGCAAGATCTTCGACATCCTGCTGATTCCGATCCTGATCTTCGGCGCGCTGACCCTGCTCGGCGTCCGCGATCTTCTGCAGAAGAGCCACGCGGTGCTGCGCAACTACCCGATTTCGGCGCATATCCGCTTCCTGCTCGAAGAGATTCGCCCCGAGATGCGGCAATATTTCTTCGAGAGCGAGAAGGACGGCATGCCGTTCTCGCGCGACACCCGCGCGGTGGTCTATCAGCGCGCCAAGATGGAGCTCGACAAGCGTCCTTTCGGCACACAGGAGGACGTCTATCGCGAGGGCTATGAGTGGATGCATCACTCGGTCTCGCCGAAGGCGCATGCCACGGAGAAATTCCGTGTGGTGATCGGTGGGCCGGACTGCGCAAAGCCCTATTCGGCCTCGGTGTTCAACATCTCGGCGATGAGTTTTGGCGCGCTCAGCCCCAACGCCGTGCGCGCGCTGAATGCCGGCGCCAAAAAGGGTGGTTTCGCCCACGACACCGGCGAGGGCGGCGTCAGCCCCTATCACCGCGAGATGGGCGGCGACATCATCTGGGAGATCGGCTCGGGCTATTTCGGCTGCCGTCATCTCGACGGCAGCTTCGATCCCGAAGCGTTCGCGCGCGTCGCCGGCGACGACCAGATCAAGATGGTCGAGCTCAAGGTCAGCCAGGGTGCCAAGCCCGGCCATGGCGGCGTGCTGCCGGCGGCCAAGGTCTCCGAGGAGATCTCCAAGATCCGCGGCGTCGCCATGGGCGAGGACTGCATCTCGCCGGCCTCGCACCGCGCCTTCTCGACGCCCGTGGGCATGATGCAGTTCATCGCCGAGATGCGCCGCCTTTCGGGCGGCAAGCCGGCCGGCTTCAAGCTCTGCATCGGCCATCCCTGGGAGTTCCTGGCGATCTGCAAGGCGATGCTGCAGACCGGAATCTATCCTGATTTCATCGTCGTCGACGGCAATGAGGGCGGCACCGGTGCCGCGCCGCTTGAGTTCATGGATCATCTGGGGATGCCGATGCGCGAGGGCGTCAATTTCGTCCACAACGCGCTGGTCGGCATCAATGCGCGCGACCGCATCAAGATCGGCGCCTCCGGCAAGATCGCGACCGCCTTCGACATGGCGCGCGCCATGGCGATCGGCGCCGATTGGTGCAATTCGGCGCGCGGCTTCATGTTCTCGCTCGGCTGCATCCAGTCGTTGAGCTGCCACACCGACCGCTGCCCGACCGGCGTGGCGACGCAGGACCCGACGCGGGCGCGCGCGCTCTACGTGCCGCTCAAGATCGACCGCGTGCACAATTATCACCACGCCACGCTGCACTCGCTGACCGAGCTGATCGCCGCGGCCGGGCTCGAACATCCGCAGCAGCTGCGGCCGATCCATTTCAGCCAACGGACGTCGACGACCCAGGTGAAGTCGTTCGCGCAGCTCTATCCGGCGCTGCGTCCGGGCGAGCTGCTCGAAGGCACGGAAGACCCGCGGTTCCGCGACGCCTGGCAGATGGCGCGCGCCGAGACGTTCCAGCCGGCGTTGTAAGATGCGGGCTGCGGCTGCCGTAGGCCAGGGACCTCAAATTGCCGAGAGCGGAGGGTAGGGTTTAACGGCTGGTTCAACTTTGGGTGTAGATTCGCCCCATGGACGAGCGACGCGACAAGGCCCGACATCGCGTGCTGAAGGCCGGAACGATCGAGTTCGGCGGCGGCGCGATCGACTGCACCGTCCGCAATCTCTCCGATACCGGCGCCGCACTCGACGTCGCCAGCCCCGTCGGCATTCCCGATCATTTCACCCTGTTCGTCCAGCCCGACGGCACGCATCGGACCTGCACGGTGGTCTGGCGCAAGGAAAAGCGGATCGGGGTCAGGTTCGGGTGATGATGTTTCCCTCTCCCCTTGTGGGAGAGGGTGGCTCGCCGCGTAGCGGCGAGACGGGTGAGGGGTTCTATCCGCGAATCCAATTTTCGATTGAATGTGCGGAGACAACCCCTCATCCGGCGCTTCGCGCCACCTTCTCCCACAAGGGGAGAAGGAAAAGCGGGTGCGCCGTCACCTGCTACCCCGTCTCGACCTCAGTCAATCGGCTCGCCAATATCTTGTCGATCCTTCGCCCGTCGAGATCGACCACCTCGATGTGCCAGCCGCCGAAATCGAAGGCATCGCCGACATCGGGCAGCATGTTGAATTGTTGCAGCACGAGGCCTGCGACCGTGTTGTAGCGATGCGGCGGCAGCTCGATGCCGAGCAGTTCGCCGAACTCGTCGACCGGCATCCAGCCGGAGACCAGCAGCGAATCGTCGTCGCGCCTGATGAAGGCCGGCTCGGGCGGTCCCTCCTCGGAATGAAAGGCGCCGACGATCGAGTAGAGGATATCGGCGGCGGTCACCATGCCCTCGAAGGCGCCGTATTCGTCGTAGACGAGCCCGACGTGAACTGGGGCCGCTTTCAGGATGGTCAGCACGTCGCGCGCATCTGCCGACACCGGGATGCCGGGCGCCTCGCGCACGAGCGCGCGCAGGTCCGGGCTGCGTTCGTTCATATAGGCGATCAGCAAATCCTTGGCCTGCAGCACGCCGATCGGCTTGTCGCGGTCGCCGTCGGAGACGGGAAAGCGCGAATGCGGGCTCTTGGCGATGATGTCCTGGATGGCGGCGGGATCGTCGTTCAAGTCGATCTCGTCGACCTCGGTGCGCGGCGTCATGACCGCGCCGACCGGCCGGTCGCCTAGCCGCATCACGCCGGCGATCATCTCCTTCTCGCCCGGCTCGAGCACGCCTGCGCTCTCGGCCTCGCTGACGAGGTGATGGATCTCGTCCTCCGAGACCTTCTCCTCGGCCTTGCCGCCGCGGCCGAGCAGCGTGAGGATCAGCTTGCCGGAGACGTCGAGCAGAAACACGAGCGGCAGCGATATTTTCGCGAGCGCGTGCATCGCCGGCGCGACCCGCACCGCGATGCTCTCGGGGTCGCGCAGCGCCACCTGCTTCGGCACCAGCTCGCCGACGATCAGAGTGCCGTAGGTGATGAGCGTGACCACGATGCCGACGCCGACGATGTCGGCAATACCTGGGGACAGGCCGAGCTCGAGCAGCCATTGCGTCAGCCGCTGCCCGAGCGTCGCGCCCGAGAACGCTCCGGAGAGCACACCGACCAGCGTGATGCCGATCTGCACCGTCGAGAGGAACTTGCCGGGATCGGCCGCCAGCGTCAGCGCCCGCTCGGCGCCGCGCACGCCCTTGGCCGCGAGCAGCGACAGCCGCGCTGGGCGCGATGACACCACGGCCAGCTCCGACATGGAGAGCAGGCCGTTGATGACGATCAGGACGACGACGATGGCGAGTTCGAGCGAAAGCATTGACGTTCCGGAGGTAAGCAAGTGTGGCCGGGATGCCGGCAAGCCACTGATATAGGTATTCAGTGCGGAAGTGCTGGCGATTCTGCTTGTTCATGCCGAAAGGGAACCCGCGCGCGACGGCGTTCCCAAGGGCGTCCGCGACGACTTGACACCCCGCGGAACTACGGATCGTTGCTTAACGAGCCCTTAGTGGCCCGCCGGCTAGGTTTTCGACATTGCAGAAGTAAAGTCGGGGAACCTGAGGATGCGGATCGGGAAGCTTTTTGCGCTGTCGATGCTGACGGTGACGGTATTTGCAGTCATTCTCGGCGCCGAGGTGCTGATACCGCAGGCCCGCATCTTCACGAACCGCTCCGACGCGATCAAGACGGTCGATGCCTTTGGCGCGACGCTGATGGCCAGCCAGCACGTCGCCAGCCTTCGCGCTCCCTATATCGGACCGATCTTCCAGGAGGGCGCCGCAACGCAGGCGCAGCTCGAAGCTGCGACGAAGGCCACGAAAACGGCCGAG
Source organism: Bradyrhizobium yuanmingense (assembly GCF_900094575.1). GTDB lineage: Bacteria > Pseudomonadota > Alphaproteobacteria > Rhizobiales > Xanthobacteraceae > Bradyrhizobium > Bradyrhizobium yuanmingense. The sequence continues at coordinate 450,232 of NZ_FMAE01000006.1, read as the reverse complement.
GCGGGCTTCGAGGCCGCAACGCGCGCCGTCATGGTGCTGGATGACGGCGGCGCGATTGCCGAGAATCTCGACCGTGCAGCGCGGCGGCTGAAAGACATCACCGCCGCGGCCGATCGTGCGATGAGCGTTCCCCTCGCGACGCGCGACAGCGCCGTGACAAAGGGCTTCCTGCCCGGTGTTGCCGAGGTCCTCGCCAATCTCGAGCCTGTCATGAACAAGCTCGAGGCCAAGGTGATCAACGCCGATTCCTCGCTTGCGGCGCTGTTGAACCTGGCGCGGACGGCGCAGGACCTGCGTGTTTCGGCCGGCAGCCGTGCGGCCACGCTGTCCCCAGCGCTCTCCGCGCGCCGTCCGCTCACCGCGGCCGAATTGTCGCTGATGGACCGCATGCAGGGACGCGTGGAGGTCGATCGCGAGCGCATCGAGGCCGGTCTCGAGCAACTCGGAAATCCCGTCCGCATCGCCACCGCGCTGAAGGCTGCGACGGAATCATATTTCGGAAAAGCTGCAGTTGCTGTGGACAAGGAGCTTCCTGCGGCCCGGAGCGACGGCAAATATGCTGCCACCGCCGACGAACTGGCGAAGGTCATCGTGCCGGCCATCCAGATGTTCTACGGCGTGCGCGACGCCGCGCTGGCGGAAGCCGCCGAGCGTGCCTCGGCCGCGCGCGACGGCGCGCTGGCGATGCTCGCACTGGCCGGTGTCGCCGTGCTGGCCCTGCTCGGCACGCTCGGTGGCGTAACCATCATGCTGCGCAGGCGCGTGGTGACGCCGCTCGGCCGGATCGCCGATGTGATCGGCGCGCTCGCCGCCGGGCAGCACGAGGTCGAGATTCCGGCGACGGGCCGCAGCGACGAGATCGGCCAGGTCGCCGGCTCGCTCCAGCATTTCAAGGATTCGCTGCTCGCCAAGAAGTCCGCCGACGAGGCAGCCGCGATCGAAGCGGAAGCGAAGCTGAAGCGCAGCCAGCGCATGGATCAGATCGCGCGCGAGTTCGAAGCCATGATCGGCGACGTCATCAACACCGTCTCGTCGGCATCCTCGGAGCTGGAAGCCTCTGCGGGAACGCTGACGAGCACGGCCGAGCAATCGGAAAAGGTCACGGCGACCGTTGCCGCCGCATCCGAGCAGGCCTCCACCAACGTGCAGACCGTTGCCGCCGCGGCCGAGGAGATGGCCTCGTCGGTCGACGAGATCAGCCGTCAGGTTCAGGATTCCGCGCGTATCGCCGGCGAGGCCGTGCAGCAGGCCGGGCGGACCAACGAGCATGTCGGCGAGCTCGCCAGGGCTGCGGGGCGGATCGGCGACGTCGTCGAGCTCATCAGCCAAATCGCCGGCCAGACCAACCTTTTGGCGCTCAATGCCACCATCGAGGCGGCGCGCGCCGGCGAGGCCGGTCGCGGCTTCGCCGTCGTCGCGTCCGAGGTCAAGGCGCTGGCCGAGCAAACCGCCAAGGCCACCGGCGAGATCAGCCAGCAGATCTCGGGCATCCAGGCGGCGACGGAGGACTCCGTCGGCGCCATCAAGTCGATCGGCGACACAATCTCCCGCATGTCCGAGATCGCGTCCGCCATCGCCGCGGCGGTCGAGGAGCAGGGCGCAGCGACGCGCGAGATCTCACGCAATGTGCAGCAGGCCGCGCGCGGCACCCAGCAGGTCTCCGCCAGCATCGTCGACGTGCAGCGCGGTGCCAGCCAGACCGGATCGGCCTCCTCCAACGTGCTCGCATCGGCGAGATCGCTGTCCGGCGAGAGCAGCCGGCTCAAGGTCGAGGTCGGAAAATTCCTGGACGCGATCCGCGCGGCGTAGAACGTCGCGATATCAGAGCTGATCGCTGCAAAGGAAGTGCGCTCCCTCTCCCGCTTGCGGGAGAGGGTCGGGGAGAGGGTGTTTCCACAATGGGACAACCCCAAGAGGAGAAAGCCCTCACCCGGCGCTTCGCGCCGACCTCTCCCGCAAGCGGGAGAGGTGAAACGGCCATCACCTGATTTCATCGCGCCCGAGCCGCAGCTCAGAACTCCCCGTGCAACCGCCCCGAAAACACCGATATCGGTCCGCGGTCGGCATTGTAGGCGGGGTTGACGATGAGCTGGTAGTCGGTGGTGAGGGTGATGTTCTTGTTCACCGCATAGGCGTAATAGGTTTCAAGGATACGTTCCTTGCGGTAGTTCAGCGCGCCGTCGCCGACCAGCACGCCGAGGCCGCCGGCGGCGAGGAATTCGCGATAATCCTGCGAGATCGCATTGATCGCGCCGCCGACGCCGATCACGTCGTCGGGTCGGCCCCAAGTCGTGCCTTTGATCGAAACGCCGCCGGACAGGCTGCGATGAATGTCGGTGAAGGCCAGCGTTTCTGTCTTGCCGTCGTTCCAGCTCCAGCGGCCGAACAGGCCGACATCGTCGGTGATCGCCTGCTCGAGGTTGAGCACGTAGCCGTACTTCAGGCGGCCGCGCCGGGTCTGCGCGATGTCGAGATTGAGCGCGGGATTGTCCAGCGTCTCGCGGAAGCTGCCCATGTTGGCGCTATCGAGCCAGCCGATGGTCCTGAGCTTGCCCGGCCGGCCGAACAGCGAGAAGCGCGTCTCGAGCTCGAGCAAATATTGACCGCGCTCCCCGACCCTGGTGTCGAAGTGATTGGCGTTGGACTCGGAGACCATCAGGAAATAGCCGCCGCGTAGCGCCCATTGCTTCTGGTTGAGCTCGGCGGTGACGCCGTAGGTGAGACCGACCTTGTCGGCGGAATAGTCGAAGGCGCCGGGCGCCCAGATCGACCAGTTCATGAAATCCCGGCGCGTATCCTTGGCGTAGGCATTGCCGTCGAACACGTCGATCACCGGAAACTTGCCGGCCTGAATCGTGAGGCGTGACACGTCGACCTTCTGCCCCAGCTGGAGCTGACCGCTCGCGAGCTCTTCCTGCTCGCCGCCGAAGCCGAAGGTCTGGCGCACGAACAGGCGCGAGGTGTTGTAGTGCGGATAGGGGAAGTTCGACTTCTGCGCTTCGCCGTTCGGAAATCCGGCCGCACCGACCGTGTCGTTCAGTCCAAATCCCTGCAGCAATTCGGGATTGTAATAGACCTCGCCGCCGTCCCACAGCCGCGCGTTCAGGAACAGGCTGTTGCTCCAGGTGGCTTTGGCCTGTCGCGACGGCGACAGCGAGTTCGGCCCGGTATAGAGCGCGGGAAAGGATGGATAGCCTTGCGGCAGATAGGTGGTCTGGCCGTGGATCTCCCAGCGGTCCGATTCGGTGTCGATCAGTGAGCTCTTCGGATCATAGCTAGGCAGGCCCGGCCAATCGAGCTTGCGGTTGAGGCCGAGCCTGACCTGCTGGAAGTCGAGCGACGAGGACGTGTATTGCGCGCCCGTGGAGAAGGCGACGTTGGCGCCGTCGAAGCGGCTGTAGAGATATTCGAGCCGCGCGCTCCAATGCGGCGCGAAGGCGTATTCGAGGCCGGCGCCTGCGACCCAGCCGGGCCGCGTGTTCAGGATCTTCGGGATTTCGGCGCCGGAGGCCGGCGCGTCGAAATAGCGCTCGCCCATCCAGGCGAAGCCGCCGGTGGCATAGATGAGCCAGGGACCGCTGGTGTAGCCGACGCGGCCGCGCACGCTCGCGGCGTAGTCCCATTGCTGGGTGACGGTGTTGGCGGGCGTTGCCAGGAACGAGACGATCGAGTTCGAGGTGATGTAGTTGGGAAACGTAAAATCGCCTTCGACGCCGACCAGCCAGCCGGAGTTGAGGCGGTAATTGTAGCCCGCCTGCACGCCGCCGATCATGCCGCTGAAGACGCCGCTGTCGCCGAGTGCGGTGCCGTCGTTCAGCGCGAAGCGCGACGAGCCGCGGCTGTAGCCGGCATGCGCGCCGATATAGAGACCGGTCCAGTCATAGACCGCTCTCAAGGCCGGCTCCTTCAGCGGCAGATCGGCCGCGCGGCCGGCGGTCGGAAAAGCCAGCACGCCCGTGGCAATCGCCGCGGCCGTTCGCAAGCACCGGTGTCTGTGACCCCTCAACCTCAAACGCACGCCCCCGCAAACGCGAATGTGTCCCACCCGCCGCGATATCCCTGCCGGGTCGCGGCGATTCTGTCACCATGCCTCCGCGTTCGAGGCGACCGGCCGGGATGGTCTCGATTCGCCTCGACTTCGTCCCAAGCTCCTGAATCTGCGACAAGCCTTATTGCGAATAATTCGCAAGAGCAACTCACGTTGCGGTGTCGCGGAGGAGAGTTCGCACTGCTGTGTGACGCGGGTGCAACAAAATCCCGGAATCCAAAACGGAATGACCCCGCCCGGGGGGACAGCCGGGCGGGGTCGGGGGCACGACACGGGGTGGATGAGGCGCCCGTGTCGGACGCGGGATCCACGTGGAGATCGGCCTCAGATACTCAGATCAGTAGCAGGTGCGAACGCGGCCGACGTACTGGCCGAAGGCGTTGTACTGGGCGACCCAGCCGCAGCGGTGATAGCCGTGGTAATAGGGATCGTTGCTGGCGGCGATCGCGGAGCCGACGACGGCGGCGGTGGCGATGCCGGCACCGACGCCCCAGACCCAGCCGGGCTGCTTGGCTTCGGCCGAGGTGGTGGTGGATGCGATGCTGCCGGCAACAGTGAGAGCAGCGAGAGCTGCGGCGGCAATCTTGGTCTTGATCGACATGTGAAACTCCATCCGGGGTTGAGGCGGTCCGTTGTGGCCCGCGTGCCCAGTTGGACGGAGGCTGCTCGCGTCCGGTTCGAAGACCGCAAACGTGCTCGCGAAGAATAGATCTTTCCTGAATGAATCCAGGAAGATGCCCCCTAGCCGAGGGGACCCTTGGCAAGCCTGTTCACGTCGAAGTTATCGACCTCACCCAGCAGCTCGCAGAACGCCGTCGCGCCCTGATCGAGCAGCTGCTCGCCCTTCTCTGGCTGCGCCAGCGTCGCGTTGCCGACGGCACCGCTGGTGTTGAGATCCTGCGCCTGCCAGGCGAACGGCGCCGGCCGCTGCGTCGACAGCCAGCGATATTGCTGCTCGATCGCGATGCTGCTCGCGGGAAAATCGGCGATCGCATCCTTGCGCACCTGATCCGGATAGCGCGCCAGCATGATCGAGGTCTCGACCGCGCCGCCGTGAATGCCGTGCCGCACTTCATCGGCCGGGAACAATTTGTCCGCGCCCGAGAGCCGCGACCACGACGTCGTCACCACGAACAGCTTGTGATGCGCGCGCAGGTCCTGCGCAACCAGCATCATGGCTGCGCTATTGCCACCATGGCTGGTGACGATGACGAGCTTCCTAACGCCGCGGCGTGCAACGTCCGCGCCGATCGCTGCCCATTTCCTCAGCGCGATTTCAGTCGGCAGCGTCTGCGTGCCGGGATAGTCGATATGTTCGGTGGAGATCCCGACCCGTTCGACCGGAAGGAAGGTCGCCGCAACGCTGGCGGGCAACAGTTCGCGCACACGTGCGAGGTAGGCGTCCGCGATCAGCACGTCCGTCGTCAGCGGCAGATGCGGACCGTGCTGCTCGGTTGCCGCCAGCGGCAAAACCGCGATCCAGCGCGACACCTCGCCCGGGCTCGCATCAGCCCAGTCGATGTCGATCCAGTCGCGGGAGGGCGTCATCGAGGTTTCCTTGCCCGAATTTGTCACGTAATTTGCGGTTTGAGGGGATGCGGGCCCGGGCGGCTCGCATCCCCTGATGTCATGCGGTTCTATCGCGTTGCCTTCACCCGGACCAGTCGCGATTGGGCCAGCCACGATCGACGGAGTGCCAATATGACCCCCTTTCATCTGCGGCGAGCGTTAATTGCGGGCTTGTTGGCCGCTCTTGCCTCCTTTGCGCCGGCGCGCGCCCAAACGCTCGACAAGGTCACCTTCGGCACCAACTGGGTCGCCGAGGCCGAGCATGGCGGCTTCTTCCAGGCGGTCGCCGACGGCACCTACAAGAAATACGGCCTCGACGTCACCATCGTCCCTGGCGGCCCGAACGAGAACAACCGGATGCTGCTGATCGCCGGCAAGATCGATTTCTTCATGGCCGCGAACACGCTGATGTCGTTCGATGCCGTCGCCAACAACGTTCCCGTCATCACCATCGCCGCGATTTTCCAGAAGGATCCGCAGGTGATGCTGACGCAGCCCGACGCCAAGGTCGCCAAGATCGAGGACCTCAAGCCGCTGACGCTGTTCGTCTCCAAGGAAGGCATGACCAGCTACTTCCAGTGGCTGAAATCCGAATACGGCTTCAGCGACAAGAACGTCCGCCCCTATAATTTCAATCCGCAGCCCTTCATCGCCAACCCGAAGAGCGCGATGCAGGGTTACGTCACCTCCGAGCCGTTTGCGGTGGAGAAGGCCGCCGGCTTCAAGCCCAATGTGCTGCTGCTCGCTGATTACGGCTTCAACACCTATTCGACGCTGATCGAAACCCGCCGCGAGATCGTCGAGAAGAAGCCTGACCTCGTGCAGCGCTTCGTCGATGCCTCCATGATCGGCTGGTACAATTACCTCTACCGGGACAATTCCGCCGGCAACGCCCTGATCAAGCAGCTCAACCCGGAGATGACCGACGATCTCCTGGCCTATTCCGTCGTCAAGATGAAGGAGCACGGCATCGTCGATTCCGGCGACAGCTTGAAGAACGGCATCGGCGCAATGAGCGACGAGCGCTATGCCTCCTTCTTCAACAAGATGGTCAAGGCTGGGGTCGTGAAGGCGGATCTCGACTACCGCAAATCCTACACGCTGCGCTTCGTCAACAAGGGCGTCGGCGTCGAGCTGCGCCCGAACAAGCCCTAACGCATGGTGAGGTCAGGCGTAGGTGGCTCGGCATTCTACACCTCTCCCGACGGGAGAGGTCGCATCGCATCACAAGATGCGATGCAGGTGAGGGGTTACGCTCTCTCGTGGGACCTGAGGCCCCTCACCCGGCGCTACGCGCCGACCTCTCCCCGTCGGGAAGAGGTGAGGGACGCTGCTCGACCGATACCCACAGCTGCCGGCCATCGATGATCGAGCACAAGGCCTCATCTACCGTCGAGGCCGGCCTGACGGCTCTCGCCGTCAGCCTGCGCGGCGTGACGAAGGTTTACGACAACGGCGTGATGGCGCTCGGCCCGTTCGACCTTGCCGTTCGCAAGGGCGAGTTCATCTCGCTGCTGGGCCCCTCCGGCTGTGGCAAGTCGACAGTGTTGCGGCTGATCGCCGAGCTCAGCGCGCCGTCGTCGGGCACGGTGCGGGTGGCACGGCAAGAGGGCGTGCCGCAGCCGGGCCACGGTATCGGTTTCGTGTTCCAGGAGCCCACCCTGATGCCCTGGGCCAACGTCCGTGAGAACGTGCGCCTGCCGCTGAAGCTCGGCGGTGTGCCGAAAGCGGAGGGGCGCGCGCGTGCCGACGCGGCACTGGCGAGCGTCGGCCTTGCCGATTTTGCAGATAGCTTTCCGCGCGAGCTCTCCGGCGGCATGAAGATGCGGGTGTCGCTGGCGCGTGCGCTTGTCACCGATCCCGATATCCTCCTGATGGACGAGCCGTTCGCCGCGCTCGACGAGATCACGCGCTTCCGCCTCAACAACGATCTGCTGGCGCTGTGGCGAGGCTTACGCAAGACCGTCATCTTCGTCACCCATTCGGTGTTCGAATCCGTCTATCTGTCGCAGCGCGTCGTCGTCATGACGGCGCGCCCCGGCCGCATCCAGGCCGACATCCGCATCGAGACGGTCGAGCCGCGGGGCGAGGAGTTTCGCACCTCGACGGCCTATTCCGATTATTGCCGACGCGTGTCGGCCGCGCTGGCGCCGTCCTATTCGGGGCAGTCGACGCTATGAACGCTCAAGCTCCCGTGCCCGCAAAATCGTCCGGCGCGCAACGCGCGATGCGCTTCGTGCTGCCCGTCATCGTCTTCGCAGCCGGCCTCTTTGCCTGGGAACTCGTGGTCCGCATCAGGGAGATCCCGCCTTACGTGCTGCCGGCGCCCTCCGTCATCGTGCTGACACTGATCAAGGACAGGGCGGTGCTGTCACAATCGCTGGCGACCACGCTTGTCACCACGCTCGAAGGTTTTGTCGCCGCCAGCATCGGCGGCATCGCACTGGCGCTGCTGTTCAACCAGTCGAAATGGGTGGAATATTCGCTGTTCCCCTATGCAATCGTGCTGCAGGTGACGCCTGTCATCGCGATCGCGCCGCTCTTGCTGATCTATCTGGAGCAGCAGACCGCGGTGGTCGTCTGCGCCTTCATCGTCGCCTTCTTCCCGGTGCTGTCGAACACCACGCTCGGGCTGAACTCGGTGGACCGCAACCTCGCCGGCCTGTTCCAGCTCTATGGCGCATCGAAGCCGCAAACCCTGCGCTTCCTCAAGCTGCCGGCGGCGCTGCCCTACATTCTCGGCGGCCTGCGCATCGCCGGCGGGCTGTCGCTGATCGGCGCGGTCGTGGCCGAGATCGCGGCCGGAACGGCCGGCGCCGGCTCCGGGCTCGCCTACAGGATCGCCGAGTCAGGCTATCGCTTGAACATACCCCGCATGTTTGCCGCGCTGCTTCTGTTGTCGCTGGCCGGGATTGTCATCTATGGGGTGCTGGCGCTAGTTTCCCACCTCGTTTTACGGCGCTGGCATGAGAGCGCGCTTGGAAAGGAAAACTGATGGCTGCCGGTTCGATTTCGTCCGAAAAGATCGACCTTCTGATCTATGGGCCGGTGCGGCCGATCCTCGAGAACGGGTTTTCCGATCATTTCGTCGTGCACAAGGCAGAGACGCGCGGCGATCTCGAGCGGCTGACGCCCGCGGTGCGCGACAAGATCCGCGGCGTCGCGGTGACCTACCACACCGTGCGCGCGGACAAGGACTCGCTGTCGCAGCTGCCGAAGCTGGAGATGGTGGCGAGCTTCGGCGTCGGCTACGACCACGTCGACGCCAAATATGCGGCCGAGCACGGCATTATCGTGACCAACACGCCCGACGTCTTGACCGAGGAGGTCGCCGACGTCGCGATGGGCCTTCTGATCTCCACCTTGCGCGAGTTCATCAAGGCCGACCGCTATGTCCGCTCCGGGCTCTGGCAGACCCAGAACTATCCGCTCAGCGTCGGCTCGCTGCGCGACCGCAAGGTCGGCATCGTCGGCATGGGCCGGATCGGCCAGGCCATCGCGCGCCGGTTAGATGCCTCGCTGGTGCCGGTGGTCTACCACTCCCGCAATCCCTCCAAGGACGTCTCGTACAAGCACTATCCTGACCTGATCGAGATGGCGAAAGCGGTCGACACGCTTGTTGTGATCGTGCCCGGCGGTGCCAGCACCAACAAGATGATCAATGAAGAGGTGCTCAAGGCGCTCGGCCCGCGCGGCGTGCTGGTCAACGTCGCCCGCGGCTCGGTGATCGACGAGCCGGCGCTGATCCAGGCGCTGAAATCCGGCACCATTCTCGCCGCCGGGCTCGACGTGTTTGCGGCCGAGCCGAACGTGCCCGACGAGCTCAAGACCATGCAGAACGTCGTGCTGCTGCCGCATATCGGCTCGGCCTCGGTGGTGACGCGCAACGCCATGGACCAGCTCGTGGTCGACAATCTCAAGGCCTGGTTCGCCGGCAAGGCGCCGCTGACGCCGGTTGCGGAAACGCCGGTCAAGGGACGCTGATGATCGCTCGTCGCCTTCTCGCATATGTCGTTGCGGCCTGCCTGGCCGCGATCGGCGCCGTCGCGGCCTCCTTGGCCGCGATCGGCATCGCGCATGCGCAGGATGCGGCGAGCCTGAAGAAGCAGATGCCCGGACAATGGGAGCTCTCGACCACCGAGCGCAGCAAGACCTGCGTCGTCACGCTGAAGGCTGACGCCGCAGGCCAGGGTTTCAAGCTGGAGCTGGAGCCGTCCTGCAAGACCGCGCTGCCCTTCACCAAGGACATCGTGGCCTGGAGCGTGAGGGGCCTCGACATCGTGCGCCTGCAGGATGCGACCGGCGAAGCCGTGATCGACTTCACCGAGGTCGAGGCCGGCATCTTCGAGGGCCTGCGCCAGGGTGAGGGCGTCTACATTCTGCAGGATCTCGCCGCCGCGCGCTCGATGGCGAAGTCAATGGACCAGATGATCGGCGATTGGTCGATGGTGCGCCGCAACGGCCAGCCGGTGTGCGGGCTGACGCTGACCAACACCGAGGCTGATGCGGACAATTTCCAGGTTTTCCTCAAGCCGAGATGCGACGCCACGATCGCGCAGTTCAACCCGACGCAATGGCGCCTCGAGCGCGGCCAGATCATCCTGATGTCGAAATCGGGCGAAGCCTGGCAATTCGAGGCCGACGACAACGCGCAGTGGCGCCGCGTCCCCGACACCGCCGATCCCCTGATCATGCTGCGGCAGTAAGGCGTCGGCCGAGACCGCTAAGGCCGCGCGGCCTTTGGTCGTGCCCTGACGGGACGAACTCGGATGGGCCAAAAATCGCCTTGACCCCGGAATATTGCCGGCTCGAACTTTTCTCGCGTCTGGAGAGACCAAGACAAGGAATCGTTCAAACTCGATCGGGCTTTGACATGAAATTCGTTGCCCTGGCCTTTTCGTGCCTTCTGCTTGTCGCGACGCCCGCCAGCGCGAATGACAGCCGCACCTTCAATGCGATGGTCGCGTTGGCCAATCGCGGAGATGCGGAGGCGCAATATCATGTCGGCATGATGCACAATAACGGCATCGGCACACAGCAGGATCGCAGCCAGGCATTCGAGTGGTTTCAAAAATCGGCCGCGGCCAACGATCCGCTCGGAGCCTATAAGCTCGGCTGCTATTATGACGGGCAAGGCGTGGGCGTCGTCGCAACGGATCCGGATCAGGCATTGAAGTACAAGCTTGTGTCCGCCAAGGCCGGCTACGCGCGTGCCCAGCACGATGTCGCTCTCATGTATGACCGGCAAGGGAATAGGGAAGAAGCGCTGAAGTGGTGGAAGATGGCCGGCGACCAGGGGCTCCCTAGCGCCCTCTTCAGCCTGTCCCGCGCATATTCCGCAGGAAAGGGCACGCCGAGGGACGTGTCCCTGTCGTATGCCTATTTCAAGCTGTCGAAGGTGGCGCCGGCCAAGAATGTCAACGAGATGGCTTCGATGTTATCGAAGCCTGAGCTCGAGAAGGCCGAGAAACTGGTTGCGGAATGGAAGCCGCAACCGACCGCTCTGACGCTGAAGGCATTCGCCGGCATCACAGCCGCGGAAAACCACTTGAAAGCCGCCAAGAACCAGGCGTTCTGATTGGCTTAGATCAACCGCATTCCGCGCAGGCTCGCATGCCCGCTCTTGCCCACGATGATGTGGTCGTGCACGGCAATCCCGAGCGGTTTTGCGATGTCGATGATCGCCTTGGTCATCTGGATGTCGGCCTGCGAGGGCGAGGGATCGCCGGAGGGGTGGTTGTGCACTAGGATCAGCGCGGTCGCCGATAGTTCCAGCGCGCGCTTGATAACCTCGCGCGGATAGACCGGGGTGTGGTCGACCGTGCCGGTCTGCTGCACCTCGTCGGCGATCAGCTGGTTGCGCTTGTCCAGGAACAGCAGGCGGAATTGCTCCTTGTCGGCAAACGCCATGCTTGTGCGGCAATAGGCGATCACCTCGTTCCAGGATGACAGCGCGTTGCGGCTGTTGACCTCGCCCTTGGCAACGCGATGCGCGGCCGCGGCGATCAGCTTGAGCTGGTTGATCGCGGACTCGCCGACCCCCTCGACCTCGCGCAAGCGCGCCACTGGCGCATGCACGACCTCGGCGAACGAGCCGAAGGTCTTGATCAGCGTCTTCGCCAGCGGCTTGGTGTCGCGCCGCGGCAGCGCGGCAAACAGCGCCATCTCGAGCAGCTCGTAATCGCTGAGCGCATCCGCGCCCGCGCTATAGAAGCGCTCGCGCAGCCGCTCGCGATGACCGAGATAATGCGGCGTCTCGTCAGGCTTGCTTTTGTCGTGGTCAGGCTTCGCGGGCATCGGCCGCCAGCATTGCCGGGGATGGTGGTTTTTGCAACCGTCAATTGCGCGCGCCTTGCATAGGTGCGCTTCCGGCATGAAGCGGATGATGATCAGCCGACCGTTTTTCCCGCCCTTCGTCTCAGCTGGCGATCATGGGCCCTGGTGACGCCAGAAGCTATCGTTGGGCACGACGCCTGCGGGATCGGCAGCCAGGTCCGGCCTGATACGATCGAGGAAGTACATCGGGGTGGGCCCCTTGCCCTTCACCTCGATGCTGCCGCGCGGTTCGCAGGTGAAGCGCGCTTTGACCTGGTTCCAGGTCGCCTCGGCAATGTTGATCCGTCCGGGATCGGCGGCCGCCTGCAGACGCGCGGCGACGTTCACCGCGTTGCCCCAGATATCGTAGCTGAACTTGCGCGTTCCGACGACGCCAGCGATGACCGGGCCGGTGTTGATGCCGATTCGCGCCATCCAGAGCGGCAGCCTCAGCCGTTCGCGCTGACGGTTCGCCTTGGCGAGCAGGTCCTGAATCTCGAGCGCCGCCAGCGCGGCATCGACAGCGTGCGTCCGGTTGATCTCGGGCAGGCCGCCGGCACAGAGATAGGCATCGCCGATGGTCTTTATCTTTTCGAGCCGATGGCGCGCAATGATCTCGTCGAACGTGCTGTAGTACTCGTCGAGCTGGTGCACGACCTGCGCCGGCTCGATCGCCTCGACGTGCCGGGTGAAGTCGGCGAAATCGACGAAGAGGATGCTGACCGACTGGTAGAAGCGCGGCCGCACCTTCGCGTTGGCCTTGAGCTCCTCGGCGATCGCAGGGGGGAGGATGTTGAGCAGGAGCGCATCTGATTTGCTCCGCTCCGCCTCCGCCATTGCGCGCGCCTTGTCGAGCTCGGCCAGCATCTCGTCGCGCTCGCGGAGTCTACGTCTGAGCTCGAGCTGAGCCACGGCCTGACGCGAGATCCGCCGCACTGCTTCTTGCTGCTCGAAGCTGAGCTCGCGCGGCTCGAAATCGATGACGCACAGCGTTCCGAGCGCGTATCCCTCCTCGCTGATCAGCGGCATGCCGCAATAGAAGCGCAGCCCGAACTCGCCGGCGACCAACGGCGAATCGCTGAACCTCGGATCCTTCGTGAGGTCAGGCACATACATGAGATCGTCATGGCAGATCGTCGCCTGGCAGATCGAGATCTCCTTGGGCACGTGCGTAAGGTCAGGCGGCAGGCCGCACTTGGCCTTGAGCCATTGTCGCTTGTCGTCGAGGAAGGTCAGCAGCCCGGCGCTGCAGCCGCAGATCTGCGCCGCCAAGTCCGCCAGTTCATCATAGGCGATCTCCGGCGGCGTATCGAGAATGCGATAGGTTTCGAGGGCTTGCTGCCGCGCCTGCTCGTTGTCCGGCAGGTAGATCTTCATGTCGTCCGCCACCGATCGACAGAACCCGCCATGACCATATCTCCATGCCCAGTCAAGACGCCTGCATTAGAACACCGGAGGCGGATCATGGAAAGGTGCGACTCCCTGCGCAGTCAGCGAAACCGACGTGATTGTGGTCATGCTTTTCCTATCATGCACGTGCTTTCACCTCGACGTCGGCCGCCTGTTGCCCGTCGCGTGCGTCTCAGCGCTGTTGTGGGGGGCCTTCTGGCGAAGGCAAGATCTGGGACGATCAACCGAGACCCGGACTCGGGCCTAGGTCAGTAAGCGCGTCCTCGACGCGTTGGTGCGCAAAGGCAGAATCGCCACCCGCCAAAGGGGGCCGCCGCTAGCAATAGCTGACGCACCGGGCTCACCCGATCTGCTTCTCGCCGTGCCGCGCCGACAGCGTGAAGATCTCCACGCCGGTCGCCGTGACGCCGACGGAGTGCTCGAACTGCGCCGACAGCGAGCGGTCGCGGGTCACCGCGGTCCAGCCGTCGGACAGGATCTTCACATGCGGCTTGCCGAGATTGATCATCGGCTCGATGGTGAAGAACATGCCGGGCTTGAGCTGCACGCCCTCGCCGGGCCGGCCGATATGGATGATGTTCGGCTCGTCGTGGAACATGCGGCCGAGGCCATGGCCGCAGAAATCGCGCACCACGCTCATGCCCTGCGGCTCGACGAAGCTCTGGATGGCATGGCCGATGTCGCCGGTGGTGGCGCCGGGCTTCACCGCGGCGATGCCGCGCATCATGGCTTCATAGGTCACCTCGATCAGCCGCTCCGCCTTGCGGGCGATTGGGCCGATCGCATACATCCGGCTGGAATCGCCATACCAGCCGTCGACGATGAAGGTGACGTCGATGTTGACGATGTCACCCTCCTTCAGCGGACGGTCGCCGGGCATGCCGTGGCAGACAACATGGTTGAGCGAGGTGCAGGTCGAGTAGCGGTAGCCGCGATACATCAGCGTCGCCGGATAGGCACCATGGCTGAAGGCGAAGTCGCGGACGAATTCGTCGATTCTGGAGGTCGGCACGCCCGGCTCGACGATGTCGGTGAGCTCGTCCAGGCACCTGGCCACCAGCGCGCCCGCCTTGCGCATGCCGGCAAAGGCGGCAGGCCCGTGCAGCTTGATCTGACCGGTCTTGCGCAGGGAGGTCTCGGTGGCGTCGACGTAGCTCATGCGTGTCAGGTCTTCTCGGGCTGATCTCGATATCGGCGGAAAGGCTTGATTTCACGCCCCAATTTAATGATTGGCGGCCTTCATGCAAGCCGAGCCAAGCGTTTTCGAGCGAAGTGGCTACCGGTTCGCGTGAAGAAAACGCGTCAAAACAAGAGCCCTACCAGCCTTGGCTTACGAAAGCGTCTTAATTCGGGACTTCCACGGCGGTTTCCACCGGCAGGGCGCCGCCGCGGATACGGATTTCGCGGACGGGATAGGGAACCCGGATGCCCTCGCGCTTGAAGGCGTCCCATAGCTCCAGCATCACGTCGCTCTTGACCTTGTCCATGCCGTCGGGGTCGGCGATCCAGAAGGTCAGCGAGAACTTCATCCCGGCTTCCGCGAACTCGGTCAGGAGACAGGTCGGCGGCTTGCCCTTCTGCGCGCGCGGATGAGCGGCGGCGGTCTCGGCGGCGAGCGTACAAACCAGCTTGGGGTCGGCGTCGTAATTGGTGCCGAAGGCGATCTTCACCAGCGTGTTCTTGTCGGTATAGGTCCAGTTGACGACCTTCTGCGTCACCAGATCCTCGTTCGGGACCAGGAATTCGCGCCCGTCTCCGGCAGCGACGGAAATATAGCGCGTCTTCATCGCGCTGATGCGGCCGGTATTGTCGCCGATGGTGACGAGATCGCCGGGCTTCACCGACTTGTCGGCGAGCAGGATGATGCCCGAGATGAAATTGGCGACGATCTTCTGCAGGCCGATACCGATGCCGACGCCGACCGCGCCCGAGAACACCGCGAGCGCCGACAGGTCGATTCCGACCGCGCCGAGCGCGATCACGATGGCGACCGTGAGCAGCCCGATGCGGATGATCTTGACCAGCAGCACCTGCACCGACGGCGTCAGGTCGGTGGTCGAATTGATCCGGCTCTCGGCGAAATTGCTGGCGATGTTGGTGAGCCAGAGCGCGATCAGCAGCAGCGCGCCGGCCTTCAGCGCCAGGAGGGGGGTCAGCCTGAGGCCGCCGAGCACGATCGCGAAGGAATCCAATAGGTCGACCGTCGCATCGAGCTGGCCGACGATGGAGAGCGCGGCGATGAACCATGCCGTGATCGACACCAGCTTGACGATGAAGGCGTTGCGCAGCACCGAGGTCACGAGCCGGATCACGAGCCAGGCGAAACCAAGCTTGGCTGCGACCATCAGGAGATAGGAACGGCTCGGCCAGGTCGCGTGATACATCACCACGCGCGAGACGATCACGAGCAGCGTGAACACCGCCGTCGAGGCGCTGGCGACCATGACCCGGACGAAATGCCGGAGCGGCAGCGGCCAGCGCATCGCCAGCGAGGTCAGGTCGACACGGCTGCGAATGGCGGCCTCCGCGGCATAGGCGATGCCGGCGGCGGCCAGGATGAGGCCGAATTGCAGGTAGAACCAGGGTGAGGAGAATTCTGCCCCGACGCTGCGTGCGGTGGTCTGCACGAACTCCATGAAGTCTTTGAGGTCCATGTCCATCGGGTCTCGTCGGCAAGCGGGGAGGAATTGATTCGAGGGCGCCGGACAATCCCACAAAGGACGCGGCCGGGCCATCGATACACCGTGAAGTGAAGCGCGTTAAGGCCGTAAAACACGGGCAGATTGCCGCGAAGCGCGAAAATGGGTTGGCGCGCGAGTCCACCGACGATAAGGATGAAATTCCAGCGATTTTTTACCCGGAAGGTGGATGGCCTCTCTCGATTCCGTCAGTCTCGCCATATTGCTCGGCGCCGTCCTCGTCATGGCCGGCATCCTCTCCAGCTTGCTGGCGCTGCGCTTCGGCGCGCCCTTGCTGCTCGTCTTCCTCATCATCGGCATGCTCGCCGGCGATTCCGGCCCAGGTCAGCTTCAGTTCGACGACGTCCGCACCACCTATCTGGTCGGCTCCGTCGCGCTCGCTTTGATCCTGTTCGACGGCGGCCTGCGCACGCGCTTTGCCAGCATCCGCACCGTGCTTGCGCCGTCCGTGGTGCTCGCGACCGCAGGCGTGCTGCTGACCGCGCTGGTCACGGCGCCGTTCGCCAAATACGCGCTCGACCTCAACTGGTCGGAGTCGCTGCTGGTCGGGGCGGTGGTGGCCTCGACCGACGCTGCGGCCGTGTTCCTCCTGGTGCACACCCAGGGCCTGCGTCTACGCCCGCGCGTCGGCGCGACGCTGGAGGCGGAATCCGGCACCAACGATCCCTTCGCGATCTTCCTCACCTTGATGCTGGTGGAATACATCTCGGTCGGTACCAGCTCGCCCGGCCATGTGCTGATGGAGTTCATCCAGGAGGCGGTGCTGGGCGCCGTCGTCGGCGTCATCGGCGGCCGCCTCGTCGTCATCGCGCTCAACAAGGTCGCCCTACCGCAGGGCCTGCATGCGCCCTTCGTGACCACGGCCGCGCTCGTGATCTTCGGCGGCTCGCAGATCATGCACGCCTCCGGCTTCCTCGCGGTCTATCTCGCCGGCATCATCATCGGCAACCGGCCGACCCGCGCGCATAATTCGGTGGTGACGTTCCTCGACGCCGCGACCTGGCTGGCGCAGATCGTGATGTTCGTGCTGCTCGGCCTTCTGGTCTCGCCGAGCCGGTTGGGTTCCAGCGTGCTGCCAGCGGTCGCCGTCGCGCTGGTCTTGATGCTGGTGGCGCGCCCGCTCGCGGTGTTCGTGTGCCTGTCGCCGTTCCGCTTCAACTGGCGTGAGAAGATTTTCATCGCCTGGACGGGCCTCCGCGGTGCGGTCGCGATCTTCCTGGCCTCGATCCCGATGCTGGTCGGGCTGCCCAAGGCCTATCTCTATTTCGACGTGGCCTTTGTCGTCGTCATCATCTCGCTTCTGCTGCAAGGCTGGACCCTGGCGCCGGCCGCGCGCAAGCTGCACGTGGCGCTGCCCCGCGCCGACCGCGGCCCCCGCCGCGTCGAGCTCGATCTGCCCGGCCAGCTCGAGCAGCAGCTGGTCGGCTATCCGGTGCGGCCCAAGAGCCTGTATTTCCGTCGCGGCCTGATCCCGTCCTGGTCCAAGCCGACACTGGTGATCCGCAACGAGCACATCCTGACGCCGACGGAGGCCGATCCGATCGCACCGGGCGACTACATCTATCTGCTGGCGCCGCCGGAAAAGGCCGAAGCGCTCGACCGTTTCTTCGTCGACATGCAGCCGAGCACCGCGCCCGATCCGCATCTGCTCGGCGACTTCATGGTCTCCGGCGAGCACACGCTCGCCGAGCTCGCCGCGATCTATGGTGTGAAGGTCGGCGAGGACGACGGCAAGCTGACCCTGGCAGATTATTTCGACGTCCATCTCGACCACGCGCCGAAAGAGGGCGCCGAGCTGCCGCTGGACGAGATCGTGCTGGTCGCACGATCAATCTCCGGCGGCCGCGTCAACGTCGTCGGCCTGCGTCTGCCGGAAGAAGACGAAACGCCGCCGCCGCTGACCCGCGCGCAGGCGGTGAGAAAGAAGCTCGCCGATGTCTGGACTTCGGTCGCCGGAGTTTGACTTGCGAAGAGGAACTGCCACCAAATCGCCGCAGCCGCCGAAGTTTTGCGCGGCTTCGTGACATCCGGATCCGGAACGCTCCGCATTGCCTCTCGTTCTAAGCTGTATAGAAGTTTGGACTGACAGGAGTACGCCAATGCGAAAGTTCGTCCTTCCGATCGCGACTGTCCTCGTGCTGGGCGCAGCGGCGCCGGCTATGGCCTACGACACCGGCGATCAGATCTCGATGCAGGTTGCGCTTGACGTCGCGACCGATCTTGGCGTTGCGACGGTGTCGCACACGAACTTCCTCGGCGACGAATGGCAGATTGAGGGCCGCGACCGCGCCGGCCGCTGGATCGAGGTCGATGTGGATGCCCGGACCGGCGAAGTGCGAAACGTCGACCGCGGCTGGTAGCGGGGGTTGGCCCGATCACGTCAGCACCTTCACCCCGCCGAACGACGTCACCCGTCCCTGCTTCAGCATCACGATCTGCGTCGCGAGTTGGCGCAGCTCGGCGACGTCGTGGCTGACATAGACCATCGGCACATTGGCCTCGTCGCGCAGTCGCACCAGGTAGGGCAGGATCTCGAGCTTGCGGCCCTCGTCGAGCGCGCCGAGCGGCTCGTCGAGCAGCAGGAGGCGCGGCTTCGACAGCAGCGCGCGGCCGAGCGCGACGCGCTGGCGCTCGCCGCCGGACAGCTTCCCGGGACGGCGATCCCTGAGCGCGCCGATGTCGAGCAGGTCGATGATGCGCTTGTGCTGCGCCGGATCGGGCGCAAGCCCGTTCATTCGCCGTCCGTAGTCGAGGTTCTGCGCCACGCTCAGATGCGGAAACAGCCGCGCATCCTGGAACACGTAGCCGATGCGGCGGCGGTAAGTGGGCACGTGAATGCCGGCCGCGGTGTCGTCGACGATCTCGCCGTCGATCGCGATGGTGCCGCGATCAGGCCGCAGCAGGCCGGCGATCATGTTGACCAGGGAGCTCTTGCCGGCGCCCGAGGCGCCGAACAGCCCGATGACGCGCCCCTCGCTGCTGAAGGAAGCGGACAGCGAGAATTCACCGAGCTGTTTTTCGACGTCGACGCGCAGCATGGTCAATTCCCGTGCAGCCGCTGCGTGGCGCGGTGGGCGAACCATTCGGCCGCGATCAGCGCACCGATCGCGAGCACGATCGAGACGATCACGAGCCTTCCCGCAGCGGCATCGCCGTCCGGCGTCTGGATCAGCGAATAGATCGCGGACGAAATCGTCTGGGTCTCTCCTGGAATGTTGGAGACGAAGGTGATGGTGGCGCCGAACTCGCCGATCGCCTTGGCAAAGCCCAGCACCATGCCGGCGAGCACGCCCGGCAGCGCCAGCGGCAGCGTCACCGTGAAGAACACTTTCCACGGCGCTGCGCCGAGGGTCTCCGCAGCCTGCTCAAGCCGGCGGTCGATCGCCTCGATCGACAGTCGCATCGGCCGCACCAGCAGCGGAAACGCCATCACGCCGCAGGCGAGCGCAGCACCGGTCCAGCGGAACGCGAAAACGATGCCGAGATGGTCGGCGAGAAAGCTGCCAATGAGGCCTTTGCGACCGAAGCTGAGCAGCAGCAGATAACCGGTGACGACGGGCGGTAGCACCAGGGGCAGGTGCACGAGTGCGTCGAGCACCGACTTGCCCCAGAAATCACGCCGCGCGAGCAGCCACGCCAGCGCAATGCCGAACGGCGTCGCGACCAGCGTGGCAATGACGGCGACCCTGAGCGAAAGCAGGATCGCCGTCCATTCGGCGGGAGAGATGTCGAACATCAAGCCGTCATATCAGGTCGCAGAAACAGGTTGCAAAATCAGGTTTGCAGGAATCAGGTCGCAACAATCAGGTTGTGGGGCTGATCAGGAACTTGAAGCCGTATTTTTCCAAGATGGCCTTGGCCGCCGCCGAGCGCAGGAAGGCGAGATAGCCGTTCGCCTCCGGCTTGGCAGTGCTGGTCGCCGCGACCGGATAGACGATCGCAGGATGCGAATCCGCCGGGAAGGTGCCGACGATCTTCACGCCCGGCTCGACCTTGGCGTCGGTGGAATAGACGATGCCGAGCACAGCCTCGCCGCGGGCGACCAGCGTCAGCGCGGCGCGCACGCTCTCGGCCATGGCGAATTTCGGCTCCGCGGCCTGCCAGGCCCCGAGCTTTTCCAGCGCTGCCTTGGCGTATTTGCCTGCCGGTACCGACCTGACGTCACCGGTCGCGATCCTGCCGTCGCCGGCGAGCTTGGCGAGATCGAAACCTGGCGCGATCGTCACGCTGTCGATCTTGGAATCCTTCGGCGCGATCAGCACGATGCTGTTGCCGAGCAGATTCACTCTGGAAGGCTCGTTGATGGTCTTCTTGGCGATCGCGTAGTCCATCCAGTCGGTGTCGGCCGAGACGAACACGTCGGCCGGCGCACCCTGCTCGATCTGCTTGGCCAGCACCGAGCTAGCGGCGTAGCTGACGCTGAACTTGACGCCGGTCCTGGCGGTGTAGGCGGCGTCGATCTCGTCCAGCGCGTTCTTCATCGAGGCGGCGGCGAACACGGTGATGGTCTTGTCCTCGGCCGCGGCGGGCGCGACGGCCGTGCCGGCGAGAATGACGAAGGCGGTGAAAAGTCCTGATAGACGAAACATGGATGCGCTCCGTGCGGGCTCGCGCGCGCAAGGTTGCACGCGCGAAATCTGGCGTTGGCTGGTCAGATGCGACGGGCGGACGCGCTGTTCCACGGTCCCTAGCGACGGCTTACGGCCGGCGAGGATATCGCAGTGCAAACATAGCAGGCCGTAGCCGCAGGTCAAAGCCGGCCGTTTGTCGGCCAGCTTCTATCGGGCCGGCGAGTTCGTCATCCCGGGGCGCGCGTAGCGCGAGCCCGGGATCACAGGATTGCGTCGGGCGAAGACTCGGAGTGACCTGCTTCGCGCAAGTATCACTCCCTGTGGTTATGGGTGCCGGGCTCGCTGCGCGCCCCGGGACGACGTCCGCGGACGAACCTTACGGCTTCGCATCCCCTGCATGCAGCACCGCCTTGCAGGTTGCCGGCATCTGCGCGAGCGTCATCGGCGGTTTCGGCTTGGGCGGCTCGGGCGGCGGCTTGGGGTGCAGCACCGCATCGGAGAACCAGTAGGCGAGATCGGCGGGCTTGCAGCCTTCGTCCTCTGGCTGTGACGGCTGGCCCTCGCATTCGCCGGCGCCCGCCGGGCAGTGCATGCGGATGTGGAAGTGGTAGTCGTGGCCCCACCAGGGGCGGATCTTCGACAGCCAGGCGCGGTCGCCCTTGGCCTCGCGGCACAGCGCCTTCTTGATCGCGGCATTGACGAAGATGCGCTGCACGGCGGGTTCTCGCGCCGCAGCGCGCAGCACCAGCACATGGCTTGGTGTGAACACTTTTGGGTCGATGTCGAGCCGGTCCTGGCGCACCATCATCACCGCCGACATTTCCTCGCGCTCCTCGCGCGAGAGCCGGCGGTCCGGCATCGGCGTCAGCCAGATGTCGGCGTCGAGACCGATCTGGTGGCTGGCATGGCCTGACAGCGCCGGCCCGCCGCGCGGCTGGGCGATGTCGCCGACCAGGATGCCGGGCCAGCCTGCGTCCTTGTGCGCCTTCGCGGCAAGCCGCCTGATCAGCGCGATCATGTCGGGATGACCGTAGCTGCGATTGCGCGACAGCCGCATCACCTGCCAATTGTCGCCGTTGACCGGCATCTGCGCGGCGCCGCCGATGCAGCCCCTGGTGTAGGAGCCGATGACGTGGGCCGGCCCCTTCGATGGCAGCAGCTTGCGCGCGAACAATTCCTTGGCGGCGAGATCGGGGTCGTTGGGATTGGCGAGCGGCGGCAGCGGCTTCGGGTTGATGCTGCCACGGTCCTGGGCCAGCGCGCCACCGGCGCCCAGGCAGACGAACGAGAGCAGGAGGAGGGTGATGCCGCGGCGACTCATGCTGACGCTCTTATAACCCAATGCTGCACCAGGGTTAAGAACGAGGCGACGAGCCCGCCGCCGGCTCATCGCAGCGCGCCCCGAATCGCGTCTCGACCCGCCGTTTCTTAAGGGTGTAATAACCGTATCCTGCATTGACCAAAATTCGTGCGCAGCGCGCAGAAAATTTTGCGGTTCGCATGCAATCGCGCGCAATTTCGGAACCGATTCAGGCGCGCGCGCAATTTTGCGCCAGATCGCTCATTGATTGCGGCGCCACACTCAGTCTGATGGCGCCTGCCGCCGCTCGCCACGCCGCGCAAACAGGCAGTAAGCGCGCCGCGCGCGGACCGCGGCGGGCTAAGATTACTTTTTTTTCAGACACTTGCCTCAAAACTTGCGGCCGCTGGACGCGACTGGGACGAGTGAAGTTGAGTTTGGGGTCTCGAAGAACAAGAAAGCGAAAGCAAAGCATGCTTGCCCGCGCCGGCCAAAAGGCGCGCAAGCCGCGCTTCGCGCGCGCGCACCGTGCCCTTTCCGAACACGACGAAATCCTGCGCAGCCGTGCCGAGGCGGAAGCCGCGATCGCGGAGGCGCGCAAGTCGCATGAGCGCCTGCGCCAGGCCATCGACATCCTGCCGCAGGGCATCGTGTTTCTCGACGCCGAAGGCCGCTACGTCCTCCGGAACAGGAAATACGCCGAGATCTACAGCAAGACCGCCGATCTGTTCGAGGAGGGCGCGCGGCTCGAGGACACGCTGCGCATCGGCGTCGCCCGCGGCGACTATCCCGAGGCCATCGGCAATGAAGAAGCCTGGATCGCAGAGCGCCTGCAAAAACTCTACAAGCCCGGCGCGCGCCACGAGCAGAAGCTGTCGGACGGCCGCGTCATCCTGATCGACGAGCGCTTGACCGATGACGGCGGCGTCGTCGGCCTGCGCGTCGATATCACCGAGCTCAAGCAGCGCGAGGCCTCGTTCCGCCTGCTGTTCGACGGCAATCCCGTGCCCATGATCGTCTGCGCGCTGGACGACGAGCGCATCCTCGGCGTCAACGATGCCGCGGTCGCGCATTATGGCTACAGCCGCGCCGAGTTCGAGCGATTGAAGATCCGGTCCTTGCAGGCATTCGAAAGCGTGCCGCCCTGGACCGTCGATGGGACCGGCGAGGATCAGGCCGGCCGCACCTGGAAGCACGTCAAGGCCGACGGCGCGCTGATCGACCTTGCGATCTATTCCCGCGAATTGACTTATGCCGAGCGGCCCGCGGTGCTGCTCGCGCTGATGGACATCACCGAGCGCAAGCGCGCCGAGGCGCGACTCGCCTTCATGGCCCAGCATGACGGGCTGACCGGTCTGCCCAATCGCAGCCTGCTGCGGCAGCAGATGGACGAGATGCTGCTGCACACGCGCCGCGGCTCCGAGAAGGTCGCGCTGCTGATACTAGGGCTCGACAATTTCAAGGCGGTCAACGACACGCTGGGGCACGCGGTCGGCGACAAGCTGCTGCGCGGCGTCGCCAAGCGGCTGCGTTCCACCTTGCGCGACGAGGATGGGCTGGCCCGGCTCAATTCCGATGAGTTCGCGGTTCTGCAGAGCGGATTGGCTCGGCCGGAAGATGCGGTGGGTCTCGCAAAACGCCTCCTTGCGGCCATTGCCGATCCCTATCTGCTCGACGGTCACTCCGTGGTGATCGGTGCCTCGATCGGCATTGCGATGGCGCCGGGCGACGGCGAGGATTCCGAAAAGCTGCTCAAGAGCGCCGACATGGCGCTGTCGCGCGCCAAGCTGGATGCGCGTGGCAGCTTCGCCTTCTTCGAGGCCGCGCTCGATGCGAAGGCGCAGAGCCGCCGCAAGATCGAGGTCGAGCTGCGCGACGCGATCCAGAACGACGTGCTGCGGCCGTACTACCAGCCCCTGATCGATCTCTCGAGCGGCCGCATCACCGGCTTCGAGGCGCTGGTGCGCTGGCCCCATGCCGAGCGCGGCATGGTGTCGCCGGCCGAGTTCATTCCGGTCGCCGAGGACACCGGCCTGATCAATCCGCTCGGCGGGCTGATGCTGCGCCGGGCCTGCCTCGACGCAGCGGCCTGGCCCGACGACGTCCGCGTCGCGGTCAACCTGTCGCCGCTTCAGTTCCGCAGCGGCAATCTGCTCTCGATGGTCACTGACGCGCTGAAACATTCCGGCCTGGCGCCGCGCCGGCTCGAGCTCGAGATCACCGAGACGCTGCTCCTTGAGAAGAGCGCGCAGGTGCTGGCGACGCTGCATGCGCTGCGCGCGCTCGGCGTGCGCATCTCCATGGACGATTTCGGCACCGGCTATTCCAGCCTCAGCTACCTACGCAGCTTCCCGTTCGACAAGATCAAGATCGACCAGTCCTTCGTGCGCGATCTCGCGGCCAACCGCGAGGCCCAGGCGATCATCCGGTCCATCGTCAGCCTCGGCAAGGGCCTCGGCGTCACCATCACCGCCGAAGGCGTCGAGACCGAAGCCGAGTTCAGCTGCCTCCGCGCCGAAGGCTGCCATGAGGGCCAGGGCTTCCTGTTCAGCAAGGCCCGGCCGCATGCGGAGATCGTCAGCCTGCTGGCCGCACAGCGCGGCATCGACCGCGACGAGGACGCCGCGCTGGTGGCGTGACCGCTCGCCTCCACGATATCTAAGAACGCAGCGCTTCGCCCATCGGCCTCTCCCGCCTTGCCCGGCGCCAGCAGCCTTGACCAGCCTCAACAACGAGGCCAAAGGCCGGGGCGCATGACAGCGCGGCGTCGGTCAATTTCCGTTTGGAGGTTCGGATGGATAATGGCCCGGGCGCGCCACCCGTAAATTTCCCAAGTGCGGACCGTCAGCTGCCGTCGTTAAGTCGTGCGGTCGTGGGGTCGCACCATGAAGACACCGAAGCCGAAGCAATGGGCCGAGCAGGAGGTTCGACGGCTGGTCACGCTGGCCCGGCAGGGCATTGGGGTATCGAAGATTGCCGCCGAACTGGGCCGCCACGCCGGATCAGTCAGGCGAATGGCGCGAGCGAAAGGAATATTGTTGAAGAAATAGTCGCCGGTAGGGCAGGCGCTGCCTGATCGACGAGGCGCGTGGACGGCGCCCTACAGCCCGAAGCCTCGGCCGATGTCCCGCACAAGGCTGGGCGCAGCCTCAGTATTGCGACCATGGGAGAGCGCTCGATCGAGCCGAGACAAGATGCCTTTTCCGAAGAGCGCTATAGCGATGCTTCTGAGCATGGTTGTGGATCGGGTTTGAACGATGCTGCGAAAGTTCAAAACGGCCCCAGCCGCAGGATGGGGTAACAGCCGGGGCCGGCATTCCCATTCCAATGTGCCGCATCGGCGGTGGGCGGCACTCTTCAGGTTAGGCACACAGAAGCTAACAAATTATTCTGTTTCGCTCTCACCTCGCGTCGGCCGTGGCCGATTGTATCATAGCGTGCTCACGGTGAAGCGGTGAGCGAACCGAGCAATGGTCGACATGCTCGAGCGGCGAATCATTGGCCAAGTGCTCCCAATATTCAGCTTCCGCGAGTAGTTTCCAACCTCGATCCGGATGACGCGCGGCTGTCTGACGGCACAATAATGCCATCGCGCGCAGGCGACCCGCAGTATCCATCTGCTCCTCCCATTATATTCTTGTTGATTGCACCCTATTTTCTTTTTTTGCGTCGGAGTCATTACGATTATGTCGCAAAACTAATTTCCACTTTTCGAAGCGCGACTCGACTTTCGTTGCGGCTACAAATCGTGCATCGAACACAACTGGCGCAATTCAGCTCGTATCGGTAGATCGAGACCGGACCATCAGGCTTCGCGCTTACTAATCAGAACTGGCAAGAACGGCGAGATACTCGCGCCCGTCCGTCGGCGATGGGTTCCGCAAGAGCTCGAACTACCACCACGCGTCGGGCTCTCCGCGGCGATTGCCATGGTGTGGACCAGGTCTAGGTCCGCTCGATGAGCACCCGCTCCATGATGATCGTGCGTTCGTCCCCATAATAGCTGTCGCGCACGGCATTGAACCCCAGTCGCGCATAGAAGGTCTCTGCAGTGACCGATGAAGGGACCGTCAAGGACGGAATGTTCCGCTCGCGCGCCGTGCGCTTGATCTCGGCCATCAGTAGCTTGCCGATCCCGCGAGCCTGAACGTCCGGAGAAACGAAGACTGTGCGGACGACGCTTCCGTCGAGGCTTGCCGTTCCGACCAGGCGGCCGCCGATCGTGGCGACGAAAACGGTGCGCTGCCCGATCAGCCGGCGCACGGCATCCGGGCCGAAGCTGGGCTCGATCCGCGCGATGATCTCCGCCGTATAGTCCCTTGCATTCGTTTCGCGCAGCGCACGCAAGATGACCGCGCTGATGGCCGCGGCGTCATCGTCGAGCGCGGGCCGGATGCTGCATTCCATGAACTGCTCCGCCGAAGCTTCGCGAATGACTGGATTTGAGCCCGCCTCACGGCGCGGCAATCGGCGGATTTTCAACGACCCGTCACTCGATCACGTCGTCCGTCAGCACGAGGATGGTGGGCGGGATCGTCACGCCAAGCGCCCGCGCGGTCTTGAGATTGACGGCCAGTTCGAATTTGGTTGGCAGCTGGATTGGCATATTTGCCGGCTTTTGTCCCTTCAGGATCAGATCAACATAGCCCGCGGCGCGACGAAACAGGTCGCCGATGTCGGCGCCATAGCTGATCAGAGCGCCGGCATGCGCGAACTCCTTCTGCTGGCCGATGACGGCGATCTTCATGTCGATGCCGATACGGCAAATTGCGTCCTGCATCGCGGCGGTCATGTAGTCGCGAATGACAATCACGGCGTTGCCGCCGGCGCCCGCGAGCACGTTGAATTGCTCGGCAACCGCCGCCGGCGATGCGCTCGTCAGTCCGAGGCGCACCGGTTCGAGCCCGGCGCGTCGTGCTTCCTCGATGGTTTGCGCGCCCCAGGCGCTGAAGGTCGGGTCCGTCGCATTGTTCAAGACGCCGATCCGCTTCAGCGAGGGCAGGATCTCCCGGATCATCTCGATGCGCTTGGCCGACATCTCCTCGCCGAACGCGGCGAAGCCGGTGAGGCTGCCGCCCGGCCGCGCGAGGCTCTGAAACAATTCAGGGTCGCTTTGCACCGCAGGCAGCGCCACGGCGACGACGGGAATATTGGTTTTCCTGATGATCGCGCGTGCTGCGGCCGGGCCGGGCGAAAGCAGCACGTCCACCTGTCTGGCCACGAGGTCGTCGATCAATGCAAGGCCCCGCGACACATCGCCGGCCGTCGAGTGGGCCTCGATGACGATGGTGCGGCCCTCCACGTAACCCAGCTCGGCCAGCGCCTTCCGGAACGGAACGAGCACCGCATTGTCGATTTCCGGCGTGGCAAATCCGACGAATCCCACGACCGGAACGCGCTTTTGGGCCAAGGCTTCGCGCGCCGATATCGCCGTCATTCCCAAGAAGCTCAGAAACGTCCGCCGCCTCATTTGGCCTCTCGCGATGCCAGAACGATCTGATCACAAGGGCAATGGTACACGAAGATAATCGGTGCCAGAAGGCAGGAAGTAGGATGACCGAGGGAGGCGAAATCCATCAAACTTACATTTATGCAAAGTCAGATCCGGTATTCGCCACTGTCCGGTGTCACGCCGTCGCGCGGCTAAGATCGAGCGATGGCCTGCGCCGCGTCGGAAAACTCAGCGCCACCGCGACCGCCGCAAGCCCGATCGCGAAGGAGCCGGCGTGCAGCCAGGTGTATTGCTGGAAAGTATCGAACACGATCCCGCCGGCCCAGGGCCCGAGCGCCATGCCGAGGCTGGCGAAGGCCGACACGGCACCGAACACCGTGCCCATAATGCGCGCGCCGAAGAACTCGCGGACCAGCACCGCATAGAGCGGCATCACCCCACCATAGGCGAGGCCGAACACGACCGAGAGCGCGTAGAACTCGCCGAGCTGCGCCACCGCCAGATAGGTCGCAATGCACATCGCCTGCACGAACAGCCCGCCGACAAGGACGGGTTTCGCGCCGATGCGATCGGCCAGCGCGCCCAGCAGCAGGCGTCCGCCGAGGCCTGAGACGCCGGCGACGCTATAGACCGTCACTGCCGTGAGCGGAGCGATGCCGCAGACCATCGCATAGGACACCATGTGGAAGATCGGGCCGGAATGCGCCGCGCAGCAGGCGAAATGCGCCGCTGCGAGCGCGATGAATTGCGGCGTGCGCAGCGCCTGCGCCGCGCCCATCTCGACCTCTGGCGCCGCGTCCGTCGTTGCGGAGCCAGCGGCTGGCGGCGCCGGACGTACCAGGAAGCAGGCGGGGATCAACAGCGCCCACGAAGCGATGCCGATCGTCAGCATCGCGGTGCGCCAATCATAGGCCGTGATCAGCCAGCTCGCGGCCGGCGCGACCGTCACCGGGGACACGCCCATGCCGGCCGAGACCAGCGCCACCGCGAGGCTGCGGTTCTTTTCGATCCAGGCGCTCGCGAGCGCCATCATCGGTGCGTAGAAGCTGCCCACGGCGATCCCGATCAGCACGCCGAAGCAAAGCTGGAATTGCCACAGGCTTGCTGCCTGGCTCGCTGTGACGAGACCTAGTCCCAGCAGAACGCTTCCCGAGAGCACCACGATGCGGGTGCCGAACCGGTCCGACAGCGTGCCCCATAGGAATGCGGCGAATCCCATAAAGAGGAAATCCAGCGTCGCGGCAGCCGACACCCCGGCGCGCGACCAGCCCATCGCCTCCGAGATCGGCTGCAGGAACACCGCCAGCGACAGCATCGTGCCGAACCCGATGCAGGTCATCAGCGCGCCCGCGGCGACAACGACCCAGCCATAGTCGAAACGTGACGGCTTGCTCATGCGTTTCCTTGGCGCTTTTGCTCTTGTTGATGGTGCGCGGCAGGGATGGTGACTGATCCGCGGGGCGAGAGCAAGGCGGGTTGCCACCGCAGGCTGACACGGCCCGCCCGCAATGATAGCATGCCGCGCGTCACCAGCCTGCGATGTTGTTCTCGTGAAGCGCACACCCACCAACGTGCGGGGAGGCAAGTGCAATGAACTGGGGAGCGTCGTTTAGGCCGCGCGGGTGCCGCCGGCTTTTCCTGCCCGTCATTTTTGTTTCCGCGATCTGGTCGCCCCTGGCGTGCGCGCAGGACGTCCGAAGCGCGCCCGCCGCGCCGGGGCCGGTCTTTTCGGATAGCGGTCCCGATGCCGAGCTCTACGGCGCGGCTGAAGGCTATCCGGTCGGCACGCGCGGCGCCGCTCCCCCGCTCGACAAGCTCGTCGGCAGCTACAGCCATTTCGGCGAGATCTATCCCTCGCGCCGGGTCGCTCGCGCGACGACGCTCTGGCAATTCAAGCGCGCGCCGGAGCCACAGGTCACCTACAGTCTTGGCACCGAAAAGCTCGGCATTGCGGACTACCTCAAGCGCAACCCGGCGACGGGCCTCCTGATCGCCAGGGACGACACCATCCTGTACGAGCACTATCAATATGCACGGACCGACCACCACCGCTTTGTTTCGATGTCCATGGCCAAGACTCTGGTAGCCATGCTGGTCGGGATCGCGGTCTCGGAGGGACGGATCAAGTCGATCGACGACCTCGTCGCGACCTATGTCGACGGCCTTGCAGGCACGGAATATGGCAACACGTCCATCCGCGCCTTGTTGAACATGTCGTCGGGCGTCGAATTCTCGGAAGTCTATGACGGGAACGACGACATCGCCCGGCTTGGGCGGGCCTTGTTCGCCGGCCCGCCGAAAGATCCCGCCGCCATCGTCGCGCAGTTCAACACGCGGACCGCGCCGCCAGGCACCAAATTCCACTATGCCAGCGTTGAAACGGAGATACTCGGCTTGGTCCTGCGCGCCGCCACGGGCACGCCGGTCGCCGACTATCTCCGCGACCGGATCTGGGACCCCATCGGCACCGAGGCGGACGCCTCCTGGGTGATCGACGGCAGCGGGCAGGAGATCGCCTATTGCTGCTTCAACGCGACCTTGCGCGATTATGCGCGCTTGGCCCGGTTGCTCGCCCATGACGGCGCCTGGGAAGGCCGGCAGCTGATCCCCCGGCAGTGGCTGCTGGATGCCACGACCGTCAGGCCAGAGGACGGTCATCTCGCTCCGCGCGTGGCCACGCGCTATTTCGGCTACGGCTATCAGGTGTGGCTCCTCCCCGGCGAGCAGCGCCGATTTGCCCTCATCGGCATTCGCGGTCAGCTCATCCTGGTCGATCCAGCCTCCAAGCTCGTCATGGTGCACACGGCCGTTCGTCAAAAGCCGAACGAACCCGGAGCCTTCAGGGAGCCGCTCGCGTTATGGTCTGCTGTGCTGCAGCAGCTCGGGCAATGACGAATTGCTGACGCCTGCCAATGGCATCCAGCCGCGCTGGCGCGGTCGGTCGCGTCGGAAAGCCGCGGTTGCATTGAACCTGTCCGGCTTCCGGGAGCACCAACGGCGCGTAGGTCCCTGATGTCAGCGACGAGGGAAGGCGCGATGAAGGCTCTGAAAGCATCGATCTGTGTTGCAGTCACAGCGCTCGCCTTGAGCCTGTCGTTCGGCGTGCCGTCCCATGCCGAAGAGGACGAGGCGGGCACGCTGGCCCGGCAGATGAAGCAGCTCTATCGGGCCGGGAAGTACATGGAAGCGCTGCCTCTGGCCCAGAAGTCGCTGGCCCTTCGCGAGAAGGAGTTCGGCCCCGATGATGCGCACGTCGCGATGCCGCTGAACGACCTCGGCACGATCCATTACAATCTCGGCCAATACGCCGTTGCCGAACCGCTGTACAAGCGCGCGCTGGCCATTGACGAGAAGACACTCGGTCCGAATCATGCCGAAGTCGCGATGGTGCTGAACAATCTCGGCGATCTCTACCGTGCGGAAGAGCGTTACGCCGAAGCGGAGCCGGTGCTCAAGCGGTCGATCGCCATTCACGAGAAAAGCGGTGATCCATCGATCGTGATGGCGTTGAGCAATCTGGGCGCTGTCTACAGCCATCAGGGCCGATACGATGAGGCTATACCGCTGTTCAAGCGAGGCCTCGCCGTGCTGCAGAAGGCGCTCGGTCCCGACGACCCCGAAGCCACGGTGCTGATGAACAATTTGGCCGACGCCTATATCAATCGCAATCGCTATGCCGATGCCGAGCGGCTGCTGAAGCGGTCGATGGCGGTGACCGAGAAGGCGTTCGGCCCGGATCATCCCGACATCGCGCAGGCACAGAACAATCTGGCTGCGCTCTACGGGCGTCAGGGCCGTAACGCGGAGGCCGAGCGGCTGTTCAAGCGGTCGGCGGCCACTTTCGAGAAAACCCTCGGCCCTGACCATCCGGATCTCGCCGGCGTTCTGGAAAACCTCGCCGGTCTCTACAAGTATCAAGGCCGCTATGCCGATGCCCAGCAGGTCCTGAAACGGTCGATGGCCATTCGAGGGAAGACCAGGCCGATCTGAAGACCAGCGCGGAACGGTAGTGCGACTTGGCCGCCACAGCTCGAAGAGCGAAGCTGGCGGTCAGGGCTATCGCATTAGAGAGTTTTTTCCCTGCGCCATCCTTCGAGACGCCCGCTTGAGCGGGCTCCTCAGGATGAGGGCGGAGTCCGCGGCAGCAGTTTCAACAGGCACCGACGCCCAATGAGCCTCATCCTGAGGAGACGCGTCAGCGTCGTCTCGAAGGACGAGGCGTGCGCGCAGGCACACTTCGCTTGCCCACACCACAACTTCTCCAATTTTTTTGGCACATTGACGCCGGACCATGTCGGCATGGGCCGGTCTCGATCGTCCTCGGGTCGACACGTCCCGGACGTGCTGGAAATGGACCCGGCACACGTGGCGAGAATTCCGTCAATTCGAGCGTCAAAGTCGCAACTGGAGCAATGCCCATGAGGATCACCGTCGAAACCAGCGTAGCCGCCCCGATCGATCAGGTCTGGCGTGCCTATACGACGCCAGCCGACATCGTGAAGTGGAATGCCGCGTCCGACGACTGGCATACGACCAGTGCGACGGTCGACCTGCGGGACGGCGGCGCCTTCTCGTCGCGGATGGAGGCCAAGGACGGCAGCATGGGCTTCGACTTCGCCGGCACCTACACCAAGATCGTCGAGCACAAGCGGATCGAATACGCGTTCGGCGATCGAAAGGCCGAGGTCGAGTTCGTGCCCGGCCCGAAGAGTGTTGTCGTCCGTGTCGTCTTCGACGCCGAAACCACGCACTCGGTCGAACAGCAGCAGGGCGGCTGGCAGGCGATCCTCGACAATTTTGCGCGATACGTCGAGGCAAAGAGGAAATCGTGATCGATTAGCAGCGAACGTGGATGCCTGCATCGCACACGCTGCGATGCAGGTGCCATGCTTCAGCGCGGCCATGAAGCTTCCTGCGGCATGTCGACCTTGCCGAATTGCCGCATCTTCTTCTTGCCTTCGCGTGCCGCTAAGATCGAACTATTTCTTGTTGCCCATGTGATGAGGCGACGACGTGCCGGGGCCGCCCGTGTAGTGATGACCGCCTGATTGAGCGTTGGCAGAGGTGCCGGTCTTTTCTTTCTTGCCCATGTGGTGCGGAACTTCTGTCTTGGGTCCGCCGCTGTAGTGATGGCCGTTCTTTTCCTTGTCGGTGGATTGAGCCGTGGCGGGTACGGCCAGCAGGGAAACAACGCCGATTGTGGCGAGAAGCGTCTTGGTGATCATGTTCGGTCCTCCAGGTTGCGAAGGTCCACGATACGCATCGGCGCAATGTCGGTCTTGACGAATCTCAAGGTACGATCGGTTGCTAATTGTCTCGCGCGCTCAGCTCCCGCGAGCCTTTGATCTGCGTCAAAAGCGATGGCGGCGGTGCTCCTATGCTGCGGGGATCGAGAGGAGCGCGCCCATGCCGGTGCAGGATCATTCCGCTTATCGACAGCGGCATGCCGCGGGCATGTCCATGAGAGCCAAGGCTGGCCTGGTCCTGATCGGGTTCCTGGCCATCGCCGGCGTGCTGCTGTTCAGCGAGCACAGGGCTCACGTGCTGGGGCTCCTGGTCTGGCTGCCGCTCCTTGCCTGTCCGCTGATGCATTTCTTCATGCATGGCGGCCATGGTCACCGTCACGGTGGCGGCCGGCCAAACGATTCGAGGAGCGCGTGATGCACGACATTCCGCCTGCTTACGGCCTCTGGAGCCTCGTCACCGTCAACTCGGCGGTGTTCATCCTGTTTTCCTACAGCTTCTTCAAGCCGCAGACCTCGCGCGACTGGCGCTCCTTCGGCGCCTTCAGCGCGTTCCTGGTGGCGCTGTTCGCGGAGATGTACGGTTTTCCGCTCACCATCTATTTCCTGTCGGGTTGGCTGCAGTCGCGCTACCCGAACGTCGACTGGTTCTCGCACGACGCCGGTCATCTGCTCGAGATGATGTTCGGCTGGAAGACCAATCCCCACACGGGGCCGTTCCATGTCGTCAGCTTCATCTTCATCGGCGCCGGGTTCATCCTGATCTCCCTCGCCTGGAGGACGCTGTACGAGGCGCAGCAGACCCGGAGCCTCGCCGCCACCGGTCCTTACAGCTACGTCCGGCATCCGCAATATGTCGGCTTCGTGCTGGTGATGTTCGGCTTCCTGTTGCAATGGCCGACGATTCTGACCTTGGCGATGTTTCCGGTGTTGACCGTCATGTACGTGAAGCTCGCCGGGGACGAGGAGCGTGAGGCCCGGAGCGAGTTCGGCGAGGCCTATGCCCGGTATGCCGCGCAGGTGCCGGCCTTCATTCCCCATCTCAACCGGCGATCCGGTCATAGCTCTTCTGGCGGCTATCGTCACGGCTGACCTTCGCGAGGAGATGCCTGCAAACGGCGCTAGCTTTAAAGGACGTCAATGAGCGTTCCCGTCTTCACCGCAAAGGCGCTGACTAAGATCTATGTCTCCGGCGAGGTGATGGTGCATGCCCTCAACGAGGTCGACCTCGACATTCCCGAGAAGGAAGTGGTCGTGCTGCTCGGCCCCTCCGGCAGCGGCAAGACGACGTTGCTCAACATCATGGGCGGCCTCGACCGTCCGACCAGCGGCCGGCTGTTCTTCCGCGATCTGGACCTAACGGATCTGGAGGACCGCGAACTCACGAAGTACCGCCGCGATCACGTCGGCTTCGTCTTCCAGTTCTACAATCTGGTGCCCAGCCTCACGGCCTACGAAAACGTCGCGCTGGTCACCGAAGTCGCCAAGAATCCGATGCGGCCGGCCGACGCCCTCGCGCTGGTCGGACTCGAAGCGAGGATGCATCACTTTCCCGCCCAGCTCTCCGGCGGCGAGCAGCAGCGCGTCGCCATCGCCCGCGCGATCGCGAAGCGGCCGGCGGTGCTGCTCTGCGACGAGCCGACCGGGGCGTTGGATTCGAAGACCGGCATCCGCGTCATCGAGGCGCTGCTTGGCGTCAACCGGCAGCTCGGGACCACTACAGTCATCATCACCCACAACGCCAGCATCCAGGAGGTCGCCGACCGAGTGCTGTTCTTCGCCGACGGTCGCATCTCCCGCATCCGGACCAACGAGGCCCGGCGGGAGGCCGCCGAGCTCACCTGGTGACGACATGAAGGTGCTAGACATCAAGCTGCTTCGTGACGTCAGACGGCTCTGGGCGCAGGTGCTCGCGGTCGCGCTGGTCGTCGGCGGCGGGGTTGCGACGCTGGTGCTCGCGGTGGGCTCGCACCGATCGCTGGAGGAGACCCGGATCGCTTATTACGAGCGTTACGGCTTTGCCGATGTGTTCGCGCAGGCGAAGCGGGCACCGAAGGCGCTCACCGACAGGATCGGCGAGATCCCAGGAGTCGCCGCCATCGACACCCGTATCGCCAAGCCGGCGCTACTCGACATTCCCGGTTTCTCCGCGCCGGCCAGCGCGCAGTTCGTTTCGCTGGCCGACACGGGTGAGCAGCATCTCAACCGGCTCTACATGCGCTCCGGGCGGTTCCCGGCGCCGGGACGGACTGAAGAGGTCGTCGTCAACGAGCCGTTCGCTCGGGCGCACGGTTTCGTCGAGGGGGCGCGGTTCTCCGCCATCCTCAACGGCAGGAAGCGCGAGCTCGTCATCGTCGGCATCGCGCTGTCGCCCGAGTTCGTTTACACGGTCGGACCGGGCGACCTGATGCCGGACGATCGCCGCTATGCCATCGTCTGGATGTCGGAGAAGGTGCTTAGCGCTGCCTACGATCTCGACGGCGCCTTCTCGGCGGTCGCGGTCAAGCTGCAGCCCGGCGCATCCGAGCGCGATGTGGTCCGGCGACTGGACGCCCTGCTCGATCCTTATGGCGGGCAGGCGGCGCATGGCCGCAAGGACCAGACCTCGCACGCCTGGCTCGATCATGAACTCGACATGCTCAACAACATGAGCCGCACGTTGCCGCCGATCTTCCTGCTGGTCGCGGCCTTCCTCGTCAATCTCACCTTGACCCGGCTGGTCGCGCTCGAGCGCGAGCAGATCGGCCTGCTGAAGGCGCTGGGTTATTCAGACGGCAGCATCGTGCTGCACTATTTCAAGTTCGTTGCCTTCATCGTCGTGGTCGGCATCGTGTTGGGCGGCATCGTGGGCACCTGGCTCGGTTTGCACGTCACCGCGCTGTTCGGCGACTTCTTCCACTTTCCGTTCCTGGTGTTCGCGAAGGCACCGGACGTTTATCTCACGGCAGGTGCGCTTAGCGCGGCGGCTGCGGCGATCGGCGCATTCCGTGCGTTGCGCGAGGTGGTGAAGCTGCCCCCGGCCGTCGCCATGCAGGCGCCGGCCCCGCCGGTCTATCGCCGGCTGCTTTCGGCGCGCATCCAGCTCGACCGGATCGTGTCGCAGCCGACGCTGATGATGATCCGCAACATCGCCCGGCATCCGGTACGGGCCTTCTTCACGGCGCTCGGCATGGCGCTGGCCACCGCGATCCTAGTCGTCTCGCTGTTCACGCGGGACAGCATGGAGCATCTGACCGATGTGACCTACTTCCTCGCCGACCGGCAGGACGCAACCATCGGCTTTGCCGAGAAGCGGATCGCAAATGTCGTGGAGCAGGTGAGCCGGCTTCCGGGCGTTCTCGCCGCCGAGCCGTTCCGCGAGGTGCCGGTCCGGATCCGCCACGGCAACGTCGAACGGCGCATCGTCATCAGCGGCCGACCGGCTGCTGCCCACCTCAGGCGCATCATCGACGTCGAGCTTCGGCCGGTCATCCTGCCGGAGACGGGCCTCGCCATCTCCGGCATGCTCGCGCATATCCTCGGCGTCGGACCAGGCGATAGCGTCGAGGTCGATCTGTTGGAGGGCGCCAGGCGATCCGTGACGGTGCCGGTCGTCGCGACCGTCGAGGACTACTTCGGGATTAGGGGCATGATGGAGATCGAGGCGTTGCACAAGCTGATGCGCGAGGCGCCCGTCGTCACTAGCGTCAATCTCAGCCTCGACGAGAACCGGACGGAGGACTTCTACACGGCGGTGAAGTCCATACCGACGGTCGGCGGCGTGGCGCTGCAGCGCGTTTCCTGGCGAACTTCCGCAAGACCGTCGCGCTGCTCGTCACCACGATGGCGAGTATCTACACGGGCCTTGCCGGCGTGATCGCGTTCGGCGTCGTCTACAACAATGCGCGCATTTCGCTGTCCGAACGGGCGCGCGAACTGGCCAGCCTGCGCGTGCTCGGCTTCACGCGCGGCGAGGTGCTGCGCATCCTGCTGCTTGAGCTCGCCATCCTCACCCTGATCGCCCAACCGCCCGGTTGGCTGATGGGCTACGGCCTCGCCTGGGTAATGAAAACGAACCTTGCCGGCGAGTTGATGCGCGTCCGCCTCGTCGTCGAGCACTCGACTTACGTGATCGCCACGTCCGTCGTGGTGCTGGCCGCCATCGTTTCCGCCGCCGTGATCCGAGAACGCATCGACAGATTGGACCTTGTTGCGGTCCTCAAGACGCGAGATTAGCCATGCCCGCCAACTGGACCAAACGCATCATCGGCGCCGCGCTCGCTGCTGCGATCCTCGCAGGGCTCGCTTGGTTCGCCTGGCCCCGACCGGTTCTGGTCGATCTCGCGACCGTCGCGAAGGGGCCGATCGAGGTCACGGCGGACGACGACGGCAAGACCCGCGTGCGCCACGTCTACACGGTGTCGGCGCCGATCGCGGGCAAGGTCTTGAGAATCTCGCATCCGCTCGGCGAGCAGGGGCCTTCGCTCCATGTCGGCGACGACGTCGTCGCTAACCAGACCGTCGCCCTGATGCAACCGACGCTGCCCGGCTTCATCGATGCGCGATCGCGCGATCAGCTGCAGGCGGAGGTCCTGGCCGCAGACGCCGCGATCCAGCAGCAGGAAGCTGAAGTGCAGCGGATCGAAGCCGCGCTGGATTTTTCGCGGACCGAGTTCCAGCGGGTGCAGACGCTGTTGCGGACGCAATCCACCTCGGCCCAGGCCTACGACAAGGCGAAATTCGAGGTCGCCACCAACGAGGCCGCCCTGAGAGGTGCCAAGGCCCAGGTCGAGATGCGCCGCGCAGTGCGGACCAGCCTGGCGGCCCGGCTGATGGACCCGGCAAGCGCTATCCCTCCCGCGGAGCCGACCTGCTGCATCCGTGTGCTGGCGCCGACAAGCGGACGGGTATTGAAGATCATCCAGGACAGCGAGACGACGGTTCTGCCCGGGACGCCGCTGGTTGATATCGGCGACCCGTTCGATCTCGAGGTCGTGGCCGACCTGCTCTCGACTGACGCGGTCCAGATCAAGGTCGGCGCGCCGGTCCGGATCGATGGCTGGGGCGGTCAGCCCATCGCGGGAAAGGTGGTCCGGGTCGACCCGGCCGGTTTCCTGAAAGTCTCCGCACTCGGCACCGAGGAGCAGCGGGTCCGCGTGACCATCGATTTCACCGACCCGCCCGAGAAGTGGGGCACGCTCGGGCACGACTATCGTGTTATCGTTCACGTGACGACATGGAGCGCGACCGAGTCGCTGACCGTGCCGGTGAGCGCTTTGTTCCGAAAAGGCGACCAATGGGCGGTTTTCGCCGACGAGAACGGCCGTGCAAGAACCGTCCCGGTCCGCATCGGCCACCGGAATAACCGCGTGGCCGAAGTTCTCTCCGGACTAGCTGCAGGTGATCGCGTCGTGTTGCACCCGAGCGACCGGATCATCGAGGGCATCAGGATCGCGAAGAGGGGCGAGGAATAGATACACGGCTGAGAGGCAAGCGTTCGATGATGCCACCATACCCCTGTTTTGCCCGACGGGTCAAACCGACTTCGTAAAATCGAAAAAGCACAATGCCGCCAAGAGGGCGGCTACTGTGCATGGGGTTGTTTTCGCACTTTTTTGTTTGCCGTCGGGAGAGCGCCTGTTAGCCGGCCCCGGCGACCCGGCTGGCCCGTCCTGAGCCTCGCCTCAGCTGTCGACCTTCAGCGCGGCAATAAAAGCTTCCTGCGGGATGTCGACCTTGCCGAACTGCCGCATCTTCTTCTTGCCCTCCTTCTGCTTCTCCAGAAGTTTTCGTTTACGCGTGATGTCGCCGCCGTAGCATTTCGCGGTGACGTCCTTGCGCAGCGCGCGCACCGTCTCGCGCGCGATCACCTTGCCGCCGATCGCCGCCTGGATCGGGATCTGGAACATATGCGGCGGGATCAGCTCCTTCATCTTCTCGACCATGGCACGGCCGCGCCCCTCCGCGCGGGTGCGGTGGACCAGCATCGAGAGCGCATCGACCGGCTCGGCATTGACCAGGATCTGCATCTTGACGAGATCGGCCGGCTTGTAGTCAGTGAGATGATAGTCGAACGAGGCGTAGCCCTTGGAGACCGATTTGAGGCGGTCGTAGAAGTCGAACACGACCTCGTTGAGCGGCAGGTCGTACTTCACCATGGCGCGGGAGCCGACGTAAGTGAGCTCCTTCTGCGCGCCGCGGCGGTCCTGGCACAGCTTCAAGACGCTGCCGAGATATTCGTCGGGCGTTAGGATCGTCGCCTCGATCCAGGGCTCGTCGATCTCGGCGATCTTGACCACGTCGGGCATGTCGACGGGATTGTGGATCTCGATCTCCTGGCCGTCGGTGAGCTTCATCTTGTAGATCACGCTCGGCGCGGTCGCGATCAGGTTGAGATCGAATTCGCGCGACAGCCGCTCCTGGATGATCTCGAGGTGCAGCAGCCCGAGGAAGCCGCAGCGGAATCCGAAGCCGAGCGCGGCCGACGTCTCCATCTCGAACGAGAAGCTGGCGTCGTTGAGGCGCAGCTTGCCCATCGCCGCGCGCAGCGTCTCGAAATCGTCGGCGTCGACCGGGAACAGGCCGCAGAACACCACCGGGATCGCCGGCTTGAAGCCCGGCAGCATCTCGGCGACCGGCTTCCTGTCGTCGGTGATGGTGTCGCCGACGCGGGTGTCGGCGACCTCCTTGATCGCGGCGGTGATGAAGCCGATCTCGCCGGGGCCGAGCTCCTCGACCTGCTGCATCTTCGGCGTGAAGAAGCCGACGCGCTCGACGTCATAGGCCGCGCCCGTGCCCATCATGCGCACGCGCTGGCCCTTCTTCATCGTGCCATCGACGATGCGCACCAGCACGACGACGCCGAGATAGACGTCGTACCAGCTGTCGACCAAGAGCGCCTTCAAGGTCGCGTCGCGGTCGCCCTTCGGCGGCGGCAGGCGGGTGACGATGGCTTCCAGCACGTCCGGCACGCCGAGGCCGGTCTTGGCCGAGATCATCACCGCATCCGAGGCGTCGATGCCGATGACGTCCTCGATCTGCTGCTTGACCTTCTCGGGCTCCGCCGCGGGCAGGTCGACCTTGTTCAGGACCGGGACGATCTCGTGATTGTTGTCGAGCGCCTGGTAGACGTTGGCGAGCGTCTGCGCCTCGACGCCCTGGCTGGCGTCGACCACGAGCAGGGAACCCTCGCAGGCCGCCAGCGACCGCGAGACCTCGTAAGCGAAGTCGACATGGCCGGGCGTGTCCATCAGGTTGAAGATGTAGTCCTTGCCGTCCTTGGCGCGGTAGGCGAGGCGCACCGTCTGCGCCTTGATCGTGATGCCGCGCTCGCGCTCGATGTCCATGGAATCGAGCACCTGTTCCTTGCCCGCCATCTCGCGGTCGGAGAGGCCGCCGGTCATCTGGATCAGGCGGTCGGCCAGCGTCGATTTGCCATGGTCGATATGGGCGACGATGGAGAAATTGCGGATGTTGGAAATGGGGACGGTCGTCATGGGCGCGGGATACCACTCACATCCCCGTGCGGCAACCATATTGCTGTATTTTCAGGGCCTTTGTTCACGCCAAGCTGATTCCATGACGGGCCAAAACGCGCTACGCACGGCCATGTCCACGACCTCTCTTCCCACTGCCGGAGCGCGGGCAAAGGCCCGCTTGAGTTACAACCGCTTCCGGGCCTTCCTGGTTGCCTGTGCGGTCCGCCCCGAGGCGCGCCTGTGGCTGGTGATCCAATTTGCCATCCTGCATGCAGTGCTCTGGACCTTCATCCTGATCAATCTTAAGGCGGCGCAGGACGTTCATATGGACGTCGCAGAAGCCTGGGGCTGGGGCCAGAAATTCCTCTGGGGCTATGGCAAGCACCCGCCGTTGTCGGGCTGGGTGGCCGGCCTCTGGTTCAAGGCGCTCCCGGCGGCGGACTGGGCGACCTATGCGCTGGCGATGACGACGGTGAGCGTCGGCATGGTGATCTGCTGGCTGATCGCCTTGCGCGCGGTGGATGCGCGCCGCGCGTTCCTGGTCGTGGTGATGATCGCGCTCTACCCGATCTTCAATTTCAAGGGCTTCAAGTACAACCCGGACCTGCTGCAGCTCGTCACGCTGCCGCTCCTGGTGCTCGCTTATCTCAACGCCTTCGAGAAGCGGAGCTGGCAATCCGGAATCCTGCTCGGGCTTGCCGGCGCGCTGGCGCTGATGACCAAATATTGGGTGCTGACCATGATCGGCGCGATCGGCCTCGCCGCGCTGATCCATCCCGACCGGTTGCGCTTCCTGTCGTCGCCCGCGCCGTGGGTCGCGATTGCCACGATGGTCGCGGCGATGATCCCGCACCTCGTCTGGCTGGCGGATGCGCATTTCGTACCGCTGACCTATGCCGGCGACACCTACAGCCTTCAGGACAAGGCCCAGGTGCATCAGCTCGTCGCGGGCTATGTGCTGCACAACTTCGCGCTGCTGGCATTGCCGGTGGCGCTCGCGGCGCTGGCCATGGCGCTGGTGCCGCCATGGGGCAAATTGCTGCTGCGTGCGCCGTTGCGCATCGTCACGCGCGCCTGGGCGCGCGGCGCCAATGCAGGGGTCAATGTCTCGCAGGCGCTGAATGTCTGGATCGTCCAGGTCATCGTCGCAGTCGGCCCGCCGCTCGGCGCGCTCGCCTTCAGCATCTACATGAAGACGGATTGGGGCATCTCGCTGTTCTTCCTGGTGCCGCTCGCTCTGGTCGCGATCCCGACGCTGCGCGTGCAGAGCGCCGCGCTGTTCAACATCGCTGCGATCTGGCTCGTGCTCAGCGCCGCGACGCTCGCCGCTTCGCCCTGGATCGCCGCGCGCGAGATGGCGGCCAATGCCGGCAATGGCCAGATCTATGGCGCGCGCTCGGAGCTCGCGCGCGAATTGACCCAGGCCTGGCACACCCGCTTCGGCTCGCGCTGGGCCGTCGTTGCCGGCACGATGGAGCAGATCCAGCCGCTGGTGTTCTACAGCCCGGATCATCCGTCCGCGCTGCTGCCGTTGGAGGCCTGGGATTCCGGACTGACCTCGCGCGACGACGCCAAGAAGTACGGCTTCATCGGCGTGTTCGATCCGACCGACGGCCGCCTGCCCGCGTTCGAGAAATGGGTGGCGGAGGTTGCGCCCAACGCCGAGCGCATCGTGATGACAACGCGCCGCTTCACCAACGGCAAGGCCGGCCCGTCGATGAGCTGGAACATCTACTTCGCGCCGCCGGGGAAATGATTTCTTCACCTCTCCCGCAAGTACGGGGCGAGGGAGCGCTCCTGGCCGCGTGGTGAGAGAAGGGCCTAAACCCCTTCCTCGTTGAACTTGCTTTCAACGAGCTCCGTGATCGCCGCGAGCGCGGCTTCGGCGTCGGTCCCTGCCGCCGCCACCGTGATCGTCGTGCCGGGACCCGCGGCGAGCATCATCAAGCCCATGATCGAGGTGCCGCCGACGGTCTCGCCGCCGCGTGTCACCCACACCTGCGCATCGAAGCGCTCGACCGCCTGGACGAATTTCGCCGAGGCGCGGGCGTGCAGGCCGCGCTTGTTAATGATCAGGAGATCCTTGGAGATCGCGCCCGCGGGCACGCCGGTCGCGGCTTGTGGCGCCTCCTCGCTCATTTGCCGGCGAGCACCCGGCTGGCGATGGTGACGTATTTGCGGCCAGCTTCCTGCGCCATCGCGATCGCGTCGGGCAGCGGTCGCTCCTCGCGCACCTTGGCAAGCTTGACCAGCATGGGCAGGTTGATGCCCGCGAGCACTTCGACCTTGGGCCGGCTCATGCAGGATATTGCCAGGTTCGACGGCGTGCCGCCGAACATGTCGGTGAGGATCGCAACGCCGTCGCCGGAATCGACGCGGTTGACCGCCTCGATGATGTCGCTTCGGCAGAGATCGGAATCATCTTCGGCG
This sequence comes from Bradyrhizobium yuanmingense, assembly GCF_900094575.1. GTDB lineage: Bacteria > Pseudomonadota > Alphaproteobacteria > Rhizobiales > Xanthobacteraceae > Bradyrhizobium > Bradyrhizobium yuanmingense. Next base: position 407,738 of record NZ_FMAE01000006.1, on the reverse strand, counting down.
CCGATCGTGATCGCTTCGATTTGCTTTTGTGGGCCCATGACATGCTCAAGCGCTGCCTTGAATTCGTCGGCAAGGCGCCCGTGGGTCACAAGTACTAGACCAATCATCGGAAAACTCCTCGCGGGCGCTTTTGGTGCACCGCACGAACGCGCCACTTTGACCATCCAGAGCCCCCGCGCAAGAGGGGATGTTGCGTATCTCCCTGAATCTAGACGGATGGATGAGGGGAGCTGCGCCGGTCTATTCGGTCGCGATAGTGGGGTTCATATGGTTACCATTTCCCTTCAAACAATCGCCTGATGGGTTAACGGAAGATGAACTCTTGGTAGTGGTCAAGGCCGCAACAACCAGGGGAAGGGGCGAATAGTCGCGGGCAACAGGGATTCGCGGTATTTCGACACCAAAAATGCTGGTTTTCAGGGCTTCAGCCGGCGGCAGGCGCTCCGCGTCGGCTGCAGCCAGATCGACCACGAGACCGACGGTCGCATGCTCCACGAAGTCGCAGCGGCGGATTCCGAGGCCCCGGATCTCGATCAAGCCCGCCAAGCGAGGCGCGGGGCGGACCTCAATTTCGTGGCCGAGTGTCGCCAGATGGACACGGTCGTCACCGACCAGAACGGCCCTTTCCACAACGCCCGAGCGCCCCGCCATGATCAGATCGAAGGCAAGCCGCGACTTGCCGGACCCCGAGGGCCCGCGGATCAGCACGGCGTAAGGCCCGACCTTGACGGCAGAGGCGTGAACGCTGGGCCCGCCTTCGTTCATAGCGCCGGCAGCCTCACCACGAAGCGCGCACCGGCAATTGTCGGAGTGCCGTCGGCGTCCGGCGGGCCAGGGCGGTTCTCTGCCCAGATCCGTCCGCCATGGGCGTCGACGATCTGCTTGGAGATCGACAGGCCGAGGCCGGAGTTCTGGCCAAAGCCCTGATGCGGGCGGTCGGTGTAGAAGCGCTCGAAGATGCGCTCGAGCGCGTCCTCGCGAATGCCGGGGCCGTCGTCGTCGACCACGATCTCGATCTCGGAGCGAACGCGGCGGCAGGTGAGGCGCACCTTGCTGCCGCGATCGGAGAAGGATTGCGCGTTGGAGAGCAGGTTGGAGACGACCTGTCCGAGCCGGGAATCGTGGCCGCTCACGGCGAAGGTGTCGGTCGGGCTGCGGCCCTCGAAGCGCGTTTCGACCGCGACGTCGTGGCCGAGCTTGGTTTCGTTGGCGACGGACACCAGCGTCGTCAGCAGCCGGCGCAAATCGACCGGGATCGCATCCTGGCGCTGCAGCTCGGCATCGAGGCGGCTGGCGTCGGAGATGTCGGAGATCAGCCGGTCGAGCCGCTTGACGTCGTGCTCGATCACCTCGAGCAGGCGGGCGCGGCTGTTCTCGTTGCGCGCCAGCGGCAGCGTCTCGACCGCCGAGCGCAGCGAGGTCAGCGGGTTCTTCAATTCATGGGCAACGTCGGCGGCGAACATCTCGATCGCCTCGATGCGGCTGTAGAGCGCGCTGGTCATGTCGCGCAGCGCGCCGGAGAGGTGGCCGATCTCGTCGCGGCGGCGGGTGAAATCGGGAATCTCGATGCGGGCCTTGATGCGGCGGCGGACGCGTTCGGCGCTGTCGGCGAGCCGGCGCACTGGACCTGCGATCGTGCTCGCCAGCAGCAGTGACAGCATGATCATGACGGCGGCGGCAACGCCGCCGACCTTCAGGATGGCGAGGCGCTCGGCGGTGACCATCTGGTCGATGTCGTCGCCTTGCGTCGACAGCATCAAGGCGCCGTGGATCGCACGCGAGCGCAGCACGGGGACCGCGACCGAGACGATCACCTCGCCGCGTGCGTTGACCCGCACCATCGAGCGTTTCTGGCCCTGGAGGGCGTCGCCCACTTCGGCATAGCCATTGCCGTTCTCGGGCCCGAGCTCGCGATAGAGCGGCAGGTCGCCGCGGTTCAGCCAGGTCCGCACCGCGACCTTGCCGCGCTCGATGATGCCGGGTTGCTCGGCCGGCGGCGGCAGAGGAAAGCGCAGCACGTTTTCCAGGTTGCGGCTGTCGAGCAGCAGGCTGCCGTTCGGATCGTAGATGCGGGCGCGCGTCTTGGTTGGCGAGATCAAGGTGCGCAGCACCGGCGCGACGCGCTCCGGATTGATCGGGAAGTCCAGCGGCGAATACTCATCCGAGCCGCCATAGGTCTCGCCCGGCTTGAGGTCGAGCAGCCTGTCGGGGTCGATGGTAATGGCGTTGGTCTGCACCGTCGCGGAGGCCGCGATCGCCCCGGCGATGATCTCGGCCTGCACCAGCAGGCTCTGCGCGCGCGCATCGATCAGGCCGGCACGGAATTGCGACAGGTACAGGATGCTCGCCACCAGTGCGACGAGGCCGGCGAGGTTGAGCGAGACGATGCGGCGGGTCAGGCTCGAGAAGGACAGCGCGAAGAAGAACTGCCCGGCGCGTTTCAACCAGTTCAGCGGCCGGAAGCCCTGCGGCTTGTTGTCGGCAACGTGCTCCTGAACGCCGGCGGATGCGATATCCCCGGCGCTCTGGTTAGGGTCAGGCTGCGTTCGGTCAAGCAATGCTTACGCCCGCGTTAGGACGGCCCGTGCGAAGGTCCCCGCATCCTAGAGCGATCCTCGTCCCGATGGAACGAGAACCGGAGATGCTCTCGATCGCCGTGGAGGAGGCGCCCTCAGGCTTCCTTGAAACGGTAGCCGACGCCGTAGAGCGTCTCGATCATCTCGAACTCGTTGTCGACCACCTTGAACTTCTTGCGCAGCCGCTTGATGTGGCTGTCGATGGTGCGGTCGTCGACATAGACCTGGTCGTCATAGGCGGCGTCCATCAGCGCGTTGCGGCTCTTCACCACGCCGGGCCGGGTCGCGAGCGCCTGCAGGATGAGGAATTCGGTCACGGTGAGCGTCACCGGCTCGTTCTTCCAGGTGCAGGTATGGCGCTCGGGGTCCATGCGCAGCAGACCGCGGTCGAGCGCCTTGGCGTCGTTCTCCTTCGGCGCGACGGTCGGATCCTTCGGCGCCGAGCGCCGCAGCACCGCCTTGACGCGCTCGACCAGCAAACGCTGCGAGAACGGTTTGCGGATGAAGTCGTCGGCGCCCATCTTGAGGCCGAACAGTTCGTCGATCTCCTCGTCCTTGGAGGTGAGGAAGATCACCGGCAGGTCGGACTTTTGCCTGAGACGGCGCAGCGTCTCCATGCCGTCCATGCGCGGCATCTTGATGTCGAGGATGGCGAGATCGGGCTGGGTGGTGCGGAAACCGTCGAGCGCGGAAGCGCCGTCGGTGTAGGTCATGATACGGTAGCCTTCGGCTTCCAGCGCGATCGAGACGGATGTGAGAATGTTGCGGTCGTCGTCGACCAAAGCGATTGTGGGCATGAGCCTCTCTGCTTTCTGCTTTCCGTTTGGGTCGTGGCTTGAAACGGCGAGCAATCAGTGATGCGCCGCATACATGGGTGCCGAAGTGGCGTTCGAACCTTGTCACCGAGCAATGCAAGCTGGGCTGAAGTGTGACCAAGTTCCACGAAACACGGCAGATTCGCCGCATCTCGACCCATAACCGGGCCCCCGTTTACCCGAAAAAAGGCCCTCCTTGCAACCACCTGAGCCGAGAAAGCCAATGCAACCGACCCCCAATTTCGACCCCGCAAAGCTCGCCAAATCGCTGCTGAGGCGGTCCCGGCAGGGGGCTCTGGCGACGCTGATGGTCGGCAACGGCGATCCCTATTGTTCCCTGGTCAATCTGGCCAGCCATCCCGACGGCTCGCCGATCCTGCTGATCTCGCGCCTCGCCGTGCACACCAAGAACGTCCTCGCGGACTCCAGGGTCTCGCTGATGCTGGACGAGCGCGCGGCCGGGGATCCCCTGGAAGGCGCCCGGATCATGCTGTCCGGCCGGGCCGAGGAGGCCGATTCCAACAAGGATCTGCTCCAGCGACGGTATCTGAGTGCTCATCCCTCGGCAGAAGGCTTTGTTTCTTTTAAGGATTTCTCCTTCTTCCGGATCCGGCCCACGGGAACACATCTGGTCGCCGGCTTTGGCCGGATCGTCGACCTCAAGCCGGAGCAATTCCTGACGGACCTCACCGGCGCCGAGGACCTGCTGGCGGCGGAGGAGGGCGCCGTCGAGCACATGAACGCCGACCATCGCGACGCCCTCAATCTTTATGCCACGAAGCTGCTCGGCGCCACCGAGGGCGACTGGCGCTGTACCGGCTGTGATCCTGAAGGCCTCGACATGCAGGTCGGCCAGGCAACGCTGCGGCTGGACTTCCCGGAGCGGGTGACGGATGGCACGGCGCTTCGCAAGATGCTGGTCCGTCTCGCTGGCGAAGCGCGCACGAAGGTGGACCAGGGCGCAACCGCTTGAACGCGGCTACCGATCGCCGCGACCCATGACCGTGATGGTTTTCGGGCTCGCAGCGAGAGGGGTCATGACGCGTCAACGTTTGGCATGGACGGCGGCTCTCGCGCTCGCCATCACCACCTTGCTCGCCACGCCAGCCCTTGCGCAGAAAGGTCTCGCCGCCGAGAGCGCGCGGCTCACCGCGCTCATCGGTGCCGGAAAATATTCGGAAGCGCTGCCGTTGGCGCAGGCGATGGTCGCCAGCCTGGAGAAGGACAACGGCCGCGATCTCTCGGGCGCGTTGAACAATCTCGGCCAGGTCCATGCCGGTCAGGGACGGGACGATCTGGCTGAGCCGCTCTACAAGCGCGCGATCGCACTCATGGAAAAATCGCTCGGCTCCGACAACGCCCTGGTTGCGGCCGAGCTGACCAATCTTGCCGCGCTCTATCAGCGGCAGGGTCGCTTCGCAGAGGCCGAGCCGCTGTTCAAGCGTGCACTTGCCGTGCGCGAGAAGGCGCTGCCGCGCGAGCATCCCGACATCGGTCAATCCCTCAACAATATCGCCACGCTCTACGCCAAGCAGCAGCGTCCGGCCGATGCCGAGCCACTGTTCCGCCGTGCGCTCGCGATCTATCAGAAGGCTGCCGGTCCCGAGCATCCCGCGGTCGCCACGGTCCTGAACAACATCGGACAGGTCGAGCGCGACCTCAATCGCGACGCCGGTGCCGAAGCGCCGATCAAGCGCTCGCTCGCGATCCGCGAAAAGGTGCTGGGGCCTGAACACCCCGACGTCGCGCGCTCGCTCAATAATCTCGCCGGGCTCTACCAGCACCAGCAGCGTTTTGCCGATGCCGAGCCGCTGTATCGTCGCGCGCTGGCGATCCGCGAACGCGCGCTCGGGCCGGATCACCCTGATGTTGCGACTTCGACGAGCAATCTTGCCGATTTCCTGCAGGCGACGGGGCGGACGGCGGATGCCTTGCCGTTGGCGCAGAAGACGCTCGCGGCCAATCGTGCGCAGCTGCGCGTCGTGCTGCCGATCCTGTTCGCGGCACGGCAGCAATCGCTGCTGGCGAGCGAGAAGGCGCTCGACGATGCGCTCGCTGCGATCCAGCGCGGCACGCAATCCTCTGCCGCTTCTGCCGTGAACAAGCTCGCGGTGCGGCTCGCCGCCGGCAGCGACCGGCTCGCCGAGCTCGTGCGCAAGGATCAGGATCTCGCGGCCGAGTCCGAAGCGCTCGACAAGGCGATCATCGCTGCAGTGTCGAAGCCGTCGGCCCAGCGCGACGTCGCGGCCGAGCAGCGCAGCCGCGCGCGGATCGCGGCGATCGCAAGCGCGCGCAATGGATTGCAGAAGACGCTCGCCGTCGAGTTTCCCGACTATGCCTCGCTCTCGAACCCGCTGCCGCTGACCGTCAAGGACATCCAGCCGCTGCTGGCGTCCGACGAGGCGATGGTGGTCTATTCCGTCGTCGACAGGCGGAGCTATGTCGTCGCGATCACGCGCGAGAGCGTCGACTGGAAGGAGATTCCGCTCGGAGCGGACGCGGTCGCACAGAAGGTCACGGCTTTCCGCAGGGGGCTCGATGTCGGCAAGGCGCGCGATGCATCCGGCAAATCGGGATTGTTCGACCTCGGTCTTGCCAACGAGCTCTATGTCGCGCTGCTCGGCCCGGTTGAGGCGCTGACCAAGGACAAGCGCAACCTGCTGGTCGTGCCGTCGGCGGCATTGACCGCAATGCCGTTTCATCTGCTGGTCACGGAGAAGCCACAGGCTGCGATCCCGGACCGGCTCGAGGGCTATCGCAGTGCTGCCTGGCTGCTGCGGCGTCAGGCCGTTTCGGTCCTGCCGTCAGTGATCAGCCTGAAATCGCTGCGCGCCTTTGCCCGCAGGGATCAAAGCGTCAAGCCGATGACCGGTTTCGGCGATCCCGTGTTCAACCCTGCAGCCGAAGGGCCTGCCGACCGGCGTGCCGCGAACGGCAAGGTCGCCGCACGCAGCATCGCGACGATCGCCTATGCCGACTTCTGGCGCGGCGCAGGCGTGGATCGTGCGCGGCTGGCCCAGGCGCTGCCGCAGCTGCCCGATACCGCCGACGAATTGAACGCGGTGGCGAGGGACGTCGGCGCTGCCGAGGCTGACATCCATCTCGGCCGCGACGCCAGCGAAACGACGCTCAAGCGTGCAGCGCTTGCCCAATACGGCATCATCTACTTTGCCACCCACGGCCTTGTCGCCGGCGACGTCAAGGGATTGGGGGAGCCCTCGCTGGCGCTCTCCATCCCCGACCAGCCGACGGAGCTCGACGATGGTCTTCTCACCGCGAGCGAAGTGGCCCAGCTCAAGCTCAATGCCGATTGGGTTGTGCTGTCTGCCTGCAACACCATCGCGGGCGACAAGCCCGGTGCCGAGGCGTTGTCCGGATTGGCGCGCTCGTTCTTCTACGCAGGTGCTCGCGCGCTCCTGGTGTCGCATTGGGCCGTGGATTCGGAGGCTGCGACCCGCTTGACCACGTCGACGTTCGAGCTGCTGAAGAACGAGCCAAAGCTCGGCCGCGCCGAAGCCTTGCGCCGCGCGATGTTAACCTATCTCGACGACGCCTCGTCGCCGCGCAACGCTTATCCCGCGATGTGGGGACCGTTCGCGTTGATCGGAGAGGGCGAGGTAAGATAGGGGTGTTGACGCAGTGATTGTGCGTCGCAATAACCGGACATAACGCGCAGATGTGCATTTGGTTGCGCGATCATCCGCACTTTCTCGATGCGGCCTTTCAGAGCTGACATGCGCGGCGTTTGGCGCGGTCCTTGAATAAACCAAATCCTGCGGGATCAGCTTGGCAACGCCGGCGTTCATCATTATTAGGTCGTTCAGCCGAGGCCGAACGGCCCATATTCACGGTGATCGCGACGGCGCCAAACTTGGCCGCGCTTGATGTCGCGGGTTCTAGGAGGGATTTTTCGTGCAAGAGACGGGCGTGCGCAACGGTGCCTTCGGCGCCGACAAATTCGGCTTAAAGAATCTCAAGCAGGTTCACTGGAATCTGGGTGCGCCACAACTCTATCAATACTCGCTGGCAGCGGGTGAGGCGGTGCTCTCCGCCGACGGCGCGCTCTGCGCCGACACCGGCGAGTTCACCGGGCGCAGCCCGAAGGACAAGTTCACGGTGCGCGACGCCACCACCGACAAGAGGATGTGGTGGGCCGGCAACCAGTCGATCACCGCAGAGCAATTCGAGACGCTCTACCAGGACTTCCTCAAGCACGCCGAAGGCAAGCGCCTGTTCGCGCAGGACCTCTATGGCGGCGCCGACCCGGCCTACCGGATCAAGACGCGCGTCTTCACCGAGCTTGCCTGGCACTCGCTGTTCATCCGCACGCTGCTGATCCGCCCCGAGGCGATCGAGCTGCCGACCTTCGTGCCGGAGCTCACCATCATCGACATGCCGAGCTTCCGCGCCGATCCTAAACGCCATGGCTGCCGCTCGGAGAACGTGGTCGCGATCGATTTCGCCCGCAAGATCGTCCTGATCGGCGGGTCTTATTATGCCGGCGAGATGAAGAAGTCGGTCTTCACGACGCTGAATTATTATCTGCCCGAGCGCGGTGTGATGCCGATGCACTGCTCGGCGAATGTCGGCGCCAAGGGCGACACCGCGATCTTCTTCGGCCTGTCGGGCACCGGCAAGACGACGCTGTCGGCCGATCCCAACCGCACGCTGATCGGCGACGACGAGCACGGCTGGGGCCCGAACGGCGTCTTCAATTTCGAAGGCGGCTGCTACGCCAAGTGCATCAAGCTGTCGAAGGAAGCCGAACCGGAGATCTATGCCGCCTCGACCCGCTTCGGCGCGGTGCTCGAGAACTGCGTGCTCGATGAGGACACCCGCGTCGTCGATTTCGACGACGGCTCCAAGACCGAGAACACGCGTTCGGCCTATCCGCTCGACTTCATCCCGAACGCCTCGCGCACCGGCCGCGCGCCGCAGCCGAAGAACGTGGTGATGCTGGCCGCCGACGCCTTCGGCGTGCTGCCGCCGATCGCCAAGCTCTCGCCAGCGCAGGCGATGTATCACTTCCTGTCCGGCTACACCGCCAAGGTCGCCGGCACCGAGCGCGGCCTCGGCAACGAGCCGCAGCCGGAATTCTCGACCTGCTTCGGCTCGCCCTTCCTGCCGCTCGATCCATCCGTCTACGGCAACATGCTGCGCGACCTCATCGCCCAGCACAATGTCGATTGCTGGCTGGTCAACACCGGGTGGACCGGCGGCAAGTATGGTGTCGGCTCGCGCATGCCGATCAAGGTGACGCGCGCGCTGCTCACCGCCGCGCTCGACGGCTCGCTTCGCAACGTCGAATTCCGCACCGACAAGTATTTCGGCTTTGCGGTCCCGACCGCGCTGCCGGGCGTGCCGGCCGAGATCCTCAACCCGGTCAACACCTGGAAGGACAAGGACGAGTTCGACAAGACCGCCCGCGCGCTGGTCGGCATGTTCCAGAAGAATTTTGCCAAGTTCGAAGCACAGGTGGACGCCGAGGTGCGCGCGGCTGCCCCGGACGTGAAGCTGGCCGCGGAGTAAGGTCGCATTGTTTGAATTGCGAAAGGGCGGCCGAAAGGCCGCCCTTTTTCTTTCCTTCTCCCCTTGCGGGAGAAGGTGGCGCGAAGCGCCGGATGAGGGGTTCTATCCGCAAACTCAAGTGCGAGGGAAGTGCCCGCGGAGAGAACCCCTCGCCGGTCTCGCCGCTACGCGGCGATCCACCCTCTCCCACAAGGGGAGAGGGGAGGAGAAAGCTACGCCTTGAAATACGCGATCTGCGTCGTGGTCGCGAGCAGCCGCCCGTTCGGCGACCACAGCTCGGCGTTCTGGTCGGCGTAGCTCTTGTGCATGATCTTCGAATCCGCCGTCGCCAGCACGCGCGTGATGTCTTCAGCCGCGAGCTCCTCGGCGTCGGTGTGGAAATAGGTCGTCAGCGACACCGTGCCGAACGGCACCAGCTCGCGCCGGGCGTGGAAAATGCGGCCGAAGAAGGCGTCCGACATCGACATCAGCGATAGCATGTCGAGCTTGCGCGGCGTGCGGTCGCTGATCCAGATCTTCGAGTAGGTGCTGGCGGGCTCGGCCTGCGGCGGGCCGATCCGCATCTCGCCCTCGACGAAGCGGAATTCGTACTGGTTGGCCCAGGATGCCGAGATCTTCGGGAATGGCAGCGTCTGCTCGAACGGCTTGGCATCCGGATATTGCGCCACCCTGTGCTCCCAGGACGGACGGCGCTCGGCGAACACCGCGGTGGCGAGCGTTGCGACCTCGCCGCCGCCCTGGCTGAGCTCGACGCTCCAGTGCTGGCTGGAGCGGTTGGCCTTGACGAGGCGCACGTCGAGATCGAACGGACCATTGGCGATCGGCGCGCAATAATTGACGGTGACGGCGAGCGGATCGCCGGCGGCTTGCGGGTGCTCGATCAGCGCCCGCAAAATGGTCGCGGCGGTGGCGCCGCCGAACGGGCCGACAAAGGCCCAGTAATCGTCGCTGGTGTGTCCCTGCCAGCTAGAGTCACCGGCGGTGACGCGCGTGGCATCGTCGAACGGGTGCGGGAGCTTGGCGTGCATGGGTTAGACCTCTACTGAGCTTCCGTCCCAACGACGAAACTCCATCGTCTCGTCATCGGGGCCATATTGCCGCGAACTCAGGGCATCATCCGCTGGATCGTCTGTAACCCAGACGTCTGTGATCGAGCCTCCTATGCGCTTTACAGCGATGATGCTCTTGCCGCTCGTCAGGTGGGCGACGAAGTCGTCGATGGCAGTTTCCTCGTCCTTCCCGGAGAGACTGGCGAGGATGCTGCCGTGCGTGTGCCAGGGGAAGCCGTCGAAACCCAACGTCCAGTCCCCATCGGGACAGATGACGAGGAATCGAAACTGCCCATCCGGGGTGACATACTCGCCGACAGGCACGATCAACTCCGGCCAGAAAAATCTCAAGCCGTGATATGATGGCTATCCTGCTAAAGCAATAACCTCGCAGGTAAGGCCGCTTCCACGCCGCGGAAAAATCAGCCTGCGGCGTCGCGCAGGTTCGGCAGCAACGGCGTGGTCGGATTGACCGGCACGTTCCAGATTTCCTCGGCATATTCGCGGATGGTGCGGTCGGACGAGAACCAGGCCATGCGCGCGACATTGAGGATCGAGGCGCGGGTCCAGGCTGGCGTCACCTGCCAGCGCGCATCGACCGCGCGCTGCGCCTCGTAGTAGGAATCGAAATCGGCGCTGACCATGTAATGGTCGAGATAGCGCAGCGCGTGCGCGATGGATTCGAAGCGGCCGGGGTCGCCGGGCGAGAACTCGCCAGCGCCGATCGCGTTGATAGCACGCTGCAGCTTCGGCGACCTGCGGATCACGTCGGAGGCATCCAGGCCCTGCTTGCGCCGGATCATCACGTCGCCGGCCTCCATGCCGAAGATCGCGATGTTCTCGGTGCCGACATGGTCGCGGATCTCGATATTGGCGCCGTCGAGCGTGCCGATGGTGATGGCCCCGTTCAGCGCCAGCTTCATGTTGCCGGTGCCGGAGGCTTCCATGCCCGCGGTCGAGATCTGCTCGGACAGATCGGCGGCGGGAATGATCACCTCGGCGAGGCTGACATTGTAGTCGGGCAGGAACACGACCTTGAGCTTGCCGCCGATCGCGGGATCGTTGTTGACGATTTCGGCGACGTCGTTGATCAGCTTGATGATCAGCTTGGCGTAGCGATAGCTCGCGGCCGCCTTGCCGGCGAAGATCTTCACCCGCGGCACCCAATTGCCGTTGGGCTCGTCCTTGATGGCCTGGTACAGCGCGACCGTTTCGATGACGTTGAGCAGCTGGCGCTTGTATTCGTGGATGCGCTTGATCTGCACGTCGAACAATGCGCCCGGGTCGACCCTGATGCCGAGCCGTTCGCCGATCAGGCGGGCGAGCTGGGCCTTGTTGTGGTGCTTGACGCTGCGGAACTTTTTCTGGAACTCGACGTCGCTAGCGCGCGCCTCGATCAGCGAGAGCTGGGTCGGATCGTCAAGCACGGCATCGCCGCAGCTCTCGCGCAACAAATCGGTCAGCTTCGGGTTCGCCAGCATCAGCCAGCGTCGGAAGGTGATGCCGTTGGTCTTGTTGGTGATGCGTCCGGGATAGAGATGGTTGAGGTCGTGGAACACGGTCTCGCGCATCAGGTCCGAATGCATCGCCGAGACCCCGTTGATGCGATGCGAGCCGACGAAGGCGAGTTGGCCCATGCGCACGCGGCGGCCGCTCTTCTCGTCGATCAGCGACACCGAGGCGCGGAAGTCGATGTCGCCGGGGCAGCGCGCCTCGGCGAGCGCCAGATGCTGCACGTTGATGCGGTAGATGATCTCCAGATGCCGCGGCAGCAGCCGCTCGAACAGCTCGACCGGCCAGGTCTCCAGCGCCTCCGGCAGCAGCGTGTGGTTGGTGTAGGAGAGGGTGGCGACCGTGATCTTCCAGGCCTCGTCCCAGCGGAAATTGTGGAGGTCGACGAGGATGCGCATCAGCTCGGTGACGGCAAGGCTCGGATGGGTGTCGTTGAGCTGCACCGCGACCTTGCCGGCGAGGTTGCGCAGCTGGCCGTCGGAGGCGAGATGCCGCTTCACCAGGTCCTGGAGCGAGGCGGAGACGAAGAAATATTCCTGGCGCAGCCGCAGCTCGCGGCCCGCCGGGCTCTCGTCGTTCGGATAGAGGAACTTGCAGATCGCCTCCGCGCGCGCCTGCTCGGCGCTGGCGCTGACGTAATCGCCTTTGTTGAAGGCATCTAACTTGAGCGGATCGGGCGAGCGCGCCGACCACAGCCGCAGCGCGTTGACGTGGTGGCCGCGCCAGCCGACGATTGGCGTGTCATAGGCGATTGCCTGCACGGTTTCAGCAGGATGCCAGATCGAGCGGTCGCGGCCCTTGTCGTCGACATGCTCGACGCCGCCGCCGAAATTGACGTCGTAGATCACCTCGGGTCGCTGCAATTCCCAGGGGTTGCCGAAGCTCAGCCATTCGTCAGGATATTCCTGCTGCCAGCCCTGATTGATGATCTGACGGAACAGGCCGTAATCGTAGCGGATGCCGTAGCCGATCGCGGGGATCGACAGCGTCGCCATGCTCTCCATGAAGCAGGCGGCGAGCCGGCCGAGGCCGCCATTGCCGAGCGCCGCATCCGGCTCGCATTTGCGCAGCTCCGGCAGCGAGACGCCGAGATCGCCGAGCGCGACCTCAAAGATCTTGAGCAGGCCCATGTTGTTGAGCGCGTCGGTGAAGAGCCGGCCGATCAGGAATTCGAGCGAGAGATAGTAAACCCGCTTGCGGCCGGCGTCGTAGCTGTGCTTCTCGGCCGTGAGCCAGCGATGCACGATGCGGTCGCGCAGCGCGAGCGCCGCGGCCTGGTACCAATCGTGCCTGGTCGCCATGCCAGCGTCCTTGCCGATGGCAAGGCGCAGCTTCGCCAGGATTGCGCCCTTGATCTCGGCCAGCGCGAGTTCGTCGATGGGCTGCCCGGGGGCCGGATAACTGGGCTGGAACGATGAATCCTGCAAAGCCGTTACTTCCTAGGTCGAAACAACTCTTAACTCTACGCGTCCTGCCCTTGCACCGGAACTGTCGCCCGCGAGGTCGTGCACTGCGCTGGCGCAAATTTATGCAAGGAATGGGCCGAATTGGGAACCCGGAGGAGCACGGAGAAACCCAGATTCGGTGCTAGATTACGAAAGATTCAGCCATCAGTGTGGAGAAGCGGACCGTGAGACTGCTGATCGAAATCGCCACTGCGGCCCTGCTCGTCGTCTGCATCAGCGCCACCAGTGCGGCGTTTGCCGCCGGCACGACCGGTCGCAGCGCCGATGGCCTCAGCTGCGGCTTCACAGTGCCGCAGAAGGCGTCGCCCGCAGCCCGCTGCGCTGCGATCAAGCGCCAATGCGGCGGCAAGTTTTACGCAAGCGCGTGCGGCGACAAGCTGATATCCGCAGCGAATTGAGAGCCGTAGGAGCTTTGGCGAGCTCAAGCCGCCTTGCTCTGCACCGCATCGCAAAACTCCGCGAGGCGGTCCGCAAGCCGCAGCGTCGCCGGGCTCGCATCCGGCGAAGCCATCAGTGCGACCTCGGTCTTGTTGATCGGCGCAAAGCCGTCCTTCGCCGTCAGCACGCGGTGGTCGGTCTGGATCGCCATCTCCGACAGGATGCTGAGGCCCATGCCGGCGGCGACCGCGGCCTGAATGCCGGCGAGGCTCGATGAGGTGTAGGCGGTGTGCCAAGCGCGGCCGGCCGTTTCCAGCGCGTGGATGGCGCCGGCGCGGTAGATGCAGCCGAGCGGAAAGCCGATCAGCGGCACCGACGGCACGTTGACGTCGACCGGGTGGCTCTTGCTGGTGACCCAGTGCACCCGCTCCGGCCACACCGCGATCGCGTCCTTCGCGCCAGCCTCGCGCTTGTAGAGCGCAAGGTCGAGCTCGCCGCGTTGGAGATCGCGGGCGAGATGCTTGCTCTGGTCGGCGCGCACGTCCAGCCGCAATCCCGGATGCGAGCGCGAGAACGCGCCCAGCAGTTTTGCCAGCCGGTACGCGGCAAAGTCCTCGGGGATGCCGAGCCGGATCGCGCCATCGCTATCAGGCTGGCGTAGCACGTCGCGCGCCTCCTCGGCCAGCGAGAGCAATCGCCGCGCATAGGACAGCAGCCGCTCGCCGGCCTCGGTCGGGCGCACGTCCTTGCCGTCGCGGTGCAGCAGCACCTGACCGACATCCTCCTCCAGCCGCTTGATCTGCTGACTCACGGTCGATTGCGTGCGGTGGACGCGCTCGCCGGCGCGGGTGAAGCCGCCGGCCTCGACCACCGAGACGAAGCTGCGCAGCAGCTCGAGATCGAGCACGGCCGCCTCCATTAAGAAATCCACTGGACGCGAGTTAATCATTTAATTTCCAAATGGCAAGCGGCCTCCCTAGATCGAGGGCAGAAAAAAACATCCGAGAATGCCCCTCATGTCGCTCGCGACCTCGCTTCCCGCCCCCCGCAGCCGCTTCAACACATTGCCGCTCGCGATCGGCCTGTTCTGCCTGCTCTGGAGCTACGCCTTCATCGCCGGCAAGATCGGCGTCACCCATTGCCCGCCGCTGATCCTGCTCGCGGCGCGCTTCTCGCTCGCGGGCATCTTGATCCTGAGCGCCACGTTGATCCGCGGCGAAGCCTGGTCGTTGTCGTGGCGCGATGTCGCGATCTTCGCCGTGCTCGGCATCGCCAACAACGCGCTTTATCTCGGCCTCGGCTACACCGGCCTGCAATCGGTCTCCGCCGGGCTCGGCGGCCTGATCGTGTCAGCCAATCCGGTGTTCACGGCGGCGCTCGCCGCGCTTCTGCTCGGCGAAGGCATGACCTGGCGCAAGGCGAGCGGCCTCTTGCTCGGCATCATCGGCGTGACCGCAATCGTCTGGCACCGCCTGTCGGTCGGCACCGATTCGCTGCACGGCATCGTCTTCACGCTGGCCTCGCTCGCTTCCATCGTGGCCGGCACCATCCTGTTCAAGCTGCTGGCGCCGAAGGGATCCCTGTGGATCGGCAATGGCGTGCAGAACCTCGCGGCCGGCATCGTGCTGACACCGGTCGCGCTCACCTTCGCCGATGTCGACGCGATCGACTATACGCCGAGCCTGATCAGCGCCTTCGCCTTTCTCGTGCTCGGCGGCTCGATCATCGCTTCTTGGCTCTGGTTTCGTCTCTTGAAGACGTGTGGCGCCACCGCCGCCAGCGCCTATCATTTCCTGATGCCGCCGCTCGGCATGCTGTTCGCATTCCTCGTCCTCGGCGAGCACATCGAGGCGCGCGACCTGCTTGGCATCATTCCGGTCGCGCTCGGCATCTATCTGGTGACGCGGCCGGCGAAGGCGGTGGTGTAGGTGGAGGCCCCGCTGTTCACTATCGTCATTGCGAGGAGCTCTTGCGACGAAGCAATCCAGACTGCCGCAGCGGAGGCAGTCTGGATTGCTTCGCTGCGCTCGCAATGACGGGGGGCTAGTCCTTCCTGAACACGATCGAGGCCATCCACCCCGTCATCAGCGCCATCGCAACGGTGGCGAGGCCGTAGATCAGGCCATTCTGGCGGGCAGTGGTGGCGACGAACTGCTCGAAGCCGACCTTGACGATCTCGAACGCGGTCTCGGTCTTGCCGATGAACGCGCCGTTGGCGAACAACTTGATCTCGATCTCATAGGTGCCGATCGGCACCTCCGCGGGCAGCGGAATGCCGGTGCGGAACAGCGTCGGCGTCAGGAACGTGACCGCGCTTCCGTCTTCGCGGTAGAGCCCGCGCTGGGTGCGCAGGCGAATGAAGGCCGAGCGGAACGCATCGTTGGGCACCACGTCGGCAAAGTCGCCGCTGACCCGCTGCGTCAGCAGCACGTTGTTGAGCCCGATCTGCTGCCGCCGCGCGATCTCGGGCGAGGTGATGGCGTCGAGCGGGCGGTTGGCGAACAGCGCGAGATAGCTCGGCACCTGCAGGAATTGGCGGTAGTCGGTGTTGATCCAGATGCCGAAGGTGCGCTCCTTCCGCCGCGTCACCATGTCGGCGCGCGGGCCCATCACGGTGACGACGAGGTCGTAGGCCGTGCGGTCCGCGGGAGTCGTCGTATCCTTCTCGACCGAGCCGAACAGCACCAGCTCCTCGCCGGAATAGTTCGGCGTCACCGTGACCCGGTGATTCGAGACCGACACAATCAGCCGCTCGGCCCGCGCAGCGCCGCCGAGCAGCAGGACGAGGACGATGGCGAGAAGCATGCGCCTCATCGGCTCACTCCGAGCTCACGGATGGTGAAGAGATCGGAGGGCTGGATCACCAGCTCGATCGCGAAGCGGATTCCGACCGAGAGGATGAGCAAGCCCAGCAGCAGCCGCAGCTGCTCGCCGCGGATCTTCTGGCCGGCACGGGCGCCGAACTGCGCGCCGGTGACGCCGCCGACCATCAGGATCAGCGCCAGCACGGCATCGACGAGGTGATTGGTCGCCGCGTGCAGCATGGTCGCGAACAGCATGGTGACGACGGTGAGAACCATCGAGGTCCCGATCACCGTCGAGGTCGGCACCCTCAAGAGATAGATCATGATCGGCACCAGGATGAAGCCGCCGCCTATACCCATGATGGCGCCGATGAAGCCGATCACGATGCCGACGATCACCACGGGGATGACCGAGAGATAGATCTTCGAGCGCTTGAACCGCATCTTCAGCGGCAGGCCGTGGATCCAGTTGTGGGTGCGGCGCGGCGGCAGCGCCCCGCGCCGGGTCCGCATCAAGGCGCGCAATCCTTCCGAGAACATCAGGCTGCCGACCGTGGTGAGCAGCACGACGTAGGAGAGCGCGATCATCAGGTCGAGCTGGCCGAGCGCCCGCAGCTGGGTGAAGGTCCAGACGCCGAGCGTCGTGCCGGTCACGCCGCCGCATAACAACACACTCGCCAGCGCCGGATCGATCGCGCGCCGCCGCCAATAGGAGAGGGCGCCGGAAAAGGAGGAGGCCGCGATGTGGCTCGCCACGGAGGCCACCGCGACCGCCGGCGTGATGCCGATGAAGATCAAAAGCGGCGTCATCAAGAAGCCGCCGCCGATGCCGAACATGCCGGAGACGAAGCCGACCGCCGCGCCCATGGCGAGCACCAGGAAGACGTTGACCGGAAGATCGGCGATCGGGAGGTAAAGCTGCATTGAACCTGCGCACCGGCGAGACGGATCGACGAACGCGGAATGCTCGCGGAGAGGACGGAACGATTGCCGCGTCCTTCAATAGCGGAATTCGCGGGCGGGCGGGACCGGGAATTTCAGGCGTGGTGAATGGGTATGACGCGCGCGTGATGATCTCTGCGATCGTCCGCACTCCCGCTGCAGGCGGAGAGGCGAAAGGTCAGAACGGACTGACCGAGAAATACCGTAGCCAGAGATCGGTGTAGCGGCCTTTTTCCCAGATCCGGAACATCGCCCAGTTCAGGGCCTGGCGCAGCACGTCGTTGCCCTTGCGCACGGCGATGCCGATGCCCTCGCCGAAGAAACGGCTCTCGACGAACGGACCGCCGGAGAAGGCGCAGCAATCGGCCGAATCCGTGCCGTTGATCCAGAACGCCAGCGAGATGGCGTCGCCGAAGATGAAGTCGACCTCGCCCCTGCGCAGAGCTGCGCGCATCGCATCGTCATTGGGGTAGGCGTGCAGCTCGGCGTCGGTGAACATCGCCTTGAGATACGCCTCGTGCGCCGAGCCGGCGATGGCGCCGACCTTCTTGCCCTCGAGATATTCGGGGCGGATCTCCGGCATCACCGCATCCTTGCGCGAGACGAAGCGCGCCGGCACGCGGTAATAGGGATCGGTGAAGTCGACGCGGGCGCGCAGCTGCGGGCTCACCGCCATGGAGGCGATGATGGCATCGCCCCGGTTGGAGGTGAGCGCATCGACCAGCGTCTCGAAACGCCGCATCTGCACCGTGCAGGTGACCTTGATCTCCTCGCACAGGGCGCGGGCGAAATCGACGTTGAAGCCGGCCGGATTGCCGTCCGCACCGGTGTAGTTGAACGGCGGATAGTCGGTCTCGGTCAGGAAGCGGATCACGGTCAGGCGGGACAGGTCCGGCCGTTCGGGGCGCCGGCGCGGGTCCCAGAACCCGGGCACCGCCTGCGGGGCGGCCTGGGGCGCCGCCTGAGGGGTGGTCTGTGGCGCAGCCGGAGGCCGCTTGGCGGGAGCTTGCGCGTTCGCCTCGGTGAGGCCGCCGAGCAGGCAAAGGCCAGCAGCCAGCCCTGCCAGCAAGCCACGGACAGATTTGAGCGATTTCGCCTGTTGCGATGGAGCCATCGGCCGAAGGAATGAATTTCGTCGGGATCGGAGGGCCTTATAGACCATCCCGCCGGGAACGCGAGCGCCGATTGTGGCCAGCGTGAAGCTCAGAGATACCGCTTCAAATCAACCGCTGCCTCTTCCGGCGTCCGCTTCAAATTGAACGGCGAGACGAACCTGCCCTCGCGGTCCATCAGGTAGATCAGCGCGGTGTGGTCCATCGTGTAATCGCCGTCCTTGGTCGGGACCTTTTTGGCATAGACCCGGTAGGAGGAGATCACCTTGGCGGTCTCGGCGGGGTCGCCGGACAGGCCCTGGAGGTGCGGATCGAAGCTCGACAGGTAATCCTTCATCGTCGCCGGCGTGTCGCGCTCGGGATCGACCGAAATGAAGATGGCATTGACCTTGTCGGCGTCCTTGCCCAGCGCGCGCAGCACTTCCGAGATCTCGAACAGCGAGGTCGGGCAGACGTCGGGGCAATGGGTGTAGCCGAAGAAGATCAGGGTCGGCTTGCCCTTCAGGCTCTTGTCGGTGACGGCCTTGCCGTTCTGGTCGGTCAGCTGGAACGGGCCGCCGATCGCGGCCGGCTGTGCCACCTTGCCGACCCCGCCCATCGCCCAGAACATGATCAGGAGGCCGACGACGAGGCTTGTAGCGAAGGCGGTCGCGATCACCAGCGGACGGGTGGCGGAGCTCATGGGCGGAAAACTTCCTGTCGCAGGTCAGAAGCAGGCGGCAAAGCCGGTCCTGATCATTTCGAAGAACACCTGGCTGCCATAGTGGAACCAGAGCGCCAGCGCGCCGATCACGGCGAGACCGCCGATTGCAGCGCCCGCCCACAGCAGCACGGATGGCATCCGCCCGGCAGTGGGCGAATTGTCCGATAGCCGATGTGCCGGGTGTAGCGGTTGAGCCATGACAACGATCGGGACGAAGGCCCCGGTTCCCTGGCTTTCAGATAGGCTTTGCGCCGGCTGCCGGCAAGGCGCCGCCAGCAGGCAAGGCTCCGCCAGCTGGCAAGACGCCGCGGCGGCGCCAAAGGACGCCGCCAGCCTGTGGATGTCAGTGGAGGAGCTGGCCCCGGGCGGATTCGAGCGGCTCCGCTTGCGGGAGCGACCGGCGCGACGGCCTGGTCGTCGAGGCCTGCGCGTCCAGGTAGCACGGCTTGTACATGGCCTGGAGCTGCTTGCCCCTCAGGAAGAGCATCCGCGGGGTGAGGCCGCCCCGCTGGCCGATCCAGCGCCTGATCTGCGAGGGATACATCGCGTACAGCATCTGGGTCGCTTCGGGATTGGTGATGGCGCGGCCGTTGGCGCCGAAATCCCAGGCGGCGTGGAAGCCCAGCGTCGCATGCGAGGTCACGCAGATGCGGTCGTGCGGGATAGCACCGAGAACGATGGTACAGGCCGAGGCGCAGAGGCCATCGATGATGACCGTCTCGCCCGATTGCCTGAGGTCCTGGTACTTGTCGACGTAGGTTCCGATCCGGCCGCCGCGGTCATCCGCGATCCGAACCACCGCGTGAGAAGCCCCCATGCCTGCGATCAAGAGAACCGCCGCAAGCAACCCCGTCAGAAAATTCATTTTCCCCCGCCCCAGTCGAATTCGAATCTGTGTGTCAGGTGATGATGCACGGCTAGCGTCGGTCGTAACCGAGGCTTTGTCTAGGCAGGCCTGCTGGCTCAAAACAAATTAAATCCAGTGTTGCGTCCGCGCTGCACCCGGCCGGTCTCCATCCCAAAGTGGAACAAGTTAACGAGGTCTTGCGCGCCATACCCTTGATCTCAGTTGCAACCGCTGGCTTCAATCCGGGCAACTACAGGGGGGAACCCTTGAGGAGGAGAAGAACTTGGAGGGGGAAGCGCATGGTTGAAGAAACGGATGTCATCGTCGTCGGTGCGGGACTGTCGGGCCTCGTTGCCGCCACTGAGATCGCTGATGCGGGCAAGCGCGTGATCGTTATCGACCAGGAAGGCGAGCAGTCGCTGGGGGGCCAGGCGTTCTGGTCGTTCGGCGGATTGTTCCTGGTCGATTCGCCGGAGCAGCGCCGGCTCGGCATCAAGGACTCCTACGAGCTTGCCATGCAGGACTGGCTCGGCACCGCCGGCTTCGACCGCGACGAGGATTTCTGGCCGCGCCAATGGGCCGAAGCCTATGTGGCCTTCGCGGCCGGCGAGAAGCGCGGCTGGCTGCGCGCGATGGGCCATCGCTTCTTTCCCGTGGTCGGCTGGGCCGAGCGCGGCGGATATGATGCGATGGGCCACGGCAATTCGGTGCCGCGCTTCCACGTCACCTGGGGCACCGGCCCGGGCATCGTCGAGCCGTTCGAGCGCCGCGCGCGCGAGGCGATGAAGACCGGCCGATTGATCTTCCGATTCCGCCATCGCGTCGATGCGCTCTCGGTCACCAATGGCACGGTGGATGGCGTCAGCGGCGTCGTTCTTGCGCCTGATGATGCAGAGCGCGGTAAGAGCTCCTCGCGCAACGTGGTTGGTGACTTCGCGTTGAAGGCGCAGGCCGTGATCGTCGCCTCCGGCGGCATCGGCGGCAACCACGAGCTGGTGCGGCAGAACTGGCCGGAGCGGCTCGGTGAGCCCCCGAAGTTCATGATCTCCGGCGTGCCCGAGCATGTCGACGGGCGCATGATAGGCATCACGGAAAAGACCGGCGCACGGCTGATCAACCGCGACCGCATGTGGCACTACGTCGAGGGCATCCAGAACTGGAACCCGATCTGGCCGCGCCACGGCATCCGCATCCTGCCGGGTCCTTCCTCGATGTGGTTCGACGCGACAGGCACGCGGCTGCCGGCGCCGCTATTCCCGGGCTCGGACACGCTCGGCCAGCTCAAATACATCATGTCGACCGGCTACGACTATTCCTGGTTCATCCTGACCCAGAGCATCATCAAGAAAGAGTTTGCGCTGTCGGGCTCGGAGCAGAACCCGGACCTGACCGGCAAGAGCTGGCGCATGACGCTTCGCCGCGCCACCAACAAGGGCGCGCCGGCGCCGGTGGAGGCGTTCAAGAGCCATGGTGTCGACTTCATTGTCCGCGACAAGCTCGATGAGCTCGTTGCGGCCATGAACAAGCTCGCCGGCAGCGATCTCCTCAAGCTCGAGCACATCAGGATGCAGATCGAGGCGCGTGACCGCGAGATCGCCAATCCCTACGTCAAGGATGCGCAGGTCATGAACATCCACAATGCGCGCCGCTATATCGGCGACAAGTTGATCCGCACCGCTTCCCCGCACCGCATCCTCGATCCCGCGCATGGACCGCTGATCGCGGTGAAGCTCAACATCCTCACCCGCAAGACGCTGGGCGGCTTCGAGACCGATCTCGACTCCCGCGTGTTCGGGGAGGAGGGCCGCGTCATTCCCGGCCTTTACGCCGTCGGCGAGGCCGCCGGCTTCGGTGGCGGCGGCGTGCATGGCTATCGCTCGCTGGAAGGCACCTTTCTGGGCGGCTGCCTGTTCTCGGGCCGCAATGCGGGCCGTGCCGCCGCCAAGGCAGTGGGCTAGACCATGCGGCGGCGGATGCGCATCGCCACGCTGATCGCTGCTTTGACGGCAGCTTCGGCTGCGTCCGCCGATACGGTCGATGTCAACGGGGTGAAGCGCTCCTACACCGCGCAACTGCCGGCCAAGCGGCCCGCACCGCTCGTCATCGTGCTGCATGGCAAGACCCAGCGCGGCGCCGACATGGTCACACGGACGGCCTGGCCGCAGGTCGCCAAGCGCGAGGGCCTCGCCGTGGTGTTTCCGGACGGGCTCAACAACGCATGGGCGGACGCGCGCACCAAGGCGGGGCCGGCCCTGCGCGGACCACCGGTCGGCACCGATGACGTCGCCTTCATCGCAAGGCTGGTCGAGAAGCTGGTGGCCGACGGCACGGCCGATGCGAAGCGCGTCTACGTCGCCGGCGTCTCCAATGGCGGTGCCATGGCGATGACCATGGCCTGCGCGCGGGCCGATCTGTTTGCGGCGGCTGCGAGTGTGATCATGAACCTCAACGATGAAGCCGCCGTCACCTGTCATCCGTCGCGGCCGCTGCCGATGCTGCTCATGAACGGGACGGAAGATCCGCTGGTCCCTTATGAGGGCGGGCGCGGATCGAGCTATTTTGCCGCAGAGGGATTCTGGTCGACGGACGAGACGCTGGCGTTCTGGCGCAGGCTCAATGGCTGCGAGACCGACGACGCCGGGATCACCGACATGCCCGACGCGGCGCCCGCGGACCAGTCCACGGTCACGCGTATCAGCTCGCGCTGTCCGGCTGGGCACGACGTCGTGCTCTATCGCATCAACCACGGCGGCCACCGCATGCCAGGCTTTGCTCCGGATGCCCGATTCCCGAAGGTCGCCAGGAACCTGCTGGGACCGCAGAACGGCGACATCGACGGCGCCGAAACGATCTGGACGTTCTTCAGCCGGTTTCCGTGAACGGCGTTGCTGCCCCACGCATGCGTGCCGGGCAACGCATGCGTGGCAGGCAACGCACGCGTGCCAAGGGGTGGCACAGTGCAAACCGCTGGGCTAGACAGGGCCGCCATTCCAGCCAGGAGATCCAGATGAGCATTCAGCGTTTTGAAACCGGCCCGCGCATGAGCCAGGTCGTCGTGCACGGCAACACCGTCTATCTCGCCGGTGTCGTCGCCAACAAGGCGGCCGGCGAAAGCGTGACGAAGCAGACCCAGGACATCCTGGCGACCATCGACGGTCACCTCGCCAAGGCCGGCACCGACAAGTCGAAGCTGCTCTCGGCCACGATCTACATCACCGACATGAAGACCTTCGCAGAGATGAACGCTGTGTGGGACGCCTGGGTCTCGCCCGGCAATACGCCTGCGCGCGCCACCGTCGAAGCCAAGCTGGCCGCCCCGCAATACACCGTCGAGATCATGGTGACGGCGGCGAAGTAATTTTTGCGAAAACCTCACGCGCGTTGATGACCTCCGAGGTAATCGATCAACGCGCGTGAACCTTCGATAGTCACGGTCAGCCGGACAACACGGCGCCATCGAAGGAGAGAACCATGACCGACCCCGTCACCATCGCCCGTCGCTACATCGAGCTCTGGAACGAGCGCACCGCCGGCCGCCGCCGCGAGCTGCTGAGCGAAAGCTGGACGACGGATGCGAGCTACGTCGACCCCGTGATGAAGGGCGACGGCCAGGACGGCATCGAGGCGCTGATCGCAGGTGTGCAGCAGCGCTTTCCCGATTTCACATTCAAGCTGATCGGCGAGCCCAACGGCTACGGCGATCACATCCGCTTCTCGTGGGGACTTGGCCCTGACGGCGCCGACAGCCCGATCAAGGGCACCGATTTCGCCGTGCTGAAGGACGGCCGGATCAGAAGCGTGACCGGATTTCTCGATCAGGTCCCGGCCGGGGCGTGAGAGCGCTGGCCCTCGTCGCGCAGGCGAGGAGAGGACCGAAATTTGGACCTCACAAGCGGTCGTCATGCCCGGGCTTGTCCCGGGCATCCACGTTCTTCGTGCCGCGGGTAAGACGTGGATGGCCGGGACAAGCCCGGCCATGACGATGTCGAGTCTATCGTGCCTCAAATGGACAGCGCGTGTGCGATCGCCCTGTCGCAGGCCATAGCCCCCCTCGACGAAGCCATCCCTACGGCTTACCTGTCATGCCGTGCCGCCCCGTATCCTCCAAACATCGACCGAGCCGGCCGCGCTGCTGCCGGATCGCTTCCAGGCCTGGTTCGCAGCCCGCGGCTGGTCGCCGCGCGCGCATCAATTGGCGCTGCTGGAGAAGGCGCGCGAGGACCGGTCGGCGCTGCTGATTGCGCCGACCGGCGCCGGCAAGACGCTGGCCGGATTTCTGCCGACGCTGGTCGAGCTGTCGACGCAGCCGCTGACGCGCGACGCGGGCGCGAAGAAGAACCTCGTCTCCACCGGCCGCAGCGTGCAACGCAGCGGCGGCCTGCACACCCTCTACATCTCGCCGCTCAAGGCGCTCGCCATCGACATCGCGCGCAATCTCGAGCGTCCGATCGCCGAGATGGACTTGCCCATCAAGGTCGAGACCCGCACCGGCGATACGCCGGTGTCGCGCCGTCAGCGGCAGCGGCGCTATCCGCCCGACGTGTTGCTGACGACGCCCGAGCAGCTCGCGCTGCTGCTCTCCTCCGACGACGCACCGTTCCTGTTTTCCTCTCTCAAGCGCATCGTGCTCGACGAGCTGCACGCGCTGGTCACGTCCAAGCGGGGCGATCTGCTCTCCCTCGGGCTGGCGCGATTGTGGCGCCTCGCGCCGCAGATGCGCGCGATCGGCTTGTCCGCGACCGTAGCCGAGCCAGAGCAGCTCGCGCGCTTCCTGGTGCCGCAGCCCGACGGCAAGGAGCGGGCAGCCGACATCGTCGTCGCCGGCGGCGCCGCGCCGCCCGTGGTCGAGATGCTCGATACGCGCGAGCGGCTGCCCTGGGCCGGTCACAGCGCGCGTCACGCGCTCCCTGAAATCTACGAGCTGATCAAGGCCAACAAGACCACGCTGGTCTTCGTCAACACCCGCAGCCAGGCCGAGATGCTGTTCCAGAATCTCTGGAGCATGAACGACGATGGCCTTGCCATCGCGCTGCATCACGGCTCGCTCGACGTCGCCCAGCGCCGCAAGGTCGAAGACGCCATGTCGGCGGGCCGGCTGCGCGGCGTGGTCTGCACCTCCTCGCTCGACCTCGGCGTCGACTGGGGTGACGTCGATCTCGTCGTCAATATCGGCGCGCCAAAAGGCTCCTCGCGTCTGATGCAGCGCATCGGCCGCGCCAATCACCGCCTCGACGAGGCTTCCCGCGCGGTGCTGGTGCCCGCCAACCGTTTTGAAGTGCTGGAGTGCCGCGTCGCCATCGACGCCATCGCCGAGAATGCGCAGGATACGCCGCCCTTGCGCACTGGCGCGCTCGACGTGCTGGCTCAGCATGTTCTGGGCTGTGCCTGTGGCGAGCCGTTCTTCAGCGACGAGCTCTATGGCGAGGTTCGCACCGCCGCGCCCTACGCAAGCCTGTCGCGGCAGGATTTCGACGACGTCGTCGATTTCGTCGCCTCCGGCGGCTATGCGCTGAAGACCTATGAGCGCTTTGCTCGCATCAAGCAGGACAAGGAGGGACGCTGGCGCGTCGCCAATCCCAAGGTGCGGCAGAGCTACCGCATGAATGTCGGCACCATCGTCGAGGACGACATGCTGAAGGTGCGGCTGGTGCGTTCGCGCGGCAGCGGTGCAGGATCCACAGGCGTGATCGCACGCGGCGGCCGACTGCTCGGCGAGATCGAGGAAGCCTTCATCGAGGGCCTCTCCCCCGGCGACACATTCGTGTTCTCGGGCGAAGTGGTGCGCTACGAGACCCTGGTCGAGGACCAGGTCTATGTCTCGCGCGCGCATGACAAGGACCCGAAGGTGCCGTCCTACATGGGCGGCAAGTTTCCGCTTTCGACCTATCTCGCCGAGCGCGTGCGCCGCCTGCTCGATGATGGCCGCGCCTGGGGCGGCTTGCCGGAGCAGGTGCGCGACTGGCTGTCGCTGCAGAAGGATGTCAGCAGAGTGCCGGCGGTCCGCGAGCTGCTGGTCGAGAGCTTTCCGCGGGCCAACAAGCATTATCTCGTTTGCTACCCCTTCGAGGGCCGTCTCGCGCATCAGACCTTGGGCATGCTGCTGACGCGCCGGCTGGAGCGCGCTCGCGCGCGTCCGCTCGGCTTCGTCGCCAATGAATATGCCGTGGCGATCTGGGGGCTCGGTGATCTCTCCTTCATGATCCGCGATGGGCGGGTCGACCTCAACGCGCTGTTCGATCCTGACATGCTCGGCGATGATCTCGAAGCCTGGCTCGCCGAATCCGCGCTGATGAAGCGAACCTTCCGCAACTGCGCCATCATCTCCGGCCTGATCGCGCGCCGTCACACCGGCGAAGAGAAGAGCCGCCGTCAGGTGCTGTTCTCGACAGATCTCGTCTACGACGTGTTGCGCAAGCACCAGGCCGATCACGTCCTGCTCCGCGCTGCGCGCGCCGATGCCGCCACCGGCCTGCTCGATTTGCGCCGGCTCGGCGACATGCTGATGCGCATCCACGGCCGCATCACGCACCGGGAACTCGACCGCGTCTCCCCGCTCGCCGTGCCCGTGATGCTGGAAATCGGCCGCGAGTCAGTTTATGGCGAAGCTGCAGACGAGCTTTTGGCGGAAGCCGCCGACGAGCTCGTCAAAGAGGCGATGGATCGAAGCGGGTAAGACGTGACGGCAGGCGCGCTGATTTCGGGAGATGTCGAGGACATGCGCGTTTCCAGAGTCACGATCAGCGATGTGACCTTTGCGGCCGATCTCTCCGGCGCGCTGTTCTGGGACGAGCAGCGCCTGCTCGTCGTCTCCGACCTGCATCTCGAGAAAGGCTCGAGCTTCGCTACGCGCGGCGTATTGCTGCCGCCTTACGATACCATTGCGACGCTCGGCCGGCTCGCTGCTGTCATCTCCCGCCATGATCCGCGAGTGGTCATCGCGCTCGGCGACAGTTTTCACGACCGCAGCGCGCATGAGCGCCTGTCCGCCGAGGACCGCGACGCCTTGGCCGCACTCCAGACCGGCCGCGACTGGATCTGGATTTCCGGCAATCACGACCCCATGCTGCCGCGCGATCTCGGCGGCACCATCGCGGACGAAGTCGCAATCGGCCCGATCACCTTCCGCCACGAGCCGACCGGCGCCCACGGCGAGATCGCCGGCCATCTGCATCCGAAGGCGCGTGTCTCGGCGCGTGGCCGCTCGATGGAGCGCCGCTGCTTCGCCAGCGACGGGATGCGGGCGGTGATGCCGGCATTCGGTGCTTACGCGGGGGGCCTCAGCGTCCGCGATCCAGCCTTCGCAAAGATCTTTCCGGCGAATGGCTTTGTCGCCCATCTCCTCGGCGACCGCCGCGTCCACGCCATTGCGGCCTCGCGCTGCCATTGAGGCGCCGGCTGCATTAGGACAGCACTACGACCGGTATTTTTCCGGAATCGCGCAAAGCCCGCTGTCGGTATTAACGTCCGCGCTTGCCGGGGCTGGATTTCATCCCGAACAAGATTGCAACCGGCAAAGGGGTCGCCTCGGGCGGCCCCTTTCGATTCCACGCGCGCCCAGAACAAATTAAGAACACTTTAGCAAGTCTTTGATATATCATTGTGATTCGGCGTCTCGCCGATACAATATCTAGCGTCTGTCCGACTTTGCGAGGACTACATGTCCACCATTGCCTTCGACCAGTTTGCCCTCACCCGGATCGCCGATTTCGCGCGCTCGCTGTCACGGCTGCATCAGGCCGCGCGGCGCCAGAGGGTCGATGACGACCAGTTCGACCGCGAGTTCAACGCGGTGTGCCAGTCGATCTGGGGCTACACCATCGACGATGTCAGCGACGATCTGTTCTCGTCCGAGGATCATCTGTTTCTCGACACGCTGGACGAAGCGCATGCGCGCATCTTCGCGGCGGAGCAGGGCTATGACCTCGTCGGCGATCAGGGCATGCTGACCGATTGGTGGGGCTTCTGCTGGATGATCCTGGCCGAGAAGCGCGGCCTCCTGACGCCGGAGAACCGCGCCTCCGCGCGCGCCGCGATCGAGGAGAAATATCTGGCGGCGCCGAATGTGATCGGCGTGATCATCGGGAGGTAGTGCCGCAAATTCCGTCATTGCTTCGCTACGCTCGCAATGACGGTGTGGTTACAGGTGAGGCTTAATCCAACCCCGCCCGCTTCGCCGGCTTCGCGGCGGTCTTCGGCACTGTCACGTCCGGCAGCGGCTCGCGCACGATCTCGTTTGACGCTGGCGCATCTGCCGACACCGTCTCGGCGCGCACCGGCGCCACCTTCATCTCGCCGAGCCGCGCTCGAACCTGCGCGGTGAGGCCGGGATAGGAGGCAACCGGGGTGAAATCCGCAGCCTGGTCGTTGCCGACGCGGACGCCGGTATAGGCGACGAGGCCGTCGCTGGTGGCGATCACGTCGCCGGCCTTCAGGGAGGAATCCAGCGCAAGGTCGACCGGGGCAAGACCGACGGGTTCACGGCCGTTGCAGGTGCAGTCGGCGCGCAGCGCCTTGCGGTAGGCGAACGCGTTCTCGCTGTCGGCGTAGCGCTCGCCGGTCTGTGAATAGGCACCGTCGATCGACGAGCCGAAATAGACCTTGGTCGCGCTGGCAGGACAGAACGCCTGACACATCTGCGCGGGTGAGACGAGACCGCGCATCAGCGGAAAGTATTTCCCGTCGCAACTGCGTACGCAGAAGGCCGGTCCCGAGCCACCGGCCGCGGCCGAGCGGGTCGGCGGCACATATTGCGGCGTGGCGCCATTCTGCTGGCTGCTGAAGGGATCGACGTGGGAGTTCGCCGGCGGCACCTCGCGCTGCGGCCGCTGCTGCATTCCGCCGAAGAGGAAATCGAACAGGCCTTCGGCTGCAACCGAGGTCGGCGCCGCCAGCAGCGGCGCTGCCAGCATGGCGGCCACAAGCGAAGCGCGACGCCGCCGGCGCGCATGGGACATGACTGTACGCAATGCTTACTCCACCCGACGCTACTGAATCGGCTGGGACCGAGCGATCTCAGCACACGATTCACCATAAAGCGGGATGGTAAATGAGCAGTTGAGCGTAGGCGGTTTCAAGACGAGGCGGTGGCCTCTTTAAGGCTGGGCGCAGCTTTGGACGGGTGGTTGCTACCGGGACACATTGAGGCATGACGGCGGAGAAATTTCCGCCACTTCACCCCTTCAAGAATTCCGACGCCTTGTACAGCGAGCGGAACGGCAGGCCAGCCGCACCGAACGTGTCGGTGGCGCCTTCCTCGCGATCGACCATGGTCAGCACCAGCACGACATTGGCCCCGGCCTCGCGCACCGATTCCACCGCCTTCATCGCCGAGCCGCCCGTGGTGGTGACGTCCTCGACGATCACGACGCGCTTGCCCGCCAGCGTCTCGCCCTTGGGCAGGCCCTCGATCGCGAGCTTCGCGCCGTGCTCCTTCGGCTTCTTGCGCACGAAGAAGGCCGCGATCGGATGACCCTTGATCCAGGAGATCTGCGCCAGCGCGCCGGCGAGCGGCACCGCGCCCATCTCGAGACCGCCGATGAAATCGAGCTGGTCGTCCTTGAGCGCCTCGTAAGTCAGCTCGGCGAGCAGCGTTGCGCCCTCGGGGTCGAGCATGGTCGGCTTGAGGTTGAAGTAGAAATCGCTCTTGCGGCCCGACGCGAGCGTCACCTCGCCGCGGCCGAATGAGCGCCGGCGGATGATCTCGAACAGGCGGGCGCGGGAGGCGGATTTCGACACGGCGGTCCCTCAAACAGCGTTTTTGGTGGGGGCGGAATTTATCCGCGACCGACGCGACATTCCAGAGGGGGCGTCTCCCGTCAACAGGGATCGGCCATCCCGGCCCAAAGGTTGTGAGGGCGCAACCTTCTGGAGTAGGTGAGGGGGCAAGCCTTCGGGCAAGCCTCTTGGGGAAGGACACGGAATGACCATCGAGCTCTATACCTGGAACACGCCGAACGGCCGCAAGATCTCGGTCGCGCTGGAGGAGATGGGGCTGCCCTATAAGGTGATCCCGGTGAACATCACCAAGGGCGAGCAGATGGCGCCCGAGTTCCTCAACCTCTCGCCCAACAACAAGATCCCCGCGATCGTCGACCCCGAGGGGCCTGAGGGCAAGCCCGTCAGCATCTTCGAATCCGGCGCGATCCTGCTCTATCTCGGCGAAAAGACCGGCAAATTCCTGCCGAAATCGCTTATCCAGCGCATTCCGGTCTACGAATGGCTGATGTGGCAGATGGGCGGCTTCGGCCCGATGCCCGGCCAGGTACACCATTTCATCGCACTCGAGAACGAGCAGGACCGGGCCTACGGCCTGAAGCGCTTCATGGCCGAGACCCGCCGGCTCTACGGCGTGCTCGACCGCCGCCTGGAGGGGCGCGACTTCGTCGCCGGCGAGCTCTCGGTTGCCGATTTTGCCATCCTGGGCTGGGCCTGGCGCCATCCTCGCCACAAGGTTGATCTGGCCGACTTCCCCAACGTCAAGCGCTGGTACGAGGCCCTGATGGCGCGCCCGGCCGTGAAGCGGGGGATGGAGGCGAAGCTGGATTGAGCTCTCTTCTCCCTCTCCCCGTTCTTACGGGGAGAGGGTTGGGGTGAGGGGCCTCTCTCCCCATGCGAGATGGTCGAGAGACCTGTACCCCCTCACCCGAATTCGATCTGCGATCGAATTCGACCTCTCCCCGCAGGCGGGGAGAGGTGAAGACCATCCTCACACCCTCTTCGCTTCGACCGCCATCCGCACCGCGAGCCCGGCCAGCACGGTGCCCATCAGCCAGCGTTGCACCAGCATCCAGCTCGGCCGGTTCGCCAGGAACAGCGCGATCGATCCGGCCGCGAGCGCGATCATCGCGTTGACGCTGACGCTGATCGCGATCTGGATCGCGCCCAGCACCACCGACTGCGTGAGCACGCTGCCCGCTGTGGGATCGATGAACTGCGGCAGCAGCGCCAGATACAGCATCGCGATCTTCGGGTTGAGCAGGTTGGTGATGAAGCCCATCACGAACAATTTGCGCGGGCTGTCGACCGCGAGCTTCCTCACCTGGAACGGCGAGCGTCCGCCCGGCTTCACCGCCTGCCAGGCGAGCCACAGCAAATAGCCGGCACCGGCAAAGCGCAGCGCGTCATAGGCGAAAGGAATGGCGAGCAACAGCGCCGTGATACCGAACGCCGCGCACAGCATGTAGAACACGAAGCCGAGCGCCACGCCGCCGAGCGAGACGATGCCGGCCGCGCCGCCTTGCGTGATCGAGCGCGAGATCAGGTAGATCATGTTCGGTCCCGGCGTGAGCACGAGGCCGAGGCTGACGAGGGCGAAGCCGAGCAAGGCGTAGGTGTGGGGCATGGTTGAACCGGTGCGGGAGATGCAAAGGTTCTAATACGCGCGGGATCGCGCTGCCATCGCGCAATTGCTCGGAGGACAATCGAGGTCTTGCGCCGGTGTGCTCCCTCGCCCCGGTTCTTACGGGGCCGGGACGAGCTTCGCTCGCCCTGAGAGGGTTGGGGTGAGGGGCTTTCTCCACACGGGCGGTCGTCGATAGACCTGCACCCCCTCACCCGGATCGGAAGGGCGATCCGACCTCTCCCCGCAAGCGGGGAGAGGTAAGGAAGTGCGCTAATGCGCCTCGTCCCAATTGTTCGCGGCGCGGGCGTCGACATGCAGCGGCACCGAGAGCAGCACGGCCGGGAACGGCGCATCCTGCATCACCTTCTGCACGACGGGGAGCGTTGCCTCGACCTCGTCGTCCGGCACCTCGAAGATCAATTCGTCGTGCACCTGGAGCAGCATTTGCGCCGAGAGCTTCTTCTCGGTGAGCGCATCCTCCACGCGCGTCATGGCGCGGCGGATGATGTCGGCGGCGGTGCCCTGAAGCCGCGCGTTGATCGCGGCGCGCTCGTTGAAGGCGCGCACCGAGGCATTCGAAGCCTTGATGTCGGGGTAGTGGCACTTGCGGCCGAACAGCGTGGTGACGTAGCCGTGGTTGCGGCAGAAATCGCGCGTCTCGTCCATATAGGCGCGGATGCCGGGGAACCGCTCGAAATACTTCTTGATGTAGGCGGAGGCTTCCTCGCGCGCGATGCCGAGCTGGTTGGCGAGGCCGAAGGCGGAGATGCCGTAGATGATGCCAAAATTGATCGCTTTCGCGCGGCGGCGGATCTCGCTCGGCATGCCCTTGATCGGCACACCGAACATTTCCGACGCGGTCATGGCGTGAATGTCGAGCCCATCGCGGAACGCCTGCTTCAGCACCGGAATGTCGGCGATCTCGGCCAGCAGCCGCAGCTCGATCTGTGAATAATCGGCCGAGACCAGCTTGTGCCCGGGCGTGGCGATGAAGGCGCGGCGGATCTTGCGGCCGTCCTCGGTACGCACCGGAATGTTCTGCAGGTTCGGCTCGTTCGACGACAAGCGCCCCGTCGTGGTCGCAGCCAGCGCGTAGGTGGTGTGCACGCGGTGGGTCTGCGGGTTGACGTAGGTCGGCAGCGCGTCGGTGTAGGTCGATTTCAGCTTGGAGACCTGGCGCCACTCCAGAATCTTCTTCGGGAAGTCGTGGCCCTGCTCGGCGAGCTCGTCGAGCACCTGTGCGGTGGTCGACCACGCGCCGGTCTTGGTCTTGGTGCCGCCAGGCAATCCCATCTTACCGAACAGGATGTCGCCGATCTGCTTGGGGCTGCCGACATTGACCGGCTCGCCCGCGATCTCCTGGATCTCGGCCTCGACGCGCGCTGCGGTCTGGGCGAAGTCGCCGGACAGACGCGACAGCACCTGGCGATCGATCGAGATGCCGCGCCGCTCCATACGCGCAAGCACGGAGACCAGCGGCCGCTCCAGCGTCTCGTAGACCGCACTCATGTGCTCGGAAACCAGGCGCGGCTTCAGCACGCGCCACACCCGCAACGCGATGTCGACGCTTTCGGCTGACAGCGGTGCGGCCTTGTCGATCGGCACCTGGTCGAAGGTGATCTTGCCCTTGCCGCTGCCGAGCAGCTCGCTGTCCTTCAGCATGGCATGGCCGAACCAGCGCTCCGACAACGATTCCAGCGCATGCGAGCCGCGGCCGGCATCGAGCACGTAGGAGATCAGCAGCGCATCGTCGATGTTGCGCAGGGTGATGCCGTGCTGCGCCAGCATCACGGCCGTGAACTTGACGTCGAAGCCGATCTTGAGGATGCCCGCCGATTCCAGCACCGGCCGCAGCGCTTGCAGCGCGTCGTCATGCTTGACCTGGTCCGGCGCGAGGCCGGCATCGAACAGGCCGGCGCCGCCGCCGGATTGCTTGTGCGCCAGCGGCACGTAGCAGGCCTCGTTCGGCGCCAGTGCCAGCGCGATGCCGCAGAGATCGGCCTGCATCGGATCGATCGAGCTCGCTCTTGTCTCGATCGCGACATGGCCGGCGTCATGGATGCGCGCAATGAAGGCGTCGAGCTCCTTCAGCGTCTTGATGGTCTGGTATTTGCCTCGATCGACCGGAAGCTTGCGCAGCGCCTCTTCGCGCGCGGCGGCGAGGGAGATCGGTGCCCCCTTCGGGCTCGCAGCCTTGTCCTCCTTGCCTGCCGACTTGTTGGGCTGGTTCGGCCGGGCCGGCGCCGGAGTTCCCGTGCCCGGTGTGGGCACCACGTCCGAGGGCGGCAACGTCGTGAATACGCTGGCGCCGCTGGCATAGCCGGGATCGGCATCGATATTGGCGGGATCGATCTGCGCATATTCGGCGACGCGCCGCGTCAGCGTCGTGAACTCCATCGCCTTGAGGAAGGCGATCAGCTTGCGCGCGTCGGGCTCGTGGACGGCGAGGTCGTCCAGCGGCACCTCCAGCTCGACCTTGTCGTCGAGCAGCACGAGCTGCCGCGAGATGCGCGCCTTCTCCGCGTTCTCGAGCAGCGCCTCGCGCCGCTTGGGCTGCTTGATCTCGCCGGCGCGGAACAGCAATTGGTCGAGATCGCCATATTCGGTGATCAGTTGCGCCGCGGTCTTGATGCCGATGCCGGGTACGCCCGGCACGTTGTCGGTGGAATCGCCCGCGAGCGCCTGCACCTCGACCACCTTGTTCGGCGGCACGCCGAACTTCTCGATCACCTCTGATATGCCGATGCGGCGGTCCTTCATGGTGTCGTACATCGTGACGCAATCGGTGACGAGCTGCATCAGGTCCTTATCTGACGACACGATGGTGGCGCTGGCGCCGCGCTCGCAGGCTTGGCGCACATAGGTCGCGATGAGATCGTCGGCCTCGAAGCCGATCTGTTCCAGGCAGGGCAGGTCGAAGGCGCGCACGGCTTCGCGGATCAGCGCGAATTGCGGAATGAGATCGTCGGGGGCCGGCGGCCGGTGCGCCTTGTAGTCCGGATAGATCTTGTTGCGGAAGGTGATCTCCGACTTATCGAAGATGATGGCCAGATGCGTCGGCCGATTGTCCTCGGGCATCTCGCGGAGCAGCTTCCACAGCATGTTGCAGAAGCCGAGCACGGCGTTGACCTGGAGCCCGTCGGATTTGCGGTTCAGCGGCGGCAGCGCGTGATAGGCGCGGAAGATGTAGGAGGAACCATCGACCAGGAAGACGTGGTCGCCCTTTCCGGCCGCCTTTGCCGCGACCGGTTTGGCAGCAGCTGTCGCAGCTTTGGCAACAGGCTTGGTGTCAGTGGCCGCCTTGGGCGCGGCTGTGGTGTCGGCTTTGGCGCTGGTCTTCGGAGATGTCTTCGGCGAGGTTTTGGGCATGGGCCGCAATGTATGAATTTTTGCGGGCTTTGACAGCCTTGGGCAGCGGATTTTTGGCGCGATTCCCACACCATCGTCGTCCCGGACAAGCGCGCCCTAAGCGCGCGCAGATCCGGGACCCATAGCCACAGGATGTAGTTTTGCGAAGACTCGGGGTTGCCATCTCCCGCCATAACCGCTTCCTGGGGTTATGGATCCCCGCCCCGTGCGCAATTGCACACTATGGGGATGGCCTCGGGGAGGGAGCGCTACTCGGCCGCCTGCAATCGCACGCCAGGCTTCTTCGGCGCGATCCAGAATGCCTCCGGCCGCTCGAACAGGAAGCGCGCATTAAGTCGCAACGCGGCCTGCCAGATCACAAGCGATCCAAGCACGCCGGCGATAGTGACGAGCAGCGACACCGTGCCGATATCAGGAATGATGCCCGTGCGCAGCAGCAGCGTTCGCGTCGCCGCCATCGGCAGGAAGAAGGCGAGATAGATCACGATCGAATGCTCGCCGCAGAAGCGGAGGAAGTTGAGCCAGTGCGCCCGCGCGAGCAGCGTGCCCGCCGCGATGATGGCGCAGGCGCCGGCGAAGCCGAGCGCGAGCGAGACGATCGCCCACTCGCTGGCGCCCGCTGCGACGAGGCCGGCATTGATCAGCGCCCAGGCAGCGAGCGCTGCAAGCGCCAGCGCCGGATGCTTCCGCGCCTGATCCGACAGGGCGAACACGTAGGGCGCGAACAAATAGCCCGAATAGAAATAGACGAAGCGTGCGCAGAACTCGTCGATGGCGGTCCAGCCGGTCGTGATGTGCGCGGTCTCCAGCGCGGCGGCGACGAGCCAGACCGCGAGCGATGGGACCTTGCGTGTCAGTTTCGTGACGACGAAGAAGACCGGCAACAGATAGATGAACCACAGCGTGCCGAACGGCTCGATGAAGGATTCGAGATACAGCAGGCCAACATGCTGCCAGCTGGTCTCGGCCGCAAAGGCCGGGGCCTTGAAGCCGAATTGGATTGTCACCCAGACGACATAAAAATAGGCGAAATGCACCACCTTGCGGTCGAGATAGGTTCGCCAGTCCCGATCGATCACCAGAGACAGGAACAAGCCCGAAATCAGGAAGAAATCCGGCATCCGGAACGGCTTTGCGAAGGCTACGAGCACGTGCATGAACCCGGTCTGCCCGGCGGCAAGCTCCACCCCCAGCACCGAATGCATCATCACCACCATGACGATGCAGATACCCTTGGCGTAGTCGACCCAGTCGATACGCGCGCCCGAAGCGGCCGTGGAGGGGCTGGCCGCCGCGATTGTGCCTGATCGTGCCATGGTGTCCCTTTTCGAGGCGCGTTCCGCCCGTGCCTGTGCGGGCCTGGGGCAGTTTGGAGCCCAGTAGTTTCCGACTTCTTTACCGGTTCAAATCGCGGGCCGGTTTTTGCATGCGGACTGTTCCATGGCCTCGGGAAAATGCTAAACCGCCCCGGATTGGGCCGAGTTGGACGTCCGTTAACCAAGCTGGAACAGGATTTTTCATGCGAATTGCGATGATCGGCACGGGCTATGTGGGATTGGTGTCCGGCGCCTGCTTTGCGGATTTCGGCCACGACGTCACCTGCGTCGACAAGGACGAGAGGAAGATCGCGGCACTCCATCGCGGCGAGATCCCGATC
This sequence comes from Bradyrhizobium yuanmingense, assembly GCF_900094575.1. Taxonomy (GTDB): domain Bacteria; phylum Pseudomonadota; class Alphaproteobacteria; order Rhizobiales; family Xanthobacteraceae; genus Bradyrhizobium; species Bradyrhizobium yuanmingense. The sequence continues at coordinate 371,638 of NZ_FMAE01000006.1, read as the reverse complement.
TACGAGCCCGGGCTCGACGAGCTGGTCGCGAACAACGTGAAAGCCAAGCGGCTCGACTTCACCACCGACCTGAAGCAGCCGGTCGCCGATGCTGATGCCGTGTTCATCGCGGTCGGCACGCCCTCGCGCCGCGGCGACGGACACGCCGACCTGTCTTACGTCTATGCCGCCGCGAAAGAGATCGCGCAGTCGCTGCAGGGCTTCACCGTGGTGGTGACGAAATCGACCGTGCCGGTCGGCACCGGCGATGAGGTCGAGCGCATCATCCGCGAGGCCAATCCCAAGGCCGACGTGGTTGTCGCCTCGAACCCTGAGTTCCTTCGCGAGGGCGCGGCGATCCGCGATTTCAAATTCCCGGATCGCATCGTGGTCGGCACCTCCGACGAGCGCGGCCGCAAGGTGATGGGCGACATCTACCGTCCGCTGTCGCTGAACCAGGCGCCGCTGATGTTCACCGCGCGCCGGACCGCCGAGATGATCAAATATGCCGCCAACGCGTTCCTCGCGACCAAGATCACCTTCATCAACGAGATCGCCGACCTGTCCGAGAAGGCCGGCGCCAACGTGCAGGAGGTCGCGCGCGGCATCGGTCTCGACAACCGCATCGGCACCAAATTCCTGCATGCCGGTCCCGGTTTCGGCGGCTCGTGCTTCCCGAAGGACACGAAGGCCCTGATCAAGATCGCGCAGGACTACGACGTCTCCCTGCGCATCGTCGAATCGGTACTGGCGGTCAACGAGAACCGCAAGCGCGCGATGGCGCGCAAGGTGAGCCAGGCGCTCGGCGGCAATCTGCGCGGCAAGACCGTCGCGGTGCTCGGCCTCACCTTCAAGCCCGACACCGACGACATGCGCGATGCGCCGTCGATCCCGCTGGTAACGGGCCTGATCGACATGGGCGCGAAGGTGAAGGCGTTCGATCCCGTCGGCATGGAGCAGGCCAAGGGCGAATTGCCCGATATCACCTATTGCGAGGACGCCTATGCCTGCGCGCAAGGCGCCGACGCTCTCGTCATCGTCACCGAATGGGTCCAGTTCCGCGCGCTCGATCTCGACCGGTTGAAGGCGACCATGGCGCAGCCGGTCGTCGTCGACCTCCGCAACATCTACCGCCCCGAAGACATGGAAGCCGCCGGCTTCGTCTACGAGAGCGTCGGTCGGCCGGCGGTGCAGGGCTGATCGTTCCCAGCTCCACATAAATTCGTCATGGCCGGGCTTGTCCCGGCCATCCACGTCTGTTTTCTGGTCGAGGACGTGGATGCCCGGGACAAGCCCGGGCATGACGAGTGGATAGATCTTGCCCCGCAGTTTCGACACGCCCCTCCCGATCGATGCCGTGCTCGACGATTTGTCGCGTACGCTGGAGGCTAGCAACGCCGCAGTGCTGGTGGCCCCTCCCGGCGCCGGCAAGACCACGCGCGTGCCGCTGGCCTTGCTCGATGCGCCCTGGGCCAAGGACAAGAAGATCATCGTGCTGGAGCCGCGCCGCATCGCCGCGCGCGCCAGTGCCGACCGCATGGCCAAATCGCTCGGCGAGCGCGCCGGCGAAACCGTCGGCTATCGGGTCCGCTTCGGCTCGAAGATCTCGCGCGCGACGCGCATCGAGGTGGTGACCGAGGGCATCTTCACCCGCCAGATCCTCGACGATCCCGAACTAACAGGCGTTGCCGCGATCCTGTTCGACGAATTCCATGAACGCTCGCTCGACGCCGACATGGGCCTCGCGCTGGCGCGTGATGCGCAAACCGGCTTGCGCGAGGATTTGCGCATCCTGGTGATGTCGGCGACGCTCGACGGTGCGCGGGTGGCAAGGCTGCTCGGCGATGCCCCCGTCGTCGAGAGCGAGGGCCGTGCGTTTCCGGTCGAGACACGCTATCTCGGCCGCAAGGCGGACGCGCCGATCGAGCGGCAGATGGCGGATGCGATCGCATCTGCGCTGCGCGCCGATAGCGGCTCGGTGCTGGCCTTCCTGCCAGGCGCCGCCGAGATCCGCCGCACGCAGAATTTCCTCTCCGAGCGCGTGCAGGACGCCTCCGTCGAGATCGTGCCGCTGTTCGGCGCGCTCGATGCCGCCGTGCAGGATCGCGCCATCGCGCCGGCACCCAAGGGCACGCGCAAGGTGGTGCTGGCAACCTCGATCGCGGAGACCTCGCTCACCATCGAGGGCGTGCGTATCGTCGTCGATAGCGGTCTTGCCCGCGTGCCGCGCTATGAGCCCGATATCGGCCTGACCCGGCTCGAGACCGTGCGCGCCTCGCGCGCGGCGGTGGACCAGCGCCGCGGCCGTGCCGGCCGCACCGAGCCCGGCGTCTGCTACCGGCTCTGGGACGAGCCGCAGACCGCATCGCTCGCGCCGTACACCCAGCCGGAAATCCTCAGCGCCGACCTGTCCTCGCTGGTGCTCGATCTGGCGCAATGGGGCGTCAGCGATCCCGCGGCTCTATCGTTCCTCGATCCGCCGCCGCAGCCGGCCTGGAAGGAAGCCAAGAGCCTGCTGAGCGAGCTCAACGCGCTCGACGGCGACGGCCGCATCACCGCCGAAGGCAAGAGTTTGCGTGCGCTGGCGCTGCCGCCTCGGCTGGCGCGCATGATCGTGGATTCGCATCGCGCCGGCGAGGGCCAGGCCGCCGCCGAGATCGCGGCCATCATCACCGAGCGCGGCCTTGGCGGCGACAGCGTCGATCTCGAGCACCGCCGCGACCAGTTCCACCGCGACCGCTCACCACGCGCGGCAAGCGCGCGCGATCTCGCGCACCGCTGGGCTTCGCAGGTCGCGGCGTCGGAGAAGGTGGCGCAGCAGGAGGATCTGTCGACCGGCCTGATGCTCGCCTATGCGTTCCCGGACCGCGTCGCGCGCACTCGCGGCAATGGCAGCTTCGTGCTGGCCAACGGTCGCGGCGCCTCTGTCGAGCAGACCTCCTCGCTCGCCCGTGCGCCCTACATCGCGATCGGTGAGATGACCGGGACGGCGGCGAGCGGACGCATCCTGCTCGCTGCACAAATCACCGAGGACGAGATCGAGCAACATTTCGCCGAGCATATCGAGACCGCCGACGAGATCTCCTTTGATCGCGGCGCGATGGCGCTGCGGGCGCGGCGCAAGCGCGTGCTGCACGCGATCACTCTGTCTGAGGCAACGCTTTCAGTATCGCCCTCGGAGGAGACCGCGCGCATCTTTGCCGACGGACTGATTGCGGCCGGCCTCGACCGGCTGCCCTGGTCGAAAGCCGCCAAGCAATGGCGTGATCGCGTGATGTTCCTGCGCAAGGCCGAGGGCGACAGCTGGCCCGATTTGTCCGACGACGGTCTGATCGCGCGGCGCGACGACTGGCTGGTGCCGGCGCTCTCCGACAAGATCGCGCTCAAGGACATCTCCGCGGGCGATCTCTCCGACGCCCTGATGGCGCTCTTGCCCTGGGAGATGCGCACGCGGCTCGACCGCGAGGCGCCGACGCATTTCGAGGCGCCGACCGGCACTATGCTCGCGATCGACTACGAGGCCGAGCAGGGACCGACCATCGCGGTGCGGCTGCAGGAATTGTTCGGCCTCAACACCCATCCCTCGATCGCCGCCGGCAAGGTGCCGCTGGTGCTGGAATTGCTGTCGCCGGCCCAGCGTCCGGTGCAGGTGACGCGCGATCTGCCCGGCTTCTGGCGCGGCAGCTACGCCGCCGTCCGCTCCGACCTGCGCGGCCGCTACCCGCGTCACCCCTGGCCCGACGATCCCGCGAGCGCCGTGCCGACAAGGCGGGCGAAGCCGCGCGGGACGTGAGAACTCGCAACCGGCATTAACCCTCCGCTCATCCTTTTCGTCAAAATGACAGGAGCCCCGGCGTGCCTTCGCTCGCCGCCGGCCTCGTCGCGTGATGAAATCGAGCTTTCGGCTCGGAAGTGGTGTGATGCGTAACATTATGATCATCGCGGCCGTCATGATCGGCCTCGGCACCTTCATGGCGCAGATGGCGGACAAGATGAGCTCGGCTTCCGCCACGTCAGTGCCGCGCACGACGGTCGCAGTCGCGGCCACAGCGCCGGCCGGCGGCCGCAGCCTGGCCATTGCCCGTGACGCCCGCGGTCATTTCCAGACCGAGGGCCGGATTGACGGCCAGCGCATCGGCTTCATGATCGATACCGGCGCCTCCGTCGTTGCGCTGAACGAGACCTCGGCCGCCCGGTTTGGTCTCCGTCCCTCGCGCGGCGAGTACAACGCCACCGTCTCCACCGCCAACGGCACCATCAAGGCCGCGCGCACCCGCATCGCCATGCTCGACGTCGGCGGTCTCATCGTGCGCGACGTCGATGCCATGGTCCTGCCAGACGAGGCGCTGTCGGAGAACCTGCTTGGCCTCTCCTTTCTGTCCCGCCTGAAGCGTTTTGAGTACGCCAACGGGCAGATGGTGCTGGAGCAGTAGAGGCGCGCCTCCCGCGCGATCGCGCGGTCGCCAATTTCAAGAAGATGATATCCTTGCTCCGGCCGCCCTCCCGGTAACGTTTCTTCGTTACCAAACTGCCGCAATTATCGGCCATAAGCCTTCATTCCCGCCTTTCGCTGCGGTTTGGCATTCGCTAAGCCTGCAGCAACTCCCGCCCCCCTTTCACGAGACCGACTCAATGTTCCCGAAGCCGAAATCCGTATTGTTGCCCAACACCTACGCCTTCGAATCCGAGCCGATGGTGAAGCCGACGGGCTTTCGCGAATACGACGCGCGCTGGTTGTTCCAGAAGGAAATCAACCTGATGGGTGTGCAGGCGCTCGGCATGGGGCTCGGCGCGCTGATCGCCGAGCTCGGCGTCAAACAGGAGATCATCACCGGCCACGATTTCCGCGGCTACTCGGCCTCGATCAAATACGCGCTGATCTCCGGCCTGATGGCGGCGGGCTGCAAGGTGCACGATATCGGTCTTGCGGTGACGCCGATGGCCTATTTCGCGCAGTTCGATCTCGACGTGCCCGCCGTTGCGATGGTTACGGCCTCCCACAACGACAATGGCTGGACCGGCGTGAAGATGGGCGCCAACCGCCCGCTGACCTTCGGCCCTGACGAGATGACGCGGCTGAAGGAGATCGTCCTGAACGCGGAATTCAAGAACAAGGCCGGGGGCTCCTACCAGTTCCACGAGAACTATCCGGCGCGCTACATCGCCGACCTCACCTCTCGTCCGAAGCTCAAGCGCAAGCTCAAGGTGGTCGCGGCCTGCGGCAACGGCACCGCCGGTGCGTTCGCGCCGCAGGTGCTGGAAGCGATCGGCTGCGAGGTGATCCCGCTCGACACCGAGCTCGACCACACCTTCCCGAAATACAATCCGAATCCGGAAGACATGGAGATGCTGCACGCGATCCGCGACGCGGTGTTGCAGCACAAGGCCGATGTCGGCCTTGGTTTCGACGGTGACGGCGACCGCTGCGGCGTGGTCGACAACACCGGTGAGGAGATCTTTGCCGACAAGGTCGGCGTGATGCTGGCGCGAGACATGTCGGCGATCCACAAGGACGCGCAGTTCATCGTCGACGTGAAGTCCACCGGCCTGTTCATCACCGATCCCGTGCTGCAGAAGCAGGGCGCAAAGACCGCCTATTGGAAGACCGGTCATTCCTACATGAAGCGCCGCACCAACGAGACCGGCGCGCTCGCGGGCTTCGAGAAGTCCGGCCACTTCTTCTTCAACAAGCCCTATGGCCGCGGCTATGACGACGGCCTGGTCTCGGCGCTCGCGATCTGCGACATGCTCGACCGCGCGCCCGGCAAGTCGATGGCCGATCTGAAGAACGCGCTGCCGAAGACCTGGTCGTCGCCGACCATGTCGCCGCATTGCGCCGACGAGACCAAATACGGCGTCATCGACAAGGTGGTGAAGCACTTCGAAGGCCTGCAAGCAAAGGGTGCGAAGATCGGGGGGCAGGCGATCCGCGATCTCGTCACCGTCAACGGCGTGCGCGTCACGGTCGAGGACGGCAGCTGGGGCCTGGTGCGCGCCTCGTCCAACAAGCCCGAGCTCGTCGTCGTGGTCGAAAGCCCGGTCTCGGAGCAGCGCATGCACGACATGTTCGAGATGGTGAACAGCGTGCTGCGCACGCATCCCGAAGTCGGCGAGTACAATCAGAAGATTTGAGGAGCACCTGAGAGAGGCGATCCGTCCCTCTCGCTCCGCTGTCATGCCCCGGCTTGACCGGGGCATCCAGTACCCCGCGGCTTCTCGATTCTATCACCGGCGTCTCTGGAATACTGGATCGCCCGATTAAATCGGGCGATGACACTTTCCGTGTGGCGTAAATTAAGCCGCCACCACCGCCGGGATCGGTAGCGCCGTCACCGACTTGATCTTCTCCATCGCGAAGCGCGAGGTGACGTTCTTCAGCGGCACGGCGCTGATCAGCTTCTTGTAGAACACGTCATAGGCCTGCATGTCCGCGACCACGACGCGCAGCATGTAATCGACGTCGCCGGCCATGCGATAGAACTCCATCACCTCCGGCATCGCGCTGACGGCCTCGGCGAATCGCTTCAGCCAAGCATCCGAATGGTCGGAGCTCTCGACCGACACGAACACGGAGATGCCGAGCCCGATCTTGTTCTGGTCGACGAGGGCGACGCGCTTGATGATCACGCCGTCGGCCTCCAGGCGCTGGATGCGCTTCCAGCAGGGGGTCGAGGACAGGCCGACTCGGTCGCCGATCTCGGCGACGGAGAGGGAGGCGTCTTCCTGGAGCACCATCAGGATCTTGCGGTCGATGGCGTCGAGGCGGCGGCTGGTCTCGGGAATCTGGACGGCGACATCAGTCATTTGAAGAACTTTGTTTCATTTCAGGGGCAGATTTCCCTGATATAGAGAAAATCTTTCCACGGCAAGCCCATAATCTCGGCGCGTCAGTGGAATCGCTCTAGAGCTTGCCTTGTAAAAGCTCTTCAACTTCAGCGCGTTGCGGGGCGGCCAGCCCGCCGCCATGGCGAGTGCATTTCAGCGCCGCGGCGGCTGCGGCGAATCGCATCGCTTCCCGCAACCCCTTGCCCTCGGCGAGGCCGAGAGCGAATGCGCCATGGAAGACGTCGCCGGCGCCGAGCGTATCGACCGCCTGGACCGGGAAGGCTGGTGTTTCCTCCAGCGTGCCCGCCTGGTTCAGCCAGATCGCGCCGCGCGGGCCCCTTGTGGCCGCGAGGAAGGCGGGCGTCAGCTCCGCCAGGCGCTTCAAGGCCGCGCCGTCGTCAGCGATGCCGGCCGTCTCCTGCAGCTGGGCGCTGGCGAACAGCAGATGCGAGGCGGCCGTGAGCAGGCCGTCCTCCAGCGCCATCGCGCGGTCGACGCCGACGATGACGGGAATGCCGCGCCGGCGTGCCTCGGCGCAAAGCGAGGTGGCGAACGCCGCGCAGCGGCTCTCGACGAGCACCGCCTGACAATCGGCGACAAGCGCATCGGCCTCGGGCAGCCTCACGGTCCACAGCGCGGGATCGCGATAGATGGTGAGCGTCCGCTCGCCGGAGGGCTCGATCATGATCGCCGAGACCGGCGTGCTCAGGCCAGGCATGCGCACGATGTGCCTGGTCTCGATGCTCTCTTGCGCCATCTGCGCGAGAATGAAAGCGCTCGACGTCTCCCGCGCATCACCCATCGGCCCTGCGAAGGCGACGCGGCCGCCGAGCCGCGCCATCGCGATCGCGGCGTTGAGCGCGTTGCCGCCGCAGATCTCGGCGAGATGGCTGGCGTTCGCCTTGCCGCCGCGTTCGGGCAAGGCCTCGACGCGCAGGATGAGGTCGCGCACCGGCATGCCGATGCAGAGGATGCGCGGCGCGATCCCGGCCATCGTCGGCTCGGCTCAGGCGCTGCTCTTGTCGTGCACCCAGCGGCCGAGCAGATGATGGGCGATGGCGAAGGGATGCGGACCGGCGAGCCCGTCAGGATGCGTCCGCGTCAGCATCTTCGCCGCCTCCTCGCGCGTGAACCAGCGCGCGTCTTCCAGCTCCATCCGATCGACGACGATGTCCTCGTTCAACGCCCGCGCGCTGCAGCCGATCATCAGCGACGACGGATAGGGCCAGGGCTGGGTCATGTAGTATTGCACGTCGGTGCAGCGGATCCCGGACTCCTCAAAGATCTCGCGGCGCACCGCGTCCTCGATGGTCTCGGCCGCCTCGACGAAGCCGGCGAGGCAGGAATACATCCCTGCCGGAAACTGCTTCTGGCGTCCGAGCAGGCACTTGTCGCCGGACGCCACCAGCATGATCACGACCGGATCGGTGCGCGGAAAATGCTCGGCCTTGCAACTCGGGCAGTCGCGCTTCCAGCCGCCTTCCTTCATGCTGGTGCGTACGCCGCAATTGGCGCAATAGCCGTGGCGCTGATGCCATCCCACCATCGACTTCGCCATCGCGACGGCCGAGAGCTCCTCGGGCGGGATCGCGCCCTGCATCGCCATGCCGCGCAGCTCGGTCACGGTATAATCCTCGCGGCCGACCAGCTTCTCGGCGGCGGCCTGCGACAGGCCCATGCCGAACACGGCCGCACCGTCGCGAAGCCCGAGGAACACCGTGCCGGGATTGGCGCCGCATTTCAGCGCTTCGTCGATTCCGAGCAGCGCGCGCACCTTGTCGCCCTCGCGCTTTACCAGCAGCGAGTCGCGATAGACCACGTAGGCGCGCGAGGACGGCTTCTGCTCCAGCGCGAACAGCTTTTCGTCGTCGCGGCGCAGATGCGCGGCGCGGTCGAGGACGTTGGTGACGAAGGCCGGCTGCCCCAGCGGAAACGCGTTGAATGCTGACATTATTGTTCTTTCAACCCAACCAGATCTTGCGGCGAAGCGCGCTGATGAAATTCTGAACCTCCGCGGCGTCGTGTGCCAGCGGCGGCATCACGCCCCACACCGGCCGCGGCCAGGCGGCGTCACTGGTGCGGCGTGCGATGATGTGGACATGCAGCTGCGGCACGAGGTTGCCGAGCGCGGCGATGTTGAGCTTGTCGCATTTGCTGATCTCCTTCAGCGCGCGCGAGACGCGGGAGATCTCCGTCATCAGCTGCGCCTGCTGCACCTCGTCGAGATCGATGATCTCGACCGTGTCGGCGCGCCGCGGCACCAGCAGCAGCCAGGGATAATGCGCGTCCTTGATGACCAGCACCTTCGACAGCGGCAGGTCGCCGATATCGATGGTGTCCTCTTTCAGGCGGGAGTGCAGCGACCAGGCGGGTTCGGGCATGAAGGCTTCTCTGGATTGATTCTTACCGTCGCAGAGACCACGCCCCCAGACAACATCCGTATGCGCCGTGGTCCTTATGCGTCGGACCCGGTGGGGCAGGCCGAATGAGGGCGAATTCGGCGCCGGAAGTCCCCAAGCGCCGTCGGAACAGCCCCAGACCCCGCTTGCTTTCCGCTCCCTTTGGCCCCAAATAGGGACCGGGAGATTGGCGGTGGACGAGCCACTCGCCAACCGGGTCAGGTCCGGAAGGAAGCAGCCCTAACGAGGTCCGGATCGGGTCGCTCGTCAGTCTCCTACCTGTTTTTCGAGCGAACCAGCGCCGGCGGCACCAGCCGCCAGCGCGCTCCTTTCCGCAAAAGCCGGCCAAGAGACATTTCATTGCGGATCGACCGATGACCGACGCTGGCGCCCCTCCCGATCCCGATAGCGCCGGCCAGGCCGGCAATGCGCCCTACCGGGTGCTGGCGCGCAAATACCGCCCATCCTCGTTCGACGACCTGATCGGCCAGGAGGCCGTGGTCCGTACCGTCTCCAATGCGTTCGAGACCGGCCGCATTCCGCAGGCCTGGATTCTCACCGGCGTCCGCGGGGTCGGTAAGACCACCACCGCGCGCATTCTCGCCCGCGCACTCAACTACGAGATGCCGGATGGATCGGTGAAGGGGCCGACCATCCACATGCCGTCCTTGGGCGTGCATTGCCAGGCGATCATGGAAAGCCGGCACATGGACGTGCTGGAGATGGACGCGGCCTCGCATACCGGCGTCGACGACGTCCGCCAGATCAATGACAGCGTGCGCTATGCCCCGGCCAGCGCCCGCTACAAGGTCTACATCATCGACGAAGTCCACATGCTGTCGACGGCGGCGTTCAACGCCTTCCTGAAGACGCTGGAGGAGCCGCCGGAGCACGCCAAGTTCGTGTTCGCGACCACCGAGATCCGCAAGGTTCCGGTCACCGTGCTGTCGCGCTGCCAGCGCTTCGACCTGCGCCGCGTCGAGGCCGACGTGCTGATGAAGCACCTCGCCAGCATTGCGGCGAAGGAAAACGTCGAGATCGAGCCGGAAGCGCTCGGCATCATTGCGCGCGCCGCGGAGGGCTCGGTGCGCGATTCGCTGTCGCTGCTCGACCAGGCGATCGCGCATGCGGCGGGGCAGGTGAAGGCCGATGCCGTCAGGCAGATGCTGGGCCTTGCCGACCGCACCCGGGTCATCGACCTGTTCGAGTCGCTGGCGCGCGGCGACATCGCGTCCGCCTTCAAGGAGTTCCGCGACCAATACGATGTCGGCGCCGATCCCATCGTCGTGCTCTCGGACCTCGCCGAGTTCGTCAATTTCGTCACCCGTGTGAAGGTCATCCCGGCGACCGCCGACAACGTCGCCTATGGCGAGACCGAGCGGGTGCGCGCCAAGGAGTTCGCCTCCAAGATCTCGATGCGCGTGCTGTCGCGGATGTGGCAGATGCTGCTTAAGGGCATCGCCGAGGTGCAGGCCGCAACGCGTCCCGCAGCCGCGGCCGAAATGGTTCTGGTGCGCATCGCCTATGTCGCCGACCTGCCGACGCCCGACGAAGCGATCAGAATGCTCGAGCAGAACGGCGGCGGCTCGCCGGTCGTGAACGGCGGAAGTAGCGCGCGCAACGGCGCGCCGGCCGCGCCGGTTGCCTCCGCAGCGCCGATGTCAGCTGCGCCCGTGCGCATGCCGACAGCCTCGGCTCCAGCGTTTGGCGGTGGCGCCCGGCCGCAGATGGCGGCCCCCGCGCCGGATACGCAAGGGGCGGCGCCCCAGCTGCGCATCGCGAGCTTCACCCAGCTGGTTGCGCTCGCAGGGCAGAAGCGCGACATCATGACCAAGAGCGCGCTCGAAGGCGACATGCGCCTCGTCCGTTTCGAGGAGGGGCGGCTGGAAGTCGCGCTCGAGCCCAACGCTTCCAAGACCATGATCTCGGAACTTGCGAAGAAGTTCGAGCTGTGGACCGGCCGCCGCTGGACCGTGATCGTCTCCAACGAGCAGGGCCAGCCGACTTTGCGTTCGGTGAACCAGGCGGCCAAGCAGGAGCATGCCCGTACCGCGGAAGCCGATCCGCGCGTGCAGGAGGTGCTGTCGCGTTTCCCCGGCGCCAAGGTCGTCGAGGTCCGCAGGCTTGCTCCCGAGACGCCGGAAACCGATATTAACGCCGACTATGGCAGCGACGATCCGCCCGACGGTTCCGACGGCGACGATCTCTGAACCATTCTTTCCAAGGACACGCACCCATGGCTGATTTTCTCGGCATGATGAAACAGGCGGCGCAGCTGCAATCCAAGATGCAGGAGATGCAGGACCAGCTCGCCAACGTCGAGGTCGAAGGCATTTCCGGCGGCGGTCTCGTCGCCGTGCGCATGACCGCGAAGATGGACGTCAAGAGCATCAAGATCGATCCTTCGCTGATGAAGGCCGAGGAGCGCGAGGTGCTGGAAGACCTGCTCGTCACCGCCCTCGCTGATGCGCGCCGCAAGGCCGAGACCGCCATGCAGGAGAAGATGCAGGCCCTCACCGGCGGGCTCGGCCTGCCGCCGGGGCTGTTCGGCCAATAAAATGGGCGCTGTTGCAGGTCCCGAGATCGAGCGGCTGGTCCAGCTGCTCGCGCGGCTGCCGGGCCTCGGTCCGCGCTCGGCGCGGCGCGCGGCCCTGCATCTGATCAAGAAGCGCGAAGCACTGATGATGCCGTTGTCGAGCGCCTTGCAGGTGGCGCTGGACAAGGTCCAGGTCTGCAAGACCTGCGGCAACATCGACACGCAAAATCCCTGCACCGTCTGCACCGATCCGAAGCGCGATCCTGCGATCATCGTCGTCGTCGCCGATGTCGCCGACCTCTGGGCGCTGGAGCGCGCCAATGCCACCCAGGGGCGCTATCACGTGCTGGGCGCGACATTGTCGCCGCTCGACGGCGTCGGCCCGCAGGACCTCACCATCGACGCGCTGGTGGCGCGCGCGCATGATTCGCAAGTGCATGAAATCATCCTAGCGCTGAATGCGACGGTGGACGGCCAGACCACGGCGCATTACATCACCGACCTGCTTCAGGACGCCAATGTGAAGGTGACGCGGCTCGCCCACGGGGTTCCCGTCGGCGGCGAGCTTGATTATCTCGATGAAGGTACGCTATCGGCTGCGATGCGGCAGCGCACCCTGTTCTAGAGCGTTTTCGAGCGAAGTGGATACCGGTTCGCGTGAAGAAAACGCGTCAAAACAGGAATCTCCATCCAGACTTTACGGAACGGACGACATGACGAAACTTTTCGCCACGCGATGGGCTTTGGTCGCGACGATGCTGATGCTGGTGACCCCGGCCATCTCCGCGCAGCAGGGCGACGCGGCGCTGCCGCCGTCCAAGCCCGGCAAGCCGATCAACACTGGGGACGTGCTCTCCGGCGAGCTCAACGCGATGAAGGTGCGCGACGCCAAGAACGGCAAGCGCGTCGCGACCTACCAGATCACGTCCGAGCCGCGCCGCCTGCCGCCGCCGAACGGGCTGTGCAATCTCGAAACCGGCCCTGAGACGTTCCAGCTCGTCACCTCCAGCGAGGCGCAGGCCGCCCAGCTGAAATCCTTCGTCGGCAAGGAGATCTCCGTGAAGGTGGACGAGGTCGCCTGCGCCAGCGATCCCGGCCAGATGAGCGAGGCCGTGATCACGAAGTGGAGCCTTATCAAGAAGCAGTAGGGGTGGAGTCGTCTCCCCGATTCCGGTGTCATCGCCCGCGAAGGCGGGCGATCCAGTACGCCGCAGCTTCTCGGTCGATCACGACTGTCTCGGAGTACTGGATGCCCCGCCTTCGCGGGGCATGACAGGGGTGCCTACACCCGCACCGGCCCCAGTGCCTCGAAATGCCCGCGCTTCTGCAAGTACGCCAGCAACATCAGGCTCGGGATGGCGACGAGGACGGAGATCGCGAAGAACATCGGCCAGCCCGTCGCTTTCGCCAGATAGCCTGCGCCCGACGACAAATAGGTCCGTCCTACGGCGGCGAGCGCCGTCAGCAGTGCATATTGGGTCGCCGTGTGCAGCGGGTTCTGGCACAGCGCCGAGAGATAGGCGACGAAGATCACGGTGCCGATGGCGTTGCAGAAATTGTCGGAGGTGATCGCGAGGGTCAGCGCCCATTCGTTGACGCCGACAATCGCAAGCCACGAGAACGACAAATTGGACATCGCCTGCACGATGCCGCCGATCCACAGGCTGGTCGCGAGCGAATAGCGTCGGGCCACGAAGCCGCCGGCAAAGCCGCCGGCCAGGGTCGCGATGATGCCGACGCCCTTGACGATCACGGCATAGTCGTTCCGCGTGAAGCCGATGTCGATGACGAACGGCACGGTCATGTTGCCGGAGAACGCGTCGGTGAACTTGAACAGCACGACGAAGGCGAGCACGACCCATGCTTCCTTGCGTCGCAGGAATTCCGAGAACGCGCCCAGCGCCGCATGGAACACCCGCGTGAGCGCGCCCTCGTCCTGCGTGGCGGCCTCGGCGCGCGCGGATTGTGCGGGCTCGGTGGCGGCGAGCGCAGTCGCCGTGCCGATCAGCACCAGAGCCGCCATCACCACATAGCCCCACATCCAGGCGGCGCCACGCGGGACGATCGCCTCGAAGCCGGTGACGATGAACAGGGCGCCTGCAGTCGAGACCAACATGCCGATGCGATAGGCCGCGACATAGGCGGCCATGCCGGCGGCCTGCTCGCTTTCGGGCAGGCTCTCGACGCGGAACGCGTCGACCACGATGTCCTGCGTCGAGGACATCGTCGCGACCAGCAGCGCGCCGAGCGCGACAAGCAGTGGCGAACGTGCCGGATCGGTCAGCGCCAACAGCAGGATCGCGCCGATCAGCAGCAGCTGCGCAAACACCAGCCACCCACGGCGACGTCCGAAGGCATGCGTGAAGAACGGCACATGCAGCGCATCGACCAGCGGCGCCCACAGGAATTTGAGCGTGTATGGCGTTCCAACCAGCGCAAACAGCCCGATCGTTCCAAGATCGACCCCGGCCTCGGCCATCCACACCAGCAGCGTCGAGCCCGACAGCGCCAGCGGCAGCCCCGAGGAGAAGCCGAGAAACAGCACGATCAGCACCCGCGGCTGCAGGTAAACAGCAAGGCTGTCGCGCCAGGACGGCGAGGCGGTGGAAGTCGCGGCGGGGGAGGTCGCGTCGGGTGCGGTCATGGGGGGCGTGTTAGCAGATTCTGGGGGAAAAGACTCTCGCGGTAGCTGGTGAGACGGGAGAGCTTCCAACACGCTCGGTGTCATCGTCCGCGAAGGCGGACGATCCAGTACTCCGCGGCGTCTCGGTTCAACCACACGGGCTGCGGAATACTGGATGCCCCGCCTTCGCGGGGCATGACATTGAGCATGACGCCATCATGATGGTCCGGCTATCCCAGGATAGAGGTCATCCCAGTTTGGGTTATGCTGCTCGATCAAGCGGACCTTCCAGGCCCTATTCCACTTCTTCAACCGCCTCTCCCGCTTGATCGCATTCTCGGGATCGTCGAACTGCTCGAAGTAGACAAGTCGGGCGACGTCGTACTTTTCCGTGAAGCTTTCGATGACCTTCAACCTGTGCTGCGCCACCGGCGGATGAGATCGTTCGTCACGCCGATATAGAGCGTGCCGCCAATTCGGCTGGCGAGAATGTACACGTAGTACTGGCGTGGATCCATCTTCGCCTTCCATTCCGCCGTCATCGTCCGCGAAGGCGGGCGATCCAGTAAACACCGGCACGTCGGCTTAACAACGATCGTCACGGCGTACTGGGTGCCCCGCCTTCGCGGGGCACGACAGTGTGCCCTAGTCTCACTCCCCCGCCTGGAGCTTGCGCGGAAACAGCTCTGCCGCTCCCGTCGCCACCAGGCGCGGCGCCTCCGGCGCATCGCTCTTGCTGAAATCGAGCTCCTCGATTCGCCCTGCGCGCTTTTCGATCTTGTCGGCGGAGATCAGCACCTGGCGGACGTCCTCGTTCACGTCGGCAAAATGCTTTTGCAGCTTGAGCACGCGGTCGCGCAGGCGCCCCAGATCGTCGCCGAGCTTGATCACTTCGGTGCGGATCTGGTCGGCGGCGTCGCGCATGCGCGCATCTTTCATGATCTGCTGCATCACCTGGATCGCGAGCATCAGCAGCGACGGCGATACCAGCACGACGCGGGCGCGATAGGCCTTCTGGATCACGTCGTCGAAGCCGTCATGGATCTCGGCGTAGACCGATTCCGACGGCACGAACATCAGCGCCATCTCCTGGGTCTCGCCGGTGACGAGGTATTTTTCCGCGATGTCGCTGACATGCTTCATCACGTCGCCGCGCAGCCGCTGCGTGGCAACGCGCCGCTCCTCGTCGGTGCGGGCGTCGTGCAGCGCCGTCATCGCCTCCAGCGGAAACTTCGCGTCGATGCAGAGCGGGCGCTGGTCGGGCAGGAACACGACGCAGTCCGGTCGCTTGCCGGTCGAAAGCGTGAACTGGAACTCGTAGGAGCCTTTGGGCAGACCGTCCTGGACGATCGCCTCCATCCGCGCCTGGCCGAAGGCGCCGCGCGACTGCTTGTTGGCGAGTACGTCGCGCAGAGTGGTCACCTGCGTGGTGAGGTCGGTGAGGTTCTTGTGCGCGTTGTCGATGATGCCGAGCCGTTCATGCAGCGCGCGCAGGCTCTCCATGGTGTTGCGGGTCGAATGTTCCATGGACTGGCCGACCCGATGCGTCACCGAATCAAGCCGCTCGTTGACCGCGCGCGCCATCTCGGCCTGGCGTCCCGCCAGCGCCTGGGTCATGGCGTCGACCCGCCCCGAGGCCTCGCTCTGGGCGTGCAGCACCTGGGCGAGCCGCTCCTCGAGCTCGTCGGCACGGATTGCGTTCGCCATGGCGAGTTCCGCGCCACGCCGCCCCGAGCGCGCGATCACAACCGCAATCACAACCAGCAGGATGAGGACGAGCGCACCGAAGCCGATCAGCGCATCGACGATGCGCACCGGCCAGTCGCCCAGCATGACAATGATCTCGTTCATGCCGCCTTGTAGCCGATTCGCTGCGCTCTCGCGAACGAAGAGGGAACATTCTGGGTTAACCGCCCCCTAAATTTCATGGTTAATGAAAGGTGAAGTTTTATGGTTAGCGAGGGGTTAACGGGTTCCGGGCCGCATTGACCGCATCCGGCGCGCGGCTTAAATCGCGGCCATGGCCCTCAGAGAAATCATCATCCTGCCCGACAAGCAGCTGCGCCTGGTCTCCAAGCCGATCGAGAAGGTCACGGCGGAGATCCGCAAGCTTGCCGACGACATGTTCGAGACCATGTACGACGCGCCCGGCATCGGGCTGGCGGCGATCCAGGTCGCGCAACCCTTGCGTCTCATCACCATGGATCTCGCCAAGCGTGACGAGAGCGGCGAGACCAAGCACGTGCCGCGCGTCTTCATCAATCCTGAAATCATCGCCTCGTCCGAGGAACTGTCGGTCTACGAGGAAGGCTGCCTGTCGATCCCGGAATATTACGAGGAGGTCGAGCGTCCCGCGAAGGTGCGCGTGCGCTTCACCGATCTCGACGGCAAGGTGCACGAGGAGGATGCCGAAGGCCTCTACGCCACCTGCATCCAGCACGAGATCGACCATCTCAACGGCGTGCTGTTCGTCGACTATCTGTCCAAGCTCAAGCGCGACCGCGTCATGAAGAAGTTCGAGAAAGCCGCCAAGCGCGCGGCGGAGTGATAATTCCTCCGCCGTCATGCCCGGGCTTGTCCCGGGCATCCACGTTCTTTGCCGCCGCGAGCAGGACGAACGTGGATGGCCGGGACAAGCCCGGCCATGACGAGTACCTTGCTCGTTTCAAGGATTGTCTCGTCAAATGCCCCTTCGCCTCATCTTCATGGGCACGCCCGATTTCTCCGTGCCGACGCTGCTCGAGCTGGTCGCGCATGGGCACGAGATCGCGGCGGTCTACACCCGCGCGCCCAAGCCGGGCGGCCGGCGCG
This sequence comes from Bradyrhizobium yuanmingense, assembly GCF_900094575.1. Taxonomy (GTDB): domain Bacteria; phylum Pseudomonadota; class Alphaproteobacteria; order Rhizobiales; family Xanthobacteraceae; genus Bradyrhizobium; species Bradyrhizobium yuanmingense. The sequence continues at coordinate 354,465 of NZ_FMAE01000006.1, read as the reverse complement.
GCCTGCAATTGCAGCCGACGCCGGTCGAGGAGGCCGCGCGAAAGCTCGGCATTCCCGTGCTGACGCCGAAGACGCTGAAGTCCGAGCAGGCGCTGGCGGAGTTCCGCGCGTTCGATGTCGACGCGGCCGTTGTCGTCGCCTACGGCATGATCCTGCCGCAGGCGATCCTCGATGCGCCAAAACTCGGCTGCTACAATCTGCATGCCTCGCTGTTGCCGCGCTGGCGCGGCGCTGCGCCGATCAACCGCGCCATCATGGCAGGTGACGCCGAGAGCGGCGTGATGGTGATGAAGATGGATGTCGGCCTCGATACCGGCGACGTCGCCATGGCCGAGCGCATCGCGATCACCGACGGCATGACCGCGCTCGACCTGCACGATCGCCTGTCCCGGTTGGGGGCCGACCTGATGGTGCGCGCGATGGCCGCGCTCGAACGCGGCGGGCTCCAGCTCAAGGCGCAGAGCGCGGACGGCGTCACCTACGCCGCCAAGATCGAGAAGGCGGAGGCGCGGATCGACTGGACAAAGCCGGCGCGCGCAGTGCTGCGCCACGTCCATGGCCTCTCGCCGTTCCCCGGCGCCTGGAGCGAGCTTGACGATGCCCGCGTCAAAATCCTGCGCTGCGAATTGGCGAAAGGCTCCGGCGCGCCTGGCGAAATGCTCGACGATCAGCTTACCGTCGCCTGCGGCGACGGTGCCATCCGCATCATCGAGCTGCAGCGCGAGGGCAAGGCCCGCATGCAGGCCGCGGACTTCCTGCGCGGCGTGCCGTTAAAGGCGGGATCCAAATTCACCTGACACTGTCATACCCCGCGAAGGCGGGGTATCCAGTACGCCGAGGCTTCTCGGTCAATCGGATAAGCTGCGGAGTACTGGTTGCCCGCCCCAGTGCGCAACAGCGCACAAGGCGGGCAATGACGACGAAACTGGACACGATGCCCCGCTACAAGCTCACCATCGAATATGACGGCGCGCCGTTCTTCGGCTGGCAGGTGCAGGACACGCTGCCGTCGGTGCAGGGCGCGCTCGAGGCGGCCGTGAAGGCGATGACCGGGGCGGATCTGCGCGTGCACGGTGCCGGCCGCACCGATGCCGGCGTGCATGCGCGCGGCCAGGTCGCGCATGTCGACGTCGACAAGCAGTTTCCGCCGGGCCGTTTTCGCGACGGGCTCAACGCGCATCTGCGCCCGCATCCGATCGCGGTGCTCGAGGCCGAGATCGTGCCCGACGATTTCGAGGCGCGCTTCTCGGCGGTCAAGCGCCACTACCGCTATCGCATCGTCAACACTCGCGCCAATCTCGCGCTCGATGTCGGCCACGCCTGGCGCGTGCCGCGCAAGCTCGATGCCGACGCAATGCACGCGGCGGCGCAGCGCCTGCTCGGCAAGCACGATTTCACCACCTTTCGCGACACCGAGTGCCAGGCCAAATCGCCGGAGAAGACACTCGACCAGCTGGACGTGATCCGCGATGGCCGCGAGATCAACGTCATCACCTCGGCGCGCTCGTTCCTGCACAGCCAGGTGCGCTCGATGGTGGGATCCCTGGTCTGGGTCGGCGAGGGCCGCTGGACCGCCGACGATCTCTCCGCCGCACTCAAAGCCCGCAACCGCACCGCCTGCGGCATCGTCGCCCCGCCTGAGGGGCTGTATTTGATGAAGGTGGATTATTAGGCGAGCGGCGCAGAGAGCGGGCACGCTCTCGCCAAACCTCGGTGTCATGCCCCGGCTTGACCGGGGCGTCCAGTACGCCGCGGCCTCTCGGCTCAATCACTGCCGTCTCTGGAATACTGGATCGCCCGGTCAAGCCGGGCGATGACGGTCGTGTTTATGGAGGCAACACTGCCTCAAGCAAAATACCGCGCCAAAATCCCGCGATACACTTTCGTCAGCCTCTCCAGATCCGCCACCGGCACGCGCTCGTCGATCTGGTGCATGGTCTGCCCGACCAGGCCGAACTCGATCACGGGGCAATAGCTTGAAATAAACCGCGCATCCGACGTGCCGCCTGACGTCGACAGCTCGGGCTTGCGTCCCGTCACCTCCTCGATCGCGGAGACCGCGAGATCGGTGAACGGACCCGGCTTGGTCACGAACACGTTCGAGTTGGAGGGCTCCCACACGATGCGGGCCTTGATGCGGTTGCCGCAGGCTTTGGCGAGACGCGTCTCCACCAATTCACGCAAGCTCGCCTGGGTGTGGTTGTCGTTGTAGCGGATGTTGAATCTTGCGCGGGCCTCGCCGGGGATGACGTTGAAGGCCTTGTTGCCGACGTCGACCGAGACGAATTCGAGATTGGACGCCTGGAATTGCGCGCTGCCATGGTCGAGCGGCTCGTCGGAGATCGCGACGATCAGCCGCGAGATATCAGGCACCGGATTGGAGGCGCGGTGCGGATAGGCGACGTGGCCCTGCACGCCGTCGACGACGAGCGTGCCGGATTGCGAGCCGCGCCGGCCGATCTTGATGGTGTCGCCGAGCGCCTCGACGTTGGAGGGCTCGCCGAGCACGCAATGGTCGAATTTCTCGCCGCGCTCGGCGACCCATTTCAGCAGCTTGATGGTGCCGTTGATCGAGACGTCTTCCTCGTCGCCGGTGATCAGGAACGAGATCGAGCCCGCACCGTCCTCGCGCGGCTTGCCGCCGTTGGCGGCGAGATGCTCCAGCACCGCGGCGACCGAGCAGGCGATGCCGCCTTTCATGTCGACCGCGCCGCGGCCATGCAGCACGCCGTCCTTCACCTCTCCGGAGAACGCGCCGACGCTCCAGGCGCTCTCGTCGCCGGGCGGCACCACATCGGTGTGGCCTGCGAAGGTGATGTGCGGACCGTCGGTGCCGATCCGAGCGTAGAGATTGTCGACGTCGGCGGTGCCTTCCTCGCTGAAGGTCACGCGGTCACAGGCGAAGCCGGCAGCGCCCAGGATTTTTTCGAGCACCCCGAGCGCGCCGGCATCGGCCGGAGTGACTGAAGGGCAACGGATCAGGTCGCGGGCGATCGAGAGGGCATCGGTCATGCGCCCCGCTTAACATGCATGCCGCCGGGTGGGCTAGCGCTGGGCGGAACAATTTCGATCTCGCGGCCCTGGTCCCAGCTCTTCGCAGGCGGCGAGGCGGGCGTGGACTCATACGCGATCCCGGCCAGCGGATCAGGCCCGAACCGGTTATCGCCGACAGTGCCGGGCACGCAGAGCATCTCGACGAGACCCCACAGCCACAGCATCGAAGCGGCGAGGTTGAAAAGAAGCATCACGCTGGTGTCGGGGAGCAGGTCCGAGAACTGGTTGAACAGGCCGGGCACGAGGAAAAACGGAACGAGCCACCAGCCGCTCCTGTCACGGTCGTGCAGCCGCTTGATCGCCGTTGCCAGATAGACCCACAGGAACAGCGACATGCCGAATGCCCTCAGGATCAGGGGCGCGCGGTCGGTAGACGCGAGTGAAGGGTGTTCCCGGGGATCGGCCAGCTTGAACAGATCGCCAAGGCCGAAATCGAGCTTGAGCGAGAGCTGCAACGATCCGTCGGCATTGGGCAGATGAATGATCTGACCGATCACCTCCAGCAAGCCTGCCAGCAGCGCAACGATCAGCAGCGCCTGCCACAGCAGGGCGCGATTGATGCGGCCGTCGAAGCGGAATAGGTACCAGATCCAGTCCATGCGAGTGGCTCCGGGCGGAATGGCCGCCCGGAAATTGGTCGCGATGGAGGGAGGGTGGGTTCGATCCTAGCAGCGAATGGTGAATGGTGAATGGCAAGTAGGATTGGCGCCCTATTCGCCACTGGCCATTCGCTACTCGCCTTGCATCAATCCCGTAGCAGCTCGTTGATGCTGGTCTTCGACCGCGTGCGCTCGTCGACGCGCTTGACGATCACGGCGCAAGCGGTGCTCGGGCCGATCTGGCCGTTCTTCATCGGCTTGCCGGGCAGCGCGCCGGGCACCACGACGGAATATTCGGGCACTTCGCCCATGAAGACCTCGCCGGTCTCGCGGTCGACGATCTTGGTCGAGGCTCCCAGGAACACGCCCATCGCCAGCACCGCGCCCTTGCGCACGATCACGCCTTCGGCGACTTCCGAGCGCGCGCCGATGAAGCAATCGTCCTCGATGATGACCGGCTCGGCCTGCAGCGGCTCGAGCACGCCGCCGATGCCGGCGCCGCCCGAGATGTGCACGCGCTTGCCGATCTGCGCGCAGGAGCCGACGGTGGCCCAGGTGTCGACCATCGTGCTCTCATCGACATAGGCGCCGAGATTGACGAAGGACGGCATCAAGACGACGTTCTTGGCGATGAAGGCCGAGCGGCGGACGATCGCGCCGGGCACCGCGCGAAAACCGGCATCGCGGAAGCGGTTCGGGCCCCAGCCTTCGAACTTCGAGGGCACCTTGTCCCACCAGCTTGCCTTGCCGGGGCCGCCGCCAATGACGTCCATGTCGTTGAGGCGGAACGACAGCAGCACGGCCTTCTTCAGCCATTGATTGACCTTCCACTTGCCGTCGCTGCCGCGCTCGGCAACGCGCGCCTCGCCCTTGTCAAGGATCTCCAGCGACTGGTCGACGGCCTCGCGCACCTCGCCCTTGGTCGTGGTCGAGATGCCTTCACGCGCCTCGAAGGCGCTGTTGATGGTGGATTCGAGGGCTGCAAGGGACATCGTGATTTCCTCTGGGAAGCGCGTGGTTTCGCGAGAATTGGAGCGCTTTTTCGGGATTTGGCGGAGCGGAGTCAAGGCTGCGTTCTGGATCACCACCCGGGAAGACCCGTAGCCCGGATGGAGCGAAGCGCAATCCGGGACAGTCTCTCCGCAGCTACGCCAGCCCCGGATTACGCTACGCTCCATCCAGGCTACGAAATCACCCCGACAACTTTGCCAAAAACCCCGCCAGATCATCCGTGACGTGGTCGACATGGGCGGCGTCGCGGCCTTCCAGCTCCCAGTCCTCGCGCACCACCTCCTTGGTGCCGTCGGGCACCACCAGCACGGTGGTCATGCCGAGCCGGTAGGGGACGGTGAGGTTGCGGGCGAGGTCCTCGAACATGGCGGCGCGGGTCGGATCGACCGCATGCTGGCCGAGGAACTTGCGGTAGGTCTGCTCCGCCGGCTTCGGTTCGAACTCGGCGGCGATGATGTCGAACACGCCGTCGAAATGGTCGGCGAAGCCGAGCCGCGCCAGCACGGCATCGACATGGTCGACCGAGCCGTTGGTGAGGATCAGCTTGCGGCCCGGCAGCTTTGCGATGGCCGCGCCAAGCGCCGGATTCGGCTCCAGCGGAGAGTGGTCGATCTTGTGGACATAGGCGAGGTAGTCGTCGGCGGAAACGCCGTGCAGGGTCATCATGCCGCGCATCGTGGTGCCGAAGCGGCGATAATAGTCTTTCTGGATCGCCCGCGCTTCCTCCGGGCCGACATTCAGCCAGTTGCAGACGAACTCCCCGATCCGCGCATCGACCTGCTGCCACAGATTGACGTGATGCGGATAGAGCGTGTTGTCGAGGTCGAACACCCAGGTGTCGACATGGTTGAAGCTGCGGGGGAAGGTCATATCGGCATTCTCAACTTGTCGTCCCGGGGCGCGCGAAGCGCGAGCCCGGGACCCATAACCCCAGGGAGGAGTTTTGCGAAGACTCGGGGTGACCAGCTTCCCTCCGCAACCACTCCTTGGGGTTATGGGTCCCCGCCTTCGCGGGGACGACGGCGGAGCTTGTGGATGCTTGCGTGCTGATCATTGCGCCAATCTCACGGCACGGCAAAGCGCAGCGTCTTGCCGCCGCTCGACATGTCTACCGCGCCGAAGCCCGTTGGCGCAAAGCCGCGCGCGCCGCAATCGGTCTGCTCGCTGGTCTCGAACTTGGTCTCGCGTGTGCAGAGCTGCCTGTCGCCGCCCCAATTCAGCGGCTTGTCCTTCAGCTTGACGATTCGGTTGTCGGCGTCGACCGCTTCCGCGAAGCTGAAGATCTGCTTCGGCTGGCCTGATACATCGGGGTGCAGGCAGGTCTTGGGATCGATGCGATACCAGCCGCGGCTGGTCACGGCCTTGCCGTCGTCGGTCGCGATCGCCGCCATCACCTTGTGCGGCGTGTCGTTGCACCAGGTGAGGCCGGTCGCGGACGGCGTCTGCACGGCATCGACCATGGTCTTGAAGAAGTTCTGCGAGCCCACGATGTCGGACGACAAGCCCCGGCTCTTCAGGAATGCGGCCAGCGCGCTCTGCGTCTTTGGCCCGTCGACGCCATCGATCGGCGCGGCGTCGTAGCCTGCGATCACCAGGAGCCGCTGGATGCCGGCGAGGCGCGCCTGCTCGTCGTCATATTCGGAATCCTCAGCGAGATAAGCGACGAGGTTGCCGTCCGGGCTTTGCGTCGGCGTCACCTGCGTGAAGGGAACCTGCGTCTGGCCGCTGCGGCACTGCCGCGCCGCCGCGATGACGAAATTGTCCTGCGCGACGCACAGCATGTCGTTGCCGCTTTGCGGGATCGGGGACGCGCCGTAGACGCCGAGCGCGCGCGCGTTGAGCAGGATGCGGTCGGCGGTCAGCGTGCCCTGCACCACCACGCGGCAGGCGGCGGGATCGATCCTGAACCAGCCGCGCGTCGCGGTGGCCGCCTTGTCGTCGATGCCGATCGCGGCCTCGACCACATAGGACATGCGGTTGCAGATCTTGAGGTCGGCGATCGCCGGCGCCGAGGAGAAGAAGAAGGAGACAGTTGCGGCAGGCAGCGTCATCAGGAAGCGGGTGAGGGGGGAGCGGCGTGGATGACGCTCTCTCAAATCGTCATGGCCGGGCTTGACCCGGCCATCCACGTCTTTGCCGCGAGAAGAAAGGTCGTGGATGCCCGGGACAAGCCCGGGCATGACGACCTTCTTCCGCTGCTCGCGTTCCCGCATCACTTGTGGATCAGCGTGCCCGTGCCCTGGTTGGTGAAGAGCTCGAGCAGCACCGCGTGCTGCATCTTGCCGTCGATGATGACGACGCCCTCGACGCCCTGCTCCAGCGCGTAGATGCAGGTCTCGACCTTCGGGATCATGCCGCCGGAGATGGTGCCGTCGGCGATCAGTTTTCGCGCGTCCTTCACCGACAATTGCGGGATCAGCTTCTTCGACTTGTCGAGCACGCCGGGCACGTCGGTGAGCAGCAGCAGGCGCTTGGCTTTCAGCGCGCCGGCGACGGCCCCTGCAAAGGTGTCGGCGTTGATGTTCAGCGTCTGGCCCTCTTTCGAGGTTGCGAGCGGCGCCAGCACCGGGATCAGCTCGTAGCCGATCAGCTGGTTGAGCAAAGTGAGGTCGACCTTCTCGGGGTCGCCGACGAAGCCGAGATCGATCGCCTTCTCGATGTTCGAGTCGGGATCGACGATGGTGCGCGTCGTCTTGGTCGCCTTCACCATGTTGCCGTCCTTGCCGGACAGGCCCACCGCCTTGCCGCCGGCCTCGTTGATGTAGCCGACGATCTGCTTGTTGACGGAGCCGGCGAGCACCATCTCGACGATCTCGATGGTCGCGGCATCGGTGATGCGCAGGCCCGCGGCGAATTCCGAGACGATCCCAAGACGCTTGAGCATGGTCGCGATCTGCGGCCCGCCGCCATGCACCACCACCGGATTGATCGCGGTCTGCTCCAAGAGCACGATGTCGCGGGCAAAGTTCTTCGCGGTCTCCTCGTCGCCCATGGCATGGCCGCCATATTTGATGACGATGGTTTCCTCGTCATATTGCTGCATGTGCGGCAGCGCTTCGGACAGGATGCGGGCCTGGTCGAGCGGAGAGATGTCGGTCATGTCGCGGTCTCGCTGGCGGGTCGAATGGTGCGCGTTCTATCCGATTGGCGGGGACAGCGCAAAGGTGTGGCAGCTATGTAGCCCGGATGGAGCGCAGCGTAATCCGGGATTCGTCGCCGCAGACACCGGCCCCGGATTGCGCTTCGCTCCATCCGGGCTACGGATTCAGCGCTTCGCCGCCACCGCCGCCACGCTTACCGCCAGCCAGCTCGCAATCATCACCATTCCGCCCGTCGGCGCCGCCATCGGAAACAGCGCGTGCCCGGCATACTGCCGCAAGGTGAGGTCGCCTGCGAACAGCGCGGCACCGATCGCGAAGCCGAACGTCGCCACGATTCCAATTCCGCCGTGCAGAAGGCCGCGCGTGAGCAAGGCGATGGTCGCAAGTATGGCACTTACATGAAACAGCAGCATGGCGCTGGCGGAGGCAAGACGGCTCGCGTCGGCACCATGGGCGGACGCGGCGGCCAGCGCGACGCCGGCGGCGCCCATCAAGCCGGCAAGCCCGATCAGCAGGCGGTGCGCTGCCATCACGAGGCCCGCTCTTCCAGGAGCTTCGCCATCGCGGCGCGAAGCTCGGCCATGCCGGTCGCGCTGCGCGACGAGGTCGCGAGCACGGTCGGGAACGCGGCCGGATGCTTGGCGAGCACGGCCTCGGTCTCGGCGATGCGTGCTTGCAGCTCGGCGACTTTCACCTGGTCGGCCTTGGTCAGCACGATCTGGTAGCTGACGGCGGAGCGGTCGAGCGTCTTCAGCACCTCGAGATCGACATCCTTGATCCCGTGCCGCGCATCGATCAGCACGTAGACGCGCGCGAGACTGGCGCGTCCCAGCAGGAATTTGTGGATCAGCTCGGTCCAGGACGCGACCTGGCTCTTCGGCGCCTTGGCATAGCCGTAGCCGGGCATGTCGACGAGGCGCAGGTCGTTCTTGCCGGGGACCTCGAAGAAGATCAGCTCCTGGGTGCGGCCCGGCGTATGCGAGGTGCGCGCCAGCGCGTTGCGGCCCGTGAGCGCGTTGATCAGGCTCGACTTGCCGACATTGGAGCGCCCGGCAAAGGCGATCTCCAGCCCCGCCATCGGCGGCAGCGTTTCGATCGAAGGCGAGGCCCAGATGAACTGCCAGTCACGAGCGAACAGTTTTCGCCCGGCCTCGATCAGCTTCGCATCTTTGTCGTCGGTCATGCGAAGCCTCGCTGTTTCCTTGCGTCATTGCGAGCGAAGCGAAGCAATCCAGAAATGTATCCGCCGAGGGACTCTGGATTGCTTCGTCGCAAGGGCTCCTCGCAATGACGACGCTTACGTCGCCTTCCTCGCGAACGTTGCCTTGAGATTGTCGAGTAATTCCACCTTCACGCCGTTGCGGCGCATGATGTAGCCCTGCTGGACCACCGAGAGCAGGTTGTTCCAGGCCCAGTAGATCACGAGGCCCGCCGGGAATCCCGCCAGCATGAAGGTGAAGATCAGCGGCATCCAGTTGAAGATGATCTGCTGGGTCGGATCCGGCGGCGTCGGATTCAGCTTCATCTGGATCCACATCGTGATGCCCATGATGATCGGCCAGATGCCGAGCGCGAGGTAATAGCCGAACACCGGAATCGTGGTCGGATCGAACGGGAGCAGCCCGAACAGGTTGAAGAGGTTGGTCGGGTCCGGCGCGGAGAGGTCCTTGATCCAGCCGAAGAACGGCGCGTGCCGCATCTCGATGGTGACGAACAGCACCTTGTAGAGCGCGAAGAACACCGGAATCTGGATCAGCACGGGCAGACAGCCGGCGACCGGATTGATCTTCTCCTTGCGGTAGATCTCCATCATCTCCTGCTGCTGCTTCACCTTGTCGTCGGGATAGCGCTCCTTCAGTGCCAGCAGCTGCGGCTGGATCGACTTCATCTTCGCCATCGAGGCGTAGGACTTGTTCGCCAGCGGGAAGAACAACAGCTTCACGATCACCGTGACGAGCAGGATCGAGACGCCGAAATTGCCGAAGAAGCGGAAGAAGAAGTCGAGGCCGAGGAACATCGGCTTGGTGAGGAAATAGAACCAGCCCCAGTCGATCAGCAGGTCGAACTGATTGAGGCCGAGCGCCTTGTTGTAGCCGCCGAGGCCCGCGAGCGGGAAGTTGATGCCGACCACGCCGGCTTCCTTGGCACCTGCGAACAGCCGCGCGTTGGCCGTCGCGGTGCCGCCGATCGCGACGGTGACGGGGTCGAGCAGATAGTCGGTCTGGTAGGTATGGACCTTGCCGACCGGGTTCGACGAGAAACGTGCCTGGAGCTGGGCGTTGGTATCCGGCAGCAGCGCGGAGGCCCAGTATTTGTCGGTGATGCCGAGCCAGCCATTGGTGGCCTTGAAGTTCACCTGCTTGGCTTCGTCGATCTTGCTGTAGGCATATTCCTGCAGCCTGTGTTCGCCGAGATAGCCGATCAGGCCCTCATGCAGGATATAGTAGCCGGAGACATGCGGCGCGCCGTGGCGCGAGATCAGCGCGAACGGATAGAGCGTGACGGGCGCGTTGCCGACATTGCTCACCTCGTCCTTGATGGTGAAGAGATAATGGTCGTCGACGGCGATGGTGCGGCGGAAAGTCAGGCCGTCGCCATTGTCCCATTTCAGCACCACGGGCGTCGACGGCGTCAGGCTGCCGCTGCCCTCCTGCTGCCAGACGGTCTGGGCATCCGGCATCTTTGCCGTCACGCCCGTCGCTGCAACCCAGCCGAACTCGGCGTAATAGGGCTCCGCCGTGCCCGACGGCGAATAGAGGACGATCGGCGGCGATTTCGGATCGACCGTCTCGCGATATTGCACCAGCGCGATGTCGTCGATGCGGCCGCCCTTCAGCGAGATGCTGCCGGCGATCCGCGGCGTCTCGATCTTGACGCGCGGGCTCGCTGCAATGGCAGTCTCGCGCGAAACGACCGCTTGGGGCGGGCTCGCGGCCGGCGTCGACGGCTGGGCCGCGCCGGGCTGCGGCGCGCTGCCCGGCGTCGGGGACACGCCCGGCTGCGGCGTGCTGCCCTTCTGGAGCTCGGACTGCGCCTGCTGCTGCGCGCGCTGCTTCTCCATCTGCGGCACATTGTAGAAGTACTGCCAGGCGATCAGCACCAGGCCGGACAGAATGACGGCGAGGATAGTATTGCGATTGTCGGTCATCTCGATTGTCTCGTCATCATTCCGGTTTGCGGCTGGTCGCTGCGGCGTGACCCGGCCTGTGGCCGCGCGCTTTGGCCGTATGCCCCGCGGGCTTCGTGAACGCTATGCGCAGATCGTCGAGCATGGTGGCGAAGTCGCGCGAGAGCGCGTCCTTTCGTCCGACCAGGACATAATCATGGTGGGGCTGCATCGATGTCGGATCGAGCCGCTTCACCAGTTCGCGCAACCGGCGCCGGATGCGATTGCGCTCGGGGGCGTTGCCGTTCTTCTTGGTGACGGTGAAGCCGATCCTGACAGGGCCGGAATCATCGCGGCGGCGGCTTTGCAGGACGAACGCGGGACTATTCACCCGCGCGCCATTGGCAACGGCGAGGAAATCCGCCCGCTGCCTCAGCCGATCCATGATGAAATCCCAAAAAGGGGGTCCGGCTCAGGCGCTCAGACGCTTGCGGCCGCGGGCGCGGCGGGCGGCGAGAACCTTGCGGCCGCCGGCAGTGGCGAGACGGGCGCGGAAGCCGTGACGGCGCTTGCGCACCAGTTTGCTGGGTTGATAAGTCCGCTTCACGGGTTTTTCTCCGCTGACCGGGCAATTTGCCTGTAGAATTGATGGTAAAGTCCGGAAGATGCGGCCCAAAACGGGCCCTTTTTCGGCCCCAAGAGAGCCGCTCCCGGTGTCGCACCGGATCATCGCGGACAATTCGCGCGGCTTATAAGGGAGCGCCTTGTCTTCGTCAACGCCGCACAAGCGCGCGATTGTGGTGAATATCGCTGTTTGCGCGGCGTTTTTAACCCTTGAGGTGGCGACTCGCGCTATCAGCGCTTACATCACACCTCGGCAGATTAGCGATCCGTAATTTGACCGGACATCGGTCGGGTCGCATCCTCCATCAGCCAAGGCCAACAGGGGCGAGTTTCGTGCCAGCCACAGATCGCCAGCCGATCCAGGATCTGGATCAGCCAGACCAGCCGGCGACGCGGCCCCGCGGCTCGCGCGGGCTCGGGTTGTCCGGCAAGCTGCTGCTGCTCACCATTCCCTTGGTGATGATCGCCGCGGTGCTGCTCTACGTGCCAGCCATCGCGAATTTCTGGGTCAACCGGCTGAATGATCGCGTCGCGGCGGCCAACACCGCGGCGCTGGTGCTGGATGCGGCGCCGCTCGGCATGGTCCCCGATTCGCTGTCGCGGCAGATCCTGAAGAGCATCAACGCCCGTGCTGTTGCCATCAAGATGGGCCAGCAGCGCCGGCTGCTCGCCAGCGACAACATTCCGGCCGCCATCGAGCACGACATCGACCTGCGCGACATGACGGCCTGGGAGGCCATCACCGGCTCGTTCCGGATGATGCTGGAGACCGGCAACCAGGCCATCCGCATCGTCGGCCCCGGGGTCGGCAATGCCCAGTTCATCGAGATCGTCACCGACGAGCTGCCGCTGCGGAAGCAGATGTACCGCTTCTCCCGCAACCTCGTCGTGGTCGCGTTGATCATCGCGGTGCTGACCGCGGGCCTCGTCTATCTCGCGCTTCATTATCTCTTCGTGCGCCCGATGCGGCGGCTGACCGCGAGCCTGGTCGGCTTCCACGAGAATCCCGAGAGCTCGGCCGGCATCATCGTGCCGAGCCAGCGCAGCGACGAGATCGGGGTCGCCGAGCGCGAATTGTCCGACATGCAGCGCGACCTGATGTCGATGCTGAATCAGAAGAGCCGGCTCGCTGCCCTCGGCCTCGCGGTCTCCAAGATCAACCACGATCTGCGCAATCTGCTCGCCTCGGCCCAGCTGCTGTCGGATCAGCTCGCCAGCGTGCCGGATCCGCGCGTGCAGCGCTTTGCGCCCAAGCTCGTGCGCTCGCTCGAGCGCGCCATCGCCTTCTGCCAGTCGACATTGTCCTACGGCCGCGCCCAGGAGGCCGCGCCCGACCGCCGCATGATCCTGATCGAGCCTGTTGTGATGGAGGTGCGGGAGACCGCAGGTCTCGCCAACGACGCCTCGATCGCCTGGGTCGCCGCGATCGAGCGCGGGCTCGCGGTCGACGCCGACCCCGACCAGCTGTTCCGCGTCTTGCTCAACCTCGTCCGCAACGCCGCCCAGGCGCTCGAAAGCCATGCGGCGGGTGAGGGGCGCGTGCAGCAGATCCGGATCACCGGAAAGCGCGAAGGCGCCGTCGCCATTCTCGAGGTCTCCGACACCGGCCCCGGCGTTCCCCCGAAGACCCGGGAGCGCCTGTTCGAGGCCTTCCAGACCTCGGGCCGCCCCGGCGGCAGCGGCCTTGGCCTCGCCATCGCCGCCGAGCTGGTCCGCGCCCATGGCGGCGAGATCCACCTGGTCGAGGGCACCATCGGCGCCACGTTCCGCATCGTCATCCCCGACCGTCCCGTGGAACTGCTCTCCATCCGCAACGAGCGCCAGAGGGCTTAAGGCTAGGCCAGCGGCCGACTGAAACGAGCTGGGCCATCGCCATTCCTTCCGTCATTCCGGGACGACCCGAAGGGTCGGGCCCGGAATCCATAACCCCGGCTGGTGGTTATGGATTCCGGGCTCGCGACTTCGTCGCGCCCCGGAATGACGAAGAGAAGTGCGGAAATGCCCCAAAATACCGGCGAGCCGGACCTTGCCAATCGGGACAAGAGCGGTTAGTCAGAGCGCTCTTTCGCACCCCCTCCGGCTCCGCCGGGGGCTGCTTGCGGGCCCTGCCCGCGCTGTTTGCGAAACACGCGCCCGTAGCTCAGCTGGATAGAGCATCAGACTACGAATCTGAGGGTCGGACGTTCGAATCGTTCCGGGCGCGCCATTCTTTGCCGAAAGGTCAGGACAGGACAGCATCTGGTCGCCAGACCGGCCCGAGACCGGATGGCCATGCCGTGTGGGGAGCTGGATGAGGATATCGCAGGCGTTCAAGTTTGAGGCGGCGCATCGGCTGCCAAACGTGCCCGAGACTCACAGGTGCAGCCGGCTGCATGGTCATTCCTATCGGGTCGAGGTCCAGCTGGATGGGCCGGTCGACCCGCACACCGGCTTCGTCGCTGATTTCTTCGATATCGAGAAAAGCTTCGCCGGCATCATGGCGGCGCTGGACCACCAGTGCCTGAACGAGGTCGACGGCCTCGCGAACCCGACCGCCGAGAATATCGCGGTCTGGATCTGGGACCGCTTGAAGCCCAGCCTGCCGCAGCTGTGGGCGGTCCGCGTTTATGAAACGACGGATTGCTGGGCCGAATATCAGGGGCGGTGACGACGGCCCGCTGACCCAGCGCCGGCCTCACCGTCGCCATATGGGAACCCGCAGGGAAACTCAGGATCAGCCGTACGAGCGGAGTGGTGCTGCTTGCGCGCCGCCGGACGGGTCTCATTACTCACGAATATATGAGCTGTGTTGATAACCGCATGCGGGTTGGAAGGTTTAATTTCAAGCTGGCGTAGAATGTCCGCAATGCCAGTTGTGCCTGGCCCCTGTACAGGGAAACTGTTGATGGAACGCAAGCTCGCCGCGATCATGGCCGCCGACATCGTCAGCTACAGCCTGATGATGGCCGAAAACGAGGCCTCCACCTATAAAGAGCTGCGCACGGTCTTCGACAATCTGATCGAGCCCACAGTCGCGCAGCATGGTGGACGCATCTTCAAGAAGACCGGGGACGGGTTTCTGGCGATGTTTCCCAGCGTCAACGAAGCCGTTGATGCGGGCTCTGCCATCCAGCAAGGGTTCGACAACGCCCCGTTTGAGCTGCGCATAGGCATCAACCTCGGTGATGTCATCGAGGACAAGGGCGACATGTACGGCGACGGCGTTAATGTCGCCACACGGCTTGAGACGATGGCCGATCCCGGCAGCATCTTTGTTAGCGGCGCTGTCGTCATGGCCGCAGACCGCAATCGCGGCGATGTGTTCGCGCGTGTGGGCCGCAGGCGCGCCAAAAACATTCCCGACCGTCTTAACGTCTACCGGGTCCGACGCGCGCAATCCTCGTGGTCTCGCTGGCGAAAAGTCCCGCGCGTTCTACGCGGTACCGCTGCGCGCTGGTCGTATGGCGTCGCCGCCGTAGCCCTTGTCCTCATCGGCACCCAAATCCAACCGCTTTCCCTGGCGGCGATGGTCAGCCGGCTCCCGGCCGCGCTATCTTTCGACCAGACCCGCGCCGACCCGCGCCCGTCAGTTGCGGTCATGCCCTTTGCGACCATGGGCGGGGACCAGTCGTACTTTGCAGACGGGCTGACCGAGGATGTGACCACGGCGCTCGCAAGGAATTCCGAGCTTCAGATCATCGCGCGCGACTCCACCTATGCCGTGCGCGGGCAGGAAAGCGATATGCGCAAGCTCGGGGCAAAGCTGGGCGTTTCCTACGTGGTGGAAGGCAGCGCGCGCCGCGAGGGGGACCGGCTTCGCGTCTCGGCGCAGCTGATCGACGTGAAATCGGGCGCGCACCTTTGGTCGCGCAGCTTCGACAGGCAGGTTGCCGACGTCTTCACCGTACAAAGCGAGCTGACCACGGAAATCGTCGCCCAGCTCGCGCCGTATATCGGCCGAAGTGAAGCCATCGCTGCCGCGCAACGTCCGACCGACAACCTTCAGGCTTACGATCTTCTCCTGCGGGCCCGTCATCGATACCGGCATGGCGTCCAGGATGCGGAAGCACTTATGGAGGCACGCGGCCTATATCAGCGCGCGCTGGAAATGGACCCGGCCTATGCCGTCGCCCGTGCGGGCTTGGCCCTCACTTACATCGCGGATGTGGCCAAGAGGTCGAGTGGTCGGGCGACAGCGCATGAGCTGGAACTAGGTCTTAGCGAAGCGCGCCAGGCTGTGCGCCTCGATCCCAATCTCTCGCTCGGCTATCAGGTGATCAGCTTCGGGCTGGCGGTGCAGGGCGATTATGCGGGCGGCTTGCAGGCCGCCAAGCGCGCCGTCGAACTGAATCCCAATGACCCGGATAGCATGATGGCATTGGCAAAAGCACAAGTCCGTTTCGGGGACTACGCGGACGCCGTTGCCAATGCCGAACGGGCACGTCGCCTTCATCCCATGGCACCGGAATATTACGCCTATGTGCATGGCCAGGCTCTTTACGCCGCTGATCGTCGCGATGAGTCGGCTACCGTGATCTCCGAATGCCTTGTAAGGGCGCCGCGCGATGCCAACTGCCTGCTCATCCAGGCTGCGCTGCAAGGGCGGCGCGGTGATATAGAAGCGGCGCAGCTGACGATGGCAAGCTTGGTAGGGGCCCAACCGACATTTTCGTTGGAGGCAGAGCGCTCTTATCGCCGGTTTGGCAACAAGCCGCTCATGGAGCAGTTCCTGAAGGACCTGACGGTGGCGAAGGCACCGGGGGCTGCGTAATAGGATTTTTGTTCAGTTTCATCTCGTCGGGCGCACCGTTTCGATAGTAAGTTCGTCCGATGCGCACGATCGATCATCTATTCTCCCGCTTCGTTTTATTCCTTGCCATCGCAGCCGCCCCGGTGCTTCCCGCGCGCGCGGCCGAAACCTGCCCGTTCATCAGCGCCCAGGAGCTCGCCCGGGCGATGCCGGCGCTGAAATGGTCGCTGATTTCGAACCAGGACGGCCGCGGCTGCATCTACCAGGCCGGGCGCGGCGACACGATGATGCTCTCCGTGTTCCGCAATCCCGACAAGGACCGCGCCAGGGAATTGTACGCGACCTTCGTCAAGACGCTTGGCGAACGCATGCCGCTGAGCGCAGTGTCCGGAATCGGCGACGAGGGCCAGGGTGGAACGAGCGCGGCGGGCGCGGAACGCCAGGAGGCCTCGGTCGTCGCCCTGTCCGGCGATTACATCCTGCAGATCAGCGTCTATCCGATCGGCCGGCGTGCCGATGATGCGCTGCTCGCGCCGATCACTGAGGCCGCGCGCGTTGCCGTCGGCAATGTGAGCAGGAGCAGCGAGCGGTTCGGCAATTGCGAGTGGCTCACGGCCGCCGATGCCGACGGCTTTCTCGACAACGGCACGCTGACGGTGCAGCGGACCGGGGCAGGCAGCTGCATGATGTTCGATCGTGAGGCCAACACCATGACCGTCGCGGTGATCACGACCTCGCGCGATACCGCCATCGGCATGATGAAGCGTGCAGGGCCATGCACGCACGTGGCGATCCCCGAGCTCGGCCGCGAAGCCTTCGGCGAGCATTCCTGCACCAAGGGCAACGGCAACGCCGTCCACATCCATGTCTGGAAGAACGGCCGCCAGGCTTCGATCCTGTTCGCCCCGGTCAAGCCGCATCCGCAGTCCGGCTCGGTCGAGCGCCTGAAGGCGGTTGCCGCGCGGGTGTATGGGAAACTGTGACGACGGTGGTCGGAGTCACACTTGCGTCGCGCAATTCTGGATTGCGTTTGCCGCGGGCGCAGCTATCGTCCCACACCGCACGGTCTGCTGGAAAGCCCTTGATGTCTAAGCGTCGCACATGGTCCGCAGCCAGTGACTTGATCTGTGTCGCTGCCGCGCTGCTGCTATCAGCCCTCACCGCCGATGCCCAGGAGGCACAGTGGTCTCCGTTGTGGGATGCCTTGACGAAGCGGTCCGACGCAAAGGTGGTTGATGGCGTCAATGACAAGGGCAAGGCGACGCGACGTATAGATCTCTCCTCGGGGGTGTCCTTCTTTTTGGAGCGCGATGGCGACCGGATCATGAGTACCGGGTTCGACAATAGCGGACGCGGAGCCGTGCAATGCAGTTGGGAGATTTATGTCGGGGTTCGAGCCTACACCGAAGTTTGCCAGCCGAGCGAAGATCAAGCCTTTGAAGCCGATCTGGACGATGCGATAGCTCGCATGAACGAGTTCATCGTTGAGAACAGCATCGTTCCCGTGACCAAATCGGAGCTTCAGGATGCCATTCGGCAACGTAAGCAGCACGTCGGGGACGTGGTGCGCGGGCAATCCGACGACGATCGCCGCAAGCTGTGCGAAGCCAACCCTATTCGTCCCATGAGCATTGCATTGCGGTCCGCTTCGCACGACTTGCGAGTTTCAACTTTGAACACGCTCTTGTCCGTCAAGCGACCACCGGTGAAAAATCCGTGCCTTTGAGCGTGCCGCTGCCGGCGTGATGCGGTTTCGCAAACGACACAAGGCGACAGCAACATCCGGGACCGCCCAGCGGCCCCGGATGCCATCCGCCTACACCGTCAGCCCGCAAGCCCGCCGGATCGCGATCTGAATCGGCGAAGGTGGCAGCGCCGGATCGAATTCGCGCTTCGGCAGCAGCGGAGGCTGTGCCATGAAGCGCGGCTCTTTCCCGCGGTGGGGTTGCGCGGCATGAACCAGGAACGGGTGGCACAGATAGACGGTGCCTGGCTTGCCGGTCGCAAGTTCAACCTCGCGATCCCTTGTCGACGCCCAGTCGCCGGCAGCAAGTTGCCGGAGCGTTGCGCCCGCCTCGCCATGGGGCAGTAGCTCCCGCGCGATGGCCGCATGCGAGCCTTTCCGGATTCGCGTGGGCGCATCATCGTTTCCGACGTCTGAGAACAGGAAGAGCATCAGCAGCGCACGGCCGCTGCTCTTCACATTGGCACGCCATTCCATGAAGTCGGCATGGGCTGTGCCAAAGCTCATGTCCACATGCCAGCCATCGTCGCCTGGCGATTGCGATGACGGGAAGCGGATCGGAAAGGTTCCGAGACCCCTGGGCGCAAGCCAGCGTCCTTCGCCGGCGAGCTGATCATAGGCCTTGTGCAGACGCGGCGTGTTCGCGGCTTCAATGAAGCGGGGCGTCGCTTTGGCGCCGACCCGGACAACGGGCTGGGTCCAATGTTCGGGCTCGTCCGGCGACAGGCCGATATCCGCCCACAGCTCGTCCCTGCATTGCTTGGCAAGGTCGGTGCTGAAGGCATTCTCGAGTTTGACGAAACCGTCGTCGATGAAGGTCTGGACCTGACGGGGCGTCAGGCCAACCTGTTCGGTCTTGGGCATTGCACATCTCTCCGTTCGGCTACCGCAGCGCGCGTAGCCGTTTGATCTGAGTGGCGCAGGAGCGCCGGAACGACGTTCGGCCGTTCAGATCAGCGGGAAGAATGTGGAGATGAACATCATGGCGGGAACGTATAGCGCGGCGGAGCGCGGAATCAAGACACGGACAAGCGGATGGGCGAGGCCTTCACCGCAGGCCCTGCTCGTCGATCAGGATGCGGTGGATCTCGATACGCTCCGGCAGCTCGATCAGGAACTCCGCGTCGCGCGCGAGATGATGGACCTTGGTCGGCTCGCCCTTGGTGAAAGCCGTCATGGCTGCGATGTCCGCCCAATAGGAAATGGTGGTGAACCACGTCTCCTCGTCGCGGTCCTCCCGCAATTGCTGCACACCGAGCGCGGTCTTTCGCAGCGGCGGGATGCCCTCGGCTTGCAGATAGGCCTGGTAGGCGTCGGCGAGGTCGCGGCGGGTACGGCCGCGCCAGACGCGGGCGATGGTCGGCTTGGTCGGCATGGCAGGATTCTCCTCGCTGCCGAACGCCGTGCGGCGCATCTCGTTCCAGCGTCGCCATGTCACGGCCGCCGGCAGCCGCGGCTGGAACCTGGCGCTTGGTCGGCACTGGCGAATCATCGGCCGGATCTTGACCGGCGCCGCGGCAGCATTTCCACATCATTGATCTGAAACAATGATGGTCTTCGCCACAAATGCTAGGGCCAGTCGCAGGTCACGTGCGAGGCTCCCCAGGCCGGTCAAGACAATCTCCGCGCGTGATGAAATCCGAGGGCTCAATGGGACGACTGCTGAATATCGTAACGCCGCTGCACACTGCGACCAAGCGCGACTACATGGGCCGCATGAACGACGACAAGATCGGCTGCTCGCTGAAGGCGCGGGAGTACGAGGCCGATTACTGGGACGGCGATCGCCGTTTCGGTTATGGCGGCTACCGCTTCATCGAGGGGCGCTGGGCCCCGGTCGCCAAGGCGCTGATCGAGACCTATGGCCTGAAGGACGGGTCGAGCGTGCTCGACGTCGGCTGCGGCAAGGGTTTTCTGTTGTACGAGATGCAGAAGATCCTGCCGGGCCTGAAGGTCACCGGCTTCGACATCTCCAAGCATGGTCTTGCCAATGCGCACGAGCAGGTGAAGCCGTATCTGTTCAACTATCGCGCCCAGGACGTCTATCCCTATGGCGACGACAGCTTCGACCTCGTCATCTCGCTCGGCACCCTGCACAATCTCAGGCTCTACGAGCTCGAGGCCGCGCTCAAGGAGATCGAGCGGGTCGGCAAGAACAAATACGTCATGGTCGAGGGCTACCGGAACGTCACCGAGCTGCACAACCTCGAATGCTGGGCGCTAACGGCAGAATCCATCCTGCACACCTCGGAATGGATCTGGCTCTACGGCAAGCTCGGCTACACCGGCGATTACGAATTCATCTATTTCGAGTGACCGGGCGCGCGACCCATGGACATCAAGACTGCAAAGGCCGCGATCCTCGTCGAATCCGGCAAGCCGCTGATCGTCGACGAGTTCAATCTGCCCGACAGGCTCGAGCACGGTCAGGTGCTCGCCCATGTGCACACGTCGAGCATTTGCGGCGCGCAGATCAACGAGATCGACGCCGTCAAGGGCGTCGACAAGTTCCTGCCGCACCTGTTGGGGCACGAGGCGCTGGCGACCATCGTCGAAACCGGACCCGGCGTCGTCTCCTGCAAGCAGGGCGATACCGTCGTCATGCATTGGCGGCCGGGCAAGGGCATCCAGTCCAACACGCCGGTCTATTCCTGGCGCGGCAAGCGCCTCAATGCGGGCTGGGTCACCACCTTCAACGAATATGCCGTGGTGTCGGAGAATCGCGTCACGCCCGTTCCTGATACGATCGACCGCACCAGTGCGCCGCTGCTCGGCTGCGCGGTGACGACCGCGCTCGGCGTCGTCAACAACGATGCGCAGATCGCCATCGGCGAAGCCGTCGTCGTATTCGGTGTCGGCGGCGTCGGATTGAACATCGTGCAATTCGCCGCGATGGTCGGCGCATGGCCGGTCATTGCGATCGATCGCCTCGACAACAAGCTGGCCATGGCGAAGGATTTCGGCGCCACCCACATCGTCAATTCCGAGACCGTGAAGGATGTGGCCGCCGAGGTCCGGTCCGTCACGGGGGCCGACGGCCCCGACAAGGTCGTCGAGACCACCGGCGTCAAGAACCTGATCGAGCTCGCCTACGAGATCACGGCCAAGAAAGGCCGCTGCATCCTGGTCGGCGTGCCCCGCGAGAAGGCCGAGATCTATACCCTGCCGTTGCACTTCGAGAAGGTGCTGAAGGGCTCGGAAGGCGGGCAATGCCAGCCCGCGCGCGATATCCCGCGCCTGGTGCGACTCAGCGACGCCGGCAAGGTGAGCTACCGCGGCATCGTCACCCACGAGTTCGCGCTCGACGACATCAACGACGCCCTGGATCTGATGCGCAGCGGCACATCGGGACGGATTCTCCTGAACATCAGCTGAGCGCTGCGCTCGCCGCACACGCGCAGGTCACTAATCGATCTCCGCCTTGGTCTTCAGTCCGGGCAACACGGTGCGGACGTGCTCGGCCAGCGTCGTCGCCAGCAGCGAGGGCCTCGCCTCCGAGAATTCGAGCGCGATGCCGATGGTCGGAAGCAGGGGCAGTCCGGCCGAGACGACGTGAAGATCGAACGGAACGGCGGTTCGTGTCAGGACGCTGATCGCATGACCGGACCGCGCTATCGCGATCAGGCCGGCGAGGCTGTTGCTCGCGTAGGCGACCCTGTAGCGCCGATTGACCGCGTCCATCGCGGCGCAGGCGGCGCGGTAGTCCAGGCTCATCGGCGCCGCCAGCGCCAGCGGCAGCACATCCTGCGTCAGTATTTTCGGTTCGGCCTCGTTCGCGACCCAGACGAAGCGCTCCTCCCGGATCACCTCGCGCGCTCCGGCATCGGACAGCGAGACCAGCGCCATGTCGATCTGGCGCCGCGCCAGCATCGGGCGCAGCTCGGAGGTCGGTGCGCAGACCATGCGCAGCTCGACATTGGGATGCAGCGCGCAGAACCCCTTCAGCAGCGCCGGCAGGAAAGCGATCGAATAGTCCTCCGGGCAGCCCAGGCTCAGCGTCCCTTTGAGACTCTCGCCGCTCATGTCGGCGAGAATCTCGTCGTGCTGCGCCAGCAGCGTCTCGGCGTGGGCGAGCAGTTTCTCGCCGGCCGCGGTCAGCCTCATGCCGGATCCGCTGCGGTGAAACAGCGGCTGCGTGATCGTCTGTTCCAGCCGTTGCATCTGCATGCTGAGCGCGGACTGTGTCCGGCCAATCTGCAAGGCCGCCAGGCTGATCGAGCCGGTGCGGGCCACGACGACGAAATTCCTCAGAAGGGTGAGATCCAGCATCGACATCAGGAAGATTGATATCCAGATTGAATTATATCAATTAGCCTGAAGTCAAATTCTTGCCTAGAGGTCGGACGTCCCCCAAGCGAGAGGTGGCTGTCATGACCTTAAATGCCGATCCCGATTTCTGGGCGTCCGCCAACACGCATCTGACCCGCTATGGGCCGAGTTTCGAACCCGTCATCATCGAGCGTGCGGCCGGCAGTTTCGTCTACGACGCCGACGGACGCGCCATCCTCGATTTCACCTCGGGTCAGATGAGCGCTGTGCTGGGGCACACGCATCCCGACATCGTCGCCACGGTCGCACGGCAAATGGGTGCGGTCGCTCATCTCTTCAGCGGCATGCTCTCGCGTCCGGTGGTGACGTTGGCCGAGCGTCTCGCTGCGCTTGCGCCCGGTCTCGACCGCGTGCAGCTGCTGACGACAGGCGCGGAAGCCAATGAAGCGGCGATCCGGATGGCCAAGCTCGTCACCGGCCGGCACGAAATCGTCGCCTTCGCGCAAAGCTGGCACGGCATGACCGGCGCGGCGGCGTCGGCGACCTACAGCGCGGGCCGGCGCGGTTATGGGCCGGCCGCGGTCGGATCGTTCGTCATTCCCGCGCCGAACGCCTATAGGCCGCGCTTCAGGAACGTCGACGGCAGCAACGACTGGCAGACCGAGCTCGACGATGCGTTCGCACTGATCGACAGCCAGTCGACCGGTAGTCTGGCGGCCTTCATCGCCGAGCCGATCCTCTCCAGCGGCGGCATTCTGGAACTGCCGCTCGGCTATCTCGCGGCTTTGAAGCAAAAATGCGAGCAGCGCGGCATGCTGCTGATCCTCGACGAAGCTCAGACCGGAATCGGCCGCACCGGGCACATGTTTGCCTTCGAGCGTGACGGCGTGGTGCCTGATATTCTCACGCTGTCGAAGACGCTCGGCGCCGGTCTGCCGCTCGCCGCGGTCATGACGACAAAGGCCATCGAGCAGACCGCGTTCGAGCGCGGCTTCCTGTTCTACACCACGCATGTCTCCGATCCCTTGCCCGCCGCGATCGGCGTCACGGTGCTCGACGTTGTCGCGCGCGACGGGTTGGTGGCGCAGGCAACCGCCAGGGGCAACAGGCTCCGGGATGGATTGCTGTCGCTGCAGCAAAAGTTCGAATGCGTCGGTGACGTCAGGGGCCGCGGGCTTCTGCTTGGTCTTGAAATCGTCGTCGACCGGCAGTCCAAGACGCCGGGGTTTGAACTCGGCGCGCGGATCATGGAGGAGACCATGCGTCGCGGTCTCAGCATGAACATCGTCAAGTTGCCCAGCATGGGCGGCGTATTCCGCATCGCGCCGCCGCTCACGGTGTCCGAGGCCGAAATCGATCGCGGTCTCGAGATCATGTCGGAGGCGATCCAGGCTGCTGCGACGACGCACTGATCGGGGAAGGCCTTTTCCGGATGCAACTCGCCAGGACATATGGGCGTCCGACGCTGTTCTCGCGGCACGGCATGGTCGCCGCCGCGCATCCGCTCGCGGCACAGGCCGGTGCACGAATCCTGATGCAGGGCGGCAATGCGTTCGATGCGGCCGTCGCCACGGCGGCCGCCCTCAACGTGGTCGAGCCGTTCATGTCGGGGCTTGCCGGGTTTGGACTGGCCACGATCTGGGTGGCGATCGAGCAGCGCATTCGCGTGCTCGACTTCGCTCCGCCGGTGCCCGCAAGCTTCCCGGTCGGCAGATACACCAGCAGATTCGAGCTCGAGCGCGGTGCGCAGGCGGCCTCGACGCCCGGCAATCTCGCGGGCTGGTGCGAGCTGCTCTCGCGCTATGGACGCAAATCGCTTCCAGACGTCTTTGCGCCGGCGATCACGCTGGCGCAGGGCGGCTTTGCGCTCTCGGACTTCGGTGTTGATGAGATCAACGAGCAGGTGCCGCTGCTCGAACCCTGGCCGGAGCTGCACGCCGCACTGGTCAGGAACTATCTCCCGGATGGAATGCCGGTGAAGCTCGGCAGCATCGTCGCGCAGCCTGATCTTGCGCAGACTCTTGCCGAGATCTCCGACTTGGGGCCCGAGCATCTGTATGGCGGCAAGCTCGGCCGGCGGATCGTGGACTATCTCGCCACGCTCGGCGGCAGCCTGACGCTGGACGATGTCATCGCCGTCAAGCCGCATTGGTTCGATCCCCTGACCGTGTCCTATCGGGGGCTCGAGCTTCACGTCCCGGCGCAGCAATGCGGCGGCTTCCAGTTCGCCCTGACCCTCAAGATCCTTGAAGGCTTTGACCTCGGGCGTCTGCCGAAGGACGGCGCCGATCATCTCGACACGGTCTATCGCGCGATCCGTCTCGCCGCCGGCGAGCGCATCGCCCATGGCAATCTGGGACCGGATCAAGCCGCTGGAGCAATGTCCGAGGCGACGATCGCGCGGCTTCGCCAGCGTGTGAGCGACGGCCGCCCGATCACGGGCCCGACAGAGCAATGGATGCCGCAGGATCGTGCCGATCCCGGCCACACCACCTCGTTCTCAATCGCCGACACCGAAGGCAATCTGGTCTGCATGACGCAAAGTCTCGGCAGCCCGTTCGGCAGCGGCGTCGTGGTGCCGGGGACCGGCGTTTGCCTCAACAATCATCTGCATTGGGCCGACGTGCAGCCGGGAAGCCCGAACCTCGCCAAGCCGGGCGATGCGTTGCCGGTGACGCTGGCACCGTCGATTGCGACGCGCGGTAGCCGCCCGGTGCTCGCGCTGGGGACGCCCGGCAGCTACGGCATCCCGCAAACCCAGGCCCAGGCTTATGTGCAGCACATCGAGTTCGGCCTTCCGCTGCAGCAGGCGATCGAGGCGCCGCGTTCACGGCTGTGGGACGGCCGCTTCATTCAGGCGGAGAACCGCATCGCGCCGGAGACCATCGCCGAACTGAAGCGCCGCGGCCACGAGATCGAGATCTTGGACACCGAATGGACCATGCTCTGCGGCGGCATGCAGGCCGTCGCGCTCGATCCGGTAACCGGCGTGATGACGGGTGCCGCCGATCCGAGGCGGGACGGGTATGTCATCGGCTTGTGAGCGGTCGCACATCGAGGCGAGCGCAGGCAGCGCCGCCGATGTGCGCCGCGCCTGAATGGCTGGCCGCGTCGCGTTAACGAATCGTTCACCGCCCAAGATCATCCCAGCCCAGCCGAGCCGTAACCGGCGGTTAACCATGGATATTTACGGTGTAGCAAGCCTCTGAGCTATGACTGTCAGTTGATTTCGAGTCCAACCCATGGCGTTCGGTAGCCGCGCATCTCCGCGAAGCATCGCCCCGACGGAGCAAGCGGCTTCGTGGGAAGCGCCGCGCGCTGGGAAGGCGAAGCTTGACGGCGCCTCGCCGGGACTGACCAAGGGATCGTTGACCGTCTCCGGGACGCTGTCCTTTCTGCGCGAGAACGGCCGGCGCATTCTGACGCTGGCGCTGGCGCTGTTCGCCCTCGGCGTCGTCGCCCTGATGGTGCTTCCGGTCCGCTATGCCGCGACGGCCCTGGTCGTGCTCGATCCGCGCGAGCTGCGCGTGACCTCGGAGCAGGACGTGCTGCCCGGCATCGGCCAGGATGCCGCGGCGCTGCAGAGCCAGATCGAGATCGCCAAATCCGACGGCTTCCTCCGCCCCCTGATCGAGCAGCTCAAGATCGCGGACGACGAGGACATCGCGGGCGGTTATACCGACATGACGCGCCTGCTCGAAAGATTCCGCAACCGCCTCGAGATCACCCGGCGCGGGCTGACCTACGTCATCGCGATTTCCTTCACCTCCAACCGGCCGGATCGCGCCGCCTACTACGCCAATGCCATCGCCGAGGCCTTCGTCGCCAGCCAGGGCCGCGTCCGCACCGAGGCGACGGACGAGGCGGCCGGCTGGCTCCAGGACCGGCTGAAAACGCTGAGCGAGCGCCTGCGCGCGTCGGAAGACGCCGTCGCCGCCTTCCGGCTCGAGCACAACATCGTCAATGCCGGCAAGGAATCCACCACGCAGCAATTGCGGGTGACCGATCTGACCCAGCAGGTCTCCGCCGCCCGCGCCCGCACCGAGGAGGCCAAGGCGCGCTACGAGCAGGTGCAGCGCGACGTCAAGGCCAATGTCGAAGGGCCGGTGAAGCAGGATCTCCTCAGCATGCTGCGCGCGCAGCGCTCGGCGCTGAACGACCAGATCGCGCAGAAGAAGGCGGTCTATGGCGACCGCCATCCCGACCTTGCGATCTCCTACAGCCAGCTGGCGGATATCAACCGGCAGATCGAGATCGAGCGGAAGAAGAACATCGATACGGCCAAGTCCGAATATGAGGCGCAGCTGGAGCAGCAGAACGCGCTGGAAAAGCAGCTCAAGGCGGTCGAGACCAAGATGCTGCGCGACGGCCAGGCGCTGGTGAAGCTGCAGGAGCTGCAGCGCGACGCCGATGCCAACCGCAACATCTACGAGCAGTTCCTGTCGCGGTTCAAGACCACCAATGAGCAGCGTCAGCTGCAGGCGTCCCAGACCAAGATCGCATCGGTTGCCATTCCGCCGTTGCGCTCGACGCGTCCGCCGCTCGCCTTGCTGCTCGCGGCGCTGGCGATCGGCTCGCTGCTGACGTCGACCGCCGCCGTTGCGGTGACGACCAGCCTGTCCGCCGACAAGCCCGAATCCGTTGAGGCGCCTGTCTCACGTGAAGCGGAGGAGACGCCCAACCGGCAAGTTTCCCCTCCTGCCGCCGCCGCGCGCCCAGCCGAGGCGATGCCCCGCCTTCCTGTCTGGGCCCGCATCCCCGAGCTGGCGCCAGGAGGCGGGATCAACACGGTCTGGCAAAGACCGGTCAGCGCGTCGGCCGAGCTCGATCTCGGCCCCCACTTACGGCCGCTGCTCGAACGCATCGACCGCGTGCCGGTGCGCGGCTGCAAGGTCGCGCTGGTCTTGTCGGTCGGTAAGAGCGCCGGCGGCAACACGGTGGCGCGCTCCCTCAATCGCGCCGCCGTCAACCGCGGCATGATGAGCGTGCTGATCCGGCTCCAGCCGGAATTTGCAGGCTCCCAGCCGCCGGTGACCGAATGGCAGGACGGCTCGACCACGGCGGGACTTCAGTCGATCGACGAGTTGCTGAGTGCCGGCCGGAAGCCCGATGCTCGGCCCGAGGACGATATCCGTTCCGAGTTCGACCTGATTGTCGTCCACGCAGGCAATCTCGCCTTGCAGCCCGACGCCATTGCGCTGGCCGCGCATGCCGACCTGATCGTTCTGGTGGCGCGCGCCGGCGAGCTTGGTTCGTCGGCGATGCGCAGGGTGACCGCGGCGCTGGCAAGATACGCGGCGGTGCCGACCGGCCTCGTCGTCAATCACGTGCCCGCTGATTCAATGGTGGCTCAGCCCGACGGTGGCGCTTTGGGCCTTGCGGTGTGACGATGACAGCCTTGCGCTGCCGTCTGCTGGCTGCGGCGATGCTGTTGTCGATCTCGTTCGGCCGTCCGGTATTCGCCGAGGATTGCGTGCCACTGCCGTCGACGGTTTCGCCCGGGCGGCTGGCCGCCCTCTCGCGCGGCTTCAACGCCGACGGTTGGATCAACGGTGCGCCACCGAGCCGCGCGCTGCTGCAGCAGCTGCGCAAGGCGGGCATGAGCCATGTCCGCCTGCCGGTGCCGGCGGAACGCGTGATGCCGCGCTTTGCCGCAAAGGACGAGCGCGAGGCGACGCTGCGCGTGCTAGACGGCGCGTTGAAGCAGCTGACCTCGCTCGGCTATTCCAGCTCCGTCGACCTTCATCCGGGCGAGCGCTTCAATCGCCTGCACAAGGATGATCCGGATGCAGCGATGGGCGAGATGCAGGAGGCCTGGCGCGCGCTTGCTGGGGTCATTCGGTCATATCCAGCCGATCTAGTCTTCGCCGAGTTGCTCAACGAACCCGATATCGAAGCGGACCGATGGCAAAAGGAGGTCGAGGCGCTCGCCGCCTTCGTTCGCCGGTTGCTGCCCGCCACCACGCTCATCGTCGGCCCGGTCAACTGGCAGCGCGCGGACTCGCTGCCGCGGTTTCGTCCGCTGGCGGACCCTGACGTCGTCTATGCCATCCATTTCTACGATCCGATGGTGTTCACCCATCAGGGTCACTGGGACGCGCGCGATCCGCTGCACGACATCATGGATCTGCCTTATCCGATCAATGCCGGCGATCCCAAGGTTCAGGCGCTTCTGCAGGATTTGCAGGACAGGGCCGCCGTCAAGGCGCTCGCCATGCTCGATACCGCGATTGCCGCCGCCAGGGACAAGCCGGGGGCCGATCGCTGGCTCGCGCCCGCGCTCGCATGGCAGCAGCAATTTTCGCGGCCGATCGTCGTCAATGAGTTCGGCGTGTTGAAAGCCGGCGCGCCCAGGCAGAGCCGGTTGCGCTGGCTGGCGGAGGTCACAGCATATGCCCGCGCGCATTGCTGGGGCTGGGCGCATTGGGAATTGGCGCAAGGCTTTGGCCTTGTCGATGCCGCGACCGGCAAGCCCGATCCCGACGTGATGGAAGCGCTGCTCGGCGCGCCCGTCCGGCCTGAAGGGGCTCGCGCCACGCGCCGTGATCGTTAACGGATCCTTACCCCTCGCGCGGCTATCGTGTCCGGCGCGATGGCAAAGGACGATTGATGAGCGCCGGGTACTCACCGCAAGGCCAGAGCGTGCAGGCCGCGCCGCCACCTCCGGCTTGGCGCGAGTTGACCGCGACCTTCTGCATCGCCATCGCGACGATCAGCTCTGCGCCGGTTCTGCACCTCGCCAATCCCGCGCTGGCCATCATCATCGAGGTCCTGATCGGTATCGCCATCGTCGTTGCGGTCCCGACCTGGGCCCCGGCGGTCGCGATCTTCGTCCTGTTCTTCCAGAACCTGTTCGTCTCCATCCTGTCGCCGCTGGTCCCGCTCCCCTCCGATCTCGACTTCATCAAGGGCTACAATTTCCTGATTTGCTCCGTGATGTGGCTGGCGACGTTTGCGCTCTACGTGCTGGGCCAGAGGAATCAGTCGAGGGAAATCAATCAGATCATGCGCTGGGGCGTCGTCACCCTCGCCGTCGTCTCGCTCTATTTCGCGATCGGCTTCGTCCAGGACGGACAGCCGGCGGCGGTCTATTTGCGCAACATCGTTCTGCCGCTGTTTCTGTTTCAGCTGTCGCTCCTGACCGCGGCAACCTTTGAGGTGCGCATCACGCCGTTCCTGGTCGCGCTAGCGGTCATCCTCATGCTGTGCGGCTATGTCGAGCTCGTCTTGCGCGATGTCTGGCTGGCCGTCACCAACGGCCATACGTTCTGGGGCTTCGACGAGCTCAAGGCGACCCATTCCGGCGTCTGGGAAACCCAGATGCGGCAGACCGGCAACGTGCCCGTCACACTCAAGGATCGTTTCAGCTTCGACTTCCTGAACACGCCCTTGCTCGAAGGCTTCGGCCTGTCGAAGATGCTGCGCATTCACGGCCCGAACATGCACCCGATCAGCTTCGCCTACGGGATCGGCTTTCTCGCCTTGTTCCTGTTCTCGGTCGGACGCCCGCTGCTCGCCCTGGCAGCCCTGCCGCTGCTGGTCTTCTGCAGCGTGAAGGGAGCGCTCATCACCGTCGTCTTCGTGGCTGCGGGCTGGATCGGGACTCGCCTCATCGGTGCCGTAGCGACATTGTTGCTGGGGTTCGCCGGCATGATCGCCTTTGCGATCCTGGCGATCCGCATCGGCCTGCAGATCGGCGACTATCACGTCATCGGCCTGATGGGCGGCCTCGACGGATTCGTGCAGAGACCTTACGGCCGGGGCCTCGGCATCGGCGGCAATTTGTCGGACAGCTACTTTTCGATCGATTGGAGCGCTGCGCAGGCGGCCGGCACGATCGACGGCGCGGTCGAAAGCGCGATCGGCGTCCTCTTGTACCAGATGGGCATCGCGGCCTTCGTGCCGCTGGCCTTCTATTTCGCGATGGCGCTCAAGGCTTGGCGCCTCTACGCGTCGTCGGGATATCTGACGCAGGGCCTCGCCGGCTTCGGCGTGCTCGTCGTTCTGCTCAACGGATTATTTCAGGAAGAGGCCCTGTTCGCGCCGCTCGCGCTGGGCCTGATGCTCTCGCTCGCCGGTCTCGTCATCGGCAGCCATGCGAGGGTGCAGAGCGTTGCAAACGAGGAGGCCGAGCCCGCTCGGCTCACCGGCTACCAGCCGGCTGCGTGAGCTGCCGACCTGCCGACGGTCCCAGTACTCGGGACCGTGCCCATCCAGGAACTTCCGGTTTTTCCCGGCGTTGAACACGACCCGCACAAGCGGCCGACGCACGCGATGAAGAATTTTTCCAACGCCGAATTTTCTCCCGAGGTGATCGAGATCATGACGACCGCGCTGGAAGCTGCGGTTGCGACCCTGCCGGATCCCGTGCATTCCTCGCATGTCAACGCGCTCGCCGAATCCATCCTGCGCACCGCCGGCGCTGGCGAGCGGGACGTCTCCAACCTGCAAAGGATGGCCTTGATGGAGCTGCAACTGGCGCCGCGCAAATGACGAGGCGGACATGAAGACATTGCTTGCCGCAATCATCGCGCTCTGTGCGACATCCTCGATCGCCTCGGCAAGCGGCTGGAGGACTTACCGCATCCCGGAATCCGGAACGTCGGTCGACATTCCCGCCGCGATCTTCACCGAACCGGCCGGCAAGCCTGACGGATATGGGCAGCATTTCCGCAGCTCCGACGGCAATGCCGACTTCACCGTTCAGGCCGTCGAGAACCGGCAAGGTCTGTCGCCGGCCGAATTCCTCGCCAGCAAGAATCCGCCGACGGGGATCATCTACAAACGGATCAGCTCGAACTTCTTCGTGGTCTCGAGCATCAAGCGCGACAAGATCTGGTACAACCGCTGCAATTTCGGGCGCGGCTACGTGCACTGCGTTCTGATCAACTACCCGGCCGCCCAGAAGCGGCGATGGGATGCCGTCGTCACCCGGATCAGCCACAGCCTGCGTGGTGGCTGAGCCGGCTCGCAAGACGGAAAGTCGCAAACGGAAAAGCTGCCCGGGCCAAGCCGGGCAGCAGGTGGTGAGGAATAGAGCCGCGCGATGCTAGCGGGCCGTCGTCGTCGTCCTCGACATTGTCGGCTTCGAGCCCGGCACATGCGACATCGTCTTGGTGGTCGAGCCGACCTGCTCGCCGGCCTTGACCTTGGTGCGGGTGTGCGAGCGGCTGAACGTGCCGCCATCATGGGCTTGCGCGCGGGCGTTGGAGTTCAGTACCGGACCGTTGCCCTTGTTCATGCTGACGCCGGTCTTGGTCTTGCCGTCGACGGTAGCGGCGCTTCCGCCGGCCGCGATCGAAGAGCCCGTGCGGCCCGTCGCCGAGGTGGACGTTCCGCCGGTGCCGACGGTGGAGGCGGAGGTGCCGCCTGCTGCAGCCGAGCCGCCGCTGCCGCCGGTGATGCTGGTCTGCGCCAGCAATGGTGAAGTGGCGGCAAGCAGAAGCGCGACCGCCGAGGTCGTAACGAGCGTTCTCATGATTCAATCCTTTCTGTACCCTAAGGCGACGAGGTCGAGATTGTGCAGCCGTTGACGGTGATGGTGCTGGCGCTGGTGGAGCCGGGCCCACCCGCCGTCGACGAGGAGCTCGAGACGTGGCCGCCGCCCGCTTGCACATTGACCGACGATCCGCCGGCAGAGCTCGAGCTCGACAGCGAGCCGCTCGATGCGGTCGAGCCCGTCGTGCCTGAACCCGATGCGCCCGCGGCCGTGATGCTGCCGTCCGCATGCTTCACCACCGTCACCTTGCACGTCTCGCCCGACGCCGTCTTGCCGGTCTTTTCCATGGTAGCCGCCTGAGCTGCGCTAAACGTCAGTGCCAACGCTGCGATCGCAATGATTGATCTGTTCATGCGAGTTCTCCTCCAACAAAGACGAAGGAGCGGCATCGCTGCCGCTCCTGGTCAAGGCACTAGTTCTTGTCCTTCTTCCACTCGTCCTTGTTATGGCCCTTGCCCTTTTCGAGGCCCATGTCGCTGGCGTGGCTACCGGACTTGCCGTCGCCCATGCCGGGCGATTTCGACGAACCGGACTGGCCAACGGTCGAGCCGCCCGCAGCCGAGCCGCCAGTGCCGACGCTGGATGAGCTCTTGCCATCGCCCGCCGATGAACCACCGGTGCCGAGCGTCGAGGCCGAGCCGCTGCCCGAGCCACTGCCGGCCGCCGATCCGCCGGTGCCGACGGTCGAAGAGCTGGTGCCGCCGCCGGCCGAAGAGCCGCCGGTGCCGAGTGTCGAAGCAGAGCCTGACCCGCTGCCGCCAGCCGAAGAGCCACCGGTGCCCACCGTCGAAGAGCTGGTGCCGCCGCCGGCCGATGAACCGCCGGTGCCGACCGTCGAGCTCGATTGCGCAACGGCGAGCGCCGTGCCGGCCAGCAGCGCGGCCGCAGCCGCAGAGAGCTTCAGGATCCTCATGTGCATTTCCTCCAGGTTTCCAAAAATCAAATCGCCAATCAGGCCCGGGATAAATTGGCAATCGCGGAAACGTTCCTTGTGTCGGACACGTTGACGCTTCGATTCAGCCTGAGACAGTTCCGCGACGCGAAGCGCACAGCTTTTATTCATTCAGCGTTCATCTGGTGCTGCGGCCATGGAGTCGCGTTCGCTACGATCGCCGGCTCTCAGAATGCTCCGGCCGTCACCTGACGCGTGGAGAGGCGAGAGGAAGCCGCGCGGCCATTCCGATTCGAATGCAGACCGGCTGCGCGCGCCGTCTCGCGCCGAGATGCCGCGACGTCCGGCGTTCGCGTTTCAAGCATCGTCAATGCGCCGCTCGTACCGCGATCAGGCGCGTCGGCGGCGAGCAGGGGAGTGGAGACGGTGGCGGCGATCCGAGTGGATGTGTCGAAGATGATTTTTTCAGGCAGCGCCCGTGCGGAGTGGATGCGAATGGTGGCCCGAGCGGCCTCCGGGCCGGCAGCACGCTCCGCGGGCTGCGGCAGAGAGCGATCCAGCAACAAGAGCAGCGCCACGACGAAACTGCTTGCAAACACGAAATATCGAACGATCGGCATCAGGCGCTACCGCAAACGAGCTGTCGAAAGAATGCACGGGCGGGCCGCCTCGACGACCCGCCGTGCGGCGGTTTAGTCAATCTCCTGGACGACCATGCGGCTGCCGGGATCGACCAACATCACGCGGTTGCCCGAGTAGACGTAGCGGTACTTGGTGAGCGAGGGACCCCAGTCACTCGGCACGGCTGCGAGCTCGACGTCGCTCGGCACGGGCGAACCGACGACGATCTTTTCGCGCGTTTCGACCGGACGGATCTTGCGCTCGGTGACGTAGGACCGGATCTTGGTGCGGTACTCCGGTTCGATCTGCACGGCCGCGCCGTGCCCGGCTCCGGTCGTGGTGGTGACGGTGGTTTGTGCCATCGCGCCCGTCGACACGAGCAGAGCGGCGGCCGAAATCAACATGAGCTTCTTCATTGCGTTCTCCCTCGCCGCTGCATGCGGCGCTGCAATGAACTCGCCATCAGCTGCGCCGTTCCGGCAAAACCCGGAACGTTTGCCGTTTTTTCCCGTTCTCTCACGGGGAGCACTCAACTGGAGGAGAGGAAAATGCCTGTGTTGATTCTTTGGGCGGTGCCCGCGCTCATCGTCCTGGGCGGCGGCATCTATCTCATCGGCTACCTGCAATGAATGTGAAGGTTCCGGTTTCCGGACAAAGGAAGAAACCGGACCCCACATCCGCTCGCGCGCGTCGAGGCCGGTGCTCCGGCCGCGCCGTCGCCATCGGCTTCCGATCATCGCATTGTCACGCTCCGGTCATCTCCGCTGCATCGTCCGTTGCTCTTGTCCCGCGCGCCAGAGCCTGCTTCGTCCGGTGACGTCGGAACGGAGCTCTGGATCGTCGTTTGGCGTTTTCGCGATGCGATCCCGACGCCGCTTCGCTCGAACGCTCTGGGGAGAGCTGACATGCAACTGATCAGGACGTTTTCAGCGGACCGCCGCGCGATGCTCAAGGGCCTCGCGGCAGCAGCCGTGGCGCCGCTTGCGGGGCCGGCCTTTGCCGCCGAGGGACTTCCGCCGCAGCCGACCGGCTCAGTGGCTGCCATCGCCACCGACAAGTCCTATTGGGCGGCCGTGAAAGGGCTCTATGCCGTGACGCCGGACATCGTCAATTTCGAGAACGGCTATTGGGGCATCATGGCCGAGCCCGTGCGGCGCGAGTTCATCCGCCAGTCCGACATGGTCAATTATCAGAACACCTATTACGCGCGGCTGCGTGCGGGTGCGGATTTCGAGGCGGTGCGCACCAAGGTGGCGGAGGCGGTCGGCGCGCTTCCAGCTGAGATCGCGCTCACCCGCGGCGCCACCGAAGCGCTCCAGCTCCTCATCGGCGGCTACAACAGGCTGAAGCCGGGCGACAGCGTGCTCTATGCCGATCTCGATTATGATTCGATGCAATATGCGATGAACGCGCTGAAGGCGCGCCGTGGCGTCGAAGTGGTCAAGTTCGACGTGCCGGAGCCCGCCACCCGCCAGGCTGTGCTCGACGCCTATGCCCGCGCCATCGAGGCGAACCCGAAGACGAGGCTTTTGCTCCTGACCCATGTCAGCCACCGCACCGGCTTCGTCATGCCGGTCGCCGAGATCGCCCGCATGGCCAAGGCCAAAGGCATCGACACGATCGTCGATGCCGCCCATTCCTGGGGGCAGCTCGATTTCCGGGTGAGCGAGCTCGAGGCCGATTTCGTCGGCTTCAATCTGCACAAATGGATCGGCGCGCCGCTCGGCGTCGGCTTCCTCTACATCAGGAAGGATCGCCTCGCCGCCATCGACCGCAACATGTGCGACGAGGATTTTCCGGAAAGCGATATCCGCTCGCGGGTGCATACCGGCACGGTCAATTTCGCCACGATGCTGACGGTGCCCACGGCGCTGGCGCTGCATCAAGAGATCGGCGCGGCGGCGAAGCAAGCGCGCCT
Organism: Bradyrhizobium yuanmingense; assembly: GCF_900094575.1. Classification (GTDB taxonomy): domain Bacteria; phylum Pseudomonadota; class Alphaproteobacteria; order Rhizobiales; family Xanthobacteraceae; genus Bradyrhizobium; species Bradyrhizobium yuanmingense. Next base: position 319,298 of record NZ_FMAE01000006.1, on the reverse strand, counting down.
GCGCCACTTGCGCGATTATTGGGTGAGCCGCGTCCGCGGCTTCAAGGACATCGAGATCCTGACGCCGGATGAGGCCGGCTCATATGGCGCGATCACGTCGTTCCGCCTCGCCGGCAAGACCGGCAAGACCGACAACGAGGCCATCGTTGCGAAGCTTCGGGACAGCTACCGGATCATGACGGTGCGCCGCGCCGGCGTCGCCAAAGGCCAGTGCATCCGCGTGACTCCGGCGCTCTTCACCGACGAGGCCGATCTCGACCGCCTCGTCGAGGCGCTGGCCGTCATCACGGGGACGAAGACGGGGTGAGGCTGGCATGACACGGCGCGCGATCGCCAGAGGTCGCACGCCGGTCGGGCGGGCTCTGCCGTGCACGGCTTCGCAATTCTGTTCCGATGGGGGCGGTGAGTAGGTTACAAGCGCAGGCGATCCAGCGGTCGCCGATGCGCCTGAGCCGCGACGGCATGGGTAGGAGACGGCTCGTGCCTCACGACAGGAAAGCCCTTCAGATCCTTTTCAATGCCTACTGGTCGCCAAAGGGCTGGAAGCAAAGCGCGGCGACTGATCAGGCGGATTTCGAGTATGCCCGTCAAGCCGGTTACATGTTCGATCCCCTCGTCGTGACGCATGACGACATCGTCGCGCGGCTCGTCTCTATCCGTGCCCGGGTGAATCTGGAACAGGTCGCCAACGCCTTCCTTGCCAGCCTCAGCACCCGCCGACTCGATTTGCGCTCGGCGCTGGGCAGCTTCTCCTGTGCCGCACATTTCCCTCTTCATGGGCTTCGGAAACAGGCCTCTCGAGCGCTCGGCCGCCGGCTGCCCTGCCGCATCTGCGGGCGCTACGGTGACGGGAGCCCGGCGCAAGAGGATCTCAACCTGCTGAGCTTCCAGAGATGGAAATGGGGCGGCGTTCGTCACGCCGATCCCCTGTACTGCTGGTTCGACCTCGCACAGTTCGAAAAAGCTGATTTGGTCGAGCCGACGGAGGAAGATTGCTCGATTCTGACGGAGATCGTCGGCATCGCCTCTGGCCTCCCTCCGGACGCAAGGCCGAATGAGCTGGAGAAGCGCATCGGCAAAGTGCTCAAGTCGAACCGAGCCGAGCGGTGCGTTCTCATCCAGATTCTCGGTTATTGCGGCGTCCTGAAGCCGGCGGGCCGCAGCGGCTTCCTGCAGGCCTTTACGCCGGATGAGTTCCGGGACCGGCCTCCCGATCACACCAATGATTGGGCCTACCCGGCCATCTGGTGGCGCGGCGCGGATGGCATCGATGCCGATGCGCTCAGCCAGCTCTTTCCGAAAGTCGCTTCTATGGTCTGAGGACCTCGGCTGCGGGACGTGATGCGCCCACAATCGGCGATGCCCCTCAAGTCGAAATAGGCATGAGGCTGGCGGAACCGGCGGCGACAGCATCAATTGCGGCTTGACGATTGGATCAGGTCCCAACGGTTGCCGCACAGATCCTCGAAAACCGCCACGACGCCATAGGCCTCGTGCCGTGGCGGCCGGACGAAACGCACGCCCGCCGCCGTCATGCGCGCATGATCGCGCTCGAAGTCGTCTGTTTCCAGGAAGAGGAAGACGCGCCCGCCGGTCTGGTCGCCGATGCGCGCCGTCTGCGCCGGCCCGTCTGCTCGCGCCAGGAGCAGGCCAGAACCAGGATTGCCCCGCGGCCGCACCACCACCCAGCGCTTGCCGCCGCCGAGCGGCGTGTCCTCGCAAAGCTCGAAATCCAGAGCGCGCGTGAAGAAGGCGATCGCTTCATCATAGTCGGCGACCACGAGACTGACGAGTGACAGACGCTGATTCATCGCGCGACCCGGCGAATGGCGGCAAGCTCGCTGTGGAGGAGACAGGATAGCATAACACTGTCCAGCTCGCGTGATCCTGCCGCCGGTCCCAAGAGCTAGCACGGACACACGAAGATCGTCGAGCAATTGTTCGCTCGGCCAGAGCCCGCACGTTCATCTGCCGACGCTGACCCACTCCTGGACCTTCTTCCGCCATTCCTCATCGAATCGTAAGGTGAGTTGGTTGGCAGCGTCCGGTGAGAGAAGTTGGTCAACCGCGGACATTTGTATCTCGCCAACGTCAGGTACGTCGATGTATCCGAGGCTGGCCAACCGCTGGCCAAAAGGCGGATGTGTCGAATCGGGATCGTGCTGGCGGCTCAGACTGGCGACGGCGGCGGTCATGAATCCGGGCGCTCTTATAGCTGGAATCTGATCTAAGATTCGCGCGAATGGCGGCGATGGCGCCTTGATTGCGCCGAGCACCTCCTTCTGCAGGGGAGCGAAGACGAGATCGGCCAGACGTGCTCCACAAACCTCCATCATCACCAGCGCGCGTGCCATCTCCTCGCGTCCAACCTGCTCGGCCGCTTCCAGATCGGCGGCAAGCTCGTTCTCCCGTGACAATGCCTTGTATTCCTTCTCCAGCCTTTCGAGCAGGGAATGGAGTAGGATGCGAGCAATGTATCCGGTAATCGTGTGCTCCGGATCAGCGTAGAAGAAAACGTTCTCCGCGGCCGCCATGAAATCGGCGAGGTTGGTGCCTCCCGAAGTGTGCCGAAGCCGGGCGTGCGCCACTTCATGAGCGATAACGGCACGAACCGATCGCTGGTCCAGGATCATCAACAATGGCAGACCAATGGTCATCGTGACATGCTGCCCGAACACGCCCGCATACCGGCTTTCTTCCGAGATCGAAGCGTTGAAATCGGTGTCGACCAGCAGAGTGCGGTTCGATCTGACAAAACTGCGATCGAGCTCCCTCCATGCGGCCCAAAGCCCCGGGGCGGTCTGTTCGTCGGCTTCGAAACCGCCATGCTTGCGCGAAGGCAGGAACAGGAGCCCAATTGCGAGTGCTATGGTGGCCATGGAGCTTGTGAACACAATCGGTGCCGTGGCCAGCGCCGCAATCGTGTAGCGGTCCATGATCATCAGCCAGATGGCGAGAATCGTGCATGCCAGCGCGACGACGGGAAGCACCGCATAGCGACCAAGGCGCAAGACGATTTGCAGAATAAGGCGTTTCATCCGCGTTTCGGCCGCGGAGAGCCTCAGATCACGCCTTGCCACATGAGCTGTTGCTCTGATGCAAGCTGGCGACGTCGGCACGACCCTGGCTTTCCGTGACCTGAACCAACGTGATCGCACCGGGCGTGATGATTCCCACCTGTGGCTGGGCGGAGAGGTAGGTGGTGCTGCCGGCGCGCAGATCGAGGCTCACTTTCTCGCTTCCCTGCCCGAACAGGTTGGTACTCAGTGGAAGATTGTTGACCGCAACCTCGTGGCGGCCCGGAGGCAGCTCGCAGGCGACGAACCCTGCAGCCTGGCTGCCTCCAACGACGTTTCCATCGACCGCATAATTTGGCTGGATCGCAAAACCGAGGGCGGACGAGCGATAGATGACAAGCCGCGCAGTGTTGGCCTTGACGTTCTCTGTCAGCGCCGAGCTGCCCATCGGCCCTGACGCACACCCCGCTAGCAAGAATGCTGCAACGAAAATTCCTGGACGCAAGCCCATTCAACCCCCGATCAGTCCAACAATGCCCCGAGGGATCATTGGCGTCGGTGGTGCATGAAGTCAATCACGACTTGCGGTCGTGTCACGCCTTTCAGGTCACCGCCACCCCAGCGCCGGCGCCACCTGCGTGAGGATCGCCTCGATCGCATGCGCGCAATAATCCACGCCGAGCTGGTTCGGGATCGTCAGCAGCAGCGTATCGGCTTCGGTGATCGCCTCGTCCTGGCGCAGCTGTTCGATCAGAACGTCCGGCTCGGCCGCATAACTCCGCCCGAAGATCGCGCGCGTGCGCGGGTCGATGAAGCCGATCTGGTCTTCGCTGCCGCGCTCGTCGCCGAAATAGGCGCGGTCACGCTCGTCCATCAGCGCGAAGATGCTGCGGCTGACGGAGACGCGGGGCTCGCGGCTGTGGCCGGCTTCCTTCCACGCCGCGCGATAGGCGCGAATTTGTGCCGCCTGCTGCACGTGAAAGGCCTCGCCGGTCTCGTCGTTCTTCAGCGTCGAGCTCTGCAGGTTCATGCCGAGCTGCGCCGCCCACACCGCGGTGGCGTTCGAGCCGGCGCCCCACCAGATCCGCTCGCGCAGGCCCGGCGCATGCGGCTCCAGGCGCAACAGCCCGGGAGGATTGGGGAACATCGGCTGCGGGTTGGGCTCGGCAAAACCTTCGCCGCGCAGGAGATCGAGGAAGACCTCCGCATGGCGCCGCCCCATGTCGGCATCGCTCTGGCCCTCGGCCGGCCGATAGCCGAAATAACGCCAGCCGTCGATCACCTGCTCTGGCGAGCCGCGGCTGATGCCGAGCTGCAGCCGTCCGCCGGCGATGAGATCGGCGCTGCCGGCGTCCTCCACCATGTAGAGCGGGTTCTCGTAGCGCATGTCGATCACGGCCGTGCCGATCTCGATTCGGCTGGTCTTGGCGCCGACGGCCGCGAGCAGCGGAAACGGCGAGGCCAGCTGCCGCGCGAAATGATGCACGCGGAAATAGGCGCCGTCGGCCCCGAGCTGTTCGGCCGCGACCGCCAGCTCGATCGATTGCAGCAGCGTATCCGCCGCCGAGCGCGTCCGGGATTGCGGCGAGGGCGTCCAGTGCCCGAAGGAGAGAAATCCGATCTTCTTCATGCGGGCAACATATGGCTGATCGGAAGAGTTTGCGAGACGTTCCTGGAGGCGGCCTCAGATTTCGCAGCCGGTCAAGTTCAAAGCCTTGAGCAGGCCGCCGAACGCCTTGAGGCGACACTGCTCGGTCTCGTTGGCCGCCTTTTCGCGCTGAACAGTGGCGGCTCGTTTGACGACAAATGCCTTTGGCTTCGGCTTGGGAGGTTCAGCGGTCGCGATCCGTTTCGGTTTGCTTCGCGGACGGACGATCGGCGTCGGCGCGAATGAACGGACATGCACGTCCTGCGGAGCAACCGGGTTATCCACCGAAGCGGTCTGTGTCGGCATCGCGCGGCTCTCAGCGGCAACCTCGAGGCGATCGGCCTTCGCCAGCGCATCGTGCGAAGCGGGGATGCTTGCGTTCTGCTCGGCAGGCGGCTGGACCGTGGCGGCGATGCGACGCGGTGGAGCGCTCAGCTCCATGGCCGACAGCATTCCCACACTCAACAGGATGAGGAGGCCCAACAACGCCATTCTCAGCATAACGCGCCTCTGACCCAAGTTAGCGCCGCTGAAAATTCTGCGCGTCAATGAGGCAACTTTGCCGGCGGCCGCCGCCCAACGGCAATCATTTGTCGATAGGGTTAATTCGGTGCCGCATCTTGCCAACGCAGACCGGCTTTGGTCGCGCAAGATGGTCTGTTCGGCCGTGGCTATCGACGTGAAGTGACGACTTGAATTGCTCTTTGTCCTCGGGGCAGAGCCAGGAGGAAGGACCGAACTACTGCACCTCGGCGATCTTCGGTCCGGGTGATGGCACCTGTGCGCTCGTTGCCGACGGCCGGTTCGACGGCGAGGCCGGGTCCGGAGCTCGGGATGCGGCATCGGGCGGCGTACCCTGGGACGGTCGACGGGCCGCATTCGTCGGAAGCACGATCACCTTCGCACCGACTTTCACCCGCTCATAGAGGTCGACGACGTCCTCGTTGGTCAGGCGGATGCAGCCGGACGACACCCGCTTGCCGATCGTCTCGGGCTTGTTGGTGCCGTGAATGCGATATTCGGTCTCGCCGAGATACATCGCCCGGGCGCCGAGCGGATTGCCGGGGCCGCCCGCCATGAAACGCGGTAGATAAGGCTGACGCGAGACCATCTCCGCAGGCGGGCGCCAATCCGGCCATTCTGCCTTGCGCGCCACGGTTTGCTCACCGGACCACGCAAAACCTTCGCGGCCCACACCGATGCCGTAGCGCATCGCCTGCGTGTCGCTCAGGACGAGATAGAGGAACGTGTTGTTGGTATCGATGATCACGGTGCCCGGCGTCTGGCGGCTGGCATAGTCGACCACCTGCCGGACCAAGGCTCCGGGAATTTCGGCGTCGGCTTTGGGCGGTTCGACCAGCGGCGCCGGAGTAGGAACCGGGGGCGGCGCGGGCGCTGCTGCGTGAACCTGCGGTGCCACGTAGACCGGCGTTGACGATGCCATGGCCTGGGGCGCGGACGGCTTCCGCACCGGTTGCACGTTTCCCGGGCGAGCCAGCAGGCCATACCCCAATGCTGCGATGGCCACGGCGCCAATTCCGACTCTCGCTGCCATCGGCAGTGCGATCGTCTCGACCTTCCGGCGTTTGGCCCGCTTGCTCATGTCTTCTCCCAGGTCGCCACGCCCAGGGGAGTACCCAGCAAGGTTTAAGAAACTTCGAAGCGATTTCGCTGGGACCGGAACCGTCGATCATGGTTAACGCCGGCTGAGCCCGTGGCGGCCGCGCGGGAGACCGTCGAGCGAAGCGGCGTCATTCGTCCTCTTGCTTTGGCAGCTTCTGCTTGGTCAGCTACACAAACCAATCATGCACTGGATGATGCTCAACGCCCCTCGCGTGATCAACGGCGCTTTGCTCCGCGTGCGAATGGCCAATCAGGTCTGCATCTGGGATCAGCGACAGTTCGGGATGTCCGGCGCGGTGCGGGCCGTGTTCTGCCGTGTCGGTGCCATAGCCACTCTCGCGATGATCCGAACCCTTGGCCGATGGCATATCGTTCCTGAAATGAAAGGAATCTCCGGCCCCGGGCGCGGCAGCCGCTTGTGCTGCACCGGCGCCGTGGTTCGCCGGGTCGTGGCCGTCAGCCTTTTGGCCCGGCTCTGCATGCGGATTTTGAGAAGCGTTTGGATGCGCCTGGTGCAAGTCACGCTGCGATTGGCCGGAATTGGCATGGCTTGCGGGGCCGTCATCGTCGGCAAGCTGCTTGGCAGCTGCGGAACCGGGTTCCGAAGCGTGATACGATTGTCCATGATGGGGGTCGTGCCCGGTCGAGCCCTGCTTGTCCTGATGCTTTCCGGCCGCTGCACCGTTTTCCGAACCATGCAAATCACGCTGCGATTGTCCACGAGCGGAATCGCCCTCCGGCGGGCCGAGCTCGGCATGCTTGTTGCCGGCTGCTGCATCCTTCTCCGAAGCGTGCGATTTTCCCTGGCTTGATGCGTGGTCGGGTGGCCCGTGCTCGGTCTCCGGCTTGCCGGCTGCTGCGCCGTCTTCCGAAGCGTGCAAATCGCGCTGCGCTTGTCCATGATCGCGTGCGTCGATCGCCGCTGCCTGTGTCGTGCCGCGTTCGGCATTCCTCGCGCCCGTTGCGGCCGCCTGTTCCAAGCCGCCATGATCCCTCAGAGCGTCGATGGCGCCGGATCCGATATGAGGGTTGCCGTTGTCGCCGAAGCCGTCCTCGCGCGCGGCCGCATCGATGATCTGAACCTCGTCGGCTCTGGCCATGGCGTCGCCTCGGGCAGCTTCCAACGCGAATGATTCATGGTGTGTGTCGGGATCGAGCCAGGGCAGCTTGTCGAAGCCGTCGAGATCGGGCCTGCCGGGACTATCGAGGGCGACCAACTCGCGGGGGGCGTTCGCGTCAGCCCACGCAAAGACATCGCTCGGTCTTTCCCAAGCAGTGAACGCCTGGGCGTGACTGCTCAGGAGCGAGACTCCGACTGCCGTCATCATGAACGTGCCGGCGCTGCTCAAGCCCGGCCTTGCAGGGTTGAGTGGCGGCACTGTGATCGTGCTGCCAGCAATATCGGCTCGGGATTCGATGAGCTTGGCGGCCCGCGTCGGCATGTCCGTCGGGGAGTTCTCGATACGGACGGCTCTGGCCATCTTGCCCGGAGCAGGAGTCGTTTTTGCGGAGGTGATCTTGATGGTCACGATCGCGCCGGTGCCATCTGCGGTCATGACCGTGACAGTGTCGGCATCCACAGTATCGACTTCGGTCGCGCCGGCGGATCGAACGTCCTCGAGCGCCGCCCAAATCAGAGCTGCAAGCGCGCCGACCCCGCCGTAAAGGCGCGTCAGGGCGAAGCTTGCGAGCTCCGTCCGGCCCTTGATGTCGAGCCGCGCGGATATGTGATCGATCCGCGCCTGAATGGTGCCTGGGGCGACCTTGAGCTCGCGCGCAATCTCCTTGTTCGACATGCCGCTGGCGACCAGACGCATGATCCTGCGCTCCTGGTCCGTCAGCGCTGCCAGGCCATTTTCGCCAGACGCGCCATTGCCTGTCTTGCGGGCCGCCGGGTGCGCGTTCGGCGCCACCAGCCGCAGCGACTGCAACAGGTTTTCGGGCTCCTCGCGCATCGGTATGGCGGTGCAGGCACCCGCTGCGACGGCCGCAGCGAGATCGCCGCGTGCGATCGATGCGGTGTAGAAGACCAGCCGTGTGCGAAGGCTTTCGGCGTTGACGGCGGCCAGCATGGCTGAGGCCGTCAGATCGGGAAATCCATCCTCGACAAGCGCGACGTCCGGCGCCAACGTCCGGACGGCTTCGAGGCAATCGGCTCCATTGATGCAGGACGCAACGATCTCGAAGTCACGTTCGGTCGCAAATAGCGTGGCAAAACCCTGCAAAACGATCGGACGGCGATCTGCGATCACGAGTCGGATACGACGCATCTGGTTTGGCTCGCCCGGCTTTCCCGTCTTGATTGGCCCAGCAATGCGACCCGGCCTCAGCCGCGTCACCTTCAAGAGCAGCGCGGCAACGCGCGACACCCTCGTTGGTTCCAGAGGTGTGAAGCCCAGGGATGTCAGTACGGAGCAGCGGATGGGGTCGGCCCATCTTGATTCTTCCGATGCGCCATCCTGTTCCTGTTTTGCCCGACGGTGCAACGCTTTCGTAAAATGAGCAGAGTGCGCTGCGGTCATTCGAAAGATCGTGCTTGCTGAAGCAGCCGGGTCCGCCGCGGAGATCTATCCCGGCTCGCCGCGCTCTAAGTCGCTGATTTTGTTGCCCGCGCCTACCGTGCGTGGGGTTGTTTTCGACTTTTTGTTGCGGGGGTGCAAAGATATCGGTCCGAACCCGATCTGGTACGGCGCTCGCATTTTCATCCAATCATTTTCCGGAGGCGCGTCATGCAGGTTTACAACGTCGTCAAGTTCAAGGTGAAGCCGGGCCAGGAGGGCGCCTTTCTCGATGCGCACCGAGACGGCAAGGCCAAATGGCCGGGACTGGAGCACGGCGTCATCATCAGGACCGGCGATCAGACCTTCTGCCTCATCGGCACGTGGTCCAGCCAGGACGCGCTGGTGGCGGCACGCTCGGCGATGATCAAGACCCTCGACAGTTTCAGGCCGGTGCTCGAGGACCAGGGCAACGGACGCGGCGTGACGGACGCGGTGTCGGGCGAGGTCGTGCTCGCGCTGTAGCGCGGGCAGTGCCGCGACTTCATCACCCGCAGGGGTCCTTGGTCGTGAACCGCTGCGTCTTGACGCCGGGGCCGCAGGCTCGTCGGAAAATGACGCAGGGTTGAGGCGTGTCGTCAGCTATTTGCCGACTGCCGTTGTCCGCCATTGGCCGTCAGGCGCTACTTTCCCCCGTCAAAGATGGAATGAGCGTCGATATTGGGATGGGCTCTGGCCGGTCATTGACCGGAAGACGCGGGCAAAATGCGCGGGACTGATAAAACCGACGCGTAGCGCCATCTGCGCGACCGAAAGCTTGCTGCTCGCCAGCAGTTGTTTTGCCATTGCGACTCGCCGCGCATGGACGAATGCCAGCGGCGTCTGCCCCGTCGCTGCCCTGAATGCGCGATGGAAATGGCCTTCCGAGAGCTGCGCAAGATCAGCGAGATCGGCAATCCGAATTGTCGCGCTTAAATGCGCGTCGATGAATTCGGTGACGCGCCGTAACCTCCACGCCGGCAGCTTGATCGATGTATCCTTCACTCTTGCACCACCGTATCGGCGTGCAAGGTATACAATGAGAGCAAGGCTCATCGTGTCGCAATAGATCGCGTCGAGACCTCCCTCCAGCGCGTCAACTCGTTCGAACTCCGCGAGCATGTTCCAGACAAAGCTGTCTTCCGAACCCGAGAGGGGGCCCAGTCCTTCGATCGATGCACCGGCGATTCCTGAAATCTTGGCGGGGTCGAGGGCGATCGCTGCCCATCGCCAACCCACATTGTGAAGCCGAAGCCGTCGTTCGCAGCCAGCCGGGAGAAATGAAACGGTCGACGGCAAATCGGGCCCGTCATAGCGATGCCCGCCATCGGCCGAAATTTCATGTCGCTCGGCGCCGCCGGACAGGGTCGCCATGATGAGGTGATTTGGCGACAGGATGCGTCCTTCGACGATGGAGGTCATCGGCCGGTACGCCGTTTCGAATGCGCCGTTCGCCCATTGGGTGCGCCGCCAGCCATCCGGCCGGGAGCTCAACCGATCGATTGTCGACGCATTCTCAATGACACGGTGCATCGCGACTTCCTGCGAAGCGATGTCGCCTGAATACACATTCAAGCTTGGAACCGCAATTCCTTGCAGGCCGGAAAGGGAGCATCGTCGCGTCAGGATCGGGGTGATTTGATCAGAATCCCGCGCGACAAAGCGAGAGGTCGATCCTTTCTATTGGCAGGCGACCTGCCAAGTGCGGCAGGCGAAATCACGGAGATTTGCAATGGATACACCACAGGATTGGCCGACGGCGACCGACCGCCGCCAGTTTCTCGGCGCCGCCACCGCGATGGGCGCCGTCGCGGCGACAGCTGTTCACGCAACTGCAGTCGGCGTTTCGAGCGCCAGTGCGCAAGCGCCAGCCGGCACTGCATCGCGTGCGCCTGCGGCGGGGCCGGTACTCACCCGAACGATCGGCCGCACCAACGAAAGTCTGCCCGCGCTCGGACTGGGAACGTTTCTGACTTTTGACCTGCTGCCCGGCAGCAATCGCGACGCGCTGCGAGAGGTCACCAGGAAATATATCGATGCCGGCGTCCGGGTGATCGATACATCGCCGCTCTACGGTACCGGCGAGGTCAGCGTCGGTGGATTTCTCAGCGCGATGGGCGTGACGGACCAGATGTTCATCAGCAACAAGATCTGGTCGACCGGCGACTACCTGGCCGACGAAAGCCACGCCCTGGCCAGCATGGAGCAATCGAGGCTTCGGCTGTGGCGCGACAAGATCGACGTGCTCCACTGCCACAGCCTGGTCAATGTCGACGCGATCGTGCCACTGCTGCGCGTATGGAAGAGAGAGGGCAGGATTCGCTATGTCGGCGCCTCGGTCCACGAGAATGACTATCACAACATTCTCGCAGGCTTGATCGACAAGGATCTGGTGGACATCATCCAGGTCAACTATTCGATCTTCAATCGTCACGCCGAGGAGCGCGTCCTTCGCGCGGCGAGCGACAAGGGCGTCGGCGTGCTCACAAATATGCCGCTGGAAAAAGGCCGCTTGCACAAGATCGTCGAGGGCCGGCCGCTGCCCGATTTTGCCCGCGATATCGCTGCGGAGAACTGGTCGCAGTTCTTCATCAAATGGGTCATGGGCCATCCGGCGGTGACGACCGTTCTTGCCGCGACATCGAACCCGGATCACGCGGCCGAGAATGTCGGCGCGCTGCGCGGTCCTCAGCCGGATCAATCCATGCGGCAGCGGATGGCACGGCATATGGAAAGCATTCCCGGCTTCGCCAATCTCTCGTCGATGCAATGGTATCCTGACAAGCAGAGCATGTACCAGGGCGTCATCCGCCGTTCGCAGGCGGCATTGCGTCAGCGCATGAGTTGATCGATGAATGGCAGGCGCGCAGGGTCGACGCCTGCCCTTCTCACCTAGCAATACAGGAGAAGTTCATACATGAAATGGCGCTCGATTGCTTTGCGATGTGGCTTGATGGCCGTTACCGGCGTTGCATTCGCCGAGCCTGCCCAACGCGAGAATCTGGGCAAGTTTGCCATCGACCGGACCGAGGTCACGATCGGCCAGTTTCGCAATTTCGCTGCTGACAAAGCTCTGAAGACCGCGGCCGAACAGGAAGGAGGCGGACACGAATTCGCGGACGGCTGGATCCGTCGCAGCGGCTGGACATGGGCGACTCCGTTCGGAGAACCAGGCGGCGAAGATGAGCCGGCGGTGCATGTGTCGTGGAACGAAGCTCGTGACTACTGCTTAGCCGTGGGCGGACGCTTGCCGACCCTGGAAGAATGGGAAAGAGCCGCCTATACCGAAACGCGTGCGAATCCTACCGACGATTTCGTAAATGGACGCACCTATCCTTATCCTGTCGGCGACAGACCTGACGGCATGAACACATCCGGTAGAGATCGCTGGCCGCGGCATGCAGCCGTGGGTACCACCAAGCGGGGTGTCAACGGTCTGTACGACATGGGTGGCAATGTCTGGGAATGGCTCGCGGATCGGCGGGGCGATGAGGCACTGACGGCCGGCGGGTCGTGGTGGTATGGTGCGGACAAGACAAAAGCGTCAGCCGTACAGTGGAAATCGGCCGACTTTCACGCGGTCTATATCGGGTTTCGTTGCGTTTACACGGCTCAATAGCCCGTTCAGGTGAGGGCCCAACACACCCTGGGTAAAGGCCGACGGCCGGCGAGTTGCGCTAAAGACAAGCAAGCATGCGCGGCGCTGCCGACGACCGACTTATTGGTTTGCCGCCGCCGCAGCAGTCGCCACATATTTCGTGTAGAATTCGGCGACCCGGCCGCGCCACATGCCGACGAACGCTTCTGACGTCACGTTGTCGACCGATTTCCAGGTGCGCTTGAAGGCCGGAAGTGCATTGCCCCAAATCGCGCGTTTGCACCACCGCTCACCCTTCTCCTTGCCTTCGCTGGTGGCGCACATCGATTTCCACGCGGCGCGAGCGGGCCGGCTGATGTGCTCGGCGGCCCCTTCCCAGCCCTGCTGATGAATCAGGTAGAGATCGCTCATGTCCGGCTTACGGTGGGTGATCCACTCGAACAGGACGCCCTCGGTAATGATCTTGTAGGCGGCGGCGACGGCGTTATCCCGCGGACTGCGAATTTGCCCGAAGCCGAACTTTCCGAACTCATAATAGCTCAGCTGAAACAGCCCGATATAGGACCCGGTGCGTTGATTGGGGTTGAAACCGGATTCGATCTTGGCAACCGCCATCATGAAATTGAAATCGAGACCAAACGCGTCGGCAGCGCGCTTGATTTCTTCGGTCGGCGTTCCCAGCGGAATGTCCCTGAACGCACGCAGGACGATCTCCGCCGGTTTCTCGGCAGGCGGCAGTTCGGACCAGACGTAGTAGGCCAGATGACGGAAATCCTGCGTCGGCGCCGCTTTCGGCGCAATGTTGGACGCATCGCGTTCCGGCGGCAGCGATTGGACGACATCCTGTCCCAACGACGCCAATTTCGGCGCGACGGGTTGATCGACGATCTCGGCTTCGGTGCGTGGCGGCGCCGGAGCTGTTGACATCACCGCGCCCGGCTCTGCTCTTTCTTCCCGAAGCGCTGCCGAAAGTCTGGCGGCTGCCTCTGCGTACATGGCAGGCGTCACCACGCTCGCAGGAGCCGCCATGCTCGCCCCAGCCGGTATGCTCGCTGCCGCTTCCGGCAGAACATCGGGCAACGTCGCGGCCGGTCTGTTACCCGCGGCCAGATAAAGTCCCGCGGATGCGAGAACAGCCACGATGCAGCTGGTCTGCCAGGCCTTCATTGCCCGAAGTCCAATGACGGCTTCTGTAGGAAGGCTGTTCGCATGTTCCTGCGACCTGTGGGTGAGCACTCTTCGTACCATCTTAAGGTTTAAATGTGGTGAACGAGAGCAGGCATTCTGCTTCGCAACCCGATATGTCCCTCTTGGGCCACAAGCGGCTCCTGGCGGAGGACGCTCGTGGGTCGGCCATGGGCGCACATGCTGGCAATGGGATCCGATCTCAGCGGCTTCCGCGCTACACCCCGCAACCGACGCGCCGACAGCCACCGGAACCTTCGGCTACGGGCCAGAAGCGGAAAATGCGCCAATGGCTCTAGCGGGCAGCCTATGCGTCGCGGCGAGCTCGGCTACTCAGCGCCGCTCGTTCCGGAAGATGGATCTGAACAACTCAACTGAAGGCCGCACCAGCTGCCATCCTCGCAATCCAAGCACCTTCTTGCAGGCAAGAAACCACCAACGACGTGAATGTTGAACGCTTGGGTCAATACTCAACGCAAGTTCGGCAAGGCGTGCTGAGGTGTCTATCGCTCCTTCGTTGAAGGCAATGCTTGCGCGGACGATCGCGTCAAGTGCCAATTGGCGGGTCAACCAGTTCCTGAGATCGTTTGTCAGCATCGCGGCGCCGCCATTCAGGAAATGTTCGATAGCCGCCTTGCGTTGGAGCAGGTTTAGCTCCGGTGAAGGCTCACTCGACATGTTGAGTGAGTGGTATCGATACACGGCCTGGTCCGCACCAATGAATCCGACGTCGCCATGTGCGGCGAGCCGCAACCACATTTCCATGTCGGAGGCGTAGGGCAAGTCTGCTAGATACCCGCCCAGTTTTTTCTGCAGGCTCGTGCGAACTACGACGGTCGGTGACACCACAATACATTGTGCACGACTAAGAGTGATGAACTCGAGTCCGGACAAGATGCGCGTTCGGAGATCCACTTCCGTTCCATAATAGCTTCTGTAGAATGGATGATCCCCGCGCTGGTCTAGAACAACCGCGCCTCCGAAGGTGAAAGCGACAGAAGGGTGATTGTCCATCAGATCGACCGATCTCGACAGGGCACCGGGCAGCAGGTAGTCGTCCGCAGACAGCAGAAGCATATAGTCGGCGCTCGCCCAGGCAATGCCTTCGTTGGCGGTCGCGATGAGACCTTGATTCGAGATGTGCCTGCGGTAATCGACGCGGGAATCGGACCGTAACTCTTGCGCAACTTCCGCGGTATTGTCAGGTGACGCATCATCGATGATGAGCACGCGCAATTCGGGACCGGATTGCGTCAAAACGCTCTCGACGCACTCTCGCAGGAAGTGCCCATACCTGAAGCAGGGAACAACGACGTCTACGGAGCTCATTTTTTGTCGGATTCCACCGACGATCGAGCCTCGATCCATCTGTTCAAGAAAATACTATTGAAAGGGTTCCGGGCCGGCTGGCACCGGCCAGCTCATCTTCTCCAACGCTGCCGATGGCAAATCCCCTCCTTGGCAACACGGAGGCCGCGATGGGTCAATCGCGGCGATCTGGCCCGGCTTAGGTTAGGCCCGGTCTACCCTTGACAGCCGACATATCCTCGGTCGCGGGATGCCGCAGCGATGGGGCAAAAGCTGACATGCAGAGGTTTCGACGATCTAAAGGTTCGTTGCGCATGTATGACCCGATGCTTTTTCGAAGACTTCAGGCTCGGCTTGCCTCAAGAACTGAGATCGCCCGGGCGGTCGAAATGACCCGCTCAAGCCGCAGACCTGCGGCGGCAAGCAAAGCGGCAAATTCGCTCTCGGTTCGCTCGACGCCCCCCGTAACGACAAGCATGTTCGCATCGATTAGCTTGATCGTATTTCGTTCGTTTCCCGGGGGAATAATAGTCTCCGCAATTAACACTCGTCCGTGGGGTTTCATTACCTCTCGGCAATTGCGCAGGATGCGTACCGCTTGCTCGTCATTCCAATCGTGAATGACCTTTTTCATGATATAGACGTCCGCACCGGCTGGAACGGCGTTGAAGAAATTGCCGGCCACGAACGAGGTCTGGGGCGGGAAACTTGCCGCTCAGCCCGCGCTGCCTCAACCCCGGCCGGTAGGTCAAATAATATGCCGGAAAGGTGAGGGTGTCTCTTTAGGATCTCCGAAAGCAGCTGTCCATGGCCGCCGCCGACATCGACAATCTGAGAAAACGCACCAAAATCACACGCCTCTGCTACAGCTTCATTGGCGCCTTGGCTAAGCGCGATCATCGCCTGCTGGAATAGCGAAGCCGCGTCCGGATGGTCCGCCAGCCAATCGAACCTGGGCTTTCCAAATACGGTTTCGAACGTCGGCAAACCCGTTTGCACTGAATGAGTGAGCTGAGCGAAGGCGAGATAGGGCTCCCTGTTCATCATTCGGATCAGGTCGCGGGGACTTGAGGGCGCGTCGGAAAGCAAGGCTGCGCCCAATTCGGTGAGTTGGAAACGGCGGGCCGAGGTTTCGCTAAAGACCCCCTCGGCGGCGAGAAGCCGCATAATCCTATAGAGCGCATCGCAGTGACAATGCGTTTCCTCCGCCAGATCGTCGACGCTCCGCTCTCCGGCGACCAAGCGATCCGCAACGTTGAGATCTGTCGCAACGCGCAAGGCTTGGGAGACCATGAAGCCAAGGCCCAGGTGAATGAGTTGTTGAGAAGGACTATACATAGCTTTCCTTTCAAACAGCCGCCGCCTCACGGCGCCCGTGGTCTCAATATCACGACCTGAAGTGCCGGTAAGGGATGATAATTTAGCCGAGGGTGCAGTGTTTGTCGTTCGATGTAGACATCCCGCTCAGGTCGATGTCCGGTTCGGGTCAATAATCGACTCGGGTAATCCTCTATCGGGCAGAGATCACCTAGGCTGGATCGTCGTCCTGAGTGCGCGGCGGCTTCTTTTTCGCTACGGGCAATGGGCGCCTGATATGTCCAAATCTGGCGTTAGGGTCAGTAAATGTCCCCGGAATCGCTTCTGGTCGCATTCGCCCAATTTGAACCTGATGCAATTCAGTTGCTGACGAAAAGCGCAGGTGCATGTGCATGGTCAGAACTTCTTCTTACCTTTCGGCATCTGGTCTCGCGCTGCGGATGTGTGACTTATGTGGTTGCGTAAGGTGGTTATCCACCTCTCGACCGAGAGCGCTTTGGGTCAAAGCCTAACGAAGTCGACCACCGTGGCGGACGTTCGGTCCGCCTTTGGGAGACTAGGTGGTTCACGACCTCAGGGTCTCGGACCATCGCCTTTCAGCCTACAATGCCATCCCGACAATCCAGGCACGGGCACATGCCCGTCGCCGCAATCGGGCTGGGCTGCGAAAAGAAGAATTTCTGCGACAATCAGTGCCATCAAAGCCGAAGACCACAAGGCACGCACATCCGAATCCCGCTAAATGTTGGATTTGCACAACCTATACGCGACGCCAGATCTCGTAAAGGCTAACCGCTTCCATTCTAAATGTATCGATCGACTGACGCAGGCATTTCCAAGCGAACTGGAGGCGATGATCACGAAGAGTCGGCTTCGGGTCAATCGCACCATTTTCGGCCCGGACTTGAGATGTCCGCTTGTATCCCGACAGCGGCGGACTAGCAGACATCTTTCAACCGCCGCTTAGGGCCAGAAGCTGACCTACCAAACCTTGCAGGCGAAGTGATACCGCTTCCTATCGGGACTAGGTCGCTCATATAAGGCGACCTGGATTAAATCGCCGACTTGACCAGTAAAGGAAATGCAACCGCCAAGATCGACTTCGATGATCGGCGGCAGAGCCTGCGCTTTCGCATCATCGATCTGCATCGAGAGTATTTGGTTCGAGCATTCTCTTGATACCGCGACCACACGCGCCGAAAGTCCGGTAGCTCCATCCCGCGGCCTATCGCAGGTGAGAAAATGGGCATGTCGGCGGCACTCGATTCCGAGACAGCCCTGCTCCTGCGCAGAAGCGATGAGCGGATCAAGGACTGCTGCCAACGCAAGCAAAAGCGTCAGTGAATTAGTTCGAGGCATTCGTTGACCCGTTTCTTTGAGGATGAACGCATCTAAAGCCCAGGCCAGCTTCACGCGGCGATAATTTCCCTCCTTCTTCGGTGCAGCGTTTTATACCGTTGCTGTCTAAAAATGGTTGGACGGTCGGCTCGCTGAGCACCAAGTAACTTAGGGCGACCACTATAAAGACAACGGGCAGAGCTATATTTAGCCAGTTTGCTCTTATTGTCGTCTGCAAGCTTCCCCCCGCCTCAACTTCGATCGGGCTTAGCCGATCGAGCCTCCACATTACATATCCAAATAGGGCTCCCAAGAAGGCGCCTGAAAAGACGCAGGCCCAAAGCAAGTCTTCCGTCCTCCCGTAGCCCACCGTGCGCCCTAATAATTTTCCGCAGATCAACCCTGATCCTGCACCAATGACAGAAAGAAGGGCGGGCGCCCACGCTCTTGCGGGCCGAATGACCATCGCAGCTACCGGAAGCGCAACGCAAGTCGCTGGCCATGCGATTTGCGCCCCAACCAATACAGGCGCGACAACAACTACAGGCGAGGCGAACGCCCATGCGGCAACCAGCCACACATACAACAGGGACGGCAGAAAGATGAGGCCGACATACCCCGCGAATAAGGTCATCCCGATCATCAGCAACAAGATAATCCAAAGCCGCCTATACATTGCTCTCATCCGCCCTTGAAAGGCAGGATAAGTGCTGAGCGTTTTAGCATCATCCACTACGAGCCCACAGAGTTTTAGTAGATGGTTGTTCAATGATGAATCGAATGACCTTGGTGTCTGCTTTGGGTCAAAGGCTGCCTTGACCGGTCATAACTTTGGCGGGTCAACGCCCGACAGCTGACCTCGCGGCGCCCGAGCTGTGGTCTAACACGGGCCATAAAGCGGAGCTTACGAAACCGCGCGTAAGCCACCGAACGCTTCCCCACAAGCGACGAGATGAATTGCGAACTCGATAGCCTCGCGACTGCGCGCTGATTCCGCAATCGCAAAATTCTCAGAATGCTCTTTTCGTCCCGTTAACCTACTTGGAGCCGGTTGAGGAACGGGCCGACAAATCATCGCTTCCTCCTGGACAAGAATCTTGTTGCAGGCGTCCCTTTGCGGGCGCCGGGAATTCATGGAGGCGTGTATGCGAATGAAGCTTTTCTATGCGGCCACGCTCTGCGTTGCATTGTCCGCAGCAGCACCACTCGTGCAAGCCCAGGTGGGCGCGGGTGTTGGCGCCGGTGTTGGAGGTGTCGGTGCAGGTGCTGGTGCGGGAGTGGGTAGCGGTGGCGTCGGCGCCGGTGTTGGTGCCGGGGTTGGCGGCGTTGGCGCGGGTGCCGGCGCCGGAGTGGGCGATGGTGGCGTGGGTGCCGGCGTTGGCGCCGGAGTTGGTGGTGTCGGCGCGGGTGCTGGCGTCGGAGTGGGCAGTGCTGGCGTCGGTGCTGGAGCGGGCGCCGGAGTTGGCGGAATTGGCGCTACGGGGGGCCTGGGTGTCGGCGGAGGCGCGGCGGGAGCTGGCGCAGGTGCGAGTGTTGCAGGAGTTGGTGGGGCAGGCGCGGGAGTTGGTGTCGGTTCTGGCAGCGTAGGTACTGGGGGGATCGGCACCGGCGGGCTTGGCACTGTTGGCATTGGTCCTGGTGCCGCGGGAGCCGTGGGCATTTCAAATAGTGGCGTTGCCAATGCAAACAACAGCTCTGGATTGGCAGGCCTCAATCCTGCCAACGTCGGCACAGCCTTCGCGACATTGGAGGTCGCAGAGCAGCAGCGGGTGTTGCGGCGCTGTGCAGCTGTCCTGAAACAGCCGGGTCACTACGACCGAGAAACACGGGCCGTTTGCCGTGTGATAGCCGCTAAATAGGTAAAGATCGTCTTGTCTTTTTCGAGAGCGGAATCGACGGATAGACAAATAGGAAGAAGGCTCGGCAGGAGAACGCCGAGCCTTATCTTCAGGCCGAGCTATCGGTCTCACTGCAAGCTGACTTCGCTCCCAACTCCTTGGAGAACAACACCCAGTCTCGCGAGCACGCCAAAGCTTGATGATAGTAAGTCATGCGTCCGCCGGCTCTCGCGCGTCCCCACGCGCGGGGATTTACCAGCGATCCGAAATCGCTCGAGGGCGAGGATCATATGTCCTACCTCAATCAAGGACTGCAGACGGCGGAAAACAGGATCCTGGCCGAGAGTTTCTTTCGGCTCAAGGCCCGGATAGAAGATTCCAGGCCGGGACCTGATGGACAGTAAGGACGACAAGTTCGGGGAATGCCACGCCATTGGCGACCGCTCGCTACCTTCCGCTTCGGGCCGAAACATGAAGAACTGAAGTTCAGCAAATCTCGTCCGCTCTGCCGCAACGAGCGGACCTCCGTGGGCCGACGCGCATCTTCGCCGATGGGCCACAAGGAGACGTGTTGCCGACTTTGTGTCCCTCCGTGACGCGGAAGAATGGGTGAATTGGAAGCAGGGCGTTCCGAAGCTCAACCCTTATGCCATTGAATAGGCCAAGAGGGCCGACTTCCGCTCCGGGTCAAAAGCGGTCCTCGGAGGGCGACGCTCGGGAGGACGGCTACGGGCCAAAGCCGGACATATGTCCGACGAGAGCGAGCCAAACCGGCGCCGATATGAAGCCTAGGGCGCCGGCACGCCGAACGACTTGAGTCCGTCCATTGCATTCGCGTTCTTTGGATCAATCGCCAGCGCCGCCTTGAAGTCGGCAACCGCTTCATTGCTCTTGCCAAGGCTCTGGTAAGCTGTACCGCGCCACGCCAGCGCAGCGCTCGATCGCGGCATGACCCTCAACACCGCGTCGAAATCGGCGATCGCGTCTTGATAGTGACCGAGACGCAACGACGCGTAGCCGCGTCCAAGATTGGAGTCGGCAGCTTCGCGCTGGATATAGCCGCGAGCGAGAGCCAGAGCCTTGTCATAGTCGGTCTTGGCCTCCTTGAACTTGCCGAGACGGTTGTAGGCACTTCCGCGCTCGCGATAATAGCGCCCGGCTTGAGGTGTCCATCGTATCGCTTCGCTGTACCGTTCGACCGATTTTTCATGCTGCCCGAGCTTTGCATAGACTTCGCCTTCGCCGAACGGGAAGGTGCCGTCGCTAGGAACAAGTTCCCCACCCTGGCGGAAATCGGCTAGCGCATCGTCGTAACGTCCGCGCCTGATAAGATAGAAGCCGCGCTTGGCATAGAAGGAGGGATCAAGCGGCTCGATCTGCAAGGACGCGTTGTAGTCGGCCTCAGCGCGGTCGTACTGTTTCAAATTCTCATAGGCGAAGGCCCGCTGGCGCAGCAGGGCGCGGCGAGCGTCGGCGCCATACGAGCTCTCCTCCAATCCTTGAGTGTAAAGGTCAACCGCACGCTGGTACTCATGTGAGCGCTCGGCCTGACTGGCGCGCTTGTTAAGGGCCGTCAGCGAATCGTCAGTCGTCAGGACCTCGTCGCTAGGCGGAGGTCCATTCACGAGGCTTGCGAGTTGCCACTGATGCCAAAAATGCAGGGCAGTACGCAGAATGCCCGCAGATATCACCATCATGAGAATGAACGCAGCGATGACAATGATCCAGCGGCGGGGCGTCATGGCGGAAAAGTCTAATCGCGACCGGTAAACAAGCAAGCGACACTTTCGGGTTGATTAACGATGAATCCCCAAAGCGGGGACACTCAATGAATGCGCAAGCCCCTAGGAAATTACGCTTTCGCTCGTGTGCCGGTAAAGAAGAGCATGATACAGGGCGATGCGGATGTCCGCTTCGGGTCAAAAGCTGACGCTAGGCGGGCAGCGCGGCAAGGTCAGCTTGGACCAGAAGCAGACAAAGTCACGACCATCTATTTGCCGCATCCACGACCGTTTCTGGCCAGCTTGATCACGAAACGAATACCTTCAACGTCGAGTGATGGAGCGGGCGCGAGCATCATTCTGTCGACGTCGCGCCGTGCGGGCAGCCAGTCTTCCCCACCCGATCAGCGCACAAAACACGATGGCGGCAGCCATCATGGTATGACCGCTGAACATCACGAGGCCCACGCTCCAGCTCTTTGCGGCCACGAGGATGCCGAGCGACAGCAGCAGCACCCCTGCACCGGCAGCGCGAAGTCCATAGGTCGTCACCCGCGGCAGCGCCGTGCCGAAAATATTGCGCTGCTGGCGGTGCGTGGCGAAAGCCAGCGCAGCAAAGCCCGCCAGACACAGCCCAAGGGCAAGTAGATGGATCATTCCGCCGCACCGCTGGAAGCAATGGCGACCGGCACCTGCGGCATGCGCTTCGATTGCACAATTGATCGGTTCCGGGCGGTGCGAACAGCCAGAACAACATGGAGCAGTGCGAGTGCCCAGCACGTCACGTCGATGCCGGCGAACACCCAGTCGCCTTGCGTCAGGCTGTGCCACAGCGGCCGCTGCGTCGTCAGCGCGTTGAGGACGGGCAACAGGGCGCTCGTGGCGAACCTGCAAGCCAAGCCGGAGAAATTCGGGCGCGGCGCGGTGAGCTCAAGCTATCGATACGGAGCAGCAGGACGGGTTCGTCTCATCCACGTTCCGCGATGGTGGCATCATACGCCTGTTTTGCCCGACGATCAAGCGAATTTCGCAAAAACGGAAATTGACCGTTTCCCCGGGCCGATCATGCCTCGATTTGCGGTCGATGTTCGCGCCGATCTCATCGCGCTCGTAAGCCGTTGATCTTGCTACCCCCGGCTACTGTGCATGGGGTTGTTTTCGAGCTTTCGTCTTGCCGACGCGAAGACGCCACACCAAACCGTGCCAGATCCGGCTCACGCCCGCTACTTCATCACCCGCAGGCCCTTGGTCGTGAACCGCTGCGTCTTGCCGCCGGGCCGCATTGGCCGCTTGGTGCCGGCGGCCTTGCCGGTGCCGGGAGGCTGGTGCGCAGGCACGAGCTGGTGCGGCTGCGAGCCGATCAGGTCGCGGCGGCCCATCTCGATCAAGGCTTCGCGCAGCAGCGGCCAATTGTCGGGGTCGTGGTAGCGCAGGAATGCCTTGTGCAGGCGCCGCTGGCGCAGGCCCTTGATCGCCTCGACCTTGTCGCTGCCGCCGTGGCGCACGCCGCGCAAGGGGTTGACGCCCGTGTGGTACATCGCGGTCGCGGTCGCCATCGGCGAAGGCAGGAAGGTCTGCACCTGGTCGGCGCGGTAGCGGTTCTTCTTCAGCCACAGCGCGAGGTTCATCATGTCCTCGTCGGTCGTGCCCGGATGTGCCGCGATGAAATAGGGGATCAGATAATATTTCTTGCCGGCGCGCTCGGCCGCCTCGTCGAACATGCGCTTGAACTTGTTGTAGGCGCCGATGCCCGGCTTCATCATCTTGTCGAGCGGGCCGCGCTCGGTATGTTCAGGGGCGATCTTCAGGTAACCGCCGACGTGATGGGTGACGAGCTCCTTGATGTATTCGGGGCTCTCGACGGCGAGGTCGTAGCGCACGCCGGAGGCGACCATCACCTTCTTGATGCCTTTGGTCTCGCGCACCTTGCGATAGAGCCGGATCAGATCGTCATGCGAGGTGTTGAGGTTCGGGCAGATCTCGGGGAAGACGCAGGACGGCCGGCGGCATGCCGCCTCGACCTTCGGGTCCTTGCACGCCATCCGGTACATGTTGGCGGTGGGGCCGCCGATGTCCGAGATGACGCCGGTGAAGCCCGGCGTCTTGTCGCGGATGCGCTCGATCTCGCGCAGGATCGAGCCTTCCGAGCGGTTCTGGATGATGCGGCCCTCATGCTCGGTGATCGAGCAGAAGGTGCAGCCGCCGAAGCAGCCGCGCATGATCGTCACCGAGAACTTGATCATCTCCCAGGCGGGGATGCGGGCATCGCCATAGGACGGGTGCGGCGCGCGCGCGTAAGGCAGATCGTAGACCGCGTCCATCTCTTCCGTCGTGAGCGGGATCGGCGGCGGATTGAGCCAGAGGTCGCGGTCGCCATGGCGCTGCACCAGCGGCCGCGCATTGCCGGGATTGCTCTCCCGATGCAGCACGCGCGAGGCGCGCGCATAGGCTTCCTTGTCCTGCTCGACCTGCTCCAGCGCCGGCAGGCGGATCACGGTTAAGCCCTTCTGGCGCGATGCGCCCTCGTCGGCGGACTCGAGATCGTCGGCGTGCAGCTCGGCGTAATCGTCCGGGACCTTGCGGAACAGCCCCACGCCCCTGATGTCGTCGAGCTCGCGCGGCGCTTCGCCAGCCGCGAGCCGGTGCGCCACTTCGACCACGGCACGCTCGGCGTTGCCGTAGAGCAGCAAGTCCGCCTTGGCGTCCGCCAGCACCGAGCGGCGCACCTTGTCGGACCAGTAATCGTAATGCGCGATCCGGCGCAGCGAGGCCTCGATGCCGCCGAGCACGATCGGGGTGTCCTTGAACGCCTCGCGGCAGCGCTGGGCGTAGACGATGGTGCAGCGGTCCGGCCGCTTGCCGCCTTCGCCGCCCGCCGTATAGGCGTCATCGCTGCGGATGCGCCGGTCGGCGGTGTAGCGGTTCACCATGGAATCCATGTTGCCGCCGGTGACGCCGAAGAACACTCTTGGCTTGCCGAGCGCCTTGAACGGCTCCGCCGAATGCCAGTCCGGCTGCGCGATGATGCCGACCCGAAAGCCTTGCGCCTCCAGCAGCCGGCCGATGATCGCCATGCCGAAGCTCGGATGGTCGACATAGGCATCCCCAGTCACCAGCACGATGTCGCAGGCGTCCCAGCCGAGCGCGTTCATCTCGGCGCGGCTCATGGGGAGGAACGGCGCCGGCTTGCGCGGGCGCGCCTGGGCCATCAGCGGCTTTTCGGCGGTGATCATCTGGGTGTCCATGGCGCCTACGCATAGGGCTCCGAGGCGATGAATTCAACCGACGGGCGCGTGAAAGATCAGGTTCCGCGGGACATCGCCTTTCCCTCAGGATGGCGAGGAAAACGCCTGCTCGATCCGCGCCGCGAAGGAGATCAGGCGCTCCTCGCTGTGCGGTGGGCCGACGATCTGCAAGGAGACGGGCATGCCGGCTCCATCGCGGCCGGCGGGCACCGCCAGCGCAGGGCAGCCGAGGATCGACCAGACATAGGTGATCATGATCCAGTCGATGTAGATCTTCGACGCGGTCCCCTCGATCTCGGCCGGCCACATGATCTCGACCGGAAAGGGCGCGACCTGCACGGTCGGGCAGATCAGGACGTCGATGTCGCCGAAGAAGTCCTGCATGCGCTGATAGATGGCCGCGCGCTGCTCTATCGCGGCCGCGATGTCTGTTGCGGAGAGGCTTTCACCATGGGCGATGTCGCCTGCCACCTCGGGCGTGAAGGCCGCGCGCGATTGCGGCCAAAGTCTGCTCCAGGTGGCAAGATAGGCGAGACCACGTAGCGCGCGGATCACGCGCGGCAGCCCGGCGAGATCAGGGGCGGTCTCGCTCATCCTGCAGCCTGCGGGTTGGAGCCGGTCGATCGCGCCGCGGAAGGCGGAACGAATGTCGTGATCGACCGGCAGCAGGCCGAGATCCTCGGACACCGCTATGCGCCCCGCCCATCCGGGTCGTGCGGCGGCGTTGCGGAACGATGCGGGATGCTCGCGCGACAACAGATCGGGCGGATGGAAGCCGGCCATCGCATCCAGCATCAAGGCAAGATCGGGAATCGTCCGCGCCATCGGTCCCTCGACGAAAACGGTGTCGAACGGATCGGAGAGCGGCTTTCTCGGCACGAGGCCCGGTGTGGGCCTCAGCCCCGCAACACCGCAAAATGCGGCCGGCGTGCGCAGGCTGCCGCCGACATCGTTGCCATGGGCGAGATAGACCTGATGCGCGGCCAGCGCCGCTGCCGATCCGCCGGAGGAGCCGCCCGCGGTCAGCGCAGGAAAGAACGGATTGCGCGTCGCGCCGAACAGCGCGTTGGTGGTGTTGGCGCCGCCGAGCTCCGACAGATTGCTCTTGCCCACGACGATGGCGCCATTGCGCTGGAGACGATCGATCGCGGGAGTCGATATCTCGGGGGCGCCGCGGGCCGTCAGCGCGCTGCCGCCGCTGGTCGGCACGCCTGCGACATCGGTGTTGTCCTTGACCGCGAGCGGAAGTCCGCAGAGCAGGGGCCAGTCCTCACCGGCCGCCTTTTTCTGCATAAGCCGCCGTGCTTCACCCCGTGCGGCCTCGAAGCAGCGAACCGGAATCGCGTTGATTCCCGCATCCGTCGCTTCGATCCTGTCGATCGCGGCATCGACCACGTCGAGCGGCGACAGATGGCCTTTGCGAATCTCGGCAATGGCGTCGACGGCGGACAGCGCAAGAATGCCGGTGGAAGGCGCAAGGCCGGGCGCATCACTCATCTCTATGTCCGGATCGCGGCGGTGGACCCGCGCACCACCAGCGCCGGCTGAAGCTGGATCGATCTCGCCTCTCCCTCGACGCCGGAACGTCCCTCCGAAACTCGCGACAGCAGGGTCGAGACCGTGGTTTGGGCAATCGCCTCGGACGGCTGCGTCACGATGGTCATGCCCGGCCGCACCAGGCCGGCCCACGGAGGCTCGTCAACCGCGATGACGGAGAGGTCGTCGGGAATGGTGAGCCCGCTCTCGGCAATGGCACGAAGCAGTCCGAGCGAAAGATGATTGTTGGTGGCGAAGATCGCGGTCGGTCGCTGCGCATGCCGCAGGAGCCGCATTGCGGCGGCATGGCCGGCGGCCTCGGAGAAATTGTCCTTCTCGATCAGCCGTTCGTCGAGGGTGGTGCCGCGCGAGGCCAGGCCGCTTCTGAGGCCATCGAGGCGGTGGCGCGCGATCTGATGCTCGGGCGATCCCATGATCACGGCGATGCGGCGATGGCCGAGATCGTCGAGATGTTCGGCCGCGAGCCGTCCCAGCGCAACGTTGTCGGTCGTGACCGAATCGAGGTCGAGCCCCTCGATGCGTCGGTCCACCAGAATGCCCGGCATCGGCAAGTCCGCCAGCGCGGCCTGGCGTCCGCTCCAGCCGCGCCGGGTTGGGATGACGATGACGCCGTCGGCGCGCTGCGACAGCAGCATGGCAAGATGCCGCTCTTCGCGCCCGGGGTCTTCGGCACTGTTGCAGAGAATGACGGAATAGCCCGCGGCGCTCGACAGCCACTCGATGCTTTCGACGAGCTTCAGGAAGTAGGGATTGGCGAGATCCGCCACGAGCAGCCCGAGGATGCGCGTGGCGCCGCTGCGCAGGCTGCGGGCGCTGGCATGCGGTGCATAGCCAAGCTTGCGTGCTGCCGCATTGACGCGCGCCTGGAGGAGCTCGCTGACCTTGCCCGACCGGTTGAGCGTCTTCGACACGGTGGCCACGGAGACACCGGCGAGCCGGGCGACCTCGTGGATAGTGGGCAATGGCCCTGCCGGCATCAACCATTCTCCTGTTAAACGTTTTTGTATTGGTTGGATTGACTGGAGGCAAGCCAAAAGAGCATGAGAAGAGTACAATACCGTTGCGATAGACCAGCTTCCGTGCTTCATTAGAAAAACGTTTAACTAAGACTAGGGAGGCAATGGTGCGTGGGCTGGATGGCGTCCGGCGATCGCCGGTCTGCATTTGCAGGCGCTCGGCATGACCGGCTATGTGGTCGGTCGGCTGTTCGCGGCCATCCCCGTGCTGCTCGCCGTCGCGGTATTCGTCTTTCTGCTGCTCAGCCTCGTGCCGGGTGATCCCGCCGTGCTGATCGCCGGTGACTTCGCCTCGCCGCCACAGGTGGAGGCGGTGCGCCAGGCGCTCGGACTCAATCTGCCGCTGCTGCCGCGTTTCCTCGCATGGGCCGGCCGCATCCTGAGCGGCGATTTCGGCCTGTCGCTGTTCAGCCGCATCCCGGTCTCGCAGCTCGTCGCCCAGCGGATCGAGCCGACGCTGCTTCTCTCTCTCATGACGATCACGATCGCGGTCGTCGTCGCCGTGCCGCTCGGCCTCGTCGCCGCCTATCGTCCGAGGGGGCTCGTCGCGCGCCTGACCATGGCGGGGGCGGTGCTCGGCTTCTCATTGCCGGTCTTCGTCGTCGCTTTCGCGCTTGTCTATACGCTCGCACTCGGCCTGCACTGGTTTCCGGTGCAGGGCTATAAGCCGC
This sequence comes from Bradyrhizobium yuanmingense, assembly GCF_900094575.1. GTDB lineage: Bacteria > Pseudomonadota > Alphaproteobacteria > Rhizobiales > Xanthobacteraceae > Bradyrhizobium > Bradyrhizobium yuanmingense. Next base: position 291,679 of record NZ_FMAE01000006.1, on the reverse strand, counting down.
TGTCGCAGGGCGTGCTGGCCTGCCTGCATTCGCTCGTGCTGCCCGCGATCTCGCTGAGCTTCCTCTATATCGCCTTGATCGCGAGGGTGACGCGCGCTGCGGTGCTGGAGGTGCTGCGCGAAGATTATGTCCGCACCGCCCATGCCAAGGGGCTCGCGGCCCGCAAAATCATCGTACGGCACGTGCTCAGCAATGCCGCAGTCCCGATCATCACGGTCGTCGGCATCGGATTTGCCGCGCTGCTTGGCGGCGTCGTCGTTACCGAGACCGTGTTTTCCATTCCCGGCCTCGGCCGGCTGACCGCAGACTCCATTCTCCGGCGCGACTATCCGGTGGTGCAAGCCCTGATCCTGCTGTTCGCCTTCGTCTATGTCGTCGTCAATCTCGTGGTCGACATTCTCTACGCTGTCGTCGATCCGCGGATCCGGTACTGATGCAGGACGAGCCGATGGCGATGACCCACGCAGCTGAAGGGCTCGATGCGCCGCACATCGGTGTCAACCGGTTTGCGCAGATCGCGAGCCTGCCGGTTCGCCAGCCCATACTGGCTCTGAGTTGCGTTCTGCTGCTCGCCTTTGGCGTGACGGCCGTCGTGAGCCCGTGGATCACCGCGGATCCCGCTGCGCTGGACCCGCTGAACCGGCTTCAGCCGCCGTCGCCGGCGGAGCCCTTCGGCACCGATCAAGTCGGACGTTCCGTGTTTGCCCGCGCGCTGGTGGGAACGCGGGTTTCGCTGTCGGTCGGCATTGCCGTTGCGGTTCTCACCACGCTGATCGGCGTGTGCATCGGTGTCATCGCCGGTTATTTCCGCAGCGTCGACAAGATCGTAATGCGCGCGATGGATGCGGTGATGGCGATCCCCGCGATCCTGCTCGCGATCGCACTCGTGGCGCTGATTGGCGCTTCGCCCATCGTGATCGTCACGGCGATCAGCCTCCCGGAAATTCCCCGCATGGCGCGCGTGGTGCGCGCCAGCGTTCTCAGCTTGCGCGAACGCGTCTATGTCGAGGCCGCCATCACTTGTGGCGGGCGTACCGTGACCATCCTGCATCGTCACATCCTGCCCGGCGCTGCCGGGCCGATCATGGTGCAGTCGACCTACGTCTTTGCCTCCGCGATGATCCTGGAATCGATCCTGTCGTTTCTCGGTGCAGGCACGCCGCCCGACGTGCCGAGCTGGGGCAACATGATGTCGGAGGGACGGCAGTTCCTGCAGATCGCGCCGTGGATTCTCGGCTTCCCAGCCTTGATGCTGGCGATGACGGTGCTCGCCGCCAACCTGCTCGGAGATGTGCTTCGCGACCTGCTCGATCCGAGCTTTGTGGGAGGCGAGATGCGATGAGCGCGCCGCTGCTCTGCGTCGAGAACCTTTCCATCACGCTCAACACGCGGGGCGCCCCGGTCCCGCTCGTCCGCAACGTCTCGTTTGCAATCGACCCCGGTGAAACGCTGTGCCTCGTCGGCGAGAGCGGCTGTGGCAAGAGCCTGACCGCGCTCTCCATCATCGGCCTGCTCGACCAAAGCGTCATGCAGGTCGCTTCCGGCCGCATCCTCTTCGAGGGGCGCGATCTCGTCACGCTCGGCGCCGAGGAACTGCGCAAGCTCCGGGGCGACCGTCTCGCCATGGTGTTTCAGGAGCCGATGACGTCGCTCAATCCGCTGCTGCGGGTAGGCGAGCAGATCGCGGAGGTGATCGTCGAGCATCGTGGCGTGTCCGAGGCGGACGCGCGGCGGCAGGCGGTCGGATTGCTCGATCTCGTCCGCATTCCGGATGCGCGGCGGCGGGCCTCCGAATTTCCGCACCAGCTTTCCGGTGGCATGCGGCAGCGCGTGATGATCGCGATGGCGCTCGCCCTGCGCCCTGCATTGCTGATCGCCGACGAGCCGACCACCGCGCTCGACGTCACCATCCAGGCCCAGGTCTTGACCCTGATCGACGATCTGCGTCGCGAGTTCGGCACGTCCGTGCTCCTGATCACGCACGATCTCGGGGTCGTCGCGGAAATGGCCGACCGGGTCGTCGTGCTCTACGCCGGCAGCATCGTCGAGCAGGCCGGCGTCAACGGCATCTTCGATGCCGCGGCCCATCCCTATACGCGCGGCCTGCTTGGGGCGATCGGCCAGCTCAACAGCGGCATCCGCGATCGTCTCGTCGAGATTCCCGGCAGCGTGCCGAGCCCGGTCTCGCTCGGCACGGGCTGCGCCTTTCGCCAGCGCTGCGGCGCGGCGATGCCGGTGTGTCACTCGGAGCCGCCGTTGTTGTCGGGCGCTGACGAGCACCTGACGGCATGCTGGCTGGGCAAGGCCGGCGCGATGGTGCCGGCATGAGCGCCGTCCTCGAGGTCTCAGGTCTGACCCAGATCTTCACCTCACGGCAGGGGCCGTTCGGATTGTTCGGCCGGCGCGATCTTCGCGCCGTCGACGACGTCAGCTTCGTCGTCGCGCGCGGACGTACCTTCTGCCTCGTTGGTGAAAGCGGCTGCGGCAAGACCACGATCGGCCGCATGGTCGTGCGCCTGTTGCGGCCGACGGCCGGCTCGGTCCACATCAATGGCGAGGACTTCGGCAATCTCTCCGGCGAGACGCTGCGCAGGAAGCGCCAGCAGGTGCAGATGGTGTTCCAGGATCCCTTCGCCTGCCTCAACTCGCGCATGACCGCGGCGGAGATCGTCGAAGAGCCCTTGCAGAATTTCGGCATCGGCGATGCGGTGTCGCGACGGCGGAAGGTCGCGCGTCTGTTCGACCAGGTCGGACTGCCCCAACATTTTCGCGCACGTCTGCCGCATCATCTGTCGGGCGGACAGCGGCAGCGCCTCGGCATCGCGCGGGCGCTCGCGGCGGATCCCGCGCTGATCGTCGCGGACGAGGCGGTCGCGGCGCTGGACGTGTCGATCCGCGCCCAGATCCTGAATCTCCTGAAGGATGTCCAGCGCGAGATCGGGATCTCCTATCTGTTCATCTCGCATGATCTCGCCGTGGTGCGCTATCTCGCGGACGACGTGGCGGTGATGTATCTCGGCGCCATCGTCGAGCAGGGGCCGGCGAAGGCCGTATTCGCTGCACCGGCGCATCCGTATACGCGGGCGTTGATCGATTCCGTCCCTGCGGTCCACCCGCGCAACCGGCGCCGCCGCGCGGCTCTCGAAGGCGAGGTGCCGAGTGCCGCTTCGCTGCCGTCCGGATGCCGCTTTCGCACGCGCTGTCCGTTCGCGACGGACATTTGCGCGCAAGCGGCGCCGGCGATGACTGAAGTCACGCCCGGCCATGCCGTCGCCTGTCATCACGCAGGATCGCTGCCACGCTTCGGCGCGCCGGGTCCGGGCCCGGCCGTAGCCCCCGACGCAGTTGCCTAGAAACAGAAAACGGGAGGAGTATCAAATGAGATCGCCGAACGGAATATTTGCGGTCATGATGGCGGCAGGCTGGCTGGGTGCAATATCGCCTGCCGTTGCGGAGACGGTGCTCAAGATCCGCCCCTTCGGCGATCTCAAGCAGATCGATCCCGTGATCACGTCCGACTATATGGTTCGTAACCACGGCTATATGGTGTACGACACGCTGTTCTCACTGGACGAGAAGCTCGTCGCGCAGCCGCAGATGCTGGAGTCCTTTGCGGTCGGCAGCGATCAACTCACCTACACCTTCACGCTGCGCGGCGGCCTGACCTTCAGCAACGGCCAGCCGGTCACCGCGGAGGATGCGGTCGTATCGCTGAAGCGCTGGTGGCAGCGCGATGGCCTTGGCCAACAGCTTGCCTCCGTCAGCGACAGCCTGACGGTCAAGGACGAAAAATCCTTCGAACTGAAGCTCAAGCGCCCGTGGGGGCTGGTGATCGAGGCGCTCTCCAAGCCGAGCTCCAATGTGCCCTTCATCATGCCGAAGGGGATCGCCGCGACGCCGGCGGACACCGCCATCACGGATGCGACCGGCTCGGGTCCCTTCATCATGAAGAAGGACGAGTGGGTTCCGGGCTCCAAGGTCGTTTACGTCAAGAGCCCGTCCTACAAGTCGCGCGCGGAGCCGGCGAGCGGGCTTGCCGGCGGCAAGCTCGCCAAGGTCGACCGGGTCGAATGGCATTACATCCCGGATGCGCAGACCGCGCTCAATGCACTCCAGGCCGGCGAGATCGACATTTTCGAGGAGGTGCCGCCGGACTTCCTGCCGACGCTTGCCGGCAATCCCGACATCAAGACGATGCCGCAGGACACGCTCGGCATGCAGATGGTGTTCCGCATGAACATTTCGGTCCCGCCGTTCAACAATCCAAAGGTCCGGCAGGCGATCAGCTACATGATCGACCAGGACAAGTTCGCGCGAGCCTATGTCAGCGACCCCAAGCTCTACAAGAGCTGCCCGAGCTTCTACATGTGCTCGTCACCCTATTTCACGGCCGCCGGCTGGACCAAGCCCGATATCGAAAAGGCCAAGAAGCTGATTGCCGAGAGCGGTTATGACGGTACGCCGGTCGTGGTGCTGCATGCGACCGAAAGCGGGCCCACGAATACGTTCAGCCTCGTTGCCGAGCAGTTGATGCGTCAGATCGGCCTCAAGGTCGAACCTCAGGCGATGGACTGGGGCACGCTGGTTGGACGGCGCGCGTCCAAGGAAACCGTCGACAAGGGCGGCTGGTCACTGTTCATGTCGGGACCGACGGGCGCCGACATGTTCGAGCCGGTCGGCCACCTTGGGCTGCGCGCAAACTGCGACAAGGCCTGGTTCGGCTGGCCTTGCGACGAGCAGATCGAAAAGCTGCGCAACGAATTCGCGTTGGCGACAGATCCCGAGCAGAAAAAGAAGATCGCAGCCGACCTCCAGCTCCGCGCCGTCGACTATGTGCCGTATTGGCCGGCTGCACAGCTCTATCTGGTGCGGGCGGTACGCAGCAACGTTGACGGCCTCGTAAAGGGAGCGGTCCCGGTCTACTGGAACATCACCAAGAAGTAGTGCGATCCGGCACGGCGCCGGAGGAACCAATCGCTCCCAGCAACATTCAAATGGAGGGTTCGACGCGGGCCCGGGTTGCGCGCGCCTCCATCGTCTCGGCGTCCGTGACGTCGCCTCTGGCGATGGGGGAATCGTGGGTACGGTCATAGAGAACTTGCTGATGCGGAAGCAGAAGCTGGTGGAACAGCTCGAACAGGCGCCATCGGTGGAGGATCGCGACCGAATCGAGCACCAGCTCGAGCAGATCAACACCGCGCTGGATTTTCTGGACAGGCCGGGATCGAAGGAGGAGCGGTAGACGCGCTCAATCCACCTTCAGCGCCGTGGCATAGACCATTCCCGAATTCGTGATGTGCGTCGTCATCAGGCCTTCGAAGGCGGCGAACTCGCCGCGCGCGAACAGATCGAGCAGCTTGCGGTGCTCGTCGAAGGACGTGCGGGTGCGCACGTCGATCGGCGAGGTCAGATTGGTGCGCAGCGCGGCGACGCGGCCGGAGACGAGCTGATAGGATTCGGCGAGATAGCGGTTGCCGCAATGGGCGAACAGCGCCTCGTGAAAAGCGGTGTCGGCGCGGCCATAGGCGATGTTGTCCTTTGCCGCGACGGCCGGCTCCATCGCCGCGATCGCCGCGCTCATGGACGCAATCGCGCCGTCGCGGTCATTGCGGAAGGCGAGCTCGGCGGCCTTGGGCTCGAGCGCAATGCGGAAGGTGCAGAGCGCATGGATGTCGTCCGCGCTCGGCGTGAAGACGAAGCTGCCGACCTGGGGTCGGATCACCACGAGTCCCTGCGCCTGCAGCTGGCCCATGGCCTCGCGCACCGGTGTGCGGCTGACGCCGAAGGAATTGGCCACCATCTCCTCGGAGATGGCAGCGCCTAACGCGAACTCGCCGTCGATGATGGCCTGGCGCAGCCGCAGCATCACCCGCTGCGACAGCGACTTCGGCGTATCGAGCTTGAGCGATCGCATGGTGCGTTCAGATCACCTTGCCGGGATTGAGCAGGTGATCGGGGTCGAGCGCAGCCTTGAGCGTGCGCATCAGCGCGATCTCGGCCTCGCTCCTCGCATGGCCCAGCCATTGCTTCTTCAACGTGCCGATGCCGTGCTCGGCGGAGACGCTGCCGCCGAGCTCGCGGACCAGACCGTAGATGATCGCGTCCATCTCCTCCTTCGGCTGCTGCGCGACGGAAAGGCCGGTGACCCAGGCGACGAGATGCAGATTGCCGTCGCCGATATGGCCGTAATAGACACTCTCGCAACCCTTGATGCCTGAAGCGAGCGCCGCCTTGCAGCGTGTGACGAACTCGTCCATCCGTGCCACCGCAAGGCCGATGTCGTAGGAGATGTGCGGCCCCAGAACCTGACCGAATTCGGCGCAGATGTCGCGCACGCGCCAGAAGCTCTGCGTCTGCGCCAGCGATTGCGCGACAGCGGCATCCGCCAGCAGCCCGCGCTCCATCAGCTCCTCGAGCCAGCTCTGGAAACGCGGCGCATCGATGCTCTCGTCGGTGCCCTGCGCTTCCACCAGCACGTAGAGACCATGGCCTGGGGCGACCGGCGGCTTCACGCCGGCGCGATTCGTGATCACATCCCAATAATCCGGCCACATCACCTCGAAGGCGGACAGCAGCGGGCCGAGCCCTGAGCGCGCCGCGTCGAGCAGCGCCATCACCGCGGCATAATCCTTCAACGCGCACAGCGCGGCCATGGTCGAGCGCGGCTTCGGGAAGAGTTTTAGCACCACGCGGGTGATGATGCCGAGGGTGCCTTCCGAGCCGATGAACAGATGCTTCAGATCATAGCCTGCATTGTTCTTCATCAGCTTGTTGAGGCTGGTGATGATGGTGCCGTCCGGCAGCACCACTTCGAGACCAAGCACCAGCTCGCGCGTCATGCCGTAACGGATCACGCGGTTGCCGCCGGCGTTGGTCGAGAGATTGCCGCCGATCGCGCAGGAGCCGCGCGAGCCGAGATCGAGCGGAAAGAAGAAGCCGGCTTCGTCGGCCGTCTTCTGGATCGTCTCCAGCGGCGTGCCGGCTTTCACCGTCATCGTCATCGAGGCGCGATCGATCTCCTCGATGCCGGTCATGCGCTCCAGCGAGATCGCGACCCAGCCCGCTTCGGGCGAAGCGCCGCGGCACAGTCCGGTCAGTCCGCCCTGCGGCACGAACGGCAAATGCGCCTGCCGGCAAGTCGTAATCGCGTCGGCAACGCCCTGCGCATCGACGGGGCGGATCACCGCGCGCGGCTTCTGCGGCAGGCTCGCGCTCCAGTCCTTGCAATTGCGCGCCGGCACATCTGTGCCAACAAGCACCGCCGCCGCGCCGAGCCTGTCGCGCAACGCGCCGAGCAATTGGTCGGGGCGTCCGGTGGGGGTCACCATGTCCATGCGAGACCTCCTCAAGATCTGGCCGCGCACATGGCGCGGAGGATTTGCACCAATGTTGTATGTAAGGTACAAGAGCAACAGTAAAGTGAAAACAAGGTCTCGGCAAGCGCGAAAGATCGTTGGAGATCAGCGGCTTGGCCGGGTGCGGCAGCAAAAGGTGGTGTGATGGCCGAGGCAATTTGCGGGTTCTGGGTGGCGTCGGCGACGCCGCTGGCGACGGACGGCAGTGTGGACGCCGCCAAGCTCGCCTCTCACGCCAAGCACCTCTTCGGCAAGGGCGTCGACGGCGTCGTGCTGTTCGGCACCACCGGCGAGGGGACCTCATTCAACGCCGCCGAACGGATTGCGACGATCGAAGCGATGCTCAAGGCCGGGGTCGCGGCGGAGCGCATCGGAATCGGCGGCGGCTTTCCGGCCATCACCGACAGCATTTCGCTGACGCGCGCCGTGCTCGGCCTCGGCCTGCGCCACGTGTTGCTGCTGCCGCCCTATTTCGATCGGAGTGTCACGCATGAAGGCATCGAGGACGCCTTTGCGGCCGTCATCGACGGTGTTGCCGACGATCGCCTGCGCGCCTCGCTCTACCACATTCCGCAAGTCTCGGGCGTTGCGATCCCGACGACAGTCGCCGCAAGCCTGCGCAAGCGCTACGGCCAAGTGGTTGCCGGTCTGAAGGACTCCAGCGGCGACTTCAAGCAGTTCCAGGCATTCCGTGCCGCCGCGCCCGAGCTCGCCATCACCGTCGGCAACGAACCCGACATCGCCCGCGCGATCGCTGCGGGCGGCGCCGGCACCATCTGCGGCATGGCCAACATTGCGCCGGAGCTGGTCAAGGCGATGGTTGACGGCAAGAACGTCGAAGCGCGCATGCAGGCGGCGGTCGACGTCGTGCTGAAGACGCCCTCCCTTGTCGCAACGCTGAAGGCGATCCTTGCGGCGCAGACTGGCGATGCAGGTTGGTTGCGCGTGCGTCCGCCGCTCCGCGCTTTGTCGGACGGCAGTGCGTTCAAGCGGAAGCTCGACGAGTTGATCGCTCCCGCCATCGCGTGATCGTGAAATATCGGGCCACGATTTCGCGTGCAGCGTGTCATGCGCGGTGCACCGGCAATTCATGATTGATGTTCAGCATCCGCCTCCTCTTAGAACAATTCAACACTAGAGCGATTCAAGCCCGGCTACGGTTCTCCTCGATCGCGGCGGCTGTTACAGGCGCACACTTCAATGCTCCTGACTTGAAGTGGAATGAAAGTGCGTGCCTTCGTGGATGGCCAACGTGACAACGGCCATCGAACTCGTGCCGGCAAGAGCCGTGCAGGTCTTCTCATGGGAGCAGCGGTGCTGCTCATCGAATATCCCTCCATCACGACGAGCGCACAGGCGCAATCGGCTCTGCCGCCGGTGACGGTGGAGGCGCCGGCGCCACGACCGAAGCCGGCACGTGCATCGGAGCAGTCGTCACGCCGCGCGCAAACGGCGGCGCGCCGCCAGCCCAGCCGCAATCCCGCACCCGCGGCGCCGACGCTGTCGGAGCGCGCCGCTGCCGTAGCCGCCGCACAGGAAGCCGCAAAGCTCGGCTACCGCGCGATGCCGAGCGCGACCACGCTGCGCAGCGGCGCCTCGCCGCTCGACACCTCGCAGGCCGTCAACGTCGTGCCCGCGCAGGTGCTGAAGGACCAGCTCCCGCGCAACATCGACGACGCGCTGAGCAACGTCTCCGGCCTCACCCAGACCAACACGCTCGCCGGCAGCCAGGACGCGGTGATCCGCCGTGGCTTCGGCGACAACCGCGACGGCTCGATCATGCGCAACGGCATGCCGCTGGTGCAGGGCCGCAGTCTCAATCCTGCGGTCGAAAGCGTCGAGGTGCTGAAAGGTCCGGCCTCGCTGCTCTACGGCATCATGGATCCCGGCGGCATCGTCAACACCATCAGCAAGCGGCCCGAGCTCTATCAGCACGGCTCGGTCACGCTGCTCGGCTCGGCCTTCAGTGCCTCCAAGACCGGCGCCGACGGCCTGCTCGACGTCACCGGCCCGATCGGCGACCAGGGGCTCGCCTATCGTTTCATCGGCTACGGCGTCAGCGAGGATTATTGGCGGAGTTTCGGTCGTCACCGCGAGATGCTGGTTGCGCCCTCGCTCGCGTGGTACGGCCAGGACACCACGGTGCAGCTGAACTACGAGCACCGCGAGTTCATCTATCCGTTCGACCGCGGCACCGCGTTCAATCCGGTGACGAAGGCGCCGCTGGCCGTGCCCGCTACGCGCCGACTGGATGAGCCTTTCAACAACACCTGGGGCACGTCCGATCTGATCCAGGCTTCGGTCGAGCACCGCTTCAACCAGGATTGGAAGCTCTACGCAGGCTACAGCTACAACACCGAAACCTTCAGCGCCAACCAGCTCCGCATCACCGGCATCAATTTCACGACCGGCGTCGAGACGCGCAGCAACGACGGCACGGGAAGCTCGCTGAGCAATGTCAGCTATGGGACATCCTATGTCTCGGGCGGCTTCTGGCTCGGCGACATGCGCAACGAGGTGCTATTCGGCGGCGACGGTCAGTATCGCACGATCTATCGCGACGTCTTAATCCGGCAGACAACTCCCGCCTTCAACGTCTACGATCCTGTCTATGGGCTGATCGGGCCTGGAACCAGGGTGTCGAACCCCGACAGCGCCCAGACCGACAAGCTTGGCCAGTGGTCGCTGTTCTTCCAGGACACGCTGCATCTGACCGAGCGGTTCGCACTGGTCGGTGGTGTGCGCTATATGGACTACGATCAGATCGCCGGACGCGGAAAGCCGTTCAACACCAACACAAACGTGTCGCAAGACAAGGTGCTCCCGCTTGGCGGCGCGATTTTCAAGCTGACCGACCAGATCTCGCTTTATGCGAGCTACACCGAATCGCTGAAGCCGAATTCGACGATTGCGCCGATCGGCGTGGTGATCGACTCCAGGGTCGCGCCCGAGGAGGGTGTGTCGTACGAGACCGGCGTGAAGTTCGACATCAACCAGCGGATCTCCGGGACCGTCGCATTCTACGACCTCGACAAGAAGAATGTGCAAACGACGAAGACGAACAGCGCGGGCGTGGTGGAGCTTCACACCGTCGGCCGCGCTCATTCGCGCGGCCTCGAAATCGACGTCACCGGCAGGCTCACCGACGATTGGGCATTGATTGGGAGCTATGGCTATACCGACGCCCGCGTGACGGCCTCCGAGGATCTGACGTTGCTCGGCAAGAAGCTGCAAAACGTCGCCTTGAACACCGCTTCGCTCTATCTGGTCTACGACTTCGGCACCGCATTGCCCGGCCAGCTCCGTCTCGGCGGCGGGGCGCGCTATGTTGGCGACCGCCCCGGCGATTCGATCAACAGCTTCTTCCTGCCGTCCTATGTCGTCGCAGACCTCTTTGCGACTTACGAGACGAAACACGAGCAGTTTCCGGTGGTGTACCAGGTGAACGTCAAGAACCTGTTCGACACGGTCTACTATCCCTCAGCCGTGAATAATTTAAACGTCGCTATCGGCGACGCGCGCCGGGTGTCTCTCTCGGCGACGGTGAAGTTCTAGCCATGGCCGCGCGGCTGGGGCACATGATCAAAACTGTCCTGCTCCAGGTCCATTCCATCGCAGGCCTGGTGCTCGCGCTGCTGCTAGCCTTGATCGCGCTGACCGGCGCGATCATGAGTTTCGAGGACGAGATCGTCGATCATCTCAACGAGGGCATCATGCATGTCGTGCCACGCGAGATGCCGGCGCTGATGCCGGACGAGCTGGTCGCGCGGCTGGGGGCGGGGCAAAATTTCAGTCAGGTCTCGGCCGTCATGTTGTCGAGCGATCCGACTGCGGCCGTGCGGGTCCGCTTCGCGCGCGACGAGCAGGGCGAGCGGCCGAATTCGCTCTATGTCGACCCCTATGATGCGCGCGTGCTGGGTGCGCCGCGCGGCGAGGCGTTCTTCGCGACGGTTCGGAAGCTGCATCGCTGGCTGCTGATCCCTGGCGATGCCAAGGGCTGGGGACGCCAGATCACCGGTGTGGCCGCGCTCGGCCTGATCGTCATGCTGGTCTCGGGCCTCGTGCTGCGCTGGCCCCGCCGCGTGCGCAGCGTGAAGATGTGGCTCAAGCCCAATCTCGGTCTCGGCGGACGCGGGCTGCATCGCTCGCTGCATGCGGTGATCGGCACCTGGGTTCTTCCGGTCTATCTGGTGATGACGCTCACGGGCCTGTGGTATTCGTTCGACTGGTACAAGGACGGCGTCGTCTGGCTGCTGTCGCGTCCAGAAGTCTCTGCCGCGAAGATGCAGCCAAGAATGTCCGCGAAGGCGCCGCGTGCGGCGGCTCGTTCCGAGCCGGCTCAGCCGATCGGGTTCGACCTGGCATGGACGACGTTCCGGCGTGAGGAGGGCGACCGCTTTGCCAGGGCTCTGCTGACGCTGCCGCCCAGCCCCGGCACGGTGATACGGATCCGGTCGTGGGGGAAGGATTCGACGCTCGACACCAAGCGCGATGAATTCCGCATCGATGCCGTCACCGGTCAGGTCGCCTCCGCCGAACGTTACGCCGACAAGACGTTCGGCGAGAAGATCATCGCCAACGTGCTCGATATCCATCGCGGCGCGGTCCTGGGCTGGCCCGGCAAGCTCGCCTTCATGATTGCTGCGGCACTGATGCCGCTGTTCTCGGTCACCGGCATTTTGCTCTATCTGTCGCGCCGCAAGCTGCGGCGCCCGGCGCAGCCGCCGCTTGGGCGGCTCGTTCCGGGCGAGTGAGTTGCAGCCGAAGAGGCTAGCCAACACCTCGACAATCGTTCAAAAGCCCGTGGCACGTCCTTGTCAGGTTTTCGCCATGAAGCTTCCGACCGTCACCCCCGCCGATATCCGCCGCGCCCTGCTCCTGCGCGAAGAGATCGCGCTGCTCGATCTCAGATACGAGGCTGCCTTTGCCACCGGCCATCCGCTGTTCGCCGCCAACATGGCCGCCGACCGGATCGCGATCGAGGCCGAGGTGCGGCTGCCGCGCAAGGACGTTGCGATCGTGCTTTATGATGACGGCGAGGGGCTGGTTGCGACCGGCGCCGAGCGTCTGGCTGCACTCGGCTATAGCAATGTCAGCGCACTCGAGGGCGGGCTGAAGGCGTGGCGCGATGCGGGCTTCGAGGTTTTCGAGGACGTCAACTCGTATTCCAAGGCCTTCGGTGAGCTGGTCGAGTCGCGTCGCCACACGCCTTCGCTCAGCGCCGACGAGGTGGCAAAGCTGATCGCGGAGAAGGCCAACATCGCCATCTTCGACGTCCGCCGCTTCGACGAATATGCGACCATGAACATCCCGGGCTCGGTCAGCGTGCCCGGCGCGGAGCTGGTGCTGCGGGCAGGCCAGGCCGCGCCCGACCCTGAAACCACGATCATCGTCAATTGCGCCGGCCGCACCCGCTCCATCATCGGCACCCAGTCGCTGATCAATGCCGGCGTGCCCAACAAGGTGCGGGCGCTGCGCAACGGCACCATCGGCTGGACCCTGGCGCGGCACGGGCTCAATCACGGCGCCGACAGGCGCGGCGCGATCGGCCCGTTCGAGGGCGGCCCGGCCAATGCCCGCGACGTCGCCTATCGCGCCGGTGTCCGCCATATCGGAGCGAACGAGATGGCGGCGCTGGTCGCAGAAACCCATCGCACGCTGTATCGCTTCGACGTGCGCGGTGCCGAGGACTATGCGGCCGGGCATCTTCCCGGCTTCCGCCATTATCCCGGCGGCCAGCTCGTGCAGGAAACCGACATGGCCGCGCCCGTGCGCGGCGCGCGCATCGTCCTGACCGATGACAGATGCGTCCGCGCCGACATGACGGCGTCCTGGCTGGCGCAGATGGGTTGGGAAGTCTATGTGCTCGAGGGCGGCTATGATTGCGCGCTGGAAATCGGTCCACCGCAGGTCTTGCCGAAGCCCGACCCGGCCCACCGCTATCGCCGGCCCTATGAAGGCACCGATGTGGCCGAATCCGCGATGCAGGCCTATCTCGATTGGGAATACGGCCTCGTCGAGCAGCTCCGCCGCGACGGCACGCACGGGTTCTATGTGATTTGACCGAGCTCTGGGATGCCAAGCGCATCCTCAGCTCCGGCCGTCTTCTCCCCGTATCCGTTCCCTATTGTGCTGCGCACCGCCCGCGGTCTATGTGCGAAGGCAAAGCTGCCATCTACGGAGATGCCATGTCCGCCCCAGGCCAAAGCCCTGAGCGAAGCGCCAAGGCGCTGCTGCTCGAAGGCGTCAATGATAGCGCTGTCGACCTTTTTAGGGGCGCGGGCTTCACCAATGTCGAGCGGCTGACCAAGGCGCTGGACGGCGCGGATCTGCGGCGCGCGCTCGAAGGCGTGTCGCTGCTCGGCATCCGTTCGCGCACGCAGATCACCAATGAGGTGCTGGGGGCGGCCGGCCAGCTTCTCGCGGTCGGCTGCTTCAGCGTCGGCACCAACCAGGTCGATCTTTCGGCGGCGCGCAAGCGCGGTATTCCCGTCTTCAACGCCCCGTTCTCCAACACGCGCAGCGTCGCCGAGCTCGTCATCGGCGAGATCGTGATGCTGCTGCGGCGGATCTTTCCGCGTTCGGTGTCGGCCCACGCGGGGGGCTGGGACAAGTCGGCGGCGGGCAGCCGTGAGGTGCGCGGCCGCACGCTCGGCATCGTCGGCTACGGCAATATCGGCTCGCAGCTTTCGACGTTGGCCGAAGCCATGGGCATGCGCGTGATCTATTTCGACCGCACCGACAAGCTTCGCCACGGCAACACCGAGCCGGTCGAGAAGCTGGAAGATCTGCTGGCGCAGAGCGACGTCGTCAGCCTGCACGTGCCGGAGACGCCGGAGACTGCGGGCATGATCGGCGAGAGGGAGCTGCGGGCGATGAAGCCGGGCTCGTTTCTGATCAACAACAGCCGCGGCACCGTGGTCGATCTCGATGCGCTGGCGCGTGCCTTGCGCGACGGTCATCTCGCCGGTGCGGCCGTCGACGTCTTTCCCGTCGAGCCTTCGTCGAATGCCGATCGTTTCAATAGTCCCATTCAGGGCATCGAGAACGTCATCCTCACCCCCCATATCGGTGGGTCGACTGAGGAGGCGCAGGAGCGCATCGGCGGCGAGGTCGCGCGAAAACTGGTCGACTATTTCATTACCGGCTCGACGATGGGCGCGGTCAACTTCCCGGAGGTGCAGCTGCATCTTCGTCCCTCCGGTGCACGCTTCAGCCATGTCCATCGCAACGTGCCCGGCATGTTGCGGCGGCTGAACGAGGTCTTCCTTCAGCGCGACATCAACATCGCCGCGCAATATCTGGAGACCGCCGGCGACCTCGGCTACGTCGTGCTCGACGCCGATCTCGGCGGTCAGGATTCCGGCGAGCTGCTGCGGCAGATCCGCGGCCTCGAGGGAACGGTCGGGGCACGGCTGGTATTTGAGCACTAAACCGCCCACGTTCCGGTTGCATCTTGCGGCCGGTGCTCCCACACTGCGGTCGAATTCGACGTGTTCCAATCACGTCGAATTTGAGCTTCAGTTGCGTGAGTGTCCGCCATGGAACGGGACGCCGTACTGATTGATCTCGCGCTGCAGGGCGGCGGTTCGCATGGCGCCTTCTCCTGGGGTGTGCTCGACCGTCTTCTGGAAGAGAAATGGCTGGAGATCGCCGCGATCTCCGGAACCTCCGCAGGCGCGATGAATGCGGCGGTCCTGGCGGACGGGTGGACGGCCGGCGGCGCCGAGGGGGCGCGTGAGGCGCTCGACCGATACTGGCGTCGTATCTCGAAGGCCGCGGCCTTCAGCCCGCTACAGCGCTCTCCGCTCGACCGCTTGATGGGGCGCTGGACCCTCGATACGTCGCCGTTCTACATCCTCACCGATTTGATGTCGCGTGTGCTCTCGCCCTACGACCTCAATCCTACCGGTTACAATCCGCTGCGCGCGGTGCTGGCCGAGAGCATCGATTTCGAACGGCTCGTGCGCTCGCCGATCCAGCTATTCATCACCGCGACCCGGGTACGCACCGGGCGCGGACGTATCTTCCGCAACGCGGAGATCACGGCCGACGTGCTGCTGGCATCGGCCTGTCTTCCAACCATGTTCCGCGCGATCGAGATCGACGGCGAGCCCTATTGGGACGGCGGCTATGCCGGCAACCCGACCATCACGCCGCTGGTCCGCGAAAGCGACGCGCATGACACCATTCTCGTCCAGATCAATCCGACCGAGCGGCCGGAGCAACCGCGGACGGCTGCGGAGATCCTCAACCGTCTCAACGAAATCTCCTTCAACTCGCCGCTGATGAAGGAGCTGCGCATGATCGCGCTGCTGCGCCAGGCGGCCGATCCGGGCAGCGGCGAGGGCGCGCGCTGGGCGAAGATGCGCACGCACCGGATCAAGAGCGACATGCTGGCGAAGTTCGGGGCCTCCTCGAAGCTCAACGCGGAGTGGGAGTTCGTCTCGATGCTGCGCGCCGAGGGACGCATGGCCGCGGACAACTTCCTCGCCGAGCACGGCGCGGAGATCGGCCGCCGCTCGACCGCCGATCTCGATGTCCTGCTGTCGGAGTGCTGAGGCATGGGTCTCCTCGGCCTCCTCGTCGGACTCGGTCTGCTCGTCCTATTCGCCTTCCGCGGTTGGAGCGTCCTGCTGCTCGCGCCGTTCGCCGCACTCATTGCTGCGTTGTTCGGCGGTGAGCCGCTGCTCGCGAACCTGACCCAGGTGTTCATGGTGAACGCGGCGGAATTTCTGGCGCAGTTCTTTCCGATCTTTCTGCTTGGTGCCGTCTTCGGCAAGTTGATGGACGACAGTGGCGCGGTGACGTCGGTCGCCGGCTTCATGGCGGAACGCCTCGGCGAACGCCGCGTGATCCCGGCGGTCGTGCTCGCCGGCGCGCTGGTCACCTATGGTGGTGTCAGCCTGTTCGTTGCGTTCTTCGTCATCGTTCCAATGGCCCGCTCGCTGTTTCGTGGCGCTTCGATTCCGCGTCGTCTGATCCCGGCCGCGATCGTGCTGGGAACGTCGACCTTCACCATGTCGGCCCTACCTGGCACGCCGTCGATCCAGAATGCGATTCCGATGCCGTTCTTCGGCACGACGCCGTTTGCCGCGCCGGGCCTCGGCATCGTCGGCTCGCTCATCATGCTCGGCGCGGGATTGTGGTGGCTGCATCGCGCCGAAGCTGCGGCGCGCCGCGCCGGGGAAGGCTATGGCGACGACGCCGAGGGCGCGATCGAGCAGGCCGCTGCTGACGAGCTCGTGCGCGAGCGCGCGACGACTGCCCGCGAGTTCGATCCGGCGGAGCTACAGCACGGTCATCGCAGCGAGCGGCCGTCGCCCGTGCTGAACGCCATGGCGCCGCTCGTCGTTGTCGTGACCGTCAACCTGTTGATGTCGCTGGTGGTGCTGCCGCGGCTCGATGTCAGCTATCTCGCCGAGCGGCGCTTTGGCGACACGACGCTTGCGGCGGTCGCAGGCGTGTGGTCGGTCGCGGTGGCGCTGGCTGCCGCCATCGTCACGACCATCGCGCTGAACTGGGCGCGCCTGCCGGTGCTGCGCCGGACCATGGACGCCGGGGCCAATGCGTCGGTCCTGCCTGCGTTCAGCGTCGCCAGCCTCGTCGGCTTCGGCGCCGTCGTGGCCTCGCTGCCGGCGTTCACGATCGTGCGCGACTGGGTGCTGGCGATCGAAGGGGGACCGCTGGTCTCGCTCGCCGTCGCGACCAACATCCTGGCCGCGCTGACCGGGTCGGCGTCGGGCGGCCTGACCATCGCCCTCGATGCTCTCGGCCCGACCTATGTCGAACTTGCCGCGCGCCACGGCATCGACCTTGCGCTGATGCATCGCGTGGCGGTGATCGGCGCGGGAACGCTGGACATCCTGCCGCATAACGGTGCGGTGGTCAGCCTGCTCGCGATCTGCGGCCTGACCCATCGCGACAGCTATTTCGATATCGTCATGGTCGGTATCGTGACCTCGCTCCTGGCGCTGCTGGCGGTGATCGCCCTGGGCACTGCGCTGGGCTCGTTCTGACGGAAAGCCGGCGTCAGCGATTGACGGACGGGCGAAGGTTGCATTGAATGCGGCCAAGTGCCGAACGCAACAGGACAAGCCGGGTGGAAACGATGAAGCGCAACAGAGCGAAGCTGTGTGCATGGCTGGTGGGCACTGCGGCCGCAATGAGCGCGAGTGGTGCCTCAGCGGCAACGCTGGCCGAAGACGCCGAGACCGTCTGCAAAGGCCTCGTCGGCGGCGCTGACGCCGTGAAGATCGATTCCGCGACCCTGCAGGCGCCGTCGCAATTGGCCGTGGCCGAGCGCGGGCCGACGCCATCGGCACGCATCACGCCGGCCAATCCGCGCTTCTGCAAGGTGCTCGGCCATATCGATCCCACCGATCCCAAGGCGCCCCCGATCAAATTCCAGGTCAACCTCCCCGTCGAATGGAACGGGCGCTCGCTGCAATATGGCGGCGGCGGCTTCAACGGTGTGCTGATCACGGGCCTTGCCCTGCCGCCGGCCTATCCCTTCGACAGGCCCTCGCCGCTGGCGCGCGGCTTCGTCACCTACGGCACCGACTCTGGCCACGAGACCAATCAGGGCGAGCCGCCGCAGGTCTTTGCGCTCAACGACGAAGCGTTCGAGAATTTCGCCCATCGCGCCTACAAGAAGGTGCGCGACGCTGCGGTCGGGCTGATGCAGCGTGCCTACGGCAGGAAGCCGGAGAAGCTGTACTTCATGGGCTCGTCAGAGGGCGGCCGCGAAGGCCTCGCCATGGCGCAGCGCTATCCCGATGATTTCGACGGAATCTTCGCCCGCGTGCCCGTGATCAACTGGGTCGGACTGCAGCATGCCGGTACGCGCTCGGGTCTCGTCACCATGGGCGAGGGCTGGATCAACCCGGCGCAGGTCAAGCTCGTAGGCGAGGCCGTGCGCGCGGCTTGCGACAAGCCCGACGGCTCCGACGATGCGCTGGTGCAGGATCCCGTCGGCTGCAAGGCCGCCTTCAAGGTCGAGACGCTGCGCTGCGCGGCCGGCAAGAGCGGTGACCAGTGTCTCACCGATGCACAGATCAAGGCGGTGAACACGCTGCACTCCACCTATAAATTCCCCTTCGCGCTCGCCAATGGCCTCGACGATTATCCGGGCTGGGGCGTCTCCGGCGAGGACATCCCCGCGGTCGGGCCGACCGGCGGCTGGGTCTCCTGGTGGCTCGGCACCGCGCCGCCGGCGCAGCCGCCCGCGCCGAACAACGGCATCGCCTGGATCTACGGCGCCGGCGGCATCCAATATGTCTTCGCGCGCGATCCGAAGCTCGACGTCACCACCTACAAGGTGGAAGAGCACAAGGCGCGGCTGCTCGAAGTGTCCAGCCTGATGGATTCCACCGATCCCGATCTCAGTCGGTTCCGGGCGCGGGGCGGCCGGCTGATCGTGCTCGAGCACATGGCCGACTACGCCCAAAGCCCCTATGCCGGCATCCGCTACTTCGAGAGCGTCGAGCGCAAGATGGGCAAGGCCGAGACCGCGGAGTTCGCGCGCCTCTACACCGCGCCCGGCGTCGACCATGTCGGCTCCGGCGCGCCCGCCAATGTCGATATGCTGAGCGTTCTGGTCGACTGGGTCGAGAATGGCAAAGCGCCCGGCGACTTAGAGGTCAGGGAGCAGAAGGTCGAGGCGCCGTCGTTTGCCGCGACGCGCGCGCTGCCGCTGTGCCGCTGGCCGGCCTGGCCGCACTACAAGAGCGGCCCGGTGACGGAAGCGGCGAGCTTCACCTGCGCGCCGTAACCAAGAGGGCCCGTTTGACAACGCGCCTGCGTTTCACTATCTATTTCGCATGCGAAATAACGGCGCCGGCGCGCAGCACCATCGGCTGATCTACTTGCTGAGTGTCGCCCAGCGCCGGCTGCAGCGCTGGATGGCGGCGCGGCCCGAGAGCGCGGTGACGCCGGCGCAGGCGGGGTTGCTGTTCATTCTCGGCAAGCAGGATGGCGCGCTGATGGGCGAGGCTGGGGCGGCGCTCGACATGGGACCGGCCGGCATTTCGGGTCTCGTCGACCGGACGGTGGCTGCGAAGCTGGTCGAGCGGCGGGCCGATCGCGAGGACGGCCGCGCCTTTCGCATCTGGCTGACGCCGAAGGGGCGCACCGCGCTGGCGCAGGCCAAGACTAGCGCGGCGGAGGTCAATGCGGCGCTGACGGAAGGTTTCACGGCCGCGGAAATCGACATCGTCGCACGCTGGCTGACGAGCATTCAGGACAAGTTTCCAAGACGTTCAGACGAATAACACGGAGCAGACTAATGACCGAGCACGTCCGGATCGAGAATAGCGGCGGAATCCTCACCCTCACGCTGGCACGTCCCGACAAGAAGAACGCGCTGACGGATGCGATGTACGGCAAGCTCGCCGACGCGATCGAATCCGCCGAGTTCGACCCGTCCGCCCGCGTGATTCTGATCCGCGGCGAGGGCGACATGTTCACCGCCGGCAACGACGTCGGCGAGTTTGCGGCGGTCGCGGCCGGCAAGTCCGAAGGCAGCCGCAACGTGGTGCGCTTTATCCAGTCGCTGGCGCGTTGCACCCGGCCGCTGGTCGCGGCCGTGCAGGGCCGTGCCGTCGGCGTCGGCACCACGATGCTGCTGCATTGCGACCTCGTCGTGCTCGCCGACAACGCGCAATTGTCGACGCCGTTCGTCAGCCTCGCGCTGGTGCCTGAAGCCGCCTCCAGCCTGTTGATGCCGGCGCGCATCGGCTATGCCCGCGCCTACGAGATGTTCGCGCTTGGCGAAACCGTGCCGGCCAGGTCGGCGCTGGAATGGGGACTCGCCAACCGTGTGGTGCCGCTCGATAGGCTCGATGCCGAAGCGCTTGCGCTGGCGCAGCGTCTCGCCCGCCAGCCGGCCGGGGCCCTCATCGCGACCAAGCGGCTGATGCGCAACGGCGAGGCGCTGGTCGCGCAGATGCAGGCCGAAGGCGAGCAGTTTGCGCAGCGCCTGCGCACCGCCGAAGCGCGCGAGGCGTTTACGGCGTTTGCGGAGCGCCGCCCGCCGGATTTCACCAGAATAGGATAGTATTCCGAATGCGTGCAGGTTGGATCGCTTCGATTCAACTCAAACCTTAACGAAACATTGGCACGTGGCGGTGCAAGGTGGGCCTCTCCTGAGAGTTAGATCCCTCGACCCATGTCCATTTTTAAGAAATCGGTAAGCACGCTCCTCCTGGTCCTGATGACGCTGCTGGCGGCCGGCGCGCTGACCAGCACGGCCATCCAGATGGTCGGGGCTTTCGGCCGCTATAGCGACAGTCTGGAGACCGAGCGGCTCGCGAATGCCGACAAGTCGATCTTCCATGGCGTGGTTGCCCTGCGCAGCAACCGTGGCGATGCCCAGAGCGCCCTGCTCGGCGAGGACGACCCGCGCGCCAAGCTCGGCATTGCCGAGAAGGCGGAACAGGCCGGCTTCGACGCCATCAGCGCGGCGCTCCCCACCGTCGAATTCGCCCGCCGCGACGAACTCGCCAGCACGCTGAAGCAGCGCTGGAGCGAGGCCGCGCCAAAATTCCAGTTGTTCTACGACGAGGCCAAGCTGCCGCGCGCCGAGCGCAAGCTGGAGCGGACCGCGCCCTGGTACGATGCGGTCACCAAGGTGATCGAGACCGCCAATCTCGCATCCACCGCGGTGTCGAACCGCGCCTGGATGAACGATCCTTACATCGCCCGCATGATCCAGGCCCGCCGCCTCGCCTGGCAGGTGCGCGACCGCTACGGCATCCAGTGCTCGACCCTGCGGCCGAACGTCAACGCCAGCAAGCCGCTCGACGATGCCCAGAAGCAGACCGTGGCCGGATGGAACGGCGTCGTCACCGCCGGCTGGACCGGCATGGAGGAGCTGCTGGCTGCGCCTGACGTGCCGGCCGACCTCGTCAACACGGCCAAGGAGGCGAGGGCCAAGACTGACGGCGCCCTCAAGCAGATCGGCGAGATCACCAAGGGCTTCGACGGCAGCGGCCGGCCCGCGATGCCCGCCGCGGAATGGAACGCGTTGTGCCAGGCTCCGTTCGCCTCCATCGTCGCGGTCGCGAGCAAGGCGCTCGACCTGTCGATCGCGCACGCGGAGGCGGTTCAGGCTAAGGCCCTCACCAATCTCATCGTGCAATCCTTCGGCTTCCTGCTTGCACTGGCCGTGACTGTCGCGGGCGTGTTTGTGGTGCGCAACCGGCTGATGCGCCCGGTGCGCGCCATCCTCGACGCCATCGCCCGCATCGGCGCCCGCGACTATGCGACGCCGGTGCCGCAATCGCGACATCCCGACGAGTTCGGCACCATGGCGGCTGCGCTCGAAAGCCTGCGCGAGAGCGCGGCGACCGCGGAGCGGCTGGGTAAGGAACGCGAATCGCAGCAGGCGCTTCAGCTCGCCCGCTCCGGCACCGTCGACGCCGCCTGCCGCAGCTTCGACGACACGGTGCAGGCGGTCATCCAGAGCGTCGCGGCCTCGACGCGGGAGCTCGACGCCACCGCGAGCGGCGTGCGCTCGCTGGTCTCGGAATCGAGCAGCCAGACCGCGGCGGTCTCCTCGGCAGCCGAGCAGGCCACCAACAATCTCGAGACCATCGCCGCCGCGACCGAGGAGCTCTCCGCATCCGTGGGCGAGATCTCCGCGCAGGTGCAGTCGAGCGCGCGCGAGGCCCGCGAGGCCGTGGCGCAGGCCGAGCAGACCAACGCGACGGTCGAGATTCTCGATCAGACGGCCAGTCGCATCGGCGAGGTCGTGAAGATGATCAACGCGATCGCGGCCCAGACCAATCTGCTGGCATTGAACGCCACCATCGAAGCCGCGCGCGCCGGCGAGGCCGGCCGCGGCTTCGCGGTGGTTGCAGGCGAGGTCAAGAGCCTTGCGGCGCAGACCGCGACGGCGACGGAAGAGATCTCGCGCCAGGTCGAGGAGATCCAAGGCGCGACCGGCCAGGCGGTCGCCGCGATCCGGTTGATCGGCGGCGCCATCGGCGGCATCGACGAGAAGATGACGGCGATTGCCGCCGCGGTCGAACAGCAGCGCGCGGCCACGACGGAGATCTCGCGCAACTTCCAGCAGGCGGCCCAGGGCACCCGCGAGGTCACCGATACCATCGGCAGCGTCGCCAGGCTCAACCAGGAGACCGGCAACGCCGGCACGGTGCTGTCGGAGTCCGTCAAGAAGATGTCGGCGGATGCCGATCGTCTTCGCGTCGCGGTCGAGGGTTTCCTGGGCGCCGTGAAGAGCGCCTGATTTTCGTACTCTTTCCATCGGACGTCGCGCGGGCATTGCCGCAGCTCGGCACTGCGGGTACATCTGTGCCGCCTCGCTCCCACGGGCGCGGCGGCAGACGCAAGACACATCAGGGATGGAGAGTTCGATGCCGGTCACCCCACACAAGGCCCAACGCCCCTATCGCGGCGTGTTCCCGGTCGCGCCCACCATCTTCGACGAGCGCGGCGAGCTCGACCTCGAGGGTCAGCGCCGCTGCATCGATTTCATGATCGACGCCGGCTCGCACGGCATTTGCATCCTCGCCAATTTCTCCGAGCAGTTCGTGCTCACCGATGCCGAGCGCGACACGGTGATGCATGCGGTGCTGGACCATGTGGCCGGCCGGGTTCCCGTGATCGTCACCACCACCCATTTCAGCTCGGCCGTATGCGCCGCGCGCAGCAAGCAGGCGGAGGCGGCCGGCGCCGCCATGGTGATGGTGATGCCGCCCTATCACGGCGCGACCTTCCGCGTCCCCGAGAAAGGCATCGTCGAATTCTTCAAGGTGCTCTCCGGCGCGATCAACATCCCGATCATGATCCAGGACGCGCCGGTTGCCGGCACGCCGCTGTCGGTCGAGTTGCTCGCGCGGCTGTCGCGCGAGTTTTCCAACATCCGCTATTTCAAGATCGAGGTGCCGGGCGCGGCCTCGAAGCTCCGCAGCCTGATCGAGGCGGGCGGCAAGGACATCGAGGGCCCCTGGGACGGCGAGGAGGCGATCACGCTGCTCGCCGATCTCGACGCCGGCGCCACCGGCGCCATGACCGGCGGCGGCTATCCCGACGGCATCCGCCAGATCATCGATCCCTATTTCGCGGGCGATCGCGAAAAGGCGAAGGCCGCCTATGAGCGCTGGCTGCCGCTGATCAATTACGAGAACCGCCAATGCGGCCTGATCGCCTGCAAGGTGATGATGCAGGCCGGCGGCGTGATCAAGTCGGAGGCGGTGCGCCATCCGCTGCAGCCGCTGCATCCGGCGACGCGCGCCGGGCTATTGGAGCTCGCCAAGGAGCGCGACGCGTTGGCGCTCAGGTGGGGGAAGTAATTCTCTCCCCCGTCATTGCGTGAACCTGTCGTAGGGTGGGCAAAGCGAAGCGTACCCACCAACTTGCGCGCCCGCGGGAAGAGCGGTGGGCACGGCGCTTTGCGCCTTTGCCCACCCTACGAAGGCTGCGAGGAGCGACTTGTGCGCCCTCGCTCGAAATGAACGAGGGATGCCCATTTCGCCTGAAGGCGTCGAATTAGCGCGTGCCGGGCCGTTCCCCATGGCCCCGCGATGGCATAATGTACGCGCGCCAACCGGCCGTGCGGAGATTCCCAGGACATCTCGCAACAGCTCTTCTTTTGCCACTATCCCGAGCCAGGTTGGTGCAAACCGACAGAACAGGGAGGCAGTGCCATGACGATGAGGCCGGATCCTACCTTTCACGCATCGCCCAAGCTTGCGATGGAAGCGCCTGCGGAGAATTTTGCTTACACCTTGCTGCTCAGTCCGGATTTCTCAAAGCCGGATGCTCTCGCGGTCATCGACGTCAAGCCGGGATCGCCGACCTATAGCCAGATCGTCCACACCGTAACGATGCCCAACAAGGGTGATGAGTTTCACCATTTCGGCTGGAATGCTTGCTCCTCCGCCCTGTCGCCGCTCGCCGGACACGCCTTCATCGAGCGGCGCTATCTCATCATCCCGGGGCTGCGCTCGTCGCGGATCTACGTGATCGATACCAAGCCCGATCCGACGAAGGCCAAGATCCACAAGATCATCGAGCCAGAGGAGGTCTTCAAGAAGACCGGCTACTCGCGACCGCACACGATCCATTGCGGGCCGGACGGCATTTACGTGAGCACGCTGGGTGGCGGCGGCAAGGACGGCACCAACGGACCTCCGGGCGTCTTCATCATGGATTGCGAGACGTTCGAAGTTCTTGGACGATGGGAGATCGACCGTGGCCCGCAAACGCTGCATTATGATTTCTGGTGGAATCTGCCGCGCGATTACATGGTGACGAGCGAATGGGCGTTACCGCCGCAGTTCGAGAACGGGATCGTCCCGGAAGATCTGCTTGCGAACAAATATGGCCATCGCCTCCACTTCTGGGACCTTCGCGCCCGTCGCAACGTCCAGACCATCGACCTCGGCGCCAATCATCAGATGGCGCTGGAGGTGCGCCCCGCGCACGATCCGGTTCGCGAGTACGGCTTCGTCGGTGTCGTGGTCGACACCACCAACCTCGAAGCGTCGATCTGGACCTGGTGGCGCGAGGGCGGAAAATTCCATGCCGAGAAAACGGCGACGATCCCTCCCGAACCCGCGCCCAAGGAGAAGCTGCCGCCGCTGCTGCAGGGATTTGGCGCCGTGCCGCCGCTGGTGACGGACATCGACCTGTCGATGGACGACCGGTTTCTCTATGTCTCGTGCTGGGGCACGGGTGAGATGCGCCAGTACGACGTCAGCGATCCCAGAAAGCCGAAGCTTGCGGGCTCGGTCCACATCGGCGGCATCGCGCGCCGCACGCCCCATCCGAACGGCAAGCCCTTTGCGGCGGGTCCGCAGATGGTCGAGATCAGCCGCGACGGCCGGCGCGTGTACTGGACCAATTCGCTCTATTCCACCTGGGACGACCAGTTCTATCCCGACGGGGTTCCGGGTGTGGAAGTCATGGCCAATGTCGGTCGGAACGGCGGCCTCGAACTCGACAAGGACTATTTCGTGAGCTTCCCCGACGGATATCGTGCGCACCAGATCAGGCTCGAGGGCGGCGATTGTTCGACGGACTCATTTTGCTACCCGTCGGTCTAGATGGGACGCAGGCGAGCCCGGCCCTTGGCTGGCTGTGGCTCGCGCTTGTTGCGAGCGGTCTCTACCACGGGGTCAATCCGGGAATGGGATGGCCGCTCGCCGTTTCGGCCGGGCTCATGGACAAGAGCCCCCTCGCGCTCTTCCGTGCATTGTGGGCTCTGGCGGCCGGGCACCTCCTGGCAACACTTCTCGTGCTGCTGCCGTTCGCCTTCCTGCTCGTACTGGCCGAATGGCAGCGTCCAATCCAGATCGGTGCGAGTCTTCTCGTCATCGGCTTTGGCGTCTACCGGCTGATCGACCGGCGTCATCCGCGCGCGCTGGCACGAATTCCGCCGACGCAATTGGTGCTCTGGTCATTTGCCGTCGCCATCGCTCACGGCGCTGCCCTGATGCTCGTGCCGATCTATCTCGGGCTCTGCCAGGCCTTCGAGCTCGATGCCGGCCATCAGGCGGCGGGCGCGCTGATGACGGCAAATCTCGGGATGGCGGTGCTGGTGTCGCTGGTGCACGTTGCCGCCATGGTCGGCGCCGGCGGATGTCTGGCGTGGCTGGTCTACCGCCATCTGGGACTGAGGTTCGTCTCGCGAAGCTGGTTCAACCTGGATGCAGTCTGGGCGACCAGCCTCGTTCTGGTTGGCGCAGTGGCGCTCGCTTTCAATCTTGCGGCCTCGCGCTGAGGTCTACCGCACCAAAGCCCACTCGCCGATGATGCGAAACCGCGCCTTGGCATCATCCTGCCTGAACAGCGCAATGCGATCGATCGCGAGCGTCTCGATCCCCAGCGCCGCAAACCGTGTTCGCAGCATCTGAAGGATCGGCCCGCGCCGCTCCGCATCCAGCCGCCCCGTCAGCGTCATGTGGAAGCGGAATTCTTCCATCACGTAAGGATAGCCCCAGCGGTCGAGATAATCGCGCTGCCGCTCGCTGAGCTTCTCCGGCTTGCGCCGAGCGCGATCTTCCGCCGTCAGCGCGGCGCGAAACGGGTCGAACTCGCGAACGCAATCAGCGGCAAGTTGCTGGAGCGCTTCCATCGGCTCGGCCGGAATAACGGCAATGAAGCCGCTGATGGCATCGACCACTGGTCGGATCGCCGGGATCGGACGTGTCCTGCCCGCGAAGGCCGCGCAGGCGGCCAGCAGCTCGGCTTCGGTCTTGCCAGGCGCCAGCGCCATCGGCGCCTTCAGCGTGGCGTGAAAGCCGTATTTGCGAGGATCGGCGCTGACCTCGCGCCAGTCGGGCGCGGCGTGCAGCGCCTGCTCTGGAAACGAAATCTCGCCGCCGCTGTAGGCGTCATAGCCGAGCAGCTCGGCGCCGAAGCGGGAGAGGGCGCTGTCGCGGCCTGCGGCATGATAGATCGCGTAGCGGGGGAAACCTGTCATTGCCTCAGCATAACCAATTTACGCCGCGACGACAGTCTCGCGCGGCGCCGCCACTGCGGTGAGCAGCCGCGTCGCGTCGGTGAGATGCACGAGCCTGCCGCCTGAGATCACCGCGATCAGCCGCGGCCGCAGCTTCACGTTGTCGTCGACGAGGAGAATGTCAGCGCGGCGTCCCTCCGCGAGCAGGCCGCGATCGGTGAGGCCGGTTGCCCGCGCCGGGCCGGCGGAGACCAGATCCCAGGCCTGAGCCAGAGGCACCACGCCATCGGCGGCCAGGCGGAACGCGGCGAGCAGCTGCGCGGGATAATAATAGTCAGACGCCAGCACCGAGCAGAGCCCCTTGGCGATCATGTCGGAGGCCCTGGTCCAGCCGGTGTGGCTGCCGCCGCGCACGACGTTCGGCGCGCCATAGACGATGGCATCGCCGTGGCTGGCCGCAGCCTGCGCCGTCTCCTCGTTGATCGGAAACTCCGCGATCAAGGCGCCGAGCTCGCGAAAGTCCCGGCGCATCGCCGGGCTCGAATCGTCGTGCGAGAGCATCCGCACCTCGGCCCCGCGGGCCGCGGCGGCCAGGCGTGACACCGAGGCGGGCACCTCGTCGGCGCGCGAGACCACGCGCTCGACCAGCCGGTCGAATTCTTCGCTCGACAGACCGGTGCGCTCCACCATGCGGTTGCGCTTGCGTGGGTTGGAGATGTCGGCAACGACGCCGTCCATATGATCGTTGAAGGCGAACAGGTCGACGCGGCCCTCGCTGAGCCACTCTGCGATCTCCGCTTCGGCATCGAGATTGAAGGTCTCGTGCCGCAGGTGGAAGCGGGTGTCGGCAGCGAACTGCGGACGCTGCCGCTCGATCGCCTCCATCAGGCCGCGCGCATTGTCGGCGCTTCGCAGGCCCGGCTCCCACGAGCAGGTCGTGGCGTGAAACACGGTGGTGATGCCGTTGCTGATCGCCTGGCGGTCGCTGTCGGCGAGCGCGACGTCGATCGGAAAGTCGACGCCGGCGCGCGGCATCATCTGCCGCTCGAAGGCATCGCCATGCAGATCGACGATGCCGGGCAGCACCAGCAGGTCACGGGCATCCAGTGCCAGCCGCGCCCGGCCGCGAGAAGCATCGACCTCTGCAATGTCTGTTCCGGAGACGAGAAGGGAGGTTTCGACGAGCTCGGCGCCGATCAGGGCCCGGCCGCCTTCGATGAATATGTCTGTCACGCGACCGCGCTTCGTTTGCTGGCAGGAGAATTGGCGAGTGAGCTCGCTTTTGCTTCGTATGCTGAGAGGAAATCTTCAATCCCGAGCTTGCGGAAATTGGGCAGCGCCTCGCGCAACTTGTCGTGATCCCAGTCCCACCAGGCAAGCCTTGCGAGCCGTCCGGCGATCTCCTCCGAGAATCGCCGCCGCACGATGCGGGCCGGATTGCCGGCGACGATGCTGTAGGCCGGCACGTCCTTGGTGACGATCGCGCCGGCGGCGATCACCGCGCCGGTGCCGATGTTGCGGCCCGGCAGCACGATCGCGCCATGGCCGATCCAGACGTCATGGCCGATATGAACGTGATGCCGGCGGCGCCAGTCGAAGAACTCGAGATCGTCGCTCTCACCTTCGAAATAGGCGCTGGATCGGTAAGTGAAATGCGCCTGAGTGGCGCGATGCATCGGATGGTTGCCGGGATTGATGCGGGTCATCGCCGCGATCGAGCAGAACTTTCCGATGGTGGCGTAGGTGATCTGCGCATCGTTCACGACATAGGAATAATCGCCCATCGCGACTTCATGCAGGATCGTGCGCGCGCCGACTTCGGTGTAGGCGCCAAGCCTGGTCTCATGCAGCTTGGCCGAGGGATCGACGGTCGGCTGAACCGAAAGAGCTTTGGCCATGTTGCATCCGAAGTGCGAGGGCGGGAGTCTTTCTTCGAGCGACCGGATGACGGTGTCGTGACAATGAGATGACAGGGGATGACGTGCGTAGGATGGCCGCACTGCAGCAGCCTTGTCACACAAGTGTTAACCACGGGCGTTAGCGGTTGGCTCCAGCTACTCTGGAGCCCCTCGATGCTGGTGGTTGAAGGCCTGACGTGTCGCTTCGGCGCGAAGGCCGCTGTGGACGATGCTTCGTTTCAAGTTTCCCCTGGCGGCTTCGTCGGGGTGATCGGGCGATCCGGCGCCGGCAAGTCGACATTGCTGCGGTCCATCAACCGCCTCACCGAGCCCTCCGAAGGCCGCATCCTGTTCGAAGGCGTCGACGTCACCGCGCTGCGCGGCAAGGAGCTGCGGCAGTGGCGTGCGCGGTCGGCGATGATTTTTCAGCAGTTCAACCTCGTCGGCCGGCTCGACGTCCTCACCAATGTGCTGATGGGGCGGCTGTCGACGGTGCCGACATGGCGGTCGCTGCTGCAGCTTTGGCCCGAAGAAGACAAGGCCATCGCGATGTCGGCGCTCGAGCAGTTCGACATGGCTGCCATCGCGGCCCAGCGCGCCGACCAGCTCTCGGGCGGTCAGCAGCAGCGCGTGGCGATCGCGCGGGCGCTGGTTCAGCAGCCCGACATTATCCTTGCCGACGAGCCGATCGCCTCGCTCGATCCCCGCAACACCAAGATCGTGATGGATGCGCTTCTGCGCATCAACAAGCATTTCGGTATCACCGTGCTCTGCAACCTGCATTCGCTCGATCTCGCCCGCAGCTATTGCGACCGCCTGATCGGCATGGCGGCCGGACGCGTGGTGTTCGACGGCGCGCCGGCGGCCTTGACCGATCATATCGCGCGCGAGCTGTACGATCTCGAGGCGAATGAAGTCATGGATGTTGCGCCCGCGGATGCATCGGTCGGCACAGCAGTTCCTGCCCTCCGCACGGTTGCCGTGGCCTGATCGCTGCTTCTTTAAATCGAGCCTAGCGCAGAGCCGGAACTCGACAGTTTCACAACCTTGAAATGGGAGACGTCATGATAGACCGTCGTACGATCGTTGCCGCTGCGGCGGCCCTGGCATTTTCAGTTTCAGCCGCTGCGGCGCAGGACTGGAAGGCGAGATATCCTGAGTTGATCTTCGCAAAAGTCCCCGACGAGAATGCCTCCGGCACCACCAACCGCTGGACGCCTTTGACGGAGTACCTGTCCCGCGAGCTTGGAACGAAGGTCACGCTGCGCATCGCCAATGACTACGCCGCGGTGATCGAAGGTCAGCGTGCAGGAAACATTCACATTGCGATGTACGGCCCGGCGTCCTACGCGCGTGCCTACATCATTGGCGCGAAGGTCGAACCGTTCGCGATCGAGGTGAACGGCGACGGCACCAAAGGCTATTACTCGGTTCTCTATGTCAAAAGCGATTCGAGCTACAAGGACATTAAGGACCTGCAAGGCAAGAACCTCTGCCTCGTCGATCCCAATTCGACTTCCGGCAACAACGTGCCGCGTTTCGCGATGAACAAGATGGGCATCGACCCGGAAAAGTTCTTCGCCAAGGTGGTCTATTCGGGGAGCCATGAAAACGCGGTGATCGGGCTTTCCCAGGGCACCTGCGACGCGGCGTTCAACTGGTGGAACGACGAGAAGGAATCGAACCTGCTCCGGATGGAACGGAAGGGCATGGCGAAGGCCGCTGATTTCAAGATCATCATGAAGTCCGAGCAGATTGTGAACTCGCCGATGGCCTATCTCAGCAGCCTGCCTGACGACCTCAAGGCGGCGATCAAGAAAGCCGTGCTGGAAATTGCGGTGAAGGACAAGGCGGCTTTCGACAAGATCTATGAGGGGAAGCAATTGCCCTACGTCGAGGTCGACCACAAGGCGTATGAGGCCGTGATCGAACTGACCAAGTTTGTCGACAGCATTCGTAAGCAGAAATCCTGAGGGAAACGAAGGGTTGGACAAGGCGGGCAGATTGCAAGATCTGCCCGTCGGCTCTTCCGAACATCCCATGCGAACAGCAGTTCCCGAATTTCCGGAAGCCAGGCTGCGTGAGCTTGCCGATCGCTATGCGGCTGCAATTGCCGCCAAGCGCCGGCGCGTATGGCTCGGTGCCGCCGTCCTGATCGCCGTTGCCATTGCCGCGGGCTGGATGGGCGAGGTCAGTCTCGGAAATTTTGTCGAGAACTTCTGGCGCTTCCCGGCCTATTTCGTCAGCATCGCACCCAAATTTTCGTTCGCGACCGCATGGAGCGATTTGGCGGACTGGCTGTGGGGATTGCCGCGCTGGGCACGGCTTCTCGGGGATACGTTGCTGATAGCCTATATGGGCACCCTCTCGGGTGCGCTGTGCGGTTTCGCGCTTTGCTTCCTCGCCTCGGCCAATCTCGTGAAATCAGGAACGACTGTTTTCGTCACCCGGCGCGTTCTGGAGTTTTTCAGGACCGTGCCGGAGATCGTGTTTGCCCTGATCTTCGTGCTGGCCTTTGGTCTCGGGCCGCTGCCGGGCGTTCTGGCGATTGCAATCCATACGGCCGGAGCGTTGGGCAAGCAATTCGCCGAGGTTGTCGAGAACATCGACAGCAAGCCGGTCGAAGGGGTGGCGGCAAGCGGGGGCAGCTGGGTTCAGGTTGTTCGGTTCGGCGCGTTGCCTCAGGTCCTCTCGAACTTCGTGAGCTATGCCTTGCTCAGGTTCGAGATCAACGTGCGTGGCGCGGCCGTGATGGGCTTCGTCGGCGCCGGCGGGATCGGCCAGGATCTGATCGAGGCGGTTCGCAAGTTCTACTTCACCGACGTCAGCGCCATCCTGCTGCTCATCGTCCTTACCGTCATGTTGATCGACTTCCTGACGGAACGGTTGCGACACCGCCTGCTCGGGCTGGAGGGAAGCACCCGATGAGCTCCTTCAGTTTTGAAAACCGGGCCGGCATTGCCGAACGGTATCCCGACGTCTTCCGGACCGATTGGTGGCAGCGGGGAAGGATCGCAATACTCGTCGGCGGGACGGTCGGGCTGTTCCTGTTCGGGATCGTCCAGCTCGATATTCCCTTTAATCGGCTCTCCCAGGGCATGGTCAGGCTGGGCGAATTCGTCCAGCTCATGTTGCCGCCCAGCCCGGGTTCTTGGGCGGAGGTTCTGAAATATCTGCATGCGCTCGGAGAGACGGTGTCGATCGCGTTTCTCGGCACCCTTGGCGGCGCGCTGCTCGCGCTGCCGGTATCCCTGCTGGCGGCGCGCAACGTGGTTGCAAACCGGATCATCCGCCTATTGACGCGTCGTGGCCTCGATACCATCCGGGGAGTCGACACTTTGATCTGGGCACTGATCTGGGTCGGCGTCGTGGGGCTGGGGCCGTTTGCCGGCATCCTGGCCGTGATCTGCAGCGATTTCGGAACGTTCGGCAAGCTGTTCTCGGAAGCGATCGAGGTCGCCGACAAGAACCCCGCGGAAGGCGTTCGGTCATCGGGCGGCAACCATCTCCACAGCGTCCGCTTCGGATTGCTGCCGCAGGTATTCCCGGTCTTGCTGAGCCAGGTGCTCTACTATTTCGAGTCGAATACGCGATCGGCGACGATCATCGGAATCGTTGGCGCTGGCGGCATTGGCCTTCAGCTTGCCGAACAGATCCGGGTGCTGGAATGGCAGAAGGTATCGTTTCTGATCCTGCTGATCCTGGTAACTGTATCGTCGATCGACTGGATTTCCGGCAAGCTGCGCTTCGCGATCATCGGCAAGCGGACGGTCGCCTAACGTCGTGCTGCAGTCTTATCCGTTCCGATTGGATCGGAACGGAGCTCTGATTTTTGTTTTGACGCGTTTTCTCGACGCAAATCGTTTCCACCCCGGATCAAGTCCGAGGGCAGGCTTCGCTGGAAAACGCTCTGATCTAAGCGTTCTCCACCAAAAACTCCACCCGCTCTGCCGCAAAGCGCGAGTGCTTCGTCACCAGCGGCTTGCCCATGAGATCATGGTCGGTGGCGTCGACCACCAGGATCGGCCGCCCCAGCGCCAGGTCGAGCCGTGCGGCGTCGCTCGCGTCGACGATCCCCGCGGTGATTCGCGTCGCACCGCGGCGATAGTCGCGCACGCCAAAATGCTCCAGCAGCTTCGTCATCGAGCGCGTTGCCGCGAACACGGCGCCCGCCTCCGGAAACCGCTCCGCCGATAGCCAGGTGGTGGAAACACAGATCGGCGTGCGGTCGGCGAGGCGAATCGCCTCGATCCGCACCAGCGGCGCGCCGGTCTTCACTCCCAGCTCTCGTGCGAGCTCGCGCGTCGCAACGTCATCGGTCGCCTCGATCAGCCGGCCATGCGGTTCGCGGCCATCGGCGCCGACGATCTCGGAGAAGCGCGTGCGCGAGCGCAAGGGATAAGCGAGCTTTTGCGCCTCGACATAGGTTCCGCTGCCGCGCTCGGCGCGCACCAGGCCGCGCTCGGCGAGGGCTGCCAACGCGCGCCGCACGGTGTGGCGGTTGACGCGATAGGTTTCGGCGATCTCCATCTCGCCCGGCAATTTGTCGCCGGCCGCAAAGCGGCCGTCGGCGATGCCGCGCTCGATGCCATCGGCCACGAGGCGCCATAGCGCGACGCCCGAGGAGGCTGTGTCCTGCATGCTCATGTCGCGGGAAACCTACTCCAGAAATCACAGCATTGTCACGAAACAGTCATGGCGCGTCCGTATGAAGTTGTCTATTATCATAGACAACTTCGACGCGGCAAGTTCTGTCAAAAAGCTCGGTGGACCAGGTGACCCAGCACAACGACCAGCAAGCCCAGCGCAAGGCCGCAATGGCGGTGCTGGCGCACGCGGAGGCGGGCGAGATCGCCGCTCGCCTCCGCAACTTGTCTCTCCCGGATCACCACGATCTGCGCTCGCCGGAGAACGGCCTCGTCATGCTGCGCGGCCGGGTCGGCGGCGACGGCGCGCCGTTCAATCTCGGCGAAGCGACGGTGTCGCGCGCCGCGGTGCGGCTTGCGAGCGGCGAGGTCGGGTTCGGCTACACGCTCGGCCGCGACGGTGAGAAGGCGCGGCTGATCGCGCTGTGCGATGCGCTGGTGCAGTCCCGCGATTTCGGCGGAGCGGTGGAGCGCGACGTTATCGCGCCGTTGCGCGAGCAGCTTATGGTCAGGCGCAAGCAGGCGGCGGCAGCGGCCGCCGCGACGAAGGTTGATTTCTACACCATGGTGCGCGGTGAGGGGTGAGATCATGACCACGATTGCGGAGCTGCCGCCCGGTTTCGCCGACAAGGTGCTGTCGGCGCAATCGACCTTTCGCTCGGTCATGGACGCCATGGCGCGGCCGGGCTCGGTCCAGCGCATCGTGCCGATGGCGGGGGCGCCAGGGCCGATGATGCGCGGCACCGCAGCGATCGCGCTGACGCTGTTCGATCACGACACGCCGCTCTGGCTCGATGCGCGGATGGCGGAAAGCTCGGACGTGACGAAGTGGCTGAAGTTCCACACCGGCGCGCCGGTCGTGCAGGATTCGTCGATCGCTTCCTTCGCGCTCATCAGTGACGGCGGCGCCTTGCCTGCGCTCGAGCGCTTCGCGTTCGGCACCAGCGAGTATCCGGACCGTTCGACCACGGTGGTCATCCAGGTCGACAGCCTCGCCGCCGGGCGCAGCTTCGAACTGCGCGGCCCCGGCATTGACGGTGTCGCCACGCTGCAGGCGTCGATCAAGCCTTTCGACCTGTTCGAGCGCCTGCATATCAACGAGGCGCTGTTTCCGCGCGGCATCGATGTGGTGCTGGTCGCCGATGACGCTGTGGTCGCGATCCCCCGCACCACGCGCGTCGTGAGCAAGGGAAGCTAGAAGCATGTATGTCGCAGTCAAAGGCGGCGAACGCGCCATCGAGAACGCCCATCGCCTGCTCGCGCATAAGCGGCGCGGCGACCAGAGCGTTGCGGAAATCACGCTCGAGCAGATCTCGGAGCAGCTCGGCCTGGCCGTCGATCGCGTCATGAGCGAAGGCTCGCTCTATGACCGCGAGCTCGCGTCGCTTGCGATCAAGCAGGCGCGCGGCGATTTAATCGAGGCGATCTTCCTGGTTCGCGCCTTCCGGGCCACGCTGCCGCGGCTTGGTGCCAGCGAGCCGGTCGACACCGGCACCATGCGGGTGCAGCGGCGGGTGTCGGCGACCTTCAAGGACATTCCCGGCGGCCAGATCCTGGGGCCGACCTTCGACTACACGCACCGCCTGCTCGATCCATCGCTCGCCCAAGGTTTTGTGCCGGAGAGGCCGGCTGCGGCCGAAGCCTCCACCGCGCCGACGCCGCGCGTGACAGACATTCTCGGGCGCGACGGGCTGATCGAATCATCGCCGGAAGCCGAGGACGGCGCCAGCGTCGGCGATCTCACCCGCGAGCCGCTGAATTTCCCCGCGGACCGTGATTTGCGCCTGCAAAACCTCGCGCGCGGTGACGAAGGCTTTCTGCTCGCGATGGGCTATTCCACCCAGCGCGGCTACGGCCGCAACCATCCCTTCGTCGGCGAGATCCGCTTCGGCGAGGTCGAGGTCGAATTCGTCGCGGAAGACGTCGGCTTCGCCGTGCCGCTCGGTGCGATCGAGCTCACCGAGTGCCAGATGGTCAACCAGTTCAAGGGCTCGGCGACCGAGGCGCCGTGCTTCACCCGCGGCTATGGCCT
Source organism: Bradyrhizobium yuanmingense (assembly GCF_900094575.1). Lineage (GTDB taxonomy): Bacteria > Pseudomonadota > Alphaproteobacteria > Rhizobiales > Xanthobacteraceae > Bradyrhizobium > Bradyrhizobium yuanmingense. The sequence goes on along the minus strand of NZ_FMAE01000006.1, from coordinate 256,319 downwards.
CGCCTTCGGCCAGAGCGAACGCAAGACCATGTCGATGGCGCTGGTCGACCGCGCATTGCGCGCCCGTGAGCTCGGCGAGGAGGCGCTCGCACCGGCGCAGGACGAGGAGTTCGTGATGTCGCATTCGGACAACGTCCAGGCGACCGGCTTCGTCGAGCACCTGAAGCTGCCGCACTATGTCGACTTCCAGTCCGAGCTCGGCCTGCTCCGAAAGCTGCGTCAGGAGTTCGCCGATGCCAATGCGCCCGATGCCATGAAGGAGGCCGCGGAATGAACGCGCCCGCCTACAATTTCGCCTATCTCGACGAGCAGACCAAGCGCATGATCCGCCGCGCGATCCTGAAGGCGATCGCCATCCCCGGCTATCAGGTGCCGTTCGCCAGCCGGGAAATGCCGATGCCCTATGGCTGGGGCACCGGCGGCGTGCAGGTCACGGCCGCGATCCTGGGGCCGCAGGACGTGCTGAAGGTGATCGACCAGGGCTCCGACGACACCACCAACGCGATCTCGATCCGCAAATTCTTCGCCAAGACCGCGGGCGTTGCGACCACGACGGCGACGGACGAGGCAACCGTGATCCAGACCCGTCACCGCATCCCCGAGACGGCGCTGAACGAGAACCAGGTGCTGGTCTATCAGGTGCCGATCCCCGAGCCGTTGCGCTTTCTCGAGCCGCGCGAGACCGAGACGCGGCGCATGCACGCGCTCGCCGAATACGGCCTGATGCATGTGAAGCTCTACGAGGACATCGCACGCTTCGGCCACATCGCCACGGCCTATGCCTACCCGGTGAAGGTCAACGCGCGCTATGTGATGGACCCGTCGCCGACGCCGAAATTCGACAATCCCAAGATGGACAATTCCCCGGCGCTGCAATTGTTCGGCGCCGGCCGCGAGAAGCGCATCTACGCCATCCCGCCCTACACCCAGGTGGTGTCGCTCGATTTCGAGGATCACCCGTTCGAGCCCTACCGCTTCAACGCGCCCTGCGCGCTCTGTGGCGCGGAGAATTCCTATCTCGACGAGATCGTGACCGACGACAAGGGCGGGCGCATGTTCGTGTGCTCGGATACCGATTATTGCGAGGGCCGCCAGGCCGCCGGCCATCACGGCAGCCTCAGTGCCGCGCCGTACAAGGATAAGGCGCAGGAGGCCGCGAATGGCTGATCAGAATCTGGTCGAGAACGACGAGCCGCTGCTGGTCGCAAAATCCCTCAGCAAGTCGTTCGGCCGCATCAATGCCTGTCGCGACGTGTCGTTCTCGCTCTATCCCGGCGAGGTGTTGGCGATCGTCGGCGAATCCGGCTCGGGCAAGTCGACGCTGCTGCAAATGCTGTCGGGCCAGCTCGCGCCGAGTGCAGGCCATGTGTCCTATCGGATGCGTGATGGCGTCACCCGCGATCTCACGACGCTCGGCGAGGCCGAGCGCCGCTTCCTGTTCCGCACCGATTGGGGCTTTGTGCATCAAGACCCCGCGCAGGGCCTGCGCATGGCAGTCTCGGCCGGCGCCAATGTCGGCGAGCGGCTGATGGCGGTGGGGTGGAATCACTACGGCCGCATCCGTGAGACCGCGTCGGATTGGCTGACGCGCGTCGAGATCGACGTCGCGCGCATCGACGATGCGCCGCGCACCTATTCCGGCGGCATGCGCCAGCGCCTCCAGATCGCCCGCAACCTCGTTACCGAGCCGCGGCTCGTGTTCATGGACGAGCCGACCGGCGGCCTTGACGTATCGGTGCAGGCGCGCCTGCTCGATCTCTTGCGCAGCCTCGTCGCCGAGCTGAACCTCGCCGTCATCATCGTCACCCACGATCTCGCGGTGGCGCGCCTCTTGTCGCACCGCGTGATGGTGATGAAAGGCGGCCGCGTCATCGAGACCGGTCTCACGGACCAGGTGCTCGACGACCCGCGCGAGCCCTATACCCAGCTCCTCGTCTCCTCGATCCTGCCGCCATGAACTTTACGATATGAGCTTTCCAATGACCGCCATGATCGACATCACTGACGCCGGCAAGACCTTTACGATGCACCTGCAGGGCGGCATCGAGCTGCCTGTCGTGCGTGGCGTGACCTTCCAGGTCAATCCAGGCGAGTGCGTCGTGCTGTCGGGGCCGTCGGGCGCCGGCAAGTCGTCGATCCTGAAGATGATCTTCGGCAATTATCGCTGCGATAGCGGCTGCATCGGCATCCGCCATCGCGGCAAAGTGGTCGATCTTGCCACCGCCGAGCCACGCCAGGTGCTCAACATCCGCCGCTCCACCATCGGCTATGTCAGCCAGTTCCTGCGCGCGGTGCCGCGCGTCGCCACCATCGACGTCGTCGGGGAGCCGCTGATCGCGAATGGCATGAGCCGGGCAGACGCACAGGCGCGCGCCGGCGAGCTGCTGCATCGTCTCAACATCCCCGAACGGCTCTGGCAGCTTCCCCCCGCGACCTTCTCCGGCGGCGAGCAGCAGCGCGTGAACATCGCCCGTGGCTTCATCTCCGACCTGCCGATCCTTCTGCTGGACGAGCCGACCGCCTCGCTCGATGCGGCCAATCGCGCCGTGGTGGTCGAGCTGGTCGCTGAAAAGAAACGTCAGGGCGTCGCCATGGTCGCCATTGTCCATGACGACGAAATCCGTCATTTGATTGCCGACCGCATCGTCGACGTCACCGGCTTTGCCGCCGCGGCCTGAAGGAATGGGGAAATGAAGAAGGAATCCGTGATCGCCAACGCCAGGATCGTGCTGGCTGACCGGGTGATCGAGCAGGGCTGGCTCGCGCTTGCCGACGGCCGCATTGCGGAGATCGGCGAGGGGAGGGCGCCCGCGGGTGCCGAGGATGCCGGCGGCGATCTGATCATGCCCGGCCTGATCGAACTCCACACCGACCATCTCGAGGCGCATTACGTACCGCGGCCAAAAGTGTTCTGGAATCCTGTCGCCGCCGTCATCTCCTATGACGGCCAGCTCGCGACCTCGGGCATCACCACCGTGTTCGATTCGCTCCGGGTCTGGCGCGAGGACGGCGCCGAGGAGGTCGATGGCCGCGCCGGCGTGCTCGCCGCCGCGATCACCACCGCGCGCGAGGCCAACCTGCTGCGCGCCGATCACTTCCTGCATCTGCGCTGCGAGATCCCGATGCCAAGCGTGGTCGAGGAGGCCAAGGAGCTGATCGACCGTCCCGACGTCAAGCTGATGTCGCTGATGGACCACACGCCGGGCCAACGCCAGTTTCGCGACGAGGTCAAGCTGCGCGACTATTACCGCGGCAAGGGCGGCGGCAAGACCGATGCCGAGCTCGACGAATTATTCGCAAAGCGCTTCGAGTATCAGAGGCTCTACGCCGCGGCCAACATGCGCGAGATCGTAGCGCTGGCGCATGAGTACAACATTCCGCTGGCGAGCCACGACGACACCACCGAGGAGAACGTCGCGGACGCCGTGCGCGACCGCGTCTCCGTCGCGGAATTCCCGACCACGCTTGAGGCCGCGCGCGGCCTGCACCAGGCCGGCATCGACATCCTGATGGGCGCGCCGAACGTGGTGCGCGGCGGCTCGCACTCCGGCAACATCGCCGCGGTCGATCTCGCCCGCGAGGGCCTGCTCGACATCCTGTCGTCGGACTACATCCCGTCGAGCCTTTTGATGGCCGCGTTGCAATTGCCCGAGCATGTGCCCGCGATCAGCCTTCCGGCCGCGGTCCGCACCGTGACGAAAGCGCCCGCCGAAGCGGTCGGCCTCACCGACCGCGGCGAGGTCGCGACCGGCAAGCGCGCCGATCTGATCCGCGTCCATGTCGCAGGCCACGTTCCCGTGGTCCGCAGCGTCTGGCGCGAAGGACACCGCGTCGCATGAGCGAGATGGCGGCCACGGGCGAAGGCGAGACGGGTGCGATCGGCCCCGGCCGGCTCGTGCTCGTGGTCGGCCCCAGCGGCGCCGGCAAGGATACCTTGCTGCGGCTGGCCCAGGCGGCTTGCAGCGACGATCCCGACATCGTCTTCCCGCGCCGCATCGTGACGCGTGCGTCCTCGGCCGATGAAGACAATATCGCGGTCAGTCCCGACGAATTCCGCCGCGCGTGCGAGCACGGCGACTTTGCCGTGCACTGGGAGGCGCATGGGCATTCCTATGCACTGCCGCTCGAGATCAACGACGACGTCCGCGCGGGCCGCACCATCGTTGCCAACGTCTCACGCACCGTGATCGCTGCCTTGCGCCGCGCCTATGCCAACGTCGTGGTGGTCGCGATCACGGCGCCGCCGGACGTATTGGCGCAGCGGCTTGCCGCGCGCGCCCGGAAAAGCGATGGCAACATCGCCGAGCGGCTGTCGCGCAGCGTCGATGACGCCTCGGCACACGCCGATGTCACCATCCTCAATGCCGGCAGCGCCGACTATCACAGCCGCCAGCTCGTGCGCGTGATCAGGAATCAAGGCTGGCAAGATTAGTTGCGGGCAATAACACGGAGAGAGTGGAATGACGGTGATTGAAACGGTCGAGCAGCTGGAGGCCATCTACGGCGTCACGAACGATGCCTCGACCGTCAAAGTTGCCGACCACGTCACCCCGCTCTACCGCATCTTCATCGAGAAGGCGCCGTTCGCCGCGCTCGCCACCATCGGGCCCGAAGGCATCGACTGCTCGCCGCGCGGCGATCTGCCCGGCTTTGTCCGCATCCACGACCCCAAGACGCTGATGCTGCCCGACCGCCGTGGCAACAACCGGGTCGATTCCTTGCGCAATATCGTGCGCGACCCGCGCGTGTCGCTGATGTTCCTGATCCCCGGCTCGGGCAATGCGGTGCGGGCCAACGGCCGCGCGCATCTGTCGATCGATCCGGAGCTGCTGGCCTCGTTCAAGGTCGAAGGTAAGGCGCCGCGTAGCGTCATGGTGATGAACGTGGACGAGATCTACTTCCAGTGCGCCCGCGCCATCGTCCGCGCCGATCTCTGGAATCCCGACAAGCGCGTCGATCCGAAGACGCTGCCGACACCGGGGCAGATTCTTGCGGAGATGAGCGACAACAAAGTCGGCGGCGCGGAATACGACCGCATCTGGCCGGAGCGCGCCGCCGCGACGATGTGGTGAGTGAGCCGTCTCTTTCCACGATCGACGGAATCGTAGGGTGGGCAAAGGCGCATTTGCGCCGTGCCCACGACCTGCCCAACGCAGCGAAGAAATCGTGGGCACGCCTCGCTTTGTCCACCCCACAGACGCCCGCGGTGTGGTGCCGACCACTTCTGACCGCGCCAGATGAATCCGCCTGACGCCGCCTGAGCTGATCAGCTCTGGCGGCGCGCCCTGGTGCGCGCCGCCTTCTTCGCGGCGGCGGAGCGCACCTTGGCGCCCTTGGTGTGGCTTGCCTTGCGCGCGGCGGCTGAACGGGACGCTGCGGTTCGGCGGCTTGCGGCTCGCTTGGCCTGTTTCGACAGCGCACTGCGCGATGCGGTCGATCGCGGTTCCTTCTTCAGAGCGTTCGTGGCGGCGCGCGATACTTTTGGCCTCCGCTTCGGCGTGCGTTTGCCCTGGCCGACTTCGTAAGCGTACTTGGCACTACGGCGCGTCGACTTCTTAGTGCTTCCCTTGCGCGGTGGCGGCAGATCGACACCGGCGCGACGCGCTTCGGAGAGGCCGATCGCGATGGCCTGCTTGGTCGAGCGTGCACCGTGCTTGCCTTTCCGGATCCTGTCGATCTCGTCCTTGACGAATTCGCCGGCCTGCGTGCTGGCCGACTTGCCGGCGCGCTTGTCTTGCCTGGCTTTGCGAATGACTTCCTGTCTCGGCATGGTCCAGTTCCCTTCTTGAGTGAGAGGGATGTCTGACCGCAACGCGCAAGACGGAAGATTGATCCGCCTAAAGCATGATCCGGAAAAGTGCGAAGCGGTTTTCCGGAAAGATCATGCGTAGACAACTTTAGTTCCTCAGCGCCGCCAGCAGCTCGTCCGGCCGCTCGGCCATGATCATGTGGCCGGCGCCGGGCACCACGACGGTCTTTGCATGCGGGATCGCCGCGGCGAGCGCCTTGCCGGCCTTCGCCGGCGTCATCATGTCCCGCTCGCCGAGGATGAGCGTCGTCGGCACCTTCACGGTCGCCGCAGCGGCAAGCGCATTCGTATAGGAGTTGCAGGCCGACAGATCCCTGAACAGCACGCCCGGCTCGCATGCCCTGAGCACCGCCTGCGCGCCGCCATGCATCCACAGGCCCGGCGCCAGGCTGCCGCCGAGCTCCGCGTTGAAGCCGAGGCCCCAGATCGAGACCATGTCGTTGGCATCCTGCGAGTTGGCTTCGGCGGCTTTCAACAGATCCGGACCCACCGTCATGGTCGCGGCGGTGCCGATCAGGCTCAGCGCTGACACCTTGTCGGGATGTCGCGCGGCGGTCTCCAGCGAGATCAGCGAGCCCATGGAGTGACCGATCAGATGCGCCTTTGCGGCGCCCGCCGCATCGAGCAGCGCCGCCGTCCAGTCGGCCATCTCGGCGATGCTGCCGAGCGAAGGCCCAGTAGAGCGGCCGTGGCCGGGCAGGTCGGGCGCCAGCACGGCAAAGCCGTGATGGGCGAACCAGCGCGTATGCAACGCCCAGGTCGAATGGTCGAAGCCGGCGCCGTGGATGAAGACGACCGCGGGCAGGGACTTGTCGAAGTCGCGGCCGCCGGTTGCGACAAACACATCGGTGCCGTTGACGGAGAGCTTCATGGTGTCAGGCCTTTTGCGAGATGCGCAGCGCTTGGTTGAGGTCGTCGATGATGTCGCTTGCGGTCTCGATGCCGACCGAGAGCCGCACCAGCTCTTCGCCGATGCCGGCCGCCTTGAGCTGCTCGGCATCCATCTGCTGATGCGTGGTCGAGGCCGGATGGATCACCAGCGTCTTGGCGTCGCCGACATTGGCGAGATGGCTGATCATGCGTAAGCTCTCGATGAACTTGCGTCCGGCAGGCCGGCCGCCCTTGATGCCGAAGGAGACGATCGAGCCGGCACCGCGCGGCAGCAGCGTCTTGGCAAGCTGGTAGTCCGTATGATCCTCGAGCGACGGGTGCAGCACCCAGTCCACGGCCTTGTTGGACTTCAGCGCCTCCAGCACCAGATGCGTGTTCTGCATATGCCGGTCCATGCGCACGCCGAGCGTCTCGACGCCCTGGAGCAGCTGAAACGCGTTGGTCGGCGACAGGCAGGCGCCGAAATCGCGCAGGCCTTCCGTGCGGGCGCGCATGATGAAAGCGGCGGTGCCGAACTGCTCGTCGAAGACGATGCCGTGATAGCCGCCATAGGGCTCGGTCAGCACGCCGAACTTGCCGGAGGAGCGCCAGTCGAAGCGGCCGCCGTCGACGATGGCGCCGCCGATCGCGATGCCGTGGCCGCCGATCCATTTGGTCGCCGAATGCATCACGATGTCGGCGCCGAGCTCGATCGGACGGCTGAGATAGGGCGTGGCGAAGGTGTTGTCGATCAGAAGCGGAATCTTGGCCTCATGCGCGATCGCCGCAACCTTCGGGATGTCGAGCACCTCGAGGCCGGGGTTGCCGATGGTCTCGCCGATCACGAGCTTCGTGTTCGGTTTGATCGCCGCGCGGAATGCGTCGAGATCGCGTGGTTTCACAAACGTCGTGGTGATGCCGAAGCGGGGCAGCGTGTGCGCCAACAAATTGATGGTGCCGCCATAGAGCGAGCTCGACGCCACGATGTGGTCGCCGGCATTGAGCAGCGTGGCGATGGCGAGGTGCAGCGCCGCCTGGCCGCTCGCCGTGCAGATCGCGCCGACGCCGCCTTCCAGCGCCGCAAGCCGCTCCTCCAGCACGCCGGTGGTCGGATTGGAGATGCGCGTATAGATGTGGCCGGCGCGCTCCAGATTGAACAGCGCGGCGGCGTGATCGGAATCCTGGAACACGTAGGACGTGGTCTGGTAGATCGGCACCGCCCGGGCGCCGGTCGTGGGATCCGGATGCTGGCCCGCATGCAGGCTCAGGGTCTCGAAGGCAGGCGGTTTCGGCGCGGGCATGCGTGGCCTCGTTGATCGGTCGGCGATGGCGGCCGTTGTGCCACAAAACGGAGCGGTACGTCAGCCCATTGACAGCGCTGGGTTTGAAGCGAGCTCCAGCCGCGCCGGCGGTGCGCTCCCTCGCCCCGTTCTTACGGGGAGAGGGTTGGGGTGAGGGGCTCTCTCCACGAAGATGGTGGCAGCTGGACTCGCGGAGGCTCCCCCTCACCCGGAATTTGCTGCGCAAATTCCGGCCTCTCCCCGCAAGCGGGGAGAGGCGAAGAGGCGCCGTCCGCGCTTCACCCCCCGATCGCCTGCTCGATCATCCGCGCCTCCCGCAGCAGGATCTCCGCGACCTCCTGCTCGCGCCTTGGCCCGAGCCTCGTGCGAACGGCGGAGACCGTCATCGCTGCAGCCGGTTGCCCGTCCGGCGTCTTGATCCAGGTCGAGATCGATTTCGTCCCCTGCACCAGTCCGATCTCTCTCATGCCATATCCCAGCCGCCTGGCGGCGGTGACCTCGCCGAGCACGGTCGCGACGTCGGTCCGGTAGGCCTCGAACCGCTTCTCGTTCGCCGCGACGATCTTTCGCGCCTCCTGCGCCGGCATTGCGGCGAGAATGGCAACGCCGGCGCTGGAGACGCCGAGCGGCCGGCGCGCGCCGACCTCGATCGACAGCACCTGGATCGGGTAGACGCCGATCCGGCGATCGACGCAGAGCGTGTCGTTGCCGGTGCGCACCGTCAGGAACAGCGTGTCGCCGATCGCGGCGGACGCGCGCTGCAGCGACGGATTTGCGGCGACCAGCAGCCGCGAGGGCCGGGGACGCGCCAGCGCCAGTTCCGGTACCTGGTTGCCGATCGCGTAGCGGCCACTCCTGCCGTGCCGCTCGACGATGCCTTCCTCGATCAGCACGTGGACGATGCGATGCACGGTCGGGCGGGTGAGGCCGGTGGTGCGGACCACCTCTGCCAATGGCACACCGTCCTCGCGCCCTGCGGCCAGGATGCGCAGCACCGCGAGCGCGCGCCGGATCGCCTGCGCGCCATGTCGCGGCTCCACGGCGCTGCGGGTGGATTTCGTTGCGCGTCGTTTGTCCATAATATGGACAAGAACGCCACAATTCGCTCGACAGGGCAAGCGCGCATCTGGAGATTGCGCTCCGATCGGGATGCCATGCACGAAAGTCTGCGCCCGATATGGAATTGGAAGCGCCGCCGGGAGGTTAACATGAGATTAATCTGGATTGCCATCGCTGCAGCAGCCGCAATGTTGGCGGGACCCGCCTCCGGCCAGCAATGGCCGGCGCGCAACGTCAAGCTGATCGTGCCCTATCCCGCCGGCGGCAATGTCGACAGCGCCGCGCGCATCGTCGCCGACAAGCTCCAGGAAAAGCTCGGCCAACCCTTCGTCATCGAGAACAAGGCCGGCGCCGGCGGCATGATCGCGGGCGAAGCCTTCGCGAAATCGGCGCCCGACGGCTACACGCTGTTCGTCGGCGCCAACGGCCCGGTGCTGTTCGCGACCGAGATCAACAAGCGCGACGCCTACAATTGGAAGAAGGACTTTCTCCCGATCTCGACGATCTCGATGACGCCGCTGGTGCTCGAGGTTCATCCCACGGTGCAGGCGACCACGCTCAAGGAGTTTCTCGACCTCGCCAAGCGCGAGCCCGGCAAGCTGACCATGGCCTCGCCCGGTCCCGGCACCACCAACCATCTGCTCAGCGAGCTGATGCAGTCGAATCTCGGCCTGCAATGGGTCACGGCGCATTATCGCGGCAATGCGCCGGCCATCAACGATCTCCTGGGCGGTCAGGTGCAGTTCGCCTTCGACCAGCTCACGGTCAGCCTCCAGCACATCAAGGCCGGCCTGTTCCGCGCGCTCGCCGTCACCTCACCGCATCGATTGAAATCGCTGCCCGACGTGCCGACCTTCGCCGAGCTCGGCTACAAGGACTTCGACGGCCAGACCTTCACCGGCCTGTTCGCGCCCGCTGGCACGCCTGCGCCCATCGTCGAGAAGCTGCACGAGACGCTGGTCGCGATTCTCAAAGACCCCGCCGTGGTCGACAAGTTCGAAAAGCTCGGCGGCGAAGCCACGCCGATGACGCCGGCCGAATTCAGGGCCTATCTCGAGCGCGAGGACGCCAAGTGGATTCCGGTGGTGCGCAAGGCCAATATCAGGGCGGACTGATCGATGCGGATCGATCCGACCGAGCTCGGCGCCGAGCGCATCTACCGCCTGATGACCGGCATCGTGGTGCCGCGCCCGATCGCCTGGGTGACGAGCTTGTCAGCTACGGGCGTGCTCAATCTCGCTCCGTTCAGCGCCTTCACCTTCGTCTCGCAGAAGCCGCCGATGCTCGCCATCAGCGTGGGCCGCAAGGGCGCCGACTACAAGGACACCGCGCACAACATCCTCGATACCGAGGAATATGTGATCCACATCGCGGATACGCCGCTGATGAATGCCGTGCACGACAGCTCCGTCGAGCATCCGCCTGAAATCAGCGAGGTCGAGCATCTCGGCCTGGAGACGCTCGCGAGCGAGCGCATCAAGGTGCCGCGGCTTGCCGCCGCGCCGGTCGCGATGGAGTGCCGATTCCGGCAGTGCCTCGAATTCGGTGACGCCAAGAGCCGGCTCATCGTCGGCGAGGTCGTGCTGTTCCATTTGCGCGACGGTCTCGTCAACGACGGTAAGGTCGAGACCAGGGCGCTCGACCCGATCGCGCGCATCGGCGGGCCGCGCTACGCCCGCCTCGGCGAGATCGTGACGCTGGGCAGCGTGTTCCAGACTCCCAAGTCGAAAGACTGAGCGTGCGGGCCTCATCGCCGGCCGCCGCCCCAAGATCATCGGAGGACATACAATGCGACTGCTGAGCTATCTGCTGGACGGCGAGGCGCGCTACGGCGCGGCCGTGGACGGCGGCGTGGTCGATCTGACCAGGCGCATCGGCCGCGACTATTCGGACGTCAAGGCGCTGATCGCGGCCAACGCACTCGCCGAAGCGCAGGAGGCCGTCGCGGGGCAAAAGCCGGATCATGCGCTGGACAAGCTCGTCCTGTTGCCGCCGGTGCTGGCGCCGGAGAAGCTCTGGTGCATCGGCGTCAATTACGCCGAGCGCAATGCGGAGTATAAAGACAATTCCGACCTGCCCAAATATCCCAGCCTGTTCGTGCGCAGCATGTCCTCGATGACGGGCTCCGGCCAGCCGATCGAGAAGCCGAAGGTTTCGGACCAGCTCGACTATGAAGGCGAGCTCGTCATCGTGGTCGGGCAGGGCGGCCGCCACATTCCGCGCGAAAAAGCGTGGTCGCACATCTTCGGCATGACACTGTGCAACGAGGGCACGATCCGCGATTGGCTGCGCCACGGCAAGTTCAACGTCACGCAGGGCAAGAATTTTGATCGCTCCGGCAGCATCGGCCCGTGGATCGTGACGTCTGACGAGCTCGACCCGCGCGGGCCTCACGACATCACTACGCGCGTCAACGGCGAGGTGCGGCAGCAGGACACGACGGAACGGCTGATGTTCCCGTTCGATTTCCTGATTTCCTATCTCTCGACCTTCGCGACCCTCAAGCCTGGCGACATGATCGTGACGGGCACACCGACCGGCGCGGGCGCCCGGTTCGATCCGCCACGCTGGCTCAGGGACGGCGACGTCGTCGAGGTCGAGTCCAGCCGCATCGGCGTGCTGCGCAACACCGTGGCGGCGGAGCAGTAAAACGATGCTGGATTCCACCACGATCGAACGCCTCGCCGCCCGGCTCGATGAAGCCGAGCGAACCAAGACGCTGATCCCGATGTTCACCAAGGACTATCCGGAGTTCAGCATCGAGGATGCCTACGCGGTCCAGCGCGCCTGGACGAAACTCCAGCTCGGCCGCGGCCGCATCATCAAGGGCCACAAGATCGGCCTGACCTCGAAGGCGATGCAGAACGCGGTCGGAATCAACGAGCCCGACTATGGCGTGCTGTTCGCCGATATGTTCTACGCTGATGCCACGCCTGTTCCGTTCGACCGCTTCCACGCGCCGAGGATCGAGGTCGAGCTCGCCTTCGTGCTGAAGGCGCCGCTGCGCGGGCCCGATTGCACCATTTTCGACGTGCTCAACGCCACCGACTACGTCACGCCGGCGCTGGAGATTCTGGAGACGCGCATGCACCGCGTCGATCCGGAGACCGGCAAGACGCGCAAGGTGATGGACACGATCTCGGACAACGCGGCCAATGCCGCGCTGGTGCTCGGCGGCCGGCCGATCCGCCCGATGGATGCGGATCTGCGCTGGATCGGCGCATTGCTGTTCCGCAACGGCGAGGTCGAGGAGACCGGCCTTGCCGCCGGCGTGCTCAATCACCCCGCCAACGGCATCGCCTGGCTCGCCAACCGCCTCGCGCCGCATGACGAGCATCTCAAGGCCGGCGAGGTCGTGCTGGCGGGATCGTTCACGCGGCCCGTCGACATCCGCCGCGGCGACACCTTCCATGCCGATTACGGCGCCTTCGGCTCGGTGTCATGCCAGTTCGTCTGAAGCAACAATAAAAGGGAGCGCAACATGAGTGGTCAAACGCGGCGCAAGAGCATCCACATCGGCGGCTTCAAGCACGTCAACCCGATTCCGAACGCCTGCCGCATCGGCAATCTCGTGATGTCCGGCGTCATCCTCGGCCGCGATCCCGCGACCAATGCGATGCCCGAGAGTCTCGACGCCCAATGCGCCAACATGTTCGCGCATATGAAGGCGACGGTGGAGGCCGCCGGCGGCTCGACCTCCGACATCATCAAGATGACGGTGTGGCTGAAGGACCGCACGCAGCGCGGCCCGGTCAATGTCGAATGGCTAAAAATGTTTCCGGACGAGCATTCGCGGCCCGCGCGCCACGCGCTGCCGATGGACAACATGGACGGCGGCGCGCTGGTGCAGTGCGACTTCACCGCCGTGATCGACTGAGGGAGCGCTTGCATGCCGATGTATCTGCCGTTCGACCCCAACCCGCGCCGTCCAAGCAAGACGCCGCCGCCGAAGACCATCGACAGCCAGTTCCACGTGCTGGGGCCGATCGAGAAATATCCTGAGCGTCCCGGCGCCGCCTATCGGATGCCGACCGCGACCTGGGAAGCGGCGCTGCGCATGCACAAGACGCTCGGCATCGAGCGCGGCATCATCGTGCAGACCACGACCTACGGCGCGGACCATGCCGTCGTGCTCGACGGCCTTGCCGCGATGGGCCCGAACTATCGCGGCTGCGCCAATGCGCTGGTGTTCGCGGAAGCCAGCGACGCCTATCTCGCAAAACTGCATGATGCCGGCGTGCGCGGCGCGCGCTTCAGCTTCCGCCAGGAGCTCGGCGCCGTGCTGTCGGACGCCGATTTCGCCCGCGCCATCGCCCGCATCCGCGAGCTCGGCTGGTACGTCAAGATCCAGCCCGAGAAGGACGGCATCATGTCGAGCGTCGCCAAATACGAAGATCTCGACGTGCCCGTGCTGATCGACCACATGGCGCGCCCCGACCCCGACACCGGCAGGAACGATCCGAATCTGCGCAAGATGCTGGAGCTGCTCGCCAAGGGCAATTTCTGGGTGATGCTCTCGCTCGGCGAGAAGACCTCGAAGACCGGCGCGCCTTACGACGACGTGATCCCGATCGCGCGCGCCTATATCGAGGCCGCTCCCGACCGCTGCGTCTGGGCCAGCGACTGGCCGCATCCGGTCTCGGTGAAGCAGCCGCCGAACGATGCCGATCTGTTAGAGCTGATGTACCGTTACGCGCCCGACCAGGCGGAGCTGGAGAAGATCCTGGTGCACAATCCGGCCAAGCTGTTCGGCTTTGCGGATTAGGGCATGAGAGGATTGGGCTGAGCAGCTCGCCACGCGCGCGGTGCGCTCCCTCTCCCGCGTGCGGGAGAGGGTCGGGGTGAGGGCTCTTTCCTCTAGGGGATTGTCCCATTGCGGAGACACCCTCTCCCCAACCCTCCCCCGCAAGCGGGGAAGGGAGCGCACCTTCATCGCCGCGACAATCGGGCCCTCACCCCACCGGCTGCTTCGCGAGCCTATCCCGCACCTCCGCGGCGATCTCGAACGAGCGCAGCCGTGCCGTGTGGTCGTAGATCTGCCCCGTCGTCATCAATTCGTCCGCGCCGGTTTCAGTGATCAGCGCCTTCAGCTTCGCTTCGACCACATCGGGCGACCCGACCGCTGAGCACGACAGCGCTTGCGCAACGCCGGCCTTCTCGGCCGGCGACCACAACGCGTCCATGTCCTCCACCGGCGGCGGCAGCGGCCCCGGCGTGCCGCGGCGCAGGTTGATGAATTGCTGCTGCAGCGAGGAGAACATCCGCTGTGCCTCTTCATCGCTGTCGGCCGCGAACACGTTGACGCCGATCATCGCATAGGGCTTGTCGAGCTGCGCCGAGGGCTCGAAGCGCGCACGATATTCGCGCAGCGCCGGCATCATCATCTGCGGCGCGAAATGCGAGGCGAACGCGAAGGGCAGGCCGAGCATTGCCGCGAGCTGCGCGCCAAAGGTGCTCGATCCCAAGATCCACAGCGGTACCTTGGTCCCCATGCCGGGCACGGCGCGGATCGCCTGGTTCGGCTGCACGTCGCCGAGCAGCGCCTGCAGCTCCAGCACGTCATGCGGAAAGTTCTCGGACGTGGTGGCGAGGTCGCGCCGCAGCGCCCGCGCGGTGAACTGGTCGGTGCCCGGCGCCCGGCCGAGCCCGAGATCGATCCGCCCGGGATAGAGCGATTCCAGCGTGCCGAACTGCTCGGCGATGACGAGCGGCGAGTGGTTCGGCAGCATGATCCCGCCGGAGCCGACGCGGATCGTTTTCGTTCCGCCCGCGATGTGGCCAATCACTACCGACGTCGCCGCGCTGGCGATGCCCGTCATGTTGTGATGCTCGGCCAGCCAGAACCGCTTGAAGCCCCACGTCTCGGCATGCCGGGCCAGATCGAGCGAATTGCGGAACGCCTGCGACGCGTCGCCGCCCTGGCAGATGGGGGCGAGGTCGAGCACGGAGAAGGGGATCATGGGAGGGCTGCCGGTGTGGAGGGGCCGCGTGACGGTGCGCGCTTGCAGGACACACATGTAGTGGCAGCGCGCCGAATAGGTAGAGCACTTGCGGGCCCCTCTTGTCAGTTCATCTGAGAGATGCACGCCGCGAAGACGGCCGTTCACAACACTGTTATTGCAGGCCCTGGCGCCCCTCGCGCCAACTGGGCGTTTTACACCTGGTATTGTAGCTTGCGGGAAGCAGCTGCGCTGCTGCCAGGAGGAACTGACATGACCACGGTCGTCTTCACCCGCCGCAACCTCCTCGCTGCCGGCGGCTCCGTCCTCGCAACGGGCCTTCTGGCAACCGGCGCTTCCGGCGTCCTGCTGCCCGCCCGTGCGAGCGGCCTCGCACCGACCGAGTCGATGTCGGGCGGCGCGAACAATTACCGCAAGGGCGCGGCGATCGTGGAGCGGATCGGCAAGGGCGGTTTCTGGATGAGCGGCACCGTGCGCCGCGCCGGCGACGGGGCTCCGCTGGCCGGGCAGCGCATCCAGATCTGGGCGCACACCGTCGAAGGGCGGGAGCACGAGCCGCAGAGCCACGGCGCAACGCTCACCGACAAGGACGGCAGGTTCCGGCTGGAGATGCCGCAGATCATTCCGATCTTCGGCCAGCCGCACGGCCACCTCGCCTATGACAGCGGCGAGTTCAAGACCGTCTTCCTGCGGCCGGTGATGCGGAGCGCCAAGGAGACCAGCCTGGAGGCGCACTTCGTGCTGCAGCCGGCTTGAACCCGACTTGCAAATGACGCGATGGAGATCGGCCCGGGCGCCCCTGATCTGGGGCGCCCTTGGCTTGGCGATCGGCGTGCCGGTTGCGCTTGCTGCGGCCAGCGAGCAGCTGGCATGGCGCGATCCTGTCTACATTATCGCCGGCTTCGCCGGGATCATCGCCCTCGGTCTCGTGCTCGTGCAGCCCTTGCTGATCGGCGGCTACCTGCCGCGATTGTCGGCCTATCGCGGCAGGCGCGCCCATCACTGGATCGGCGGCGCGCTTGCTGTCGCGATTCTGATCCACGTCGCCGGCCTCTGGATCACCAGCCCGCCCGACATGGTGGACGCACTGACCTTCTCATCGCCGACGCCGTTCTCTCCCTTCGGCGTGATCGCGATGTGGGCCATCTTCGCGGTTGCGTTCCTGGCTCTGCTGCGAAGGCGGTTGGGATTGCGGCCGCGAACCTGGCGCATCATCCATATTCCCCTCGCCATCGTCATCGTCGCAGGCAGCGTGGTCCATTGCCTGCTGATCGAGGGGACGATGGAGACGATCTCCAAGGTGGCACTCTGTGCGCTCGTCCTCGCGGCGGCCGTGAAAGTCATGATTGACCTGCAGGTGTGGCGGAAGCGACAGGCGCCGCGCGGGGAGAATGTCGCACGGCAATAATCCGGCGGATCTGGTCAGCTCCAGGACTTCCCCAGGGGGCTATCGCATTTGGGAGTTTTCCCCGCGGCCATCCTTCGAGACGCCCGCTTTGGGCGGGCTCCTCAGGATGAGGGTGGAGTGCGCGGCAGCAAATTTCAACGAGCACTGATGCTGATTAGCCTCATCCTGAGGAGGCGCGTCAGCGCCGTCTCGAAGGACGAGGCGTGCGCGCTGGCCGCTGGTACGAGTCATCTGCGATAACCTGGGGACTTCCCCAGTCCCATCTCTTGTGCGCAGAATGGCGCGCGCCAAGCATCGTCATCGGGCCGGGAGGATCTCGACATGGCAGAGCAGACCATTCGCTTCGACGACGGTGCCGCCTACGAGCAGATGATGGGAATCTGGAGCCGGTTCGCAGGCGAGATATTCCTTGATTGGCTGGCACCTCCTGCAGGCTTGCGTTGGATCGACATCGGCTGCGGCAACGGCGCCTTCACTGAACTCCTGGTCGAGCGCTGCAGCCCCGCCGAGGTCCAGGGCATTGACCCCTCGGCAGAGCAGCTCGCTTTTGCGCGCACACGACCTGCGGCGCGCGTGGCAAAGTTTCACCAGGGCGATGCGATGGCACTTCCTTTCGCCGACGCCAGCTTCGACGCGGCCGTGATGGCGTTGGTTCTCGTATTCGTTCCGGATCCCGCCAGGGGCGTCAGCGAAATGGTGCGGGTCGTTGTCCCCGGCGGTGCGGTCATGACGTATATGTGGGACATGTTGGGCGGCGGCTTTCCGCTCGACCCGATCTACGACGAGATGAAGGCGATGGGCATTCCGGCAACGCGCCCGCCGCGGATGGACGCCTCTCGCATGGAAGCGTTGCGGGACCTGTGGCGAGGAGCAGGTCTCGAGGACGTGCAAACGCGAGAGATTACGGTGCAACGGACGTTTTCAGGTTTCGACGACTTCTGGGCAATCAGTCTGAAGTCCCCCGCGCTCCGGCCTTCCGTTGCCGCCATGAGGCCCGCAGACGTCGAGACGCTCATAGCGCGGGTGCGTGCGGGCCTGCCGGCGCATGCGGACGGTCGCATCACCTGCACTGCGCGCGCGCACGCGATCACGGGGCGCCGGCCCAAATAGCTCGCACTGTGCGGCCCGTAGGATGGATAGAGCACTTGCGAAACCCATCATCTTCGCCACCGCACGAGTCTGATGGGTTTCGCTGCGCGCGGCAGTGGTCCAGAGTCGAGAGGTGAAATCTCTCGCCGCGTCATTGCGAGGAGCCCTTGCGACGAAGCAATCCAGACTGTTTCCGCGGACACATTCCTGGATTGCTTCGCTACGCTCGCAATGACGGAACCTGGCTGCACCGCTTAGCTTGCCGCAGCCTTCGACCGGGCGTAACCTCGCGCAATGCTCGTCACGTCCCCCGATCTGAAAGCGTTTCTGCTGGCGACGCCGTTCTTCGGCGGGCTTTCGGAGGCAGGCCTCGACCTCTTGATCTCGATGCTGGTCGAGCGCCGCTTCGAAGCCGACGCGACCGTTGTGGCCGAGGGCGAGCCGGGACGTTCGATGTTCATCGTCAAGTCCGGCCGGCTGGCGGTGAGCAAACGCACGCATGCGGGCAGGGTCATCCCGATATCGCGTTTGGAGCCTGGCGATTTCTTCGGCGAGATGACGCTGATCGAAATGCAGAACCGCTCCGCCACTGTTATCGCGGAGGCGCCGACCGTGCTGTACGAGCTGACGGCCCAAAAGCTCTATGCCTGCTACAAGGCCGACATCCACGCCTACGTGATCGTTCTGCAGAACATCAATCGCGAGCTATGCCGGCGGTTGCGCCGTTCGGACGACCGCTTCGCAGCACTGCAAATGAATGGCGACCATTGATGGTGCGCAGTGCGTAGGATGGGTAGAGCCCTTGCGAAATCCATCACGTTTCGTGGCTCGACAAGGAGCAGATGGGTTTCGCTTCGCTCTACCCATCCTACGGGCTACTGAGATCCTCGACGCGCATCACGACTTGTCGTGCGCGTACTTCTCCAGGACCAGCCGATTATACTCGTCCCTGACGGCTCTGCGGGAAACATGTCCCTTCCGGTCCTTGGCGATTTTCAAAAGATCAGGATCGGTCGGTGCTTTTGATTTCCGCCGAAATCTCGCAAGAAGAGGAATCGTCGGCTCCGACATCCTTCCAAACAGGCGGTCGAACCATCCCATCGTGTCCTCCCGGACAGGTCGCGAGCGAAAAGACTAGCACCATGAAATGAGGGGTCAACGTGCCGTGTGGCCGCAACCTTTCGAAGAGGCGCAACCGGAAGGACACCGATCGCAACGCTTCTGGCCCGTCGGGCAAAACACCGCCTCTCCCGCGCAGCCCCCGTCAATCCCTTCTCGCAAATATATTCCACTTTACCGAAATTCGGAATTGCAGTATCCATCGCTCATCCCGCCCAGGGAGAGGGGCGATCGTACGTCGTCACGAACGAGGGCCAGGGTGCGGTGGACGCGGCTGCGTCGGGCACGCGGGGCGGGACCAGGGCGAGATGAACCTCGTGAGGTCTCACAGCGTGTGGAACGGACGGCGCCAACATCCGGCGAAGCCTCTTGGCGGAGCCGGAAGCTGCGTACGGCAAAACCGTGTGGTCCTGACCGTCGTTGCTACGGTCAAGCCTTGCGGAGATGCATCTGGGCTCAACCGGGCCTTGAGGCATCGTCAATTCGCGAGGTGACGGAGGCCAGAAGGAACTCGGCTCCGGGGAGAGCAGGCATAAGCCGTCAAACCACTGCGCAGGGAAGGCCGTGTGTTGGGCTTCACCTGTATGCCGCTGTGCAGTTTTCTGCGTGTGCTGTCGCACAGCGGACCGTGGGTGCCAGCCGGCACCCGGCCTTCCCTGCGCCCTCTTCATAGAAGAGGGACAAGGAAACGAGCAAAACTCGGGCGTTTCGGGCCGCGAGAATGCCAAGCCATGTGTGGAAGACTGACGAAACGACCGAACTTGCTCTTCTCGCCCGTGAGGATCAGCGGCGCGCGGCGATCGCCGTCAGCTCCAGCTTGACGCCCGGGCCGAGATCCGCAACGCCGATCGCGGCACGCGCCGGCAGATGCTCCGCGGTGAAATAGCGCTTCCACACCTGGTTGAACGCGGCCTTCTCAGTGAGGTCGGCCACGAAGATCGTCACCTGCAGAACGCAGGACAGATCGGAGCCGGCCCCCTCGAGCAGGGTCTTCAACTGGCGCAGCACATCCTCGGCCTGGCCGGCCATGTCGAGCCCGGCATCTTCAGGGACGATGCCGCCGAGATAGAGCACGCCATTGTGCTCGACGATCTCGTGGAGCAGTCCTTCATAGGGCAGGGAGCGTGTGATCACGATCGCATCCATGGGTGTTGCGGGCGCGCTGGCCAGGCACAAGGCTTGGTTCAACAAGGCTTGGTTCAACGCGGCTCGCGTCGGTGAGGAAAGCTGGTGCTGCCAGACAGGATTGAACTGTCGACCTCTCCATTACCAATGGAGTGCTCTACCACTGAGCTACGGCAGCATGTGCTGGGACAAGAATCGGCCGCCCGAGGGGCCTACCAAGCGGGCCGATATCTGCCACAAGCCCCCCTCCTGCGCAAGCTTGCTAGCCCCGCCAAAACGAGAAAATCGGGCCGATATCGGCGCCAAAATGCCCGTTTTCGTCCGGACTGACCGCCTTCATGCCGATTCGGGGTCTGATATCCCTGCCCAACTGGTCAGTTGGCCGGGGAGCCGGATTCGATCCATCTCGCGTTTCGCAAGGGTCCTATCGCCTCACCCTCTTGAGCTGCCACACTTCGATGGCATCCTGTGGCCGGTTGCTGTGATGGAGCCGCGATGGGCGACGAGACTGACAAGAGCGCGAGGCAGCCGAGGGCGTCCCGGGACGACCGGCTGAAATCGGCGCTGCGCGAAAACCTGAAGCGGCGGAAGTTGCAGGCGCGCGAACGCGCCGCAAGCACCGACCCCTCGCAGAACGACGATGGTTCCCTAAATGAGGGGGCCGCCGGTAAGACCTCTCGTTGAACGCCGGCGGCTGGAGATTTTGGAGTGCATGCAGTGGCCATGGGGCAGGACGAAACACAACGAACCGACCGTGATGCGCAGCTGTTGCGGTTCACGCGCCCCGAGCAGACCTTTCCGGCGCTGACGCCCGCCGAGATCGAACGGATCAGGCACTTCGGCGAAATCCGCACCTACGCGGACGGCGAATTGCTGTTCGAGACCGGCAAGCCCGGGCCCGGCATGTTCGTGGTGCTGGCGGGCCACGTCGCCATCACCCAGCGCGATGGTCTCGGCCACGTCACGCCCGTGATCGATCAGGGGCCGGGGCAATTCCTGGCCGAGCTTGGCCAGCTCTCGGGCAGGCCGGCGCTGGTCGACGGCCGCGCCGAAGGCAATGTCGAGGTGCTGCTCGTCCCGCCGGACCGGCTGCGCGCGCTGCTGGTGGCCGAAGCCGAGCTTGGCGAGCGCATCATGCGCGCGCTGATCCTGCGCCGGGTCAATCTGATCCAGGGCGGCATCGGCGGCCCCGTGCTGATCGGGCCCTCGAACTCCGCCGGCGTGGTGCGCCTGCAGGGCTTTCTCACCCGCAATGGCCAGCCGCATCATCTGCTCGATCCCGAGAGCGAGCATGACGCCGCCGAACTGATCGCGCGCTATTCGCCGAAGCCGGAGGATTGGCCGCTCGTCGTCACGGCCGGCGGCACGGTGCTGCGCAATCCCAGCGAGACCGAGCTCGGCCGCGCCATCGGCATGATCGGCGGGGCTAAGGACGACCGTATCTACGATGTCGCCATCGTCGGCTGCGGGCCGGCGGGGCTCGCGACTGCGGTCTACGCTGCGTCCGAAGGTCTGTCGGTCGCGGTCGTCGACACCCGCGCCTTCGGCGGCCAAGCCGGCGCCAGCGCGCGCATCGAGAACTATCTGGGCTTCCCGACCGGCATCTCCGGCCAGGCGCTGGCGGGCCGCGCCTTCACGCAGGCGCAGAAGTTCGGCGCCGACATCATGATTCCGATGTCGGTGAGCTCGCTGGATTGCTCGCGCGTCAACGGCACCTTCGCGCTGGCGCTGGATTGCGGCGAAACCTTGCGCTCCCGTTCGGTGGTGGTCGCCAGCGGCGCGCGCTATCGCCGTCCCGATATTGCCAACCTCGAGAAGTTCGAGGGCCGCGGCGTCTGGTACTGGGCATCGCCCGTGGAGGCGCGGCTCTGCGCCGGCGAGGAGGTGGCTCTGGTCGGCGCCGGCAATTCGGCCGGCCAAGCGGCCGTGTTCCTGTCGGGCCATGCGAAAAAAGTGCTGATGATCATCCGCGGCGGCGGCCTTGGCGCCAGCATGTCGCGCTATCTCATCGAGCGCATCGAAGCGACCCCGAACATCGAACTGATGTTCAACACCGAGATCACCGCGCTCGAGGGCGACGAGGCCTCGCTGCTGCGGCGCATCCGCTGGAAGAGCCGGCTGTCGGATGACGAGGATTCCGCCGACATCCGCAATCTCTTCCTGTTCGTCGGCGCCGATCCCGCCACGTCCTGGCTCGACGGTTGCGGCGTGACGCTCGATCGCGGCGGCTTCGTCGTCACGGGCGCGCAGTCGGAGCAGAACCAGGGCAAGCTGGTGGCGCCGCTGGAGACCTCCGTGCCCGGCGTCTACGCCGTCGGCGACGTCCGCTCCGGCTCGGTCAAGCGCGTCGGCGGCGCCATCGGCGAGGGCGCGCAGGTCGTTGCCTCCCTGCATGGCTATCTCGGCGACGCCGCAAAACCGGCGCTTTAGTCAAGGACAAGGCAAGGCAATGGCAAGCCAAATCCGGCTTGTCATCTTGCTGCGCAATGCGTGACTATCCCCTCGTCGCGAGGCAAATCGCGCGCGGAAAAAACAACGATTCAACGGGAGGACCAAATGGCTGAAGTCGTCGTGCTCTACAAGACACCCAAGGATGCTGCCGCCTTCGACAAGTACTATGCCGAGACGCACATTCCACTCGCCAAGAAACTTCCCGGCCTGAAGAACTACGCCGTCAGCAAAGGGCCGGTCGCATCTCCCGCAGGCCCTTCCGGAATCCATCTCGTCGCCATCCTCACCTTCGACAGCGTGGCCGACGTTCAGGCCGCCTTTGCCAGCCCGGAAGGCAAGGCGACCGGCGCCGACGTGCCGAAATTCGCCAGCGGCGGTGCCGACATCCTGATCTTCGATACCAAGAACGTGTGAGTTCGATTCAACTTTCGTCGAAAGCCTGCCGTCGTTTGTGACAGCGCTGCAAAAAGTTCAGCCATGCGTTTTTCGATTTCGCACGATGACGCATGGCTGCGCTCATGCATGTGACGACAACGCAGGTGGTAATCCGATGAGGACCGTAATACTATTCTCGTCACCTCAACGCCGAGAGTAGGAGAGATGTCATGGTGCTTGGCCTAAGCCTGCCCGCCCTTACGCTGATCCATGTCATCATCAGCCTGATTGCCATCGTCGCCGGGCTTGTCGTGATGTTCGGCCTGCTTGGCTCGAAGTCGATGCCGGGCCTGACTGCGATCTTCCTGCTGTTCACCATTCTCACCAGCGCGACTGGTTTCCTGTTTCCATTCAAGGAGCTGCTGCCCTCGCACATCATCGGCATCATCTCGCTGGTGCTGCTCGCGATTGCCTGTTTCGCGCTCTACGGCATGAAGCTCGGCGGCGTCTGGCGCCCGGTCTACATCGTCACCGCGATGATCTCGCTATATTTCAACGTCTTCGTGCTGGTGATCCAGTCGTTCCTCAAGGTGCCCGCACTTGCCGCGCTCGCGCCCGCCGTGCCCCCGGCGCCGCCATCGGGGCCGGTCTTCGCCGTGGTGCAGGGCATCGTGCTGGTGTTCTTCGTCGTGCTGACCATCGGCGCCTGGCGCCGCTACAAGCCCCTGGCGTTTGCCTGATTGGCCCCTCTCGTCATTCCGGCCATCGCACAGCGATAAACTCTGGTGCGCAATCGCGCACCAGAGAATCCCGATTTATCAATCTCCAGATTCCGGGTTCGCGCTGACGCGCGTCCCGGAATGACGTCTCTCATTGAAAGGAGCCCCACCATGCCCACCATCACCACCAAAGACGGCGTCGAGATCTTCTACAAGGACTGGGGCTCGGGCCAGCCGATCGTGTTCAGCCATGGCTGGCCGCTGTCCTCGGACGATTGGGACGCGCAGATGATGTACTTCGTCACGCGCGGCTATCGCGTCATCGCCCATGACCGCCGCGGCCACGGCCGCTCGGCGCAGGTCGCCGACGGCCACGACATGGATCATTATGCCGACGATCTCGCCGCGCTCACCGCGCATCTCGACCTCAAGAACGCCCTCCATGTCGGCCATTCCACCGGCGGCGGCGAGGTCGTGCACTACATCGCCCGTCACGGCGAGAGTCGCGTCGCGAAGGCCGCGATCCTCTCGGCGGTGCCGCCGCTGATGGTGCAGACCGCAGCCAATCCCGGCGGCCTGCCGAAGAGCGTGTTCGACGATTTCCAGGCCCAGCTTGCCGCCGGCCGCTCGGCCTTCTACCGCGACATCGCCGCCGGCCCGTTCTACGGCTACAACCGCCCCGGCGCAAAACCGCTGGAAGCGGTGATCGAGAACTGGTGGCGCCAGGGCATGATGGGTGGCGCGAAAGCGCATTACGACGGCATCGTCGCGTTCTCGCAAACCGATTTCACTGAGGATCTGAAGAAGATCAACGTGCCGGTTCTGGTGATGCATGGCGACGACGACCAGATCGTGCCATACGCGGACTCGGCGCCGCTCTCGGCCAAGCTGCTCAAGAAAGGCGTCCTGAAGACCTATAAGGGATTCCCCCACGGCATGCCGACCACGCATGCCGAGACGATCAACGCGGATCTCCTGGCGTTCTTCAGGGAGTGAGGTTTCACGACTCTCACCCTCCCTTGTTGTGGGAATGGGTGGCTCGCCGCGTAGCGGCGAGCCGGACGAGGGCTTAACTTGTGTGTGGAAATTTCGGGGCTCGTGCGCGTTGAGCCCGTCCACTCAAGGAGAGGCGCGGCGATGTCGCCCCAGCTCAAACTGATCGCTCTCGACGCCGACGACCTCGCCGTGATCTCGACCCATGTCCAGGACGCCCGCGTCCAGGCTTCCGATATCATTTGGCGGCAGGGCGAGAAACGGCTTGTGGTCGGAATGAGCCGGCTGGACTGGGAGCAGACCTTGGAGGGCGAGACCGAGCCGCGCCGGCTGGTCGCAGCGCTCCGTTTCGACCGTGTGCTCGCCTGCAAGTCGCGCAACATTGACCTCGCCGCGCCGGACAAGATCCTGAATCTCGTCGGCATTGAATTTCACCCCCGGGACGGCCGCGCCGAGGAGCCCGGCGGCAGCGCCCTGCTTTTGTTCGCCCAGGGCGGCGCCATCCGCCTGGACGTCGAGTGTCTGGAATGCGAGCTGACCGACCTCGGGGCCGACACGCTGGGCACTGGAGTCCAGGGGGAGGGCTGAAGAGGCCGTATACCAGCCGAATGGGCCCTGGCTGGGATGGCATCTGCCGAGGGTTGACGCAGCTTCCCCGCCGCGCCATTGAGCAGGGGACCTGGTGCGCCGATCCGCCCCTCAAGACCAGCCGGAAGCCAAGCGAAACATGCCCGTTCGCCTCGACCGCAGCAGCGCCGATTTCGACCAGCGATTCGCAGCCTTCCTCGCCGCCAAGCGCGAGGCTTCGGCCGATGTCGAGGCCGCCGCGCGCGCGATCGTCGACGACGTGGCCAAGCGTGGCGATGCCGCCCTGCTCGAGGCGACGGCCAAGTTCGACCGCCTGAAGCTGGACGCATCCTCCTTGCGCGTCTCCGCCGCCGAGATCGAGGCCGCCGTGAAGGCCTGCGAGCCTGCGACGCTGGATGCACTCAAGCTCGCGCGCGACCGCATCGAGACCTATCACCGCCGTCAACTGCCGAAAGACGAGCGCTTCACCGACCCGCTCGGCGTCGAGCTTGGTTGGCGCTACACCGCGATCGAATCCGCCGGCCTCTACGTCCCCGGCGGCACGGCGGCCTATCCGTCCTCGGTGCTGATGAATGCCGTGCCGGCGAAAGTCGCCGGCGTGTCGCGCCTCGTGATGGTGGTGCCCTCGCCGGACGGCAAGCTCAATCCGCTGGTCCTGGCGGCCGCCCATCTCGGCGGCGTCACCGAGATCTACCGTGTCGGCGGTGCGCAGGCGGTGGCCGCGCTGGCGCATGGCACCGCGACCATCGCGCCGGTCGCCAAGATTGTCGGCCCGGGCAATGCCTATGTCGCTGCCGCGAAACGGCTGGTGTTCGGCAAGGTCGGCATCGACATGATCGCCGGCCCCTCGGAGGTGCTCGTCATTGCCGACGACACCGGCAACGCCGATTGGATCGCCGCTGACCTCTTGGCGCAGGCCGAGCACGATTCCAGCGCGCAGTCGATCCTGATCACGGACTCGGCGCGCCTTGCCGCCGACGTCGAAAAGGCGGTCGAGGCGCAGCTGAAGACGCTGCCACGCGCCGCGATCGCCAGCGCGTCCTGGGCCGATTTCGGCGCCGTCATCATGGTGAAGAACCTGGGCGAGGCCATCCCGCTCGCGGACGCCATCGCGGCCGAGCATCTCGAGATCATGACCGTCGATCCCGACGCGCTCGCGGCGAAGATCCGCAATGCCGGCGCGGTGTTCCTCGGGCCGCACACGCCCGAAGCGATCGGCGATTACGTCGGCGGCTCCAATCACGTGCTGCCGACGGCGCGCTCGGCGCGGTTTTCCTCCGGCCTCTCGGTGCACGACTTCATGAAGCGCACCTCGATCCTGAAATGCGGGCCCGACCAATTGCGTGCGCTGGGACCTGCCGCGATGACGCTCGGCAAGGCGGAGGGGCTGGACGCCCATTCCCGCTCGATTGGATTGCGCCTCAATCTGTCATGACAAAGCCGCCCGCACAGGACGACTCAACTAATCGCATCGTCGGCGTCACGCTCGACGAGGAATCGATTGGCCGTTCCGGGCCCGACATCGAGCACGAGCGGGCGATCGCGATCTACGATCTGATCGAGCAGAACCTGTTTGCGCCCGAGGGCGCGGACGGCAAGGGCCCGTTCACGCTGCATATCGGCATCACCGGCAACCGGCTGATGTTCGACATCCGCCGCGAGGACGGCACGCCCGTGGTCGCGCATCTGTTGTCGCTGACGCCGTTCCGGCGGATCGTGAAAGACTATTTCATGATCTGCGACAGCTATTACCAGGCGATCCGCACCGCGACTCCCGACAAGATCGAGGCCATCGACATGGGCCGCCGCGGCATCCACGACGAGGGATCGCGCACGCTCCAGGAGCGGCTGAAAGGCAAGGTGCGGGTCGACTTCGAGACCTCGCGCCGGCTGTTCACGCTCATTACAGTCCTGCACTGGAAGGGCTGAGCGCGATGGCGGATCCGCCACGCGCACGCGATCCTCAGTCGGTGCTGTTCGCCTGTGCGATGAACAGCGTGCGCTCGCCGATGGCCGCGAGCCTGTTGCAGCACATGTTTCCGCAAGGGCTCTATGTGAAGTCGGCCGGCACCAAGAAGGGCGAGCTCGATCCCTTCGCCGTGGCCGTGATGGGCGAGCTCGGCCAGGACATCTCCGGCCACAAGCCGCAGACCTTCGAGGAGCTGGAGGATTGGGAGGGACTGAATTTCGACCTCATCATCACGCTCTCGCCCGAGGCGCATCACAAGGCGCTGGAGCTGACGCGAACGCTCGCGGCCGAGGTCGAATACTGGCCGACGCAGGATCCCACCACCATCGAAGGCAGCCGCGACCAGAAGCTGGCTGCCTATCGCGAGGTCTGCGATCAGCTCCTGATGCGCATCCGGCGGCGCTTCGCCAAGGTCGGCGCGGCGAGCGGGTAGCATCAGCCCGCCGTAACACCCGCGTCACAGAGAGCAGGCACAGCCGTGGCGGATACCTCGAATCACCAAACTCCGGTTCCCGGGTTGTGAAACCGGCCCCCTTCCGATAGGTTCCGCGCGCAATTCACCCCTGCCTCATCTTCCAAATCACCTGATGCTTGGCCGCCCCAAATTCGTACTTGCCTCCGGCTCGCCGCGTCGGCTGTCGCTGCTCAACCAGGCCGGCATCGAGCCGGATGCGCTCCGGCCGGCCGACGTCGACGAGACGCCGAGGCGGGGCGAGCTGCCGCGCGCCTGCGCCAACCGGCTGGCGAGGGCCAAGGCCGACGCTGCGCTGAAGTCGGTGCAGCTCGACGACGAGTTGCGCGGCGCCTTCATCCTCGCCGCCGACACGGTGGTGGCGGTCGGCCGCCGCATCCTGCCCAAGGCCAATCTGGTCGACGAGGCCGCGCAGTGCCTGCGGCTGCTGTCGGGCCGCAACCACCGCGTCTACACCGCGATCTGCCTGGTCACGCCGCGCGAGGCTTTCCGCCAGCGTCTGGTCGAGACGCGCGTGCGCTTCAAGCGCCTGTCCGAGGACGACATCCAGGCCTATATCGGCTCCGGCGAATGGCGCGGCAAAGCCGGCGGCTACGCCGTGCAGGGCATCGCCGGATCCTTCGTGGTCAAGATGGTGGGGTCCTACACCAACGTCGTCGGCCTGCCGCTGTACGAGACCACGACGCTGCTCGGCGGCGAGGGCTTTCCGATCCGCTTCGGCTGGCTCAATACCATCGCGGTGTGAGCCCAAGTGAGCCCAAGGGCCGCGCCGACAAAAACCTCGAAAACAACCCCATGCACAGTAGAATGGCCCCGCCGGGTCCGACCAGCGGCGCATGCGCAGCTGCACCGGGAACCCGTTTCCGGGCAGGCTCTTGAACCCCGTCACCCCGTGTAAGCTGCCGACATCCATGGACGACCAGGTCAACAAGCCCACCGGCCCGCTCAAAACCTGCCCGATCTGCGGCAAGCCGCAGACGCAGGCCACCCGTCCGTTCTGCTCCTCGCGCTGTCGCGACGTCGACCTGAACCGCTGGCTGAAGGGCTCCTACGTCATCCCCGGCCGCGACGACGAAACCGACGACGTCGAATAATCGAGCTGTATCAAAGCTTTAATTGCCTCGCTGAAGCGCCGAGCAGCAGCCGCAGCAACCCCGCCCGATCTTGTGCACAGAAGGGCCGCGCCCGGCGCAGCCACTTCGCGAAGCCGGGTGGACAGGCCGCTCCGAGCCCACTATAAACCGCCCGCTCGATGGGCTTTGGCCCCTCTCTTGGAGCACGCCCAGGTAGCTCAGTTGGTAGAGCATGCGACTGAAAATCGCAGTGTCGGTGGTTCGATTCCGCCCCTGGGCACCAATCTACGCTTTTCCACACTGAAGCACGATCTCGTACGATAGCGCTTGCCAGATTACCGGCGCGAAGCGCGCTCGCGTTTTTCTTTTCTCTTCCTGGAGCTTGCCAAGAGGCATCTGGAAAACCCGGCGCGCGGCGGCGTCTGGAATCAAGGCATCTAAGTCGTTCGGCAGGCTTGGCCGACCGCCTAGGCTCCCGCTAAAGGCTGCGCGATCCCGCGCGGCTTCCGCAGGAGCCCAACCATGAAGCAACTCAAGGATATAGCCATCGAAGCCCATGGAGGCCTCGATCGGTGGCGGCAGTTCGAGCAGGTGTCGGCCGATCTTGTGCAGGGCGGCGTCCTGTGGTCCTTGAAGGGACAGGCAGTCACCCTCGAGCGGACCAACGTCACCGTGGGTCTGAAGAGGCAGTGGGCGTCACACGCTCCGTTCGGCGCTGACCATCGCCGCTCGCGCTTTGAGCCGAGCCGGGTGGCTCTGGAAGCAGACAACGGAACGGTTCTCGAAGAGCTGCTTGAGCCGCGCGCGAGCTTTGCCGGCCATGAGTTGCAAACGCCGTGGACTGAACTGCAACTCGCCTACTTCGCCGGCTGCGCGATGTGGACCTATCTGAACATGCCGTTCCTGCTTGCCTGGCCGAGACTTGAGACCGAGGAACTGGAGCCCTGGCCGACCGACAGCGGAGACTGGCGCCGCCTTGCGGTGCGATTTCCGGCAGAGATCGCGACGCACAGCACCGTGCAGACGCTCTATTTCGACGGTGAGGGGCTGCTGAAGCGCCACGACTACAACGTCGAGATCTCCGGCAACACGCCCGGCGCGCATATCATCGAAGACTACACGGAAGTCTCGGGCATCAAATTCCCGACGAAACGCCGGATCTATTCCCGCCAGCCAGACGGCAGCTTCAGCACCGAGCCCCTCGTCGTTTCGATCGATCTCTCCAACATCCGTCTCAGCTAGCGATGAGCCTTTGGAATCCAAACTCGACGGCATGAGAAGCCGGTGGCCTTTGACGATTGATCCGACATGGGCCGCCTTCTCACACGCATTGCCGTGGTCGCGCGTCGATCATAGTGCGGCCAGCGGTCCGGCATCATTGCGGATGGCTCTGGGGACCTCCCCAAGCACGCGCGCAAACGCCAGACGCATCCGCTCCCGGTTCGCGAATCCCACCTCGCGAGCGATGACCTCGATCGGCAACCGGCTTTGTTCCAGCATCAACTTCGCGGCTTCGACGCGCAACGCTTCGACCGCCTTTGCGGGCGTGGTGCCGGTTTCCGCCCGAAACAGCCGCGTGAACTGCCGGGGGCTGAGGCACGCGGCCTCGGCAAGCTCGTCAACGGTGAGGTTTTCGGCAAGGTTCTGACGAGCGTAGTTCAGCACGCGCTGGACCCGATCTTCATTCGCGCCGAGGTCCAGCAAAGTGGAATGCTGGGACTGTCCGCCTGAGCGGCGATGGTACATGACCATGCCCTTCGCGACCGAACGGGCAATATCGGAGCCGTGGTCGCGCTCGATCATGCCCACGACCAGGTCCGTTCCCGCGGTCATGCCGGCTGACGTCCATATCGGTCCGTCCGCGATGAAGATCTTGTCCATGTCGACCTCGCAGCTGGGGAAACGGTCCTGCAGCGCCTGCGCGTAACGCCAATGCGTGGTGGCGCGCCGGCCGTTCAGCAAGCCCGCATCTCCCAGGACGAACGAGCTCAGGCAGATGGCGGCGACGCGGCGCGCGTCGCGAGCAGCAGCGCGAAGCAGCCGGACCAATCCCGGCGACGAGGTCGGTATCTCCAGGCCCGCGGCGACGATCAGCGTGTCATAGCGAGCATCGTCGATTGGGTCCGTCATGACCTGCATGCCGGATGACGAGGCGACCAGTCCTCCTTCCTCCGAGAGGACGCGCACGTCATAGACCTTCTCGCCGGCCTGCTTGTTGGCCACGTCGAACGCTGCGACGGCTCCGAAGCAGACGGGTTGGAAACTCGGGCAAAGGACGAGGCCGATCTTCATGCTTTCTCCGCGACGGTTGCTAATCGCCTAGATGGTCGTTCCAGCGATGTTTCGCCATGCATGGCCGGAATGATGGCATCTACGTCCTGTCGGCTTGGGCAGGCCGCTGGTAGCGCTCCGACAGGTTTTCAGACCTTGGAGCTTTCATGTCGAGCGATCCGACGACATACAGCGCTGTTCAGGCCGTCGCGCCGGGACAGCTCGAACTGACGCAAAAGCCGCTTGTCGATCCCGGCCCCGGGCAGGTCCGCCTTCGCGTCGAGGCCTGCGGTGTCTGCCACTCCGACGCCGCGACCGTCGAAGGGGCTTTTCCGATCCAATGGCCGCGCGTGCCGGGCCACGAGGCTGTAGGCGTGATCGACGCGGTCGGCAGCAACGTCGAGGGTTGGACGCTCGGGCAGCGCGTCGGCATCGGCTTCCTCGGAGGCAGTTGCGGACACTGTGCAGAGTGCCGCGGCGGCGATCTCGTCAATTGCCGGAACCAGGAGTTCACCGGCGTTCATCATGACGGGGGCTACGCGCAGTACATGCTCGCGCGCTCAAGTGGCCTCGTGTCGATTCCCGATGGGCTCGCCTCGGAAGACGCCGCTCCGCTGCTCTGCGCCGGACTGACGACCTTCAGCGCGCTCCGCAACTCTCCCGCTCGCGCCGGCGATCTGGTCGCCGTGATCGGCATTGGCGGCCTCGGGCACCTCGCCGTGCAGTTCGCCCGGCGCATGGGCTTCGAGGTCGTGGCGATTGGGCGCGGACCGGACAAAGGTGGTCTCGCCGGAAAGCTTGGCGCCCACCATTATGTCGACAGCTCGAGCGTCGCGGTTGCTTCCGCGCTGCAGGATCTCGGCGGCGCGCAGCTCGTCGTCATCACCGCGTCAGGTGGTAGAGCTGTGGCAGACGCGGTGAAGGGGCTTCGGCCGCGCGGCCGGATCATCGCGCTCGGCGCATCTCCCGAACCTGCGGAGATCGCGACGTCCGACCTCCTGTTCGGCGAGCGTTCGATCGAAGGCGCCTTGACCGGCGATCCAGCGACCGCCGATGCCACCTTGCGGTTTAGCTCGCTCGCTGGCGTTGCCGCCATGATCGAGACGATGCCGCTAGAACGCGCGCCCGAAGCGTATCGCAAGATGATGGCGGGCGAAGCCCGCTTTCGCATCGTCCTCACCATGTAGATGCGCCGCCAATCATCAGGATCGACTCCGCATCAAGCAATGCAACTCACAAAGGAGCAACCATGTCGCTCGAAACCGCTAGAACAGAATCTTTGAACGTCGGCGATGTGCGCTTCGCCTTCCGGCGGCTCGGCCCGACGGCCGGGACGCCGCTCATCCTGCTGCAGCACTTCACCGGGACGATGGATGCCTGGGATCCGGCAGTGGTGAATAGCCTTGCTGAAACGCGGCCCGTCATTGCGTTCAACAATCTCGGCATAGGCACCTCGACCGGCCGGACGCCCGACACGGTGGAGCAGATGGCCTCGGATGCCGAGACATTCATACGAGGCCTTGATCTGCCAAAGGTTGACCTCCTCGGCTTCTCCCTCGGCGGCATGCTCACCCAAGTGCTTGCCGTGCAGCACCCCGGCTTGATCCGCAAGCTCATCATCGCCGGCGCTGCACCGCGCGGGGGCGAGGAACATCTGCTCGCCGTAGTCGACGAAGCCTTCGCTCAAAGCGGGACGGATGTGCGGTTGCCCCTGTTCTTCACACCCTCCGAAGAAAGTCAGCGCGCCGGCCGCGCTTTCGTCGCCCGCGCAACGATGCGCAAGGAGGATCGTGATCCGGACAGCGGCGAGGATGTCAGCAACGCGCAGGCGAAGGCAATCATTGGCTGGTGCGCCAGGAAGCATGAAGGCGAAGCGACGCTCGGCGCCATCGCGCAGCCTACGCTCATCGTGCACGGCAGCGACGACACGATGTTTCCGAGCATCAACGCCTACAACATGTTCAAGGCTATGAAGAACGCCCAGCTCGTTCTCTATCCGGACTCCGGCCACGGCGCGCTGTTCCAGTATCCAGCGAGGTTCGTCGCCCATTGCCGAACCTTCCTGGACGAGTGAGGGAAGAGATCGATGCCAATCTTCAGCAACTGGCGATCGAAGCCCATGGCGGCCTCGATCGGTTTCGGCAGTTCTCGTTCCTCACGGCGCGGCTTCACCAATTTGGCATCCTCTGGAATCCGAAGGGAAAGCCGGACGTGCTCACTCATGCCAATACGTTCTTGTTGCTTGCTAGAAATTCTCTCGATATTTCAATTACAAGAGCGTCGGAGAGCGCATCCCGCCCCTGCGCACCACGCCCCGGACGTCGGACATCCCCCGAGCTGTAGCTGCCCCCGAGCCACGACCCTCGTCCGCTATACGCAGCCGGCCGCCGCTGATATGATCCTCCGACAGTAAACGGCAGCTCGCCACCAGACTATTTCTGCGATGCCGGCCTTCTGATCGGATCTCGATCCCGCTCGCGCCTTTTCGCATTGCTTCGACAAGAACGCTGAACAAATCCAACGGCTGCCGCGTCCCCGCTCACATCAGGAGATGTGCCATGGCTGCATCGGACTGGCGTCTCGAAGGCGAATGGATGAAGAACTGCACCTGTGCGTTCGGCTGCCCCTGCGATTTCAACGCACGGCCGACCCAAGGCTATTGCAAGGGATTGGTCGCCATGCGGATCGCCAAGGGACATTTCGAAGGGACCAGGCTCGATGGTCTCTGCTTTGCGATCACGGTCGATTTCCCCGGGCCGCTGCATGAGGGCAACGGGACAATCCAGCCCATCATCGACGAACGCGCCACGGCGGAGCAGCGACAGGCGTTGTTCGATATCTTCTCCGGTAAGCATTCGGCCGAAGGCACGCTGTTCCAGATCGTCAGCATGATCGTCACCAAGATCCATGATCCCGTGTTTGTGCCGTTCGAGTTCTCCTTCGACAAGGACGGACGCGTCGCAAGACTCGTCGCCAAGGGCGTGCTCGAGACCGATGTCGAGCCGATCAAGAATCCGGTGACCGGTGATCCGCACCGCATCCAGGTGGTCATGCCCGAAGGGTTCGAACATCGGGCGGCCGAGGTCGCATCCGCCGACATCCGCTCGACCGGCGCGATCCGGTTCGAGACCCGCGCTACGCATAGCTCGCTCGCCAATGTCGTGCAGACGCCCAAGGGCGTTGCGGCATGATGCGGCGCTGACACCGACACGAGATCTCGGTGTCAGCTCCTCGTCGCCATGGACAAGTCGATGCAGGAGCGCTCGATACTCGAACACTTGCTCCACCGCGACCGGCTGATCGTCGCGATCGGGACCGCCGCAGTGGTCGCGCTCGCCTGGGCCTATCTCGCTGCGGGCGCCGGCATGGACACCGAGATGATGGCCGACATGCCGGACATGGCGTCGATGCCGTGGACGCCGTTCTATGGCGCGCTGCTGTTCGTGATGTGGTGGGTGATGATGGTCGCGATGATGGCGCCGAGTGCGGTGCCCACCGTTCTCTTGTATGCGACGGTCAAGCGAAGGCAGGAGACTGCCTCCCGCGCCGCAATCGATAGCTGGATCTTTCTCGCCGGTTATCTCGTGACGTGGGCCGGGTTCAGTCTCGCTGCGGTCCTGGTGCAAGCAGCATTCGAACGCTTCGGGTTGCTGTCGATGGCGATGGCAAGCACCAGCGCGATTCTGGGCGGCGGCGTGCTGATTGCGGCAGGGCTCTATCAGTTCACGCCGCTCAAACAGGCCTGCCTCCGTTACTGCGACAGTCCGCTGTTGTTTCTCAGCCGGCATTGGCGGCCCGGCACGCGCGGCGCATTCCGGATGGGACTTCGCCACGGCAGCTACTGCGTCGGCTGCTGCTGGTTTCTGATGGTATTGCTGTTCGTCGGCGGCGTGATGAACCTGGCCTGGATCATCGGCATCGCGCTCTATGTCGCCGCCGAGAAGCTGCTGCCGTTCGGCCAACGGTTGAGTTATGCGGCAGGCGCGCTCCTCATCCTGTCCGGCACGATCGTCCTTGCGCGCGCGATGTGAAAAACGGTCCAAAGACGGTTAAAATGTGCCGCTTGCGACATGGCGATGTGCCTGATCGCCCAATACCAGCCGACCTCCGTGATGATACGGAGGCTTTGAGCTGAAGAATTGAGCTTTGCCCCAACAAAAGCTTAAGGCTGTTTCAGTTAGCTTTGCGCCATGAACAGCACCGCGCCGGCTTCGAGCCGCGGGTGCCCCTGTGCAGTCGAGGCGGAGACAAGGCGATGCCAATACTGCGGGCGAACGCAGTTCTGCCCTGGCGGCCGAAGCGGGGGTGCGCGTCGTGATTCCCGCAGGGGCAGTCCGCAAAGCCGGAAGAGCGATCCTGCGGAATGGTCCGCTGCAGATCGCATTGTTCTTTCTGCCGCTAGTCTGGATCGGCTATTTCGCAATCACCGCCTCTGAGCGGATGGATGCGATGCAGCAGGCGCGGTCGCACGGCAACAGCGTCGCCGAATTGTTCGAGGAGAACACCGAGCGCATCTTCGAGCGCGTGGATCAGTCGTTGCTGGTGGTACGGGCACTTTACGCTCAGGATCCGCGGGCCTTCCGCCTGAAGTTCTGGTCCGACAAAGCCCGCATCGCCACCGGCGATGTGGTCCAGTTCGCTCTGATCGGATCGGACGGATACATGATCGAGACGACGGCGGGCTATTCCGGTCCGCCGCTCTATCTCGGTGATCGCGAACACTTCATTCAAACCATGTCTCAGGTCGACGATCGCCTTTACGTGGCGAAGCCGGTGCTGGGCCGCGCGTCCAAAAAGTGGACGATACAGCTCGCGAGAAAGCTGTTCGACCTCGCCGGCAATCGGGTCGGCGTGGTCGTCGGCTCGATCAGCGTCGACGTCGTCGGCAGGTTCTACGACACTGCAAAGCTCGGCGTCGGAGGAACGCTGATGCTCAGGAACGCGAGCTACGTCGTGCTCGCCGCCCGGGGCGTGGACCAGGGCTCCGTGCTGGGACAAAGCGCGCCGAGCCGCGTCGAGCGCGAACTGGGCGACGGCTTCCATGCGCAATATTGGAACGAGAACCGGCCGGACCGCAGCGACCGACTGATCACGGCGCGCAGGTCGCGCGCATTTCCGCTCATCTTCACCGTCGGCATTTCGGAGCAGGAGATCTATTCCCGCTCCGCTTTCAGGCAGAAGGTCTATCTCGGCGGCGCGCTGCTGCTCACGTTCATCATCCTCGCCGCGACGACATTCCATTGGCGGCGGCAGCAGGCGCTGGATCGCGCCCACCGTGAGCGGCGCGATCTTGCCAGCAAGTTCGAGGATGCGCTCAGGAACCTTCCCCAGGGCTTGAGCATGTTCGATGGCCGCGACCGTCTGATCGCGTTCAACCGGCAATGGCTCGAACTTTACAACCTCGTGCCGGAAGACATCCGGATCGGCATGGACTTCCGGGAGGTGTTCGCGAAGCAGACCGCCGTGCTCGACGTCGAAGCGTACCTCGTCGATTTGAAGAACCGGCTCGCCCAGTCGGAGCAGATCTCGAACACCGTGCAGTTTCCGGACGGACGGGTCGTCTACATCTCTTACGGCCGGCGCGAGGGCGGCGGCTGGGTTGCCACGCATGAGGACATCACCGAGCGCAAGGCGTCGGCGGACCGCATTGAGCGGCTCGCGCATTACGACAGCCTGACCGGCCTTGCCAATCGCAACCTGTTCAAGGAGCGCATCGACGAGGCGCTGGCCCGCCCGCGCCGGCCGGAGCCCGCGTTCGCCGTACTCCTGCTCGATCTCGACAAGTTCAAGTCGGTCAATGATGCGCTCGGCCACCAATGCGGCGACGCGTTGCTGAAGCAGGTTGCCGACCGGATCAAGGCGCAGATCCGTGATGCCGATACGGCGGCGCGAATCGGCGGCGATGAATTTGCCGTCATCGTCGCACCCGGCGGGGCCGCGATGCGCGACGGCGCTGAAAGCCTGGCCGCGCGGCTGGTCGAGGCCATTGCCGAACCCTTTCACATCGATGGCCACCCCGTCGTGAGCGGCTGTAGCATTGGCCTTGCGCTCGTGCCCGAGCACGGCACGCGGGTCGACGAGATCCTTCGCAACGCCGACCTTGCGCTCTACAGGTCAAAGAATGCCGGCAGAAACTGCTTCCACGTCTATTCACCGGAGCTCAAGGCGGAAGCGGATCAACGCAACGTGCTCGAGATCGAGCTGCGTGAAGCGATCTGGCGTGAGGAGATAGAGCTGTTTTATCAGCCTGTGATCGAGCTCGGCACTGGTCGGGTAAAATCGGTCGAGGCCCTGGCGCGCTGGCATCACGCCACCAGGGGCTACGTCCCTCCGGCGGAGTTCATTGCGGTTGCCGAGGCGGGGGGACTGATCGTCGAGCTCGGCCACCAGGTGCTCGCCAGGGCCTGCCGCGATGCGATGAGCATGCCGGGCGACATCAAGGTCGCTGTCAATCTCTCCGCCCTGCAATTTGCCAGCGCCAATCTCGTCGACACCGTGACCTTTGCGTTGACGCAGAGCGGGCTTCCGCAGACCCGGCTCGAGCTCGAGATCACCGAGAGCGTTTTTCTCGCCGACACCGAGGAGAACCTCAGGACGCTCCAGCGCCTCAAGGCGCTCGGCGTCTCCATTGCCCTCGACGATTTCGGTGTCGGATACTCGTCGTTGTCCTATTTGACGGCGTTTCCTTTCGACAAGGTCAAGATCGACAAATCCTTCATCGACAGGATCGATCGCTGCGAGACCGTCGCCGTGCTGAAATCCATCGTGCAGCTGGCAAAGACGCTGAAGCTGTCGATCGTCGCCGAGGGGGTCGAGTCCTCCGAACAGGTCAGACGGCTCCAATCACTCGGCATCCCGCTCGGCCAGGGATTTCACTTCAGCAAGCCCGTGCCGCTTGCAAGCCTCTCCTGGCAAGCCCCCACGGCGCGCCGGAAACGGCGGGTGGCGTGAGGTCAATGCCTCAGGCGTTTTCATCATACCCCGCCACTAGAGCCCCTTGGGCCGAAGAGCGTTCCTCAATTGCCGGTTCGGAAGCTGCGCCCGCCCGTCCTGGCACTCCCCTTGCTCAGTCCTGATCCAAGCCCGGGCCTCGGTGGAGAGGCCGTTTCAGGTTGAGGCAAGTGATGCAGGAAGTGTCCCGTTCTGGTGCTGCTGACGAACTCCGGCTCGACGCGTTGATCGCCGATTTATGGTGGCGCGTTCGGCTGATTAATACCGACATTCTCGAGGAAGAGGCGCGCGCCGGGGTGTTCGACCCGGTTCAGCCGACCTACCCGCTTCTCGCGGCCAACCTTCGCGCCCGACGCGACAATCTGGTCGCGACGATCGGCGTGCTCGAGCAGCGTGCGAGATCGGTGTCGGAAGCGGCTTGAAGCGGTCGCGGGGACGCGCCAGCCTCGACGTCTTCGTCAACCGGCCCGGCTGCAGCGCCAGAGGCGGGCGCGGGATGCAATGCGCATCCTCGCATGGCTCGAATGCCTCCGACGCTGTGCCGCTAACAGTTGAATTCAGGCCGCCGCCTGCCCGTGTTATGGCTGGTCTCTGCACCCCCGCGAGGCCGCCATGCTCCCCATTCCCGCCGATATCTTCACCGAACCCGAGGACGTCTCGCCCGACGGCCTGACCAATCTCGGCCCGCTTCGGCGTCTTGCCGGCACCTGGCAGGCGGACAAGGGCATCGACATCAATCCGAAGGCCGAAGGGCCGGAGCGGCGGACCTTCATCGAGCACATCCGCATGGATCCGATCGATCCGCAGGCCAACGGGCCGCAGCTGCTGTACGGGCTGCGGTACCACATCCACATCAACACGCCCGAGGAAGACATTACCTTCCACGACCAGGTCGGCTACTGGCTGTGGGAGCCGGCGACCGGGCTGATCATGCAGACCCTGGCGATCCCGCGCGGGCAGGTGCTGCTGGCCTCGGGCAAGGCCGGGCCCGACGACAAGACGATCTCGGTCACTGCCAAGCGCGGCGACACCGCCTACGGGATCTGCTCGACCGATTTTCTGGAGCAGGCCTTTCGCACCGATGCTTATCGCTGCGACATCACCTTCAACGAGGACGGCAGCTGGACCTATCTGATTCAGACCGAGTTGTTCGTGCGCGGCGCGCCGTTCAATCACCACGACACCAACACGCTCCAGCTCATAGCGCCACCCAAGCTCAACCCGCTGGCGGCGATCGTGAACGATCGTGCCGCGCGCGGTGGACCCGCGGCCTGAGCGCTGCCCTGAGGATTGCATGAAACCGTATGTCATCTGCCTGATGCACTCCAGCCTCGACGGGCGCACGCATCCCAGCCGCTGGCGTCCGAAGGGCGCGGGCACGGACTGGTTCGAGAAGATCCACGATGAGCTCGGCGGCGATGCTTGGGTGATCGGCCGCGTCACGGGTTCGGAGTTCGCCAAGGGCAGGCCCTATCCCTCGACAGACGCGAAATTTCCGCGCGAAAACTGGTTCGCCCGGCGCGACGCGAAGACCTATGGCGTCGTGCTCGATGCAGAGGGCAAGATCGGCTGGGGGCGCGCGGAGATCGGCGGCGATCCGATCGTCGTCGTGCTGACCGAGAACGTCCCGGATTCGCATCTCGCTGGCCTCCGCAGCGAGGGCGTGTCCTACATCTTTGCCGGCAAATCCGAGATCGACCTCGCACTGACGCTGGACATTCTCAGCCGCGAGCTCGGCGTGAAGCGCCTGCTGGTCGAGGGCGGCGGCGTTGCCAACGGCGCGTTCCTGCGCGCCGGCCTCATCGACGAATTCAACCTGATCCTCAGCCCTGCGATCGACGGCGCAAAGGGCGCCCCGTTCGTGTTCGATTCCACCGAGGCGGACAGCGACCGGCGCGCGCCGATCGCCGCGATGACGCTGGAGAGCACGCGCGAGCTCGGCGGCGGCGTCCTGCTGCTGCGCTATCTGATCCAGAACGACCCGCAAGCCGTGAGCCGGTAAGGCGCGGCCATGTCCGATCCGTCCGAGCACATCGTCATCGTCGGCGCCGGCGCGGCCGGCCTGATGGCGGCGCGCGAGCTGGCGCGTGCCGGCAGCAAGGTGACGATCCTGGAGGCGCGCCAGCGCTGCGGCGGCCGCATTCATCCGCTGCCGGCCTCGCAGTTCGGCTATGCCGCCGACGGCGGCGCCGAGTTCGTCCATGGCGAGGCGCCGGTCACACGCGCATTGCTGCGCGAAGCCGGCCTGTCGCTTCAGGAGATGGAAGGCGAGCAGTGGCGCTTTGACGGGACGAAGCTCACGCGCGAGCGCGACGATCCCCATGAAGCGGAGCTTCAGGCCAAGCTGGCGGACTTGAAGGACGACCTCACGGTCGCCGACTTCCTGCGCCGGCATTTTGCAGGCGACAATTACGCGCCGCTGCGCCATTCGATCGAGCGGATGGTCGAAGGCTATGACGCGGCCGATCCCGAACGCGCCTCCACGCTGGCGCTGCGCGCGGAATGGATGGACGGCGGGCACGCTCCGCAGGCGCGCATCGAAGGCGGCTACGGCGCGATGATCGATTTCCTGGCGGCCGACTGCCGCAGGCAGGGCGTCACCATCCGCCTCGGCAGCGTTGTGTCGGCGATTGCGGAGGAGGGCGGCGCGGTGATCGTTCGCTGCGCCGGCGGCGACGTGCACGCCTGCGACCGCATGATCCTCACCGTGCCGCTGCCGCTGCTGCGCGAGATCGCGCTACCGGCAGGCGCGCGTGCCAAGCTGGCTGCTGTCGACGACATCGGCTTTGGCAACGTCA
Organism: Bradyrhizobium yuanmingense; assembly: GCF_900094575.1. Lineage (GTDB taxonomy): Bacteria > Pseudomonadota > Alphaproteobacteria > Rhizobiales > Xanthobacteraceae > Bradyrhizobium > Bradyrhizobium yuanmingense. The sequence goes on along the minus strand of NZ_FMAE01000006.1, from coordinate 215,919 downwards.
TCAAGATCCTGCTGCGCTTCGCGCGGCCATGGTGGCGCGAGCGCAAGGAAGACCTTGCGGACATGACCTTCCTGCTGTCGGATGAGGCGATCCCGGTCTGGTGGACGCGCTATCCGGACCAGCATCCCGTGCTGACGGGCTGGTTCGGTGGCCCCCGCACGGCCGAGCTGGAAAGCCTCGACGCGCGAGCATTGATCGATGCCGGGCTCGGCTCGCTCGCCGCAATCTTCGGCCTGCCGCGCGATCACATCGTGCGCGAGCTGGTGGCGTCCGCCGCGACTAACTGGGCGCATGATCCGTTCGCGCGCGGCGCCTATTCGTGGGCGACGCCGCGCACGCGCGCGGCACAGGCGATCCTCGCGCGCGGCGACGGCTTGGTGCTGTTTTCCGGTGAAGCGCTCTATCGCGGCCGCGACATGGGCACGGTCGAGGCGGCACTGGCGAGCGGCCTGGAGACGGCGGACATGATCCTTCGGGGACAATGAAAAGAGGCCCGCATCTGATGCGGGCCTCTCGTCGCGTGTCTCTCCAGATCTTACCAGCGGCCGCCGCCGAAGCTGAACGTCACGCCGGGGCCTCCGCCGTAATAGCCGTAGGGCCCGCCGCCGTAATAGCCGTGGTGCCGCGGGTAATAACCGTAGCTCCTGTAATACGGCCGGTAATAGCCGTGATGATGCCGCCAATGATGATGGTGGCGGTAATGCCTGCGGTGCGCGCTGATGTCGGTGGTCTGGCTTTCCTGCGCGGTCTGCTTGGCACTTGTATTGCCGGCCGCGCTCGCCGATCCACCGGCCAACGCCGCAGCACCAAGGGCGATCGCGGCAATGAGATATTTCATGTCATCACTCCAGTTGAAGGTCGTGTGACAACACATGAGTATCCCGCGCGTTCCAGCCACTGCGGGCGTCGAAACGACGCAGATTTTCAGTTCCCCGATGAACGCACGTTAACGTTTGTGAACGAGCGAAGGCCGCGCGATCTATCGTCGCATGAAGAGGCATGGCCTGCGACTCGCGCCCCGAACGCGGCGCAGCTTCTCTTCGACGATGCGGTGCGAGTCCGGGACACGAGAGTGGCGCATGTAGATTTTCGCAACTGGCACGGATGCGGATTAGGAAAGCGGTGTCGCTCGGAGAGCGCAGCGAGGATCGCATCCTGTCTGCGATGAATGTACGACCGTGATAGCTGAGCGCAGTGCCAGGGCTCCGTGGCATCAGCGCGATCGTACACGTTGACGCCAGCGGACACGGACCTACTTGAACGGGTCCTGGATCGACGGGGCCGACTGACGGATGCGGCGCACGCTGACCGGGGTGCCGTCGGAGACGAACAGCAGCTCGTATTTGCGGCCCTCGCTATCGGTCGCCGAGCAGGTGACGTCTTTCACCTTTCTGGCGGCGAAGTTGCCGGTCTGCCGGCAGATGCCGGTCGAGGTCTGCTCGGCGGGCACGGGCAGGCCGTCGACCTTGGGGCGGTTCTTGGAGTTGAGCAGCACGCGGTCGATCCGCAGCTCGTAGGAATTGTCGTCGGCGCGCTTGCCGTTCTCGCCGGAGAACGACACCACGTGGCTGTCATCGGAGGGATCGTCGACCGCGACCGCGAAATTGACCCGTCCCGTGTCGCCATGGGCATAGGCCACCGTCTTGCACGGCAAGGTGCGGCCGGCGACTCTGAACGTCTTGCAGTGGCCGGACATCAGCGCCAGGAGATCGATGAAGGCGTTCGGCTGCGCGGGCGGATTGTTGACCGGAACGGGTTTGGAAGTCTCGGCAAAACAAGGACTTGCCGCGATCACGAGCAACGCGGCGAGGACCAATCGGCGAAGGCGCGTCGTCGGGCTCATGAGCCAGGGGGCCATGGCGGAAGAGTTCCGCACCGTAACCATCGAACCGCAAGTTGGTTGCGATCCCGTTTGTGCTGCAAATCCCGTCTGGAATATCACCGCGTCAACCCCGAGGGCGATTCGTCCAAATCGCCCGATCCGTCCCGGCGGGCACATGCCATCAGGGCGGTGTTTTTTTCGTGGCATGATCCGGAAAAGTGCGTAGCGGTTTTCCGAAAGGCTCATGCTCAAACAATAACCTAACCCATCGCCGCCTGCCAGCGCCTGTCGCGGAAGGAGGGGCGGCGGTGGAGGCGGGCGTCCAGCACGGCGCGGGCGCGGGGCAGCTCACCGCTGCGCATGAGCGCGACGATATAGGTGTCCTCGATCAGCTCGCGCTGGGCGTGGCTGCCGCCGATGCGCACGACTGCGCCGAGCACCGGCGCGAGCATCTGCACGCAAGTCCGGTAATCCTCATCGGCGAAAGCCGCGAGTGCGCGGAAGATCGCCGGCACCACAGGGCCCGCCGGCAGCTTGCCGTCGGCCAGCCGCTGCTCGATCGCCGCAAGGCGGGCGGCGAGCGCTTCGCGATTCTGCGTCGCGGCTGCGAATAGCGCCATGTGGACGTCGGCAAAGGACAGACTCGATTTCGGAAACAGTTTTTGCGCGGCGGCGTCGGCTTCCTGCCACAGCGCCTTCGGTACCGCATGACCGTACATCGACAGGCGCCACAGCAGCGAAGCGCTGTCGGTGATGACGTTGAGCGGCGGCGCCTGCGTGGCAGTGGGCCGAAGCACGTCGGCATAGATCGCGAGCGCCCGCGCCGCATCGCCATGCTCGAGCGCGCCGAGCGCCTGATGCCAACGGATATGGCCGTGGAGGATTCCGGAGCGGTCATAAGCCGGCAGCCATTCGTCGACGAGACGATCGGCGTCCTCGGTCGATCCATCCTCGAACATCGCATGCAGCACCGCGTGCGCGGCGTGGGCATTTTCCCGGCGCAGATGGAAGCCGCGCTCGGTGACGGCGCGGCCGCGCGCGACGTCGCCATTCTCCGTCATCGCCCAGCCGGACATGGTGAGGAACCACCAGTCCTCGCCGTAATGTGGGGCGACGCGTTCGCAGAGCTCGTGCCGGGCGCGGTCGTGATCGGCCATGCCTGAGAAGGCGAACAGGCCGAACGCGCCAAGCGGCAGCGACAGCACCAATGCGTCGCGGGGCCATGCGTCGATATGCTTCAGCGTCGATGCGATCGCCTCCGGCAGCCGGCCCTCGATCGCGAGCGCCAGCGTCTCGACATGCGAGCGCTCGCGCTCGCTGCCGCGCCCGGCCACGAGCTCGCGCGCGCGTGCCGCCTTTTGCCGCGCGAGATCGCCCTGCTGGTAGAATGCATGAACGCGGCCGCGGGCGATGTGGGCCAGCGCGAAATCAGGGTCGGCCGCGATCGCGCGCTCCAGCATCTCCGCCGTGCCGGTCCAGCCCGCGAGCATGAGGTCGACGCCGTCGCGATAGGCGGATGCTGCCTCGTGCGAGGTGGTGGAGAGCGGCAGGCCGTAGCGGTCTTGAAGCGCCATCGAAGGCCCCCCTCACGCCGTCCGCGCGCGGCGGCCTTCGATCGGATAGGCCGGATCATTGTAGCCTGGCGTCGAGGGATGGCCTGGCGTCACCAGGCGGTCGATCAGCGCCTCGTCCTCCGCGGTGAAACGATAATCGAGCGCGCTGATGTAGCCGTCCCATTGCTCCTCGGTGCGGGGACCGGCGATCACCGACGAGACGAAGGCGGAGTTGAGCACCCAGCCGACCGCGAACTGGCCGGCGGTGATGCCTTTCGTCTCGGCGTGAGCCTTGATCTCCTGCGCAAGCTGGAGCGATTCCGGCCGCCATTCGGTCTGCATCATGCGGGTGTCGTTGCGCCCCGCGCGCGTCTCCTTGTCGGGCGCTGCATCCACCCTGTACTTGCCGGTGAGCACGCCGCGCGCAAGCGGGCTGTAGGGCACGATGCCGAGACCGTAATAGGCGCAGGCCGGAAAGTGCTCGACCTCCGGCATGCGGTTCATGGCGTTGTAATAAGGCTGGCTCACCGCGGGCCGGTCGATGCCGAGCCGGTCGCAGATGTTGCAGATCTCGGCGACGCGCCAGGCGCGGTAGTTGGAGACGCCGAAATAGCGCACCTTGCCGGCGTGGATCAGGTCGCTCATGGCGCGCACCGTCTCCTCCAACGGCGTGGCATGGTCTTCCTTGTGCAGATAGTAGATGTCGATGTGATCGGTGCCGAGCCGCATCAAGCTCTCGTCCGCCGCCTGCAACACCCAGCGCCGCGACAGCCCGCCGCGATTGGGATCGTCCCCCATGGGGTTTGCGAGCTTTGTGGCAAGCACCCAGGCACCACGATTGCGCGCGATGGCGCGGCCGACGACCTCCTCGGAGGCGCCTTTGGAATAAGCGTCCGCTGTGTCGATGAAATTGATCCCGGAATCGCGTGCCTTGTCGATGATCCGCTTCGACGTGGCCTCATCGGTCGGCCCGCCGAACATCATGGTGCCCAGGCAAATCGGCGAGACCTTGAGGCCGCTGCGGCCGAGCTGGCGGTATTGCATGGGCGAGTCCTCGATGTTGGTGGACGGCAGCATAGCCAGCAAAGTCCGTCATAGCGAGCGCAGCGAAGCAATCCAGAGATGTGTCCGCGGAGGGATGCTGGATTGCTTCGCTGCGCTCGCAATGACGGTGGGGCACGTTTGCGCCTCACATTCAGTGTCATCGCCCGCGAAGGCGGGCGATCCAGTACGCCGAGACAGTCGTGATCGATCGAGGGGCCGCGACGTACTGGATTCCCCGCCTTCGCGGGGAATGACGGCTGCGGGTGTGGCGCGCAGCAGCGCCGGCCTGATCGCCCGCTACCCCGGCCCCTTCAAGATCTTGAACACGCCGTTCGCCATCACGATGCAGCGGTCGTCCACGGTCACCTCGGTGCTCATGAAGATCAGGCTGCGGGTCGAGCGCACCACGCGCGGGCGGGAGATCAGGGTGTCGCCGATCTGGCCGGCCTCGACGAAATGGGTGTCGAGCTGCACCGTCGCCAAGTACTCCTTGCCGGAGACGTAACGGGCCGTCATGCCGCAGGTGCGATCGGCGAACGTCATCATCACGCCGCCCTGGACCATGCCGCGGCGGTTGTGGTGCTTGTCCTCGGTCGCGAGCGCGAACTCGTAATGGCCGTCGACCTTGCGCTCCCACAACGGGCCGATCAGATGCAGGAAGCCCGTGGTCTCCAGGATGCTCCAGCCCTCTGATTTCAACCTTGCGGCGGCCTTGCTGGTCATGTCGTCGTTCGTCCTTGCAACGCGATGTCTCCTCGTTTCATCAGATGCAGTCCTGGTGTAGTCAAGCATCATGAGAACGTTCGACGATGCCACCAGACGGAATATCGCAGAGGCCTGCGCGGCCTTCGCGCGGCTGCCCGTCACAGCCGAGCCGTCGGCGCTGAAGCGCGCCGCGGTCGTGCTGGCGCTGACCGAATCCGACGACGGTGGCGACACCGCCTTCCTGCTCACCAGGCGCGCCTCGCACCTGCGCGCCCATCGCGGCCAATGGGCGCTGCCCGGCGGACGCTGCGATGCCGGCGAGACGCCGGTCGAGGCGGCGCTGCGCGAGCTCGACGAAGAGCTCGCACTCGCGCTGTCAGCCGATGCGGTGCTCGGCCTGCTCGACGATTATCCGACGCGCTCGGGCTATCTGATCACGCCGGTCGTGGTCTGGGCGGCCGACAGTGCTGCGATCCGCCCGAACCCGGATGAGGTCGCCTCCGTTCATCGCATCGCGCTGGCCACGATCGAGCGCGACGATGCCTTCGATTTCACTGAGATCCCCGAGAGCAGCCGCCGCGTGATCCGCTTCCATCACCAGATGAGCCTGATCCATGCCCCGACCGCGGCGCTGATCTACCAGTTCCGCGAGGTGCTGGCGGGGCGGCACACCCGCGTCACCGACCTGGAACAGCCGGTATTCGCCTGGACGTGACGATGGTAAACGGCGCGTTAACGCGACGGTTACCGGATGCCTGCTAAGAAGGCAGCATGCATCATTCGATTCGAAATAAATTGGCGCTGGTTCCGCTCGCGCTCGTCCTGATCTCGCCTGCGGCGCGCGGCGCCGAGGCCGACGCGCTGTCGCCCGCCGTTCGCAATGCCAACGCCCAGCTGCTGTCGCAGTTTTTCGCGCAAGGCGCGGGGGCTTCGCCGGCCGTGCTCGAATATCGCCGCAAGCTCGCGGAATATCAGGCCGCGCGCGCCGCCTTCGATGCCGAGGCCGGCGCCTATTGGAGCCAGATCTCGGAGAAGCGGAAGGCCCGCAACGCCAAGCGGCGCAATGGGCAGCAGATCACGCTCGATGACTACGTGCTGGAGCATCCGCCGCTCTATACCGGGCCGAAGAAGCCGGTGAATCCGGAGCCGGAGGAAACGCCGGATCGCCCCGCGAGAAGACCGATCCCCGTGGTCGCCGATTTCCTGCGTGCGGCGCAGGAACTCTACCAGTTCACGCCGCAACGCCCGTCCAGCGAGCTCGAGTTCAAGCGCGCCTATGCGCGCTACGCTCTGGCCCATGGCCTGACGCGCGAGCAGGCGGTGCGGGTCTATTCGTTCGAGACCGGCGGCACCGGCAGTTACGACGTGCAGGCGGGCATCGAGCATGGCGGCAAGCGCGCGATCTCGACTGCGATGGGCTACAACCAGCTGCTCACCACCAACAGCGTCGAGCTGCTCGCCGAGCAGGGCCATGAACTGATCCGCGCGCTGTCCGAGAAGGTGACGCGCACATCTGGACCGGCGCGGCATGCGCTCGAGCACAAGCTCACTGTCCTGAAGAAGATGGTGGCGCACGCGAAGTCGGTGCCCGATACCTGGTCGGAGCACGAGAAGATGGGCGCCACCCCGCAGGGCTGGGCCATGCATGCGATGGTGCTCGACGTTGACATCGGACCGATGCTGCAGACCCACAAGCTGCTGACTTCGGTGCATTTCGCCCGCGCCAAGGGACACTCGCGCCCGCTGTCGGCGGCCGAGCTCGAGATGATGAACCTCACCGGCGACGGCACCGGCCTTGACATGGTGACGATGCCGCAGGCGCTGCGCGAGCGGGTGCCGACCTCGAATTTCTTCCAGCGCGGCGGCTATGAGCGCAACCCGGTCGCGATCCGCCACAACACGGTGGCGAAGCTGCTGGCCGTCACCGACGAGCGCATGGACGTGAACAGCGGCAAAGCCGGCGCAAGGGAATTGGCAGGGGCGTTCTAGGACGCTGGCGCAGGTGGGCAAAGCGAAGCGTGCCCACCATTGTTGATTCGACGATATGAGATGGTGGGCACGGCGCTAACGCGCCTTTGCCCACCCTACGCTCTGTCGCCTGCGAGCGCGGCCCCTACTGATCCGGCCCGAACTTGAACTTGCCGTCACCCTCCAGATACGGGCCGGTGCGCATGTAGAGCTGGCCGTTCTGGCCGATGAAGAACAGCGTGCCCTTGGGCACCTTCTTGGCGCCCTTCAAGAGCTCGCCGGCGTTGCTGGTCCCCATCTTGTAGGAATAGGTCTTGCCTTCCCTGTCGTAGGCGTAGCCGGTGTCGGTCTTCAGCTCCCAGGGCGTCGCTGCGGTTTGCGCCAATGCGGGCGCTGCCAATGCGCCGAGGGCGGCTGCGATTGCAAATGTCTTGATTGAAAATGCCGTCATCCCATCCTCCCAAGATCGGGACATTCCATGATTGAACAAATCACGAACGATGCGTCCCGGTCAACTTGCGATAGCGCCGCAGCGCATCACGTCTTGCCCAGCAGTTTGTGATTTTCCCTCCGTCCCCTCGCGACTATGTTCCGCTTTCCGTTTAGAACGCAACTCGACAAAAATATTGGTGGGGATGATTCGAATGAACCTAGTCGTCAAAGCCTGCTCGGCTGCCGCGCTGTTGCTCACGGCGCTGGCGCCGGCCGCCCAAGCCGATGACTACCGGCTCAGCCACAACCAGCGGATTTCGTGCAGCCGCGGCCTTGCCCCGGGCAAGCTGAACACGGCGACCTGCAAGTCCTACACCTATCTCTTCAACACCAGGACCTCGGAATATTTCCGCTGCCAGGTCTCCCTGGCGCTGACCCGCGACAACAAGGAAGTCATCAACGTCCAGACCGACGGCGGCTGCACCAAGAAACCGCGCATTTTCGAGACCGACGGCAAGTACGATTTCGACGCCACCGAGACCGAGCCGCCGAACACCAATTCGTTCTTCGGCCCCGGCGGCTATTCGGTCTGGGCCGCCGACGTCGGCGCGCAGAAGGTGCGCGGCTGCATCACCATCTCCTCCGGCCTCGGCTCCGACATCTCCAAATGCCTGGACATGACGTTCCAGTGAGCGAGCGCTCGATAGCCACTGCGTAGACGGTGCGCTCCCTGCCCCGCCTACGGGGGAGGGCTGGGGAGAGGTGTCTCCGCATCGGGACAATCCCCTAGAGGAGAAAACCCTCACCCGCGCCTTCGGCGCGACCTCTCCCGCAAGCGGGAGAGGTGACCGAGCAAGCCGCTCCGACTCGAACCTAACGCGACTCCAGTCCCGCTGCGCCACCTCGCCGCACCGTCCGGTTCCCAAAAACCCAGCGGGAACGGCCCTTTGCCGCAGTCCTGTTTTGCCTTTTGGATGGGTTGACCCGCATCCCTCGTCCGGCCAATTTCGCCGCCGGTTTGGGGAGAACAACAACCATGAAACGGACGATTTTCGGCGCGGCCGCGGCTCTGGCTCTGGCGGCGTCGGCACCTTGCGCCCAGGCGCAATCCTTCATCAACGTGCTGACCGGCGGCACCTCCGGCGTCTACTATCCGCTCGGGGTCGCGATCGGAAAGATCTACGGCGAAAAGATTCCGAACGTGAAGACGCAGGTGCAGGCCACCAAGGCGTCGGTCGAGAACCTGATCCTGCTGCAGCAGGGCCGCGGCGAGCTGGCGTTCACGCTGGGCGACTCGCTGAAAGCCGCCTGGGAGGGCGAGGAGGAGGCGGGCTTCAAGACCAAACTCGACAAGCTCCGCACCATCGGCGCGATCTACCCGAACTACATCCAGATCGTCGCGACCGCCGACAGCGGCATCAAGACGCTCGCCGATCTCAAGGGCAAGAGCCTGTCGGTCGGTGCACCGAAGTCGGGCACCGAGCTGAACTCCCGCGCGATCCTGGCCGCTGCCGGCATGAGCTACAAGGAGCTCGGCAAGGTCGAATATCTGCCGTTCGCCGAATCCGTCGATCTCATGAAGAACCGGCAGCTCAACGCCACGCTGCAATCGGCCGGGCTCGGTGTCGCCTCGCTGAAGGACCTCTCGACCTCGAGCCCGATCACGGTGGTGTCGGTGCCGAAGGAGACCGTCGACAAGATCGGCCCGCCCTTCGTGGCGGCGACTATTCCGGCCAACACCTATACCGGCCAGGACAAGGACGTGCCGACTGCGGCCGTGATCAATTATCTGGTCACCAGCTCCGCCGTCTCGGACGATCTCGCCTATCAGATGACCAAGCTGGTCTATGAATCGCTGCCCGAACTTGTCACTGCGCACGCGGCCGGCAAGGAGATCAAGCTCGAGACCGCCGCCACCGGCAGCCCGGTCCCGCTGCACCCCGGCGCGATCCGCTATTACAAGGAAAAGGGGCTGATCAAGTAATCAGCTCCTGTCGTCGGACGTCATGGCCGGGCTTGTCCCGGCCATCCACGTTCTGCGGCTGTGCATGGAAGTTTCGTGGATGCCCGGGACAAGCCCGGGCATGACGGCTCGGGACATACCGTGCCAATGCTACAAGCGCTCGACGATTGGGGATGGGCTGAGATGCTGGAAAAGGCAGAGGGGACTGAGATCGCGCCAGACAAGGTCAAGGTCGAGTTCGACAATTTCGAGCATGGCTTCCCAGAAGGCTTCGGCCCGGGCTGGTGGGGCCGGCTCGCCTACTGGATCGGCATCGCGTTCGCAATCTTCCAGCTCTACGTCGCCGCCTTCAACTATCTGCCGAGCCAGGTGGTGCGCGGCGTCCATGTCGGATTCCTGCTGCTGCTGACCTTCGGCCTGATCGCCAACTTCACCGCGAAGAGCAATTTCGGCCGTGCGCTGGGCTGGGCGATCGGCGCCGCCGGCTTCTACTGCGGTCTCTACCAATGGATATTCTATGCCGACCTGATCGCGCGCGATGGCGATCCGACCAGGCTCGATCTCGCCGTCGGCACCCTACTCGCGGTGCTGATCTTCGAGGGCACGCGGCGGCTGATGGGCGCGGCGCTGCCGCTGATGTGCGGTGCGTGTCTCGTCTATTGGTTCTTCGGTCAGTACCTGCCGTCGCCGCTCAACCATCGCGGCTATGATTTCGACCAGATCGTCACGCATTTGTCGTTCGGCACCGAAGGCTTTTACGGCGTGCCGGTCTACGTCTCCGCGACCTACATCTTCCTGTTCATCCTGTTCGGCTCGTTCCTGGAGCGCGCCGGCATGATCCAGCTGTTCACCGACGTCTCGCTCGGCCTGTTCGGCCGCACCCGCGGCGGACCTGCCAAGGTCGCGGTGTTCGCCTCGGGCATGATGGGGACCATCTCCGGCTCGGGCGTCGCCAACGTCGTCACCGTCGGCCAGTTCACGATCCCGCTGATGATCAGGTTCGGCTACCGCCGCGCCTTCGCGGCGGGCGTCGAGGCGACGGCCTCGATGGGCGGCCAGATCATGCCGCCGGTGATGGGCGCGGTCGCCTTCATCATGGCCGAGACGCTCGGCGTGCAATATTCGGAGATCGTCAAGGCCGCCGCGATCCCCGCGATCCTCTATTTCGCCTCCGCGTTCTGGATGGTGCATTTGGAAGCCGGCAAGCACGGCCTGGTCGGCATGAAGCGCTCGGAGATCCCGAGCGCCTGGAAGGCGCTGGTGACGCGCTGGTACCTCGTGCTGCCGCTCGCGGCGCTGGTCTACATGCTGTTCGAGGGTTTTACGCCGCTCTATGCCGGCAGCATGGGCCTTGCGCTCACGGTGACGCTGATCCTCGGCACCGCCATCACGACGGGCGCCTCCTCGAACGTGATCCGGACCATCTTCTGGGTCGGGCTCGCGCTCGTCGTCGCGGCATTGTCGCGCGACGGCCTCCAGATCGTGCCGGTCGCGACCGTCGTGGTCGGCCTGATCGTGATCACGGCGTTCGTACGCGGCGGCTTCGCGGCGTTGCGCGCCTGCCGCGATGCGCTGGCCGAGAGCGCAAAATCCGCCATCACCGTCGGCATGGCCTGCGCGATCGTCGGCGTCATCATCGGCATGATGTCGCAGACCGGCGTCGGCACCATCTTCGGCGGCTGGGTGATCGGGCTCGGCGAGAAGAGCCTGTTCCTGGCGCTGGTCATGACCATGCTGCTGTCGATCCTGCTCGGCACCGGCATTCCGACCATCCCGACCTACATCATCACCGCCGCGCTCGCAGCTCCCGCGCTGGCCAAGCTCGGCGTGCCCTTGATCGCGAGCCACATGTTCGCATTCTATTACGGCATCATGGCCGACCTCTCGCCGCCGGTGGCGCTCGCCGCGCTTGCGGCGGCGCCGATCGCCAAGGAGAACCCGGACAAGATCGGCTGGGAGGCGATGCGCATCGCGCTCGCCGGCTACGTCATTCCCTTCATCTTCGTCTATTCGCCGGCCTTGATGCTGCAGGCCGGCGATCCCATGGCGGCCAAGCTCGGCTTCTACGGCGCGGTGGCGCTGGCGAGCTTGAAGGCGCTGGTGGCGATCGGCCTGTTCGGCATGGCCGCGATCGGCTTCCTGTTCACGCGGCTGACGTTGATCGAGCGCCTGGTCGCGCTCGGCGCCGCGTTCTGCCTGCTCGGCGAATTCCCCTTCAGCGACAGCGCGGGCTTCGTGCTCGCCGCCGCGCTGGTGCTGTGGCAATGGCGGCAGCGTCCGCCGGCGCCGGTCGAGGCGGTGTGAGCCTCTGTCTTGCGACAGCGGGCGGTGTGAAGGCGCTGACGCTGTCCGCGTTCACGCTTGTCTGGACGCATTCGATCGCGAAGGTCGAATGGCAGGAAGACTGGCGCCTCACGCCCGCCGGCCTCGAACTGGTGCAGGCCCGCGTCAAGGGCACCGGCCCCGGCATGGAGCCGCCGGCCGAAGCGCGGCTGGTCGACGGCTGGTTTCGATGGCGGCCGCAGCGTGCGCCGATGCCGGAATTGGTGCTCGGCAATTCCGGCGCGGCCGGCGAATGGCTGCTCTGCCATGACGGGACGTGCCGGACATTGTCGGCGATTGTCGGGCATTCCATTGGTGCTAACGTGACCACGTTGAGCGTCTGCAAAGAACCGTAGCCCGGATGGAGCGGAAGCGTAATCCGGGACCACTGCCCCGGATTGCGCTGCGCTCCATCCGAGCTACAAGAACAACAACACGGGAGACACGCGATGGATCGGCTCAAGGGCAAGGTTGCGATGGTGGTGGGGGCCGGCTCGATCGGTCCAGGCTGGGGTAACGGCAAGGCGACCGCGGTGACCTTTGCGCGCGAGGGCGCGCAGGTGTTCTGCGTCGATCGCAACGGTGCCGCGGCCGAGGAGACCGCCAGGATCATCAGCGGCGAGGGCGGCAAGGCGATTGCGTTCACGGCCGACGTGTCGCGGCCTGCCGAGATCGAGGCGATGGTCGCGGCGTGCCTCAAGGCCTATGGCCGCATCGACGTGCTCGACAACAATGTCGGCATCGCCGAGATGGGCAGTGTCGTCGAGGTGAGCGAAGACAGCTGGGACCGCGTCTTCAGCGTCAACCTCAAGAGCGCCTATCTCGCCATGAAGCACGTCGTTCCCGTCATGGTGAAGCAGGGCGGCGGTTCGATCATCAACATCTCCTCGATCGCCTCGATCCGCCACATGGGCATCTCCTACGTTACCTACGGCGCCTCGAAAGCGGCGATGAACCAGATGACGCGCACCACAGCGATCGAGTTCGCGCGCCATCACGTCCGGGTCAACGCGATCCTGCCCGGCCTGATGAAGACGCCGATGGTCGAGCACTCCGCCGGCCTCGCCGCCAGCTACGCCAAGGGCGATGTCGAGGCGATGTGGCGCGCGCGCGACGCCCAGGTGCCGATGGGCCATATGGGCGATGCATTCGACGTCGCCAACGCCGCGCTGTTCCTGGCCTCGGACGAGTCGAAATACGTGACGGGCATCGAGCTCGTTGTCGACGGCGGGATCACGTGCAAGGCCGGGGCTTGATCCAGCCCCAGCTTGCACGCAGCCCGCCGCTGCGAGTCATAGGCGATCGCCCTGGCTCGCAAGGAGGAAGCAGATCATTCACAGCAGGGCGTATTGCGCGCGTTCGCGCCTGGTTAGCAGCGGCAGCGCCTGTTCCGCGATGTAGCTCTTGAAATGCGCGCTCTCCTGGTGCGCCCTAAAGGCGTCTTCGTCGCGGAACAACTCGTAGAACAGGAACTGGGCCGGATTGTCCTTGGCGCGCGAGATCAGGAACAGCTTGACGCCTGGCTCGCGCTGCGCCTGAGGGAGGAAGCCGCGCAGGATTTCAGCAACCCGGTCGACCTCTTCGGCCTTTGCTTCCCATTGCGCCACGACGAGAAGTCCGCCGCCGATGGCCGGGTGGCCGGCCTCTTGATTCATTGCCTGTTCGGTCATGATGGAGCTCCTTGAGAATGCTCCATTCGATAGCGCGGCTCTGGGCGGCAATGGTTCGATGAAGATCGTAGTGCGAATGTCGCCGCGGCCCAGCGTTCCGTCGCGGGTCGAATTGATTTCCTGCGCGAATTTCGCTACCGCCTTTTCCCGTGGATACGCTCAAGGTCAGAGACGCTAAAGACGTCGAAGAGGTGGTGCGCGCGGCGATCGCGAGCGAGCAGCCGCTCGAGATCATCGGCCATGGCGGTAAGCGCGGCATCGGCCACGCCATGGCGACCAACGCCGTGCTCGACGTCTCCGCACTCAATGCCGTCACCGCCTACGAGCCGAACGAGCTCATCATCACGCTCCAGGCCGGCGCGCCGCTGGCCGACGTGTTGGCGCTGATCGACGCCAAGAACCAGCAATTCGCCTTCGAGCCTGTAAACACCGCCCCGCTGCTCGGCACGACGGCAACAGGCACCATCGGCGGCATGATCGCGGCAGGGCTCGCCGGGCCGCGGCGGATCCGGGCGGGCGGAGCGCGCGACCACCTGCTCGGCGCGCATGCCGTCTCGGGTTTCGGCGACAGCTTCAAGACCGGCGGCAAGGTGGTGAAGAACGTCACCGGCTACGACCTCTGCAAGCTGCTGGCGGGGTCCTGGGGCACGCTGTCGGTGATGACCGAGGTCACGCTCAAGGTGATGCCCAAGCCCGAGGCCGAGCGGACGCTGTTGCTGCGCGGGTTAGATGATGCCGCCGCCAACAAGGCCATGACTGCGGCGCTGGGCTCGCCCTTCGACGTCTCCGCCGCCGCGCATCTGCCGAAATCCGCACTCCGGGCCGGGACCGAGGGGCTGGGCGACATTGCGGGCCAAGGCGAGGCCGAGGCGCTGACCGTGCTGCGGCTCGAGGGCATCACCGCGTCCGCTGCGCACCGCGCCGGCTCGCTGCGCCAATTGCTGGCGCCGTTTGGAACCGCGACGCTGATCGAGGACGTGGCATCCGCGGCCCTGTGGAGCGCGATCCGCGACGTGCTGCCGTTCGCGGCGAGCGGCGCGCTCGGCGCCTGGCCGGTCTGGCGGATCGTCTGCCCGCCGGCCTCGGGCGCGGCGCTGGGCACGCAGCTGGCGCGCGAGACGGGGGGCGATGTGATCTACGATTGGGGCGGCGGCCTGATCTGGGCGGCGCTCCCGCCGAAGCCGGACGCGCATGCCCCGGCGGTGCGTGCGCACGCGAACGCGGCCGGCGGGCATGCCACGCTGATCCGGGCGACTGATGATGTCAGGCGCGAGGTCGACGTGTTCCATCCGCAGGCGCCGGGGATTGCCGCGCTGAGCGAGCGGGTGCGCGCCAGCTTCGATCCGAAGATCATTCTCAACCGGGGGCGGCTCACGCGGAGCGCTGGCTGATGAAGACCGAATTCTCACTCGCGCAGCTCGCCGACCCCGATATCGCGGAAGCCGACAAGATCCTGCGCGCCTGCGTCCATTGCGGCTTCTGCACCGCAACCTGCCCGACCTATGTGCTGCTCGGCGACGAGCTCGATAGCCCGCGCGGCCGCATCTATCTGATCAAGGAGATGCTGGAGAAGGACCAGGCGCCGACCGCCGACGTGGTCAAGCATATCGACCGTTGCCTGTCGTGCCTTGCCTGCATGACGACCTGCCCCTCGGGCGTGAACTACATGCACCTGGTCGATCAGGCCCGGGTGCAAATCGAGCAGCGCTATCGGCGGCCGCTGACCGAGCGGCTGCTGCGCCAGGTGCTGGCCTTCGTCCTGCCGGACCCGCAGCGCTTTCGCGTCAGTATGTGGCTGGCGCGGCTCGTCCGTCCGCTCGGCGTCTTGCTGCCGACACCCCGGCCTGCGGCGACGCCGGGCTTGATCCAGCGCATCAAGGCGATGCTGGCGCTGGCGCCGGACCGGCTGCCGCCCGCAGGGCCCGCCGCCGGCAGCGTGTTCGCGGCGCTGGGCAAGAAGCGCGGCCGTGTGGCACTGCTCCAGGGCTGCGCCCAGCAGGTGCTGGCGCCGCGCATCAACCAGGCCGCCATCAGTCTCCTGACCCGCCACGGCATCGAGGTCGTCCTTGTCAGGGACGAGCAGTGCTGTGGCGCGCTGACCCATCACCTCGGCAACGACGAGGATGCGCTGGCGCGGGCTCGCGCCAACGTCGCGGCGTGGCGGAAGGAAATGGCCGGCGAGGGGCTCGATGCCATCCTGGTGACGACCTCCGGCTGCGGCACGGTGATCAAGGATTACGGCTATCTCCTGCGCGAGGACACAGCGTTCGCGGCCGATGCTGCGAGGGTCTCGGCGCTCGCCAAGGACATCACCGAATACGTCGCCGGCCTCGAGCTTGCGACCGCGGCGCGAGCGGACGACATCGTCGTCGCCTATCACTCCGCGTGTTCGTTGCAGCATGGACAGAAAATCACAGGGCTTCCGAAAGAATTGCTTTCCAAGAATGGATTCGTGGTGAAAGATGTGCCCGAGAGCCATTTGTGTTGCGGTTCGGCGGGGACCTACAACATTCTCCAGCCCGAGCTTGCGGGTCGGTTGCGTGATCGTAAGGTCGCCAACATCGCGAGCGTCAAGCCGGACATGATTGCCGCGGGCAATATCGGCTGCATGGTGCAGATTGCCAGTGGCACGTCAGTTCCGGTCGTACACACGATTGAGCTTCTCGATTGGGCGACGGGCGGGGCGCGGCCGGCACTGAACGCGCAGGTTTGAGCTTTCAGGAGCCCGAACTGTCCTCCCGAGGTGACGACTGAAGACGCCCGATCAAGCATTGTTCGGCGGCAACAGGAGGACCACGATGGCGAAAGCGAAGAAGAAGAAAAGCAAGAAGGCCAAAAAGGCCAAGAAGGCCAAGAAGGCCAAGAAGGCCGTAGCGGCGAAGAAGTCCGCGAAGAAGGCGACGAAGAAGAAGGCGGCCAAGAAGACCGCCAAGAAGTCTGCCAAGAAATCTGCCAAGAAGGCCGCCCCGAAGAAGGCTGCCAAGACGACTGCAAAGAAGTCGGCGGCCAAGAAGGCTGCTCCGAAGAAGGCCGCGAAGAAGGCGGCACCGAAGAAGGCGAAGGCAGCGCCTGCTCCGAAGCCGTCGGCACCGGCGGAGACTCCCGCGCCCGCCGAGACAAGCTGGGCGATGCCTTCGTCTTCTGCGGAAGCGGCGCCGGCCGAGGGGCAGGGGTAGGAAGGCGGTCTCTCATCGCCTTCGGACTGTCACTCGGGACTGTTACTCGGGATTGTTACTTGGGATTGTAACGAGAAGGCCGCGGCACCCCCCGGTGCTGCGGCCTTTTTGCATCGCGGAAGCCGCCCTTGGCGGCTGGCGCTCCGGGCCCACCCTGATTCGTAGCGAAGGTGTCACGCCGCCTGGCGATCCCCGGGTTTACACGGGTCTGCACTGCACCTTGGAATGCAAATAATGTGATCGAGAAGCCACACAGCCTGACAACCTTTCGTGAATTCGTCAAAACGCCTAAAAAGTCGGCAGATGCCCGTGCTTTTTGCTTCACGGTTCCTGTCCATCGATCCAAATTGCCGCAGTGACGCAATTTTGCAGGTAGGCCGCATGCCCCGGGGGGCTTCCGGGGGCGACTGCTAAGTAAGAACGGGTAGATGGGGATCGAAATGAAAAAAGTGGCTTTGTTGGCAACGGCGCTGGCAATGGTGACGACGGGTTCGGCGTTCGCGGCAGATCTGCGCGTGAAGGCATTGAAGGCCCCGCCGCCCCCGGCGTTCGATCCTTGGGATATCGCCTTCGGCGGCGGCATCATGAGCGATTACGTCTTCCGCGGCATCACCCAGTCGAACCATAAGCCGGCCGTCACGGCCTATTTCGAGCCTCGCTACAACGTCACCAAGGACTTGCAGCTCTACGTCGGTACGTCCGCCTCGAGCATCTCCTTCCCGAACCGCGCTGCGGCGGAAGTCGACTTCTACGGCGGTATCCGCCCGACCTTCGGCATGTTCGCCTTCGACTTCGGTCTCTGGGGCTACCTCTATCCGGGCGGACAATGCTTCGGCTCGCAGTACACATTGGCTCAGGGCAATTGTGGCGGCGACATCGACTACTCGCAGGGCGCAATCGGCCTTCCGATCAACGGCAACTTCGCCAAGAAGGACGCCAGCTTCTTCGAAGCCTACGCCAAGCTGAACGTCGTCATCAACGACCAGTGGACGGTCGGCTTCAACGAGTACTACTCGCCGAACTTCCTGAACCTCGGCGCCTGGGGCAATTACGCCTCGATCACGGCCAAGTGGACCGCCCCGAGCACAATCTTCGGTGCCAGCGGCGTCGGCATGTACGTGTCGGGTGAGTTCGGCCGGCAGTGGTTCGGCACTTCCGACATCTTCTACGGCATCGCGGGCGATCCGGTTTATGCGAACGGCATCAAGGAGCCGAGCTATAATACCTGGAACGTCGGCGTCGGCTTCACCTACAAGGTGTTCACGCTCGATCTGCGCTATCACGACACCGACCTGAACAAGGGCGACTGCAACGCCTTGACCAGCGATCACACCGCGAAGTTCACCGGAAGCTTCACCCCCATCAACCCGGGCGGCTTCGGCTCCAACTGGTGCAGCGCGGCCGGCGTGGCCAAGCTCTCGTTCGACCTGACGGCGATGAGCAATCTGAAGTAAGCTTCTTTCCGAAACGACTTCGCGAGGGCGGCAGGGCAACCTGCCGCCCTTTTGCTTTTCTCCACGCCGTCATGGCCGGGCTTGACGCATGTATGGAGTGACGACTCGAACTTAATGATCAGCGGCTACCCAGCGCTCGCCTCAGCGCGCGGCGCTCGGCTCCGCCGCAGTCCGCTCGCCGCCGACGACGTGGATCGCACCGTCCTTCACCAGCGCCACCTTGCGGGTGTGGAAGGCATCCAGCGTCGAGCGGTGGCCGATCGAGACGATGGTGGCCTGCGGCAGTCTCTCCGCCAGCAGCCGGTAGAGCCGGGCTTCCGACGGCTCGTCGAGCGAGGCGGTGGCTTCGTCCAGGAACAGATAGTCCGGCGCATGCAGCAGCGCGCGCGCTAGCCCGAGACGCTGCTGCTCGCCGAGCGAGAGCATCCTGTTCCAGTGGCCGTCCTCGTCCAGCCGCTCGGCGAGATCGGGCAGCCCGACCGCGATCAGGGCCTCGCGGACCTGCGCGGCGTCGAACGCGCCCGGCGCTGCCGGATAGACCACGGCATCGCGCAACACACCGACCGAGAAATAGGGCCGCTGCGGCAGCATCATCAGCTTTGCCTTTTCCGGGACCACAACCGTGCCGGTGCCGAACGGCCAGATGCCGGCGATGGCCCGGAACAGCGTGGACTTGCCGGAGCCGGACGGTCCGGTCACCAGCACGCGCTCCGAGGCCTGAATGGTGAAGGCCTTGGCGGCCACCAGCGGCGTGCCGTTGGGCAGGTTCACGCAGAGCTGCTCGAGGTCGATATGGCGGCCAGCGACTTCCAGCGCGATGGCAGGCTCATGCGCCGGCAGATTGACCGCCGAGGCGACCGACATCTCGAAGCCATCGAGACGGGCAACCACCGCACGCCATTCGGCCAGGGATCGGTAGGCGCTCACGAAGAAGGACAGGGCCTTCTGCACGCTGCCGAAGGCGGAGCCGGTCTGCACCATCCCTCCAAGTTGAATCTTACCGGCAAAATAGGCAGGCGCGGTGAGGATGAAGGGGAAGATCACGGCGGCTTGGGAATAGCTCGCCGTGAAAGCAGTCAGACGCTTGGTCCGGCTCATGATCGCGTACCAATTGCCGACGACATAGCCGTAGCGGTGCAGCAGTCGTTCGCGTTCGGCGCCTTCGCCCTTGAGCAGTGCGATCTGTTCGGAGTTCTCGCGCACGCGGACGAGGTTGAAGCGGAAGTCGGCCTCGTAGCGCTGCTGCTCGAAGTTGAGATTGACGAGAGGCGAACCGATCCAGTGCGTGAGCGCGGTGCCGAAGATCGCGTAGACGAGCGCCGCCCACACCAAATAGCCGGGGATGGGAAAGTCGAGGCCGGAGATATGCAGCGGTGCCGCGTTCGACAGCCCCCACAGAATGACCACGAACGAGAGCAGCGTGACGATCGAGGAGAGCAGCCCGATGCCGATATTGAGAGTCTGCTCGACGAAACTCCTGACGTCGTCGGTGATGCGTTGGTCCGGGTTGTCGGCCGCATCGCCCTTGAGCTGCATCCGATAGTGGGTCGCGCTATTCAGCCATTCGCCCAGATAGTGACGCGTCAGCCATTGCCGCCAGCGAATCTGGAGCCACTGATTGAGATAGAGCTGGTAGACGGAAAGCGCGACGCTGGCGCTCGCGAGCAGTGTGAAGACGCCCAGCTCCCAGACGAAGCCGTTCCAGTCGCGCTCCTGGAGATAATTGTAGAAGCGGCTGTACCATTGGTTCACGAGCACATCGATGGCGACCAGCAGCAGTTCGATCACGATCACCGCGGCGAGCAGGCCGCGGCCGGCCCATTTGTCCTCTGATCGGAAATAAGGGATGGCGATTCGCCAGACGATCGCGAGCGTGGCGCGGATGTTGTTCACAGAGCTGGATCTCCTCAGGGGATGTGCACGATGCCCAGAGCCAAATAGCTGAGGCGATGGCGGAAATGGGCGCGCTTAGACGAAAGTCGCAAGTTCTGCAATTTGCGTTGGATTGTCGCAGCCAGCAACCCTAGCATGGTGCCCGCCGGTGCGGGGCAGGGTGCTCCGGGATTTCGCGACCTTGTGAGCGGACGGGAACCGCCGATGCGCGAGAACTTCGCGCCGCGGCTGCAACTGGCTGCCGATCGCTTTCTCGTTCGGCGTGGTCTTCGAAGGCGCCCCGGGCTTCGCCATGCCGGTGCGCCTGCATCGACCATGCGCGAACCTTCTCAACGCCCCCGCCGTCTCATAGAAGGTGCGGCAAGTCAGGTCGGTCGAGAGGTCTCATGGTTTCGTTCCAGCGATTGGTGTGTGCGGCGGTTGCAATGTTCGCGATGTCCACACTCGCGCGTGCTCAGGAGGGGTTTCCGTTCGGCACCGAGATGACGCTGGAGGCGTTGCCGCAGGCAGGCTCGAAGCGGATTCCCAACATCGAGATCGGCGACAATGGCGAGGTCGTGCTGGAGCTCTGGTGCAAGGGCGGCAAGGGCCAGTTCTCGGTCGCCGGCAACACCGTGATCTTCGTGCCCGGCCAGATCCAGAACCGCAACTGTCCGCCGGCGAGAGCGCAGGCCGACGACGAGCTCGTCGCAGCCCTCGGCAGCGTCGAGACCTGGAAGCGCCAGGGCGACGTGCTGACGCTGATCGGCCCGAAGCCGCTGCGCTTCAGGACGACGGGGAATTAGGCCTCTGTCATTCCCCGCGAAGGCGGGGAATCCAGTACGCCGCAGCCTATCGATTCCATCGCTGCTGTCTCGGAGTACTGGATCGCCCGGTCAAGCCGGGCGATGACAGCGGTGGCTGTCTCAGCCTACTTCCACACCGACTTGTCGGCGTCCCAGCGCTGGCCCTTCAGCTCCTTGACGAGCGCCTCGATCGAGCCGTTGTCGTCGGGCAGATCGCCTTCTTCGTCGAGGCTGGCATCGTCGGACAGATTGAGCCTGGCACCGCTGCCCTCGTCGGCCGTCGTGGTCGCCGGGCTGCCGATCCAGAGCATGAGCTTGTCGGTGGTGCCCGGCTTGTCGGGCGAGACCAGGCCTGCAACCTCGATCGTGTCGGTGAGCTCGAGCGCCGGGAAGTCCTGGTTCGGCCGCTTGAACACCAGCTTGAGCCTGCCGGTGGCCGGGTTGAAGTTTTGCGTGACCGGCTTTGCCGCGAGCGTCCTGCTCAGCACGCTCGCCACCGCCGTTGCAAGCTTGCCCTTGTTGATCTTGTCGCCCTCGCGCCAGTCGGCCGCAGGGAAGCGGATGGTGCGGTCCATCTCGGTCATGCCCGCGGTCCAGCCTGCGGCGGTGACGCCCGGCATTGCCTTGAACTTCGCCAGCAGCGCGCCGGCGCGCTCGGGATCGACCGACATGGTGATGGTCTGCTCGCCCGCGCGCAGCGCGTCGCAGCCGACATTGAGGCTCGCCAGCGTCACCTCGACCTCCTGGCCCTTCAGGCTCTTCAGGAAGTCGGTCGCGGCGTCGAGCTTGACCTTGACCGCGATCGCTTCCGGCGAGACGTCGGTGAAATCCTTCGGCTGCGGCGTGATGCCGTCGTCGGAGGCCTGACTGTCCAGGAATTCCTTTTCGCTGAGATCGGAATTGTCCGGCGAGGTCACTTCGGTCACCGCCTGGCCGACCGCGATCTGGCCGCGGAATTCGAACATGTCGCCGGACTGCTTGCGCGTCAGCTTGACGCTGACCGGCGACTTCTCACTGATGCTCTGCGTCGTTCCGGTCAGCGTCTGGCCGGCGACCTGGAGGTTGACGACGAAGCGGTCCTTGCGGTCGGAGTTCTTCGCGATGGGGTAGCAGACGTCGAGCACCGCCGCGGTCAGCGTCTTGCCCTGGCGCGTCTCCTTCAGGATCACGTCGGCATTGCCGTCCATCAGCCCGTCCATCGCGGTGAAATAGCGCGTCTCGGTTCCCCCCGGCGCGGTCGCCTTCGGCGACAGCTTCATCTGGGCGGAGGCCTGCGGCGGAACGGCGAGCAGGGCCAGAACGGCCGTGGAGCAAACCAGAAGCGCACGCATCGATGACATCCTCGCGCAACGGCCATGATCCGGAAAGCGTGAAGCGGTCTCTAGGATCATGCCCAAACAATCAGAATCGGCGCGCCACCGTAGTGGGTTTTGGCCGCTGGTTGAATCGGAAAGCGAAACGGGCAGGGTCGGCAAAAAAGAAGGCCGCCCGGAGGCGGCCTTCGCAACTCTGTCACGGAACGGAAGGCTTAGAAGCCGCCCATGCCGCCGCCGGGGGGCATCGCGGGCGGAGCTTCCTTCTTCGGCATCTCGGCGACCATGGCTTCGGTAGTCACCAAGAGGCCGGCCACGGAAGAGGCGTCCTGCAGCGCGGTGCGCACCACCTTGGCGGGATCGATGATGCCCTTCTCGACCATGTCGACATAGTCCTCGTTCTGGGCGTCGAAGCCGAAGGTCTCGGACTTGTTCTCCAGGATCTTGCCGACCACGATCGAGCCTTCCACGCCGGCGTTCTCGGAGATCTGGCGGATCGGGGCTTCCAGCGCCTTCAGCACGATGTTGATGCCGGCCTGGACGTCGTCATTGGCGTTGGTGAGACGGCCGACCGCCTTCTTGGCGCGGAGCAGCGCGACGCCGCCGCCCGGGACGATGCCTTCCTGAACCGCGGCGCGGGTGGCGTTGAGCGCGTCCTCGACGCGGTCCTTCTTCTCCTTGACCTCGATCTCAGTGGCGCCGCCGACGCGGATCACCGCGACGCCGCCGGCGAGCTTGGCGAGGCGCTCCTGGAGCTTCTCGCGGTCGTAATCCGAGGTGGTCTCCTCGATCTGGGCCTTGATCTGGCCGACGCGGGCCTCGATGTCGGGCTTCTTGCCGGCGCCGTTGACGATCGTGGTGTTCTCCTTGTCGATCACCACCTTCTTGGCGCGGCCGAGCATCTTCACCGTGACGTTCTCGAGCTTGATGCCGAGCTCCTCGGAGATCAGCTGGCCGCCGGTCAGGATCGCGATGTCCTGCAGCATGGCCTTGCGGCGATCGCCGAAGCCCGGAGCCTTGACGGCCGCGACCTTGAGGCCGCCGCGGAGCCGGTTGACGACCAGGGTGGCCAGCGCCTCGCCCTCGACGTCCTCGGCGATGATGACGAGCGGCTTGCCCGACTGCACCACGGCTTCCAGCACCGGCAGCATGGCCTGCAGGCCCGAGAGCTTCTTCTCGTGCAGGAGGATGTAGGCGTCCTCGAGCTCGGCGGTCATCTTCTCGGCATTGGTGACGAAGTAGGGGCTGAGATAGCCGCGGTCGAACTTCATGCCCTCGACGATATCAACCTCGGTCTCGAGCGACTTGTTCTCCTCGACGGTGATGACGCCCTCGTTGCCGACCTTCTGCATCGCCTGGGCGATCATCTTGCCGATGGCGGCATCGCCGTTGGCCGAGATGGTGCCGACCTGGGCGACCTCGGAGGAGGCGGCGACCGGCTTGGCGCGCTTCTCGATGTCCTTGATGACGGCGGCAACCGCGGTGTCGATGCCGCGCTTGAGATCCATCGGGTTCATGCCGGCGGCGACCGCCTTGGCGCCTTCGCGCACGATGGCCTGGGCCAGCACGGTCGCGGTGGTGGTGCCGTCGCCGGCGAGGTCGTTGGTCTTGGAGGCGACCTCACGCACCATCTGGGCGCCCATGTTCTCGAACTTGTCCTCGAGCTCGATCTCCTTGGCGACCGTGACGCCGTCCTTGGTGATGCGGGGGGCGCCGAAGCTCTTCTCGATGACGACGTTGCGGCCCTTCGGGCCGAGCGTCACCTTGACGGCGTTGGCGAGAACGTCGACGCCGCGCAGCATGCGATCGCGCGCGTCTCCGGAAAACTTGACGTCTTTGGCAGCCATGGTCTGCAATCCCTCGTGTTATGTGATGTGTGTTGTCTTGTGCCGTGCGGCGGAACGATGGATGCCCGGATCGCCTGGATCCGGGCATGACATTCAGCGGCTGTTCAGGCGGACGGCCTTAGGCCAGCACGCCCATGATGTCCGACTCCTTCATGATCAGGAGCTCTTCGTTGTCGATCTTGACCTCGGTGCCCGACCACTTGCCGAACAGCACGCGGTCGCCGACCTTGAGGTCGATCGGGATCAGCTTGCCGGTCTCGTCGCGGCCGCCGGGGCCGACGGCGACGATCTCGCCCTGGGACGGCTTTTCCTTGGCCGTGTCCGGAATGATGATGCCGCCCTTGGTCTTTTCCTCGGCGTCGATACGTTTGACCACGACACGGTCATGCAGCGGACGAAATTTGGATTTAGCCATGACGTTTCCCTTTGGAGGCTCGCTTCGGAAGTAGTGGGGTCGGTGGGGCGGCGCTTCCGTCCCCCTCTCGTCGAGGATCAAACGGCGCGCTTAGCAATCGGGCTTTCCGAGTGCTAATAGTGGGTCCGGAAATATGGCTTGGCCGCGATCCTGTCAAGCAAAGGTGGTTAAGCGATTGTTGAGGCGGATATAGGATGGTGGCATTGGAAACTCGCTCGGGGCGTCGGCGTAAAGAACGACGTCATTGCTCCGGCAGCGGTTTTGCGCTTGGCTGCGGGAGGGGTGCGGCCATGGTCTTGTTCGGGGGAATGCCATGATCAGTTCGGCTCACGCGCGCACGGTTGCCAATCTGGCGGCCGCCTCTTGTCTGGCGCTGCTGCTGGGCGCCTGCGGCGGCGGCTTCAACCTGCCGTCCCTCACGTCGTCCCCGCCGCCGCCCGATGCCGAACCTGGCGTCGCTCCGGAAATGCCCGCCACCATCCGCGCCGACGAGATCGTCGGCCGCTGGGGCCTCGCCTCGTTCCAGAACCCGGCCGATCGCGCCCGCACCGAGAAGATGGCGCGCGAGCAATGCAGGAACCCCTACGTGATCACCGCCGGTTCCTCCGGTGGCGTGATCATGCATCTCGCCGACCAGGCGACGCCGCAGGAGCTGCGGCTGAAGGGCTCGCCGAGCGGCAAGAACTACATCGGGCCGGCCGGCCCGACCCCCGGCGATCAGGACCGCGAAATCGTCTCCTTCGACGGTCGCGTCATGATCACCCGCTTCATCGACAAGGACGCCGGCACCCGCTACGGCAACATGGTCTACGTCCGCTGCGCGCCGAGGGCGTGACGGTCTCTTACCCTCTCCCCTTGGGAGAGGGTGGCTCGCCGCGTAGCGGCGAGACGGGTGAGGGGTCTATCTCCTCACGAACGGTCTTGCGAGTCGAGAGAACCCTCATCCGGCGCTTCGCGCCACCTTCTCCCACAAGGGGAGAAGGGAAGAAGAGTTCACGATCTGCACCGGCCAAAACAAAAAACGCCGGCCCAAGGCCGGCGTTTTGTTATTCCGATGTCGTCGCCGCTCAGTCGAACAGCGCGTCGATGTCGTCCTGCGAGGCGTGGCCGACGTCGCCGGCGAGCTTGGGGCCGTTGAGGAGCTTCTCGTCCTCGCTGCGGTTGTCGACCTGCGCGGGCACATGGGACTTGATCGCGTCGACGCCGCCCCAGATCTCCATCATCGCGTTGATGTGCTGCTCGATGAACTTCATCGTGCCCATGACCTTGCTGATGCGCTGGCCGGTCAGGTCCTGGAAGTTGCAGGCTTCGAAGATCGAGATGACGCGTTCCTGGATGTCGTCGGCAAGGCGCTTCTGCTGATCGATCGAGTCCACCTTCGACATCGCGCTGGCGGCCTGGTCGATCGATTCCGCGGCTTCGAGGATCTGCTGGGTCGCCTGCTCGGTGCCGCCGACCACCGCGCCGAGCTCGCCGTTGACCTTGGCCATCTCGCCGCCGTCGAAGCTCTTGCCGTGCAGCGTCGCGATCTCGCGCTTGGTGCGGTCGATGGCGTCGTGGATGAGGTCGAGCTCGACCTTCAGCTTCTCGCACTGCTCGATCTGCGCCCGGTAGGTATCGAGCATGGTGCGCGCTTCGGCAAGCTCGTGCGCGGTCGAGGCGTCGATCGCCGCCATGGCAGCGCTGCCGGACAGCGGGGCCGCGACGATGCCCTTCGCCATCTGGGCGCGGATCGCGCGCAGCTCGGCCATGATCTCGCTATGCATCGGGAGTGCCTCTTCGGTTACGTCTACAATGGGCATCTCGCCACCGACGATATCTTCGACGCGAAAACGCTTGCGGTGAACAGCCATCAGGATACTCCCCCCACCTCACTCACGCGTCTTTGTAGGCAGAAGCGATTTAACACGAAGTTCACAGCAGGAACTGCTGATCGGCCGCGCGCGACGCGGCGCAAAGAAGCGATTAACCATCACCGCGCGGCGTTCATCGAAAATAAACGCTGATCGCCAAATTGCAGGCGCGCTCGCGACGTGGTGAATCCAAACGCGCTGTCCGTTTACCAAACAAAACGGCTTTTGCTTTTTATTGACCACGTCGAAGAGCGCGGATCAGCCACCGGCTCTCCACGACGCATGTGATCTAGACGAAACAGTACAGAGTACGTCGATGTTCAAGAAAATGTCTGTCGCGCTGCTCGGCAGCGCTTGCACCTTCATGGCCGGCGCGAACGACGCGGGCGCCTTCGACAACAGCGTGCCGAACGATCCGCCCGCGGTGCTGTACCAGCCGCGCGTGCCGCCGGCGCCGGTGCGCGTGGCGTCCCATTCCGACATGGGCGGCGGCTTCATCGAATTCCTGTTCGGCGATGGCCCCGGCCGCGGCCCGGCCTACGCGCCGGAGCGGCCGGTGTATCAGCAGCAGCCGGGCTATTACGACCAGCGGCGCCTGCCGCCGATGGGCGAGCCGCAGATGCAAGGTGGGTATCAACAAGGCGGATATCAGCAGGGCGCGTCTCTGCAGCAGGAGGCGGTCGATCCGCGGCAGCGTCCGTTCGATCCGAAATTCGAGAAACAACTCGTTGACTATAGCGGCAAGGAAAGTCCCGGCACGATCGTGGTCGATACGCCGAACAAGTTCCTCTATCTCGTCGAGGGCAACGGCCGGGCATTGCGCTACGGCATCGGCGTCGGCCGTCCCGGCTTCACCTGGTCCGGCGTGAAATCGATCACCGCCAAGCGCGAATGGCCGGACTGGACGCCGCCGGCGGAAATGCTCGCGCGCCGGCCCGATCTGCCCAGGCACATGGAAGGCGGCCCAGAAAATCCGCTCGGTGCCCGTGCGATGTATCTGGGATCGACGCTCTATCGCATCCACGGCTCCAACGAGCCCTGGACCATCGGCACCAACGTCTCCTCCGGCTGCATCCGCATGCGCAACGAGGACGTCATCGACCTCTACGGCCGCGTCAATGTCGGCACCAAGGTCGTGGTGATGTGAAGCGTCATGCGCTCGATGGAGCGATCAAGTCCGGGTGCCGCGTCGGCTCGAAATGCGCGGCGTCGAAGGGACGCTGCCGCCGCCAAACGTGTGCCTGAATAGTCCTACGTCCGCTGACGGTGCCTCGACCCGCGACGAGGGACAGCGGCGCGGCGAGGACGAGCTGATGAAGCCGAATGCGGTGCGCGAGCCGAGCGGTTCAGCCGCCGCACCGACAGCTCTGCCTTCCTGAGGCGCTCGTGCAGTCCCTCCAACTCGTACAATTCGGTGATGAGATGGGTCGTGACGTCGCTCAGGGTCGCGATGCGCTGTTGAAGTGAACTCATTCTTAAAACCCCCGACTGTAGCCAAGAGAGGCAGCCACGATGTGTGGCATAAGCAGTGTGTTCTTCCAATTGAACACCCATGTCCAAATTTGGAAATCCGGGAGTCTACGGCGGCGTGTGTCGGAGGACGATTTCGCCCGGCATGGTGAAGTCAGGCGCACCTCGTGACGTTCTGCACGGTGCTGTCCGACAACGCACGCACTAGTCATATTATATCGAATGGCATCATGGCGTGTGGTGGCAGAGCAGAAGTGCGTTGAGCTCTGCTTGAACAGAAATCGGCCGCCCGGAGGCGGCCGTTCCACATCTGTCGGTCGAATGGCCTACGCGTAATCGCTGCCGCCGTCGTCGTCGCCGCCGAAATCGCTGTTGTCGGCCGTGTCGAAGCTGTCGTCGTGATCGTTGCCGTAGTTCTGGTCGTAGTTGTCGCGCTCGTTCGACGCCTGGTCGAAGAAGCCCTGGCGGGATTCCCGGTTCGAGCCAATGTCATCGAGGCCGGCCTCGCGCGCCAGCGAGCCGCCGGACTGATCGCCGCCGCCCCAAGGACTTCCACCAGCGCTGCGGTCGCCGAGCGCGTTGCTGTCGCCAAAACCCTGCTGGTGCGATCCGCCCATCATGCCGCGGATGCTCGAGAGCAGCAGCGAGCCGCCGACGACGCCGGCCGCGGCTGCCGCCGCCGTGCCGAGGAACGAGCCGCCGCCACCGCCGATCGGCGGAGCGCCCTGACCCGGACCTTGGCCGTAAGCCTGTCCGTAAGGCGGCGCGCCGTAACCCGGCTGGCCTTGCGGCATCGCCTGGCCGGTGTTCCAAGCCGGACGCTGCTCACGCTGCGGCACATTCGGCACCGAGCCGCGGGACGGGCCGCCGCCAAACAATGTGTCGCGCATGGTGTCGAGGAAGCCGCCGGACTGCGCCTGCTCGGGCGCGTGGGCCGCTTCCAGCTCCTGGATGCGGGCATTGGCGCGCTTCAGCGCTTCGTCCTGGACCAGCGTGGTCTGCACCAGCGCGTAGATGGCGCCGGGCGCCTTGCGCAGCCCGTCGGAGATCGCGGCGATCGCATCGGGATCGCGCTGTGCATTCTCCAGCTTAGAAAGCCGGTCAAAAAGGTCGTCGACGAGCTGGCGTTCCTGCGGCGTCATGATCTGTCTCCTTCGCGCCAAACCAAGCGCGAGAGGAGATGTAGGGTTCCATTATGGCCCCAACAGTGCCGGCCGGATTAAATTTCGGTATGCGACAAGCTGCCTCGCCGCTTCGGCAGATTCCTCGCGTCTTCGGCGGTTTCCTTCATCAGAAGTGGGACGTCGTGACCCATGCGGCTAACGGAGCGACCGTCCTCGTGGAAGCCTTCGGCCCGGTAAACGCCGAAAGACGTCTCCGTCAGCGTGAAACGCCAGCCTGGTAGCTCTGGAAAAGGGCGGTCTCGATTGTCCATGAGGACAACATATCACTCCAATGTCACGTTGCTGTCGGCCAGCAGGCGCGCGAAGGCATCGCCCGCGAGATAGGCGTGCTCGCGCTCGCGGACGTCGGTCATCGGATCGAGGCCGGTAAGGACATCATCGACAAAGCCGGGATGGCACATCACGAGGCCGCCGTCGGGGAGACCTTCCAGGAATTGCCGCATCAGCGCGCCGAAATCGGCGGCGCGCGTGAAATCATAGGCGCCGGCGAAGCCGGGGTTGAAGCTGAGGCCGGCGCTGCCGGCGCGGCGGCGGAATTGCGCGCTGAGGATATCGAGCACCATGGCCTTGGGGGAGGCCAGCCGCTGCCGCAGCGGCAGGTCGCGGCCGCCCTGACGCACCCAGGAGTTCGGCGCGACTTCGCTGACCGCATCGACAAAGCCGTCGCGCACCTGCGGGAAGAGCTGCACATGCTGGTGACCGTCGACGAAGTCGGGGGTGCGTCCGAACGCGTCCATGAAGGCGGCCAGCTGTGCCTTCACCTCGTTGCGGATGAATTCACGGTCGAGCCGGCGCATCAGTCCGGCGCGCAGCAGCTTGGGAAAGGCGAAGAACATGTCGCCGTCCAAGGGGCGGAAATGCATGGTGAGCGGCCGGAACGGCGCCGACAGCGTCACGTGCAATCCGATCGCGCATCGCGGGCTTTGCGTTGCCGAAGCCTGCAGCGCCTCGACGTCGCCGCGCGCGATCGCGGGTCCCACCATCATCACCGAGGTCGCATTGAGGCGGCCGCGTTCGATCAGGTCGCGGATGGCGCGGTTGACGCCCGGGCTGATGCCGTAATCGTCGGCGCAGAGCCAGATCCGCCGCGGGCTCGCGGCCACGCTCATTCGGCTGCCGTCCTGCTCGCGGCATCATCAGCCTCGGAATGCTTCTCACTGTGCTCGGCGACGAAGTAGATCGGCCGCGCCTTCAGCTCGGAGAGGATCTTGCCGATATATTCGCCGACGATGCCGATCATGATGAGCTGCACGCCGCCGATCGTCATCAGTCCGATCACGAGCGAAGGATAGCCGGGCACCTGCTTGCCGGTCGTGAACACCTCCCAGAGGATCGAAAGGCCGAACAGGAAGGCGCCTCCTGCGAGAATGACGCCGAGCAGGCTGGCGAAGCGCAAGGGCGCCACTGAAAAGGACGTCAGGCCCTCGATCGACAGGCCAAGCAGGCTCGCGGCGTTGAAAGTGGTGACGCCATGGGCACGCGCTGCGGGCTCGTAGTCGACGCGGATCTGGCGGAAACCGATCCAGCTGGCGAGGCCCTTGAAGAAGCGGTTGCGTTCCGGCAGCTGCCTCAGCGCCGCGACCGCGCGCGGCGACAGCAGGCGGAAATCGCCGGCGTCCTCCGGAATCTTCTGACGGGCGCCCCAATTGATCAGCGCGTAGAAGCCGTGCACCGCGACCCGGCGCAGGAAGGACTCGTTGTCGCGATGCGCCTTGGCGGTATAGACGACGTCATAGCCGTCATCGATCCAGTGCCGCACCAGCTGTTCGACCAGCGCCGGCGGATGCTGGCCGTCGCCGTCCATGAACATCACCGCGCCGAGGCGGGCATGGTCGAGGCCCGCCATCAGCGCGGCCTCCTTGCCGAAATTGCGCGACAGCGACACCACCTGGACGTCGATGGCGTCGGCCGGCAATGACCGCGCGATCGACAGCGTCGCATCCTTGCTGCCGTCGTCGACATAGACGACTTCGCAAGACAGGCGATAGCGCTGCCGCAGGGTCTTGGCGAGCTCGCAGATGCGCTGATGCAGGCCGGCAAGGCCAGCCGCCTCGTTGTAGACGGGGATGACGATCGACAGCCCCTTCGCGGCGGCGCTGGCTGCGGTGGTCGTCATGCCGGATACGTCAGAGCCCAGCGTCATCGATCAAGGTTCCAGAGGTGTTTAGGTCTTCTCAACCGCATATGGTAGCTGCCGTTTGCTGTCGCAAAGCTGAACAAACCTTGGGCTCACCGCCGCAGGAACGCCTCCAGCCTGGCGAACAGCGGATTCTCGCGGTCGAACACGTAGTCGAGCGACACCACCGAGACGGTCTCGGCGCCATGCTCGCGCAGGAAGCTCGCCAGCGCGTAGAGCTGCCCCGGTGGGCAGTGCAGGGTCAGCATGCCTGACGAGGTCGGACCGCCGAACGGGGCCTCCACGCCGAACCGGCTGTGGGCTTCCCCGAGCAGGGCGGCATCGCATTGCCGGAAGCGGGTGCGGACTTCGCGGTACTTGTTGGCCCGCGCCCGCGCTGCGATGTGATCGAGGATGACACGCGCCGTCTCGCGCGCCTGCGGCGACCAGTCGGCCTCCTTGGCGGCCACCAGATTGGCCTGGCTGCGCAGGATCACGCCGTCGTCGAGCACCCGCAGGCCGTTGGCCGCAAGCGTCGCGCCGGTCGTGGTGATGTCGACGATCAGCTCGGCGCTGCCGGCCGCGGGCGCCCCTTCGGTGGCGCCCGCGCTCTCGACGATGCGGTAATCGCTGATGCCGTGAGCCTGGAAGAAGCCGCGGGTGAGGTTGACGAATTTGGTCGCGACCCGCATCCGCATGTGATGCTGCTCGCGGAAGCCGGTGGTGACGTCGTCAAGGTCGGCCATGGTGCGGACGTCGATCCAGGCCTGCGGCACCGCGACGACGACGTCGGCATAGCCGAAGCCGAGCCCGTCGATCAGCGACACGCGCTTGTC
Organism: Bradyrhizobium yuanmingense; assembly: GCF_900094575.1. Taxonomy (GTDB): domain Bacteria; phylum Pseudomonadota; class Alphaproteobacteria; order Rhizobiales; family Xanthobacteraceae; genus Bradyrhizobium; species Bradyrhizobium yuanmingense. Next base: position 184,098 of record NZ_FMAE01000006.1, on the reverse strand, counting down.
GGCATCGGCGATGTTCTCGCGCACCAGGTCTTCGCCGGTGACGCCGAGATGCGCGAAGCCGCGCGACAATTGCGCGGCGATCTCGCTCGCCGAGAGATAGGCGACCTCGACATTGTCGAGGCCTGCGATGGTGCCGCGGTAGTCGCGGGCGCCGCCGGCCTTCGACAGTTTGAGGCCGGCACGGGCAAAGAAGGCCTCAGTGTTCTCCTGCAGGCGGCCCTTGGAGGGAACGGCCAGAACGAATGGCGCGCTCATGATTTTACGCTCCCACCTTGCGGCCGATCCGGTTCAGCGCCTCCACCCAGACCGAGAAGCCGACCGCCGGAATCGGCTCAGCTGATCCGAGCTGGGTCATCAGCCCGTCGTAGCGGCCGCCGGCGACCAGCGGCTCGGTGCCGTTGCCGCTTTGATGCAGCTCGAACTCGAAGCCGGTGTAATAATCGAGCCCGCGCCCGAACGCGGTCGAGAAACGAATCTGCCTCACGTTGATGCCGCGCGCGGCCATGAAGCCGACCCGGCTCTCGAACTGATCGATAGCAGATGCGAGATCGAGCTTCGCGTCCGTCGTGAGTGCGCGCAGCTCGGCGATGGCGTCGTCTGGATTGCCCGATATCGACAGGAAGCGCTTGAGCACGGCAATGGCCTCGCGCGGCAGCGCGCCGCCCTTCAGCGTCGATTGCTCAAGGAAGCGATCGGCGATCTCGGCCGTGGTGCGGCCGCCGACGTTGGTGGTACCGGCGATCGACATCAGATCGGTGACGAAGGCGAGCGCCGCCTTGCGGTCGGAGCCGGCAAGGGCCGCCAGCACGCCCTCATACTCGCTGCGCGTCGCGGTGGTCGCGGCCGCCAGCCGCTCCAGATCCTGCTCCAGGCTGATCTTGCGGTTGAAATCCTTGACCAGGCGGCGCCGCCAGACCGGATAGAGATTGAGGGCGTCGAGCAGCGCATTGAACAAGGCGACATCGCCCGTGCGGATCTCGACGTCGCGGACGCCGAAGGCGGCCGTCGCCTCCAGCCCCAGCGCCAGCATCTCGGCATCGGCCGCGGCGCGATCCTGACGGGCGAACGATTCGATGCCGGCCTGTAGGAATTCACGGGCCTGGCCGCTACGGTAGCGGAACACCGGACCGAGATAGCTGAACCCCGCCGGCTGGCCGGCGCGCCCCGAGGCCAGATAGTCGCGCGCGACAGGAATGGTCAGGTCCGGGCGCAGGCAGAGCTCCTCGCCGGAGAGGTCGGTGGTCAGGTACAGGCTCTTGCGGATGTCCTCGCCGGAGAGGTCCAGGAACGGCTCGGCCGGCTGCAGGATGGCGGGTTCGGCCCTCACATAGCCGGCCTGCGCAAACGACAAGAGCAGCGTATCCGCCCAGGCGGCGGAGCCGGCAGCATTTGAGGTGGCAGTCGCGGTCATCTCTGCGGTCCATCGCCCGGCGGAACCGGGCAGGCAAGGGGAGGCGAATTGGCGCAGCCCTTAGCATGGCCCGACAGCGGTTTCGACCTCCAAAGGATCAATCGCTTAACGGGTGGCTCATTCGTCATGGCCGGGCTTGTCCCGGCCGTCCACGCCTTGCCCTCCGGCGCAAAGGACGTGGATGCCCGGGACAAGCCCGGGCATGACGACGCCATGCGTTTGCACCGCTGACGAAGTTAGCTGGCCTTTCCGCTCCAATCCCCCAGCACCGCTTGCACCAGCGCCAGGGCGGCGACCGCGGCGGTGTCCGCCCGCATGATGCGGGGGCCGAGCGCCAGCCGCAGGATTTTGGGCTGGCGCAGCAACAGCGCCCGCTCTTCCTCGGCAAAACCGCCCTCGGGGCCGATCAGCACGTCGATACCGCGTCCGACCTCGCGCGCGCCTTGCAGGTTCTGAATGGGATTCTGGACCTCCGCCGCCTCGTCGCAGAAGATCAGCAGGCGGTCGGCGGGCCGCTGGCTCAGGAAGCGCTCCAGCGGCACCGGCTCGGCCACGCTGGCGATGCTGAGGATGCCGCATTGTTCGGCCGCCTCGACCACATTGGCGCGCATCCGCTCGGTGTTCACCCGGGACGCCTGGGTGAACCGGGTCAGCACCGGCTGCAGGGCGGCGGCGCCCATCTCGATGGCCTTCTGCACCATGTAGTCCAGCCGGGCATGTTTGAGCGGGGCAAAGACGTAAGTGAGGTCGGCGAGATGGTCCTGGGGCCGGGTCTGCTGCAGGATCACGAGGCCGTCCGGCCGCTTGCGGCCCTCGATGGCGGCCTGCCACTCGCCATCCCTGCCGTTGAAGGCCAGGACCTCGGCCCCGGCCGCCAGCCGCAGCACATTGCCGAGATAGTTGCTCTGGTCGCGGTCGAGCGGCACCCTGGCGTCCTGGGCCAGGGGGGCATCGACGAACAGGCGGGGGGCGCGAAAATCGTGGGAAGGCATCGCTTGGGATCCGATTACCGGCCGTTCTTAACCGAAAGGCGCCATTTCGGGGGTAAATATTGCCGAACTGGTGCGTCCCAGCGCCGCGCTCTCGCCCTATTCCACGGGTTGTTAAGCGCCGGCGGGAATCGTAAAAACGCGAACATGCTGGTCGCGCTTCAATTGGGAAGCCCTGAACCCGTAAGCTCCTGCCGGAGAGACTGTCTTGATGATCCGCCATTTGATGGTTCCGATCACTGCCGCCATGGTGGTCATGGGTGCTGCGGGCGCGTCTGCGCAAAGCGCGTTCCCGGCGCCGCTGCCCAACCAGCCTGCCGCCAATTCCCCATTTCCTCCGGTTAACGGTTCGGCACCCGCTGCTTCGCTCGGTGCGGCGCCGCAATCGTCCTTTCCCGTGAACGGTGCTGCCCCGATCGGTGGCGCCGGCGCCTTCAGCGCGGCTCCCCCGACGCAGGCCGGTCCCGGCGAGGACTGCATGAAGGCATTCATTCCGCTGCGCGAGGAAGCCGAGAAGCGCGGCAAGCTGATCAAGGCCGCGAGCGATCGTCGCGCGCAACCGGACGAGGCCTGCAAGCTGATCCGCAATTTCAGCCAGGCTGAAGTCAAGATGATCAAGTACATCGAGACCAATGCCGCCAAATGCGGAATCCCGCCCCAGATCGGTGCGCAGCTGAAGGAAGGTCACAAGAACACCGAGGCCATGGCGACGAAGGTCTGCAACGTCGCGCAACAGATGCAGAACCAGCCGCGCGGTCCGGCCGGTCCGTCGCTGAGCGAGGTGCTGGGCTCTGGCTCCGCGCCCGAGGCTAACGCCGGCAAGAAGGGCGGCAGCACCTTCGATACGCTCAACGGCAACGTCCTGACCCGATGAGCGATACATCCGCCCGCGTTGCCGATTCCACCGGCAACTGGGTCGATACGCTCGCGCCGCATTGGGCGCGGCCTTACCTGCGCCTGTCCCGCTTCGATCGCCCGATCGGCTCCTGGCTTCTCCTGATGCCATGCTGGTGGTCGGCGGCGCTGGCCGCCGGCATGGCGCATGACGTTCGCGGCCTGCCGCTCACCATCGTGCTGTTCTTCATCGGCGCTTTCGTCATGCGCGGGGCCGGCTGCACCTGGAACGACATCACCGATCGCGACCTCGACGGCAAGGTCGAGCGCACGCGCTCGCGGCCGCTGCCGTCGGGGCAGGTGACCACCAGGCAGGCGCTGGTCTTCATGGTCGCGCAGGCGCTGGTCGGTCTTGCGGTGCTGCTGCAGTTCAACCGCTTCGCGATTGCAACGGGCATCGCCTCACTCCTGATCGTCGCGATCTATCCCTTCATGAAGCGCATCACCTGGTGGCCGCAGATCGTGCTCGGGCTCGCCTTCTCCTGGGGCGCGTTGATGGGGTTTGCCGTCACCTTCGGCCGCATCGACGCCACCGCGCTCGTGCTCTATGCCGGCGCGATCTCCTGGGTGATCGGCTATGACACCATCTACGCGCATCAGGACACTGAGGACGACGCGTTGATCGGCATCAAGTCGACCGCGCGCCTGTTCGGCGCGCATACGCGCCAGGCGCTGGTCCTGTTCTACGGGCTCGCGGTGATGCTGATCGGCGTCGCGCTGGCATCTGGCGAAGCGCGCTGGCCGGCCTGGCTTGGGCTTGCCGCCTTCGCCGCGCATCTGGTGTGGCAGATCGTGCGGCTAAATATCGCCGATGGCGCGCTCTGCCTTCGCCTGTTCAAGTCGAACAAGCATGCGGGCCTGTTGCTGTTTGCGGGATTGCTCGCGGACGCGATGATGCGAGCGGCGTGACGCGAAAATGCGTAGGGTGGATTAGCGAAGCGTAATCCACCAACTTCTATCCGAGGGGAAAGCAATAGGTGGGTTACGCCCTTCGGGCTAACCCACCCTACGACACCTGTGATTGCCGCCTAATTCCTCGCGATGATCTCGCGCTCGCCCTGATGAACCGGCAGCTCGCGCGCCATTGCGGTGCGCCGGCGCATCAAGAATTTCGGACGGCGGGCGCGGATCGCATTGGCGCGGCGGCGGCGCGGTGCGGGTTTGCGCGCGCCTTCGTCGAGCTGCGGCAGCGCAAAGATCTCGCTCCAGATCGCCCAGGCCTGCGCGATCTCGTCCGCGTCCGCGCTGATCAGTAGCGGGATGGACAGCGAAGGATCGCGATGCACGAGGACGAGCGTCTGCGTCTCGTCATTGCCGCGGAGCGCAACGCCGGTGAAGTCGGCGACGCGCACGTTGATCGCCATCTGCATGCCGCGCACGGCACGGCGCAGCACGACACGCTCGCGATGAAGCTCGATCTGCCTGACATGTCCGTCGGCGCGCGGATCATGCGCATCGAAGCGGACCGGAAGGGAAAGAGGGTCGAGCCGCAGGGAGCGGCTCGACCCGGCGGGGTGGACCCCGCATGTTGCTGTTTGACGCCTCACGGCTTCGTTCTCCCCGCCAGGATTATGTTCCCGGTCGATGCGAGGACCTTAGCGCCGGGCGGTCCGAAACCGCTTAAAAAGGCTGGTTAACCCACCGTCACTCGCTCCTCATGATTGACAAGACCTTGGCGTGCATGATTGACGAGACGTTGCGCCGACGTCGCGAATCTGAGCTTTTGGCGGGCTGAAAATGCTTGAAGTCCGCGCTATCAGGGCACATCTGTGGGTTCCGGTCCCGAACCCCGCCCCAACAGGATTTCGTTCGTGAACTCTTCACCAAGCCCGACGCTTTCGCCTTCCGCCAATCGCGACCTGTTCGATCAGTCCGCGCTCTCCGATCTCGCGCAGCGGCTGGTCGAGGCGGCCAAGCGCGCCGGCGCGGATGCGGCCGACGCGGTTGCGGTGCGCGGTGTCTCGCAGGGCGTCGAGGTCCGCGACGGACGCGTCGAGGAATCCGAGCGGTCCGAGGGCGACGATGTCGGTCTGCGCGTGCTGGTCGGTCAGCGTCAGGCGGTGGTCTCCACCAACGACGTCAGCGGCGATGCCGTCACCAAGCTCGCCGAGCGTGCGGTTGCGATGGCGCGCGTCGCGCCCGACGACAAATATGTCGGCCTTGCCGATCCCGCGCTGCTCGCGCGCGACTTTCCCGATCTCGACCTGCTCGATCCCGCCGTGCCCACGACGACCGAGCTCGAGCGCCGCGCGCTCGCGGCCGAAGCTGCCGCGCTCGGCGTCAAGGGCGTGACCAAGTCCGGCGGCGCCTCGGCCTCATCCGGCATCGGCGGCATGGTGCTCGTCACCTCGACCGGCTTCCACGGCTCCTATCTGCGCTCCAGCCAGGGCATCTCCGCCACCGCCATATCGGGCGAAGGCACCGGCATGGAGCGCGACTACGACTTCACCTCGGCGCCGCATGGCGCCGATCTGCTGTCGCCGGAGGTCGTCGGCCGCTCCGCCGGCGAGCGCACCGTGGCGCGCTACAATCCGCGCAAGGTCGAGACCTGCAAGGTCCCGGTGGTGTTCGATCCGCGCGTCGCCGGCTCGCTGGTCGGCCATCTCGTCGGCGCCATCAACGGCGCCTCGATCGCGCGCAAGACCAGCTTCCTGAAGGACAAGCTCGGCCAGCAGCTGTTTGCGAAGAACATCCGCATCATCGACGATCCCCTGCGCAAGCGCGGGCTGCGCTCGCAGACCTTCGATGCCGAAGGCGTCGCGGTGAAGCGGACCGCGCTGGTCGACGACGGCGTGTTGACGACTTGGCTGCTCGACTGTGCCACCGCGCGCGAGCTCGGCCTCACCACCACCGGTCACGCCCATCGCGGCGTGTCCTCCTCGCCTTCGCCGGGGCCGTACAATCTGCATCTCGAGCCCGGCTCTGCAACGCCGGCCGAGCTGATCGCCGACATCAAGCAGGGCTTCTACGTCACCGACCTGATCGGCTCCGGCGTCAACGGCGTCACCGGCGATTACAGCCGCGGCGCCTCCGGCTTCTGGATCGAGAACGGCGAGATCACCTATCCCGTCAGCGAGGTGACGATCGCCGGCCATCTGTTCGAGATCTTCAGGTCGATGCAGCCTGCGAACAATCTCGAATTCCGCTACGGCATCAATGCGCCGACGGTGCGCATCGAGGGTTTGACGCTTGGCGGACGCTGACGCGCATTCTCTCGACCACACCCTCCTGACCCGCGACGCGGCGCTGCTGAAGGACACGGTGCGGGAGGCGGGCGCGCTGGCGCAGTCGATGTTCCGCACCGAGCTGAGGAAGTGGACCAAGGGCGCGTCCTCGCCGGTGTCGGAGGCCGACATCGCCGTCAACGATCTGCTCGAATCGCGCCTGCGTGCTGCGACGCCCGAATATGGCTGGCTGTCCGAGGAGAGCGCCGACGATGCGGCGCGGCTGTCGCGGCGGCTGACCTGGATCGTCGATCCCATCGACGGCACGCGCAATTATCTCGGCGGCCATGACGAATGGTGCGTCAGCGTGGCGCTGGTGGCGGACGCTTCGCCGGTGCTCGCCGCCGTATTCGCCCCGGCCAGCGACGAATTCTTCTTCGCGGTGCGCGGCAAGGGCACGACGCTCAACGACAAACCGGTGCGCGCGACAGGCGGATCCGAACTCGACTTCGCCCGCGTCGCCGGCCCGAAGCCGCTGGTCGAGCGGCTGAAGCCGTCACTCGGCGAGATCAAGCTGCACCGGCGGATCGGCTCGCTGGCGCTGCGGCTGTGCCGGGTCGCCGATGGCGCGCTGGATGCGGCATTTGCGGGCGGCAACAGCCATGATTGGGATCTTGCGGCGGCCGATTTGATCGTGCAGGAAGCGGATGGTAGGATGAGCGACCTCTCCGGAGAACCCATCCTCTATAACCGCCGGGAAGTGGCGCACGGGGTGCTGGTGGCAGCGGGACGCGAACGTCATGCGGGCATTGTCGCGCATTTTCGCAACCGTCCGATAGCCTAAGGCGCATTCGTGGTGCTTCTCGAACACTGCTTTGCCGGGCAGCCCGTTAGGAACAGAACTCATGCCAGATAGTGCCCCGCAACAACTGCTCCACCTCGTCATCGGCGGCGAGCTCGTCGATCTCGAGCACAACACATTCAAGAATCTGGACGAGGTCGACATCGTTGGCCTGTATCCGAACTATGCCACCGCCCACGCCGCCTGGCGGGCCAAGGCGCAGAGCACGGTCGACAACGCGCAGATGCGCTACTTCATCGTCCACCTGCATCGGCTGCTCGATCCGAATCAAGAACCGGCGCGTTGAAGAAACTGCTTCGCAATACGCTGCGAAGCAGCTGGTTTCAGCGTGCCGTCGGGGTCCTGGCGGCCGAATATCTGCGTCTGGTTTGGCGGACCAACAGTTTCACGTTCGATCCGCCCGACATTTACGAGCGAGTCGAGCCGCAGCTCCCTGCGATCTTCGCGTTCTGGCACGGCCAGCATTTCCTCACGCCCTTCATCAAGGACCGGAACAAGGTCTCCTATCAGGCCAAGGTGCTGATCTCCCGGCACCGCGACGGCGAGTTCAATGCGATCGCCGCCGAGCGGCTCGGGATCGGCACAATCCGCGGTTCCGGCGACCATGGCGGCGCGTTTCACCGCAAAGGTGGCGTCGGCGCCTTCAAGGAAATGGTGCGGACCCTTCAGGCCGGTTGTAATGTCGCGCTGACCGCCGATGTCCCCAAGCGCTCGCGCGTGGCCGGGCTCGGCATTATCATGCTGGCACGGGAATCGGGACGGCCGATCATGCCTTTCGCGATGGCGACCAGCCGCTTCGTCCGGCTCAAGAACTGGGACCGCACCACGATCAATTTGCCGTTCGGGCGAGGCGCAGTGGTCGGCATCAAGGAAATCCACGTTCCCGCAGATGCCGACGCCGCTATGATGGAGACGTTGCGGCAGGAGCTGGAAGACACGTTGAACGAGGCGACTCGTCGCGCCCATGCGCAGCTCGGCCGCCCGGGACCGGAAGATGCCTAAGTCGCTGCCGATTGCGCTGCCGATCACGCTGCGGATGTACCGGCGCCTGGCCGCCGGCCTGGTGCCGCTCGCGCCGGCGCTGATCAAGCGGCGGCTGAAACAGGGCAAGGAGGATCCCGCCCGCGTCGGCGAGCGGCGCGGCCTGTCCGCCGACGTGCGGCCGCACGGCCCGTTGGTCTGGATTCATGGTGCCAGCGTCGGCGAGGTCCTGGCGGCGGCCGCCCTGATCGAGCGCCTGCGCGATCTCAATCTGCGCATCCTGCTCACCTCGGGCACGGTCACCTCGGCCGCGGTCGTCGCAAAACGCTTTCCCCCCGACGTCATCCATCAATACGTGCCGTATGACTCGCCTCGCTACGTCGCGCGCTTCCTCGATCATTGGAAGCCGTCGCTGGCGCTGTTCATTGAATCCGATTTGTGGCCGAACCTGATCCTCGCCGGCGCGGCGCGCCGGGTGCCGATGGTGCTGATCAACGGGCGGATGTCGCCGCGTTCCTTCCCGCGCTGGCGCCGCATGCACGGCACCATCTCGGCGCTGCTGTCGCGGTTCGACATCTGTCTTGCGCAGTCGAAGAAAGATGCCGAGCGCTTTGCCGCGCTCGGCGGCCGCGACGTCGCGACGACGGGCAATCTCAAGCTCGACGTGCCCGCGCCGCCGGCCGACCCCGCCAAGCTCGAACGGCTGATGGCGATGACGCGCGGGCGTCCGATCATCGTCGCGGCCTCGACCCATCCGGGCGAGGACGAGATGCTGGTCGCGGCGCATCGCAGCCTGGTCGGCTTCTTCCCGCAGCTTCTCACCGTGATCGTGCCGCGGCACCCGGATCGCGGCTCATCGATTGCAGGCCTCGTCACGGCGTCGGGCCTGAAGCCCAGCTTGCGCTCGCGCGAGGAGCTGCCGACCGCGACGACCGACGTCTATGTCGCCGACACCATGGGCGAGCTCGGCCTGTTCTATCGGCTCTCGGGAATCGTGTTCATGGGCGGATCGCTGATCCACCATGGCGGGCAGAACCCGATCGAGGCGATCAAGCTGGGCGCCGCGATCGTCCACGGTCCGCACGTGTTCAACTTCGCCGACGTCTATGAAGCGCTCGATACCAGCGGCGGGGCGCGGCAAGCCGACACGCAGGAGGCGCTGGTCAAGCAGCTCGGCCAGTTGCTGGCCGATCCCACCATGCGCGACAAGATGCAGCGCGCAGGCGCGGGCGTGGTCGAGCAGCTTGGCGGTGCGCTCGATCGCACCATGACCGCGCTCGAGCCGTATCTGCTGCAATTGCGAATCGAGATGGGGGCCGCCAATGCGTGAGCCGGCCTTTTGGTACCGGCCACGCTCCCTTCAATCGTACGCGCTATGGCCGCTCGGTGCGCTTTACGGCGCGATCACTGCACGGCGCATGCTGCGCCAGGGCGTGGACGCCGGCATCCCCGTGATCTGTGTCGGCAACTACCATGTCGGCGGTGCCGGCAAGACGCCGACGGTGCTGGTGTTGACCAAGCTCTTGCGCGAGCTCGGCGAGACGCCGGTCGTGCTCAGCCGCGGCTATGGCGGGCGCCTGAAGGGGCCGGTGATGGTCGACCGCGAGCGTCACGATGCGTCCGACGTCGGCGACGAACCCATGATGATGGCGCGCGACGTCCCGGTCGTGGTCGCGCGCGACCGCCTCGACGGCGTCGCGCTGGCGAAGTCGCAAGGCGCCACCGTGATCCTGATGGATGACGGCTTCCAGAATCCGCGCCTGTTCAAGGACGCCTCGCTGATCGTGATCGACGGTGAGCGCGGCCTTGGCAACGGCGCGGTGTTTCCCGCAGGGCCCCTGCGCGCACCGCTCGCGGTGCAGCTCGCGCGCACCGATGCGCTGGTGCTGATCGGCGACGGCAATGCCGCCAACGATGTCGCGGCGGAGATCGCGAAGCGGAACAAGCCCGAGCTGCGCGCGCGCCTGAAGCCGGATGCGGCCTCGCTCGCGCAGCTGCTCGGCAAGCGGGTGTTCGCCTTCGCCGGCATCGGCGATCCCGAGCGTTTCTTCCGCACCCTGCGTGCGAGCGGGATCGACGTCGTTCGCACGCGCGCCTTCGCCGACCACCACATGTTTTCGGACGGCGAGATCGCAGCGCTCGCAGCCGAGGCGCAGCGCGAACAGCTCACGCTGGTGACCACGGAAAAGGATCTTGCACGCTTGCGCGGCCGCGCAGGCGTGCCTGACGGCATCGTGCCGTTCGCCGTTCAGCTCGAGTTCGATGACCTGGCGAAGCTGCGGCAATTGATCAGCGATCATCTATACAGAGCGCGCGAGCGAAGGTTCAGTGCGCGCTGATCGCGCAACGTGAGGCAACGTCTCTGCCCTGGTCGCGAAACCTGTCGTATTCGCCGCCGGGAAGCTGATCTGCGGATCCAAAGTGCAGCCGCCGCCGTCGGACGACGCGGCGGCTGTACTCATGTCGAAGTCGGAATCATGTCTGCAACGAGCCATGCTCACCACGCGCCGGCGGCCATCAATCCGATGATGGTGAGGCACGACATGCAGGCGACGACGACGGTGTAGCATTCGGGTGTATTCATTGCCGTCTCCCAAACTGTTGCCAATTGCTTGGTCACTGCTACGCGGGAGTGATCGCCGGTCTTGAAGCCGCTTCAATTCGGCAGGCCGAGACCGGTCTTGCGGTGCGGGTCCGTTCTCTCATCGTCACTCAGCGTCGCGGCATAATGATCCGCTGCGACAGCTTCAGCGCGCTCAGCTGCGATCAGAAGCTGTTTGCGCATCTCAGCGAGACGGGCGCGGCAATATTCACGATAGAGCAGGTCGAAAATGGCGGGCATGATCACCCCCATCGCTTGATTGTCGATTTGCAGATATTCCACCGCGAATTTTCAAGGTGATCGTCGCCCGTCAGATGGCTCTTCGATATGAGCCCGTTCACAGACCGCGCCAATTCCAACGCTCGATGGCTGTTTGGTTGACCTGATCGTCTGTGCGATAAAAAGAACAGGGCCAATTACCTAACCTGCACTATAGCAGTGCTTTGTTTCAGCAGAACTTCATCAAACAACTCTAGGGCGCGGAATCGCAACAAAGAATCCAACCACAGGGCGAAACGACTCACCCACGGCTGCAAGGAATGTAGAACGCAAGCGATTGGCATGGCAGAATCCATTTTTCTGTCGGCGACCTCAACTCGGGAAGCAGGCTCGCGCGGTCAGCGTGATCGGAGACAGGTTGATGATCTGCGGAAACTCGAATGAATAGCTCGCGCTGACCTGGTTGCCGCATGCGGCCGTGGCAAAGGTGAATGTCCCCGGCGGGAGCGTGAGGCCGTAGGCCTGCTGGGCAGCGTAGGTCGTGATCGCGCTGCTGCTCGGACAGAGCGTGTTGTTGACGCTCGCGCAGCGCGCGGCCATTTCGCTGCCATGCTGGATTCCGAGCTGAGTCCAGAACAGCAGCCCGCATTCGATGATCCCGAATATGAACAGGAAGAACACGGGAGCGGTCAGCGCAAATTCCAGCGCTGTGGTGCCGCGCGTGTCCCGCCATAATGCGGTGAGCTTCACTGCAGCCTCGTGGTGGACTGCGCGGTGTATGTGTAGGTGGCCGCCACGATCTGATAATCGATGATCGTATAGTACGTCGCTTGCGCCGAGACCGTAGTATATGTTCCGGCCGGCGCACCGCCGGTGCAGACCGTTCCGCAGCTGGTGGCGCTCACGCCCGCACTCGTCGGACATCCGCAGAACTGGACCGGCGGAGGTGAAGCGGTGATGTTCGTCGCGCTGGTGGCACTTGCGACGGCGTTCGCGATGCCGCTCGTGTCGAAGCCGCGCGCAATCGCGTACTGGGCTCCCGCTTGCGCGGCATTTTCGACCTGCATCTTGCGATAGAGGGCAAGCCCGATGTCCGTGACCGAGACGACCATCAGGGACAGCAGGGGAACCAGGATGGCGAATTCGGCTGCCGCGACGCCCCGTTGATCGCCGGCAGCGATTCGCACATGCCGCGCCAGAGAACCGAGCAATCGACGGCCAAGCTTAAATGAGAAACTCCGGATCTGCATCGCTCCAAACCTCATTCGACGAGCTGCGCGGTCTGCGAACCGATCGTCGCGGTGCCGAGCGCGGTGCAATTGACCTGCAGGTTCGACGTGCCGCTGAACGTCAGCGTATCCGCGATGATCTTGGTGCAGGATGTGCTGGTGCCGTTGCCGCCGCTGAAGCTGAGATTGGCCTTTGGCAGGTAGATGGCACCGCCGAAATTCTGCGTAGCACCGCCGGTGAGATTGAAATTAGTCCCGGCCGGCATGTTGCGGTCGCCATACATGACGATGCCCTTTGTCGGGCCGCTGGTCGGCCCGGTCAGGTCGACGGTCGCGTTGCTGCCGATCGAGGCGGTGCCCCAGTCGCTGCCGGAGCCCGTGAACACCAGGGTGACGCCGCTGCCGGTGATGGTGGCATTTCCGGCGACGCTCAAGCTGGCGCCATCCAGATAATAGATGCCTGGATTGAGGTTCAGGACTGCGCCGGCGTTGACCGTGATGCTGCCCATGTAGCAGCCGGGGTCGAGCGAGTTCGTCTTTCCGTTGGCGTTGACCGTGATCTTGGCATTGCTGCAGCTCGGCCGCGTCGGCGGAGAGACGTCGGCATAGGGATCGGCGACAGGCGTGATGTGCGTCTTGATGCCGTTGGCCGCCGTGATGCTGCTCGCGCCGGAGACGTCGCCAACCACGCCGACCTGGTTCGCCGCGACCGAGGCGCTGCCGGCGACGTTGAGCGAGGGGCTTGCGCTCGAGTTGCTGTAGAGATTGCACTTGATCAGGTTGAGCTGGTTGCCGCCGCTGACGTTGACGGCGGGGCTTGCGCTCCTGTTGAGCGCAAGGACGCAGCCCGTCCCGGAATTGGGCAGGGCGACCGAGCGCGCGGTGATTGGTACGCGGTCCGAGCCGAACAAGGCCGATAGCAGCCGACGCTGCGGTTGACTGACGATGACTTCGATGGCCTGCGCGTTCGACGCCTGACTGCCTGTTTTCGGTGGCTGGTTCACCGTAACAGTGACGTCGTTCGCGCCGTCGGTGTAACCATAATTTGCCGCGACCGCCTTGGCTTCGGACCGGGGGTCGCCGCCTGCACTGGCAGCCGTCGCAGCGCTGACGGCGCCGGAATCTGCAACGCTCTGCATGTTCTTGTGCTTGTAGTACCACCAGCCCACTTCCGTTCCGAGGCCGGCGGTGCCGACCAGGACCGGCATGAGCAGCGCAGAAATGAGCACGTAGCTGCCCTGCTCGTCGCGGATGAACTGTTCGAGCAAATGATCCTTTGCGCTCGAAGGTGCACCGAACGAGCGGCTGAAAGTTCTCCGGAGGTCCATGCTTCCTGCCCGATTGCCACTTTATCCCGAGGCAGTGTGGTGCAGGCCGGCTTAAATGGGCCCCAATGGAAGCCTGACAATTTTAGATATCGGCGAACATTCAGCCGGCATTCATGGCCGCAATCTTATTGAATGAAGCCGCATCCAGGAGAAGTCAGATGGAATTGCACCCTGCAATTGTTACCGCCAGCATTATAGGTCTGCCGGTTTTACCCGCCTTACGAGAGTTGCGAGGGCCGAAGGATCACGGCTGTTTCAGCGCGCCGGGAAAATGCCGCTGCAGCACCGCGGTGGGCGTGGCATAGGCCTCCTGCAGATCGACGCTCCAGTACTTCAGCTCGTCGAGCGGGATGCGGACGTCGGTGATCGCGCAGCGCACGAAAGTCCCCGGCGAGATCACGCGGAAATCGCCGTCGAGATATTGCACCTGCGCTTCGCCATGGCCCGAGGGGCCGAACTTGTTCAGCACGGTCGAAAGTCTCCGTGGGGGCCTCTCCAGGAACGCCGTGGAAGGCACGATGTGTTGGACGGGATGTAGCATAGATGGGGTGGCTTGTCCGCCCGTTAAACCCACCGGTTCGTGATGATTTGCCGCCGTTTTCGCATGATAAGGCTTCGGTCGAAGGGGCGCCGGTTCCGGCAGCTCCTGCCGCAGGGTCCGATGCGCCTTCGCCTCGCCGCTTTGTTCCTGACGCTGCTGATGTCGGCCGCGCACGCCGCCCCGGCGCCGCAGCCGGTCGAAATTCCGCTCGCCTCCGGGGTGCTCCATGCGCAGCTCTACAAGCCCGCGGGCGAGGGGCCGTTCCCGGCCGTGATCGCGCTGCACGGCTGCGGCGGGCTGGGTAGCCATTCCGATCCCGTGCTGCCGCGCTATCGCGATTGGGCTGAACGCCTGCTCAAGGCCGGCAATGCCGTGCTGCTGCCCGACAGCTACGGCTCGCGCGAGCTCGGCCCGCAATGCCGCGTCAAGGAGATGCACGTCAAGGCGCGGCGCGAACGCGTCGCCGATATCGCGGCCGCGCGCGCCTGGCTGATGCAGCAGCCTTTCGTGGCGCGGGACCGCGTCAGCCTGATCGGCTGGGCCAATGGTGCGAGCGCGCTGCTCTGGGCCGTGCGTCCGCAGAGCGCGGGGCGCGATCCCGGTCCGGATTTCCGCGCCGCCATCGCGTTCTATCCGGATTGCCGGATCGCGGCGGGCCTCGGCTGGAGCACGCGGGTGCCGACGCTGGTCTTGATCGGCGCCGATGACGAGGTGTCGTCGCCCCCGGCCTGCCGCCAGATGGTGGACGGGGCGCGCGGCCGCAGCGCGTTGGCGCGCATCGTGGTCTATCCCGGCGCCGATCACGATTTCGACCGCGCCGGCGCGCCGCTGCACGCCGCTGCCGCGCCCGAGCACGGTGATGCCGAAGCCCGCGCCGCCTCGCAGAAGGACGTCGCGCAATGGCTGGCGCGGTGATGGCGGCTCGGATGCGCATGGCCGCGCCATCATTCGACCACGATGTCGATTAAACGCATCTCACATGCATGGCCGCATCACGCTCTTCGCGTCCGCCCTGGTCGTCTTCACCGTCGCGATCCTGCTGTTCGAGGCCCACGCCTCCCATCGCGCGCCGGACCATTGCGGCTTCTGGACCACGATCGAGGCGGGATTGTCGTGTCGCTGAAGTAGATTTGAATGGGAGACGCGCTGTCGCCACATCGTCATTGCGAGCGCAGCGAAGCAATCCAGAATCCCTCCGCGGAAGCAGTCTGGATTGCTTCGTCGCAAGGGCTCCTCGCAATGACGCGGATAGAGCCTGTCCTCCCCCCTCAGAACAAGCTGCCCTGATCCACCGGCTTGGCCACGCGCTTCAGTGCCGGCTTGGTCTCCGCAGCCGGCTTCGGCTGCGCCGGCGCGCGCCTCTCCGCGGGCGCCGGGCGATCCGCATCCGCCGTTGCGCCGACACGGCCGTCCGCGAACTCGATCTCGACCCGTGCGCCGGGGCCGATCGCATCCGCCGCATGCACGGGATGGCCGGCCTCGTCGCGCACCAGCGCAAAGCCGCGCGCGAGCACGCTGCGATAGGACAGCGCGGAGAGCAGCTTGCCGCTGTTCTCGACCCGCGCCTCGAGCCGGTGCAGCAGCGTGACAAGCGCGCGCTCTGCCCGCTCAGTCAGACGATGCGTGCGCTCGCGCTGGCGGGCAATCGCGTTGCGCTGCGCCTGCGCATTCGCAAGTTTTGAGGCCCGCAGCCGCACCTCCAGTCCCGCAAAGCGGTCGCGCCGCTGCCGCAGCAGCGAGCGCGTGGAGAGACCAAGCCGTTCGCCGCACACGGTGAGGCGATGATCGGCCTGCGAGATCTGGCCGTGCAGCACCCGCAGCGTCAGCTTCGCGCTTGCGGCGGTGAACCTGCGGAAATGCGCATGCGTGTTGGCCTTGAGGCAGCGGGGCAGGGAAGCGCCCGCCGAATCCAGCCGCTGCCGCGGGATCGCCAGGAGATCGCCAGCCGCCGGCAGCGCGCGCGCCGCGGCACGCAGCTCGCTGCGGCGGCTCTCCTGGGCGCGTTGCCAATAGGCGCGGGTGCGGCGGCCGAGATCGCCCACCTCGACGAACAGGTCGCTGCGCACCGGCACCGCCATCTCGGCCGCCGCCGTCGGCGTCGGCGCGCGCTTGTCGGCGACGAAATCGATCAGCGTGATGTCGGTCTCGTGCCCCACCGCCGAGATCAGCGGGATCATGCTCTCGGCGGCGGCGCGCACCACGATCTCCTCGTTGAACGACCAGAGGTCCTCCAGCGAGCCGCCGCCGCGCGCGACGATGAGCACATCGGGCCGCGGAATCCGGCCGCCCTCGGAGAGCGCGTTGAAGCCGCGGATCGCGGCCGCGACCTGCTCGGCCGAGCCGTCGCCCTGCACCTTGACCGGCCACACCAGCACGCGGCGGGGAAAACGGTCCTCCAGCCGATGCAGGATGTCGCGGATGACGGCGCCGGTCGGCGAGGTCACGACGCCGATCACCTCCGGCAGCCACGGCAGGAGCTGCTTGCGCGCCTCGTCAAACAGGCCCTCGGCGGCGAGCTTCTTTTTGCGCTCCTCCATCAGCGCCATCAGCGCGCCGATGCCGGCCGGCTCCAGCGCCTCGATCACGATCTGGTATTTCGAGGAGCCGGGATAGGTCGTCAGCTTGCCGGTGGCGATCACCTCGAGCCCCTCCTGGGGCTTGAAGCGCATGCGGCTGTGCACGCCCTTCCAGATCACCGCCTCGATCTTGGCGCTCTCGTCCTTGAGCGCGAAATAGCAATGGCCGGAGGAATGCGCCCCGCGGAAGCCGGAGATCTCGCCGCGGACGCGGACATGGCCGAAGGCGTCCTCGACCGTCCGCTTCAGGGACAGGGACAGTTCGGAGACGGTGAATTCAGGCGCGTTGAGCAGTTGTTCCGCAGGCGGCATAGCAAACGATTCGGCATTTCGGGGTCAGGCCCGACGTTAAGGATTTTCGCGCCGCAGCGCCAATCGATTCGGTAGACCCAAGGAACCGCAGCTTGGAAGGCAACTTGACTCGACCTAAATTTCATATATGAAATTTACAAATCATATATAAATCAGAGGAAGCGGCCCCATGGCTGTGGTCACCGATCCCGACGACCCGCGCGGACGCATGTTCGGGCAGTACCAGCTCAAGCCGAATAGCGGGGTCAATCCGCCCTATTCGCCGGCTTATCCGGTGGAGTGGGGCTGCACCTTGCGCACCGTCGAGATCATGACCCGTGTCGCGCCCGGCAAGGTCGCGACCTTGCTCGCAGAGACGCCGTTCGAGATCGCCAGCGACCGCGTGGCCTTTCGTTTCATGCGTTCGCCTGGCCATTCCCTCGCCGTGCACGCGGGCGAGATGTTCGACCTGATGATCTCGGTGCCCGTGCGCTACAAGGGGCTGTTCACCGAGACGCACATCTTCATGTATTGCAGCGATCCCATGGGGATCTGCGCCGGGCGCGAGGTGTTCGGCTACACCAAGAAGGATGCGCATTACGCGTTCGACGAGCATGCCGATGGATCGATCACTGGATGGGTCCGCCGCCGCGGCATTCCGCTCGCCGATTTCGCCTTCACGCCGGATCCGTCTGCGCCGGTCGTCCGCATCGTCGACGGCGACGAGCTGCCGGCCGGCGAGATCCATGTGCGCCGTCTGCCGCATCCCGAGCGGCTCGGCACGGCCTATGCGGACATCGCCTATCGCCGCACGCCGCTGAAATACTCCAAGCCAGTGCCGGGCCGTGCCTCAATGACGCTGCACGCCAGCGCGTACGATCCGATTGCCGAGCTCGAACCGGAAATCCTCGGCGCGCATTTCATGGTGTCGGACGTCTATGGCGGCGGATTCGAGGTCGAGGATCGCAGGCTCGTCGAGCGCCTCACGCCCTGAACGACAAGATCAGCCTGCGTGCGATGTACATGCGGGCGACGAAAATTGGGAAGAAACACGCATAAGGCAAAGGAGGGTCTGCCCATGGCAGCACGATTTCGAGTGAGCCGCCGCCGGCTGCTGGCTGGCGCCGGCGGATTGGCGTTGGGCATGACGGGGCTCGGTGCACGGGCGCAAGAAGCAAAGCCGCTCCGCATCGGCGTGCTGACTGATATGTCCAGCCTCTATGCCGATGTCACCGGCCCGGGCTCGCTGCTGGCGGCAAGGATGGCGGTCGAGGATTTCCAGGCATCGTCTCCCAGGATGACCCGGCCGATCGAGATCATCAGCGGCGACCACATGAACAAGGCTGATCTCGGCGCCAATATCGCGCGCGAGTGGATCGACCGGCAAGGCGTCGATGTCATCGTCGATGCGCCGAACTCGGCCGTCGCCCTCGCGGTGCGCAACGTCGTGCAGCAGAACAACAAGACGCTGCTGGTCTCCGGCGCCTCGTCGTCGGACCTGACCGGCAAGTCCTGCTCGCCCAATCTCGTGCACTGGACCTACGACACTTACGCGCTCTCGTCGGGTGTCGCGCGCGCCGTCGTCGAGAGCGGCGGCAAGAGCTGGTTCCTGCTCACTGCCGACTACGCCTTCGGTCATGCCATGGAAGGCGACATCAAGAACGTCGTGCAGAAATTCGGCGGCAAGGTTCTCGGCGGCGTCCGCACGCCGATCAACACGCAGGATTTCTCATCCTTCCTGTTGCAGGCGCAGTCTTCGAAGGCGGAAATCATCGCATTGATCAACGCCGGCGGCGACACCATCAACTCCATCAAGCAGGCCGTCGAATTCGGGATTCCGCAAGGCGGCCAGCGCGTGGTGGCGACCGTGCTGTATCTCAGCGACGTGCATTCGCTCGGCTTGAAGATTGCGCAGGGGCTGCAGTTCACCGAAGCTTTCTATTGGGATCTGAATGACGATACGCGTGCCTGGACCAAGCGATTCGCGCCGCGCAACAACGGCCGCTATCCGACCGCGCTGCATGCGGGTGCCTACGCCACGACGCTGCATTATCTGAAGGCCGTTGATGCGCTTGGCGCCTCCAGCGACGGCAAGGCGGTGGTCGAACAGATGAAGAAGCTGCCGACCGACGATCCTCTTTTCGGCAAGGGTAGCGTGCGCGCCGACGGTCGCAAGCTGCACAACATGTATCTGTTCGAGGTGAAGACCCCCAGCGATTCCAAATATTCCTGGGACTATTACAAGCTGGTCAAGACCATCGCGCCGTCCGAGGCCTGGCGGCCGCTGGCGGATGGCGGCTGCGAGTTCCTGAAGTCGTGAGTGGCACTGATCGGCCGGTCGCGCTGGTCACGGGCGGCGGGGGCGATATCGGGCGCGCCATTGCGCTAAAGTTGGCGCAGATGAGCGCTGCGGTCGCGATCGTCGACCGCGACGAAGCGGCTGCACGCGCCACCGCGCAGCTGGTCGAGAAGGCCGGGGCAAGGGCGCTCGCCATCCGCGCGGATGTCTCCCTCGCTCAGGATACGATCGCATTCGTAGAGGCGACCGAAGCACGTCTGGGGCCGATCGGCATCTTCGCCAACAACGCGGGCATCGAGGGCGTCGTCGCTCCTCTTCACGAATATCCCGACGAAACGTTCGATCAATTGCTGCAGGTGAACGTCAAGGGCGTTTTCCTCGGCCTCAAGCACGTGATCGCCAGGATGATGCAACGCGGGACGGGCGCGATCATCAACACCGCATCTACGTCCGCGATCCGCGGACGTGCAGGGCTCGCAGGCTACGTCGCCTCCAAGCACGCCGTGCTCGGACTGACGCGCACGGCAGCGCTCGATGTCGCCGGAACGAAGATCAGGGTCAACGCCGTTCTGCCCGGTCCGGTCGAGTCGCGCATGATCCGGGAGTTGGAAGGCCAGGCGCGCGAGGGCGCCATCACAATGCGTCGAAATGCTGCGAGCGCGCACGGACGACCGCAGGACGTCGCGAACATCGTTGCCTTCCTCGCATCCGACGAGGCTGCTCACGTGAACGGCGCGGCCTGGATCGTCGATGCCGGCATGACCGCCGGTTAGAGCGTGAGCGTCCATTTTGAAATGCCCGTGTTTGCCATCGTATCCGCAAAATGCTCGGCGTCGCCGTAGTGAACATCCGGCAAGCCTTCAAAGCGCGTCGCGAGCCCGTCTCGTACGTTGCGTTTGCCTTCGAAGCGGGAGCCCCAAGGCTTGCTTCCCCTCGGCATCTCCAAGATACAATCGTCAGCAAAGAACTCCATGATGGAATCCAAGTCGTGCGCGTTGAACGCTTCACCCGGCGCCGTCAATTTCCATCGGATGTCCATCCTTCCCTCCATCGAGTTCTCGGAAGGGATACAATAACATAAGGGCACACAGGTGAGTTGAAGGGCCGATTAGACGTTTGGTCGATGTCGCCTTCGGGTCATCAGCGCCGTTTGGAAGCTCGGCCGGTCGCTCCCGCTCTGTCCCAACCAACGTGTACGCCGCCTGAACCTCGCCTAAGGGCCACAAGCGGCGGTCGAAGTGAGCACGGCCCCCGCGTCCGATCTACCGTGCATGTGAGCCAACAGCTGTAAGGCCGATGAAGTGCTGGCGCTTTCGCTCTGACGCACGACTATTTTAATATCCGAGCAAGTGAGAGCGGCCCAAAGCCGCCCTCACTCGCCACTGCCGATCTTTGATGCCGGCGGTTGATCAGCTAGCTCAACGCTCAGTCTTGTCGATGTCGGCCCTGGTTTTCTTCACCGTATCAGCAACTCTCTCAGTACGTTCGGCCGCTTCTTTGCGTACCACCAGTTCTTCACCGGCTCGAGTCTCCTTCTGGACTACGGGCTCCTCATGCAGCTCTCGCACCTCGTACTCCCGTTCCGTTGGTTGCCCTGTCGCAGCTCCCGTAGCTGGACGGCGCTCGATGACAGTTCGCTCATCGCGCAGTTGTACGTCCTTTTGTACAGGCTCCTCGACTACGTAAGTTCTTATATGCTTGACGGTTTCGGTGGCCCGTTTGCCCACCTTCAATTCTTCTTCCGGGAGAGGGATAACCTTCTCGGGTTCGTGGCCTTGAGAGTCATACCCTTCTTGCCTCACTGAGGGTCCTGACACTCCGCTTCCGACCGCTGTCGAGCCGCCCCCATTTTCTTCGTGGATCTCGACCGGATTGTACTCCTGCAGCACACCTTCGATGCGTTCGAGATCGGCCATGGTGGGAGCATCCACTAGCACCGACAATGCGGTGCCGCCCCTTTCCATGTGGCTTTCATACAGGCGGCGCTCGTCTGCCGGTACATCGCTTCCAAACAGCCAGTCCCAGAAACTTCCTCCATCCGAGCTTTCGCTTGCTCTTTCGCTGCTTGACTGTGATGGCTGATTGCTCAGCCTCACATGATCTGCTGGAACGCCTGAACCGACCACAGCACGGTACGCTTCCTCTGCATCGTTACGAGAGTTGTATACTGCTACCACGCATTGTCCTTGCATGTTTGCCTCCTCTATGGACATGCGCCCAACGTCAGAGACAACGCATCGTTCTTAATTTTTTTCGCAAGGTTTGCGAAGCGCTCGCTATAGTCGGGGCTGCCGGGCAACGACGCGAGCTTGGAGCTACCGCTCTTAGATTTGGACCGGCGGCGATGCGAGCATACTGTCGCGACAGGCTGCAAATCAGCTTATCGAACACTCACCTCGTCCTTAGTCCGACAAAACCCGGAGCGATTGCGTAACCATCCATGCCGCGAATGAAGCCACGGTCGCCAAAGACGATCGTTTGGAGCCGCTCGTCCGCGCGCGACCACCTTCCTGATCATCTGCCAGAGATGATGCATGATCAGGTCGCCTGCTTCAACGAACGAGGGACAAAGCGCTGAAGCGACGCCTTTCGGTGAGCTGACGAACTTGGTTGTTCGAGCTGAAGTCGATTTCTCGGGTCGTTGTTGTCATCGACGGGCGACTTGCGCCGACACTGTTGGATTCACGGCCCCTGCTTGCCCTGCAAAGAACGCGGCCAAGGCGCCCAGTAACAATGCCACTGCCGCGAACAATGCACCTTGTGAGACACGCTTGGCAGCTGTATCCGCCGCCTGCTTTGCCTGCTCCTTCGCCTTGGCTACCGCTTCTTTATACTGCTGTTGGTACTGACTGATCTGCGCCTTTGCTTCGTCTTGTGATATGTTCTGAGCCTTGGCTAAAGCTTCGGCGGCCTTGTCGTTAGCCGCTGACTGCTGAGAAGCGTCACCCGTTAGCGCCGCGCGGACGGCTGTGGCCGCGGCATCACGAAGCGCGGCGGGATCTTGCCCTCCCGAGGCGCCTTTAACTTTGCTTTCGATGGCAGCCATCGGGTCGCTAACATTGTTCAGCGTAGGCGCTGCCGCTTGAACTGCCGTTTGGACCGACCCTCCCAGCGCTTTGCCCGCTCCGCCCAAAGCGGAAGATGCTGTGCTGAGAGCGCCACCAGCCAAGCCGGAAGCGGCGGAAGAAAGCAGATACATCACCGCCAGCGTTGAGACTGCCCATGACATTAATCCATGATAAGCCGTCGTTGAAGCAGACGCCTTGCCAGAAAGCCGACCGGCTATGTAGCCGCCCAGTGCCGCAGCCAGAATGCCGGAAACTATAAACCAGATACCTGCACCAACCGACATCGAGCTTGCGCTGGGCGTGCTACCTTCCCCAACGTCTACCGTGGATAAACCCACGCCAAGGCCGATCATGTTTAGAATAATCTGCATCACAAGCGCGATGGCTGCACCCGCGAAAACCGCGCCCCACGCAACCTGATTCAACATGATTGTGCGAATTTCGTCGGCGGGAACGACATCGCTCGTCTGAGGGGGCGTGCGGTGGCTTGAATGAACCATTTCGGGAGAGTTGGCCATGACGTTGATCCTTGAAGTCTGTTTGATGCCGCAACTTGCTTTTGCGTCCGACGTTCCTAAAATCGCAGACCTCAATTGCAAGCCCTGGCAGCACGGCCACTCAAATGCCCGCTAGCGTGCACCTCCGAACTGTCCCTCCGCCGAGTTCGAGCAGAGCGGCTCTCCGACTGGGGAAGTGAAGGCACAAGACTGCCCTGTTTCATTCACCTCCCAATGAGCGAAGCCGACCGTAGCACGCAGGCGCAAATGTCCGCTCTGGTCAAAAGAGCCGGCTCGAACGACCCTGCGTCACTTCCGGTGTCCCCCCGATCAGCTGACCATATCTGAACCAAACCGAACTTCGCCATCGGGTCACAAGCTGCCGATCACGCCCAAAGGTCCGAGCTTCCGCTTTACTGGTAAGCCGACGTTTATGCGTCCACGTCCTAGGAAACGCCGCCGATCTTCTCGGATACGATCCTGGCCGCGCTGCGCAGCTCCGCGGCGATGGCGCTGGCTTCCGCGGCGGGGATTTGATCCTGCCTCACCAGCGGGACGGTCATCGCGGCCACTGCCCGGCCGGAGACTTCGATGATCGGGCAGCTATAGGCAAGGATGCGCGTATAGCCATCGTCATTGGAGAAGTTTCCACCCTCCGAGGAAATGCGGTCGAGCGCCGCAAGCGCCTTCTTGGTGCTGATCCGGTCATTGGTCGCGATGACCTGCGCCAGCTCCTGGCGCCGCCCCTCGAGCTGAAAGGCCGCCAGAACCTTCGCCGACGCGTATTGCTGGGTGAGCGGAAACACCGCGCCGACCTTGACCGACCAGCCCATCAACCATTCCGGCTCGATCCGGGCGATCACCATGAACTGCTCGCCGTGCAGCACCGTCAGGTGGCAGGACAGTTGGACGCGCGAGGCGAGCTGCTCCATTACCGGCAGCGCCGCCTTCAGCAGCCGCTCGGTCGGCGGGAATTGCGAAGCGATCCGGAACAGCTTCAGCGTCAAAGTGTATTCGCCGGTCGCGGGGTCGCGCGCGACATAGCCCCGGCGCTCCAGCGCCACCAGCATCCGGAAGATCTCGCTCACGGAGCGGCCGACGCGTTCGGCGAGCTGCTTCTGGCTGAGACCGCGTGCGGCGCCCGCCAGCGCCTCCAGGAGGTCCAGTCCCTTTTCCAGGGCGGGCGCGCCCGGCTGCAGCTTCTCAGTCATCCTTTGGGCCTTGTTGGATTAGCTTTTGCGAGCACACGGGGGAAAATGCAATTCCCGTGTAGCCGATTGCTCGCGCGGCGAAAAGTCGATCTCCAGCAAGCGCCCGGCCGATCTCGACGAGATCATCCACCAGCCGCTGCGCCTGAAGATCATGGCCGCGCTGAATGCCCTCCCTGCGGAGGTGGGGCTCGAATTCGTCCGCCTGAAGAAGCTCACCGGCGCCACCGACGGCAATCTCGGCGCCCATATCGAGAACCTTGGCCAAGGCGGGCTATGTCTCGGTGGAGAAGGCGTTTGTGGGGAAGAAGCCGCAGACTACGGTGACCGCCACCGCCGCCGGCCGCGGTGCGTTCGCACGGCATGTGGCGACGTTGCAGGAGATCATTGCAGGGAGGCAGGGGTAGCCTTCGAGAAAGTGCTGTCGCGTTAACCCTCAACCTCTGGCCGTGTGGTAGTAACTCCGGTAGGGGAGCTGATTGGATGGCAAAGAAGGAAGTCAAAATCGATCCTGACGACGGGCTCAAAGTGAGCGAGGTCGGTCCGTGGGCTACCGAGAAGCATGCGCGCGTGCGGCAGTACATTGAGATTTCGAGTGCGGCGCGGAAGAAGTACATCCCTCCGCCTGCGTGGCACGCCGGGGCCGCATACATCGAGCTGTTCTCCGGCCCCGGTCGTTCGTTAATCAACGGCACCAAACGCATCATCGATGGGAGCCCGCTTGTCGCCTACAGGGCGGCGCAGCAGACAGTGCCCTTCACTGAGATGCATCTCAACGATCTCGACCCAAGCAACTCTGCTGCCGTGGAGAAACGCCTTCGAGCACTCGGCGGCGGACCTGTTTGCTATAGCGACCCAGCCGATGTCGCAGTTGACAAGATCGTCGCAGCGCTGAACCCAAGTGGACTGCACTTCGCGTTCTTGGACCCGTACAACCTAGAAGGCCTGTCTTTCGAGATCATCAGGAAGCTCTCGAAGCTGAAGGTGGACATGCTCATTCACGTTAGCGTGCAGGACCTCCAGCGCAATCTTGATGAATACAGCAAACAGAGTGGCGTGTTCGACACGTTTGCGCCGGGGTGGAAGGGACACGTCAACCAAAAGCAGGCGATAGCATCGTTCAGGGCGGCACTGATGAAGTACTGGATCGACGAAATCTGCAAGCTTGGCACGACGCCTGCAAAGGGCGTAGAGCTGATCGTTGGCTCAAAGCGGCAGCGTCTATACTGGCTGGTGTTCGTCAGCGGACACAGCCTTGGTCGAAAGCTGTGGGAGGCGATCCGTGACCCGATGCGGCAGACAACGATGGATTTGTGATGGCTGACACCTCAATCGAGTGGACCGACGCGACGTGGAACCCTGTCGCTGGTTGCACGGTGCTCTCGCCCGGCTGCACGAACTGCTACGCCATGCGCATGGCGGCGCGCCTGGATGCGATGGGCATGCCGAAGTATCGCGGGCTGACCCGTAAGAGCGGCAAGCGCGCGGTCTGGGCCGGCAAGGTCCGGCTTGATCGCGCTGCGCTCGGCATACCGGCAAGCTGGAAGAAGCCGCGCCGGATTTTCGTGAACTCTATGTCGGACCTGTTTCACGATGCAGTACCAGCGGAGTTCATTTCCGCTGTCTGGAAGACGATGCAGACAACGCCGCAGCACACCTACCAAATTCTGACGAAGCGACCGGATCGGATGGCTGGCATCACGGCGTCGCTGCCGGTGCTTCCGAACGTGTGGCTCGGGACAAGTGTAGAGAGCGCCGATTTTCTTGGACGCATCGACGATTTGCGCAAGGTCGATGCCGCCATCAGGTTCGTGTCGTTCGAGCCGCTGCTCGGGTCCGTGGCGCGGGCCGGTCTGAGTGGTATCCAGTGGGCCATCGTCGGTGGTGAGAGCGGGCCTCGTGCGCGTCCGATGGAGGAGCAATGGGTCGCCGAGATTGAAGCAGCATGTCGTGAGGCGGGGACGGCCTTCTTTTTCAAGCAGTGGGGCGGCGTTCGCAAGAAGAGCACGGGTAGGCACTATCGCGGCCAGACCTTCGATGAAATGCCTCGCGTCGAGATACGCTGCTGATGGCGCGGATGCACTAAATGGGGGTCAACTGATGCTTTGGCCTTGGAATTTAGTGCAGTCCAGCACCGTAGTTTCCAAGCCATCGAAGGCGTCATTGAGAAGGCGCGCGAGATCGGCGCACATGAAGGCCGTTCTGCCGCGGTTGATGGAGCGTTTCGCGAAAACTAAGCCAGAGCCATGTGAGCCAAAATGACAATTTGGTCGTTGATTATAGGCTTTGTCGGCGGCGTGATCGCATGGGTGTTTACTACGGGTCTGGCTCAGCCATTTCAGAAGTTCATCCAATTGCGACAGGACGTCGCGTCGGCTTTGGCGGAGTTTGAACATAGTCGGTTATGGACAGGCGATCCGGACGAAGAGCCCCCACCAAAGGAATGGCTGGAAAAGCGACAAAGCTCTTATGAAAGGGCTGGTGTCGCCCTCGTCGCCTTCTCCATTTCCAATTCGTTCTTTACTGGTCTGTTACATAACCGCTGCCTGGGCTCTCACCGCTGCTATGTTCGATCCGCGGGCGATTACCTTCGCAATCTTGCCAGGATGAGTCCGGGCACCCAAAGCCAACAGATTCACGAGGCGGTCATGAGACAATTGCGACTAGCTTCGCCACTTGAATTCATCCGGAAACCGTTTTGGAAACGGTTACTCGGCCGCTAGCTCGAACTCGTCCAGTATACAACTCTCCTCCGAGGGCGGGTGGAGCGGCTGTAGGCTAAGCCCCCCGGAATGACGGGGAGTTCGCCCCCCATCCCCCCTTGAGCCCCACCCCGATTCATGCGACCTCCGGCCCCAGCAAAACCCTTCATCCTGAGCCTTCGATGCACATTCTCCTGCTTGGTTCCGGCGGCCGCGAACATGCCCTGGCGTGGAAGATCGCGGCCTCTCCCCTGGTGACCAAATTCTGGTGCGCGCCCGGCAATGCCGGCATCGCCAGGGAGGCGGAATGCGTAGGCCTGGATGTCGCCGACCATGCCGCCGTGATCGACTTCTGCAAGACAAACGTGGTCGAGCTCGTGGTGGTCGGGCCGGAGACGCCGCTCGCGGCCGGCATCGTCGATGATCTCTCGGCCGCCGGCATCAAGGCGTTCGGGCCGAGCAAGGTGGCCGCCCAGCTCGAAAGCTCCAAGGGGTTCACCAAGGCGCTGTGCACCGAGTTCGGCATTCCGACCGGCGCCTATCAGCGATTCACCAATGCCGATGACGCGCGTGCCTATGTGCAGAGCCAGGGCGCGCCGATCGTGGTCAAGGCCGACGGCCTTGCCGCCGGCAAGGGCGTCGTCGTTGCGAAAACCGTGCGCGAGGCCGAGGACGCTATCGCCATGATGTTCGAGGGCGCCTTCGGTGAGGCCGGCGCCGAGGTCGTGATCGAGGAGTTTTTGCCCGGCCGCGAGATCAGCTTCTTTGCCCTGTGCGACGGCGAGACGGCGATCCCGCTCGCCTCCGCCCAGGACCACAAGCGCGTGTTCGACCACGACGTCGGCCCGAACACCGGCGGCATGGGCGCCTATTCGCCGACGCCGCTGGTCACGCCCGCCATCCACGACGCGATCATGGCCAAAATCATCCTGCCGACGGTCGGTGGCATGAAGCAGCGCGGCACGCCGTTCCGCGGCGTCCTCTATGCCGGCATCATGCTGACGACGCAGGGGCCAAAGCTGTTCGAGTTCAACGTCCGCTTCGGCGATCCCGAGTGCCAGGTGCTGATGCTGCGCATGATGAGCGACATCGTGCCGGCGCTGCTCGCCGCCTGCGACGGGGAGTTGAAGCATTTCGACCTGCGCTGGCACAAGGAATCCGCGCTGACCGTGGTGATGGCGGCGAAGGGCTATCCCGGCGACTACCAGAAGGGCACGCGCATCGGCGGGCTGGAAGAGGCCGCCAAGGTCGACAATGTCGAGATCTTCCACGCCGGCACGGTGGCCAAGGACGGCGCGGTCCTCGCCAATGGCGGCCGCGTGCTCAATGTCTGCGCGCTGGGGGCGACCGTGACGGAAGCGCAGGCGCGCGCCTATCAAGCCGTCGACCGCATCGACTGGCCGGACGGCTTCTGCCGCCGCGACATCGGCTGGCAGGCGGTGGAGGCGGAAAAGGCGAAAAATTAGCGCGTCAGTCCGGACGGCGCCCCCAAACGCGCCGGTCCGGAATCGCAACGTTCGCGTCACCGCGCCGCCACATCTGCACGCCAGAATGTGCAATCAGCAGTTGGGGTTAGTTGCCCCGACCATAATACCGGTACTGTGCATGGGGTTGTTTTCGACGTTTGTTGTCGAGACCGGCTCCGGACTGACCAACAAGGATGCAAAAAGATGTCCGATCTCGCCGACCTCTATCCGGGCTTTGCCGCCGAATGGATCGATACCTCGTTCGGCCGCATCTTCGCCCGCGTCGGCGGCAAGGGCCCGCCGCTGCTGCTCCTGCACGGCTTCTCCGAGACCCACGTGATGTGGCACCAGGTGGCGCCTGAACTGGCCGAGCACTTCACGCTGATCATCGCCGACCTGCCGGGCT
The DNA here is from genome assembly GCF_900094575.1 of Bradyrhizobium yuanmingense. Classification (GTDB taxonomy): domain Bacteria; phylum Pseudomonadota; class Alphaproteobacteria; order Rhizobiales; family Xanthobacteraceae; genus Bradyrhizobium; species Bradyrhizobium yuanmingense. Next base: position 155,365 of record NZ_FMAE01000006.1, on the reverse strand, counting down.
ACGGCTGGTCCGACATGCCCGCGAGCGATGCGCTGCACATCCCCTACTCTAAGCGCGCCATGGCGAAAGCCATGGTCGAGGTGATGGAGCGCCTCGGCCACGTGCATTTCGCGCTAGCCGGCCACGACCGCGGCGGCCGCGTCTCCTATCGGCTCGCGCTCGACCATCCCGGCCGGCTGTCGAAGCTCGCGGTGCTCGATATCCTGCCGACCTATAATTACTGGGAGCGGATGAACCGCGCCTATGCCTTGAAGATCTATCACTGGACCTTCCTGGCGCAGCCCTATCCGCTGCCGGAGACGCTGATCGCAGGCCAAGGCGAGTTCTTCCTGCGCTTCAAGATGGCGAGCCAGACCAAGTCGAAGACGCTGGACGCGATCGACCCGCGCGCGCTCGAGCACTACCTCGCCCCGTTCCGCGATCCCGCCCGCATCCACGCGATGTGCGAGGATTACCGCGCCGGCGCCTATTTCGACTACGACCTCGACAAGGCCGATTTCGAGGCCGGCAAGAAGATCACGATCCCGATGCTTATCCTGTGGGGCAACGCCGGCATCGCCCAGGCCGCCGCGACGCCGCTCGACACGTGGAAGCAATGGGCCACGAACGCCTCCGGCATGCCGGTGGATTCCGGCCACTTCCTCACGGAGGAGAATCCCGATGTGACAGCGAGGGCGCTGCGCGAGTTCTTCTTGGCCTGACGATCTTGTAGCCCGGATGGAGCGCAGCGAAATCCGGGATTCTCTCCTCGCCGCGGCACTGTCCCGGATTGCGCTTCGCTCCATCCGGGCTACGCGACTCCGACCTACCGCCGCTCCCGAAAGAACTCCTTCAGCAGCCGCGCCGCCTCGCTCTCGCCGACGCCGGAATAGACGTCCGGCGCGTGGTGACAGGTCGGCGAGGCAAAGAACCGCACGCCCGAGTCCACCGCGCCGCCCTTGGGATCGGCCGCGCCGTAATAGAGCCGTCTCACCCTTGCAAACGAGATCGCGCCCGCACACATGGTGCAGGGCTCCAGCGTCACGTAGAGGTCGCAGTCGACGAGGCGCTCGCTGCCAATCTTCGCGGCGGCCGCGCGCAGCGCGATGATCTCGGCATGAGCGGTCGGATCATGGTCGGTCAGCGTCCGGTTGGCGCCGGTGGCGATCACCTCGTGATCGCGGACCACCACGCAGCCAATCGGAACTTCGCCCGCTTTTCCGGCATTTTCGGCCGCCAGAAGCGCCAAATCCATGAAAGAAGGGGCTTTCATGCCTCGTATCATCGCCAGAAACCTGCTACTAGCTCCGCCTTCAGCAAGAGTGGATACCGATTTTGCCTGAGCATGCGGCTCGGAACGAGCGCGCACAATGCTCGCGCCACCCCTTAAGTGAGATTAGTCATGCCTCGCGACAGCGACAAAGACAACGATTCCCGCGGCCGGCGAGGGCCGGCCAAGGGCCGTAGCGGCAAGCCGCGCGGGCCAGAGAAGAAATTCGCCAAGCGCAGCTTCGAGGGCAAGGGTGGGGGTAAGGGCGCGCGCGACAGCCGCCCGCCGCGTGGCGACCGCGACAGCCGTCCATTCCGCCGCCGCGAGGAGGGCGACGCACCGCGCCGCGATTTCAGTAACCGTCCCCGCTTCAAGCGCGACGACCGCGGCAGTGAAGGCCGCGGTGAGCGCAGCTTCAAGCCGCGCGGCGATCGCCCGACATTTGGCCGCGACGATCGTCCGCCGCGCAGGGATCGCGACGATGCCCGCTCGGCCGGCCGCTCCAGCGACAGGAAGTTCGGCGACAAGAAGCCCTACGCGCCGCGCGGCGACCGTCCAGAGCGCAAGTTCGACGGCGAACGGAAGTTTTCGCGAGGCGGGCCGGATCGCGGACGCGACCGTGGGGATCGCCAACGCGACCGTGGGGATCGCGGACTGCGCGAGGACCGTGGCGAACGCAGCTTCAAGCCGCGCGGCGACCGCCCGAATTTCGATCGCGGTGATCGCGCACCGCGCGGTGATCGCCCACGCAAGAGCTTCGACAAGGATTTCGGCGGTCGCGATCGCGGCGATGAAAAGCCCTGGCGTCAGCGCGACGATCGGCGGGAGGGTGGCCGTGGCGAGGACCGTCCGCGTTTCTCTCGTTCGCGCGACGACCGCGCATCCGGTGACCGCCCGTTTCGCGAGCGGCCGAAATTCGATCGGCCCCGTGACCGCGACAGCGAACGCGGTGACCGTCCGAAGTTCGATCGCCCACGCCAGCGCCCCGAAGGCCGCATGGACTGGCAGGAGCATCCGCGCAGCGAGGGCCGCTTCCGCGATCGTCCGCGCCGCGACAACGAGGACGACAGCAGGATCTTCGAGAAGCGTCCCGCCTTCGGCGGCCGCGGCGCCTATCGCGAGCGCGATCGTGATTTCGAGGGCCGGCCGCGCCGCGACGAGGCGCCGAAGCCGAAGAAGGCCGGCGAGCGCATCGCCAAGGTGCTGGCTCGCGCCGGGCTTGCCTCGCGCCGCGATGCCGAGGAGATGGTCACGCAGGGCCGCGTCACCGTGAATGGCCGCGTGATCAACTCGCCGGCGCTCGACGTCACCAAGAACGACGTCGTCATGGTCGACGGCAAGCCGTTGCCGGAGCGCGAGCGCACGCGGCTTTTCCTCTACCACAAGCCGCGCGGGCTGATGACGACGCATGACGACCCCGAGGGCCGTCCGACCGTGTTCGACAATCTGCCCGAAGGGCTGCCGCGCCTGATCAGCGTCGGCCGGCTCGACTTCAACACCGAAGGGCTCTTGCTGCTCACGAACGATGGCGGCCTCGCGCGCACGCTCGAGCTGCCGGACACCGGCTGGCTGCGCCGCTACCGCGTCCGCGCCCATGGCGACGTCACCCAGGCGCAGCTCGACGAGCTCAAGAACGGCATCGAGGTCGAGGGCGTCAAATATGGTCCGATCGAGGCTACGCTGGAGCGCGACCAGGGCGCCAATGTCTGGCTGGTGTTCGCGATCCGCGAGGGCAAGAACCGCGAGGTGCGCAATGTCTGCGCCCATCTCGGCCTCGAGGTGAACCGGCTGATCCGCGTCTCCTACGGACCGTTCCAGCTCGGCGAGATTCCGGAAGGCCAGGTCGAGGAGATCCGCGCGCGCGTGCTGCGCGAGCAGCTCGGCGACAAGGTGATCGAGAAGTCGGGCGCGCAGTTCGACGCGCCCTCGAAGTCATCTTCGCGTGGCGACGACGCGACCAGCGAGAAGAAGCCCGCCAGCAAGCGCGCCGTCATCAACGACCGCAAGGGCCGCCGCGTGCTGGTGCAGCGCACCGGCAGCGAGGAGGCGCGCGAGCGCAACGAGATGGAGGCGAGCGGCTACGGCCCGCCGCGCCGTCCCAAGCGCGGCTATCACGGCAAGCGTGACCTGACGCCGCGGGAGGATTGAAGTTGCGCGTCGTCGGCGGTCGTTTGAAGGGGCGCAATCTCGCCTCACCGTCTTCGCGTGACATCCGCCCGACGGCGGACCGGTTGCGCGAGTCCGTGTTCAACATCCTCGTTCACGCCTATGACGATCCGATCCAGGACGCGCGCGTGCTCGATCTCTTCGCCGGCACCGGCGCACTCGGCATAGAAGCTTCATCACGCGGCGCCAAGTTCACGCTGTTCGTGGACAACGGCGCGGAGGCGCGGGCGCTGCTGCGCAACAATGTGGAATCGCTCGGCCTCGGCGGGGTGACAAAAGTCTATCGCCGCGATGCGACCGATCTCGGCCCCGCGCATCCCGTCGAGCCGTTCTCGCTGGTGTTCCTCGATCCGCCCTATGGCAAAGGATTTGCGGAAAAGGCGCTGGCGTCCTTGCGCGACGGCGGCTGGCTCACCCCGGGCGCGCTGCTGGTGGTGGAAGAGGCGAGGGCCGCGCAGTTCGTGACGCCACAAGGTTTTGAGGAGCTGGAGCGGCGGGCCTATGACGACACGGAGTTTGTGTTCTTGCGTAGGGCGGATTAGCAAAGCGCAATCCGCCACTGTCTCTCACGGCGGAAGCTGAAGAGGTGGATTACGCCTTCGGCTAATCCACCCTACGGCACCGTCACCGCCGCCCGAACAGCTTCTCCACGTCGCTCAGCTTCAGCTCGACATAGGTCGGCCGGCCGTGATTGCACTGGCCGGAGTTCGGCGTGTCCTCCATCTCGCGGAGCAGCGCGTTCATCTCCTCCGGCCGCAGCCGGCGGCCGGCGCGCACCGAGCCGTGGCAGGCCATGGTGGCGGCGACGTGCATCAGGCGGCGTTCGAGCGGCAGCGCCTCGTCCCATTCGGCCATGTGCTCGGAAAGATCGCGCAACAGGCCGCCGGCATTGGTCTTGCCGAGCAGCGACGGCGTCTCGCGCACCGCGACCGCGCCGGGGCCGAAGGATTCGATGGCAAGGCCGAACGATGCCAGCTCCTCGCTGCGCTCCAGCAGGCGCTCCACAGTGGCCTCATCCATCTCGACGATCTCGGGGATCAGCAGGATCTGCCGCTGCACGCCGTTGGCGGCGAGCGAGGCCTTCAGCCGCTCGTAGACGATGCGCTCATGCGCGGCGTGCTGGTCGACGATGATCAGGCCGTCGCGGGTCTGCGAGACGATGTAGGTCTCGTGGATCTGCGTGCGCGCCGCGCCGAGCGGGCGGTCGACGAGATCAGCTACCGGCTGCGTCTCGATCCGAACGTCCGCGCTGGGCGCGCCGACGTCGAAGGCAGCCTGCGCACGCTCGGCGAAGGCGGGCGCGGCGGCGCCTTCGAACGACGGCATCGGCGCCACCGGGGCGGCTGGCGAGGCGCGCCAGTCCCAGCTTGCCGGACGTGGCGGCGTGAAGGCTGGGCGGAACGAGGACAGCGCGCTCTCGCCGCTATTGGCGGCGGTGCGGCGGCCCTCGCGCGCCAGCGCTTCCTTCAAGCCATGCACGATCAGCGCGCGGACGAGGCCGGCATTGCGGAAGCGCACCTCGGTCTTGGCCGGATGCACATTGGCATCGACCTCGCGCGGATCGAGCGTGACGAACAGCGCAAGCACCGGATGGCGGTCGCGCGGCAGATAGTCGGAATAGGCCGCGCGCACGGCGCCGAGAATGAGCTTGTCGCGCACCGGCCGGCCGTTGACGAAGAGATATTGGCCGAGTGCGTTGGCCTTGGTCAGCGCGGGAGCCGCAGCATAGCCGGCGACCACGACGCCCTCGCGCTCGGCATGGACCTCGATGGCGTGGCTGCGGAACTCGGCGCCGAGGATGTCGCCAAGCCGAGTCAGCCGTCCGGCCGCGCCGGGCAGCGCCGCGGTCCAGGTCACCGGTGCGCGCTCCTCGCCGGCGAGCGTGAAGGCGATGTCGGGCCGCGCCATCGCGAGGCGCCGTACCACTTCGCGGATGGCTTCCGCTTCGGTCCGGTCAGTTTTCAGAAACTTGAGCCGCGCCGGCGTCGCGTAGAAGAGGTCGCCAACCTCGACGCGCGTGCCATGCGCCAGCGCCGCCGGCATGATCCCGGACTTCTCGCCGCCCTCGACCGACAACGCCCAGGCGTGCGGCTCGCTGGCGTGCCGCGTGGTGATGGAGAGGCGCGCCACCGAGCCGATTGAGGGCAGGGCCTCGCCGCGAAACCCGAGGGTGCGGATCTGCAGCAGGTCCTCGTCGTCGAGCTTGGAGGTGGCATGGCGCTCGACGGCGAGCGCAAGGTCTTTTGCGATCATGCCGCTGCCGTCGTCGGTGATGCCGATTCGCCGCCGCCCGCCGCCGTCGGTGAAGACGTCGATGCGGCTCGCGCCGGCATCGATAGCGTTCTCGACCAGCTCCTTGACCACGCTCGCCGGACGTTCGACCACCTCGCCGGCGGCGATGCGGTTGACGACCTGTTCTGGCAGCTGGCGGACGGGCATGAGGCTCACTCGGCGAATATTCTCAAGTCTAATGCCGCGCAGCGACAAATGCATGGGTCAGGTCGAGCTTCCCACACCCGAAATGGGGGACATTTTCGGCGCGCGTCGTCCGTCGGGAATGCTTGGCATGTTCCGCGCCGCCGCATATGAGGAGCACAATTCCGCGAAAGCGCCGCGAAAACCCTAAACGATCACCACACGACGCGGCTTGCATCACACCGCGCCGTTCGAACTCTCTTCGCGATGAACCGGTCCGGTGCAGGCGAACGGTGCAGAAGGCAGCCGAACGGTTCATCGCGACATTCCAGGAGAAATGGATGAAGTTGGTGAAGACCTCTGCGATCGCTTGCGCTCTCGCGGCCCTCGTTGCAACGCCCGTTCTCGCCCAAGGCACCTCGTCTGGGACGAGGCCTGGCGGCACCGTACAAAGCAAGCCCATGCAAGGAGGCGCGTCAGGCAGCGAGGATGAGGATCTCGGTGCACAGCAGGGCGCAGCCGGCGAGAAGGTCGGCATGAAGTCGGGCAAAGGCACGAAGGGGTCCGTCGGGACCACCGGCAGCGCGACGCGCAAGGGCACCGCAGACGATGCGGCGACCGGCGGTGCTGCGGCCGGCAAGCGCTACTGACGCCAGCTCGCGAACGGCAAATCTCCGGTCGCTCGCGCGACCGGAGGTTTTTCGCATCAATCGTCGAAGCTCCGGCCGCGGCCGGCCTTGATGTCGCTGCGGCGTTTCTTGCCCTCGAGCCGGCGCTGCTTGGAGGCGAAGGTCGGCCGCGTCGCACGGCGAGGCGTCGGCCGGACCATGGCCTCCTTGAGGATCTCGACGAGACGGTCGATGGCATCCTGACGGTTGCGCTCCTGAGTGCGAAAGCGCTGAGCGTGGATCACGATCACGCCGTCCTTGGTCATGCGCTGGCCGGCAATGCGGGCAAGGCGCAGCGCCGCGTCCTCGGGCAAGGTCAGCTTGCGCGTGTCGAAGCGCAGCTGCGCGGAGGTCGCGACCTTGTTGACGTTCTGCCCGCCCGGGCCGGAGGCGCGGACAAAGCCGATCTCGATGTCGTCCTCGTCGATGACGAGATCGCGGGATATCCGCAGCATGCTGGCACCATTCGTGATGTCAGGACATACCGCGGACATCCGTCGTCAGCAATGGCGCTGCCGTGAAACGCAAATGGCCGGGATGGCCCCGGCCATTCAGGAAACGTCGAGAAAAGAGATCAGTTCGACTTCGTCGCCGGTGCAGCCGCCGGTTGCACGGCGGCCTGCGGGGCCCGGCCGACGACGACGGTCAGCAGCCCCTGGCCCCAGAGCCGCTTGGCGGCCGCCTTGGCATCGTCCAGCGTCACGGCGTCGACGATGGCGTTGCGCTTCTCGATATAGTCGATCGGCAGCTTGTCTTGCTGATATTGCAGCAGCGCCTGTGCCAGCTTGGACGAGGTGTCGAGCGCCAGCATCTGCGAGCCCTTGAGATAGGACTTGGCCTCATCGAGCTCCTTCTGCGTCGGGCCCTCCTCGGCGATGCGGCGCACCTCCTGTTCGATGGCCTCGATGGTGTCGCCGGCGCGGTCGGCGCGGGTGCCGGTATTGCCGATGAAAATCGCCGAGTGCTGCATCCAGAGCAGCGACTCGTACACCGAATAGGCCAGTCCGCGCTTCTCGCGCACCTCGCGATAGAGCCGGGACGATAGGCCGCCGCCGCCGAGGATGTGGTTGACGACGTAGGCCGCCATGAAGCTCGGATCACTCCGCTTCACGCCGGGTCCGCCGAAGGTGATCACCGTCTGCGGCACGTCGAGGGTCACGAAGGCGCGTTGCGGCGGCTTTGCAGCCTCGACGTCGGGGACTGGCGTCAGATTGGCTTTGGCGGGCAGGCTGCCGAAGGTGTGGTCGAGCAGCTTTCCGAGCGTAGCCGGATCGACGTCGCCGACGACCGCAATCTTGAGGCCATCCCTGGCGAGGACACGGCCGACATAATTCCTCAGGTCGGCAATTGTGATGGTCGGCACGCTGTCGAGGTTGCCGTTGCTCTGCCGGCTGTAGGGGTGATCGCCGAACGCGAGCTCCAGAAACTTGCGGCTCGCCAGCGAGGTCGGATTGGTGGTCTCGCGGCGCAGGCCCGAGATGACCTGCGAGCGGATGCGTTCGACGTCGGCCGTGTCGAAATGCGGCAAGGTCAGCGCCATCCTGAGCAGGTCGAAGGCCTCGTCCTTGTTGTCGCGCAGCATGCGAAGGCTGCCCCGGAGGGTGTCGCGGGTGGCGTTGAAGGACAGCTCGATGGCGCGGCGGTCGAGCCGTTCATGGAACGTCTTGGAATCGAGATCGCCTGAGCCTTCGTCGAGGAGAGAGCCGACCAGATTGGCAACGCCCGGCTTGTCCTTGGGGTCCTCCGCCGAGCCCCCGGCGAAGGAATATTCCATGGCAATCAGCGGCACGGTTGCGTCCTGCACGAACCAGGCTTCGATGCCGCCCGGCGAGATCAGGTGCTGGATCTTTGCGGCGGCCTGCGACGGCGAGACCGCAGAGAATGCGAGGACCGCGCCGGCGGCAACGGAGAATGCAATGCGGCGAACGAAGGAATAGGTCACGAGCGCTTCTCCTCGCGCTTGGCGGTTGCAGTGTCCTTGATCAGGTAGCCCGTCACCGAGCGCTTCTTCTCGAGCCATTTCTGCGCAACGGCGCGAACCTGCTCGGCGGTGACGGCGCGGATGCGATCGGGCCAGCTCCTGATGTCCTCGATCGACAGGCCGGTGGTCAGCGCGCCGCCGTACCAGCGCGCCAGCACAGCCTGGTTGTCCTGGGCGTAGATCGCTTCGGCAATGAGCTGGGTTTTGACCCGCTCCAGATCCTCGGCGCGGATCGGGTTCTGCGCGACGTTGGCGAGGACCCCGTCGACCGCCTGCTCGACCTCCGAAAAACTGACGCCGGGTTTCGGTGCAGCCGAGATCGCGAACTGGGTCGGGTCGAGCGAGATGCTCGAATAGCTGGCGCTGGCGGAGACCGCGAGCGGCTTGTCGACCACGAGGGCACGGTAGAGATAGGAATTGCTGCCGCTGCCGATCAGCTGCGCCAGCACGTCGAGGGCCGCGCTCTCGCCGGCCGCGGCCGTGGTCGCCGAGGGCACGAGATAATAGCGCCGCATGTTCGGCTGCTCGACGCGCGGGTCGGCCAGCGTGACGGTGCGCGGGGCGGCGGGCTCCGGCTCCTGCGGACGAACGCGCCGCGCCGGGATCGCGGGCTGTGCGGGGATCGAGCCGAAATTGCGCTCGACCAGCGGGCGGACTTCGGCGGCGTCGACGTCGCCGGCGATCACCAGGATCGCGTTGTTCGGCGCGTAGAAGCGACGATAGAAGGCGAGCGCATCCTCGCGATCGAGCTTCTCGATCTCCTGATGCCAGCCGATCACCGGCCGCCCGTAGGGATGGTTGAGATAGAGCGCGGCCATGATCTGCTCGTTCAACCGCGCATCCGGATTGTTGGCGACGCGCATGTTGTACTCTTCGAGCACGACGTCGCGCTCGGGCAGCACGTTCTCGTCCTTGAGGACGAGGCCCGTCATGCGGTCGGCCTCGAACTCCATCATGGTCGGCAGCTGCTCTTTCGGCACGCGCTGATAGTAGTTGGTGTAGTCGACCGAGGTCGAAGCGTTCTCGTTGCCGCCGACACGCAGCACGGTCTGGGAGAATTCGCCTGCCGGATGCTTCGCGGTGCCCTTGAACATCAGGTGCTCGAGGAAGTGCGCGAGGCCGGACTTGCCGGGCGTCTCATCGGCCGAGCCGACTTTGTACCAGATCATCTCGGTGACAACGGGGGTGCGGCGGTCCGGGATCACCACGACCTGCATGCCGTTGGCGAGCGTGAAGCTGGCGGGCGGAGCCGATGTCACCGTGGTCTGGGCAAGGGCGGCGCTGGCCGAAAGGACGCTCGTCGAAAGCAGCGCGGCAAGGAGGCAGGCAGCCGATCGGTAAGAGGACATCATGATCCCTGGTTGTGAGGTGCCGAGCCCGGATCTCCGGCTCGGAGGGCACGGCAGGCTACACCGTGCGGCTGAGGCTTCGCGTCACGAAGCAGAGAACTCAACGATTAGGCAAGTTACTGATAAGCAATTTTGAACGAGGTGGGCGGACATGCACCGCCGACCCTCGCTTCGCGTGGGTCAGAATGTCGCGACAGGACAGGAACGCTATTGTTCCTTCTCCTTGCCGGATCGGACGTCGAAATAGGTCCGCTTCGAATTATCCGGGCCGGCGCCGTAGGCGTAGTTCGGCGACGGCGTCTGATATCCCGGCGGCGGCTCCACCAGCGATTGGCGTGGCGGTTCCGACGTAAACTGCTTGGACTCGGGCCCGTTCCCTTTGAAGAGTTTCCACAGCCCTCCGGTATATCCGAGTTCGGCAGGGCTCATCGTCGGATTGGCCACGTTGGTGCCCGGCTGGACCGGGTCATTGCTCGTCCTGTCGGCGGCGGCCGTCCTATGGGCGTTCAACTCGGCGGGCGACAGCGGCTGGGCGTTCTTCCAGTACTCCGTTGCCTTGTTACCGGACTTCTTCCGCTGGGCGATGGCCTCCTTGCGGCGCTTCTCGTCGGGGTCCTTCGGCCAGTTCGGCGCAGCCGCGGCTTCGGCGGCGGCAGGCGGCGGCAGGTCGAGCTTGGGCGGCACGACCAGCGGCGAACGCTCGCGGTATTCGATGCCGGGTTTTTCCATGCTCCGGGCGCCAAGGCCGGTCATCAGGTTGTCGATGAGCTTCTCTTCGAAGGTCATGTCGTCGTCGTCGTCATCGTCGGCAGCACGGGCGCCACCGATCGACATGACGAGGCCGATGCCGAGCGCGACGGCGGCCAATTTCAGTGCCCGCCAGCCCCCCGATTGGGAGCCCCGAACCATCGAACCGCTGGTCTTCGAGCTGCGCATCACCGTACCTGTTTCATATTGTAGCAGATTGCCGCCCACACGCGGCTTGACCCTTGCAAAAGCCGGGTTCCAGCTGCCGGTCCGTATCGGCCGGGATCAGGGCGCTTTTGCGGCGGGTACCCCCAGGAAGGAATCATACAATAGCGCTGCCACCCCAGCAACGATGGCCACGTCCGCGAGGTTAAACACATACCAATTATAGGTATTTCCGGCGATCTCGATGTGGAACAGGGCGAAATCCACCACCGCGCCATAGGCCAAGCGGTCGATGCCGTTGCCGATGGCGCCGCCGATGATCAGGCCGAGCGCGACGGTCGCGAGCATGGTGTGCGAGCGGGCCATCCAGATCGCCAGCGCAACCACCGCGATCACTTTGACGGCCATCAGCGCGAGCTGCGCGGCCTGGCTGTCGTTCTGGAGCCAGCCGAAGCTGATGCCGATATTCCAGGCCAGCACCAGGTCGAAGAACGGCGTCACCCGCACCGCGCCGCGACGGGCGAGGTCGAACACGTTCAACAGCCAGAGCTTCGAGGCCTGGTCGGCCACGAGCGTGACCATGGCCGCGAGGATGCCGGCACGGAGCGGGGTCATGGCCGACCGATCAGACGCTCACCCCCAGCGCCTTCCACTCGCGCAGTGCCTTGGCATCGCGCGGGGTGACGTCGGGGTATTCGGCGTCTTCGCCGACCATCGGCGAGATCTTCCAGGAGCGGGCGCATTTGGTGCCGATCGCCCTCTCCACGACGACCGCGACGCCGGGGACGGCATCGAGGCGGAACGCCGAGGCCGGCGCCTCGCCCTCCCGCACCTCGTAGTTCGAGGTGATGCAGACTTCAGCCAGATCGATGTCGAACAAGGTTGCCAGCATGCCGCGATCGGCGACATAGATTACCGGCGATGCCTCGAGCGAGGAGCCGATGTTCTTGGCGGCGCGTTCCAGCTCGAGTGCGCCGGTGACGACGCGACGCACGTTGCGGATCGTCTCCCATTTCGCGGCGAGCTTGTCGTCGCGCAAGGCTTCGAGATCGGTCGGGAACAGCGTCAGGTGCACGGACGGTTCGGCGTCGGGCCGGTACATGCGCCACGCCTCCTCCGCAGTGAAGCTGAGGATCGGGGCCAGCCATTTCAGGATCGAAGCGCACAACAGGTCGATGGTCGTCAGCGCCGCCTTGCGCGTCAGCGACGAGGGCGGATCGCAATACAGCGTATCCTTGCGGATGTCGAAGTAGAAGGCGGAGAGCTCGCTGTTCAGGAAGGCCGACAGGATCGCGACCACGGTCTTGTAGTCGAACTCCCGGTAGGCCTTGCCGATCGCGGCGGCGCGACCTGAGAGCTCGTGCAGCATCAAGCGCTCGAGCTCGGGCATCTCGGCCGGCGCGATTGCATCGGCCGGCCTGTAATGATGCAGCGTCCCCAGCATCCAGCGCACGGTGTTGCGCAGCTTGCGATAAGTCTCGACGGTGTTCTTCAGGATCTCGGGGCCGATGCGCTGGTCGTCGGTATAGTCGCTCGACGCGACCCAGAGCCTTAAGATGTCGGCGCCAGATTCCTTGATGACGGCCTGCGGCTCGATGGTGTTGCCGAGCGACTTCGACATCTTGCGGCCGTCCTCGGCCTGGGTGAAGCCGTGGGTCAGCACGATGTCGTAAGGCGCGCGGCCACGCGTGCCGCAGCTTTCCAGCAGCGAGGAGTGGAACCAGCCGCGATGCTGGTCCGAGCCTTCCAGATACATCACCGTGTCGGCGCCGCCGTCGACCTTGCGCTTGATGCCGGCGAGCCCGGGAAACTGCACGGGATCTTCGAGCACGAAAGCGTGGGTCGAGCCGGAATCGAACCAAACGTCGAGAATGTCGTCGACCTTCTGCCAGTCCTCGTTCGCGCGGGGCCCGAGGAAGCGCTCGCGCGCGCCGGTCGCGTACCAGGCGTCGGCGCCTTCCTTCTCGAAGGCTTCACCGATGCGCGCATTGACGGCCTCGTCCTGGAGGATCTCGGCGGAGCCGTCGCCCTTCTCGCGCACGAACACGGCGATCGGCACCCCCCAGGCGCGCTGGCGCGAGATCACCCAGTCGGGGCGTGCCTCGATCATGCCGTTGATGCGGTTCTCGCCGGACGGCGGCACCCATTGCGTCACCGAGATCGCCTGCAGCGCGCGGGCGCGCAGCGTGTCGCCGCTCTTCGTCTTGCCGCCCACCGCGATGTCCTTGTCCATCGCAATGAACCATTGCGGTGTGTTGCGGAAGATTACCGGCTTCTTGGAGCGCCAGGAGTGCGGATATTGATGCTTCAGCCGGCCGCGGGCGAGCAGCATGCCTTTCTCGACGAGCGCCTTGATCACGGCCTCGTTGGCATCGCCCTTCTCGCCCTTGTCGGTGATGACGCGCTTGCCGGCAAAGCCCGGCGCATGATCGGTGTAGGCGCCATTCTCGTCGACGGTATAGGGGATGGCGGTGTTGATGCCGCGCGCGTCGAGATCGCGCGCCTCCGCCATCCAGACATCGAAGTCCTCGCGGCCATGGCCGGGCGCCGTGTGCACGAAGCCGGTGCCGGTGTCGTCGGTGACATGGTCGCCAGGCAGCAGCGGCACGATGAAGTCGTAGCCACCGCCGACGCCCTTGAGCGGATGGGCACACTCGATCGCGTCCATGGTGTCGCCGGGGACGTCGCGGACCTTCTCATAAGCCGTCACGCGCGCCTGCTTGAAGACGTCTTGCGCGAGCGCATCGGCGAGGATGAGGAGATCGCCGTTCCTGGCCCAATTGTCGGCGGGGGCGTCCGTCACCTTGTAGAGGCCATAAGCGATCTTCGGCGAGAACGAGATGGCGCGATTGCCCGGCAGCGTCCAGGGCGTGGTGGTCCAGATCACGACGCTCGCCGAGGCGAGCGCACCGTGCGCGGGCGAGGTCACCGGGAATTTCACCCAGACCGTATCGGACGTGTGGTCCTCGTACTCCACCTCGGCTTCGGCCAGCGCGGTCTTCTCAACCACGCTCCACATCACCGGCTTGGAGCCGCGATAGAGCGTGCCGTTTGCGGCAAACTTCATCAGCTCGCGCGCGATCTGGGCTTCGGCCGGATAGCTCATGGTGGCGTAGGGATGGTCCCAATCGCCGATCACGCCGAGGCGCTTGAACTCCTCGCGCTGCACGCCGAGCCAGTGCGTGGCATAGGCGCGGCACTCCCGACGGAAATCAATCATCGCGGCGCTGTCGCGGAAGTCGGGCTTCTGCTTGCCCTTCTTGCGATAATGCTCCTCCTCGACCTTCCACTCGATCGGCAGGCCATGGCAGTCCCAGCCCGGCACGTAGTTGGAATCGAAGCCGAGCATCTGCTGGCTCTTGGTGACGAGGTCCTTCAGGATCTTGTTCAGCGCCGTGCCGATATGGATGTTGCCGTTGGCGTAGGGCGGGCCGTCATGCAACACGAACTTGGCGCGGCCCTTCGCACTCTGGCGCAGCTTCTCGTAGAGGCCGATCTCGTACCAGCGCTTGAGGATCTCCGGCTCGCGCTGCGGCAGCCCGGCGCGCATCGGGAATTCGGTCTGCGGCAGGAACAGGGTCTTCGAATAGTCCTTGGCTTCAGACTTTTGGGACTTTTGCGGCTTTTCGGACATGAGGCTGACTGGCTCGGAAGGGCGCGGGAACGGATGGCGATGCGGAATCGCGGGTGAAACGACGAAATCCCGGTCTTGCGCCGAGCCTTCAGGCTCAGGCGGAAGCCGGGCCGCTAATCCCTATGATGCGCCGCGCAAACATGGGCTCTCCATAGCAGGGGGGCGGAGGAAGCGCAAAGGTCCGGGGGCCCGGTTTCGCCTCTCAATCGATCACGCCCAGGCGCGGAAACGCGTCCGGGGCGGCGGCGAGCATGGCGCGGGCGCGGGCGGAATCGTCGTCCATCTGGTGAATCAGGGCCTCTAGACCATCGAATTTCAGCTCATCGCGGATGAAGCCGATGAAGGCGCAGTCGAGCGCCTGCCCGTAGAGGTCGCCCTTGAAGTCGAACAGGAAGATTTCGAGCAGCGGGGCGCCATTGTCGAAGGTCGGGCGGCGGCCGAAGCTGGCCACCCCGTCCAGCCGCTCGGTGCCGCGGCCGACCCGGACCGCGTAGATGCCGTGCTTGAGGCCGCAATTGGCGTCCAGGCGGATGTTGGCGGTGGGATAGCCGAGGTCGCGTCCGCGCTTTTCGCCGTGGATGACCTCGCCGGTGATGAACCAGGGCGCGCCCAGCATGGTCGTGGCCTCGTCGAGCTGGCCCTCGGCGAGGGCGATCCGGATCGCGCTGGAGGAGACCGGCCGCTCGTCGATATCGACATGCGGCTGGACGTCGACTTCGATGCCGAGCCGGGGCGCCTCGTTGACCAGGAGGCTCGGGGAGCCGACGCGACCCTTGCCGAAATGGAAGTCGTAGCCGACCGCGATGCCGCTGACGCCGAGACGCCCGATCAGGTCATGGTGAATGAAATCTTGCGCGCTGGTTCCGGCACGGGCCTTGTCGAAGGTCATGACCACGGCGCCGGCAAGCCCGGTACCGGCCAGAAGCCGCAGCTTGGCCCGCTCGTCCGTCAGGCGGAATTGCGGGGTGTTGGGGCTGAAGAACCGTCGCGGATGCGGCTCGAAGGTCAAGGCCAGCGCAGGCCGGCCATGCGCCCTGCCCATCTCCAGGGCAGCCGCGATGACGGCGCGATGGCCGAGATGCACGCCGTCGAAATTGCCCATGGCAACCACGGCGCCCCTCGGAATCGCGGAATCCGGCGTTGTATCGCGGATGACGGTAAAAGGCGGAGCCATCAGGGGAATTCTCGAACCGGGCAGGACCGGCCCGGACCGTGGCGCGACCGGCACCGCGAAGTCAAGCGGCGGGGCGGGCAGACATTGAACACGATTTCAAGCCTTCGGAGCTGACCGCAGTTAACGCGCTGTTTAAGGCCTTGGTGCTAGTCCTTGAGGCGTGGAACTGCCGGGCGCCGGCCTGGCAGGTCCGATCGTAATATTCCTGGGTTTGCGTTGGGGGAGTCGAGATGGCGGTTGATTTGTCGATGCCGGTTCTGGTGGTGGATGACTACAGCACCATGATCCGTATCATCCGGAATCTGCTGAAGCAGCTTGGCTTCGAGAACATCGATGATGCCAGCGACGGTTCGGCAGCGCTGAACAAGATGCGCGGCAAGAAGTACGGGCTCGTGATCTCCGACTGGAACATGGAGCCGATGACGGGCTACGACCTCCTGCGCGAAGTCCGCGCGGATCCGAACCTCGCCACCACGCCCTTCATCATGATCACGGCCGAATCCAAGACCGAGAACGTGATCGCGGCCAAGAAGGCCGGCGTGAACAACTACATCGTCAAGCCGTTCAACGCGGCGACGCTGAAGACCAAGATCGAGGCGGTCTTCCCGGACATGGCGAGCGCGTAAGGGCGCTCTTCGCCGGACAACAATTTTCCATTTGGAACGTCATGCCCGGGCTTGTCCCGGGCATCCACGTTCTTGGATGCAAAAAAAGAAAAAAAGGAAGACGTGGATGGCCGGGTCATAGGCGAGCGCAAGCGACGCCGTCCTTCGGACGGCTATGCCCGGCCATGACGGCGTCTGAGGCTTGCCCTTTGGTCTAAGTCCATTGCAGCTGCGCGCGCTCCGCCGTCACCACTTCAATTCGCGCATCAGCGCCTTCGGCGGGTGGCCGAACAGCTCCATGACCGAATTCGGGTCGAGCTGGTCGAGGCCCTCGAACTCCTCGGCATGGATGCCGCGGGTGACGAACAGGCAGTCGATGCCGAATTCGCGGGCGCCGGTTAAGTCGGTGCGGACGGAATCGCCGATCGCCAGCACCTTTTTCCGGTCGATCTGGTAGCCTTGGCGTTCGCCGGCGAGCGCCATGGCGCGCTCGTAGATCGGCCGGTGCGGCTTGCCGTAGAAGATCACCTCGCCGCCGAGCTCACGGTAGAGCTCGGCGATGGCGCCGGCGCAATAGATCAGCCGGTCGCCGCGTTCCACCACGATGTCGGGGTTGGCGCAGACCAGCGTCAGCTTGCGCTCGCGCGCCTGCAGCATCATGCCGCGATAGTCTTCCGCCGTCTCGGTCTCGTCGTCGTAGAGGCCGGTGCAGACGATGTAATCGGCTTGCTCCAGCGGCGCGGTCACCGCATCGAGGCCGCGATAGATCGAGTTGTCGCGCTCGGGGCCGAGCCAGAACATCTTGCGGCCGGGATGCTCGGCGACGTAGAGCCGGGTCAGGTCGCCTGAAGATACGATCGCGTCATAGGTCTCATCGGGGACGCCGAGCTTGCGCAATTGCCGCTGCACGGAGTCGGCAGGGCGCGGTGCGTTGGTGATCAGGATTACCGTACCGCCGCGGCTGCGATAGGTGTGCAGCGCCTCGCAGGCTTCGGGGAAGGATTCCAGCCCGTTATGGACCACGCCCCAGATATCGCTGAGCACGACCTCCACGCCGCCCACGAGCTCGCGCAGGCCTTCGGCAAAATGCAGCGCGGTCATGACGTGCGCGGCCGATCAGATGCGGCGCGCGAGCGCTGCGTTTCCGGTGATGCGTTGGGGCGGAGGCGCCGAAGAGGTCGCGCCTGAGCTGGGTGTGGCGGAGCCATTGGATCCCTGAATGTCCTGCGCCTGGTTCGGCGAGGCCCCGCCGGTAGCAGATGCCCCCTCCGGCCGCAATGGCCGGGGCGGCGCGAACAGGAACCCTTGGCCGAACCGCACGTCATAGTCGAGCAGGTCGACCACGGCGCGCTCGCCTTCGATCCGTTCGGCGATCAGATCGATGCCGAAGCGGCCGAGCAGGTCGGAGAGGTCGGACGGGTGGATGTCGGAGGCGGAGGCCTGCTTGGGATCGAGCAGCAGCGCGGCAGGCACCTTGATGAAGCGGACCCCGCGATCGGCCAGCTCGCGCGGTTCGATGCGCAAATCCGTGACATGGTCGATCGAGAAACGGAAGCCGCGCTGGGCGAGCGCCGCGAGGTTCTCGGTCTCGGCGGGGCCGAGATTGCGGAAGGTCGACTGCTTGAACTCCAGCACCAGCGAGGGCGCCAGCGCGCGGTTGGCTTCCAGGAAATCGAGACATTGCGCGAAGGTGGTGGAATTGCCCAGCGTGGACGCCGCGACGTTGCAGAACACGCCGACGTCCTTGTTGCGCACCATCAGGCGCCGCAGCACCTGCACGCATCGCAGCATCACCATGTTGTCGATGCGCCCGATCAGGCCCGAGGCTTCCGCGATGCTGATGAACTCTTCGGCGGCGATCAGCTGGTCGCGCTCGTCGCGCAGGCGCGTCACCGCCTCGTAGAACCGCACCTTGCGCTGCGGCAGCGTGACCATCGGCTGCAGGAAGATATCGATGCGGTTCTCGTCGACCGCATTGCGCAGCGTCGCCAGTAACTGCGTCTGGTTGCGCCCATTGGCGGTCTGAACCGGGGTGGCGGCCTGGACCTGCACCGGCGGCGGCGCCGGTCGTGGCGGGGGCTGCGGAAGCGGAGGAGGAGCGAGCGGCTTCTCCTCGAACGGGGCCGCCAGATCGATCGGGGTTTCCGGCTCGGGCCTTGCGACTGGAGCGGGGGCCGGCGCCGGCGCGTTACCGGCGAGCAGATCCTCATGGGCCGCCACTGTGGTGGCGAGCTGCCTAACCAATCCGCCGAGTTCGTTAATCTCGCCGATGACCGACTGGATGCGGTCGGAATTGGTCGAATTGGACGCGGCGATGCGGCTCTCGACCGCAGCCAGCCGGCGGCCGAACTCGGCCACCTGGCGGGCGAGGTCGGCGGTGCCGCGCGAGAGATCGGCGATCTGGCCGCCGACGTCGCTGCGGTCGCGCAGCCGCATCGACACCGCGTTGTAGAGGATCAGGAAGGTCAGCGCGGTCAGCGCCACGATCGCCGATTCCGTTCCGCTGATGCCGGCGACCGAATAGAGCACGAGCCCGAGCGAGGCCGCGACCAGGACCATGCAGATGGCGATGAAGATCGTCGAAATGCGAATCATGCCGCGCGTTATGCCTTTAAGAGCTGACTGCCTCACCCGGGGAAAACACGGGTCGCTCGACCTCGTCACGCCTCATGCTCCCCCAAGCTTCGATCAGCCTAACATCATTGTTGATTCGAGGGGATAGGACTGTGTCGGAGCCTATTCAGGCCCGCGCGCCCAAAGCGTTTCGTCACACGTCTGCCGGCTCAGGTGCGGAAATCAAGACGCTCTCAGCGGAAAATCATGCCGCCCTCAAGGCCAGCGCGCCGCATGCGCCCTATCGTCCCGGCGTTTTCAACCGCAGGAGATTGCCATGTCGACATCCGCCGCGCTCAAGCCAGCCGCCCCCCAACCTGATCTTGCCGCCGTCAAGCAGCGCCAGCACGGCGCCTGGTCGTCCGGCGATTATGCCGTGGTCGGCACCACCTTGCAGATCGTCGGGGAACAGCTCTGCGAGGCCATCGACCTGCGCGCCGGCAGCAAGGTGCTGGACGTCGCAGCCGGCAACGGCAATGCGACGCTGGCGGCGGCGCGGCGCTGGTGTGACGTCACATCCACCGACTACGTGCCGGCGCTGCTCAAGCGCGGGCGCGAGCGCGCTATGGCCGAACACCTCGCCGTCGAGTTCCGCGAGGCGGATGCCGAGGCGCTGCCGTTTGCGGATGCCGCATTCGACGTCGTGCTCTCCACTTTCGGCGTGATGTTCACGCCGGATCAGGACAGGGCGGCCTCCGAGCTCGCGCGGGTCTGCAGATCCGGCGGCAAGATCGGTCTCGCCAACTGGACGCCGCAAGGCTTTATCGGCCAGCTGTTCAAGACCATCGGCAAGCATTTGCCGCCGCCGGCCGGGGTGAAATCGCCCGCCATGTGGGGCACACCGGCACGGCTCGAGGAGATGTTCGGCGGCGTGGCCGCGGAGATCGCCGCCGAGCCGCGCATGTTCGTGTTCCGCTATCGTTCGCCGGACCACTGGCTCGACATCTTCAAGACCTACTACGGTCCCACGCTGAAGGCGTTTGCCGCGCTCGACGCAAGCGGCCAGGCCGCGCTGACGCGCGATCTCCTGACGCTGCTCGAAGAGTTCAACCACGCCGATGACGGCACGATCGTGGTGCACAGCGAATATCTGGAAGCCGTGATAACCAAGCGCTGATCGCGCCTGGGATGCGGTCGGGCCCAGCTTCGGCCCGACCGCCACCGATCAAAATGGCGCGGTGGCGCCGACGGTGTCGGCGGAGACGGCGTCCCGGGTGCCGAGCGGCTTCGCCCGCCCGGTGGTGGTATCGCGCAGCGTCTGCCGCTCGATCTCCGAATTCAGCTCGGCGCCGAACATGATGACGATCGCCGACATCCACATCCACGTCATCAGGCCGATCGCCGCGCCCAGCGAGCCGTAGGTTGCGTTGTAATTGGCGAATTCCGAGAGATACCAGGACAGCAGGGCAGAGCCCGCGATCCAGAGAATCGCGGCAATCACGGCGCCGAGGCTCAGCCATTGCCAGCGCGGCGCATCGCGGCTCGGCGCGAAGCGATAGAGGATGGCGAGTGCGACCAGCAGGATGATGAACAGCAGCGGCCATCGTGCCAGCGCCACGATCAGCTTGCTTTCCGGCGCCATGCCGAGATGATTGAGCGCAAGCGGGAAGGCGACGACGGCTCCCACCATCAACAGCAGCGCCACGATGCCGCCGACGGTGAAGGCCAGCGAGACCATGTTCAGCCGGATGAAGCTGCGCTTCTCGCGTTCCTCATAGGCGACGTTGAGGGCGTCGAAGATCGCCTTGACGCCGGCATTGGCGCTCCAGATCGCAAGCAGCAGGCCGACCAGGAAGGTGACGCCGAGCGTCGCATTGCCGTTCGACACCACGCGCGCGACCTGGTCCTCGACGATCTGGAACGAGCCCTCCGGCAGCATGGTCGCAAGCGTGTGCAGATTGGCGCTGATCGTGGCGGGATCGGCGAACAGGGCATAAGAGGAGACGAGCGCGGTGACTGCGGGAAAGAGCGCGAGCAGCCCGAAGAAGACGACGCCGCCCGCCGTCGCGAGCAGGCGATCCTCGTCGATGCGTTGATAGGTCCGCCAGAAAATGTCCTTCCAGCCAGCCCAGGGGATCTCGAACGGGCTTTTCGCCCGGCGGCCGCGGCCCGGCTGCATCG
This sequence comes from Bradyrhizobium yuanmingense, assembly GCF_900094575.1. Lineage (GTDB taxonomy): Bacteria > Pseudomonadota > Alphaproteobacteria > Rhizobiales > Xanthobacteraceae > Bradyrhizobium > Bradyrhizobium yuanmingense. Next base: position 134,478 of record NZ_FMAE01000006.1, on the reverse strand, counting down.
CCGCACCGGCCGGGTGCGTTTCCGGGGAATTCGCTTCGCCCTTGCGGTGGTGTTGCGGAGGCCCGGGCCTCGCCAGGCCGGAATCCTGAAAGTAGCGCTCCGCGGTCAGCACGAACACGGCCGTTGCCGCCACCAGCAGCCAGGAGTCGATCTGTTCGGGGCGCCGCGCCAACATCACGCCTCCAGACTATGCCTGTTGCGTCGCCGCCGGGCGGCCGTCAGCCCGACCAGGCCGACTGCCGCGAGCATCAGGCCGAGCTGCACGGGACGGTTGGCGCGAGCCGGCCAGGTCTTGATGCCACCGCGCTCGCCCGGTGCGAGCGGCGCGAGGGGAATCGTCGTTGCGACCTCCTTCACCGCCTCCTTGACCGTTCCACGCGGGATCCGGGGCGTGGCGATCGCCACGCGCAGACGGCTCGCGAGCGGCACGACCGGCTTGGCCTTGCGTTTCATGTGGGCCATGGCCACCCCGGCACAGACCGCAGCCAGCACCAGCAGCACTGCGGCGACGGCGCCAAATCCCCAGAACTGCCCGTAGGTGATCCCGACCCAACGGTACAAGGCGATCAGGCCGACGAAGAATGCCGCGACAACGAACAGGCCGGCAACCGCGAACAGCCCGCCGGCCACCGCGTAGGATGTCACCTTGCCTGTGGCCTGGCTGGTCTGGTCACGCAGATAGGATTGAGCAGCGCGTTTGACGTGATTGAGCTTGAGCGCCATCCCGGCGCGCAGCAATTCGCCCGATGGCGCGAGCATGCGGACATCCTCCCAAGACGAGAAAATTCATCGGGGGATGAACGTGGCGATATTTGACTTGTTCCGACGGAGCGTGATCGGCCGCGATGAATCAGCCGAGATCGGCGGCCGCGATCCAGAACACCTCGCCCTCGGAATCTTCGGTGTCCAGCCAGAGCAGCGGCAGTTCCGGAAAGGCCTCGTCGACCAGCTCGCGGCCGCGGCCGATCTCGCAAATCAGCCCGCCATCCGCCGTCAGGTGGTCGGGCGCATCGCGCAGGATCCGGCGCACCACGTCGAGACCGTCGGCGCCACCATCGAAGGCGAGCTTCGGCTCGGCCCGGCACTCCGGCGGCAATGCCGCCATGCCCTCGGCGTCGACGTAGGGCGGGTTGGTGATGATCAGGTCGTATCTGTTGCCGCCGAGCGGGGCGAACAGATCGCCGCGATACAGGCTGATGCGGTGCTCGAGCCCATATTCGCCGACATTGCGCGCAGCGACCTCGAGCGCGCCCTTGGAGATGTCGACGGCGTCGATGGCGGCGTTCGGGAAATGATGCGCGGCGAGGATCGCGAGGCATCCCGAGCCCGTGCAGAGATCGAGCACGCGCTCGACCGCCGTCGGGTCGTCGATCAGCGATCCGGCCTCGCCGTGGGCGCCGAAATGCGACTCCAGGAGCTCGCCGATGAAGGAGCGCGGAACGATGACGCGCTCGTCGACATAGAAGGGCAGGCCGCGCATGTAGATCTTGTTGACGAGATAGGCGGCCGGTTTGCGCGTCGTGACGCGCTGATGGATGAGGTCAAGGAGGGTCTTGCCTTCCGCGGCGCTGACGCGCGCGTTGGCGAAGATCTCGAACTGGTCGGGATTGAGATGCAGCGCCTCGCAGACCAGGAACGCGGCTTCCGCGACGGGATCGGTCGTGCCATGAGCAAAGGAAAGCTTGGCCTCGACGAAGCGGCTCACCGCATAGCGGACGAAGTCGAGCAGCGTGAGAAGCTCGCCGGGTCCCACCTTCGCGAGGTTAGGCGCGGCGCGGCCGCGCGCGGTCTTTTTCGTTGGCTTGGCCATCAGGATTTGGTCCAGCGTGCGGCGGCTTCGTCGTCACGGGCATGGGCCTCGACCCAGCCGGTGCCGGTGGCGCTCTCTTCCTTCTTCCAGAACGGCGCGCTGGTCTTGAGATAGTCCATCAGGAACTCGGCGGCCTGGAACGCCGCCTGTCGGTGCTGCGAGGCGGTCACCACCAGCACGATGTTCTGGCCCGGCATCAAGCGGCCGACGCGGTGGATCACCGTGATGCCGTTGAGCGGCCAGCGCGAGACGGCCTCGTCGGCGTGGCGCCTGATCTCTTCCTCCGCCATGCCGGGGTAATGTTCGAGCGTCAGCGCGGCGACCGTGGCGCTGTCCTCGTCGGCGCGGCAGATGCCGGAAAATGTCACCACAGCGCCGATATCGGTCCGGCTGCTCGTCAGGACCGAGATCTCGCGCGCGATGTCGAAATCGTCTTCCTGGATACGGATGGTGACGGGGCAGGTCATGAGGCTAGCCGCCGGTCATGGGCGGGAAGAACGCGATCTCGCGGGCGCCTGCGATGGCGGCGTCCTGCTTGACGTGAGCGCGGTCGATCGCGGCGCGGATCACCTTCGGCTTCTCGAACGCGTACGCATAGGCTTCGCTTTGGCCGGAGAGCCAGGCGATCAGCTCCTCGACGGTGCGCACGCTCGCGGGAGGCTCGATCGTCTCTTCGGCCTTGCCGACGCGCTCGCGCACCCAGGCGAAATACTTCACCTTCATCCCTCGTCCTCCTTGATGAGGTGATGGATGCCGGCGCGGAAATAGTCGTAGCCGGTGTACATGGTGAGGATCGCCGAAGCCCACAGCAGTGCGAGCCCAATCATCGAGACCACCGGCACCACCTGATCGCCGGCTGGGCCGGCGATCAGGAAGCCGATCGCAACCAGCTGGACCGTGGTTTTCCACTTCGCAAGCTTGGTCACGGGCACGCTGACACGGAGCGCAGCCAGATATTCGCGCAGGCCCGAGACCAGGATCTCGCGGCACAGGATCACGATGGCGGCCCATAGCGACCAGCCGTGAATGATGCCGTCCGCGGCCAGCATCAACAGGCAGGAGGCGACCAGCAGCTTGTCGGCGATCGGATCGAGCATGCGGCCGAAAGCCGATTGCTGATTCCAGATCCGCGCGTAGTAGCCGTCGAGGTAATCCGTCACCCCTGCGGCGATGAAAAGGGCGACCGCGAGCCAGCGCAGCCAGAGCGGCTGATCCAGAATCGACTGCGCATAGATGCATCCGACCACGACCGGGATCGCGGCGATCCGGCCATAGGTCAGGATGTTGGGGAGGGACATCGCGCGGCTGGTCGTCCCTCGTGTGGTGGCGATGTTCATCCGTCCTACCAATACCGCTGCTGCCTGAACGTCAACCGTCCCGCGCCCCAAATGAGGTGCGGACACGACGATCATATGACTGCGGTCCCCCTTTAGTTCATCCCGGTTGGGGATGGAAATACTCGAAAATCCTGCGCGCGCTCTCGGCGCTCACCCCCGGAACCTTGCCGAGATCGGCGATCGAGGCCCGTTCGATCTCCTTCAGGGTTCCGAAATGGTGCAGCAAGGCACGTTTGCGTGACGGGCCGATGCCCGGAATCTCCTGCAAACCAGCCTCGCGGATGTCCTTCTTGCGCAGCTTGCGGTGCGAGCCGATGACGAAGCGGTGGGCTTCGTCACGCAGGCGCTGGATGAAATAGAGCACGGGATCGCGCGGCTCCAGCTTGATCGCCTCGCGCTCCGGCATGAACAGGGTCTCGCGGCCGGCATCCCGGTCCGGTCCCTTGGCGACCGACATCAGCGACACCTGGGTCAGGCCGAGATTGGCGAAGATCTCGCGCACGGCGTTGAGCTGGCCGCGGCCGCCGTCGATGATCACGAGGTCGGGCCATTGCGGGAAATCGTCGTCCTTGGCCTTGTTGCCTTCCTTGGCGGCATCCTCGGGCGGATTGATCAGGCGCTTGAAGCGGCGCTCCAGCACTTCGCGCATCATGGCGAAGTCGTCGCCGGGCGTGATCCCTTCCGACTTGATGTTGAACTTGCGGTACTGGTTCTTCACGAAGCCATCTGGGCCCGCGACGATCATGGCGCCGACCGCGTTGGTGCCCTGGATGTGGCTGTTGTCGTAGACCTCGATGCGCTTGGGCACGTGCGGCAGGCTCAGCGTCGCGGCCATGGCCTCGAGCAACCGGCTTTGCGTCGCGGTGTCCGCGAGCTTGCGGCCGAGCGCCTCGCGCGCATTGGTCAGCGCGTGGGTGACCAGCTCCTTCTTCTCGCCGCGCTTGGGCGCGGTGACCTCGACCTTGTGGCCAGCCTTGATCGATAGCGCGTTGGCGAGCAGCTCGCTCTCCTCGATATCGTGCGAGAGCAGGATGTTCCTCGGCGGCGGCTTGTCGTCGTAGAACTGCGCCAGGAAGGACCCCAGCACCTCCTCGGGCGTAAAGCTCTTCTCCGCGCGCGGAAAATAGGCGCGGTTGCCCCAGTTCTGTCCGGTGCGAAAGAAGAACACCTCGACGCAGGAGAAGCCGCCCTCCTGGTGGATGGCGAACACGTCGGCTTCCTCCACCGTGCGCGGATTGATGCCCTGCTGCGACTGGATCGCCGACAGCGCGGCGAGGCGATCGCGGTACAGTGCGGCGCGCTCGAATTCGAGCTCGTTCGAGGCCTTCTCCATCTCGCCGGCGAGCTCCTGCTTCACCGCATGGCTCTTGCCGGAGAGGAAGTCGCTGGCCTCGCGCACCAGCGTCGAATAGCCGCCGAAATCGATCTCCCGGGTGCAGGGTCCGGCGCAGCGGCGGATCTGGTGGAGCAGGCAGGGCCGGGTGCGGCTCTCGAAGAAGGAATCAGTGCAGGAGCGGATCAAGAACGCGCGCTGCAGCGCCGTGATGGTGCGGTTGACCGCGCCGGCGGAGGCAAACGGGCCGAAATAGCGCCCGGGCCGGGTCTGCGCACCGCGATGTTTCAGGATCTGCGGCGCCCAATGGTCGCCGGTGATCAGGATGTAGGGGAACGACTTGTCGTCGCGAAGCTGCACGTTGAAGCGCGGCCGCAGCTGCTTGATGAGGTTGGCTTCCAGCAGCAGCGCCTCGGTCTCGGTCGTGGTCGAGACGATCTCCACCGTGACGGTGGCCGCGATCATGCGCAGGATGCGGGCCGGCAGCGGCGCACTCTGGCGCGCATAACTGGACAGGCGCTTTTTGACGTTCTTGGCCTTGCCGACATAGAGCACGTCGGCGTTCGCATTGAGCATACGATAGACGCCGGGCGAGGTCGGTGCGAGGCGGACCGCGCGCTCGATCGCCTCGTGACCGGTCGCGAGCGGGCCTTCGCCGACGGCGCCGCTCTCTTCCAGGATGTCCGGCAGCAGGGCATCGTCCTCGTCATCGCCCCCTGCCGCCGCGGGATCTACGTCCGGCCCGGCCAGCCGCTCGGGCGGCGTGTCGCTCGCAGCCGGCGGCGCCTTGCGCGCGCGGTCGTCCGGATTGTCGGGGGAATCGTGAACCATGGGACGAATTTAGGCGCTGGGGGGACTGATTTGAAGTTCCGGCCATGCGGCACGCACAGAGGATGGCGGGCAGCTCCCGGTAACGCTTCCTTAAGTCTGTTAAGCGGGCGGTAACCCGGCTTAACAGCCCTTTAACTTAAAACTCTCGATAAATCCTACGCGAAAAGCTCTTGGTTCCGTAACCATGCGGTTTTGCTCGCGCCGCGGCGCGGGCATCGCTCGGGTTGCGACAGTGGCGTTGGAGTGAGTGATGAAGAGGCTCGTTGTGGGCGCAGCCGCGTTGGTTGCAGCCGGCTGGACAGCTTCGGCAGAGGCCGCCGATCTCAGTTACGGGCAGCGTGCGCCCTATACCGTCAATCAGCCGCTCAATGCCTATAGCTGGGCGGGTCCCTATCTCGGCGGCAATATCGGCTATGAATGGGGCTCGGTCGACAACAACCCCACCAAGCCGTCCGGCTTCGTCGGCGGTGTGCAGGCCGGCTACAATTTCCAGAACGGCCCGTGGGTGTTCGGCGTCGAGGGCGACATCCAGGCCGCCGGCGCCGACGACACGTTCGCGCCGTGGAAGTTCTCCAATCCGTGGTTCGGCACCCTGCGCGGCCGCGCCGGCTATGCGTTCAACAACGTGCTGTTCTACGGCACCGCCGGTCTCGCCTTCGGCGAGCTGCGCGCGCAGACCTTCGGCTGGTCGGAGTCGCACACCACCGCGGGCTGGACCATCGGCGCCGGTGCGGAAGTCGGCCTCGCGCCGAACTGGAGCGCCAAGCTCGAATATCTCTACATCGATCTGTCGACCAGCCAGTTCGCAATCACGGGCGTGTCAAACGGCTATAGCGCCAACGTTGTCCGCGCAGGCGTGAACTATCGCTTCTGACATCCAAAGAAGAAAATACCGGACCAGCCTCCCGGCCGCTCGCGGCCGGGATTTGTTTTCGCCAGGCTTGCTAGGAGAGGATCACCAGATTGACCGCCTTCGGTCCCTTCCCCTTCTTGTCCGGTTCGACTTCGAAAGTAATACGCTGTCCTTCGGCAAGGTCCTTCAGTCCCGCCCGCTCCACAGCAGTGATGTGAACGAAGACATCGCGACCGCCGTCGTCAGGCTTGATGAAGCCGTAGCCGCGCTCGCCGTTGAAGAACTTGACCGTTCCCGTCATGGCCATCGGGAAACTCCCCCTCATTGCTCCTCCGTCGCGACGCAGACTCACGTCGCGACATGACCGGGCCTTACGGAGCCCGGGAGCTGGCCATCCTTGGACGGACCTGATCGGTCCGGCGGGATCTTTCTTAGGGCCTTCACTCCGCCGCAACCATTCGCGGAAGCGGAACGTAAAGCCAGTCACGGAAATAGCATAATACGGTTCTTTGCAGATTGACTACCGGTCCTGCATATTTTTCCCAAGAATGCCGGAGTGTTACGGCTTGGCGTCAATGCTTGGCGCTAAGGCTTGGGCACCTCCAGCCGGAATCTGGCAGCACCGCCCTGGCCGAGCGGTATTTCCAGCTCCGGCAGAATGGTCTTGAGCTCGCCGTGCAGCGTGTAGGGCGGGTTGACGATCAGGAGACCGGTGGAGGTGAGGGCGGCGCTGTCGGCTTGCGGCGCGACGCTGAATTCGAGGCGCAGGCATTTTCCAGGCGGCTTTGCTGCAGCTGCGAGCCGCGCCACGGTTTGCGCCAGCGTGTCGGTGGCGCGCCGGTTCTTGGCGGGATACCAGATTACGTAGATACCGGTCGGCCATTTCGCGAACGCTGCCGAGAAGGCTTCGCCGAGCCGCTCGAACTCGTCCTTGGCCTCGAAGGGCGGATCGATCAGCACGAGGCCACGCCGCTCCTTCGGCGGCACGAAGGCCGGCAGCGCCACCCAGCCGTCGAGATCGACCACGCGGGTCTGCTCGTCGCGGCGCAGCGCATCGATCAGCGCTTTGCGGGCCTTCGGCTCGAGCTCGCAGGCGACGAGCCGGTCCTGCGGCCTGAGCAGGCCGCGCGCGATCAACGGCGAGCCCGGATAGGCCTTGAGCTCCCCCTTCGGATTGAAGGCGCGGACGATGTCGAGATAAGGCTTCGTCAGCGCCGCGCTCTCGTTCGACAGACGGGCCTGTAGCAGCCGCGCAATGCCAGTCAGCCATTCGCCGCCGCGGCGCGCCTCGTCGCTGTCGAGATCGTAGAGGCCGGCGCCGGCGTGGGTGTCGATGACGCGGAACGCTGCCGGCTTGTCCTGCAGATAAGTAAGGATGCGCGCCAGCACGATGTGCTTGATGACATCGGCGAAGCTGCCGGCGTGGAAGGCGTGGCGGTAGTTCATGGCGGAGAGGACTACGTTGTCTGGCGCGATCCTAACCCCTGTCATTGCGAGCGCAGCGAAGCAATCCAGAAATGCGTCCGCGGAGGCACTCTGGATTGCTTCGCTGCGCTCGCAATGACTGAGCTACCCGCCCCTGATCGGCGGCATCGTCACCTGGTCGCGGCGGCAGGCGCGGCGCTCGATCTCGTCGCAGGCGCGGAATTGCAGGTCCTTGCTGAGGCAGATGCGGACCTCGGACAGCCGTGTCCGGTTGCAGGTGACCGAGACGGCGGCATTGCTGAGACCCGGATTGGCCTTGACGAAGGCCTCCTCGACCTCCGCCGGCGCGACGGTCTTGGCCTGCGCCAGATCCAGATATTCGGGCGGGATCTTGATCGCAGCGCGCGCCTTGCGGATCATCTCGAAATAGCCGCGGCCCTCCAGCCCGGAGCAGGTGCCGTGCTTGTCCCATTCGTTAAAGATCAGGCCCGGCGCCGGCATCAAATCGAGCATCGAGGAAACGATATTGCGGTTCAGCCGCGGCGCCGGCCGCTGGCAGTATTCCGGAAAACCGTTCTCGTATTGCGGCCACAGCCCATGCACCACGAAGGCGTAGGGCCGTCCGCCGCATTGCATCTGGGACCGGCCGCCGCGTTCGGCCGCTTCCTCGCAGAACGAGGGCGACCATGAAAGCGCCAGCACATAGAAATCGAACTCGCCCGGGGCGTTCTGCCGCTTGTCCTGTGCCTTCGCACCGCCGGCGAGGCTAGCCAACCCCGCAGCAAGAGTGAGCGAAATCATCAAACGGGACAACGAACGCAATCTGAAGTGAAACATGGCGACGCCCCTCAACTAGACTGTGCAAACAGCCTAGCAGGCGATGGGAACATTTCAAGAACAAAATTGGAGCTGTCGTCGGCCGGCTGATCAGCCCAGCCAGCCGCTGCTGGAATCAGGGCTTGGCGGCGCGGCACGCCGGGTTATAGGCCCAGTTGCGATCCACCCCGACGACGCACCATTCGACGCCGTTGCCGTAGGAGGCGAAGCCGCCATCCTCGATGATCGAGAAATGCACCTTGCGCGGCTTGCCGTCATTGAGCATGGCCTCGCCGGTGCAATAGCGGCGCGGAATGTTGTCGGACTGCCAGGGCCGGAACGCGGTTTCGCGAACGGCGGAGAAGCCGGTGATCTGCAACGAAGAATTCCAGAACTTGGATTCCTTTTCGGCGAATTCGTGCACGATCCTCGGCAGAGCCCAGTCGCAAGGGGCGACGGCGCCGTCATAGCGCGGCCCGCTCAGCCAGAAATTCAGCTCCAGCGGATTGGCGGCCCTGGCCTCGCCGAGTGACAATGCTCCGAACATGAGGCCGAGCACGGCGGCGAAACGGAGCGATTTCTCGAAGGGGGCGCGCATGATCAATCCGGGCAGCTAAGGTCTTGCGAAGGCCGGACGGTGCCGCGAAGGTTGGAGGAGGTCAAGTGCAGCGCGGCAACACTTCGCAAGGACTTGACCAAGTGTCGCGGCCAACAGGGGTTCAGTTCTTTTCACGTGCGTCGCGGCACCGTAAACTGGCGCCAGCCAATTGGAGTGACGGGAATGCGAATCATTGCGGCCGCGGGCCTTCTTGCCAGCCTGGTTGTCTCAGGCATGATGGCGAGCCAGTCGGCGCGCGCCGATTACGTGCCGCCGTTCAAGGGCAACGACACCGGCGGCATCATCGCCTATTCGATGGCGACCCGGGTCGATGCGCGCCAGGTCGCGGTCGATCATTGCGCCCGCTACGGCAAGGTGGCGAAATTCCTGGCCGTGCAGGGCTATGAGGGCGGCTACATCTCGTTCTCGTGCCGCTGGGTGCCTTATGGCGCCGCCGACCGGCCGATCCGCACACTGTACTGAGGCGCTGTCGTAGGCGCCGCACCTCTCTCAGCCGGGAGCTTCCCTCATGACGCGCAAACTCGCTTTGCTCGGCTCGATGCTTTGCCTCGCGTTGTCGGCAGGCAGCGCCAGCGCCGACGAACTGCCGCTGCGCAAGGCCGGTCTTTGGGAGATGAAGCTGGTCACATCGGGCTCGCCCATGCCCGAGATGACCATGCAGCACTGCACCGACGAGACCGTCGACAAGGAGATGAGCAACAACGTCTCCCCGATGGCCAAGCAGATCTGCGCCAAGCAGGAGATCAAGAAGACCGCGACCGGCTATGTCAGCGATTCCGAGTGCAGCGTCGCCGGCGTCAGCACGACCTCGCATGCCGAGATCACCGGAGACTTCAACTCGGCCTACACGGTGAAGACGACCTCACACGCCAAAGGCGGCGTTGCTGGTGCGGCGGGGCGCGATAGCACGACGACGCTGCAAGCCAAGTGGCTCGGGGCCTGCAAGCCGGATCAGAAGCCCGGTGACATCGTCATGCCCGGCGGCTTCAAGATGAACACGCGCGACATGGACAAGCTGAAGGCGCTGCTGCCGAAGTAGGTGTGCTCTTTCCCTCTCCCCTTGTGGGAGAGGTGGATCGCCGCAAAGCGGCGAGACGGGTGAGGGGTTTCTCTCCGCGAATTCAATGAGACTTGGACGCGCGGAGAGATACCCCTCATCCGGCGCTTCGCGCCCTTCTCCCGCAAGGGGAGAAGGGAAAACCGCACCTACACCGGTATCCGCACGCTCGCCCTCAATCCTCCCATCGGGCTGTCACCGAGCGTGATGTCGCCGCCGTGCGAGCGGGCGATGTCGCGGGCAATCGCGAGCCCCAGGCCGGTGCCGCCTTCGTCCTGGTTGCGGGCGTTGTCCAGCCGCAGGAACGGCTTGAATACCTCTTCGCGCAAGTGGGCGGGAATGCCGGGGCCGTCATCGTCGACGGTGACGGTCAAATAACGGTGATCGCGTTGGCCGGTGATGGCGATGTTCTTGCCGTAGCGCGCTGCGTTGGTGACGAGGTTGGCGAGGCAGCGCTTGAACGAAGCCGGCTTCACCGTCACCACGGGCAGGCCGTTGAAGGCGACGGTCGCGGTATGGCCGTGACGCTCGGCATCGCTGCGCAGCTCCTCGAGCGCCTGCGCCATGTCGGTCGGCTGCGACTGCTCGCCGGAATCGCCGCGGGCGAACGCAAGGTAATCCTCCAGCATCATCGACATTTCGTCGACGTCCTTGCGCATGCCTTCGAGCTCGGGACTGTCTCCGATCAGTGCCAGCTCGAGCTTGAAGCGGGTCAGGATGGTGCGCAGATCGTGGCTGACGCCGGCGAGCATCGCGGTGCGCTGCTCCATCGTGCGCTCGATGCGCGACTTCATCTCCAGGAAGGCGACCGCCGCGCGCCGCACCTCGCGCGCGCCGCGCGGGCGGAAATTCGGCGCCTCGCGGCCCTTGCCGAAGCTCTCGGCGGCATCGGCAAGGCGCAGGATCGGCTTGATCTGGTTGCGCAGGAACAGCACCGCGACGATCAACAGGATCGAGGACGTGCCGACCATCCAGAACAGGAAGATCTCCGAGTTCGAGGCATAGGCGGCGCTGCGCTGCGCGAACACGCGCATCACGGCGTCGTCGAGCTGGATGCGGATCTCGACCAGGTTGGAGCGGCCGACCGTGTCGATCCAGAACGAGCGGCCGATCTGGCGGCCGAGCTGCACCGACAGCGTCTGGTCGAGCAGCGAGAAGAACGGTTTTGGTCCCGGCGGCGGCATGTCGCCGGCAGGCAGGAAATCGACGACGAGGCCGAGCCGCTGCTGCGCGATGCGGCGGATCTCGTTGCGGTCCTTATCCTGCGGATAGCCCTTGTAGACGTCGATCAGCGCGGCGATGTCCTGAACCACCGCGGCCGACAGGCGGCGCGTCACCGTGTTCCAGTGCCGCTCCATGAACACGAAAGCGACGACCGATTGCAGCACCACCATCGGTACGATCATGATGAGGAGCGCGCGGGCGTAGAGGCCGGTCGGCATCCAGCCCTTGAAAGCGTTGCCCATCCAGCCGTTCGCGGCGGAGACGCGGCCGGCGGCGCTCTTCAGAAGCGTCAGGCCGGTATCGATCGTGCTCATCTGGCGCGCTTCACTGCGGTTCAGGGCGAGGCCACCAGGCGGTAGCCGATGCCGCGCACCGCCTGCAGGAACAGCGGATTGGCGGGATCGGTCTCGATCTTGCGCCGGAGGCGGTTGATCTGCACGTCGACGGCGCGCTCGTTGACGCTGCCATTGCCGGTCAGTGCGCTGCGCGGCACGGTCTCGCCCGGCGTCTCCGCGAGAATCCGCAGCATCTCGCGCTCGCGGTCGGTGAGGTGGATGACCTCCTCGCCCTGGCGCAATTCGCCGCGTTCGAGATGGTAGACATAGGGGCCGAAGGCGATCTTCTCGAGCGTCGTGGCCTGCGGCGGCGGCGCGGCGCGCTTGAGAATGTTGTTGATGCGCAGCGCCAGCTCGCGCGGCTCGAACGGCTTTGCGACGTAATCGTCGGCGCCGATCTGCAGGCCCTCGATGCGGGCTTCCGCCTCGTGGCGCGCCGTCAGCATCACGATCGGCACCGACGACGAGGTGCGGATGAAGCGGGCGAGGTCGAAGCCGGTCTCGCCGGGCATCATGACGTCGAGGATCAGGAGATCGAAATGCAGGCCCATCAGCTTCGAGCGCGCATCACCGGCGCTCGCCGCGGTGGTGACGCGGTAGCCTTCACTTGCAAGAAAGCGCGAGAGCAGGTCGCGGATGCGGCGGTCGTCGTCGACCAGCAAGAGATGCGGGGCATCGTCGGCCGGTTGCACCGGCGGGCGCGCGAGCGTGGCTGCGAGCGGCACGGTCACTCCTTGGCGTCTTGTTTGACGGCAGCGAAGATCGTCTCCAGCACCTTGTCCGGATCGTCGCGGTCGATCATCGCGCGCAGGAAGCGCTTGACCGTCTCGGCGTCCTGCGGACCCATCTCCGCGAGCGCCCTGGTGATCCGCGTGGTCTGCAGCCCGGCGAGCTTCTGCACCAGCGCCTCGCCCTTCGGCGTCGCGTAGAGCAGGCGCTGGCGACGATCGTTGTCGCCGGTCTTCTGCACGATATAACCCTCGTCCAGGAGCTGCTTCAGCACCCGGCCGAGCGACTGTTTGGTGATGCGCAGGACGTCGAGCAGGTCGGCGACCTTGAGCCCGGGATAGCGGTAGACGAAATGCATGACCCGGTGATGGGCCCGGCCGAAGCCGAACGCCTCCAGCTCCTGGTCGGGATCGCCGACGAAATCGCGATAGGCGAAGAACAGCAGCTCGATGATATCCCAGCGCAAATTGCCTCCATCGCCTGCGGCCGGCCGGGGCGCGGCAGCGTCTTGAGAAGGAGTCGCGAAATTTATGTCAGGCATATTGACGTATCTTGGGTTCAATGTTACAAAACGATCGACCCGCACGAAATTTTAGATCGTTTCGCGCCGGGTGGCGTCGGAGCAGGACGGCCGGAGAGAGCCGGACAGGCGGCGACGGCCGAAGCAGATCTACCGTGCGATTGTCGAGCGGCATTTCGGCAAAACATACTGGACTTCCGCCTTCCGCAAAAGCATGTCCTCGATGACATGCTGGCTGCGGAAACCGGCCGTAACATGGCTGGCGGCGGTCCGGCCAGAAACCAATCAAGCCAGCCGGGCCCGAACGGGCAGGCGGGCGCGAGAAACAGCGCCGCCACCGGCAGCGGGAGGCAAGGACATGAGCATGATATTCGACATCCAGCCCGCATCCAATCCGACGCCCGAGAAGGACCGCGTCGCCAAGCTGGTGGATCCCGGCTTCGGGCGGGTCTTCACCGATCACATGGCAATCGTCCGCTACAACCAGGCCAAGGGCGGCTGGTACGAGGCGAAAATCGAGGCGCGCGCCAACTTCCAGCTCGATCCCGCCGGCGCGGTCCTGCACTACGCCCAGGAGATCTTCGAAGGCCTGAAGGCCTACAAGCGCGACGACGGCGGGGTGAACCTGTTCCGTCCCGACGCCAATGCGCGCCGCTTCAAGGACTCGGCCGATCGCATGGCGATGGCGCAGCTGCCCGAAGACGTCTTCATCGAGGCGGTCGAGCAGGTCGTGCGCATCGACCGCGCCTGGATGCCGGGCGGCGAGGGCAGCCTTTACCTGCGGCCGTTCATGATCGCGAGCGAGACCTTCCTCGGCGTCAAGCCATCGTCCGAATACATCTTTGCGGTGATCGCCTCGCCGGTCGGCTCCTACTTCAAGGGCGGGCCCGCGCCGGTCTCGATCTGGGTGTCGGAGAACTACACGCGCGCCGCGATCGGCGGTACCGGCGCGGTCAAATGCGGCGGCAATTATGCCGCGAGCCTGCGCGCCCAGGCCGAAGCGATCCAGCACGGCTGCGACCAGGTCGTCTTCCTCGACGCGGTCGAGCGCCGCTACATCGAGGAGCTCGGCGGCATGAACGTATTCTTCGTGTTTGAGGACGGCTCGCTGTCGACGCCGCCGCTCGGCACGATCCTGCCCGGCATCACCCGCGACTCCATCATCACGCTCGCCCGCGACGCCGGCAAGACGGTGCGCGAAGAACCCTATACGCTCGAGCAGTGGCGCAAGGACGCGGCCTCAGGCAGGCTGAAGGAAGCCTTCGCCTGCGGCACCGCCGCGGTGATCTCGCCGATCGGCAAGGTGCGCTCGGTCAGCGGCGATTTCGACATCTCGGGCGGCGCCGCCGGCCCCGTCGCCATGGGCCTGCGCAAGCAGCTCGTCGACATCCAGTACGGCCGCACCAACGATCCCCACAACTGGATCCGCAAGGTGTTTTGATCACCCTCCCCTGGAGGGGTCCGGGACGAGCGTAGCTCGCCCGTGGGTCGATCGCGCGCAGCGCGAGCGGGGTGGGGTGATCTCTCAACACGGGCAGTGTTCGATGTGGAGAGACCCTCACCCCACCCCGTCTCTCATCTTCGCTACGCTCAGATGCGAGCCGACCACGGGCGAGCTACGCTCGTCCCGGGCCCCCGCCAGGGGAGGGTAAAAAGCGCAACGTTTGTGGCTTATTGCGCACTGAACGTGCTGCTGCCGACGTGCGACAAAGCCAGGACACAACAAGCGTCCCGGACATCGCGATCATGGCAACAAAGCTCTCCCAACCCATGAAATGGGTCGTTCTCGCCGCCATCACCGGCGTTTGCGTTTTCGGCATCCTGACCGTCGGCCCGACCCACGAGGTTGCTGCGCAAGACCGCTCGCCGATCGTCGATGTGCGCACCGGCGATCCCGAGATGAACACCGCGATCGCTCGCGCCCGCGGCTCGCTGCCGACTTTCTGGGCCTCCTATGAATCGCCCAAGCCGTCCGAGTCTGGTCACGCTTTGAAGGTGCGCTTTACGACCCGCAAGGGCGGGGAGCACATCTGGATCGGTGAGGTGAAGAAGCTGCCCGACGGGACCTTGACCGGCGTCTTCGCCAACGAGCCGCGCGATTTGCCGGGCAAGCGAGCCGGCGATAAGGTCAAGTTCGCGGAGGCCGACATCTCGGACTGGATGTTCATGCGCAACGGCAAGATCGTGGGCGGCGAGACTATTAAGCCGACGCTGAAATCGCTGCCGAAGGCCGACGCGGACGCGCTCCGGGCGCGAATGGAGCAGCCCTAGGGCAGTTGCCGCCTTGCGCCCCGGCTGGTAAACGCCGCGCATGGCCGAGAAACCCAAAAAACCCCAGAAACTGAAGGCGCGTCTGCCGCGCGGGCTCGAGGATCGCGACCCCGCCGCGATCCGGGCGACGCGCGAGATGGTCGAGAAGATCCGCGCCGTCTACGAGCTCTACGGTTTCGAGCCGGTGGAGACGCCGGCGATGGAATACACCGACGCGCTCGGCAAATTCCTGCCGGATCAGGATCGTCCGAACGAGGGCGTGTTCTCGTTCCAGGACGACGACGAGCAATGGATCAGCCTGCGCTACGATCTGACCGCGCCGCTCGCCCGCTACGTCGGTGAGCGCTACGGCACCGATGGTCTGGTGCTGCCCTATCGCAGCTACCGCGTTGGCTACGTCTTCCGCAACGAGAAACCCGGCCCCGGCCGCTTCCGCCAGTTCATGCAGTTCGATGCCGACACGGTCGGCTCGGCGACGCCAGCGGCGGACGCCGAGATCTGCATGATGGCGGCGGACACGATGGAGGCGCTCGGGATCGCGCGCGGCCAGTACCTGGTGAAGGTGAACAATCGCAAGGTGCTCGACGGCGTTCTGGAAGCCATTGGCCTCGCGGGTGAAGAGAATGCGGCGCGCCGACTGACCGTGCTGCGTGCGATCGACAAGCTCGACAAGTTTTCCGCCGATGAAGTGCGCAAGCTGCTCGGTCCCGGACGCTGGGATGGCGGCGAGGAAGGCAAGGGCGACTTCACCAAAGGCGCCAATTTGAGCGCGGCGGAAGCCGATGTTGTTCTCGCTATCACCAAGCCGCGCGAAGATTGGAAAGAAGCAATTGCCGCGGCAGAAACCTATCTCACCAAGAGCGAAGTCGGTCAGGCCGGCGTCAGCGAGCTGGAAGAGATTGCAAAACTGGTCACGGCCTCGGGCTATGGTGCGGATCGTATCAAGATCGATCCCTCGGTCGTGCGCGGCCTCGAATATTACACCGGTCCCGTCTACGAGGTCGAACTCCTGCTCGATACCAAGGACGAGAAGGGCCGCCCTGTGCGCTTCGGCTCGGTCGGTGGCGGCGGGCGTTATGACGGCCTCGTCTCGCGCTTCCGCGGCGAGCCGGTGCCGGCAACCGGATTCTCGATCGGCGTGTCGCGGCTGCAGGCGGCGCTGACGCTGCTCGGCAAGCTCGACACGCGGCCCGAATTCGGCCCGGTCGTCGTCACCGTGTTCGACCGCGACCGCGTGGCCGACTACCAGAAGATGGTCGCGAGCTTGCGTACCGCGGGCATCCGCGCCGAGCTCTATCTGGGCAATCCCAAGAACATGGGCAACCAGCTCAAATATGCCGATCGCCGCAACTCACCTTGCGTCATCATCCAGGGCTCGGATGAAAAGGCGCGCGGCGAAGTGCAGGTCAAGGACCTGATCGAGGGCGCCAAGGCGGCCGCCGCGATCGCCTCCAATCAGGAATGGCGCGAGACCCGGCCGGCGCAGTTCTCGTGCAGCGAAGCCGATCTCGTCGCAAAAGTGCGCGAGGTTCTGGCCCGCCATGACGTGAAGTGGGGCTAGCTATTCGCAGGCCGCGTCATGCCCGGGCTTGTCCCGGGCATCCACGTCTTGTTTGATAGAAGAGAACGTGGATGGCCGGGACAAGCCCGGGCATGACGACAGCAGCAGGGAGAGAACAATGCCTGAGATCACCATCAGCATGGCCGAGGGCCGTACCGACGAGCAGAAGGCCGGCATGATGCGCGACATCACCCAGGCGCTGGTGAAGAATCTCGGCGTCGATGCCGATGCCGTCGTCATCCAGATCAACGAAGCCCCGCTCCGTCACAAGATGAAGGGCGGCAAGACCTTCGTGGAGCGTGCGGCGGCGGCGAAGAAGTAGCGGTCGACGGTTCTGCATTCACCGCTGTCGTCCCCGCGAAGGCGGGGACCCATAACCACAGGGAGTGGTATTGGGCCAGCTGGTAACTCCGAGCCTTCGCCAAACTTGATCCTGTGGTTATGGGTCCCGGATCTGCGCGCGCTTAAGGCGCGCTTGTCCGGGACGACACTGAGTGTAAGGGGTCCATGGACGCACGCGACTTCATCACAACAGGCATGAGCGCCGAGCGCACGCTGGTGGTCCCGGTGGAGCGCACCGTCGGGCATTTCGTGTCAGGCATGCCTTTTGTCTACGCGACGCCGATGATGATCCTGGAGATGGAGATGGCATCGGGTGATGCGATCCGCTCAGCGCTTCAGCCGGGCTGGGTCACTGTCGGTACCGAGGTCGACATCCGCCATCTTGCCGCCGCGCTCGTCGGTGCGACCGTGCGGACCACTGCAAAGGTGGTCGCGGTCGAGCGCCGCGTCATTCGCTTCGAGGTTGAGGCATTCGAGGGCCCGCGCAAGCTCGGCGAAGGCCGCCACGCCCGCGGGCTCGTCAATGTCGAGATGTTCAACAAGCGGCTCGGGGCTTAACGCGGCTGTGGATTTCGCCTAATCCACCTTCCGCGCTTTTGGAGACGAATACGACGTTTCCTGCTCCCTGCGGAGACGCACGGCAGACAGCCTCTCGTCAATCGCCACATCCGCCCAGGTGATGCACGTGTCTTTGGCTACCGCCTTGGTCAATCGCACATTGTGCGCAAGCCCGAGTGGCAGATAGCGCTTTTCAAGGGAGGTGCTGGCGGGCGTCAGTTTGCCGAAGACGGTGTAGCCGCCTTCTCCGTCGAGCATGTCTCCCTCGCGCAAGTCCTTCTTGGCTGTGGCAGCAACATCGGCGTTGAACGTCGTGGCGACGCCTGTCGCCTCATTGCGCAGAGCGATCGAGGCAACTGAAATTCCAAGCTCCAGCCCTATGAGATGCCACTTCTTGTAGGAGCTCATGTAACGACCGCTCGGATCGGTGACGACGCTGTATTCCTGGAAACAGTTGCGGATGTAATCGCTGTCGCCTTCGAAACAGACCCACACGCCCTTGCGGATGTCGTTGGGGATGGGCCTGCCTTCGGCCGTCAGGCAGGATACGACCTCGACCTGGCCCTTGGATTCCAGGATGCCGCCCTCCGAACGGGGGCGCATCAGCGTGGGGATGTCGTCGACCGATCCCGGTGGGAATGCAAGGCCATGCGAGGGCGCCTCCAGGCCGGTTGCGTTCGCGATCGCGGCAGATTCAATCGCAGGCTTGGAGCCGTCGAGGAACGCGTTGAACATTTTTGGATTCATGCCCCCGCGCGCAGCTTGCTCTGCAGACAATCCCCAGTGATCCCAGACCGTTTCGGGCGTCGATTCCCGGTAATGCGGCAGCCATTTGTGGCCACGGCCCGCTGCCACGACGGGAAAACCGCAGGCCCTCGCCCAATCTACGAGGTCGCAAGCGAGAGCCGGCTGATCGCCATAGGCCAGGCTGTAGATCACGCCGGCCTGCCTGGCTCTCTGCGCGAGGATCGGTCCGCAGAAGGCGTCGGCTTCGACGGTCACGTTGATGACGGCCTTGCCTGCAGAAAAGGCGCCGAGGCAGTGCTCGACCGCCGCGACAGGATTGCCGGTGCACTCTGCGATCACCTCGATGCCTTCGCACTTCACAAGCGCTTCCCAGTCGTCGGTCAGGAAGGTCGTGCCGTACTTGAGAGCATCCCCGAGTGAGGTCGCGGCGAACTGCTCCGGGCGCCACCCCACCCGGTACAGGTTTTCGCGGGCACGCGATGGGGACAGGTCAGCAATTCCAACGAGATGGACGCCCGGCGTACGCAGGACTTGATGGAGATACATTGCGCCGAACTTGCCCGCCCCGATCAGTCCGATTTTGATGGGGCGCCGCTCGGCCTGTCGTTCGAGAAGTTTCGCGTAGAGGTTCACGATTGCTCTCCCTATCGGCAACGACCGGGATCGCCGCGCATTCGGCCGCCGAAGCGCTCTGATCCGTCTACTTCGCCAATTCCTTCGACCGCTGCGTGGCCGCGGCGATGGCGCGGATCATGAGTTCGCGCAGGCCCGGCTCGCCCATCAGCACACTGAGCGCGGCGGCCGTGGTGCCGCCGGGCGAGGTGACGTTCTGGCGCAGGGCGCTGGACGGCAGCTCCGACTGGTGCAGCAGCTCGCCGGAGCCGGCGACGGTCTCGCGGGCGAGCTTGGTCGCCAGCGCCTCCGGCAATCCCGCTTCGACGCCGGCGCGGGCGAGCTCTTCGGCGAGCAGGAACACATAGGCCGGGCCCGAGCCGGACACGGCGGTGACCGCGTCCATCAATCCTTCGTCCTCTACCCATTCGACCGAGCCGGTGGCGCGCAGCAGCGCATCCGCCACCGCGCGCTGCGCGGCGCTGACGTTGTTCGCGGCAACAGCGACGGTGATGCCGCGGCCGATCGCTGCCGGCGTGTTCGGCATCGCGCGCACCACGGCGCCGCCACAGACCTCTTGGAGCGAGGCGATCGTGGTGCCCGCCATGATCGAGACCACCGACGTCTTGTCCGAGACGAACGGCTTCAGCCTGGCGCCGGCCTCGCGGAACATCTGCGGCTTCACCGCCACGACCAGCGTCTCGACGGCGCCGGCGGCGCTCACATCAGGATTGAGCACGACGCCCTTGGCGGCCAGCGCGGAGATCTCGGGCGCAATGTGCGGCTCGATCACCGCGACGCGGCGCGGATCGAGTCCGCCCGAAAGCCATCCGGTCAGCATCGCGCCGCCCATCTTGCCGGCGCCGGCAAGCAGGATTGTGCCGGTGACGTTTTGAAGAGGGTTGTTTGCCATCGCCGTTGCCACGCGTTTGCTGTCATCCCCGCCTAGTGCGCAATTGCGCACGGGGGGCGGGGATCCCTGCGCGAGCGATTGCTCGTCGCATAACCACAAGGCGGTTCTAGTGGATCGAGGTGTCGGCAACAAGCCGCGTGCCACAAGTGGCCATCACGCGGTATGGATCCCGGATCGGCGCGCGCTTTGGGCGCGCTTGTCCGGGATGACGTGGGGAGGGAGCTGCCGCCCTCGCGCCTTGGGAGGCCCTACGCCTCGCCCACCGTATCGAACATTGCCGCGTCCATCGCCTCCGCCGTGCTCTTGCCGGCCCACACCACGAACTGGAACGCGGGGAAGTAGCGCTCGCAGGCATGAATGGCGCCGGCAAGCATGACCTCGCATTGCGCCGGCGAGGCGGTGAGGCCCCCCGGCAGCACCAGGGCCTGGCGGTGCATCACCATGCCGGTGGTGGTCCACAGGTCGAAATGGCCGACCCACAGCTGTTCGTTCACGGCGGCAACGAGCCGCTGCACCTCGCCGCGGCGCGCGGGCGGAATCTTCATGTCGAAGGCGCAGGCCAGATGCAGCGCCTCGATCTCGCCCATCCAGGTGAAGGAGAGCTGGTAGTCGGTCCATTGTCCCTTGGAGACAATCGTGAGCTCGTCCTCGCCGGAGCGTTCGAACGGCCAGTTGTTGCTGGCGGCGATGTCCTCGACCACCGCGAGCGGATGGTTTCTGGAATCGATAGTGCCTTCGAGCAGGGACATGCCGTCTCGACCTCTTGCCTTCTTGTTGTCTTTGATACGCACGCGGTTGGGCCCGGCGCGCACTCCCTAAACGTCGCTGCGGCGTCCCTCGGATCAGCCTTTGCAATCCCCTCGGAGTCGCTGTTGCGATCCCTCGGATCAGCGCAGGCCTGTCGCGGATCAAGTGATGTGATTTGCGGAATCTGCGCAACGGGGTCGCGAGTCCGTCCACAAGCCAGGACTCGTTCGTCCACAGCTCATCTCCGCCACAATTCTTAACGGACGAGAACAAACCGGAATCGGATTCGGCAAAAAAGCTCGCCGCAAATTCCGTGAGGCGAGGGCCGGACCGCCGTGCGGGCATGGGACCATGCGCTTGGCCCATGCGGAACATGCTTGCCGCGACTGCCCGGCGGCGGCATATTTCCTGATAGGCCGTTCATCCCGGACGGCCGATGTTCTCAGGGCGGGGTGAAAGTCCCCACCGGCGGTAAGGGCCGAACGGCCCAAGCCCGCGAGCGCCTTCCGCGAGGGCTATCCCGAACGGAAGGGTCAGCAGATTCGGTGCAACTCCGAAGCCGACGGTTAAAGTCCGGATGAAAGAGAACGGTCGCTGGCAGACGCATCGAGACGATGCGGCTGTTTGTCGTTCCGTGTGCCCTGATTCTGGTCCTTAAACCGAGGAAAGCCATGAATCAGATGCTGCAAGACCCCCAAACCGAAACGTCCCAAACGCCGCCGCCGGTTCCCGTGGATCCGGCCCCTGCGCATCCGCGCTTCGCGAAGCCGCAGCGGGTGGCCTTCGTGCAGGCCTGCTGGCACCGCGACGTGGTCGCGGAAGCCCGCATCGCCTTCATGAAGGAGGCGGAAGCCCGCCACCTCACCCATGTCGACGTGTTCGAGGTGCCGGGCTCGTTCGAGATCCCGCTGCACGCGCAGGTCCTCGCCAAGACGCGGCGCTACACCGCGATCGTCGCGGCCGGTCTCGTCGTCGACGGCGGCATCTACCGCCACGAATTCGTCGCCGACACCGTGATCAAGGCGCTAATGGACGTGCAGCTGCGGACGGAGGTGCCGGTGTTCTCGGCCGTGCTGACGCCGCAGCAATTCCACGAGACCGAGGTGCACTACGATTTCTTCCGCAAGCACTTTGCGATCAAGGGCGTCGAAGTCGCGACCGCCTGCGCGGAGACGTTGCACGGCCTGGAGCGCCTGCGCGGCCAGGTCGCGGCGGGGATCGTGGGGTAGGCAATGGTCATTCCGGGGCGCGCGCAGCGCGAGCCCGGAATCCATTGATCGACACGGATTGCTGCAAGATGGATTCCGGGTTCGGCGGTGACGCGCCGCCCGGAATGACGGTGCTAGATCAAATCAGTCGAACAGGCTCGACACCGATTCTTCCGCCGCCGTGCGCGCGATCGCATCCGAGATCAGGCTGGCGATCGGCAGGGTGCGGATGTTCGGCGCCTTGGTCACCGCGTCGGTCGGCAGGATCGAATCGGTGATCACCAGCTCCTTCAGCCTGGAGCCGGCGATGCGCGCCGCCGCGCCGCCGGAGAGCACGCCGTGGGTGATGTAGGCGTAGACGTCCTTGGCGCCCTTGGCGAGCAGCGCATCGGCCGCGTTCACCAGCGTGCCGCCGGAATCGACGATGTCGTCGACGAGGATGCAGGTGTGGCCGGAGACGTCGCCGATCACGTTCATGACCTCGGACTCGCCCGGCCGCTCGCGGCGCTTGTCGACGATCGCGAGCGGGGTGTTGATGCGCTTGGCGAGGCCGCGCGCGCGGGCGACGCCGCCGACGTCGGGCGAGACCACCATCGTCTTGGTCAGGTCGAACTTGTCCTTGATGTCGCGCACCATCAGCGGCGCGGCGAACAGGTTGTCGGTCGGGATGTCGAAGAAGCCCTGGATCTGGCCGGCATGCAGGTCGAGCGTCATGACGCGGTCGACGCCGGCCTGCGTGATCATGTTGGCGACGAGCTTGGCCGAGATCGGCGTGCGCGAGCCTGATTTACGGTCCTGCCTGGCGTAGCCGAAATAGGGCAGCACTGCGGTGATGCGGCGCGCCGAGGAGCGGCGCAGCGCGTCGGTGATGATGAGCAATTCCATCAGATGGTCGTTGGCGGGGAACGAGGTCGACTGGATGACGAAGGCATCCGAGCCGCGGACGTTCTCCTGGATCTCGACGAAGATCTCCATGTCGGCGAAGCGCCGCACCACCGCCTTGGTCAGCGGCAGGTCGAGCCCTTGCGCGATCGCCTGGGCGAGGGCCGGATTGGAGTTGCCGGCGACGAGCTTGATGGAGCCGTTTTTGGCCGACATGGACGCTTCCTCCCGCGCTTTGCTGGATACGACCTTCAACATCTGAGAATACCCGCTGGCAGCACGGTTACGACGGGCGAGGAAATATCAGGCGGAAGGCCGCGATGGCAACCCGGGATGCTACGTTTTCCCTTCGAAAATCCTGAGTCGGGCCAACGGCTTGGCCGCAAGTTGAGGCCGTGGTTTAGCGGGGGTTATTGCTCGGCATAGCCGAGCGCTGATGCCGGCATGTCCTGCGCGGGAGCGTCCTTGACGACGCTGGCCACCGCCGGTCCCCGCAATGCCGGAGCCGCGCCGGGTGCATCCGGCGTTCCGTTGATCATGTTGGAAAGTCCGCTGAATCCGGCCTGGGCGATCTTCCGCAGCACGAGGTCGTCGGCAGCCGACCACGCGTCGCGCCCGCCCTTGGCCGAGGTCGGTTCCTCGCCGGAGAGACGCAGCGCGCGCTGCTGGTTGGCGTCGTAGACGTCCCAGACCCAGGCGATCACGGTCTTGCCGCGCACCACCTGGGCGGAGAGGTAGCTGCGCACGCGATAGGCAGCCGTACCTTCGCGGGAGACCACGGACAGGCTGCGCAGCTTGGATTCGCTGTCGAGCACGCCGACCATGCGGTCGAACACTTGCGGAGGTGGCCCGTCGATCGATTCGAAGGCGATAGTGGCCCCGCTGCCGGCGCTCGGCGCCATCGCATAGGAATTGACGGCACTGCCGCCGCCGGCGCAGCCGCCCAGCGCGGCCGCCGCTGCCAGCAGCATGACCGCCAGCACGCGCGAACCCGCGCGGTGGAAGATGAATGACGCGTCCCTCATTATGGAGGGCAGCGATATCGTTAAAATCGATTAAGGTCTAGGGCAGGCGCGACACATCCCCACTGTCATTCCGGGGGCGATGCGCAAGCATCGAACCCGGAATCCATTTCGCCGCGTGAATTGCCGCACGATGGATTCCGGGTTCTCGCTTCGCGAGCCCCGGAGTGACACGGGGTTGCCCCTGTGTTCACCCATCCAGCGCAATCGCGTGAACGTGACGGCCGTAATCCGGCTCCTTGCGATGGACCGAACGGCGATAGCTGAAGAAGCGCTCGTCGGCGTAGGTGTCGAGGCCGAGATCGTCGATCATCAGGATGCCGGCGGCCTCGAGCCGCTTGCGGATGAAGCCGGCGAGATCGAACATCGCGTGGCCCTCGCGCACCGAGGGGATGAAGAACACAGCGTTCTCGGCATCCTGTTCGATGAAGCGCGCGACGAACTCGTTGCCGACCTCGTAGCTGTCCTGGCGGATCAAGGGGCCGATCGCGGCGATGATGCCGCCGCGCGTGGCGCCGAGCTGCTCCATCGCCGCGATGGTGGATTCCAGCACGCCCGTCAGTGCGCCCTTCCACCCCGCATGCGCGCCACCGATCACGCGCGCCTGGGGATCGACGAACAGCACCGGCCCGCAATCGGCGGTGGAGACGCCGAGCGCGATGCCTGGCGTCTTCGTCACCAGCGCATCGCCCTTCGGCCGTGGCCCGCTCGGCCACGGTGCCTCGGCAACCAGCACGTCGGGCGAATGGATCTGGTGCAGGCTGAGGAAGCGCTCGGGCGCAACGCCGACATGCTCGGCCATGCGGCGCCGGTTCTCGGCGACCAGGGTCTGATCGTCGTTGGAGCCGAGCCCGCCGTTCAGCGCGGAATAAATGCCGCCGGAGACGCCGCCTTCGCGGGTGAAGAAGGCATGGCGCAGGCCGGGCACGGCCGACAGCAGCGACGAAGCTATCGTCATGAGGCCTCTCCTGTCTGTTCGAGATCGCTGAGGCCGGCAAGGCTTGCCAGCCGCGGCTCCGAGATGCCGAGCACCTTGAACATCGAGCCCATGCCGCCACGCCCGGTATCGGTCAGGCGCCTGAGCGCCACCGAAATGTCGGTGGCGACGTCGGGCGCTGCTTTCTGCATCAAGGCGGCGGCGCGGGTGTCGATGCCGATCCGCTTGAGGAAGTCGCCTTGCGTCACCGGCCCATGCACGCGCGCGCCGACATCCTCGGCCGCGCGCGCCAGCGCCTGGAAATCGACATGGGCGGTGACGTCGGCCTGGCCCGGCGCCTTCAAGGGATCGGCGAAGGTGTGGCGCGCAATCGCCTGGAACGTGTCGCCGGCGTCGCTGCGGAGGTGGCCGTAATCGATGATCAGCGCCGCGCCGTCCTGGTCGCGCACGCGCGTGGCAAGCTTCATGATCTCGCCGTCGGGGCGCCACTCGAACACGGCGCCGATGGGGGCGGCGCGCACCAGGGGCGGCAGCAGCACGTCGAAGCGAGGCGTCGGCTCCGGCGCCGCGCCGAACTGAAGCTTGCCGTTGGGATCGATCTCGATCACGCGCTCGTGCCAGCCGTTCTCGAGCCGGACCATCTGGTGGAGCGGCAGCACGTCGAAATATTCGTTGGCGAGGATGATGCTCGGGCCCTCCGGCACCTCGTCGATGCTGTCGTGCCAGGCGATGTTGCGCACGTTGGCGAGCGTCGCGCTCTGCCGGTCCCGCAACACGGGATTGACCTCGACCATGTGGATGTGGAGCGCCTGGTAGAGCGGGGGCAGCACGCGGAGCGCGCGCAGCGCATCCGCCATCATGGTGCCACGGCCGGGGCCGAGCTCGATCAGCCGCAGGAACTGCGGCGAGCCCATCTGCTTCCAGACCGAGGCGGTCCACAACCCCAACAGCTCGCCGAACATCTGGCTGACTTCGGGCGCCGTGGTGAAGTCGCCCTCGCGCCCGAGCGGATCGCGCGAGACGTAATAGCCGTAGCGCGGATGCATCAGGCACAGTTCCATGTACCGCCAGACCGGCATGGGCCCGGAAGATTTGATCAGCGCCTTGATCTCGTTGAGCAGCGGCTGGTCGGTCACGGCGATCTTCTCGAAATGAATTAACGAATGGCCTGGACGGGCGTCGGCGCACCGCGCCTCACTGCCAATACAATAAGAATGAGGCCGACGATAAGCATCGGGATCGACAGCAGCATGCCCATGGTTAATCCGCCCCAGAGGAAACCGAGCTGCGCGTCCGGCTCGCGGAAATGCTCGCCGGCGATGCGGGCCAGACCATAGACCAGGATGAAGGCGCCGAGGATCATGCCGGGGCGCTTTAAGGCACCGAACCGGATCATGATCGCGAGCACCGTGAACAGCAGGATGCCCTCCATGCCGGCTTGGTAGAGCTGGCTCGGATGCCGCGGCAACTGCGTCGGATCGTTGGGGAAGATGATCGCCCAGGGCAGGGTCGGGTCGGTGGCGCGGCCCCACAATTCGCCGTTGATGAAATTGGCGATGCGTCCGAGCAACAGCCCGACCGGGGCGACCGCGGTGGTGATGTCGCCGAGCGACAGGATCGAGATGCCATTGCGCCAGGCGAACCACATCACCGCGACGACGCAGCCGAGGAAGCCGCCGTGGAACGACATCCCGCCCTCCCACAACTTAAAGATCGCGGCGGGATGATCGATGAAGAAGGGCAGGTTGTAGAACAGCACGTAGCCGGCGCGGCCCCCCACGATGATGCCGAGCGTGACCCACAGGATGAAGTCGTCGATCTGAAGCAGCGAGATCGGCGCGGGTCCGCCCCACAGGCGTTCGCTCTTCAGCAGCGCGCGGGCATAAAGCCAGCCGAACACGATGCCGCAGATATAGGCCAAGGCATACCATTTGATCGCGAACGGACCGATCTCGAGCGCGATCGGGTTGAAGGCGGGGAAGTCGATGAGCAGAAACGGCATCGCGCCTTCTGTGTCCAAGCGGGATCGCGGCGGTCGGCGCCGGCAGACGCCCCGTGATTCCTCTTATGCAGGGACGTTGAATACGATTGCAAGGAAACCGGCGCATGACAAGGATACCGCCGCTTCGCTCTTGAACCGGCCCCGTCGGATTGCCATTGTCATTCTGCGTGTTCGCGCAAAGTTTATCGGAGGCCCACAATGACCCAGACCAACAACCGGTTTTTCGACGAGATCGGCCGCCTGATGAACGACGCCGCCGGTGCTGCCCAGGGCGTCAAGCGCGAGTTCGATTCCGTGATACGCAGCCAGGCCGAAAAATTCCTGCGCGACATGGACCTCGTCAAGCGCGAGGAGTTCGAGGCGGTCAAGGACATGGCGCGCCTGGCGCGCGAGGAGAACGAAGCCCTGAAGGCGCGGCTCGCAGCGCTGGAGGCGAAGCTCGGGGGGACCCCGACGTCGTAAAGCGCGGTCTCTTACCCTCCCCTGGAGGGGGAGGGTCGGCGCGTAGCGCCGGGGTGGGGTGATCTCTCCACTCGGGCACCGCCTCGATCGAGAGACTGTCACCCCACCCCGGCTCACGTTTTGCTACGCTCCATATGAGCCGATCCTCCCCCTCCAAGGGAGGGTAAGGACCCGGGCCTCCAGGGGAGGGTACCAGCCCATTCTCCTTGTCATTTCCGCAGCTTCCGGGTAAAAGCCCGCCACGTCCGCGGCCCCCGCACCCCTGGAGGCTTGCTGTGGACTATGCCATGGGCCGCCTTGCGGCCCATTAACTTTTGCAAAAACAAGGACTTAACGACATGGCGACGACCGTCAAGGAATTGAAGGCGACCGCACGTCCGAAGAGCGGCAAGGGGGCCGCCCGGGCTGAGCGTCGCGCCGGGCGAGTGCCCGGAGTGATCTACGGCAACAACCAGCCCCCGCTGACGATCTCGATCGAGGATCGTGAACTGCGCCAGCGCATCCTTGCCGGCCGGTTCCTGACCACGCTGGTCGACATCGACCTCGAGGGCAAGAAGCACCGCGTCATTCCGCGCGACTATCACCTCGACCCGGTCAAGGACTTCCCGATCCATGTCGACTTCTTGCGGCTGGGCGAAGGCGCCACCATCCGCATCAGCGTTCCCCTGCACGTGGTGAAGGCCGAAACCTCTCCGGGCGTGAAGCGCGGCGGCACCGTGAACATCGTCGCGCATGCGATCGAGCTCGAATGCGGCGTCGAGAGCATCCCGCAATACATCGAGGCCGATGTCGGCGCGCTCGAGATCGGTCACTCCCTGCATCTGGCCGACGTCAAGCTGCCGGCCGGCGTCAAGGCGCTGACCCGCGAGGACGCGACCCTCGTCACCATCGTGCCGCCGTCCGGTTACGCCGAAGAGCAGAAGGCCGCTGCTGCGGCTGCCGCTGCTGGTGCGGCCCCGGGCGCTGCGGCTGCTCCGGCCGCTGGTGCCGCGGCTCCGGCTGCTGCTCCTGCCGCTGCTGCCAAGGCTCCCGCCGGCGGCGACAAGAAGAAGTAATCTCTCGAAGCTGGCGCGCGGTCCTTGACCGCGCGCCGAGCGGGGGGCGCGCCGCGTCATGCGACTCTTTGTTGGGCTCGGCAATCCCGGCGCGAAATACGCACGTAACCGGCACAATATCGGCTTCATGGCCGTCGACGAGATCGCGCGGCGTCATGGTTTTGCGCCGTGGCGCCGCCGCTTTCAGGGCGAGACCTCGGAAGGTGCGCTCGGACCCGAGCGCGTGATCCTGCTCAAGCCCACGACCTACATGAACGAGTCCGGACGCAGCGTTCAGGAAGCGGCGAGCTTCTTCAAGATCGCCGCGGGCGACACCACCGTGTTCCACGACGAGCTCGAGCTGCCGCCAGGCAAGGTGCGGGTGAAGATCGGCGGCGGCATTGCCGGCCATAACGGCCTGCGTTCGATCTCGGCGCATATCGGCAACGATTATCGCCGGGTGCGGCTCGGCATCGGTCATCCCGGCGTCAAGGAGCTGGTGCACGGCCATGTGCTGTCGGACTTCGCCAAGGCCGACAACGAATGGGTGGCGACGCTCTGCGATGCGGTGGCCGAGCATGCCGCGCTGCTTGCCAAGGGCACGGACGCGACCTTCGCCAACAGGGTGCATCTGGCCATGCAGGCGAAGGGGTTTTTGACCAAGGACGAGAACGGCAAGGAATAACACCTGTCATCGCCGGACTTGATCCGGCGATCCATCCTTCGAAGACGATGGATGCGCGGATCAAGCCCGCGCATGACGAGTTCGAAAGACATTTGCGCGCGAAGCGCGGAGGCCAGGACCACCATGGGATTCAAATGCGGGATCGTCGGATTGCCCAATGTCGGCAAGTCGACCTTGTTCAATGCGCTGACCGAGACGGCCGCGGCGCAGGCCGCGAACTATCCTTTCTGCACCATCGAGCCGAATGTCGGCGAGGTCGCCGTGCCCGATCCCAGGCTCGACAAGCTCGCGGCCATCGCCAAGTCGGGCCAGATCATCCCGACCCGGCTGACCTTCGTCGACATCGCAGGCCTCGTGCGCGGCGCCTCCAAGGGTGAAGGCCTCGGCAACCAGTTCCTGGCCAATATCCGCGAGGTCGACGCCATCGCGCATGTCGTGCGCTGCTTTGAAGACTCCGACATCACCCATGTCGAAGGCAAGATCGCCCCGCTCGCGGACATCGAGACCATCGAGACCGAGCTGATGCTCGCCGATCTCGACAGCCTCGAGAAGCGCGTCGACAATCTCACCAAGAAGGCCAAGGGCAACGACAAGGACGCCAAGGAGCAGCTCGATCTCGTCAACCGCACCCTGGTGCTCTTGCGCGAAGGCAAGCCCGCGCGCCTCGTCGAGCGCAAGGCGGAGGAGGAGCGGGCCTTCTCGATGCTCGGCCTGCTGTCGTCCAAGCCCGTGCTCTATGTCTGCAACGTCGAGGAAGGCTCGGCCGCGACAGGCAACGCCTTCTCCAAGGCGGTCGAGGAGCAGGCGGCGAAGGAGGGCGCGGTTGCCGTCGTCATCTCCGCCAAGATCGAATCCGAGATCGCGACCATCTCGCGTGACGAGCGCGCGGACTTCCTGGAGACCTTGGGCCTCGAAGAAGCCGGCCTCGATCGCCTGATCCGCGCCGGCTACACCCTGCTCGACCTCATCACCTACTTCACCGTGGGCCCGAAGGAAGCGCGCGCCTGGACCATCTATCGCGGCACCAAGGCGCCGGCGGCGGCCGGCGTGATCCACACCGATTTCGAGAAGGGTTTTATCCGCGCCGAGACCATCGCGTATGACGATTACGTCGCGCTCGGCGGCGAAGCCGGTGCCCGCGATGCCGGCAAGCTCCGCCTCGAAGGCAAGGATTACGTCGTCGCCGACGGCGACGTGATGCATTTCAGGTTTAATACGTAGGAGCTGGTCATTCCGGGGCGCGCGAAGCGCGAGCCCGGAATCCATCTATACGCTTGTTCTGTGGCTCAATGGATTCCGGGCTCGCCTCTTCGAGGCGCCCCGGAATGACGGGAATCACCGCATCCCTGATCCCTGGTCCCGGATCGCGCCGAGATGCTCGTTGATGCGGAAGACGATCAGGATCAGCTCCGCGACGATGCGCGAGAACACGATGCCGACCACGACGCTGGCGATCGACGACAGCAGCACCAGGAAGCCGCCGAATGGGCTGATCGCCATCGCGGCCAACCCTGAGAAGATGCCGGAGAGCCCGAACAGGCAGATCAGCGCGATCACCAGCCAGTAGAAGGTCTTGATGATCGTCGGCGTGATGAAGCGGTCCCACTGGAACAGGTCGCTGAATGAGAACATTGCTCTCCCCAAGGCAAATCGCAAGGCAAATCGGGACTTCAAATCGGGCTTCGGCCGTCGATCGATCCGACTCAAATCAACGCCGATCTCAAGTATGTAGCACGAGCCATGCGGGCCGGCGGGTTGAGATTGCCGCAAAGTGCGGCCACAATCTGTCATTCCCGCAAAGCTTTCCGAGATGACCCTGACCTTCGAAGATTTCCCGCCTGGCCGGTTCGGAACGTTCGGCCCGCGCCACGTCACCCGCGACGAGATATTGGCCTTTGCCGCCGAGTTCGATCCGCAGCCGATGCACCTCGACGAGGCGGCAGCAGCTGAGAGCATGCTGCGCGGCCTGTCCGGTTCGGGCTGGCACCTGTGCTCGCTGATGATGCGGATGATGGCCGACGGCTTCATCACGCGCGCCGCGTCACTGGGATCTCCCGGCGTCGACGAGGTGCGCTGGCTGTCGCCACTGCGGCCCGGCGACGATCTCACGCTCGACGTCGATGTCCTGGAGGCGCGGGCCTCGAAGAGCCGACCTGAGCTCGGCATTGTCAAGTTCAAATGCACCGCGCGCAATGCGGCGGGGCAGGCGCTCGCCGAGATGACCTCGCCGATCCTGATCAAGCGGCGCGAGGGAGCGGCCTGATGCGGTTCTTCGAAGACATCGCGATCGGTCAGCGCCGCGAGATCGGCGCCTATACGTTCACGGCGGAAAAGATCAAGACCTTCGCCGCCAAGTTCGATCCGCAACGCTTTCACCTCGACGAGGAGGAGGGCAAGAACTCGCTGTTCGGCGGGCTCGCGGCCTCGGGCTGGCATGTCGGCTCGGCCTGCATGAGCCTGCTTGTCGCCGACGGCCAGCGCCTGGCACGCGAGGCCGCCTCGCGCGGCGAGGAGGTCGCGGTGTGGGGCCCGTCGCCGGGCTTTCGCGACCTGCGCTGGATCAGGCCGGTGCTCGCCGGCGACACCGTCGCTTACGTCAATGAAGTCATCGACAAGCGCGCCTCCGCCTCCCGTCCCGGCTGGGGCATTTTGACGGCCCGCACCACCGGCACCAACCAGCGCGGCGAGGAGGTCTATTCCATCACCGCCTCCGCCTTCGTGCCGCTGCGCAAGGGCGGTTAGATCTGTTCCAAGATGAACGGGCAAATGAGTGCGCGAGTGTTGCCCGCGCGCTATGGACGCGATTCCGGGTGGCTGCCATAAGCCTGCGCAACATGGTTACGGCGAAGCAGTTTCGCGGAACCAGTCAGTTGCTAACTAATTATGAACCTGTCGCTGTCTATTTGAAACGAATAGGCAGACGACAGGGGACGAGGACCATGGCTGATCGCGGCGCACTCAAATTTGTTGGATTCATCTTCGCGACCGCGACGCTGGCCGTGATGCTGGTCGCGGGCATGGTGGCGAAGGGCTACGCCGATGGCGCCTACACGCTGGAAGCCTCGACGGCGGAAGCGGCCCGGTAAGAATTCGTTAACGATCGCGGCCGGCATCCGGCCGCAGCTCAGCGGCTATAGACGAACGCCAGGATGGCGATCGCAACCGCCAGCAGCCCGACAAAGCGCAGCATGATCGTGCCGAATTGATTCGGCGCGGGCCGCAACGGGATCGGGTCCGTGGTGTCGGGCCGAATGCTTTCCATCTGAAATGTCCCCTGAGCCCGGCCGTAGCACGGGCGCTTGGCGTTGGTCGCCGGGGTGGGCCGGAGGGTTCAATGGTGGCCGTTGGCCGCGCCACATTCTCCGCTGTCATGCCCCGGCTTGTCCGGGGCATCCAGTACGCCGCGGCCTATCGATTCAATCACCGGCGCTGGTGGAATACTGGATCACCCGCCCCTGTGCGCAATTGCGCACAGGCGGGTGATGACACCTGTGTTGGAGAAACGGCTGCGTGACCCACCAACAAATCAAAACCGCCGCGCTCCCTTCCGGAACGCGGCGGCCAATGATGCGTTCGTACCGGCGATCAGCTGTTGCGCAGGCCGTCGGCGGCGCGCTTCCACTGCGCGACGTTGTCGGCGATCATGCGGGTCGATTTCATCGCGGCCTGGCTGAGCTGGGCGTAGCCGGAGATCTCGCGCTGGACGCGCTGGCCTTCGGCGTGGAGCAGGTCGCGCAGGCTCTCGAGCTCGGAGATCAAATTTTCGATCTCGGCGAGGGAGGTGCCGGCGACGCGCTGGATCAGCGAGTTGACGTTGTTGACGGTGGCTTCCGCGCTCGGGTCGAGCGGCGGCGCGTCGGCGGTTGTCGCGGCCGGACGGCGCAGATAGGCGATGTCGTTGCGGACGAAGTCGCGGATGCCGGCTTCGACCTCGGTCACGGCGGCGAGGTTGGTGTCGACCGTCTCGGTCTCGGTGGCTTCGACCTTTTCAGGACGCATGGCGTTCATCGTTGTTCCCCTGTTCGCGTTGAGCGCAGCGCGAGTCTCCCCCGCACGACGACGTCTGTGAGGCAGGCCGTATCAGGGCGTCCGATTTTGACCGCAAATGGGCCGAGATGCGGCAAGGCCGGACCATTCGGGGGTTTTGCCGTGGCGTATGGTTAGGGAAGGGTGAATGCTGCCGCGGTGATGGCCTTCTCCCCGCAGGCGGGGAGAGGCGCCGGCCTCACCAGCTCTTCTTGAAGCCCGCCGTCACGCTCTTGTTCAGCGTGCCTTGCGAGGTTTCACCGACCGAGCCTGATACGGTGACGTTGTCGAACAGCTTCTGCTCGGCGCCGAGCTTGCGCAGCCATTTGTCGTCGGTGGTCGACAGCGTCTGGCCGGCAACGATGCTGGTGCCGGTGTCGGTCACGGTGACCTTGGCGCTCTGGTCGGTCTCGTAATTGCGCGTGACGTGGCCGCCGATGCCGGGGACCGCACTGGTGCCCTGCTGGTTGACGCTGTAGCCGTTCTGCAGCGTCAGCGAGGTGTCGCCCGACAGCGGCATCGATTTGGTCAGCGACGCCCCGATCTTGCTGTGCTCGGCGCCGGGATCGACCCTGGCTTCCACCGCGGTCTTGTCCCAGATCGCGCCCGCGCCCGGCGCGGTTGCCGTCGCCCAGGCGCTGCCCGAGGATTGCGGCAGGTTGCCGCCGTTGGTGGCCTTCTGCGCCAGCAGCTCGGACATCGTCCTGGGCTCGCTCGCCAGCGTCATGTCGGCGCCGACTCGGGTATCCCAGAACGAGGACACCGATTGCTTCACGGTCACCGCCGAGGAGCCGTTGGCATTGGGATTCGACGACCAGTCGAGGCCTTCCCTGGCGGCGGCCTGCGCGCGCTTCTTGGCGGCCATCGGGTCGATGCCGGTCCCGGCATCGACCGCGATCTGGCTCCAGTCGAGCTTGTCGACGTCGATGCCCTTCATGATGTCGGGATCATTGACGTCGGGGGCTTCGGCCGCCTCGGCCTCGTCGTCGGATGCGGGTGAGGAGAAGGGCGGAATGATCTGTGCCTGTAACGTCAGCACCGAGCTCAAGATGAATGCGGCCGCCAGCAACGGCAGCCTGGTCCAGCCAAACCCTGTCGAGAATTCCATCGTCCTGCCCGCGAACCCCAGCGCATGCTGTCCGCCCCACTATAGCGGTTGCAATGACCATGCGCCATTCCGGCGCTGAAAGTGCCGGTTTATCGTTGCGGAATTGTGGCGGTTCGCAAGGGAAGGCGAACCAACGGGCCGCGCGAAAGGCGCGCGCCCGATGACAGGTTCGTGATGCGACGGCATCCGGCGGGGCTGGAGGCCAGGACGTCGCGATCGCCTCGTCATCGGTCCCGAACAGCGGGGCCCGTTGGCGTCCCCCCTGAAGCGCGATGATCATCACCGCGCTTCAGGTTGTTGTTTGCGCATGATCTTCTCGGAAAACCGCTTCGCACTTTGCGCTAACGCGGCCCTTCAGGTCCGGATCATTCGTTAGCCGACGCTGGTCATCTTCGGCAGATGAATGGCGCGGCCGAGTGCCTGCTCGACCAGGTCGAAGGTGTCGATCAGCACCCGCATGCTGATCAGCTTGCCGGCCCTGAACTGGGCGAACTGCGCCACGCGCAGGCTGATCGGCTTGTTGGAATCCAGCGCCGTAAGCGAATAGCGCACCATCGAGGCGGCGGAATCCACGCCCAGCATGATGCTCTCGCGGTCGAAGCGGCGGACCTGGAAATTGTCGGCGAGCTGGCGGATGACGTCGAGCACGGCATCCTTGCCCTGGCGCGCGCCGAGGAACGGAAACATGTCGATCGGGCCGTAGAGCGCCCACTCGACGTCCTCGTCGATCAGGGCCTCGATATCCCTAAAATCCCGGTCGTTGATCGCGCGGTGCAACGCACGCGAGAAACGCCAGAGGCTGTGCTCTGTCATTTGGGGCAGTCCTGAAGCTGGCTTTACGGAAAAAAAAACGGCAAACAACCCCATGCGCACCAAGGCGCCAGGGCTCAACTCATTTGTATACGAACAAATTAGCAGATTTCGGCCAAAACGCAATTCACGTTTTCGCAATGCACACTTGAACGGGTTTTGTGAGATTTACAATACAACCCCGTAATTGTCCGGGTCCCGGCGCTCAGTCCGCCCCGGCAATCAGCGGCCCGATCTCCCGTTCCAGCACCTGCTGCACCAGGTCGTAGGAATCGATGATCTCGCGCATCTCCGCCACCAGTCCGCCGCGAAACGTGTAGAACACCGCCATGTCGAACTGCACGATGCGGTCGTTGCTGCGCTTCTTGAAAAAAGCGTGCATGTAGGTCGCGACGGCCTCGCCCTCGGCGACGATATGCGGCGTCTTGTAACGAACCTCCGAATAGCGCGACCAGACCGTCTGCCACAGCTCGCGCAGCTCCTGCTTGCCCTGGCGCGGCACCAGATGTGGCAGCACGTCAATCGGGGCGTGGGTGAGGAAATAGACGTCGTCGGTGCAGCTGGCCAGCGCCGTCTCGATATCGCCGCGCGCGAAGGCATCGAGCAGGTGCACGACGCGTTGGCGATTCAGCTGCTCCACCGTCATTGCCATCCGCCCTCCTTGGTCTTGTGCCTTTTGCAAGCCTAGCGCGTGGTCTCACGCCGGCGCAATCCGCAAGATCACAGGGATGTTTGCAGAGGTTTTGACGTGCGAGCGCAATGCCCGGTTCATGGGGTTCGCGGCGTCTTCGGCTGCTTGGTGTGCAAGCCCGCGTGGACGAACCCGCAAAGCCGCGCGCCGGGAACATAGGCGGCCCGCTCTCGTGCGCCGAAGCTTGGGTGAACGTGGAGGGGAGAGACGCAGCCGGCATCGCCGGCCCGCGTGATCCATCTCACGTCGCGCCTGTCCAGACGCCGCTACCGTCATCCCCAAGTCATCAGGGAGACGTGCCATGGCCACCATCGCCGCCACGAGAAAGTCCCGCCTGCATAACGCGCTCGAAGGCCTCGCGCTGACCGCGACCCTACAGAGTTTCCCGACCTTCGCCACATCGGCCTTCCTGCTCAAGCTCTGCGGCGACCACGACCTCGTCGGCGATCCCGGCGTCGCCATCTTCGTCGCCTTCGCCTCGTTCACCCACGCCCTGATCGCCGTGACCCTCGGCCCGAGCTTCCCGCACCTGTTCAAGACCGTCTACGAGCCGAAATTCTTCGAGGCCCATCTGTCGCTCTCCGACAAAATCACGGCCTGGCGCACCCAGCCCGTCGCCTCGCTGCAACTGGTGACGATCGTGCTGCTGCTGTCGGTGATGGCCGTGGTGGCGGCGAGCGTGGGGTGAGGGGGTAACCACGAACGTCGCCGATAAACCTACGCGTCTACCTCTTCTTCCACCCACCCCTTCGCCCCGGTGCCCCGCCCGTCGACTTCGGCGCGGGCCCGAACTCCGGTCCCGACTGCCGCGAATCCGTCGGCTGGATGATCCTGCTGGTGCTGCCGAACGGCTTTGACGGCAGCGCGCGGCTCTCGCGATAGGGCAACGACTCCGGGCCGTGCATCTCGTCGAGATGCGGCTTGTGCACGCGGGAGCCCTTAGCCCCGCCGGCCTTGAGCGCGGTTGCGGCACTCTTGTTCTTCATGGCGCTGACCGGGAGGTTGGCGGCATCGCCGTATTTCTTCGCTCCTGCATAGGCGCCCGCCTTGGTCGCGACGGTGCGCTGCTTGGCGGTGGGGTCGTCGACCACGGCGAGCTCGGTCGCGCGCAGGCGCTTGACCTCGTCGCGCAGGCGGGCGGCTTCCTCGAAGTTCAGATCGGCGGCGGCCTCGCGCATCCTCGTTTCGAGATCGGCGAGCACGGCTTCGAAATTATGGCCGATCGAGATGACGTCGTCGGTCATGTCGTGACCGCCGACCTCGACCAGCACGTGGTCGCGCTCGTAGACCGAGTTGAGGATGTCGCCGATCTGCTTCTTCACGCTCTCCGGCGTGATGCCGTTGGCGTTGTTGTACTCGACCTGCTTCTCGCGGCGGCGGTTGGTCTCGGCGATGGCGCGCTCCATCGATCCCGTCATCTGGTCGGCATAGAGGATCACCTTGCCGTCGACGTTGCGCGCGGCACGGCCGATAGTCTGGATCAGCGAGGTCTCGCTGCGCAGAAAACCTTCCTTGTCGGCGTCGAGAATGGCGACCAGGGCGCATTCGGGGATGTCGAGACCTTCGCGCAAGAGGTTGATGCCGACCAGCGCGTCGAAGGCACCGAGACGCAAGTCGCGGATGATCTCGATGCGCTCGATCGTGTCGATGTCCGAGTGCATGTAGCGGACGCGAATGCCCTGCTCGTGCAGATATTCGGTGAGGTCCTCCGCCATGCGCTTTGTGAGGACCGTGATCAGTGAGCGATAGCCCGCCTGCGCGGTGGCGCGCACTTCGCCGACGAGATCGTCGACCTGCGTGCGGGCGGGGCGAATATCAACGGGAGGATCAATCAGCCCGGTGGGGCGAATGACCTGCTCGACGAACACGCCGCCGCTCTCGTTCAGCTCCCAGCTGCCCGGCGTCGCCGACACCGCGACAGTCTGCGGCCGCATCATGTCCCATTCCTCGAAGCGGAGCGGGCGGTTGTCCATGCAGGAGGGCAGGCGGAAGCCGTATTCGGCCAGTGTCGCCTTGCGGCGGAAGTCGCCGCGGAACATGGCGCCGATCTGCGGGATGGTGACGTGGCTTTCGTCGGCGAAGATCAGCGCGTTGTCGGGCACGTATTCGAACAGCGTCGGCGGCGGCTCGCCGGGGCGGCGGCCGGTGAGGTAGCGCGAATAGTTCTCGATGCCGGCGCAGCTGCCCGTCGCCTCCATCATTTCGAGGTCGAAGGTGGTGCGCTGCTCTAGCCGCTGCGCTTCCAGCAGGCGGCCCTGGTTGTTGAGCTGGTCGAGCCGCTGCTTCAATTCGAACTTGATCGACTTGATCGCCTGCACCAAGGTCGGGCGCGGCGTCACATAATGCGAATTGGCGTACATCTTGATGAATTCGAGCTCGTCCTGCTTGTGGCCGGTGAGCGGATCGAACTCCTCGATGGTCTCGATGGTGTCGCCGAACAGGTTCACGCGCCAGGCGCGGTCTTCATAGTGAGCCGGAAAGATGTCGATGACGTCGCCGCGCACGCGAAACGTGCCGCGGGTGAAATCGGCCTGGGTACGCTTGTACTGCAGCGCGACGAGGTCGGCGATCAGCTGGCGCTGGTCGATGCGCTCGCCCTTCTTCAGCGCGAAGGTCATCGCGGTGTAGGTCTCGACCGAGCCGATACCGTAGATGCAGGACACCGACGCGACGATGATGACGTCGTCGCGTTCGAGCAGCGCGCGCGTCGCCGAGTGTCGCATGCGGTCGATCTGCTCGTTGATCGAGGAATCCTTTTCGATGTACGTGTCCGTGCGGGGCACATACGCTTCCGGCTGGTAGTAGTCGTAATAGCTGACGAAATACTCGACCGCGTTGTCCGGAAAAAAGTTCTTGAACTCGCCATAGAGCTGGGCGGCCAGCGTCTTGTTCGGCGCCAGGATCAGGGCCGGGCGCTGCGTCGCCTCGATCACCTTGGCCATGGTGTAGGTCTTGCCGGAGCCGGTGACGCCCAGCAGCACCTGCGAACGGTCGTTGCGGTTGATGCCCTCGACCAGCTCGGCGATTGCGGTCGGCTGGTCGCCCTTCGGCTCGTAGGACGACTTGATCTCGAAGCGGACACCGCCTTCGGACTTCTCCGGGCGCGGCGGCCGGTGCGGCGTCCACACCTTCATGGAGCCGTCGCCCTTGCGGAATTCCGGCCGGCCCTCGCGGATCAGCGATTCCAGCGCATCCGCGGTGGCCTTGACGCCCAGTGCCTCCATCTTGGAACGCGGCGGACGCGCCAGCGCTTCGGCATCGTCCTCCTCGGTGGGCAGGCCGAGCTGCCGCGCCAGTTCCGGATCGAGCGTCGGGATGGTGGCCGCAGTTCCGTAATTGGCCTGCGGCGCCTCCTCCAGCCCGGCAAGCTCGCCGGACTGACGGGCGCCCGGCGGC
Source organism: Bradyrhizobium yuanmingense (assembly GCF_900094575.1). Taxonomy (GTDB): domain Bacteria; phylum Pseudomonadota; class Alphaproteobacteria; order Rhizobiales; family Xanthobacteraceae; genus Bradyrhizobium; species Bradyrhizobium yuanmingense. The sequence continues at coordinate 95,575 of NZ_FMAE01000006.1, read as the reverse complement.
TGCGGATTGGGCCGCAGCGGCATCGGCCGCGCCGCATCTTGCGGAAACTCCTTCGGCGTCGAAGCCCGCGCGCGATGCGCGGCGGCCTCGCCCCCGGCGCGGCGGTCGCGCGAATTATCCGGCGGCGGCTGCAGGCCGGTGCCCGAGCCAAGTCCGGCATCGCCGCGATTGATCGCGGGATTCAGCAGTTCAGCCAGCGCCGGCCCGATCGGCTGCACGTCGGGGCGATGCGCCTTCGAGTTCGGAGCCTTGGTCTTGGGGGATTTGCTGGATTTTTCGGAGGATGCAGGTTTCTTCGCCATCAGGCGAATATGGGACGAGTCCGCCCCGCAATAAAGGGTGAATGCCCCTGGCGATGCAGGCTGCTGACAGCAGGTTGGCAGCAGCCCTGCGGTTCACGCCGCCGGCAGCGGCCCCTCGTCGTCTCCGGCGGTGACATTCGGCTCGAGGATGTCGAGATGAATGCCGCCGCAGTCGGTGCAGCGCATGGCCCAGTACTCGCATCCGGCACGGCCGCCGATCACGCGGAGCACCGAGAGAGCGCCGTCGCATTCCGGGCAGTTGGACAGCACTGCGCGGGCGTAAATCCGCGGCTGCACTGCATCGGTTTCGATGATGGACATGACCGGTTCCCCCCTTTTTTCGCCGCCCTGTCTCTGGTCGGCCTCCGGACCGCCTATTCGTCCTCGCCGGCCCGCCGCCGGAAACGATCGATGTGGTGCTTGGCATCGGCAATCGCGGCATCGCGATCGGGCCAGGCGAAGCCGACTTCCATGGCCGGAAACAGCACGCCGTCGATGGCCACCGGGCTGAGATCGGCCCGGCGGATCCGCGCGTGCCACAGCCCCTTGCCAGCTTCGAAGGATTCGATGTCAAAGCCGTCGTAGAGGGTCGTCATGAGTGTAGGTCCCACGTTTCTTTTCGGAGGGTCACGAGACCACGTCTGCGGAATTTGGGATGTGAAGCCGTTCACAAGCAGGCGGCTTTTTTGCCCGCCGGGCTTCAGTTCCGCGCTGCGGCGCGGCCGATCCGCCGTGGACGGGCGGCAGGTTCCGATGCCGCCCGCATGATCCAGCGGCGGAAGGCGGCAAAGTCGCGCTGCTCGGTCTGGAAGCTGCGATAGAGCAGATACCAGCGCATGCCCTTGGGCACCGAGAGGTCGAACGGCGCCACCAGCCGGCCGGCCGCGAGATCGTCGTCGATATAGGGGCGGATGCCCATCGCGATGCCGAGCCCGTCGGCCGCGGCCTGCAGCGCCTGGCCGTAGAACTGGAACTCGGGCCCGCGCGCGTTGATCCTCGCTGTCCCCGCCGCCTTCAGCCAGATCGGCCAGTCCTCGGGTGAGTGCGCGACGCGGATCAGGCTCGGTCCCTTCAGGTCGGCCGGGCGTTTCAATCCGCCGGCAAGGCGCGGCACGCAGACGGGGGTGAGATCACCGGCGAACAGCGGCTCGGCGACGAGGCCGGGCCAGTCGCCGGTGCCGAGCTTGATGCCGCAGTTCCAGTCCTCGCCGAACGGCACCGCGGCGCCGCCGGTGGTGAAGCGCACCTCGATGTCGGGCTCCTCGCTGCGAAACTCCGACAGGCGCGGGATCAGCCAGCGCATCGCAAAGGTGTGGCCGACGCCGATGGTGAGCACGCGCACGCTGGCGGGCGCCGTCACCTGCGCCGTGAGGCTCGCCAGCGCATCGAAGATCGGGGTCAGCCCGCTCTGATAGGCGCGGCCCGCCTGCGTCAGCACGAGCCTGTTGGCCTTACGCTCGAACAATGCGACGCCGAGCCGCTCTTCGAGCAGGTGCACCATGCGGCTAACGGCGGCCGCCGATACGCTCAGCTCCAGCCCGGCCGCAGCAAAGCTGCCGGTCCGCGCCGCCGCCTCGAACGCCTTGATGCCGTTGAGAAACAGCAGCCGCCGCAAATGACCCACCCTCAGGAAAGCTGATGCCAGGGCAAGATATCTCAGTTTGCGGAAGAGGCGCAAGCGAGGCACAACAACGAGTGTAATTCCAAGTTGTGTTCCAGGCGGCCACCGCGATCTTCGCCTCTCCCCGCTTGCGGGGAGAGGCCGGAATTTGCGCTAGCAAATTCCGGGTGAGGGGGACTCTCCGCGAGTCTCACTCTCACCGTCCCCGCGGAGACTCCCCCTCACCCCACCCTCTCCCCGCAAGCGGGGCGAGGGAGTGAGACAGCGTGCCTCCCTGACTGTCCGTGCCATCACCGGAGAATTCCTCGTGACGCCCATCATGATCGCTGCCCTCGGATTGCTGATGGTGGCCACCGCGTTCCTGTCGGGGCTGTTCGGCATGGCGGGCGGGCTGATCCTGATCGGCGTGCTGCTGGCCCTGATGCCGCTGCCGACCGCCATGGTGCTGCATGCGATCACGCAGATGGCCTCGAACGGCTGGCGCGCGTTCCTGTGGCGGGCGCATATCCGCTGGCGGCCGGTTGCGAACTATATGGTCGGCGCGGCCGTGGCGCTCGCGGCGTGGTCGCTGACCCGCTACGTGCCGGACAAGCCGGTCGCGCTGCTGCTGCTCGGCATCACCCCGTTCATGGCGCGGCTTTTGCCGGCGAACATCAAGCCGGACCCTGATAGCCTCTGGCAGGGCACGGTCTACGGCACGATCTGCATGGGCCTGATGCTGATGACCGGCGTCTCCGGCCCGCTGCTCGACACCTTCTTCCTCGGCGGCGATTTCGGCCGGCGCGAGAAGGTGGCGACCAAAGCGATGTGCCAGGTCGTCAGCCATTTCACCAAGCTGATCTATTTCGGCGGCATCATCGACCAGGCCGCGGGCCTCGATCCCGTGCTCGCTGCCGTCGCCATCGCAGCCTCGATGCTCGGCACCACGCTGGCGCGGCGCATCCTCGAAGCCATGACCGACCAGCAGTTCATCGCCTGGTCCAACAAGCTGATCACCACCATCGCCTGCTACTACATCGTCCACGGCGGCTGGCTGTTGCTGCGTGCGCCGGTTCTGGCCGCCTTCGACAAGGGAGGTTTGCAATGAGCTGTAACGCCGATCCGCTGGTGCTGGACTTCGTCGAATGGGTCGCGCGCGAGCCGCGCGCCTATGCCGAGGTGATCGCGACCTGGAAGACCTCGTGCCCGCGCCTCACCATCTGGGAGGACGCCGCCGAGCGCGGCTATGTCGCGCGCGAGACGATTGCCGGTCTCGGGCTGGTGATCGCGGTGACGGAAGGCGGCGAGAGGCTGTTGCGCGGGAACGGGCGGTGACGCGCACACCTCTCTCCACATCGTCATTGCGAGCGCAAGCGAAGCAATCCAGAATGTCACCGCGGCGGCAGCCTGGATTGCTTCGCTGCGCTCGCAATGACGGAGCACTGCTCAATGTCGCTCAAACTCTACGAACTCGTCGGCACCGATCCCGCGCGCCCCTTCAGCCCGTATTGCTGGCGCACGCGGATGGCACTGGCGCACAAGGGCCTTGCGGCGGAATCGCTGCCCTGGCGCTTCACCGAGAAGAGCGCGATCGCGCCGCACGGCTCGGAGAAGGTCCCGGTGCTGCTGCATCACGAGAGGGCGGTGGTGGATTCCTGGACCATCGCGAACTATCTCGAGGACACTTTTCCGGATCGCCCGTCGCTGTTCGGCGGCGAGGGCGGCCGCGCGATGGCGCGCATGATCAATGCGTGGGGCGACATCGCCATCGTCGGCGGCATCTTTCCGCTCATCATCGCCGACATCCCGAACAATCTGAATGAGGTCGATGCCGCCTATTTCCGCAAGTCGCGCGAGGCGCGCTTCGGCGGCAAGACGCTCGAGGAGATCATGGCGGGCCGCGATGCCGGCGTCGTCGCGTTCCGCAAATCGCTCGAGATCATGCGGCAGACGTTCAAGACGCAGCCTTTTCTCGGCGGGCAGGCACCGAACTACGCCGACTACATCGTGTTCGGCGGATTCCAATGGGCGCGCGTGGTCAGCCCGTTCAAGCTGCTCGAAGCGGATGATCCAGTCTATGCCTGGCGCGAGAGGCTGCTGGATGCGTTCGACCGCATGGCGCGGAAGTCGCCGGGACATGAGGTGTAAACTTCGTAGCCCGGATGGAGCGCAGCGAAATCCGGGGCCGGTGCTAGCGGAACGATTCCCGGATTACGCTTGCGCTCCATCCGGGCTACGCGCCGCCGCTTTCCGCAAGCACTCCCGGCACAGGCAGTCCTCGCCCTCGAGCGGCATCGGCAGTTTTGCCGTCTCCTCCGCGCACCAGCAAGTCCCTGAGAGATCGCAGCCGAATTCGCTGCCGCAACGGGAACAGGTGAGACGGCGCGCAAGTGCCGGCGCTGACGGGATTTCTTTCGGATTTGTCATGTTTTACGTCGAAGCTTCGCCGTCATTTTCATGGCGGGTTCATCTGCCGCTGCAGTATATTACGCGCCGACCGCGTCGAAAGGAAAGCATCTCGCAGCGCGCGAAGGACAGATCATCGATGGCCCGCGATTCGCAAGCCGCTCTCGTCGCGCTCAACCGCTTCGGCTTCGGCGCCCGCGGCGGTGCATCGGGCGATCTCGTCAACGCAAGCTCCGACCCGCGCGGCTTCGTGAAGGCGGAGCTTTCGCGTGCCAATGGCGTGCTGCTGGAAGCGCCGGGCCTGCAATCGACGCCGCAGCTCGGGCAGGCCGTGTTTGCCTATCAGGACCAGGTCAAGCAGGCGCGTGAGGCGGCGAAGGCCGCTGCGCCCGCCGAGACGCCGCCCGCCGATCAGAACGTGCCCTTGCGCCGCAATCTCTCGCTGAATGCAGCGGCAGAGATCACCGGCCAAATGGCCGATGCAAAGCCCGCCGAGAACACCGTTCGGCCCGAGGCCATGCAGCCGAACGTCGCGCCGCCTGCTGCCAAGCCAGCGCCGCAGCCGCTCAATGTCATCCAGAAAACCTTTCGCGCCGAGGCACTGGCGCGGCTGCAGCGCGCCACGCTCGTCGAGTGCGGTTTCACCGAGCGCCTCGTCGCGTTCTGGTCCAATCATTTCTGCATCTCTGCCAGTAAGGGCGAGCTGGCGCGGATCTGGGCCGGCGCGTTCGAGCGCGAGGCGATCCGGCCGCACGTGCTCGGGCGCTTCGCCGACATGCTGAGGGCGGTCGAGCAGCACCCGGCGATGCTGTTCTTCCTCGACAACCAGCAATCGCTTGGACCTGACTCGCGCGCCGGGCAAAACCGCAAGCGCGGGCTGAACGAAAATCTCGCGCGCGAGATCCTGGAGCTGCATACGCTCGGCGTCGGCGGCGGCTACACCCAAGGCGACGTCACCTCGCTCGCGCGCATCATCACCGGCTGGACCTTTGCCGGCAGGCAAGGGCAGCTCGGGGTTCCCGGCTCCTTTGTCTTCAACACCAATGCGCATCAGCCCGGGCCGCAGGTGCTGCTCGGCAAGACCTACGATCAGGCCGGCCTCGCACAGGGCGAAGTTGCGCTCGCCGATCTCGCGCGGCATCCCTCGACCGCGAGTTTCATCCCCACCAAATTCGTCCGTCACTTCGTCGCGGACGAGCCGCCGCCGGCGCTCGTTGCGCGCCTGCGCGACGTCTTCGTCAAGACCGACGGCGATCTCAAGGCGCTGGCGACGGCGCTGGTTGATTCCGAGGAAGCATGGAAGGCGCCGCTCACCAAGCTGCGCTCACCATACGATTTCCTGGTCGCGAGCGGCCGGCTGCTGGCGCGCGTGCCGGAGGATCCCGGCGCCTATCTCAACAACCTCAATCTGCTCGGCCAGCCGCTGTGGTCGCCGCCGGGCCCCAACGGCTTTCCCGACAGCAATGCCGCCTGGGGCGCGCCTGAAGGCATCAAGCTCAGGCTCGACATCGCGGCGCAGATCGGCGCGCGGCTCGGCAACAACATCGATCCGCTCGACCTGCTGCAGTTCGCCGCCGCCGGTGCCGCCTCGGCCGAGACGCGGCGGACCATCGAGCGCGCGGAGTCGCGGCAGCAGGCGCTGGCGCTGCTGCTGATGTCGCCGGAAATGCAGAGGAGATGATGATGACCGACTGCGTCGAGAACCGGCTCCTCACCTCCCGCCGCGGTCTCCTGCTCGGCGGCGCGTCCTTTGCAGCCTGGGCCTACCTGCCGAAATTCGCCCGCGCGGCCGACGGGCGCGATCCGCGATTGATCGTGGTGATCCTGCGCGGGGCGCTGGACGGGCTCTCGACCGTCGCGCCGCTGGGCGATCCCGATTATGCCGGCCTGCATGGATCGATCGCGCTCAGCGCCGACGGTGCCCATCCCGCGATCATGATCGACTCGTTCTTCGCGTTGCATCCGGCAATGCCGGAGTTTGCGCGCATGTATCGCGACAAGCACGCGGCGGTGATCCACGCGGTGGCGACGCCCTATCGCGACCGCTCGCATTTCGACGGCCAGGACGTGCTCGAAAGCGGCTATGCCGGCCCTGGCCGCGTGCAGTCCGGCTGGCTCAATCGCGCACTGGAAGCGCTGCCGCGCGGCGAGCGCGTGTCGAGCGGGCTTGCGGTCGGTCCTACCACGCCGCTGGTGCTGCGCGGCAATGCGCTGACCGTCGGCTGGGCGCCGGTCGCGCTGCCGCAGGCCGACGACGACACGGCCATGCGCCTCGTCGAGCTCTACCGTCATCGCGATCCCGCTTTGGCCTCCGCGCTGTCGCAAGGCCTCCAGCTCGACAAGGTCGCGAGCGGCGACGACATGAAAGCGACGCGCGGCAATGCGGTCGCGCAGATGCGCCAGGTCGCGCGCGGCGCCGCAAAGCTGATGGCGGCTGATGATGGCCCGCGCATCGCCGCGCTCGCCTTCGACGGCTGGGACACGCATGCCAATGAGGGCGGCCCTGTGGGGCGTCTCGCCTTCCTGCTCGGCGGCCTCGACGGCGCACTCGCCGAATTCGAAAGCGGCTTAAAGGATCGCTGGCGCGACACCGTCGTGGTTGTCGCCACCGAGTTCGGCCGCACCGCGCGCATCAACGGCACCGAGGGGACCGATCACGGCACGGCTACGGTCGCCTTGCTCGCCGGCGGCGCGGTGCAAGGCGGCCGGGTGATCGCGGACTGGCCCGGCCTCAAGCTCGCGAACCTGTATGAGGGCCGTGACCTCAAGCCGACCACGGATCTGCGCTCGGTGATCAAAGGCGTGCTGCAAGATCAGTTCGGCCTGTCCGATCGCACGCTGGCCGAGACGGTGTTCCCCGACAGCGCAAGCGCAAGGCCGATGAAGGGGCTTGTGGTCTGACTTAACCTCTCCCCGCCCTTCTGCGGGGAGAGGTCGGATTGCTCAGGCGCGTGCGCCTGAGCAATCCGGGTGAGGGGCAGCGCATTCTGTTGCCACGAATCAAATCCTTCCGACACGCAAACGATTGCGATTGAGCGCACCGAATCTACAATCCACACTGAACTCGCGGAGACAGCCCCTCACCCCACCCCTCTCCCTGTAAGAACGGGGCGAGGGAGCGTGAGAACAGTGCGTCAATCACGAGTGAGGGGCAGGGAAATGCGTGGCCACAACGAAAAATCCATCCGACTCGCAAGACGCTTGCGCGCTGATCAAACAGATGCCGAGACGGTCCTCTGGAATCGCATTCGCAATCGGAGGGTCGATGGGCACAAATTCGTCAGGCAAGAACCGATCATCGGCTACATCTGCGATTTCGTATGTCGCGAGAAGCGGATCGTCATCGAGGTCGACGGCGGGCAGCACAATGAATCCGCAACGTATGCAATGCGAGACGAGCGCTTAAGGGAGAAGGGCTACAAGGTACTGCGTTTCTGGAACAACGATGTCCTTAACACCGAAGGAGTTCTCCTCGTGATTCAGGCTGAACTCGCGATGGCGGGAGGCGGGACTTAACCTCTCCCCGCCCTTCTGCGGGGAGAGGTCGGATTGCTCAGGCGCGTGCGCCTGAGCAATTCGGGTGAGGGGCACGGCACACTATTCCCGAGAGGGGAGTCCATCCGATTCCCACATTGACCGTGCGTGCATCGCGCACATCGCCTACAATCGAGACCGAACTCGCGGAGGCAGCCCCTCACCCCACCCTCTCCCCGTAAGAACGGGGAGAGGGAGCGAGAGAGCACCGCATCCTGACGATCGCGCCCACAGGAGACACCACCCCATGTACATCGCCATGAATCGCTTCCGCGTCGCCAAGGGCTCCGAGGCTGCCTTCGAGCAGGTCTGGCTCACGCGCGACACCCATCTCGACAAGGTGCCTGGCTTCATCGAGTTTCACCTGCTGCGCGGGCCGGAAGCCGAGGACCACACGCTGTACGCCTCGCACACTGTGTGGGCGAATTATGCGGCGTTTGAGGCCTGGACCAAGTCGGAAGCGTTTCGCGCCGCGCATCATAAGGCCGGCGACAACAAGCCGCTTTATCTCGGCCATCCCCAGTTCGAAGGTTTCGAGGTGATGCAGACCGTGGGGCGCGGCGCCAAGTAACGCTGCCAAGTAACGCTGCCAGCAAAAAAATGCGGCCCCTGTCAGACGCGGCGACTGACGGGGACCGCTTGGGGCGCATGATCGGTGACGGGGGGCCTGACCAGACGCAGGGGCAGCCTAGCCTTGCTGTGTTACGCGCGGGTGACAGGTGGAGTTATCCACAGGCTCCCGGCACGCCTCAGAAGATCTTGCGATAGACGATGAAGCCGGAGCGCTCCGCGACCTTGTCGTACAGGCGCTGCGCCGTGAGATTGGTCTCGTGCGTCTGCCAGTAGACGCGCGGCGATCCCGCCAGCTTCGCCCGCTCGTAGACGCCATGGATCAGCGCCGAGCCGACGCCCTTGCCGCGCGCGGCCTCTGATGTGAACAGGTCCTGCAAATAGCAGGACGGCTCGATCGCGGTGGTGCTGCGATGGAACAGATAATGCGTCAGCCCGAGCAGGCGGCCGTTGTCCTCGGCGACCAGCGCATGCATCGGCTCATAAGCATCGAAGAAGCGCTGCCACGTCATCGCAGTGATCTCGGGCGCGAGCGCGGTCGGACCGGAGCGGCCGTAAAAGGCGTTGTAGCCGTCCCACAGCGGCAGCCATTGATCGTAATCCTGCCTGGTGACGGCGCGAATGATGAGCGACATGTGAATTTCCGCGATCTCGGAGGTGCGCGATGAAGGGATGTCCTTCATACGTGATGATCGTATTGCCGATCAATCGCACACTCGCCTCACTCCGCAACGCGCAAGTACTGGATCAGCTTGCGGCCGGTCGGATCGCGCAGCGAGCGGTAGTAGTCGGCGCGCGCCGGCGCATCGGTGTGGCGCACGAGGTCGGTCACGGGCGTGTAGCTCAGCATCCGCCCGCCGTCCGGCAGTGCGGCGCAGACGAAGCGCAGCACCTCGCCGTTGCGCAGCGCGACGTTGATCGGCGTGGCATCGCCGACCCGCACCATCTCCATGCGCTGCGCGATGAAAGTGCCGAGCTCGTCCTCGGGCAGCGCGAACGCGCCGGTGTCGCGGCCGTGATACATCAGCGCGATGAAGGGTGGCTTCGCCTCGGCGACCTCGTCCGGCACCGCAAAATAGTCGCGGAACGCGCGGTTGATGAATTCGGCCCGGGTCTCGGCATCGAGCAGCACGATGCCGATATCGACCTTGTCGAGCGCGGCCGACAGCCGCGCGGCAATGGCGTGGCTGCGGCGCTCGGCCGCGAAACTGCCGAGCAGCCGCTCGCGCATCAGCCCGGTGATGCCGGCGGTTCCGAAAACGGTGACGGCCAGGAGGCCGAGCGGCGCCAGATCGGCGGTGCCATGGCCGGAGACGCCGTGGCGGTTGAGGAAGAACAGCGCCGCGCCGATCACCGCGACAATCGCGGTCGTCACGGCGGAGGCGAGACCTGCGAGCGCGCCGGCGAGAGCCACGATGGCGACGAACAGCGGGGCGGGCGAGGGCGCGGGGACGAAGCGATCGAGCAGCATCGCCAGCAGCAGGGTCGCTGCCGTCAGCGCCGGACCGGAGATCGCACGCCATCCGAACCGCATGGACCTGTCTCGCTCCTCCCGAAAGAGGTAAGGCCGCAACACTGGCTGATTGTTGCGTGACTGCGATGCGATTTCGTGCGGCGTGCTTAAGGCGCGGTTGCGTGCAAGCGTAAGGCTTTCGGATGATTTTAAAGCATGATCCGGAAAAGTGTGAAGCGGTTTTCCGAAAAGATCATGCTCAAACAATAACCTAAAGCGCGATGACGATTCATCCTAATCGCATCGCGCTTTAGACCATGTGCGCGCGCTGCTGCAGCGTCGGCGCATGCAGCGTCGACGTGCCCGTGCCCTTGCGCGTGCCGACGATGATCAGCAGCGAGGCCGCGACCAGGATGGCCGCAGTCAGGGTGATTGCAACGACTACCACAGGTGATTTCATCGACGTCCTGTCGCGATGCCGGTCGGCGCGGGCCGCACGGCGCCCTGAAGGCTGGTCCAGGATGAAACGGGAATCAGACCGGCAGGCCCATCGCCATGGTCGCCTTGGTCGACAACACCGTCAGGGTGACGATCAGGCACAGCGAAAGCGCGGCGACGGCGAGCGAAGCCGCGACCGCATGGGTGAGCCGGGAAGACGCGACGGTAGCGGATGGGCTCTGAAACCCCGCTGTGCCGGACGCCCGCATCATGGTCTAAATCCTTCAACACGCGAGCGAATCACCCGCGACTTTCCAGAATTTCCCAGTTTCAACCGGCAACATTGCGGCGACGACCGCGCCGAAAGTGGCGGGATTGCGGCAAAGGCGGCCCTTATGCCCGCTATTCGCCGGAGCGGACGCGCCGTCAGGCGCTCGCGGCGATGCTGGCGGGGTCGTCGATGTCGGCCGGGCGCCAGTCCATGGTCACGAAGCCGGGCGCGGCTTCGACGCGTTTGAGCCAGTCCCGGATCGCCGGGAAGGCCTGGAGGTCGAAGTCGCAGCGGTCGGCGAGGTGGGTGTAGCCGTACAGCGCGATGTCGGCGACCGTGAGCTGGCGCGCGGCGAAATAGGAATTGGTCTTGAGGTGATTCTCCATCACCTGGAGCGCGCCATAGCCGCGCTCCATCCAGTCCTCCAGCGAATGGGTCTGCAGGTCGCGGCCGCCCTTGACCAGCGACAGCCAGAAATAGGCCGCGCCGATGTTCGGCTCGAGCGCGTGCTGCTCGAAGAACATCCATTGCAGCGCCTCGGCGCGGTCTATGCGGTTTTCCGGCGCGAGCGGCGTGCCGACGGCAACGTACCAGAGGATGGCGTTGGACTCGGCGAGGTAGCGGTCCTCGCCGACCTCGAGCAGCGGCACCTGCCCCGACGGGTTCTTGGACAGGAAATCCGGCGTGCGGCTCTCGCCGCGCAGAATGTCCACCTCCACCGCTTCGTAAGGCAGGTTGAGCAGCGCCAGCGCAAGGCGGACCTTGTAGCTGTTGCCCGAGCGTTGCATCGAATAGAGCTTGTACATTCTGGCGTTCGAAATCCGAGGACGAGAAGACGCGGCGCCCGTTGCCCCGCGAGGCGGTTAAACAATGATGCCGATGCGAATCCGCCGCAAGTGCCGGCCGATAGAAAAACTCGAAAACCCTACCGCACTGCAATGGAGGGGAAGATCATTTTCGCGACGATGCAGTTCAGTTCACATGTACGTCAATCTGCGGACACATCGCTCTACGTAGGCTACCGCATAGACGATCGAGATTAGGACGCCAGTGTTTCCGCATCGTCATGGCCGGGCTTGACCCGGCCATCCACGTCTCACTTGCCGCACGAAGAACGTGGATGCCCGGGACAAGCCCGGGCATGACGACGAGCGGTTTCCTGGAGACGTGCACCATCCAGAATTGCTCCGAGGACAGGCCTTGTCGGATATGAGCAATTCCGGAGGCAAAAGTTACGGAATATTGCGGGAAACCGCGCCTCGCAGCGCTCCAAATCGTAAACTTTTCCGGGATCTGGCCGAAGTTTCTTGCGGCCCAGCGGCACACGTTTTAGGGTGGCTCATTCCCACAATTGGAGTCGTGAGGCGAAGGGCTTCACGACGCTCGCCAGGAGATGATGATGTCCTTCCTTGCCGCTGCGCTCGACCGTGTGAAGCCGTCCGCGACCATCGCGGTCACGGATAAAGCACGCGCGCTGAAAGCGGCGGGCCGCAACGTCATCGGCCTCGGTGCCGGCGAGCCCGACTTCGACACGCCCGCCAACATCAAGCTGGCGGCGATCCGCGCCATCGAGGCCGGCAAGACCAAGTACACGGCGGTCGACGGCATTCCCGAGCTGAAGGAAGCCATCATCGCGAAATTTCAGCGCGAGAACGGCGTCGCCTACAAGCCGAACCAGATCATCGTCGGCACCGGCGGCAAGCAGGTGCTCTACAACGCGTTGATGGCGACCATCAATCCGGGCGACGAGGTGATCATTCCCGCGCCCTATTGGGTCAGCTATCCCGAGATGGTCGCGCTCGCGGGCGGCGAGCCGGTGCCGGTGGTCTGCACCGCCGCGACCGGCTTCAAGCTCCAGGCCGAGGCGCTCGAGCGCGCGATCACGCCGAAGACCAAATGGGTCATCCTGTGCTCGCCGTCGAACCCGACCGGAGCTGCCTACACGCGTTCGGAGCTGAAAGCGCTCACCGACGTGCTGGTGAAGCATCCCCACGTCTGGGTGATGACCGACGACATGTACGAGCATCTCGTCTATGACGACTTCCAGTTCACCACGGTCGCGCAGGTCGAGCCGAAACTCTACGACCGCACGCTCACCGTGAACGGCGTCTCGAAGGCCTATTGCATGACCGGCTGGCGCATCGGCTACGCCGGCGGTCCCGTGCAGCTCATCAAGGCGATGTCGACGATCCAGTCGCAGTCGACCTCGAACCCGTCGTCGATCGCACAATGGGCCGCGGTCGAGGCGCTGAACGGTCCGCAGGACTTCATCCCCGCCAACAACAAGGTGTTCAAGGAGCGGCGCGACCTCGTCGTCTCCATGCTCAATCAGGCCAAGGGAATCGAGTGCCCGCGTCCCGAAGGCGCGTTCTACGTCTATCCGTCGTGCGCCGGCACGATCGGCAAGACCGCGCCGTCGGGCAAGGTGATCGCCAATGACGAGGACTTCGTCACCGAGCTCCTGGAGACCGAAGGCGTCGCCGTGGTGCAGGGGTCGGCCTTCGGCCTTGGACCGGCGTTCCGCATATCCTACGCGACCAAGACCTCGGACCTCGAAGACGCCTGCAAGCGCATCCAGCGCTTCTGCGGCAATCTGCGGTAAGACGGTCGCGACAAGAATCGGAAAGGCCCGCTTCGGCGGGCCTTTTTTGTTGTTTTTCGATAAGAGGAGTCGGATGGACTTTTTGTTTCTGGTCGGCGTTGTGCCCGGCCCCTCACCCGGATCACATCTGCGATGTGATCCGACCTCTCCCCGCGGAAGAGCGGGGAGAGGTTAAGCAAGGCCGGCGACGTTGCATTGTGAGGGACGCACGGCTCTCTCACTCCCTCGCCCCGTTCTTACGGGGAGAGGGTGGGGTGAGGGGTCTCTCCGCAAGTTCGATTCTAAACGCGCGCGAGCTGGCACGGCCGCGGCTCTTGTGGCATAGACCCGCAACACGGGTGGGGCACTCTCTCTGCTCGCATCACATTTTTTGCCGGAGACATTCATGCGCCGTTCGTTCCTCTTCGCCGCACTCACCGCTGCCGGCCTCATCGCCTCCGTCGTGAACACCGGCGCGCAGCAGCGGATGGCGCGGGTCGGCGTGCTCGAATGCCGCGGCGGCGCCAGCGTCGGCTTCATCGTGGGATCGGTGACTCATCTCGGCTGCGTGCTGCGCGCCGACGGCTTGCCCGACGACCGCTACGTCGCGACCATCCGGAAAGTGGGCCTCGACATCGGCATCACCCAGGAGACGGCTTTGGCCTGGGGCGTGTTCGCGCCGGTCGACCGGCTCGGCCCCGGCGACCTCTCCGGCAATTACGTCGGCGCGCAGGGCAGCGCCTCGGTCGGTGTCGGCTTGGGGGGCAACGTGCTGGTCGGCGGCTCCAACAATTCGATCGCGCTGCAGCCGCTGAGCGTGCAGGGCCAGGTCGGCCTCAACATCGCCGCCGGCCTCGAGAGCCTGGAACTCCGTCCGGGCCGTTGACACTTCTGCGTGTGATCGCGCCGCGGGAAGCGGCGCGATTTTGCTGACGACGCACCGCAGCGACGTTTGATGCTTGCCAAATCTCGGGGAGGGGCAGAGCATCGGCGTTTGCCGACCCAATCACGGGCCGAGCTCCACACCAAGGAGGCGGCGAATGGGACAAGACGTCAGAAGTCCCCGAGGTCCACGGTGCATCGCGCTGGTGGGCCCTTTCCAAAGCGGTAAAACCACACTTTTGGAAGCAATATTGGCGCGAACGGGTGCAATCCCGCGCGCCGGCAGCGTCGATGCCGAAACGTCCGTCGGCGACGCTACGCCCGAGGCCCGTCATCACAAAATGACCGTCGGCCTCACTGCCGCCACCACGAGTTTCATGGGCGACAGCTACACCTTCCTCGATTGTCCCGGTTCCGTCGAGTTTGCCCACGACATGCGCGCCGCGTTGCCGGCGGTCGACGCCGCAATCGTGGTCTGCGAGGCCGACGAGAAGAAGCTGCCGCAGCTTCAGATCATCCTGCGCGAGCTGGAGGAGCTGAAGATCCCGCGTTTCCTGTTCCTCAACAAGATCGACCGCGCCAGTCAGCGCATCCGCGAGACGCTGGCGATGCTGCAGCCCGCCTCGCGCGTGCCGCTGGTGCTGCGCCAGATCCCGATCTGGAAGGGCGAGCTGATCGAGGGCTTCGTCGATCTCGCGCTGGAGCGCGCCTTCATCTATCGCGAGCACAAGGCCTCCGAGGTGATCGCGCTCGAAGGCGGCGATCTCGATCGCGAGAAGGAAGCCCGCTTCTCGATGCTGGAGAAGCTCGCCGATCACGACGATGCGCTGATGGAGCAGCTGCTCGAGGACATCCAGCCGCCGCGCGATGCCGTCTTCGACGATCTCGCCCGCGAATTGCGGGAAGGGCTGATTTGCCCGGTGCTGCTGGGCGCCGCCGTGCGCGAAAACGGCGTGTTGCGCCTGATGAAGGCGTTGCGTCACGAGGCGCCCGGCGTTGCGGAGACCGCAAAACGTCTTGGCGTACCCGAGACCAAGGACGCGCTCGGCTATGTCTTCAAGACGCTGCATTCGCAGCACGGCGGAAAGTTGTCGCTGACGCGGTTGCTCGCCGGCCATCTCGACGACGGCGCTACGCTGCAATCCTCATCCGGCGGTGCCGGGCGCATCTCTGGCATCCTCGCCGTCAACGGCGCCTACGACACCAAGCGCGCCTCGGCCGAAGCCGGCGAGACCGTGGCCCTCGCCAAGCTTGATCCGGTCAAGACCGGTGACACGGTTTCGAGCGGCAAGACGGCGCCCGCGGCATTGATCACGATCGAGCCGACGCCGCCGGTGCTCGCGATCTCGGTCGCGGCGACCGACCGCAAGGACGACGTCAAGCTCGGCCAGGCGCTGACGCGCCTGCATGAGGAGGATCCCTCGCTCATGATCGTGCAGAACGCCAAGACTCACGACACCGTGCTGTGGGGCCAGGGCGAGATGCATCTGCGCGTCGCCAGCGAGCGCTTGCGCGACCGCTTCGGCGTCAAGATCACCTCGCATCCGCCTGCGATCGGCTATCAGGAGACCATCCGCAAGCCGATCACCCAGCGCGGCCGTCACAAGAAGCAGTCCGGCGGCCACGGCCAGTTCGGCGATGTCGTGCTCGACATCACGCCGCTGCCGCGCGGCGACGGCTTCAAGTTCGCCGAGAAGGTGGTGGGCGGCGCGGTGCCGCGCAACTACATCCCGGCGGTGGAGGAGGGCGTCGTCGATGGATTGGCGCGCGGTCCGCTCGGCTTCCCCGTCACCGACGTGCAGGTGACGCTGACCGACGGCTCCTATCACAGCGTCGATAGCTCCGATCTCGCCTTCCGCACGGCCGCGCGGGTCGGGCTCAACGAAGGCCTGCCGCAATGCCAGCCGGTGCTGCTGGAGCCGATCCACATGGTCGAGATCGTCTGCCCGACCGACGCTACCGCCAAGATCAACGCGATCCTGTCGGCGCGGCGCGGCCAGATTCTCGGCTTTGACACCCGTGAGGGCTGGACCGGCTGGGACTGTGTCCGCGCCATGATGCCGGAAGCGGAGATCGGCGAGCTGATCGTGGAGCTGCGCTCGGCCACCGCCGGCGCCGGCAGCTTCACGCGCCAGTTCGACCACATGGCCGAAGTCACCGGCCGCGCCGCCGACCAGATCATCGCCGCACATCAGCACGCGGCGTGACCGGTTAGGCGATCTCGTGCCCCGGACGCAGCGCAGCGCTCGTTCAGCGGTGCGCTGCAGAGCCGGGGCCCATGTATCAGCGGGCCTGCTCGGAATTTGTGGGTCCCGGCTCTGCGCAGCAACGCCAAGAGCGTTGCAGCGCGTCCGGGACACGAGATTCTCGTATGCCACTGCACCACACTCCGTCATTGCGAGCGCAGCGAAGCAATCCAGAAATCCCTCCGCGGAAAGATTCTGGATTTGCTTCGCTACGCTCGCAATGACGGAGGCTATGGACGACGCCTCCCTTGCTTTCGCCACCGTATGATGTATTTTACATCATTGTATATGTTCCAGATATCACTTATAACTGCTCGTAAGTGAGGCCAAGGTGATCACCTCGTTCCAGATGCGGGCAGCCCGCGCGTTGCTCGGCATCGACCAGAAAACCCTGGCCGAGCTCGCCGGCGTGTCGCTGCCGACCATCCAGCGGATGGAGGCCTCCACCGGCAATGTTCGTGGCGTGGTCGAGACCTTGATCAAGGTGGTCGAGGCGTTCGACCGGGCCGGCGTCGAGCTGATCGGCGAGCAGGCCCGCAGCGACAGCGGCGGACGTGGCGTTCGCTTGAAAGAGCCGGGGCCGCCGCGCCGTGTCGGAGCATGATCGCGCGTTGATCGTGCCCGGGATCAAGATGGGCTAGCGCATCGTCGCACCTTGGGACGCACGATGCTTCGGAGCATTGTGGGGCCAGCGGAGCACCTTGCTGACATGAGCATCACGAGCGATCAGGCAGGACGGCTGCACCAGCTGCGTCAGCCGACCTTTGCCGAACTGTATCTGCCGAAGCTCGTCACCGTCTTTCGCGAAGGCTACGGCCTCGCGGATTTCCGCGCCGACGTCTTCGCAGGCCTCACGGTCGCGATCGTCGCGCTGCCGCTGTCGATGGCGATCGCGATTGCCTCGGGCGTGACGCCGGACCGCGGCCTCTACACCGCCGTCGCCGGCGGCTTCATCGCCTCCTTGCTCGGCGGCAGCCGGTTCCAGATCGGCGGCCCTGCCGGTGCGTTCATCGTTCTGGTCGCGGCGACTGCGGAGCGGCATGGCGTCGATGGCGTCATCCTCGCCACCATGATGGCGGGCCTGTTCCTGATCGGCGCAGGGCTGCTCAGGGTCGGCACCTACATCAAGTTCATTCCCTATCCCGTCACCGTCGGCTTCACCGCCGGTATCGCCGTCATCATCTTTGCCAGCCAGCTCCGCGATCTCTCCGGCATCACGCTCGTGGGCAAGGAGCCCAGCGAGTTCGTGCCCAAGCTCGTCGCGCTCGCCGGCGGCCTCAACACGATCAATCCGTCCGCCGTCGCGGTCGCCCTCGTCAGCATCGGCATTATCGCCGCCTTGCGTCGCTGGCGGCCGTCCTGGCCCGGGATCCTGATCGCGGTCGTGTTTGCAGCCGTCGCCAGCGCGGTGCTGTCGTTGCCGGTCGAGACCATCGGCTCGCGCTTCGGCGGCATCCCGCGCGAATTGCCATCGCCGGCGCTGCCCGCGTTCTCACTGGAAAAGGCAAGGGCGGTGTTGCCGGATGCGATCGCGTTCGCGCTGCTGGCGGCGATCGAATCGCTGCTGTCGGCGGTGGTGGCCGACGGCATGACCGGCCGCCGTCATCGCTCCAATTGCGAGCTGGTGGCGCAAGGTGCGGCCAATATCGGCTCGGCGCTGTTCGGCGGCATCTGCGTCACCGGGCTGATCGCGCGCACCGCGACCAACATCCGCGCCGGCGCGCGCGGGCCGCTCGCGGGCATGCTGCATTCGGTGTTCCTGCTGCTGTTCATGCTGGTCGCGGCGCCGCTTGCAAGCTACATCCCTCTGGCCGCGCTCGCCGCGGTGCTGGTGGTGGTGGCCTGGACCATGGCGGAGAAGCATGAATTCGCAACTCTGCTGCGCTCGTCATGGGGCGATGCCGTGGTGCTGCTCGCGACCTTCCTGCTCACGATCTTTCGCGATCTCACCGAGGGCATCCTGGTCGGCTTCGCGCTGGGCGCGGTGCTGTTCATCCATCGCATGGCGGAGATGACCGGCATCGAGGAGCGGACGCCACTGGTTGCGGATGATCGCCCCGACGACGGCAACGGCGACCGTGTGCGTTACGATCCCGCGCTTGCGGTCGACCGCGACGTGCTGGTCTATCGCATCACCGGCGCGTTCTTCTTCGGCGCGGCCTCGGCGATCGGCAGCGTGCTCGACGGCATTGCCGACAGGCGTAAGGCCTTCGTGGTCGATTTCGCCGCGGTGCCGTTCCTGGATTCGACCGCGGCCAACGTGATCGGCCGCGTCGCCGCCAAGGCGCACCGCCAAGGCATCCGGCTGTTCATCACGGGGGCCTCGCCCGCGGTCCGCCGCGCGCTGCTCACCCATGGCGTCACGCCGCCGCGCGCGCGTTACCGCACGAGCCTCGAGCGCGCCATCGCCGACATCAAGGGCCGGGCCGCCGATGAGACCGCTGCGAGCTGACCGCGCGCGCTTGACAGAGCGGGCGCGACGCGAAATGGATCGCCTCGGAAACGACCCGAGGGAAAGATGACCGCGCCCAAGCCCCCTGCAGCCTGTCTGATCGGATGGCCGGCCGCGCATTCGCGCTCGCCGCTGATCCACCATCACTGGCTGCGCACGCTCGGCATCGAGGGCGGCTATGTCATCGAGGCGGTGCCGCCCGAGGATCTGCGCGATTTCGTGCTGCGGCTGTCGCTGCGCGGCTTCGTCGGCGCCAACGTCACCATCCCGCACAAGGAAGCCGTGCTGGCGCTGTCAACGCCCGACGCGCGCGCCAGGGCGGTCGGCGCCGCCAACACGCTGTGGTTTGCCGACGGCGAGCAGCGCTCCACCAACACCGATGTCGAAGGCTTCATCAACAATCTCGACGCCAGCGCGCCCGGCTGGGACATGGCCGAGGAAGCGCTGGTGCTGGGGGCCGGCGGCTCCTCGCGCGCGGTCGTGTTTGGGTTGCTGGAACGCGGCATCAGCTGCGTGCATGTCGCCAATCGCACCATGGCGCGGGCCGAGACGCTGGCACAACAGTTCGGATCGAACGTGCATCCGCTGCCGTGGGACGCGATCGGCGAGGTGCTGCCGCGCGCAAAGCTTCTCGTGAACACGACCTCGCTCGGCATGCATGGCCAGCCTTCACTCGACGTCGACCTCGCGCGCCTGCCGCAAGATGCCGTCGTCGCCGACCTCGTCTACGTTCCCCTGGTGACGCCGCTGCTCGCCGCGGCGACGGCGCGTGGCCTGAAGACCGCCGATGGGCTCGGCATGCTGCTGCATCAGGCGGTGCGCGGCTTCGAGCTGTGGTTCGGGCGGCGGCCCGAGGTCACCGCCGAGCTGCGCGCATTGGTCGAAGCCGATCTCACGAAGACTTGAGAGGGGCGCGGCGAATAGCACACCATCTCTGGAGTTCTACGTCGTGGGACAATCGGAGACCGTCATGCCTGTTCAACGTGCAACTTTCACACGCCCCCTGATCGCCGTCGCGATGGTGGTCGTCTCGACCTACTGCGCCTTCGCCCAGAGAGCGCCGGTGCCGACGCGCGTGCGCGGCACCATCGAAAGCGTCAATGGCGACACCATGCAGGTCAAATCGCGCAGCGGTGAAGAGCTCAAGCTTCGCCTCGCCTCCGACGTGAACGTGTCGGGCGTTACCAAGATCTCGCTCGCCGACATCAAGCCGGGCTCGTTCATCGGCGCCACCACCGTGCCGGGACCGGACGGCAGCCAGAACGCCGTCGAGGTGCACGTGTTTCCGGAAAGCATGCGCGGCACCGGCGAAGGCTCGCGACCCTGGGACCTCAAGCCCAACTCCAGCATGACCAATGCGACCGTCGCGGAGAGCGTCGTCGGCAATGACGGTCACACGCTGCTGGTCAAGTACAAGGACGGCGAGAAGAAGGTGTTCGTCGCCGACGACACGCCGGTCGTGACCTTCGTGCCCGGCGACAAATCCGAGCTGAAGCCCGGCGCCAAGGTGATCGCCTTCATGAAGCAATTGCCCGACGGCTCGTTCGAGACCAACCGCGTCAGCGTCGGCCGCGACGGCCTGACGCCGCCGATGTGAGGGGCTGTGAGACGCGCACCTGCCGCCTCAAATGCCCCCGTCGTCCGGGACAAGCGTCAGCGCAGGTCCGGGACCCATAACCACAGGGAAAAGTTGTTGCGCGAAGCAGGCCACTCCGAGCCCCCATAGCCACACCCTTCTGTGGCTATGGGTCCCGGATCGGCGCGCGCTTTGGGCGCGCTTGTCCGGGACGACAGTGATTATTGCTGCGGCATCCCGGCAGACGCACTCACACCGCAATCACGTGATCGTCGATCTCGTCCACCCGGTTGACGCCGCACAGGCCCATCGTGGTGAGCAGCTCCTTCTGGATGATGTCGATCGCCTTGGCGACGCCGGCCTGGCCGCCGGCACCGAGGCCATAGGCATAGGCGCGGCCGATCATGCACGACTTTGCGCCGAGCGCCAGCGCGCGCATCACGTCCTGGCCCGAGCGGATGCCGCCGTCGAACATGATCTCCATCCTGTCGCCCACCGCGTCCGCGATCTCGGGCAGGACCTCGATCGAGGACGGCGCGCCGTCGAGCTGGCGGCCGCCGTGGTTGGATACCACCAGCGCCTGCGCGCCGGTCTTGGCGGCTTCCTCGGCGTCCTCGACGTCGAGGATGCCCTTGATGATCAGCTTGCCCGGCCAGATGCTGCGGACCCACTCGACGTCCTTCCAGTTCAAGGAGGTGTCGAACTGCGAGGCCGTCCATTCGGCGAGGCGGTTGAGATCTTCAGTGTTCTTCACGTGGCCGGCGATATTGCCGAAGGTGCGGCGCTTGCCCTGCAGCACGCCGGAGACCCAGGCGGGCTTGCTGGCGAAGTCCAGCAGCTTCGACAGCGACCATTCCGGTGGCACCGTCATGCCGTTCTTGATGTCGGCGTGGCGCTGGCCGATCACCTGCAGGTCCACCGTGAGCACCAGCGCGCTGCACTTGGCGGCCATCGCGCGCTGGATCAATTCCTTGATGAAGCCGCGGTCCTTCATGACGTAGAGCTGGAACCAGAACGGCTTCTCGACGCTGGCGGCGATGTCCTCGATCGAGCAGATCGACATCGTCGATTGCGTGAACGGGATGCCGGCGGCCTGCGCGGCGCGGCAGGCGTGGATCTCGCCGTCGCCGTGCTGCATGCCGAGCAGGCCGACCGGCGCGAGGATCAGCGGCATCGTCGACGGCTCGCCGAGGATCGTGGTCGAGGTGTCGCGCTTGGAGACGTCGACCAGGATGCGCTGGCGGAACTTGATCGCCTGCATGTCCTCGCGGTTGGCGCGCAGCGTCTCCTCGGCGTAGGAGCCGCGGTCGCAATAGTCGAAGAATGCCTTCGGCACGCGGCGCCGATGCAGCGTGCGAAGATCGTCGATACAGGTAATATGCTTCATGTCGTTTCCCCGGCCCGTCACGTACCAAACAGTCTTGCATCGGAAGATTTCGGGGTCATCTAGCATGGTTGGATGCACAGCCAAATCGTTTGCAGAACGTTTTGGAAGGAGAGTGCCAAGGAGAGCGTCATGACGAAGCCGCACGCAGGACCTTCGCCGGAAGAGATCAAGGAGAAGCATGATCTCGAGGAGGCGCTCGAAGAGGGGCTGGAGGAGACCTTCCCGGGCTCCGATCCCGTCAACGTCACCCAGCCGGCGCCCAGCCGCGCGGACGGCCATGTGAAGCGCTCGGATTAAGGCGAGTTCCACCGCTTTTCGCTAGTCACGCCGGAATTGCAATGTTAACAATCTGTTATCGGGGGCGGTCGCGGCGCCGGTTCCGTAATGATTCATCATATTTTTTGAAGCCAAGTTAGCCGCGATAGCTTTATAAGACCTCGGCAAATCAGGGATGCGGGTCCCGTTGGGGCAGCCCGTGGTTGTAGAGGGGAGTCCCTGGTTGCTGCTTGGGGGACGATATGAGCCGGAAATATTTCGGGACGGACGGGATTAGGGGCCGCGCCAACGGACTGATCACGCCGGAGCTCGCGCTCAAGGTCGGCCAGGCCGCGGGCCTTGCGTTTCAGCGCGGCGACCACCGCCACCGCGTCGTGATCGGCAAGGACACCCGTTTGTCCGGCTACATGATCGAATACGCCATGGTCGCAGGCTTCACCTCGGTCGGTATGGACGTGCTGCTGGTCGGCCCGATGCCGACGCCGGCGGTCGCGATGCTGACCAAGTCGATGCGCGCCGATCTCGGCGTGATGATCTCGGCCTCGCACAATCTGTTCGAGGACAACGGCATCAAGCTGTTCGGCCCGCAGGGCTTCAAGCTGTCCGACGATGTCGAGCGGCAGATCGAGCAGCTGCTCGACGAATCGCTCGACAAGCGGCTCGCGCAGAGCGCGAGCCTCGGCCGTGCCCGCCGCATCGACGGCGTGCATGACCGCTACATCGAATTCGCCAAGCGCACGCTGCCGCGCGACCTCTCGCTCGAGGGCCTTCGCGTCGTGATCGATTGCGCCAACGGCGCCGCCTACAAGGTGGTGCCCGAGGCGCTGTGGGAATTGGGCGCCGACGTGGTGCCGATCGGCGTCGAGCCCGACGGCTTCAACATCAACAAGGATTGCGGCTCGACCTCGCCGGAGGCGCTGTCGAAGAAGGTGCGCGAGATGCGCGCCGACATCGGCATTGCGCTGGACGGCGACGCCGATCGCGTCATCCTGGTCGACGAGCGCGGCCATGTCGTCGACGGCGACCAGCTGCTCGCGGTGATCGCGCAGAGCTGGAAGGAGGATGGACGCCTCTCGCGTCCCGGCATCGTTGCCACCGTGATGTCCAATCTCGGGCTGGAGCGCTTCCTGCAAGGGCAGGGGCTCGAGCTCGTGCGCACGCCGGTCGGCGACCGCTACGTGCTCGAGCAGATGCTGAACGGCGGCTACAATCTCGGCGGCGAGCAGTCCGGCCACATCATCCTGTCCGACTACGCCACGACCGGCGACGGTTTTGTCGCCGCATTGCAGGTGCTCGCCGTGGTGCAGAAGCTGCGCCGCCCGGTGTCCGAGGTCTGCCACCGCTTCGATCCGCTGCCGCAGATCCTCAAGAACGTCCGCCACAAGGGCGGCAAGCCGCTCGATGATTCCGACGTCAAGTCGGCGATTTCCGACGGCGAGAAGCGCCTCAACGGCCACGGCCGCCTCTTGATCCGCTCCTCCGGCACCGAGCCCGTGATCCGCGTCATGGGCGAAGGCGAGGACCGTCACCTCGTCGAGGACGTCGTCGACACCATTGTTTCGGCATTGGGGCAGGCCGCGGCTTGAGTCCTTCCTTCTCCCCTTGCGGGAGAAGGTGGCGCGAAGCGCCGGATGAGGGGTTCTATCCGCTCGCAACACAGCTCGTGAGGATAGAAACCCCTCACCCGTCTCGCCGCTAACGCGGCGAGCCACCCTCTCCCACAAGGGGAGAGGGTAAGAGGCGCATCCCAGCCATTTGCGATTGACGCTGGTCCCACCGTCGCTTGCGTCGTAATCAGCACCTCGCGGCAATCTGCCGCGCCGGATTGCCGCCTTGAACAAGCCTGTCGTCGTCTCAGAGGAAACGCTGACCGAGCCCGTCGTCGTCGCCGAATTGGCGCCGGCCGCCGCCAAGGGGCCGGCCTATATCGTGCTCGCCGGCATCAGCGTCTCGCACTTCCTCAACGACACCATGCAGTCGCTGATCGCCTCGGTGTACCCGATCCTGAAGGACGCCTACGCGCTCGACTTCGCGCAGATCGGCATGATCACGCTGGCATTCCAGTTCACGGCCTCGCTGCTGCAGCCGGTGGTCGGGCACTACACCGACAAGAAGGCGCAGCCCTATTCGCTCGCGATCGGCATGGCCTCGACCTTCTTCGGCCTGCTGCTGCTTAGCGTCGCGCACCAATATCTCGTCATCCTCGTCGCCGCCGCGCTGGTCGGCCTCGGCTCGGCGGTGTTTCACCCGGAATCGGCGCGCATCGCGCGGCTCGCCTCGGGCGGACGCTACGGCTTTGCGCAATCGGTGTTCCAGCTCGGCGGCAGCTTCGGCACCTCGATGGGGCCGGTGCTCGCCGCGTTGATCGTGGTGCCGTTCGGGCAGGGCAGCATCGCCTGGTTCTCCTCGATCGCGTTTCTCGCCATCCTGATTCTCTGGCGCATCGGGCGCTGGTACGCGCCGCAGATCGCGACGAAGAAAGCGGCGCCCGTCCACACCCAGCCCGGTGCGCCGAGCTCGCGCCGTGTCGCGGTAGCGCTCGCAGTGCTCGTCGTGCTGTTGTTCTCCAAGCAGCTCTACGTTTCGAGCCTGTCGAGCTATTACATCTTCTACCTGATCGACCGTTTCGGCGTGTCGACGCAGGCAGCCCAGATCTATCTCTTCGTCTTTCTCGCGGCGAACGCCGTGGGTGCGTTTCTCGGCGGTCCGCTGGGCGACCGCTTCGGCCGCAAGATCGTGATCTGGATCTCGATCCTCGGCGCGCTGCCGTTCACGCTGGCGCTGCCCTATGCCGGGCTCGTTGCGAGCGCGGTGCTCAGCGTCGCCATCGGCCTGATCATCTCCTCGACGACGTCGTCGATCATCGTGTTTGCGCAGGAGCTGGTGCCGCACCGCTTCGGCATGATCTCCGGCGTGTTCTTCGGCGTCGCCTTCGGCATCGGGGGCCTGGGCGCGGCCGTGCTCGGCAAGCTCGCCGACCACACCTCGATCGAGTTCGTCTACCAGGTCTGCGCCTGGCTGCCGGCGATCGGGCTGCTCGCGGTGTTCCTACCCAAGCTGCCGCGAAACGCGCGTTAACGCATCCTCTCTTGCCGCGTTGCGGCTTCACACATCGTTAGGGAGTGCGGCGCCGATGTCGCATTTGGCGCGGCATTTTTGCAACGCTCGCACGGCGCGCGCGTGTAGGGTGAGAAAAAATCAACCTTAAAAATTAGGGTTAAGTGGCGCTTAAACATTTGCTGGCATCGTCCCCCCGTGAGTTTCCAGAACGTGAGGCGCTCGTATTCAGCCTCACCGGCCATAAGGACGAAGCCAATGCGTAGCGTTAAGTCTCTCCTTGCCGCGGGTGCGGCGACCCTGATCTCGTCGATGGCGTTCGCCGCCGATATGCCGATCGCCGCCCCCCCTCCGATGTACGCGCCGCCGGCTCCGCCCGCCGACTTCGGCGGCTGGTATCTGCGCGGCGACATCGGCATGACCAACCAGAGCGCCAAGCGCATCGAGAGCGCCCTGCCGGCCGGGTACTCGAAGACGACGGAAGGCCTCGGCTTCGACTCCTCGCCGCTGTTCGGCCTCGGCGTCGGCTATCGCTTCAACAACTGGTTCCGCGCCGACGTCATCGGCCAGTACCGGGGCAAGGCCAATCTGCACGGTAGCGACAATGTCGTGGGACCCGGCTTCGTCGGCGTCAACAACTACAGCGGCAGCAAGTCCGAGTGGCTCGTGATGGCCAACGCCTATGTCGACCTCGGCACCTGGTGGTGCGTCACTCCGTTCATCGGCGCGGGCGTCGGCGGCTCCTACAACAAGCTCAGCGGCTTCCGCGACGACGGCGTGTCCTACAGCCCGCTGCTCAACAACAGCGTCGCCTACTTTGCCGACAACGGAAAGTGGAACCTCGCCTGGGCCGCTCACGCCGGTCTTGCCTACAAGGTCAATCCCGGCTTCACCGTCGAACTGGCCTACAGCTACATGAACCTCGGCGATGCCGCGCCCGGCAACTACCGCTTGTTCGACAACAGCGCTTCCGGCCCGACCTCGATCAAGGTCAGGGACATCACCTCGCACGACGTCAAGCTCGGCGTGCGTTGGGATCTCAACAGCCCGCCGGCCTACGTGCCGCCGCCGCTGGTCACCAAGGGCTGATCGCAACCTGATCGGTTTGGACTCCTTAACGGCGCGGGATCATCCCGCGCCGTTTTGCTTTGCGTATTTTTCATGGCGAGGTGCGGCGAAGGCGCCCGGCGCAACCATTGGTTAAGGTTAACAGGCGATGATCATCGCAACAGTTCGAGTCCGATGGAGCGTGGTGATGCGTAGGCTGGTGTTGGCAGCGGCGATGTTGGGGACGGTGTCTGCCGCGCAAGCGGCCGACATGCCGGACCTGCCCGTGCTGCGCGGCGGCTTCGCGGACGGTCTGTCGAAGACCTCCGTCAATTGGAATGGCTTCTATGTCGGCGGTCATGGCGGTTATACCGCAGATGCCACGGATTTCAGTCAGAGCGTGGTCGGACTGACCAACTACATCTTCCGCGACAGCGTACTCCAGGGGCCGACCTCGACGTGGTCGCTGCTGAACAAGACCAACACTCAAAGCACCAATTTTGGTGGCTTCGTCGGCCGCAACTGGCAATGGTATGATGCCGTTCTCAGTCTCGAGGGCACTTACAGCTACTTCAACGATATGGCGACATTGACGTCAGGAACCAACTCGCTCGTCATCGTCAACCCGCCTGGTGAGGTGCGGGCGCCCGGCGTCACCAACAACTATGCCGTCACGCTGACGGGTGCCGCGGCGGCACAGGTCAAAGACATGGTGACGCTCCGCGGCCGCGTGGGTTGGGACGGCGGCAGCTTCATGCCTTATGCCTTCATGGGCGCTGCCGTCGGGCGAATGGACGTGTCGCGCACCGTGACCAGCAGCGTCTCGATGCGACAGGACACGACGACGACGGATTTCTTCGGCAACACCACGACGACACTTGGAACGTGGGGCCCAGTTCCTGCGCAGTCGGGCACGCAAGGTCAGCACAGGACCAACACTTACGCAGTGGGTTGGACCGCCGGCCTCGGGCTCGAATACTGCGTTTGGGACGGCTTGTTCGCCCGCATCGAATACGAATATGTGAGATTCTCGCCCGTCATGAACACGCAGGTGACGTTGAACAACGCGCGCCTCGGCGTCGGCTACAAGTTCTGAGCCGTCCGCTTCCTGTTGACAGCTGCGCTTCGTCCTGATGCTCTCTCGTTCCGAAAGCGGGGCGGCAGCGATGAAGATCTACGGCGACAGCAATTCCGGCAATTGTCTCAAGGTGAAGTGGGTCTGCGACAAGCTCGCTGTGCCCTACCAGTGGATCGAGATCGACACCCGTAAGGGCGAGACGCGCACGCCGCAATTCCTGAAGATGAACGGCGCCGGCCAGGTCCCCACCGTTGCATTCGACGACGGCCGTACGCTGGCGCAGTCCAACGCCATCATCCGCTATGTCGCCCGCGACAGCGCGCTGGTTCCGCGCGACGCCTTCACGGCGGCCAAGATGGACGAATGGCTGTTCTGGGAGCAGTACAGCCACGAGCCTTATATCGCCGTGTGCCGCTTCCTCATCGTCTATCTCGGCAAGGATGCCTCCGAGCTCGATCCTGAAAAGGTCAAGCGCGGCTATGCGGCGCTCGACCGCATGGAGCAACACCTCTCAGCCAGCCGCTTGTTCGCCGGCGACGAGGTGTCGCTCGCCGACGTGTCGCTGCTCGCCTATACGCGTGTTGCCCATGAAGGCGGCTTCGACCTCGGCCGCTATGCCTCCGTCCGCCGCTGGATCGGTGACGTCGAAGCGTGTCTCGGCCTTCCGCCGGCGCGCTGAGGTGCGGAGTCGCCTGAGATGAATGCCGAAGCCGTCTCTATCCGTCCCGCGCGCCGCGAGGACGTCGCCGCGATCGTGGCGATGCTCGCCGACGATCATCTCGGCCGCGCGCGCGAGCGCGTGGAGGATCCGTTGCCGTCCGCCTATTACGACGCATTCGCGCGGATCGCGCGCGATCCGAATCTCACGCTGGTCGTTGCCGAGAGTGAGGGCAGGGTGGTCGGCTGCCTGCAGCTCGCGATCCTGCCGGGCCTGAGCTCGCAAGGCGGATCGCGCGGCCTGCTCGAGGATGTTCGCGTTGCCACCGAGTGTCGCAGCCGCGGCATCGGCGAGCAATTGGTGCAATGGGCCGTGACGGAAGCAAAGGCGCGCGGCTGCAATCTGGTCGAGTTGCTCACGCATCAGACGCGCGTCGATGCGCAGCGCTTCTACAAGCGGCTCGGCTTCACGGCGAGTCACGTCGGAATGACTGTCCGCTTTTGAGGCAGCGCGACGCGAGCGCTGCGCAGCCGGCGAAAAGCGGGCTTTTCACTCGGTCGTGTTAAGAGCCGGTAAACTACCGCTCCGTCGTTCACATTGATGAAGGAACGAAGGGTGCTACGGGGGCATCTGACACCGGGCTCGCTCGGTTCGGGACATTTCGATGACAAGCTATTCGATGATCAAGGTCGGCAACGACTACGTCGTGCAGGCCAATGACAAATGCGTTTTGAAGGTCGGAAGCCGCCGCAAGGCGGCGCAATTGATCAGCGATGCCACGGACTTGCTGAATGCGCTCACTGTCGTCGAATCCCCTGATATTGCACCGGAAGCGCCATCACTGGCGCGTGAGGCCCCGGAACTTCCTTGACGGACCTTCCCGATTCCCGTATCAGCCGCGGCGGGACACCTCCCCCCAACGGGAGGCTTACTATCTGGAAGGGTAGATCATGACTGTAGCGAAGCCCGCTTCGCGGCCGACCGTGCCGCATTTCTCCTCCGGCCCCTGCGCCAAGCGCCCCGGCTGGAACGCCCAAAATCTCAAGGACGCAGCTCTCGGCCGCTCGCATCGCGCGAAGATCGGCAAGACCAAGCTCAAGCTCGCGATCGACCTGACGCGCGAAGTGCTCGAGGTCCCCGCCGATTACCGTATCGGGATCGTGCCGGCCTCCGATACCGGCGCGGTCGAGATGGCGCTGTGGTCGCTGCTCGGCGCACGGCCCGTCACCACGCTCGCCTGGGAATCCTTCGGCGAGGGCTGGGTCAGCGACATCGTCAAGGAATTGAAGCTCAAGGACGTCACCAAGCTCAATGCGGCTTACGGTGAGATCCCCGATCTGTCGAAGGTGGATCCCAAGAGCGACGTCGTCTTCACCTGGAACGGCACCACGTCGGGCGTGCGCGTTCCGAACGCGGACTGGATCAGCGCGAGCCGCGAAGGCCTGACCATCTGCGATGCGACCTCCGCCGCGTTTGCACAGCCGCTCGACTGGGCCAAGCTCGACGTCGTCACCTTCTCCTGGCAGAAGGCGCTCGGCGGCGAGGCCGCGCATGGCATGCTGATCCTGTCGCCCCGCGCGGTGGAGCGGCTCGAGACCTACAAGCCGGCCTGGCCGCTGCCGAAGATCTTCCGCATGACCAAGGGCGGCAAGCTCAACGAAGGCATCTTCGTCGGCGAGACCATCAACACGCCGTCGATGCTCTGCGTCGAGGATTATCTCGATGCGCTGAACTGGGCTAAGTCGATCGGCGGTCTCAAGGCGCTGATCGCGCGCGCCGACGCCAACACCAAGGTGCTGGCGGACTGGAAGGCGAAGACGCCCTGGATCGACTTCCTCGCCAAGGACGCATCGATCCGCTCCAACACCTCGGTGTGCCTGAAGTTCACCGATCCCGCGATCACCTCGCTCTCCGAGGACGCGCAGGCGGAGTTCAGCAAGAAGCTGGTGGCCCTCGTCGAGAAGGAAGGCGCGGGCTACGACTTCGCCTATTACCGCGACGCGCCGGCCGGCCTGCGAATCTGGTGCGGCGCCACGGTGGAAGCAAAGGACGTCGAGCTGCTGACGCAGTGGATCGACTGGGCCTTCGCCGAGACCAAGGCCACGCTCGCGAAGGCGGCGTAAGTTTCTTACCCTCCCCGAGGGGGAGGGTCGACGCACCGCCAGGTGCGGCGGGGTGGGGTGATCTCTCCACACGACGTACCGGCGACTTTCTTTGTTGCAGCTTCACCCCACCCCGGCGCTTCGCGCCGACCCTCCCCCTCCAGGGGAGGGTGTGAAGGACAAATCCCATGACCAAACCCAAAGTTCTCATTTCCGACGCGCTCTCGCCCGCTGCCGTGCAGATCTTCAGGGATCGCGGCGTCGAGGTCGACTTCCAGCCCAATCTCGGCAAGGACAAGGACAAGCTGGCCGAGATCATCGGCAATTACGACGGCCTTGCGATCCGCTCCGCGACCAAGGCGACCGCCAAGATCCTCGAGAAGGCGGCCAGGCTGAAGGTGATCGGCCGCGCCGGCATCGGCGTCGACAATGTCGAGATCCCGGCCGCGACGGCCAAGGGCATCATCGTGATGAACACACCGTTCGGCAATTCGATCACGACCGCCGAGCACGCCATCACCCTGATGCTCGCGCTCGCCCGCGAGATCCCGCAGGCCGATGCCTCGACGCAGGCCGGCAAGTGGGAGAAGAACCGCTTCATGGGCGTGGAGATCACCGGCAAGGTGCTGGGCGTCGTCGGCTGCGGCAATATCGGCTCGATCGTCGCCGACCGCGCGCTCGGCCTGCGCATGAAGGTGATCGCGTTCGACCCGTTCCTGTCGCCGGAGCGCGCCAAGGACATCGGCGTCGAGAAGGTCGATCTCGACGATCTGCTCAGGCGCGCCGACTTCATCACGCTGCACACGCCGCTGACCGAGAAGACCAAGAACATCATCGACGCGGCCGCGATCGCCAAGATGAAGAAGGGCGTGCGCCTGATCAATTGCGCCCGCGGCGGTCTCGTCGACGAGCAGGCGGTGGTCGATGCGCTCAACGCCAAGCACATTGCCGGCGCCGCCTTCGACGTCTTCGTCGAGGAGCCCGCGACCAAGAGCGTGCTGTTCGGCCATCCCAACGTGATCTGCACGCCGCATCTCGGCGCCTCCACCACCGAAGCGCAGGAGAACGTCGCGCTGCAGGTCGCCGAGCAGATGTCGGATTACCTGCTCACCGGCGCGATCTCGAACGCGGTCAACTTCCCCTCGATCACGGCGGAAGAAGCGCCGAAGCTGAAGCCGTTCATCGCGCTCGCCGAGAAGCTCGGCTCGTTTGCCGGCCAGCTCACCGAGAGCGGCATTCTCAAGGTCGAGATCACATATGAGGGCCACGTCGCCGAGATGAAGATCAAGGCGATCACCTCCGCGGTGCTGTCGGGCCTGCTGCGGCCGATGCTGGGCGAGGTCAACGTGGTGTCCGCGCCGGTCGTCGCCAAGGAGCGCGGCATGGTGGTGGACGAGATCGTCCGCGCCGCCCAGAGCGACTATGAGAGCCTGATCACCGTCACGGTCACCACCGAGCGGCAGGAGCGGTCGGTCTCGGGCACCGTCTATGCAGACGGCAAGCCGCGCCTCGTCGACATCAAGGGCATCCGCGTCGACGCCGAGTTCGGCAAGTCGATGATCTACGTCACCAACGAGGACAAGCCGGGCTTCATCGGCAAGTTCGCGGGGCTTCTGGGCGACGCCAAGATCAACATCGCGACCTTCCATCTCGGCCGGGTCGCTCCGGGCAGCGATGCCATTGCGCTGGTCGAGGTCGACGGTGTGGTGCCGGCCGACGTGCTCGCCAAGGTGCAGGCCCTGCCGCAGGTCAAGCAGGCCAAGGCGCTGACGTTCTGAGCGGCTCCCACCGGCGTCATGGCCGGGCATAGCAGTCCGAAGGACGGCGTCGCTTCCGCTCGCCTATGACCCGGCCATCCACGTCTTGCCGCTCGGCGCGAAGAACGTGGATGCCCGGGCCTTCGCCGCGCCGAAGCGGCTTCGGCCGCGCAGGCGGGACAAGCCCGGGCATGACGTGTGGATAGAGCGGGCGCGCACGCCCCGGAATGACGATCATCATATCATATATTCCGACACGCGGAACAACGCCGTCTCCATCGCCGGAGGCGGCGTTTTCATTTTCCCCACCCCCAATCTTTGTGTACCAATGGCGTCAGGACGCTCCGTTCCAAATCGTTCGACAAGGGAGAAAACAATGCGTGAAGCCGTCATCGTTTCCTATGCGCGCACGGGCCTGGCGAAATCCGGCCGCGGCGGGTTCAACATCACGCCGCCGATGTCGCTCGCGGCCCACGCCATTCATCACGCGGTGGACCGCGCCGGCGTCGAGAAGGACTATGTCGAGGACTGCTATCTCGGCAATTGCGCCCATGGCGCGCCGAACATCGGCCGCCAGGCTGCGCTGCTCGCGGGCCTGCCGAAGACCACCGCCGGCGTGTCGGTGAACCGCTTCTGCTCGTCGGGCCTGCAGACCATCGCGATGGCCGCCAATTCGATCCGCTCCGACGGCGCCGATTGCATCGTCGCCGGCGGCGTCGAGAGCATCTCGATTCCCGGCGGCGGCACGCCGAAGGAATCGGTCGATCCGGAACTGCTCAAGGTCGCCCCCGACATCTTCATGGCGATGATCGACACCGCCGACATCGTCGCCGAGCGCTACAAGCTCAGCCGTGAATATCAGGACGAGTTCTCGCTGGAATCGCAGCGCCGCATGGCCGCGGCCCAGCAGGCGAACAAGTTCAAGGACGAGATCGTCCCGATGAAGACCAAGATGAAGGTCGTCGACAAGCAGACCAAGGCCGAGTCGATCGTGGACTACACCGTCGATCGCGACGAATGCAATCGCCCCGAAACGACGATGGAAGGATTGGCAAAGCTCGAGCCGGTGAAGGGCCCGGGCAAGTTCGTCACCGCCGGCAATGCCAGCCAGCTCTCCGACGGCGCCGCCGCCGTGGTGCTGATGGAAGCCAAGGACGCCGAGAAGCGCGGCCTCAAGCCGCTCGGCCGCTTCGTCGCCTGGGCTACCGCCGGCTGCGAGCCGGACGAGATGGGCATCGGCCCGGTGTTCGCGATTCCGAAGCTGCTCAAGCGCACCGGCCTCAAGATCGACGACATCGATCTGTGGGAGCTCAACGAGGCCTTCGCCAGCCAGTGCCTGTATTGCCGCGACCAGCTCGGCATCGATCCCGCCAAGTACAACGTCAACGGCGGCTCGATCGCGATCGGCCATCCCTTCGGCATGACCGGCGCCCGTCTCACCGGCCACCTCTTGCAGGAAGGCGCCCGCCGCAAGGCCAAGTGGGGCGTGGTGACGATGTGCATCGGCGGCGGCCAGGGCGGCGCCGGCCTGTTCGAGATCTATCACTAAAGGCCCAAGTCTCGCGCAGACAAGGAAGCACGGCGCTGGTGAAGCGCCGTGCTTCTTTTTTGGAACTGTGCCTGTGCACGTCACCGTGCACAACGGCGAGCATTGTAGTGAAATACACGTATTAATACGTGCCCGCAAATTAACGGAAGCTTTCACCGAATATCGCTTCATCAATGGCATCGCTCACCACCAGCTTGGTTCACGATGCGGCTCCTCTCCCTGCGACTCACTCACAAGATCACCGCGATCGGCGTCATTGGCGTCATCGGCGTCGTCCTGATCGGCGGCATTCACCTCTACGGCGAGCGGAGGATGGGCGTCTATCGCGACGCGGCCGAGGATGCGCGCACCGTGTTCGAGCTGAACAACAGGATCGCGGTCGAGCTGCTCGAGGCGCGCCGCGCCGAGAAGGATTTTCTGCTGCGCAGCGATCCGGCCAGGGCGCAGCGACAGGTCGAGATCAGCCGGCAGGTGGCGCTCGACATCGAGACGCTCCGCGGCAAGATCGCAGCGCTCGGCCAGCCCGAGCTGGCGCACAAGATCGACGCGATGAATGCGTCGCTGAAGACCTATCAGGCCCGCTTCGCCGCGGTGGTCGAGGAACGGCAGCGGCTCGGCCTCGACGAGAAGTCCGGGCTCGAAGGCCGCCTGCGCGCTTCCGTCCACGGTATCGAGAGCCAGGTCGACCAGTTCCAGAATTCCGAGCTCAAGGTGATCATGCTGATGATGCGCCGGCATGAGAAGGATTTCATGCTGCGTCGGAACGCCAGATATGGCGAGGAGATGAAGAAGCGCGCGTCCGAATTTGCCGCCGGCCTCGACGCGGCAGCCATTGCCGACGGCGCCAAGGCCGAGCTGCGCCAGAAGCTCGCCGACTATCAGCGCGACTTCTCCGCCTGGATGGAGACCGCGCTGAAGCTGGCGGCCGAATCGAAGGCGATGTCCGAGGCCTTCGCGTCGGTCGAGCCCGTGATCGAGCAGGTCTCGACATCGGTCGACCGCATCCGTGCCGATGCCGACCGTCTCAACGAGGCCGAGCGCACCAGCATCCAGTTCTGGATTGCAGTGGCGATCGCGCTGATTGCGACGAGCGTGCTCGGCCTCGGCATCTTCATCGGACGTTCGGTCTCGAGGCCTTTGACCGCGATGCGCGCGGCGATGATCGAGCTCGCCAACGGCAATTTCGCCATCGTTCTTCCCGGCCTCGGCCGGCCCGACGAGATCGGCGAGATCGCGCAAGCCGTCGAGACGTTCAAGATCAACGCCGAGCGGAAGGCGCAGGAGGAGGCCGAAGAGAAGATCAGGCAGGACAAGCTCGCCGCCGAGCGCCGCCGCGCGGACATGATCAGGATGGCCGACGATTTCGAAGGCGCGATCGGCGAGATCGTCGAGACCGTGTCGTCGGCGGCCAACGAGCTCGAGGCGTCGGCGACGTCGCTGACCACGACCGCCAGCCGCTCGACCGAGCTTGCCACGTTGGTCGAGGCGGCGTCCGAGGAAGCGGCGACCAACGTGCAGTCGGTGGCGTCCGCCGCCGAGGAGCTGACCGCCTCCGTGAACGAGATCAGCCGCCAGGTGCAGGCCTCCGCGCGCATGGCGGGCGAGGCCGTCACCCAGGCCGGGCAGACCAATGACCGCGTCAGCGAATTGTCCAAGGCGGCCGCGCGCATCGGCGACGTGGTCGAGCTCATCAACGCCATCGCCGGCCAGACCAATCTGCTCGCGCTGAACGCCACCATCGAGGCCGCGCGTGCGGGCGAAGCCGGACGCGGCTTTGCCGTGGTGGCCTCGGAAGTGAAGGCGCTGGCCGAGCAGACCGCGAAGGCGACCGGCGACATCGGTCAGCAGATCTCGAGCATCCAGGTCGCGACGCAGGATTCCGTCGGTGCGATCAAGACCATCGGCGGCACCATCGAGCGCCTGTCCGAAATCTCCTCCACCATCGCGGCCGCGGTGGAAGAGCAGGGCGCCGCGACCAGCGAGATCTCGCGCAACGTCCAAAGCGCCGCCGCCGGCACCACGCAGGTCAGCGCCAACATCTCCAGCGTGCGCCAGGGCGCGACCGAGACGGGATCTGCCTCCTCGCAGGTGCTGTCCGCGGCGCAATCGCTGTCGAACGACAGCAGCCGGCTGAAGATCGAGGTGAGCAGGTTCCTGGAGACGGTGCGGGCGGCGTGAGCCCCCGCCGTCGTTCCGGGGCGTCGCGAAGCGACGAGCCCGGAATCCATTGCACCACCATTGATGCGGATCGATGGATTCCGGGCTCGCGCCAAGAGGCGCGCCCCGGAATGACGACTTGAGCGTGCCGCGCCCTACGCCCCCGCCAGCGCGGGCGCGAGCACCACCTCGATCAGCGTGCCGTGGCCGGCGCTCTTGATGTTGAACCGGGCGCGGTTGGCTTCGACGAGCGCTTTGGTCAGCGACAGGCTCAGCGCCGAGCTGTCGGCGGCATCGCCCGGCGGCGGCGTGCGGAACGGCTCCATCGCGGCGGCGACTTCGCGCTCGGAAAGGCCATGGCCGGTGTCGCGGATGCGAAGCGCGATCTCGCCGCGATCGGTCAGCGCGGTCGAGACGATGACCTGGCCGCCGGCGCTGGCGAGCCGGATCGAGTTCGAGATCAGGTTCATGGTGATCTGCCGCATCGCGCGCGCATCGACGCTCACCTGCGGCAGCGCATGGGCGAGCGAGGTGCGGATGATGATGCGCTCGCGGTTGGCCTGCGGCTGCATCACCGTCACGCAGGCCTCGACCAAATCGTTCAGGTTCAAGTTCGCGAAATTCAGGTCGAGCTTGCCGGTCTCGATCCGCGACAGCTCCAGGAGGTCGTCGATGATGGCGATGACGCGCTCGCCGGAAGCGCGGATGTCCTTCATGTATTCGCCGTAGCGCTCGTTGCCGAGCGCGCCGAAGCGCTCGGAGATCATCACCTCGGCAAAGCCGATGATGGCGTTGAGCGGCGTGCGGATCTCGTGGCTGATCCGCGCCAGCATGTCGGCCTTGGCGTTGGCTGCGCCGTCGACGAGGCGGCGGGCCTTCGTCAATTCGCTCTCGCCCTTCTTGGCGTGCGAGAGATCGCGGAACACGGCGAAGAAGTTCGGCCCGTCGGGGCGGGTGCGCCCTATGATCATCGCAAGCGGAATGACGCCGCCCTTCTTCTCGCGGCCCAGCACCTCGCGGCCGTGATCGAGCAGGCTGGAGATGTCCTGGCTCTTCAGGCTTTCCAGATAATCCGCGACGATCTGCTGGCTCTCGGGGGCGAACAGCGTCAGCAAATTCTGCTGCAGCAGCGCCTCGCCGTCATAGCCGAACAGCGCCTCCGCGCTGCGGTTACAGGCGTGGATGTTGCCTTCGGCGTCGAACATCACGATGCCCTCGGCCGTGGTGTCGAGGATGGCGGCGAGATCCTCGGCATCGGCATCGCCGGCCGCGGGCTCCGCGTCCGCGGCGTCAGGCTCTGCGGCCACCACGGTCTCTGCGACGGCAGCCGCCGCGATCGGCGCCGCCTGCGGCAGCGCGCAGATCAGCGCATGCGCGCTGTCGCCGTCCCACTCGATCGTGTGCAGATGCGCTTCCGTCGCGGGCGGCGGCGTTTCGCCGTTCGCGATTGTCGCGCTGATCGTCACAGGCGTGCCGCCTTGCGTGGTGCTGCTGGCCGCCGACACGCCCGGCTCGACATAGAGCGCATCCAGCCCGCCGGCATGCTCCAGCGCGCTCAGGCTGTCATAGCCGATGCGCGCGAGGAAGGCGGGATTGGCGTAGAGCAGGCGGTCGAGCCGGTAGATTAGGATGCCCGTCGGCAACAGGTCGAGCAGCGTGCGGTCGCGCGCGCTCATCCCGCGCGGCGGCGGTGCGGGCTCGGTCAGCCATTCGGCTGCGGCCTGCGGCGGCTCCGGCTCCGGTGCTTCGGCGCTGATCTCCGCCACTGGTCCGGCCGCGTCGGTCGTGATGGTCTCGCGCTCGCGTTCAAGCCGCTCGGACAATTGCCGCGCGAGCTCGTTGAACGCGCTGTTCTCGACCGGCGTCAGCGTCGGAGGCCGCGTATCGCCGGCGACGCGGAACGGCACGACATTGGGAGGCGTTTCCACGGGCGTGTCCAGTTCGGTTGGGTGTGAAGTCGTCTCGCTTGTGGGCTCTGGCAGGTCGGGTTCGGCTTGCGGTTCGGGCTCGGCTTGCGGCTCAGGCTCGGATGGCGCGATCGGCGGTGCCTCTGCTTCGCCCTCCGCCTCAGCTTCCGCCGCCGCTTCAGGCTCGGGCTCCGCATCGAACGCGACGGCCTCAGTGGAGCGATCCTGTGCCGGCGGCTCGACCAGCAGCTCGAAGCGCCTGAGCGCCTCGAGCCGGTTGAGCGCGTCGAGATCGCGGCAGACGCCGAAGCCGCGGAAGCCGGCGAATTCACGGTTGCGGTCGTAGACCGGCAGGCCCGCGAGCTCGACCGGAATGTGCTCGCCGCCGTCGGCCGGCCAGTTCACTGTGATGCCGGCCCAGGTATCCTTGCTTTCGAGCGCCTTCGCCACGCGCCCCTCGGGATCGAGCGAGAATTCCTCGGCGATCTCGCGCCAGGGGCGGCCGAAGCCGGCGGCCGTATGCGTGCCCATCAGGCGGATGAATTCATCGGAGCCGAGCACAAAGCGGCCCTCTTCATCCATCTGCCAGAGGAAGCGCAGCGGATGCTGACGCGGTGCGGGCGGCTCTTGGTGGCTAGAAGAGTCCTGGCCCGAAGTCGGCTCGACCATGCCCGCATTGATCGGCGCGGGCTGCGGCGACACAATGGCTTGCGGCTGGTTTTCAACCGGAGTTTTGGCCGCCGCGGGGACGACCGGCTCCGGCGTCGGCGCAATCGTCTCGGCGGGCGGTTCGGCCGGCTCAGTGAATGCGTCGAACAGCGCAATCGCAGACGGTGCCTCGTCTGGCGCAGGCTGTGCGTCCTCCGGCACCGCGGCCGGAGGCTGCGCGGGCGTGACGTCGGGCGCGGCCTCGTGCGCCGCCGTGGAGGCGGCCGGCTCGATCAGCGCGACCAGGCCGATATCGGCGCCGCTGCCGACCCGCTGCAGCACCATCTGGCCGATGCCGATCGGTGCCGCGGCGCGGCCGGTTGCCAGCGCATCGCTGCGGGCGCGGTCGAGCCCGGCCTCGAGCAGATCGCGGAAGCCGAGCAGGGGGCGCGCGGCCTCGCTCGCGCCGACGAACAGCCCGTCGGGCGCGAACGCCGCCATCGGCACCTTCGCGCCGGCCACCAGCCGATGCAGCCGCTCGACCAGCGGCATGGTGCGCAGCGTCGGGTCCATCGCGATGACCAGCACGGCATGGCCGCCATCGGCAAAGTCGAGCCGCGCGCAAGCACAGGTCATCAGCGCCCCTAACCGGGCGCCGAAGCCGCGCAGCCGCTGCAGCCGCATTGCGCCGTTCGCCGGCAGCTGGGGGGCGAGCCTGACGATTTGGCGGCGATGGCTGTCGGCGGGGCCGAACACCTTGTCCGCAAGGCCGGCGCTGTTGGCCGCGCCGAACAGTTTTGCGCCGACCGGATTGGCCCACAGCACGCGCGCGCCGTCGGTCGACCATAGCCAGGCCGGCAGGGCAGAGGTCGCATGCACGGCCAGCCGCGGATCGCCCACCCCTCGCAACTGGAAATCCGAACGCGTCATCAGGCCGGCTGCATCTCACGCTTCACGAGTGGCGGCTGCCGGGAATGACAGCCTTAAGAAAGGGTTAGTATCGCCGGAAGGCGCGACCAGGTCCACGGCCCAACGCCCGCAAGCGTCCCCCGAGCGGCGATAACCTTAATCCCGCCAACCCCGCAAGCCGAGCCGACGTTGCATCCAAGGGATTCAAGGCGTGGGCGCTTGCGAAGAGACGCACCCGCGCGGCATCTCAGGTGCCCATCCTCCCCTGGAGGGTCCGGGACGAGCGTAGCTCGCCCTTGGATCGGTTCGCACGCAGCGAAGCGGAGAGCGAACCGAGGTGGGGTGACAGTCTCTCCACGCAGGCAGTCCCCGAGGGGAGAGATCACCCCACCCCGGCTTGCATCGCTGACTCGTTGCGAGCCGACCCTCCCCCTGCAGGGGAGGGTAAGAGCGCGTGTGTTGCCGGGCGCATCCCACTACCTCAACCCCCGGTTCCCTCGCCTGGGAACCTCATCCTCCCCGAGATTAAATTTCGCATCGCACCCCTCTGCCGCGTTGCGATGCACAATGTTGACATGATAGGCAGCCATAATTCTGGCGCTGGGCGAGCCATCACCTTTGTTTCGCGTTTCCAGTCTTCGTACCCGCTCAATGCGCAGGGCCCATGGTCGGGGCCGGCGGGCGCGCCAGAAAGGCTCACTCCATTTTTTCAATTAGCGTGAGGGACCAACATGACAGGTGCGACTGATCCGTTTTCTGCCTCGATCATCCCGTTCGAGGTTCCCGAGCAGGTGCGTGCGTTCGCCGAGAAGGGCGCGGCGCAGGCCCGCGAGAACTACGCCAAGTTCAAGGACGCCGCCGAGACCCATAACGGCACCGTCGAGGCCGTGTTCACCTCGGCCTCCAAGGGCGCGAGCGAGTACACCGCCAAGCTGGTCGAGTTCATGAAGGCCAATTCGAGCGCCCAGCTCGACTTCGCCCAGCAGCTGTTCGGCGCCAAGTCGCCGACCGAAGCGATGGAGCTGTGGACCGGCCACGCCCGCAAGCAGCTCGAGACCTACCAGGCCCAGGCCAAGGAGCTGGTCGAGCTCACCCAGCGCGTCGCCAACGAGACCGCCGAGCCGATCAAAGCCAGCGCCTCGAAGTACTACCCTTCCGCCGCCTGAGCGGTGAGTTTGGTGTGACATGCGAAACCCGGGCCCGAAAGGCCCGGGTTTTTCTTTTGGAAATGGGTTCGCCCGGCTCGCGCCCAGCACTCCGTCCACCTCTCCCAAAGGGAGAGGTCGGACCGCCCCCGGCGATGCGAAGCATCGTCCGGCGCGGGCCGGGTGAGGGGCTCAGGTCTCACTGCCCGCCGCGGCCCCTCACCCGGATCGCTCCGGCGCGCATTCGCGCACCAAAGCAATCCGACCTCTCCCCGCCGGCTAGAGGTGATCCCGCCCGACCGATCGACCGGTTTTCCTCGTGCTGAAGAGGGGAAATATCGGGTTCTGCGGCCTTGCCAAACCGGGCCGTTGCACCTAGTTTCCGCCCCGTCCAGCCCCCTCAGGCATCAAGCCTTTTCAGGCAGCCCAAGGCGCGGCTCGCAAGGATGCAGTTGTAGCTCAGTTGGTTAGAGCGCCTGTCTGTGGAACAGGAGGTCGGTGGTTCGAGCCCACCCAACTGTACCAACGATCGCAGTGATTGGCGCGCGATGCAGCATTGCTCCGACCGCTGAATTTCGACGCATCGTTAGACCAGCCAAAATGTTGGCGGGGCATTGCTCACCGCTACTTGGTGATCGCCCGCGGATTGCGGTTTGAGCCCAAGTGCGACGACGCTTGAATCCATCACTGCATGTGCTTAGATGCCAATTGGCAAGATTATTTTGGCATTTGGCAAGAGGCTGCCGAGGCAGAAACTATGGGTAAGAACGAGCGTAGTGGCAAAGGCGTTGCTCGAGATTCTTCGCGGGGCGTTCGCGCCCCCGGCTCCCAGACTAGCAAGCAGATCAAGGCGATTGCAGCGTCGGCCCTTACTCAGCGGCCTGACCATAAGAGGGGGTCTCGTAAATCTCCTTCGGCAGGGCTTGAACGCCTCTCCGCCGCTGAGCCGGACCAGACCTATCAACCGCAACCCGGCGCTGTTGTCGTGCGAGGGCATTTCGATGCGGTCACGGGGCTCTCGACGATCACCGATGCGCCGTCGCTCGGGCTCGGCAGAACCGCGGATGAAGCGCACTCCTCGGCCGAGCTGTTCGACGTCGTGATCGACGGCAACAGATTGTTTCGCATCGAGCCCGCTGCGCTTAAACGCCTTGCCAATT
This sequence comes from Bradyrhizobium yuanmingense, assembly GCF_900094575.1. Classification (GTDB taxonomy): domain Bacteria; phylum Pseudomonadota; class Alphaproteobacteria; order Rhizobiales; family Xanthobacteraceae; genus Bradyrhizobium; species Bradyrhizobium yuanmingense. The sequence goes on along the minus strand of NZ_FMAE01000006.1, from coordinate 54,427 downwards.
ACAGCGATGACGAAATCCACGCGCTCGTCGTGCCCAAGCGCACGCTCGCGCGGCGGCTGTCGGACGGCGAGCCGCTGACGGTCGAGGAGACCGACAAGGCCGTTCGGCTGGCGCGGGTCGACCGGCTCGCCGCAAATGTCTTCGGCGATGCGGCAAAGGCGCACCGCTGGCTGCGCAAGCCGAAGAAGGCGCTGGGCGGAGAGACGCCGCTCGCATACCTCGCGACGGAGGCTGGAGCGCGCGTGGTTGAGGAGATGTTGCATCGGATCGATCACGGCATCCTCGCTTGAGGATTCGGCGTGCGGATCTGGCGGATCTCCAATTTCGACGATCTTTCCGGTATCGGCGGCCTGAAGGCCGACGGCCGCTGGCACGATCGCGGCCGGCACGTGGTCTACGCCGCGGATCATCCGGCTTCGGCGCTGCTCGAAGTGATGGTGCATCTGGAAATTGATGTGGAGGACTTGCCGACCAGCTACCAACTGCTTCGTATTGACGTGCCTGATAACCTGGCTGTCGAAAAGGTGAGCTTGAGCGATATTGAGAGAGTATCGCCGAATTGGGCCGGGAATCCCAGGGTGACACGTGATGTGTTGAGGCCGTGGTTCGACGAGATGCGCACGGCCGTGGTGTCGGTGCCGTCGGTCATCGTACCGTTTGCGCAGAACTATCTCATCAATCCGAGACACGTGGGTGCGGCGCGCATCCGCGTGTCTCATGTCGGGCGCTATCCTCACGACGAGCGGCTGTTTGGGCTGCGAACGGGCAAAGTCTGAGGTTGATGGTTTCCTGCTTTGCGCACGTCTAGGGCAACGTCCCGAGATCAGCCAACATCGACAACCTTTGGAGCCCTGAGAAAATGATCTCAGCCGAATACTGCCGCCTTATGGCCCGCTACAACACTTGGCAGAACGCCTCTTTGGTAGCTGCCGCCGACCGGCTGACCCACGAGGATCGCTGGAAGGATCGGGGGGCGTTCTTCCAGTCGATTGCAGCTACGTTGAACCATCTCTATTGGGCTGATGCCTTGATACTGGAGCGGCTGAAAGGGAACGCGCGTCCGGAGGAAACCATCAAGCACTCCCTCGCAAATCCCTCGGATTGGGAGGCCTTCAAGGCGCTCCGCTTGCAACGGAACGAGGAAATCGAAGCGTGGTCAGCGCGATTGCGCGACGCAGACCTGAACGGGATGCTTGTTTGGTATCCAGGAGACGGTTCAACTCGGATCGAGAAGCCAAAGACGCGGGTTGCTGTTCAACTCTTCAATCACCAAACCCACCACCGAGGTCAGGTCCACGCGATGTTGACGGCAGCGGGCGCAGACCCGGAGCCGACTGACATTCATCTTCTGGCCTAGCGCGAGGGCGCTTCAATCCATCTCAGCGTCCGTCAGGAAATCATCGCCTTGACCTGCGCCGTATCCGCGAACTCGATCAACTCGACGATCTTGCCGTCCTGAAATCTGAACAGGTCCAGGATCTCGGTGCTGACCGCCTTTCCGGTCGGACGATATCGAACGTCGACGCGGGAATGGATGGCGATCCTATCTCCGTCAACCAGCTCAGCCAGGATCTCGCGGCCTTCGAAACCGAAGTCTTCGATCAATTTGCTGAAGGCACCACGCAGGCTTGGGTGTCCCTCCACGCTTCCCGTCAATTCGAGTGCATTCTTGTCCCCCATCAAGGTGAACAGACCCTTGGGATCAAAAGCGGCGACCAGACCCTCGGCATCATCATTGTCGCGTGCGGCATAGGCGCGCCGGACCACTGCGAGCATTTCTTCGCGTTGTGCCATATTCCCCTCCCTGAACGTATCAGGAGAGACTAGCGACCTTCGCGTGCAAAGGCAAAATCATCTGGAAGTGGCACGGCCCCCGGCGCGGCGGAGCAGATGGTACATTTTCGTTCCCCGCGTCTGACAGAAAATGGCGAGATGTACCGGCGAACCTTTCAGGCTCCCGCCTGTTTGTAGCAGCGGCAGGACAGACAACGCTGAGGAGCTGAGCCATGAACGGTATCATCTATATCATCGGGCTGGTCGTCGTGATTGGTGCGGTGCTCTCGTTCCTGGGTCTGCGCTGATCGAGGCAATGCTATCCGAGGCCGCGCGGCGTCGCCCGCTTGCCTTGGTCGTGGCTTGGACGCGACCGCGCGAGAACCAGCAACGCCACCACGAGCGCCACCGCCGCGCGCGGCGTGCCCAGCGCCTCGCCCTTCGAGACGACAGCGGAGCCTGTCATCGGGCCACGCTTCGCGCGGACCCGGTGGCGGTCTCCTCAGGGTGAGGATCAGCGGCAGCGGTGCCCGCGAAACTGCTGCCACGCAGTCCGTCCTCATCCTGAGGGCCCGCGAAGCGGGCGTCTCGAAGGATGCGCCGCAGGCATCTCAGCCTCCGAGCGCTACGACCCCAACCCAATGATCCTCCGCGCCATGCGCACATTGGCATAGTCGATCATCTTGCCGTCCAGCGTCACCGCGCCCTGGCCCTGCGCTTCGGCCTGCTCCATGGCTTCGACGATCCGCCGCGCCTGGGCCAGCTCCTCGGCCGACGGCGTGAACGCCCGCAGCGTCGGCTCGATCTGGTCGGGGTGGATCACCTGCTTGCCGTCAAAGCCCATCGCAGCGGCCTTTTGCGCGCTGGCCTCGGTCAGCCCAGCATCGCGGAATGCGCCGCAGGGGCCGTCGATCGCGCGCAGGCCGCACGCGCGAGCGGCGACCAGAAGGCGCATCATGGGGTAGGCGAACAGGTCGAGCGGCGCGGCGGCGTAGCCGCTTTGCGCCGAGCCGACGTGGCGATAGCCATCCGGCGAGATGCCGATGTCGGAGGTGCGGGCGCCGAGCGAGGCTGCGAGGTCGCCGACGCCGAGATGCAGCGCGGCCACGCTGTCGTCGCAGGCGGCGAGGGCATCGACATTGACGAGACCGAGCGCGGTCTCGATCAGCAGCTCGAGCGCGAGAGGCGCGGCGCGATCGGGCGCGGCTGCGCGGAAGCGATCGGCGAGGCCGACGATGTCGCTCACCCGCTCCGCCTTCGGCACGATCACGGCATCCAGCCGGGGCAGGGCCGCCAAGCTGCGGATCTCCTCTGCGATGAACGGGCTGTCGACGGCATTGAGCCTGACCGCGACGTGCTTGCTGCCCCAGTCGAGCGAGGACAGCGCGCGGGCGGCTTCCGTCAGCGCAACGCCCTTCTCCGCGGGCGGCACGGCGTCTTCGAGGTCCATGAACACCGCGTCCGCCGATGATGCCGCCGCCTTGGCGACGACACGGGCGCGATGCGCGGGAACGGCGAGATAAGCCCGCGTCGGGCGCTGCGAGGCCATTCTCACGTTCCCTTAACGAGGCCAAGTTCGCCGAGGATCTTCTCGTTGTGCTCGCCGACATTAGGCACCGGATCCATCCGCGGCGTCACGCCGGGAATGGTGAGCGCGGGCAGGAAGCTCATCACCGGCCCGCACGGCGATCCCACGCTTCTCACCCGCGCGCGGGCATGCAGCTGCTCATGCTGCAGGAACGCCTCGACCGAGTTCAGGTGCGCATTCGCGATCGCGGCTTCGTCCAGCAGCCGCAGCACCTCCTCGCTGGTCATCGAGGCAAAGCGCCGCTCGATATGCGCTTGCAGCTCGTCGCGGTTCTGCATGCGCAGCGGATTGGTGCGGAAGCGCAGGTCGTCGGCGAAGTCGGGGTCGCCCAGCACGATGCGGCACAGCGACCGCCATTCCCGGTCGTTCTGGATGCCGAAGAAAATGGTGTTGCCGTCGCCGACGCGGAACGGGCCGTAAGGCGCGATCGTCGCATGCTTGGCGCCGGTGCGCGGCAGCGGCCGGCCCGTACTCTCGGTGTAGAAGGCGGGATAGCTCATCCAGTCCGTGATGGAATCGAACAGCGAGGCCTGGAACGCCGTGCCCTTGCCGGTCCGTTCGCGCCGATATAGCGCCATCAGCACGCCGTTGAGGATGTACATGCCGGTGGCGATATCGACGACGGAAAGCCCGACCTTGGCCGGCTCGGCCTCCGTGCCGTTGATGGCGAGCACGCCGGCCTCGCACTGCACCAGGAGATCATAGGCCTTCTTGTCGCTGTAGGGGCCATCAGTGCCATAGCCCGAGACGTCGCAGGCAATCAGGCGCGGAAATCTGCGCAGCAGCGAAGCGGCATCGAGGCCGAGTCGCTCCGCCGCGCCCGGCGCGAGGTTCTGGATGAACACGTCCGCCCGCGGCAGCAGGGCGTCGAGCACCTTGCGGCCCTCGGGACTCTTGATGTCGATCGCAAGGCTTTCCTTGGAACGGTTGGTCCAGACGAACTGGCTCGACATGCCGTTCATGACGTGATCGTAGTCGCGGCAGAAATCGCCGCTGCCCGGCCGCTCGATCTTGATCACCCGCGCGCCCCAATCGGCGAGATGCCGGCTCGCCAGCGGCGCCGCGATCGCCTGCTCCAGCGAAACCACCGTCACACCCGACAGCGGCAGCTCCGCTTCATTCCCCGTCATGTGATTGTCCTCCTCGTGTGCGCTTTTCGACCAGCGCAGGAGACAGGCCGGCCACCCCACGCGCATCTTCTTGAGGGTGACATGATGCCCCTGTTTTGCCCGACAAGTCAAATTTGGCTTCGAAAAATCCTAAAATTTGGCGACCTCAGTGTTTGCAATGACTTGGCTACTGTGCATGGGGTTGTTTTCGCACTTTTGGTTTGGGGCCGACAACGGCGCCTTCGTTTCGTTTCCCGGAACTGCCAAGGCCCCTGACCTGTTGCCGAGAGCGCACACGTGCCGGCTTTCGCACTTGCCCTCGGTTGCCAACGAACCGCCGTTCACCCACTATTCGCGCTGACTCGTGATGGGGGGGATCGATGCCGGCGTTTCGCTTCAAGTCCTTTGCAAAGCCCGTGGCCGTTGCAAGCCTCGCGCTTGCCCTGGCCATCCTGGCGCAGCCGCGCGCCGGTTTCGCCTACACCCAGGAGGAGCAGCAGGCCTGCACGCCGGACGCGATGCGGCTGTGCGGCGAGTTCGTCCCGAACGTCGATGCCATCACCGCCTGCATGATCAAGAGGAAGGCGCAGCTCTCGCCGCAATGCGCGGTGTTCTTCCGCCGCGGACCGGCGCCGCGCGAGCAGCGCGCCGGCAAGCCGACCCAGATCGCGCCCAAGGCTGCGAAGAAGACCGCCAAGCCGGCGCCGAAGAAGAAATCCAGCCAAGGCTGAGCGCCCAGCGGCCAAGGCTGAGCGCCCAGCGACCAAGGCTGAGCGCCCAGCGACCAAGGCTGAACGCCCGGCAGCGCGTTCCCGGTTTGAAACTCCGCCGAAGGCGCGCAACCGCGCGCCTTCCTCGTTCCGGCCCTGACTTCGGCTTCGCGGGCAGCCAGCGGACTCGTTTTGTTCGCACGACGCGCAGGCTTGCATCGGTCGACGGGCGCGCCTGAAAAGATACGCGGGCAGATTTGCGCGGCAAGGTTGCATTCCACTTTGTCCCGCGCAATGCTCAAAAAACGCACAGACGCGCGCACGAGCGGCATTTCGATGCGGCCCGTGTCTCCGTCCCGCGAAGCAGTGTGACTCAAAAGCCAACACGTCTTGTTATTTCGTGGCTGTCGCGCAGCTCCCGACAAATTTTTCTTTCACGAATCAGCGCGCTGATTCATTTTCGCGGCCTGGGGTCAATCTGGAGGCGGAAGGTATGAACGTCATTGTTTTTGCATCACGTAAAGGCGGTTCGGGCAAGAGTACCCTCGCCGCGCATCTCGCCGCGCAGATCAAGGCGAGCAAGCAAGTCATGCTGGTTGACGCCGATCCGCAGGGCTCCCTGACGCTGTGGCACAAGCTCCGCGGCACCAACGAGCCCCCGATCAAGGCTGCCGTCAACTCCGTCAGCGGCATCGTCTCCGCGGCCAAGCGCGACGGTTATGAATGGGTGTTGATCGACACGCCGCCGAACCTGTCGGCCGTCGTCGACGACGCGATCAAGAACGCCACCATGGTGGTCATCCCGGCGCGTCCCGGCGTGTTCGACGTCAACGCCGTGCAGGAAACCATCCAGATGTGCCGCGCGGCGCGCAAGCCCTACGCGGTCGTGCTCAACGGTGCCCCGGCCAAGCGCGACGAAGCCGAAAGCCCGATCGTCACCATCGCCCGCGAAGCACTGGCGAAATTCCGCGCTCCGGTGTGGGGCGGCCAGATCACCAATCGTTCGGATTTGTTGATGGCGCTCAGCCACGGCGAAGGCGCGCGCGAGTATCAGGCCGAGAGCCGTGCGGCTCAGGAAATCGCCAGGCTCTGGGCGGCGATCGAGCGTTCGGTGAAGGCTATCCGCGGCACCGCGTCGGCCTCCGGCGCAATGCACAAGCAGGCAGCTTAATTTTCATTGATCATGTCGAACGGCGAAAAACGCGCGGAAGTCCGCGCGTTTTGCGTTTCTGATTTCGCTCACGCCACCATCAGCATGTAGAACACGATGACCGGCGACAGGGTCAGGATTACCGACCAGATGCCGACGGCCCAGAGAATGTCCTCGGTGCTGAAGCCCTGCTGTTCGGCGTCGAAATGCGACGCCATTTCATTCTGACTATTCACAAACGCCCCCGCGATTTCTTCGCTTATGGACGTCAGTGATAGCAGCGATGTTTTAAGATCCGGATCGCATCTGCCCGTGCATTTTGAACACAGGTGCTACCACGGATTAACCATCCCGCGCGCGCAGCTTCAGCCGACCAGCCAGACGCGAAACAGCAGCACCGGCATCAGGCCGAGCATCACGGCCCAGAACCCGAACGACGAGACGACGAGAATTCCCTTCAAGAGATCGGCGGGCGCGAACTGGCTCGCGGCCGTAGGCCGGGTGCGATACCCCATGGTTGTTCCCCTTCGGTAACTTTGGACAGAACGATAGGCGCGATTGCGTAAACGAGCCGTGGATACGGATTGCGGCAGCTGCGAAGGCCGTTGGGGCGCGGTTAACCAAAAGGCACGCTTCACCCTCTCCCCTTGTGGGAGAGGGTGGCTCGCCGCGGAGCGGCGAGACGGGTGAGGGGTCTGTCTCCACACAAACAGTCTTGCGCTTGGAGAAAACCCCTCATCCGGCGCTTCGCGCCACCTTCTCCCACAAGGGGAGAAGGAAGAGCAGCGTGCACGGAGAGAAAACTACGCCGCGATCGTCACCCGTCGCTCGATCTCGCGATCGATCGTTGCCGCGAGCTCGCTGCTCACTTCCACCATCGGCAGGCGCACCTCCGGGCTGTCGATCAGGCCGGATCGCCACAGCCAGTACTTCGCCGGCGCGGGGCTCGGCTCGGCGAACAACAGCCGCGTCAGCTCGCCGACCTCGTGCCAGCGCGCCAGCGCCGCATCGTGGTTGCCGCGCTTGTGCTCGCTATAGATTGCCGCAAACGTTGCGGTCTCGACATGGGCTGAGAGCACGATGCCGCCGTCGGCGCCGTCACTGAGTGCCTCGAAGAAATTGGCGTCCTCGCCGGTGAGCACGCGAAAGCCCTTCGGCCGGTCGCGCAAGAGCGCGATCGATTGCTCCCGGCTCGCGCCGCAATCCTTCAGGCCGACGATGTTCTTGTGCTCGGCAAGGCGCAGCATGGTCTGGTTGGTGATGTTGACGGCGCAGCGATAGGGAATGTTGTAGAGCGCGATCGGCCATGCAGCGTGGTCGGCGAGCGTCTCGAAATGCGCCAGCAGGCCGCGCTGCGACGGCCGCACATAATAGGGACTGGCGATCAGGTAACCGTCGATCGGCCAGTCCGCGGTCTCGTCGAGGCGCTCTTGCAGACGCGAGGTGTCCGCACCGGACAGTCCGAGGCAGATCGGCAAGTTGCGGCCGGCGGTCGCCATCTCCTCGCGCACCACGGCGACGAGACGTTCGAGCTCGGCCGCGCGCAGTGTCATGCCTTCACCGGAGGTCGCGCCTAGGATGAGGCCGTCGATGCCGTGCGCGCAATAGTGCCGGGTCAGCCGCCGCAGCGACCTCTCGTCCAGCGCGCCGTCCTGGAACGGCGTCACCAGCGGCAGCCACAGCCCGTGCAATTGGTCTCGTAGTCCGGTCATGTTTCCATCTCCTTCTCGGGAAAAATGCCTGAGACGGAGGGCACATGAAAAAACCCCGTCCAGGCGGCGGGGTTTTCGGGATTGGCTCGCGATGACGAAGTCAGCTTAGCGCGCGCAATATTCCGAGGCCCCGGGATGGGGGCCCTTTTTCGAAACGATTGCGCACGACTTCGTGATCATGGGCGAATGATGCGGGGTATGCGCGGAACTGTCAACACACGCGGAGAGCGAAGCACATTTTGACGAAAAAAAGCCGGACCCGAGGGCCCGGCTTAGGTATTGGCCACGTGAGGCCGACACAATCACCTTCCAAGAGGGATTACTGAACTCCCGCGCCACTGGAGGAGGGGGACAAATGCGCAACGCGAAGGCTCAGCGTGCAAACATTATGGGCTTGCCGAGTGCCTTGCAGCAACAGCCGAGGCCGCATGTCAGTCATGCGGAAATCAGGACGGCCAGCGTTGCGCCTTGCTCACCACGAAGTCGCGGAACACCTGCACGCGCGCGACCGTCTTCAACTCCTCGGGATAGACGAAGTAGGTGTCGAGCTGGATCGAGTCCGACTCGCCGAACAGCTGCACGAGCTTGCTCTGCTCCTCGACCAGGTAATCGGGCAGGGCGGCGATGCCGAGGCCCTGCGCGCAGGCGCGCACGAGACCGAGGATGTTGTTGACCTTGAAATAGGCTTCGCGTGGACCCGAGCCGTTGCGCCCGGCTTCGATCAGCCAGTTGCGGTTTTGCAGGTGCGGCGCGAAGTTGCCGTCCGAGAGCGTGATGATGCGGTGGGAGTCGAGCTCCTCCAGCGTGCGCGGCGTGCCGAAGCGCTTGATGTATTCCGGCGAGCAATAGGCGTGGAAGCCCATCGCGAACAGCTTGCGCTGGATCAGATCCGGCTGCGTCGGCTTGCGGGTGCGGATCGCGACATCAGCCTCGCGCATCGACAGATCGAGCTCCTCGTCGGTGACGATCAGCGAGATGCGGATCTCCGGATAGAGCGCGGTGAATTCGCCGAGCCGCGGGATCAGCCAGTTGATGCCGACGCCGGGCGTGGTGGTGATCTTGAGATCGCCGCTCGGCCGCTCGCGGCTGTCGGTCAGCTTGGCGCGCGCCGCCTGCAGCTGCATGAACACGTCATGCGCCGTGCGGAACAACAGGTCGCCCTGCTCGGTAAGGATCAGGCCGCGGGCGTGGCGGTGGAACAGCGAGACCGAGAGCTCCTGCTCCAGCGCCGAGACCTGGCGCGATACCGCCGATTGCGACAGGCCGAGCTGCTCGCCCGCATGCGTGAAGCTGCCCGCTTCCGCCGCGGCGTGAAACACCTTCAGCTTGTCCCAGTCCATATCCGTAAATCCGTCGCGTGTTCGGGGCATGATTCTATTCCGCTGCCGCGCGCTCGCTGGCGCGAAGGGCCAAGAAACGTTCGGCTTCGAGTGCGGCCATGCAGCCGAGGCCGGCGGCCGTCACGGCCTGGCGATAGGTTTCGTCGGCGACGTCGCCGGCGGCGAACAGGCCGGGCACCGAGGTCGCGGTCGAGTTCGGGGCGACCTCGATATAGCCGGAGGGTTTCAGCTTGACCTGATCCTTGACGAGCTCGGTGGCCGGCGCATGCCCGATGGCGATGAAGATGCCGTCGGCCTTCACGTCCGTGAGCGCGCCGGTCTTGACGTTCTTGAGCCGGACATGGGTGACCTTGTTGGGGTTCTCGGTGCCGCAGATCTCGTCGACGGCGGCGTCCCAGATCACCTTGATCTTCGGGTGCTTGAACAGGCGCTCCTGCAGGATGCGCTCGGCCCGGAAATGATCGCGACGATGTACGATCGTGACCTGCGAGGCATGGTTGGTGAGGTACAGGGCTTCCTCGACCGCGGTGTTACCGCCGCCGACCACGATCACCTCCTTGCCACGGTAGAAGAAGCCGTCGCAGGTGGCGCAGGCCGACACGCCGCCACCCTGGAACTTGGCTTCCGACGGCAGCCCGAGCCAGCGCGCCTGCGCGCCGGTGGCCAGGATCACGGTCTCGGCGAGATAGACGTCGCCAGAATCGCAGGTGAGGCGGAACGGCCGCTGCGCCGTCTCCAGCTTGGTCACCAGGTCGGAGACGATCTTGGTGCCGACATGGACCGCCTGCTTCTCCATCTGCTCCATCAGCCAGGGGCCCTGGATCACGTCGGCGAAGCCTGGATAGTTCTCGACGTCGGTCGTGATGGTGAGCTGGCCGCCGGGCTGGATGCCCTGGATCAGGATCGGCTCAAGCATCGCGCGCGCGGCGTAGATCGCGGCGGTGTAGCCAGCCGGGCCGGAGCCGATGATGACGACCTTTGCATGAACAGGAGCGGACATTTCGATGGACGCCTTTCACGGGGGATTTGCAGCGCGAGCGCGGAATGTGCCGGGAGGCGTAGCGGAGGCGCTGAAATATCAGAGCTAATCTAAGCAATCTGGCGAGCCATGCAAGAATTGCATTCCCTATCGGCGGATTTTTCCAACAGGGAACAAAAGTCGATTGCGCTGCACGCGCAATAAAATTGCGCCGGCGGTGCGGATTGGGCTATGAGGATTTCGACAAGTCACCCAATACCGCCGCAAAGGCCAGGAGTTCCAATCACGTGTCGCGGAACCTAGACGAGATCGACCTGAAAATTCTCACCGAGATTCAGGCCGACGGTCGAATCACCAATGTCGAACTGGCCAAGCGCGTCGGCATCTCGCCGCCCCCCTGTCTGCGCCGCGTCCGGGCGCTGGAGGAGGAGGGTTACATCCACGGCTATCGCGGCCTCCTGGACGCACGCAAGCTGGGCTTCGACGTCACCGTTTTCGCCGCCGTGCACCTGTCCAGCCAGGCCGAAGCGGATTTGCGCGCGTTCGAGGAGTTCGTCCGCGCCGAGCCCCTGGTGCGGGAATGCTGGATGCTGTCCGGCGAGGTCGATTTCATCCTGAAATGCGTCGCACCCGACATGGCGACTTTCCAGGATTTCGTCACGCATCTGACGGCGGCACCGCATGTCCGCAACGTGCGCACGTCATTGGTGCTGCACAATTCGAAGTACGAGGCGGCCGTGCCGCTCGAGGTGAAGGGACGACGGTAGGGTCTTTTCCCTCTCCCCGTTCTTACGGGGAGAGGTGAAGACCAGTCCACGGTCCTCTCCGTCATTGCGAGCGGAGCGAAGCAATCCAGTGTCTTTCCGCAGAGGCAGTCTGGATTGCTTCGCTCCGCTCGCAATGACGTGTGGTGAGAACGTGTGTCCGCCACAACTCCAGCAACACGCCAAAAAGGCCGCGCACTGCGCGGCCTTTTCGAAACGTCAGCAGACGCAGCGGCAAATCCTTACCGCCACTCCACCTTGGTGATCTCGTACGCCTTGGCGCCGCCCGGCGTGTTGACCTCGACCGTGGCGCCCTTCTTCTTGCCGATCAATGCGCGTGCGAGCGGCGAGGTGATCGAGATCCGGCCCTTCTTGGCGTCCGCCTCGACCTCGCCGACGATCTGCCACACCGTCTTCTTCTCGGTGTCCTCATCGACCAGCGTCACGGTGGCGCCGAACTTGATGGTGTCGCCGGAGAGCTTGGAGATGTCGATGATGTCGGCGCGCGCGAGCTTGTCCTCGAGCTCGGCGATGCGACCCTCATTGTGCGACTGCTCTTCCTTCGCGGCATGATATTCCGCGTTCTCCGACAGGTCTCCGTGCGAGCGCGCCTCCGCGATATGCTCGATGATCCGCGGACGGTCCACGGACTGGCGCTGCTTCAATTCTTCCCCGAGCGCGACAAAGCCGGCCTGGGTCATCGGAACCTTTTCCATCGTCTCTCTCGTCCTTCGATCGTGCGCCCCAGAATGCGGATGGGCGCCGCAACCTTGATTCGTCAGTCCTCCAGAGCCCAAAGAGGGGCTGCCGGACCTTGACAGATATGGGCTTTAGCGCCGGAACAGAACTGCCACCTGGCCGGATCGGTTCCTCCGGCCATTGTGGCTTCATTGCCAATCACTTAGCGGAAGCTTCGCTGCCGCTAGCGATCAGGTTTCCGAAAAGTAGCTCTGCAGGGTACGAACCTCAAGGTCCCCACCCAAATAGGCGCGGATGCCCTGCGCGGCCGCCACGGCCCCGGAAAGAGTGGTGTAATATGGCACTTTATGCAAGAGGGCCGCGCGCCGCAGCGAGCGGCTGTCGGCCAGCGCCTGCGGGCCTTCGGTGGTGTTGAAGACGAGCTGGACGTCGCCATTGGTGATGGCATCGACGATGTGCGGCCGCCCTTCCAGCACCTTGTTCACCTTCTCGGTCGGGATGCCCTGGTCGGTCAGGAAGCGCGCCGTGCCCGAGGTCGCCAGCACCTTGAAGCCGAGCGAATGCAATTCGCGCACGGCATCCGCGATGCGCGTCTTGTCGCTTTCGCGCACCGAGACGAACACAGTGCCCTTAGGCGGCACCCGCGTGCCGCCGCCGAGCTGACTCTTGGCGAAGGCGACCGCAAACGAGCGGTCGATTCCCATGACCTCGCCGGTCGAGCGCATCTCGGGGCCGAGCACAGTGTCGACGCCGGGGAAGCGTGCGAACGGGAAGACCGATTCCTTGACGCCGACGTGCTTGAGCGCCGCCTTCTTCAGCTTGAAATCGGCAAGCTTCTCGCCGGCCATGATGCGCGCGGCGATCTTGGCGACCGGCGTCCCGACCACCTTGGCGACGAACGGCACGGTGCGCGAGGCACGCGGATTGACCTCGAGCACGTAGATCTCGCCGTCCTTGATGGCGTATTGCACGTTCATCAGGCCAATGACGTCGAGGCCGAGCGCGAGTTCGCGGGTCTGCCGCTCCAGCTCCTCGATCATTTTCTCATCGAGCGAGTGCGGCGGCAGCGAGCAGGCGCTGTCGCCGGAATGGATACCGGCTTCCTCGATGTGCTCCATGATGCCGACGATGAAAGTGTCCTTGCCGTCGCACAGGCAGTCGACGTCGATTTCCGTGGCGTCCGACAGATAGCGGTCGAACAGCAGCGGGTTCTTGCCGAGCACGGTGTTGATCTGCCCGGTCTTGTCGTTCGGATAGCGCGCCTTGACATCAGCCGGCACCAGCTCCGGCAGCGTGCCGAGCAGATAATCATTGAGCTGGTTCTCCTCGCGGATGATCTGCATCGCACGGCCGCCGAGCACGTAGGACGGGCGCACCACCAGCGGCAGGCCGAGATCGGCGGAGACGAGGCGGGCCTGCTCGACCGAATAGGCGATGCCGTTCTTCGGTTGCTTGAGGCGCAGCTTGTCGAGCACGCGCTTGAAGCGGTCGCGGTCCTCGGCGAGGTCGATGGCGTCGGGCGAGGTGCCGAGGATCGGCACTTCGGCGGCTTCCAGCGCGCGCGCCAGCTTCAGGGGGGTCTGGCCGCCGAACTGCACGATCACGCCGTGCAGGGTGCCGTTGCTGCGCTCCTTGGCGATGATCTCCAGCACGTCCTCGGCGGTGAGCGGCTCGAAATAGAGCCGGTCGGCGGTGTCGTAGTCGGTCGACACCGTCTCCGGATTGCAGTTGACCATGATGGATTCGTAGCTGGCGTCGTGCAGCGCGAAGCAGGCGTGACAGCAGCAATAGTCGAACTCGATGCCCTGCCCGATGCGGTTGGGACCGCCGCCGAGAATGATGACCTTCTTCTTGTCGGACGGCGCGCTCTCGTCCGCGGGCAGGCCGGCGAACGGCGCCTCATAGGTCGAGTACATGTAGGCGGTCGGCGAGGCGAACTCGGCCGCGCAGGTGTCGATGCGCTTGTACACCGGGTGGACGCCGAGCGCGTGGCGCTTCGCCTTGACTTCGGCCTCCGTCGTCTCGGCCAGCACGGCGAGCCGCGCGTCGGAGAAGCCCATGGCCTTCAGCGTGCGCATGCCGAAGGCGTTGCCAGGCAGGCCGTTCTTCCTGACCTTCTCCTCCATCTCGACGATGCCGCGCATCTCGGCGAGGAACCACGGATCGATCTTGCAGGAGTTGAAGATGTCCTCGTTCGACCAGCCGAGCCGCATGGCCTGGGCGACCTGGAGGATGCGGTTCGGCGTCGGGGTGCCGAGCGCGGCGCGGATCGCGTTCTTGTCGTCGTCGCGGCCGAGGCCCTCGATCTCGATCTCGTCGAGGCCGGTCAATCCCGTCTCGAGCCCGCGCAGCGCCTTTTGCAGGCTTTCCTGGAAGGTGCGGCCGATCGCCATGACCTCGCCGACCGACTTCATCGATGTGGTCAGCGTGGTCGAGGCGCCCGGGAATTTCTCGAAGGCAAAACGCGGCACCTTGGTGACGACGTAGTCGATGGTCGGCTCGAACGACGCCGGCGTGGCACCGCCGGTGATGTCATTGGCGATCTCGTCGAGCGTGTAGCCGACCGCGAGCTTGGCGGCGACCTTGGCGATCGGAAAGCCGGTGGCTTTCGAGGCCAGCGCGGAGGAGCGCGACACGCGCGGATTCATCTCGATGACGACCATGCGGCCGTCTTCGGGATTGACGCCGAACTGAACGTTGGAGCCGCCGGTCTCGACCCCGATCTCGCGCAGCACCGCCAGCGAGGCGTCGCGCATGATCTGATATTCCTTGTCGGTCAGCGTCAGCGCCGGTGCGACCGTGATGGAATCGCCGGTGTGCACGCCCATCGGATCGAGGTTCTCGATCGAGCAGACGATGATGCAATTGTCTTTCTTGTCGCGCACCACCTCCATCTCGTACTCTTTCCAGCCGAGCACGGACTCCTCGATCAGCACTTCGTTGGTGGGAGACGCGTCAAGGCCGCGCTCGATGATGTCGAGGAACTCTTCCTTGTTGTAGGCGATGCCGCCGCCGGTGCCACCCATCGTGAAGGAGGGGCGGATGATCGCGGGCAGGCCGATCTCGGACAGCGCCATCATGGCCTGGCCGAAAGCGTATTCCTGGTAGCGCTTGCGACGCTCGCTCTCGCCGAGCGTCCACTGCCGATCGAGCTCTTCGAGCGCGGCGCCCGACAGCTTCTCGCGTTCAGCCTGGTATTTCTCGCGGAACGACTTCTTCAGCTCGGAGGCGTTGGCGAGCCGAGACTTCGGCGTCTCGAGCCCGATCTTGGTCATGGCCTCGCGGAAGAGCTGGCGGTCTTCCGCCTTGTCGATGGCGTCGGCGGTAGCGCCGATCATCTCGACGTCGAACTTCTCCAGCGTGCCCTGGCGGCGCAGCGACAGCGCGCAGTTCAGCGCGGTCTGGCCGCCCATGGTCGGCAGCAGCGCGAAGCCGCCGGGGACGACGTGACGTTCCTTCTCGATGATCTTGGCGACGATCTCGGGCGTGATCGGCTCGATATAGGTCGCATCCGCCAATTCCGGGTCGGTCATGATGGTGGCCGGGTTGGAATTGACGAGGACGATGCGATAGCCCTCTTCCTTCAGCGTCTTCACCGCCTGCGTGCCCGAATAGTCGAACTCGCAGGCCTGGCCGATCACGATGGGACCGGCGCCGATGATCAGGATGGTCGAGATGTCGGTTCGTTTGGGCATCACCGCTCACGGGCTGGGATCTGGGCACAAAAAAAGGGCGCGCTTGCCGCGCGTCCCCATTTGGCGAGAGCGCGGGGTCTCCCTCGCGCGCGGGTGGGTCTTAAACCAGTTTTTGGAGCGGCGAAACCCCGAAAAACGCCCATCAACCGCCAATTTTCAGGGGTTTGGGGAGGGGGCAGCTGCCGCGATCGTCGGGGCAGGCAGTCCGTCTACGCTTCCGCTACGCTCCAGCTACGCCGGACACGCTTCGCCCCTACGGGTCTTGCGTGGCTGCGCCACGCGTAGCCCCACAGGAGCGAAGCGTGGAGACCCGGCCTGGATTTGAACCAGGATGAAGAGCGATGCACCGCCCCCGCGTAGACATTTCCGCCACCGGGCCATCAGGATTATTCCCGATCGGCGTGCGCCAGGCCACCTCAGCTGATCGTTATGCTTAACGGACCAGAGGCGGCCTCGCGATGAAGGTCATGCGCCAGCGGTTGTGCCCGATATTGCTGTGGGCGCGCTGGACCGCGAAGCCCGCCGCCTTCAGCTTGGCCGTGATCTCGTCCTCGCTGTAGCGCTGCAGTCCGATCTTCGAGCGCAGCTGGCGATAATCCGACAGCGCGGTGCTGATCAGCCCGATCAGCGCGTCCTTCAGAAATCCGTGACGCAGGCCGAACCCGAGCAGCGCCATCACATCCCTGACCATGCCGACATTGGGCTGTAGGATGTCGCCCAGCACCAGCTTGCCGGAGGGTTTCAGGATGCGGCGGATGTTCAATAGCGCCGCATCGAGCTCGTCCGGCGTCATGTATTGTGCGACCGAGTTCATCACGACGAGATCGATCGACTGATCCTGCATCTTGCGGACGTCCTCGAGCGAGCGGACGCGGATCTTGGTGTTTGGGGCAAACCGCGCGATCAGCCGGCCGCGCACGCCCGGCGCGGGCTCGGCCAGGATCAGCATGCCGCAGGCGGCTGCCACCTGGCTCGCCGACAGCGCTTCGCCGCAGGCATAGTCCAGCACCGTCGCATCGGGCGAGGGGATGTAGCCGATGATGTCCCGCGCAATGATCTGGAAGTGCAAGTTGCGATGCAGCTTGCTGACATAGATCGTATGCGTCGAGTCGTAATAATCGATCCAATCGTCCATTGGTATCCCGCCCAGGGGTTCCTATCTAGGAACCGCGCTGCCCACCTTGCGTTAGGGGTGCGGCGGCGCGCCGTCAATGTCCGCGTCCTAACAGGAAGGTCTCCCGTGAGCAAAACCAACAACAAGGTCTCGCCCGAACTCGATACCCCCACGGATCTGTCGCCCGACGGGGTCAAGAAAGTCTCTGAGGCGCTCAACGTGCTTCTGGCCGACGCGTTCGCGCTTTATCTGAAGACCAAGAATTTCCACTGGCACATCAGCGGGCGCCACTTCCGCGATTACCACCTGCTGCTCGACGAGCAGTCCGACCAGATCTTCGCCACCACCGACCAGCTCGCCGAGCGCGTCCGCAAGATCGGCGGCACCACGCTGAAGTCGATCGGCCAGGTCGCAAAGCTCCAGACCATCAAGGACAACAACGAGGACTACGTCCCGCCGCGCGAGATGCTGCGCGAGCTGATGCAGGACAACAAGCACGTCGCTGCCGCGATGCGCAAGGCGCACGACGTGTGCGACGAGGCCGGCGACGTCGCCAGCGCCAGCATTTTGGAGAACTTCATCGACGAGACCGAGCGCCGCACCTGGTTCCTGTTTGAAGCGACGAGGCAGGAGGGCGGCAACGAGGCGTAACGGGATGCGTAGGGTGGGTTAGCCTCGCAGAAGCGCGAAGCGCATCTGCAAGGGTAACCCACCACTGTCTCTGTCCGCGGAAACAGAAGAGGTGGGTTACGCCTTTAGCTAACCCACCCTACTGCACCACGCGTGTGGCTACCGCCACAGCCGCATCAGCGCGCCGTCCTTCCCGGTCACGGGATCAGCCGGCGGCAGCGCCACTTGCGGAATCGTCTTCAGCGCTTTCGCATGGTTCTCCGGCGTTGCGCGCGTGATCTCCATTTTTGCGCCTGGCGGATAGCCGCCGATCACGCAAAAATCATCGCTCGCCTTGATGCATTGATGTCCGGTGCCGGCGGGCAGGATCGCAACGTCGCCGGCCTTGATCTGAAGCTCCTGGCCGTGATCGCCGCCGAAACGCACGCGGGCGCTGCCGCGCGCGACGCCGAGCACCTCATGCACCGTCGCATGATAATGCAGATAATCGTAGACGCCGTTGCGCCACGTCCCGCCCCAGCCGTTCGCTTCGAACAGGTTTTCGATGGTCTCTTCCGGGTGTCCCGGATCGAGCTTCACCGCGCCCTGGTAAACCAGGAACGGAAGGATGTTGTTCGGCACGAGCCCGTCATCCTCGAAAACAATGGCGAGCGGCTCGGCCTTGTCGCGGACGACGGACATGGCTGTGCTCCTGCGCAAGAATAGCAGGGATCAACCAAACGCGTGCGGCGACGTTCCTCGTTCCACCGTCATTCCGGGGCGACGCGCAGCGTCGAGCTATGATGCGCAATTGCGCATCAGAGAATCCATCGCGCTGCAGAGTCTGTTGCCAGATGAATTTCCGGGCTCGCGCTACGCGCGCCCCGGAATGACGAAAAAGTCCGGGCGAGCCCGGACTTTTGTGGTGAAGTATTCGGGGAGAACGCGCCTTACGCCCTCTTCCTCTGCCGCATCAGGTCGGCGAAGCGCTGGAACAGGTAATGCGAGTCGCGCGGGCCGGGTGAGGCCTCGGGATGATATTGCACGGAGAATACCGGCTTGCCGTCGAGCTGGATGCCGCAATTGGATCCATCAAACAAGGAAATGTGGGTCTGCGTCGCGCCCTTCGGCAGCGTCGTCTCGTCCACGGCAAAGCCGTGGTTCATCGAGGTGATCTCGACCTTGCCGGTGGTCTCGTCCTTCACCGGGTGATTGGCCCCGTGATGGCCCTGATGCATCTTCTTGGTCTTGGCGCCGACGGCAAGGCCCAGCATCTGGTGGCCGAGGCAGATGCCGAAGGTCGGCGTGCCCGACTTGATCACGTCGCGGATCACGGGCACGGCATATTTGCCGGTCGCAGCCGGATCGCCCGGACCGTTGGACAGGAACACGCCGTCCGGATTCAACGCCAGGATGTCTTCGGCGGGGGTCGTCGCCGGCACCACCGTCACCTTGCAGCCGACACCGGCGAGCAGGCGCAGGATGTTGCGCTTGATGCCGTAGTCGATGGCGACGACGTTGAACTCGGGCTTGTCCTGGCGGCCGAAGCCCTTGTCCCAGGCCCAGGGCATCTCGTCCCAGGTGAAGCGCTGGCCGCTCGTCACCATCGGCACGAGGTCCATGCCTTCGAGCCCCGGCCACTCGCGCGCTTCCTCCTTGAGGCCGTGCAGGTCGAACTCGCCAGACTTCGAGTGCGCGATCACGGCGTTCGGCATGCCCTTGGAGCGGATCAGCGCGGTCAGCGCGCGGGTGTCGATGCCGGAGAGCCCGATGATGCCGCGCGCCTTGAGCCAGGCGTCGAGATGCTTGGTGGCGCGGTAGTTCGAGGGATTGGTGATCGCGGTGCGCAGGATCACGCCGCGCGCGCCGGGCGTCGCGGCCATGTTCACCGTCTCGATATCCTCGTCGTTGGTGCCGACATTGCCGATATGCGGGAAGGTGAAGGTGATGAGCTGGCCGGCATAGGAGGGATCGGTCAGAATCTCCTCATAGCCGGTCATTGCGGTGTTGAAGCAGACCTCGCCGACGGCGTGGCCCTCGGCGCCGAGACCAAAGCCCTCCAGCACCGTGCCGTCGGCAAGCACGAGGAGCGCGGTCGGTTTGTGGTCCGGCCAGGCGGGATCGTTGTCATGTTGTGTCATGAGCCCGCTTCATAAGCCCCCCGCGTGTGCACGTCAAAGCGAGAGAGGGCCGATTCACATGCGTTTTTGCATATTTGACAGGCCTCCTCCCACCCTTAAGCTCGGACGCACAATTTCCGGCAATTTCCTGGGCTTGCGAGGCAATAATGGACCAGACCACCCCCATTGTGCTGGTTCCGGGGCTGGCGTCCTCGGCCCGGATCTATGCGCCCGTGATCCCTGCGCTCTGGCGTTTCGGGCCGGTGACGGTCGCCAATCACATCCGCGACGACAGCATGGTTGCGATCGCCCGCCGCATCCTCGCCGAGGCGCCGCCGTGCTTTGCCCTCGCCGGCCATTCCATGGGTGGCTACATCGCCTTCGAGATCATGCGCCAGGCCAGCGAGCGCGTGACAAAGCTCGCGCTGATCAACACGCAGGCGCGGCCCGACACGCCGGAGGCCACCGCACGCCGCCGTGCCCAGATGGAGCGCGCAAGACGCGGTGAGCTGCGCGCCGTGCGCGAGGAGAGCTTTCCAGAGCTCGTGCATCCGTCGCGGCGTGATGACGCCGAGATTCTCAGGCTCGTGCATGCGCAGGACGAGGACGTCGGCGTCGAAGGCTATCTGCGGCAGCAGGCCGCGATCATCGCGCGGGCGGATTCGCGGCCGACCTTAGCGACAATCAAATGCCCGACGCTGGTGCTGACGGGCGATGCCGACAACACCATCCCCAACGCCTTCTCCAAGGAGATGGCCGAGGGGATCGCCGGCGCCAGGCTCGTGATCCTCGATCGCTGTGGGCACCTGCCGCAAGCCGAGCGGCCGGAAGCGACCGTTCAAGCGCTGACCGAATGGCTCCGAACCGAGGTTGTCTGAAGGCCACGAACGGCCTAGATCAAGCGTTGGATATTCGAAGGGATCACGATCATGCTGCGCGACGACATCAACAATGCGGTCAAGGAGGCCATGAAGGCCAAGGACGAGCGCAAGCTGTCCACGCTGCGCATGGTCAACTCGACCATCAAGAACGCCGACATCGACGCGCGCGGCAGCGGCAAGCCGCCGCTGTCGGACGCCGACATCCTGGCAGTGCTGCAGAAGATGATCAAGCAGCGTCAGGAGGCGGTCGAGCTCTATGACAAGGGCGGCCGCGCCGAGCTTGCCGCACAGGAGCGCGAGGAGATCGCGGTGATCTCGGCGTATCTGCCGAAGCAGATGTCCGATGACGACGTGAAGAAGGCGATTGCGGATGCGATCGCCGAGACGGGTGCGGGCGGCATGAAGGACATGGGCAAGGTGATCGCCGTGCTGCGCGCGAAATACGCGGGCCAGATGGATTTTGGCAAGGCGTCTGGTCTCGTGAAGGCCGCGCTGTCGGGCTAGCTTCTTCCCCTCTCCCCTTGTGGGAGAGGGTGGCTCGCCGCGTAGCGGCGAGACGGGTGAGGGGTGCGATCCTCTCCCAGTAGTTCACGCGGATAGAGACCCCTCATCCGGCGCTTCGCGCCACCTTCTCCCACAAGGGGAGAAGGGGCACCTTTGATGCCGCATAGGTTCGGTCTACTCTCCCGGCAGAAACAAATCGGGAGCAACCGATGACCGTCATCAAGCCGTTTCGCATCGCCATCAGCGACGACGTCCTCGCCGACCTGAAGTCACGCCTCGCCCGCACGCGCTGGCCGGAGCGCGAGCTGGTCGACGACTGGAGCCAGGGCGCGCCGCTGAAATGGATCCAGGAGATCTGCACCTATTGGGCCAACGAGTATGACTGGCGCTCGCGCGAGGCAAAGCTCAATCGCTTTGCGCAGTTCACCACGGAGATCGACGGCCTCGACATCCACTTCATTCATGCGCGCGCGAAGGAGCCGTCGGCGCTTCCGTTGATCATCACCCACGGCTGGCCCGGCTCCATCGTCGAGTTCCAGAAGGTGATCGCGCCGCTCACCGATCCCGCCGCGCATGGCGGCAATCCCGCCGATGCCTTTCACGTGATCTGCCCCTCGCTGCCTGGCTTCGGCTTCTCGGGCAAGCCGGGGACCACCGGCTGGGGCGTCGATCGCATTGCCGCGACCTGGGCCAAGCTGATGGACCGCCTGGGCTACGCGCGTTATGGCGCGCAAGGCGGCGACTGGGGCTCGGCGGTGACGACCTCGCTCGGAGCGCAGGACGCTGAGCATTGCGCCGGCATCCACATCACGCTCGCCTTCAACGCGGCGCCGAAGGTCGAGGGCGAGCCGACGCCAGAGGAGAAGCGGGCGCTGGCCGGCCTCAAGCACTACGCCGATCTCGACTCCGGCTATTCCAAGCAGCAGTCGACGCGGCCGCAGACGCTCGGCTATGGCCTGACGGATTCGCCGAGCGGCCAGGCGGCCTGGATCCTGGAAAAATTCTGGGCCTGGACCGATTGCAATGGCCACCCCGAAAACATCTTCAGCAAGGACGAGCTGCTCGACAACGTCATGCTCTATTGGGCGACGCAGACGGCGACCTCGTCGGCGCGGCTCTATTGGGAGAGCTTTGGCAAGCGCCGCACCACGCCGGTGGTGAAGGTGCCGACGGGCGTCGCGGTGTTTCCAAAGGAGATCATCACGCCGGTGCGGCGCTGGATGGAGCCGAACTTCCCCGGCATCACTCACTGGAGCGAGATGGAGAAGGGCGGTCACTTCGCCGCCTTCGAGCAGCCGGAGCTGTTCGTGCGCGATGTCCGGAAGTTTTTTGCGACCGTGCGGTGAGTCTCCGCCGTCATTCCGGGGCGACGCGTCAGCGTCGAACCCGGAATCCATCAAGCGGCATTTCCTGTGGCCCGATGGATTCCGGGCTCGCCCTTCGGGCGCCCCGGAATGACGGCGAGGGACTTGTCCCGTGCGCCCGCGGCCCTAGACTGAACGATAATAACAAGACACCGGAAACGACCAAGCCCATGCTGACCGAAGCCGCAAGCTACGACGAACTCGTCCGCAACTTCCGTTGGGATATCCCCGCGCGCTTCAACATCGCGGAGGCGTGCTGCGATCGCCATGCCGACGGCACCGGCCGGCTTGCGCTGATCTATGTCGACGACACCGGCGCCACCAGCCGCACCACCTTCGACGAGATCGCGGAGATGTCGCGCCGCTTCGCCAATGTGCTGTGGGCGGACGGGCTTGTGCGGGGCGACCGCGTCGCGGTGTTCCTGTCGCAGTCGCTGGAATTGCCGATCGTGCACATGGCGGCGTTTCGCTCGGCCCTGATCTCGATCCCGCTGTTCGCCCTGTTCGGCGAGGACGCGCTGGAATTCCGTCTGTCGAACTCCGAGGCCAAGGCGATCGTCACCGACGAAGCTGGCTGGGAAAAGCTGTCCAAGATCCGCGACCGCCTGCCGGAGCTGAGGAGCGTCTACATCGTCGGCGCGCGCGTGCCCACCGGCACGACATCGTTCTGGGATGCGGTGAAGGCCGCTTCGCCCGACTTTACGCGCGCGGACACCTCGGCCGACGATCCCGCCCTGATCATCTACACATCGGGCACGACGGGTAACCCGAAGGGCGCGCTGCATGCGCATCGTGTCGTGCTCGGCCATCTGCCGAACGTGGAGATGTGCCACAACTTTTTGCCCAAGCCCGGCGATCTCATGTGGACGCCGGCGGATTGGGCCTGGATCGGCGGGCTCATCAACGGTCTGCTCGCGTTCTGGTACCACGGCATTCCCCTGGTCGGCCATCGCGCGCGGAAATTCGAGCCGCAGGCGGCGATGCAGATGATGGCCGATCTTGCCGTCCGCAACGTCTTCCTGCCGCCGACGGCGCTGAAGCTGATGCGGCAGGCCGGCGTCAAGCATTCCGGCGTCAAGCTGCGCAGCATCTTCACCGGCGGCGAATCGCTCGGGGGTGAATTGCTCGGCTGGGTGCGCGAGACGTTTGGTGTCGACGCGCATGAGGTGTTCGGCCAGACCGAGTGCAACCTCGTGATCGGCAGCAACGCGAACCTGTTTCCGATCCGCCCGGGTTCGATGGGCAAGGCGACGCCGGGCTTCGATGTCCGCATCGTCAACGACAAGGGCGAGGAATTGCCGCGGGGGCAGCGCGGCATCATCGGCGTGCGCCAGCCGTGCCCCGTCACCATGCTCGAATATTGGCGCAATCCGGAGGCGACCGCGAAGAAATACGCCGGCGACTTCCTCCTCACCGGCGATCTCGGCGTGCAGGACGAGGACGGCTATTTCTGGTACGTCAGCCGCGAGGACGACGTCATCACCACCGCCGGCTACCGCGTCGGCCCTTCCGAGATCGAGCACACGCTGATGAAACATCCGTCGGTGGCCATGGCTGCGGTGGTCGGCATTCCCGATCCGATCCGTACCGAATCGATCAAGGCCTGGATCGTGCTGCGTCCGGGCTTTGCCGGCAGCGACGCGCTCGCGCGCGAGATTCAGGACTTCGTCAAGGTGCAGCTTGCCGCGCACGAATATCCGCGCTTCGTCGAATTCACGGAGACGCTGCCGATGACGGCGACCGGCAAGGTGCTGCGCCGCGAGCTGCGGGCGAGAGGCTAGCTTCCAATCATGGCAAAGACGTCTCAAGCCGCGGGGCTTCACCGCGCCTCGCTTGCAAAGCTGCACGAGCTCGATACGGCGCTGGAGCTCATGTACTACGGCTGGCGCGGCATGACGCTGCAGGCCGACGCATATCTGGCCAAGCAGGGCCTGTCGCGTCCGCACCATCGCATCCTCTACGTTGTGGCGCGCCGGCCCGACATCGCCATCGGAGCGCTGATCGAGATCCTCGGCATTTCCAAGCAGGCTCTCAACCGGCCGCTCAATCTGCTCCTCGAGCGCAAGCTCCTGACCTCGAAGCGGGCGCCGGAGCAGCACCGCTCGAAATTGCTGCGCCTGACGGAAGCGGGGCGGCGCATCGAGCAACGGGCCTCGGACCACGAGCGCCAGGTCCTGCGCGAAGCGTTCGCGCGCGCCGGGGCGAGCGGTGCGGCCGGATGGATCGGCGTGATGGAGGCGATCGCCGACAACAACTGACCGAAATCTCAAGTCAACATAGTTGACATGAGGCGCGCGCTTTGCCACCTTCCGGGCCACAAGCCGAAGGGAGGATCCGTGTCGTGAGCGGACAGGCAATGGACCGCGCGGCCGCTGCAAGCTTCGTCGCGGCATGGTGCGCGAACTGGTGCAAAGTGGACATCGACGCGGTCGTCGCCCATTTCGCCGACGATGCACAGATGCGCAGTCCTCTCGCGCTCACCCTGACGGGGTCTCCGACTGTCACCGGCGCCGAGAACATTCGCGCCTACTGGCGGAAAGCCTACGGCCACATCGAAAGCGCCGACCTGAAGATCCTGGACTGGAGCTGGGACGAGGCGATCGCGCGACTGACGGTGTGGTGGCAATTGGGCGATACGCGCGCCAGCGAATTCATGGACTTCGACGATGCGGGCCGTGTGGTGCGCAGTGAAGCCTTTTACGGAAAATGACCATGCGATTTTCGGATATCGTCCTGCTTCTCAACACGCTCTGGTTCGTGGGCGCGTTCATCCAGTTCAGCATCGCGCAAACCAACACGTTGAAGATCCTGCTGCCGCGGGAGGAGCGCAGCAATCCGATCGCGCCGACCCTTGCGGCGAGCGTTGCGTTCCTCGGCGGCATGAATCTGCCGATCGGGCTCTTGTCGCTCTATCTTCTGGCCGCCCGTCCGTCCTTCTTCCAACCGGTCGAAGCGCAGCTCGCGCTGTTCCTGTTCTTTGCCGCCTGCCATTTCAGCCAGTTCGCCTATAACGTCCCGGTGCTGATGCGCGGCGGCCGCGTCGGGGTGGCCTATTGGCCGGTGTTGAAGGGCCCGATGCTCCGGATCTTCGTCATCGATGCGGCTCTGTTCGCCGCCAATCTCGCAGTGGCGCTGCAGCTCACGATCGCGTCCTGATCTAGCGCGGCGGCTCCGAGAGGGCCGCGCGCAGCATTGCGGCGAGCTCCTTGCGCCGGAACGGCTTGGTCAGAATGCGCGCGTCGATCCCGTCGGGCGTCTTGACCGGATCCTGGCTGTAGCCGGACGTGAAGAGCACCTTGAGGCCAGGCCGCAGTTGAACGGCCTGCCTCGCCAGCTCCGGCCCGAACATGCCGCCGGGCATCACGACGTCGGTGAACAGCAGCTGGATGTCCGCGGACTGGCGCAGCACGTCCAGCGCCGCGGGTCCGTTTGCCGTCGTGATGACGCGGTAGCCGAGCGCCTTCAGCTCGTTCTCGACATAGGCGCGCACCATGTCGTCGTCCTCGACGACGAGGATCGTTTCGTATCCCTCGGGTGCGGCGACACGCGCTGCCGGTGACGGCTCCTCGCTCGACGACGTCGGCAGGCGAGGAAAGAACAGCCTGACCACGCTGCCTTGACCCGGTTCGGACTGCATCTGCACGAGTCCGCCGGATTGCTGCGCAAATCCGTAGACCATGCTGAGGCCAAGGCCGGTCCCCTTGCCGACCTCCTTGGTGGTGAAGAACGGCTCGAACGCGCGCTGCAACACCTCGCTGCTCATGCCGGACCCGGTATCCTTCACGGCCAGCATGACGTAGTCGCCGGGCCGCGGCTCGCCGTTGACGTCGAGGTCGGATTCACCGAGCGATGCATTCCGCACCTCGACCATCAGCTTGCCGCCGTCAGGCATCGCGTCGCGCGCGTTGAGCACGAGGTTGAGCACGGCCGTCGCCAATTGGCCGGGATCGACGCTGGCGAGCCAGAGATCCGGCGCGAACGTGAAGCTGGATTCGATGTGCTCGCCCAGGGTCCGCTGCAGAAGCTGCTTCATGCCGGTCACCTGCTCGGCGATGTCGATCTCGCGCGGCCGCAGCGGCTGCTTGCGCGCGAAGGCGAGCAGGCTCCGCGTCAGGTCGGAACCCCGCTCGGCGGCGGTCGCAATGTCGTCGGCGATCCGGTGCAATTCCTTGTTACCTGCAAGCCTGTCGGCGAGGTGCTCGGAATTGCCGAGAATGACGGTCAGGAGATTGTTGAAATCGTGCGCCACGCCGCCCGTGAGCTGGCCCATGGCTTCCATCTTCTGCGACTGGCTGAGCTTGTGGCTGAGATCGGCGATGGCGGCGCGCTGCTGCTCGAGCGATTCGGCCGTGCTGTTGAGCAGCGTCATCAACCCGCCGAGCTCGCCCCCCGGGTGGGGCTCCGGAATGCGCGCGCTGAGATCGCCGTGCCCCAGGCTCTTCGCCATGGCAGCGAGCCGCCCGACCTGCCGTCCGATGCTCACCGTCGTGAGGATCCAGAGGCCGGCGAGGAGCAGCAGCGAGGCCACCGCCAGGATCGCCATGTCCTCGTAAAGCCGGCGGTTCGCTGCCGCGATCAGTCCGTCCTTGGACCGCCCCACCAAGATATAGAGTCCGGCCTTGCGGATCGCGGGCGAGCGGGCAACGCCCCAGATCTGCGTGCGGCCGTCGCGATCGGCGATCTCCCGGAATGGTTCGCCGTCGGGATCTGCCGCGAAGCGGAACAGGTCGGAGCCCGCAATGGAGCCGCCGATGGGTACGCTCCAGCCGCCGCGCTTGGGGGCGGCCAGGACCGTGCCCTTGGCGTCGACGAGCAGGATGTCCTTCTCGGCGAGCAGCCGCTTGTCGTGAAACTCCGCGAATTTGTTCAGGTTGAAGGAGGCCAGCAGCACGAATTTCAGCGCGCCTGTATCCGATCGCACCGGATAGGCGATCTGCAGCACCGACAGTCCGGTGAGGCGGCCGAACACCGGTTCCACCGCGACGAGGCCGTGAAGAGTCTGGACCTCTTTGAAATAGCCGCGGTCGTTCAGGTCGAGCGTGCGGTTGGTCCGCAGCGAGTCGCAGAACAGCCTGCCGTCGGGATCGATGGTCAGGATACCCGTGAACTGCGGATATTCCTCGCGGACATCCGACAGAAACGCCGAGCATGCCGCCTTGTCGCGCGTGTCGAGGTCGCGGGCACGGGCGAGCCCGTAATGAAGCTGGGCAGTCCCCTGGATCTTCTCGCCGAGATCGCTGGCGATGTCGTCGGCGGATGCGGCGAGATTGGCCAGCGCCGCGTCGATCTCGCTGGCCCGGTTCTGCACGAAGCGCAGCCCGACCAGAATCGCCGGCACGAGCATGGCCGCGATGACGAGGATAAGTAACCGGGTACGCAGGCTCATCGGTAGGCGATCGGCTCTCGGGCGACGGTATTCGGAGGTGCAATTTGCGGCACGATCATCTGCCCCGTCCATAGCGGGCGGTGCAAAAATCGCGCGAAAGGCTAACGATTTCGCCGTGCGAGCATCGTCTTTTCACTGCCACCCTTTGCGCCGGCCGGCATCAAGTTGCGCCGCCGCGCGGCGGCGCTAATATCGCGGCATGCGCGCGACGAAGATCGCGCCGATGTGCGGAGGAAGCTGATGTCCATCTCGGGCAAGGTCGATCCGGTGGTGCGTCCCGTGGCGGCGGTCGACATCGCCGAGGCGCTGGTCGAGGGCCTGCGTGATTTCCAGGCGCTGCCGCTCTACGGTCTCTGCTTCGGCGCGCTCTATGCCGCCGGCGGCATCGTCATCATGCTCTGTCTCACCGCCTTCGGCATGGTCTACCTGGTCTATCCCCTCGCTGCCGGCTTCGCGCTGATCGGACCGTTCGTTGCGATCGGCCTCTACGAAGTCAGCCGGCGCCGCGAGCGCGGCGAGCCGGTCTCGTTCGCTGCGATCTGGTCCGCGATCCGCTCGCGCAGCGAGATCGGCTGGATGGCCTTCGTGACGTTGTTCGTCTTCGTGGTCTGGATGTACCAGGTGCGGCTCCTGATCGCGCTGCTGCTCGGCCTCAACGCCTCGTTCTCGAGCTTGCAGGAATTCATGACGGTGGTGCTGACGACCAGCGAGGGCCTGCTGTTCCTGGCCATCGGCAATGCGGTCGGGGCCGTGCTGTCGCTGATCCTGTTCTCGCTGACCGTGGTGTCGTTCCCGCTGCTGCTCGATCGCGAGGTCGATTTCGTCACGGCCATGGTGACGAGCGTGCGCGCGGTGGTGACGAGCCCGCTGCCGATGATCGGTTGGGCCGCATTGATCGTGATGCTGCTGATCGTCTCGGCGCTGCCCTATTTTCTCGGGCTGGTGGTCACGCTGCCGGTGCTCGGGCATGCGACATGGCACCTGTACCGCCGGTTGGTGGCGCCGGTGGCTTAGTGTCGGCGCTCTTCCTTCTCCCCTTGTGGGAGAAGGTGGCGCGAAGCGCCGGATGAGGGGTCTCTCTCCGCGGACTCATTGAGAGAAGTGTGCGCGGAGAGAGACCCCTCACCCGTCTCGCCGCTTTCGCGGCGAGCCACCCTCTCCCACAAGGGGAGAGGGGAAGAAGCGACCTACGCTTGTCCTTCTTCAATTACGGCACCTTGATCCCCATCGCCTTCAGCGCCTCCAGCAACCGCACCGGCGGGGACATCTCGATATGCGGCGCCTTGCCGGTCTCCAGCAGGCTCTTCAATCCGGAGAGGATCGCGGGCCAGCCGGTGCGGCCGCCGGAAAGGATGTCGTCGCTGAGCTCGCGGTCGTGGCGTTGGCTCAGGGTGAGGCGCACGGCTTCGCCGGCCTGCTCGATCTCGTAGGTGACAATGGTGGTGCCGAGCTTTTCCACGAGGTCCGGCCAATTGACGTTCCAGCTCACCGTGAGCCTCCTCGGCGGATCGTATTCGAACACTTCGCCGCGGATGTGCTCGGAGCCGTCGGGCGCGTGCACGACGAAACTGCCGCCGAGCTTCGGCTCCATCTCCACCGCAAAGCCGGAAAAATATTTCCGGCTGAACTCGGCGGACGTCAGCGCCTCCCACACCTTCTCGGGCGTCGAGGCGATGTAGATGGTGTAGACGGTCAGCGGCTTGAATTGATCGAGGTTCATCGTGCATCAAATCCTTCGTTGAGCGGACTCACTCGTCGCCGTTCTCCAACTGACGTTTCAGCTCGTTGAGCGCGGCGAGCTTGCTGCGCTCGAACTTCCTGATCCAGCGTTCGCCGATCTGATGGATCGGCACCGGGTTGAGGTAGTGCAGCTTCTCGCGTCCATGCCTGATGGTGGTGATGAGGTTCGCTTCCTCCAGGATGGCAAGGTGCTTGGTGACGGCCTGTCGCGTCATCGCAAGCCCCTCGCAGAGCTCGTTCAGTGTCTGGCCGTTTCTGGCGTGAAGCCTGTCGAGCAGCGAACGTCGCGAGCTATCCGCGAGCGCCTTGAAGACCTCATCCATGGCGGCGATAATAGGCAACTAAATGGTTGCATGTCAAGGGATCGGCTTGGAGCGACTGACGCGTCTTCCGTTCCAGCGCTCGCCATGCATTAATGCGGCGAAACCGCCTTCAGCGAGTCCCTCCCATGATGTCCATGCAAGCCTACCTCGCCTTCGTCGCCGCCTGCATTGCGCTGGCGCTGCTGCCGGGGCCGATCGTCACCCTCGTCGTCGCCAATGGCCTGCGCCACGGCACGCGTGCGGCGCTCATCAACGTGGCCGGCGCGCAGGCCGGGCTTGCCATCGTCATCGGCATCGTTGCGATCGGCCTGACCTCGCTGATGGCGACCATGGGCTATTGGTTCGACTGGGTGCGCTTTGCCGGCGCCGCATATCTGATCTGGCTCGGCATCAAGCTGATCTGGGAGCCGGTCGAAGGTGTCGATGTCGACGCGCCGCCTCCGCCGCCGCGCGGCGGCTTCTTCCTGCAGGGATTCCTGGTGCTGCTGTCGAACCCCAAGGTGCTGGTGTTCTTCGGCGCTTTCATCCCGCAATTCATGGACATGAGCCAGCCGCATTTCCCGCAGGTCGCGCTGCTGGGTGCCACCTTCATGGTGACGGCGGTGATGACCGATGCGCTCTACGCGATTGCCGCCGGGCGCGCCCGAAAATTCTTCTCGGCGCGGCGCACGCGGATGGTGTCGCGCATCTCGGGCGGCTTCATGATCGGCGGCGGCATCTGGCTGGCACTGACGCGGGCGAAGTGACCGCTTAACTCATTCCCTGCTCGCGTAGCGCGGCCTCGATCTCGCGCAGGATCCGCGCCAGCCGCTCGGCCCATTGCTGCTGGCCGCCCTCGTCGGCGATCAGGTCCTGGCGGATCTCGATGCCGGTGTTGACGAGGCCGCGCGCCTCGCCGTGGATTGGAATCGTGTAGTCGGTGATGTCGCTCACCGCATAAGGCTGGTTGTCGCCCACGACGAGCGCGCTCTCGGCCCGCAAATGCTGCAGCATCAGAAGCGGCAGCACGGTGTCGCGGTGATAGAGCGTGCCGATGTGCCAGGGCCGCGGCTCGCCGTAAAAGACCGGCGTGAAGCTGTGCAGCGCCACCAGCACCGTCGGCCTGCCCGCCCTGATGCGCGCATCGATCGCAGCGCTAATCCGGCGGTGATAGGGATCGAAGATCTCGCGCCGGCGCATCTCCTTGGCCGCGGCCGACAGATCCTCATTGCCGGGGATGGCGGTCGCCTCGGAGATCACGGGAATCGAGCTTGCGACGCCGGGCGGGCGGTTGCAGTCGATCACCAGCCGCGAATAACGCTGCGCGATCAGATGCGCATCGAGCATCGCGGCGAGCCGCTCGGCGACACCGGCGATGCCGATGTCCCAGGCGATGTGCCTGACAAGATCGGTATCCGCGACGCCGAGATCGCCGAGCGCGCGCGGCAGCACCCGTCCGTAATGGTCCGCGGTGAGCAGGAACGGCGATGTCCCCGCCGCATTCACCTCATGCACGGGCGGAATGTCGCCCTCGCCGAGCAGCTGGTCGGTTGCGTCGGCTATATCCAAAGCCATCCTGATTTGCCTATGGAATGACAAACTGTGTAAACGGAGTAGCGGTATCGCACCGATGCCGCAACGTTGGAACGGCATGAGCTCGGATCGACTTTTCGTTTACGGCACCCTGATGCGCGGCTTCGACCACCCGATGGCGCGGCTGCTCGCCGGCCATGCGGAATTCATCAGTGAAGCCACCTGCCGCGGCCGGCTCGTTCTGGTGAAGCACTATCCGGGATTGCTGCTCTCCGAGGCGCCGTCGGACATCGTCCATGGCGAGTTGTTTCAGCTGCGCGTGCCGGACGAACTCTTGCGCGAGCTCGACATGTACGAGGCCTGCGGCGAGGGCTTTCCGGAGCCGACCGAATATCTGCGGCAGATGGTGGAGGTGACGTTGCCCGACGGCGCCAGCGAAAACGTGTGGACCTACGTCTACAATTGGCCCGTCACCGATCTGCCGATCATCGAGTCCGGGCACTTCCTCGATCGCTAAGCCGACAGCACTTCCTTGACCACGCGCACGTCGACCTCGCGCTCGACATAGGTCCACTCCTCGGTCCGCCGCAGCATCGCCACCAGCTCCTCGAACAGCGAGGCGTTCGCGGGCGCGAATTCGAACCAGGTCAGGAAATCGAAGGGGCCGCCGAGATCGCGGCAATGATAGAGCTGGCGCGCGATCGCGGGCAGGAAACGAAGACTGCTCGCGATGTGGTGCGACTTGTCCTCGAAGATCTTGCGGCGCTCTTCCTGGGTCAGCTCCCACCAGGCCTGCGACTTGCGGATCGGGATCAGCGCCGCGCTGGTGGCCTCCAGCCGGCCGAGGCCGGCCTGCACGGCGACGAGCTGCTGCTTCTCGGCCCGCTCGGTGTAGCGCAGGCTGCTGGCGACGCCGACCAGCCGCCAGGCATTGCGCGAGGGCACCAGCGGCAACGAGACGGCCTCGCTGTCGGTCACCGACAGCGCCGGCACGAAGGGCAGGGACTCGCCCGTCACAGGCGAGAGCGAGGTCACCCGCCAACCCCCGGTCTGGCCGCCCCGAAAGGTCCTGAACATGGCGGTATGGAAGCGTGGAACCGGGCGCGGTTCAAGTGGCTCGTCATTCCGGGGCGCGCGCAGCGCGAGCCCGGAATCCATTTCTCCCAGCATTCCAGTGGCTCGATGGATTCCGGGCTCGCCCCTTCGGGGCGCCCCGGAATGACGGAGGGCTGTGAACAGCGCGGATAAGCCCGACAAACCTGGCCTTTGACCGGGCCGTCCCTATATCCCTGATCCTTCGCCCGACTCAAACGCTCGGCTAAACTCGCCCCATGCGCTTCACGCCCCAGTTCCTCGACGAGCTTCGTGCCCGGCTTTCGGTCTCCGAGGTCGTGGGCAAGCGCGTCAAGCTGAAGAAGGCCGGGCGCGAGTGGAAGGGGCTGTCGCCGTTCCAGCAGGAGAAGACGCCGTCCTTCTACGTCAACGACCAGAAGGGTTTTTATCACGACTTCTCCTCGGGCAAGCACGGCGACATCATCAACTTCGTGATGGAGACCGACGGCCTGCCGTTCGCGGAAGCGGTGGAGCGGCTTGCAAATATGGCGGGCCTGCCGCTGCCGGCGGTGACGCCCAACGCCGCGCGCGAGGAGCAGCGGCGGCGCTCGCTGCATGACGTGATGGATCTCGCGGCGAAATTCTTCGCCGAGACGCTGGCCTCGCGCGTGGGCGCGAAAGCGCGCGGCTATCTCGCCGATCGCGCCATTTCGCCGGCGACGCAATTGCAGTTCCGCCTCGGCTATGCGCCGGGCGAAAGATTCGCACTGAAGGAGCATCTCGGCAAGCTCGGCGTCTCCGTCGAGGACATGGTCGAGACCGGTCTGTTGATCGGCGGCGACGACATCCCCGTTCCCTACGATCGCTTCCGCGATCGCGTGATGTTTCCGATCGCCGATCTGCGCGGCCGCGTCATCGCCTTCGGCGGGCGCGCGCTGGAGAAGGACGTTCCGGCCAAATACCTGAATTCGCCGGAGACGCCGCTCTTCCACAAGGGCGACAATCTCTACAACCACCAGACCGCGCGCAAAGCCACCCATGACGGCAGCCCACTGATCGTGGTCGAAGGCTATGTCGACGTCATCGCCATGGTCACCGCGGGCTTTGCCGGCAGCGTCGCGCCGCTCGGCACCGCGCTCACCGAAAGCCAGCTCGCGCTGCTCTGGAAGATGGCGGACGAGCCGATCCTCTGCTTCGACGGCGACCGCGCCGGACAGAAGGCGGCCTATCGTGCTGCGGACCTTGCCTTGCCGTTCCTCGCGCCCGGCAAGAGTCTTCGCTTTGCGCTGCTGCCGGAAGGGCAGGACCCCGATGATCTCGTGCGCTCGGGCGGGCACGGCGCGATCGAGGAGGTCATCGCCGCCGCCCGTCCGCTCGCCGACATGATCTGGTCGCGCGAGCTCGAGGGCGGCAATTTCGCCACGCCCGAGCGGCGCGCCGCGCTGGAGGCGCGCATCAGGGAGCTCACGAACGGCATCCGCGATGAGGTGGTGCGGCGCTATTATCGCGACGAATTCGTCGAGCGGCTGCAGCGCGCCTTCGCGCCCGAAGGCGGCCGCGGCTTTGGCGGCCGGGGCAATTTCCGCCCCGGTGGCGGCCGCCCGTTCCAGCCGCGAGGCGGGGCGAATCGATTCGGTGGACAAGGCTTCGGCGGCGGTCGCCGCGGCGCTCCGGGTCCGACCCCGCTGCCGTCCGGCCCCTACCAGGCGGCGAGCCCGCAGCTGGCGGCAAGCCCGATCCTGCGAGGCCAGCGCAGCGCCATCTCCCGCCGGGAGGCGCTGATCCTGCAATGCCTGATCAACCACCCCTGGCTGCTGCACGAGCATCTGGAGGAGGTCGCCGCCCTGGAGCTGGCCCATCCCGAGGCCCACAAGCTCAGGGCCGGCATCATCGACGCCTTCGCCAACGACCATCACCACTCGCCGGACCCCGGCGAGCAGGCAGAAAAGATGCGCGGCGACCTCGCAAAGGGCGGATTTTCTCAAACTCTTCAAAGGGTTGAGAATGTCATCACGACCCAGGCGGTGTGGGCCGCCCGCGAGGGCGCGGCGAGGGACGACGTTCTTGCCACCTGGCACCAGCTGGTTGCCTTGCATCGGCAATGGCATTCACTACTTAGAGAGCTGAAAGACGCCGAGCTGGCCTTGGGGGAGGATCCCAGCGAGGCCAATTTGGCGTGGCTGCGTGACGTCAAGGCTCGGATAGGTGAAGTCGACGGTACCGAGGCCCTGATCGAGGGTTTTGGCGAGCTGTCGGGCCGGCTCCAGAAGAGCATGTGATGAAAGAAACATGCGGACGGCCACGGCTGGAACCGCTAAAAGACTCGCCAAATCCTAGGTTTGGCGGCAAAAACAGGGTTAATCGAGGCTTAACGGTCTTGTAGCACTTTGGCCCAGAGGCGGCCGCAGGCATAACAGACGCGTCAGGAATGAATCCGCGCAATCGCTGTTGGCACTACACCTGCATCCGCCGCGACAAAGAGGCTGACGAAGCGTTAGGCAATTCCGGCGAGAGAGAGTTGGGGGTGGCGAGAGGTTTGTGCGCCGCCCTTTCCGTGTCGAGAGCTG
Organism: Bradyrhizobium yuanmingense; assembly: GCF_900094575.1. Lineage (GTDB taxonomy): Bacteria > Pseudomonadota > Alphaproteobacteria > Rhizobiales > Xanthobacteraceae > Bradyrhizobium > Bradyrhizobium yuanmingense. Next base: position 19,735 of record NZ_FMAE01000006.1, on the reverse strand, counting down.
CCGAAGCGAGAGCGTCGAGCAACAGGTTCATGTGAATTCACGCGAAGGCGCGGCGCGTCTCGCATGAAGCGCGTTTAGGAGCAATGGATGGCCACCAAGGCAAAGACGCTGCAGGCGAAGGACAAGGAAAAAGACGACAAGGCAGCGGATGCGCCGGAGAAGGATTCCCAGGACGCGCCCTCGCCCTTGCTCGACCTGTCCGACGCCGCCGTGAAGAAGATGATCAAGCAGGCCAAGAAGCGCGGCTTCGTGACCTTCGATCAGCTCAACGAAGTCTTGCCGTCCGACCAGACCTCGCCCGAACAGATCGAGGACATCATGTCGATGCTCTCGGACATGGGCATCAACGTCACCGAAGCCGACGACACCGAAGGCGAGGAAGAGAAGGACGAGGGCGACGACGAGACGGATAACGAGCTCGTCGAGGTCACTCAGAAGGCCGTCACCGAGGTCAAGAAGAGCGAGCCGGGCGAGCGCACCGACGATCCCGTGCGCATGTATCTGCGCGAGATGGGCACGGTCGAGCTGCTCTCGCGCGAGGGCGAAATCGCGATTGCGAAGCGCATCGAGGCCGGCCGCGAGGCGATGATCGCGGGCCTCTGCGAAAGCCCGCTGACCTTCCAGGCCATCATCATCTGGCGCGACGAGCTCAACGAGGGCAAGATCTTCCTCCGCGACATCATCGATCTCGAAGCCACCTATGCCGGCCCGGATGCCAAGGGCGGCATGAACGCCGCGATGATCGCAGGACCCAATGGCGAGGGCGGCGAAGCCTCGGCCGAGGGCGGCGAAGCCACCGCGTCCGCCGCTGCGCCCGCGCATGTCGCGCCGCCTGCCGCGCCCCCGTCGCCGACGCCGTTCCGCGCCGCGCCTGCGGCCGCCCCCGAGGGCGAGGAGAAGGATCCGGGCGAGGCCGCCGCCGAGTCCGACATGGACGACGACGAGTTCGAGAACCAGATGTCGCTCGCGGCGATCGAGGCCGAGCTCAAGCCGAAGGTGGTCGAGATCTTCGATCGCATCGCCGACAGCTACAAGAAGCTGCGCAAGCTTCAGGAGCAGGACATCCAGAACCAGCTCCAGAACGAGTCGCTCTCGCCGCATCAGGAGCGCAAGTACAAGAAGCTGAAGGACGAGATCATCGTCGAGGTGAAGTCGCTGCGCCTCAACCAGGCGCGCATCGATAGCCTCGTCGAGCAGCTCTACGACATCAACAAGCGCCTCGTCTCGCATGAGGGCCGCCTGATGCGCCTTGCCGACAGCCACGGTGTCGCCCGCGAGGATTTTCTGCGCAACTACACCGGCTCGGAGCTCGATCCGCGCTGGCTCAACCGCGTCTCGAAGCTGTCGGCCAAGGGCTGGAAGAACTTCGTCCACCACGAGAAGGACCGCATCAAGGACCTCCGCCACGAGGTCCATCAGCTCGCCGCGCTGACCGGCCTCGAGATCGTCGAGTTCCGCAAGATCGTGCACTCCGTGCAGAAGGGCGAGCGCGAGGCACGCCAGGCCAAGAAGGAGATGGTGGAAGCCAACCTCCGCCTCGTGATCTCGATCGCCAAGAAGTACACCAACCGCGGCCTGCAGTTCCTCGACCTGATCCAGGAAGGCAACATCGGCCTGATGAAGGCGGTCGACAAGTTCGAGTACCGCCGCGGCTACAAGTTCTCGACCTACGCCACCTGGTGGATCCGGCAGGCGATCACCCGCTCGATCGCCGACCAGGCCCGCACCATCCGCATCCCCGTGCACATGATCGAGACGATCAACAAGATCGTGCGCACCTCCCGCCAGATGCTCAACGAGATCGGCCGCGAGCCGACCCCGGAGGAGCTCGCCGAAAAGCTCGGCATGCCCTTGGAGAAGGTCCGCAAGGTCCTCAAGATCGCCAAGGAGCCGCTCTCGCTTGAGACGCCGGTCGGTGACGAGGAGGATTCGCATCTCGGCGATTTCATCGAGGACAAGAACGCGATCCTCCCCATCGACGCCGCGATCCAGTCCAACCTGCGCGAGACCACCACGCGCGTCCTCGCCTCTCTCACCCCGCGCGAAGAGCGCGTGCTGCGCATGCGCTTCGGCATCGGCATGAACACCGATCACACGCTGGAAGAGGTGGGTCAGCAGTTCTCGGTGACGCGCGAGCGTATCCGCCAGATCGAAGCGAAGGCGCTGCGGAAGCTGAAGCATCCGTCAAGGAGCCGGAAGCTGCGGAGCTTTTTGGATAATTGATCCGATTTCAATCAGAACGAAAACGGCGGGCCAACAGCCCGCCGTTTTTCTTTGACTCGGCTCTCGCCCCGTCATTGCGAGGAGCGCTTGCGACGAAGCAATCCACCAGGCGATTGCCCTACCCATGTCCGATTCCATTCCAACAGCAACAAAAGTGCGGACGGTGCCCGACTTCCGAGATGGGCCGAAAGCGGAAGTGCGGGTCCGGGGGGCGACTTTCCTTCTTCAAAGTGCGGGATTTCGATGCAGGTAGATCTTCTCGACTACCTTCACGCCAGCTTTGTTCAGCAGGTGGAAGGTTCGAGGCTACGCAGATAACCAGCTCAGTTCGATATGTTCACGTGAGACGTTCGACCGACCCATGGTGTGTCGGCGAGATCGGCTAAGCGGCCACGCTGCTATTTTGTGATCCGCCGGGTTGATGCGACAGTTCTGGTCGGCGCTATCGGCGATATTGAGAACGTCAGCCAAGTGTTCCAGCCAGCCGGCCGATTCTCCGCAGCGAACTCGCCATATCCCTTCAGATTCAAATACCCCTGCATATCGCCTACCGGAAATAGAAAGCCAATCTGCGGACCAACTGCGAAGACTCGGGACCGAAAGCCGCCTAGGGCGGGATGCTGGCCAACGTCATCAGTTATCTGCTGATAGGCATAACCAACGAGGCCGACGAAAGTTTGCTTTGACAGAAACTGCGAGGCTCCCCAGTCAACGTGAAGATCGATGCCGTTCTGGTACTGCGTATCCGGATTCTTGAAATTGTAGGTGAGGCCCGCCACCGCGGAAAACTCGTGGCCAGTTTGCGGATTGAAGTAGGTGTAGCCGGCGCCGCCGTCGATGGCGCCATGCCCGATGCCGAGATTGGCGAGACGGGACGAACTGTAAGCGCCGACGGGAACATCTCCGGTTACGTAGGTCATGAAGTTATGGACGCCTGCATTCCACTTGAGCGTCGCCTGCGGGTAGAGATCCCCGACTGACGTGATCGAGTCGCCGAAGCTGCCCGTGCGCGTCACGGCCAGGGGGCCGACAGTTGCGGTGAGCGTTCCTGCTAGATCAGCGCTCGATCGTCCGAACAGTCCTGTCACTCCGATGGCCAGTTGCCCGCCCAGCACGGGGGTTGCGAACGTGTATGTAGGATTGAGCAGGACGAGATCCCCTCGCCCATTCAGACGCAAGTTCAGATCGACGTTTACTGTTGCGGGGATTCTGCCGACGTGAATTTCCCTTGCGGCAGCCGCGGTGCCGAATGCACTTACGCTGGTGTGGTAGTAGACCGCTGCCATTGACCAGCCGGGGGCTTGAGGGGTGGCGGCAAGGCTGCTGAAGCGGCCAGGGAGCCAGTAGGAAACGCCACCTTCGTCGGCGTAAGCCGTGGCAGCAGGCACCGACAGCGTCATGACTGCCGAGGCAATGGCTGCATTCCTGAACGCAGAAGAGAGAGACGGCTTTGTCGCGCTCCGTCCAACGCGCTGTTTTCCTTTTCCAAGGTGAAGTGCCGACATCATGGCCTCCTGCATCGCGAATGCCGTGTCATTCGCCCCAGAAAACCCAAAGCGAGTACAGCGTGCTGTGGGGCATCTGGGAGCGGCCTAGCAATCATGCCGGCGCATGCGCGCCGGCATGATTGCCTGCTCTAGGCTCCAACTTTTCTGGCGGCCGGGACCGTCCATGTGCCGTTGATGATCGAGGGGTCCGTCTCCTGGGGCCAGTACATACGCAACATGAGGATGAAATCTCCCTCAGGCGCAGGTAGCCAGTTCGACTCCTTCTCTTTGCCGGGAGAGTCCTTCTGGATGTACAGATCAGTTGATCCGTCCGGATTCTCCTTCAAGTCTTCCCGAGCGCTGACGGAGTACCTGTTGAGCGGGTTCTTCACGAAGAAATAGCCGCTGTCGTACATCGTAAGCGACCAGAATCCCTCCGCTGGAGGCAAGTGACCTTTCGGAAATCGCATCACGTACTTGTTCGCGCCGCTGTACTTGTGACCGTCGGCGTCTTTTTGCGAGGTCGGATAGACGGCATCCTGCGGCCGGTTGGCACCAAGCCCGATCGCGGTTACCAAAGCCCGCATCAAATAGTCGGTGCCGTAGATGCCGGTCTTGGTCGTGAACGCGAACCCATTCTCGTCTTTGATGGCCTTGTTGATTTTGAACTGCAGCATGATCCGGTCGAACGACACCTCCGGCAGGCGCCTCAGAAAGTCTGCCTTCAGCTTACTCTCATCAAAATCCTGCCCTGGGACGATGCCGATGCGGGCAAACTTCGCAAGTTGAGGCGCGTCCGCGGCGTATGGCGGATTAGTCTTCATCAACTCGCAAAGCAGCTTGAAGTATGAGACCGCGTCCATGCGATTGACCTGCTCGCGGACCGCCGCCTTCATATCGATTGTTGGATCCACCTTCCCGGGGGCGGGCGTGTAGGCTTTGCCATAAGCGCTGAGCGGAACGAGCTTGCATTCGTCTTGCAACTTGTGCACCGCAGCGTAATCGTCCGCCGTGCCGGTGCAATAGATGCGGCCGAGCAGCCACACGATATTGGTGGCAGACTTGTACTCCTTGACACCCGCCGGCAGCGTGCCCTTCCAACCCGGCCCCGTGATCGCGTAGGTCTGCGCCCCGGTGCCGGTGGTGCGCTTACCTGGCACGTGAAACACGGTGGTCCAGCCGTCCAGCATCGGCATCAGGAAATAGCGGCCCTTCATGTCCGGAATGCTGAGTATCCACGGCTCCTTTCCGACGTCGAAGAAGGATGTCGTGTACAAGGTGTCGGCATTCGGTGCCGTCACATCCCTGAAGGAGGCATCGGGATACTGGCGCAGCTTGATGATGTGTCCCATCGGACCGCGCGTGCCGACGGGCTCGGCGACATTCGTGATGATCCGCCGGGTCATCTCCATCGTCACCAGCGGGTAGCCAAAGATGTAGGCGTCGCTGGCCAGCCAGAAATCCTCCAGGCCTTGTCCCACTCCGAAAAATGAATCCTGGGCAAGAGCCGGTCGTGTGGCGGCGGCTCCCGCGAGCAGCCCCATTCCGCCAAATGCAAGGGATCGACGGGTGATGTTCATCGCTAATCTCCTTCCTATAGAAAACCAGTCACGTGGATTCGCAGTTCACGCCTTTGTAACGGAGCCACTCGGGCGAACGGTTCAATAGCAGGGCGGATAGGGGTAGTAGCCGCAGCGCGGTGAGTAATAGGGATACGCCGCAGCCCCGGCCACAGCAGCGGCTCCTGCCACGGCAGCGCCGCGGTAGAACGCTCCGCGCCAGGCGGTGCGGCGAGCGACGCCGGCGAAAGACAACGGCGTCAACGGACGGCCAATGATATCGATAAAGACAGATGCCGGCCCGTCCGCCCCGGCGAGATCACCTTCGAGGAGATCGACGTCGAACGTCAGCTTATCACCCTCAAGCTTGGGGGATTTCAACACGACGACGGCATCCAACACCGACGATCCGTCTTTCTTGAATCCTGACACCGTGGCGTTGGGCGGGTCTTTAGCGAAGTTGTCGCTGCCATTGCCCCAGTCCTCGATAATCCGGGAGGTCAGATCATGCCCGGCGGCACGAACCGGCCGGTCGGCAAACACGATCGCATTCGGAGAAATTGCACTCAGCACCAGCTTACCCTCCTTCAGGCTCACCCCGCGTGAGTTGAGTACAAAAAGCGATGGGACCACTTCCGGCTTGGCCTGACCAATCGATTTCTCAAGCGGAATGTGCGGCTTGGGTTCGGCCTGAGATTGAGCAAGAAGCTTGTGCGGAATTGCAACTAAGCCAGCGGCGCAGACCGCAATCAAGGCAACGCGGATTGTCATGATGATCCTCTCCTTTGCAGGCTGGTCGTTCTTCCTCGAACAGCACGTGAGCAATTCGGAAGCGACAAGAGCGTCGCTAGTGGCGGCGGCATCTCTGCATTTCGCGCCAAATCACGCGGCGCGTCTTGCCATTTCGCGCCAATCGTCAGGAATCATTCAACGGGTTGGTGGGGTGAGAACGTCGGCGGACGAGCGACCGATCATGCTTGCGGCCGCGTTGCTGCCGCCGATAAACGATGGGTTGAATTTTCATCAAACGCACGAAAGCGCGGCTGAAGCTGCTGGCGTTCGTGTATCCTAGAAATTCTGCAATATCCGACAAGCGCTTACTCGTATCGGCCAGCAGGCGGCACGCAATCTCCAATCGGACTTCGTCGAGGATCTTGCTGTGGCTTGTGCCCATGCGTTCTAGATGACGCTGTAATGTGCGCCCGCTAATTCTGAGCGCATGCGCTGTGCTATCGAGGGTTGCGTCACCGTGCCGCAGTGATGCAACGATGGCGGTGCGGACCGCCGTGGATGAAGGCAAGCGGACGGCTCTCATCGTTTGACGTCAGGCCTGAAGCCTATGCTCCTACAGCGGAAAATCGATCCATAGGATTAGGGAAGCTGAGAGGCGCATCTGGCCATTGGGCGCCAAAATGTTCGTCGAATGGAATGAGCTGAGACTGCGATCCTCTGGAGGCATAGCCAGGCGACAAAAAGCACGCAAAGAGCCTTGCAGTCCTGATAATCTAAGCGTGTGACAGGCGTCGGCGCTCCCTGTTTAGGGAGTTGTCGTCCTGCGACGCCGCTCGTGCGCTGAATTAAGTGATCGAGACGCACCAATGCCAAAGATTCATTTGACGCGTTGTCAGCACCTCAGTCCCTTCGCTGACATTCTGGATAATCTCGGCGCGCCAACCGCTTCTTTACTGGAAAAGTATCTGCTGCCCGCTTCTCTGGAGGAAAAAGCCGATCATTACGTCCCGATTTTGCCTGCTATCGAATTTGCGGAGTTTGCCAGCCGGTCGCAAGGTATTGAAGATTTTGGATTCCACGCTGCTAAGTCGCTCAATTTCGGACACCTTAGTGAGAAGACCAGGTATCTAATCAGTCATTCTCCGACTTTGCTCGTCGCGCTGCACCAGGCCTGTAGATTAGCTTCGCTCGAAGATTCAAACTTGAGCAACTGGGTCGAGCGCCACGGCGACCATGTTCGCTATTGCAGCAAGCTAGCCGGCACTGCCGGACTTCAGCATCTCGAGCATTCACAATGGCTTCAGAACGTTTTCCCGATTTACATCGTCCGCCAATTCGCCGGACCGGACTGGGCTCCGGCAACTATCGCCTTTGAGGCGCGGTACACGCCGGGTCCGGCATGTCGGTCTTTCTGGCCGACGTCTCAATTCCTGTCTGGTCAAGAAGCTTCGTGGATCGACGTACCTGTTTCATTGCTGGGCCTTCCTAACAGATTGAAGCAAGCTCCTTCTCATCCGAAGAGCGACTTTGTCGAACATTCGAACTTTGACTTTATCCACGCACTTAAGCTGATGCTGCCATCCTACATGGACGAGCGGCCTCCGGCGCTGGCGGAAGTCGCGGAGATGGCGGGGGTCAGCGCACGCAGCCTTCAACGCAAGCTATCTCGCGCCGGGATGACATATTCGCGGCTGTTGGATACCGTGAGGTTTGAAAATGCCAGAAAGCTTTTGCGAGATACGGATTCCAAGATCATCGAGATTGCGTTTGCTTCGGGCTACGCAGATCCCGCCCATTTTACCCGTGCATTCCGCCGGGTTGCAGGCGTGACGCCCGGGCAATTCCGCGAGCAATGGAGGGCTCGATAGTCGAGTTGTCATTCGCTGCATCATGTCCGCTTCGGGGGCACAATGCGAAGAACTCAAGTTGAGCAAATCAGGTCTGCTCTGCCGCCCATCCCCACAGACGCATCTCTGGATTGCTTCGCTGCGCTCGCAATGACGGGGATAGGGCCGAACCCTGCTTCTTCTTCGCCTCCTTTCAATCCGCTCGATCTCCAGCGCCGACCTCCCACTCTTTTACGCGACTCTCGATCCTGCTCCCAATGAGGTTGCGCGCGGCTCGCCGCCGTCGAGGCTGCCGCGCAATTCGGCGGGCCGAGGTCGGGTCGTCCTTCTTTGTGCCTTTGTATCGGCAGCTTCAGCCGAAGGCGTTTATCTGGCTTTCTCTCGGACTATAATTCCGACGAGAAAGGCTCATTGATGCCACCCCACCTCACCGTCTACTACAACACCCGCTGCCCCGTCTGCGACGCCGGCATTGACTGGCAGCGCAACAAGCTGCTGGCGCTGGTGCGCGCGGGCACCGTCGAGTTCAGGGACATCAACGAGCAGCCTGATGCACTGGCGCACTTTGGCGCTTCGCTCGACGACATCAGGCGGCGCCTACACGCGACGGATGAGGCCGGGCGGCTCGTCGTCGGCGCTGATGTCGCGATTGCGCTGTGGCGGTTGACGCCGGGGCAGGGGTGGCTTGCGGTGCTGTTCGGCAATCGCGTGGCGCTGCCGATCACGCGGTTTGCCTATGACCGGTTTGCCGATCTGCTATTTGCCTGGAATAAATGGAGCGGGCGCTGGTGAACGCCCCGCTGTGCCCGCCTACTTCTTCTTCGCTCCCACCCGCTCGATCCGCTTGATCTCCAGCGCCGGGCGGCCGCTCTTTTCCGCGATCTCGCGGTCCTGTTCCATGATGAAGTTGCGGGCGGGTTCGTCGCCGTCGAGGCCGCCGAGCAGTTCGGAAGGGACGCGGCGGTTGGAGCGTTGGGAATCGTCTTCGTAGACGACGTTGAAGAAGGCGAATTCGCCTTTGGGGTTGGTTCCGGGTTTTTTGGCCATGGCGGCTTGTCCTCGATCAGGACGCCGCAGTCAAATGACTTTCGGGATTGTGACCTTCGCGATCGTCGCCACGCCCTTCAATAAACGGCGGGCCGAAGCCCGCCGTTTATCTTTTCAGCGTCGCCCGGGGCTGGCAGGGCGACAACCTAAAATAGAAGGCTATAGAAGGCGCGCCGCGATGGCAAGGTAAATCGTCGCGCGACGATGTCGCAGCAGGCGCATCAGATATGCAGCTGATGGATATCGCGATTTCCCACAATTTCGAAAATCAGATGCTTTGGATCCTCGAAGTACTTTGTTCATCTTGCTGCGCTCTCGGAAGGCAACGAGAGCGCGCGGGCGTCAGCGTCTGGAGTCTTGCGATGTTGGCACCATACCACTGTTTTGCCCGACGGTCAACGTCGATTCGGAAAAATCGCAAAGATCACATCAAGACTTCTACTGTGCATGGGGTTGTTTTTGCGGTTTTGTTTCGGCGCCGCCGCGCACGCTTCGCGCTGCGCGCCTCAATCTCGCCGGCGGTGCACCACCTCCTGCACGGCGAGCCGCGATCCCCGTCCGCCGCCTTTGTTGCTACGCTCCTTGCGTCCCTGCGCCATGATCGCGCTGCCCATCGCGGCCGAGCCGAAGGTGATGAGGAAGGAAGCGAGCAGCAGCACGAGCGCAATGGCAGGTGCGCGGTCGGCGAAGATCAGCTCCCGCAGATGCCCGGGATTGAGCCAGAGCAGGCCGCCGACCAATAGCATTGCGGCGCAGGCGCCGATCGCAAGATTGATGGCGAGCAGGCGAAATAGCGGGATGCGGAGGAGCGAGCGGGTTGATGGAGGCTGCTGGCGATTGGGCATGGCGATGACGTTCCCCTCACGCCGCCGGCGCGGCGCGCGCGGCCTGCTGTCGCTCCATCATGGTCTGCCACAACGTCGCGATGCTCTGTTGCGTCTGCGGCGCGATCAGGCAATGGCCCTCATTGTCGAAGCCGCAGAACCGCACGGAAGCGTCCTTCTTCACCTCGGTCAGCGCCTGGTTGATCATCTCGAGGCACGTCATGACCTCGCTGACGTCCGAGAGGCGCGTGTGATGCAGGAGGTCCATCAGGCGGAACGTCATCACCGCGGGGCGGCCGAAGCTGATGCCGGGGCGGCCGAGCTCGAACAGCACGTTCACGGCCGGAAGCACGCCGCGGATGTGCTCGAGCACGCCGGCCATGTCTTCCACGCTGCAGGCGACGAGGTGGGGGACTTGCGGCGGCGCGGCCGCCGGCGTCCGTGGCGCAAGGCCGAGCGCGGCGATCACCTCCTGCTCGATCCATTGCCGCACCGGGGCGGGCGCATTGCGGATCTGCTCGGCGGTCAAGGTAATTCCGGTCATGTGCGGTTCTCCTGCTCGGTCCAGTCTAGAAAGCATGGCGTGAGACGGTTTGATGCGGATCAAGCCTTGCTTCGAGCCTTGTCCTTCGAGCCTTGCGCTTTGACGCTCGTGGCGTTCCCGGGCATGATCCTCAGCGCTGCTTCGCGCTGGGATTCTTGGGGATTGCTCCACATGCTGAGACTGCTTCTCGCTGCCGCCTTTGTCGTGTCTCTGGCCGGCGGGTCGGCGCAGGCCGCCCGCTGCGGCGGCGACTTCAACAGTTTTGTCGCCAGCATGGCGCAGGAGGCTCAGGCCGCCGGCGTCTCGGCTGGCGTGACCAATGCGGCGCTCGGCGGCGTGACGCCCGACCCTGCGGTTCTCGCCTTCGACCGGCGCCAGCGCTACACCTTCAACAAGACCTTCGAGCAGTACGTCTCGACCCGGGTCGGCCCCGGCCGCGTCAATGGCGGGCGCGCGATGCTGCAGCGGCATGCCGCGCTGCTGTCGCGCATCGAGCAGAAGTTCGGCGTGCCCCGCTATATCCTGGTCGCGATCTGGGGGCTGGAGAGCGATTTCGGCAAGGGCGACACCGGCAAGCTGCCGGTGGTCCGCACGCTGGCGACGCTCGCGCATGATTGCCGCCGCACCGATCTGTTCCAGGGCGAGCTGCTCGCGGCGCTCAAGATCGTGCAGCGCGGTGACCTGCAGCTGCGCGACATGATCGGCGCCTATGCCGGCGAGATCGGCCAGACCCAGTTCCTGCCATCGTCCTACATCAAGTACGGCGTCGATTTCGACGGCGACGGCCATGTCGATCTCCGCCACAGCATCCCCGACGTGCTCGCCTCGACCGCGAACCTCCTGCACACGAGCGGCTTCAAGATGGGCCAGCCCTATGGCGAGGGAACGCCGAACTTCGAGGCGATGCGCGAGTGGAACAGGGCGGTGGTGTACCGCAAGACCATCGGCTATTTCGCCGATCGGCTGATGGGGCAGTGACCACATCATCGGTGTCATCACCCGCGAAGGCGGGTGATCCAGTATTCCAGAGCGGCGCGGCTAGAGCCGAGAAGCCACGGCGTACTGGATTCCCCGCCTTCGCGGGGAATGACAGCGGTGGGTGTGGAGGCCGTTGCGCTCCTGGCTACTTTTCTATCCCCTTCGCCATCTTCTCCAGCCGCCGCTGCAGCGGCGCCCAATACGTGCCCGGGCGGAAGCGCTGCAGCAGGTCCATGAAGCGAGCGTCGTTGCCGATCAGGATGCGCGGCTCGTTGCGCTCGATGCCCCTGATGATGCGCAGTGCCGCGTCCTTCGGCGAGGTCTTCGCCGCGTTCTCGAACCGTTCGATCGATTGCGCGCGGCGGGCATTGTCGGTGACGCCGACGCCGGTGCGGGCGTTGCGCGCGATCGCGGTGGCGATGCCGCCGGGATGCACGACCGACAGCTTCACCGAGCTGCCCGCGACGCTGAGCTCGTGCCGCACGCTCTCCGAGAAGCCGCGCACTGCGAACTTCGCCGCGGCATAGGCCGATTGGCCCGGCGGGGCGATGATGCCGAAGATCGAGGAGAGGTTGACGATGTGGGCCTCGCTCATCGTCTTCAGGTGCGGCAGGAAGGCGCGTGTGCCGTGCACCACGCCCCAGAAATTGATGTCGAACAGCCAGTCCATCTGGGCCTGGTCGATCTCCTCGAATGTGCCCATCAGCGCAACGCCGGCATTGTTGACGACGATGCCGAGGGAAGGATGCGCGGCGATGGCCTCGCTCGCGAACTGCGCGATGTCGCCGGCCTCGCCGACGTCGACGCGGTGCAGGCTGACCTTGCGCGTTGTTCCGATCTCCGCCGCGAGCGCCTTCAATCCACCCTCGTCGCGATCGGCCAGTGCGAGGTCGCAGCCGCGTTGCGCGAGCTCGATCGCCAGCGCCCGGCCGATGCCGCTCGCGGCTCCCGTGATGGCGGCGGCGCCCCGAATCGTCGTCATGAGTTCCCCCGTCAAGTCCCCGATGATGGAACTATGAATTACTTTTTTTTGAAATGAAACCGAACCCACGTCCGCCTGGGTTTTTAACATCCGTTATGAGGGCATGCATTGGGAGCCGCCGATGGGACAAGCGACGCCATTACGCGCGACAGCGCTGATCGTTGAAGACGACGCCATGCAGCGGGAGATGCTTTGCGTCCTCCTGGAGGAGAGCGGCTACCAGGTCATCCAGTGCGAAAGCGCCGAGGCCGCCGAGCGCGTGCTCGACAAGAACGCCGGCGCGCTCTGTCTGATGCTGACCGACGTCCAGCTGGCCGGCCGCATGAACGGTGTCGAGCTCGCGCATGTCGCCAAGGACCGCAATCCGAAGCTCGACGTCGTCGTCACCTCGGGCCGGCCCTTGAAGCAGGCCTTGCCCGACGGCGCCAAGTTCTGGGCCAAGCCCTGGGCGCCGCTCGACGTGCTGCGCGAGGCCGAGATCGCTCAGCTGTCCTGACGCGCCCGCTTTCTCGCAGCGCCCTGCGGTGATAAGGTCGGACCATGACCTGGTCCTTCCTGCTCACCTCGCTCATCGTCGTCGCTTCCCCCGGCACCGGCGTGCTCTACACGCTGGCCGCGGCGCTGACCCGCGGTTCGCGCGCCAGCGTGGCGGCCGCCTTCGGCTGCACGCTCGGCATCGTGCCGCACATGGCGGCGGCGATGCTCGGTCTTGCCGCCGTGCTCCACACCAGCGCGCTCGCCTTCGCCGCGCTGAAATGGTGCGGCGTCGCCTATCTGCTCTACATGTCCTGGCAGGCGCTGCGCGAGACTGGGGCGCTGGCGGTTGGCGGCGAGATCAGGGAAAGATCGAGCAGCCGTGTCATCGTCACCGGCTTCCTGATCAACATCCTCAATCCAAAACTGTCGATCTTCTTTCTCGCCTTCCTGCCGCAATTCATCGCGGCGGACGAGGCCCATGTGCTGGCGCGCATGCTGGAATTGAGCGGCGCCTTCATGGCGATGACGTTCGCGGTGTTCGTCCTCTACGGCCTCTGCGCCGCCGCGGTGCGCGAGCGCGTCATCTCCCGCCCGGCCGTCATGGCCTGGCTGCGCCGCTCCTTTGCCGCCGGCTTCGCCGCGCTCGGCGCCAAGCTGGCGTTGTCGGAAAGGTAGGTCTTCGTCACCTCTCGAAAGGTCTCGTCATGCCGGGGCTTGTCCCGGGCATCCACGCTCTTCGGACTGTGCGGCAAGGCGTGGATGGCCGGGACAAGCCCGGCCATGACGCTGTTAGAGCGGGTACACTTCGAACTCTCGCACAATAAAAAAGCGGGCCTTGCGCCCGCCACCTTCGATCGACCCGACGCCCGGGCGGAGCTCACTCCACCCGGGCAAAGAAACAGAAGCCTCGTTACTTCTTCTTCGCCTTCTTGGCCTTTTTCGCCTTCTTCTTCGCCGCCTTCTTCGCTTTCTTAGCCATAGTATCCTCTCAAGGGTTAATGGTGGAACGCGACACGAGGGTGCTCGGCGGAGGGCCAGCCTCGCAACATCCTCGACGACAAACTCAGCAGATTCGGAGCCGGCTGCCCCGCGTCGTCACATCCGTGTCATCCTGTTATCCACAGCTCAGATGCACTTTCGGGTGATTTTTGGCGCGAATCCGCTCTACGCGTCAGCACGGCCATCGGCCGCGGCAGCCTTAACGATCCGGCAATAGCCGCGTGCCGTTCATGAATCCAAAACCAAGGGCGCGTTTTCGCGAGCCGCAGTGAGACTCCATTAAGCGCAACCATCGCATTGTCTTCCGCAAGAAAACGGGGATGGGTCATGGACGGACGGCTGCCGGGATCGGGGGGCGGGACGCTGCGCGTGCTGTACGCGTCATGCTGAACGTACCGACATTGTGGACGGTCTTCGTCGTCAACTTCCTGGCGCTCGGCGTGATCTGGGCCTACGTGACGCGTTCCTATCCGAATTTCGCGGCTGCGCGGTTCTGGATGGCATCGGCCTTCGTCGGTGCCGCCGGCGCGATGACGGCCTTGATCCGTCTGTTCGTCGCCTCTCCCCTGCCGCTGCTGCTCGGCGCCGGCGGTGTCATCGCTGCGAGCTGCCTTGCCGCCATGGGAATTCAGCGCTTCTACGACCGGCCGGTCTCGTGGCGCCTGATGACCGCGACGGGGTGCTTGAGCCTTGTCGGCGTCGTGCTCTTCATGGTCGGATTCGAGCACATGCAGCTGCGCATGCTCAGCTACACGTTCGGTCAGGCCCTGCCGCTGATGCTGGCGCTGCGTCTGTTGTTGTCGCCGGAAGGCCGCGTCAGTCCGGGCGCCAAGCTGTCCGGCATCGTCATCCTCAGCATCATCGCGATCCTGCTCGTGCGCACCGTGGGCAATCTGCTCGGCTACGATCTCTCGGCGCGCGCCGGCGGCCAGGCCCATGCGATCATGGTGCTCGGGCTGCTGTTCCTGTCGATGACGCTCAATTTCGGTTTCCTGCTGATGGCGATGGACCGGTTGCGGGGCGAGGTTGCCGACCTCGCGTTGCTCGACGATCTCACCGGCGTTGCCAACCGGCGGCATCTCTTGCAGCGCCTGACCGAGGAATGCGCCCGTTCGGGGCGCAGCGGTGAGCCGTTCTCGCTGCTGCTGATCGACCTCGACGGCTTCAAGACCATCAACGACACCCATGGCCATGCCGCCGGCGATGCCTGCCTCAAGCACTTCACTCTGATGGCGCAGACGCGCCTGCGGCCCGGCGACATGCTCGCCCGCACCGGTGGCGACGAGTTCTGCATCGTGCTGCCGTCCTCGTCGCTGCGCGAGGCTGCCGCGATCGCCCGCCGCGTGCTTGAGGTCTGCCGGCAGGATGCCGTCAGCTGCAGCGGCCGCGACATTCCGATCGCGATCTCGATCGGGGTTGCGGAGTGGGATCGCGGCATCGGGGAATTCCCGGACCGCCTGATGGCCAATGCCGACCATGCCCTCTATGCGGCCAAGAAGAACGGCAAGAACGATTTTGCGGTCTATGACCCCACCCCGCCGTTATCGCCCGAGTCTGTCGGGACGGTGAGGACATTCGCGTAAAGCCTGTTAGGCTTGGGTCGCATTGGACCCTGCATGATGATATTTCGCCTGCTCGCGGCCGTGTTGGCCGCTCTCCTTCCGATCTTCCCCGCCGCTGCTGCGGATGCCGAGCTCGCCAGGCTCGCGCGCGCCTCCGGCACGCCCGACATCCCCGGCTTGAAGATCGTCTGGCTGGCGCCGTGGGGCGACCTCGCTAGCGCAAGATCCTGGCGCAACATCATCGTGCACCAGACCGAGGGACCGGCGGGCTCTGCCCGCGGCGGCGCGCAGGCCCAGGCGAAGAACCCGACGCGGCGCGGCGTCACGGTCTGGGTCGAGACCGACGGCACGGTCTATTGGGCGGTCGCCGAGAACCTCGTGCCGACCCACAGCGACGGCGCCAACCGCAACGACAACAAGTACATCGACAACCGTCCGACCTACCGCCAGGTGGTGCGCGACAATTCGATCGGCGTCGAGTTCGCCGGCAATTATCCCGACGTGACGGCGGGGCCGACCGAGGCACAGGTCGCGGCGTGGAGGATCCTCGTGAAAGTGCTGCGCGCGCGCTACGACATCCCGCTCGAGCGGGTCTACGCGCACAACTGGATCGACTACAAGGACGCCCGCTATTGCGAAGGCTGCACGCTCGCGACGATGGCAAGGCAATGGGGGGAGTAGGCGGTGTGCCCACACGCACCGCTATCGGGCGCAGTTCGCATCACACCAACAAAAAAGCCGGCGTTGCCGCCGGCTTTTCGTCTCTTTCGATCCGCCAATCTCTGGCGCTGAGCCGCCGCGCTTAATGCGCGGCTTCCAGCGCGGCCTGTTCGGCCTTTGCGATCGTGCCCTTGACCGCGGACTGCACCTTCTCGAAGGCGCGGACCTCGATCTGGCGGACGCGCTCGCGCGACACGCCGAACTCGGCAGCAAGGTCTTCCAGCGTCATCGGCTCATCGGCGAGGCGGCGGGCCTCGAAGATGCGGCGTTCGCGCGGGTTGAGCACGCCCATGGCGCCGTTCAGCGCGTCACGGCGGTGATCATACTCCTCGTGCTCCGCCATCATGGCTTCCTGGTTGGGCGTGTTGTCGACCAGCCAGTCCTGCCATTCGCCGGCTTCGCCGTCGTCGCGGATCGGTGCGTTGAGCGACGCGTCGCCGCCGAGGCGGCGGTTCATGTCGATCACGTCCTGATCGGTGACGCCGAGGCGCTTGGCGATCAACTTGACTTGGTCGGGGCGGAGATCGCCTTCGTCCAGTGCGTTGATCTTGCTCTTCGCCTTGCGCAGGTTGAAGAACAGCTTCTTCTGGTTCGCGGTGGTGCCCATCTTCACGAGCGACCACGAACGGAGGATGTACTCTTGAATCGACGCCTTGATCCACCACATGGCGTAGGTGGCGAGACGGAATCCCTTCTCGGGTTCGAATCGCTTCACCGCCTGCATCAGGCCGACATTGCCTTCCGAGACGACCTCGGAGATCGGCAGGCCGTAGCCGCGATAGCCCATGGCGATCTTGGCCACGAGGCGGAGATGGCTGGTGACGAGTTGGTGTGCCGCGTCGCGATCGTCATGCTCACGCCAACGCTTGGCGAGCATGTACTCCTCCTGCGGTTCCAGCATCGGGAATTTGCGGATCTCGGCGAGGTAGCGAGAAAGGCCGGATTCTCCATTGAGGACCGGCAAAGCAGCGGTACGGGCCATAGTGCGCCCTCCAAAAGGTTCAGGCCCCCGATAGCGGCGGGCCAGGCAGACGACCGCTGTGTTAAAGCCGGCCGTAGCTGCGATGTTCCGCGTTGGTCATTTCAACGCAGACGCAATATACCCCATCGGGGGTCAAAAAGGGAAGGATTGCTGACGTCACGTCCCCGTGTGGCAGCTATAACTTTTTGTAATGTAAAGGCTTTCTGAAGCGGCCTGCGTCATAGCGCCGCCTTGAGCGCACGTTCCAGGAGAAGCAAATCCTCCGGCAAAGGCGCCTCCCAGTGCAGTAATTCTTCCGTCCTCGGGTGCTCCAATACCAGCAGGTAAGCATGTAAGGCCTGCCGCCCCAGCGCCGCCAAAGCTGCCTGCGACTCGGGGCCGAGCTGGTTGGCCTTGGTCTTGAAATGCGGGCCATAGACGGCATCGCCCATCAGCGGGTGGCCGATATGGGCGAGATGGACGCGGATCTGATGGGTGCGGCCGGTCTCGAGCTCGCAGGCGAGCAGGGCGGCGACGCCCTTGCCGTCGCGTCCATGAAAGCTCTCCAGGATTTCCCAATGCGTCACCGCCTCGCGGCCACCCTGGCGTACGGCCATCTTCTCGCGTGCATGCGGATGCCGGTCGATCGGCGCATCGACGGTGCCGCGGTGCCGGTTCGGCACGCCCCAGGCGAATGCCATGTAGCCGCGCCGCATCGCGCCGGTGCGGCCGTGATCGGCGAATTGCGCCGTCAATGAAGCGTGGGCGAGATCGTTCTTGGCAACCACCATCAGCCCCGTCGTGTCCTTGTCGAGCCGGTGCACGATCCCGGGCCGGCGCACTCCGCCGATGCCGGAGAGCGAGGCGCCGCAATGGGCGATCAGCGCATTCACCAAGGTGCCGGTCTCGTGGCCGGCCGCGGGGTGCACGACGAGGCCCTTGGGCTTGTTGAGGACGACGATGTCGTCGTCCTCGAACACGATATCGACGGCGATGTCCTCCCCCTTGGGCTCGGCGGGCGCCGCTTCCGGCACGTCGATTATGATCGTATCGCCGGATGCGACGTGATAAGCGGGGTCGCGGACCGCGGAGGCCTTCAGGTGCACTGCGCCCGCCAGGATCAGGGCTTTCAGCCTCGATCGCGACAGCTCCGGCAGGCGCGCCGCCAGCACGCGGTCGAGCCGGGCCGAGCCCTCGGAGCCTTCGACCACAACCTCCAACCTTTGCGCTGACCCAGGGCTTTCCATGACGACGTCTGATACCGCTGTTCCCGAACCGACCCCCGAGCAGGCCGCGCTGTTCGCGCGGGTGCGGCGGATGATGCTGATCGCGGGGTTGACCACGGCGCTGGCGTTCTGCGCCGTGCTGATCGCGGTGGGCTACCGCCTTTTCAAGTCTGAGGGAAGGGCGGTCGAAGCGGCAAGCGATGTCACTGCCACCCTGCCCAAGGGCGCCAGAATCGTCTCGACCGGGGTCGCCGGCGACCGCCTCGTAGTGACGCTGGATCTCGGCGGAATCATCGAGATCCGCACCTTCGATGCCCATACCCTGAAGTCGGCCGGACGGCTGAAATTCGCCAATGAGCCGTAAAACGCCCCTCGGGGTCCTTGCGGCGGACAAATTTCGAGGCTATTGGCTAGCCCTCACGCTCCCTTCGTCTAGCGGTTAGGACGCGGCCCTCTCAAGGCTGAAACAGGGGTTCGATTCCCCTAGGGAGCGCCATAAATTTCAATGACTTAGGTCTGTTATAGCAAAGTCGTCGAATATCCGTTGAATAAGCGCCGGCGAACGTTGGCGAACTTCGCCGCGCCAATCAGTAAGCCCAGCCGCAGCTTATTTTCGCTTCCATCGCTTACTAAGTTCGCCCTGTTCTGCCGTACATTGAGATCGTCACGAGCACCTGCTGTAGGGATCATCAGACCGCGCTAGTCACTTTAGAATCAGGCGTGAAACTCTGCTTGATGAAGGTGCCAGTTTCATCGACCAAAAGGCTGAAGCGGCCACCGTCGATCGCCTGTTCGATCTCCTGCTGTGTCTTCCCCGCGACTCGTATCTGCTTCACGCTTTCGCCGAGCGAGTCGCGCAGCAGGCGTCCTCGCAGCGCAAAGTTGAGTTCACCCAACTCGAAGCGATCTGGCATCACGGCCTTTTCGGTAATCGTCTCGTTCCCCATGTCGCACTCGGTATAAAAACGTGGGCGGTGTTTCAGGCTCAGATTCATGAAGGCAAAGTCAACCATGACCTCGCGCGCTTGGAGCTCTGACAACGATCCTTCGATTTTCTCAAGTTTTGGCATCGCGCCATTTATCGCTCCGCATGCGTCATTGAACGTTGTGACCAGCGCAACATTTCCGAGCCTGAGAAGCATGGTCTGGGCGTCGAATACATCCCCATAGTCGAACTCCTCACGCCATCCTTCGGTCTTCGCTGCAAAAGCTCCCAGCGAGGTCGTGTCCCCGGTGATGGTGTAGCTCGGTAGAGCAAAGCCGTCCGCACGCGCGCCCTCCCATGGCGCCGTAGCGGGCGGGCGGCTTTGCGGTGGTCACCGGCAGTTCGCCGGTAGGGTCGGGTTGCTGACACCAACCTGATTCGAGGAACCACCGATGACCGATGAGATGATGAACCTCCGCTCGCTCGTGGAGAAGACCCCCGATGCGGATCTGCTGCGCGAGATGATCGGCTTTGCTGCCCAGCGCCTGATGGAGCTGGAAGTGGAAGGCCAGACCGGGGCCGCCTACGGCGAGAAGAACCCCGAGCGTCTGGCGCAGCGCAACGGCTACCGCGACCGGACCT
>NZ_FMAE01000007.1 GCF_900094575.1 Bradyrhizobium yuanmingense | reverse complement strand
TCCATCTCGTTCTCAACGACAACCTTGGGGGAGCGAAGGTTGATATTCGATCCTCGCGAATAGACAAGGTGGTCAAACATTCAGATGGAAACCACCCCAAGGTGGCTGGGCAAATGTGCATGGTTCACGGAGCCGACGATCAAGAGGGCCGACAGTTGCGGCGCGGTCGTGCCTGTAACAGCTTGGCGAGGCTCATTCGCTTCCCGAAAAAGATTGCCGGCGCTTCACATTATCGAGAGCCAGCCGAGCGAAAACTCGAAAAAACACCGTTTGAAAAACCGTTTTAGTTCGGCCGTCTCAAACGGTCTCTCTCGCTAAGGTCCTGATTTATATGGTGGGCGCACCAGGGCTCGAACCTGGGACCCGCTGATTAAGAGTCAGCTGCTCTACCAACTGAGCTATGCGCCCGAAAGGCGGTCAAGGCCTTGCGAGGCCGGTCGTTTAGCAAAGCGTTCCGGGTCTGGCAAGCGATCGGACGCAAGTTTTCCAAGGTCTCGTCCGCAGCCCCGAAAATGCGAAAAGCCGCTGGATTCCAGCGGCTTCGCCAGGTTTACGGCCTGAGAACCGGTCCGTTCAGAGCCGGCCCTCCCGGTCCCGGTCGGGACCGCGGTCACGGTCGAAGCGGTCGTGGTGGAAGTGGTCCATGCCCCGTTCCATCATGCGGTCCATGCGCTCCTTGAAGTGGTGGCGCGGGCCGTCCTCGCCGCCGCCGAACGGGCCGCGGTGCCGGGTCAGCACGGCGAGACGCCGTTTCTGGCCCTCATCGAGGGTCTTGTAGAGCGGATCGGCGGCATCGGCGATCTTCTTCAGGGCGGCGGAGCTGGCGCCCATGTCCTCGGCGCGCTGGCGCAGGCGGGCGATCGGATCCTCGGCCCTGTCGGCATCGCCCGGCCCGGCATTCATCCGCGCATTGGCGCGGTCGATGCGCAGCTTGGCGAACTCCCGCACCGCCGCCTCGACCGGCGGCCACAGCTTCTCCTGGTCTGCGTTCAGCTTCAGCCCGGCATGGACGGCGGCGATCCGCGCATCGACGAAGGCGGCCCGGTCCTCGGGGTTCATGCGCATGTGGCGGACGTGCTCCATCCACGGGCGATGATATTGGGCGTAGACCGCGCCCGAGCCGGCGATGCTGAGCACGGCGATGGCTGCGATGGTGAATTTCTTCATCCTGACCTCCTCTGGAAGGATACCCGTGAGGATGAGCGCGAGGGGGCTGACGCGCAACTTACAACTTGGACAGGAAGCGCGCTCTTACAGAGATGTAATCGCCGTGAATGTCCGTTCAGATGCGAACAAAAATAATCCGCAACAAAAAGGGCTTCCGTGCGCTGCGCGGAAGCCCTTCGTTGGGGTCGCCCGTCGAGGTCAGTTCGTCGGGCTCTTGGCTTCCTTCAGGAACTCGTCGATCAGCCCCTGGCCGATGCGGCCCGCGGCCTCCTTGTAAACCGGCTCCATCGCCTTGCGCATCGCCTCGTCCTGATCGGCCGTCAGCTTGATGATCTCGCTCTTGCCGCTCTTCTTGATCTCGGCCAGCGCGTCATCGTTCTCCTTCTGCGACTGCGCGTTGCTGAACTCGGTCGCCTCTTTCATCGCCTTTGACAATGGGTCACGGATGTCGGCCGGCAGATCGTCCCAGAATTTCTTGTTCACGATCACCACGTAGCCGATGTAGCCGTGATTGGTTTCAGTGATGTACTTCTGAACCTCGTGCATCTTCTGGGTGTAGATGTTCGACCAGGTGTTCTCCTGGCCGTCGACCACGCCGGTCTGGAGTGCCTGGTAGACTTCCGAGAACGCCATCACCTGCGGCAGCGAGCCGAGCGACTTGAACTGGGCCTGGATCACGCGCGAGGATTGGATGCGGAATTTCACGCCCTGATAGTCGGCCGGCGTGATCAGCTTCTTGTTCGCGCTCATCTGCTTGAAGCCGTTGTCCCAATAGGCAAGGCCGGTGATGCCCTTGGCATCCAGCAGCTTCAGCAGCTTGGTGCCGAGCGGCCCTTCCGTCACCTTCCGCAGCGTCTTGATGTCGGGCAGGATGTAAGGCAGGTCGAACACCTCGAACTCGCGGATGCCGAGCGGCCCAAACTTGGAGTTGGACGGCGCCAGCATCTGCACGCTGCCGAGCTGGAGCGCCTCGAGCTCTTCCTTGTCCTTGTAGAGCGTCGAGTTCGGATAGACTTCGACCTTGACCTTGCCGCCGGTATACTTCTCGGCGAGCTCCTTGAACTTCTCCGCGCCCTTGCCTTTCGGCGTGTCGGTGGCGACAACGTGGCTGAATTTGATGATGATCGGTGATTGGGCCGATGCCGGCCCGCTCAAGCCAAGTGCCAGAACCGCGATGGAGGCGGCGATCGCCGAGGTGCGCATGGTCTCTCCCTGTCGTTTGTTTGAGCCGCCCGGCGGCGCCGGGTGGCCAATCTTATGCCGGCTGCATCAATAGCGGCTCGCTTACACAGCCGCTATTGTCCCTTAGCAGGGCAGCCATTCAGCTCGCCGCCGCCGTCGTCACATTGTCGCGCTGGCGCTTCATGACGATCTTGTTGAGCGCGCCGAGATAGGCCTTGGCCGAAGCCACCAGGGTATCCGGATCCGCCGCACGTGCGGTCATCGAGCGGCCGTCCTGCGCCAGCCGCACCGACACTTCCGCCTGCGCGTCGGTGCCCTCGGTGACTGCGTGCACCTGGTACAGCTCGAGCTTGGCCTCGTGCGGCACCAGGCGCTTGATGCAGTTGAAGACGGCGTCGACCGGGCCATTGCCCTCGGCTTCCTCGATCTTGATCTGACCGTCGACGTCGAGCTTCATGGTCGCGCGCTGCGGACCGTGGGTGCCGGCGATCACCGTCAGCGAGGTCAGCTTGATGCGGTCGTGGGAGGCCGCCATCTCCTCGTCGACCAGCGCCTCGATGTCCTCGTCGTAGATGTCCTTCTTGCGGTCGGCCAGCGCCTTCATCCGCGTGAACGCATCTTCCAACTGGTTCGGACCGAGCTTGTAGCCCATCTCCTCCAGCTTGTGCACGAAGGCGTGGCGACCGGAATGCTTGCCCAGCACCAGCGACGACTGCTTCAGGCCCACCATCTCGGGGCGCATGATCTCGTAAGTCGAAGCGTCCTTCAGCACGCCGTCCTGGTGAATGCCGCTCTCATGCGCGAAGGCATTCCGGCCGACGATCGCCTTGTTGTATTGCACCGGGAACGAGGTCGCCGCCGAGACCAGCTTCGAGGCGCGGGTCAGCTGCGTCGTGTCGATCCTGTTCCAGTAGGGGAATTTGTCGTTGCGTACGTTGATCGCCATCACGATCTCTTCGAGAGCGGCGTTGCCGGCGCGCTCGCCGATGCCGTTGATGGTGCACTCGACCTGGCGCGCGCCGCCGGTGATGCCGGCCAGCGAGTTGGCGACCGCCATGCCGAGATCGTTATGGCAGTGCACGGAGAACACCGCCTTGTCCGAGTTCGGCACGCGCTCGATCAGCGTCCTCATGAAGTGGGTATATTCCTCCGGCACCGTATAACCGACGGTGTCGGGGATGTTCACCGTGGTGGCGCCGGCCTTGATCACGGCCTCGACGATGCGGCACAAAAAGTCCATCTCGCTGCGGGTGCCGTCCTCGGCCGACCATTCGACGTCGTCGATCTGGTTGCGGGCGCGCGCGACCATCGCGACCGAGGTCTCGATCACCTGCTCCGGGGTCTTGTTCAGCTTCACCCGCATGTGCAGCGGCGAGGTCGCGATCACGGTGTGGACGCGGCCGCGCTTGGCGAACTTCACGGCTTCGGCGCAGCGGTCGATGTCGGCGGGATGGGCGCGCGACAGGCCGGCGATGACGGCGTTCTTGGAGCGGCGGGCGATCTCGCTGACCGCCTGGAAGTCGCCTTCGGAGGTGATCGGAAAGCCGGCCTCGATGACGTCGACGCCCATATCATCCAGCAGTTCGGCGACCTCGAGCTTCTCCTCGAAGGTCATGGTGGCGCCGGGGCACTGCTCGCCGTCGCGCAGCGTGGTGTCGAAAATGATGACGCGGTCCTTCTCGGACTTGTTCACGGTGGCCATTCCTAGATTTCCTTTTGAGCGTTTGCGCCGTTCAGAGCCGTTTCAGTCCCTTGGCGCTTGAGGTGTCCGTTGATCTCGACCAACCCCTGAGCGCCCAGGCGCATGGCGCCCAGCCGGCCCTCAGGGGCAAGTAAGAAGAAGGCCGCCAATAAGGAGGGTGGGCAGCAGCGCAGCCGGGATCGCGGCGGCGGCCAGAGCCACCTCCCCCGAAATCCCCTCGATTTGGCCGCGAATCAGCATTGCCAGACCCTGTAGAGCCTCAAATCCTCGGTCAAAACCGTTGACGGTTGGTTTCGGGAGAGGCCCGATGTGGCCGTTTCTAGACGAGAAATGGCCGCAACTGCAACGCCAAAAAGAGGGTCAACATAGGTGACCTAAAAGGGATAGGCCTACGCCGTGCCGGTGCGGCGGGCGCGCGCCCTGTTCTCCCAACGGTTCAGCATTTGGCCGAGCTCTCCGGTGGGCGCAGCGGTGTCGGTCTTCGCGATCTCGTTGGTGTTGGCCGGCGCATTGGCTGAGAGCCAGTCCGGCTCAGCGTACTCGCGCCAGCGGCGTGCCTCCGCGCGCCTTTTTCGGGAGACGTAATCTCGCGTGAAATAGCCAGCCGCAAACGCGAGTGAGAGAAGGATGACCAGGATGACGACTTGCACAATGAGCTCCGGCTTTATCCCCCGCTAGCGCCCTGCAATCCAAACGCACTCGAAGGTGACGAAATTGCGACCTGCGATCACGCCGCGGTTTCAAGTCTGCCTCTCGCAACCGGACGCGGACCGGACTAACCTTCGCCGCGCTTGGCCGGATCAACCGGCCGGCCGAACGTAACCGGGAGGATACGATGACACGCCAGGAGGCTCCTGAGCAGGAGCAGCGTGCGCACGATGCTGCGCTTTCACGACGAACGCTGGTCGGGGGGCTGGCGCTCGGCGCCGCGGCCACGTTGGCGGGCCCCGCGCTGGCCCAGACCGGGCCCGCCGCACCGCCGACGACGATCACGACGCCGCCGCGCGACTTCGGCCCGGGCGGCGCGCCGACGACCTATTTCTGGGACCCCGACATCATCGCGGTCGATCCGTCCTTCAACGATCTCGCGCAGCCCAACACCGCGATCAAGCGTCTCTATACCGGGCTGCTCTGGGCGGAAGGCCCGGCGTGGAGTGCGCAGGGCCGCTATCTCTTGTGGAGCGACATTCCCAACAACCGGCAGATGCGCTGGACCGAGGACGACGGCCGCGTCAGCGTATTCCGCTCGCCCTCCAACAATTCCAACGGCAACTCGTTCGACTTCCAGGGCCGCCAGCTCTCCTGCGAGCACCTGACGCGGCGGGTGACGCGCTACGAGCATGACGGCACCGCCACCGTGCTCGCCGAGTCCTACCAGGGCAAGAAGCTGAACTCGCCGAACGACATCGCCGCGCATCCCGACGGCAGCTATTGGTTCACCGATCCGCCCTATGGCGGCCAGCTCTACGAAGGCGAGCCCGACGTCGCGGGCGGCCCGAGCAATGCCGGCGGCAAGCTCAATCCGCGGATCGGACAGCCGGCCGGCTTCGTGCCGGGCAAGCGCGAGCTGCCGACCAATTGCTATCGCATCGATCCCTCCGGCCGCATCGACCTCGTCGTCACGGAAGACCAGGTGCCCGACCCGAACGGGCTGTGTTTCTCGCCCGACTACAAGAAGCTCTACATCGCCTCGACCGGCAAGGGACCGGGCGACACCGGGCCCGGCGGCAAGGGCGAGATCTTCGTGTTCGACGTCGGCAGCGACAACAAGCTGTCGAACCTGAAGAAGTTCACCGATTGCGTGATCGACGGCGTGAAGTGCGGACCGGATGGTCTGCGTTGCGACGTCAACGGCAATCTCTGGGCCTCCAGCAATGCCGGACGCGCGGTCGGCTACAGCGGCGTCACGGTGTGGTCGCCGGAGGGCAAGCTGCTCGGCCGCATCCGTCTGCCGGAAGTGTGCGGCAACGTCTGCTTCGGCGGCCCCAAGCGCAACCGCCTGTTCATGGCCGCGAGCCAATCGCTCTACGCGGTGTATACGGCGACGCAGGGCGCAGGGCCGGGCTGAGCGGCGCCATCCACGAACGAACGCGCCGGCGTGAAGCGCCGGCGCCGAAGAACCTCGACTTTCGCGATGTTGACTTTCCGCCGCCCCGCTCCCCATACTTTGCGAACAACGACAAGATCGAACGACGGTTTTGAGGGAGGATAGGATGCCGACTTCACGCAGGCAGCTGCTGAAGACATCGGCGGCTGCCGCCGCCGCACTCAGCCTCGATTGGACACGCGCCCAGGCACAAGCCGAGACTATACGCATCGGCCTGATCTACGACCTCACCGGCCCCTTCGCCGCCGGCGGCTCGGTCGCCTCGTCGATCGGCGCGCAGATCGCCATCGATCTCGTCAACGAGAAAGGCGGTGTCGGCGGCAAATACAAGGTTGCTCCGGTCGCCGCGGATTCGCAGAGCAAGCCGGACGTTGCGATCAACGAGGCCGAACGCCTGATCAGCCAAGAGAAGATCGACATCCTCAACGGCGTCTATGCCAGCTCGCATGCGGTGCCGCTCGCGGCCAAGGTCGAGCAGC
Organism: Bradyrhizobium yuanmingense; assembly: GCF_900094575.1. Classification (GTDB taxonomy): domain Bacteria; phylum Pseudomonadota; class Alphaproteobacteria; order Rhizobiales; family Xanthobacteraceae; genus Bradyrhizobium; species Bradyrhizobium yuanmingense. The sequence continues at coordinate 602,633 of NZ_FMAE01000007.1, read as the reverse complement.
AAAAGAAGATCCTCTGGATCACGACCGCGGTCTCGACCGCCGTGTTCAAGGACAAGAACCTGCAACACGTGTTTCGCGCGCAGATCCATTCGGATCAATACGGCCAGGCCTTTGCAAGCTTCCTCACCGAGCACGCCAAAGCCAAGCTCGGCATGGATCCGAAGGAGGTCAAGGTCGCGTTGATCCACGAGGACGGCCCTTATGGCGTCGGCGTTGCCTCCGCTGACGAAGCCTATGCGAAAGATGCCGGCATTCCGGTGGTGCTGCGCGAAGGCTATTCGGCCTCGGCGCCCGACCTGTCGGTGCTGGTGACCAAGATCAAGCGGGCCAAGGCCGACGTGATCTCGCATGCGGGCTACAACCCTGACATCACCCTGTTCCTGCGCCAGGCCCGCGAGAGCGGGTTGCGCTTCAAGATGCTGTTCGGAGCCGGTGCCGGCTACAGCCAGCTCGACAAGTTGCGCGCCACGTTCGGCGCCGACATCGACAATTTCTGCAACATCGACCCGGTGCCGGCACAGCTGCTCGATCCCGCCAAGCTCGCGCCCGGCATGGGCGATCTGATCAAGACCATGGTCAGTCGCTACCAGGCCAAGACCGGCGCCACCGACGTGCCACCGCACTGCTCGATGGGCTTCAACCAGACCTGGGTGCTGCTCAACAACGTGCTGCCTGTCGCCAAGGAGAAGTACGGCAGCTTCGAGCCCGAGGCGATCCGGAAAGCGGCGCTCGACGTCGACATCCCCGCGGGCGGCACGATCCAGGGCTATGGCGTGAAATTCTTCCCGCCGGGCACGCCGCTCTCCGGCCAGAACGAACGTTCGACGCCGGTCGTGATGCAGAACGCCGGCGCGCACATCTCCGTGGTGTGGCCGACCAACATCCGCACGCAGGACCCGGTCTTCCCGCTGCCGAAGGGCTCGACCTACGGGGCGTGAGGGGGCGGCACGGGCAGTGTACACCCTCTCCCCTTGCGGGAGAGGGTGGCTCGCCGCGTTGCGGCGAGACGGGTGAGGGGTCCCCCTCCGCGTGTTCAACTCTCATTGGGATGCGCGGAAACAACCCCTCATCCGGCGCTTCGCGCCACCTTCTCCCGCAAGGGGAGAAGGGAAGCGTGCCTGCGGAGACACGTTGCTTTCACAACACCACCCGCCGCCCCTCCTCCGCCGCCCAATATCCTGCGTAGTTCACCTTGATCGTCTCATAGGCCAGCGCGAGGTCGGACAGCGGCTGGCGGCCCGTCGCGACGCATTCCATGAAGTCCTGGATCTCCTGCAAATAGCCGCGCGTCCATTCCTCCTCGAGGCAGACATATTGCCAGCCGGTTTTGCGGTCGACCTTCTCGGTGATGTAGACAGAAGCGAGCTTCTCCTCGCTGGTCTGATAGCTCATCAGATGATTGTTGGGCGTGATGTTGGCAAACAGCGAGCCGCCGCTCGTATAGGTCTCGATCAGATTGCGCACGCCGCCCATGATCATGTCGCCGGAGAACACCGTCGCCTTGGTGCCGTCCGAGAAAGTGGCGGTGAGCGTGCCCCAGTCCTCGACATCGACGGGATTGGCCTTGATGTAGCTGCGCTCCTCCGGCTTGAGCCCGGCGGTGACGTTGCCGACATCGCCGGTGACGCTGGCCACATGGATGCGCTCGCCGCGCGCCTTGGCTTCGACCTGCTTCAGATACAGCACGGCCGAGAGGGGATGGCAGCCCATGCGGATCAGCGAGCCGCCGCCGGTCATCGCCCATTGCGCGGCATGCGCGGCGTGCGAGCCGGAATGGCTCTCCTCGCCCTTCATGAACAGAATCTTGTCCTTGGTCGCCTTGATGATCTCGGCGGTCTTGGTTACGGCCGGCGCGTAGATCCAGTCCTCGGCATACATGAAGAGCTTGCCCGTGCGCTCGATCGCGGCCCGCGTCCTGTCCATCTCTTCGATCACGCGTTCATACATCAGCGCCTTCGGCACGTGCTTGCCGATCGGCTGCTGATCGCCTTCGCGGCCGAAATAGCCGGCGAACGGCTTTTCGCAGATGACGTGCTTGCCGGACTGCATGGCGGCGACGATCATCTCGGCGTGAAGATTGGGCGGGGTGCAGATGTCGACGACGTCGAGATCGCGGTCGGCGATCAGCTCGGCGAAGCTGCGGTAAACACGCGGGATATTGTGATGCCCGGCAAACGCGACAACCTTGTCGCCGCGGGCAGCAACCGCCGCGACCTCGACGTCAACGCCATAGACGCGCCGGAACGCATACATGTGCAACTCCGACACGAAGCCGCAGCCGACGAGTCCTATCCTGATCCTTGTCATAGCGCCCCCTTTGCATTGGGCGGCACTATAGCGCGCTCGGACGCCTAATCCACCGAGACCTGAACGACGCCCGCGCCCATGATGCATGGACCCGGCAGGGCCATCACACATTGTTACTGCCGGTGGAACACCAGCGTGCGGACTTCGATGCTCTCGCGGGGCACAGCATCGGCCGGCGTGGTCGGATCGACGAATGCGGTATGCGGCCCGAAACGGGTCCGGCCGTCGGTTGCGGAATCGTAGCACTTCAGCAGCAGCGCCTCATCCGGCGTCATCTCCGGGAAATAGAACCAGCGGTGGTTCGGATTGTATTTCACCGAATAGGTCTCGCCGCGGCGGTTGGGATAGATCAGGTCGGAAGCGACGAGGTCTTCCGGCTTGACCGTGGTGCCGTCGGCCATGGCGAGCGGTGAATCCCGCAAGGGACCGCGGATCGGCCGCCACAGATTGATCACCTGCACGCGCCCCTTCAGCAGCTCGTCGGCTTCATCAGGCAGATGCTCGCGCACGCGGTTGGCGCCGGAGATTGCCGTCTGGTCGACATGGACGCGCGTGGCCGGCTGACGCGGGCCGCCGTCGCGGATATCCGGCGCGCCTTCGACACGCTTGCGCACGGTGTGGTCGAAGATGACGACGCGGTCGGCCTTCAGCGTCGCGCGCAGGAACGCCTCGACCGCTGGATAGTAGACGCTGCGGATTTCCTCGTCGTTGTAAAAATCCTTCACCTGGGTCGGATGACGCACCAACGCAAAGCCCTCGCGATCCAGCGAGAAGTTCTGCGCGATCAGCCGCGCATCGAAGATCGGCACCTGATGCGGCTCCGGCAGCGAGGTGGTTTTCGGCTCACCCGGCGGCGGATCGAACACGTAGGTGCGCGGCTTGCCGTCGATCGGTGCGAGATAATTGAGTTCGGCGGTGACGAAGGGAAGCGATTCGATTTTTGTTTCTTGCAGGCCCATGGCCGGTCTCCCGATGTGGTCGTCGGATTGATCTTTGCGGGAGTGCGCCGTGCCGCAAGAGCTGCGGCGCAAATAGCAATGAGGGTGTTGTCGCGAGCGCTATGGGCAGGAGGATTGTTTCGAGGAACGCGATCAAGTTGGAAGTTGTCTTCCTGCTTCACGGATGCTTGAGCGCTTGAGAGGTCTCGTGCCCCGGACACAGCGCATCACGAAGTGGTGCGCTGCTGAGCCGGGGCCCATCTAACCAAACGCAATCGGTGCGCCATGGGGCCGGCTCAGCGCAGCAGCGTTCCACGCTGCAGCGCGTCCGGGACACGAGAGTTGTGTAAAGGCTACAACCCCACCTTCGCGATCGCGTCCGTGAACGAGCGATCGACGATCTCCGCGGCATCCAGCTTCTGCTTGATCAGGCCCCAGCGGAAATAGAGGTCGATCGTCGCCTGCTCGTCTTTGACCACGCCGTCATCGATCGGCGCGATCCTGATCTTGGCGCGTGACAGCCAGTTCTGCGGCACGGCGGTGGGGATGTTCATCAACCTGCCCCAGGTCGCGGCATAGCTGTCGATATTGTTTAGCGACCAGGCCCGCGCCGCGGTGAGGCGGCGGATGAAATCGGTCAGCTCGGCGCGCTTGTCCCTGATCGCGTCGGGCCGCGCTACCTGGAAGCTCAGCCCCGGCGTCAGCCCTTCCGAGGTGATGACGCGCCGCGACTTGAACAGCACCTCCTCCTGGCTCACATACGGCTCCCAGGTCGACCATGCATCGACCGAGCCTTGCGTGTAGGCGATCTTGGCGTCGGACGGCGCCAGGAACGCGATCTGGACGTCGTTCGCGCTCCAGCCGTTCTTCTCCAGCGCAGCAAGGATCAGCTGATGGCCGATCGAGCCGCGGCCGGTCGCGATCTTCTTACCCCGGAGATCGGCAAAGCTCTTGATCGGCGAATTCTCGGGCACGAGGATGGCGAGCCCCTCGCGCGTCTGCCGGATAGCAGCGATCGCCTTCACCGGCGCGCCCGACGCGGCGGCGAAGGTGAAGGGCGCATCGCCAACGAGGCCGGTCTCGATCGCGCCGGCGCTGAGCGCTTCCAGAAGCGGCGCGGCCGCCGGAAACTCCCTCCACTCGATCTTGTAGGGCACATCCTTGAGCACGCCGGCCGCTTCCATCACGGCCTGCGCATTGCCCTTCTGGTCCCCGACACGGAGCGTGGTTTGCGCAGCTGCGACTTCGAACGAAGCGAACAGCAGCGCGCCGGCCAACATGAGGCGGATCATTCTGCGGCCTCGCCGCGAACGGCCTGGCGCTTGGCGACCAGCTCGCGTGTCAGCGGGATCAGCTCCCGGCCGTATTCGATGCTATCGATCAGCGGATCGAAGCCGCGGATTAGGAAATGGCTGATGCCGAGATCGTAATAGTCACCGAAGACCTCCGCAACCTGCTCGGGCGTGCCGACCAGTGCCGTGGTGTTGCTGTTGGCGCCGGTCAGCTTTGCGATCTCGGTCCAGAGCCGCTTGTCGATGCGGCTGCCCTGATCGGCGAGCGCGAGCAGGCGCCGTGCGCCGGCGGTGGCATGCCCGTCAGCGGGCTTGCGATAGCCGGTCTTGTCCTGGAGCGCGGTGGCGCGCGCGAGAATTTCCTCCGCCTTCTCCCAGGCCTGCTTCTCGGTCGGTGCAATGATCGGCCGCACCGACAGGCTGAAGCGCGGCGTCGGCCGCCCCTGCCGCACCGCGCCGTTGTGCACGCGCGAGGTGATATCGCGCACCTGCGCGTAGGATTCGCCCCACAGCGCAAAGGTGTCGGCATGCTTGCCAGCGACGTCGATCGCCGCATCCGAGGCGCCGCCGAAATAGACGCGGATGCCTTCGGGGCGATACGGCTTCACCTGCGAGAAGGCGTTCTCGACCTGGTAGTACCTGCCCTTGTAGCTGAACGGCTTGTCGCTGCTCCATTGCAGCTTGAGCACGTCGAGGAATTCAGAGGTGCGGGCATAGCGCTCGTCCTTGTCGTCGAGAGTGTTGCCGTCTTGCCGCAGCTCGGTGGCGTTGCCGCCGGTGATGACATGGAGCGCGACGCGGCCGCGGGAAAACTGGTCGAGCACGGCGAACTGCCGCGCCAGCAATGTCGGGGCGGTAAAGCCGGGCCGCTGCGCGATGAGCACGTTGAGCCTCTCGGTGTGATTGAGCACGTGCTGGGCGACCTGGAGCGCATCGGGCGAGGTCGAATGAAACGCCAGCAGCGCGCGGTCGAAGCCGGCATTCTCATGCGCCTTCGCCACCGTCTCGATATGGGTCGGATTGAGCACCGATCCTTCCCGAACGATGGTCTCGGACGAATTGTTGTTGCTGATGAAGCCGATGAACTCGATCGACATGATCGTCTCCCAGTTGATCCCTAGAGGCCGAGTGCGAGGCGGCCGAGACCGATGCGCGTGGAATCATCCTGCGGCGTGTGCACGCGGCCGCACAGCACGTCGCGATAATGCCGCTCCAGCGGATTGGCGCGGCTGAGCCCGTGGTTACCGGTCAACGACAGCGCGTCCTCGACGACGGCAACGGCGTTGTTGGTCACGGTCAGCTTGATGACGTTGGATTCACCGGCAGAGAGATCGACGCCATCGTCGAAGTCGCGGGCAGCCGTGTCGATCAAACGTGCGTTGACCGCAAGCCGCGCCTCGATGGCCCCGACGATCTCCTGCGCGCGGGCTAAGGTCGCCAGCGGCGCGCCGAGGCTGGCAGGCACGCGCTGCTTCAGGAAATTGATCAGCCAGTCGCGCGCGGCGCGGGCAACGCCGTCGTAGATCGCGGCGATGAAGACGGTGTGCACAGTCTGCTGCGTAACGTCGAGCGTGCGCCAGTCCGCCGGCTTGCGCAAATCGACCTCGGCATCGAGCGGGACCACGACGTCGTCGAAGATGACGTCGTGGCTGCCGCTGGCGCGCAGGCCGTGATGGTCCCAGGTCTGGACGATGCGCGTGCCCGGCAGGCCCGCCGGCACCAGGAACTGGCCGACGCGCGGCTCCGCCTCGTCGGTGCGCGCCCAGACCAGGTACCATTTCAGGATCGGCGATCCCGTCGAGTAGATCTTGTGGCCGGAGAGGCGCCAGCCGGTTTCGGTGCGCCGCGCGATCGTCGCCGGCAACCCTCCGCGCGCAGGCGAGCCGAGCTCCGGCTCCACGCGCAGGGCATTGATAAGGGCGATGCCCTCAACACTTTCGCGCGCGAGCTTGCGCGACAGTCGCGCCGGCCAGTTCGGACTGCGCGCCATCACGAGATGATTGATGTAGTGCATCGACAGCACCAGCGCGGTCGACGGATCGGCCTTGCCGAGAATGCCGAGCACGCGCGCGGCATAGCGCGCGCCGGCACCGGCGCCGCCATGAACCGCCGGCACCGTCAGAGACAGCAAGCCTGCCTCCGAGAGCTCGCGAAAATTCTCGAAGGGAAAGCTGCCGAGCCGGTCGTGCTCGGCCGCGCGCGCCGCAAAGCTCGTGGCAAGCGTCGCGGCGCGGGCGATGTAGTCCGGTTCGCTGTGAGCCGTGCGGCCCTTGGCTATCGAGGTCACCATGTGGCGTCCAGCCCCAACAGGCCAAGGATCTGGCGGCGCAGCTCAGCCAGATACGGATCGCCGCGATGGCGCGGATACGGACGATCGACGCGGATGTCGGCCTTCACGCGCGCGGGACGATCGCTGAACACGATGACGCGGTTGGCGAGCACCAGCGCCTCCTCCGCATCATGCGTCACCAGCAGCGTGGTGAACCCTTTGCGCTGCCAGAGCGCGACGAGCTCGGCCTGCATGGTGATGCGGGTCAGCGAGTCCAGTTTCCCCAGGGGCTCATCCAGGATCAGGATCTTGGGATCGTTGACCAGCGCCCGCGCCAGCGCGACGCGCTGCGCCATGCCGCCGGAGAGCTGGTGCGGATAGGCGTCGCGGAACGGCGAAAGCCCGACGAGGTCAAGCGCGTCATCGACGCGCTGGCGCTGGCTCCTCAAAATGCCCTGGGCCTCAAGGCCCAGGGCGACGTTGTCCCAGACCGACCGCCAGGGAAACAGGGTCGGATCCTGGAACACGACGACGCGCGAGGGATGCGGGTTCCTGATGCGCTCCTCGTCCTCCCGCAGCCTTCCCGCCTTCGGCTTGTCGAGGCCGGCGATCAGCCGCAGCAAGGTCGACTTGCCGCAGCCGGACGGGCCGAGCAGCGCGACGAACTCGCCGGGCTCGACCGAGATGCTGACGTCGCTCAGCACCGGCAGCTCGGTCCCGTCGATGTCGAAGGCGTGGCTGACCTGCTCGATATCGAGCGCGGCGCCGGTGGCCGGATGCGTGACCGCTTCGGCGAGAGCTGTGGCTACCATTTGACGGTTCCCTTCTGCCAGACCAGGAGGCGATCGCGGATCGCAAACAGCAGCGTGATTGCGCCGGAGCAGAGCAGCGACATCACGATCAGCGCTGCATACATGTTGGCGTAGGCGGCCCAGCCCTGCGCCCATTGCAGGTACCAGCCGAGCCCGGCCTTAACGCCGATCATCTCAGCGACGACGAGCACGGCAAAGGACGAGCCGAGCCCCATGAACAGGCCGACGAAGACGTGCGGCAACGCGGCCGGGATCGCGACCTTCAGCACCAGGAACGAAGGCTTTGCCCCCAGCGTGCGCGCGACGTCGTAATAGGCGTTGCTGACGCTCGCGACGCCCGACCAGGTCAGCACGGTAACCGGGAAGCCCGTTGCCAGCGCGATCAGGAAGGTCGAGGCGCTCCAGCTCGACGGAAAGGTGAAGAAGGCGATCGGCAGCCAGGCGGTCGCCGGCAGTGGGCCGATGAAGCGCAGCACCGGATGCACCCAATAACCGACCGCGCGCGACCAGCCGATCGAGACGCCGGTTAGAAAGCCAATCGTGGCGCCGATCAGATAGCCGCCGAGCTGGAGCTTGATCGAGGCAAGGACGCTGTCGAGCAGCTTCGGCAGATCGTCGGTATAGACCTCGATGATCGCCTGCGGCGGCGGGAAGAACGGCAGCGGCAGCCAGGCGAATTTTGCCGTCGCGACCTCCCACACCGTCAGGAACACCCCGAGCGCGACCAGCCATGGCGCGCGCTTGTGCAGCGCCTGTCCCGCCGCTCCCAGATAGTCGGCCCCGACGGTGCCGAACAGCGCGAGCGCCGCGATGATGAAGGCGGCGATGCCGAGTGAATGCGTGCGCGACCAATCGCCGACATCCTGCCACCACAGGCAGGACAGGCCGAGGGCGATCCAGGCGACGCTGGCGAGAACGCCGGCGCCGGACTCCCGGATCCAGTTCGCCAGCAGCGGCACGCGCGAGGTGCGCGGCGCGCCCGAGGCAAGGCCGTCAGACAGCGAATACGTCGACATAGATGCGCTCCGCGAATTTGGCGGTGTCGGTGCTCTGCTTGAAGACCTGCACGCTCTTGAGGTCGTCGGCGTAGGCCTTGAGCTCGCGCTTCAAGATCTCGCCGACGGGATGATGATGGTGGGTGTGGTAGCGCACCATGCCCTCGATATCGGCGAGCGTCGCCGCCTTCGGCGCATAGGGCTGGAACGATTTCGCCGCGAGCGTCGCATTCTGCGCGGTGAACATCGCAGCATCGAGCAGCGCCTGGGTGATGGCGCGCGCGACTTGAGGCTCTTCGCGCACGAGCGAGCCGCGCAGGCCGAGGATGCAGCAGCTCTTCTCGCGGTACTCCCCATCGAGATTTGAGGCGACCTCCTTGTACTGTGTGTCCTTGAGCCAGAGATAGGCGAGCGGATCGGACGACAGGAACGCCTGCACCTCGCCCTTCTCCACGGCAACGTTGAGCAGATTGCCGGGATAGGCGCGCCAGTCGACGTCCTTCACCGGATCGATGCCGAGTTTGGCCAATTGGATCGAGAAGAAGTTCTTGTCGGGACCGGCGAGATCGCCGACCGCGACGATCTTGCCCTTGAGGTCGGTCAGCTTCGAGACGCCGGAATCGGTGCGCGACAGCACCCGCATGCAGCCGCCATGGGTGCCCGCGGCGATCTTGACGTCAAAACCCTGCTCCAGCGGCTTCAGCCAGCGCAGCGCCATGCCGAGACCGGCATCGCTTTTGCCTGTCGCGATGGCCTCGAGCAGCTGGTCGGTCGAGCCGGAATAGTTGACGAGCTCGACGTCGAGATTATGCTTCTTGAAGAAGCCGTGCTCGATCGCGACCGGCACCGGCGCGAGGCAGACGGCGCCGGCATTCCACGACAGCTTCAGCTTGCGCGGCGCGCCAGTGAGCGCGGGTGCGTCAGAGGCCGTGCGGCACAGCGGAAACTCGGAGAAGTCGACACCCGGCGCGATGGCGCGCGGTGCGAAGGCCTGCGCGCCCAGCGCGCCGAGCGGCGCTGCGAAGGCGGCGGCAAGCCCTGCCTGAAGCAGGTGGCGCCGGTCGAGTTTCGACCCGCTGCGCTGGTTGTCGTTGGTCATCGGCCTGGCTCCTGCGCTGGCACGGCTCCGCCGTGTACGCAACGGGTCGCGTTGCGCATGTTCCGTGCGGAGCTGCGTCTAAGAGAAAATTGTTCCGTCGGCGCTTGGCGCGCCGTGTTGATGCGATGCGCAAATCATGCGGCGCGTTCGCGGCATCGTCAATGAAATGGATTTTCGAATGTTGCGCGAAGGGAAGACATTCTCTCCATCCGCGCATGGGCAAGCGATGAAAGGATTTTCGCAGATGCATAGGCACGCAGGGTCAACCGCGACTCCATCGCCTGCTGCATCCCTGTGCAGCGTCTGCCGCGCACGCTGCGCATTCTCGAAGCGCCGGCCCGCTGAAACGTCATTGCCTGAAGCACGCACAATACGGTTGGCCATTTCATTGACGGCGCACCGCGCGCTCATAGACTTGATCGTCTCGCTGCACCGTTCGCTCACGCATCGTGAGCAACGCAACAAGACGGATCCAATGAGCATCAACTCTCACGACCATTCCATCACACGCCGGCTCGCCACCTCGCTGCTCGCCGCCGCCATCACGCTATCGACCGCTGCCGCATCGCTCGCCGCCGACATTGTCGTGCTGCGCGTCGGCGACCAGAAGGGCGGCAATCGCTCGCTGCTCGAAATCTCCGGCTATGCGAAGGACCTGCCTTACAGAATCGAATGGTCGGAATTCCCCGCGGCCGCGCCGATCCTCGAAGCGCTCAATGCCGGCGCGCTCGACGTCGGCTACACCGGCGATCTCTCGTTCCTCTCGGTCTATGCCGCGGGCGCGCCGATCAAGGCGATCGGCGGCACGCGCTCGGATGCGAAGACGCAGGCTATCCTGGTGCGTCAGGATTCGCCGATCAAGTCGGCGGCCGACCTCAAGGGCAAGCGGCTCGCCGGCACACGCGGCGGCTGGGGCCAGTTCCTGATCGATGCGACACTGGAGAAGGCAGCGATCAAGCTGGAGGATGCGACCTTCGCGCCGCTCGGCCCGGTCGATGCCAAGATCGCGCTGCTCGCCGGCTCGATCGACGCCTGGGCGGTGTGGGAGCCCTACGTCTCGTTCGCGACGTTGAAGGACAAGGCTCGCGTCATCGCCAACGGCGAAGGGCTGACGCCGACCATCACCTTCATCGTCGCCTCCGACAACGCCATCACCACCAAGCGCGCGGCGGTGCAGGATCTGGTGCAGCGCTTGAACAAGGCGCGACTGTGGTCGCTGGACCATGTCGCCGAATACGCCAAGAACACGGCCGAATTGACCAAGCTGCCCGAGGACGTGCTGCTGTCGGCCTACACCGCGCAGCGCACCGGCCCGATCGTGATCGACGAGAACGTGGTCAAGGAGGTGCAGGAAGCCTCCGACCGCGCGACGCGCTACGGCATCCTGCCGAAGAAGCTCGACGTCAGCAAAGCCGTCGACCGCAGCTTCACGGCTGCGGCCGCGGGATCGAACTAAACGATATGACCTTCGAACGGAGCCGCGGTGCCCGCTTTACCTCTCCCGCTTGCGGGAGAGGTCGGCGCAACGCGCCGGGTGAGGGCTTTCTCCTCTGGGGGGTTCGCGCTCGCGGAAACAGCCTCTCCCCGACCCTCCCCCGCAAGCGGGGGAGGGAGAGCACCATGTTCACGGCCACAGGAAAATCCAACATGGCAAAGGGCCGCCGAATGCGCAGGCTTCGCCTCAGGCCAGGCCCATTGCATCTCGCCGCGATCCTGCTCATGCATGTTGCATGCATGAGCCTGATCGTGTGGCTGTCATTCTAGCCGCGCGGTCTCACCAGTAGCCGCGGTAGTAGGGACGGTAGACACCAAACGGGCGGTGATAAACCCGGTACGGCCGGTAATAGCCATAGCTGTAATACGGACGGTACGGCCGATAATATCGCGGATAGACCGGTGCGTAGCCGTAGCCGCCGTAATAGGCGGGGGCGTAACCATAGCCGTAGCCCGGATATCCATAGCCGTAGCCGCCATAATAGGGCCGGCCATAATAGCCGTAGCCGTAAGGAGACCCCGCGGCGATGGCGCCGCCGATGAGCGCGCCGGCTGCGAGACCGCCCAGGGCAAAGCCCCAGCCGCTGCCGCGCCAATGCACCGGTGTGACATTGTCACCGGCCGCAGCCTTCATCGTCGCAACGTTGGTCGGCATCGGGGCCGCCGTGGCCTGCCCGATCTGGGCCACCATGACCACCCCGGCCAATGAACAGGCAATCGCCGTCTTCCAGATCCTCATCGTCCTACTCCCTGTCTGACCTTTCGCTTGGAAAAAGGATCGCAGCGTCATGATCGGACATCCTTGCGCCAAGTCAAAGCGTTGAATTTCAAAGCCTGGAGTTTGCGTGCACCGCACAAGACGCTTGCCTCCGTTCTGATCAACCGGTGCCCGGCGACGTCATCGCCTGTGACAGCCGCGCGACGGTGGCTGAGGCCCGATCACCCCGGCAAGGCATTAAGCTTCCCGTGCATTCGCAACCAACAACCACCTTCACGATTTACTATTCGTGCCATTACTATCGGTTCCAATGTGCGCGGCCGGGAGGCTTCTCGCGAGCGCCAGAGTTGTGGGAGGATCACATGAGTGCCGCGAGACCCGAGCCGCTTGCCCGTCAGGCGCTGGCGTTTGTCCTGGCCGGAGGACGCGGCAGCCGCCTGCTGGAGCTGACCGACCGCCGCGCCAAGCCGGCGGTCTATTTCGGCGGAAAGTCCCGCATCATCGATTTCGCGCTGTCGAACGCGGTGAACTCCGGCATCCGCCGTATCGCGGTGGCGACCCAATACAAAGCGCACAGCCTGATCCGGCACCTTCAGATGGGCTGGAACTTCTTCCGCCCCGAACGCAACGAGAGTTTTGACATCCTGCCCGCCAGCCAGCGCGTCTCCGAGAGCATGTGGTATGTCGGCACGGCGGACGCGGTGTACCAGAACATCGACATCATCGAATCCCACGCCTGCCGCTTCATCGTCGTGCTGGCCGGAGACCACATCTACAAAATGGACTACGAGGTGATGCTGCGCCAGCACGTCGAGAGCGGCGCCGACGTCACCGTCGGCTGCCTGGAAATGCCGCGGACCGAATCTTCCGGTTTCGGCATCATGCATATCGACGAGAACGGCTGGATCCAGGAGTTCCTGGAGAAGCCGAAGGATCCGCCGCCGATGCCGGGCAAGCCGGACGTCTCGCTCGCCAGCATGGGCATCTACGTGTTCGACGCGAAATTCCTGTTCGATCAGCTCAAGCGCGATGCCGAGGACCCGAACTCGAACCACGATTTCGGCAAGGACATCATTCCCTACCTGGTCAAGAACGGCCGCGCGATGGCGCACCAGTACTCGACCTCCTGCGTCCGCTCCGGCAGCGACACTCGCGCCTATTGGCGCGACGTCGGCACGGTCGACGCCTATTGGGCCGCCAATATCGACCTCACCGACGTGGTGCCCGAGCTCGACCTGTTCGACCGCGCCTGGCCGATCTGGTCCTATGCTGAGATCACGCCGCCGGCGAAATTCGTCCATGACGAGGAGAGCCGGCGCGGCCAGGCGGTGAGCTCGCTGGTCTCCGGCGGCTGCATCATCTCCGGCGCGTCGCTGCGCCGCTCGCTGCTGTTCACCGGCGTGCGCATCAACTCCTACGCCAATGTCGAGAATGCCGTGATCATGCCTTACGTGAGTGTCGGCCGCGGCGCCCGCTTGAGGAACGTCGTGATCGACCGCGGCGTCGAGATCCCGGAAGGGCTCGTCGTCGGCGAGGATCCCGAGTTCGACGGAAAGCGCTTCCGCACCACCGAGCAGGGCATCTCGCTGATCACCCAGCCGATGATCGACAGGCTCAATACATGACGCCTGTTCGCGTCCTCGCGGTCGCCTCTGAAGTCTATCCCCTCGTCAAGACCGGCGGCCTCGCAGACGTCGCCGGCGCGCTCCCGGTTGCGCTGAAGGCCCATGGCGTCGAGATGCGCACCTTGCTGCCGGGCTATCCCGACGTGATGCGCCTTTTGTCCGGCACAGAGGAACTGCGGCGCTGGCCGGATTATTTCGGCGGCCCCGGCCGGCTGCTGGCGGGCTCGCATGCCGGGCTCGATCTGTTCGTGCTGGACGTGCCGCATCTCTATGCGCGGCCAGGCAACCCCTATGTCACCACTGACGGCGTCGACTGGGCAGACAACGGCGTGCGCTTCGCCGCGCTGTCGCGCGTGGCGGCCGATATCGGCCACGGCCTCGTGCCGGCCTTCGTGCCCGATGTCGTGCACGCCCACGATTGGCAGGCGGGGCTCGCGCCGGCCTATCTGCACTACGACAATCGTCCACGGCCCGGCACCGTGATGACCATCCACAACATGGCCTACCAGGGCAAGTTCGCCCCTGAGCTGATCGGATCGATCGGCCTGCCCTGGCATGCCTTCAACGTCAACGAACTGGAATATTTCGGCGGCATCAGCTTCTTGAAGGCCGGCTTGAGCCTTGCCGATCGTATCACCACGGTATCGCCGACCTACGCGAAGGAAATCCAGAGCGACGAAGGCGGCATGGGCCTCGGCGGCCTGCTTCGTGAACGATCCAACGTGCTGAGCGGCATCCTCAACGGCATCGACACCGAGGTCTGGAATCCGCAAACCGATCCCCACATCGCCTACCGCTTCGGCGCGGAAGACCTGACCTTCCGGGCCGCGAACAAGGCGGTGCTGCAGCAGCAGTTCAACCTCGATTCCTCGGACGAAGCGCCGCTGCTCGGCGTCATCAGCCGGCTGTCGTGGCAGAAGGGGCTCGATCTCCTGATGGAGGCCATCCCGACCATCCTGCGGGAAGGCATGCAGCTCGCGCTGCTCGGCAGCGGCGACCGCGATCTGCAGGATGGCTACCAGGCCGCGGCCCGCGCCAATCCAAGCCGGATCGGCGTCGTGATCGGCTATGACGAAATCCTGGCGCACCTGATCCAGGCCGGCTCGGACGCGCTGATCGTGCCGTCCCGCTTCGAGCCGTGCGGCCTAACCCAGCTCTGCGCGCTGCGCTATGGCGCCGTGCCGATCGTCTCGCGCGTCGGCGGCCTCGAAGACACCATCGTCGATATCGGCGAGGCCGACGCGTCCGGCCACGATGCCACCGGCTTCAAATTCGCCCCCGTGACGGCGGATGCCCTCGCCGGCACGCTGCGCAAGGCCAACACCGCCTTCCACGACAAGCTGACCTGGCGCCGCCTGCAACGCAGCGGCCTTGCGACCGACGTCTCCTGGCGTAATCGCGCCGGCGACTATGCCTCGCTGTACCGCAGCCTCATGGAGGCGCGCGCGTGAGTCTGCAAGCCGGTCGCGTTTGATAGTGGCTTTCGTAGCCTATCCTTCGAGACGCCCGCCTCCAGCGGGCTCCTCAGTATGAGGACGGAGAACGCGGCAACAAGTTCGGTCCTGCTGAGCCTCATCCTAAGGAGGCGCGCAAGCGCCGTCTCGAAGGACGAGGCGCGCGCAGACTGCCGCCCGAAGCGTGACCGTCGTCGAATCCATGCTATAGAGCGCGCATGGACCCGCTCATGATCAAGCTGATCGGCTTTGCCGCCGCCACCTGCACCACCGTCGCTTACGCGCCACAAGCCATCAAGGTATGGAAGACCCGCTCCACCGGCGACATCTCGCTCGGCATGTTCCTGGTGATGGTGCTGGGCCTCGCGCTCTGGCTCATCTACGGCCTGCTCTCGGGCGATGCCCCCCTGATCGCCTCGAACGCCGTCACCATGCTGCTCGCCGGCGGCATCCTGGTGATGAAGCTGAGATACGGGTGAAGTTGCGACGCTCCTCTTCCTTCTCCCCTTGTGGGAGAAGGTGGCGCGAAGCGCCGGATGAGGGGTTCGCTCCACGAGTTCATTGCGCGAGATTCCGGCGGAGAGAGACCCCTCACCCGTCTCGCCGCTTCGCGGCGATCCACCCTCTCCCACAAGGGGAGAGGGTAGAAGAATTCATCCAAACACATACGAGGCCATCGCCACATGCGCGACCTCGTCGACGAAGACGCGCCGTCCGACGTCGCTTCCCGCAGCACCGGCCGCCACCATCAGCGGCAGCAGATGGTCCTCGCGCGGATGTGCAAGGCGTGCGCTCGGCGCATTCTCCCAATCGACCAGCATGGCATTGCGGCGCGCCGCATCGGGGTTGCTGATCGCCTCGTTCAGATAGGCCTCGAAATCATACGAGACGGGCTTGGACTCCGGACGGTTGAAGCCGCGCATGTTGTGATAGGTCAGGCCGCTGCCGACGATCAGGATGCCTTCGTCGCGCAAGGATGCGATCGCCTGCCCCACCTTGACGTGCTCGGCCGCGTCATAGCTGGACTTCAGCGACAGCAGCACGATCGGCATGTCGGCATTCGGATACATCAGCCCGAGCGGAACGAACGTGCCGTGATCGAAACCCTGGTCGGGATCTTCGCGGCAATCGAGGCCGGCATGCGTGAGCAGCGCCTTCACTTGCGCGGCAAGCTCGGGCTTGCCCGGCGCCGGATATTTGATGTGGTAGGTATGCTCGGGGAAACCGTAATAATCGTAGACCATCGGTGGATGCGGCGAGGTCGACACCGTGAAGGCGTCGGCTTCCCAATGCCCGGTGATGACCAGCACGGCCTTCGGCCTCTCGGGCAGAAGCTGCGGCAAGTTCGCGAACGCCTCGGCGGTCTTGGCATATTGCACCCGCCTGTCCTCCATGAAGGGCCAGGGGCCGCCGCCATGCGACAGGAACAGGGTCGGAAGTCGCGTCATCGGCTCGTCTCGTTGACAACAGGCACGTGCGAGCGGTCCGCACGATCGGCGATGAGCATAGGCAAAGCGGCATGGTTAGCAAGTCGTTAACGATTTGCCGCCCAGAATCCCCGCTGGGCCGAAGCAGTCGGCCTGAAGACAAGTGAGACGTACGATGAGGAAGTTTGCGCTGGGGGACGTCGTCAACAGTGACAAGGGCCGCCGCGGTGTCGTCCGCGCCGCCTTCAAGTCGCGGGATGGCCAGCAGTTCTATGCCGTCGAGAAGGACGGCGCGATGGATTATCTGGAGGAAGACCGGCTCAGCCCGGCGCCGCGCGTCGAGCTCGCGGCTTAAATCCGCTTCATCTCCTGCCCTCATTTGCGAGCCGGTCGAGACGATCCGCGATCGGATCGTCGCCGCTCGCGATGCCGTCGTTCGTGATCAGCAGCAGGCGATCGCCGCTGGCTGCGTCCCAGCGTGGCAGGTCGGGACCATGTAGGTCGGGACCATTGGGATCGCCACTTCGGGCGAAGTTTATCCAATAGGCGCGCATGCGGCCTGCGACCTCGCGGTCGCGCCGCGACAGGATGCCCGCACCGGGCACGCCTTCCGTACCGAAGATGAACTGCAGCTCGCGCCCGTGGCCGACGTCCGGATTGGCGCGCCTGGCCTCCGGCACATAGGCGAAGCGGTAGCGAAAGGTCGGCGCGCCGCCTGCCGCGTGCAGACGTGCCAGCAGCCGCACCGGCTCGGAAAAGACCTTGTCGGTGTAGATTCTTGCCGCGAGATCCGAAGGTCTGGTGAGATCGGGATAGAGCTTGCGCAATTCGCCGTCGCCCGCGCCCGGCGGCGCAAGCTCCCCCTTGATCGCGGTCTCGTTCTCCAGGCCGGTCTCGTCCTCGTTCGAGCCGATGATCAGGGGAATGCGGCTCTGGCGTCCGGCCGCAAAGCCCGCGGCGAGGTCCTCGGTCGCGAGACGTCCATCCATCATCGGTGCAAAGCTGTGCGGCGATGTCTCCAGCAATTGTTTCTCGGCGGCCAGCAGGCGCCGCGGCTCGACCGCGCGCAGATCCGTCTTCGGCGAAAGCGCGGCCACGAAGAGCCGGCCGATGGCCTCCGCCTCTTCCGCCGAACGCAGGCGCGCGCGGCCGGGCACCGATTGCAGAATGGCCTTGTGGAACAGATTGCGCGCTTGCGCGGACAGCATCAGCAGCGCAATCGATGTCGCGCCTGCATCGCTGCCGAACAACGTGACGTTATCAGGATCGCCGCCGAACGCCGCGATATTGTCGTGCACCCAGTGCAGCGCGGCGATCTGGTCCATCAGGCCGAAATTGCCGGAGCCGGCGTCCGACAGCGCGGGATGCGAGAGCCAGCCGAGCGCGCCGAGGCGATAATTCACGGTGACCACGATGAGGCCCGCCTGCGCCAGCTTGGCGCCAACGAACAGCGCATCGTTCGCGGTGCCCGTGACGAACGCGCCGCCATGGATGAACACCATCACCGGCAACGGGCCGTCGACCCCGAAAGGACGAAACACGTTCAGCGTCAGGCAATCCTCGCTCGCCGCCGGCAGCGCCGGCTGAAGGCACGGCGCGCCGTATTCGTAGGCGGTGCGCATCTCCGAGCTTTCGGTCGTCGGCTGCGGCGGTTGCCAGCGCAGCGCGCCGAGCGGCGGCGCCGCGTAAGCCAGCCCCTTGAACGAGGCCACCTCGCCTTCCACGGCGCCGAGCATCTGCCCTTCACGCGTCAGCGCGAATGGAAACTGCCCGACCGACTGGGCGAGGGCCGGGCCGGCGCCACACAGGACTGCAATAGCCGCAACGAATGCAAGCAGGGCCCGCATCTTCGCAACGATCTCGATGAAGGGTTTTGGCAGGTTATGTCCGAAGCCGTCGGCGAGGCAACCCTCGCGCGCCTTGAGCCTAACCGCCTTTGCCAATCAGCTCCGCGAGCGCGTGGCGCGCGACGATGCCGAGCTCGCCCAGGGTGGAGTGGCCCGCCCGTGCCGCCTCGATCAGGCGCTCGGCGATGAACCTGCGGCTGTCGTGATCGCCGCCATGCGGCAGTTGCCGGCACGTCTGCTCGAGGACGACGTCCATGTTCGCTCTGGTTCGCTCACTCAACTCTGTCATGACGCCCGGGCGGTACGCGTGGCTTGTAAGCGCAAGCATACACAGAAGGACGATGGCTGATTACCCCGGGCGATCACGGCCATGGTGCATCGCGGTGCGTGTGGTGCCGCAACCTTCGCGCGGTCACGAAGCCGCCGCAAACGACCACCCTAAGATTGCACTCGCTGTAATGACAAGCTGAGCCTGCGGCGATAGCCTGCCGCCAAAACAAGACATCCGGGAGGAATACCATGCCTGACGCAATGGTTGCCACACGTGCTTCCGATGGGCGCGGAACCGCTCAGCAGGTCGATGTTGCCGTGGTCGGCGCCGGATTTGCCGGCCTCTACCTTCTCCATCGCCTGCGCAAGACGGGGTTCTCGGCAGTCGGGCTCGACGAGGCCGGCGATGTCGGCGGCACCTGGTATTGGAACCGCTATCCGGGCGCGCGCTGCGACATCCAGACCATCGATTACAGCTACACGTTCGATCCGGAGCTCGAGACCGCCTGGACTTGGTCGGAGAAATACGCGACCCAGCCCGAGATCCTGCGTTACCTCGGCTTCGTCGCCGATCGCTACGATCTGCGCCGCGATATCCGTTTCAAGACCAAGGTCACCGAAGCCAGATGGGACGAAGCGTCGGAGCGCTGGCTCATCACCACTGACAATGGGCCACCCGTCTCCTGCCGCCATTACATCATGGCGACCGGTTGCCTCTCCGCGCCAAAGCCGCCGGAGATCGACGGCGTCAAGGACTTCAAGGGCGAGGTCTATTTCACCGGGCGCTGGCCGCATGACGGCGTCGATCTCACCGGAAAACGCGTCGCCGTGATCGGCACGGGCTCCTCGGCGATCCAGTCGATCCCTGTGATCGCCGAGCAGGCTGCGCATCTGACGGTGTTCCAGCGCACACCGAATTTCGCGTTGCCGGCGCATAACGGCCCTGCGCCCGCGGACCGCATGAGCCTGTTGCAGAGCGACCGCGCGGCCTATCGCGAGCAGGCGCGGCAGTCGATGGCCGGCGTGCCCTACCCGCAGCAGACGGTCGTGAGTTGGCAATTGAGCGATGCCGAGCGTCGCGAGCGGTTCGAGCGCGCCTGGGCGGCCGGCGACCTCGTCCACATCCTGACGCAGCTCTGGGCCGACCAGGCCGTAGACGTCGACGGCAACAAGATCGTCCAGGACCTGATCCGCGAGAAGATCCGCGTCGCCGTCAAGGATCCCGAGACCGCCGCGGCGCTGATGCCGGACGACCATCCTTTCGGCGCAAAGCGCCCCTGCCTCGAGACCAATTATTACGCAACCTACAACCGGCCGAACGTCACGCTGGTCAATCTGCGCAAGGAGCCGATCAAGGCGATCACCGCGAGCGGCATTTCCACGAACGGCCGCAGCTTCGACGTCGACGTCATCGTCTTCGCAACCGGCTTCGACGCCATGACCGGCGCGATCCGTGCCGTGCATCCGATCACCGGGCGCGGTGGCAAGTCGCTGTCCGATGTCTGGGCGCAGGGACCGCAGACCTATCTCGGCCTCACGGTCGAGGGCTTCCCGAACTTCTTCATGATCACCGGACCCGGAAGCCCGTCGGTGCTGTCGAACATGGCGGTGTCGATCGAGCAGCATGTCGACTGGGTGGTCGATCGCCTTGCGTCGCTGCGCGATGCCGGCTTCACCACGATCGAGCCGACCGAGACGGCGCAGGCCGGCTGGAACAGGCACATGGCCGACTGCTCGATGCTGACGCTGCACCGGCTCGCCAACACCTGGTACACCGGCGCCAACGTGCCCGGCAAGGTGCAGGGGCTGATGCCCTATACCGGCGGCGTCGGCCCTTATCGCAGCATCTGCGATGAGGTGGTCAGCCGCGGCATGCTCGGCTTCAAGCTCACCGGCCCCGATGGCGCCGTCCAATGCAATGACGGCGAGGTGGTGCGCCTGCAGCCGGACGTGCGGCTGGTGCTGAACCTGCTCGCCTCGCTCAACCTGCCGCCGATCGAGTCGATGGGCGCGCTCGGCGCCCGCGCCTTCGTCAACGAGTTCAACAAGGGCCGGCCTGCGGGGCGGCCGATCGGCGAGATCGTCGACGGCACCCTGCCCGTCGCCGACGGTGCGTTGCCCTACCGCGTCTACAAGCCGGCAACGCCGGGACCGCATCCGGTCGTGGTCTATTTCCACGGCGGCGGCTGGGTGCTTGGCGACGAGCAATCGGACGAGCCGTTCTGCCGCGACATGGTGCGGCGGACCGGCATGATGTTCGTCAGCGTCGGCTATCGCCACGCACCGGAGCATCGCTTCCCGACCGCGGCCGAGGACGGCTATGCGGCCACGCGCTGGATCGCCGAGCACGCCGCCGAGCTCGGCGGCAGACCGGGCCCGGTGCTGGTTGCAGGCTGGAGCGCCGGCGGCAACATCGCCGCCGTCACCTGCCAGCTCGCGCGCGACCGCGGCGGGCCAGCCATCGCCGGCCAGCTTCTGGTCTGCCCGGTCACCGACTGCAGCTTCGATCGGCCCTCCTACAACGAAAATGGGACCGCCTACTTCTTGACGCGCTCGCTGATGTACTGGTTCTGGGACCTCTATTGCTCGCCGGCGGACCGCACCGACCCGCGGGTCGCCCCGCTGCGCGGCAAGGTTGCCGGCCTGCCGCCGGCCCTCGTGGTCACCTGCGAGTTCGATCCGCTGCGCGACGAGGGCATCGCCTATGCCGAGGCAATGGCCGCAGCGGGCGTGCCGGTCGAGCAATTGAAGGCGCGCGGCCACTTCCACTCGTCCTTTGCGATGGTGGACGTGGTGATCACAGGCGTGTCGGGACGGGTGCAGATGGCGGAAGCCTTGCGGCGCTTCGCCGGACTGCCGCCCAAGGTCGGCAGCAGTGACGGTCAAGGAGATGGTCACGCCAGCCCGCGGCACGAGATCGCGGCCGCCGCGAGCTGATTCAGCCACGAGGCGGCCGGGAACCTTTTCCCGGCTGCCGCGTTCGGTGTCTGTGGCATTGAGTGCAGCGATAGGTGTATCGGCCCCGGCACGCGAGCACGTGTGCTGGGGTCGTGTTTTGCGTGAGGCAGGGCGATGGGGGACGTGGTCGGGGATTCAAAGGTCAATTTCGGCGCGCTTGCGGTGCTGCATAAATGGCCATCACTTGCCAATCAGCGCCAGCCTGACCGGGAGCCCTACCAGCTCATCGAAGGCACGCTCGACGATTGCATCTCGGCTTTCATGCAGAAACCGGCGACGACCCGGCACCTCTACGAGATCCGCACCGTAGCGCAGCCGCCGCTCGTCACCGAGATCCTCTCCCCCGAACACGTCCTCGAGCTGTCGCGCTTGAGAGAATTTCTCTGACGCCCTTCACAAGCGTGCGAGCAGGAACCTTCTTCCGGTTCTTCCCGTTGTCAGGGATCAAAGCAATGACGTGAGCGCCTCGAGATGTTTGACGCCGGCGTATCATCACCGATCGTGCCTTACGGAGCGGACCAGACCCTGTTCGTGGTGGTTGATCGCCGTGACGAGGCGACAGAAATCCGCATCGAGCGCAGCGATCTCGACACCACGATCGGCGAGCTCGTCGCCGGCTGCTTCAATGACCCGATCAAGGTGATCTCGTTCAACACGCTCGAGCACTGGATGAAGGATATCTCGTGCGACGTCGCCGGCGAGATCCGCGCACGCTGCGACATCTATGGAATAGAGCTCCCCGATTATCTCAGCGACTTCATCGAAAGCCATTCCCAAAGCGCGATGAAATGAAGCTCACTTGCCGAAAAGGACGGAGGTGCGCTCCCTCCCTGCTTGCGGGAATGACTATCGCATTTGGGAGTTTTTCTCTGCGGCCATCCTTCGAGACGCCCGCTTTGGGCGGGCTCCTCAGGATGAGGGCGGAGTGCGCGGCAGCAGTTTCAACGAGCACTGATGCTGATTAGCCTCATCCTGAGGAGGCGCGTCAGCGCCGTCTCGAAGGACGAGGCGTGCGCGCAGGCCGCCGCCACAAGTCATATCCGATAGCCCTGCGCTTGCGGGAGAGGGAGTGCACCTCCCTTGTAGCAATCAAACCTGATCGCATCGCGCATTAGTTGCGGCGGCGTTTGCCGGCGATGACCTCGATCTCGCGGCGGCGTTCGCCCGCGAAGGTCAGCAGCTTTTCGATCGTCAGCGTATCCGTGATCCGTTTGGCGAGCCGCTCGGCGCGCGCAGCCTGATCTTCGAGATGCTGGATCGTGTTCAAGCGTCGCCTCCCCCAAAGCCCCGAATTGTGCGGACAGCTATGGTGCTTGAGAAGCCGCTAACAGCCGGTTAAGCGCGCCCGCACGGTCGCGACGCGTGGCGCCCTATTGCACGACTTCGAGCCTGACATTGGTAATGCCCTTGTCGACCATGCCGAGCGCCTCGGCGGCCGACGGCGAGATGTCGACCACGCGTCCGCGCACGAAGGGCCCGCGATCGTTGACCCTGACCGTAACGAAACGGCCGGAGGAGGTCTCGGTAACGCGCAGCTTGGTGCCGAACGGCAGGGTGGGATGCGCCGCGGTCAATTCGTTCCTGTCGAACTTCTCGCCACTCGCGGTCTGCGTATCCGAATAGAAGCTGGCGATGCCGTGCGAAGCGGTTTGCTTTGCGTCGCGGGCGGGGACGCGCGCCCGGCTGATCGGGCGTGGATGCAGCGCCGCCACCCGGTGCGGGCGCTCGACCGCGGCTTGCCGGGTCGTTCCGGCGAGATCGGCTTTCTGACGGCCGACCGGCGATTGCGAGCAGGCAGCGAGCGATGCGGCGCCCAAGACCGCGAGCAATAACCGGCTCGAGCTCGCCAGCGACATCCGGGCAGTTTCGGCACTTGCAATGCGAGACATGATGCGCCCTCCGAACAACCCCAAGTTTCGGTGGGCAATGAGGGCAGAACCTTGTCGGAACAAAAGCGGCTCTGGGGCCGCCTTCGTTTCGCGCCAGCTGTGGCGATTCCACCACAGTGACCTGTTCAGAATCGGGACAGATCGGCGAAGGATCAGCCCGATACGGCCCGCGAGCCGCGGGTTTCGGCGCGGCCCGATCTCTAGTACTTCGGCTCGTACATCTGCGACTGGACCAGAGCCTTCACGTCATTGGGCGCGGGTCCGTCGGCGAGCGCGCGTTGATAGGCCACATCCGCAACCGCCGCCGCGATGCGCACGGAGACCTCGCGGATACGCGGCAGTGCCGGATAGAGGCTGCCCTGAGCGAGGTCCTCCTTGCCGACGCAATCGGCGAGCGCGTGGGCCGCCGCCATGAACATCTCATCGGTCACGAGGCGCGAGCGGCTGGCGATGACGCCGAGGCCGACGCCCGGGAAGATGTAGGAATTGTTGCCCTGGCGCGGCACGAAGCTGCGGCCGTTGAGCTTGACCGGATCATACGGACTGCCGCAGGCGAACAGCGCGCGTCCCTCCGTGTAGCGATAGGCATCCTCCGCCGAGCACTCGGCTTTCGAGGTCGGGTTGGAGAGCGCGAACACGATCGGCTGCTCGTTGAGCTCGGCCATCGCCTTGAGCACGTCGGGCGTGAAGGCGCCGCCGACCGCGGCGACGCCGATGATCGCCGTCGGCTTCAGCGTCTTGATGGCGGTGAGGAAGTCGGCGATCGGCGCCTGACCGGCATGGGCATAGCGGAGCTTATGGCCAGAAAGGCCTTCACGGCCGCTGACGACGAGACCGCGGGAATCCACCAGCCAGTTGCGGCGAAGCGCGTCCGCCTCGGACGCGCCTTCCGCCATCATGGCGGAGACCACGAGGTCGGCGATGCCGGTCGCCGCCTCGCCCGCGCCGAGGAACAGGATCTTCTGATCCTTCAGCTTGCCGCCGGAGATGCGCAGAGCCGAGAACAGGCCGGCGAGCGCCACCGCCGCGGTGCCCTGGATGTCGTCGTTGAAGACGCAAGCCTCGTCGCGATATTTGTGCAGCAGCTTGAACGCCGAATGATTGGCGAAGTCCTCGAACTGGATCAGCACGCCCGGGAACGTCTTGCGCGCGGCTTGCATGAACTCGTCGACGAAGCTGTCATAGGCCTCGCCCGTCAACCGCCGCTCGCGCAGGCCGAGATAATAGGGATCGTTCAACAGCTCTTCGTTGTTGGTGCCGACATCGAGCACGATCGGCAAGCACGCTTCCGGATGCACGCCGGCGCAGGCCGAATAGAGCGATAGCTTGCCGACCGGGATGCCCATTCCGTTGGCACCGAGATCGCCAAGTCCCAAAATGCGCTCGCCGTCGGTGACAACGATCAGCCTGGCCTGGTAGGGCCAGTTCTTCAGGATCTCCGCGATCTGGCCGCGGTCGCGCGAGGAGATGAACATGCCACGCGGCCGCTGGAAGATCAGGCCGTATTTCTGGCAGGCAAGCCCGACCGTCGGGGTGTAGATGATCGGCTGGATCTCGTCGATATTGTCGACGACGACGCGGAAGAACAGCGCCTCGTTGCGGTCATGCAGCGCGTTCAGGGCAACGTATTTTTCCAGGTCCGTCGGCAGCGTGCGCAGATTGGTGAGCACGCGCTGAGCCTGGGTCTCCATCGTCAGCACGCAGGGCGGCAACAGGCCGCGCAAGCCGAGTGCGGCGCGCTCTGCTTCCGTGAAGGCCGTGCCCTTGTTGAGCAGGGGGTCGCGCAGCAGCGTCATGCCGTGCGCGGTGTCGGATGATGTCGAATGGGCGCTGACCCGAGCAGGTCTATTCACGATTCCCCCAAGGAGTTTCTTATTGAACCACGACCATTGTCGGCCAGCGTTCAATCGAGATCAAGGAGACTCCGGCCGCGATCGTGATCTCGCACCGCAGCAGATTTTGCAAACGCCTGGCACTTGCGCGCGAAAAGGTTTAACGCGCCAACCGGGGCGCGCGTTGGCGGACCCAAATAAAGGCAGGCCGGAATTTGGGACTGCTTATCCCGCCGCCCGCCGGGGCGTCAGATTGGCAGCGCTGTCCGCCGGCGGCGCGATGTGCATCAGGATGGTCTGCACCGGCGATGCGACCTCGATCCCGTTCTGCTGGAAGCGCAGCTTCATGCGGCGGTTGAATTCGCGCTGGACCGGCCAGCGGCCGGCCTCGGTGCAGCGGATCTGCCCGACGATCGACACCATCGCGCCATCGACTTTGTCGACGCCCCACAGCTCGAGGTCGCCGCGGATGAGCGCGCGGAAGTCCGCTTCACGGCGCATCTCATCGACGATGTCCTTGAGGATCTGGCCGGCGCGGTCGGTGTCTTCCTTGTAGGCGACGTTGACGCTGACCGAAGCATTGCCGGCGCCGCGGCTGGCATTGGTGATGGTTGTGACTGCGCTGAACGGCACGATGTGCACGGCGCCGTCGCCCGCGCGCAGACGGATGGTGCGGATCGAGACGTTCTCGACGACGCCCGACAACCCCGACACGCTGACGCTGTCGCCGACCTGCACCGTATTCTCCAGCAGCAGGAACAGGCCGGTGATGAGATCCTGCACCAGCTTCTGCGAGCCGAAGCCGATCGCAATGCCGACGATGCCGGCGCCCGCCAGCAGCGGCGCGACGTTGACGCCGATCTCGCTGAGCGCGGTGAGGCCGACGATTGTCGCGATCAGGCAGAGCAGCCCTGTGCGCAGCATCGGCTGGAAGGTGCGCAACCGCGCGGCGCGGGCATAGTGCCCGTCCCGCGACAGCGTATTGATCTGGCGGTCTAGGAGCGCATTGCTGGCTTCCCAGATCGCCGCGGCGATGAGCACGGCAAGGCCAATGGTCACCACGGCCGAGATCAGCCGGCTGCCGATCTGGCCGCCATAGAACCAGACGATCGCGTCCACGCCCCAGACCTCGAGCACCGCCACGAAACCGATGAAGGCGATCACGCCGGATACGATCCTGCGGAGCAGCGGCAGATAGCGGTTGGCACGGATCTCGAGGCCGGGAAAGCGCTGGAGGATCTCCGGCTTGATGCGGAAACCGCGATCGATCAGGCTCAGCGTCAGCATGATGACGACACGTGCGACCAGCGCCACTGCGATGGTGCCGACGAAATATTGCAGCAGCAGCGAATAGCCGTTGCGGATGTTGAGCGCCCACACCGCCCAGAGCGCGAGGTCGAGCGCGATGGCAAGATAGTGCCAGCCGCCGGCGACGCGGTTGCGCAAACGAGCCGCGATCCCCTGCCGCTCGGCCGGGGCGCGGATGGCATCGGCGACCTGGCGGCGGCATTGCAGGACGATGACGGCGATGAAGAGGTGCACGACCAGCATCACCATGCGCAGCAGCGCGGCGTAGCCGGCGCGGTGCAGGCCGAGCAGCAGCGCCACATTGGCAAAGGCGATGCCGGAGACGCCGACGCCGACGATGCGGCGTGCCCAGATCTCGACATAGGCGGCGGTCTCCGCGCGCACCGGAAACAAGCCGAACGGCCCCGCCAGCGCCCGGACCAGGCAGATGAGCCCGCGCGAGAACGCATAGGCGTTGACGACGGCGAGGATCACGAGGCGGACGGTTGTCGGTTCTCCAATCTCCGTCCCGAGCAGCGCGGTGGCGACGCCGACGAAGACGAGCACGGGAAGCAGCTCGAGCACGAAACGGCCGAACACGAAGGGCAGGCGCAGCATGATCTGCCAGACCCGCGCAAGGCTGTGACGTCGCTCCTGCATTTCAGGTGCAGGCGTAACGTCGGCGACTGACGATGGCGGATCGGCAAGCGGCAACGCGGGTGCCGGCAGGCGCGCGGTTTGCGGCACGCGTCCCTCCAGGAACGCGACCGGCCGGCGGATCAGGCGGAAGATCACCCATTCGGCCAAGAGGGCGCAGCCGAGCACCAGCGCAAGCTTCCAGGCGATCTCGAGCAGAAGATTGTAAGCCGCGGGATCGTTCGCGGTGCGCACGATCCAGTAGTAGAACGCCGGAAAGTGCGTGAGCGTCCGCGCGATGCCGGCGATCTCACGCGAGATTTCGCCGATCTCCTCCGAGACCGTCAGCATGAGCTGCGCACCGAGGCCGTCGGCCGAAAGCGGGATCGGCGAATTCGGCTGCGGCGCGGCCTGTTGCGAACCAGACGCGTTGGCGATTGCACGGAGCGTATCGATCATCTGCGCGCGCTTCTTGTCGTCCTGAAGCGTGTCCAACGCACGCTTCGCCTCGTCAGGCGATAGCGCCGCGGCACCGTTCGCGGACGGCGCATCGGCGCGGGCGCAGGAGAGAGAAGAGATTGCAAGGAAAAGAGCGGCGAGAAGCGCCGGGACAAGCTTTTGCGACACGCAGATTCCCTGGAAAAGTGAATGTGCTCGCAGGTAGCGTGGCCGTCACCGCCGAAGCACATCCGTCATGTCGGATCGGCGCTATTCGCCCCCAGCCTGTGTCGGAAGTTGGCCTTTGGGACGACATTCTCTTGGCATTTGCCGCAATGCAGGATCGGGAGCTGATGTCTCCGTCAGTGCGCGCAAAGACCCGTTTGCGGATCAACCAGCAGGATTGAGACGAGCGGGGTGTCAAAAAAAATTGGTGCGGCGGCCTTCACGGCCATCCGACACGATCAAAATACAGCGCCGGGAAGGTAGGGGCTTTGCCTCACTGATGCAGCCCGCTAAACCTTGTCCCGGCGTGCCGTTCGCGGTTTCCGCCGCTATGCGATAGTCCGAACGAGCTCCATCGCAATTAACGCGGCTGGATTTGCGGAGGTGGTGTCATAGACCTCCCCTTGCTCATGAGGTGGACGTTGCGCGTCGCTTGTTTGCGACCGCTATGATGCTCCTCCTGCGTCGCAAAACTGTCAAGCGGGATCAATGATCTGACGATCACATTTGACGATCCGAGTTCCGCCGTGCAAATCGCTTCCGCGCGAAGTGAGGGATTTCCGAAGGCAGCCGGCATGGTGACATCATGCCCCTGTTTTGCCCGACGATGCAAACGAATTTCGTGAAATCCGCATCGCGGATGATGGGAGCCGATAAGCCATTGATTCCGCTATGCCCAGCTACTGTGCATGGGGTTGTTTTCGCACTTTTGGTCGATGGCCACCCGGCCAACTAGAGAAACATCTCCGCCAGGTCGACCGTCGAGGCCTTTCCGATCTGGTCGAAGTTTCGCGCCAGCCAGTTGCGCGCCGCCGCGCGGCCCTCATCGCGCAGGCGGCACAACAGGCTCCATTCGGGGTGGAACTGCGTGGCCGTGCCGAGCTGCGACATCAGCGCGTCGTTGCCGATCCAATGCATGTACATGCGGCTATGCTTGTTGCTGTCGAGCTCGCCGTCGTCGATCAGCCGGGTGGCGAAAGCGATCGCGCGCATCTCGCGCATCAAGGACGAATTGAAGCTGATCTCGTTGATGCGGTGGAGGACATCGGCGGCACTGGCCGGCAGCTCGTCGCGCCGGATCGCCGTCACCTGCACGATGACGACGTCGTGGCTGCCCTTGCGGTAGATCAACGGATAGATCGCGGGATTGCCGAGATAGCCGCCGTCCCAGTAATGCTCGCCATCGATCTCGACAGCCTGAAAATAGGGCGGCAGGCATGCCGAGGCGAGCACGGTGTCCGCCGTGAGCAGCGGGCTCTGAAAC
This sequence comes from Bradyrhizobium yuanmingense, assembly GCF_900094575.1. Taxonomy (GTDB): domain Bacteria; phylum Pseudomonadota; class Alphaproteobacteria; order Rhizobiales; family Xanthobacteraceae; genus Bradyrhizobium; species Bradyrhizobium yuanmingense. The sequence continues at coordinate 573,557 of NZ_FMAE01000007.1, read as the reverse complement.
ACCTTGATCTTGCCGGTGCGGACGTTGGTGGCGTTCAGAAACAGCTGCGGCGCCTCGGGCGAGGAATTGAGCCGGTCGAAATCGATCACGCGCTGCAGCAGCGCGCGGAGCGGATTGAAATGAAAGGGATTGAGCAGGTTCGGCGGCAGCGTATGCGTCAGCGTATGGATGAAGGCATGGACCGGATGATATTCCGGCGGCAGCTTCAGGGCCTGGATCCACTGGTTCAGCGGCGACATCAGATCGTACGCCATATCCATGCGCGAGACTTCGTACCAGAATGCGTGCAGGCTCTCCCGCGCGGCCTCCGCGCCTCCGTGCGCCATGCCCGAGGCCATCGCCACCGCATTCATCGCGCCGGCACTGGTCGCGCTGATCGCCTCGATCGCGAGCCTGCCGTCCTCGAGCACCTGGTCGAGCACGCCCCACACGAAGGCGCCGTGCGCACCGCCGCCCTGGAGCGCGAAGTTGACGTTCTTGCAGTTCGTGGTCCCGCCGGCTGTCACTTTGCTTGCCTCTTGCCTCCCGTGCCTTCTTTCTCCAGCGCCTTGCGCACCTGCTTGAACTCCTCCAGCGAGGCCTTGTCGGCACGGGGGAAGCGCAGGTCGAGCTTTTCCAGCTCGGCATTGATCACCGAGCCGATCACGACGCGGGCGAACCATTTGTGGTCGGCGGGCACGACATACCAGGGCGCATGGGACGTCGCCGTGTGCCGGACGATGTCCTGGTAGACCGCCTGGTAGCGCGGCCACAGCGCGCGCTCCCTGATGTCGTCCATGGAGAACTTCCACTGCTTGGCCGGATCGTCCAGCCGCGCGAGGAAACGCTCGCGCTGTTCTTCCTTGGACAGGTTGAGAAAGAACTTCAGCACCACGGTGCCGTTGCGGCAGAGATAGCGCTCGAAGGCGGAGATGTCCTCGAACCGCTCCTTCCAGATGTTCTTGGTGACGAGCCTTGGCGGCAGCTTCTGCTTGGCGAGAATCTCCGGGTGTACGCGCGTCACCAGGCATTCCTCGTAATGCGAGCGGTTGAAGATGCCGATATGGCCGCGCTCGGGCAGCGCGACTGCATGACGCCAGAGGAAGTCGTGGTCGAGCTCCTTGCTGCTCGGCGCCTTGAAGGCCGTGACCTCGCAGCCCTGCGGATTGATGCCCTCGAAGATCGCCTTGATCGCAGAATCCTTGCCGCCGGCGTCCATCGCCTGGAATACGATCAGGAGCGACCAGCGGTCCTGCGCGTAGAGCTTCTCCTGAAACGCGATCAGCCGCTTCTTGTTGGCATCGAGGATCGCGAGCGCCTTCTCCTTGTCGAGATCGCCCCTCTCGTCGGATTTGTGGTCCTTGAGGTGAAACTTGCCCGAGCCATCGTAGCGAAACGGCGTGATGTAGCGGTCAAGCTCCTGGGCGAGCGACTTGGACGGCTTTTTGCTCATGAGCGCGGGGCACCTTGCGTTGCAACTTCAATCGGTCGAGCAAGCTACCAAGGATGCCCTTGGGAAGGAATATGATGAAAAGCACGAGCAGCACGCCGTAGACGAGATTATCCCAGCCGACCGCCTTGGTGCCGAAACCGATGCGCAGCGTTTCCGCCAGCAGGATGGTGATGATGGCGCCGACGGTCGGACCTAGCGAGACGAACAGCCCGCCGACGATCGCGGCGAACACCATCTGCAGCGAGACTGCGATGCCGCTGACCGTGTCGGGCGTGATGAACATCTGGTACTGGCAGTAGATCGCGCCCGCCAGCGCCGTCATCAGCGCGCTGAGCAGCGTGATCTTCAGCTTCTCGGCGGTGACGTCGACGCCGGCCGCGGCGGCGGCATCCTCGTCCTCGGAGATCGCCTCCAGCGCATAACGCGCCATGCTGCGGTCGACCCAGTGCCAGACCACGATGCCGAACAGCCAGACCGCAAGCGCGATCAGGTACCAGGTGGTCTTGTCGTCGAATTGCAGCGCCAGCAGCCTGTTGCCGGACGCGCGGTTCGGGGTATAGCCGAGCGAGCCGCCGGTATAGTCGCGCGTCGCGGTGATGACCTGGAGCACGATGCCTGACAGCGCCAGCGTCACCAGCACGAAATAATGCCCGGTGATACGAAAGCGAAAGCAGGGATAGCCGACGATCATCGCCAGCGCACCGGCCGCCGCCATGCTGATGGGAATGCCGATCCAGGGCGACAATCCTGCGTGATTCCACAACAGCGCGGTAACGTAAGCGCCGATCCCCATGAAGCCGCCATGGCCGAGCGACACGAGGCCGAACCTCCCCATCATCGACCAGGACGTATAGGCGAACGACCAGATCAGGATCAGCACCAGGATGTGCAGATGATAGGGATCGCGATAGACGAAGGGCAGCGCGACCAGCGCCGCCAGCCCCACGCCCCATGCAGCAAGCCGCCCCTGCCCCATCATCGGCGCCTCGCAAGCAGGCCCGCGGGCCGGATGAACATCATGACGATGAAGAACGCGAAGGCCAGCACATAGCCCCATTCGAGGTCGGAGAACAGGCCCCCGAGCGAGATGATCTCGGCGAACACGAAGGCGGCGATGAAGCCGCCGATGAAATTGCCGAGGCCGCCGAGCACGCAGATCAGGAAGGTGATTGGCCCGAAGGACAGACCGACGAAGGGATGCACGTCGTATTGCAGCACCAAGAGGCAGGCGGCGAGGCCGGCGAGCGCGCCGCCGAGCGCCGACGTGATCAAGTAGATCCGCTTGGTGTCGACGCCCATCAGCGCCATGATCTGGCGGTCCTGTGAGATGGCGCGGATCGCAGTGCCGGTGAAGGTGCGCGTCATGAACAGATAGACCGCGACCATGCCGACCAGCGCGGCGGCGAACGAAAGCAGTCGTGCGTAGCTGAAATTCATGTCGCCGAAGGCGAGCACCGGCAGGCGGATGCCGAGATTTCGGAAGTCGATGCCGAAGGCAACGGTGGCAAAGCTCTGCAGCACGAACAGCACCCCGCCGGTCGCGAGCAGCTGATTGATCGGTGGCGCGGTCAGCAGCGGCGCAATGACGAGGTAGTGCAGCGCCGCACCAAGCACGGCGACCAGCATGATAGTGAGCGGGGCAGCGACGAAATAGCTGACGCCGTAATACTGCACCATGAAATACATGCCGTACATGCCGATCATGACGAGCTCGGCGTAGCAGATCCAGGTCACGTCGATGACGCCGAAGATCAGGTTGAGCCCGAGCGCAAGCAGCGCCAGCACGCCGCCGAGCAAGATGCCGTTGATGACGGCCTCCAGCAGGTAGATGTCGAATACGTCCAGGAACGCCTGCATGCCCCTCACACCCCGAGATAAGCTTCCTTGACCGTGTCGCTCGCCAGCATCTCGGCCGAGGTGCCGGACGCGCGGATCGTGCCCGCCTCGATCAGATAGGCGCGATCGACCACCTTCAGCACCTGCTGCACGTTCTGCTCGACGATCAGCACCGTCAGCCCGCTGGCGCGGATCCGCTTCACCAGCTCGAACACCTGCTGCACCACCACCGGCGCGAGCCCCGCCGAGGGTTCGTCGAGCAGCAACAGTTTCGGATTGGACATCATCGCGCGGCCGATGGCGCACATCTGCTGCTCGCCGCCGGACATGGTTCCGGCCATCTGGTGACGGCGTTCCTTCAGGCGGGGGAACAGGTCGAACACCACCTCCAGCCGCTCGGCGTAGTGGTCCCGCGCCTCCTTCATGAAGGCACCCATCTTGAGATTGTCGTCGACCGTGAGCTGCGGAAACAGCCGCCGGTTCTCCGGCACATGCGCAATGCCGAGGCTGACGATCTTGTGCGACGGTGTCGCGACGAGGTCGACGCCCTCCATCCTGATCGATCCGCGCGAGGGACGGATCAGGCCGGAGATGACGCGCATCAGGGTGGTCTTGCCGGCACCGTTCGGGCCGATCACGCCGACGGCTTCGCCGGCCTTCACGTCGAGGTTGACGTCGAACAGCGCCTGGAAGGTGCCATAGCCGGCATTGAGGCCGCGAAGCTCCAGCATCACCTAGCCCCCTGCGCGGCGGCGCGCTTCGGCGGCCGCGGCCTGCGTGGTCTCGGCGTCGGTGCCGAGATAGACCTCGATGACGCGCGGATCGCCCGCGACCGCGCTCGGCAGGCCTTCCGAGATCTTCTCGCCGTGATCGAGCACCATGACGCGGTCGACCACGCGCATCAGGACGCCCATGATGTGCTCGACCCAGATGATGGTGATGCCGAGCTCGTCGCGGATGTTGCGCAGCATGTCCGCAGCCTGGTCCATCTCGGCCTCGTCGAGACCGCCGAGGCTCTCGTCGGCGAGCAATAGCTTTGGCGCGGTGGCGAGCGCCTTCGCCAGCTCCAGCTTCTTCAGCCCCGCTGCGCCAAGCCCATCGACACTAGCATGGCGATCGGTCGGCAGGCCGACCATCGCCAGCGACCGCTCGGCCGCCTCCTCCGCCTTGGCGCGGCTGTGGCGGCCCTGGCCGTAGAAGCCGGCAAGCGCGACGTTCTCGAAAATGCTGAGGCGGCGGAACGGCCGCGGGATCTGGAAGGTCCGCCCGATGCCGCTGTTGATGATCCGGTGCGGCGCAAGGCCCGCAATCTCGTGCCCGGCGAACAGGATCGATCCGGAGGTCGGCGCCAGCGTGCCGGACAGCATGTTGAAGATCGTGCTCTTGCCCGAGCCGTTGGGACCGATCAGGCCGAGGATCTCACCCTGATCGACCCGGAACGAGACGTTGTTCACGGCGGTGAAGCCGCCAAACCGCTTCACCAATCCGCTGACTTCCAACACCGCAGAACCCCGCTATTGGTTGCTATAGGTGGTGCCCTTGGGCAGCGGCAGCACGGCCTCGCGCTGCGCTTGGCTCTTGGGCCACACCACATAGGACTTGTCGTCGACGTATTGGATCACGACCGGGAACGAGCGCTCGTTCTGGCCGGCCATTGGCGAACCCTCGCCGTGGAATTTGACGCCGAAGCCGAGCATGGTGCCGCCTTCGGGTATGTCGGTGTCCAGTGCTGCCTTGCGCAGGGAGTCGGGATCTACGCCGCCATACTTCTTGATCGCTCGCGGCAGCACGTCGTTCAGGAACAAATAGGTGTTGGACGCAGCCATGCCGACATGGGCCGAACGGATGGCGACACCCGGCTTGCGCTTGTCGAACTCCTCGCCGACCGCCTTGATGATCGGCGGCAGCTTCGGATCCATGCTCTTCTGGTTGGCGAGCCAGATCGAGATCGGATCGGTGTTGAAGACATAGTTTACGTCGGCGCCCAGGCCTTCCTTCAGCTTCTCATAGACCCCGTAGCCGGCGCCATGTCCTACCAGTGCGCCGAACTTCAGCCCTTGTTCGCGGGCTTGCCGGAGCAACAGGGTGATGTCGGGATTATAGCCGGTATGGAACACCACATCCGGCTTGGCCCGCTTCAGCTTGGTGACCAACGCAGACAGATCCGGGGCCGTCGCCGAATAGCCCTCTCTGAGCACGATGTTGAAACCGGCCTTCTTGGCACCGGCCTCGTTGCCTTTGGCAACGTCGACGCCGTAGGCGCCGTCCTCGTGGATGATGGCGACCCGCAGGTCCTTCGGGTCCTTGCCCAGCTTTTCCTTCGCATTCTGCGCGATGAAGTCCATCGTCATCATGCCGAACTGGTCGCCGGAGGCCTGCGGGCGAAACACGTATTTGTAGTTCTTGTTCTCCAGCACCGCCGACGAAATGCAGGTCGTGATCCACATGAACTTCTTCAGCTGCTCGACCCGCGCTGCCACTGGCACGCATTGCGCCGAGGAGAAGAAGCCGAGCAGCATGTCGACCTTTTCCTGCTCGATCAAACGGATCGCTTCATTGATGGCGATATCCGGTTTGCTCTGAGCATCGGCATAGATCGCCTCGATCTTGTAGCCTTCGACGTCTTTCGCGCTGTACTGATCCAGCATGATCCTTGCGCCGGTATATTGCAGCTCCGAACCGCCGCCGGCGAGCGGGCCGGTCAGATCGTAGATGACGCCGATCTTGAGCTTTTTCTCTTGAGCCTTGTCTTGGGCCGCGGCAGACACCGCCAAGCCCGTCGCTGATATCGCGACCAACAGCCCACGTACCAAGCGGGCAGCCATGCGCAGGCGCATCAAAACCTCCCTGGACGATTTGTGCATTGCATTCTTGGTGCAATTCTTCGGCCCATCACATGGGCTGCGCGCGGCGATGTCAAGCCTCGCGCATCAGCGCGCTGCGAACTGCTGCTCGACGAAGGCCGTGACAAATCGCGGCATGGACGGCCTGAGATCGCTGGTCCCGCGCACGAGATGAATGGCGGACAGCTCCGGCTCGATCTCGCGCGCAAGGTTGGCTTCGATCCTGGCGCGGGCCGCATCGCCCGGCATGTCCAGGTTGATGACCTGCAACATTGCGATCGTGGGGCCGGTAACCACGCAATGCCAGCCGGGCTGGATCCGATAATCGGCCGCGGTCAGGCCGGTCTCCTCGCCGAGCTCGCGGACGACGCTGCCGGGGATGTCGAGCGCGCCGTCCCTGACGTCGTCGAGATCAGGCGTTCCCGAGGGGAAATAGATGCGGCCCGCATTGGCGGTGTGGGGCGCCATCTCGCCCATGATGAAGGTGCCGTCGGAGGCGCGCAACGCGCCCATGCCAAAGCCGTTGAACACGGCCTTGTCGGGAAAGGCCCAGTCGCGCCAGGCGAGAAAGCTTGCGAAATCGGTCTCGAAATAGGTCGCCCTCAGGTAACCGTCGCTGAACACAGCGTCGCGCCCGAGCAGGATGCGGCCGTTCCAGATCTTCGGCCGCTCGCGCTGCTTCTCGGCGAAATGCGCCGCGATCTCGGCGCGGCGCTCCTCGGCGAACGGCCAGACGATCGGCCGCACGGCAAGATCGAGCGTCGCGACGCGATGAATGACCGGAGACTTCATGACGGGTCGGTTACCACGCCTTCGCGTCGGCTATTTGACGCTCCCGGTGGTCTTCTTGGCCTGCTCGACGAATTTGTTGGTGAAGGTCTTGCTGACGTCGATCTTGGCGTTCGCCACCTCGGGCGAGCCGACGCTGAACACTGCAAGCACGGCGTCGGCACCCTTCGGGTCCATCTTGCCGGTCTCGGAATACATCGGGATCGTATTCTTCAGTGCGGCAAGATAGAGATCCTTGTTCTTGCCGACGGTCTGCTCGGGCATCTTCGCCATGATCTCCTCCGGCGTATGCGAATGGATCCAGGCGAGTGTGGCGAGGATCGCATTGGTGAGCGCCTGCGCCTCCTTCTCATGGCCGTTGATCCAGGCCACGGTCGAATACAGCGCGCCGCCCGGATATTCGCCGCCGAACGTCTCCAGCGTATCCTTCTGGGTACGGGTGTCCGAGAGGATACGCAGATCCTTGTGGCTGCCCTGCAGCACGGTCACGGACGGATCGAGCATCACTGCCGCGTCGATCTGGCCCTGCTCCATTGCGGCCACCGCAGTGGCGCCGAGGCCCACCCCGATCACGGCGACGCTGGTGGGATCGAGCCCGTTCTTCTTGAGCATGTATTTCAGGAAGAAGTCGGTGGAGGAGCCGGGCGCACTGACGCCGACCTTCTTGCCGGCGAGATCCTTGACCGACTTGATGTCGTTGGTGCGCGAGGGCGCGACCACCAGGACGAGGCCGGGATAGCGGTCATAGACCACGAAGGATTGCAGCTCCTGCTTCTTGGCGGCGAGATTGACGCAATGGTCGAAATAGCCGGAGACCACGTCGGCGCTGCCGCCGAGCACGGCTTTGAGCGCATCCGAGCCGCCCTTGAGGTCGACGAGCTCGACACTGACGCCGGCCTTCTCGTATTCGCCGAGCTGCTTGGCCAATACCGTCGGCAGATAGCACAGGCAGGAGCCGCCGCCGACCGCGATGGTGACCTTGCTTTGCGCCGCGGCAAGCGAGGTGGTGAGCGTCAGCGCGAGCAGTGCGCCGGCGAGCCTGGCAATCGTGTTCTTCATTGGTTTCCTCCATTCGGCCGCCGGCACCATAGAGCAGCGGGGCTAGCTTGAGAAGCTCCGCCTGAGCGGGCTGGCCATCAGCCCCTCGGCGCAATAGCGGTGCCTAACACACGTCCGCGATCGCATCGACGCGATCAAATAGACCTGCTTCCTACCCCCGCCCGTCCGACGCGGCCGGCCGCCACACCAGGAGGCGCCGCTCCACCAAGGTGACGCCGAAATCGATCAGGATGACGAAGGCCGACAGCACGAACATGCCGGCGAACACGCCGGCGACATCGAAGATGCCCTCGGCCTGCTGGATCAGATAGCCGAGCCCGGCCGCCGATCCCAGATATTCGCCGACCACCGCGCCGACCACGGCGAAGCCGACGGAGGTATGAAGCGACGAGAACATCCACGACAGCGCCGACGGCCAATAGACATGCTGCATCAGCTGCCGCTCGCTCATGCCGAGCATGCGGCCGTTGTCGAGCACGGTCCGGCTGACCTCTTTGACGCCCTGATAGACGTTGAAGAAGACAATGAAGAACACCAGGGTGACGCCGAGCGCGACCTTGGACCAGATGCCGAGCCCGAGCCACAGCGCGAAGATCGGCGCCAGCACGACACGCGGCAGGGCGTTGACCATCTTCACATAGGGGTCGAACACCGCGGCGACCAGCGGCTGGCGCGCGAACCAGAAGCCGACCAGGACGCCGCCAAGCGATCCGATCACGAAGGCGAGGATCGATTCCGCGAGCGTGATGCCGAGGTGCTTCCAGATCACGCCGGAGGCGAACCATTTCACGATCTGGCTGAACACGTCCAACGGGTTGGAAAAGAAGAACGGCGGCAGCAGGATCTTGCCGAACACGGGAACGGTCGACAGCACCTGCCACAGCACCAGGCCGACGACAGCGACCAGGATCTGCAGCGCAAACAGCGTCGTGCGCGACATCAGACCACCTCCGCCGCCTGAGTGGACTGTGCGTACCCCTTCATCACCTCGTCCTTCAGCACGCTCCAGATCTCGCGATGGAGCGCATGGAATTCCTTGTCGAGGCGCACCTCGAAGATGTCGCGCGGGCGGGCCAGGCCGACGCGCCAGTCACCGATGATGCGCGAGGACGGCCCCGCCGACATGATCACGACGCGGTCGGCGAGCGCGATGGCTTCTTCGAGATCGTGGGTGACGAACAGCACGGCCTTGCGGTCGGCACTCCACAGATCGAGCAGCAGATTGCCCATGACCTGGCGCGTCTGCGCATCGAGCGGCCCGAACGGCTCATCCATCAACAGGATCTTCGGATCGCGGATCAGCACCTGCGCCAGCGCCACGCGCTTGCGCTGGCCGCCCGAAAGCATGTGCGGATAGCGGTTCGCGAAGGCGCCGAGGCCGACGGCGGTCAGCCATTTCTGCGCCTGCGACAAGGCCTCCGTGCGCGGCGTGCCCTTGACCTCGAGTCCGATCGCGACATTGTCGAGCGCAGTCTTCCAGGGGAACAGCGCATCAGCCTGGAACAAATAGCCGGCATCCCGATTCAGCCCCGCCAATGGCTGGTCGAAAATCCTGACGCTGCCCGCGGCGGGCTTGAGCAGGCCCGCCGCGACGTTGAGCAGCGTCGATTTTCCGCACCCTGTGGGCCCGACAATGGCGACAAACTCGCCCTGTGCCACCGCGAGATGGGCCTTCTCCACCGCCGTATAGACCCGGCCGTCCCCCAGCCGGAACGCAACCTTGGCATCTTCCAGCGCCACTGCCGTGGGCGTCGTCATGTGCTTCCTCCAACTCAGGCCGATGCCTTAGCCGCTCGTGCGGCCAAGTTCAATCAAGCCGCCAAGCGTGCTACGCATGGGGACTTGCCGTGCTCTCACCCTCCCCTGGAGGGGGAGGGTCGGTGCGCATGAAGCGAAGCGGAATGCGAACCGGGGTGGGGTGACGGTTTCTCCGCGTCGAATACTGCCCGCGTCGACAGATCACCCCACCCCGCTCGCGCTGCGCGCGATCGACCCTCCCCCTCGGGGAGGGTAAGAGAAAAGAGAGCTCTCCCACGATGTCTTCCAAGCTGGCGATCAGCTACCAGCACGTCACCAAGCGCTTCGGCTCCCTTGCAGCCGTCGATAACGTGTCGCTCGACATCGCCGAGGGTGAGTTTGTGGCCGTCGTCGGCGGCTCGGGCTCGGGCAAGACCACGCTGCTGCGGCTCGCCAACCGGCTGATCGAGGCCGATAGCGGCACCATCACCGTCGAAGGCGAGGACGTGCGGAATGTCGATCCGGTCGCGCTTCGGCGCCGGGTCGGCTACGTCTTCCAGAGCGGCGGGCTGTTTCCGCATCTGAGCGTCGCCGACAATATCGGCATCACGCCGAAGCTGCTCGGCGAGCCGGCTGCGGCCGTTGCAGGCCGCGTCGACGAGCTGCTGGAGCTGGTGCAGCTCGACCGCGCAACGCATCGCGACCGGCTGCCCGAGGCGCTCTCCGGCGGCGAGCGCCAGCGCGTCGGCGTGGCGCGGGCGCTCGCGGCAAGGCCCCGCATCGTGCTGATGGACGAGCCGTTCGGCGCGCTCGATCCCCTCACCCGCGATGCGCTCGGTGACGATTATCGCGCGCTGCACCGCAAGCTCGGCCTGACCACCGTGATGATCACCCATGACATGACCGAGGCGATCCTGCTCGCCGACCGCATCGCGGTGATGCGCGGGGGACGATTGCTCGCACAGGGTACGGCTGCGGAGCTCTCGAGCAGCAGCGACGATTACGTGCTCGAGCTGTTGCGTACCCCGCGGCGCCAGGTCGAGCGGCTGAATGCGTTGCTGCCGATGGGCGGTGCGGCATGAGCCTCTTCACCGATCCGCGCTGGGGCGAGGCGCTGTCGCATCTGCCGGACTACCTCGGCAACCATGTGCGGGTGAGCCTCGCCGCCCTCGCGCTTGGCCTCGCCGTGAGCCTGCCGCTGGCGATCCTGACGCGCAACCGTCCGGCGCCACGCGGCATCCTGCTCGCGTTGGCCAGCATCGTGCAGACCGTACCCGGGCTGGCGCTGCTCGCGCTGTTCTATCCGCTGCTGCTGCTGGCTGCTTCCGTCACGCTGGCCTGGTTCGGCGTATCTTTCTCCGCGTTCGGCTTCCTGCCGGCGATGCTGGCACTGGCGCTCTATTCGATGCTGCCGGTGCTGCGCAACGGCATCACCGGCCTCAACGGCATCGATCCCGCGCTGATCGAGGCTGCCGAGGGCGTCGGCATGACCGCGCGGCAATCGCTGCTGATCGTCGAGCTGCCGCTCGCGCTACCGGTGATGATGGCCGGCATCCGCACCGCGGCGGTGTGGGTGATCGGCACCGCGACGCTGTCGACGCCGATCGGGCAGACCAGTCTCGGCAATTACATCTTCGCCGGCCTCCAGACCCAGAACTGGGTCTTCGTGCTGTTCGGCTGCGTGGCTTCCGCTCTCCTCGCGCTCGCAGTCGACCAGTTGCTTGGGCTGATCGAGAGCGGCCTGCGCCGCCGCAGCCGTGTGCGCAGCGGTCTCGGGGCGCTCGGAATCGCGGCCCTGGTTGCAGCAACGCTGGTGCCGACCATGGGGCGCTCGTCGTCAGGCTATGTGGTTGGCGCCAAGACCTTCGCCGAGCAATATGTCCTGTCGGCATTGATGAGGGACCGCCTCGAGGCGGCGGGCCTCTCGGCGGCCGCACGCTCCGGCCTCGGCTCCAGTGTGATCTTCGGGGCGCTGAAGGCCGGCGACATCGATCTCTATGTCGACTATTCCGGCACGCTCTGGGCCAACCAGCTGCATCGCACCGACATCAAGCCGCGCGCAGAACTGGTGGCGGAATTGAAGACGGCGCTCGCCAAGGACGACATCACCCTGCTCGGCGAGCTCGGCTTCGAGAACGCCTATGCGCTGGTGATGCCAAGACGACGTGCCGATGCGCTCGGCATCCGAACCGTCGCCGATCTCGCCGCACATTCGGCCACGCTGTCGATTGCCGGCGACTACGAGTTCTTCTCGCGGCCCGAATGGGCTGCCCTGCAAAAGGCCTATGGGCTGCAGTTCCGCGCCCAGCGCCAGATGCAGCCGGACTTCATGTATGCGGCCGTCGCCAGCGGCGAGGTCGACGTCATCGCTGGCTACACCAGCGACGGCTTGATCGCCAAATACGAGCTCACAGCGCTCGACGATCCCAAACGCGCGATCCCGCCCTACGACGCCATCCTGCTGCTTGCGCCGAACCGCGCCGGTGACGCGCGACTGCAGGCGGCGCTCAAGCCATTGCTCGGCAAGATCGACATCGCCACCATGCGCGAGGCGAACCTGCGCGCCAGCGGCAATGATGCGAATTCATCACCGGATGCGGTGGCGAGGTGGCTGTGGGAGAAGGTGGGCGGGCGATAAGGTGAGACTTCGTAGGGTGGGCAAAGGCGCGTAAGCGCCGCGCCCACGGTCTCTGAGTGTGAGAGGTGGTGGGCACGCTTCCGCCTTCGCTCTCCGAGCTACGGCGGACAAGTCGCTTTGGCCACCCTACGGATTCTCAGGATGACGGTAAGGGCTACAGCCCCCGGATCATCCCCGCGTCGATCAGCAGCCGGTTCAGCCGCCGCGCCTCGGCGCCATCCTTGCAGCCGTAAAAGATGCCTTTGCAGCGGAGCATGATCTCCTTCTGCTCGGCAAAGGACGGGTCGAGCGGGATGCCGGCGGCTTCCTGAACCACCAGCGGCAGATAGGGACCGTCAATCGTGTCCATCACGGCCTGGCTTCCGACCGGTTCGAAATTGATGGCGTCGATGGCATAATAGGTCGCGTAGAGGCGCGCATCGTAGGCGTCGAGCTTCTTGCCGATGGCGCCCTCGTCGAGCCCGGGCTCGAGGATGGCAGCCGCAAACTCCGGCTGATGATCGCCGTAGCGCACGATCAGGAATGGCTCGCCGGGAAAGGTCTTCTTCAAGCCGGCAACGAACGCCTTGTACTGTTCGGCGCTCATAGTCTGGCGGCGCAGATATTCATCGATGGACGGCACATTGCCCGGCGCGCGCCAATTCGGCAGCAGATCGGGACGGAAGCGGGTCTCCCAGGGGAAGTGGTTGGCACCGAGATAGATGAAGGCGAACAGCGGCTTGTTCGGCGGCTGCTGGCCGATCAGCTGAAGCGCCTTGTCGTAGAAGAAGCTGTCGGGCTCGACACCCTTGGCGCCCAGATCCTTGGAATCGAGGAAGCGCTCGATTCCCGTCGTCATCTGGAAGCTGCGCGCGCCCATGAAGCCGCCATGGGCGGGATAGAGCGACAGCGTGTCATAGCCGCAGCGGCGCAGCGCCAGCGGCAGGCCGCGCTCGACCCGGTTCGAGGCGATGCGCGTGACGAAATAGGCGAAGCGGCCGAATGAACGCGAGGAAAGCCCTGCGAGCACGTTATACTCGGTGAACCAGCTCGGCCCGCCATTGCTCTCGGCGAGGAACGTGCGCTGCTTGCCGTCCCACGATTTGAAATAGTCGCCATAGCGCGGCGGCACCTTGATGCCCTGGGCGGCGCGGATGTCGAAGCTCGATTCATCATGGATCATGATGATGTTGGGCCGGCGGCCAGCCGGGTGGCAGGCATCGACCAGCGGCATGTTGAGCCGCTCGCCGGTCGAAGCAGACGCCTCCATGAAGCCGTATTGCGCAAAATCGGAGACGGCCGTGACGCCCGAGCGGAAGAATTTCGAGAGATAGCCGTCGTCGTAATAGCCGCGCCAGGCCTCGTCCGGGTGATAGAGCGAATAGCAGACCAGGGCGGCAAGGCAGGCGAGCTTGCAGGCGAGCGCTGGCAGGCGGCGGATGCGGAACGGATCGAGCCACCACAGCGCATACATCAGCGGCAGCGTGACCAGACCGGCCAGGATCACCGACCAGCGTAAGTTCGGGAAGATCGTGAACAGGAACGCGACGGAGTCGCGGTCGATCATCATCAGGTCGATGAAGTTGACCGTCATCTGCACGACGTCGTGCTTGAGCCGCGACAGCAGCACCAGCACGACCACCATGGTCAGCGACAGCGCACCCGACAGCGCGGGGCGACGCAGCAGCGTGATCCAGAAGAAGTTGAGGATGCCCCAGGCCAGCGCGAAGGACAGGCGCGAGCCGAAATCGGTCTCGGTCTCGTACATCAGGGCGAGTGCCGCCAGATGCGGCGCTGCAACCGCGAGCAGCCGCCAGATGCCGAGCGCGGCGACGCTCGCCAGCACGGCCGTCGTGGCAGAAGGACCTGGATTGGGCGCGGACGCCATCGACGACACGCAACTTCTGGTCCGGCGCGGTGATGCCAAGCCTGGCTGGCCGACCCAAAAACAGCCAGGGCGTCCGGAGCAGCCGGAAGCCTGCACCGTGTCATAAAACTGTAACGGAATGATCAAGGAGAGGCAACGCGCGGCGCGGTCCGACCTTCGCTTAACGTTAGCGGGCTGCGCCGTACGGCATCGACCAGAGCCGCTGGCCCGCTAGGGCTTTGCGATACCTGCGATGAACAGGTCGATCACCCCCTCCGCCATCCGCTCGATCTCGCCCTCCCCGACGCCCCAGCGCGGGAAATGGCCGTCGAGATTCATCCGAGCGAAACCGTAGACGAGGGCGCGCCCGGCGACCTGGATACGCTTGAGGTCGGCCGACCGCAGCAGGCCTTGCTCTGCCGCGTCGACCAGCATCTGCTCCGTTAGCGCGATCAGCTCGGCGTTGTCTCGTGTCAGGTCCGGCGAGCTGCCATGGGCAAAATAGCGCCCGGTCGAGATGATCTCGAAATGCGCGGGATTGCGCATGGCCCAACGCAAATAGGCGAGACCGAAGGCGCGGAAGCGGGCGAGCGGGTCGGCGGCCGGAGCCTCGCGCAGCGCCGCATCGATCTCGGCGCGAAAGCGCCGCTGCGCCTCCTCGGCCGCGGCCGCCATGAGCGCATCGCGGTTGGGAAAGTGTCGGAACGGCGCCCCCGGCGACACCGCGGCCCGGCGCGCGGCCTCCCGCACCGAGACTTCGGCGCCTTCCGCTGCGAGTTGCAGCGCAGCATCGATCAACACGCGGCGGAGGTCGCCGTGATGGTACGGCCGGGCTTCGGTGGCAGGGCGGCGGGCGCGCGGCTTGGACGGCTGATGGACAGGCATGGATCTTTCTAGCCTCACCCGAACGTGAATGTAAGCAATGATTACACCGTTGACGGCGCCTTCAACGCCAAATGTAATCGATGATTACATAGAGAGGAGATCGCCATGTCCGAACGTCGAAGCTGGCTCGAAGGCTGGCGCCTGCTGGCCGTTCTCTGCGTGAGCCTCGTCGCACTCAGCCTATGGATCGCCTCGATGCGGCAGTTCGAGGTCGAGGGCGTTCGGATGGTGATCCGCTTCACGGCGCGAAGCTCGCTCCTGTTGTTCTGCCTCGCGTTCAGCGCCGCGGCGCTGGCGCGGCTGTGGCCCAATGCCTGGACGCGCTGGCAGAAGCGCAACCGCCGCTATCTGGGCCTTAGCTTCGCGGCCTCCCACGCCATCCACGCGGTGGCGATCATGACGTTTGCCGGGATGGATCCGGCCGGATTTGCCGAGGCCACCTCGGCAGCCTCCTACGTCTTCGGCGGCATCGGCTACGGCTTCATCATCGCAATGGGCGCGACATCGTTCGACCGCACCGCCGCACTGATCGGCCCGCGCGCCTGGCGGGCCCTGCACCTTGTGGGCGGCTATTACCTCTGGCTCCAGTTCATGGTCTCGTTCGGCAAGCGCGTGCCGACGATGCCGCTCTATGCCGCCTTCCTGCTTCCGCTGCTCATCGTGCTGGCGCTGCGCATGATTGCGATGGCCTGCGATCCGCGTGGGCAGACCGTCCCGGCGAGCTGATGCGACGCCGTATTTGGCAGCAGCCGAGCCGCTCAACTGCGCTTCAGGCCGCGGAAAGAATGAGCGAGCGATGTCTCGCCGAGACGAAAAGAGCGAGACCGCTGTTTGCGATCTCGCTCGACCATAGCCGCCAAGGTCCAAGATTTGGCTTGGCGAGCGAAGCTTGAATTTCGCTCGTCATTCCGGGGCGCGCGCTGAGCGCGAACCCGGAATGACGGCGCAGACGTCAGTTCTTGCTCTTGTCGACCAGCGCGCCCTTCTTGATCCAGGGCATCATGTCGCGCAGCTTCGCGCCGACTTCCTCGATCGGGTGCTCGGCGAGCTTGGCACGGGTCGCCTTGAACGAGGTCTGGTTGACCTTGTTCTCGAGCATCCAGTCGCGGGCGAACTTACCGCCCTGGATGTCGGCCAGAACCTTGCGCATCTCCTTCTTGGTCTCGTCGGTGATGATGCGCGGGCCGGTGACGTACTCGCCGTACTCGGCGGTGTTGGAGATCGAGTAGTTCATGTTGGCGATGCCGCCTTCATAGATCAGGTCGACGATCAGCTTCACTTCGTGCAGGCACTCGAAGTAGGCCATCTCCGGCGCGTAGCCGGCTTCGACCAGGGTCTCGTAGCCGCCCTTGATCAGCTCGACCAGGCCGCCGCACAGCACGACCTGCTCGCCGAACAGGTCGGTCTCGCACTCTTCCTTGAACGTGGTCTCGATGATGCCGGCGCGGCCGCCGCCGATCGCGGAGGCGTAGGACAGGCCAAGGTCATGGGCATTGCCCGAGACGTCCTTCGCAATTGCGATCAGGCAGGGCACGCCGCCGCCGCGCTGATATTCCGAGCGCACAGTGTGGCCGGGGCCCTTCGGCGCGATCATCAGCACGTCGAGGTCGGCACGCGGATCGAGCAGGTTGAAGTGAACGTTGAGGCCGTGCGCGAACACCAGGGCAGCGCCCTTCTTCATGTTGTCGTGCAAGTGCTCGCGGTAGATGTCGCCCTGGAGCTCGTCCGGGGTCAGCATCATGACGAGGTCGGCCCATTTGGCAGCTTCCGCAACTTCCAGCACCTTGAAGCCGGCGGCTTCCGCCTTCTTCGCCGAAGCCGAACCCTTGCGCAGCGCAATGGCGACTTCCTTTACGCCGGAATCCTTCAGGTTGAGCGCATGGGCGTGACCCTGGCTGCCGTAGCCGACGATGGCGACCTTCTTGCCCTTGATCAGGTTCAGGTCGGCGTCGCGATCGTAATAAACACGCATAGGTCGTTTCCTCGTTCAGGGCCGAAATCGGCCAATGGTCAGTGTCCGAAGGGTGAAATTTGCGGATTTCGGGGGCTGTCTAGAGCATTTTCAGCCCTGAGGGAAACCCGTTTCTGCATGGAAATCCGCGACATCATGCATCCATGAAAACGGGGTAGAGGGAGGCCAGCAGCAGGATCGCCATCAGGATGTTGAAGGCGCGGACCAGCCGCTCGGAAGTCAGAACCGGCCGCAATGCGGTACCGAATAGCGCCCAGACTACCGTCGAGACCGTGCCGACGACGAGGCTGATCACGGTCTGAATGGCGATGTTGAGCGGGAATTGGGCGATCGCCGCATAGGCAGTGATGGTGCCGATCACGATCACCCAACCCTTGGCATTGATCCACTGGAACATGGCCGCGCCCCAGAAGGTCATGGGGCCGCGGCCATTCTCCTCGCCCGGCTTGGCCGGACCGGCCATGGCGATCACAGCGGCGAGATAGATCAGATAGGCGGCACCGGCATATTTCAGGATGGTCTGGAGGATCGGATAGGCCAGGAACACGGAGCCGAGCCCGAGGCCGACCGCGGCGACCATGAAGGCGAAACCGAGCACGATGCCGACGATGTGCGGGATGGTGCGCCGGAAGCCGTAGGTCAGGCCGGAGGACAGCAGCATGATGTTGTTCGGCCCGGGCGTGAAATACATCACGACCATGAAGACGAGGAAGGCGTAGAGCAGCGAGTAGGTCATCATCACCCTCACGCAGTCTTCGGTAGAACTTGCGGGCGCTTCGCCAGCACCATCACGGCGATCCCAAAGATCACGGTCAGCATGCCGGCGAGGCGCAGCGGCCCGAACCGTTCGCCGAACACGATGCTGGAGGCCGCCGAGCCCACGAACGGCACCAGCAGTGCGAACGGCACCACTTGTGCAGCCGGATAGTCGCGCAAGAGGCGGCCCCATAGCCAATAGGCGATGCTGGTGGAAATGCCGCCGAGCATCAGCATGCAGAGCGCCGATGTGAGCGACATGTGCGTCAGCGACGTCCAGGTCGGCGCCGGACCGTTGGCGATCAGCGCCAGCACGAACAGCGGCACGGCCGAGGCGAGGCAGAGCCAGGCGAAGAGATCGAACATCGGCACGCCGCGGGCACCGCGCAGCAACAGATTGCCGATGGCGAAGCTGAGCGGCGAGACCATCAGAACCGCGAAGGCGCCGACGCTGAAATCATAGCCGACGGTGCCGCAGATCATCAAAAGGCCCGCCGCGGCAACGACGATCCCCAGGGTCTGCACCGGCGTCGGCCGCTCACCGAACGCGAGCACGGCAAAGCCGATCGTGAACAGCGCCTGGCTCTGCACCACGACGGAGGTCAAACCCACCGGCACGCCGTGGGCGATACCGTAAGCCTGAGACAGGAACTGGCCGAGGAACAGCGTGAAGCTGATCGCGATCAGCAGTGACCAGGCGACCTTCGGCTTGGAAATGAACAGGCACGGCACCGCGGCGATGGTGAAGCGCAACGCCGTCATCAGCTCCGGCGACAGCTCGTCGAGCGCGATCCGGCTCGCCACGAAGGCAAGCCCCCAGATGATCGCCACCATGACGGCGATGAGGATGTCGGCCGGCTTCATTGTTGTTTCCGGTTCTGCTTTGTCTCGCAGCCCTGTTTGTTGTTCTGGTCTAGCCTTGCTCGCCGGCTTTCGGTTTCCGCAGCAGATACGTGCCGTGCATCGGCGCGTGGTAGTCGGCCGCGACCAGGGTGAAGCCGACGTCGGTCAGCATCCGCTCCATCACCCAGCCGAAGGTGGAATATTCATCGCGCATGTGAGTCACCACGCCCTCGCGGGAGAAATCGTGGTTCTTGATCTGGAAGTCGGCCCATTGCTCGACGTCACGCTCGATCGCGTCGGGCATCGATGAGTAAACGATGTCGCGGAGATAAAATGTCGCCCCGGGCTTGAGGGCGCGAAAAATCCGCGACATCGCCACCGCCTTCCAGAAATCCGGCAGGTGGTGCAGCGTGAACTCGCTGACGATGAGATCGTAGGATTCCGGCCGGTAGGCGAAGCTGAGCAGGCCGGCGGATTGGGTGCGCACGGGCGCCTTGCGGTCGCGGGCGTAGATCTCGGCGAGCGCCAGCATGGCCGGGGAAATGTCGATGGCGTCGACGTCGGCCCCCATCAACGCCGCTTCGGTGGCGAGCACGCCGTTGCCGCAGCCGATATCGGCGATGCGCCAGCCGCGCTGGACCCCGAGCATCTTCAGCGCGGCGCGCGCGCGCAGATCGGCATCGTCATGGTTGTCGTAGATCGAGGCCACAGCGGGCTCGATCCCCATCCGGTTCCGCTCGTTGTAGTACCAGTCGCGCGCCAACATGGCTCACATCCCTTCAGGCCCGCGACCTATCGCGGCAACACCCGTGCGCGACACCTCGACGAGGCCGAGCGGGCGCATCAGATCGATATATTGATTGATCTTGTCCGTATTGCCTGTGATCTCGAACACAAAGCTCTCGGTGGTGGCGTCGATCACACGGGCGCGGAACGCGTCCGCCAGCCTGAGCGCCTCGACCCGATGCTCGCCCTGCCCGCGCACCTTGACCATCGCCAACTCGCGCTCGATCGAGCGCTTGGTCTGGGTCATGTCGACGACCTGGTACACCGGGATCATGCGGTCGAGCTGGTTCTTGATCTGCGCGATCACCATCGGCGTGCCCGTGGTGACGATGGTGATGCGCGACAGGTGCTTCTGGGCCTCGGTCTCCGAGACCGTGAGGCTCTCGATGTTGTAGCCGCGCCCCGAGAACAGGCCGATGACGCGCGCGAGCACGCCTGGCTCGTTCTGCACGAGCACCGCAAGCGTATGCGTCTCGTTGGGATCGTGACGGTCCTCGATGAAATAGGCGGATGCGGGCTGGTTCATTGTCGTCCCCTCTGTCTCTCCGTCACGCCGTCGCCGGCGCATCCGTCCCGACCCAACGGCGGAACAGATCGAAATCGATATTGCCGCCGGACAGCACGAGACCGACGCGCTTGCCCTTCAGCTTGCTCTTTTCCTGCAGCGCCGCCGCCAGCGCGGCAGCACCGGCGCCTTCGGCGAGATTGTGCGTGTCAGTCCAATAGGCGCGGATCGCGAGCGCGATCTCATCGTCCGTAACCTGGACGATGCGCGAGGCGCCCTTGCAAACAAGCGCAACAGCTTCCGCGTCCGGAAAGCGTGTCGCCACGCCATCGGCCAGCGTATCACTGGTCTCGGTCGTTACGACCTTGCCGGCCGCGAACGAAAGTGCATATGACGGCGCCTCGGTCGATTGCACACCGATGATCTCCGTCTTCAGGCCCAGCAAGTCGCGCACCAGGATGCAGGCGCTGATACCGGAGCCCTGCCCGATCGGAACGTAGAGCACGTCGAGATCGGGCACCGCGCGGAACAGTTCCAGTGCGTAGGTCGCCACCCCCAGCACGAGGTCAGGGTGGAACGACGGCACCATGTGCAGGCCTTCGAACTGCGCGCGGCGCCCGGCTTCTTCGCGCGCCAGCTGGAAATCGTCGCCGTGCTCGACCAGATCGGCGCCGAACGCGCGCATGGCATGGTTCTTCTCAACCGAATTGCCTTTTGGCACATAGATCACGGCGGGCACGCCGTGACGCCGCGCCGCGAAAGCAAGACTCTGGCCATGATTGCCGCGGGTGGCCGAGATGATGCCCGGCACGTTCGGCCGCTCTCGCTTCAGCCGATCGAGATAGACCAGGCCGCCACGCACCTTGAAGGCGCCGGTCGGCGTGTGGTTCTCGTGCTTGACCACGACCGCGGTGCCGAGCCGGCGGCTGAGCAACGGCCAAGCATGCGCCGGCGTCGCCGGCACCGCCTGCCCCACGATCGCATGTGCGCGCTCGAGTTCGTTCAGGTCGAACATGGCGTCACACCAACGCCTTGCCGCCGGCGAATGCCTTCGCAGTCGCCTCGTCGTTGGCCTGCTCCGGCAGCAGCATCTCGTTGTGGGCCTTGCCGGAGGGGATCATCGGGAAGCAGTTTTCGAGCGCCGCGACGCGGCAGTCGAACAGCACCGGGCGCTTGACCGAGATCATCTCCTTGATGGCGCCATCGAGATCGGCCGGCTTGTGCACCTGAAGCCCGACGGCGCCGTAGGCCTCCGCGAGCTTGACGAAATCCGGCAGCGCTTCGGAATAGGAATGCGACAACCGGTTGCCGTGCAACAGCTGCTGCCACTGGCGCACCATGCCCATGTACTGGTTGTTCAGGATGAAGATCTTGATCGGCAGCTCGTACTGAACCGCCGTCGACATCTCCTGCATCGTCATCTGCACCGAGGCATCGCCGGCAATGTCGATGACGAGGCTGTCGGGATGGGCCACCTGAACGCCGACCGCGGCCGGCAGGCCGTAGCCCATGGTGCCGAGACCGCCCGAGGTCATCCAGCGATGCGGCTCCTCGAAGCCGTAGAACTGCGCCGCCCACATCTGATGCTGGCCGACCTCGGTCGTGATGTAGGTATCCTTGCCGCGCGTCTGCTCGAACAAGGCCTGGATCGCGTGTTGCGGCAGGATGACGTCGCTGCTCTTCTTGTAATAGAGCGAGTTGCGGGCGCGCCATTGCGCAATCTGCTGCCACCACGACTTGATGTCGGGCTTCTTCGCCTCCGCCTTGAACACCTGGAGGATGTCGCCGAGGACGTTGCCGCAATCGCCGATGATCGGCACGTCGACGCGGATGTTCTTGTTGATCGAGGACGGATCGATGTCGATGTGGATCTTCTTCGAGCCGGGTGAAAACGCATCGACGCGGCCGGTGATGCGGTCGTCGAAGCGCGCGCCGACGCACAGCATGACGTCGCAATCATGCATGGTCATGTTGGCCTCATAGGTTCCGTGCATGCCGAGCATGCCGAGCCAGTTCTTGCCCGACGCCGGATAGGCGCCGAGGCCCATCAGCGTCGAGGTGATCGGGAAGCCGGTGACCTCAACCAGCTCGCGCAACAGGTGGGTCGCCTCGGAGCCGGAATTGATGACGCCGCCGCCGCTGTAGATCACGGGACGCTTGGCGTTCGCGAGCAGCGATACCGCCTTGCGGATCTGCGTCGCATCGCCCTTCACGCGCGGCGCGTAAGAGCGGTGCACGTCGGACTTGCGCGGGGGATGGTAGGTGCCGGTGGCGAACTGCACGTCCTTGGGAACGTCGACCAGCACCGGGCCCGGACGGCCCGAGGTGGCGACGTAGAAGGCCTCATGCAGCACCTTGGCGAGATCGTTGACGTCGCGCACCAGCCAATTGTGCTTGGTGCAGGGACGCGTGATACCGACGGTGTCGCATTCCTGGAACGCGTCGTTGCCGATCAGATGCGTCGGCACCTGGCCGGAGATGCAGACCAGCGGGATCGAGTCCATCAGGGCATCCGTCAGCGGCGTCACCATGTTGGTGGCGCCGGGGCCGGAGGTCACCAGCGCAACGCCCGGCTTGCCGGTGGAACGCGCATAGCCCTCGGCGGCATGGCCGGCGCCCTGTTCGTGGCGGACCAGGATGTGCTGGACCTCGCTCTGCTGGAAGATCTCGTCATAGATCGGAAGCACCGCGCCGCCGGGATAGCCGAAAATGTCGGTCACGCCGTGATCGATGAGTGCGCGGACGATCATCGCGGCGCCGGTCATCTGGTTCGGATCGTGGCTCTTGTCGCTCATTGGCTTGCTCCGGATGCGCTGTTGTCAGCGGCTTCATTCGTGTCGGGTTCGGGAAATAAAAAAGGCCCCGAAGAGGGCCCATGCACACCGCCTGTCATGTGGATGGCAGCTAGCCACCCCCGGCGGTGTGCCTGGGTACGACGGCGATAAGGAGTTTGGTAATAATGTTACGCATGGCGGCGCTCGGCTTCCCAAAGGTTGCGCGAAACATAGCGGCCAAACCTTGGATGTCAAGGCAATGCGGCCGTTCCCGCGCGATTTCGGCAGTGTAGCGGTGTTCCCCGGGTTCGGCGAGAGGTAAATTCGGGAACCCGGCACAAAAGCGCGTCAGTCGGGGCGCCGTTCCGCCGGCACGGCCGCGGCGAGCCATCCGCTCGCTTGCTCCGGCCTCACCCATTCGAAGTCCGGCAGCTGGTGCCGGAACCAGGTGAATTGCCGCTTGGCGTAATGGCGCGTATCGGCGCGGCCAATGCTGGCGGCCTCCTCCAGGCTGAGTTCGCCGCGCAGGTGCCGGATCAAGGATGGCACGCCATGGGCCTTCATGGCCGGCAGCAGCGGATCAAGATGCCTGGCGGCGAGCCGCTCGACCTCCTCGAGCGCGCCGGCGCCCAGCATGGCATCGAAACGGGCATCGATGCGGGCATAGAGCTCGTCACGCTCGGGCGCGAGGAAGACCGCGCGAAATCTGTCCTTGGGCAGCAGCGGTGGCTGTCCCTCCCGCTGCCAATCGAGCAGCGAACGGCCGGTTGCCTCGATCACCTCGAGCGCGCGGGCGATGCGGGTGCGGTCGCGCAGGTTCAATCGCTCGGCCGCGCGCGGATCGCGGACTGCGAGTTCCGCGTGCAACGCTTCGACGCCGTTCCGTTCCAGCCGCGCGCGCACATCCTCGCGCAGCTCGGCGGGGATCGGCGGCACCGCGGAGAGACCTGTGGTCAGCGCCTTGAAATAGAGCCCGGTGCCGCCGATGAAGATCGGCAGCTGTCGCTGCGCCCTCGCCTCGTCGAGCGCCTTCGCCGCATCGCTTACCCAGGCACCGGCCGAGAAATTCACGGCGGCATCGACGTGGCCATAGAGACGATGCGGCACGAGCGCCTCGTCCGCCGCGGTCGGCCGCGCCGTGATGATGCGGAGGTCACGATAGACCTGCATGGAATCGGCATTGATGACGACGCCGCCGGCGGCACGCGCAAGCTCCAGCGCCAGCGCCGACTTGCCGCTGGCGGTCGGGCCTGCGATAAGCACGGCCTTGCTGGAATACCCCTCGCTCACGAAAACCTCAAATGTCCCTCGTCGCCACGCTGATCTGCAACCCTGACAATCCCGCGCTCGACTCGACCATCGTCGATGGCGCCCGCGCCGTGCTGCCGCAGGCGGCGCCCGCGCACTGGCTGTTCGACGGGGTTGCGGTCGACATCCCCTTCGGCGCGGACAGTAACCTCGAAGGCGACCGCAACGCCATCGAGCAGCGGCTCCGCGAGCTCCGCGGCGATTTGCCGATCGACATCGTCGTGCAGCCTGTTGGCTTCAGGCGCAAGAAGCTTTTTCTCGCCGACATGGATTCCACCATGATCGGCCAGGAATGCATCGACGAGCTCGCCGATTTCGTCGGGGTCAAGGCGCATGTCGCTGCCATCACCGAGCGTGCGATGCGCGGCGAGATCGAGTTCGAGCCGGCGCTGCGCGAGCGCGTCGCGCTGCTCAAGGACCTGCCCGCCAGCGCAGTCGACGAAGTCCTGGCCAAGCGCATCACGCTGACGCCGGGCGGCCGCGAGCTGGTCGCCACCATGCGCGCGAACGGCGCCTATACCTGCCTCGTCTCTGGCGGCTTTACGCTATTCACGAGCGCGGTCGCCGCCAAGATAGGTTTCCAGGAGAACCGCGCCAACGAGCTCGTCGTGCGCGACGGCAAGTTCACCGGGGAAGTGAAGGAGCCGATCCTGGGCCGCGCGGCGAAGCTCGCGACCTTGGTGGACCTGATGGAATCGTTCGATCTCGACGACATCGACTCGGTCGTGGTCGGCGACGGCGCCAACGATCTCGCGATGATCCAGGCCGCGGGTCTGGGCGTGGCCTATCACGCCAAGCCGGCGGTGGCTGCCGCCGCGGCCGCGCGGATCGATCACGGCGATCTCACCGCGCTGCTGTATGCGCAGGGGTATCGGCGGGACGAGTTCGTGGAGGGGTAAAGCCTCCCCTCTCTCTGTCATCGCCCGCGAAGGCGGGCGATCCAGTATTCCAGAGACAGCGAAGCTAGAACCGAGAAGCCGCGGCGTACTGGATGCCCCGCCTTCGCGGGGCATGACAGTTGAATGTGGCGCGAACAGCGCCCACTACTGCACGCTCAGCGCGACGAACCGCAGCTCGCCCTCGCCGTTCGAGACCAGCAGCAGCACCGATTTCTTGCCGTCCTTCTTGAGCTGATCGACTCGCTTCTGGATGTCGCCGCCACTCGACACCGCCTCCTGCGCCACCTCGACGATGACGTCGCCGGCGGACAGGCGCTTCTCGGCGGCATCCGAATTGGCGTCGACATTGGTGACGACCACGCCCTTGACGCTGTCCTTGATCTTGTAGCGCGTGCGCAGATCCTTGCTCAGCGTTGCGAGATCGAGGCCGAGCGCCTTCTGCGTCACCGGCTTCTCCGGCGCCGGTTCGTCGGTCTTCACCGCTGCCTGCACCTTGTCGGGATCCTGCAGGCGGCCGAGCGTGACCTTCTTGATCTCTTCCTTGCCCTTGCGGATGATGACGACGTCGACCTCCTTGCCGACCGCGGTGTCGGCGACGACGCGGGACAGGTCCTTCGGGTCCTTGACGTCCTTGCCGTCGAACTTGACGACGACGTCGCCGGGCTCGATGCCGGCGGGCTTGGCCGGGCCCTTGTCGTCGACACCGGCGACCAGCGCGCCCCGCGCGGGCTTGATGTTGAGGCTTTCGGCGATCTCGTCGGTGACGCTCTGGATGCGCACGCCCAGCCAGCCGCGGCGCAGCTCGCCGAACTGGCGGAGCTGGTCGACGACGCCCACCACCGTCTTCGACGGCACGGCAAAGCCGATGCCGATGGAGCCGCCGGACGGCGAGATGATCAGCGTGTTGACGCCGATGACGTCGCCGTCGAGATTGAACAGCGGGCCGCCGGAATTGCCGCGGTTGATGGATGCGTCGGTCTGGATGTAGCTGTCGTACGGCCCGGAGGAGATGTCACGGTTCTTGGCCGAGACGATGCCGGCAGTCACCGTGCCTCCCAGGCTGAAGGGATTGCCGATTGCGACCACCCAGTCGCCGAGGCGCAGC
The DNA here is from genome assembly GCF_900094575.1 of Bradyrhizobium yuanmingense. Taxonomy (GTDB): domain Bacteria; phylum Pseudomonadota; class Alphaproteobacteria; order Rhizobiales; family Xanthobacteraceae; genus Bradyrhizobium; species Bradyrhizobium yuanmingense. The sequence goes on along the minus strand of NZ_FMAE01000007.1, from coordinate 547,544 downwards.
TTGTCGCTATCGCCGAACTTGACCGCGACCAACGGCTTCGTCGGCTTGATCCTGAGCACAGCGAGATCGGTCTTCTTGTCGACGCCGACCAGCTCGGCCTTGATCTTGGTGCCGTCGTTGAGGATGACGTGGATCTCGTCGGCGTCCGCAATGACGTGGTTGTTGGTGACGACGACGCCCGCGGTGTCGATGATGAAACCGCTTCCGAGCGAATTGGTCTTGCGCGGCGCGCTGTTCTCGCCGCCCTTGCTGCCGCCGCCGGGCCCTCGGCGGTTCTTGAAGAAATCGTCGAAGAACTCTTCGAAGGGTGAACCGGGCGGCAGCTGCGGCATCGAGTTGCTGCCCCCGCCCTTGGCTTCGACGTTCTGCGAGGTCGAGATGTTGACGACCGCGTCGATCACCTTCTCGGCGACGTCGGCGATGCCATCCGGTCCACGCGCATGAGCCGGCGCGCCAAACGCGCCGCAAGCACCGATGGCGAGCGCAACCAGCCCAAGTCGAACACCAAATCGCGCGCGGCGGCGCGAGCGGGACGGGGCAATGGTGGCAGCAGTCATTGTGATCTCCAGGCAAAAGGGATTCGGCGCCAGACTGCGCTCGAACGGGGGCACGGCGCAAGCGCGGAGCTTAACGGGCCTCAAGAGCCCGATAATACGGCGAAAACCAGTCTGGCGCCTTCACTTTGGCGTTGGGCCGAAGGCCTAAATCGGGCGCCGCATAACCCAGATCAGGACTAGGCCGGCCACGGCCGAGCCGATCCCGACCGCCCGCAGGATGTTGTCCGGCGTGGCGATGGCGCTTTTCATGGCTTTGCGCATCCAGTTTGGACTGGCCGCGAACATCAAGCCTTCGAGGACGAACAGGATGCCTAGGCCGATGAGGAAGTCGGCGAACGCAATGGACCTCATCGGAATGGAACCTCCCGCTATGCTGTTCTTGTCTGGACGAAGGGCGGCGAAATCCGCCGCCCTTTGTCTGGCTTACGGCTTCGCCTGCGTCTCGGTAGGCGTCCTGCCGGAGGGGCTACCGAAGTACCGGAAGAAATCCGACTCCGGCCGGAGCAGGAAGCGGGTATCGTTCGAACGCAGCCCGTTCTCATAGGCCGTCATCGACCGGTAGAACGCGAAGAAGTCGGCGTCCTTGCCGTAGGCTTCTGCAAACAGGCGGTTGCGTTCGGCATCGCCCGCACCACGGGTCTGCTCAGCCTGCGAATTGGCCTCAGCGATGATGACGGTCGCCTCGCGGTCGGCCCTGGACCTGATCTCCTGGGCCTTCTGCCCACCCTGTGCCCGGAACTCGGCGGCCTCGCGCTCACGCTCGGTCTTCATGCGCAGGTAGACCGCCTGGCTGTTCTGCTCCGGCAGGTCGGCGCGGCGGATCCGGACGTCGACGACCTGAATGCCGTAGCCATCGGCCTCGCGGTCGAGCTGGTCGCGAATGCGCAGCATCAGCTTCTCGCGGTCGTCGCGCACCACGTTGATGAAGGTGACCTCGCCGAGCACGCGGCGCAGCGCCGCGTTCAGGAGCGTGGTGAGCTGGATGTTGGCGGCCTGGATCGAGCCGACGCTCTGATAGAAGCGCAGTGCGTCCTTGATGCGGTAGCGCGCGAAGGCGTCGACCACGAGCCGCTTCTGGTCGGAGGCGATCGCCTCCTGCGACGGGTTCTCCAGATCGAGAATCCGCTTGTCGATGTTGATCACCGAGTTCCAGGGCGCCTTGAAGTGCAGGCCGGGCGCGGTGACGACGTCGACCGGCCTGCCGAACTGGAGCACGATCGTCTGCTCGGTCTGCTGCACGGTAAACAACGACATATAGCCGACGATCACGACGAACAGGAGGGCGAGCAGCGTGACAAAACCTGTGACCGGAGACTTCATCGGGTGCCTCCGCTCGACTGCGGACCAGTCGTAGGTGTCCGCTTTGGCGCCAGTTCGGGAAGCGGCAGATAGGGCACGACGCCCTGGCCCGAGGGGCCACCGTCATAGACGAGCTTGTCAGCCCCGCCGAGCACGCGCTCCATCGTCTCCAGGTAGATCCGTTCACGCGTCACGTCGGGCGCCTTCTTGTATTCCTCGTAAACCTTCAGGAAGCGTGCACTCTGGCCCTTGGCCTCGGCGACAGCCTGTTCCCTGTAACCTTCGGCATCCTGCTGGATCTTGGCCGCGCGTCCACGCGCCTGCGGGACAACCTGGTTGGCATAGGTCTGCGCTTCGTTCTGCAGCTGCTCCTGATTGGCGCGGGCCGCCTGGACGTCGCGGAAGGCGTCGATCACCTGCGCGGGCGGATCGACCTTCTGCATCTGCACCTGGGTGATCTGAATGCCGGCACCATAGCTGTCCAAAGTCCTCTGGATCAGCTCGTGCACGTTCTGCTCTGTGACGTTGCGCGCTCCGGTCAGGATCGGCTGGATCTGAGACCGGCCGATCACCTCGCGCATCGCACTCTCGGCGACCGCCTTCACGGTACCCTCGGGGTTCTGGATGTTGAAGAGGAAATCACCGACACCGTCCGGCTTGATGCGCCAGAGCACGGTGAAATCAACGTCGACGATGTTCTCGTCGCCGGTCAGCATCAGGCTCTCTTCCGGCACGTCCCGAATGGAGCGGCCGCGCCGCGCCGGATCCTCGATCACCGTCATGCCGATCGAGGTGGTGTTGACGCGCAGCGCCTTCGGCAGCAGCACGGTCTCGATCGGATAAGGCAGATGATAGTTCAGACCCGGCTGCACGGTGCGGACGTGCTTGCCGAAACGCATCACCACGCCGAGCTCTTCGGACTGCACGCGGAAGAAGCCCGACAGCAGCCAGAATGCGACGATCAGCAGGATGATCAGCGTGATGCCGATGCCGGAGAAATAACCGCCCGGCATGATCTGCTGGAGGCGGTCCTGGCCGCGCCGCAGAAGGTCTTCCAGATCCGGCGGCCTCGGCCCGACCGGTTGCGGGCCTGAGCCCCACGGTCCCTTTGGACCCGAGCCCCACGGGCCACCGCCCTGATTCTTCCACGGCATTCGACGTTCTCCTCGGCAGGGTGGAATTGCCACCGCCCGCTTTGTCCGGTCCGGCTTTATAGGGGACAGGCAAGTCCCTTACAACGCAGCCCTGACCGTCTTCCGAGCTATGCTCGGGCACGAAAAAGTCAATGTAAACATTGGCAAAAGCGGTTAATGGCCGCGCCGCCGACGATATGTCACATAGGACAGGTCGGCGCTGTCGGCGGGGCCGGCCGGATGGCGGATGCGTTCGCCCTCGTCCCATTCCGCCTTGTCGATTTCAAAATGCGTGTCCCCTTCTGGGCGCGCGTGCACTTCGGTGATCTCGAGACGATCGGCACGACCGAGCCATTGCCGGTAGATCTCGGCGCCGCCGATCACCGCGATCTCAGTGACCGAACGCCGCAGAGCGTCGCCGCGCGCGACTGCCTCCGCATCCGCTGGCGATGTCGTGACGATGGCCCCATTGGCGCGATAGGCCGGATCGCGCGTGACCACGATGTTGGTGCGGCCCGGCAGCGGCCGGCGCAGGGTCTCGAAGGTCTTGCGGCCCATGATCACAGGCTTGCCGATCGTCAGCGCCTTGAAGCGCGCCATATCGGACTTCAATCGCCACGGCATCGCATTGCCCGCGCCGATGACGCCATTCTCTGCGATGGCGACGACGAAGACGATCTCCATCAGGCAGAGCTCCCGGCAAGCTGGGTCAGCGCAGGCCCGGTGACCCGGCACAGCGTCCAGTCGTCCATCATGACCGCGCCGATCGACTTGTAGAACGCGATCGAGGGTGCGTTCCAGTCGAGGACCGCCCATTGCAGGCGCGACCAGCCGCTGTCGACGCATTCCCTGGCGAGATAGGCCAGCAGCGCCTTGCCGAGGCCCTTGCCCCGATGCGACGGCCGCACATAGAGATCTTCGAGATAGATGCCGTGACGGCCGCTGAAGGTGGAGAAATTGAGAAACCACACCGCGAAGCCGACCGGCTCACGGTTCCACTCCGCGATCGCGCAATAGAGCTGCGGCCTCTCGCCGAACAGCGCGTCGGCGATGTCAGCCTCGGTCGCTTCGACCTCGTGCGACAGCTTCTCGTACTCGGCGAGCTCGCGGATGAAGGAGAGAACGAGCCCGGCTTCCTCGGGCCGTGCACGGCGGATGGTGAGCGACATAGGGCGCTAGACCGCCACGTCCGCCTTGATGTGCGGATGCGGATCGTAGCCGACGAGCTCGAAGTCTTCGTAGCGGAAAGAGAAGATGTCCTTTACCTCAGGATTGATCCGCATCACCGGCAGCGCGCGCGGCGCGCGGCTGAGCTGCAGCCTCGCCTGCTCCAGATGGTTGGAATAGAGATGAGTGTCGCCGAGCGAGTGCACGAAGTCGCCGGGCTTCAGGCCTGTGACCTGCGCGACCATCATGGTGAGCAGCGCGTAAGAGGCGATGTTGAAGGGCACGCCGAGAAACACGTCGGCCGACCGCTGATAGAGCTGGCAGGACAGCTTGCCGTTCGCGACATAGAACTGGAACAGCAGGTGGCAGGGCGGCAGCGCCATCTTCTCGACGTCGGCCGGATTCCAGGCGGTGACGATCAGGCGGCGGGAATCAGGCGTGCGCTTGATCATGTCGATGACATTGGCGATCTGGTCGATGCTGCGCCCGTCGGCCGCGGGCCAGGAGCGCCATTGATGGCCGTAGACCGGGCCGAGATCGCCATTGGCGTCCGCCCACTCGTCCCAAATGGTGACGCCGTTGTCGCGCAGATATTTGATGTTGGTGTCGCCCTTCAGGAACCAGAGCAGTTCATGCACGATCGCCTTCAGCGGCAGCCGCTTGGTCGTCAGCATCGGGAAGCCGGCCGACAAATTGAAGCGCATCTGGTGGCCGAACACCGAGAGCGTGCCGGTGCCGGTCCGGTCGGTCTTCTCGGCGCCGTCGGAAAGAATCCGCTCGAGCAGGTCCTGATACTGGTGCATGTTGCGACTGAGCCTTTGGGGAGGCGGCGAACTTAACGACCCCCCCCGCGCTACGACAGCGGCGATTCGCTGTCGCCGTCGATTATACCCGGAAAAGTGAGTGTTCCCGGCACAAACGGCAAGGGGCGGAACTCAGCGTTCCGCCCCTCGCCTAGCGCCTTGATCGCCTTCGCTTAATTCGCCGGCTTGAGCACCGGGCTCCACTTCGCGATCTCGCTCTTGACGAGGGTCGCCAGCGCCTCCTGGGTTCGGTCCTTCGGCGCGGGGATGACGCTGCCGAGCTCGAGCAGGCGCTTCTTCACCGTCTCGTCGTCGAGCGCCTTGACGGCGGCGGCGTTCACGCTTGCCACGATCGCGGGCGAGGTTCCCTTGGGCGCGAACATCGCGTTCCAGGCCTGAGCCTGGAATGCCGGCAGGCCGGCTTCCGCCGTGGTCGGCACGTTCGGCAGCGACGGGTTTCGTTCGGCCGTGGCGATCGCATAGGCCTTGATGGTGCCGGCATTGATCTGCGGGACGGCGTTGACGATCTGGTCGCACATGTAGTCGACCTGACCCGCCACCAGCGCGTTCATCGCAGGTCCCGTGCCGTTGAACGGCACGCCGACGGGCTTGATGTCGAGGATGGAGTGGAGGAGTTCGCACGAGACGTGCGAAACCGAACCGACGCCTGCATGCGCGGCATTCACCTTTTCGGCATTCGCCTTCACATAGGTGACGAACTCCTTGAGATCCTTCGGCGGAAAGTCCTTGCGCGCCAGGATCAGGATCGGCGTGCCGGCCAGCAATGCGATCGGCTCGAAGTCCTTCTCGGGGTGATAGGCCAGCTTCGGATAGAGCGGCACGGAGGCGGCATGCGTGCCCATATGCCCGGTGATCAGCGTATAGCCATCGTTGGCCGCACGCGCGGCACGCGTCGTGGCGGTGGTGCCGCCGGCACCGACCACGTTCTCGATGATGATGCTCTGCCCCAGCGTTTGCGCCATGTGCCCGGTGACGATGCGTGAGATCACGTCAGTCGGCCCGCCGGCTGCGAACGGGACGATCACGGTAATGTTGCGCGTCGGATAGGTCTGCGCCTCAGCCGTTGCGATGAAGGCGCCCAGCGATGCTATCGCTGCTGCACATGCGCCTGTAAGCGCGCGAATGAACGTCATGGCGATCCTCCCTTTGGACACAATAAAATGCCGGCCCAAAGGCCGGCATTTCCATTTCACAAAGCCGTAACACAAGTCGATTCGACTTCCGAATGCGGCGCGCCGACGCAGGACCGAGCCGACTCGGCGCGCACGACCTCAGTTCTCGGACTCGGTGAACACCTCGTCGCGCTTGGCGCGCAAGACAGGTAGCACCGTAAGGACGAGCAGGCTTGCCGCGACCGCAAGCAGCACCGCCGACAACGGGCGCGTCAGGAACACGCTCCAGTCGCCACGCGAGATCAGCAGCGCCCGGCGCAGGTTCTCCTCCATCAGCGGTCCTAGCACCATGCCGAGCAGCAACGGCGCCGGCTCGAAATCGTGCTTGATCAGCCAATAGCCGACGAGACCGAAGACGCCCGCGAGGATGACGTCGACCGGCGCGTTGTTCACCGAATAGATGCCGATCGCGCAGAAGATCACGATCGAGGGGAACATCAGCCGATAGGGCACGCGCAACAGCCGCACCCAGATTCCGACCAGCGGCAGGTTGATGATGATCAGCATTAGATTGCCGATCCACATCGAAGCGATCATGCCCCAGACCAGATCCGGCTGCTTCTGCATCACCTGCGGACCGGGCACGATGCCGTGGATGGTCATCGCGCCCACCATCAGCGCCATCACAGCGTTCGGCGGGATCCCGAGGGTGAGCAGCGGAATGAACGAGGTCTGTGCCGCGGCATTGTTGGCACTCTCCGGCCCCGCCACGCCCTCGATCGCGCCGCGGCCGAACCGGGACGGGGTCTTTGAGAGCTTCTTCTCGAGCGTGTAGGCCGCGAAGGACGCGATCACCGCGCCGCCGCCGGGCAGGATGCCGAGGATCGAGCCGAGCACGGTGCCGCGCAGGATCGGCGGCGTCGCATCGCCGAGGTCCTTCCTGGTGGGCATCAGTCCGGTGATCTTCTGCTGCACCAGATCGCGGTTCATCTCGGCGCCGTGGTCGAGGTTGCGGATGATCTCGGCAAAGCCGAATACGCCCATCGCCACGGTCGCAAAGCCGAGACCGTCGGCGAGCTCGGGAATGTTAAAGGCCATGCGCGAGGCGCCGGTCTCGATGTCCGAACCGACCATTGAGAGCAGCAGTCCAAACACGATCATCGCAATCGCCTTCAACACCGAGCCCTTGGCCAGCACCACCGCGAAGATCAGGCCGAGCACCATCAGCGAGAAATATTCGGCCGGACCGAACGCCAGCGCGAGTTTCGTCAGCGGTGCGCCGAGCAGTGCGATCAGGATGGTCGCAACGCAGCCGGCGAAGAACGAGCCGATCGCGGCGATCGCGAGCGCCGGACCGGCGCGGCCCTGCTTGGCCATCTGGTGACCGTCGATGGCGGTCACGACCGATGTCGCCTCACCGGGTATGTTGACCAGGATCGACGTGGTCGAGCCGCCATATTGCGCGCCGTAATAGATGCCGGCGAGCATGATCAGCGCGCCGACCGGCGGCAGCCCGAAAGTGATCGGCAGCAGCATCGCGACGGTGGCGATGGTGCCGATGCCAGGGAGAACGCCGACCAGCGTTCCGACCAGGGCGCCGATCAGGCACATCAACAGGTTGATCGGGGTGAACGCGACGGCGAAGCCGTGAGCAAGATTGGCAAAGATATCCATCACGCCCTCACTGGATCAGGAAACGCGGATACATCGGCATCGGCAGCCCGAGCACATAAGGAAACAGGATTGCGCAGCCGACCGTCAGGCAGGCGCCGACGATCACCGCTTCCAGCCAGCGCGTCTCGTGCGAGCCCGTCGCCGCGATCATGAAGCTCGAGAAGGCCGTGACAACGAGACCGAGGGACCGGATCGACAGGGCAAAGAACAGGATCGCCGCCACCACGAACAGCGGCCCGCGCCAGGAATAATGCGCAAGCGCCGGTCCCGCCGTGATCAGGCCGGTCAAGGCGATGCCGGCAGACAGGGCAACCAGCAGCCCGCCGAACATACGTGGCGCAGTGCCCGCACCGAAGGAGAAGCCACGCATGCCCTGCAAATCGCTCGATGCCCACAGCGCAAACAGGGCAACGGCCATCAGCACGACGCCGCCGACATAATCTTGCGCCGAGCGGATGGTCATAAACAGCGTGAGGATCGCCACCGCAAACAGCGGATAGGAATAGATCAGCGCCAGCAGCACCTCGGACGACATCTTCTTGGCGCCGCCGCCGAATGATCCGAAGAGGGCGCTCGGCGCGCCGGCCAGCAGCGCCGTCGCATGACCGGTGACGACCGCCGCCGGACCGCGGCCGGTCCCCCAGCCGAAAATCGTCCCGATCGACCAGATCAATTCGAAAATCTGCGGCGCAATCGCCAGCAGACAAAAGCCGAGCGCCACCCGGGTGTTTCGGGTGGCCGTCGCTGAGTGGCCCATCGTGTCGGCCATGCCTGTCTCCTCCGCGACCTGTAAGTCACGAGCACTGTTGTTCTAAATCGGCTGGAACTGGATACCCGCCCGGATCACTGCCTAGCGATTTTCATCAGACAATGCCAGCAAAACCCAACACGCCGCGGCAAGCAAAAGCCAGAGGGGATTGATGCGCGAGATGGACGCGACCACTGCAACCATCGCGGTCAGACGCAGTGCAGCAATTGCTGGATCGGCCCGATTAACGTCACGATAAGCGTTCGGACCTGGCAAGTCCTGCGAGGTCGGACCGGTGTCCTGGTCGGCCTCTGGTGCTTCGCCTCAACCGCGGTGCAGTGGGTCTCGCGCACTGCCGGCGCAGCGGCGACGGCGAAGAGCGAGATCGGGCCGAAGTGGAGATCAGCGCCTAGTCGGCTTGCGGCTCGTCACGCTGCTACTTTCCGCCGCAGGAAATTGAACGTCGCTGAGACTGACATTGTCCGTTCGCTGGAGCAGCAGCGTCATCATGCGCATGGCCGCAACGATCGGGACTGCCGGGCAGGAGATGCGCAAGGATTCGGCACATCGGGCTGGCGACCTCTGGCAAAGGCCAGAGCCGCGATAGGCCCGGCACTCCGAAGCCTATCCAAAGGGAACCGCGGGATCGCGCCTCCAACCCTCTGTTTTTCGAAAGCTTTGCCCCCTATATTGGGGGTGCCGGTTCGCCGGCTATGGAAATAAACGGTCGTCGCAATAAACCATTCGGACCCGGGGGCGGTACCCGGCGCCTCCACCAAAGCCCACCATCGGGCGTGCCCGAAGCTGGGCTTTGGCGGGGGCGAAATAGGATCGACGAGGGCGTAAAGGGCGTACTTTTTCCCGGTATTGTTCCGCCGTTATCGGGCTACTGCAATAGTTGCCAACGACAACTTTGCTCCGGTTGCTCAGGCTGCGTAACGCAGTTTGAAAGACCACTCTAAAGTCCTAGCGGGTTAAGCTCCGCTAGGCGGGGTTCGGAGGCACCTGGCAACAGAAGCCTCCACTTTACTCTTTGATTCTTCCCCGGCGGGGACTCCTGCTCGCCCGTCAGGCGCGGTACTATTGCGGCTTGGCGAGTCGGATCGGCAGGGTCCGGCTGCTTGGATGCAACAGGACCACCATGGCGACCGATCATATCCGATACGATGTGCTGGCCCGCGATGCGCTGCGCGGCGTGCTGCGGAAGGTGCTGACCGATGCCGCAGCGCATGGCCTGCCGGGCGAGCATCATTTCTTCATCACCTTCGTGTCCAAGGCCGAAGGCGTGAAGCTGTCGCCGCGGCTGCTCGCACAATATCCGGAGGAGATGACGATCATCCTCCAGCACCAGTTCTGGGACCTGACCGTGCTCGAGGATCGTTTCGAGGTCGGCCTGTCCTTTGGCGGCATTCCGGAGCGGCTGGTGGTGCCGTTCAGTGCCATCAAGAGCTTCCTCGATCCGTCCGTGAAGTTCGGCCTCCAGTTCGACACCTCCGACGTCGCCGAGGTCGCGCCGGACAATCTGCCGGCAGCACCCGCGCCATCGGCCGTATCGGTCCCGGCACCTGCCGCGGAGAAGCCGGAAGCTGCCGACGAGTCGCCGCCGCCGAGCCACGGCGGCGCCGAGGTCGTGCGGCTCGATCGTTTCCGCAAGAAATGATCTAGGTTGGGCGCAGAGCCATCGCGCCCGGCCAACTGTCTATATAGAAGAGCACATGAACAGGCCGCGCGGCGTTTCGCGCGGCAGAATGGATGTGCTCATGGCCAAAGCGTCCCGCTCGAAGACTGCCCGCCCCGCAACCCGCACCGAGACCGACAGCTTCGGTCCCATCGAGGTCGCCGCCGACCGCTATTGGGGGGCGCAGACCGAGCGCTCGCGCCAGAATTTCCGCATCGGCACCGACCGCATGCCGATCTCACTCGTGCATGCACTCGGCATGGTCAAGCTCGCCGCTGCGCAGTCCAATCTCGAGCTCGGCCTGCTCGATCGGCGCCGTGCTAACGCCATCATCCGCGCTGCGCGCGAGGTGATCGAAGGCAGACTTGACGACCATTTTCCGCTTGTCGTGTGGCAGACCGGCTCGGGCACCCAGAGCAACATGAACCTCAACGAGGTGATTGCCAACCGCGCCAACGAGCTGCTCGGCGGCGAGCTCGGCGCCAAGAAGCCGGTGCATCCCAACGATCACGTCAACATGAGCCAGTCGTCGAACGACTCCTTCCCGACCGCAATGCACATCGCGGCGGCAAGCCGCATCAATGCCGATCTCGTCCCTGCCCTCGGCGAGTTGCTGCGCGCTCTGCGCAAGAAGGAGAGGGAGTTTTCGAAGATCGTGAAGATCGGCCGCACCCATACCCAGGATGCGACGCCGCTGACGCTCGGTCAGGAATTCTCCGGCTATGCCGCGCAGGTCGAAAGCGGCATCGCCCGGCTCAAGATCGCGGTGAAGGACCTCTATCCGCTGGCGCAGGGCGGCACAGCCGTCGGCACCGGCCTCAACTCGAAGCCGCGCTTTGCCAAGCTGTTCGCAAAGCACGTTGCCGGGATTACGAAGCTCCCCTTCACCAGCGCCGCCAACAAATTCGAGGCGCTGGCCTCGAACGATGCCTATGTGCTGGCGCACGGCGCCATCAATTCGGTCGCGACCGGCCTGTTCAAGATCGCCAATGACATCCGCCTGCTCGGCTCCGGCCCGCGCTCGGGCCTCGGCGAATTGATCCTGCCGGAGAACGAGCCCGGCTCCTCGATCATGCCGGGCAAGGTCAACCCGACCCAGTGCGAGGCGATGACCATGGTGTGCTGCCAGGTGTTCGGCAATCACACCGCGATCACGATCGCGGGCAGCCAGGGTCATTTCGAGCTCAACGTCTACAAGCCGGTGCTGGCTTACAACATGCTGCATTCGATCCGCCTGATGGCGGATGCCGCGCGCTCCTTCACCGAGCATTGCGTCAGCGGCATCCGCGCCGACGAGAAGCGCATCAAGGAGCTGATGCAGCGCTCGCTGATGCTGGTGACGGCGCTGGCTCCGAAGATCGGCTACGACAACGCCGCCAAGGTGGCCAAGACGGCGCACGCCAACGGCACCACGCTGAAGGAGGAGGCGCTGCGGCTCGGCTTCGTCTCGGCCGACGAGTTCGACCGCCTGGTGCGCGCTGAGAAGATGATCAGCCCGGGATGATTCCGAATTCCGATAGCCATCCGTAATGATACGGACGCTCGGCGCCCAAAAATATGCGGTTTTGGGGGCGGGATTTGATTACCGTCAATGTTGCGGCGGGGCGGCGTGTTACGCAGCTCCACTGCCCTCGACGGGGCGAAATTCATCGTTTGATGGCCCAAGGGCCGATTGACGAGGACGAGCGAATGGCGATCAAGTCTTCTGCGGCGCAATGTGGCGCCCTGTTTCTGAATGTTTCATCCTGCCTGAAGAGGAGCGGATGATGGAGACGCGGCATGGGGAACGTCATCAACCTGAATCGTTTCAGGAAGCGCGTCGAGCGGGAAGCCTCGGCGAAGCAGGCGGACGCCAACCGGGCGAAGTTCGGGCGCACGAAGGCGGAACGGTCGTCCGAGGCGAAGCGGGCGGACCAGGCCAAGGAGAATCTGGACCAGCACCGGATCGATCGCGAGGAGCAGCCATGAAGTCGCCGGTCGTGAAACGATCGATCGTCGTCGCCGGCCACAAGACCAGCGTCAGCCTGGAAGAGGCGTTCTGGAACGGCATGAAAGAGATTTCCGGCCTGCGCAACATGACGTTGTCCGAGCTGGTCGGCGAGATCGACAACAACCGCCAGCAGGGCAATCTGTCGTCGGCGATCCGTCTGTTCGTCCTGGACTACTTCAAGAGCCGCGCCATGGCCGCCCAGCCGGACAAGGTCCCGGCCCAGTAGCCGTCGGGGGCGCCCGCGACGGCGCCCCGGCCTCTGCACTTTAAAATCGCTCTAAGGTGCATCTTCGGCGCGCGGGCACGCTTGACCTCAATGCCCGGCGTTGAAAATACAGGGCATGACCGATACCACTGATACGCGTTCGCACATGCCGCTGGGTCTGGCCCAGCGCGGCTATACCGGCGTCATCCAACACCTTGCCGCCAAAGAGGCTGGCTCGGCGCTTTCGGACGTCGAGCTCGAGAGCCGCCTGATCGAACTCGGCTTCGTCGAGGGCGCCCGGGTCGAGATCCTGCATGAGGGGTTGGTCGGGCGCGATCCGATCGCGGTGCGGGTCGATAGCACCACGATCGCGGTCCGCCGTCGCGAAGCCATGGCCATCATCGTCGCCTGACGCGCGACCGCAATCTGCCCCGCAGGCCCTTGATCCCATGGAAGCACCGCTGCTGCATCTCGCCCTGGTCGGCACGCCCAACAGCGGCAAGACCTCGCTGTTCAACGCGCTGACCGGCAGCCGGCAGAAGGTCGCGAACTATCCCGGCGTCACGGTCGAGCGCAAGGAAGGCTTCTTCGTCACCCCGCTCGGCCGCCAGGTCTCCGTGGTCGACCTGCCCGGCACCTATTCGCTGCGCGGCCGCAGCCCGGACGAAGAGATCACCCGCGACTTCGTGCTCGGCAAGGCCTCCGGCGAGACCCTGCCCGATCTCGTGCTGTGCGTCGCCGATTCCACCAATCTGCGCCTGACCATCCGCCTGCTGCTGGAGCTGAAGCGCACCGGGCGGCCGATGATCCTCGTGCTCAACATGTTCGACATCGCAAGCCGCCGCGGCATCACGGTCGACGTCAAGCGGCTCGCCAAGGAGCTCGGAGTGCCCGTGGTCACCTCGATCGCGGTGCGCAAGGGCGGCACGGCCGACCTGCTCAAGCTGACCGACGAGATTTCCGCAGCGCTCGCCGCCGAGCCGGTGGAGAACAGCTGGCGCGCGCTCGGCGTCTCCGAGCTGCGCGCCACCCAACGCGAGGCCGATCGCATCATCGCCGACTGCGTCAGCCTGCCTGCTCGCCCCGACACCTGGACCGCACGGATCGACGCGATCGTGCTGCATCCGGTCGGCGGGCTGATCGTGCTCGCGCTGATCCTGTTCGTGATGTTCCAGGCGGTGTTCGCCTGGGCGCAGCCGGCGATGGAGCTGCTAAAGTCCGGGTTCGACTCGCTCGGCGAGCTGGTGCAGGCCACCCTGCCCGACGGCTTGCTGCAAAGCTTCCTGCAGAACGGCGTGATCTCCGGCGTCGGCAGCGTCATCGTGTTCCTGCCGCAGATCATCCTCATCTTCCTGTTCATCCTGCTCCTGGAAGATTTCGGCTACATGGCGCGCGCGGCGTTCCTGATGGACCGCATCATGGGCGGCGCCGGCCTGCACGGCCGCGCCTTCATTCCGCTGTTGTCGAGCTTTGCCTGCGCCATTCCCGGCATCATGGCGACGCGCGTCATCGACAACAAGCGCGACCGGCTGACCACGATCCTGATCGCGCCGCTGATGACCTGCTCGGCGCGCATTCCGGTCTATACGCTGATCATCTCCGCCTTCATCCCGGCCAGAGACGTCTGGGGCTTCATCAACCTGCAGGGCCTCGTGATGTTCGGCCTCTATGCCGCCGGCATCATCAGCGCGCTGTTGGTCTCGTTCGTGATCAAGTTCTTCATGCTGCGCGACTTTGTGCCGGCGCCGTTCATGTTGGAGCTGCCGGACTACAAGATGCCGCGGCTGAAATCCATCGTGATCGGCATCTACACCCGCGCCAAGATGTTCTTGCAGCGCGCCGGCACCACGATCTTCTCGATGATGGTGCTGATCTGGTTCCTGGCCTCCTTCCCGCAGCCGCCCGCGGGCGCGACCGGGCCGGCCATCGAGTTCAGCCTGGCGGCGATGATCGGCAAGGCGCTCGAACCCCTGCTCGCCCCCGTCGGCTTCAACTGGCAGATCGCGGTGGCTCTGATCCCGGGCATGGCGGCGCGCGAGGTCGCGGTCGCGGCGCTCGGCACCGTCTATGCGATCGAGGGCGGCAGTGAAGCGGTCGAGCAGATCGGCCAGGTGCTGGCGACAAAATGGTCGCTCGCCACCGCGCTGTCGATGCTGGCCTGGTACATCTTCGCCCCGCAATGCGCCTCCACGCTCGCCGTGATCCGGCGCGAGACCGGCAGCTGGGCCTGGATGGGCGCCACCTTCGCCTACATGCTGGTGCTGGCCTATGCGGCGAGCCTCGTGACGTACAACGTCGCCGTCGCGCTGGGGGCGGGGTAGCCCTTCCAAAACGAAACTGCGAAAACAACCCCATGCACAGTAGACCGGGGGTCGTGAAATCAATGAGTTACGCGCAAGGCAACGATCCGGCCGTCGCCCGTTGACCCGTCGGGCAAAACAGGGGCATGATGTCACGATCAGCCCGCAGCGATAGCAGCATGAACGACGACACGCCTCGGAAGCGGCGATCTGTTGCCGTGGACCATTTCACCACCGACCGCCTGACTGCCGAGCGATTGCGCGAGGATCACCTCGCCGACCTCGTCGCGCTGCATCGCGACGCCGAGGTCTCCCGCTATCTCGGCGGGGTGCGGACGCCCGAGGTCACGAGGGCCTATCTCGCAACCAACATGGCCCATTGGGACCAGCACGGCTTCGGACTCTGGACGCTGCGAACGAAGGACGGGGCCTTCGCCGGACGGGCGGGCATTCGGCACATTCTCGTGGACGATGTCGACGAGGTCGAGATCGCCTACGCGTTCAAGCGCGAATTCTGGGGCCAAGGATTTGCCAGCGAGATCGCGACCGCGCTGACGGACCTCGGGCTGTCACAGCTCGCACTGCCGTCTCTCATCGGCATTGTGTATGTCGGGAACGGTGCATCGCGGCGCGTGCTGGAGAAGTCGAACTACCAGCTCGAGCGAAGCACGAACCGTCACGGCGAGGACGTCGTGATCTACCGCATCCGGCAGTGAGGGCAGCAACGGGATGGACCGCGAGCGGACCGTTTGTGTTCATTTTTGAACCGACACCATCCACGGGTCGGCACAGTCTGAGCGGCAACGAACCGGTCGCCGGACCGCCAGTCGGGCGGGAACTCATGCCCGGCCTAGGAGTTCCTTAGACGGACCTTTTCAGTCAAATCCGGCTCCCGGCATGCGCTTGGAGCGCATGGAGAGCTTTGGGAAGATACGCGTAAGGGGGGGGGTCATGACCGGTCAATCCGCGCCTGCTCCAGGCAGCGACCTCAAGGATTTGCCGAGAATTTCGACCGGCAGCGACGGTCTGGACGACATCCTCGGCGGTGGCTTGGACCCCAACCGAATGTATCTCTACGAGGGACGCCCCGGCACAGGCAAGACCACGATTGCGCTCCAATTCCTTCTTCGGGGCGTGCGCGACGGCGAACGCGTTCTCTACGTTTCGCTCTCCGAGACCAAGAGCGAGCTCACAGTGGTGGCACAGCGGCATGGCTGGTCGCTGGACGGCGTCGATATCTTCGAGCTCGTTCCGCCGGAAACGACGCTTGATCCCGAGCGGGAGCTGACGGTTTTTCATCCCGCCGAGATGGAGCTGAGCGAGACCACAGGTCTGATCTTCAAGGAGGTCGAACGGATCAACCCTACCCGCGTGGTGCTCGACAGCCTGTCCGAATTGCGCCTGCTGGCGCAGAACCCGCTCCGCTACAGGCGACAGGTTCTGGCCCTCAAGCACTTCTTCACCAATCGCAACTGCACCGTGGTTCTGCTCGACGATCTGTCGTCCTCCCAGGATGATCTGCAACTGCATTCGATCGCGCACGGCGTGGTGATGCTCGAGCAGCTGGCCATCGACTACGGTGCCGAGCGGCGGCGGCTTCGCGTGATCAAGATGCGCGGCATCCGTTTTCGCGGCGGCTTCCACGATTTTACGATCGCGCAAGGCGGCCTGCGCATCTTTCCGCGGCTCGTCGCGGCCGAGCATCACAGATCATTCGATGGCGACATGGTGTCCAGCGGCAACCCCGAGCTCGACCAGCTCCTCGGAGGCGGGCTCGAGCGCGGCACCAACGCGCTTTTCCTCGGCTCGGCCGGCGTCGGCAAATCGTCACTTGCGCTGACCTACGCCATCGCGGCGGCGCAACGCGGCGAGCACGCCGTGTTCTTCGCATTCGATGAAGGACGCGGAACGGTTGAGGCACGCGCCAGGACGCTTGGGCTGCCGCTGGACGAGCACCTCGCCTCCGGAAAGATCCGGTTTCAGCAGATCGATCCCGCCGAATTGTCGCCGGGTGAGTTCGCGGCAACGCTTCGCCGTAGCGTCGAGGTCGACAATGCCCGCATCATCGTCATCGACAGCTTGAACGGCTATCTGAACGCGATGCCGGACGAGCGCTTTCTCGTTCTGCAGATGCATGAACTGCTCAGCTATCTGGCCCAGCAGGGCGTGCTCACCATCCTCATCCTCGCCCAGCACGGGCTTGTCGGTCCCATGGATACGCCGCTCGACCTCAGCTATCTGAGCGATGCGGTCGTGATGCTGCGCTATTTCGAGTTCGCCGGAACGGTTCGCCGCGCCTTGTCGGTCGTCAAGAAGCGCAGCGGCGGCCACGAGCACGGCATCCGCGAATTCCGGCTCGGCGGCACCGGGATCAAGCTCGGCCCGCCACTCGTTGAATTCAGCGGCATCTTTTCCGGCAATCCGCGCTATACCGGCACGGCCCTCCCGGAAGGGCCGCTCGAATGAGCGCGCAGCGCGATCACCGCGTTCTCGTCTTCGCCCCGGTGGGCCGCGACGGGCCGGCATCGGCCGAACTTTTGCGCAACGCGAACCTCGAGGCGATCAGTTGCCGGGACTTGGCCGAACTCGTCACCGAAATGGCGGCAGGCGTTGGCACCGTATTTCTTGCCGAGGAAGGATTGTTCGGCAAGGACACCGCGGCGCTGGCACAATGGATCGCCGGTCAGCCGCCGTGGTCCGATCTGCCTTTCGTCGTTCTCACCAGCCACCGGGAGCAGCCCTCGGTCATCGCCTGGCGACGCAGTATCGTCGAGCTTCTGCGCAACGTTTCGCTGCTCGAACGGCCGGTTCAACCGATCACGCTGACCAGCACCATCCAATCCGCACTGCGGGCTCGGCGGCGTCAATACGAGATCCGGGCTCTGCTCGAGGCGCGCGAGCAGACGGCCCAGGAGCTCGAGAAGCTGGTGATCGAGCGGACGAAGGCGCTGGAGGAAGCCAACACGCAGCTTCGCCTCGAGATCGAAGAGCGAGCACGCGTGGAGGAAACGCTTCGGCAGGCTCAGAAGATCGAGGCCATCGGCCAGCTCACCGGCGGCGTCGCGCATGACTTCAACAATCTCTTGATGGTGATTTCCGGCGGCCTCGACATGCTCGAACGCCAGACCGATCCGACCCGGCGCCGCCGCCTGATGGACGGGATGATCCAGGCGGCGCAGCGCGGAGCGAGCCTGACCAAGCAGCTTCTGGCATTCTCACGGCGGCAGAAACTCCGGCCGGAGCCTGTCGACGTCGCCGCGCAGATCGGCGGCATGCGTGAACTGCTCGATCGCAGTCTCAGGGGCGACGTCCATGTCGAATTCGACTTTCCGGAGCAACTTTGGCCGGTGGAGGTCGATCCCGGCGAGCTCGAGCTGGTCATTCTCAACCTGGCCGTCAACGCCCGCGACGCCATGCCCAATGGCGGCACGATCATCGTGCGCGGCGAAAATCTACCCGACCTGAACGATGGGGAGATCGCCGGCGACTATGTCCGCTTGTCCGTCGTCGACACCGGTGTCGGCATGCCCCCGGAGATCATGTCGCGGGTGTTCGAGCCGTTCTTCACGACCAAAGACGTCGGCAAGGGGTCTGGACTGGGGCTCGCACAGGTCCATGGATTTGCGACGCAGTCGCGGGGCACGGTGCGAATTCAATCGAAGGTCGGCCGAGGCACGAGCATCGAGCTGTACCTGCCGCGATCCTTCGAGACTCCCTCCGACGAGCGACACCTCATCGACCTCACCAGGGTGCGCCCGAAAAAGAGCAATCAGGGGCAGATCCTGCTGGTGGAGGACGATAACGAGGTTGCCGCGCTGGTCAGCGAGATGCTCGGTCAGCTCGGCTACGAGGTCACACGCGCTTCCAGTGCCGCAGCAGCGCTCGGTGCCCTGGCGGACGGCCGTCCCATCGATCTGATCTTCTCCGACATCATGATGCCGGGCGGCATGAACGGGGTCGAGCTTGCGCGCGAGGTCAGGAAGAGACGAAGCGACATACCGATATTGCTGACCAGCGGATATGCCGAAGCCTCGGTCCATGAAGCGGAGAGCGCGGGTATCGAGATCCTGCCCAAGCCCTATCACATCGACGAGCTCGCCGCAGCCCTGGCCGCGGCGAAGTCAGGTCTTCGGCGCGATGCAGGCTCCAAACGCTCGAACTCCTGCTGAGAGCAATCGTGGATTACGCTGCGCGCCAGTCTGCGCGCGATCCCCGGAGCCTTACCGAAAATATCCCAGCACGAGATCGACATCCGCGCTGCGGGCCGCCGTGCCGTTCAGCTCGGCGTCGATGACGCGGCGGCAGGCGTCCACCGCGGCGTGGTCGCCGAGGTCGTTGGCGGCTTCCAGCACGAGCCAGGCGGCGTCCACCGAGGCCTTGTCCGGAGCTGCGCCGCCGAGATCGGTGGCGCCGGCATTGGCGAGATTCTTCTTGCGAACGGCGGTGCCGAATTGAGGTAACATTGCAGGTACTCCCCTCTCCTCAGTGGACCTGTCAGTGGACTTGAAGTTCGGGCTGACGGCCCGCATCGGCACCCGCGCCGGTCTTGCGCGACTGGTAGAACTTCAGAATGCTGCGCGACGTCTCGATCTTGAGCCGGCCGTACTCGCGCTCGTTGTCCTGGAGCTCGCGCGCCGTGATCAGATGATCCTTGGCGCCGAGGAACAACAGCGACATCGTCGTGTCCCAGGAGAAGTCGAGCGCCTTGCACAGCACCAGGATCATCTCGCGGTTGCGGTCCATCAGCGCGCGCTCGATCACGTCGACCGGCAGCGCCGACAGCAGCGACAGGCCGATCTGCACCTCGTCGAAGCGATGCTGGCGGGCATAGTTCGAGATCGAGTCCTGGTTGAGATTGCCCTGGCGATACTGCGTCGTGACCACGCGCTTGGCGACGAAATAGCTGCGCGAGGACGGGCCGAACTTGGACTGGAGATCGCCGGTGACCTCGGTGACCGAGCTCTGGATCTGCGACATCATCTCGGGCCGCTCGGTCTCGAGGCGGCGGCGGACGTCTTCGGAGGCTTTCGCGATCAGCTGCTGGAAGATGTGACGCGGCACGTCCTTGCGCAGGCCGAGCTGCTCGGCAAGGATCGAATCGCCCTCGGCGCGGCGGACCATGTGCAAGAGACCCGAGCCGGAGAAGCGCGCGCCCTCGTTCCTGGCGACCGAAGTCACGACCTCCTGGTTGCCGCGCTTGACCAGCACGTCGGTCACGGCTTCGCCGATCGACTGGCGCTGCGAGATCGCCAGCAGATGCGCCTGGCCCTTGGTCATGGCGCTCTGGACCAGCATCTTCTCGTCGATGCGGTTGGAATCGCGCAGCACGGGACCGGCCACCGCGATCTCGTCGTCGAGGGCGAGCCTTTCGATGACGTTGAGCGGGGCGTGATCGCAGGCCGACATCACTTCGGAGAGCTGCGCGCGCGCAGCCACCTCGATCTCGTCGGCGAGCCGGCCGATCACCTCGCCGAACATGCTGATCTCGTCGTCGCTGTAGCGGCCGGTGATCAGGATGTCGGTCGCATGCCATAATGCGCGTGACCGGCTTTCGTCGGTGCCGCGCGCGATCGCGTCGTCCAGATCCTGCAGAAGCGATTTCGCCCCGTTCATCTCGATCACCCCAGTTCTTGGCAGCCCGTTGGCGAGCCGTCCCGCCGCTCGCGGCGCGACGCCGAATTCCTCTGGGAACCCACGCTAGAGATGAAACGCGAGAATTCAGTAAAGTCGGCAAATCAGTTTTGCCGACGAAAATTCGTTCAAATGCGAGGGAATGGATTTACTGTTGTGCAAGAGCCGAGAAGCTTTGGGCACTGAAACCTCTCCGCGTCATGGCCGGGCTTGTCCCGGCCATCACGCCTTGCCGCATGGCACAAAGAACGTGGATGCCCGGGACAAGCCCGGGCATGACGAGCATCGGCAACGGAGCGCTTTAGATAGCGCCGTCTACGGATGCTGCGGCGTCAGCACCAGCGGCGGCTTCGGCCTGGGCTTGGCGGGCGGCGGGCCCGGGGCGGGCTTCACGTCGATGGCCGGAGGGAGCGGCGCGAGCTGCTGGCTCGCGAGCGGCGGGCTCGTCAGTGAAGGGCTTGTCAGTGAGGGGCTTGGCGCGGCGGGCGCGGCCTGCGGAGCTTTCGGGGTCGGCGCCACCCTGGGCTTTGCCGGCGCGCGGCGCGGGTCCTGGCCCGGCAGCGGCACGTTGGGTGGCGCCTGCTCGGTCGCTATCTCCGGGGACACCAGCGTCGGCAGCGCAGCGGTGGCCGGCGGCGGCTCGCCGCGCTCGATGGCGTCGAGCCGCCGCGTCTCGCGATCGATCGTGCGCACCGCAAGCCATGACGACAGCGGTGCGAGGTCGATGGTACGGCTCAGCCTGTCGGGCGGGCCTGCCGCAAACAGCTGGATCTCGGGCGGGGCGCCGGAAAGCCCCGTCATGATCGGCGTCAGGCTGGCGCGGATGTCGGCCTGGTCCGCCGGAATGTCGTAGCCGCCGGAGACGATAGCGCGGGCGTTCTTCGCTTCCAGCGGCGTTGCGCCGATGCGCAGGCGGCCGTCGCGGATCGTGAACGGAATCTGCGCCGAGGGCACCGCGATGCGCCCCGCCGACAGCGCGGGCTCGACGAGCTGCCGCAGCCGGTTGTCGTCATTGACCTGGCCGCCGTCGCTGGCGCGGATGGCGATCTCGAACGCACGCGGATTGAGGCCGGCGATCTCGGCGGATTCGAGCGTCACCGTGCCGTTGCCGGCGAGCGCACCGGTCAAGGCCGCGACGCTGCGGCCCTGGCTGGTCAGCGCCATCTGCACCGAGGCGCGCCCCTTGGGCAGGGCAAGGTCGCGATAGCGCAGCGCCGCCGCATCGACGTTGCTGAGCTCGATGCGCGCGTTCAGCGCAAGCCCACCCGCGCCATTGCGCGCGTCCAGGCTTGCGGACATGTCGCCGCCGCCGACGCCGCCCTTGAGCGCATCGAATGCGAGCGACTGGCCGTCGCTCCGGATCGTGCCGCCGAAGGGGCGCAGCTCGATGCCGCCGGGCAACGTTCCGCGCAAGGCCTGGAAGGCGATGCGGCCGCGCCAGCCGCTGACCAATCCTGCGCTGAGCGGCTCGCCGGACTCACGACCGGCTGCGCCGACGGCGATTGCGAGCGCCGGCGCCAGATCGAGCGAGTCGAGACCGACCTCGCCGTCGATGCTCTTGTCCTGATCGAGCGTCACCGAAACATGGCCGCGCAGATGCGAGCCCGCGGCATTGCCGTCGAGATCGCCGAAGGTCAGGCGATTGCCGGAGAGCGTGACGCGGGAGGACAGGCTGACGTTCTGCGCCGACGTGCCGGCCGGGCTGGTCCCGAGCAGCGGCGCCAGATTGGCGTTGCGCACGCGCAGGTTCACGCTCGCCTTCGGTTCGAACGATTTGGGCTCGAACGATTTGGGTTCGGACGGTTTGGACTCCGACCATTCGACGCTGCCTTGCGCGTCGGCATCGAGCCCGCCGCCGCTGAGCTTTGCGTTCAATTGCGAGGGACGGCGCCAGGCTCCGCTCAACCGTCCTTCGAATTGCGAGGCGCCCTCGCCCGCGGCCACGATGCGGTCGAGCCCCAGCAGTGCCAACAAGGCGCCGGCCTGCGGCGCCGCCACTTTCGCGTCCAGCGTGAAGTCGCTGTTGCGCAGGCGTTCGAGGTCGATACCGCCGATGGCGGCCGCCGGCGTCTGCGCGGCCAGGGTCGCCGTGGTCTTGAGCTGCGGTGCGTCGAGGTCGAGCACGAAGCGGGCATTGCTGCGATCGGCATGCTCGGCGTTCTTGTCGAGGCTGAGATCGAGCTTGAGACGGGTCGCGCCGGGCAAGGACGGGAGCGCATCGAGGCGCGCGCGCAGCGCGGGCGCGAACGGCTCGACCAGCGCGGTGAGCTCGCGCAGCGAATTGGCCGAGGATTTCAGCGCGAGCTTGCCGGTCGTCTTGGTGCGGTCGAAGCTGCCGCTCGCCTCCGAGGTCACGCCGCCGCCCTGGCCGAAGCGCAGCTGCTCCAGCGACAGCGACGCCGGGCTGTAGGCGAGCCTGGCTGCGAACGGCCGCAGCTCCTGGCCGGCGGAGATCGCGCGGCCAATATCGAGCGAGAGCTTTGCCTCTTCCGGCCATTCGCCTTGCGGCCCCGCCAGCGCGCGCACGAAGCTCGCGGCGGCATCGAGGTCGAGCCGGTCGGCCCTGAGGTCCGCATCGATCCGCGAGCCGTTGCTCGCGCCTGTCTGCACGAAGACGATGCGGCCTTCGATCGCGCCGCCATCGATGTCGGCCTTCAGCCTGTCGATGGCGAGATGATTGGCTGCGATGGTGACGTCGCCCGCGAGACGCAGCGGCCGCGTGCTGCGGCGGGTGATCTCGCTGCGGCCCTGCAGCCAGGCCACCAGCGTGTCGGGATCCGGGGATTCAACGCTGAGCCGGCCGCTGAAACTGTCGGCGCCGGGAGCCGCGCCATTGAGCGAGACCTGCGTCATGCCGGGCGCGCGCAGCTCCAGCCGCCGGAAGGTCCAGGACCGGCCGTCGGTCGCAAGCTCGGTCGCGATGTTCTGGAGCGGACGGCCGCCGAGCATGATCTGATCGGCATTGAACTCGATCTGGGCAGGGATCGGCACCTGCGGGATCGCCGCCAGCCCTGCGCGCAGCGCCGGCAGGACGCGCTGCGGATCGGCATCATGCTTGGCGGTCAGCCTGTCGGCATCGACCTGCCGCGCCGACAGCACCGCGCGCAGCAAGGGCGATGCGCCAAACCTGAGGTCGCCGACGCCGCCGAGCTTCAGCGCGGTGTCCTCCGGGCCGAAGCTCGCGTCGATCTGCTCGAATTTCGCGCCGGCCGGATCGGCCTTGAGCCTGGTCGCAAGCTTCCAGGGCGTCGGTCCCGCCTCGCCCGCCTTCCTGGCCGCGGGCACGGCGAGGGTCAGCGCGCCCTCGAATTTCGGCTGGCGATTATCGAAGGCGAGCACGCCCTCAAGATCGGCGAGGATGGCGCGCTCGCCGGGATCGATGTTGAGGTGGAGACGGGTGGCGCTGCCGTCGGCGCTGGGGCCGGAGGAGACGCGGAACGGGTAGCGCACGCCGCGCGCGGTGAAGCTGCCGTCGCCCCGCACCGAGCCTGCGAGCGAGCGCACATCGCCGGAGAAGGCGATATCGTTCAATTCCAGCGTCGAGCGGCTGGCGGCATCGTGCAAGGCGATGCGGCCGGTGAGGTTCAGCCGCTCGATGGCGAGGGAGGCCAGGTTGAAGGTGCCGCTCGCGGTGGAGGGCAAATCGACCCGTCCGCGCGCGTCCAGACCAAGATCGACCGCCATGCCGCCGACCGAAAGCTCGGTGGCGCGCCATTCGCCGCGCATCAGGGAGCCGAGGCTGAACTCGACATCGAGCTTGTCGGCGCGCAGGCGGCCGAGATCGTTGTTGCCGCCGAAGGTGACGCCGCGCAGCCGCAGCGTCGGCGCCGGCAACAGCCGCGCATCGAGCTCGCCCGCCACCCGCACCGGCACGCCGATGATCTTGCCGGCCTCCGCCTCGAACTGGGGCCTGAACTGGTTCCAGTCGATGTAGTAAGGCCCGATCAGCGCGGCCAGCAGCGCAATGATGAAGGCAATCGCCAATCCGAGCAGCGTCGTCTGCACGGGTCTCCCCTCGGCCAAACCGGCCTGGGCCGAAGCTGAGAGCCTCAGGCGCGCCGGAACAGCCCCTTATATAGGGGGAAGTATGGCGAAGTCACAGCGACTGTTGCGCGCGGAGGTTAACGCGCAAGCCCCCTCACCAGCTCGCCGGCAGCCGCCTCAGCCCGCGCAGCACGAAGGTCGGCCGCCATTCCGGGGTCTCGATGTCGTCGATGCGCAAATCCGGCAGCCGCCGCAGCAGCGTGGCGATGGCGATCTCGGCCTCGATCCGCGCCAATTGGGCCCCAAGGCAGAAATGGATGCCGCCGCCGAACGACAGCGGCTTGACGTTCGCCCGGGTGACGTCCAGCCGGTCGGGCCTGTCGGGGTAGACCGCGCCATCGCGGTTGGCCGAGCCGAGCAGGCACAGCACGGTCTCGCCCTTGGGGATCGTCACGCCGCCGAGGTCCTCGATCTCCTCCAGCGTGACGCGCCCGGTCATCTGCACCGAGGAATCATAGCGCAGGAACTCCTCGATCGCGTTCGTCATCAGCTCCGGTTTCGCTTTCAGGAGCGCAAGCTGATCCGGGTTGCGGTGGAGCGCGAGCAGGCCGTTGCCGATCAGGTTGACCGTGGTCTCGTGGCCTGCGCCGAACAGCAGGATGATGTTGGCGGTCAGCTCCTCGTTGGTGAGCTTGTTGCCGTCCTCCTCGGCCTGCACCAGCTGGGTGATGAGGTCGTCGCCGGGATTCTTGCGGCGCAGCTCGAACAGCTGCTGGAAATACATCTGCGCCATCAGGTTGGCGGCGTTGCCCTGGCGGATCTCCTCCGGCGAGAGCGGCACGGGGTCGAGCAGCCGTCCGCCGTCGCGCGAGCTCTTGTAGAACACTTCGCGATGCTCCTCGGGGATGCCGAGCATGTCGCAGATGATGGTGACGGGCAGGCGGAAGGCGAAATCCTCGATCAGGTCCATGTGGCCGCGCTCGATCACGGCATCGATCGCCTGGTCGACGATCTCCTGGATCCGCGGCCGCATGTCCTCGACCCGGCGGGCGGTGAAGGCCTTCACGACCAGGCCGCGCAGGCGGGTGTGGTCCGGCGGATCGGCTTGCAGCATCCAGTAGCTCATGCTGCGAAACACCGGCTCCTTCATGATCTCCGGGCCGTAGCGGCGCGTGGTGCGCTCGACGAAATCCTTGCCGAAGCGCTTGTCACGCAGCACGAGGCTGACGTCGGCGTGACGGCTGGCGACGTATTGGCCGAACGGCGTCACATGGATCGGATCGACCGTGCGCAGCCGTTCATAGTGCGGATAGGGATCGCGGATGAAATCCGGCGAGAGCGGGTTGAACAGCGGTCCGCCAGCGGGTTGCACTTGCTCGTTCATGGTGACCTCGGATCGATTGCCGCACGACACGCATACGCAAGGCTGCCCACCGCCCGGCGTAACCATCCCTGTAAATTATCAACTCGATACATTGTTGTATCGAGTTGCATTCTGCCCTAAGCTGCGCCGATGTCAAGGGTGAGAACCAGGCCGACCAGGGACGACACACGCGAGGCGCTGTTCGAGGCGGCCGCGCGCGTGTTCGAGGCGGACGGCATCGGCGGCGCCAGCATCGAGGCGATCGCGGCGGCGGCGGGCTTCACCCGGGGCGCGTTCTATTCGAACTTCAAGAGCAAGGACGAATTGATCATCGCCATGCTCGAGGACCATGTCGCACAGTCGATCCGGCGCAACATGGACATCCTGGCGCAGCACGACAATCTCGACGATTTCATCGCGGCGCTGAAGACGATGGATCGCAGCCGCCAGGATCCGCTCGGCCGCTCGCCCCTGCTGCACATGGAGATGATCCTGTTCGTGGCGCGGGCCGAAAAGCGCCGCCCGGAGCTCGCCAAACGCCTGCGCGCGCGGCGCAAGCTGGTCGCCGACATCATCGAGGCGACATCGAAGAGCAACGGGCGCAACGTCAATCTGAACCCGCCCTGGATCGCCTCCGTCGTGCTCGCGCTGGAAGACGGCTTTCGCCTGCACCGGCTGATCGACCCCGAGACGACACCCGCCGACAGCTTTCTGCGCGCGATCACGGATTTGCGGCGGAGGACGGGATTGGCGTCGAACTAGCGGGCTGCACTACTTCTTCTTTGCAGGTCCGAAATCCGGTTGCCAGGCGGCTTCCTTGCGGGACGGAGCCGCGGCGATCACCTTGGCCTTTTCCTTTTTCGGCTTCTTGGCTTCGCGGTTGCCGCGTTGCTGGCCCTTGGCCATGTCGCTCTCCCTTGCTGGTTTGAGTTCGTCGAATTCATTCGGCTGCAGGACACGGCCGCGCGGGGTGCAGACCCTGACGTCCATGTAGCCCTCGCGCAGCAGCTTTTCCGCGAGACGTAGCGCGACCGTCGCAGTTCCACGGCCGAGATTGGAACTGCCGTATTCGTTGGTGCCACTGACCAGATACGGCACGCGTGTTGTCCTAGCCATTGAGCACCGCAGCGGCGCACACGAGAAGCAGAAGAAACAGCGGAACGATCACCGGCGGCACGATCCATTCCGAGATGCGGACACGCGACATCGAACGCTCCTGCGAAGCCTCGGCGGGAGCACACGTGACCCTCAGTCACCGGTCGATGCCGTTGAGAAGCGCGGTGATGACAACGAGCCTACGCTCACGCCGAACCAATAGCGAGCAGTAAATGCATCGCCGGCTAGCCTTGCACCGTGGCAACTAGCGTTCGTTGGTGCGCAGACGATAGTGCTGGCTATTGCCGCGCCAAAGGCGCATGGTCGCAGCAGCCGGCACCGGTGGGGCTTCACTTGCGAAAGGCAGCGTGCATGACCATCCGCTCGCGGCGAGAGACCGTCATCTTCAGACATCCGTTCCAAATCCGCGGCATAGCGCGCACCTTGCCGGCGGGCGCTTACGAGGTCGTCACGGATGAGGAGACGATCGACGGCTTGTCTTTCGCCGCCTATCGCCGGATTGCCACGATGATCACCGTGCCCGCCGAAGGCGCGCGCGGTACCATGGAGGTATTGTCGATCGGCTCTGTCGATTTTGCTGACGCGCAAGCAGCGGACGCGAGCATCGCCAGTGAATGACCGGCCCGTCGATCTCGACAAGCACCGTGGCATGGCCGCGCAAAAGGCCACCGACCTGCGCCGCGCGTTGGGCGAGGTCGAGGCCCATGCCCGGGAGCTGCGCGAGCGCGAGGCCGATCTCGAGCACCGCATGATGACGGTGCCCGCGGCTTCCTGGCAGGAAGCCGCGGTGAAGGCGCGCCATCTGCTCAACCTCTATGCTGCAAGTCTTCCGGCAGAGGACACGCGCCACCGCGCGCTGGTGTCGGCGCTGTTCGATGATTTCGCACGGCTGTCCGGGGACGGCTGAGCCGAGCGACGGCCGCCTGTGTTCTATGCGCATGCCGGCGCGAGCCAGGAAGCCGACGTGCAATGGAGTAGGACATGACACTGACGAGCGGCCGCTTTATCGGCCATGAATACGAGCGGATGATCGTGCGGTTCTCGATGCATGACGGCGCCCGGGAGATTCCTTGCGCGATTTCGACCTCCGCGATGGACGGTCTCGAGCAGGGCCCGCAAGTCAGGCCCGAGCAGCGGGAAGCCCAATTCGCTCGTCTACGGGATCGCATCGAAGCATGCGCTGCGAACAAGTATCGCGCCACAGAATTCGAAGGTACCCCGCCGGGCATCGTGCTGCGAGGCATCGATTTCAGGCGATAGGATCTCAGCCCAAGGAAGACAGGCCGCGAACGGAAAGCGGATCGTTGCTATTCCGGCCTCGCCTTGATCTCCGGCAAGGGCGGCTTGCGCTCGAAAGGTTTCTTTTTCGGCGGTGCGGGCAGCAATCCTTCCCTGATCGCCTGCTTGCGCGCGAGCTTGCGGGCGCGGCGAATGGCCTCGGACTTCTCGCGGGTCTTTCTCTCCGACGGCTTTTCGTAGGACCTTCGCTGCTTCATTTCCCTGAAGACGCCCTCGCGCTGCATCTTCTTCTTGAGAACGCGCAGTGCCTGCTCAACATTGTTGTCTCTGACGAGTACGTGCAAATTGAATCCTCCTGGCTCGGGCTGCGAATGCGACACGTCCTGCAAGGCAGCCAATTGCGCAGGAGCTTCATTGCGATGTGTGAGGATGGATGGCCGCGACATTGGTCACGGCTTCGGACGAGCCGATCTGCTTGTCACAGCGAACAGCTTGGTGGCGCCACGTGACCATTGTGGTGCTGCGCTGTCAATCGATAACGCCTTTCTCGCAGATCGACGAACACGTGCAAAGCGCCGCGATCGGAACAGAAGAACCGCCTTGCAGCAAACAAACTGCGTTCGCTCCTTGCAAATGCGCGAAAGTTGTATATATTGAAGTTGTTCGATTAGCCGCTGTGCCTTGTTGAATGCGCCCGCGGGCTCCTTTTCCAAAGACATCGACGAAGTTGAAGGTAACCGCGCGATTGTCGCGCGGGATGCGCTTGCGCGCTTTGGAGAAGACAATGACGACAGGTACGGTCAAGTGGTTTAACGGCCAAAAGGGCTTCGGTTTCATCCAGCCAAACGACGGTGGCAACGATGTGTTCGTTCACATCAGCGCCGTTGAAAGGGCTGGACTTGCCGGTCTCGGCGAAGGCCAACAGGTTAACTTCGAGATCAAGACCGACAAGATGCGAGGCAAAGCCAGCGCCGAGAATCTCTCGCTGGCCTGAGATCGTTGCGCCGTTTCACGGATGTACTGAAACGGTTGCATTGCCCGCTCAATCCCTGGATTGAGCGGGTTTAGTCTTTGCGGATCCGGTGAACGATGAGCAGCAAGAAGCCGGCAGAGCCGTCACCCGAGAGCATTGCGCGTTCCGATCGCAAGCGCCTGGCCGCTGAAGAGGGAGCGCGGGCATTGGCGGACGTGGAAAGGCAAGCCGTCGAGGTTCGCAAGAACATGGCGCGGCTTCGAGAGGCGCGCCAGGCGCGGGAAGCGGCCAATGAAGCTCTTCGATCGACTTTGCCGGTGCCTAAGCTCAAGAAGCGGACAAGGAAGCTGGCGCGATAGCCGTCTTCAACGCCGCCGGCGAAATCTGAAGTGCCGATCCCATGCCGGAGAGTGCAGATCGTGCCTCGCATAAAGCCAGATCACGGAACCATCACCTTCTTTCTCGCGTCCGGCGCAAATCGGCAAATGTGCCGGCTTGCAACGACGTTCAACACGCAGAAGCAGGCGTTGAGCTATCTGCAGAAGCATCGCACGGAGCTCGAGCGCATGGCGCGGGCGCGCCTGGCTTCAGGAGAGCTCGAGGAAGGCATTGTCGTGCTTTCGATGCTCTAGCGTTACACGTGATGAGCGCGAGCACACATTGCGATTTCATCGGCGATCTCATGGCGATCTCAATTGACCAGCCTGACTTTCTCGTAGACGAATGTCGCTGTCAGAACAGGGCCATCCGCATTCCGAACATTGATGGCGAGGCCGTCGCTGCTGGCGAGCGGGTCGCGCTGCTTGACAATGTCGGCAAGAGACAGCGCCGCCTCGATCTCCGCGGCCCGCCGGCTGGCCAGATCGAGACCTTCCTCGTCGACAACGAGCGCTTCACCATCCCAAATATCAAAGTAGAACTGCGACACTAACCCGTCCTCTCGGACCGGTCTCGCCGTTCAGCCTCCCTTGCCAACCGTTCAGCCTTCAGTCGCTCTCGATTGTCGTGGAAGACCCGTTCTGCCTTCTCATAGTCGGTCGCGGGCTTCGTCGCGGTCTGCTTGAAGAGCTTGTTCGCCTCGGTCGTTGCACGCGATTGGGAATGCCTTCGCATTGCTCGTCCTCCTGTCGCTGGTGATTCGAAGTCCGCCGGTGCCGGCGGCTTTGTTGCTCGTCCTATTCCGGGATCGGCTTGCTGCGTCTGAGACACTACTGCGGTGGCGCTGCTTTCCGGTCTTTTCATTGGGCCCGTGCAGTTTGCAAACAGGACGTGGCGCCTGCCCGCCGGCGGAGCACCAAGCCGCAGGCCGCGAATGCGTTCCTACCGTCCGGCAATATTGCCCAAAGGCGGCTACGCCGACTGCTTCACAGCAGCCCTGTCCGCTACAAGGTCCAGCCGCCCCAGCATCGCCCTCGCCTGCTCGGCGCAATGCTCGATCAGCCAGCGCTCGAAGGCGACCGGCGGCAGCGGCGGTGCGTAGAGGAAGCCCTGGACGATGTCGCAGCCGAGCTCGGCCAGCGTGTTGCGCTGCCCCTCGGTCTCGACCCCCTCGGCGACCACGCTCATGCCGAGGCCCTGGCCGACGCGGACCACGGCGGTGGCAATCGCGAGCGCGCCGGCGTCCTGCTCGATGTCGCGCATGAAGCTGCGGTCGATCTTGAGCTCGCGGATCGGCAGATGCGCGAGCCGGCTGAGGCTGGAATAGCCGGTGCCGAAATCGTCCACCGAGAGGCCGACGCCGAGCTCGCGGATCGCTTTCATCGTCTCCAGCGCCGCGGCGCCGTCCTGCATGAACGCGCCTTCGGTAATCTCCAGCATCAGCGCGTCCGGCGGCAGATCGTGCTCGGCCAGGATCTCCTTGAGCCGCGCGGCCAGCGTGACGTTGCGGAAATTGATCGGCGACAGGTTGACCGAGACGCAGGGGATGTTGAGCCCGGCGCGGCGCCAGCTCGCCATCTGGCGGCAGGCTTCGCGCACGGACCACAGGCCGATCTGCTCGATCAACCCGCATTCCTCGGCGAGCGGGATGAACCTTGCCGGCGAGACGTCGCCGAGCTCAGCATCGCGCCAGCGCGCGAGCGCCTCGACGCCGTGGATCGCGCCGTCGCAGCTGCGGATCTGCGGCTGATAGTTGAGGCTCAGCGCACCTTCTGCGACAGCGCGGCGCAACGCCGCGATCAGCGCCAGCCGCTGCTCGGCGAGCACGTTCATTTCGGCACTGAAGAGGCGATGCGTCGAGCGTCCGGCCTGCTTGGCCATGTACATGGCGGCGTCGGCCTGCTGCATCAACGTGTCGATGTCGGTAGCGTGATCGGGATAGAGGCTGATCCCGATGCTGGCGGACATTGGCATCAGCTTCGACCAGAGCCGCAGCGGTGCGGACAAGGCCTCGGTGATCCCTGCCGCGACGCGCTCAGCGGCCTCGGCATTGCGCCCCGGCAGCAGGATGACGAATTCGTCGCCGCCGAGCCGCCCCAACATATCGTCGGGACCAATCTGCTCGCGCAGGCGCTGCGCGAGCAGGATCAAGAGCTCGTCGCCGGCGGCGTGGCCGAGCGTGTCGTTGACGTCCTTGAAACGATCGACGTCGAGGAAGGCGAGCGCGACATGGCCTCCGGTCGGACAGGCATCGATCGCGGTCGTGATCAGGTGGCGCAGCTGCGCGCGGTTCGGCAGGCCGGTGAGCATGTCGTGATAGGCGAGCCGCGCGATCTCGGCGCGCGCCTCCTTGCGCTCGATCGCGAACGCGCCGAGGTTGACGCAGGCATCGACGATCTGACGGTGCCATCTGCTCGGCGCCCGGGGCTCGCGATAATAGAAGCCGAAGGTGCCGATGACCCGGCCGTCCTTGGCCTTGATCGGCGTCGACCAGCAAGCGCGCAAACCCACTTCGAGCGGCCGCGCCTTGTAGGGCTGCCAGCGCGGATCGGCATCGATATCGGCGACCAGAACCGGAATGCCGTAGAAGGCTCCGGTTCCGCACGTGCCGACCTCGGGACCGATCGCGATGCCGTCGAGCGAACGGGAATAGTCCTCGGGCAAGCTCGGGCCGCCCAGCGGATGGAGCAGGCCGGCGGCATCGACGTGCAGCAGCGAGCAGACGACGCCGGGGGCGATCTGCTCGACGCGGCGGCACAGCCGATCGGCAATCTCGGTGATCGGCGCCTCGTCGGCGAGCGCTGCCATGATCAGCTGCTGCAGCGAGCGCAGCTGCCGGGATTCGGTGATGTCCTCGAGCAGCGCGAAGATGTGCTTGACCCGGCCTTTCTTGTCGCGGAAGGCGTCGATCCGGGCAGAGACCCAGATCTCCTCACCATCCCTGTCGTAGACGAGCACCTCGGTCTCGGCGCCGAGACCGCCACGCATCAGCCGCCTGACGAGCTTCGCAATGGCCCTGCGATCGGTGTGGCGGCCGGCAATGAGCTCGCCGGCGCGGCGGCCTTCGGCCTCCTCGCTGGTATAGCCGAACAGCGCCGTGAACGCGGAATTGACGTAGACAATGTTCTGCTCGACGTCGGTGATGATCACCACGCGGTTGGTCTGGTCGGAGACCGCGTGGAGAAGTCCGATCCTGGCGCGGCGTTCGGCATCGAGGGTGACGTCGCGCGCGAACACGATGTGATGGGTCGCGCCGTCGACCGTCGCCGATGACATCGCGATCTGCGCCTTGATACGGCTGCCGTCGTGCCGCACGAGGCTGATCTCCTCGCGGAAATCCGCGGTCGCGCCGGCGCTTAGGCATTTGAGGGTGAGGACGGCGGCATCGCGGCCGAGCACCTCGGCGGCGGCGAGCTTCCAGATCCATTCCGCGGCGGGGTTGAAGTGGGTGATGCGATGCGCCTCATCAACGATGACGATGCCATCGTCGGCGCGCTCGAGCGCGGCGCGCAGCACGTCAGGAGTTTCTGTCGCAAGGTGATCGGAGGCGGACATCGTCGGGACCAGCGGCATCGGGAAATGCGGCAATCGGCGAGAGGTTAATGCTCCGATGGTGTCCAAGACGTTTTTGCAGTTCCGTCGCGCCGCGCCAAGAGACGGCATGATTAACGCTTCGCGAAAACGCCGAAGGTATCTTGAAGCGCTCTGGACCTATTCGGATGCCGTTTTGAGCTTGTGCAGCCGGCCGGCCACGGCCCGCACCTTGCCCGGCGCCGCGCGCCAGATCGCGAGCGCCGACACCCCGCTCACGGCCATGGCGAGGGCGAAAGCCAGCGTGTAGTCGCCGGCGCGATCATAGAGAACGCCGGTCAGCCACGGTCCGGCCGCACCGCCCGCCAGCGCCGCGAGCATGATCGTGCCGAAGATGCTGCCCTGGTGCCTGCCTTGGAAGATCTCGAACACCACCGCGCCCATGATCGAGGTGAGGCCGTAGCCGAGCGCGCCTTGCGTGAACACCATCAGATAAACCAGCCAGAGCGAAGCCTGATATTTCAGCGTGATCAGCGCGGCGAAGCAGACGACGAAACCCGCACAGCTGATCGCCCACACCCACTCCCTGCCGATGCGGTCGGAGACGTGCCCCAGCACGATCTGGCCGGGAATGCCGAGCAGGCTGACCATTCCGAGCGCCCACACCGCAACGCCGGGGCTGAAGCCGACATCGAGCAGGAATTTGGTCTGGTGCACCTGCACCGCATACCAGATGTACAGGCCGCAGAAATAGCCGAGCCCGATCCACCAGAACCGCGCGGTCGCGACGGCGCGCCGCAGCGTCCAGTCGGTGTTGACCCAGACGTGATCGACGACGTTGGAGACCGGGCTTGCCGCGCCTGCGGCGGGGGCGGCATCGCCGTCCGGCTGGAGCCCGATGTCCTCCGGGCGCTTGTGCAGCAGCAGGTTGATCGGCGCCAGCGCGATCAGGACGAGCAGGCCCATCGCGGTGCAGGCGGTGCGCCAGCCGGTCTGCTCGATCATGTGCTGCACCCATGGCAGCAGCGTCACCGAGCCGATACCGACGCCGGCGAAAGCGATGCCGATGGCGAAGCCGCGCTTGCGGATGAACCAGTTCGGCAGGAACAGCGACTGGCCGGAATAGCCGAGACAGACGCTGCCGGCACCGACCATGACACCGATGGTGACATAGAGGTGCCACGGCGCGCTGGTCAGCGGCGCCAGCAAAAGGCCGCCGCCCATCAGCACGACCCCGAGCTCCATCACCGCCCGCGGACCCGCGCGGTCCATCAGGCGGCCGATCAGCGGGCTGACCACGCCCGACACAACGAAGCCGAAGGAGAAGGCGCCCGCCGTGACGCCGCGCTCCCAGCCGAACTCGGAGATGATGGGTGGAAAGAACAGCGAAAAGGCGGTGCGCGCGTTGACGCCGATCGCCATGGTGACGAAGGTCACGGCGACCACGATCCAGCCGTAGAAGAACGGAAGCCGCATGTTGTATGCTTGTTTCATCCCTAGACGGTTCTTCGGACCATCCGGGGATGTCCAGGTCAAGCGCTTTTCGCGCATGCCTCGGGCGCGCTCAGGCGGCGTCGAGCCGTGAGGATTTGACCGGCGCGTCGAACAGGATCCGCTCGATCGGATGCGGCCGGCCGAACAGATAGCCTTGCGCGAAATTGACGCCGAGCGCCTTCAGCCGGTCGAACTCCTCGCGCGTCTCGACGCCTTCGGCCGTGACCGACATGTCCAGTCCGCGCGCCAGCGTCACGATCGAGGAGATGATGGCGGAAGAGCGCGGCTGCTGCGTCAGATTGCGAATGAACGACTTGTCGATCTTGATCTTGTCGAACGGGAACGCGGTCAGGTAGCTGAGCGAGGAATAGCCGGTGCCGAAATCATCGAGCGCGAGCTCGACCCCGAGCTGCTTCAGCCGCTCCATGAAGGCATGATTCTCGCTGCCGCGCTCCAGCAGCACGGATTCCGTGATCTCGATCTCGAGCCGCTGCGGCGGCAGGCCGGAATCGGCGAGCGCCGCGCAGATCATGTCGAACAGCTCGGCTTCCTTGAACTGGATCGGCGAAAGATTGACGGCGATCATGAGATCGGCAGGCCAGCCGGCTGCGTCCGCGCAGGCGCGCCGCAGCACGAATTCGCCGAGCGGCACGATCAGCCCGGTCTCCTCCGCAAGCGCAATGAACTGGTCCGGAGGGATCAGGCCGCGCGTCGGATGCCGCCAGCGCACCAGCGCCTCGAAGCCGCGTCGTTCGCCGCTGAGGGCGTCGACGAACGGCTGATAGTGCACCTCCAGCTGGCAGCGCGCGATGGCGTCGCGCAGATCTCCTTCCAGCGTATTGCGGGCCTCCAGCTCGGCCGACATCGCCTCATCATAAACAGTGAAGCAGTTGCGGCCGGCCGATTTCGAGCGATAGAGCGCGAGATCCGCTTTCTTCAGGAGCTGCTCCTGATCGCTGCCATGATCCGGCGCAATTGCGATGCCGATGCTGGTGCCGATCTCGACGCGGTGTCCGGGCAGCAGGAACGGCTCGCTCACGAACTTGGCGATCCGCGCCGCCAGATCGGTCGAGCAGGCGCGCTGGTCCTCGCCGGCTTGCTGGATGATGGCAAATTCGTCGCCGCCGAGCCGCGCCAGCACGTCGTTGGCGCGCAGCGCGGATTTCAGCCGCTGCGCCACCTGGCGCAGCAGCGCATCGCCGGCCGCGTGGCCGAGGGAATCGTTGACGTTCTTGAAGCGGTCGAGGTCGAGCATCAGGATCGCGAAGGGCTCGCCCCGCACGCTCAACTTGCCGTTCATCTCGTCGAGCCGGTTGAGGAAGAAGGCGCGGTTCGGCAATCCGGTGAGGATGTCGGTCTGGGCAAGCTCTAGCACCCGCCGGTTCGCCAGCGACAGCCGCCGCGAATTGCGGCTGGCGAGCATCAGATAGGTCGACAGCGACAGCGTCAGCAGCATGCCGACGACGAGGACCGCAACCGCGCGGTCGTAAGTCGTCGCCAGCGGACCGCCGGCGGTCGGAACCGCCCGCACCTGCCAATCGGTGTCGCCGATCTTGAGACTGCCCGACCAGTGCAGGGTCCGCGCGATGTCCCGCATCGACCGCAGCGCCGAGGCGGCCGACGCATAATCCGGCAGCATCTGCTCGAGGCTGACGATCTGCGCCGTGTACGGCGGGAAGACCGTCATGCTGACCGCGGGGCTGGCTCCGGTGGTCACGCGGATAGACTGGATCAGCAGCGGCAGGTCGAAGACGCCGACCACGACGCCGGCGATATTGCGGCGCCGGTCCGCGATCTCCTCGCGCGAGGTTCCCTTGGCGTAGACGGGAACGACGACGAGGACATAGGACGGCCGATCGCTGTCCTTCGGCCCGAACAGGCGCGTGCGCATGGCTGCGACGCGATCGTTGTCGCGCGCGCGCTCCAGCACCGCCCGTCGCTCCGGAACGGTCGTGTAGTCCATGCCGTAAACCGACGAGGTCTTCGGCTGCGTCGAGTAGAACACCGGAAAATATTCGTCGCTCTGCGGCGCGATGACGAAGCTCTCGCCCTGCAGCGCCTTGATGTGATAGCTCGACACACCGTCCCGGATCGCCGCGGCCTCGTAATCCGCGCGCTCCTTGCGGTTGATCCGCGGCAACCAGGAGATGCGCAGCATGCCGGGGTGACGCTCGAACAGGCGGGCGCTGAAGGTCTCGAATTCGCTGCGGGTGACTTCTTCGTTGGTCGATTCGAACAACGTGCGCAGCGCGAGAAGTCTCGATATGTACTCGTTCATGCCGTTCTGCAGGACGATCGCCTGGGTCTCGGCTGCGTTCTCGAACTCGATCCTGTTGACGCGATCTTCCCACCGCGCGACGGCGGCAGCGCCCACGATCGAGAACAGCAGGCCAACGCCAACCGCGACGAGCGCAGGACGATAGAGCCCGAGCAGCGGCGCGGCACGCCACCATCCGCCTCTACGTCTCCGATCCTGATCGTTCTGATCGCGACCGCCCATCTTGAAGCCGCCGTCCCCTGTCCGCGACGAACCGAACCTCTGGTTGAGGTGCCGGTGCCGCTATCGGAACAAGACGGCGGTTAAGAAGTGCACAATTTCGGAAACCAGTCGTACCGCAATGCGGAAATTAGTTAACGAAGTGCACGAGCGATCCCGGCTTTCTCGACATAAGTTGCCGGTTTTCCCCGGTGTAATACGGCCTCTCTGCGCCGTGGCACTTAGCGAGCTATTCAGCGTCGCAAGGCTATGTTGCGCAAGGTTTCTTTCAAGGATCCGGCAAGCCTCCCGATGCATCGAATTCGATCAGCGAGATCCGTCGTTCTGACCATCGCGCTTCTGGCCGCGACCACGCTGGTTGCGAGGGGCAACGAGGCCGGCATCAGCGAGGATGCAATCCTGTTCGGCCAGGCCGCGGCGCTGGAAGGCCCGTCCTCCGCGCTGGGACAGCGCATGCGGCAAGGCATCGTCGCCGCATTCACCGAGGCCAATGCCAAGGGCGGCGTTCATGGCCGCAAGCTCCAGCTCATCAGCCGCGACGACGGCTACGATCCCGACCGTTCGGTGGCGCAGACGCTGCATTTGATCAACGACGACAAGGTGTTCGCGCTGATCGGTGCGGTCGGCACGCCGACCGCGATGGCGACGATACCGATCACCAGCTCCAGGAACGTGCCCTTCATCGGCCCGTTCACCGGCGCCGAGTTCCTGCGCGATCTCGAGCTTCCGAACGTCGTCAACATCCGCGCCAGCTACGGCGCGGAGGCGGAAGCCTGGATCAAGCATCTCACCGAAGATCGCAAGTTCACCCGCATCGGCATCTTCTACCAGGGCGATTCCTTCGGCCGCGACGGGCTTGTCGGCGTGAAGCGGGCGCTCGCCAAGCGCGGGCTCGAGCTCGCCGCCGAGGGCACTTACGAGCGCAACACCCGCGCGGTCGGCCAGGCCTGGCGCATGATCAAGCGCGCCGACCCAGAAGCCATCGTCATGGTCGGGACCTATGGTCCGTGCGCGGAGTTCATCAAGCTCGCCCGCCGCAGCGGCGCTCGTCCAACCTTCGTCAACATCTCCTTCGTCGGCGCCGTCGCGCTCGCCGCGGAACTCGGCCCGGAGGGCGAAGGCGTCATCGTCTCGCAGGTGGTGCCGTTTCCCTGGGACCGCTCGCTCAAGCTCGTCGCCGACTATCAGGCGGCGCAAAAGGCGTACGACCCGGCGCTGACGCCGGACTTCGTGTCGCTGGAAGGCTATCTGTCCGGCCGCCTCGCGGCCGCGGCGCTGAAAAAGGCCGGCCCCAATCCGACGCGCGCCAGCCTGCTGCGCGCCATCAACGATACCGGCCGTTTCGACATCAGCGGCAGCATCGTCACCGTCGGCACACGCATGCTCGACATGCCGCCGAAGGTGTTCCTGACCGTGATTCAGAAGGACGGGACGTTCAAGGCGGTGGACCGGCTTTGAGACCTTTCACGGCCGCCGCGTCCAGCGATCGGCGTTAACGGCGCCTTGCGGGATTTCTCCCCTCGCGATGGCCTCGACCTGTCGCACGGTCTCCAGCGACTGGTATTCGATGGCCTGCGGCGTCAGGCCGCCGACATGGGGCGTCGCGATGACATTCGGCAGCTTGGCAATATCGGGCGTCGGCATCTGGTCCGGTGCGCGGCCGACATCCATGGCGGCGCCGGCGATGCGGCCTTCACGCAGCGCGCGTGCCAGCGCCGACTCGTCGACGAGATTGCCGCGCGAGAGATTGATGAAGACGGCATGCTTCTGCATGCGCGCCAGAGCTGCGGCCCCGATCAGAGTCTCGGTCTGCGCATTGGCGACGGCGAGGCAGACGACATAGTCCGATGCGGCGAGGAGCTCGTCGAGACCGACTTGCCGGATCTCGGCATCGCTGACGGTTACGAAGGGATCGGAGATCAATACCTCCATGCGCAGCACTTTTGCGATCTCGGCGAGGTAGCGCCCGATGCTGCCGTAGCCGATGATGCCGATCCGGCTGCCGGCGAGCTGGCGGCCCATCCGTGCTTCCGGCTTGCGGCCTGCCTGGTAATCTGCGGTGGTCCGCGACACGCCGCGGGAGAGATCGACCATGAAGCCGAGCGCGAGCTCGGCCACGGCCTGCACGAAGCCGGGCCCGGCGCGGGTCACGAGCACGCCGGCTTGCGAGGCCGCATCCACGGCGACATTGCGGATGTCGACGGCGCAGCGGACGAAGGCCCGCAGACGCGGCAATTGCGCAAAGATCTCGCCGCGCCCTTCGGTCATGCGGTCGGCGACGATGATGTCGGCGTCTTTGGCTGCGCGCACCAGGCCGGCTGCGTCCAGCGGCTCATCCTTCTCGTGCAGGATCACCTCGGCGGCCGTCCGCAGGCCGTTCAGGCTGCGATCGCCGTAGTAATTGCGCCGCATCTCCGGGGTGTGCGCGAGCAGAACCTTCACGACAAGCCTCCCTCACTGGCAGAATGCCCGCGGCAGCGCGGTCGAAAGGTCTAGCACAGGGACGGCTGCGGCAGATACCCTGCCCCATTTTGCCGCGGCCCCTGAGTGATCCAGCGCACAGACGCCCTCATGGCGCGGACTTAGAAATAGTGACATCATCGTGCGCATTGCCGTTGGAGGTGACATCATGCGCCGTCCAGTCTTTTCGAATTTGCTTCTTGCGTCCGGTCTTCTCGCACTCACCCAGTTGGTGACGCCCACGGACGCGGCCGCCGAAGCGCGGCTTGCGCTGGTGATCGGCCAATCGGCCTATCGCACCGTGCCGGAGCTGCCGAACGCCGCCAACGACGCCAAGGGCATGACGGAGCTGCTCGGCAGTGCCGGCTTCACCGTCACCACGGCGGCCAATCTGGCGCAGACCGAGATGCGCGCGGCGATCTCGGACTTCGCCGGCAAGGTCAGTGCCAGCGGCCCCGACACCGTCGCGCTGGTGTTCTATGCCGGCCACGGCCTTCAGATAGACGGCGAGAACTATCTGGTGCCTGTCGATCTCGATCCCAAGCGCGAGGCCGACATCCCGCTGCAGGGCGTGCGGCTGAACGACATGCTCAACACGCTCGGCGCGCTGCCGACGCGGGCGCGCATCTTCATGCTCGATGCCTGCCGCAACAACCCGTTCCCCGCGCTCAGCGGCGCCGGCCACGGCCTTGCGATCGTCGATACCAAGGCCGGCGCGCCCGGCACGTTCATCTCCTATTCGACCTCGCCCGGCGCCGAGGCCGAGGACGGCAACGGCCTCGACAGCCCCTACACGACGGCCGTGCTGACGGTCGCCAAGCAGCCGAACCTGCCGATCGAGGAGATGTTCAAGCGCATCCGCGTCGCGGTGGCGCAGTCGACCGACGGCCGGCAGATTCCCTGGGAAAGCTCCTCGCTGACCACCGATTTCAGGTTCTTCGGCGAGAGCGGCGGCAGCACGCCCGCTATTCCCGGCGCATCCGCCATGGCGCTCGCCGGCGGCACGCGCAGCGTCGCGGACTGGCGCAAGACATTGCAGGGCAAGCCGGCCATGGTCGCCTATGAGCTCGTGATCACCGAGGACACCGTGGAGGCGTATCAGGCCTATATCGAGCTGTACGCCCAGGACACCCGCACGCCGCGCCTTCGCACCGTGCTGGAGCGGCGTCGCCAGATGCTGGCGTGGGAGCGTGCCACCGCGATCAACACCCGCGCCTCGTTCGAGGCATACCTCGCGAACTGGGACAACAGCGATCTCGCGGCAACCGCGCGCCGGCTGCTGCTGCGCGTGCAGAACCGCAACTACACCGTGCCCCTGGCCGCCGCGGCGACGCCCGTCGCGGTCGCGATGGCGCCGACCTGCCCGTGCTCGACGCCCGCGACCCCGGCAACGCCGGTCCCGCCCGTGATCAAGAAGCGCGTCGAGGAGACCCCGCCGAAGCGCAAGGTGGTCGAGACGCCGCCCAAGCGACGGCCGCCGTCCGAGCAAGTGGTCTACGAGCGCGCACCGCCGCCGGATCGCGGCCCGCCGCCCGAGGCCGTGATGCAGGGCATCGGCATCGGCGTGGGGATCGGCCTCGGCATGGGAATGGGCGGCCGCGGCGGCGACCATAACAGCGGTGGCTACCGCAGATACTGAGCCGGTCCGGCAGCAGCAGCATTCGGCTCGCGCCAATCGCGCGAGCCGAGCTTATTGCGACAGGGCCGGATGGTCCCGGAGCACGGCTTCTCGAATCCAGCCTGCCTGGATCGCACGCGACAAGATCTGCGCCGTCTTGATGTCCTCAGCCTTCATGCAGAGATCCACGATGCGGCGCAC
The DNA here is from genome assembly GCF_900094575.1 of Bradyrhizobium yuanmingense. Lineage (GTDB taxonomy): Bacteria > Pseudomonadota > Alphaproteobacteria > Rhizobiales > Xanthobacteraceae > Bradyrhizobium > Bradyrhizobium yuanmingense. Next base: position 506,372 of record NZ_FMAE01000007.1, on the reverse strand, counting down.
GGCGTCGTCGCGCATCAGATCGTCGGAGATCTTCATCGCGATCTCCATGGCAGCGCGGGCTGCGCGCTCATAGCGCTCGCGCGTGCTGGTCGGCGCCGAAGCGCCGGCGGCTTCGGCGATCGCCCGCGCAGCCTGGCAGATGTTGCGAATCCGGTCGGCTGCGTCGATGTCGCCGAGCGGCCCCCCGATCGGCTCGTCCCAGACGTCTGCCGGCTCTCGCCTCGCGAACCACTTCATTGCCCCACCAATGGTCTTCAATTGCTCACGGCGTTCAGGACATGCGGCGCGGGCCGATCGCCTCGAACTGCGCCTTCTGCTCGTCGTTGAGCGTGGCGTAGAAATCATCGAGCGCCGCCCGCACCGACTTGATTCCGTCCAGCATGACATCGAGGCGCTTGCGGATCGCGGCCATGCGGGCCGGAGGCGTCATCACCTCATTGGGCTCGCAGGACGCCTTGAGCGACGTGCTGACTTTGGCGCTGGTGTCCTGGAGCACCTGGAGTGCCGCGCGCTGAGTGTCGTTCGGACGAAGCCGTTCTTCGATCGTGGCGCCGGGCCAATCGAACGCGGCGGACGGGCTGCAAGTCTGCACCGACGATCCGCCCGCATTGTTCGATGCCGCGGCACGACGTTGATCGTCGGCAAGCGCATTGAAGCGCGCCTTCTGCTCGTCGTTGAGCGAACCATAGAACTGGTCCAGCGCAGGCTGAACCAAATCGACGGCCTTCTGCATCGCCTCGACCCGCTGCTGCATGGCGGCGAGCCGGCCGGGCGCCGTCGCCGCGGCCTGCGTCGGACAGGAGGTGCGGATCAACGCTGCCGCGTCGACCGAGGCGTTGCCGAGCGCATCGAGAGCAGCGCCTTGCGCGTTCGTCGGCTGCACCGCGGCTGCGATCTGATCGATCGGCAGGCCGACGATGGCGCGGCGATCGCTGCCGCAGAGCTGATCGAGCGGCGCGCTGCGCGCCCGCCGCCGTCCCTGCGGCTGCTGTGGCAGATAAGCCGATAGCCGATCATAGCCATAGGGGCCGAAAATGCCGGCATAGATGTCCGGATAGCCGTAGCCCCAGAAGCCGAGCCCGTCGCCCCAGATCGTGTAATCGTAGAGATCGTTATAGGCGAACGGCCAGAACAGCGGCCCGACCCAGCCGTAGCCGCCGCCGGGATGTTGCCACCATCCGCTGCTTGCACCGCTCCAGCCGGCGAGTGCCGCCGCCGCGGCAATCTGCGCGCGGGCCGCCGGATTGCTGATCAGCCGGCCGTTGCGGAAGGCGCTGGCGTTCCAGGCGTTGCGGAAGTTCGCCGGCCGTATCGCGGCATTGCGGATCTGGCCGAAGCTCGGGCCGCCACGCCGGGCGCCGGTTGTGAACCGCATCCCGCGATGATGCCCGCCATGCGCATGCCCGCCGCCGTGGCCGCGGACATGGCCGCCGTGGTGACCGCCGCCGCGCCCGCCGCCATGGCCACCTCCATGGCCGCCGCCGTGTCCGCCCTTCGCGAACGCGGCCCCCGCAAGCATGCAGGCAAAGGCCACCGCGGCAATTCCCATGACCGGTCGCACCATCGCACCCTCCCGCGCAAAGCCCCGCCATTGAGCATCGGAAATTGGCGGGAATTGGAACCGGCAGGATTGCCGAAAGTTCCCGGTCAGAGATGCACTGGCCCTTAGGCCTCCGGCACGATCTTGCCGGGGTTGAAAATGTTGAGCGGATCGAGTGCCTGCTTCAGCGCCCGCATCGCATCGAGCGCTTCGGGGCCGAGCTCGGCCTCGAGATATTTCTGCTTGCCTTGGCCGATGCCGTGTTCGCCGGTGCAGGTGCCGTCCATGGCCTGCGCACGCTCGACCAGACGATGCATGAACTCCTCGCCGCGCGCCATCTCGTCGGCGTCGTTGGTGTCGCACACCAGCGAGCAGTGGAAATTGCCGTCACCGACATGGCCGACGATCGGCGACAGCAAATTGAGGCGCTTGAGATCCTCCTCGGTCTCGCTGACGCAGTCGGCGAGCCGCGAGATCGGCACGCAGACGTCGGTCGCGACCACGCCGATGCTGTCGCCGGGCCGCAGCGCCTTCACCGACCAATAAGCATCGTGCCGCGCCTGCCACAGCTTGGTGCGGTCCTCCGGCTTGGTGGTCCAGGAGAAATCGCCGCCGCCGCAGTCCCTCGCGATCTCGCCGAACGCCTTGGATTGCTCGGCGACCTCGATCTCGCTACCGTGGAATTCCATCAGCAGCAGCGGCGTCTCCGGCAGCGTCAGCTTGGAATAGGCGTTGCAGGCCTTGACCTGCGCGGCATTGAGCAGCTCGATGCGCGCGACGGGAATGCCGGTCTGGATCGCCAGGATCACGGCCTGGCAGGCGCCGTGGACGGTCTCGAACGACACCGCACCGGCCGCGATCGTCTCGGGGATGCCGCGCAGGCGAATGGTCAGCTCGGAGATGATGCCGAGCGTGCCTTCGGCGCCGACGAACAGATGCGTCAGGTCGTAGCCGGCGGACGATTTCTTGGCGCGCGTGCCCGTGGTGATGATCTCGCCGTCGCCGCGCACCACTTTCAGCGCCAGCACGCTGTCGCGCATGGTGCCGTAGCGCACCGCATTGGTGCCGGAGGCGCGGGTCGAGGCCATGCCGCCGAGCGAGGCATCCGCGCCGGGATCGATCGGGAAGAACAGGCCCTGGTCGCGCAGATGCTCGTTGAGCGCCTTGCGGGTGACGCCGGGCTGGATCACGCAGTCGAGGTCCTCGGCATGCACCGCGAGCACCTTGTTCATGTCGCGCAGGTCGATCGAGATGCCGCCCGCGGGCGCGTTGACCTGCCCCTCCAGCGAGGTGCCGGTGCCGAAGGGAATGACGGGCACGCGATGTCTGGCGCAGATCCGCACCACGTCCTGGATGTCGGCGGTCTCCTGCGCCATCACCACGCCATCAGGCGGCTGGTTGGGGATCCAGGTGGTGGTATGACCGTGCTGCTCGCGCACGGCCTGCGAGGTGATGAGGCGGTTGCCGAAGCGCGCGGCAAGCTGCTCCAGCGCGCTCGCGAGGGCTTTCGGCTCCGGCCGCGGCGGATTATTGGTGATGGTCGTACCCACGGAATTCCTCCCGACGAGAAGAGACCGTGGCAAAGGACATATAACCGGTCAAGTCAAGGGACCGGACGCATAGCTTGGGAAGGACACATGCCGGAGACTGCCGCCACAGCGCCGAACGCAGAGCCGTTTCGCTCCTCGATCATGCAGGTCGAGCCGCAATGGATCGACTATAACGGCCATCTCAACATGGCCTATTACAACGTGATGTTCGACCGGGCGATCGACGAGTTCTGGCTCGAGCTCGGGATTGGCCCGGTCTACAAGACAGAGCGCCACGGCTCGACCTTCACCGCCGAATGCCACGTGCGCTATTTGCGCGAGATCCATCTCGGCGATCCCGTGCAAATCCTGGTGTGGCTGCTGAACGCCGACGACAAGCGGCTGCACACATTCGAGGAGATGCGGCACGGCACCGAGGGCTGGCTGTCGGCGACGTCCGAGAACATGTCACTGCACATGGACATGAATGCGCGGCGCGTTGCGCCGTTTCCGACCGACATCCAGCAGCGCATTGCAGGGGTCGCCAAATCCCACAGCGCCTTGACGCGACCCGAGGGCATCGGCCGGAGCGTGGCGATGCCCTCGAAGCGTTAATGGCTCAGGCGCCGTCTGCCGCCTGTGGTTCACCTCTCCCCGTCGGAGAGAGGTGAACATCGCAGCTATATTCTGTTGCGGCCGCGGGCGAGGCCGACGACGGCCGAGACCAGGAACAGAACGACTGCGATGAAGAAGATGATCTTGGCGATCTCGATCGAAGCGCCGGCGACGCCGCCGAAGCCCAGGATGCCGGCGATCAGTGCGATAACCAGAAACGTCACAACCCAGCCTAGCATGGTCAAACCCTCGTCTTGATGTTGTCTGCGATCGACGCGGCTGGCCGCGCCACCTGTCCTGACAATCTCGACGCGAGAACGATAGTTCCGGTCCCGGCGGGAGCGAAATTCACTGGCTCAGCTGGAACCAATCGGCCTGCCGCGCACGTGGAAAACCCCGCCCGGCGCCCCATATAGGCACCAATCCCTGTTAAGAAGGCTCCCTTCCACCACCCCGCGGTGCCATCGTGGGGCCGATGATTCGCATGACCGAGCCGAGCAAGATCACAGCCGTACCCGACCACCAGCCCGCAGCCGGCGGCATCGCCGCGCGTGCGCGCGCCTCGGTGGGCCCGAAATACCTCGCCGGGCTCAATCCGGAGCAGCGCGAGGCAGTGGAGACGCTGGATGGCCCGGTCCTGGTGCTGGCCGGCGCCGGCACCGGCAAGACCCGCGTCCTGACCACGCGCATCGCGCACATCTTGAGCCAGGGCCGCGCCCGCCCGGCCGAGATCCTGTCGGTGACCTTCACCAACAAGGCCGCGCGCGAGATGAAGCACCGGCTCAGCCAGATGCTCGGCCACGCCGTCGAAGGCATGCCATGGCTCGGCACCTTCCACTCCATCGGCGGCCGCATCCTGCGCATCCATGCCGAGCTGGCGCAGCTCAAGTCGAACTTCACCGTGCTCGACGTCGACGACCAGGTCCGGCTGCTCAAGCAGCTGCTGCAGGCCGAGAACATTGACGAGAAGCGCTGGCCGGCGCGGATGCTGGCGGGCCTGATCGACGGCTGGAAGAACCGCGGCCTGATGCCTTCACAGGTACCGTCGGGCGAGGCCGCGATGTTCGCCAACGGCAAGGGCGGCAAGCTCTATGCGAGCTATCAGGAGCGGCTGAAGATTTTGAATGCGGCCGACTTCGGCGATCTCCTGCTGGAGAACATCCGCATCTTCCGCGAGCACCCGGATATCCTCAGGCAGTACCAGCAGCGCTTCAAGTTCATCCTGGTCGACGAGTACCAGGATACGAACGTCGCACAATATCTGTGGCTGCGGCTGCTGTCGCAGGCGCCTTCTTCCACCTCTCCCCGCTTGCGGGGAGAGGTGGCATCGCGAAGCGATGCGGGTGAGGGGGCCTCTCCAAGCACCGAGCTCGTGGAGACTCCCCCTCATCCCGGCCTTCTCCCCGCAAGCGGGGAGAAGGAGAAGACCAAAAACATCTGCTGCGTCGGTGACGACGACCAGTCGATCTATGGCTGGCGCGGCGCCGAGGTCGACAACATCCTGCGTTTCGAGCACGATTTCCCCGGCGCCAAGGTCATTCGCCTGGAGCGCAACTATCGCTCGACGGGTCACATCCTCGCCGCCGCCTCGCACCTGATCGCGCACAATGAAGGCCGGCTCGGCAAGACGCTGCGCACCGAGGACCAGGACGGCGAGAAGGTCACCGTCACGGGCTCATGGGATTCGGAAGAGGAAGCCCGCGGCATCGGCGAGGAGATCGAGCAGCTGCAGCGCCAGGGCGAGAAGCTCAACGAGATCGCCATTCTCGTGCGCGCCTCCTACCAGATGCGCGAGTTCGAAGACCGCTTCGTCACGCTCGGCCTGCCCTACCGCGTCATCGGCGGCCCGCGCTTCTACGAGCGCGCCGAAATCCGCGACGCGCTGGCCTATTTGCGCGTCATCAATTCGCCGGCCGACGATCTCGCCTTCGAGCGTATCGTCAATACGCCCAAGCGCGGGCTCGGCGACGCCACCGTGCAGATGCTGCACGACCACGCCCGCAAGCGCCGCATTCCCCTGTTCGAGGCGGCGCGCGCCGTGGTCGAGACCGACGAGCTGAAGCCGAAGGCGCGCGGCTCGCTTCGCGATCTCATCGTGCAGTTCGACCGCTGGCGTGCCCAGCGCGAGGTCACCGCGCACACCGATCTCGCCCAGATCGTGCTCGACGAGAGCGGCTATACCGAGATGTGGCAGAAGGACCGCTCGGCGGACGCCGCGGGCCGGCTGGAGAATCTGAAAGAGCTGGTGCGCTCGATGGAGGAGTTCGAGAACCTGCAAGGGTTCCTGGAGCACATCTCGCTGGTGATGGACCGCGAGGGTGGCGCCGAGGACGACGCGGTGTCGCTGATGACGCTGCATTCGGCCAAGGGGCTCGAATTCGACAACGTGTTCCTGCCCGGCTGGGAGGAAGGCCTGTTCCCGAGCCAGCGCACCTTGGACGAACAGGGCCGCGCCGGCCTGGAAGAAGAGCGCCGGCTCGGCCATGTCGGTCTGACCCGCGCCCGCCGCCGCGCAAAGATCTATTTCGCGACCAATCGCCGGATCCATGGCACCTGGTCGACCACGATCCCGTCGCGCTTCCTCGACGAATTGCCGGCGGCCAATGTCGAGATCACGGAATCCAAAGGCGGCTCCGGATGGGGCGGCAGCGGCGGCTACGGCGCCTCGCGCTTCGACGACATGGAGGCGTTCGGCTCCAGCTATTCGACGCCGGGCTGGCAGCGCGCCCAGGCCAACCGGAATCGCGGCGGCGGCCGAAGCGGCGGCTTCGAGGAAGAGGCCGCGACGTTCTCGACCTCCTCGTCATCCGGCCCCGATTTCGGCAGCTTCGCCTCGCGCCGGCGCGGGCCCCTGACGATCGAAGGCGAGCTGGTCGCCAAATCGACCGGCACGACGTCCGAATTCTCGCTGGAAGACCGCGTCTTCCACCAGAAATTCGGCTATGGCCGCGTCACCAAGATCGACGGCAACAAGCTCACCATCGCCTTCGACAAGGCCGGCGAGAAGAAGGTCGTGGACAGTTTCGTGCAGCGGGCGTGAGACCCGATATGGCTCAGTACGTTGCCATCATCGAGGACGCCGACCCGGACGAAACCGTGAGCTTGTGGTTTCCGGACCTGCCCGGTTGCATCTCCGGCGGCGACGACGTCGAGGAGGCCCTGGAGAATGCGCCCGAGGCGCTCGCATTCTATGCGCAGGAGCTGACCGCGGACGGGCGCCAGCTGCCCCCGCCGCGGACGCTGGACGAGCTCAAGGCCGATCCCGAGGTTGCCGAGGACCTCAGGAACCATACCGTCGCCCTGGTCGACTGGCCGCCCCTCGCTGAGGCCGAGTGAGGACTGTTCGCCGCACTGCGCAACTCTCGACAGTTCTCGCCCGAACGCCCCTTGACCGCCGCGAACTTCCCCGTATCAGATGCAACCCATGGTCCGGGGCTCCGTCACATTGATCGTGCTTGCATTGGGGATGCCGTCGCTTGCGGCGGCGGAGACCATGAGCTTTGGCGATTCGATCGGCAAGCTGGCGGCGAGCTGCGGGGCGGAAATCGTCGCCAATTGCCGCGGCGTCAACCCGGATTCGAACCGGCTGAAGGAATGCCTGTCGCGCAATCGCGACGTGCTCTCGCCGCAATGCACGAGCGACTATCTCGGCGTGTTCGACGCCATCCAGAAGCGCGTCGCCGCGCGCGTGACGGTAGCGAACGCCTGCCAGCGCGAGATCGTCAAGGTCTGCGGCGGCTCGACCAAGGAGACCAGCAAGTCGATCCCGTGCCTGGTCTCGACGCCCAAGGGCATCAGCAACAACTGCCTGAAGGCCGTTGACGACGCGGGGTATCGCTGATGCGCGCGAACGGGCTCGCTACCGCAGGACTGGGCTTGGCGCTGGGGCTCGCTTTGCTCGCGGGCCCCGCCGGCGCGCAGACGGCGGCGCCGACCCGCGACGACATTGTCACGAAGCTGAACCATTTCGAAGAGGCCGCCGAGGTTGACCTGCCCGCGCTGAAGCAGCAGGTGATGGAGCGCGCCAAGACCAGGATCAAGAACGATCCGGGGCCGGTGAACCGGCCGCTGATCGCGCCGGAGCTCGCCAAGCTGCCCGCCTTCAATGCGCAGATCCAGTTCGACGCCGACACGCCGATCATCCAGCCGGCGTCCTACCAGACCGTTGGCCGCATTGCGGACGCGCTGGTTCATTCCTCGCTGCTGCCCTACACTTTCCTGATCGTCGGCCACGTCGAATCCAATTCGAAGACGCGCGAGGCCAATGCGATCCTGAGTCAGCGCCGGGCCGATGCGATCCGTGACGTCCTGGTGAACACCTTCAAGATCTCGACTAAGCGGCTGCATCCGATCGGCCTCGGCGAGGAGCAGTTTCTCGATCGGGCCAAGCCGACCTCCGCCGTCAACGGCCAGTTGCAGATCCTGACTTATGCCAAGCTGCCGGAAGAGACGCGTCCGGCTGCGACGCCAGCGCCTGCGGCGAAAAAGCCCGCCAAGAAGCGCTGAGCGAAGGCGGCTCCGCGGCTGACGGAACCCCTTGAAGTGCGGATTATTTTGCAGCCTGTCCCGGGCGCGCGCGCACGGTTTCACGCGACAAAAGTGCCGGTTTGTGCACCGCTCGGTCCAGTGCTATAGCCTCTATTCGCCCTTCCCGACCCCGTGCTGCATGAGACCGAAATGGGTGGCTTTTTCCAGCGCCAACTTGCCGTTTATGTCGAGTACCATCGCGATCCCCGCAATACGGCGATGCATGTGGTCGGCATCCTGCTGCTGTTCACCGGCGCCGTGCTGCCGCTGACGCTGGTCAAGCTTCCGCTGTTCGGATTCAACGTCAGCCTGGCGGTGGTCCTGGCTGTTCCGGTCTTGATTTATTGGCTGCTGCTCGACGCGGCGCTCGGGCTCGGCATTCTGGCCGTCTCCGTCGTGCTGTTTTCGGTTGCGACGACCATCGCGGCGCAAGTCGGCACCGCGACGATGTGGGCGATTTTCGCCACGCTGGTGGTGCTCGGCCTCGCCGCACAGGCCATCGGCCACAAGGTTTTTGAGGGGCGCGAGGCCTCGTTGTTCACGTTCCCCTCGCATCTTTTGCTTGGACCGATGTTCGTCATGGCAAAATTATTCATTGCACTGGGTTTCCGTCGCGACCTTGCCGCGATTCTGGCGCCTCTTCCGGCCAATTCCCTTTCAACCCGATAACGCTCGAAGCGAAACAGCAACCTACTGCATGGCTCTCGTCCTGGTTACCGGTGGCAGTGGCTTCATCGGACATCACCTCGTAGAAGCGCTCCGCGCCCGTGGGCAGCGGGTCCGCGTTCTCGATGTCCGTGTGCCGAGCGCGGCGAACGCGGATGTCGAGCACGTCCACGGCTCGGTGCTGGACTGTGCCGCGGTCGATGCGGCGATCGCCGGCTGCGATCAGGTCTATCACCTCGCCGGCCTGCCCGGCATGTGGGTCGACAACAAGCAGGACTTTCACGAGGTCAATTGCCGCGGCACCGAGATCGTGCTGGCGGCGGCGATGAAGCGCGGCGTCTCGCGCTTCCTGCATTGCTCGACCGAATCGATCCTGTTCCCCTATTCCGACCTCAAGGGCGTTCCCGCCGAAGAGGCGCTGCAGCCGGCCGAGGCAATGCCCGGCGCCTACACCCGGTCGAAATCGCTCGCCGAGCATCATGCCGCCAAAGCGGCAGAAGCGGGCTTCCCGCTGGTGATCGGCACGCCGACCATGCCGATCGGCGCCGCCGACCAACATCTGACACCGCCGACCGCGATGCTCTGGTACTTCCTGCAGAAGAAGGTGCAGCCGCACCTCAACTTCCTGGTCAATCTGGTCGACGTCCGCGACGTCGCCATGGGCCTGGTCCTGACCATGGAACGCGGCCGCCTCGGGCAGCGCTACATCCTCGGCGGCGACTGCGTCCCGCTCGGCGACATCCTGCGCATGATGTCGACGATGAGCGGACGCCGGCAATTTCCCGTCGTCGTACCCGGCAAGATCGCCGAGCTCTCCGCGATCATGCTCGAATACATCGCCGACCACATCACGCGCCGGCCGCCCAACGGCACCGCCGAGGGCGTGCGGATCGCGCTCGCCGCGAGCGATCTTTCGATCGGCAAAGCCCGTACCGAACTCGGCTATTCGCCGCGTCCGATCGAGCCCGTCTTGCGCGAAACCATCACCCACCTGCTCGCCCGCAACGGCCAGCAGCCCTCCGGCGCCCTCAAGCATCACGCGCTGTCCTCGCGCGCGAGCTGACGCCGCTTCAAACGCAAAGAACCTTCATGTCTTTCGATTTCAGCAAGCTTCTCTCTGTCGCCTGGGGTGGCTGGACCACGACCTGGCCGACGCAACTGCTCGCCCTGATCTGGCTCGCTTTTCTGGTCAGCTGGGTCGGCGCCTCGTTCTGGCAGGGGCAGACCAAGAAGCAGGTCATGACGCTGGAGTCGCAGCGCTATCGCCTGCCGATCCTGGTCGGCGGCATCCTGTACACGCCGTTCATTGCGGAAGCCATGGGCTGGAAGCCGCTTTGGGTGCTCGGCAACACCGGCATCATCATCGCTGCGGTCCTCTCCGTCGCCGGCATCGCTTTCGCATGGTGGGGGCGGCTGCATCTCGGAAAATTCTGGTCCAACACCATCACCCAGAAGGAAGACCACCGCGTCATTGACACCGGCCCTTACGGTATCGTCCGCCACCCGATCTACACCGGCCTAATCTTCGGCATGCTGGTGACCGGCGTTGCGATCGGCTTGGTGACGACGATCCTCGGCGCGATCCTGATCTCGCTCGGCATGTGGCAGAAGGGCCGGATGGAAGAGGTGTTCCTCTCGAAGGAGCTCGGCGAGGACGCCTATGGAGCCTATTGCCGTCGCGTTCCGATGATCATTCCGTTCACGTCGCCGCGGTGAGGGCGTCACTCTCCTGTCCGGACGCGCTGCGCTGCGTCCGGGGCACGAGTGCACGATCCGACTCGCCAAGGAACCACACCTCTGCTGGTCCGTTAGCCCTCGACATCTGTCAACGGCCGCAGAGCATCGAGCCATGTCGGACGCCTACGATTATTTTCGCGCCCACGCGATCGCCGCCGTCCGCAAGGCGCGGGCGCTGCCCCCCGGGCGTACGAAGCAGAAGCAGCGCACGGTGGCGCGGGTCTATCATCTGCTCTCCAGGGAAGCGGCGCTGGCGCCGAACATCCGTCACTTGGATGATTTTCGCGCGGCACGACGGCTGGAGCGGCAGATCGGCCGTTGATCTCCGGGCCGACGCCGCGACCTGTCCCATGCAAATTCGATCGGCTGCCATTCCACGGGAATAGGCCCGTGCTGAGCTCCGCACAGGTTGACGTCGGCCCCGTCAGCCAGTTGGATGCGCGCGCAACCGGGGGCTTGTCATGACGTTTTCCAGCATCTTCGCGCAGTTCGTCGCCTTCATCGGCGGCATCGCGCTGCAATGGCGCAAGATGACGGGCACCGACCCCGCGCCGGCCTGGGGCGAGAAGCCCGCCATTCCCGAAGCGAAACCGCAAGGCGCGATCCCCACCTTGAAGATGCCGACCGCACGCGGCTGGCGCGACGGACAGAAGCCGATCGCTGCACCCGGGCTCAAGGTCGATGCGTTCGCGACCGGTCTCGACCATCCGCGCTGGATCGAGGTGCTGCCCAATGGCGACGTGCTGATCGCGGAGGCAACGCAGATCGCGGGCGCCCCGCGCAGCGTGTTCCACTATGCGATGCAGGCGACGATGCGGCGCGCCGCCGCGCTCGGCGTCTCCGCCAACCGCATCACGCTGTTGCGCGACAAGGACTGCGACGGCGTTGCGGAGATTCGCGGCGCGTTCATGGAGAACCTCAGCCAGCCGTTCGGCATGGCACTGGTCGGCGACACTTTCTACGTCGGCAACACCGACGGCGTGATGGCTTTTCCTTACGTTGCCGACGCCGACCGCATCACAGCACCGGGCAAGCGGCTGACGACATTCAAGCCCGCCGGCCACTGGACGCGCAGCCTGCTCGCCAGTCCCGACGGCAAGAAGCTCTATGCCGGCGTCGGCTCGCTCAGCAACATCGCCGAGATGGGCATGGAGGTCGAGCAAGGTCGCGCCGCGGTCTACGAGCTCGATCTCGTCGCCGGCACGCATCGCATCTTTGCGGCCGGCCTGCGCAATCCCGTGGGCCTTGCCTGGGAGCCGGCGACCGGCGTGCTTTGGACCGTCGTCAACGAGCGCGACGGCCTCGGCGACGAGACGCCGCCCGACTATCTCACCTCCGTGCGCGACGGCGGCTTCTACGGCTGGCCCTATTGCTACTGGGGCAAGACGGTGGACGACCGCGTGCCGCAGGATCCGGCGATGGTTGCCAAGGCAATTCAACCGGACTATGCGCTCGGTGGCCACACCGCTTCGCTCGGCCTGTGCTGGATGCCCGCAGGCACCCTGCCCGGCTTCGGCGACGGCATGGTGATCGGCCAGCACGGCTCGTGGAATCGCAGCAAGCTGTCCGGCTACAAGCTGGTGTTCATCCCGTTCGCGAACGGCAAGCCGTCCGGCCCCGGTCGCGACATCCTGTCGGGCTTCCTGTCGCCGGACGAGAAGGAATCCTACGGCCGCCCGGTCGGCGTCGCGATCGGTCCCGACAGGAAATCGCTACTGATGGCCGACGACGTCGGCAACGTGATCTGGCGCGTGACGGGGGCGTAATGCGCCACGCCATCGGGTGCGCGTAACCTCTCCCGCTTGCGGGAGAGGTCGGCGCGAAGCGCCGGGTGAGGGCTCTCGCCTCTTGGGGAGTGTCCCGTTGCGGAAACACCCTCTCCCCAACCCTCTCCCGCAAGCGGGCGAGGGAGCGCACTGCCGTCTGGGCTAATTGAGTCTCACCCCACTACGTCCCGACGCAGAGCGTGGCGCGCTGCTTGCGGAGCAGCGCGATCACCGACAACGCGGTGATCAGGCCGGTCTTGGGATTCTCGGACGGGATGTTCTCGATGCCCATCGAGAAGCGCGCTGAGTCCGCCTCGACCTCGATGCGGTGAACGTTGCGCGTCACGGTCGGGTCGGCCCAAACCTGGATCTCGGTGCGATCGGGCCCGATGCCCGCGAGCGACAACGCAACGGCGACATTGACGTTGGCCGGAAAGCCCTTTGCCGCTTCGCGCGCGCTGCCCTCGAACAGCTTCAGCGGTTCGCGCAGATTGTCGATGTCGATGTTGTTCTGAACGATGAACGGCGCGCCCTTCAAGCCGTCGATCGGCTTGCGGGTCACCATCTTCACGGAATGGATGGTGCCGATTGCGGCGGCGTTGACGGCATCGAGGCCGATCAGCGCGCCGGTCGGCACCAGGATACGGCCGCCATTGGCGCGGGCGAGATCGACCAGATCGAAATTGTCGAGCAAGCCGCCGACGCTGACTACGACCGCGGCCTTGCCGCGCTTCACCGCAGGCTGGACGATCGCACGCAGCTGGCTGCTCGGCGCGCATTCGACGACGATGTCGGCGGCCTTGCCGAGCTGGTCGAGCGGCAGGATTGTCGGTGGGCGACGCAAGCCGTCGATGAAGGCTTGATGCTTGGCGGGATCCCGCACGGCCACGGCCGCGAGCGACAGGCCGTCGATGCCCTGATCGAGTGCGGTCGCGATCTTGGTGCCAATCGAGCCCAGCCCTGCAACAGCCACCCGCAATTCGCCTGAAGCCGTCTGATCCGTCATCACCATCCCTCTGTCCTGGCCTCTGTCTTGGCCGATGTCATAGCCGCTCACGCCTCCCGCGCATAGCTGCGCAGGCGGGCTTCCAGAACGGCCAGCATGGCATCGCGGGCCGGATCGCGCGAGCCGCGCAGCCAAGCGGCGGCAAGCGGCAGCCGTCCGACCGGCCCGCTCTGCCTCAGTCGAAGCGGCACGAACCGCACACCGGTCACCGCCATCCGTGCGGTCCAGCGCGGCACGATGGCGACCCCGAGCTTCGTTGCCACGAGGTTGATGATGGTCTGCTTCTCGTCGGCGACCTGAACGATGCGCGGCGTCAGGCCGGCCTGTTCGAACAGCTTTATGGTGAGGTCGTGGCTGTGCGGCCGCGAGCGCCGGTCCGGCACCAGCATGGCCTCGTCGGCGATATCCGCCAGCGTGATCGCTTTGCGCCCGGCCAGCGCGTGCCGCCGCGGGATCGCAACGATCGCGCTCTCCTGGAGCAGGCCGCGGAATTCGAGCCGCTTGTCCGGCCGGTCAGGCGGACGGACGAAGGCGAGATCGAGCGCGCCGGTCAAAATCCTCGGCAGCAGCCGGACAGTCTTGTCTTCGAGGAGCTGCACCGCGATGTCAGGATGCCTGACGCGGAAATCGCGCAGGAGCGGCGGCAACAGTCCGGCCGCCGCGCTGTCGATAGCACCGACCCGCAGCCGCCGCGCGGTCCCCGCGCGCGAGCGATTGCGCAGGTTGCTCTCGACCGCCTCGACCTTGGCGAGGATGGTGCGGGCATCGCGCAGCAGCGCCGTGCCGTCCTCGGTAAGCGACACCGCGCGCGTGGTCCGCGCGAACAGCCGAGTGCCCAGGTCTTCCTCCAGCAGCCGGATCTGCCGGCCGAGCGCGGAGGGCAGCATCTGAAGCTGCTGCGCCGCGCGGCCGAAATGCAGCTGCTCGGCCGTCGCCACGAAGCATCGGAGCTGATGCAATTCCATTCGCCGTCCTCTCGCCTCGCCCGACCGCGCTTGAGACTTGCGCGAGGTCGTCATGCCCGGGCTTGTCCTGGGCATCCACGTTCTTGGGCCGCGGGGAAAGGCGTGGATGGCCGGGTCAAGCCCGGCCATGACGCCGTGGCGACCTCCCGATGATTATATCATTTTTTTGTATAAACCAGCGCCGATTGAGTTTGCCCGGCACTCCCGTCTAGATTCGCCAGCGACGCCGACGGCCGGATATGCCGGCGCGGTCTCTCAAACGGAGCCTTCCCATGCGCACCCATTCGATCGCAGCCATCCCCGCCGACGGCATCGGCCCCGAGGTGATCTCGGCCGGCGTCCGCGTGCTGGAGGCTCTCGCAAAACGCAGTGGCGATCTCGCCTTCAACGTCAAGACGTTCGACTGGGGCTCGGATTATTACAAGAAGCACGGCGTGATGATGCCGGCGGACGGCCTCAGCGAGCTGAAGAAGTTCGACGCGATCTATTTCGGCGCGGTCGGCGCCCCCGACGTGCCCGACCACATCACGCTGTGGGGCCTGCGCCTGCCGATCTGCCAGGGTTTTGACCAATACGCCAATGTGCGGCCGACCAAGATCCTGCCGGGCGTCGCCTCGCCGCTGCGCAATGTCGGCGTCGGCGATCTCGACTGGGTGATCGTGCGCGAGAACTCGGAAGGCGAATATGCCGGCATGGGCGGCCGCGCCCACAAGGGCCTGCCGGAAGAGGTCGGCACCGAAGTCGCCGTCTTCACCCGCGTCGGCGTCACGCGGATCATGCGCTATGCGTTCCAGCTCGCGCGGTCGCGCCCGCGCAAGCTGCTGACCGTCGTGACCAAGTCGAACGCGCAGCGCCACGGCATGGTGATGTGGGACGAGATCGCGGCCGAGGTCGCCGGCGAATTCCCTGACGTGACCTGGGACAAGATGCTGGTCGACGCCATGACGGTGCGCATGACGCTGCATCCGAAGAGCCTCGACACCATCGTCGCAACCAATCTCCACGCCGACATCCTCTCCGATCTCGCCGGCGCGCTGGCTGGAAGCCTCGGCGTCGCCCCGACCGGAAACATCGATCCGCAGCGCCGCTTCCCCTCGATGTTCGAGCCGATCCACGGCTCGGCGTTCGACATCACCGGCAAGGGCATCGCCAACCCGGTCGCGACGTTCTGGACCGGCGCGCAGATGCTCGAGCATCTCGGCGAGAAGGATGCCGCCTTACGGCTGATGGCCGCCGTCGAGCGTGTCTGCGCCGCGGGCGTGCTGACGCCGGATGTCGGAGGCAAGGCGACCACGAAGGAGGTCACGGACGCCGTGATCGATGCGATCCACGGATCGAATGTTTAGTCTTATCGGATCGAGTGTCGCCAAGGACTCGCTGCACCTCTCCCACTTGCGGGGAGGCGACGCGCTCGGCAGCGCAATTGCGCGCCAGAGCGCGGCGGGTGGGGGCTCTCTTCTCTGGGGTCCTCGATCGAGGAGAGACCCCCTCCCCAACCCTCCCCCGCAAGCGGGAGAGGGAGCGCACCGCCTTCTGCGGCAAGATAACGGCCCCTACCTCCGCGCCGCCGGTGACGCCGGCGGCGTGGCCATCGCGGCGGCCGGCTCGGGCGGCGTCAGATGGCGGGGGACGATGATGGTCTGGCCCGGCGTCAGCTGCGCGTTCTCGGGCAGCGAGTTGCTCTGCGCGAGCGTCCACAGCGGCACGCGGTTGGCTGCTGCGATGCTCTCCATGGTGTCGCCGCGGCGCACCGGCACCCGCACGCCGCTGTCCCACAATTCGACCAGCGTGTCCGCCGGCACGAGATAGCGCAGCGGCACGGCATCGGCCTGCGTTTGCGGCGGAATGCGCGGCAGCTGCGTCACCATCTCGACGATCTGACGATGGATATCGTCGGACTTCTCGATGTTGATGTGGGTGACGCGCGCGTTCCGCTTGAGGTCATAGCTGGCGTAATGGCCGCGAAAGCCGGGAACAGCCACGACGTCGCCGCCGCCGAGCACGCTGTCGGACAGGAAGATGTTGATGAAGCGCTCGACGTTGAGGGGGACATCGCCGGTCGCTTGCGCGGGATCGATAGCGATGACGAGGCTGATCGGGATGTTCTCCTTGGCCGCCATCTCGGAGATGACGATCGAGCACAGCCCGCCCATGGAATGGCCCATCAGCACGATCGGCGCCGGCGATTCCTTATAGCTGGAGATGGCGCGATCGCCGATCCACCGGCAGATGGTGAATTCGTAGACGTTGGCCGAGAAGCCGGCCTTCGTTAGCTTCTCTTCGAGCCGATCCATGCCGGTCGAGAAGATCGGGCCCATGGCGCCGCGGAACAGGTAGATTTTTGGCGGCGGCAACGGCTCGAACGGCGGAGGCGGCGGCGGCGCGGCGGGGGCGGTCGCGTTGGTCTTGGACTTGGGGGGAGTAGCAGCGGCCATGCCACTGCTCAAGGCGAGCAGCACCACTGCTGCCAGCGCGAGGAGTCGCCTCGAATGAATCATCAGTCCAGCAGTCCCACCACGGGAGGCAGGGGCCTCCCCTGACCGGCTTAGTGACCATCGATTGGGTGGATTTTGGGGCACGGAACCGACCATCTCTCGTCCGGCGCCCTCTCCGGCTGCCGCGCCGCTGGACGTGGCTGCGACCGTCGGCCTCAGGCGGGCCTCTCCCGGGCTAAAGCGGCAGCAGCCGGTTGAGCAATTCGAGCAGGGTGCGCTGCTCCGCCTCGGTGAGCGGGGCCAGCATCTTCCGGTTATAGAGCCCCGTCAGGCTTGCCCCGTCCTGAATGAGCTTGGCGCCCTTCGGCGTAAGCATCAACTCGACGGCGCGGCGGTCGGATTTCGAGCGGTTACGCTTGATGAAGCCGGACGATTCCAGCTCGTTCAGGATCTTGATCAGGTTCGGCAGGCGCAGGCGGAGCAGGCTGGCAAGGCTGCTGGGGGGAACGCCCGGATTGTCGCGAATGACGACGAAGATCGCGTAGGTCGCCGGCGTCAGGCCCAGTGCGGCGAACTCCTCGTAGAAGCCTTCGAAGAACTTCAGCTGCGCGAGCCGCAGCATGAAGCCGGGCGTGCGCTGCAGCGCGCGCAAGTCCAGTGACGTCTCCGACGGTTGAGCGGGCTTCGCTCCGGGTCTGACTGCTTTCGGGCTCATGATCCTGGATCCGGCGGCCACAAGTCGGCCGAATTGACACCCTCGAAAATAGCTATAAAATATAACTATTATAGAGCGGCACCAAGACCGCCCATGGGAGGGACACAATGAACAGCAAATTCCTGCATAAACTGTGCATGGTGGCCGCGGTGCTGACCGCCGCACCGGCCTTGGCCCAGGACGTCGTGAAGATCGGCATCCTGAACGATCAATCGGGGCCGTTCGCGAGCTATCAGGGCATCGGCTCGGTCGTCGCCGCCAAGATGGCCGTCGAGGACTATGGCGGAAAGGCCGCCGGCAAGCCGGTGGAAGTCGTTGCGGCGGACCATCAGAACAAGACGGACATCGGCATCGGCATCGCCCGGCGCTGGTACGAGAACGAGAGCGTCGATGCGATCTTCGACATTCCGAACTCGTCGATTGCGCTCGCCGTGGCCGGCATGAGCGCCGAGAAGAACAAGGTCTTCGTGGGCTCGGGCGCCGGCACGGTGCTTCTGACCGGGGAGAAGTGCACGCCAAACACCGTGCACTGGACCTACGACACCTATTCCTACGGGCGCGGCCTCGGCAAGGCCATCGTGCAGCAGGGCGGCAAGAAATGGTTCTTCATCACCGCGGATTACGCGTTCGGCCATGATCTGGAAAAGCAGGCCGCGGAAGCCGTGAAAGCGTCCGGCGGTGAGGTGCTCGGCAGCGTGCGGCATCCGTTGGGCACGGCTGATTACGCCTCATTCCTGCTCCAGGCCCAGGCGTCGGGTGCGAGCGTCATCGCATTCGCCAATGCAGGGGACGATACCATCACCTCGATGAAGCAGGCCGCCGAGTTCGGGCTGACAAAGGATCACAAGCTGGTCGGATTGATCCTCGGCATGAACGGCCTTCCCGCGCTTGGGCTCAAGTTTGCGCAGGGCGCGCAGATCATGAATCCGTTCTACTGGGATCTGACCGACGGCACGCGTGCTTTCGCGAAGCGCTTCGCCGAACGCATTCCCTCGAAGGCCTATCCGAACGACATGCAGGCCGGCGTCTATGCCTCGGTCATCCACTACCTCAAGGCGGTCGACAAGGCCGGCGGCGCCAAGGACGGCAAGGCCGTGGTCGCGACGATGAAGCAGATGCCGACCGACGATCAGTTGTTCGGCAAGGGCTACATCCGCAAGGACGGCCGCAAGATCCATCCGCTCTACCTGTTGCAGGTCAAGGCTCCCGAGGAATCGAATTCGTCCTGGGATCTGCTGAAGGTCGTTGCCACGATCAAGGGCGAGGACGCGTTCCGGTCCGAGAGTGACGGTCAGTGCCCGCTCGCAAAGCAATAGCGGTTCGGAGCTGACCATGAGCGGCATTGCATCCAGTCCGGTCGATCCGTTCGCGCCCGGCTTTCTGACGGATCCCTATCCCGCCTATGAGGCGCTGCGCGCAATCGGGCCGGTGTTCGAGGTGGAGCGCTACGGCGTGTGGGCCATGGCGCGCAATGCCGAGGTCGAAGCGGCCCTGAAGGACTGGAAAACGTTCATCAGTGGCGAGGGCGTCGGGCTGAACGGGATGAACCCGGCGCTGCCAAAGCCGCTGACCCTGCAGATCGATCCGCCCGACCACGACAAGGGCCGCCGCGTGCTCGGCCGCACGCTGTCTCCGGGCGTCGCAAGGAAGCTGCGCGAGACGTTCCAGCGCGAAGCAGAGAGGAAGGTCTCGGAGCTGATCGACAAAGGCACGTTCGATGCCGTGACCGATCTTGCGGAAGCCTATCCGATGAAGGTGTTTCCGGACGCGATCGGCATCCGCCCCGATGGGCGCGAGAAGCTGCTCGCCTGGAGCACGTTCGTATTCAACAGCTTCGGCCCGGAGAACGAGATCCTCGCGGCGTCGCGGAAGGACGGTCTCGCGGCGCAGAGCTGGATCATGGAATGTTGTGCGCGCGATGCGCTACGGCCCGACAGCCTCGGCATGATGATCTACCAGGCGGCCGATGAGGGCGAGATCACCGAGCACGAGGCCACGCATCTGGTGCGGCCGTTCCTCACGGCCGGGATCGACACCACCGTCAATGGCATCGGCAATACCCTGCTCGCGCTCGCCACCCATCCGGACGAATATCGCAAGCTGCACGAGAAACCAGAGCTGGCACGCAACGCCTTCGAGGAAGGTCTGCGCTACGATACACCGGTGCAGACGTTCTTTCGTACCACCTCGCGCGATGCCGAGATCGGCGGCGGCATGATCCCGGCGCACCGCAAGGTGCTGCTGTTCATGGCCTCCGCCAATCGCGATCCCGCACGCTGGGACAAGCCGGCCCGTTTCGACGTGGAGCGGGTTGCGACCGGCCATGTCGGCTTCGGCGCAGGCATACACGCCTGCGTCGGCCAGATGATCGCGCGTCTGGAGGGCGAATTGATCTTCGGCGAGCTCGCAAGGCGCGTGAAGACGATCGAGCTCGCGGCGGAGCCGAAGCGCAGGCTCAACAATTCCCTGCGCGGGGTGGAGAGCATGCCGGTTCGCGTGACGCCAGCTTAGGCGGCATCACGCGGCAGGATGCGCGACGGCTCAATTCCTCGCCGGATCCGTTGCCGCCGCCGCGCGTGCGGGCCGCGGCGCAGCGGGTTCGGCGACTCGCGCAGCCGGGGCGCGCGAGCGCATGATGGCGGCGTCGATCTCGGCGATGACGCGGCGCTGGATCGCCTCGTTCTTGTCGATCGAGATGTGGCCGACGCCACTGCCGCGGATGTCGACATTGTCGAGCTTGCCGCGGAACCCGGCCGCGGCCCGCACCGGCTCGCCGGGGCCATCGCCGATATAGATGTTGATGTAGCGTTCCGCGCCGGTCGAGAGCTTGGTCTTGAACACGGAGTCGAGGCCGATCGCGAGCTTCACGGGCACGCCGAGCTGGTTGAGCTTGGCGATCATGTCGGGCAGCGCGGTCGCACCCGAGGAATGGCCGACCAGGATGATGGTCTTGAGCCGACCGGCCTTGTAGGCAGCCGCCGCTTCATCGGCGAGCGAGGACCAGGACACGAAATTGGCGACGGTCACCGGAACGCCCTGCGCCTGGAGCCGGGCGCCGATGGTGTCGAGGCCGAGCGAGAAGATGTTGAGCACGCCGCGGAGCAGATAGACATGCGTGGTCGCCGCCGCGGCCTGGCTCGGCGCGGCCTTGGCGGTGGTCGGGCTGATGGCAACAGCTGACAGCAGGAGCAGGCCCATCGCCCAAACACGGAGGGCGGACAATTGGCTGGCGCCGGCGGTGTGACGGCCGTTCGGTCTCATCGATCTTTTCCCTGGAGACAATACGCTTCGCGATTGGCCGGAATCGTAGCCACGGCGCGCTCGCAGACGCAACAAAGAGGCGCGTGAGCGCCAATCTTAGCAGCAAGCCGTGACCATCGCGCAACACTTGCCCGGAACATGCCACTAAAGCGCCTGTTTTGAGACCATTTTTCTCCGGGGAATTGCGGAGGGACAATGGCGTTCCTATTTCAGGGCTCCGCCGACCTGTCCTCCTGGATGGTCCGGCCCCCTCCCCAGCCTTTGCTCCTCAGCCTCGCGGCCATCATGTCTTCCATCATCTCCGTCGCCAATCTGTCGAAGACCTATGGGTCCGGCTTCAAGGCGCTCAAGAACGTCAATCTCGACATCAAGCGCGGCGAGATTTTTGCGCTGCTCGGCCCCAACGGCGCCGGCAAGACCACGCTGATCTCGATCATTTGCGGCATCGCCAATCCGAGCGAAGGCCGCGTCCTGGTCGGCGGCGAGGACATCCAGACCTCCTACCGCAAGGCGCGCTCGCTGATCGGCCTCGTGCCGCAGGAATTGCACACCGACGCCTTCGAGAGCGTGTGGGCGACCGTGAGCTTCTCCCGCGGCCTGTTCGGCAAGCCGAAGAACCCCGATCACATCGAGAAGGTGCTGAAGGCCCTCTCGCTGTGGGACAAGAAGGACAACAAGATCATCACGCTCTCCGGCGGCATGAAGCGCCGCGTGATGATCGCCAAGGCATTGTCGCACGAGCCGCAGATCCTGTTCCTGGACGAGCCGACCGCCGGCGTCGACGTCGAGCTGCGCAAGGGCATGTGGGAGGTGGTACGCGGGCTTCAGCAATCCGGCGTCACCATCATCCTCACCACGCATTACATCGAGGAAGCCGAGGAGATGGCCGACCGCATCGGCGTCATCAACAAGGGCGAGATCGTGCTGGTCGAGGACAAGACCACCTTGATGCAGAAGCTGGGCAAGAAGCGGCTGACGCTGCATCTGCAGAACAAGGTGACGGCGTTGCCGGAAAGCCTCAGCCAATACGAGCTCGAGCTCTGCGACGGCGGCGCGACGCTGGTCTACGATTACGACACCCAGGGCGAGCGCACCGGCATCACCAGCCTGCTCGGCGATTTGCGCGCCGCCGGCATCCGCTTCAACGACCTCGACACGACGCAATCGTCGCTCGAGGACATCTTCGTCGACCTCGTGAGGACGTCATGAACCACCGCGCCATTCGCGCCATCTACCTGTTCGAAATGGCGCGCACCTGGCGGACACTGCTGCAAAGCATCGTCTCGCCGGTGGTCTCGACCTCGCTCTATTTCGTGGTGTTCGGCGCTGCGATCGGCTCGCGCATCAGCGAGGTCGAGGGCGTCAGCTACGGCACCTTCATCGTGCCGGGCCTGATCATGCTCTCGGTGCTGACGCAGAGCATCGCCAACGCCTCCTTCGGCATCTACTTCCCGAAATTCACCGGCACGATCTACGAGATCCTGTCGGCGCCGATCTCCTATTTCGAGATCGTGCTCGGCTATGTCGGCGCCGCCGCCACCAAGTCGATCATCCTCGGCCTAATCATCCTGGCGACCGCCGGGCTCTTCGTTCCATTGCATATCCAGCATCCGGTCTGGATGCTGGCCTTCCTGGTGCTGACGGCGGTGACGTTCAGCCTGTTCGGCTTCATCATCGGCATCTGGGCCGACGGATTCGAGAAGCTGCAGATGATTCCGATGCTGGTGGTGACGCCGCTCACCTTCCTCGGCGGCAGCTTCTATTCCATCGACATGCTGCCGCCGACATGGCGCACAGTCGCGCTGCTCAACCCGGTCGTCTATCTGATCTCCGGCTTCCGCTGGAGCTTTTACGAGATCGCCGACGTCAGCGTGTCCGTCAGCATCGGCATGACGCTGGCGTTCCTGGTGATCTGCCTGGTCGTGATCTGGTGGATTTTCCGAACCGGATACCGGCTCAAGAACTGACCACGCGGCGCTCGCGAAAATGTCAGCGCCGCCGGCCGGCGCGGCACAAAGCGGCCTTGCTTACGCCTGCCATCACGTTAACGATGGACAGGCTGGCCGCTGGAACCAACGCCGGGCTGCAGGCATAATGCACGCCGGGGGACGGAGAGCCGCGGCGCTAAGCATGAACAGGCCGGAGGCCAGAAGTCAGATGCGTTCGTTTTTTATTGCTCTCACATCCCTGATGCTTTTGAGCGCGGGCACCGCGCAGGCCAAGGTCGAGATCACCGTCGACAAGGACAATCAGCAGATGACCGTCGCCGTCGACGGGGTCGCGCGCTACCGCTGGCCGGTGTCGACCGGCCTCCCCTCGCGCGAGACGCCGAACGGCGCCTTCCGGGCCTTCCGCATGGAAGAGGATCACTACTCCAAGGAATTCGACGACGCGCCGATGCCGCACGCGATCTTCTTCACCAAGGTCGGGCACGCCATCCACGGCACGGACTCGGTCGGCCGGCTCGGCTCGCCGGCATCCCATGGCTGCGTGCGCCTGTCGCGCCAGAATGCCTCGACGCTCTATGCGCTGGTGCAGCAGCAGGGCGTGCTCAACACCACGGTGACGCTGACCGGCTCGGCCCAGGTGGCGCTGGCGCGCAATCCGCGCGGCCGCAACAACACTGCGGTGGCCCGCGCCCCGCAGCCGGCCGAAGACCAATACGCCACCACCGGCGCCCCCGTGGACCTGACCCCGCCGGCGCAGCCCGCGCGGCGCTACATGCCGCAGGACGACAATTACATCTACCCGGCCGACGGCAGCGACACCGGCGCGCGCTATCCGGCGCCGCGCTCGGCCACCCGCCCGCTCTACGACGCGCAGGTCTATCAGCAGCAGCCGCGGCCTTATTACGACCAGGGCTACGGCCAGCAGGGCTATTACTATCAGCCGCAGCCGCGGCAGGTTTATCAGCCGCGCGGCTACTACTATCAGAACTGACCCGGCGACCATCAACCGCCCTTGACCGTCGAGGCACCATGCCATCACGTGCCACGACAATCCCGGTGCTGCTCTCGCTGCTCACTGCCGGACAAGCCATGGGATCTGATTTGGCCTTCGACCTCGAGGCGCATCGCGGCGGGCGGGCGCTGCTGCCGGAAAACACCCTGCCCGCCTTCGCCCATTCGCTGACGATGGGCGTGGACACGCTGGAGCTCGACGTCGGCGTCACCGCCGACGGCGAAGTGATCGTCGCGCATGAGCGCGGGCTCAATCCCGATCTCGCACGGCGGCCCGATGGCGCCTACATCGCTCCGCCCGGCACGCCGTTCGTGAAATTGCGGCTCGACGAGATCAGGACCTATGACGTCGGCCAGATTCGGCCGGACAGTGCCTATGCGAAACAATTTCCGGGCCAGCGTGCCGTCCCGGGGACTCGCATTCCCACCTTGCGCGAGCTGTTCGCGCTGGTGCGCAAATCCGGCAACAGGCAAGTGCGCTTCAACATCGAGACCAAGATCGATCCGAACCGTCCCGATGAAACGCTTGATCCGCAAGAATTCGTCGCGAAGCTGCTCGGGGTGATCGAGACCGAGGGAGTCTCCGATCGCGTCATGATCCAGTCGTTCGACTGGCGAACCTTGCGTCGCGTCCAGCAGCAGGCGCCGAACATCCCGACCGCGTACCTGACGATCCAGCGCAGCCTGGCTCCGACGGTAGCGCTCGACAAGGCGACAAACTGGACGGCGGGGTTCAACCCGGCCGATCACGCCGGCTCGCTGCCGCGCACGATCAAGGCTGCGGGCGGCGCGATCTGGTCGCCCTATTTCGGCGACGTGACCGCGCCTCTGGTCTCCGACGCCCACGCGCTCGGACTGCGCGTCGTGGTGTGGACGGTGAACAAGCGCGAGGACATGACGCGCATGATCGAGCTCGGCGTCGACGGCATCATCTCGGACAGGCCGGATCTATTACGAGAGGTGGCCGGCGCTAAGGGAATTGCGCTGCCGGTGGGGACGCCCGTGGCGCCGTAGTTGCGATGCCTCGTAGCCCGGATGGAGCGCAGCGAAATCCGGGACAGTACCACGCCGGGAGCGCCCCCGGATTGCGCTTCGCTCCATCCGGGCTACGAAGAGAGCCCTACTCGCCGTCCTTCCAACGCCGATATAGCGCGCCCAGGATGTTGGAATAATCGTCGGTCCAGACCCGCGCTCTGTCGTCGGCTTCGGTCTGTTCCCATTGCTTGGAGGACGCGAGCCTGCCGATGTCGGCCTCCTCGCGCGCGGAGATGACGACGTCGGTGGAGAAGATGTAGTCACCATCGCGCCCGGAATCCTCGTTGAAGACCCAGCTCTTGAGATCATTGGCGTCCGCGATACCGACGACGACGGTTTCGAGATCCAGATGCCGGTTCGAGACGTGCATCACCACGGCACCGTGCGGCGCGAGCTTGTCCTTGTAGATCTTCATCGCCTCTTCGGTCGCAAGATGGATCGGGATCGCGTCGGACGAATAGGCGTCGACGATGACGAGATCATAGGCGCCGTCGGGCTCCTTGGCGAAGGTTAGGCGCGCATCCCCGATGACGGGCTTCATGTCGGGCATGCAGCTCGAGATGTAGCGGAAATTCCTGGGATCACGCGCCGCATCGACCATGGACTGGTCGATCTCGAAGAAGGTCCAGTCCTCCCCCTGCTCGGCGGCGCAGGCGAGCGTGCCGGAGCCAACGCCGATCGCGGCAACCTTCAGCGGCGCGCCCTTACGCTCGCGGATCGCGCTGACCGCCTGACCGATGCCGCCGTCCTTGTGGTAATAGGTGATCGGCTCGGGCCGGCCGGCAACAGGCGTGCCGTCATTGTTGCGGAAACGCTCGGCGCCATGAATGGTGGTGCCGTGCATCAGCACGTGGAAATAGCCGCCGGGCGTCACCACGATCTTGTGCACGCCGAAGAAGCTGCGCACGGTCGTGACGCGGCCCTCGTCCGCGGGATAGACGCGGATCAACGCCAGCGCCAGCACGACGGTGGCAAAGATCTTCCAGCGCCCGGCATTGAGGATCAGCGCGAGCAGCGCGGCGAGCACGCCGACGGCGCCGGCGACCCAGACACGATGATCCTCGAACCAGGTCGAGAGGCCACCGGTCGTATATGACGGCGCGATGAGCGCCACCGCAAGCGCGGCGAGCGCCAGCCAGTACCATTTGACGATTGCGGCCAGCCGCTCATTCCCGGACGGACGGCACAGCGCGGCAAGCGCGATCAGGATCGGATATTCGGCGATCCACGAGAAGGTGAAGGGCGCAACGAGCCCCGCGAACAAGCCGCCGACCATGCCACCGAACGACAACGCGACATAGAAGCCGGTGAGATATTTGGCGGCAGGCCGCGTCCGCGCCAGCTCGCCGTGGCAGGCCATGGCGATGACGAAGAAGCAGAGTTGATGTCCGCCGAGGGTCAGCAGCAGGTTCTGCTCGCCGCCGAAAGCCAGCAGGACGACGACGCCCGCAATCGCGACCGGCTGGAGCATCAGCATCCATTTGTGCGGCAGCAGCGGCCGGGACTGGAACACGACGACCCAGGTCAAGAGGTAAAGCGACAGCGGCAGCACCCACAAAAGCGGCGCCGCCGCGACGTCGGTCGAGATGTGCGCGGTGACGGCGATGAGCAGGCCCGATGGCACGGCGGCGAGGAAGATCCAGCGCAGCCGCGTCAAGAGGCCGGGCGCGGGTGCATTCACGTCCTCGGCCCGCGTGTCGGTCAGCGCCAACTTCGGCGAACGCAACAACAGCACGCCGCAGGCGCCGATGAGGAGGATCAGCAGGCCATAGCCACCCGTCCAGAACCGGTTCTGCATCTGCAGCGTGAACATCGGCTCCAGCAGGAACGGATAGGACAACAGCGCGAGGAAGCTGCCGATATTGGAGGAGGCGTAGAGGAAATAGGGATCATGGCCGGCCGGATGGCCGGTGCGGACGAACCAGGCCTGCAGCAGCGGATTGTTGGCGGCGAGCGCGAAGAACGGTAGCCCGATCGAGACCGCGAACAGGGCGAGCAGCCAGATTGCGTAGCCCGAAGCCGGCGGCTCGCCATAGGCGGAGGCGATGCCGAGCGGCAGCGTCGCGAAGGCGGCGAGCAGTAGCACCAGATGCACCGCCACGGGGACGATCCGGTTCCGCGCCTGCATCAGCAGATGCGCATAGGCATAGCCGGCCAGCAGCAGCGACTGGAAGAACACCATCGCCACCGACCACACCGCCGGCGAGCCGCCGAGCCGCGGCAGCACCATCTTGGTAAACAGAGGCTGCACGGAGAACAGCAGCAGCGCGCTGACGAAGATGGCAGCGGTGTAGACCGCCAGCAGCAGCCGGTTGCGCGACGACGACGGCTGCTCCGTGGCGGCGGGTTGCACGATCGAATCCATGGAAGCTCCGGCTCAAACCCCGGCGGGCGCCGGATCGCGCGCAATGGAGCACAAGGCGCCTGGACGGGCAATAAAGTGTGGCGTGATGTTGCAGCAAGGAATGCCTGATATAGAGATGTCGTTCCGATGCGACGCGCGACATCGAACCCGGAACCTCGAGATTCTCCGGTGCGGAGCCCGCATCATAGTTCGGCTCTGCCGAGTAGCCCCGGAATTATGCCAAGGAAGTCATGACAGATACCGACGTCATCATCATCGGCGCGGGACATAACGGCCTCACCTGCGCGACCTATCTGGCGATGGCGGGCCTGCGCGTGCGCGTGGTCGAGCGGCGCAAGGTGGTCGGCGGTGCCGCGGTGACGGAGGAGTTTCACCCCGGCTTTCGCAATTCTGTCGCCGCCTACACCGTGAGCCTGCTCAATCCGCAGGTGATCCGTGACCTCAAGCTTGCCGAGCAGGGCCTGCGCATCGTCGAGCGGCGTGCGCAGAATTTTCTGCCCGCGCCAGACGGCAGCTATCTCCTCACCGGCGAGGGGCGAACGAAAGCTTCGGTGGCGCGGCTCAGCGCGCATGATGCGGAAGCGCTCGACGGCTTCGCGCGCGAGCTGGAAGACATTGCCGACGTGCTCAGGCGGTTCGTGCTCCGCGCGCCGCCGAACCTGCTCGACGGTTTTGGCACCAACGCGGTCCGCGAGGCCGTGAACGCTTTGCAGAGCGCCAACATTCTGCGCGGCCTGACGCTGGAACAAAGCCGCAGCCTGCTCGATCTGTTCACGCGCTCGGCCGGCGAGATGCTGGACGAACGTTTCGAGCACGATCTAGTCAAGGCGCTGTTCGGCTTCGACGCCATCGTCGGCAACTATGCCAGCCCCTACGCCGCCGGCTCGGCCTATGTGATGCTGCATCATGCGTTCGGGGAGGTGAACGGCAAGAAGGGCGTGTGGGGCCACGCCATCGGCGGCATGGGCGCGATCACGCAGGCCATGGCGCGCGCCGCGCGCGACCGCGGCGTCGCGATCGACACGGATGCCAGTGTGCGTGAGATCATCATCGAGCGCGACCGCGCCGTCGGAATCGTGCTGGAGAACGGCTCTGCGATCCGCGCGAAATATGTCGCGGCCAATGTCAATCCAAAGCTGCTCTACACGCGCCTGATCGCGGCCGATGCTCTGCCTGCGGACTTCCTCGCCCGCATGCGGCATTGGAAGAACGGCTCCGGCACCTTCCGGATGAATGTGGCGCTGGACCGCCTGCCCTCCTTCACGGCGCTCTCAGGCGAGGGCGATCACCTCACCTCCGGCATCATCCTGGCGCCGAGTCTGGGCTATATGGATCGCGCCTGGCTCGACGCGCGCGCGCAGGGCTGGAGCCGCGAGCCTGTCGTGGAAATGCTGATCCCCTCGACGCTCGACGACACGCTGGCCCCGGCCGGCAAGCATGTCGCGAGCCTGTTCTGCCAGCATGTCGCACCAGGGCTTCCCGATGGAAAGTCGTGGGATGACCATCGCCACGAGGTCGCCGATCTCATGATCGCGACGGTGGATAAGTACGCGCCGGGATTTGCGGCAAGCGTGCTCGGCCGTCAGATCCTGTCTCCGCTCGATCTCGAGCGGCAGTTCGGGCTGCTTGGCGGCGACATCTTCCACGGCGCGCTGACATTGAACCAGCTGTTCTCGGCGCGGCCGATGCTGGGCCACGCCGACTATCGCGGGCCGCTGAGAGGCCTCTACCATTGCGGATCCGGCGCCCATCCAGGCGGCGGCGTCACCGGCGCGCCCGGCCATAACGCCGCGCAGGCCATCCTGCGGGATCACCGCGCCCTGTTCGGGAGCCGTGGATAGGGCTGTGGATTGGCGGTGGACAGGCTGTCGAAAGGCCTGTGAGCGGCCAGAGGAGGCCTGGGCGATACGGCCAGGAGCGATCCTGGGGAAAGCCGGAGGGAAATCGGCGGGGCGATCAGGGGAAAAGTGGTGGACAAAGTCCGGACAAGCAGGCGGATAAGCTGTGAAGTCGGGCTGCAAAAACGACCTCGCCCGCCAGGGGAAACCCCTAGCGGGCGGTGATCAGGAACAGCCTTTGAAGAAAATAGCCCCCGCTGGGAAATGGCGGCGGAAATTACTTCAAGGAGGTGCTAATCGAAGTGAACTTCTCGTTCATGGTGGTGCCCAGGCCGTTCACCACGGTAATGATCGCCAGGGCGATACCCGCGGCGATCAGGCCGTATTCGATCGCGGTTGCACCGGACTCATCCGACCAGAACTTCTGAATCATGCGCTTCAAGACTCGCCTCCGTTTCAATTCAAAGCTGCGTGGACTTGCTTGTACATCCGAAAATATACGGGCCACACACTGCAGGCGCGTTAATATGGGAACCTCAACTTGTCCGAAAACTGGGCAGCAAAAGTTCCAAAAATTGAACGCGACGGAACCCTGAATGCAGCCTTCCCCGACCTATCGCGCCAGCTTTTCGATCGGCAATGAAGCCGACGCCAAGCGCCTCGTCGACGTGCTCACCGAGGTCTTTTTCGACGGCGATGCGGCGGTCGCCGCGTTCGAGCGGCCTGACGGACGCTGGGACGTCACGTTGCATTTCGCCGCAGCGCCCGATCAGGCATGGCTGCGCGAACTCGTTGCAACTTCAGCAGGAAATGAGATCGCGGCGACGCTCGTCTTCGACACTGTCGAAGCCAAGGACTGGGTCAAAGCCAGCCTTGAAGATCTCGTCCCGGTGCCGGCCGGCCGCTTCGTCGTGCACGGCAGCCACGATCGCGACCGTGTGGCGCCGAACAAGCTTGCCATCGAGATCGAGGCGGCGCTCGCCTTCGGCACCGGTCACCATGGCACGACGCGCGGCTGTTTACTTCTGCTTGACCATGTCCTGAAGAGCTCCCGCCCAAGGAGCCTGCTCGATCTCGGCACCGGCACGGGCGTGCTGGCGATCGCGGCGGCGAAGGCGCTGCATCGCGCGGTGCTGGCTTCCGACATCGATCCGCCATCGGTCCGGGTGGCCGCCGAGAACGCCACGCTGAACGAAGTTGGCAACCATGTGCGGGTGATCCGCGCGACCGGCTTTGCCGCGCCAGATTTTGCGCGTGCAGGCCCGTTCGACCTGGTGCTCGCCAATATCCTTGCCAATCCGTTGCGGCAATTGGCGAGCCCGATGACGCGGCACCTTGCGCCTGGCGCCCGCGTCATCCTCTCCGGCCTCTTGACGCACCAGGCGCCCGCCGTGATCGCCGCCTACCGCGCCCGCGGCCTCGTGCCGGTGAAACATCTGCGCATCGAGGGGTGGAGCAGTCTGCTGCTGAGGAAGGTGGGATGAACTAACCGCGTCGCGACGGCGGTGCGCTCCCTCGCCGCGCTACTCGGCCGGCTTCACGTCGCGGCGTGACGCGCGCTTGCCCCGCAAGGCGCGCTTGGCGCGGCGCTCGGCGAAACGGTCGATCATCTGGCTGATGAGGCCGCGCGGCTTCTTTGTTACTGCCGCTGTCGGAGCGCGGCGCGCCGGCGGCGAAATCTTCTCAAAGGTGAACGCTGGCATTGTGTGTCCCCTCGCCGTTGAGATGAACCACCCGCTCGAATTTCCCTGTTATCCGGACGAAGCGCAACTGCCGCATCCTTTACTCCACTCGATTCGAATGGAACTATTTCAAGCACAGTCCATGCCAGATGCGACGCAAATGCGTCTACATTGCGGACTGATCTCCATGATCCTAAAGTGATCCACCATGTTCGAAGCGCACTTCCAGACATTCGAGGAGCCGGAGGCCGGCGTCGCGTTGGCGGCACGACTGGCCGCACTTCGCGAAGAACTTGCCCGTCGCAAGTTGACCGGCTTCGTCGTGCCACGTGCCGATCAGCAGCAGAACGAATATGTGCCGCCATCGGAAGAGCGGCTCGCCTGGCTGACCGGCTTTACCGGCTCGGCGGGACTAGCAGTGGTTCTGCCGCAGGAGGCTGCGCTGTTCGTCGACGGCCGCTACACGCTGCAGGCGGCCAAGCAGGTCGATGCCAAGGCATGGGTAGTGGAATCGCTGATCGACCCGCCGCCGGAGAGCTGGGTGGCGGTGCATCTGAAAGCCGGCGACCGCCTCGGATTTGATCCGTGGCTGCACACTTTTTCGGCAGCCGAGCGATTGTCCGCCGCCTGCGCCAAGGCCGGGGCCGAGCTGGTCGCGGTCGACAGCAATCCGATCGACGCGATCTGGCAGGACCGGCCGCAGCCGCCGCTCGCCCCCGTCGCGGTGCACAGCCTTCAGCACGCCGGTATCACTGAAGCGGAGAAGCTGACCCAGATCAGGGCCGAGATCGCCAAGCTCGGCACCGATGCCTTGGTGCTGTCGGACAGTCACGCGGTGGCCTGGACCTTCAACATCCGCGGCGCCGACGTCGCCCATACGCCGCTGCCACTGTCCTACGCGCTGGTGCCGAAGGACGGCCGTCCCACCATCTTCATCGACCACCGCAAGCTCTCCAACCTCACACGCGACCATCTCGAGCAGTCCGCTGACGTGCGCGAACCGGACGCCATGGCGCCGACGCTGATGGCGCTGGCCAAGAGCGGTGCGGCCATTGCGCTCGACAATGCCACAGCGGCCGACGCACTCAGCCGCCTGATCAGCGGGGCCGGCGGCAAGCCGGTGCGCGGCAGCGATCCGGTTGCACTGCTCAAGGCGGTCAAGAACGCGACCGAGATCAAGGGCACCAAGACGGCTCATTTGCGCGACGCCGTGGCGCTGGCGCGCTTCCTCGCCTGGATCGATCGCGAGGCGCCAAGCGGCAAGCTCACCGAGATCGACGCGGTCGAGGCGCTGGAAACCTTCCGCCGCGACACCGGCGCGCTCAAGGACGTCTCGTTCCCGACCATCTCCGGCACCGGCCCGAACGGCGCCATCGTGCATTACCGCGTCACCCGCAAGAGCAACCGGCGGATCGCGCACGGCGATCTCCTGCTGATCGATTCCGGCGCGCAATATGAAGACGGCACCACCGACGTCACGCGCACCATGGCGATAGGCGAGCCGACGGATGAGATGCGCGACCGCTTCACCCGCGTGCTGCGCGGCCACATCGCGATCGCGCGCGCCGTCTTTCCGGACGGCACCACGGGCGCGCAACTCGACACGCTGGCGCGGCAATATCTCTGGGCCGTCGGGCTCGATTTCGAGCACGGCACCGGCCACGGCGTCGGCAGCTATCTCTCGGTGCACGAAGGACCGGCACGAATTTCGAAGCTCGGCACCACGCCGTTGAAGCGCGGCATGATCCTGTCGAACGAGCCCGGCTACTACAAGACCAATGGCTTCGGCATCCGCATCGAGAATCTCGAGCTAGTCGTCGCCGCCGACATCAAGGGTGCCGAGAAGCCGATGAACGCGTTCGAGACGCTGACCCTGGCGCCGATCGACCGCCGTCTGATCGATGTCGCGATGCTGAGCCGCGACGAGCTCGATTGGCTGAACGCGTACCATGCGCGCGTCAGGGACGACGTGCGGCCGGCGCTGGACGAGGCGACGAAGACCTGGCTCGATCAGGCCACGGCGGAGCTGAAGCTCTAACTCCGTCATAAGACTGCCTGCGTAGGGTGGGCAAAGCATCCGCTGCCGCTCGAAGAGCGGAGGCGGATGCGTGCCCACCATCCATCTCCGGGTGACGGCAGCAATGGTGGGCACGCCGCGCAAAGAGCGCGTCTTTGCCCACCCTACAGGCCCAGCGCCTTGACGCCTCGCGCATAGCCGTATGCCGAAATGAGCGTATTCGCTCGCAACGCGATGCGGCTAGTGTCCGGCGATGCACGGCATCATCAGCAAGCCGCCCGAAGCGGCCGGCAACCTCGCGACCTCGCGTCTGGTGTTGCTGCTGCTGGTGGTGATGACCGGGGTCGCACCGATCTCGCTCTACATCCTGGTTCCGGCGCTGCCGGTGCTGGCGACGGATTTCGGCAGCGACATCTCGATCGCGCAGATGACGGTGTCGCTCTACATGGTCGGCATCGCGCTGTCGCAGCTGATCATGGGCCCGCTGTCGGACCGGTTCGGGCGGCGTCCGGTGCTGCTCGGAGGACTTGCACTGATGGTGGCGGCCAGCGTCGCCTGCATTTTCGCCGAGACCCTGCCGCAATTGATCGCCGCACGCTTCTTCCAGGCGCTCGGCGGCGCATCCGGCATGGTGATCAGCCGGGCCATCATCCGCGACATCTACGAGCGCGACCGCGTCGCCTCGATGATCAGCCTCGTGGTCGCGGCGCTGATGATCGGGCAGATGGTCTCGCCGCTCACCGGCGGCCTGATCGAGACCGCGTTGGGATGGCGCGCGATCTTTTATGCCATCACCATCGCCGCCATCGTCGTTGCCGTCGGGATCGCCTTGGCGCTGCCTGAGACCCGTCGCAGCCGCGCCGCCGGCAGCGGCTTCCGCGGCGATATCGGCATGCTCATCCGCAACCGCGCCTTCGTCGGCTATGTGATGTGCCAGGTGCTGGCGTCCCAGATCATCTTCACCTTCGCCGGCGGCGGGCCCTACATCGTGGTGACGCAGATGGGCCGCAGCAGCGCCGAATACGGCGCCTGGTTCGCAACGACGGGCTTTGCGTTTCTGGTCGGCAACCTGCTCTGCGTGCGCTTTGCGCCGCGCCACTCACTGGAGAAGCTGATCTGGTTCGGGCTCGCCCTGCAACTCTGCGGCAGCCTTGCGAACCTGCTCTGGAGCTTCGTCGGCTGGAACGAGGCGCCCGCCTGGCTGTTCGGCACCCATATGATCGTGATGGCCGGCAATGCCTTCGTGATGGCGAATTCCGCCGCCGGCGCCATCAGCATCCGTCCCGAAGCGGCCGGCACCGCCTCGGGCGCGATGGGCTTCCTGCAGCAAGGCATTGGCGCGCTGATGTCGCAGTTCGGCGCCTATCTCGGCGGCCACTCCGCAACGACGCTGCCGCTGACCTCCGCGGTGCTCGCGATCTCGATCCTTTGCGCCTGCGTGATGATGTTCGTCGTGCCCCGCCGCGAGGCGGTAGCGAGCGAGGCGCTGATCGGGCAGGCCGAGGAGGATGAGACGGGGATGATGTGAGGGGCGCCGAGCAGAGTCCCTCTGCGGAACGACTCTGGATTGCTTCGTGGAGCCTGTCATCGGGCCGCGCTTTGCGCGGACCCGGTGGCTCGCAATGACGACGCGGAGAGAGCAGTGCCAAAAATGAGAGGCGGGGCTGGGCCCCGCCTCTCTCAATTCAAGTCTGTGTTTCGGCTTACGCCTGGCTCGCGATCGCCTTGCCGAGCGCGGCCTGCGCCGCTGCAAGCCGCGCGATCGGCACGCGGTAGGGCGAGCAGGAGACGTAGTCGAGACCGATATGGTGGCAGAAGGCGACGGAGGCGGGATCGCCGCCGTGCTCGCCGCAGATGCCGACCTTGAGCGAAGTGCGGGTCTTGCGGCCGCGGGCGACGCCGATCTTGACCAGCTCGCCGACGCCTTCCTGATCGAGCGAGATGAAGGGATCGACCGTGAGGATGCCCTTCGCCACATAGGGACCCAGGAAGCTCGCCGCGTCGTCGCGGCTGATGCCGTAGGTCGTCTGCGTCAGGTCGTTGGTGCCGAACGAGAAGAACTCGGCCGACTGCGCGATCTCGCCCGCGAGCAGGCAGGCGCGCGGCAGCTCGATCATGGTGCCGACCTGATAGGCCAGCTTGGTGTTGGTCTCACGCATCACGGCCTGTGCGGTGGCATCGATCCGTGCCTTGACCAGGTCGAGCTCGGCCTTGGTCGCGATCAGCGGCACCATCACCTCGAGGCCGACGGCCTTGCCGGTGCGCTTCTGCGCCTCGACCGCCGCCTCGAAGATCGCGCGGGCCTGCATCTCGGCGATCTCGGGATAGGCGATGGCGATGCGGCAGCCGCGGAAGCCGAGCATCGGGTTGAACTCCGAGAGCTCCCGGGCGCGGTCGGCGAGGCGCCGCGGGTCGGTGTTCATGGCGCGCGCCACTTCCTCGACCTCGGCATGGGTGTGCGGCAGGAATTCATGAAGGGGAGGATCCAGAAGCCGGATCGTGACGGGCAGGCCCTTCATGATCTCGAACAGCTCGACGAAGTCGGCGCGCTGCATCGGCAGCAGTTTTGCCAGCGCGGCGCGGCGCGACTGCTCGTCCTCGGAGAGGATCATCTCGCGCACCGTGCGGATGCGCGTCTCCTCGAAGAACATGTGCTCGGTGCGGCAGAGGCCGATGCCCTCCGCGCCGAACTTGATCGCGGTGCGCGCGTCGTCAGGCGTGTCGCCGTTGACCCGGACGCCGATCTTGCGGACCTGGTCGGCCCAGTTCATCAGCGTGCCGAACTCGCCGGACAGCTCCGGCTCGATCATCGGCATGCGGCCGGCGAGCACCTGGCCGAGCGAGCCGTCGATGGTGATGACATCACCGGTCTTGAAGGTGCGCGAGCCGATGCTCATGGTGCCGCGGCCGTAATCGACGCGGATGGTCCCGCAGCCGGAGACGCAGGGCTTGCCCATGCCGCGCGCGACCACCGCCGCGTGCGAGGTCATGCCGCCGCGCGTGGTCAGGATGCCTTCGGCGGCGTGCATGCCGTGGATGTCTTCCGGGCTTGTCTCGATGCGGACCAAAATCACCTTGCGTCCGTCGCCCTGAAGCTTGGCCGCCTCGTCCGAGGAGAACACGATCTCGCCGGAGGCCGCACCCGGCGAAGCCGGCAGGCCGGTTGCGATCACGTCGCGCTTGGCGTTGGGATCGATGGTTGGATGCAGGAGCTGGTCGAGCGAGGCCGGATCGATCCGCGTCACCGCTTCCTTCTTCGAGATCAGGCCCTCATTGGCGAGCTCGACCGCGATACGCAGCGCGGCCTTGGCGGTGCGCTTGCCGCCGCGGGTTTGGAGCATCCAGAGCTTACCCTGCTCGACGGTGAACTCCATGTCCTGCATGTCGCGGTAGTGCTTCTCGAGCAGCGTGTAGATCCGCGTCAGCTCCTTGAAGGCTTCCGGCATCGCCGCTTCCATCGACGCCTTGTCGGAGCCCGACTCCTTGCGCGCCTCCTCGGTGATGTCCTGCGGCGTGCGGATGCCCGCGACTACGTCCTCGCCTTGTGCGTTGATCAGGAACTCGCCGTAGAGCTTGCTCTCGCCGGTCGAGGGGTTGCGGGTGAAGGCAACGCCCGTGGCCGATGTCTCGCCCATGTTGCCGAACACCATGGCCTGCACGTTGACCGCGGTGCCCCAGGATTCCGGAATGTCGTGCAGCTTGCGGTAGGTCACCGCGCGCGCGTTCATCCAGGATGAGAACACCGCGCCGATCGCGCCCCAGAGCTGGTCGTGCGGATCCTGCGGGAATTCCTTGCCGGTCTCGCGTGCGACCGCGTCCTTGTACTTGCCGACCAGTTCGACCCAGTCCTCGGCGGACAGATCGGTGTCGAGCGTGTAGCCCTGGCTGTCCTTGAAG
This sequence comes from Bradyrhizobium yuanmingense, assembly GCF_900094575.1. GTDB lineage: Bacteria > Pseudomonadota > Alphaproteobacteria > Rhizobiales > Xanthobacteraceae > Bradyrhizobium > Bradyrhizobium yuanmingense. Next base: position 469,816 of record NZ_FMAE01000007.1, on the reverse strand, counting down.
GTGTCGAGGATCTCCTCGAAGTGATGATGCTCGAAGCCGAGCACCACGTCGGAATACATCGTGATGAAGCGGCGATAGCTGTCATAGGCGAAACGGCGGTCGCCCGACAGCTCGGCCAGCGCTTCCACGGTCTGGTCGTTGAGGCCGAGATTGAGCACGGTGTCCATCATGCCCGGCATCGAGGCGCGCGCGCCGGAGCGCACCGAGACGAGCAGCGGGTTCCTGGTGTCGCCGAACACCTTGCCGGTCAACTTGCCGACATAGTCGAGCGCCTTCTCAACCTGCGGCTTCAGTTCCTTCGGGTAGGTCTTGTCGTGCTCGTAGAAATAGGTGCAGACCGAGGTCGGGATGGTGAAGCCCGGAGGCACCGGCAGGCCGAGATTGGCCATCTCGGCGAGGTTGGCGCCCTTGCCGCCGAGCAGGTCGCGCATTTCCGTCCGGCCCTCGGCCTTGCCGTCACCGAACGTGTAGACCCATTTGCCGGCCTTCGCCGCTGCCGGCGCCGCCTTGGCAGGCACAACCTTCTTCGGCGCAGGCTTCGCGGCAACCTTCGGCGAAGCCGCCTTGGTCATTGCCTTTGCCACCGGCTTTGCAGTGGGTTTGGCGACCGGCTTCGGCGCGCTCTTGGCCAGCGCCTTGCGGGCCGCCGGCGCGGCCTTCGCCTTGGCGGAGGGCTTTGATTTCGCTGCAGTTTTAGAAGGCTTCGAGGCGGCTTTGGCCATAGCTTGCACACAACCTGCGAGAGGAATGGGAAATCGCGGGCCTTACACCACTTTGGGCGGGCCCGCGCAAGACGGACAGTTCCGAAAAGTGAACGCCTAGAAGCGGAGCCACTTCAGGAGCCCGAGCCCGATCGCGCCGTTGACGATGAGGAAGATCGCGACGATGAGGTTGAGAAGCCGCGGCATGATCAGGATGAGCACGCCCGCAATCAACGACAGGATCGGCGAAATGTGGGCGACGGTGATGTGCATGAACTATCTTTCTGTGAGGTGAGGCGAATCGCGCGCGGATCATAACCGGATGGGTTCCGGGAGTAGAGATGCGCAAGGGCTGCTGCGAGTTCCGGCCTCACGAAAACTGCCCGAAATTGCCGCGAATGCGGCATGCCTTTTCCCGGAACATTGGCTTGAGGCACGCATTGGCAACCGGTCGCGCCGCTCGCGCGCCCGCAGAATCACGTCGAAGGAGTTGTCCATGCGGAACAGGATTTTTGCTCTCGCAGCGCTCGCGGCCGCAACCGGCGCGCCCCTTGCGGCGCAGGCGCAAAGCGATGTCACGATTGGACGCGCGCCCGCCATGGTCGACGGCGCGCCGACGATTGCCGTCGAACAACGGCCCGCCTTCCGCGAATATGTCGTTGAACAACGTGTGCCGCCCTTCCGCATTCCGGATCGCGTGGTGGTCGGCACCACCTTACCCGAGGCAGGCGTCACCTATTATGACGTGCCGCAACGTTTCGGCGCCACGACCTATCGCTACACCGTCGTGAACGGCGAAACCGTGCTGGTCGAGCCGCGCTCGCGCCGCATCGTCGAGGTGCTGGACTAAAGACGCAGCCGCTCCATTCGATGTCCGGCGCGTCACAGCAGGCTGGCGCGAGCAGTGTAAATCGGACATCAGGCCCCGCCCGGTCCTCCCCCCGCCGGGCGGGGCTTCTTTGGGCAAGCCACATCAGCAGCCGTCATTCCGGGACACGCCGGAGGCGTGGGCTATGGTGCGCAATTGCGCACCTGAGAATCCATACTCACGATCGTGGTTATGGATTCCGGGCTCGCGCTACGCGCGCCCCGGAATGACAGCGGTGTTTGCCGCAAACCGCGCCTCAATCCTGGATCTTCGAGAAGTCCGCTACCGCGCGCGTGGCGCTGCGGATCTCGTTGAGGAGCTTCAGGCGGTTCTCGCGCACCTTCGGATCATCGTCATTGACGCGCACTTTGTCGAAGAAGGCATCGACCGGCGGACGCAGCTTTGCCATCGCACTCATCGCGGCGGCGAAGTCTTCCTTGGCCACCGCAGCGCTGGCTTCCGCCTTGACCTCACCGATCGCCTTGGCCAGCGCCTTCTCCTCAGCGAGGCTGTAGAGCGCAGCATCCGGCGCGCCGTCGAAGCTGCGCTTGTCCTTCTTCTCCTCGATGCTGAGGATGTTGCTGGCGCGCTTGGTGCCGGCGAGCAGGTTCTTGCCGTCGTCGCTATCGAGGAATTTTCCGAGCGCCTCGATGCGGCGGACGATCATCAGGAGATCGTCCTGGCCGCCGAGCGCGAACACGGCATCGACGAGATCGTGGCGCGCGCCCTGCTCGCGGAGTTGGACCTTGAGGCGATCGGCGAAGAAGGCGAGCAGATCGCTCGGAAGCTTCGAGGCATCGGCCGGCTTCACCGACAAGCCGGCGAGCGCTGATCCCGCCACCTTTATGAGCGACAGACGCAGCGCGTTCTCAGCGATCAGCCTGATCACACCCAGCGCCGCACGACGCAGCGCATAGGGGTCCTTGCTGCCCGTCGGCTTCTCGTCGATCGCCCAGAACCCAACCAGGGTATCGATCTTGTCCGCGAGCGCCACCACGACGCTGACCGGATCGGTCGGAACGCGATCAGCAGGCCCTTGCGGCTTGTAGTGCTCCTCGCAGGCCGCGGCGACGGAGGCGTCTTCGCCCTGAGCCAGCGCATAGTATTTGCCCATCAGGCCCTGCACTTCCGGGAATTCGCCGACGACTTCCGTCAGCAGATCTGCCTTTGCCAGATGCGCCGCGCGCGTCGCCTTGGCGACATCGGCGCCGACCAGCGGCGCGATCTCGGCGGCCAGGCGCTCGATGCGCTTGATGCGTTCCGCCTGCGTCCCGAGCTTCTCGTGAAACACGATCTGATCGAACTTCGGCAGCCGGCCCTCGAGCTTGGTCTTGAGGTCGGTCTCGTAGAAGAACTTCGCATCGCTCAGCCGCGCCCGGATGACGCGCTCGTTGCCGGCGATGATGGTTTTGCCACCGTCGGTCGCCTCGATATTGGCGACCAGGATGAACTTGCTCGCGAGCTTGCCCGTCTTGGGGTCGCGCACCACGAAACACTTCTGGTTGTTGCGGATGGTGGCGCGGATGACTTCGTCGGGAGTCTTCAAGAATTCCGGCTCGAACGAGCCCATCAGCACGACCGGCCACTCGACGAGGCCGGCGACCTCGTCGAGCAGATTCTGGTCCTCGACCAGCTCAAAACCTTGCGCGAAGGCGAGCTGCTTGGCGTCGGTGAGGATGGCGTCCTTGCGGCGCTCGGGGTCGAGCACGACTTTTGCTGCAAGAAGCTTAGCGTCGTAGTCCTCGAAGCGGCGCACGGAGATCGGCGCCGGCGCGAGGAAGCGGTGGCCGTAAGTGGTCTGGCCGCTCTCGATGCCGTCGACCTCGAACTTCACGACATCGGGCTCTTCGGTCTCGAGGCCGAAGGTCGCGGTAATCGCGTGCAGCGGACGCACCCAGTTCAGCGAGCCGGGCTTGCCCGAGCGCGCGCCCCAGCGCATCGATTTGGGCCAGGGGAAGGTGCGGATGATGACAGGCAGGATCTCGGCGAGCACGTCGATCGCGTCGCGGCCGGGCTTCTCGATCAAGCCGATGTAGAAATCACCCTTGGGGTCGCGCTGGATCTTGGCTTCGTCCAACGACTTCAAACCGGTCGCCTTGAGGAAGCCCTGCACGGCCGCGTCGGGCGCGCCGACCTTGGGTCCGCGGCGCTCGGTCTTCAGATCCGGCTGGCGCGCAGGGATGCCGTGCACGGTGAGCGCAAGGCGGCGCGGCGTCGCGAACGACTTTGCGCCCTCATAGACCAGGCCTTCGGCAACCAGCTTGTCGGTGACCATGCGGCGCAGATCGTCCGCCGCCTTCGCCTGCATGCGCGCGGGAATTTCTTCGGAAAACAGTTCAAGCAAAAGATCGGGCATCAGGCCGCTCCGCCCGCTTCAGTGTGGATCCAGGCCTCGCCACACGCTTTTGCCAGCTCGCGCACGCGCAGAATGTAGCTCTGCCGCTCGGTCACGGAGATCACGCCGCGGGCATCGAGCAGGTTGAAGACGTGGCTCGCCTTGATGCACTGGTCATAGGCCGGCAGCGCCATCAGATGCTGTTTCCGGTTGCCGCCGTCGCGCCAGCCCGCGTCGAGATATTTTCTGCAGGCCGCTTCCGCCATCTTGAACTGCTCGAACAGCATCGCGGTGTCGGCATATTCGAAATTGTGCCGCGAATATTCCTGCTCGGCCTGCAGGAACACGTCGCCATAGGTGACCTTCTGGTCACCGTCGCGGCCGTTGAAGTTGAGGTCGTAGACTCGGTCGACGCCCTGCACATACATCGCGAGGCGCTCGAGGCCGTAGGTGAGCTCGCCCGCGACCGGCGCGCATTCGAAGCCAGCGACCTGCTGAAAATAAGTGAACTGGCTGACTTCCATGCCGTCGCACCAGCATTCCCACCCCAAACCCCAGGCGCCCAGGGTCGGGCTCTCCCAATCGTCTTCGACGAAGCGGATGTCGTGCACGGCGGAATCGATGCCGATCGCGGCGAGCGACTTCAGGTACAGCTCCTGAAGGTTCGGCGGCGAGGGCTTCATGATCACCTGGAACTGGTAATAGTGCTGCATCCGGTTCGGGTTCTCGCCGTAACGGCCGTCCTTGGGCCGGCGCGACGGCTGCACATAGGCCGCGTTCCACGGCTTTGGCCCGAGCGCACGCAGCGTGGTCGCCGGATGGAAGGTGCCCGCGCCCATTTCCATGTCGTAGGGCTGCAGGATCACGCAGCCCTGCTCGGCCCAGAACCGCTGGAGCGCGAGGATGAAGCCCTGGAACGAGCGTTCCGGGCGCATATGGGCGGGCAATGAGGCGTCCATCGTCAGATCGGGCTCTCGCGGGGGGTTTTGAATCGCGCGGGACCGTATCGACGGCGGGGATGGGAATCAAGGCGAAGGGGGCGGATTCGGGCGTCATTCCGGGGCGCCCGCAGGGCGAGCCCGGAATCCATTGCGCCGCTCACTCCGTGGTTCGATGGATTCCGGGTTCTCGCTTCGCGAGCCCCGGAATGACGAACGCGTGGAGGTGTGCCCTAACCCGGCCGGTAAGCTCCGGTCACGGGGTCACGCTTCAGCGTCTGGATATCCCCCATGCGGGCGGCCTCGGTGACGCGCGACAGGCGCATCTCCTCCAGCTCCTGGTTGATCCGGATGGCGGTCTTGTAGGCCCAGCGGACCACGGCAAGCCCGCCCAGGACGCCCGCGAAAGCGACGAACGGCGGCATCGGTCGATCCTCGTCTCATGCTCAGCCCCCACACGCATTGTTGCGCAGATGGACCTGCGCCGCAATCGGCGCCGCCCGGGCGAAATGGCGCGGGAGCGCGAGACCTAGAACCCGAATTTCGCCCAAATCGCCCGCGTCTCGACCGCCGAGATCAGCTCGTCCGGCAGCCCGGCCATTGATTCCAGGGCCGAAAGCTGCCCCGCGCCGGGCGATTTCCGGCCCAGAAGGCCGGAGAGCAGCCCGGTCGGCTGCGCGATCACGGGGGTGAGAACCTTCTCACCATAGCGGGCACGAAGAGTTGAGCGGAGATCGCCGATGCTGTCGGCGAGCCCCAGCGCGATCGCGCTGTCCCCCGCCCAGTATTCGCCCGTGAACAGCGTGTCGTCCGCTCCCTTCAGCCGGGCGCCGCGGCTTTCCTTGACCAGCGCGATGAAGATCTGGTGGATCTCGCGCTGGATCGCCTTCAGCCTCATGACGTCGTCAGGGTTTTCCGGAAGAAACGGGTCGAGCATCGCCTTGTGCTCGCCCGAGGTGTAGAGGCGCCGCTCGATGCCGAGCCGCCTGATCGCCTCCTGAAAACCGAAACTGCCGCCGACCACGCCGATCGAGCCGAGGATCGAGGAGGGATCGCAGATGATCTCGTTGCCCGCGCAGGCGATCATGTAACCACCGGAGGCCGCAACGTCCTCGACGAACACGAGCACCGGCAGCTTCTTCTCCGCGGCGAGCTGCTTGATGCGCAAGTAGATCTGGCGCGACTGCACCGGCGAACCGCCGGGCGAGTTGATCACCAGCGCCACGGCCTTGGCGTGCCGATAGGAAAACGCGCGCTCGAGCACCCGCGCGACGCCGGCAAGCGTCAGGCCCGGACGCAGCGGCGTCACCGCACCGATCACACCGGACAGCCGCACCACCGGCACGACCGCCGTGCCGGGACGAAAGCGCGCCGGCAGATATTGCATGAGCTTGTCGGCCAGGCCGGAACTCTCACGATCGTTCAATTGTTCGGCCATGGCCTTACCTCTGATTAACCATTTCTTATCACGCGAGTGTCATTGAAAGTGCCAGGAACGTGTTTTGCAGAATCCGCGTTGGGAAGCTGCAATAGGCAGCGGAAGGAAACGCCATGAAGATCTATCTGCTGTTGCTGTTGATCGGTGCGCTTTTCACGGCGCTTCACTTTACGTCGCCGCAAGAGCAACAGACGGAATCGCTTCCGCAATAAGCCGTCACGGCCTCGCCAGCGGCAACGCCGCCCTCCCCTCCAGAATATCCTTCACCTCTTTCTTCGGCACGTTTGACTCCTCGTTGAGCATGAGGCCCGGCAGCAATTGCGTCGGTGCCCGGCCGCCTTTGACTGCGCGCACCAGCACCCGGATGGCAGGCTTTCCCGCTTCGCCATGAACCGGCAGGATCGCGAGGCTGCCGAAGCCGCGTGACAGCGCTGCCACGACGTCGCCAATTCCGTCCGCGCGCCAGATCAGGGTCAGCACGCCGCTCGATCGGAGAATGCGCCGGGCTGCATGCACCCACGCATGCAGTGTCTCCTCCCTCGCCACATGCGCGGTGTGGCGCGCCTGATCCGGCGAGCCGCGATGGCGTGCGGGATCGTTGAAGGGCGGGTTCATCAACACGGCGTCGGAACCGTCGGGCAGAAGTCCGTTCGCTGCAAACGCCTGCGCGTCGGCGGTGACGTCGAGCACGATGACCTCGGCAGGAATCGCGTTCGCGGCGGCGTTGGCCCGCGCGAGCTGCGCCAGTTCCGGATCGATCTCGACCAGGCTGAGCCTGATCCCCGCGACGCGCCGCGCCAGCGCAAGGCCCGCCGTGCCGACGCCGGCGCCAAGCTCGACCACGCGGTCACCCGCCTTAGCGTCGGTCGCTGCTGCCAGCAGGATGGCGTCGTGCCCGGCGCGGTGGCCTGACCGCTTCTGCATCAAGCGCAACTGCCCGCCGAGAAACGCGTCCTCGGTAATATCCGCGGCCTCAATCATCGCCGCGCAGTTCGTGGCTGAGGCCGGCCTCGGTGAGGAGCGCCCTGGCTTCCTCGGCGTCGTCCTCATGAACAAGGATCCGCCGCGGCAGAATGCCGAGAGACCCCTCGATGATGCTCATGTTCTGGTCCAGCACCAGATGATGGATGTTGGCGCCGTCGAGCAGCGCGCCAATCGCCGACACCAGCACCATATCGTTGGTCCGAACCAGTTCACGCAAAACGGAGGTCTCCTGCCTGAAAGTGGCTAACGCGGCAAATGTCAATGGTTCCGCGGCCCTTGCCGCATCCGCCGCCAGTTTCTATTGTATTTCCATCAGAATAGCCCTTCCGGGGCAAATATTGGAGACCGGCGTGGCCGTCATCGTACCTTTCGAAACCCCCGGCGCGTCGATCGAAGAGCTGGTTGCCCTTGTCGCTCCCGACATGGAGCGCGTCAATGCCACGATCCTGTCGCGGACCGGCTCCGACGTGACCATGATCCCTGAAGTGGCCAACCACTTGATCTCCTCGGGCGGCAAGCGCCTGCGCCCGATGCTGACGCTCGCCATGGCCAATCTCGCCGGCTACACCGGTGACGGCCACATCAAGTTGGCTGCCAGCGTCGAGTTCATGCACACCGCCACCCTGCTCCACGACGACGTGGTCGACGAGAGCGAGATGCGCCGCGGCAAGCTGTCGGCGCGCATGCTCTGGGGCAACGAGGCAAGCGTGCTGGTCGGCGACTTCCTGCTCGGCCAGGCCTTCCGCATGATGGTCGAGGTCGGCTCGCTGCGCGCGCTCGACATCCTCTCCGCGGCGGCCGCCACCATCGCCGAGGGCGAGGTGATGCAGCTCGCCGCCGCCAAGAACACCGCGACCACCGAGGACGAATATCTCGCCGTGATCCGCGGCAAGACCGCCGAATTGTTCGCCGCCGCCTGCGAGGTCGGCCCCGTGATCGCGAACCGCCCGAAGGCGGAGCAGACTGCCTGCCGCTCGGTCGGCATGAATCTCGGCATCGCCTTCCAGCTCGTCGACGACGTGCTCGACTATGGCGGCAAGAGCGCCAAGCTCGGCAAGAACACCGGCGACGATTTCCGCGAAGGCAAGATCACGCTGCCCGTCGTGCTCGCCTTCCGCCGCGGCAACGACACCGAGCGCGCCTTCTGGATCCGGGCGCTCGAGCGCGGCGAGATCGGCGATTCCGATCTCGATCACGCCATCGGCCTGATGAACAAGCACCGCGCGCTCGAGGACACGCTGATCCGCGCCCAGCACTACGGCGCCATGGCCGTGGATGCGCTGGCGCTGTTCCCGCCCTCGCCGATGAAGAACGCGCTGGAGCAGGTCGTGGCGTTCTGCTTGGCAAGGTCGCATTAGGCGACTGACGCTCACGCTTTGCGCGCTCCCCGCACCCGTCATTGCGAGCGTAGCGAAGCAATCCAGAATCCCGCCGCGGAAACAGTCTGGATTGCCTCGCTGCGCTCGCAATGACGGAGTACGCCGCGACGGCACCGCTCGCTCTCGTGTCCCGGACACGCTGCAGCGTGAAACGCTGCTGCGCAGAGCCGGACCCATGCGACATCCGCAATCGTGAGCAATATGGCCCTGGCTCTGCAGCGCACCGCTAGGAGGCGCTGCGCTGCGTCCGGGGCACGAGAGCGCGCTTCATCTCATCAGCAGAACCCAGCCTCACTCGCTCCACATGCCTCCCCGCGCAGTCACTTGCATTTTGCAAGTGACTGACCTACCTTGCCCGCATGCAACCCAAATCCCCTTCGATCCTGGAATGCCCGGTCGGCCGCGCGGTAGAGACGGTCGGCGAATGGTGGAGCATCCTAATTCTGCGCGATGCGTTTCAGGGTGCGACGAGGTTCGACGAGTTCTCGCAAAGCCTCGGCATTGCGCCGAACATCCTGTCGCGGCGGCTCTCGCATCTCACCGAAAGCGGCATGTTCGTGCGTCGCCGCTATCAGAAGCGCCCGCCGCGCTACGAATATGTGCTGACGGACAAGGCGCGGGATTTCTTCCCCGTGATCGCTACGCTGCTCGCCTGGGGCAACAAGCATCTGGCGCCGAAAGGCGAATCCATCCTGCTGGCGAACCGGAGCGACGTCCGCCCGCTCGAGCCGATTGTGGTCGATGCCGCCGACAAGCGCCCGATCACGCTCGCCAATGCGGTCGTCGTCGCAGGTCCCCGCGCCAGCCGCGGCATGCGCGCACGGCTTGCTGCGCTCAAGGCCATGAACCCGGCCGTCGCGCCGGCTGGAGACTGACATGCGTCGTATCGTCGTGACGGGAATGGGCGCGGTGTCGCCGCTTGGCTGCGGCGTCGAATTGACGTGGCGGCGGCTGCTCGCCGGGCAAAGCGGGCTGCGCCTGTTGCCGGAATGGGCAGAGGCGCTGCCCGCGCGCATTGCAGGCCTCGTGCCCGACAAGGCCGATGATGCCGAAGGCGGTTTCGATCCGGCGCAGGCTGCCGCGCCCAAGGATCAGCGCAAGATGGACCGCTTCATCCTGTTCGCGCTGCTCGCGACGGCAGAAGCCGTCGCGCAAGCCAAATGGACACCGCAGGATGCTGGCGCGCTCGAGCGCACCGCGACGATCATCGCCTCTGGCGTCGGCGGCTTTCCCGCCATGGCGGAGGCGGTGCGCATCACCGCGCAACGCGGCGCGCGCCGGCTGTCGCCGTTCACGATCCCCTCGTTCCTCGCCAATCTTGCCGCCGGCCACGTCTCGATCAAGTACGGCTACAAGGGCGCGCTGGGCGCGCCCGTCACGGCCTGCGCCGCCGGCGTGCAGGCGATCGGCGATGCCGCGCGCATGATCCGATCAGGCGAAGCTGACGTTGCGATCTGCGGCGGCGCGGAGGCCTGCATCGATATCGTCAGCCTCGGCGGCTTTGCGGCCGCTCGCGCGCTGTCGAGCGGCTTCAACGACGAGCCCGCGCGCGCCTCGCGTCCGTTCGATCGCAACCGCGACGGTTTCGTGATGGGCGAAGGCGCCGGCATCCTGGTGATCGAGGCGCTGGAGCATGCGCAGGCGCGCGGCGCGACGCCGATCGCCGAGATCGTCGGCTACGGCACGACCGCGGACGCCTATCACATGACCTCGGGGCCGCCGGATGGCGATGGTGCCCGCCGCGCCATGGAGATCGCGCTTCGGCAGGCCAAGCTTGCGCCCGCGGATGTGCAGCACCTGAACGCGCACGCGACCTCGACACCGGCCGGCGACGAAAGCGAGCTAGGCGCCATCGGCGCGCTGTTCGGCCGCAACCGCGGCATTGCCGTGAGCGCGACCAAATCGGCCACGGGTCACCTGCTCGGCGCCGCCGGCGGGCTGGAAGCGGTTTTCACCGTGCTCGCGTTGCGCGACCAGATCGCGCCGCCCACGCTCAATCTCGAAAACCCCGATGCGGGCGCCGAAGGCATCGATATCGTCGCAGGCAGCGCGCGGCCAATGCCGATGCAGCATGCCATCTCCAACGGGTTCGGCTTCGGCGGGGTCAATGCCAGCGTGATCTTGCGCCGGCTGGGCTAAGCAAGAGGTCTTGCAATCGCCGCCGGCTTCGCTACGAAAACGGCATGATCGAAACGAATTTCTGGCTGTTCCTGGCCGCAGCTCTCCTCATTGCCGCCGTTCCCGGCCCTAGCATTTTTTACGTCGCGGCGCGAACCTTGTCGGAGGGGCGTGGCAGCGGCTTCGCCTCGACCGCGGGCACGGCGCTGGGCGGATTGGTTCATGTGGTCGCGGGCAGCCTCGGCATCTCCGCCATCATCCTGGCCAGCGCGGAGCTGTTTGCCGCCGTGAAGTTCGTCGGCGCGCTCTATCTGGTCTGGCTCGGCATCAAGACGTTTCGCAGCGCCGGCAACAACCTGTCGCTCGGGAGCGAGCCGATCGGCGACAAGCGCGCGTTTCACGACGGCGTGCTGGTCGAAGCGCTCAATCCGAAGACCGCGGCATTCTTCCTCGCCTTCATTCCACAGTTTCTCGATCCGTCGGACTCGAACCCGACGCTGCAATTCATCCTGCTCGGTGCGATCTCCGTGGCCTTGAACACGCTCGCCGATGTCGTGGTGGTGCTGATGGCTTCCGCGACGCGCGCGCAGCTGACCGGACGGCCGCTTCTGATGCGTCGCCTCACGCAGGGCTCCGGCGTCTTCATCGCGGGCCTCGGCCTCTCGCTCGCCCTGGCGCGGCGGCCGGCCAATGGCTAGCGCCCCGCAAAGCCGCTTCTATGAATCGCACGGCCTGCGGCTGCACTACGCCGACTGGGGCAACGAGGGCGCACCCACCGCCATCCTGGTGCACGGCGGCCGCGATCATTGCCGCAGCTGGGATCACATCGCGCGCTCGCTGCAACCGCATTTTCACGTCGTCGCGCCCGACCTGCGTGGTCACGGCGATTCTGACTGGACGAGAGGCGGCAGCTACGCGCTGACAGAATACGTGTACGATCTCGCGCAGCTGGTTCGCACCTTAGCCACGCCTCAGGTCACCCTGATCGGCCATTCGATGGGGGGCATGGTGAGCCTGATCTTTTCGGGCGCATTCCCCGAACAGGTCACGAGGCTCGTCGTCCTCGACGGCGTGACCATGTTGCCGGACACACCGAAGCCGCCGGCGCATGAGCGCATCGGCAGATGGGTCGGCCAGCTCGACAAGCTCCACGACCGCACCCCGCGCCGCTATCCGAGCCTCGAGGACGCCGCCGCGCAGATGGTGCTTCACAACAAGCGCCTGTCACGGGACCTCGCGCTGCATCTCGCCAGGCATGGCACGCGGCAGAACGAGGACGGCAGCTACAGCTGGAAATTCGATCCCTATCAGCGCGCCTCCGCGCCACATCGGCTCTGGCCCGACGATCACATCGAGCTGTGGTCGCGGATCACGTGCCCGACGCTGCTGCTCAATGCCGGCGAAAGCTTTCTAGCGGGCGCTCGCTCCGCCGGCCTGGAGCGATACTTCCAGAACGCGCGCGTTAAGACTATTGCCGGGGCGGGACACTGGCTGCAGCACGACAAGCCGCAGGAGGTGTTGGGTGAGATCCGGCGGTTTCTCGAGCTCAACGAGGACGAAGGCTAGCTCAACGTGCCCGCATGCACCCACCAGCCGGGGTGATCGCGCCGGATCGTTTCGGCCGCGGCATGTGCCTCCTCAGATGCGCCGTAGATCGCAAAGCACGTCGCGCCCGAGCCGGACATGCGGGCGAGCTTGACGCCGGCGGAATCGCGCAAGGCGTCCAGCACCTCGCCGATCACAGGCTCGATCCGCAGCGCGGGCGCTTCGAGATCGTTGGCGACGGTCTCGAGAACCTCGACCCAATCGGAAATCGAGGCACCCTCCTCCGGCCAGGCCGGAGCGCGGATGACGTCGGTGACGCCGACCAGGAGCTCGCCGTTGCGCAAGCCCAGCGCCTGGAACACGTCCTTGGTGGCAACAGGCACGCGCGGATTGACCATGACGCAAGGCATGCTCGGCAGCGCGAGCGGCAGCAGCTGCTCGCCGACGCCGGTCATGTCGCAGGCGCGCGAGAGGAGGCACACCGGCACGTCGGCGCCGGTCGCGAGCGCGACCTTCTGAATGCGGGGATCATCGAGCGACAAATCGTTGAGACGCGCCAGGACCCGCAGCGCGGCCGCGGCATCCGCCGAGCCGCCGCCGATCCCGGCTGCAACGGGGAGCACCTTGTCGAGCGCGAAGGCGCCAAGCTGCAGGCCAGGGATCGCCTCGGCAAGGAGCTTGGCGGCCTTGAGCACGAGATTGTCGGCTGTGTCGCCGCAGGCGGCAGCCAGCGGCCCAGTCGTGGTGAGCTTCAGCTCCCCGCCCGGCTCCAAGGTGAGCCGGTCGGCGCAGTCGGCAAACGCGACCACGCTTTCGAGATCATGATAACCATCGGCACGACGGCCGACGACGCGAAGGCTCAAATTGACCTTCGCCCGTCCCTCTTCAATCAACGCCGACATTGGCGATCAGCCCCCAAGACTCACTTGTTTGCGCATGATCTGATCGGAAAACCGCTCCACACTTTTCCGGATCATGCGCCTAGCTTAGCCGCCCTTGCCGTCGTCCTTCTTCTTTTCGGCCTGCGCCGCAGAAGAGTTCGAATTGTCGTCGGGAAGGCCGTTGGCGATCTTGGCCTCGATCTTCGGCAGCTCTTCCGGCTCGGGCTTGAGATCGCGCGCATGCGACCACTGGAATTTTGCCTCCAGCGTGCGGCCGACGCGCCAATAGGCGTCGCCGAGGTGGTCGTTGATGGTCGGATCCTCGGGCTTGAGATCGATCGCGCGCTCGAGGTTCTTCACTGCCTCCTCGAAATTGCCGATGCGGTAATAGGCCCAGCCGAGGGAATCGACGATGTAGCCGTCGTCGGGACGCTGCTCGACGGCCCGCTTGATCATCTTCATGCCTTCGTCGAGATTCACGCCCTGGTCGATCCAGGAATAGCCGAGATAGTTGAGGACGTGCGGCTGATCGGGCTGCAGCTCCAGCGCCTTCTTCATGTCGGCCTCGGCCTTGGCCCATTGCTTGGAGCGCTCCTGGCAGATGCCGCGATAATAGTACCAGACGCTGTTGGCCTTGTCGTTGCCGGGCGGCAGCACCTCGATGCCTCGTGAATAGGTCGCGCCGCAATCGCCGAACCGCTTGCGGCCGCGCTCGATGTTGCCGAGCGCCATGATGGCTTCGAGGTCCTTGGGATCCTCCGAGGTGACGCCCTTGAGGATCTTGATCGCCTCGTCGGTGCGGTCGGCGGAATCGAGATCGATGGCGAGCTGAATTTGCGCGTTGCGCTTGAGCGGCGAGTTGGCGGGCACGCGCTCGTAGACCTTGATCGCCATCTTCGGCCGCTTGACTGATTCGTAGAGATCGGCGAGCGACAGCAGTGCCAGCGGATGCGTCGGCTGCAGGTAGAGCGAGAGCTGGAGATAGACCAGCGCCAGATCCTCGCCACCGCGGCGGGTCAGCGTCGCGCCGATGCCGTAGAGCGCTTCGGCGGCGCCGGCCTGCGCGGAATCGACCAGCGGCGGCATCTTCTTGCCGGCCTTGGTCTCGCGCAGGCCTTCCTGGATCAGCGGATGGCGCGCGAGCTTCTTGTCGAAGGCCTGATAGATGTTGGTAGCCGCGGCGGAATCCTTGTTGCGCGACAGCCAGCGCGCATAGGCCTCGGTCACGCGCAGCATGGAATCGTCGAGCTTGTAGGCGCGCTCGAAGCGCGTGCCGGCGTCCTTCTCCTTGCCGGAGAGCTCCAGGATCATGCCGGTGTGGAGATCCTTGAACAGCGGATACCATTCCGGACCTGTCAGCTTGTCGATGGTGGCGACACCACCCTTGGCATCGCCCGCACCATAGGCGGCCCAGCCCGACAGCAGCGTGGCGACGAGATCGGTGATCGGACCACGGATCGACTGGTTGATGTTGGTCTGCGCCGCGACGTACTTCTTCAGCTTGAGATCGTGCACGCCGACGACGAGACGGGCGACGCGGTTGGTCTTGTCGATGGTGAGGATGCGCTCGGCGAGCTTGACCGCCTCCTCGATGTCGCCGTCGGCGACCGACGAGATGAAGGCACGGTCGAGCAGCTCGTTGTTCTTGGGATCGGTGCGGAGCGCCGAACGGTAGAATGCGGCGGCCGAGGTCGCGTCGCGCTCAACGCTAGCATGGCGGGCGGCGAGATAGCTGCCGGCGCCGGTGAGCGACTTCAGATCGTTTCGCGTCGGAAATTGCGCCGCCGTGTTTTCCGGATGATCCGGCGTCTGCGCCAGGACCGCGCCGGGGACCGTCGCGATCGCGGTGCCCATGAGGGCGATGGCGGCAGCAGTCCAGCGGTTGAAACGATTTGAAAACATCAGGGCTCGCCTTGAGTTGGGTGGTGCCTGGGTTTGCAGCAGAAGACCGTATCGCAAGCGAACGCGGCCGGTGACATCCGGGCCCGGAACCGTCAGGCCGACAATGCCGCTTTTGGCGCTTCGCCGCAAGGATTCGGACCCGGGAAGATCCCCTCCGCACGCCCAAGCCGGCCCATTGAAACCGCGCCAGCGCCCCAAGACGCCGCCACTATGGCCTTATCGTGGCCGCGGCGGGTCGCCGCAGCCTCGTCCTCACGGGAACGTGCGCCTGGTCACCCGTGCGATGTCCTCACATCGCCTCGTAGTTCGGGCCGCCGCCGCCCTCCGGGGGAACCCAGGTGATGTTGCCGTTGGGATCCTTCACGTCGCAGGTCTTGCAGTGGACGCAGTTCTGGGCGTTGATCTGGAAGCGCGGACCGGAGCCCTCCTCGATCCATTCATAGACGCCAGCCGGGCAATAGCGGTTCGAGGGGCCGGCATAGACGTCGTGCTCGGACGTCTTCTGGAGGTTCATGTCCGTGACCTTCAGATGGATCGGCTGGTCCTCCTCGTGATTGGTGTTGGACAAAAACACCGAGGACAGCTTGTCGAACGTGATCTTGCCGTCGGGCTTCGGGTAGTTCCTGGGCGCGTGGCTCTTGGCCGAATCGAGCGTGGCGCGGTCGGGCTTGACGTGCGACTGCGTGCCAAACAGTGAGGCGCCGAACAGCGTATTGCACCACATGTCGAAGCCGCCCAGCGCGACGCCGAGCACGGTGCCGAACTTCGACCACAATGGCTTGACGTTGCGGACCAGGAACAGGTCCTTGCCGACCGATGAGGAACGCCAGGCGTTCTCGTATTCGACGAGCTCGTCATTGGCGCGGTCGGCGGCGAGCGCGGCCGCAACATGTTCGGCAGCCAGCATGCCGGTGCCCATCGCATTGTGCACGCCCTTGATGCGCGGCACGTTGACGAAGCCGGCCGCGCAGCCGATCAGCGCGCCGCCGGGGAAGCTCAGCTTCGGCACCGACTGATAGCCGCCCTCGGTGATCGCGCGCGCGCCGTAGGCGAGCCGCTTGGCGCCGTCGAAGGTGCCGCGGATCGAGGGATGGGTCTTGAAGCGCTGGAATTCGTCGAATGGGGACAGATAGGGATCGTCGTAGTTCAGATGCACGACGAAGCCGACGGCGACGAGATTGTCGTCGTAGTGATAAAGGAACGAGCCGCCACCGGTCTTGAGGTCAAGCGGCCAGCCGAATGAATGCTGGATCAAGCCCTTCTGGTGCTTGGCGGGATCGATCTGCCAGACCTCCTTGAGGCCGATGCCGAACTTCGGCGGCTCGCTCTTGGCGTCGAGCGCGAACTTGTTGATGAGCTGCTTGGTCAGGCTGCCGCGGGCGCCTTCGGCGAACAGCGTGTACTTGCCGAGCAATTCCATGCCGCGGGTGAAGGAATCCTTCGGCTTGCCGTCGCGGCCGATGCCCATGTCGCCGGTGGCGATGCCCTTGACCTTGCCCTCCTCGTCATAGAGCACCTCGGCCGCCGCAAAGCCCGGATAGATCTCGACGCCGAGCGCCTCGGCCTTGCGCGCCAGCCAGCGGCAGACATTGCCGAGCGAGCCGATGTAGCAGTGATGATTGTTCATCAGCGGCGGCATCATGAAATTCGGCAGCTTGATCGCGCCGCCGCCGGTCATCCAGTAGAAGCGGTCGTCCTTGACCTGCGTCTTCAGCGGGCAGTCGGCATCCTCGCGCCAGTCCGGGATCAGCTTGTCGAGGCCCGCGGGATCGATCACGGCGCCCGAGAGGATGTGCGCACCAACCTCGGAGCCCTTCTCCACCACGACGACGTTGAGCTCGGCGTTGAGCTGCTTGAGCCGGATCGCGGCCGACAGACCCGACGGGCCGGCGCCGACGATGACGACGTCGAATTCCATGGATTCGCGCGGGGGAAGTTCTTCGGTGCTCATCTGATCTCAGCCCTTGAGACGGTCCTTGGTCGTTTGCGCCCTCTTGTTTCCGATTTTTCCGGGTAGGACAACCTCGGAATCGCGTTCCGCGGGATGCAAGGCCGCCCAAACGGGACCACCCCCGGTTCTGGTACGCCAGAACCGGGAGGTCCCGATCATTTCTTAACGCGTTTTCTTCACGCGAACCGGTGTCCACCTCGCTTGAAAACGCTATGCTATAAAAGTCATTCTTTCCCATGATCCCCGAACCCGCACCCACCGTCCGAGAGCTGCTCGCCTTCTATCTGGAGGCCGGTGTCGACTGCGCGCTCGCGGAGGAACCGATAGACCGCCTGGCGGAAATCGATGCGCCGCCACCCAGCCCGCGCGCGGCCCCGCCAGCCGAAGCGCCGCGGCCGGTCGCCGCGCCCGCGGTCATGCGCGGCGAAGCCGTGCCTGCACCGGACGTCGCCATCGCCTCGGCACGCGAGGCTGCACGCACCGCGCCGACCCTGGAGGCGCTGCGCGAGCTGATGCAGAATTTCGAGGGCTGCGCGTTGAAGCACACCGCGACGCGGCTGGTGTTTGCCGATGGCAACCCGCAGGCGCGCATCATGTTCGTCGGCGAGGCGCCGGGCCGCGACGAGGACATCGAGGGACTGCCTTTCGTCGGGCGCAGCGGCAAGCTGCTCGATCTGATGATCGGAGCCATCGGCCTCAACCGCACCACCGCCTACATCGCCAACGTCATTCCCTGGCGGCCGCCCGGCAACCGCACGCCGACGCCGCAGGAGACGCAAATCTGCCTGCCTTTCATCCAGCGCCAGATCGAGCTGGTGAACCCCGACGTGCTGGTGACGCTCGGCAATCCCTCGACGCAGACGCTGCTGTCGACGCGCGAAGGCATCATGCGCACGCGCGGGCGCTGGTTCGACTACGACACCGGCCAGCGCGTGATCCGCGCGCTGCCGACGTTTCACCCGGCCTACCTCTTGCGCTCGCCGGCCTACAAGCGGCTGGCCTGGCAGGATCTGCGGGCGATTGCGAAGGCGCTGGCGCAGGGCGCCGTGTAACGACGCCCACGCCGTCATTCCGGGGCTCGCGAAGCGAGAGCCCGGAATCCATCGAGCGGCAGAGTTGGTGGATGAATGGATTCCGGGCTCGCGGCTTCGCCGCGCCCCGGAATGACACCGACCTACGTCCCCTTCGGCCGCACGATGGCCCAGCCGATGCGCAACAGCTGCTGGCGGCCGGTCACCAGCCATTCGAAGGCGCGCGGGACTTCCGGCACGATGCCGGGAAAGCGCTTGAGGATCTCCGGCGGCGGCGTGCCCGCGGTATCGGAGGCGCGCCAGACCACGACGCCGCCGGTCTCGCTGAACTTGGTCTGGCTCATCCACGGCGTCCGCGCGGGGGCGGCGTCGATGAACAAATGCGGCCGGCCGGAATGCAGCGCGATCAGGCTCGCGAGCTGGGTCTCGCCGGCGACGGCGCGCAGGCGATGGTTGGTGCGGCGGGCGAAGCTCTCGTCGAAGAAGTCCGAGATCGCGCGCGCCGGCATCGAGGTCGCAATTTCGCTAGTGCCCGTCCAGGGCAGGAACAGGACGGCAAGCACCACGCCGGCGGCGGGCGCGGCAACGGCGGCGGCCCAGACCATGCGGAGCATGCGCGCGCGGCGCATCGCGATGAGATCGCCGGCCGCGACGACCACGGTAAGCCCCGACATGATCAACACGACGCCGGGGCCGCCGACGACGGAATCGAGCCCCAGCAGGCCGGAGATCAGCACTGCGCCGAGCGGCAGAGCGAACGCGAAGAAATAGACGAAGTTGCGCGCGAGCGGCTCGACCGGCGGGCGGTAGATGATCGGTGGCTCCTCGCCCTTGCCGGCGAACATTCCGGTGTTGAGAAAGGTCAGCGCCGGGATCGCCGCCGCCCCCAGCACGAGGCCACCGAGCAGCCAGGCCGCATGCAGCGCGCGGGCGTTGAGCTCGGCGACTGGCGGCAAGTCCGGCAGCGCCAGCGTCTCGGCCCGCATCAGAAAGACCGCATAGGGCAGCGCCAGCACGGCGACGACGATCAGCGCGAACAGCGGATCGAGCCCGCGCAGCGTCCGGCGGCCGCCGGCGGTCGTAACCGCGAAGACGACGATCAGCAGCAGCAGGAAGATCGCGGCGGGCGTCGTCAGCAGCAGGAGGCCGGCTTCGATCGACCAGGCGAACCAGGCATTGCCGCGGCGCTGGCCGATGATCTGCCAGGAGTGCAGCAGCAAGAGCGCCCAGAGCGGCCGCGCCAGGATCAGCGGGCCGAAGTCCAGCGCCGAGGAGGAGAAGGCCAGCACCGTCATGGTGAGGAGCACGGCAAGCACCGCCTGCTGCGAGCCGACCACGGCACGGGAGAGATGATAGAGCGCGATGAAGGTCGCGATCTCGCAGAGCTGGGCGAGCACATAGACGCCGAGCATGTGGCCGCCGGCGGCGCGATAGGCGATGTCGGCGAGCCAGATGGCAAGCGGCGGGCCGAGATCGGTGCCGACCTGGTATTCCCTGCCGAAGGCCAGAAGGGTCGCGAGAGTGCCGGGCGGGCTGCGGTAGAACACCAGCGCCACGAACAGCCACATCGCGGCCTGCAGCAGCACCGCAATCCAAACGATCAGCCGCGGCCGGGCGCGAATGAGCTCGATGACCAGGGAGGTAAACCGCATGCAACGTCCGAAGGTGCAGCCAACCCGTCCAGCCGGCCCTATTCGCTCACGTCTGTTTTGATAAAGGGCGTCACGGGTTGTGGCAACCGCCGCAGTTCGTCATGCCCGGGCTTGTCCCGGGCATCCACGTTCTTCGTGCCGCTGGTAAGACGTGGGTGGCCGGGTCAAGCCCGGCCATGACGGATGGGAAAGCTGTAGGAGGATCGCTAGAGATTTACGGAAGCGTCGATCTCGACGCTCGCCTCCACCTGCACCTCGACCTCGGTCACCGAGAACAGGTCGTGCACCGGCTCGACGGTCCAGGGCATGTGCTTGGCGCGGGCGGCGGCGACGGGAGCGAAGAAGCTGCGGTGGTGGATGGAAGGGCCGAGGCGATCAAGCGCGTCGAGATGCTCTGGCACGGCGTAGCCCTTGTGCTGCTCGAAGCCGTAGCCCGGGCAGTCCTGCGCCAGCGCGCACATCAGCCGGTCCCGGGTGACCTTGGCGACGATGGAGGCCGCGGCGATCGACAGCACGATACCGTCGCCGCCGATCACGGCCTCGCAGTCGCATGCGGTGTCGAGCCGGTCGCGGCCGTCGACGAAGACGTGCCTGGGCGCCTCGGGCAGGGCCACCACGGCGCGCTTCAGCGCCCACAGCGAGGCGCGCAGGATGTTGTCGCGGTCGATTCGCGCCGGCGAGGCGACGGCGACCGAGACCTGCGCGGTGGCGCAGATCTTGTCGAACAGCTTTTCGCGCTCCTCAGCGGTCAGGCGCTTGGAATCGTCGATGCCGCGCGGAATGCGGTCGGGATCGAGAATCACAGCGGCGGCCACCACGGGACCTGCGAGCGGGCCGCGGCCGGCCTCGTCACAGCCCGCGACCGGCCAGACGCCGCGCTTGATCAGCGCGCGCTCGCGGCGGAAGCTCGGAGGAGCAACGGCAATGATGCCTTTCCTACCGGCAGGAACCTTCGCAGCATCGGCCGCAGATATCTTTGCCGCCTTGGCGGGCACAGCCTTCGGCGCGGCCTTTTTCTTCGGCGCGGCTTTGGCTGGGGTCTTGGCGGAGGGGTCCCGAATCATGGCCGGGATCGTGCGCCAGGGGGCTTCGCCAGCGCAACCGGGAACCCAGGATATTCCCGTTATTCAGGCCGCCCGCCCTACTCCGCCAGATGCACCCGCCGGTCCTCGCCCACCTCGATGCCGGGTGCGACCACGACTTCCCAGACATGTGCATCGGGATCGGCAAAATACCCGCAATAGCCGCCGTAATCGGTCGCGTGCGCCGCCTTCAGCAAGGTGGCCCCCTTCTCGACGGCGAATGCCAGCACCTCGTCGACCTCCTCGCGGGTCACGCAATTCCAGGCAAGCGTCATGCCGCGAAAGGTCGTGGGCCTCGGCTGGTCCTCCAAGGACGCGTCCGCCGCGAGCCGATCCCAGTGATAAAGCGCTAGCACCGGACCGCCGGTGTCGTAGAACGCAACCGCCTCGCCGGTCTCCTTCAGCCGGCGCGAGAAACCGAGCGCGTCGTAGAAGGCGATGCTGGCGCGGATGTCGTTCACACCGAGCGTGATGACGGTCAGCCGCGGCACCGGCACGGTGAGTTCCTTGAGCATGCGACACCTCTTGCACGTGTCCGCTCAAAACAGGCTGAGCTGATCACCGTTCCGCTTCGGCCGCGCAAAGTGATCAATGGTCAGCTTGGAGCGCCGCTTGTTGAGGCCGAGTCGCTCGCAGGCGATCTCGAAGCGGCGGCCGATGGTCCAGGCCATCGGTCCGGTGCCCTTCATCCGCTCGCCCCATTTGGCGTCGTAGTCGCGCCCGCCGCGCATGTCTCGGATCAGGGTGAAGACGTGGCGATAGCGGTCCGGATAGTTCGCCATCAGCCATTCGCGGAAGAGATCGCGCACCTCCAGCGGCAGCCGCAGCAGCACATAGGCGGCTTCCTTGACCCCGGCATGGGCGGCGGCATCGAGGATGCGCTCGATCTCGGAATCGTTCAGTGCGGGGATCACGGGCGCGACCATTACCGTGGTGGGAATGCCGGCGTCCGAGAGCTGCTTCAGCGCCTCCAGCCGTTTCGGCGGCGTCGCGGCCCGCGGCTCCATGGTGCGCGCCAGCTTCGGATCGAGCGAGGTGACCGAGATCGCGACCTTGGTGAGGTTGCGCTTGGCCATCCGCTGGAGAATGTCGATGTCGCGCAGCACCAGCGCCGACTTGGTGACGATGCCGACGGGATGCCCTGCGCGCTCCAGCACTTCCAAAATGCCGCGCATGATTTTGCGCTCGCGCTCGATCGGCTGGTAGGGATCGGTGTTGGTGCCGATCGCGATCATCCGCGGCTCGTAGCCGGGAGCCGCAAGCTCCTTCTCGAGCAGCGAAGGCGCCTCGGGCTTCACGAACAGTTTTGACTCGAAGTCGAGCCCCGGCGACAGGCCGAGATAGGCGTGGGTCGGCCGCGCGAAGCAATAGACGCAGCCGTGCTCGCAGCCGCGATAGGGATTGATCGAGCGGTCGAAACCGATGTCGGGGGAATCGTTGCGGGTGATCACCTTGCGTGAGGTGTCGATGGCGACACTCGTCTTGAACGGCGGCAGCTCGTCGAGGCTCTGCCAGCCGTCGTCGAAAGCGACGCGCGCCTCGGCCTCGTAACGGCCGCTGGCGTTGGACTGCGCGCCCCGCCCTCGCCGTCGCGCGCGGTCGATGGCGACGCCAAGCTCGGGGAAATCTGAAGGCGCACCCGCCGGCTCGGAGGGCGCCGTGACCGGCGGGTGCTTGAGAGCATGAGAGGATGCTGGACTCATGCAGCCAAGATAGCACGACATAGGAACAAATCAAGAACACAAACCAAAAACGTGAAAACAACCCCATGCACAGTAGAGCTGCCTAAACTTCGCGCGCCTGCCTTTGACCTCACGCAACACGGCCGTCACGACCATCCCGTTTCATGCCCGACGGATCGATCGCCCCGGAACCGGGTTGGTGACGATCGCGAAGTGAAGGTCGGCAGGAACATGACAATCCAACAAAAAACGGACGAAGCGAGCAGCGACCTCGATCTGCTCGATCGCTATTGGCGCGCCGCCAACTACCTCTCGGTCGGGCAAATCTACCTGCTCGACAATCCGCTGCTGCGCGAGCCGCTGCGGCCCGAGCACATCAAGCCGCGTCTGCTGGGTCATTGGGGCACGACGCCGGGCCTGAACTTCATCTACGCCCATCTCAACCGCGTCATCCGGGCGCTCGATGTCAGCGTGATCTATGTCTGCGGTCCCGGCCATGGCGGTCCGGGCATGGTCGCCAACACTTATCTCGAAGGCAGCTACAGCGAGATCTATCCCGAGATCGCGCGCGATGCGGATGGATTGCGCAAGCTGTTTCGGCAGTTCTCCTTCCCCGGCGGCATTCCGAGCCATGCGGCACCGGAAACGCCCGGCTCGATTCACGAAGGCGGCGAGCTTGGCTATGCGCTGGTGCACGCCTATGGCGCCGCATTCGACAATCCGGATTTGATCGTCGCCTGCGTGGTCGGCGACGGCGAGGCCGAGACCGGCCCGCTCGCTGCGTCCTGGCACTCCAACAAGTTCCTGAACCCCGCCCATGACGGCGCAGTGCTGCCGATCCTGCATCTCAACGGCTACAAGATCG
Organism: Bradyrhizobium yuanmingense; assembly: GCF_900094575.1. Classification (GTDB taxonomy): domain Bacteria; phylum Pseudomonadota; class Alphaproteobacteria; order Rhizobiales; family Xanthobacteraceae; genus Bradyrhizobium; species Bradyrhizobium yuanmingense. The sequence goes on along the minus strand of NZ_FMAE01000007.1, from coordinate 446,464 downwards.
CCAACCCCACCGTGCTCGGGCGGATGCAGGACGCGGAGATCCGCGACCTTTTCCGCGGGTTCGGCCATGAGCCGCTGTTCGTCAGCGGCGACGATCCCAAATTGATGCACCAGGCCATGGCCGATGCGCTGGACGTCGCATTCGCCAGCATCCGCTCGATCCAGCAGCATGCCCGCGACGGCCGCACAACCGTCGAGCGGCCGCGCTGGCCGATGATCGTGCTGCGCAGCCCGAAGGGCTGGACCGGCCCGAAGGAGGTCGACGGCAAGAAGGTGGAGGGCTTCTGGCGCGCGCATCAGGTGCCAGTCGCAGGCTGCCGCGAGAACCCGGAGCATCTCAAGGTGCTCGAAGACTGGATGCGCAGTTACGAGCCGGAAAAGCTGTTCGATGGCAACGGCGCGCTCGTTGCCGAGCTTCAGGCGCTTGCGCCCGAAGGCGTCAGGCGCATGGGCGCCAATCCGCATGCCAATGGCGGCGTGCTGAAGAAGGAGCTGAAGCTGCCCGACTTCCGCAGCTTCGCGATCGAGGTGACGCAGCCCGGCGAAGTCGTTGCGGAAGCGACGCGCGAGCTCGGCAAATTCCTGCGCGATGTCATCCGCCTCAACGCGAAGGAGCGCAACTTCCGCATCATGGGCCCGGACGAGACGGCATCGAACCGGCTCGACGCCGTGTTCGAAGCCACCGAACGCGTCTGGATGGAGCCCACCGAGCCTTACGACGTGCACCTCGCCCAGGACGGCCGCGTCATGGAGGTGCTGAGCGAGCATCTCTGCCAGGGCTGGCTGGAGGGCTATCTGCTCACGGGACGGCACGGCTTCTTCTCCTGCTACGAGGCCTTCATCCACATCGTGGATTCCATGTTCAACCAACACGCCAAATGGCTGAAGGTGACGCGGGAGCTGCCGTGGCGGCGTCCGATCGCCTCGCTCAATTATCTGCTGACCTCGCATGTCTGGCGCCAGGACCATAACGGCTTCAGCCATCAGGACCCCGGTTTCGTCGATCTCGTCGCCAACAAGAAGGCCGACATCGTCCGCATCTACTTCCCGCCGGACGCCAATACGCTGCTGTGGATCGCCGACCACTGCCTGCGGACCTATAACCGCATCAACGTAATCGTCGCCGGCAAGCAGCCGGCGCCGCAATGGCTGTCGATGCAGGACGCGGCGACGCATTGCGATGCCGGCATCGGCATCTGGACCTGGGCGGGCACGGAGGACGGAAAGGGCGAGCCCGACGTCGTCATGGCCTGCGCCGGCGACGTGCCGACGCTGGAGACGCTCGCTGCCGTCGACCTCCTACGCAAGGCGCTGCCGGACTTGAAGATCCGCGTCGTCAACGTCGTCGACCTCATGACGCTGCAGCCGAGGGAGCAGCATCCGCACGGCCTGTCCGACCGCGACTTCGACAGCCTGTTCACGCGCGACAAGCCTGTGATCTTTGCCTATCACGGCTATCCCTATCTCATTCACCGGCTGACCTATAATCGCACCAACCATGCCGGCATGCATGTGCGCGGCTTTGCCGAGGAGGGCACCACGACGACGCCCTTCGACATGGTCGTGCTCAACGAACTCGACCGCTACCACCTCGCGATCGAGGCGATCGAACGCGTGCCGGGACTGGCGACCAAGGCCGCTCAGGTGAAGCAGCAATTCCGCGACAGACTGATCGAACACTCCCGTTATGTCCGCGAGCACGGTGAAGACATGCCTGAGATTCGTGACTGGGTCTGGCAAAACAGCGCCGGCGGCAACACGCCGGCCGAGGCCGGCGATTAGCGATGTCGGACACGGTCCTCGTCCTCAACGCGGGATCGTCGAGCATCAAGTTCGGCCTGTTCGATGTCGCGGCGGCCGAGCCTGCCCTGCTCTGCAAGGGCCTGCTCGACGAGCACGAGGCCAAACCCCGGCTGGTGGTGAAGGGCCCCACGGGCGAAGACCTGTTCGAGACAAGCAATCAGGCGCCTGACGGAGCCCGCGGCCATCTGTTCGCGGACGTGCTCACCTTCATCGAGGACCGGTTCGGTGGACGCAGCCTGCGGGCCATCGGCCATCGCATCGTCCACGGCGGGCCGGATTATTCAGGCCCGGAGGTCCTGACAGAGGACATCATTGCGAAACTGGAGGCCTTGACGCCGCTGGCGCCGCTGCACCAGCCGCGCTGCCTCGCGCCGGTGCGCACGCTCGCGGCGATCCGGCCCGAGCTGACGCAGATCGCGTGTTTCGACACCGCCTTCCACCACGGCCTCGCGCCGCCGGCGAGCCGCTTCGCCATTCCCCGGCGATTCGAGGCGCGTGGCGTCAGGCGCTACGGCTTTCACGGCCTCTCGTTCGAATATGTCGCGGGACGCCTGGCCGAGATCGCGCCGGAGCTCGTGGCCAAGCGCACTGTCATCGCGCATCTCGGCAATGGCGCCAGCCTCTGCGCCCTGCGCGATGGCCGCAGCATCGACACCACGATGGGGCTGACGCCGCTCGACGGCCTCGTGATGGGCACGCGTTGCGGTGCGATCGATCCGGGCGTGCTGCTCTATCTGCAACAGCACGAGAACATGTCGATCGAGGATGTCCAGCACCTGCTCTATCACGAGTCAGGCCTCTTCGGCGTCTCCGGCTTGTCTGCGGACATGCGCACGCTGCTGGCGAGCCGCGAGGCTGCGGCGCGTGAAGCCGTGGATCTCTTCACCTTCCGTGCGGCGCAGCAGGTCGCGATGATGGCGGCCACGCTCGGCGGCCTGGACTGCCTGATCTTCACCGGCGGCATCGGCGAACATGCCAAGGACATCCGCGGCGCGATCGGCGAGCGTCTCGCCTGGATGGGCGTGCGCATCGACGCCGCAAGCAACGATGCCGCGCGCGAGCGCATCAACGGCAGCGGCAGCATGGTCGAGGTCTTCGTCATTCCCACCAACGAAGAGATGATGATCGCGCGCCATTGCGCGGCTCTGATCTAGGGCGTTATCCCGTTGCGAAAACACCCTCTCCGCAAGCGGGAGAGGGAGTGCACTTACGTTATAGCAATCAAACCTGATCTCATCCTGCTTAGTGACCGCGGCCGGTCAGGAGCTGAAAAGTCCCCATCGCGACCTCGATCAGGATCAGCACCACGACGGCGATCTCCAGGCGGAGCGAGCGCTGGGTATCGATGATATCGGTCAGCGCGTTGGCGGTCTCCGACACCGCGGCAAGCTTGCGCTCGAGCGTGTCGAGGCGCTCCTTCAGTTCGTATTCGTCCTCCAGGCGCGAATAGAGCCGGTCGAGCTCGGGCTTCTCCCAGAGCACGTCGGGCTTCTCGGCGACGGCGACGCGGCCGGCGACCCGCTGCTGCACCAGCAGCGCGTTGCCGATCAATTGCAGGATACCCTTGCGCCGTTGCGGCGTGCGACCGCGCTCGGCGAGCTCCCGTGCAAACGGCTCGATGACGTCGAAGACCGCGGCGACGCGCCGCTCGTCGCGCGCCAGCGACGTGCTCTTGGCGAGTGCGTCCGCAACCAGCAGCAGCCGGTCGTCGGAGAACTTGGCGAGGCAGATCGGCCCGCCCGGCTGGATCGTCTCGCCGGCTTCCTCGTTGCAGAGCTGCGCCTGCGCGATCTCCTCCTCGTAGGGGCTGAACTCTCCGGTAACGCGCGATCTCAGGTTGTCGACGAGGACCTTCTCCTCCGACGGCAACAGCCCGATCAGCACGACGACGCCGTAGCGAAAGATCACGGCAAGGCCGGCATGAACGCGGAAGGCGGCCGGCGTCGAGGACACCAGCGTGCCGATCTCGAGGCCAGACGCGTTGATGCGGTCGCCCAGCATCAGCGCCCGGATCCGCAAGGTCGGCGCGGCCTCCTGCTTCGGCGATGTTGGCGCGGTGCCAACGGCGAGGTGATCGGCGTTCATGCAAAGTCTCTCCCGGGCAGCGAAACGTCGCCACGAAGCATTCGGGGTTAATACCGTCAGGATCGGCTTGTGCCGAAACATTCGGCAATATTACCAGCCGCGCCTGGCACATCTGGTCGTGATGAACTCGCGGCAGTTTACCATCGCACGCCGAAGCCCCTTCCGAAAGTTGCACTCGGCAGCGCGACGGGTTTATGACAACATCATGCAACGCTACGCTTCTCCCGAAGTGCGGAAACTGAAGCCTCAATCATGCTGAGCGTCATCATTCCGACCGAAGGTGTCGAGCAGACGGCGGTCGCAACCCTGGCCGCGCTGGTGCCCGGCGCCGCAGCCGGCGTGATCCGGGAAGTGCTTCTCGTCGACGGCACGCGCAACGGCGTCATCGAGCGCGTTGCCGACGTCGCGGGCTGCCGTTTCATCGGCTTCGAAGGGCCTTCGCAAGGCGCTGCGCTCGCTGCCGGGGCGCGCCAGGCCCGATCGCCCTGGCTGATGTTCCTGCCTGCGGGCGCGGTGCTGGAAACCGGCTGGATCGAGGAAACCACCCAGTTCATCCAGGCCGTCGCCACCAGCGGCCGGGATCGTGCCGCGGTGTTCCGCTATGCCCGTTCGCCCTACGCAAATACCGCAGTGCGCGACGTCCTCTGGGCAGTGGCGCGCAGGCTCGTCGGTCCTCTCGGCGATCAAGGGCTGCTGATCGCGCGCGATCATTACGACCGGATCGGCGGCTACCCGCCACACGCCCGGCATTCCGAGGCACGGCTGCTCCGCCGGCTCGGCCGGTCGTCCCGGACCATGCTGCGCAGCCGGATTGTCATGGTCGGCTGAAGCGCCGAGATACTTGCCAATGTCAAATAATCAATTGACAATGGCAAATATCGAGGTGATCCCATGCTATCGAAAGCTTTGCCGTCAAGCGCCGTGGCCGAACAGGCTGCCGACGACCACGTCGCAGCGGTTCGCGCCTTCAACCGCTTCTACACCCGCAAGCTCGGTGTGCTCGACCAGCACCTCGGCAAGAGTCCATTCTCGCTCAGCGAGGCGCGGGTGCTCTACGAGCTCGCCCATCGCGACGACCTTGCCGCAAAAGAGATCGGACACGAGCTCGGTCTCGATCCCGGCTATCTCAGCCGCATCGTCCAGAGCTTCGACGAGAAGGGGCTGATCACGCGAAAGCCGCTGCCCGTGGACCGCAGGCAGTACCAGCTCAGCCTGACCGCCAAAGGCCGGCAGGCTTTCGCCAAGCTGAACCTGAACTCGCAAAACGAGGTCGCCGCGATGCTGGCTCAGCTTTCGCCTGGCGATGCGACCCGGCTCACGCAGGCGATGGCCACGATCGAGGCCGTGCTGGAGCAACGCCGAAGCCCGCCCGCTTCTTTCATGCTGCGTAGCCATCGCGTCGGCGATATGGGTTGGGTCGTCTCCCGGCAGGCTGCCGCCTACGCCGCGGACTACAATTGGGACATCAGTTACGAGGCGCTGGTCGCCGAGATCTGCGCACAGTTCATCAGGAATTACGACGCCGCGCGCGAGCATTGCTGGATCGCGGAGGTCGGTGGCGAGCCGGTCGGCTCGGTGTTCCTGGTCAAGGCCACGGACGAGATCGCCAAACTCCGCCTGTTGCAGGTTGAGAAGAAAGCACGGGGCCTCGGCGTCGGCCGCGCCCTCGTCGAGCAATGCATCCAGGGCGCCCGCGAGCGCGGCTACAGCAAGATGACGCTGTGGACGCAGAGCATTTTGGTGGCTGCGCGCGGGATTTATCAAAGCGCGGGATTCAAGCTGGTCGCGACGGAGCCGCATCACAGCTTCGGTGCCGACCTGGTCGGCGAGACGTGGGAGCTGGATATCTGATCTCGCAGCGAGCGAGATGCGCGTTGCTGCGCCCTCTCCCCTTGCGGGAGAGGGCATGTCAACTAGCAAACGCAAGCTCGCTTGGGTGAGGGGTATGTCTCCACAAGCATTGGTGCGCGCGGAGAGAACCCCTCATCCGGCGCTTCGCGCCACCTTCTCCCACAAGGGGAGAAGGGAAGAAAAGCAAGAACTCACACCGTCGCGCCTTGCGCCTTTGGCCGGCGCAGATGCTCGTCCAGCCGCGGCATGATCTCGACAAAGTTGCAGGGGCGCGTGCGGTAGTCGAGCTGAGCTGCGAGGATGCCGTCCCAGCCGTCGCGGCAGGCGCCGGGCGAGCCCGGCAGGCAGAAGATGTAGGTTGCGCCCGCGACGCCCGCGGTGGCGCGACTCTGGATCGTCGACGCCCCGATCTTGGCGTGGCTCAGCATGTGGAAGGCGATCGAAAAGCCGTCCATGCGCTTCTCGAACAGCGGCTCGATCGCCTCGGGCGTGACGTCGCGCCCGGTAAAGCCGGTGCCGCCGGTGGTGATGACGACGTCGATGCCGCTATCGGCGATCCAGCGGCGGATCACAGCGCGGATCTCCTCGACATCATCGGTGACGATCTCGCGCGCGGCAAGATGATGACCCGCAGCGGTGAGACGATCGGCGAGGGTCTGACCGGACTTGTCGTCCGCAAGCGCGCGCGTGTCGGACACCGTGAGCACCGCAATGTTGAGCGGGATGAATTGTTTGGATTCGTCGATGGAGGCCATTCTTCACCCTCGCTCGTCGTTCCGGGGCTAACGCGTTACAACGCCCCCGCACCGAACGTGTTGCAGGCCTGGACCGTGCCCTGCTGGTAGCCGATCATGAACCATTGCTTGCGTTGCGCCGCCGAGCCGTGGGTGAAGGAGTCGGGTACCACGCGGCCGGTGGCCTGGCGTTGCAGCGTGTCGTCGCCGATCGCGCTTGCCGTGGTCAGCGCGGCCTCGATGTCGCCGGGCTCGAGGAAGTTCGGACGCTTCTTCGCCTCGCGGTTGACCCAGACGCCGGACAGACAATCGGCCTGCAGCTCCACCTTGACCTGGAGCGCATTGGCCTCGGCCTTCGAGCCGACCTGCTGCTGCAGCCGCGTCACGCGCGGAATGATGCCGAGCAGGTTCTGGATGTGATGGCCGACCTCGTGCGCGATGATGTAGGCGGTGGTGAAATTGCACGCCGACTTGCCGGAGCAGCCGCGAAAGCGGGTCTCGACCTCGCGGAAGAAGGCGGTGTCGAGGAAGATGGTCCGATCGGGCGGACAATAGAACGGCCCCATGGCCGACTGCGCCATGCCGCAGCGGCCGCCATTGGTGGCGTTGCGGAACAGCACGATCTTCGGACCGGTGTACGACTGGCCGTTAGCCTGGAAGATCTCGCTCCAGCGATCGTCGAGCTCGCCGAGGATGCCGGAGATCATGCTGCCCATCTCGTCGGTCGGCGCGCCGCGCTTGCCGGAGGAGGCCTGACGATCGGTCTGATAGGTCGGCGCATGGCCGCCGCCGGAGAGGATCTCGGCGCCGCCGATCAGGATGCGGGGATCGATGCCGAAGGCGTAGCCGACCAGGCCGAGGATGATGATGGTGCCGATGCCAAGCCCGCCACCGCCCATCGGCAGGCCGAACCCGCCGCCTCCGCCTCCGCCAAAGCCACCACCTTCGTCGCGACGATCCTCGATGTCGTCGCTGCGGCGGAAGTCATCGTAGCGCATGGCGGCCTTTCCTCTGGGGTCCCTGATTCAAGTTTCGACGGCGCACAGAAACGCGAAAGCTCAACGCGCCACATACGTAAAATTTCCGTTGCTTTTATCAATATCGTGGCCGGCAAAAATTGCCTAGTGCGACAGCCTGTCGATGCCAGCAAATTTTTCCGAGGGCCGAGCAGTTTTTTCCGAGAGAAATTTACAGCCTTTTTCCCGCCACGATCGCTCCAGCGAACCGCGCAAGTACGAAATGCACTGTAAAACAAGGCGAATGCGCGCAGCAATGTGTGCGCGAACGATGATGCGAGGAGTGCTCACGAAAGCGGCTGGTTAAGTCGATTTTTACTTTGCCCCTTCAATGTAACGGCCAGTCGGTTGTTTGGTCCCGCGTCGCCGACAGCGTCGCCTGAGTCAGAGTACTTGAGTCATGGTAGAGTCGCGTCGCGGGGCGTCTGCAAGGGCGCCCCGCACAAATTTTGAGTCCCCTTCGCATCGCATCATCGTCGGTGATTGCGTCGCCGAGATGTCGAAGCTGCAGGCAGGCAGCGTCGACCTGGTGTTCGCCGATCCGCCCTACAATCTGCAACTCAAGGGCGACCTCAAGCGTCCCGACGAATCCCATGTCGATGCCGTCAACGACGACTGGGACAAGTTCGATTCGTTTGCCGCCTACGACGACTTCACCCGCGCCTGGCTGCTCGCCGCACGCCGCGCCATGAAGCCGTCGGCGACGATCTGGGTGATCGGCTCCTATCACAACATCTTCCGCGTCGGCGCCATCATGCAGGACCTCGGCTTCTGGCTGCTGAACGACATCGTCTGGCGCAAGACCAATCCGATGCCGAATTTCCGCGGCCGCCGCTTCACCAACGCGCACGAAACCATGATCTGGGCCGCGCGTGACGAGAAGGCCAAGGGCTACACGTTCAACTACGAGGCATTGAAGGCCGCCAACGAGGATGTGCAGGCGCGGTCCGACTGGCTGATTCCGCTCTGCACCGGCGAGGAGCGCCTCAAGGGCGCCGACGGCAAGAAAGTGCATCCGACACAGAAGCCGGAAGGCCTGCTGGCGCGCGTGCTGCTGTCCTCGTCCAAGCCCGGCGATCTCGTCATCGACCCGTTCAACGGCACCGGCACCACCGGCGCGGTCGCCAAGCGCCTCGGCCGCTCCTATGTCGGCTTCGAGCGCGACAAGACCTACGCCAAGGCGGCCGAGGCGCGCATCGCCAAGGTCGAACCGTTGCCGGAAGAAAGCCTTGCCCCGTTCATGACCGCGCGCGAGGCGCCGCGCGTTGCGTTCTCCGAGCTGATCGAGCGCGGCATGATCATGCCCGGCACCAAGCTGTTCGACGCCAAGAAGAAGTTAGGGGCGCTGGTGCGCGCCGACGGCGCCATCATGCTTGGCGACAAGGTCGGCTCGATCCACCGGATCGGCGCGGTGGCGCAAGGCGCGCAGGCCTGCAACGGCTGGACCTTCTGGCACGTCGAGACCAGGAAGGGCCTCAAGCTGATCGACGAGCTGCGCGCCGAGATCCGCGCGGGAATGGCGGCGGAGTAGCTTTCCCACCGTCATTCCGGGGCTCGCGAAGCGAGAACCCGGAATCCATCGAGCCACGTCCCATGCCGCCCAATGGATTCCGGGCTCGCGCCAAGAGGCGCGCCCCGGAATGACAGCGGCGTGAGTTGAAAGCCGCGCCAACCAGGACTAGATTCGCCCGACTAGCCCCCTCCTGACCGGTTGGGCTCCCATGCGACGACAGTCCGAGACATTGCTGCTGGTGCCGCTGCTGCCGATCTTCCTGATCGGCATGTTTCCGATGTTCCTGATCGCGCTGCTCGGATTCTTCGGCCTGGCGCTGTTCGGCGTGCTCGTGATCTGCGTCGGGCTCGCCAGCAGCAACGAGGCGCACGACAATTTCAACCACGACGTTATTGTCCACGGCTATGCGCGCGGGTCGGAGCGCGCGGCACGGGCCTCCGACATGCATCTCGCCGCGCGGCTCGGCCTGCGGCTGGAGGCCGTGGGCGCGGCCATGGTCCTCGCGGCGGCAATCGGCCTCTGTTACGCCGCCTGATCTGCGTACCGCGCAGACACCGCCCGGCAAACTCGCCGGTTGCTCTCTCGGGCGAGGTTCAGGCAAGACAGGCTCGCCCAACGAGGCCGCGGCCGCGCGCGGCAATATAGACACCGGGGAGATGCTTGATGCTCAAGTTCTATTTCAATGGATCACCGAACCCGACCAAGGTCGCGCTCTATCTCGAAGAATCCGGCCTGCCCTACGAGCCGGTGAAGGTCGACACCCGCAAGGGCGAGCAGTTCACGCCGGAATTCCTCAAGATCAATCCGAACGGCAAGGTGCCGGCGATCGACGATGGGGGCACCATCGTGTTCGATTCGAACGCCATCCTGCTCTATCTCGCCGAGAAGACCGGCAAATTCCTCCCCTCCAACCGCGCCGAGCTCTTGTCCTGGCTGATGTTCGTCGCGAGCGGCGTCGGGCCGTTTTCGGGTCAGGCCGTGCACTTCAAGCATTTTGCGCCGAAGGACCAGAACCACGACTACGCCAACAACCGCTATCAGTACGAGACCGACCGCCACTACAAGATCCTCGACGCTCACCTGAAGGACCGCCGCTACATGGTCGGCGACAGCTATTCGATCGTCGACATGGCGATGTGGGGCTGGGCGCGGATGGTGCCGTTCAAGCTCGGCGACGACGCCTTTGCGCGATACCCGAACGTGAAGCGGCTGGTCGACGAGATCTCGGCGCGCCCGGCGGCGGCGCGTGCCATCGCCCTGAAGGACAAGTTCACCTTCAAGGCCGAGATGGACGACGAAGCGCGAGCCAACATGTTCAAGCACATGACCACCAAGGTGGCTTGATCGCGCCGCTGTTCGAGGCCACGCGCATCCGCGTGGCCTCTTGCTTTCAAGACGTCAGGCAGCGTGGACCGAGCTCAGGAACTTGGCGACTTCCTGCTTCAATCGGTTGCTGTCGGCCGACAGCGAGCGCGCCGCCGACAAAACCTGCGAGGAGGCCGAGCCGGTCTCGGAGGCGCCGCGCTGCACGTCGCCGATGTTGGACGAGACGAGCTGCGTGCCCTGGGCCGCCTGCTGGACGTTGCGGGAGATCTCCTGCGTCGCCGCGCCCTGCTGCTCCACGGCCGCGGCGACCGTCGAGGCGATCTCCGACAGCCGCTCGATGGTGCCGCTGATCTCCCGGATCGAACCGACCGACTCCTCGGTCGCGGCCTGGATGCCGGAGACCTGCTGGGCGATCTCGCCGGTGGCCCTTGCCGTCTGCTCGGCGAGCGCCTTGACCTCGGTAGCGACCACGGCAAAGCCGCGGCCGGCTTCGCCCGCACGCGCCGCCTCGATCGTGGCGTTCAGCGCCAAGAGGTTGGTCTGGCCGGCAATGGTGCTGATCAGCTCGACCACGTCACCGATCCGCGCGGCGGCCTTGGAGAGCGCACCGACGCGCTCGTTGGTCCGGCTCGCCTGACCGACAGCCTCGGTGGCGATGCGGGCGGATTCCTGCACCTGGCGGGCGATCTCGGAGACCGAGGAGGAGAGCTCCTCGGTCGCAGAGGCGACCGCCTGCACATTGGCCGAGGCCTCCTGCGAAGCGCTGGCGACCTCCGTCGAGAGGTCCTGGGCGCGCGCGGCAGTCGTCGTCAACGTGCCGGCGGAGGCTTCGAGCTCGCCCGATGCCGACGACACCGTGTTGACGATCTCGCCGACGGCCTGCTCGAACTGATCGGCGAGCCTGGCCATGTCTTTCCTGCGGTTCTCGGCCTGCCGCGCCTCGAGTTCGGCCTGCTCGGCGCGCATGCTCTCGGTCTCGATCATGTTGTCCTTGAAGACCTGGATCGCCTTGGCCATGTCGCCGATCTCGTCGGCCCTGCCGCGGCCGGGAATCTCGACCTCGAGATTGCCGCCGGCAAGTCGCCCCATCGCCTGCGTCATCGAGGTCAGCGGACCGACGATGCTGCGGGCGATCAGGAAGGCGACGATGCCTCCGAACAGGATGGCAAGGCCGCCGGCGATCTCCTGCACGGTCGTCGTTCCCGCGATCACGGCCTCGGCGGTGGTGCGCGATGCCTGGTAGTCCTCCTTCAGCGTCGTTTCCGCCACCTTGAGCTTGCCGATGCTGTCGACGATGAGGGGCGCGAGGCTCTTGTGGTAGATCTCGTCCGCTTTAAGCATCGCTGCGGAGGTCGTCTCGAACGCCGTCTTGTAGGTTTCAAGCGAGGTCTTCACCGGCGCCAGCGTGGCGCGCAACGCCGCCGCCTGCGGGCTCTTTTCGAGTGCCCCGAGCCGTTGTAATGCCCTGTCGATGCTCGCCCTGAAGGTCGCAGGGCCCTGCGCATCGCGAAGGGCCAGAAAACGCCAATTTACGATCCTCACGAGCAGGATTCGGGATTCGAGATCGGCGACGAGGGAAGCGGTATCTTCATCGACGGCGGCGCGCGCCACGTCGACGAGCTTGTTCGTCTTGGTGGCCAGGTCCTCGCCACTCGGCAGCAGCGTCGCCTTGCCCGTTCTCGTCTCGTTGACGGCGTCGCCGAGATTGTCACGCAGGCGTCGCATTTTCGCGATCTCGTCGATCAGGCCGTTGTAGAGCGCGCGCCGCTCCTCGGAGAGCGCCCCCTGAGCGCCGACCCGGAGCAGCTCGCTCGCCGCGGTCTCGCGCTCTTGCGCTTCCTTCATTGCGGACTCGTTGCCGTCGTAGACGTAGCGCAAATTGGCCCGCTGAATCGCCTGCAGATGGGCCGATATCTCCAGCACCCGCGCCGTGCTGTCCGAGAGGGCGGATTGTCTTGCGACCTGATCCTGCACGTCCCGCAAATTCCAGACGGCAACCACCGCCATCACGAGACCGACCGCCACCAGGGCCATGAAGCCTGCGTACAGGCGTCCCCTGATCCGCAAACGAAATTTCGGCATTCCCACTGTCCACCCAGATACATGTGAATTCGAGGGGCCGAACGACTCCGGCGATCGTCACGGCCACTCCGACAGCCGCACGCCGCGCCCCTGGCGGCCTACGCTGCACCGCGACACAATGGGGGACACTTCTTAATTGAACCTTCAAATTCCTCGCGCGCCCGATCTCGACCCGCACCAAATCTGCCGATTTTGTCGGCAGCTATGCAAAGCCGCATGCGAATCCGCTGTGCCATGCACGCCGATGCATGCTGTTCGTCAGGGGATGCCTATTGGGCGCCGGCCTGCTGCAATTTGCCGAGTGCATTTTCGACCACTTCCAGCGTGTAGGGCTTCTGGACCACCGGCGCGGAGGCCAATGGCTCGGGGATCGGCGCGCGCTCGCCATAGCCGGTCGCGAAGATGAAGGGCACCCCGATCTCCTTTAGCTTCTGCGCCACCTTGATGCTGCTCTCGCTGCCGAGATTGAGATCGAGCAGAGCAAAGCTCGGCCGCGAACGCTCGATCGAGCGCAGTGCCTGGTCGACGGTTGCGGCGGTGTCGACGTGGCGGGCGCCGAGGTCGAGCAGGATGACCTCCGCGGCCATCGCGATGATCAGGTTGTCCTCCACGATCAGGGCCGTGTCGGAAATCCGTGGACGGGCAGATTGCTGCTCCTCGATACGCATGGCGGCTCCCGCGATGGATGGGACGAGCTGGACGAAGTTGGGCGGAATGACGAACTTCGCCTGGACGCCCAGGAGGTCGAAACGGATCTCGGCATCGCCCTTGAGATCGAACGGCACCGATCGCTCGATGATGGTGGTGCCGAAGCCGCGCCGCGACGGCGGCTGCACGGGCGGACCGCCGCTCTCCTTCCACTCGATGACGAGGCTGGAAGACGGGTCGAGGCGCCAGACCACCTCGACACTGCCGGTGGAATCGGCAAGCGCGCCGTACTTGGCGGAATTGGTCATCATCTCATGAACGACGAGCGCCAGCGTCGCGAACGCCTTTGGATCGAGCGCGACGTCCGGACCGCCCATCTTCACCCGGTCTGCGCGCGCACCGAGATAGGCGCCGGCCTCGGACTCGACCAGGGTGCGGAGCGCGACGGGTGCCCAGTTCAGGTTCGTGATCTGGTCGTGGGCGCGCGCGAGGGCCTGGATGCGGCCGCCGAGCACGCTGGCGAACTCCTCGATGCCGGTCGCGGTCTCCTTGCTCTGCGCCACCAGGGCGCGCACGAGGCTCAGGATGTTGCGGACGCGATGATTGAGCTCAGCGATCATCAGCTCCTGCCGCTCCTGCGCCCCGCGGCGCTCGCGCGCGGCGAGGTCGGACAGTTGCAGGATCACCTCCAGCAGCGTGACGCGCAGGCTCTCGGCGATGCGGATATCGGCCGCCGACCACGGCTTCGACTGCCCCGCCACCGTTTCCTGCCACAACTCGAAGCTCTTGCGCGGGGTGAGGCGCGGCCCGTGCGGACCTTCGTCGTAGACCTTGTTGGGATCTGCGGCCCACTTCACCGATCGCGTGACCTCGCGGCGGAAGAAGATCAGGCAATCGCGCGGCGTGCGCGAGATCGGGATGGCGAGAAAGCCCGCCGCGCGGTCACGGAAGGCCTGGCCGGCGGCGTAGACCTGGGCGATCTCGGCGCTGGCGAAGATCCGGCCAGGCGAAGTCCGGTTGATGAAGGCGACGAGACCCTTCACCTCGTCTTCGGTCGGGGTCTCGCCCTCGAGCGCGATGGTGTTATCGGACCAGACTGCGACGCCGTCGCACTCGATCATCTTGCGATAGTCGCCCAGGAAATCGACGATCGCCCGCCGGCTGTGGTCGTGCGAGGCCGCGATCTCGATCAATCGCTCCTGGACCTGATGCGCGCGGGCCTCATAGGCGACGTCGCCCTCGCGCTCGCGGCCTTCCACGATCCACGAGAACATCTGACCGAACAGCTCGGAGGCCGTGCGCTTGTCGAACGAAATGTAACGCGGCGAATAATGGTGGCAGGCAAACAGACCCCACAGCTTGCCGTCGCGCAGGATCGACACCGACATGGAGGCGGCAACGCCCATGTTGCGCAGATATTCGATGTGGATCGGCGACACCGAGCGCAGCACGCTCATCGACAGGTCGAGCAGTCCCGCATTATGCGTGGCCGTGGACATCAGCGCGGCAGGCCGCGCGTCGACGTCGGCGATGATGCGCAGCCAGTTGCGCTGATAGAGCGCGCGCGCCTGCCTTGGGATGTCGGAGGCGGGGTAACGCAGACCGAAAAAGGATTCGAGCCCAGACTCCGCCGTCTCGGCGATCACCTCGCCAGACCCGTCCGGGTGAAACTGATAGACCATGACGCGGTCGAAGCCGGTCAGCACCTTAAGCTGACGCGCCGCCTCGCGCGCAAGATCGGCCATTCCGCGCGTCTTGCGGATCCGTTCGAGCATCAAGCGCACGAGCTCGCCGGAATTGACGCCGGGCTCGTGGACGCTCGGCTCCGCCTCGACGATCAGATAGACGCCGGAGAGATGGATCGAAAGATCAAAGGGTGGCTTGCCGGGCTGCAGCTCGACGCCGAACAGGCGCTCGGTCGCATCCGGACCGCCGAGATGATCGACCCGGCTGCGGATCGTTTCGACCGCCGCCTCGGAGATCACGCCCGACAGCGGCCGCTGCAGCAGGTCGGCAACATCCGTTCCAAGAAAGCTCCCGACGTTATCCGAGGCCATGCAGATCGTGAAATCCGAGAGCACGGCCAGCAGGAAGCCAAACGGCTGCACACTGCCGGGAATGTGGATCGGCTCGCGGTCGCAATTGGTGAGATTGACGGCCTGGTTCATGCCCGGTCCGCCGCCTGCTCGAATGCGGCGAAGGCGATGCGGGCCGCCTCGATTGCCTCGTCTTCGTCCCAGCACTCGTTGGTTGCAAGCTTCGCCAGGAAACTCTGCCAGAGCCGCCTGCCGGTGCCGTGACTGAGATAGGCGACAGCTTCGCGGAGGCGCGGATCGGCGGAATCCGCGACCATCTTCAGCAGGAATTTTGCCCCGAGACGGGAGCCTTCGAGCACATACATCGTGCCCACAACGCCGCTGCGCGTCAGTGGGGACACGGACACCAGCCGCGGCACCGCGCTGCCGAGGCGCTCGAGATCAGCCAGAATTGCCGCGCTTCGCGACCGCTCCGGCCAGTCCGGGAAAGCGCTGCTGACGCCGGCCTCGACGAGTGCCGTCTCGAGCGGCAGCAGGGCGCCGGCGCTGGCTTGCAGAAAGCGCCGATAGCCGGAGAGCTCGGCCAGCTCGAACGCCGACAGCTGCGCGTCGAGGTCGCGGTGCGCGGCCGACGTTGCGTCTCTTAGTCGTTCGCGGAGTCCGGAGAAGCTGCGGCCTCCCTGCGTTGAAACGTCCGAAGCCCCAGCCAGCATGAAATTCCCGAGAACGCAGGTTGCCGCGGGCGCGGCGCGCCCGGCAACCGAGGGAACGCCGGCGGCACGCAATAGTTCCGCCGGCCTTGGCACCGCGAGAGGCGAGACATGGGGGGTCCACTCCGTTCATTTCCGCCGAACCGTCCTTCTGAGCTCGTGCTCGATCTCGCTCCGGGACATCCCGAAATCCTGAAGCTCGCGTTCGGTCATGGCCGCGAGCTGGCAGCGGATCCGAGACCGCGCGTGCCGGGTCTGCAGGAGTTCCAGCAGCGTCCGACAGGCTCGCACAAACATCGCGGGCCGTGGCGAACAGGAGCGGCCGGTGGACGCGACCTGGTCCAATCCGGTCAGCTCGCTGCCCTCGCGGAGGCTTGCGGAAACGGGCCGAGCGCCTTCTCGGTCAGCATGGAGTCGCAGTACTCGCGAATCTCCTTGATCTTGCCGTCCTCCAGGCGAAACACGAGGCAATAATCGTTGTCGTAACGCACGCCCTCGGGCGTGACGTTATCTCCCTTGGCTTCGACCACCACGGTGTCGCCATCGGCGATGAAGCGATGGGCGACGGTCCGCGTGCGGTCGCGCAGGCGCGTGCGGACATAGCCGTGCAGATCTTTGAGGATCGCGTCCTTGCCGGCAAAGGTGCGCGACCAGGAATATTGCCCGGTGACGACCCATTTGGCGTCGTCGGCGAGACTTGCTGTAAACAGGGCGCGGTCGCGCGCGGCCGGATCGGGATTGGCGGCCGCGGCAAAGATATCCTGCAGCAGTTTCTTGTTGGCGCTCGCGTTCATGGCGGCATCTCCTCGTGGTGACAACGCGGAGATCATCGCCGGGCCAACGTCATTCTTCAAATCGATATGAAATATGATATCTATTCACCTCATGAATTTGAAAACGCTCGACCTCAACCTATTGACCGCGCTCGACGCATTGCTCCGCGAAGCCAATGTCAGCCGCGCGGCCCTGAGGATCGGCCTGTCACAGCCGGCCACGAGCCACGCATTGCAGCGCCTGCGCGACATCTTCGGTGACCCGCTGCTGGTGCGCACGGGCGTACGGATGGAGCTGACGCCGCGGGCGCTGGCCCTGCGTGCGCCGCTGGCGCAGGCGCTCGACCAGGTCCGCGGGCTGTTCGTGCCCGATGACTTCGATGCCGCGCGCAGCGAGCGGCAGTTCCGCCTGATGATGCCAGATCTCGCGGTCGAGCTGTTGATGCCGCCCTTGATGGCGAAAGTGACGCGCCTTGCCCCCAACGTCCGCATCGACGTGGTGCCGTGGCGGGGACCTGCGATCTTCCACGCCGAGTTCGCCCGCACCATCGATCTCGTGATCTCGATCGGCAACGCCTTCAAGGGGTTTCATCGCCAGCTGCTCTACACCGACAGCGACGCGCTGGCGGTGCGGCGCGGCCATCCCGTCGGATCGAGGCTGAAGCGGCGCGAGGCGTTCCTGGCCGCCCGCCATGTCGGCGTGATCATCCGCGGCAATGCCGAGGATCTCATCGACACCTGGCTGCACAGCAAAGGCGTCGAGCGACATATCTCGCTTGTCGTGCCGGGCTATCTCGAAGCCTTGCACGTTGCCGCGCGCACCGATCTCGTCGCCTTCGTGCCGCGCCGGCTGATCGCCGCGCTGTCGCAGCAGCTCGGCCTCGTCA
This sequence comes from Bradyrhizobium yuanmingense, assembly GCF_900094575.1. Lineage (GTDB taxonomy): Bacteria > Pseudomonadota > Alphaproteobacteria > Rhizobiales > Xanthobacteraceae > Bradyrhizobium > Bradyrhizobium yuanmingense. Next base: position 429,001 of record NZ_FMAE01000007.1, on the reverse strand, counting down.
CGGTGACGCCGCCGCTCGATCCAGGGATCGACGAGCAGTTCATGTTCCACCCGACGCGCGCGCAGATGGACCCCGGTTCGATCTGGCTGAGAAGGCTGATGCTGGAGACGGGGCGGCAGCTGGAGCAAGCCAGGCGCAAACTCCCGTAGCAACTCTCGTAGGGTGGGTTAGCCGAAGGCGTAACCCACCACTTTGGCTTCCGCAGCGACAGAAGAGGTGGGTTACGCTGCGCTAACCCACCCCACAACAGCTGCGCTCCTACGCCTTCTGCGCCGCCATCACCTTGCTCACCGCGGGGCGATCGGACATGCGCTTGAAGTGATCGGCGATCTTCGGCGTCGCATTGATGTCGACGCTGTCGCCTTCGAGCCAGGTCGAGAGCGTATAGAGATAGGGATCGCAGATCGTGTACTGATCGCCCATCACCCAGGGTCCCCGAAACATCTTCTGCTCGATCAGCTTGAAGCAAGCGCCCATGGTCTTCGGCACCATCGCCTTCATGTCGGCGAACGAGCTCTCCTCCGTCGCCCAGCGCGCGCCGCGCATCTTGTGGGCGTGGTTGATGTGCACGGTCGAGCAGAGATAGGAGTTGAACGACTGCACCTGGGCGAAGTCGAAGGGATCGTCGAGCGGCGCGAGCTTCGCCTTGGGGAAGGTCTGCGCGAGATAGGCCAGCATCGCCGGCGTCTCGGTCAGGACGCCGCGGTCGGTGACCAGCGCCGGCACCCGGCCCTTTGGGTTGATGGCGAGATAGTCCGGGCTGTTCTGCTGGTTGTCCTTGAAGCTCAGCCGCTCAGCGGTGTAGTCGGCGCCGGCCTCTTCCAGGGTGATGTAAGTGGCAAGCGCGCAGGTGCCGGTGGCGTAGTAGAGCTTGAGCATGTCGGACCTCATGGGGAAAACCGGAGGTTAACGGTCCTCCGCCGCGCCGTCCATAGGCGGCCTGTTCGCAGTTGCCCACGGCCGCCCGGCTGTGCCAAGACGCCTCCATCGGAGGGGTTTTCTCATGACGGTACTCATCGCCGGTGGCGGCATCGGCGGGCTGACGCTTGCGCTCAGCCTGCATCAAATCGGCGTTCCCGTGAAAGTGTTCGAGAGCGTCGCGGAACTGAAGCCGCTCGGGGTCGGCATCAACGTGCTGCCGCATGCGGTGCGCGAGCTGATCGAGCTCGGCCTGCTGGACAAGCTGGACGCCAGCGGTGTGCGGACGCGCGAGCTCGCCTATTTCTCCAAGCACGGCAAGCCGATCTGGAGCGAGCCGCGCGGCCTTGAGGCCGGCTACAAATGGCCGCAATTCTCGATCCATCGCGGCACGCTGCAGCAGATCCTGCTCGACACCGCGCTCGAGCGGCTCGGCCGCGACAACATCCTCACCAGCCATCATCTGACCGGCTGGACCGAGACGGCGGGCGGCGTGCGCGCCGACTTCGTCGACAGGGCGACCGGCAAGGCCGCCGGCACCTACGAGGGCACGATCCTGATCGCCGCCGACGGCATCCATTCCGCCGCACGAGAAAAGCTCTATCCGAATGAGGGCCCGCCGATCTGGAACGGCCGCATCCTCTGGCGCGGCGTCACGCCGGCCAAAGCCTTCCTCACCGGCCGCAGCATGATCATGGCCGGTCACGAGATCCTGAAATTCGTCTGCTATCCGATCTCGAAAGAAGCGGACGCCGACGGCAACCACCTCATCAACTGGGTCGCGGAGCGCCACATGCCGCCGACCTATCAGTGGCGTCGCGAGGACTATAACCGCACGGCGCGGCTCGATGAGTTCCTGCCCTGGTTCGAAAGCTGGCAGTTCGACTGGCTCGACGTGCCCGCCCTGATCAGGAACTGCCCGCACGCTTACGAATATCCGCTGGTCGACCGCGATCCGGTGTCGCAATGGACCTTCGGCCGCGTCACGCTGATGGGCGATGCCGCGCATCCGATGTACCCGATCGGCTCGAACGGCGCCTCGCAGGCGATCCTCGACGCGCGCGTCATCACCCGCGAGATCCTGGCGCACGGTCCGACGCAGGCGGCACTGCTCGCCTATGAGGCCGAGCGGCGGCCCGCAACCACCGACCTCGTCCTGCTCAACCGCAAGAACGGTCCCGAGCAGGTGATGCAGCTGGTCGAGGAGCGCGCGCCTGACGGGTACAAGGTCGTCACCGACGTGCTGTCGCAAAAGGAGCTGGAGGACATCGCCGCGAACTACAAGCGCGTTGCGGGATTTCAGGTCGAGGCGCTGAATGCGAAGCCGCCGATCGTGAGCAAGGACGCGCGCGCGGTCGGGTGAGTTCTTTGCTCAAGGCGAGATGTGCGCGAATACGCCCTCTCCCCTTGCGGGAGAGGGCAGCGACGCAGGTAGAAGCGGACTCACTTGGGTGAGGGGTTCTGTCCGCAGGTAAATCTTTTGCAGTAGAATTCGCTGAGGCAACCCCTCATCCGGCGCTTCGCGCCACCTTCTCCCGCAAGGGGAGAAGGAAGAGCAGTGCGCACCGCCGAACTATTTTCCCACCACCCTCGCCGCCTCCAGCAGCCGCTCGCTGGCGCTTGCCGTCGCCAGCACGGTGCCGTCCTCTGCCATCAGCTTGGCTTCGACGAAGGCGATAGTCTTGCCGAGCTGCGTGACCTTGGCTTCGCCGGTGATCGGACCGGGCTTTGCGGGTGCCAAAAAATTCACGGTCATGCTGATCGTGGTGGTGTAGAGCCGGCCCTCGCTCATCACCAGCACCGCCGGACCCATGGTGTCGTCGAGCATCGCCGAGAGCATGCCGCCCTGGATGAAGCCCGCGGGGTTGCAGAACTCCGGCTTGCCGTCGAAGCCGAGCTTGATCCAGCCCTCCTCCGGACGGGCATCGAGCAGGCGCCAGCCGAGCAGCTCGGCGCATGGGGGCCTTGGGAAGTTATCGAGCGCGGTCTTGACCATGCGAGATCTCCTTTGCCCCCTGTTAGCGCAAGCCTGCTGACAGCCTGCTGTCAGCAGGATGGATGCTAGAGATCCAATCCATGCGCGATGACCTTGCGCATGACGTTGGGCAGCGCCTCATCTGCCAGAGTCGCGATCGGCACCCAACGCATGCCCTCGGGCGCGCGGACCCGGGCCTCGGCCTTGGCCGTGTAGACCACTAGCTCGAGCGGAAAATGCGTGAAGACGTGGGTGACGGCGCCCACCTTGCGCTGCCAGCGCGACAGCCCCTTCAGCTGCGGCGCCTGCTGCTTCGCCGTTGCATCGTCCTGGCCGGCGAGCCAGTCCGAGCACGGCACCTCCGTCATGCCGCCGAGCAACCCCTTTTCGGGCCTCGAGCGGACGAGCAGCTCGTCGCCGCGCGTGACCACGAAGGCGGCACCGCGCCTGAGCGTCCCGCTCTTCTTCGGTGCCTTGCGCGGGAACGTCTCCTGGGTGCCCTGCGCGCGTGCCGCGCAGTCCTCGTTCAGCGGACACAGCGAGCAGGCCGGCTTCTTCGGCGTGCAGATCGAGGCGCCGAGATCCATCAGCGCCTGCGCGCTGTCGCCGGCGCGAGACTCCGCCAGCAGCGTCGCGGCCAGTTGCTGGATGAGCGGCTTGGCTTGCGGCAGCTCCTCCTCGACCGCGAACAGCCGCGACACCACGCGCTCGATATTGCCGTCGACCGGCATGGTGCGGCGGTCGAACGCGATCGCCGCAATCGCCGCCGCCGTGTAGGGCCCGATCCCCGGCAGCGCGCGCAGGCCCTCCTCGGTATCCGGAAACACGCCGCCATGTTCGCGCGTCACCGCGACCGCGCAGGCGTGGAGGTTGCGTGCGCGCGAATAGTAGCCGAGCCCCGCCCACATCCGCAGCACGTCGTCCTGCGAGGCTCGCCCCAGCGCCGTGACATCAGGCCAGCGCGCGACGAACTTTTCGAAATAGGGGCCGACCGCCTTCACGGTGGTCTGCTGGAGCATGATCTCGGAGAGCCAGACGCGATAGGGATCGGATGCCTCGCCCGGCGCGGCGCGCCACGGCAAACGGCGGCGGTGGCGGTCGTACCATTGCAGGAGCGCGAGCGGGCGAACCGACGACGCCGTACTCTGTTCCTTCTTGCGCGCAGTCGTGGAGAGCATGCACCTTTACTAGAGGAGGATTCCGCCTGTGGCCAGCGCGACCGGACCGTTGCGCGCTATAACGCCTTGCGTTATACACAGACATGATCCAGAGCTTCGCCAACTCCGAGACAGAGTTGATCTGGTCCGGTCGGAGAAGTCGAAAACTGCCGCCCGACATTCAGAATGTGGCTTTGCGAAAGCTGCGCTTGCTAAACCAGGCGCGGGTGTTGGCGGATCTCAAGGTTCCTCCGGGCAATCGACTGGAGCCCTGAAAGCCAACCGCGAAGGTCAGCACTCGATCCGGATCAACGATCAGTGGCGCATCTGTTTTGTGTGGGATGAAGGAGGACCGAGAGATGTCGAAATCGTCGACTACCACTAGGAACGGGTTCCTCCGCAATCCCCATCCCGGCGAGATCCTGCTGGAGGAGTTTTTGAAGCCGATGGAGCTGAGCCAGAACGCGCTGGCGCGGGCCGTTCACGTCCCGCCGCGGCGGATCAACGAGATCGTCCTCGGCAAGCGCGACATCACCGCCGACACTGACCTGCGGCTCGCCCGCTATTTCGGTCTGTCGGAGGGCTTTTTCCTGGGTCTGCAGATGGACTATGATCTGATGCAACGACGGCGCGAGATCGATCGCGACCTCAAGGCCATCCGGCCTCGCGCCGCGGCATAACGGACGGCTCATGTCCAAATTCGGCCCCATCTTCAAGCCCGGCCCGGTCAGCGCCAAACCGCTCGGGATCCTGCTCGACGACGTCTTTGCCGAGGCCTATGCCAAGCAGGGCTTTGCGGCGCGCGAGCTGGTGACGCGGTGGGCACAGATCGCGGGGCCGGAGATCGCGGCCCATGCCGAGCCGCTCAAGATGCAATGGCCGCGGCCGGTCGAGGGTCAGCCGCAGGAGCCGGCAACCCTGGTGCTACGGGTCGAGGGGCCGATGGCGCTGGAGATTCAGCATTCGGCCGACGTGATCCTGGAGCGGGTCAACCGCTTCTTCGGCTGGAGCGCGGTCGGCAAGCTGGCCTTCCGCCAGGCGCCCCTGTCGCGGCCGCGGGCCCGGAAGCGGCCCAGCCCACCCGACCCCAAGGCCGTCGCCAAGGTGGCGGAGAACCTGACCGAGATCGAAGATGAAGAACTGAAGACCGCGCTGGCGCGCCTCGGGGCCGCCATCAAGCGAAATTGAGCCTCATTCCGCGGCCAAACTGGACCTGTCCGTAGCGCCCGCCATTGCCTCAAACGACGTTTCAAGCTAGCGACAGGCCGTCCGAGCAGGAAACCTTGACCCGTCCTTCGGGCGAACCTTGCCAATCCCGGGAGCCGACCTTGATCATCACCCGCCGCGCCTTCACCACGATGCTGTCGCTGACCGGGCTTGCCGCGTTCGCCGGGCTCTCGCCGCTGCGGTTCATCTCGGACGCCATGATCCCTGAAGCAATGGCGCAGTCGGCCGCCGACGTCGCCAAGCCGGTGTCGCTGCCCGACATGGCGCTCGGCCCGAAGGATGCCGCCGTCACCATCACCGAATACGCCTCGATGACGTGTCCGCACTGCGCCGCCTTCAACGAGCAGGTGTTCCCGAAGATCAAGACGGAATACATCGACACCGGCAAGGTGCGTTACATCTTCCGCGAGTTCCCGCTCGACATCAAAGCCGCCGCCGGCTCGATGCTGTCGCGCTGCATCGCCAAGGACGATGCGCCGAAATACTTCGCGGTCACCGACATGCTGTTCCGCCAGCAGAATGACTGGGTGATGAAGAACACCACCGAGACCCTGACGCGGATCGGCAAGCAGGCCGGCCTCACCCAGCAGCAGGTCGAGGCCTGCCTGAAGGACCAGGCGCTGCTCGACAAGATTGCCGCCGACCAGAAATATGCCAGCGACGTGCTCAAGGTGGATTCGACGCCGACCTTCTTCATCAACGGCGAGAAGATCAAGGGCGACACCTCGTTCGAGGAGTTCGCCAAGAAGATCAACCCGCTGCTGAAGAGCTGATTCGCGCGTCAAGATCCTGATTCGCATCTCGAAAGCCGTATCTTTCCCGGCATAAATCCCTTGGGAAAAGCGGCTTTCGCCGGTTGCCCTCGCGGCGCACCGCGGCCATTGTCCAGCCGCATGAGGCGCCTCGCGCGACTCACCCAGACAGCGACATTGCCTTCCATGGTATTGTCCCGGCAGGGGGATTCGCGCCTGCCAACAGAGATGCGTGCTTATGAAAATCACCCGCCTGCGCCTTCACGGTTTCAAGTCCTTCGTTGAGCCCACGGACTTCGTCATCGAGCCCGGCCTGACCGGCGTTGTCGGCCCCAACGGCTGCGGCAAGTCGAATCTCGTCGAGGCGCTGCGCTGGGCGATGGGCGAGACCTCCTACAAGTCGCTGCGCGCGGCCGACATGGATGCGGTGATCTTCGCCGGCTCCGGCAACCGTCCGGCGCGCAACCATGCCGAAGTGACGATGACGATCGACAATGCCGATCGCACCGCGCCGGCGGCGATGAACGACAGCCAGATCCTGGAAATTTCCCGCCGCATCGAGCGCGAGGCGGGCTCGGTCTACCGCATCAACGGCCGCGACGTGCGGGCCCGCGACGTGCAGATCCTGTTCGCGGACGCCGCCACCGGCGCACGCTCGCCCGCCCTCGTCCACCAGGGCAAGATCGGCGAGATCATCCAGGCCAAGCCCGAGCAGCGCCGCCGCGTGCTGGAAGATGCCGCGGGCGTTGCCGGCCTGCATGCCCGCCGTCACGAGGCCGAGCTGCGGCTGAAGGCGGCCGAAACCAATCTCACCCGCGTCGAGGATGTGATCGGCCAGCTCTCCGGCCAGATGGAAGGCCTGAAGAAGCAGGCCCGCCAGGCCGTGCGCTATCGCGAGGTCGCCGCCAAGGTCCGCAAGGCCGAAGCCACGCTGTTCCACCTGCGCTGGGTCGGTGCCCATGCCGACGTCAACGAATCCGGCCAGACCCACGATCTCGCCGTGCGCGAGATGGCCGAGCGCACCCAGCACCAGGCCGAAGCCGCCCGCATCCAGGCGATCCGCGCCGCCGAGATGCCGGCGCTGCGTGATGCCGAAGCGCGCGCCGCCGCCGGCCTGCAGCGCCTGACCAATGCCCGCGAGCAGCTCGACCGTGAGGAAGAGCGCGCCAAGGAACGCGTCGCCGAGCTCGAGCGCCGCCTTGCCCAGTTCGAGGGCGACATTTCCCGTGCTCAGCAGCAGACCATGGATGCCGACGTCGCGCTGCAGCGGCTCGACGCCGAAGATGCCGAGCTGAAGGAAGAGATCAAGTCGCGCGTCGAGAAGCGCTCCGGCGTCGACGAGCGCGTTGCCGAGGCCGAGGCGGTGCTGACCGAAACCGAGCAGCGCTTCGCCGAGCTCACCACCGCGCTCGCCGACCTCACCGCCAAGCGCAACCAGCTCGAGGCCAACGTCCGCACCCATCGCGACAAGCTCGCCCGGCTCGATCAGGAGATCGCGAACGTCACGGCGGAAGAGCAGAAGCTCACCGAAGCAACCGGCGGCTTCGGCGATCTCGACGAGCTGACCGCGCTGGTCGAGACGGCGGAAGGGACGCTGGCCGCCTCCGAAGCTGCGGCGCAGGCCAGCGAAGCGGCGCATGTCGCGGCACGCCAGACGCTGGAATCCTCACGCTCGCCGCTGGTCGAGGCCGACAAGCGCGTGCAGCGGCTCGAGACCGAGGCGCGCACGATCTCCAAGATCGTCAACGGCGAGACCAAGAATTTGTGGCCGCCGATCATCGACGGCATCACCGTCGACAAGGGCTTTGAAAAGGCGATCGGCGCGGCACTCGGCGACGATCTCGATGCGCCGATCGATCCGTCGGCGCCGATGCGCTGGACCAATGTCGGACACACCGAGGGCGATCCGGAGCTGCCCGAAGGCGCCGTTCCGCTCTCCAACCATGTGCAGGCGCCGGCCGAGCTGGCGCGTCGCCTCGCGCAGATCGGTGTCGTCCCGCGCGAGCGCGGCGCCGAGCTGGTCTCGCAGCTCAAGACCGGCCAGCGGCTGGTCTCGCCCGAAGGCGACGTCTGGCGCTGGGACGGTTTTGTCGCCGCGGCTCACGCGCCGACCGGCGCCGCGCGGCGCCTGGCCGAACGTGCCCGCCTCGTCGACATCGAGAACGAGCTGGAGCAGGCCCGCATCGACGCGCAGATCAAGCGCCAGGCGCTGGAGAATGCCGAGTCCGAGCTGCAGATGGCGGCGAGCACCGAAGGCGCCAGCCGCGAAGCCTGGCGTGCCGCCCAGCGCGAGCTCAACGTCGCGCGCGAGCGCCACGCCAATGCCGAGCGCGAGATCAGCCGCCATGCCGCGCGCAAGGCGACGCTGTCGGAGGCGCACAGCCGGCTCGCCGCCGATCGCGCCGAAGCCGAGGCCGCCTACGAATACGCCCAGGCCGGCATCGGCGAGCTGCCGTCAAGCGAGGACACCGAAACCCAGCTCGCCGCCGTCCGCAGCGACATCGAAGGCCGCCGCCGCATGGCCGCCCAGGTCCGCGCCGAGGCGCAGGCGCTGGCACGCGAAGCCGAGCTCGCCGATCGCCGCGTGCAGGCGATCCTCGCCGAGCGCACCGAGTGGCAGAACCGTAAGGAGAGCGCGGCCTCCCACATCGACACCATCCAGGCCCGCATCGCCGAGCTCACCATCGAGCGCAGCGAGCTCGAAAACGCCCCGGCCGTGTTCGCCGAGAAGCGCAGCGCGCTGATCACCGAGATCGAATACGCCGAGAACGACCGCCGCATGGCCGCCGACGCACTTGCCACCGCGGAAACCGCAATGGCCGAGACCGACCGCGTCGCCAAGCTGACGCTCGAGGCGCTCTCCAGCGCCCGCGAGGCCACCGCCCGCGCCGAGGAGCGCATGGAAGGCGCCCGCCGCCGGCTCGAGGACATCGAGCGCGAGATCCGCGACATGCTCGAGATCGAGCCGCAGGCCGTCGCCGGCCTTGCCGAGCTCGAGCCCGGCGCCGAACTGCCGCCGCTGCACGAGATCGAGGAGGACCTCGAGAAGATGCGCCGGGACCGCGAGCGCCTCGGCGCCGTCAATCTGCGCGCCGAGGAAGAGCTGCGCGAGGTCGAGACCCAGCACACCGGCCTCGTCACCGAGCGCGACGACCTGGTCGAGGCCATCAAGCGGCTGCGCCAGGGCATCCAGAGCCTCAACAAGGAAGCCCGCGAGCGGCTGCTGACCTCGTTCGACGTCGTCAACGAGCACTTCAAGCGCCTGTTCGTCGAGCTGTTCGGCGGCGGCGAAGCCGCGCTGCACCTGATCGAGAGCGACGACCCCCTGGAAGCCGGCCTCGAAATCATCGCCAAGCCGCCGGGCAAGAAACCGCAGACGCTGTCGCTGCTCTCAGGCGGCGAGCAGGCGCTGACCGCGATGGCGCTGATCTTCGCGGTGTTCCTGACCAACCCCTCGCCGATCTGCGTGCTGGACGAAGTCGACGCGCCGCTCGACGACCACAACGTCGAACGGTACTGCAACCTCCTCCACGAGATGACCGGCTCGACCGACACGCGCTTTATCATCATCACGCACAACCCGATCACGATGGCGCGGATGAACCGCCTGTTCGGCGTCACCATGGCCGAGCGCGGCGTGTCGCAGCTGGTGTCGGTGAGCCTCGCCGAGGCCGTGGACATTCTCGACCAGAACGTGGCGTGATAGCTCGATCGCGCCACACCCATTGCATCATCATCCGCCTTGTGCGCAAATTGCGCACTGGTGCGGACTGATCCAGTACGCCGCGGCTTCTCGGTTAACGGCACTGTCTCGGAGTACTGGATGCCCCGCCTTCGCGGGGCATGACTGCGGATGATGATCTCCCCCACCCTTCCCGCCGAACTGAAAGCCGCCCTCGACGGCAAGCTGCAGGGCTTGTCTCGCAGCGACGCGGCCCGGCGCTCTCAGAGGATCTCGACTACGTATCGCGCCGGCGGCACCTCCGGCACGATCAAGTCGGACGCAGATGCGCTCGCTTATGCGCTGGCGCGCATGCCCGCGACCTACGCGGCGGTGGCGGCCAGCCTCAATGCGCTCACCGAGATCGCGCCTGATCTCGCCCCCGAAACATTGCTCGACGTCGGCGCCGGTCCGGGCACCGCCAGCTGGGCCGCCGCGGAAGCCTTTCCGTCGCTACAGGATTTTACCCTGCTCGATGCCAACGTCACGCTGAGCCGGCTCGCGCTCGAACTGGCACACGGCAGCTCGCGATTGGCGGAGTGCCGTTATCTGCCCGGCGATGCCGGCGGCAACCTCGCCGAGGTCTCACAGGCCGATTTCGTCATCGCCAGCTACATCATCGGCGAGCTCAGCGAGGCCGATCAGCGCAAGCTGACCGAGGCGATGTGGGCCAGGGCGCGCCACGCGCTGGTGGTGATCGAGCCCGGCACGCCCGCCGGCTATGCCCGCATCCTCGCCCTGCGCCAGCAGCTGATCGCAGCTGGCGCTTTCGTCACCGCGCCCTGCCCGCACGAAAGGCCGTGCCCGCTCATCGCGCCCGACTGGTGCCATTTCAGCCAGCGCCTGCCCCGGTCGCAGGCGCACCGGCAGATCAAGGGCGCCGAGGTGCCGTTCGAGGACGAGCGCTTCATCTACGTCGCCCTGACCCGCACCCCGCCCGCGAGCCGCGCCGCGCGCGTGCTGGCACCGCCGGACGTCGGCAAGGCCGAGATCGCGGCCAAGCTTTGCACGGAGGCTGGGGTTGCGCCGGCAAAAGTCCCGCGGCGGGACAAGGCGGCCTATGCCGAGGCCCGGCGCTGGCGCTGGGGCGATGCCGTCATGTCCGAAAGTTAATTTCGCTGGCCGTGCCTGCCTTGAACTCGGGCCGTTCCTGATCCGACCAAGTCTTACCTTCCCTCCGCGCCGGGCTCTCATCCTGCGTTAATTTCGTCTACCCTAGCGCCCGCCTTCTTCCCTCTTCAGGAGTTCTCCATGTCGACCGGCTGGATCGTTCTCGGCGTCATCGTCGTCCTCGCGCTGATCGCTTTCAGCGCCTACAACCGCCTGGTGGCGCTGAGCCAGCGTGTCGGCCAGGCCTTTGCCGACATCGACGTGCAGCTCAAGCAGCGTCACGACCTGATCCCGAACCTGGTCGAGACGGTGAAGGGCTACGCCTCGCACGAGCGCGGCACGCTCGACGACGTCATCAAGGCGCGCAATTCGGCGATGTCGGCACAGGGCCCGGCGCAGGTGTCCGCGGCCGAGAACCAGCTCTCCGGCGCGCTCGGCCGGCTGATCGCGCTGTCGGAGGCCTATCCCGACCTCAAGGCCAACGCCAATTTCCAGCAGCTCGCGTCCGAGCTCTCCGACCTCGAAAACAAGATCGCGGCGAGCCGCCGCTTCTTCAACAACGCGGTGCAGGAATACAATACCGGCATCCAGCAGCTGCCCGCCGCCTTGTTCGCGGGCATGTTCGGCTTCACCAAAAAGGACTTCTTCGATCTCGGCGCCAGCCGCACCGAGGTCGAGACCGTGCCGCAGGTGAAGTTCTGATTTGAGCCGATAGGCCGGCAGGGCATCGCGTCATGGCCGCGTATGGTCTCTACACGCACATCGCCTCGAACAAGCTTCGTTCGATGCTGCTGCTCGCCGGCCTGTTCGCGCTGGTCTATGTGCTGGTCTATGCCGGCGCGCTGGTGGCCGAGGTGTTCATCGACGACAGTGAGACCGCCGCGTACTATCTGAGACACGCCTTCTCGGACCTGCTCAAGGCCGCGCCGATTGCAACGGTCGTGGCGGCGGTCTGGATCGTGATCGCCTATTTCTTTCACCAGTCGATGATCGATGCCGTGACCGGCGGCCACAGCGTCACCCGGCAGGAACAGCCGCGGCTCTACAATCTGCTCGAGAACCTCTGCATCTCGCGCGGCCTCACCATGCCGAAGCTGAAGATCATGGAGAGCCCGGCGCTAAACGCGTTCGCGACCGGCCTCAATCCGCGGCAATATTCCATCACGGTCACCACGGGTCTCCTCGATGCGCTCAACGACAAGGAGATCGAGGCGGTGCTCGGCCACGAGCTGACCCACATCAAGAACGGCGATGTGCAACTCATGGTGGTCGCCGTCATCATCGCCGGCGTGGTCGGCTTCTTCGGCGAATTGTTCTTCCGCCTGTTCACGAATCTGAACTGGAGCTCGGGCGGCTCCTCGTCCTCGGGCTCCTCCTCGTCGTCGCGGTCGTCCTCGAGCGACAGCAAGAGCTCCGGGGGCGGCGCGATCATCGTCATCATCATCGCCATCGTGCTGATCGTGCTGGCCTGGCTGCTGTCGCAGGTGGTCAAGCTCGCGCTGTCGCGGTCGCGCGAATATCTCGCCGATGCCGGTTCGGTCGAGCTGACGAAAGACCCCGACGCGATGATCTCGGCGCTGCGCAAGATCGAGGGCCGCGGCGAGCTGCCGGGCGCGACCTCGGCGGTGATGGAGCTCTGCGTCGACAATCCGCGCGAGGGCTTTGCCGACCTGTTCGCGACCCACCCTTCCGTGCAGTCCCGGGTCGACGCGCTGGTCAAGTTCGCCGGCGGGCGCGATCCGGGACCGCTGCCGGACCCCGCCGAAGAGACGGAACAACTCGAGACCGAACATGCCGAGGCGCAGGACGGGCCGCCGCCGCTCTCGCAGGGGCCGTGGAGCGATGCGGCCGGTCTCGCCAGCCCGCCGCCCGTTCCCGCGCCCAGTCCCTCTGGAGCCCCGGCAGCCAATCCGATGGGACCGTGGGGCCGTCACTGACGGCGTGATTTGCCGCTTCATGCGCCGGGTTTCCCGGCAATCGGGAAAATCCTCGGGAATTGCCGTAAGTGGAGCGCGAGGAATTGAATTCTCCCTTGTTTCTGCCATGTTCGCGCCCAACAGCAGACTCGGGACGTCTTTCGGGACATCGATTTGGGGCCCGGCCGATTGCGACCTCGCGATCGGGGGCGCGCGTTAGGGGACAGCAATGGCAAAGCCGGCAGTGGTTGTGGTGGGCGCGGACAAGGGCGGGGTCGGCAAGACCACGGTATCGCGCACCCTGCTCGATTATTTCTCGGCCAACAACGTGCCGACGCGGGCGTTCGACACGGAGTCGCCGCGCGGAACCCTGAAGCGCTTCCACCCCGACATCACCGAGATCGTCGACATGACGACGACGGCCGATCAGATGAAGATCTTCGACACGCTCAACGCTGTCAGCCCTTCGGTCACCGTGATCGACGTCCGCGCCGGCCTGCTTTCGCCGGCGCTGGCCTCGCTGCGCGACATCGGCTTCCTCGACGCCGCCAAGGCCGGCCAGATCACCTTCGCCGTGTTCCACATCCTCGGACCCTCGATCGCCTCGCTGGAGGAGATCGCGGAGACCGCAGGCTTCATGGGGGGCGCGAAATATTTCCTGGTGAAGAACTTCATCAACGACACCCAGTTCTTCCAGTGGGACCAGGCGACCTACAATTCCTACTTCCACCGCATCAAGGACGCGACCGAGCTGACCATCCCCAAGCTCAACGAAATGGCCTATGAGCAGGTCGAGGTCTCCTCCGTCCCGTTCCTGAAATTCGTGGCCAACAAGGGCATCAGCGACGAGGCCGCGAACTATTCCTTCGTGCTGCGCGGTTATGTCCGGCACTGGCTGGCCAATGTCTGGAGCGAATACGACCGCATCCGCCTGACCGACATCGTCGGCTCGAAATCCGCCACCCGCAACAGCGAAAAATAGTTGCGCAAGCCGGGCTGATACGGCTGGATTGGGCGGTGAGTTGGCCTGATATAGCTGGCGATGCCCGCGACACCCGTCTACATCATCTGCTCGCCCCGCCCGCAGGTCGGCAAGACCTTGCTGGCGCGGCTTTTGAGCGAATTCCTGCTGCTCAAGAACGGCAACGTCGCGGCCTTCGACGTCAACCTGAAGGAGCCGTCGCTGCTCGATTACCTGCCGAAGGTGACCGAGACCGCCGACGTGATCGACACCTTCGGCAAGATGCAGCTGATGGACCGCGTCATCGTCGATGACGGACTTGCCAAGGTGATCGACCTCGGCTTCCACGCCTTCGACGAGTTCTTCAAGATGACCGACGAGATCGGCCTGCTGAAGGAGGCGGCGCGGCGCCACGTTGCGCCGATGATCCTGTTCGTCGCCGACACCGACCGCGTCTCGGCCCGCGCCCACGAGATGCTCCGTGGGCGGATCCCGCGGATGAACCTGGTCACGGTGGACAACGAATATGTCGTCCGCGGCGAGCTGCCGCCGGCAATGGGAGGCGGCCGGCTGTTCCGCCTTCCCGCGCTGCCCGGTTTCCTCAAGACTTATATCGACCGGCTGAATTTCTCCTTCACGGGCTATCTGCGCCAGGAGAAGGACTCTTCGACCGAGCTGCACCAATGGACCCGGCGCAACTACATCGCCTTCCGGGAGCTCGAGCTCAGCCTGATATTGCAGCGGTCGTGAAGCATTCGATCGGGAAGCCCGATGTTCACCTCTCCCCAGCGGGGAGAGGTGAACCGCGTCCTTGGCCCACACACCGCCCCCGAAGCTTGTTCTGCCTCGTTGACGCTCAGTGCCCCTCGAACGACATCAGCGTGCGCACGGGCACGTCCATGGCGCGCAGCTTGGCGGCGCCGCCGAGCTCGGGCAGGTCGACGATGAAGCAGGCGGCAACCACGTTGGCGCCGATCTGGCGCAGCAGCTTGACCGCGCCTTCCGCGGTGCCGCCGGTGGCGATGAGATCGTCGACCAGGATCACGCGCTCGCCGGGTGCGACCGCGTCGACATGCATCTCCATCTCGTCGATGCCGTATTCGAGCGAATAGGCGATGCGCACCGTGGTATGCGGCAGCTTGCCCTTCTTGCGGATCGGCACGAAGCCCGCCGAGAGCTGATGCGCCACCGCGCCGCCGATGATGAAGCCGCGCGCCTCCATGCCGGCGACCTTGTCGATCTTGTTGCCGGCCCAGGGGTTGACGAGCTCGTCCACGGCTCGGCGGAACGCGCGCGCATCCGCGAGCAGGGTGGTGATGTCGCGGAACATGATCCCGGGCTTGGGATAATCCGGGATGGTGCGGACGCTGGCCTTGATGTCGTGGTCAAAAGTCATTCGTGCCTCTCAATTGACGGGCGCATCCAGCCGGAACGCGTTTTCGACAATACGTAGCCCCACCTCGCCGCCGAGCGACATCAGCGATTCCGGATGGAATTGCACGCCGGCGACCGGCAGGGTCTTGTGCTCCAGCGCCATGGCGACGCCGTCCTCGGTGCTGGCGGTGACGCTGAGCACCTCCGGCATGCTGTCGCGCTCGACATAGAGCGAGTGATAGCGGCCGATGACGATCTCGTTCGGCAAATTGCGCATCAGCCGTCCGCCGCGCACCTGCACCCGCGAGGGCCGGCCGTGGGCGGGATGGGTGAGCTGGCCGAGCTCGCCGCCGAAATATTCGCCGATCGCCTGCACGCCGAGGCAGACGCCGAACATCGGCAGCTTCTTCTCCAGCGCCGCATCGATCGTCGCCTTGATCCCGAAATCCTCAGGGCGCCCGGGGCCGGGCGACAGCACCAGCAAGTCCCACCTCTTCTGCTTGAGCATGTCGAGCGCATGCACATAACGGACCACGGTGACGCTGGCGCCGACTTGGCGGAAATAATCGGCGAGCATGTGCACGAAGCTGTCGTCATGGTCGATCAGCAGCACCTGCTTGCCCGAGCCGGTGGCATCAGGCGCAAAGGTCGAGAGCGGCTTCGGCGGATCGCCGCGCAGCGCCTGGAACAGCGCGGCCGCCTTGACCTGGCACTCGCGGTCTTCTGCGGCGGGGTCTGAATCGAACAGGCAGGTGGCGCCGACGCGCACTTCGGCGAGGCCATCCTTCATGCGGATGGTGCGGATGGTGAGGCCGGTGTTAATGCTGCCGTCGAAATTCACCGCGCCGATCGCGCCGGCATACCAGCGCCGCGGCGAGCGCTCGTGGTCCTCGACGAACTGCATCGCCCACAGCTTTGGCGCGCCGGTGACGGTGACAGCCCAGGCGTGGGTGAGGAAGGCATCGAGCGCATCGAAGCCGGGGCGCAACATGCCCTCGACGTGGTCAACGGTGTGGAACAGCTTTGAGTAAGTCTCGATCTGGCGGCGCGCCAGGACCTTGATGGTGCCGGGTACGCAGACGCGCGCCTTGTCGTTGCGGTCGACGTCGGTGCACATGTTGAGCTCGAACTCGTCCTTCTCCGAGTTCAGCAGCTGGCGGATCTGCTCGGCATCGCCGATCGCATCAAGGCCGCGCGCGATCGTGCCCGAGATCGGGCAGGTCTCGACGCGGCGGCCGTCCGAGCGCACGAACATTTCGGGCGAAGCCGAGACGAGAAACTCGCCCTCGCCGAGATTCATCAGCGCACCATAGGGCGACGGGTTGATGACGCAGAGGCGCTGGAACACTTCGGCCGGCGAGCGGTCGCAGGGCTCGGCGAACAGCTGGCCCGGCACGGCCTCGAACAGATCGCCACGGGCAAAGGCGGCGCGCGCTGTCTCGACCGTGGCCTGATATTCGCCCGGCGCGTGATCGGCAAAGCCCTGGCGCGGCGTCTTCAGATAGGGGCTGTCGGCGGTCTCGCGCGGCAGGCCTTCGGTCGACTTGCCCTTCCAGGCGAAATCGTAAGAGAGCACCACGCCGCGGCCGGTGGCACGGTCGTAGGCGAGCAGGCGATCGGGAATATAGAGCACGATATCGCGCTGGTCGGCCTCGCGCGGGCGCTTCTGCACGAGGTCCTCGATCTGGAACACGAGGTCGTAGGCGAAAGCGCCGAACAGGCCGAGCAGGCCGTCGTCACTGGCGGAGAAGGCAGCGACGAGATCGCGCACCAGCGACATCACGCTGGCACGCCGCGTGCGCTGGTCCTCCTCGACCGGCGCATCACCGCGGATGATGTGGCCGGCAAGGCGGCTCGCCGTTCTCTCGGAGATGATGACACAGGGTTCGCGCAGGACATCGCCGAGGAAGGCGATCAGCACCTCTCCGCGCGCGTTCAGCGCTTCCAGCTTGAAATTGACGCCAACTGTCTCGAGCTTGAGCGGCGGGTCGGAGAAGCCGAGATCGAAGCTCTCGTAGCGGCCGGGCACGGTCGTGCCCGAGGACAGCACCACGCCGCGGCGGCGGTCGAGCAGGTTGATCAGGTCGTCGAGCCGGTTGGCGCCGCCGGTGAACTGCTCGGCCACGCGCGTGATCGCAAGACCCGCGCGGGTCACGTAGTCGCTTCGAGCCGGGAGGGCAAAGACTGTCCTGTTCATGTCGTCCTCTTACGAAACTTGTCGAGGAAACGCCACACAGGACAAACGATCAGGCCGCCGCACTGCGTGGCGACCTCAGACGATTTTGAGAAATGAAATCGCACCGGTCACCTCTTTAGGAGGTGCGCCACCAAAGACGGGCTGGGCGGACGGCGGTGCTCATGGGCGGATAATCACCATGGCGCGGGGGCGCCGTCAAGGGTGCGGCAAGGCGGTAGCCCGGATGGAGCGCAGCGCAATCCGGGGTTCGTCCACAATCGGAAAGTCCCCGGATTCCGCTTCGCTCCATCCGGGCTACGGACTAGAGGCCGCACCGCTTCCAAAGCGCGGCCATGTCTGCATCGGTCGCGTACTCGGCTCGATCGGCCTCGCGGAGCCCCTCAAGAACGGCAGCGCGATGGTCCTCCGGGACCTTGAAGGCCTCACGCTTCGACTGCGCATCGGCTTCAGATTTGTCCTTCACGCTCCTACCCCAGATGCTTCCTGAAAAACTCCGTCGCTCGGCCCCAGGCGAGCTCGGCGGCTTCGCGGTCGTGCACGGCCTGGCGCTGCTCGTTGACGAAGGCGTGCTCGGCGTCATAGCGGAACAGCTCCAGCGACTTGCCGGCGGCCTTCATGGCCTTCTCGAAGCCGCCCACCAGCTCTGGTGTGCACCAATCGTCCTTGTTGGCGAAATGGGCCTGGAGCGGGATCTTGACGTCGGCGGGCTTGGCCGCCTGCTCGGGCGGGATGCCGTAGAACACGACGCCCGCCGCGAGCTCCGGGATCTTGGTCGCGCCGATGATGGTCACGGCGCCGCCGAGGCAGAAGCCGGTTAGCCCGACCTTGGCACCGTTGCGCGACAGATATTGCGTGGCGCCGCGCACGGTCTGCGTGGTGGCGTCCATGAAGTCGAGCGAGTTCATCTCCTTGTTGGCGCTGTCCGTGTCGTGATACGGCACCACCTTGCCCTTGTAGAGATCGGGCGCCAGCGCGTCGAAGCCGGCCAGCGCGAAGCGGTCGCACAGGCCCTTGATCTGATCGGACAGGCCCCACCATTCCTGGATCACGACGACGCCCGGCGCATTGCCGCGCCCGGCATTGGCGAGATAGCCCGAGGCGTCCTTACCGTCCGGGCGCTTGAAGGTGATGCTGGTTCCCATGGTGTCCTCCGGTGAGTTTCTGGGGGATCGGTTGGCGGTATTTTGGCGGGTGGGAGGGCGATAGGCAATCGTGCCGAGCAACACACTCTCGTGCCCGGATGAAATGCAGCGCGCCCCTGGCGATGCGCAAATCGTTTGCGGCGATGCATTGCTGATCCGGGGCCCAGCCCCACGCATCCAGTGTCCCGGCTCGCGCGCTTCGCGCGTCCGGGACACGGGACCAACAAAAAAGCCCCCGTACGGGGGCTTTTGCATTCTCGTCTTTCGCCGCTCAGTGCGAGTCGGCCCAGACCTTCTTCTTGGTGAAGTACATCAGGCCCGCGAAGACGATCAGGAACACGAAGACCTGGAAGCCGAGGCGCTTGCGCGCTTCCATGTGCGGCTCGGCGGTCCACATCAGGAAGGTGGTGACGTCCTTGGAGTACTGCGCGACGGTAGTCGGCGAGCCGTCGTCATAGGTCACCTGGCCGTCGCTGATCGGCTTCGGCATCTTGATGGCGTGGCCCGGGAAGTACTTGTTGTAGTACGAGCCCTCCGGGAGGGTGACGCCCTCCGGCACCTTGTCCTCATAGCCTTGGAGCAATGCGGCGACGTAGTCAGGCCCCTGCTCCTGGTACTGGGTGAAGACGTCGAAGATGAACCAGGGGAAGCCGCGCTTGTAGGAGCGCGCCTTGGTGATCAGGGACAGGTCCGGCGGCGCCGCACCGCCGTTCGCGGCACGCGCGGCCTGCTCGTTCGCGAACGGCGACGGGAAATAGTCCGCCGGCCGGCCCGGACGCTCGAACATATCCCCCGCATCGTTCGGGCCGTCCTTGACCTTGTACTCGGATGCAAACGCCGCGGCTTGCGCCACCGAATAGCCGGGCCCGCCGGGCTCGGCGAGGTTACGGAAGGCGACGAAGGACAGGCCGTGGCAACTGGCGCAGACCTCCTTGTAGACCTTGAGGCCGCGCTGCAGCGCGCCGCGATCGAACTTACCGAAAGGGCCCGAGAACGACCATGTGTTGCCTGGCGGCTTATCGCTGCCTTCGGCTGCTTTCGCGCTGTCGATCGAGCCCGCGAACAGCGAGCCGGCGAGCGCCAGCACGATCGCGGTCGAGACCATCGGCGTCGACCGGCTGCCGGTCTTGGCCAGCACGGCATCCGAGATCGAGTTCGGCACCGGCCGCGGCTTCTCGATGCGCGCGAGCAGCGGCAGCACGATCAGGAAGTAGGCGAAATAGCAGAACGTCAGGATACGGCCGGCGATGACGTAGATGCCTTCCGGCGGCTGTGCGCCGAGATAGCCGAGCAGGATGCAGACCGCGACGAAGATCCAGAAGAACTGCTTGGCGAGCGGTCGGTACTTCGAGGACCTGGTCTTGGCGGTGTCGAGCCAGGGCAGGAAGCACAGGATGATGATCGCCCCGAACATCGCGATGACGCCCGCGAGCTTGTCGGGAATCGAGCGCAGGATCGCGTAGAACGGCAGGTAATACCATTCCGGCACGATGTGCGGCGGCGTCACGCCCGGGTTCGCGGGAATGTAGTTGTCGGCGTCGCCGAGATAGTTCGGCATGTAGAAGATGAACCAAGCGTACAGCAGCAGGAAGCAGGCGACGCCGAACATGTCCTTGATGGTCGCATGCGGCGTGAACGGCACCGTGTCCTTTTCCGTCTTCGGCTCGACGCCATCAGGGTTGTTCTGGCCAGCGACGTGCAGCGCCCAGACGTGGAGCACGACGACGCCTGCGATCACGAACGGCAAGAGATAGTGCAGCGAGAAGAAGCGGTTCAGCGTCGGGTTGCCGACCGCATAGCCGCCCCAGAGCAGCGTCACGATGCTCTCGCCGACATAGGGAACGGCCGAGAACAAATTGGTGATGACGGTGGCGCCCCAGAAGCTCATCTGGCCCCAGGGCAGCACGTAGCCCATGAAGCCGGTCGCCATCATCAGGAGGTAGATGATGACGCCGAGGATCCACAGCACCTCACGTGGCTCCTTGTACGACCCGTAGTACAGACCGCGGAACATGTGGACGTAGACGGCGACGAAGAACATCGAGGCGCCGACCGCGTGCATGTTGCGCAGCAGCCAGCCGTAGTTCACGTCACGGACGATCAGCTCGACCGACTTGAAGGCGAGATCGGCGTTCGGCGTGTAGTGCATCGCCAGGATCACGCCGGTCAGGATCTGCATTCCGAGCATGAAGGAAAGAATGGCGCCGAAGGTCCACCAATAGTTCAGGTTGCGCGGGGTGGGATAGGCGACGAAGGAGGAATGGATGAGACCAAAAATCGGCAGGCGCCGCTCGATCCATTGCAGGGCCGGATTGCTCGGCTGGTAGTCGGATGGTCCGCTCATGATGCGATCCTGAGGAAATAGTACGACGAGACGGCGCGAAGCTTCGGACTTGAGTCCGAAGCTCAGCCGATCTGGATTTTGGTGTCGGAAACGAACTGGTACGGCGGCACGGCCAGGTTCGTGGGCGCTGGGCCCTGGCGGATGCGGCCGGACGTATCGTAGACCGAACCATGGCAGGGGCAGAAGAACCCGTCGTAGCTGCCTTCATGAGCGATCGGGATACAGCCGAGATGGGTGCAGATGCCGATCACGACCAGCCACTGCTCGTGGCCCGACTTGACCCGGGCCTCGTCGGTCTGCGGATCCGGCAGGCTCGCCACGTTGACGGAGCGCGCCTCGTCGATCTGCTTCTTGGTGCGGTGACTGATGTAGATCGGCTTGCCGCGCCAGAACACCTTGATGTCCTGGCCTTCCGCGATCGGGCTGAGATCGACCTCGATCGGCGCACCGGCGGCGATGGTCGAGGCATCCGGATTCATTTGGGAGATGAAGGGCCAGAGCGCAGCCGCGCCCCCTACTGCTGCAAATGCCCCTGTTGCAACGAATAAGAAATCACGGCGTGTCGGATGGTCCGCCGAAGACGCTGTCGTCACGATTCCAACCCTTTCTTCTTGCGCTACCGGTGGAACCGCTCCGAGGGGCGCCCAAGAGGTCCCCGGAAAGGCTGCCGGCACCCGCGGCCCCCCGCGGCGGCAGAACTTGGCTTGTTCACCTCTAAACGGGTGAAACAGCAGTCCAGAATCGTTCTATTGGCACCCTTGCCGGGCGAGCGCAAGCCCGCTAACGGCGTGAGAGCGTGCAATGCACGAATTCCCGGGCGGGCGATGTTTTATTGAGACATTTTGCGCCCGCAAGCCAACTCGCCGCCGCCCATGCAGATCGCACTTTTCCAGCCCGACATCCCCCAGAACACCGGCACGATTCTTCGCCTCTGCGCCTGCCTGGGGCTCGATGCCCATATCATCGAACCGGCGGGCTTCCCCATCTCGGACCGCCTGTTCCGCCGGGCGGGAATGGACTACCTCGACCATGTCAGGCTGGCCCGCCACGTCTCCTGGGCGACATTCGAGGACTGGCGTGCAGGCCAGGGCCACCGGCTGCTGCTGTTCACCACCAAGGCCGCCACCGACTACCTCGATTTTCATTACCAGAGCTCGGACATCCTGCTATTCGGGCGCGAGAGCGCCGGCGTCACCGATGCAGTGGTCGAGGCGGCCGATGCGCGGCTGGTGATCCCGATCAAGGCGGGGCTGCGGTCGCTCAATGTGGCCATGAGCGTAGCCATGGCCGCCGGCGAGGCGCTGCGGCAGACCCGGAACCCGCAAGGTTTGACAGGTTGAGGAGAGAGGCTTGAGTTACGCGGTCAAGGAGATCTTCCTGACCCTGCAAGGCGAAGGCGCCCATGCCGGGCGCGCGTCGGTGTTCTGCCGCTTTGCCGGCTGCAACCTCTGGAGCGGGCGGCAGGCCGACCGCGCGGATGCGACCTGCAAGTTCTGCGACACGGATTTCGTCGGCACCGACGGCACGCTCGGCGGGCGCTATGGCTCGGCTGCGGAACTCGCCGATACCATCGCCGCGCAATGGACGGCGGCTGCCGCCAACCGCTACGTCGTGCTGACCGGCGGGGAGCCGCTGCTCCAGGTCGACGCCGCGCTGATCGAGGCGCTGCACGAAAGAGGCTTCGAGATCGGCGTCGAGACCAACGGCACGATCGCAGCTCCTGATGGGCTCGACTGGATCTGCGTCAGCCCCAAGGGCGGCAGCGAGCTGGTCCTGCGCCAGGGCCACGAGCTGAAGCTGGTCTATCCCCAGGCCTTGGCGATGCCCGAAGCATTTGAGGATCTCGCCTTCGAGCGCTTCTCGCTGCAGCCGATGGACGGGCCTGAAATCATCGAGAACACCGCGCGCGCGATCGATTATTGCCTGCACCATCCGCAATGGCGGCTCAGCGTGCAGACCCACAAATCGCTCGGCATCAGATAGGACGCGACCCGCGAATGCAGATGGACGTCACGACGATCGAACACCGCAAGGCCCGCGCCCGCGCCTGGTTCGAGCGCTTGCGCGACGACATCTGCGCGAGCTTCGAGCGGCTCGAGGACGACGCGCCGCAAAGCCTCTATCCGGGCGAGGTCGGCCGCTTCAAGCGCACGCTTTGGCAGCGCACCGACCATTCCGGCGCGGCCGGCGGCGGCGGCGTGATGTCGATGATGCATGGCCGGCTGTTCGAGAAGGTCGGCGTGCACTGTTCGACGGTGCACGGCGAGTTCGCACCCGAATTCCGGGCCCAGATCCCCGGCGCGGCGGAGGATCCAAAATTCTGGGCCTCCGGCATCTCGCTGATCGCGCATATGCGCAATCCGAACGTCCCCGCCGTGCACATGAACACGCGCTTCGTCGTCACCACGAAGGCCTGGTTCGGCGGCGGCGCCGACCTGACGCCGGTGCTGGAGCGAAGGCGGACGCAGGACGATCCCGACAGCATCGCCTTCCATGCCGCGATGAAACAGGCCTGCGTGCAGCCGAGCGGTGTTGCCGACTACGACAAGTACAAGAAATGGTGCGACGAGTATTTCTACTTGCCGCACCGGAAAGAGGCGCGCGGCATCGGCGGCATCTTCTACGACTGGCACGACAGCGGCGACTGGGACGCCGACCTCGCCTTCACCCAGGACGTTGGCCGCGCCTTCCTGAAGATCTATCCCGAGATCGTGCGGCGCAACTTCGCGAGCGCCTGGACGCCTGCTGACCGCGAGGAGCAATTGATCCGCCGCGGCCGCTACGTCGAGTTCAACCTGCTCTACGACCGCGGCACCATCTTCGGGCTGAAGACGGGCGGCAACGTGGACTCCATCCTGTCGTCGCTGCCGCCGGAGGTGAAGTGGCCATGAACGCCGTGCTGCCGCCGCTGCCCCGCGCCATGCTGATCGACATGGACGACACCATCCTGTCGGCCTATGGCCGGCCCGAGATCGCCTGGAACACGATCACGGCCGAATTCGCCGAGGAGCTCGCCCCGCTGCCACCGCCGATGGTCGCGACCGCAGTGCTGGCCTTCGCGCGAAACTTCTGGGCCAATGCCGAACCGGCGTGGCGGATGAAGCTCGCCGAGGCGCGGCACCTGACCGTGAAGGGCGGCTTCGCCGCGCTCGCGGCCGCAGGCCACCGCGCCCTGCCCGATGACCTCGCCATTCGCCTCGCCGACCGCTTCACCGCCTATCGCGAGGAGGAGATGTTCGTCTTTCCCGGCGCGCACGAAGCGATCGACCAGTTCAAGGCGCTCGGCATCAAGCTCGCGCTGGTCACCAACGGCGCCGCCGACATGCAGCGCGCCAAGGTCGAACGCTTCGAGCTGGCGCACCGCTTCGACCACATCCAGATCGAGGGCGAGCACGGCTTCGGCAAGCCCGAGGAGCGCGCCTATCTGCACGCGATGCAGGCGCTCGGCGTCACCGCTGAGGACACCTGGATGATCGGCGACAATCTGGAATGGGAAGTGGTGACGCCGCAGCGCCTCGGCATCTATGCGATCTGGATGGACGTGCATGGCGAGGGCCTGCCCGAGGGCTCGACGGTCAGGCCCGACCGCATCATCCGCTCGCTCGGCGAACTGCTGCCGGACCGGCCGTAATCAGCCGGTCAAAACAAGACTCGAAAAACAACCCCATGCACAGTAGCGCGCTGCTGTAAAATCAAGGACTTGCGGATTTTACGAAAAATTTCTGATCCGTCGGGCAAAACAGGGGTATTGTGGCATCGTCGCGAGGGTTGCCATCGACCCTAGAGCGCGATGCGATGAGGATGAATCGTCATCGCGCTCTAGCTTATTGTTTGAGCATGATCTTTTCGGAAAACCGCTACGCACTTTTCCGGATCATGCTCTTGTCCCTCCCGCGAGAGGCTCGAGCACGCCCAAGGCAACCTATTCCACGGTGATATTGCCGGTCTCAATGACCCGCTTCCAGCGGGCCAACTCAGAGACCAGAAACTCCTGGAATTGCTCCGGGGTGTTAGCCACGATTTCGAGGCCGATATCCTCCATTCGTTTGCGTACGTCCGGTGCCTTCAGCGCCGCGACGATCTCGCCATGCAATTTTGCTTTCACATCGGCAGGAAGCCCCTTCGGAGCAGCCACCGCCTGCCACGAAAAGACGTCGACACCATCGATCCCAAGTTCCTTCAAGGTGGGCACTTCGGGCAAAAGACGGGATCTGGCATCACCGGTGATGGCGAGAACCTTGAGCTGCTTGGATTGAATTTGCCCGATGACGGCGTTGATGTTTTGAAACGATACGTTGACATGCCCCGCGAGGAGATCACTCACAGCGGGCGCCCCGCCGCGATACGGCACATGGAGACCGGTCGTCCCAGTGCGCTGCCAGAACAGCGCCGCCGTGAGATGATCGGACGAACCCGCACCCGAGCTTGCAAAAGTGATCTTGCCGGGGGCCTTCTTCAGTTGCTCCACCAACTCGGCGACGGTGTTTGCCGGAAAGTTCAAGTTGGCGACCAGGACGTTCGGTGCGCGCACAGCGACCGTCAAAAGGTCGAAGTCCTTCAGAGGATCATACTTCAGATTAGGCTGAAGAAATGGATTCGTCGCATAGACACCGATCGAGCCGACGAGAATGGTGTATCCGTCCGCTGGCGCCCGGGCAACCGCCGTTGCTCCAAGAGCGCCCGTTGCGCCGGACCGGTTTTCGACGACCACCGGCTGCCCCAACGTATCGGAGACCTTCTGTCCGATTGCTCGCGCGACCATGTCGGACGAGCCTCCCGCCGGGAATGGGACGATGAAGGTGATATTCCTTTCCGGCCAGGCCGCGTATGCCATCGAGGTTGCGGCAAGAAGCAGGATGCCAGCTGCACCAAATCGAATCTTCGATAAAAAAGTAGCATTGCCCATTGTCGATCCTCCGTTGCGACATTTTTCTGAGGGCCTATTTTACGTGCTCATGCCATCCCGATTGATGCTCAGATTGTATTGATTGATCCACTATTTATCACGGGCGCTTTGTCGCGGTGAAATCGCCGATGTGCAAACCTGCCGAGGGGTGGCGCTTCGCTCTTCCAAGCGCTGTCGAGTTTTGCCTACGCGTTCTCAACTCCCACGCTTCACCTTGAGCGTCAGCAGCGGCTTGCCTTTCTCGGCGATGTAGGTCGCGAGCTCCGCCGCGTTGCGGGCGCAAACGCGGTCTTTCACGCCCCAATCATTGCGCAGCGTATCTCGCGGTCAACGAATGACCGTGCAAGCTACCGGAGAAGACCACGATCGCCTTTGGCGACAGCTCGGCCTGCAGCTTTCCCGTCATCATGTTGGGATTGGCCGGCGCAAGCGGAACGGTGACCGTCTTGCCGCCATCCTGAACCGTTGCGCGTCCCCGCATATCCTTCGTCGACAGCGGCGATCCATCGTCGTCGCCAACGTAAAAGACGATGTCGGTCCCCTTGCTGACGAATTCGATCGGATGCCCCTGCGACTTGACGACGGGACCGCCGTTGCTGCCCTTCGTCTGCGCCGCGGCAACATCCAGCGTCGCGATCATCACAGCCGTCACGGCGAGGCCGATATAAGTTCTCATTGCAGGCTCCTCGGTGGTTGTCCGCGCGCATCAATAGGCTTCCGCGGGGGTGAACGTTGCGGCGTGTCCGGCCACCAGCCGCTGCAGCGGCTGCTGGCCGAACATCAGAAACAGAATCGGGGTCACGATTGTGTCGAGCACCGTGGCGCTGAGCAGGCCGCCGAAGATCGTCACGGCCACCGGGTGCAGGATTTCCCGGCCCGGCTCGTCCGCGCCGATCAAGAGCGGCGTGAGCGCTAATCCTGCGCAAAGCGCCGTCATCAGCACCGGACTGAGGCGCTCCATGCTGCCGCGAATGACCAGCCCGGCCCCGAAACGCTCGCCTTCGTGGATGGCGAGATTGATGTAGTGCGAGATCTTCAAGATCCCGTTGCGCGCCGAGATGCCGGCCAGCGTGATGAAGCCGATCATCGATGCCACCGACAAGGGCTGCCCGGAGATCTTCAGCGCGGCGACGCTGCCGATCAGGGCGAGCGGAATACCTCCCATGATGATCAGCGCCAGTGCGATCGACCGGTAGCGGCTGTAGAGGACCACGAAGATCATCGCCATCGAGGCCAGCGACAGAATGCCGATGCGCCAGATCGCCTCCTGCTGGGCCTGGAACGCGCCTTCGAGGCTGGTCGTGTAGCCTTGCGGGAAATCGAGCTCGCGAACCGACCTCTGAATGTCGGCCGCGATATCGGCGATGTCGCGGCGTCCGTCCCCGTTGCCGTACACGACGATCCTGCGCTGGGTCCCCTCCCGCTGAATCTGGTTCGGCCCGTCTGTCTCGACGATGTCGGCCAAAGCGCTCAGCGGGACGAACTCCGAGCCGGTCGGGATGAGCAAATTGTGCAGTCCCGTCGTCGAACGGTCTTGCTCCGACAGGCGCATCACGACGTCGAAACGGCGATTGCCGTCGACGATCTGGGAGACCTTCCGGCCATTGGACAGCGCGTCGAGTGCCTGGGTGACCGCAGCCGGCGTCAGGCCGTGAAGCGCGGCGCGAGCATGGTCGATTTGAACCCGCACTTGCGGAATCAGCACCTGCTTCTCGACCTGGAGATCGACCAGACCCGGGATCGTCGATAGACGCTGGCGCACCGTTTCGGACAGCCGCCGCAACATCTCGATGTCCTGGCCGAAGATCTTGAGCACGATCTGGGCACGAATACCGGACTGGAGATGATCGAGGCGGTGGCTGATCGGCTGTCCGATGGCCACCGACGCCGGCAGCGCGGACAGGGCTTCCCGGATGCTCGCATAGATGTCCGCCTTCTGGCGCTTGGACGGTGTGAGATCGACATCGACCTCGCTGTAGTGCACGCCTTCGGCGTGTTCATCCAGTTCGGCGCGGCCGGTGCGCCGTCCGACCGATTTCACCTCGGGCACCTTTGCGAGCAACTGCTCCGCCAATAGGCCAAGACGGTTGGATTCCGCGAGCGAAATGCCTGGATTGTACTGCAGCGACAGGACCAGCGTCCCCTCGTTGAAAGGAGGAAGAAAGCTGCGGGGCATCTGGCTCGCGGCATAGCCTGCCACCGCGACCGCAGCGGCGACGAAGACCAGCACCAAACCCTGCCGCTGGAAGGCCCAGCCGAGCACCCGCCGATTGGCCTGCTTCAGCTTCGTGACGACAAAGCTCTCGCGGTCACCTGAATGAGCTCGTCCCGAAAGCAGATAATAGGACAGCACCGGCGTCACCGTGATCGAGGTCAGCAGCGAAGCCAGGATTGAGACCACATAGGCCACGCCAAGCGGCGTGAACAGCCGCCCTTCGATTCCCGGAAGGGCGAACAGCGGCACAAAGACGAGGACGATGATCATCGTTGCATAGACGATGCTGGAACGAACCTCCTGGCTCGCGCCGGAGATCACGTCGAGAACAGGGCGCGGCGTGCTCGACGCGGCGTTCTCCCGCAGGCGCCGCAGGATGTTTTCGACGTCCACGACGGCATCGTCGACCAGCTCGCCGATCGCGATGGCGAGGCCGCCCAGCGTCATGGTGTTGATCGTGAGGCCGAAGGCGCGAAACACCAGGACCGTCACCAGGATCGATATTGGAATGGCCGTCAGCGAGACGAACGCGGCGCGACCGTTCATCAGGAAGACGAACAGGACTATTGCGACGACGATCGCGGCCTCGATCAGGACGCGCTCGACATTGCCGATCGAGGTCTCGATGAAGGTCGCCTGCCGGAACTGCACGTTGGTGACGCTGATGCCCCCGCGCATGGTGCGTTGCAGCTCCCGCAGCGTTGATTCGACATTGCGCGTCAGTGCTACAGTATCCGCAGCCGGTTGCTTCATGACGCTGACGATGACAGCGGGCTTGCCGTTATATCCTGCGTCACCGCGCTTGGTCCGCGCGGCAAAATCCACAGAGGCAATCTGCTTCAGCAGGATCGGCTGCTCTCCGCGGTTGACGACGACGGTGTTGCGGAGGTCCTCGATACGCCTGGTGAGACCGACATTGCGGATCAGATATTCGCGGCCATGCTGGTCGACGAAGCCGCCGCCGCTGTTGGTGCCGAACCTTGCGACCGCCTGCTCGATCTGATCGTGGGTGACGCCGAGTGCCTGCATGGTGGCGACGTTCGGCGTCACGCGATATTGGCGGACCTCGCCGCCGATGGGTATCACCTGGGCGACGCCGGGAATGGCGAGGAGTTGCGGTCGGACGACGAAGTCGGCGATCTCG
This sequence comes from Bradyrhizobium yuanmingense, assembly GCF_900094575.1. GTDB lineage: Bacteria > Pseudomonadota > Alphaproteobacteria > Rhizobiales > Xanthobacteraceae > Bradyrhizobium > Bradyrhizobium yuanmingense. The sequence continues at coordinate 399,942 of NZ_FMAE01000007.1, read as the reverse complement.
CGCACGTCCATGGGTGAAGCCGTGCCATCGCTCGTCAGCGCGATCAGCATGATCTCGCCCATGATCGAGGTCACCGGGCCCATCTGGGGATTGACCGCGGACGGCAATTGCTCGCGGATCAGCGCCAGCCGCTCGGAGACGAATTGCCGGGCGCGGTAGATTTCGACGCCCCAGTCGAACTCGACATAGACGACCGACAGACCAACGCCCGAGACCGAGCGCACGCGAATGACGCCGGGCATGCCGTTCATCGACGTCTCGATCGGGAACGTCACCAGCTGTTCGACCTCCTGGGGCGCCAGTCCCTCTGCCTCGGTCAGGATGTTGACGGTCGGGCGGTTGATGTCAGGCAGGACGTCGACCGAAACGCTCGGCAGCACGAACAGGCCGTAGCCGACCAGGACGGCGGCGACCGCCAGCACGAATAGGCGATTGCGCAAGCTTGTCTGGACGATGAGCTTGAACATGGTCGGCTACCGGATCTGGTTGATGAGGTCGGTGCCGCGCACGACGATATGTTCGCCTTCGTTGACACCGGCGGCCACAATCACGCGGGCTGCGTCTACCTGCACCACGCGAACCGGCCTCGGCTCGAAGCGCTCGGGCTCTGTGTGCAGCCAAACGATATTCTCACCGTTGCCGCTTCGAACGACGGCATTGCGCGGCACGACCAGGCCAGACACGGGCGCTCCGGCCTGGACCATCACATTCAACGGCTGACCGATGTTGAGACCTGCTGGTGGCTCCGGAATGGCGAACTGAACCACGGACGCATGCTGGCGCAGCGCCCGGCTCGTCCCGACGAAGCTCAGCGCAATCTGCTGCCCGTTCGGAGCCATTGCCGTTGCGGCTTCAGGCTGCTTCAAGCCGATTTCGTCATAGGCGAGCGCCTCGACCCAAAGACTGCTTGGGTCCGCGATCTGAAACAGGACGTCTTGGGGCTGTATGACCTGGCCCGGCGCGACCTTGGCTGAGGTGATGATGCCATCGGTCGATGCCCGCAGTTCCTCGAAGCCGGTGCGGGAATTGCGAACGGTCTCGCGGCGCGCCCGCAGACCCTCCAATTCGCTTTCGAGGTCGTTGACCTGCCCTTGCGGCACCGCGCCGCGTTCGGCCAGCGGCCGGAGACGCCGCAGCTTGTTGTCCGTGATCGCCATCAGCTGTTCGATCTCGCCGACCTTCTCGAGGATTGTCGTGCGGTCGGCGATTGGCAGATGCGGCTCGATCCGGATGAGCAGATCGCCCTTGCGGACGGTTTGCCCGATGCGGGGGATGCCGTCATCGCCGGGAACCACGCGGCCGCCGTAGATGCTCTGCACGATGCTGCTGCGGTTGGGGTCGGCCATGACACGGCCGATCAGGGTGACGGCGGGATGAATCGTCTGCGGCTCGGCTGCAGCGGTGCGTACCTCGAGCAGACGCTGCGTCGGCTTGGCCGCGAAGACGGTGCCGTCTTGCAGACGGCGCGGGGCATCGCTCAGCGCGGGAACATCCGGCGGACTTGGTTGCGTTGCATTAGTCCGGCCCTCGCCGAACATGATGGCGGCGAGAATGACCAAAGCCCCCGCCATCACGGCGGACGTCGAGGCCGCCATGAAGCGGCCACGACGCCTCCAATAGGCGAAGAGACCGCCGAAGCCCAAGGCGGCGAGCGCGGACGCGGCGATGGCGGCTCGGTTCGATAGAAGCCAGCCGGGCTCGTGCTTGTGCTCCGCGGGCCGGGCCTCTGCACGCGGTACGAACGAGTCGACCAGCAGATCATTTCCCCTGCTAGCGCTGATCGAGAAGATCACCTCGACCGATCCGGACGGCGTGCCGTTCGGAATCGGGGCGGTGTAGACGCCGTCCTCCTGGCTCGATGCCTCGATCGGGGCAGAATCGCCGATCGTGACCTGCAAGGCGGCGTCCGAGACCGGCTCGTTCGTCGCGACATCATCGATGAAGACGGACAGCCTGCCCTCTTTCAGGATGCCGACGACTTCGTAGAGCTCGGAGCGCGCGGCAATCCTCGGATAGGCTGAGGACACGACCGCCGTCTTCTCGGCGTCGCCGTGATCGTGCCCCTCATGGCCAAAGGCGCCCGACAAGCCAAAGACCAGGCTCGCCAACCAAAAAGCGCCGGCCAGCCCACGAGCTGCGAGCCGCCCTTTCGGGCAGCGCTGATTCATCAACATCGAAAGATCCTTCAGACATGCGAAAAGGCGGCGGCCGAAGCGCCGCCGGGACTACGCGATGCTGAAGGTACTTGGTGGCCGGACGAGTCCGTCGGGGCGCACCCCGACAATGGCCCGCGCGAGCGGCAGGTCCATGGCGCCGAGCACGTCGAAGACGCTGAGCAGTTGACCGACCTGCGCTGAAGCGATCGAGGTGCCAAACATGTCCCAGGCCACGCCGGAAGCGCCGTCCTCGTCGTGATCCGGCCCGTCATGGACGTGGCCTTCCGCGTCGTCGCCGGCGTGGGAATGCACGTGGCCGGCCAACTGATCGTGGAAATGCAGGGAACCGCTGAGCGTGACGGACGGCATCGGCATGGCGCCAACAGCCGCCTTCACCTGCGAGACCGAAATCAGGGCCGCCTGAAGCACAAACGCAAAAATCGCCACGAACATGGCCGTTCTGGCGAGTTGACGAAGATGGTGGCGGACACCGTGCGGCACGCCGAAAAACTAGGCGATGCCGACCGCGAATTCAAGGCGACGTTCGCATCGCGTGGGAGGTGGTCCAGACACCCTCCCCGTTCGATCGAGGAGCTGCCGCCGTCCGACATCCGGCAGCCCGCCTGCCTTACTTGAAGTGAAATGCTTCACAAGCCGCAATCCGGGATTGCGGTAGCCTCGTGCCATGGGGCGTGGTGAGTTGGAGGCGACAATGGAGCAGGACCTTCCGAAGCAGACAGCGCGCACGCGATCCCCGGTGAAGGCGGCGGGCATCTGGCAGAGAATTCAATCCTGGGACAGCCGCCTCTCGGTCACCAAGGGACTGACGGCCGTGACCCTGCTGACCGGCTTCCTGGGCGGATATTTCCAGTACCTGAATTCCTATGAACAGAAGGTCGGCGAGCAGGCCAAGGCGGACATGCAGAAGGCGACCGACACCTTCCTCGAGATCTCGGACGCCTTCGCCGACGTGCAGATCCAGCAGGAGACCATGCTGCGCGAGCAGTTCGGCTCGCTGAAGGCGCAGGCAAGCCCCGCTTTCATTCCGGTGGACTCCAAGACATTCGGCTCGTTCTCGGACTATTGGAAGGCGCGCACGTCGCTGCGGCGGAACGGCGCCATCTTTGCGCGCAAGGCGGAGATCTACATCGACTGGCCCAGCGACCTCGGGCGCGATCCGGCCGCAGAGCACACGCTCGACCAGGATCCCCTGACGGCAACGCTGCTCACCAAGTACAATTTCGATTGCGATTCCGACGCCAACCTTCCGCAGTTCAAGGGTGCGATCTTCAATGGCGCCGACCCCGGACGCCCCAGCGACGAATTGTGCAACGACCCGACGGCCAATGGGCTCAAATCCTACGTCAACCTCTGTGCCAGGCGGGCGGACGGCGAGATCGATGCGTTGCAGAAGGTCGTGACCATCAACTGGTGGAGCGCCAAGCACCACGTCCTGGTGATGCACCATTGCTTCGAGGTGCTCCGCGGCGGACCGAATGCGTTGCAAGCTCCGGCCTCCGGCAACGACGTGCCGAACGATCGCAAGCTCGACAAACCACGCGACAGCAATGAGCACAGGCTACAGCTTCAGGCCCGCCGGCTGGACGCGTTCATGACGCTGACCATGGCGCAGCTGGATCGCATCAGGGTGCGATACCGCCCCACCGGCTTCTTCTGCCATGTTCCGCTCGCGCGCGATGCCATCGGCTATTTCAGCAACCAGTGCCTGCCGAACCAGCCGGTCACGAGCGAGCGCAGCTGAGCCGTACCGCGGAGACACCTTCCGGCACCGGTAGCCGGCGTGATCGGCCTGTCATGACGGCCTGTTAGCGTCGGCCGTGTCGATCAACCGAAAGGACAATCCATGGATCTGAAGGCCGGCGATGTCGTGATGCTGAAATCCGGCGGTCAGCCGCTGACCGTCGCGGAGGTGAAGGAGAACGAGGCGCTGTGCCTGTGGATGGGCATGGAAGGCGACCTGTTCCGCGAGACGCTGCCGCTCGCCGTGCTCGTCCAGGTGGAAGAAGACGACGAGGACGACGAAGACGAAGATGATGACGAGGAGTAGGCACTTCTCGGACTGCATTCTCGTGCGAGCCGAGCGCTTCCCTTGATGACGGGCGCGGGGTTGATCAGACGAGGATACGAGGCGCCGCCGTGGCCTTGTCTCCGGAATTCGGCGTCCCCGTCGGTTCGATCAAGAGGATGTGCACTTCCCCACGCGCCACCGGCCGGTGTTCGACGCCCTTCGGCACGACAAAAACCTCGCCGGGGTTGAGGGTGACCGTGCGGTCCCGCAGCTCGATGTCCAGCGTCCCGCTGAGCACGAGAAAGAAGTCGTCCGTGTCCTCGTGCTTGTGCCAATGAAATGGCCCCTCGAGCTTGGCCACCATGATGTCGTTGTCGTTATAGGTCGCCACCGTGCGCGGGGAGAAGCGATCGGTGAACGTTGCGAGCTTCTCGGCGAGATTTGCGGGTGCTTTCATGGCGTCTCCCTGGACAAGCAGCAGTCTGGTCCGCGTTTGCAAGACGAGCTGCGCCGGTTAGCACGAGCTGAATCACAATACGAGACTGCTGCGACGCCGGGAGTGGCACAAGGATGGGTTTCGCAACGGCGAAACCCATCCCTACGAGCTGATGCCGATCGGATCAGAACCGATAGTTGATGCCGCCCTTGGCTGTATGAAGCTGAACCTCGGTGTCCGTGAAGGACGCTCCGGGGAATGCAAGAGCATTGCCGTTCGACTTTCCGAGATTGATGTAGATGTACTCGGCCTTGAACGTCCAGCGCGGGTCGAAAGCCCATTCAATGCCGCCACCCGCGGAGAAGCCGACCTGGACGTCGGACGATGACGCGCTTCGCGTCAGGGCCGGGAAGAAGCCGTTGAAATTGGCGATATTCGGCGTGGCGAGATTGGAGGTGAAGATGCTGTTCTTGACGTGGCCCCAGGCGAAGCCACCGGTACCGTAGATCAGCAGGTTGTTCGCGGCGTATCCGATGCGTCCGCGGATCGTGCCGAAGACATCGATTTCCTGCTTGAGATTGAACACGCCGGTGAAGGCGCCATTGTCGCCGCCGATCGTTCCGGTGACGCTGAAGGGGCGGCTCGCCGTTTCCCTGATGGCAGCGCCGCTGACATCCGCTTCCAGACCATACACGAACGTGCCGGACTGCCAGTTATAGCCGATTTGGCCGCCGCCGAATCCGCCCTTGGGGCTCACATCCAGGGTGAACGGCCCAGTGCCACCCGTGACGACATAGCCGGGCACCGTCCCGGTTGCGAGCGCGCCGGGATCGAAGGTCGCCGTCGGATCGCTCCAGCCATAACCGCCATGCACGCCGGCGTAAAAACCGGTCCAGCTGAATGCGACCGGCGCGGGCGGCGCCTTGGTGTAGGCCCTGGCAAGATCGGCCGCGGAGGCGGCGTGGGAGAGACACACAGCCGAGGCCAGAAGGGCAGCAGAGACGATGGATTTGGAGACAATGGATTTCATGACTTCCCTCGAACGCTGTGCGCGTGACAAGGCGGCACCGCTTAAGCCAAGGTATAGAGGTGGTCTCGCAATATTGCTGTAGCGTCGGCGACACAGCGTGGAACTGCGGAACACGGTTTGTGCGCGCGAAGTTCGCCTGACGCGACGCCGCCAGATTTTCGCGACATCAGATGCTCCTCAGACGCCAAGAACGCCATTTCAGCCGGCGTCGTTAGACCACGAGCTGCCTCGCGGCTGCCGAGATCATCACCAGCCCGCCGGTGATCACGGCGGCATCGAGGATCGCGGTGCGGATGTGCACCGGCATCGACGAAGGCCTTGGCGAAGAACGCCGGGCACGGCCATACCGAAGCAGAAGCTGCAGAAGCGAGATATCGGCGAAGCCCGAGACGATGGTCAATCTTTCTGGTCGCCTCTGATGCGGGCCACGGCTTGATCGGCGAGCGTAGCGAGCGCGGCTTCTTCCAGCGGGAAATCCGCTGCGAGCCAAGCGTCTTCAGCGAGCGCCAACACATGGCCGAGCGCAGGTCCTTCGGCGAGACCGCGGGCGATGAAATCGGCGGCCTTCAGCGGAAATTTCGGCGCGGTCCAGCGCTGCGGCAGCTCGGCAAGCGCGCGCCAGCGTATCGAGGTGACGTCGCCGCCGTTGCGTGCCCAGCCAAGCAATACGCGATCGTGATAGCTCTCGGGCCCGAGCCGGTACAGCAAGCGCCGTGCATTGGCTTCGTCCTTGGTGGCGAGGCGCCACCAGCGGTGCCCCATCGAATCCAGCGCCTTGGCCTCGGCATTGGAGAGCCGCAGGCGCACGGCGAGGCGCTTGGCGTCTTCGGTGACGGCGACCGAGAGCGCGGCCAGGCGCCGCGTGCTGCTGGGGCTGAGGCCGAGCTCGCGCTCGATCGCGATCATCGTGTCCAGGGGACCCGTATAGACGACGCCGCCAGTCAACGCCTGCAGCAATCCGCCCTCGGCCATGGCTCGCACGGCCGCAGCCGCACCACCGGCGACCAGCAGCTTGAGCATCTCCATGCGCACCCGCTCGGCCGACAGGCTGGCCAGGCCCGCGCGTCCGCGGATGCAGGCGAGATAGCCGTCGCGGTCGGGCTCGCCGGCGCCGAAGGCGGCGTGGATGCGGAAGAAGCGCAGGATGCGTAAGTAATCCTCGGCGATGCGCTGGTCGGGATCGCCGATGAAGCGCACGCGCCGCGCCTTGGCGTCGTTGATGCCGCCGACATAATCGTAAACCACGCCGCGCGCATCGACCGACAGGCCGTTCATGGTGAAGTCGCGCCGCTCGGCATCCTTCACCCAGTCGCGGCCGAACGCGACCTTGGCCTTGCGGCCGAAGGTCTCGGTGTCCTCGCGCAGCGTCGTGACTTCATAGGGGTGGGCATCGATCACCAGCGTGACCGTGCCGTGGTCGATGCCGGTCGGCACGCTCTTGATGCCGGCAGCCTTGGCCCGCCGTATCACCTCGTCGGGCAGCGCCGTGGTCGCGATGTCGATGTCACCCGGCGCAAGGCCGAGCAGCGCGTTGCGCACGGCACCGCCGACCACCCGCGCCTCCTCGCCATCGGTGCCGAGCAGCGCCAGGACGCGCGCGGTGCCGCCTGCGGTCAGCCAGGGCGCATCGGCGAGTAAAGGCTCCGCGCTCATGGACCCGCCCCTACTTTTCCGTGCCCGGCACGAGCTTGCCGTCCTCGATATGGGCGGGGACGTAGGTCGAATCCGGCGGCGCGCCGGAGAACTCCGCCAAGCCGATGAGGCCGGCGATGACCAGCACGATCGCCACCAGCGCAAGACGCGCGACGATCGCGACCGGCCATGAGGAGCGTGCGAACACACCCGACCGCGTCGCCGCCAGGAACAGCGCATAGACGGCAAAGGGGATGAGGAAGATTCCGATCTCGGTCAGAACCGTCCGGATCATGACGAATAGATCCGCTCATACAGCACACGCAGCATGCCCGCCGTCGCCCCCCAGATGTAGCGTTCCGCGAATGGCATCGCGTAATAGGATCGCGGCGTGCCGCGGAATTCCTTGCTGTGCACCTGATGGTTCACCGGATTCATCAGGAAGGATAGCGGCACCTCGAACGCATCATCAACCTCGGAATGGTTGATGCTGAGCGAAAAGCCGGGCCTGACCTTCGCCACCGTCGGCAGGATGCGGAAGCCGAAGGCGGTGCCGTAGAGATCGAGATAGCCGAGCGGCTCGACGAAGTCGCGTGCCAGCCCGACCTCCTCCTCGGCCTCGCGCAGCGCCGCATCGAGCGGCGAGGCATCGATCGCGTCGATCTTGCCGCCGGGAAAGGCGATCTGGCCGGCATGGTCGTTGAGATGCGCCGAGCGCTGCGTCAGCAGGATGGTGGGCTCGGGATGGTCGACCACCGCGATCAGGACCGCTGCCGGGCGCACCGGCTGCTCGCGCGCGATGATCTCGAGCATCTTGTCGGTGCCGGGATCGCCCGAGGCGGGGATGATGTTGGGATCATAGAGGCCGGGCGGCACGTCGAAGCCGAGCCTCGCCTTGGAGCGGGCGAAGAAATCCGCAGCGCCAAGCGCGACCGGCTCGTTCGTCAGGATAGGGTTGTTCAAATTCAAAGCGCCGCCCTCACCTGCTCCGCATCGGCCATGGCGAAGAACTCGCCGGCCGACTCGACACCGAACATCGGCTGGCCATCGACCATCCGCTCCTCGCCCATGTCAACCAGATCGTAATAGAGCGCGCGCGTCACCTTGGCCCAGAGGTCCGCGCGGACGTGCAGATAGGGCGTCAGCCCGCCATCCTCCGCCTGCTCGAAGCGCAGCCGGTGCGCCGCGTCGCAGGTGACCCAGTCGTCGACGTTGGTGCGGAAGTGCAGCACGCGATGGCTGCCCTCGCCGTCCTTCTGCATCTCGACCGCCATGAACGGCGCATCGTCGACGCGGATACCGACCTTCTCCACCGGCGTGACCAGGAAATGCTTGTCGCCCTCGCGCTTGAGAATGGTCGAAAACAGCCGCACCAGGGCGGGACGCCCGATTGGCGTCCCCATGTAGAACCAAGTACCATCGGAGGCGATTCGGATGTCGAGATCGCCGCAAAACGGCGGATTCCACAGATGCACCGGAGGCAGGCCCTTCTTGGCGCCTTCGGCATCGGCAGCGCTTTTGGCGGCGGCAGTCAGTCCCTCGAGACCCCGATCGGCGCTCTGCCCTTGGTTCGCCATGGTTTGCCCTGACTTTGTGATTGGCACGATTGGTGCAGGTCTACGTTGTACTTAGGTGCGCGGTTCCATCCGGAATAGCCCGGTGTGGAGGTCGCCACTTCGTGATGCCGTACATACCCCGAAGCCGATAAGGTGGGGATAGGTTAATTCAACGAATACATGGCCTTCCTGCAAGTCTAGCATGGGGCCCATGATCTGGCGTGATGACCTGACGTGACAGGCTGACGATGCAAGCAAGCCGCGTTGCACAGGCTGAAGGAGCAAGCGAATGGCGGAGAGTGTCGAGAAACTCGAGGACGGGATCGTCCGTTCGGCCGAGCAGGTGTCGAGCCAGGTTCGCGCGGCCAAGGACGCGATCGCCTCGGTCATCTTCGGCCAGGATCGCGTGATCGAGAACACGCTGGTCACCATCCTCTCCGGCGGCCATGCGCTCCTGATCGGCGTGCCGGGCCTTGCCAAGACCAAGCTGGTCGAGACGCTCGGCGTCACGCTCGGTCTCGACGCCAAGCGCATCCAGTTCACGCCCGATTTGATGCCTTCCGACATTCTCGGCGCCGAAGTGCTGGACGAGAGCACCGCGGGAAGGCGCGCCTTCCGCTTCATTGCCGGTCCCGTGTTCGCGCAGCTCCTGATGGCCGACGAGATCAACCGCGCCAGCCCGCGCACGCAATCGGCGTTGTTGCAAGCGATGCAGGAGCAGCACATCACCGTCGCCGGCGCGCGTCACGATCTGCCGAAACCGTTCCACGTGCTCGCGACGCAGAACCCGCTGGAGCAGGAAGGCACCTATCCGCTGCCCGAAGCCCAGCTCGACCGCTTCCTGATGGAGATCGACGTCGACTATCCCGACCGCGATGCCGAGCGCCGCATCCTGTTCGAGACCACGGGCGCGGAGGAGACTCTGGCCAAGGGCGCGATGACGCCGGATGCGCTGATCACCGCGCAGCGCCTGATCCGGCGCCTGCCGGTCGGCGATTCCGTGGTGGAGGCGATTCTCTCGCTGGTGCGCTCGGCCCGCCCGGGTCCGGACGCCGGCGAAGCCGGCAAGTTCATTGCCTGGGGCCCCGGCCCGCGCGCCAGCCAATCCCTGATGCTGGCGGTGCGCGCGCGTGCGCTGATCGACGGCCGCCTCGCACCCTCGATCGACGACGTGCTCGACCTTGCCGAGCCCGTGCTGAAGCACCGCATGGCGTTGACGTTCCAGGCGCGCGCCGAAGGCCGCACGATTCCGGACGTGATCCGGCAATTGAAGACACGGATCGGTTGATGGCAGCGGAGAACGGGCGGGCAGCGAAGGAGATATTGGCGATCCGACGTGCAGATGGCGAAAGCCGCACGCTCGCCGCTTCGTTGCCGCGCTTGGTGCTCGAGGCCCGCCGCATCGCCGCCAACGTCATCCACGGCCTGCATGGACGGCGCCGCGCCGGCTCGGGCGAAAACTTCTGGCAGTACCGCCGCTTCGTCTCGGGCGAACCGTCGCAGAACGTCGACTGGCGCCGCTCGGCGCGCGACGACCATCTGTACGTGCGCGAGCTGGAATGGGAAGCCTCGCACACGGTCTGGATCTGGCCGGACCGCTCGCCCTCGATGGCGTTCGCCTCGAAGACCGCGCGCGTGTCCAAGCTCGAGCGGACACTGATCGTCGCCTTCGCACTGGCCGAGCTGCTTGTCGCCGGCGGCGAGCGCGTCGGCATTCCCGGGCTGATGGCGCCGACCGCAAGCCGCAGCGTCATCGACAGGATGGCGCAGGCGATGCTGCATGACGATGCAGACCGACTGAGCCTGCCGCCATCCTTCGTTCCGGCCGCGCTGGCCGAGATCATCGTGCTGTCGGATTTCTGGTCGCCGATCGCCGAGATCAGGACGACGCTCGCCGGGCTGTCCAGCTCCGGCGCGCACGGCACGATGGTGCAGGTGGTCGATCCCGCCGAGGAATCGTTCCCCTATTCCGGCCGCGTCGAGTTCGTCGAGCCCGAAGGTTTTGGCGTGATCACCGCCGGCCGCGCCGAGAGCTGGGCGCAGGATTACACCGCGCGGCTTGCGCTGCACCGCGACCAGATCCGCGCCGAGACCAACAAGCTCGACTGGCTGTTCACGACGCACGCGACCGACCGCTCCGCCGCCGAACTCTTGCTGTTCCTGCATGCCGGCATGCAGGTGAGCAAGTCCGGCGCACGCACCACGACGATCAAGGCGGGGCCCGCCGCATGATGGGATTGCCGCTCGCCTTCACGCAACCGCTGCTCCTGATCGGCCTCGTCAGCCTGCCCGTGCTGTGGTGGCTCCTGCGCGTGATGCCGCCGCGGCCGCGCCGCATCGAGTTTCCGCCGACGCGGCTGTTGTTCGACATCACGCCGCGCGAAGAGACGCCCTCACGGACGCCGTGGTGGCTGACCGCGCTTCGCCTGCTCGCCGCCGCGCTGGTGATCTTCGCCGCCGCCGGCCCGATCTGGAATCCGCAAACGGGCATCTCCGGCAGCAAGGCGCCGCTGATGATCATGTTCGACGACGGCTGGAGCGCCGCATCGCACTGGGACGTCAGGATCACGACCGCCGACGAGCTTATCGCCAATGCCGACAATGACGGCCGCGGCATCGCGCTGGTGCCGCTGTCCGAGCCGAACCGCGACATCACCCTGATGCCGGCGGGTGCGGCGCGCGTCGCGCTGCGGCAGCTGGCGCCAAAGCCCTATTCGATCGATCGCGTCGAGACGCTGGCCGCGGTCGACCGTTTCCTCAAGGTCACCGGCGACTGCGAGATCGCCTGGCTCTCGGACGGCGTCGACACCGGCCGCGGCGAGGACTTCGTGGCCGGCCTCGGCAAGACCATCGGCGATCGCAGCCTGACCGTGTTCCAAGGCGGCACCTCCTCGCCGTTGGCCCTGGTCGCCGCCGAGAATGCCGCAGCGAAGATGACGGTGAAGGTGCTGCGCACCGACGGCGGGATTGCGGTCGGCACGGTACGCGCGCTGGACCAGAAGGCGTCGCCGATCGGCGAAGCGCGCTATTCGTTCGGCCCGCAGGACAAGGAAACCGAGGCGGCGTTCGACCTGCCGGTCGAGCTGCGCAACGACATCACGCGGCTGGAAATCTCCGGCGAGCGCTCGGCCGGCGCGGTGCAGCTGCTCGACAAGCGCTGGCGCCGCCGCGCCATCGGCATCATCTCGGGCGCGACCAGCGAGACCGCGCAGCCACTGCTGGCGCCGACCTTCTATCTCACCCGCGCGCTGGCGCCGTTCGCCGACGTCCGGCTCGCCGACAAGGGCTCGCCGCAGCAGGGCATCACGCAGTTTCTGGACCAGAAGCTGCCGATGATCATCCTCGCCGATGTCGGCACCATCGCGCCCGAGCTGCGGGAACGCCTCAATGCCTGGGTCGACCAGGGCGGCGTGCTGGTGCGGTTCGCTGGGCCCCGGCTGGCACAGGCGGAGGACGACCTCGTGCCGGTCAAGCTGCGCAAGGGCGGCCGCACGCTCGGCGGCAGCCTGACCTGGGAGAAGCCGCAGCGTCTCGCCTCCTTCGCCGTCGACGGCCCGTTCGCCGGCGTCGCGGTCCCCAAGGACGTCACCGTGAGCCGCCAGGTGCTGGCCGAGCCCGACGCCGTGCTCGCCACCAAGAGCTGGGCCTCGCTGGAAGACGGCACGCCACTCGTCACCGGCGAACATCGCGGCAAGGGCCTCGTCAGCCTGTTCCACGTCAGCGCCGACATGCGCTGGTCTGACTTACCGATGTCGGGCACCTTCGTCGAAATGCTGCGGCGGGTGGTCGACATGTCCGGCTACACCGCGAAGCCAGGCGCTGGCGTTGCCGGCGAAGCGACCGCTGAGACCGTGGCGCCGCTGCACATCCTCGACGGATTTGGCGCGTTCGGTCCGCCGCCCGCGACGGCCAAGCCGCTTCCTGCCGATTATCGCGACCGCGCCACATCAGATCATCCGCCCGGCTTCTACGGTCCGGCAGAAGGACCGCTCGCCGTGAACACGCTTGCCAGCGCCGACCGCATCGCCGCCCTGAACACCGCGAGCCTGCGTGCCCGGCACGCCACCTACACCAATGCCGAGCCGCGCGATTTGCGCGGCTGGCTGCTGTCGACGGCGCTCGCGCTGTTCCTGATCGACGCCATCATCATCGCGGTGCTCGGCGGCGGCATTGCCGCGCTGCTGCGCCGCCGCGCCGCGCCCGCGATGATCGTGCTCGCCCTGCTCGCGGGATTCGCGGCGCTCTCGCCGGCGCCGTCGCGCGCCGACGGCGTCACGGACGAGTTCGCGATGAAGTCGGTGTCGCAGACCCGCCTCGCCTATGTCGTCACGGGCAATGCGGACGTCGATTCCATCGTCAAGGCGGGAATGAACGGGCTGACGCTGTTCCTGGCCCAACGCACGGCGCTCGAGGCCGGTGATCCCGTCGGCGTCGATCCCGCGCGCGACGAGCTCGCGTTCTTCCCGCTGATCTACTGGCCGATCGTGCCGGGCGCGCCGAAGCCGCCGCAGGACGCCATCAACAAGATCGACGTCTACATGAAGCAGGGCGGCACCGTGCTGTTCGACACCCGCGACGCGATCGAGGCGCCGCCCGGCGCCAACGGCGCGGCGCAGACGCCGGCGATGCAGACGCTGCGCGAGATCCTGTCCTCGCTCGACGTGCCCGAGCTCGAGCCCGTGCCGCGCGAGCACGTGCTGACCAAGACCTTTTATCTGCTGCGCGACTTCCCCGGCCGCTTCACCGCCGGCCAGACCTGGGTCGAGACCTTGCCGCGCGAAGACGACGATGAGAGTGCGCAGCGGCCGGCGCGCGGCGGCGACGGCGTCTCGCCGATCATCATCACCTCGAACGACCTGGCCGGCGCCTGGGCGGTGCGGCCCGACGGACAGGCCATGCTGCCGGTGGCCGGCGGCGACCCCCGCCAGCGCGAATTCGCCTACCGCGCCGGCGCCAACATCGTGATGTACACGCTGACCGGCAACTACAAGGCCGACCAGGTCCACGCTCCGGCGCTGATCGAACGGCTGGGGCAATAGGATCGACATGAACTACGGCATCGCGTTCACACCGCTTGTTCCTACCATCGTGCTGTGGCTCGCGCTCGCCGCGATCGTCATTGTCGCGCTCGTGCTGCTGCTGGCGCGCGCGCGCGGCGCCGCGGTGCGGGTGGCCGCGCTGGCGCTGTTCCTGCTGGCGCTTTCCAATCCCTCCTTCACCCGCGAGGACCGCGATCCCCTCACCTCGGTCGCCGCTGTTGTCGTCGACAAGAGCCCGAGCCAGAACTTCGGCAACCGCAATCGCGAAGCTGCGCAAGCGCAGGAGGCGCTGGTCGACAGCCTGAAGAAGATCAAGGGCCTCGAGGTCCGCGTCGTCGAGGCCGGACAGGCCGACGGCGAGACCGACGGCACCAAGCTGTTCGGCGCGCTGGCCTCGGCCTTGGCGGACGTCCCGGTCGACCGCGTCGCCGGCGCGTTCCTGATCACCGACGGCCGCGTCCACGACATTCCCGCGAACGCCGCCGCGCTCGGCTTCCAGGCGCCGGTGCACGCGCTGGTCACGGGCCAGAAGGACGAGCGCGACCGCCGCATCGCGATCACCGCCGCGCCGCGCTTCGGGATCGTCGGGCAGAGCCAGACCATCTCCTATCGCCTCGACGACCAGGGTGTCTCCGGCGAGCGCGCCAGGGTCACGGTCCGCCGCGACGGCGAGGTCATCAACGAGCGCACGCTCTCCAGCGGCCAGGCCGCGAGCGTCGACGTCGACATCAAGCATGCCGGGCCGAACATCGTCGAGATCGAGGCCTCGCCGCTCGAACGCGAATTGACGCCGGTGAACAATCGCGCCGTCGTCGCCATCGACGGCGTGCGCGACAAGCTGCGCGTGCTGCTGGTCTCGGGCGAGCCGCATTCGGGCGAGCGCACCTGGCGCAACCTGCTCAAGTCCGACGCCAGCGTCGACCTCGTGCATTTCACCATTCTGCGCCCGCCGGAGAAGCAGGACGGCACGCCGATCAACGAATTGTCGCTGATCGCGTTTCCGACCCGCGAGCTGTTCCAGCAGAAGATCAACGAATTCCAGTTGATCATCTTCGACCGCTATGCCCGCCAGGGCGTGCTGCCGATCCCCTATTTCGAGAACATGGCGCGTTACGTGCGTGCAGGCGGCGCCGTGCTGGTCTCGGCCGGCCCCGACTATGCCTCTAACAGCAGCATCTGGCGCACGCCGCTCGATTCGGTGCTGCCGGCCGAACCGGTCGGCGTCACCGAGAAGCCGTTCTATGCGCATCTGTCGGACCTCGGCAAACGCCATCCCGTCACGCGCGGGCTGGAAGGCTCCGCCAGCGAGCCGCCGCGCTGGAGCCGGTTCTTCCGCACCGTCGATACCCGCAATGCGGTCAACCCGCCCGTGATGACCGGCGTCGACGGCAAGCCGCTGCTGTTCCTGTCGCGCTTCGGCGAGGGCCGCGTCGCGCTTCTGCTGTCCGACCACATCTGGCTGTGGGCGCGCGGCTATGAGGGCGGCGGTCCGCATCTCGACCTGCTCAGGCGGATGTCGCACTGGCTGATGAAGCAGCCTGATCTCGACGAGGAGGCGCTGCGCCTCCAGGTCCAGGGCAAGGACCTCGTCGTGGTGCGTCAGACCATGGCGGACAGCGTCCAGCCCGTCAGCGTGACCTCGCCGTCGGGCGTGTCGCAGGATCTGACGCTGAGCGCCGGCGATCCCGGCGAGTGGCGCGCCAGCCTGCCGGCGAGCGAACTCGGCCTGTGGCAGGCCACCGACGGCACGCTGAAGGCGTTGATCAATGTCGGCCCGACCAATCCGAAGGAATTTTCGGAAGTCACCTCGACGGTCGATACGTTGAAGCCGCTGACACAGGCGACGGGCGGCGATGCCGTGCGCGTGGCCTCTGGCTCGAGCGTCGAGCTGCCGCGCATCCTGCCGGTGCGCTCGGTCGGCATGTTCCACGGCGACGGGTGGATGGGTGTGCGGATGCGCGATGCCAGCGTGGTCAAGGGCGTCGGCGTGCTGCCGATCTTCTCCGGCCTGATCGGCCTGCTGCTGCTGCTCGGCGCATTCGCGGCGACCTGGGTGCGCGAGGGGCGGTAGTTGCCTGAACGACACATCGGCTGGGCGGCGAGTGCGCGCCCAACCGGCCTGCCGTTGACATCGGTGAACTGATCAGGCGATGTTATACTATAACATCGCGGCGTCCTGGGATTGACGCCCCGGTGTGGGGGTGGCGTTTTCCAGATGAAGTGGTTCCGGTCGAATAGCAGGCACGGCGCCCGGCTCGCGTTGTTCGCGATGCTGGTGCAGCTCGCGCTGACGTTCGGCCACAGCCATTGGTTCGCGCAGGCCGCGCCTTTTGCTCAATCATCGGTCCAGCACATCGAAGGCGGCGCCAAGGACGTTGCAGCGACCGACGGCGCCGCCGTCGAGAAGCAATCGCCCTCAAGTCCCGACCGCGAGCATTCGCGCGACGAGAGTTGCGCCATCTGCGCCATCATTGCGATGGCGGGTGCGATCGTGTCGGCGACGCCGCCCGTGCTGCTGCTACCGCAGGCGATCGAGCTGCTCAGGCGCAGCCTCGACGCCGAGTTCGCTCATCTGACATCGGCCGGCACGGCGTTCCAGCCGCGCGCCCCTCCTGCGTCCTGACTCCAACGCTTGATCACGCCCAGCCTCGCCGCACATCGGCAAGTGCCTGGGAGAAGTTGAAGTCGAATTCCGTCGCGTCGCGACGGCAGGCCGCCTCCGATCAGCAGAGCATCATCCGGACGGCGCCTGAGTGGAATCAGGACCATGTCATTTCAATTGCGACGCGCGCAGCGCCTTGGCGGAGCAAGCCTGCTCCTGCTCGGCGCCGCCGCTACATCCGCGTTCGCCCAAGACTCGGCACAACGACCGGCACAAGACAAATCATCGACCGAGCTCCCCGCCATCACCGTAACGGCGCCGAGCCCGATCGTACGCAGAGCAGTGGTGCCGACCCGCAACGCAGGCCGCGGCACGCGGACCGCGCGGGTGCGCAGCCGCGAGCAGACGGCTGAAGCGGCACCGGCAGCTCCCGTGCCCGCCGCGCCTCAGCAAGGCGTGCTGCCTGTTGTGACCGATCAATTCGCGACCGTCACCGTGGTGCCGAACGAGGAGATTCGGCGCAACGGCGGCGGCACGCTCGGCGATCTCCTGTTCTCCAAGCCCGGCATCACCGGCTCTGAATACGCACCCGGCGCATCCAGCCGCCCGATCATTCGCGGGCTCGACGCCAACCGGGTTGGCATTATCGAGAACGGAACAGGCAGCAACGGCGCGTCCGATCTCGGCGAGGATCACTTCGTGCCGATTGATCCGCTGGCAGCCACCCAGGTCGAGGTCATCCGCGGACCGGCGACGCTGCGCTACGGCTCCACCGCGATCGGTGGCGTGGTCAGCGCAACCAACAATCGAATTCCGGATGCCTTGCCGTCCTGCACGGCGCCCTTTCCGACTTACGGACTCCCGACCAAGGCGCCGCTGGCAAACGTGGGATCGCCGGGCTGCATCACCGCGGAAACGCGGACGGCCGTCACTTCGGTCGATCGCGGGACCGAAGGTGCCGTGCTGCTCGATGCCGGCGGCGGCAACTTTGCCTTCCACGCCGATGCCTTTGGCCGCAAGGCCGGCGACTACAACATCCCGAGCTATCCGTTCTTGACCGACCCGACGCTGCCGTTCAACGGACGCCAGCCGAATTCGGCATCGCAGGCCTACGGCGGATCTGTCGGCGGCTCCTACATCTTCGACGGCGGCTACGTGGGCGCGGCGATCACGCAGCACAACGCGCTCTATCACATACCCGGTATCGAGGGCAGCGAGTTCCTGACGCGGATCGACGGACGACAAACGAAGTTCACGACAAAAGGCGAGTATCGGCCGGACGCGGCGGCGATCGATGCGATCCGGTTCTGGGCCAGCGCCACCGACTATAAGCACGATGAGGTCGGGCTCGCCGACTCTGCCGACCTCGGCTCCCTCGGCGTGAGACAAACCTTCACCAACAAGGAACAGGAAGGCCGCGTCGAGGTGCAGCTTGCGCCGTTCGACGTCCGCTTTGCTGCGCTGACCACCGCTGTGGGCGTTCAGGCGTCGCACCAGAAGTTGACCGCGCCGAGTCCGGACGATCCAGGCAGCCCGATCAACGGACTGTTCGATCCGAACAAGAACACAAAGGTCGCCGGGTACATCTTCAATGAGTTCAAGTTCAGCGAAGCCACCAAGGCTCAGATCGCCGGACGCGTCGAGAGCGCAAGGTTGAGCGGCACGGCGCCGGCCTTCGTCCCCGATGTGTTCGACCTCGCCGTCGATCCGGCCGCGATCGGCCCCGCAACGGCGGTCAACCGCAACTTCACGCCGGTGAGCGGGAGCATCGGCCTGATCCACAGCCTTCCTTGGGATCTGGTCGCCAGCATCACCGGCCAATATGTCGAACGCGCGCCGAAACCGGCGGAATTGTTTTCGCGCGGCGGCCACGATGCCACCACCACTTTCGACATAGGCAATCCCAATCTCGGCATCGAGACCGCCAAGTCGGTCGAGGCGGGACTGCGACGGGCGGTCGGGCCGCTTCGCTTCGAAATCACCGGCTACTACACCAAGTTCAACGGCTTTATCTACCGGCGCCTGACCGGCAACACGTGTGAGGACGGCGTTTGCCAGCTTGGCGCTGGCCTCGAACTGAATCAGGCGGTCTATTCGCAGCGCGACGCGACATTCCGGGGCGGCGAATTCCAGTTCCAGTACGACGTGATGCCGGTCTGGAACGGGATCTGGGGCATCGAGGGTCAATACGACATCGTGCGCGCGACCTTCAACGACGGCACTAACGTGCCACGCATTCCGCCCCAGCGGCTGGGCGGTGGTGTGTACTATCGCGACGCCGAATGGTTTGCCCGGATCAACCTGCTGCACGCGTTCGCGCAAAACGACATCGCACCGATCGCGGAGACGCCGACGCCCGGCTACAATCTGCTAAGGGCCGAGGTCAGCTACAAAACGCAGCTCGATCAACGTTGGTTCGGCGCGCGCGAGATGCATGTCGGGCTCGTCGGCAACAACCTGTTGAACGAGAATATCCGCAATGCCGTCTCCTTCAACAAGGACCAGGTGCTGTTGCCCGGCATCGGCGTCAGGGCGTTCGCGAACTTCAAGTTCTAGGTAACGACACGCGCCGTCATTGCGAGGAGCCCTTGCGACGAAGCAATCCAGACCGCCTCCGCGGAAAGACTCTGGATTGCTTCGCTGCGCTCGCAATGACGGAGTATGACGCGCGCAGCCGCGCGTCTTCTCGACGGTCTCTTAGCCGGATGAGATACGAGCAGTGTCGTAGCCCGGATGGAGCGTAGCGTAATCCGGGGTTCTCTCGTTGCGGAAGACCTTCCCGGATTGCGCTGCGCTCCATCCGGGCTACGGCGTTTCCAACGACGCGCGCCGCTCCTATGTCCGCGCTTTGCTCCAGTCGGGGCCGACCGCGCCCGACACGCCCTCGAAGGCGCCGTCGACGAGCTCGAACACCAGGATGCGCGCGGCATCGACCGGGCCGGGCATGGTGACGCGGCCCTTCGGCACCTGTTTGAAGCCGACGCGGCCGTAATAGGGCTCGTCGCCGACCAGCAGCACGAGGCGGTGGCCTTTTTCCCTGGCGTCCTTCAGCGCGCGCTCCATCAACTGACGGCCGATGCCGCGATCGCGGAACGGCGGCTCGACGGTGAGCGGCCCGAGCAGCAGTGCCGGCGTTTGGCCGATCAGAATCGGCAATTGCCTGACGGAGCCGACCAGGAGCGTGCCGATACGGGCCGTGAAGGACAGTTCGAGCAGATGGTCGACGTGCTCGCGGATCCGGTAGGCGCTCAGCACGAAGCGGCCGGGGCCGAAGGTGCGTTCGTGCAGCCGCTCGATCGCCTGAGCGTCGCCGGCGGCTTCGGGAAGAATGGTCAGTGAGAGATCGTTCATGTCAATTCGCGGAGTAGCACTTGCGCCTGCGAAGGTCCATGGCGGCGGCGGTGCCCCGTTTACCTCCCGGCGGGCGAAGTGCAAGCCTGGCTCAACCTGCGTTCCGTTTCGACGCCGGCTGGGACAGATAGGCCAGCATCTTCATCTCCCGCCGCCCTCGCGTCACCGTATCGAGCACGAGCCCTGACGACACCGACAGCAAGGCCATGATCATCAGGCCCATCGACAGCACGGCAGTGGGCAGGCGCGGCACGAGGCCGGTTTCGATGAAGGTGATCACGATCGGAATCGCGAAGATGATCGACGCCAGCGCCAGCAGGATTCCGATCACCGTGAAGAAGCGCAACGGCCGCTCGCTGCGATAGAGCTTCAGCATGGTGCCGAGGATGCGAAAGCCGTCGCGCCAGGTGTTGAGCTTGGAGAACGAGCCTTCGGGGCGCGCATAATAGGGCGTCTCGACCTCGGCAACCGGCAGCGACAATTCCAGCGCATAGACCGCAAGCTCGGTCTCGATCTCGAAGCCGTCGGAGAGGACGGGAAAGGACTTGACGAAGCGGCGCGAGAACACCCGGTAGCCGGACAGGATGTCCTTGAAAGCGTGGCCGAAGGTGTCGGACAGGAAGCCGGTCAGCATGCGGTTGCCGGTGCGGTGGCCGAGCCGGTAGGCAGCCTGGACCTGATCGACGCGAAGCCCGACCACCATGTCGAGATGCTCGTCGAGCAGCTTGTCGATCATGATGGGTGCGCTCGGCGCATCGTAGGTGGCATCGCCATCGACCAGCACATAGACGTCGGCCTCGACGTCCGCGAACATGCGGCGCACGACGTGGCCCTTGCCCTGTCGGCGCTCGCTGCGCACGATCGCACCGGCTTCGCGCGCGACCGCGGCGGTCCGGTCGCGCGAATTGTTGTCGTAGACGTAGATCTCCGCCGCGGGCAGCGCCTTGCGGAAATCGGCAACGACGGTCGCGACCGCGGCCTCCTCGTTGTAGCAGGGCACCAGCACCGCGATACGAAGTTGCGTTGTGGTCATCAGGGCAGCACTCCGAGGCTTGTCGGCTCGCGCCCGAGCGGCGTGGCCTGCCGTGCGCGTCGAGCGGGTTACTAGCACAAGCTGCCCTCAGCGCCACGTCGCAATCACGGGCCTGCCATCGAGCACTTCGGCGATCCGCAGCCGCGTGCCGGGCGTGGTGCCCTCGGGCAATGCGGCATTGTCGAAGAACCCGCATTCGACGATCTCGCGGTTGGGCTCAGGGACGCGGTCCTGCCTGAACTGCCTGACCACGTAGACCGCGACGTGGTCGCGGCGGGAGACGTGGCTGTTGAGGAAGACGCCGTGCAGGATCGCCTCGCCGGTCAGATCGATGTCGCCCTCCTCCTTGAGCTCGCGCCGCAATGCCTCTTCCATGGTCTCGCCGAAATCGACGCCGCCGCCAGGCAAATACCAGCCGCTGACGTAGCTATGCCTGACCAGGAAGACGCGATTGTCGGCATCCAGCACCACGGCACGGACGCCGAGCGTCATGCCGCGGACGAGGAGGAAATAGCCGTGCAAGAACCGCCGCAGCAGCGGCTCGGCTTTCCGTCGGGCTCGGTTCAGACGTTCTCCCATCAGGCTCCTCGACGCCCCGTTTCAGGCCCTGCTTGCGCGGGGCGCGCGACCTTGCCATTACAGCGGAGCAATAGCGAGGCATTCGCGCGCCATGACTCCCTCCACGCTGGCTCCCTTCACGCTCGCCCACCTGTCCGATCCGCATCTGGCGCCTTTGCCGAAGCCGCGGCTGATCGAGCTCGCGGGCAAGCGCGCGTTCGGCTATGTCAACTGGACGCGCAACCGCCACAAGTACCAGCGCCGCGAGGTTCTCGACGCGCTCGTCGCCGACATGAAGGCGCAGGCGCCCGACCACATCGCAGTGACGGGCGATCTCGTCAACCTGGCGCTGGAGGCGGAGTTCGCACCGGCGCTGGCCTGGCTCGAAAGCGTCGGCCCGCCCGACCGCGTGACCGCGATCCCCGGCAATCACGACGCCTATGTCAGCGCGACGCGTCATCGCTTCGGCGAGACGTTCCTGCACTACATCGCCGCGGACACACCCGGCGGCGCAGCCTTCCCAGCGGTGCGCCGGCGCGGGCCGCTTGCCCTGATCAGCCTGTCCACGGCGGTGCCGACCCTGCCGCTGATGGCGACCGGCACGCTCGGGCGCGATCAGCTCGCCGCGCTTGCGGAGGTGCTCGAGCGGCTCGCCGCGGAAGACGTCTTCCGCGTGCTGCTGGTGCATCATCCGCTGAAGTCCAGCGCGCGGGCGAAGCGGATGACGGACGCGCCGGAATTGCTGGGACTGTTGAAGCGCCACGGCGTCGAGCTGGTCCTGCACGGGCACGACCACATTCATTCGACGATGTGGTTCGAGGGTCCAAACGGCAACATTCCCGCGCTCGGCGTGCCGTCGGCCTCCGCGCTGGCGCACGGACGTTATCCGGCGGCGGCGTACAATCTGTTCACCATCGAGAAGGACAATGCCGGCTGGCGCTGCGAGCAGACGGTGCGAAGCCTCGGGGCGGGGTTTCAGGTTGGGCAGATCAAGCATGTGCGGTTGATTTAGCCCCGGTCGTCATTGCGAGCGCAGCGAAGCAATCCAGGAATCTCCGCGGAGGCAATCTGGATTGCTTCGTCGCAAGGGCTCCTCGCAATGACGAAGGAGAGAGCCTCACCAGCTCCGCAAGACCGCAAGCACTGCCACCCCGAACAACGCCGCAGCGCCGAGCACGAAGCCGAACACGAATGGCCACAGGCGCGAGCGGCGCGGCGGCGCGGCGGCCGGGGCCTGCGGTTCGGGCGCGACCACCATCGCCCGCTCGCGCTCGACCATGCGGCGCGCGACATAGTCGGTGACGGCCTCGACGATCACGGCGGTGTCGTGCGATTCGGCGAGCACGATGCGGCCGAAGCGGGTGTCCTGGACGAAGCGGTACATCCGCTTGTCGCGCCCCATCACGATGTGGGCGACGACGTCGATCCACAGCCGCGGCGTATCGCCCTGGCTGATGCCGCGGTCGAACAGGTCGATCTGATCAGGCACCTGCGCGAACAGGGGATCGAGCGCGTCGTTGAGGATCTCGAGCCGTGCCACCTCGGCGTCGCGCAAATCGACGACGACGCCGGTGCGGTCGGCCGCCTCGATCCGCGCGCGCAGCAGCGCATCGCGCAGCCGCACCGGGCGCGGCTGGCCGGGATCGGTCCCGCTGGTCTCGGGCTCTGACATTGTCGGCCTCGTCCTCGACTTATCCCCATTAACCTATCAGCAACCAAACCCTCCGCAAAGGCCTACAATTCCAGAGACTTACGGCGCCCACAGCTGGTTCACCTGTGCCAAAAACAGACGATCCCACCCAGGCAGGGCCTGGATGGGACCATCCGTCCTTGGACGTCTTCTTAAGTCGGGGCGATCAGGCCGAGACCCGCGAGGGCTCTTCCACGATCGAGAAGCGGACGCCGGCCTTGTGACGGCTTTCTTCCGAGACTTCCTTCCAGCACTCTTCGGCTTCCTTGCGGGTCTTGAACGGACCTTTGACCTGGGCCGAGCCTTCCACGAGCTTGTGGAAGTTCATCGAACCGAACTCGCCGCCGATCACCCAGAAATTGCTGCCTTTGGTCATTGTCAGTCTCCTGTTGAGGTGCGTGACCGGCCTGGACTCCAACCTGGCTTCCAGACCGGTCCGATCCGCCGTTAGCCGAACTGGTTCATCGTGTTGTGGACGCCGCCCGCCTTCAGCGCAGCTTCGCCCGCGAAGTACTCCTTGTGGTCGTCGCCGATGTCGGAGCCGGCCATGTTCTGGTGCTTCACGCAGGCGATGCCCTGACGGATCTCGGCGCGCTGGACGTTCTTGACGTAGCCCAGCATGCCCTGCTCGCCGAAATACTCGCGGGCGAGATTGTCGGTCGAGAGCGCGGCCGTGTGATAGGTCGGCAGCGTGATCAGGTGGTGGAAGATGCCGGCGCGCTTGGCCGAATCCGCCTGGAAGGTACGGATGCGCTCGTCGGCTTCCTTCGCCAGCGGCGTGTCGTCGTACTCCGCCTTCATCAGCTCGGCACGGTTGTACTTGCTGACGTCCTGGCCCGCTTCCTTCATCGCGTCGTAGACCTGCCAACGGAAGTTGAGGGTCCAGTTGAACGACGGCGAGTTGTTGTAGGCGAGCTTGGCGTTCGGCACCACCTTGCGGATGCGGTCGACCATGCTGGCGATCTGCTCGATATGCGGCTTCTCGGTCTCGATCCAGAGCAGGTCGGCGCCGTTCTGCAGCGAGGTGATGCAATCGAGCACGCAGCGGTCTGCACCGGTGCCGGGGCGGAACTGGTAGAGGTTGGAGGGCAGCCGCTTCGGACGCATCAGCTTGCCGTTGCGGTTGATGATGACGTCGCCGTTCTTGGCGTTCTCCGCGGTGATTTCCTCGCAATCGAGGAAGCTGTTGTACTGGTCGCCGATGTCGCCGGGCTTGTGGCTGACCGCGATCTGCTGCGTCAGGCCGGCGCCGAGCGAGTCGGTGCGGGTCACGACGATGCCGTCTTCGACGCCGAGCTCGAGGAAGGCGTGGCGGCAGGCGCGGATCTTCGCCAGGAAGACGTCATGCGGCACCGTGACCTTGCCGTCCTGGTGGCCGCACTGCTTCTCGTCGGAGACCTGGTTCTCGATCTGCAGCGCGCAGGCGCCCGCCTCGATCATCTTCTTGGCGAGCAGATAGGTCGCCTCCGCGTTGCCGAAGCCGGCATCGATGTCGGCGATGACGGGGACGACATGGGTCTGGAAGTTGTCGATCTTCTCGATCAGCTCGTTCTCGCGGGTCTTGTCGCCTTCCTTGCGCGCCTTGTCGAGCAGACGGAAGATGTCGTTGAGCTCGCGCGAATCGGCCTGACGCAGGAAGGTGTAGAGCTCCTCGATCAGCGCCGGCACCGCGGTCTTCTCGTGCATGGACTGATCGGGCAGCGGACCGAATTCGGAGCGCAGCGCCGCGATCATCCAGCCGGAGAGATAGAGATAGGTGCGGTCGGTCTTGCCGCCGAAGTGCTTCTTGACCGAGATCAGCTTCTGCTGGGCGATGAAGCCGTGCCAGCAGCCCAGCGACTGGGTGTACTTGGTGGGATCCTTGTCATAGGCGGCCATGTCGGCGCGCATCACGGCCGCGGTGTAGCGGGCGATGTCGAGGCCGGTCTTGAAACGGTTCTGCAGGCGCATGCGCGCGACGGCCTCGGCCGACACGCCGTTCCAGGTCGGCTGGGTCTCGAGGAGCGCCTGAGCCGCCTTGACCTCGTCCTGATACGAGGACGGACCCTGGAGGGTGCTGATACCGCGGGGCTGGTAATTCATGTGCCTGATCCTTTCGCTGACGATGGCGAGGCAGCCATCGACATTCTTGACAATGCATTGCGAGATGCGTGTCAGAAGCTAAACGCGAAAAGGAAAAGTTCGTACAGATGGCTTGTTTTTATTGGTGATGTCATGTAACATCTGAACGTGTAATACATGTCACTTTGTAAAACTTGTAAAAATAATAGGTCAACTGTTCTGACCTTGATTGAGTCTGGAGATCTGAGACATGCCCGCCGATTCCGGCAAGAAACTCTTCGTCGGCCCGCGCTTCCGGCGAATCCGGCAGCAATTGGGGCTGTCGCAGACCCAGATCGCCGAGGGGCTCGGGATCTCGCCCAGCTATGTCAACCTGATCGAGCGCAACCAGCGCCCGGTCACGGCGCAGATCCTGCTGCGGCTGGCCGAGACCTATGACCTTGACCTGCGCGATCTCGCCACCGCGGACGAGGACCGCTTCTTCGCCGAGCTGAACGAGATCTTCTCCGATCCCCTGTTCCGGCAGATCGACGTGCCCAAGCAGGAGCTGCGCGACCTCGCCGAGCTCTGCCCCGGCGTCACCCATGCGCTGCAGCGGCTCTACGCGGCCTATACCGAGGCGCGTCAGGGCGAGACCCTGGCCGCGGCGCAGATGGCCGACCGCGACGTCGGCACGCGCTTTGAAGCCAATCCGGTCGAGCGCGTGCGCGAGCTGATCGAGGCCAACCGCAACTATTTTCCGGAGCTGGAGCAGGCGGCGGAAAATCTGCGCGACGAGTTGAACGAGCCCGCCGAAGGGCTGTATGCCGCGCTGATAACGCGCTTGCGCGAGAAGCACTCGATCCAGACCCGCATCATGCCGGTCGACGTGATGCGCGAGACGCTCCGCCGATTCGACCGCCACCGCCGGCAGCTGCTGATCTCGGAGCTGGTCGATCCGCCCGGCCGCGCATTCCAGCTCGCCTTCCAGCTGGGCCTGGCGGAATGCGCGCAGGCGCTGGAGACCATCATCGGCCGGGCCGGCCCGCTGGACGATGCGCCGCGGCGGCTGTTCCGGATCACGCTCGGCAATTACTTCGCGGCCGCCGTGATGATGCCCTACCCGGCGTTCCTCGCGGCCGCCGAAGCGCTGAACTACGACATCCACGTGCTGGCACAGCGCTTCAATTCCGGCTTCGAGCAGGTCTGCCACCGCCTCACCACGCTGCAGCGACCGAATGCGCGCGGCATTCCGTTCTTCCTCTTGCGCGTCGACAATGCCGGCAACGTCTCCAAGCGTTTCTCCTCCGGCACCTTCCCGTTCTCGAAATTCGGCGGCACGTGTCCGCTCTGGAATGTGCATTCGACCTTCGACACGCCGGATCGCCTGCTCAAGCAGGTGATCGAGCTGCCCGACGGCACGCGCTATTTCTCGATCGCGCAGATGGTGCGCCGCCCCGTGGCGCCGCATCCGCTGCCGCAGCCGCGCTTTGCCATCGGCCTCGGCTGCGAGATCCGCCACGCCGCCCGCCTGACCTACGCCACCGGCATGGACCTGGAGAAGGCCGAGGGCACCCCGATCGGCGTCAACTGTCGCCTCTGCGAGCGCGAGAACTGCGCCCAGCGCGCCGAGCCACCGATCACACGCACGTTGATCCTGGACGAGACGACGCGGCGGGTGTCGAGCTTTGCGTTCTCGAATGCAAGGGAGTTGTGAGGCACACACTCTCTCTTCCGTCATGGCCGGGCTTGACCCGGCCATCCACGCGCTTCCGCGTACGCAGAAAGACGTGGATGCCAGGGTCAAGCCCGGGCATGCCGACCAAGTGTGTGGTCGCCGCTCCGGTCATCAATAGCGCGCGCCCTCACGCCAGCGTATGCACGATCACCGGTCCCGCCATGGCGCGGGCGTCGCCGGCGAGCAGCGGGCCGAGATCCTTCTCGATCCAGGCGATGGCGCGCTTGTTCGCTTCCTCGGCCTGCTCGAACTTGTCGAAGATCGAGATCGCGGTGACCGTGTCGTCGCCGCCATAGACGACGTAATAGGCGCGGAAACCGTCGACGTCGCTGATGATGGGAACGGCGCCGTCCTTGATGCGGCGCGTCAGCTCTTCCGCGCTCCCGCTTTTCGCCTTGGCCTGACGGATGGCGGCATACATGGCATCCTCCCCTTCCGGCTATGATGTGAGGGCCTCGAGCCCGGGCGGATGTTACGCCGAAGCGCGCAGCCGATCCACGCTTGGTTAACCCGACCCTAATCCGCCCGCGCGATCTGCAACCAACGGTTAAGCACGCCTCAACATCGGTGCCTTAGTCTCGCCGCACTCACTTTTCGCAAACAAGGGCGGCTTAATCTGCCGGGCGAAGTGACATCAGGGGGTTCACCATGCGCATTGCGTTGCTGCTGACCGCGACCATTGTCGGCGCGCTATTCGCCAGTCCAACCATCGCCGGGTCGCTCGATGCCGGCGCGGCGCAGCCGCTGCCGCCGGGCTTCCAGAGCTACCGCGGCTACATGTTCGACATCTCCGAGAACCGCGACCGCAAGGATGTCGACAAGCTCACCGAGAACCTGAAGAGCCAGATCGACGTCGTCGAAGGCGTCGGCCTCTCCCCGCGCGTGCTGCGCTTCTTCCACACCGTTCCGATCGTCGCGAGCGAACTCGCCTGCCTCGACGAAGGCGCCGCCACCGCCTGCTACGGCCGGGTCACGCCGGACATGCAGCGCACCGCGCCCCGGACCCTGACGGTCTGGGACCCCGCCAAGCAGCGCTGGACCAATCCTAATGCCGTCGACCTCGCGGTCGATTCGGGCCTCGGCGTGATCATGCTGCGGCCGGACATGATGCGCTACGAGAAGGAGGCCGTGCTGCTGCACGAGATGCTGCACGCCTTCCACGCGCGGCTGCTGCCGGACGGCTACGCCAACAAGGGCGTGATCACCTACTACGCCCTCGCCAAGTCCAAGGACCTCTTGCCCAAGGAATCCTATGCGATGAAGAATCCCATGGAATTCTTTGCGGTGACCGCCAGCATCTTCCTGGCCGGCAAGAGCGAATTCCACGATCCGAAGTCGCGCGAGGCGCTCAAGGAGAAGATGCCGGACTATTACAAATATCTCGTCGGCGTGTTCGGCTTCGACCCCGAGCCGGCGGCCTCGAACGGCCCGGTCGCCTCGCTGAAATGAACGGACGGCGCCAAGCCAAGCCAAAGAGCCGCGCGAACAGCGCGGCTTTTTTGTTTCGCAGACCGGAAGCTGCGGATGACGCACAGCCGGGAATTGCCAAGCCGGGGTCCGATCTGCATAGTCCCGCCCGCATCGATACCGTTTTTCGAAGGGGATGAGAGACCATGGCGGAAGCCGACCTGGATGTCGTGATCCGGCAACTGGCCAGACAGCTGCATACGGGCCTGATGACCCGTGCCAAGGAGCGGCGGGATCGCTTCAACAGCCTTGCGGCCAAGGCCAAGGGCAAGGAGACCGGCGAGCGCTTCAAGATGATGGCCAAGGCCACCATGGAGCAGGCGACCGCGGCCGCCAAGCGCCTGCAGATGTCCGCCGATAACGTCGCCGACAGCTACGCGCGGTCGATGCGCCTCGCCGCCAGCACGCCTGTTACGGTGAAAGCGGAGAAGAAGGCAAAGGACGAGAAGCCGGCGAAGAAGGCCGCAAAGAAAGCCAAAGCGAAAAAGAAGACGTAGTCGTTGCACCCAGGGCTATCGCATATGACTTGCGGCGGCGGCCTGCGCACGCGCCTCGTCCTTCGAGACGGCGCTGACGCGCCTCCTCAGGATGAGGCTAATCAGCATCGGTGCTCGTTGAAACTGCTGCCGCGCATTCCGCCCTCATCCTGAGGAGCCCGCCAAAGCGGGCGTCTCGAAGGATGGCCGCAAGGAAAAACTCCCAAATGCGATAGCCCTGCCGTTGAACCGATCGCCGCTACGGGATTGGCGATCTGGAGGCTCGCCGGCCTGTCTCCCAATTATCTCCGGCTTGATCGGATCGCCGCGTTGCGCGTTTGCGACGCGCTCCCTCGCGGCCGCCGCAATCGGGCCGGCCGCGACCTCAACGATTCCTCCGCCCCAGGCATGGGCTGGTCGAACAGTCGAGCGACATCCCTCACATGTATTGCCTCACACTTTGGAGAAAGCGCTCTTTCTCGCCAGGCGCGTAACCTTGGGATGCCCCATAATAGGGTTCATTGAAGTGATTATAGGGTACCGCCCGGTACTGGACCGGCGGCCTCGGTGGCGCGTAGGTCTGGCGATGATGCCGCCGAGCGTTTCCTCTCGCTGGAGGACCGGCGTAGTAGGGATTGAGGACGCACATCTGGCCGTTTGCCGACGCCCTGCATTGGTCCATCGTCGTGAAGCTGCACCGGTAGTATGGCGTCATTCCGCGAGAAATGACGTTCAAGCAAACGGGATAAGCGGGGTCATATCTTTGGGCCCGGGCATCTCCCGCTGTCAGGGCGATACTCACGGTCAGAATCGTCAAAGCCCATTTGTACATTGGAAGCTCCTCCAGGGGCGCACGACATGGATGCACTCTGGACCCTGCCAGTATTGATCCAACTCAATACTTGTTGAACTGGTTTATACGCGCAGCAGGCAGCCGCGACAGTCTCGCTTTCCGCATCTCTCACCGATCTCGCCGCTATGCGGCAAGCGACCTGTCCTACAGAAGCATCGTAGGGTGGGCAAAGCGAAGCGTGCCCACGCGTCTGTTGTCGTATTGAGAAGATCGTGGGCACGGCGCGAAGTGCGCCTTTGCCCACCCTACGCTTTCCGGGCTTCGCGGAGAGACTTCCCTCATCTTCGCGGCGCGGCCACCAGTGTCGGCTCGGCGCTGGCGAGTTCCGCGAGCTTGGCGCGCGCGGCCTCTCGCGCGCGACCGTCCTTGCCGGCGGGCAGCGCCAGCGCGGCCTCGAAATCGGCGCGGGCGTCGTCCGTTTGGCCGCGGGCGAGGAACGCAAGGCCGCGGTCGAGACGGGCCTGCGCATCGGTGGGGTCGAGGCGGACCGCCGTGCTGTAGCTCAGGATGGCGCGGTCGAGATCGCCCATTGCGGCGAGCGCGAGACCGCGCTGGTGATAAGGTGCCGCGCGCTTGGGATCGTGCGCGATCGCCTCGTCGTAATCCGCAATGGCAAGCTCGAAGTCGCCGTTCTGCCGGCGCGCCAGCGCCCGGTCGCGATAGAGCGAAGCGCGGTTGGGATTGAGGTGGATGGCCTCGTCGAAATCGGCGATCGCCCGCTTGAAGTCGCCGTGACGCAGCGCGATCCGTCCACGTCCCGCATAGGCGAAGGCGATCAGCGAGCCGCGCAGCGGCGAGAAGCCGATCACGGCCGAGCAGATGTCGGGATCATCCTCGTCGCCGCAATTGACGACCATGTGCGTGGACAAGCCGACGAGCACGCAAAGGACGATCAGCAATGGTACGGCAATTCTGGTCATCTTCGACGGTGGCCGGCAGCGCGCCAGCCACCCATCCCCTTTCGAAGGAATGGTCACGCCGAGGAGTTAACACTGGTTGGGGACCCCCCTGTGTGCGCCAGATCACAAAGCCAGACGCAATCCTTGCCGGCTCCGTCAGCCCCAGGGACTACGACGTGAGGAGGAGCGGCCCCACGGCCCGCGCGGTGGATAGTTCTCGTTGGCGCCGACCGACGGCGCCGCGCGCGCGCCGAGCTCGGCCGCCAGTTGCTGGAGCGCGGCGACGCGGTTCTGCGTCGAGGGGTGGGTGGCGAACAGGTTGTCCACCCCGTGGCCCGACAGCGGATTGATGATGAACATGTGCGCGGTCGCTGGGTTTCGCTCGGCCTCGTAGTTCGGGACCTGGTGCGCAGCGCCCTCGATCTTCACCAGCGCAGAGGCCAGCCACATAGGTTGCCCCACGATGCGCGCACCGAGATTGTCGGCGGCATATTCGCGGGTCCGGCTGATCGCCATCTGCACCAGCATGGCACCGAGCGGAGCGAGGATCATCAAGAGGATCGAGCCGACGATGCCCGGACCGCTGTTGTTGTCGCGATTGCCACCGAAGAACATGCCGAACTGCGCCAGCATCGAGATCGCACCGGCGATGGTCGCGGTGATCGTCATCAGCAGCGTGTCGTGATGCTTGATATGCGCGAGCTCGTGCGCAATCACGCCGGCGAGCTCCTCGCGGCTGAGCTGGTTCATCAGACCGGTGGTGACGGCGACCGCGGCGTTTTCCGGATTGCGGCCGGTGGCGAACGCGTTGGGCTGGATCTCATCCATCACGAACACGCGCGGCATCGGCAGGCCGGCACGGCCCGCAAGCTCGGCGACGAGGCCGACCAGCTCCGGCGCGGTCGAACGATCGACCTCATGGGCGCCGTACATCGACAGCACCATGCGGTCGGAGTTCCAGTAGGTGAAGAGGTTGGTTGCGGCGGCAATGACGAGCGCGATCATGGCGCCCGAGGCGCCTCCGATCAGATAGCCGACGCCCATGAACAGGGCGGTCAGGCCAGCGAGCAGCATTGCGGTACGAAAATAGTTCATGGCCGTCTCCTAGGGCGGCCGCGGGCGAACCTCTGGCCGGCACCTTCGAAGTATGAATGCGGCCGCCGGCTGCAAGGTTCGTGCGTCGTGGAGCCGCAGACGCCAGCGGCACCAGCCAGCCTTTCCGCCGCCACTAAAGCTTGACCGGGATTTGCGCAAAAACACACGCGGAGGCTTAGCAACCTGGAAAGCGCAATTTCCGCATAACTCGCGGTAACCGGGCACGCGGCATTGGCCTTGTGCATTGACCGGGTTCCCGTTGGCCTCCCGTCAGCAAGGTGACCGCCATGGTAGACCGCTCGAGCGCCGCCTCCGTCGCCCCCTCATCCGCCCCCCCTCCTCACGACGCCAGAACTGATGCGAAGGGTTTGCAAGACTCCCTGCACGAGCACCTCTTCACCAATGACGAGTCCGACCATGCTTCCACGACGCAGAGCGGGCAAGAATCGGGGCGCCGCTGGCCGTATCTGCGGCGCGGCGCCAAGGTCGCGATCGGGCTCGCCATCGTCGCCGTGTTCGGCTGGCTGCCGCTGCGGGCGATCTGGGAAAATTCGAGCGTCGAAGCCGTGCTGAATTCCCGCCTCGTCACCTTGCGGACTCCGATCGGTGGCCGCGTCGCAGCCGCCCAGCGCGTCACTGACCAGGCCAAGCTCGAAGCCGGGACCGTCGTCCTGCGCGTCTTCAACTCGCGCGGCGATCGCACCCGGCTCGACGATCTCCGGCGGCAGAAATCGCGCCTGGAGAATGAACGGCCGAGCCTTGCGGCGAAGCTCGCTTCGGCGCAGGCGGCACAAAAGGATCTGGCGCGGCAGGCCGCGCTATTTCGCGACGGACGCGTGCTCCAGCTCGAGGCCCGCATCGCGGAGATCCAGACCTCGATCGAGGCTGCGGCGGCGCGGCGGGACGAGGCCAGTGCCGCCGTCGAGCGCGCCTCCTCGCTGGCAAAATCGGGCAATGTCTCGACCGTCGAACTGGCACGTCTGACGCGCGAGCTCTCGGTGTCGCAACAGACCGAGCTCGGTGCGCGCAAGCGGCTGGACGCGGCCAAGGTCGAGCTCGCCGCGGCACGGAACGGATCCTTCCTCGGCGACAGCTACAACGACCGGCCAAGCTCGGTTCAGCGCGAGGAAGAGATGCGCCAGCGTGCCGGCGACCTCGAGGCCGATCTCGCGCGCACCGACACGGAGATCGCCTGGCTCGCCAACGAGATCATCGTCGAGGAGGTCCGGTTCGCGGATCTCACCGAAGCCAACATTACGACACCCGTCGCAGGCCGCGTCTGGGAAATGATGACATCGCCGGGCGAGGACGTGCAGGCAGGCCAGCCGTTGCTCAAAGTGCTCGATTGCAGCGGCGCCGTGATCACCGCCAATGTCACCGAGAACGTCTACAACCGCCTGCAGCTCGGCGACCACGCGACGTTCGAGCCCAATGACGGCGGCGAGCCGATCTCCGGCACCGTGGTCAACCTGACCGGCGCTGCCGGCGCGCCGGCCAATCTCGCCATCAATCCGGATGCGCTGAGCAAGGAGCCCTATCGTGTGACCGTGGCCTCGCGCGATGCCGCAGCTCGCGCCTGCACGGTCGGCCGCACCGGCCGCGTGGTGTTTGCACGGCACGAGACCGCACCGTGACGGCGGCGCTGACGCCCGGCCTGATCGCGCTCGGCGCCTTCATGGCTATCGTACCGCTGCTGAGGCGCGACAGCACGATGGCACGCTCGTTCCTGGCCATTGTCTCGGTGACCTTGCTGCTGCGCTATCTCTATTGGCGGATCATGTCGACGCTTCCGCCGCCGCGCCTGACCGTCGATGCCGTGATCGGCTACCCCTTCATGCTGCTGGAGGCGGCCTCGCTCGTCGCGGTCGCGTTGTCGCTGCTGTTCCTGAGCCGGACGCGCGACCGCACCGGCGCAGCGAAGGTCGACGGCCGCACCACCGATCCGGGCGCACCGCTGATCGACGTCTTCATCTGCACCTACAACGAGGAACGAGGGATCCTCGAGCGTACGATCATCGGCGCGACGGGCATGGACTACGGCAATTACCGCGTCTGGGTGCTCGACGACGGAAGACGGCCCTGGCTGCGGCGGCTGTCCGGCGAGCTCGGCTGCCACTATCTGACGCGGCCCGACAACCAGCACGCCAAAGCAGGCAACATCAATCACGCACTGAGGCATGTCGGGGCGCTGCCGGAGCGGCCGCAGTTCGTCGCCATTCTCGATGCGGACTTCGTGCCGCGGCCCGATTTCCTTGCGCGCACCGTCTCGCTCATGGACGATGCGTCGGTCGGCGTGGTCCAGACCCCGCAGCACTTCATCAATCCCGACCCGATCCAGACCAACCTCGCCGCGACCGACGTCTGGCCCGACGAGCAGCGCTTCTTCTTCGACATCCTGCTGCCGGCCAAGGACGCCTGGGGCGTCGCGTTCTGCTGCGGCACCTCCTCCCTCATCCGCTATTCCGGACTGATGCGGATCGGCGGCTTTCCGACCGATTCGGTGACGGAAGACTATCTCGTCACGCTGCGCCTCAAGGAACGCGGACTCAATACGATCTATCTCAACGAGCGCCTGACGATCGGGCTCGCGCCGGAAGGGCTGAAGGAATACATCACCCAACGCGCCCGCTGGTGCCTCGGCTTGATGCAGATCGTGCGCGGCCGCAGCGGACCGCTCTCGCGGGACTCGAAGCTGCCCTTCATCGACCGCCTCTCGCTGGCCGACGCCTTCATGAGCTGGTCCGCGGTCTACACCTCGAAAGTGGCGGGCCTTGTGGTGCCCTGGCTGTTCCTGCTGTTCGGCATCCAGGCGGTGCGGGCCGATCTGAGCGAGCTGTTGCGGGTCTTTCTGCCCTTCTATGTCTGGAACGGCCTCAGCATGGCCTGGCTTTCGCGTGGCCGCTCGCTCGCAATGATGACGGATGTCTCCCAACTGATTGCCGCGCCTGCCGTGCTCAAGGCGGTGGCGACCGGCCTGCTGAAGCCGAAGGGACACAAGTTCAAGGTCACCGCGAAAGGCGGCGACCGCGACCGACGCTTCGTCGAATGGCCGCTGCTGCGCATCTACGGCTGTGCACTTTTCATCACGCTCGCATCCATCGCTTATGCCTTCATCCTGCAGCAGCGCGGCGAGAACATCGCCTATGGCGGACTGGCGCTGGCCTGGAGCTTCTACAACGCGTTCATCCTCACCGTGGTCTGCTTCGTCTGCATCGAGCAGCCGCGCAAGCGCAAGGCGGAGCGCTTCAATCGCAACGAGCCGGTGCTGCTGCGCCAGGACGGCAGGTCGCATCTGGCGCGGCTCGCCGATATCTCCATCACCGGTGCGCGGCTAATCGATCCCGATCCGCCGGCGCCTGGGAGCACGATCGAGTGCCAGATCTACGGCCGCTCGATTGCGGCCATCGTGGTGCGGCGGACCATTGATGGATTTGCCGTGCGGTTCGCGGAAGGCATGGACACGCGCGTGCATGCAATCAGGGCGTTCTATGCCGGCGAATATGTTCGGGCCTATCGGGGCGTCAGGGCGCTCCCGGTCGGTAAGGCGCTGCTGATGCGGCTGTTCGGCTAGCGCCACGCACTGTCAGCGGCAAGGTCGGCTTCCTCTCCGCTAGGGGGCGGGATGCACCTCTCTCGAGCCATCCGACTCGACGCCTGTGGCCACTCGAGCGCTCTGGATATCGATCATCAATTGCTTCGCCATCTCCTGCAGGCGGTCACGATCCCGGTCGGTGAACTCCCGCGGCTGAGTATCGATCACACAAAGGCAGCCTACAACATGACCGGATGAAGTCCGGAGCGGGACCCCCGCGTAGAAGCGAATGCCTCGCTCCAGCACATGCGGATCGTCGGCGAAGCGCGGGTCTTCGGTCACATCCTCCGAAACCAGCATATCGCCTGCAGCGATCACATGCGCGTCGAGGGAGCCCTCGTGATTGCTCGGCAGACCTGCTTGAACTTCTTGGGCGCGGGCTTCAGCGGCGGTTAGCTGAATATGATCGACCAATGTCACCAGCGCGATCGGAACGTTGAACGCTTGCGCGACCTTTCTGGAGGCCTCATCCAGGTCCTGGCGTTTCGAGGCGTCCAAGCCAAGTCCGCGCAGCGCGGCGAGCTGCGCACGTTCGGCGTCGGCCGTGAGCTGGGGCGTATCGCCGAGAGCTGCCGCGCGACCGACCCATGCTTCAACCTGCTCGACGCATGCTTGGAGAGAGGCGAATGCCGCGTCGGCCGCCATCTGGGTCTTGAGCTCTCCCGTCTGTTCCGTTCCGGCGATCAAATTCCAGCAGCAGGCGGCAAGCTTCACCTGTGGAGCCCGACGGCGCAGGCGACGAAAGACATAGCGGGCGTAGACCTGCGGCTGCGGGTGAAAGTAGGACAGACACACCACGTCGACCCCCTGGAGATCGAGTTGCTCCAATGCTCCCCGACTGACCGCGATCGGCGGCAAGACCTTGGCGCCGATGGTGCGCTCCTCGAGCACCTGCGCGAGCATCTCCGCCGCTGCATGATCGAGCTCCGTGCGTCCAGCGAGACAGAGGACGCATGGTCGCTGCGCGGTGTGATTTCCCTCGTCCACTGCATTCGCTTTTTCGCGGATATGGTCATCAACCTCCCGGACAACCGAGATAGCCGTATCCGCAACGAGACGCCGGTAATTGGTGTCGATGCTGCTGCGCTGACGATCATTCTCCGCCAGGCGCAGCGCCGGAATTCCGACGTTGTCGTACAGCTCGCGTGAGGAACACTCGTCGACATAGTTCTCGGCGAACTCAACCGCCTCCTCCAGGTTGCCGGCCAATAACCGCTGGTAGAGTTGCTCCTCCGGCGCGAGCACAGGGTCGCTGCCGAGCAGAACGCCCAAGAACTCCAACTGCGGGACGTAGCGCCCCATGACGACGAGGCAGACGGTCAAAGGTGTCGCCAGAAACAGCCCGACGGGCCCCCACAGCATCGTCCAGAAG
Organism: Bradyrhizobium yuanmingense; assembly: GCF_900094575.1. Taxonomy (GTDB): domain Bacteria; phylum Pseudomonadota; class Alphaproteobacteria; order Rhizobiales; family Xanthobacteraceae; genus Bradyrhizobium; species Bradyrhizobium yuanmingense. Next base: position 363,298 of record NZ_FMAE01000007.1, on the reverse strand, counting down.
ATCGCGGCGATGATAATTGCGAGGGACGACAGCCCGGTGCTGGATCCGTAAAGCCAAGGCTCGACAACATTGTTGCTGACGAGTTCAGCCGTAACGAACAAACCGACGACCCAGAACAGCATCGTCCAGCCGGGATCGACGGCGATGGCCAGGGCAACGGGAAATATAGCAGCCAGGAAAGGACCGAGGTAGGGAATGAATCGAAGTACCGCTGCGAGCAAGCCCCAAAGAATCGCGTTCGGCACGCCAACAAAGTAGAGTGCAACACCGATCGGCACGCCGTAAGTCAGATTGACAACGAGCTGCATCAGCAGATAGCGGCTGACCCGCGAGGCAGCATCGTTGATGGCCTGAGTACTCTTCTGAAGATCACCGGCTCCGGCCAACTTGATGAATCGATCACGCAGGTCTTCGCGCTCGAGCAGCACGAAGATCACGAAAATGACGACCAGCCCGGAAGTCGCAAGCGGCGCCAGCAGAGGACCTATGACCGATCGAATGAGCTCCAGCGGTCTCGGCTGTGGCGGCTCCACCCGCACGGTGACAGGCTCCCGACTCTCACTGCCGGTGCCAAGCCGGGAGGATGCAGCCGCCGACTTTTTCTCATCTCCCGAGATCTCTCTGCCGAGATCCTGCATCGTCGTGGTAACGGCGTCGACGACCCCGCCGCCCGGCGCGGAGCTTTGCAACGAGCGTATCTTCTCGGTGATGGTGGTCTGATAATTGGGAAGGTTGCTGGCGAGCTGGACCAGTTGGCGCCCAACGACCAAGGCGATCCCTGCGACGACGATAAAGGCAATGGAAACGGCAATTAGCACCGCTGCAATGCGGGGCACTTTCCAACGTCTCAGCCAATTGACCAAGGGCGTGAGAACGAAGCTCAGCAGGATCGCAAGGGCAAAAGGAACGAAGATTTCCCGGCCGAGATAGAGGGCTCCGATGGCTAGGACGATGCCGCCGGCCGTGAGCATGGGCGAGGTTGCGGCTCGCACGGCCGGTGTTCGTTGCGTCGACGCCGGAGGCAACTCGGCCACAGAACGAGCCTTTCCGTAACGGTTTCGACAGGTCAACCCCGATTCGGCGGGATTGATCCAACCGAGCCGATGGCTTGATTTCTGAATACATGCCCCTGCGCACCAAGGCGGGCGACCTATCGTCCTCCAGATCAGGTGCAGGGTGGGGATGGCCTGGGGCGGCCGCTTCCCCTAAACTTCGGCCGAATCCACGCCTGCCTTCCCCGCCGGAACTCCCATGGTCCAGACCCGATTTTTGATCGCGGCCGTCGCGCTTCTCGCATACTCCGCCACCGTCTCCGCCCAAATGCTTCCGCCTCCTGCCAAGCCCGCAGTGCCGAAGGCCCCCTCGCCGCGCGCCGCCTCGTGCCACAATGGCGCGAGCTTCGATCGCTTCCTGACCGAGGTGAAGCAACAGGCGGTGGCCGCCGGCGTGTCGCAGCGCACGATCGCGGAGGCATCGCCCTATCTCGTCTACGACCAGGGCATCGTCAACCGCGACCGCGGCCAGCGCGTGTTCGGACAGCTCTTCACCGAATTCGCCGGCCGCATGGCCGCGGCCTATCGCATGCAGAACGGGCAGCAGCACATCAAGCAATACGCCGCAGCGTTTGCGCGCGCGGAAAAGGAATACGGCGTGCCGCCCGCGGTGATCGCCGCGTTCTGGGGCCTCGAGAGCGATTTCGGTGCCAACATGGGCAATTTGCCGACGCTGAAATCGCTGGTGTCGCTCGCCTATGATTGCCGCCGTTCGGAGATGTTCGTGAACGAGACCATCGCGGCGCTGAAGATCATCGACCGGGGCGATCTGCATCCCGACGAGATGATCGGCTCCTGGGCCGGCGAGCTCGGCCAGACCCAATTCCTGCCCGTGCACTACGTCAACTACGCGGTCGACTTTGACGGCGACGGACGGCGCGACCTGTTGCGCTCGCCGGCCGACGTGATCGGCTCGACCGCGAACTACATCGCAAACGGATTGAAGTGGCGGCGCGGCGAGCCGTGGCTCGAGGAGATCAAGGTGCCGCCGAACCTGCCGTGGGAGAAGACCGATCTCACGGTACGCGAGCCGCGCTCGACATGGGCGCAACTCGGCGTCACCTATCCCGACGGCCGGCCCTTGCCGAACGACAATCTCGCAGCCTCCGTGCTGCTGCCGATGGGACGCTTCGGGCCGGCCTTCATGGCCTATCCGAATTTCGCGGCTTACACCGAGTGGAACAACTCGCTGATCTACGCGACCACCGCGGGCTATCTCGCCTCGCGCATCGCCGGGGCCGCGCCGATGCGCAAGCCGGCTGCGCCGGTCGCGCAGCTGCCGTTCAACGAGCTCAAGGAATTGCAGCAGCTGCTGGTGCGCGCCGGCTTCAACGTCGGCAAGGTCGACGGTGTGCTGGGGCAGCAGAGCCGCGCCGCGGTGAAGGCGACGCAGATCAAGTACGGCCTGCCGGCGGATTCTTGGCCGACCGCCGAGCTGCTTGCGCGCATGCGCGGCGGCACGGCGCAGGTCCTGCCCCAGACGACGGTGCGGTAGAATTTTCGCATCGCACAAGCGGCTTTCCGCGATTGCAATTTTCCATGAGGCTCCCATGTGAGTGGCTCAGGTTTTCTCCTGAGATTTCCCACCCTTTGAAGCGAGCATCACATGTCCTTCTACGACGCCGTCGTCCCCGCCTATTTGCAGATGCTGAACAGCGTGACCGGGCTGCTCACCAAAGCTGAGGCGCATTGCGCGGCCAGGAAGATCGATCCCAGCGTCCTGCTCGGCTCGCGCCTCTTCCCGGACATGCTGCCGCTGTCGCGGCAGATCCAGCTGGTCAGCGACTATCCGACCAGAGGCTGTGCGCGGCTGACGCATAGCGAGGTCCCCTCGACGCCGGACACCGAAACGAGCTTTGCGGAGTTGAAGCAGCGGCTGGCGAAAACGATCGACTATGTCAAATCCTTCAAGCCCGAGCAGTTTGAGGGCGCCGACGCCAAGGACGTCACCTTTCCGATCGGCCCCGGCAAGACCATCACCATGACGGGACAGCAATTCCTGAGCTCGTTCTCGCTGCCGAACCTCTATTTCCACGCGGCGATCGCCCACGGCATCTTGCGTCACAACGGCGTCGAGATCGGCAAGCGCGATTTCCTCGGCGCGAACTGATTTCTGAAATCGCACGGCCGCGACAGTGGGATTTCACTGTCGCAGCCGACATTGCACACGAATTATGCTACGCGCGCCCTGCCGCGCAGCTCGTCTGCACTTTGCGTATGGCTCATCCCTTGCGCCCGATGCCGCGATGCACAATTGTTCGAGACCTCTCATCGCCTGGTAGCATTCCCATGAGCCGTTCGACCAAATTGTTTGAGACCTACAAGCTCGGCCCCATCACGCTGGCCAACCGTCTGGTCATGGCGCCGCTGACGCGCAACCGCGCCGTACCCGGCACCTTCGTGCCCGGTCCGCTCGCCGCCGATTATTACGCCCAGCGTGCATCCGCGGGCCTGCTGATCACCGAGGCGAGCCAGGTCTCGCAACAAGGTCAGGGCTACCAGGACACGCCCGGCATCTATAGCAAGGAGCAGGTCGCCGGCTGGCGCAAGGTCACCGACAAGGTGCATGAACGCGGCGGCAAGATCTTCATCCAGCTCTGGCATGTCGGCCGCATCTCGCATGTCGATCTGCAGGCGAATGGCGCAGCCCCGGTGGCGCCGAGCGCGATCCGAGCCAAGGGCAAGACCTTCGTCAACGGCGGCTTCGCCGACGTCTCCGAGCCGCGCGCGCTCGAGCTCTCCGAGATTCCCGGGATCATCGACGACTTCAAGCGCGCCACGAAGAACGCGCTGGACGCCGGCTTCGACGGCGTCGAAATCCACGGCGCCAACGGCTATCTGCTCGAGCAGTTCGCCAAGGACGGCGCCAACAAGCGCACTGATGCCTATGGCGGCTCGATCGAGAACCGCGCGAAGCTGATGCTGGAGGTCTCCAAGGCCGTCGTCGCCGAGGCCGGCGCCGGGCGCACCGGCATCCGCATCTCGCCGGTGACGCCGGCCAACGACGTCTCGGATTCCAACCCGCAGGCCCTGTACGATCACATCGTCGACGGCCTCAGCGCGTTGAAGCTGGTCTATCTCCACGTGGTCGAAGGCGCCACCGGCGGGCCGCGCGACATCGCGCCGTTCGACTATGCATCGTTGCGCAACCGCTTCTCGGGCGCCTACGTCGCCAACAACGGCTACGATTTCGAGTTGGCCAGCAAGGTGCTGGAGGCGAACGCCGCCGACCTCATCGCCTTCGGCAAGCCGTTCATCTCCAATCCCGACCTCGTCGAGCGGCTGAAGCAGGGAGCGGCGCTGAACGATTGGGACAAGAACACGTTCTACGGCGGTGGTGCGAAGGGCTACACGGATTACCTGACGCTGGCGGCCGAGCCGGCGGAGTAGGTTCTTCTCCACACATGACGCTGTCATGCCCCGCGAAGGCGGGGCATCCAGTACGCCGCGGCTTCTCGGTTCAACCACGACCGTCTCTGGAATACTGGATTGCCCGCCCCTGTGCGCAATTGCGCACTAGGCGGGCAATGACACCGAGGGTGTGAAAAACCCTCGCACCACAACGACAAAACAAAAAGGCCGGGATCGCTCCCGGCCTTTCGTGTTTGATATCGCTCTAAGCGCCGCTTACTTCACTTCCGCGCGCTTGGGCGGAGTGGCGGGCCACGACTTGATCAGGGTGTCGTAGTCCACCGTCTCGCCCTTCGGCTTCTCGTTGGCGAGCTTGCGCTGCGGCGCGATGGTGCCGTCCTTCTGGGCCTTGGCGAACCAGTACTCGGCCGACTCCTTCTTGTGCAGCTTCGGACCGCAGGCGCCCTGCACGCCGGACTTCTCCAGACGCTCCAGCACGGAGTCCTGGGCCGCCGCGAGAGCATCCATCGCCTGCTGCGGCGTCTTCGCACCGGACGACGCATCGCCGATGTTCTGCCACCACAGCTGCGCGAGCTTCGGATAGTCGGGCACGTTGTTGCCGGTCGGGGTCCACTGCACGCGCGCGGGCGAGCGGTAGAACTCGATCAGGCCGCCGAGCTTCGGCGCACGCTCGGTGAACGACTTGTCCCAGATGTCGGATTCACGGATGAAGGTGAGACCGACATGGCTCTTCTTCAAGCTCACCGACTTGGAGACGATGAACTGGAGATAGAGCCAGGCTGCCTTGCGGCGATCCGGCGGAGTCGACTTCAGCAGCGTGGCGGAGCCAGCGTCCTGGTAGCCGAGCTTCATGCCTTCCTTCCAATAGGAGCCGTGCGGCGACGGAGCCATACGCCACTTCGGCGTACCGTCCGCATTCACCACCGGCAGACCCGGCTTCACCATGTCGGCAGTGAAGGCGGTGTACCAGAACATCTGCTGGGCGATGTTGCCCTGCGACGGCACGGGGCCGGACTCGGAGAAGGTCATGCCCTGCGCCTGCGGCGGGGCGTACTTCTTCATCCAGTCGAGATACTTCGTGATCGAGTAGACTGCGGCCGGACCATTGGTGTCGCCGCCACGCTCCACCGAAGAGCCGACCGGGCGGCAGCCCTCCATGCGGATGCCCCATTCGTCGACCGGCAGACCGTTCGGAATGCCCTTGTCACCATTGCCGGCCATCGACAGCCAGGCGTCGGTGAAGCGCCATCCGAGCGAGGGGTCCTTCTTGCCATAGTCCATATGGCCGTAGACCTTGACGCCGTTGATCTCCTTGATGTCATTGGTGAAGAACTCGGCGATGTCCTCATAGGCGGACCAGTTCACGGGCACGCCGAGCTCGTAGCCATACTTGGCCTTGAACTTGGCCTTGTAGTCGGCATTGGTGAACCAGTCGTAGCGGAACCAGTAGAGGTTCGCGAACTGCTGGTCGGGCAGCTGGTAGAGCTTGCCGTCCGGCCCGGTGCCGAACGACTTGCCGATGAAGTCGTTGACGTCGAGCATGGGGTTGGTGACGTCCTTGCCTTCACCGGTCATGTAGTCCGACAGCGCAATGGTCTGGCCGTAGCGGAAATGCGTGCCGATCAGGTCGGAGTCGTTGATCCAGCCGTCATAGACGTTCTTGCCCGACTGCATCTGGGTCTGCAACTTCTCGACGACGTCACCTTCCTGGATGAGATCGTGCTTGAGCTTGATGCCGGTGAGCTCGGAGAATGCCTTGGCGAGCGTCTGCGCCTCGTATTCATGAGTCGTGATCGTCTCGGAGACGACGTTGATCTCCATGCCCTTGAAGGGCTCGGCGGCCTTGGCGAACCACTCCAGCTCCTTCTTCTGGTCCTCCTTCGACAACGTCGAAGGCGTGAATTCCGCGATCCATTTCTGGATCACGGCCTCGTCGGCGGCGCGAACCGGCGCCGAGACGGCGAACGACACCGCGATGATCGCAGCGGCGCTGGACATGGTCAGAAAACTATTCTTGGTCAATGGACCTTTCCTTCTCCTAAACTGTCGCATGTTGTTCCTCCGTTGCAGCGACAAACTTTTATACAGGCCCGGGTTGGTCCCGGATCTGGCCGTCCCTTCGCAAGCTTCAGACCGTGCGGAAAATGAGCGCGGCCGTGACCAGCGAAATTCCTGATGCGAGCCACAGGCTCGAGATTTCAAACCCCTCCTCGCCGATAGGCAGCGTAGCGATCGCGTCGGTGCCGACGAGGCCGATCCAGGCGAGGTGGATGACGGCGGCCGCGATCAGCGAGATGAACAGACGGTCGCCGCGCGTGGTCGGGATGCGCAGCACGCCGACGCGCTCGGCCTCGGGATAGACCGCGGCGAGCCAGGTCATCACGAGAAGCGTGCAGGCGAGCGCGGCGAAGAAGATCGCGGTCGGCAGCGTCCAGGCCATCCATGCGATGGATTCCATTGATGCCTCCTCAGACGCGGCCGAGCGCGAAACCGCGCGCGATGTAGTTGCGGACGAACCAGATCACCAGCGCGCCCGGAATAATGGTGAGCACCCCGGCGGCGGCGAGCAGGCCCCAATCCATGCCGGCCGCCGACACCGTACGCGTCATGATCGCTGCGATCGGCTTGGCATGCACCGACGTCAGCGTGCGCGCGAGCAAGAGCTCGACCCAGGAGAACATGAAGCAGAAGAAGGCGGCGACGCCGATGCCGCTCGCGATCAGCGGCACCAGGATCTTGATGAAGAAGCGCGGGAAGGAATAGCCGTCGAGGAACGCGGTCTCGTCGATCTCGCGCGGCACGCCGGAGACGAAGCCTTCGAGGATCCACACCGCGAGCGGCACGTTGAAGATGCAGTGCGCGAGCGCGACGGCCCAGGGGGTGTCGAACAGGCCGATCGCCGAATAGAGATTGAAGAACGGCAGCGCATAGACCGCCGCCGGCGCCATGCGGTTCGACAACAGCCAGAAGAATAAATGCTTGTCACCGAGGAAACGGTAGCGCGAGAAGGCGTAAGCCGCCGGCAGCGCCACGGCGATCGAGATGATGGTGTTGAGGACGACGTATTCGAGCGAATTGATGTAGCCCGAATACCAGCTCTCGTCGGTGAAGATGCGCTTGTAGTGCTGCAGCGTCGGAGTGTGCGGCCACAGCGTCATCGTCGAGACGATCTCGCTGTTGGTCTTGAAGCTCATGTTGACGAGCCAGTAGATCGGCAGCAGCAGGAAGATCAGGAACAGCCCCATGATGAGGCGACGGCCGGGGATCGAATGCATCAGGCCACTCCTTCCCTTGGCTCGAGTGCGGGCACGGGCTTGAGCGCGGCCGCGGGCTTGGGCTCCGCCGCCGGCTCGCTCGAAGCCTGGACTTTGCGTTCGACACCGGCATTGGTCATGACGGTGTAGAAGATCCAGCAGACGATCAGGATGATGAGGTTGTAGACCAGCGACAGCGCTGCGGCCTTGCCGAGGTCGAACTGGCCGAGCGCGATCTTGACCAGCTCGATCGACACGAAGGTGGTGGAATTGCCGGGCCCGCCACCGGTGACGACGAACGGCTCGGTGTAGATCATGAAGCTGTCCATGAAGCGCAGCAGCACCGCGATCAAGAGCACGCGGTTCATCTTCGGCAGCTGGATCGCCTTGAACACGGCCCAGCGCGAGGCGCCGTCGATCTGCGCGGCCTGGTAATAGGCTTCGGGAATCGACTTCAGGCCGGCATAGCACAGCAGCGCGACGAGGCTGGTCCAGTGCCAGACGTCCATCACGATGACCGTGAACCAGGCATCGACGTCGTTGGAGACGTAATTGTAATCGAAGCCCATGGCATTGAGGACGTAGCCGAGCAGGCCGATGTCGGGACGCCCGAAGATCTGCCAGATGGTGCCGACCACGTTCCAGGGGATCAGCAGCGGCAGCGCGAGAATGACGAGGCAGGCTGCGACGGTCCAGCCCTCGCGCGGCATCGACAACGCGACGACGATGCCGAGCGGCACCTCGATGGCCAGGATGACGAGCGAGAAGAACAGGTTGCGGCCGAGCGAGGCGAGGAAGCGGCCGCCGAGGTCGGTGGAGGGATCGAGCAGCTCCTTGAACCAGCCCACGCCGTTCCAGAAGAACTGGTTGTTGCCGAAGGTGTCCTGCATCGAATAGTTCACCACCGTCATCAGCGGCAGCACCGCCGAGAAGGCGACGACCAGGAACACCGGCAGCACCAGGAACCAGGCTTTTTGGTTGACGGTCTTGTCCATCAGGCGGCTCCCTCCACCAGAAGGCTGTCGGCATAGACGTGGACGTGCGACGGATCGAATTTCAGCCCGGCGGTACCGTCCGCGCTGGTGAAGCCGCCAGGAGCGCGCGCCGCGAGCTTGGCGTCGACGACGCGCACGCGCGCGAAGCGGATGCGGCCGAGATCGTCGATGCGCTCGATCCTGGCGGTGAGCAGGCCAGGTGCGGGCGCGACCACCTCGACGAATTCGGGACGGACGCCGATCTCGATCTTCGCGCCGGCGGGCAGATTGTCGTAGCTGCGGTTCAGCGCGATGACGTGGCCGTCGATCCTGGCCTCGCGCCCCCTCACCTCGGCCGGCAGGATGTTCATGCCGGGCGAACCGATGAAATAGCCGACGAACGTATGCGCCGGCTTGTCGAACAGCTCGGCCGGCGTGCCGCTCTGCACGACGCGACCGTCATGCATGACCACGACGGTGTCGGCGAAGGTCAGCGCCTCGGTCTGGTCATGGGTGACGTAGATCATCGTGAGGTCGAGCTCGCGATGCAGCGCCTTCAGCTTGGAGCGGAGCTGCCATTTCAGCTCGGGGTCGATCACCGTCAGCGGCTCGTCGAACAGCACGGCGGCAACGTCGTTGCGCACGAGACCGCGGCCGAGCGAGATCTTCTGCTTGGCGTCGGCGGTCAGGCGCGTGGCCTTGCGGTTCAGATAGGGCTCGAGATCGAGCAGGCGACCGATCTCGGCGACGCGCCTGTCAATGTCGGCCTTCGGCACGCCGCGGTTCTTCAGCGGAAACGCCAGGTTCTGTCCGACCGTCATGGTGTCGTAGATCACCGGAAACTGGAACACCTGCGCGATGTTGCGCTTCTGGGTTGACAGCGGCGTGATGTCCTTGCCGTCGAACAGGATCTTCCCCCGTGACGGCGTGATGATGCCGGAGATGACGTTCAGCAGTGTGGTCTTGCCGCAGCCGGACGGGCCAAGCAACGCATAGGCGCCGCCCTGCCGCCAGGTCATGGTGACAGGCTTGAGCGCAAAGCTCTCCTGCGGCGCATCGTTGCCGCCGTAGGAATGGGCGAGATCGACGAGGTCAATGCGGGCCATGGCGCATCTCCCTCAAGCTTTTTTCTTTGACGCGTTTTCTTCACGCGAACCGCTAGGCACTTCGCTTGAAAACGCTATGGAGCCCGGTGCCGCGACCAGACGGTCGGCAGCATCGAAGACGAAGACATCATTGGGATCGAGCACGGCATCGAGCATCTGGCCCGGCTCGAACTCGTGCACGCCGTGCAGCACCGCCACCCAATTCGATCCGTCGCGGGTCAGATGCACGAAGCTCTCCGAACCCGTGATCTCGGTCACCGTGACAGTGGCGTGGAAGGCGTGACGGTCGGCCTCGCCATTGGCAAGCCCGAGCTGATGGGCACGAAAGCCGACGCGATAGAAGCCGTCGGGCAGACCGGCATAAAGCCCGGACGCGGGCGCTGCACTCCCGCCCGCATATTGGACCATGCCGTTCCCCTTCTCGAGGCCCACGAGATTCAGCGGCGGATCCGAAAACACCTGCGCAACGCGCAAGGTCTGCGGCCGGCGATAGACATTGGTGGTCTCACCCATCTGCAGCGCCTGGCCCTCCCACATGCACACCGTGTTGCCGCCGAGCAGCAGCGCCTCGGTCGGCTCGGTTGTGGCATAGACGAAGATCGCGCCGGAGGCCTCGAAGATGCGCGGCAGCTCCGCCCGCAGCTCCTCGCGCAGCTTGTAGTCGAGATTGGCGAGCGGCTCGTCGAGCAGCACGAGGTCGGCGCCCTTGACCAGCGCGCGTGCGATCGCGGTGCGCTGCTGCTGGCCGCCGGAGAGCTGGAGCGGCGTGCGCTTCAGGAACGGCTCGAGCCGCAGCAGCTTTGCGGCCTCGGCGACGCGCGCCTCGATCTCGTCGCGCGGCTTGCCCTGCACGCGCAGGGGCGAGGCGATGTTCTCGTAGACCGTGAGCGAGGGGTAGTTGATGAACTGCTGGTACACCATCGCGACCGAGCGCTGGCGCACGTCGGCGCCGGTGACGTCCTTGCCGTTGACGAACACCTTGCCCGTGGTCGGCTTGTCGAGGCCGGCGAGCAACCGCATGATCGAGGTCTTGCCTGACAGCGTCGGCCCGAGCAGCACGTTGAGCGTACCGCTCTCGAGCGTCAGCGAGACGTCACGGATGTGCGGCACGCCTTCCACGGTCCGGGTCACGTGATCGAGTGTCACGGTCATGAGCCTCCTCCCGTTTCCAGCAGGGGACTTTGCGCCACGGCATGGCTCCTGATCCAGTCGTCGAGGGTCGCGATCTCGTCGGCAGATAGTCGCAGGCCGAGCTTGGAACGGCGCCAGACCACGTCGTCGGCGGTGACGGCCCATTCGTTGGCCATGAGATAGCGGACCTCGCGCTCGGTTAGCGTGTCGCCAAAGGCCTGGCCGAGATCCGCAGCCGATTTTGCGTCGCCGAGCAGCTTGATGGCACGGGTGCCATAGGCGCGCGCCAGGCGCCGCGCATGCTCATGGCTGAGGAAGGGATAGCCGCGCTGCAGCTCGGCGATCAGGCCGTCGATGTCGGATACGTTCATGTCACCGCCCGGCAGCGGCCATTTGCCGGTCCAGCCTTCGCGCGCTTTCGCACTGCGCAAGTAAGGCGCAAGGCGCTCCAGGGCCTCTTCGGCGAGCCTGCGATAGGTCGTGATCTTGCCGCCATAGATCGACAGCAGCGGCACGCCGCCGGGCGTGTCGAGCTCGAACACGTAGTCGCGCGTCGCGGCCTTGGCCTCGCTGGCGCCGTCGTCATAGAGCGGACGCACGCCGGAATAGGTCCAGACCACGTCGGCGGGCGCGACGGGCTTGGCCAGATATTCGCTGGCCGCCTTGCAAAGATACTCGATCTCTTCAGTCGTCGCCTTCACCTTGGCAGGATCGCCGTCATAGTCGCGATCGGTGGTGCCGATCAGCGTGAAGTCGTCCTGGTACGGGATCACGAAGATGATGCGGCCATCGGCATTCTGGAACATGTAGGCGCGGTCGTGGTCGTAGAGCTTCTTCACGACGATGTGCGAGCCCTGCACCAGGCGCACCTTGGCTTTCGCATTCACGCCGGCGCCGCGGCCGAGCACGTCCTCGACCCAGGGCCCGCCGGCATTGATCAGCGCCTTGGCCTGGATCTGCGAGCGCGCGCCGGTCAGCGTATCGACCATGCTGACGGTCCAGACGCCGTCCGACTGGCGAATCTCGGTGGCGCGGGTTCGGGTGCGGATCTCGGCGCCCTTGTCGGCGGCATCGCGCGCATTGAGCACGACGAGGCGGGCGTCGTCGACGAAGCAGTCCGAGTATTCGAAGGCGCGGCTGTAGCGATTCGGGATCAGCGGCTTGCCGACCTCATCGCGCTTGAGATCGACCGAGCGGGTCGCCGGCAACAGGTGGCGGCCGCCGATGTGATCATAGAGGAAGAGGCCGAGGCGCAGCAGCCAGGCCGGGCGCAGGCCGGCGTGATGCGGCAGAACGAAACGCAGGGGCCGGATGATGTGGGGCGCGATGCCCCAGAGGATCTCGCGCTCGATCAGCGCCTCGCGGACCAGCCGAAACTCGTAATATTCGAGATAGCGCAGGCCGCCATGCACGAGCTTGGTCGACCACGACGATGTCCCGCTCGCCAGATCGTTCATTTCGCACAGGAAAACGGTATTGCCGCGGCCCACCGCGTCACGCGCAATGCCGCAGCCGTTAACACCGCCTCCGATGATGGCGAGATCGAAAATACGCTCCAACAGACGCATCCCCCGGCGACCGCCCGTTCCATCAAGCGGCTACTTTCGCTTTTGATTAGATCACACCGAAAAACGAAAGCAAGATGAAAGAGAGGCGAAAGGAAGCGAAAGCGGAAGTTTCTTGGTGAGCAAGAGGAGTTCATGTTGGGCAGCGCCACGGCGATTTGGGAGGCACCAGCACCTTGATTGGTCAGCGTCGAGCGATTATAGTCCTACTAGTCAAAATGGTTTATCCCTATGGTCAATCGTAACGTTGAACCCGACGCGCTTCCAACGAATGACAGCTGGACGTTGGCCAATGCCAAGGCGCGACTGTCCGAGGTGCTCGACCGCGCCCAGACCGGCCCGCAGGTCATCACCCGTCACGGCAAGCCGAATGCCGTCATCGTTTCCGTCGAGGAATGGGCGCGCAAGACAGCGCGCAAGGGCACCCTGGCCGAATTCCTGCTGGCCTCGCCATTACGCGGCGTTGACCTTGAACTCGACCGGCTGCACGACACGCCACGCGACGAAGTGCCATGAACCTTTTGCTGGACACCAACGTGCTTTCGGAAGTTCAGCGGCCCGCGCCTTCGCCAAAAGTTGTGGCATGGCTGGATAGGATCGATGAGGACCGTGCGTTCATCAGCGTCGCCTCGATCGCCGAGCTTCGCCGTGGCATCGCATTGCTTGAGGATGGTCGCCGACGCACCGCGCTGGCCGTCTGGCTTGCCCACGATTTGCCTGCGCGGTTTGCCGAGCGCGTCCTGCCGATCGACCAAACAGTGGCCGAGCGTTGGGGTGACCTCATGGCGCAGAGCCGCAAGAGCGGCGTCGCATTGTCCGTCATGGACGGCTTCTTTGCGGCGACTGCGCTGGTCAACGATCTCACACTCGTCACACGCAACGTGAAGGATTTTGCGGCCTTCGGCGTTCCGCTGCTCAACCCCTGGGACGACGCTTAGCCTCTATCTCAGCCGCACCACTGGTGCGGCTTCCGGTGCGGCATCCTGCACCTCGGCCGACGCATCGTCGACCTCCGCGCCCTTCGGCATCGCCTCGACCACCTCGATGCCCTTGCTGTGGCAGATGGTGGCGAGGCGCTCGGGCAGCTCCTGGTCGGTGACGAAGGTCTGGATCTGGGTGATGTGGGCGATGCGCACCGGCGCGCTGCGGCGAAGTTTTGTGGAATCGGCGACCAGCATGACGCTGCGGGCATTGGCGATGATGGCCTGCGCCACCTGCACCTCGCGGTAGTCGAAGTCGAGCAGCGCGCCCTCCTCGTCGATCGCCGAGGCGCCGATGATGGCATAGTCGACCTTGAACTGTCCGATCAGCTGCGTCGCGGTCGAGCCGACCACGGCGCCATCGGCGCGCCGCACCGTGCCGCCGGCGACCACCACCTCGATGCGCGGATGGCGGTAGAGCAGCATGGCGACATTGAGGTTGTTGGTGATGACGAGCAGATCCTCATGCGAGGTCAGCGCGCTCGCCACCTCCTCCGTCGTGGTGCCGATGTTGATGAAGAGCGAGCAGCCGTTCGGGATCAGCGAGGCGGCGGCAGCGCCAATCGCCTTCTTCTCGTCGGCGGCGACGAAGCGGCGCGCCTCATAGGCGAGGTTTTCCACGCCCGAGGCGATGATGGCGCCGCCATGGATGCGGGTCAGCGAACGCCGCTCACAGAGATCGTTGAGATCCTTGCGGATGGTCTGCGCCGACACCTCGAAGCGGCGCGCCAGCTCCTCGACCATGACGCGGCCGGAGGCGCGCGCGATGTTGAGGATTTCGGCTTGGCGATGGGTCAATCCGGTCACGGCAAAGGCCTCAAATCAGAATGATGCATGGTGCGGCGGTTCGCGCCTGCGGTCAATGCGGACGCCGATCACGGTTGACGGATGAAGGTCCTCACCCCGCCATTTCTCACCATGCCATGGCACTTGCAAGACGTGCGAGCAGCGTCGGGTCGTCGAACGCGCTGGCGGAGGCGACCGCGCCTGCTCCAACCAGGTCAGCATGGCTGAGGCTGGTGCGGATGCCGACGGTCGGAATGCCGGCGGCCGTTGCGGACTGCACGCCGGTGCGGGAGTCCTCGAATGCGATCGAGGCTCGCGGGCTCGCGCCGACGAAACGCAGCCCCTCCTGATAGGGCAGCGGATGCGGCTTGCCGTGCGGCAGCTCGGCGCCGATCACCAGCGCCTTGAAACGATGCGTGATGCCGAGTCCTGAGAGCAGCAGCTCGGCGTTGAGACGCGGCGCGTTGGTCACGGCGACCATGGGGATGCCGGCGCCATCGGCGCGGTCGAGCAGCGCCATCAGGCCCGGCAGCGGCGCGATCTGCCCGGCCACCAGCGTGCGGAAGACCTCCTCCTTCTCTTCGAGGATGAGGGCGCGCCGCTCCGGCGCCTCGTGGGGCAGAAAGCGCTCGCCGATCGCGACATTGGCGAAGCCCTGCAGCTCGAGGGAGAAACGTGCGTGATCGAAGACGTGTCCGTGCGGGCCGAGCACCTGGTTGAAAGCCTTCAAGTGCAACGGATCGGTGTCGGCGAGCGTGCCGTCGATGTCGAACAACAGCGCCCGGCCCATTCCATCGTGTTTGGTCTCGATCATTTCCGTACTTTCCCAAATGCGCGGCGCATCGATGCGGAAGGCGTATCAATACGGCCTCGATCGCGCAATGACGCATCCACATGAGGCAGGTGACACTCGACAAAGTCGCGTGCGACTGCAACACTGATTGCAAGATCAAAAAGGAGGAAACGATGACGATCAACCGACGGGATCTGGCTCTCTCGACGCTCGCCGTGTCCGCGCTTGCGTTCGCCACGCCGGCGCTCGCCGCTTCGGCAGACGAGGACGCCGTGGCGAAGAGGGTCGAGGCCTTCCGCCTCGCCCAGATCGCGGCCGATCCCAAGGCGCTCGGCGCGCTCTGCGCGGAGGAACTGAGCTACAGCCATTCCAGCGGCAAGGTCGAAGACAAGGCGGCGTTCATCGCCAACGCCACCGACGGCAAATCGAAGTTTCTGTCCATCGAATACAAGGATCCCACCATCAAGGTCGTCGGCCCCGCAGCGATCGTGCGTTTCCACTGGCTGGGCGAGCAGGAGATGGCGGCCGATGGGAAAAAAGTATCGACCAACCTTCACATCCTGATGAACTGGCAGAAGCAAGGCGACGAGTGGAAGCTGTTGTCGCGGGCGGCGACGAAGTTGTGATCACGTCTTTCCCCTCTCCCCTTGCGGGAGAGGGTGGCTTCGCAAAGCGAAGTCGGGTGAGGGGTATCTATCCGCGGATCTAACTCTCTATTGAATTCGCGGAGCCAACCCCTTATCCGGCGCTTCGCGCCACCTTCTCCCGCATCCGCCTTCGCCAAGGCTTCGGCGGACATGAGGGGAGAAGGAAGAAGGCAGCAACATCAAGGGCGGCAAAAAATTCCGACCACGCCTCGCGCGCCGGAATGACAGTTACGCCGCCTCCTTCACCTCGCCATTCATCAGCCTGCGCGCGGCGCGCTCGGCTTCGCGGGCGTTGCGGAAGAGCTGGCCTTCGAGACGGTTGAAGCGGTGCGATGAGGCGAAGAAGCAGTAGCCTCCAGAAGAACGAACGACGATACCTGCGGTCTGCGAATCGACTTCGATGATGTAGCTGTCCGGCATAGTCCGTGGCTTCCTCAGTGCGGGCAAACAACGGCGCTCCCGCCCAAAGGTTCCCAAGGGCATTGCGGCGTTTCCACCCCGAATCGACACGCAATTGAGTACGCCGGGACCTCATCCGTTTTATGACTGGTTCTTGACTGGTTCTTGGCGAAGCCGCGACGATGTGACTTGCTCGTGCCGCGTTCTGCGGCGCTGCAAGGCCTCGCAATATGGGACAGTGCGTCGCGCGCGATTACGTCGCGATCGGCGGATCGTTTCGCTGGATCGCCTGGGGACGGCCGTGGTCGTCGATCGAGACGTAGGTGAAATGACCGTCGGTGACGAGGAACGGATGCAACTCCTTGCGCCGCAATGCCCAGGCCTCGAGATGCACGGTCAGCGAGGTGCGCCCGACGCGCACGAGATTGGCGTAGACCGAGACGAGATCGCCGACATAGACCGCTTTGCGAAAATTCATCGCCTCGATCGCGACCGTCACGGTGCGCGACCGCGCGACCTTCGAGGCGAACACGCCGCCGCCGACGTCCATCTGGCTGAGCAGCCAGCCGCCGAAGATGTCGCCATTGGCATTGGTGTCGGCCGGCATCGCCAGCGTGCGGATGCAGAGATCCCCGCTCGGTCCGGCCGCTTGTTCGCTCATATGGCTCTCACTTGAAATTGTCCCAGCCCGGATCGGGCGCGAAGCGCGCGCCGAATCGTTCCGCCAGCGCGCGCAGAGTGGATACGATGTTCTCCACGCCGCGCGTGCGCGCGTAATTCAGCGGGCCACCGCGGAAGGGTGCATAACCGGTGCCGAAGATCATGGCGCCATCGACCGCGTCGGCATCGTCGACAATGCCCTCGCGAAGCGCCGCGACGCAGACATTGGACATCGGCAACACCAGGCGGTCGATCATCTGGTCGGTGACCCGCGGTCCGGTCTCCGGCAACGCTACTTTCTCCGCCTTGCCGTCCTTCCAAGTGTAAAAGCCCTTGCCGGTCTTGCGGCCGAGCTCGCCCTTGGCGACCTTCTCGCGCAGCCAGGCCGGCGTCGGCGGCAGGAGATCGCCGAACTTGGTGCGCAGCATATCGCCGACGTCGAGGCAGATATCGAGCCCGACCTGATCGGCCAGCTCGATCGGGCCCATCGGCATGCCGAACTGCTCGGCCGCTTCATCGATCAGGCGCTGGTCGATCTTCTCGTCCAGCATCACCATCGCTTCCAGCATGTAGGGCGTCAGCGCGCGGTTGACGAGGAAGCCGGGCGAGCTCTTCACAGGCAATGGCAGGCGGTCGATCGCGCCGACGAAGGCGAGCGCCTCTTTCAGCACCTGTGCATCGTTGCCGTCATGGCTGACAACCTCGACCAATTGCAGCCGCGACACCGGGTTGAAGAAATGCAGGCCGACCAGCCGCTCCGGCCGCGCCAGCGTGGTGCGCAGATCCTGCAGCGGGATGCTGGACGTGTTCGTCGCAAGGATGGCTCCGGGCTTCATCCGCGGCTCGAGTCCGGCATAGACCTTCTGTTTCAGCTCCAGCTTTTCCGGCACCGCCTCGATGATGAGATCGGCGTTGCGGACGCCCTCGCCGTCCATGTCGGGAATGAGGCGGTCGAGCGCGTCGCGCTCGTCGGTGGGCTTGCGGATGATCTTGCCGTAGAGGTCGGCCGCGCGTTTGACCGCGCCTGCGATCGGCTCCGGCTTCATGTCGGCTAGCGACACGCGAACGCCCTGCCCCGCACACCAGGCCGCGATGTCGCCGCCCATCGCGCCGGCGCCGATGACGTGGACATGCTTCACCGTGTTGCCGGCGCCTGCCGCCTTCTTCATCTGCTCGCGCAGGAAGAAGACCCGGATCAGATTCTGCGCGGTCGGCGTCACCATCAGCTTGGCGAACGAGGCCTGTTCCGCCTTCAGCATCGCGGATTTGCTGCCGCCATGCGCTTCCCAGAGATCGATCAGCGCATAGGGCGCCGGATAATGCTCGCGCGATGCGGCCTTCGCGGCCTCCGCTCGCATGCGCTTGGCCAACAGGCCGCGCACCGGCCCGAGATTGGCGGCACGCATCAGCAGACCAGGCTTGGCCCGCTTCAGACGGCCGAACAGCGCATCCTTCACCGCGCCCTGGACATGCCGCTCCTGCGTCACGGTGTCGACGAGGCCGAGCGATCTGGCTCGGCGCGCATCGATGGTGCGCCCGGTCAGCATCAGCGCCATCGACTGCGTCGGATTGACGAGCGCAGTGAAACGCGCGGTGCCGCCAAGGCCGGGATGCAGGCCGAGCATCACCTCCGGGAAGCCGAAACGCGCCCCATCGATGGCGATGCGCGCCTGGCAGGCCAGCGCCACCTCGAGCCCGCCGCCGAGGCAGAAACCGTGGATGACCGCGACCGTCGGCAGCCTCAAGGCTTCCAGATGGTCGACCACCGCATGCGCGGCGCGGATGCGCGTCTCCACCATGCCGGGATCGTTGGCACCGCGGAATTCATTGACGTCGGCGCCGGCAATGAAGCCGGACGGCTTTGCCGAGCGGATGACGAGACCGGCGGGGCGCTCGGTCTCGATCGCCGCGAGCACGGCGTCGAACTCCTCCATCACCTCGGAGGACAGCGTGTTGGCGCTGGCATCAGCGCGGTCGAACAGCAGCCAGGCGACGCCGTCTTCATCTCGCGTCAGCTTGAAGTGCTTGTAGGGACCATCCGGCGCAGGGCGCGGCCCGAGCTCCAGCACGCGGTCGGCGAGCACGGTCATGATCTTGGAATCCATGGTCATACCGCCTCGATCAGCATGGCGCCGCCGAGCCCGCCGCCGATGCATTCGGTGGCAATTCCGCGCCGCGTGCCGAGCCGCTTCATCGCGTTGACGAGATGCAGCACGATGCGGTTGCCGGAGGTGCCGACGGGGTGGCCGAGCGAGATCGCGCCGCCGTCGACGTTCAGCCGCTCGCGGTCGATCTCGCCGGCCGCGCCGTCGAGCCGCAATATTTCGCGGCAGAACTTGTCGTCATTCCAGGCGGCGAGACAGCCGAGCACCTGCGTTGCGAAGGCCTCGTTCAGCTCCCAGGTCTCGACGTCCTTGAGGGTGAGGTCGTTGCGCTTCAGCAGCGGCGTCACCGACATCACCGGACCGAGCCCCATGATGCTGGGGTCGAGCGCGGCCCAATGGCTGTCGACGATCGCAGCTTTCGGCGTCAGCTTGTGCTTTGCAACGGCAGCGTCAGAGGCGAGGATCACCCAGGAGGCACCGTCGGTGATCTGGGAGGAATTGCCGGCGGTAACCTGGCCCCACGGGCGCTCGAACACCGGCCGGAGCTTGGCGAGCGTCTCCGCCGTGGAGTCCGGACGCACGCCATCGTCGTGGTCGAAGAACTTGCCGTCGCGGGAAAACGCGGTTTCGACCTCGCCCTTCAGATAACCCGCGCTTTGCGCATGCGCGAGCCGGCGATGGCTGTCGGCCGCGTAGGCATCCGACTGCGCGCGCGTGATGCCGAAGAGATGGCCGACGACCTCGGCTGTCTGGCCCATGTTCAGCTCGGTGACGGGATCGGTCAGGCCGCGCTCGAGGCCGATGATCGGCTTGAGATCGCGCGGCCTCAGCTTGAACGCCGAGGCGAGCTTCGCGGCCATGCCCTTTGCGGTGGCAAGGCCGGCGAACCAGCGCACGCCGGAATTCGGCCAGACCAGCGGCGCGTGGCTGAGCGCCTCGGTGCCGCCGGCCAAAACCATGTCGGCATGGCCTTCGCGGATATAGCGGTAGGCGGTGTCGATCGACTGCATGCCCGAGCCGCAATTGATCTGCACGGTGAAGGCGACCATGTCCTCGCCCATGCCGAGCCGGAGCGCGGCGACGCGGGCCGGGTTCATCTCGTCCGCGATCACGTTGACGCAGCCGAGGATGACCTGGTCGAAGCTATCGGGCGAGAACGGCTGGCGCGCCAGCAGCGGTCGGCCGCATTGCACGGCGAGATCGACCGGCGTGAACGGCCCTGGCCCCGAACGCGCCTTCAGGAACGGCGTCCGGCTGCCGTCGACGATGAATACCGGTCGTGCCATCAGCTCGCCGCCCTCTGCTCACCGAGTTCCTGGAAGAACTGATGCACATTGACGGTTTTCCTGTAAATCGGCGACAGCGCCTCCGGCGCAAAATCGTCGACCTCTATCACTTTTGTGACGGCTTCGCGGGCAGCGGCGAGTTGCTCGCCCTCGGCTTGCGTGATTACGCCCTTGGTCACCGCCTCCTTCCAGTCGCGGATATGCGCAGCACGCATGCGCCTGGCGATCGCATCCGTCGCCGCGACCAGCTTGAACGCGCGCTCCAGCCGGGCAAAGCCGCCGTCGTCGTCGACATGGGCCAGATCCGGCGTGAGGCGCGCGCGTGCCGCCGACGGCTCCAGCACGATGGCAGCGCATTGGTGCACGATGCGGTCGGACGGGCCGAGCACGCGGGCGCCGAACGGCTGCACCACGAGCCTGAGGAAGCCGGCGACGAAGCGGTTCGGCAGATTGGCCAGGATTTCGGCGAGCCGGTTCTCGATGGTTTTGAACCCGGTCGCCATGCACCATTCCAGCGCGGCAAAATCCTCCTTCTGCCGCCCCTCGTCCTGCCAGCGCTTCAGCGCGGCCGAGAGCAGATAGAGCTCGGACAGGATGTCGCCGAAGCGGGCCGACAGCATTTCCTTGCGCTTGAGCGCGCCGCCGAGCGTCAGCAGCGCCATGTCGGCGCAGAGCGCAAAGGCCGCCGAGTAGCGCGAGAGCTGGCGATAGAAGGGCGTGGCATCGCCCGCATCGGGCACTGGGGCGAATGCGCCAAAGGTCCAGCTGCGACCCATGGCGCGGAAGAGTGTCCTGAAGCTGTGGCCGACATGCTTCCAGAACGCCTTGTCGAACGCGCCGAGGCCGCGCTCGCGATCGCTATCGGCGAGCGCGTTCATCTCGTCGAGCAGGTAAGGATGGGCGCGGATGGCGCCTTGCCCAAACACGATGAGATTGCGGGTCAGGATGTTGGCGCCTTCGACGGTGATGCCGACCGGCACGGCGCGGTGGAGATTGCCGAGATAGTTTTGCGGACCGTCGATCACGGCCTTGCCGCCATGGATGTCCATGGCGTCGTCGACCGCGGTGCGCATCCGCTCGGTCGCGTGCAGCTTCATGATGCCGGAGATGACGGCGGGATGGATGCCGGCGTTCAGTGCCGCGCAGGTGAGCCGGCGCGCGGCGTCGAGCTGGTAGGCGGTCGCGACGATGCGGGCGAGCGGCTCCTCGACGCCTTCGAACTTGGAGATCGAGATGCCGAACTGCTCGCGGATGCGCGCATAGGCGCCGGTGGTGCGCGCGGCATAGGCGGCCCCGGCCGCCGACAGCGACGGCAGCGAGATGCCGCGGCCGGCGGCGAGCGCCGTCATCAGCATCTTCCAGCCCTGCCCCAGCCGCTCCTTGCCGCCGATGACGTAGTCGAGCGGGATGAAGACGTCGCGGCCCCAATTCGGGCCGTTCTGAAAGACCTGCATCGAGGGCAGATGACGCTGCCCGATCTCGACGCCGGGCAGGTTCGTCGGGATCAGCGCCACGGTGATGCCGAGCTCTTCCCGGCTGCCCACGAGATGATCGGGATCATAGGCCTTGAAGGCAAGACCGAGCAGCGTCGCGACGGGACCGAGCGTGATGTAGCGCTTGTGCCAGTTGAGGCGGAGGCCAACGACCTCGCGACCCTCGAATTCGCCCTTGCAGATGATGCCGGTGTCGACCATCGAGGCGGCGTCGGAGCCGGCTTCCGGGCTGGTGAGGCCGAAGCAGGGAATCTCGCGGCCGTCGGCGAGACGCGGCAGCCAGCGCTGCTGCTGCTCTGTGGTGCCGAAGCGCATCAGGAGCTCGCCCGGGCCGAGCGAGTTCGGCACCATCACGGTGACCGCGGCCGCGATCGAGCGGGTCGAGATCTTGCGCACCACTTCCGAATGCGCGTAGGGCGAGAAGCCGAGGCCGCCGTACTCCTTCGGAATGATCATGCCGAAGAATTTCTCGCGCTTGACGAAGTGCCAGACGTCCGGCGGCAGGTCGCGCGATTCCCAAAAGATCTTCCACTCATCGAGCATGGCGCAGAGCTCGTCGACTGGGCCATTGAGGAAGGCCCGCTCCTCGTCCGTCAGCGTCGCCTGCGGGACCTTCAGCAGCTTCGACCAGTCGGGGTTGCCGGTGAAGAGATCGGCATCCCACCAGACGTCCCCCGCCTCCAGCGCCTCGCGCTCGGTGTCGGACATCGCCGGCAGCACGCCGCGCGCCCATGAGAAGATCGGCTTTGTGATGGTGTCGCGGCGGAAGCTCATGGCGGACCTCATGCATCGGCGCGGTTTTCGGGCATTTTAGCGGAAATCGGCTGGCGGAGGCGAGCATCTCGCCTGCAACATTGACGCGGCCGGGCAGCCGCCCGAGCCATAACGGCGGGGGCGGGGGTGCAGTTCCGGGAGGGGGTGGGGGCTGAATGTCTCTCCACTGTCATTCCGGGGCACGCGAAGCGTGAGCCCGGAATCCATCGTGCCGCAGCGTTGGTCGATGAATGGATTCCGGGCTCGACGCTGCGCGTCGCCCCGGAATGACGGAAGTGGCCTAGTCCGGCCGGACCATCTCGAACATGTTCTCCGGCTTGATCTCGAAATAATCGCCGCGCCGGCCGGCGCGGACGATGGGGCGGGCGGCGGCGGTCTGGTAGACGCCGTCCTTGATCAAGGCCTTGTCGATGTGGACGGCGACGACTTCGCCGAGCGTCAGCCAGGCGTCGGCCTCCTTGCCATTGGCGCCCTTGAGGCGGACGATGTCGGACACCTTGCACTCGAAGGCGACGGGGCTCTCGCCGACGCGCGGGACATTGACGAGCTTGCCGGGCACGGCGGTGAGGCCCGCGACCTCGAACTCGTCGACCTCGGGGGCGACATGCGCCGCGGTCGCGTTCATGTGCTTGGCGAGATCCATCGTCGTCAGATTCCAGACGAACTCGCCGGTCTGCTGCATGTTCTCGACCGTGTCCTTCCAGTTGGTCGAGGAGAAGCCGATGATCGGCGGCACGTAGCAGAACGCGTTGAAGAAGCTGTAGGGCGCGAGGTTGACGTGGCCCCTGGCGTCGCGCGAGGAGATCCAGCCGATCGGCCGCGGCGCGATGATGGCGTTGAAGGGGTCGTGCTTGAGTCCGTGGCCCTTGGAGGGTTCGTAGAAGTACAGGTCTTTGTCGGTCACGCGCTGCTTCCTTTCGTCATTGCGAGCGCAGCGAAGCAATCCAGAATCCCTCCGCGGAGACGGTCTGGATTGCTTCGCTGCGCTCGCAATGACGGAGTTTGTGGGTCCGTCCCGGTCCGCCTCCGGCGGTCGTGCCGGGGCGATCAGTCTGCTTATAGGAGAAAACGCCCCGCCCGTCAGTGGCGCGGCGACAGACCCGCGATGACGAAATCGATCATCTGGTCGATGGTCGGGCCCGGCTTGGTGGCGCACTGGGCGATCATCTGGGGGTGGAAGAAGCGGATCATCGCGCTGCAGGAGCAGAGCGCAGCCAGCTGCAGGTCCGGCGCCTCGAACTCGCCGGAAGCGACGCCTTGCGCGATCATCTGGCCGATCATTCCGGCGACGCACTCCATATGGGCAACGCAGACGTCCCAGTCCTCCTCCATCGCGATCGCGACCATCTCGTGCAGCTTGTTGTCGCCGACATAGCGCTCGGTGTTCATGCGATTGATGGTGGTGAGCAGCTCGCGGAAGCGCTCCTTGACCGGACCGGGCTTTGCCACGATCCGCTGTGCCTCCAGCTCGACCTCGCCCATCAGCGAGCGGGCCACCGCCTGGTGAATCGCCTTCTTCGATTCGAAGAAGCGATACACGTTGGCGGGGCTCATCCTGAGCTCCTTGGCGATGTCGCCGACGGTCGTCTTCTGGTAGCCGATCTGGCGGAACAGCCGCTCGGCCACCTCGAGGATGCGATCCCGGGTGTCGACTTCGATATGTTCCGAAACAAGGGCCATCAGTCAGGACTCGCTGGTCAACAGTCTTCTCATCTATTCAGCCGCTTCGGCAAGCGGAATTGCGTGCGGGTCATCGCTCCCATGCTGCGGCGCGGCCGGCTGCTCGGGCGTTCCGGCCTCGTCCAGGCTCTTGCGGAACCACAGGGCGTAGAGGCCCGGCAGGTACAGCAGCGTCAGGAAGGTCGCGACGAACAGGCCGCCCATGATGGTGATCGCCATCGGGCCCCAGAAGGCCGAGCGCGTCAGCGGGATCATGGCGAGAATGGCGGCGAGCGCCGTCAGCACCACCGGCCGGGCACGGCGGACGGTCGCCTCGACGATCGCCTCGCGCCGGCTCAGGCCGTGGCTGACGTCGGTCTCGATCTGGTCGACCAGGATGACCGTGTTGCGCATGATCATGCCGGCGAGCGCGATCAGGCCGAGCAGCGCCACGAAGCCGAACGGGGCATTGGCGACGTTGAGGCCAAGCGAGGCACCGACGATGCCGAGCGGCGCGGTCAGGAACACCAGGATCAGGCGTGAGAAGCTCTGCAGCTGGATCATCAGCAGCGTCAGCATCACCATGACCATCACCGGGAAGAGGATGAAGATCGAGGCGTTGCCCTTGGCGGATTCCTCGAACGCGCCGCCCGGCTCGATCCGGTAGGCCGGCTCGAGGTGATCCTTGATCGCCTTCAGCTTCGGCGTGATCTGGTTGGTGACATCAGGGGCCTGCACGCCGTCGACAACGTCGGAGCGCACGGTGATCGCCATGTCGCGGTTGCGCCGCCACATGATCGGCTCCTCATGGGCATATTCAATTCGAGCGATCTGCTGCAGCGGCACGGCGACGCCGTTGCGCGAGGTGATGGTGAGATCGCCGACGCCGCCGAGGTCGAGGCGCTCGGACGGGATCGCGCGGGCGACCACGCCGACCTTCTCGATGCCGTCGCGCACGGTTGTGACCTGCGAGCCCGAGATCAGCATCGCCAGCGCCTGCGAGACGTCCTGCGGGGTCAGGCCCATGGCGCGGGCGCGGTCCTGGTCGACGACGAGCTTGAGGTAGGGCGACTGCTCGTTCCAGTCGAGCTGGACGTCCTTGACGCTCTTGTTCTCCCGCATGACGTCGCGGACCTGGTAGGCGATCTCGCGGACCTTGTTGGCGTCCGGGCCGATCACGCGGAACTGCACGGGGAAGCCGACCGGCGGACCGAAATTGAAGCGGTCGACGCGCACGCGTGCCTCGGTCAGGAAGCCCTCGGCGGCCGCGGTCTCGATCTTGGCCTTGATGCGCTCGCGCGCCTCGACCCCCTTGGCAACGATGACGATCTCGGCAAAGGCCTCGTTCGGAAGCTGCGGGTTGAGGCCGAGCCAGAAGCGCGGCGAGCCCTGGCCGACATAGGCGGTATAGGTCTCGATGTCCTTGTCGTCCTTGAGCAGCGTCTCAGCCTTCTTCACCGCCTTCTCGGTAACGTTGAAGGCGGTGCCTTCCGGAAGGCGCAGCTGCAGGAACAGCTCGGGGCGCTCCGAGAGTGGGAAGAACTGCTGCTGGACCTGGCCGAAGCCGACGATCGAGGCGGCGAAGACGCCGACGGTCGCGACCACCACGGTGATGCGGTGGTTGACGCACCATTTCACGATGGCGCGCAGGCCGCGGTACATGCGGGTCTCGTAGACCGCATGCGGATCATGGTTGTGGTGCGCCTTCATCTCGGGCAGCAGCTTGACGCCGATATAGGGCGTGAAGATCACCGCCACGAACCAGGAGGCGACCAGCGCGATTGCCACGATCCAGAATATGCTGCCGGCATATTCGCCGACCGCGGAATTGGCAAAGCCGATGGGGAGGAAGCCAGCGGCCGTGACCAGCGTCCCCGTGAGCATCGGAAACGCAGTAGATTCCCAGGCAAAGGACGCCGCACGCATGCGGTCCCAGCCCTGCTCCATCTTCACCACCATCATCTCAACCGCGATGATGGCGTCGTCGACGAGCAGGCCGAGCGCGATGATCAGCGCGCCGAGCGTGATGCGATGCAGGTCGAGCGACATCGTGTTCATGACGATGAAGACGATGCCGAGCACCAGGGGCACTGACAGCGCGACCACGATGCCGGTGCGCCAGCCGAGCGCCAGGAACGAGACGAACAGCACGATGACGAGCGCTTCCATGAAGGAGTGCACGAACTCGCCGACGGCGTGCTCGACCACCTTGGGCTGGTCGGCGATCAGCTTGACGTCGATGCCCTGCGGCACCGCCTTCATGAAGTCGGCGGTGGCCTTCTGGACCTCCTTGCCGAGATCGAGGATGTTGGCGCCCTTGGCGGTGACGACGCCGATGCCGATGGCGGGCTTGCCTTCCTGGCGCACGACGAAGCTCGGCGGATCGACATAGCCGTGGGTGACGGTGGCGATATCGCCGAGACGGAACACGCGGCCGTTGCTCTCGACCGGCGTTTCGGCGACGGCCTTGGCACCGTCGAGCGCGCCGGTGACGCGCAGCGGCACGCGCTGCGAGGAGGTCTCGACCGTGCCGGCCGGCGTCACGTTGTTCTGCTTGGCGAGCGAATCGAACAGCGCCTGCGGCGTGATGCCCAGCGTGGCGAGCTTGGCGTGGCTGAACTCGACGAAAATGCGCTCATCCTGGTTGCCGTAGACGTCGACCTTGGTCACGCCGGGCACCTTGAGCAGGCGCTGGCGAAAACCTTCGGAGACCTTCTTGAGCTGGGCATAATCGGCGCCGTCGCCGGTCATCATGTAGAGGATGGAATCGACGTCGGAGAACTCGTCGTTGACGACGGGCCCGAGAATGCCGGACGGCAGCTGGCCCTGCACGTCGACCAGCTTCTTGCGCAGAAGATAGAAGAGGTAGGGCACGTCCTTCGGCGGCGTGTTGTCGCGGAAGGTGACCTGGAGCGCGGTGAAGGCGGGCTTGGAATAGGTCTGCACCTTTTCGAAATAGGGCAGCTCCTGGATCTTCTTCTCGATGGGATCGGCAACCTGGGTCTGCATTTCCTGCGCGGTCGCGCCGGGCCAGATCACGGAGACGTTGACCACCTTCACCGTGAAGAACGGATCCTCGGCACGGCCGAGCTTCTCATAGGAGAAGAAGCCGGCGACGCCGAGGATGATCATCAGGAAGAGCACCAGCGTCGGATGGCTGACGGCCCAGGCCGAAAGGTTGAAGCGCTTCATCGCACTCTCCGAAAGACGATCCAGTTGCAAACAACGACAGCCGCTCTGCTCAAACCGTCGTCGCGAGGCAGCGAAGCAATCCAGGGGGCTGGGCAGGTTCTGGATCGCTTCGCCGCTTCAGCCTTTGCTTAGGGACAAAGGCCGAAACTCACCTCACACGACGTGACTCACTTCTCTTGTCATTCCGGGATGGTCCGAAGGACCAGACTTTCAAACGACGGATCAGAACGACAAGGACGACACGATCCGCACCCGCTGGCCGGGATCGAGCTTCTGCACGCCGAGGGCGACGATCTTGGCACCCTCCTCCACGCCGCCGGTGATGACGACGTCCTTGCTCTCGTAGGACTTCACCGTGACCGGCTTGAGCGTGACGCCACCGTTGTCGTCGACGACGTAGAAGGAGGGCTTGCCGCCTTCGTTGAAGAGCGCCGACAGCGGCAACCGCGCAACGCGCTCGGTCGCGGCATCCGACAGCGTCAGCGTCGCCGTCATGCCGAGCGCGACCTTGTCGTCGGCCTCGGGCAGCGAGAACTTTGCCAGATAGGTGCGCGTGGCGGGATCGGCTGCCGGCGCGATCTCGCGCAGCTTGGCCGTGTATTTCTTGTTCGGCTCGGACCAGAGAGTGACGCTGGCGACGCCCGACTTGGCGCGTCCGACCAGCGTCTCAGGGATCGCGACGACCGCTTCCTTCTCGGCAAAGCGGGCGACACGGATCGAAGCCTGGCCCGCGGCAACCACCTGGCCGGGCTCGATCAGCGTTGCGGTGACGACGCCGCGGGCGTCGGCGTTGAGCGTCGCGTAGGAAAGGGAATTCTTGGTCAACTCGACCGAGCGCTCGGCGCGGTTCAAGCGCGCACGGGCTTCATCGGCGGCGGCGCGGCTCTGGTCGAGCTGGGCGTCCGTGGTCCAGCCCTTGGCCTTGAGGTCCTTGGCGCGCTGCTCGGCGGCGGCGGCCTGGGCCAGCACGCCGGTTGCGGCGGTCTGCTCGGCAACGGCCTGCTCGGCCTGGAGCTTCAGGTCGACCTCGTCGAGGGTGGCGAGCGGCTGGCCGACTTCGACTGTCTGGCCCACTTCGACGAGGCGTTTGGCAACCTTGCCGGCGACGCGGAAGCCGAGATCGCTCTCGATCCTGGGACGGATAGTGCCGACGAAGCTGCGCTCCGGGGTCTCGGCAGCGTAATGGGCGGTTGCCACCAGAACCGGCCGCGGCGGCTCGGCCTTCTCGGCGACGGTATCATTGCACCCTGCCAGCGAAACGGCCATCAGGGCGAGCGCGGCTCCTGCGAAAAGCTTGGAATAGCTCGACAAAATCGACCGGACGAACATCGAAGGACACTCCTGCATCTCGACCGAGAGGAATGTCGACTGTTCACTGATAAAAGTCAATAATCGTCAGTCATCAGGAATGCGTGATCGTGAAGGGGCGGTAAGGAGGGATAGGCCTGGCCGCGAGGTGTTATTGTAGGGTGGGCAAAGCGGGCGTGCCCACCAGACCACTCTGCGGAGAAGATGGTGGGTACAGCGCGCGAAGTGCGCGCCTTTTGCCCACCTACAAAAATCCCCTCACCGCCCCCGGTCGGCGAATTCGTGCTTGCTGTCGTGGCCGCCGACGAACACCAGGATGCCGGCGATCAACGGCAGCACGGCGAGCACCAAGAGGCCCGTCGAGGTCTGCCCCGTCGCTTCCTTGACCCAGCCGATCAGGTACGGCCCGCCGAAGCCGGCGAGGTTGCCGATCGAGTTGATCAGGGCGATGGCGCCCGCGGCGGCCGTGCCGGAGAGCCAGGCGGTCGGCAGCGTCCAGAACACGCCGAAGCAGCAGAACACGCCGATCGCGGCCACCGTCAGCGCCACCATCGTCAGCGTGGGATCGGTGAGATAGGAGGAGATGCCGAGCGCGACTGCGGTGAGCAGCAGCGGCGCGCCGACATGCATGACGCGCTCGCGGCTCGCATCCGAATGCCGCGCCCACAGGATCATAGCGATGGTGCCGAACAGATACGGGACCGCCGTGACGAATCCAGTCTGGGCGTTGGTGAGACCGAACGCCTTGACGATCTGCGGCAGCCAGAACTGCATGCCGTAGAGCGCGCCGACGAAGCCGAAATAGACCAGGCTGAGCGCGATCACCTTCAGTGAAGACAGCGCCTCGCCGAGCGAGAAATGCTTCACCGCTTGCTTGGCCGCGATCTCCGCATCCAGCTTGGCCTTCAGCCAAGCCTTCTGCTCGGCCGAGAGCCAGTCCGCCTTCTCCGGCTTGTCGGTGAGATAGAACCAGGTGACGATGCCGAGCAGCACCGATGGGATGCCCTCGATGATGAACAGCCACTGCCAGCCTTTCAGGCCCATCATGCCGTCGAGCCCGAGCAACAGGCCCGAGATCGGCGCGCCGATCACGGTCGAGACCGGCACCGCGATCGCGAAGGCCGCAAGAAAGCGGGCGCGATATTCGGCCGGATACCAATAGGTGAGATAGAGGATGATGCCGGGGAAGAAGCCGGCCTCGGCGACGCCGAGCAGGAAGCGCAGGACGTAGAAGCTGGTGACGCCGCTGACCACCGCCATCAGCGCCGAGATGATGCCCCAGGTCACCATGATGCGGGCGATCCAGCGGCTCGCGCCGAATTTCTCCAGCGCGAGGTTGCTCGGCACTTCGAAGATGAAATAGCCGATGAAGAAGATGCCGGCGCCCCAGGAGTAGATCAGCGGCGTGAATTTCAGATCGGCGTTCATGGTCAGCGCGGCGAAGCCGAGATTGACGCGATCGAGATAGGAGAAGAAGTAGGCCAGCACCAGGAACGGAATCAGGCGCCAGGAGATGGCGCGGATGGTCGAGGTTTCGATCTCCGACTTGGTGGCAC
The DNA here is from genome assembly GCF_900094575.1 of Bradyrhizobium yuanmingense. Classification (GTDB taxonomy): domain Bacteria; phylum Pseudomonadota; class Alphaproteobacteria; order Rhizobiales; family Xanthobacteraceae; genus Bradyrhizobium; species Bradyrhizobium yuanmingense. The sequence continues at coordinate 333,206 of NZ_FMAE01000007.1, read as the reverse complement.
CGGTGGAACCGGCATAGGTCGTGGTCTGGCTCATGGCTTCCCCCGGGGTTGTTGCTTTTTTTCGGGTCTGCGGCCGTTTTCAGCATCGCGAGCAAAGAGTCAATGGAGCAAGCAATGCACGAGACGCAGCCGGGCACGCCCTTTGCGTCGGGCGTCTCGATCAACCGATTGGTTGAACTGCGTAGGGTGGGTTAGCGCAGCGTAACCCACCTCTTCTGTTTCTGCGGAAATGAACAGTGGTGGATTACGCCTTCGGCTAATCCACCCTACGCCTGTCACTCCGCCAGTTGAAACCGCTCGAAACGGTCGAGCTCCTCCTCGATCACGCGCTTCAGCTCCTTGCGGCCCGCCGTCTTCCTGCCCTGCCCGACCCAGGTCCATTTCTGCATCAACAGCTTCTTGTTCTGCCGATCGGTCTTGAGATCGAGCGCGGCGACGATCTCGTCTCCGACCAGCACGGGCAGCGCGAAATAGCCGAGCTTGCGCTTGGCTTTCGGCACATAAGCTTCGAACAGGTTGTTGTAGCCGAAGATGAGGTTGGTGCGCTTGCGCTGGATGATCAGGGGATCGAACGGCGAGAGGATGTGGACGAGATCGGGCGACACCTCATGCGGCTCAAGCGCTGCGGGCGAAGCCCAGTGCTCCTGCTTACCGGCGCCCTCGATCGCGACGGGCACGAGCTCGCCGCGGCGGACGCGCGAGGCGATCAGGCGCGCGACCGGCTTCTTGCTGGGCGCATCGAGATGGCAGACCGAATCGAGGCTGACCACGCCCTGCGAGCGCAACGCGCGGTCGAGCAGATAGGCCGTGATCTCGCTTGCCGGCGCCGGCTTCGGCAGCCTGTCCCAGCCGAAATGACGCGTCGTCAGCTCGTAGGTCTTGAGCATGCCTTGGCGCGCGCTGATGGTGACCGCCCCGGTATAGAAGGCGAGCTGCAGCGCCCGCTTCGAGGGCTTGCGGCTCTGCCACAGATGCTCCTTCTCGACGAGCACGTCGTCGTCGATGTCACGGATCGTCAGCGGCCCGCCGCGCAGCAGCCGCATCACCTTGCGCGTGTCGGCCGGCTTCACCGCGGCGAACCATTTGTGCCCCTCGCGGCGGTGCTCGCGCATCGCCGGCAGGAAGAAGCGGAAGTCGTTCGCCGGCACGTAGGAGAGCGCGTGCGTCCAGTACTCGAACACGGTCTTGTCGACACTCTGGGCGTGGCGCAGATCGGCGCGGCGATAGGACGGGATCCGGCTGAACAGGATGTGGTGATGGCAACGCTCGATGACGTTGATGGTGTCGATCTGCACATAGCCGAGATGGGCGACGGCGGCCGAGACGGCCTCTGCGCCTTCGCCAAACGGAGCGCGGTCGGTCAGCCGCTGGGCATGCAGCCAGATCTGCCGGGCCTGTGTCGTCGAGAGCGGAAGCGGTTTGGACGTGCGGGACATTGCAGCATGCAATGTAACGGGATTCGCCGCGAGGAAAGAAGCGGGACACGAAAAGGCCGCGCTGCCATCTGCTGCCAGCGCGGCCATGACGTGTGGGGATCAGGCGGAAGCCTACTTCTTCATCGCCATCGACTTCTCGGCGTTCATATAGTGCTTGCATGCTCCACGCATGTTGCCCTTGCTCATGTCGGAATTGGCCGCGGCCATCGACTTCCTCGCTGCGATCTTGGCGGGCGTGTCTTCGCCGCCCATGCCGGCAACGAGCTTCGCCATGTTTGCACTGGTGCACGCCATCTTGGCGGCAGAGGCGGGGGACAGAGCAAGTGCGGCGAATGCCGTCGCGAGCAACAGGGTCTTCATCAAGTTCTCTCCTCGAGTAGGCAGCCGGCCTGATGCCGGCCAACGCAACCGCCATTCTTCAGCCACAAGTTTGCAGGGAAAAGACAATTTCGTTGCTGCGCTGCAGTGATACGCGCTTTTCAGCGTGCGGCTTTTGGGCGCTCCCCGACGCTGCCGGTGGCGACCTCCGGGTCGCAGATGGCCTTGCCACGTCCTTCTGCCTGGCAGCGATAGACACTGCCGGTGAGGCGATCGACCAGCCAGACGTTCTCGTCGGTCGGCCCTTCGAGCCCGACGTAGCGGGAGGTCATCCCGGTGATCAGTGTCGAGAGCAGGATGGCCACCGCGATCATCGCCGCACCGATATAGATGGGCATTGCGTTCAGGGTCACTGTCCGATCCGGCGGGCCGCTGCGATGGAATTGATAGTCGCGCTGATAGTCACTTGGCCTCGGCACAGGACGGAACTCGGCTCCCCTCGCGTCAAATTATCGAATGATTGAAGTGTGTTAGGCGGACATCTGGACGAATTCTTGTTCGCGGGCGGGCGGTGAGGCGACGCCTTTGCGACGTTCGGGTTTCCCGGAACCCAGTACGGCCGGCTCGAAAGCAAAGTGCGAATGATTCGAACCGGAGCAAAGTGACCTCGGCTCGCCGTTTCGAATGTGACCAAGATCACATCAGAGCCGTTGAACCTGCCCTACGCTCGCAGCATCAAATCGCCATCAGGCGTAACAGCGAGGATACCACCATGACCCATTTCAATAAGTCTTTTGGACTGACGGCGATCACCCTGACAGCCGTCCTGTCGATGACGGCCGGCCTTGCGCTGGCTGGCGACAACAACATCTCCGCCGGCCAGATCGTCGATGCGCTGAAGCCGAAGCCGGCGACCCGCGGCCTGTCCGTTGGCCCCCAGACCGACACGACCGTGCAGGCCAAGGAGGCGACCTTCCTGAACACCGTGCGCAACCGCTCGACCCGGTCGCTCTCGACAGGCGAGCGCGAGCAGATCGCCGAGCTCGCTGCCACCAAGCCGAAGATCGATCTGGAGATCCAGTTCGACTACAACTCGGCCGACATCGCCAAGACCTCGATGGCCTCGGTGCAGGCGCTCGGCAAGGCGCTGTCCGATCCGGCGCTGAAGGGCTCGACCTTCGTGGTCGCCGGCCACACCGACGCGACCGGTGGCGAAGCATACAATCAAGGTCTCTCCGAACGGCGCGCCGACACCATCAAGAAGTACCTGATGCAGAATTACGGCCTCAACGGCAACGATCTCGTCACCGTCGGCTACGGCGAGACGAAGCTGAAGGATGCCGCCAACGGCACTGACGCCATGAACCGCCGGGTCCAGGTCGTGAACATGGACACCAAGACCGCAGCGAAATGATTCTCGGCTCCTGGAGTAAAACACGCCGCCTGCCGCAGCCCGGCGGGCGGCGAACTCATATCCAGCTTTGGAACAGCATCAGCCGGTTGAAGCCTCCCATCGAGGTGCCGACGAAGGCCGCGGAAATCGGCAGCATCACCGCAAAGCCGGCCGCCGCGACGCCGACATAAGCCCACAACTGCCAGCGCGGCAGACCCTCGCGGCGCAGCACATAGACCAGTGCCAGGGACGCCGCGGTCGCGGCCGGCAGATAGTAATAGATGAAGCCCAGCGTGCGCGGCAGCAACGCCCAGGCGAGCCAGGGACCGAAATAGAATGTGGCGATCAGGAATGCATCCCAGCGCCGCGCCACGATGAAATCGCGCAGCACCATGGCGAGTGCAGGCAGAGCCGGCCACAGCACGAGCGGATTGCCGAGGAAGACGATCGCGGCGATGTGGTCCTCCGCGGTCTTGTCGAACAGGAACCAGACCGGGCGCGCGAGCAGCGGCCAGGACGGCCATGCGCTCATATAGGTGTGGCCGGCGATGGCCGTCGTGGTGTTGTCGGCAAAGATCCGCCGCTGCGCCTCGATCAAGTCCGGGAGCGACAATCCGTAGAGCGGAACGAAGGCGGCAAGATAAGCCAATGCCGGCAGGACGACGAAGCAGAGCGCGACATGATGCAGCTTCAGGCCGGGCCAAAGCTCCGGCCGATACCAGTCGTCCGGCTTCGCGTCGGCGAACAGCGTGTGCCAGCCCTGCATCAGGCGGATCACCGCAACAATGACGATGCAGACGCCGAGCGGGAACAGGCCGCTCCATTTACACGCGGCCGCAAGGCCGAACAGGCTGCCCGCCACCGCGAACAGCGCTTGCGGCCGCTCTCTGCGAAACGCATGCATGAAAGCGGCGGTGGCGAGCAGGCCGAAGCCGAGCGCAAAGACATCGAGCATCGCGATGCGCGCCTGCACGTACAGCATCTGGTTGAAGGCCGCGATCAGCGCGGCGGCGATCGCCGGCCCCTGCGCGGCGAACAACGCGAGTCCGCACAGATAGATCGCGACGATCGCGAGCGCGCCGAACAAGGTCGCGGGATAACGCCATCCAAGCGCGTTGTCGCCGAACGTTGCGATCGATGCCGCGATCATCTCCTTGGCCAGCGGCGGATGCATCGGATTGAGCATCGGCTGCGACATCGCGGGCGTCAGCATCTGGCGCGCCGCCGGCACGTAATGCACCTCATCGAACACGAATTTTTCCGGCGTGACGACGCCGATCAACAGCGCCAGATGCGCGATCAGGAAGATCGCGACAGCAATCACTGCACTCCGCGACACCTCAGGAACCGCAGGCAATTCGCGCATCTTTTGTGGGGCTGTCTTGCGTGGCAAATTGGCTTCACCGCGGAGAAAAATAAACTGCTTCCCGTCATTGAACGCATTCTGCCGCAACTGTCACTAAGCATGACGCAGGTCCTGCGCCGCTTGTGATAATTCCGCCACATCAGAAGCGCGCGCGATCCGGTACGATCAGGGACACATCGATCGGTTGCGAAATGAATTTGCGTTTTTGCCTTTTCTCCACACTGCTCACGGCCGCAATCTGTGCGGCATCCGGCGCCGAAGCGCAGACGCGCGTCGGCCAGGCTGTCGTCATTCAGAACGAAGTGGTGCGCGTCGCCGCGACCACGACGCCGATCAATGTCGGCGACAGCATGCTGCGCGACGAGACCGTGCGAACCGGCGCCGACAGCGCGGCGCGTTTCGTGATGGCCGACAGCACCAATCTATCACTGGGGCCGAGCGCCACGCTGAAGCTCGACCGCACCGTCTTCAACGACGAGCACAGCTATCGTGACGTCGCGATCCGCATGACCACCGGCGCCTTCCGCTTCGTCACCGGACGCTCCGACAAGGCCGCCTACAAGATCACGACACCGCTCGCCACCATCGGCGTGCGCGGCACCACGCTCGACATTCTCTCGCAGCGCGGGCGCTCCGTCGTTGTGCTTCAGGACGGCGCGGCCAGCGTGTGCACGAGGAACGCCCAGTGCGTGCAACTCACCCAGCCCGGCGACACCGCCATCATCACCTCGACTGGCGGCAAGGTGAGCATCACCAAGAGCAACACGCCGCCCTGGACCTTCGCCGCCAATTGCGCCGCGAGCGCCGGGTTGTGCGCAGTCAACCAGTATGCCGGCGCCTCGCCGACCATCACGCCTGCCGTCGAGGACGACGCCATGCTGTGCGGGCGCTGACGATGGCGAAATTCACCGTTCGGCGCCTCATCCTTGCCGCTGCGCTGGCCGCATCTGCGGCGTTTGCGCTCGTCACGTTCGATGCCCGCCCGGCGGCTGCACAGGCCTCGGAGTGCGGGTCCGAGTGCGGTGAACCAGAGCCCACTCCGTCCCCAACCTATTCGCCGTCGCCATATCCGTCCCCGACCTATTCCCCGTCGCCGAATCCCTCGCCCACGCCGACCCCCTCCCCATCGCCCAGCCCCTATCCGTCGCCTTCACCGAGCCCGGCTCCGTCGCCGTCGGGACCGACGGGCGCGGATTCCAGCGGCAATTCGATCGGCGGACTCGCCAATCAGCGCTTCAACCAGATGATCACCAACCGGGTGCTCGGTACGGTGCTGCTCGGCGTCAACGAGCAGATCAATTGCGGCGACTGCATCAGCGCGTTCGGCTCGGCCGGCTCGTTCTCGGCCGGCATCCATGGTCGCAAGGCGCTGACCAACAATCTCTCGCTGCTCGCCGGCATCGCCTATACGCACTACGAAGGGCGCGGCTACGAGATCACGAGCGCACCGATCGGCGCTTTCGCGCTTCGCTACGACTTCACCGATTGGGGCTCGTCGCGCCCGTTCTTCGACGTCGGCGCGATCCTGACCCCATGGGAGAAGGCGCGCTACACGCGCAGCTACGACACCAGCCTCGGGCCGGTGACCGTGACGAGCTCGACCAACGCGTCCAACTACGCCGTTTACGGCCGCGCCGGCTGGATGAGCCGCCTCTCGCCGCGCGACGAGATCGCGGCCTCGATCGAGGTCTGGCAGCTCTGGCAACGCGTCTCCGGCTATCGCGACAGCGCGGTGGCGTTCAATCCGTTCGACGCCAGCATCGCTGATGGCACCGACCGCACCAGCCTCGTCAAGATCGGCGGCCAGTGGACGCATCTGTTCGGCAGCAGCATCGAGACCAACATCAATGGCGGCTGGGTGCAGTCCTTCGCCAGCCACAGCGGCATCGTCGCCACAGTGACCGGCCAGGGCACGGTGGTGCCGACCATGGGCAACCAGGGCTGGTTCGAATATGGCGGCCGCCTCGGCTTCCGCGTGCAGAAGGGCTGGATCGTGGACCTCTTCGCCAACGGCACGCTGGGCCCGCAGCCGGTCGGCAACACCATCCATGGCGGCGTGGGGCTGCGGATTAATTATTAGCCGGCGAGAATCCCGCCTCACATTCCGCTGTCATGCCCGGCTTGACCGGGGCATTCAGTACGCCGCGGCCCATCGGTTTAATCACTGCCGTCTCGGAGTACTGGATCGCCCGGTCAAGCCGGGCGATGACAGTGAGTATGTGGCGAGAGCGACCCGCCCTCACGCCGCCGACTTGCCCTCGAACGCGCGCCGCAGCACCTCGACGTCCAGCTTGACCATCTTCATCATCGCCTGCATCGCGCGCGCGGCTGCGGCCTTGTCCGGGCTCGACAGGAACTCGAACATCGCCTTTGGCACGATCTGCCAGGCCACGCCCCAGCGATCCCTCAACCAGCCGCACTGCTCCGCCTTGCCGCCATGGGCGAGGAACGCGTTCCAGACGCTGTCGACCTCTGCCTGGTCGTCGCAATGGATCATCAGCGAGATGGCGTGGGTGTATTCCATCTTCATGCCGCCATTGAGCGCGACCAGCTTCTGTCCGGCGACGGTGAACTCGACGACGAGCACGGAGCCTTCCTTGCCGGACGGGCCGTCCGCAACGTTGCGCTGAACGTGCGTGATCGCCGAATTCGGGACCAGCGAGACGTAGAATTTTGCAGCGTCCTCGGCATCGCCGTTAAACCACATGCAGGGCACGAGCTTGGACATGGTGAATGCTCCTCTTGAGGTCTACCGGTTTCTGCTCAGGCGTTCGCCAGGTCGGGCTGCAGAGGGGCGGCGGAAAGATCCATCCAGTTCACGCCCCACATGTGGCCGTCCGGATCCTCGAAGCTGCGGCCGTACATGAAGCCGTATTCGTCCTTCGGGCTGGGATCGGCAACGCCTCCTGCAGCCTCCGCCCTGCCAACGATGTCATCGACCTCGCTGCGGCTGTCCGCGGACAGGCAGAACAACGCTTGGTTCGAGGTCCTGGCGTCCGCGATCGGCTTGGGCGTGAACTGGCGGAATTTGTCGTGGGTCAGCAGCATGGCGAAAATGGTCTCGGAAAAGACCATGCAGCTCGCGGTCTCGTCGCTGAATTGCGGGTTCTTGACCGCGCCGACCGCCTCATAGAAGGCGGCCGCGCGCTTGAGGTCGGTCACCGGCAGGTTGACGAAGATCATCTTGGGCATCGGACGCTCCTTGGCGGGGTTCTGGCCAAGGACGGATGGCCAGGCCGCCATCCGACATGACTTCCGACAAATTTTTCGGACCCCGGCTGCGGGGCCCTGTCGCGCCGCTCTCCGCGCCCTGAAGGGACTTACTTCTTCTCGTTGGGATCCCGGTGCACCGGGTCGATCCACAGCACCGTCTCGGGCTTCTCGACCGGCTCAATGTCGAGGTTGATGGCGACCGCCTCGCCGTCGCTGCGCACCAGCACGCATTCCAGCACCTCGTCGGGGCTGGCGTTGATCTCCTGGTGCGGCACGTAGGGCGGGACGAAAATGAAGTCGCCGGGGCCGGCTTCCGCGGTGAATTGCAGGCTCTCGCCCCAGCGCATGCGCGCCTTGCCCTTCACGACATAGATGACGCTTTCGAGATGGCCGTGGTGATGCGCGCCGGTCTTGGCATCCGGCTTGATGCTGACGGTGCCCGCCCACAATTTCTGGGCGCCGACGCGGGCGAAATTGATCGCGGCCGCACGGTCCATGCCCGCTGTCGACGGCACGTTGGTATCGAGCTGATTGCCGGGAATGACCCGCACGCCGTCATGTTTCCAGCGGTCATCATGATGATGACCATGGTCATGGTGGGAATGCGAATGGTCAGGGCCGGTCATGGGACTTGCTTTCTGTTGGTTCCGTGCGCGGCAAACTAACCCAAAGCCGCAGCCGCAAGCCATGCCAAAATCGGAACCCTCATAGCCGCCCAGCGTTGTCATCCCAAGCAAATCGAAAGGAGATTTCCATGGGCAGCACGACCGACAAGATCAAGGGCACCGCCAACGAGGCGATCGGCAAGGCCAAGCAGGGCGTCGGTGAAGCCACCGGATCCGATCGGATGAAAGGCGAAGGCGTGGTGCAGGAAGTGAAGGGCAAGGGCCAGCAGGCCATGGGCGATGCCAAGGACGCCGCGAAGGATGCGATGGATCGCGCCGCCGCTGCGGCTCGCCGCGCGGCGGAGTGACGCGCGTAAGATTGAAAGTGAAAAGACCGGCCCTAAGGCCGGTCTTTTGCTTGTATCGATTTCATCCGTCATGGCCGGGCTTGACCCGGCCATCCACGTCTTGACCGCGCGGCACGAAGATCGTGGATGCCCGGGACGAGCCCGGGCGTGACGACGTCAGTTATTTCACCGCGAGCAATTCCACGTCGAACATCAGCGTCGCATTCGGCGGTATCACGCCGCCGGCACCGCGGGCGCCGTAGCCGAGCTGCGGCGGGATGATCAGCGTGCGCTTGCCGCCGACCTTCATCGAGGCAACGCCCTCGTCCCAGCCGGCGATGACGCGGCCCTTGCCGATCGGAAACTCGAACGGCTCCTTGCGATCGACGGAGCTGTCGAATTTCTTGCCCTTCTGGCCGTTCTCATAGAGCCAGCCGGTGTAGTGCATCACGCAGATCTGGCCGGGCTGCGGCGAGGCGCCGGTGCCGACGGTGGAGTCGATGATCTGCAAGCCTGAAGCTGTGGTCATGGTCTTTCCTGCGGTCTGGGCCGAGGCCGTTGTGGAAACGAAATGCGACACGTTGGCGATCACGGTGATCGCGAGTGCCGACATCAGGGCGAGGAGCGCGCGCTGGAAACGCTGCATAAAACACCTTCCGTTTGAGGCGGGAGGTGTCTAACCCAAGGCGGTCGCCGTTTCCACCCCCTTTAGAGCTCGATATCTTCGAGCCGGACCGGCAGCTTGCGGATACGCTGTCCCGTTGCATGGTAGATCGCATTGCAGATCGCAGCATTGGTGCCGACATTGCCAAGCTCGCCGAGGCCTTTCACGCCGACGGGGTTGATGCGATCATCCTCCTCGGAGAGCAGAATGACCTCGACACCGGGCACATCGGCATTCACGGGCACGAGGTAATCGGCAAGATTGTCGTTGACGTAGCGCGCATTGCGCTCGTCGATCTCGGTGGCCTCGAGCAACGCCGAGGACATGCCCCAGATCAGGCCACCCATGAGCTGACTGCGCGCGGTGCGCGGATTCATGATCCTGCCTCCCGCGAACGCGCCGACCAGACGGGGGCAGCGAATCTCGTGCGTGAAGCGGTTGATGCGGACCTCGACAAACTCGGCGCCGAACGCATAGGCGATCTGGTCCTTCATTTGATGGCCGCCGACCAGCCGGACCTGCCCGCTGTGCATGGCCCTGAAGGAATCCAGCGGCGCGCCCTCCGGCTTCCACTCGCCATATTCTTCGACCACGCCGACGCCGAGCGCATCGAACGCCTTCTCGATATCGAGCGAGCGATCGCTCTTGGCGGCCTGGGTCGAGGGTGCCGGGCTGATGCCGACGGTCTCCTTGGCCTTGTCGGCAAGGCTGTCGCTGGGCATCAGCGCCTTGAACAGGCGCTGTCGGATCTGGTCGCACACCATCATCACGGCCGAGCAGGTGCTGGCAGTGGAATTGGAGCCGCCGGCAACCGGCGCGGGCGGCAGGTCGCTATCGCCCATGAAGACCGCCACCTTCTCAAGGGGCACGCCGAGCCGCTCGGCCGCAGTCTGGGCGATGACGGTGTAGGCGCCGGTGCCGATCTCATGGCCGGCGATCTCGACCCGCGTGCGGCCGTCGCGCTGCAGACGTACGCGCGCGGCGGACGGTCCCGCCAGCGTCGGATAGCACGTGGCGGCGCAGCCGTAGCCGATCAACCAGTCGCCGTCGGATATCGATTTCGGCTGTGGCGAGCGCTGCGACCAGCCGAACGCCTTGGCGGCTTCGTCGAAGCACGCCATGAGCGATCGCGACGTGTAGGGCTTGCCATCGATGGGATCCCTGGTGGCGTCGTTGATGCGGCGAAGCTCGACTGGATCCATGTTCAGTTTCACCGCGAGCTCGTCCAGCGCGCTCTCCAGCGCGAACAGATACGGCACCTCGGGGGGCGAGCGCATGAAGCCGGGCGTGTTGCGATCGGCACGCACAATCGAGACCAGGCTGTCCACGTTCGGGCAGGCATAGAGCCGCGTGGTGGTCTTGGTGCCGCCGACGCAATAGGCGTCGGGGCGCGAGGAGACTTCGGCCCCCTCATGCCTCAAGGCGACCAGCCTGCCGTCGCGGCTCGCACCAAGCTTGATCTCGTGACGGGTCTCGGCTCGATGAGTGGTAATGGTGAAGCCCTGGTCGCGGGTCGGGACCAGCTTGATCGGACGGTTCAGGCGCCTGGCCATGGCGGCGATGATGGCGGTGCGCGGTGTCATCGAACCTCGCGAGCCGAATCCGCCGCCGACATAGGGATTGACCACGCGCACCTTGTCGGCGTCGATGCCGAGCTGCTCGGCCACGCCGTGCTTCAGGCCATGGACATACTGGCTGCCCTCGTAGATGACGAGATTGTCGCCCATCCAGGTGCAGCTGGTCGTGAACAGCTCCAGCGGATTGTGATGCTGCGTCGGCGTCTCGTAGGAGGCGGTCAGCTTGACCTCGGCCGCGTCGAACGCCTTGGCGAAATCCCCGACCTTCGGGTCTTCCTTGAACTGCGAGTTTTGTCCTTTCGCGGCGGCCGTCGTCGTCCCCGGCGAATCGAAAGTCGCGGTGGGCGCAGCAGCGCTATAGCTGACCTTGACGCGGTTGGCCGCTTCGCGCGCGGCCTCGTAACTCTCCGCCACCACCACGGCGATGATCTGGCCGTCATGGGCGATCTCGGCCGATTTCAACGGCTGGATCGTGGTGCCGGCATAGCCGCCATTGCTGTACAGTTTCGACTCCTTCAGCTTCGGGGCGTTCTCGTGCGTGACGATGTCGATCACGCCGCGGACGCGCTTGGCATCGTCGAGGTCGAAGCGGTCGATGCGGCCCTTGGCGATGGCGCTGGTGACCAGGAACGCGTAGGCTGGATTGTCCAGCGGCATGTCCGAGGCATAGGTCGCCCGCCCCGTCACCTTGGCGGCCGCATCATAGCGCGGCACGGGCTGCCCCATATTCGTCCTTGGCCCGGGAGCTGCAGCGGTCATGGTCAGATCTCCATCGTTACGGCCTGCTGGAGCGCGCGTGCCACGATACGCTTGCCGAGCGCAATCTTGAAGCTGTTGTGCCGGCGCCCGCGGGCGTCTGCGAAAGCTGCATCGGCGACGCGCTGTGCCAGAGCTTCGTCGAACCTCTGTCCCTTCAACAGCGCCTCGGCCTCACGCGCCCGCCACGGCACAGTGGCGACGCCGCCAAGCGCGACGCGGGCGTCCCGGATCGCGCCGTCCTGGACGTCGAGCGCGATCGCGGCTGACGACAGCGCGAATTCGTAGGATTGCCGGTCGCGGGCCTTCAAATACACGGAGCGTGGCCAGCGGCCGGAGATCGAGAACGCCGAGATCAGCTCGCCGGGCTGAAGCGCAGTCTCGATGTCGGGGGTGCTGCCTGGTGCCCTGTGAAGCTGCGCGAACGGCATGCTGCGCGTACCGGCCTTGCCGGTGATCTCGACCATGGCATCGAGCGCGATCAGCGCCTGCGCGAAATCGCCAGGATACGTCGCGATGCACTGATCGGAGGTCCCGAGCACCGCATGCATGCGGTTAACGCCGTCCATTGCGGCACAGCCGGAGCCTGGATTGCGCTTGTTGCAGTTCTCATAGGAGACATCGCGGAAGTAGTTGCAGCGCGTCCGCTGCATCACGTTGCCGCCGAGCGTTGCCATGTTGCGCAGCTGGGCGCTCGCGGCGAGCTTCAGCGAATCCGCGATCACGGGATAGCTGCGCTGGATCTCGGCGTGCGCGGCGACGTCGGACATCTTGGCGAGCGCGCCGAGGCGCAAGCCGTCGCCGCCTGGCGCGATCGCCGACCAGGCGGGGGCCAGCGGATTGATGTCGACGATCGCGGTGGGTCGCATCACGTCGAGCTTCATCAGATCGATCAGGGTGGTGCCGCCGGCAAGCGGCTGCGCCGCCGCCTTCGTCAGCGGATTGTTTGCAGCTGCGGCGACGCCGAGCGCCTGCACGGCCATGTCGGGGTCTGATGCTCTCTGATACGAAAACGGTCGCATGCGCCTAACCTTTCATGATCTCGGGCGCGGCCTGCTTCACGGCGGCGACAATGTTGGGATAGGCTGCGCAGCGGCAGATGTTGCCGCTCATATGTTCGCGGATGTCGGCCTCGCTGCCGGCATGGCCCTCCTTCACGCACGCGATCGCCGACATGATCTGGCCGGGCGTGCAATAGCCGCACTGGAACGCATCGTTGTCGATGAAGGCCTGCTGCATCGGATGCAGGCGGTCGTCAGTGGCGAGGCCTTCGATGGTCGTGATCTCCTGTCCCTCGGCGGCGAGTGCCAGCGTCAGGCACGACAGCACACGGCGATCGTCGATCAGCACCGTGCAGGCGCCGCACTGGCCGTGATCGCAGCCCTTCTTGCTGCCGGTGAGCTTGAGATGTTCGCGCAAGGCATCGAGCACCGTGGTGCGCGCATCGATGCTCAGGCGCTTGTCCTTGCCGTTGACGTTCAGCGTGACCTCGACGGGAAGCGCCGGATCCTGCGCGGCCGGCGCCCGGGCATCCTCCGACGCCGCGCGCGCCGTCAGCGGGATCAGCGCGCCGCCCGCCGCGCCGGCCAGGAAGGCGCGTCGGTCGAATCCGGATGATCTGGAACCTGGTTTGTCGGGCATGGCAGGCCTCCGCCGCTGATCTGCAAAGCAGCGCACGCCTGCACCGCTCATCGCCCCTTAACCTGGAGCAATGGGCGCAGTTCCGGATGAGAGAAGGGCGGCGCAGCAAATGCCGCGCCGCCCTTCGTAAACTTTTCCTGATCTCGCGTGGGGAACTGCGCCGGCGATCAATAACCCAGCGCGCAGCCGTCCTTGCGCGGATCGGAGCCGCCGGTGAGCGTACCCTTGTCCCAATCGATCCAGATCGCCTGGGCGCCGCCGAGCGGGCCGACCACGCTGGTGGTCTTGTGGCCGAGCTTCTTCAGGCCCTCGACGACGGCCGCCGGCACGCTGTCCTCGAGCTGATACTGGCCCTCGTAGTGCAGGCCCCGCGGCATATCGATCGCCTCCTGCACGTCGCAGCCGTAGTCGAGAATGTTGGTCAGGAGATGAGTCTGGCCCGTCGGCTGGTACTGGCCGCCCATGACCGCGAACGACATCGTGGAACGGCCGCCCTTGGTGAGCAGGCCCGGCATGATCGTGTGCAGCGGGCGCTTGCCGCCTTCGATGCAATTGGGATGGCCCGGCTGGATTCGGAAGCCGCCGGCGCGGTTCTGGAACAGGACACCGGTCTTGTTCGAGACGATCGCCGAGCCGAAGGAATGCGCAACCGAATTGATGAACGAGCAGACGTTGCGGTCCTTGTCCACGACCGTGATGTAGATGGTCGAGGGATTCATCGGCGGCGCGACGTTCGGCAGGTCGAGCATGCCGTCCAGGCGGATCTTGCTGATGTACTCGTCGGCAAAGCCCTTCTCGAGCATCTCGGCGACGTTGATCTTCATGTGCTCGGGAGAGGCGACATGCATCTCGCGGTTCATGTAGGCGATGCGCGCCGCTTCCGCTTCGAGATGGAAGCGCTCGACGCTCACGGGCGCGTACTTGGTCAGATCGAACCGCGACAGGATGTTGAGCATCAACAGCGCGGTGACGCCCGGGCCGTTCGGCGGGCACTGCCAGACGTCATAGCCCTTGTACATGGTGCCGATCGGCGTGGTCACTTCGGTCGTGTGCGCGGCGAAATCGTCGAGCGTGTGCAGGCCCCCGATGCCCCTGAGGGTCTCGACCATGTCCTCCGCGATCTCGCCCTTGTAGAACGCGTCGCGGCCGTCCCTGGCGATCGCGCGCAGCGTCTTGCCGAGCTCGGCCTGGCGAATGACGTCCCCGGCGACCGGCGGCTGGCCGCCCGGCAACAAATAGCGCACGGTGTTGGTACCGTTCTTCAGCTTCTCGAACTGGTTCTTCCAATCGAAGGCAATGCGGGGCGCGACGACGTAGCCCTCCTCGGCCGCCTTGATCGCGGGCTGGAGCAGCCGGTCGAAACCGAACTTGCCGTGATCGCGCAAGACGGTCGCGAAGGCATCGATCACGCCAGGGATCGAGACCGCATGCGCCGAGGTGAGCGGCACGGAATTGATCTTGCGTTCGAGATACCAGTCGGCATTCGCCGCCTTTGGCGCGCGGCCGGAGCCGTTATAGGCGACGATCTTGCCCTCGCCCCGCGGCTGGATCAGCGCAAAGCAATCACCGCCGATGCCGGTCGATTGCGGCTCGATCACGCCGAGCAGGGCCGAGCCGGCAACCGCCGCGTCCACCGCGGTGCCGCCCTCGCGCAGCACCTCGATCGCGGCGAGCGAGGCCTGCGGATGCGAGGTCGCCACCATCGCGTTGGTGGCGTGGACCGTGGACCTGCCGGGGAAATGGAAGTTTCTCATCGAATGTCTTGCTCTCTTGGCCGTCGGCGCGGTTGGCGCGCCATCTCGAAAACCGCGTCTACATGACACATTCCCGCCCCGCGGGGCAATGCTGGCATACCAGGAAAATGGCTGCCATCCGCTGGGCGTATGGACCTTTTGCAGGCTTTTGCGATGCGGGTTTTCCGGGCGCGGGCCGCCTGCTAAAGGAGCGGCCATGACGTCCAGCAATACGTCTTACAAGGTCTGCGCCTTCTATCAATTCGTCGCCCTCCCGGATTACCGCGAGCTGCGCGAGCCGCTGCGCGCCTGCTGCGCCGGTCTTGGGCTGAAGGGCAGCGTGTTGCTGGCGCAGGAGGGCATCAACGGCACGGTCGCCGGCGCACCGGAGGCGATCGAGGCTTTCGCTCACGAGCTCGCACGCGGCGACATGTTCGGCGGCAGGCTCGACAATCTCGAATTGAAATTCTCCGCCGCGGAGGCGATGCCGTTCGGACGGCTGAAGGTGCGGCTGAAGAAGGAGATCGTCACCCTGGGCGATGCGGCCGCCGATCCGACGCGTCAGGTCGGCACCTATGTCGATCCGCACGAATGGAACGCGCTGATCGCAGCACCCGATACCCTCGTGCTCGACACCCGCAACGCCTTCGAGGTCGCGATGGGCACGTTCGAGGGCGCGCTCGATCCCGGCATCAAGAGCTTCGGCCAGTTCAAGGACTTTGCCGCCGAGCAGCTCGATCCGGCACGGCACCGCAGGATCGCGATGTTCTGCACCGGCGGCATCCGCTGCGAGAAGGCGAGCGCGCATCTGCTCGCGCGCGGCTTTGGCGAGGTCTATCACCTCAAGGGCGGCATCCTGAGATATCTGGAAGACGTGCCGGAGGCGGAGAGCCGCTGGCGCGGCGAATGCTTCGTGTTCGACGAGCGCGTGGCGCTCGGCC
Organism: Bradyrhizobium yuanmingense; assembly: GCF_900094575.1. Taxonomy (GTDB): domain Bacteria; phylum Pseudomonadota; class Alphaproteobacteria; order Rhizobiales; family Xanthobacteraceae; genus Bradyrhizobium; species Bradyrhizobium yuanmingense. Next base: position 317,216 of record NZ_FMAE01000007.1, on the reverse strand, counting down.
ACGGCTTGCGCGAGCGAAACAAGGACGTAACGCGTGACGAATGAGATCAAGACGCTGAGCGAGCGCATCGACACGCTGGAGACGCGCCTCGCCTATCAGGACGATACGATCGAGACGTTGAACCAGACCATCACCGCGCAATGGAAGCAGATCGACAGGCTGACGCGGCAGATCACCGAGCTCAATGCTCGGCTGCAGGACGCCGAGGCAAATGCGCCAGGGCCTGCCAACGAGCCTCCCCCGCATTATTGAACGGTGTTACTGGCCGGACGCCTTGGGCAGCAGATCCATGACCTCGCCGGACATCACCAGGCGGTTGCGGCCTGCGGCCTTGGCGGCATAGAGCGCCCGGTCGGCAGCTTCGACCAGCGCAGCGACCCCCGCGGTTCGTTCGAACGCCGGCCGGCAGGCTGCGCCGCCAAGCGAAGCGGTGACGCATCCAGCCGCCTCATTGCTGCCATGCGCGAGGCCGGCCTCGTGAATGGCGTTGCGGATCCGTTCGCCGATCCGGGCGCAGCCGGCGGCATCGATGTTCGGCAGCAGCATGGCGAATTCCTCACCGCCGTAACGCGCCGCCAGATCGCCGGCGCGCTGCGCTTCGGCCGCGATGATCTTGGCGATCAGGCGCAGGCAGGCATCGCCCGCGGGATGGCCATATTCGTCGTTGTAGGCCTTGAAGTGGTCGACATCAATCATCAGCAAAGCAAGGCTGGAGCGGTCGCGATAGGCACGCGCCCATTCCTCCTTCAGGCGCTCGTCGAAGCGGCGGCGATTGGCAAGGCCGGTGAGGCTGTCCTCGATTGCCAGCGTCTCGAGCCTGGTTTCCAGCCTCTTGTGCTCGGTGATGTCGCGGGAGATCGCGACCACGCCATCGACCTGGCCATTGTCCTTGCGCGTCACCCGCATGGTCGATTCGAGCCAGATCTCGCCGTTCTGCCGATGCGAGTTGCGGTAGGTGAGACGCGCCTCCTCCTTCTCACCGCGCTTCATCGCGTCGACGATCGCCTGGACTTCCGGCAGGTCCTCCGGATTGATACCCGCGAGGGCCGGCGAACCGACCAGTTGATTGGGACGCCAGCCGACGATGCGGACCGACGAGGGCGAGACATAACGCAGTCGCTCATCGAGGCCGATCCGCGTCACCATGTCGCTGGAGCCTTCGGCGAGCAGGCGGAAATGCGCCTCCGTCTCGGTCAGCGCGACAGCCATGCGCTGGCCGCGCTGCAACTGCCGCACCAGCACGCCGCCGATGACTGCGATCAGCATCACCAGCGCGAACACGTAGAGCATGCGGGAGATCGCCGCCGCGCGCCACGGCGCGAGCAGCTCGTCCTTGTCGACGGTGGCGAGCAGGAGGAGCGGGAACCGACCGCTGCGATTGAAGAAGCTGACGCGTTCGACACCGTCCAGCGACGAGGTGAAATGATGGGCGCCGCTCGGCCGTTGCAGGCTCGGCTCGCGGAACAACGGCTTGTCGGCGACGCTGCGCCCGACGAATGTCTCGTTGCTGGGATTGCGCGCGACGATCAGTCCGTCGCCATGCGCCAGTGACACGGAGCTGTTGCGGCCGATCTCGAACTGCTTGTAGAAGTGCGACAGATAGTTCGAGCTGATGGTCGCGAGCACCACGCCGCCGAAGCTGCCGTCCTGCTTGCTGAAGCGGCGTGACAGGGTGACGACCCATTCGCCGTCCAGCAGGCTCTTCACGGGACGGCCGACATGGGCCTCGCGCTTCGGCGAGAGCTGGTGATGTCGGAAGAAGGCATCGTCGCTGAAGGTCGTGCCGATCGTACCGGGTGAGGTCAGCCAGTTGCCCTGATCGTCGATGATGGCGAGGCTGTGAATGCGCTCGATCGCCTTCTTGCGCACATCCAGCAAGGTGCGCAGCTTCGCGATCGTGACCGGTGCGGTGCCGTCCATCTCCAACCGGCTGACCACGCCGACGACACCGGAATCCAGGAGATCGAGGCTGTCTTCGGCATGCTGGGTCAGCGAACGGGCCACGTTCGCCATCTCCATCTCGGCGGCCTTGAGCACCGCATCGCGTGCCGTCCATTCACGCCAACCGCTGACGCCGAGGATCGTCGCGCAGGTCAGCGCCACGAAGGCCGCCGCGCGCAGCGGCAGGCGGCTCCATCCGGCTCGTTGGGTAGCGCTCATGTGGCAGGGTTCTCCGATCGTTCGGAAAACCTCTGCCGCTTCTGTTATTTAATTCTGAAATCGCTACCGGACTACGCGGCGGTTTCCGCCCTTTCCAGTAGTCTTACGGACGCGGCGATCGGTGCATCGCTAACAAGACATTAGCGGGCCGATCGGAATCCGGCGCCCGCCGCCGCTAGCTGAAGATGGCCTTGACCTTGGCCCAGAGCGAAGGATGCTCGGCATCGGCGTCGGCCTTCGAGGGCGTCGGCTGCGCCACGCTCACGGGGTCGGACGCTGGGAACGTGTCCCTCAGCCCGTCGTCGAGCTTGGACTGCCGATCGGCAGCGAGCGCCTCGCGCAGGTCCTCGGCGTGCTTGTCGTGCGGCGCGGGATTGAATGTCTCAGCCATGATCTCCTCCATTGCCTGGTCAACGCGGCCCGATCATCCAGGTTCCCCTGTTCCGCTGCGGGCCGCGGCGGTGTATCAGGAGGCACAACCTGCTTCAGGACCATTCGTGCCCCAGTCTTCGACGAAACCCTTCATCGACGTCCTCTCCGGCCAGCACCAAGCTGTCCCGCCCATGTGGATGATGCGCCAGGCCGGGCGCTACCTGCCGGAATATCGCGAGGTGCGCGCCAAGGCGGGCGGCTTCCTCGATCTCTGCTTCAACCCGGAGCTTGCCGCCGAGGTGACGCTGCAGCCGATCCGAAGGTTCGGTTTCGATGCGGCGATCATCTTCTCCGACATCCTGGTGATTCCCTATGCGCTCGGACGTTCGGTGCGGTTCGAGGTCGGCGAGGGCCCGCGGCTCGAGCCGCTGGACGATCCGGCCAAGGTGGCGACGCTGGCGCCGCACGCAGATTTCGGCAAGCTCGAGCCGGTGTTCGACGCGTTGAAGATCGTGCGCGGCGCGCTCGATCCCAGGACCGCGCTGATCGGCTTCTGCGGCGCACCGTGGACGGTGGCGACCTACATGGTCGCAGGCCACGGCACGCCGGACCAGGCGCCGGCCCGGATGATGGCCTACCGGCATCCGGAAGCCTTCTCGCAGATCATCGACGTCCTGGTCGACAACTCGATTCAGTATCTGCTGGCACAGCTCGACGCCGGGGCCGACGCGTTGCAGATCTTCGACACCTGGGCCGGCGTGCTGCCGCCGACCGAGTTCGCGCGCTGGTCGGTCGAGCCGACGCGGCGCATCGTCGAGGGCGTAAGGGCCAAAGTGCCGGACGCGAAGATCATCGGCTTCCCGCGCGGTGCGGGCGCGCAACTGCCCGGCTATGTCGAAGCGACCGGCGTCAATGCCGTCAGCATCGACTGGACCGCGGAGCCCGCCTTCATCCGCGAGCGGGTGCAGAGCAAGGTCGCGGTGCAGGGCAACCTCGATCCACTGGTGCTGATCACGGGCGGCGCCGCGCTCGATGGCGCGGTCGACAACGTGCTGGCCAATTTTGCTGCCGGGCGGCTGATCTTCAACCTCGGCCACGGCATCCAGCCGGAGACGCCGATCGCCCATGTCGAGCAGATGATCCGGCGCGTGCGGGGGTGAGGGCCGTCTATCCACGTCGTCATGGCCGGGCTTGTCCCGGCCATGCACGCCTTGCCATGCGACGCGAAGAACGTGGATGCCCGGGACAAGCCCGGGCATGACGAGCCGTTGTGATCGGGTCTTGCAAAAAGTGCGAAAAACAACCCCATGCACAGTAGGCAAGTCGTTGAAAATATTAGGCGGGCATGACTCGCCCGTGCGTTTTGACTTGTCGGGCAAAACAGGTGCAAAATGACATCATCAGAGATCGTGATTTCGGCATGCTTACCGCGGCCGGCTGCGCTCGATGATCTCCGCCGCACCCTTCGTCAGCAGGTCCAATCCCACCGCGCGGCCGAGCTCGCGCGGACGGTTGGCCGGCCCCGTATGCGAGGCTTCGATGATGGTGTTGCCGGAGAGATCGAGCACCGAGGCGGTGAGCGACATCCGATCGCCCGTGATGGTCGAGAAGCCCGCTACCGGTGAATTGCAGTGGCCGTTGAGCACCCACAGCACCTCGCGCTCGGCGTCGGCGGAGGCGTGCGCAGCGGAGTCGTCGATCGACGACAGGATCTGCCGCGTCTGCCAATCCTGCGCGGCGCATTCGACCGCGACGATGCCCTGCCCTGCCGCCGGCAACATCTCCACTGCTGTGAATTCGTAGGCGATGCGGTGGGACAGGCCGACGCGATCGAGGCCCGAGCGCGCCATGATCAGCGCATCGGCGGGCCCCACAGCGCCGCCATCCGGCAGGCGCTGTTTCTCGCCATTGTCGAGCTTGCGCACGCGCGTGTCGGCGGCGCCACGGAAGTGGATCACCTCGACATCAGGGAACAGCCGCCGCGCATAGGCTGCACGGCGCACCGCGTTGGTGCCGATCTTGAAACCCTTGCCGCGGGACTGCCGCAGCGCCTCCAGCGTCACATCCTCGCGCAGCACCAGCGCATCACCAGGCGGATCGCGCGACAGCGTGGCACCGATGACGAGACCCGGCGTGTCCTCGTTACCAGGCATGTCCTTTAACGAATGCATCGCCGCCTGGAGCTCACCCGACAGCACGGCGGCGCGGATCTGCGCCACGAAGGCGCCGCCTTTGCCGCCATGCGGCAGCAGCTTGCTGGTCTGGTCGAGATCGCCCGTGGTATCGAATTTCACGATCTCGACGTCGAGACCGGGCACCGCGGCGGTCAGGCGGCGCGCAATCTCTTCCGTCTGTGCCAGCGCCATGGCGCTCTTGCGTGTGCCGATCTTCAGTCGCGTAGCCAAGTCCGGATCCTTTCAAAGCGCGAAACTAACGCGCATCCTCCAATATCATGTCGGAGGCCTTTTCGGCGATCATGATGATTGGCGCATTGGTGTTCCCTGACACCAGATCGGGCATGACCGAGCCGTCGACGACACGCAAGGCTTCGAGTCCCCTCACCTTCAGCCGCTGATCGACCACCGCGAGCGCGTCATTGCCCATACGACAGGTCGAGGTCGGATGATAGATGGTGCTGCCGCGTTCGCGGCAGTAATCCAGGATCTCGGCATCCGAAGATACCTCCGCGCCGGGGTCGTACTCGCTGACCACGAACGGTTTCAGCGCCGGAGCGTTCAGGATCTTGCGCAAGATCTTGATGCCCTCGACGTTGGTGGTGCGATCGGTCTCGGTCGACATGTAGTTGATGCGGATTTCCGGCGGCACGGCCGGGTCGGCACTCTTGATGCGGAGGGAACCGCGACTTTCAGGACGGAGCTGGCAAACCGAAGCGGTGAAGCCGGAGAAATCGTGCAGCTTCTCGCCCATCTTGTCGGTCGAGAACGGCAGGAAATGAACCTGGATGTCGGGCGAGGCGAGGCGCGGACTGGTCTTGAAGAAGGCGCCCGCCGTGCCGGCTGCGATCGTCAGCCATCCCTTGCGAAACAGCGCATAGCGTGCGCCGGCCATGGTGCGGCGAAGCGGATGATTGATGGTGTCGTTGAGCGTGATCTTCTGCGAGCAGCGCATGACGATGCGGACCTGCATGTGATCCTGCAGATCATGCCCCACGCCGGCAGCATCGAGCACCACCTCGATGCCATGCTTGCGCAGGAGATCGCCGGGCCCGACGCCGGAGAGCTGAAGCAGCTGCGGCGAGTTGTAGGCGCCGCTCGACACGACGACTTCCCGCCGCGCGCGGGCGCGGCGCAAGGTGGCGCCTTGCCGGTATTCGACGCCTGCGGCTCGGCGCCCTTCGAACAGGATGCGCTGAGCGTGGGCGGAGGTCTCGATCTTCAGATTGCTGCGCGCCTTCGCGGGACCGAGATAGGCCACCGACGTCGAGGCGCGCCGGCCGTTGCGCGTCGTGGTCTGAAACAGACCGACGCCTTCTTGGGTCGCGCCGTTGAAATCAGGATTGTAGGGCAGACCGCTCTCGACGGCAGCGTCGATGAAGGCCTTCGACAGCGGATCGGTCACGATCATGTTGGACACCGGCAGCGGCCCGCCCGTGCCGTGATACTGGTCGGCGCCGCGCGACTGGTTCTCGGCCTTCTTGAAATAGGGCAGCACGTCGTCATAGCCCCAGCCGGTGTTGCCGAGCTGGCGCCAGCGGTCGTAGTCCTCGTGCTGGCCGCGGACATAGAGCAGGCCGTTGATCGAGCTCGATCCGCCCAGCGTCTTGCCGCGCGGCTGGAACACCTGGCGACCCTTCAGCTCCGGCTCCGGCTCGGTCTGGTACATCCAGTTGACGCTCTTCTCCTTGAACAGCTTGCCGTAGCCGAGCGGGACGTGGATCCAGATGTTGGAATCCTTCGGGCCGGCCTCGAGCAGCAGCACGCTGTACTTGCCGTTCGCCGAGAGCCTGTTGGCGAGCACGCAGCCGGCGGAGCCGGCGCCGACGATGATGTAGTCGAATTCGGGATCGGTGGGTGTGAGGGCGGAATTTGCGTTCATGCGCTACTGTTCTTCTTGTGAGAGCGGGCGTTTCGAGTTTGTGAGTAGCACACTCAGGCCTTGACGCGCAGCGCCTCGACCAGCGACTTGAACGCACGGGCATATTCCGCGCCGGCCTTGGCGATATCGGCGCGGCCGGCGCAGGCGACCGCGGCCTCCGTCACCGCGCCGAGCAGCAGCCGCGCCAGCGGCTCGACCGGCTGCCGCGCGATCAGGCCGGCCTCCATCGCGGCGGAGAGCGCACGCGGCATCTTGCCGCCAAAGTGCTGCGCGTCGATCTCGCGCCAGCGCTCCCAGCCGAGCACGGCCGGCCCGTCACGCAGAATGATCTGGCCGGTCGGCCCCTTCGCGGTCGCGGCAAAGTAATGCTGGGTGCCGGCGACCATGGCGGCGAGCACGTCCTTCTCGGCGCGTGCCGTGCGGTCGATCTCGGCAACGAGGTCGCGCGCCACCTGGTCGAACACAGCCTCAAACACCGCCTCCTTGGTCTTGAAGTGATGATAGACCGCGCCTTTGGCCACCGAAGCGCCTTCGGCAATGTCGTCCATAGTGGTCGCGGCAAAGCCTTGCGTCCCGAACAGGCGCCGCGCCGCCGTCAGGATCGCCTCCGATGTCGCCGCCCGCCGCTCCGCCTGTTTGGCCATAAGCTCTCGTCTAGTCGAATTCGCGAGAGCCGGCCAGTTGACTTTTCGACTATCGGTCGGTAATTACCGACTATCAGTCGGTTTTAAATTGTGAGGTCGCCATGCCGAGCCGTGAGATCGTCGAAGCCTTTACGAAGCGACTGGAGGATGGCGACTTCGTCGGCGCGATCCTCGACTACTACACCGCTGATACCGCGACCTATGAGAACCTCGCCGCGCCGGTGGTCGGGCGCGACAAGCTCGCGGATAAGGAGCGCGGCGTGCTGGCGGCGTTCAAGGAGGTCACGGCCGTGCGCCTCGGCCCGAGCCTGATCGATGGCGACGTCGTCGCCAGCCGCTGGAAGTTCTCCTTCACCGACGCCGAGGGCGCGACGCGGACGCTGGAGGAGATCGCATGGCAGACCTGGCGAGGCAATGAGATCATCGAGGAGCGCTTCTTCTACGATCCGAAGCAACTCGGACGCTGAGCGGGATTACCCTATCGGTACAGCATGACCACGGCCAGACCGACGAGAGGCGCAAGAAACTGAACGGCCTGCCACCGAGAGCCATCGATCGACCACCGTCCGTAGAAGACGGTGCCGCCGCGTTGGGATGGCGATGCCGGTTGATCCCGAAATGTCTTCCACCGCGCCTCGGCAGGCTCGAGAAAATCTTCCGCTTTGACCGCCATGTCGGCGCTGCTCAGCACCACCTGGATCGCCTCGCCTTTCGGCTGGAACATGGCCTCGGCCCCGGGTGGCGAGAAGAAGCTGCGCTTCGGGGCGATATGCTGCTCATAGAAGTTTTGACCGACCGTGACGGCCGCAGCGTATGGACTGACATACGGCACCCCCGAGATGCCGGGAACGACCAGATGGCCCACCCCGCGCACCTCCTGCCAGGGAATGAAGAGACCCTTGAGCCATGGCCTGTGAAAGTGGATGCCCGCGGAAGACATGGAGACGACCGCCCGATCCGCGTAGAAGTGCCGGTAAGCTGAAAACGCGATCCATCCGAAACCCAGATAGAGCAACATCCAGCCGAAAACGTTCAGCGATGGGTTCACGAGATGAGTCCAATAGAGACTGGGCATGGTGCCGACATAGCTGGAGCGGCCGCTTGGCCCGCCGACCAACACGCTGATCACACCGATCACGCCGGAGACGATGATCAGGACAAGGACACCGATCAACAACTCAAGCAGCAAGGGCAGGCCGGCCCGCCCGATCAGGCTCGTCAGGGCATAGCCTGCGAATGCCAGCCCCAGCAGAGCCACATAGACGACTGCCAAAACCGCTCCATTCTGGCCACGGCTCTCGGCGTGAACCGCGATCGCAAGGCCGGCGACGCAAGCCCACAGGGCCCAGGGGACCCGGTCCATCCGCCATTTGTCCATCGTGTATTCGACCGTTGCCGACACATCGGCTGAAGGCTCGCTCATGGACAGGCCCTCGGAATTTCGAACGCATCCGGTGCCGACGCGGCGCACGGTGGCCTGCCGGTCCACGAAACGTATCACGCGATCGAGGGGGCGTCTCGATCCGCTGACGAGAAGAAAACATCAGCGCAGATTCCGGTGTTGAGGTCCGGATAGGAGGCTGATGATCCCCGGAGCTTGGGCTTGTCATTTAATGACTGATCGGTCTATATATCGGCATGAGGCAAAATACTGCAACGCCGATGCCCCGTGGCCGGCCGCGAAGTTTCGACGTGGACGCTGCCGTCGAACGCGCGATGGATGTGTTCTGGTCGCGCGGCTATCACGCCACGGCGCTGCCCGATCTCCTGCGCGCGACCAGGCTGTCGCGGGGCAGCCTCTACGCCGCTTTCGGTGACAAGCATTCGCTGTTCTTGCGGGCGCTCGATCGTTACATCGCGGATGCCTTGGCGCGGATGGATGGCGAATTCGACCCCCGAAACGATCCGGTCGACGGCCTGCGGGCCTGCCTGGCCGGCTACGTCGAGCGCACCAGCGGAAGCAACGGCCGGCGCGGATGTCTCCTGGTGGCCACGGCCATGGAATTGGCTGGCGGAGATGCCGACGTCGGTCGACGCGTTGCGGGCTTCTTCAAGGCGATGGAGGCCAAAGTGACCGATGCACTGTCCCGCGCGAAAGCGGCGGGCAGGTTGGCCGATGGTGTTGAGCCCGCAACGGCCGCCCGGGTTCTCGTCTGTTTCGTTGAAGGGCTGCGCGTGGTCGGCAAGACGGCACCGGCACGGACCACATCGCAAGCGGCCGTCGACGCTCTCATCGGTCGTTTCGTCAGGTAAGCAACCCCGTGACGCCTGCGCTGATGGTGCGCCCATATTTGGACTGATCGGTCTTTAAAAAGGACATCCGCCATGTCTGCCATCCAGATCGTCTGCGCGATCGCCGTTCCCCTGATCTGGGGTTATCAGTTCGTGGCCATCAAAGTGGGCGTTGCGGAGTTTCCACCGCTCTTCTTCCTCGCACTGCGCTTTCTGGCCATTGCGCTGCTGCTTGTTCCGTTCGTGGACAGGCCCACGCGTCAACAGCTCGGCCCTGTCGCAGCTATTTCGCTCTTCCTTGGTGGACTGAATTTCGGGCTGTTCTACGTTGGCCTTGGGCTCGGCTCGGGAAGCATGTCGGCCGTCGCATACCAACTCGCCACGCCCTTCACCGTCCTGCTCGCATGGCTGCTGCTCGCGGAGAGACCGTCACTCGCCACCTGCGCCGGAGTGATGCTTGCTTTCGTCGGCGTGACGGTGTTGGCAGCGGAGCCTGACCAGTCCGCCAACCCGCTTCCGCTGCTGCTTGTAGTCGGAGCGGCTTTCGCCTTCGCGGTGTCCAACGTCTTGACGAAGCGTTATGGCCCCTTCGATCCCTTGATGTTGATGGGGTGGTCCTCGCTGCTCACGGTACCGCAGGTCATGTTGATGTCGCTGCTCCTTGAACATGGACAAGCGGCGAGCCTTGTGACGGCGGGCGAACTTGGCTGGCTGGCGCTCGCCTACACGATCTTCGCCGGGGGAATTGTCGGGTTTGGCCTCTGGTTCTGGCTGATCGCCCGTTGCTCGATGGTGCGCGTCGCGCCCTTCGGTCTGCTACTTCCGGTGTTTGCCTTGCTTTCGAGCGTACTGTTTCTCGGCGACCGGCTTACGCCCAAGCTGATCGTCGGCGGACTGCTCGCGATCTCCGGGGTCGCCATCGCCCAGCTGAGACCGCGCCCCCGCCCCCTTTGATGTCCGGCCTGTCGGGCATTTGTATCGATTTGTTATCGATACTGCGTGAAGAGCACGCAGAAGTGGTCGCGGCCGGCGCGGCAAGCGGGGATAATTCATAGTTCGTCAAAGGTTTACGGCGAATTCTCCGGATCGAGCCGAAAAGAACGGCCCGTGCTGCTAGGCTATTGAATGCGGACTCAAACGACCAGCTATGTCGCACGGCTGTTCGCCGGCGATCTGTCGGCCTTTGGCGGTCCCGCAACGGACGAGGCCGTGGCCGGGCATATCCGCGCCGAGCAGATGTCGCTGGTGCTCGGCTATTCGGTCGGCATCATGCTGGCCAATGCCTGCAACGCCATCGTGCTCGCCATCGCGCTGTGGCAGTCGCCGGACAGGATGCCCGCCCTGATCTGGGCGGCGGCTGTCGCCGCCGCCGCGATCGGATTTGGCCTGCAATCCCACGTCGCGCGCCGCATCACCAAGCCGCAATTCGTCTCGCGTCGCGCGATGTACCGGCTGGTGCGCAACGCCTTCATCCTCGGCGCCGCCTGGGGCATCGTCCCGGTCGCCTTCTTCGCCGACGCTTCCAGCGGCGGCCAGCTCGTCATTACCTGCCTGTGCGCGGGCATGCTGGCCGGCGGCGCGCTCGCCTTCGCCACCATTCCGATCGCGGCGATCGCCTTCACGGCGCCGATCTTCCTCGGCATCGCCATCTGCCTCGGCCAGAACGGCGATCTCGCCTTTCTCCTCATCGCCTTTCTCGTCGTGGTCTACGGCAGCGTCCTTTTGCGCGGCGTGTTCGTCAATTCGTTCTCGTTCGCCCGGCGCATGATGCGGCAGATCGAGGCCGAGCGCACGGTGCGGCTCGATCCCCTGACCCACCTGCCCAACCGCGTCGCCTTCAACGAAACGCTCGATGCCGCGCTCAAGCGGCTGGCGCTATCGGGCGAGGAATTCGCGGTGCTCCTGCTCGATCTCGACCGCTTCAAGGAGGTCAACGACCAGTTCGGCCATCCCGCCGGCGACGAATTCCTGGTCCAGGTCGCCAGCCGCCTGCAACGCTGCACGCGCGCCGCCGAGCACGTCGCGCGGATCGGCGGCGACGAGTTCGCGCTGGTGATGGCCAATCTGACACGGCCCGAGGATGCGCTCGAGATCGCCGAACGCTTCGTCGCGGCCTTCAGCGAGCCGTTCCAGATCGAGGGTCGCCAGATCGTCGGCGCGACGAGCGTCGGCATCGTGCTGGCGCCACGCGACGGCAACACACCGCTCGACCTCATGAAGAATGCCGACGCCGCGCTCTACCGCGCCAAGAAGGCGGGGCCGGGCACGGTCTGCTTCTTCGAACAGGCCGACGACAAATCGTCCCGCGAGCGCAAGGCGCTGCAAGCGGACCTCGCAGGCGCGATTGCGCGCAACGAGCTGTTCCTGGTGTTCCAGCCGTTCCTCGATCTCGGCACCAACCGGATCACCGGCTTCGAGGCGCTATTGCGCTGGCAGCATCCTTCGCGCGGGCTGGTGCCGCCGAGTGAATTCATACCAATCGCCGAGGAGACCGGGCTGATCCACGAGATCGGCGAATGGGTCATCCGCCGCGCCTGCGCGACGCTGGCGGATTGGCCCGAAGACATCAGGGTTGCCGTGAATTTCTCGGCCGCGCAATTTCACAACACGGCCATCCTCCAGACCATCGTGCAGGCGCTCGCCGAGGCCAGGATCGCCCCGCATCGGCTCGAGATCGAGATCACGGAATCGATGCTGCTGGCGAAATACGGTTCGGCCGCGACGGTCCTGAACGCGCTGCTGGAGCTCGGCGTCACCCTCGCGCTCGACGATTTCGGCACCGGCTTCTCCTCGCTGACTTACCTGCGCAAGCTGCCGTTCAGCCGCATCAAGATCGACCAGTCCTTCATCCGCGATATGCTGGTGCAGCCGGACTGCGCGGCCATCGTGAAATCGGTGATCTCGCTTGCGCGCGATTTGCGGATCGGCGTCGTGGCGGAGGGGGTCGAGACCGCCGACCAGCTCGAATATCTCAGGCAGATCAGTTGCGACGAGGTGCAGGGCTATCTCATCAGCCGGCCGGTGGCCGCGGACGGGGTGATGGCGCTGCTGGAGACGAAGAAGTACCGGGCGATTTACGCGGCGTAAGCACCAGTTTGGGATGCTCACGCTTCGACAGCGTCATGGCCGGGCATAGCCGTCCGAAGGACGGCGTCGCTTCCGCTCGCCTATGTCCCGGCCATCCACGCCTAACCTCACGCGGAAGAACGTGGATGCCCGGGACAAACCCGGGCACGATGACCTTTCCCAGTGTTAAACCGCATCCGCCCGCAGCAGCGTGTCCACCGTGATGGTGCCCCGCGCGCGGGAGACGCAGGCGCAGATCTTCTGGTTGCTCTGTTTCTGATGGTCGCTGAAGAAGACGTCGCGATGGTCGATCTCGCCGTCGACATCGACCACGTCGATGGCACAGAGGCCGCATTCGCCGCGCTTGCAATCGGATATCACCTCAAAGCCGCTGGCATTGAGCACGTCGAGCATCGAGCGCTCGCGCGGGATCTCGAGCTCGACACCGGAGTCTTTCAGGCGCACCCTGAACGTTTCGGTGGGCAGCGTGCCGCTGGAGCCGAACGTCTCGTAGCGGAGATCGGGGAGCGGATGGCCGGCGCCGATCCAGGCATGGCGTGCGGCGTCGAGCATGCGCATCGGGCCGCAGAACAGCGTCAGCGTGCCTTGCGGCAATGAGGCGAACAGCGCGTCGAGATCGAGCCGGCTGCCTTCCTCGCTGGCATGAACGACGAGGCGATCGCCAAGCATCGCGGCGAGATCGTCGAGATAGGCGGCCTCGCGGCGCGAGCGTACGGCATAATGCAGCGTGACATCCGCCCCGCGCCGCGCCAGCGCCTGCGCGGCGCCGAGGATCGGGGTGATGCCGATGCCGCCGGCAATCAGGCAATAATTCTCGCGAGTCCAATCCACCGCGAGCAGCGAGGCGGGCTGGGTGATGTCGAGCCGCGCGCCCGGCTGCAAGGACCACATGTAGCGGGAGCCGCCACGGGAATCCTTCGCGCGGCGCACAGCAATTCGGAGGCCGTGCGACGAGGCCTCGCCAACCAGCGAATAGGACCGCGTCTCCGGCAGGCCGTCGATGGTGACGCTGACATTGATGTGGCTGCCGACCGGATAGGCCGCGGCCTCGAACTGATCCGGCTTGATCAGGAATTCGCGGACGTTCGGGGTGAGATCGCGGGTGGCGACGAGCGTTGCTGGGGTCCAGGTCTCGATGAAGCGCATGGTGACTGCCCTCAATCGGTTGCGGTCTTGATCAGCGCGAGCGCCGGCAAGAGGTCGAGATGGGTGCGGTTGCGCAGCGCGAGCCGCAGGTTTCGCACCGCCAGCCGGGCATGCTCGCGCATGACGGCCTCGGCGCGCGCGCCTTCGCGGTTCTCGATGGCGTCGATCACGACGCGATGGTGCTCCTGGGCGATGATCAGGATCTGCTGTGCCTCCGGCAACGCCGATTGCGCCATCACGAAGCCGCTCGGCGAGGCAAACGGCAGCGCCGAGGCGCGGTCGATCTGCCGGATCAGCGGGGGGCTGCGCGACAGCTCCGTGAGCTGGGCGTGGAAGCGCGCATTCAGCGCGACGTAGGACGAGAAAGCATCGACCGAGATCGGGACCTGCCGCAGCAGCTCGTCGATCGCAGCGAGGCACTCCTTCAGCGGCTCGAGCTCGCGCGCAGAGACGCCGCGCTCGGCGGCAAAGCGCGCCGCCAGGCCTTCCAGCGTGCCGCGCAGCTCGATGGAATCGGAGATGTCGCGCTCCGAAAACGCCTTCACCATGAAGCCGCCGGAGGGGATCGCCTCCAACAGCCCCTCCTCCTCCAGCCGCACCAGCGCCATGCGCACCGGCGTGCGCGAGGCGCCTGTGGTCTCCACCGCCTGCAGCTCGGAGATGCGCTCGCCGGGGCGCAAGGCGCCCGACAGGATCTGGTCGCGCAGCGCGAGCTGCGCCTTCACGGTCTGCGAGATGGAGCGGTCGACCTCACGCTCGGCCATGTTCTACTCCGCGGCCTGAAGGTGCTTTGGGGCGTTTTCCTTCGCCACCATCCGATCGATCAGCTTGCGCGACCACATCGCGCCGGCGTCGATGTTGAGGTTGTAGAAGATGCGATCGGGGTTTTCGTCCATCGCGCGCTGCTGCGCTTCGAGGATCAGCTCGTCCTCGCGGAAGATGCCGGAGACGCCCTCGCGGATCTCGGTGGTGAGGCGCTGCTCACTGATCCGATAATTGCGGACGAAGGACCAGAAGTAATGACAGGTCTTCTCGGTCTCCGGCGTGATGGTGTTGAGCACGAAGCCGTTGACGCCCTGCGAGCGGTCGCCTTCCGGCGCACCGGTGCCAGTCGGCGCGACGCCGACGTCGATCGCGATGGTGCACGGCGCCTCGAAGCGGATGATCTGCCAGCGGTCGACGAGGCCGGGCTTGCCGAGCTGCTTGGCCCAGAACGGCGGCGGCTCGATGCCCCGCATCCAGCGCGTCACCGTCACCGTCTTCTCGCCATGGGTGACGTCGAACGGCGCCTCGGCGACGGCATCATTGCCGATGGAGGAGCCGTGCACGAAGGTCTCGTGGGTGAGATCCATGAGATTGTCGAGCACGAGGCGGTAGTCGCAATTGACGTGGATGGTCTTGCCGTCGCCGGCCCAGGCCGGGTCGTGATTCCAGTGCATGTCGGGGACGAGCGCGGGATCGGCGAGTGCGGGATCGCCCATCCAGAGCCAGACGTAGCGGTGACGCTCGACCACGGGATAGGCGCGCACGCAGGCCGAGGGGTTGATGGTCTCCTGCGAGGGCATGAAGGTGCAGCGGCCCTGCGCGTTGTATTTCAGGCCATGATAGCCGCAGACGACGGTGTCGCCTTCGAGCCGGCCCTTGGACAGCGGCACCAGGCGATGCCAGCAGGCGTCCTCCAGCGCGGTCACCGTGCCGTCGGCCTTGCGATACATCACGACATGCTTGCCGCAGATGGTCCGCGGCAGCAGCGCAGCCTTGACGTCGGCGTCCCACGCCGCGGCGTACCAGGCGTTCATGGGGAAGGGTTTTGTCATGTCTCACTCCCACGGCTTATGAATACGTTATGTATACAATAGCTGAGGGATAGAATTGTTCAAGATGGAATAAGCTCTACCTTAATACCTTTATCGTCGTGATTGTATACATAACGGGGGAATGACCGCGTCCGGCTCCGGCTCCGCTTACCCTCCCCTGGGGAGGGTAAGACAGCGGCGACCTCTCGGAACAACTTACGCCGCGAACACCTTGGCTAGGCCCGCCTGGGCTTCCTCCTGGATCCGTTTCAGGTGCTCGGGGCTGCGGAAGCTTTCGGCGTAGATCTTGTAGACGTCCTCGGTGCCGGACGGCCGCGCGGCGAACCAGCCGAAATCGGTTTCGACCTTGATGCCGCCGAAGGGCTGGCCGTTGCCGGGCGCCTTGCTCAGCGTCGCACGAACCGGATCGCCAGCGAGGTCCTTGAGGCCGAGCTGCTCTGGCGTGAGGGACTTCAGGATGTTCTTCTGCGGCCCGGTGGCGGCAACGTCGATGCGCGCGTAATGCGGCATGCCGAATTCGGCGGTGAGATCATTGAAGATCTGGCTGGGATCGCGGCCGGTCTTGGCCATGATCTCGGCAGCGAGCAGGCCGAGGATGACGCCGTCCTTGTCGGTGGTCCACACCGCGCCGTCTCGGCGCAGGAACGAGGCCCCTGCACTCTCCTCGCCGCCGAAGCCGAAGCCGCCGGTGACGAGGCCGTCGACGAACCATTTGAAGCCGACCGGCGTCTCCACCAGCTTGCGGCCGAGCTTTTTGGCGACGCGGTCGATGATCGAGCTCGACACCACGGTCTTGCCGATCGCCGCATCCTTGCCCCAGTCCGGACGGTGCGCGAACAGGTAGGAGATCGCGGTCGCCAGGTAATGGTTCGGATTCATCAACCCGCCGGTGCGCGTGACGATGCCGTGGCGGTCGGCGTCGGTGTCGTTGGCAAAGGCGACGTCGAAGCGGTCGCGCATGCCGATCAGGCTCGCCATCGCGTAGGGCGAGGAGCAGTCCATGCGGATCTTGCCGTCCCAGTCCACCGTCATGAAACGGAAGGTCGGGTCGATCGCCTCGTTCACGACATTGGCGTTGAGGCCATAGCGCTCGATGATCGGATGCCAGTAATGCACGGCGGCGCCGCCGAGCGGATCGATGCCGATTTTGACGCCGGCGGATCTGACGAGGTCGAGATCGACGACATTGCCGAGATCGGCGACGTAAGGCGTGACGAAGTCGTAGGCGTGGACATTCGCGGCCTTGCGCGCCTTGGCATAGTCGATGCGCTTCACGTCCTCGAGCTCGCCGGCGAGATAGGCGTTGGCGCACTTCTCGACGGCAGCGGTCACGTCCGTATCGGCCGGGCCGCCATGAGGCGGATTGTATTTGTAGCCGCCGTCCTCGGGGGGATTGTGTGACGGCGTGATGACGACGCCGTCAGCAAGACCAGAGGTGCGGCCCTTGTTATAGGTGAGGATCGCATGCGAGATGACGGGCGTCGGCGTGTAGCCGCCATCCTTGTCGATCATGACCTCGACGCCGTTGGCTGCGAACACCTCGATGGCGCTGACCAACGCCGGCTCGGCCAGCGCATGGGTATCGATGCCGATGAAGAGCGGGCCGGTCAGGCCCTTCTCTTTCCGGTAATCACAAATCGCCTGCGTGGTCGCGAGGATGTGGCCTTCGTTGAAGGTGTTCTTGAACGAGGTGCCGCGATGGCCCGACGTGCCGAACGCCACGCGCTGTGCCGGATCGGACGCATCCGGCTTGCCGGCGAAATAGGCCGTCACCAGCCGCGGAATATTGGTGAGCGCGTCCGGCGAGGCCTGCTTGCCCGCCGCGGGATGAACATCAGCCACTGGAATACCCTCGTCCTGTCGTGAGTGCGGGACACCATAGCATCGGCCAAGCCCCCGCCAAGGGCACAACACGCGCGACGGGGAAGGCGTTCCTTGGAGGCGCTGCAGTCCCCATGAGCGGCCTTCGTGCTATGCTCGGCAGCACCGCCCTTTCGAATCGTCTGATGATCCCATCGCGCAAGCTGCTCGTACTGATCGCCAGCCTCATCCTGGCCGGTGCACCGGCGCGCGCCGCGGAGTTCTACACCGAGGACCTGCGCATCCCGATGGCGGAGGCCGGACCGCAGGGGCTGGAGGCCTTTCTGGTCCGACCGGTCGGGACCAAGCGCTATCCGCTGGCGCTGCTCAGCCATGGCTCGCCGCGCAAGTTCGAGGACCGCGCGACCATGTCGGCGCACAAATATTATGGCATCGCGCTGGAATACGCCCGGCGCGGCTTTGCGGCGCTGGTGGTGATGCGGCGCGGCTACGGCACCTCGCCGGGCGGGCGCGTCGACAGCGTCGGCGGTTGCGCAAAGGCCGCGTACCTGCCGGCGGCCGCCGTCGCGGTTGCCGATCTGCGCGCCGCGATCGATGCAATGGCGCACCGGGGCGACGTGACGACATCGGGCATGATCGCGGCCGGCCATTCCGCAGGCGGCCTTGCAACGGTGGCGCTGAGCGCACAGGCGCCGGCGGGCCTCGTCGCCGCAATCAATTTTGCCGGCGGCCGCGGCTCGCGCAACGACGACGATGTCTGCAATCCGGATGGGCTGGTGCAGGCCTTCGCCACCTTCGGCAAGACCTCGCACGTGCCCATGCTGTGGGTCTATGCCAGCAACGATTCCTATTTCGGTCCCGACCTCGCGCGCCGGCTCCATGACGGATTTCGCGCGGGCGGCGGCAATGCGAGGTTCGTCGCGGCGCCGGCTTACGGCGAAGACGGGCATTATCTCTATTCGGTCGCGGGCCGGCCGCAATGGACACCGTATCTCGACGCCTTCCTGCGCGAGCGCGGGCTCGGCCATGACCTCCTGAGCCTGCCCGATCCGCTGCCGCCGCCACGCCAGCTCAACGAGGCCGCGCGGGCCGAGTTCGCGCGCTATCTCGCCAGCCTGCTGCCGCACAAGGCCTTTGCGGTGTCGCCGAACGGCGGCTACGGCTGGCGCGCCGGACGGGCGACGACTGAGGAGGCCCGGCGCGACTCGCTGGCAGCCTGCATGAAATGGTCGCCCAGCTGCACGCTCTATGCGGTCGATGACCAGCTGGAGGAGCCGTCGCAGGCCAGATCCACCGACCAGAGCGCCCGCGCGCGACCGTGACGCACACACGCCTGAGGCCGGTTTGTTAACTCCGGCGCTCTATGACAAGCCCATGCTGCGGGATTGGGCACGCTTCATTCTCGGCGCGACGTGGAGGCACGTCGCGGTCGTCCTGCTCGTGTCGGCTCCGATCGGCGCACATGCGGCTGACGGCAGCAGCGAGCTCGGCGCCGGGGAAACGCCGTCGTCGCGGACCACGATCCGGAAGATCATCGAGAGGGAAACCAAGAGCACCAATCTGCCGGCCGATATCGCCGAGGCGGTCGTCTTCGTCGAAAGCGGCTACAACCCGGCGGTCATCGGCAGCGCGGGCGAAATCGGCCTGATGCAGGTGCGCCCCGAGACCGCGGCGATGCTGGGCTTCCGCGGCAGCAGCGCGGAGCTGGCCGAACCCGACGTCAACATCCATTACGGGGTGCTCTATCTCAGCCAAGCCTGGCGGCTTTCGGGCGGGGACCTCTGCCGCGCGCTGATGAAATACCGGGCGGGTCATGGCGAAGTGGAGATGAGCGCGCGGTCGCAGGTCTATTGCAACCGGGCCCGCAACCGGCTTGTCGCGATGAGCGCGATGCCGGGAGAGCGCGAAGCTGCGGCTGCTCCGGATCCGGCGTCCACGGTTGCAGCTGCCGTTGCGGTTGCGGCTGCGGCGCCCGTGAAACCGGCGAGCCGCCCGAAGATGCCGGTGCAGCCGAAGGCGGTCTATGCCCGCTATCGTCAAGGCACCGCGGCCGCCAGCCGCGCCTATTGGGCGGCCCATGAGGCCAGGGTCAGCCGGATCAAGGCGCGCATCGAAGCACGTTGGAAGCGCGTCGCATCGCGCTGACGGCGATGTTGCTATTGTCTGAGCATGATCTTGCCGGAAAACCGCTGCACGCTTTTCCGGATCTTGCGCTACAGCCGCTCGCTGAGCGCGAGCTTGTAGCCGACGCCGGTGACGGTCGCGATCACGGGCGTGCCGCTGCCGACGAGCTTGCGGCGCAGCCGCGCCACCAGCGCATCGACGGTGCGGATGTCGACTTCGGCCTGGCGGTTGCTGACCACCTCGATCAGATAGTCGCGGCTGAGCGGCCTGCCGTCGGCGCCGACGAGCGCCGCCAGCAGGTCGAATTCGGCGCGCGTCAGCGCCACCGGCTTGCCGTCGTTGCCGAGCAATTCGCGCCGGGTCAGGTCGATGATCCAGTCGCCGAACGCGATCGAATTGTGGTTGCGCGCCGCCTTGCGGTCAATCGAGCGACGCCGCAGCACGCTGCGCGCACGCGCGAGCAGATCGCGCAGGTTGATCGGCTTGGTGACGTAATGGTCGCCGGCGACCTCGAGGCCGAGGATGCGGTCGACGTCGGTGTCGCGCCGCGTCACGAAGATGATGCCCGCGTTGCTGGTGGCCTGGATCTCCTTGGCGAGCTCGAAGCCGTCCCCGTCAGGCAGTTGCACGTCGAGGAAGACGAGATCGGTGCGCGCGCGCAGCGCCTGACGGCACTCCGTGCAGGTGCCGGCGCCGACCACGTCGAAATTGTTGTCGCTGAAATAGTCGACCAGCATGGTCCGCGTCACCGGATCGTCCTCGACGACGATCAGCCGCTCGCGGCCGGGCGGACGAGCGGAAGCTACCGCCGTCCTGGCGGTCCCATGTGCCTGCGTCCCGACCTGCAGATTCAAGTCGCCGCGCAACGCGCCGTCATGTGAACGGGCATTCACAGCCTGTTCGAGCCCCCGAAATTGCCTGCCGCGATACTAGGCGCGTTGTGATGCGCAAACAATATTGGTCATGCTCTTGGCACATTAAGTATGAATTGGCCCACAATTCTCATTCCGCGCACCGTCGCGCCGGCAGTCTCCCGATTTTCGGAAAAGCAGATCGTACTTCGGGCGGCGCTCTGCGGCTTGCTCCCCTGTGAGCTTCGCATCTACTGTGCCTCCAAAAGCCTGCACTCGGAGGTGGCGCATGGAGGTCATACTGCTCGGCACCGGCGGCCCGCGCCCGGACCCGCGCCGCATGGCGACGACCACGCTGATCAGGCTTGGCGAGGAGAACATCCTGTTCGACGCCGGCCGTGGCGTCATGGTGCAGCTTCACAAGGCCGGCGTGCCGCTCGGCGCCATCAACACGGTCTTCCTCACCCATCACCATTTCGACCACATCGGCGATCTCTACGATGTGATGTTGAATTCGTGGATGCACGGGCGCAAGGACGAGCTCCGCATCTATGGGCCGCCGGACACTGAGCGGCTCGTCAACACGCTCATCACGCAGGTCTACGACAAGGACATCATCTGGCGGGACCAGGGCGAGCCGAGCTTCGGCGGCTGGAAGCCGGTCGCCGCAACGGACATCATTCCAGGCCCCGTGCTCGACACCGGTCGCTGGAAGATCAGTGCCGAACTGGTCTCGCATGGCGACGGCCTCGACATGCCGGCGGCCTTTCTGGCGCGCTGGATCTGTCTCGGCTATCGCTTCGAAGCGGAAGGCAAGGTCATTGCTATTTCCGGCGACACCGTCCGCTGCCACGGGCTCGAGCGGCTGGCCGAGGGAGCCGACCTGCTGGTGCAGTGCTGCTTCCTCGCCACGCCGGAGATCAACAACGAGCATTTGCGCCGGCTTGCGAAATACACGATCGCCTGCGGCGACACCGTCGGGAAGATCGCGGCCAGAGCCGGCGTCAAGAAGCTCGCGCTGACCCATCACCGTCCGCGTACCGACGATGCCATGCTGAACGCATTGCTTGATGACGTCAGGCGGGACTATGCAGGACCGGTCGTGCTCGGCGAGGATCTCACGCGCATCGAGGTCTGATCATCATCGATCAACTCGCCGCCTCAGGACGATCCGACCTCGATGCGGAACGACAATTGCTCTTCCGCGCCGGCTGCGATGTGCATCAGCCCCGGCTTGTCGGTAAACTCGCCTTGAAAGCCGGCGGGACTTGCGTAGCCGCGCCAGGGCTCGATGCAGAGGAACGGCGCGCCTGACGGTTTCGACCAGACGCCGAGCTCGCGAAATCCGCGCCAGGACATTTTCAGCCATGGCCCGGTCGATGCACCTCCCGCCGCGGCATAGCGGACCGAAGTGCTCTCGATGCGGTCGAAGATGATGGCGTCGTCGACGAACAGGGAGTCCGACAAGGGAAGCGAGGTGCCTTTGACCGGGCTCGGCTCCGCTGCCAGCCGCAGCAATCCACCTTCGAGACGGCGGACCGGAGACGGTTCGGCGCTCGCGAAAGTCAGGGCATGGCTCTCCTTCGCCGCGCCGAGCTGCAGCGGCCAATTGAAGGCGGGATGACCGCCGAGCGAGGCCGGCAACGTCTCCTTGCCGGTGTTGGCGATCGTGAGCGTCAGATCGAGGCCGGACTCATCGATCGCATAGGCCGCCGTCAGCCGGAACGGGAACGGATAGAGCGCGCGCGTCGTCTCATTATCATCGAGCACCAGGGTGCAGCGGCTCTCGCCGCGTTCTGCCCACACGAAGCGGCTGTCGCGGGCGAAGCCGTGCTGCGTCATCCGATACGTCCTGCCCTGATGCCGCAATTCGTCGTTGGCAAGGCGCCCGACGATCGGAAACAGCAGCGGCGCGTGACGCGGCCATTCCGGCCCCGCCTGCCAAAGGAATTCGGTGCCGCCGCCCTTCAGCGAGCAGAGCTCGGCGCCGTGCGCCTTGACGGTCGCGGTGAGCGAGCCGCAGCGGAAGGAGTGGGTGTCATCGGTCATGGCCGACCTCTACACCCCGGCCTGGCACGCAGCAAGGCGACGCCGGGCCATGCAGGCGGCGCCTCCGAGCCATGCCCGGCTGCGTCATATTTCTGTACCTAACGATTGCTCACGTGCGGCTCCTCCACCGCGAGCTCCCCGCGAACCCGGCCGGAACTCCATGAACCATCGTGGTCCCCAATTGAAATTCTTCATCAACGGCCGCTTTCTGTCGCAAAAGCTCACGGGCGTGCAGCGTTATGCCGCTGAAATGGTCAAGGCGATCGACGTGCTGCTCGCGTCGGAGCAGATTCCGGCCTCGCTGCGCAACGCAGACTGGCAATTGTTGAAGCCCGCGGATGCAAGCGAGGAACTTGATCTCGACCGGATCAAGATTCGCGCTGTCGGCCGGCTGCATGGGCACGCGTGGGATCAAATCGATCTCGCCCGCGCTGCCGCCGGGAGCCGCTTGATCAGCCTGGCCAATTCCGGACCCGTCCTCCATCGCGACCACATTGTGGTGATTCACGACGCCCAGGTCTTTCGCAGGCCCGACTTCTTCAACTGGCGCTATCTGACCGTCCATCGCACGATGGGGCGGATGCTCGCCCGGCACGCAAGCATCGCAACGGTGTCGGGATTTTCCCGCAAGGAGCTTGCGGACGTGCTGAATCTCTCGGCATCGCGCATTCCCGTCTTCCCCAACAGCGCCGAGCACTTTGCAGCCACGCAGCCCGATCCCGGCATCCTGGCCCGACTCGGCGTTCAGCCGCAGAAGTTCTTCCTCTTCGTGGGCTCGAAAACCAAGAACAAGAACCTGTCCGTCGCGATCCGCGCCATCCAGCTGCTCGACCGGGCCGACGTTCCCCTGGTCATCGTCGGCGGCGACAACAGCAAGGTCTTTCAGGATAATTCGGGCGAAGGGGCTTCCGGCCTGGTGCTGGCCGGCCGTCTGACCGACAGCGAGATTGCCGCGCTCTATGCGCACGCATCGGCCTTCGTGTTTCCCTCGCTCTACGAGGGGTTCGGCGTGCCGCCGCTCGAAGCCATGATCTTCGGCTGCCCAGTCATCGCCTCGAGGGCCGACGCCGTCGTGGAGACGTGCAGCGACGCGGCTGCGTATTTTGACGCCACGGATGCCGAGGCGCTGAAGCAGCTCATGCTCGAAAGATTGGCAATCGGCGCGATCTCGGACCAGGAACGCCGACGGCAACAGGATCGCCTTGCACTCTATTCGTGGAAGAAATCGGCGAAGACGTTGCTCGATCACCTCGCAGTGCCGGCGAACGTCGCCAGCGCTGCGTGAAACACGGCGCGGTTCGCCTATCGCGCGCAACGGTTTTTGCATAAACGGTTTGCAACTCGCGGCTCTTTGCCTGGTTCCATGAAATTTCTTCTTCGTTCTTGCGATGATCGCAAGCACGAGCGCCTTGGCGCAACATCACCACATCGCTGCCCCAATATCGCTACGTATTCGAGGAACTGTGTTTCGCACTAGCGAACACAGAACAGGGATACAGATGTCCGGCTCTCCAACGCGGCCCTACGCAAGGCAAACGATGAAAGTGCTGCACATCGCCGAAACGATCCGTGGCGGGATCGCGAGCTATCTGAACGAGTTGCATCCTCAACAACAGGCCAGCTTCGGTGCCGAGAACGTACATTATGTCGTGCCGTCGGATCATCGGGGCGACCTTGGCGCGATCGATGACAACCAGATTACAACATTCGAACGATCCGGCCGCAGCGTCGCCGGCCTATTCCAGATGCTGCGTGCCAGCATGCAAGCGCTGGATGCCTTCAGACCGGACGTGGTGCACCTGCATTCTTCCTTTGCAGGGCTCGTGCTCCGGCCCGCGCTGGCAGCCCGCTCGGGCGGACCGCGCGTCGTCTATTGTCCGCACGGCTGGGCATTTTCGCGCGAGACCGGCCGCTTCAGTCATAAGCTGACGAAGGCGGCGGAGAACCTGCTTGCGCGCACCTCGGACCGAATCATCTGCATCTCCGGCGACGAGTACAACGAAGCCGTGCGCGCGGGAATTCCTGCCGACCGCCTCACCGTGGTCCACAACGGCATCTCGAAGAGCCGCACGCCGCAGCCCATCTCCGCGGACTGGACCTCTAAGAAGGTCAAGGTGCTGTTCATCGGACGCCTGGACCGGCAGAAGGGGTTCGATCTGCTGATCGAAGCGGCACGCGCGCTCGAGGATGTGCTGGACGTCCGCATGATCGGCGCCTCCGTCGTCAACAAGTACGAAGGTCCGACCGTCCCGTCCAACGTGTCCCTGTTGGGCTGGCTCGACCGCCCGACCATCGAGACCCAGCTCGAGGCCGCCGACCTCGTCGTGATTCCGTCACGATGGGAAGCCTTCGGCCTCGTTGCGCTCGAAGCGATGCGGGCGGCCAAACCCATCCTTGCGTTCCGCAGCGGCGCTTTGCCCGAGATCGTCGTCGATGGCGTCACCGGCGTGCTCTGCGAGCCCGTCGCGGTTCAGCCGCTCGTGAATGGTTTCCGGCGCGCACTCGATCTCGATCTCAAGGTGCTGGGACAGCGCGGCTACGACCGCTTCAAGCAGCTCTATGACGTCGAAAAGACGCATGCGCAATTGCAGCAGGTCTATGTCGAGCTGCTTCAGGACGACCAGACGCCCGTCGAAGCGAAGGCGGGGCTGCAGTCGGATCTCTCCAAGAATTTCTGATGGCTGCACCGCTCCCACGCACCTTGGTTCGCGACAGTCTCCGCCTCGCGAGCCTCTTCGCATCCATTCTCCTTCCGGTCTCGGTCTGCGCACAGCAGGCGCAACCGCTCGATGCCCGATTCCTGCTCGGGGTCGGCACGCATCAGGGGCTGGGCGGCCCGGTGAGCGCGCGCGGATACGTGCCTTCGGAAAACGTCGCCCAGATCAAGCAACTCGGTCTCAATTCCTTTCGCGATGATTTTCCCTGGTCCGAGTTCGAGGTTGGGGGACGCCGGATGGGTTTCACACCCCGACTTGGCAGGCTCGAAGCGCAGGTCAAGTCCGGCGTCGCGCGCCCTCTCCTGATCCTCGCCTTCGGCCATCATCTCGTTCCGAATTCCTCGCCACCGACGACGGACGAGGCGCGGCAGCGGTTCGCCGATTATGCGGCGGCGGCGGCGCAATCGGTGGTGGCGCAGCATCCGCTGTTCGAGCTCTGGAACGAATGGAACCTGGCGGCGAAGAAAGATCCTGCGTTCTCGCCGGAAAACTATCGGGCGCTTGCCGAGGTCACGCGGCCGGTAGTCAAGCGGGTGGCGCCAAATGCGCCGTTTTTGGTCGGCGCGCTCGGCGACGATCTGGGCTGGACATGGACCGAGAAGATGCTGCGGACCGGCATTCTTCAATATGCGGACGGCGCATCGATCCATCTCTACAATTTCTGTATGGGCCCGAGCAAACGCACCTCGGCCGAAATCATCGACAGGCTGACGGCGTTTCACCGCCTGGTCGGCCAGGCGAGCGGAAACCCCGATTTTCCGATCTATGTCACCGAGACGGGGTGGACCACGGCTGCCACCAGTAAATGCGGCGTCAGCGAACAAGCCCAGTCCGACAATACGGCACAGCTCATCTTGTGGGCATCGACCGCGGCGCGCTGGCTCAAAGGAATGTGGTTCTACGAACTCAAGGACAGTGGAAAGGACGCATCGGACCTGGAGCACAATTTCGGACTCTATCGTTTCGATAACTCCCCAAAGCCGGTCGCCTGCGCGGCTCAGGGCGCCTGGGCTTTCATCCGCTCCAGCCTGAGCGCCGAGAAACGCGAGCTCGCCAGCGGCGTCGTGTCGATCAATGCAACGACGACGTCCGGCGCCAGAGTTGCGGTGTGGTCCGAGACTCCCGAGCGGCGTTACGAGGTCAGGATCAAGGGCGATCAGGACGGCGCAACCTTTGCGATGCCGTGCGACTCGGCCGCAAGACCTGCGTCCGGTGCCTGGATTCCGGTTTCGACCACGCCGGTTCTCATTGCAGCGAGCAACGGTGCCATGCCCGCTTTGGAGATAAGGCCGGCGCGGTAAGCGCGATTTTGCAAAACATGAGGTTCAGTGATGAAAGTTCTTTTGACGTCCACGCTTTATCCGACGCCTCAGGCCCCCAAGATCGTCGGCGGTGCAGAGATCTTCGCGCGGCGCTTCGCCGAAGGCCTGGTGCAGCGCGGAGACGAGGTCGAGGTGATCCGGGCCGCATCGTCCCCTGGGCAGGAGCGCGAAAGCTGCAACGGCATCAACGTCCATTCCGCGCCGGTCCAGAACATCTATCGGCCCTTCACGGAGCAGAAGAACGCCGTCTTGCGCAGCATCTGGCATGCGGTCGACGACTGGCAGATGCAGGCGCCGCTGATCGCGGAACGCATCCGGGCCTTCAAGCCGGACGTGCTGCACTCCAACAATCTGTCCGGTCTCACCACCGCGATCTGGCGCGTTGCCGCCCAGCTCGGCGTCCCGGTGCTGCATACGCTTCACGACTATTATCTGACCTGCCCGCGCTGCTCGCGCTTCGACAAGGGACGCTCATGCGAGCACACCTGCACGAGCTGCGGGATCCTGACCTTCCATCGCAAGCGGGCGACGCACTGGCTGAGCGCCGTGGTCGGCGTGAGCGAGCGCGTGCTGTCCATTCATACCGACATGGGCCTGTTCGCGGAGACGCCGATCCGCACCGTGATCCGCAACGCCTCGACCGAACCGCCGCGCGAGCCCTACCCTCGCCCGGTCTGCACCACGGAAGTGACGTTCGGGTTCATCGGCCGGCTCACTGAGGAGAAGGGCATCGACAATTTGATGCATGCCCTTGCCATGCTGCCTCGGGATCGCATCCGGATGCTGATCGCCGGTCGCGTCAGCGACGAGGAACAACGGCGCCTCAGGGCGCTCGCGCCGGATGCGCGTATCGAGTTCATGGGATTCGTGGTGCCGGACGATTTCTACAAGCAGGTCGACGTGGTGATTGCCCCCTCGATCTGGCACGACCCCGGTCCGCTCGTCGTCGCCGACGCCAAGGCGGCCGGCAGGCCGCTGCTCGGAACGCGCTTTGGCGGCATGCCCGAGGTCATCGAGCACGGCGTGACGGGCTGGCTGACCGAAGCCGATCCGCAATCCCTGGCCGACAGCATGCTCGCAGTCGCCTCCGATCCGCACAAGATCGACGAGATCAGCCGGCGCCTGATCGCGGATACCAACAAATGGGTATTTGCCGACGTGCTGTCATCCTACAAGAATCTGTACGAGCAACTGCGCGAGCAACGGATGTCGCGCGTGCGCGCAGCAACGACTGAAGCGCCGCGGGCCGTCGGCAAGGAGCGCCTCATTCCGAGATGACACGCCTCTTCGCGATGGCGGGCTACCTCTATCAGAGCGCCGCGGCGATCATCCTGATCTTCGCGATCAGTCATCTGTTGCCCGCCTCCGACTACACCAATTTCTCGCTGGCACTGGCCTCGAGCCAGTTGCTCTGCGTCCTGATGTTCGAGTGGCTGCAGCTCGCCGGATTGCGCTTCCTGGCAGCAGCCGAGGAGAACGAGGCGGCGCGGCTGAGGTGGTCGCTCTTTGCCGCGGGCCTGTCGAGCGCAGGCGCGCTCGTCGTGGTCGGCGGCTGCGCATCTCTGGCCAGCGTACTCCCGGCCGGGATCATCGCGCTGGGCCTCGGCATATCCGTGCTTCAGGGCCTGACCGACCTCTATTTGCTGTCGGTCCGCCTGTCCGACCGGCTGGGTGTCGCCTCCTCTCTCCTGGCGTTTCGCGCTACCGCCCTTCTGACCGGAGCCGCCGCGGGTGCGGCGATTTGGGGAACGGCGGAAGCGGCGCTGCTCGGCGTCAGTGCGGGCCACGCCCTGGGCCTGCTCGCGGGGCTGGTGGCCTATCGCACCCCCCTGGAGCGCGTTCCGCTGCGGACGATGCTGGCCGACTGGAAGGATTTCTCCCGCTACGGCATGCTGGCGGCGGGTGCGTCCGTCATCCATCTCTCGGTGCCGGTGCTGCTCCGCTTCATCATCATCGGCCGGCTGGGCGCGACGGGCGCCGGCGCCGGATTCTCGATTGCGCTCGACCTGCTGCAACGCCCGTTCTGGGTTCTCAATGCAGCGATCCACACCGTGAGCTATCCCGATGTCGTGAAGGATTTCGAGCACGGAACCGTCATGAAGTCGGTGCAATCGACGCGGCGGATGTTCGAGTTCATGGTCTGCACGACCCTCGTGCTGCTCGGCGGTCTCGTCGGCTTCATTCCGGATGCAGCCCGTATCCTGGTGCCGCGGGAGAGCCTTGATGGCTTCCTGACGACGGCACCTGTTGTGGCCGTCTTCTATTTCCTGCACACGCATCTCCAGGCGACCGTCGCGGTCGTTCCGCACCTGGAGAAGCTCGCAACGAGGCTCGTGATCGTTGCGGCCGGCCAGCTCGCGATCGTCGCTGCCGTCGCGCTGGCCGCGGCATGGGCCGGCCTGTCGCCGCAACAGGCGGTCGGCTGCGCTTGCCCCGCCACGCTGGCAGCGATTCTGTTTGCGCTCGGTCCGACACTGCGGTTCGAGGCATTCCCGCGCTGGTCACTGGTCGCGCAGGCGCTAGTGGCCGCCGTCCTGATCGGATCACTCGGCGCGATGCCGACCGAGCCCGCGACATGGCTTGCCGGCAAGATCGTGATCGCCGCGCTCGCAACGGCGATCGTCGGATGGCGCGGTGACTTTCTGATGCTGGCCCGTCGCGGCTAGCCCAATTCGCCGCATCCGGCACGGATCGGAACACAGCGGGCGAGCAACTGAGCCGTTGGGCCACGGCTCAAATTCAGGTCCTGGACGGAACCATTGCGCCTCCCCGATCAAACCAAGCGGTCATATCCGGGAAAGTACGGATACAACCAGTGCGATAAAATCTTTCAGATTGATCGCCCATGAAAATGGCATCTGCCGACTCCCTGTGCCATCCGATGACGCAGACGAAAGAGTCGCACCCCACCGCCGCGTTCGTATGACACGCTCTCAAGCCGAAGCGTTGGATCGAACTCGCACGGCTTGCGCATATATTTAGCAGCGTGAATCGTGGAAATCTTGAAAGCGCCATTCTCACGCCATCCTGCACGGGCATCGCATCAGCATTCTGCTGCAACACGAGTCGAGCTGTTCCTGCACAAGGAACCGCATTTCACTCGCGATTTGTAGCTTCGATTTTTATCTGAAATTCACACTCGACAGAGAAGCTTCGACGCAAATCCCTGCGAGCAATTTCGTTCGCGCTGAAACCCGAGTTTGCAATGCCTGATCAAACCATCCTGTCCGCCAGCGGCTTCATCAACTCCATCGGCGTCAACACGCACGCCGGTTTCGGATGGACCGGCTACAACAACCTCGCGCTGATGGCCGACAGCCTCGAATATATCGGCGTCACCCATCTCCGCGACGCGATGGGCACGAACCCCGCTGCGCAGCCGGTCGTCGAGGGCCTGGCCGCCGCCGGCTACAAATTCGACTTTCTGGTATCGTCTGCGCTGCCCCAGTCCGGTACGGTCGGGTTGCAGAACTACATCGCCTCGCTCCAAAAATTCGCGACGAGCTATTCGGGCAGCATCACCGCCATCGAGGGGCTCAACGAGGCCAATCACCAGCCCTTCAGCTACAATGGCAGCTCCAGCCTTTCGGCCGCGGCCCAGTTCCAGAGTGCGCTCTATCAGGCCGTCAATGCCAACGCGACGCTCGCCAGCATCCCCGTCTACAATCTGTCACTGGCCTACAACGATCCGCAAGGCTACAGCCAGCTCGGCAACATGTCGGGCTCGGTCGACTATGCCAACGCCCACGCTTATGTCAGCACCGGCCTCAATCCGAGCAGCTCCATTGCGGCGACGCTGAGCGCCGTCATGGCCGCGGCTCCGGGAAAGCCTGTCGTCATCACGGAAACCGGCTACACCACGCAAAGCAATACCCAGTATCTCGGCGCCAACGAGACGGTGCAGGCCAAATCGATCCTGAACACGCTTGTCGTCGCCTACAAGGCCGGCGTGAGTGCAACTTACCTCTACGAGCTGTTCGACCGCGACTCGTCTGCAGCCAACACCAATCCCGAAGCCAATTTTGGCCTGTTCAACTCCGACGGCACGCCCAAGCTCGCCGCGACGGCGATTCACAACCTGACGACCATTCTGGCCGACGACGGCAAGGGCGGCCTGCAGCCGACTGACCCATTGAACTACACGTTGAGCAACATGCCGGCCACCGGCAACAGCATGGTGCTCGGCAAGAGCAATGGCGCCTACGAACTCGTCGTCTGGGCCGAGCCGAAGCTCTGGAACGATGCCACCGATACCGAGCTGTCCAATGCGGCCCAGACGGTGACGGTGAACCTCGGCGCCGTCCATCATACCGTGAAGGTGTACGACACGCTGACCGGCACCACAGCGATCGCCAGCTACACCGACGTCAGCACCATCACCATTCCGGTCAGCGATCACCCGGTGATCATCGAGATCGACGCGCCCCCGACGACGCCGCCCGCCCCGGACACAAGGACCAGCGTCACCGGAACGGCTGCGGAGATCGTGCCGCAACTTTCCGATCTGAGCGACTCGACGGCGCTGCAGACAATCACCCTGACCGACTCCCACGTCCTGCAGGTCGCGTCGAAGGCGACCATGGACTACATGATCGCCCATTACGGCAACGCGCTCTCGAAGATCCAGGGCGGATATTCGTTCTCGGTGACGAACTCGGCGGCGACCTGGACCAGCACGAGGACTTACGATTCGAGCGGCAAGCTGCTCTCGAAATCCGACACCGGCCTCAATTCAAGCGGGCAGCCGACCTCGACCACCATCGTCCACAGCGACGGCTCCAAGGACGTGATCAGCTACACCGGCGGCGTGCAGACTAAATTCGTTCATGTCGGAACCGACGCAACCCGGACAACCGACACCTACAACACGGCCGGCACCCTGCTGAGCGAAGTCGTCCAGAAGCCCGACGGCTATTACTCCACCACGCTCTACACGAACGGCGTGAAGACAGCCGCCTACGTCAAGAACGCGGACGGCTCGCAGGACAACTATACCTACAACATCACGGGCAAGAGCTTCACCACCCAGGTGCAGCATCTCGACGCGTCGGGGAAGGTCACTTCGGTGATCCGCAGCCATGCCGACGGCTCGCTGGACTCGACCCAGGTCTACAATAGTGACGGCAGCAGCGTGATCACGTTGTACAGCGCCACGGGAGTGAAACAGGTCGAGACCGCCTACCATGCCGATCGCAGCAAGGATGTCTGGACGTACAACATTAAGGGCCAGAACTATACGACCCAGCACGACGTCTACGATTCGACCGGATTCCTCACGACCCTGACGCGCCTGCATGCCGACGGCAGCCTGGCCTTCGAGCTGATGCAGACCGCCGACGGCACCAAGACGACCAACTGGTACAATGCCGCCGGCAGCCTCACCAGCGAGGTGGTCCAAAAGGCCGACG
This sequence comes from Bradyrhizobium yuanmingense, assembly GCF_900094575.1. Taxonomy (GTDB): domain Bacteria; phylum Pseudomonadota; class Alphaproteobacteria; order Rhizobiales; family Xanthobacteraceae; genus Bradyrhizobium; species Bradyrhizobium yuanmingense. The sequence continues at coordinate 285,410 of NZ_FMAE01000007.1, read as the reverse complement.
GCTTCGCCTCGACAACCCTCTACAGCAACGGCGTCAAGACGAAAGTTTACATCAAGAACGCCGACGGTAGTCTGGACAATTATGCCTATGGCATCACCGGCCAGAGCTACACCACGCTGATCCAGCACATCGATCCGTCCGGCAAGGTCACGTCCGTCACCCGCAAGCACGCGGATGGCACGCTCGACTATACCCAGGTCGTCAACAACGACGGGAGCAGCGTCGTCACCATCTATGACGCGACGGGAGTACGGACGAAACAATCCGAGTACCACGCTGATGGCAGCAAGGATGTCTTCCTCTTCAACATCACCGGCCAGAACTACACGACCGAACACAATGTCTACGATGCAACCGGCTTCCTCACGACGCTGATCCGGAAGCACGCGGACGGCAGCATGGCGTTCAAGCTGGTGCAGAGCAAGGACGGAACCAAGACAACGGACTGGTACGATGCCAAGGGGGTCCTCACCAGCGAGGTGATCACGAAGGCCGACGGTTACAGCTCGACAACGGTCTATACCAACGGCCTGAAAACTGCGGCCTACATCACCAATGCCGACCTGAGCCAAGACAATTACACCTACAACATCACCGGGCAGAGCTATGCCACGCAGCACCAGCATCTCGATCCGACCGGCAAGACGACGGAGGTGACCCGCTGGCACGCCGACGGCACGCTCGACTATACCCAGGTCGTCGGCAGCGACGGTGGCAGCGTCGTGACCAATTACGACGCTTCAGGCCTCAAGAAGATACAAACCGACTATCACTCCGACGGCTCGAGGGATGTCTATCTCTTCAACGTCGTCGGTCAGAACTACACGAAAGAGCACGATACCTACGATACCACCGGTTTCCTGACGCACATCGTGCGGACCCACGCCGACGACAGCCTGGCATTCACCCTTGTGCAGAGCGCCGACGGCACCAAGACCTCGGGCTGGTATGACGCCAAAGGAATTATCACCAGCGAGGTGACGACCAAGAGCGACGGCTACAGTTCCACCACGGTCTACACCGGCGGTATCAAGACCGCTGCCTATATCAAGAACGCCGACGGCACGTCGGACAACTGGAACTACAACATCACAGGCCAGTCCTACACGACGCAGCACCAGCACCTCGATGCCTCGGGCAAGATCGTCGAGATCACAAGGACCCACGCCGACGGCACTCTGGACTATACCCAGGTCATCAACAATGACGGCAGCAAGCTGACCGACATCTATAACAGCGCCGGCATCAAGACCCAGGAGATCGCCAGCCACGCCGACGGCTCGAGGGACGTCTTCCTGTTCAACTTCAACGGACAGGCCGGCGTCACGCAGCACGAGAGCTACAACACCGCCAAGGCGCTCGAGTTCATCGATCAGACCAAGTCCGATGGCACCCATAACGTCACGGCCGTCGCCAGCGGCGTGACGATCCAGGGCGGGGCCGGCAATGACGTGTTCTCGGCGGCGCCGAACTCGACGACCATCGCGTACGACCACGGCCAGGACCAGATCCTCAACTTCCAGGCCGGCAGCGGGACGACGCACGACACGATCGCGATCTCGAAACTGCTGGCGGAGGACTACAGCCAGCTCCAGATCACGCAGTCCGGCACGAACGCGCTCATCACGTTCTCGGCGACCGACTCGATTCTGCTGAAGAACGTCTACGTCTCCAGCCTGACGAGCCACGACTTCGTGTTCGTTTGAGCCAGTGAGACCTGCCCAAACGGGCGCCAACGTCGCTGGGGGCCGGGACCATGTCCCGGCCCCTGATCGCTCGTTGGTCGGGCGCCTGCCTCATCGATGAGCAAAGGGCTCTCTGCCATCCGCAATTGGATGAGCCCCATGAATTCGGAGGGATCGTCGGGTTGTGCCGCCATCGGCCGCCGCGCTTGCGAACTTGCGTCACAATTCGTCTCTAGAAGAGCGACGAAACGTGCAAGGAAACCGAGCCCCGATGGAAGCCAGTGAAGCAAGACGTTTTGTCGTTCTCGACTTCTACCGCTTCGTCGCCGCGCTCGGGGTCTTCATCTTCCACCTGAAGCTGATCGACAAGGGCATCTCACCGGCCTGGAACGGGTCCTATGGCCTGTTCGTGGACATGTTCTTCATCCTGTCCGGGTTCGTGATTTCCTACTCCTATCCTTCAACCTCGACAGGCCCGCGCTCCTATGCGCGCTTCCTCATTAGGCGGATCGCGCGAATCTACCCCTTGCATCTGCTCACATTGTTGATATTCGCGGTCCTTGCTCTCATGGGCATATCCGGTCCGACCTCGCACGCGAGCTGGACGGATTTCATTCAAAACCTCTTCCTCGTGCAGGCGTGGGGTATCACAGATCATCTCAGCTTCAACTCGCCGGCTTGGTCCATCAGCGCCGAGCTGTTCTGTTACCTATTATTCCCATTGTTCATGCTGCTGGCCGGGAGGATCTCGCCGCTGATGCTGGCGATCATCGTCGCGCTCTCTTACGGCATCCTTGCCCATGCTCACCTGCCGATCTGGCAGGAACGCTCTCAGATGTACGGGGCAACTTTCGATTTCGGGATGTTACGGGCGCTTCCGAGCTTCCTGAACGGGATTCTGCTAACCGTCCTGTTCAGGCTCTCGAGCGACTATCGCAAGAAGCCGGTCGCATTCGCCGGAATAGCGCTGTTTGCCGTCTCGGTTCTGGTTCTCAACTTCTTTGCCAAGCCCGACCTTGCAATCATACTGTTCTCTCTCGCGATCCTCGTCACAGCCACGGGAGAAAGCGCCTTCGCGCGGTTTCCCGGCTCCGACTGGCTTGGCCGCCTCGGCAACACGTCATATGCCATCTACATGGTGCACGAAGTGCTGTTGATCCTGCTCTTCAAGCCGGCTTGGCACTATTTCGGACTTCAGCCAAGCATGTTTCCGGTGTTTGCATTGGTCTGCTGCATCGTTCTGACAGTCGTTGCCGACGTGACATATCGCTACGTCGAAGATCCCGCTAGAAGATTGATCAACCGGCTTGCGCCTGGCGGGGCAAGATCAGCCCGCGTCCCGAAGCCCGAGCCGCTCGGTCTTGCCGAGGCCAGACAGGCGGCCAACGCAAGCTAGCTGGTGCGTGCAGGCCGAATTCTGGCTAGGTCTTAGACGATCGCCGCACACGACCCAAGACTTCCTGCCATATCCGCACCACGGCCGGCCGGGCGACCGCCATGACAACGGCAAGATAGACCGAAGAACCAAGCAGCACGAGCGCCGCGAGACGCAGCCATGGCGACGTGGCCGGCATGGTAACGGAGGCAGCAACGACCGCGCATGCCATCACCGCGGAGCCCGCAAGTGCCGGCATCAGCGCCGCAGCATAGGGCCTGATGCCGAGCGCCAAGATCCGCATCGAGGCTCCGGCGGACAGTGGATACAGCAACAAGGCGCGAACGACGTAGCCGACAGCGATCGCGATAAGGCCAAATGGCGCAGCGACGATGAAGATCGCTATGTTCGAAACCGCGTATATCAGCGTCAGCCAAGTCTGCCAGTGCGGTTTGCCGAATGCCAGGATCACCGAGTGATTGTAGAGGCCGATTGTGGTCAAGAACCCGGTGATCGACATGATCGCGAGTAGAGGGGCGGCCTCGCCCCACTTGGATCCGAAGAAACCGACGATGAGATCCGGCGCCAGAGCCGCTATCCCCGCGAAAAGCGGGGCTGTCAGCAGTGACGTGTATTTGACGAAGTCGACCAGCGTCGAACGCGATGCTTCCCGGTCATGCTGGAGGCCAGCGATGGTCGAAAAGAACACGCGGTTCAACGCATTCCCGATCACGGTACTCACGGCGTTGACCAGGCGCTTGGCAAGGCTGTAGAAGCCCGCGCCGGCGGCGCCGGTATACCAAGTGACGAAAATCAGATCGGAATTGGCATTGGCAAAGTTCGTGATTCCCGTCAGCGCCACGTAGCGCGCATAGCTCAGCAGATCGATAACAGCCTGCCGGCTGACCCGGAGCCGAGGGCGCCAGGGCGTCAGGATCCAAAGGCTGACCAGCGAGATCAACGAAGTCGAGACGAGCTGTCCGACCAGCGCAACGACCCCGTATCCCTGTATCGCCAGCGCGATCCCTACCGCCCCGCCGATAGAGATTGAAGAAAGCGAACGGATGGCGAGGGATCGAAAGAGTTGATTGCGCGTCAGCCAGGCTTCGTGCGTCCGTGACAGGCCTTGCACGGCCACCACGATGCAAAATCCCTTGAGAACGATGGCAAGATCCGAAAGACCGGAGAATCGTTCGATGGCGCCGCTCGAGGCGAACAGTGCGAGTGCTGCAAACAAGGAGAGGCCCGCGATGAGCCAAAACGAGGCAGTGTAATCCTCATCCTTCGGATCGGGACGCGCCTGGACGGCAATCGCGATGCTCTCGATCAGGACTGCCCGGCAGAACTCGAGCGCCAGCGCTCCCGTTGCCACGATGCCGAGAATCTGCGGCGACAGCAGCCGCGCCATGATCATGTAGATTGCGAGCGTGAGCGCCTGCCCGACCGCGGAATCGAGCGCCGACCAAATGACGCCCGAAACGATCGAGCGCGGCTTGATAATCTCGTGGCGCAATTGGAAGCCTGTCACAATTCGGGGTTAGGTCGACATTCGTCGAGAGCCATTGGCTGCTATGGTCCAATAGTCGCCTTGTTTACGAGGACACTACGGCAAGAAAGCAGCTACATCCGAGGCAGCATGAATTTTCGAGGCAATCTACGACGGCTGATCAACGAGGTCGGCTGCGACTTTATTCATCAACTGCCCTATCCGCACGTGGACTTGTTCTTCTGGCGTCCCGACGACGGAACGATCAATTTCGGTGATCATCTTTCGATCGTTGTCGTTGACCATCTCTTGCGGCAATTCGGCTATACGCTCGCCGATGAGGTGCCGCGGCAAGCGCGCTTGTTCGCGATCGGCTCCGTGCTCCACTACGCGCGAAATGGCGATGTGATCTGGGGAAGCGGCGTAAACGGACGCCCCGGCCAAGGTGACCTCAACCATCGCGTGCAGAATTTGGACGTGCGAGCGGTGCGCGGCCCCCGTACCCGGGAAGTTCTGCAGCGCCGGGGCATCGCGGTTCCCGAAGTGTTCGGAGATCCGGCCTTGCTGCTTCCTCAGCTGTTTCCGAATCGTTTTCGCCCTACTGCCAAGAAGCCGTGGGTGTTTGTTCCGAATTTGCACGATTTGAACATCGTCGACCCTGCCGCCGATACGGTGGTCTCACCGCTGGGATCCTGGAACCGGCGAATTGACGCCATTCTCGAAGCTGAACTGGTTCTGGCCAGCTCGCTCCACGGCATCATCGTCGCCGAGGCATTCGGGATACCGGCTCGATACGTACGGCTGAGCAGCGGAGAGGCTGAGTTCAAGTATCATGACTACTATGAGGGCACCGGCCGGTTCGCCGTCGAGTTTGCGACGAGTATTGATGAAGGTCGCGAGATGGGGGGAGCTGCGCGCCTCAACTTTGATCATCGTGCCTTGATGAGTGCATTCCCGATCGACCTCTGGAGCGGAAAGAACTAGCATGGCCAAGCGCCTCCGCGTGGCCATCTACGCGCCGCATTTTGCGGAATATTCCTACCGCCTCGCATCGGGACTGGCGCATCATTGCGACGTTCGGCTTGTGCTCAACCGCAAAGACGCGAACCAGCAATGGGAGCTTGCCGATATCGCTGTAACGGCGCCGTTCGAGACACGGATTCGCGACCTCAGTCTGCGGCGCGGCGGCGCAATCGGCATCCCTGCCTCGTTCATCGACATAATTTCCTTCCGCCCGGACGTGATCCATTGTCACGAAGTTCCCGAGATCTACACGTCCAAGCTGATTCAGCTCCTGCGTCCGCTCGGCATTCCCCTGGTGCTGACCGTTCACGATGCTATCCCGCACTCGGAGGGCGGCTCCGGCACCTCGCCCCGTGAAGATGCCTGGCGCGGACGCATGCGTGCGGCCGCCTCGATCGTCACGACGCACGGCGAGAGCTGCATTGCAGATTTTCATCGCGCCTCGCCCGACTTCAAGGGCGAGACGGTTTCCAGCATGCACGGCGTGCTGATGGTTCCGCCGGACAAAAGCTCGTTCACCGAGCCCGAATCCGGACGCATCCTGTTTTTTGGACGGATGTGGGCTTACAAGGGCCTCGACGTTTTCATCGACGCGATCGACATGTTGGCCCAGCGCGGCGTCGCGCATGAAGCGATCGTCGCCGGGCGCGGCCCCGAGATGACACGGCTCGGCGCCCGGATGGAGGCAATGCCGACGGTCAAGACCATCAATGCCTACATTTCGCCTGCGGATACCGGACGTCTATTTCAATCTGCTACGGTGGTTGCCTTGCCCTACAAGGATGCATCACAAAGCGGGGTGCTCGCATCCGCCTATGGGAATGCGCGTCCCGTCGTCGCCAGCGCCACCGGTGGCATTCCCGACGTCGTGACGGACGGCGTCAATGGTCTCCTGGTCCCTCCCGGCGATGCCACTGCGCTCGCCGATGCACTCGAGCGCGTGCTGACGTCGAATTCACTCGCCACAACGTTGGCTGACGGCGCGCGGCAGACCGCGGCCGGCCCTCTGAACTGGGACCACATTGCCGAACGGTTGCTTGGATCCTATCACAGGCTCGCCGGTCGTACCGTGTGAGCGCGACACGCGCTTTCTCAAGCCGATTGCCCCACTTTCAGCGGTCGAAAGAACGTGCTGCGGAACGCGCCGTCCAGCAAGCGCCTCAGCCGGACCTCGATCAGTTCATAGCTGATCGCACTTGCAGCCAGTGACATCACCAGCCCGAGTCCGATGAAAGCCGCCCATAGCAACCAGCGGTCGACGCCGGCGGCAACCAGCTTCAGGCCAACCACTTGCAAGGGGAAGAGCACGAAGGGGTGCACGAGATAGAGGCTGTAGCTGATCTTGCCGATATATTGGAGCGCCGGCGTGCTCAGGGCCTTCCCGAGGCCTGATTCCGGGGCGAGCACCATGGCGAACAGCAGAAATCCGGGAATGAGGCCCACGAACGGATGAAACAGCACCAGGCTCGCATACAGCGCGGCCCCGCAGACGAGCCCTGCGACCAGACCAAGCCGTCCGGGAATGGAAATGCGAAATCCCGTCGCGCTGAACAGCATCCCGATGCAGAAGAACGCGGTGATCGGCCAGCGCATCAGGCAGGCCACGCCCAGCAGGATCAGAGGCGCAGCCAGCAGCCTGCCGCCGGCGCGCCACATCGAGAATGTCAGCGCAAACCAGATGTAGAATGCCCACTCATAGGTCAACGTCCACGCATTCTGCTGGGCAATGGGCAGGCCGAGCGCGTCCTGCACGAAGAACAGGTTGGCCGCAAAGATCCCGAGATAGCTGGTGAGATCGATGCCGCGGAAGAACTTGTAGGCCACGATCGGCCCGATCGCGAACAGCGCAAGATGAAGCACGACGAACACCGGCATGATGCGCAGGACGCGGTCGAAGAAGAACCGCGACAGCGAACCGTGGCGTATCAGACTGGCCGGGATCAGGAAGCCGCTGATCATGAAGAACAGCTCGACACCGTGCCCGCCGACATTGATCACAGATTGCAGCCAGGGCCAGATCGGCGGCAAGAATCCGGGGTTCGGGATGTCGTACATGCCTGCCTTCGGCATGTCGTAGAAATGATCCATCAGCACGCTCAGCGCCGCGATGGCACGAAGGCCCTGGACCGAAGGAAGGAACGATCCGTCATAGGCGGTGCCCGGCTGGTGAGGTGCCTTGATCACTCTGCGGCACCCTGGGTGCTGAGCACTGGCTCGAGGACGACAGGCTTTCTTCGCGCGGAGCGGAATCTTTGCCCGAAGGAAATGCTGGGCTTCTCGATGAACGTGTATGTCATCCAACTGACGAGGATCGACAATGCCAGGATGACGACCAGGAAGATCGACCATCCGAGGGGTCCGTCGCCGAACCATACCAGGCGGTGGACGTAGACGATCGCGAACGGCGACATCAGATAGACCGAATAGCTGATCACGCCGACGAATGCCATCGGACGCCAGGCCATCCGTTCGCCGAACACGGCAAAGCCGATGAAGACAAGCGCCGCGGAGATATAGGCCGATCCGATCGAATAACTGTAGAAGAAATTCTCGTGATACACGCCGCCGAACCGGCGGTCGGACAGGGTGGCGGCGAAGACCGCATACAGAAGCGTGCAGACGGTCACATGCGTCCACCGCAGCTTGCCGCCAATGACGGTGTCGCGGATGATCTTGCCCAGGAACATCGCCGAGAGGTTCAAGCCGACCTCCATCACCGAGGAGACTGCCCTGCTCTCAACGAAAAGTGCAGCTGTGGTTCCCACCAGCGCGGCGGCAACGACGATGGTCACCGCCGTGAAGCGCCGGTTGAGCAGCCCCATCGCAAAGAGAATGGTGCATCCGACGTAGAACAAGAGTTCGATCGCCAGCGTCCAATAGAACACCCAGAGATTCGGGACGTTCACGAAAGTCTGCAACATCGTCACGTTAGCGGCGATCTGCCCCAGCGGAAAACTCTTCGAATCCAGCAGCTGCACCGACACGAGCCCGACAACGATCGAAGTCCAATAAGCCGGATAGAGCCGGAAGAAGCGGCTGATCGTAAAATCGCGCACAGGCGTGGCGCTGTCCGGGAAGCTGAACGGAATGACGAAGCCGCTCACGAAGAAGAACAACACGACCCCGAACCGGCCAAAGTTCATGTAGTAGCCGAATATGTCGTGGAGGGGCCCGTAATAGACACCCGTCGGGTGCTTTTCCAGGATGACCTCGAATACGTGCTGGACCAGGACGGCCAGCACGGCAATGCCGCGCAGCGTGTCGATGAATGCGAGCCGTTTATGCATTGTTCGTTCTCACCTGCTTCCGCTCGCCGCCGGTACATCCGGGCGGAAGCCTTCTAATGACGGCATCGGTGGCCGTACGATGATTGGCACGGCGTCGCCCGCCCGCGCGGTGGTCGCGCGCCGCGAGAACACCTCGCTGAAGCTCAACGCGATGATCAGCAGGCCGGACGCCGGGCCGTAATTCAGAACGGTGATCGTGAACAAGTTGACGACGAAGATCAGCGTCAGCTTGTAGACGTCGGTCGTGCCGAACGTCGCCCGGAATACCATCACCATGAATGCGACGAACGGGAGTCCGAACATCAGATACGTGCCGATGTAGAAATTGTCGACGGGAACCCAGAAGGCGGCGAGCGGCGAGAACAGCTTCTGCGGATAGTTGAAGCAGCCCACGCCGCAGCCGGTCACGAGACCAACGGGCATGAGCTGGCTCAGGTAGACGAACGGCAGTTGCCAGCTGTTGTTGATGCGGTCGACGATGCTGAACAGGGTCGTGTGCGGCACCGCGGCGGTACCCGAAGCGAGCACGATCATGAAGAACGGCACCAGGATCGCGGCAAACGACCACAATGCAATGTTCCGTATCGCGGTGAAGCGCGACTTCTCCGGGAGCATCCGCACGAACACCAGCAGAATCAAGTAGAGCACGAGGACGATCATGGTCGTCTTGCTGGTCGTCAGACGGATGATGTAGACCGCAAGGGAGCCGTACAGAAGGCACCAAATCGTGCTCTTACGGATCGACGTAATTGCGAAGGACACGAGTATGAAGAAGGCCGCCATGGTACTTTCGGCAGCAAAGCCCGTGAGACGCTGATCGTCACCGCCATAGGCCCACCATAAGCGACCCGCCTCACGAACGGCGCCGAAGGACTCATATTTGTATCCGACCCAGGGCATGAAGTAGAATTTCGTCAGCAGCACGCCGATCAGCGAGAGGTAGAACGTCGCGGCGATGACCGACAGCAACTTCTTGTAGGAGCCCAGACTGGCGTCGCAGAAACAAAATCCGACGAACACCGGGAGCATCATCTTAAACGACGACATCGCCGCGTTGACCGTCCCCAGCATGAAGTAGCCGAGCACCAGCGACAGCATGATCTGCACGAGGACAACTGCAGCCATGATACTGCGATTGCGCAAGATGCAATGCACGATGAACTGGACCAGGCACAGAAGCGCAATGCCATCCGGCACGAACCAAAGCGCGTCCAAATGCATGATGCTGGTGTAGTACCGCATCATACCGCCGAAGGCATCCCGGACCAGATAGGCTGCGAGCGCGATCGCCTCGATATTGAGGCTGATCAGCATCATCCTGCGGGGTTGCAGCGCGAAGGTGCTCATGCGCGGCTCAGTTGCTCAGTCGCGCCGATCGGGCGGGGGATGGCGCAAAATCCGGGGGGCTTCCGAATGCATTTCGCAGGAGCCTGCCGCCGGGAATTTCGACATAGAGATAGGTGAGGTGCGAAACCGCGAGCACGGCGGCCAGTGAAACGACGAGATTCAGCGTCGCCGGCAGGCCTGCCCAGATCGAATCCAGGGCGGCGATTCGCCCCGCCCCCACGCCCCGCACGAAGTATTCAGCCAGCAGCACCACGAGCGCGTGCACCATATAGATCGAGTACGAACGACGCCCCAACCAGATCAGCGGCTTGGCCACCAGGATCCGCGGCACCAGCAGCGCATCCGGAAAGGCCAGCAGGCTGCCGAGGAAGATCGCGAACATCACTGGCGCGAGGAAGGTCGCGGCAGGATTGGCCTCAGCCAGGGACACCAGGACGATGCTCGCGATCATGGCGACGAATTGCAATGCGCCCTGCGCGGCAGGTCGCGGCTTGGCCGGCAGGCGATCGACGATCCTCACCATCAAGACGCCCAGGAAAAAGCCGACGAAGCAGCGTAGCAAGCCGAAATCCGTCTGAAGCTCGATGCTCTTCTTTTCGAGCACGAAGATGATGAAGACGAGACTTCCGACCGCGAGCAGCCCGGAGAGGACATAGAACCACGCCAGCGAGCGCATGCGCAGGGCAATGAGAACGATCAGACCAAACACCAGGTAGGTGTAGAACTCAACGCTGATGCTCCAGCTCGGCGCATTCCAGCTGAGATAGTCGATGAACCCCATCGAGTGGAGAAGCAGGACGTTGAGGCCGAAGGAATAGGCATTGTTCACTTCGAACGCCGCAGGCGCGGCGACGACCACCCCCGCCATGACCAGGCCGATGCGCAGCAGGCGAAAGACGAGGTTTGCCAGCAGCATGACGATATGCAGCGGGTAGACTCGCGCCAGGCGCCGTACCATAAATTCGCGCAGCGAGAAGCGCGTGAAGTCGTTCTCGACATAGCTGAGCGCCATGACCATTCCGCTGAGAACGAAGAACAGATCGACCAGCAGCCATGCACTCCTGAAGAAGGAGCAGTTGATCCAGGCGTTGTGCGGGAATGCCGCGAGAAAGGTTGGCATCAGCAGCAGATGGTGGATCACCACGGAAGTCGCGGCGATCCCCCGGATGCTGTCGAGCGGCAGGACGTGCGCCTTCTCACGATGAACCAACTCCGTCACATCAACATTCCGTAGCTGTTGCACCGCAGCAGTGTGTATCAGGTCTCAACGCGTGATCAATCTCTGCAATCACGGAGCCGCATTCGATGCATGACGACCGACAATAATTTCAAAGCTTGCAGATCATTCGGACATGCGAGCGCCAAGTTCATGCCACTTTTCATCCGACGTGCGCCTGCTTCGGCGCGCAAGCCAATCGGCATGGGATGATTGCGAGTATTTGCGCGCAAGTGTGCGCGAAATTCGGCACTGTTGCGATCGAGGCCCTTGCAGCACATTGATTGCTGCGTGCCAATGTCGCGCGAAAAAATCTTTCGCCAATGGGGAACAATAAACGCGCGTCGTGACTTGTGTCGGTTTTGCGACGAGCGGCTGCGCGAGTGCCCGATATGTTTTCAGGTTGCAACATTCATGGGCGTGATTTGCCGATCTCGCAGGCATTGTAGAACTTGTTTTTGCAACCGGCGAACAAGCGGGCTCGCGTTTGTTTTGTCGCCCGCTTTGCATCAGCTATTGCGTCGCACAAAAAGATGACACAGTTACCTGTCAAGTTTCGCCTGTTCTCTTACTGCAACAGAAGCAAGGAACACGGATGGGCCGCGGACTAACACGTCGTCATGCGCAGCCGCGATGGCTAGCGATTGTCTTGATTGGTTCTGCGCTGATTGTGTCGAGCGCTGGTGCTTGCCGCGCGCAGTGCGTCGAATTCTCGGACCGCGCCTCGCAACTCGAACTCGACACCTTCGTGAAGTCGCCGTCCTCGCTCCTCGAGCGGCTGCGCAATGACAAGGAGAAGTTGCGGTATTGGCTCGCGCGCTATGTCGCGACGAATCCGTCGGTGCTGCCGTCCGTCCAGACGCTCATCTCGGCGTCGGCTTCGGCCGATCGCTCGTCCATCGGCGCTGCGCTGCGCCTTGCCGAAGCACGTTGCACGTCGACCAAGCCGGACGCCGCGCGCAAGATCAGGGATTTCGTGCAGCGGATCGGCGATCTCAACGTGCAGGCCGGTTATTCCGGCGCCGGAGAGGATGGCTCCGGCGTCCAGGCCCAATCGCAAATCAAGACCTCGCCGCAGCCGGGCCGTGGCGGAGCACTGCTCGAAGGCGAGTGGAGAACCAAGCTGGCCAATCCATTCAAGCCCGTCCCCCTTCCGAATTGATCCATGATTGTCAAAGGCAGCGAATTAGCACATGTACCAGCCTAGGGAACATTTCCAGTCGGGGCACCGATTCGGCATCGAATTCGGCGGGGCGGTCCTCAGCTTCGAGCGCGTGGCCGACGTCCTTCGCCGCCAATGGCCGATCATCGCGGTCTGTACGGGAGCTTCGCTGGCCCTGGTGATCGTCTACCTGGCCATGGCGCAGCCCATGTATACGGCAAATGCCCGCATCATGATGGATACGCGGCAGACGCAAGTTCTGGACAAGGACAGCAACGCCAGCAGCGCCCTGATCGACACGGGCTACGTCGACAGCCAGGTGGAGATCATCAACTCGGACGACCTCATTCTGTCCGTCGTCCGCCGCCTGAAGCTGACAGAAGACCCGGAGTTCAACGGCTCCAAGCCCGGCCTGCTCTCTATCATCATCGGCAAGCTGACATCGCTATTCGGCTCCGGCGAACCAGCAAGCCAGGAGCGAATCGAACATGCAGTCGTCCAGCAGATTCAGAAGAATCTGCGTACGGAGCGCGTGCTGACGACATATGTGCTGTCGCTGAGCTATAAAGCGCGGAGCCCCGACAAAGCCGCCAAGATCGCCAACGCGATCGCCAATGCCTATCTCGTCGGCGCCCTGGAGGCCAAATATCAGTCCACCAAGCGGGCCACCGAATGGCTGCAGCAGCGCAGCCTCGAGCTGAGCGAGCAGGCATCGGCCAGCGATCGCGCCGTCCAGACCTTCAAGGCCGAGAACAACATCGTCGGAACCAGCCGCGGCCTGATGTCCGAGCAGCAATTGTCGGACCTCAACACGCAGCTAGTTCAGGCGCGGGCTGCGACCGCCGAAGCCAAGGCCCGGCTTGACCGGATCGACACGATTTCCGATCAGGATGTTGCGCAATCAACCGTGACGGATGCCCTCAACAACTCGGTGATCACCCGTCTGCGCGCTCAATATCTCGACCTCCAGGCCCAATATTCCGACTGGTCCAGGCGCTACGGCAAGACCCACCTTGCGGCGGTCAATCTGGCCAACAAGATGGACGAGCTGCGCAAGAACATCGCCGACGAGCTGCGTCGGATCGCAGACGCCTATCGCAGCGACTACGAGATCGCGAAGAGCCGGGAGGCCTCGCTCGAGAAGAACGTGAAGGAGCTCGTCGCCCAGGCCGGCAACAAGGGCCAGGCCGAGGTCAAGCTGCGCGATCTCGAAAGTGCCGCCGACACCTACCGCAATCTCTACAACAACTTCCTGGAAAAGCTGCAGAGCGCGACGCAGAACCAGAGCTTTCCCCTCAGCGAGGCCCGCCTCATCAGCACCGCCACCAAGCCGGACCGCAAGAGCTCGCCGCGAACGGTCCTCGCCCTCGTGGGCGGCCTGGTCGGCGGCCTCTGCCTCGGCTTCGGCGCGGCATTTGCGCGTGAACTGCTGAGCGACGTGCTGCGGACCCCCGGCGAGGTCGAGGATGAGCTCGGCGTGAAATGCCTCGGCGTGCTGCCGGACATACGTCCGCCGACGAAGGCCGGCGCGTTGCTCTCGACGCCAGCGAAGACCGGCCCTCCCGATCTCTCCCGCTACGTCGTCGATCATCCGTTCTCACGCTTTGCCGAGACCTTGCGCAACATCAAGGTTTCGATCGACGTCGCGCGTCTGACCCGCGAGATCAAGGTGATCGGCATCGTCTCCTCGCTTCCAAAGGAGGGCAAGACGACGGTGGCCGCCAATTTCGCGCAGCTGATCGCCCTCACCGGGCATCGCACGGTTCTGATCGACGGCGATCTGCACACGCGCTCGCTGACGCGGGAGCTCGCGCCCAACGCCAAGACCGGCCTCGTGGAGGCTCTCAACGATCCCGCGAACCTCGGCTACCACGTGCAGCGAAGCAAGGAGACGGGACTGGATTTCCTGCCCTCCGTAGTGGCTTCGCGCATGGTCAATTCGGCCGACGTCATCGGATCCAAGGCAATGGCCGAGCTGCTCAAGGTGCTGAGGGAGCACTACGAGTACATCGTGATCGATCTCGCCCCGGTGATGCCGGTGGCCGATTCCAAGGCCGTCAGCTTCCTGATCGACGCCATGGTCTACGTGATCGAATGGGGCCAGACCACGCGAACCGCTCTGCAGGAGTCGGTTTCGGGTTCGGAAGTCCTCCAGAAGAAGCTGATCGGCGCCGTGCTCAACCGCGCGAACCCGAAGATGCTCAAGCGCATCGAGGCCTACAAGGGCAAGCACCACAACAGCTATTACGTCGAGCACGCCTAGGCGGAGGCGAGGCGCCGCTCCCTGGAATGAGCTCGGGCCCGTTGCCAATTGGCAGCGGGCCTTATTCGTGCTTGGCGGTCGCTTGAAGGGCATCCCGTGCGCCCCGCACACGGACCGAGATGCGGCAAGGGCTCCGGACCTGCTCGCGGGCTCCGTATTCGTCCGGAATCCACAACTTGCAGTTATTGCTCTAGCCAAAAGCAAGGATTGACGGATACGGTGGTCGCCGGGAAAGTTGTGCCGGTGCCATCAGCTGTCAATAAGACGAGACGATCCGAGCCTTGATGCCTGAAAATGCCGAAACTTTAGGCATCTTTCTTTCTCGGTTCCCCGGGGCTAATCTCGGTTCATTACTCGCAGTTATTTTTCCGGTAGGCTCGGATGCTGATCGTCCTGACGATTTTGACTATTTGGGTCCTGCTCAACATTCTGTTCGTGTTGATCGTGGTCCCTCCACGCAAGCCGCTCCGCCACCCCATGGCGACGACGCTCTCACCCGCGCCCATCGACCCGAGCCGGCGCCAGATCGAGCAGGACGAGCCTTTCTCGATCCGCCATGTCATCGTCTCCGTCGCAATGGGAGCCTTCTTCGTGCTCGTGCCGCCGCTGCTCGCGCTGCGCGATGCGATCATGCGGCTCTTCCGCAGGCCGCCGCGAAATGGAACCTGAGCCCCGGGACGGAGGTTTCCGGCGATTGAGAGATCGAGCGGCTAATAGGCCTCCTGGAACATCACGGCGGACGCGGTGCGGGCCATGATCTTCAGGTCGAGCCAGATGCTCCAATTGCTGACGTACCAGACGTCGTACTCGACCCGCTTTTCCATCAGATCGATCGTTGGCGTTTCGCCCCTGAATCCGTTCACCTGAGCCCAGCCCGTCAGGCCCGGCTTCATGTGATGGCGGTAGACATACTTGCTGATCAGCTCGTCGTAGTAATTGTCATGGGCGAGCGCGTGTGGACGCGGTCCCACCAGCGACATGTCCCCACGCAGCACGTTCCAGAGCTGCGGCAGCTCGTCGATGCTGGTCATGCGCAGGAAGCGCCCGATCTTGGTGACCCGGGCATCCCCCTTGGTCGCCTGGGTCACCGTGTCGCCGTTCTCGGCAACCGTCATGGTGCGGAACTTCCAGATCTCGAACGGCTTGCCGTTGAAGCCGCGGCGCGACTGCCGGAATATGACGCTTCCCGGCGAATCCAGCTTGATCAGCACGGCTACCGTCAGCAGCAGCGGCGTCAGCAGCACGAGCGCGAACAGAGCGACGCCGACGTCGAGACAGCGCTTCTGCAGCCGCTCGAGAATGGTGAGCGGCGGCCGCTGGATCTCGACCGCGACGGTTCCGCTGACCGGCAGGAACGGACGGGTCACGAGGTCGGCAACGGAATCGTCCGGCAGCAGGCGAATGGGCTGCGGAACGGCGCGCAAATATGGCCCGAGCTTGCGCAGCATCGGCAATTCGTTCCAGTCGATCGCGAGCAGATATTCGTCGACATCGGCCGCGCGCGACTGACGGATGACGTCGCGAATCTGCCGCTCCCATTGGCCGTCATCTCGGTCCTCTCCGAGCACGAAATGGCGCATGACGTCGAAGCCGTTCCTGCGCAAATCCTTGAAGCGGCTCGAGGTGAAGTCGAGCGGCTTCAGGCTGAGCAGGATCACCTTGCGGTCGACCAGGCGGCTTCTCGCAAAGCTCGTGCCGAACACGGCCTGCCAAACGAAGCGCAGGCTGATCAGGCCGAGCCCGCCGATCACGGCGAAGACGATGACGGTGCCGCGCGACAGATTGTCCGTCGATTTCAGCAGGAAGGCCGCAACGGCGAGGATCGTGAGCGACGTCAACCAGATAAACGCCGCCATTCGAAGCTGCCAAACCAGATTGAGCAAGCGGTGCGTGGAATAGACGTCCCGGAAATAGGCGATCCCGACGAACACCACACCGACAAACAATCCGGCTCCCACCGATGCACCGTCGGGTGGCGATGCGACCACCACGCCATACAGCGAAGCTCCCGCCGCGTAGCTCAGCAGGATCAACAGAAAGTCAGCAGCGATGACGACGACCTGAAAGGGCCTCTGAAGCGCACTGCCGCGCGCAGATGACAGCGCATGAGCGCTTTCAGAACCGTAAGTTGCAACAGCCATTCGAACCTCTGCGTATCGAGAGAGTGCCTGACGCTCATCGTGATGCTGAAGACTCGTCAATTCCCCGCACGGAAAGTGTTGGTCGATCGCAGCGACATTGTGGCGCTGCACGCGAAACTTTTGCGGCGCACGGACGATGTGTCGCGTTGAGATGCGCGGCGAAATTCGGTGCGCTGAAAATGTCGTCACAGTGCTGACATACGAGCGAACGAACTGCCCTATTTTGAATCAAGTTCCGCATCTCATGCGATGCTATCGTTGCACGAGACGCTGTTCGCTCAAGTTTGAGGCGCTGCCTGCTGCCGACGAACGCAAACTCGGATCACTCGCGAGAGCTTCCTCGAATTTCTATCTGGGGGTGTATGCGAGAATTTGCGGCGGGTCATGCAGACTTGCCGCGCACTTCGGGCAGCGATGCAATTCCCGCGGTCCCATCTCGTTCCTGCCGCCATTAAAAAACAATTCGGCAAAAAAAAGCCGTGCCCTTCTTTTGGCGTGATCGGGACCGACAACGAGCTGCGGCCCCACGGAACTCGCGTTGTTCGCGTTGGATGGACGCTCTCCGGTGCCGGTGACTTGGGGATCTTTTTTCCGACCACCCGATCGATGAGCGCCATGAAATCTTTCGCGCGATCCCACCCGTCGCTTCCCAAACCGCAATTGCCGGACGGCGTCCGCATTTACGCGATCTCGGATATCCACGGCTGCGCGCATCTGCTCGAGCCCATGCTGCGGGTGATCGACGCCGACGTTGCGCGCAGCCGGCCGCGCTATGCCGTCGAAGTCTTCATGGGTGACTACATCGATCGCGGCCCGGATACGCGTTCCACCCTCGACATCCTGGTCGAGCGGAGCCGCCGGGGGAATGCGGTCTTCCTCAAGGGCAACCACGAGGCCTTTCTGGTGAGGGTGTTCGAAGACCCTTCATTGTTCGAGGACTGGATCGCCTTCGGCGGGACCCAGACATTGATGTCCTACGGGCTTGCTCCACCCGATCTCAGGCGCGACGAGCCGGCATCGATCCTGCGCGACTTGATTCGCGCCATGCCGACCGAGCATCTGGAATTCCTGGACAATCTGCGGCTGAGCTTCAGTTGCGGAGACTTCTTCTTCGTCCACGCCGGCGTTCGCCCGGGCGTGCCGCTCGCCGAGCAGACCGAGCGCGATCTGCTCTGGATTCGCGAGGAATTCCTGCAGAGCGAGGAGCAGTTCGGCAAATATATCGTCCACGGCCATACGCCGGTCCGCAGCGCCGAACTACTGGCCAACCGCGCCAATATCGACACCGGCGCCTATGCGACCGGTAACCTCACCCTGATGAGCATCCAGGGAAGCCGCATGCTCGCGGTGTGATGAGCTTCAGCCTCCTGCCACCGATGCGCGAGACCGTCTCAGGGAGGGAATAAACGTCCGCAATTTCTAGTTGAGCAACGTCGGCTGCGCCGGCCGCGCACGCGTCTGGGCCATCCAGTCGCTCCAGGCTCGCTCGTGCTTGACGTAGAGCTCCACCCAACGTTCGCCATGCCTGGCCTCTCGGACGCGCGCCGCCTCCCCGAGCAGCTCGGCGCCGGGACGGGTGTCCGGCTTGTCCAGCGCTTCGAACTCGATCGTTTCCGAGATCGTCAGACCGACAAGCACGCGCTGTCCGGCGCCGTCAACGATGTAGCGTCGCGGCGCATCCTTCTTGGGCTCACTCATGTCGTCATGTCCGATCGGGTTCAGTGTGAAGCTGGATACCGTCATCGAATGGGACGATGCCTAGAAGGCTCGCCGGGCGTGGCCGAACGTCGAGGTCGGAGCGGGCCGCGAGGCCCGGCGCGAGGCGCTGCTGGATGAGCTCACGGTTCTTCGTTGGACGCGCCAGGCGCGTAGCGCGTATCCGAGAATGAGACCAGCGCCGAAAATGGAAGCAGAGACAAACGCAGAAGTCATGAGAGTCGTCCTGAATCGTGCGCGTCCTATCAAGAGTGAGCAGTGTGTCGACATCATGGTTCTCGAGGATTCACGAGCGCCGAAAAAATGTTCAAGGTTCGATCGCTTCCATGCATGCCGCGCGCGCGGCAACGCTGCCGACCTCTATCTGACCTCGTCACGGCCAGTGATGATCTTCGAACACCTTATATATTGGCGACTACACACTAAGAGACGTTCTCGTAGACCATGCGTCTGGGCCGGTCGCGGCCGAGCCGGGACGCGCCTCGGCGAAACCGTGCACTTCCGCAACAGGGAATTTGGCACCCACCGGCCAACCCGTGCCCTTGCAACCATCCGGAACCCGTCGCATTATCGCACATCGCATTTTATGAGGGATTCAATCCAATGAACTTCCGCGCCGTTGCTTCATCCATTGCCCTGTCCGCTCTCGGCCTCACTTTGGCAGCATCCGCGACATCAGCCGCCGAGCTCGCGCTTGCCCCGTCACAGCGGGCGGCCGCCGTCCAGGGCGGACTTGTGTTCTGGGACGACGTCTACCCGCCGGCGGTCTATGGCCCGCAGCTGCGCCCGGTCGAAGAAGTCGCAGCGATGAAGGCGCAGGCACGGCCGGTGTCCCAGCGCTGGTGGGGTTATTGGTACGTGCGCTGACGCGCCGGACCGGCAGTCTAATCGCAGCCCAGACGTCCGCAATCATCAGCCGCCGCGCCGAGCAAACGGTAGCGGCGGTTTTCATTTGGGCGGCTGGAAGATGCCGAATCGGGCGCGACGATTCGAGCCTCGAGCCCGACCTGATGCACCTGATAAAAAGCGGCGTGGTCGCCCTGCCGAGCCGCCATGCGGGAGAAAACGGCGACCTTTGAGTAGCTTGCGAGGCGGCAGCGAAGCGCGGCCGCGGCGCGAACAGGTCTCAGAACAGGAGACGATCAGGGCTCCTACAGGGTCTTAGCAGGGCCCTAGCAGGCTCGACTCAGGCGCGAAAATCCGCACAACGCTGAACGGCGGTGTGTTTGAGAGCGCCGGCGGATTTGCCGGTGACAAGCACAAGCCAATACTAAAAAGAGGAGTGCAATGATGCACTCCTCTCGCAGTCAGCTCAAAAGCGGCTGTTGGCGTCGGATCCCGCTAAATCGGATAATAATGCCGATCTATAGTCTGCTTCAGCAGGCTCAGCGCCCTCTTAAATTCGTCTGTGACGTCCTCGGGGAACTGACGCAAACGGTCTTCGCTTTCGGCAATGAGGCGCAAGTTTTCAAGCTGCCGATTGACGTACTCAACGATGAACCGATCCTTCCGCTTATAATACTGAGCCATGGCACGCGGATCGCCTGACACCGCCTTAAAGATCAGCTGCTTGTCTATCGCGACACGCGCGGGGACCATCTCGCGCCTATTTCCAATAACAATGGGAACCAATGTCTCGTCGGCTTCGAAAAAGTCGCGGCGAACCTGATCATCGCAGATGGGGTGCGGCTGCTTCCGCGGGCGTCCATTCAGATTGCCTGACGTGCCCTTTGCGAACTGTCCCTTTAAATTACGATTCATAACTTTACTCCTCGAAAGTGGTTCAAGGAGGTCGCCCAAAATGAGAATGGCGTGGCCTCCGGGTTAGCCAAATCCCTGCAAGCAGAGATTCAGACCCATCAGGCGTCACGCCATCATTTCCGTACTACATACCAGGTTTGTGCATCACGCAAAGTCCCAAACAGGACCCAACCTAGCTCTCGCACGAGGCAAGAGCTTTGTACCGCAATGTGCGATATCGAGCAAGCAAAGCGGCCGAATTGGTGAGCGCGCCCGCTACGAGATTCAGTCCACGAATTTCTTTACTATCGGATCGCGACCGATATCGATCATGAATGTCACCTCGACAAATTCGAACGACATATAACCCTTGCTCACTAGTGGAGCGATAGCTCAGCCTCGTCGTGCTTGATAGGGCAATGGACGCAGAGGCATCGGTTGTCATCGAGGCAGTCCGCGCTCGTCGTAGAGCGAATCGTCGTTGTCGACAGAGCCGTGGGGCTTCTTCAATCGCTTGGCGCAATCCTGGCCGATCGTTAACAGACGATCCGCGAGACTCTCTCCTTGCTCGCGGCGAACCCGCTCAAGCCACTCGCGAATGGCTGTAGCGACCGCAATGGACCGCGTCTCGCCGGTCCGCCGCGCCAGCTCCGCCGCCAATTTGCGCGCCTGCGCACTTCCGAGGTTTAAGCTCATTTCAAATCTCCTCCCAAGACAGACATACCCTTTTACCAAGCAGATCAAGTCCGTGGAGTAAACGCGCACTTTGCTCGCGCTGGCCGCGGTGGAAGGGCTCTTGAAGATCATCGATCGACGCTGCTTGACCCCCGCGAAGGTCACCGTTGATGCCAGCGTCGCCATTTGCTCTGCAAGGGTCTAAGTTCTGCCGGCGGCATCAGAGAACGGGTTAGCCTCGGAGCGCGCTCGTTGGCTCAGATTGAGCTCTCCGCCCTAGGCAAGCCATTCACACGAACATGCGGGGATGCGCCGCTCATCGAGTCCGAGCAGGAGCGCTTTGGGCGTCAAGCTCCCTTCCGCCATGGATCGATGAGGTTGATCCCACAATCGGCAAAATCGGCAATATTCCTGGTGGCAAGAGACGCTCCGCGCGAGGCAGTAATCGCCGCTATCTGGGCATCTGACTGCGAGATTGGCCGACCGGCGAGTCGGCGGCCGGCAGCGATGCGAGCAAATGCTACTGCCGCGGAGCTGTCGAAGGGCAGAATGCGCCCGGCAAAATCCTCAGCCAGCATCGCTTCGGCTTGAACAATCAAATGCCGTTGTCGCCGGCCCGCGGGCAGAAGCGCTAGCCCATAACGAAGTTCGGCTTCGGTAATTGACGAGATGAAGATGCCTGCGGGTGGGACGGCGCTCATCCAACGTTCAACTGCGGCGGAGGGAGCCGGTCGCATGAACTCCGATACCACGTTAGTATCGAGGACGATCATTCGTCAAAGCCCGGCGGCTCCCGCATCGGTTCACGCGGCAGTTCGGGCAGCTCCACGCCGCCCAACGGAGCAAAGCGTGCGCGGATTGCGGCTGCAAGATTTCCCGGACGTTTGGGCTGCTGGTTCAAGGCAGCACGCAGAATATCACGAGCTTCTTCTTCCATGGAGCGACCATGGATCGCGGCTTGAATGCGAAGACGCGATTTGAGCGGCTCGTCGAGATTGCGAATGGTGATACTGGCCAAGACGTCACCTTGTCATCAATGATATCAGATTAATCAATGATGTCACGGGATGCAAGCCCCGGCGGGATTATTCCCGCCCGCCTCGAGTCCCTCAGCCTATGATTCCTCGGGCGCGTCCCCCTCTGCGTTAGCGCCTCGACCATGACAAAAAGCTGCCATTGGCCCCTCGCATTACCGCGATGAACCGACTGTTGAGGAAGGCCTACTGCAACGGATCGGCACGCCGCTGCTCAACCTCCGCGAAGGTTTCACCCGTCAAAGCCATAGCCGCGGCCTGCCCGGTATAGGCCCGCCAGCGCCGGATCGCGACGTCCACATAGAGCGGATCCAACTCGATAGCGCGCGCCCGCCTCCGGCACTTCTGCGCGGCCATGATGGTCGTCCCCGATCCGGAGAACGGGTCAAGCACGATATCACCGCGGCGCGAACAGTCCTTGATCGCGTCGATCACGAGCGCGGTCGGCTTTACCGTCGGGTGCATTTCAAGCTCGCTTGCGCGGCTCGCGCCAAAACTGTTGATGCCGGCATAGTCCCAGACATTGGTGCGATAGCGGCCGTGCTTCCCGAGCTCGACCGTGTTCACGTGCGGCCCCTGCCCCACCTTGTAGACGAACACCAGCTCATGCTTGGAGCGGTAGAACGAGCCCATGCCGCCGTTGCTCTTGTTCCAGACGCACAAATTCTTCAGCTCGGAATAGACCCCGCCCGCCGCCTTGAGCACCTCGTCCATGTGACGCCAATCCATGCAGACAAAATGGATCGCCCCATCCACACTTACCTGCGCCATATTGCCGAACACCACACTTAAGAAGCCGGCGAACTCCAAAGAGCTCATCTCCCCGGAGGCCATCTTGAATTCGCGGTGCTTGACAGCGCCGAGCCCGCTGACATGTCCGTCGATCGGCACGTTGTAGGGCGGGTCGGTGAACACCAGGCGCGCCTGTTCGCCATCCATCACATCGGCAAAGGAGGCGGCATCGCAAGCGTCGCCGCACAGCAGGCGATGCTCCCCCAGCACCCAGAGATCACCGAGGCGCGAGACCGGGTCCGACCCCACGGACGGAACCAGATCGCTCTTGTCAGGCTTGTCGCGCGCCGCTTCGCCGTCGACCAAGAGATCAATCTCGGCGGTCTCAAAGCCGGTTACCTCCACATCGAAATTGATCTCGACCCCCATCAGCTCGCGCCAGAGCTCGCGCAGCTGGTCCATGTCCCAGTCCGAGTTCAGCGCGATCTTGTTGTCGGCGAGCGAGAATGCGATCTTCTGCGAGGCCGTCAAATGGCCGACCCGCAACACCGGCACCCGCTCGAGCCCGACTATCCGCGCACCCTCGACCCGGCCATGGCCGACCAGAATCATACCCTCCTCATCGATCACCACGATGCTGTTGAAGCCGAACTCGCGGATCGAGGCGGCGATCTGATGCAGCTGCTTGCGTGAATGCCGCCTGGCATTGGCCGGATTCGGCTTCAGCTCGGCAATGGGCAGGTGGTCAACGCGGAAATCACTCATGAGACCTCTCCAGCAGGACAGGCCAAAACTATATCATCATCTATCGATATACTTCAAATATACTGGCTCGATAGACGGCCTGCAATCGCGGCATTGGTTAATCCGATCACCCCTTGATCGTGATCTCGACATCTTCGGGCCGCACGCCAAACGCGGCGGCCAACCCTTTCTTCGCCTCGGCGATGGTCAGCCCTCCCCGCGTCTCATCGGAGACCGTCGGCCGCGGGTCTGGTACCGGTTGAAATTTCAGACGCTTAAGCTGTATCCCGAGCTGCTTCAGGCCAGCATAGGCAACGGGGTTGCGCAGCTCCTTGCGCCAGACCTCCGCAACGGCGATGTCGGCGAAGTCCGAGATTCCAATGTGGAAACGAGCCTGCCCTCGCGAGTTCTTGGTCTCATCGAGCGGCGTCAGCGATGAAATCCGGCCGACCAGGAATGCGGTTCGAGGGGCAATGCCTTCGGCCTTGTTGCCCCAGATCTGCCGCCGACAGCAAACAAGGTAGGGGCAGTGCTCGACACTCTTGGGACTGAGGACCCAGCCGCGCGACCCCGCGTGCCCCAGAATCTCCTGCCGTGTCTCGGAGGTAAAGACCACCACAGCGGCATCATCGGTCGTGCTCATGCTCAACCTCAATCCAGATCGGGGGCGTCGTCGGTCGCGGGCTTGGCAGCAGCTCTGTGGATCGAGATTAGCTCGATTCCAGCCTGCCGCAGTACGCGACTCGGAGCAAAGCGCCCATAAGCACCCCGCTCGTTGCGCGCGCCATGCACCATCAGAAGCAGCATATCTGCGAGCTCGACAGGATCGCGCAGCCTTGCCGCTTTGCACAGTCCAACCACGCGCCGCCTCTCCGCCTGCCAATATTCCTCGATCTCCCGCAGCAGCGGATGCTGCTGCCTGCGAGT
Source organism: Bradyrhizobium yuanmingense (assembly GCF_900094575.1). Taxonomy (GTDB): domain Bacteria; phylum Pseudomonadota; class Alphaproteobacteria; order Rhizobiales; family Xanthobacteraceae; genus Bradyrhizobium; species Bradyrhizobium yuanmingense. Next base: position 260,857 of record NZ_FMAE01000007.1, on the reverse strand, counting down.
CTCGAACAATTCGGCTGCCGTGCGTGAGAGCAACACCCGAGGCTCCGTCATGTAGCCAATCTGGTCTTCTTCGAAGGCCAGCCACCACCGCAGCTGCGCCTCATGATCGTTCGGATGCTCTGCGGCGAGACCGCGCCAATAGTCCTCGCACTCCGCAATCAGCGTCTTGACGAAGCGGCCGATCAGCGGCTCACCATGGCCAAAATACTTGCGGAAGGTGTCCAGGTTTGAATGCGCGTCTTCGGTTATCAAGCCGTCGGCGACCCTGATTCCAAGGAGCCGGAATAATTTGTCGGAGGCCTCGATGATGCGTTCCTTCGCCGGCTTATCGAAGCCGAAGGCGGGCGATTGTATCGTTTCGGGAAGCTTACGCATCAAACTGGCTCCTCAGCAATGTATAAGCCAATTATAGCATAACTTGTGCCAATCCTGTCTCGTCGCGCGGATCGAGCCGAGCTATCCGCTCGCAGCCGCCGGCCACACTTGCACCAGAAGGACCGCCCCCGCCGCTTTAGGCGAGGCACTAAATCCTTGTTTTGATTGGATATTCTTCGGCGGATTCGATGAGCGCGCCGCGCAGACCTGCATTCTGCGCGCGATTTCTGGGATTCCGGACCTGTCGGAGTGCGGGCGAGGTGCAAATCTTCTCCACGGCCTTCCCTGAGCCTTTAAAGGCCTATCGATTTTTTGCTCCTGTTCGCCCCGCGTCACCGCAAGGCCCATCTTCAGCGCAAGGTTCAGGTGTCCAGCGAGAGAACGGCCCTGCCAACCACACTCCGGATGGCTGGCCGCTCTCCGTTCTTGTGCCGAGCTAGCCGAACAGCCTGGTGAGCAGCTGTTCCGCGCTGTCGACCTGTGCGAAGCAGGCCTTGCCGAGGTCGCGGTGCAATGGACGTTCGAGCTTCTGCCCGCTGCTGTCCGCGCGCGTATGCCGGCTAATCTTTGCACCCAGATCCGGCAACGGCGCTCCCGGCTGGCCGCCGAACCAGAAGTAGCGCTCGAAGGCCAGCGTCCGCTGGTCGACCTCCAGCCAAATCACGCAGCCGCTGGGCTTTTCGAGCAGCCGGGTGCTGACCGTCACGTGCCGGACGCTGGAGCCGGAAAAGGTCGACTTCAGCTGGACGTGCCGGAGGATGCCGTTGGCTTCCAGCACGATATCGTAGCCGCCCCGGTCCACCTCGCTCGTCAGAACCTCGATGTCGTGACGGCCCTGCTGCCAGCGCGCCGCCATCAGCTGCCCGAGGAGAAGATGGAGGAGCGCCTGCTCCCGAATATTCGAGGCGCGGGAGTGGGACGTAAGCGGGTCCTGATGCAGTTCAGCGAGCATTGTAAGTCTCCTTTTGGGGTTGGTCATACCCCGCCATTGCGCTCCGCTGGCCGCACAAGTCCAGCACAACCGAGCGCCTCACCAGCCAGCTTCGCACGCGAGGGTTAATTCGATCCTATTTTGGGATAATCCCAATCCGGGATCAGATTGGCTACCGCCGATTCGAAACACGCCCGGCGGCCATGGAAAAGTCCCTCAAATCCGCCGAATATGCCCGCCTCATGGCCCTTCTTGTCGCAACCCGGCAGAAGGCAGGCATTCGCCAGCAGGCACTCGCCAAGAAGCTCCGCAAACCTCAATCCTTCGTTGCCAAGTACGAAGGCGGCGAGCGGCGCCTTGACGTGATCGAGTTCATCGTTATTGCCGAGGCACTCGGGGCTGATCCGCTGAGGCTGCTCCGGCGGTTCGTGCGCGAGGGGAAGCAGTAATCGGTCCGACGACGCGGTCCGCTGGCGCATGCTTGGGTCTTCGGGCGGGGTGGATGGACGCCCAGTGGCGTCAGGCCCAAAGGCTGTGCCAATCACTCGCTCTCAATTCGCCTAAATTCATAATAGAGGTCTTTAGCTGATTTCTATCGCGCTTTCTTACTCTGCGCGAGTGGAGGCCAATCCCATGAGCATTGTAGAAATTTCACCCCTAAATTCGACGCCAAAAACCCGGAAAAGAAAGTCCGGCATTCCCACAGGAAACGCGGGCGAATACTTCGTCATGGGCGAGTTGCTTCGTCGAGGTTATGACGCTCAGCTCGCGGACCGCAACACGGCGGGCTACGATCTGCTTGTGGGTCGCCACCGCGACACAGCCCTCGCTAAGGTGCAGGTGAAGACCGTTCGGAGCCAACCTTGGTACGTGCGGCAATCACAGTTCGAAGGCGACATGCTGTCGCAAATCACGATCTATGTACTGCTTGGCAACGAAGACGCACAGCAGCCGGTCCGGTACTTCATCGCGCGGAACTCGGCGGTGGCTGGCCAAATGTCGACGCCCAAAAACTGGGACACGGCAGCGTTTATGAGCCTGAAGGCACTCATTCCCTTCGAGGGCCGGTGGGACATTCTGGACAACCAGGACACCGTCCAGCTCCGCAGACCGCGCGGCGGCTCGGTCAAAGAGCGCTGCTTCGACATTTATCTCCGCCAGGGCGAGAAGGCTGCAACCAGACTCGCTGTTGCACAGGGTATCAAGTTGGCCAGTGTTCGACGCTGGATCTACGATTGGTCTGCGGACAAAGCGCCCGCCTCGTCGAAGATGAGATGTAGACGCCTTCCTACCGGTGGCGCCGAGTCGCACTCGCCGGCGTAACCTGCGTTGAGCGTCAATCGCCGTGGATCTTCGCGTACTCAACTTGCGGTCAAACATCAGAACGCGATGCGGAACAATGATGCGGATACTAATCTACAAGCGCACGCACTCAGGCGATCCCGACGCCAAAACCGGCGTGTTCGGAAGCCGTGACTGCATGGGGACGGTACGAGGGCGACAGTACGGTGCGGTCATCGGCATAGGTGGCATCGGGCCAGAACCTCACCGCGCGCGTATCGCTGGCAAGCTTACGTGGGTCGGCATCGCTCCGCACAAGACTTTTGATCGGTCGGAGGTGTTGCGCGGTCCTCGGGTGACCTTCGAGCATTTCTGGCACGCCGGAGAATACGGACCGTTACTGAAGGTGGAGTATCCGGAGCTTGCGCGGCGAATGTTTGATAGGAACATCCGAGTTCTGATGTACTCCCTCGCAAACTCAGCAACCAGATTGGACCGAGAGATCACGAGAATACTTCGTCAGGCGAGGAGAGCCCGTTGCTCCGAACACCTACGCAAGCGCAAACCAACCTTAAGCAATTGTCCTTCCTCGGGCACAGCTGTCCGAAAGCCAGTCTGCCTGAGCAAGGTGGAGAAGAGGGCCAAACACCGCTGCGACTCAACGCCCAAATCGTGCGGAACGTCGAACATTACGCCGAAGCACCGTTGCCTAGTAGTCCCGAAAACCAATAAGGCGTATTGACTCTCTGTTTGCGTGAGCTGCGACTGAGATAACGTCAGTGCTTCTCTTGGGGCAGAGGCCAACCCATTGAATGCAACGTCACCGCGCAAGGGACCCATTTCGCCCCTTCTTCAAAGCTTGCTCAGTTTGCTACAGAACTGATACGGGATGGGCGCGTCTCTTCGCGGCTGCGTTGTTGAAAGATGTCGCGACCACCTCGATTTTCTAGCACCAGTCTCATGAGATCGCTTATAGCTACAGGATTGCTCTGAAAGAGCTGGACTTCGGCACCGAATGGAGCGTGCATTCGACCATTCGAGTCTGTCAGCGGAGTCCGACAATTCATGGAAGCGGAAATCATCGAACCAGCCATCAAGGCTTGCCTCGCGGAAATCCATGCCAAGCTGAAGGCGGCCGAGCAGATTACCCGGGCGGCACAGGCATGTGCAGAAGCAGGTGGCGTTGCTGAAGCGATCCGAGTGTCCATGGATATCGAGCAGTTGATATACGAAGCCGGACGGCTTCATGATGCCGCGACCTTGCTAGCTCGAATGACGCACGACGTGAAAGTTTGAGACGGCCACTTCCGCAAACCCAGAACTCCGTAAGCGCAACCTATGTGGCGGGCTCTGGGTCAGCCCTGCTTCAGCCAGCGCTTCAGGAAGCGCCGCTGCGCGGCCCGGGCCGGCCTCTCATAGCGCTCCAGCCCGGCGAGACGTTTGGGCAGCTTCGGGGTCGGGTATTCCAGCAGGGCGACCAGCAATTCGTAGCGGGCTTGCCGAATGCGACCCAACCTTCGATTCGCTTGGACAAGATCATCCACTTCGAGCCAGTTCTGTTGCTGCTTGCATCTCCCCGCGGTCGCGGAGTGGCCATGTGAGCTGGATACGCTCACTTCCTCCATACCGGGACTCGATAACCCGTGTTGACGAGCATTGCGGCTCGACTTGGCCTTTCCGAGTTCGGTTTTTGGCCCAGTGCTTCGCTTGGCGTTCTGACGGTTCGCTTCGATCTTCCGCTCTGAGGCCATACGCGCTTCGCTCATGTTTTTCTGACCGCACGTTTCCTCCATCCGGCACAGGAAGCAACTGCCTCCGCCTGCCCGGCCCGGAGACCATAACGCCAGGCTCAGGTGTTGCTACCTCGTGGTCCTTCTAAAGAGCTTCTTGATAGCGCTAGTCTTCCTAACTAGCGGCTTCATGGCCGCCGACTTACGCGGCGGGACCACGATCACGACAAAGAGCAAGTTGAGCAGCAGCCAGCTGCCAAGGACAATCAAATAGACCGCATTCAAGATCCGGGACAAATAGGAAATTACAAGATCAAATCGAACTTCAAACTTATTCATTGAAGCTCAGGCGGGCCTCCAATTCAAGCCGCGAGACACCGAACCTGGATCGCCCATTGCGGCGGCGCCAGCACTCACGATCACCGTCGCGACCGATTTCAGCCGAGCTCCAAGTCCAAGGGCACAAGTGAACGGACCCACAACTGCTCATCCCGCAGGCTCGTACGATTGGCTTCGATTTGTCACTTTGTGAGAGCGAGGCATGCCGGGCGGCCGAACGCTGAAAGTCCGGCAACAAGAGCAACAAGATTGCTGCAGAAAGGACTGGCATTGCCCTGCAATTGGAGCGTTACTGAGTCTGCCGGGGCGCGATGGCGGCGCCGGTATCTCACCTCGCGGATGCGGGGCTTCAGGCAGTGCGGCGAGGAGAGCCGCTGTCCTTGGAGCAGGAGATATCAGTGCGTAGTGTACAGAGTGACGGCCAGACCGAGCCTCAGCATCCAATCATCAGGTTCAATCCGAACGACCGCCGCCATTTCATCGGCGGCTCGGACGCTCGTATCATTATGGGGGATGACCAGGAGAGCTTGACCAGACTTTGGCGCGAAAAGCGCGGCGAAGCAAAGCCTGAGGATCTCTCTGACAACTTGATCGTTCAGATCGGCACCGTGACAGAGGTCCTGAACCGCGCCTGGTATCAGCGTGCGAGCGGACTCACAGTGAAGGACATTCAGAAGCGTGTTCGCCACCCCGTGCACAAATGGATGGCGGCGACGCTGGATGGGACCGTCGAGCAAACCGGCGCTGTCTTTGAAGCCAAGTTCATGCTGCCCTGGGCCTTCACGGAGGAGGCTGCGGCCGAGAAGCACATGGCTCAGCTGCAGCACAACATGTGGGTGATCGCCGCCCGCAATGCGGTGCTCTCGATCATCACTGGGGGTGGCAAATGGGTCGAGATCAAGATCCACGCCGACCCGCTCTACCAACATCTCCTTCTCACCGCCGAGAAGAAGTTCTGGCGCTGCGTCCAGAGTGGCGAGCCGCCCGCTCTGTTCAACATCGAGACGCCGCGCCCGAGGCTGGAGGCCGTCAAAGTCGTCGACATGTCCCCGTCCAATCAATGGGCGGAACTGGCGGCCACTTACTTACGAACCCGCGACGCGCACGGGCAGCATGAGCTGGCGAAGGCCGATTTGAAGAGACTTATGCCGGAGGACGCCAAGGAAGCCACAGGGCACGGGATCAAGGCCAAGCGGTCCAAGTCTGGCGCGATCAGCTTCGAAGCCCAGGCGACGGAGGGGCCCCATGCATCAGTCCAGTGAGCGCATCGGGACTATCGCGGCCGCCCTCGCCCGAGCTCAGGCCGAGCTGACCAACCCCGAGAAGTCCCTGACGGCGGTGATCCGGTCACCATTCCCGCGGGAGAATGATCGGACCTTCCGCTACGCGTCTCTGGCCTCCGGCCTGGACATCGTCCGCAAGACGTTAAGCCAGCAGGAGATCGCGACCATCCAAACCACCCGGATTGAGCAGGTCACCGGGCAGATCCATCTCACCACCCTCCTCGCCCACGCCTCCGGGGAATGGATATCCTCGGACCTACCGGTCTGCGCCTCCAAGGACGTCGAGGCGCCGCACCGGATGGGTACGGCGCTGACCTATGCCCGCCGGTATGCACTCTTTGCACTGGTCGGGATCGCCGGAGAGGACGATCTGGACGCGCCTGATGTCGTTACCGAGCCCCCCGCTGCCACGGAGCCGCAGGCCGCCCCAGGGCCGAAGGGAAAATCGCCTAAGGGCGTCCTGAACCGGCCACCGGTCCTGCCTCCTGAACGCTCGGCCGAGCTTCTCGATCGACTCTTGCGCGAGCTTGGCCTTCAGGAGGGCAGCGAAGAGCTGCTCGCCTGGGCCAAGATCAGCCTTCCGCTCAAGAACACACTTCTAGAGGCGGACGCCCGTGTTCTTGAGGCCGCCTACCAGAAGAGGCTCGAGGAAGCTGCCCTTCCAGACATCGATCCAGCAGAGCAGCGGGCCGTGTCAGCGGTCGGACGATCTCTACCTGAGGAATCTCCTTCGGAGGTATCCGGCGACATTTTCAAACCTGCCAGACCCTCTCCCGGACAGCAGGTCGGCCTCGCCTTCCCAAAGGAGCGGCCCCGGCGACGGAGCAAGGACCACCTCGCCTTCATCCGCAGCCAAGGTTGTCTCGTTTGTCAGAAGACACCTGCTGATCCGCATCACCTGAAGTTCGCTCAACCCCGCACCTTGGGTCGCAAAGTCAGCGACGAGTTCACGGTCCCGCTCTGCCGATCGCATCATCAATCCCTACACCGACACGGAGACGAAAGAGCCTGGTGGACCAACCTGCAAATTTCGCCGCTGCCGATCGCAAAGCAGCTTTGGGATGCCAGCCCCGTCCATCTGGCGAACGGAGCAACAGTTGCTGCACCGCCTTCACGACTGGAGGCGCAAGGTCAATGAATGGTCCTGTCAACCTATCTAAATCTCAGCAGACGAGCGTCTTGCCGCCTCAATTTGAGGCGCTGTGCCCTCCGCCGCAACTTCTTCCTGGAGAGAACATCGACCACTACCAGGCTCTTCAGGCCGTCATCTTCCGCGACCTCGATCCTCAATCTGCCATCGAATGGCTGCTCGCCATCGACATCGCTGAACTCTCCTGGGAGATACAACGCTACCGGATTCTGCGGCATAGGCTCCTGAGCACCTATCGCCAAAAGGCCGTCGAGATGACCCTTCGCCGCGTCGATCTGGCAGGCATTGCCCCGGACTTCCAGGATGTAGCCGAAATCTACACCATCAATAACGCCCTAGACTGGCAACTGGACGCGTCTGCTGCGCTCGATATCGAAGCCCGCCTTCGATCGTACGGTTTCGATCAACACGCTATCAGCATGGAGGTCTATGTTCAGGCGCGTGAGATCCTCGCGCTGTTCGAATCACTCTTGAACGCAGCGCAGCTTCGACGCTTGATATTATTGAGAGAGATTCACGCCCTTCAACGCTCGAATGGGGCGAACCTTGCTCACGTAGCTAGCCGCAAAGGCCAACCAAGGGCGCCGAAGTTCCTCGAATAGCTCTTGCAGATGAGTCTCCTCATGGAGGCCGCGCGTTGCAGCAGAGCGCCATGTGTCACGAGCATCGGCAGGCCAGAACGCGTGCCCGCCGTAGAGCTCGGATGGATGGTCCAACACCAAGGAGTTATACAGGATCACCTGTACCGATCCCAAAGCAGCGCAGCTCCTCTGATTGCAAGCATGAACGCCGGTCCATGCTCGGTCTTGCCGAACTGATGGCCGAGCATTCGAGCTTTTAAGAAAAATTCGGAGCAGCTGCGATCCTTTCGCGATTTACGGCAACCATCCGATTGTCGATTCATAGACCAAGTCGGCTGCGCAAATTATCACGCTCCTCGCGCAGTTCTCGGAGTCGTTGAGCATTGTCAGATTGTATCTCCTGCCACTCGATGCGATCCTCTGCAGTCCACAAGTAAGATTCGCGATTGAAACGATCTTTTTCGTTTGCATCAAACTCCATGTATAACTTTATGTCGCGTTCAACCTGGTCCAGTTGTTCTTGGAGAGTAGTTGGCATCAGCCGTTCCTTCGGCTCGCCTCCAGCACGATCCGATCTACGACGCAATCGGCATGGCGATCAATGGGCGTTGTCCCTCACGGCTGATATATCCATCCCATTTGAACTCGTTCGCCTCAAGTATCTCTGCGTCGGAGTAATTTTACTAAAGTTTCGCAGCTCAAATCGGCGGAGCTCCCTCCATGTTATTATGGAGACAGGCTAAACTCCCGGAGGAAGCGGCAAAGCATCCTCCAGTGCGTTAGCTGAACTCTCGGAGAAGTTGTGGCGCGATCAACCATTGAGTTTTTTCTTATCGATCACGCATGAAATTTGGGGACAGCTGGTCCGTTGCCGACCGGCACCGTCGGTCTCGTTACCACCAGGGCCGCCGGGTGTGAGACTGCGCTATCGGGAGAGCGTGCCGACCGCTATGAGAACGGCATCGGCCGCTGCGATTGGCTTAATCAGGTCAATGGTCAAATCCAGCCGCCTGCTTTGACAGCGTTCGCCACCAGCTTGTCAGGCCTCGGGTTGGCAGATTGGGATCTTGCCGCGATCCCTCGTCCTTGTTGATGCAGATCACGTGGTGACCGACATCCGTAAACAGTCGCCGGACACCAGACTCACATACTCCGGCCCGATCATCACAATGGGCACTTCGGATGTTGCTTAGGTTCTTTGATAGTCGTCTTCAATCCGGATGATGTCGTCTTCCCCCAGATAGCTTCCAGTCTGGACCTCGACCAGCTCCAGCTGGATCTTGCCCGGATTCTCCATCCGGTGGACGGCGCCCATCGGGATGTAGATCGACTCGTTCTCGTGCACCGTCTTCACCGTCTCGTTGACGGTGACCTGCGCCGTGCCGCGGACCACGATCCAGTGCTCGGCACGATGATGGTGCTTCTGCAGCGACAGCCGCCCGCCCGGCTTCACCACGATGCGCTTGACCTGGTGGCGCTCGCCATTGTCGACGGATTGATAGCTGCCCCAGGGCCGGTGCACCTTGAGATGCTCTTCGGTGACTTTCGGCGCGACCGACTTCAATTTCGTCACGAGGCGCTTCAGCCCGTTGGCATCCTTCTGCCGCGAGACCAGCACCGCGTCCGCGGTCGCGACGACGACGAGATCGTCGACGCCTTCGAGCGCGACCAGCGCGGAATCCGTGGTGACGTTGCAATTGCGGGAATCCTCGAACACGGCGGTGCCGTGCGCGGCATTGCCTTGCGCGTCCTTCTCCGACAGCTCCCACACCGCATGCCATGAGCCGACGTCGGACCAGCCGCACGACACCGGCACGACGGCGGCGCGCGAGGTCTTCTCCATCACCGCATAGTCGATCGAGATCGCCTTGGCCGCGCCGAACGCCTCGGGCTCCAGCGTGACGAAGCCGAGATCGCGGCCGGCATTGTTGACCGCATTGGTAACGGCCTCGACGCTTGCCGCATCGACCCTGCGATATTCGTCGAGCAGCACGCTCACCGGAAACATGAAGTTGCCGCTGTTCCAGAGATAGCCCGAATTGACGTAGTCGGAGGCCTTCACCGCATCCGGCTTCTCGACGAAGCGTGCCACCGCCTGCACTTCGCCCGCGACCACCTCGCCCGGATTGATGTAGCCGTATTCGGTCGCCGGCCGCTCCGGCTTGACGCCGAAGGTGACGATGCGCCCGGCATTCGCAGCGGTGAGGCCTTCGCGGCAGGCGGCGACGAAGGCGGCATTATTCTGCACGACGTGATCGGCGGCGAGCGCGAGCACGATCGCCTCGCTGGCGCGGTTCTGCGCGAACACCGCGCCCGCCGCGATGGCGGGGCCGGAATCGCGCCGCATCGGCTCGAGGATCACGTCGGCCTCGATGCCGATCTCGGCGAGCTGCTCCAGCACCATGAAGCGGTAGGAGGCGTTGGTGATGACGATCGGCCGGTCGAACAAAGAGGGATCGGACACGCGCAGCAGCGTGTCCTGGAACGTCGAGCGCGTGCCGAACAGCGGCAGGAACTGCTTGGGGCGTACCTCGCGCGAGGCGGGCCACAGCCGCGTGCCGGCACCGCCGCACATGATCAGGGGGATTATGCGTTTGTTCAAAATCTGAAGCTCCAGGCCAAATTCAATTCACAAATTGTACAACATTCATAAAGCCAGAGTTTCACCGTTGGGAATACAAATTCGAAATAGCCTTAGCAGGACTCTGTTGCCTATTGCGCAGACCTCAACGCTGTTAATCTAAGCTTGCTTTTTTGACCCAACCCATCTCCCTATTCTCTTCGTTTTCGAGTACGAACGACCTACCGGACCTAGAGATTATTATGACAAAGAAACGAGCACTTATTACCGGCGTCACCGGGCAGGACGGCGCCTATTTGGCCGAACTTCTTCTGCAGAAGGGATACGAGGTCCACGGCATCAAGCGCCGGACCTCCCTCTTCAATACGGACCGCATCGATCATCTCTATCTCGACCCGCACGAGCCCGACCCGCCCTTCCGGCTTCACTACGGCGATCTGACCGATTCTTCGAGCCTGATCCGGATCGTTGGCCAAGTGCAGCCAGACGAAATCTATAATCTTGCGGCGCAAAGCCACGTTGCCGTATCGTTCGAAGAGCCCGAATACACAGCCAATTCCGACGGTCTCGGCACCCTGCGCATCCTCGAGGCCATGCGTATTACCGGCTTGGAGAGGAAGGCGCGCTTCTATCAAGCGTCAACATCCGAGCTTTACGGATTGGTCCAGGACATCCCGCAGAAGGAGACCACGCCGTTCTATCCGCGTTCACCATACGCGGTCGCCAAGCTGTATGCCTACTGGATTACGGTCAATTACCGCGAAGCCTATGGGATGTATGCCTGCAACGGCATCCTCTTCAACCACGAATCTCCGGTCCGCGGCGAGACCTTCGTGACCAGAAAGATCACGCGTGCTTTGGCGCGCATCCATTTGGGACTGCAGGAAAGGCTTTATCTGGGTAATCTGGATGCCTTGCGCGATTGGGGACACGCGCGCGACTACGTCGAAATGCAATGGCTGATGCTGCAGCAGGACAAGCCCGAGGATTTCGTGATTGCTACTGGCGTGCAACATTCGGTCCGAGAGTTTGTCGATGTCGCAGCAAACGAAGTCGGCATGACGGTCCGGTGGGAAGGAAGTGGCGTCGAAGAAAAAGGATATGACGCCAAGACCGGCAAGTGCATCGTTTCCGTCGATCCCCGCTATTTCCGCCCCACTGAGGTCGCGACGCTTCTTGGTGATCCGTCAAAGGCCAAGCAGAAACTCGGCTGGGAGCCCAAGACGTCGTTCGAAAGCCTGGTTCGAGAAATGATGAAGGAAGATCTCGGGTCCGCAAAGCGCGACGAGCTCATCAAGCAGCACGGGTTTAGATATTACCCGCGCCACGAGTAGTTTTCGCGGACCAAAGGCGAGCGATCCAAGCGGAACCTAGCCGGAATGCCTCACGACCGACGAGAACCCAGTCGTGAGCAGCGCCTTTCAGGCCGGTATTCTTTTGCGCTATCGTATTGCCCTGTGCCGTGGCCTCAATTGTGCGTCGATCCCGACGCTCAACGGCGCGCCTTCCTCCTTCTGCGTCGAAATGTTCGCGGAGAGCCGGTGCCACGCTGAGTTGGCAGACGGCAAGCTCAAGAGTGGCCGAATCTCCGGGCGGAAGCACAACACCGCACCCGCGCGTGCTGAGATCATGTCGAGTTCGGCGTGAGCGAACGATCGGGCCGCACCAGGCACGCTGTTATACCATTTGGAAGTTTGTCGTTCTGATACCGTTCTTACCGCAGCCTAGCTTTGGAGCCGCCATCATTACGAACTCTTGAGGACTACTGCCATCGGCCCAGAATGGACGCGCGCTCAAGGCTTTGAAACCGAAGATGATCGCTGGCTCAGCACTAGGCTCGTGATCTGTCACGCTGGTTAAGGCATTCGGCGGCTAAGATACAACCGGCCCCGTCTCCGGCCGAGAGCGGACGAACTGAGACGAACCGTTCGACAGTATCTATCCACCGCGCGCTCATGTAACAAATGAATAATCCAGAGCACCGAGATGCGTGACGCCCGCAACCGTGAACTTATCAATTCCTCCAGCATAATGAATGGCCCATTCATCTCCTTCAACGGTTAGATACGCGCTAGCGTCATACCCCTTGAAGAGTAGTTTGTCGTGCTCGGCTACAGAGCTTGTATATACATGGAAGTCGGCAATCGTATCGTGCCCGTTGCCCTTGATATAGACAAAGGTATCGTTACCTGCGCCTCCGAACAGCCAATCATCGCCACCTGCGCCGTCGAGAATGTCATTGCCACTTGACCCTGCCATTCGATTTGCAAGATCGTTCCCCGTTCCGTTCAAGCCTCCTTGCATCAGGCTTAGATTTTCGACATTTGGCGCGAGCGTCTGCGAAACACCCCACACCTGAACTGTATCGACACCTTCGCCCGGTTTCTCAACAATGATGGCATTTGCAGAACCGACGACATAGGTGTCGTCGCCCGCACCGCCGACAAGAGTGTTGCCCGTCCCACCCGTCTTGAGATTGTCGTTCATGGCGGTGCCATAGACGTACTGATCAGCCCGGGTGCCGCTCCAGTAGCTAGCGGCTGTACCGCTACTTGGCAGAGTTACCGGAAGCTGGAAGTTGTCACTCACGAAATCGGAAATCGCTGCCCCGCGAAAGACCAGTGTCTCATACGGCGTCAACGCGAGGTAGACATCTAATCCGACCTGGGTCATCGATGATTTGATGTCACTGAACGAGGTAAAGCTAAAGCCCGTTAGCGCAACGACATCATACTCACCTGCGCTCCCAACTTCGAAATCAGTGATGATGTCAGATCCATCCCCCAGATTGACCACGAACTTGTCACTACCACCACCTCCCGTAAGAATGTCGTTGCCTTGTCCTCCAGTGGTGACGTTTGCAGCTGAATTCCCGACGATGATGTTAGCTTGGCTGTTGCCGGTCCCATTGATCGTAGCGGCCCCGGTCAGGATGAGATTTTCGACGTAGTTGGAAAGCGTGTAGGAGACCGATACTCGCGCGGTATCAACCCCGCCCCCCGCAACCTCAATGATTTGGGCGCTAGCATCCGTGACAATATACGTATCATCGCCAAGACCACCGGTCATGAGGTCGGCGCCACCATTTTCTCCTATTAGATCGTTGCCGCCGGTCCCCGCGAGAGTGTCGGCGCTGCTTGTACCGGCGATCGTGCTAATTGAAGAGCCGCTCGACAGAAGCGTATAATTTGCCAGTGTGTATTCAGATAGTTGGTAGGCCTCAATCGAATCGATGGTCAGGGTCGCGGTAGATCCGGCGGCAGCGGCTCCGGCCCAGCCACCCATAGCGAGATTAGCGATCATGTACATCGCCGTGTTCATGTCTGCAGGCGTGGGAGCCTTGGCGATCTGAGCGCCATCGACAAAGAACGTCAGATCATACGGCGTCCATTTAACAGCAAAAGTATGCATTCCCGACGTAAGATCAGTCGTATTTGCCCAAGCGCCGGGAGCGGCCGCCGATCCAGTCGACGAGTGGACTTGCCAATGAACCTGATCCGGATCCTGCCCGAATGCCTCAAACACGTCGAGCTCGGCGCTGTACTGCCCATTGATCGGCAGCAGCCAAAAGGCAGGCCAGGCTCCCGTCGTGCTGGGCAACATGGCTGACATCTCGAAATAGCCGTAAGTTTGGACGAAACTGTTTTCGCTCGAGATCATGCCAGTGTAGAATTGCGCTCCGCCGACATATGAGCTGACGGTCGAAGGCACCGGCTGAGCAGTGATCAACAGCTCACCATTCTCGATGGAGAAGGGATTGAGACCAAGCGAGCTTGATGCTTGCGTTCCCGGTAAACCGGAGAAGCTGCTATCGACGTAAACCCCCTGCTCCCCACTCAGCAGGTAGCTCGCTGAGCCGCTCCACGCGTAGCTAGTACGCCAAGTCAAGCTGGGGTCCTGTCCGGCTGACAACGAATCGAAATTGTCGCCAAACGTCTTCACAAGTCCCGAGAGCGGGATCACAATATCGACGTTAGCTGGTACAAAGTTTTGAACATCGGCGTGCTCAAGGGTGATCCTCTCGCCATTCTCGAGCGCAAGGTAGACATCCGTGCCAGCTTGCGTCATCGCAGCCTTTACGTCGGCAAAAGTCTTGAAATTCGCACCGCTAATCTGAAGGATATCGCCGCCGGCTCCCGCGGTAAAATCGGTGATGACATCATTGCCGTTTCCGGCTTTGATCACGAACCTATCTGTGCCGTACGCACCTGTAAGCACGTCGTCGCCAAGGCCTCCATCGATCATGTTGTTGCCGGCGTTACCAATAATGATGTTGTCAAGCGCGTTCCCGGTGGCCGGCGCCGAGTTGCTCCCGGTGAGGGTCAGATTTTCGACGTTCGGCGCGTTAACGAGGCTATAGCCGTCATACTTTGCACCTGAGATCGTATCGATACCTTGGCCAGCTTGTTCGACGACACTCGTGCTGCGGTCGTAGACGATATAGGTATCGTCGGCGGCGCCACCGACGAGAGTCACTGCCGCGCCGCTAGCCTGGAGCTTGTCATTTCCCGAGGTTCCATAAATCGTGCCGGTCACCGCAGCGGCTGGCGCATAGGTGGCGGTCCCACTTAGGGGCAGAGGATTGTCCAGTTGGATATTCGCCGCAACCAGCGACGAGACCGCAACATTCTTTAGCGTCACGGTTTCGGTGCTGGAAAGTGCTATCACCGCATCAGAGCCAACCTGTCTGGCAGCCGCAAACAAATTCGCATATGTTGCGAATCCGTAGTTCTGCACTCGCAGCACATCACCGCCGAAGCCGGCTTGGAAATCGCTGACGACGTCTGAGCCAAACCCTTTAGCGACCACGAAGAGGTCACTGGCTCCGCCTCCAATCAACACGTCGTTGCCGGAGCTTCCAAATAAGATCTCGCTTGTTGGAGCCGACGGTTGTGTCGCGGCGAGGGTCAAACTGGCGGTCGAGGTTGTTGTTAACGACCCATCTGATGCCGTGTAGTTGAAGCTGACGGGTCCATTGTAGTTCGCAGCCGGTGTATACGTCCAAGTACCATTGCCATTGTTGACTATGTCGCCGCTGCCGTTTGCCACGGTGACCGACGTGATCGATAGCGAAGAATTGTCGACATCCGTGACTCCAGCCAACAAGGCCGCAGCATTGATCGTATAGGCGACATCCTCGATACCTGCAGCGAGCGTCACCGACTTCGCCGCCGGGGCATCGTTGACCGCCGCAAGGTTCAAGCTGGCGGTCGAGGTTATTGTCAACGATCCATCCGATGCCGTGTAGTTGAAGCTGACCGGTCCATTGTAGTTCGCCGCCGGCGTATACGTCCAAGTACCATTGCCATTGTTGACTATGTTGCCGCTGCCGTTTGCCACGGTGACCGACGTGATCGACAGCGAAGAATTATCGACATCCGTGACTCCAGCCAACAAGGCCGCAGCATTGATCGTATAGGCGATATCCTCCATACCTGCAGCGAGCGGCACCGACTTCGCCGCCGGGGCATCGTTGACCGCCGCAAGGTTCAAGCTGGCCGTCGAGGTTGTTGTCAACGATCCATCCGATGCCGTGTAGTTGAAGCTGACCGGTCCATTGTAGTTCGCCGCCGGCGTATACGTCCAAGTACCATTGCCATTGTTGACTATGTTGCCACCACCGTTCGCCACGGTGACCGACGTGATCGATAGCGAAGAATTGTCGACATCCGCGACTCCAGCCAACAAGGTCGCAGCATTGATCGTATAGGCGACATCCTCGATACCTGCCGTCAAGGTCACGGAGCTCGCCACTGGCGCATGATTGATGGCGTCATCGCGGAGGAGAACATTCACGGCGGTCAGTGAATTCAGTTTTACATTGCTGAGCCTAAGGGATTCGCTCGTTGACAGAGAGACAACGACGTCAGACCCGACTTGCTTCGCTGCAGCTTTGAAGGCGGCGAAACTTGCAAAGCCATAGTTCTCGACGCGCAGTACGTCACCACCTGCACCACCGGTGAGATCGCTAATGGTGTCGGAACCAAATCCCTTGGAGATCACAAACGTGTCGCTTCCGGCTGCTCCAGTCAACAAGTCGTTGCCGTTGCCACCAAAAAGCACGTCGTTGCCGGAAGTACCGGTTACAATGCTCGCGTAGTCGACCTTCTGAGCCTTCGCCGAGGTGGCCGGTGTTGCCGATTTTGCCATGAGTGTTCCCGCCGTTTGATGCAGGAACGATCCGAACTTTCCTCAAACATTCGATTATCCAGATACAAACAAATTGAACTAGAACTCACCTGCCCTTCGCTGACTTAACGTTGAGCTTATGGGGTTCTCGGACAATCTTGCGCCTCATGCCTTGCTGGAGGCACATAAACCAGTATGCCTTAGGTGACTACACAACGTTCGGCACAATCTGGCCGCAGCTGGCGCGAGCACTAGCCCTCCTTTCTCCCCATGACCGAGGCTTACCTTGGAGTTCGCCTGCTTGTTTCAGAAGAGGAAAGGACAGCCTACTTGAGTCAAGTTAAGTTAGCGTGACATTTCTGGCCCAACTGAAACCGACCACTGTTAATTTAAGATTGAAGTTTTCGGACGGACTTCACTTCCGACTACGAATGGCGGCGAATAGAGACTGTTCATGACAAGAACGTGGATTAGTTACTGGCGTGACGGGCCAAGAGGGCGCCTGTTTCGCTGAATTGCTCCTGCCAAAGAGGTAGAAAGTCCACGGGACCAAGCGCCGTCTCTCTCTTCAACACAGCGCCGTATCGATCACCTCATCTAGATCCTCACGAGCTGAATCCAGCGTTCCGCCAAACGCAACATCTGAACTGTATCGTCTTGTCCAGGAGATCCCGCAAAAGAAGACAACGCCCTTCTATCCGCGCTCGCCGTACCCGGTCACCAAGCTCTGAGCTACTGGATCACGTCAATTGCCGCGAAGCCTATGGGATTTACGCCTTCAACGGCATCCTCTTTGACAATGAATCTCCCGTCCGCGGCGAGACCTTAGTCACTCGGAAAGAATCACGCGTGCCTCGGCGCGCATCCATTTGGGCCTGCAGGAACGGCTCATCAGGACAATTTGGAAGCCCTCCGCGATTGCGGGACACGCGCGTGACCATGTCGAAATGCAATGGCTAATGCGACAGCAGGAGAAGCCGGAGATTTCGTGATTGCTACGGGCGCGCAGCATTTCTGTCCGAGATTTTGTCAATGCCGCCGCCAAACGAAGTCGGGGCATGACAGTTCTGATGAGGGAAGATCGCGATTCCCGCAGAGCGCGACGAACTGATCAAGCAGCACGGATTCAGAGACTATTCCAACTAGTATCCGCGACACGAGTGATAGCGGCGCGAGGCTCGACTGCTCGCTCTAAAGCCGGGACGGCCAGAAGAGCGCTGCGGCCCTTCTGGCAAGGATTGGACAGTCCGGGGCGGCCGATAAGCGGCTTTTACTCAAACCGCCCGACGGGCGACTGCGAGCGCCAGTCGCGCAGAGCAGCCACAAGGTCAAATTGTCGAACAAATCCGTCGCTTTGCAATTTTTTCGGAACGATGTTGGTAGACCTAAAAAGCTTCAGGACACGCGCTCGATTGATCGGGGTCTTCAAGCCGAGCTTGGAAAGCAGTTCAAATGCTAGCCCTCCCAGAAGAATGAGGCTTATCGGAATTGTAAACTTCGGCTCTGGCAAATTGGCCACCCGGCAAAAGGCCGCGCAAATGCCTTCCGTCGTCACCGGTTCGTCGAACGCAAAATTGTAGATTGTGAGCATCTCTTCGCTGCGACGAGCGAACTCCAATGAGGCGACCAAATCTTTAACGTATCCGCAGGCTTTTTTGGTGTCTCTCCTGCCGGGATAGAAGAACGCCCTTCTCTCCAGTGATCGAGCTAACCTGGTGAAATTCCCTCGTTCCTGAAACCCAAATACAACGGCCGGCCGGACAATCACCAGCTTTCGGTCCCTCGGCTCCTCTAGTTGCCAACTCTGATGAATACCTTCGGCTAGAAGCTTCGATTTTCCATACGAACTCTCGGGGTTAGGATCCGAGAATTCTGAGATCTCATCTTCACTCGGTCCATAGACCGAGATCGAGCTTGTAAAAAGTAGCGTCTTCACTCTTGCAAGCCGGGCATATTGCGTCACGTTCAAGGCGCCGGATACGTTGGTCCAGTAGTACTCCCAGTCCTCCGGGCCCGGAGTAACGTGCACAGCCGCAAGGTTGTAAATCTCCGTAACCCCAGGTGCCAGGTCCGCCGGAATTGGCGACCTCACATCGCAAAAGATATATTCGACACCCTTGGACCTGAATCTCGGCTGCGGCGCGATATCCGCGCTTACGACTCGAACATATTTGCCTGAAGCCACAAGCTCACGAGCAAGATGTGAGCCGATGAATCCGTGGCCACCGAATATCACTGCAATTCTGCCACCGATCTCCATTAGATGCCCCTGCTTCCCTGAAATGTCATGCCTTGCCAATTAACGCGAGATATTGGTTCATAATGGTTTGTTTGTTCATGCACTCGGACACGAAAGTGCGGCCGTTCTCACCTTTTCGCTCTAACTCGTCCTTTCTATCGAGAAGGCTAGTCACTGCTTCAAACAAGCCATCCTCGTCTCCCGGCGAAACGCAAATTCCTGCTCCAGAGCGCTGCGTGAGCACGTCAAGCGGACTTCCGGCCTCCGCTATACAGACATACGGTCGTCCAGCCGCCATAATTGAGAAAAGCTTGGATGGCAGTGCGTAGTTTGCGACGTCCAGCGCTTGTGGCACCATGTGGAGAGCAGCCGCCTGCAAGCTCGGAACGAACTTGTCCGCATCCACCAGCGGCGCAAACCTGGTATTAGTCACGCCTGCCTGCTGAAACAGGCGAACGATCCGTTCTTTTTCTGAGCCGTCTCCCTGCATCACGACTTTGATGTCGGCCCTTTCGAGTGAAAGGCGTTTGATCAATGGTAGAAGCTGATCCAGATTCTGCTTCTTTCCAAAGTTTCCGGAATACATCAATGTTAGGGGGTGGACTGGAATGGGCGATTCAGACGCAGGTGAAGCCCAGATAGAAATGACGTCGATCGGGCTCGTACACCCGATCTTCTCAAGCTCGCACTTCATTCCTTCGGTCAGTACGACAACCCGATCCGACCGATTGAGTACGAAGCTCTCCACTCGCTCCATCATTCGCAATATCAGAGGGTTCTTAGCAATACCAAGTGACCGCGCTAACCCACTTTCGATATCGTGAACGATGGTTAGCACCTGTGCGCCACTCATAAGTTTTACCAATATTGCAGCGAAGACGGTCAAAATACTCGGGACGTAGGCGATAACGACGTCCGGTCTGCTGAAACGTCCGAGCAATGCTTTCCGACAAACTGAAATTACAAAGCGAATGTCGTTCTTCACGCGCTCCTTGAAGCCGCCGACGCCTCTCTCACTTACCCCGACTCGAGACACCTTGATGTTTTCAAACGTCTCTTCGTCGCGACTGCCATCGCTCCATGCACGGAAATTCTCTGCCGTGGGATAATGCGGTCGAAAAGCTATTGTGTGCAGCCGATGCCCCGCGCCCTGCAAATACCTTGCAAGGTCGGTACAATACGGCGCGGACCCTATCTCTTCCGGCCAAAAATAAGGAGACAAATAAAGAATAGTCTTCGTCAACTTAAAAACCTCAGCCCAACAGCAATTATAACCTACGACCTGACGATCGCATCCAGCCTGCGACCTCCGCTCTGCAGGAAATCATTGTACGTCGCCGCCAGACCGGACCCCAGAGTGGTGTTCGGCCGCCAACCGATCGCTCTAATCTTAGAGCTATCTAGCAGCTTGCGTGGCGTACCATCGGGTTTAGACGTGTCGAAGACCAGCTTGCCCCTGTAGCCCACAACGTCCGCAACCGTTGTCGCAAAGTCAGCAATCGACAACTCGTCTCCACTACCGACATTGATTGGAAGATCGCTTGAGTAGTGCTTCAGAAGGAAAACGCAGGCATCCGCAAAATCATCGACATTGAGGAATTCGCGGAGCGGCGTTCCGGTGCCCCACACCGAAACGCTGGGTGCATTGGCGAGCTTGGCTTCGTGGAAGCGTCGGATCAACGCGGCCGGGACGTGACTATGATCCGGATGATAATTGTCGCCACGGCCGTAGAGATTGGTCGGCATCACCGAGATGAAATCGTCGCCGAATTGCCGCCGATACGCCTGACACATCTTGAGGCCGGCAATCTTGGCGATTGCGTACCACTCGTTGGTGGGCTCTAGCGGCCCGGTCAGCAATTCGCTTTCGGCCATCGGCTGCTTGGCGTGCTTGGGATAGATGCAGGACGAACCGAGGAACAGCAGGCGCCGCACACCCACCGCGTGACTTGCGCGGATCACGCTCAATTCCAGCGCAAGGTTGTCGCAGAGAAAGTCGACGGGGAAATTGTTATTGGCTGCGATACCGCCAACCTTCGCAGCGGCATGAACCACGACGTCCGGGCGATTGGCCTCGAGCCATCTGAGCGTGGGTTCTTCCTTTGTGAGGTCCAGCTCACGCCGGTCAGCCGTGAGCACGGTGCAATTCTCTGAGGCAAGCCGGCGGACGACAGCTGATCCAACCATGCCGCGGTGACCCGCGACGAAGACACGTTTGCCCGTGAGATCGTAGGTTGAAGCCCCTGTCATCGTATCCTCTATCAGCACCCGGCTGCCTGGATCGCACCACATGGCGAGATCCGGCGACCAGCCGCTTTACGCAATCACGCTGCCGATGCAGCCCCGCCGAACTGCTAACACAATCTTCACCATGCGACAGCCTGTCCCGGCCCGACAAAGATATTCATGGTGAACCTGCGCTGCGCGCACAAATGATCAGCACACAATGAAACAAAAACGAGCAAGGCAGCCGCATCAATTGCGCGACTGCCTTGAGAACGATCGGTGACAGGCGGCAGCCGCCGCTCGGTTCACCTCGATCTTAGTACGCCCGGCGCAGGACCGGACCGACAGGCGCGCAAACGCGATCCATGTACCAGCCATAGGGCGTCTCGACCCGCACCAACGGACAGTGGCGCCGCGGCACATACCGGTAGGGGTAGGGCTGCGCCCAGAATGTAACAGGCGTCACCTGGCTGTCGCCTGTGAGCAGGGCGGCCGGCGCTGGCATCTGCATTGCGGCGCTCGCTCCGCTCGCTGCGCAGAAGGTAACGGTTGCAGCCAAAAGACCTGTTCGCATCAACGTCTTAAACATCCCAAAAAGCTCCTCGCGCTCTGCGGATTTGATTCCCGAATGCGCTCCTCAGATCCGAGCCAACCGACGTTCCCTGTCGTGAGGCCGCTCCGCGACCAGCCCAAATAGTCAACCGAACTTTACCAAGCCCACGCCCGAAAATGCAACCGATCCTGAGGCAGCCGTGGGTGTCTCGGAACGATATGGCGCCCAAGTGTGGCTTCTTGGTTCTATTTGTGCTCGCCCCAGGCGCCCGGGGCCGCGAAGGGGGGCGAACGGCGGTACACATCCCGTAGGAACTGGTAGTTAACCACCTGGCCCAAGGGCACCCCCTCCTCGCCAAGCTTGGCGAAGAGGAGGATATCCCGAAGCGTCCGCCAGCGACTTTCGTCGTAGTCGCCGATGCGGCCGCCTATGGGCACCACCAGCGGGCGCTGCTGCTGCAGGTCGAACTTGAGCCGCTCGGAATTCAGCCAAGCTGGGCCGGCGCCGGCGAGAACGGGCACGCTCCGTGCATAGTCGGCGTAGGTAAATTGCCATCCGCGAATCAGGCCCTGAAGGAAATCAGCGACAAGGGAAGGCTTGTCATGAATCAGATCATTGCTCGCGAAATAGACCTGGCCTGGGACGTGGATGCCGTAGTCCTGAGGTTTGATGACGTTCAGCTTCACGAAAGTCGAGCTGGAGGGATCGGGCTGTTCGTCGATAGCGGCAATGATCGCATCCACCTCCCCGTCCCTCAGCGCCACGAAGCTGTCGCGGTCTGGGATCTTCGCGATCTGGCTTCGAGGAAGCCCGAGCTGCGCCATCATGGCATCAAAAACGACGTCTCCCTCACTCGCCCTGCGATACCCGACCCGTTTTCCGACCAGATCAGTCGGCTTCCGCAAGCCTGAGTTTTCGAGTGTGAAGATCGCCACGGAGGTATCGAGGAAGCTTGCAGCGAAGGCTGTTACGGGAACGCCACGCCAGCTTGCCAGCAGGAAATTCTGGCCGCTCGTCACACCGATGGCGTGTTGGCGTGCAATGTTTTGGACGAAGTCAGGGTCTTCGGGCTGCGCCGACACCTCAATCCGGGAGGAAAAATATCCCTGCGTCGATGCCGCGAGCTCGCCGGCAAACCGCGCGCTATATGGCCCGTCCAGGAGGAGCTTGAGCGTGATGGACTTGGCAGCTGTGGGAGCGCGTATGGCGGCCTCATCGGGACGACAAAGGAGAAGCACAGCTCCCACCAAAGCGGCGACGGAAAGGCCAACCGCGAAGTAAGGCTTTCCTCTCGGCCGATTGCGACTTCGGTACTGAGTTCGAGGCAACGAGAACTTCCTAGCGGGTCACGAAATTTAACATATCAGTCTACGCGAAATGAGCTACAATGCAGCTTATCGGGTAAGGTTAATTTTCCCTTCTCCTTGTTGTAACAGCGGTTTCGACTGATAGCACGAATTGTGCGCGTAGTGAATTTTGCGTCAATGGATTTGGCAGGATGACGATTCTTTCCACTCGGCCGGTACCCGTCCCTGATTCTAGAACGGAAATTAGCGTGGTCGAGCCAGCTGGATTCACAGCTGCAGGCTTTGCACCTAGCTGGCTACGTCCTATAGTTGCTGAACGCTTGATGATGGTAGTCGATGCGACGCTGATCGTGGTCAGCGGGATTGGCTGCGCGGTCGGCTATCTCTTGGCGACCGCGGGTGTCGTCGGGAAGCCCGAAATCTATGCGGCGGCTAGCATTCTGGTTGCCATTAATTTCGTCCTTCTCACTATTGTGCAGCAGGGCTACCAAATCAAAACAATCACCGACCGGCCGCGCACGTTCCGCATGACGCTGACGACCTGGACCGGCCTGTTCGGCGCGCTTTTGGCGATCGCCTTCACGATGAAGGTCAGCGAGGGCTTCTCCCGCGGCGCCACGATCTCGTTCTATCTCGTCGGCCTTTTCCTGCTGCTCGCCTGGAAGACGGTGGCGGCGCGCTGGACCGCGCATGCCTTGCGCAGCGGAGCTTTCGCCAATGGCCGCGCGATCATGATCGCCGAGTTCGGCCTTGCCAGCTCTTCCAACGCGGTCGACGATCTCGGCCAGCACGGCTACCGCCTGATGCGCGTGATAGAGATCCCGGCCAAGGAGATCGCCTCGCCCCTGCTGCTGTCCTCGCTGGCGCCGCGCTTCGAGGAGCTGATCAATTACGCGCGCGAGCACCGGATCGAGCACGTCTTCCTGCTGATCAACTGGAGCCGGCAGCATGCGATCGACAGCATTCTGGACGCGCTGAAGATTCTCCCCGTGCCGGTGCACCTGGTGCCGGATCCCAACACGGCGCGTTTCTTGCGCTATCCGCTTTCCGGCGCCAGCAACACCTTCACCGCCGAGCTGCGCCGCGCCCCGCTCACTTACCGCGAACGCGCGCTCAAGCGCGCGCTGGACCTCGCCGGCGCGAGCTTTGCGCTTTTCGTGTTCGCGCCGGTGATGATGGTGACCGCCCTCCTGATCAAGCTGACTTCGAAGGGGCCGGTGTTCTTCCGCCAGACCCGCCACGGCTTTGGCGGGCGCACGTTCAAGATCTTCAAATTCCGCACCATGCGCGTGCTCGAGGACGGCCCGACGATTCAGCAGGCGCAGAAGAACGACCCGCGTGTCACGCCAATCGGCAAATGGCTGCGCAAGACCTCGATCGACGAGCTACCGCAGCTCCTCAACGTGCTCAAGGGCGACATGTCGCTGGTCGGCCCCCGCCCGCACGCGGCCGCCCACAACACCGAATATGAGCAGATCATCGGCAATTACGCCTTTCGCCACCACGTTAAGCCCGGCATCACGGGCTGGGCTCAAGTTAATGGTTACCGCGGAGAAACCCGCACACTCGAGCTGATGCAGAAGCGAGTGGAGTATGACCTTTGGTACATCAATAATTGGAGTATTTGGCTAGATCTCTCAATCTTGGTGAGAACTGCTTTAATTAGTTTTGGCCAGCCGACCGCATACTGATCGACGTCATCCAGGCAAACAAGACGATGCTCGCGGGAGCGCTAGTTTTTCAGTAAAGTAAGATCACAGGTTAAAGATTTGACTGGCTGCACAATACCGGTCGAACACGTAAGTGGCACGTTATATACAACTTGCGATCCGTTCTCCTGTAAGGCGGCTGCAATCTGCCCTTTTATGACAAAGGTGCCGGGGTGCTTGGGCGCCGGAAGAACAACATCAAATGTCCGCGTCCCATTTGACCCTTTATCTTGAGCTACGTGAAGGGCTGCTGTCACGGTCGATTCACGCGCTCCGGTCAACTGATCCGTAATTGAAACCTGAAGGGTTCGATTCTGAGTCGGGTAGGAAGGCGGAAATTGGATTGGCAGGCGCAGCCGTATCTCTCTATGTCCATTTGGCTCCGTGAGAACCTGGCTATCGCTTGTTGATGCGCCTCGGATCAAGTCCGGAGCAAGAAGCACCGGCTTTTGCATATCTCCGATGTCAGAAGAGTATCCGTAACGAGTTGGGTCCGGCGTCAACTCGCTATCGCCGCATCGACTTTTGCCCTCGTCGGAGCTAGTGAATTGGCACACGCGAACGTAATCAATCTTGAAAGACTGCGGGAACGCCCGATCTTCGATTCCATACCGGCCGGCCCAACCTCCGCCAACAGCGAAATTCAGAACGACTTGAGCCGGCGGTCCTAAATGTCCATCTTTGCGTAACCACCTATAGGGACGGCTATAAATCGGGCGACCGTCCCAAAAGAAAGTAATTTCTGTTGGAGCCCAGACCAACCCCGCCACATGCCACCCTTCATTCAGGGGGGCAGAACTTCGCATTTCCCCGTGCCTAGTCTCAAATGTGTTGTCGACAAAATTGAATGTATCTGAAGCTGGTTTCTGTGGCCCCGAGTGCAGCATCTTTTCCGTGTCATCTTTGCCATTTATCACAAATTCGAAGATGTCAACTTCCGGTGGATGCCACGTCCGCCCATCCCGATCATAATCTCCGACCAACCAGAAGGCCGGCCAGATTCCACGTCCCTTTGGCAGAAATACCCGAGCTTCGAAGTAACCATAGTAGAACGTCTGGCGGCTTCGAATCATTCCGGACTCATACGAGCCGTCGCCGACTTGCCGCGCCACCAGATCCAGCACTCCTGCGGAGAAGATGTGGTTGTTGTTGTCCCGGTACCGTTGCTTCTCGTCGTTGAAATGATCCAATGTCTCGTTCTGATAGATGTATCTGGTGGCCCATTTGGTACGGTCCAAACCGTCACGGTCGAACTCATCCGCAAACACGAGCATCCAGCCGCCGCCGAAAGCTGACGACGCAGAATTTACCAAGAATGCAAGCGAGACAGAAAAGAAGGTAGCTCGTCTAGCCCAATCTAACAAAGATGCCCCCCGATCGATGGCCAACCAGACACAAGCGAAACGCTTCGATAGCTAGCTCTGCCGACTGGTTCTTACTATACTATGCTAACGTGCCCAACTGTCCAAGCGTTTGCATTGACAGCTACGTCGTGAAGCCGCCAATGGTTGGCGCGTGAGTTGCAGGAAGGATGTGCACAACGCAGCCTGCGCAATCATCCGGTTCGACAACGGACGAAAGTAGACCGAGGTCATATTGTCTAGAATTTCAATTAGCATCATAATTACGAACTACAATTATGAGCGCTACGTTGGTCAAGCGATTGAGAGCGCTCTTCACCAGACGCGACCCGCTGATGAGATCATCGTCTTAGACGACGGTTCAACAGACGGATCCCGCCGGGTTATTTGCTCTTATGGAGACCGGATAACGCCCATTTTTCAGGCGAACGAAGGTATCAAATCGATTTCAAACACTGGCTACGGCCACTCGAATGGAATGCTGATCATCTACCTCGACGCAGATGACGTCCTGTACCCAAATGCCCTCGAGCAAGTTGAAAAAATGTATAGCCCCGGGGTCGCAAAAATTCAATTCGATCTCGATCTGATCGATCAAAATGGCTCATTTCTGGGCCGGCGCTACTGCAATTTCCCGAGACCAATAAGCGCGGCTGAGACCGCTGCATACTTTGAACGATTTGGCACCTACACTTGGCCCGTCACGTCCGGAAACGCCTACTCTCGATCGTTTCTGGAAGAAGTGATGCCACTTACTCCACCAGTTTCCCACGATGGCGCACTCAACACGATCGCGCCACTCTATGGACGGGTTGAGACAATCATCGAGCCACTTGGCCAATATCGGCTTCACAATCGCAACATCAGTCGAATCGACGACACTGGGCATATCAACATCATTCCAGATTTTGCGTCGCGCATACGAATCAGGAAGCAGGAGTTTGACTTGCTGCGCGAACACGCACGCCGGATTGGAAAGCCGCTGCCACAGAAGGACTTGCTCGATCATGAACTGGTGTTCGTGAACTACCGAATCATGGCCCGGAAGCTAGACCGCGAAGATGGGACAGACGCAGATCGCCCTCTTATGGAGCTTTGGTGGAATGCAATCTTAGTAATATGGCACGG
Organism: Bradyrhizobium yuanmingense; assembly: GCF_900094575.1. Classification (GTDB taxonomy): domain Bacteria; phylum Pseudomonadota; class Alphaproteobacteria; order Rhizobiales; family Xanthobacteraceae; genus Bradyrhizobium; species Bradyrhizobium yuanmingense. The sequence goes on along the minus strand of NZ_FMAE01000007.1, from coordinate 233,954 downwards.
CCCATATGGATACGGGACCGCTATGAAGCATTTGGTTTGGATCTGCTCACTGATGTCACTCCCAAACCGTTTAGCGCGACTCCTGATCCTGGCGCGCTACAGTCGAGCCCACCCGCTTTCAAATCTTCGCACGCTTCTTAGCTTTGCCCGCATGTCAACCTCGCCCTAAGCTTGGGTCCGACCACAAATGAACATTCTCTGGATCTCCGGCCGCTTACCGGGTCCGCTCTTCAGCGGCGATGCGCTATACTCTGCTGGCCTGATCAAAGCGCTCGCGAAGATGGAAGACGTAACGCTTTGCGTTCTTGGGAATCGAAGAGACAGCACCTCGGATTTTACGAAGGCAATCGGTTCTCAGCGCGTTACGTTCGTGGACTTTCCGCCGCCGCTTGGCTCCGACGCGTGGAGCATATTATCCGGCCTTCCAAAAGATGCGTTCAAACTGGCTACCCCAGATCTGCAAGCGGGACTTATCGAACTGTTGGCCCGCGACTGGGACTGGATAATAGTCGATCACGCTAACTCGGCCGGGCTCCTTCCAACAATTCTGGCCAGGCGAGGAAAAGCACGGCTCTGCTACATTGCTCACAACGCTGAAGGAAAAATTCGCCCCGAGATTGCAGCCAGCGCGACCGGCTTGCTGGTCCGCACAACCATGCGTCTCGATGCCGAGAAATATCGGAGACTCGAGAATGCGGTAGTCTCGGCGGCAGATTCCATCATCTGCATTTCCGATGCTGACGTTGGTTATTTCTCGTTGGCAAAGAACGTTCAAGTCGTCCCTCCGGTCTATTTGGGCCAATCAACTCCTTCTATAACCATTGGCGCCTCTCGTCCGAGGAGATTGCTTCTGCTGGGATCCTTCGAATGGCGTGCCAAGCAACGAAACTTGGAAAGCATAATAAAAACGGTCGGGCCACAACTAAAGAAGAGCGATATTCACCTGGACGTTGTGGGCGCAGTGCCGCGTGAGGTGACGCAGCAAGTTTCTTCCACGGCTTCAATGGTGACGTTCCACGGGCAGGTGGACGACGTTCGAGAATTGTTTCAATGCGCTCGCGGCGGCCTTGTCGCCGAAACGCTCGGGGGCGGCTTCAAACTCAAAGTACTAGACTATGCGTTTCAGGGACTGCCTATATTCGGGCTGCGAGGAGCGCTTGCCGGCACGACTGCAGAGGAACAGTCTTGCATGTTTCTAGCCGACAGCTTGGACGATCTCGGCGCAAGGATCGTTGAAAATATCGATAACACTGATCGATTGAACCGCAGCCAACGTAAACTGCACGAACTGGCTTCCAATCGCTATGGCTTGGAAATGGGCACGCGGCGCTTAAGGGACGCCTTTTTTGCGAAAGCTTGAAAGGACCAATCTTAAGCTACGAAGCATTGCGGACGTTAGTATTCTCCAACCGAGCTCGGCATCTGCCTTTGACAATGATAGAGAACCAATCCGCCTCTCATGGCTCGATTAATCGGGGTTCGATTGAAGCGCGTGAAGTCCAACTAGATATTGTTGGTGGCTTTGCCCTTAACGCCTCAATCGTATCTATTATGTTCTGCTCGCAGATTGCGGTCAACATCGGTGAGTTTCCTGTATCGGTCGATTTTATTGGCTACTTGCTTTTCGCCGCCTATCTGCCCCTCTCAGGATTTGCGACCATAAGCACGAAGACCTTCCTTTTACTCCTTATCGCGGCAATACTTGCTTGCTTCCGAATGCTCTCGCCGAACAGTCTCACATCGTGGTCGTCTTTATCGCTTTTGTTTGTACTCTACGCGCCATTTTGTCTGCGCCTACAATCCAGGAGTGGCATCGAGGAGGTAGGGAAAGTTATTCAAGCTAAGTTCATTCTGGTCGTCTGTATCATTGCAGTGATCGCAGACGTGCAGCTCGTCCTGGTTAATCTGTTTAGAGGGACAACATACTTTTCGAATATTGCTCTTGTTTTGCCGGAAGAAATTCGCGGTGCCGGAAACTATGCTTTCGTTCGAGAGGGCGGCGGCATCATCAAAGCGAACGGATTCTTTCTTCGAGAATCGTCTACTTTATCAGTAATGACCGCCATTGCACTAATGCTGGAGTTCTTCTCTAGAAGGCGACGGCTTGTTCTTTGCATCCTAATAGCAGGCCTGCTCGCTTCGGTTTCAGGCTCCGGATTGCTCATCGTCCTCTTTGGTTTTCTACTTCCCACGAGTGTTCGTCAGCTGCCGTTGTTCGTACTGGGGCTGCTCTTCGTATTCTTAGTTCTCATTTACGGCTCCGAAATCCCGGTATTAAACCTTTGGTTGGACCGAACATCAGAGTTTGAAACTCCTGGATCGAGTGGGTACGCGCGTTTCGTCGCACCTTTCCAAATGTTGGAACGCAACCTCGGTGATGGAGCATCAACCTGGCTTGGAGCTGGCGCAGGCACCTATCTTCGCACCGTAGCTGTGCTACAGCTGAAGTATGAGATCAATGATCCCACTTGGGCCAAGCTGATTTACGAGTACGGGATCAGCGGTTTTTTCTTCTTTTCGATTATCTTCATCCTCCGGCTCTATTCGAGCGCTCTCCGGAGAGAGGTCTGTGCGGCGCTATTTTATGCCTGGATGAGCGCCGGCAGCCTCCTGAAGCCTGACTTTGTTTTCATGACCTGGATATTGACTTTAGTCTCGCTTCCTCAAAATGACAGAAAGACCAGCGTCAAACGACAAATTCCCGTACCCGATCCGAGCCGAGCTCCGTATACCGCCTCCTAAGAAGCAGCCGCGGTCTCACATTTCACAGTCAGCTGAGGCCCGCGATGGAATCGAGGAGTGCACCACCTGCTCATTTTCCCTCCGAAAGCCAACAGTCCGAGACGGCGCACCGTCTTGGCACCTTCAGCAACATGGGCAGCGTCCACGTTAACGTCCTTGATCTAAGAGCCGCGACTTACATTTCGCAAAACAAGATGCAAACCTTTAGTTGATCGGCTATCGTGATATTGAAGAATTGCGAAGATTGCTGCGATAGGAGTTCTAATTGTCTCTTCGACGGGCCGCTATTAGCTCAGTCCTATGGAGCGCGCTTGAGAATGGAAGTATTGCCCTCGTCTCCTTCCTATCACTGATAATTTTCGCGAAGCTGCTCAGTCCGAGCGATTTCGGAGTGTATTCGATCGCTCTCGCCGTTATTGAAGTTGTCGGCATTTTTACAAATATGTTCTTTCACGACGCGCTGGTTCGGCAAGTCAATGCCACGGACGAGCACTTCAATAGTGCCTTCACTTTCTCAATCGTGATAAGCATCTTCTCTTTTGTTCTTCTCTATGCAGCATTCCCATTCTGTACCCTCCTAATCGATGACCACCGCATTGTAGCAGTTGGACGCATGATGGCCGCAGGATTGCTATTTTCGGCACCTGCAGCAATCTTGAGTGCTCGACAGGCTCGTCAGTTCGGTTTTAGGCTCTTAGCGCTGCGTAGCTTGTTGGGCCGCATTGCAGGGGCGACTCTAGGCATCCTCGCGGCTTTTCTCGATTTTGGGATATGGGCCCTAGTTGCCCAATTCTTATCGATGACGATCCTGGGAACTATCACCCTGGTCGCGTTCAGCGACTGGCGACCGCGATTAACCACTAAACTGTCGCCAATTTTTGACCTGCTCGAATACAGCTTTGGCGCAGTAGTTTCGCTAGCGTCGAACTTTTTAACAAAGCGCGCCTTCATATTTTTTGCTGGGACGTTTCTCGGAGTCGAGCAAGCCGGATTCTTGAGCTTGGCTTTCAGGCTTGTGGATACGGTTTGGGCAATTTCAGCCACAGCTGTTTCCCAAGTCCTGCTGCCAACGATGGCACATCTGCAACAAGATGCACGGAGGATGCTGCAAGCATACGAGACGGCTTTGGGGCTAGGATGTTTGGCCCTATTTCCGATCTTTTGCGGAATAGGCCTGATTGCACCTGAACTTGTCCTCGCGCTGTTTGGCACCAAGTGGTTGCCTGCCGCAGAACCAGCGTTCTGGCTGGGCCTGCTGGTTTTCGTCCAGTGCCCTAGAATATTTTGCACATCGCTGTTGAATGTAGGCGGGCAGGTAAAGACTGTAAGTGCAGTAAACCTTGCTACTCTCATCTACATGGCGCTGGCAATTAGCCTGACTCGTTTGCCCTCTATTCCCTGGGCCTTGGCAACGTGGTGCAGCAGCGAGGTGCTGAACTTTCTCCTGCTACAATACTTCGCGAACCGTCGCTTCGGCATATCGCTCACTCGGTTCGTTGCAGACGTTGCGCCATCGTCGATCGCTGCATGCCTCATGATCATCGCGGTCAAAGCTGCACGCGCGCAAATACCGGAAAGCGGTCCGCTACTCGTATTAGCCCTGCTCTGTTGCGCGGGATTCCTTGCCAATCTCCTATCGTTGGCTGTATTCGGAAGGAAGTCGACGCTTCAACTGGCTAGGACGATCCTGATGGTCCGAGCCAAATAGCATCCGGCGTTCTACCCGAAATGGCCCCTATGTTTGAACCAAATTCGAGTTGCCTTCGAGCCCGGAATGAAGCGCAGACTAAGATCGCTATCGGCCATGTCGCTGCCGGGAGCCAAGCTTAAATGAGCGTTGAACCCAAGCTCGTAACGGTCATCATCTGCAACTACAATTACGCGGATTATGTAGGGGAGGCGATCGCTAGCGCCCTTGCGATTGATTGGCCGAATGTAGAAGTTATCGTTATTGACGATGGCTCCACCGATAACTCGCAACGCGTGATCGAAAAGTATGTACCGCTCGGAGTGCGAGCTATCTTTGGCTCAAAGCAGGGCCAAACGGCTTCTGCAGAGCGGGCGTATAACGAAAGCCGCGGCGCTTGGATCTTATTCCTCGATGCGGATGATACAGTACATCCGGCAATCGTCCGAGAAGCCGTAGGAGTGATGAAACCTGGCTGGTCGATGATCCAGTTTCAAATGTCGACAATCGATGAAGCCGGTCGCTCATTAGGCACTATTTTCCCAAAGTACCGGAGTGACGTGACGCCTGACCTTATTCGCTATTGGGTTTCGCATACTGACAGTTATCCCACCCCTCCGAATTCAGGAAATTTCTTAGCGCGAGACTTCTTGGAGAAAATTTTCCCATTAGAGAAAGGCATGGATCGCGCCACAGACAGCTACTTTCTTTCTACTGCACCAATCTTGGGGGACGTGCTTACAGTACGTAAGCCGCTCGCCTCATACAGAATCCACGGCAGAAATTTGGGAGCTCAGTCGACAACTCTCAGCTTGAAGAAGGTTGCGACCGATTTGCAAAGGCACATCACTCGGTGCAACTATGCGACGAGATTGGCTGCAAAGTTTGGGGTAGTGATCGCAGCGGATCGATGGCGTTACGGGTTCTACAATTTGGCCATGAGGCTGACGTCTCTGCGACTAGATCCATCAGATCATCCAATACCGAACGATACAATTGCAAAGTGCCTTAGGGACGCAGTTCTTGCGTTAATTACGCCACAAGGATTAACTCTATTTCGGCATATTGGAATTTTCATATGGCTTGTTGCTGTTGCCTTATTTCCCAAACCTCTTGCACGTCGTATCGTCTCTTGGCGGTTTGTCCCATCATCGAGACCAAACCTATTGCGCCGATTAATGCAGGCCGCTTAGCGCCGGCCTTCGGCGAAACATCGACCAAGAAGAGGCTAGCGCAACGGTCAATTCAGAATTACTGATGCCGGGCAGGATGCTATGTCAAAGGATAGTGCGCAGCTTTCGGTAATCATCTGCAACTACAACTATGCTCAATTTGTAGCGAGCGCAATTCGCAGCGCCCTTGCTATAGATTGGCCTCGCGTAGAAGTCATAGTTGTCGATGATGGCTCGACCGACGACTCTCCCGAAATCATTAAGCAGTTTGCCGAAGACGGGGTGAAGGTTCTCCTGCGCCCCAATAGAGGTCAGGCGCGGGCCGCCGAAGAAGGATTCCTGTGCAGCTCCGGCGATTGGATCATATTTCTTGATTCGGATGATCTGCTGGATCCGTCAATAGCTCAAGAAGCCGCCAAGGTCATGACGCCGGGTTGGTCAATGATCCAATGCCAAATGAGGGTCATCGACAAAGATGGAAATGTTCTCGGAATTGGTTTTCCAAAATACCTAGCAAGCACGACGCCAGATCGGATTCGTCATTGGGCCTCGCAAACAGATTCTTACCCTACGCCGCCCAATTCAGGGAATCTTCTGTCTCGAAAATTTCTAGCAAGGCTGTTCCCACTGGAAGAAGGCGTTGATAGATGGGTGGATAGCTATTTCCTCTCTACAGCTCCGTTTCTGGGCGACGTCATTAGCCTTAGCATGCCGCTGGTCTCGTATCGGGTTCACGGTGCGAATGACGGCGCTCAAACTGATCTTGATCTGTCAAGGATCAGACGTGACCTCAAGAGACATCTCACACGCTGCGAATACGCAACGAGAATTGCTCACAAGTATGGCGTCCCACTGGATTCAAATCGATGGAGGTTTGGCTTCTACAACTTGGCGATGCGAGTGGCGTCACTGCGGCTCGGCCCCGATCAACATCCGATTGCCAAGGATAGCATCGGCAGATGTCTGGCCGATGGGATAAGATCCGGGGTAAGGGCTCAGGGATTGAGCGCAGCCAGGCAGGTCGGGATGGTTCTCTGGCTTTTTTCGGTTGCGCTGCTGCCGAGATCGTTCGCTCGTAATCTCGTCTCTTGGAGGTTTGCTCCGCTTTCCCGCCCACGATGGCTTCAGGAGCTTATTCGATCGGCCTAATGCTCGCCTGACAGGCTATTTCTGCAAAATCGAATATCGAAATATCTTTACTCCCGTCATCGTCCCCAAAATCACGTCGGATCTACCATAGCTGCCGAGAACTGCATCCGTGCACCGCTCTGAGTTGGTGTAACAGACCTTGATCTTGATCGTCCTGGAACAGTTGTTCTTCACGCTGACGACGTGATCGATGAGACTCGAATTGACAATATGCGCTCGCGCTGCAGCTTCGACATTCAAACAGGGCCGACCGAGTGCATCGCGAGCGATCGGTGAGTTGGATGGATCGGCACCGCCCTGCATCGTCAACCTGGGCGTGGTTGAGCCGCTTGTCTGAGCAAGAACCTCACGTTTTTCCGTGGCAATGATAAGCGCAACAGTGAAGATACAAGCTGCAATTCTCAAACTGAGATTGAAAGTCATCGCCGCGAAAATCCGCTGATTTCGACGCCCGGCACACTCACGCTGATCCCGTCGTAGGCAAGCGCTCTGGCAAATGTCTCGCGCGAGTTGATATCGACCTGCGAAAGGCTTGCCAGCAGCCGATCCCTGTGGGCCCAGCCCACGGTTGCTATGTTGGCCGAGGCGCTGTCCGTGAAGCCGCTATTGACCAGCGCCGCAAATTCCGACACTACCTTTTCCTGCAATGATTCATTCAATTGCGCGAGAATAGCTAGAGCCAGCTTGTTGCGCCGTAGTGCAATCCAGCCCTCCGTCGCAGCCAAATCATATGATTGGTGGAGGTAGGCCAGGCTCCTCTCCTCAAAACCGTTCTGAAGGTTGCTACCCCAATAGAGCATGAGCCACAGATAAGCGTCGGAAGGGTTAAGGCAGAGCGAGAGTTTCGTCTTCTGCTCGGCAGCCGTCAGCTCTCTTTCAGATTCTTCCAGGCTTTGTCGTTGTATTGTCTTCTCCGCGATACGAAGCTTGATAAGTGCTTCCGCGCGTTCAAGAGCGGGGTGATTCAGGGTCTGTCTAGCCTCGCGATCAATATTAACCAATACACTGGTTAGAACCCCTGGTTTGAAGTGCTGCCCAGCGATGATCGACTCAATCACACTGCGGGCAGGAACTGCTCGCCAGAAGGACGGGAAAGCGAAGAACGACCAAAGCGAACCGGCAAAGCCGAGCAGCAGCAAGGCCCCGCGGACGCCAACTTGCGTGACGTATCGACCGCTACTCGCCATACCCGTACCGAGCGTAGTACTTCTGGTAGTAGTAGCGTCCTTGATAAGACTCGTAGCGAGCGAGCAGCTTGGTATCAGCCTTGTTCAACACCACGCCGAGAAGCTTATTCTTGACCTCTGGTGCGTTTCGCAGGTTATGGAGCACGACGTTCTTGTTCGTCTTCCCCCACTCGACCACGTAAATATAACCATCGACATAGGGGGAGGTGACGCGCGCGTCGACAACAGGCGCCATTGGGGGCATGTCGAGTACCACATAATCAAACTTCGAGCGCAGAAAGCCCATGAGCTCGCGCATTGGCTTAGAACCTAAGACTTCATTGGTATGGAGCAACTTCGAAGTTGCGCCGGCTGGTAGAATCGCGAGCTTGGTTTCCGGGTCGATTACTAAGACATTTTCGAGTTGCTCCCGCTGCGCTACAACATCGACCAGTCCCGCTTGCGCGTCCGGCACCAACTCACGCGACAGCGACGGATTGCGAAGATCCGCATCGATCAAGATAACTCGGGCACCCCCATGCGCCATAAGCTGCGCGAGATTTGTAGAAAGAGTGCTCTTCCCTTCATTCGGCAGTGTGGAAGTCACCGCCAGTATGCGATTCTCGCGCACGATAGAATTAAAGTCCACTGCCACCTTGAGGGAGCGTATGGCTTCAGAGAAGCGGGACAAGGGATTGTCCACGACGTAGCGCAACAGGTCAGACTGCGGATCATCTGTCTTTCTAGCGAACTTATATGGGACGCTCGAGAGTGGCGCAGCGTTGCGAAGGGCCGGGAGCATTGCAATGCAACTCGTACCAAGCGTTTCCTCCACCTGCCGCGTGGTTCGGAACACATTGTCAGTGATCTCGCGCGCTATCGCAGCGCCGAAGCCGAGCACCAGGCCTGCCACCAGTGCCGCAATAAGAATGATTGAGGACTTTGGAGAGCTCTTCGCCAGTGGCGGCGTCGCCGCGCTGATGATACGTGCTTCCGTTATAGGAAAGGATTGCTGCTGCACTGATTCCATATAGCGCTGTAGGAAGTTGTCGTACATCGCCTGGTACGACTGAGCGTTGCTCTCGAGCTCGCGCAACTGGATCTGCGCCTGGTTCGTGAGCTGGGATTCCGAAACGACGCTGGCGAGACTCGACTTGATTGCATCCTCGCGAGTCTGCGCAATATCGTAGTCACTCTTGTAGGATTCTTGGATACGCTTGAGCTCGTCTTGAATGTTTTTCTTGATTTCTGCCATCTGTCGGCGAAGATTGACTGCAGCCAAGTGATCCGCGCCATATTTCATGGCCCAGATCGATTCCTTGGATGCCATGTCGACGTATTGCCCCCGCAGCTTGACGATGGTGTCGTTCTTTAGCGCGTCGCCGACGTTAGCATCCGGAATTCCTTGCTTAACGATGTCATTCATGCGGTCGAGACGCGCCTTAGCCTCAGCCGTCGCCGCATGCGCCATAACCAACTGACTGTTGACCTCCGCGAGTTGCTGCTCGTTCATCAGTCGCCCGCCGCTATCGACAATGTTGTTGGCGATCTTGAAATCCACCACCGCCTTTTGAGCGACTGAGGCTTGCGTCCGCAATTCCTTAATCCGGTCCTGGAGCCAGACGCTGGCGCGACGAGTGGCCTGATATTTCGCCTCGAGCTGATCAACGATGTAGGCGTCGGCGATAGCGTTCGCGATGCGCTCGGCCTTTTGCGGATCACGCGAAGTAAAGCTGATCTCCATCACATAGGTGAGGCCAAGCCGCCTGATGGTGCGGTTGCTGGCGAACCGCTCCAGCGCCTTGCGCCTCAGCTCGAATTCCGATGGTGCGCTGGCCGAGGAGAACAGGCCCGTGACCGAGCTCATGATGGCCCCGAGCAAGCCAGCGCCGCTGCCGGTGAACTCCGGATCTTCCGTAAGGTGCAGGTCGCGAATTACGGCGAGGCTGATGTTCTCGGATTTAAGAATTTCAACTTGGGTTTCTACCGTCGCGGAATCGATCGCAACATCGCCGAGCATCGATTGCTGCTGAAACAGCTGCACCTTGCGGGTGTCGATGACCATCGAGGCCGTGGAGGTGAACAGCGGCGCGGCGGTGAAGAGATAGAGCAGCGCCAGGATCACGCAGGCCGAAACGATCGCGACGATGGTCGGGAACTGGCGCCTGACAATGTCGAGATAGAAAGTCAGCGTCTGCGACGGAGAGCCGTCAGCCTCGGCGAAATCACGGTTGATCTCCGAGGGCGGCTTGTTCACCTGCAACATCTAGCAATTCCTGAAAATGGATCGATGTGTGTTCTTGGGATCAATGGTGGCCAAAGCCAGAGGGCGTCCGGCGCAAACCCGATGCCAAAAGCCGCGCTGCACAACACTAGCACAGGCGTGCCTGCAATTGAACGCGGTGGATGCACTGCGCAGCACGGGTTGCGCGACTTTTTGCATGAACCTTAACGGCACAAAAGCAAAGCGGCGCCTGCTGGCGCCGCTGCCGAGAAATATCATAGCCGGCCGCGCGGGCTGGTTTCGGTCAGCGCACTGGGCTGACGCTGTTAGCGGCGCTGCCGACGCCGCCGCTGCCGGTGTTGGGCGGGTTGTTGGCGTTGGTGTTGTTACCAAACACGACGACTCCACCACCACCGCCGCCCGTGGGGAAGCCGTTGCCCGTGGGGCCGCCTGCGCCGGTGCCGCCGCCGCCAGCGCCGCCACCGGTCGCGGCGATCGCGACGTCGCCGGTCGCGGCCTGATAGGCGGCGATCACGTCGGGGTTGCCGGTGCTGGCGATCGCAGCCTGGATCTCGTTGGCGTAGGCTTGGTCCTGCTGCGCGGCCATGCGGGCGACCTGGGCGAGGCCGGCGACGATCGCGCGCATCTGGTCGGTGGTGGTCACGGGATCCTTCAGAAGGGCGATCAGGCCGGGCACCGTGGTCGGATCGGACGCTCCGAGGTCGCGCACGCGCGAGATCATCTGCGGGCCACCAGTCGGATATTGCTGCAAGAGGCTGTTCGGGGCAGCTTTGAAGTCGGAAATGACGGTGGCCGGCAGCTGGCGCTGCGGCGGGTAAATGGCAGCGCTCGCGGCCGACGAGATCGTAACGGCGAGGGCCGCGGCTGCAGCCATGCGAAGCGCAATCCTGTTAAAGCTCATGAATCAAACCTCCAAAAAATCGGCTGCCCCGATCTGCTTCCTCGGCCCGGGCAATATGGCTGTGCAGTGCAAGAACCTAGCGAAAGAAAGAAGGGCTGTCCAATTATACTAAAAACTTCGTAAACGGCGCAACTACTTCAAATCTAGACAGTTTTGTGAAGCTCGGGCCCAGCGCGGGAAGCTGGAGGCGCGGTTGCAAGGTGGCCCTCGCCTCGCGGTGCGGTGGCGCCGGCGCCCGCGCTCGCGCGGCCCTCCCGACTCGAAAAGGACTGTGCCAGGCCGGCGCCGAAAAGCGCAAAGAAAGGAATGCTGTAGCCGGGCATCTGGAGCGTGAAGTCGAGGCACGAATGCAGCAGCGACAGCGTCGCGGTCGCCGCGGCCGAAAGCGGAATGATGACGTCGCGCCGGCGGGTGAACACACCCCGCGCCAGCACGAGCAGCATGACGGCCCAGCCGAGCGCCACCAACAGCGCCATCGGGATGCCCACCTCGGAGGCAAGCTCCAGCGGCGTCGAATGCGCCGCATCCCAAACGCCGCGAATCGAGATGTTGGGGCTGCGGTAGGGCGGGAAGGCCCATTGGAAGGTGCCCATGCCAGTGCCGAACCAGGGATTGTCGGCGATGATCCGAAGCGTCGATTTCCAAGCCTCGATGCGGCCCTCGTCGACCAAGCCCTGGCTGTCGAAGCGGCTGGAGACGCGGCCGCCGAGCAGCTGCAACAGGCCGAGCGCGACGGCGGCGCCGGAGCCGAGCGAGATCCAGATGCCGGTGCGCGGCGGCAGGTCCTTCCTCAGGAAAAGCGTGAACGCGACGATCATCGCCAGCAGCGACAGGCCGACGCCGGCGCGCGAGGTCGTCATGAACATCGCCATCAGGCAGATCAGCAGGCATGCGAGTTGCGGAAGGATCTCTCTCGGCGGGATCGCGCGCAGGTCGAGCGATAGACGCCGCCACTCGATGTGCCGCTCCGGCAGGCGGCGGCGGACGTCTTCCAGGATCAGCAGCATCCAGATCACCGCGCAGGAGCCGAAATAGGCCGCGGCCGTGTTGCGGTTGATGAAGGTGCCGGTGACGCTGCCGAGATAGGCCGTCTTGTCCCGCCACAGGATCATGGTGGGCTCGATCAGGAACGAGAGCACGCCGTAGAGCGCGTAGGCCGCGCCCGATATCGCGATCACCCAGAGCAGGCGGCGCGCGCGCATCCGATCGGCGCCGATCGTGATGCCGAGCACGATGGCGAGGATGTTGGCGAGCGGCGCGCCGAGCGCGAAGAACGCCTCGTTCTTGACGATCGACGCCGACGGAGCGATCGGGACGCCGAGCAGATCGGAGGCCTGCTTCCAGATCGGCTGGAACGGCGCGATGAAGGGATGATCGGAAAGCTGCTCGTGCAGCACGAAGGCATAGGCGGCAACGATCACGCCGATGCCGGCGAGCAGCCAGAGATGTGGCCTGCGCAGATCGCGCGTCGGCGCGAAAATCACCGCGATACCGAGACACAGGCACCAGAACGCGATCGACAGATCATTGGTCGAGCCGAACGGAAACGGCGCGCCGGCGGCCACGAAGAACAGGATGAAGACCGCAGGCAGGCTCCATGACCAGAGAATCTTGGGAAGCCGAAGGCGCATCGTTATGTCTTGCGAGCTTTGCTCTTGGGCTTAGAGGAAGCAATCGATCGGATAGATCTTCAGATCCACGTTGAGGCGGCTGCTCCGGCTCTGCGCCCGGAACGCGTAGAATAGTCCAAAGCTATCACTCCCCTGATCGAGTTTTATTCCGGGGGTTAATTCGTCGGGCGGGACCAGGACGCCGATGTGCCGGTTGATGGCGGATATCTCGATCCGCCCCTCCCCTTGCGCAAAATGCCCGCCGAGTTGGGTCACGGTAACCTTCGGCAGGCCACGGCGCTGATGGCAGACATCCTCCTCCCAGAGCTTGGTCTGCTGCACCAGTGGCTTGCCCGGGCCATCGGGCACGACGATGTCGGGGAAGGACGGGCGCAGCATCCCGAAGAACTTGCTCTCCTTGGAGTTTGCCGAGAGGCGGACGGTGAAGGACAGCTCGCCCCTGGCGCCCTTGAGGCGCGACAGGACGGGAGCATCCGGCTCGGCGGAAACCATCACATCGATGCGATGGCGGACGCCCAGCTCCGCGGCAGCGCCGAGCACCGGCCCGACCGGTGCAAGCGCGACGGCGAAAGGGACGAGAGCCAAAAGATGCCAGAATGCTCGAAAGCGCATGAAGCCCTTTGCAACAGGACGGGATGACCGGCGGCGGGCGCGTTTCTACTCGATGACGCCTTGATCCGAACCGGCCCGCCGGCCGGCGACAATACCGATTGGACCGCTAAACGAAAATGGCACCGGGACAAAGCCCCGGTGCCATCGTCATTGGTCGGTCAAGTCGGCGTCTTACGGCGCCAGCTTGATGTTGTTGCGGAAGATCAGCGCATCGTTGCTGACATTGATGGCATCCGAGCCAGTCGCCATGATCACACGCAGGTAGTTCAGGAACTTGGCAACTTCGACGTTGCGCGAGTTCGAGACATAGATGATGTCGCCGTTCTTCATCATGACCTTGGTGGCGAGGAAGAAGCCGCCGGGATCGCGGAAGTTCACGTTGAAGATGACCGGGATCGTCTCCGAGGTGTACTTGCTCACGTCGATGCCAAGCTGGGCCGCAACCTCGCGCGGCTCGCGGCGATAGAGATAAACGGCCGCCGGATCGGCCTGGCCGTCCAGGAGACCGCCAGCCTTGCCGACCGCTTCGCCGAGATTGATGCGCCAAGCGTCGAAGTTGAACTCGCCGCTCTGGCCGCTGGCGCCGAACGCCAGGAACTTCTGCTGCTCGCGATAGACGTAGATGCTGTCGTCGGGCCGCACATAGACGTTGTTCTCGGGCGCCATCACGAGATTCTCGAACGGCACGGTGGCCCGCCGTCCGCCACGCTCCAGCATGACCCAGGTCTCGAAGCCCTGGCCCTTGATGCCGCCGGCGCGGGTGATCGCATCGAGCACGCGATCCTTCGCGCCCGCCGCGCTCGCGGGATAACGCGCGGGCGAATTGACCTCGCCGAGCACGCTGATCAGCTGGGTGCGCTGCGAGGACATCGCCACGACCGCTTGCGGCTCGATGGCGCGGTTGCCGATCCTCTCGACGATCGCGCGCTGGATTTGGACGGCCGTCAGGCCTGCGGCCTTGATCTGACCGGCATAGGGCACGGTGATGAAGCCGTCATTGTCGACCGACTGATCCGGGATCGTCACATAGTTACCCGGGCGGACACCGGCTTCCGCCGGGATGAACAGACCGCCTGCCGCGGCTTCGAAGATGGTGACGCTAACGACGTCGCCGATGCCGAACACGATGCTGGCGGGCGGGCGGCGGTCGGTGAACACGCCGGCGAGGCCCTTGGGCTCGTGGGTGTGCAGGATCTTCACGGTCGCCGGATTGAGCGGCACCAGCTCGTAGGCCGGCGCGTTTTCCGTCTGGATCTTGTTGTTGACGTCGTCGGTGAGCGGTCCCGACCCGGGATTGGTCGAACACGCCCCGAGCGCCAAAGCAGCCGCCAGCAACGCAGGCATCAACACGTAGGTCTTGGCAATAGATGACATGAATCGCGCCCGAGGGTCCCCAATTGACGTAAATTGGTACGGCCTAGGGGGTGGTGCGACAAGTGTTCCCGGTGGTTAACGGAGCGATCCGCTGGCTACTGTTGCGTACAGGCCACTCTTTGGGGCTTGGTTTAACCCTTTGTGACTATTTGTTGTATTTCGTGTGCCCGGTCAGGCAGCAAATCGCCCCGGTTGCGGGCCAAGTGTGTCGACCGCGAGGCTTCTTGGGCGTGCCACCGTTTGCTAAGGCTGGGCCATTAAGAAGAGGAATTTCCGTGTCTGGCCTCCTTCTGATCCTGCTGTTGGCGGGCTCCCTTCTTGGCGCCGCCGATCGCGCATGGGGCCCCGCCGTCGCCTGCCCTGGCAGCGCCCGGGCGTGGTGTCGCGGCGCGGCCGTTGTTGAGGTGGCCGCCCCTGCGTCCACGTCCGCCTGGAAATTCACCCGGACCCAAGGGTCCAAGGATGGCGAAAGCTTCGCGGCCATCATGAAGACCGCCGACACCACCCAATCGGACCCGGACTTCGCCGGCCTGATCGTGCGCTGCGCCCCGAAGGGCAAGGTCGATGTGCTGGTGGCCTTGATCCGGCCCTTCCCGCCCCGGAGCCGCCCCAAGGTGACCATTGCCGCAAGCGGCGGCGGCACCCTGAGCTTCGAAGGCAGCATGGCGGCCGCGGGAGCGGCCGTGCTGTTGCCCGACGAGGTCTCGGCCTTTGCTGCCGGAAAGTGGCAGACGACGGCCTCGCTGTCCGTGGTGGTCAGGGAAGGCGACAGCGAGATCAAGGGGATGGTGGCGCTCAACGGGCTGCGGGAGGCCTATCATTCGCTGCTGGCAAATTGCGGCCAATAGGCTAAATTTAGCCATACAACTTAAGGGTCTTTTTAGGCGGAGAATCTAGGGTCCGGAGCACGGAGAGTGTTTCGGATGACCGCCTTTTTGATTTTCAGCTTTCTCACAGGTGCCGTGCTGGGCCAACGCTTTCGCGTGTTCGTGCTCCTGCCGGTCACATTTGCGCTGGTGCTCACCATGCTGCCGGTCAGCATGATGACCAGCCTGGGCTTCCTTGACGGCATGAAGGCTGCGGCGTTCGCCGCCATCGCCCTCCAAGGCGGTTACCTCTTCGGCTCGGGGGCGCGCTTTGCCCTTGCCGCCGCACGCGCCACCCGCGTCTTCGGTCGGCCGGTCAAGGCCACGCGCTGATCGCAACGCAAGCCTCTGTTTGAAAACGCACCGCCCGCTTGTATGGTGACCTGACCGTTTCAGGATTCGCTTCGAGCGCGCCGTTTGTCCCTCGCTTATTTTGCCCTCATCGTCTCCATCGTTTCCGCTTCCGCTCTCGAAATCGCCGGCGCCTCATTGGGCGCGCAGCTGGGGTCGATCGCCGCAGCGCTAGGCCTGCTGGCCGCGGCCTCGAGCTCGCGCAAGGCCGACTACGAGCACTATCTTCGTGCGACCTCCTGGGGCCGCTGGATTCTGCTCGCCATTCCGCTGTGCATCGCGGCCCAGCTCGCTCCGCTTCCGCTGCGCTTTGCGCATCCGATCTGGGCCAGCGCTCACGAGGTAATCGGTGGCCTGTCGCTCGGGCCGATCACGGCCGATATCGGCTTGACGGTGAATGCGCTGCTGCTGGCGCTGGCCGCGATCTCATTGCTTGGCATCGCGATCCTGGTGGTCCGCAACCGCGGCCGTGCCGAGCTGGTTCTGTTCGTGCTGAGCGGCGTAACCGCGATCTCCGCCTTGATGTTGGACCTGCATCGGCTCTCGCCGGCGCTTGCCGGATCCGTCCCCCATGACCTCACGACGAGCCTGGCCGGGCTCGGCCTCATGCTCAATCTGGCGGTGATGCAGCTCGCCGCTGAACGGGCGGAGACGCATCATTCGATCGTTCGCTCGGTCGCGATCGGACTTTGCGGTCTGGTCGGAGCCTTGGTCAGTGCCGCCGCGATCTTTGGGCTGTCCGGGACCAACAGCGCCATCGCGGCGACCTTTGGCGTCGTGCTGATCCTGCTGATCCTCGTGATCCGCAGGCTGGATCTGTCGCCATTGGCCGCGAGCGCGTTGTCGGTGGCAGCCCTGATCGGCGCGGCGATCGTGCTGACCTTCCTGTTCGAGAAGAGCTCCGGACCGATCCTCCTGCGCCTCGTTCCGGAGATGGGGACCGAAGCGAAGGCCGCGCTTGAGCGGATGCTGGCCGACACCCGCTGGTTCGGCGCCGGCGCCGGGACTTTTGCTGCGGTGGGCAGAATCTATCAGAGCGATGCCGGCGCCGTCCTGACGGCGCCCTCGGCGGCCACGTCGGTGTTCGCGGGGATGGGTTGGGTCGGCTTGGTCGCCATGATCGCGGTGAGCCTGCTCGCTTTGGTCCGCCTGTTCGTCGGCGCCCTGCAGCGCGGACGCGACTCGTTCTTTCCGGCGGCGGCCGCGGCCTGCGTCCTGTTTGCGCTGGTTCAGAGCTTTGCCGGTCCCGGATTGCTGCACCCGGCAGCAATCCTTTGCCTTTCGGTGATCTTGGGACTGGGGCTGTCGCAGAGCGTCAGTCAATCCGGATCACGATAGCGCGCGGGTGATCAGACCGCGCGGTCGCCGAGCGAGGCCCAGTAGTTCGGATTCTTGGGCGACTGAATGCGGACCCAGCGATAGGGCTTCTTCGACCACGGCATGATGTGGCCGGAGAGATTGTCCAGCACGAGATCGCCGGAGAAGGTGCGCACCACGACCACGAGATGATGCTCGCCCCAGCTGGTCACGACCTCGCTCAGCAGCACCGAGCGCGCCGGAAAGCCCTTGGCGATCAGATCGTGGCGTTTTGTCACCGCGTAATCGTTGCAGTCGCCGCTTGCCGGATGCAGCAGCCATTTCTCGCCGCGCAGCCCTTCCAGATTGGCCTCGGGACGGATCGCGGTGTTGACCCGCTGGTTGACCTCTTGCATTTGCGCCATGCGCTCGGCCGTCAGCTTCAGGCGGCCGCCCCGGAAGACGATCCGCTGCGGCCGCGGCTTGCACTCGTCCTTGTACTTCAGGCAGAAGAGCGTGAACGCCATCGGCGGCAGCGTCGGCTGGTCGAACTTGATGTAGTGGATGGCACCACGCAGCCCCAGGGGCGCCCCGACGAAGGCGGCTTCCGCTTTCTGCTGCACCCCCGCAGCAACGACGATGGCGGCGACGGCCGCCAGGAACTTCACAACTTTGCGCATGTCGCGCTCCCCGTTCTTGTTGGGGAGACGCTACGCGAGACCTCTTGAAATACGGCTCAAAGGCCACGCGAGGCTTTAATCAAAATGCGGGCTCATCGGTCGGAAACAATTAAGAATACCGGTGTGTGACTTGTTCTGCTAAGAGCGGTCACGACGTTCCGCTCGTGACGCTGGAAGCGATTCGACCGACCTGATGGGCCTTTCCTCACGCTTTCGCAAGAAGACCAAGCCGCGGCTTCCCGACGGCGTCCGCGTCTATGCGATCGGCGACGTGCATGGCCGTGCCGATTTGCTTCAATCGCTGTTAACCGTGATCGACGTCGATCTCGCCCGCTCGGCTCCCCAACGCGCCATTCAGGTCTTTCTCGGCGACTATGTCGATCGCGGCCCGGACTCACGCGCCGTTCTTGATCTCCTGATCGAACGCTCGAAGTCGCACGAGACGGTATGTCTGAAGGGCAATCACGAGGTCTTCCTGCTCGAGGTGCTCAAGGACCCCGCCCGCCTGCAGGAGTGGCGCCACTATGGCGGCCTGCTGACGCTGGTCTCCTACGGCATCACGCCGACGATGAACCCTTCCGCCGAGCAGCAGGTCGAACTGATCGAGGGACTGAGACGTGCGCTCCCGCCGGAGCACCTCGCCTTCCTCCAGCAATTGCCCTCGTCCTTTACCTGCGGCGACTTCTTCTTCGTCCATGCCGGCGTCAAGCCCGGCGTCCCGCTCGATCGCCAGAAGGATGAGGATCTGCTCTGGATCCGCGAGGAATTCCTCGCCTCCGAGGAGCGCTTCGGCAAATATATCGTGCACGGCCATACGCCGGTCAGCGCGCCCGATATCCGGTCGAACCGCATCAACATCGACACCGGCGCTTATGCGACCGGCAACTTGACGCTCTTGACGATCCAAGGCGATAGTCTTCTCGCAATTTGAAAGCTTAGGCCGCAACTTCGGTGATCACGCTTCGCGCCATTGGCATCTTGACCGCGATCGCGCTGGCGCTCCACGCCGGCATGACGTTCTATGGCGATCTCGTACGACCGAACTTTCGCGCCAGCGACTTGTTCTCGGGCGAGATTCCGCCGGACAAGGCCAAGCTCGCGGCTGCGGGCAGCCTGGCGTCCGTTTCGTGGGATGGCGACCTCCTGGCAAATCATGCGGCGGCGAGGGCCGCCGACGTTCTGCACCGTCCGTCGGCCGAGGCAGGCGGAAGGGCCAGCGAGAACAAGACGGCCCAAGCCGCTGTCGTGGCAGCCTTGAAAGTTTCGCCGATCAGGCCGGCGCTCTGGCTCACGCTCGGCACGCTACAGGCCCAGGCCGGCGAGGCGGTCACGCCTGCGGTGAAGATGTCGTACCTGACCGGGTCGGTGCCGATCGACGTTGCCTTCTCACGCGTCCGCACCGTGACCTCGAGCGCCGCGGCAACCGACGAGGAGATCAAGCTGCTGGCGCAATCCGACATCCGCTCGGCGCTGGCCAACCGCTCGCGTTACGAGCCGCTGCTGATCGCGGCCTATGTGCAGGCAACTCCGCAAGGCAAGTCGCTGCTGCTGGAGACGACGAAGGTGACCGATCCCAGATTCAACGAGATCTTGCGGCGGTATTAACTCAGCGGACCGATTTCGGGTTGACCGGCACGAAGTCCTGATCGCGGCGCGGCTGATCGGATCGCCCCTGGTAGACGAACATGCCCTTCTTGGTGGCGACGATGTCGCCTCGCTGCAGGCTGTCGTCGCGAAGCAGACGTTCGGTCGCGACGAGATCCGGATCTTCCGGAGCCGGCTTGTAGAGCTCCGGATGCTCGCGCCGCTCGCGCGCAACCCCCTTGGCACGGCGCCGCGCATCCTCGATGCGCTGCCGCCATTCGTCGCGCGAGACTTCCGGCTCGCTCGGCGGAAGATAGTCATTGATGGACGGCTCCGGCTCGGTCTGAGCACGGCACGAGAGCGGGCAGGCGTAGAGAGCCAATCCGACAGCGGCCGCCACGGCCGCCTGAATCGGCGCGCGCGCCGGTCTCCGGCGCTCTGACAGGGACTTGCAGCGGACGGGTCGCACTCCGATGACTCCGATGGCGGGCCGAGCGGCAGCCGCAACTTCAGCTGATACGGCTTCCAATTGCAACATTTTCGGAACGCGGCGGCCGTCCATTCAAAAAGCGAGAAAACAACCCCATGCACAGTAGCCGGCACCAACCGAATCAATGGCTTACGCGTTTTCCGAAATCCGGGTTGATCCGTCGGGCAAAACAGGGCTAATATGGCATGATCCGGAGAGAGGCCGAGCGATGATCGACCTATCTGCGATCGGCATCGGATGAGCGCCGCAAGGACAATGCCGTCGTTCACAATGGCGTCGTTCTAAGGCCTCGTTAGACCATCGCTGCTAGACTTCGGCATCCGTCGATGGAGTTGCCGAGAATGCGTGCAAGCCTGGTATCGTTGTTGCGTGTTGCCGTTGCGGCGTATGCCATGTCCGCCCTCACGGCTCACGCCAGCCCGCTCTGCATCAAGGAGCGCACGCCCTTCGCCTTGTCGCACGACACGGTGAAATGGACGATGTCGATCGCGCCTGGAGCCGACTGCATTCAAGGACTGCGTTGGTCTTATATGCAGATCTTCAGCGTGTCGGTCGTGAGCGGACCATCACGGGGACAATTGGCGGTGGTCGGGTCCGGCTTTCGCTATTCTGCAGAAAGGGAAGCGCGAGGCGCCGACAAGTTCACGCTGCTGATTTCGGGCAAGAACCGTCATGATCCCGGGACGTCGACCCTGGAGGTCGAAGTCAACCCGCAATAGGCAGGCCCACGACGCGCGAAGGGGTATCTACTTCGCCCGAAAACGCTTTAGTAACGTCGGCTCGACCCGCTGCCCCGCGTTGTGTTCCCGCGATAGGGCCGGGCTCGTCCGTAAGTCGTCACGGGCGGCTCGATCCGGCTCGGGATATTCGGCGTCGCGTTGGGGCGCGCGGGCTGCGACGGGTTGACGATGATCACGTTGCGATTGGGCGACGAGGGGTCATTGACGCCCTGGGCCCAGGCGCTGGCAGCAGGCACGACAAGCGCGAGTGTGATCAAGACTAATCGTTTCATGCGAGATCTCCCGAGCAAGAACGTCAGGGAGGCGACCACCGTTCCTTCACGGCGGCATCACGGTTCGTTGCGTGACCTCACCGGGGCACGGGTGACCTCAGCGAGGCACCGCGATCAGCTTGCCATCCCTCCAGACGCCTTGGGCCGCCCGTCCGGCAGGAAGGCTCCCCGTCACATTCCGGACAGCGGTGGGCCTGGAGGCTGCCTGGGTGGTCTGCTTCTTTTTATCGGGCGTCGTCACGATGCTGGAGCTGGTGGTGTTGGCCTGATCCTTGGTCCCTTGTGCAGAAGCAGACTGAACCAGAAGGGCCGAAAACATGATTGCTGTCAAAATGCCGCGCATGGTCACACACCGGAAGAAGGAGCCGGTCGAAATGTCACAGGTTTCCGCCCAAAAGCAAGCGCTACGAGACGACCGCGCAGGACCTTTGCGGCCGGAGCATCAGCGTGCTTCACCGCAACCGACGCGATCCGGGGTGAAAAAGCCTAGCGAAACAGCACTATCCGGGCTAGTTGATCGGTCTTGATGACCGAGACCGGCGACACCGCAGCCAACGCGCAAGAGATCAAGGCCGGACTCGTCCGCCTGTTATCGGAGCGGATTCGCGAAGTCTCCGGCGACCCCAGGCAGATGCGGGATGTCGTCTACGAGCTGGCTCGCGTCAAGCTTCTGGAACAATTCACCCACGCCGATGCGCGGGAAGCGCGAGAGCTCCAGCAAGTCCTCGAACGCGCCATTCGGGAGGTCGAACGCGCCTTTGAGCGAAGCGAGAAGTCTTCACCGACCAGGGATGCCTCGGTCCCCGTGGCGAATTCTCCACCGGCGAACGTCCCCGTCCCCCCGCCCATTCCGACGCTCGCTGCCTCGGTGTCATCAGCCATTCCGATGGCTGCCGAGACGCCGCGGCGTCCTGCCGCACCGCCAGGATCGCCCGACCAACCCAAACGGAGCGGCGCTTTCAAGTCTCTCGTTCGATTGACTGCGATCCTCCTGCTCATTGCGGGCGCCGGCACCGCGGTCGTGTATTGGCCGCGGCTGAAGGCACAACTGACGGCATCGTCGCAGATGGCGCAGCCCGAACGTTCGGCCAAGAGCCCGGAGCCTCAGCCGACCGCGATTCCGACTCCCTCGGCCAGCGAGACCGCTGAACGAATCCCGGAGAGCGCAAAGGAGCCGGCGCAAGCTGCGCACGCCTCGATGCCTTTGCCAACGACGTTCGGCGTCTACGCCTTGAGCGAGGGCCAGCTCCACGAGCTGAAGCCGGTGCCCGGAAAAATTCCGGACCGGCGGGTCGCGATCTCGGCCGCCATCAACACGCCGAGCGCGACCACGTTGATGGACGGCGACGTCAAATTCATCGTGTTCAGGCCCGACGGGGGTATCGACGCCAGCGGGACCGAAGTTCGGGTGATCGCAAAAGTCTCGCGAGCGATGGGCGTCGATGCCAGCGGGAAAGCCACCATGGTCAGCGCCGGCGATTCCTGGGTCATCCGCAGCATGTCCTACCCCTACAAGGTAGGTCCGATTGACGACCAGTCGAGAATGCTGTTGCTTCAACCGGAGCAAGACGGCTTCACGCTCGCGCCCGGCCGCTACGTCGTGGTGGTCAAGGGCATGGGCTATGACTTCACCATCGCTGGGACGATCACCGATCCCAACCAATGCGTCGAGCGCATCAATGCGGCGAACGGCGCGTTCTACTCGCCTTGCCCGCCGCCGCGGCGATAACGCAGCCTTTGCTTCCTATTTGGCCGGCTTGCTGTCCTTTGGCGCATCCGCCGGCATGTCGTCGACCTTGCCGTTGTTGGCGACGCATTTCTGGAAGTACGCGCGCTGGTCCTTGCCCGTTCCCTTGGCACTCCCCGCTGCGGGGTTGCCGATCTGCCTGGGCGGAAAGGCCTTGGCGACCGCGGCGTCGCATGCGCGCGCTACTTCGACGGTGATGGCCGACGCCGTCGCCGGCACGGCCAATGTCAAAGCACCTGCCAATCCAACCAACGTCCGCAAATTTTTGACTGGCACCTCTTACGCTCCTTCAAATCCGGGACCTCTTACCGGAAGCATATCAAAAAGGATCGAAGCGCCAAACGGCAAAGCGGTGCTGGATCGTCACGCGGTCTGCGCGCACGCCTCGTCCTTCGAGACGGCGCTTACGCGCCCCCTCAGGATGAGGCTCATCGACAACAGTGCCCGTTGAACCTGCTGCTGCCGCGCACTCGGTCCTCATCCTGAGGAGCCCGCTGACAGCGGGCGTCTCGAAGGATGGCCGCAGACGCGCTCCTAGCTGTTCAGCTGCGGCGGCTTGAAATCAGGAAAGCGCGTGAGCATTGCCGTCTTGACGAACTTCAAGTGGGCGATGCTGCTCGCCAATTCCTTGAGCCGGCGCTGGCCGTTCGAGATGTCGGCCGCGAAGAGATCCTGATGATGATTGTCGAGCGGCTCCCGCTCGAGATATTCGTCGGTGCCGTTTCCGAAGGTGACGGAGGCACGGGCAAGCGCATCGTCGACACGCCGGTTGAGCCCGGCCTGCTCCCTCTCCGCCTCCTGCAAGGCGGTTTCGATCGCGGCCAAAACGGCACCGATCCGCCCGCGGTCAGTCTCCGCATCACGCTCGGCCGAGCGGGCCTTGAAGGTTTTGTCCTCGCGGCGGGAGCCGAGAAGATTGTGTGCGCGCGCTCTCAGGAACAGCTGAAACATCCGGGCCATCCCCCATACGAGATCCAGGCGGGTACCATCGGTCAGACGTAGTTAACAAATCCTGAATCCGGCGCCCGTGCGGATTGGCTTTGTGCAATCCATGCCCGCCAAGCTCCCGCGTGCTTGGAATAGAGCTCGTGCCAGCGGATCTCGCCGTCGGCAGCGGCTCCTTTTCGCGCGCGGACCTCGGATGTAAATTGCCCTGTCTCGTTCGATGCGAGATCCAGCGCTTCGAACTCCGCCGTCTCTTCCGGAGACAGGCCAATCAGCACGCGATGCCCCTGGGCGTCGACGAAATATCTGCGCGGCGCGTTGTGCCTTTGATCAGTCATGCGCAGGGCCCTCGTTCATGATCCAAGGCCCCGGACGATCCTTCAGCCGCCGCTCAAAGCCACGAACAAACGCGATCAAAACGAGGACGCAAGTCGCGCCCAGCAACGCAATCAAATACGCCATTCACGCCCACCTATGCGAGCCGCGACGAATACAGGCGGCTAAACTCTCGCCATGAATTGTTACGTTCTAGGTTGCCTTTCCGAAGCTCTCAAGCGCCGCACCGCGTTAACCTAACTGCGCATGGTTATCCGACCCGGCCGCACGGCAGGATCAGCGTGCACTCTCATCGCGGCCATCGCTGTGCCACTACGATGGATGCTCACTCTGCTTGGCGCCCATCGCCGCCGGCGTGTAGGGCGCATAGAGACGATATCGTGCCGATCGCCTGCGCGAGCGCCATGCCCGCACGCCGTAGCCGCAGCAAAAGCCAGCTGCAAAAATCGAAATCAGAACCAGAATTGCAAACATTTGGAATGTTCCCAATGATCGGAACGCTCCTCCCGGTACATTTCATCGCGATGTTCTGACGACTTCAAGATCATCGGCGCTGAAAGTTTTGTCAGAGGAAGATGAAGTTTGTGCAACGTGATGCTTGAATTTTGGCCGTCGCGAGAACCACGAGCCCAGAGGGATGCCGAAATCTCTCATCGTTCGAGGGGCGATATCCAGCCCGCGATGTTAACCCGAGTTCACTGCGGCAGCAGCCTCGAACGAAGCGGCCGGATGCGCTGCCTTCGGGCACAGCTGCGATATGCACGAGAGGCCGATATGTTTTTCGAACGTTCTGGCGGCCGTCGCAGACAACAATTCTGACGAAGCATCCGTGCTTCTACGGAGCGTCATGCACCAACTTCATCGCGGTAAGGTTGAGAGGTTAGCTTAACCCGCGTTGTTTGTTGCGAACTTTCGGCGATTGCTTATCCATCTCGCACCGGGCTCCCCCAAGCCCGGCCCCACCCAAGCAAAGCCGTCGAGCGAACATGGGTCCGCTTGGCGGCTTTGTCGTTGTGTCGACGAGAGGATCATTTCGGTTATGGCGCGCAGGCCCTGGTCGTTCAAGGAAGATCGCCGGCTCATCGAGCTGGCCAAGTCTTCAACCTCGCTGGAGCAGGCAGCGAAAGCTCTCGGGCGCTCGCCCGATGCAATCAAGCGCATGGCGTTGCGGCTTGGTCTTTCCTTGAAGTCGAAGCCGGCAAAGAAGAGCTGATCTTGGAAGTGCCGGCGCTCGCCTCGGCTTCATGTACGGCCGCTGCAGTCCAACGGGCCCCGCATCGATAGGGCCAGCCGCCCTTATCCCGGGGTCGTTCCGGTCCGCCATCGTCTTGGACGGTGAGGTGGATTGAGCGAGTTGCCGGCGGTGCCCCGCCAGCCGCCACACTTAATTCTGCGTCCTCTTCTGGGACCCCATCCCTGGGCTGGTTCCGTAGCTGGGCGTCCCCGTTCCCTTGAAGGCGCCGCCCATCGTGTCGGATCCGGAATTCGTGCCCGTGCCACTGCGCGTCGCGGAGGTGGGCTGCGTGCCCGATGGCGTGTCTTTGGTCCCCTGCGCCGAGGCCAGAGAGCTCCCGATTGTCAACGCCATCACGAGACTTAACGTCCTGATCATACTGCTCAACTTTCCATGCTTGTTTCTGACCCCGAGCCGCCAGACCATTGGCCGGGCACTGCTCAGGTGGGGCCCTTCGGGCCGGTCTTTCCGTTAAACCCTATCTTAGCCCCCGCTGGCTAGGATCAATCTCCACGCCTTGCTTGAATTTCCGCCCCGCCCTGTTTTCGCCTGAGCCGGATGAGAGTGCTGCGACCAGACCTCCCGTTTGTGGCACTCGTGCTTGCGAGCACGATGGCGTTCGCCTTGGCGGGTCATTTCGCCGCTGGCGCCGTTATTCGCCAGCACCAGGCGCATCAGCTCAATGAGCTCACCGAGGTGGTTCTGCGCCGATCGGAGCTTGCGGTCGATTTCGCTGCGGGCAGCCTGGACGAGCTCGCGCGGCGCAATTTCGCCAGCTGCGAGCCGGCGGCGCTGCAAGCCATCCGCCTGCACGTCTACCAGCGCTCGGCGATCAAGGACGTCCGCCTCGTCAAGCCGGACGGCTCGGTGATCTGCTCGGCCTATTCCGAGACGCTCGAATTCGACAAGGGATGGGTGGATCGCCGCGACATGCTGCCTTCGCGCGACAAGACGCTTTCCCTGTTCCGCGTGGAGCAGTTCGGCGGCGACGCCCTGGGCGTGCTCAGGGACGTCAATGGCAACTCCGCCCTGGTCGCCATTGTCGGTGTCAATGCCAGCCTGTTCGACATCATGCCGGCCGAGCTGCGCGCGCACAGCCAGGTGATCCTCGCCTTGAGCAATGGCGAGAAGCTCGGCGAATTCCAGACCGAGGCCGGCAAGTCTCTGCCGGCGCCGATCGGCTTCGAGCGAGCGTCCGCTCGGCTCCCGCTTCATGCCACGATCCGGCTCGAGGACGCGGTGCTGTCGAGCTGGAACAACGAGGCCTATTGGCCAACGCTTGCAGTGGCGCTCGGACTTGGCGCGATCTTCGGCATCCTGCTGGCACGCAACCGCCGCATGGAGGGGCCAGTGGCCGATCTCGACCGGGCGCTGACAGCCGGCGAATTCATGCCATATTACCAACCGATCTTCGACCTCCGGACAGGTCGGATCAAGGGCTGCGAGATTCTGGCGCGCTGGCTGCGCCGCGACGGCTCGGTGGTCCCGCCGATGAATTTCATTCCGCTCGCCGAATCCAGCGGACGCATCCAGGCGATGACCTGGCAGATCCTGGGATCGGCGCTCACCGAGCTCAGGCCATTGCTCAGGGCCGACAAGAATTTCAAGCTGTCGCTGAACGTCGTGCCCAAGCACCTCCTGAGCGCCGGCTTCGTCGAAACACTGCGGCGCACGGTTCTGACGGCACGCGTCTCCGCGCGCCAGATCGTGGTCGAGATCACCGAGCGCGACGAATTGGATGATTTCGCCCGCGCCGCTTCGGTCGTGGCCGAGCTGCGGGACCGCGGCTTCCGCGTCGCCATCGACGACGTCGGCGTCGGCCATAGCGGTTTGTCGCGGCTGAAGGGCCTCGGCGCCGATACGATCAAGATCGACAAGTTCTTCGTGGACACGATCACGGTGGACGCATCGACGACCACGATCGTGGAAATGCTGGTAGCGCTCGCCAAGGACCTCAATATGAGCGTGGTCGCCGAAGGCATCGAGACCGAGGAGCAGCTCCGCGCATTGCTCGCCTCCGGCGTCGAGGAAGGCCAAGGCTATCTGGTTGCGCCGCCCCTGCCCGCCGCAAAATTCAATGAGCTCATCAGATCGCGTCGGGCTGCGCAGCCGGATGCGGCGACATCCGGTGCTAAGGCTTTGGTGGCCTGACTGGTCGGCCCCCAGAGGCTTTAACGATACTTTCTAACGATGTTTTCGGCTTTCGAACCGGAGCGGCGACCAACCTTGTATGTTGGCGCCATGCGCAGGAACCACCTCATAGCAGCCGCAAGCATCTGTCTGGCGCTGATCGCCTATGCCACGCTGGCGAAGCTGTCGGGCCGGCCTGCGCTCATGGGTCACCACGAGGCCTATTGGATCGTCGTGATCGAGCGCTTCAGCGCCTATGGCCTGCTCGGCTTCCTGCTGTCGTTCCTGCTGCCGGGACGGTTTAGCCTGGCTTGCTCGCTCGTCATCGCAGTCGCCATGGGGCTAGAGCTGATGCAAGCGTTGATACCCGATCGCGATCCAGGCTTTCTCGACGTGCTGCAGAAGGCGGCGGGCGGCACCGTGGGCGTCATGCTCGCCCAGATGATCCTGGCGTTCCTGCCCAGACCACCTGCCTGAAACGGCGAGCACGGCCTCGGCGGAATGACCGGGCGACGCGGTCCTTACTTCATCATCTGACCGCGCAACTCACCGCCTGGGTTGGCGGCCGTGTGAATGTTCGCGTACCATTTTCCGCCCAACAGATCCGCCGCCTGCGCCTCGGTGAGGGTGGCACTGCCTTCGATCGGGCTTTGCGCCGTCTTGAACGGCAATGCGATGCCGGCATTCTTCCCGGCCTCGCCGGGGCCGTGAAAATGCGCGCCTATCGCCGGTCCCGTCAACCCGGTAAAGGTGACGAGGTAGGTCAGGACCTTCGTTTCGGTGTTGTAGCTCGCCTCCGCCTTGCCCGACCCGGTCGAGCTATTCGGCGGCACTTCATTGCTTCCCTTGAGCTCCGCTCGCAGCTTCACGACCTCCGCACCTGCCGTTCCGCTCGTCGCGCTGACGCCTCCGACCAGCGCCAATGCCCCCAACAGTGCCACGGACCGTCGACACACGGCTTTGCTCATGCACTTCCTCCTGCGGATTTCGTTGGTCCCGCGATGAAAACACCGAGGACTGCCGGACACTCCACCGCAGAGCTTATGCTGATTCGGGACAACGCTCGCGGGAATTAGCCATCGCAAGCGCATCACGCGCCGGCTCAGGCCGCCCCGCGCCTCGTGTGACGCTCGGAGGGAACCAGGAGCTCGGCCATCTTCCGGTGGGTGTCGTGCAGCGCTTCAATGGCGCAGTCGAGATCGAAATCCGCCTCGCGGACGGATGCAAAGAACTTGGCCGTCAGCGCCAGATCGAGCTTGACGCGCGTGGCACCGTCGCGACTCCTGCGACGATCGAGCGACAAATGGATCGCGCGGTCCCTCGCCTCCACAGCATCGCAGCCGCAAAGCGCGCCGAGCTCGTCATATGTCATCCAGATTTGAGGCATGTTCTTCCACCACGCTTGATCTATCGCAGACTAGATAGCTCTCGCTTCTGAAGGCGGAGTTTCTGCAGCGCGAATTCGAGCCAACAACGTCAACGCAATGCTAAGCGCGGCGCAGACGTGAGCCGGGTGGACCGGCGCAGCTTGTTGCCGATCCACTGTCACTTGGGCGCGCCCGTCGTGAACGGATGCCGCGGCCGTGAACGGCTGTCGAGCCGCTTGGGCAGCTTGTCGGCCTTGAGCTTCACGACCGCGCCCCGGGGGTCGGGAGCCGGCGCCTCTTCCTGGCTGAAGATCAGAGTCGCTTCGAATCTCACGTCGGGCGCTTGGCGGGCCGTTCCCGAACAGGTCGCCATCGCCCCGCTATAAACGCCGGAGAGCTCGACCTCCACCTCGTCGAGCCCGAACACGGTCGGCGGCCCGTCGGCATGTCGCCGCGTGGTCAGGACGGCCGTGAAATGCCGGTCGTTGTCGAACTGATAGGAGCCGCCATAGTTGAAGAAGCTGTCGCTGCCCGAGATCCGTCCCTGGGCCAGATGCACGATGCCGGTGCCTTGCGCGTGCGCTGTTCTGAACCACGCCGCGTATTTGCCCTCTTTCAGCATGGAAACATCCACCCGTAATTTCCACGTGTATTTGCAACGAAGCTTGAGGCGCGACAATGACCGACACGACGAGCATTCCGCCACGGTTAACGCCCTGCAAAATCAATCCGTTAAATTTCTGCGGCCGCACGCGGCGGCGGCGACGTCAAAACAATTCGATGCCGTCGTCAGCCGTTTCCACGACTTCGACGCGACGCGACGGCCGTACAAGGAGCCAATGCCGCTCGAGGCCGCGCGCGGCTACCTGGTCGAGAACGCCGGGCGACAGTTCGATCCTGGCTGCGTCGAGGCTTTCCTGTTGCGCTGGGACGAGGTGGTCGAGATCGCCGGCGGTCAGCGGACAAGTCCCTTGCCGGTCGCCGCGGCCCCTCCCGCTCCCGATATAGAGCGTGCAGCAGCGAGCTCGTCAGACGCGCGCCATCCCGCGTCCCGACCGCCTGACCCGATCGATCCGCCAACATCTTGCCGCGGCACCATTTTTCTCCGGTCGCCGGTTTGAACCTGTTCCTGCTAAAGTGGCACCAAGACCTGAGAGTGATTCTGGTCACACTTGCCCCGGCGCCCTGCTGCTAGGCATCGAACCAGGACGGGCACCAGAGCATCGTCGAATTGGATGAGAATTCCCATGAAAAGCCTGATCGGCGCCTGTGTCGGCGCATTCTGCCTTGCGGCCCCCGCTTGGGCGGAGACTCCCGCTGCGATCGTCGAGGACGTCCAGGGCAAGGTCGACGGCATCGCGTTCATGGACTACGTGGCGCCAGGCAAGATCATCAAGCTCGGGCCAAAGGCGAGCATCACGCTCAGCTACCTGAAATCCTGCCAGCGCGAGACCATCAGCGAAGGTGTCGTCCTGGTCGGCGCCGAGCAGAGCACCGTTCAGCTGGGCGAGGTCAAGCGGGAAAAGGTGCCCTGCGATACCAATGCGGCAAAACTGTCCGAGCGCGAGGCGAACCAGAGCGCCGCAACGACCTTCCGCACCATGCGCTCGGACGCCAAGGGCGGGCCCGCCAAGCTGCCGACGCTCTACGGCGTCTCGCCACTGGTGCAGGCCAAAGTCGGCAGCACGCTGGTGATCGAACGCACCGACGGCAAGGAGCCCACGATCAGCGTCCCGCTCAAGCGCGATGCTATGGTCGGCGGCAAGTTCTATGATTTTGCCAAGGCCGGAAAGACATTGACCCCGGGCGGCAGCTACCTCGCCATTCTCGGTGCCAAACGCTACACCTTCCAGATCGACGCCAGCGCCACCTCCTCGCCGACCCCGATCATCGGCCGCCTGCTGCGGCTCGAATAGACGGACTCGAATAAGCGGAGTTGGCGACGGGGCGATGCGGCGGATCGGGGGACGGGACATCGTTGCGGCAATCCTGATCGCGCTCCTTGCGGGCGCGATCTTCACGTCCCCGCCGCTGCAGACACTGCAAGGCCTCTCGCTCGACATCCTCACCGCGCTGCGTGGGAAAGTTGTCGGCGAGCGCCGCGATCCCGCGACGTCGCCGGTCGTCGTCGTGGCGATCGACGGCGAAACCTACGAGACCCCGCCCTTCAAGGGATCGCCGACGCAGACCTGGACGCGCGAGATCGGCCGGGTGCTCGGCAGTATCAGCGACGGCGGCGCCAAGGTGATCGGCTTCGACGTCATCTTCAAGAACTCGATCGAGCAATCCGAGATTCCCTTTGGCGACGCGCCGCTCGGCGCCCGGATGCGCGGATTTGACCGGGACTATCTGATCGCGCTGCGGCAGATCTCCGACAACGGCAAGCTCGTGCTCGGCGAGATCCTGAGCAACGACCATCCGGAAATGCCCTACCGTGCGCAGCGGCTGGCGGTGCGAAACAACGTCCGCGCGCTCAATGTCCACACCGACGCCGACGATGTCATCCGGCGGATGCCGCTCAGCTTCTCGATCGAGGGCAAGCCGGTGCCCACAATGGCGGCCGAGCTCGCCGCCCGCGCGCTCGGCGCGAAGGTCGAGATGGCGCCATCCGGCGCGGCTGGGCTGTCCGGCTACGCAATCCCGAGCACTGTACCGAACACGCTGACGCTCAACTTCCGCGACCTCAGCCGCGACGTTCCGACCTTCTCCTTTGCCGATCTGCGC
Source organism: Bradyrhizobium yuanmingense (assembly GCF_900094575.1). Taxonomy (GTDB): domain Bacteria; phylum Pseudomonadota; class Alphaproteobacteria; order Rhizobiales; family Xanthobacteraceae; genus Bradyrhizobium; species Bradyrhizobium yuanmingense. The sequence goes on along the minus strand of NZ_FMAE01000007.1, from coordinate 202,513 downwards.
GCCTGCGTCGAAAAAGACGACCGCGATTTCTTCCGGCGCGCCTTCGAGGGCAAGGTCGTGCTGCTCGGGACCGTCCTCAACTTCGAGGACCGCAAGCTCACCTCGATGCGCCTGTCCGGCGGCTATGACGGAACGCCGTCGGCGCGATGTGCCCTGCCCGCGGCTGCCGGCACCGCGCAAAAGGCCCGCAGCGATGTCGCCGGTGTGTTCGTGCACGCCGCTGCGGTCCGAAACCTGATCGAGCGCGATGCCGTGACCGAGCTCGGCTTTCCCTCGCGCACCCTTCTCACGATCGCGTTCGCGGCCGTCATCGCCTGCGCGGCCGGCGTGTTTGCGCCAAGTGGCGCGCTGATCGCCTGGCTCGGCCTCACCGCCGTCTGGGTGGTCGTTGCCGTCTGGGCATTCGTCCATGCCTTGGCGCTGCCGCTGACCGAGCCGGCGCTCGCCAGCCTTGCCGCGCTCGCGATCATGATCGGCTATCGCTTCGTGCTGGCCGACCGCGACGAGCGCTTCCTGCGCAAGAGCTTTGCCTTTTACCTCGCGCCCGAGGTGATCGAGACCATGGTCGCCTCCGGCAAGATGCCGGCGCTCGGCGGCGAGATGCGCAACGTCACCATGTTCTTCTCCGACCTCAGCGGATTCTCGTCGATCGCCGAGACGATGACGCCGGTCGAGCTGGTGACGCTGATGAACGAATATCTGTCCGCCATGACCGACATCATCGAAGGCCATGGCGGTTACGTCGACAAATATATCGGCGATTCCATCGTCGCCATGTTCGGCGCCCCGGCCGACGATCCCGCCCACGCGCGCAATGCGGTGCGTGCTGCGCTGAAGTGCCACGAGACGCTGGCCGAGCTCAATGAAGGCCATCCCGCCTTCGCCGGTCACGGCCTGTCGCACCGTATCGGGCTCAACAGCGGCGAAGCCGTGGTCGGCAATATCGGCTCGCGCCGCCGCTTCAACTACACCGTGATGAGCGACACCGTGAACGTCGCCTCGCGGCTCGAAGGCGCCAACAAATATTACGGCACCGCGATCATGGCCTCGGAAACCACGATGGCGCAGACCGGCGATAGCTTCGCCTGGCGCGAGCTCGATGCGATCAGGGTGCAGGGACGCGGCGAGGCGATCAGGGTGTTCGAGCCGCTGGCGGAAACCGGCGCGGAAAGCGCCGAGCAGGCGAAGGTCGCCGCAGCCTATGCGGAAGGGCTGGCGTGCTGGCGGGCACGGGAGTTTGCCAAGGCGGCCGACGCGTTCGGGGGCGTCGCGAAGATCGATCCTGCGTCAGCCCGGTTCGCCAAACGTGCGAACGTACTGACGCAGACTCCGCCGCCGCCGGACTGGACACCGGTCAATACGCTGGAAGGAAAGTAGTGGCTTCTTACCCTCCCCTGGAGGGCCCTCCAGGGGAGGGTTAGATCGCCTAAAACGGCAGCCCCGTATAATTCTCCGCAAGCAGACGCTGCGCCGTCTCGGACGAGAGCAGGTAGTCGAGCTCCGTCTGCTGCAGACGATCCTCATATTCGATCCGGTCGGGGAAGCGGTGCAGCATCATCGTCATCCACCAGGAGAAGCGTTGTGCCTTCCAGATTCGCGCAAGCGCCTTGGCGGAATAGCCCTTGAGACCGGCATCGTCGCCGCTCTGATAATGCGCGAGCAGCGCGTGATAGAGATAGTAGATGTCGGACGCCGCGCTGTTCAATCCGCGCGCGCCGGTCGGCGGCACGATGTGCGCGGCATCGCCGGCGAGGAACAGGCGACCATAGCTCATCGGCTCGGCGACGAAGCTGCGCAAGGGCGCGATGCTCTTCTCGATCGACGGGCCGGTGATCAGGCGGCCGGCGACCTCGTCCGGCAGGCGGCGCTTCAGCTCGGCCCAGAACGCGTCGTCGCTCCAATCCTCCACCTTGTCGGTCAAAGGCACCTGGATGTAGTAGCGGCTCAGCACCTGCGAGCGCAGCGAGCACAGCGCAAAGCCGCGCTCGTGCTTCACGTAGATCAGCTCGGGCGATACCGGTTTCGTGCGCGACAGCACACCGAGCCAGCCGAACGGATAGACCTTCTCATATTCGCGCAGCACGTCCTTCGGGATCGACTTGCGGCTGACGCCATGGAAGCCGTCGGCGCCGACGATGTAGTCGCAATCGACGCGGAGCGTCTGCCCGTTCGAGCGATACGTCACATAGGGCCGATCCGACGTCAGATCGTGCGGCGTGACGTCCTCGGCATTGTGCACGACCTTGCCGCCGGCCCGGTCGCGTGCCTCGTAGAGGTCGCGCGTCAGCTCGGTCTGGCCGTAGACCAGGACCGAATTGCCGCCGGAATGCTTGTGCAGGTCGATGTGGGAGAGCACGCCGTCATGGGCGATCTCGAACCCGTTGTGGATCTCGCCCTCGCGGTCCATCCGCTCGCCGCATTGCGCCTCGCGCATCAGCTTCGCAAAGCCGTGCTCGAGCACGCCGGCGCGGATCCGGGCCAGCACGTGGTCGCGGCTGTATTTCTCCAGCACGATGGTGTCGATGCCCTTGAGGTGCAGGAGCTGGGACAGCAACAGCCCGGACGGCCCGCCGCCGATGATACAGACCTGAACTTTCATTTTTGCGTCCTCCCGTCGGCATTTTTTTGCATACGTTAAGGCGCAAGCCGATGGAGGGTTTCGCCTTTGTCTTGTACTATTCGAACATGAGAAGCGCGGCCCCCGCCCCGGCCATCCGGGTCTACAATCTGTTCGGCGAGTCCGGCGATCTGCCCGATGTCGTGCATTGCGAGACGATCGCCTCGCGTTCGGTGCTGCACGACTGGACGCTGGCCGTGCACCGCCATGCCCGGCTGCACCAGGTGCTGCTGATCGAGCGCGGCGGCGGCGAGGCGACGCTCGACGGGCGCGTGGTGCCGCTGAGGCCAATGCAGATCGTCAACGTGCCGGTCGGCCACGTCCACGGCTTCCGCTTCGTGCCCGATACGCAAGGGTGGGTTTTGACCATCGCCGCGGAGATCCTCGATGAAGCGCTGCTCGCCGCCGAGGGCCTGCGCGGTGCGCTGTCGCGGTCGGCCGTGGTGCGCGGCACGCCGCAGATCCGCGCCACGATGAAGCAGATCTTCGCCGAGCACGCCGCGCGCGACTTCGGCCGCGCGCATGTGCTCCGCGCCTTGTCGTCGGCCATGATCGGGCTCGTGGCCCGCGCGCTCACGGGCGAGAGCGGCGGCAACGGCACCGCGGAAAGCGGGTTGTTCCGCCGCTTCGAGGCGCTGCTGGAGCAGCATCATCTGGAGCGCTGGAGCGTCGCCGACTATGCCGAGGCGCTGTCGGTGACACCGACGCATCTCAACCGGATCACGCGGGCGGCGACCGGCGACACCGCCTCGCATCTGATCCTCAACCGACTGATCCGGGAGGCGCGGCGCAACCTCGTCTACACCAACCTGCCGGTCTCGACCATCGCCTACGCCCTCGGCTTCGAGGACCCCGCCTATTTCAGCCGGGTCTACGCCGCCGCCACGGGGGTCTCACCGCGCGCCTTTCGCGCCCGGCTCCATGGCGGCGAAGGCTGAACCACCGGACAAAGGATCAGGGCACGTCTGATCGACGCGCCCCGGATCCGCGATGTCTCTCGTTGCCACTTACCTTCGTATATAGCGCCCCATCCTTTGGATAGAGGCGCTTTACCTCCGTACAATTGAGCGGGGCACGCCCTCGCCCTAGCGTAACGGCATTCGGCGCCCTGGCGCTGGTGGCATGGAACCTCCCTAACCTCGGCGCAAGGCGGCCAACCCTGTCCGGTCGTCTGCGCCGCCTTTTCAGCAAAGCCATCGGCGCCTTCAGTTATTCCCGCCGATACGCCGCGCCATTTCGGCTGGACGGTCGGCTTTCGTGCCGAACCCGGGGAGTTGTGCATAATGTCTTCGCTTGGGAAGAGCGCGCTCTTTATCGACGGCTCCAATTTCCATGCCACCGCCAAGGCGCTCGGCTTCGAGATCGACTACAGACGCCTGCTCAGTGAATTTCAAAGCCGAGCTACGCTGTTACGGGCCTTCTACTACACGACCATCATCGAGGATCAGGAATATTCGTCGATCCGCCCCTTGATCGATTGGCTCGACTACAACGGCTTCACCGTCGTCACCAAACTCGCCAAGGAGTTCGTCGACCCCGCTACCGGCCGCCGCAAGGTGAAGGGCAGCATGGATGTGGACCTCGCCGTAAGCGCGATGGAGCTTGCCCAGCACGTCGATCAGATCGTGTTGTGCTCGGGCGATGGGGATTTCCGTTCGCTGGTCGAAGCCTTGCAACGCCGCGGCGTCCGCGTGACCGTCGTCTCCACGCTCTCCACTCAGCCGCCCATGATCGCCGACGACCTGCGCCGGCAGGCGGACATATTCATCGATCTGGTGGAGTTGAAACCAAAAGTGGGGCGCGATCCACCCGATCGACCGATATCGCGCGAAATGCGGCAGCCACCGCAATTCCTCGCGCGCGGAACGATCAGGCGCGACGACCGGGTGGAATGATCGAAGGACGGCGGCCCGACACCTCACACGTCGAAGAACACCGTCTCCTCCGGCCCCTGCAGATTGATCGTGAAGGAATACACGATCTTGCCGGCGCGCTCGCTGCGGGTTGCGATCAATGTCTTGCGGCGCACCGGCTGCTCGATCAGGTTGAGCACGGGATCGGCGGCGTTTGCCGCCTCTTCGTCCGAGAAATAGAGCCGCGTGTTGAGGCCGATGTTGATTCCGCGGGCGACGATCCAGAGGTTGACGTGCGGCGCGCATTTGCGCCCCGTCCTGTCGGTGATCGCGCCCGGCTTGATGGTCTCGAAGGTGACGAGGCCGCTCTCGAAGTCGGAGCCGGCGCGACCCCAGCCGCGAAACTCGTCATCCGGCGCGCCGGCGGAGCGATCGGCGGGGTGGTTGTAGCGGCCGGCCGCATTCGCCTGCCAGATCTCCAGCAGCACGTCGCGCAGCGGCGTGCCGGTGCCGTCGAGCACCTTGCCCTCCAGCGTGATGCGCTCGCCTTTGGTGTTCGGGCTCACCAGCACGTTGGAGAAGTTCTTCTCGAAGATGTCGAAGCCGGCCATGGCCGGGATCAGGCCGATATGGACGTAGGGCCCGGCGGTCTGCGAGGCGGTTTCATTGAGATAATTGAGCGGTTGCGGCATGGGCGTTAGTTCCCCGCGGTGCGATTTTCGAAATAGGTGGAGCGCTGGCCGCGCAGCACGATGTCGAAGCGGTAGGCGAGCGAGTCGAACGGCGTCGAGGCGTTGAGGTCGAGCGGCGCCACGAGGCGGTCGAGCGCGTCCTTGTCCGGGATCGTCGTCAGGATCGGACAGACCGGGATCAGCGGATCGCCTTCGAAATACATCTGCGTGATCAGCCGCTGCGCAAAGCCCGAGCCGAACACCGAGAAGTGGATATGGGCGGGGCGCCAGCTGTTGACGTAATTGCGCCAGGGATAGGGGCCCGGCTTCACGGTGCGGAAGTAATAGTAGCCGGTGTCGTCGGTGAGCGCGCGGCCGCAACCGCCGAAATTCGGATCGATCGGCGCCAGATAGGTGTCCTTCTTGTGCCGGTAGCGGCCGCCGGCATTGGCCTGCCAGAACTCGACCAGCGTGTTCGGAACGCCCCGGCCGGTCTCGTCCAGCACGCGGCCGTGGACGATGATGCGCTCGCCGACGGGATCGCCGTCCTTGGCGTAGTTGCGGATCAAATCATTGTCGAGCGGGCCGAGATCGTTGTGGCCGAACACCGGCCCCGTGATCTCCGAGATCGAGTTCTCCAAGGACAGCAGCGACTGGCGCGGCGAGCGCAGCACCGAGGACTTGTAGCCTGGCGCATGCGCCGGCGGATGGATCGCGCGGTCGCGCTGGAAGAAGCCGCCGTCGCCGAGCGGCGGCGTCAAGGGCTCGGGACGATTGAGGCGGGGATCCCGCAAGGCTGGCGCCTGGGCATTCATCGGCGTTGTCTCTCCCTGGGAGCCCGGGGTCGGGCGGCTTATCGGGAGAGCATGAGCCAGCCTATTCTCAAGATAAATAGATGAATTATAATGAATTGCATGAAGGAAATCGATCATTTGGCCCTCGACGGCCATGCCCTCGAGCTGTTCCTGGCGGTGCTGGAGGAAGGCTCGGTGACGGCGGCAGCGACGCGGCTCGGCCTCACCCAGTCTGCCGTCAGCCACGGGTTGAACAAGCTGCGGCGGATCGCCGGCGATCCGCTGTTCGCCAAGTCCGGCCGTGGCATCGTTGCGACGGCCCATGCGCAGGCACTGGCCGGCAAGGCACGCGCGCTGATCGACGAGATGCGCAGCTTCGCCGGGGGCGTCAGCTTTGAGCCGCCCCGCGCACAGCTGTCGTTGACGATCGCGGCCAACGATTTCCAGCGCGACCTGCTGCTGCCGCGGTTCTTCGATCACGTCGCCGCACAAGTGAAGGGCCTGAATTTGCGCGTGATCCCCTCGCAATCGCCCTCGCCCGCGATGCTGCGCGAAAACCGCTGCGACCTCCTGATCACGCCGCTGCCGCCGTCCGGCGTCGACATCGTGCAGAAGCGGCTGCTGAGGGATCACTACGTCTGCTACTACGATCCCAAAGCGCGCGCAGCGCCGGCCAGCCGCAGCGCTTATCTCGCGGCGCGTCACATCACCGTGGTCTATACCGACAATGAGCGGCTCGACTTCGACCGCCGGCTGGCAGCGAACGGGCTCCACCGCGACATCGCGATCTCCGTGCCGAGCTTCTCCGGCGTGCCGTCGTTCCTGCGCGGCTCACAGATGCTGGCGAGCATGCCGAGCCTGCTCGCGTCCGGCGTAATGCGTGGCTTTACGCAAACACCGATCCCGCTGGCGTCGCGCACGAAGACCCTGGCCGAGCTGCCGATGTTCATGGTCTGGCACCAGCGCTACCAGAAGGACCCGGCCCACCGCTGGGTCAGGAGCCAACTCGAGGCCGTCGCGGCGACGGCCGCCACGTTCTGACCTGCCGTTCTCATGCCCTGATAGCAGGCGCCGCGCTCCGCAAGACTGCCCTTCCCAAACCCACTGGTTGCGCAGGGGGAGCCGCGCTAAAATCCCCCCATGACAGTGACTGACATTGCGAACCGGACCTACAATCACAGCTGGCGGCTGGATCCCATCATCCGCAGCCTGCTCGATACCGACTTCTACAAACTATTGATGTTACAGATGATTCGGGAGGATTACCCGAGTCAGAATGTGACCTTCTCGGTCATCAACCGCTCGCGCCATGTGCGCCTTGCCGAGATCATCGACGAGGGCGAGCTGCGCGCCCAGCTCGACCATGCCCGCACCATCCGCTTCACCAAGAAGGAGCTGATCTGGCTGGCCGGCAACACCTTCTACGGCAAGACCCATATGTTCTCGGCGGATTTCATCCGCTGGCTGGCGGAATTCCGCCTTCCCGAATACGAGCTGCGCAAGGTCGAGGGCCAGTACGAGCTGCATTTTCACGGGCCCTGGACCCACACCACGATGTGGGAGATTCCGGCGCTTGCGATCCTCAACGAGCTGCGTTCGCGTGCGGCCATGAAGGGCCGCGGCCGCTTCGAGCTCGACGTGCTCTACGCCCGCGCCAAGGCCAAGTTGTGGACCAAGGTCGAACGGCTGCGCCAGCTCGAGAACCTGCGGCTCTCCGACTTCGGCACGCGTCGCCGCCACGGCTTCCTCTGGCAGCGCTGGTGCGTCGAGGCGGTGAAGGAAGGCCTCGGCCCCTCCTTCATCGGCACCTCCAACGTGCTTCTCGCGATGGACAACGATCTCGAAGCCATCGGCACCAACGCGCACGAGCTGCCGATGGTGGCCGCCGCGCTCGCCAGAGACGACGAGGAATTGCGCTGGGCGCCCTACCGCATTCTCGACCAGTGGCGTCAGACTTACGGCGGCAACCTCCTGATCGCGCTGCCCGACGCCTTCGGTACCAGGACCTTCCTCCGCGATGCACCGGAATGGGTCGCCGATTGGACCGGCTTCCGCCCCGACAGCGCGCCGCCGATCCAGGCTGGGGAGGAAATCATCGCCTGGTGGCAGAAGCAGGGTCGCAACCCCAAGGACAAGCTGCTCGTCTTCTCCGACGCGATGGACGTCGGCTCGATCGAGGACACCTATCGCCACTTCGCAGGGCGCGTGCGGCTCTCCTTTGGCTGGGGCACCAACCTCACCAACGATTTCGTCGGCTGCACGCCGGACGGCTCGATCAGCCTCGATCCGATCTCGCTGGTCTGCAAGGTCTCATCAGTCGACGGCCGTCCGGCCGTCAAGCTCTCCGACAATCCGGAGAAGGCGACCGGCCTGCCCTCGGAAATCGAGCGTTATCTGCGCGTGTTCGGCGACGCCGGTCGCGTGCGCAAGCCGGTGCTGGTGTAGGACACACGTCCACGGAGAGCGTGTAGCGCCCGTCCGCCGCTACGTCGTCATTGCGAAGAGCTCTTGCGACGAAGCAATCCAGAATGAAGCCGCGGAGGCAAGCTGGATTGCTTCGCTGCGCTCGCAATGACAAGGCATTGGTTCGCGATATCGCATCAGCTCCGATTTCGCGGCATTTGAAACGATCTGCGTGCATCCACGTCACATTACCTTCACCGTCCGTCACAATCCCTCGCACTTTTCAGGTCCAGTTAAGCAACCATCTCGTCTACTTTGCGTTGCAGGCGCAACGCCCCTGCCGGGCGCGTCGATCGACTTGGGGACTGGTGTGTTTCGCAGAACAGCGGCGTCGGCGGAGGGCGGCAACCTCCTTCACGTCATCAAGCTCGTCTCGCCTTTCGTGATGGTCGTCGTGCTGCAGGCGGCGATCGCCGGATTCAGTCTCGAGGTGATGTCGTCGGTCCGCGCCTATGTCGCCGGCGAAGCACTCTGGTCGCGCTCGCAGAAGAACGCGGTCTACTTCCTCAATCTCTATCTGCATTCGGGCGAACCGAGCCAGTTCGCGCAATATCAGGCTTCACTCGCCGTCCCCATCGGCGACGAGTTCGCACGCTGGGCGCTGGAACGCGATCCGGTCGACGTCGAGGCCGCCCGCGTCGGCTTTCTCCAAGGCGGCAACCATCCCGATGACGTCCCGGGACTGATCTGGCTGTTTCGCTATTTCAATCGCGTCAGCTTCCTCCAGGACGCGATCAGGGAATGGGCCGCCACCGATCCCATGCTGCTGGAGCTCAGCGTGTTCGGCGAGGTCATCCGATCCGAGCTGAAGAAAGGTCCCATTCAGGACGACGACCGCCTGCAATTCCTGTCGTCGCGGCTATCGGAGCTCAATGCCCAGTTCACGGTGCACGCCAAGCAATTCTCCACCGTCCTCGGCGAAGGATCCCGGGCGATCAAGCTGACGCTGACGGGCATCAACATCATCACGGCTGCGGCGCTGATCCTGCTCCTGATCTGGCATACGCGGCGCCTGGTGCGGCAACGGCAGACCTTCGAAGACGCCTTGCATGCCGAGAAGGAGCGCCTGGCCTGGCAGGCATCGCATGATTGGTTGACCGGCCTCTCCAACCGCCGCGCCTTCGAGGCGCGCCTGCAAGCCGAGCTGGACAATGCCGCGGCGGGTGCGCTCGCCCTCATCCTGCTCGACCTCGACCAGTTCAAGAGCGTCAACGACAGTTGCGGCCACCTCGCCGGCGACCGCCTGCTCTGCCAGGTCTCGCGCCTGCTGCAGCAGGACCGGCATGCGCATGATCTGGTGGCCCGGCTCGGCGGTGACGAATTCGGCCTGATCCTGCCGCGATGCTCGCCCTTCGATGCCGTCGACATCGCCGAGGGTCTGCGCCGGTCGCTGGAGCTGTTCAATTTCGCCTGGGACGACCGTTGCTTTGCCGTGACCGCCAGCATCGGCGTCGCCTGCATCGCCGACGGCAACATCACGCTCGAGGATGCGATGCGACGCGCGGATGCGGCCTGCTACCGCGCCAAGGAAAAGGGCCGCAACCGCGTTCAGGTCGAGAACGGGCGATCGGACGTTGTCGTCGTTGCGCCACGCCCGCGCGAAGCGGTCGCTGCACGAGGGTAATGGCATCGTCACCGCAGGGGCAGAATTCCAAGTCCTGCGAGATGGGTGTCGACGAATTGTTCGATCTGCTGGCGCAGCATCTGCGACGGCACGGCCACCATGCGCTCCTCGAGGCCGAGCGAGATGATGCCATGCACGGCGGAAAACAGCGTGCGCGACAGCAGCGCAATCTTCACGTCGTCCGCATCCGGCAATAGCCGCACCAGGGGCGGATGCATCAGCGCGAACGCATCCATCACCATCTGGAGGATGTCGTCCGGATAGGGGCGATCGTCCTCCATCCGATGCTCGAACAGGGAACGCAGCAAATTGGCGTGCGCGGCGAAGAAGTCGAGATAAGTCTCGGCGAGCCCATAAAGCTGGCGGACCGGATCCTCGGCGGGAACAGCACGGAGCCGGGCCGTGAGCGCCTGAACCGTTTCCCGGTTCACCGTCAGAATGACCCCGTCGAAGTCGCCAAACTCGTTATAGACGCTGCCGACCGAGCAGCCGGCCGCCTCGGCAACATCCCGAACCTTCAATGATCTCAGCCCCTTAGCTGAGATGATGCCGCGGGCAATTTCGACGATCTGGAGCCGGCGCCGAAATTTTTTCTGGTCGCGCGGCGATTCTTCTTGAACATTGTTCATTTTCAAGCTACTCATGTGAACATTGTTCAATCTAACCCGGAGACCTGGAAAATGCAAACCCTTGCTGTCGATATCGCCACCACCTTCGTCGATGACGCCGCCGCCCTCGTCGCCGGCTTTGGCCGGGCCCTGCTGCGGCTGGCCATGGCCCCGGTCAATCGCATCGCCAACGCCTGCGACGTTGCCGGTGTGCTCGCCGAACGCCGGGCGACTCTTCGGATGTGGCGGGCGAGCCGTGCCCGTGCCCGTCACGAGGGCCGCCGGTTCAGCCTGCTCGGCCGCTTCTCGCCGTTTCGCCACCTCGCCCATCTCACCTGAGGCGCGCACGCGGGTCGGCTCGAATGCAAGCGCCGGCTGCAAGGATGGACTTAACCATGTCCGGACGGGCGTGGCCGATCCGGCGGATTTCGACGATGCGGTTCAGTCTTTCCTTCATCGCCCGGCGCCATATCCGGGCGAGCGAGGCCGCTCCGCCCGGCCTCGACCGGATATTTGCGAACCTAACGATGCCGATTGGAGACCAACAGGATCGGAGGAACCGAGGGGACAGAGCAGGCCAGCAACTTCGTTGCCGCGCAATCGTTCGCCCTATGCTTCCGGTCGTGACGTTTCACAGACAACGTAACAACCTCAGTCTGCCTTGCCAAAACAGGACCAGTCATGATCAGGGAATTGATGTCGTCACGCCGCTTTGCGCCGCTGTTCTGGGCGCAATTCTTCTCGGCGCTCAATGACAACGTGCTCAAGAATGCGCTCGTCATCATCCTGCTCTACAGCGCGGCAACGAGCCACGGCGATGCGCTGGTGACGGTGGCAGGCGCCGTCTTCATCTTCCCCTACTTCATCCTGTCCGGGCTCGGCGGCCAGCTCGCCGACAAATACGTCAAATCCGTCGTCGCAAGGCGGCTCAAATTCGTCGAGATCTTTGCAGCCTGCTTCGCCGCTGCCGGCTTCTTCCTGCATTCGGTGCCGCTCTTGTTCGCAGCGCTCGCGCTGTTCGGCACCATCGCCGCGCTGTTCGGCCCGGTGAAATACGCGATGCTGCCGGACCAGCTCGAGCTCGGCGAACTCGCGACCGGCAACGCGCTGGTCGAAGGCGCGACCTTCATGGCGATCCTGCTCGGCACCGTCGCCGGCGGCCAGTTCGTCGCCGGCTCCGCGCATATGGGCTGGGTCGCATCCGCCGTGGTCGTGCTGGCCGTGTTGTCCTGGGCGTTCGCGTCCCGCATTCCGCAGACGACGCCCTCCGCGCCTGAGCTGCCCGTCGACGCCAATCCCTGGACCTCGACGGTGAGCCTGCTCAGGACGCTTCGTGCCGACCATCGCCTCTGGGACGGCACCGTGATCGTCTCCTGGTTCTGGCTGGTCGGCGCCATCGTGCTGTCGCTGCTGCCGGCGCTGATCAAGGACGTCGTCGGCGGCACCGAGGGCGTCGTGACGCTGTGCCTTGCCATCTTCGCGATCGGCATCGCGATCGGCTCGCTGTTTGCCGCCAGCCTCAGCCACGTTCGCCCGAACCTCGCGCTGGTGCCGATCGGCGCCATCATCATGGGCTTTGCCGGCCTCGATCTCGCCTGGGCCATCGGCGTCACCGCAAAGGGGCACGAGATCACCGCGCTCGGCTTCGCGACTTCGTTCGGTGGCCTGCGCATGCTGGCCGACTTCGTCGCCTTCGCCTTCGGCGGCGGCCTGTTCGTCGTGCCGTCCTTTGCCGCGGTCCAGGCCTGGTCGCAACCTTCCGAACGCGCCCGCATCATCGCCGCCGGCAACGTGCTGCAGGCTGCCTTCATGGTGGTCGGCTCGCTGTTCGTCGCGCTATTGCAGGCGGCAGGTCTGCATATCGGTTGGATCTTCTTCGGCCTCGGCGTCGCCAGCTTCGGCGCGGTGTGGTTCGTGCTGACCAAGTGGGGCAAGGAAGGCGTGCGCGATGCCGGCGGGCTTCTGTTCCGCGCCCTGTTCCGTACCGAGGTGCGCGGCCTCGAAAACCTGCCGCCTCCCGGCACGCGCATGCTGATCGCGCCGAACCATGTCAGCCTGATCGACGGCCCGCTGCTGCACGCCGTGCTGCCGATCGACGCGAGCTTTGCGGTCGACACCGGCATCGCCAAGGCCTGGTGGGCCAAGCCGTTCCTGCGCGCCGTGAAGCACTACACGATGGACCCGAGCAAGCCGCTGGCCGCGCGCGACCTGATCAAGCTCGTCGCCGCTGGCGAGCCAGTCGTGATCTTCCCGGAGGGACGGATCACCGTCTCGGGATCGCTGATGAAGGTGTATGACGGCACCGCGATGATCGCGGACAAGGCCGACGCCGTGGTCGTGCCGGTCCGGATCGAAGGCGCGCAACGCTCCTATCTCAGCTATCTCAACTCCAGCCAGATCAAGCGGTCCTGGTTTCCGCGCGTGACGGTGACGATCCTACCGCCGGTCAAGCTTCCGGTCGACGAAACGCTGAAGGGCAAGGCCCGCCGCAACGCCGCCGGCGCCGCGCTGCAGGACGTCATGATCGACGCCCTCGTCAAGAACGCCATGCTCGATCACACGCTGTTCGAAGCCCTCGGACACGCCTATCGCGACCGCGACACCGGCAAGGTCATCATCGAGGACGCGCTCGGCACCAAGCTGACTTATCGCAAGCTGATCCTCGGCGCGCAGGTCCTGAGCCGCAAGCTCGAGAACGGCACCGCAACCGGCGAGAATGTCGGCGTGCTGCTGCCGAACTCCGCGGGCGTCGCCGTCGTCTTCATGGCGCTGCAGAACAGCGGCCGGGTGCCGGCGATGCTCAATTTCTCGGCCGGTCCGGTCAACGCGCTCGCCGCCATGAAGGCCGCGCAGGTCAAGACCGTGCTGACGTCGAAGGCCTTCATCGAGAAAGGCAAGCTCGACAAGCTGATGACTGCGATCTCCGCGGAGGCACGCGTCGTCTATCTCGAGGACGTCCGCGCCTCGATCAGCCTCGCCGACAAGATCAAGGGCCTGCTCGCGGGCACGACGCCGCGCGTGCCCCGCCAGGCCAACGATCCCGCCGTCGTGCTGTTCACGTCGGGCTCGGAAGGTACGCCCAAGGGCGTGGTGCTGTCCCACCGCAACATCCTCGCCAACGCGGCGCAGGCGCTGGCGCGGGTCGATGCCAATGCCAACGACAAGGTGTTCAACGTGTTGCCGGTGTTCCACTCGTTTGGACTCACGGGCGGAATGATGATGCCGATGCTGGCGGGCATTCCGATCTACATGTATCCCTCGCCGCTGCACTACCGGATCGTGCCCGAGCTGATCTACCAGACCGGCGCTACGATCCTGTTCGGCACGGATACGTTCCTGACCGGCTATGCGCGCTCGGCGCACGCTTACGACTTCCGCACCCTGCGCCTCGTCATCGCCGGCGCCGAGGCGGTCAAGGACCGCACGCGGCAGGTCTTCATGGAGCGCTACGGCATTCGCATCCTCGAAGGCTACGGCGTCACCGAGACGGCGCCGGTGCTGGCGATGAACACGCCGATGGCCAACCGCCCCGGCACCGTCGGCCGTCTCTCGCCGCAGATGGAAAGCCGTCTCGATCCGGTCCCCGGCATCGAGGAAGGCGGACGCCTCTCGGTGCGCGGCCCGAACGTGATGCTCGGCTACCTCAGGGCCGAAAATCCCGGCGTGCTCGAAGTGCTCCCCGACGGCTGGCACGACACCGGCGACATCGTTTCGATCGACCCGGCCGGCTTCATCACCATCAAGGGCCGCGCCAAGCGCTTCGCCAAGATCGCGGGCGAAATGGTCTCGCTGTCGGCGGTCGAAGCCATCGCGACGGCGTTGTGGCCGCAGGCCGCATCGATCGCCGTGTCGATCCCCGACCAGCGCAAGGGCGAGCGCATCGTGCTGCTGACGACGGAGAAGAATGCCGAGCGCAGCGCGATGCAGGCCCAGGCCAAGGCGATCGGCGCCTCCGAGCTGACCGTGCCCGCTGCGATCATGGTGGTCGACAAGGTGCCGCTGCTCGGCACCGGCAAGACCGACTATGTCACGGCCACGACGATGGCCCGCGAGCAGGGATCCCCGCCCGAGCGCGAGGTGGCGTAAGAGGTTGCGAGACGGGCGGCGCGCGGATCACGCCGCCGTCCGCCGCTCCTGCGCATAGCGCACCAGCGCGGTGAAGCGATAAAGGCCGTGCACGAACTTGCCGTAGGGCATGGTGATGAACAACGCGAACACGGCGCCGAGATGCAGCGCGAGCAGCGGTCCCATCGCGGCAGTCTCGCGCAGCACCAGCAGCAGCATTCCGGTGAGGCCGGTCAGGAACAGCATGGCGATGAAACCGACGTCCATGCCGTAGCTGTATTCGTCGAGCAGCGCGGGATCGCGCCGCATCTTGGCCGCGAACAGGCCGATGGGCCCGACGATCAGGCCGATGCCGCCGAGCGTGCCGAGCACCACGGGCAGGTCCCACCACGGATACGGCGCCTCGCGGCCGAGCAGATAGTGATAGAGCGTCGCGACCGACGTCGCTGCGAAGCACAGGATGAAGCCGTAGAAAGTCAGGTGATGATAGAGCTTGCGCCGGTCGGTCGGCTTGTCGTCTTCGTTGTAGCAGCCGACGCCGCCGCCATGGAGATAGCGCAGCTCACCGGCGTCGCGGATCGCCTGAAAGATCGATCCGCCGTCGGCGCGGTTGCCGATCGGTGTGCCGATGTCGCGCCAGAAGGCACGCACGCTCATGACGAGTGCGAGGATCGCGTAGAGGAATGCGGCGCCAAACAGCGCGACCATCGCGTTGTGCGGCATTAGCTTGTAGAAGGCGCCGGGCCCGGTGTGCACGCCGAACAGCACGCCGCGGTCATTCAAGGCGGCAAAGCCGAGAATGAAGATCGCCATGCTGAGCGCGGCGGTGAGGCTGATGACGAGGCCGTTGCGCGCGAAGGCGCCGGATAGCGGCCGCGGCCAGGCATAGGCCGCATAGGACTCCGCGCGCGCAACCGCCAACGTCTTCGGGACGTTGACGTTGAATTCGTGCGGCGGCGAGAACTGGCAGTCGACGTAGCAGGCGCCGCAGGAATGGCAGAGATTGGCGAGATAGTTGAGATCGCCGTCGGAGAAGGCGCGCCGCATCTCCATGGCCGGAAACACCGCGCACAGGCCCTCGCAATAGCGGCAGGAATTGCAGACCGTCATCAGACGGTCGGCTTCGTCGAGAATCCTAGTTCCGTGCATGTTTCGCCGCTTCCCGTCCTGCGATCCGCCCGAACACGCTGCCGATCGTCATGCCCATGCCGGCCGCATAGCCCTTGCCGAGCACATTGCCGGCCATGATCTCGCCGGCCGCGAACATGTTGGCGGACGGCTTGCCGTCCTTCATCAGCATTCGCGCCTCCTTGTTCACGCGCGTGCCGAGGTAGGTGAAGGTGATGCCGGGCCGCACCGGATAAGCGAGAAAAGGCGGCGTCTCGATCCGGCGCGCCCAATGCGTCTTGGGCGGCGTGATGCCCTCCGTCACGCAATCATCCAGAATGGTGTGGTCGAAGGTCCCGGGCCGCACCGCGGCGTTGAACTCGGTGATGGTCTGTTCCAGCGCGGCCGGATCGAGCGCGAGCTTGCCGGCGAGCTCCGCGATCGTCTGCCCGGCGATCGGCGGAAACAACGTCGGCATGAAGCTGGTCACGACGGTGGAATCGAAGATGATGTAGGCGATCTGGTCGGGCTGCGCCGCGACCAGCCGGCCCCAGATCGCGTAGCGCTTCGGCCAGATGTCCTCGCCCTCGTCGTAGAATCGCTGCGCGTGCTTGTTGACGACGATGCCGAACACCACGGAGTCGTGCCGCGTGATGATGCCGCCGTCGAATTTCGGCGCGCGGGCATCGATCGCGACCGCATGACACTGCGTGGGATCGCCGACCTCCTGCACGCCCTTGTCGAGCAGCATCTTCAGGATCGAGCCGCGGTTATAGGGCGTGCCGCGGATCAGGAAGTTGTCGGCGGCCTCGCCCCAATATTGCTTCAGCCATTCGATGTTGGCCTCGAACCCGCCGGCGGCGGCGACCAATGACGTCGCGCGGATCTCGGTCTCACCCCTGACCGGCCGCTGGAGGCGCGCGGCGAGGAACATGCCGTCCTCGATCACGAGATCGACGACTTCGGCGTCGTATTCGACGTCGACACCGAGCCGCTCCGCGGTGAGATAAAGCGCGTTCAGCATCGCCCGCCCGCCGCCCAGGAAGAAGGAGTTGGTGCGGCCGAGGCTCAGCGTGCCGCCGAGCGAGGGCTGCCAGCGCACACCCTGCTCCACGATCCAGTTCAGGATGTCCTTGGATTCGCGGATCATATGTCGGGCGAGCACCTCGTCGGTCTGCCCGCCGGTGACGCGCAGCAGATCCTCCCAGAATTCCTCCTCGGTGTAGGGGCCGGTCAGGATTTCGGTCGCCGCATCATGGGCGCAGCGCATGTTGCGGGTGTGGCGGGTGTTGCCGCCGCGATAGAATTTCGGCGCGCCTTCGAGCACGAGCACCGAGGCGCCGCCGCGCCGCGCGCTGATCGCCGCGCACAGGGCGGCGTTGCCGCCGCCGATCACCAGCACGTCGTATTTGCTGCTCATCCCGTCTGCCCGATGCGGCCAAATTAGAGACATTCTTCCAGCGGGGCCTCGATCGCGCCGATCGGCCATTGCGCACCTTTGTATACAAAGATATACATCAGCTACGCAAGCGGCATCTCTGCATGGGCAGGGTACGCATCGAGGGACAATGGCCAGGCGTCCGGCAGGCTCAAGTGGAACGATCGCGCGCGGCGGCGGCGTTGCGCTCGGCGAAGCCGTGTTCCGCTCGCTGTGCGAAGCGCTCCAGGCCGGCAGCTACCGCGCCGGCGACCGCCTTCGCGAGGAAGAGGTCGCCCAGCGGCTGAAGGTCAGTCGCACGCCGGTGCGGGAAGCGCTGGGCCGGCTCGCCGCGCGCGGCTTCGTCGCGCCTGCCGGCGGCCGCGGGCTGATCGTCCGCAATCTCGACATCTCCGAGGTGCTTGAGCTCTACGCCATGCGTGAGATCATGGAAGGCGCCGCCGCGCGCCTTGCCGCTGAGCACGCCTCACAGCCGGAGATCGACGCGCTCCGCGATATTGAGCAGGCCTTTGTCGAGGCATCCGCGACGGATGCCGCCGAGATGGCAAAAGAAATGGCAAGGCTCAACCGCGCCTTCCACGAGGCCATCTGCCGCGCAGCGCGCAACCGCTATCTCGACAACGCCTCGCGGGAATTGCAGGACTGGATCGCCCTGCTCGGCCCGACCACCTTCACGGTGGCGGGACGCTCGACGACCAGCCACGGCGAGCATCGGAAGATCCTCGATGCGATCGCCACCCGCAACGGCGACAAGGCGGAGCAGCTCGCGCGTGCACACATCCGCGAAGCTCTCCGCTGCCGGCTGAAACTGTTGCAGAAGCAGTAAGTCGTCTGCCCGATCACGCCTCGAACACTCGCGTCAGCAGCCAATAGCCGCCGAGCAGACCGATCATTGCGGAGATGGCATAGACCAGCCTTGCCGCTCGTGCCGGCTTCTCTCGGCCGGCCGCAGTCACGCGGTCCAGCAGGCCAAGTACCGGCAACATCAGCGCGACGATCGCGATCTGCCCGATCTCGACGCCGACATTGAAGGCGGCCAGCGCCGGAACGATCGCATTGGGCGGCAGGCCGATCTCGCGCAGCACACCGGCGAAGCCGAAGCCGTGGATCAAGCCGAACAGAAAAGCCACCCGCCAGCGCCGGTCGACATCGCGCGAAAAGAAGTTCTCGACCGCGACGAAGACGATCGAAGCCGCAATCGCGGGCTCCACGATGCGGCTCGGGATGACCAGGATGTTCAGGGCCGCCAGCGACAGGGTGATCGAGTGAGCGATGGTGAAGGCGGTCACGATCTTGACGACCGGCAAGAGCCGCCGTGCCCACAAGACAATCGCGACCAGGAATGCGACGTGATCGTAACCGAGGAAGATATGCTCGACGCCGGTGACGAGATAACGCTGCATCGTCGAGAACAGCGACGGCGGCGCCGTCGAGAGGGTCACCGTCGTGTTGTCGGCGTCGAGCAAGGCCTGTGTCTCGGACCTGCCCTGCGCGATCAGCACCACCTGCCGCGCCGCCCTGTCTTTCTCCGTCAGCACGGTGGAGCGATAGATGATATCGCCGGCAGCGTCGGCACAAGCAAAGCTGTTGCGGTAGACGATGCCGTCACCATCCGCCAGGATCGCTGCATTTCCGGCGGAGCAGGCCCTGGCACCTCCTGTAACAGCCAGATGCGTGACCATATAGGCGAGGATCGCGGGCTTGGCCGCTTCGACGGCGGCGGGATCGACCGCGTCCCGTTTCGGATCATAGATCTTCGTACCGATCAGGCGATCGACATCGCTGCCCTTCAACCCGAGCTCGACGCTCACCGAGCGATCAGGGCTCAGCCCCACGCGCGCGGTGACGAGATTGACCTCATGTGCCTCTGCCGGAAACGCGAGGCCGAGCAGCACCGCGAGCCACGCCAGAAGCGGCCACCTCATGATCCCGTCCCATCGCCTTCAAGCCAGCACATCCGCCACGATCGCCTTAAGAACATCCCGCACATCGGTGGGCTTGAGCCGGACCTGCAGGCCGCGCTGGCCTCCATTGAGATAGACGAGATCATGCGCAAGCGCGCTCTGCTCGATCACGGTGCGCACAGGCTTGCGCTGCCCGAACGGGCTGATGCCGCCGACCTTGTAGCCGGTGACGCGCTCGGCCTCGGGCGGCTTCATCATCTGCGCCGACTTGCCGCTCGCCGCCGCCGCCAGCTTCTTCATCGAGACTTCCTGGTCGGACGGCACGACCACGCAGACCGGCTTGCCGTCGACTAGCGCCATTAGCGTCTTCAGGACGCGCGCCGGGTCCTCGCCGAGCGCGGCCGCCGCCTGGAGCCCGATGCTCTCGGCGTCGGGGTCATAGTCGTAGGTGTGAACCGTGAAAGCAACACCGGCGGCCGTGAGTGCGCGTGTCGCGGGGGTGACTATGGACATGAACGGTATTTACCACCGTCATTGCGAGGAGCGAAGCAACGAAGCAATCCAGAATCTTGCCGCGGAGGCAGTCTGGATTGCTTCGCGGAGCCTGTCATCGGGGCCGCGCTTCGCGCGGACCCGGTGGCTCGCAATGACGGTGTGGGTGGAAATTTCCCGCCACACTCCAGCCGTCGTTCCCGGCGAAGCCTACTCCGCCGCGTCCTGCATCACGGCGCGCTCGGCCCGCGCCGCGCAGAACTTGAACTCCGGGATCTTGCCGAACGGGTCCAGTGCCGGGTTGGTGAGCAGGTTCGCTGCCGCCTCGGCGTAGCAGAACGGCATGAACACCATGTTCTCCGGCACGTCGCGGTCGGAGCGGACCTTGACCTCGACGGCGCCACGGCGGGTCTCCAGGCGAATGAAATCGCCGGGCACCAGCTTCTTGTTGCGCATGTCCTTTGGCGACATGAACGCGACCGCCTCGGGCTCGATCTGGTCGAGCACCTGGGCGCGGCGCGTCATCGAGCCGGTGTGCCAGTGCTCCAGCACGCGGCCGGTCGAGAGCACCATCGGATATTCGTCGTCGGGAATCTCGTCCGGCGGGATGACCTTGGCCGGCACGATCTTGCCGCGGCCGCTCGCGGTCGGGAAGCCCGTGGTGAAGATGATCTCGTTGCCGGGCTTGTTCGGATCGTCGACCGGATAGGTCACCGCGCCTTCGCGCACCAGCCGTTCCCAGGTGATGTTCTTCAGCGACGGCATCAGCTCTGCCATCTCGGTGAAGACGTCGCCGGGTCCGGCATAGTTCCACGGCAGGCCCATGCGCTTGCCGATCTCCTGGATGATCCAGAGATCCTGGCGCGCATCGCCGGGCGGCTTGATCACCTGACGCGCCAGCTGCACGCGGCGGTCGGTGTTGGTGAAGGAGCCGTCCTTCTCGGCGAAAGCCGAGGCCGGCAGGATCACGTCGGCGTGGAACGCAGTCTCGGTAACAAAGAGATCCTGCACCACGAGATGATCGAGCATCGCCAGCGCATGGCGCGCGTGCTGCAGATCGGGATCGGACATCGCGGGATTCTCTCCCTCGATATACATGCCCGTGATCTCGCCGGCATGGATCGCGTTCATGATCTCGACCACGGTCAGGCCGCGGACGGGGTCGAGATCCTGCTGCCAGAGCTTTTCGAAGCTGCCGCGCAGATCATCGCGCCCCACCGGCTGGTAGTCCGGCAGGAACATCGGGATCAGGCCGGCATCGGAAGCGCCTTGCACGTTGTTCTGGCCGCGCAGCGGATGCAGGCCGGTGCCGGGACGGCCGACTTGGCCGGTGATCAGCGCGAGCGCAATCAGGCAGCGTGCATTGTCGGTGCCATGGACGTGCTGGCTGATGCCCATACCCCAGAAGATGATCGACGATTTCGCGCGCGCATAGGTGCGCGCCACCTCGCGCAAGGTCTGCGCCGGGACGCCGCAGATCGGCTCCATCTTCTCCGGCGTGAACTCCTTGATCTTCTCCTTGAGGTCCTCGAAACCCTCGGTGTAGCCGGCGATGTACTGGTCGTCGGTCAGGCCCTCAGTGATGATCGTGTTGATCATCGCGTTCAGCATGGCGACGTCGGAGCCGGGCTTGAACTGCAGATGCTTGGTCGCATGCCGCGACAGCGACTGCCGGCGCGGATCCATAACGAACAGTTTTGCGCCGTTCTGCTTGACCGCGTTCTTGATGAAGGTCGCCGCAACCGGATGGTTCACAGTCGGATTGGCGCCGATCACGATGATGACCTCGGCGTCCATGGCGGCAGAGAACGGTGCCGACACCGCGCCCGAGCTGAGGCCTTCGAACAGCGCCGCGACCGACGAAGCGTGGCAGAGGCGCGTGCAGTGATCGACGTTGTTGGAGCCGAAGCCGGTGCGCACCAGCTTCTGGAACAGATAGGCCTCTTCGTTCGAGCCCTTGGCCGAGCCGAAGCCGGCCAGCGCCTTCACGCCCTTCTCGTCGCGGATCTTGACGAGGCCCTTGGCGGCGATGTCGAGCGCTTCCTCCCAGCTCGCCTCGCGGAAATGCGTGAACGGATTGGCCGGATCGACCTGATCGTTCGCATCCTTCTTCGCGTTCGGCAACCGCACCAGCGGCTTCGTCAGGCGATGCGGATGGTGGATGTAGTCGAAGCCGAAGCGGCCCTTCACGCAGAGACGATTGTGATTGGCGGGGCCGTCGCGGCCTTCCGCATAGATCACCTTCTCGTCCTTGACCTCATAGGTGACCTGGCAGCCGACGCCGCAGAACGGGCAGAGCGAATCGACCTTCTTGTCGGCATAGGTGACGCGCGTCTGCTTGTCGTCGAGCATCACGGCCGGCATCAAGGCGCCGGTCGGGCAGGCCTGCACGCATTCGCCGCAGGCCACGCAGGTGGACTCGCCCATGGGGTCGTCGAAGTCGAACACGATCTTGGCGCCGGCATTGCGGTAGGCCATGCCGATGACGTCGTTGACCTGGACCTCGCGGCAGGCGCGCACGCACAGGCCGCACTGGATGCAGGCATCGAGATTGACGCGCATCGCCGGATGGCTGGCATCGGTGGCCCAGCGCTCGGCGGCTGGAAAGCGGCTCTCGGTGACGCCAGTGGTCTCGGCCCAATGCCAGAACTTCGACTCCGGATCGTGGCTGGTCTCGCGCGCCGGCTGGTCTGCGACCAGCAGCTCCATCACCATCTTCTGCGCAGCAGTCGCGCGAGCGCTCTCGGTCTTCACCTTCATGCCGACTGACGGCGTGCGCTTGCAGGACGCGGCGAGCACGCGCTCGCCCTCGATCTCGACCATGCAGGCGCGGCAATTGCCGTCGGGGCGATAGTCCGGCGCCGGCGAATAGCAGAGGTGCGGAATGTCGCGGCCCTGGCGCTTTGCGACCTGCCAGATGGTCTCGCCGGGCTTGGCCTCGACCTGCTTGCCGTCGAGTTCGAACGTAATCTTGGTCATTCGGCCGCTTCCTTGAACTCGTCAGGGAAATATTTGATCACGGAAGACAGCGGATTCGATGCCGCCTGTCCGAGCCCGCAGATCGAGGCATCGCGCATCGCCTGGCTCAATTCTTCCAGCAAGGCACGGTTCCAGACCGGCCTTTGCATCAGCAGCGCCGCCTTCTGGGTACCGACGCGGCACGGCGTGCACTGGCCGCAGCTCTCGTCCTCGAAGAACTTCATCAGGTTCAGTGCGGCCGACCGCACGCTGTCCTTGTGCGACAGGATCACGATCGCAGCCGAGCCGATGAAGCAGCCGTATTTCTCCAGCGTGCCGAAATCGAGCGGGATGTCGTCCATCGCTGCAGGCAAAATGCCGCCGGACGCACCGCCCGGCAGATAGGCGTAGAACTGGTGGCCGTCGGCCATGCCGCCGCAATATTCCTCGATCAGCTCGCGCACGGTGATGCCCGCGGGCGCGAGCTTCATGCCGGGATTCTTGACGCGGCCCGAGACCGAGAAGCTGCGCAGGCCGTGACGCTCGTGGCGGCCATGGCCCTTCCACCAATCGGCGCCCTTCTCGACGATGTCGCGCACCCACCACAGCGTCTCGATATTGTTGATCAGCGTCGGCAGGCCGAACAGGCCCACCTGGAACGGGTAAGGCGGCTTGTGCCGGGGCAGGCCGCGCTTGCCCTCGATGCTCTCCAGCAGCGAGGATTCCTCGCCGCAGATGTAGGCGCCGGCGCCGCGCCGCAGATGCAGCGTCGGGCCGCCCGACGGAAGCTTTGCGATCTCGCGCTGGAGGATCTCGCGCGAGGCCGGATATTCGTCGCGCAGATAGATGTAGACGTCGCTCGCCTGCACCACGTGGGCGCCGATCAACATGCCCTCTATGAAGCGATGCGGATCTGTTTCGAGATAATAGCGGTCCTTGAACGTGCCGGGCTCGCCCTCGTCGCCGTTGATCGCCATCAGCCGCGGCCCGGGCTCGCCCAGCACGGCGCGCCATTTACGCCCGGTGGGGAAGCCGGCGCCGCCAAGGCCGCGCAGCGAAGCGTCGTCGAGCGCTTTCAGGAGATCGTCCTTCGACAATTCGCCGGAGCGCAGACGATTGAGCAGCTTGTAGCCGCCACCGGCGAGGTAGGCATCGTACTCGGTATATCTGGGCAGATGCGCGTGCGTGTCGCCGGCCTTCGCCGCCGCCATGACGTTGGCGATTGTTGCGTGGTCGACGAAATTGTGACCGACTTCCGCGGCGGGCGCAGTATCACAACGTCCGACGCACGGCGCGCGCACGACGCGGATGCCGGGACCTGACGCGCTCTGCAGATCTTCGAGCAGCTTCTCGCCGCCAAGCATCGCGCAGGTGAGCGAATCGCAGACGCGGATCGTCAGCGGGGGAATGTCGGGCTCGCCTTCCTTCACCACGTCGAAATGCGCGTAGAAGGTCGCCGTCTCGAACACCTCGGCGAAGGCGAGCTTCATCTCGTCGGCGAGTGCGGCCAGATGCGCCGCCGAGATCTGGTGATACTTGTCCTGGATCAGGTGCAGATATTCGATCAACAGATCGCGCCGCCGCGGCCTGTCGCCGAGCAACAGCTCGATCTCGTGCGCGGCCGTGGGATCGACCTGCCGCCCCTTGGGGGTCGCCTTGGCGCGTCGGCGTCCCTCACCGGGATGCTCGAAGGAGCGGACCTTGTGCACGTCCTCGTGGCTCATCGCTTCGTCTCGATCTCGTCCTTATCAGGACTCCACTTCTATCCTCTGGCATGCCAGATGCCAAGAAAATTATCACGCTCGCGGAAGTGGTTACGCTGCACGGCTCAACGGAGCCCAGCACGGCCCTGCGTTCTTGAGCAAGGCCGAGCCAAGCCCGATTTGACCGGAAGATCAATAAAGGCGTCTCATGCTGCGATTGCGAAGTCCTATCGACGTCGCCTGAGGCGCGGCGGAGCGCAAAGGCCGCCGCCGTGAACATTCGCCTTTCTACGGGGCGTCGCTCTTTTCGACCAGGAACACGATGCGCGCCTCGTTGCGCTCGGTGATCTCGACCTTGTCGCCGGTCTCGCGGATCAGATTGGGAATATCGATCACAGAGAGCGGATCGGTGCAGTGAACTTCGAGCTGGTCCCCTGCCTTGAGCGGCTTGAGCGCCTTCCGCGTCTTGAGGGCCGGCAACGGGCATTTCAACCCGGTGAGATCGAGTGTCGTCCTGGTCATGGCCGCACCATGGCGAGGCGGAGCGGCTGCGTCAACGTTAGGAGGCATCAGATCAGGCTGGCGTAGGGCAGGAAGCCCACGTCCTGCCCCGGCTCGACATTCGTAATGTCCTCGCCGAGCTCGACGAGGCCATCGGTCTCGACCAGCGAGGATAGGAGCCCGGCGCCTTCGCGCGGGAACTTGATCGCCTCGAGCCCGCCGTCCTGCGCGCGCCGCAGCGAGGCGCGCACATATTCACGCCGGCCGGACTTCTTCCTGTAGGTGAACGCCGCGCGCAGCGGGATCGCCAAGAGCGGCTCCGGCAAGGCGCCCGACAGCGCCAACGCCGTCGGTCGCACCACATGGACGAATGTCACGAAGCTCGCGACGGGATTTCCGGGCAGTCCGATCAACGGCGTGCCGTCGATGATGCCCATCGCCACGGGACGGCCGGGCTTGATCGCCATCCGCCACAGCACCAGCGAGCCGATGCTCTCCACCGCCGCCTTGACGTGATCCTCCTCGCCGGTCGAGACGCCGCCGGTGGTGAGGATCAGGTCATGGCCGCCTGCGACCTGCTTCAGGCCGCGCGCCAGCGACGCTCGCTCATCGCGCAGAATGCCGAGATCGCTGACCTCGCAGCCGAGCCGCCGCAGCATCGCCATCAGCATGAAGCGATTGGAATCGAACAATTGCGAGGCGGCGCGCGGCTCGCCGGGCGAGGCGAGCTCGTCGCCGGTCGAGAACACGGCGACACGGATGCGCCTGACGACGTCGAGCCTCGTCAGGCCGAACGCGGCGGCAAGGGCGACGTGCTGCGGCCGCAGGCGCTGGCCGGCGCGCAGCGCGACCTGACCTTGGGGAATGTCCTCGCCTGCAGGCCGCACATTTGCGCCGGGCTTCAGCCCCGGCGGCAGCACGATCCTGCCTGAAGCATCGATGCGGACGTCCTCCTGCATGAAGACCGTCTCCGCATCCGGCGGCATCGGGGCGCCGGTGAAGATGCGCGCGGTGTGGCCGGGCTTGATCGGCGCTTGCGCAAGGCCGCCGGCCTGGATGCGGCCGTCAAGCGGGAAGGCCTGCTCTGCGCTTGCCGGAAGGTCGGCATTGCGCACGGCGTAACCGTCGACGGCGGAGTTGGTGAACGGCGGCAGCGGCAAAGGCGCGGCCAGATCGCGCGCGAGCACGCGCCCGTCGGCATCGACCAGCGCCACCGTCTCGAGATCGACGATGGCGTTGACGCGCGCCGTGATGAGGCCGACGGCTTCGTCGACCGACATCATCGGGCCGCCGAAGGCAAAGCAATCGTCCGACAGTTGCGCCATGGTGCCTCGTCAGCGTGTCGCTGCGCTTCTTGCTACCGCTTCCTCGACCGGCATCGCCGCCCGTATCATCAATGCCGCCGCGCCTTCGATATCGTCGAGATGGACAGTCGGCAGCCTCGTGTCAATCGCGACGTCGGTCGCAATCCCGGCAATTCCGGGATCGTCCGGAAACAGCAGCGGCTTGCCGTTGGCGGCACGATGCACCTCGATCTTGCGGTGCGGCTCGCGCTTGAATCCTTCGACCACGACGAGATCGACCGCGGAGAGCTTGTCGAGCAGCTCCGGCAGTCGCGGCTCCGCCGCCCCGCGCAGCTCATGCATCAGCGCCCAGCGTTTCGACGAGGCCACCAGAACCTCCGCCGCGCCGGCCTCGCGATGGCGCCAGGAATCCTTGCCGGGCACGTCGACGTCGAACTGGTGATGCGCATGCTTGATCACGGAGACGCGCAGGCCCTGCGCGTTGAAGTGCGGGATCAGCCGCGTCAACAGCGTTGTCTTGCCCGCACCGCTCCAGCCTGCAAGGCCGATGACTTTCATTCCAGCTCTCTTTTCCAGCAACCAGCGCTCGCCGATGGAACCACCATCCCCTCCCCTCATTGCGAGCGCAGCGAAGCAATCCAGACTGCCGCTGCGGAAAGATCCTGGATTGCTTCGCTGCGCTCGCAATGACGACAAGGTGGCATTTCGCTCTCTCCCCGCCATGCTTATATCGGCTTGACCCGAATGTCATGCTAACCTCGCCGCCATGATGAAGATCGACAAAGCCCCGGTGCCCCTGATCGTCCCCAATCCGGACGACCCGCGCCTGACCCAGAGCGTGACCGGCACCGACCAGACCGGCGCCAGGGTCGAGATCAAGGTACCCATGGAGCGGCCGCTGACGCTCTATTTGAACGCGCAGGAGATCGTCACCATGATGACGATCGGCGACTACCCGGAATATCTGGCGCTCGGCTATCTGCTGAACCAGAACATGCTGAAATATAACGACGTGGTCACCGAGGTCGAGTACGACGACGACCTCCAGGTGGTCGTCGTGCGCACCTCACACCACACCAATTTCGAAGCCAAGCTGAAGAAGCGCACGCAGACCTCCGGCTGCGCGCAGGGTACCGCCTTCGGCGACCTCTTGGAGGCGGTCGAGAGCGTCGCGCTGCCTAAGGCAGAGCTGCGCACCTCCTGGCTCTACCAGATGACGCAGACCATCAACACCATGCCCTCGCTTTATCTGGAGGCCGGCGCGATCCACGGCTGTGTGCTGTGCAAAGAAGGGACCCCGCTCTGCTACACCGAGGATGTCGGCCGCCACAACGCCGTCGACAAGATCGCGGGCTGGATGTACCGCCACGGCGTCGACGCGTCCGACAAGATCCTCTACACCACGGGGCGCCTCACCTCAGAGATGGTGATCAAGACCGTCCGAATGGGCATTCCGATCCTGGTGTCGCGCTCCGGCTTCACCGCCTGGGGTGTCGATCTGGCAAGGCAGGTCGGCCTGACGCTGGTCGGGCGCACCCGCGGCAAACGCTTCATCGTGCTCGCCGGCGAAGAGCGCATCGTCTACGACCAAAACCTCGCTTATGTCGAAGAGGAATCGGCCAAGCACAAGCGCAAGGGTGAAGGCGGTGACGACTGACATGTCCGCGGCGCGCGTTCCCCCGACTCTCGGCGTGCTGCTCGCCGGCGGGCTCGCGCGGCGCATGGGCGGCGGCGACAAGCCGATGCGCACCATCGGCGGCCGCACCATTCTGGAACGCGTGATCGCGCGCCTTTCGCCCCAGTGCAGCGAACTGATCCTCAACGCCAACGGCGATCCCGCCCGCTTTGCCGCGTACGGCTTGCAGGTCGTCGCCGACGACGTGCCCGGCTTCCCGGGTCCCCTCGCCGGCATCCTCGCGGCGCTCGACTGGACCGCGGCGAACCGGCCGGAGATCGAATGGGTGCTCAGCGCCGCCGGCGATTGCCCGTTCCTGCCGCGCGACCTCGTCGCGCAGCTGCATGAGGCGCGCGCGCGTGAGAATGCGCAGCTTGCGGTCGCCGCATCAGGCGAGCAGTCGCATCCGGTGATCGGCCTGTGGCGCGTCGCCTTGCACGAGGAGCTGCGCCACGCGCTCGTGGACGAAGACCTCCGCAAGATCGACCGCTGGACCGCGCGCTATCCGCTCGCAACGGTGACCTGGCCGAACGAGCCGCTCGATCCGTTCTTCAATGCCAACACGGTCGCGGACATCGCCGAGGCCGAGCGGCTGGCGGCGCTGGATGACGCGTCTTAGCGACTCTATGATTTCGGAAACTCGTTGAGGAGCTGCGCCCAGATGATCGCGAAGGCGATCAGGCCGCAAATGCCGACGGCAGTGGTGAAGCGCGGCAAACGGCCGATCGCAACCAGCAGCCAAGCCGGCAGGAAGAACGCCCCGAAAACCATGCCCAGCGGAAACACCGCGAGCCATTGAAAGCCGCTGCCGTCCCCGGGCGGAACATTCGCGATGTAATGGAAGGTGTAGAGCCAGAACAGCGTGCCGGCCGCCGCGACGAGAGCAGCGATCTTGCGGAAGTTGAGGGGCGTCGATGCAGTCATGACCTGGCTCATGTTCCTTGGTCGCTGCGGCGCCCCGCCAAGTTCATGACGTCTTGAACCGGACCTGGAACGGGAGCGACCACAGGTCTGGACATTCCCCGGACGAAGCCATGGCCGCCCCTCTCTTGAATACTATCTTCGAATTCGTCGACTTCGTCTTCGATCTCTCCGAGACGATCGATCGCACGAGGCAGCTGAGCAAGCCTGACATCGTCGAGGTGCCGCCGGATCCAAAGCCGCTGCCACCCGCCGCGCGGCGCGCGCTTGCCGAGGCCGAGGATCGTGAGCGCAAGCGAGAGCAGGCCGCTCAGGCCGCCAGCCGTACCGACCAGGCATCGTAGCCGTAGACCTCTCATGGCTCGAACGCGTCGTGGTCCCTCGTCTATGCGGGCCGGAAGCCCGCTCGCGCGAGCGACGCGCGTACCTCGTTCGAGCCGAGTGCGTCGAGAAACGCCTGCACTGCCGGCCGTTGCTTTCGCGCACTCACCACCGCGAAGTCATAATGCTCTTCCGCGAGCGGAATGAAACCGAGGCCGACGGCGTGGGCGACCGGCGCAATGGTCATGCCCCAATCGGCCCGGTGCTGCGCGACGGCCGCCGCCACCGCGTTGTGCGAACGCGGCTGGTTCCAGTAGCCTTCCGGCCGCGCGCCGCCGAGCAGCCGGTCGATCAGGATGCGCGTGCCGGCGCCCTGGTTGCGGTTGACCATGATGCAGGCGGGATCAGCGAGCGCCGCCGCAACGGCGTCCTTTCCACCAAGACCTTCGAAACGTTTGTCGTCCTTGCGGAAGACGATGCCCTGCATCCGCCGCCAGCCTGGCACGAGCTCGAGACCTTCGACGAGATAGGGCGTGTTGTAGGTCTCGCTTCTATCGTCGAACAGGTGGATCGGCGCGAGATCGCATTCGCCACGTTTGGCTGCTGCAAGCCCGCCGAGGCTGCCGACCGCGATCGAGCGCACGGTGAGACCAGCATGCGCGAGCTGTGCGGTGACGAGATCGAGGCCGGTGCAATGGCTGCCGACGATGACGAGATCCGGCACGCGCACATGCGGCGTGAACAGCGTCACCTCGGTCTCGGTGCCGGCCGGCATCTGGTCGGCAAGTGCGTCGATGCGCAGAAAGCCGTCCGCCTGAGCAAAGGACGTGATCGCACCAGACCCCTTGCCGGAGGGATAGGCGATGAGGCCCTCCCTGCCCTCAACCAGCGAGACCATGACGAATTCGGTGCGGCCGAGCTCGGAAGCGATGCGTACCGGCACGGTCGCGTTCACCTTGGCATCGGAGCGCCGCGGCAGTCCGGCCATCCTGCGCAGCACCGGCACGATCATGTCGTGGAAGGTGAACATCGCCGAAGTCGGAAAACCCGGCAGGATCACGACAGGCTTGCCGTCGCACACCGCAAGACACAACGGCTTGCCGGGCTTGAGCGCGACGCCATGGGCGATGATGCCGGGTGCGCCGAGCCGGCTGATGATGCGATGAGAGAGGTCGCCCGCGCCTTTCGACGTGCCGCCCGAGAGCACCAGCATGTCGGCTTCCGCAAGCGCGTTGCGCATGGCGGCTTCGAGCCTGGCTTCGTCGTCCGGAACAGCGCCGAGGAAGACGGCCTCGCCACCGTTTTCGTCGACCGCGGCCGCGACGATGGCGCCATTGGTATCGTAGATCTCGGCGGGCCCGAGCACCTCGCCGGGCTGAACCAGCTCATCGCCGGTGGAGATCACGGCAACCCGCGGCCTGCGCGCGACACCCACCTCGGCGATGCCGCAAGCCGCCAGCATGCCGATCTCGCGCGAGCCGATGATGGTGCCGGCGCGCAGCAGCGCCTCGCCCCGCGCGATGTCGGAGCCGGCATACGAGACGAATTGCCCCGGCGAGACGGCGCGACGGACATCGATCGCATCCTGGCCGGCCGGCTGGGTGTGCTCGACCATCACCACGGCATCGGCGCCGCGCGGCAACGGACCGCCGGTGGCG
This sequence comes from Bradyrhizobium yuanmingense, assembly GCF_900094575.1. Classification (GTDB taxonomy): domain Bacteria; phylum Pseudomonadota; class Alphaproteobacteria; order Rhizobiales; family Xanthobacteraceae; genus Bradyrhizobium; species Bradyrhizobium yuanmingense. The sequence goes on along the minus strand of NZ_FMAE01000007.1, from coordinate 171,836 downwards.
ATCGCCGTTGCGGTTCCGGCCGCCACCTGCAGCGTCGGCGCGGTCCCGCAATGAACGGTCTCGCCATTCAGCGCGAGGCGCACGGGCGCGCCCTCGCCGGCCGCCGCAAGGTCGGCGGAGCGCACGGCAAAGCCGTCGACATTGGAGCGGTCGAACGGCGGCACGTCGATCGTTGCCGTGATATCTTCGGCGAGGGCAGCGCCCAGCGCGGCTGCGAGCTTGCGCGTTTCAGTTCGAAGCGCGCGCGGGAACAAGGCCGCCTCGAAGCGCGCCAAGGCCTCTTCGCGCGACAGGATCTTGAGGAACTGCTCCTGCTCGAGCGCGCTGCGGTCCGGTGATTTCGGGATCATCGTCATGCCAGAACCCTTATCACGCCCGCATCAGATACGCATCGATCGGCGTACCTGCCGCAAATCCCTCGTCGCTGGCGGAAATGAGCAGCCATGCGTCCGCACGGGCGATGGCCTGAAGCGGCCATTCGCCCACGGCAAGCGGCATCCAGGCACGATGTTCCTCAGCCAGCAAAGCGATCTCCGTGATGCCGACGCTGGAGGCGATCTTTCGCGCAAGCGGCAGCGACACTTTTCGACGCGGCCGACGCGCCGACAAACGGTCCGCGAGCGGCAGCGCGAGTGCAAGCCAAGCTGCAAGCGCGGAATCGGGCGAGCCGGGCAAGGCGACGACGGGAACCCGTCCCAGCCGTCCGACCGCAGCGGTGCGTCCCGGCTGCAGCGCAAGGCCGTGCGCCATCACCTCGCCGCGCCGGGCGAGGGCGGCGATGGCGGCGTCCTGGCGGCCGACGCCGCTGCCGCCGATGGTCAGCAGGACATCGCAGGAGGACGCATCGAGCGCATCGGCAATCGACGCTGCATCGCGCGCACGCGCTGGACGCGTTTCCACATCCAGTCCCGCTGTGTGCGCGATCCCGGCAATCGTCTGCGCCGCGACCGTCCCACCCGGCACATTGACTATGCGCAGCCGCGGCCGCCTCACGGCGAGTTTGTCCCCGCCCGCCGCACGCGCCAGCAACAGGTCCGCCGCACGGATGGGATGGCCGGCGTCCCCCACGGCCCTACGCGCGGTGATGTCGCTGCCTGCGCGCCTGACACCCTGCCCCGGCGCGCCCTCTGCGAGCACCTGGGCAAGCGGCCCCGACGTCTCCACGGCGTCGGCATCGAGCACGCAGTCGCATCCCGCCGGCATCGCCTCGCCCGCCTCGACCCATGCAGGAGCCATTGCCAGCGGCACGGGCGAGTAAGCGGACGCCCCGACGAGATCGTTGGCAGATAGCGCCCAACCATCTACGGCCGCAACATCCCGGGAAGGATAGGCGGCAAGCAGCGGCGCACCCGCCGCGATGCAGCCGATTGCGTCCGCCAGCGGCACCTCCATCGGCGCGACGGGATCAACGCCCCGTAGCAGCGCGGCGAGCGCGGTGTCGAGCGGCGTGAGCGAAGGCGGCAGGCGCTGGGTCATGCGCCATGAGGACCATGCATCGTCCGGTTTGGCAACCGCCGGCGGTCCCGGCCTCAACCCTCAGCCGCCCGACCTGTCCGAATTGGGGAAGAACAATTGCTGCCCGTCCACCTTGTAGCCGGCAATCGCCGTCTGCCCCTCCGGCGATGTCAGCCAATCGACGAAGGTCTGCGCGAGGTCCTTCTTCACGTTCGGGAACTTCGCAGGGTTCACCAGCATCACACCATATTGGTTGAGCAGCCGCCGGTCGCCTTCGACGACGATGTCGAGATCGCCGCGATCGCTGAACGCGATCCAGCTGCCGCGATCCGCAAGCACATAGGCATTGGCCGCGCGCGCGGCCCCGAGCGATGCGGCCATGCCGGGCCCGGCCTCGCGATACCAGGCGCCCTTGGCGCTCGCGATGTCGATGCCGGCAACGATCCAAAGCGCGAGCTCCGCGGCATGAGTGCCCGACCGATCGCCACGCGTCACGAACGGCGCGCCTTTGGCTTCGATCGCCTTCAGCGCCGTCGCGATGTCCTTGCCCTTTACGCCCGCGGGATCGCTCTTCGGCCCGATCAGCACATAGTCGCTGTACATCACGTCGTATCGCTTCACGCCAAAGCCGTCGGCGACGAACTTCTCCTCCTGAGGCCGCGCGTGCATCAGCACGACGTCGACCTCACCCCGCCGCGCCCCATCGAGCACTTCGTCGGCGCGCCGCGCGATCACGGTGACGTCGATGCCGGTCTTGTCGCGGAAGATCGGCAGCAGATAGTCGAGCAGCCCGGATTCCTGCGTCGCCGTCGTCGAAGCGAGGACAATGCTGCGGTCCTCCGCGGCCGAAGCCGCAACGCCTGCGGCAAGGCCGCAGAGAAGCGCAAGTGCAACGGACAGGCGGCCCATGATCGGATTCCCTCAGGTTTGACGCCGTCATGATGATGATCGATTGCGCCGCACTCGTGACGCGTTTTGCGCTGCCGGCCGGGAAATTTCGGCAAGTTCATCGCGGCGCACCGGGCGCGCGATCTCTTTAGGATCGTTCACCAAAGCAGAGATCGCGCGTGCGGATGTGTTGCAAAGCAGCGAGATGATCGGGCATGGTTCCCTGCGACAAATATCTGAAATGCAGAATTCCACCTGCGTCGGACGTCAAAAAGAAGCAAGAATTTGCATAGGAATGCAGGATGGAATTCCTGACCACCAGCGAAGCCGCCGATTACCTTCGGCTCGGCGAACGCAAGCTTTACGAGCTCGTCACCACCGGTGCGATCCCCTGCAGCAAGGTGACGGGGAAATGGCTGTTCCCACGGCACGAGCTCGACCTCTGGGTCCTGTCGGGCCTCGCGCGCCCGGCCGGCATGTTGATCGCCGAGCCGCCGCCGGTCGTGGGCGGCAGCCACGACGAACTGCTCGATTGGAGCCTGCGCGAGTCCGGCTCCGGGCTCGGATCGATGAGCGAGGGCAGCGCGCGCGGGCTCGAGCGCTTGCAGCGCAATGAGGTGATGGCTGCGGCGGTGCACTTCCACGCGCTCGACGCCGGCGACAATTTCTCTAGCGATGCCAGCATCGAAGCGCTGCGGACCACGCCGGACCTGCATGATGCGGTGCTGATCGCGTTCGTGCGCCGCGAAGAGGGTCTCCTGCTGCCGCACGGCAATCCCAAGCACCTGCACAGCCTGACCGACGTGCTCGCAGCCGGGGCCCGGATGGCGATGCGGCAACAGGGCACGGGCGCGCAGATGCTGCTCGACGTGCTGCTCAAGCGCGCCGGCGCCTCGATGCGGGACTTGCGCCGGATCGAGACGCCGGCGCTGACCGGCCCGGATCTGGCCGAGCTGGTTCGCGCCGGCCAGGCCGATTGCGGCATCGCGACGCGCGCCGCGGCGCGCTCGGCCGGTCTCGATTTCGTGCCGCTGGTCTGGGAGAATTTCGACCTCGCGATGCGGCAGCGCAGCTATTTCCGCCCCGCCATGCAGGCCTTGCTCCGCTTCCTGAACGAGCGGCGGCTGCGCCAGCGCGCGGAGGAGCTGACCGGCTACGATCCCTCCCCCGCAGGACAGATCCGCTTCGCAGCCTGACATTGACGCCAGCCCCCTAATAGTTGCAAAAGAAACCAATTCGACCGGGCCATACCCGGACAAGTAACACCGGCCAATGAGCCGGATCAGGGAGGACAAGCGTGAACCCAATCAGATTTGGAGTGCCCGTCGCGGCCGCCTTGCTGGCGACCCTGCTGTCCGGCGCGGCGTCGGCGCAGGTTTCTGACGACGTCGTCAAGATCGGCGTGCTCACCGACATGAACGGCCCGGCCTCGGCGCCGACCGGCCAGGGCTCGGTGACCGCGGCGCAAATGGCAATCGACGATTTCGGCGGCAAGGTGCTCGGCAAGCCGATCAGCGTCGTGATCGGCGACCACCAACTCAAGGCCGACATCGGCGCTTCGCTGGCGCGGCGCTGGTTCGACGTCGAGCAGGTCGATCTGATCGTGGACGTGCCCGTCTCGGCGGTCGGGCTCGCGGTGCAGACCATCGCCAACGAGAAGAAGCGGCTGTTCATCACCCACTCCACCGGCACCGCCGATTTCCACGGCAAGTTCTGCTCGCCTTACGCCATCCAATGGGTGTTCGACACCCGCGCGCTCGCGGTCGGCACCGCGGACGCCGTGGTCAAGCGCGGCGGCGACAGCTGGTTCTTCATCACCGACGATTACGCCTTCGGCCATTCGCTGGAGCGCGACGCTTCCGCCGTCGTCACCGCCAATGGCGGCAAGGTGCTGGGCTCGGTGCGGCCGCCGCTGGCAACACCCGATCTCTCCTCCTTCGTGTTGCAGGCGCAGGCCTCCAAGGCCAAGATCATCGGCATTGCCGCCGGTCCCCCCAACAACATGAACGAGATCAAGACCGGCGCCGAGTTCGGCGTGTTCAAGGGCGGCCAGCAGATGGCGGCGCTGCTCGCGCTGATCACCGACATCCACGGCATCGGCCTACAGGCGGCGCAAGGCCTGCTGCTGACCACCTCGTTCTACTGGGACATGGACGACAAGACGCGCGAATGGTCGAAGCGCTATTTCGCCAAGATGAACCGGATGCCGTCGATGTGGCAGGCCGGCGTCTATTCCAGCGTGATGCACTATCTCAACGCCATCCAGGAGACCGGCAGCGACGATCCGCTGAAAGTGGCGGCCAAGATGCGCGAGAAGCCGATCGAGGATTTCTTCGCCCGCAACGGCAAGCTGCGCGAAGACAATCTGATGGTGCACGATCTCTGGCTGGTGCAGGTGAAGACGCCGGAGGAGAGCAAATATCCGTGGGACTATTACAAGATCCTCACGACTATTTCCGGCGACAAGGCGTTCGGCCCGCCGGACCCGGCCTGCCCGCTGGTGAAGAAGTGAGATTGGCGAATATGAGGCCGCGATGACGGTGTACCCTCTCCCCTTGTGGGAGAGGGTGGATTCGCGAAGCGAAGCCGGGTGAGGGGTTCTCACCGCGAGCCCAAGTCTCATTTGAATGCGCGGAGACAACCCCTCATCCGGCGCTTCGCGCCACCTTCTCCCACAAGCGGAGAAGGGAAGTAAGAGAGCTACTTCACCACCCCTATCTCGCGAAAATACTTCATCACGCCCGGATGGATCAGCTCCGGCCTCGGCGCGGCCGCGACCGTGTTCGCGGCGGTGGTCTCGCAGGCCTGGGCGAGCTTCTTGCAGAACGTCGCCTCATTGCCGTGCAGCGTCTTGGCGAGGCGGTAGGCGACGTCGTCGGGCAGATCCTCGCGCGTGAGGATGAAGCTCCAGGAACCGAGCGAGGCGATCGGCTCGGTCTGCTTCGGGTAGGAGCCGGCCGGCACGGTCAGCGGCTTGAGGAACGCATGTTTGGCGCGGATGCGGGCGATCTCGTCCGCACTCGGCGCGATGAAGCGCGCGCCTGATGCGCTCGCGGCGACCGCGGCAAAGCCGGGCCAGCCGATGCCGGCGCCCCAGAGCGCAGCGACGCGGCCGTCCTCGACCATCGCGGGGCCGTCGCCGGCGCGGTCGAGATAGACAGCCTTGAAGTCCTCGTCCTGCTTGAGGCCGAGACCATCGAGCACATAGCGCGCCAGGATCGGCAGGCCGGAGCCCCTGGCACCGAATGCGACGGGCTGACCGACGAGATCGCGGATGGTCGTGTAGGGGCTGTCGGCGCGCACCACGAACATGCCGGGGTTGGAATAGATCGCGGTGAGGATCTTCAGCGCTACCTTCGCACGGCCGATGCCGGCGAAAGCCTCGTAGGCCGGCTCGCCCGCAACCAGTGCGAGATCGAGCTCACCCTTCTCTAGAAGCGGAATGTTCTCGTTGCTGCCCTTGGTGTTGCGCGGGGCGATGATGATTTGCGGATCGGCCGCGTTCATTACCTCCGCGAAGGCGTTGCCATAGAGCGGGAAGCCGCCGCCGGGCGTCGCTGTTCCCAAGCTGATCGTCGTGGTCGGAATGACCGTGCCTCCGGTCTGGGCGGCGGCGGGGCTGGCGAGCAGCGCCGCACCGAGAAGGATCATCGCGAATCTCATGGTCGTCCCTGACGGGCCTGCGTCAACACCGACTTGCGGGGATGTAGGCAGCCGCCGGTTTTTATGAAAGCATGCCGCGCAACGACAATAGAACAATGGGAGGTGTCATGTTGCGAATTTTGCGTCACGGTGTTTTCGGGCTCGCAGTCCTGTTGGGTCTTTTCAGCGCCACCCCTCCCGCCGCCGCAGCCTATCCCGATCGTCCCGTACACTGGCTGATCGGCTTTTCCCCCGGCGGCCCGGTCGACATCGTGGCGCGGATCATGGCGCAGTGGCTGTCGGAGCGGCTCGGCCAGCAATTCATCGTCGAGAACCGCACCGGCTCCGGCGGCAACATCGCAGCTGCCGCTGCGATCAACGCCCCGCCGGACGGCTACACGCTGCTGTTCGTCGCGCCCAACAACGCGATCTCGACCTCGCTCTACAAGAAGCTGCCGTTCGACTTTTTGCGCGACACCACCCCGGTTGCGAGCATCATGCAGCTCACCAACATGCTGGTCGTCTCCAACGCGTTTCCGCCGAAATCGGTTCAGGAGTTCATCGATTATTGCAAGGCCAATCCCGGCAAGACCTCCTATGCCTCCTCCGGCAACGGCACCTCGGTGCACATGTCGGCCGAGCTGTTCAAGGTCATGACCAAGTGCGACATGGTGCACGTGCCCTATCGCGGCTCGGCCATCGCCTTCCCCGACATCATCTCCAACAAGGTGCAGCTGATCTTCGACAATCTGCCCTCGGCGATGGAGCAGGTGAAGGGCGGCAACGTCCGCGCGCTGGGCGTGACCTCGCCGCAGCGCTGGCCGAGCGTGCCCGACGTGCCCGCGATCGCCGAGACCGTGCCAGGCTTCGAATCGGTCGGCTTCTACGGCATCTCCGCGCCGAAGGGCACTCCGCCTGAGGTGATCGAGATCCTCAACAAAGCCGTCGGCGAAGCGCTGAAGGACCCGAAGCTGGTGGCAAAGCTCGCCGAGACTGGCGGCATCCCCAAGCCGATGACGCCGGCCGAGTTCGGCAAGCTGGTCGCGGACGAGACCGCGAAGTGGCGCAAGGTGGTCGAGTTCGCCGGGGTCTCGGTGGACTAGGCAGCGGCCGTGCCGCCGAGCTCGCCCGCACCGCATCTGAGGGGGCCAAAAGGCCCTCTCAGACAAAGTTTGCGAAAACAACCCCATGCACAGTAGACGAGACCAGTGTTTTCAATGGGTTACCACCCACGTCGAAAAAACCTGCGAAAACGCGGTTTGCTTCGTCGGGCAAAACAGGGTTATACAGGCATCATCGCCAATTTCGGTTATTCGAAATTTTTCAATGATGCCGTGCCGGCGTTCCCATCCACCAGCGCCAGCATTGCACCCCCGCCTCAGGCCCTGTAAACGAACCGCGCACCGTTGCCGGCCGCGCTACCTGCGGCCGCCTTGCGGCGGGGCCTGTAGCTCAATGGTTAGAGCCGGCCGCTCATAACGGTCTGGTTGCAGGTTCGAGTCCTGCCGGGCCCACCAGTCAAAATCAGCGGGTTACCAGATCTCCGTTGCCGTTCGTCAGTTCACCGCACCAGAAACGTCTCGTTTCTGTCTCCATGGACATACATTGGCAATCGGCAAGCTACAGCTTCACAGGCGGCCTCGTCACAATTTCTCCGCGTGATCGTAGATGTGGCGGCCCTTTCGCACGAAAAAGCTATGCAGCATGCAAATGTCCGCGCAGCAGCGCTTCTACACTGGCTGCGATCTCCACCAGGCGCCGGTCGGCGTTTCTACGACCGATCAGCATCAGGCCGACGGGAAGGCCATCGAGGGGCAACGGTAGGGAAATCGATGGGCAGTCGAGCAGGTTAGCGACGCGCGGATTGCGCAGGACGAGGCCATTGAGCTCATGGAATGCCGCATCCTCCGCAACGGAGGAAATCAACGGCGCTCGGACTGGCGTCGTCGGCAGGACGAACACCTCGTTGTTGCTGAAATACTGGTCGAACGAGCGGATGGCCGCCTGCCGGAGCCGCATCATGCACACATAGTCCGTGCCGAGAATGCCGGCGCCGGCCTCGATGCGGACGCGCGTCCGAGGATCGATCCCGTCCAGTTCCGAGAGACCCAAACCGCGCAGCGTCGCGCCGACCTCGATCGACGGGAAGGTGCCGATCTTGTCGATCTGGGCGACGTCATCGAGCGCAGCCTCGATGGATCCATCCTTGATCTGCAAGCCGCCTGATCGCAGCCGCTCCATGGCGTTCTCGAACGCGGCGAGCACCTCGGGTTCGCATCGATCGAACAAGCGCCCGCGGGCAATGATCAGGCGGAACGTGCCGGGGGATGCGGACTTCAACCGCGACGGCGTGCTTTCGCCTGAAAGCACCTGATCAGCCACGAAGCACTCTTCGACGTTCGCGGCGATTGGACCGATCGTGTCGAGGCTCGAAGATAGTGAGAATGCGCCGGCGGTCGGCACGAAACCGCTGGTCGGCTTGAAGCCGACCGCGCCCGACAGTGCGGCCGGGATTCGCAGGGAGCCGCCGGTGTCGCTGCCGATGGCGATGTCGGCCATGCCGCCAATTACGGACACGACAGCGCCCGCTGACGAGCCTCCCGGAACACGGCTGCGGTCTCGAGGATTGCCCGGCATCCCGTCGTGTGGGTTCGTACCCAACGCGGAGAAGGCGAATTCCGTCATCTGCGTCTTGCCGATGACGATGGCACCCGCAGCCCGCAACCGCTTGACGACCTCGGCGTCTTCAACGGCCGGTGGCAGTCGGCGCAGGACAGCCGAGCCCGAGCTCGTGACGGTGCCGGCGACGTCGAACAACGCCTTCACCGAAATAATACAACCATCGAGCGGACCGCGAGACGCTCCGGCAGCGGCGCGACGCTCCGCAGCTTCGGCCTCCCAGCGGGCGCTATCCGCAAAGACGGCCGTGAAGACGTTCGTCGCTTCCGGCGAATGGATCCGCGCAAGTGCCGCCTCCAACCGTGCGACGGCCGAAGGGTGCGATGGATCCTTTGTTGCTGTCATGACACGCGCCGGGCAGAAAGTTCAGGAGACGACCGGAAGAACGTCGATGTCGTAGCCATGGGTCAGGGACCGGTTCAGGACCGGGTCCTTCAGCTCCATCTCAAAACGCGTCCCCGGCCGAATGCCGCCGATCGCGCCCGGCGTTCCGCAGAACATCAGCGTGCCGGCTGGTAGCATGTCCGTGCCGGTGTAGCGACGAATGAGGTCGCGTGGTGTCCTGAGCGAGGACACCGGGCTGTCCTGATACAGCACCCGATTCCCGTCGATTGTTGCCCACGAACGAAGGACCAGCTCATCCCAATGAGCCTCGACATCGGCATAGGACCAGAGCTGTGCGCCGATCGGCTTGCCGCAGAGTTGCTTCGAAAGAGCAATGCCCGACGCTTCGGCCTTGCGGTCGGTATGATCGGATCCGATGCCGATCCATAGCCCGTCAGCCATTGCGACAATGACAGGCTCGACTTCGCCGGAACTGTCCGGGCCAAGGACGGTCAGGTTGCTGTCCTGGGTCAAGGTCTGCGTGGCGACGCGGTAATAGAGCGGTGTCGTTGAGGGGCGCGCAATGCCGAGCGCAGCGAGCTCCTCGACATGGTGCTCGATCGCCGCCGCATCCCTGCCCGCCCAGCCGGCGATGACAAGAGAATGGATCTCGATCCCGACCCGGTCGGTCCGGTCCTTTGCGAGGCGGTCAAATTGCAGCAACATGGAATTCCCTATCCTTGGTCGATGTATCCAGGATTTCGCCACGCTCGATCTGCAGCGTCCTGTCGGCGATGCGGTCGAGCAGCGCGGGCGAGGATTCGGTGATCAGCATGGCAAGCTCGGGTCGATGCTTGCGCAATTCGCCGAGTGTCCGCGCATAGTCGAGCGCGAGGGCCGGTGCCAGACCCTGAAACGGCTCGTCGAGCAGCAGGACCTTGCGTGCCACCGTCAGTGCGCGCCCCAGCGCGACCATCTTGCCCTGCCCTCCGGAAACGCCGCCGGCCGGCCGGGACCGCATCACGTGCAATTCGGGCAACAGCTGGTAGATCTCGTCAAGCCTGCGTGCGACCTCGGCGCGGTCGAGCTTCAGCGCCAGGGCCGGGAGGCGGATGTTCTCCTCCACGCTCAGCTCCGGAATCAGGCGCCGGTCCTCCGGCGCATAACCAATCCCGGCGCGGGCGCGGGTGTAGGCAGGCCTGCTGCCGAGATCGTCAGCATCGAGGCGGACAGAGCCCTGGTCCATCGCGATGAGGCCCATGATTGCGCGAAGGGTCGTGGTCTTGCCGGCGCCGTTGCGCCCGATCAACACCGTCGTCTTGCGCGCGATGATCTCGCAACTGACGCCGCGCAGCACACGAACGCCCTCGATCGAGACGCTGACCTTGTCGAGCCGGAGCATCAGGCCACCCCTACGACACGTTGGCGCACTTGCGCATTGCTGAACACCTCGTCGGGCCGGCCCTCGGCCATGATGTTCCCGGCGTTCCACACCAGGACGCGGCTGGCGTAGCGCGCGACCACGTCCATGTCGTGCTCCACGAACAGTGCGGTGATGCGGCGCTGGCGCAGCGCCGCCATCAGTGCCTCCATCAACGGGAATCGTTCGAGGGCGCTCACACCACTGGTCGGTTCGTCGAGCAGCAGCAGCCGCGGCTTGAGCGCCAACGCAACCGCGATATCCAGCAGCTTGCGATGCCCTTCCGGAAGGGTGCTGCTGATCCGGTCGGCATCGTCGGCGAGGCCGACGAGATCGAGCAGCGCCCTTGCTTCGTCGCGCCGCCGCGCCGTCTCGAGCGGCTGCACCGCGCTCCACAGACCATCGGTCCCCGCCAGGGCCAGCATCATGTTGTCGATCACGCGCTGTGCGGAGAAGAGCTGTGGGATCTGGAAAGCGCGGGCGACGCCGCGGCGGGCGATGGCACGCGGCGAGAGACGGGTGATGTCGTGGCCGTCGAGCAGCACGTTGCCCGATCTCGGGCGGATGTAGCCCGTGCAGATGTTGAGCAGCGTCGTCTTGCCCGACCCGTTCGGACCGATGATCGCGAGGAACTCGCCGTCATGGATCGCGATGCTGACATCGTCGGCGGCCTTGACGCCGTTGAATGAGACGTGAAGGCTCCTGGCTTCCAGGATGGGATGGGTCATAGGCCCGTCGCCTCCTTGCGCGCGAACAATCCATAGATCCCCTTCGGCATGAACATGATCACGATGATCAGCGCCATGCCCACGATCAAGTTCCAGGAATCCGTGACCGTCACGGCCGCGCTGTGCAGCAATTCCAGGAACAGGGCACCGATGAACGCGCCCGGCACGCCGCCGATGCCGCCGAGCACGGCGATCAGCACGAGGTGACCGGATGCGGTCCAGAACGCGAAATCCGGGACCACACGACCGATCGCAAAGCCCGCGATCGCGCCGCCAAGGCCGGCGAGCGCCGCCGACACGACATAGGCGATCAGCAGGACCGCCCAGACCGGAATGCCCAGATATTCGAGCCGGATCTCGTTGGTATGGACGGCCGAAAGAGCATGGCCGAGCGGGCTGTTGAGGTAGCGCTGCACGGCCAGACCGACCAGCACCATCAGCCCCAGGCTGAGATAGAACAGCACGCTCTTGAAGGCCGGCTCGCCAAGGACAACGCCGAACACGGCCGGGACCGGCACCGGCTTGCCGTCGGTCCCGCCGGTGACGCCGTACAGCTTGGCGCACAGCGCATAGAACACCATGGAGACCGCAAGATTCAACATCGCGAAGAAGATCGCGCGATAGCGGACGAGAAACGATCCGGCCACGGCGCCCACGAGCGCCCCGCCCAGCACCGAGAGGATCAATAGCAGCCCAAGGTCGTTGACGCCGGCGCGCGCCAGGAACGCGACCGCATAGGCACTCGCGGCAAAGAACATCGCATGGCCGATTGAGATCAGGCCCGCGCGGAGCAGCACGGCGACGCCGAGCGCCGCAAACCCCTTGGCGATCGCAAGCGTCAACACGAATTGCAGCCAGGGCGCGGCCACGGGCAGCAGCGCGATGACGAGGACCGCCGCGGCGGCGATGATCGTTGGCATCATATCCTCCGCGCCGTCACCGATCCGAACAGGCCGTAGGGGCGGATCAGGAGAACGATGAGCATCGCCGCATAGGGCGCAACCGCATCCAGCGACGGCACAAGATAGATCGCGAGCACACGCGCCAGCCCGACGATCAGCGAAGCCAAGGCGGCGCCCTCGATCTGTCCGAGTCCCCCGATCGCCGCGACCGCAAAGGCGAGCACCATGGTGTCGGCGCCGAGGCCCGGCGCGATACCCGAGGTCGGCGTTGCCAGCGCGCCGCCCAATGCCGCGAGGAACACGCCGAGCGAAAACGCCACGATGAAGATCCGGTTGGTATCGATCCCGATCGACTGCGCCATTTCGCGATCGGTGACGACGGCCGTGATCAGGCGCCCCAGCCGGGTGTGATTGATCAGGAGCCGCAGGCCGACGACGACGAGGAGCGCCATGGCGATCAGGAGGATCTGGTAGTTGAGATAGACGACACCGCCGACACTCGTGGTGCCGAGCAATCGCATCGGCGCGTCTTCGTAGAAGGACTGGACGCCGAAGACCACGCGCTGAAGGTCCTCCAGAATGAGGAACAGTCCGAACGTGATCAGGATCTGCACGGCTTCCGATTTGCCATAGGTCCAGCGAACCAAGCCGCGTTCGATCAGCGGACCGAATATCGCCGCCACGCACACGGCGCTGAACAGCAGCGCCAGGAACGACAAATACGGGTTGAGCTGCCGGCTCGCGATGAACAGGCAGATCGAGGCCGCCACATAGCCACCAATCGAATACAGGCTGCCATGGGCGACGTTGAGGACGCGCAGCACGCTGAACACCAGCGTCAGGCCGACCGCCGCGAAGAAGATCAACGCGGCGCTCGCCAGACTGTCCAGCAGCAGGGGAATGATTGCATTCGACATCGGCCTTCGCCCTCAGGTGAACATCATCCCGGACTATTTGTAACTGCCGGGCTTCGGCAGGCTCTTTGCGAACTCGGGCTTGAGGGTCGCAATCCAGGCGAGCGGATCCTGGCCGGCCTGCGGCATCAGGCTGTCGCCCTTGTAACGGACCATGTCGCCGATCACGGGAGACTGCTGCGCGGGTGTCTTCACGGTGACGCCGACGATCTGGTCGACGAGGCCGTCATTGTCCGCGCGCGTCTGCGCCGTGCCCGTCAGGGTCTCGACCTTGCTCCCCTTCATCGCCGCGGCGAGTTCGCCACGGGTCGGCCATTTGCCGCCGTTTTTCTGCATCGCGGCATCGTAGGCTGCCTTCACGTAGATCAGCGCGTTAGCCATCTTGATCGACGGGAACACCGGGTACTCGCCGAAGCGCGCTTTGTAGGCTTCGGCAAACTTCACCGTCTCCGGCTTATTCTTGGCGTCCGGCGACATCCACCAGCCATCACCGAGAACACCGACGATCACGCCGTCAGGCAACGGCACGCGTTGCAGCACGGTCTCGCCGAGCGCCAGGATGACCTGACTGGAGGTGAAGATTCCACGCGGTGCTGCCTGGCGGACGAAGTTCTCGAGGTCGGCGCCCCACAGATTTGAGAAGACCACGTCCGGGCGCGTGGTGGTAAGGCGCGAGATTTCGGTCTGATAGTTCGGCGAGCCGAGCTTCGGATAGAGTTCGGCGACGATCTCGACGTCCGGCTTCAGGGCCTTCAACGCCGCGGTGAAGATCTTGGCCGCGTCATGGCCGAAGGCATAGTCCGGATTGATGATCGCCACCGTCTTCAGATCAGGTTTGCGATCCAGCAGGTAGATCGCGTAGGCGATGAATTCGGGCACGGTGTTGCCGTTGGGCCGGAACACATATTTGCTCTTGCCATCCATCAGCAGCTGATGGGTATCGCAATTCCAACCGACAGTGGGGACCTCGAGTTGGTCGGCGAGCGGCGCCAGCGCCAGGCAATTCGCGCTCGAGAGGGCGGCGACCATAACCTGGTTCTTCGCATCACCGGCGAGCCGCCGATACTCCGCGATCACACCTTGCGCGCCCTGCGCCTCGTCGACATAGGTCGCACTGACCGGCACGCCTCCGATGCCGCCCTTTGCATTGATCTCGTCGATCATGAGGTCGGCCGCGTTCTTGCCCGGCATGCCGTAGGCTGCGGCAGGACCTGACGTGAACGTGAAGATGCCCAGCCCCAACGCGCTCGGCTTGTCCTGCGCAGCGGCCGGCGTTGCGGCTACCACACCGAGCGCGAGCGCCCCGGCAAGTCCGTCCACCGCCCATCGGACCTTGCCCTGCGGCACACCGCGATCCAACCTGAAGAGCCGTTCAAGTGACGACAGGTAACGCGAAACTCCGATAGAGATACCTCTGGACGTCATGACTTCTCTTCCCCCTGTGCTGGTCGAATGATGTTGTGCGGCAGCGATCCGGATCACACCGGATCGAAATAGTGCATCTCGAGAAGCAGACAGCCGTTCACGGACTTGAACGGGCCATGCGACGCATGCGGTGGCCGGCAGGCATAAGTGTTCGGCGGGAAGCTCTTGCCGCCCTCGCCCTTCGCATCATTGCCGACGATCAAATCGCCCGAGATCAGATAAACCTCTTCCCAATAGTCGTGGGAGAACGGCGCGGTGGTGTAGACGCCGGGCGCAAACCGCAGCAGCCGAGTCCGCGTCCCGCGCCGGTTCTCCTCGTCCAATCCGCCAGAGATGATCTTCTGCTGGATGCCGGCCGGATATCCCGCCGGCACTTCCCAGCCGGTGGTCATGTCGAGCGTATGGAATTCGTCGTGCTTCTTGTTGACGGGCATGCATTGTCTCCTTCGGATCAGGCAGCTTTGCTGGCGGCCGACACGCCGTTGAGGTCGTAGGAATCGAGCATGGTCTGCACTAGGCGGTCGGCGCCGGCCCAGTCATAGGTGCGATAGGAATGACCCTTGGTGACGAAGGTCGCGCCGGCGTAGAACATCTCGTATTGCTGATGGCGCGAGCCGAATTCCGAGCCGACGGCATCCCAGGCGAGCTTGTAGAATTTCACGCGATCGTGCGAGTTAGCCTTCGGCGACTGCTGGGTCTTGCCGACCAAGGCCGCGATCTCGGGGTTCTCGAAGTCCGCGACCGACGACGGCAGCATGATCATGCCGCCGCCGGCGAGCTCGCGGAGCGTGTTGATGACGTGTCCATAGAGCTGCTGCGTCAGCACCTGCGCGGAGTAGAGCGTGTGCCGGTCCGGGATGAAATAGGGGCCGACCTGCGTGCCCTTGGCCTCCATCGCAGCCACCAGCGCGTCGACCATGCCGGTCTCGGCCGCGAGCTGGCCGAGCATTTCGCGCACTTGCGGGAATTGGGTGACGCCGTTCATGTCGGCGGTCCGATGCGCAAGGCCGGTCAGGAACTTGAGCTTGACACTCAGACGCACCATCGCCTGGTAGTTCTGGTAGACGTGGCACGGCGTGCCGTGAAACTGCTTCTGGCACATCTCGACGTTGCCCTCGATGAAGACGCGGTCCCACGGCACCTTCACGTCGTCGAAATAGAGGACCGAGTCGTTCTCGTCGAAGCGGCTGGACAAGGGATTGTCGAACACGGCGCCGGCGGCATCCTCGTAGGACTTGCGCGACAGCATCTTGAGGCCCTTCGTGTTCATCGGAATCGCGAAGGACATCGCATAGCGCTCTTCGCCGGGACGCATCGGCTGGATGGTGGTGACGAACACCTCATCGGCGACCACGCCGCCGGTGGCGAGCATCTTGGCGCCGCGGATGGTGATGCCTTCGGAGTCGCGATCGACGACGCCCGCGGTGAGGAACGGATCGGCCTGTTCGGCTGCGCCTTTCGAGCGGTCCGCCTGCGGATTGATAATGACGTAGGTGAGGTAGAGGTCCTCGTCTCGGGCGTAGCGATAGTAGCTCTCGAGCGCGCCGGCACGCGCGGGATCATAGGCTTTGAACACGTCGAGCCCCATGTAGAGCCCGGAAATACAGGACGCCACGTGGTCCGGGGCGCGCCCCATGAAGCCGGCATGCAGCGAGGCCCACGCCTCCAGCGCCTTTCGCCGCGTGACGAGTTCGGCGTAGGAGGTCGGAAGCTGCCAGATGCGGTTGGCGCGACCTGCACCCGTGTCAAACGTCATCAGATCCGCGTTCGCCGGCGCGCTCGCGAAGTCGAACAGGCCCGCCATAGAGGTGGCGAGGTTGCGGAAGGCATGGTGTGTCGTGACATCGCTGACCGCGGCGCCGTTGATGTAGATCGTCCGGCCGTCCTTCAGGCCCGACAAATAATCCTTTGCGCTACGCATCGCAGGTCTCCGGTTCAAAGCTAGTAGTGGATGGGAAGCGGCCAGGTCGGCTCGCGCTCGGTTTCATCGACGAGATCGCGGTATCGACCGCGAAAGAAGATCAGGGGAGCAGCGGCCTCGGCGCGGCTCGCGTGCCTGATGACGCGGACAACGAAGATCACGTGATCGCCGCCCTCGTAGATCGCATACGGCGCGCATTCGAAATGCGCCATAGCGCCCGAGATCAGGGGCGCCTCGGCATGACCGACCGACGTCTTCACCTGATCCCATTTGTCGGAGAGAGCGCGCGCGAACTGGTTGGAAATCTGCTCCTGATCGCGCGCGAGAATGTTGACGGCGAAGCCCTTGGCTTCGAGCATTGCGGGCAGGCTGCGGGCCTTCCGGTCGACGCTGAAGAGAACGAGCGGCGGATCGAGCGAGACGGAATTGAACGAGCTCATGGTCATGCCGATGAGCTCTTCGCCCTTCCCGCGCGCGGTTACCACCGCAACGCCGGTGGCGAATTCGCCTAGGGCACGCCTGAATGCACGGTCCTCCATGGACACTGCCTCGTCGCCTGGTCCTGATTTATAATTCCGAGATAGCTTTCTGACAAAGCTACTTCGAGATGTCAAGCCCACTTGCTGGGCGGGCGCATGCGTGCTTCTTAAGCAGCCCGCAGCGTCATGATTTGGTGAGGAGATTGATCGCGTGACCGATGCGCTTTTGACGGCGTCGAAACCCGAGCTGCTCGACAAGGAAGGAGACCGTACGCTTCGCGGCCTCCTCTACGACTACTTCGCGTTCGGGCGCAGTCTGGAAGCCTGCCGGGAAATATTCGCAGGCTTTGTCGACCTGTCGCCTACCCAGTATCTGATCCTGATCGCGATCAAGAATTCCACAGCGGAAGAACCGATGGGAGTGAACCAGGTCGCCGAACGGCTGTACCTGAGCGGCGCTTTCGTCACCAACGAGATCAACAGACTGGTGTCCGATGGCTTTCTCGAGAAAACCCCCCATCCCGAAGACGGACGTCGGGTGCAACTTGCTCTGACCCAGCGTGGAATGAGCTTGTTGATCCGCCTTGCCGCATTGCAGCGACCGGTCAATGACGCACTCTTTGGAATGCTGACGCGCGAGGAATTCAAAATGCTAGGCCAGCTTTTGTCCCGGCTCGCATCAAACGCTGATAGCGCGTTGAAGCTGGCCGTACATATGCAGGCTACGCTCAAGTCGGAGGAGGAGCAGCGGGCCTCCACAGCGAGTCCGCCGGACTCTCGCAAGAAGCGGCGCGCAACGCGCCGCAGCGGTCGATAGCGGCAATCGGGAGGTTGGCGTTTTGTTCAACCCGCGGCTCAATTCGGAGGCGGAAGATACGCAAAACAAGAGCTGAAAGCTCAGACTAGCCGCACCCGTTTCGCACCAGAAACAGCCCGGTCGAAACGGGACGAACGCCATCGAAATCAAACGAAAGCGCAGCAAAATCAACGACGCTCGCCGCGGCCCGTCGCTCATAACGGTCTGGTTGCAGGTTCGAGTCCTGCCGGGCCCACCACGCTTCGCCGTTCGGGCTACGCGCGGCCCAGCCAAGCGGAGAACGAGGGGCGAAGCGCGGTGTCCGGCGTAGCTGGAGCGCAGCGGAAGCGAAGACGAACTGTTGCAGCAAGCTTCGGAGCGGCAAGCCAACGCCACACTTCAAAGTAAGCATGCGAAGGCTGCCGCGCCGGAGTTGGCGGTCGAAGCGTTCGCTGCCGTCAAACCGTGGCGGAGAGAGTGGTATTCGAACCGACGATTTTCGATCGATCCACTTCGAACACTGAGACTGCTCGTATAACATTCTCCCGAGCAGCCGATGGCGCTCCCCGCTCGTTCAAGGTGAAACCAGCCGCTTGCGGACAGCATACCGAACCAGCTCGGCGGTGGAGGACATCCTGAGCTTGCGCATGGCCGAGGCGCGGTGGGTCTCGACCGTCTTGACGCTCAGATTCAGGATCGCGCTTATCGACCTGTTGGTGTGCCCCTCTGCGATCAGCTGGACCACGCTCTCCTCGCGCGAGGTCAGCAGCATGTCGGCCCGGTTCTGCTTGTTCGCCTGGTAGTCGCGGAGCAGCTTCTCCAGCAGAACACTCGTGAAGTAGGGTCTGCCGTCGAGCAGCGCTTCGACCGCGGAAATGAGATGGTTGCGAGCGTCGGACTTGAACAGGAAGCCGCGGATTCCGGCCAGAATGGCCTCTGTCAGCAGCTCCTCGCTTTCATGCATCGTGAGGATAAGCACCTCGGTTTGAATGTGAAGCGCTCTGAGGCGGCGGCTGACCTCCAGGCCGTTGATGATCGGCATGGAATAATCGACGATCACGATGTCTGGCCTGGTTTCCAGCGCAAGCGTGACCGCCTGCTCACCATTGGTCGCCTCGCCGCTCACGATCCAGTTGGACCGCGTTTCAACAATCGCACGAAGTCCGGAGCGCACGATTTCATGGTCGTCCGCAATCAAGATGCGTTTCACGGGTCGTTCCCGTTTGCCTACCCTCGGCCAAGCCAGGTGGACTAGAGCGGTCATCGGCCGTCAGGTCGAACGATCATACGGCGTCCCACAAGAACGGTTATCCAGCAAAACCCTGAGAGATGCAGGCGAAGGTACTGACAGCCACGGATCGCCACGGCTTGCGATCAGGCCTCGACGAGTCCGCTCCGCACCGCGTAACGCACGAGGCCCGCCGTCGAGTTTACCTCCAGCTTGCGCATCGCCGCTGCACGATGTGCCTCCGTCGTCTTAACGCTCAGGTCGAGGATCGCGCTAATCCCTTTGTTGCTGTAGCCCTCGGCTACCAGCTTGACGACGAGCTGCTCGCGCGAGGTCAGCCCATGGTGGTGTCGTTCGCCGTGGGGGCCCGGCCCGCCATCGTATTCGATAATGCTATTCGTACAGAAGAACGGCCTATGCATCAGCAGCGACTCGACAGCCGCCAGCAGCAGCTTGTTCGCATCAGACTTCACCAAGAAAGCGCGGGCGCCGGCCTCGAACGCCTGCTGCGCTATCAGACCCGAATTGTGCACGGTGAAGATCAGGATCTCGGTTTGCAACCGATAGTCCCTCATACGCCGCGCCACCTCCACGCCGGTCATCCTCGGCATCGAGAAGTCCAGGATGGCGACGTGGGGCTGGCTCTGGATCGCCGCGGCGACCGCCTTGCCCCCGTCAGTGGCCTCGGCCACCACTTCCCAGTCCGCCCGCTGTTCGAGGACCGCCCGCAAACCCGATCGCACCGCTTCGTGATCGTCGGCTATGAGGATACGTTTCATGCAGCACACTCCCTATTCTTGACGGCGGTTCGGGTCACACTATCGACCCGCCGCCGCTGGCTAGTGTTCTTTCGCTGATTGTGTGCCGGTATCGGCCCTCGTATTGGTCGTGGTCCTGCGTCGATTGCGCCGATTCACTGCAAGGACGTGCGGGAAGACCGCGGACAGAACGGTACCGGAATGCGGCGCCATCCCGCTGGACTGGATGGCCAACGTACCTCCGATCCCGTGCAGTCTTGCTCGCATCGCGGGAATTCCGACGCCGCTCGATAGCGTCCCGGCACCCGGCCTGCCAGGGTGGGGAAGACCGCGTCCATTGTCGCTGATCATCAATTGGAAACGACTGTCGACAACATCGATGACGATTGCCACCTCCGTCGCTTTTGCGTGACGGAAGACGTTCGTCAGAGCCTCCTGAACAACGCGCAGCAGCGAGCGTTGGGCCTCATAAGGTAACCCATCGACCTCCGGCACGATGTTCACCCTCACATGCAACGAGGTGCGCGCCGCGAACCCTTCCGCGTAGCCTTCGATCGTGGCCTTCAATCCGTCACCCGTCAGATCCCGCGGATGCAGCAGATAGGCAAAAGCCCGGAGCTCCCGGAGCGCTTCATCAATCGACGCGTCGATTTCGTCGCAGATCCGTTCGGCGGCTTGTGTGCCGTCAAGCTGGCCGCGGATCCGCATCAAGCCGAGACTCGCGGCAATCAGATGTTGACAGGTCGAATCGTGGAGATCGGAAGCGATCCGCTGCTGAATGCTCTCCTGAAGCGACAGCAGGCCAGCTTCGACATCCAGCCCGTTCCCCCATGTGGTGGGGTCCTCGAAGCGAACGTCGCGCGCCTCGCGATGGCAGCCGATCAACCGGACGACACCGCGGGTCGCGGGATCCAGGATCGGCGTGACCGTCGTTTCCCTCGTGCGGGATGAACCACCAAACGCCAGCCGCTGCCGGATCCTGATCTCAGCCTTCTCCGCGAGGCTCGCCCGAAGTGCTTCGCAGACAGATCTCGCGTCATCCGCGCTCAGGCAATCGGATACATCCATGTCGAGCACGTCTCGCGACGATACGCCGAGCCGGGACTCGAATGCCGGATTGATGCTCTCGTAGACGAAATGTTCGCAAAAGGAGGGGCGCGCGACGAAGAGGAGATCTGCAGAAGAGTTCCAGTAAAGCTCCTCGGTCGATGGTTGCAAACCTACGCGCAGCCAGCGCTTGGGACTGGTTTGCCTCGACTCTCTGGCGGGGGAGCCATGTGGCTTCACTGTACTACTCACTCTATTCCGGCGACTCCCGATATTGGCCACGACGACAATAGCGGGGTCTCTCCCCACCCTGCCGGCGAGAAATCCTCCACCGAATTCGGAATAGCGCACCTGCGGGGTCAATCAACTATACACCCAGCGAACCGCTCATTCAACATGAGGTAGTATTCGTGGGGGATTGAAATCTTGGCCTTCGTCAAGGGCCGCCGAATCTCAAATCCGATGCAATAGAGAGTAAAAATGGCGATGCGCGGCGAACGAGCCCGAATGGGATCGTCGCGCCGCCATTCCGTGGTCGCCGGGCGTCCTCCACCGTTCCCCCCCTAATGCGCTGACAGGTTCGCCAGGGCTATCGGCTACTGCTCGTGTCCGACTTCTTCTTTCTGGTCGCCTTCGCGGGCGGTGCCGCCGGGGCCGGCGCAATTGCGAGCGGGTGAGATGGTTGCTCCAGACGGCGCGTCGCGGCATCATCCCGAAGTGCATCGGTATCGAGTCGATGGCTACGATCGACCGCATCGCGAGGATCGGCCAGCACGACCGTCGTCATCATGCTTGAGATGATGAGGCAGGTCAGCATTAGAAGGCGTCTTGCCGGCATCTCTCGAGCACCTCTAAAAGGCAAAGTCCAGGCGAGGCCCAATCCGAACGTCCCTGTATCGCCGCAGCGGGACGTTCGAGGTTCGTGCCTCGTAGAGCACGGTCGTCGTGAGCGACACGTTGTTGGCAACGTTGTACTTCAGGCCGAGGTCAACCGAATAGAGCTGATCCTGGCGACCGGTATTGAGTCCATCGGTGAACCAATAGGCTTCGAACAGGGGCGTACTGACGATCGACCATCTGGG
Source organism: Bradyrhizobium yuanmingense (assembly GCF_900094575.1). GTDB lineage: Bacteria > Pseudomonadota > Alphaproteobacteria > Rhizobiales > Xanthobacteraceae > Bradyrhizobium > Bradyrhizobium yuanmingense. Next base: position 150,148 of record NZ_FMAE01000007.1, on the reverse strand, counting down.
ATCAAGCTTGACCTCGATTCCGAGCACGGCGTCAAAGCGCCAGCGGCGCGCCTCGGCCAGATCGGAGAAACGGTAGGTCAAAAGCACTAGTGGCGAGAACGTCGCGTTGCCAACGCGGAAATCGCGCGCGACTGAGCCCATCACGTCGTGGGACGTGAAGGCGAGATCGCGGTAGATGCCATCGAAATCATATCGATTTTCGTAAATGCCAGACAAGCGCCAGCCGTCCCAGTTCTCGGTCAGACGCGCGCCCATACGCGCGACGGCGAAATTGCCGTCCTTTTCCCGCGAAAAGGCTTCGTATTGAGCCCGCGCATAGAGCCGGTATGACAGATCGTTGGTGAGGTTCCCGTCAAGCCTGACGCTCACGTCTGGCGCGTAATAGACGTCGGACCTGCGGTTATCGCGGGTGAAGAGCGCGTTGTCGGTGAAAGTCGGCGAGATGGAGCCAACGACGCTCCAGGACGGGGCTTGGTAATAAGGAACCGCGTAGGAGGATGTAGCGGCTCCGCTCGATTTGAAGTCGGTGAGATCGAGGTCCGCCGCCCAAGCCGTACTACTGCCGAGCAGTGCGGCAACCGGCAGAAAAAATCCAGACGGTCGCATAGGTCCCCTCCGATGCTGCAGCCGGACACCGGGATTCGTGTCACACTGCGCGCCGATTGTGGCGTGTTAATGTTCAGATGATAAATCACAGGTTGATCTGGGTCGATTCCTCCGCCGGCTAGTAGTCGACCGGATCCCTGGTAATCGGGCAGGTCATGCAGTGACCACCGCCGCGGCCGCGGCCGAGCTCCGCGCCGACGATGGTGATCACTTCGATTCCCTCCTTGCGCAGCAGCGTATTGGTGTAGGTGTTGCGATCGTAGGCGAAGACGACGCCTGGAGAGGCGCAAACCAGGTTAGCGCCGCTGTCCCACTGGGTTCGTTCGCGCAGATAGGCATTGCCACCGGTCTCCACGACGCGGAGCTTCTTCAGGCCGAGCGCCCCAGCCACGACGTCGACGAAAGGCTTCTCGTCCTTGCGCAGCTCGATTCCGGCAGAGTTGTCCGCCGGCCGGTAGGAGTACGCCGTGATGTTATTGACGATATCGGGGTAAAGCAGCACGCAATCCCGATCGGCGAACGTGAAGACCGTGTCGAGATGCATCGCCGCACGCAGCTTGGGCATGGCCGCCACGATGACGCGCTCAGCGGCCTTTTTCCTGAAAAGAGCGGCGGCAAGCTGGCTGATCGCCTGTCTCGATGTCCGTTCGCTCAATCCGATCAGGACGTTTCCCTTCCCGATCGGCATCACATCGCCACCTTCCAGAGTGGCAAGGCCGTGATCCTGAGTCGGATCGCCCCACCAGACGTGGACCTTGCCGGCGAAATCCGGATGGAACTTGTAAATGGCGGCGGCGAGGATCGGCTCCTCGTGACGCGCCGGCCAGAACAGCGAATTCAACGTTACGCCGCCATAGATCCAGCAGGTGGTATCGCGCGTGTACAGCGTGTTCGGAAGTGGCGGCAGCAGATACTCGGTCATGCCGGCCGCCTCCCGGATCAACCGGAGCATTTCACCGCCATGTGCGTCGGGGAAATCGTGGGTCGACAATCCGCCGATCAGGGTTTCCGCCAGCGCGCGGGGGGCGAGGCTTTCCAGATAGCCGCGGAGCTCGTCAATCAGGCCGAGGCCGACCTGGTTTGGGACCACCTGATTGTCGAGGATCCATCGCCTGGCCTCCGGGATGGCGACGGTGTCCGCGAGCAGATTGTGCATCTCGACGACCTCGATGCCGCGGTCGCGCATCTTCTGCACGAAGTCGAAATGGTCGCGCTTGGCATTGTCGACCCAAAGGACGTCGTCGAACAGCAGCGTGTCACAATTGGTCGGAGTGAGACGCTGGTGAGCGCGGCCCGGCGAGCAGACCATTACTTTGCGCAACTGACCGACTTCCGAATGAACGCCAAAAGGAAGCGCTCCGTTTGATGTCTGTTGTGTCATGAGCGCAACCTCCGCAATCGATCCGCCTAGATCGTGATGTAGCCGGTGGCGAGGCCGTGAATGCCGACGGCCGCGCCGATCGCAGCCACGATGAAGATGCCCCACTCCACCGGTGCAAAAATCCTCGCCTTCTGTTGGACCCGCGCCCAGACATACAGCGCCGTGCCGGGCACGTAGAGCAGCGCGGATAGCAGCAGGTATTTCATTCCGGCCGCGTAGATCAGGAAGAGTGTGTAGATGACGGCGATGCCGGTGAAGATCAGATCTCGTCTGTGCTCGCCCGCGCTCTTCTCGTACGTCTCGCCGCGCTTCACCAGCAGCAATCCGTAGGCGGCGACCAGGAAGAACGGAATGAGGTTCATGACGCTCGTGAGATTGAGCATCAGCGAGAAGGCATCCCGGGACCAATATGTGCTGATGACGAAGAGCTGCACCACGATATTGGTCAGCCAGAGCGCGGCGGCCGGCACCTTGTTGGCGTTCTCGGTACCGAACACGCGCGGCATGTCCCGGGTTCGACCGGCCGCCGAAAGCACCTCGGCGCAGATCAGCGACCAGGCGAGATAGGCGCCGAGCACCGAGACCAGGAGCCCGATGCTGACGAAGACGGCACCCCAATGTCCGACCACTGCCTCCAGCACCGTGGCCATTGACGGTTGCCGCATGTCTGCAATCTCCGCACGCGGCAGCACGGCATAAGGCAGCATGGTGACGAGCACCATCAGGCTCGTGACGACCAGGAAGCCCATGATCGTCGCCGCGCCGACGTCGGACCGCTCCTTGGCGTAGCGGGAATAGACACTGGCCCCCTCGATCCCGAGAAAGACGAACACCGTGACCAGCATGGTCGCGCGGATCTGCTCGAAGAGTCCCGTGTCCGGCATGCCCTCGCCGCCCCAGAAATTGGCACGGAACAGGTCGGCCTTGAAGGCAAGGATCAGGATGACGATGAAGATCAGGATCGGCACGATCTTGGCGATGGTGACGATCGTATTGATCGCGGCGGCCTGCTGCACCCCGCGCAGGATCATGAAGTGGAACAGCCAGATCCCGATCGAGGCTACGACGATCGCGATGACCGTATTGCCGTCGCCGAACACGGGAAAGAACGCGCCCAGGGTCGATTTGATGAGGACCCAGTAGGACACGTTGCCGATGCAACTTCCCATCCAGTAACCGAGCGCCGACAGGAATCCGGGATAGTCGCCAAAGCCCTCTTTCGCATAGGCATAAACACCGGCATCCAGACCAGGCTTTCGCTCGGCCAGAGACTGGAACACGCGCGCCATGGTGTACATGCCACCGCCTGCGATGCACCAGGCGAGGATGGCGCCGAAGGGACCGGTTGCGGTGCCGAAGGTTCTGGGCAGCGAGAAGATGCCGGAGCCGACCATGGAGCCGACGACCATTCCCGTCAGTGCGAACAATGAGAGCTTCTGGGCCGATGTCGTCGCAGTCATTGAATGGCCTCGAAGAGCGAGCGAAGACCGACGCCGTCATCGATGTCTCGAACGATGCGTTGCCGACCTCCTCATTGCGAGATCGAACCATGCGCCGTGGCCTCGGCCCGGCCCATCAGGTGATTACCTAGTCGCTGTCCGGGATTACCCTCGCGCCGGGCTGGAAGCATCGGAAGCTGGCGCCATTTCTTTCCCGCCGAACCAGGCGACATACAAGGTCGGCAGCAGCACCAGAGTTAGAACGGTTGCGACGAGCAGGCCGCCCATGATCGCAAAGGCCATCGGCCCCCAGAAGACGGTCGGCGCTATCGGGATCATGCCGAGTACGGTTGAGACGGCCGTCAGCATGATCGGACGAAAGCGGGAGCTGCTTGCATCCACTGCCGCCTGCCAGGGCCCCTTCCCTTGCAAGCGCTCCGCCTCGATTTGCCCGATCAGGATCACCGCGTTCTTGCTAATCATGCCAAGCAGCGCCAACACGCCGAGGATGGCGACGAAGCCCAGCGGCCGCCCGGACACGAGCAGCGCCGCGACGACGCCGATCAGGCCGAGCGGCGCGACGCTAACGACCATCAATAGTCGCGGGAAGCTCTGCAGCTGCACCATCAGCACCGTAAACATGACGAACAACATCATCGGTACGACTGCCATCACGGACGACCTCGAATTTCGGCTCTCCTCCACCGTGCCGCCGACCACGACATCGTAGGAACGCGGCAGAGTGGCCTTCAGCTTGGCGATAGCGGGAGCCAGCCGATTGACCACCGTCTCCGGCGGCATCTCGTCGGGAACGGCGGCCCGCACCGTCAGGGTCGGCATGCGATCGCGCCGCCAGATCAGCGGAAACTCCTGACCGTATTCGAAGGTGGCAAACTGGCTTAGCGGAACGGTCTGCCCTCCCGGGATCGGCACCTGCAGCGTCCGCAAGCTCGGCAGCGAGACGCGCTGCTCGTCCGTTGCGCGGGCCAGCACATCGACGAGGTAGATATCGTCCCGCACCTGGGTCACGGGCAGGCCGGAGATCACGGTGTTCAGAACGATTGAGATCGCCTGCGAGCTCAGGCCGAGACGGCGCGCCTCATCCTGGTTGACGCGAACGCGGATCTGGCGATCCGGCTCCATCCAGTCGAAATTGAGGCTCTTGGCCCTCGGATCGGAGCCGACGATCCGCGCGACTTCGACCGCGATGTCACGCACGAGCTCGACGTCGGGACCGCTGACGCGATACTGCAGCGGCCATCCCACGGGGGGACCGAGCCCAAGCGGCGAAACCGAGGAGATGGCGTTCGGGAATTCTTCCACAAGGAACCGTTCCAGCTTGGCATGCAGGCGCTCGCGTGCCGCGACGTCTTTGGCCACAACGACCGCCTGGGTGAAGAAGTCATTCGGCAGCTCGACGCTGAGCGGCAGATAGAAGCGGATCGCACCGCGCCCGACATTGGTACTCCAATGACCAACGTCGGGATCACCGGTCAGTACTTGATCGAGGCGCTTGGCCGCCGCCTCGCTGGCGTAAATCGATGCATTCTGCGGCAGGCCGATGTCCACAAGAAGTTCCGGCCGGTCGGACAATGGAAAGAACTGCTGCGGAACCAGCGGAAGCGCGAGCACAGAAGCGAGAAAAAGCGCAACCGTCGCGCCGATCGTCAGCCATTTGGCGCGGATCGCCAGGACCAGGAAGCGCCGGTACAGGCGAAAGGCCATTCCCGGCGCATCGGCTGTGGTCTTGGGCGGCGCGAGGATAGCGACGCCGAGCAGCGGCGTGAAGATGACGGCGACGAACCACGACGCCAGGAGAGCGATCGTAACCACCACAAACAGCGAGAACGTGTATTCGCCGGCCGCGCTGGCTGCAAAGCCCACCGGAATGAACCCGGCGATCGTTACGAGTGTGCCCGTGAGCATGGCGAATGCATGCGTGCGAAAGGCGTAGGCCGCGGCCGCGATCTTGCCGTCGCCCAGCGCCAACCGATTAAGCGTGGCGTCCGTCGTCGTCATGGCGTCGTCGACCAGCAGCGCGAGCGCGATGATGAGAGCGCCGAGGGAAATTCGCTGCATATCGATGCGAAGAAACTCCATCGTCGGGAACACGATCGCAAGCGTGAGCGGAATAGCCAGTGCGATGATGAGGCCCGGCCGAACGCCGAGGCTGATGAAGCTCACGACGAGGATGATCGCGATCGCCTGCACCAGCGAGGTCATGAACTCGCGGATCGCTTTGTCCACCACGACGGCTTGGTCGGCCACGAGGCTCGGTTCGATTCCGATCGGCAGATCGGCCGTGATCTCTGCCATCGCCGCCTTGATGTTCCTGCCGAGAACGAGAATATCGCCGCCCTCGCGCATCGCGATCGCGAGCCCGATCGCTGGACGACCGCCGACCCGGAACAGCGGTTGCGGCGGATCGGCATAGCCTCGCCGTACCGTCGCGAGATCGCTCAGACGTAGCGTGCGACCGCCCGCGCTGAAGTTGATGTCGGCAATGTCCTGCTCCGACTGGAACGCCCCGGACACCCGAAACGAAATTCGCTCGGTCCCGGTCTGGATGGTGCCGGCCGGGCTCACGATATTCTGTGCCTGCAGGGCGGCGATCAGAGCCGTGCGATCGACCCCGAGACTTGCGAGTTGCCGTTTCGAGAACTCGACGAAGATCACTTCGTCCTGCGCACCCAGCAGTTCGATCTTCGCGACATCGGGCACGTCTAGAAGACGCGAGCGGACCGCCTCGACCCAGTCACGCAGCTCGCGCTGGGTAAATCCATCACTGGTGAATCCATAGATGATCCCGAACGTGTCGCCGAAATCGTCATTGAACGCTGGCCCCACGATGCCCGCCGGCAGCGTGTGACGGATGTCCCCGATGGATTTCCTCACCTGGTACCAGGTATCGGAGACGTCCCTTGCGTTGGCGCTCCCCTTCAAGTTCACGAAAATAGTGGTGAGACCGGCCCGAGTGAAGCTGCGCAGGAAGTCCAGATGTGGCGTCTCTTGCAACCGCCGCTCGAGCCGTTCGGTCACCTGCTTCATCGTCTCTTCGGCCGTCGCTCCAGGCCAGGCCGCTTGAACAACCATAGTCCTGATGGTGAATGCAGGATCTTCGTTCCGGCCCAGCCGCAGATAGGACAGCACGCCGGCGATGACGGCGGCAATCATCAGATAAATGACGAGCGAGCGGCGCCCGAGCGCCCATTCCGAGAGGTTGAGCCCGGTCATGGCTCCGACCCAAGGACGCGCACCCGCTGACCCGGATGAAGTGCCTGGACGCCCGCGGTCACCACGACCTCGCCTATGTCCAAACCTTGCGAGATGATCACCTGCGCCTGATCGAACCTCAAGACGTCGACATTGCGGATGGCGACCGTCTTCGTCGCGGGATCCAGGATCCAGACCGCCGGCTGGCGATTCATCCTGGTCAGCGCCGTTGCCGGAATGTCGATCATTGGTCCGGCGCTCATCTCGACGCGCCCCGTGACAGTCGCCCCCAGCCGCATCGCGGCAGGGGGATCGCGAAGTCCTATCTTGATCTCAACGGTTCGCGTGAGCGGATTGGCCTGCGCGGCAACCTGCCGGATACGCCCTTCCGCAGTCACCGCTGGATCGTCCGTTAGACTGACGCTCACCTGCAGATTGGACGGTGCCGCGCGGACGAATCGAGCCGGCATGTCGAAGACCGCGTCTCGGCCATCCTGCCGCGCGATCCGCGCAATCGTCTGTCCGGCCTGGACGACCTCTCCGGCGGCGGGCCCCGTTTCGGTTATCTTGCCCGGTGCATCGGCCCGCAGCTCGGTGAAGCTGACCTGGTCGTGGGCGGAATTCAACTGAGCTTCGGCCATTTCAACATTCGATTGCGCAGTCTGTTGCGCCTGCGTCGCGGCCTCGAAGTTGGCGCGCGTGGTCCATCCCTGCGCCAACAGAGTCTGCTGGCGTTCGAAATGATTGCGTGCCTGAGTGAGCTGGCCCTGAGCTGCGGCAAGGGCGGCCTGCGCCTGCCGCAACGCGCTGAGTTGGTCCTGCGATTCAAGCTGCGCCAACAGCTGGCCGGCCTCGACGCGCTCACCGAGCCGGATGTCGCTCGAGTGCAGCCGACCGGAAATTCGAAATGCCAGATTCACTTCGTCTTCGGCTTCGATGCGGCCGGAAAAGGTGAGGGGCGTGAGTTGATCCCGCTTCTCGACTGTCATGGTGCGGACGGGACGCGCCGGCGTCGGCAGGGAGACCGTCGCCGCCTCCCTCTCACAGGCGACCAGCAGCAACGCAGAAACCCCTGCAACAAGCGTCGTGCTCAGTGACCGCAGCTGCATGAATCGACCCGTCCGTGCCGCTGAGGATTTTGCGGAGAATTCATCCCGCTTGTATCGGTAAATCTACTGAGCATCCGCGGGTGCAATCGTGAACGAACATCCGGCGGAGCCGAAAGATTCCGGCAGCGAAGTCACGCGATCACCCGACAGCCCAAGCGCGCAGACGGTGCATAAGCCTGCAGCTGCCGCCGTTGCGGCGCATGCGACCCCTTCGTCAAAGCCGCGGCGGGTTTGACGAGCCTGCGATCCGCGGCTCGACGTGATTGCTCAACGACAAGGAGAAACCAAGATGACAAAGCTGGCTTTGCTCTCCGCTGCCGTATTCATTGCGCTCGGTGCCATGGGCTCGTGGACGCCAGGACAAGCGCAGAATCTGGCATGGTGCAGAAAGTTCAGGGGAACGCTGACCTGTATGTATGACACTCGTGCCCAATGCCGCGCGTCGGTGAGCGGGCGGTCCGGCACCTGCGTCCCCAATCCGCGCCGCTAGATGCCGCAATTGATCGCCGAGGTAGCATCGATCGGGCGGCGCCAGCAATTTCACTTTGCGCCGCCCCTTCGGGACACAGTCTACAGCGTCCAATCTCATTCGGAACATTCCCCACCGGGACCGAGGGTTTTCTCCGATCCCCTGAGGCAGCTCTCGCGCGGTAGCTTCCTCGGGTCCGCTTGCATGCTCCAACGGGAGGTCTTCATGTCAGATCTGGTCGCCATCGTATATCCGTCCGAGGCGAAGGCCGAGGAAGTGCGTCAGCAATTGCTCAGGCTGCAGAAGGAATATCTGATCACGATCAGTGACGCCGTGATCGCCGTAAAGACGGACCAGGGCAGCATCAAGCTCAACCAACTCGTCAACACGACCGCCATGGGCGCGGTGACGGGAAGCTTCTGGGGCCTTTTAATCGGTGTCCTCTTTCTCAATCCGATCCTCGGAGTTGCCGTAGGCGCAGCGTCGGGTGCACTCGGCGGCGTTCTTTCGGACGTCGGAATCGACGATGCCTTTATGAAGAGTCTCTCCGCCAGCCTTCAGCCCGGCAACGCCGCCCTGTTCGTCCTGATCAAGCACATGACCGCCGACAAGGTGATCAAGGAGATCAAGGACGCGGGCGGCGTCGTACTCAAGACCTCCCTCGACGAGACGAAGGAAAAGGCGTTGCGCGATGCCCTCGCCAGCACGGTGGAGCGGCCGGCGGCCTGAGCCGCCGCCCTTCCCTTCTCAACGGCGGCCGCCCGCAAGACGCAGCAGCATCAGGAACAGGTTGAGGAAATTGAGATAGAGCGACAGCGCGGCAAGGACCGACTTTCGCCCCGAAGCGGTTTGGTCATCCGCGCTGTCGTACATCGTCTTGATCCGCTGCGTGTCATAGGCCGTCAAGCCGGCAAACACGCCGACTCCTACGATCGAGATCAGCCAGTCGAGCGCAGTCGACCACAGGAACAGGTTGACGACGCTCGCGAAGATGATCCCAATCAGCCCCATGAACAGGAAGGTACCCAATCCCGAAAGGTCGCGCCGGGTCGTGTAGCCTAAGACGCTGAGCCCGCCGAACATTGCAGCAGCGATGACGAAGACGCGGGTTATCGATGAACTGGTGTAGATGTGTAGTAGGATCGAGAGCGAGATACCGACCAGGGCAGCATAGAGGAAGAACAGCAGGCGCGCAGTTGGCACCGACAATGTCTCGATGCGCGAGCTGAGAAAGAACACCAACCCAAGCGGCGCCAGGATGAAAACCCACATCAGCGGGCTCTGCAGCAGCGCGGGGCCGGTGACCTGATAGGTCAGGCCGGCGGCGACGGCGGTCAGGGCGACACCAGCGGCCATGTAGCCATAGATCCGCAACATGTACTGGCGCAGTCCGGCATCCACGGTGATCCGGCCGCCGACGACGTCTGTCGCCGCCAAGTTCTGATCGAGATTCGACATCGCATCCTCCTGTGCAGCCCCCTAAAGCGCGACCACGCTAGGCTCTGCTTCGACGGAACAACATCGGACAATCACCCGAAGACATCAGGTGAAAACCACTCTTGCCCGAATGGGGACGGCATGGCGCTGATTGCCGATCCGTAAGACTGGAACCTGCTTCGGGGTCGTAAGACTTTTGACTGAGGCACCTTGCGCTTTTGTCACTGGAGACCGGAGGCGCCATGACCTAACCGGAGACATGCGCTTCTTCTTCCATATCACCGATCGATACGGCGTCTCGCCCGACACGATCGGATGCGATCTTAGCGAGCAGGATGCGGCCGTCCTACATGCCAGGCGCCTGGCCGCCGAACTCGCCAAGTCCGGCGAGTTCTTCCGTGGCAGCGTCGTGCTGGTCGCGCGGGATACGTTGCCGACGTCCTGGCACAAGGGCGAGGACGACACCGCCGCTTCCCGTGGCGATATCTGAATCGGCGGCCACCGATTTCCTGCCTCTCTTCCTACAGACAATCCCTGATGTGCGCACGCGGGAGGTGGCTCTAAGGTTCCGGGAGGGAGGCCGCGAATGCAGCCGCCTCGGATCGGAAGGCATCCATCATGGCTGCTTCGACAAGCGAGGCCGATCAGAAGCTTTCGCGCAATGCGCTGATCGCCCTGGTGATCGGGTCGATGGTCGGCTCCGGCATCTTCGCATTGCCGGCTCAGTTCGGGCGCACCACCGGCGCTTTGGGAGCGATCATTGCCTGGATGATTGCTGGCACCGGCATGTTGACTCTGGCCTTCGTGTTCCAATCGCTATCCCGGCGCAAGCCGGAGCTCGATGCGGGCATCTACGCCTATGCCAAAGCCGGTTTCGGTGACTACATCGGCTTTGCGTCCGCCGCCGGCTACTGGATCGGCTGTTGTCTAGCCGACGTCGCCTGCCTCATCCTGATCAAGGCCACGCTCGGCCAATTCTTCCCCGTGTTCGGCGACGGCACCACGCCGGTAGCCATCGCTTCGGCCTCCGTGCTGCTTTGGAGCGTCCATATTCTGGTGCTGCGCGGCATCAAGGGGGCTGCCGCGCTCAACACGGTCACAACTTTCGCGAAGATCATCCCCATCGTGCTGTTCATCGTGGTGGCTGCGGTCGCCCTGAACCGCGGGCTTTTCTCCGACAATTTCTGGGGAACGACCGAGCCCGACGCCGGGCAGGTGTTGAGCCAGGTCCGCAGCACGATGCTGCTCACGGTGTTCGTCTTCGTCGGCATCGAGGGCGCGAGCGTGTATTCGCGTTACGCACGAAGGCGCGACGACATCGGTATCGCGACGGTCACCGGCTTTCTCACCGTTCTCTGCCTTCTCGTGCTCGTGACACTCCTGTCCTACGGCATCCTGCCGCGGAGCGGGCTCGCGGACCTGCCGACACCATCGATGGCAGGCGTGATGGAGGCCATGGTCGGCCGCTGGGGCGGTGTGTTCATCAGTATCGCATTGCTGATCTCGATCCTCGGCAATTACCTGTCATGGTCCCTCCTTGCGGCCGAGATCCTGCACTCAGCGGCCATTCAGCGCACGATGCCGGCCTTTCTGGCGCGCGAGAACGTTCACAGGGTCCCTGTCGGCGCGCTCTGGCTCACCAACTGCGTGATCCAGGCGTTGCTTCTTGTGAGCTGGTTCGCCGAATATGCCTTCACGCTCGCCCTCAAGATGACGAGCGCAATGACACTGGTCCCGTATTTCCTCGTGGCGGCTTACGGCCTGAAGCTCGCATGGACCGGTGAGGCTTATGCTTCCGGCGAGCGCGCCCGCACCAGCGAGGGGATCTTCGCGGCCGTCGCGACGCTCTACGCGGCGGGAATGATCTACGCCGGCGGGGCGAAATTTCTCCTGCTATCCGCGATCCTCTACGCGCCGGGAACGCTGCTGTTCCTGATCGCCAAGCGCGAACGCAAGGAGCGGCTTTTCAGGCCGGTCGAGTCCGTCCTGTTCGGCGCGGTGGCCATCGCCGCGGGGATCGGAATCTACGGCCTGGCTGTCGGAGCCATCGCGATCTGACCGATGTCGCTGACCGCATGGAGGCGAGGATGAAGATGTGGATCAACTATCGTACCCTGTTCCTCACCGCAGTCGTAGCCGCCACTCTGCCGTCAAGCATTTCCCCGGCTCAGCCGAAGGACGATACCGTGGCCGCGCCGAAGCAAACCGGCACGGCCGCCCCGGGCGATGCGAGGCCCAACATCAACACCAACACGAATCCATTCAAGCATCGCTATTGGCGTCATCGCGGCGGCAAGCATCCGCATTTTGGCAGCCGCCGCGTTCGCTCGTGAGGCGTGACCACATGACGGCGGACCGATCGATGAGCGACGCCAGGGTCGGATCCGAGCGGGTCCGCGGCCTCGTTCGGAATGAGAGCCCGATCGACGAGTCGGTCCAACCCGGACGACCGAGCCTGCTTGCGATCGGCCTCACCGTGCTCGTCGTGGCCGTGGCCCTCTTCCTGGTCTGGCAAACGGTGTCGAGTCTCTTGATCGTGTTCGCAGGCGTGCTTTTCGCAGCCTTTCTCGATGCCGCAGCCCGGGCTCTGGCGCCGGTTCTTCCTCTCAGCCGCGTCTGGCGTCTGACGCTCGTTCTCCTGCTGCTGTCGGCGCTGGCAGGCTTCGGGCTGGCCTGGGGGACCGGTAAGCTGCCGGAGCAGACGCGTGTGCTGCTGAAAGTCATGGATGCCCAGGTCGACATCCTGCAAGAGCATTTGTTGTCTTATGGCGTGGATCTGCTCGGCCCGGAATGGGGGCGTGACTTCGCGCAGTGGCTGTTCGCCGACCAGGGTCGGTTCCTCAGCCATGCGCAATTCCTGCTCGGCGGCGCCTCGAGCCTTTTGACCGCCGTGCTCGTGATCTTGTTCCTCGGCATTCTCTTCGCCTTCGATCCCATCAGCTACCGCGACAGCGTGGTCGTGCTGGTCAGGCAATCTTACCGGGCCCGCGCGCGCGAGGTGATGGACGAGATGGGCACCGTGATGCGACTGTGGTTCGTCGGCCAGTTGATCCGCATCATCCTGATGACGCTCTTCGTCTGGCTTGCCCTTTATCTCATCGGCCTGCCTGGCCCATTCGTTCTCGGATTGCAGGCAGGATTGTCGAACTTCATCCCCTATCTTGGGCCAATCGTCGCCGCGATCCCGATCGCGCTCGTTGCGATGCCGCTCGGAGCCTCGCCGCTGATCTGGGCGGTCGCGGTCTACACCATCATCCAGTCGATCGAAGGTTACGTCATCGGCCCGCTGATTCAGCGGCATGCGGTCGAGACCCCGCCAGCCTGGACCCTGGTCGCCATCGTCCTGCTGGGCGCCTTGTTCGGCGTCATGGGCATTGCGCTCGCGATGCCGCTCGTCGCGGTCGGACGGGTGGCGATCATCAGGTTGTATGTCGAGGATTATCTCGGAGACAGGATCGAACCGGCAACGACCGATCCCCCAATCCTGGGTGAGCAGCCATGAGCGAAACGGATGCACAGCAGCGTGAAGACCACGTGCCTCAACAGGCTCGCTCGGGAATGGGGCGTCTTGTCTGGCAGCAGCTTCCGTACGCCGTCGCGCTGCTGCTCGCCATCGCAGGAGTTGCCTATACCAACGTCTCGCACCAGCCGCTGATCGGCTATTGGGAATTCCTGGCGCTGGCGATCGGGGTGGTCTGCGTCATCACCAAATGGCCGGAGATCGAAGGCAGGGAGGGCCAGATTCGTCTGATCTGGACCCAGGCGCTGCACTGGATCGCCGTCCTGATCACGATGAACATCATCCTGGTCTCCGGCGTTCAGCAACTGCTCCCGACGCCGGCAACCGGTCTCGTCCTGCTGACGCTGCTCGCGCTCGGCACATTCCTCGCAGGCATCAGCCTGTTGTCATTGCAGATCGCTTTTCTCGGCCTTGCAATGGGCGCAGCCGTCCCGGCGATCTCGTGGCTGAAGCAATCCATCTTCTTCTTCCTGCTCGGCGCCGTGCTGCTGATCGGGCTGGCCATTTCGTTCTGGCTGCGCCGGGACGGCGGCCCGCCGCGGGCGCCGACCGAAACAAAGCACCACGCGGAGGCTTGAATGCGACAATTGCTATATCTCGCGGCCGTCGGCGCAGTGGCGGTGCTGTTGACGATTCCCTCGCCCGCAGGAGCCGAGAGATTCAGAATAGGCAGGCTGCTATGCTTCTCGGAGCCACGCGTTGGACTGGTGCTCGGATCGACGCAGTCGCTGCGCTGCGTGTTCGATGGGGTGCGCCCTGCCCGCCGCTACATCTACGAGGGACGGATCAGACGCCTCGGCCTTGATCTCGGCGTGACCAGCGCCGGCACGCTGTCCTGGGCCGTTTTCGCAAGGAGTTCGCGGATTGGTGCCGGCACTTTGCGCGGCAGCTATGTGGGCGCGAGTGGCAATTTCGCTCTAGGCCCCGGCCTCGGCGCCAACGTCCTGATTGGCGGCTCGCGCAGGAGCATCATGCTCCAGCCGATCTCGATCGAACGCTCGATCGGGCTCAATCTCGCGGCCGGCGTGACCCATCTGACACTGGGCCCGCGCGGACCGCGATGAGCCGTGTCCGCTCAGGAAAGGTCGCAACAAGTTGGAATGAGAATATTCCCGCCCCTCAACTCCGGGTTTCGTCCGATGTTGGACCTGCTGGTTCAAGTCTAGGATCGAAGGCGTGTCGATCGGAGCGTAAGCACCCAGGAGGTTCGCATGACCGTCTACGACAGCCGCGACGATCTCAACACGCTGGGTGCCCCACCGCTATGGGCTTGCGCTCTCCTCGGAATTGTCCTGATCGCCGCCGGCCTCCTCGCCCTCGGCGATCTCGCCTTCGCCACGATCATCAGTGTCAAGTTCATTGGGCTCACCGCAATCGCTGCCGGCGCCTTCGAGATCGCGCATGCGTTCTGGACAAAGGGTTGGGGCAGTTTCCTGTGGCGGATCATTCTCGGTGCGCTCTACCTCGCATTCGGCCTGATCCTTCTCACCCAGCCGGTGTCGGGTGCACTGATCCTGACCTATTTCCTCGGCGCGCTGCTATTCGCATCCGGCGTCGTTCGATGCGTGCTGAGTTTCGCCTATTGGCGACAGAACGGCTGGATGATGCTGATCTCTGGCGTCTTCGCCATGGCCGCCGGCGTGCTCATCCTGTTTGGCTTCCCGGATATTAGCGTCTGGGCGCTCGGCTTCCTGCTCGGCGTCGACCTGATCTCACATGGCCTCGCATGGCTGCTCTACGCCCTGCAATCGCTGCGATCGACTGCGTGACAGAGGAGGACGACACATGGTTGGTTCCAGCCGCCGAGCCTTCCTAGGCTTTGCAACGAGCGCCCTTGCCGCTGCCGCGCTCGGCGCCACCGGCGTTCGCTTGATCGACGTTGCCGAAGCGCTGCCGATCGATCCAGATCCGCGACGCGCCACCACGTCATCAGAACTGATCAAGACGCAGTGGGGACCGCCTCCGCGACCCGGCTGGGGCCCTCCACCGCGCCGTCGCCGGCACCGGCGCTGGGTCTGCTGGTGGCATCGCGGCCGGCGCCGCTGCGGATGGCGTTGGGTCTAGGCGGGTCTCCGAAGCCTTGCGAGCTGATGGAGGTAACGATGCGCGACAGGAACCAATGGGCGATCGCCGCCTTGCTGGCCGGTCTGCTGGTCGGGGCGAGCTGGTTTTGCGTGTCGGTCTGGCGATCGACGCCGATGCCCCTCTATGGAAACGTCATCCTGACCGGAGCCGTGATTCTCATCCTGATCTTAGGCTGCGGCCTGATCGCGCTGATGTTCTACAGCCATCGCAAAGGTTACGACGAACCAGCCCGCAGCAACAGGACGCAGCGCGAGTAATGCAGTCCGCCAGACGCCGAACGAAGTGACGTCGGCGTTCGGAGCTCTGGAACACGGAGCGGACCATGAACCTTGCTGACGTCGCGACGAGATTACTGGCGGCAGGATTGGTTACGGTCTCGATCGGCGGGACTGTCCGGACCCAGCCGACGCCTTCCACGCCTGCCGTCGGCGTTGTGGAGGCAACGCGCCGGCTGATCACCGAAAGCAACGAGTTCCTCGGCCGAGTTGAGGCGGTCAACCGGGTCAACGTGACGGCCCGTGTCACCGCCGCTCTGGAGCAGCGGCTGTTCAACGAGGGTGCCGAGGTCAAAAAGGGCGACCAGCTCTATCGGCTGGAGCGCGGCCCATTCGAGGCCGATCTCGCAGCCAAGCAGGCGCAGGTGGCGCAACTCGAGGCGATGCTGGAAAACGCCAGGCTGACGACGGAGCGCGCGCACACCCTTCTCGGCGGGCCGGCCGGGCAGCAATCGACCTATGACGCCGCGCTCGCCACCCAGCGCAGCTTACAGGCCCAGGTCCAGGCTGCCCAGGCGCAGGTCCAGGCCTCGCAAATCAATCTCGACTACACCGTCATCAATGCTCCGATCGACGGCAAGATCGGTCGCACGGCGGTAACCGAAGGCAACATCGTCGGGCCCTCCTCCGGCGTGCTGACCACGATCGTCAGCCAGGACCCGATGCACGTCACTTTCCCGGTGCCGCTGCGAGAGGGGCTCGAGCTGCGCGAGCGGTACCTCCCACAAGGCGGTCTCGAGGCGGTGACGATCAGGCTGCGGCTGCCGGACGGCCGTATGTACGGTCAGTCCGGCAGACTGAACTTCGTCGACAACAGCATCGCCCAGAATACCGACACGATCATGGTCCGCGGCGAGATTGCCAACCCGATCTTGCGCGCCCCGTCTGCCGCAGGCGTGACCGCGCACGAGCTGACCGACGGCGAGTTCGTCACCGTTCTGCTCGAAGGCGTCCAGCCGATCGAAGTACTTGCGATCCCACGCGCGGCGGTGTTGTCCGACCAGCGCGGCGACTATGTTCTCGTCGTCGGCAAGGACAATAAGGCAGAGGAGCGGCGCGTTCAGCTCGGACAATCGACCGCAACAATTGCCGCCGTCATCGGCGGGCTTGCTGCCGGCGACAAGGTGATCGCCGAAGGGTTGCAGCGGGTTCGCGCGGGTCAGACCGTCGCTCCGGATGCAGCAAGCGCACTCCTGCGGTCGAGCATGGACGGCGCAGCGAGCGAGGCGCCACCGCGGAGCGGCCGCGGCACTCCGATCCGGCCCCACGCCGCGGACCGCACTCCATGATATCGGGCGTCTTCGTCGATCGTCCGCGCCTTGCGATAGTGATCGCACTTCTCATCACCATTGCCGGCGCGTTGGCACTCACGCAAATTCCCGTGGCGCAATTTCCGGATATCGTGCCGCCGCAGGTGACCGTCTCCACGACCTTCCCAGGCGCGTCCGCCGAGGTCGTGGAAAGCAGCGTCGCCCAGCCTCTCGAAGCGCAGGTGATCGGCGTCGACCGCGCGCTCTACATGAAATCGACAAGCGGCAATGACGGCAGCTACACGCTCACCATTTCGTTCGCGCATGGCACCAATGCCGACATCAACACGGTCAACGTCAATAATCGCGTGCAGAGCGCCCTGTCGCAGTTGCCGACGGAGGTGCAGCAGCAAGGCGTGAGGGTGCAGAAGCGATCCTCGTCGATCCTGCAGTTCCTCGTGCTCTACAGCGCCGACGGCCAGCAGGATCCCCTCTTCATCACCAACTACGCCATCATCAACGCGCTGGACGCGATCGCGAGCACGCCGGGTGTCGGCCAAGCGAACCTGTTCGCAAAGATGAACTATTCGATGCGAATCTGGTTCGATTCGCAGCGGCTCACCAGCCTCAGCTTGACCCCGTCGGACGTGATTGCCGCGATCCGCGCGCAGAGCGTCCAAGCTGCCGTCGGCCGCATCGGCGCGCGGCCGATCAGCGACGATCAGCAGTTCCAATTCAACGTGCAGACCCTCGGCCGACTCGCCAGCGCCGATCAATTCGCAAACATCGTGCTGCGCGCCAATCCCGACGGATCCTCGCTGCTGGTGAAAGACGTCGCGCGCGTCGAGATCGGTGCGCAAAACGTCGACAGCGAGGCGCGGATCGACGGGCGCGCCGCCGTTCCGATCGCAGTCTACCTTGCGCCGGGAGCGAACGCGGTGACCACGGCGCGAGCGGTGGCCGAGACGATGCAACGGCTGTCAACGCGATTTCCGCCTGGACTGAACTATCTCGTCCAATACGATTCCACGAGCTTCGTTCGGGACACGATCGCGGAGGTCTTGCGGACACTGGCCGAAGCCTTCGTCCTCGTGATGCTGGTCGTCTATATCTTCCTCGGTAGTCTCCGTGCGACGGTGATCCCGGCCATCGCAGTACCGGTGAGCCTGATCGGCACGTTCGCAGTTCTGCTCGCGTTCGGCTATTCGGCCAATACGGTATCGCTGCTCGCGATGGTCCTCGCCATCGGCATCGTCGTCGACGATGCCATCGTCGTCGTGGAGAATGTCGAGCGCGTCATGGCGGCGGAACCAAGCCTGGCTCCAGCCGAGGCCACCAAGAAAGCCATGACCCAGATCACCGCGCCGATCATCGCGATCACGCTGGTGCTGCTCTCGGTCTTCGTGCCGATTGCGTTCATTCCCGGCATTTCGGGCACGTTGTTCCGTCAGTTCGCCGTGACGATCAGCGCCGCAATGTTGATTTCGGCGCTGAACGCCCTGACGCTATCCCCTGCACTGTGCGCGCTGCTGATGCGTCACGGCAGACGGCCCCGCGGCATCATCGGCCGTGTACTCGGCGGTATCGACTGGTTGCGCGAGCGCTACGGCAACGGCGTCCGCTACCTCGTGCGCCGGGCCGCCCTCTCGCTGCTGCTGGTTGCGGTATTCGCCGCCGGCATCTTCGGTGTCTCACTGCTAACCCCGACCGGCTTCCTGCCGGAGGAGGACCAGGGCGCCTTCTTCACCTCCGTACAACTGCCCGACGGCGCGTCGGTCGCGCGCACCAGCCAGGTTACGCGCCAGATCGAAGACGTCCTGAAACAGATGCCGGCCGTCGATCACGTGCTCGCGGTGATCGGCTTTTCACTGCTCGATGGCGTCTCCCAATCGAACAGCGCACTGGTGGTGGCGCGGCTCAAGCCATTTTCCGACCGGACGGCGGCCGCAGACTCGGCGCAGGCGCTAATCTCCAGGACATTCGCAGCCGGTGCCCAGGTACGACAAGCCAATGTGCTGCCGTTCAACCTGCCGCCGATCATCGGCCTCTCCACCGGCGGCGGATTCGAGTACCAGCTTCAAGCTCTGGAAGGACAGGGCCCAGCCGCGATCTCCAGCGTGGCAAACGCCCTGATCGGCGCCGCCAACGCCGATTCGCGGCTCACGCGCGTGTTCTCGACCTTCACCGCGACCAATCCGTCGCTCTATCTCGACGTCGACCGCCGCAAGGCCCAAGCGCTGGGGATCGCGGTCAATGACATCTTCATGGCGCTGCAGGCGACGCTCGGCGGCGTCTACGTCAACAACTTCAACCTGTTCGGACGCACCTGGCAGGTCAACGTTCAGGGCGACGCATCCGATCGCGCCCACGTCTCGGATATCTGGCGGATCTACGTGCGCAACAACAAAGGCGAGATGGTGCCGATGCGGGCGCTGGCCGACGTCAGGGTCGTAACCGGGCCGCAGGTCATCACTCGCTACAACAATCATCGTTCCGTGACGGTGAACGGCAGCCCTGCGCCGGGGACCTCTTCGGGCACCGCGCTATCCGCGATGGCGCAGATCTCCGACACCGTGCTGCCGTCCGGCTACGACTTCGCCTGGACCGGCACCGCCTTTCAGGAGCAGGGAGCGGCAGGTCAGACCGGAATCGTGCTCGCGCTGGCCGTGATGTTCGCCTATCTGTTCCTGGTCGCACTTTACGAGAGCACGGTGATCCCGATCCCGGTGCTGCTGTCGGTGGTCGTCGGTGTGCTCGGATCTTATCTCGGCATCATGACTGCGCGCCTCAATCTCGACCTCTATGGCCAGATCGGCCTCGTTGTGCTGATCGCTCTTGCCGCCAAGAACGGCATCCTGATCGTCGAGTTTGCGAGGGAACAGCGGGAGGCGGGTATCCCGATCTGTGAGGCCGCGGTTCAGGGTGCTCATATGCGTTTTCGTGCGGTCATGATGACGTCACTTGCGTTCATCCTCGGCCTTCTGCCGCTGGTCATTGCGACCGGAGCTGCCGCGCTGAGCCGCAGAGCAGTGGGCACCGCTGTCTTCGCTGGTATGCTCGCAGCAAGCTCGATCGGGATCTTCCTGGTGCCGATGCTCTACGTCACCTTCCAGCGCATACGGGAGCGCGCGAAAGGCACAATCAAAAGCGGCTAAGAATGCCCGATCCTAACAAAAACATAGAACGTAACGAAAGAATGTCGTCTGGCTTAGATGAGCTACTTCGATGATTGAGGAGTACGCTGCCGGATTACGAGAGATTATTAGTAAGCTGCGCAGAAAGTTGAACCAAGTTTACCCGGGTAGAGCTTTGATAGAGCGCTATTTCCACAGTTGGCACCCCGATTCCTGCTCCGCCGGTGTACAGAGAATCCCTAATGTACGGGACAGACGGCGTCTCTAAGCTGGCGGACTGGAAGGCTCGGGGATCCCGCTCAATCCGCGGAACGTACTTCTACGCGGGTCCTTTGGTGCAACGGAGCTCACATCAAGCGGAAGCTGGCGCAAGTCGAATGTAACAGCATAGGGACCCGACCTTGCCACGAATATTCTGATGAATGGCTCTCGCCAAATGGTCACGGTCCGATGGTCGTCGGTCGAGCGACTCGGAACGAACTCGTATGCGGCGTGACAACTCCCGCCGGGCTCCGCGCCGCTGGCGAGAGAATACGACATGCTAGGAAGGAACACTGCAAATGCGGATAGCCGAGTGTGCCACGATCATTGTTGCGACGTGCACCTTTCTCACGCCGGCAGAGCCGCAAGAGCGGATTGCAGTCACCGTCTTCGAGAACGTGCGCATCTTTGACGGGAAGAGCCAGACGCTTTCCGTCCCATCGAATGTCGTCATCCGCGGAAACATCATCGAGCGGATCGTGACCGCTCCCATTCCAACCGATCGTCGCGTGGACGCCCGCGTCATACAAGGCGGTGGACGCGTGCTGATGCCCGGGCTCAGCGACATGCATTGGCACGCGATGATGGTCCGTCCGACACCCGCGCAGATGCTGTCGAGCGACCTCGGATATACGACGCTGCTGGCGAGCGCGGAAGCGACAGCGACACTGATGCGCGGATTCACGACAGTCAGGGACATGGGCGGCCCCACCTTCTCACTCAAACGCGCGATCGATGAAGGTCTCGTCCCGGGTCCTCGCATCTATCCATCGGGAGCCGTCATCACGGTCACCGGCGGCCATGGAGACTTCCGCGAGCTTTGGGAGCTGCCGCAAAGTCAGGGCGGAACAAGCCGCGTCGAACAGCTCGGCGGAAGCATCATCGCGGATGATCCCGACGAGGTCCGCAAGCGCGTGCGCGAACAGCTCATGCAGGGCGCGTCCCAGGTCAAGCTGACGGCAGGGGGAGGCGTCGCCTCGCCTTTCAGCCCACTTGATGTGACCACATTCAGCGAAGCGGACTTGCGCGCGGCCGTCGAAACCGCCACCGATTGGGGGACGTATGTTGCAACACACGCATATACACCGAGCGCAATTCGACGTTCCATCGCCGCGGGCGTCAAAGTGATCGAGCATGGTCATCTCATGGATGAACCGACTGCACGCCTCATCGCCGAGAAGCAAATCTGGCTGAGCACTCAGCCGTTCGTAGACCTCGGCGGCGCAGCCATGCTCCCGCCCGCCCAACAGGCGCAGATGCGCCAGGTTGTTGCGGGAACGGACACCGTGTACGGGCTCGTCAAGAAGTTTGGGATCAAGACCGCCTTTGGAACAGATATCCTCTTCTCGAAGCCACTGGCCGAGCATCAGGGTCAGGGCATCGTAGACCTCACGCGGTGGTTCACGCCGGCGGAAGCGCTGACGATGGCGACCTCAACCAATGGAGAGCTGCTCGCGCTTTCCGGAGCGCGGAATCCTTATCCCGGCAGGATCGGAGTGGTCGAGGAAGGCGCATTGGCCGATCTCCTGCTCGTCGATGGCAATCCGCTGGAAGACATTCGCCTCATCGAGGACCCCGCAAATAAGCTTGTCGTCATCATGAAGGACGGGATCATCTACAAAGACACCAATCCCAAGTGACCTATTCTCACGGCTGCGCCTGTGACCGATAGTGATGGCCTGTCACCCTGCCTGACGGACGTCAAACCGGATATTTCGACAACCAGCGCAGACCTTTCGCTTGGGTAAGCCGAGATGTGATGGACTCCAAGGGCCTGACCGACTTCATGAGCTCCGAGTCCACGAAGTGGGCCGGGATCATCAAGAAGATCGGCATCGAGCCGATGTAGCGATGCTTGGCGAAGACCTTTCGTTCCAATCCGCTTGGCGCCTCCAACCTGACCGCATCATGATCTAGATGCTGCGCGGTTGCGGTCCTCTGCATGCCGGCCTCGCAATATGCAACGGGCACTGTCGTTGCCATCGATGGCGGCTTTCTGGCAGGATAGTCAGCCGTCTCCGATCGGCCGCAGATCGTGCCAGAGTTGAAGATGCGGAAGCTCGACAAGGATGCGGTGCGTGGTCCTCTCGCCGCCCTAGGAGTGAGCAGGCCCGGACGGCGCCACATCCAAGCGGACCGCGATCCCGTCCAGATCCGGGGTCGGCGCTGGATAATGCATCATGACGAGCGGATCGTGACCTGGAACGATGTGGTCCGCATCCGGCGCTGCGGCGCGCAGTTTGTCGAACCCCGCCAGCATGTCGCCGACATGAAACGCCGTCGTAAAAGGACGCTCGCTGGTCAGGTTTTCGTAGAAATGACTGACGTCGGAAGCGAGCACGACCGGACCGCGGCGCGTGTTGACCCGGACGAATTGAAGCCCGGCGGAATGTCCGCCCGCCGCATGGACCGTTAGCCCGGGAGCGATCTCAGCATCGCCATCGTAGAACAGGACTCGGCGCGCATAGTTCAGCCGCACGATGCCGCAGACGTCCTCGACCTCGAAAGAATGCGACAACCTCGGATATTGCATGTAGCGGCCGGTGGCGTAGGCAAGCTCGCGCTCCTGGAGATGAAATCGCGCGTTCGGAAAGCGGTCGAAATTGCCGGCATGGTCGTAGTGCAGATGTGTGAGGATCACGTCCTCGATTTCGGCCGGCTCGATATCGAACGCCACAAGAGTCTCCACCGGGCAGCGCAAGAATGTCCGCCTGCGCTGCTTCGCAATTTCGGCGTTGAATCCGGTATCGATGACGAAGGTGCGCCCACCTCCCCGCGCCAGCCACATGAAATAGTCCATCGGCATCGGCCCGTCATGCGGATCGCCGCCGATGAAGTGGTCGCTCCGCTGCGCATCCCGCGTTGCGTAGCGGATGGCGAAGAGTTCGTAGATCGGGTCAGCCATGGATTTGCTCAGGAGCCGGCCGCGTCGACCTCGTTGAAGGCCTCGCGTGCGTTGCGGAAGGCGTCGATGCCGGCGGGCACGCCGCAATAGACCGCGACCTGGAGCAGGATCTCCTTGATCTCCTCCTTGGTCAGCCCGTTCTTCAACGCACCCTTCACGTGCAGCTTCAGCTCGTGCGGCCGGTTCAGTGCGCCGAGCATCGCCAAATTGACGATCGAGCGCGTGCGACGGTCGACGCCGGGCCGCGTCCACAGCGCGCCCCAGCAGAATTCGGTGGACCATTCCGCCATCGTGCGCGTGAACTCGTCGGCACCGGCGATCGATTTGTTGACGTAGTCCTCGCCGAGCACCTCCTTGCGGACTTTGAGGCCCTTTTCGAACAGTTCGGTCTTGGTCATGATCGTCCCTTTCACGTCTTGCGAGAGTCTAGATGGAAGTTGTTCGGCGCATCGCCGAGGGCGGCCGCAACGATCGCAGCAGTTCGGCGACGTCAGCCACCGCATCGAGACGCCAGACGGCGTCGATAACACCGTCCGCGTCCCAATTGCTCTGGCCCGTTCGCACGCTTTCGCGCAGCTTGGCCTCGAGATCGCGATCTTCAAGCGGCGCTGCCCGGCTGCCGCGCGGCGAGATGACGGTCTCGGTGAAAACCTCGCCGGACGACAGGCGCACGGTCACGCGTGCCGCACCATCCGGCATCCCGTCATCCCACTCCGCCCTCACCTTCTGCCGCAGCTGCACAATATCGGGCCGGACGACCGTCTCGCGTGCAAACTCGGCAACGCCGGCTCTGCCGAGCAGCAATCCGCACGCCACGCAATGATGGATGCTGACGCGCGCATCGCGCTCGTTGTTGACGGGGCGGTCGCCGCGCGCAAGCAGCAGCGTCGAGCCTTGAACGGTCACGGTGTCAATCTGGTCGAATCGCCGACCGATCCGCTCCCGCAACTGAAGGCAGGCATCAATGACCGCATGAAAAACGATGCCGGCGGGATAGGGCTTGTAGGTGTTCTTGGCGATCTCAAAGGTCTTGCCGAGACCATCAAGCAAGCGGGCAATATCCGGCTCGTCACCCATGGTGCGTGCCCAACCGAGCGGGCCTTCAATGGCGTGGGGGGCTGCCTCATAACCCTGCTCTGCAAGCAGCGCCGCAAACAAACCGTTGCGCGCCGCGTTACCGACGCTGACATTCTTCGCGGCACTGGGCAGGTTCTCGACATTGCCTGCCGACTGGCTCGCCGCGAGCCCGATGGCATTCGCAATGCCCTCCGCGGGCAGACCCAATAGTTTCGCGCAAGCCGCCGCGGCGCCAAAGATCCCGCAGGTCGAAGTGATGTGCCAGCCGCGCGCATAATGGCGCGGCGAAACGGCGGCGCCGATGCGGCATTCGACGTCCACACCGAGGATGAACGCCGTCAACAATTCGCGTCCAGACAGTTTATGCGTCTCGGCGAGTGCGAGGACTGGAGCTGCGACCGGGGCTGCCGGATGAATGATCGTCTCGGGATGGGTGTCATCGAAATCGAGCAGATTGGCCGAGATGGCGTTGAGAAACGATGCGCACATCGCGTCCATCGGCTGCGAATGACCGATGACCGTCGCGGTCGCGGCGCCGCTGAACGGCGACAGGGTTCGCGTCGCCGCCATCACCACCGGATCGCGTGCGGAGCCGAGTGCCGTGGCGAAGAAATTCAGTATCGAGCGTCGCGCCTCGCCGCTCTGCGCCTCCACGTCCGCCCACGATGTCGCCGCGACGAAATCGGCGAGCGTCCTGCTCACGCTGGGAATCGGGTCTTGCGGCACGCGGGGCGTCTTCCTCGTTTTTCGGACCTTATGCCGATCCGCGGCAAACTGTCGACCCCAAATGTTATGCTTGACAGCTTGTCTGACAATCATAACAATCCGGCACGCTGGCACGGGAACCCGCCGCCGCAACGACGGCGGTCGTCAGGGCCGGCCGGCGAACTGACAACGACAAGATCAAGACGGCGCGCCCCGCGTGGGATCGCGCGATAGGGAGTGAACGATGGCGGGAGAGACGCTCGGTGTGATCGGAACGGGCCGCATGGGCGGCCCCATGGCGGGGCGGTTGATGGACGCGGGCTATTCGCTCGTCGTCTACGACACGCAGGCCGACGCGACGCAGCCGCTGGTCAAGCGCGGCGCCTTGGTCGGCAAGTCGCCGGCCGACGTCGCCTCGCGCGCCGACATCGTGCTCGCCAGTCTGCCGACGCCCGACATCGTCAAGGCCGTCACTCTCGGCGAGGACGGCATCAGCAGCGGCAACCGCGCCAAGATCGTCGTTGATCTCTCGACCTCTGGTCCCGGCGCGGCGAAGCTCGTTGCGGAAGGGCTGAAAGCCAAAGGCATGACGCTGGTCGATGCGCCCGTCAGCGGCGGCATCAAGGGCGCCGTGAACGGCACGCTCGCCGTTATGGTATCGTGCCCGCAAGCGACTTACGACATCGTGCAGCCGATCCTGAAGAATTTCGGCAAGCTGTTCTACACCGGCGACAAGCCCGGCGTGGCGCAGACCGCCAAGCTAGCCAACAATCTGATGGCGGCGGCGGCGCTGGTGATCACGTCGGAAGCGGTCGCCATGGGCGTCAAGGGCGGCGTCAACGCCAAGGTGCTGATCGATATCATCAACGCCAGCAGCGGCCGCAACAGCGCCTCCGAAGACAAATTTCCCCGTTCGGTGCTGCCGGGCACGTTCGATTTCGGATTCGCCACCGGCCTTTCCTACAAGGACGTCCGTCTCTGCGTGGACGAGGCCGAGGCCATGGGCGTGCCGATGGTCTGCGGCGCAGTGGTACGGCAGATGCTGGCGATCACCAACGCCAAATACGGCCCGTCATCCGATTTCACCTCGATCGCCAAGGTGCTCGAGGAGTGGGCCGGGGTCGAGATGCGCGGCTGAGCGCAAGAGCCTTTGGGAGAAACACTTGCGATGACGAACAGCCCGACCGGATCAGGCAAGGTATCGCTCGCGCGCCAGATGGCGCGGAGCGCACTTGCCGTTGATCTCGGAGATTTCGGGCCTGAAGTGGTCGCCAAGGCCAAGCTCTGCCTGCTCGACTTCCTGTCCTGCGCCTTCGAGGCGGGCCATCATCCCTGGAGTCGTCAGGCAATCGCGATCGCACAAGGTGGCGGCAGCGCAACCATCGTCGGAATGTCGCGACTCTCCTTGCCGGCCGATGCCGCCTTCGCCAATGCCGTGATGGGGCACGGACTCGTGCGGGAAGACATGCATGCCGCCAGCATTGCGCACCACGGCGTGGTGATCTGGCCCACATTGCTCGCGCTGTCTGAACAGTCGCAGCCGCACGGCTCAAGGCTGCTCGCAGCCGCGATCATCGGCTATGAGACCGGCGCGCGGATCGGCCGCGCGTTGCTGACCTCCGATCTCGCCCGGCTCTATCGTCCGACCGGCCTCGTGGCCCCTCTGGGCGCGGCGCTCGCCGGAAGTTTCGCGCTCAACCTGTCCGAAGACGCAGCGACCAGCGCCATCGCGATCGCAGCCAACACGTCCAGCGGTCTCAACGAGTGGCCGCATGCAGGCGGCTCCGACATGTATTTTCATCCGGGCTTCGCCGCCAGCAATGCGATCAAGGCAATCGGCCTCGCCGCAGCCGGCGCTTTCGGCTCCGAAACGATCCTCGAAGGCGAAGCGGGCCTGTTCGCCGCCTATGGTCGCCGGGCCGCGCCCGACAGCATCGCGCTGTTCCCGAATGGCGAATGCGAGATCATGGCGGTCTACAACAAGCCGGTCCCGGCCTGCAATTTCGCGCAGACCGCCGCGCAAGCGGCCCTTCGCGTCTCGCACGAACTCGCCGGCACCGAGGAGATCGACCGCGTCGTCGTTCGCGCTCCCGATGCCGCCGTGCGCTATCCTGGGTGCGCCTCCACCGGCCCGTATCGGAACGCGCTCCAGGCCAAGATGAGCATTCCCTTCAGCGTCGCGGCCACCCTCGTGAGGGGCGAGATCGAGGAAGGCAACTACGCCGAACTCGATGATGTCGATATCATCCGCCTGGTTGCGATCACGAAGCTTGAGCCGGATGTCGGCTTCACCACCGCGTTCCCCGACAAGCAGGGCGCGGATGTGACCGTGCATCTGCAGAGCGGCCGGACGATCCGGCACGCGCTACCCGACGTCATCGCCGCAACGCCTTCAGATATTCGCACGCGCTTTCGCACGGCCGCTCAGGGAGTCCTCGGTGAGGACCGCGCGTGCCGGTTGGAGCAACTCATCGAGAGCTGCGAACGGCTCGGCAACGCCGGCGATATCGCAGCACTATGCCGCCTGGACACGGCGGAACGGGTTTTACGATCGGCATCATAAGAAGTGCCGGAGAGTACGGGGGAAACATGGTCGACTTCGAGACCCGCTTAGGTTCGTCAGCCGCGCGGAGGCGAAGCTGATGGAAGGATTTCTGCAAGCGCTCGCCGCGGGCCTTCTGATCGGCGCCGTCTACGGCCTGATGTGCGTCGGGCTCGGCCTGATCTTCGGCGTCATGCGCGTCATCAACTTCGCCCATGGCGATTTCATGATGCTCGGCATGTACACTGCCTTCTATCT
Source organism: Bradyrhizobium yuanmingense (assembly GCF_900094575.1). Taxonomy (GTDB): domain Bacteria; phylum Pseudomonadota; class Alphaproteobacteria; order Rhizobiales; family Xanthobacteraceae; genus Bradyrhizobium; species Bradyrhizobium yuanmingense. The sequence continues at coordinate 122,482 of NZ_FMAE01000007.1, read as the reverse complement.
GTTCACCGCCGCCGGCGTTCAGTCGTTCTTCGGCAATGCGGTCGGACCGTTCGTCTCCATCCTGCTGGCCGGCCCCGTGCTTGCCGTATTCGGCTACTTCGTCCACCGGGCACTGATCTCGCACGTCTCCGGGACGCGCACCGCCTCGCTCGAAGGCGAGGGACACTACGCCCAGCTGATCCTCACGCTGGGCATCGCGCTGATCCTGCAGAACGGCGGCCTCATCGTGTTCGGCTCGGTGCTGGCCTCGATCCGCACGCCGCTGTCGAGCTCGGCCTGGGAGCTCGGCCCCTTCTTCGACATGAGCATCTTTCTCAACAAGGCCCGCAGCATCGACATGATCGTTTCGCTGATCATGATGATCCTGCTTTCGCTGCTGATCACGCGCACGCGGATCGGCAAATCGCTTCGCGCCGCCGCGGATAATCCGACCGCCGCGACCTATATGGGCATCGACGTCGATCGCGCGCACCGAACCGCCTTCGCGCTCGGCTGCGGCATCACGGCGATCGCCGGCGGCCTCCTCGCTACGAACTATCCGTTCCACCCGTTCGTCGGCCTCGAATACGTCATCGTCATGTATGCGGGCGTCGTGCTCGGCGGCATGGGCAGCATCATCGGCGCGTTCTGGGGCGGCATGACGATCGGGCTCGTGCAGCAGATGTCGACGCTGATCCTGCCGACGCAGCTGCAGAACGCCGCGATCTTCGCCGTCTTCCTCCTCATCATCTTCTTCCGACCGCAAGGCTTCTTCGGGCGAATGGTGGAGAGGACGTGATCATGCTCCGGATGCGCTCCTTTCTTCCTCCCCTGCTCTTCACCATCGCCTATGCTGCGCTGTCGCTCGGCGTCACCAATTCCTACTACCAGCTGATCCTGACCCTGGTGCCGGTGTGGGCGGTGTTCGGCCTCTCCTGGAACCTGCTCAGCGGCTACACCGGGCTGATCTCGTTCGGCCACGCCGCCTTCTTCGGCATTGGCGCCTATGCCACCGCGCTTGGCCAGATCTATTTCGACATATCGCCCTGGCTGCTGATCCCCATCGCCGCCGTGCTCGGCGGCATCGCCGGGCTGCTGATCGGATTTCCCACCTTCCGCCTCCAGGGCCACTATTTCGCCCTGGCGATGCTCGCCTACCCGCTTGCCATCCTCTACGTGTTCGAGTGGCTCGGCTTCCAGGAGGTGACGCTTCCGATCAAGCGCGACGCGCCGATCGCCTACATGCAATTCGCCGATCCGCGCATCTACACGCTGCTGGGACTCGCAATCATGCTTGCCACCATCGTGCTGACGCAATTCATCGAGCGCTCCCGCTTCGGCATGGCACTGCTGGCAATCAAGCAGAACGAGGCCGCCGCCGAGGCGGCCGGGATCAATACGCTCGCCTGGAAGCTGCGCGCGATCACGCTTAGCGGGGCCATTGCCGCGGCGATCGGCGGCTTTTACGCGCAGGTGTTGTTGGTCGTGACGCCGCAATCGGTGTTCGGCATGCTGGTGTCGGCCCAGGCGCTGACGGTCGCGATGTTCGGCGGGGTCGGCACGGTCTGGGGGCCGGTGATTGGCTCGGTGATCCTGATCCCGCTCGCCGAGATCCTGCATGCCGAAGCCGGCGCGCGCTTCCCCGGCATCCAGGGCGTGATTTTCGGCTTTGCCATCGTCTGCGTCATCCTGCTGGCCCCGGAAGGCCTGTTCTGGAAGCTGCGCGATCTCCTGCGCAAACGGATCGCGCCTAAGGCGCCTGCCTCCGACCTGCCCGAAACATCGGCTGCCAACGTCACCACGCTGAAGCCCGCACCGCGACAGCGGGCTGCCACCGGGGAAGTCATGCTCGAAGTGAGGAACCTGTCGCGGTCCTTCGGCGGCCTCAAGGCCGTGCAGGATGTCAGCTTCAAGCTGCACCAGAACGAGATCCTCGGCATCATCGGGCCCAACGGCGCCGGCAAGACCACGCTGTTCAACCTCCTCAACGGCTTCCTGAAACCGAGCGAGGGCGAGGTCTTGATCGATGGCCGCAACATGTCCGGCCAACGGCCGCACGTGATCTGCGAGGCCGGCATCGGCCGCACCTTCCAGGTGATGCGGCCGTTCCTGCGCATGTCGATCCTCGACAACGTCGTGGTCGGTGCCTATGTGCGCGCGCGGTCCGACGACGAAGCCCGCAAGCTTGCCGCCGATGCAGTTGCCCGTGTCGGGCTCTCTGCCGTCGCCGACCGCGTCGCCGGCGAGCTTTCGACCAAGGAGCTGCGGCTGATGGAGCTTGCCCGCGCTATCGCCGGCCAACCGCGCATCCTGCTGCTCGACGAGACCCTCGCGGGCCTCGGCCACGGCGAGGCGGACGAGGTCGTCGCCGTGATCCAGCAGCTCGCGCGCGACGGCATGACCATCGCGATCATCGAGCACACGATGCAGGCGATGGTTCGGCTGGTCGACAGGTTCGTCGTACTCGACCACGGCGCCGTCATCACCGAAGGCCTGCCGGAAGTGGTGACGCGCGACAACCGGGTGATCGAGGCCTATCTCGGCAAGAAATGGGTGGGCCATGCTGCGAATTGAGGGATTGAGCGCGGGCTATTCCGCCAAACCCGTGCTGAACGACATCTCGATCAATGTCGGCGCCGGCCAGTTCGTCGCCATCGTCGGGCCCAACGGCGCCGGCAAGACCACGCTGTTCAAGACCATCTCCGGCATCGTCAAGCCGAGCGGCGGGGCCATCACCTTCGACGGCGTCGACCTCCTCGCAGTGCCGCCGCCGCAGCGCGCCCATCTCGGCATCGCCCACGTCCCCGAGGGCCGCCAAGTCTTCCCGTCACTGACCGTGATGGAGAATCTGGAGATGGGTGCGATGACGGAGAGCGGTCGACGCGACTGGCAGAGCAACATCGAGCGCATCTTCGAATGGCTTCCGGTGCTGAAGGAGCGTCGCAGCCAGTTCGCGGGCACGATGTCAGGCGGCCAGCAGCAGATGCTCGCGATCGGCCGCGGCCTCGCCTCCTCGCCGAAACTCTTGATGCTGGACGAACCCTCGATGGGGCTGGCGCCCTCAACCGCCGACTTCATCTTCGATCGGCTGATCGAGATTCGCCGCCAGTCCGGGCTGACCATGCTGCTGGTCGAGCAGCGCGTCGCGGAAGCGCTGGAATCCGCGGACCACGGCTACGTCCTCGAAGCCGGCCATGTCGTGCTCGAAGGCAACAACGACACGCTGCGCGCCGACGATCGCGTGCGCAAGGCCTATCTCGGCATGTGACAACCATAAAAAAGGACCAGGGAGCAAACAAAATGAACAAGACATCGGAGGGACTCTCGCGACGGACCGTGCTGTCCGGCGCCGCCGCCGTGGGCCTTGCCGGCGTGGCACGCGCGCAGACACCGGCCGAGATCAAGGTCGGGCTGATCGTGCCGCTGTCGGGCATCTACACCCGCCCCGGCCAGGTGATGAAGATGGGCGCCGAGATGGGTATCGAGCACATCAACGCGCAGGGCGGCATCAAGGCGCTCGGCGGCGCCAAGCTGAAGCTCGTCGTGATCGATTGCGGCGACACCACCGAGAAGGCCAAGAACGCGGCGCAACGCATGGTGGCGCAGGAGCCGGATCTCGTCGCGGCCACCGGCGCCTATCTGTCGTCCTTCACGCTGGCGGTCACCGAGGTGACCGAGCGTGCCGAGCTGCCGGTGCTGACGCTGTCCTATTCGGACCTTCTGACCGACCGCGGTTTCAAATACATCTTCCAGACCGCCGCGACCGCGAGCCGCCAGTCCGAGCTCGGCTTGCCGACTCTGATGAAGCTCGCGGAGAACGCCTCGGGCAAGAAGCCGAAGACGGTCGCGATGCTGATGGACAACACCGCGACTTCGGTTGCCACGGCCAAGGCGCTGAAGGAGAAGCTGTTCGCGCAGGAAGGCCTCCAGCTCGTCGTCGAGGAAGTCTGGACCCCGCCGCTGTCGGATGCGACGCCGCTGATCCAGAAAGTCCGCTCGGCCAAGCCCGATCTGCTGCTGTTCATGCCGAACGCGGTGTCGGACGCCAAGCTGGGGCTCGAGAAGATCAGCGAGTTTGGCCTTGGCCAGGGCAAGATCCCGACCGTGTCCTTCAGCATCACCATCGCCGAACCGGACATGCTGCAGAGCGTGAGCCCGGAGACAGTGCAGGGCATCATGACCATCGTCGCCAATTGGGGCTCGAAAGGTCACGAGGCTCTGATCGCCGAGCTCAAGGCGAAATACAAGGAGCCCTGGATGACGCAGAACGTCATCTCGACCTATGGCGACATGTGGCTGATGAAGGAAGCCTTGGAAAAGGCCGGTAAGGCCGACCGCAATGCGGTCGCGCAGGCCTTCCGCACCATGGATGCCGGACCGTCGAAATACTATCCCGGCGGACAGCTCAAGTTCGACGAGAAGGGCCGCAGGGTCGGCGCCGGCGTCGTCATCGTGCAATGGCAATCGGGCGTGCCAGTCACCGTCTATCCGCCCGAGCTCGCGCAGGCGCAGCCGTTCTGGCCGAAGAAATAGCATCGCACGCTTTTCAGGGAGGAGGATTGTCATGAGAACAACGAGCAAGATCAGGATCACCCGTCGAACACTGCTTGCGGGCGCCTCCGGCACGCTGATCGCGTCCCGCGCCTGGGCCCAGCAGCCTTCGGAGGTGAAGGTCGGCCTCTTGGTGCCGATCTCCGGCATCTACGCCCGTCCCGGCACGGTGATGCGTCAGGGCGCCGAGATGGCCGTCGAGCACATCAACGCGCAAGGCGGAGTCAAGGCGCTCGGCGGCGCCAAGCTGAAGCTCGTGGTGCTCGATTCCGGCGACACCACTGAGAAGGCCAAGAACGCCGCCCAGCGTATGGTGGCGCAGGAGAGCGACCTGGTCGCGGCAAGCGGCGCCTACCTGTCATCCTTCACGCTCGCGGTCACCGAGGTCACGGAACGCGCCAACTTGCCCGTCCTCACCCTCTCCTACTCCGATCTGATCACGGATCGCGGCTTCAAATACGTGTTCCAGACCTCGGCCACGGCAGCCTCACAGGCCCGTCAGGCCTTGCCGCAAATCATCAAGCTGGCCGAGACGGCATCGGGCAAGCGGCCGAAGACGGTCGCGATCCTCACCGACAACACGGCCGCGTCGATCGCCTCGGCGAAGTCGATGCGCGAAGGCCTCTTGGCAGAGAACCAGCTGCAGCTGATCGTGGACGAGACCTTCACCCCGCCGCTGGCGGATGCGACATCGCTGGTGCAGAAGATTCGCTCGGCCAAGCCCGACCTGCTCTTCTTCCTGCCGACTGTGATCTCGGACGCAAAACTGCTGCTCGAGAAGATGAACGAGTTCGGCCTCGGCCAGGGCAAGGTGCCGACGATCTCATTCGGCATCGCCATCGCAGAACCCGACATGCTGCAGACCGTGAGCCCCGAACTGCTGCAGGGCGTCCTGACCTGCGTTGCGAGCTGGGGCGCCAAGGGCCATGAGGCCCTGATCGCCGAATTGAAGACCCGCTACAAGGAGCCGTGGATGACGCAGAACGCGATCTCCACCTATGGCGACATGTGGGTGATCAAGGACGCGCTGGAGAAGGCCGGCAAGGCCGACCGCGTCGCCGTCGGCGAAGCGCTGCGCACCATGGATGCGGGTCCCTCGAAATATTACCCGCTCGGCGAAATCAAGTTCGACCAGAAAGGCCGCCGCGTCGGCGCCGGCATGACCATCGTGCAGTGGCAATCCGGCGTGCCGGTGACGGTGTTCCCGCCCGAGCTCGCGCTGGCGAAGCCGTTCTGGCCCAAGAGCTAAGGTGAGACCTGATACCGCTCGAAAGCGAAACGGAGAACAGAATGGACAAGGCGACCTACGACCGCGGCCTCGAAATCCGCAAGAGCGTGCTCGGCAGCGAGTTCGTCGACAAGGCGATCGCGTCAGCCGACGAGTTCAACCGCCCGATGCAGGATCTGACCACCGAGTATTGCTGGGGTTACGTCTGGGGCCGCGAAGGGCTGACGCGAAAGACGCGCAGCTTCCTCAATCTGGCGATGCTCTGCGCGCTCAACCGTCCGCACGAGCTGAAGACCCACGTCCGCGGCGCCCTCGCCAATGGCGCGACCAAAGAGGAGATCCGCGAGGTTTTCATGCAGGTCGCGATCTATTGCGGCGTGCCGGCCGGCGTGGACGCGTTCCGCAACGCGAAGGAAGTCTTCGCCGAGCTCGACAAGAAATAAGGGCGCGCGGGCTGCGATGAAGGGCAAATGGGCACTCGTGACCGGCGCGACCGCAGGCCTTGGCCTCGCCATCGCGGAAGGCCTGGCCGGCGCGGGCTGCAACATTGTCCTGCACGACCTCGTTGCGCCGAAGCAGCCCGCGGACGACCTCAGCGCCCGCTTCGGCATCGAGGTCATCCCCGCCGCTGCCGATCTGTCCGGGCGCGACGACATCGAGAGCATGATGGTCGGCCTGCTCGACCGCTGCGGAGCCATCGACATCCTTGTCAACAACGCCGTTGTCAGGCATTTCTCGACGATCGAGCAGTTTCCACCCGATCGCTGGGACCAGGCGCTCGCTGTTAACCTGTCGGCGCCGTTCCACCTGATCCGCCTTGCGCTGCCCGCGATGAAGCAGCGCGGCTGGGGCCGGATCATCAATATCGGCTCGATCTATTCGAGCCGCGCGGTCGAAGATCGCATCGACTACGTCACGAGCAAAGCGGCAATTCTGGGCATGACCCGCGCGGTGGCCATCGAGACCGCCCGCAGCGGAATCACCTGCAACGCGCTCTGCCCGGGTACGCTGCCGACGCCGGCGATCCTGAACAAGATCGCGACGATGGCAGCGAATAGCGGACGCCCCGTCGATGACGTGACCCGCGAATATCTTGGCGAGCGCCAGCCGACGCAGCGCTTCGTCGAAATGGATGCGGTCGCCGCCATGGTCGTCTTTCTCTGCGGTACCGCGGCAAATGACATCACCGGCGCCAGCCTGCCCATCGACGGCGGCTGGTCAATCGCATGAGAGCATTGGAATGGGAGTGCTGAGATGACCGAACAACCAGGCCAGACCGTCGTCCTGACCGGCGCTGCCGGCGGCATGGGACGCGCCATCACCAAGGCGCTGCTGGACAGCGGCCGCCGCGTCGTGCTGGTCGATCGTGACGCCAAGGCGCTTCAGCAGCTGGCGGCCACCGTCGGCGACAAGGTGTTTCCGATTCAGCTCGACGTCAGCGATTCTCGGGACGTGGATAGTCTGCCGGAGGCCATTCCTGCTCATTTCAAGCCGGTCGAGATCCTCATCAACAATGCCGGGCATGACATCGGCGGCCGGACACGCTTCGACGCCGGCTCCGCCGACGACTGGTCCAACATCATCCAGACCAACCTGATTGGCCTGATGCGCGTCACCCGCGCGATCCTCCCCGACATGGTCAAGCGCAACGCCGGCCATATCGTCAACATCAGCTCCATCAACGCCGTCCGTATAGTCCCGGATATGGCGGCCTACAGCACCAGCAAGGCCGGCGTGCACATGTTCACAGAGACCCTCCGGGGCGAGCTGGCGGACACCGCGATCCGGGTCACCGAGCTCCAGCCCGGCCTGACCAGGACCAACATCATCCTGACCCGCTACCGCGGCGACAAGCAGAAGGAAAAGGACTATTTCGACCAGTTCAGGATGGCGCTCGAGCCGGCCGACATCGCCCGCTCGATCGTGTTCGCCCTGGATCAGCCCGCCCACGTTCAAATTGCCGAAATGATGATTCTGCCTGTAAACCGGTATTGAATCATTCCAACCAAGGCCCGGACATGGAAAGACGCCGCGAATTGCAGTCGACACTCCGCATCGATGACGTACCGACCGTCCGGGCGATGGTGGCGCAAAAGCTGCGCGAGGCGATCATGTCCGGCACGCTGAAACCGGGCCAGCGCCTGGTCGAGCGCGAGCTCTGCGAGATGATGGGCGTCAGCCGCCCCTCGATCCGGGAAGCGCTACGCGCCCTCGAGGCCGACGGGCTGGTCAATACGGTCCCTCACCGCGGCCCCGTGGTCTCCACGATCAGCCTGGAGGAGGCCCGGCAGCTCTACGCCGCCCGCGCGGTGCTCGAAGGCTTCGCCGGCCGTGAATGCGCCAGGCTTCACGACCCGGAAGTGGCTCGCCGGATCGGGGAAGCCCTGACCCGGCTGAAGGCAGCCGCAGCCAAGCAGGACCTCGTCGGATGCCTGGAAGCCAAGACCGACTTTTACGCCGCTCTGATCGGTGGCTGCCGCAACGCGTTCATCGAGCGCATGCTCAAGCCGCTGCATGACCGAATCCAGCTGTTGCGGATCACCTCGATGTCGCAGCCGAAGCGGATCAACAAGAGTTTGCGCGAGGTTACCGCGATCTGGCGCGCGATCCAGAACGGCGATGCGGACCTCGCCGAGCGCTGCTGCGTCGACCACATCAATGCGGCTGCGGTGGCCGCGCTCGACATGATCGAAAAATCGTCGGCAGCCAAGGAGGCGGCGCCTTCCGACGACTAAAACATTGCCGCCAGGGAGTGTTCGATGACGTATCTCGTACGATCGCTGATCCTGTTTGTCCTGCTCTATCCCTGCCGCGCAGCCATTGCGGAAGACTACCCCACCCGCCCGGTCACGATGATCGTGCCGTTCTCAGCTGGCGGTCCCGGCGACGTGATCGCACGCATCCTCGGCGGCGCGATGAGTGCGACGCTGAAACAGTCGATCGTGATCGAAAACGTCGTCGGCGCCGGCGGCACGCTCGGCACCAACCGTGTGGCCAAGGCGGCCCCCGACGGCTACACGCTGCTGCTGATGCATGTCGGCCAGGCCACAGCACCGGCCCTCTACGCCAAGCTGCCGTTCGATCCGGTCGGCGATTTCGCCCCGATCGGGCTCGTCACCGACGTCCCGATGATCCTCGTGGCGCGGCCGAACTTTCCTGCCAAGGATCTCAACGAGCTCATTGCGCGGATCCGCAATGCCGGCGACAAGATCACCTTCGGCAATGTCGGTCTCGGCTCGGCCTCACAGCTCTGCGGCTTGATGTTCATGAGCACCACCGATACCAAGCTCACCCCGATCTACTACAAGGGCGGCGGCCCAGCGCTGAACGACGTCATCGCCGGCCACATCGACGTTTATTGCGACCCTGCAACCGGGCCGACGCCTTATATTCAGTCCAACACGATCAAGGGCTACGCGATCACGAGCAAGAAGCGGGTTGCAACGCTGCCGAACGTGCCGACCTCGGCCGAGGCCGGCCTTCCCGCGTTCGACGTGACGACCTGGTATGGCCTCTACGCCCCGCGCGGCACGCCGAAGCCCGTAGTCGACCAACTCGTCGGCGCGCTGCAGACCGCGCTGAAGGATCCCGCCCTGATCAATCGGTTTGGTGAGCTCAGCATGTCCCCGGTTGAACCCGAACGCGCGACGCCGGAAGCCCTTGAAGCCTTTCTCAAGGCTGAGATCGGCAAATGGGGAAGGATCATCAAGGCAGCCGGCATCGAGCCGCAATAGGTTAGCTAGAGCGGATCGACCCCGTTGCTAGCTGTAGAAGATGCCTCCGTCGACGTTGAGGGCTTGGCCGGTCACAAACGCAGAATCGTCAGACGCGAAGAACGCAACGGGCCCGACGACGTCCTCCGGCTGCCCGAGCCGGTGCAAGTCCGTGACCTTCTCGAAATAGGCGACACGCTCGGGATCGCGGAGATTGTTCATCCCCATCTCAGTCACGATGATGCCCGGGCATACGGCATTGACCGTGATGCCGTAGCCGCCGAACTCCATGGACGACACCCGGGTGAAGCCGACCACCGCCGACTTCGATGCAGCATAGTGGGACTGTCCCGGACCGCCCGTTCGAGCGGCGAGCGAGGCGATGTTGACGATCCGCCCGTATTTGCGCTCCTTCATGTGTGGCACCACGGCCTGGGTCATCTGGAAGACGCCGCGCGTGTTGACGGCGAAGGTCTGATCCCATGTATCCGTCGTCAGCTCGTCGATGGTGGCCAGCCTGAGGATGCCCGCATTGTTGACGAGGACATCGACGTGCCCGAGGCCCTGGACGGCTTCAGCCACCGCACGCCTGCAATCGCCGATATCGCTGACGTCGCCCAGCACCTGGACGCAGCGGCCGCCAAGCTTGCCGACCTCGGCGACGGTCTCGAGCAGAACCTTCTCCTGGGCCGCGATGTCGGTCAGCGCGAGATCGTAGCCTCGCCTTGCAAGCCCAATGGCTATTGCACGGCCAATGCCGCGGCTTGCTCCCGTCACGATCGCATGTCGGGCCATGTTGCGTTCTCCCCTGTTATTTCCAATGAATGTTGGTTCTTTACCGGCGTTGAAAAGATCAGGCGCGAGCCGGCTTGCGGACTGGCAAGGTGTTCATGGCCTTCACGGTTTCCTCGAAGGATACGAGATTGGCGCCCGAACCCAGCCCCGTCGCGACGATCGCGGCCGTCGCGGTCGCAAGCTTGGCGCAGTCGAGCAGGTCCCAGTCGCGAGCCAGCCCCGCGATGAAGCCGCCCGTATAGGAATCGCCGCATCCCGACGTATCGCGAACGGCAACGTCGAACGCCGGCATCGTGAACTGGCGCCCGTCGCGGGTCATCACGAAGGAACCATCGGCGCCGAGAGAGATGGCGCAGGCCCCTGCTCCCTTGTCGATGAAGAACCGCGCGCATGCGGCGGGATCGTCGGTTCCCACCATGGCACTGGTCTCGTCGATGCTCGGCATGAAGAAGTCAACGTAAGGCAGCAGAGGCTCGACCAGCGCCAGCGTCTCACGCCGCGCCTGGATGAGATCGAGCGTCGTCGTGCAACCAGCGGCTTTCGCGTCCTGAAGCAATGCGACGGAAGGCGCTCCATCCATCGCAAGCAGAGAGCCGACCCCGCCGAGATGGAGAATTTTGCTCCGGCATGCGGCTACTTGCGTTTCGGGCGCGATCCGCCATCGGGCTGAGGCGCCCCTCGCATGCATGACCGGACGCGAGCCGTCGGGCCGGATCGGCAAAATCGTTGCAGAGGTTGGAGCGCCGGTCATTCGCTCCATCAGAGCGATATCGATGCCTTCGCGCTCCAGCGCGTTCAGCATCCAATCAGCCTTCTCGTCGGAGCCGACGGCACCAACCGCGAGCGCCTTCAGACCGAGCCGCGCGCAAGGGACGACCGTTCCGCCGGCGGTGCCTGCGACCGCCAGCCGAATTTCTTCGATCAGCAGGCGGCCGCCACCGGGCGGAATCTCGGTCACCGGGACCCCCAGAATGTCTAGAATATAAGTACCGCAGACGCTGACGTCGTGAGAATGAGCCATGATTTCTCGCAGGACAGTGGTTTGATCGTGATCTAGCTCGACAGCTGGGTAATCTTGGGAGCGCCTTCGTTATCGCGCAGGCCGTAATGCCCCCATCGCTTCAGGATGCTGTCGATCTCCTCGTCCGGTAGCAGCGGAGGAGAGCCAAGTTGAAGACAGCCGTGATACTGCTTGGCGAGCACCTCGACCTCCACCGCGAGCCACAAGGCTTTGCGCAGGTTGGGACCGATGGCGATCAGCCCGTGATGTGCGAGGAGGCAGGCGCGGCGATAGCGAAGCGCGTTCAGGGCCGCCTGCGACAGTTCGGCCGTACCATATTGCGCATAGGGCGCGCAGGGGATGTCGTTGCCGCCGGCCGCGGCAATCATGTAGTGAATCGCAGGGATCGAGCGATTCATGATCGCGATGATGGTGCAAAAGACCGGATGGGCGTGAACGACGGCGCCAACCTCCGGCTTCGACTTGAGGATGTCGAGGTGAAAACGCCATTCGGTCGACGGAACATTGCCGGCCGATGCAGTCCATGAGCCGTCCCACTTCATGGCCACGATGTCTTCGGGCTTCATGCGGTCGTAGGGAAGACCGGACGGCGTCAGCAGGATGCCGTCGTCGGCTCGAACGCTGATGTTTCCGGACGTTCCCTGGTTGATGCCTTGCGCCGCCATCTCGCGGCACGCGTCGACGATGGATTGACGAAGTTCGAGCTCTGCTTCGCGGCCGGTCATACCTTGCTTCCACCCTGGTTCATGCACTTGCTCCGAGCTGGACCTGACGGTCGACCAACAGCCAGGTGGCTCGCGCGGTCGCCAGCACCTCCTGCTCGGCATCGAGCAAAGCACTCTCGGCAAACAACTTGCGGCCTTCCCGCCCGGTCGGCCACGCCACCACCGCACATCGATCTCCGGGACGCGGCCGGCGTTCGATCCGAGCGGCCATGCGTCCGAGCAGCGCCGTTTCGTCGCCCTTCAATCCCAGGTGACGGGCGCCAACGCTGCAATAGCCGGTCGGGCAATCGAGAGCGGCCCAGACGAATTCGGGCGCGACATGGCCGTCCGCACCGGACAGGCTCCGATGAGGTACCCAGGAGGCCGCGAACACGACGGGCTTGCCCGGGACAGCGCCCGCCTGCAGCGGGCCTGCGAAGATGCGAAGACCATCGCCGTGACCACGCGCGGGGCCACAGACAAAACAAGTCGGAAGGTTATGGGTCTGCTCTTCGTAGGGTGTTCGGCCGGCCGCCTCTTCGGCCGCCTCGTAGCTTACCCTGGGAACGTCCGGCACATCGATGTCTGTTGCACGCACCGTCGCGAGCAGCTTGTCTTTCTCGCGCAACTCGATCCCGCCGTCGGCCCCCGTCAGCACGTCGAGCGACCGCTCCAGCGGCGGTGGGGCGCGCAACGTCACTTCGGCGTCTCCACTGACGTGCCTTGCGAGACATCCGCATACATAACCGCCGTTGCCGGAGTTGGGTGGGCCCCGGAAGCGCCTGTCGATGACCAGCGATACCATTGCAGCTCTCGTTCGCGGCGTTTAGCGTCCCATCGCGAAGAACTCGTCGTTCGGACGCATGCTGGTGACGTTGGCGAGGCGGTTCGACATGCCGAAGAATGCAGCGATGGCTGCGATGTCCCAGACGTCCTCCTCGGTGAATCCATGTCCCTTGAGATCCACGAGGTCGGAATCGTCCACCTCATAGGCGCGCACCGAGACTTTCATCGCGAAATCGAGCATCGCCCTTTGCCGCGCGGTGATATCGGCCTTGCGGTAGTTGACGGCGACCTGGTCAGCAATCAGCGGATTCTTCGCGCGCACGCGCAGGATGGCGCCGTGCGCCACGACGCAATACTGGCATTGATTGGCGCTGCTGGTCGCGACGACGATCATCTCGCGCTCGGCCTTGGTGATCGGCCCGGGCTTGTCCATGAGAGCGTCGTGATAGGCGAAGAACGCCCGGAACTCGTCCGGACGGTGCGCGAGTGTCAGGAAGACGTTCGGGACGAATCCAGACTTCTCCTGAACGGCCTCGATCCGTGCGCGGATATCCTCCGGCAGCGTCGCGATATCGGGAACGGGAAAGCGGCTGATCGCGGTTGCAGACATGTTCCAAGCTCCTGTTAGACTGCCGCAAGCGCGACGAGCGTTTCCTGATAGGCCTCGAACGCATCGCGCCGATCGGCGGCGTAGGGCTCGACCCGCACCAGGCAGGTATGGGCCGAGCAGCCCTGGCCGAATTGAGACGTGCCGATGTCGAGCGTGAGCACGTTCGGATTGCCGGCGACCTCGAGGCCGCTATTGCCGGTCGGTGTGAACCAGGCGCCGGTCGGGAGCACAAGCACCCACCGGCGGACCTCGTCGCTGACCTCAGCAGTCGCAAGGCATTCCCCGCGGTCGTTCCAGATGCGGATCGTCTGGCCGTCGACGATGCCGAGAGCAGCCGCGTCGTCAGGATGAAGACGGGCCTGTTCACGGCCATTGCGTTTCATGACGCGGCTCGATGGGCCGGTTTCAAGCTGGCTGTGAAGACGACCAGCCGGCTGATGCGAGATGAGGTGCATTTGGCCAGCTTCTGCAGTGCCGAGCCATTCGGCGGGCTCGATCCAGGCAGGATGCGAGCGGCAGTCGGGATAGTCGAGCCTGGCAAGCGTCTCGCTGCCGAGCACGATCTTTCCGCTTTCGGTGTTGAGCGGGTGTTCCTCGGGCTCGTTGCGGAAGTCGGCCAGGAACGTGTGGTCTGCCTTGACCGGGCAGTGGGCATAGCCGGCTTCCCAGAATGCGTCGAAATCCGGCATCTCAAAGCCGAAGCGCTTCGAGGCGTCGTCGCGGCAGGCTTCGTAGAGATGCCGGACCCAACCCATTTCGTCGCGGCCTTCGTTGAAGCGCTCGGCCACACCGAGCTTGCCTGCAATCGCGTTGAAGATATCGAAGTCGGAGCGGGCTTCGCCCAGCGGCTCGATGGCCTTCTTCATGGCCAGGATGAAGTCGGAGCGCCTGTTGCCGGCAAGATCGTTACGCTCGATCGACGTGGTTGCCGGCAGCACGATGTCGGCCCGTTGGGCTGTCGCGGTGAACATCGGGTCCTGCACGATGATCGTTTCGGGCCTCGTCCAGGCTTCCGACAAGCGGTTAAGATCCTGATGATGGTGGTAGGGATTGCCGCCCGCCCAATAGACCAGCCTCGTATCCGGATAGGAGCGGATCTCGCCTTCATAGCTGAATGGCCGACCGGGATTGAGCAGCATGTCGCTGATGCGCGCCACCGGAATGAAGCTGTCGATCGGCCTCTTCAGCTGTGAAATGGCTGGAGACTTGCCGAGATTGAGCGGGGCCCCGACACCTCCCAGCGAAGCATAGCCGTAACCGACACCGCCGCCCGGCAGCCCGATCTGGCCGATTATCGAGGCCAGTCCGAGCGCCGCCCAGAACGGCTGTTCGCCGTGATGGGCACGCTGCAGACTCCAGCTCACCGTCAACATGCTCCGCGTGTCGACCAGGCGCCTTGCGAGCTCGGCAATCTGGCCTGCACCGAGCCCGCAGATGCCGGCGGCCCACAAGGCGTCCTTTCGTCCGCCATCCGCCTTGCCTTCGAGATAGCGAAGAAGACGATCCGCGCCGCTGGTGCAGCGCGCAAGGAAATCCGTGTCGTGCCGGCCGGCCTTCACGATCTCGCCGGCGAGGCCGAGCATCAGCGCAGTGTCGGCGTTCGGCCGGATCGGCCACCATTCGGCATCGACCCAGTCCGGCAGATCGTCCTTCAGCGGCGAGACGTGGATGACCTTGACGCCACGCTCGACGATTTTCCTGAGATAAGTCTCGAGGCGGTGGCTGCCAATTCCTCCGGCCTCGTTTTGCGCGGTTCGTGGCGACAGAGCGCCGAACACCACCAGCGTCTCGGTGTGCTGCTCGATCGTGTCGAGCGTATTGGCGCGGCCGCCACACGCGTCGTCGTTGCCCAGCGTGTGGCGCAGGATCACCGGACCCGCCGCGATGGAATAGGTATCGACGTGCCGGGTGAAGCCGCCAACCAGATTGAGCATGCGCTTCAGAAGCGAAGAGGCATGATGCAGGCGCCCCGAATTAGTCCAACCATAGGAGCCCGCAAAGATCGATGCGTTCCCGAACGCGTCGGCGACGCGGCGCACTTCGTCGGCAACCAGCGTCGTCGCCTCGTCCCAGCTGACCGGAACGAACTTCTCTCGGCCACGCCCGCGGCGATCGCTCTTTTCGCGCTTGTCCAGCCAGCCGGAACGGACCATCGGCCGCAGCACGCGCCGCTCGGGATTTGCCCATTCGGCAATAGAATGGATGATCGGGGACGGCGCCGGATCGTGCTGGAACGGCTCGATGCCCACGATGCGATTATCCTCGACGAGGATCGTGTACGCACCCCAATGGCTGCAATGCGGGATCCGTTTGATCCTGCTCATGCGTCCACCGCTCCAAGTTCGCGCCGCATCTGCGCGGCGAATTCGGGATAGGTCTCGGCGAGTTCGTCGAACACGCGGCCGCGGAGCAGATCGAGTGTCGATCGATCGGGCAGCGCGGTCTGCCGCGGCTCGGCTTCATGCTCGAATCGAAAGCCGGTCGCTTGCTTGATCTCCGCAAGATCGTGCCCGGGGTGAACACTCTCCAGCTCGAACCCCGGCCGCGTCTTGTCGAATCGAAAGAGTCCCTTGCCGGTCAAGAGAGCCACGGGGCCGCCGCTCCGGAAGACTCCCTCGGGACTGACGCCGGGGGCACTGATGAAGTCGACCTTCTCGACGAAGACGCGCGGCGTATGCTCCTCGCGGAACAGGATGACCCGCGGCACGACGAAATAGAGATAGGCCGACCCGAACGAGCCGGGCCAGCGCACGCTGGAGCGCGGATAGTCACCGGTGCCGACGAGGTTCACGTTGCCAAGGCCGTCGATCTGGCCGCCGCCGAGGAAGAACGCGTCGATCCGGCCCTGACCTGCACAATCGAACAGCTCCGCCGAACCGTTGGTGAAGAAATTATGCTCGACAGAACCGAGGATGGAGATGCGTGGACCAACGGCGCCACGCGCCTCCTTCATTGCACGCAGCAGCATCGCGCCGGCGGCAGGAATCGGAGAGGAGGCGCCTACGGCAACATGCCTGACGCCATCGAGCAGCCGCGCGATCGTGCAAATCAGCACTTCGCGAGGGAGAACGTCCGACATCACGCGGGCTCCATCTGCGCCTGCGCCATATAGGCCGAGAAGCCGTCGGCCGTTCGCGCGGCCTTCGCATAACGCGCGATCTCCGCGCTATCGGCGGGATACTCGCCCCATAAACCGTATGGCCATGCGCCCTTCGGTGCGCGCGCGACTGCCGTGACGTAGAGTGCCGGCAGCACGCCGGCCGCGCTCATCTCGTCGGCGAGCAGATTTTCCTCGACGATGCGCTCTACCGTGACGAGAACTGTCTGCGAAGCGTAGGCCATTGCGGCAAGCTCGCGGCGTCGCCCGATCCAGACATTGCCGAAGCGATCAGCCATCGGCACATGGAAGATCGTGACGTCGGGCTTGATGGCGGGAATCAGCACGATCGGATCGCCTCCATCCGCCAGCGGATTGTCGACGACACGCCAATCGTCGCGGTGGCGCAGCAGATCCGTTCCGATCAGCCCGCGAAGGGGCATGAAGGGGCTGCCCTTCTGCGCCGCCATCAGGCCCGCATGGATGGCAGGACAGGTCGCGTCCTTCAGTCGAACCGCGCCTTCCTTGACCGCCGCGTTGAACCGGGGCGCTCCACCTGCTTCGCCCAGCGAGGCCGCACTGGTCTCCACCGTCCGGACCAGACCTGCGCCGACAAGCTGGTCGAGCTGCAATCCGCCGGTTGGCACGCAGACCAGATCGAGATCGCCCGCGCCATGCTCGATCATTGGACGCGTCATGGCCATGGAGACGCCGGCGTAATCGACGGGCAGTGCGACTCGCATGCCCGGCTCGATGTGCTTCGCCATGACGCGAGGCTCGCTCAACACCATCACCCTCCCGGCTTTGTTCTATATTGTAGAACGCAATTCCAAATTATGTTAGGCGGATTTGGACGATGCTGTCAATCTGGCTTCGCCGGCGGAGCCTTCATTTCCAGCACTTTCGCGCGCAGCCGGCCGCAGCAGCGCACTTTTGCGCCGCGATCAGGCGGCGCGACTTGACAAGACGACGCGCTGCTCCAACAATAATTGGAATAGCGTTCTACAATATAGAACACACTGGGAGGATAGAATGGGCGAGCCTTCGGCTCAGCGTGTGATGCGCTCTGGCAATGCGAACGTTCGGACATTGCCAACCGGCCGCCTCCGGGACCGCGACGCGATCGGATCGAGCATTGCCGTCCGCGAAGCGGTGAAAGCTTACGGCAACTTTCATGCGGTCGACCGGATCAGCATCGACATCGAGCCCGGCGAATTCATCACGCTTCTTGGCCCATCCGGCAGCGGAAAGACGACGCTGCTCAACCTTGTCGCCGGATTCCAGAGCCTCGACAGCGGCGAGATCCTCGTCGACGGCAAGCCGGTCCACAACGTACCCACGCACAAGCGCGGCTTCGGCATGGTGTTCCAGAGCTACGCGCTGTTTCCGAACATGACGGTCAGCCAGAACGTCGCGTTTCCGCTTCGGATGGCGGGGGTTGACCGGGCGACCGCGGAGCGCCGCGTCGCCGAAACGCTGGAGATCATGCGGCTGACGGAGCATGCGACGAAGTCTCCCTCGCAAATGTCGGGTGGACAGCAGCAGCGCGTCGCGATTGCCCGCGCCATCGTCAGGAAGCCCAAGGTCGTGCTGATGGACGAGCCCCTCAGCGCCCTCGACCGGCGGTTGCGCGAGCAGATCCAGATCGAGATCCGCGACCTTCACCAGACCATCGGCAGCACGATCCTGTTCGTCACCCATGACCAGGGCGAAGCCCTGACGATGAGCGACCGGATCGCGGTACTCAACGCCGGCAAGATCGTTCAGATCGGCCGCCCCCTGGACATCTACCGGCATCCGACAGATCGCTTCGTCGCCTCGTTCGTCGGCGAGAGCAATCTGATCGAGGCCGAGATCCTGCAGAAGCGCGGATCGACACTGACGATGAAGAACCGTGCAGGATACGTGTTCAGCGCCGAAAGCCGGGACACGATCGACGTCGGACGTGCAACTGTGCTCGTGCGTCCGGAACGCATCGCCGTGTCGAACGAGCCGGCTGCGAATTCCACGCCCGTCAGCGTCACGTCTGCGATCTTCCTCGGCGAGATCTTGCGGATCGAGGCGCAAATGGAGGGCGGAGATCCGCTCCTGATCCGCTGCACCGACATGGCCGACCGGCCGCTGCCGGCCGTCGGCGATCGTCTGCACGTGAGCTGGGGCGCCGCGGACTGCTGGGTGCTTGCATGACCGCGGCATCGATCGGCGCCCAGGCAGGCCGTCCTGCGGATCTCGTTCTCGTCAGGAGGTTGAAGGATCCGGCGCTGCTGCTCCTGCCCGCGCTCGCGTTTCTGGCCTTCATCTATCTGCTCCCGCTGATCGATCTCATCCGCATCAGCGTGAGCGGGCCGTCGTGGTCGACCTATTTCGAGCGGGTATTCGCCATACCGCTCTATTGGGATTCGCTCGTCCGCACGATGCAGATCTCGGTCACCGTCGCCGGACTGTGCCTGCTCTTCGGATATCCGACGGCGCTGCTCATTCACCGCAGCCGCGGCATGACCCAGGCCCTGATCGCGACCGCGATCGTGCTGCCCTATTTCATCGCCATCCTGATCCGAACCTACGCCTGGATGGTCCTGCTCGGCCGCAACGGCCCGGTCAACAAGCTGCTGGTTTCGGTCGGAATATTGAGCGAGCCGGTGCAGCTCCTCTTCAATCGCGGCACAGTGCTTCTCGGCATGACCGCGGTGCTTCTGCCGCTGATGGTGCTGACGATCTATTCCAGCGTGGCGCGCCTCGATCAAAGCCTGACGCGCGCGGCGCTGGCCAGCGGCGCCGGGCCCATTGCGGCGTTCTGGCGCGTGTTGCTGCCGCTGACCCTACCCGGGATGGGCGCCGGCTTCCTGCTGGTCTTCGTCGCAGCGATCGGGTTCTTCATTACGCCCACGCTGCTCGGGGGACCCGGCGACCAGATGTTTGCCATGCATATCACGCAGCAGGCGGACTCGGTCACATCGGAGGGATTCCTGCAGGCCTTGGGCGTGGTGCTGCTGACGATCACGCTGGCGGTGGTCGCGGTGGCCGGACGCTTCCTCGGCTTCGAGTTCATTTGGGGCGGCCGCAAGCTGACCGAGGCCGCACCGACGACGACTAACCGCTACGCCGCCGATGACGGCCGCCGTAGTTTCGGCGCCTCAGCTGCCGACTTGATAGGCTGGCCGCTTCTGAGACTTTTCGGGCGGCTGCCGGCGAGCTTCGGGACCTGGACGGTTCGCCTCATGGGCGGACTGGTCATTACCGTTCTCATCCTGCCGATCATCGTGGTGATGATCATTTCCTTCAGCAGCGCAAGCTATCTGACCTTCCCGCCGCCGGGCTTCTCATTTCGCTGGTATGAGCAGTTCTTCTCCGATTCGAACTGGATGCGGGCGTTCTGGACATCCCTGGTCGTCGCGGCGATGTCGGCCGGAATCGCGATCGTGCTGGGCGCGTCGGCCGCCCTCGGCATCGTCAGGAGCAGCATTCGCGGCAAGTCCACCATCATGCTGCTGCTCGTAAGTCCGATCATCGTGCCTCCGGTCGTGCTCGGCCTGTCGCTCTACAGCCTGTTCCTGCGTTTCGACCTGGTCGGCTCCGTCTTCGGCCTTGCCGCGGCGCATGCGATCGGCGGCCTTCCCCTCGTCGTGGTGATCCTGTCCGCATCGCTTCAAGGCGTCGATACAAGGCTCGAACAGGCGGCTGCCGTCCATGGCGCATCGTCCCTGACGGTGTTCCGCCTGGTGACGCTGCCGGCCATCATGCCGGGCCTCGCTGCAGCGACATTCTTCGCCTTCCTGCACTCGTTCGACGAGTTGGTGCTGACGCTGTTCCTGTCGAGCGCGGAGCTGAAGACGCTCCCGCTCATGCTGTGGGGCGACATCAATTACCGGCTCAATCCGGTGCTGGCCGTGGTCTCGACGCTGGAGGTGCTGCTGGTGGTCGCAGGGCTCGTCCTTGCACGGCCCGTTCTCGCCACGTCGCGGAAGGCAACGTGACACAGATCAATTTCAACTGGAGGAAAGAGAAAATGCTGGGAATGAAACGCTGGCGACTGTCGGTTTCCGTATTGGCCTCGGCCCTGTGCATCGCGATGGGGACGGGCCCGGCTCAGGCTCAGAGCAACGTCGTGATCATGCAGGACCCGGGCGGCGGATATGGCGATGCATTGCGCAAGGTCATGTACGATCCGTTCGAGAAGGCGACCGGCATCAAGGTGGTCACCGTCCAGGAGGCGCGTAGCGGCCCACGCATCAAGGCTCAGGCCGAGGCCGGCAAAGCTCAATGGGACCTGACGTTCATCTTCGACCAGGAGACCAAGCTGCTCGGCGACTGTTGTCTCGCCGACATCGACTATTCCAAGCTGTCCGACGCGGCCAAGCAGACGCTGGCGGCCATGCCGGACAATCTTAAGCGCAAGAAGGGCGTGGCGCTGCAGGTGATCGGCGTCGGCCTCGTCTACAACAAGGACAAGTACAAGGGCGAGAACGTGCCGACCAGCTGGGCCGACTTCTGGGACGTGAAGAAATTCCCTGGCCGGCGCTGCATGCCCGCCTGGCCGCGTTTCGTCTTCGAGGCGGCGCTGATGGCCGACGGCGTAGAGAAGAGCAAGCTCTACCCGATCGACATGGAGCGGGCGCTGAAGAAGGTCAAGGAGATCAAGCCACACATTGCCAAATGGTGGACGACATCCGCACAGCCGCCGCAGCTCCTGCTCGACGGCGAGGCCGACATGTGCATGGCCTACACCGGTTCGATGAGCAAGCTCGCGCTGGAGGGCGCCCCGATCGAGCTGACTTTCAATCAGGGCTTCATCTACTACGACTTCTTCTCGATTCCCAAGGGAGCGCCGAACTACGACAACGCGCTGAAACTGCTGTCCTGGCGGCTCGAGCCCAAGCGCGCGGCGCAGCTCACCTCGACCTTCCCGGTCGCCCTTCCCTCCCAGGTCGTGTTCGAGGCCGCAACCGACAAGAAGCTCGCGCGCTACTGGGCCAACAACCCGGACAACGTCTCGAAAGCGATCGAATGGAGCCCGGATTATTGGGGCGCGACTTCGCCGGCTGGAAATTCCACCAATGAAGAGTACGGGCAGGAGAAGCTCAACGCCTTGCTGGCCCAGTAAGCAGGCTGATCAGCCCCGATCCGAAAGGATCGGGGTTAATTCCACACCTGGGCTATTGCCGTTCGCGCGGCCATGCTAGATCGAGTGAAATATCATTCTATTTTGGCTGGTGGATGGATAAGGCTTTTACCAAGGGACTGCGTCTCCTGGAAGCACTTGCTCTGAGCGAGCAGCCCCGCGGCGTCACTGACCTCGCGAGCGAGCTGAAGCTCACCAAGAGCAACGTGCATCGGCTGCTGATGACTTTGCAGTCTCAAGGCTATGTGCGCCAGATCCCCCCGCACAGCACCTACGAGCTCACGACCAAGATCTGGGCGCTCGGCAGCCATGTCATCCACCGGATGGATCTCATCAACGTCGCGCGACCGGCAATGACGAAGCTTGCCGAGATCACCGGCGAAACCATTCACCTGTCGGTGCTCGAGGACACCGACGTGGTCTATGTCGACAAAATCGAAAGCGCTCACCATATCCGCGCCCATACAAGCGTGGGCATGCGCGCACCCGCTTTCACCATGGCGACAGGCAAAGCGATGCTCGCACATATGCCTGATGACTACCTGGAACGGTTTCGGCCGCATCTGAGGCGCTACACGGAAGCGACGCGAACGACGATCGAGGAGCTGCGGGAGGACATCGAGCTGGCACGCGCGCAGGGCTACTCCTCCGTCCTGCACGGCGAGTGGCGCGAGGGCATCGCCGCCTGCGCTTGTGCCATCCTCGGTCGTTCCGGCGAACTCGTGGGAGCGATTGGCATGTCCGGGCCCGACAGCCGCATCAAGCGCA
Organism: Bradyrhizobium yuanmingense; assembly: GCF_900094575.1. GTDB lineage: Bacteria > Pseudomonadota > Alphaproteobacteria > Rhizobiales > Xanthobacteraceae > Bradyrhizobium > Bradyrhizobium yuanmingense. Next base: position 100,111 of record NZ_FMAE01000007.1, on the reverse strand, counting down.
AGCAGATAAAAGAATATTCGGTTCACGTGATGGAGGCAGCCCGAACCATCGGCGCTGCCCTCGGCTATTCCAGTAGGCCGGCGGCATATCCAGCAATGCGAGGCGGTCCTAGACAGTCACATCAATCACGACGAGCCACCTGATCTTTCCAGGACGGCGTTGGTGCCGGGCAGCGGAAGCAGCCGCTGCTCGTCCATCGCGGACTTCAGATCGAGGTCCGCACCCGTATACCCGGCCAGGAAGTGGGCATCCCCCGCTCACTCGCAAAAGCCGAGGGCGACAACGGCATCGGCTTCACGGACGCGCTTGATTCGCTCGACCGCGCCCGCGCCGCCGATCGCAGCGGCGACATCGACGCGTGCAGCCGGGAGATCGCACGCGCGCGGGCCGTCCTGAGATAGCAAATGCCGCTCAAGGGTCGAAGGCAAGGCGATGCGCGCAACGCGGTCGTGCAGCCGTGGGAGCAGGACGTGCGTTCTGGAAATGCCCGCCCGAGCGCAGGTTTCTAATGTCAATGCAATCAGGAGGAGCCTTCTCCATGCATAAACAGCACTCATCGAACAATAGGCCACACACGGGCCGAGATCGCGCCGAGCCTTCTTGATGAATTTCAGTGCGATGCTTGCTGCGTCTTGCACCTGCCACTAGGGGTTCGATCTGCGTCCGACTTCAGCATCCGGGCGGCAGCACCGGCGACACGCCGGGCGTTGGTGCTGCGCCTGAAGCGTTCGCCGGCAGCACAGTCGCAGGCGAGGCGAGATTCATCGAGACGCCTTCCATGCAAGCCGAGCTGTTCGGGCTGGGCACAACCGCAGCGTTCGGGTCTATGCCCGTCCCACCGGCACCACTGGCTTCCGCCTGAATCGTACCAGGTGCGGGGCTTGTAGCCACTTGCGGGATCGACAATGGCAGGGACGCAGCGCTCGTCACCTCTCCCCCCGGCGTCGAGCTGCATCCGACCGTCGTACCTGTTCCTGAGGGCGCAGCTGAGGAGATCGTACCGGTGGCGCTGCTGTTCTGCCTTATCACCGGCAGCAACGGCGCCGCGATGCCCGGTGGTGCAAGGCCTGTCGGCGATACGGTCGGCGTCGCCGGCACCGGCGTCGGCGATGACGACGGCGGAGCGCAGACGACCACCGTCCCCGGCGTCGTCGGATCCGACGCGAGCGGAACCGGCGCCAGCGTCGTGTCCGGAGCACCTGACACGGTCGTTGCGGAAAACGGCCCGGGACTGTTGAGCGGTGAGACCACGATCGCGCCCGGCACCGTCGGCAGATCCATTGCAGTAGTGCCGGTCGTTGCGACCTGTGCCTGACCAGCAGAGCTTCCGAGCAGCAACGCCGTCGCCGCTGCGAGTACAATTCGCATCATCTTTCGCATCCTAGCTCGCCTCGCTCTTGCGAACGGTGACCTTGCTTCCCTCCGCCAGATTGACCGCGGGATTGAGCACGACCTGGTCGCCGGGCTGCACGCCGTCGCGCACTTCCACCGTGGTGCCGAAATCCCGGGTGATCGAGACCTGCTGAAAATGGACCGTGTTGTTGCGCACGACCACGACATGGAGGCCGTTCTGGTCGAAGACGAGCGCATCGGATGGGATCGTCGTCGATGCTGTCCTGCGCGGGATCGATAGTTCGACCGTGCAATATATGCCCGGACTGAGCAGGCCATCCGGATTGGGCACGTCGATCTCGGTTAGCAGCGTCCGGCTTCCCGGCTGCAGCGCGGTTGCGATCCGCGTGACCTTGCCCGCAAACGTCCGCCCCGGAATCTCGGGGACGCGGATATCCGCATCGACGCCCGGGCCAACGCCGAACGCTTCGTCCTGTGGCACGAACACCTGGGTTCGGATCACGTCGGAATGCATCAGCGTGAACATGAAGGTGGACCCGGCTGATACCAGGCTGCCGTTGTCCACGTTACGCTGCGTGACCACGCCGTCGAATGGCGCCACCACACGCTGATAGGACTTCTCCTGCTGAAGAACTCGGATCTGCGCTTCCTGCGCCGTGATGTTCGACTGGGCGACACCCACCGCGCCTTGCTGCGCGCGCAGGGTGAGACGATCGTTGTCGCCCTGTTGTGCCGTCAACCAGCCCTGCTTGACGAGATTGCTGTCGCGCGAGTTGGTCACGTCGGCCAGCTCCCGGCTTGCCTCCGCCTGCTGAAGCGCGGCCTGGTCCTGCGCGAGCGTCGCTTGGGCCTGCGCGATTTGCTGGTCGAGCTCGGGCGCAGTGATTTCCACGAGCAGCTCGCCCTTCTTGACCCGATCGCCGATATCGACGTAGCGCTTCTCGATGTAGCCGCTGGTCCGCGCGAAGATGTTGGCCGCCTCGAACGCGGTCGTCGTCGCCGGCAGGCTCACCTTCATGATGTCGCCTCCGGGCTTCACCGTCGCGACCCGAACCTCGGGAAGGTTGGTTCGAGCCTGCTCTGCCACAGCGGCAACGCCACGCATGGCCTCATAGTGCCGCCAGCCGCCGATGCCGAGACCGCACGCAAGCATGAGGAGCACGCCTCCGCCGAGCAGCGCGCCGCCGTAACGGCGTCCGGATCGAGGGCCCTTTCCCGGCAGTTCCACAATCCGGAGGCTCTCCGCCCCCGGGCGGTGTGTCGCCCCGTCGTCATCGGTCCTTGCGCGAACGTCACTCATTCCGGTTGCTCCTCGAATACCCCATGATGAGGCTTGCCGTCGTTGCCTTTGCGCAGCATGGCGAAGAGATAAGGCACGATCAGCAGGGTGGTCGGTGTTGCAAACAGCAGACCGCCGATGACCGCCCGCGCGAGCGCTGCATTCTGCTCCTCGCCGGGCCCGCCGATCGCCATCGGGATCATGCCGACGATCATCGCCGCCGCGGTCATCAGCACGGGCCGGATTCGCGTCCGGCCTGCGCTCAGCGCCGCCTGGAATGCCGAATGCCCCTTCAATTGCTCGTCGCGTGCGAATGTCACGAGCAGGATAGAGTTCGCGGAGGCTACGCCGATCGCCATGATGGCTCCCATCAGCGAAGGCACGTTCAGCGTCGTCCCGGTGATAAACAGCATCGTCACGATGCCGCAGAATGTCGCCGGCAGTGCCAGGATGACGACAAAGGGATCGCCAAAATTCTGGTAGTTCACGACCATCAGCAGGTAGACGAGGATGGCCGCGAACAGCAGTCCAAGGGAGAGATCGCGGAACGATTGGTGCATGCTCTGGATCTGGCCGAGAACCTGGATCGAGTTGCCCGGCTGGAGTTGCTTCTGCAGCGTGGACGTCACCTTCTCGATGTCAGCCGCGACGCTGCCGAGATCACGGCCCTGCACGCTCGCATAGACATCGTAAACCGGCTGCACATTGGCTTGGTTCGAGTTGGTCGGAACGGTGCCCCGCTTGAAGGTCGCAACATTGCTGAGCAGGCCCGGCACCGTCTGCCCGCTTGCGGCAAGCGAGGCCGAAACCGGCGTATTGCCCAGCGCGTTCAGCGAATTGGTCCTGTACTCTGGTGTCTGCACAGCCAGGTAATAGGGAATGCCGGAAGTCGGATCCGTCCAGAAGTTCGGCGAGACCTGCGCGGACGATGAGAGGCTGACATTGATGTTGGTTGCCACCGTGCTCGCATTGAGACCGAGTTGCGCGGCGCGGGTGCGGTCGATGTCGGCGTAGAATGCGGGAGCATCGACCTCCTGCTGCAGATGTGCATCGACCACGCCGGGGATCGCGGCGAGATTCTTTTGCAGTTCCTTGGCGACGGCGAGATTGTTGTTGCCGTAACCGACCGTGCGGACATCGATCTGCGCCGGGAGACCGAAGTTCAGGATCTGCGTGACGATATCGGCCGCCTGGAAATAGAACGTGTCCTCCGGGAATGCCGTCGGCAGCACCTGCCGCAGCCTCCTGATGTAATCCGCCGTCGGCTGGTGCCCTTCCTTCAACGACACGAGAATGGTGCCGTCGTTCACCCCGATGGTGGAACCGTCCGTGAAAGCAAGGTTATAGGGCCGCGCCGGCAGGCCGATATTATCGACGATCAGCGCCCGGTCGTGCTCGGGAATGACCTCGCGGATCTTGTCCTCAACTGCCTGGAAGATCGCTTCCGTCCGCTCGATCCGCGTGCCCGCGGGGGCGCGAACATGGAGCTGGATCTGGCCGCCGTCGATCAGGGGATAGAAGTCCTGGCCGACATAGGCGAACATCGTGGCGCCGAGCGCCAGCACCAGCACGGCGACGACGGGTATCACTGCGCGGTGCCGCAGCAGTTTCAGCAGCAGATCGGAATAGCCGTCGCGCAGGCGTTCGAAACCGCGCTCGAATGCCGCGGAGGCGCGTGCGAGGATGTTTGACGGCCGATTGCCCTCGCCATGACGTTGCTCGCCCTTCAGGAGCAGGCCAATGGTGATCGGCGTCAGCGTCCGCGACAGGCCATAAGACGCCAGCATCGCGAACACCACGGCAAGGCCAAGTGGCGTGAACAGATATTTGGCCGGGCCCTCGAGGAATACGACCGAGATGAACACGCAACTGATCGCGAGCGTCGAGACCAGCGTCGGAATGGCGATTTCGGCGGCTCCGTGCAGAGTCGCGTCCGGCAGCAGCATGCCTTCCTCGGTCCAGAGCCGGTGCGTGTTCTCGATCGTCACCGTCGAATCGTCGACGAGAATACCGACGGCAAGAGCAAGGCCGCCGAGCGTCATGGTGTTGAGGGTCTCGCCGAGGAAACAGAGGACGATCAGCGAGGACAGCATCGCCAGCGGGATCGAGATCAGGACGACGAGCGTCGATCGCCACGATCCCAGGAACACCAGAATCATCAATGCCGTCAGGCCCGCCGCGATCGCGCCTTCGCGCAGCACACCATCGACCGAGTGTGTGACGAAGATTGACTGGTCGAACAGCTCGTTCACCTTCAGCCCCGCGGGCGCCGACGCGCGGATCGACGTCAGGGCCGCTTTCACGCCGTTGACGACGGCCAGCGTGGAGGCATTGCCGTTCTTGATGACGCTGAGCAGGACGGCGCGGTGGCCATCCTCGCGCACAATGTTCTGCTGAACCTGGGCGCCGTCGCGGACCTGGGCGACGTCCTTCAGGAAGATCGTCGCCCCGTTCGCGAACTTCACCGGGATCATGTTGAGATCCTGGATCGTCGCCGGCGTCGCGTTGGTACGAACGGTGTACTGGGTGTCGCCGATCTTGGTCGTGCCGGTCGGCAGCGTCAGGTTCTGCGTGTTCACTGCGTTGACGATGTCGAGCGGTGTCAATCCGCGCGCCAGCAGCTTGTTCGGATCGAGGTCAACCATGATCTGGCGGTATTTGCCGCCGGTAGGCGTGGGCAGGGTCACGCCTGGAACGGGAGCCAGTTGCTGGCGGACCCGGTAGATGCCGAAATCGTAGAGCTGCTGCTCATTCAGGTTGTTCGATTCGAGGCTGAGCTGGAGCACCGGCACGCTTGAGGCATTGAACTGCACGATGATCGGCGGCTGGATGCCGGGAGGCATCAGAGCGCGGATGGCGTTGGTCGCCGAGACGATCTGCGAGATCGCGAGATCGAGATTGACGTCCGGCTGAAAGTAGATCTTCTGAACCGACAAGCCGTTGAGGGTCTGCGCCTCGATATTCTTGATACCGCTGACATTGGCGCTGATCGAATACTGGCTGTAGGTGCTGACGCGCTGTTCCATCTCCGGCGTGGAAAGGCCGGTGTAGCTCCAGATGACAGTGACGACGGGAATCCGGATCTCCGGAAAGATGTCTGTCGGCATCGAGCGAATTGCGATGCCGCCGAGGAACAGGATCAACGCCGCAAGCACGTAGAAAGTATGCGGAAGCCGCAGCGCGAAGCGAACAATTCCCATGATTGGTCTGCCTGAAACAGGGTTACGCAGGATCGTCGGACAAGTGAGGGCGGCCGCGCCTCCGTTCAAATGAAAACGAATTCAGTCGCTGCACGCGGCGGCGTGTGACACATCATGCGCGGCGTTCATGACGGCCCGTTTGACTTTGGCGAAGGTACGGATCTCGATCTGCCGAACCCGCTCGCTGGATATGGACAGCTCTCGGGCGAGCTGATCGCGCGTAACAGGACATTCCTTCAGGCGCCGCGCCTCGAAGATATGACGCTCCCGCGGCGCGAGCCCGTCCAGTGCAGCGCGCAAAGCCCTGCTGCGCTGCTCCGTCTGGTCGTGATCGGCAAGCATCGTCTCGGCGTCGACCGCACCATCGACCAGCAGGGCCTCCAGCTCGGTTCCACCGTCACCGACGCGCGCGTTCAGCGACATGTCGCGGTGGAGTCGCGCGTCCATCTCGATCACCTCGCGCGCCGTCACCTCGAGCTTCCCGGCGATCAATTCGGCGACGTCGGGTGTGAGCCCGGCCATCGCACTGCTGGTGGCTTTCCTGATCTCGCCGCGGAGTTTGAAAAACAGCTTCTTCTGCGCAGCCGTCGTCCCGATCTTGACCAGGGACCACGATCGCAGGATGTAGTCGTGAATGGTGGCCTTGATCCACCAGATCGCATAGCTGGAGAATCGGGCGCCGTGCCCGGGCTCGAAGCGCGACGCCGCGATCACGAGGCCGAGGTTCGCTTCCGCGATCAGATCGACCAGCGGCAGACCGTATCCCTTGTAACCCCTCGCCAACTTGGCGGCGAGCCGAAGATGGCTGGTGACGAGCGCATCCGCGGCGCGCCGGTCCCGCGTTTCCTGCCAGCGACGCGCCAGCTGCTGCTCCTGACCTGATTCAAGTAGCTCGTAGCGCCGGATTGCGGCGGAATAGGCGGTGAGGAACGGCGTCGACACCGCTGCGATCGGCACGGCAACAGGATCGCGGCACACCACCTCATGGCTCGTCTGCATTTGTCACTCCTATAGTCCGGGCCGGCTGATTGATCTCGGAGGCACCGCACGTCATTTGGCTCATCCCATCTGGCCGGCCTCTGCGTGCAGCAATGCGCGTGACCGGCGCGCGATGGGCCTGCCCGCACTCCCGGTCCAGGCGAGGATCTCGATCCGCCCACCGGGAGCCGGGCCAATGATCAGCCGGAAGCCGTGCAGCTTGACGATCGCCGCCACCAGGCTCAGTCCAAGCCCGACGCCCGGCGTATTGCGCATCTTGTCGGAGCGGTAAAACCGCCGCAGCACTGCTTCGCGCTCCTGCTCGCTGATGCCGGGCCCGGTATCGCTAACGCGCACCAGCGCGGTCTCGTCCTCCGCCTGCAGGGCGAGGTCCACCCGCCCGCCGGACGGCGTGAACTTGATGGCGTTGTCGACGAGGTTGGCGACTGCCTCGAACAGCAGGTCGCGGTCACCCCACACCTGCACATTGCACTCGGTGACGACGCCGAGCCCGACATGCTTGTCCTCGGCGATCGGGTCGTAGACGTCGCACACCTCCCGCAGAATCTCGCCGAGCGCGACGTCGCCAAACCCGGCCATACGGCGGTTGTTCTCGATCTCTGTCAGGCGCAGCAAGGCCGTGACGATCGCGAGCGACTGATCGATGCCGGCGATGGCCTTGTCCGCAACGTCCTGCAGCTGTTCCAGCGTCGCCGCATGGGTCCGGCCGCGCTCCAGCGCCAGACGGACGCGGGTCAGCGGCGTCCTGAGATCATGAGCGATGTCGTTGCCGACGCCGGCGAGCGCATTGATCATCGTCTCCATCTCGTCGAGCATGCCGTTGACGATCCTGGCCAGCCGCGCAAACGGGTCGTCCGTCCCGCCCTCCGGAAGCCGCTCGCGCAGCTCGCCGGCCACGATGCGCTGGACCCGCTGGTTGACCTCCTCTACGCGTCGCTGGGCGCGCAAGCTCAGCCAGGCACCCGCAAGCAGGCAGAGGCTGAAGGCCGGCAGCAGACCCAGGGCCAGGGCCTGGCCCACCACGCTCGATATCTCGCGCGTCTCGTCGACGTTCCGTCCCATCACCAAGACATCGCCGTCCTCGAGACGGCTGCCGACCACCCTGACGACGGGACCATGCGCCGTCGGCTTCTCCAGCAGATCGAGTTGCACGCCCTGCGCCGCCCCATCGAGCCCGAGTTCGCGCGGCAGGCGGTCGATATTCCCGGCCAGCCTTTTGCCGGCAGCATCGAACAGTCCCGCGTACTGAACGCCCCTGGAATCCTGCGCGAGGTGATCCGCGATAGCGCTGACGCGGCGGGCCGGGGGCAATTCCGCGACGAAGTGGATCTGCGTGGTGATCATGCGATCGGACCGCGCGACCAGATAGGCATCGAGCTTCCAGTAGATGAAGGCGAACAAGGCGACCACGAACAGCGCAAAGGAGCCCGCCACGGCCAGAGCCCAGAGAAATGTGCTGGAGCGGATCAACTGTGTCTGCTGCATCGCCCGTCCCTCCTACCGCGAGCGAAGGACGAAGCCGGAGCCTCGGACATTGTGGATGAGCTGTGTCTCCCCGGAACCGTCCACCTTGTGACGAAGCCGGCCCATATGCACGTCGATCAAGTTGGTGGTCGCCGGAACGAACTTGTAGTTCCAGACCTCCTCGAGCAGCATCGCGCGCGTCAAGAGCTGATCGCTCCGGCGCATCATGTACTCGAGCAAGCGGAATTCGCGCGGCAACAGGTCGAGCCTGCGCTCGCCGCGCCGCGCGGTGCGCTCGATCAGATCGAGCTCGAGGGGCCCGACATGCAGGATGGTTTCGCGGCTGTCGCTCGGCCGGCGCAGCAGCGCCTCGATTCGCGCAACCAGTTCGATGAGCGCGAACGGCTTTGTGAGATAGTCGTCCCCGCCCATTCGCAATCCGCGCACCCGGTCATTCACGGCGCCAAGCGCACTCAACACCAGCACGGGCGTCCTCACCTGCTCCTTGCGCAGCACCTCGATGACGGTCAGCCCGTCAACTCCCGGGAGCATGCGATCGACGATCATGGCATCGGGGCTCGACGCACGCGCCCGCGCGAGACCCTCGACGCCGTTGCCGGCCCACTGCACCTCGAAGCCGCGATCGCCGAGTTCGGCGAGGATCGCCTCGGCGGTTTCAGTGTCGTCCTCAATCAGGAGAATCCGGGTCATGAGCCTCGTACCATAATTCCCACGGCGTCTCGATGCGCGGTTGGGCAGCACGGGTACGGCGTCGGGCCGTGTCATGCTCAGTGCCCGCGTACGTCGGACGCGCGTCGCTGATGCCGCCTGTTACCGGTCGCCCGCTGCGCTATGAGGTAGCTCTGCCGCGCGCACCGCGCCATTAAATTGCGGTTCATGTTGTCGGCTGTGCGTGCCGCCAACGGCACGAGGACCCGCACCACGCGTGTTACAAATGCAATGATCATCTTCCGCGCTCCGCTGCCAACCGACTGGATCGAACATATGCCGTCAACGCACGTGCCGTCGTCTCAGGGACCACGGATGTTATGCATTCACACGATCGTGGCTGCGACACCGCAGCGGCTCTCGGGCGGTTGAAATGCAGTGAGCAAAACGTGCGTTGGAAACGTGGCCGATCGTTCAGACATCGTCGCTGAGCCGGCTTGATCGGCCCGATGTCGTCAGAGGAGAGAGCGAATGACCACGTCCAAACTATTCTCGATAGGATTGATCGCGGCCGCAATGCTGGGTGGCCCAGTCATGGCGCGCGAGCACCAGCGCGCCGCGCAGCGGCCCGACGTGGGCGCCGATACAGTCGCGGCGACCACGCCGTTCCATTATCCGGGCGAGCGCGCCTGCGTTCCGGCGCCGCGCGTCGGCGCCTTTGCCACCGCGCCGTGGACCGGCAACAACGTACCGTGCGAGCCGGGCACAGGCAGCTAGTACTGATTGGGTGACGCGGCCTGCCCTATAGCTTCGCCGCGTTTTGCAATAACGAGAAGCGGACTGCGCTGGTCGGCCCGCTCCTACGCGTGCGTCGCGCCGATCCGCGAGACGCTCTTCGCGAGCGGCTTGCCTGATATCTGACATCGAATTCAGTTGGATCGCCTCGTACCGGACCTACCTCTCCCTCATCACTGACCCGGCCATCGGCAACCTCGCGGAACATGGCCGGACAGCGCAACAAGAGGAGTCATCCATGAAACGTGCAATCATGATTCTGGCGACAGCAGCACTCGCCTCGACGCTCGCCGTTGGCGCGGCCAATGCCCATGGCGGCGGTGGTGGCGGTGGCCACGGCGGTGGTTTTGGCGGTGGCGGCTTTGGCGGCGGACATGCAGGCTTCGGCGGTGGACATGCGGCCTTCGGCGGCGGCGCGCATTTCGGCGGCATGGGCCATGAGGGAGATTTTGCCGGCGGCGCCCGGTTCGGCGGCGAGCACCTTGGCTTCGGTGGTCATGACGTAGGCCTGCGCCAGCACGCGTTTCACCACTTCCGCCGAGGCGGCTATGGATTCTACGGCGCCTATCCAGATTGCTACGACTGGTACGAGTTGCATCCCGACCTGCCGTTACCGCTGAGCTGCAGCTAACCCCACACTCAGCAACCATTGGTCTGGAGCAGCGTGGACGCATTGCCGTTCGCGTCGAGGATAGAGTCGATGAAGTGCGTCGTTCTATTCGCGCCTGGCCACGTCAAGCACGTCCTGCGGCAAGCTCGTGAGCATCGCCTCCTTCTTCCGAGGTGCGCTGCCCGCGCTGTGCTTCCGTGCACTTCTGCAAGGCGGCCTAATCGCTGCCGTGTGGTCTGCGCGACCGCAGAATAGCTAAGGCGGAACCTCGGTCATCTCTCGCGATCGAGGAGGCTGTTGCGTGCTCCCGTGCGCCCGTTCCGACTATAAAGCCTCGACCGGCGCGGCGCTCGACGATCGCACATCGGTCTCTCGATAGCGTTCCACCGCTTCAGACGACTTGTGGACGCGAAACCAATGACTTAATCGACTCGCATTTGATTGGTCCCGACAGCACTCAGGAATCGCTGAAAACGGTCGCGTACCGAAGGTGCGCGGATTGATTTCTGATCATTCGACTTGGCGCGCTACGGTTTCTCCGCCGGAAACCGACCATCCGGATCCATTTTCAGATACTCACCGCGATCGGTGGTGAAAGCCGCGGTGCTGGGCAACGCCAGGCGTTGTCTGGTAGGCCCTGTTGGGCCCAAACAAGGGAGCCGCGCCGCCAGGGCGTTCCAGGCCCATTCTGCCTGCTGGCGTCAATTCGCAGTCGTTCAACACATCCCGATCGGGATATTGCGCCTGAAACAAATCTGGATGTTGAGTCGCCCACAATGGGCACTGGGCGCTTGCAGAGCTTATCGCGCCAATCGACATCATCGCTGCAATAACAAAGGTCCTGAATCCAGTCATGGTCGTGCTCCGAACGGCTGTTGTTTTCGTGCGGAGCATTCGCGCTGACTCGAACCGGCTGCTCTGTTGAAATGCGCTTCCTTCGAATTTCTTGGTTGAGCATTAGGTGGGTATGCGCTCGGGAAAAACACGTGGGTGAACAATCACGCCTGCGCGAATGGCAAATCGGTGTGCTCATCATCGCGTGACGTACCCCGGCGACGAAAGACTCCAAACCGTGACGCAACTGCCAGCATGAAGCCGAGTGCGGGGTTTACAGATTCGCACGAATTCGACCGCCAACCCGCGCGTGATGCCGAGGACGTTACCAGTCTTGCAGGCGTCACCGATTGCGAGGGCGTGGACCGAGGCTCATCTAACTCATCATCGTAGGTCTATCGGAGAAACTCCCATGCGATCGGGTCTCGTTTTGAGCCTTTTGATTATCCTGTGGGCCCCCGTCAGCGCCGCGGTGGCAGGCCAGGTCCATCGGCATCATGCAAAAGCGCATCCTCGTGTTCTGACGACTGGGAGTACTGCGGCCTGGGCTTATTCACCGGCACGGCCGGACCGCCGTCAACCGGCCCCGCACTATGATGATCAACCAGAGCCAGGTCATAATCCTTACGAGAGATGGGGTGGTTAGCACCCCGTCGCCTCCGCGTCGCCGCCGGCTTGGCGCCCCTTCGAGCGCGGCGATGGACCGCTAGTTCGTTGCCGACCTCAATCCCGGTTCAGGAGGCGTTCGCCCGCGCCCGTTCGCGGGCTTCGCGGCGGCGCTCTCGGCGCTCGCGCCGACGCTTGGCCCGGTCGGCTGGCTGCGGCAGCGGGGAAAGCGGAGCAATCTCCAATACCGGCTGGGACGTCTCATCGACCGGGGCCGCTAGGCTGGGCTCGCTTGGTGCCGGTCGGGCTTCCATGAACGCCAAGATGTCTCGCCCCTTCGACGTCAGTCTCCAGCCACCGCTGATGCGCTCGACCAGCCCCTGTGAAAAGATGTCGAGGTCCGGCACGCGGCTGGCAAGACGCCTCGTCCGGTCGGCCCAATCGCGGCCGCTGGTCGCCAGGATCACCATGTCGCGCTTGAGGTCTTCCATGACGGCAAAGCCATCCGGATAGCTCACCAGGATCTTCAAAACCGTAACCTGGAAATTCACGCCCCGGCCCCCGCTCTGGCTCTATCAGCGCCAGAAGATTCACTCCCACGAAAACGCCCACCGTACTTTGCTTCGGTGCCTTCGCGATTCAAAAATGTTAAGTTCGAGAAAGAAGTGCGCACCGGAGAGCGGGGCTGCAGCCCGCGTCGGGCGAACCTAAAGCTTCCGATACGTCACATGCGCCGTCGCGAACGGAATGCCCGCGCGCCCGGCGGATCCGCGCACGATGCAGGCGCGGTCATCGATCGCATAGAACCAATCGTCGAAGTTCAGCTTGAACGACTTTCCGTCGCCTTGGGGCGTGTCGCGCGTGTACTTCCAATGGAATGCACAACCGGTCTGCTCGCCCGTGGCTTCACCCTCCAGTCGATTTTCGTGGCCGATGTATTGACCTTCGCTCAGCTTGTGGATCGTCCAGCGCAACGTGTCGCTATGGCCGTCATCAAAGGTGTAGGTTTCAGTCAGAACGACAGTGTCGGTGTCCGCGTCCAATTCGCCATGCGCCGTGATCGTCGCCCGCTTCAACAGCCCGCCGACGAGACTCTCGACCACCGCCCATCCTTCCAAGCGACCAACGAAGAACTGCTCAGGGAGAAACACCGGCGTGGTGCCAGCGAACGCATCAATGACCATGGCTTTTCCTCCGAAACCGATGACGACATAAGCCGCCTCTCAGCACCAGGGTTCCTCAGGAGGAAACCTGCCTGGCTCTGCTGGGTGCTTGCAACGCATACAGACGCTGCGTCACAACGCGCGCTCCCCTTCATCCGGAACACGTGGACAAGCCCAGCCCTGCCGTTTGGGAATCTCTGACCCGTGTTAACAGCCCGGAACGATCTGGCGGCGGCACGGATTCGTCCCGCAGGAGCAATCTCGCATGCTGATGACCAGGGAAAGACGGCCGGCGATCCGGACCTTACGGGGATGGGCCACCCACGTGCTGCACGAGGCCGGCGCGATCTGCGAATGCGAGGAGCACGGCTGGGCCAGGGATCGCGCCGACCCGCACGCGCGCCATCGCGCGGTCGCGCTTGCGCGCCAGGATCCGCCGGACGGCGTCTCTGCCGATCAGGCCGTCGCGGAGATCAACGATGTCCTCGATTCGATCGGCGATACATGTCCGGAGTGCCTGACGAGGGCCTTTGAGGCCTGCGACTAGGACCTTCGCGTACCAAGCGGCATAGGGCGTGTTTTCGATTTAAGTCCGGCGTCACGGGATGCTTCATGCCGATTTCCGCCGCGCCCCTGCGGCCGGCTTTTTCGCGGACGTCTCCCTGGCGGCCGCCTTCTTGCCGGCGATCGGCATCAGCATCTCCTTCTGGCCGGCCGCCGCCTTCCTCGGCTTCTTCGCCGGCTTGTCCGCCTTCGCGGGCGCGGCCTGCTTCCCGACTTCCTTGCCGACGCTCCGCCGCAGCGCCTCCATGAGGTCGACGACGTTCTCGCCCTTCGGCCGCTCCTTCGGCCGGATCACCTTGCCGGCGCGCTTTTCGTTGATCAGGTCGATCAGCGCGGTCTCGTAATGGTCCTCGAACTTTTCGGGCGCGAAGCGTCCGGCCTTCTGGTTAACGATGTGCCGGGCGAGATCGAGCATGTCCTTGGTGACCTTCACGTCCTGGATGTCGTCGAAATATTCGGCCTCGCTGCGCACCTCGTAGGGGTAGCGCAAGAGGGTGCCGACGAGGCCCTTGTCCATCGGCTCCAGCGCGATGATGTGCTCGCGGTTGGTCAGCACCACGCGCCCGATCGCGACCTTGTTCATCTCGCGAACGGTCTCGCGGATCACCGCGAAGGCGTCGTGGCCGACCTTGCCGTCGGGCCGGATGTAATAGGGGCGGATCAGATAGCGCGCGTCGATGTCCGATTTGTCGACGAACTCGTCGATCTCGATGGTGCGCGTGGACTCCAGCGCGATCTCCTCGAGCTCTTCCTTGGAGACCTCGATGTATTGGCCCTTCTCGAGCTCATAGCCCTTGACGATGTCCTCGTTCGTCACCTCGTCGCCGGTCTCCGCGTCCACCTTCACGTATTTGATGCGGTGGCCGGTCTGCCGGTTGAGCTGGTTGAACGAGATCTTCTCGCTCTCGGAGGTGGCGGGATAGAGCGCCACGGGACAGGTGACGAGGGACAGTCTCAGGAAGCCTTTCCAATTGGCGCGCGGGGCCATTTACGCAGAACTCCGGTTCGAGGCGGCTTGGATTCAAGACGAACGGCCGGCCCGGGTTCCGACATCGGGAGCAACATTCATGACGAGCACGCTTTGCGGCGTCTTGCTCCATGTTTTGGTTTAGGCGGCGCCCGACTTGACAGAATCGACCACCAGCCGGCGCAACCAGACCGCGCCGGGATCGTCGTGACTTCGTTCGTGCCAGAGCAGGCGATAGCCGTAGGGCGTCACCTGCGCCGGCGGTTTCAGCATCACGAGACCGAGCCGCGGCGCAAGCTGCCGGGCCGCCCGCGAGGGCATGGTCACCAGGTAATCCGACGCAGCCGTGATCACCGCGGCCGTTGCGAAATATGGAACACGCAGCGCGACGTGCCGCTTGTAGCCGCGCTCGGCCAATGCGGTATCGATCGGCCCGCCCTGCCCGCCAAAAATGCTGACCACGATGTGCGGCCAGGCCGTGAACAGCTTGATCGGCAGCACGTCCTTTGCCCCGCGCATCTGCTTGAGCAAAGGATGCCCTTGCCGGACCAGCGTCACGAAATTTTCGCGGAACAGCTCGCGCGCCCGAAACGAGCCGGATACCGGATTATCGGCATACAGCACGAAATCGACCTGACCGTCAGCGAGCATGCGGAACACGTCACGCGAGAAGCTGACGACCTCGATCGCCGCCCCGGGTGCCTCGCTCGCAAAGTGGGCGGCGACATTGGGCAGGATGGCGAGCGCCCCATAATCGGTCGTCGCGATGCGAAAGACGCGGTCGGTGGCGGAAGGATCGAATTTCGGCTTGTGGAGAAATGTCTCGACGCCGCCGAGCAAGGTCGCCAGCGGCTCGCGCATCGCCTCGGCGCGCAGCGTCGGCGTCATGCCGCTTGCCGCCTTCACCATCAGCCGGTCACCGAACAGGCGCCGAAGCTTTGCCAGCGCACGGCTGATCGCGGGTTGGCTGCTGCCGAGACGCTCAGCGGCGCGCGTGACGCTGCCGGTCTCGAGCAGCGCATGCAACACCACCAGCAGGTTGAGGTCGACTTTCGCCAAATCCATCGAACGCATAATGTAAATTCTATCATGACATTTGTGGATGATGCCAGATCATCGTACACAGACCCCACCGCGATAGGCCGGAGAAGCCGTATGCCATCACATCTGAACATCAGCCGCCGCATAATGCTCGCAGGCGGCGCGGCCGGAGCGATGACGCCGCTGCTGGGCATGCCGGCCGCGATCGCGCAAACGCCTGCTGGCAGGGCCAATTCCGGCCACTACAGTTTTCGGATCGGCGATATCAAGACAACCGTCGTCAGCGACGGCACGCTGAGCGGCAATCCGCGCATCTATGCCCACACCGCCCAGGCGGAGGAACTCGGCAGGACGCTGAGCGATGCGTTCCTGCCGACCGACACCTTCAGGCTCAACCTGAACACGCTTCTGCTGGAAACCGGTGGCAGGAGAATCCTGATCGAGGCAGGTGCAGCGCAAACGCTCGGCCCCGATGGCGGACATCTATTCCGCAATCTTGCGGCGATCGGCGTGGAGCCCGAGCACATCGACGCCATCGTGATCACGCATACCCATCCCGATCACGTCGGCAATCTCAGCCGCGCCGACGGATCGAGCGCTTTTCCGAAGGCGACGGTCCATCTTCCCGAGGACGATTTTGCGTTCTTCATCCGTAACGAGCCTGACCTGTCGCGGCTGCCCATGCCGGAAGATTTCCGGCGCGCCTTCATCGCCAATATCAAGCGAAGCGTGGCGCCCGTCGCCAAGTCTGCCGTGCTGTACCGGCCGGGCAGCGAGTTGTTGCCGGGCATAACGACGATCGCCGCCGGCGGCCACACGCCGGGCATGTCGGCGATCCTGGTGCATTCCGGCGCGCAAGCATTGCTGATCACGTCCGATGCCGCCTATAGCCCCCTACTCAACATCGACAATGCCTGGCGGCCCGGGCCGGATCTCGATCCCGATACCGCGTTGCAGTCGCGCAGGCGCTTGTTCGACCGCGCTGCGACGGACCGCATCCCGGTGCTTGGATTCCATTTCCCGTTTCCGGGCATCGGCAACATCAGGAAGACGGACGACGGCTATCGCTGGGTGCCGGCGAACTGGCGGTTCGAAGGCTGAGCCAGCCCGAAGATGCGAAAGCGGCTATCGTAGGATCTCAAGCCCATCATTCTACGACCGCCGTATGCAGAAGCGCTGTTCTATCCAGGCGCCGCCCCGGCGATTTCCGAGATGAATCGTCCGCAGCGCTCTACGATCAGATCCTTGTCGTTATCGAGCGTGGCGACATGATAGGAATTGTCGAGCCAAAGCAGGCGCACGTCGTTGGAACTGACCTCCTGCGCGATTCGCTTGCCATTGGCCGCCGGCACGACGTGGTCCTCTCTGGAATGAATGGCGAGCGTGGGACAGCTGACCTTGCGCAGCAGGCTTTCGGTCGCAGCAATCAGGACGTGGACCTGCCGGAGGCAAGCGACTGGCACCTCCTGATAGGCCAGCTCCTTGACGCCGGCGGCCTTGATGTCCGATCCGATGCCGGGAACGCGCTTCGGCGCCGCGCCGTCCGATACGAGCTCGGCCATCGCGCCATCGAAGATTCCGGCGGCACCGTTGATCGGCACGGCGCCTGCGACGATGTTCGGAAAACGTGCGGCTAGGTTGAGCGTCAGCGTGCCTCCCATGGACAGGCCGGTGACGAAGACCTTGGTGCCCTGGCCAGCCAGCTCGTGAAGCGCCTGCTCCGCCGACGCGAGCCAATCGAGATAGCCGGTCGTTTCCATGTCGTCCGGTGAGGTGCCGTGGCCCCGCAGGCGAGGCCCGCTGACGGTGAAGCCGAAGCGCCGGTGAAGCTCTTCGCCGAGATACCGCATGCTTTGCGTCGTTCCCGTGAAGCCGTGGAGCACGAGGACCGCAGGCCCCTTGCCCTGCATGAAGAATGGTTCGGCTCCAGCCATCACATCGGTCATGTCATCTCTCCTGTTGTCATCGCGGCTGCGGCCGCATCCGTTCTCGTTCCGATATCGAGGCAATCATGACTGGCGCCTTGCCGAATATGCGGCCGCTGCAAGGCCGATGATCGCACCCTGCAGCATCAGCTTGGCGGATTCGCCAAGCCCCAGACTCGTCAGCAGGTTGAAGCTGAATGTCAACATCAAGGCGGCGACGGTCGGGCCGAGCCCCTCTCCCAGGACTATTGCATATGGTGCTTTGCGCGAGCTGAGCGCGCGCCTCGTCCTTCAACGCCCGCTAACGGGGGGCGTCTCGAAGAATGGCCACAGGCGAGATCGCTCCCATATGCGATCGCCCTGCCCCTTTCCGGAGCCGAAGGTAACGCCGTCGGCGTGAACGGCGCTAGCGGACCCGCTCGAACGTGATGCGGATCTTCGTGCCGTCAGGTCGTTCAAAATTCTCGGTCATGACGTCGCCGTCGACCACCAGACGCAATTCCTTCCGCGTCCGAACGCTGCCGATCCAGTTCGGAAAGGTGCAGCCCTCGACCTTGTTGCCGCTGAACTCGCCGTTCTCATCCACCGTGTAGGTGCCGAAAAAGCCGATGCTGCCGGCCATGGCCGCGCGGTTTTCCGCGTCCGTGCCCTCGCCCCGCACGCTGGAGGCAAAGCGCGGGACGTCCGAGTCGGTCAGCACCTCGATGAAGTGCATGTCCGGCGTGAAGGTCAGCAGCCCGCTCGGCCGCGCGCCATAGGCCGGCAGGTTCTTTCCTTCCGGATCGATCTGAGCGGAGACCATTCTCCAGGTGCCGAGCACCTTGTTCGGCGGCGTCGCGTGGACTGGAGCACTCATCAGGCAAACTCCCAAAGCGATCAGCACCAGATTTCGACGGGTCATGTTGGAGTCCTCTGCTTCGTCTTTCTACGCGGCCGCCGGGCCTCGGAATGGCGGACCTGCGCGAGGCCGCTTCAAGTGCACAGATCCGTCCTCGCCTGGGCGCGGGACGACTCCGTCGCTAAGCGAGCGCCGGTCAGTCTTGCCGAGACATCCCACAGATGAGACGCCACCGCATCGTCATCGGCCTGCGGCGGCACGCGGGCCACGGACGGCGAACCGCGGATTTCGCCGAACTTGTCCGGACCGTAATAGCCGCCGGGGACGATGTCCGGCGACGTCGCCGCGAACAGCGTCGGCAGCGCACCTTGCGCCGCCGGCTGAAACAGGAACCAGAGGGCGGTCCGCGCCAGGCCGGGAAGGCTCATCCGGCCGGCGCCATTCGGAATGAGGTCGGTCCGCGATACGCCGGGATGGGCCGCAACGCTGGTGATGCCCCAGCCGAACCTCCGGCTGCGTCGCTGCAGCTCGAACGCAAACATCAGGTTCGCAAGCTTGGACTGGCTGTAGATCGGCATCGGCTGGTAGCGACGCTCAGCCTGCAGATTGTCGAACTCGATCGCTCCGCTGCGCGCTGCCAGGCTGGACACGGTGACGACGCGCGGCTCGACGCCCTTGTGCAGCAGCGGCAGAAGCTCGGCCGTCAGCGCGAAATGGCCGAGGTGGTTCGTGCCGAACTGCATTTCGAACCCGTCGGCCGTTACTTGCCGGACAGGGGGCATCATGACCGCGGCATTGTTGACGAGCAGGTCGAGACTGTCCCGTTGGCCACGCAAACGGGAGCCGAAGGCCCGCACCGAATGAATATCCGCAAGGTCGAGCCGTTCGAACCGGACGTTCGCGTTGGGCTGACGGGATCGGATCCGCGCGACGGCGTCTGCTCCCTTCGAGGCATTGCGACCGGCAATGATCACTTCGCCGTCCGCACGCGCCAACGCCAGCGCATCTTGGTAACCCAGGCCACCCGTGCCCGTGACAACGGCGCAACGCCCCCGCTGGGACGGAATATCGCTCGCACTCCAACCAGGCATCGGGCCATCTCCCACGGCACAACATCACATCGGGCCAGTTAAATTACACCTAGTGTAATTTTCAAGCGTTGTGCCGCCCGAGCCTGTTGACCTTCTCGTGAACGACACCTGCGCCGCGGCCCTCCCGCGCTGCGCGATTCAGTGGCCGCAGCGAAGCTCTGAGGATCCCGCGCAGCCGGACAAGCAAGAGGGCGGCTAGCGCCCGCAGCTTGGCCAGCGTCCCGGCGCGGATGACGGTCAGCACGGGGAGCAGCGCGAGCAGAAGGCTGAGGCCAATCCAGCGCAGAAGGCGGCCGGCCAGAAAGGCCTGGATCGTCGGGGTCCAGTCGTCCACCACGAGATTGACGGTCGCGGCGAACGCCGCCTTCGCACCGAGACAGAGGAAGCTGTTCGAAACGACGTTCGCCAGATCGAAGCAGGGATGGAACGAGATGGCGCACAGCAGGATGAGAACGCCGAAATTGCCGAGATACGGCGAACGTATGGCCTTCACCGCGCGCGCGAGGGTCCGAGCGACAAATCGACGCTGGTCACGTTCCCTTGGCGAGCCTTGCACGGCGCCGTCGAGGCGCTGCTCGCCGGCATGACGGGCTCGCGCGTCATGTATCGTCCGGGGACGGATTGCAGGCTCCTGCGAGGTCTGCTGATTGCACGGCGAGGCCGGTGCGGCGCGCCCTGGCGATGGCTGGAGGCGACGTAACCGGCAGGATTGCGGCGTAGAAGCTCGATGTTGCCGGAGCTGCGCGTGCGCTGGTCCTTCCCGGCCGCCGCTTGCAGCAAACCGGCCTCGGCATCGTGGAAATCGCAACGCGAAGCATCGGCATCCCGGTCGTTCGCCGGGCCGTCCCTGTCTGCAGTCATCTTGATCCAGTTCGCTGGTCTTGGACGCCTCGAATCGGCCCGAGCCTTGCTGGCCGGCCTCACATGCAGTAATTTCGCACTTGATGCGGAATTTTATCGCACTGAGTGTAATTTTGAATGAGGCCGTTGTGTGTCGAAACAGGACGGAGACGACCCATCACCGAAAAGCGAGGGACTGAGGGAGCAAAAGCGCCGCGAAACGTTGCGACGGATCACCGACACCGGTCTGAGGCTCTTCCTTCGGAACGGCTATGAGGCGACGACGCTCGACGCCATCGCGGAGGCAGCGGGAATTTCGCGTCGGACCTTCTTCTATTATTTCAAGTCGAAGGAAGACATCATCCTGGCCTGGCAGGGCGGTCTCGCCGAAGCCATAGGGCGCGCCGTTCTGGAGCAATCGACCAAGCAGCCGCCGCTCGAAGCGGTGAAGAATGCACTGGTCAGACTCACGGCGTCCTACGAGGACGTCCAGGCCCGGAAACAAATGATGGAGATCGACCGGTTCATCCGCACCAACGAGACGCTTCGCGCCCGCGAGGCCACCAAATACGCCCAACAGGAACAGGCGGTCTTCGACGCGCTCTGCACGATGTGGCCGCAGCCCAAGCGGCGAACGGCACTCCGCATAGTCGCGATGGTCTCAATCGGAGCTTTTCGCCTTGCGATCGACAGTTGGAGCCAGGATGAGGGAAGGCGTCCCTTCGCCGCCTATTTGCGGGACCGTTTCGCAAACATGAAGGCGGAAGCTTGAATCCAGGGGCTGTGACTGAGGCGCAGCCTCGCAAGGCTTATTGCGCCGCGATGCCCTCAGCCCTCCACCCGGTACAGCCGCCACCTTTCGGGCACCCCCTTGAGCCGGTGCTGGCCATGATCCCTCAGGTTGATTACGGACTGCGCCGCCATCAGTTCCTTTACCGCGCTCGAAACCAGCACCTCGCCCGCGCGTGCTTTCGCTGCAACCCGGGTGCAGATGTGGAACGCGAGGCCGACCATTTCGCCGCCGCTGATGGTGTATTCGCCCGCGTGGAGACCCACCCTGATCTCGAGGCCGAGCGTGCGCACGGCTTTCTGAATCGCGGCCGCGCAGGCGATGCCGGCAGCGGGTTTCCTGAAGGTCGCCAGTACGCCGTCGCCCGTGGTCACGACCTCCTTGCCGCGGCACGTCTTCAGCTCCTTGCGGACCGCCGCGTAATAATGGCCTATCACCTTGGTCCAGCGCGCATCGCCGAGCTTGGCTGCCTTCGCCGTGGAGCCGACGATGTCCACGATGAGGATGGTGGCGAGCGCCTGCTTGAGCTCGGCGGCGCGGGCAGCCGACCGGCGCCGGTTCGCGATGGGTCCGGTCAGCGGCTCATAGCGGTGATTGCGGCGCCGCGCGATCGCGGCTTTCGTGTACTCCTGCGCGCGCTGCGCGGTGCCGCAACGGATCGTCTTCTCCTGCGGCGACCGCGACCAGTAGACCTTGCGCCCGGCGCCGGCGCCCTGCACCTCCACCGCGCCCCATTTCAGGAAGACCGCCGCGCCGACGCGTCTGACGCACCACGCCTTCGAAGTGTATCCGGAGACGTTGGACTGATGGACACCGATGCGGAGAAATTTGGGCATGAAGGTGCGGCCAGAGACCGTTTGGGCGTAGCTTCGGCAAGGCTAGTCGGACAATCCGGCCTTGGCAACCGGACCTCCGGCCTCTGACTCCGGCGGGACAAGCTTATCCAGGAGCGATGTCCAGATCGATGTGCTATCCTCCTATGGGGCGGCAGAAGAAAATCCGGAGAGAATTTATGGCAACGAGTGTCAAGCAAATGCTGGAAGCTGCGAACGCGGCGGTCCCGAAGATCACCTCGGAGCAGGCGGCCGAGATGATCAACAAGGGCAACACGCTGGTCGTGGACGTTCGCGATGCGCCGGAAGTCGCCGCCAGCGGCAAGATCGCCGGCGCCGTGAACGTCTCGCGCGGGATGCTGGAGTTTCGCGCCGACCCGGAGTCGCCCTATCACGACAAGGCGTTCGACAAGGGCAAGACCGTCATCCTCTATTGCGCAACCGGCGGCAGGTCGGCGCTGGCCGGCAAGCTCTTGAAGGATATGGGTTACGAGAACGTCTACAACGTCGGCGGCTTTAAGGACTGGACGGGCGCAGTCGAGAAGTAGCGAGAACAGCGGCGCGGTTCCGTTGACTGCGCTGCGAACTCCGATTGGCACTTTCTGCGGCAAGGCGCGTTGCGGTGTTGTCGAGGAGGCGCAGATGACCAAGACCAAGGCTGCCCACGCACAAGACGCCAAGATTCCCACGCAAGCAGCGCTCAATCCCGGTGACGAAGCTCCGCCCGGAACCAAGGGCACCGGCGACGACGTCTGTCCCGATTGTCACGGCAAGGGACGCATCGACGGCGCGCCTTGCGCCACCTGCGGCGGGAGCGGCACCGTCACGCGGGCGGTCGGCGGCGCCTGACGCCGCCTCGTCCAGCGGCTTCATCTTCGTAGCAACGATCGGCCCTTCACGTGTGTTTTCCCCAACTGGAGACAGTGAGGCGCACCATGAACAAGACGACCGGACTGACACCCGACGACTTTCCGATCGAAGCCGACAAGGACAAGCTGAAGACACACAAGGGCGAGCCGGTGGCCTCGGCCGAGACCGAGCAGATTGCGGACGAGATCGCCGACCGGCTGAACGAGCAAGCCCACCAGGAAGAGCAGGACCGCTGGTCAGCCTAGTTCAGCGGGTTTGCGGCGCCCCATCGAATTTGGAACGACCACGCGTTCCCGCGCATTGGCCCTTCGCCGGCGTCTCACCATTCCGGCAAATGGCGGCCCCGGCTCAAGCCCGCCCCCGGATGCCGGGCCGGGGCCGCCTAGAGCGCGATGCGATTAGGATGAACCGTCATCGCGCTCCAGGTTATTGTTTGAGCATGATCTTTTTGGAAAACCGCTGCGCACTTTGCGCTGCGCGGCCCTCCGGGTCCGGATCATGCACCAGGCCGAGCACAGGAGCGGACATGAAAGCACTCGTCATAGCAGGGCTCATCGCGGCGCTCGCCTCGTCTCCTTCCGCCTTCGCGCAAAGCGGCGCGGGGCCGTCGAGGACGGGCTCCGGCATCAATTCGACCGGCACCGGCGGCACGACCGGCGCGGGCGCCTCCAGCCTCAATACGTCGTCGGACGCCAACAACGGCGGCGCCAATGCACCGGCGAAGTCGTCAACGATGAGGCCGGGCGACAACGATCCGGCCAGGCAGACCCAGGGGGGCCAACAGGCCCTGCCGAACGCCCCCGGAACTAACCGGAAATAGCGCGAGCCGGATAGGCATAGAGCTCGATGGGGGCGTTGAAGCCGCGCACCTCGTGCCGGCCGACATGCTCCAATGCGAACTCCTTCTCGACAAGCTCGGCGAAATCGCGTGACAGCAGCACGTTCCTGCCGAGCGTCTTGGTCAGGGCCTCCAGGCGGGAGGCCATGTTGACGGCCGGGCCGATCACCGTGAAATCCAGCCGCTGGGCAGATCCGATATTGCCGTACATGACATCACCGACGTGGACGCCGATGCCGTAGTTCAGCGGCGCGCGGCCGGTCGCGCTGTTCCGATCGTTGAGCGCGGCCATGGCTCCCCTCGCCTCGGCCACCGCATGCAGAAGATTGGCGCAGGCGTTCGGCTGATGCAGCGGGAAGATGGCGAGCAGCCCGTCGCCGATGAACTTCAGGATCTCGCCGCCGTGCCGCGCGATCGGCTCCGACATCGCGTCGAAATAGTCGTTGAGAAGGTCGATGACATCGTCGCGCGGCCAGTTGTCGGAGATCTTGGTGAAGTCCCTGAGGTCGCAGATCATGATCGCGGCGCGCACCGTCGTGCCGGTGCCGCGCCTGGTGGCGCCGGCCAGGATCAGCTCGCCGGCATGGGAGCCGACATAAGTTTCCAGCAGCGTGCGCGCTAGGCGATTCTTGATGCGGATCTCGCTGACCAGCGCCAGCACCGGCAACAGCTTCTTCAGGCCGGCGATGTGGACATCCTCGAAACCGCCGGGACGATCAGTGGCGAAGGTCACGACGTGGCGCTTGCCGAGCGTGTGCAGCAGCGGCCAGGCCACATAGTCGGTCATGCCCAGCGACCGCATGTCGTCATAAAGAGCATGTTTGCGACCGAGCGAGGAATCCTGTTCGAGCTTTTCGCGGACCTCGTCGGCACCGTCATGGATCTCGTTGGCGGAGCTGCCGATATATTCGGACCGCTCGCGAACGTCATAGTCGGCCAACGTGATCTCCGCCTCGCGCTTGCCGTCGGACCACATCATGCGGGCACCCAGCCATTGCGGATGATGGATCATCACGTGAAGCGTCGATCGCTTGAGCGGAATGCCCGCCTGCTGCAGGCGGATGCACATCAGCGCGAAGATGTCGTCGATGAAGCGCTCGTCGCGCGTGCCGTTGGTCAGCCAGTCGATGACGCCGTCGGCCAGTGTGGGGGCGTATGTGTGTGGCGCATTCATATCCTGCCCCTCGAGCTGCGGTTTAGCCAGCAGATATCGTGCGCCGGCCCGGCGGCGTCAACCTAGCTAGTTGCATGGATTGTGCGCATCGGTCTGAGGTTCTAGACCAGAAGCCGGATCGACCCCAGCACCGCCAGACCCGCGACGAGCGCAAGCTGCGACGGCCCGGCCAGCTCGACCTTCAACGTGCCGGTGCGGGGAATCGCAAATTCCTCGTTGTCGAGGCGGATGCGGCATTCGCCGCGCGGGGCGTAGACCAGATGCGTGCCGGCGGCGAGGTGCCGGTCGCCGGGCTGCTTCAACGCGAGGAGATCGATCTCGGCCGCGCCGCGCCGCGCCATGAGGTTCACGACCTCGACGGGACCGGCCTCGAGCTCGGTCACGATCTCGAGCTCGCCGGTGAACCGCACCGTCGTAAAAGGTTCACGTTCGTCGAATTCCTGCGTCGGCGACTTCAGCACCAGCCCGCGGCCCTCGACGACCATTTGCAAGCGGTCGATGCCGGGCATGTGGGAGAACGGACCGGACGCAAGAATCGGCGTCGACGCAAAGCGCCAGAGCAGGCTGTCCCAGTCCTTCCGCGGCGCATCGGCCCGATGCGCATCCGCGATGTCGGTGAAGACGCCGGCGCCGTTCTTCCACGGCGAGCGGGTGTAGATTTCAGGATTGAGCAGCGTTGCCTTCATGGAGATCCCTTATGCGATGTAGGTGCGGAGCATCGCGCGCCCGTCCAGGAACGGCTCGGCCGCCTTGAGCACCGCATCCAGATGCGTGAACAGCGAGACGTGACCGCCATCGGGGAGCGCCAGCAGCTTCGCCTGCGGGATTGCCCGGCAGACGTTCTCGGCATGCGAGAACGCCAGCACATCGTCGGCGCGGCCGTGTACGACGAGAGCAGGCGCCGAGACCGTTCCTACGGGCAACTGCTCGAGCGCGGCAAATTGCGCGATGTCGTTGACGGTCCCGGGGATCCTGGCGGCTAGATGCTCGAACACGCTCGACTGCAAGGTGCGCAACAAGAGGCCTGCCTCGGGATGGCGCAGGGTTCGTTCGCGCATCGCGTCATCGGGAATCGCGCGGCGCGCACCAGCTTGCGGATTGCGTTCAGCCCGCCACTTCAGGACCCCCGGCAATCCGGGAAGACGCGCAAGATAGCGCATCATGCGCAGGCGCGCGGCGATGTCCGGCGGCGTTTGCAGTCGTCCCGTGCAGGCCGACACCAGCACCAGCGACCGGCAGCGCGAGGGATGCCGCGCGGCAAATTGCAGCGCCGAAGGGCCGCCGGCCGAGACCGCGACGACGGCCGCGCTTGAAATCCCGAGCGCGTCGAGCAGATCCCGATAGAGATCAGCCTGGTCATCGGGCGATGCGCCCAGCTCCAGGCGCGAGCCGAGATAGCCGGGGCGAGACACGGCCAGCACCCGCTTGTCGCTGAGCGTCGAAGTGAGCGCACGCGCCAGCAGCCACGATTGGTCGTGGCCGCCCATGCCGCCATGGATGGCGAGGATCGCAGGCCCCTCGCCTGCGATCGCGCATTGGACGACGCCGCGGGAGGTCCGCACCGAGACGGGAGCAGGCCCGGCGAGCGGCAATGCGTCCGGATTTGCGGTCATGTCGCGCCTTCCACGCCTTCGGGTGCGCCGGCCTTGAAATGGCGCAGAACCTTCGCGGGACGCTGACGCCCGGGTGAACTGCCGACCCGGGCGGTCCCATACTATAGGGACCCGGCGAGCTCAAGGGCTCGGCCTGCAGGTTGCGCGGGCACGCCATGACGTCGTGGAATCCGCGCCGCTATTTCGACGCCAATGCCGCCACAGGCCGCCAAGTGACGTCGGGCGCGGCTGCTGCCAGTTGCCGGCAGCGGTCCCGCATTAGCTCGGCTGGGCGATCGTCGCCGCGGCGCTTCAGCACCGCCTCGAAATCGGCGAGCGCATCGGCAAAGCGGCGGGCGCGATAGGCGGCGAGGCCGCGTTCGTAATCCGCGATCCAGCCGATGCTGCCGACCGCATTCTCGTTCACCATCCCGATCAGCTCGTGGACGGAGAGTCCCTCCTCGCGTCCGTAGACCGCGATGCTGTCGACCTCGCGCGTGACGACGGCGCCGCGCGCCAGACGTTCGGTTGCCGCGCCGATCAGGATCTGCGTGCCGTAGGATTTGTTGGCGCCTTCGAGCCGGCTCGCGACGTTCACGGCATCGCCGATCACGGTGTAGTTCAGCCGCAGCTCCGAGCCGATATTGCCGACCAGCATGCGGCCGGAATTGATGCCGATGCGGATCTGGAGCGGCTGACCGAGATCGTCGACGAGGCCCGACTCGTCGATCGCCCGGCGGCAGGCGAGCGCGGCGCGGCAGCATCGTGCGGCGTGATCGCCTTGCGGCTGCGGCGCGCCCCAGAACGCCATCACGGCATCGCCGATGAACTTGTCGATGGTCCCGCCATTGGCGACGATGATCTCCGAGGTGAGGTCGAGATAGCGCGACAGCAGCGGCACGACGCGATCGCCGAGCCGCTCCGACAGTCCGGTGAAGCCGGCGATGTCGATGAACATCACGCTGAGCTCCTGAACGCTGCCGCCGGGCTTCGCCTCGACGCCCTGGCGCAGCAGGCCACGGACGAGATCGGCCGGGATGAACTTGCGGAATGCGGACAGGCCGGCCGCCATCTCCGCGATCGCACCCGATAGGCTTGCGATCTCCTTCAGCCGCGACGGATGGCGGCGGACCTGCTCCAGCGCGAAGGCTTCGACATGGCGCAGTTCGCCGACGACGCGCGACAGCGGCGCGGCAATGACGGACCGCGCCAGCATCGCCGAGGCCAGCGCCGCGAGCACGGCGCCGACGGCGAGGCCGAGGATAAGGCGATGCAATGTCGTCTCGACCGGCCCGAGAAATTCGGCCTCGGGGATCACGGTCGCGAGCGACCAGCCGGGAAACGGCAGCGGCGTCAGCGCGACCTCATAGGCCGCGCCGCCCGAGGTGAGCCGGCTTTGCCAGGCCTCCTTGCGGCCGGCCTCCCCGGCCTGGTCGAGCGCTGCGCGCGCCAGCGGCAGCAGCGCCGTGTCGCCACGCGCCGGATGGAGCTCGTCGGCGTCCTTGTCCGGCGCTGCGACGAGCTCGCCGCTGCCGTCGACGATGAAGGCGGTGCCGGTGCGTCCGACCTCCAGCTGCGACAGGAAGCGCGCAAGCCTGGTATATTCGATGATGACGGCAAGCACGCCTTGGCGCTCCTGGTAGACGTCGATCGGGCCGGCGAAGGCGATCGACGGCCGCTCGCCGGTCGCGTGGTCCATCACCCTGAACCATTGCGGGTCTTCCGCGCCGAGGCCGGCCTTGAACCAGGCCTGATCGGCGACGCGGAAATCGGTCGGCTCGAAGCGGCGGTTGGCGAACTCGATGTCGCCGGGCACCACGTCGTATTCGTCGACGCGGCGCTCGCCCGGATGATCCGTCAGCGAGATCTCCATCATCTCCAGGCGCCGATCGCCGAGCTTGTGCGCGGCGAAGAAGGAGCCGTCAGGCCAGCCGAACGCGACCCAGGAAATCGTGGCCTGCGATTGCAATTGCGAGAGGAAGACGAATTCGCGCTTGTCGGCCTCGCGGGTGTCGAGCACGTTCTGGAGGAACAGGGTGCGGATCGCGGTATGCGCGGCGCGCGCCTCGTCGACGATGGCCGAGACCTCCTTGCGCACCGCCGCGACGATCTGCTCGTTGATGGTCGAGGCGAGCTGCCGGCTGGCCGCCTCCGCGGTGCGCCACCACAGCAGGCTGGAGAGCGCCGCGGTCAGCAGGATCGCGGCGAGGACCAGCGCGGAGACAGCAAGGCGGATACTGACCGTCATCCTTGCGATCGCGCGCAGCTGGCGTCCGGGATCGACGTTCATGGTTTTATCCGCCTTTGGGTGGGCGCGACTCCTGTCATCTTCCTACGCAGATTTCCTACCGTCCGTTACCTCTGCCAAGTTTGGTCGGACGCATCCAATGCTCTCGCTCTAACGTGTCGATAGCGCCAAGGCATTGGATTTGGGCACCCACTTGCCCGCTAATCCCGTCCAAGCGCACCGACCGTGCGCCCGATCCAATCGATCTCACGGTTTCGTGAGCAGCCCGCCGTAACACGGGCGGCGCGCGGAACGAAGGAGATCATGCGCGCTCGCCTGCCGGGCGGCACCATTCGAACAGGAGAACCTCGATGTCTGCCAAACATACCGTCACCTCCCTCGTCCTCGCCGGTGCGGTGTCGACCGCGCTCGCGACCCTTGCCTCCGCCGCCCCCCTGAGCAAGGCCGAAGCCGATGCCGCCGTCGCCGCCAAGAAAGAGAAGTGCTTCGGCGTCGCACTGAAAGGCCAGAACGATTGCGCGGCGGGACCGGGCACCACCTGCCAGGGCACCTCGACCGTGGACTACCAGGGTAATGCCTGGAAATTCGTCAAGGGCGGCACCTGCACCAGCATCGAGCTGCCGGGCGGCAAGAAGGGTTCGCTGAAGCCGATCTGACGGCCGGCGCAACGGCAAGCGCGAACGGAGCAGCACGATGAGCACGATCAAGCCGGCCCCGCCAGCAGCGCTGCCGCTCCGCTTCGCAACGCCGATCGGCGGCGTTGCCGGGACGAGCTTCAAGCCCGAGCACCTCCCGGCAATCCTCGAGGCAAAGAATCGGCGCGGCTTCTTCGAGGTCCACGCCGAGAACTACATGGGCGCGGGAGGGCCGCCGCATCGCGCGCTGGAGGCGATCCGCCGCGATCATCCGCTCTCGCTGCACGGCGTCTGCATGTCGATCGGCGGACCCCGGCCGCTCGACAAGGCGCATCTGGCGCGCTTCCGCGGCCTGGTCGCGCGCTATCAGCCGGCGCTGGTCTCCGAGCATCTCGCCTGGTCGACGCACGAGACCAGCTTCTTCAACGATCTGTTGCCTCTGCCCTACACGGCAGCGACGCTGACTTGCGTCTGCGATCACATCGATCAGGTGCAGGAGGCGATCCGGCGGCCGCTGCTGTTGGAAAACCCGTCGACCTATCTCGCCTTTCGCGAATCCTCGATGCGCGAGACCGAGTTCATCCGCGCCGTTGCGGAGCGCACCGGCTGCGGCCTGCTGCTCGACGTCAACAACGTGTTCGTCTCCGCGGCCAACCATGGATATTCTGCGCTCGACTACCTCGCTGATTTCCCGCTGTCGCGCGTCGAGGAAATTCATCTCGCCGGGCATGCCGAGCAGGCCGACAACGAAGGTGACCTGCTGTTGATCGACAGCCACGATGGCCCGGTGGCCGACGCCGTCTGGAAACTCTACGAGATCGTGATCCGCCGCCGCGGGCCGGTGCCGACGCTGATCGAATGGGACAGCAAGATTCCGGACTGGCCGGTGCTGCAAGCGGAAGCCGCTGCCGCCCAGGCGATCCTCGACCGCCATCAGTCCGCCGTGCCGGCAGGAGAGCGTCATGCCGCCTGAACCAGGTTTGTGCTTTGCCGCATCGTTCGCGCCGGCGCTGCTGGATCCGGCGCGCAGCACGCCTGAGCTCGTGACCGGCCCGAACGGCAAGGCCGCTGGCCGGCGCTACGACGTCTACCGCAACAACGTCACGGTCAGCCTGATCGACGCGCTCGCCGCAATCTATCCGGCGGTGCAGCGCATCACCGGCGTCGACTTCTTCCGCGCGATGGCGCGCTTGCATGTGCGCAGCAATCCGCCGACATCGCCGCTGCTGTTCGAATATGGCCGCGACTTTCCGGACTTCATCGAAGCCTACGAGCATGCGCAAGATCTGCCCTGGCTCGGCGACGTCGCGCGTCTCGAGCGGGCCTGGCTCGACGCCTATCACGCCGCCGACGCCATCCCGCTGTCGCCGGCCCGGCTCTCGGCGGTGACGCCCGACCGCCTGGCTGATCTGGTTTTCATTCCGCACCCGGCCGCGCGGTGCCTGCGTTCGAATTACGCTGCCGTGACGATCTTTGCGGCCAACCGCGACGACGCACCGATTATGCGGATCGATGCCTCGACGCCGGAGGATGCCCTGATCACGCGAGGCGAATTCGACGTCGCCGTGCGCCGCCTTCCGCCCGGCGGAGCGGTCTTCGCGCACCATCTCATGTCGGGCCGGCCGCTCGGCGAAGCCGCTGCGGCAGCGCTGGAAGCGGCGAGCGAATTCGACATTGCCGCGAATATTGCCGGGCTGATCGAAGCCGGCGCCTTCACCTCGCTCTGTTGCGGAGACCCATCATGATCACGGAGCAGCCCATGACGCCCGCCAGCGGCCTGCCGTCGCCCGGAGCACTCATCGACAGAGCCAATCATCTGGTGCAGGCGCTCGCGGTGCCATCGCTCGTCCAGCTGGTGCTGCGCCTCGCGCTGGCCGTGCCGTTCTGGCGCTCGGGCCTGCTCAAATGGAGCGGCTTCCTCGAGCTCAACGACACCGCGGTGACGCTGTTCAGCGACGAATTCATGCTGCATCTGCCCGGCGGGCCCTATCACTTTCCGGCCCCGACGGTGATGGCCTTTCTCTCGGGCTCCGGCGAGATCATGTTCCCGATCCTGCTGGTGCTGGGACTGGGCACGCGGTTCGCCGCGCTCGGGCTGCTGTTCATGACCGTGATCGTCGAGCTCACGGTGCCCGACGGCTGGCCGATTCACCTCACTTGGGCGGCGATGGCGCTTGCCCTCATGGCTTACGGGCCGGGGCACATCTCGCTCGATCATCTGATCTGTCGCATCCGTAGCCCGGATGGAGCGCAGCGCAATCCGGGGCAGGTTGCGCGGTGAGGCATCGGTCCCGGATTACGCTTGCGCTCCATCCGGGCTACAGAAGAGCACTTACATTGCGCTCAGGCCGCTATCGACTGCGAGGGTCTGTGCGGTGACGTAGACGCTTTCGTCGGAGAGGAAGAACAGCACGGCATAGGCAATCTCCCAGGCTGTCGCCTGGCGGCCGAACGGGATGTGGCTCTTGCCGCGGGAGGGACGGCCGGCGCCGGCTTCGCGGCCTTTGGGGGTG
Source organism: Bradyrhizobium yuanmingense (assembly GCF_900094575.1). Taxonomy (GTDB): domain Bacteria; phylum Pseudomonadota; class Alphaproteobacteria; order Rhizobiales; family Xanthobacteraceae; genus Bradyrhizobium; species Bradyrhizobium yuanmingense. The sequence continues at coordinate 68,380 of NZ_FMAE01000007.1, read as the reverse complement.
TCGACGAGTCCGGGATAGACGAGATTGGCGCGGATGCCGCGGCGGGCTCCGAGATGGGCGATGTTGCGCATCAGACCGCCGAGCGCGGCTTTCGAGGAATCGTACACCGCCATCTGCGAGCCCGCCTTCAGCGCGGCGATGGAGGAGATGAAGACGATGGCGCCGCCATCGTCGAATTTCGGCAAGCCGGCGCGGCAGCACAGCATGGGGCCGCGGACATTGACGTCGTAGATCTTGTTCCACTCCTCGGGGCTGACGGCATCGAGCCCGACCTTGCCGAATGTGCCGACGTTCAGCACCATGCCGTCGAGCCCGCCCATGGCGCGGCGCGCCTCGTCGATCATGCGGACGACGTCGGCCTCCGAGGTGACGTCGGCCGCGATGGCAAGACCGTCGCCGCCTTCATCCGTGATGCGCTTCACCGTCTGTTCGGCGGAGCTGCGGTTGAGATCGGCGACCGCGACCTTGGCGCCCTCGCGGGCGCACAGGATGCTCATGGCACGGCCGTTGCCGATTGGATCGCTCGCTGCGTCGAACACGCGTTGGCCGCCGCCGACGATCAGGATGCGGCGCCCTTTGAGGCGCCCCCTGCCCGGCGCTTCTCCGGATGATTCCACGCTCGGCGGACGAATGTAACGCTCCGGCTTGCTCTCGGTGTCCGCCATCTCAGCCGCCTGGCTTCTTGCCGCCGTCATAGACCTTCATGCCAGCGGCGGGATCGAGATCGGTTTCCGTTGCTTCGGTCAGGCGCGCCATCATCATGTAAAAGCCGAGCGCGACGATGGCTTCGACGATTTCCTGGTCGCTGAAATGTTTTCGCACGGCCGCGAAGATGGTCTCGGGGACACGGACGTTCTCGACCACTTCGCGGCCGAACTTCAGCAGCGCGCGCTCGGCCTCGCTCAGGCCGGCGGCGTCGTAGTCACTACGCTCGACGGCGTCGATCTGGTCCTGCGTGCAGCCGACGCCGAGCGCGATCGGCACGTGCTGGCGCCACTCGTAGGCGCCGCCTTCGAGCTGGGCGGACTGGAGGATCAGAAGCTCGCGGTTGACCGCGCTGAGCTTCTGCTTGTGCAGGATGGAATTGCCGAGCCGCATCGCCGGAATCATGTTGGCCTCGGCATGGGCCATCATGCGGAAGATGTTGAGCTTGACCGGCATGCGGTCGAACGAGGCGCGAATGTCGCCGCTCGTCGTCTCCGGATCAATCAGGGGCAGCCTTGCCACGCATTTCTCCCTTGGGCTTTCGCTTCTTGTTGTCGGCGTCTTGACCTGCCGCGATCAGCGACAGGAAGAAGGCGAGATAGCGGTCGATCGCCTCGATCACCTTCGGCCGCGGCGACGGCACCGCGCCCATCACGTAATGCTCGAGGCGGATGTAGATCAGACCGGCGGCGAACAGCCGCGCGGTCTCGCGCGGATCAGTGGTCGAGATCAGGCCGGCGAGCGCGAAGCCGCGGAAATAATCCGTCATCAGGCTCTGCTCGCGCGCGTAGAAATGATCGGCGAATTTGGCGCGAATGCCTGGCACGCGGTTGCGCTCGGCGGTGATGACCTTCTGGAACTGGTGCTCGCGCGGATCGGACCATTGCTCGACGAGGTCGAGCGCGAACTGCCGGCAGAACTCCGCCGGCTGCCGCGCCAGCTGCTTGTAGCGCGGCTCCTCCAGCCGGCTCGCCGAGCTGGCCGGGCCATGCTCGCTGACGATCGCCTCGAGGATCGCCGCCTTGCCGGGGAAATGGTTGTAGAGGCTGCTCTCGCGGATGCCGACGCGGCGCGCGAGCTCGCGCATCGAGGCGCCGCCATAACCGCTCTGCGCGAACAGGTTGAGCGCTTCGGCGAGGATGCGCTCGCGCGTCGTGGGCGCAGCCGCTTCAGCCGCGCTGGAGGTGTCGACAGCCATGCTGCTTGACTAACGAACGCTCGTTCGCTAGTCAACCGTACGAACGATCGTTCGTTTTAACTCCGCTCGATAAGCGGAGAGCAATTGGGGAAGAATGCCATGGCAAGCCACGCTCGCCTTTTGCCCGCGCAAACCATCGCAGCGCTTCGCATCGTCACATCATTGCTGCTGATCTTGTCAGCGGCGCCGTCCGCCCGCGCCGAGGATGCTGCCGCCTACCCCACCCGCAAGATCAGGATGCTGCTGCCTTACGCGGCCGGCGGCGGCGGCGACGTAGTCGGCCGGCTGCTTGCGGACAGGATGGGCAAGACGCTCGGGCAGAGCATCTATATCGAGAACCACACCGGCGCCGCCGGCACGATCGGCACGCAGATGGTCGCGACTTCCGCCAATGACGGCTACACCATCACCGTCGGCGGCATGACCACGCATGTGCTGGCGCCCGCGATCTATCCAAAACTGCCCTACGATCCGATCAAGGATTTCACGACGATCGGGCGCGTCGGCGTCTCCTCCATCATGCTGGTGGCAACCAAGGACTTTGCCGCCAATGACATCAAGGGTCTGGTCGCGCTGGCCAAGAAGGGCGAGCCGATCCAGTACGGCAGCTGGGGCGTCGGCTCGACCGGACAATTCTGCGCGGAGATCCTGATGCAGCAGACCGGCATCAGGATGGACCACGTGCCGTTCAACGGCATCGCAAAGCTGGCCGGCGATTTGCTCGGCCGCCACATTTCGCTCGCGACGCTCGACGTTGCCACCGCAACGCCGCTGGTGAAGGAGGGCTCGATCAAGGCGCTGGCCGCCTGCGGCGAGCGGTCGCCGAGCCTGCCCGAAATCGCCAGCTACAAGGAGCAGGGCGTGGCGTTCGACCGCAGCCTGTCCTGGGCGATGTATGCGCCGGCCGGTGTCGCACCGCCGATCACGCAGAAGCTGTCGGCGGCCCTGAAGGAGGCCCTTGGCGATGAGGTCGTGAAGCAGAAGCTGCTGGCGCTCGGCATCACGCCGCAATTCGTGCCCGGCGAGGAGCAGCGCGACATCAACGCCCGCGACATCACGGCCTGGAAGCAGGTTGCCAAGGACGCGGGCATCGAGGTCAAGTGAGCAAGCTGACGACAGGAGCGCGGGCATGAGCCGTATCTTCGGCGCGGTGCGCCAGAACGGATATGTGGTGCGGGACATCCACGCCGCGATGAAGCACTGGATCGAGGTGATGGGCGTCGGCCCCTGGTACTACATGGACCGGGTCAAGACCGACTGGTTCCGGCATCGCGGCCGGGATTCGGCCGTCGAGATGAGCATTGCGCTGGCGAATTCCGGCGATCTCCAGATCGAGCTGATCCAGCAGCGCAACGACGCGCCCTCGCTCTACAGGGAATTTCTCGATGCCGGGCGCGAAGGGCTCCAGCACATGTCGTATTGGAGCCACGACTATCAGGCGCTCTACGACAAGGCGCTCGGGCTCGGCTATCGGATCGGCCATGAGGGCCAGATCGGCGGCAACAAGGGACGCTTTGCCTATTTCGACACGCAGGCGCATCCGGGCACGGTGATCGAAATCTCCGACATCAGCGGCACCAAGGGCCCGTTCTTCGAGAAGGTGCGGCAGGCCGCACTGAACTGGGACGGCACGCGGCCGATCCGCGAGGTCGGCGGCGGGAGATCGTAGAACCGATTGCCCGCAATGTACGCCGTTGCTGGCTCTTGCGGGAAACCATGGTAACGTGGCCTCGTGTCCGAACCTTCAGCGAGGCTAGCATGCCCGACACTGACAAGGTTTTCGCCGGCTCGATTCCGAAAATCTACGACGAGTATCTGGTCCCGATGATCTTCGCCGTCTATGCGGAGGACATCGCAAGGCGCGTTGCCGCACGCTCTCCCGCTGTATTGCTCGAGATCGCAGCGGGCACCGGTGCGGTGACGCGTGCCGTGGCGGCGGCGCTGCCGCGCGGCGTTCGATACGTTGCAACGGACCTCAACGAACCGATGCTCGCGGTCGCAGCGCAGCGCCAGGCGAATGACGATCGCATCACCTGGCGCCAGGCGGACGCAATGGCCCTGCCCTTCGGCGACGCCGAGTTCGACGTGGTCTGCTGCCAGTTCGGCGCGATGTTCTTTCCGGACCGCATCAAGGCCTATGGCGAGGTCAGGCGCGTCCTGAAGCCGGACGGCACGTTCGTGTTCAACGTTTGGGATCGCATCGAGGAGAATGCGCTCACGCATGAAGCAACGGTCGCGCTCGAGAAGCTGTTTCCCAATGATCCGCCGCGTTTCATGGTCCGGACGCCGCACGGCTATCACGACAAGGCCGTCATCAGGAGCGATCTCGAACGAGCTGGCTTCCGCGACATCTCGATCGAAACCCGATCCGAAATCAGCCGCGCGCCTTTAGCCGAAGATGTCGCCATTGCGCTCTGCCAGGGCACGCCGCTGCGCAGCGAGATCGAGGCACGGGATGCCGGCAAGCTTCAGGCTGCGACCGATACGGTTGCGGAGGCAATCCGGGCCCGCCATGGATCCGGTCCGGTGGAGGGCAAGATCCAGGCGATCGTGATCGAGGCCCGCCCGTAGCAGGGGCGTTGGCCGAGGCGGCGCGTCCTTTACCAGAAGCCGCGCTGGAACGGCTGCGCCGGCTGATAGTACTGGTACTGGCTGCGCCGGCGCGGGTTGGCCGGCTGGACGTAGGGATCGCGGTAGAAGAAGCCGAAGCCGTTGTCCCAGCCGTCATCGCTGGCGATCATGGCAGGCGCGGTCGGCTTGCGCGTGATGAAGCCGCCTTGCGGCTCGTTGCTCAGCACCGCGACGAACTCGGTGCGGTAATTGGTCTCGCTGCTCAGCGGCTCGTCCGAGACGACGATCGAGGAGCGCGGCAACGCGGTCGGCCCGATGCGGTCCCATACGTCCTGCGGGATGGTGATGCGGTCGAGTGCGTTGCGGGCCTCATCGCCGTTCTCGATCGTGACAACGCTCCAGCGCAGGCCCGTCCCGGTCTTCGCCATCGCCGTAAAGATATGCGTGCCGATCGGCTGCTCGGGATTGCGGATCGTGACGGGGACCTCGATGCTGGTGTCGAACACCTCGCCGCCGCCGTCGGGCGCCGGCTTGTGCGTGTTCCGACGCACATAGAGCTTCTGCGTCGCCCGGCTGATGTAGACCGAGACCGGCTCGCCCGCGAGCTTCGCGTCGGTCGCCGCCTTCACGGCCTCGGTCTTTCTGGCCGCAGCGGTCTTCGCGGCTTCCTTGGTCGCAGCCACCGCATCGCGCTTCGGCTGCGCGGCGGCCCTGGCGGCCTCGAGCTGCGTCGCCGCGTCGGCAGCCTTGGTTGCTGCCTTCTGCTTCAGCTCCTCGGCCTTGGCGCGGGCCTGATCCGTCTTGGCATTTGCGAGCATTTTGTCGGCGAAGGCGAGCTCGGCATCGGCGCGGGTCTTCTGCTGTTCCAGCTTGCGCAACGCGGCCGGGAGCGAGGCGGCTTCCTTCGCGGCGGCGGACGCAGCCTTCTTGGCCTCGTCGGCCGCCCTTGTGGCCTCCTCCGCCTCGGCGGAGAGCTTGTCGGCCCGGCCGGGCACGGCCGCGATGGCCTCCGGCTTTGGCACGAACAGCGAGGGATGAGAGAATTCCGTCGGGACCGTGTCATGCGGCGAGACGATCACGCGCATCCCGATATAGGTCTTGTCGAACACATTCTCGGCGAAGCCGAACGGCATTCGCACGCAGCCGTGCGAGGCGGCATAGCCGGGCAGCGGTCCGCCATGCAGGGCGATGCCGTTCCAGGTAATGCGCTGCATGTGCGGCATCCAGGCATCGTCATAAAGGCTCGAGCGATGCTCCCGGTTCTTCTCGAGGATGGCAAAGACGCCAGCCGGCGTCTCGCGTCCGGTGGTGCCGGTCGATACCGGCGCGCGCACGATCCAGCCGTCGGCATCGTAGAAAGTGACCTGCTGGCTCTTGATCGACACGATCGCCATGACCGGATCGCCGGCCACCCGCGGCGCGACTGCCTCGGCCACCTGGCGCTGCTGCTTGGCCGCAATCGCCGGGGTGGCCGCCGCAAGGGTCGCCGCCGCCACGAGCGCCATGATTCCGGCAGGCCCCCGGCGCCCCACCGCCCTGATGGATTGCGCCGTCGTCGATCGGTTTTTCATGCCATCCTCGGTCGAGCTGCCAGTCGGCTGGTATCGCTCACGTGTCAGATTGGAATCGTTGCATTAAGAAATTGCAGTCGCCTTACGTTCCGTCTGTGGCGGGATTCGGTACGTTCGGACGACAAATCTCTCATATACGACGCCTCGCGGAGGCGGAAGGCGGCCGTCAGCCGAGGGCAGCCGGAGCTGGCCTCAATCGCTGCGGCAGAATGTCCGGATCACCTTTTGGTGCGACCGTACGGACGCGCGAATAGCCCTTCCGCTAGACGCCGAGAGCCTTGCGGTCCAACGTTCGCAGGAAACGCAGCGACAACGTTCGCACGTTCGCAACATTGAGCAGCCAGGCCGCGGCCGCATAGGCAAGGCCGCCGGCGAGGCTGACGATGACGAGCGAGGCGAGGCCGGTGCCGCCCGCTTGCGCGCGCGCAACAAGGATCGCGGCGGCCATCAATGCTGCGGAGGCGGCAACGCCGGCGAGGCGATTGAGCTCGAACGGGACCGGATGGGCCCGATGCATCAGGACGAGTGCGACCAGGAAGCCGATCGCCTCGGTTGCCAGCGTCGCCAGCGCCGCCCCGTAAAGGCCGTAGCCGCCGATCAGCGCGAACATCAGGATCACGCTGATCACCAGCGTGAGGAAGGATTGCGCCGCCAGCATGAACGGCCGCTCGGCGAGCTGGAAGCTGATCTGCACGTAGAACTGATTGGCGATGCCGAAAAGCCGCGCAAGCACCAGCGTCGGCAACAGGGCCGAGACGCCGGCGCGGAAGTCGATCCCGACGAGCGTTCCGGCCACCTGGTCCGCCGCAAGCGCAAGCCAGACCGCAACGGGCGCCACCACGACGAGCAGCAGCTCGAGGCTTTCAGTCAGCCGCTCCCGCGTCGTCTCGCCGTTGTTCTCGGACAACGACCGGAACACCAGCGGCACGGTCGCCGCGGCGACGCTGGAGGCGATCATCACCATGAACTGGCGCGGCAGATCGGCGGCAACGCCGAAGATGCCGGCAGCGTCCTTGCCGAGCAGATAAGCGACAATGAGGCGGTCGCAGGCCGAATAGACCGCCACGGACAATCCCGCCAGCGTCAGCGGCAGGCCGTAGCGCGCCAGCTGCATGAACTGGCTGCGCTGAAATCGCGCGATCCCGGTGCGGTCGCCGACGAGGTTCAGGATGATGCCGGCGAGCGACCCCAGGCCGAATGCGGCGAGCAGCCCCAATCCACCCCAGCCGAGCCAGATTCCGAGAAGACCGAAGCCGACGCTGGAGACGCTGCGCACGATCGAGATCGCCGCGAACCGGTAGGGGCGCAATTTAGCGCGCTCGAACTCCTGGCCGACATCGACCGCATTGGCCATGATCGCGACGAACATGCTGGCGAGCAGCAGCTCGACGCTGACATCGCTGCGGAACAGGACGACCAGCGGAGTGGTGGCGCAGAGCACCGCGGCCGTGAGCGCGAAGGCGACGATTGCCGTGCCACGAAAATCGACCTCCGCCGACATCGCCTGATAGCGCGACACCGACAGCTTGATCCAGGCGAAGAAGATCGCGCCCAGAATCCCGGCAAGGCTGATGCCGACGACATAGACGCCGTACTCCGCCGGGCTGAGGAGCCGCGTATAGGCCGTGACGGCGAAGAAGCCCACCGCCGCAGGCAGGATGTAGGCGACGAGATAGATCGAGAAATGGCGGTTCAGCATGCGAGCACGGGACCGTGGGCGGCCATCAGGATTAACGGATCGTTAAGACGATTGGGTGCGACAATCGGGGCTCGCCGCTGGCATTGCCAAGGATAGGTCAAGGACAAGTCAAGGATAGCCGGATAACCCTGCAAATCGGATCGCTAATGGAGCGAGCACGCGGTTATCGCGCGTTAGCGTTAAATTTGCCCTGTCCTTGAAGGAGCGGGCGCGATCACAGAAAAGAAGCAATGATAGCGAAACGTCGCCCGACTCCTCCGACGCACTGATGTAACTGATATGGACGTTGTCGAACGAACACGGGCGAGATCGACCTCCCTCCCGCGTCGAACCACCACTGCTCCCGCGGCTCCGGCGTATCCCGGCGCGAAGGGCCGCGACAGGATGGTCCTCAACCTCTTCTTCGAGGAACGAGACGACCGCTGGTTTCCCGGCGACCGTCACCTTCGGCCGCTGCTGCGCCGGTTGCTGCTGGGCAAGTCCTTCATCAGCGGACAGCGGCGCGTTCTGCTCAATCTGTGCGCAGGTCTCGATCGGCTTGGCATTCGCTACCGCGTCAACGATTATCGCTACATTCGGAAGCATCCGGAGGAACTGGCCTGCATCATCGGCCGGCCGTTCGTGCTCGACTGGTTCAAGTGGAAGAATCCACTGCTGCTTGGCGTCGCCATGTATGACCATCCAATCGACGCACCAGAAACTCTAGAGGATCTCGACGTGAGGCAGGTGCTGTTGCCGTGCGCCTGGTATGCCGACATGTTCCGTCCGCACTGGCCCCATGTCGGTGCCTGGCCCGTCGGCATCGAGACGGATCTGTGGGTCCCGGCGCCGGCCGCGCAGAAGAAGATCGACGTGCTGCTCTACGACAAGGTCCGCTGGGATTACGACCGGTATCAACCGGAGCTGATCGAGCCGATCCGAAAGTTTCTCGAAGCCAGCGGACGCACGGTCGAAACGATCCGCTACGGGCACTACAAGGAAGAGGATTACAAGACCGCGCTGGCGCGCTGCCGCAGCATGATCTTCCTCTGCGAGCACGAGAGCCAGGGCATCGCCTGCCAGCAAGCACTGTCGAGCGGCGTGCCCGTCTTCGCCTGGGATCGCGGCGGGCCCTGGCAGGATCCGAAATATTTCCCGGACAAGGTGCGATACGAGGGTAACGTGTCCTCGGTGCCCTATTTCGACGCGCGCTGCGGCATGACCTTCACTGATGCGGGCAGCTTCGCGGCGGGCTGGGGCCGTTTCTGGTCAGAGGTCGAGGCGGGAGGCTTCGCGCCGCGCGATTATGTGCTGGACCACCTGACGCTCGAGAAGGGCGCGCTTCACTATTACGAAATCGCGGAAGCCGCGATGCAGCGGCACGCGTGACCGGGCTCGACCGACGCGAATTCCTGCTCGGCAGTGTCGCAACGCTCGCGGCGGGCGCATCGGCGTCCGCGGTGCCGGCCTCGAAACGCGTCCAACGCCGCCCGGGCTACGGCGCAGCCGCCACGCTCTGGGACCTGCAAGCCGATCCGCGGCTCGGCGAGGCCATCAGCACCTATTGCACGCAGGTGGTGCCGGTGCTCGAGCTGAAATGGCCGATGCTGCGGCCGGACGCCCATACGTTCACCTTCGAGCGCGCCGACGCGATCCTGGATTTCGCGCGCGACAACGATCTGACCATGCGCGGCCACGCACTCGCCTGGTATCACGACATTCCGGACTGGACCAAGCAGATCAAGGGCAGCAAGGGCGTCGAACGCGCCTATCTCGACCACATCGGCACCGTCGTTTCCTACTACAAGGACAAGCTGACGTCGTGGGACGTCGTCAACGAGCCGATCCCGGACAATCCGCGCAGCCCGAAGGACCGGCGCGACACCTTCTGGACGCAACATCTCGGCGATCGCTGGATTCCGCTGGCGTTCCGCACGGCGGCCGCGGCCGACCCCTTCGTCAAGCTCGCGATCAACGAATATGACATCGAGTCGGCGAAGGACTCGTTCATCGCCAAGCGGGCGGCCTATCGCACCCTCATCATGGACCTGCTCGATCAGGGCGTTCCGCTCCACGCCGTCGGGCTGCAGGCGCATCTTCACGCCGAGCTTGAGATCGACACGCACGGGCTCGCCGAATTCGTCACCGAGCTGCGTTCCTGGGGGCTCGAGGTTCTCATCACCGAGCTCGACGTCGACGACCAGAAGCTGGCGGGAAGTCCTGCGGAGCGCGACGCCGTGGTCGCCAAGCGCGTCGACGACTTGCTGACGGCCGTTGCCGCGAGCGGCCCGGTGCGGTCGATCCTGACCTGGGGCATCTCGGACCGCTACAGCTGGATCAACGGCACCTTCGCCCGCAAGGACAAGCAGCCGAACCGTCCGCTGCCGCTCGACGGCGAGTTCAAGCCGAAGCCGTTCATGGACGTCATCAGCAAGTTCACGAAGGACGGCTAAAGCGCGATGCGATTAGGATGAATCGTCATCGCGCTTTAGATTATTGTTCGAGCATGATCTTTTCGGAAAACCGCTATGCACTTTTCCGGATCATGCTTTAGAAATCAGCGTGTCTTCGGCGTTTCGAACGCGGCCACATCGCCGATATGATCGGGGGCCAGGCTCGGCGCGCGCCGCTCGCGCGAGGACAGGCGGAACACGTCGCGGATGTCGGCGATCGACGTCGACGAATAGGACTGAATGCAAAGCGCGACCTGCTCGGGCGAGGCCGTGCGCATCATCGCTTCGATGGCCGGGCGGTCGAGCGGCGTGTCGTCCCAGTGCGAGACCGCGATGCTGTCTTCGGTGAGCCGATGTCGCGCCAGGTGTTCCGGCGCATTGGCGACGAAGTTTCCGTAAAGCAGATACTCCGAAAACTTCTTCTTCCGGCACAGCGCCAGCGCCCAGCTCAGGCCGGTCGCCGACTTGATCGCGTCCGTCATCGCACGCGCCGTGTCCCTGTCCCAGACCAGCGCGTTGCCGACATAATCGTCCGCCGGGAACGCGCGCTCCTTGATGCCGAGAAGCTGGTCGACGGTGCGCAGCCACAGGCCGTGCAACGGGTGGTCGGCGGCGATCGCTTTGCGCGTGACGAACAGCGGCGTCGTCTCAGCGCCGGCATATCGGCTGACGTCGAACTCGCGGAAGAACAGATTGTCCGAATCTAGGATGCAGACACGCTGCTCGGGCGCGTTGAGGACGCCGGCGATCTTCAGGATCTGCTGGATGTGCCAGCCGTGCACCGGCGAGGACAGCAGCGACAGCCAGACGCGCCGGCTGCCGAACTGGAGCGCCGGCGGCAGCGCGAACAGCCACTTCGGCAGATAGCGCGAGGCCGGAACGATGACCCGCTTGTCGGACGCGAAGCGCGCGAACAGCGGCACGTCCTCATCGTTAACGAGTACATAATGGCGCGTGTATCCCGACAGCCAGGTGTCGATGCTCTCGCTAAGCAGCGAAAAGCGTTCGATATCCTTGGCGTAGCTGGCAGTCAGCAGGGCAACGGAATGCATGGAGCACGCTCAAATGGCCATCAGACCCGCACTGATAGCGGCAATGCGAGATGCCGGAAACTCACGATCGAAATCAAGGTAAAGCGAAACGAAGTGTTAGCCATCCGACGGCAGCCCCTGCTCCAGCCCGCGAAAGCGGAGCGGCGCCAGGGCTGAGGCGCGCTGCCACCAGTCGGCGACGCGGTCGTCGAGGGCGGTCACGCCGCGGCCCCGGCCGGGAAAGATCCGGATCTGCTGGATCGCCTCTGCCTCGAAACCCCTGGCCCTCCGCGTGATCTTGAGGGCGGCGCCTTCGCGGTCGCGCTGCGTCAGCGGCACCAGAAGACGGCCGCGCGGACGGAGCGACCGCAGCCAGAGCGGGTGCGGATGCGGGAAGCCGGCATGCACGATGATCACGTCGGCGGGCTCGCCCACGTCCTTGCACCCATCGCCGTGGACGACCGTGACGTTGCCATAGCCGCGCAAGTAGTTCGCCGCTCGGGTCGCGAGCCGATCGTCGCATTCGATCGCATGGACGCGGCCCTTCTCGCCGACCATGATCGACAGCACCGCGGAGAAATAGCCGAGGCCGCAGCCGATCTGCACCACACGGTCCGCCCGCTTGACGTCGAGAGTGTCGATCAAATGCGCCCACAGGCTCGGCAGGCCGGTGTCGAGCTTGCGGCGTGCATCGATGGCGACCAGCACGTTGTCGTAGAGATGAACGGGATCGGCGTCGGGCGTCGGGCGGTAGCTGCGCGCTGCCTCGCCTTTGATGCGCCAAGGCCCCCTTGGCAGAAATTTCTCGCGCGGAACGGCGGCGAGCGCGGCGAGCAGACGCTTCGAGGCAATCCGCTCGCGCCTGGCGATCAACTCCACGTAGCGCGCCCGCGCGGCGGCAAGATCGCTCATGTCACAGACCGGCCTGCTCGCGCACCGGCGCGTCCATGCCGAGCTCGTCGACGAGCTGCAACGCCTGCTTCAGGTCCGGCGTGTAAAAGCCCTCGCTGAATTTGCCGACGATCGGCATGAGCAGGAGTCTTGCGTGCTCGCGCTTGCCGGCTTGATGCGACAGGCGCGCGAGGCAGACGGCGGTGCGAAGCTCCCAGGACAGCGCTCCCTGCTTGCGTGCGGTCTCCAGCGAAAGGCCGAACAGGTCCTCCGCCTCCTGTACCGACGCCGGGTCGCCACCCGCCAGCGTGATCTCGCCTTGCATGCGATAGACCTCGGCGAGATAGAAGTGATCGCCGGTCCGCCTTGCGGTCGCAAGCGCACCATCCAGCGCGCGCAAGGCGGCGTCGCGCATCCCGACCTTGGCGTACGTTTCCGCGAGCAGACAGCGGAACCAGCAGCCGGCGAGCCAGGAATCCATCGCCTCGTACTCGTCGAGGCCGAAGCGCATCTGGCCGAGGCCTTCGTCGGCTTCGCCGAGCTGAGCCAGCGCCCAGCCGCGCAGGATCGCCGCCTGCTGCTTCCAGTGCAGGAAATTGTGCTCGGTGGCAATGATCATGGCGCGATTGGCGTAGTCGCGCGTGCCTTCGACGTCGCGCAAATGCTGGCGGAGATAGGCGCCGAACACCAGCGCGAAGGCGAGCGTGAAAGGGTGGCGGATCTTCTCGGCGTTCGCGATCGCCTGCTCGCTGTGCTGGCGCGCCGCGTCGGGCCGACCGAGGAACCACAGGAGGTAACCGAGATAGGACAGCGAAACGACACCGGGATCGATGCCGTGCCGTTCCATCAGGTCGGAGTGCAGATCGGGGCTGAACAGGTTGATGCAGCGGTGCAAATGGTGCTGCGAGGCTGCGAAGCGGCCGCGATAGAGCATGGTCATCGCGATCGCGCGGTGCGCCTCGATCAGATAGCCGGTCTGCTGCGCCGGCTGCGTCCGCTCGTTCAGCCGCTCGCGCTTGGCAAACTTCAACAGCTCGACGCTGAGATCGTGCGCGCGGGTGAGATCGGCGCGGATGAAATGGCACACCCAGAGCCCGCGCGTCGCAGCGAAGACCTTTTCGTCGTCATCGAGCTGACGGCCGAGCTCCAGCGCGCGGATGTAGTTCTCCTCGACCTCCTGCACCGCGTAGCCCTTGGCGGCGATCAGCGCGTTGCCGAGCGCGATGCGCAGCTTGAGCTCCATCTCGTCGGCGCCCTGCATGCGCGCATTGGCCTGCACGACGTTAAGGCCGCGGCGCAGGTGGCCGATCGCCTCCAGATTGGCCCCGGTCTTGGCCGCCTGCTTGCCGGCCTTGAGCCAGAAGCTGGCGGCGCCCTCGCTCTGGCCGGATTCGGTCAAATGATGGGCGAGCAGCTCCGGTTCGCGCTCGGTCCTCTCCGGATACATCTCGGCGAGCACCTGGGCGATCCGCGCATGCAGCTTGCGCCGCTCGCTGTGCAACAGGCTCGCATGCGCGGCGTTCTGGATCATCACGTGCTTGAAGGAGTACAGCGCATCCGGCGGATGGCCGCGGCGCATGATCAGCCCGGCCTCCTGCAGATGACTGAGCGCCGCCTCGATCTGCTCGGCCGGCGTATTGGCGACGGCATGCAGCGTCTCGTAGGAGAACTCGCGGCCGATCGTGGCGCCGATCTGCGCGATGCGCTTGAAGGGTCCCATCCGATCGAGCCGCGCCATCAGCGAGTCGGTCAGGGTGGCCGGGATTGCGAGCTGCCGCCACGGCCCCGACAGCACGTAGCGCCCGTGCCGCTCGGTCAGCAGATTGGATTCCAGAACCGTCTTGGTCAGCTCTTCCAGGAACAGCGGCACGCCGTCGGTCTTGACGATGATCTCCTCGACAACCTCCTTGGGCAGCTCGCGTCCCGCGACGCGCTCGACCAGCGTCGTGCGCAACTGCCGGCTCAAGCGGTTCAGGACCAGGGTGGTGATGTGCGAATGCGCGTTCCAGCTCGCCTGGAATTCCGAGCGCGCGGTGATGATCGCCAGGATCGGCTGGTTCTGCACCCGATCGACCAGGAGGTCGACCACCTCGCGGGAGGTCGGGTCGATCCAATGCAAATCCTCGAACGCGATCACCAGCGGCATCTCGCGCGCAAGGCCGAGGAAATGGTTGACCAGCGCCACGACCGTCGCATCCTTCTGCTGCTGCGGCGACAGCTCGAGCGGCGGATAGCGGTCCCCGGTCGGTATCGACAGCAGCGCGGCAAACAGCGGGGTGACCTGCTCAATGTCGCCATCGGCGGCGGCGATCGCGTTCTCCAGGCTCGCCAGCGACAGCGCGGACGAATCCTCGCGATCGAGACCGAGGGAGAATTTGAGCTGCTCGACGAACGGATGGAACGCGGTGGAGGTGTAATAGGGCGAGCACTGCAGCGAGACCTGTCCATGGCGGTCGCCCGATATCCGCTCGAAGATCTCCTGGATGATGCGCGACTTGCCGATTCCGGGCTCGCCGAACTTGACCACGACCTGGCCGTCGCCGTCCTTGGCCTGCTGCCAGCGCCCCATCAACAGCGCGATCTCCTCCTCGCGGTTGACGAGCGGCGTCAGGCGCGTACCCATCGCCGCAGCGAAACGGGTCTCCAACCGCGAGGCGCGCACCACGTGCCAGGCCTGGGCCTTCTCGGAGATCCCCTTCAAGTCGTGGACTCCGAGATTGCGGTAGTCGAACTTCCCCTTCAGCAGCGCCTGCGTCGAGGCCGAGATCACCACGCCGTTGGGCGGCGCTAGGCCTTGCAGGCGCGCCGCGAGATTGACGGTTTCCCCGACCGCGGAGTCGCGTTCTTCGGTGCCCTGCCCGACGAGGTCGCCGACCACAACGAGGCCGGTCGCGATCCCGATGCGGACGGCGGGTGAATGGCTGAGCGCACCACGCGGCTCGACCGCGCGTGCCGTCGACAGCACCCGCACGATCTCGAGCCCGGCGCGCACCGCGCGCTCGGCATCGTCCTCATGTGCGGTCGGATAGCCGAAATAGACCAGGATACCGTCGCCGACGAAACGGGCGGCAAAGCCCTCGTATTGCTTGACCACCCGGACGCAGGTCTCGCGAAAATCCGCGATCATGTCGCGGACGTCCTCCGGATCGAACTGCGCGGACAGCGAGGTGGAATCCACCATGTCGCAGAACATCGTGGTGAGCTGGCGCCGTTCGGCTCCGACCTCCGCCCGGATTTGCGGACGCGGCGCCTCCGCCGGCGCCTCCGTGGTTTCCGCTTGAAACAGCGCCGCCATCGCCCGCTGCAGCCGCTTGCGATCGCCGAGCGGCAATCCGAGCTCGACCAGATCGGCTTCGGTGAGATCCGCGATGACGTCGAGATCGAGGCGGTGCTGCGCGAAAAGATCGGTGTAGTGCCCGAGGCCGATGCTTTCGAGCCAGTGATTCAGCCCACCTTCCAAACTCGTGCTCGGCTCGTTCTCCAGCATCGTGATTCTGCCCGACCCTTACTCCGTCGAAGGGCTCGAGGGCCCCTCAACCACAGATTTTGGGGTCCAAACTTCACCTCGGACTGGACGCATTCCCCAACTTCTTGGAAGAATAACTTAATCGGTCCAAAAGGGAATGGCGTTGTCGGACATTGCATCCGGAGCGGACGAAGCATCAGCCGGCACCACGGCCGAAACGAAGGTGTTCGCGCATATCAGCGGCCTTCTCGAATTCTACGCCCGCAGGACGCCGGCGGCGCCCGCACTCCTCGCTCCCGGCCGGCCGGCGCTCAGCTATGACGCGCTGGCCGAGTCGATCCGGCAACTGGTGCGTGCCTTGCGTGAACTCGGCATCCGTCCCGCAGACCGCATCGCGGTGGCGCTGCCGCGCGGCGCCGATACTGCCCTGGCGCTGCTAGCAGTCGCATCAGGCTGCGCCTGCGTCCCCGTCAACCCCGATCTGACGGCGGACGAGCTGCAACGCTATTTCAGCGAACTGAAGCTGACCGCGCTCGTGACCCGGGCCGACATGAACTCGGCGAGCCGTGACGCCGCCAGGATGCTCGACATCGCATTGATCGATTTCGTGGCGGGGCCTACCCACGATCTCGGCGGCTGCGCGTTCATTGCTCCGGCGATCGGGCCGGCCAATGCCGCCGGCGCTTCGCGCGGCGACGACGATGCGTTCATCCTGCTGACGTCAGGCACGGCGGCGCGACCGAAAATGGTGCCGCTGACCCATCGCAATGTCTGCCTGTCCGCTTACAATGCCGGCCATGTGCTGTCGCTCACGATGCATGATCGCCTGCTCAACGTCCTGCCGCTGTTTCATGCCCATGGCTTGATCTCCGGCCTGCTCACGGCGCTGGCCGCGGGCTCCAGCGTGATCTGCACCGACGGTTTCGACGCAGCGTCGTTCTTCGGCTGGATGCGGGAGCTGCAACCGACCTGGTACACGGCGGTGCCGACCATTCATCGCGCATTGCTGACGGCGGCGGAAGTAAACCCCGACCGCGCCCGACCATCGTCGCTGCGCGTGATCCGGTCGGCTTCGGCCTCGCTCGCGCCGACGATTCTCGCCGGGCTGGAGACAACGTTCGGCGTTCCCGTGCTCGAAACTTACGGCATGACCGAGGCGGCCTCGCAGATTGCGGCCAATCGGTTCGAGCTGCGCAAGGTCGCGTCGGTCGGTCGCGCCGCCGGCCCGGAGATCGCGATCATGGACGAGACCGGCCGCACGCTCGCAAGCGGGGCGCACGGCGAGATCGTGCTGCGCGGGCCGAACATGAGCCGCGGCTATTATAATGACGAGCCGGCGACGCGGGCCGCATTCCGCAACGGCTGGTTCAGGACCGGCGACCTCGGCTATCTCGATGACGACGGCTATCTCTTCATCGTCGGCCGCATCAAGGACGTCATCAACCGCGGCGGGCAGAAGATATCGCCGCTGGAGGTGGAAGACGTCCTGCTCAGCCATCCGGCGGTGCTGGAAGCCGGCGTGTTCGCGGTCCCGCACCAGAAGCTCGGCGAGAACGTCGCGGCCGTCGTGGTGCTGCGGCCGAATGCCGAGGCGACCCCGGACCAGTTGCGCCAATTCGCACGAAAACGGCTTGCGGCCTACAAGATACCGAGCGTGATCCGCAGCGTCGCGGCGCTGCCGAAGGGCGCCAGCGGCAAGGTCAAGCGCAACGCCCTCGCCGGGCTGATTGCAACGGTCGACGCGGACGACGAGACCCGGCTGCCGCGCAATGCGGTCGAGAGCCAGCTCGCCGAGATCTGGGCCGGCCTGTTGGAGCTGCCGCAGGTCGGCGCCGACCAGGACGTCTTCGCGCTCGGCGCGGATTCGCTCGCGGTGACACAGATGCGCTCGCGCCTGCGCGACCGCTTCAATGTCGACTTCTCGTTCGAGGATATCTTCGATTGCCCGACGGTCGCAGCGCTTGCGGCCCGGATCGAGACCGCCGCAAGCCGGCGCGAGACGGCGCTGCCGGGCTGGCGCCGGCTTGCAGGCACGGACGCACCGCTGTCGTTCCAGCAGCAGCGGATGTACGTGCTCTCGCGACTGGACCCGACGCGGTACAATTATAACGTCGTCGAGATCGCCGTCCTCAAGGGCCCGGTCGACGCCGCCGCGCTGTCTGCGAGCCTCGCTGCGATCTCAACGCGCCATGAGGCGCTGCGCTCGGTGTTCGTCGAGCGCCAGGGCGAGCCGATGCAACTCGTGCTGTCATCGACGCCGCGGCTGGAGCGCATCAAGCTCAAGCCATGCCCGGCGGGCAGGCGGCCTGCGGCAATCCGGCGCGAGGCGCTCAGGCTTGCGCAACGTCAGTTCGACCTGGCCCACGCGCCGCCCCTGAAGACGACACTGCTGTCGTTCGACAGGAACAACCATGCGCTGGTGGTCAACGTCCATCACCTCGCCACCGATGGCTGGTCGCAGCGGCTGTTCTGGCAGGAGCTCGCCGTCCATTATGCCGCGACACGCAAGAAGCATTCGGCCGCACTGCCGCCGCCCGCTTTCCAATATCGCGACTTCGCACTCTGGCAGCAAAGCTGGGCGCAGACGCCCGCGGCCAGGGAGCAGCTCGATTATTGGCGGACCCAGCTCGACGGGGTCACCATGCTGCCGCTGAGAACCGACAGGCCGAGACCTGAGATCTGGAGCGGACACGGCGCGCGTCACTACCTTGAATTCTCAAAGTCCCTCTCGTCCGAGCTGCGCGCGTTGAGCCAGAACCAGGGCGTCACGCCGTTCATGACGCTGCTCGCCGCTTTCCAGTGCCTGTTGTTCCGCCACACCTCGCATGAGGACGTCGCCACGGGATCGCTGATCGCCAACCGCAACCAGATCGAGAGCGAACGCCTGATCGGGCTGTTCGCCAATACCCTGGTCCTGCGCAACGATTTCAGCGGCGATCCGAGCTTCGGCGAGATGTTGCGGCGGGTGCGGCAGGTCACGCTGGACGCCTACCGCAACCAGGACCTTCCGATCGAGGAGGTGTTGCGCGCATTGCGGGTGGCGCGCCGCAGCGACGGCAATCCGCTGTTCCGGATCATGTTCATCCTCCAGAACGCCTCGATCGAGGCGGCGCGCTTTCCTGGCCTGTCGACCCGGCGGCTGGAAGTCGATCCCAGGGTGGCGCGGTTCGACATCACGCTCGAACTGGTCGAGGCCGATGGCCGCTTCACCGGCTTCTTCGAATACGCCACCGATCTGTTCGAGGCCGCGACGATCGAAGCCATGGCGGCCCAGTTCAAGGCGCTGCTCAAGGCCGTCATCGCCAATCCGGAACAGCGCATCTCGCGCCTGCCGCTCCTGACCGAGGCCGAACGTCGGCAAGCGCTGGCAAAAGGCCGGGGCATGCCGGCCAATTTCACCACACGCGGCAACTTGAGCGAACGCTTCGAGCGCCAGGCGAGGAAGACGCCGAACGCAGTCGCGGTCTCGGACGGTCGCACGTCCCTGACCTATCGCGAGCTGGCGCGTCGCACTGGGGCGGCCGCGCGCTGGCTTGCCCGTGAGGGCGTCGGCGCCGAGAGCGTGGTTGCCCTGCTCGCGGAGCGCGGGCCCGACCTGCTCGCCGCGATGATCGCGGTGCAGCGCGTCGGCGCGGCCTTCCTCAATCTCGATCCCGACCAGCCGACGGCAAGGCTCTCGACCATCCTCGGATCGAGCTGTGCCCGCGTGCTGCTGACCGGGCGGGCTCAGTCTGCCATGGTCGAGGCCCTGCTCGAACCGCTGGTCGAGCGCATCCCGGTGGCCGAGCTCGACGACGCTCTTGCATCCGGGTCGACAAAGCCGGCCCGCGCCGCACGCCGCGCCGCCTCGAGCCTTGCCTATCTCGTCTATACGTCCGGCTCCTCCGGCGCGCCGAAGGGCGTCATGATCGAGCAGCGCGGCCTGTCGAACCATCTGGCCTCGCTCATCTCCGAACTCGGCCTCTCGCCTAAGGACGTGATCGCGCAGATCGCGCCGCAGAGCTTCGTCATCTCGGTCTGGCAATTCCTCGCCGGTCCGATGGTCGGCGCGCGCGTCCATGTCTGCGGCAACGCGATCGTGCAGGACCCGATGCTGCTGGCGCGCGAGATCGAGCGCGAGGGCATCACGGTGCTCGAAATCGTGCCCTCGCTGCTGCGCCTCATTCTCGAATGTATGGACGAGGCGCCGATCCGGCGCGCCTTCGCGAAGCTGCGGCTGCTGATCTCGACCGGCGAGCCGTTGCCCGTCGAGCTCTGCCGGGCCTGGTTTGCCTGCTGCCCGAGGGTACCGCTGATCAATGCCTATGGCGCCTCGGAATGTTCGGACGACGCCTCCCTGCACCGCCTGACCAAAGCGCCGGCGATCGCGACGGCCAACGTTCCGGTCGGGGCGCCGCTGCCGAACACGCAGCTCTACGTACTCGACGCAAACCTCCAGCCGCAACCGATCGGCGTGACCGGCGAGCTCTGCATCGGCGGCGCCGGAATCGGCCGCGGCTATATCAACGATCCCGCGCAGAGCCGGCAGCGCTTTCTGCCCGATCCGTTCTCGCGCCAGGCCGGCAGCCGGCTCTACCGGACCGGCGATCTGGCCCGGCGCCGCGCCGACGGGACGCTCGAATGCCTCGGCCGCGCCGACCATCAGGTCAAGATCCGTGGCTATCGTATCGAGCTCAAGGAGATCGAGAACGCGCTGGCCGAGCATCCAAGCGTGCGCGCTGCCATCGTCGAACCGCGCCGCGA
This sequence comes from Bradyrhizobium yuanmingense, assembly GCF_900094575.1. Lineage (GTDB taxonomy): Bacteria > Pseudomonadota > Alphaproteobacteria > Rhizobiales > Xanthobacteraceae > Bradyrhizobium > Bradyrhizobium yuanmingense. Next base: position 48,073 of record NZ_FMAE01000007.1, on the reverse strand, counting down.
GGCGAGCGGCGACATCAGGCTGATCGCCCATGTCGTCGCCAAGCCCGGCAGCCGGAGCAGCGCCAGCGAGATGCGCGACTTCCTGAAGAGCCGCCTGCCCGTTCACGCCATCCCCGCCGCCTTCCTGTTCCTGGATCAGGTGCCGCTCAACGCCCATGGCAAGATCGACCGCTCGGCGCTGCTGGCGTCCGTCCCGCCGGAAACGTCCGGCGCGGATGCGGTCGTCCCGGCGCGGCACTTCACCGAAAAGGTGCTCTCCGACGTCTGGATCGACCTGCTGAACGTCGAACGCATCGGTGTTACCGACAATTTCTTCGACCTCGGCGGCCATTCGCTGCTGGCCGGCCAGGTGATGGCGCGCATCGCGCGGGCGCTCGGCGTGTCGCTGCCGATCAAGGCCCTCTTCGAGGCGCCGACGATCGAGGGGTTGGCGCGGCGGGTCGAACAGACCGTGGCCACGAAGCCGCACAAGCCTGCCGCAAGCCTGCCGCGATCGGCTGCGGGCGGGCCGCCGGCGCCTTCCATCGGACAGGACCAGATGCTGCACATCGAGCGGAATCTGCCGGGGCTGCCGCAGCTCAACCTGCCCTTCGCCTTCCGTCTGCAGGGCCCGCTCGATTCGGCCGCCCTGGCAAAGGCGATCGACGACGTGGTGCGCCGGCACGAATCGCTGCGCACCGCGTTCGCCTGGAACGGCGATGAGCCGGAAAGCCGCATCGCCGCGCCACGCACGCTCGGCCGAATCATGACGGTCGAGACGATCGGCGACGGTCATTCCCACAACAACAAGCGGCGCAAGGCGCTCGAGCTCAGGAAGATCGATCTCATGATCGAGCAGGAGGCCTATACCCCGATCGACACCACGCGCGCGCCGCTGTTGCGCGCCCGGCTGTTGCGGCTCCACGACGATGACCACGTGCTGCTGCTGACGTTGCATCACGCCGTCGTCGACGGCTGGTCGATCGGCGTGCTGTTCGAGGAATTGTCGAGCCGCTATGCCGCGCTGGCCGGATATCCGTCCGCGCCGCTGCCGAGCCCGCCGCCGGCCTTTTCGGACGTGGCACGCTGGCAGCGCTGGTGGTGCGGCACCGACGCGGCGCGCCGCCAGGCTTCCGACTGGATCCTGAATTTGCGCGGAGCGGGTCCCCTCTTCGACGGCGAATCGAGCCCGGGCGCCTCCACCGGGCATCATCCGGTCTGCCTCGAGCGCGAGCTGATCGCCCGGCTGACGGCGTTTGCCGGCCAGCACAATTGCACGCTGTTCATGTGCTTCCTCACCGGCCTGAAGGCCATGCTGCTGGCCCGGACGGGCCGCACCGACATCGCGGTCGCGACCGCGATGGCCAATCGTGCCCAGCCGGACACCGACCGGATCATCGGCCCGTTCGAGAACACGGTGATCGTCCGCACGACAATCACGCCGGACCTGTCTTTCGCGCAGGCTCTGCTGCGGGTGCGCCAGAGCGTGCTCGAGGCGCATGCGCGGCAGGAGCTGCCATTCAACGTCCTGGCCGATCGACTGGAGCAGGAGGGGATCGATCCGGCCTCGCTGCTCCAGGTCTATTTCACGCTGCAAAATCCGTTGCGCCGGCCGTTCGATCTCCCGGATCTCGCGACGGAATCGATCGGCAACGTCGCGCGCGAAGGCCAGCCGGTGCTGCCGATCGACCAGACCTGGCTGTCGCTGATGCTCAAGGAGCGACCGACCGGCATTACCGGCTCCTGCAATTACAAGCGCGATTTGCTCGAGGGCCGAGCGGTCGGCGAATGGATGGAGGACCTCGTCGCCCTGCTAACGGCGGCGATCGCCCAGCCCAACGCACCACTCGGCAGATTGCTCGCGCGCAGGGCCGCTTGATGCCGCGACATCGCGCCAGAATACGGGTTCACGCCCCAAAGCTGTGAATGATCAAGTTGCAGCTTGATTATTTGGCGTCGTCGCGCAAGATTATTCTCGGATTTTGATTTGGGATGATCATTTTCAACCGGGGGAGTGTTATGGGTTTCATCAAATTTACCAAGAAGACCTCGCTCAGCGCGGAGGACCGCAAGGCGCTGCAAGACCTGCTCAATTTCGAGAAGCAAAAACTCCAGCTCGCACTGAAGGATGTCGACGCCAGCCTTAAGGCTCTGCGCGGGTCCAAGAAGAAGAAGTCCAAGAAGAAGTAAACTCGTCGGTCGGGGACGACCGTACGAATCTTCGCAGAGCGGCCGCCTGCGTGTCGAGTTTGGGGGCTCGCACAAGCTTGCGCCTGTAAACCGGCCTGCAAATCGACAAGAATTCGCCCGGGTGGACCGCTAGGTACGGTCCTCTCGGCTGATTCTTGCGCAGTTGTTTCTTCCGTCGGGACCGAGGGATTTGCCCTCGCCCGACGCCATGGGCCCAATTGATGGCAGACGACAGAATCGAACTCTTTGTCGGACTGATCGAGAGCATTGACGTGCCGGGCGCGGCGGAGGCGTGCCGACGCCTGCTCTCGGTCGACGAGCGGGCCCGGGCCGATCGCTTCGTGTTCGAGCGGCATCGGCGGCAATACATCTTCGCGCATGCGATGTTGCGCCTGGCGCTGTCACAGGTCGCTTCCAACGTCGCGCCCACCGACTGGTCGTTTGGCGCGGGCCGCTATGGCCGGCCGTTCGTCGCAGCACCGGCCACCTCGACCGCGCTGCATTTCAGCCTGTCGCATGCCGACGGCTGCGTCGCCTGCGTGGTGTCGCGGCATGAGGCCGTCGGGGTCGACGTCGAAACCGTGTCGCGGCGCGTCGCGCCGCTGTCCACCGCGCTTCGCTTCTTTGCGCCGGAAGAGGTCGAAGCCTTGCGCGGACTGCCGGAGCCGGCGGCGATCGAGCGCTTCTTCGACTATTGGACGCTCAAGGAGGCCTATCTGAAAGCCAGGGGCTTCGGGCTGAATCTGCCGCTCGACGCCTTCGCCATGCAGGTGTCACGCGAGGCCATCGAGATCAGCTTCAAGCCCGACATCGTCGACGATCCGGACGCCTGGCGCTTCTCGCTGTGCTCGCCATCGCCCGCGCATCGCCTCGCGATCGCCGACGGCTCCCGCACCGACGGCGGCCTTCCCATCAGCCGCCATGCCTGGCCCCTCCGCGAAGCGGCGGAATGAGGCGGGCAAGCGGAGAGGCGAAGCGATCACCGCGCTTCTTCGAATCCTGCCAGCACAGAGGTCAGGTTGGCGCCGAGAATGTCCGAGAGATAGCCGCCTTCCTGCACGAGCACGGTCGGCAGGCCCAGCTTCGCGATGGCCTGGCCGATGCGGCGGAAGCCGGGTGTGGTGACGGCCAATCCCTTGAGCGGATCGTGCTCGGAGGCATCGAGGCCGAGTGCGATGACGAGGGCGCCGGGTGCAAAGGATTCGATCGCCTTGCGCGCGATGTCCAGCGCCTGGAGATAGCCGTCATCGCCGGTGCCGATGGGAAGCGGAATGTTGAGGTTGGTGCCGAGGCCGGGTCCTTCGCCGCGCTCATGGGCATAGCCCCATACGTACGGATAATACGCAACGGGGTCGGCATGGATCGAGATCGTGTAGACGTCGGGCCGGGCATAAAAGATGCCTTGCGTGCCATTGCCGTGATGGACATCGACGTCGAGGATCACGACGCGCTCATGCTTCTGCCGCAGATGCGCCGCCGCGATCGCGCTGTTGTTGAGGAAGCAGAAGCCGCCGGCCATGTCGCGATAGGCGTGATGGCCGGGCGGACGGCAGAGCGCGTAAGTTGCGTCCTCGCCATCCATCACCATCTGCGCTGCGGTCACCGCAACATCGGTGGCGGCGCAGGCCGCGGCCCACGTGCCCGGGCCGATCGGCGCTGCGGTGTCGGCGGTATGCCAGCCGAGCTTGCCGACGATGTGGGTCGGATAGGTCGCGGCATGGCGCACGGGATGGATATTGCCGATCATCTCCGGGCCGGAATCGCCGAGCGCCGTCCAGGCGTCCCAGGCTTCGCTGAGGAACGACAGGTATTCCGGACTGTGAACGCGTGCGCGCGGACCGGGCCCGAACTTGGTTGGCTCGACCAGTTGATGCCTCCCGTCCTTCAATCCCCTGAGCAGGCGATCGGCGCGCTCGGGCTGCTCTGTGGTGCGCTTGACGACACCACGCACCAAGAAGAATTGCGGGTCGTGGCTGCGGTGCAGCTCGGTATGGACGGCTTTCACTCAAACACTCCGTGGTCGCCTGCTACTGGACGTGCCGCAGAGTCTTGATCGCCACGGCCGCCGGATGCAAGCAAGAAGAATGCCGTCCATCGTCGCGCTGCCCTGCGCGGAAAGCAGAGCGCTTGCGAAGCTCAGCAACCCCCACGCTGGAGGCAGTGCTCGCGGCCCTGCTGGTCGGTGCGGAAGGACTCGATGAAGCCACCCTGGCGCTGGGTGACGAAGACGGTCTTGCCGTCGCTGCCGCCGAAGGCAATGTTGGTCGGCTCCTTGGCCTTCAGCGGGATCTCGCGCTCGACAGCGCCGGTCGGCTTCATCAGCGCGATCGTGCCCTTGAGAATGCGCGCGACGTAGAGGCGGCCGGCAACGTCGGTGCGCAGGCCGTCGATGGTGTCGGGCTGAAACGCCTTGACGAGTTTTGCAGCCGTCAGCTCGTTGCCGCTGATCGCATAGGACCAGATCTGGCCGCTGCTGGATTCGCCGACATAGAGCGTCTTGCCGTCAGGGCTGAGGTCGATGCCGTTGGTTGTGCCCATGGCGCGCGGCGTCGACATCACCTGCCCCCGCACCGTACCGTCCGCTCCCCTGGCGATGCGCCAGATGTGGCCTTCGCGCCCCTTCCAGTTCGGATCGCTCGCATAGATCGTGCCGTCCGGCGCGATCGTGATGTCGTTGGGCTGGCTCATCTCGCTGGAGTGAAACCACACCGCGGGCTTGGTCGCACCCTTGGGGATGGCGAAGATGTTGTGCTTCTTGTAGTCGGCGATGAACATGGTGCCGCTGCGATCGAAACGGATCGCGTTGCCGACGCTGCCTTCGGGGAGCGTCGTGAACAGCTCCGAGGCGGCGCCACCAGCGGGCAATTTGCCGATGGTGCCGGGCTTGCCGAGATTGACGACGAACAGATTGCCGTCGAGATCGGCGGCCGGCCCTTCGATGCCGAAGGTGTATTCGCTGGCGGGCGTCACCTGTGCGCTTTCGAACAGTTTTGTTTCGGCAGCGGCCGGCAGCGTCGTGAGCAGGATGCTACTGCACAGGCACCAGAAGTTCCTGCCGGATGTAGTAGCCATCGCCGTCGGTGCACTCGCCGTTCAGATAGGGATCGGCTGGCCGGAAGAATCGGCTGAAGCCGGATCTGTCTACAGCGTTCCTTTGTGTCACCACGACGACCTTTCCGGCCGGTATTTCGCCGCATTCCTTGTTGGTCTTGCTTAAAAACTTCCGCTGCGGCGGGCCCGGCTTGATCCGCATCCGCGTGCCCGGAACCATTTTGGCGACGAGCAGGTCCGCGATACCGAGCAGGCGCGTGTAACCGGGTTCTAGCTTCGGCAGGCTCTCGCCGCCCGGCGGCATCAGCTTCTCGGCGCCAAGGCCGCGCAGGCGTGTGCGCAGCCTGCCGGCGTCGGGATCGCCAGGATAGATCCAGCCGTCCTGCGCCAGCATGAAGTGCAGGACTGCCCTGTCCTTCTCCGCATCCGATTGCCCCGCGTTCAGGCCGAAATCCGAATGGCAGCCGACGCAATGTTTCTCGACGAGGCCCTTGCGCAAGGTGGTGAGGCGAACGCTGTTCTGCGCGTCTCTGGCGACGAAGGCTGCGAGCTGGTCGATCATCGCCTGGCTGCGCGTATCGCAGGGGAGCGGCTGAGGTCGCTCGCCGGCCGCGCGATCGATCCGGATCACGGTCTTGTTCTTGTCCTCGACCAGCCAGATCGCGCCGTCCTCCGTCACCGTCATGCCGACCGGCGCACCTTGCGGCCGCGCACCGTTGACGCGGTGCCAGCCGGCGATCAGCTCTTCGAACGGCGCGGCGGCGACCTCGCCAGCATCGGTCCGGAAACTGCGGGTCGGCTCGGCCGCGCAACTGACGTGATAGCGCACCGGTGCCGCGCTGGGCTTTGGAAAGCCGTGATCGTCGACGTCATAGACCAGCAGCCGGCTCCCGGTCGGCCGATAGCCGTGCAAGCCGACCAGCAGCTTGCCTTCCAGCTCCGGGAATTTGGCGCCGTGGTAGTAGAGCATCGCGAGCGGCGCGCCGTGCGGCGGCAGCAGCGAGAGCGGCGCCTTGTAAAGCACATTGGCCGAGCAGAACGACTTGTATGCGCCCGATTGCAGCACGAGCCGGAATTCGGGGCTCGGCGTCGACAAATCGTAGCAATAGGGCCAGCCGTAGTGCCTGCCCTGCTCGATCGCATTGATCTCCTCGTTCGGCTTGAAGATGTCGGGCAGGTCGCGGGCGTTCTCGCCTTGCAGGAAGGCGTAGCCAGCGTCCGGAAACTTCGGGTGCAGCACCAGCGCCATCGAGTTGCGCAGGCCGCGCGCATAGACAATGTGCGGCGGGTCGGGATCGCCGGGTTTCAATGCCGGGAAGACGCCGCTTGAGGGCGGCGTGAACAGCCAGATCGAGGCCAGCGCGGACACGCCCTCGGCCGCCGCACAGGGTTTTGTGATCGGCGCAGGCGTGATGCAATCGTCGCTGTGCGAGCCGACATTGACGAACAGCCGGCCGTTCCGGTCGAACACGAACTGCTTGAACGGGTGCGCGCTCTCATCGGTCCTCGCGCCATCCGGCAGCGCGATCCGGCGGCCGGGCAGGTGGCGGATGATGGTCTCGACCGTACTGCGTGGATTATCCGCGAGCGGGTCGAACCGGAAGATCGTCTCCGCGGTCGAGGCATAAAGCTTTTTGTCCGGGCCGATGACGAGAGCGAACGGATATTCTATCCCCGTCAGCAGCTCCTTGAAGCGTTGCCCCTGCGGGGCACGCGGATCGAGCAGCAGCAGCCGCCCGTCGGTGTGGCCCCAGCCGCCCATATCGGCGACCACCAAAAGGTCGCGGCCGGGCACCTGGACGATCGAGCGCGGAAATTTGAGGCGGTCATCTTCGCTGGCGACGAGGCCGGCGCAAAATCCCGCCTTCATGTCGATCTGGATCCTGGGAAAGGCGAGATCGCCGCTGCCGCAGGCTCCCGTGCCGATCACATAGCCGCTCCTCCTGACCGGCTCGGACCAAGCCGGGCCTAAGCCGAGCAGCGCGGCGGTCCAAACCGCTGCAAGAACGACCGCTGCAAGCAAGCGCAGATTTGGCCGTTCGCGCGCGAATGTGAACTGGTTCACGGTGCCCCCGCCCTCCCGCGGACGTTGTTCCATGCCGCCGCGGCGCCGTCCAGTCATCACCCGCCTGTGATTAAACCTGTAAAGACCTTGGGCCCGACCAATATCCGTAGATTTCCTTACCGGGCTCGACCCGAATGTTTCGCGAATGCTTGGGGTGGTATCGGTTTGCCGTCCCGATCGCTTTCTACAGGAGGCGCCTATGGTCCAGGTCTATTTTCACTGCTCCAACACCGAGGGCACGCTGATCGACCGCTACGGCGCCGCAGTCGCCAATCTGACCGAGGCGCGCGACCGCGCCGCTCAGATCATGAACTCGATGATCCAGACCCCCGGCGCCGAAGACTGGCGCGACTGGGTGATCCACGTCAGCGGCTCCGACGGCGAGGATCTGTTCGACCTCCCCTTCACCGCCATGCTCGGCAAGCCACATTGAGGTGATGCCATGTTGCTCGCTTCATTGAACCTGCTGCGCCAGCCCCTCAGCTTCGTCGCCACCAGATGGCAGACGCTGGTCCGCGTCGCAGCCAATCCCTACCGCCCCGAGCTGCACTACATGCGCGGACCCGGCCCGAAATGGCGCGCCAAGTACCAGGCCAGCCGGCTGGATCGCTCGCACTGAGGCGGCGCTTACCGCGCTTTTTCGGACATTTGTATCTTCCGTCATGGCCGGGCTTGTCCCGGCCATCCACGTTTTGGCGGCGCGGATACGAAGACGTGGATGCTCGGGCCCTTCGCCTCGCCGAAGCGGCTTCGGCCGCGCAGGCGGGACAAGCCCGGGCATGACGGGCTTGGGAGCAGCCCCGCACCTCACTGCCAAGAGTATCGCATGTGACTCGCGAGGGCGCCTGCGTGCACGCCTCGTCCTTCGAGACGGCGCTGACGCGCCTCCCCAGGATGAGGCTCCTTGGCATCAGTGTCCGTTGAAACTGCTGCCGCGCACTCCGCCCTCATCCTGAGGAGCCCGCCTCAAGCGGGCGTCTCGAAGGATGGCCGCAGCGAAAGCTCTCATCCCGCGCCTGTATCACACCAGCCATGCCGCGCCTGCCTTTGGATGTTCTCATTGGCGGCAATGTGCCATTGTCCGCGCGCTTCGCCAATTGCGGAGCCTCGCATTCAACGCAGCGAAGCCATCGACGAGCATCAAGACGACACCATGCCTCACCAGTTCAGCCTCAACCAGACCGTCCGCAAGCCCGCCGTCACCTCCAAGGGCGGCATCGTCGCCTCGCAATCGCGGCGGGCGGCCGAAGTCGGGGCGCAGGTGCTGGCCGCCGGCGGCGATTGCGTCGACGCGATCGTGGCGACCACGTTTGCCCTCAACGTCCTGGAACCCTGGAACAGCGGCATCGGCGGCGGCGGCGCGATGGTGCTCTACCGCGCCAAGGAAAATCGCTGTGAGGTGATCGACTACGGCATGTGCGCGCCGCAGAGCCTGCGCACTGCCGACTATCCGCTCAGCGGCGACGGCGCCGTCTCCGACCTGTTTCCTTGGCCGCGGGTGAAGGACGATCGCAACATCCATGGTCCCGGCGCGATTGCCGTCCCCGGCGTCGTCGCCGGAATGGAAGAGGCGCACCGCCGCTACGCCAAATTGCCGTGGAAGGATCTGGTCACGCCGGCAGCTCGGCTCGCCGGCGAAGGCCTGCTGGTCGATTGGTGGACGACGGTGACGATCGCGGGCTCGGCCGCCGATCTCAGACGCTACCACGCGAGCGCGGCCGCGTATCTGAAGGACGGCCTGCCGCCGACCGCGCCGTGGGGCATCAAGGCTGAGACGCGGCTGCCGCAGGATGCCCTGAAGGCGACGCTGTCACATCTTGCGGACGCGGGCGCGCGTGATTTCTATCAGGGCGATCTCGCCAGGAGCATTGCTTCCGACATCAAGGCCGACGGCGGCTCGCTGTCGGTGGAGGATCTCGCAGCCTTCCGCGCCCATCTGCGCGAGCCGCTGGCGATTCCCTATCGCGAAGGCGAGGTGTTCGCGACCCCTGAGCTCACCGCAGGGCCGACGATGGCGCATGCGCTACGGCTGTTGCAGCAGAGCTTGACGCCGGCAGACGCGCCGGATGCCGCCGCCTATGTCGAATATGCGCTCGCCCTGCAGGGCGCCTTCCGTGAGCGTCTCAAGGATATGGGCGATGCCGACGGCAAGCGCTCGCTCGGCGCCGAATATCTCGCGCCGGCCTGCACCACGCATTTCTCGGTGGTCGATCGTCACGGCAACATCGCGGCGGTGACGCAGACGCTGCTCTCGTCGTTCGGTTCGCGATACGTGACACCGCACACCGGCATCACCATGAACAACGGCATCATGTGGTTCGATCCGACGCCTGGTACCACGAACTCGCTCGCACCGGGCAAGCGCTGCCTCTGCAATTACACGCCCGTCATCGCCGAGACGAAGGATGGCAAGCGCCTCGCAATCGGCGCCTCCGGCGGACGCCGCATCCTGCCGTCGGTGATGCAGCTCGTATCCTTCGCGATGGATTACGGCATGGACCTCGACGCCGCCATTCACCAGCCGCGCATCGACGCCAGCGAAGGCGCGGTGGTGATCGGCGATGCGCGGCTGCCGGCGGAGGTGCGCAATGCCCTGGCCGCGCGCTTCGACTATGAAGAGAGCCGGGTGCAGGCGCTGCCGCAGAAATTCGCCTGTCCGAGCGTCGTGATGCGCGAGGGCGAGCTCAATTCCGGCGCGGTCGAGATTTTCCAACCCTGGGCCGATGCGGTGGCGGAGGCTTGACTTCGCTCGACATGCCAGCGCGCGTTGAGCGCCAGCGCAATTACGTATCCAGGCGAGCGTCACGACTCCTCCACATTCGCAGGGAACTTACTCTCCCACCGTTCGTTCACTGAACGGACAAATGCGCTCGCCCCCACCGGAGGACATCATGAAGAAACTTGCGCTCGCCGCCTCGCTGATCATTGCGGCCGGCTTCACATTTACGAGCCCCGCACTGGCGAAGGGTGGGCACGGACATGGACATGGTCATGGCCACAAGATGGGCCATCATCACCATGGCAAGTCGTTCGGCTGGTACCACGGTCGCAAGGTCGGCTGGCGCGGTCACGCGTGCCCGCCCGGACTTTGGAAGCAGGGTCGCTGCTAAAGCCGATCTAAGATTCGAGCAAGGCGTCGCTCCTCACCGAGCGGAGCCTTTTTCATATGCCGAGTCGATCGCGCACACGGCCCGCCATCACCGCAGTCGTCACGCCCACCGGCCAGAACGCGTGCATCGGGATCGGCTTGATGCCCGTGATGGGCATGTCGATCTCGGCCTTGGCGCCGCCGATGAGGCGGCGGGCGAGTTGCGCACCCATGGCGGTCGCAAGCGCAACGCCGCGGCCGTTGCAGCCGAGCGAGATCAGGATGTTCTCCGCGGGCTCGTGCACATGCGGATAATGGTCCGCAGTGATGGCGAGCCGGCTGTTCCAGCCGTGGGTCCAGGCAACGCCCTTGAGCTGCGGCCAGAGTCGCTCCGCATAACGCATGAGATAGGCGACGTCATGCGGCGACCCGATCCAGCGCATCGGGCCGCGCCCGCCCATCAACAGACGGTTCTGCTGATCGATGCGATAGTAGACCGTGATATGGCCGCTCTCGTAGAGCACCGGACGCGTCGGCATGATCGAACGGGCGACTGCGTCGGAAAGCGGCGCGGTGGCGGCGATCGAGGAAAACACCGGCACGATGGTGCGGCGGAGCGCCGGCCAGAGATCGTCGGTGAAGCCGTTGGTGGCGAGCAGGACTTTATCCGCATGAACCACTGCGCGCGGCGTCTCGATGCGCCAGCGCGTGCCGTCGCGGCGCAGCGACAATGCCGGCGTCTCGCCATGAACCTTCGCGCCCGCCGACATCGCGGCGCGGGCAAGACCACGGGCGTAGCTGAGAGGATGCAGATCGCCGCCGCGCGCATCCAACATCGCGCCGATGTAACGATCGGTGCCGGTCATGTCGCGGAGCTGCTCGCGGTTCAGATAAGTCACCGGCATGCCGCGGCGGATGCATTGCTGCGCGGTCTTCTCGATCGCAGCGGCGCTGCTCTCATTGTAAGCCGCGCGCAACGTGCCGTTCTGCCGCGCTTCGCACGGGATCTGGTAGCGGCGGATCAGATCGTGTGTGAAGTTGGTCGTGCCGTAGGCGAACGCGATCATGCGGCGGCCGAGCTCGGTGCCGAAATCGGCCTCGATCTTGTCAGGGTCGTGCTTCAGGCGGGGATTGGTGTGGCCGCCATTGTTACCCGACGCGCCCCAGCCCGGCTCCTGCGCCTCCAGCACCAGCGCCTCGACGCCCTGTTCGGCCAGATGCAGCGCGGTGGAAAGGCCGGTGTAGCCGCCGCCAACGATCGCGACCGAGACGCTCTTGTCGACATCGAGCAGCGGCGTGGCAACCGGCGCCACGGCGGTATCGGCATAGAGCGAGGGCGGCAGAGGCAGGCGCGTCATGTCGAAACCGGTCAGAGCGGATGCAGCACGCGGCGCAGGAAGTCCTGCGTCCGCGCGTGCTGCGGTTGATTGAGCACCGATTTCGCCGGGCCCTGCTCGACGATGACGCCGCCATCGATGAACAGAACACGATCGGCGACGTCGCGCGCAAAGCCCATCTCGTGGGTGACGACGACCATGGTCATGCCGTCGTCGGCGAGCTTGCGCATGACGCCGAGGACGTCGCCGACCAGCTCGGGGTCGAGCGCCGAGGTCGGCTCGTCGAACAGGATCGCCTTGGGCTGCATGGCGAGCGCCCGCGCGATGGCGACGCGCTGCTGCTGCCCGCCGGAGAGCTGCGGCGGATGCGCATCGGCCTTTTCCGCAAGCCCGACCTGAGCGAGCAGCGCGCGGCCGCGCTCGAGCACCTGGGCGCGCGGCTCCTTCTTCACGAAGAGCGGCCCCTCGATCACGTTCTCCAGCGCTGTCCGATGCGGGAACAGGTTGAAGCGCTGGAACACCATCGAGACCTGGGTGCGGATGTTCACGATCGAGGGCGCGTCGCGATCGACCCTCAAGCCCTCGACGCTGATCTCGCCGCGGTCGTAGCTTTCGAGGCCGTTGATACAGCGCAGGATGGTCGACTTGCCGGAGCCGGAGGGGCCGATGATGCAGACCACCTCACCCTTCTCGACGCTCGCCGTGATGCCCTTGAGCACCTCGACCTTGCCAAAGCTCTTGTGGACGTCGCTCAGCTCGATCATCGCTTGCCGGCCCGCTTCTCGAAGTGACGGACCAAGAGGATCAGCGGAATGCTCATGGTGAGGTACATCAGGGCGACCAGCGTGAACACGCTGGTGTTCTTGAACGTCGAGGACGCGATCAGCTTGCCCTGCAGCGCGAGCTCGGCGACCGTGATGGTCGAGGCTTGCGAGGAATCCTTCAGCATCATGATCATGACGTTGCCGTAGGGCGGCAGCACGATGCGCACGGCCTGCGGCAGCACCACGCGGCGCATGGTGAGCCACCAGCCCATGCCGATCGACTGCGCCGCCTCGATCTGCCCCTTGTCGATCGCCTCGATGCCGGCGCGGAAGTTTTCGGCCTGGTAGGCCGAATAGGCGATGCCGAGCCCGAGGATCGCGGCCTGCAACGCGCTGAGCGTAACGCCGAGATCGGGCATCACGAAATAGAGGTAGAACAACAGCACGATGATCGGGATGCCGCGGATCACGTTGATCAGGCTGGCGCTGAGCATCGACAGCGCTTTGATGCCGGAGACCCGCATCATCGCCCAGACCAGGCCGAGCACCGTCGACAGCAACAGCGAGCCGATCGTGACGATGATCGTCAGCGCGACGCCGTTCAGCAGGATCGGGAAGAACTCGACGGCGTCGCGCCAGAAGCCTTTCATCGGGCAGCCTTCGATCAGCTTCTATCGATCAACCTTGTGCTTTCAGGCCCCATTTATCGAGGATCTTGTCGATGGTGCCGTTGGCTTTCAGCTTCGCCAGCGAAGCGTTGATCTTGCCGAGCAGTGCGCTCTCGCCCTTGCGCACGCCGATGCCGACCGAGCCGACCGTGACCGGCTTGTAGCCGTCGACCAGGCGCACCTCGGGGAAGCCGCCCTGCTTCAGATTGTAGGCGAGGATCGGATAGTCGGCGTAGCCGGCCTTGAGTCGGCCGGTGTTCACGTCGCGCAGGATGTCCGGGATGGTGTCGTAGGCCTTCACGTCGGAGAACAGGCCGGTCTTCTTCAGCGCGTCGACGAAGGCGGTGCCGACCTGGGCGCCGACAGTCTCGCCCTTCAGGTCCTCCTGCGTGGCGTAAGCCTTGGTGTCGGTCTTCGGCACCACGAGGCCCTCGCCGTAGCTGTAGATCGGGTCGGAGAAGTCGATGACCTCCTTGCGCGGCGGCGTGATGAACATCGCTGCCGCAATGATGTCGATCTTGCTCGAAGTCAGCGAGGGGATCAGCGCCGAGAACGCCATCGGCTCGATCTGCACGTTGAAGCCGGCATCCTTGCCGACCTCGGTGATGAGATCGACCATGATGCCCTGGATGGTGTTGGTCTTGGTGTCGAGGAAGGTGAAGGGAATGCCCGTCGGAGTCGAGCCGACCTTCAGAGCCTGTTGCGCCGCTGCCGGCACCGCTGTGGCAATGGCGAGCGCCGCAACTGCGGCCTGAACAAAACGCTTCATCGCATCCCCCTTTTGGGCCTGGCCGGCGGCGGCGCGCTCATGTCGCGATCAAACGTTGCGGGCCGGCCCGTTTCGGCCTATTTTCACCAATATGAAAATTTGGTCACACTTTCGCGGGTGATGCAAGCGGTTTTCATGCACATGAAGAAAGCGGTTTGACGTGAGCGGTGGCAAAAGAATGCGCAAACCGGCCGCCGCAAAGCCGGCCAGGAACAGGCCGGCCAAGGTGAAAGCCAAAGCCGCTGCCAAGCCGGCCGAGCCGGCGATGGACGTCGCGGTCGGCCGCCGCATCCGGGATCTCAGGCGAGTCAGGCAGTTCTCGCTGGAGACGGTCGCCGCGCGCACGGAGCTGTCGATCGGCTTCCTCAGCCAGATCGAGCGCGGGCTGTCGTCGCCGTCGCTGCGGGTGCTGGCGACGCTCGCCGACGTGCTCGGCGTCGGCATCGCCGCGCTGTTCGGCGCGAGCCCGAGCGCCGACGGCGCATCGGATCAGGTGGTAACGCGCGGGCTGCAGCGGCCGGAATTGAAACTGTGGCGCACCGGCGTGTCGAAGCAATTGCTGAGCCCCGCGAGCAGCGACAACAAGCTCAATCTGTTTCTGGTGCATCTGGAGGCGGGCGGCTCCACCGGCGATGAGCTCTACACCCACGACGGCGAAGAGGCCGGGCTCGTGCTCGAAGGCGAGATGATGCTGACGGTGGACAGTAAGACGTGGTCGCTGAAGACGGGCGACAGTTTTCGCTTCGCGAGCCGCAGGCCGCACCGGTTTTCCAATCCGGCGCAGGATGCGAAGGCCGTGGTGCTGTGGGTGAATTGCGTCACGGGGGCGGGCTGACTGCTCTCCCTCTCCCCGTTCTTACGGGGAGAGGGTCGGGGTGAGGGGCTCTGTCCACACAAACGGTCACAACGGGACTCGCTGAGGCTCCCCCTCACCCGGAATTTGCTGCGCAAATTCCGGCCTCTCCCCGCACGCGGGGAGAGGAAGAACTCACCCAAACCGGTGCTTGTACCGCTCCACCGATAGCGCACTGACGTCGATGTCCGGCTTCTTCCCCGACAGCATGTCGGCGAGCACGCGGCCCGAGCCGCACGACATGGTCCAGCCGAGCGTGCCGTGGCCGGTGTTGAGGTGGAGGTTGGCGTAGTGGGTCCGGCCGATCACGGGCGGGCCGTCCGGCGTCATCGGGCGCAGGCCGCTCCAGAACGTCGCCTTGGACAGGTCGCCGCCGCGCGGGAACAGGTCGGTCAGCGAATGATCGAGCGTGGCGCGGCGTGCGTCGTAGAGCTTGTCCGAATAGCCGGAGATTTCGGCGGTGCCGCCGACGCGGATGCGATTGCCGAGGCGGGTGATCGCGACCTTGTAGCTCTCGTCCATCACGGTGGATTCCGGCGCGCCGGAGGCGTCCTTGATCGGCACCGTGATCGAATAGCCCTTCACCGGATAGACCGGCAGCGAAATACCGAGCGGCGCCAGGAGCCGCGACGACCAGCTGCCGAGCGCGAGCACGTAAGCGTCCGCCTGCAGCAGGCCGGCGCTGGTGGCGACACCGCTGACGCGCGCGCCATCGGTGACGATACGGTCGATCGAGGTGTTGAACAGGAAGCGCACGCCGAGCGCCTGGGCGTGCCTCGCCAGCGCCTGCGTGAACATGTGGCAGTCACCGGTCTCGTCCTGCGGCAGACGGCGCCCGCCGACGAACTTCTCCTTCACGCCGGCAAGTGCCGGCTCGACCGCAATGCAGCCCTCGCGGTTCAGCACTTCGAAGGGAACGCCATATTGCTTGAGCACGGCGATGTCTTCGGCCGTGCCGTCGAGCTGGGCCTGGTAGCGAAACAGCTGCAGCGTGCCCTGCGAGCGCTCGTCATACTGGATGCCGATGTCGCGGCGCAGATCACGCAAGGCATCGCGGCTGTATTCGGCGATCGGAATCATCCGGCTCTTGTTGACCGCGTAGCGCGCGCTGGTGCAGTTGCGCAGCATCTTGAGCAGCCAGACCCACATGACAGGATCGAGCTTCGGCCGGATCACCAGCGGGCCGTGCTTCATCAACAGCCACTTGATCGCCTTCACCGGCACGCCGGGGCCGGCCCAGGGCGAGGAATAGCCGGGCGACACCTCGCCGGCATTGGCGAAGGAGGTCTCCAGTGCCGGCTCCGGCTGGCGGTCGACGACCGTCACCTCATGGCCGGCACGCGCGAGGTAGTAGGCAGAGGTGACACCGATGACACCGCTGCCGAGGATCAGAACTTTCACGCTTCGTCAAACTCCCGCGGCGCTCGCCGCTGCAAGGACACAACTCGCTAGCGGCGAGAGCAATTATCAGGCCACCTTCTTGATGGCGTCGCCGAGGATCGAGATCATCTGGTCGATGTGGCTCTTCTCGACGATGAGCGGGGGCGACATCGCGACGGAATCGCCACCGGTGCGAAGATAGAGGCCGTTGTTGAAGCATTCGACCAGCATGTCGTAGCCGCGCGCGCCGACCGCGCCGCCACGCGGCGCAAGCTCGACCGCGCCCATCAGGCCGCAATTGCGGATGTCGACGACGTTCGGCAGGCCTTTGAGCGAATGCAGCGCATCGCGCCAGTATTCGGCGAGCGAGGCGCCGCGCGTGAGCAGGCCTTCGTCCTTGTAGATGTCGAGCGTCGCGATGCCCGCGGCGCAGGCGACCGGATGCGCCGAATAGGTGTAGCCGTGGAACAGCTCGATCTGGTTCTCCGGGCCGGTCATCATGCCGTCGTGCACCTTGCGGCTGGCGAACACGGCGCCGCAGGGCACGGTGCCGTTGGTGATGCCCTTGGCCGTGGTCATCAGGTCCGGCGTGACGCCAAAGAAGTTGGCGGCGAACGGCGTGCCGAGGCGGCCAAAGCCGGTGATGACCTCGTCGAAGATCAGGAGGATGCCGTGCTTGTCGCAGATCTCGCGCAGGCGCTGCAGATATCCCTTCGGCGGCGGCAACACCGCGGTCGAGCCCGGCACCGGCTCGACGATGACGGCGGCGATCGTTTCCGCGCCGTGCAGGGCGACCAGACGCTCGAGATCGTCGGCGAGCTCGGCGCCGTGCTCGGGCAGGTCCTTGGCGAAGGCGTTGCGGGTGAGATCATGGGTGTGGCGGATGTGGTCGACGCCTGGCAGCAGGGTGGTGAAGGCGCGGCGGTTGGCGACCATGCCGCCGACCGAGGTGCCGCCGAAGCCGACGCCGTGATAGCCGCGCTCGCGACCGATCAGGCGGGTGCGGCTGGCCTGGCCGTTGGCGCGGTGATAGGCCAGCGCGATCTTCAGCGCGGTGTCGACCGACTCGGAGCCGGAATTGGTGAAGAAGACGCGGTCGAGGCCCTTTGGGGCGATCTCGGCGAGACGCTCGGCGAAGTCGAATGCCAGCGGATGGCCCATCTGGAACGACGGCGCGAAGTCCAGCGTCATCAGCTGGCGCTCGACGGCGGCGGCGATCTGCTTGCGGCCGTGGCCGGCATTGACGCACCAGAGCCCGGCGGAGCCGTCGATCACCTGGCGGCCATCGACGCTGGTGTAGTACATGCCCTCGGCCGAGGAGAACAGGCGCGGCGACTTCTTGAACTGCCGGTTGGCCGTAAAGGGCATCCAGTACGAATCGGTCTTGATGGTGTTCGGAATCTGATGAAGGGTCACGGCCGCGCTCCTGTGCTGACCCCATAGCTGAGCCATGGCTTGGATGGCGCAACAAGTCCTTTTCTGGTGACCTGCAAGCCATTGATTTGACTGGGGCTGCCGGTCCATATTTGCGCGATCCGCAACACCTGCAACACGGGACTAGGGCATGAGCGTCGACATCGGTGGACGGCTGCGATTCATCCGGGCGCGCCACAAGCTGTCGCAGCGCGAGCTGGCCAAGCGCGCCGGCGTCACCAATTCGACGATCTCGCTGATCGAATCCAACCAGATGAACCCTTCGGTCGGCGCGCTCAAGCGCATCCTCGACGGCATCCCGATGGGGCTCGCCGAGTTCTTCGCGCTGGAGCCGGAGTCCAGGCGCAAGATCTTCTACCGCGCCGAGGAGCTCACCGAAGTCGGCAAGAAGCCGATCTCATACCGGCAGGTCGGCGACAATCTGTTCGGCCGCAGCCTGCAGATCCTGAAGGAGCGCTACGAGCCCGGCAGCGACACCGGGCGCGTGCATCTCGTCCATGACGGCGAGGAAGGCGGCATCGTGATTTCGGGCAAGCTCGAGGTCACCGTCGAGGACGAGCGCCGCATCCTCAATCCCGGCGATGCCTATTATTTCGAGAGCCGCCGCCCGCATCGCTTCCGCTGCGTCGGCGGCAAACCGTGCGAGGTGATCTCGGCCTGCACGCCGCCGACGTTCTGACGGTCCCTCCGCAATCGTACGGAGCCGAGGATCTAGCGGATATTGAGCCACCGCAATTTCCGCGAACCGCAGCTTGATATGTTGGGAGCCGTAGCCGAGCAGCCTCGCGCAAAGGTGCTGAGGTTATGGCCCCGGACTCCTAGGCACTCCGGGGCCGCCTGTTTCGGAAGAGCTAGAGCTACGTCAGCAGTTCCTCGATCCGGATCGGAAAGTCGCGGACGCGCACGCCGGTGGCGTGCCAGACCGCGTTGGCGACCGCGCCGGCGCTGCCGGTGATGCCGATCTCGCCGACACCCTTGATGCCGAGCGCATTCACGTGCGGATCGTGCTCCTCGACCGTGATGACGTCGAGCGGCGGCACGTCGGCGTTCACGGGGATGTGGTACTCGCCGAGATTGGCATTCATGATCCGTCCGCTGCGCCGGTCTGTGATTGCCGCCTCGTGCAGCGCGAAGGACATGCCCCAGATCATGCCGCCGAACAGCTGGCTCTGCACCATGCGCGGATTGACGATGCGCCCGGCGGCGAAGGCGCCGATCATGCGGGTGAGGCGAACCTGGCCGAGCTCGGGATCGACCTTCACCTCGGCGAACACCGCGCCATGGGCATGCATCGCATATTGCTCCATCGCCGCAGGGTTCGGCGCGCCGGTGCCGCGCGCCTCCACTTCGGCAACGCCCGCGCGCGCCAGAATCTCGGCATAGCTCTCGCTGCGGCTCTCATCGTCGCGGCGGATCAGCCTGCCGTCGCGCGCGATCACGCCGGCATTGCCGGCGCCGAACAGCGGCGAGCGCTCGTCGCTGGTGGCGAGATCGGCGAGCTTTCCGATCACGGCGGCACCGGCGCTGTGGATCGCAGCGCCTGCGGTTGCCGTGTGCGCCGAGCCGCCGGCGATGCCGGCATCGGGCAGGTCGGACGTGCCGGACCTGAAGTCTAGGCGGTCGATGTCGAGACCGACGGAATCGGCCGCGATCTGCGCCAGCGCCGTCCAGGCGCCCTGCCCCATGTCATGCGCGCCGATCTCCATCACGCCGGAGCCGTCGCGGCGGATCGCCGCGCGCGCCTCGGCCTGGAACATCAGCGCCGGGAAGGTCGCCGTACCCATGCCCCAGCCGACCAGAAGGCCGGCATCGTCGCGCATCTGCCGCGGCTGCAGCGGACGCTTGGCCCAGCCGAAGCGCGCGGCGCCCTGCTCGTAGCAGGCGCGCAGCGCCTTGGAGGAGAACGGCCGCCCCGTCATCGGCTCGACCTCGGCGTAGTTCTTCAGGCGGAAAGCGAGCGGATCCATGCCGCAGGCCCAGGCCATCTCGTCGATCGCGCTCTCGAGCGCGATCGAGCCGGTCGCCTCGCCCGGCGCGCGCATGAACAACGGCGTGCCGGTGTTGACGCGCACGGCATCGTGCGAGGTGCGGATCGCGGGCGCCGCGTAGAGCGTGTGCGAGGCATCGGCGGCGGGCTCGTAGAAATCGTCGAAGGTGCTCGACACGGTTCGCGCGTGATGATCGAGCGCAGTCAGGCGTCCCTCGCCGTCGGCGCCGAGGCGCAGGCGCTGGCGCGTCGGCGCACGGTGGCCGACCGGGCCATACATCTGCTCGCGGCGCAGCACCAGCTTGACCGGCCTGCCGACCAGCTTCGCGGCCATCACGCCGAGGATCTGCGGTCCGGTCAGGAAGCCCTTCGAGCCGAAGCCGCCGCCGAGGAACGGGCTGCGGATGTGAATCTTCTCCGGCGCGAGGCCAAACAGCTCGGCAACGCGGGCTCGAGCCATCACCATGGCCTGGCTCGGCGTGTCGAGGAAGAGCTTGTCACCCTCCCAGCGCGCCACGATCGCATGCGGCTCCATCGCGTTATGATATTGCGGCGGCGTCTCGTAGGTCGCGTCGATCTGCTTGTCGGCCGCGGCGAGGCCCGCTTCGACATCGCCGCGATGGCTTTCCGTGGGATTGCCGACGCCGACGACCGGCGGCACGAAGCTCTCGCCGGCATCGAGGCCGACGAGCGCAGGCTGCACCTCGTAACGCGGCGCCAGCTGCGCCGCGCCTTCCGTCGCGGCCTCCAGCGTTTCGGCGATCACGACCGCAATCGCCTGATTGGCGTAGCGGATATCGTTGCTCTGCAACACCTCCATCCGGAACACGAACGGATTGGTCTTGAGGTCGGGGTCGATCGCGAGCTCTGGCTTGTGATCGGGCGTCATGACATCGATGACGCCGGGATGGCGTTTTGCGGCAGCGACATCGAGCGAGACCACACGGCCCCGCGCAATGCTCGAGACGGCCATCACGGCAAACAGCATGCCGGGCGGATGATTGTCCGCGGCATAGCTTGCCTGCCCCGTCACCTTGAGGATGCCGTCACGGCGGGTCAGCGGCTGGCCGATATTCGAGCCGTGCCTGAGATGTGCGGGCGCACTGGTCAAATTGAGCTCAGACATGGACGGCTCCGGAGGTCGAGGCGAAGGGAGAGGCCGGCAGCGCGGGGATCCGCACAGGCGTGCCGGCAGCGGCCAAGGTCAGCGCGCGCACGACGATGCGGCGCGCGAGCTCGATCTTGAAGGCGTTGTCGCCGGACGGTTTTGCGCTCTCGAGCGCACGCCGGGCGGCCTCCTGGAACGCGTCCGCCGTCGGCGCGACGCCCTTGAGGACGTCTTCCGCTGCACGGGCGCGCCAGGGCTTTGCGGCGACGCCGCCGAGCGCGAGCCGCGCCTGTGCGATTCTGCCGTTCTCGATCCGCAGCGCAGCCGCGGCCGAGACGACGGCAAAGGCATAGGAGGTGCGCTCGCGCACCTTGAGGTAACGCGCATGCGCGGCAAAGCCGCGTGCGGCAGGCGGCAGGCGCACCGCGACGATGAGATCGCCGGGCTCGAGCACCGACTCGCGCTCGGGCGCATCGCCGGGCAGGCGGTGCAGCTCGTCGAGCGCGACCTCGCGCCGGCCGCCCCTGCCCTCGATCTCGACGATGGCATCGAGCGCGACCAGCGGCACGCAGAAATCCGAGGGGTGTGTGGCGATGCAGCTCTCGCTCCAGCCGAGCACGGCATGGCTGCGGTTGTCGCCGTCGCGCGCGTCGCAGCCGGAGCCCGGCGCCTGCTTGTTGCAGCGGCTGGCAGTGTCGTAGAAATACGCGCAACGCGTCCGTTGCAACAAATTGCCGCCGACGGTGGCGGCATTGCGCAATTGAGCCGACGCTCCCGAGAGCAGCGCTTCGGCCACTGCGGGATAGGACCGCGCGAACTCCGCATCATGCGCGAGGTCGGCATTGCGCACCAGCGCGCCGATGCGCAAAGACCCGTCCGCGAGAGTCTCGATCTGATCGAGCCCATCGAGACGCGTGACGTCGACCAGCCGGTCCGGACGGCTGATGCCACCCTTCATCAGGTCGAGCAGGTTGGTGCCGGCTGCGAGGTAGACCGCGCCGGGCTGGGCCGCCGCCGCAACGGCTTCAGTGACCGTGGCCGGCCTGACATAATCGAACGGTTTCATGCGGAACGCCTCTGATTGGTTTCGTCCATTTGTCCTTGCGCTTCCAGCACGGCATCGACGATGCCGACGTAAGCGCCGCAGCGGCACAGATTGCCGCTCATGCATTCGCGGACGCGCTCGGGATCGTTGCCGGCCTGGCCTTCTCTGATCATGCCGATCGCGCTCATGATCTGGCCCGGCGTGCAGAAGCCGCATTGAAAGCCGTCATGTGCGATGAAGGCGGCCTGCACGGGATGGAGCTGGTCGCCGCGCGCGAGGCCTTCGATGGTGAGGATGTCGGCCCCGTCATGGCTGATGGCGAGCGCGAGGCAGGAATTGATACGCTTGCCGTCGACCAGGATGGTGCAGGCGCCGCATTGGCCGCGGTCGCACCCCTTCTTGGTTCCGGTCAGATGAAGGCGCTCACGCAGGAGATCGAGCAGCGTGACGCGCGGATCGTCGAGGACGAAATCGCGCCGCGCACCGTTCACGGTGAGGCTGATGGAGTGGTTCATACAAGGCTCCGATCAGATTTGGACATGAGTCATCGCGCAGCGCGCCACCGCCGTGGCCGCTGTCGAATAGCGCCGTCCGAACACGATGCGTCGGACGCTTGATCGGAAGATACGGAGGCAGCCTCCGCTTAACAAGGGCGGCGCGGAAAAATCTGGAATTCGTCAAAAGCGCGTGCGTCACCAACGCGATGCAGCCCTGCGCGGGTCCGGCGAGGGTTCAATCTAACCAATTCGTGATCTACATTGCGCGCCATGGACGACCACACCGACCAGACCCGCAAACCCCGCGCCGATGCCGTGCGCAATCGCGAGCGCGTGCTCGAAGCGGCAAAGCTGGTGTTCAGCGCGGGCGGTTCGGAGGCGAGCCTGGAAGCGGTGGCCAAGCGCGCCGGGGTCGGCATCGGCACGCTGTATCGGCATTTCCCGACGCGCGAGGCCTTGTTCGAGGCGGTGTACCGCCGCGAGGTCGAGCAGCTCAGCGAGCTGGCCGAGCAATTGAAGAATGCCAAGGATCCGGTCGAGGCGCTGCGGCGCTGGCTGCGATCAGGGGTCGAGTTTGTTGCGACCAAGAAGGGGATGATGGCAGCGCTCGCGCTCGCGGTGCAGAGCGGGTCGGAGCTGCATGCTTTCTCCTTCGAGCGTCTGACCAAGGCGATCGGCTCGCTGCTGGACCGCGCCATCGCAGCCGGCGAGATGCGCGCCGACATCAACCCGGAGGATCTGCTGCGCGCCTTCTTCGGCATGTGCTACGTGCACGACCAGCCCGGTTGGCAGGCGACGGCGCTGCGTCTGCTCGACGTGTTCGTCGACGGCTTGCGCGTGCGGCCTCCCAGCAAGGCCCGCTCGTCGATGACGACAAAGCCTGCGACGAAGCGAAAGCGCTAGGCTGGAGCTTGCCGATGGGAGCCGCTGACCCCGAGCGGACTTCGCTAAACATGGAACTGTTGTCACCTAATCCGATTCAAAGG
Source organism: Bradyrhizobium yuanmingense (assembly GCF_900094575.1). Lineage (GTDB taxonomy): Bacteria > Pseudomonadota > Alphaproteobacteria > Rhizobiales > Xanthobacteraceae > Bradyrhizobium > Bradyrhizobium yuanmingense. The sequence goes on along the minus strand of NZ_FMAE01000007.1, from coordinate 24,872 downwards.
ATCATTTGATACATCGCTTCGACTTGCGACATGGCAGGTTCAGGCATGGCGCCAGTTCTCAATTTGCCCCGGCTCACCAATTCGCTCAGACAGGATCGTCTGGCGCTTCAACGTGCCCGCGAGGTCGTGGCGGAGGCGACCGAGGTGCTTCAACGCTGTCCAAAGCCGGATACGTTTCTAGGCCGTAAGACTCAAGAGCCGTTTCCGAATGAGGACGAAACAAAGTTGACCAGGGTGGCGCAGCGTTCAAGCCGCGAGCCGTTTCCAAGAACGTAAAGGCTTCATTAACACACCTGAATGCACTTCCGGGCCGTGGCAGGCATATCGGCCTCATCGGAAAACCGGATTAGACAATGCTGGCCAGACCAGATGCTAGAGCGAGCCGATGGACGCGAAAAGCTTGCTGATCTAACGCGCGACAACGTGGTGGCCCATAGCCTGCGCGAAGCCGCCCGGCAATGGCGAGCCATGGCCGTGCAGCAGGACTTGCTGGAGCGCGAACCGACCTGTCGCAGATCCGTAACCGCTCTGATTAGAGCAACTTCAAAGGATTGCTGCGCCGAGTTTGCTGAGATAACTTGCCTGTCATCACCGGCCAAGGCCGTGCCGTAGGCGTCGGTGGCTGAGAGACCAATCGTGCTCCCGCCTGCATCTATGCATGGGAGCGACAAATGGATCGCGCCATGGCGCTTCGCCATCTGGCGGAAGCCGAAGAGCACATTTCACTGGCCGACCGACACCTTTCCGAGCAGGAGGTTCGAATTGCGGACCTTGAGCTTTCGGGGCACGACACGAGCTTGGCTCGCGCTATCGGCGAAACATTTCGGCTGACACTGGCGCGGCACCTCGCGCACCGCGATCACATTTTGAGAGAGCTGATACCGTAGCTCTCGGCCCGTGCTTTCGAACATCCCGTCGATCAAAACGCCAACTATGGCGCAGTATGATCTCGCCATCGGCACTAAACAGGGTAGCGCCATTTCAACGCGACGCAGGAATCAGCTTCTGGCCGATCGGCGACTTGCACGACCTCTGATGTTTGTGCCGCCGTCAGTTCAGCTGTCCTGACGCGCCGCTGGCGTTATAGGCCACCTCGCCCTTCCCAGTAGGTTGGCGTTCCATAATACCGGTGAGTTCGCGTTTCCCAGTCTCGATCTTCCCAGGAGTCATCGCTGAACTCAGGCGCATCCCTCAGTTGTTGCTCGGTGATATTGGTTCGGAAACCGTCAAGCGACGTGTCATATTTCAGAGCGCCCCAGGGAATCGGGTAGTGGCTGTGACCCAAGCCCACAAATCCACCAAAGCTCATGACCGCATAAGCCACGCGGCCTGACACCTTGTCGATGATGAGGTGATCAATCTCGCCGATATTCGTCCCATCTGCTCCATAAACCTCGGTTCCCTCAATGTCCTCGCTTGAGATGCAGTGATGATCCGGATGTGCTGTTGCACGGGCCATGACTTTGCTCCTTGGTAAGGTGGTTTTGCCGGCTTAACTCGGCCATCGCGGAGCCGTTCCTGCCTTAGGAGAACATGTCGCAGCTGCCTGCTGTTGCGCCGCTGTCCCGGATGAGTCGGCATCTGGAGCGTTCAAACCCAGCGCGTGATTTCTGAGTGCACGCCCTGGCGCCGCAGATGTGCTAGCATCGCCTCCGCCGGGATACTCAACGCGGAGCCTGTCATGCGCATCGCAGCCTTGCTGGTCGCTCTCATTGTTGCCTGTCATCACGTTTCGGCGTTTGCCGGCGATGTCGCGGCGGCCCAGAGCGTCATCCGCGCCCAGGAGCAGGCCTTCGTTCGCGACGATGCGACGGCGGCCTATTCCTATGCGGCGCCGGCGATCAAGGAGATCTTTCCCGCACCCGACATCTTCATGTCCATGGTGCAGAACGGCTACGCGCCGGTCTATCGCCACAAGAGTTTCGAATTTGGCGAGAGCAAGAGCGATGGCGGCTGGATCGCCCAGCGCGTTCATATCGTCGATGCCAATGGCGAGGCCTGGGAGGCGCTCTACACGCTCGAGCAGCAGGGCGACGGCAGCTACAAGATCACCGGCTGCTCGCTGCTGAAGGCGGGACAGGCCGTTTAGGTGGCAAAGCCCGGGCCGGTCTTGACCGAGCCCGTCCGCGCGCGGATCAAGAGCAGCACGACGATGCCGATGTTCAGCGCGTTCCATGCCACGCCGTTGGCAAATGCCGCCGCGTACGAGCCGGTGGCATCGAAGATGACGCCGGACACCCAGCCGCCGAAGGACATGCCGAACACGGACGCAAAGATCACGATACCGACGCGGGTCGCGGCCTCGCTCGCCGGCATCGCCTCGCGCACGATGATGGCGTAGCTCGGCACGATGCCGCCCTGGAACAGGCCGAACATCGCGGAGATCAGATAAAGCGAGGTCAGGCTGTCGAAAAACAGATAGAACACCAGCGCAAAGCCCTGCGCCAACGATCCCACCAGCAGCGTGTAGATGCCGCCGATCTTGTCGGCGAGGTAGCCCGAGCCGATCCGGCTGACGATGCCGCAGCCCATCATCAAGGACAGCATCTCGGCGCCGCGCGCGACGCCATAACCGAGATCGCCGCAATAGGCGACGATGTGCACCTGCGGCATCGCCATCGCCACGCAGCAGGAGATGCTGGCGATCGAGAGCAGCACGGTCAGCGTATTCGTCGACAGCCTGAGATCGACCCGCGGCGGCGGCGCGTTGGCATGATCGTGGACCGTGTCGCGCCCCATCTGCGCGCGCAGGATCAGCACCAGCACCGTCATCAGGCCGGCGCAGACGATGCCGATGCCGATATGGGTGTAGCGCCACCCGATCTCCTGCGTGCCCCAGCTCACGATCGGCGGCCACATCGCGCCGGCGACATAATTGCCGCTGGCGACGATGGTCACGGCAAGACCGCGATAGCGCTCGAACCAGTGCGAAGCTTCGGCCATCAGCGGCGCGAAGGTCGCGGAGGTGCCGAGCCCGATGAAGAAATAAGCCGCCACGAACTGCCACAGCTGGCCGGACAGGCCCGCGAGCACATTGGCGACGCCGAGAAAGGCGATGCTGATCGCCATCGCCGGAACGATGCCGAACCGGTCGGTGATCTTGCCGGCGATCACGCCGCCGAGCCCGAAGCCGAACATCATGAGGGTGAAAGCCAGCGACACCGCGCCGCGCGTGGCAGCGAACTCGGCCTGCACGATCGGAATCACGACCACGACTGCCCACATGCCGACGGCGCCGATCGAGCCGATCACGAGGGCAATGACGAGCCGCACCCAGGCCTGACGGGAGTCAGGGGTGAAGGCGTCAGGTGTTTGCCCTGGATGATTTGGCGCGTGCACGGGCAGGACCATGTTCGCGGACCGCCGCATGGTCAACCATCTTGCTGCGATATTGGGCATGCGCGGTGCGCTGCGGTAATAAGCTCTTGGCGAATGCGTCTTTTGCCATTAGTTTGCAACAAGCGTGTGCAACATTGCCGCGCGAGGAGCCTATCGGCGGAATGTTGATGCGATTGACGCGATCGATGCGGATCAGGGTGGGGCGGATCATCGCCCTCGCCTATCTGTTCTGCGTGCTCGCGCCGGCCGCAAGCCTCGCCTGGGGCAGTGCTGCGCCCTGCCTCGGCGACGATGCCCTGGCTGACCTCGTTCCGGCGCATCACCATATGGCTGCGAGCCATGATATGGCTGCGAACCCTGGCGATGTTCCGCACGAGCACGCGGGAACGCCTTCGCAGACCGCTGCGAAGGACGCACCTGCTCCGAATCATCACGACGGCAAGCGAACTGTGGGCCCCTGCTGTGCGATGATGTGCGTCAGCGCGCTGCCGGCCGATCTGCCCAGCCTCGCCACGCCGCTCCGGCCGATGTCGACCTGTGCGCCCGAGATCGTGCCCAGCCTGCACAGCGCGGCGCCGCCCCAGCACTACCGTCCCCCCATCGCCTGATCTGACATGACGGCGTCGGTTTCGATGCGCGCTTTGCGCGCGCGAACCTGTGGTCTCCAGATCAGGAATTAAGACATGGTTGCGCTTTCCGGGGCGAAATCTGCCGCATCTGCGGTGGGTGATCGACACTCACGTTTCATTTGGCTGCTGCTGGCCTTGGGTGCCCTGTCCGGCTGCATGCCGGCAACAACGCACATGGCCAGCGCGGATCCCGCCGATCCCGCGGCGAAGGTGGCCCCAATCGGCTATCGCTCGACCATCGCGCCCTATACCAGCCTGCGGCCTGCGACGCCGGCACCATGGCGTGGCCGCAACGAGGCGGTGACGCCGCAGCCGAAGCAAGAGCGGTAGGAGCGCGCCATGACACCCCACCTTGCGCGAGGCCTGCTCGTCATCGCCGCGCTCAGCATGTCCGGCTGCGCCGCGTTCTCGCCCGACGGCGGCATGACCGACGTCTCGGATCTGACGAGCCGGACCATCAACAAGGACGTCGCCTTCGTGCGCTCGGCCGAAGGCGCCGCCGCGGTCGACGCCCGTGTCCGCCAGCTGCTCTCGCGCACGCTCAGCGTCGACGCCGCCGTGCAGATCGCGCTGCTCAACAACAAGGGACTGCAGGCCGCCTACAACGAGCTGGCGCTGGCGGAGACCGAGCTGGTCGAGCAGAGCCTGCCGGCCAATCCGGTGTTCGCGGTCTCTCGCATCACGGGCAATGGCGCCAGCGAGATCGAGCGTCAGGTGGTCGGCGATATCCTCGCGCTCGCCACCCTGCCGTTCCGTTCCGAGATCGCCCGCGAACGCTTCCGCGGTGCGCAGCTGCGCGCCGCGCTGGCGACGCTGCGGCTCGCCTCGGACGTTCGCCGCGCCTATGTCCGTGCGGTTGCCGCCAACGAGATGGTGGGGCTGCTGACCGACGCAAAGGCGACGGCGGAATCGACCGCACAGCTCGCGCTCAAGCTCGGCGAGACCGGCTCGCTCAACAAGCTCGACCAAGCGCGCGAGCAGGTGTTCTATGCCGAGACCACCGCAGACCTCGCCACCGCGCGGCAGATGGCGGGAAGCGCGCGCGAAAGGCTGGCGCGCCTGATGGGGCTCTGGGACGACGGTCTCGACTTCCGCCTGCCCGATCAACTGCCGCCGCTGCCGCGCCGGCCGCTGGCGCTCCCCACGATCGAAGCCGACGCGGTGGCGCATCGGATCGACCTGCAGATCGCGCGGCTGGAGCTGGCCGCGCTGGCGAAGGCGCTGAACCTCACCGAGGCGACGCGCTTCGTGACGCTGCTCGATCTCGCCGGCATCTCCCGTCGCACCCAGGATCCGGAAGGGCCGCCGTTCCGCGAGCGCGGCTTCGACCTGCAGTTCCAGATTCCGATTTTCGACGGCGGCGAGGTGCGCGTGCGCCAAGCCGCCGAGACCTACAACCTCGCCTTCAACCGCCTGACCGAGCGGGCCGTCAATGTGCGGTCCGAGGCGCGCGACGCCTATCGCGTCTACCGCTCCACCTACGACATCGCCGGCCATTACCAGCGCGAGATCATCCCGTTGCGCAAGATCATCACCGAGGAGATGCAGCTGCGCTTCTCCAGCATGCAGGTCGACATCTTCGCGCTGCTCACCGAAGCGCGGCAGCGCCTCGCGGCGCTGCGCGGCGCGATCGACGCCAGGCAGAGATTCTTCCTCGCCCAGGCCGATCTGCAGACCGCTGTCAACGGCGGCGGTCTGCCCGCCGCCGTTGGCGACAATCCAACCACCGTTGCCGCGGCAGCTCCTGCCGAAGGCGGCGGCCACTGAGACGGAGGCCAAGATGTTTTCCCGCCGAGGATTTTTAGGCACCGCCGCGCTTGTCGGCGCATCCGCTATTCAAGGCCGCGTCCAGGCCGCGTCGATTCCGGAAGCACCCACCATGGACAAGGTGGTGATGCAGCCGCCGCTGCATCCGAGCAGCGGCCCGGATTATCGACCCGTGGTCACGCTGAACGGCTGGTCGCTGCCGTTCCGCATGAACGGCGACTGGAAGGAATTCCATCTCGTCGCCGAGCCGGTGGTGCGCGAGTTCGCGGAAGGAATGAAGGTGAATTTGTGGGGCTACAACGGGCAATCGCCGGGCCCGACCATCGAGGCCGTCGAGGGCGACAAGGTGCGCATCTTCGTCACCAACCGCTTACCCGAATACACCACGGTGCACTGGCACGGCATGATCATCCCGAGCGGCATGGACGGCGTCGGCGGATTGAACCAGCCGCACATCGAACCGGGCAAGACCTTCGTCTACGAATTCGAGATGAAGAAGAGCGGAACCTTCATGTACCACCCGCATTCCGACGAGATGGTGCAGATGGCGATGGGCATGATGGGCATGTTCATCGTGCACCCGCGCGACCCGAGTTTCCGCGCCGTCGACCGCGACTTCGTGTTCGTGATGAGCACCTATCGCGTCGACCCCGGCACCTATCTGCCGCACGTCAACGAGATGACGGACTTCAACATGTGGACCTGGAACGCGCGGGTCTTTCCCGGAATCGATCCGCTGCCGGTCAGGCTCGGCGACAAGGTGCGCGTGCGCATCGGCAATCTCAGCATGACCAACCATCCGATTCATTTGCATGGCCACAGCTTCGCGGTGACCTGCACCGATGGCGGCTGGATTCAGGAAAGCGCGCAGATCCCGGAGACGACCACCGACGTTCCGGTCGGCGCCATCAGGGTGTTTGACGTGCTCGCCGACAATCCCGGCGACTGGGCGTTCCATTGCCACAAGTCGCACCACACCATGAATTCGATGGGACACGACGTGCGCAACCTGATCGGCGTGTCGCGCAAGGATCTCGCCAAGGCCGTCGGCAAGCTGGCGCCGGACGGCATGGCCATGGGCTCGACCGGCATGGCGATGGGCAACATGGAGATGCCCGCGCCCGACAACACGCTGCCGATGATGACGGGCACCGGCCAGTTCGGGCCGATCGAAATGGGCGGCATGTTCACCGTGATGAAGATCCGCGAAGACCTCGCACGCGACGATTACCGCGATCCCGGTCCGTACAAATTCCCGCCAGGCACCGTCGCCTACGAAGTCGCCGCACCCGCCCCCGAGCCGGCGCGGCAGAAATCCGGCAGTCCGCCGATGAAGCACAAGATGTGAGCGTTTCGATGAACCACCAACCGGAGACTACGATGAAGATCACGCTCAAGCTCGCCCTCGCGCTGGCTGCACTTTCGGCCGCGCCGGCCTTCGCTCACGACAAGCACGGGCACGGAAACTATTCGGCCGGCGAGCCCGGCGATCCCAGGAAGCCCGCGCGCACTATCGAAATCCTGATGAACGAGATGGACTACACGCCCGCGAAAATCGAGGTCAAGCGCGGCGAGCAGATCCGCTTCGTGCTGCGCAATGTCGGCAAGGAGGACCACGAATTCCTGCTGGCCACGACCAAGGAGAACCTCGCGCATGCGGATCAGATGAAGAAGCATCCGCACATGGAGCACGACGAGCCGAATGCGGCGCGGCTTGCCCCAAAGAAGACGACCGAGATCCTCTGGAAGTTCAGCAAACGCGGCACCTTCGAATATTCGTGCCTCATTCCCGACCATCGCGAGTACGGCATGGTCGGCCAGGTCACCGTGAAGTAACGCGAAAGGAGATCCACATGAACCGCATTATCCGTATCGCTTCGGCGCTGGCGCTGACCGTCGGCCTTGCGACTGCAACCCTCGCCGCCGAAGGCGCGGCGATCAGCGGCGAGGTGAAGAAGATCGACGAAGGCGCCGGCAAGATCACGCTCAAGCACGGACCGGCGAAGAGCCTCGGCATGGAGGACCCCATGACCATGGTCTATCGGGTCAAGGATCCCGCCATGCTCAAGCAGGTGAAGGTCGGCGACAAGATCACCTTCGAGGCCGAGGAAGGGTCGTCGGGCTACACGGTGACCAAGATGCAGAAGGCGAAGTAGGGCAGCCTCGCCTGCCCGTCATTCCGGGGCGCCCTCTTGGCGCGAGCCCGGAATCCATTTCACCACCATACCTGCGGCCCGATGGATTCCGGGCTCGATGCTCCGCATCGCCCCGGAATGACAACCCGCCCCCGAAACATCCCGGTCTGAGCTCCTCCCACCCCTCCGTTAACCCTTTGCTAACCATACACCCGGCAAGAATTGCCGGGTGAAGTCGAGTGTCGTCGGCCGCGTTTAGAACGGGAGCTCCCGTGGACGCCAGTGCGGTGCCTCACTTTCGGAACGGCGGCCCGTCGGCTGCCGCGCAGACGTTTGGGGCGCGCGGACGGCAGTCGCGCGGGGAGGCAGCTACCATGGTCGACGTCACCGCAGGACAGGGCGTAGGCAGCGCAAGGCCCTCGATCCCTTCCCTCAACGACATCGTCACCGTCCTCAAGCGCGGCGACATCGCGCTGGCGCTCGGCGTTCTCACCATCCTGGTGGTGCTGATCCTGCCGCTGCCCGCGATCGTGCTGGACGTGTTCCTGGCGATCTCGATCACGCTCTCGATCCTGATCCTGATGACGTCGCTGTTCATCCAGGCGCCGCTGGAATTCTCGGCCTTCCCGACCGTCCTCCTGATCTCGACCATGCTGCGGCTCTCGCTCAACATGGCCTCGACCCGGCTGATCCTGTCGCACGGGCACGAGGGCACGGCCGCCGCCGGTCACGTCATCGAGGCCTTCGGCAACTTCGTGATGGGCGGCAATTTCGTCATCGGCATCATCGTCTTCGCCATCCTGATCGTCGTCAATTTCGTCGTCATCACCAAGGGCTCGGGCCGCATCGCCGAAGTCGCCGCCCGCTTCCACCTCGACGCCATGCCCGGCAAGCAGATGGCGATCGACGCCGACCTCGGCGCCGGCCTGATCGACGAGAAGGTCGCCAAGGAGCGGCGCAAGGAGCTCGAGGACGAGAGCGGCTTCTTCGGCGCCATGGACGGCGCCTCCAAGTTCGTCCGGGGCGACGCCATCGCCGGCCTCCTGGTCGTGTTCATCAACGTCGTCGGCGGCATCATCATCGGCGTCGCGCAGCAGGGCATGTCCTTCGCCGACGCGGGGCGCACCTACACGCTGCTGACCGTCGGTGACGGCCTTGTTACTCAGGTACCGGCGCTGATCGTCTCGACCGCGGCCGGCCTGCTCGTCTCCAAGGCCGGCGTCTCCGGCGCCGCCGACAAGGCGCTCATGAAGCAGTTCTCCGGCTATCCGCAGGCGCTGGCGATGTCCTCGGCGGTGATGCTGGTGCTGGCGGCGCTGCCGGGCATTCCGACCCTGCCCTTCCTCGCGCTCGGCGCCGGCGCCGGCGCGCTGGCCTGGAACGCCCGCAACCGCAACCGCGTGGCGGCCAAGGCCGAAGCCGCCGTTCACGCCGCGCCCGCTCCGGGAACGCCGGGTGCGCCGGGCGCTGCCGCGACGGAAGAGCCGATCTCGGCCGCGCTCAAGATCGACGACCTCAAGATCGAGCTCGGCTACGCCCTGCTGCCGCTGGTCAACGGCCCCGACGGCACCGACCGCCTCACCGAGCAGATCAAGGCGCTGCGCCGCTCGCTCGCGATCGAGATGGGCTTCGTGATGCCGGCGGTGCGCATCCTCGACAACGTCCAGCTCGAGGCCAACACCTACATCATCAAGATCAAGGAGGTCGACGCCGGCACCGGCAAGATCTGGCCGAACCAGTTCATGGTCATGGATCCCGGCGGCAGCCAGGTGCAGGTGCCCGGCATCCACACCACCGAGCCGACCTTCGGCCTGCCCGCAACCTGGGTCGATGCCAGCCTCAAGGAAGAGGCCTCGCTCAAGGGCTACACCGTCGTCGACGCCGCGACCGTGCTCTCGACCCATCTCACCGAGCTGCTCAAGGCCAACATGTCGGACCTGTTGTCCTACGGCGAGGTGCAGAAGCTGCTCAAGGAGCTGCCGAAGGAGCAGAGCGAGCTGGTCAAGGACATCGTCCCGGGCCAGGTCACGGTCTCCGGCATCCAGCGCGTGCTGCAGCTGCTGCTCGCCGAGCGCATCTCGATCCGCGACCTCTCCACCATCCTCGAAGGCATTGCGGATTCGCTCGCCTTCTCGCGCAACCCCGCGACCATGGTCGAGCACGTCCGCGCCCGCCTAGCGCGGCAGATTTGCGCGCAGAACACCTCCTACGCCGGCTATCTGCCGCTGATCGCACTGTCGGCGAAATGGGAGCAGGCTTTTGCCGAATCCATCATCGGCCAGGGCGAGGAGCGGAGCCTTGCCATGCAGCCCTCGAAACTCTCGGAATTCATGACTGCCGTGCGCGAGGCCTTCGAGCGCGCCGCCCGCGAAGGCGAGGCGCCGGTGCTGGTCACCTCCGCTTCCATTCGGCCCTTCGTGCGCTCCCTGGTGGAACGGTTCCGGGCCCAGACCACCGTGCTGTCGCAGGCCGAAATCCACCCCAGGGCGAGGCTGAAAACCGTCGGAAGCATCTGATTTGCCTTAAGAAGCCGTGTGTTTTTCAGCCACAGGCAAATGGTTTTTGAGTTCCTGGCGCCTTGTCGACCAAGGCCTCAAAAACCCGGCACTAGGCTCATTACATCTTTGAAATAATTATGTAAAAGAACGATCAAGGGCCGCCTTTGATCGCGATCTATCACGTCATATCACGCCCTTGTGATGGCCCCTTGGGAACGAATCCCCCCGATACTAGGTTGATGGGCACCGGAAGCATGAACCTGCCTCAAATGGCCGGCGACTACTTCGGGTAGATGGCGGCAGGAGGCTTCCATGAACCACTCGATCTACAGCGCAGATCGCGCGACCCATTTGAAAATCGTGGTCGTCGCCCTCGTCGCAGGGATCGCGGTGGCTGGCCTCGGCATTACGGCACGCTCGGGTTCGGATGAAGGCCTGACCCAGACCGCCCGCGTCATCAAGGCCGGCAAGCCGGTCGTTGTCACCAGTTCGAACGCGTCCCTCGTTCGCTAAGGAGATCTGACGAGTTTTGTGAATTCACGCGGCTCTTTACCAGCCCCCCAAAGTCGCCACGTGGATATGTAGACGACCCCAACCCCAAGTCGACTACAGAAAGCGCCCGCCCCCCACGGGCGCTTTCCCATTTCTGGTATCTCGTCATTGCGAGCGCAGCGAAGCAATCCAGACTGCCTCCGCGGAAAGACTCTGGATTGCTTCGCTGCGCTCGCAATGACGGAGCAAGCGGCACGGCCCTGCCTGCCAACTACCTTCCCCCATACGTCGGCGGCGGCGCCTGCACGGTCGGGGCGGCGGCAGCGAACAGCTCGTCCTTGCGTCCCGAGAGCGGCGGATAGATGCGCTTGCGGTTGATGGTCTGTTTGGTCGACTTCGCGGCCGCGCCGGTGGCACGGACCTCGCGATTCCATCCTTCGGTATAGAGCGCGCCCCAGCCGCCGAGGTCGAGCACGGTCACGTACCAGTCGATCCGCAGCGGCAGCATGGGCAGGCCGACGAGATCGGCGACCACGTTGTGGCCGGCGAAGCGGCCCATGGGACGGGCGAACTGGCAGGACATCACGGTCGGATGCAGCCCGTCGATCACGCTCGACGCAACATCGCCGGCCGCGAACACGCCGCCGACATCGGCCACACGCATGAAGGGATCGACGAGCAGGCGCCCGAGCGAATCGCGCCCGCCCGGAAAGGTCGCCGCCAAAGGGCTTGCCCGCATGCCCGCGCACCAGATCACCGTCCGTGCCGGAATGAATTCGCCCGAACTCAGGCGCATGCCCGCGGCCTCGATCGCGGCGACACGCACGCCGAGCCGCGTCTCGATGTCGAGCGAAGCCAGGGCCGTCTCGATCACCGGGCGCGCGTTCGCGCCGATGCTGGCGCCGACGCTCGGATTGGGATCGACCAGGATGATGCGGCGGCTGCCGGTGATCCCTGCGCGCGCCAACCGGTCCGGCATCTCAGCTGCGACTTCGATGCCGGTGAAGCCGGCGCCGACCACGACCACCGTTGAATGGCCCGGAGACGGCGCGCTGCGTCCGAGCGAAACTAGATGATCTTCAAGGCGGAGCGCCGCGGCATAGGTGTCGACGTCGAAGGCGTGTGCGGCCAGGCCGGGAATATCGGGGCGCATCACCGCGCTGCCGAGCGCCAGCACCAGGCGGTCGTAGTGCAGCGTCTCCGCGCCGGCGCTGGTGACGAGCGAGATTTCGCGCCGGGCCGGATCGACGGCCTCGACCTCGCCAAGGCCGTGGCTGACGCCGATCGGATCGAGCAATTGCGGAAGCGGAAGCGCGACCTCGGCGAGATCGGCCTCGTAATTGCGCACGCGGATATTGTGATAGGGATTGCGGTCGACGAGACGGATTTCGATGTCGCGATCGCTCGCGCCGATCTCCTCGCGCTTGCGCGCGGCGCCGATGGCCGCCCACAACCCCGCAAACCCGGCGCCGAGCACGACGATACGCGCCATCTCCGCCTACTGCACTTTCCCGAGGAAACCTGCGGCCTGCCCGCGGAGACAGACTAGCGCAACAACAGGCGGCGACCAAATGCGGCGGCGTCCGCGCCGCTGCACAAAATCGCGATTTATGCCTCGCGCAATTCCGACGGCGTCGCGCCAAAACGCTTGCGGAAGGCGCGGTTGAAATAGGACAGATCGGAGAAGCCGGAGGAATGCGCGATGTCACTGATCTTGCGCATCCTGGCGCGGGGATCGCCGAGCAGCTTGCGCGCATGGAGCAGGCGTTGCTCCAGCACGAATTCGGTGAAGGTCGTGCCGGCCTGCTCGAACAGGCGCTGGGCCTGGCGCGGGCTCAAGCCCGAGCGCGTCGCAACTTCGGCGAGGCAGAGATCGTTGCGGCCGAGTGCGGCCATCACGTCGGCGCGCATGAGATCGAGGCGCGCCGCCGCCTGCCCGCGGCCGCGGGCGCGGCTTGCGTGCTCGGCATCGGTGCCGAGCAGGAGACCGACGAGATCGACCATGTGCTGCGCGGTCAGGCGCTGGCCGACCGCATCGAGATGCGGCGCGTGATTGGCGGCGAGCGCGTGGTAGCGGAAGATGGTCTCGGCGACTGCGCCGTCGACGAGCACCTGCGAGAGCTTGTCCTCGGCGCGCGGATTGATGTCGAGCAGCGCGCGGCGCGGCATGCGAACGGTGGTGAAGCGGTCTGCCTCGGTGTGGCCGACGGTGCCGGTCACGCTCATGTCGACCAGCACCATCTGGGCGGGCGCGAGCTCGACGGTGTGGCCGTTCTGCCCGACGCGGACGAGCCCCGCATGGGCCGATATCAGCACGAGATCGTCGCTGCCGTCGGCAAGGTGGCTCTGTGTGCGGGAATATTGCGCCGAGGCACCTTCCGGAATGGCAAGGGTGATGTTGTCGACGACGCTGATCTGCAGCCGGCAATCGATGCTGTCGCCACGGCTCGGCCCGATATCGAGGCCGCAGCGACCGACGGCCCGCTCGCGCCAATGCTCGAAGGCCGGACCGTGCGGCAGGCCTGCATATTGGTGAAGGAAGATGCCCGGCGTTCTCGCTGCATCCATCTGATTTTCTCGCCCTTTCCGGCATCAATCGCGTTCAAATTCCGGGAATTTGACGCCGTGGACCGAGGCGAGGTTCAAATCGAGGGCGGATTCGGGGGCACTTGTCGGGCTGCGACAGCGGGATGGACCGTGGCGACAGTCGCCGTGGCACCTATTTTTGCGCGGGCGCCTGCGGTTGGGCCGGCGGCACGGTCTCGATCAGCTTGCCGGAAAAGACCGGGGCGGAGGTCGGCTGGCCGTTCGGCGAGCCGCCCGCCTGCTCGATGGTGACGGCGAAGGTCGCGCTATTGACGACCTCGGCATCGTAGGAGGCGAGCAGTGGACGCGCGGTGAAATCGCCGGCGCCGATCACGCCGAGCGAGCGCGGGCGCGGCAGCTTGTCCGAGATCAGCCAGAGCTCGAAGCTCTTGCCGGGCTCCGGCGTCGCGCCGACCTTCCGCACCGTGAAATTCCGCGTCGCGCCGTCGATGGTGAGGATGAAGGCGGGGCCACCGCCCTGGCCCTGCAGCAGCGCGACATATTGCGCGGAGGCGGCGAGCGGCGCGGCCGGCGTCTTCACCTCGACCGTCTGGATGCGCGGCGGGGGACGCAAAGCGCCCGGCAGCGCGTCGGGCAGCAAGATCTGCAGCGACAGCGTTACGAGCAGCGCGGCCGCGAGCGCGCCAATGGCGGAAGCGATGGTGCGCCAGCGCTTCACCCGGCTCTCGAGACGAATCACATTGCTGTCGTCGACCACCGGCGCTTGGGGCGCACGGACGACGTTGGCATCCGGCGCATGGACTTGCGGGATGAATTGCGGCGCGATCTCCGGAACAGCATCAAACTCGGGACGCGGCGCCTCAGGCGCCGCGGCTTCGGGCTGCTGCACCTCAGCCGACTGCGAGCTCTCGGGCGGAGATTCCGCAGCTGCCAGCGAGGGCGTCTCGGGCAAAGGCGGCTGTGGTGGCGGCGAAGCTTCGGCAGGCGCAGGCGGCTCCTGCGCGGCGGTCGTGCGCGCGATCTCCGCCCTGATGTTCTCCCACACGATCGGACGCGGCTCGACCGAGCCGACCATCTGGTTGAGCACGCCGAGCCGATAGGCCCAGGCCTGCACGATCTCGGCGAACGCCGGGTCCACCGCCATCATGGTCTCGACCTGCGCGCGCTCGTCGGCGCCGAGCGTCCCGAGCGCATATTCCGCGGCGAGCGCGATATGGTCCTCCGTGTAGGCCATCAATTGCAGTCCAGAACCACCCTCATCATCCAAGCGATCACAGTCCGAGGCACTCCCGGATATCCAGCATGCTGCGCCGCAGCCACGTCTTCACCGTGTTGACCGGCGCTGAAAACTTCTCCGCCAATTGCTCGCGGCTCCAGCCGTTGTAATAGGCGAGCAGCACGAGCCTCTGACGGTCCGGCTCGAGCCGGCCGATGCATTCCAGGAGCCGCTTCAGCTCCTCGGTCATCTCGCGGCGGGCCAGCGGATCGGGACTTTCGGCCGCGACTTCCATCGCCTGAGGCTCTTCCTCGATGGAGGCTTCCGACTTCTTGCGGACGATGTCGATGGCGCGGTTGCGGGCGATCGAGGCCATCCACGTGATCGGCGAGGACAGGGCCGGATTGAACTGGCCGGCGCTGTTCCAGATCTTGACGTAAGTCTCCTGAATGACCTCCTCCGCGAGATCCTGCCTGCGCAAGATACGGAGCACGACGCCGTAGAGTTTCGCGCGCGTGGCGGCGTAGAGGCGCTCGAACGCGGCCTGATCGCCCTTCGCCACCGCCTCAATCAACCCGACCAGCTCCGCTGGCGTCAGCATTCAGCCCCCCAACACGCGGCCGTCGCGTTCGGCGCAGACCCCGGCACCGCACCACCATAGCGCGCAGCCAAGCCGACCACCAAGGGGCGCGGCGCCACACTGTGGACAGCACATGCGAAAACCCGGACCTTGCGGGTCCGGGTTCTGGAATTCCTAGATGATCTGGTGCTAGCGGCTCAGGCGACGGCGCCGATACGGGCACGCATCAGGCCGATGCTGTCGAGGTCAGCCTGCTCGCGGGCGTTCTCCTCGGCACGCTCGCGGGCCTGGTCGCGCTCGTCGAGCAGCTCGACCTTTTTCAGTTCCTCGAAGGCCTCGGCCAGTGCGGCCTTGGCTTCCTCGAGCTGGCCCTTGAGCTCGTCGGCCGAACGGGTCAGGTTCTCGCGGCGCTGGATCGCGGCTTTGGCGTAGGTCGGGTAGGCGAAGTGCGAGGGATCGTTGATCCCGGCGCGCTCCTGCTCGGTCTGGATCTCGCGTTCGAGATCGACCGACATGCGCTGGAAGTCGGCGATCATGGTCTCGATCTGGGTGACCCGGCGGCGCTTCTCGTCGACCTGAAACTTCTTCAGGCGGATGAGGGTATCTCGTGACTTCATCGACTCGTACTCCCCAGAAGTCCCCCCGCTGCACGTGGGACGATACCGGTCACCCCACGGGCCCGAAGGGGGCCCAGACCGGCTCTGCTACTCTGTGGGATCGGATGATGACCGGACAAAGTTAGCGTTCCGTTTCCAAATTGCCGAGGATTTGCGCCAATTGGCGATAGCCCTCCGCGAGCGATGCCTTTTCGTCCTTGCGCTGGCGCAGGAAGGCTTCCAGCGGCTCGTTGAGGCGGATGGCCTCGTCGACCTCGGGACTGGAGCCGGCGCGGTAGGCGCCGAGACGGATCAATTCCTCCATGTCGGCATAGGTCGCCATCACCTGGCGCGCCCGCTGGATCACCGGCCAGAACTGCGGATCGGCCGATTTCGGCATCGTGCGCGAGACGGATTTGAGAATGTTGATCGCGGGATAGCGGCCGCGCTCGGCGATCGAGCGCTGCATCACGATGTGGCCGTCGAGGATGCCGCGGACGGCATCGGCGATCGGCTCGTTATGGTCGTCGCCGTCGACCAGCACCGTGAAGATCGCGGTGATGGCGCCCTCGCCCAATCCCGGCCCGGCACGCTCCAGCAGCTTCGGCAACTCGGTGAAGACGGTCGGCGTGTAACCCTT
The DNA here is from genome assembly GCF_900094575.1 of Bradyrhizobium yuanmingense. Classification (GTDB taxonomy): domain Bacteria; phylum Pseudomonadota; class Alphaproteobacteria; order Rhizobiales; family Xanthobacteraceae; genus Bradyrhizobium; species Bradyrhizobium yuanmingense. The sequence goes on along the minus strand of NZ_FMAE01000007.1, from coordinate 8,433 downwards.
GGCCGTCGGCGGCTCGCCGGCAGACAGGCCGATCTCGCGCTGGGCCATCGCAAAGCGCGTCACCGAGTCCATCAGGCAGAGCACGTCCTTGTCCTCGTCGCGAAAATATTCGGCGACCGCGAGCGTGAGGTAGGCCGCCTGGCGGCGCATCAGGGCCGGCTCGTCGGAGGTCGCGACCACCACGACTGAGCGCGCAAGGCCCTCCTCGCCGAGATCGTCCTGCAGGAATTCCTGCACCTCGCGGCCGCGTTCGCCGATCAGCCCGATGACACTGACATCGGCATCGACGTTGCGCGCCAGCATCGACAGCAGCACCGACTTGCCGACGCCGGAGCCTGCGAAGATGCCCATGCGCTGACCGCGGCAGCAGGTGAGGAAGGTGTTCATGGCGCGCACGCCGAGGTCGAGCGGGCTGCCGACGCGCTTGCGCGAATGGGCGGGCGGCGGCGTATTGCGGAACGGCATCGGCGAAGAGCCCTGCGGCAGCGGCCCCTTGCCGTCGATCGGCTCGCCCAGCGCATTGACGACGCGTCCCAGCCAGGCCGCGGACGGCCTCACCTGGTTGGCGGCATTGGCGATGACCGCCTTGCAGCCGCGGCGCACGCCCTCGAGGCCGGCGAACGGCATCACCACGGCATTGTTGCCGGAGAAGCCGATCACCTCGCACGGAATGGTGCGGTTGGCGCCGGTCTCGATCACCAGCCGCGCGCCGACCGACATCGCGTGGATAGGGCCGGCCACCTCGACCATCAGACCGCGAACGCCGACCACGCGGCCATAGATGTTGATGCCGTCGATGTCGCCGATCTGTTCGGCCAGCGCCTTCATCGGGGGGCCTTCATCAGCAGCGCACCTTCATATGAGGGTCCTCATGAGATGGTCGCCTTCGGTGATCCCGGGACATCACGGTGAAAACCTTAAGTTTCGCCATATTTCTGAACGGCGCTTAACTTCGTGTTTACCCGCATCATTAATCATTGCGTCACTGTCTTTGAGACTGAGCGTGCCTCCCCTTCAGAAGAAGGCTGAGTCGCGGGAGTCGGTTAGGCCCGTCTCTTAAAGTGGAGCTTGAACGGAATCGGGTAACGAAAGCTGCTTCGTACGCAAGACCTTAGGGCGATTCGACAAAAATTGCACCGGGGGGACTTGCGTTCCAGAATCAGACTTTGTTAACCATCTGTTGTCAGGATCCGAATCAGTTGTTCAAAGGCGTTTTGTTGAGTGCCGCGAATGCGGCCGACCTGACGCCCAGGAGCGGCGACTATGGGGAACTGGCATGCGCGTTTTGCTGATTGAAGATGACAGCGCCGTCGCGCAGTCGATCGAGCTGATGCTGAAGTCGGAGAGCTTCAACGTCTACACGACCGATTTGGGGGAAGAAGGCGTCGATCTCGGTAAACTATACGATTACGACATTATTCTCCTCGACCTCAACCTGCCCGACATGTCCGGCTACGATGTGCTCAAGCAGCTCCGGGTCTCCAAGATCAAGACACCGATTCTGATCCTCTCCGGCCTCGCCGGCATCGAGGACAAGGTCAAGGGTCTCGGCGTCGGCGCCGACGACTACATGACCAAGCCCTTCCACAAGGACGAGCTGGTGGCCCGCATCCACGCCATCGTGCGCCGCTCCAAGGGCCATGCCCAGTCGGTCATCCAGACCGGCGACCTCGTCGTCAACCTCGACACCAAGACGGTGGAAGTCGGCGGTCAGCGCGTGCATCTGACCGGCAAGGAATATCAGATGCTGGAGCTGCTCTCGCTCCGCAAAGGCACGACCCTCACCAAGGAAATGTTCCTCAACCACCTCTATGGCGGCATGGACGAGCCCGAACTGAAGATCATCGACGTCTTCATTTGCAAGCTCCGCAAGAAGCTCGCCAACGCCTCCGAGGGCCGCAACTTCATCGAGACCGTCTGGGGCCGCGGCTACGTGCTGCGCGAGCCGCACGAGGCCGACGAGCGCATCCCCGCCTGATCCCTGGGTTACGTCGCGAGCCCAGTCAGGCTCGCTCCTCCCAGCCTGGACCCCGCCGCAAATGGCGGGGTTTTCGTTTTGGGGGGACGCTTCATTGGAAGCTTAACGTTTGAACCCCTAGCCTTCCCCTGCCGACGAATGGTCGCTGCACGATGGGGAAACGATGATCCTGCAATCACTCGCCGGCCTGCCCGCCTTCCTGGTCTATTTCTGCACCGGGCTGATCGTGATCGTGGCCTATCTGTTCGTCTACACCCGCATCACGGCGCATAACGAATTCCAGCTCATTCGCGACAACCAGCCGGCCGCGGCGATCGCGCTTGGGCTCAGCCTGCTCGGCTTCGTGGCGCCGCTGGTCAGCGCCATCGCGCATTCGGCCAACGTGCTGGACTGCCTGATCTGGGCGACGATCGCGCTGATCGTGCAGGTCATCGTGTTCTATCTCGTCAAGGTTCCGGTGCCGGACTTGTCGAGGCGCATCGATGACGGCGAGCTTGCCCCGGCGATCTGGCTCGGCCTGTCCTCGCTCGCCGCGGGCCTGCTGAACGCCGCCAGCATGATCTACTGACATGGCCGACAAACCCGCCAAGAAGGAGTTCGGCAAGCGCCGGCCAGTCGCCGAGCCGCCGCGACCGCCGGTGAAGCGCTCCGGCCACGTCGCGCTGCTGGTGATGGGCACGATCGCCGTCGGCACCACGGCCTATACCTTGATGCCGCGGCAGAACTGCGAGCCCACGCCCGGCGCCGTGCCGGGGCAGACGACCACGACCTGCACGAGCAGCAGCAGTTCGTCGGGCGGCAGCAGTTCGCGCTGGTCGTCGCGATCGAGCTTGTTCAGCGGCGATTCCTCCAGCCATTCCTCGTCGGGAACGTCGTCCAATGTCAGCCATAGCAGCGTGAGCCGCGGCGGCTTCGGCTCGTTCGGCCACGGCTTCTCGGGCGGCGGCTGATCCATGCAGCGCATCACCTGCCTCGAGCGCGACGACTGGCGGGAGACCGCCGCACGATGCGGCTTCGTCTTCCACACCATCGACGGCGAGCGCTATTGGGACGAGCGCGCCTATTATGGCTTTACGCTGGAGGAGATCGAGCGAGGCATCGAGGCGCCGACCGGCGAGATCGACGCGATGTGCCTGGAACTCGCCGGCCGCGTCATCGGCGACGAGCGTTCCTTGCGACGGCTGAAGATTCCGGAAGCGTTCTGGGGCCTGATCGTCGAGAGCTGGAAGCGCGACGACCGCAGCCTCTACGGCCGGCTCGATCTGAGGTTCGACGGCAAGTCGCCGGCAAAGCTGCTCGAATACAACGCGGACACGCCGACCTCGATCTTCGAGGCCGCGGTGTTCCAATGGACCTGGCTCGAACAGGCGATCGAACGCCGCGTCATCCCCTCGCGTGCCGACCAATTCAACTCCATCCACGAGCGGCTGATCGCGGCATGGAAGGAGATCGCTGGGAGCCGTCACGTCCATCTCACAGGGATCACCGGCAACGAAGAGGACGCCGGCACGCTCGCTTATCTCGAAGACACCGCGCGCCAGGCCGGACTCTCGACGACGCTGCTCGACATCGAGCAGGTCGGCTGGCGCGACGAGGCCGGCGGCTTCGTCGATCTCGGCGAGAACGACATCGCGCTCGCCTTCAAGCTCTATCCCTGGGAATGGATGTTCCAGGACGCCTTCGGCGCAAAGCTGAAGGATGCGCCAACGCGCTGGATCGAGCCGCCGTGGAAGGCGGTGCTCTCCAACAAGGGCATCTTGCCGCTGCTCTGGGAGATGTTTCCGAACCATCCCAATCTGCTGCCGGCCTTCTTCGAGGACGATCCGCGCGCCGCCGAGCTCGGCACGTCCTATGTGCGCAAGCCGCTGCTGTCGCGCGAAGGCGCCAATGTCACGCTGGTCTCCGGCGGCATGCCGCTCGACGAGCAGACGGGGCCGTACGGCGCCGAAGGTTTCGTACGTCAGGCCTTGTCACCGCTGCCGAACTTTTCGGGCTGCTATCCGGTGATCGGAAGCTGGCTGGTGAACCACGAGCCCTGCGGGATATCGATCCGCGAGGACGAGAGCCCGATCACGGGCAACCGCTCGCGGTTCTTACCGCATGCGATTTTGTGATTTTGTCATTCCGGGGCGCGACAAAGTCGCGAGCCCGGAATCCATAACCACAGTCGGATGAAATGGCCCTGGTCTAACCGCCTGCCTATTTCGATGGCCTGTGGTTATGGATTCCGGGCTCCGCGCTTATGCGCGGCCCCGGAATGACAAAGAGAACTCATCTCGCCGCGGCGACCTTCAGCGGCTGCGGCATCAATCCGCCCATCGGACGGCCGGAGCGCGCGGGGTTGAGCTGATAGAGCCCGCGGCGATCGGCGATGGGGCGGAACGCGTCCGTGATGCCGACGACGGATTCGGCCGCCCCGAGCAGCAACGTGCCGTCGGCCTCCATCGCCTTCGCCAGACGCTCGAAAATCACCGCCTTGGTGTCCTGGTCGAAATAGATCAGCACGTTGCGGCAGAAGATCACGTCGAACGTGCCGAGATGGGAGAAGTCCTGCAGCAGATTGAGCTGGCGGAACTGCACCATGGCGCGAATGTCGGCGTTGAGCTGCCAGAGCTCGCCGGTTTGCGTGAAGTATTTCACCAGATGCTGGATCGGCAGGCCGCGCTGCACCTCGAACTGGCTGTAGAGGCCCGCCTTGGATTTCTCCAGCACCTCCTGCGACAGATCGGTGGCGACGATCTCGATGCGCCACCCCGCGAGCGCCGCGCCCATCTCCTTCACGCACATCGCGATCGAATAGGGCTCCTGCCCGGTCGAGGCGGCCGCCGACCAGATGCGAAGCGACTTGCGCGCCGCGCGCGCCTGGATCAGGCCCGGCAGGATGGTGTCGCGCAGGTGATCGAACGGAATCTTGTCGCGGTAGAAGAACGTCTCGTTGGTGGTCATCGCTTCGACCACGTCGGTCGCAAGCCGGCCGTCGCCGTTCCTGATCTTCAGGACGAGGTCGGGGATGCCGGGAACGCTTGCCTTGCGGGCGAGCGGCAGCAGCCGGCTCTCGACCAGATATTGCTTGTCGGCGGAGAGATCGAGACCGGAGCGCTCTTTCAGGAACTTGCGCAGATAGTCGTAATCTGCGGGCGTCACGAGCGGTCTCCAGCGAACAGGCGGTTGACCTTGGCGCCGATCTGGTTGAGCGGCAGGATCGCCGCGCAGATGCCGGCATTGGCCGCCGCGCCGGGCATGCCCCAGACCACGCTGGAGGCTTCGTCCTGCGCAATCACGCTGCCGCCGGCCGCGACGATGTCCTTGCCGCCGCGCATGCCGTCCGAGCCCATGCCGGTCAGGATCACCGAGAGGATGTTGCCGTGCCAGACGTCGATGGCGGAGGTGAAGAGCGGATCGACCGCAGGCTTGCAGAAATTGACGGCGGGGCCGTCGTCGAGCGCGATCACAGGATCGGCGCCGCTGCGCGTGACGCGCATGTGCTTGCCGCCCGGTGCGAGGTAGATCCGTCCCGGCTTGACCGGCTCGCCGTCGACCGCCTCGGCCGCCGGCCGGCGGCTCGAGCGCGCCAGATGCTCGGCCAGGATGGTGGTGAAGGTCGGCGGCATGTGCTGGGTGATCAGCACCGGGAAGCGATCGATCACGGCGCCGAGCTCGGTGACGAGCGACATCAGCGCCTGAGGACCGCCGGTCGAGGAGCCGATCAACAGCACCTTGGGCGCCTGGGTCGAGAACGGACGCGTTGACACCGAGCCTGACGAGGAGGCCGGAGCGGGCGCAGGCGCGGCAGGCCGCGCGACAGGACTGCGCGCGACGGGAGCCGGGCTCGCCGGCGCCAGCGGCGGACTCGCAACCGCAGACTTGCGACGCAGCCGCGCGCCGAGATGGCGGATCTTCTGGATCAGGTCGTGATGGAAAATGTCCGCGGCCGACGCCTCACGCGTCGATTCCGGCTTGGGAATGTAGTCGGCTGCGCCGAGCGACAACGCCTTGAAGCTGATCTCCGCGTTGCGGCGGGTCAGGGTGGAAGCCATGATGATGACGAGATCGCGCTTCTTGGCGAGCAGTTGCGGCAGCGCCGAGAGGCCATCGAGCTCGGGCATTTCGATGTCGAGCACGGCAACATCGGGATTGATGCGGTCGAGCTGGTTGACCGCCTCGAGCCCGGTGCGCAGCGAGGCCGCGACCTCCATGTCGTGCTCGGCACCAATCCAGCGCGAGATCAGACCGCGGATGACGACCGAGTCGTCGACGATCATCACCCGCAGCGGCCCGGTTTCGCGCGACGTGCCCGTGGTCGAATTACCTGCGAACGCAACACTCATTACACACCAACTCAGACTGAAACGGTTCAGTTGAAAACAAGCGCCGAAGGATCCGTTCAGCCTCCGGGCGATCGCTCAGATCAGGCCGACTTCCTGAAATTTCGCCGTCACGATGTCCTTGTCGAACGGCTTCATGATGTATTCGTTGGCGCCGGCGTGCAGAGCGCGCGCGATATGCGCGACGTCGTTCTCGGTGGTGCAGAACACCACCTTGGGCTGGTCGCCGCCGGGCATGCGCCTGAGATGGCCGAGGAACTCGTAGCCATCCATGACCGGCATGTTCCAGTCGAGCAGCACCGCGTCCGGCAGGCCGCGCTTGCAGGCCTCCAGCGCCTTCTCACCGTCCTCGGCTTCGAGGATTTGGAAGTCGAGCCCCTCCAGGATCCGGCGCGCAACCTTTCGGATGACGCTGGAATCATCAACGACGAGACAAGTTCGCATGTGAACCTCTGCTTCCTTCCCCCCTTTGCGGGGGCACTTCCAATCGCAAGTCCCTCGGCGGCAATGCCGCCGTATCAGGCCGCCATCATCTCGGGCGCGAGCTCGAGGACGCGGTCGACGTCGAGGACGACCATGAGCTGGCCGTCGAGGCGGTGGACGCCGCCGGCGAGCTTGGCCATGCGGGGGTCGAGGTTGACGGGGTTTTCTTCCTTGCCGTCCTCGGGCAGGCGCAGCACCTCGCCGATCTGGTCGATCAGGAGGCCATAGGATTCGCCGCGTAGGTCGACGCCGACCGCCATCGCGGTCTTGCCGTCCTCGTCCTTGGGCAGGCCGAGGCGCGAGCGCATGTCGACCACGGTGACGATGCGGCCGCGCAGGTTCAACACGCCCGCGATCTCACGCGAGGCCAGCGGCACGCGGGTGACGCGCTCGGGCATGAACACGTCCTGGACGCGGGAGATCGGCAGGCCGAACAGCTGGCCGCCGATCATCGCGGTGACGTATTCGACCATGGCGCCTTCGCTGGACTGGGTCTTCTTGCTCATTTCAGTGTCTCCTGGTCCATGCCGCTCAAGGTTTAAGCCGCGGCCGCCCGGCTCAGCTCGGAGGCGCCGGCGGCGCCCGCGGTCTGCTCCTTCAGCGCCGCGATCAGGCCGGGACGGTCGAACTTGGCGACGTAATCGTGGAAGCCGGCCTGACGGCCGCGCTCGATCGCCGCCGGCGACACCAGCGCCGACAGGCCGATGATCGGCGTCGCAGCGAGGTTGTTGTCGGAGCGGACGACTTCCGCGAACTCGAACCCGTTCATGTCGGGCATCTCGATGTCGGTCAGGATCACGTCGAAGCTTTGGGCGCGCAGTGCCGCGAGGCCCTCCTGCGCGGTCGGCGCGGTGCGGACGCGGTAGCCGGCGGCCTTCAGCACCGGCGCCAGCATGTTGCGGAAGAAGGCCGAGTCGTCGACCAGCAGCACCGACTGCGAATGCAGCGACGGCTTCATCTCCTTGCGGGTGAACCAGTCGGCGAACGCCATCGGCAGGAAGTGGCCGACGTCGATCACCTCGGTGGCCTGGCCCTTGATCACGGCCGAGCCGAGAATGCCGGAGGAGGAGCCGCCGACCTCGATGTTGAGCCGTTCCTCGACGATGTCGATGATCTCGTCGACGACGAGGCCCATGGAGCGGCCGTCGTCGGCGAACACCAGGATCGGCTGGGCGCCCTGGCTCGCAATGGTGACGCCTTCCATGGCCACCAGCGGCATCAGCTGCTCGCGGTACTGCACCATGTAGCGGCCGTTCGAGAACTCGATCTTGTCGGCGGGCAGCTCTTCCAGGCGCGTGACGAGGCCGAGCGGAACCGCCTTGGGCTGCGACGAGCCGGCGCGGAACACCAAGAGCGAGGTGGTCTGCTCGCCACTTCCGATGTGATGGCCGGCCGCTTCGTCACCCATGTCATGGGCCGAGGAGCCGGCGGCGCCGAGCGCCTTGGCGATGCCGTTGGGATCGATGATCATGATGACCGCGCCATCGCCCAGAATGGTGTTGCCGGAGAACATGTCGATGTGACGCAGTTTTGTCGACATCGGCTTGACCACGATTTCTTCGGTGTGGAACACGCCATCGACGACGATGCCAAAGGTCTGGCTGCCGACTTGCGTCACCACGATGAAGCCGTTCTCGGGATCGGAGG
>NZ_FMAE01000008.1 GCF_900094575.1 Bradyrhizobium yuanmingense | reverse complement strand
TACAAGGCTCCGAGCGAGACGGGCACGCATATCGGCCACATCTGGTCGGCTACCGGCCAGGAGCTGGCGACGGTCATGTTTACCAACGAAGGCGCATCGGGCTGGCAGCAGCAGGCGCTCGCCACGCCCCTGACCATCCAGGCCGGCACGACCTACATCGTCTCCGTCAACATCAACAGCAACTACGTCTCCACCACGCAGGGCTTCGCCTCAGCCATCAGCAATGGTGGCCTGAACGCCCCAGTGGGTGCCGGCGTCTTCGACCTGTCCAAGGGCGCCTTCCCCACCAATGTCTATCAGAATGCAAACTATTTCCGCGACGTCGTGTTCGCTGCGGGCAACGTCATCTCACTACTTAGCAGTTCCACAGTCTATGTCAGTGAGACGGGAGGGATGGCTACCATCACCGTCGTACGCTCCGGCGACCTCCAATCTCAAGCAACCGTGGAGTACACGACGAACGAAATCGGCACCGGCGGCACAGCTACCGCGGGCGAGGACTTCATCCAGCCCACGTTTAATGGCCGGTCGAACACCGGTCAGGTCGTCTTCAACCCCGGAGAGAGCACCAAGAGCTTCACCATCTCAATTGTGAACGATCAGCTCACCGAGGGTAACGAGACGTTCGCGGTCGGGCTTCAGAATCCCGGTTCCGGTTCCCTCGGGACCCCGCGCACAGTGCTCGTGACCATCATCGACAACGACTCGCCCGTCGCGATCTCAATGGCGGACGCGGCGATAAGCGTTACCGAGAATACACAGACGGCAACGATTACGCTGCTGCGCAGCGGCAGCACCAGCCAAACAGCTACTGTCGGCTTCACGACAAGCAACGGCAGCGCCCTCGCGGGTTCCGACTACACCGCCTCGTCAGGCACGGTGACTTTCGCTGCTGGCCAGGTGACCCAGACGATCACGGTACCGATCCTCAATGATGCGACACCGGAGAATGATGAGACCTTCACGGTCACGTTGAGCAACCCGACCGGTGCCACTCTCGGCGCCGAGACAACGACGACTGTGAAAATCCTGGATAATGACAACCCCAATCTCGGCAATCTGGCGGGCGAGACGTACGTGACGGGACTGGGCCAGGGGTATGCCGGCGGGCCAACGGCGATCGATTGGACTCCAGACGGCCGCTACATGCTGATTGCCCAAAAGGACGGTGTGGTGCGTGTGGTGGACAACGGAGAACTTCGATCAACTCCGCTGATCGACATTTCGAGCGAGGTAAATGACGTCAATGATCGCGGACTGCTGGGTATCGCGGTGAACCCGAATTTCGCAACGAACCCCTATGTCTACCTGCTCTATACCTACGATCCACCCGAAACGGCGGGCCAGCCTGGCCTTGCCGGCCCCGATCAGGCCGGCAACCGACCGGCTCGCCTGGTGAGGGTTACCGTTGACCCAACCACAATGATTGCCGATCCGGCGAGCGAGGTAGTGCTGGTCGGAAAGAACAGCATCTGGGCCTATACGAGCCGTCCCGACGTAAACAGCACAGGCGATCCGAGCATCGCTCCTTCCGGCATCGTCAACGGCACCACGATCACAGCTCCGGCGAGCCAGATCGAGAGTGGATCGCAGGACAACGATCCGGACCGGACCGGCATCCAGAACCAAAACATTCGTGACTATCTGGCGACTGATAGCGATTCGCACGGCGTAGGCGCTGTTCATTTCGGCCCGGACGGTTATCTCTACCTCACCGTCGGCGATGGCGTGTCGTACAACTTCGTCGACCCCCGGGGAGTGCGCGTCCAAGACATCCACAATCTATCGGGCAAGTTGTTGCGGATCGATCCCGTTACAGGTGAGGGAGTGCCCGGCAATCCGTTCTATCAGGCAAGCGATCCAAACAGTAATGCGTCGAAGGTGTTCTACTACGGTGTTCGCAACGCGTACCGCTTCAGCTTCGATCCAGTTACCAATCTTCCTGTGCTCGGAGATGTGGGCTGGAATAGCTGGGAAGAGCTGAATACGGGGCCAGCCGGCTCGAACTTTGGATGGCCCTATCTCGAAGGCCCCGACAGGACCGGCAGCTACCAAAATCTCGCGCAGGCGATCACCTTCTATAACAATGGCAATCGGAACAATACGTCAGACCCGCCCGCCGTATTTCCGATCCTGTCTCTAAGCCATGGGGCCCCCGACAATGCCCACGTGATTACCGCGGGAGATTTCTATAATCAGAACACGATTTTTTTCGACGATGTCCAGAACGGAACGATCTTCGCTGCGACCTTGAACGCAAGCCGGCAGGTCACCAGCGTCCAATTGGTGGACAACGTACAAGGCATCGTCGACATGCAGAAGGGGCCCGACGGCTGGATGTACGGGGCCAATTTGATTGACGGCACTATCCGACGTTGGGTCGACCCCTCAGCGGGTACGGCGCTGGGGCTCGCAGCGTCGTCCTAGCAGGCGCCGGTCACCGCTTTCCCCATCGATGACGATCTGCTGGGGCGGCTTACGACTTCGGTCGATAAGGCGAGCTTTTGCACGATTGCCCGTCAGCGAACTACCTGTCGTTTTGACCAATGATCGAGATTTCGGCGATGGACGACCTCAGACGGGCGAGCCGGCGTCGCGCCACCAATTCCGGACCAATGGTCAAATCGGCTCCACGGTACTCGCGCCCAAGACTGAGATCTTGCGAAACTCCGCTCAAGGTGCCCGCCACATAGCGTTGAACCACTCGTACATACGCTTCGGCACCGACCATCACGGCTCGGCCAAAAATCCTATGCAAATCGTCCCCTGGTTCGTATCTCGAATGCACTGTCTCAAAGATCGGCCCGCTGTCGACGCCGGACGTGCATTCGTGAATGGTCGCACCGAGCATATCCAACTCGTCGTTGACTACAGGCCAAAAGCTGCACGCGGTTCCGCGATACTGGGGGCTAATACCTGTATGCAGATTGATGCAGATATCGGTTGCAGAGTCGAGGACCGCATTCTTCACGACCGCCGTGCCGTAAATAAGAATCGCATCGGGGCGTCTCTGCCGCAGGACTTCCAAGCTTGCGGTGCCGTTTATGCCCTCGACATAGACGATTCGATCAGATGCATAGAATGTTTGAGCCTTTTGCCCCAACAGACTTTCAAGTGACCGAGTCCGGGCCTCATCGTCTCGAATCATCTTGAGAAAGACAGCACGGGTTGCCTTTCCTAAGAAATGCACCAACCCCTTCCGTACGGCGCGCCGCAGTCTTGTTCTCCGTGCTGACCGGTCCACAATGATGCGGTCAATGGCGAGTCCAGCGCAAAGCATGTTTGCGACATAGCGATGTTCTGGGCCATCCCGCGTCAGAATCACTATTCTCTTTTGTTCGGGCTGCCCAGCTACCATAGCCAATCTCTCGCACACCGTAGTACAGGCATAATCCGGAGCTTGAACGGAATCTCTTCTGGCGCGGCGTTCCCCAGGCTAATCCGATAGAAAATGTCAGCCGCCGGTTTAAAGCGGTTGCTTTTCGCATGCACTAAAAAGATCGCCTTGTGATTACGCCGTGCGGCGCGCAGCGCACCTTCGGTCGCGTCCAATGCATTCCCATAGGGAATACTCAGGCATTGAACCGTTTGTCCCGATAACTTCTCCAGAAGCTCTCGGCTTTGCACGATCTCGGTCTCCAACTCGCTCGATGAAAGCGAACGAAAGAACGTGTGGCTCATCGAGTGGTTTCCTACTTCAATCCCTAAGCTCGCAAACCGCTTGATATCGGTGATATTAAGAAAAAGCTTCGATGTACGCCGGAGTTCCAATTCATTGGTGCCCATTGCGGTACACAGCTGCTGCTTCGCCTCGGCAATTTGCGCCTGAGTCCATTTTGAAATCACGTTGGCGATGAGCCTAGGGACTGATGTTGGTCCGGTTTCGTTGATGTTTAGGAGAGCTATCAGTTGCTGTTTACCGAGCACCACCGCTGCCAACGATAAGATATTATCCACTGGCAATCTGCTTCCGAGCAGCGTTGTCGGATTGACGAAGAACAGCGAAGGTGCATTTGCCGTTTTAAGGACAGTACTTGCGGTATCGAGAACTGAGCGATATGCGTCATCGAAGGTGATCAGCAAAGGTTTACGCGGCAGAGTGCCACTTACAAGGTCCGATCCGCTCACCACGTCAAAATGACGCGCGAAATACTTGACGTGCTTCTCAAAAACCTCTGGCCTTGTAACAACTCCAAGCTTGCTGGTTAACGGGTCTTCACGGTCCGCGATATGATGATAGACCACAATGGTAACGTCGCGCCGCATCAGTGGCTATCCCTGGCGCGAGCGGGATAACGCGTCCCCTAACGGACGTTCCACAGCCGCTACCTCCTCTGGCAGCTTGTTGCGCGGATTGCCGCGCGCGCTCCTCACGCCGACATTGCTCCAGCCATTCACCCAGCGTTGACGATGCTGCCAGACATAGCGCCAGTTTCGCGCCTTTTCACGCAGATCACTTCTGCCGGAGACCAGGCCGGCCGTTCCGTACGCAAGCAAGCGCAGGAGGGGGAGAAGCATGTACAGTGTCTTGCCTGCGAGAATCGTCGCAGCAGAATTGTGACGCCGCAGCAGCGTGATCCGGCCGGCAAGGACCTTGATGCGTTGCTCTGCTTGATCGGGCTCGGAAGACTGGCCGTAATGAATGATGGTAGCTGCAGGCGTGATGGTTGGGGATGCACCAAGCTTGCGCGCCCGGCGGCACAAGTCCGCTTCTTCACCGTACATGAAAAACTCGGGATCAAAGCCGTCAAGTTGCTTCCAAAGTTCGCGGTCTATGAGAAGAAAGCAGCCCGTGACAATGTCGACTGCACGAATGCTGTCACGCTTCCAACCACCGTATCCTTCGGGATTGAAAACCGAGCTGCTGCGCTTCAAGCTGGTCAGACCAGTAGCAAAACAGAAGATGCTCCATAAGGTGGCATCTCCCCAACAGGAGCCAGGATTCAAGCGGCCGTCAGACAGCACGGTGCGCCCGCCCCAGATCCCAAAGCGCGGATTCGCATCGGCGAACTCGTGCAGATGATCGATTGCGCGATTCAAGATCAGGGTGTCCGGGTTGAGCAGCAGAAACCGGCGTCCCCGCGCCCGCATCGCGGCGATGTTGTTGGCGCCGGCAAACCCAAGATTTTCTTGCGACGCGATGAGCTCGAGTTGAGGGAAGTTTGCGCGAATGGCTTCCGGAGATCCGTCTGTTGAAGCGTTATCGAAAACGATGACTTCGTAGAGTACTGTCGTTGTTTGTGCCAAGACAGATCGAATACATTCGAGCGTCATAGTGCGCGTGTTGTAGCTCACGATGATGATCGAAATGTCGGGCTCAGCGGCCCGATAAATTGCATCCGACATGGGATTCAGCCTCATGCGATACGTCAGGCCCCCTTCAATGTTCGACCGAACCCATCTTCGACAACCATCTTGCTCGAACGCGATTTGTCAGGCCCGTCCTTCCTGATGGTCGGCAAACCATCCGGAATTGGCTCATCAATGTGGTGAGTGCCTGGCGACCCGGCCCGGCCATGCTAAGTGCGCGCAGCCTTCCTCGTCTTCTGTATGGCATAACCGACTGGAACCCACGATTAAATATTTATATTGTTAAATTGGTTTAATTTGCAAGTTGTTATTTCCGGACGAGCGACCTTAATCCGAGAATGCAAGCCACGCGGGACCGGGGCAGGAAAATGGATCAGCGGATCCGAGGCTGAGGAAGCAAACTCCCCGGGACGAGCTGGCCATTGACGATGGTTGCACTCCTGACGTTTTCCCATTTGGTGATCGTCATTGTTCCGCCGCCCGCATTGTTAATCAGAAATGCGCCGTATAGGAACGGACCAACGAAATACACATCCTTAAGGGAAACAGTGACGTTCATGCCATCGGGATGCATTCGCAACCCGTAAGGTCCGCCCCAGAACAAGACGTTCTCAAAGCTAACTGAGCCCCCCAATCCATCAGCGTAGAAGAAACCGGCCGTTGCATTGGTGTTGTTGTAGGTCTTGAATGTTGTATTGCGAACCGTGATAGCGTTGGTTTTGCCAGGATCATAACACTGAAGCCCGTCTGCGTGATCGCCCGGCAAACCCTTGGTTTCGATGTAGACGCCATCAATGTTGATGCCGCCAATACCGTCGGAGCCAATACACCGGAATCCCTCGTTGGATCGAATGCGGGAATTTTTCAGAGTGCAATCCCCGCAAACGACCGAGCTTCCATCGTTGTTGTGATCCCAGGAACGATGCTCGACGACTTCACCGTTGCTGAAGAACTTCCCGTAACGGGTGTATGGCTCGGACGTATTTCCAGCAAAGCGGGGGTCATCAAATGAGAGTGGAGGAGCCGACGCAGGAGAAGGCAAACGCGAGGAGGCAGGACCTGGCGCTTGGCTGGAGGAAAGTGTTTGATCCGCCAGTGCGGAACCGGCGTAACACAAGCCGGCGGCTATTTGCGCCCAGCCAAAGCCTCGCCAACGCGATAATTTCTTCACAGATTTCCCCTTCAAATGATTGCGACCATGCGGATTGCGCGTTCACACCGCAGGCGATCTTAACCAGAGATATTTCATTGAATGGTTGTCGGGTTCATGCTCCCTTCCCTTCGATTCTCGCCCACAGAATGTGGCGTGGCATTTGTACCCGAACCCAGCGATAGTGAACGCGCGACCATGGTTTGATTTCGGGTGATAGATTGTCGAGAACGAAATCGCCATTTCGCGTGCGCACGAGAAGCACGAGGTGGTGCTCTCCGGAACTGACGACGACTTCGCTCAGTAGCAGGACTCGCGCAGGCCAGCCGCGCCGAAGCAATTCGTGGCGCTTGCTCACGGCGTAGTCATTGCAATCGCCGTGCTTCGGGTTGATGACCCATTCCTCGCCGGCAAGGCCGAGCTCGTTGCGCGCCGGCACGATGGCGAGATTGACCGCGCGATTGACCTCCTGCAGAGCCGCCCAGCGGTCCTCGGTCAGCCGGATCGGCCCACCGCGAAACGAGCGCGGCGGAAGACATTCCGCCTCGTAGCGCAGGCAGAACACCGTGTACGCAAGGGGCGGCAGCGTCGGGTTTCCCAGTTCAATGTGCTGCCCTGACCGCGGCGTCGCCGGCAAGGACATGCGCCCCGCCCCCGCCCATTGAACTCCTCCGAGCATGATAGCGACCGCCACGACGGAGCCGAAGGTTCGATACATCTGCCGATCCCCTCGCAAACGCAAAACTGAGGCTCGGATCCGCTGGCAGGCTGACACCGACAGTCCCGCGGCAACCATATTTCATCTTTAATTTATTTAATTTAATTGTCAATTAAATATAATCGGCAGGAAGAAATAATTCGTTTGCGCATTATTCAAGCAGATCGCCCCCGCAGACGCGTCCCGGCCCGGCCGCATCGCCGGCCACTATGAGCTGCTCGGCAGCGTTCAGAAATAAGGCGACGATTTAACGATTCCGACGAATTAATCGTTGATTCAATGCGCCCCCCGGCAGATCGTATTCCGAACGACCTCTCCGCCTCACAATCGAGATTGCACATGCCGGAAGAACTGCTCGTCATTTTGGGGGCTGAAGCCATCCTGCTTGTCTTCGTCACAGCGATGACTCTGCACAGCAAGCGAATGGATGTGCTGAGTGGGCTGCACCGCCGGGCAGCTAGCTGGTCCGCCGGCCAACACAGCAAGCCTGCGCCATACTCGGTCCGTGCGCGCGCAGGAGCTTTGCTGTCGGCGCTGACGACGTGGATCGATACTGCCAGGCTCACCCCAGCCAATCTTTGGCGGCTGCTCAGACACGCCCAATCAAGCCTGACGAAGGTGCGAAAGCTGTCCACCCTTGTGGCTCGTTCCTGGCGGCCAGAGCCCCCTCAAGCCACGCCGTCCACCTCCAGCCGCATTGCAGGGGCTCGTCGTCAGCTCGGTGCTCGTTGATGCGGCCAACGTTGCGGTCTACCCCGCATCGACTCGATCAATCTCGCGGCGCAATCTTGAGCTCCGGGCGGTCGAAGCCAAACGATAGGCTTCGGATGCAATGCGACGAGCGGCGAGCCATCCGCAGCGAGCAGCTCTCCTCGGTGTTCACTCAGCTCACGGCACGCCTGCAAGCCCGTCGTTATCTTTTCATTTGGGCTTCTTTTTCGTCTTGAACATCAATGTTGTTCGCAGCAATGGACAAACTCTTGAGATTCCTCTCAGCCCCGAGTGCGGGTCCACTCGGGGCTGTGTCATTTCAAATCCAAAGGGCTCAGCGCTCTTTGAATGCGCGCTGCGCCTGATCGTGTAGCGGCTTGAGCAGGTAGGACAACGCGGTCCGCCCTGCCGTCTTGATGAAGACCTCGACAGGCATGCCGGGCAGCAACTTGGCCGAGCCGAGCTTCACCAGCTCTTCCGTCTTCAGCAAGACGCGGCCTGTGTAGTAACTCGTGCCGGCACGCTGATCCTGCGTGATGTCCGCCGAGACCATGCTGACCTCGCCGTCGATTTCGGGCGTGGTCTTCTGGTTGAACGCTGCGAAGCGCATTGTAGCGGTCTGCCCCACGTAGACCTGATCGATATCCTTCGGTGCGATCTTGACTTCGACCGCGAGCGAGTCCGCGTCAGGAACGATCAGCATGATTTGCTCGCCCGGAGAGATCACCCCCCCGACCGTGTGGACGCTGAGCTCGTGGACGCGACCGGATTGTGGCGCCCGGATATCGACCCGATTCAACTGATCCACCGCCGCAGTCTTGCGTTCGCCCAGCTCGGAGAGTTTCGAGCGGGTTTCGATCAGGTCCTTGCCGACCTCGGTACGGAGGTCCTGGTCGATCTGAATGATCTGGAGTCCGATTTCGGAGATCTTGCCCTTCGACTGAGCGATCATTCCTGCGAGCTGGCTGCGCTCGCCCTCGATGCGGGCGGAGTCGCGCTCGAGGGAATTGAGCCGGGTGATCGGCACCAGGTTCTTCTGCCAGAGGCTGCGCACGCCCTCCAGCTCCTGTCGGATGAACTCCACTTCCTTCTGCTTGGCCTCCGTCTGCCCCATATAGCCCTTGATTTCGTTCTCCAACTGCGCGCTCTTCTCCTGCAACTGCGCTTTTTGGCCGCTCCTCGCCTGACGACGCAGGTCGAACAGCTTCCGCTCCGCGGCGATTGCACGGCTTGCCTCGGAGTTGCTCTCTTTGGCCCGGTCGAGCAGTACCTTTGGAAACACGACCTGCTCGGCACTATCGCGCTCGGCCTCGAGACGGGCCTGCCGTGCCAGCAATTCGTCGATGCTATTCGTGACGATCGTCGCATTCGCGAGCGTCTGCGTCTCGTCGAGGCGGATCAGAATGTCGCCTGCATTGACCCGATCGCCCTGGCGCACGCGCAACTCTCCGACGATTCCACCCGTGGCGTGCTGGACCTTCTTGACGCTCGAATCCACCACGACCACGCCCTGCGCGATCACCGCGCCCGACAATTGGGAAGTCGTCGCCCAGCCGCCGACCCCAAAAGTCACCAAGGCGAACATGATCATTCCGACGATCATGTAACGTTGGATGGACTGCAACGCCGGCGCTATCTGATCGTTCATCGGCCGCCTCCTTGAGCTTCTGCGACGACCTTCAGCGGCACCGGGGTCCGCAGCACTCTCTTGAGTACCTCCTCTCGCTTGCCGAAGGACTGAACTCTGCCTTCGCCGAGGCACAATACATGGTCCACACCTTCCAGCGCCTTCGGCCGATGAGCGACAACGGCCACAATCCCTCCGCGGCGTCGCACGTTCAGGATCGCCTCTGTCAGAGCCTCCTCGCCCTCCGCATCGAGATTGGAAGATGGTTCGTCAAGCACGACCAGGAAGGGTTTGCCGTAAAAAGCGCGCGCAAGCGCGATACGCTGCCGCTGCCCCGCCGACAGCGCCAGCCCTCCCTCGCCGATCTTCGTGCTGTACCCGTCCGGCAGTGAGAGGACGAGATCATGCGCGCCCGCGGCGCGGGCGGCTTCCAGAACAGCGGCGGCGGTTGCGTTCGGGTCGAAGCGTGCAATGTTCATCGCAATGCTGCCGTCGAACAATTCTACGTCTTGGGGCAGATAACCGATGTGCTTGCCGAGGTCGTCCGAAGACCAATGATCGAGGGCGGCGTTGTCGAGCCGGATCCTGCCTCGAATGCACGGCCACACGCCAACCAGCGCACGCGCCAGCGTCGACTTGCCGGATCCGCTCGGACCGATGATTCCGACCGCCTGCCCACTCCGCAGCTGGAATGACACTTCGCTGAGAGTGGGTCTCTCGGAGTTCGGAGCACTGATATAGAGGTTCTCGGCGCTAAGGGTTTCCACAGGCGCAGGCAATGCCAACCGCTCCTCCTCCTGAGGAAGAAGTTTCAGCAAGTAATCGAGCCGTTGTCCCGATTGGCGCGCCGCGACGAACCCCTTCCAGTTCGCAATTGCCATTTCGACAGGCGCAAGGGCCCTCGCGGTGAGGATCGACCCGGCAATGATGATGCCGGCCGTCGATTCCTGGTTGATGACGAGGACGGCGCCAACGGCAAGAACCAGCGATTGCAAGATCGCGCGGAAAATCTTCGAGGCACCACCGAGTCCGTTTGCGACATCGCTGGCCCGTTCATGGGCTGCGAGGTACTTTGCATTGGCATCCTGCCAACGCAAAGCCGCTTGTTGCCGCATACCCATGGCCTGCAGAACTTCGGCATTGCGCCGTCCCTCGAGCGCGAGGGCAGTTCGCGAAATGGCAAGACGCGAGCTCGCCTTTGCCGGACCTCGGGTACGCGTTTCCGTGAGCATCGTAATGCCCACCAGCACCAACGCACCAGCCAGCGCAGTGATGCCAATCCAGAAGTGAAAGAGGAAGCAGACGCCGAGATAGATCGGCATCCAGGGCAGATCGAAGAGCGCCGTCGGCCCGCCGCTCGACAGGAAGCTGCGGACCTGATCGAGGTCCCGCACCGGCTGCAGGCCATCGCCATCCGCTCTGGTCTTCAAAGGCAGGCGAACAAGAGCCTCGAAGATGCGAACCCCGAGACTTTCATCGAAATACCGGCCCACCCGGGCGCTGATCCTGCTCCTGACGAAGTCGAGCCCGCCCTGAAACAGGTAGAGCACCGTTGCCAGAGCCAACAGAGCGACAAGAGTCGGTATACTGCGTCCGGGCAGCACCCGATCATAGACTTGCAGCATGAAGAACGAGCCGGTGAGCATGAGAAGGTTGCTCATGCCGCTGAATGCCGCTAGCGCCCAGAAGATCCGGCGGCAAGACCGCAGGAACGCCGACAACTCTGACTGCGACTCGTCATAGTGATCCACTGGCCGGGGTCGACCAGCGAATATCCGTGACCGCAGCACTTCGATCAGGCCCTTTGCCCAGCCGATCAGTTGCGGCGTCTGCAGTTGAGCGTTTTCCGCCCACTGCCGTCCGGCTGACCAGAGTCCTGATATGTGAAGAAATGGAATTCGATAGAGATTTGCGGGCGGGGGGAATACCCCCCGCCGTCCAAAGTCAATCATGGCTTCTGCCCCTGAAACGCGCCTTTGTTGGAAGATCCCTCAAGAGATCCCCCAAGGCAGTTGTTGAAGATTGCTCTCTGTGGATGCCGTCCCCTACGCGAAGTGGAAGTCGTTGCTGGTCAACGAGCCGAGCTTGGCGTTCTTCAGCGTGAGCGTATCGCTCCCCGTCGCGATCACGACATCGGTGCCGGACTGGGTCGCGTGGGAAAGAACGCTGGCAAAACTGTCGAACACACTCTTGCTGAACTCGATCGTGTCGTGAGCAGGTCCGCGGGCAACGAAGCCCTTGATGACGTCGTTGCCGAAGTTCGCGCCAAACACGAAAGTATCGGCCTGGCTGCTGCCAACGAAGGTGTCATCGCCGGAAGTGCTGGTCAGGGTCGTGTTGCCCGGCGAAGCGATGAACGTACTGCCCGCAATAGCCGCGTTGCTACCGGTTGCAGTGGATGACGTAGCTACGCTGGACGTACCGATCTGCCCGTCACTGTTCAGGTCCTGATGGAAGCTGGTCTCCAGCGTCTTGAGGCCAGAGTCCGTACCCGACACCGAGCCACCGTCCGTGGAGCCGGTCAGGGAGCTGACATGAGACACGTAGTTGCCGTTATTGTCGGTATTCCACGCCGTGTACTGACCGGTGCTCGTCTCCTTCCAGGCAACTTGATAGCCCGTCGCCGTCTTCTCCGCTCCAATGGGAGTCCAGGTGCCATCGGACCCGCCCACGAAATCCACGCCGTCATCCTTTAGTGTCGGGCCAGTGCCGGTGCTGCCGTTGAGGTAGTATTTGCCGCCACTCTCAACGAGACTTGTCACACCAGCCGATTCGACGACCTTGCCAGTCGTCGGGGTTGGCGACGTCGGGATGGTCGCAGTGGAAGTACCTACCTGCCCGTCACCGTTCAGATCCTGATGGAAGCTCGTCTCGAGCGACTTAAGGCCAGAGTCAGTACCCGACACCGAGCCACCGTCTGTGGAGCCGGTCAGGGAGCTGACATGGGACACGTAGTTGCCGTTATTGTCGGTGTTCCACGCCGTGTACTGACCCGTGCTCGTCTCCTTCCACGCAACCACATAGCCCGTCGCCGTCTTCTCCGCACCGATGGGAGTCCAGGTGCCATCCGACCCCTTCACAAACTGCACACCGTTGTCCTTCAGCGTGGGGCCCGATCCGGTGCTGCCATTGAGGTAATATTTGCCGCCGCTCTCAACGAGAGTTGTCGCGCCAGCTGACTCGACCACCGTGCCGGCAGTCGGCGACGTCGGTGACGTCGGCGAGGTCGGTGTGGCTGGCGCCGAGGTGCCGGTGATGCTGGCGGTGAACGCAGTGGACGCCGGGCCGGTATTGCCTGCTGCATCCGTTGCCGTCGCGGTAAGGCTGTGCGAACCGGCCGCAAGGGCGCTGGTTGTATAGCTCCACCCGCCGGTGCTGTTGGCAGTCGCGGTCCCGATCTGGGTCGTGCCGTCGAACACCTTCACGACGCTGCTCGCTTCGGCACTGCCCGACATCACCACCTGATTGGCGGTGTTCACGGTATGGCTGGCAATGGTCGGCGCAGTCGGAGCCTTGGTATCGATAGTGATTGCCAACGCAGACGACGCCGCGCTGGTCTGACCCGACGAGCTGGTCGCCGTTGCGGTCAGCGTATGTTTGGCGTCGGTCAGGATCTTGGTGATGTAGTCCCAACTGCCGCTCGAGTCCGTAGTCGTCGAACCAATTTGGGTCGTACCGTCGTAGATCTTGACCGTGCTGCCGGCAGCCGCGGTGCCCTTGAGCTCGATGGTATTGTCGTTGGTAATCTTGTCGCCAGCGGTGCCGCTGTCGGTCGAGAACGACGCGATAGTCGGAGCATCCGGCACGGTCGGCGTGCTGGGTGCGGTCGGTCCTTCAACCGGAAGCGGAGGCGGGATAAGGTCGCCCGGGATGAGTTGACCGTCCACGATCGTTGCGTAGCGAACATTCTCCCATTGCGTGATGTGTATGTTCGCATTGACCTCCTCCAACCAAAGCGCGCCATACGCAAATGGCCCCACAAAATACACGTCCTTGAGGGCGAGGTAGTCATCGTGACCGGCTCCTGCGTCCGCGGCAATGCGCAGACCAAATGGGCCACCGTCGAACACCACGTTATTGAAAGTGAACGTTCCGCTATAACCATCTGCGATGAACAGCCCAGCAGTGGCATTCTGGTCGTGCGATACAATCGTCGAGTTTGTAATGGTCAGATTCCCGGTGGCGCCGGGAGCATAGGCCTGAATTCCGTCGGCGTGATCGCCCGACAGTCCCGTTGTCTCGATGTACGTATTGTTGATGGTGACATCACCGCTGCCCCCAATGCGCACGCCTTCCCTTGAAGAAATACGGACGTCGTCGATGGTGAACGAGCCGCTCCCTCCGACGGCGACAGTGTCGCTCTGGTCGGAAATGCTCACACCCGAAATCGTCTCTCCATTTCCAAGCCAGACCGTCCCCGAATTGGTCTGGTCGCTAAACATCGGATCATTCCATGTCAGAGGAATGGATGCCATCTAGTTTTCTCCTGTTAATTTCAATCTGGTTTGCCCCTGGCACGCGCCCAATTGTTTCCCCAAGCGACGCGACCCCAAGTGCGACTCTGCTGGCGCAGCGCCGTTGGGGTGCGTCTTCCCGGCGGGTGGAGGCTTTTTTGCGACGACACGACGGCTCACCCAAGGTAATTTCCTGAGCTACCCTAGACACATTCGCATCGCGCGAATTAAATGCCGGAAATTTCTTCAGTCCGATCAACCACTCGTGCACCGCATTGAACGAGGGCCACACAGAGCGGTCGAAGATATACAAAAGTATGCCGGAATCGATGTTACGCCTTCGCCACTAGACAACAGCTTACCAAGTGTCGTCGACGGCGCCACAGCAGAAAACCAATTAAATATTTTGATCCACAAGATTATCCGCCGCCAAACACGACATAATTTTTGTCCGGACAATCAAGAGCGCGAGCGTCGGGCAAGAGCATTTGAGCACACATCGCGCTGCGAACAATCCGAACCCATATTGCCCGGTTCAGGTAATGGCCCATCCAGCGCCATCCAAAAACCCCAAGCAAAGCAAATACCGTTGCGGACACACCATTCAGATCGAGAGTTACGAGCGCGCGCCGATTATCCTGATCGTTGATGTCCCCCGAGCCCAGCACACAGTCACCCGCTTCCCCGGCAGGGTCGCAACAAGATGTTCGATCAGGTCCTGCCGACGACCTGACCATACTCCGCCGCGTCTGACTGATGCAAAGTCAAGCCACCGTCGTCGGTCTGCACCGATCAGAAACTCAGATCTCGAAAGCTCGCGTCAAGAAATTCGGCAACATGCTTTCTCGCCAATAATGCGTTCAAACCCGCGATCTGCTTCTCGTCGATAGCTCGACTGCTGACAGATCTCACGTTTGCCACAACATTCGACGGATTGGATGAGAAAAAGATGACGATCCCGTTTGGATTTGCATTCAGCGCATGGGCCAGCAGTAGATGAGCCAGTTCTGTCGAATCACGTGGATCTACCTGCGTCAGCGAACGCCATTCAGCCGCCATCCGCTCATCGGACAACAATCGATCAAGCAGTATTTTAAATCGGCTGGTAAGAGACGAATGCGTAATCACGAGGCGGTTAGTTGCCGGAACTTTCCTGACGTTCATATTCCAGATGGCATTTGGAATCTGCACAACGTCGAACAGCGCTGCATGTCTTTGGAGGATGGACACCGTCTCCTCTATGCCTGTCGCTATGCCAATGGCGCGAACCTTCCCTTCACGCTTGAGATCATCGAGAAGACGGATCAGGTCCGTTTCCTCTACGTCGGCAGCGCTGCACTCGTGCAGGAGTAGAATATCGAGATAGTCTGTACGCAATTCCTTGAGACTAGTCTCGACACTTTTTCGGAACTCCACGAGACCAAAGGCTCCGAAACGCGGCAGATAGTTGGACGGCACAGGCAGGTAATTCTTTGAGCTTGGCGCGACATTGTGCAGAAGACGAATGCTACGACCCATTGCGCGGACATGAAGTGCATGACTTTGTGGGACAATGCCCGCCTTGCTTGCCAGAACCAGGCGCTCCCGCTTTCGCGCCGCCAACTCTCCCAGAATGCCCTCTGCGCGACCGGCGCCATACATTCGCGCAGTATCAAAATATGTGACCCCACAATCCATAGCTGCTTCGAGCAACTTAAGAGCCTCACGGCGGGTTCGTCGCTTGCTCAACAGTGCGCCGGATCCAAAACCTAGGGGGAGCATGTTTCGCGGAAGGATTTCTCGAAACGGCGCGGCAGCAGCCACCGTCATGACGCGCCTCCGGCTAGTCCGAATGCAGCTTCTCGCTTTGTTTGGGCGACGGTGCTCACCGCATGATGGCATGCGCGCGCGGTCAGAGCGAGAATGGTCAACGTGGGATTCTGCGTGCCCTGGGACGGGAAACAGGCACCATCCGTAACGTACAATCCCTGTGCGTCCCAGCACTGGTTATTTGGATCGAGCACGGAAGTCGCGGGGTCGATACCCATCCGGGCGGTCCCGCATTCATGAATCGCGGAGCCAGGCGGGGCCGGCCGTTCATTAACGCGGCTCAACGTCACGCCAGCTGTTGCGGCGATCTCGCGTATGGCAGCTGCCTGATCGCGGGCACGCGCCAAATCCGCTTCGCTATAGCGGCAGTCGATATGCAATACGGGGATTCCCCATATATCCCGTCGTGTAGGATGCAGCATTACTCGGTTTTCGGCACGAGGAAGCATTTCACCGAAGCTAACCGCAGTAAAATGGGAACGCCCGTGCCCTCCTGGAAATTGATACAACTGCACGCCAAAACCTCGCCCGCCGAGGGGCGCGGGCCCGTCGCGCGCATCGAAGCGTGGAAGGTAAATCGCGCACCCATCTTCGAGCACTGGGCTGGGCTTCAGCGGCGCACCTCCACCCCACCCAGTTACGACAATATGGTCCATCAAGTAGCGCCCCAGCGCGTCAGATCCTGCACCGAGCCCCTGGCCCCCTTTGGATGAACGCGAAAGCAAGAGTATTCGTGTCGACTCTAACGAGGACGCGCACAGAAAGACCAACGGAGCGCAAGCACGTACGTCGGTTCCACTTTGTTGATCGAACCAGACTACGCCGCGTACGCGACCTGATCGATCAACATCGATTTGCCGTACGACTGCGCCCTCACGGCATCGAAGGCGCCCTGTAAGAGCAGCAGTTTCCAAGGCATCCAGCGGTGCGGCAAAGCGCGTGAGCATCGGCCGCGAGTGAGGCCACCGTGCGCGGATCGCTGCCATCAGCGCGAACTGATTCAGTGAAGGTTCAAGTTCTCGCGAGAGGTGACTGTCAGGCTGCCATGGTACGCCATCCATGGCACCGGCAAGCGCTAGCCGTCGCTCGACCATCGAATACCAGGGGTCCAACTCACCCGGCTCTAGCGGCCAAGGCGCGCTCAATCCATCGCACGGCGCAAGGTCGGAGGAGTTCAGCCGATAGTATTGCCGGCCGTGCCCTGGAAGGCCCACGCGTCCGCCGAGCGTTCGCGCGCGTATCCAGACAAAAGGTTGGCTCCGTGGCGTCACGTAAGGCAGATCATGATCGTCTACAAACGAGTCCGGTGCTCGGCCCCAGATGCTGCAGCGAGATTGGATGGGCTGGCGCAACATGCCGAGGCCTCTCAAGGCCATCTTGCCAAAGGGAACAACCGCAGGAGGGAGCAACCGAAGTGTCGCAGGGTCCGCGAGCCTACGGCTCATCCTGGCTATAGCTCGGCGCATCCCAGTCGTTCGCGGCGAATTCTGCCAGCCGGCCTCAAGCACAAGCACGCGCAGGCCAGCCTCGGCGAGTAAGAGCGCCGCCAATCCTCCGGCGGCTCCCCCGCCGATCACGATCGCATCCTGCGCTCCCGGGCGCCGCAACTCCTCAATCGTCGTGGTACCTAATACGCCTGAAAGCGCCGGCCCGATCTGCATGACAACTCCCTTCAAGCGAAAATTGGTCGGGGGCTAGCATGCCAAGCGGACAGCGATGGGCCACCAGCTGTAAACAGCAACTTAAGACAAATCCGTCGACCAACCCGGTAACCGAGCGCTCCGGGTTTAACGCTTAGGCGCAACCGCCCTGGCAATGCATGCAATGAAAGGGAAATTATCGCTTCCGCAAAACCATCACTCATGGCTTTGATTTTCTGTCACAAATTGCAAAAACGAATAATGATAGGCGCAGTTAAATACATCCGTCAACTGTTAATAGGCATTTAATTTCTGCATTGCACAAGCCAACCCATTTCTCCGAATATTCGGAGTGTGTAGCTCCTGCCAAAAGCACTACCTTCTCGCGGACAATACTCCCGGCCGGCTTTCAGCTAGAAACAATGCTTTAGACCCGATCCGCGGCAACGGAAGACCCGATGTGGCAGCGTCCAGCCACTACCTGATGATGCCCGCGCGTTGGCAGCGGGGCGAGTTATTGGGACGTGCTGTGATTCTGCGGGGGGTGGTACTCTCGATCCGATCACGGAACGATAGGAGCGCAAGACATTTGCGGGAATCGTTCCTTGGCGGCTCACGGACAAAGGTCCGAGATGCGCAGGCGAATTGACCGGGCGAAGCTCACCTCACAGGTACTATGAAATCTGCAGTTCTCGCCCGCCGTACACTCTTGATCTGTCGATAACTTCACCTGTATTAAACTATCTGACGTCGAATACGCGTTGGCAGGTTGGGAATGCTTGCAGCACTTCACTACCACGCATGGCGCCGGGTGCGCGCCGCGTACTATGCCTTCGGATTGGCCCGGCTGCCTTTTGGCGACGCGCTGGGGCGTGCCGTTAGCGAGTGGGAGACTGCGCAGGGGTTCGGTGACAGCCCAAAAGCGAAATCCACTTGGGACGCCGAGTACAGCGATGGCCTCTGGACCTACATGCAGCGCGAAGTAGCTCGCTACTGGACACTCATTGGTTTCATGGACGCTTTTAGACGTGGCGGCGAGTACCTCGAGATCGGCTGCGGAGACGGCATGCTATTCGAGCGCTTCAAGCAGCTTGGATATGAACGCTATGTCGGAGTGGACATCTCTGACGTGGCAATCGAGAAGCTCCGTCTGTACAACGACGATCGCACTGACTTTTCTCAGGCTGACGGCGACGTGTACGAGCCCGACGGCCGTTTCGATGTCATCGTCTTCAACGAGTCTCTTTTCTATTTGCGCGACCCCGTTCGGTCGCTCGAGCGTTACGCGCAATCACTCAAACCGGGAGGCTGCATCATCGTCTCGAACTACACCGCATCGCGGCGATCACTGGCAGTGTTGCGGGAGGCAAAACGAGCATTCGAGGTGATCGACGAGGCCAAGACGACTCAACGGGCGATGTCCTGGCTTTGCACAGCACTGAAACCGCCCAAATACTAAAGCGCTAGTGATACCGCAAGCGCATGAGTTGGCGATAGAGCCCGAGCTTTGTGCTGATTTTCCAGGAAACGCCGCGCATCGCATCCGGATCGCGCAAGTGGCGGCGCATGTACTCAGCATCCATGTTGTTCGTCATACAAAGGCGGGAGTACAAAAAAGATTCGAAGCCGCGATGATATCCAAGCTGGATTGTAAAGAGGTGTGTGTAGCCAGCCCTCAGCGCCGCCTCCCAGACCCGTCGGGAAAACCGTCCATATGGGAAAGCGAAGAGAGCTACCTGTCGACCGAGGCGATCCTCGAGCATCGACTTGGACACACCGAGCTCGCGCTCGAGCTCTGCGTCCGAGACGGTCGTCAAATCGACGTGGGCCATGCCATGTGAACCGATCGCAACACCCCCCTTGGCAAGCTCCTCGATCATGTCCCAACTCATACGTCCCGGCGAGCCTACAAAGTCTACCGGGATAAAGGACATGAAACCCGGAATACGACCGGTCGTCATGTAACGAGCGTAGACATGCGTATAGTCCGAAATAAATCCATCGTCGAAAGTCAACAGGACCGCGCCGGTGCCGTGGGATGTCGGATCGCAGCAATGCTCCAGAAAATTCTGGGGCGAGACCAGCGCTTCCCCGCAAAGTGCGAGATGCACTTCGAACGCCTCATGAGTCAGGCACCACGCGTTCGAAGGCGAGGCTTCCACCAGCTCATGATAATTCAAGACGATCATAGAGTTTCTATCAGATCTGAAACCCGCCGGGCCCAAGCCTGCCAGTTCAATCGGGCCTCGAAGGCGTCGCGGCTCGATTGTCTCAGGCGTGCCAGCCGATCCTGGTTAGCAAAGGTCTCGAAGATGACCGCCGCATAGTCCGCCTTCGTCGCGTTCGGTGGCAACAACAAGCCCGTCTCCCCGTTGCGGACGACGCAGGGGACGCCGCCAGTGGCCGGCGCAATGCTCGGTACTCCATGGGCCGCGGCTTCACAGAACACGATTCCATAGCAATCCGCCCGGGTCGGCAGCAGAAATAGATCCGCGTCCCGATAGAGTTGATCCAATCGGTTGCGCTGTTCGCGATCACACTTGTCGAGATAAGGGATGATCGTCAGGCCATCCTGAGCAACTGACTTCGACGGAGTACATCCGCAGATCACGAGCTCCGCCTCCATGCCCCTCTTCCTCAGTTCAGCGAGGACGCCGACCGCGATGTCAGCGCCCTTCTCCTCCCAGTTGGCGCCGATGAAGAGCAGACGGCAGGGACCCGGCTTGCGGCAACCTAGCACGGAGGCACGATCCGGCGCTTCTTCAAGGTTGGCGCCCCAAGGAATGACATGCACCCGGCTACGGTCGGCACCGTAGTCCCTGATGGCAGATTCGGCTGCCCATTCCGAAGGGTAGAGGATCAGATCCGCGCGCGCGATCGTGTCCCGCTCCACGCGTTCAGCGACGTCCCGAGCACCTCGCGACAAGTTTCGATAGTTAGGATGGTAGTTCTCAATGAGCCGAAAGGTCGCGTCGGACGCATAGACGAGCGGAACGCCGTTAGGCACACTCCATGCAAAGGTAGAGCCGGCCGGCGCGAAGACGATATCGGGCGACACCGCTCGGATTTTACGCGCTGAGTCCGCTGCATACTGTGCAACGACCGCCCCCGCATGCAACGGGGAACGGCCGCGCCTGCGAAAGGCACGGCAAAGCCTGGAATACGTCTTGTATAGGGGCAGTATCGGTGCGCTCAACGGACCGATATGGACCAACTCGTGACCTTCACCTGCGAGCGATCTCGACATGTGAAACGGGGTACCGGACCAGAACCTGACCTGGCGCCCATCCCCGATCGTGGCGAATGCAATCCGCCGTGCCGCCGGCCTGTCGGAGATGTGGTTTTGAGTCATTCTATTCACGCACACAGGGACCATCGACCACTTCGCCGGAAAGATCTCTCATGGAGCGAGCGAGCGATCGCTGGATAGAAGTAGCTTTTTCAAACCCGCAGTAAGCGACAGAGGCATAAGAGCCACGCCGGCTCTCATAACGAGAGGTACGTGTCCCGTTTCGGCAAATCCGCGAGCGTAGGTTGAGATCGATTTCATTCGCCTTCCCGAGTGCAGATAGATCCATCCCAGATCCTTGCAATGCCGAGCGATTGCACGATTTGCCGCTTCGAGTGCTTCGCGATCTCGCCGAAGCCCCTTCTTCTCGCTCACTGCCAGCTGCAGCAAGGACGACTTATCCTCCTCCTGGAGTTTCGATAGGGTTGAATCCTCGAGCACCCGCATAACCGCGAGCTTGCGATCGACGTATCCAAATCCATGATGCTTCGAGATTCTCAGGTACAGTTCCCAGTCCTCGCCCGAACACCATGATTCATTATAACCTCTAAACTCATCCAGAACAGTGCGCCGAATCAATACCGCAGTCGGCTTGATAGGCACTTCTTCCAGCAAACACAGATACATCTCACGGCTGCTGAAGAGAAAGACATCGAAATCAGAGCGCGCGCGCGATGCGAGCAGTTTCGGAAATGCACGCATGCTTGAGACAATTGACGACGTGGATCTGCCGCGATCGACCTCAACGTCACAGAACACCGCGCCAATCTGACGATGACGACGCAAAACATCGACGAGACTGCTGAGCATCTCCGGCTTCCACAGATCATCCGAATCCAGATGAGCAATGATATCGCCGTTGGCGGCCTTTATACCCGTGTTGCCTGCCGCACTCACCCCGCGATTGCGATCATGCCTAATGTAACGCACTTTGTCGCTTCGAAACTTTTTCACCGCTGCGGCCGTGCCGTCTGTGGATCCATCATCAACGACGATTATCTCAAGATTCCCATACGTCTGATTCAAGGCACTCTCGATCGCTTCCCCGATGATGTACGCACGATTGTAAGTTCGTATGATAATGGAAACCTTCATGCTTTAGTCCTGCGCAGCGAGAAATCCTGATCGGCATCCCTGCCAGCGTAATGACCTCGCGGTCCACCGTCTTCAAATGTCTCCGGTAATCGGGTCGCATCTCATTCGCGCCGCTGGTGCGGCTCTATCGCGCAATATGGCGGTCTCCGCGAGGTTCGCTCGCATCCCGGTAAACACAGCGATGAGGATCCAACAAATGCCCCAAAAGTGCACAATGAACCCTAGAAAAGCGATCGTCGCTATTACAATTCCGAGCGCCACTGACAGCCGTCTCTCTTCGGGAGTAAGGTGAGGCGATTTGTCGATCGAGCCAAGCCAGCATGCGCTGGCAATTGTCAAAAGGATCAACGCGCTTCCCGGAATTCCATACGACATTGCGGTGGCAAGCCAAAAGGCATCTACGCTCGAACTCACGAGCGCGCCATGCGACTGCCAATTCCAGTCGCCGTTCAAACCAATTCCGAAGATCGGCGAACCGAGGACCACAGGTCCTCCCGTGTCCCAAATCGCTTGGCGAGCCCATGCCGCCTCCGGGCTTACTCCGCTGAGGCGCACAAGGGTTGCGACCGGGCTGCCAGAGAAAGTGAAAACAACAAGGAGTAGCGCGGTCACACACAACCCGACCAACTTCCATCGGGCAGCGAAGCGAGGGCTTGCGGCATAGAAACTCGCCAGCGCAAATCCGATCAAATAGGCCAACAATGGACTGCGCGCCTGCGAAAACCACACACCGATGAGGGCGATGCCCGCCACACCCCAGCCGAGTACCTGGTGCCTAAACGTAGTGAAGGCCACGACACCAAACCAAACGCAAACAGCACCGAACAATATCGAATGCTCGAGCGGCCCCATGGCGCGAACGACACCGTCCCGATAGAACGTGTCAGCCCTGATTGCTAATGGTCCATCGTAACTGAGCTTCGCATAGCCGGTAATACCTTTGATGAACTCATAGGTGAACAGTTTATCACTCAGCGGGTCAAGGAGCGCTATGCCGACGATCACAATCATCAGCTTGCAGGAGAACCGTGCTATTCGAACGGAACTATCGACCGGCCCGAGAAGAAACCGGAACGTCAGGTATGCGCCCACAAATTCGAGTGCCTCGATCCCAGCCCCTTTAACACCCGCCGGACCATCAGTGACTGTGGCAGCCAACATCATCCAAACGCCCGTAAGCGGGGCCAAGATATCCGATGGGACGCAGACGACGGTTCGCGTGCCTAGACGCTGTCCAAGCTGCTGTAGCGCGGCGATGAAGGAACAGAAAATTAGAACTCGAGCAACCGAGAGGCGAAAATCGCCGACGAAGAAAGACAGCCCTTCGGGCAAGACAATCGCGACCAACAATAGCTTCAGATACAGTTCCGTCCCCCAACGCGGCGCCCCCGCCGCGCGACCAACTGGACTCCGCTGCGGACCATACAGATACGTAAGCTGAGAACCCGATTCCAATTCTAAGCTTTTGCGGGTCAACGCGAGTACCTCAAATATCTGAGACGTTCTGCAAACAAGCAGCGCGCTCGAAGCCGAGGCGCCCCACAAAGCGACGTTTCCTCCCTACGAGGCGCTTCATTTCGTCGTCTCCAGGGGAGTCGCCAGGAAGTCACGACGCAGGCGGCTCGCTACGCTGGGTGAAATCAAGGCGTAAACCAGCGCTTTGTAGTAGTGCGGATCCGCTGGGTGCAAACACGCACATTGCCAACCCGTCTTTAATGCCGACAACCGACGGTTCGACCTACGCCAATCCAGCACGCTCTTGATGAAATGGGCGGCGATGTTGTTGTCCAATAAACTGTTGTTAGATCGTCTGTAGCCGCACATCGCATCCGCGCAACCCTGCTCAAACCGCAAACCGCGCCGCTCGCATGCTCGCCTGAAGACATCGACCTCAAACTGCTTCCGCCAGGTTGGCGCCCGTCGGCTGAGGGAATTGGGAAGAATGCGGTAGGCATAAAGGCACTCCCCCAATACGATCATCGGATGCACCTCCCCGACTCTCCATATGTAATCGCAGGTCTCGGCAACCATTAATGATGGCTCGAACCGTATATCGCCAACCAATGACATTCGAAACATTCCCGTGGGATCGAGAGCCGGCATTTGAAAGGCCCTGATCTCGGACTGGCAGTCGCTCTCGCTTTTCGGCGAAAACACGGGTGCCATGAATCTCTCGTTGATGATGAGCTCGTTGCCGCAGAATACGGCAGCCAAATGCGGGCTGTTGAGCAGCGCACGAACCTGCTTTTCGATTCTAGTTGGATAGCTGATGTCATCCGCGTCTTGAATTGCGTAGAACTCGCCGCGGATCTGATCGAGTGCTCGATTGATAGCAACAGGCTTGCCTGAGTTCGCTTGATGGATCACGCGAACACGCTCGTCTATCAGCAAATCCTGAACTGAGCTGAAGCAACCGTCCGAACTGCCATCGTCGACAATAAGAATATCCAGATTCCTGTATGTCTGATTAATTATGCTCAACAGCGACGGTCGAAAATATTTACCAGCGTTGTACACGCACATCACGACCGTGACCAAGGGGTCTTCAGCCCTTCCTCCAGCCTTGGGCGGATGTGCCTTGGACATCACGAAATGCTCCTGCTCAGTCGAGCCTGACACGTCGGCGCCATCTGCACGACCTCCCGGTTCGCTCGCCAGACTTTTTGCAATTCTTCAGCGCGCAAACCAAGAATGGCTTTCTCGGGTTCCGCCGGAGACGCAGTCCGCAAGCACATGAAATTCCGCCTACTCACCGCTTTGTCTGCACTCAAGAATAAAACTTCGTGTCGCCTCAGGACGCATGGCATCCGCCTGTCAGACCCGGAGCCCCTCGGAAGGTTCCTCCGCGCCTCAACATAATTAAATCTGATTTAATTTTCAATCGCCATTTATTTAAATATAAGGGAGGCGTTTTGGTTATATTATAACATCGAGCTTCGACTGAAATACCGGCCTCGCGCCCCGACCATGCTCAACGTTTACGGGGTGCGCCCGGCAAAGCCCACGCCGGCGCAGCCTAATCCCGGGCGACGCGGGCTTCGGTTGAACTTTAAGAGGAAGCTCTCGGAATTAAACATGCGATCTTTGCCTATTTAATTTGGACAGCCGGCAGTTTGTTTATTATATTCATTGCAGATACAAGAAGCTTCGACCCCCGGGCGCCAACGGAGTTCCGCTTGATTGCCCGCGGTCCGCAACCCGGCGAGAACGACAGGCGGGGCATGCAAAGTGACGGCCCGATCAAGAAGGTTGGACAGAGCGATCAGGCCGAAGGCGTCGGCAAGCTCGTCAGTTTCGCGTCATAGTGAGGGCACTGCACCTCTACGGCCTCACCGATCGCTGAGCCGGCAGTCGATCCGCCGTTGTGGCTAGGTACTCGATATGATTTGTAAAACTTGCTTGTCAGACAGCGAACATCGCCACCACGTCTTTATTGAGATGATGTTTGGCACAAAAGAGCGGTTTGAGTACCAGGAATGTAGTGATTGTGGGACGATCCAGCGCTTATCGGACGTAGCCGATGAGAGTCGCCTTTACCCCGATGGGTATTACTCATTCTCCAGACCGTCGCGAAATTCGCGTGTTACTGCCGTCAGGGACGCGCACGCACTTGGCACCAAAAGCATATTGGGAGCCGTGGCGTCCTTTGTGAGGTACGACCCCATCGTAGCGGTCATCGGATGCTTTGGAATTAATCCCTGTTCTCGGGTGCTTGACGTAGGCTGCGGGTCCGGGAAACTTCTTTACAGAATGTCTGCGGCAGGGTTCAAGAATCTTACAGGAGTCGATCCCTACATTGTCGAACCAACAGCAGGTGCCGTGACGATTCGAAAATCGGATCTTCAGAGTATGTCCGGCGAGTTCGACTTCATCATGTTCAATCATTCGTTAGAACACATGCCTGAGCCGGACCAAAGTCTTAGCAATGCAAGAAGGCTACTTGCGCCCGGTGGCCGCATTCTGGTTCGCATCCCAACTTCATCCTCGCATGCGTGGAGAGAGTACGGCCCGAACTGGGTGCAACTGGATGCGCCGCGCCACGTTGTGATACCCTCTCGCAAGGGAATGAGTGCATTGGCGGAGCGCTGTGGTTTGCGTGTTAGGCAATCAATCGACGACTCGACTGCATTTCAGTTCTGGGGAAGCGAAATGTACAGGAGCTCCAAGCCGCTCGCATCATCCAGACCAGATGATGTGTTCAGCCGGCGGGAAATGAGAGAGTTTGCCAAGAGGGCGGCAACGCTGAATATTGAACAGCAGGGCGACCAGGTAGCTTTCCTGCTGAACGCTGCCTAGGGCTGGATCGCCGTAAGTCCAAGCCGAGGCTCACGCTTGAAGTGCAAGGGCATGAGAGCGATTGACTAAGAGATCGGCCAAGCCTGCGACATGCGGCGCGGACTGCAGGGGTCCTCCCGGTCCCGCACCTGGGCAGTGGCGCTCTGGACGGATGAGAATTCGTAGCTAATTGAAAGCTTCATCGGAAGGTTGCCCTGCGGGGGTGTGAGACCTCGGCGAGGACATTTTGGCCTTCCTTGAATCGATATATGCAACCACCTTGCTCATTGACGCAGAAAGAGCGCTGTTTGAATATCTTTCGAGAACCATGGTTTCAGCGCTTGCCACAAGCGCGTCATAGACCGATTCGTTGCTTAAGGCCCTATACGCCTCGCAGAAGCTACGATCATCATTGAACTCCAAAAAATGAACGCCAGAGACGACATCCAGCCCTTCTACACCTTTTCTTGTAGAGATAATGGGCCTCTCCAAGAGTGCCGCCTCCAAAACCTTTAACCGCGTCCCGCTACCCTCGAGCAATGGCACAACAACCGCTCTACAGTCCTTGTAGTACTCGACGACATCAGGGACATCGGGATGCAACTCGACTCCCTTTGAGCGAGCGCAAGCTTCGATCACCTCTGGCAATGGGTCACGTCCAACAACCAAAAGAACGGCATCGGGGTACACATTCCTGTAGAGCGGATACACGTTCTCCAAAAACCAGAGCAAGCCGCTGACATTAGGCTGATAGTGAAGCGCACCAATAAACAGCAAAATGTGTCGGCCGGCGAACCCGCTCCCCATGGGGAGTTTTCCTGGACCTCTCATCCCCAACGTGTTTGGCACAACGAAGATACTTTCAGAGGCCTTTTCACCCCACAGATCCAATTTATCCTTCTCGGAACATACCAAGCAGGCGCCAAAGGCGGTCACACAACGAGTTTGATAGTAAGTCAGGAGCGCCTTGTTGATGGCACGGAACAGTTTCCTCAAGGCATTATTCGTCGGGGTAAACAGCGTATCATAGAGTGAAAGAGTCAGGACGTCATCAATATCAACGATGACCTTCATTTTCGCCGCCTGTGACAATCCAAAAAACCCGGCGGTATTCCGGAGGTATCGCACCAGCACAAAATCGTAGCCGCCAAACTCTATTAGCGCGACCAACTTCTCCATCGAGGCTTTGCTATACTCTCTAACGGGATACGGAAAGCCACGGACCGACATTCCGAACCGTCCCCGCAAGGTTCTAGGGTACTCCAGCTTCTGTAAACAATACTTCCCGGAGAAAACGTCCTCCTTTTCGAGATGTCCCCCCGCTCCGGCCATCTGTCGCAGGCCGGAGGGCAAATCCGAGAGATACGCAATATCGACGAGCCCAAGGCCGGCAAAGTATCGTGCGAGATTCATGGTTCTGATGTCAGCGCCAAACTTCTCAGGCAGAGGAAACCTGTCGCTGATCACTAGGGTCTTCTTCATCGAACTTACAGCAAAAGAGTCGGTTAAACTCGGAAACTGATCCTTCAATCAGCCTCGCACCAAATGCTCTCGAGCGGTTCGCAGCAACTCGCGAACCTGCCGGCCTGGACCACCGAATGAAAGAACAATCAATTTCAAGAACACCGGCAGCATGAAAGGCTTCAGCTTCAATCCCTTCAAATAGTATGATCTCGCTGATACAGAATCGCCCTCTGAATAATAGATCTCAGCCAGCGCCACCATAATGCGTGAACGGATCCACGCCTTCTCCTGCTCAGTATAAGGGCTGCGATCGAGTGTCGCTTCCACCTGCTGAAGATCTATAGTGGACCAGGATGTCTGCCCCATCCACGAATAGGGTTTTGAGGCACAATGTTTGGCATAGAAGTTGGCGAGCGCACCCAAGCAAGCCTTATATACTGTCAGGGCGCCTTTCTCCTTGGCAGCCTGCGATATCATCGTGATGACGGCCAACTCGGAGTGCCAGCAGATATCGATCTTCTCTTGAGTGATGGCGTTTGTCATACTGAGTTCATGTTCACGGTAACACACCATCGGCTCTGCAAAGTATGCGACGTGATAGTGCAAGGAGAACAATAGCCACATGTACCAATCGCCGCCCCATATGAAATCGACCGGAATTCCGGCCCATACCACGTCGACCGGATAGAGGCTCAGTTTCTCGTAACAGTCACGTCGAACAAGCACCGACGCAGCCAGAATCGCATTTCCTTTTACTTTCAATGAGTGCTTGATGATCTCCTCTCCCCTGACGATCGTATCGACGTCTCCATAGGTCGAGTAATCTATCACTGCACCTTCTTTTCCACGTCTCAGGCTAACCCCGGGGCAGAACGCGAGGCCGACCTCCGGATGATTTTCCAGGGTTTCGACGTATCTTTGCAGTATGTACGGTCGGCGCAAGCGATCATCAGCCGATATAAGCCAAACGTACTTCCCTCGACTTAAGAGTATTCCCTTGTTGTAATTCCGGAGCGCTCCCAGGTTCTGCTCGTTCCTGACATAGGTAACGCGACTGTCTGTGAATGTTCTGGCAACTTCTTCCGTGTTGTCCGGAGAGCAATCATCCATGATGAGGATTTCGAAATCCTCAAAGGTCTGCGAGAGGATGCTGTCGACACATTCTGGCAAGAAAGCAGCCAGTCGGTAGCAAGGGACGACAAAGCTAACAAGCGGCTTTTGCATTTGGAATAACTCGCCTATTGTGGATCCGCACTTTGATGAGCCTAAGCCGTAACTTGCTCGATGACGCGCCATGAAGAACGCACAGAGCGTCTTGGGCCTTGAGGAACGCGGCCTATTACAATGCAGAGGCTTGGAGCTCCCTTCGCAACGCGCAGGCGACCCGCTCCTGGTCTTCCTCGTTCATCTGCGCGTAAATTGGCAACAGAATCGAATTGTCCTGCGCGAACTCGGAGTGCCGCAGATCGTGGCGGTGCTTGTCCTTGGCGTAGGGCGCTTCCCGGTGCGAGCACATAATGCCGCGTCGAGTCGCGATGCCCTGATCGAGCAGGCTTTGCATGATCTTGATCTGGTTGACGCGGTCCGGCAGCCCAACGCAATAGCTCTGCCAGTTGGACCGCGCCCATTCGGGCTCGATCGGCAGTCTCAGGCCTCCGAAATTGCCGAGCATTTCTCGATAGCGGGCCGCGATCGCGCGGCGTCGAGACACCAGTGCAGGCAGCCGCTCGAGCTGCTCGCGTCCGACCGCGGCCTGTATATCGGTCATGCGGTAGTTGTAGCCGACTACCAGATAGTCCTCGAAGATCACCTGCTGTGAGCCGTGCCGCACGATGTCCGGAACGCTCATGCCATGCTGGCGCAACAGCCTGAACTTATGGTCGAGCTTCGCATCGGAGGTGGTGAGCATCCCACCCTCGCCGGTCGTGATGACCTTGCGGGGATGAAAGGAGAAGCAGGCGATCCGCCCATGCGGCTTGCCGACGCGCTCCCAGCTGCCATCCACTCGGATCTGGCTGCCGGCGGCGCACGCCGCATCCTCGATCAAGATGATGCCCTGGCGATCGGCCAGCGTGGCGAGGGCTGTCAGATCGCAGGGCATACCCATCTGGTGGACGGCGATCACCGCGCGTGTGCGCCGAGTGATCGCTTCGGCAATCCGGTTAGGGTCGATATTGTATGTACCGGGATCGATGTCGACAAAGACCGGAGTCGCGCCGCAATATCGGATGCAATTGGCCGTGGCGATAAACGAGTGGCTGGCCGTGATGACCTCGTCGCCAGGCCCAATCTCCAGGGCGACGAGCGCCAAATGCAGGGCGGTTGTGCAGTTGGAAACGGCGCAGGCATAAGGCGCACCGACCAGGGCCGCAAAATCGCGCTCGAAGGCTGCCACCTGTGGGCCCTGCGAGACCCAGCCGGAGAGTACAGCTGCGCGAGCTGCGTCGGCCTCCTCCTCAGCAACCAACGGTAATGCGATCGGAATCACGGGATTATCGCCCTCCTGCTGGCGAGCCGCCCAGACCAACCCCTGCCCGGACTTGGCGCTACATCGATCTCAGAACTGGCCCGACGATCTTGAGCTTTCAAACCTGACAAGGGCATCAAGGACTATTCCTATTCCTGGAGCGCGATGCGACGTCGCGATTTATTTGTCATAGATTATTATATTAAGTCAATTAACCCAACGATAATAAATCAAACTAATGTAGATATCCGCCACTGTCGGGGGCAGCTTCAGGCGCCAACCTGCCTTCCTTGCAGCCGATGCGCACGACACTACGGTCGCGTAGCCGAACGTCACCCGACACCACCGCGTCAGCGCAGATGGTCGCCCGGGGGCAACCGCGATCCAGTCCCCCTCGAGGAGGCACGACTATCATCCACTTTCAAGCTTGAGGTAATCATGCAAGCAATGCCGTCACGAGAAATCACGATGTGCGAAGACATGAAGCTGCTGGTCCAGCTGTGACGGCATTCCGACCGCCAGGAAACTCATAGCACCGCGCCTGTGTAATGAGGTCCCTCAGGTCGCGCCAGATGGGGCCACTGCGTCAGCCAGAGGTCGGCGCAATGACCAATCCGGTCTCCCGACATCGAAAGCTGCTCGATGTTGGCGATGCTGTCGAGCCAGATAGTGCGCGCACCCATCATTTGTCCAAACCGTAGTGCCAAATATCCCGGAGCGGCACCCGTCGAAACGACGATGTCCGGCCTTTCATTCCAAACGATCCAGGCCATTCTGCGCGCCGCCTTCAACAGCGCGATTTTGGTCAACCGGTTAGCATCATTGACAAGGTAGAATTTGTGGTCGGGCACCTGGGCTTGATAGGAGTCGTGGACGGTGACGAACGTGACTTCGCAATGCTCGAAGGCGGGTTTGATCCGCAACAGCTGCACCCAATGGCCCCCACCCGAAGAGACCGCCAGCAGTTTCGGCCGAGTGCCGGGTGACCGCGGCGTGTTGTTCTTGAGCAACGTCTTGCGGTGAAAAACCGGGCTGAGAAGCATGGGCTGGCCTCCCTAGAACGCTGCAAGCTCGCAAGCTCCCATGTACGGATCGGGTCCTCGGCGCCTGCATTTAATATTTTAATTTAAATTAACATGCCGCCATTTAAGATCAAGCGATTTATATGCGCGGTACGTCCGATTTCCTGTCAGGCCAGCCGAATTAGAATCTTACTTGATTGAATCTGATAGTACCGCACGGGAAGTGTCGTCGCGTTGCCAACGATGAGCTCCAAGTCGGGAACCCAGGGTAGCCTTACAGCGAGCGGCAATGTTGACCCCACAATAAATCAATAGTCCGGCCCATAAGCGAGGTTGCTTGAACAGCGCAATGAGCGCCCGGCCATTCGCCGGTCCTTTGTTGACACGCAGTTCAGGAAAGCGCCGGGCGAGCTCGAATGTTCCCCTGTAGGCACGAGTTCTGACGGCGATAAGCTGCAGCAGAGTGCGTGGGGCGAATACCGTGGACCTAACGCGGGGCAGTGTCTCCCGCTCTTCTGGTCTGAACTGAAGTCGAACAAAGGTGTCATCAGCGGTGATGTCTGGAAATTGGCCGAACCGCTTGCGTCCCGCCTCAGATAAGGCATAGACGCCAGAACCGCCGATACCCTCACGCGAGGATGGCAGCCGTGACCGGATTCCGAAGTATTTACGGACGAGCCAGGAACAGCCTGCCAGATTGATGTCGGCTGTAGGCGCGACCGCCAAAACGCCACCTTCATCGAGGCGGCTTGCCAAAGCCAGAATGGCATCAACGGTAATCAGAATATCGGCATCAACATAAATCCGCGGAAAAACGTCCGCGATTTGATCGCCAAGGTTCAGAGCGTGGGTCTTCCTTGCGATGTTCGATTCCACAACATTGACGGCTGGGCCGAAACGCCGGGCGACGTTCGCAGTGTCGTCTGAGCACCCGTTGCAGACGACGACCACACGGATCTGGTCCGAAGCTGGGTTGCCAACCCATTGCCTCAACGTCCGTGCGATCACAGAACTCTCATTGTGGGCTGGGACGACGATCGAAATCATGAATGGTCCGGTCGAGATCGATCAAATTTGCGTACCTCTCTGAGGCTGCCACAGGTTCGATCAGCCTCATGGGGTGGTTCAGCCTCACAGCCGATGGCGTTGCGCGGGCGCCGCACAGGCATCGACCGAGCCGACTACAGGGGCGAACCCGTGCTCACCCCGTCTGCGGACTCTACCGAACCTAGCCGGATGGCAGGGCCGCGCGTTCCGCCTCGGCCTCGAACGCTCCGACGCCAAGCAGAGAGAACGGCCAGGCGCGCCGCTTCGGTCTCTTGATCTGCAAGTAGCGACATTGCGATCGGAATCACGATGCCGCCGCCTGCCGCTGATGTTCCGAAGCGAGCTCGCGCTCGGATCGCCACCATTTCACGAGATCTGCGAGCCCTTGCTCCAGCGAAACCGTGGTGCGGAAGCCCAGCAAACGCTCTGCCTTACCCGTCGAGGCCAGCCGTCGCGGTACTGGATTGACCGAGCGCTCCGGCGCGAATTCAGGCGTGAGGCCGCGGTGTCCCATCACCGACGCAAGTACCGTAGCCAGCTCGGTCAGGCTTGTTTCAGTGCCGCTCCCGACGTTAAAGACCTCATCGGTAATCTTTGCCCTGGCGGCAAGGATGTTGGCACGCGCGACGTCGCGGACGTGGACGAAATCCATGGTCTGACGGCCGTCGCCAAAGATAACGGGAGGCAATCCGGCTTCCAGCCGCTCCATCCAGCGGATCAAGACCTCGGTGTACCGTCCGTGGATGTCCATCCGGCTGCCATAGACGTTGAAATACCGGAATGCCACATAGTCGAGGCCGCATGCATCGTTGAAAGCCCGCAGTAGCCCTTCGTTAAACGCCTTGGCGGCCCCATATAGGGTTCGGTTATTGTAGGCATTCTGCCGCTCTGTCGTCGGAAACTCCTCGGCCATGCCATATACCGATGCCGAAGAGGCCGCGATGATCTTCTCAATATCGTGCTTGATGCACAGCTCCAGCAGGTCGTAGGTGGCATCCACCATGACCTCCTTAGCCAGGCGCGGTTCGGCCGCACAATGAGTGATGCGGAGCGCGGCCTGGTGAAAGACGATGTCGGCAGCCTTGACCAGCGCTTCCATCAGCTTGCGATCGCGAATGTCGCCGTGAACCAGCCTTACGGGCCCACGCCCGAGCGCCCGCCGGAGATTTTCCGGCCGGCCTCTGATCATGTTGTCGAGGGCAACAATCTCGATGCAGCCCTCGTCGCAGAGCAGATCAACGATGTGGGAGCCGATAAATCCTGCCCCGCCGGTGACCAGAACGCGTTTACCCTTGATATCGATCAAGACGCTCTCCTGTTGTGGGACCATGTCATGAAGCTTTGTGGATGCTCCGACCGGGTGCTGATGTCTGCGCTAGGCCGCAGCGCCGCACTCCTCAATATTCCGACAACCTCGGCCGTCCGTTCCGGCGGCAACTCGGGATAGATGGGAAGAGAGAGGAAGTCGTTCGCGAGCATCTCAGTGACGGGGAGATCACCGGCCCGATAGCCGAGTTCTGCATATGCCCTCTGCAGATGCACTGGGACGGGATAGTGAATCCCGGCGCCAATCCCGGCATCACGCAATCGGTTCAGCGCGTCGTCGCGGCGCTCCGATCTGACCGCATAGACGTGATACACGTGGCGGGCGTACTGGGGCGGCTGGGGACGCGCGAATGGAAGACCAGAAAGCAGCGCATTGTATCGCTCAGCCAGCGACCGACGTGCGTCCGTCCAATGCTCAATATAGTCCAGCTTGACATTCAGTACCGCGCTCTGGATTTCGTCCATGCGATAGTTGTATCCGGCAATGACGTGGTCGTACTTCGCCTCCTGCCCCCAATCCCGCAACAGGGACACGCGGCGTGCGAATTCAGGCCGGTCGGTGACGACCGCCCCACCCTCGCCAAACGCTCCGAGGTTCTTGCCCGGATAAAAGCTGAAACATCCCAGATCGCCGATCGAGCCTGCGCGACGTCCGCGATATTCCGCGCCGTGCGCCTGCGCGGCGTCCTCAATGACGACCAGCCCGTGACGACGCGCTATGGCCATTATCGGATCCATGTCGGCCATCAGCCCGTGGAGGTGAACTGGCAGAATCGCCTTGGTTCGCGGTGTGATCGCAGCTTCGATCAAGCTGGGATCCATCGTCCATGTTACCGGGTCAACGTCGACAAATACCGGCCTGGCGCCGCTGTAGAGAATAGCTGCGGTTGTTGCGACGAACGTCATGGAGACCGTGATGACTTCGTCACCGGATCCGACGCCGGCCGCCAGCAAGGCAAGGTGAAGCGCCGAGGTGCCACTGTTCACCGCGCGACAAGCGGTGGTCCTGCAATAGTTTGCAAAGCGTTCCTCGAAGGCTGTGACCTCGGGTCCGAGCACAAAGTGCCCGCTACTGACGACCCTCGCCACTGCGGCGTCGATTTCCGGCTTGATCTGGCTGTATTGCGCTTTCAGGTCCAGGAAGGGTATCAAGATTCAAAGCCTTGATTTGATCGACATTATATCGGCTATTTAAATCCCACTATTAAATTTAATCAAGCGTTAAATTCAAGCAGAATATATATTACCGGTGATAGTCTTTCTGAAGCGGCTCTGCTGAGCTACGACCGCTTGGCACCCCGTCGTCAGCGGCGGCCAGAATCCGAGCAGGCACGCCGGCCACGACTGCGCCGGGGGGAATGTCCTTTGTCACCACCGCTCCCGCACCTACGGAGGCCCCCTCTCCGATCGTCACGCCGCATAGAATGGTCGCATTCGAGCCGATGGAGGCTCTCCTACCGACGTGAGTGCGCTGAAGTGTCCAGTCCGAAGCCAGCTGAGGACGACCATTTGCGGTTGTCGCCTTCGGATATTTGTCGTTCGTGAACATCACACCGTGGCCGATGAAAACTTCGTCTTCGATCGTGACGCCCTCGCAGACGAAGGTATGCGACGAAATCTTACAACGCGCACCTATCTTTGCCCCCGCCTGAATCTCGACGAAGGCTCCAATCTTGCTCTCATCGCCAACGGTGCAACCATACAGGTTGACCAGCTCGGGATGAAATATCCTGACGTCACGGCCTAGCTTCACATCCTTCGTTATTGGCATGGTTGTCCTCCAGATTATGCCGGACGTGATCGACGCAGCCTCGGCGCACTCCGGAAGAGCCCGTCTGCAACGTGGCGAAGCTGATGCAGCAGCGGATGGC
This sequence comes from Bradyrhizobium yuanmingense, assembly GCF_900094575.1. Taxonomy (GTDB): domain Bacteria; phylum Pseudomonadota; class Alphaproteobacteria; order Rhizobiales; family Xanthobacteraceae; genus Bradyrhizobium; species Bradyrhizobium yuanmingense. Next base: position 340,922 of record NZ_FMAE01000008.1, on the reverse strand, counting down.
CGGTCATTGTCAATCCGCACCACCAGCCGAGGCCGGCAATGGGGAACGACAGTATCAGGCCGGTCAGGGAAGTAAGCATGCCCGCTTCGATCAATGCGGCGCAAGCCAGTACACCGGGGGCCATAGCGAACGTCACCAGGCCGCTCTTCAGAGAGGCGCGGAAAAACTCCCCTGAACTGAAGGCCAGATGACGTTTGAGGAAATATATCACCACGGCGGTCTGGAACGGCAGTGTTGCGAGGGCCGCGCTTGCGACAGCCTCTACGCCGAAAAACGATGCGCCCAGAACGACCAGAAGCGAAGGTGGTAGCGAGATGAGCGAAGACACCAAGGCGTCGCGTACGCTTCCAACAGCGAGGAACACGGGATAGGTAAGGCAAGCCGCGAATAGCGCAAGATTTGCAATGCAGAGAATGCGGACCAAGGGAACTATTTCCAGCCACGTCTGCCCGAGCCAAATCAGAACGATCGGCTGAGCCATGAGCGCGACAAAAATCAAGAACGGCCACTGCACAGCCGAAAGGAGTTCAACTGCCTCGAGATAGACGGCCTTCAGATCCGCCCCTGCCCTGCGTTGTGCGACAATCGCCGGCATAATGACAGGATTTAGAGCCTGCGCGACGAGCCGGTCGAACATTTGTGTCAGATTGGTAGCCCGGGTGTACAGACCGACAGATCCAAAATCCAGGATCTTGGCGAGCAGCAGCTGCGGCGCCAGATTGTAGACGAGATTGATGACGCTGACCGCGCTGGAGTAAAGACCGAAGTTGACTACCTCGCGATGCCCGAGCAGCGATGGACGCAAGACGCCCCAGTCCCGATGATTGGCAAGCAGCATCACGGTGAATACAATGCTCCCCGCCAATCCGCCCCAGATTGGCGCCATGTAGCTGAATCCCGCCATCGCAAGCACGATCGATGCGACGGCCGTCGCCGCTCCGGTTGCCAGGTTGCACACGGCCAGCGTGCCGAATTTCATGTCGCGGCGGAGCAGAGCGGATGTTGTCCCGTGAAACGGGACTAGAACAAAATTCAGCGCCGCCACCTGGATGCCCTTTCTGAGACTGTCCTGGGCAAAGAGCTCCGAGAGCGGGCCCGCAAGCACGAACAGCAGAAGCGCAATTGCTACCGATATTCCGAGCGTGATGGTGAACGCGGAGCGAACGTCCGCCGTGGATAATTCACGCTTCTGAATCAGATAGTTTCCGCCCCCGAACTCAAAAAAGGATGCGCCAATCACCGTCGTGATGGCAGTGACGACTGCATAGACCCCGAATTCTGCCGGCGAAAGCAGACGAGCGAGGATAGCGGTGGCAACGAAGACCAGGATAAGGCTGCCATAGCGGTCGGCCGCTGAAAACAGGATGGAACGTTCTACCGAATTCATCGCGAGACCGTCGCGCTGTTCGCGGATACCGTGTCGCCCGCCAATGCTTCAAACCGTCGCCGTCGCACGTTCCGGACTCCTGTACTCCTGCCGTTTCAGTAGGACCGGCTTGCCGTGTTCGGCGATCGACCGAGATGCAGCCTCCAGGACCTCGATCACCCGCAGTCCGGACATGCCACTCGAGATCGGTGGCGTCCCATTGCGCACACAAGCGATGAAATGCTCGACCTCGACCTGCAGCGCTTCCTTAGGAGCGACGTGGGGCGCCCACATATCTCCAGCCCGATAACCGATCCGGAATTGATGGGCGTGATCGGAGGGGCCGTCCACGGTGATACCCTTGTCATACACCTTGATCTTTTCCGTCGGTTCAAGATCGTCATAGACGATCATCTTCTTGCTGCCTCCAATGAACGTCTGGCGGACCTTGATTGGCGAGAGCCAGTTGACGCTGATATGGGCAACGCATGTGCTATCGAAGAACAATGTGATATGGGCCATGCTTTCCGGCGAGCCGGCCACATGGCACGATCCCGTCGCCGAAACTGCAACAGGCCTCTCATCCAAGATATGGTGGATAATCGAAATGTCGTGCACCGCTAAGTCCCAGATCACGTTGACGTCGCTCTGGAACAGGCCAAGGCTGGCCCGCGTGCTGTCGTAGTAATAGACTTCACCGAGCTCCTTCTTAAGCAAGAGCTCGCGGATTTTCCGCACGGCCGGCGTATAGACGAAAGTGTGATCCACGCTCAGTATTAGACCGCGCCGAGCTGCCTCATCGATCAGGCGTCGGGCCAGATCTGAACTTTGTGCCAGCGGCTTTTCAACCAGAACGTGCTTTCCCGCCTTGAGCGCGGATAGCGCCAATTCATAATGTGTATGAACCGGCGTAGCGATGGCCACGGCATCGATGGCCGGGTTCTTGAACAATTCGTCGTAACAGGACGTCGTTATCGCTCCCGGATAAAGACGCTTGCTGGTCGCGAGCTTCTCCGGATCAAGGTCGCTTATACCAACTAGACGTACCGAAGGATGAGCAGCGAAATTGCGGACCAGGTTCGGTCCCCAATAGCCGTATCCGACAACCCCAATGCCAACTGTATCGTTCGACATAACTGCACCAGTGATCAAAACTCGCGTGAGGTTTTCAACTTGCTAGGTTAGTTCGACAGTCCTGGCGATGGCCACACCGCTGACCTCCGCGGCCAAGTGAACACGGACAGACGCGCAGTGTGTCTAGGACATTCCAGCTCACGGTTGCCATGGCGACGTCGAGCAGGGCGGTGCGCTTTTGGCAATCTTCGTTGCTGGCTTAGGCGGAGGTCTCCGTCATCGTTACGGCACGACTGGACAGGAGAAGAGGCTCGGCCGTATTGTATTTTCATATCCACCGCCTAAGCTGAAGCGCTGTTAGGTCCGGAACGAACATGTCCCGTTTCGATGAAACTCCGAATTGCCATGATCAGCTGCGGCGATGCTTCACCACCGAGGCGTTCGCATCGATTGACGATGTCCAACTGATCCAATTTGTCCGTTAATTCCCGTTCTTCGAAAGCGACCTCAATACGGCCTTGCGCGGCGAACTGTTTTGCCGTTGCGATCTGATGATCGTTTCGGTGTTCACCCAGGCTCGCACGGCGTGGCATGACGATAATTCGTTTTCCGAGCTCGAGGGCGGTGATAATGGAGCCCATGCCTGCATGAGCGATCACCACGCTTGCCGCCTCGACGCAACTTTTGAATCGACTTGGGTCAATGAACCGCTCGGTACGGATGTGCTTGAATGGATAGTTTGATGGCCCGATCTGAGCGAAAACATCGCTCCTTGCGCGTGCACCGGCCCATTCGTCGACCGTTCGGATCAGACGGTCGAATTGCACTTGCGTTCCGACTGTTACGAAAATCATAACGCGAGTCCTTCATAGATGCGTTTGACATGCGAACAAGGTGACGTACCGCCACCACACGCGACTTGGCTCCTGACAAATGCGGTCCGGCCATTCGCGGTGGAATTACATACGAGGCGACGCCCACTGCGCATGCGAAGATGTCGAACGCCGGCCAGCCCACAACCGCGCTCGCGAGATCGACGGTGTCGGCCATACCTTGAGTATCGAAGGACCATCGCAAACATCCACGCACGCACCGCAACCCTCTGCAGAAAAATGTATTATTCAATCGAAACAGCATTTAATTATTATTATTCTATAATACCGTCCGGGCGGTTATTTTCAAGAAGATAAATAAATTAAAATTTTAGATCCGTCCCTATTTTCTCGCGGTATTTGTTCGCGACTTTGAAGCTTTCGGCCCCGCGGTTGACGATATGGAATGAAACAGCGTGCGACGCTCTTGCCCTCCACCGCCGCGACTTCCTCCGTCAGTTCGATGCAAGTGCCGACACGCGCACCCGACAGCGCGCGCAGCACTCTTCGACAATCGCCTGTAATGCTACCCCGAAGGCATACTTCGGCCCTGAAGTGCAGTCAGCTGAGGGACGTTGGACGAAGTATCTGCTAAGGCCTAGTGCTCTCAGGCGGCAGGTGGACAGACAAGCAACACATTGAGCGTTTGGAGATCACGCCTCCTGCGAGCGATTTTACTGGTCGGGAAAGATCCATCCAGACGATGGGTGTGCGCCCGGCGGCCATGTTCGGGCTGCAGCACCAAGCCTCAAAGGGCGTAGTTCGACTCTCGCGAGCGCGCGCCCTCTCCGGATGAGGACTGATCTACCTGAACCGGCATCTACGCTGAATTACCTAGTACTCCCGGATGCTTTCATCCAGTCCGCGTAGCAATGGATAGAGGAAGTAGGAGATCACGGTGCGCTTGCCGACTTTCAGTTCGGCCGTCACCGCCATACCCGGAATCAGTTGAATGCGTTCAGCCGGCAGCCGAAGGTGCGTGTCCGACAAATCGACCAGTACGCGGTAATAGGGAGCTGGCGCGCGGCGCGCACCTTCGGCCTTCGTATCCGGGGAAAACGTATCCTGACTGATGACGCGGACTTCTCCCGTTGCAGTTCCATACTTCTGGAAGGGAAACGCTTCGAACTTGATCCGAACCGACTGTCCGAGCGCCACCTGACCGATATCCCGCCCCTCGACGTTGACCTCCGCCTGAAGCGGCACGTCGCGCGGAACCAGAACAAACAACGTTTCGGCCTCGCGAACCACCGAGCCGACTGTCCGGTTCGCGATATCCAGCACCACGGCATCTGCCGGCGCCTGCAGGATGATCAACTGTCGACGAAGCTCGGCCTTCTTCAATTCCTCTGCCGCGCTATTGCGCTTCGGCAGCGTCTCCACCAGTTCCTGATAGGTGGTGCGACGAAACTCCTCGGCGAACACTTTCTGATCAGCGCGGGCCTTTTCGAGCCGATGGGTACTATCGGCGATACTGCCGCGAACACGCGCCAGATTGCTTTCGACCTCGAGCCGAGCATCGCGAGACAGCAGGAAGTTCAGCCTCGAACCGACCTCCTTATCCATCAGCGTGGTCCGCATCGCTTCAATCGAACGCATCGTGTCGAGCCGTTGAAGGAGAACCGCCTCTTCATTCTGTGCCGTCTTGAGATTGGCTTGCGCGGATGCGATCTGTGCGTCGTAGTTCTGAATCTGCGCCTCGTAGGCGGCTCTCCTCTGCAAGAACAGCTTGCCTTGCAGGATCTGATCCGCGTTCGTCAGCTCTTTGACGGCATACTCGATTCCGTTCAATTCAGCGCTCAGACGATCGATCGACGCATCGAATCCAGCCACTCTGCCGCGCAGTTGGTCGAAATCCGCCTGCGAAAACGTCGGATCGAGCGTCGCCAGAACGTCGCCGCGGTTGACGCGATCACCGGCCTTGACGTGGATCTCGCGTATGACCGACGTTTCCAACGGCTGCACGACCAGGTTGGGACGCGTCGTGGTAAGTTTTCCCTGCGCCGTGACGATCATCTCCACCTGCGAAACGGAAGCCCAGATGACCACGAAAGCAATTAGTGCAAGTACGCCGTAAAGGATGAAGCGCGCGAGCCGCGGTGGCGCTTGCTGCTCGAGTTCGGTCGCATCGGACTGGAACTCGGCGATGACTGGCGCTCGCCTCGGTACTGGCCTGAATAGCTTGCGGCGGCGCTCGACCGATCTGGCCGGAACGAGACCGTTCGGATTCACATCCGCGCGTGATGGACCAGTCTCCCTCATGCAATCTGCTTCATCTGTTGATTCCACAAATGCCTGTAGATAGTGCATTTCGACAGGAGGTGGTCGTGGCGATCCATATCGACGATTCGGCCGCGGTCCATCACCAGGATCTGGCTTGCTTCGGTCAGCATCGACAACCGATGCGAGACGACGATAACGGTACGTCCTGCCGCCAAACGGCGGAGATTGCGCCTGATGATCATTTCGCTTTCGGCATCGAGGGCACTCGTCGCTTCATCGAAAATCAAGATCCTTGGATTGACGATCAGAGCTCTCGCAATCGCGAGCCGCTGCTTCTGCCCGCCGGACAGGTTCGATGCATCCTCCTCAAGCATGGTGTCGAAGCCACGCGGCAACCGTTCGATGAACTCGTCGGCGCCTGCGAGCTGAGCTGCAGCGACGACCTCGGCAAAGGTGGCATCACGTTTCACGCAGGCGATATTGTCGCGAATCGTCCCGCGAAACAGGAAATTGTCTTGCAGGACGATCCCAAGGTTTCGGCGCAGATGCGCGAGGTCGAGCTCCCTCGAGTCATATCCGTCGATGCGCAGCAGCCCCTGCTGCACCGGATACATGCCCGAAATCAGCCTGGTGAGAGTCGTCTTGCCTGAGCCGCTCCGTCCCACGATCCCGAAGATCGATCCTGGCTCGACGGTAAAGGAGACATCATCAAGCGCCGGCGATCCCTCGGATCCGTAGCGAAAAGAGACACTTTCGAACTCGATTTTGCCGGCAAGGTCGGGCCGCAGCCCATCTTTCCGACCGTCGCGCTCAGGCCTCTGATTCATCACCTCGCCGAGCATTTTCACGGCAAGAGCCACTTCCTGGTATTCGTGCACCATGGTCACGAGCTGGACCAGCGGTCCGGAGACCCTGCCGGCCAGCATATTGAAGGCGACCAACGCGCCGATTGTCATTTCGCCGGCAAAGACATCGAGTGCCCCGACGGAAATGATTCCGAGCGTCATGATCTTCTCCAGAAATCCGGTAAGCGCCTGGGCGCCTGCGGAGATCTTCTCGACACCGAATCGCATGGTCACGGACTGCGCGCAGCGGCTATCCCACACCCTGCTCTGCACTGGCTCCATCCCCAGCGATTTCACGGTGCGCATGCCGTGAACTGTTTCGACGAGGAGAGCCTGCCGCGCACCTTCCGCTTGATATAGATCGTACAGTCGTCGTCGAAATGGACCCATGAGCAGGCCGACGACGGCGCCGCTCGCGGCGGTGAAGGCCAGGACCATCAAAGTCAATTTGACGCTATAAAGCGCAAGGACCGGCAGGAAGACGAACAGCGAAAGCGCATCGAGGGTCGTCAGAAACAAGCGCCCGGTCAGAAACTCACGGATCCTCGCCGCCTGCTGCATGTGCTTGACCAGGACTCCGGCGGCCATGTGCTCGAAAAACGTAACCGGTAGCCCGAGGAGATGACCGAACGTCTTCGTAGCGACGCGAATGTCGACCCTGTTGGTCGCATATAGCAACAAGTAGCGCCGCAGAAAGCCGAATATCGCGTCAAAGACGAGCGCTACGGCCGCTCCTACCGCGAGTACGTACAGAGTGGTGAAGCTTTCGTGAACCAAAACCTTGTCGATGACGAGCTGGAAAAATATCGGGATGACGAGGCCCAACGCATAGAGCAGGATGGCGGCAATGGCGACGTCCCTGAACAGCCGCCATTGAAGAAGCAGTTCCGGCACAAACCACCGGAGGCCGAAACTCCCTCGGCCATCCTGTGTCAACTGCTCGCGCTTGATCAGGATCGTGTCACCGGCCCACTGCGCACAGAATCGATCGCGCTCGACAACCAAGACCTCGTGCTTGCGGTCGGCGAGCGGGTCGAAGATGCTGACGACCTCGGTGCCATCAGTTCGCCGTCCCGCACCAAGAACGGCGATCCAGTTGCCATTGGCGAGCCTCGCCAGCGCCGGATAGGCCTCTCCAAGATGAATCAGCGCGCCCCAATCCAGCTTCGTGCTCCTCGCGCGCAGGCCTGCATCCTTCGCCATGCGCAGCAGGAGATTCAACGAGAGCGGGCCGGCTACCGCATACGCATGCTTCAAGCGTTCGACCGGCAGATCTATGCCATGGTGACTGGAAACCTTGGACAGGCATTCCAATGCCGTCTGGGTCGACAATCCGGGCGCGGGCGCGTCCGCAACCCGGTCCTTCGCGCCGCCAGCGGCATCGATGTCAGCGGAAGTTCGAAGAGACATTCAGAGACCGTGTGTTGTGCGCCAGCGCATCACGTACTCCCGACGCACCGTTGTGCGATTGAGCTGGCTGGTTCCGCCGGACGACGCCCGCATCGACCAGGCCCTGGAGCGCCTTCTGCATTACGTCGACCGAGTTAGCGAAAGATTCGACCGAAAAGATCAGCCGCTGAGAAAATACGCGCTTCGGAGCGTTGTTGGCGTCACGCTCTGTCGGTGAAAGACTGACCAGATCGACGCGGACGATGGTTCCACTGACGGTAATTTCTTCGATTCCATCGGTATAAAGTTCGGCGTGCATCTTACGTCTCCTATGCTGCTAGCTGAGGTCTGAACAGGACGTCTACGGCGTAACTCGTCGCGTTGAAACTGCTCGTCGGGAACAAACTATCGGTCCCATACGCGTAAACGCCGTTGCCGCCGCTCGACGACGACGACGGAGCCGTTAGCGGTCCACTCGTGAGGGAGCTGGCGAAGAGGTTTGGATCCGCAGAATAGCCCCCCGCACTGTGGTAAGACGCAATATACGTGGTCCCCGCCGCGATCGTCACCGGAGTGCTGAAGCTGACCTGCTGCCAGCCACTCGCCGTTTCGTTGGTGAACGTGGCCGTCGCCAGAAGCGTGCCGGTACTGCTCCACAGATCGGCAACGTGCGTACCCGTGTTGGACGGTCCCTTGTAGAAGCGTAGCCCGATGATATCACCTGGGGCGGAGGCCTGGAATTTCATACCAACCTCGATCGCCTGGCCATCGTTGGCCGATACAACACTCGGCGTGGGATTGGAGCTGAACAGGCTAACGACGTTGGACGATGGGGCATGCACCGTCACGTTGACGGAGGCGCTTGCAGTGCCGCCACGGCCGTCTGAGATGGAGTAGTCGAAAGAAGTCGGCCCGGTAAAGCCGCTCGCTGACGTAAACGTCACCGAATTGTTCTGGGCGTTGAAGCTGGCGGTCCCATTAGCGGCACCGCTCACGCCAGTGATCGTCAGAGCGTCTCCGTTCGGATCGGTATCGTTGGCAAGCAGTGCCGCCCCGTCGATAGTGAGAGGGACGCCTTGAGTGGCGTGGAAGCCGCTGTCAGTCGTAGCCACCGGTTGCTGGTTGCTGCCGCTGGTTCCGTTGAAGACGACGTCGACCCAGTAATTGCTGGCGTTGTACGTGCTGGTCGGGAACAGATTGCCGGCGCCGTAGGTGTAGACGCCGTTGATGCTCGCAGGAGCCGTGAGTGGACCGCTGGTGCGCGCGGTGGTGAAGTAGTTGGTGGTGGACGCATAATGACCATTGCTGTGAAAGCTCGCCACATAGGTCGTGCCAGCCGAGATGGAGACGGGATTGCTGAATGTGACGGTCTGCCAGCCACTGCTGCTCTCGTTGGTGAACGTCGCACTCGCCAGCAGCGTGCCGGTACTGCTCCACAACGAGCCCGTATGAGTCCCGGGGTCGTTTGCACTCTTGTAGTACTTGACGCCAGTGATCGTGCCGGCCACGGAGGACGTAAATTTCACGCCAAGATTGACTTGCGACGCATCGGAATCCGACAGGATGGCCGGCGTGTCCGAGCTCGAGAACAGGCTCACGGTTGAGGGCGTTGTCGTCACCGTGAGATCAAACGTCTCGCTGGCTGACAGGCCGCCGAGATCGGTGGCCGAGGCCTTGATGCTGAGGGTGCCAACATTGCTGGACGTTGGTGTACCGCTGAAGGTCCGCGTCGAGGCGTTGAAGGTCAGCCATGCGGGAAGTGCCGTGCCGTCGGCGGCTGTCGCCGTGTAGGCGAGCGAATCCCCGGAATCGACGTCGGTGAAGGTACCCGCAGGCAGCGTCAACGAGAATGGCGTACCGACCGTTGCGGTCTGATTGCCGGTCTGGGCGGCCAGCACCGGCGCGTCGTTGGCGCCATGGATTGTGACGGTGAGTGTGGACGATGCCGTGGCGCCGGCGGCGTCGCGCATCGTGTAATTGAAGATATCGCTGAGCGTGTCGGTCGACTGCCGCAAGGCCTGCACGGCCGCATCGGTCTCGTTGACCGTATATGTGAAGCCGCCCGAGGCATTGAGCACAAGGCTGCCGTGCGCTCCAGACAGCGCTGAACCGAGTGTGCCGCCGGTCGAGCCGAAGCTGACGGCGGTGACCGTCTTGGTATCGCCCGCGTCGGGATCGGTATCGTTGGTCAGCACGTTGCCAGTCGCCGCCGTGCCACCGACGCTGTTGCTCACGCCGCCCTTTTCGGTGGCTTCAGCGGTGTCGGCGACCGCAGTTGGCGCCGTATTGTTGGGACTGGAGGAGCCGTTGAAGACGACGTCGACCCAGTAGTTCGAGGATTTGAAGGTATTCGTCGGGAACGTGCTTCCGGATCCGTAGGCATAGACTCCGTTGCCGACAGCCGGAGCCGTTAGCTGCCCGTTGGCAAGCGATGTCGTGAAATAGTTCTGGGTTCCAGAATAGTTGCCGTTGGTGTGGTAGGATGCGACATAAATGGTGCCTGCCGTAATCGTCACAGGCGTGGAGAAGTTGACCTGCTGCCAGCCGCTGGCTGTCTCGTTCGTGAATGTCGCAGTTGCGAGCAGAGTTCCGGTCGAGCTCCAGAGATCCGCAATATGGGGACCCGTATTCAACGATCCCTTGTAGAAGCGCAGGCCGGTTATTGTCCCGTTCACCGATGCAGTGAACTTGACTCCGACTTCGACAGGGCTCGTATCCCCGGAATTGGGGACGCTTGGCGCATCATTGGTGCCGAACAGGCTCTGCGCGGAGACCGGATAGTTGACCTTGAGGGACACTTGGCCGGAACCACTTTGGCCGCTCGTGTCTGTGATCGTGTACGTGAAACTTGCCGCGCCGGCATAGCCATCGGTAGGAGCAAAGGTCACCGTCTGGTTCTGCGAGTTGTAGCTTACGCTTCCGTTGACCGGGTTACCGACGCTGGTAAGCGAGAAAGCCAGCCCGGAGGGGTTGGTGTCGTTCGCAAGCAACGTCGATGCCGCGATATTCAGCAAGCCATTCTGGGTAACCGTGAAGCCACTGTCGCCATTAGCTTGTGGCGACGCCACGCCTGAATCATCGAAAACGACGTCTACCCAATAATTCGGAGCTTTCGTTGAGGAAACGGTGCCGGGGAAGGTCGGGCCGCTGCCATAGGCATAGACACCGTTGAGACTGCTACCCGGCGCGGTGAGCGCACCTTTCGTAACGCCTCCATAACCGATGAAGTAGAAGTCGGTCGAGGAATAGTGACCGGTGTTCGCGTGATAGGAAGCAACATACGTCGTGCCAGCGTTCACGCTGACAGGCGTGGCGAAATTGACCTGCTGCCAGCCGCTCGCGGTTTCATTGGTGAAGGTGGCGCTCGCAAGCAGCGTACCGTTTGCGGTCCAGAGATCTCCGATGTGGGTGCCAGTATTCTGAGGCCCTTTGTAGAAGCGAATGCCGGTGATCTTCCCCGACACGGCCGGGACGAATCTGACGCCGAGCTCAACCGAGGCGGAGTCGCTGTCTGAGAGCAACGCAGGCGTATCGGCACTACTGAAGAGTGTCAGGTTGGAAGATGGTGTGACCGTGTAGGTTGTGCCCGCACCGGATGTTTCCAGGTTCAGGCTGTCGTCGACCGCCCTGGTTCTGAGATTATAGGTCCCTTTGGTCCCTGTGACGAACGTGTATGACCAGGTCGCGGTCGCCGCGCCGACATTGCTGTTGGTTGGGTGCCAGGTGTTTCCACCATCTGTGGAAATTTCGACGCCGGCAATCTTTCCGCCCGCGTCATTGGCCGTCCCCGTCACCGTGATCGATTGCCCCTCGACAACGCTGGCAGCCGAGAGATTGCCGATACTAGACGTCGGCGCCGTAGTGTCGGTCGACCGAATCGCGGCCGTCAGGTTTGCTTGCAGCGTCGCCGGCTGAACGCCCATATCAGCGAAAAGGTTGACCATCGCCTGCTGGACATTTGGGTCTACCGGAGTCGCAGGTCCGTCGTGGTCGCTTGCGAGCGCCCAGGGCCAGTTGATCGAACCGGCCGAGAATATCAGTGCGCCACTGACGGGATCCCGATGCAGCACGAGATTGTGGGTTGCCGTGCCGTTTGCGAACGTGTTGCCATAATCGAGGAGAAGCTGTCCATTCACCTGCAATGTGGTAGATGAGACACTCATCAACCCCGCTGGGCGAAATCCGTTGTCCGGCGCCGTGTCCCATTCAACGCCTAACAGGCCAGGTACGAGCGAGGCGGTCTGCCCGGGTGACGTTTGCGCGACGGCCGTATTGCGCCAGAAGCGCAACTGGGTCATTGGATACGGTATCGTGATCGTATCGTACCGGAATGCGTTGACCGCGAACAATGTACCGGTCAACTCGTTCGAGGGGAGAGGCGGACCGAACCGCGGGTCAGAGAAATTGCCGGTCGCCTGTCCCGTTGGATCAATCAACGCATTTGCGTGCGTATCCTTGTAGCTAATGAGTGTGCGATTGGCTGATCCGCTGCCATCGATGCTGGGTGCCAACCTTGTTTTCCAATAGATCTCGTTGCCTGTGAGAAATGCAAGGTTCACGCCAGCATGCGCTGCGGCCTGTACGTTGGCACGCTGAGCTTCGGTCCAATACTCGTCGTGCCCCGCGTCCATGAAGATTTTGTGATTGAGCAACAACGAGCCGTTTGTCGCAGCATCGATTCCCGAAATGTAAGAAACGTCGTACCCGTTTTGCTCGAGCCACTGAATGGCCGCAAACTCAGCCGTGAACGGGGAGTCTCCCCCCTCGGAAAAAGTTCCCTCGCCGTCACGCGTTATGAGGGGGCGATTGTAACTGACCGCGTAGGCTGATCCACGGACGCCCGGACCATTCCCGAAATATAGGTTGGCCCCTCCCCAGCCATTGTAGGCTTGCCAGTCCTGATCACTTGTCTGGAGGACGATGTCGCTGTGCGAAGCGTCGTTCCTTATGATGAATGGGATCTGGAAAATCTCGGTGCCGTTGACGACGCTGGCTATGTAGACGCCCGAGACCGCATCGGCCGGTACGCTCCAGGAATCGGTCACGCTCCAATTGCCGGCATCGACGAGCCCGGTCGACGGATCGCGCAATGGATCGGGTTGGACGACCGCCGTTGCGGCCTGATGCTGCAGGCTCGTAACCAGCCTGGCACCATCGCCGCCGTAATAGCCGAGCCGGTAGACATCGACGCGATAGTTCGGGTTGCCGGTCAGGTTGTTGATCTTGAATTGGACCGTCCCTCCGACATTGGTGCTGATTGCTGTCGCAAATCCTTCTGTCAGAGTTGAATTCTCGCCCGGCTGAATCTGCCAGACACTCTTCGGCGTACCTGGCTTCTGGTTTTCCAGTACAATGGGATTCGTGGGCGGATCGGAAACAATGGTGCCTCCCTGCCCATCGCTTTCAAAATTCCAATTCAAGTCCATCCCCGAGAACAGCAAGGAGACATTGGCCGCACCGTTGCTGAAATCGACCGTGCTGATATTCGAGCTATTGTCGTATTGGACGGTCGCCGACATCGACGATGTAAAGGGGAGATCCTTCAAGTCGATGAGGTTGCCTGGCGCAAGCGGCGCTCCCGGCGACGAACCCGCGATCAAGCCGTGGAAGTTGGCCGACTGATCGAGGACAAGCGTGCCAGTTCCCGTTTCGAACGACACCGTTATGCCGGAGAACGATCCATTCAAGAACTGGCCGGAAACCGAACCTCCGATCTCCAGGATCGCCTTGTCTGCAATCTCGAAAGATCCAGTACCGCTGACGTCACCCCTGAACTCCCCGGTCGGAATGCGATTGCCGAGGAACGCTCCAACCTCGACTGTCCCATTGTTCAGCACATCGCCTTCGACGATAAACGGCGAGCCGGCATTCAACGAAAGCGTCGCACCTGCATCGAGGATCAGACCCCCAATATCAACACCGGCCGAGCTCGTGACGACATACGTTCCTGCTGCATCGAGGAACGCAGCGTCGATGGCGCCTGGGAGCCCGGCGCTCCAGTTCGCTGCGACATTCCAGGCGCCGTCAGTCGGATGGACCCAGTGAGTGGCGCCGGGAGTGGAAGCCGATTGTGATCTCTGCGCCGCTTCGCCCGCCACAGATGAGAACGTTGGCGCCAGGCCATTATGACCGCTCGTCAAAGATGTCGAAGCTAGCAGCGCAGGCAATCGAGACCTGGAAGGTGCAGCGAAGAGAGCGGGCATGACGCCGCGCAAGCCCGCCGAGTCGGTCCGATGCGCCTGTTTGAAGAACGCGGCGTCACTCACTGGAGCGAATGATCCGCTTACTGGTCGATCAACAACCCGCGGAGCCCAGAGGCCAAGTGCGTCGAAACCCGCGAAAGCGCTCGCGAACGCCGATTCCTGCCAAAGGGCTGGAATATCCTGCTCCCAAAAAACGTGCCGAGTTCCCCGGCCGAAGGCGGTCGCCTTTTGAACCAGCATGAGCATACCGATTAAATAAATAATCGCATCTTAATATTTTAATCGCATTTTAAACCATGGTCAATTCAATACATATAATTTAAGCCGGCTTCGATATCGGCCGAGTGGTGCTAGCGCGAGGCAAACTGCGGCAGTCGCGTGATTTCGCTCAGATATTTGCCGTAGCCGCTCTTCTCCAATGGTTGAGCCAACGCTAGGAGTTGATCGCGATCAATGAAGCCAAGTCTGAACGCGATCTCCTCGAGGCACGCAATCTTCATTCCCTGCCGCTTCTCCAGGGTCTGGACGAACGTCCCTGCGTCGATGAGAGATTCGACCGTGCCGGTATCCAACCACGCAAATCCCCGCCCCATGCGTTCAACGTGGAGCGCATTGGCCGAAAGGTAACGCATCTGAAGATCGGTAATCTCGAGCTCGCCGCGCGCCGATGGCTCGACACGGCGAGCGTAGCGGACGACGCGGTTGTCGAAAAAATACAGCCCCGTGATTGCCCAGTTCGAAGCCGGCCGTTTGGGTTTCTCTTCGATCGACACGGGGCGGTCCGCTTCATCAAACGCGACCACGCCGTACCGTTCTGGGTCTCGCACGTGATAGGCAAAGACGGTTGCGCCTTCCGCGCGACCTGCCGCCCTGGCAAGCAACTCGCTCAGGCCATCGCCGAAGAAAATATTATCCCCAAGCACCATCGCCACGCGATCGCTTCCGATGAAATCGGCCCCGACAATGAACGCGTCTGCCAGACCAGCGGGGCGGGTTTGTTCGGCATAGCTAAGCTTGATCCCCCATTGGCTGCCGTCGCCTAGCAATCCCTCGAACTGACACCGATCCGACGGCGTGGTGATGATCAGAATTTCGCGGATCCCTGCCAGCATCAGCGTCGACAGGGGATAGTAGATCATGGGCTTGTCATAGATCGGAAGCAACTGCTTGCTGACCACTCGTGTGATCGGATAGAGGCGCGTTCCGCTGCCGCCAGCCAGCACGATTCCCTTCAGCATCGGCTTCTCCTTCTCCGACCAGCTGGTCCAGACAAGCTTGGAGTGAATGGCGCCAAGGCGCCAAGCGGATCCCGAACACGCGTTCGGCCTTGGATGAGTCCAGACGCGAGTTCAGAGGCCGGCGCGCAGCGGTCGGAAACTCCTCAGTCGTGATCGCCTCGAGCGCCCGAATCCGCGCTCCACGACGGGAACACTCGTGAAAGATTGCCTGCGCAAAATCGTACCAGCTTGCCTCGCCTTGGCCACCGAGATGAAAGATGCCGGCCGTGGCCCTGCGATCGTCGGTTAGTGATTGCTGAGCGATCCGAAGGACTGCTTCTGCGAGGTCGAACGCGTAAGTCGGGTTACCATGTTGGTCGCTGACAACCCTTACGACCTGCTGCGTCTCGCATAGCCGCAGCATCGTTCGGACGAAGTTGCTGCCATAGGGACTGTAAAGCCAGGAGCATCTGATCACGGTCGCGAGCGGGTGCGCTGCCAATACAGCAGCCTCCCCGGCAAGCTTGGATGCGCCGTAGACGTTCAACGGCGCCGGAATGTCGCTTTCGTCGTACGCCTCGGGTTTCGCACCGTCGAATACATAGTCGGTCGAGAGATGGATGAGCGGAATGTTCATTTGCCACGCGACATCCGCCAGCGCGGCCGCGCCATCGCGATTGATGCTGAAGGCCCTCGCCGCTTCAGATTCGGCCTGATCTACCGCCGTATAGGCGGCCGTGTTGATGATCGCAGACGGCCCGATCGACGCAATGAGCTTGTCGATACCTTCCCGATTCTCCAGATCGAGTTCTGGGCGCCCGAGAGCCACCGCAGGCAAACCGCGCGTTGTGGCAAGATCACGAAGGCACATTGCCAGCTGACCATTCCGTCCGGCAAAGAGGATTGGCCGATCTGTCATCTCCACCTCAGTTTTGGGCGGCCAGGAGACCCAGACGCGAGCCGTCATAGACCCCACTACGAGCACGCTCCCACCAGGCGCGGTTCTTGAGATACCATCCGACGGTTTCGAACAGGCCGTGTTCGAAGGTTCTGATCGGTTTCCAGCCGAGCTCGCGATGTGCTTTCGATGCGTCTATTGCATAGCGGGCATCATGCCCGGGACGATCCGGCACGAACGTAATGAGAGAACGTCTGCACCCCGCGCCCGGAGATAAGCGATCCACAACGTCACAGATCCGGGTGACGACCTCCAGGTTGGATCGCTGGGCATCTCCGCCGAAGTTGTACTTCTCGCCGGGCCTTCCTTCGTGCAAAAGTCGTATCAAGCCCGCGGCATGATCATCGACGTGAAGCCAGTCGCGGATATTCCTTCCGTCGCCATAGACCGGCAGAGGCTTCCGGTCGATCGCATTGAGAATCGTCAGCGGGATGAGCTTTTCCGGAAACTGATACGGCCCGTAATTGTTCGAGCAGTTCGACACCATCACCGGCAGGCCGTAGGTCCGAAACCACGCGAGTGCGAGGTGGTCCGCGGCGGCCTTGCTCGCCGAATAGGGCGAGCTCGGCCTGTAGGGCGTATCCTCGCGAAATAGATCATCTGGTCCCAACGAGCCGTAGACTTCGTCTGTCGACACATGGATGAATCGGAAGTGCCTCCGCCTCGAAGCCGGTAGACGTTCGTAGTAAGCTCTGGCCGTCTCCAAGAGCGTGTAGGTGCCAACCACATTGGTATTGACGAAGGCGTCGGGTCCGTTGATGGAGCGGTCGACGTGGCTTTCGGCGGCCAGATGTATGATCGCGTCAGGCTCATAGTCAGCGAACGCAAGATCCATGGCCGCGCGATGGCAGATGTCGGATTGCAGGAACGCATAAGTCTCCAGCTTCTCGATGCTCGCGAGCGAAGCCAGATTGGCTGCATACGTCAACTTGTCTATGTTGATCACTGCGGCACCGGTCTGTAGCACCAAACGGCGACAGACCGCAGAACCGATAAAGCCCGCTCCGCCGGTCACCAAGATACGCATTCTACTCGTCTCCACTAGTCGAAAACGCAACCGAGCTGGCTGAGCGTAGGAAGAGTCTGATCCTTTGGCGACACGTGGGCTTCTGAGGACGTCACGGGCCACTCGATCGCTAACCTTGGATCAGCCCAATAAACGCCACCGTCATGACTTGGGGCATAGACCTGGTCGACTTTGTATAAGACGACGGTCTTGGGCTGCAGCGTACAGAAGCCGTGCGCAAACCCCTTCGGGATGAACACCTGCTCGCCGGTTTCACTATCCAGCTGTATCGCGATGTGCTTGCCGAAGCTGGGCGATGAACGCCGGAGGTCAACTGCAATATCGAGAATCGCCCCGCTCAACACCCGTATCAACTTCGCCTGGGCGAACGGCGGCCGCTGGAAGTGCAGGCCGCGCACCGTGCCGATCTGATCCGAGCTGGACTGATTGTCTTGAACAAAGTCATGGAGAATTCCCTTCTCTGCAAACGCTGATCGCTGGAAGGTCTCAGAGAAGTAACCGCGGGCGTCGGAAAACCGATCTGTGCGAATGACTTTGACATCAGGGATCGCCAAGGATCGCAGCTCCAACATTGGGTACCCTTCTGTCCGCTCTCAATTCGTTGAGGCGGACCATAATCCCCGTCGAGATTAATCTTCACGCTCACAATCAACCACGAAACCGTCGCACGATTTCGGCGAAAGCCGTTAGATCAGCCTGCAAGTCACGGAAATCTCAGGGCATTAGCAAACGCCCCTTTGAGCAAAGCCGCCACACCTGCATTTTTCATCTCCACTTCGATTAATATATTGTCTATTTAATTTGGCAAGCAAGTTTTTATAAGGTATATAATTTCATACCATCTCGCAGATCGCTTTAAATGCCGCCTGCGGGCGGGCGGGCGCAATGTGACCAATCGTCGGACAGGTACGTGATGCTTCAGAACAATCTTCAACATGCGGATAGAATGCGGCTGCCGGTGAACGGACCGGCGCAACCCGCCCAGGCGGACGGTGGAGGGATCACCGACGTCATCAATTTCGGCATCGGGCTTCTACGGCGTCAGTATCTCGTAATCCTTGTTACCGCCGTACTCGCCACTGCGGCCAGCTTGCTCTATCTCCGTGTGGCTTCCCCAACCTATACGGCGCAGGTTCAGATCCTTTTGGCCAATCCCAGGCCTCAATTTGTCCAGCAGCAATCACTCCTCGCCGAGCCGGCCTTCGATCTCAGTCAGATCGAGACACAGCTTCAGCTCCTGAGATCAAAGGCCAATGCGGTTGCAGTAATTAACAAGTTGAAACTGGCCGAGGATCCGGACTTTAGTGCATCCGGCCTCTCTTTGCAGGCGCTCTGGCAACGAATTTGGCCATGGCCCTCGACTAGATCGAAGAAGGATGCGCCACCCGAGACGAATGGCGAACCATCGGACACTCTCGTAGACGCATTTCTCAGTCGGCTTTCCGCTGGACGTGTCGGGTACAGCCGGGTCATTGAGATCAGCTACAGCTCGAGCAACGCAGCTCGGGCCGCGGAGATCGTGAATGCGATAGCCGACACTTATGTTGCAGACCAGCTCAATGCAAAATTCGACGCCAATCGCAAGGCAACCAGTTGGCTGCAGGAGAGGCTACGTGATCTGGGGGACCAAGCCCTCGCCGCGCAACGTGCCGTCGACGTCTACAAGGCTCAGAACAACATTGTTTCTCTGGGTGGAAAGCCCATCGACGAGCAGCAGATCACGGAGATCAACAATCGATTGGCCGCCGCACGTGCTCAGACATCTGAAGCCACCGCCAAGTTGGCTCGTTATGAAACTCTCCTTGCCGTCGACCCGAAAAAGCCGTCCTCGATAGACAATCTGGATGCTATTGGAACGGATGCGCTTAACAGCCAGATTATTACCGGGCTACGCCAGCAATATCTGGAGCTCACCAGACGGGAGGCCGAGTTGGCCGCGAGGGTCGGTCGTGACCACTTGGCAGTCGTCAATATCCGGAACCGCGCGCGAGAGTTCCGCGTCTCCATTTTTGACGAGGTCAAGAGACTTGCCGAGGTCAGCCGAAGCGAATTCGAACTGGCCAAACAGCGCCAGGAAGAGATCGAAAAGCAATTATCCAAAGCCGTTTCGCAATCCCGTTCGGTCAATTCTGCTGAGCTGACCATCAAGGACTTGGAAAGCAAGGCAAAGGGCCTGCATAGCTTGTACGAGACCTTCCTTCAGCGCTACATGGGCTCTACACAGCAGGAGACGTTTCCCACCTCGGATACGCGGGTACTTTTTCCGGCTTCGCCGCCGGCGAGCAAGAGCAAGCCGAAAGCAAGGTTGATCCTGGCGTTTGGTATTCTCGGCGGTCTCGCGCTGGGCATCGGCTTGGCGCTCCTCAGAGACCTCATGGACCGCGTCTTTCGGACCTCTTCACAGGTGGAAACCGTACTGGAGTTGCCTTGTCTATCTTTGGTCCCGTTGTTGCCGGCCCGCAAATCTCCCAAACCACCAATCCGCCTTCAGAAGACCGATGATGATGTTCAGCGACGGATAGCCTCGTCTCCAACCGCAATTCATCAGACCGTGGTCGGGATGCCACTATCTCGATATACGGAGGCCATTCGTTCCATCAAGCTAGCGATCGACCACAACCCGGCGAAAATCTCTTCCCAGGTCGTCGGCATTACCTCTGCGTTACCGAATGAGGGGAAGACCACGATTGCAGCCTCGCTCGCACAGTTGATCGGGCACACCGGCAAAAGAGCTATCATCGTCGATTGCGACCTCAGGAATCCGTCACTAACCGGCATCTTCGCGCCCAAGGCGGCCTGCGGGATCATCGAAGTAGCAAACGGTAGCCGGTCGCTCGCCGAAGCTGTCTGGAGGGACCCGACGACCAATCTTGCATTTCTGCCCGCCGTGCGTCGCGGACCTTTGCTCCACACCAGCGAAATTCTTTGCGCGGACTCGATAAGCAAACTCTTCGACCGTTTACGAGCCGAGTATGACTACATCATCGTCGACCTTCCGCCCTTGACGCCGTTGGTGGATGTTCGAGCCACTTCATCCCTGATTGACTGCTACATTCTCGTTGTTGAATGGGGCCGGACCAAGATTGATGTCGTGCAACACGCACTGCACACGGCACCAAACGTTCACGAATCTCTGATTGGGGCAGTTCTCAGCAAGACCGATACCAAGGCGATGGCTCGATATGACGGTCATCGGAGCTACTATTACCATGATAGCCATTACATCCGTTACGGTCTTTCTGGCTCTTGAGGCTCGCTCATAGCGGCCTGCCCCTTTAGCTGGCCTGAGGGATCAGCGGAGTGACCGCACAATACCACGGGTGTTCACATGATGGTCCGGCTTGTCATATTGGCCGAGTTGGTGGCGATTGCCGCGGCGTTTGCAATGCCAGAAAGCCTGCAGGCCTGGGTATTGATATCGGTCGTACTCGCAACAGCGGCGCTAACGGTCGCGATCTTTCTACCTCCCTCCTCCCTCGGGCTTGCTAAACTGCTCCGTCCTAGTCTCGTCGTTGTACTCGCGGCTCCGGCGCTCTGGATGGCTTTGCAGGCGGTGCCGATGCCGATTGGCAAACTCGGCAATCCCATTTGGGCTACTGCATCGGCGACCTTAAACGAGCCCCTCGCCGAAAAAATCACAGTCGACACTACGGCGACCATGTTCTCGCTCGTGCAGTATTGCGCCGTGCTTGCTGCAGGTCTCACTGCAGCAGTCATCGCGCTTGACCGACATCGCGCAGCGCGACTGCTACATATTCTGCTGTCGATAGCCACAATCGTTACCGCCTTGTGGTTCGGCAGGGAAATAACCGGTGTGGCTGGGCCCGATGGCTCAACCGTCGCGGTGCTCGGTGTGTTGCTCTCCTGCGCAACGGCAATTCGTGCGGTCGATCAAATACTCCGACGCAGTCGGCCAGGAACAATTGCGCTAGGCCCTCTCCCTGCGTTGTCCGTCGCGACCATCGCATTGATTGTCTGTATGGCGGCGCTGCTCATTCGGGGCAACTCAACTGCACTCGTCTCGGCCCTCCTCGGCTCAGAAATCTTGCTCTCGGTGTTCGCGGTTCGCAGGTGGTTCCCGGGATTGTGGGGTACCGCTGGCGTCCTTGCGACTGCCACGATTGTCTTCATTGCCACGGCTACGGTCATTCCCTTCAGAACGAACACCGATCTGACGACCGTCTTGTCAATGAGCAGTCAGGCCGCGACAGAACGGATGCTGCAGGACGTCGCGCCGGCAGGATCCGGTGCGGGTGCTTCGACGGTACTTTTGCCGATTTATCAGGACGCCGGAGTTGGCGACTCCCTGGAAAGACCAACCGCCGCCGCCACGATCGTTATAGACATGGGGTGGGCTTTTCTCTGCGCGGTCGTGGTTGCTGCCTTGCTCTGCGCTTCTGTGCTGATCAGACGTGCTCTGTCGCGTGCTTACGATTACGTCTTCCCAGCGCTGGGCGCCGGTGCATTGATTGCAGTGACGATACTCGCGTTTTCCGATCATGGTATTCTGGGTTTAGGAGCATCGCTTCTGGTCGCTGCGCTTTTTGGGCTGGCGTTCGGTCAAAGCCTCTCCGACGCAGGACGTGACGCCATATCTTCTGGGCCGAAAGCGACGTCTGACCAAATTGCAGTTCAAGCACCTGCGCCTCGCCGAACGTTGACCCCAACGGTAGTCGCCATTTGGCCCCGCGTTAGCCTGATGGTACTTGGTATTGTGCTGATCGTGGAGGCAGCGTGGATGGCCCTTCCTGAGCGGTATCTCGGTGCAAGATCGTCTTTGCCGGTAGTTCTGTCGACTGCAGCAGCAGGGCCGAGCGCGATGTCGAAGACGATTTCCCTTGCGGCAGCGCGCAAAGATTTGTTGATCCGAGGGGAATCAACATTCAACCGGGATTCAGCTCTGGCTGCCGACGAACAAAGGACAGCTCCTCCCATGACTTCGGACGAGTTTGCCCGTGCATTGCGCTCTTCGCCACTCCGCGGCGACATTTGGCTCTTGCTCGCGGCGACGTCGAAGCACAGTTCGCCCCAGCCCAACACGGCAGCGATGCTCAGAATGTCATACTATACTGCGCCGAATGATTTGGACCTGCTTCCGTTGCGCGTATCGGTCGCACTCGCCGCAGATGTCATGGTGCGGGAGCCCGACCTGCGGGAATTGATCAAACGGGACGTCAGCCTCGTCGTTAGGCATCGCCCTGCCCTCAAGCCAACCCTTGTGACCGCGTACCGGTCAGCCTCGGCTGATGGTAAGATCTATTTCGAAGGCCTGATTTCGGAACTCGATCCGACGTTCCTCGACCAGGTGCACGCGCAGAGTTCGCAAAGGGGTTCTCGATAACCTCAAGAGCCGCGCCTCAGCCCACGCCACGATCGCAGATCGGCGACAAAGGGGCGCACGCCATTAAATTTGCGGAACCCGGGTTTTTGCTTGATAAGCGCGATTAATTAATAAATAATTAAATATTAAATCGCAGAGCCCCCGGCACATGAATTTCGTGAACCGACATTTCCCCGATCGGGAGGTTACGGATCGCCTCAGTCCCGAACCGACGGTATTCCGCGAGCCCAAATGGCCCCTCCGTTATGACGCGATCGAGCACGTGGTGCTCGGTGCTGATGTTGCGACTATTCTGTTCGCCAGTCTCGTCTCTACATTGCTTTACCAAGCTCAGTATGGGCAAGCCGCGGCCAACTTGGCCAACGCCCTTGGCTTGGCGCTGGTTAGCGCAGCTTGTCTCGTTTGCCTGCTGAAGACCTACGGCCTTTATCAGCCGGTTGAGCTCCTCGTCCTCCGAAACCAGATGCGCGCGGTCTGTTTAGCTTGGATGTCTTCAGTACTTTTCATCTTGGCGGTGTACGGCTTCGCAATTCGCCCGGAGACCTCTCAGCACCCAGGCCTGCTCTTCGCGGTCTTGAGCCTGAGCTTACTTTTGGGCGAACGGTGGGGAGTCAAGGTGCTTCTCGGAAGGGCCCTGAGCGGCAGGAGGTTCGCCACTACAAACATTGTTCTGATCAGCGATCAACCATTGGCGAAGAACGTGGGATTGTCCGAGACCTTGTCGATGCACGGGTATCTCGTCAAGAAACGGTTCAGCTTGCCTCCGTTAGGCTTCGGTCCTGCCTGCCGAAGGCGGCTCACGACGCGCGTCATCGACTACATCCGCACTTGCCATCTTGATCAGGTGGTGGTGGAAGCTGAACCGGAGCGATGGCCCGAACTGCGAGCCTTTGTTGCCGATCTGCGCGTTTTGCCCTTCCCGATTATATTCGTGCCCGTTGGCACGACATCCGAATTGCTTCGACACCCCAAGCGGAGTCTTGGAAGCGCCGTTTGTGTAGAGCTCCAGCGTGGCCCCCTCACACCGCTGGAGTGCGCGATCAAGCGGACGATTGACGTTATCGGTGCGGGCCTCGCATTGGTGATGCTCGCCCCGCTGCTTGCGCTCACCGCGGTGGCGATCAAGTTAGATTCCCCGGGTCCTGTATTCTTTCGGCAGCAACGCTGTGGCTTTAACGGCCGAATCTTCTTGATCCGTAAATTCCGGACCATGCGTGTGCTCGAGGACGGGCCCGTAATTCTTCAGGCCAACCGCGCCGATCGACGCGTTACCCGCGTCGGCAAATGGCTGCGCCGAATGAGCTTCGATGAATTGCCGCAACTGCTAAACGTTCTCGATGGCAGCATGTCGCTCGTGGGCCCGCGTCCTCACGCCGTGGCTCACGACAGTGAATTTGACAAGCTTGTGCGAAACTACGCGCTTCGGCACCGGGTCAGGCCGGGATTGACTGGCTGGGCTCAAGTCCATGGCTGCCGGGGCGCCACTCCCACAGCAGTCATGGTCGAAACACGTGTCCAATATGATCTCTGGTACATCGACAACTGGAGTCTTGGGTTGGATCTCGCAATCCTCCTGCGAACTCCGGTAGAGGTCTTGCGAGGGCGCAATGCCTACTAGAGCACAGATCATGCGAGTAGCGCCTCTTATTGGCCCTTACACTCCTGCCAATTACCGATTAGTCACGCACGCTGGCGAAGCTTCGGACTTGCTTCGCCAATGCGAAACTCTTCAATTCTCCGGCCAGACTTCATTGCGGCAACCAACCAGCGCGGCCGCTTACCACGTCCCGACCAGGTCTCGGCCGTCTGCGGATTCCGATATTTCGGCAGCACCCGAGGATATTTGCGTCTCGGCTTGCCGGTCGAAGACGCGCCTGCCGGGCTCGAATCCGCCAAAACAGCCATCCCGCCCCCAAGTGCCGCTAAGCGCTTTTCCAGTTCGTTCTTTTCCGCTTTGATCCGGTCAGACAGGATCCCGCTGATTTCCTCATGAAGCGACCAGAGATCGTCAAGGGACATCGCTTCTAACTCAAGTTTCTTAGCCGCCATGATCTCACCGTGTAGTTGCGCCCAACCCAATATTGCCTCTGTCGATATATTAATCAAGACAGAGAGCCCGATTATCCCAGAAGAATGTTTGGAACCGAACTGGAACTGACGCTCCAGATAACTGGGTCCACGTTAATAATCAAGCCGGGAAAATGAGCGATCCGCACAATTTAACCGCGTACAGGAGATGCGCACATCTATTTGCTTAATCACCGCGCGGGAACTGCTCAAGCCCCATCAGAGATGGCATATGAGCCGATCCCGTCAGGGACCTGCCACGCCGCAGCATTAGATGCTGACGCGCCGGACTGCTTTTCTTAAGCCTCGGCTGGCCTACCGCCTTGCGGCCTCCCCAGAGACGCAAACGGCAGCTAATAATCCCAATATCCTTCAGCGCGCGCCGTCTGAGCTCGATTTGGAAGCTCAGGGCCCGGATATCGGACAACACTGTCGACGGAGCCGCAAACCGGCCGACTGAATCCTGAAGACGTTCAAGAGGATACTCGATCAAACCATGCCTCCTCTACGCATCTTCGCAAGATTCTTTGCCACCAAGATCAATTAATAAAATAATCGTCGCATTAATTATTAAATAATATATAATAGATTTATTGCATGGTCAATTTGAGCACTGATTTGGTCAAACATTCATTTGTCACTCGGACGAAGAATGGCTGGATGACGACGGGTCAGTCGAACGGTGTCGAGAAATGCTAATGCGAAGGCAAGATCTCGAAGCCATGGATTTTGAGGAACTTTGGCTCCTTCACGAGGAGCTGACAAAGATTCTCGCCGAAAAGATCACCGCCGAAAAGCGAGAGCTAGAAAAGCGTCTTGCGCAGCTCAACCAGCCGGATCAACTCGGCGGAGCTGAAAGCGGGGCGACTGAGGCGGGAACAGGCCAGCCGCCTCGTCGCAAATACCCGAAGGTCGTGCCGAAATACTTCAATCCGCTTCAGCCAACAGAGACTTGGTCCGGACGTGGTAAGCAGCCCCGCTGGCTCGTTGCCGCCCTGCAATCGGGCCACACGCTCGAGGAGTTCAAGATCCCCGAGAACGGTGAATCGTCCGAACGGAATGCTGGTGGTCGAGAGCATTCCTAGATGCGCGAAAGTCGGACACACCGCATTGAGCTGGGAATTTCCACCGTGCGTCCCGAGCGGCGAATTCCACCTCGAACAGGCGGCGGATCGAAAACCCGCTTGGCCAACCGACGCCTCAATCGCGACAGCGATGACGTTCGCTGGCCTTAGACCTTGCCCGCACGAGCTGCGGTCGTCGCGTTCAAAAGAAGTCGTAAGGTGCTAGCTCTTGGCACAGTCCACAATCCCCGTCGGTTCGCCCCTGTTTTTGTCGAGACGATAGTTGCCTCTCTGCGGTAGTTTCTGAAGTCCAGAAGGCTCATCGCCAGGAGAGGCACGCGCGTAGCCGGAAAGCGTGCTTGCATCAACTGACGCATGAACTGCAGGCGAGGAATCAGTCGGGAGCGCAACGCGTGTGGAATATCGACGCCAAGCAGCTCGGCAACGGCGATCAGCTGGGTTTCAACCGCGTTCTTCATCAAGTCGCCCGAGACACGAGAGGTAAGCTTCTCCCAGTCGACAGGCTCGGCTGAATGGCTTAGGTCGCGCAATTCAACAAGGTGCCGCAGGTCGAGGTCGCCGAGCCAATAACCATAGTCTTGAAACTGATCATGGATGATCAACATCAGCGCTTGGAAGGTTGGCGTGGGGATATATACGCGCGCCCGTCCGAGCGGCGCAGGAATACAATGGTTCAGCGCATGCCCGAAGTTCTGGTAGAGGTACGCAGGACCTGGAGCTGCCTGCTGCAGGTCGATCGACCCGACATCCTGGGGGCGATTCAGATCGGCATACCATCTATGGCTTTCGGGAGGGGTCTGGTTATGGATATCGTAACCAATTCCAGATAGCGCGGCCACTGCCGTTCTGGCCTCGTCCGGCATGACCATGATATCCAGATCGGACATTATCCGAACACCTCTTCGCGCCTCGGGCGCGGTCGCCAGTGTCGAAGCCCCCTTGAGTAGGACCGGCGTAATGCCATGACCGTTCAGCGCAACGACGGCCTCTTCGAGTTGAGCGACGAGGCGGTTATTGCGCAGCCCGTTTCGGCGGTGGATATGGCGAATATAGGCGCAGACGTCCTCCGGCAGCACCGACGCGAATTTGTCGACAAAGTCGATGAGCGCCGGCGTCGTCAGGGTCTGATTTGCGAGCCCGATGACTGAGGTCCACTCCATGTCGACAGGCGGCATGCCTCGCAAGCAATTGCAGAGGCTCCTGACCGCGCTGCTATGCCTTGCCATTGCACAGATCCACAAGCAGGCGCCGAGCCTCTCCGGCCTCGCAGTAGGTGAGTTGAAGCGATTGCGCACCCGCGACAATGCGCCTTAAAGCAAGAAAGCCAGTCTGCGACAGTCTACCATCGCTGGCGAATGCGTGCTCGATGAGCCGCTTCATCGAAGCCAGACGATCTATTTCGGTTAGTTCGGTCGGACCGCTCGCGACCCGGTTCAAGAAGATGATCCAGCCTGCGGAGAAGCTTTCGTTCTGCGCATCAGGAATGGGTACGTACCGCACCCGAACGCCGTCGGAGCGGCAATGCGTCGCATCGTAGCGGTCGCCATGTAGTCGCGAGAGCAAGTCCCACGATCCTTCCTTGAGGGTGAGCGCAAACGGTACTCCGCAGATCGTTCCGTCACCGCCAACCAGCGCGACGTCATCGCCAGCGTACCGAAATCCGGCGTCCACCAGCTGCAATGTGAGGGTAGACTTTCCTGCTCCCGGATGGCCGCATAACAACAGGCCCATGCCGTCGTTCACGAGAGAAGCGGCATGAAGGGAGAACACCCAGCGAATGTTTCGAATAAGCCGCTCGGTGACGTGAGCTTTGATCGTAGGGGCTAGTGCATCGACTTCGCATCTGGAAATGCTGGAATCTTCTGCGCGCAAGAACACTTGTTCATCCAGCATCATTGCCTCGATCGCGATGTCGCCGTCGCCGCCGGCACTCTGGTCCGACACACTGAATGGCGACAGCAGCCGCCTCAAGAGGTCCGGATTTGCAGCCCGGATGTCTATTCTGTGGCGACCCAGATGAGCTGAGAAGGCGCAATCGGTCGGCATTCGCCAATCGACTTCGAGCAACGCTCGATCGACCCAGACATCTACGACCTGTCGCGTGAACTGGCGTGCCGTGTGCTCGTCAATGCCTTGCGCCGCAAGCCCCCGATAAATGTCTCCAAGCGAGGAGCCTTCCCCTAACTTGCACCAGATGAATGCCCCTACTCGGTCGAGTTCAAAAATCTTCTGCCCCGCTTCGCTGAAGATCATTGGTCGACCATCCAACAGCGCGAATACTGCATCCGGAGCCGGTCTCAATACTATCTCTGCCGACGATCTTTCCAGCACGGCTTCCACCAATGTGAACCATTCTGCCTCGCCTGTACCGGCGAGGCGGCGACAGCCGCCGGGATGCGATGTTGTCGCGGCACCGGACAAGCGGACCCGCCGCCACCTGCGAGACTCAATCTAGCCCGGTCTGCGGCGCCTGCGATTTCGTTCACCCGAACACACGCCACCGGTCCGGCTCGTTTGGACATGTCAATCCGGCTGGTCATGCCGCGAGCTGACCGTCCTTGCCCCCGTCTTGAGGAGAGATGTTCAACCCCTGCTCTCCCATGAGGCTCGGCCTGGCGATCGACCGATGAGCATCCAATAGGTACCGATAAGCTTCGCGATCGGCACTCCGTTCTCTTAGAATGCGTTCCTTCTCGCCAATGCTGACCAATTCTGCGCGCATCTGAGCCAGCTGCAGCGTCTCCGAGGTGAGGTTGTACTCGTTAAGAATTAATTCCCACATTGTCTCCTCCAGCCGAAGAAACCTGGACGAGTGTACCTTACGTGATCGGCAGCAATTAACCAACGAGATTTGCAGATTTTGCTTATAATCAAAATTTGTTTCATATTTGAACCTCGGGCGAGCATTCAATACCGTGACAAAGCGCAACCACGTGCCGAACCGACTTGAGAATGGTGGCCTGCAGAAGCCTACGAGAAAAGCGACTGACGTTTTTCGGTAATGCATCGCGCCGCGCAAAAAAATAAATCAGCCGAGAGTCGTAAATCAGACCGACAAGGCGAGTTTTAATTTGCACAAATAATAAAAAAGAGAATAGTTAATGGACTGCACCGAGGGGAGTGACACCAGTGATGCGGTTGGCTGATCTGTCCGTCGAGAGGAAATTGATGGTTTTGTCGCAGGGGGAACGTTCGACACGAAGTCGCGGGTATTTCGACATGACGGTTATTAGGCGCCTCCCAGAAGCGTTCGGTTGAGGTCGGACATTATTCAGAGTTGCGGCGAAAGCCCGCAGCTATCCCAAGAATTCGCCAAGCAGGAATCCGGTCGGTTGGAGAAGCGTCGTCACGAGCAAGCTGCCCTTTTGCTCGAACAACGACCCCAGGTGCGATGCCCCCCAAGTCACCCGCACCGACGAGAGCGCACTCCAGCCGGCCGGCCCTTTTTCTCGACAAATACGTGTTTCAGGGAGGCTCGTATGGGCATGATCATGGTCAAGTGTCCGCAATCCGGCCGCGCGATTCCGACCGGCATCAAATCCGATCGTGAGACTTTCCTGCGAAGCATCGTGTTTTTCGGCAATACTCTTTGTCCGGACTGTCGGGCCAATCACAACTGGTTTGCCCGCGAGGCCTGGGTCGAGGAGCCGATCGTCAGAACAGTAGAGGTAGCTCGTACAGCGCCAACGTGCTGATGCAAATGACGCGCGCGCTTCGGAGAGTGTGTTGATATTCCCCTTCCGATAGCGCGTTGCTGTTGCAATGCATTGCAACCATTTAGAATATTTTCGCGCATTGTCGTAAAACGAACCGACGCCCCCGGTGGCCATCGCTTACACGTTGTTGGCACGTCGCCACAAATCCGAGCTTCCGTCACGAATTCGGCAAAGGCCTGTTTGGGGGTGTTGTAGTGAGTAGTGGGATTTCCAGCCTGGCTGTTCTGCGTGACACAAGAATCGAGCTCGTCAGCCTGCTGGCCCAATTGAGGCGGCTCCGCGAGAGAGTAAGAAGGGCGGAAGCACGGCGCTCGGGACAAAGACGACGATCATCGTCGGCATCGCGCGCCCGAGGCCGCCGAGCATGAGACATCGCACGCAAGGCATCCGCAGTTCAGGGGCAATTGTGACGACTATGCTCCCTGGAGTTGAAGGCCAGCATGGAATTGCAAGCGCTCTTCTGGATCCCCGTTAGTGTAGGACCGCTTCATCGATGCCCAACGGGCGAGGAGAACGATAACGAGCGACCGTATCGCCTCTTTCGTTCCCATTATGTTCTAGCTGGGTATGTCTGACCGACCCGCGAGCTGGCGCATGCCAAACCCGCAACTGACAACCGTCCTCGCCAGGCACCTCCCGAGACCTGAACGTGTGCAACCTCTACTCGATGACGAAGAACGTGGACGCGATCCGCCGCTTTGTTTGGCGAGCTCAACAGCAGCGTCGGCAACTGAGCATGCCAGGCATTTTCCCGGATTACCCCGCCCCCAATCGTCCGCAACGTGCCCGACAGGCGTGGGATCATTGCGGCCGGCTCTCCGCTGAAACTCATCATTACTTAGGATGGGGGGTGAAATCTTGAGGGCAACGAGCAAGCCACACAGTGAGCTTGCGTTCACTTTCGACGGCTCTTGCACACTCGTATTCACCGCCACGGTGGGCAACCCGCCAGCGATTTGCAAATTGTGGTGCGCTCGGAGGGACTCGAACCCCCACGGTGTTACCCACTGCCACCTCAAGGCAGCGCGTCTACCAGTTCCGCCACGAGCGCTAGGAGATGCCGGCCTGAGGTCGTTCGGGCGGCCGGATCAGCGGCGCCGATCTAACAAATCCATCAGGGGGATACAAGCCTGCAAAAGCCCTGAATTCCACAAGCTTGGCAGGAAAAACGCCGCCCTTCCCCAGGAGATCGGCCTTATAGGATACCCAGGCCGCTACCGCTTGCCCGGTCCCGTGTGACCGGGGGCCTACCGCGTCCCCGGCGAGCGCGGCAGCATCTGCTTGACCTCGACCGCGATTCTGTTGCGGTCGACCAGCACAACGCCGGAGGCGACCGGCAGATTATTGGCGAGCACCTTGACTTCGTCGGCCTCAGTTGCGTCCAGCTCGATGATGGCGCCGCGGGAAAGACGTAATACTTGATGGATCGGCATCGTGGTCGTCCCGAGGACGACCATGAGATCCACGGTGACTTTGTCGAGAGTGGGCACTGTCAGGACCGCCGCAACTTGAGACTTGGGACTTGGGACTCTTCATTTGCTCCAGAGATGATCACCACGTTATGGTTAGCCAATGGTTAATTCCCCTGAAAGCCACCGCCAAGACCTCGATTTGACGTCGTTTTCCGCCGCAGGCGGCGAAGTCGTCGAATGGCGGATTTCGGATGCCCCGGTGCCCTATCCGGAGGCCGTGGCCGCCATGGAGGCGCGTGTCGCGGCGATCGCCGCGGGCGAGGCCCCTGAACTGGTCTGGCTGCTGGAACATCCCCCGCTCTACACCTCCGGCACCTCGGGCAAGGAAAGCGACCTGCTCGATTCCCGATTCCCGACCTTCGCGACAGGGCGCGGCGGGCAGCTCACCTATCACGGACCCGGCCAGCGCGTGGCCTACGTCATGCTCGACCTCAAGCGCCGCCGGCCGGACGTGCGGGCCTATGTCGCGAGCCTGGAAGAGCTGATCCTGAAGACGCTCGCCGCCTTCAACGTCCGCGGCGAGCGGCGCGAGGACCGGGTCGGCGTCTGGGTCAGGCGGCCCGACAAGGGACCTGGACACGAAGACAAGATCGCGGCGATCGGCGTCCGCCTGAAGCGCTGGGTCTCGTTTCACGGCATCGCCATTAATGTCGAGCCGGAGCTGTCGCATTTCGCCGGCATCGTGCCCTGCGGCGTCGTCGACCCCCGTTACGGCGTCACCTCGCTGGTCGATCTCGGCCAGCTCGTGACCATGGCCGACGTCGACATCGCGCTCAGGCAGGCGTTCGAAGAGCTGTTCGGACCGACCCGCGCGCTGCTGCCGGAAGCGGCAGTCTAATACTTTTTTTGTTGAGCCGACCGCGCCGCTCTCCGCCCGTCGCGGAATCAGCTACGCTTCATTTCGGTGCCGCCCACGCCTCCTCCCTCCGCCGGGAAAGCAGACCTCATGCCGGGCGAATTGATCATCGGCCGACTGTTCGAGCGCTAGGCATAAGGAGGGGTTGCGATCCATGCTCGCAATGGGAGGTTTTGACGATGAAACTGTCTGCGCCCATCTACCATCTGAAGCGCAAGGCCAGGCGCCTGTCCCGCGAGGCCGGCATTCCGCTCCACGACGCGCTTGACCGCATCGCTGCGACGGAGGGCTTTTCCGCCTGGAGCATGCTCGCGGCGAAAGCAGCCGCACTGACGCCGGCGAGCAAACTGTTCGCGCAGTTCCGGCCGGGCGATTTGGTGCTGGTCGGGGCCCGTCCGGGCCAGGGCAAGACGTTGATGAGCCTCGAACTTGCCGTCGAAGCCATGAAGTCCGGCCATCGCGCCGCATTCTTCTCACTGGAGTACACCGAGCGAGATGTGTTGGACCGCCTCCGTGCGATCGGCGTGGAGCCCACACAGTTCGACAAGCTGTTCGAGGTGGATTGCTCGGACGCAATCAGCGCCGATTACATCGTCAAGCAGATGGAAGCGGCGCCGCGCGGCACCTTCGTCGTGATCGACTATCTGCAACTGCTCGATCAGAGGCGGGAAAACCCCGACCTGACGGTGCAGGTGCGGGCGCTGAGGTCGTTCGCGCGCGACACGGGGCTGATCGTCGTCTTCATCTCGCAGATCGATCGATCCTATGATCCCGCAGCGAAGCCCTGCCCCGATCTCAGCGATGTCCGCCTGCCCAACCCGCTGGACCTGACGCTGTTCGACAAAACATGCTTCATCAACAAAGCCGAAGTGCAATTCCGCGCGGCGAGCTGATGGCTGCAGGCCGCGGGTGAGACGGCTCACCCGCGGCCTCTCGCATCACGCCGCCTGCAGCGAAACCTCGAGCTTGCCTGCGATGTAGCGTCGCTCCTGGGTCAGGCCGCCGAAGCCGTAGGCGTCGCCCTTGACCTCGTCGACATGCAGGTAGGTCTCGGGATGCAGCGGGCCCAGGATCTCGGCCATGCGCTTGAACATGGCGGCGAGATAGGTTGCCTTCTCGTCCTTGGTGTTGGTGCCCTCGGTGACGTGGATGTCGATCCAGTAGCTCGCGAGCTTCTGCTCGGCGAGCGACTTGCCGCCAGCGAACCAGTCGCCTGCCTCGACCGACTTCACGATGATCGCGGTCACCTTGGGATCCTTGTGCAGGATACTTGCTGTGAGCTCGGATACCGCGCTCGCGATATCGGCCTTCAGCGAGGGGGACTGGCGGGACGTGGTGTAAGATACGGTGATCAGGGGCATTGTCGTTCTCCTCGATAAGCTGCGCAAGTTGCGCGGCGTTGGAGGAGAAACTAGACCTGTCGCTGTCATTTTGGTATCTTATCTATCCTGATATCAGTGATAATGATTTATAATGAACCCCATACTCGACGTCGCCACCGTCCAGGCCTTCCTTCTGGTCGCCGACCTTCAGAGCTTCACCCGCGCCGCCGAAGCGCTCGGCACGACGCAGGCCGCCGTCAGTCTCAAGCTGCAGCGGCTGGAGACATTGCTGGACAAGCGCCTCGTCGAGCGCTCGCCGCGCGCAGTCCGCCTTACCGCAGATGGCGCCGCGTTCCTCGATCGCGCCCGCGCGTTGATGACGGCACACGATCTCGCGCTGTCGGGCGACGCGCCGGCCGCGCAGTCGCTCTCGCTCGGCATCTCCGATCACGCCGCTGGCCCCGAATTGGTGCCGCTACTTGAGCGCCTGCACGCCATGTCGTCCAACCTCACCCTCGCCGTCACCATCGGCTTCTCGCGCGAGATGCAGGATGCCTACGATGCGGGCGAGCTCGATGCGGTGATCGTGCGCCAGGAAGGCAGCCGCCGCGGCGGCGAAAAATTGGCCGAGGACGAGTTCGGCTGGTTCGCCGCACGCCGCTTCACCCTGCCGAAAGGGGAGCCGTTGCCGCTCGCAACGCTCGCCCCGCCCTGTGGCGTCCGCGCCGTCGCCGTGCGCGCGCTCGACAAGGCCGGCATCTCCTGGCGCGAGCGCTTCGTCGGCGGCGGCGTCACCGCGGTGGTCGCGGCCGCGCTAGCGGGGCTTGCGATCGCGCCGCTGGCGCGGCGTATCGCGCCGCCCGGGCTGATGGACATCGGTCCTGCGCACAAGCTGCCGAAGCTCGGCAGCTCGAAGGTGATGCTGCATTCGAAGGTCAGCGATCCCGCCAAGCTGGCAGCGTTGCGCACGCTGACGGCGACATTTCGGAGTGTGGCGCCGACCTGAACGCTCACAAGATCGCCTCGAACGCACTGCGCAACGTCTCGTGGCGGAACACGAAGCCGCGGCTCAGCGCCTTGTTCGGCAGCACGCGCTGGCCGCCGAGCAGAAGCTCGTCGGCAAAGCCGCCGCCGATCCGGCGCAGCAGGCCGCCGGGAATGCGGAACACGACGGGCCGGTGCAGGCGGCGGCCGAGCTCTTCGGTGAATTTCGCGTTGGTGACGGGGATCGGCGCCGTGGCGTTGACGGGACCCGACAGATCCGGCGTCGCGATCAGATAGGCGATCAGCCGGATCAGATCGTCGCGCTCGATCCAGGACATCCACTGCCGCCCGGTGCCGAGCGGGCCGCCGAGGCCGAACTCGAATGGCGTCAACATGCGCGTGACGAAGCCGCCTTCCGTGCCGAGCACGAGGCCGATGCGCAAATACACCACGCGCACGCCGAGCTCCTCCGCCGGCCGCGCCGTTGTCTCCCAGGCCGCGCACAGCTCGTGGCTGAAGCAGGCATGCGACTTTGCCGATTCCGTCAGCACCTGGTCGGCCCAAAGGCCGTACCAGCCGATCGCCGAGCCGCTGATCAGCACCTCGGGCTTGCGCGCGAGCCGCGCGATCAGCTTGACGATCTCGCCGGTCGTGTCGATGCGCGAGCCGATGATCTTCGCACGCTTCGCTTCGGTCCAGAGGCCGTTGCCGATCGGCTCACCCGCGAGATTGACGACGGCGTCGATTGGCGTGTCCGCGGCGAGCTGGTCGAGGCTGGTGATCAGCGTCACGGGAGGCGGCAGCATCTCGGCTTTCGCGGGATTGCGGATCAGCGCAATGACGTGATGTCCTGCCCCGCTGAGGCTTGCCGCAAGCCGGCTGCCGATAAAGCCGGTGGCACCTGTGATCAGCACGGTCTTGCGGCCGGGTAGCTGTTCGACAAGTCCGGCCGCCGGCACGCTTCGCATGCGACCGAGCCGCCGCACCGCCGCGAAATCCCTGAGGCCGCACAGTGCCGCGCCAAATGCGCAGGCGGTCGCGGCGATGCTGAGCAGGCCCTGATAGACGACGATCACGCTGACGGGCTGCATCGCCCAGGCGATTAGCACGGGTATCAACAGCACCAGAATGGCGCCGTAATTGATCGCAAGCAGCGTGTGATTGATGCGCTCGCTCGGCGGCAGCTTGCGGCTGAGGTCCTCCTCGATGAAATCCATCAAGGTGATGACGATCTCGGCGACCAGCACCGCGACGATCAACAGCGCCAGCACGCCGTGAACCTCGAGCCAGCCGAGCACCAGGAACAGCAGCGCATAGAGCATGTTGCGGATGCCGTGCAGCTTCAGCTCGAAGCGCTGCGACGGTCGCCAGGCCAGGCGCTCGGTGAATTCGTGGTGATAGAAGGTGTCGAACACGCCCATCATGATCTGGATGGCGATGAGTGTCCACAGCAGCGGCGTCATGATACGGCCTCCCTGAACAGGACGGACTGATGGATCAGCGCACCGTGACGCGGGTGAGTGACATCCAAGCTGAAGCGGAAGGCGCCCTCGCCGAGATCTCGATGTGTCACGATGAGCTCGCCCGGCGTCAGCCAGCCCGGCAGCGGAAGCCACAGCCGTCCAAGCTGGAGGCCGTAGCCGGCGCTGCGAAAGATCAGTACCTGATCCTCGACCGCGATGCGCAGCGCCATCGACACGCCGAAGCCGACATATTCCTCGAGCCCGGTCGGACCGGCGAAACGCTTGGCGGAATGGATCACCTGCGGAAAGCCGCGCTTGCGCGCGCAGATGCGCGTCCAGGTCTGGCCGGTCGCGCCGTCCTCGGTGACCGTGACGATCATGGGCACGCCGATGTCGCGGCCGGTCGGCAATGGTCCGCCGATCAGGCGTGCGGCCTGCGCAAACCACCAGCCGAAATCGCTGAAGGCGATCTCGTCGACTACGCCGACATAGACGATACTGTCGCCGTCGGCGACGCGTTTCGAGAAGCGCCGCCATGTCGCGAGCGGCAGGCGGCCCCAATCCTCGTCCGACAGCAGCGCGCGGAAACGCCGGTCGTCGAGCAGTCTTACGTGAGCGGAGGTCGATGCGTTGGAGCCCGATAGTCTTGCCGACGTCATCGCAACCTCCTCGATGCTATTTGACCTTGCCAATCGGCAGCAGGTTGGCGATCTTCTCGCCAAGCCGCATCAAGGCGACCAGCCGCGGCCGCGGCACTTTCAGCATCTGCATGAACCAGTGGTCGGCAAGCTCGGTGAACGCCAGCATCTCCTTCAGGCGCTTGGCTGCGACGGGACTGATGCCGGGATCGTCCGTGGCATCGGACACGCAAGCGCGAAGGGCCGCGATCGCCGGGTCGATCTCCCGCTCCTTGCGCCGCGCCGCGATTCTCGCGGCGATCTCCCAGATGTCGGTCTCGGCCTCGTAATGGTCGCGGCGGTCGCCCAGGATCGGGACCCGCCGGATCAGGTTCCAGGCGAGCAGCTCCTTCAGCGAATTGGAGACGTTGGACCGTGCCATGCCAAGCGTGTCGGCGATGTCCTCGGCCGTCATCGGCGCCTCGGCGAGATAAAGCAGCCCATGAATCTGGCTTACCGAGCGGTTCACGCCCCACTCGTCGCCCATGTCGCCCCAGTGCAGGATGAAGCGCTCGACAGCGGCGGGCAGTTTCTTTTTTCCGGTTATTTCTGTCATGACAGAAATATCTGACGAACTTGCTTTCTTGTCAAGACGCGCCTTGCATACGGGTCGGTAAAGCTTGCCTAGAAATGTCCCACAGGGCGGGAACCATCTCGCGGATGCCGCGTTTGTTCCCGTCGAGGCGGGGTCCGGGAATGGTCGAAAAGTTCAGTCAACAGAGAGACCTGTTCGAGAGCGAGCGCAGTTTCCGGCTGTTGGTTGAGGGGGTTGCCGACTACGCGCTGTACATGCTCGACCCCAACGGGATCATCACCAGCTGGAACATCGGCGGCGAACGGATCAAGGGCTACCCCCCAGAGGAGATCCTCGGCCAGCATTTTTCCCGTTTCTACACCGAGACCGACCGCGCCAATGGCAAGCCAGCCCGGGCGCTCGGCATCGCGCGGGAAAAAGGCCGGTACGAGGAGGAAGGCTGGCGTGTCCGCAAGGACGGCACGTTCTTCTGGGCGAGCGTCGTGATCGACCCGATCTACGAGGACGGCAGGCTGATCGGCTTCGCCAAGATCACACGCGACATCACAGAGCGCCGCAATGCGCAGCTCAAGCTCGAGGCGATGCAGAAGCAGTTGGCCGAGTCGCAGAAATTCGATGCGCTGGGGCAGCTCACCGGCGGTGTCGCCCACGACTTCAACAATCTTCTGATGATCATCAGCGGCAGCCTTCACATCCTGAAGAAAGGCGCCGCCGACGACCCCAAGCTCGAGCGCGCCATCTCGGCGATCGACACCGCGACCAAGCGCGGCGCAGCGCTGACCAACCAGCTTCTCACCTTCGCGCGTCGGCAAAGCGTCAACCCGCAGGCGATCGATTTTGCCGACCGTGTCGCGGCGATCCGCGAGGTGCTCGACGCGGGCGTCGGCAGCTCCGTGCGTCTCGCTTTCGAG
This sequence comes from Bradyrhizobium yuanmingense, assembly GCF_900094575.1. Classification (GTDB taxonomy): domain Bacteria; phylum Pseudomonadota; class Alphaproteobacteria; order Rhizobiales; family Xanthobacteraceae; genus Bradyrhizobium; species Bradyrhizobium yuanmingense. Next base: position 303,319 of record NZ_FMAE01000008.1, on the reverse strand, counting down.
ATCGACTCCGGCACCTGGCCGATCAAGGCCGACGTCTCCGAGCTCGAGACCGCGCTGCTCAACCTCGTCATCAATGCGCGCGACGCGATGCCGGACGGCGGCACGGTGACGATAGGTGCGCGCAACGTCATGCTGAACGAGGCCCCCCTCATCGGCGATTTCGTCGCAATCGACGTCCGCGATAGCGGGCTCGGAATTCCTTCCGACGTTCTCGACAAGATCTTCGAGCCGTTCTTCACGACCAAGCCGATCGGAAAGGGCACCGGCCTCGGCCTTTCGCAGGTCCACGGCTTCGCCCACCAGGCCGGCGGCACGGTGAAGGTCGCGAGCGAGCTCGGCAAGGGCACGACATTCACCATCGTCCTGCCGCGTGGCACAGATGTGCCGTCGCGGGAGGTACCGGAAGCGGCGTTCCGCGGCAGCGGCACGGTGCTGCTGGTCGAGGACAATCCCGACGTCGCGCTGGTCAGCATCGGTCTTCTGGAGCAGCTCGGCTACCGGGTGCGCCGTGTCGCCGATGCCGAAGCGGCATTGCGCGAGCTCGAGAGCGATGGCGTCGACTTCGTGTTCTCGGACATTGTCATGCCCGGCAAGATGGACGGCCTCAGCCTCGCCCATCACCTCCGTCAGATCCGTCCCAGCCTGCCGATCCTGCTCGCCACCGGCTACAGCGAGGTCGCCGCCGGCGTGCGCGGCGATTTCCCGATCCTGCGCAAGCCCTATGAGATCCACGAGCTGAGCGAGGCGATCGCGAAATTGCCGAGGTGACGGCTTCTTCATCTCTCCCCGCTTGCGGGGAGAGCGCGATATATCTACACCGTCGGCAGCACCGAAAACGCTTCCCCTGCCCTGCGCAAATTCAGCTCATCCACGCTTGCCGTCTCGCTGGTGACACTGTCGACGCGCGAGGACGGAGGGCCGTGGCGGCACAGCGCGACCATGTCGGCAACGTGCGTCGGGGCGCCAGCGAACAGCGCTTCCACGCTGCCGTCCCGGCGGTTGCGGACCCAGCCTTCGAGGGCATACGCGATGGCCTGAGACTCCACCCAGGCTCGATAACCGACGCCCTGCACGCGGCCGCGGATCATGACCTGGAGAATCGCCCGACTCATGTCTTCTTCCATCCGAGCAAATCGGAGCTGCGCGCCTTGACCGCGGCCTCGCGCGTAACGCGCGCCATCAGCTCCGACGATGCCAGGCCCTTGAGGCTTTTTGGCGCCATGCCCTCGCGCAACGCCTTCTGCGTCTCGTAGACGGCTTGCGTCGCGGCGGCGATCGGTGCATGGCCCTGCAGCGCGATGCGCACGCGTTGACTCGCAAGATAATCGAGCCCGCCCAATTCCTCAGACGCGCCGCCGAGCACGATCGGCAGCCGCGTGGCGGAGACGATCGCCTCGAGCTCGGCGCGCGACTTGATGCCGGTGAAAAACAGCGCATCGACGCCGGCGGCCTCATAAGCCTGGGCGCGGCGCACCGCATCCTCGATCGAGGTGATCGCGGCTGCGCCTGTGCGGCCCATGATGACCAGCGAGGGATCGCCGCGGCCGCCAAGCGCCGCCTCCATCTTGCCGACGCCCTCCTCCAGCGAGATCAGCTGCGCCTTCGTCGCACCGAATGCGGCCGGCAACAGCGTGTCCTCGATGGTGAGGCCGGCCGCGCCCGACGTCTCCAGCTCCTGCACCGTGCGGCGCACGTTCAGCGCATTGCCATAGCCGTGATCGGCGTCGACGAGCACCGGCAGCGCCGAGGCCCGCGACATCCGCCGCATCTGCTCGGCAAGCTCGGTGAGCGTGATCAGCGTGACATCGGGATCGCCGAGCACGGCGAGCGAAGCCACCGATCCGCCGAACATGCCAAGCGGAAAGCCGAGATCCTCGGCAATCCGGATCGAGATCGCGTCATAGACCGAGCCGGGATGGACGCACGTCCCGCCCGACAGGATCGATCGCAGTTTCTCGCGGCGGGAACGAAAGGCCATGGTTGCCCTCCCAATTATTGCGACGCAGCCGCAACGTACTCCGTCATTGCGAGCGCAGCGAAGCAATCCAGTGTCTTTCCGCAGAGGCAGTCTGGATTGCTTCGCTGCGCTCGCAATGACGGTGAGCTTGGGGCCCGGCAAGACCCCCACTCACATCTTTTATCTTACGCAAACTCCAGGATCAGCGCGTCCACCGCGAGTGTCGCGCCGGCGCTGGCGTGGATCTTCTTCACGGTTCCGTCCTGTTCGGCGCGCAGCACGTTCTGCATCTTCATGGCTTCGACCACCGCCAGGGTCTCGCCGGCCTTGACCTCCTGCCCCTCGCTAACCGCGATCGAGACGACGAGGCCCGGCATCGGGCAGAGCAGCTTCTTGCCGCTGTCGGAGGCCGTGGTCACCGGCATCAGCCGCGCGGAGGCCGCCTCGGCCTCGGTCCAGACATAGACCGGCACCTCGACGCCCTGATGCGCGAGGCGGATGCCGTTGGCGATCGGGCGGGTCTGCACGGCGACGAACTGACCGTCGATGGTGCCCTGCCAGACCGGATCGCCCGGCTTCCACGGCGATTGCAACAGATGCGTGTTGCCGGCCTTGCCGTCGGCGTCGATGAAGCGGATCGTGATCGCTTCGCCTTCGCGCGCGACCTCGAGCAGTATCTCCTGGCGGTCGAGCCAAACCGCGCGACGCCGCTCGCGCTGCACGACGCGGCCGCCCATCTGGCCGGAGATCTGCCGTTTGCGCGCTCCGAGCACGTGATCGATCGCGGCGCCGACCGCGGCGATGCGACGCGCGACCTCACCCTCGGGCACACGCACCGCAAAACCCTTGGGGAATTCCTCGGCGATGAAGCCGGTCGAGAGCCGTCCCTCGCGCCAACGCGGATGATGCATCAAGGCCGACAGGAACGGGATGTTGTGGCGGATGCCATCGACATAGAACGAGTCCAGTGCAGTCGCCTGCGCCTCGATCGCCGCCGCGCGCGAGGGCGCATGGGTGACGAGCTTGGCGATCATCGGATCGTAATGGATCGAGATCTCGCCGCCCTCCTGCACGCCGGTATCGTTGCGGATGGTGACGCCGTCCTTGCTGGCCTCCGCCGGCGGACGATACTTCACGAGGCGTCCGATCGAGGGCAGGAAGTTGCGGAACGGATCTTCCGCATAGAGGCGCGATTCCACCGCCCAGCCGGTCAGCGTGACGTCCTTCTGCGCGATGGCGAGCTTCTCGCCGCTCGCGACGCGGATCATCTGCTCGACGAGATCGATGCCGGTGACGAGCTCGGTGACGGGATGCTCGACCTGGAGGCGCGTGTTCATCTCCAGGAAGTAGAAGCTCTTGTCCTGGCCTGCGACGAACTCGACCGTGCCGGCGGAATCGTAGTTCACGGCCTTGGCCAGCGCGACCGCCTGCTCGCCCATCTTGCGGCGGGTCGCCTCGTCCAGAAGCGGCGACGGCGCTTCCTCGATGACCTTCTGGTTGCGGCGCTGGATCGAGCATTCGCGCTCGCCGAGATAGATCACGTTGCCGTGCTTGTCGCCCAGCACCTGGATCTCGATGTGGCGGGGATCGACGATGAACTTTTCGACGAAGACGCGGTCGTCGCCGAACGAGGCCTTTGCCTCCGCCTTGGCGAGGTTGAAGCCCTCGGCAACCTCGGCTTTGGAATGGGCGATGCGCATGCCCTTGCCGCCGCCGCCGGCGGAGGCCTTGATCATGACGGGGTAGCCGATCTCGTCGGCGATCCGCACCGCGTGCTTGTCGTCCTCGATGACGCCGAGATAGCCCGGCACGGTCGAGACTTTTGCTTTTGCGGCGGCCTTCTTGGACTCGATCTTGTCGCCCATTGCGGCGATCGCGCCGGGATTCGGGCCGATGAAAACGATTCCTGCGGCTTCCAGCGCGCGCGGAAACGCCTCGCGCTCGGACAGGAAGCCGTAGCCGGGATGCACAGCCTCGGCACCCGTCTTCCGGCAGGCCTCCACGATCTTCTCGATCACCAGGTAGCTCTCGGCCGCGGCCGGCGGGCCGATCAGCACCGCCTCATCGGCCATCTCGACGTGGAGGGCATCGCGGTCGGCCTCGGAATAGACCGCGACCGTCTGAATTCCCATCTTGCGGGCAGTCTTGATGACCCGGCAGGCGATTTCGCCGCGATTGGCGATCAGAATGCGTTTGAACATGCTTTTCTTGAGTCTCGACCTTGGGCGGGACCCTTCCCTGGCCGTTGGGGCCTTTGGGAGGGGCCGTGTGGCTCCCGTGGTACATCAAAATGGGCCGGAGGCAACGGTCTAAATCGGGCCGCCTTTGGCGTACCAGCGCAAGACCGAAATGGGCCCGGCGCGCCTGCCGTGCGGCATCCCTAGGACTTTCCGGCCTTGGCCGCGTCCCGGACCAGGTCATGAATGAAGCCCAGCTTGCCGACCACCGCGGGCGACAGGATGAAGGGATAGAGGTCGCGCAGGCCCATGGCGCGGTTGACGCTGTTCATGGCGAAGGTGAAGGGCAGCCATGCGTTGACCAGCACCTCGACATCCCTGGCCTCGTACGGGTTGAAGCGGATGCGCGCCGTCAGCTCCCCGTCGCGGTCGACCTTGGGACGCACCTCCATGCCGAACTCGGCGGCCATTTCCAGGGCATCGACGATGTGGAGGTAATGCGCCCATGTCTCGGCAAAATCCTCCCACGGATGCGTCGTGGCATAGGCCGAGACGTAGTTCTGCTGCCAGTCCGGCGGCGCGCCCTCGGCATAATGGCGCTGCAGGGCTTGGCCGTAATCGGCGCTATCGTCGCCGAAGACGGCGCGGCACTGGTCGAGCTTGCCGCCATCGCGCACCAGCACATCCCAGAAGTAATGTCCGACCTCGTGGCGGAAATGCCCGAGCAGCGTCCGATAGGGCTCGCCCATCTCGAGCCGGCGCCGCTCGCGCTCAATGTCGTCGGCCTCGGTCAGCGCGATCGTGATCAGGCCGTTGTCATGGCCGGTCATGACCTTCTCGCCGCTGTGCGGATCGTCGGCGAGGAAGTTGAAGATCAGGCCATGTTCGGGATTGTCCTGGCGGGTCTGGAGCGGCAGCTTCCAGCGGATCAGGGAATAGAACAGCCGGTGCTTGGCCACCTCCAGCTCGCGCCAGCCGGCGAGCTGCGCCGGATCCGAAAGGTTCGGCACGGTCCCGTTGTGGCGGCAGGCGCGGCAATAGCCGGTGCTATCGCCTGCGTCGGTCAGCCAGTTGCAGGCGTCGTACTCGGCATTCCGGCACAGCATCCGGCTCTCACTCTTGTCGGCGAGGATGGTCCAGGCGTCTCCGTCGGCCTCGATCGCCGACATCGTCTCCTTCTCTGGCAGGAAGGCGATCCGATGGCCGCAGCGTTCGCAGGCGCGGTTCTCGAAATAGAGGACGTTGCCGCAGGCCTGGCAGATAAAGAGCTTCAAGATTTAGCCTCGTGGGAAAGGAAAGCCTATGAGCGCGCTGGCACCTCGCGACGACGCCTCAATCCGCCGATCGTTCCAGTATTCGGAACAAATTGCCAGACCGGACGTTACCACCGCGTACTTCTCTCCGTTCAGGCGCGCGCCCCCATTTCCCGGCACCACCTGCCCTCTAAACAATGGCCATCACGCTCCGTCTGTGTGAATATCGGTCCGGCACGTGCGCACCTGCATGACAACGGCCGATGCCTTGAACGAACCCTTGCCCGAGACCATCGCCGCCGAAAGGCTGCGCCAGCACCTCGAAGACGTCGCGCGCGAGCGCGACAATGCCTATCGCGCGCTGCAGGAGCGCGAGGCCGAGCTGGCGCGCATCCAGCGCATCGGCAAGGTCGGCGGCGTCGAGGTCGATTTCCGCGAAGGCTTCAAGAACCGGCGTTCGCCCGAATATCTGATGATCCACGGCCTTCCGCCGGAAGCCGCCGAGGAGTCGCACGAGGATTGGGTCAACCGTATCCATCCCGACGACCGCGACGCCACTGTCAAGCATTTCTTCGAAGCGCTCGCCGGAGCGAGCGAGGACTATAGCGCCGAATACCGCATCATCCGCCCCAGCGACAGCGAGACCCGCTGGATCCGTGTCGTCGCAAAGATCGAGCGCGACAAGGACGGCCGCGCCATCCGGCTCGTCGGCGCTCATATCGACATGACCGATCAGGCGCTGGCGCGCGAGACGCTGCGCGAAAGCGAGGAGCGCTTCCGGCTGATCGCCGACAGCGCGCCGGTGCCGATCTGGGTCACCAAGCTCGACCGCAAGCGGTCCTTCGCCAACCAGGCCTATGTCGATTTCGTCGGCCTGCCCTACGACCAGGCCATCGACTTCGACTGGCGCAAGGTGCTGCATCCCGACGACCTGCCGCACGTGCTGCAGCAATCCGTCCAGGGTGAAGCGTCCCTCAAACCCTTCGTGCTGGAAGCGCGCTACAAGAACGCCAGCGGCGAATGGCGCTGGCTGCGCTCGGAATCGCAGCCGCGCTGGGATGCGACCGGCAAGCATATCGGCTTCATCGGCGTCGCCCACGACGTCACCGTCGCCAAGCAGGCCGAGATCGAGCTCCGGCGGCTGAACGAGACGCTGGAAGAGCGCATCGCCGAGCGCACCGCCGAGCTCGAAGCCAACGAGGCGCGGCTGCGCGCGATCCTGGAGACGAGCAATCAGTATCAGGGCCTGGTCAATCTCGAGGGCCAGCTGGTCTACGCCAACAAGACCGCGCTCGCCGGCATCAAGGCGAATTCCGCGGACGTGGTCGGAAAGCCGTTCTGGGACACACCCTGGTTCACCGGCACGGAGGGCATGAGTGCCGCCGTGCGCGAGGCCTTCGACACCGTGCTCAAGGGCGAACCCGTGCGGCTGGAGATGCGCCTGCGCCTTCCGATCGGCGAGCGCGATTTCGACTTCGGCATGCGTCCCGTGCTCGACCGCCAGGGCAACATCACCGGCGCCGTGCCCGAGGCGGTGGACATCACCGAGCGGCGCCGCGGCGAGGAAGCGCTGCGGCAGTCGCAGAAGATGGAGGCGATCGGCCAGCTCACCGGTGGCGTCGCGCACGACTTCAACAATCTTCTCACCATCATCCGCTCTGCGACCGATTTCCTGCGCCGCCGCGAGCTGCCGGAGGAGCGCCGCCGACGCTACGTCGATGCCATCTCAGACACGGTCGAGCGCGCCTCCAAGCTGACCGCGCAGCTTCTGGCCTTCGCGCGCCGGCAACCGCTGAAGCCGCAGATCTTCAACGTCGGCAGCCAGGTCGAGGGCGTGGCGCAGCTGGTGCGGCCGCTGGTCGGCGCCCGCATCGAGATCGCCGTGGAGGTTCGGGACACCGGTTGCTTCACGGTGGCCGACATCGCCCAGTTCGAGACCGCGCTGATCAATCTCGCCATCAACGCCCGCGATGCCATGGACGGCGAAGGCCGCCTCACCATCGCCGTGCGCAAGGTCTCGGGAATACCGAGCCTGCGCGCACAATCGGCGCGCCGCGGCGACTATGTCGCGATCTCCGTTACCGACACCGGCAGCGGCATCGCGCCGGAACATCTCGAACAGATCTTCGAGCCGTTCTTCACCACCAAGGAGGTCGGCAAGGGCACCGGCCTCGGGCTCAGCCAGGCCTTCGGCTTCGCAAAGCAGTCCGAGGGCGACATTGCGGTGACGAGCACGCAAGGTGAAGGTGCCACCTTCACCATCTACCTGCCGCAGGCGCAAAGCCCCACCACGGAGAAGGAAGCAGCGGCCCTGAGCCACGAGGCGGCCACGACCGGGCGTGGTTATCGCGTGCTCGTGGTCGAGGACGACGACGAGGTCGGCCGCTTCTCCACCGAGCTCCTGGAGGATCTCGGCTATGTCGTGCGCCGCGTCGCCAATGCCAACGCGGCGCTGGCGATCCTGGGCGAGAACGAATTTGCCGTCGACCTCGTGTTCTCCGACGTCATCATGCCCGGCATGAACGGGGTCGAGCTCGCCGGCATCATCCGCGAGCGCTATCCGGGCCTGCCCGTGGTGCTCACTTCCGGCTACAGCAACGTGCTGGCCGAGAACGCCCACCGCGGATTCGAGCTGATCCAGAAGCCGTATTCGGTGGAATCGCTCTCGCGCATCCTGCGCAAGGCGATCATGGAGAAGCTGTCGGTGGCAAGGTGAGTGTCACATTCGCGAGAAGCAGCCACGAATTCCAGACTGTTGCCGCGGCAAGACTCTAGGGGAAGACAGCCGTTCCCGCATCGGTTATCGATGCCGAATGACTGACCGAACCTCAAGGACTGAACGTGCCGTCTGACGCCATCTGGGCCTGGAGCATCATCTTCGTCGCGACCGCCTGCGTCATCATCCGGCCGTTTCGCCTGCCCGAGGCGATCTGGGCCGCGATCGGCGCGAGCGCCCTGGTGCTATCAGGCTTGCTGCCCTGGCAGGAGGCGCTGACGGGCATCGAGAAAGGCCTCGACGTCTATCTCTTCCTGATCGGCATGATGCTGATCGCCGAGCTGGCGCGGCTCGAAGGCCTGTTCGATTATCTGGCCGCGCTCGCGGTGGAATACGCACGCGGCTCGCCGCAGCGGCTGTTCCTGCTGATCTATCTCGTCGGCACGCTCGTGACCGTGCTGCTTTCCAACGATGCTACCGCGATCGTGCTGACGCCGGCCGTCTATGCCGCGACGCGCGCGGCCGGCGCGAAGCCGCTGCCTTATCTGTTCGTCTGCGCCTTCATCGCCAATGCCGCGAGTTTCGTCCTGCCGATCTCCAACCCCGCCAACCTCGTCGTGTTCGGCGCGCGCATGCCGCACCTGACGGAATGGCTACGCCTGTTCGCCTTGCCCTCGGCGGCGTCGATCCTGCTGACCTACATCGTGCTGCGCCTGACCCAGCACCACGCGCTGAAGGAAGAGACGATCGCGCGCAGCGTGCCGCATCCCAAGCTCGGCCGCGGCGGCAAGCTCACCGCAATAGGCATCGTCGCGATCGGCATCGTGCTGGTCACGGCGTCAGCGCTCGACAAGCAGCTCGGCCTGCCGACCTTTATCTGCGGCGGCGTGACGGCCGCGATCGTGCTGCTGCTCAGCCGGCAATCACCCTTGCCCGTGCTGCGCGGGGTGTCCTGGAGCGTGTTGCCGCTCGTCGGCGGGCTCTTCGTCATGGTGGAGGCGTTGATCAAGACCGGCGTGATCGCGCAGCTCAACGCGTTGCTGCACCAGGCGGTAGCTCAATCGGTCCCGCAGGCGGCCTGGAGCGTGGGCATTGCCACCGCGCTCGCCGACAACATCGCCAACAATCTTCCGGTCGGCCTCGTCGCCGGCTCGGTTGCCGCCGGCGATCATCTGCCGGTGCCCGTCCTCAGCGCGATCCTGATCGGCGTCGACCTCGGCCCCAATCTGTCGGTCACCGGCTCGCTCGCCACCATCCTCTGGCTGGTCGCGCTCCGCCGCGAGAAGATCGAGGTCGGCGCCTGGCCGTTCCTCAAGCTCGGCCTGCTGGTGACGCCGCCGGCCCTGATCGCGGCGTTAGCCGCCGCGATCAGATAGCGCTCATCGTCAGTCGTTCTCGTAGCCGTAGACTTCCGGCAGGATGAAGATCGCGGCAAGCAGGCCTACCAGCGGGAAGATCGCGACCATCAGCGTGGCGTTCGCCTGCCCGATCGCGGCAAACACCGTTGGGAACAGGAAGATCGCCAGGAACGACGGCAGCTTCACGAACATGTAGGCGAAGCCGCTTGCGGTGCCCCGATATCGCGGACGGGCGACCATGGTCGGGATCGTCATGCAGTTCGACGCATCCCAATAATGGCCCCAGAGCATGCCGGCGGCGGCGAACGGCAGCAGGATCTTGTTGTCGGTGTAGAGCGCGAAGGCCGCGACCAGCAGCGAAACCAGCACGATGCCGAAGCCGGCGATGGCGATGCCACGATGGCCGATCTTCGGCGTCAGCAAGGGTCCGACCCAGCCCGACAGGGCGGCGAAAGAGAACAGCGCCATCGTCACCACATTGATGCCAAGCACGCTCGATACGCCGACCATCACAAACAGCACCGGCAGATAAAATGCGAAGGTCGAGAACTCGCTCGCCTGGGCGAAACAGGCGATCCAGCCATAAAGGGTGGCACGCCAGCGAATCGGATCCTTCCTGAGGTCAGCGAGGAATGCGCGCGTGCTGGTCTTGGGAACCTCGACGTCCCGATCCGGCAGCATGTCGAGATTGTCGTTGAACATCTCGCGCGCGACCTGCTTGGCCTCGCGGTAGCGCCCCTTTTGCACCAGCCACACCGCCGTCTCCGGCACGTCGTGACGCATGATCAGGATGATCAGTGCCGGCACCGCACCGAGACCGAGCGTCACGCGCCACAGCATCTCGTGGTTCATGTCGACCAGCAGGAAGATCACGATGACGCCGATGGTGAGAACTTCACCGACGGCGAACATGAACTGCCAGCGGTTGCCCATGACCTCGCGCTCGCCCTTGGCCATGGATTCCATGATGTAGGTGTAGCCGGTCGAGATGTCGGAGCCGAGCGGAATGCCGAGCAGGAAGCGGATCACGACGAGCCAGCCGACGCTGGGTACGAAGGCTTGCGCCAGCGCCAGCACGATGAACAGCACCATCGTCACGAGGAACATCACGCGGCGGCCGATCTTGTCGGACAGCCAACCGCCGAGCAGCGCGCCGATCAGGGCACCGCCCTGCGTGCCCGCGGCGGCGAGGCCGAGCATCAGTGGATCGGGATTGTACTGCTCCTTGATGAAGATCAGCACGAAGGCGATCGAATAGAGGTCCCAGGCCTCGACCAGGATCGAGGCCATCATCAGCCAACCGACCTTGTTGCCTTTGGGACTGTAGTTCGTGATGAGGTAGCGGACCGCGGCTTCGCTCGCGGTCGCCTGTGGCATCGCCATCGTTGACTCTTCCTTTCTTCACAACTCTCTGAAGCGCGATGAGATCAGGATCTCCTCGCGCTTTAGCTTGTTGTCTTGCGCATGATCTCTTCGGAGAACCGCCTCACATTTTTCCGGATCAAGCCCTACGCGCCGAGCAGCGGCTCGATGCTGCAATCGAGCAGGCGCGGATCGATCCCCGCCTCCATGCCCGTAAACATCTCGCCCATGTAGTCGATCAACGCGTCGCTCGCCTTCACCGCCTCCTCGACGCGGCGGTTGGCGACGGCTGCAAGAATGGCGAGATGATGATCGATCGTGCCTGACAGATCCGCCTGCCCCGGCATAAAGCGATGGTGGATGTAACCGATGCGCCGATACAGCGTGTGCAGCGGCCGCAGCGTGTGCACCAGGAACGGCTCGCCGGCGGCCTCCAGCACCAACGCGTCGATGCGGCGGTCGATATGATTGAATTCGTCGAGGGTGAGGCTGGCGCGGCGCTCGCGCAGCAGACGCTCGATGTGCATCGCCTGATTGCGATGCGACAGGGTGGCGCGATCGGCGGCGAGGCGGATCACGAAGCGTTCCATGTCGCGGCGTAAGGCCAGCAGCATGCGCTCGCGCGCCAGATCGATCGGCGCGATGTGCAGGCCGTGACGCGGCCGGATGACGATGAGAGTGTCGGCGGAGAGACGATTGACGGCGTGATGCACCGGCGTGCGGCCGAAACCGGTGATTTGCTGCAATTCCAGCATCGTCATGAATTGTCCGGGCTTGAGCTCGCAATGAACGAGCAGCTCCTCGATCCTCTGATAAGCCAGCTCGAAGAAGTTGAGACGGTTGCGCCGGGAGGGCCTGCCCTCCCCGTCGTCGTGTCTCACCACCGCGAGTGCGCGCTTGCGCCGTGCCATGCCGTCCTCTCCCGTCAGCCCGCGCTCTCGTTGCTGGGTGGCGCTTTGTTTGTGGCACCCTTAAAACATGTTGTGATATATTACAAGCAAGCGTAAGAACTCGGCACGACCTGCAGCATGCTGCAGCGCAAAATGAGACGTCGGGTGCGAAGCGCCGTTCGATGGGAGGATACTTGCCGTGAAGATCACGTCGATCGAGACATTGCGCGCCGAGGAATTTTCCAACGTCATCTGGGTCCGCATCCACACCGACACTGGTCTGATCGGTCTCGGCGAAACCTTCTATGGCGCCGGCGCGGTCGAAGCGCAGATCCACGACACCTTTGCCGGCCGCCTGCTCGGCCGCAATCCCCTGCACATCGAAGCGATCCATCGCGACATGCTGAACCTGCCGATGGCGCAGTCCTCGACCGGCGTCGAATACCGCGCGGCATCAGCGATCGACATCGCGCTGTGGGATCTATTCGGCAAGGTCTGCGGTCAGCCGGTGCACCAGATGCTGGGCGGCCTCTGCCGCGACAAGCAGCGCATCTACAACACCTGCGCCGGCACGCAATATGTGCGCTCGACCAATATCAGCCCGGTGACCAATTGGAATCTCGGCGCCTCCAAGGGGCCCTATGAAGATCTCGACGGCTTCATGAACCATGCCGATGCGCTCGCCGAAAGCCTGCTCGAAAGCGGCATCTCGGCGATGAAGATCTGGCCGTTCGATCCCGCCGCGCAGGAGAACAAGGGCCTCTACATCACCGCCGCACAGATGAAGCAGGCGATTGAGCCGTTCGAGAAGATCCGCAAAGCCGTCGGCGACAAGATGGAGATCATGGTCGAGCTCCATTCGCTCTGGAATCTGCCGACCGCCAAGCAGATCGCCCGTGCGCTCGAGCCCTACAAGCCGACCTGGTATGAGGACCCGATCCGGATGAACTCGCCGCAGGCGTTGGCCGAATATGCCCGTTCGACCGACGTCTGGGTCTGCGCCAGCGAGACGCTGGGCTCGCGCTTCCCTTACAAGGACATGCTCGACCGCGATGCCATGCACGTGGTGATGGCCGATCTGTGCTGGACCGGGGGTCTCACCGAAGGCCGCAAGATCGCGGCAATGGCCGAGACCTATCATCGGCCTTTTGCTCCTCATGACTGTATTGGCCCGATCGGCTTCATCGCGGCCATCCACATGTCGTTCAGCCAGCCCAACACCCTGATCCAGGAATCAGTGCGCGCCTTCTACAAGGGCTGGTACAATGAGCTCGTCACCACGATGCCCACCATCAAGGACGGCTATGTCTTTCCGATGGAAGGCCCCGGCCTGGGCGTCGACCTCCTGCCTGCCGTCTTCGAGCGCACCGATCTCACCGTGCGCCGCTCCAACGTCTGAGGAATTCTTGAGATGAGCACTTCCCTCTTCGATCTCTCCGGCCGCACCGCGCTCGTCACCGGCTCCTCCCGCGGCCTCGGTCGCGCCATTGCGGAGGGCATGGCCAAGGCCGGCGCGAAGATCATCATCAACGGCGTCGATCCCAAGCGCGTCGAGCAGGCCGTCGCCGAGTTTCGCGCCGCCGGCCACCAGGCCGAAGGCGCCGCCTTCAACGTCACCGATGAGCCCGCAATCATCGCGGCGTTCAGCGATTTCGATAATAAGGGGATCGCCGTCGATATCCTCGTCAACAATGCCGGCATCCAGCACCGGAAGCCGCTGGTGGAGTTCACCACCGACGAATGGCGCAAGGTGATCGAGACCAACCTCACCAGCGCCTTCGTGATCGGCCGCGAGGCGGCCAAGCGCATGATCCCGCGCAAGCACGGCAAGATCATCAATATCGGCTCGCTCGGCAGCGAGCTCGCCCGCCCCACCATTGCGCCCTACACCGCGGCCAAGGGCGGCATCAAGAACCTGACCCGTTCGATGGCGGTGGAATGGGCCCAGCACGGCATCCAGGCCAATGCGATCGGCCCCGGCTACATGCTCACCGACATGAACGAGGCGCTGGTCAACAATGCCGATTTCAACAATTGGCTGATGGGCCGCATTCCCTCCAAGCGCTGGGGCAAGCCGGATGAGCTGGTGGGCGCCGCGATCTTCCTCGCCTCGGATGCGTCGACCTACGTCAACGGACAGATCATCTATGTCGATGGCGGCATGATCGCCGCGATGTGATCGCCAAGACCACGAAGGAGCAAGCCATGCGCGCCGTCGTCATTCACGCCCCGAAGGACCTGCGGATCGACAATTATGCCGATCCGGCCCCCGGCCCTGGCGAGGTCCGCGTCAAGATCGTCAATGGCGGAATCTGCGGCTCCGATCTGCACTACTATCATCACGGCGGCTTCGGTGTCGTGCGGATCCAGCAACCGATGGCGCTGGGTCACGAGATCGCCGGCGTCGTCGCTGACGTCGGCGGCGGCGTCGCCGGCGTCAAGTCGGGCACGCGCGTTGCGGTCAACCCGAGCAAGCCGTGCGGGGCTTGCCTGCATTGCCAGGAAGGCATGCGCAACCAGTGCCTCGACATGCGCTTCCTCGGCAGCGCGATGCGCTTTCCCCATGTGCAGGGCGGCTTTCGCGAGTTCATCACGGTCGACGCGACGCAGGCCGTGCCGATCTCAGACAAGCTGTCGCTGGCGGAAGCCGCGGTCGCCGAGCCGCTTGCGGTGTGCCTGCATGCCGGCAAGCAGGCCGGTCCCCTGCTCGGCAAGCGCGTGCTGATCACCGGCTGCGGTCCGATCGGCGCGCTGATGATTTTGGTCTCGCGCTTCGGCGGCGCGTCGGAGATCGTTGTCACCGATGTGGCCGACGCTCCGCTCGCGGTCGCGAAAAAGCTCGGCGCCACGCATGCCATCAACGTCGCGACCAATGCCACTGCGCTCGATCCCTGGCGCGCCGGCAAGGGCGTGTTCGACACGCTGTTCGAGGCCTCCGGCAACCAGGCCGCGCTCCGCACCGCGCTCGACGTGCTGAGGCCCGGTGCGACGCTGGTGCAGCTCGGCCTCGGCGGCGAGATGACGCTGCCGATCAATTCCATTGTGGCCAAGGAATTGCAGCTGCGCGGCACATTCCGCTTCGATCCCGAGTTCGAGCTGGCGGTGCGCCTGATGGGCGAAGGCCTGATTGACGTCAAACCGTTGATCACGGCCACCATGCCGTTCGAGAATGCGGTCGCGGCCTTCGAACTCGCCAGCGACCGCGCGCAGTCGATGAAGGTCCAGCTTACCTTCTAGGCGCGTCGTTGGCCTGTTGCCCCTCGATCAGCCGGTCGGTGACCAGCCGCACGGCCCCGCGCTTCCAGGAATAGTCGGCGCCCATGCGTAGTCCGCTGTCGCCGCGCGCCAGCACCGCGCCGGTCTTGGCATCGCGCACCTGGAAGCCGAGCGTGTATTCGGTGCGGCTGACGCGGCGCACCACGCCGATCAGTGATTGGTCGGCGCCGAGCTTGCGCGCAGTAGAGACCTCGCAGCCGCCGCAATCCCGCAACGCGCCGGCCTTCCCCGCCTCTGCGCCGACCTCGACGATGCGGTAACGGCCGGATTGGCCGAGCGCCTCGCGCACACCGCCCGTGACCTCCGCGAGATATGACGCGTCCGACGCAGCGGACGCTCCCGCTGAGGCGGCCGTCATGTCCTCGAGCTCGAAATCGAACACGGCCAGCGCGACCGGCGCAGGCGTGCCGAGCGCGGCGATGACCTCGCGAGACACGAACATCTGGGCGCGCTCCCATGCCTCGTCATTGTCGCCGCGGAAGCTGTAGAGCTTGTCCAGCACAAGCGTCTTGGCGCCGACGTCGATCACGGCGACCTTGGCCCATTGCACCAGCGTACTCGTCTTCTGAATGCCGCCGACCACCTTGAACACCGCTCCATCTTGGGCGGATCGCACCAAGCGGTAGCGCTGGTCTGCCTCGATGTCCCTTCGAAGCGCGGCCATGAACGCCGCCAGCCGCCGCTCGTGGGCCGCGGTCTGGTCGGTCGGCTCGCCCGAAGTGTCGGTGTAGCTGAAATCGTCCATGGCGACGCCGATGGCGGCCTGCGCAGCGAGGGGCGAGCAAGAGAGGACGAGGAGGAGACAGGCGGAGAGAACCAGGCGGCAGCGGTGCATGAACGGACCTCGTGGATGGGACGAAAATCTGGACGGGCCGCCTCAGGCCCCGCACCCGTCACCGTCCCGAGCAGCGCCGGGAAAATTTCACGACGTTGCACTGCGGCAAGTCGGGAACGCTTCCCGCCGCTGGCGTTCTGCCCTTTAATGAGGCGCGACAAGCCCGTTCGCGCCAGGTGCAAGCCGATGTGGAATCGCCCGAGATTCGATCTCAAGGTCCGTCTGACGCTGCGCGTGGCGGCGATATCGGCTGCCTGCTTCGCCGCGATCTCCACCTATTTCCTCATCACCGCCGATAGCGCCGCGCATGCGCGCATCGACGGGATCGCCGCCATCGTGGCCAAGACGCTGGAGCTGCAGCAAGGCAAGGTGCAGTGGGCGGCGAGCCCCCGCTCGGACTTTCCGGACCTCGACCCGGTGTCGGCCCATGTGATGACGCCCGGCCTCTGCCTCGGCTTCCGCAGCGCGAGCGGCGACATGCTGCAGCGCTTCTGTAGCGGCGCGCCTGCCCCGGCGAGCCCGCCGCCGCAAGCCTTCTCCGCCTTCTATCGCAGCCTATTCGACCCCGGCCGCGAGGCGGCGCGCCCCGTGATCGTGCGCGGAACCAAGCTCGGCGAGACCGTGGTCTCTATCGACCCGGCGGTGCAGACGGCGGAGGCCTGGCACGAGGCCGGCCGCTTGATGATCGCGCTTGCGATCGCGCTGCCGCTGCTCTGCGCGCTGGTCTATGCCGCACTGGCCCGCGCCTTGCGGCCCACCCGCATGATCGGCAGCGGCCTCGAACGCATCGCCGCCGGCGACCTCTCCACCCGGCTGCCGCCGTTCGACCTCGCCGAGCTCTCAGCCATCCGCGACGTCTTTAACCATCTCGCGGAAAGCCTCGACACGGCGCTTGCCGAGCGCAACGAGCTGACGCGGAAGCTGATCGCGCTCCAGGACGAGGAGCGCCGCCATCTCGCCCGCGAGTTGCACGACGAGTTCGGCCAGTCCCTCGCCGCGATCCGCGCGCTGGCCGCATCCGCCCGCCAGACTGCGGCACAGGACTGTCCCGACCTGCTCGGCGAATGCGACAGCATCGCCCGCACCGCGACCGGCATGATGGAGACGCTGCGCGGCGCGTTGTTCCGGCTGCGGCCGCCCGATGTCGAGGAGCTCGGCCTGATCGCCAGCCTCGAAGGCCTGGTCTCGGGGTGGAACGGCCGCAGCCGCGGCCAGCCGCGCTTCGAGATCCGGTTCGACGGCGCCTTCGACAGCGTGCCCGCCTCTGTCAGTGCCAACCTGTACCGCATCGTGCAGGAGGCACTCACCAACGCGGCCAAGCATGCCGGTGCAACGAAGGTTAGCCTGCATTTGACCATGGCCGACAGCGAGATTGCTCTCGTGGTCGAGGACGACGGCCGCCCGAACGAGGCTTCCGCAAAATCGGGCATGGGCCTGCTGGGCATGCGCGAGCGCGTCGCCGCGCTTCGCGGCCGGATCAGCTTCGAGACCGGCCTTCAGGGCTCCTCGCTGCGCGTATTCATTCCGCTCCCGGCTGCCGCCTCTGAGGCCCTGGAGCACGCTGCATGAGCACGGCGGAAGCGACCATCCTGCTGGTCGACGACCATTCCGTCGTCCGTGAGGGCTATCGCTCGGTGCTGCAGAAGCAGCCGGGCCTGCGCGTCGTCGCTGAGGCGGCCGACGGAGCGGAAGCCTATCGCCTCTACAAATCCGAGACGCCCGACCTCGTCATCATGGACCTCAGCATGCCCGGCATCGGCGGCATCGAGGCCGTCAGGCGGATCAGGCAGTGGGACAAGGCGGCACGGATTCTCGTTTTCACCATGCACGAGAACGCCGGATTTGCCGTGCAGGCGATCCGCGCCGGTGCAAGGGGCTACGTCACCAAGACCAGCCCGCCCGAGACCCTGGTGCGCGCGGTCAAGGACGTGCTCGCCGGCAAGATTGCCATCAGCCCCGACATCGACCACGAGCTAGCGCTCAGCCGCATCAGCGGCGAGAGCTCCGCCGCCGACGTGCTGACGCCACGCGAGTTCGAGGTGCTGCGGTTGCTGCTCGCCGAGAACACGACGGAGGAGATCGCCGAGACGCTGCATGTCAGCCCGAAGACGGTGGCGAACCTGCACTCGCTGATCAAGGACAAGCTCGGCGTCGGCTCCGACATCGAGCTGGTCCGGCTGGCGCTGCGCCAGGGGATCTTGACGGAGGTTGATCTCGGCGAAGCCTGATCGCGGCGTCGCGGATCACTCACGTGCGACCACCGAGTCCAGCCACGCGCAGTTGAGTGGCGGCACGCGCGGATCGGCGACGCGCACGCCGCGGGCAGCCGCATCCAGCCGCATCTCGCGCAACCGCTTGCGCTGCTCTTCCGGCATATGCAGCCGCTCGTGGCCCCACAGCGAGGGCCCATCAAAGGTCTCGTGCGGCTGCCAGGTCTCGGGATCGATGACGCGTCCGCCCCAGCCATATTCGATGAAGAAGCCGGACGGCGTATTCACGTAGAACGAGGTCATGTGGTCATTGGTGTGCCGGCCCAGCGTGTAGGCGATGCGCCCCTCGTCCATCTGCGCGAGGTCGTAGCCCTGCCCAACATCATCAAGGCAGCCGAGCTCGACCATGAAGTGATGCATCGCCTTTCGCCCCGAGCCGACCATCGCAAAGGAGTGGTGGCGGCCGTTGACGTGGAAGAAATAAAGCCCGTAAGGCTTCAGCCCGAAATCGGAGACGTGAAAGCCGAGCACGTCGCGATAGAACGGCAACAGCGGCTCGAGGTCCTCCACATTGAGCACGACATGCCCCATGCCGAGCGCGCCGGTGCGGAAGCCCGAGATCGGGCGACCCGGCCTGAACGGCTCGCTCGCAAGCTCCGGCTTGCAAAAGGCCTCCAGCCGGTTGCCGGCGGGGTCAGTGAACGCGATCAGCTCGGCGACATGCCGCTCGTCAGCGAGTGCGCGCGAGCCCTTCGCCACCTTGATGCCATGGCTTTCGAGCCGTCCTGCCAACCTGTCCAGCGCGACCGTCGACGGAACTTCCCATCCCATCACTGCAAGGCCGGCATCGCTGCCGCCGTCGACGATCAGCCGCTGCTTGCGGTCGTCCATGCGGAAGGCCCGCATCTTGCCGCCGCGATCGACCTGCTGCATGCCGAGCAGCCCGGTCGCCATCCGGCTCCACTGATCGAGCTGGGATGAACTGATTCCGATATAGCCGAGCGCTGCGATTTCCATCGAATTCCTCCCGGAGGCATCGCGGTCGCCGTACTGCGGCGAGCTTGATACCGGCCGCGCGCGATCCTACGGTGGCGTTCCGCAATCGCCTCGCGTTCGCAGGCGACAATAAGCGCGCCGCGATGTGCCACAAGGGAGGAAATAGGAAGTGTCCAAGGAGCGGACGCGGAACGGCCAGCCTCGGCAGTCTGAGGGCGTCCGTGCCTTCAAGCGCGGGCTCGACGTGCTGCACGAGGTCAACCGCTCCGGCGGCATCCGCGCCGGCGACGTCGCCCGCGCGCTCGACCTGCCCCGACCCACCGTCTACCGCCTCCTCGAAACCCTGGAGGAGCTCGGCTATATCGCCCGCAGCGCCAGCGACGACCGATTTCGGGTCACCCGGCGTGCCCTAAGCCTCGGCGACGGCTACGATCCCGGCGTGGTGATCTGCCAGGCGGCGGCGCCCTATCTCGCCGATCTCAGCAAGAAGCTGGTCTGGCCGGTCGATCTCTCGACTTACGAGAACGCGGCGATGGTGGTGCAGGAGACCACCCACTCTCGCAGCCCGCTCTCGATCGACCGCGGCATGATCGGCAAGCGCCTGCCGATGCTGCGCACGTCTGCGGGCCGCGCCTATCTCGCCGCCTGCCCTGCGCGCGAACGCGATCTCATCATCAATCATCTCCGCCGCATCGATGAGGCCGACGACCGCCCCTTCCTCGACCAGGGCCGGCTCGACCGCATGATCGCCGAGACCGCGGCGCGAGGTTACGCGATCCGAACCGAGGGCGAATACAATCCCAAGACGGCTTCGATTGCCGTTGCCATCGTGCGGGACGGCGCCGTATTCGGCTGCATCTCGATCATCTGGATCCGCTCGGCGCTGGGGATCGAGGAAGCGGTCGCGCAGTTTGCGAGCCAGCTGCTGGAAACGGCGTCGGCCATTCCTGTTGCGGAATAGAGGCCGTCCGCTGGGCGGACACTTGCCGCGCCGGCGTTGATGCGCCGGCCCTGCTTGGGGAAGAGATACCCCATGCAAGATAAATCCACCCCGGAAGAGTTTGACGTCGTGATCGTCGGCCGCGGGCCGGTGGGCGCCACGCTCGCCAACCTGCTCGGCCTGTGCGGCGTGCGGACTCTGGTGCTGGAGCGCGAGGCGCGGACCTATCATCTGCCGCGCGCGGTGCATTTCGACGATGAATGCATGCGCGTGTTCCAGACCATCGGGCTTGCCGAGGCGATCCTGCCGCACGTCATTCTCAGTCCCGGCATGCTGTTTCTTGATGCAGCCGGCCGCATGCTGCTGGACTGGTCCCGTCCGCAAACGCTGACGCCGATGGGCTGGCATCTCAGCTACCGCTTCCACCAGCCGGATCTGGAGGACGCGTTGATCGGTGGCCTCGCCCGCTGGCCACACGTCACCCTGCGTAACCGCTGCGATGTGTTCGCGCTCGATCAGGATGAGGATGGCGTGCGCGTGCGCTACGAAGACCTCTCCAGCGGGAAGCTCATGGAAGTTCGCGGCAGCTATGTGATCGGCTGCGACGGCGCCCGCTCGCTGGTGCGCCGCTTCATCGGTTCTGGCATGGCCGACCTCGGCTTCCACGAGCGGTGGCTGGTGATCGATGTCCTGCTCAAGCGCGAGCGCGACGACCTAGGCGACTACAGCCTTCAGCATTGCGACCCGCGCCGTCCGGCGACCTACGTGCGCGGCACCGGCACGCGGCGGCGCTGGGAGATCACGGTCCTCCCCGACGAGGATTCGCAGGACGTTGCGCAACCCGCGAAGGTCTGGGAGCTGCTGTCGCGCTGGATCACGCCCGCCGATGCCGAGATCGAGCGCGCCGCGGTCTACACGTTCCATTCGGTCATCGCGCAGCAATGGCGGAACGGGCGACTGCTGCTCGCGGGCGATTCTGCGCACCAGACCCCGCCGTTCCTCGGCCAGGGCATGTGCGCCGGCATTCGCGATGCCGCCAACCTCGCCTGGAAGCTGGCGAGCGTGATCCGCGAAGGCGCCGCGCCCGATCTGCTCGACACCTATCAGAGCGAACGGCTGCCGCATGTGCGCGCGTTCATCGAGCTCGCCATTCGCCTCGGCGGTGTCATCAACACCAAGGCGATCGAGGCCGGCCTTGCCGCCGGCGAAGCGCGCGAGAACGCGCCGGTCAAACTGGATGTGAAGAAGCCCCTGCTCGGCCCCGGACTAGAGTTCGGCGACCTGCCGCTCGCCGGACATCTCGCGCCGCAGTTCACGTTGACTGACGCCAGCCGCAGCGATGACCGGACCGGCTACAACCACGTGCTGCTCGTCGAGACAGCGGCGGCGCTCTCATCGCGTCTCATGCTTTCGCAGGCAGGGATCAAGATCCTGACCAGCGACGATGCCAACGATCTTGGGCCCTGGCTGCGCGAGCACGGCATCATCGCCGCACTGGTTCGTCCCGACCGTTACATCCGCGGCTCCGCCCGCAACCAGGCCGAGCTCGACCGCCTCATCGCCGCCATCGCCCCTGCAACCCGAATTCCTTCAGCCCAAGCGCCCTCCGCGGCCTGACCGAACCCTGTCAAGGACATTTCATGAAGCTGCTCTCATTCAGTGTGGACGGACGCCCCTCCTTCGGCGCCGTCAAGGACAACGGCGTCGTCGATCTCGGCGCGCGGATAGCGGCGTGCACCACGCTGCGGGAGCTGCTCGAAGCCGGTCAGCTCGCCGAGGCGGCAAGGCTGGCCGCCTCCGCGGCCCCTGATCATCCGCTCGACAAGATCAACTTCGCGCCCGTGATTCCCGATCCCGGCAAGATCATCTGCGTCGGCCTCAACTATCGCGACCACGTCGCCGAGACCGGCCGCACCGTCACCGAAAAGCCGGCGCTGTTTGCGCGCTTTGCCTGTAGCCAGGTCGGCCATCTCCAGCCCATCGTCAAACCTGGGGTGAGCGACGACTTCGACTATGAAGGCGAGCTCGCGCTCGTCATCGGCACGGCGGGCCGTCACATTCCCCCCGGCCGCGCGCTCGACCACGTCGCCGGCTATTCCTGCTACAACGAGGGCAGCATCCGCGACTGGCAGCGCCACACCAGCCAATTCCTCGCCGGCAAGACCTTTGCCGAGAGCGGCAGTTTCGGTCCGTGGCTGGTGACGACCGACGAGATTCCGGATCCGTCAAAGCTCACCTTGCAGACAAGGCTGAACGGCAATGTCGTGCAGGACACCACGACGGATCTCCTGATCACCGCCATCCCCGAGCTGATCGCCTACATCTCCACCATCTGCCCGCTCGTGCCCGGCGACGTCATCGTCACGGGCACGCCGGGCGGTGTCGGCGCCAAGCGCACGCCGCCGCTGTGGATGCGCCCCGGCGACACCGTCGAGGTCGAGATTTCCGGCATCGGCACCTTGCGCAACTCGGCGATCGCCGAACAGGCCTGACCGTCAACACCGATCAATCAACGATAACATCAAGGAAACGCCATGGGCACGACCCGCACCAACTCCGTCGCCACCCTCCTGATCGCACTTGCGCTCGCGCCCCTCCCCGCGCGGGCCGAGATCAAGGGCGAGGCCATCCGCATCGGCGTCCTCACGGACATGAACGGCGTGTTTGCAACCGCCATGGGTCCGGGCTCAGTCGAAGCGGCGCGAATGGCCGCCGAGGAGTTCGGCGGCAAGATCAACGGCAAGCCGATCGAGATCTTGCAGGCCGATCACCAGAACAAGCCGGATCTCGCCGCATCGCTGGCGCGAAAATGGTTCAGCGACGGGGTCCAGGCCGTCGCCGATGGCGGCAGCTCCGGCGC
This sequence comes from Bradyrhizobium yuanmingense, assembly GCF_900094575.1. Lineage (GTDB taxonomy): Bacteria > Pseudomonadota > Alphaproteobacteria > Rhizobiales > Xanthobacteraceae > Bradyrhizobium > Bradyrhizobium yuanmingense. The sequence goes on along the minus strand of NZ_FMAE01000008.1, from coordinate 280,489 downwards.
AGCGCTGGCGGTGCAGGAGCTGGTGCGCGGCAACGGCAAGATATTCCTCATCTCCGGCGCCGGCGCGAACCAGCTGACCGATGAAGCGTGCGCGCCAACCAGCGTGCAATGGACCCAGGACGCCTATTCCACCGCGACCGCCGTGGTCTCCGGCATCATGCAGACCAGCAAGGAGCCCTGGTTCTTCATCACCGGCGACTACGCCTTCGGCCATTCGATCGAGGTGACCGCACGCGAGCGCATCGCCGCACTCGGCGGCAAGGTCGCCGGCAGCGTCAAGGCGCAGCTCGGCACGCCCGATTACAGCTCATTCCTGCTCCAGGCGCAGTCGTCGGGCGCCAAGATCCTGGCCATCAACGTTGCCGGCGACAACGCGACCGCGATCAAGCAGGCCGAGGAGTTCGGCCTCGCCAGCCAAGGCATGAAGATCGTGCCGATGTCGTTCCAGAACGTCGACATCGAGGCGGTTGGGCTCAAAGCGACGCGCGGTGATCTCATCGTCACCTCCTTCTTCGAGGATGTCTCGCCGGCAGCCCGGAAATTCTCCGATGCCTTCTATGCTCGCCGCAAGGCGATGCCCTCGCAGATTCAGGCCGGCGTCTATTCCGCCGTGCGCCACTATCTGCAGGCCGTGAAGGACACCGGTTCCGATGAGGGCGCCGTCGTGATGGCCAAAATGAAGGCGACGCCGGTGTCGGACGCCTACACCCCCAACGGCCGCATCCGCGAGGACCAACGCATGGTGCACGATCTCTATCTGGTGCAGGTCAAGACACCGGAGGAATCCAAGGGTCCGTGGGACTTCGTCAAGCTGGTCGCGACGATCCCGCCCGACCAGGCCTTCCGCCCGCTCGATCGCAGCAAATGCAGCCTGGTCGGCAAATAAAGCCCTCTGAAGCGAAGTGGATACCGCTTCGCTTCAGAGAACGCGTCAAGTTGGAATCTGACCGTCAGGCGAGATAGCGCGTCAGATAGCCTTCCATCGCGTAGAGCGCGCAGAGCGCGAGGCTCGACCACACCGCGGCGCTGAAATACAGGAACATCCAGGTCAGCTCGCCCTTCCAGTGCGCGATGTCGTGGGTCACCACCCAGCGCGTCGAGACGTCATGCAGCCCTTCGAGGAAGCCGAGGAATGTGTTGCCCTCTTCATGCCCTGCCCGCCAGCGGCTGAGATACATCGGCACGTCGACTGTGATGAGGAAGGCGAGGAAGCAGGCGATGCCGACGATGCCTGACATCAGCGCCCAGCGCACCACGCCCTGGAATTCCGGCATCAGGCGGCACAGCGCGATGCCGGCCAGGAAGAAGGTCACAGCCCACAGCGAATTCTCGATCGCGTTGTAGAGGAAGTTGGTCGTCACCACCGCGTACCAGGAGAAGCATTCCGCGATGATGATGATCGGCACGATCACGAGCGCGATGTTCACCGCGGTCTCCGCGCCCGTCATCTTGCCGAGCTGATGCAGGATGATGGCCCATTGCGCGGCGAAGCAGAGCTCGGCCACCGTCGCCACCGTCCGGCCGACGGCGACGCTGGAGAGCCAGGTGTCGAACAGGCAGATGCGCTGCACGTCGGCGCGCGGCAGCACCGAACGGAAGGCGCAGCCGAACACATATCCGGCGCACAGCAGGAACATCAGCCCGATGTCCGAGCCGCCACCGAGGCTGGCCGAAGGCGTCGGATAGAACTCACGATAGAGCATGAACCAGACGAGGATATTGGCGCTGCTCACAAGCGTGAGGGATCCCCACCACCACGCCAGGGGATTTGACCGCGCCTGCCACTGCAACATAAACCGCTCCGCAAAAATTATCGATCTGACACGTCGTCGTAATAATCCTGTCACAGAACGACAGGCAATCACGACAAAAATCTGTGTGCCTGGTCGTTCCAGCGGTGCTCGGAAGGCGCAAGAAGCGCTGCGAGCCGAGTGTCCACATATCGGACAATTTTCTCGTGGATGGCGAATCTATTGGACATTCGAAATCCGTCCGTCTGATATTCCGGGATGGCTCCGACTGACTCACCCAAGCCGCAGCGCCCGCTCTCCTCTGCCGCAGCCGTGCTGGCCGAGAGCGCCGATGACGCCGCTTTCGCCACCACTCTGGCCAAGGGGCTCGTCGTGCTCGAGGCGTTCAAGGCCGGGAGCACGCTGCTGGGCAACATGGAGCTGTCGACGCTGACCGGCATCCCGCGCCCGACGGTGGCGAGGCTGACCCATACCTTGGCCGAGCTCGGCTATCTCCGCTACGACGCCGAGCGGTCGAAGTACCGCGTCGGTGCACGGGCGCTGCGGATGGCGCATCCCCTGCTCGCTGGAATGCAATTCCGCCAGGTTGCGCGGCCGATGATGCAGGAGCTGGCGCACAGCGTCCGCGGCACGGTGTCGATCGGCCTGCTCGATGCGACGTCGATGATCTATGTCGAGACCGCGCGCTCCGGCGATGTCGGCCCGCACGTGCCCGACATCGGCATGCCCATTCCCGTCGTGATGACCGCCATGGGCCGCGCCGCGGCGGCGACCTTGCCGCCGGCCGATGCAGACCGGCTGGAACGCAATCTCGCCGCCGAGGATGCCGGATTGTGGTCGGCGCTCCGCGACAAATACCGCGCCGGCATCGCGCAATGCAAAAGCCGCGGCTTCTGCACCTGCTGGGGCGAGTACATGGCCTCGATCCATGCCGTCGCCGCGCCGCTGTTTCATATCGGCGAAGCGAAACAATCATTCTCGATCAATTGCGGCATCCCCGCCTTCCGGCTGCAGCCCGGGCAGCTCGAGGGCGAAATCGGTCCGCGCATCGCGGCGCTCGCCGATAGCATCCGGGCCATGGTCGGGCAGGCCGAGCTCAAGCCGCCGCCGCGCAAAACCAAGAAAATCACAAGCGCCGGAACATGATATGGCTGGACCGCTCGAAGGATTGAAGGTTCTCGACATCGCGACGATCATCGCCGCGCCGTTCGCCGCCACGCTGCTGGCCGACTACGGCGCGGACGTGCTGAAGATCGAGATGCCCGGGCACGGCGACGGCGTGCGGTCGTTTCCGCCGTTCAAGAACGGCAAGCCGCTGTGGTGGAAGGCCGCCAACCGCAACAAGAAGTTTGCCACGCTCGATCTGCGCACGCCGGAAGGGCTTGCGCTGTTCAAGCAGCTGCTTCCACGCTTCGACGTGCTGATCGAGAATTTTCGTCCGGGAACGCTGGATCGCTGGGGGCTTCCCAAGGAGGTGCTGTGGTCGATCCAGCCGCGTCTCGTGATTCTGCGCGCCACCGCCTTCGGGCAGGATGGTCCCTATCGGGAGCGCCCCGGCTTCGCCCGCATCTTCGAGGCCATGGGCGGACTGACTTACATCACCGGCGAGAGCGGCGGCGAACCGACCCATCCCGGATACCCGATCGGGGATTCGATCGGCGGCCTGTTCGGCGCCGTCGGCGTGCTGGCAGCGCTGTGGAAGCGGGCGCGCGACCCGGATGCGCCGGGCGAGGAGATCGATCTCGCGCTGACCGAAGCCACCTTCCGCCTGCTCGACGTCCTCGCCATCGAGCACGACCAGCTCGGCACCGTTCGCAGCCGCATCGGCAACGCCAATGGTTATTCAGCACCGGCCGCGGTGTTTCGCACCCGCGACGGTCACTGGGTCACGCTCGCAGGTTCGACCAACGCGCTCTTTGCAGCGAACTGCCGGGCGATCGGCCGCCCCGATCTGATCGCGGATCCGCGCTTTGCCGGCAATGAGCAGCGCGTCAAGCACGCCGTCGAACTCAACGACATCTTCGCGGCCTGGTGCGCCGCGCATCCCCTCGACGAGGTCCTCGCGAGATTCAATGCCGCGCAGGGAACGCTCGCCCCGATCTATTCGATCGACCAGATCGCCGACGACCCGCAGGTGAAGGCGCGCGAGGTGATCACGCGCGTTGCCGACCGGGATTTCGGCACGGTCGCCATGACCAATGTCGTGCCGCGTTTCACCGTCGATCCCGCGCGCCTGCGCCATGCCGCGGGCGACGTCGGCCAGGACAATGACGAGGTCTACCGGGATTGGCTCGGGCTCTCGGACGCCAGGATCGAGCAGCTCACCCAACGAAAGGTGATCTGAGGTCGTAAGAGCGGCAGATAAAAGAGAAACAAATACAGGGAGGAAGACAACAGTGGCATCGTTCAAGGTGACGCGGCGAGCTCTGCTGGGCACGATCGCGGGCGGGCTCGCGGCCGGCTCAGGCATGAGGGCACATGCCGAGGACGCCTGGCCCTCGCGCATGGTCCGTCTGATCTCGCCTTACGGGCCCGGCGGGTCCAACGACATCTCGCTGCGTCTGCTCGCCGAAGAGTTCGGCCGCAGCCTGCGTCAGCAGTTTATTGTCGAGAACAAGCCGGGCGCCGGCACGCGCATCGCCAACGACATGGTCGCCCATGCGCCGGGCGACGGCTACACCATCCTCTATGTCGCGGCGCCCTACGCCACCGCCGAGGCGCTGTTCGGCAAGCTGACCTATGAGCGCAAGGATCTGGCGCCGGTGGCGATGGTGGTGATCGCGCCGCTGTTCCTCATCATCAGCGCCGACGCGCCGTTCAAGACGCTTCCCGACCTGATCGCCTACGGCAAATCCAAGCCCGACGGCCTCACCTTCGCCTCCCCAGGCGCCGGCTCGCAGCCGCATCTTGCCGGAGAGCTCCTGTTCCGCGACGCCGGCGTCAAGGGTTTGAACATCCCGTTCCGGGGCGATGCGGCCTCCTACACCGAGCTGCTCGCCGGACGCGTCGACGCCACACTGACCGCGCTGCCGACGGCCTTGCCCTACATCCAGAGCGGCAAGTTCACCGTGCTCGGCGTCGCCTCGGCCGAGCGCAGCGCGCTGTATCCGCAGGCCCCGACGCTGCGCGAGCAGGGCTTTCCCAATGTGGCTGCGGCCGGCTGGTACGGCTTCATGGTGCCGTCCACGACGCCGCGCGCCATCGTGGACAAATTCGAGGCTGAGGTTCTGCGGGCGCTCGCCGAGCCTGCGATCAAGGACAAGCTGACCGCGCAGGGCCTCGAAGTGCGCCCAGGCACCGCCGCCGAGTTCAGCAAGTTCATCGACGCCGAAACGCAGAAATGGACCAAGCTGATCCGCGACGCCGGCCTCAAGGGCGAATGAGGATTGCTGGAGGAAACCGACATGAAAAACGTCGTCACCAAATTCATCGCAGCCTCCGCCCTTCTCCTCTCGGTCGCGGCAGCGCAGGCACAAAAGAAATACGATCCCGGCGCGTCCGACACCGCGATCAAGGTGGGCCAGACCGTGCCGCTCAGCGGCCCGGCCTCGGCCTACGCGGTGATCGGCAAGACCCAGGCCGCCTATCTGAGGATGATCAACGACCAGGGCGGCGTGAACGGCCGCAAGGTCGAGCTGATCCAGTATGACGATGCCTATTCGCCGCCGAAGACGGTGGAGCAGGTCCGCAAGCTCGTCGAAAGCGACGAAGTGCTTTTGACCTTCCAGATCATCGGCACCGCCCCGAACGTCGCCGTGCAGAAATATCTCAACGCCAAGAAGATCCCGCAGCTCTTCGCCGCCACCGGCGCCGCACGCTTCACCGATCCAAAGAACTTCCCCTGGACCATGGGCTTCAACCCCTCTTACCTCGTCGAGGGCCGGATCTATGCGCAATACCTCCTGAAGAACCATCCGAACGCCAAAATCGGCGTGCTCTACCAGAACGACGATCTCGGCAAGGATTATCTCGCCGGCCTCAAGGCGGGCCTCGGCGACAAGGCGAGCATGGTCGTCGCCGAGACCTCCTACGAGATCAACGAGCCGACGATCGACTCGCAGATCCTGCGGTTGAAGGATGCGGGCGCCGACGTGCTGTTCAGCGCGACCACGCCGAAGCAGGCCGCGCAGGCCATCAAGAAGGTCGCCGAGATCGGCTGGAAGGCGCTGCACATCATCGACATCAACGCCTCCTCGCTCAGCGCCGTGCTCAAGCCCGCCGGGCTCGACAATTCCAAGGGCATCATCAGCGTCGGATACGTTAAGGATGCCGCGGATCCCGAATGGAAGGACGACCCGGGCATGAAGCGCTACCTCGCCTTCATGGCCAAGTACTATCCCGAGGGCGACAAGGATTCGAACCTGAACGTCTACGGCTACATCACCGCGCAGCTCCTGGTGCAAGTGCTGAAGCAATGCGGCGACGATCTGACCCGCGAGAACGTGATGCGACAGGCGGCCAACCTCAAGAACGTCGAGCTCGACCTGACGCTCCCGGGGATCTCGGTCACGACCACGCCGACGGACTATCGCGTCAACAAGCAGTTCCAGATGGTGCAGTTCGACGGCCAGCGCTGGCAGAAGCTCGGCGACATCGTCACGGACGAAGCCAGGGAGTGAACCCGCTTCGCCGGCGCTCAACGCCTTTCGGCGTAACGGCCGCCGCCACGGATGAGATCGTCGCGTTCCGCGGCATGGCGCTGGTATTCGGAGATCGCGCGGTTGGCCATGCGGATCCGATTCGTGTGGCCCTCCTCGACCATCACGGTGATGCGCTGCGCCAGGAACACGCAGGCGTCGAATTCGTCGCTGATGGCGCCCGTTCGCGTAAGAAAGTCCCAGGCGATCTCGTAGGCCTGCTCCGCCGCGGGATTGCGGTAATCGCTGAAGATGATGTGCGTCATCACTGCCAAAGCCTGATCGCAGCGATCGTTCCTAGGCTCACGCGCAGATGGCAGGGAACCCGGCGGCGCGAAAAAACCACCGGCCGCGGGGCGCGCCGGTGGTTCGCTGTCAGCGAGGAACGCGAAGAACTACGCGGCCTGGCGCTGATGCGTGAGGTACTCCATGGTGACCTTCTCGACATTGGAATCGATCCAGGCCGCCATGCGCTGCTCCTCCTTCAGAGACGTCTCGAGCGGCTCCTTCGCCTCCGGCATGCCGGCCGCGCCGCACAGCGCGAGCAGCGACTTGTAGGCGGCGATCTCGAAATTCTCGAAGGCGTTGTTCGCGAAAGTGTTCTTCAGAATCTCGTCGCCGGCAACCGAATGCGCCATGGCCATCATGTTGGCCATCACTGACTGCGCCGTATCCTTCAGGCTCGACGTGCTCTCACCACAGGCTTCCAAGCATTTCTCGAGGCGCCGCAGTTGCTCATTCGTCTCCTGAAGGTGCGCCGTGATCTTCGCCTTGACCTCGGGATATTCGTCCAGCCGCTCCGACTGGCGCTCCATCAACTCTCGCGCCTGCACTTCCATCGCATGCGCATTGCGTAGTCCCACCACGAACGTATCGCGGGCTGCATTGGCCATTTTCCTGTTCTCCGTTTGACTGGCGTCGTTCGCGCAACCGGGAAGCACAGGCGATTGTTCCTAATACAGCCGCGCTGATTGCCGCGGAGAGATGACCGTCTCATCGCCTGTTCCGGCCGAAGGATCCGGCACCAACCTGCGATAGAACGATCACCTCGTATCACCGCTTCATGCCCGCCACATAGGCCGCGAGCTTGTCGAGCGTCTGGTAGCCGTATTCGACGGCGCCGAAGCCGATCATGCCATCGCGCTGCTCGGTGCTCGAGGCCAGCTGCCGCATCATCAGCACGGTCTTGCCGTTGCTCTGCTCGGCAAAGGTGACGGTGAAGCGGAACATGCGGGGATCGTCATCGTGGTCGGTACCGTGATCCATCTCCATCAGCGAGGGCCGCTCGATGCGGCGGAAGCGCATCCGGTTCGGATAGACCGTGCCGTCGGGCCCGATCATGTTGAAGCGCCAGACGCCGCCGACGCGCACGTCGATCTCGAAGGTCTCGACCTTGAAGCCCTTCGGGCCGAACCATTGCGGCAGATGCTTCGGGTCGGACCATGCCTCGAACACCAGATCGCGCGGCGCGTCGATCACGCGCGACATCACGATCTCGCGGTCGAGCGACCATTGCGACAGAGGGGGGTTGGCAGAACTCGTCATTGTCAGGAACCTTTCCGTTCGGTTGTTCGGGACGGCCGCTTGGCGGCCGCCCTTTCCTTCTCTTTCTTGAGCTTCATCACATAGGCCTCGAACCGGTCGAGCCGCGCTTCCCAGACCGCGCGCTGCTGCTGGAACCAATCCTCGGCGCCGACCAGCGCATCCGCGCTGAGACGGCAGGTGCGCACGCGTCCCGATTTCTCGGACTGAACGAGCCCGCTCGTCTCCAGCACATGGATGTGCTTCATGAAGCTCGGCAGCGCCATGTCGAAGGGACCGGCGAGCTCGCCGACCGACGCCTCGCCCGCGCACAGCCGCATCACGATCGCCCGCCGCGTCGGATCGGCGAGCGCGGCGAAGATCTGGTCGAGGTTGGATAATTGGTTAGCCATGAAGCTAACTATAAACGCAGGATCGCGGACGTCAACAATTGTTAGCCGAACGGCTCAGTTTTGTGATCTGGATTGGCGGGAACCCACAACGCGCAATCGTGAGTTGGGACCTGGCGCCCTCCTCACTAAAACCATCCCGGGGCGCATCAGCATGATCGATCAGAGCACGTGGCGCCCGTTGTCATCTCATCCCCGATCACCCGGCGAGTCTTCGCCCAGGCCGCGTCCATTGCGATGGCGATGGCGCTTTGCCAGCGCCGCGCCTCGGCCGATTCCGACATGATTGCGCAAATGCGCGACATCGTCGCCGGCGCGCTGGCGCCGACCGCGACGGCGGACCATGCGGGCGGCCTCGCCGCAGCGCTCTATGCCGGCCGCCATGTCGAGTTCTTCAGCTACGGGTTCGCCGACGATGCGACCGGACGGAAGGTGACGCCCGACACGCTGTTCAACCTCGCCTCGTTGCGAAAGCCGTTCGAGGCCACGCTCGTGGCGCTCGGCGTGCTGCGCGGCGAGCTGCGGCTCGACGATCGTCTGCCGAAATACCTGCCCGAGCTGAGCGGCAACTACATCCGCAACGTCACTGTGGGCCAGTTGGCGACGCACACGTCGGGCCTGCTGCTGCCGACCGACCATCCGCCCTGGCCGAACGAAGAGTTTACGCGCGAGCAGTTCATCGCCCTGCTGAACGCCTTCACGCCGACACCCGGCATCGCACCTGGCCGGCAACGCGTCTACACCCATGCCGGCTATGTGCTGCTTCAGCTCGTGCTCGAGCGTTGCTACGGCAAGCCGATCCATGCGCTGATCCAGCACCGCATTCTCCGCCCCCTCGCCATGGGCTCCACCTTCCTCCCCGAGCGCGGTCCGGACCATCGCGCCGTCATGGACGCGGCGGCGATGCAGCGCGTGGTCCAGGGCTATTCCGACCAGGGCATGGCGATCGGGCCGATCGGCAACCAGCAGAGCTACTTCGATTTTCCCGGCACGGGCCAGATGTTCGCCTCCGCCCGCGACCTTGCCGCCTTCGCGGCCGCCTGCGTCGACGGCCGCGCGATCGACCCGCATTTGCGCGAGGCGTTGCGGCTGACGCAGCGCGAGGCCTTCCGCGTCGACGAAAGATTCGGACAGGGCCTGGCCTGGGAGACCGTGCGCGTTCCAGGCGTCACCATCGTCGACAAGCCCGGCGGACTCAACAACGCCTCCGGCTATATCGGCCTGGTGCCGGCGCGGCGGATCGGCATCGTCCTGCTGGCCAATCGCGGCGAGTATCCGCACGAGATCGCCCGCTACAAGATCCTGCCGGAGCTGGCGCGGCTCATCGCCTCACATTGAGGCCGCCGCTCAGACCGAGCGCATCAGCCCGCCGTCGACGCGGATGTTCTGGCCGGTGATGTAGGCGGCGCCGTCGGAGGCCAGGAACGAGATTGTCGCCGCGACCTCTTCGACCTTGCCGTAGCGCTTCATCGGCACGCTGTCGCGCCGCGCGTCCTGTTGCGGCAGGCTGTCGATCCAGCCCGGCAGCACGTTGTTCATGCGGACATTGTCGGCCGCGTAAGCGTCGGTGAAGATCTTGGTGAAGGCGGCGAGCCCTGCGCGGAACACCGCCGAGGTCGGGAACATCGCGCTGGGCTCGAACGCCCAGGCGGTCGAGATGTTGATGATGGCGCCGCCCTTCTGCGCCTGCATCAGCGGCGTCACCAGTCGGGTCGGACGGATCACGTTCAAGAGATAAGTGTCGAGGCCGGTGTGCCACTGCTCGTCGGTGATCTCGGCGATGGGGGCACGCGGCCCGTGCCCCGCGCTGTTGACGAGAACGTCGATCCGTCCCCACTTCGCCATCGCAGCCTCGACGAGGCGCTTCAGGTCGTCGTTCGACTGGTTCGAGCCGGTAACGCCGAGCCCGCCGAGCTCGGCCGCCAGCGCCTCGCCCTTGCCCGAGGACGACAGGATCGCGACGCCAAACCCGTCCGCCGCCAGCCGCCGCGCAGCCCCCGCCCCCATGCCGCTGCCGCCGGCGGTGACGAGCGCAACCTTCTCTACTGCCATGATCCGATGATCCCTTTAGTTGAGGCGAGCCGCAGGCTCGGCCTATCATGAGGCCTTCTACAGCCAGACCCGTCGGCAGGTCCATGGCCGAAGACATCCATCATGAGGCGCTTGAAATGAGTGATCTGCAGATCCGCAATTTGCGCCCCGACGAAATCGCCCTCGCCGTCGACTGGGCCGCTGCAGAGGGCTGGAATCCGGGGCTGGCGGATGCGGCCTGCTTCGCGATCCCCGATGCCCGAGGCTTCTTCCTCGGCGAGATCGACGGCGAGCCGGTCGCGACCGTCTCCTGCGTCAATCACGACGACCGCTTCGCCTTCCTTGGCTTCTACATCGTGCGCGAGCGCTTTCGCGGCGCGGGCCATGGCCTGCGCATCTGGAATGCCGCGATCGCGCATGCAGGCGCGCGCGTGATCGGCCTCGACGGCGTGGTGGCGCAGCAGGAGAATTACAAGAAGTCGGGTTTCCAGCTCGCTTACGCCAATATCCGCTATGGCGGCACCGTTGCGGGATCCGTCAAGCCGTCTGCCGATGTCGTTGCGCTCGACAAGGTCCCGTTTGCGCTGGTGGACGCCGATGACGCCAGCGTATTCCCCGCCGCGCGCAGCGCCTTCCTGCGCGCCTGGATCAACACGCGAGGTCATGTCGGCCGCGCGCTGCTGCGCGAGGGCAGGCTCGCTGCATGGGGTGTGATCCGGACCTGCCGGACGGGCTACAAGATCGGCCCGCTCGTCGCCGACGATCGCGCCGCCGCGGATCAAGTCGTGCAGGCGCTGCTCGGAAGCGCGGGCGCCGGCGAGGTCTTCCTCGACGTCCCCGCCGTCAATCCCGTCGCGATCGCGCTCGCCGAGGCGCTCGGCCTCGAGCCGGTGTTCGAGACGGCGCGGATGTATACGGGGCCGATCGCGCCGCTGCGCATCGACCGCGTCTTCGGCGTCACCAGCTTCGAACTCGGCTAGCTCAATAGCAGCGCATGATGTTGACGGTGTGCTCGCTGCCGCCACGGCCGGGCACCGTCACCTGCTCCGTCGGGCAGCTCGGCACGTAGGGCCGATTGGACGGCACGACGTTCGGCGGATAGCGATGCGTCCAGTCCCAGGGCACATCATAGGTGTAGGTGTAGCGCACATCGGCGGAGAGCGATTGGTTCACATCGGCGAAGGGCTGGCTGTAGCCGGCGCCGTCGTAGAAGTAGCTGCCGCCGCCCGGCCAATAGACCCAGGGAGCGCTGCGGCGATGGAACCTGGCGCCCGGCCCGATCGGCGGACGTGCCGCAGCCGGCGGGGCAGCAACTGCGGCGACGCCGGACGCTGTGGCGCCAGCAGCTCTGGCAGGACTGTCACTGGAGCTAAGCAGCAGCGCAGCTGCGCTGAGTGAGGCGAACAACGCCCCATATGATCTGGCAATCATGATACGCACCACACTCGTTTGGCTTCGCGATAGCGGCTCCCCGAAAGGAGGCTAGGCCGGGCTGTCGCCCACCCGCAAACGTATAATTAATTATTGGTTAAGGCACGCGAATAACCGGGAACAAGGTGCGGCAGAACGCCCGGAATTCCTCTCTCATTTCAATGGCTTCGTGCGTCAGTGGCCCTGCAGCTTGCGCAGCCAGTCGAGCATGTCCTGCGGGCTTGCGCTGCCCTGTGTCACGATCGCGGTGTTGCCGCCGCTGCGGCGGGTGACCGTCGTACGCCCGGGCTCCTTGTCGATCGTGACCTCGGCCTCCGCCGGATCACCGCTCTGCGTGATCACCGACGTGCCGTTCTCGTCCTGGACCACGGTGGTGTGACCGTCGCCGGCGCCGGCCGGCGCCATTGCAACCACGCTCATGAATCCCAGTCCGGATGCGAGCAGAAGCAGCTTCATGTTACACCTCCATCATCGGCCGAACTGGAAGATCGCCAGCCAGTTGAAACGCCCGAACTGCCTCACCGCTCCCGTGTTCATGTCGCCGATCTGGAGCAGGAGCGCGTTGGTGGAATTGCCGATCTGGGTGATCTCGGCGGTGTTGCTCACCCCGGATTGACCGATCGCCGCATTGGTGGTGCCGCCGACCTGGATCACATTGGCATAGTTGTGCGTGCCGTTCTGGATGATGGTCGCGTCCACCGTGCCGGTCCCGCCGATCTGGATCACCCGCGCGATGTTGATGCGGCTGTTCTCCTCGATCGTGACAGGCTGAACATTGTCGCCGAACTGCACGACCGTTTGGATGCTTACGTTCCGGTTGGTCACGCTGCGCTGGACGGTCCCCGCGCTTGCCGGCGTCGCCGCACCGACGGCGGCGAGCATCGCCGCCAGGGCCAAAGCCCGCCTCAGCACCTGTCTGCCACCTCGCATCGCGCTTCCCCGTTCGTTGTCGACACTGGCGAGATCGCTCGCGCGTCAGGGACCGGTCTGGACGATGGTCGAGGCGTTGACGGTGCCGAACTGCGCCACCGTGCCCGCATTCATCGCGCCGAGCTGCGATATCAGGCTGGTCGCCGACTGGCCGGCCTGGCCGACATAGGCGAAGTTGTTGACGCCGGCCTGCCCGATCGATGCGGAATTCGTTCCGCCGAACTGCAGCACGCCGGTGGCGTTGTTGGTGCCGTTCTGGGTGACCGTCGCGCTGGTCGTGCCCCCGATCATGAACACGCCCGCCATGTTGAGCTGGCTGTTCTGGTTCAGCACCACGGGCGGCCCGCCGACCGACACGATGGTCTTGATGTCGGCCGTCTGCGCTTGCGCCGAAAGGGCGCCGGCCAGGTATAGAGCGAGCGTTGCGGCACATGCGCCGCCGAGATGACGTTTCATGACATGCCTCACCACTTCGGATCTGCTCACGGAACCTGCTGGAGGACAGTCGATCCGTTCAGGATCCCGAGCTGTCCGACGCCGGCGGTGTTGTTCGCGCCGATCTGGCCGATCAGGCTCGAATTGGAGCCGCCAACCTGGCCGGTCAGCGCGGTATTGGTTGCGGTCGCAGTGGTGCCGCCCTGCCCGATCACGGAGGTGTTGACGGTGAGCAGCGAGCCCGTCTGCAAGGTCGTCGCGGCATTGGTGGCGCCGAACTGCATCGTGGTGGCGCTGTTGCTGGTGCCGCCGCTCTGCGAAATGAACGAAGAGTTGGTCGTGCCGAATTGCAGCACGCTGGCCGAGTTGCCGGCCCGGGCATCGGCTGCCGTCAGTGCACCGAATGCTGCGAGAGTTGCAATGAAATAGGTGATCCGCATGTCCTGTCCTCCGCGAGAATGAGCCGGCGTCGCAATTGACCGTCCTGCCCGGTAGCGGTGCTCTAGAGAGTGGCCCGGACGCACCAACCTGGGTGCGTCCGACCTAAACCAACCGTGCCTCAGTTCGCCGTCTGCGAGACGGTGCTGCCGTTGATGCCGAACACGCTGAGCTGGCCGACGGCGGCGGAGTTGTTCTGGAGCGCGGCAGGCCCGAACGAGTTCTGGGTGATCGCGCTGCCGTTGTTGCCGAGCGCCACCTGGCCGGTGGCCGCCGTGTTCTGCACGCCGATCTGGTTCACGGTGCTGCCGTTGTTGAGCGAGGCAGCACTGGTGCCCTGCATCGTCGTCGCACCGTTGATGATGCCGAGCTGGCTGGTCGACGAGGTAGAGTTGGTGAGGCCCTGCTGCGAAACGCTCGAAGAGTTCACGACGCCGACCTGCACCGTGGTGGAGGTGTTGGCGGCCTGAGCTGCGGAGGACAGAGCGAACACGGCAACGGAAGCAAAAAACAATTTACGCATGGAGTATCCCTTTCTGGCCAAGTTGTCTGACTGGTTTCGGATGCCTTCCCGGAAAGAGGCCGACATCGTAGGGGTGAGACTGAACCGATCCTGGCCGGCGCGACAGACTGCAGTTCATGCTAGTCGCTACGGACTAGACGCTGCGTGTCGTCTCGGCTTGGCGCCCCATGCTGTCGACCAGGCGCACCACCTCGATCGGCGTACGCAGCTGCAGCTTTCGCATCATCCTGGCGCGATGGACCTTCGCGGTCACTTCGCTCACGCCGAGTCGTGCGGCGATCTGCTTGGCGACGAGCCCTTCGGCCATCAGCAGCATGATCTCGCGCTCTCTGGCCGTCAGCGTCTCGACGCGTTGGCGGGCTTCACGGACGCTGTCTTCGCGTTGCAGCCGCCTGCGGTCGCGCTCGATGCCGTGCCTGATCGCATCGAGGATCTCCTGCTCGCGAAACGGCTTTGGCAGAAACTCGACCGCGCCGCGCTTCATCGCCTCGACCGAGACGCGGACGTCGGAGTAGCCGCTGATGAAGACGATCGGAATGGACACGCCCGTCTCGGCCAGCCGGCGCTGAAGCTCGAGCCCGGTCGGCGACGTGCCGGGAAACCTCACGTCGAGCACGAGGCATGACGGCCCGGGCGAAACGGTCTCGGTGAGGAACTCGTCGGTCGAGGCGAACAACTTCACCTGATGCCCGGTCTCCTCGCAGAGACTTCCGATCGCGGCTCGAATCTGGGCTTCGTCGTCAACGACATAAACTGTGGCTTGGTCCGAATTCATGGCAATGGGCTCCCCGGCTTGGGGCTCGATGAAAAGGCAACGAGCTATCCATTCTTCTTGCAAGCGAGATCAAGGTGCTTGGATGATTCGCGCAGATCGAGCCGAGCGCGCCGGTCTGCCGGTTCGATGTCATAGGGCCAACACGCTCCGGAGGCGAGTGAAGGCGTTCACATATCGGGCTTCGTGATGGGAGGACGTCGATCTTACCGCCGGCGGCATCGGGGCGCACCGACATCGAGAATGCGGCAATGCTGCGTCGTGGTCTCGCCGGCTGCATCATGGCATCGCCACCCATGTGTCGGCTCGACGCCAGCTGCTGGCCGCTCCGGCCGGATCAGACGGGACGTTCAGTCAGCTTATCGAGATCGATACCGCGCGCCTCATATCGATACGCTCCGTATGCATCCTGATCAAATCACGAAAAGTAGCATCCCACCTGCTTTACCACTGGATGATGCGCCACGCCCGACCGTCAGCCCGGCGAGGACGACATACTGACATTCGATACAACCTTAGACGTTTTACAACCATAGCGAGCTTGCCACTTTTTCCTGATTCCCCGAAATTAATTCAATCGGCGAGTTTTGATATGCGATTTGTGCCAGCATTTGCCTTGCTCGGAGCTTCATGCGGCCTCGCTGCGATCCTCTACGCCGGTCCGGGCACGATCGCCGGCGCTGCCGGGAGCGCGGCGGACACGGCCGCTCGCGCCTATGAGCAGACCAGGCGGCTGCTCGTGCCCGGCGGCCGCGAAGCGCCGACCATCGGATCGGATGCCCCCTTGTTCCGCTATGCCTCGATCCAGCGTGGCAGCATCGAGCAGACCGTCACCGTCACCGGCGCCCTGCAGCCGGTCAAGACGATCGAGGTTGGATCGCAACTGTCGGGGCAGCTCGCCCGCGTCTATGTCGACTTCAACGACACCGTCACCAGGGATCAGCCGCTTGCTCTGATCGATCCGCGCAGCTTTGCGGCCAAGGTCGACGAGGCCCGGGCGTCGCTGGCCGTCGCCAATGCCCTGGTCGACATCGCCAGGGCCAAGCTCGACCGGGCCAGGATCGATCTGCAGAATGCGAGGGGCAGCCGCGACGTGCTCGCGGCCAAGCTCGAGAGCGCGCAGGCGGTGAAGTCCTCGGCTCAGAAGACGCTGCAGCGCAAGCTGGCGCTGCAGTCGCAGAACGTGGTGGCGACGACCGCGGTCGACGACGCACAGACCGAATTCACCGCGCGCCTCGCCCAGGAACGCGAAGCCGAGATCCTGATGTCCCTCAACTCCTATTCGGTGGAGGGTGCGCAGGCCGACGTCCGCCGCATCGAGGCGGAGCTGCAGCAGGCTCGCATGGCGGTGCCGGAGAAAGCCGCCGTCCTCGCCGCAGCCCAGGCCGATCTCGACCGCACCATGATCCGTTCGCCGATCGACGGCGTCGTGGTCGGCAGGTTCGTCAACGAGGGGCAGACGCTCGCGGTCGGACTTGAAGCGCGCACCACCTTCATGGTGGCGCACCGCCTGGAGGACATGGAGATTCACGCGCAGGTCGATGAAGCCGATATCGGCCGCATCGCGCCCGTGCAGCACGCGCATTTCACCGTCGACGCCTACCCGGACCGCCGCTTCGAGGCCGTGGTGCGCCAGGTGCGCAAGGCGCCGCAGACCCAGCAGAACGTCGTCACCTACACCGTGGTGCTGGCGACCGCCAACCTCGACGGCGCGCTGCTGCCGGGAATGACTGCCCTGGTGAAGATCGTCATCGAACGCCAGGACGACGTGCTGAAAGTGCCGCTTGCAGCGCTGCGATTCCAGCCGACCGGCACGCGGCCGGACACCGGACGCAGCGGCGTGTGGGTGCGCACCGCCAGCGGCGCGCTGCAGCGCGTCGCCGTCACGGTCGGCGCCGCCGGCACCGAGCAGGTCGCGCTCCGGAGCGGAGACCTCGTCGAGGGCAGCGAGGTCGCGGTCGGCCAAGCCATCCGCCCGGCGGGCATGGAAATACTCGGAATCAGGTTCGGGTCATGACCGCCGCTGCGCCCCTCATCAGCCTCCAGTCGGTCAGCAGGACCTATCGCACCGAGCGCGTCGCGGTGGCCGCGGTGCGCAATGTCAGTTTCGACATCGCGCAAGGCGAGATCGTCGCCGTGATGGGACCGTCCGGCTCCGGCAAGTCGACGCTGATGAACATGATCGGATTGCTCGACCTGCCGAGCGAGGGCGCGGTCTATCTTCAGGGCGCCAACGTTGCCGATCTCACGGAAGATCGCCGCTCGTCCCTGCGCGCTCGCCGCATCGGCTTCGTGTTCCAATCCTACAATCTGCTCGCCCGCCACGATGCCATCGAGAACGTCGCATTGCCGCTGGTCTATTGCGGCATCGCGCGCAAGGAACGCATGGCGCGCGCGGAAGCGAGCCTTCAGGCGGTCGGCATGCTGCACCGAGCCCATCACTTCCCGCGGCAGCTCTCCGGCGGCGAGCAGCAGCGCGTCGCGATCGCGCGCGCACTGATCGCCTCCCCCCTGATCGTGCTCGCCGACGAGCCGACCGGCGCGCTCGACAGCCGCACCGGTGCCGAGATCCTGTCCCTGTTCGCCGCGCTCAACCGGATCGGCCAGACCATCGTCATGATCACCCATGATCCCGGCATCGCGGCCCAGTGCCGGCGCACGATCCACCTGCATGACGGCGAGCTCGTCGGCGACGAAACGCAGACCCCTGCTCTGGCGAAACGGAGCGCTGTGTCATGACGATGCTGCAGGGCTTTCAGATCGCGTTGCACGCCCTGCGCCTCAATCCGCTGCGCAGCTTCCTCACCATGCTCGGCATCGTGATCGGCGTCGCCTCGATCGTGACGGTGTTCGCGATCGGGGCCGGCGCGCAGCTCCGCCTCCAGGAGCAGATCCGTTCGATCGGGGCCAACGTGCTGATGATCACCCCCGGCGCGGTCTACCAGGGCGGTGTGCGTCTCAAGGACGGCAGCAAGCTGACGATGACCGAGAGCGACGTGCAGGCCATTATCGAGCAGATCCCGGAAATCCAGGCCGCAGCCGGCTCCATCGCGGGAACGGCGCAGGTCATCCACGAGGGCAAGAACTGGAACACGACGATCAACGGCACGACCACCGGCCACTTCATGGTGCGCGACTGGCAGCTCGCGGCCGGGCGCTATTTCTCCGCCACCGAGGAAGCCGGCGCCGGCAAGGTCGTGATCCTCGGAAGCACGGTCGCGCGCGAGCTGTTCGCACCCGGCGACGATCCGATCGGCGCGCAGATCAGGATCATGAAGGTCCCGCTCGAGGTGGTCGGCGTGCTCGACCGCAAGGGACCGGCTCAGGACGACGTCGCCTTCGTGCCGCTCACCACGGCCAAGCTCCGCTTCCTCGGCAGCGCCAGCAAGATCAACCGCGACGCGGTCGCCTACATCATCGCCAAGGTGGCCGCAGACGGTCAGATGGCGGGCGCGCGCGCGGAGATCGCGAACCTGCTGCGGCAGCGCCACCGCATCCCCGCCGGCCAGGACGACGACTTCAAGGTCCAGGATCCCGCCGCCGCCATGGAGGCGCAGCAGGGCGCGATCCGCACCGTCGCGCTGCTGCTCGTCGCCATCGCCTCGGTTTCGCTGCTCGTCGGCGGCATCAGCATCATGAATGTCATGATCGTGTCGGTCACCGAGCGCACGCGGGAGATCGGCATCCGCCGGGCGCTCGGCGGGCGAATGCGCGACATCCGTCTGCAGTTTCTCTGCGAAGCGCTCGTCCTCTGCCTGCTCGGCGGCGCCATCGGCGTCGCCGGCGGCATCACGCTCTCGATGACGGTCGCCCGCATGGCCGGTTGGGTCACCTCGATCGACGGCCAGGCGATCGGCCTGTCTCTCGTCTTCTCGATCGCGACCGGCCTCGTCTTTGGTTTCTATCCAGCCCACAAGGCGTCCAAGCTGAGCCCGATCGAGGCGCTCAAGACGGAGTGAGAGCATGCCGGGATGTTCGCAAAGGCCAGGGAGGCATCAGCCATGAGCTCGGATCCGAAGGACTTGATCGCACCGACGCCGCGCGAACGGGAGCTGATGACGCTGATCGCGCGGGGAATGCAGAACAAGAACATCGCCTACGAGCTCAACATCTCGGAGAACACGGTGCGGGCGCATATCGGCAACATCATGCGCAAGTACCGGCTTCAGAACAGAACGCAGATCGCGATCGCCTTTGCCCTGCACGCGGCGCCATCGTCGCTCCGCCGCGATCTCGCCAAGACCGAGCTCTATCCGGCCGCGACGAAGCCGGCGCAGGCGCTTGCACCGAATCCACCGACGGCGCAGACCGCGCCGGATTGAATGGTTGCAGCTACCATCCCTTGCGTTGCCCGACGGGCAAAACATCCAATCTATGGGTCAACGCACGCGGCCCAAAATATTCCGCTTTACCGAAATTCGGAAATCGCCTATGTGTCGCGCAACCCGGCCCAAGGAAGAGGGGCGTATCGCGATCGTCACGAACGCGGGCCGGGGGGCGGTGGACGCTGATGGCGTTGGCGCGAAAGGGTTTGCAGGGCGGAGAGCCGTGAGCAAAGACCTCGCGCATACGACCGGTGTCATCGGCGTACGGCAAAATCGTGTGGTCCTGACGCCCGGGGTCTGTGCGTCAAGTCTTGCGGTGATGTTGCGGCCCAACCGGGCAAGCGCATCAGCCATCCGCGGGGCGACGGGGGCAATAGTGCATCGCTCCCCGAGGAGAGCACGACATAAGCCGTAAAGCCACTGCGCAGGGAAGGCCGGATGTTTGGCTTCACCTGTATGCCGCTGTGCAAATTCTTCGTTGCCACCTTTCGCACAGTGGACCGTGGGTGCCCGGCCGGCACCCGGTCTTCCCTGCGCCCTCTTTCAATTGAGGGTCGGACGACAGGCAAAGCTCGGGCGAAATGAGCCGCGAGGATGCGGAAGCGTGCCTGCGAGTCACGCGAATTGGAGAGACGCGGTGTCGCAACTTGCCCCGTCATTGCGAGCGCAGCGAAGCAATCCAGAAATGTATCCGCGGAAAGATTCTGGATTGCTTCGCTGCGCTCGCAATGACGCTGTTGAGACAGTTGTTTGCCTGAAACTCAGGTCTCGTGCCCGGGACGCAGCGCGGCGTCTCTTGGACGATGCGCTGCAGAGCCGGGGCCCATGTCACAGCGAACCGCGCGGTGTCCTGGGTCCCGGCTCTGCGCCACACCGCTTACGCGCTGCGCCGCGTCCGGGACAGGAGGAAACCGAACGACGCTGCGAGCCGCGACCGCGGCCCATTTGCCTTACATCCCGATGTCGAACACGTTCGGCAATTGGCCTGCCAGAGGCAGTGCGGTGGCGCCGAGGAAGGTCGCCACCATCGCCATCAGGCGACGGTTGTTCTGGCGCTTGCCACGCATCTGGCCGGCGATCCACTCCAGCATCTCGCTGTTGACCTTGGAGGCATAGGACGGCGCCCAGCTCTCGATCTCGGTGTCGGCCGACAGCGCGACGCTGCGCGGCGGCACCTTCAGGCCCGAGGCGCTCGCGGCATAATGGGCGACCGCCTTGGCAAGCAGGTCGTCGAACCGGCCGCCATCGGTGCGCTCCGTCGCGGCCTCGTTGATCTCGAACAGAACTTCGGCCTCGGCGCGGCTGACCGGCTGGTCGTTGACGGCGGTGGCGGTGAGGATGCGCACGCACCAGGCGGTGTCATCGGCGTCGAGCGAACGGGAGAAATGCACCCGTCCCTTGGTGGTCGGGCCTTCGCCCGTGATCACGCCGTCCCGCACGACGGAAAGGGCATGAGCTGCGGTATCGCGGCAGGACGGCACGAGGGACGACGGCTCGGTGGGCTTAGGCGCAGCGGCGGACATAGTTCACTTCCAGACTTCTTCTGATCGACCAGCATTTCCATGCCGGCGTAAAGGGGTGGTTAACGATTCGATACGGGGATCGCGACTTTTCTAGATGGTTGCCAATTGGTCGCTATCAGGACCAATCTGGTTCTAGAACGCGCCGGGCGAGCGTGATGAAAGTCATAAAAGGCATTATCGGGGCGAGCGAGACCGTGTGACCCCGGGTGGAGCTGTTTCGCCGCAGCTGCCGCTGTAACAATAAGTTGCTAGAAAATCGGCTCTTCAAAGAAGGAATTCACATTTTACTTGAGCCGGTTCAGTTGGCGTTCACTTAGGCCGGCGAAGCCCTTATAATGGATGTGACGGCCGGAGACGAATTCTCGATTAGATTCAATGAGATGAGGTAAGATCATGACACTTCCGATCGGCGCCACCGCCCCTGACTTCGAAGCCGAAACCACCGAAGGGAAGATCAAATTCCACGACTGGATCGGCAACAGCTGGGCCCTCTTGTTCTCACACCCGAAGGATTTCACGCCGGTTTGCACCACCGAACTCGGCGCCCTCGCCAAGCTGAAGCCGGAATTCGACAAGCGCGGGGTCAAGCTGATGGGCCTCTCGGTCGATCCGGTCGACCGTCATGCCAAATGGTCGGAAGACATCATGGAGACCCAAGGCGCCGCGCCGAACTACCCGATGATCGGCGACACCGATTTCAACGTCTCCAAGCTCTACGGCATGCTGCCAGCCTCGACCTCTGGCGATCCCCTCACCCGCACGCCGGCCGACAACCAAACCGTCCGCAACGTCTTCATCATCGGCCCGGACAAGAAGATCAAGCTGGTGCTGGTCTATCCGATGACGACGGGCCGGAACTTCCAGGAGATCCTGCGCGTCATCGACTCGCTCCAGCTCACCGCCAAGCATCGCGTCGCCACCCCGGCCGACTGGTCGCAGGGCGACGACGTCATCATCGCGGGCTCGGTCTCCAACGACGAGGCCAAGACGATCTATCCGCAGGGCTGGAAGGAGCCGAAGCCCTACATCCGCATCGTCCCGCAGCCCAGATGACTTTTGGCGGTCGCGGATAGCGGCCCCAAAAAGTCATCCCGGGGCGATGCGTCAGCATCGAACCCGAGATCTCGAGATCCCGGGGCTGGTCCTTCGGACCATCCCGGGATGATGACCCAGAATCACGCCGCGTGCACGCGGTCGAGGAAGCTCTCGACCTCGGCCTTCAGATGCAGGCTCTCGCCCGACAGCGCCTGGGCGGAAGCAAACATGCGGCTCGACGTTTCGCCCGTCTCGCTGGCGCCCTTGGCGGCGTGACGGACATTGACCGCGACATCGGCCGTGCCTGACACCGCGGCGCGCACGCTGGCCACGATGTTGTGCGTCGCGCTTTTCTGTTGCTCGACCGCCGCCGAGATCGAGCCTGCGATGCCGCTGATGCGCTCGATCGTCTGGCTGATCGCCTTGATGGCTGCGACCGATTCCTCGGTCGCAAGCTGCATGCTCTCGATCTGGTTCGAGATTTCGTCGGTCGCCTTCGCGGTCTGGCCGGCGAGCGTCTTGACCTCCTGAGCCACCACCGCGAAGCCGCGGCCGGCATCGCCCGCGCGTGCAGCCTCGATGGTCGCATTCAGCGCCAGCAGATTGGTCTGCTCGGCGATCGAGGTGATCAGCTTGACGACGTCGCCGATGCGCGAGCCGGCCTCCGAGAGCTGCGCGATGCGCTGGTCCGTCGCTTCGGCCTGCCGCACCGCCTCGGCGGAGATCTCGTTCGATTCCTGCACCCGGCGGGTGATCTCGGAGATGGATTGAGACAGCTCGTCGGAAGCGGACGCCGCCGAACGCACATGCTCGGAGGCGCTTTCGGAAGCTCCCGCCGACTGCGCCGACAGATCTGCCGTGGAGCGCGCGGCGTCGGTGAGTTGTCGCGCGGCGCGCTCGAACTCGCCGGACGATGCCAGCACTTTGTCGAGAATGCCGCCGACGCTGCCGCGGAACCCCTCGACGAAGTTGCGCAGCTCGGCCTTGCGCTGCTCGGCTGCGGCAGCGGTTGCCGCTGCCTGCTCAGTGCGCAGGCGCGCCCGCTCCTGCGAGTTGCTCTTGAACACCGCGACCGTGCGGGCGATTTCGCCGATCTCGTCGGCACGGTCCTCGCATTCGATCGCGACGTCGCTCTGACCGTTGGCAAGCGCGGTGAGCGAATGCGTCACCGAGGTCAGGGGCCGGGTGATGCGCCGGACGACCAGCAGGGTCAGGACCAGCACCAGAAGCGCGGCAAGCCCGGCAGCGGCCGCCATGCTCTCCATCGCCTGGGACAGCATGCCCTCGAACTGCACCATGGGGATGCCGACATAGAGAATGCCGGCGACCTTGCCGGTGCCATCGGCGATCGGGAAATAGGCGGTCATGAACGTCTTGCCGAACAGCGTGGCCGGCCCCTTATAGGCCTCGCCACGGCGCAGCGGGGCCTGCCCCGGATGATCGGCGGCCAGCTGGGTCCCGACGGCGCGGTCGCCGTTTTCCTTTTTCACGTTGGTCGAGCGGCGGATGAACTGTCCGCTCGCCGCGTCGAACACGAACAGGGTCGCGTTGCCGCCGACATAGGACACCGCCCGGTCGACGATGGCGTGATCCCTGAAGTCGGGCATTTTGGGGATCTCGGCGCGGACCACCGCGCCGTCTCGGATCGTGATCTTGGCTTCGGGAACGGTCTCCGCAAAGGCCAGCCCCAGCGTGCGCAGATTGACCTCGATGTCGCGCAGGGCGCGGTCAGTGAAGGCGGATGTCAGTGACCAATAGCCGGCGCCGACCACGAGCGCCGTGTTCATTGCGATCAGCAGCACCGCGCACAGGACCGCTTTGGTGCCGAGCTTGAACCGCGGCAGGAACTTCGCCGTTAGAAGATTGGACATGGATGGAATGACCCCCGTAATTCCTGCATATTGGTGCAATTGACTTACAGCCGCATTAACGACGGGTTCCCACCGCCGCACGCCGTACGGTTTCCAATTGGTAAACGAGGCCTTCCCTGACCCCGCCCGTCATCGTCTGGTTTCGCGACGATCTCCGCCTGTCCGACCACCCCGCCCTCCACGCCGCCGCCAAGTCCGGAGCGCCGGTGCTTTGCCTCTACGTCCTGGACGAGGCGGCGGGGCGAGCGCCGGGCGGTGCGGCACGCTGGTGGCTGGCGCAGTCGCTGCGGGCGCTCGGAGCCGAGATCGCCGCGCGCGGCGGCTCGCTCGTCCTGCGCAGAGGACCGGCGGCCAAGGTGATCCCTGAGGTGGTGCGACAGAGCGGTGCCCGCGCCGTCTACTGGAACGAGATCACGCAGGCGCCCCATCAGGCGGTTGAGCGACAGCTCCAAGCGGCCCTTGCGAAGCTCGGCATGCACGCGCAAAGCTTTCCGGGCGACTTGCTGGTCCCGCCCGCGGCGATCCGCACCAAGGACGGCCGGGGCCTGCGCGTGTTCACCCCGTTCTGGCGCCGCGTACTGGCCCTCGGCGACCCGCCAAAGCCCCTGCCCGCGCCGAAGCAGCTGGGCCCTGCACCGAGCATCGCAAGCGATCGACTGGAGAGCTGGACGCTCGAGCCTACCACGCCCGATTGGGCGGGCGGCCTGCGCGAGGCATGGACCCCCGGTGCCGCGTCCGCCCATCTGCGCCTGCGCGACTTCCTCAAGCACACTGTTCGAATGTATGTGGGCGACCGCGACCGTCCGGACCGAGACGGGACCTCACGGCTGTCGCCGCATCTGCGCTTCGGCGAGATCAGCCCGCGTCAGTTCTGGCACGCCGCCCGGTTCGCCGCGGCGGAAGATCCGGCACTCGGGCAGGGTGTGGATAAATTCCTGAGCGAGCTCGGCTGGCGCGAATTCTGCCGCCACCTGCTCCACGATCATCCCCAGCTCGCCACCCAAAACCTGCAGACGAACTTCGATGGCTTCCCTTGGCAGCCCGACAAAGAAGCGCTCACCGCCTGGCAGCGCGGGCGCACCGGATACCCCATCGTCGATGCCGGCCTGCGCGAGCTCTGGCACACCGGCGTGATGCACAACCGGGTGCGGATGGTGGTGGCCTCCTTCCTGGTCAAGCACCTCCTGATCGACTGGCGCGAGGGGGAGGCCTGGTTCTGGGACACGCTGGTCGACGCGGACGCCGGCAGCAATCCTGCCAACTGGCAATGGGTCGCCGGCTGCGGCGCGGACGCTGCGCCCTATTTCCGCGTGTTCAATCCGCAGCTCCAGGGCGAGAAGTTCGATCCTGATGGAGCCTATGTTCGACGCTGGGTTCCGGAGCTGAAGGCCCTGCCCGCCAAGCTGATCCACCGGCCCTGGCAGGCAACGCCGATCGAGCTTGCGAGCGCGGGCATCACGATCGGCAAGACCTATCCGCAACCGATCGTCGATCATGCCAGGGCACGCGAACGCGCGCTCGCCGCCTACGCAAAGATCCGCAAAGGTTGAGCGTCGCTTTGACACAATTTCGAAACCCGCTATCGTCATCGCTCCATGCAAACCGTGGGGGACGATATGGACGACGAGAAGCCGATCACCGAACAGGCGATGGAGACGATCACCAGCGCCGTGGAAACGACCAAGGACGCGGCAGTCACCGCAGTCAAGCAGGTGAAGAAAGCCGCCAAGAAGGTCGCGAAGAAAGTAGCGCCGAAGAAGGCGGCCAAGAAGAAAGCCAAGAAGGCTGCGAAGAAGACGACGAAGAAGGCCGCAAAGAAGTCGTCCAAGAAGGCGGCGAAAAAGTCTGCGAAAAAGGCGACCAAGAAAGCCGGCAAGTCGAAGAAGAAGGCCAAGAAGGCCAAGCGCTGATCGCACCGGAAGACGTCTCCGGGTGCGGGCGCGCCCGGAGACGGCGCGCGCCTATCCTCGCCGCTTGGCTGCGCGCCGGCCCGGATGACGCTTGCTCTCAGGATCGCGGCTGTGCACGCCGTCAGGACCGCCGATTGACGACGAAGACCGCCGCGGCGCAGAGCGCCATGCCAGCAATGGCAATCGCATCCAGCTTTTCTCCGAACAGCAGATAGGCCATCAGGGCCGTGACGGCCGGAACCAAATAGAACAGGCTCGCGACCGAGGTCGCCGCGGCGTGGCGGATCAGCCAGTACAACAGCCCGATCGATCCGATCGAGAGCGCGACCGCGAGCCAGGCGAGCGCAAGCACAAACTCCCGCGTCCAGTGCACCACGCGATCCTCGAACAGGAAGGCGCCGACCGCGAAGAAGATGGTGACCGCCACGTACTGCACGAGATTGCCGGCGCGCCAGTCGATGTGATTGCAATAGCGGCGCTGATAGAGCGTGCCGAGCGTGATGCTGACCAGCGAGACCACCGAGGCGAGCCAGCCGAGTCCGGCTTCGCCGGTCATCGGGCGGTTGTGCAGGATCAGCACCACCCCACCGAGGCCGAGCAAGAGCCCGGCCCATTGCAGTGGCGTGACCCGTTCGCCCAGCCAGCGATTGGCGATGGTCGAGGTCAGGATCGGCTGCAGGCCCGGAATCAGCGCGGAAAGGCCGGCCGGAATCGAATGCGCGATCGCGATCGCGGTGCCGCCGAGATAGAAGCCGTGGACGAGGATGCCGGCGACCGCGCTGTGCGCGATGCCGGCGCTATCAGGCCATTTCGGCCGAGCGATTCCTGCGATGATTGCCATCAGCCCGACCACGATCGCCATGCGGATGGCGAGATAGGTCAAGGGATCGGCATTGTTGACGACGTATTTGGTGCCGATGAATCCGGTGCTCCAGAGCAGCACGAACAGGATCGGCGCGGCGCGGGCGGCCAGGGCTTCTTGATTATGATTCATTGCCGCCCTCATTGCCCGACCCTCGGCCATGCGGCAATGCGAATTTCGTGGTGACGATATGCTGCGCTGCGACGGAGGATCGCGGTCCGTCTCAGCCGCTCACCATTCGTCCGGGCAGGGATTGACGATCTTCCAGAGCTCGACCCCGTTCTTGATCTTCTTCATGTCCGTGGTGAGCCCGCCATTGCGGCGAATCCAGTCCTTCACCGTGTCGGGGTAGTAGGACATGAGATCGGAGGTACCCTCAGCGCTGGTGACCTTGATGCCGAAGGTGAACGCCTTGTCGTAATAGGCCTGGTGGAAGCCGAGGCTCGCGCGCGGCGTCACGCAGATCTTGTTCATCGGCACGATGCCGAGCACGAGCGTGCAGGCCGAATTGCAGATGCCGTCGATGATGACCCGCTCGCCCTTTTCGCGCACCCGCTTGTACTTGGCCTTGTACTCCTCGACATAGCCGCCGTGGTCGCGCGTGATGTGCAGCTCGGCGCGCGCGGGCGTGGCGGCGGCGAGGCAGAGCAACAGCAGACTCGGAAGCGTGATGCGCATGGCGAGATGACGGCGAAGGCCTTCAGGAATGTACCGGACTCGAGGGGCCGGCAAATGCCCCCCGGGCCGGCGGAAGAATCTGAACCGAATAGTCTTTGGTCATACTTGTGTGGGGAATTCGTTAAGCATCCCGAAAAGGCCAAAAATGGGCAGCTTTGGCCGCATGTCCGGCAATTCTGTCACACCCACCCGGAAATCTGCGGGATTGGCCTTGATTTCTGGCCTCCGGAGCGATGCTTGGCCGCTCGAAATTGCTATAACAAGCTGACCCATTCGAGCGGGTTCCGGAGAATCGAGATGAGCAAGTTGACGCGTGTCGCCGCGGTTGCGGCCCTGACGGCTGCGGTCCTGGCCCCCGCCCTCGCGGAGGCGAACGGCCGCCACCGGTACCACCGCTCCTACGCCAACCCGCTGCCCTACCCGATCAGCTACCTGCACAATTACGGCCCGGGTATCAGCCCCGGCACCTTCGCCTACTATGACGGCCCGGCGACCAACCACTGCTACCGCAGCGCGGCCGCTTATATTGGTCAGGACGGCCGGCGGCACCCCTGCTACTGAGGCGCCGCGGCCGCTGCGACTCATCTATTTGGCGGCGCCCGACCGCAGCAATTGCTTCTCGATCTCGTAGATCGGCAGCTTGACGAGGTCCTTGCCGACCTCCCCCTGAAGCGCCTTGCGCAGCCCGTCCGAATAGTCGGCGCGGATCATGCCGAGCGCACGTGGCGAGGCCACCATGGTCAGGGCCGTCGTCTCACCGGAGCTGACGGCGGCATCGAGCCGGCCGGCCAGGCTCCGCAGAAAGGCGCGCTCGGCCTCGTCGTGCCAATCGGTCTGCTCGACCGAGCTGCGTGCGCTGCCGGCTGCGCCATGTAACCGGCCCGGCGCGTCGGCCCCCTGAGCGGCGGTCGCGGGATTGGGCTGCTCGTGCACCTCCCTGGTGTGGAGGTTCGGAAACATCTCGTCGCCGAGGTTTTCCAGAATGAGCGCCTTGCGCCCGTCGCACACGACCAGCCAGTCACCCTTGTCCATTCTCATCTTGTCCATCGCAACTTCTCCTTCACTTGCAGACGCCGCATCCGGCATCAGAGCTGTTCTTCGAATTCCTCGAAGGACTTGCCGAATTGCGTCATCGCCTCCTCCAGATAGTCGGCGAGCATTGGCGTACCGATCAGGTATGAGGCGGTACGCTGGTTGTGCGCCTGGGCGGCCTGGGCGCGCAGTTGACGCCAATCGGAGAGATCACCGTCGCCGCGGCCAAGCCAGGTCAGCGCCACGAGATCGATCTGCTCGTCAACATTGAGAGCGCGGATGAAGCCCGCGAGCTCGGCACGGTCGGTGCTTTCGCCGCGCCCACCGCGGCCGTAGCTCATGTCGTCGTCGCCGAAGTCCAGGATGACGCCACCCCCTCCCGCTTCGCTGTCGGACCGGCGCGATTTCGAGATGACGAAGAACACCTTCTCCGGCGAGATCGACAGATCTGGAATGACTCGCATTCAGCTCACCTTGCCCGGCAGCAGGCACCACGCCGCTGCCATGACGGCGACAGTAAGAGCCAAGGCAAACTTGCGAATTGCGCACGATCAAGCTCAAGTCACGACACGGCCTGCCCGGCCTACGGCCCGCTGCCGAGCCGTGACGTAAGGGTCAGCTCGCCTGTTCATCTGTATTACATTTCGGTTCGGCCACAATTTGATCAGAACAACCTCGATATCCTGCATCGCGTAAGCGAAGGAAGACATCATGAACCTCACGACTGGCCGATTGGCCGCGTTCCTGTTCGGCGCCCTCGTTGCATCGTCGACGGCATCCGCCATGCCCATCGCGCCTGCACCTGCGACACCGCAGGTCTCCGGCGTCGAGCAGGTCCGCATGGTCTGCGACGCCTGGGGACGGTGCTGGTGGCGGCCGAACTATTATGGCTACTACTACAGGCCGCGGCCATATTATTACGGCCCGCGGTACTATGGGCCGCCGCGCTATTACGGGCCGCGCCATTATGGGTACTACGGCTATCGCCGCTGGTGACGTTTGAAGGGGCCTTCGGGCCCCTTCGCTTTTGCGAGATCATGTCTTGCGCAGTGGATCACTGGCCCCAAGCCGTTCATGTTTGATCTAGATCAAAGATGAGATCAGCCGAAAAGGTCACTTATGACGATTTAACCGATCGTGTTTCGGTGCTGTCAACATGAAGGTGCAGAGCGTTGAGGAACGGCGATGAGCCAACGTACCTCATGGCATGATGTCCGCAATACTACGGCCCTGAAATTCGGTTTACTGAAACTCGATGCTTCGCCATTGATGATGCAGCGATGTTCCTTTGATTGTCTCATTTCAGCGGCCGGCCAGAATCATGTTGTTCGACGACCTCGCTCCCTCCTCTGCCCTTCAACTGATCGGCTTCTCCGATGTCGATGCGTTTCGGCCGATTGAGACGATGGAGGATGCGAGGAGCATTCCGCTCGACATCCCGAACTTCGCGGCGGCCCGAGCCATCGTCTCCCTGCCGGCGTGCCGCATCATCGTGATGAGATCGTTCGCGCGGATCCTAGACACCGCCTATCGCATGCCGGGCGGGATGGTGATCCTGTCGATGAGCGACGATCTTCAGGTCAACTTCAAAGGTGTGGATCTCGACGCCCGCTTCTTCGCTGCCCTCCACGGCAACGATGAGTGCCATTTCGTCGAGCCCCGGACCAATCATCACGCCATGATCATCTTCTCCCCCGAGCTGAGAGACCGGGGCTGGTTCGACCGCGCCGACCATTTGCGCGCCCATGTCGCGAACCGGCCCGCCCTGCTCCACACCCGACAGCTCCTGCTCGACATCCTGCGCACCGCGTCAGTGCAGCCAGACCTGTTCGAGACGACCGAGGTTGCGGCCCATCTGCAGGAAGGCCTGCTGCTCGCGCTCGACGATTTGTTTCGAATCGATTCGACGTCGGATCGGAGCACCTCGGTCCACAGCGAGCGGGCGATCAAGCTCGTGCAGCGCATCGACGACTACGTCGCTACCTATCCGACCGCGCCGATCTATACAGCCGATCTCGCCCGCGAGTTCGACGTCTCGATCCGTACGCTCGGCGGCGCCGTCAGCAAGGTGCGGGGCATGAGCCTGCACCAGTACATTCGCCTGAAGAGGCTGTGGGCGACCCGCGCCCGCCTCCTCAAGGGTGGCGTCACCGTGGCCACCTGCGCACGTGCCCAAGGCTTCCATCATCTCGGCGAATTTGCCGCAGCCTACCGCGCGATCTTCCACGAGGCGCCCTCCGACACGCTGGCACGCGGCCGGCAAAGCGGTGTCCCGGCAGGCTGATGGACGCCGCAGGCCCTCGCGGCGGTGACCCGGCATCCTCGCCGCTTTAGAACATATATGGAACAAAGAGGACTGGCGCGCTCGGAAGGATTCGAACCTCCGACCCTCGGAATCGAAATCCGATGCTCTATCCAGCTGAGCTACGAGCGCCCTGGCCCGAGTAGCGGGCCACCGAGATCCGCCGGCCGGCACTGGCGAGGAGCCAGTACACCCGACGGCGGTCGGATTGGTTCGAATTAGCAGAGAGGCCGGCCAATAAAAAGCCCTTCCCACCTCGATCGAGGCAGCCGAAGGCGCTGTTACCAGGTCGTGTTGAAGAGGCCGAAATGCGGCTGCTGAGCGACCAGCATCATGGGGCGGCCCGGCTGATGCGCCGGTTGCGTCCTGACGATCTTACGCTTGGGCTGAGCCTGGACAGGAGACGCTTGGGCCTGGAACGTCTGGGGCTGGCCCGCGTCGGACTTCCTCGCTGCGGCGGTCCCGGCCCTCGGCTCTGGCGTGAACTGGGCGAAGGTCTCGCGCACCCGCGTCTTGGCAGACATCTCGGCCAAAGCCGGCGACAGGCTCTCCTGTACCGGTGGCTGGGGAGCCGCAACTGCGGCAGTCTGAACCGCGGGTGCGACAATCGTCGGCTGGCTGGTGTCGAGGACGACGCGCTCAGGCAGATGGCGGTCGGACCGGATTCGGATCAGCGGCTGGTCGTTGCTTGCGGTCGCGACGGCCTGCGCTACGGGCGCCGCCGGGAAAACGAAATCCGCCGCGAACAGCAGTGTGAGCAAAGCTCCACCGACAAAGATGAAATACCTAAAGATGGGCATTGGCCGCGCTCCGCCCCCCGCATCCCCGCGTGGGCTCTGCTCGCCTCAACAGGCGATCTTCCAATTGGTTCCTGGCCCAGCCGTTCGGTTCAAATGGTGATGCATAGTTTTCGGCCAAGGACCGCAGAAGGTAACTTTTCAGCTACCGGGACAAGTCGCCTTCAAGCACGGCGTGCTGCAACCGGGGAACATTTTGCCTGATCGGCATTCACGTTAACGAAGCCGATCGGGATACGCACAAAGGTCTTGCGGCTCTTCATGCTGACCGGATCCGCCAGCACGCGGCTGCGGTCGGTCAGATGACTTCCATCGCGCCGCGTGAAGGCGCAGACGATCTCGACATCCTTTACGGCATAGTCGTTGTCGTTTCGCAGCGTGAACGTCACCAGGGCTTTGGAGCCGAGGCCGCCGCGACGCCAGGTCTGTGATGAAATCCTGAGACGACCAAGTTCTGCTGTCGCCGGCACCTGAGCTTCGGACACTGGCGAGGCTACTTTGGACGCATCGCCGGAGGGAGGCGCTTCAACAGCCGCCAGCTCAGGCCTCACCGGCTCAGCACTGTTGCCCTTGGAGAGAGGTAGCAGCATCCAAATGCCGCAACCGACGATGATTGCCGCCAGCAGCCATAGAAGGCTTCGGCCAAATGAGACGCTCGCAATCGTCACCGCCCGCGCCAGTCGTTCGCCGGTGCCGGCCAAGCGCCCCAATCCGAGTCGGTCGAGCCTCGCATTCATGGTTGCACACCGATCGCGACCGCAGCACCATCGAAGATGGATTTAGTCACAGCTTACCTTAATTCGGGCGACGAACTAAGGTTCCCCCAACGTCATGCGAGTCGGCAACGGCGGTGGTGGCCACCGGCGATACTGCTAGCATGCGCCATAGCATCGAAAAGACCCGTTGGGAGATTATGAAATGCCGTTCGCCGTCGCTTGGGATCACGTCCATCTGCGCAGCCCCGATCCGGAGGCCACCGCGGCCTGGCTGCAGGACATCCTTGGTGGCGAGATCGTGCGCGCGCCGGGACGAATCGACGTGAACCTCGGCGGAGCCAGGATCTTCATCGCGCCACTCGAGGGCGACAGCGCCGTCAGCCCGCCACCTCCGCACCCGCATCAGGGCCTCGACCATTTCGGCTTGACGGTGAAGGACATCGACGCGGTCGCCGCCGAGATCAAGGCCAAGGGTGTCACGTTCACGCGCGAGCCGACGACCATTCGTCCCGGCGTACGCATCTGCTTCATCCGCGGGCCCGAAGGCATCTCGATCGAGCTGCTCGAGCGCGACAAGAAATATACCTGACGCGACGGGGCGCCCCGCCGTCCAGGCACCGAGCCGGCGACGACGTCACGCCCGAAGGCTAAGTCATGCTACCGGGCATAAAGCAGCGGATGGTGACACCCATGTAGCCGTAGATCGGCCAGACCATGGTGCGTCCCACCCGGTTCGGCTCCGAGATCACGGCCTCCGCGGGCACGTCGACCCAGACGAGCTCCTGCTGCTGGCCATCGAGCGCATAGCCATAGCGCGGGACGCGGACGCGATAATGCCCGTCCTTGCTGTCCCAGTCGGAGTCCGAGAGCGCCGAACCGTCGGCATCGGAACAGCAGGGCCCCTCGCCGCTGCGCAGACTGTCGAACCAAGCCTTCAATTCGGGATTGGTGTTGGCGAACTGCCCGCGGTCGCGCGCGTGCCCCGAGGGGGCTGCGAGCGCGATCAAAGCCAACGCGGGCGCCAGCCTCGTGAGGTTTGCCCGGCGTATCGCATCGCCAATCCGCCGTTGTTCGCTTTTGCAATTCGTGGGACGCGCACCGTACAGACGCGGCTCATCGCCGCCGGAATCGATCCAGTTGGTCACGTTCGTCTTGCTCCAGCACCCCGCGGCCAGTGCAACAATGGTTATGCATTTCGCGGGCCAACTCTGATTCGCAACGTCGGGCCTCGCCTCACCATCAGAGCGTCACGACGGTGTCATGGACAAACCGGAACAACGACGGCTCGCAGCCGCCGCGACCGGCCGGCAAACTGCCTCGTTGCGCGCAGGGATGGGCTTTGGCATAAAAGCGGGACCGGTTGCGCCATTGGGCGATGGCGGCCGGCCTACGGGACGTTATGAAAAACGGCCTCTATTCAATTCACGTCACCCTGCTCGATGGTCGAGTCGGCAAGGGCAGCGGCGTGATTCTCTTCCGCGACGGCAAGATTCTCGGCGGCGATGCCTACCTGTATTACACCGGCAGCTACACGGTGAAGGACAACAACAGCTTCAAGGGCGAGGTGCTGGTGCAACGGCACACCTCGCCTCGAGGCGATGACAATCCGCTGTTCGGCGGCCCTGCCCCTGTCGGCATCGGCGTCACCGGCACGTTCACGGACACGCGCGGACAGATGACCGGCACCGCGCTGGTCGGCAAGGCCAGCCAGATCTTCGGCGCGACGCTGCACAAGCTTGCAGACGTCGATTAGCTATTCCGCGGCCTGTTCGAGCGGCGCCACACGCGGCAGGATCATCTGGATGCGCGTACCGCCACCCGGTTCGGAATCGAGATCGAGCCGGCCACCGAGCCGGTTGGTGACGATGCTGTAGACGATGTGCAGCCCGAGGCCGGTGCCGCCTTGGTCGCGCCGCGTGGTGAAAAACGGATCGAAGGCGCGGCGACGGACGTCGAGCGACATGCCGCAGCCATTGTCGGAGAAGATGATCTCGACGTTGTCCTTGCCGGACTCGCGCACCTGGATCTCGATCGTCCCGGGCCGGCCGTCCGGGAAGGCGTGCGCCACCGAGTTCAGAAACAGATTGGTCAGCACCTGGCCGTACGGGCCGGGATAGCTGTTCATGGTCAGGTCCGGCTGACACTCGACGTTGAGCGTCAGATTGTGCTTACGCAGGCCCGGCCGCAGGCTCATCACCACCTGCTCGGTGAGGTCACCGAGATCGAAAGTACGCTGATCCGAATAATTGCGGTCGGCGGCGACCTGCTTGAACGACTGGATCAGCTCGGCGGCGCGGTTGAGATTGGAGACGAGCTGCGAGGACGCATCGCGGCTGGTGCTGAGGAAGTCGTTGAGCGTGGAGCGGCGCAGCTCGCCGCGCTCGACTTCGGCGGTGAACATGGCGGTCTTGCGCTCCAGCGCGGAGGCGACGGTGAGACTGATGCCGACGGGATTGTTGACCTCGTGGGCGACGCCGGCGACGAGGCGCCCGAGCGCGGCCAGCTTCTCGGCCTCGATCAGGGAGGCCTGGGTCTCGCGGAGATTGCGCAGCGCGGTTTCGGCGGCTTCCTTGGCCTTGCGCATCTCCTGCTCGCCCCGCTTGCGCTCGCCGATATCGAGCGCAACGGTCACGATCCGCTCGATCTCGCCCTCGGCGTCGAGCAACGGCAACTTGTTGACCAGCCATTGCCGCATGTTGCCGGAGGCGTCCTGATACTCCTCCTCGTAGAAACCGAGACCTTTTCGAAGCTTGAGCACCCGCTTGTCGCTCTCGTCGGACTTGGATGCGCCGTAGCGCGACATCAGGTCGGCCGTGGTGCGGCCGAGCGCCTCGCCGGGCTCGATGCCGAAGATGCCGGCCATGTAGCGGTTCATCAGCACGTAGCGTAGATTGCGATCCTTGACGTTGATCACCGCCGGCACGGTGTCGATGACCTGCTGGAGCAGGCGCCGGCCTTCGGCGATGGCTTCCTCCGCCCGCTTCTGGTCGGTGATGTCGCGCAGCGTGCCCTCGTAGCGGATGATGTTGCCCGCTTCGTCCCGCACGCCCGTGGCGCTGTCGGAGAGCCAGAGGATGTCGCCGCTGCGCTGGCGCACCTGATACTCGAACTCGCGCACCATGCCGTCGCGCGCCATCAGCCGCTGGTATTCGGCGCGCGCCTCGGGGTGGACGTAAATCGTGTGGGCGATGTCGCTGATGCTGTCGATCAGCTGCTGCGGGCTGTCGTAGCCCATCATGCGCGCCAGCGCGGGATTGGCGTTGAGGAGGTCACCGGCCGGGGTCGTCACGTAGATGCCGTCGATGGAGCCTTCGAACAGTTTTCGATAGCTCTCCTCGGCGAGCCGCTGCTCGGTGAGCGCGCGCACCGCCGCCTCGCGCGCGGTGTCGGCCTCCTCCAGCGCGCGGCGAAACACTTCGGCCGCCCGCGCAATGTCGCCGATCTCGTTGCCAAGGTCGGCGGACGGAATTGAGACGTCTTTCCGGCCGGCGGCGAGCGCGCGAATGGATCGCGCGATCTGGGCGAGCGGACGCACCGTCCTGCGAACCACGAACCAGGCAGCGCCGATGCCGATCAGCACGCCGACCGTGCCGAGCACGATGCTCTGCCATCGCGCCTCGGTCAGTGTCCGGGCGAAGTCGCGCGACAGCACGTGACCGCGTCGGGAGCTGACCTCGCGCAGCAATTCGGTGACGCGGCCGATCAGCCGTCCTTCCGTTCCCAGCACCTCGCGATCGATGTCGGCGATCTGCCGCTCGCGGACGGCGACGGCCATGATCGCCTCGGCATAGTCGTTCACCGCCGACTTCAGCTTGGCATCGGCAATATCGAGCCCCCGCATTCCCTGTGCAGCCTGCTCGGCTGCAGACGGGTTGCGCGCGAGCAGCCCGATCGCGATCCGGCCCTGTGCCTCGGACAGGCGGGACGCCAGCTCGCGGTCCGCGGTGCCTTCAACCGCTGCGTCGAATTGTTCGCGCAGCGGCGGCAGTCCGGCGAGCAGCTGGGCGCGGCGGTCGATCAGCGTGGAGATCCGCTCGAGGCCGGAGCGATAGGTTGCGAGCCGCTCGGTGACCCCGTCGAGCATGTCCTGCTGCTCGGGCGCGAGCTCGATGCGGGTCTTCTTCAGGATGTCGCTGAGCGTCGAGGCCGCCTCGCCGACCTGCTGGAACTGGATGCCGGCACCGGGATCTGTGACGAAGTCGCGCGCGGCAAGACGCAGTTCGTTCATGCGGCGATCGATGTCCTCGGCGAGGTCACCGACGCTCTGCAGCCGCTGCAGCTCGGCGAAGGTCGAATCGATGTGCCGGATCGCAATCACGCTCGCAGTCGAGGTGACAATGATCACCGCCAGCACCAACAGGAAGCTACCGAAGGTGAGCTGGCCGATGGAGAGCGAGAAGGTTCGCCTTTTCTCAGGGGGCGGCGTCAATTCGGCGGACATTGGTGGTTTGAGGACCGGACTGCTGGAGGTCCAATATACGACGTATTCCTGCCCGGGGGGAACATGCCTCGGGACGCGGAATATCGTTAATATCGGGACTTGCCGCCCGCTTCAGCTTTACGACAGTTTGACGCTGGCTGCCCCGCGCGCCGGGATTCATCGATACTTCGCCGCCTGTCGAAGTGTGCTAGCCGACGGGGCCGACGTCGAACACCTCGCCGTCATAGCCGGCCTCGCGGGGGATGCGGAGCTGACGGCCGGTTTCGGTTTTGGTCATCACCGGCATCACCGTAACGATCGAGAGTCCGCGGGCGTGCTCCAGCGCCGCGCTCACGCTTCCCTGCTTGGCGAGCCGGATCAGATTGCGCGTGGTCGGGAACGGCAGCTTGAAGCGGCCGCTTTCGCCGCCCTCCACCGCCTCGCGCGCTGACAGCCAGATCGAATCGGTGGACTCCCGCCCGTCGTGGGCGCCGAGCTGGTCGGGCGGCGCGGCCGCGAGGAAGAACCAGGTATCGAAGCGCTTCGGCATGCCCTCCGGCGTGATCCAGTGTGCGTAAGGCACCAGCGTGTCGAGCGCGAGCTGGAGGCCATTGTCGTCGAGGATCTTCAGGAAGCTGATCTTGTGCTCGTTGAGGGCAACGCGGTGCGCGTCAGCGATCTCGCCGGCGCGGTTGGCATCGACCGCCAGGCCAGTCTGCCTCGATCGCGCCAGCAGGATGCCGCTCTCCTCGAAGGTCTCGCGGATCGCGGCGATCCGGAAGCCGCGGTCCGCTTCGCTGAGGCTTTCGCCGCCCGAATAGAGGTCGGCGCGGGCGACGATCTCGTTGTCGCCGGCATCGACGCTGCCACCGGGAAACACCAGCGCGCCCGAGTTGAACTCGATCTGATGATGGCGGACCATCATGAAGACTTCGATTTCCTTAGTGCCGTCGCGCAGCAGGAGGATCGTCGAGGCCGGGCGTGATGCTGATGTCTCGGCCATGCAACTAGCCTGCGGCGCTGGATTGCGGGCCGAGATTGGCGCGCTTGTCGAAACGGGCGACCCGCGACAAGAGATAGTCGACCTCGGCCTTCGCCGTCGCCGTCATCGTCGCACCGGGCTTGCGCTGCGCGCTGGAAGCGATAATACCACGCTTCTGCAGCACGTATTTGCGCACGGTGAGGCCGACGCCGGGCTGCTGCTCGTAGCGGATCAGCGGCAGATGCGCGTCGAAGATGTCATGTGCCGCGTCGCGCTTGCCGGCCTTGGAGAGGTTCACGACGTCGATCAGGAGCTCCGGGAAGGCATAGCCGGTCATGGCGCCGTCGGCGCCGCGCTCCATCTCGAAGTCCAGGAAGGTGCCGCCATTGCCGCAGAGAATCGAGAGCGGACGGAGCGAGCCGTCCTTCTGGAAGCCGCGTAGTGTCGAGATCTTCTCCAGGCCCGGCCAGTCCTCGTGCTTGAGCATCACGCAGTTCGGATTGTCCATGACGATCTTGCGGATCACGGCGGGGGTGAACACCACCTGCAAGGTCAGCGGATAGTCCTGCAGCACCCAGGGCACATCAGGGCCGATGGCTTCCGCCGCCTGCTTGAAATAGCCGATGATCTGGTCGTCGGTGCGAAGCGAGGGCGGCGGCGCGATCATGACGCCGGCCGCGCCCGCATCCATCGAAGCCTTGGCCAGCGAACGCATGGTGGCAAAGCCCGGCGCGGAGACGCCGACGATCACCTGCATCTTCTTGGCGCGCTTGACGTAGCGCACCGCGACCTGCTCGGCCTCGACGGCGTCGAGCTTGGGGGCTTCACCAAGAATGCCCAGCACCGTGACGCCGTCGCAGCCGACCTCCTCGTAGAAATCGGTCAGGCGGTCGATCGAGCGCTCGTCGATCCGGCCGTCGTCGTGGAACGGCGTCGGCGCGATTGCGAAGGTGCCCTTGGCGTCGGCGGTGAGTTTCATCGGTCCTCGTCTTTCTCTAATCTGTCATTCCGGGGCGCGACGCAGTCGCGAGCCCGGAATCCATAACCACGATCCGGAGTATGGATCCCGGGCTCACGCTTCGCGTGCCCCGAGATGACGGCCTTCTAAAACCGCCGTGCCCCCATCTTGATCTGCTCCTCGGAGAAGAAGATCTCCTTGGCATGATCGACAATGTCCTGGGCGTTCCAGCCCGAGTGCGGCGGCTTCCAGCCTTCCATTTCCATCATCCGCATCTCGCGCACGCCGCGGGGCCCGGACACGCCCAGCACCTTGCCGGTCTGGTCGCCCGACAAATCGCTGACCATGTATAGCACGGCCGGCGCGATGCCGTCCGGCCCGAGTGCGGCGCCGGGGTTCTCCTTATAGCGGGGCAGGTCTGCGGTCATGCGGGTCAGGGCGCCCGGGGCCAGCGTCCAGATCCGGATGTTGTACTTGCGGCCCTCGATCGCGAGCACGTTGGACAGGCCCCAGATGCCGCCCTTGGCCGCGCCGTAATTGGTCTGGCCGAAATTGC
Source organism: Bradyrhizobium yuanmingense (assembly GCF_900094575.1). Lineage (GTDB taxonomy): Bacteria > Pseudomonadota > Alphaproteobacteria > Rhizobiales > Xanthobacteraceae > Bradyrhizobium > Bradyrhizobium yuanmingense. The sequence goes on along the minus strand of NZ_FMAE01000008.1, from coordinate 241,643 downwards.
CGATCAGCCCTGATGTCGAGGAGGTGTTGACGATGACGCCGCCGCCGTTTTCCCGCATCCAGCGAAACACCGGCATGGTGCAACAAAAGGTGCCCTTCAGATGGACCTTGATGACCTTGTCCCAGTCGGCCTCGCTGGCCTTGTGAAAGGTCTGGTCGCGCAAAATGCCGGCATTGTTGACCAGGATGTCGGCGCGGCCAAAGTGCTTGATGGCGTCGTCGAACACCGATTGGCCGCCCTCCATGGTGGAGATGTCGGCGCCGTTGGCGACCGCCTTGCCGCCCTCGGCCTTGATCGCATCCACCACCTGCTGCGCCATGGACACGTCGGCGCCGGAGCCGTCGCGGGGACCGCCGAGGTCGTTGACGACGACCGAGGCCCCTTCCCGCGCGAACAGCTTTGCGTAGGCCTCACCGAGCCCGCCGCCCGCGCCGGTGATCAGCGCGACCTTGCCGTCGAGTAGTCCCATGGTGGCGTCTCCCTGTTTGTTTTTCTTCCACCTCTCCCCGCTTGCGGGGAGAGGTCGATCGCGTAGCGATCGGGTGAGGGGGTACAGGTCTCAATACCGTCCCGACTCGTGGTGAGAGCCCCTCACCCCACCCTCTCCCCGCAAGCGGGGCGAGGGAGTGAAACGCCGGTGCCCACTAACCCAGCACCGTCTTGCCGTTCTTGATCACCGTCACCCCGCGCGACTTCACCTTGGCTTCGAACGAGATCACGTTGCCGTCCTTCCAGAGGTCCATGGTCACGGTCTCGCCGGGATAGACCGGCGAGGAGAACCGCGCGACGTGCTGACGGAAGGCGCTCGCATCGTAGTCGGCATAGGTCTGGAGCACGCCGCGGCAGGTGATGCCGTAGGTGCACATGCCGTGCAGGATCGGACGCGGGAAGCCGGCTTTCTTGGCGAACTCGGGATCGGAGTGCAGCGGGTTGCGGTCGCCGCAGAGGCGATAGACCAGCGCCTGGTCGGGGCGCGTGGTGATGTCGATGGTCTTGTCCGGCTCGCGCGATGGGATCTTGTGCGGATCGGGCTGGGTCAGGTTCGGCCCGCCGAAGCCGCCATCGCCGCGGGCAAAGCGCGAGGCGACCAGCGTTGCCAGCTTCTCGCCCTTCTCGTTCTTCAGCACGGTCTGGTGAACGATGACCACGCCCTTGTCCTTGCCCTTGTCGTAGACTTCGAGCACCGAGGAGTCGGCGGTGATGTTGGCGGCGACCGGCAGCGGCTGGTGGAAGGTGATGTCCCGTTCGCCGTCGACCACCATGACGCGGTTGAGATTCATCTCGCCCGGGCCCGAGCCCCAGGCCGCGACTGAAGCAAAGGTCGGCACCACCTTCAGCGGCCGCGGCGTGAACGTGCCCTCGTTGACGAAGGCGAGCTCGTTCTCGTCCATGGGATCGGCGCCGAGGCCGATGCCGTAGGCGTAGAGCATCACCTCGCGATCGGTGTAGGCGTATTTCTGGCCGAGATTTTTCAGGCCTTTGAGCTCTTCGTATCTGGCGGACATTCTTCTGGTTTCTCCCGGGATTTCACCGGCGCTTACTGATGCGCCCTCTCCCCTTGCGGGAGAGGGCTCCGAGGTGCCGGCCACATACGCGTTTGGGTGAGGGGTTGCTTCCACGTTGAAGATTCTCTCCGTGGAGAGAACCCCTCATCCGGCGCTTCGCGCCACCTTCCCCCGCAAGGGGGAAGGAAGAAAGCAATCAAGCCACCGTGAAGAACGGCAGCGGGGCGCCGTCGGTCGGCTTGAACACCACCTTCACCTTCTGACCGATCTTGAGCTTCTCCAGATCGCAGTCGACGAAATTGGTCTGCACCGATGGCCCCTCCTTCAGCGTGACGTAGCCGATGGCGTAAGGACCGGTCGGCGATTTCCGCATCAAACTGTAGGTGTAGATCGTGCCCTCGCCAGAGGCCTGTTCCCACACCGTCTTGTCGGAGTAGCAGAACGGGCAGATCGAGCGCGGGAAGTAATGCGCTTCGCCGCAGGCGGTGCAGCGCTTGATCATGAACTTGCCCTCTTTCGCCGCGTCCCAGAACGCTGAAGTCTCGGGATTCGTCACCGGGGCCGGATACTTTTTCACTTCGCTCATCACACGCGCTCCAGAATGGCGGTCGAGGCGGCGTGGCGGACGCCGAGCAGGCCGCCGGTGCCGTGGGCGATGGCGAGATCGCAGTTCTTGACCTGCACCTTCGGATGCGCCTCGCCGCGCAGCTGCCTGACGGCTTCGAGGATCTTGGTCATGCCGCCGCGGTTGACGGGGTGGTTGCTGCAGAGGCCGCCACCATCGGTGTTGAACGGCAGCTTGCCGACGCCCGAGATCAGGTTGCCGTCGGCGACGAACTTGCCGCCCTCGCCCTTCTTGCAGAAACCGAGGTCTTCGAGCTGCATCAGCACGGTGATGGTGAAGCTGTCATAGATCGAGGCGTATTTGATGTCCTTCGGCGTGATGCCGGCTTCCTCGAACGCACGCGGACCGGACCAGACGCCGGCGGAGTAAGTGAGGTCGAGATCTTTGCCGCCGCGCGGGCCCTTCATCGCCTCGCCATGGCCGATCAGGCGCACCAGCGGCTTCTTCAGGCTCTTGGCAATCTCCGGCGTCGTCACGATCAGCGCGCCGCCGCCGTCGGAGACGACGCAGCAATCCATGCGATGCAGGGGATCGGAGATCATCGGCGAGTTCAGGACGTCCTCGACAGTGACCACGTCCTTGAGCATCGCATACGGATTGTACTGCGCGTGATGCGAGGCCGCGACCTTGATCCAGGCGAGCTGCTCGGAGGTGGTGCCATAGTCGTGCATGTGGCGCATGGCACACATGCCATAGGCATTGTGCGTGGTCGCCCCGTAAGCGGTTTCGAAATCGACCTCGGCGCCGGAAGCGCGCGGCGGCATCGCGCCGGTGCGCGGCTTGCCGGCGAGCGTCACGAGCGCGATCGAGCATTTGCCCGCGGCGATCGCCTCGGCGGCATGGCCGAGATGGATGATGTAGGAGCAGCCACCGGTCTCGGTGGAATCAATGTGGCGAAGCTTCTTGGTGTTCAGGCCGAGATAATCGACCATCGGCCAGGCGCCGCCGGGCGCGTCGCCCGCACAGAAATAGCCGTCGATATCATCCTTGCTGATCCCGGCATCCTCGATCGCGCCCTTGGCGACCTCGGCGTGGAGCTGGGCGGTGGATTTGTCCGGCGCATGCCGGGTCGGGTGTTCGTAGATCCCGGCAATGTAGGCCTTGCCCTTGATGGTCAAAACTTCAGTCTCCGCTCGCGTCTCGTTCGTGGCTCTTTTTTTGGCTCTTTTTTCTGAACCGCACCGGGCTGATTGGCAAGCGCGGAAATATTCCGCCCCGCGAGAGGGTAGCGGATTGGCGCAAGGGGAGCACATCCGAAAATCCGCCCCAGATAGCAAGCGAACCTGCCCGCCGCGTCGTCATTGCGAGGAGCCCTTGCGACGAAGCAATCCAGAGCCCCTCCATTGAGGAATTCTGGATTTGCTTCGCTACGCTCGCAATGACGGAGTTTGTTGCCACTGATGGCGCTGCTTCAACTCAAGACTCGCTCGCAGACACACGCCCGCATCCTCGCGGCACATCTCGCCCGAGTTTTGCTCCCGTCTTGCTCCCTCCGAAGACAGAGGGCGCAGGGAAGACCGGGTGCCGGCTGGGCACCCACGGTCCGCTGTGCGCGAATTGCGCGAAAAACAGATGCACAGCGGCATACAGGTGGAGCCCAACATCCGGCCTTCCCTGCGCAGTGGCTCTACGGCTTATGTCGCGCTCTCCCCGGGGAGCGATGCACTATTGCCCCCGTCGCCTTGCGAGAGAGACCCGCACGACTTGACGCACAGACCCCGGGCGTCAGGACCACACGATTTTGCCGTACGCGAGACCGCGCCCGTCGTGCGCGCGAAAGCCTCGCGCGACGCAGCCCGCGTCCACCGCCGCTCACCCCGCGTTTCGTGACGATCGCGATACGCCCCTCTGAGAGGGATGAGGTGGCGGAGAGATACGATAATTCCGAATTTCGGTAAAGCGGAATGTTTTTGCGCGCGCGGATTGACCATGGCTTGGGTGTTTTGCCCGGCGGGCAACGCAACGGATGGTGTCGTAGCCCGGATGGAGCGCAGCGCAATCCGGGGCCGTCACCCGCGGAGGCACTCGTCCCGGATTACGCTGCGCTCCATCCGGGCTACTACGCCTACTCCGCCGCGATCTGCCGGGGCGCCGGCGGCGGGTTGGCCAAATCCGCGGCGAGCTGGGCGTAGCGGGCCTTGGCGTCGTGTACGGCCTTCTCCTTCACGGGGCCGTAGCCGCGGATGCGGTCGGGCAGTGAGAGCAGCTCGACCGCGGTGTCGATCGTGAGCGGCGACAACAGGCCGAGCACCCTTGCGACGTCCTTCTCGTAGCCGGCGATCAGGTCGCGCTCGAGCTTGCGGTCGGCGCTGCGGCCGAAGATGTCGAACGGCGTGCCGCGCAGGAACTTGAACTTGGCCAGCACGCGGAAGACCTTCAGCATCCACGGGCCGAAGGCGCGCTTCTTCGGGCGCCCCAGCGCATCGACACCGCTGCTGAGGATCGGCGGCGCGAGATTGAAGTTGAACTTGAAGTCGCCCTCGAACTGGTCGCGGAGCTGCTGCTCGAAGGCGCCGTCGGTGTAGAGGCGCGCCACTTCGTACTCGTCCTTGTAGGCGAGGAGCTTTGCATAATTCACGGCAACCGCGCGCGGCAGCGCATCGCCATAGCCGCCCTTCGCGGCGGCATCGCGGACCTGGTCGACCAGCTTGCGATAGCGCTTGGCGAGACGAGCGTTCTGGTAGGCGGTCAGATGCTTGGCACGGTGCTCGATGACCTCGTCGAGCGTCATGGCATCGAGCGCCTTCGGCGCGGCCACTTCGTCCCCGCCCTTCAGCATATCCGCAAGGCGCTTGGGGTCGGCGACTGCGAGGCGGCCGAGGCGGAAGGCTTCCTTGTTCATCTTGATCGAGACGCCATTGACCTCGATCGCCTGCTCGATCGCTTCCGCGGAGAGCGGCAACAAACCCTTCTGATAGGCATAGCCCATCATCATCATGTTGGTGGCGATGGCATCGCCGAGCAGCTGCTCGGCAGGCTTGGTGAAGTCGAAGAACACCGAATCCTTGTGCAGCGCCGTTTCCAGGAGCCCGTTCAGCTTGCGGGTCTGGAAATTGAAATCGCGATTGAGGATGAAATCGGCGGTGGGAATGACGTGGCTGTTGATGATGCCGTGGGTGCGGCTGGTGTCACAAAGGGTGATCGTGTCCTTGGCGACTGCGACGACTTCGTCGGCGGCGAGCACGAGATCGGCCGTGCCGGTGACGATGCGCGAGCAGGTCACCTCGGCCGGATGATCTGATAGCCGCACATGGCTGAGCACCGCCCCGCCCTTTTGCGCGAGGCCCGACATATCCAGGATCATCGAGGCCTTGCCCTCGATGTGGGCGGCCATGCCGAGCAGCGCGCCGATGGTGAGCACGCCGGTGCCGCCGACGCCGCCGACGGCGATGTTATAGGGCTTGTCGAGCGTCGGACGCGAGGCCGGCTCGGGCAGCGCGCCGATCTCAGCGAGCTCGGCTGGCGCGCGGTGGCGCGGCGCGCCGCCGTCGATGGTGACGAAGGACGGACAGAATCCTTTCAGGCAGGAATAGTCCTTGTTGCAGGATGACTGGTTGATAGCGCGCTTGCGGCCGAACTCGGTCTCCAGCGGCTCGACCGAGATGCAGTTCGACTGCACCGAGCAATCGCCGCAGCCTTCGCAGACGGCCGGATTGATCATGACGCGGCGCGCCGGGTCCTCCATCAGGCCGCGCTTGCGGCGACGGCGCTTCTCGGCGGCGCAGGTCTGCACGAACACGATCGCCGAGGTGCCCTTGAACTCGCGGCACATCTTCATGACGTTGTCGAGCTCGTCGCGGTGATACTTCTTCACGCCGGGCGCGATGGTATCGGCGGGATAAGCGTCGGGGTTTTCCGAGACCAGATAGAGCTCGCGGATGCCTTCGGCGTACAGCTGCTGGGTGATCTGCTGCGGCGAGAGATCGCCGTCATGACGCTGGCCGCCGGTCATGGCTACCGCATCGTTGTAGAGGATCTTGTAGGTGATGTTGGCCTTGGAGGCGATCGCCTGGCGGATGGCGAGAATGCCGGAGTGGAAGTAGGTGCCGTCGCCGAGATTGGCGAAGATGTGGTTCTCGTTGGTGAAGGGCGCGATGCCGACCCAGGGCACGCCCTCGCCGCCCATATGCGTGAACGTCTCGGTCGAGCGGTCCATCCACAGCGCCATGAAGTGGCAGCCGATGCCGGCAAGCGCGCGGCTGCCTTCGGGGACTTTCGTCGACGTGTTGTGGGGGCAGCCGGAGCAAAAATACGGGGTTCGGGAGACAGGGGCGACCGCCTGCATCTGGGTCGCCTGGCGGCCGTTGAACCAGTCGGCCTTGGCGCGGAGCATCTCCGCGATTTCGGGGTTGAGATCAAGTCGAAGCAGGCGTTCGGTCAGCGAGGTCGCGAGCGAGGCGACGCTGAGCTCGGCGGCGAAGGTCAGGAAGCGCTTGTCGTGCTCGTCCATCTTGCCGACGATGCGCGGGCGCACATCGTCGCGCCAGTTGAACAACACCTGCTTGACCTGGTTCTCGACGATCTCGCGCCGCTCCTCGACGATGAAGATCTCCTCCAGGCCGACGGCGAATTCATGCACGCCTTCGGGCTCGAGCGGCCAGGGCATGCCGATCTTGTAGAGACGAAGGCCGATTTTGGCGGCGACCTCCTCGGTGATGCCGAGCTCGCGCAGCGCCTGACGAACGTCCTCGTAGCTCTTGCCAGAGGCCATGATGCCGAAACGGGCGGTCGGCGAATCCATGGTGACGCGGTTGACCTTATTGGCGCGGGCAAAGGCGATGGCGGCAAAGCCCTTGTAGTCCTGCAGGCGCCGGTCCTGCTCGAAGCGGTCGTCGGGCCAGCGCAGGTTGAGGCCGCCGGGTGGCAGCTCGAAATCGGTGGGAATGATGAACGGCTTCATCTCGTCGGTGAGGTCGATCTCGGCGGTGGTCTCGACCGTCTCCGTGATCACCTTCATGCCGACCCAGCAGCCGGAATAGCGCGACATCGCGATGCCGAGCAGGCCCATCTCGATCATCTCGTGGATGCTCGAGGGATAGAGATACGGCATCAGCGCCGACATGAAGGCATGGTCGGACTGATGCGGGACGGTGGAGGATTTTGCGCCGTGGTCGTCGCCGGCAAGGCACAGCACGCCGCCGTTCTTGGCCGAGCCCGCGGCATTGCCGTGACGGAACACGTCGCCGCAGCGGTCGACGCCCGGGCCCTTGCCGTACCAGATGCCGACCACGCCGTCGTATTTGGCGCCGGGCGAGAGGTTGAGCTGCTGCGAGCCCCATACCGCGGTCGCGGCGAGGTCCTCGTTCACGCCGGGTTGGAACTTGATATTGTACTGCTCGAGATGCTTGCGCGCGGCGAAGAGCTGCTGGTCGTAGCCGCCGAGCGGCGAGCCGCGATAACCGGAGATGAAGCCCGCGGTGTTGAGGCCGTTGGCGCGGTCGCGCCGGATCTGGGCCATCGGCAAGCGGACCAGGGCCTGGATGCCCGTGGTGAAGACGTGTCCGGTCTGCTGGGTGTACTTTTGATCGAGACTGATCGGACCCTGGTTGATGCCCATGCTGTCCTCGCTTGCGCCCTGTTCAGGTCTTGCTGACTTAAGTCGTTGCCTGCCCATTGGTTTTAGCTAGGGCGCGCCGACCACCTCCGCCACTCTATGTCGGATATTTCATGCTCCGCATCACAATTCTGGACCAAAGGAGGCCTCGGGTAAAAATCGCAATTTCGTGGCCTGAAACACGTTGGCGATTTTCAGTTTGTGTCACCATACCCCCATCGTTGCGAAATGAATCGACGCTTCCCTTCACGCAGGTAGGGTCGATGGGTCGCAGGGGAGGCTGTCGATGCGGACGATTCTGACGGGCCTGGCGCTTGTGGGCCTGGCGTTGTGCAGTGCGGTTGCAAGTACGGTCACAAGCGCGGCCGGCGCCGCCGGACCATCGCCCGAGCTGATCGCCTATGGCAAGGCGCTGGTCGAGGCCGGCGACTGCGCGGGCTGCCACACTGCCGATCCGGCCAAACCGTTCGCGGGTGGCAAGCGCATCGACACGCCCTTTGGCGCGATCTATGCGCCGAACCTGACGCCGGACCGTGACACTGGCATCGGCGGCTGGACGGATGCCGATTTCACCCGCGCCTTGCGCACCGGCATCGCGCCTGACGGCTCGAATTATTACCCGGCGTTTCCCTACCCCTACTTCACGAAGACGACGAAGGACGACACGCTGGCGATCCGCGCCTATCTCGCCACGCTGGCGCCCGTCACCAGCCGCAACAAGCCGCCGGAGCTGCGCTGGCCATTCGGCTATCGCGGCCTGATGCGGCTTTGGAACACGATGTATTTCAAGCCCGGCCTGTTCGAGCCGGACCAGACCAAGAGCGCGGCCTGGAACAGAGGCGGCTACCTGGTCACCGGGCTCGGCCATTGCGGCGCCTGCCACACGCCCAAGAATTATTTCGGCGCCGACCGGGATGCGCAGGCGCTGTCCGGCAACGCGGTCGGCGGCTGGTTCGCACCGCGGCTCGACGGCGCCCCGCGCACCGGGCTGAAATCCTGGAGCGAGGCCGATATCACGGAGTACCTGCAAAGCGGGCGCAATGCCAAAAGCCACGCCGGCGGGCCGATGGCGGAGGTCGTCGTCAACTCGACCTCGAAGATGAGCGATGCCGACGTGCGCGCGATCGCGATCTATCTGAAGAGCCTGCCGCCGGCCCGGCGCGAGACGATCGTAACGCCGCCGGACGCTGCCGAGATGAAGGCCGGCCAGGCGGTCTACGCAAAGCTCTGCATCGCCTGCCACGAGGCCGACGGCACAGGCAGCCCGCGCATCTACCCGCCGCTGCCGGGCAATGCGCTGCTGCAATCGATCAATCCGTCCTCGACCTTGCGCATCATCCTCGACGGTGCCCACACTGTGACGACGCCGCGCGCGCCGAACACCGGCGAGATGCCAGCCTACGCCGAGCAGCTGTCCGACGCCGAGATCGCCGCGGTGACGAACTACATCCGCAATTCCTGGGGCAATGCCGGCCCGCTGGTGACACCGGCACAGGTGGCGAAGGCAAGGAAGCGAGAGGCGAATGGGCAATAGCGAGTGGCGAATGGCCCAGAACCATTCGCTATTCGCCATTCGCGCGCGACAGCGCTCACCGCTCTTCATCCCCCGTGAACACGAATTTCGGCATCTCCCATTTGTAGCGCACCGCAAGCAGGCGGAAGCTGATGCCGAGGACGAAGGTCAGGATGGTCCAGAGCTCCGCGTTGAGCTTGAAACCGAACGCGGTCGCATAGAACAACCCCGTCACCACCGAGACGCTGGCATAGAGCTCGGATCGAAACAGCAGCGGCACGTCGTTGCAGAGCACGTCGCGCAGCACGCCGCCGGCGCAGCCCGTCACCATGCCCGAGACGATGACGATCGGCAGCGAAGCATCCATCTGCCAGGCTACGTCGCAGCCGGCCATGGTGAAGACGACGAGACCGATGGCATCGAGCACGATGAAGGCGACCTTCAGCCGGTGCACGAGGCGCGCAAACAGGATGGTGAGGAAGGCGGCGCCGCCGGCGAGCGCGAGATAGATCGGGTTCTGCACCCAGGCCAGCGGATAATGTCCGAGGAAGAGATCGCGCAACGTGCCGCCGCCGAGCGCGGTGATGCAGCCGAGGAAGCAGACGCCCAGCCAATCCATGCTGCGGCGTCCGGCAGCGAGCGCAGCCGTCATGCCCTGCGCCGCCACCGCGGCCAAGGACAGGAAATGCAGCACGCTATCGGTAGGCGGCAGGCTCCACATCGCGTGTTCCCTCCTCCATGGCCCTCGAACTCAGGCGTGGGTTTCCCATGGAACAGGTTCCCGATTCCCCACACCGAGGCAACATGCGACGAAAGCACCAAGGCGGCGGAACAGAATCTCGCACCTGAGGGTTGTCCCGGGGTCATAACCGAGGAGACCAAATCGATGGCAGACGACCGTTTTCCCAACGATCCGTACCGCCCGAACCTCGCCGACGATGAGTACTCTCGCGCGGCGCGCCGGGATGCCGACCTGCAGGCCGATCCCGAGCTCGGGGAAGGCCCCGCCTCCAGCGGCAAGATCGCGCTGTTTGCGGTCGCTGTCGCCCTGGTGCTGGGCGCAGTGTTCTACGGCTTGAACAATTCCAGCACCACCAACGAGGCCAGCAACACACCGGCCTCGCAGACTGCGCAGACGCAGCCGACCAATCCGGCCGCACCTCCCGGCATGCGTGACGTGACGCCGCGCAGCAACACCGAGCCGGGCGTGACCACGGGTGCAGCGCCGAACAGGCCGGCCCCGAATACGCCAGCTCCGTCCGACGGCGCGAAGTAACATTTCGTAATGATGCGCGAGAGCGGCGGGATGCAACATCCCGCCGCTTTCGTTTGCCTACCCGAACATCTTGTTGAGCTCGCCGCCGGGATAGCCGCCGCCGAGCTCGGTGAAGGTCCCCTTCTCCGCCATCTCCTTGGCCGCGCGCATGAAGCCGCCCCAGGCGGCGCGGGCGAGCGAGCCGCCGACGCTGATGCGGCGCACGCCGAAATCCTGGGCTTCCTGCAGCGACAGGCCGGAGCCGCCGATCAGAAGATTGAACGGCTTCGGTGCGACCGCCTTGACCACCGCGGCGATGTCCTCGCGGCTCTTCAGACCCGGCGCATAGAGGCAGTCGGCGCCAGCATCGGCATAGGCGGTGAGCCGGTCGATGACGAGCTTGAGATCGGTCACGCCCCACAGATAGGCCTCGCAGCGGCCGACCAGCAGCGTGCCGCTGTCGCCGATCGCCTTGCGCGAGGCCTTGATGCGCTCGACGGCCAGCGCGCGATCGTAGAGCGGCTTGTCCTTGTCGCCGGTGGAATCCTCGATCGAGAGGCCCGCAACGCCGGTGCGCACACCGCGCTCGACATTGTCCGCGACCTTATCGGGCTCGACCGCAAAGCCACCCTCGAAATCGGCGTTCACGGGGATGTCGACAGCCGAGCTCAATGCTGCCAGATGCTGACAGACGTCCTCGACGGTAACGTGATTGTCGGCCTTGCCAATGGTCCAGGCAAAGCCGGCGCTCGATGACGCGATCGCCTTGAAACCGAGATGCTGCAAGGCTTTCGCGCTGCCGACATCGACCGGATTGGGCAGGATGAAGCAGCCGCTCTCGTGCATTTTCCTGAACGTCGCGCGCTTGTCAGCGGTCGTCACGTGCATGTTTCTCTCCCTTGTTAGCCGCGCAGAGATAAGGCTGCGTTTTCGAGTCCGCTAGTGCGCGTCATGCACGGCGCGGCTGTCCTTCGGCGCCTCGTCGCGGTCGTTCATGCCGTAGTCGCGGATGACGCTGGCGATGCGTAAGTGATAATCGGCGAAGATCTGCGCCCTGCCCCTGGCCTGGGTGCGGCGGTGCTCCATCGTGTTGCGCCAGGCCTGGACGGCCGCTTCGTCCCGCCAGAACGATACCGACAGGATCTTGCCCTTCTCCGTCAGGCTCTCGAAGCGCTCGACCGAGATGAAGCCGTCGATGGTCTGCAGCAACGGCTTCAGATCGGCTGCAAGGTCGAAATAGGTCTGGCGGTGTTCCGGCTTGGGCCAGACCTCGAAGATCACGGCGATCATGGGCGTCTCCTGCTGTTGGTCGGCCTACAATACCACCTTGCGCAGGAAGGTGCGTTCTTCGGCGAGGATGAATTTCTCCGCCTCGGCAAAGTTGAAGTTTGCCATACCGTCGAGATCGGCGCGCAGCCGTTTGCGATAGGCTTCATAGGCGGCCAAGCTCTCGAACGAGATCAGGGCCGACGCAATGTTGTTGGTGCCCTCATGTGGCATGAAGTAGCCAATCAACTCGCCGCCACATCTGGGGATGATGGTGAGCCAGCGCTTCGAATATTCCTCGAACTGCGCGCGCTTGAAGGGATCGAGCTGATAGCGGATGAAGACGGTGACGGACATAATGGGCTCCTTTGTTTTCGCCGTCATTGCGAGCGTAGCGAAGCAATCCAGGAGTCCCTCCGCGGACGCAGTCTGGATTGCTTCGCTACGCTCGCAATGGCGACTTGGTGACACGCTACGCGCTTGCCCGACTGCAACGCTTCGGTTACCATCGAAGCATGAAATCAGGACCCGACATCGCCATGGTCGCCTCGCTGGTTGGCGACCCCGCCCGCGCCAACATGCTCACGGCGCTGATGAACGGCCGCGCGCTCACCGCGAGCGAGCTGGCGCAGGAGGCAGGCATCACGCCGCAGACCGCAAGCTCGCATCTGTCGAAGCTCGAGGCCGGCGGCCTGATCGAGCCGGAGAAACAGGGCCGCCACCGCTACTACCGCCTCACCGACGACGACGTCGCCGGCGTGCTCGAGGGGCTCGCCGGCCTTGCCGCGCGGACCGGCCATATGCGCGTGCGCACCGGGCCGAAGGACCCTGCGCTGCGGCGCGCGCGGATTTGCTACGACCATCTCGCCGGCGATCTCGGCGTGCAGATGCTGGACTCCTTGCGCGAGCGGCATCTGGTCAGGCAGAAGAAGCAGGAGATCGAGCTGACCGCCGAGGGCGAGCGCTTTCTTGTGAAGCACCTGCAGATCTCGCCCGACATGCTCAGCCATCCGCGCCGCCCGGTCTGCAAGGCCTGCCTCGACTGGAGCGAGCGGCGGCACCATCTCGCCGGCACGTTGGGCGCGGCCATGATGCAACGGTTCGCCGAGTTGAAGTGGGCCGCGCGCGATCCCACGCCCGGCAGCCGTATCGTGAATTTCACCCGTACCGGCGAGAAGCAGTTCGCTGCGCTGTTCGCGAATGGGAAGGAATGATCACACAAGCCCTGTGAGATCGCACGTTTGCGTGTGAATGTGCACTCTCGTCATGGCCGGGCTTGACCCGGCCATCCACGTCTTTATTGCGGCTGGCACGTGGATGCCCTGGACAAGCCCGGGCATGACGGAGACTGTGATGAACCGCATCTTCCTGGCCGCGCTCGCCGCCGCCCTTCTTACTTTCCAACTCACATCGACCTACGCCGCCGATGCCACGCCCCGCGAGCCCTATGGCATCGCGCTCGAAGGCTTTGCCTATCCTTACCCCGTGCACTTGCTCCCCGTCGTCAACGACGGCGAGCAGCTCAGCATGGCCTATATGGATGTCGCCGCGGCACGGCCGAACGGCCGCACCGTCGTGCTGCTGCACGGGCGCAATTTTCCGTCGAGCTATTGGGCGCCCGTGATCAAGATGCTGAGCGAGGCCGGCTTTCGTGTCGTGGTGCCGGACCAGGTCGGTTTCGGCAAGTCTTCCAAGCCGGCGGGCGAGCTGCATTTCGACAATCTGGCGCGCAACACCATTGCGCTGCTCGATCACCTCAAAATCGACAAGGCCGAGATCGTCGCGCATTCGCTCGGCGGCATGCTCGGCGTGCGCATCGCCCGGGCCTATCCCGACCGCCTCGTCCATCTGGTGCTGACCGCGCCGATCGGGCTCGAGGACTACCGCCTCTACGTGCCGCCGACGCCGACCGAGAAGATGATCGAGACCGAGGACAAGCTCACCGCCGACGGCTATCGCAAGCAGCTCCAGACCAATTACGCAATCAAGCTGCCGGCCGAGGCGATCACGCCGTTCATCGAGGCCCGCTTCAATATCAAGGGCAGCCCGGACTATCCGCGCTGGCTGGGCGCTTTCGTCTCTTCCGGCCAGATGATCTATCGTGAACCGGTGGCGCACGAGATCCCGCTGATCGCGACACCGACTCTGTTCATCATGGGCGCGGACGACCACAACGCGCCGGGCCGGCCGCTCGCGCCGGAGGCGCTGCGGGCCAAGATGGGGCAGAACGCAGAGCTTGCGAAGCAGCTCGCCGCGAAGATGCCGAACGCGCGGGCCGAGGTGATCCCCGACACCGGCCATCTCGTGTTCCTGGAGGCGCCGGAGACGTACAAGGAACTGGTGCTGGGCTTTCTCGGCCGCTAGCGACACCAGCGTGTCGTCCGGGACCAGATGCGGGGAACGTTCATGCCGCATTCAGGTCATGATTGGCAGGTTTGGATCGCAACGTGCCGGCACGTTTCTCCAATTTTAACGTGTCGAATCGTGTCTGTTGATTCATTGTGCGCCACAAGCGCCATCCCCCTAAGCCTGCCCCCAGGACGAGAAGGAAGATCAAAAATGAAATACCTGTTAGCCGCCGTCATGCTCGCCAGCGCGGCCGTCGTCGGTTTCAGCGAGGCGGCCAGCGCCGCCGAGGGCTGCGGCCGAGGGTTTTATCGCGGCCCCTATGGTCAGTGCCGCCCGATGCGTGGCGCGGTCGTCGTGCGCCCCGCCCCCGTGGTGGTCGCCCCACCGGTCGTCGTGGTGCCCCGCGCGCGCGTCTGCCCTTACGGCTTCCGCTGGTACGCCGGCCGCTGCCGTCCTTACTGATCTTCTCCGCACTCCAGAATGGCCGCGCGGCATCCGCTGCGGCCATTTTCTTTTGGCGCTCTGACTTTCGCCCACGGAGCCGGGCGTCTCCAGAATCGAAACGGGGACCGCCAGCGGCGATCCCCGTTGAGTCCGCGAATGGTCGCGAGCTTACCAATAATGGCGGCGGCGCCAGCGCCGGCGATGCCGGCGCCAATGACGGCGGTGCCAGCCCCAGTGGCGGCCACGCCCACGCCAGTGAACCTGCTCAGGAGCGAGTTGCGCAGCTTCCTCACTGGTCGTGACAGCGGGATGCGCGTCGGGATTGCCTTGCGGCGCGTGAGTGGGATCAGCGAGCGGCTGCGGTGACAGCGGCGCGGCCTGTGCCGCGGTCGCGGCGAAGGCAGCGGCGCCCGCCGTCAATCCCAAGGCAAGTTTCAAAAAGTTCCGGCGCTCCATCGTTTCTTCCTTCTTGGATCATCGTGCACGTGATGCAGAAGGAATGTCGCTGCAACGCCATGAACCGAAGCTGAAGCCGGCGTTCAGATTCATGCGAGCCGAGATGAAGAATTCGTAACTCCGTCCGGGTTACAGAACCTCGCTACGTCGCGAACTCCTGCGCCAGCACCAGCGTCTCGCGCGAGCGCTTCACGTCGGGCCAGTCGCGGTTGAAATCGGCGACGAGCTTTTTCAGCGCGTCGCCTTTCAGCATCGCGTTCAGCTTGGCCTCGTCGTCGAACTGATACATCGCCTGGTGCAGCGAGGGATCGTCGAGACTCCAGAACCGCCACGCCTTGCTCACGCCGAAGACCTTCACTGCGTCGGGCAGGTGTTCCGTCTCGTACCACCGGTCGAACGCAGCGCGCTTTTCGGCGTCGGACACGACGGCGCGAACGACGAAGAAGGCTGCTGGCATCGGATTTCCTCCTGTTGTTTGGGGCGAGCCTAGCCGGTTAAGCCGCCGGCGACAAAAGGAGTCGCCGCCGGTGTCGGAATGGGCGCCCTTCGTTCGTCCTTTGCGTTGAACCGGCACACGGAGACAGCAAATGGCCGACCTCACCCTGACCACCTTCGATTGGGTTCCCGCAGCGCCGCGAGGCTTCGTGCGTGACTTCCGCGTGCGCTGGGCGCTGGAAGAAGCCGCCTTGCCCTATCGCGTCGCCAGCGTGCCATTCGACGACCGCGGGCCCGCGCACTTCGCCCACCAGCCGTTCGGCCAGGTTCCGTGGCTGACCGACGGCGACCTCTCGATCTTCGAGACCGGCGCGATCCTGCTGCATCTCGGCGGCCTCAGCGAGAGGCTGATGCCAAAGGACCAGCGCGGCCGCACTGAAGCGGCGGAGTGGGTGTTCGCGGCGCTCAATTCGGTGGAGATGGCCAGCCTGCCCTGGGGCATGTCCAAATTCATGGGACATCCGACCGACACGGCAGCATGGAAATTCGTGGACGACTTCCTCAAGCTTCGGCTCAAGCATCTCGAGGCGGTGCTGGCCAGCCGCGAATGGTTGGCGGGCTCCTTCTCCGTCGCCGACATCCTGATGGCGGACGTGCTGCGCGTCGTCGATGGTTTCAACGGGCTGACGGATAGTCCTGCCTGCCGCGCTTACGTCGCGCGCGCCACCGGACGTCCGGCGTTCGCCAAGGCCCACGCCGACCAGCTGGCGCATTTCGCCGCGGCGGATAAGGCGCGCGGGGCGTGATGCACCTCACATAATCGATGCTGTGCTTGGCATAGAGTCGCCGGCATCGGAACGATTCAATTCGACAGGTGACCCATGGTCCGCATCGAATATCTCAAGCGACAGATCGCCCGCGCCGAGCGGTTGGCCAAGGCCATGCTCGACCGGCAGACCGCCGACCGGCTCCAGGCCTACGCCGCCGAATGCCGCGCCGAATTGTCGGAGCTGACAGTCAAGCAGGCCGCGTGAGGCTTGCTGGCGCTGGAGGCGTCTGATGCGTAGGGCGGATTAGCGATAGCGTAATCCGCCACTTCTCCATCCGATGACGCACACCTTGGTGGATTACGCTTCGCTAATCCACCCTACACCTCACACCAGCTTCAGCGGCGCATCGGCAACGACCCTGAGGTCAATGCTGCCGATCAACGCCGCACGCCGCGCCTCCGCAGCACTGATGGCCTCGTCCGTCTGCCGCAACGTCGAGACATTCGAGCCGAGCGAGACGATCCCGCCGAGCACCAGCGCAATCGATCCGAGCGCGGCAGTCTGACCAAATCCGAACAGACCGAGGATCGTCACCAGCAGCAGCGCCGCCCCGCCACCGATCGCGATCTTGGACGCCAGGATGTACTTGCGGCACCGCTCAGCGATCTCGGCGAGCTCTTCGATCCGATCTTCGATATCGGAGATTTCATCGGTCGGATCGTCTTCGGTCATTGGATCGAGCGTGCCAAATCAGAAGGAGCCTGTCGCCCGCATGAGCAAAGCGACATGCGGGACCTCGGCAAAGACCCGGATTTCGCTGCGCTCATCCGGGCTACCTCCTATTACAACGGCAAATTGTCGTGCTTCTTCGCCGGCATTTCCGTCTTTTTGTCCTTCAGCATCGCCAGCGCCCGCGCGATGCGCTTGCGGGTCGAGTGCGGCATGATGACGTCGTCGATATAGCCGCGCTCGGCGGCGATGAAGGGCGACAGGAAGCGGTCTTCGTATTCCTTGGTGCGGGCGGCGATCTTGTCGGGGTCGCCGATGTCTGAGCGGAAGATGATCTCGACCGCGCCCTTGGCGCCCATCACCGCGATCTGGGCGGTCGGCCACGCGTAGTTCATGTCGGCGCCGATCTCCTTGGAGGCCATGACGTCGAAGGCGCCGCCATAGGCCTTGCGGGTGATGATGGTGACGAGCGGCACGGTGCACTGCGAATAGGCGAACAGGAGCTTCGCGCCGTGCTTGATCAGGCCGCCATATTCCTGCGCGGTGCCGGGCAGGAAGCCCGGCACGTCGACGAAGGTGACGATCGGGATGTTGAAGGCGTCGCAGAAGCGGACGAAGCGTGCCGCCTTGCGCGATGCGTCGCTGTCGAGCACGCCGGCCAGCACCATCGGCTGGTTGGCGACGAAGCCGACCGTGCGCCCGGCAATGCGACCAAAGCCGGTGACGATGTTCTTGGCGAAGGCTTCCGCGATCTCGAAGAAGTCGCCCTCGTCCACGACCTTCAGGATCAGCTCCTTCATGTCATAGGGCTTGTTCGGATTGTCGGGGATCAGCGTGTCGAGCGACATGTCGACCCGCTCGATGTCATCGAAGCTCGGCCATTCCGGCACGCCGTCGGTGTTGTTGGAGGGCAGGAAGTCGATCAGGCGACGCATCTGCAAGAGGGTCTCGACGTCGTTCTCGAAGGCGCCGTCGGCGATTGAGGAGCGCGTGGCGTGCACCGAGGCGCCGCCGAGCTCCTCGGCCGTCACGACCTCGTTGGTCACGGTCTTCACCACGTCGGGACCGGTGACGAACATGTAACTGGTGTTCTTCACCATGAAGATGAAGTCGGTCATGGCAGGCGAATAGACGTCGCCGCCGGCGCAGGGGCCCATGATGACGGAGATCTGCGGGATCACGCCCGAGGCAAGCACATTGCGGCGGAACACGTAGGAATAGCCGGCGAGCGCAGCGACGCCTTCCTGGATGCGGGCGCCGCCGGCGTCATACAGGCCAATGATGGGCGCCCTCGCCTTCATCGCCATGTCCTGGAGTTTTGTAATTTTCAGCGCGTGCGTTTCGGACAACGAGCCGCCGAACACCGTAAAGTCTTTGGCAAAGACAAAAGTCTTGCGACCGTTGACGGTGCCCCAGCCGGTGACGACGCCGTCGCCCGGCACCTTGGTCTTCTCCATGCCGAACTCGGTGGAGCGGTGCTCGACGAACATGTCGAACTCCTCGAACGATCCCTTGTCGAGCAGAAGCTCGATGCGCTCGCGGGCCGTCAGCTTGCCGCGGGCGTGCTGCGCCTCGATGCGCTTCTCCCCGCCGCCGAGCTTTGCGCCGGCACGACGATCTTCAAGGGCGTCCAGGATGTGTTTCATTTGCTCCCGCCAGTTCTTAAGTGATGGGCGGGTTCTAACACGGCATTTTGCGGCCCGGAAAGCCGCTTTCGCCGTCGCAGGGCTGCCCTGCCGCAGCGGGAAAGCGCAAGGAATTACAAAGTTTTGCCCAGGAGGCGAGCGTGAGCGAAGGAACGGCCGAGACGGGCGCTGCGACAGGCGGCGTCAACATCCTGCTGCGGCTGGAGGGCCTCACCCTGTTTGCAGGGATGGTGACGCTCTATGCGGCCTGGGACGGGTCGTGGCTGGTGTTTGCGCTGCTGTTCTTCGTACCCGATCTGAGCTTCCTGGCCTACCTGTCCGACGCCAGGTTCGGCGCGATGGTCTACAACGCCGCCCACAGCTACTTGGTGCCGGTGGCGCTGCTGACGCTGGGCTTCGCCCTCGCCTCGCCCCTCATCCTCTCCATCGCCTTGATCTGGCTTGCCCATATCGGCATCGACCGGGCGCTCGGCTACGGCCTGAAATATTCCGCCGGGTTCGGCTTCACCCACCTGGGGCGGATTGGGCGGCAGAAGGATTCCTGACCTCACATTTGGCAGCCCGGCAGGTTGACCGGGCCGACCGATTCAGGCTTGCTCCGAGTCAGATCAGGCGCCGAATGTTGCGTGAGCCCAGTCGGTACGGCGGTGATCATCTGCCCTGGCTCCAGCGTCTACCTACTGGCATCACCGAGATGTCCGCGACGGTCGTCCCCTTGCCGCCGAACCCAGCGTCCGAAACGATCGACTTCCTGCGCCGCATGGCCGGCATGGTGTCGGGGCGGAACGGCGAGATGCTGCTGCGCGCAGCCAGCATGATCGAACAGCTCGGCCAGCGGGCGATGTCGGCCGAGCGGCTCTATCATCAGGCGCAGGAAGAGAGCACGCGGAACGCCGAGCTGCGCGAGTCCGCCGAACTCGCCTCCGACGCCATGGTCGGCCAGATCGCGGCGCTGCGGGCACAGCTCGCCGAGCTCACCGCCGCGACCGCAGCCGAGCGCGCCGCCTTCGATGCCGAGCGCGGCAAGCTGCTCGCGCTGATGCAGCATGCCGAGCAGCATATTGGCAAGCTCACGACGGAGCTGGACAGCTTGCGCGCCTCCGTCGACAGCTTCAACGAAACCGCGGTCTCGGTGCCGATCGAGGTGCTGCGGCTGGCGCGGACGCAGTTCGATTATCTCTCCAGCGGCTTTGCCCGGCGCGGCGATCCGATCTCGCAGGCCATGAGCGAGATCGGCGGCTTTGCGATTGACCGGGCGCTCACGGCAAAACCCGACAACGCCTGAACTCCGTCCCCGAAATCGTCGACTTTCAGCTCGAGCTGGACCGCCGGGTTGGCGCTCAGAATTGCCGAGGAGTTGCCGATGGCTGCGTGGTGTTGCCATGACGTCATCATAGCGGTGACACCGAAACCACTACAAGGCCGGGCGTTCGAAAGCGATATCAGCGCAGCAAGAACCCACGACCGGAGAGAACAATGTTCGTCGATATCGATAATGCATCACTCGCGATGGCAGGCTCGAGCCTGCCCGGAGATCAACCTATCTTCATGATCAATCTTCTCCGTTATCGGAATGAGGCCTTGTACCGGGACAAGTCCGAGCTTCCGGCCTGTTGCGGCCGCGAAGCCTATTTTACGCGCTATGTCCCCGCATTTCGCAAGATCGCGACTCCGCAAGGGGTCAGGCCAACTTGGCTTGGATCTGTCGGAGCTCTGCTGGTGGCCGCGCAAGGCGAAGCCTGGCACGACGCCGCAATCGTCCGTTACCCTGACTTCGCGACCTTTCGAGCGATCGTCTTGAGCTCCGATTACCGGCGTGAGGCCGAGCCCCACCGTTTGGCCGCGCTCGCCGATTGGCGCCTGATTGCGACGACCGAGGTTCAGGTGCCGGCTGATCTGCAACCGCGCGCTTAAGCTGACCGTGTGGGATCGGGTTGCTTCTCCATCAACCACACGGTCGCGCTAGATCGCGCCGATCTCGGCAAGGCAGGCTTGCATCAGCGTCATGCGAGCCTCGATGTGCCGTGGCTCTTTGCAATCCATGTTGAGCGCGAACACGGTATGTGCCTCGCCCTTCTCGGCCCAGCCGACCATCCAGCCGAGCGACGGCTCGCCGCGCTCGGCGCCCAGGAGACCGGATTTGGCGCGGATGACGGCGTCGCCGACCTTCGTCGCCGGCAGGATATCGGCAACGAGATCCTGGCTGCGCTTTGAGATCGGCAGCGCGCGGCGGCGCAGCCGGTCGACGAAATCGACCTGCTCGACCGGATCGATGCGCAAGGCCCCGGTGAGCCAGAACTGGTCGATGCCGCCGCCGATGTCGCGATTGCCGTAGTCGAACGCGTCGACATATTGCTGCATGCGCGCCTCGCCGATGCGGCGCGCGATCTCCTGATAGACCGGCACCGCGCTCACCGCGATCGCGCTGCGCAGCGTGTGATCCTTGTTCCAGGCCTCGATCGGGCGCTTGACGCCGTCCCAGGCAAACACGTCCTTGTCGGGGTCAGTGACGACACCGGCCTCGAGCGCAATCAGCGAGTTGGGAATCTTGAAGGTCGAGGCCGGCAACTTGCCCTCGCCCGAGCGCTCCTTGTCGCTGGCGACGATCAGATAGTCCTCGACCTTGTAGCCGACGAAGGTGCCCGACGTGCCGAGGTCGGTGAAGCGCTTTGCAAGAGCGTCGCGGATTTCATTGCGCGGCGGCGCGACATGGGCGCGCGCGCGTCGAGGCAGGATCGCGGTTGCGGCGAGGAGGCCGAGGGTGGAACGGCGGGTCAGCAAAAGCGATATCCGTGAGCAGCGAAAACCAGCGCGACCATGCAGCCGCTAAGTGTTGAAACGATGACAGGTTGTGTTTACCGCCCCCGGCCCGACAGCCGCAGCACGAACACCAGCACCTCGGCGACGGCCTTGTAGAGATCTGGCGGGATCTCGTCGCCGAGCTCGACCTTCGACAGCGCGCCGGCCAGAACCTCGTTCTCCTCGATCGGAATGTCGTGGGCCTTGGCGATCTCGACGATCTTCTCGCCGATCGTGCCCTTGCCCTTGGCGACGACGACGGGCGCGCCAGATCCCTTCTCGTAATGCAGCGCGATCGCGAGCTTGGAGGGATTGCTCATGTGGCGCGATCCAGGAAGTGGCCGGCGCGAGCGGGCGCCGGAGCCGGCGGCGTGCCGTCGCGGACCACGATATCGCCGGGCTTGAGCTCGGCCTTCGTCAATGCCTGGCTGAGCTCACCGATGCCGGCGCGGAGCTGCTGCGCCGTGACCGGCCGCTCCGCCCACATCCGAACGAAGGTCTTGTCGCCGTTCAGCGTGATCAGCGCATGCACGGGTCCGGCCGGCTCGACATCGAGCGAGAAGCGCGCGCGCCAGGCGCGCTTGGCGGGATCGTCCGACTCATTGCCGCCGTCGCGCGAGATCTCGAACTGCGCCATCGCGGTACCTTGCGGGGTCGCGAACGGAATCTCGAAATTCCACTGCGGCACGGCCGGATCGATGCGGTGGCCGCTGGCGTCGGTGCGATCGGGAAGCGAGGCAATTTGCAACAGCGTCTGCCGCGCGATCGCGGCATCGGTGTCATCGAGCAGACGATGCACGGTCGCAGCCAGCGGCGTATCCGGTGCGAGCGACGGCGCGGCGATGGACTGAGGCGCCGGCAGCGCACCGCGGACCGGTGGAGGTGTCGGGTGTGCGGCCGCCTCGAAGATATGGGCGTCCGGCACGGACTTGTTGGAGCCCGGCACGTTGCCGGTCAGGCGCGGCAGGTTTTCGGTGACCTCCTGCAGCAAGCTCGCGGCAAGGCCCCCGGACATGGTGCGCGACACCAAGGCTTGCGGATTGTTCCCCGCCGCATGGGCCAGCACGGCGACAGCGAGCGCGCCGCGCGACGCTTGCGCCGGTTGAGCGAGTTCCGGCGACGCCGCTTGGGCCGTTTCGCCCGCCAGCGCGGAGGCTGCGGTCTGCGTCGTGGCCGCAGCACTCGCCGGCAACGGCACAGCTGACGCAGTTGCCTGCGCCGCGCCGGAGGTCGATGCCAGGGTCTGGCGCAACACCAGCAGTGCGGCCTTCAAGTCCGGGATCGCGCCGGAGGACGGTGTCGTGCCTGCGGCCAATGACGACTCGAGAAACAATCCGGATTTCTGGAAGGCGGATTCGATATCACCGCCGTCGAGGGCGGTGTTGAGCGGCGTCTGCTGCGCCAGCACGTCGAGCACCGCCTGCTTCAGCCCGGCGGGCAGATTGCTGCTCGTCACGACGGAGGCCAGGTTGGCAAACAGCGGCGCCTGGCTGCCCTGTTTGGTCACGGCCCCGGCAGAGGCCGTTTGGACGGCGACCTGCTCGGACGGAGTGAGGGTGTTCCGTGCCGTCGCCACCGACGGCGCCAGCGGCGGGCTGTCCACCAGCGAGGCCGCGCGCGGGGTCAGCGTGACCTGATCTCCCGCCGCCTCGCCCGCCCCGGCCATGACTGCAAGGCGAATGGTGCCGTTGCTCTGCGAGACCGCGAGCTGGAGATTCTGCCCCGGCGTCAGCGCCACCTCCGACATCACGTCCATCGCCAGGTTGGCGATCGCGATCCGCACCAGATTGTCGGCGAGCACGCTGACCACCCTGGCATCGACGACACTGCCGGCTTGCAGCACGAGATCCGGCGTCGCCGCATCAGCCGGGCGGCTGGCAGCGTTGACGGGAGCGATGGGGGTGACCGGCGTCGGCATCTCGGCAGCCCTAGGGGAATGCTGGCTACCGTAACCGCTGCCTCGTAAACCTCTCGTTAACCTGGCACGGCCGGCGGCTTCACCGCCGCCAGAACCGTCGCAGCGGCCTGGAAATCCTTCAGGCGGGCGGCGCGGCGGGCGGCCGCCTCCTCGTCCAAGCCCCATTGCTCGACGTTCCAGTCCTCGTCGACATGGGCGGCGGCCCAGACCTGGTCGGCATCGCGCACGTCCTGGTCCAGCGCCAGCGCGAGCAGCGCCGATCCGGTCAGGGTGGTCACCATGTGGAGCGCGGCGACCGACCAGGGGTCGCCGGGCAGCGCGGCCCGTACGGCCTTCACCGCCTCGTCCGGCTGCTTCACGTGCATGACGCCTTCAGACAGGATGAAATGCGCACCCAGCGTCTGCGCCGCCCAGGACAGCACAGGATCCCAATGCGCGGCCTCCCGGGCGACCAGTCCCTCAGGATGGCCGGCACGATAGAACAGCAGGTCAGACTCGAAATATTTGGCGAGGTCGTCGCTGACGAGCTCGACGCGATCGACAACGCCCTCGACCACGCTGTTGGCGATGCGCGTCAACGGCATGGTCACGGGATCGATCGCCTCGCCTTGGGCGGACCATTCTGCGGCGACACTATCTGCGAGCGCGCGCGTCGGGATCACCAATTGGCGGCCGGAGGGCGTACGGATCGGCTTGCCGTCGAGAGTGATGGCGAAGCCGCCCTCGGCATCGACGACGCCGGCCTCCTTGTAGAAGCGCTTGCGCAGCGGCGTGCGCGCGGACGCGCGCGCCGATTCCCGGGGATCAGGCGGGAGCTGCCCCGCAGCTTCTTCGAACAATTCGCGCATGTCGTTTTCTTGTTCCTGTCGTCAGTCGAATTACCAGTGTCGTCACGACCTCGCCAGTAGGACCAGGAGTGCTGCTAGTTCGCACACATGCGCGCGTACGTGCCGCGATCGGCCGGCCCCAGTCCTGCGGCTGCGCCGTCGTGAAGACATTTCGTGACGCGATCGCTGAACGAATTGCGCGGGAGCGGCTGGTAATTGTAGCGCGGCGGCGCGTCAAACTGCGGAACCTTGGGCACCTCGATCTTCGGCGGCGGTGGCGGCGCAGGCAGCGGTGGAGCGAGCCGCGCGGCGTCCGGCGAGACATATTGCGCGCGGGCGGCAGGCTCTACCAACAGAGTAGCCAAGAGCGCAAAGCAGATCGACAATCGTCTCATGGGGGAACATGTCGTGCGCCAGCCGCCCCTATTCAACCTCACTATTCTTCAGGCGCGTTCTCGATCGGATCAAATCTGGTTGCGTCCAGACCCAGCAGGTTCCACGACTGCTGCATGTGCGGCGGCAACGGCGCGGTGGCGTCGATCACGCCGCCGCGCGGATGCGGGATGACGATCCGGCGTGCGAGCAGATGCAGCCGGTTCTGCAAGCCGCCCGGCAGCTGCCAGTTCTCGATGTTGAAATATTTGGGATCGCCGACGATGGGATGGCCGATATGGGCCATGTGGGCGCGCAGCTGGTGGGTGCGGCCCGTCACCGGCTTCAGTGACACCCAGGTCAGCTTGTTGCCGGCGGTCTCGACCACGGCGTAGTACGTCACCGCGTGACTGGCGCCCTCATCGCCATGCTGGGCGATGCGCATGATGGTGTCGTCCTCGCCCTCCTCCTTTGCAAGGAAGGTCGAGATGCGGCCCTGCTTCGGCTTCGGCAGGCCCGGCACCAAGGCCCAATAGACCTTTCGCGCCGAGCGCGAGCGGAACGCGCCGGTCAGGTGTGAGGCAGCGAAGCGCGTCTTGGCGATCAGGAGACAGCCCGAGGTCTCGCGATCGATACGGTGGACGAGACGCGGCTTCTGGCCTTTGGCATCGCGCATCACCTCAAGCATCTGGTCGATGTGCCGCGTCATGCCCGAGCCACCCTGCACGGCAAGGCCGGCCGGCTTGTTCAGGACGAGGACGTCGTCGTCCTCCCAGATCGTCATCTCCTTCAGCGCCTTCAGCGTCTTCTGCGCGGCCTCCGAGAGCTCGCCGACGACCTTCGGCGCATCGAGCTTGAGCGGCGGGATACGGACGCTCTGTCCCTCCTCCAGCCGGTCTTTGCTGTCGACGCGCTTGCCGTCAACGCGCAGCTCGCCTTTGCGTACGACGCGCTGGATGTGGGAGAACGACAGGCCGGGAAAGCGCGCCTCGAGGAATCGATCCACGCGCATGTTGTTCTCGTCGGCCGTGACCGTGACGGTCTGCACCTTGGTCGGTAGCAGCGCCTCGACGGACTTTTCAGGCGCAGGCCTCTCCTGGACCGCTTTGGGCGGACGCCGCTCGGCGCGCTCGCCAACAAAGCGCGGCGGCTTACCGCCGGGCTTGCCACCCGGACGCGGTCCGGCCTTCTTCGCGCTACGCGCCTGATGCGCCCGCGAGTCGTCGCGCTCGTCACGCGAACGCGGCTTTGGGTTCATTCTCTTGATGCGGCGGCTCATGGTTGCCTGCGTACCCTAAAAGCGGCCTTCCGTCACGACGAAATGGCCGCTTCTAGGGCGAGCCGCCCCGCTCCTTGCGCAGCTTGGCCCAGTAATCCAGCCGCTTCCTGATCTCGCGTTCAAAACCGCGCTCGGGCGGGTCGTAGAAGGTCTGACGTCCCAGGGCCTCCGGGAAGTAGTCCTGGCCGGAGAAGGCGTCCGGCGCGTCGTGGTCGTATGCGTAGCCGGAGCCGTAGCCTTCCGACTTCATCAGCTTGGTCGGGGAATTGAGGATGTGCTTTGGCGGTAGCAGCGAGCCGGCCTGCTTGGCGACCTGCATCGCGCTGCCAAAGGCGGTGTAGACCGCGTTCGATTTCGGCGCGGTGGCGAGATAGACCACGGCCTGGGCGATGGCGAGCTCGCCCTCGGGATGGCCGAGGAAGTCGAAGGCGTCCTTGGCGGCATTGGCGATGACGAGCGCCTGCGGATCGGCCAGCCCGATGTCCTCGACCGCCATGCGCACGACGCGGCGGGCCAGGAACAGCGGGTCCTCGCCAGCGTCCAGCATGCGCGCGAGGTAATACAGCGCGGCATCGGGATCGGAGCCGCGCACCGATTTATGCAGCGCCGAGATGAGATTGTAGTGGCCGTCGGCCGATTTGTCGTAGATCGGCGCGCGGCGCTGCAGAATCTCCTGCAGCTGCGCGGCATTGAAAATCTCGTCCGCCCGCGCCGAACGCCAGACTTCTTCGGCGAGCGTCAACGACGCACGGCCATCGCCGTCGGCCATGCGCACCAGCACCGCGCGCGCCTCCGCATCGAGTGGCAGCTTCCTGCCCTCGACGGCTTCGGCATGCACGAACAGCTTTTCGATCGCGGCGGCATCGAGCGAGCGAAACACCAGCACGCGCGCACGCGAGAGCAACGCCGCATTGAGCTCAAAGGACGGGTTCTCGGTGGTGGCGCCGACCATGACGACAGTGCCGTCTTCCATCACCGGCAGAAAGGAGTCCTGCTGGGCGCGGTTGAATCTGTGCACCTCATCGACGAACAGCAGCGTGCCCTTGCCCATCTCGCGCCGGGCGCGCGCGGCATCGAACGCCTTCTTGAGGTCGGCGACGCCGGAGAACACCGCGGAGATCTGCTCGAAATGCAGATCCGTCGCGTCAGCCAGGAGCCGCGCCACCGTTGTCTTGCCGGTGCCGGGCGGGCCCCAGAACACCAGCGAGCCGAGCGTGCGCGTTTCCAGCATGCGCGTCAGCGCACCGTCCGGGCCGAGGATGTGGTCCTGGCCGACGACCTCCGACAGCGTGCGCGGGCGCAGCCGGTCCGGCAGCGGATGCGGAGCATCGTGTTCGAGCCCCGCCGCAGCAAAGAGAGTCGGTGTCTCCGTTGGTCGCTTCGGACTCATCCGCCCAGCGTGACGTTGATCTGCTGGCCACCACGCACCAGCGTGATGCGCCAGATCCGTGCCCGTTCACCTGCAGCCTTCTCGAGGTCGCCGGTCTTGCTGATCTTCTGATTGTTGACGGCCAGGATGATGTCGCCCTTCTGGAAGCCGACACTCGCAGCCGCGGTATCGCCGCCGATATCGGTGATCACGACGCCTTCAGTGTCGGCATCCAGACGCAGCTCATCGGCGACGGCCGGCGTGATGGTCGAAACCTTCGCGCCCTGGAACGGCGACCGCGCGGTGACGACGAGCTCGTTGCGCCCGGTGTCGGGCGCGGTCTCCAGCGCCACCGTCAGCTTCACCGACTTGCCGCCGCGCTGCACGTCGAGCTGCGCGGTGCCGCCGAGCGGACGGGTTGCGAAGCGATAGTCGAAGGCGTTGGGATCATCCACGATCTGGCCGTCGATCCCGGTGATGAGGTCGGAGGATTTCAGGCCGGCTTTCGCCGCCGGACCGTTCGACACCACGCTCGCGACCAGCGCACCGGTCGGCGAGCGCAAGCCGAGGCTCTCGGCGATGTCGGGCGTCACCGCCTGCAATTTTGCTCCTAACCAGGGCCGCTTCACCGCCTTGCCGCCGCTCTTGGCGGAGGCGACGACGACGCGCACCATGTTGGCGGGAATCGCAAAGCCGATGCCTTGCGAGCCGCCGGAGCGCGAATAGATCGCGGTATTGATGCCGGCGAGCTTGCCACCCATGTCGACCAGCGCGCCGCCGGAATTGCCCGGGTTGATCGCCGCATCGGTCTGAATGAAGAACTGATAGTCGGTGATGCCCACTTGCGTGCGCGCCAGCGCCGAAATGATACCCTGGGTCACGGTCTGGCCGACGCCGAACGGATTGCCGATCGCGAGCACGACGTCGCCGACCAAGAGCTCATCGGAATTGGTGAAGTCCAGCGTCGGGAACTTCTCCTTGCTGTCCTTCAGGCGCAGCACGGCGAGATCGGTCCGGGAATCCTTGAGCAGGATCTCGGCCTCGAACTCGCGCTTGTCCGACAGCGACACCTTCACCTGGTCAGCGCCCTCAATGACGTGGACGTTGGTGACGACGAGGCCGGAGGCATCGACGATGACGCCGGAGCCGAGCGAGCGCTGCATCTGCTCGGGCTGCTGGCCCGGCACACCGAAGAAGCGGCGGAAGATCGGATCGTCCAGTAGCGGATTGCGGTTCTGCACCACCTTTGCGGCATAGACGTTGACGACCGCCGGCTGCACCCGCTGCACGATCGGCGCATAGGACATCCGCAGCTCGGCCGGCGACGACGGGACCCGACGGTCCTGCGCTGCAGTCGGATTGAAGGTGGCCGAAAAGGCTATGCACAGCGCCGTAAGGGCGGCAGTCCAGGTCGCTCGAAACATTCCTACCTCTTGGAAATGACGCCGGAATATAGGCGCGTTCGCCCCCCAATAGAAGAGCGCCGGAGGGCAATATTCGGCCGCCTCGAAGCCGTGTCCGGGATGCAAGGGTGCCGTGCGAATCGGCCATTTGCCCGGCGGCGGATTGGCATGATGTGCGTCATCTTGCATGGTGGTGTGAGGCGGATTCGGTTGCGGCGAATTTGCATCAGTAGGAACCGACGCAACCGCTCGCAGCGTCGCGGGGCAGTCATCGATCACACCTAGGCTCTCCGTTCGCGACTTGGGGAAAACAGTCAGATGATGGAGCGTAACGTGAGCAGAACAAGAATTGCGGCCACCGCGATTGGTCTCGCCGGCGCGCTGGCGGCCTCGCAGGCCCAGGCCCAGTCGGCAAGCAGCAGCGAGCAGGAGATCGCGCTGTTGAAGCAGCAGTTGAAGATGCTCGAGCAGAAGCTCGACAAGCTGCAGAGCCAGACCGCGGCGAACACGGCAGCCGCAGCAAAGGCGAAAGTCGAAGCCAAGGCAGAGGCAAAGGCCGAGGCGCGCGCGGAGGCAAAGGCCGCGGTGGCCAATGCCAACGCGGCAATCCCCGTCAAGGGGCCGGCGCCGGCGTCCGGCGTCGTCGTGACGATGCCGAACAACCGGCCGACGATCTGCACCGCCGACCAGGCCAACTGCGTCGCCATCACCAGCCGCCTGCATTGGGATGTCGGCGGCTATGACTATCGTCCCAACACCGCGGCCACCGTGCCGCAAAAGCTCGATAGCGGCCAGAACGTCCGCCGCGCGCGCATCGGTGTCACCGGCAAGTTCTTCCACGATTGGAATTTCGCACTGGTCTACGATTTCGGCGGCTCGTCCGACGGATTTGGCGGCGCCGCGCCGGGATCGCTGCCCGGCGGCGGCGTCTCCGGCGTCGAGAACGCCTATATCAGCTATACCGGCCTGAAGCCGTTCGGCGGCAAGATGGCGATCGAGGCCGGCATCATGGACCTGCCCTACACCATGGATGAAGCCACGAGCTCCAACGACATCATGTTCATGGAGCGCGCCTCGCCCGGCGTGATCGCGACCAACATCGCCGCCGGTGACTTCCGTTCCGCAGCCGGTGCGCGCTGGTTCAACGACCAGCTCTGGATCGGCGGCTATGTCACGGGACCGACGACCGGTGCGATCCATTCCGCCTCGAGCGCGGCGCCGCCCGGCACCAGCGAGCAATATGGTGCCGTGGCGCGCGTCGCCGGCAATCCGATCAGCACCAAGGACTACTCGGTGCATATCGGCGCCAATGCGCAATGGCTGATCCAGCCGCCGCGCAATCTCATCGCCAACACCCAGACGGTCACGCTCAGCGATCGTCCGGAATTGCGTCTCGACCCGACCACGCTGATCTCGACCGGCGCTATCGCCAATGCCTCGGGCGCGCAGGTCTACAGCGTCGAGGCGGCGGCGACCTACGGTCCGTTCATCGTCCAGGGCGAGTATTTCTGGTACAATGTCGATCGTACCGCCAACACGGCCGTGCCGCTGACGGGTGCACCGAGCCTGAAATTCCAAGGCGGCTACGCGCAGGCCGGCTATGTGCTGACCGGCGAAGGCCGCTCCTACAATGCGGCGAACGCGGCCTATAGCGGCGTCAAGCCGGCACATCCGTTCTCGCTCGACGGCGGCGGCTGGGGCGCGTGGGAGATCGCAGGACGGTTCTCGACGATCGACCTCAACGATCAGCTCGCGACCGCGAGCGGCGTCGCAGGCGGCCGGCAGACCGTCTATACGCTCGCGCTCAACTGGTACGTCAACGGCAACGTGCGCTTCATGCTCGATTATCTGCACGGCACGGTGTCGCGACAGGCCTCGCCGATCTCGACCGCCGACGTCGGCTCGAAGTTCGACGCGGTCGCGATGCGCACGCAGTTCGCGTTCTAGAGCATGATCCGGAAAAGTGTGAAGCGGTTTTCCGAAAAGATCATGCTCAAACAAAACCTAAAGCGCGATCGCGCTTTTGAACGCGCTCGTTCGGGAGCGGCAGCGTCCGCTCCCGAACGATCACGCCGCGCGCTTCTTCTTCACGACCACGGGCGGCGGCGCGCAGGACAACCGCTCCTGGTGGCTCTCGCCCCAGGCCTTCAGGATGTCGATCACGGGCCTCAGGCTCTCGCCCAGTTCGGACAGGCAATACTCCACCCGCGGCGGCACCTCGGCATAGACCTTGCGGATGACGAGCCGGTCTTCCTCCAGCGCGCGCAGCTGCTTCGTCAGCATGCGCTGGGTGATGCCAGGCATCCGGCGGCGCAATTCGCCGAAGCGCTGGGTGCCGCTCTGCAGGTGGTAGAGGATCACGCCCTTCCACTTGCCGTCGATCAGGTCCAGCGTCGCCTCGACCGAGCAGCCTGGACGGCGGGCGAAGTTACGGCGTTTCATGCGGCTTTTTCCCAATAGTATCCAAACAGGGACTATATCCCCAAATTTACAGTACTTGCCAAATCGGAGCCAGAGCGACAGTTAAGGCAGCGGGCGAACAAAGCCATCTGATGGAGACACGCCATGAAAGCCGTCGGCTACAAGAAATCGCTTCCGATCGAGGACGCGGAATCACTGTTCGATTTCGAGACCGCTAAACCCGACCCCAAAGGGCGCGACATCCGCGTCGCGGTGAAAGCGATCTCGGCCAATCCGGTCGACTACAAAGTGCGCAAGCGCGCCGCCCCGCCCGAGGGCGAGACCAAGATCCTCGGCTATGACGCGGCCGGCGTGGTCGATGCGGTCGGGTCTGAGGTCACGCTGTTCAAGCCAGGGGACGAAGTGTTCTACGCGGGCTCGATCCTGCGCCAGGGCACCAACGCCGAATTCCATCTGGTCGACGAGCGCATCGTCGGCGCCAAACCGAAGAGCCTGTCGTTCGCCCAAGCCGCCGCTCTTCCCCTCACCTCGATCACCGCCTGGGAGCTGCTGTTCGACCGGCTCGGTGCGGTGCCGGGCAAGAGCGTCGATCCGCGCACGCTGTTGATCACCGGCGGCGCCGGCGGCGTCGGCTCGATCCTGATCCAGCTCGCCCGCCGCCTCACCGGGCTGACGGTGCTCGCCACCGCGACACGGCCGGAGTCGCAGAAATGGTGCCTCGATCTCGGCGCGCATGCGGTGATCGACCATGGCAAGCCGATGAAGGAGCAGATCGAGAAATTGAAGCTGCCGCCGGTTGCGCTGGTGGCCAGCCTCACCTTTACCGACCAGCACTACAAGGCGATCGCGGAATTCATGGCACCACAGGGCAAGTTCGGCCTGATCGACGATCCCCCGGAGTTCACGATTGCCGCATTCAAGGGCAAGGCAATCTCGGTGCATTGGGAATCGATGTTCACGCGCTCCTCGTTCCAGACGCCTGACATGATCGCGCAGCATCATCTGCTCAATGACGTGGCCGACCTCATCGACAAGGGCGTGTTGCGCACCACGCTCGACCAGACCTTCGGCACAATCAACGCAGCCAACCTGAAGCGCGCGCACGCGCTGTTGGAGAGCGGCAAGTCGCGCGGCAAGATCGTGCTGGAGGGATGGTAGCTTTCGTCGGGTGGGCAACGCGCACTTGCGCAGTGCCCACCATCTCTCTCTAGTCGCGACAATGGTGTGCACGCTTCGCTTTGCCCACCCTACGGCACCGGCGTCCCTTCAACGAACAACAGCCGCCGCTCCAGCGCCGTCTGCCGCACCTTGAGCGCTTCGGCATATTCCCGCGAGGCGTACCATTCCTTCAGCCGCGCCATCGACGCGAACTCGACGATGATAATGGCCTTCGGCGGCAAATTGCCTTCGGCAAGCTCGGCCTTGCCGCCGCGGACGAGATAACGCCCGTCGTACTGCGCGATCGTCTTGGCAGCCAGGGCGCGATAGGCCTCGAATGCGGCGGGATCGCGCACCTCGACCTCCGAGATCACATAGGCCGCCATGCGCATCTCCTCAGGCGATCGTGTTGACGATGCCACCTTCTGCGCGCAGCGCTGCGCCGTTGGTGGCGGATGCCTCCTTCGAGGCGACATAGACCACCATGTTGGCGATCTCGTCGACGCTGGCGAAACGCTGCAGCAGCGAGCTCGGGCGATGCTGCTTGACGAAGTTGGCGGCGGCTTCATCCACGGACTGGCCGTTCTGCTTCGCGAGATCCTTGACGAACGTCTCGACGCCCTCCGACATGGTCGGGCCCGGCAGCACGGAATTGACGGTGACGCCGGTGCCGCTGGTGAGCTGCGCCAGGCCGCGCGCCACCGAAAGCTGGGCCGTCTTGGTCATGCCGTAATGGATCATCTCGACGGGAATGTTGAGCCCGGATTCCGAGGAGATGAAGACGATGCGGCCCCAATTGCGCTTCAGCATGCCCTTCATGTAGGCGCGCGACAACCGCACGCCGCTCATCACGTTGACCTCGAAGAAACGGCTCCAGTCCTCGTCGGAGATGTCGAAGAAATCCTTGGGCTCGAAGATGCCGGCATTGTTGATGAGGATGTCGACCTCGGGCAGCGCCGCAACGAGTGCCTTGCAGCCAGCCGCGGTCGAGACGTCGGCCGCGATGCCGCGGACCTTCCCGCCCGTCCCTTCCAGCCTGCGCACCGCCGCATCGACTTTGTCCTGGCCGCGGCCGTTGATCACGACGCTGGCGCCGGAGCCGGCGAGACCCCTGGCGATGGCGTGGCCGATACCGGCGGTCGAGCCGGTCACGAGAGCGGTTTTTCCGGAAAGGTCGATCTTCATGCGATATCTCCATGGATGCGGATGGAGATATCGGAAGCGGCTCCCTCAGCTGCAATCGGGGCTCACCGACGCGTGAGGAGCGTGAATGGTGGGCACGGCGCGCTAAGAGCGGGCCTTTGTCCACCCGACCGTTCCAACAAAAAAGCGGCGCCAAAGGCGCCGCTCTTGAAACGTCATGCCGATCGGGCTTTACGCCGCCTCGGCTTCCTTCTCCTGCACCGGGCCGGAATCCTGGCCCTTGGCATCGACGTCGCGATCGACGAACTCGATCACGGCCATCGCGGCGTTGTCGCCGTAGCGGAAGCCGGCCTTGATGATGCGGGTGTAGCCGCCCTGGCGGTCCTTGTAGCGGGTCGCCAGCGTGTCGAAGAGCTTCTTGACCATGTCGACGTCGCGCAGCTCGGAGATGGCCTGACGGCGCAGCGACAGGCCGCCCTTCTTGCCGAGGGTGACGAGCTTCTCGACGATCGGGCGAAGCTCCTTGGCCTTGGGCAGCGTGGTGACGATCTGCTCGTGCTTGATCAGCGCGGCCGCCATGTTGGCGAACATCGCCTTGCGGTGCTCGGCCGTGCGGTTGAGCTTCCGATGAACCTTGCCGTGACGCATGTGTGTAGTCCTTCTTCGATTGTGTCGCGGTGGTTCAGCGACTGGTTTTCAGGTGGGCTTCCTGCGTTCGCCCTAGGCTGCGAGTGGCGAATGGTGAGTAGCGAATAGATCTTCTTCCCCTACTCGCCACTCCCTACTCGCCATTCGCTCAGTAATGATCCTCGAAGCGCTTGGCGAGCTCGTCGATGTTCTCCGGCGGCCAGCCCGGCACTTCCATGCCGAGGTGCAGACCCATCTGGGCCAGCACTTCCTTGATCTCGTTCAGCGACTTGCGGCCGAAGTTCGGGGTGCGGAGCATTTCCGCCTCGCTCTTCTGCACGAGGTCGCCGATGTAGACGATGTTGTCGTTCTTCAGGCAGTTGGCCGAACGCACCGACAGCTCGAGCTCGTCCACCTTCTTGAGGAAGGCTGGGTTGAAGGCGAGGTCCGGGATGATCTCCTGGGCGACTTCCTTGCGCGGCTCTTCGAAGTTGACGAACACGTTGAGCTGATCCTGCAGGATGCGGGCGGCGTAGGCCACCGAGTCATCCGGCGTGATCGCGCCGTTGGTCTCGATCGTCATGGTCAGCTTGTCGTAGTCGAGGATCTGGCCCTCGCGGGTGTTCTCGACCTTGTAGGAGACCTTGCGGACCGGCGAGTACAGGCTGTCGACCGGGATCAGGCCGATCGGCGCATCCTCGGGACGGTTGCGCTCGGCGGGCACGTAGCCCTTGCCGGTCGAGACCGTGAACTCCATGCGGATCTCGGCGCCCTCGTCGAGCGTGCAGATCTGCAGATCGGGATTGAGTACGACCACATCGCCGACGGTCTGAATGTCGCCGGCGGTGACGACACCCGGGCCCTGCTTCTTCACGACCATGCGCTTGGGGCCTTCGCCCTGCATCTTGATCGAGATGTCCTTGATGTTGAGCACGATGTCGGTGACGTCCTCACGGACGCCCGCGATCGAGGAGAACTCGTGCAGCACGCCGTCGATGTGCACCGACTGCACCGCCGCGCCCTGGAGCGAGGAGAGCAGGATGCGGCGCAGCGCATTGCCGAGGGTCTGGCCGAAGCCACGCTCGAGCGGCTCGGCGACGATGGTCGCGAAACGCGAGGAATCGCTGCCGGGCGTGACCTGGAGCTTGTTCGGCCGAATCAGTTCTTGCCAATTTTTCTGGATCGTCACTGTTTCACCCATACAGGCCAGTCAATTTGACGGTGCAAATACTGGCGTTGGAGAAAGGCCGCAGATCATTCCCGCGGCTTCTTGCAAAGTCGCCGCGGGCGCCGACGCGCCCGCAGCTCGTCAAAATCAAACGCGCCGACGCTTGCGGGGACGGCAGCCGTTGTGCGGGATCGTGGTCACGTCGCGGATCGAGGTGACGGTGAAGCCGGCAGCCTGGAGCGCGCGGAGCGCCGATTCGCGGCCCGAACCGGGACCGGCGACCTCGACTTCCAGCGTGCGCATGCCGTGCTCCTGCGCCTTCTTGGACACGTCCTCGGCGGCAACCTGCGCGGCATACGGGGTCGACTTGCGCGAGCCCTTGAAGCCCATCGTGCCGGCCGAGGACCAGGCGATCGTATTGCCCTGCGCGTCGGTGATGGTGATGGTCGTGTTGTTGAACGACGAGTTCACATGCGCGACGCCGGAGGCGATGTTCTTGCGCTCACGACGACGAACGCGGGTGGCTTCCTTGCCCATTGAGTCCCTTTCCTGAAGATCTCAAACGCCGCCGTAATGCCAGCGGCTACACCTATGGAAGCGAATAGCGAGTAGCGAGTGGCGAATAGGGAAGCCCCCTACTCGCCACTCGCCACGTCCAATTCGCCAGTTTACTTCTTCTTGCCGGCGATGGCCTTGGCCGGGCCCTTGCGCGTGCGCGCATTGGTGTGGGTCCGCTGACCGCGCACCGGTAGACCGCGACGATGACGCAGGCCGCGATAGCAGCCGAGGTCCATCAGACGCTTGATGTTGATGCCGACCTCGCGACGCAGGTCGCCCTCGACGAGATAGTCGCGGTCGATCACTTCGCGGATCTGGAGCACTTCGGCGTCGCTGAGCTGATTGACGCGACGATCCACGGGGATCTTCACCTTCTCGAGGATCTCACCAGCGATCTTCTGGCCGATGCCATGGATGTACTGGAGCGCGATCAGTACGCGCTTGTTGGTGGGAATGTTCACGCCGGCAATACGGGCCACGGCCTTCTCTCCTGTTGCCGATCCCTCGTCAGGGCTCGGGCTTTAAGTGCTTGCTTTCTCGGGCAGGTGTTCACAAACGCGAACACGACGCCCACCCCCGGTCTTCCTGGGGCCCGGCATCGTCTGAAACTATCCGACTTGGATGCGGGGCTTATTAGGGGATTCCGGGGGCTTTCGTCAACCGCTGCTAGCGCTTGGCTCGCTTTTTCGTGACCTTTTTTGCGGCCTTTTTGGCACCCTTTTTGACCGACTTCTTGGCTGCTTTCTTGACGGTTTTCGTGGTGGCTTTCTTGGAGGCTTTCTTGGCCGCCTTCTTTGGGCCTTTCACCGCCGATTTGGCGGCCTTTTTAGCCGATTTGACGCCCTTTTTGGCCGTTTTTGCCGGCCTTGCCGCCGCCTTCTTCCCCGCCTGGGCCTTTTTAGCCGGCGCCGCCTTGGCGGCGCTCCGGGCATGCGTCTTGGGCTCGACCGCCCCCAGAGCCAGCAGCTGGCGATGGATGGCGCGGGTGACCTCGTCTATGGTCATCATGCCGTCGATGGTCGAGAGCTTCCGCCGCTCGGAATAGTAGTGAATCAGCGGTTCCGTCTGGCTGCGATAGCTGGCCAGCCGCTTGGTCAGGACCTCCGGGGTATCGTCGAGCCGGACCTCCTCGCCGCGCTCCCGCATTTGGGCGACGCGGGTCTCGACGCGGCTCAGAAGCGCACTCTCATTGACCCGGAGCTCGATCACGGCGTCCAGCTTGAGGTGCTTGCGCTTGAGCAGCTCGTCCAGCGCCTCGGCCTGCGGCACGGTGCGGGGGAAACCGTCGAGGATGAAACCGCTCTTGGCGTCCGGCTGCTCGATGCGGTCGGAAATGATTCCCACCACGACGTCATCGGGCACGAGGCCGCCGCTCGCCATGATCTCCTTGGCCTTCAACCCGACCGGGGTGCCGGCCGCAACCGCGGCACGCAGCATCTCGCCAGTCGAGAGCTGGACGATGCCATAGCGCTGCACCAGGAGCTGGGCCTGGGTCCCCTTGCCCGACCCCGGCGGTCCCAGAAGTATAATTCTCATCGGCGTACGCCCCCCGGATTGGTGAGCGACACCTCGCGCACCTGCGTTTTGATATCAAGAACGGTGCAAACCACAACCAGCACTGCACCACCATTGACGACCATACTATAAGGCAGCCCGATCCCGTAAAGCTCGAACACCTCCGGAATCAACTGCAACGCCGTCAGGTAGACGGCTCCGACGACTGTCGTCAATGACACGACGCGATCGAGATAGTCCGCGGTGGCCTCGCCGGGAGCGACACCGGGAATTGCGCCCTCATGGCGGGTCAGGGATTTGGCGGTGTATTCGGGATCAATCACATAAGCAGTGTAGACGAAGGCGAGCACGAACACGGCGATCGACACGAGAATGAGGTGCGCCGGCTGCCCCAGCTGGAGATGCCGGTAGGTTGCGGCAACC
This sequence comes from Bradyrhizobium yuanmingense, assembly GCF_900094575.1. GTDB lineage: Bacteria > Pseudomonadota > Alphaproteobacteria > Rhizobiales > Xanthobacteraceae > Bradyrhizobium > Bradyrhizobium yuanmingense. Next base: position 204,116 of record NZ_FMAE01000008.1, on the reverse strand, counting down.
AGGGGATGATCGCCTCCCAGGATGAAGCCCGCAAAGGCAAGCGGCAGATAGAATATCCACGGCGCCACGGTGACGGGAATCACGAACCCGGCGCTGTTGAGCTTGATCGGCAGTACTGCATCGCGCACAGGCAGTTGCCGCGTACCGACGCTTTGTGCTGCGAACTGGACCCGGATATTTCGCCGCGCACCTTCGACAAGCACGATCACGACGACGATCGCGATCCAAAACACGACATGGCCGAGCACAAGATTGCCCGAGATCGTCCCGCTCCTCACGAGATCCGCGATACCGGCAATGTTTTGCGGAACGGCGACGATGAAGCCGGCACTCAAGATCAGCGCCAAGCCATTGCCGATGCCGTAGCGGGTCATCTGTTCGCTGAGCCACACCAGCACGACGACGCCGCCGACCATCGAGGCCGTAGCCGTCGTCACGAACCAGCCGTCGGGATTTTTGACGAGGCCCGAGATCGACGTCAGTGCCGAGGCGATGCCGTAGGCCTGAAAGGCCGCAATTCCGAGTGTGAGCCCGAGCGTGGCACGTGCGATCTTACGCCGTCCGCCCTCGCCGGATCGTTCGAGCGAACTCAGGCCGCGCCAGACCATGGACAGCAGCCGGATCAAGATTGCCGCAGTCAGATAGGGAATGAGGCCGAGCGCAAAGATCGAAAGCCGGGAGACGAGATCCAGCGCCGGCGAGACGTCGGAGAGATTCAGTCCCGCAATCGGGATCTGCGTGCCGAGCCTGAAAAGGAGCAGCGCGCCGATCGTGAAAGCGATTCGGCGCGCGAGCTCCCTGCTCATCTACGGCGGCCCCGCAGCTTGGACTTGCGGATCAGACCTTCATACTGGTGCGCCAGCAGATAGCCCTGGACCTGCGCCACCGTGTCCATGGTGACGCTGACGACGATCAGCAGCGAGGTGCCGCCGAAATAGAACGGCACCGAAGCGTAGGAGATCAGGATTTCCGGGATCAAGCAGACGATGGCGAGATAAATCGCACCCAGCACGGTGATGCGCGACAGCACATAGTCGATGTATTCCGCGGTGCGTTCGCCCGGGCGAATGCCGGGAATGAAACCGCCGTGCTTCTTCAGATTGTCCGCGGTCTCGGTCGGGTTGAACACGATCGCGGTGTAGAAGAAGGCGAAGAACACGATCAGCGCCAGATACATGATCAGGAACAGCGGACGGCCATGGCCGAGCTGTGTCGTGATCCACTGGAACCATTCCGGCCCGCTGCCCGTGTTGAAGTTCGCAACCGTCGTCGGCAAGAGGAGCAGCGAGGATGCGAAGATCGGCGGGATCACGCCGGAGGTGTTGAGCTTGAGCGGCAGATGCGAGGACTGGCCCTCGAACATCTTGTTGCCGACCTGGCGCTTCGGATACTGGATCAAGAGGCGGCGCTGGGCGCGCTCCATGAAGACGATGAAGGCGATCACGACGACGGCCATGATGATGACGACCAGGATCAGGCCGGTCGACATCGCGCCCTGACGGCCGAGCTCGAGCATGCCGGCGAGTGCCGCGGGCAACTCGGCGACGATGCCGGCCAGAATGATCAGCGAAATGCCGTTGCCGATGCCGCGCGAGGTGATCTGCTCGCCGAGCCACATCAGGAACATGGTGCCGCCGGTCAGCGTGATAGAGGTCGAGAGCAGGAAAAACAGTCCAGGTTCGCTGACGACATTGCCGGCGCCCTGAAGTCCTACCGCGATGCCGTAGGACTGGAACGCGGCCAGGATCACCGTGAGATAGCGGGTATACTGATTCAGCGTCTTGCGGCCGGCTTCGCCTTCCTTTTTCAGCGCTTCGAGCTGCGGCGACACCGTGGTCAACAGCTGGATGATGATGGAGGCCGAGATATACGGCATGATGTTCAGCGCGAAGATCGCCATGCGGTTGATGCCGCCGCCGGCGAACATGTTGAACATGCCGAGGATGCCGCCGGCCTGCGAGCGGAACACCTGTTCCCAGGCGCTCGGGTCGATGCCGGGCAGCGGAATGTAGGTCCCGAGCCGATAAACGAGCAGCGCACCCAGGGTGAACCAGATGCGCTTCTTCAGTTCGTCGGCCTTGGCAAACGCGCCGAAATTGAGATTGGCTGCCAGTTGTTCCGCTGCAGAGACCATCTTGGACTTTCTCCCGCCGCCTATTGCGCCGTTGATGCCCGCGGCCGGGCTGAATTAGCGGACGCCGGACATTATCTGGGGCTCGGCTTCGATAAGTCCACGTCCCGCATGCGTAAAGGCCCGCGCGCCGCGGGCCAATGACGCAGTTGTTACGCCGCCTCGCCTTCTTCCTTGGGCTGGGCGAGGATCTTCACCGAACCGCCGGCCTTCTCGACCGCGGCGATCGCGGTCTTGCTGGCGCCGTGCACTTCGATGTTGAGCTTGGACTTGAGCTCGCCTCGGCCGAGCAGCCGCAGGCCGCCCTTGGCGCGGCGCAGCACGCCGCCTTTCACCAGGGCCTCGACGTTGACGACGCTGCCGGCGTCGATCTTCTTGGCGTCGACCGCTTCCTGGAGCCGGTCGAGATTGATCTCGGCGAACTCGACGCGGAAGATGTTGTTGAAGCCGCGCTTGGGCAGACGGCGATGCATCGGCATCTGGCCGCCTTCGAAACCCTTGATGCGCACGCCCGAACGCGCGGTCTGGCCCTTGCCGCCGCGGCCGGACTGCTTGCCCTTGCCGGAACCGATGCCGCGGCCGACGCGCATACGCTTCTTGCGCGAGCCGGCGTTGTCGGCGATATCGCTGAGCTTCATCGCCCTTCTCCTTGTGTCTTGCGCACGATCTTCACCGAAAACCGCTTCCCGCTCTCCGGGACCGTGCGCCTTTGCTTACTTCTCGTCGATGATGCGGACGAGATGGTGAACCTTCTCGATCATGCCGCGGACCGCCGGGGTATCCGGCAGTTCGCTGGTGCGGCCGATCTTGTTGAGCTTGAGCCCGATCAGGGTCGAACGCTGCGAGTGGTGGCGGCGGATCGCGCTGCCGGTCTGCTCGACCTTGATCGTCTTTGCGGCCTTGGCCATGGGAGTCTACTCCGAAAAGCTTCCGTTAGTCGGCGGCCGCCTCGGCATCGCCGCCGATACGACGGGACTGGAGGGTGGACACCTTGATGTTGCGGCGGGCTGCGACCGAACGCGGCGAATCCTGGTGCTTGAGCGCGTCGAAGGTCGCGCGCACCATGTTGTACGGGTTCGACGAGCCGATCGACTTCGCCACCACGTCCTGGACGCCGAGCGTCTCGAACACGGCGCGCATCGGGCCACCGGCGATGATGCCGGTACCGGCCGGAGCTGCACGCAGATAGACACGGCCCGCGCCATGACGGCCGGCGATGTCGTGATGGAGCGTGCGGCCCTCGCGCAGCGACACCCGCGTCAGGTTGCGCTTGGCGGACTCGGTCGCCTTGCGGATCGCCTCAGGCACTTCGCGCGCCTTGCCGTGACCGAAGCCGGCGCGGCCCTTCTGGTCGCCGATCACGACCAGCGCTGCGAAACCGAAGCGCTTGCCGCCCTTGACGACCTTGGCCACGCGGTTGATGTGGACGAGCTTGTCGACGAACTCGCTGTCGCGCTCCTCGCGCTCCCTGCGTTCACGTCCGCCGCCGCGTTGATCGCGTCCACCACGTTGTTCGCGTTCTGCCATTTTTCTAATCCTTCAGAGACTTACGCCTCAATCCTCAAATTCTGTTAGAAGCTCAGCCCACTCTCACGCGCTGCATCGGCAAGAGCCTTGACGCGCCCGTGATAGAGATAGCTGCCGCGATCGAACACGACTTCCTTGACACCCTTCTCTGCAGCGCGCTCGGCCAGCAGCTTGCCGACCGCCTTCGCCGCATCGATGTCGGCGCCGGTCTTGCCGCCGTCGCGCATCGACTTCTCGAGCGACGAAGCAGAGGCCAGCGTCTCGCCCTTCAGGTCGTCGATGACCTGGGCGTAGATGTGCTTGGACGAGCGGAACACCGACAGGCGCGGACGGCCGCCGGCGGAACGGCGCAGCTTCAGCCGCACACTCCGCTTGCGCCGGGCATTCGTAACCTTGGCTTTCGACATGACCGGCTCCGTTACTTCTTCTTGCCTTCCTTGCGGAAGATGAATTCGCCCACATACTTCACGCCCTTGCCCTTGTAGGGCTCCGGCGGACGATAGGAGCGGATCTCGGCGGCGACCTGGCCGACGCGCTGGACGTCGCTGCCCGCCACCGTGATCTCGGTCGGCTTCGGCACGGTGATCGTGATCCCCTCGGGGATCGGGTAGATCACGTCATGGCTGTAGCCGAGCGCGAGCTGCAGGTTCTTGCCCTGCATCGCGGCGCGATAGCCGACGCCGGTGATCTCGAGCTTCTTCTCGAAACCTTTGGTGACGCCTTCGACCAGATTCGCAACCTGGGCGCGAGCGGTGCCGTAGAGGGCCCGCGCGCGGTTGGTCTCGGTCCGCGGCTTGACCTTGACCTGGCCGTTCTCGAGCTTCACCTCGACGTCGTCGTGGACGACGAACTGAAGCTGGCCCTTCGGCCCCTTCATCTTGACGGTCTGCCCATCGACGGTCGCGGTCACACCCGACGGAACCGCCACAGGCCTTTTGCCAACTCGTGACATGGATGAAAAATCCTTCTCAGAACACCGTGAAGAGGACTTCACCGCCCACATTCGCGTCGCGCGCGCTGTGGTCGGCCATGATCCCCTTCGGCGTCGACAACACCGAAATGCCGAGACCGTTGTTCACCCGCGGCAGGTTCTTCACCGAGGCGTAGACTCTGCGCCCGGGCTTGGAAACGCGCTCAATCTCGCGAATGACGGGCTCGCCGTCGAAATACTTCAGCTCGATCTCGATCTCGCTGCGGCCCGAGGAGTGCTCGAGCGTGGCGTAACCGCGGATGTAGCCTTCGGCCTTCAGAACCTCGAGCACGTTCTCGCGCATCTTCGAGCCAGGCGTGGAAACCTTGGTCTTCGAACGCATCTGCGCGTTGCGGATACGGGTGATCAGATCGCTGATTGGATCGTGCGTAGACATCTAAACGACCCTCCTTACCAGCTGGACTTCACGAGGCCCGGGACCATGCCCTTGGAGCCAAGTTCGCGCAGCGCGATACGGGACAGCTTGTTCTTGCGATAGTTCGAGCGCGGACGGCCCGACAACTCGCAACGCAGGCGGATGCGGGTCGCCGACGAGTTGCGCGGCATTTCCGCCAGCTTCAGGGTCGCGGCGAACCGCTCCTCCATCGGCAGCGTCTTGTCGGCGATGATCGCCTTCAACCGCTCGCGCTTGGCGGCGGCGTTCTTCACCATCCGCTTGCGCCGGTTGTTCTTCTCGACTGAACTCTTCTTTGCCATGCTTGGCTCCTGGGTATCCGCGTTTGAGAGGCTCTAAGTCAGCGTCTCACTGCCGGAACGGGAAATTGAAAGCGGTCAACAAGGCCCTCGCCTCTTCGTCGGTCTTGGCCGTGGTGCAGACGGTGATGTCCATACCGCGGGCTTCCGTGACCTTGTCGAAGTCGATCTCGGGGAAAATGATGTGCTCCTTGATGCCGAGCGAGTAGTTGCCGCGGCCGTCGAAGCTCTTCGGGTTCAGGCCGCGGAAGTCGCGCACGCGCGGCAGCGCGACGTTCACCAGGCGATCGATGAACTCGTACATGCGGGCCTTGCGCAGCGTGACCTTGCAGCCGATCGGCTGGTTCTCACGCAGTTTGAAGGTCGCGATCGCAATGCGCGAATAGGTGACGATCGCCTTCTGGCCGGCGATCTGGGTCAATTCGGCAGCGGCGGTCTCGGCCTTCTTGCGGTCGTTGACGGAATCGCCAACGCCCATGTTCAGCACGACCTTGTCCAGGCGCGGAACCTGCATGACATTCTCGTAACCGAACTTCTCGGTCAGAGCCGTGCGGATCTTCGCGTCATATTCCGCGCGCAGGCGCGGCGTGTAAGCGGCCTCAGCCATCGATCTCAGCTCCCGAGCTCTTGGCGATGCGGACCTTCTTGCCGTCCGCCAGAATCTTGAATCCGACGCGGGTCGGCTTTCCGTCCTTGCCGACATACGCGATGTTGGACAGTTGGATCGGCGCCTCTTTCGAGATGATGCCGCCCTCCTGGGCCTGCGTCTGCTTCTGGTGACGCTTGACCATGTTGATGCCGCGCACCAGCGCGGTGCCGGCGTCGGGGCGAACCTCGAACACTTCGCCGGTGCGGCCCTTGTCGCGGCCGGTCAGCACGACGACCTTGTCGCCCTTGCGGATCTTCGCAGCCATCACAGCACCTCCGGCGCGAGCGAGATGATCTTCATGTGGTTCTTGGCGCGCAGCTCGCGCGGCACGGGCCCGAAGATACGGGTGCCGACCGGCTCGGACTGGTTGTTGATCAGCACGGCGGCGTTGCGGTCGAAACGGATGACCGAGCCGTCGGCGCGGCGGATGTCCTTGCGGACGCGCACCACGACGGCCTTCATCACGTCGCCCTTCTTCACCTTGCCACGCGGAATGGCTTCCTTGATCGACACGACGATGATGTCGCCGATCGTGGCGTAGCGGCGCTTGGAGCCTCCGAGCACCTTGATACACATGACACGGCGTGCGCCAGAATTGTCGGCCACGTCGAGGTTGGTCTGCATCTGAATCATTGATGCACCTCGTCCTCTTTCTCTTTGCGCCAGCCCAGCCGGCGCTCAACATTTCCCTGAAGTCAGTCGGCTAAAGCCAACAGATCAGGCGCTTTTCTTGTGTTCGCCCCGGATCACGACCCAGCGCTTCAACTTCGAAATCGGCTTCGTTTCCTCGATCCACACCATGTCGCCCGGCTTGAACTGGTTGCTCTCGTCGTGCGCGTGGTAGTTCTTCGAACGGCGGATCGTCTTCTTGTAGATCGGGTGCGTGAAGCGGCGGTCGACGCGCACCACGATGGTCTTGGCTTGCTTGTCGCTGACGACCACGCCCTGCAAAGTACGTTTCGGCATCTTCGTAAGCCTCTTACTTCTTCTTCGCGCGCGTCTGCGCGGCGATGGTCTTGATCCGGGCGATGTCGCGGCGGGCCTCGCGCAGGCGCGAGGTGTTCTCGAGCTGCCCGGTGGCGCGCTGGAAGCGCAGGTTGAAGCGCTCCTTCTTCAGGTTCAGGATGGCCTCATCCTGCTGGTCGGGGCTCATCGCGCGGATGTCTTCGATCTTCATCTGTGCCATGGCCATTACTCCGCAATGCGCTCGACGAAGCGCGTCTTGATCGGCAGCTTGGCGGCCGCCAGGGTCAGCGCCTCACGCGCCGTCTGGGTATTGACGCCGTCGATCTCGAACAGCACCCGGCCCGGCTTGACGCGCGCGACCCACAATTCCGGCGAACCCTTGCCGGAGCCCATGCGGACTTCGGCCGGCTTCTTCGACACCGGAACGTCGGGGAACACGCGGATCCAGACGCGGCCGGCGCGCTTCATGTGGCGGGTCAGCGCGCGGCGGGCGGCTTCGATCTGGCGCGCGGTGACGCGCTCAGGCTCGGTCGCCTTCAGGCCGAACTGGCCGAACGCCAACGTCGCGCCCGAAGACGCAACGCCGTGGATGCGGCCCTTATGCGCCTTCCGGAACTTCGTTTTCTTAGGTTGCATCATGGCTTTAAGCCCTCAAATTCCTGTCTGGCCTTAGGCAGCGGCCGTCTCGCGGCGCTGACGGCCACCGCGATCGCCACTGCCGCCGGTCTCGCCTTCGGCCATTCTCTTGTCCTGGGCCATCGGATCGTGCTCGAGGATCTCGCCCTTGAAGATCCAGACCTTGACGCCGCAGGTGCCGAAGGTCGTGAACGCGGTCGCAACGCCGTAGTCGATGTCGGCACGCAGCGTGTGCAGCGGCACGCGGCCTTCGCGGTACCACTCCATGCGCGCGATTTCCGCACCGCCCAGACGTCCCGAGCAGTTGATGCGGATGCCCTCCGCGCCGAGACGCATTGCCGACTGCACGGCGCGCTTCATGGCACGGCGGAACGCCACGCGGCGCTCGAGCTGCTGCGCGATCGATTCGGCCACCAGCGTCGCATCGAGCTCCGGCTTGCGGATCTCGACGATGTTGATGACGACGTCGGACGAGGTGATGTCCGCGACCCTCTTGCGCAGCTTGTCGATGTCGGCGCCCTTCTTGCCGATCACCACGCCCGGACGGGCCGAGTGGATGGTGACGCGGCACTTCTTGTGCGGACGCTCGATCACGATGCGGGCGACGGCCGCCTGCTTGAGCTCCTTGTGCAGGATCTCGCGGATCTTGACGTCCTCGTGCAGCAGCTTGCCGTATTCCTGCTTGCCGGCGAACCAGCGGGAATCCCAGGTCCGGTTGATGCCGAGACGCAGACCGATCGGATTGATCTTTTGACCCATCGTGTTCTCCTGCGCCCTTAAGCGGCGGCTTCAGCTTCGACCTGACGAACGATGATCGTCAGCTGCGAAAACGGTTTGTAGACACGGCCCGAGCGGCCGCGGCCGCGGGCGGCGAAGCGCTTCATCACGAGGCCATTGCCGACGAAGGCCTGCGCCACGACGAGATCGTCGACGTCGAGGTCGTGGTTGTTCTCGGCGTTGGCGATCGCCGATTCCAGGCACTTCTTCACGTCGACCGCGATCCGCTTGCGCGAAAACTGCAGGTCGGCGAGCGCGGCAGACGCCTTCCGGCCGCGAATGAGCTGGGCGACCAGGTTGAGCTTCTGCGGGCTCACCCGCAGCATCCGGGCGACCGCCTTGGCCTCGTTGTCGGCGAGGCTCCGTTCGCGCTTAGGTTTGCTCATCGTTTAATCCTCAAGCCTTCTTGGCTTTCTTGTCGCCGGAGTGGCCATGGAAGGTCCGGGTCGGCGAGAACTCGCCGAACTTGTGACCGACCATTTCCTCGTTCACGGCCACCGGCACGTGCTTCTGACCGTTGTAGACGCCGAAGGTCAGGCCGACGAATTGCGGCAGGATCGTCGAGCGACGGCTCCAGATCTTGATGACGTCGTGACGGCCGGACGCGCGCGCGGCATCTGCCTTCTTGAGCAGAGAACCCTCGACGAACGGGCCTTTCCAGACTGAACGAACCATGTCCGGCGTTCCTTACTTCTTCCGCTTGTGGCGGCTTAGGAGAATGAATTTGTTGGTCGACTTGTTGGTGCGGGTCTTCTTGCCCTTGGTCGGCTTGCCCCACGGGGTGACCGGGTGGCGGCCGCCCGAGGTACGACCTTCACCACCGCCGTGCGGATGGTCGATCGGGTTCATCGCGACACCGCGGTTGTGCGGCCTGCGGCCCATCCAACGCTTGCGACCGGCCTTGCCGATCGAGGTGTTCATGTGATCCGGGTTCGACACCGCGCCGATCGTGCCGCGGCAACGACCGTGCACGAGGCGCTGCTCGCCCGAGTTCAGGCGGATGATGACGTAATCCTGGTCACGGCCGACGAGCTGGGCGTAGGTGCCGGCGGAACGCGCCAGCTGGCCGCCCTTGCCGATCTTGACCTCGATGTTGTGGATGATCGTGCCGACCGGCATGTTGCCGAGCGGCATGACGTTGCCCGGCTTCACGTCGACGTAATTGCCGGCGATGATCGTGTCACCCACCGCCAGGCGCTGCGGCGCCAGGATGTAGGCCTGCTCGCCGTCCTGATACTTGATCAGGGCGATGAAACCGGTGCGATTGGGATCATACTCGAGACGCTCGACGGTCGCGGGCACGTCGATCTTCTCACGCTTGAAGTCGACGGTACGCAGCGTCTGCTTGTGACCACCGCCGCGGAAGCGCACGGTGATGCGGCCGGTGTTGTTGCGGCCGCCCGAGGACTTCTTGCCTTCGGTGAGCGCCTTGACCGGCTTGCCCTTGTAGAGGGCCGAACGATCGACCATGACCAGCTGGCGCTGGCCCGGCGTCGTGGGATTGAATGTCTTCAGTGCCATCGTCGTACGACCTTACAGACCGGTGGTGACGTCGATCCGGTGACCCTCTTCGAGGGTCACGATCGCGCGTTTGCTGTTCGACTGCGAGCCGATGGTGCCGCGGAAGGCCTTGACCTTGCCCTTGCGGACCAGCGTGTTGACGCTCTTGACCTTGACGTCGAACAGCTTCTCGATCGCTTCCTTGATTTGCGGCTTGGTCGCCTTGGCGGCCACCTTGAACAGCACCTTGTTGTGCTCCGAGGCGATCGTCGCCTTTTCGGTCACGACCGGCGACAGGATCACGTCGTAGTGGCGAGGCTCGATGTTCTTGCTCATTTGAAGCGCGCCTCCAGCGCATCGATGGCGGCCTTGGTCAGAACGAGCTTCTGACGGCGCAGGATGTCATAGACGTTGATGCCCTGGATCGGCAGCACGTCCATGTTCGGGATGTTGCGAGCCGCAGCGGCGAAGCCGTTGTTGAGCTCGGCACCGTCGATGATCAGCGCGTTGGTGAGGCCGAGGCCCGAGAAGTGGCCGAGCAGCGCCTTGGTCTTGGCGGCTTCCAGCGCGGCCTTCTCGATCACGACGAGATCGCCGTCCTTGGCCTTGGCCGAGAGCGCATGCTTCAGAGCGAGCGCACGGACCTTCTTCGGCAGGTCGGTGGCGTGCGAACGCACCACCGGACCGAAGGCACGACCGCCGCCGCGGAACTGCGGCACGCGGGCCGAGCCGTGACGAGCACCGCCGGTGCCCTTCTGCTTGTACATCTTCTTGCCGGTGCGCCAAATCTCGGCGCGGCCCTTGGCCTTGTGCGTGCCGGCCTGGCGCTTGTTGAGCTGCCACTGCACGCAGCGCGCGATGATGTCCTCGCGCGGCTCGAGGCCGAAAATGGCGTCGGACAGCTGGACGGAGCCGGCTTCCTTACCTTCGAGGGTGGTGACCTTCAATTCCATCTCACGCCTCCTGCGCAGCCGGAGCGGCTTCCGCGTCGCCAGCAACCTTGAACTTGCCGGGCTTCGGGGCTTCCTTCGGCAGCGGCTTCTTGACGGCGTCGCGCACGCGGATCCAGCCGCCCTTGGAGCCGGGAACGGCGCCTTCGACGAGGATCAGGCCGCGCTCGACATCGGTCTGGACGACGCGAAGGTTGAGCGTGGTGATGCGGTCGACGCCCATGTGGCCGGGCATCTTCTTGTTCTTCCAGGTCTTGCCGGGGTCCTGACGGCCACCGGTCGAACCGATCGAGCGGTGCGAGATCGACACACCGTGCGTGGCGCGCAGACCGCCGAAGTTCCAGCGCTTCATGCCGCCGGCGAAGCCCTTACCGACCGAGGTGCCGGTGACGTCGACGAACTGGCCGACGACGAAGTGGTCGGCCTGGATCTCGGCGCCGACCGGGATCATGGCGTCCGCGGTCACGCGGAATTCCTCGACCCGGCGCTTCGGCTCGACCTTGGCGACCGCGAACTGGCCGCGCTCGGCCTTCGGCATGTAGACGGTCTTGCGGCTGCCCGAACCGAGCTGGAGCGCGACGTAACCGTTCTTCTCTTCGGTGCGGTGGCCTACGACCTGGCAATTGCCGAGCTTCAGCACGGTCACGGGGATATGTTCGCCGGCCTCCGTGAAGACCCGCGTCATCCCGACCTTTTGTGCGATCACTCCGGAGCGCATCGGCTTGCTTCCTGTTCTCTTTGTCCGCTTTTGGCGAACGGGATCCAAAATCTTAGAGCTTGATCTCGACGTCGACACCGGCGGCCAGGTCGAGCTTCATCAAAGCATCGACGGTTTGCGGGGTCGGATCGACGATGTCGAGCAGGCGCTTGTGAGTGCGCATCTCGAACTGTTCGCGGCTCTTCTTGTCGACGTGGGGCGAACGGTTGACGGTGAACTTCTCGATGCGGGTGGGCAGCGGAATGGGTCCGCGGACCTGCGCGCCGGTGCGCTTCGCCGTGTTCACGATCTCACGGGTCGACGTATCGAGGATACGATGGTCGAACGCCTTGAGACGGATACGAATGTTTTGGCCGTTCATTGCCGAATCTTTCTTAGTGAGTGGCGAGTAGCGAATAGCGAATAGAAACTATTCGCCACTCGCCATTCCCTATTCGCGTTGTTACTCGATGATCGAGGCGACGACGCCGGCGCCGACAGTGCGGCCGCCTTCGCGGATCGCGAAGCGGAGCTTCTCTTCCATCGCGATCGGCACGATCAGGTGCACTTCCATCGCGATGTTGTCGCCCGGCATCACCATCTCGGTGCCTTCCGGCAGGTGCACGACACCGGTCACGTCGGTGGTGCGGAAGTAGAACTGCGGACGGTAGTTGGTGAAGAACGGGGTGTGGCGACCGCCCTCTTCCTTGGTGAGGATGTAGGCCTCGGCCTTGAACTTGGTGTGCGGCTTGACCGAACCCGGCTTGGCCAGAACCTGGCCGCGCTCGACGTCTTCGCGCTTGGTGCCGCGGAGCAGCGCGCCGATGTTGTCGCCGGCCTGGCCCTGATCGAGCAGCTTGCGGAACATTTCGACGCCGGTGACGGTGGTCTTCTGGGTGGCGCGGAGACCGACGATCTCGATTTCCTCGCCGACCTTGACGACGCCGCGCTCGACACGGCCGGTCACGACGGTGCCGCGGCCCGAGATCGAGAACACGTCTTCAACCGGCATCAGGAACGGCTGGTCGATCGGACGCTCCGGCTGCGGGATGTACTCGTCGACGTTCTTCATCAGCTCGAGGATGGCGTCGTGGCCGAGCTTCTTGTCGGAGTCTTCGAGAGCGGCGAGCGCCGAACCCTTGATAATCGGGATCTTGTCACCGGGGAATTCGTACTTGGAGAGCAGCTCGCGGACTTCGAGCTCGACGAGTTCGAGCAGCTCCGGATCGTCGACCATGTCGCACTTGTTGAGGAACACGACGAGCGCGGGCACGCCGACCTGGCGGGCGAGCAGGATGTGCTCGCGGGTCTGCGGCATCGGGCCGTCAGCGGCCGACACGACCAGGATCGCGCCGTCCATCTGGGCAGCGCCGGTGATCATGTTCTTGACGTAGTCGGCGTGGCCGGGGCAGTCGACGTGGGCGTAGTGGCGGTTCGGCGTCTCGTACTCGACGTGCGCGGTCGAGATGGTGATGCCGCGGGCCTTCTCTTCCGGCGCCTTGTCGATCTGGTCGTACGCGGTGAACGTCGCACCGCCGGCTTCGGCGAGAACCTTGGTGATCGCCGCGGTCAGCGACGTCTTGCCATGGTCGACGTGACCGATGGTGCCGATGTTGCAGTGCGGCTTGGTACGTTCAAACTTTGCTTTGGCCATTTGACTCTCCGTTCAATCGTCAGCTTTCAACCGACGACAATCAGGCAAACTTCTTCTGGACTTCTGCCGACACGTTGGCCGGCGCTTCTGCGTAGTGATCGAACTGCATGGTGAAGGTCGCGCGACCCTGGCTCATCGAGCGCAGATTGTTCACGTAACCGAACATGTTCATGAGCGGCACCATCGCGTTGATGACGTTGGCGTTGCCGCGCATGTCCTGCCCCTGGATCTGACCGCGCCGGGAATTCAGGTCGCCGATGACCGAGCCGGTGTAGTCTTCCGGGGTCACCACCTCGACCTTCATGATCGGCTCGAGCAGGACCGACTTGCCCATCTGCAGCGCTTCGCGGAAGCAGGCGCGCGAGGCGATTTCGAAGGCGAGCGCCGACGAGTCGACGTCGTGATACTTGCCGTCGACGAGCTGCACCTTGACGTCGACCACGGGGAAGCCCGCGACCACGCCGGACGACAGCACGCTCTCCAGGCCCTTCTCGACGCCCGGGATGTATTCCTTCGGCACCGCGCCACCGACGATCTTCGATTCGAACTCGAAGCCCTTGCCGGCTTCGTTCGGCTCGACGATGAACGACACGGCCGCGAACTGGCCGGTACCGCCGGTCTGCTTCTTGTGGGTATAGCTGTGCTCCACCCGCTTGGTGATGCGCTCACGGAACGCCACCTGCGGCGCGCCGATGTTGGCGTCGACCTTGTAGGTGCGCTTGAGGATGTCGACCTTGATGTCGAGGTGGAGTTCGCCCATGCCCTTGAGGATGGTCTGGCCGGACTCGTGGTCGGTCGACACGCGGAAGGACGGATCCTCCGCGGCGAGCTTGGCCAGCGCCACGCCCAGCTTCTCCTGGTCGGCCTTGGACTTCGGCTCGATCGCGATCTCGATGACCGGCTCGGGGAACTCCATCTTCTCCAGGATCACCTGCTTGTCGGGATCGCACAGCGTGTCACCGGTGCGCGCTTCCTTCAGACCGGCCAGCGCGACGATGTCGCCGGCATAGGCTTCCTTGATGTCCTCGCGGTTGTTCGCATGCATCAACAGCATGCGCCCGATCCGCTCCTTCTTCTCGCGGGTCGAGTTCACGACGCCGGTGCCGCTCTGCAGGATGCCGGAATAGATGCGGCAGAAGGTGATGGTGCCGACGAACGGGTCGTCCATGATCTTGAACGCGAGCAGCGCCAGCGGCTCCTTGTCGTCCGCCTTGCGCACGACCTCGTTGCCCTTGTCGTCGGTGCCCTTGATCGCGGGCACGTCGAGCGGCGACGGCAGATAGTCGACCACGGCGTCGAGCAGCGGCTGCACGCCCTTGTTCTTGAAGGCCGAGCCGCACAGCACGGGATAAAACGCGCCGGTCAGCACCGCCTTGCGGATCAGGCGCTTCAGGGTCGCCTCGTCCGGCTCCTTGCCATCGAGATAGGCGGCCATGGCATCGTCGTCGAGCTCGACGGCGGCTTCCACCATCTTCTCGCGGTATTCCTTGGCCTGGTCGGCAAGGTCTTCCGGAATATCGACATAATCGAACTTGGCGCCGAGCGATTCATCGTTCCAGACGACGCCCTTCATCTTCACGAGGTCGACGAGACCCTTGAAGTTGTTCTCGGCACCGATCGGAAGCTGGATCGCGACGGGCTTGGCGCCCAGACGGTCGACAATGTCCGCCAGACACTTGAAGAAGTCGGCACCGATCTTGTCCATCTTGTTGGCGAAGACGATGCGCGGAACCTTGTACTTGTCGCCCTGGCGCCAGACGGTCTCGGTCTGGGGCTCGACGCCCTGGTTGGAGTCGAGCACGCAGACGGCGCCGTCGAGCACGCGGAGCGAACGCTCGACTTCGATGGTGAAGTCGACGTGACCGGGCGTGTCGATGATGTTCAGGCGCTTGCCGTTCCAGAACGCGGTGGTCGCAGCCGAGGTGATCGTGATGCCACGCTCCTGCTCCTGCTCCATCCAGTCCATCGTCGCGGCACCTTCGTGCACTTCGCCGATCTTGTGGCTCTTGCCGGTGTAATAGAGGATGCGCTCGGTCGTCGTGGTCTTGCCGGCGTCGATATGCGCCATGATACCGAAGTTACGGTAGTCCTCGATGGCATGTTGGCGGGGCATGGGTCGTTCCTTGCGAGTCCGAGTGTGTCGCCGTTACCAGCGGTAGTGCGAGAAGGCGCGGTTGGCTTCCGCCATGCGGTGCACGTCTTCGCGCTTCTTGACGGCGTTCCCCCGGTTGTTCGATGCGTCCAAGAGCTCCGCCGAGAGCCGCTCGGTCATGGTCTTCTCGTTGCGCTCGCGCGCAGCCGCGATCAGCCAGCGAATGCCGAGCGCCTGCCGGCGGGTCGAGCGGACCTCGACCGGAACCTGGTAGGTCGCGCCGCCGACGCGGCGGGAGCGGACCTCGATGGTCGGCATGACGTTCTCGAGCGCCTGCTCGAACACGCCGAGCGGGTTCTGCTTGGTCTTGGATTCGATGATGCCGAACGCACCATAGACGATGCCTTCCGCAACCGACTTCTTGCCGGCGTACATCACCGAGTTCATGAACTTCGTGACGATGATGTTCCCGAACTTCGGATCCGGAAGAACTTCGCGCTTTTCCGCAGAGTGGCGACGAGACATAGGCTTGGTTCCCGCTTACTTCGGACGCTTGGCGCCGTACTTCGAACGACGCTGCTTACGGTTCTTGACGCCCTGGGTGTCCAGAACGCCGCGGAGGATGTGATAGCGCACGCCCGGCAAGTCCTTAACGCGGCCGCCGCGGATCATGACCACCGAGTGCTCCTGGAGGTTATGGCCCTCGCCGGGGATGTAGCCGATCACCTCGAAGCCGTTGGTCAGGCGCACCTTGGCAACCTTACGAAGCGCCGAGTTCGGCTTCTTCGGGGTCGTGGTGTAGACGCGCGTGCAAACACCACGCTTCTGCGGCGACTGCTGCAGCGCCGGCACCTTCTTGCGCGACTTCTGCACTTCCCGCGGTTGAGCGATCAGCTGGTTGATCGTCGGCATACTGGCCTTCACCCTTTTTCTGCCGCGGCCCCTCTCGGGTCCGCTGTCTTGCCGCGGCCCGTCACCGGGTCCGCAAATTCTGCTCGAGCTACCCGCCCGAACGGGCCGCCTGGCGCGAAAGACCCGCGCAAAGCGAAATTGCGCCAACCGCTCCATCAACGAGCGGAAAGCGCTTCGACGCCACAGAGGACCGCAGTCTCGAAGCCGTTCAGCGTAACGCCGCGGCCCGCGCACTGAGGTCATGCATCCGAATTCGATCTCAAGAGAACGTGCTCGAGAGAACTAAAGTCGCACTGGCATTGCCTAGCTATGATCGACAGCGTTTGAGCGGCATTCGTCGAGGTTGGTGCCCGTCTTTGCGACCCCTGGCAGATCTAGTCTTTGGGGATCAACGGGTGGCCCGTTCCGACGCTGGCGATGCTCACCGCCTGTCGTTAAGTGAGGCGCTTTCTATAAGTGGGAATCGGTCAAGTCAAGGTGAAACGACAGTCACAAAGCGCTTCATGCGCCTGCAAAAAATCGCCTCTTCGCCGCCTCCCCGCGCCTGCCTGATATAGGAGCGAGGCGACTGACCTGCCAGATCTGAAACAATTATACCCGGGTCTAATGTAGTTTTATTACCAAGCTGAGGGGCTTTTCACCTGCCTGCGCTCGGTTTGCTGGCTGGTGGCCGGTCTACCAGCTTTTCCCGGCCCGCCGCGATGCCCGGTGTGACGGGGCTTCAGCCCGGACTGGTCGATCCGCGAATGGCTCTTGCCCCAAACCATGCGTGCGAAAAAACGCGGCGCGCGGCGGCCGAACGCCTTGCATCAGAGAATCGACGAGTCGACGCTGAACCGCGCGTTGCCGTGAGACGAGACGATCAGACGCGGCCGCTCGAAGCTCACCGCCCGCGGTTACTCCTCCTCGTCGTCCTCATCGTCATCGAGGTCTTCGTCCTCGTCGTCATCGTCGCGGTCGGCGTCGGCATGAGCTGCCGCGCCATGGGGCTGGTGGATCTGGTCGTTCCACAGCTTGCGATAGGTGCCATTCTTGGCGAGCAACTCGGCATGGGAACCGCGCTCGATCGCCCTGCCCCCTGAAATCACGATGATCTCGTCCATCTCGACCACCGAGGTCAGGCGGTGGGTCGACCAGATCATGGTGCGACCCTTGGCGACCCTGAGCAGCGTGCGGTTGATTGCGGCCTCGGTGGTCTGGTCCAGCGCCGAAGTTGCTTCGTCCAGCAGCAGCACGGAAGGGTTGCGTATGATCGCGCGCGCGATCGCAATGCGCTGGCGTTGGCCGCCCGACAGCGTGTCGCCGCGCTCGCCGACCGGCGTGTCGTAGCGCTGCGGCAGGCTCATGATGTAGCGGTGGATCTCGGCCTTCTTGGCCGCCTCCTCCACCTCCTCGTCGGTTGCGCCCTCCTTGCCGAGCCGGATGTTCTCGCGGATCGACATGTTGAACAGCATGTTCTCCTGGAACACCACCGCCATGCTCCGGCGCAGCGAGTCCAGCGTCACCTTGCGGACGTCGACGCCGTCGATGGTGACGCGGCCTTCGTCGGGCACGTAGAGCCGCAGGATCAGATTGAGCAGCGTGCTCTTGCCGGAGCCGCTCGGACCGACGATCGCGATGCGCTTGCCGGCGTCGAGCTTGAGGCTGAGATTGTCCAGCACCGGCGTCTGACCACCCTCGTACTGGAAGGTGACGTGATCGAATGTAATGTCGTGGGTGATGCGCGGCAGATCGGGTGCGCCCGGGCGATCGGCGCTGCGGGTCGGCTCGTCGAGCAATTCCTGAATGTGGCGGATCGCGGCGGCCGAGGAGATCGACACCGGGATGAAATGCATCACATGGGCGATGTTGTAGGAGACCTCCCAGAACGCGCTCTCGAAAGTGACGAAGGTGCCGATGGTGATATGGCCCTTGGTCGCCAGATACGCGCCGATCGCGAGCACCACAAGGTGCAGGAGGAGCACCGAGATGGTGACTGTCCGCTCCACCATGGTCGAGAGGAATGTGGCCGAGGCCATCTTGTTGCGGGTCTCGTCGTTGCGCAACCGGAAGAAGCCGAACATCTTGCGTTGCAGGCTGAACGCCTTGATGACCGCCTGGGCGGCCACGTTCTCCTGGACTTGGCCCAGCAACGCCGATTCATTGAGCTTCTGTTCGTAATTGGCCTGCACCGCCTTCGGCGTCAGGATCCGCGGGCCGATCAGCGTGATCGGGAACACCAGCAGCGCGACGACGGCGAGCTGCCAGTTGAGGAACAGCATCAGGATGATGCCGGCGATCAGCTCCAGGAACGGCAGCGCGGCACTGTTGGCGAACGTCTTGACCGAGCCTTCGAAGGCCGAGAGATCGACCGAGAAGCGCGACAGGATCTCGCCGCGCCTGGTGCGGCCGAAATAGGCGGCGGGCAGGTCCTGGACGTGCTCGAACAGGCGTGTGCGGACATCGGAGATGATGCAAGCGGCAAGTCGCGCGTCCCAGCGTTCGTACCAGACTGCAACGATCGAGGTGAAAATGCCGGCGACGGCGAGCACGCCGAGGATCTTGTAGAGCGCCTGAAAATCCTCCTCGCCGAGCGCATCGTCGATCAGGAACTTGAGGCTGAGCGGCATGATGACGTTGAACAACGTCTCGACCACGACGCCGAATGCCACGAATGACAGCATCCGCTTGTAGTTGGAGAGATAGGGCTTGACGAACCCGACAATGGTCGCAAGGGCCCCGGCGGCTTCGCGCGCGGTAAAGACGACGAGGTCCTCGTCCTCATCGTCCTCGTCGAGCTCCAGCTCGTCATCCCCCTCGTCTTCGGCGTCCTCGTCGTCCTTGAGATCCGGCTTGGCAGCGTCGGCGAGCTTGCCATCGAGCCCGGCCGCCTCCTCCGCGGCGAGCTTCTGTTGATCGGGAGATAGAGGCTTGTCGCCAGGCAAGAAAGGCTTGGATGCCATGAAACCAACCGATGCTGACGGCCGGCATGACCGCAGAGAACGCAGGAAATAGCGGCAACCGCTATTGCACCGATTCTATGCGATCAAGATGAATTCGGCAAAACAATTGGCGAATTCGGTTGGCGTCCCCCGGGCTAGTCCTCGTCCTCGACCTTGTCGAAGAAGGAATAGCGCAAGCTGTCCGCGTCGGCGTACCACTGCCCCGGCCCCTTGTTGGCGGCGAGCGTCGCCTCCCACAGCGCATCGGTGCAATCCTTGCGGTGCATCGATAGGTCGAAGCCGTTGCCGAAGAAGAGCTCGGACCATTCCCACCAGGTGCCGAGCTTCTTGACTCCGCGCAAGAGGTCGTAGCGGTCAATCAATGCCGGCGCCATGTCCGAGGTGATGGAGCCGAACACGAGGCCGGTCCTGACCACGCGGTTGAGCTCGCGGATCGCGCGGACCACTTGCTTGGGGGAAACGTGGCAGAGGCTGGTCTCGAACACGAAGTCGAACGTGCCGTCCTTGAACGGCATGTCGGTGATCGTGCCGAGCTTGTTGTACTTCTTCAGCGATTTCGGCGTCCTGGCGTGGATCGCGCGGTTGTTCTCGATTCCCCATGCATCGATGCCGCGATCGCGCAGGGCGCCGACCAGTTCGCCGCTGGCGGAGCCCGCGACCAGCAGCTTGGCGTCCGCCGCCCTGCCCCAGACGATGCCGATCAGCTTCGTCAGGTAGTCGGGATCGGTGAAGTGCCGCCACGCCTGATGATAGGGGCCGAGACCGCGATAATTCTCGAAATATTTGCGATCGATCTTGTCCGAGAGCGGCTTGTCGTCCTGCGCGCGCTGGCGGCGCAGGCGCATCATCTCGGTCAGGATGATGTCGGTCGCCGCGTCCGAGGAATCCAGCAGGCCGTTCAGCGTCGAATCGAACAGATAGTCGCCGACCACCACGATGCCGGGGTGCTCCTTCGGCTCGGGCCGGTGATTGGTCATGACGTCGCGCGCGGGCAAACCACCAGGCAGCGCGTTCACCGAGGACAGCCAGCGGTGGATCTTGCCTTCCATGAAATGCAGACGCGCATCGCCGAGAGAAGCCGGCAGCGATTTCAGGGCGGTCTCGATCAGCTCCTGGTCCGACAGATTGGCAAAAGCCAGCGCGTCAGAGCCGGGAATGAGCCAGTTCAGAACACCATGCTTGCCGACGTCGTGACGTGCGCCCTCGTTGTAGACGCAGCAGCCGCCGAAGGCTTCCGACATGAACCAGGCGCCCGGAATCTTGTCGCCCCAGAACGGCTCGTCGAACAGGATCGAGACGCGCAGATAGTGCGCGGGCCGGTCGAAATAGGCCACGTGCTTGACCATCGACCTGCGCAGCTGCTCGCCCTCCCAGCCGAGAGTGGCGAGCCAGGAATGCGGCAGGCAGACCAGCACGAGATCGAAGTCACGGGTCTCCGGCCCCTTGCCGTTCATCATCTTGAGCTGATACCGGCCGGTCGGCGCCTTGCCGACGGTGAGCACGCGGTGATTGAGCTGGATGTCGGCATTGACCTCCGACTGCAGGCATTCGATCAGCTGCTCGTTGCCGTTCTGGATGGAATAGAGGCCGATATAGCCGTCGACGTCCATCAGATAGTTCTTGAGCGCGTTGAGCCCGTTGGTGTTGTGGCTCTCGGTCGCGATGTCGGAACGCGCCATCACCTTGAAGAAGCGCTTTGCGGTGACGTCCTCGACCTCCTCGTCGAGCACCTGCTCGGCGGTCTTGTAGGCCCAGGGATGTTCGTTGTCGTGCGCGCCGACGCCCTCGTAATATTCCACCGGCGACATCACCTCGGCGCAGCGCTTGCGGAAGGCTTCGATCGCGGCGGCAGTCCTGGCGCCGTATTTGCGGCGCATGCCGGGAACGTCGTTGAGCAGCTCACCGCCGAACTGCACCTGTTCGGCATCCATCGGAATGGTCTGAAGGCCGAAATGCTGGATCAGCTCGCGCAGCGGGTCCGGGCCTGTCATGGAGTAGTCGTAGATCTCGGCAACGCCGGCCTCGTACATCGCGGGCGCCGAATCGAACTTGCGGGTGACGATCTTGCCGCCGAGCCTGTCGGAGGCCTCGTAGATGGTGACGCGGCAGAGGTCGCCGAGCTTGCGCTTCAGGTACCAGGCGCTCATCAGCCCGCCGGGGCCGCCGCCTACGATTGCGAGATCAAGCATGAGAGTTCCGTGGTCTTCCGGCCCTGCCCCCTTGGCGGGACCACCGGTCTAAGGCGCCATAGCACAAGCGCTTTTGCGGCTGAAGGAAAGATGAACAAAGGTTGATCCCGCATCGCAACAAAGCAGCAAAAAGGCCGGCAAAAGCCGGCCTTTTCATTGTCCTCGGTATTCCTACGGATGAACGATCATTCCGCGGGCGGCAGCGCAGGAAGCTCGGCTTCCGGCGCCGGCGACACGACGGCGGCCTGCTTCTCCCGCTCGTCCAGGATCAGCTTGTCGCGCTTCATGGCGACTTCGCGGATCTTGGCCATGGAGGCGCCGGTGCCCGCCGGGATCAGCCGGCCGACGATGACGTTCTCCTTGAGGCCTTCGAGCGGATCGATCTTGCCGTTGACCGCCGCCTCGGTGAGGACGCGGGTGGTCTCCTGGAACGATGCCGCCGAGAAGAAGGAGCGGGTCTGGAGGCTCGCCTTGGTGATGCCGAGCAGAACCGGCGTTCCCGTGGCGGGCTTCTTGCCCTCTTCCTTGGCCTTCACGTTCAGCGCGTCGAACTCGATCTTGTCGACCTGCTCGCCGGAGATCATGTCCGTGTCGCCCTGGTCGGTGATTTCCACCTTCTGGAGCATCTGACGGACAATCACCTCGATGTGCTTGTCGTTGATGAGCACGCCCTGCAGCCGGTAGACCTCCTGGATCTCGTTGACCAGATAGGCAGCGAGCTCCTCGATGCCCTTGACCGCGAGGATGTCGTGCGGCGCCGGGTTGCCTTCCACGATGAAGTCGCCCTTTTCGACGACGTCGCCGTCCTGAAGGTGGATGTGCTTGCCCTTCGGGATCAGGTACTCGCGCGGCTCGTCGGTCTTGTCCATCGGCTCGATCGAGATGCGACGCTTGTTCTTGTAGTCGCGCCCGAACCGGATGGTGCCCGCGATTTCGGCGATGATCGCCGCATCCTTCGGGCGCCGAGCCTCGAACAGTTCCGCCACCCGCGGCAGACCGCCGGTGATGTCACGCGTCTTGGCGCTTTCGGTCGAGACACGGGCGAGGATGTCGCCCGGCTGGACCTTGGCTCCGATGTCGACCGAGAGAATGGCGTCGACCGACAGCATGTAGCGGGCATCGCCGCCACGGGCGAGCTTGAGCACCTTGCCGTCCTTGCCCTTCACCACGATGGCCGGACGCAGGTCCGAGCCGCCGCGCGTCGAACGCCAGTCGATGACCACGCGCTTGGCGATACCGGTGGCCTCGTCGAGCGTTTCCGAGATCGACTGCCCCTCGACCAGATCCTCGAAGCCGATGGTTCCTTCGACCTCGGTGAGCAGCGGACGGGTGTAGGGATCCCATTCGACGATGCGCTGGCCGCGCTTGACCATGTCGCCCTCGTCGACGTGCAGACGCGAACCGTACTGGATACGGTGCGTCGCACGCTCGGTGCCGTCGGCATCGACGATCGCGACAACCATGTTGCGCACCATCGCGATAAGGTGACCTTCGCTGTTGCGGGCGATGGCCTTGTTCCTGATCACGATCTTGCCGTCGAAGTTGGCTTCGACGAAGGACTGCTCGTTGAGCTGCGCCGCACCGCCAATGTGGAAGGTGCGCATGGTGAGCTGGGTGCCCGGCTCGCCGATCGACTGCGCCGCGATGACGCCAACCGCTTCGCCATGGTTGACCGGCGTGCCGCGGGCGAGGTCGCGGCCGTAGCACTTGCCGCAGATGCCGTTGACGAGCTCGCAGGTCAGCGCCGAGCGGATCTTCACCTCCTGGATGCCGGCCTGATGGATGGCATCCACGTGGCTCTCTTCCATCAGCGTATCGCGCTTGACGATCACCTGGCCCGAGCTGTCACGCACGTCTTCGCAGGCCGTGCGTCCGAGGATGCGCGAGCCGAGCGAGGCGACCACGGTACCGGCGTCGACGATGGCGCGCATCTTGATGCCGAGCTTGGTGCCGCAGTCGCTCTGCGTGATGATGCAGTCCTGCGCCACGTCGACGAGACGACGGGTCAGGTAGCCGGAGTTCGCGGTCTTCAACGCGGTGTCCGCGAGGCCCTTGCGGGCGCCGTGGGTCGAGTTGAAGTACTCAAGCACCGAGAGGCCTTCCTTGAAGTTCGAGATGATCGGCGTCTCGATGATCTCGCCCGACGGCTTGGCCATCAGGCCGCGCATGCCGGCGAGCTGGCGCATCTGGGCCGGCGAACCGCGGGCACCGGAGTGAGCCATCATGTAGATCGAGTTGATGTCGGCATCGGCCCCGCTCGCCGTCTTCTTGGTGGCGGAGATCTCCTTCATCATCGCCTTGGCGATTTCTTCCGTCGCCTTCGACCAGGCGTCGACCACCTTGTTGTACTTCTCGCCGTGGGTGATCAGGCCGTCGTTGTACTGCTGC
The DNA here is from genome assembly GCF_900094575.1 of Bradyrhizobium yuanmingense. Lineage (GTDB taxonomy): Bacteria > Pseudomonadota > Alphaproteobacteria > Rhizobiales > Xanthobacteraceae > Bradyrhizobium > Bradyrhizobium yuanmingense. The sequence continues at coordinate 180,422 of NZ_FMAE01000008.1, read as the reverse complement.
TCGAAATCCTTCGCCAGCGTACGGGTGGTGTCGACGATCTTCCACTTGCCGTGCGGCACGACCATGTCGTCCTTGCCGAACGAGATGCCGGCCTTGAACGCGTTGTAGAAGCCGAGCGCCATGATGCGATCGCAGAAGATCACCGTCTCCTTCTGGCCGCAGTGGCGGTAGACCTGGTCGATGACGCCGGAGATCTCGCGCTTGGTCATCAGCTTGTTGATGATCTCGTAGGAGATGCGCGGGTTCTTCGGCAGCAGATTGCCGAGCATGACGCGGCCGGCGGTGGTTTCGATCCAGCGCTTGGAGACCTTGCCGGTCTCGTCCATGCCTTCCCACCGATACTTGATCTTGGTGTGGAGGTGGATGACCTTCGCGTGCAGCGCGTGCTCGAGCTCGGCCATGTCGCCGAACACCTTGCCCTCGCCGGGCAGGCCTTCACGCATGATCGAGACGTAGTACAGACCGAGCACGATGTCCTGCGACGGCACGATGATCGGCTGGCCGTTCGCCGGATGCAGGATGTTGTTGGTCGACATCATCAGGACGCGCGCTTCCAGCTGCGCTTCGAGCGACAGCGGAACGTGCACGGCCATCTGGTCGCCGTCGAAATCGGCGTTGAACGCGGAGCAGACCAGCGGGTGAAGCTGGATCGCCTTGCCCTCGATCAGCACGGGCTCGAACGCCTGAATGCCGAGGCGGTGCAGCGTCGGTGCGCGGTTGAGCAGCACCGGATGCTCGCGGATCACCTCGTCCAGGATGTCCCAGACCTCGGGCCGTTCCTTCTCGACCAGCTTCTTGGCCTGCTTCACGGTGGTGGACAGGCCCTTGGCGTCGAGCCGCGAATAGATGAACGGCTTGAACAGCTCGAGCGCCATCTTCTTCGGCAGGCCGCACTGATGCAGGCGCAGCTCGGGACCGACCACGATCACCGAACGGCCCGAATAGTCGACGCGCTTGCCGAGCAGGTTCTGGCGGAAGCGGCCCTGCTTGCCCTTGAGCATGTCGGCGAGCGACTTCAGCGGACGCTTGTTGGCGCCGGTGATGACGCGGCCGCGGCGGCCGTTGTCGAACAGCGCATCGACCGCTTCCTGAAGCATGCGCTTCTCGTTGCGGATGATGATGTCGGGCGCGCGCAGCTCCATCAGCCGCTTCAAGCGGTTGTTGCGGTTGATGACGCGGCGATAGAGGTCGTTGAGATCAGAGGTCGCGAAACGGCCGCCGTCCAGCGGCACCAGCGGACGCAGGTCCGGCGGAATCACCGGGATCACGGTCATGATCATCCATTCCGGCTTGTTGCCGGAATGGCGGAACGCTTCCACGATCTTCAGACGCTTGGCGAGCTTCTTGTGCTTGATGTCGGAGTCGGTCTCCTGCATCTCGGCACGCAGCGAGGCCTCGAGCTTCTCGAGGTCCATGCCCTTGAGCAGCTCGCGGATCGCCTCGGCGCCGATCATGGCGGTGAAGCTGTCCTGGCCGTACTCGTCCTGCGCCTTCAGATACTCGTCTTCCGACAGCAGCTGACGGTCCTTCAGCGCGGTGAGGCCCGGCTCGAGCACGACGTAATATTCGAAGTAGAGGATCCGCTCGAGATCCTTCAGCGTCATGTCGAGCAGGAGGCCGATGCGCGAGGGCAGCGACTTCAGGAACCAGATGTGCGCGACGGGGGCTGCGAGTTCGATATGACCCATGCGCTCGCGCCGGACGCGCGACAGCGTGACCTCGACCGAGCACTTCTCGCAGATGATGCCCTTGTACTTCATGCGCTTGTACTTGCCGCACAAGCACTCGTAGTCCTTGATCGGCCCGAAGATGCGGGCGCAGAACAGGCCGTCGCGCTCGGGCTTGAAGGTACGATAGTTGATGGTCTCCGGCTTCTTGATCTCGCCGTAGGACCAGGACAGAATCTTCTCTGGAGACGCGATCGAGATCCGGATCTGGTCGAAGACCTGAGCCGGCGTCGTCGGGTTGAAGAGATTCATAATTTCTTGGTTCATCGTCTTCTCCTCGCGTGCCGGTCGCCTCCGGCCGCAAATTCGAAAATCACTTCTGCATGGCGCCCTGCCCTCAAGGCCTCGGGCGGGGCGCCGATGCCCGGCCGCGAAGGCCAGGCATGACAGGTCGAATTACTCGGCCGCTTCCGACGTCGGCGCCGGTCCCATCTTGGAGTTGTGCAGGTCGACGTTGAGGCCGAGCGAGCGCATTTCCTTGACCAGCACGTTGAACGATTCCGGAATACCGGCCTCGAACGTGTCGTCGCCGCGCACGATCGCCTCGTACACCTTGGTACGGCCGGCGACGTCGTCCGACTTCACCGTCAGCATCTCCTGGAGCGTGTACGCCGCGCCGTAAGCCTCGAGCGCCCACACCTCCATTTCGCCGAAGCGCTGGCCGCCGAACTGCGCCTTGCCGCCCAGCGGCTGCTGGGTGACGAGCGAGTACGGACCGATCGAACGCGCATGGATCTTGTCGTCGACCAGATGGTGCAGCTTGAGCATGTAGATGTAGCCCACCGTCACCTTGCGATCGAACGGATCGCCGGTGCGGCCGTCATAGACGGTCGACTGACCCGAAGCGTCGAGACCGGCGAGCTTCAGCATCTCCTCGATATCGGCTTCCTTGGCGCCGTCGAACACCGGGGTTGCGATCGGCACGCCGCGGCTGAGGTTATGGCCGAGCTCGAGCAGCTCGTTGTCGTTGAGCGACTTGATCGTCTCGTCCTCGCCGTAGACCTTCTTCAAGGTCTCCTTCAGCGGCTTGATGTCCTGCTTCGACAGGTACGCATCGACGGTCTGGCCGATACGCTTGCCGAGGCCGGCGCAGGCCCAGCCGAGATGGGTCTCGAGGATCTGTCCGACGTTCATGCGCGAAGGCACGCCGAGCGGATTGAGCACGATGTCGGCATGCGTGCCGTCTTCGAGGAACGGCATGTCCTCGATCGGCACGATCTTCGACACCACGCCCTTGTTGCCGTGGCGGCCGGCCATCTTGTCGCCGGGCTGGATCTTGCGCTTCACCGCGACGAAGACCTTGACCATCTTCATCACGCCGGGCGGCAATTCGTCACCGCGCTGAAGCTTCTCGACCTTGTCGAGGAAGCGCTGTTCCAGTCCCTTCTTCGACTCGTCGTACTGCTTCCGCATGGCCTCGATCTCGGCCATCAGCTTGTCGTTGGGCGAAGCGAACAGCCACCATTGCGACTTCGGATACTCCTCGAGCACCGCACGGGTGATCTTGGTGTCCTTCTTGAAGCCCTTGGGACCTGCAATGCCCTGCCGCCCCTCGAGCAGCTCGGCAAGACGGTTGTAGACGTTGCGGTCCAGGATCGCCTGCTCGTCGTCGCGGTCCTTGGCGAGGCGCTCGATCTCCTCCCGCTCGATCGCCAGCGCACGCTCGTCCTTGTCGACGCCGTGGCGGTTGAACACGCGCACTTCGACGATGGTGCCCTGCACGCCCGGGGGAACGCGCAGCGAGGTGTCGCGGACGTCGGAGGCCTTCTCGCCGAAGATGGCGCGCAGCAGCTTCTCTTCCGGCGTCATCGGGCTTTCGCCCTTCGGCGTGATCTTGCCGACCAGGATGTCGCCGGCGCGCACTTCCGCGCCGATGTAGACGATACCGGCTTCGTCGAGGTTCTTCAGCGCTTCTTCCGAGACGTTCGGAATGTCGCGGGTGATTTCCTCAGGTCCGAGCTTGGTGTCGCGGGCCATCACCTCGAACTCCTCGATGTGGATCGAGGTGAAGACGTCCTCCTTCACGATCCGCTCGGAGAGCAGGATCGAGTCTTCGAAGTTGTAGCCGTTCCACGGCATGAACGCGACCAGCACGTTGCGGCCGAGCGCGAGCTCGCCGAGATCGGTCGAAGGACCGTCGGCGATGATGTCGCCCTTCCTGACGACGTCGCCGACCTTCACCAGCGGACGCTGGTTGATGCAGGTCGACTGGTTCGAGCGCTGGTACTTCATGAGGCGGTAGATATCGACGCCCGACTTGGTCGGATCGAGATCTTCCGTGGCGCGGATGACGACGCGGGTCGCATCGATCTGGTCGATCACGCCCGAACGGCGCGCCGCGATCGCAGCGCCCGAGTCACGGGCAACCACGCCCTCCATGCCGGTGCCGACGAACGGCGCCTCGGCGCGAACCAGCGGCACCGCCTGGCGCTGCATGTTCGAGCCCATCAGCGCGCGGTTGGCGTCGTCGTTCTCGAGGAACGGGATCAGCGCCGCGGCGACCGAAACGAGCTGCTTCGGCGACACGTCCATGTAGTCGACCTTGTCGGGCGTCATCGGCACGACGTCGCGGGTGCCGCTCGAACGGCAGACCACGAGGTCTTCGGTGAAGCGGCCCTTGGCGTCGACCGGCACGTTGGCCTGGGCCACGGAATAGCGCCCTTCCTCCATCGCCGACAGGTACACGACCTCGTCGGTGACACGGCCATCCTTGACCTTGCGATACGGCGTCTCGACGAAGCCGTACTTGTTCACGCGCGCGAAGGTCGCGAGCGAGTTGATCAGGCCGATGTTCGGACCTTCCGGCGTCTCGATCGGGCAGATGCGGCCGTAATGCGTCGGGTGCACGTCGCGCACCTCGAAGCCAGCGCGCTCGCGGGTGAGACCGCCCGGTCCGAGCGCCGAGAGGCGGCGCTTGTGGGTGATCTCGCTGAGCGGGTTGGTCTGGTCCATGAACTGCGAGAGCTGCGAGGAGCCGAAGAACTCGCGCACCGCGGCGGCGGCCGGCTTGGCGTTGATCAGGTCCTGCGGCATGACCGTGTCGATGTCGACCGAGGACATGCGCTCCTTGATCGCGCGCTCCATGCGCAACAGGCCGATGCGGTACTGGTTCTCCATGAGCTCGCCGACCGAACGCACGCGGCGGTTGCCGAGATGGTCGATGTCGTCGATCTCGCCCTTGCCGTCGCGCAGATCCACCAGCGTCTTGATGACGGAGAGGATGTCCTCCTTGCGCAGCGTGCGCTGGGTGTCGGGCGCATCGAGGTCGAGGCGCATGTTCATCTTGACGCGGCCGACCGCGGAGAGGTCGTAGCGCTCGGCGTCGAAGAACAGCGACTGGAACATGGCCTGCGCCGATTCCAGCGTTGGCGGCTCGCCCGGACGCATCACGCGGTAGATGTCGAACAGCGCGTCCTCGCGCGTCATGTTCTTGTCGGCCGAGAGCGTGTTGCGGATGTAGGGGCCGACATTGACGTGGTCGATGTCGAGCAGCGGCAGTTCTTTGTAGCCCTGCTCGTTGAGCGCCTTCATCAGCTTGTCGGTGATCTCCTCACCGGCCTCGGCGTGGATCTCACCGGTCTTGGGGTTGACGAGATCCTCGGCGACGTAGTTGCCGACCAGTTCCTCGTCGGCCATGCGCAGCGCCTTCAGCCCCTTCTCCTGGAGCTGGCGGGCGGCGCGGACGGTGAGCTTCTTGCCGGCCTCGAGCACGACCTTGCCGGTGTCGGCATCGATCAGGTCGTTGACCGTGGAGTAGCCGCGGAAGCGGTTGGCGTCGAACGGAACGCGCCAGCCTTCCTTGGTCCGCTTGTAGAGAATCTTCTTGTAGAACGTGGACAGGATCGCCTCGCCGTCGAGGCCGAGGGCGAACATCAGCGACGTCACCGGAATCTTGCGGCGACGGTCGATACGCGCATAGACGATGTCCTTGGCGTCGAACTCGATGTCGAGCCAGGAACCGCGATAGGGGATGACGCGGGCGGCGAACAGCAGCTTGCCCGAGGAATGGGTCTTGCCCTTGTCGTGGTCGAAGAACACGCCGGGCGAACGGTGCATCTGCGAGACGATGACGCGCTCGGTGCCGTTGACGATGAAGGTGCCGTTCATCGTCATGAGCGGGATGTCGCCCATGTAGACGTCCTGCTCCTTGATGTCCTTCACCGACTTCGCGCCGGTTTCCTCGTCGATATCGAACACGATGAGGCGCAGCGTCACCTTGAGGGGCGCAGCGAAGGTCATGCCGCGCTGGCGGCACTCGTCGACGTCGTATTTCGGCTGCTCGAACTCGTAGCGGACGAATTCCAGCATCGAGGTGCCGGAGAAGTCGGAGATCGGAAACACCGAGCGGAACACCGCCTGCAGACCCTCGTCGAGACGTCCGCCCTGGGGTTCGTCCACCATCAGGAACTGGTCATAGGACGCCTTCTGAACCTCGATGAGGTTCGGCATCTCGGCGACTTCCTTGATGTGTCCGAAGAACTTGCGAACGCGTTTGCGACCGGTGAATGTCTGCTGCGCCATCGTGGCCTCTCATTTTCGTCGCCCGCCCTGGGCGCACCGTCCGGACCGCGGCTGCCACCGCTTTCCGGGTTGAATTTTCGAACCCGTCTTGGGGGGCCGGAGACGCAGTTTCAGGCGCCGATGTCCTGAATCTGTTCTTCAGACCTTCAAAACGCAAAACGACGCGCGGGGCGCAGATGCGCGCCCGCCCGTCACAACGATCATCTTCACGGACTGCAAAAGCCCGAAATAGCCTGCTCTCCCAACGGCTTACAGGGAAATCCGGCATCCCTGCCCACCGCGCTTTCGTGCTGCCGACCCGATATGGGGCGACAATAGTGCAGATTCGAGGGTCAAACCCTCAAATCCCCACACTTTTTCGTGTTTGGCCTGCGTCGGATCGTTCCGTCGCACGCCTTTTGCATTCCGGTCCACCCTCTCGAAGGGGGACCAGGATCCCGGGCAGAGCCGTTGCCCGCCCGGGATCCCGCCAGTAAGCAGTGCTTACTTGAGCTCGACCTTGGCGCCAGCCTTCTCGAGCTGGGCCTTGATCTTGTCGGCTTCGTCCTTGTTCACGCCTTCCTTCAGCGGCTTCGGAGCACCCTCGACGAGGTCCTTTGCTTCCTTCAGGCCGAGACCGGTGATGGCGCGGACTTCCTTGATGACCTCGATCTTCTTGTCGCCGGCGCTGGCGAGAACGACCGTGAACTCAGTCTTCTCTTCCGCCGGAGCGGCAGCACCGCCGCCGCCAGCGGCCGGGCCGGCCACGGCGACAGCCGCGGCAGCCGAAACGCCCCACTTCTCTTCGAGGAGCTTCGCGAGTTCGGCAGCTTCGAGCACGGTCAGGCTCGAGAGGTCGTCAACGATCTTCTGCAGGTCAGCCATTGTTCAGTTTCCTTAACTGTAAGTCTGGTTCGGGTTTGAGTTTTGCGAAGGGCGTCAGGCCGCTTCGCCCTTTGAGGCATGAGCCTGGATGACGCGCGCGAGCTTGCCCGCGGGCGCGTTGGCGAGCTGGGCCAGCTTGGTCGCCGGGGCCACGATGAGGCCGACGATCTTGCCGCGCAGTTCGTCAAGCGACGGCAGCGAGGCAAGCGCCTTCACGCCATCGACATTCAGGACGGTCTTCCCCATCGATCCGCCGACGATGACGAACTTTTCGTTCGCCTTGGCGAATTCGATGGCGACCTTTGGCGCCGCTACCGGATCGTTCGAAGTCGCGATCACGGTCGGCCCCTTCAGCATGGGGCCGATGGCAACGACGTCAGTGCCTTCAAGAGCAATTTTGGCGAGACGGTTCTTCGAGACCTTCACCGCGGCACCCGCCTGCTTCATCTGCTGGCGCAGCTTCTGCATCTGGGCGACGGTGAGGCCGGAATATTGAGCAACGATCGCGACGCTCGTGGTCTTGAAGACCTCGTTGAGCTGTTCGACCGCTTCTTTTTTTGCCGCTCGTTCCACAGCAAGCTCTCTCCGGTTGGCGGTCATCGCGAGAAGCGGGACCGCCGGGTTGCACCCATCGTCCCGCCCAAACCTGAACCTCCGGGTCAAAAACCCATCGGACACGCCGGGCAAGACGACAATTCAAAGCCTGCCCTCCGGGAGCCCAAGGGCCCACGGCGTGTCGAGGTCCGAACCAGACCCGTTTCGCAAAACCAGCCCTTAAAGCTGGATGCGAAGTGAAATCCGGTCTTCACCCGTCTATGCAGGCCATGCGATTAAGCCGTTGAGGAATCGAGATTCCCCGCGGGCGCCTGCAGTCTTGGACAGGACGAGGTCAGCCGGCGAACCGCCCGACCTCTGCCCGCATCCCTGCCAAAAGACGGATCTTCCTTCCTTTTCGGGCAAATCCTCACGGACGTCCTGAAAAGGAATGATCTCCTGTCGTGTCGGGTTTTCGGAATGCGTGCACGAACGCGCCAGCCGAGGCCGGCACGTCCGGAGGCGGTTCTTTAACCGCTCGGAGCCTGCTTGCCAAGAGCAAAATTCACACCAGTTCCAATCGATTGGCGGTTGGCCTTGAGATGGCCCAACAAGGGCCGATTCAGGCCGATTTGATCCGGTACGGCAGCGTTTTGCCCTCGAAGAACGCGGTCAGGTTGGCCAGCACGCAGTTCTGCATGGCGACGTGCGAATCCAGGGTGTGGCCGCCGATATGCGGGGCGAACACCACGTTGGGGAGTTCGGTCAGGGCGTCAGGCGCGTGCGGTTCCTTCTCGAAGACGTCGAGGCCCGCCCCCGCGATGGTCTTGTCGGTGAACGCCGCGACCAGGGCCTTCTCGTCGATGACGGAGCCGCGGGAGATGTTGACGACGTAGCCCTCCGCCCCGAGGCGCCTGAGGATATCGGCGTTGACGGCATGTTGGGTCTCGGCCCCTGCCCGCACCGCGATCATCAGGACGCTGCACCAATCGGCGAGCGCCTCCAGGGTCTGAAAGTACTGATAGGGCAGATCATACCGGGTGCGGCTGAAATAGCCGACCTCGCTCTCGAAAGCAGCACAGCGCGCGGCGATCTTGCGGCCGATCTCACCCATGCCGTAGATGCCGATGCGGCGGCCGGGCATGCCGGCCTGGGGACGCATCATCGGCGACTGTTTCGAGGCCGCCCAATCGCCGCTGCGGACATATTGGTCGGCCACCAAAATCCGCCGCGTCGTCGCCAGCATCAAGGTCATCGCGATGTCGGCGACAGAAGCCGCATTGGCACCTGGGCTGTGACCGACCGCGATGTTCCGGCTGGCCGCCGCCTTCAGGTCGACGCCATCATAGCCAGTCCCATAGCAGACGATGGCGCCGAGCTTCGGAAACAGGTCCATCGCCTCCGCACCGAGTGGCGAGCCGCCAGCAGTCAGCAGTGCGCGGATGCCGCCCAGCTCCTCCGCCGGAAACACCTCCCGCACGGGCTTGCCGCCGGTGTCGAGCAGCTCGAACCGCTCGGCGAAGCGCGCCATCATCGACTTGGGAAAGCGCGAGTAGATCAGGACCTTGTCAGCCATTGTTGTTGTTTCCGAAGAGCGCCGCCACAAACGACGAGGGGCGGAATCGGTCGCCCGATCCCGCCCCTCGCCTCATGCAATTTCCAAACCTCAGCCGAGAATGGTGCCCGGCTCGACCTTCACGCCCGGGCCCATCGTCGAGGACACTGCAACGCGCTGGATGTAAGTGCCCTTGGAACCGGCCGGCTTCGCCTTGGAGACCGCGTCAGCCAGAGCCTTGATGTTCTCGACCAGCTTCTCCTCGGAGAACGAGGCCTTGCCGACGCCGGCCTGCAGGATGCCGGCCTTCTCGACGCGGAACTCGACCGAGCCGCCCTTGGCGCCCTTCACCGCACCGGTGACGTCCATGGTCACGGTACCGATCTTCGGGTTCGGCATCAGGCCGCGCGGGCCGAGCACCTTACCGAGGCGGCCGACCAGCGGCATCATGTCGGGGGTGGCGATACAGCGGTCGAAATCGATCGTGCCGTTCTGCACCTTTTCGACCAGGTCCTCGGCGCCGACGACGTCGGCACCGGCGGCCTTGGCTTCATCGGCCTTGGCGCCGCGGGCGAACACGCCGACGCGGAGCGTACGGCCGGTGCCGTTCGGCAGGGTAACGACGCCGCGGACCATCTGGTCGGCGTGGCGCGGATCGACGCCGAGATTGATCGCGACCTCGATGGTCTCGTCGAACTTCGCTTTCGCGCGTTCCTTGACCATCTTGATGGCGTCCGCGAGCGGGTAAAGCTTTTCGCGGTCAATGCCTTCGCGGGCTTTGTTCAAACGCTTTCCGATTGCCATGGCCGCTTACCCCGCAACTTCCAGACCCATCGAACGGGCCGAGCCCTCGACCATCTTCATGGCCGATTCGATGGTGTCGCAATTCAAGTCCTTCATCTTCTTCTCGGCGATCTCGCGCACCTGCGCCTTGGTCACCTTGCCGGCCTTGTCGCGGCCCGGCGCCTTCGAGCCGGACTGGATTTTTGCAGCCTGCTTGAGGAAGTAGGACATCGGCGGCGTCTTCATCTCGAAGGTGAAGGAACGGTCCGCATAGATGGTGATGATCACCGGGATCGGGGTGTTCTTCTCTTCCTTCTGGGTCTGGGCGTTGAACGCCTTGCAGAACTCCATGATGTTGAGACCGCGCTGACCGAGCGCGGGACCGATCGGGGGCGAGGGATTCGCCGCACCGGCCGGGACCTGAAGCTTCAGGTATCCGGTCACTTTCTTTGCCATGTATCACTCCTGTTGTGCCGGCAGGACCGGCGGTTTCAGGTTCGTGGTCTGGGTCGGATGCGGCTGGCAACCGCCCCCCCCTCCCACGGCCTCTTGTTGCGCGAGACCGAAGCCTCCCGCGTTACCCGATCAGACCTTCTCGACCTGACCGAATTCCAGCTCGACCGGCGTCGCGCGGCCGAAGATCGACACGGCGACCTTCACGCGCGAGCGCGCCTCATCGATCTCCTCGACCACACCCGAGAACGAGGCGAACGGGCCGTCGGCCACGCGCACGTTCTCGCCGATCTCGAACGACACCGACGCCTTCGGCCGTTCCACGCCCTCCTGCACCTGGTGCAGGATGCGCATGGCCTCGGCTTCCGAGATCGGCATCGGCTTGTTCTCGGCGCCGAGGAAGCCCGTGACCTTCGGCGTGTTCTTGATCAGATGGAACGCCTCGTCGGTCAGCTTCATCTTCACCAGCACGTAGCCGGGGAAGAACTTGCGCTCGGCGTCGATCTTGCGGCCGCGGCGCACTTCCGTGACCTTCTCGGTCGGAACCAGCACCAGCTCGAACAGCTCCTCGAGCCCGCGCTGCTTGGCCTGCTCGCGGATCGATTCGGCGACCTTCTTCTCGAAGTTCGAATAGGCGTGGACGATGTACCAGCGCTTGTCGGACACTTGAGCGGTTGCTGTTGCCATCATTGAATGCCCAGGAGGAAGGTGACGAGGTAGCGAATGATCAGGTCGGCGGCGAAGAAGAAGATCGAAGCCACCGCGACCATGACGAACACCATGATGGTGGTGATCGTGGTCTCACGGCGGGTCGGCCAGGTGACCTTGGCAGTCTCCGAGCGCACTTCCTGCAAGAACTTGAACGGGCTGACTGCCATCGCTTGAGGTCCAGCGTCCGTCGACAGACGCAAATGAATTTCAGGGATCCGAACAGCCGCCGTTGGCCCAGCCCTCTGTCTCGAAGGATGAGCCGGAAACCGGGCTCGATTGTTCGGGGATTTCAAGGCCGCGCCGGAAATCCGCGTCTAACGGGCCGGCTGCGAGTGCCGGGTATCTACTGCGGATGCGGCCAAAGGTCAAGGTAGAGAGAGTTCGCCCCGGGCAGGCCGCCCTCCCCCCGAGGGTCGTGCAGAGGCCATGTGGATCAAGGACTTGTCGACCGCCCGGAACGCGCCATCCCATCCCCGGCAAGGCTAATCGGGAGCCGTCAGTCGGCCCGGTCGACCATGGAAATCCCCGGCAGCGGCACCACGAACTTCCCGCCTTCGGCGAAATAGCGGGCGTGCTTGGCCCGGATCGGGTCGACATAGCGCCAGGCGAAGACCACGACGAACGCGGGCTTGCGCTCGTAGAGAGCGGCAGGCGGCAGGATCGGGATGTCATAGCCGGGGCCCGCCATCACCTTCCCCTTGTTGGGATCGTCGTCCACGAGGAAGTCGATCTTGTTCTCCAGGCCGAACTGCGGCAGCAGCGTCGTGGTGCCCACCGAGACGCCATAGCCGGCGACCAGCTCACCGCGCGCATGGGCGGCATCGGCCATCGCGACCAATTCGTCACGGATGGCGGCGATCCTCTTCACGTACGGCACATAATAGGCCGGCTGATCGACGCCGAGCCGGTCTTCCTCGGCAACGAAACGCGCGACCTCGGCCGACGGTTTCTTGGCGCCGCCGGCGCGCTGCACGGTCACGCGGATCGAGCCGCCCTTGGTCCAGATGTGCTGGACGTCGATCAGCTCCATGCCCAGCCGGGCGAAGAAACGGATCAGCGGCTTGATGTTAAAATACGACAGATGCTCGTGATAGACGGTATCGAGCAGGTTCTTCTCGGTGACGTCGACGCCGTATTGCGTTTCGAAGACGAACAATCCGTCCGGCGCGAGTACGTCGCGAACCCCGATCACCAGCGGATCCAGATTGTCGACATTGGCGATCATGTTGTTGGCGATCACGACGCTCGCCGCGCCATGGCTCTGCAGGATGCGGCGACCAACGGCATCGGTGAAGAAATCGCCGATGGTCTCGATGCCCGCCTCCGTGGCGCGCCGCGCGATGTCGACGGCGGGATCAACACCCAGCACCCGCATCCCCCGCTCCTTGAAGAAGCCGAGCAGCGATCCGTCATTGCTGCCGAGCTCGACCACCAGCGAACCCGACGCAATGCCGAAACGGCTGACGACGTCGTCGGCATAGGTAGCGAAATGCTCGCGCAGGCCGAGTGAGAGCGAGGTGGTATAGACATAGTTTCGGTACTGGATCTCCGGATTGCCGACATGGAGGATCTGGAGGTGGCCGCAGTCCCGGCACAGATGCAGCGCCATCGGGACCGCAGCACGGAAGACGGGATCGTCGACGCTGGCGTTCGGCACCTGGAAGTTCGGCGTGCCGATCGGCATGCCCGCCATCGGGACAACCAGCTCTTGCTTGTCGGAATGACAGAGGCGGCAGGTATTGCGGAGGTAGAACAGGTTTTTCATCGTGCAACCGAAGAATGAGTTACGCGCGCGAGTGAAGTAATCCCACCCTGTGAAGACCAGATCGGCAACGGGCTCCAGGGGGTCATGGATGGCTCGAGGCCTCGTTGCCCAGCCCGTAGCCGGGCGCGTCCTCCGCCGCCTTGGCCGCCTTGTCGGCCGAATACGAGCCGCGCTCCGGACTTGCCAGCCAGATGACGCCACCGACGAGTCCAATGATCACGCTGATGGCGCCCAGCAAGAGCGATACCGACAGCGCCTGCTCGGACGGCACACCCGCCAGACCAAGGCAGGCGACCATCGCTCCCTCGCGAACGCCCCAGCCGCTGATCGAGATGGGGACCGCCGTCAACAGCACCACCGGCGGAATCAGGATGCCGGCATCGAGGATCGAGAGCTGCGCTCCGACGCCGCGCGCCAAAGCGTAGCAAGCCGCGGCGGTGACGAGATGGATGAGGAGCGCCGATCCGAGCAGCAGCGCACGGCGCTCGGACTGCAGGAGCAAAAACCTGACCAGCGTTCCGAACCGGACGAAGCTCGCAATCGCTGGAAGCGCGATGAAGCGCTTCGGCAGACGGTCGAGAGTCAACAGGACCAGCGTGCCGACGACGCCGGCCACCGTCAGTCCGCCGATGGCCAGGATCGCAGCGTGATTCGACACGCGCGACAGCAGAAACGGCAATCCGGCCACCATCAACACGATCAGTCCGATCAATGCCGTAAAGCGGTCGGCAGCGACGCCCTTGACCGCCTCCGGCCACTGCACGTCGCGCTGGCGCAGCAGCCAGATCCGCACCGCGTCACCGCCGACCGACGACGGCAACACCTGGTTGAACCACAGGCTGATCATGAGGATCCGCCAGCCGGCGAGCCAATCCAGCGACACGCCGAGCGCGCGCATGATCAGCTCCCACCGGCCGTTGAGCACGAAGGTCTGAAAGAAGATCAGCGCAAGCGCGACGGCGAACAGGACCGGATCGACCGAGACGAGATGGTCGCGCAGCTGGCGCAGGTCGAGGCCACGCGCGATGTAGACCAGCACGGCGATCGACAGCAGCAGCTTCACCGAAAACAGGGCCGCATGCTTGAATCGCGACTGCATCGGATGCCCGCCTCAGGACGCCGGATATTCCGCGCGACCGATGATGAGGTCGATTGCGGCCATCATCCAGAACTGGTGCGTGGTCTCGACAATGTTGTAGCTGCGGCTGTCGACCCAGAAATTGACGTCGCCGAGATTGCGCAGCGGATTGTCCGCGTTCATGCCCGACAACGTGATCACGTCGAGCTTCATCTGGCGCGCCTGCGCGACCGCGTTGAGGATGTTCTTCGAACGCCCCGACGAGCTGATCGCGACGAGGCAATCGCCGGCGCGCGCGTTCAGCCGCACGGCGTGCGCGATCCAGTCCTCGAACCCGTAATCGTTGGCAAGGCACGACATCATGCTCGCATCGCTGAAGCAGAGTGCGGGCACCGACGCATTCTTCGCCAGATCGATCGCCAGATGCGAAGCGATGCCGGCCGACCCGCCGTTGCCGATGAAGATGACGCGACCGCCCTGCTCACGCGTGCGCAACCAGGACGCGCGCGTTGCGGAGATCCTCGCAAAAACACCGTCGTCGACCGCCGTCGCGCGATGCAGGCGCCCCATGTAATCGTCGAGGAAAGCCTTGTGATCGGGATCGACGGATTCGACAGGCATAGGCTGACGGCTCGATTGCAACATCACCGGGTGATACCGGCTATTACCAAGGATTGCAAAGGTATATTACTTGCAAAGTTTGCGGGCGACTGATAGTCGGCTTTTCGGGTTTCACTCAACATTGGCGAGCCTATTTCGCTGGGCATTCGCGTCACGGATGTTCCCCATGAAATGCATCGTTACTGGTGGCGCCGGCTTCATTGGAAGTCACCTCGTCGATCGCCTGCTCGATGACGGCCATGAGGTCATTGCGCTCGATAATTTCGTGATCGGACGCGCTGAAAACCTCGCCGCACGCGCCGGTTCGAGCCAGTTGCAGGTCGTGCGGGCGGACGTCACCGAACTGGACGCGATCAAACCGTATTTTCACGGAGTAGATTGGGTCTTCCATCTCGCCGCGCTGGCGGACATCGTACCCTCGATCGAATCACCGATCCCCTATCACCGCGCCAATGTCGACGGCACGGTCAACGTTCTCGAAGCGGCGCGGCACGCGGGCGCCAGCCGCTTCATCTATGCGGCTTCCTCCTCCTGCTACGGCATTCCGGATGTCTATCCCACGCCGGAAAGCGCCGAGATCCGGCCGATGTATCCCTACGCGCTCACCAAGAATCTCGGCGAGCAATGCGTCATGCACTGGTGCCAGGTCTACAAGCTGCCCGCCGTGGCGTTGCGCCTGTTCAACGTGTTCGGACCGCGCCATCGCACCACCGGCACCTACGGCGCCGTGTTCGGCGTGTTCATGGCACAGAAGCTCGCGGGCAAGCCCTTCACGGTGGTCGGCGACGGCGAGCAGACGCGCGACTTCACCTTCGTCAGCGACGTCGCCGATGCCTTCGTGACCGCCGCGCACTCCGATGTCTCGCACGAGATCTTCAATGTCGGCTCGGACAACACCTACAGCGTGAACCGCCTGGTCGATCTCCTCGGCGGCGACAAGGTCCACATTCCCAAGCGCCCGGGCGAGCCCGACTGCACCTACGCCGACATCAGCAAGATCAAGCGGGTCCTGAAATGGGCGCCGAAGGTGAAGTTCGAGGACGGCGTCGCGACGATGTTGAAATCGATGGACCAGTACAAGGACGCTCCGCTCTGGACGGTGGACAAGATCGCCGACGCCACCAAGGACTGGTTCAAATATCTCGGTGACGACGAGGCCACCCCGCAGAAGGCAAGCCGTTGAGCAGATTCGTTCACCCCCCAATTTCGCCGCCAGCCGATCATGTCCGGGCCGGCCAATCGAGACCGACCGCCGCCTTGGGTCATTCACATGGGTAACGCTGCGACAGACAAGCCGGCCGGCCATCCGGCACCGCACGAGAAAATCAAGACGATAGAGGAGCTCGGCGAGATTGCGCGCGCCGCACAGGCTGATGGCCTGACCGTCGCGCTCTGCCACGGCGTGTTCGATCTGGTGCATCTCGGCCACGTCCGGCACATCCTGGCAGCCCGCAACGAGGCCGACGTCGTCGTGGTGACCATCACCGCCGACCGTTACGTCAACAAGGGCCCGGGACGGCCGATCTTTCCGGAGAACATGCGCGCCGAGATGCTGGCCGCGCTCGGCACGGTCGACTGGGTCGGCATCAATCAGACCTCCAGCGCCGAGCCGGTCCTCGATACCGTCCGCCCCGACATCTACGTGAAGGGCTCGGACTACGAGAATCCCGAGGATGACGTGACCGGCAAGATCGCGGTGGAGCGCGAGGCGGTCGAGCGTCACGGCGGGCGAATCGTCTTCACGCGCGACGTGACGTTCAGCTCGTCGTCGCTGCTGAACCGCTATTTCGACATCTACGATCCCCCACTGCGCGACTACCTCCAGAAGGTGCGCGATGGCGGCGGCGCCGAACGCCTGCTGAAGCTGATCGACAAGATCCAGGACATGCACGTCGTGTTGGTCGGCGACACCATCATCGACGAATACCAGTACGTCACCGCGCTCGGGAAGGCCTCCAAGGAGAACATCGTCGCGACCCTGCTCAAGAATGGCGAGCAGTTTGCCGGCGGCGTCATTGCCGCGGCCAATCATGTCGCGAGCTTCTGCAAGTCGGTCGAGATCGTCACGACGCTGGGTGGCAACGACTATCCTGAAGAGTTCATTCGAGCGCATGTCCGCCCGAACGTCACGCTCACGCCGATCCGCGTTCAGGGCCGTCCGACCACCCGCAAGCTGCGCTACGTCGAGATGGGCTACCTGCACAAGCTGTTCGAAGTCTACACGATGGACGACACGCCGCTCGACGAGGCCGCGCGAACGGAGATCGACCGCGTCACCACCGAGCGCGTCCGCGGGGCCGACGTCGTCATCGTCACCGATTTCGGTCACGGCATGATCGCATCCAGCACGATCGACGCCTTGATCGCGAATTCCAAGTTCCTGGCCGTCAACGCCCAGAGCAACAGCGGCAACCACGGCTACAACCTGATCACGAAATATCCGCGGGCCGACTACATCTGCATCGACGCACCGGAAGCGCGGCTGGCGGCCACCGACAAGTTCAACGAGATCGCTTCGGTGATCCAGGACGGCCTGCATCGCAAGATCGATTGCGACAACATGATCATCACGCACGGCTCCTTCGGCTGCTACCCCTTCTCGTCGAAGACCGGCGTTGCGCGCGTCCCTGCTTTCACCAAGACCGTCGTCGACACCGTCGGTGCGGGCGATGCCTTCCTGACGATCACGGCGCCGCTGGTGGCGGCCGGCGGCAACATCGAGGACGTCGCCTTCATCGGCAATGCGGCGGGCGCGATCAAGGTCGGCATCGTCGGTCACCGCAACTCGGTCGAGAAGGCGCCGCTGGTCAAGTTCGTCACCGCGTTGTTGAAATAGCGCAAAAAGAATAATCCCGGAGAGCGACAGTGATTGATCGGAAATGGAACGTGATGGTCACCGGTGGCGCCGGCTATGTCGGCAGCGTGCTGGTTCCGCAATTGCTGGCCGCGGGGCACAAGGTCACCGTGCTCGACTTGTTCATGTATGGCGAGGACGTCTTCGACGCCGTTCGCGACAATCCGAACCTGCGCCTGATCAAGGGCGACATCCGCGATGAAGCCGCAATCAACGAGGCCCTGCGCGGCAACAACGCGGTGATTCACCTCGCCTGCATCTCCAACGATCCCTCCTTCGAGCTGGATCCCGCGCTCGGCAAGTCCATCAACTACGACTGCTTCCGCCCGATGGTGCGCGCCGCGAAGAAGGCGGGTATCAAGCGCTTCATCTACGCCTCCTCCTCGAGCGTCTACGGCATCAAGGACGAGGCCGAGGTGACCGAGGAGCTGTCCTGCGAGCCGCTCACCGACTACTCCAAGTTCAAAGCGATGTGCGAGACCGATCTTGCCGACGAGGCCGCGTCCGGCTTCGTCACCTGCACCGTTCGCCCCGCCACCGTCTGCGGCTACGCTCCGCGGCAGCGGCTCGACGTTGTCGTCAACATCCTGACCAATTTGGCCGTCAACACCGGCCGCATCCGCGTGTTCGGCGGCACGCAGAAGCGGCCCAATCTGCACATCCAGGACATGACGGCGGCCTATCTGTTCCTGCTGCAGCAGGATGATGCGAAGATCGACGGCAAGACCTACAACATCGGCTACGAAAACCACTCGCTGATGAAGATCGCCGACATCGTCAAATCGGTGGTTGGAAACAATGTCGACGTGGCCGTCGAGCCGACCGACGATCTGCGTTCCTACCACGTCTCGTCGGAGAAGATCCGCCGCGAGCTCGGCTTTGCGCCGACGCACACGATCGAGCAGGCCGTGTCCGGCCTCGTGGACGCCTTCAGGGCGGGCCGCCTGCCGAACTCGCTCAACGATCCCAGGTATTTCAACATCAAGATGATGCAGAACATCAGCCTGAAGTGAGCGGCGTGCGGATCGGCATCGATTTCGACAACACGATCATCTGCTACGATAAAGTCTTTGCCGCCGCCGCGCGCCAGCGCGGGCTGGTGCCGGAGGGCTGGGACGGGCTGAAGACCGACGTGCGGGATTTCTTGCGATCCCGCGCCGGCGGCGAGCTTGCCTGGCAGGGGCTGCAAGGCTTCGTCTACGGCAAGGGAATCGGCGGCGCCGAGATCTACCCAGGCGTCCGCGAATTCCTCGCCGCGAGCCGCAAGGCCGGCGCGAGCGTCCATATCGTCAGCCACAAGACGCAGTTCGGCCATCAGGATCCCGATCGGGTCGACTTGCGCGAGGCTGCGCGTGGCTGGCTGAAGTGCGCGGGGCTCATCGACGCCGCCGACGCCGCGATCTCGGCGGGCAATGTCTATTTCGAGGACACGCTGGCGGCCAAGGTCGAGCGGTTGGCAAGCCTGCAGCTCGACATCTTCATTGACGATCTCGTCGACGTCTTCGCGCAGCCGCATTTTCCGAAGGCGACGCGATCGATCCTGTTCACGCAGTCGCGGCCGCCGCATCCCGCGCATTGCGAGCCGCTCGCGACCTGGGCCAATATCCACCGCGGAGTGTTCGGGGCATGAGCCAGCCGGACATCAGCATACAGGATGCGGTCTCGATCGGCAGCCGCCTCTCCGGGGCGCGGGTCGCGGCGGCGCAACCGGCGCGGGCCGGCGGCAACAACCGGGTGTTTCGGCTGGAGATGGCGGAAGGCCCGCCCCTCGCCCTCAAGCACTATCCGTCCGACGGACGTGATCGCCTCGGACAGGAATATGACGCGCTTTCGTTTCTCTCGCGCCACGGCATCAATGCGACGCCGCGGCCGATCGCAAAAGACCCGGCCGCGTTCTGTGCGCTGTATCAATGGTTCGACGGTGACCCCGCGGTCCTGCATCCGCAGTCCGACGACGCCGACCAGTTGGCCGATTTCCTGATCGAGCTGCAAAAGCTGCGCGACGCTGAAGGCGCGCAGACTCTGCGGAATGCGTCAGCCAGCATCTTTTCGCCCGCGGCGGCCATCGCCCAGTACGAGCAACGCCTCGACGACCTGAAGCGGGCCTCAGATGATCATCCGGATCTGCGCGCATTCATGGATGACAGCCTGGTTCCCACCACTGCCATTGCGATCCGGCAACTCCGAAGACGCTATGCGGAACGGGGCCTCGATCCCGCCGCGGACCTTGCGCCCGCCCAACGTGCATTGAGCCCGTCGGATTTCGGACTGCACAACGCACTGCGCACCGACGACGGCAAATTGCGCTTCATCGACTTCGAGTATTTCGGCTGGGACGACCCGGTCAAGCTCGTGTCCGACACCGCGATTCACCCCGGCAGCGGTCTGCCCGAGGCCGATGCGAATCGATTGATCGAGCGGCTCTCGCGCGCCTTCACGGCTTGGGATGACGCGTTTGCGGTCCGCCTTGACGTACTGTATCCTGTGTTCGGGGCGATTTGGTGCCTGATTGTCCTGAATGCCTATTTGCCGGAAAGCCGCTCCCGGCGTGCCCTGGCTGCGCAAGGTGGCGATCTGACGGTCCGCCTTGCCGGCCAGCTCGACAAAGCCCGCCGGCTCCACCAGACGATTTGCCAACGTGATCCAGATCTCACCCCACGCTGAAGCTGCTCTCACCTGCACGCTGGACGAGCGGAGCCTTTATTTGCGCCGCCTGGTGCTCGGTTCGGTCCGCTCGGCAGGACGCGGCCATGTCGGGCCAGCCCTGTCGCTGATCGAGATGGTCCGCGTGCTCTACGACGACGTGCTGCGGATCGACCCGAAGAACCCGGGCGATCCCGATCGCGACCGCGCCATCCTCAGCAAGGGACACGGATGTCTGGCGCTCTATGCGCTGTTGGCCGACCGCGGCTTCTTCCCGCTGTCGGAGCTGGACGGCTTTTGCGGTCCCGACAGCATTCTGGGCGGACATCCCGAATACGGCATGGTGCCCGGCGTCGAGGCCTCGACCGGCGCGCTCGGACACGGCCTCTCAATCGGCGTCGGCCTTGCGCTCGCCGCCCGCATGCGCGAGCGCAGCTACCGCACCTTCGTGCTGCTCGGCGACGGCGAGATCAACGAGGGATCGGTGTGGGAAGCGGCGATGGGCGCCGCCAAGCACGGCCTCGACAACCTGGTCGCGCTGATCGACTACAACAAGCTGCAGAGCTACGGCCCAACCGACTACGTGCTGCCGCTGGAGCCGCTCGCGGACAAGTGGCGCAGCTTCGGCTTCGCGGTGCAGGAGGTCAACGGCCACGACGTCGGCGCACTGCGCAACGTGCTGAAGCAGCTTCCGGCCGTTGCCGGCAAGCCCACCGCCATCATCTGCCATACCGTCAAGGGCAAGGGTCTTCCGGCTGCGGAATCCAATGCCGATTGGCATCACAAGAACAAGCTGACCGACAGCGAGCTCGACGCCATTCGCGTCGCCGTCGGCGATTTTTGATCGGCTCCCCATGCGCAACACCGCGATGAACATGGTCCACAAGCTCGCCGCGCGCGACGAGCGTGTGCTCTACATCGGCTCCGATCCCGGCGCCGGCACGCTGCGTGCGATGAGCAAGGAGTTTCCCAAGCGCCATCTGATCGAGGGCATCTCGGAAGCGCATATCATCGGCATGTCGGCCGGTCTGGCGATGGAGGGCTTCGTGCCCTACGTCAACACCATCGCGACCTTCCTCACCCGCCGCTGCTACGAGCAGGTGGCGGTCGATCTCTGCCTGCACAATCTGCCGGTGCGACTGATCGCCAATGGCGGTGGCCTCGTCTATGCGCCGCTCGGTCCCACCCACCAGGCGATCGAGGACATCGCGATCATGCGGGCGCTGCCCAACATGACGGTGATCTGCCCGTGCGACGCCGACGAGGCCGCGCGCATGATGGAGCAGACGCTGGATTGGAAGGGCCCGATCTACATCCGGCTCGGCAAGGGCGGCGATGCCATTGTGTCCAAGGCCGAGCATGGCTTCGAGATCGGCAAAGCGATCCTGATGCGCCCGCCCGGCGACGTCCTCATGGTGACCACCGGCATCATGCTGCAGCGGGCGCTGGCCGCAGCCGACCTGCTGGCCGCGCAAGGCCTTCGCGCCGGCATCCTGCACATGCATACCGTGAAGCCGCTCGATACCGCAGCGCTGCTGCAGGCGATCCGCGGCACCAGACTCTTGGTCACGCTGGAGGAGCACGTGCCCTCCGGCGGCCTCGGCAGCGCCGTCGCGGAGGCGCTGATCGACAAGCTCGGCTCCGGTTTCCCCGCGATGCTGCGGCTGTCGCTGCCGGACCGCTTCATGCACAATTACGGCTCGCAGGACTCGCTGCTGAAGAAGCACGGGCTTTCCGCGGGCGCCATTGCGACCTCGATCGAGCATGCGCTCGCCGCGTCGCACACCCCCTCTCCTCAACTTCATTCCACCTGACGGGCCACATGTACGACGTTCGATATTCCTATCTGCTCGAGCAATTCGCGGATCCCGCACCCATCCTCGCCGAGATCGGCCGGCTGGTTGCGACCGGTGACTTCACCCTTGGCAAGCCCGTCGCCGAATTCGAAAAGCGCTTCGCTGAATTGATCGGCGTCCGTCACGCCATCGGCGTCGGATCCGGCACCGACGCGCTCAAGCTGCCGCTCAAGGCGCTCGGCATCGGTCATGGCGACGAGGTCATCACCGCAGCGAACACCTTCATCGCCACGGTCGGCGCGATCGCGGAAACCGGCGCGACGCCCATCCTGGTCGATTGCGACGATTCCTTCTGCATGAACGTGGACCAGGTCGAGGCCGCCATCACCGGGAAGACCAAGGCGATCATGCCGGTCCAGTTGACCGGCGAGGTCACCGACATGGACAAGCTGATGCCGATCGCGCAGCGCCACAACCTGCCGGTGGTCGAGGACGCCTGCCAAGGCATCCTGTCGGAGTTTGCGGGAAAACGCTCCGGCACCCACGGCATCGCGGCCGGCTTCTCGCTGCATCCGCTCAAGAACCTCAATGTCTGGGGCGATGCCGGCGTCGTCGTCACCAATGACGACGGCATGAACGAAAAGCTCCGCCTGATCCGCAACCACGGCATGAAGAACCGCGACGAGATCGCGATCCTCGGCTGCAACTCGCGGCTCGATTCCCTGCAGGCCGTGGTCGGCAACTGGCTGATCGGCCAGACCAGCGAGATCACGCGCCGCAGGATCGAGAATGCGGCCTATTACGATGCGGGTCTCGCCGGCCTGCCCGGCCTGCGCATCCCGCCGCGCCGTCCCAACGTGAAGCACGTCTACCATCTCTACATGGTGTTCGCCGAACGCCGCGACGAGCTCTACAAGTACTGCCTGGACAATGGCATCGAGGCCAAGATCCACTATCCTATCCCGCTGTATCAGCAGGAAGGCCTGAAGCATCTCGGCTACGCGCCGGGCACGTTCCCGGTCACCGATCGCCACGCCAAGGAAGTCATCAGCTTCCCGGTCGACCAGCACCTGACGCGCGCCCAGCAGGATCGCGTCATCGAGACCGTCAGGAAGTTCTGCCATGGACGCTGACACCGGCCGCCGCCGCATCGGCTACGTCAATCTTCCCGCGCAGTTCGAGGAAGAGCGCGCCGAGATCCTGCAGGCGGTCGAGGGCGTGTTTTCCCGCGGCGACTTCATCGGCGGCGCCGCGGTCGGGAAGCTCGAGGAGGAATTGTCGGCCTATCTCGGCTCGCCGCATGTGGTGACGCTGAACTCCGGCACCGACGCGCTGATCCTCGCCATGCGCGCGCTTGACATCGGTCCCGGCGACGAGGTGATCACGCCGCCGAATTCGTTCGTGGCCTCGACCGCCGCGATCATCGCGGTCGGCGCCACGCCGGTGTTTGCGGACGTGCTGCCGGACCAGAACATCGATCCGGCCGCGGTCGAGGCTGCCGTCACGCCGCGGACCAAGGCGATCATGCCGGTGCATCTGACCGGGCGCATGGCCGATATGGCTCCGCTGATGGCGATCGCTGCCAAGCACGCGCTTGCCGTGATCGAGGACAGCGCCCAGGCGGTCGGTTCGACCTATGATGGCCGGATGAGCGGCACCATCGGCACCTTCGGCTGCTTCTCCGCCCACCCCTTGAAGAATCTCAATGCCGCCGGAGATGCCGGCTTCCTCGTCACTGCCGACGCCGAGCTTGCCGCAAGAATCCGCCGGCTGCGCAATCACGGCCTGATCAACCGCAGCGACGTCCAGGAATGGGGGATCGTGTCGCGGCTCGACACGCTCCAGGCCGAGGTGCTGCGCATCCGCCTGCGCCACCTTCCTTCCGTGATCGAACGCCGGCGGCGCAACGCCGCGCAATACCGCGCCGAGCTCGCAGGGCTGCCCCTGTTCATTCCGCCCTGCCGGAACATCGAGTTCAACACCTTCCACACCTTCGTGGTGCAGACCGAGCGTCGCAACGATTTCCAGAAATATCTTGCCGACAAGGGCATCGAGACTGCGATCCATTATCCGGTCCCGATCCATCTGCAGCCGGCAGCGGCGCATCTCGGCCATGGCCGCGGCGCGTTCCCGGTGACGGAACGGCAGGCGGACCAGATCCTCACGCTTCCCATCAACCAGTTCCTGTCGGCCGCCGACATCAGCTATATTTGCGCGACCGCCCGGGAGTATTTTGCATGACGGACACGGACTTCCTGCACGCCGACGAGCAGGCGCTGGCGCAGCGTTTCATCGATGATGGCTTCGTCACCACCCCGGCCGACGATCGCGCCGGGCTCGACCGGATCCAGCGCCGTGCTGCCGAGCTCGCGGCGGACTATCTGAAGCTGCCGCACAGCAACGATCCCTACGCGATGCTCGACACCATCCACACGCGGGTGAGCGTGGATGATCTCAACGGCCTGCGGCTGCACGTCTTCAACGGCCTCAACGCCGAGCCCTGGTTCCGCCCGACCTATTTCCGCCTGGCGCGCTCGACGATCGAGACCATCGTCGGCAACGAGCTCTGCATGCAGCGCCGCGTCAATCTCAGCATCCAGCTTCCCGGCGACAGCTCCTCGCTGCTCGCCACCCATTCCGACGTCTGGTCGGGCGACTCGCCGTTCGAGGTCGTGGTGTGGGTGCCCCTGGTCGATGTCCGCCGGACCAAATCGATGTATCTGCTGCCGCCGTCCCTGAACGGCGAGATGCAGGACCGGATGGCGGCCTTGCGCAGCGCCGAAGAGCTCTACAAGACCATCAAGCCGCACGCGACCTTCATCGAGATTCCCTACGGTCACGTCATGCTGTTCAACCAGACCCTGATGCACGGCAATCGCGTCAACGAGGAAGCCGGCACGCGCTGGAGCATGAACTGCCGCTTCAAGAGCATCATGTCGCCCTACGCGGACAAGCGCTTCGGCGAGTTCTTCGAGCCGATCCTGCTGCGCCCCGCAACCCGGGTCGGGATGCAGTACAAGCTGCCGGGAGGCTTCCATGGCTGAGCGAGCCGGCCATCGCGGCTATATCGGCGCCAGGCCGCTGAACGGCAGCCGCACCCCGCAGCACGTCCAGAACATCGTGATCCGCGACTATGCGCGGCGCAAGAACCTGCACTATCTGTTGAGCGCCGCCGAGCACACCATGCCCGGCAGCTACATGGTGCTGGAAGACATTCTGGACGAGCTGCCGCAGCTGCGTGGGCTGATCCTCTACAGCATTTTCATGCTGCCGCCCGACGAAGCACGGCGGCGGCAGATCTACGACCGCGTGCTGCGCGAGGGCTGCGATCTCCATGCAGCGGTCGAGGAGATCACGCTGGCGTCTCAGAAGGACATCCAGGCCGTCGAGGACATCCTGCTCGTCAACAAGTTCGCGACTATCCTGTGATGATGCCGCGGACCGGTTGGCCCCCATGACCGAGATCAACCTGCTCCAGCCGATGCACGCATCGACGAGGCGGGACTACGTCCAGCGCGTGGTCGAGCACGACAAGGCGGAATCCGCCACTGTGGCGCGGCAATGGGGACGCGACTATTGGGACGGCGACCGGCGCTACGGCTACGGCGGCTATCGCTATGACGGACGGTGGCGCCCGCTCGCCCAGACCCTGATCGATCGCTACGGCATCAAACCGGGCATGAGCGTACTCGACGTCGGCTGCGGCAAGGGCTACCTGCTCTATGAGTTCACCCAGCTCGTCCCCGATCTCAGGATCGCCGGCATCGACATCTCCGAGTATGGCATCGCCAACGCCAAGGAGGAGGTGCGGCCGCATTTGAAGGTCGGCAGCGCCGTCGAGCTCCCCTACCCCGACCACAGCTTCGACCTCGTCGTCTCGCTCGGCGTGCTGCACAACCTTCCGCTCGAGGACGTGTTCCGCGCGGTGCCCGAGATCGAGCGCGTCGGACGCGGCACCTCGAAATATCTGATGGTCGAATCCTTCCGCAACGAGCGCGAGAAGGCCAATCTGCTTTACTGGCAGCTCACCTGCCTGAGCTTCCACGGCCCGCAAACATGGGCCTGGATCTACGACAAATGCGGGTATCGGGGCGACCATGGGTTCATCTTCTTCGAATGAGGCAGGCCTGCACCGGCCGACCTCGTTGCGCGCGCAAAATCCGGAAGTGTACTATTCGGACGATGCCATCGTCACCGCGGACGATGCCACGATCGCGGAGCTGAAGCGCATCGCCGCCGGCAACCCGCGCCTGCGCAGTCGGCTGTGCACGCATCCCGATCCTTCGTCCGGACTGCACGAGATGCTGATCGTGCACCATCGCGAAGCCTATGTGCGGCCGCACAAGCACCTTGGCAAACCTGAATCGTTCCACGTGATCGAGGGGACCGCGCAGGTCGTGATCTTCGAGGACGACGGCGGCATTCGCGAGGTGCTCGAGATGGCGCCCTACGGTCAGGGCAAACGCTGCTATTATCGCATGCCGGAACAGGTCTTCCACTCGATCCTGATCACCTCGGAATGGCTGGTATTTCACGAAACCACCGCCGGCCCGTTCGATCCTTCGCGCACGGCATTTCCCGACTGGGCGCCTGATGGCAGCGACGCTGCCGCGGTGCAGGACTACGTCACAAGAATTGGTAGGCTCGCCGCGGAGCATCTGAACAAACGAGGCAAAGCCTAGGACCATGGTCACCCCCGTCGGTTTCGACGATGCTCGCACGAATGTAGATCCGAAAGCTGCGGCTCTCCGACAACGGGAGCGGGCGGGCATTGGATACGTCTACGTCGCTCTGGTTCTCGCCTTTGTTACGGCCGTGCCCGCGCTGTTCGCGCGTGAGGTCTTCGGCGACGATTGGACTGTGTACTACATCTATTGGACTCAAGGTGCCGCTGGCGTCGCTCGCGTGCTGTGGGAGTCGGCACACGCCGGCTTCGCAATCCCGATGACGCTGTTTGTGGCGCTTTTGGACAATACTCCCGATGTGGCCGCACGGCTCGCCGGACTGGGCTGCCATCTCGTCAATGGCTTGTTGCTCCACTTCATCCTGTTGCAATCATCACATACGAGACGGATCGCTGCACTTGCCACGGCTCTATTCCTACTCAGCCCATTTTATGCAATCCGCCTGACGCTCAACGCAGTCTACGACTTCTTCCTGCTCTCTATTTGCTTTCCTACGCGCTGACATATTCAAAGGTTCGAGCACTTCGACGGACGGCGCCGTTTGCTCTCTTTTTCTCGCTGTCGTTGGAAGTTCTGATCGCACTTGAACCGCTCCGCATCGTGCTGACCTGGTCCACCTCCGAAACGTGGAAACGCAGGCTCGTGCGTCTTGCTCCGTTCTACCTAGTGATCGCGGCGGTGGTCATACTGCGTCTGACCATCCTGGGAAAAAGCGGTCACTACGCGGGACAATACGGCTTTATGTACGACCTCAGCGTCATCCGCAATTCGCTGCTGGAACACCTCCGGGCTTTTCCCGAGGGCCTATCCTATGCCGCCTCCCATGGGACCGCACTGCTGGGCCATTCTGTCCGGACGGCACTGACGTTAGTTGCAATTGCGGGATTCGCTCTCCTCTCTTCCAGAGCATTGTGGACACCTTGGGTGCTCGAGGGTCGCGGCTCGATCAGACGCGTGCTGGTGTTGCTCCTGTTGGGAGCCGCGATTGCCCTTCTTGGCGCTATGCCATTCGCCCTGACTGGGACTTATGGCGCCATGACCAGGGGGGAATCGAGGCTACTCTTCGCCTCGCAAGTCGGCATACTGATATTGGCGGCTACCATTGTACAAATGATTCCGACGTCGCGCCTCCGCGCCGCTACCGCGGGCGGACTGATCGCGATCTTCGCACTGGCGATGGCGCAAGATTCAAAATGGCTGCTGTATGATGGTCTGATCAGCGCAGACCTGCAGCGGCAAGTTCGGGCAGCCTTACTTGCAGATCCCCAGCCAAAGGTCGTAAAGCTCCGAGTTGAGAACAGCGAGATTATCTCATTTCGGTCCAGATGTCTGGGTGCCAGTGACATGAATGTTGCGCAAATGATGTTGCGGGATGAGAATCGCGAAAGGTCGTTTATCTATACGGATTATTGCGGGGATTTTCAGTACCCTGGCGCCATCCTCAGTGGCAACTGCACGGTCTCTTACCTCGAGTTTTTTCCCTGCCCGCCACGCCGAGAGACCTGGCGCTATCGCGCTGAGCCGGGGATTCCGAAGCTCGACAACATCGGATTCGTTGAACTAATGAAGGCCGCCCTCACGGAAGCGCCGTCGGCCACGCAAGGTCGCGGCGAACTCGTCCAATTGAAGGACGATCTGCCGGTCCCCTTGCCAAGAGCAGAATACCGGCCGCCTTGCCGCCGGCCTGGAGTACGCGGATCCGCCTGGCTGCTGGCTCTACCCACGCCGGCCTGCGAGGATTCTGGCTCAGGAGCTCGATAGACTACAACGATCCTTGTACTTGGCACACTTTTGAGTCACAGCAGGGTATTCTGGAGATGGACCGGTTGGATTGGTTCTTTCCCCTCATTCTCGTCGGAGCTCGTGCCGCGGCTCACAATTACCACCGCCCGGCGGGTCGCATTCGGCCGATACGCGCTGCCGGACGAAACTGGTTGATGACGGGTAGAACGAGCTGACGATGCTGCTCGGCAGGAAGAAGATCATTGTCGTCCTGACCAAGCTCATGGTCTCGGCCGGCATCATCGTTCTGATCGCACGCGACTTGGATCTTTCGTCACTCAAGGCCGACCTTCTCGCTGTTAAATTGCACCTCCTGGCGATAGCGATCTTGCTGTTATTCGCGCAGACGCTCGTACTGTGCAACCGCTGGATCCTGGTCCTCCGCGCGATCGGCGTATCTCTGAAGTGGCTGGCTGGGTGGCGCATCCTCATTGCCAGCGCCTGGTTTAATCAGGTATTGCCCTCCGGTGGTGAAGCCATCCGCATATGGATGTTGCGGCGGCATGGAATACAGTGGCCGCAAACCCTTAGCAGCATTATCGCAGATCGGTTCATCGGCCTCCTGGCCCTCGGCTTCCTCATTCTGGCAGGAACGCCCTTCTTGATCTCGCGCATCCACGATAATGTCTTGCTGTTCGCCGTCTTGGGTATTCTCGCTGGCGCATACTTCGGCGCAATTGCCCTAACAATGCTGAATCGTTTGCCGGCCCGAGTGACTGCAGTTCTTCCAGAAAGGCTCTTGCAATTTGCGGCACTTCTCGAGGCTCCGCTACTCGCGCGAGCAGGACGTACAGCATTATTCGGGTCGGCTATTGTTGTTCATCTTCTGACCGTTTCAGCTTGTTATGCCCTCGCGATTGGATTGGACGCCGGGCTGTCCGCATTTGATGCACTCATCCTCGTTCCGCTGGTAATTATGGCGGCCGCTGTCCCGCTATCCATCGGAGGGTGGGGCATTCGCGAGGGAGCGATGGTCGGAGCGCTCGGTCTCGTTGGTATTGCACCCGACAAGGCGCTCGCAATATCGATCTTGTTGGGGCTCGGCAATCTCATCGTGGGCGTCGTCGGAGGAGCTGTGTGGCTGCTTGCACCAGAGCGTGCGACTGACAGTCCTGATGCCACTGCGCCGCTGCGACAACCGTAATTACGCGGTCCATCGCACTGAACTGCAGCCGAACGCCCTGGGTGCTTCTGCTCGAACGCGCCCGCGTTACTGCACAGCACTGTTCCGGCCCGGTTGGTGCAGGGAAAGGGCAACTTAGGAATTGTCGCGCAGGCGGAGCCAATATATAGGCTGTTGTCCAGCGTCATTCCTGCGAAGAGCCGAAGCCGTGACCGACCATTGCCGCCTTTGCCATTCGACCAACCTGCGTCCGGTCATCGACCTCGGATTGATGCCGATTGCGCATCGCCTTCGGCATAGCCGAAACGAGCAGGAGGAACGCTATCCGTTCGAGGTGCTGGCGTGCGGCGAGTGCGGCCTGCCGCAGATTGTCAAGCCGATCGATCCAGACATCCTGTATCGCCAGTTCAACTACAATTTCAGCAGCTGGAAGCCGGAGCCGCACCAGGTCGACGAGCTCGACACCATCGCGGAATTTTCGAAGCATCAGTCCGTGTTCGAGATCGGATGCAACGACGGCCTGTTCATGGACAGGCTGCGCGAGCGCGGCGCGAAGGTCCTGGTGGGCGTGGAGCCCAACCCGGTGTCGGGCAAGATCGCCCGCGAGCGCGGCATCAAGGTCTATTCCGACATGATCAGCCCGGCGCTGTGTCACGACGCGGTCGCCCAGGCCGGCAAGTTCGACCTCGTCGTCTCGCGTCAGGTGCTGGAGCACATCGTCGATTTCGAGAACTTCTTCGACTGCGTGAAGATCGCGCTCAGCGACGAAGGGCTGCTGTTCATCGACGTGCCCGACTTTGATCCCGGTTCAACGGCGGGCGACCTCTCCGTCCTGTGGGAGGAGCACGTCAGCTACTTCACCGAGCCGACCCTGCTCGCGCTCTTGGCTCGGCACGGCTTCGAGACGGTGTCGGTGAAGAAATACAACTTCAGCGGCGGCAGCCTCGCGGTCGCCGCTCGTCGTGCAACCCGTGACGTGACGCCGCCGCCTGCGCCCTCCGGCGTCGGTGAGAAATTCGGCCAGCGCGCAAGGGAGTACGGCGCGCGCCTGCGGCCGATCCTCGCCAAGGCCCGTGCGAACGGCGCCGAGATCGCGATCTACGGCGCGGGCTGCCGCGCCTGCACCTTCACCAACGCGCATGAGCTGGCGGATCTCGTCGACCTGTCGGTCGACGACCAGAGGGAGCGTCAGGGCCTGTTCCTGCCCGGCACCGGCATACCGATCCGTTCGCCGGACGAGCTCGCAGGCAAGTCGGAGCCGCTCGTCTGCCTTCTCGCCGTGAACCAGGAAAACGAAGCCAAGGTCAGCAGCCGGCTGCGCGAGAACGTGAAGCGGCCGCTGCACATCGTTTCGATTTTCGCGCCCTCCGACATCTGGAGCGAGCTCGACCGGCTCGAGGCGGCCTTGGGTTAGGGACGCGGCATGGCTGACGAGAAGCTCTTCAATTACTACGAACGTCAGGACGTCCTACCGACGTTCGGGAATTTCAAATCGGCCGCCGAACTCGATGCATATGCCAGCCAGCGGCGCGAGCTGTTTTCAGACAAGCTCGTGCTGCCGCCGCGGCTGTTCCGCGATGCGGAGGTGCTCGAATTCGGTCCTGATTCCGGTGAGAACGCGCTGGTGTTTGCCGGCTGGGGCGCAAACATGACGCTCGCCGAACCGAACCGGCATGCGCATCCGAAAATTGAGGCCTATTTCGCGCATTTTGGCCTGACCGAGCGCCTGCGCGAACTCGCGTTGGCCGATGTCGAGGGATTTCGCAGCGAGCGCCGCTACGACATCATCGATGCCGAAGGTTTCATTTACACCGTGCAGCCGACCGAAAATTGGCTCGGCGTCTTCGACCGGCTGCTCCATCCGGACGGTTTCGCCGTCGTATCCTATTACGAGCGCTATGGCGGCTTCTTCGAGCTCGCGCTCAAGGCAATCCATGCCGCCGGCAAGGCTTTGTCGGGCCGTCCCGCACTCGCAACCGCGAAGACGCTTTTCGACGCGAAATGGAACAGCATTCCGCACACCCGCAGCTTCGAATCCTGGCTGATGGACGTGCTCGAGAACCCGTTCGTCCGGCATCGGTACTTCCTCGACGCAGCCGCCTTGTGCACGGCAGCGCATGAGCAGGGATTCGACATCCATTCGGCGTGGCCAGCCTATCGCGACAGCCTGGACGTTTACTGGCACAAGAAGGTTCTCTCCGCCGACGAGAAGCTGCGGCGTGCGGCGCGCCATCTCGACCGCAGCCGCCTCAGCTTCCTCGGCGGACGCAAGCTCTACCTGGTCGGCAAGGCCGATGCCGTGGCGGTGATTTCGGCATCGATCGAAACGCTGGTTCTCGACGTCGACGCGATGATCGACGCCCCCTTCGGCGAGAGCCTGCCGCGCGTGATCGCGAGCCTTGCGTCCTTACGCGAGGCGATCCGAACGACGGACATTCTCGCGGACGATGCTTCCGACATCGAAACCATCGTTGCGACGCTCGACAGTTTCCACCGCATCTTTGGCGCAATCGGGCGACGCGATGCGCCCGCGGTCACGGCCCTGACCCAGACAGATCCGGCGTTCATCAGCACCTGGGGACAGCCGGCGCATTTCCTCGTCATCCGGAAGCGGTTCAAGGGATCATAGCCAGTGAGGCCAGGCATTGGCATCATCGGAACCGGGATGGTCGGCCAGATGTGCCACCTCGCCAATTTCGTCGCCAATCCCGCCTGCCGCGTCGTCGCCATCGCCGATCTCCGGCCGGATCTCGCTGCCGCTGCAGCGCAGAAGTTCGGTGTCTCGCGGGTCTATGGCACGCATCGGGAGCTGCTTGCGGACAGCGAGGTCTCCGCCGTGGTCGTCGTGACGAAGCGGCGCGCGACCGGGCCAATCGTCCTTGACGCGCTGAACAGCGGCCGCCACGTGCTGTCGGAAAAACCGATGGCCTATACGACGGCTCAGGCGAATTTGCTGGTCGAAGCGGCGCGGCAGGAAAACCTCGTCTACAGCATCGGCTACATGAAGCGTCACGATGCCGGTGTGGCGCGCGCGTTCGAGGTGCTGACGCGCTTGCGCAACGACCGATCGCTCGGAGACGTGGTCCGTGCCAAGGGCTGGTGTTTCGGCGGCGACACCGGCCGGTCGCGCGACAATTTCGTCATGACCTGCGAAACGCGGCCGGACGGGATCGAGCTCTGGCAGGACGGTCCCGACTGGATGCCGAGCGCGATGCGGGCTGGCTACGACAACTTTCTGAACGTCTTCAGCCATATCATCAACCTGGCGCGCTACTTGCTCGGATCATCGCCAACGGTCGCCGACAGCTCCGTCGAAACTTCGGGAGCCGCGCGCATCACCCTCGACTTCGACGGCATCGCTTGTACGCTGGATCTCGTGAACGGGTCCGAGGGAGCCTGGCGCGAGGGACTGACGATCGATTTCGAGCGCGGCGCCCTTACCATCGAATTGCCAGCGCCCTTCGCCGAAGAGGAGGCACGGGTCATCCTCGATCATCAAGACGAGACCACGCAGCTCGTGCATGCAACCAGCTGGGCATTTCGGCGCCAGGCCGCTGCCTTTGTCTCCGATGTTACCGAACGACGGATGCCCCTCGCGTCTG
Source organism: Bradyrhizobium yuanmingense (assembly GCF_900094575.1). Lineage (GTDB taxonomy): Bacteria > Pseudomonadota > Alphaproteobacteria > Rhizobiales > Xanthobacteraceae > Bradyrhizobium > Bradyrhizobium yuanmingense. The sequence continues at coordinate 147,325 of NZ_FMAE01000008.1, read as the reverse complement.
GCCAAGACTCGGTGACCGACATCGCGCTTGCAGAAGCGATCTGGAAGCGGCGCGCTAGCGGCCAGGCGAGACATCTTCGCTGGCGCCGTTGAGCGGCAAGATTCCAGCGATCGGGCCGACCGTGATCTTGACCTCCGCGAGTTGAGCCAGAAACTCTGCAACGTCACAGCGCGCCAGCAACCGACATGCGTAGTACTTTCGCACCAATGCCCGGTCCGACGCAGCTCCAGAGCCCGCCTTCAACAAGATCGTCGCCTGCGGTCCCGACGGATCGAAATGACGGAATGCAGTTCCCGGAGCAACCCGCTTCCACTCCATTTCCTGGAGGATGTCGGGCCGCTCGGCACGCAAGGCAAACCCAAAGAAGGGCTGATTGCCCCAGGCGAGCCGGAGCATACCGGTGACTTCGGCCAGGCCGAACGGCACGTCCCGTGACCGATAGTCGAAGAATCGGTCGTCGAGCGCGTAGACCGTCGCCGTGGGCTGGATCCGGTCGGCGAGGCTGCGCGTCAGAGCCTCCTGCTTCAGCGTTCTCGCCTGCATGAAGACGTAGTCATTCCACAGCATTCCGATCCATAGGATCGAGCCCAATCCGAACAACATCGCAACGGCGGCGGTCGGGCCGATCCAACGTTCGGCCTGACGCTTGAACGCGAGAAGCGCCAGCCCCGCCGGCACGCCAAACAGCAGCAGGTGACGGCTTTCGTAGAAATGCTTGGACGAGGGACGCAGGCCGGCAATCAGATAGGGCGAGGACAACGCGAGGAACAAACCAACGGCGAGGATGAGCGGCAAGGCGGTCGCCCGTCTGAGTGCAGTTGCCTCTGTGCCGGGACGAGGTAGCAGCAATGCGACGCCGACGAGCACCGCAGCCAGGACAAAGGGAGCCGGGACCTGGATTGCCGCCCTGATCGCGTGGCCCACGACGTCCCTGTAGCCGGCGTCGAAGAACGCCTTCCATCCGCTCGCCAGCTCCCCGAGGGTCGGCAAATGGGCGCCATAATGCTGCGCGTACAAACCGATGCGCTTGAACCAGATACCAAGCGTGCCCGCATAAACAAGAGGAAGGGCAATCAATTCCGGATAGCCCAAAGCACAGCGCCAGGCTGCGAGCCATGCACGACGAACGAAGCCATGCGCAACGGCTCCGCTCCGCCATGTTGCAACGAACAGTCCGAGCATGACACAGGCATAGAGCACAACCGTCGAGTTGAGCGCGAAGCTGAGCACGAATAGGCATGCACAGGCCACGCGAAGCAACACACGCCGCCAGCCCTGCGCGCTGAAGGCGAGCGTCAGCAGCCATGCGCCGACGAACAGGAGTCCGAAGCTGAAGACATAGACCGCGTTCGCCTTGCCGGCCCAAAGCTGATAACCGGGATAGGTCCAGACGATCAGAGCGAAGCCGACCGCTTCGGCGCGGTCGAGCAGATCGAGCCGTATCGCTGTCAGCATCAGACACACCGCGCCGAAGACGATTCCGGCCAGTGCCAGCGATACCATCACAACGACTGGGGCGCCGGTCCAGTTCGCGAACGTGTCGTAGCTGTAGAAGATCGGATGGCCGGCGCCATTCAACAGGAAATCGATGTCGATGAAATAGTCCGGACGCGGCTTGAGCACCAGCCAGTCGTCCATGAACAGGCCGTCATTGAGAAGCATCGGCGCATGCGCGACAAGCAGCACGACGATCAGGATGGCTATGGCGCGCAGCGACGGGGACAAGCTCGGAGGGGAAAGAGAGGACATCGTCGGCGAGGATTCGCACGCCCACGCGGCGACCGCAAGGCCGGGGCGCCAGGGCTCCCTTGACCGCAAAAATGCGACCTCCTATAGACTGCCACTCTGGCTGGGCCTTCAGAGGCGTCCGGGACGGTTTTCCACAATGAACATGCTACCGGGCCCGGCGCAAGCCGCTGCGATTGGTCTCAGCCTCGCATTTCCATTGCTTTTGCTGCTTTACGCGCGCATCGCCGCCACCGGCGGAGCCGGCCGTCGCTTCCGGCTGGGCAGCGTCAGCGTCGTCATCCTTTACGCCGTCGCCTGTATCGCCCTTCCAGGTCAGCGCCACGTCGGCGATGTGCTTGGCGGTCTCTTCCTGCTCGGGACCGCAATGATGCTCTGCTACATCCTGTTCAGCCTGCTGGCCTGGGGCTTCACGCTGACGCTGCTCACCGCACTCGTTCAGGCTGGACATCCTCTCACCCTGGAGCAATGGGCGAGAGCCTACATGCAAGGTGGAGATCTCGGCACCTTCACGCACAACCGCCTGAAGCTCCTGATCGGGGCCGGGATGGTCATCACGGCGGACGGCCGGCTTGCCCCCACCTCCAAGGGGGTTGCGGTAGCGCATCTCGTCAAGCTCGTTCGTCTGTCGACAGGCCTTGGGTGAGTCGATGTCCTTTGCTGTCGGACTTGCCGCCGTCGCCGTGTTCGCCCTGCTGGCGCCTGCCCTGCAATTCATGGCCCGCGCACGCGCTTGGCCGCTCGGACCCGTGACCCTGCTGGCGATTGCCACGGTTGTCTCGCACGGTCTCGGGGTGATGCTCGGAATTCTCTTCGTCCCGCAGCTTCAGTACTGGGACGCCGCATCGATTTTCGGATTTTGCGTCATGGCTTACGTGTTCGCCTTTGGCGCCGTGTATAAATCGGTTTCGCTGGGCATCCTGCTCAGTCTCGTCGATCGCCCCGATCGCAGGGCACCGCTATCGGAGATCGCTGACGGGCAGGTTCCAGATCTGTTCCGCGGACGAATTGGGAACTTGGTCGATGGCGGCCTGGTGGAACGGTCCGATTCGCACTTCACGGCGACGGCGGCGGGCCGGAATATGGCAGGCCACGTCGGACGGCTGCGCCGCGCCTTCGGCATTGGCGACACCAGCCTCTATGATTTTTCCGACTAGTTGCGCGGAACACACACATCATAGGTTTCGCGCCGGTCTTGTGGGCATACCGGCGAGCCGCATTGTTCGCCCGGTTCAGATGACCTAGACTTGCATGGGGTCACCGGGACAAAGTGGCCCCGCCAACGGGCGCATACAATGACACCTTCCAGGGCGGCAAAAAGGCTTACGATCGTCATTCCTGCATTGAACGAGCAGGACAAGATCGCCGACACGATCGACGGCGTGCTGCCGCTCGCCCGCGACCTGCTCGACGATTTCGAGATCTTCCTGATCGACGACGGCAGCACCGATGCCACTGGCGCGATCATGGACGAGTTCGCAGCCGGCGAGCCGCGCATCATCGTGCATCACAATGCCGAACCGCGGGGTGTCGGTGCTGGCTTCGAATTTGCGCTGTCGCGCGCGAAATTCGATGCCATCACGCTCATCCCCGGCGATCACGCCTTCCAGAACGAGGGTGTTGCCCGGATGTTCAAAGCGGCGGGCGCCGCCGACCTCGTCATCACCTATCGCGACAACCAGTCGGACCGCTCCGTCAACCGCTCGCTGCAGTCGCATTCGCTGCGGTTCATCCTGAACTGCCTGTTCGGCTTCTGGCTGTCCGACTATCACAGCATGATCGTCTATCCCGTGAAATGGCTGCGCCAGATCGCGGTCAAGGCCGACGGCTACGGCTACCAGATCTGTGCGCTGATCTCCCTGCTCCAGCTCGGCCTCACCTACGTCCAGGTTCCGGTGAGCCTGAACGCGGAGCTGAAGGGCTCGTCGCGCGCGCTGCGGCTGCGCACCTATCTCGAGCTCGGCGGGACCATCCTTTCCCTGCTGCGCCGCGTTCCCATCCGGAACGTCAACCTCAGGCAGATTCCCGCCGACGCGGAACGGACCCCGGCGCGCTAGGCCTCGCCGGACCACGACACGGCACCTCCAGCACAGCGGCTGCGAGAGCACGGGCGCGCGCGGGACGCCCTCCCGCCGCAATCTAGTCTAAGTGATTGATTTGGCTGGCAGGAGTGGCAGGGCTCGAACCTGCGACCCCCGGTTTTGGAGACCGGTGCTCTACCAATTGAGCTACACTCCTACGAACCCGCGTCGCCGCGGATCAGGGGCGCTTTCAAGCACAGAGAGTGGCCGGTTTGCAAGGGTGAACCGCGCCGGCTTCGCTTGTTTGTGCCGGGGGTTCTGGGCCACAGTCCATCGGCCATAACGAAAAACAATCGGGAGTGCCCATGACCGCTACAGCGACCGCCACTGCCGCCCCGCAGGCCGCAAACGCGCCCCACACCCCAGCTTTGCCGGAAGCGCGCCCAGAGACGCTCGGGCTGTCGCGGCCACGGCTCCAGGCCATGTCGGACGCCTTCAAGCGCGAGATCGACAAGGGAACCGTTCCCGGGGTCACGGTGCTGGTGGCGCGACGCGGCCAAATCGGCTGGTTCGAGGCGCTCGGCAAGCAGAGCCCGGCAGGCGCGGCGCCGATGGCGCGCGATTCGATCTTCCGCATCTTCTCGATGACCAAGCCGATCGTTTCGGTTGGCATCATGGCGCTGGTCGAGGACGGACAGCTCCTGCTCAGCGATGCCGTCGCAAAGTTCATACCGGAGTTCGCGAGCCAGCAGGTCGGCGCCGTCAAGGACGGCCGGTTGGAGCTGGTACCGCCGGCGCGGCCCATGACCGTGCAGGACCTGCTCCGCCACACCTCCGGCCTCACCTACGAGCACCAGGGCGACGGCCCCGTGCACAAGCTCTACCAGGAGTCCCGCGTCCGCAGCCGCAAGATCACCAACGCCGAACATGCCGCGCTGGTGGCGAGCTTCCCGCTGGTCTGCCAGCCCGGCGCGGAGTTCAACTACAGCCGCTCCACCGACATCCTTGGCCGCATCATCGAAGTCGTCAGCGGCAAATCGCTCGGCGCGTTCCTCACCGAGCGCGTGCTTGCGCCGCTCCAGATGGCCGAAACCGGCTTCTCGACAAGCCAGGCCAATGCCGGCCGCCTTGCCGAGCCTTTCGCGGCCGACCCGTGGACCGGCGACAAGGTCGCCCTGTTCAACATGCTCGAGCAGCCCGTGATGGAGTCCGGCGGCGGCGGCCTGGTCTCGACCACGATGGATTACGCCCGCTTCTGCCTCATGCTGCGCAATGGCGGCACGCTCGACGGCAACAGGATCATCGGCCGCAAGACCCTGGAGCTGATGGCCTCCGATCACCTCGGGCCAGGCGTGCCGACCAACGGCACGCTGCTATCGCCGGGCCATGGCTTCGGCCTCGGCTTTGCCGTGCGCCGCGAGGCCGGCATCGCGCCCTTCCCCGGCAGCGTCGGCCAGTATTTCTGGAGCGGCATTGCCGGCACGTTCTTCTGGATCGATCCGAAGGAGGATCTGTTCGCAGTGTTCATGAGCCAGGGGCCGGGACAGCGCGACCACACGCGGACCCTGGTGCGGGATCTGGTGTACGCGGCGGTGGAGTGAGGCCCTGCGCTTACGCGCGACGCCGTATCATCATCCGCACTGTCATGCCCCGCGAAGGCGGGGCATCCAGTACGCCGCGGCGGTCATTCGTTCACACAACTGCGGCTGCGGGGTACTGGATCGTCCGCCTTCGCGGGCGATGACCGCTGTGTATGGGTGGACTACGTGCCCTTTCCCTTCCGACAAACGCATCAACTGATCGTCGCGCCGCCGTCGATCACCATGGTCTGGCCGGTCATGAAGTCGCCGGCCTTCGAGCCCAGGAACACGGCCGCGCCGGCGATCTCGTCGGGGATGCCGATGCGCAAGAGCGGCGAGCGCGAGGTCGAGGCTTTCAGGTTCTCCGGATTGTCCCACAGCGCCTTGGCAAAATCGGTCTTGATCAGGCCCGGCGCGATGCAGTTCACGCGAATGTTGTGCGGGCCGTATTCGCAGGCGAGGTTGCGCGCGAGCTGCATGTCGGCGGCTTTCGAGATGGCGTAAGCGCCGAGGATGGTCGAGCCCTTGAGGCCGCCGATCGAGGAGACGATGATGATTGAGCCGTCCTTGCGCTCGATCATCTGCGGCACCACCATCGAGATCAGCCAATTGTTGGCGACGATGTTGTTGTCGAGGATCTTCCTGAACTGATCGTCGGAGATGCCGGCGAGCGGGCCGTAATACGGATTCGATGCGGCGTTGCAGACCAGCACGTCGATCTTGCCGAAGGCGCGGTTGCTCTCGTCGACGAGGTTCTGCAGATTCTCCTTCGACGAGATGTTGGCGGCGACCGCGACCGCGGTGCCCTTGCCGAACCTGTCGTTGATGCCTTTCGCCACCTGGTCGCAGACGTCGGCCTTGCGCGAGGAGATCACCACCTTGGCGCCGTGCTCGGCCATGCGCTCGGCGATCGCGAGCCCGATGCCGCGCGTCGAGCCCGTGATGACGGCGACTTTCCCCTTCATGTCGAACAAGGTCATGTTTCTCTCCCAGATTTGATTTTCGTATTCAGTATCAGGCCAGCTTCTTGACTTCCGGCCCCGCCGGCTGATGCATCGCCGCGTGCGCTGGATCGGCGATCCACGGCTGCTGATTGACCATCGGCAGCCGCCAGACCGTGCGATCGGGACTCGCAAAATAATCCAGCCGCGTCACCGAGCAATTGTCGATGTCGAACGACAGCCCGCGCTCCGGCTGCCCGCCGAGCGCGAACCCCACTGCCGCCCTGATAGTGCCGCCATGCGCGACTGCGATGATGTCCTGCCCGGCCGCCTCGGCGTTGATCCGCTCGATGGTGCGGCGCGTGCGGTTGTACAGGTCCATGAAGCTTTCACCGCCGGGCGCGGGCTCGTTGATGTCGGCGAACCAGCTCGCACCGACGGGGCGGCTGGCAATGAACTGGGCGCGGTTCATGCCCTGCCAGCGGCCGAGGTTCTGCTCGGCGAGATCCGCCTCCCATTTCAGCGCTGCCGGCCTTGGAAAACCCGCGGCCCAGATCGCCTCGGCGGTCTGATGGGTGCGCATCAGATTGCTCGAATACCAGACCGCCTGGCGTGGCAGCACCTTGGCAACAGCGTTGAACACGTAGGTATCGCTGGTATCGCAGGCGATGTCGCTCTGCCCGTAGATGTTGCCGCCGTCGTTGCGCACCGGCGCGTGACGGACCCACCACCACCGCGTGATGACCACGTTCGGCTTGTCTGCACCTGCCATCGAAACCCTTCCATCCCGTCTATTGTCGCTGTACGTGAGTAGTGAACGCGTCTCAAGACACTTTGCCGTTTGAAATCTTGTTTGAAATTCCGTCGCGCGGCAAGCGTCGTGCACGAGCAAAAGGGAGAAACGCATGGGTCGCCTGCAAGGCAAATCCGTCATCATCACCGGCGCCGGCAGCGGCATCGGCCGCGCGGCTGCGCTGCTGTTCACCAAGGAGGGCGGCAAGTTGATCGCGGTCGATCGCACCGAGGCGGTGAAGGAGACGGTCGAGGAGATCAAGAAGGCCGGCGGCGTCGCGGAAGCGATGGTTGCGGATGCCGGCTCCGAACGAGACGTCATCGCTGTGATCGACAAGGCGGTGAAGACGCACGGCCGGCTCGACGTGATCTGGGCCAATGCCGGCGTCTCCGGCGGACTCGTTCCGCTCGCCGAGCAGACCGTCGAGCATTGGCAGGAAATCCTGCGCGTCAACCTGATCGGGCCGTTCCTCGCGGTGAAGTACGCCATGCCGCACATGGTCAAGCAGCAGTCCGGCGCGATCGTGCTGACCGCCTCTGTCGCCGGCCTCAAGGCCGGCGCGAGCGGGCATCCCTATGCCGCGAGCAAGGCCGGCGTGATCAGCCTGGTGCAGACCACGGCGTATTCGCTCACCGGCACCGGCGTGCGCATCAATGCGGTCTGCCCCGGCCTGATCGAAACAGGCATGACCAAGCCGATCTTCGACCGCGCCAAGGAGCGCGGCACCCAAGACAAGATCGGCCAGCTCAACCCGCTCAAGCGGCCGGGACAGCCGCACGAGCTCGCGGCGATGGGACTGTTCCTGGCGAGCGACGAGGCTTCGTATGTGAACGGCCAGGCGTTCCCGGTCGACGGCGGCTTGACGGCATCGATGCCATATACGGGCAAGCCGGTTTAGTTCGCAGGTCGTGTCCCGGACGCGACGCAGCGCGCAAGCGGTGCGGCGCAGAGCCGGGACCCAGCAGGCTACGTCGCTCGCTGCTGCACGGGCCCCGGCTCTGCAGCGCATCGTCGAACCGGACGATGCTTCGCATCGCCGGGGAGACGCTGCGCAGCGTCCGGGCCACGAGACGTGAGTTTCAGGTACACAGCTGCCTCAATCCTTCATTGCGAGCGCAGCGAAGCAATCCAGAATCCCTCCGCGGAAAGACTATGGATTGCTTCGCTGCGCTCGCAATGACGGTCGTGTGGTGGGCAGCATCCGGGCTGCGGGACTGTGTTGATTTGCTCGACCGGGGCTCACGTTGGTATGGTTCCTGCAGGCAACTCAGCCTCCATTCCCTGACAAGACCGTGACAATGCCAAGCTCAAGACCCGACCGCATCCGAAAACTCCTCGCCGACCTCGTCTCGTTCGACACCGTCAGCGACCGCACCAACCTGCCCCTGATTGCCCATATCGAGAGCTATCTCGCCGCGTTCGGCCTCAAGGGTGAGCGCATCGTCGACGAGACCGGCGAGAAGGCTTCGCTCTGGGTCACGATCGGGCCGGAGGATCGGCCGGGCTTCGTGCTGTCGGGCCATACCGATGTGGTGCCTGTCGTGGGCCAGGACTGGAGCCATGATCCGTTCAAGCTGGTGGAGCGTGACGGCAAGCTGTACGGCCGCGGCACCACGGACATGAAGGGCTATGTGGCGGTGTGCCTCGCCATGGTACCGGAGATGGTGGAGGCGAGACTCAAGACGCCGATTCATCTGGCGATCTCCTATGACGAGGAGATCGGCTGCGTCGGCGTGCGGCCGATGCTGCACGAGGTCGCGAAGAAGAGGGTCCGGCCGCTCGGCGCATTCATCGGCGAGCCCACCCAGATGCAGGTCATCATCGGCCACAAGGGCAAACACGGCGTGCGCGCCACATTCCACGGGCTTGCACGTCATTCCTCGATCGCGCCCGACGGCGTCAATGCGATCGAATATGCCGCCGAGCTGATCGTCGAGATCCGCCGCCGCGCCGTGGCGCTGGCGGCCGTGCGGTCGACGGACAGCCTCTACGATGTCCCGCATTCGACGCTGCTCACCAGCATCGTGCAAGGCGGCGCAGCGCTGAACATCGTGCCTGATACCTGCACCGTGGATTTCGAATGCCGCGGCATCGGGATCACCGAGTCCAAGGAGGTGACTGATGCGATCGTCGCCTGGGCCAAGGCCGAGATTGAGCCGGCGATGAAGGCGAGACATCCCGATTGCGGCATCGATTTCGAGGAGATCCTCGACTATCCCGCGCTCGACACCGCCGCCGACGCCGCCATCGTCACGCTGGCCAAGAGCCTCGCAGGACGCAACGACCACGCCAAGGTCGCGTTCGGCACCGAGGCGAGCTTGTTCGCCGACATCGCCGACATTCCCTCCGTGGTGATCGGCCCGGGCTCGATCGCGCAAGCGCATACGCCTGACGAGTTCGTGGAGATGGCAGAGCTGGAGAAATGCGCGGGCTTCGTGGAAAGGCTCATCGCGCATTGTGCGAAGGGGTAGCTCGTCGTCATTGCGAGGAGCGAAGCGACGAAGCAATCCAGACTGTCACCACAGAGAGGTTCTGGATTGCTTCGCTGCGCTCGCAATGACGGGCGTGTAGGAACCTCCTGCCCGGATATCGCTGTACTCATCCGCTGCGGGCTCACCGCTCCTGCAGGGCCAGCCTCACGCCGACGGCGCAGTAGATGGCGCCGACCACCTTGCCCTGCCACTTCACCACCGCCGGATGGCGGCGCAGTAGGTTGCCGAGACGACCGGCGCCGACGGCGAACACGACAGTGCTGACGAGACCGAGCAGCACGAAGACGACACCGAGAATGGCAAGCTGAAGTGCAGGCGCGCCGTGCTCCGGCTTCACGAATTGCGGCAGGAACGCCAGGAAGAACAGTGCGGTCTTGGGATTGAGCACCTCGGTCAGCACGGCCTCGCGAAAGGCACGGCCCGCGCCGATCGGAGGGGCACCGCCGTTCAGCGCGATCGGCGCCTCGTCCAGCATGGCCCGAATGCCGAGATAGATCAGGAAGCCAGCGCCGGCATATTTGACGATGCTGAACAGCAGCGCCGAGGTCGCGATGATCGCCGAGAGTCCGACAATCGCCATCCCCGTATGTACCAGGTCTCCAGCGGCGATTCCCGCACCCGTGGCGATGCCGACCTTCGCTCCCGAGCTTGCCGCCCGCGCCATCGTGAGCAGCGTCGCTGGTCCCGGGATGAAGACGAAACCGAGCACGATGAGGACGTAGGTGATGAGGGTAGTGTGGTCGATCATGCGCGGGTCTCCCGGGGCGGATTGGGCAAAGGGATACAAGGACTCGGTCGCTGCGAAAGGCACTTGCGCGGTGTGAATTGCGAGTCTTGGATTCCGCCTCCTCGTCATTGCGAGCGCAGCGAAGCAATCCAGGGGGCCACCGCGGAAAGAATCTGGATTGCTTCGCTGCGCTCGCAATGACGGCGCGTGTGGAGCAGCGCTTACCAAAACAAAAAAGGGCGCGGCCATCAGCCGCGCCTTTGTTCTTCCTACACCGCCCCCGCCTTCTGCGCGTATTCCCATGAGGCCTTTGACAGCGGCACGGTGCGCTTGGCGGATTCGAGCGCCTTGGCGTTGGCGGCGGTACCGTCGCGGACGCGGCCGGCGATGCCCTGGGTGATGCCGGCGAGACGGAACAAATTGTAGGCGAAGTACCAGTTGAGATCGGGCACCGTCATCTCTGTGACGTTGCAATAGATCTGCGCGGCCTCTTCGAGGCTCGGGATATTGAGCGCCTTGAGGTCGGCACCGTCAAGGCCCGGCATGATCCATTGCATCAACAGATAGGTGAAATCGGCCATGGGATCGCCGAGCGTCGACAGCTCCCAGTCCAGCACCGCCTGCACGCGCGGTTCCGTCGCGTGGAAAATCATGTTGTCGAGGCGATAGTCGCCATGGACGATGGAGACGCGCGCCTGCTCCGGCACCGTCTTCGGCAGCCATTCGGCGACCTTCTCGAATTCGGGAATGTGCTGGGTCTCGGAGGCCCGATATTGCTTGGTCCAGCGATCGATCTGGCGGGCAAAGTAGTTGCCAGGCTTGCCGAAGTCGCCGAGCCCGATGGTAACAGGGTCGAACATATGCAGCTTGGCCAGCGTCTCGATCTTGCTGGTGAAGATCTTGCGCCGCGCTTCCGGCTCCTGGCTCGGCAGCGTCGGATCCCAGAACACGCGCCCCTCCTCCATCGACATGATGTAGAAGGCCGCGCCGATGACGCCGTCGTCTTGGCACAGCGCATAGGCGCGCGCGACCGGAAAGCCCTGCTTGCCAAGCGCCGCGATGACGCGATACTCGCGGTCGACTGCATGCGCCGAGGGCAGCAGCTTGCCGAACGGCTTGCGGCGCATCACGTAGGAGCGGTTCGGTGTGTTGAGGCGATAGGTCGGGTTGGACTGCCCGCCCTTGAACTGCAGCACCACAAGCGGGCCTTCGAAGCCTTCGACGTGCTCGCGCATCCAGGCCTCGAGCCGCATCTCGTCGAAGCGATGCCGCTCCTCGACCGGCTTGGTGCCCGAAAACTCCTCGTCTTTCCTGACGCCGTCAGCCACGGTCACGCTCCCTCTTCAGTCCGAACATGATCCTAATCGGTAACCGCTAACGCACTTGCGTCAAGCGGTTACCGCAATTGGATCATGTCCCGTCGTTTCTTCAAGTCGGGAGCGCCGCAGGGCTCCCCCGCTTAGTGATTGGGAGAGTTTGCATACTTCCGAAGTTCGAGCCTGGCAATGGCGCGATTGTGCACCTCGTCCGGGCCGTCGGCGAGCCGCAGCGTGCGGATGTGGGCGTAGTCCTTGGCAAGGCCAGCCTCGTCCGACACACCGCCGCCGCCGAACGCCTGGATCGCCTCGTCGATGATCTTCAGCGCCATGTTGGGCGCAGCGACCTTGATCATGGCGATCTCGGCCTGCGCGGTCTTGTTGCCGACCTTATCCATCATGTCGGCCGCCTTGAGACACAGAAGACGCGTCATCTCGATGTTGGTGCGGGCCTCGCCGATGCGCTGCTCCCACACGCTGTGCTCGACGATTTTCTTGCCGAACGCGGTGCGCGAGGCAAGCCGCTTCACCATTTTCTCCAGCGCCTCCTCAGCCTTGCCGATGGTTCGCATGCAGTGATGGATACGGCCCGGGCCGAGGCGGCCCTGCGCGATCTCGAAGCCGCGGCCTTCGCCGAGCAGGATGTTCTCCTTCGGCACGCGCACGTTCTCGAGCAGCACCTGGGCATGGCCGTGCGGGGCGTCGTCGAAGCCGAACACCGGCAGCATCTTCTCGACCTTGATGCCGGGCGTGTCGAGCGGAACCAGGATCTGCGACTGCTGCTGGTGCTTGGCGGCCTTGAAATCGGTCTTGCCCATCAGGATCGCGATCTTGCAGCGGGGATCGCCGACGCCGGACGACCACCATTTGCGGCCGTTGATGACGTAATGGTCGCCGTCGCGCTCAATGCGGGTCTCGATGTTGGTGGCGTCGGACGAGGCCACCGCCGGCTCCGTCATCAGGAAGGCGGAGCGGATCTCACCGTCCATCAGCGGCCGCAGCCATTTCCGCTTCTGCTCCTTGGTGCCGTAGCGGATGAACACTTCCATGTTGCCGGTGTCGGGCGCGGAACAATTGAACACTTCCGAGGCCCAGGTGATGCGGCCCATTTCTTCCGACAAAAGCGCGTATTCGAGATTGGTCAGTCCCGCGCCGCGGAATTCATCGTCCTCATGCTCGGACGGCGGCATGAACATGTTCCAGAGGCCTTCGGCCTTCGCCTTCTTCTTGAGGTCCTCGAGAACAGGGATCACCTTCCAGCGGTCGCCGCTCTTGTCCTGCTGATCGTAGATCGGCACCGCCGGGCGCACGTGCTTGGCCATGAAGGACCGCACGCGGTCGAGCCATTCCTTTTGCTTGGGCGACATATCGAAGTCCATGCGACGCTCCTCTCTCTCACTGGTCCTTTTGCCCGGACTGTCCTCCCGCTTTGCGCGGCCCGCAAGCGCGAATGCGCGTCCTTGCGGACCTGTCGAAACCCGGCTGCAGTTGCGAACGAGTCCCGATTGCGGATTGACTTTTCCCGACCTTCAAACGATAGTTTCATACAACTGTTTGAATTGCAACTCCCCTCCCCGAGGGCATCCATGGCCAGCGATCATACGAGGTCTGCCATTCTCGCCGCCGCCGAGCGGCTCTATGCCGATCGCGGCTTCGGCGACGTGACGCTGCGCGACATCGTCGCGGAGGCGGGCGTCAACCTCGCCGCGGTGAACTATCATTTCGGCTCAAAGGACGAGCTGATCGCGGAACTGTTTGTCACGCGGTCGATCGCCACCAACCGCGAGCGCCTGCACGAGTTGAAGGCGGCGGAGGAGCAAGGCGGCGGCCGCGCGCCGATCGAGGTCATCCTGCGCGCGTTGGTCGGGCCGACCTTGCGCGGCTGCCTGGGGCCGGAGAACCAGCGCTCGACCGCCGCGCGCTTCATGATCCGCGCCTCGATCGAATCCGTGCCGCCGATCCGGCGCATCAAGAACCGCGAGATCGACCATTTGCGCAAATTCGTCGGCGCGATGCGGCGGTCCCTGCCCGACCGCAGTGACGTCGATATCTATTGGGGCCTCAACTTCGCGCTCGCCATGGCGCATCACACCATCCGTGAGAGCGAGCGGCTGACCAAGCTTTCGGAGGGCAAATGCGACCTCGACGACGTCGAGGATGTGGTCACGCGCGTCGTCAGCGTGGCGACGATGGCGCTGACGGCGGGACGGATGGAGCCGAAGGTCTCTTCAAAGGTGGCGGCGCGTTAGCGCGGATGGGCGTTGACGGTACGGAGCTGGAAGCTGCATTCGCGGTGCGCTCCCTCGCCCCGTTCTTACGGGGCCGCGACGAGCTTTGCTCGCGCTGAGAGGGGTTGGGGTGAGGGGCCTCTCTCCACCCGTGCGGTCTTCGGGGAGACCTGTACCCCCTCACCGGGATTGCACCGGACGATGCTTTCGCATCGCCGAGGCGATCCGACCTCTCCCCGCAAGCGGGGAGAGGTGAAGTCAGCGCCATTCACCTCACAACAGGCGATGCAGTCGATCTGGTCGAAGAATGATTGGTGGGCGGGACTACGCCCGCTGCGGCATCTCCTCGGCCTCTTCCTTGGCGAGCAGCAGCAGCATTTCGATGCCCATCTCGCCTTCCTGCGGCGAGCGGATGAACTTGATCTCGTCAGCGCTCTGCCGCAGCGCGGCAATGATGGCGACGGCCTGATTGGCGGTGGCCGCCTCGGTCGCCAGAATGGCCTTCTGGTCCTTGGCCTGGAACCCGATCGTGTAGGACACTCACTTCCCTCCCCGAACTCAAGTGGAGAGATCGAATCAGAGTCGGAGGCAAAGCGGAAGCCTGTGCGACTACGGACCGGGATTAGCTGGGGATTGCGGGCAAGCTTCACGCAAGCCCCGGCATGGCGCCCCGATTTTCTCGCCGTTTCCACAAGCGCGGCCCTCTTCCCTTCTCCCCTTGTGGGAGAAGGTGGCGCGAAGCGCCGGATGAGGGGTTCTCTCGACGAACTCGACTGCAGCTTTGCACGCGGAGAGAACCCCTCACCCGTCTCGCCGCTTTGCGGCGAGCCACCCTCTCCCACAAGGGGAGAGGGAAAGCCGGCGCCGCTTCGTCGAATCTAGATGATGCCCTGCGCCTTCAGCTGCTCGATCTTGCCGGCATCATAGCCGAGCTTGCCGCCGAGCACCTCCTGGGTGTGCTCGCCCAGAAGCGGCGGGGCGCGGTAGTCCTTGATCGGGGTCTCCGAGAGCGTCAGCGCGTTGCGGACCAGCGACAGATCGGGCTCGAAGGGATGGTTGACCTTCACGCGCATGCCGCGCGACTGGACGTGCGGGTCGGAGAACACCTGCTCGAAATTGTTGATCGGCCCTGAGGGCACCCCCGCCTCCTCCAGCTTCTCCAGCCAGTAGGCTACCTTTTGCTTCAGGAACAGGCCGGCGAAGATCGCCATGATCTCCTTGCCGTGCACGACGCGGTCGTTGTTCTTGACGAAGCGCGGATCGTTCGCGAGCTCGGGCTCGCCGAGCACGGCGCAGGTGCGCTGAAACTGGCCGTCATTGCCGACCACCAGCATCAGCTCGCCGTCGGCGCAGCGGAACACGCCGGCGGGCATGCCGCCATTGCCCCAGGTGCCGCGGCGCGGCGGCGTCTTGCCGTTGACAAGGTAAATTTGGAGCCAGTGCGACAGCGATGCGATCACGGTATCGAACAGACAGACGTCGATGTGCTGTCCCTGCCCGCCATTGGCATCGCGATGGTAGAGCGCCGAGAGAATGCCGATCGAGGCGTTCATGCCGGTCATGTAGTCGACGATCGAGGGGCCGACCTTCATCGGGCCCTCGCCGGGCTCGCCGTCGATATGGCCGGTGACGCTCATCAGGCCGCCCATCGCCTGCAGGATGGCGTCGTAGCCGGCGCGCGGCGCGTAAGGTCCGGTCTGGCCGAAGCCGGTCACCGAGCAATAGATGATGCGGGGATTGATCGCCTTGATGGTCTCGTAGTCGAGACCGTAGCGCTTGAGATCGCCGACCTTGTAGTTCTCCATGAAGACGTCGGCGTCCTTGGCGAGCTCGCGGACGATCGCCTGCCCTTCGGGCTTGGCGATGTTGACGGTGACCGACTTCTTGTTGCGGTTGGCACAGAGATAGAACGAATTGTTGTTGTTGGCCTTGCCCTCGGGGTCGGCGAGGTAAGGCGGACCGAAAGCGCGCGCGTCGTCGCCGGTGCCCGGCCGCTCGATCTTGATCACCTCCGCGCCGAGATCGCCCAGCATCTGGGCCGACAGCGGCCCGGCCAGCACGCGGGTGAGGTCAAGGATCTTGATGCCTGAGAGCGGCAGGGCCGACATGTCGATTTCCTCCGGGGAACTAACCTTGGCGCGGCGGCGGGATCGCGAGGCTGCGCTCCCTGCCGATACCACCATTTTCGCACGCTGAGCACTGCACTGGCGGCATACGGCTATCTCCTGCCGGGCCGGAGGTGATCGCCGTCCGCAAACTTTCCGCGCCGCGAATATTGCTTGATCGGCTCAGGTCACGACCGCCGGCTGTCGCGGCCGGCGGCGAGCGAGCAGAACGAGGATCAGCACCGTCGCGCAGGAGAACACCAGCGTGAGACCGAGCGCAGCACGGCTGCCGAACTCCGTCAGCAGGCCCGCGAGCAGCGGCGGTGAGATCGCGGAGGCGAGGTTGAGCGGCAGCGAGATCATCGACATCGCCTTGGCGAACTCGGCCTGGTCATAGAACACCAGCGGGATGGTCGCCCGCGCCACCGCCATTGCGCCGCTGCCGGCGCCATAGAGCAGGATGAAGACCGCGACCGCCCACGTGGCGCCCTCGCTCGACATCAGCAGCAGCATGGCGACCGGCAATGCGCTGCCCGCGACGAGCCCGGTCGTGATGCCGTCCCATCGTCCGCCGCCGAGAAAATCCAGCCCGCGGGCGCTGACCTGGATCACGCCCAGCATCGAGCCGAACACCAGCGCCTGAGCCGGCACCAGCCCCTCCGCCCGCAACAGCTCGATCAGGATCGCACTGACGCCGAAATTGACGAAGGCGTTCAGCGTGATCGCGGCGACGACGAGGCCGAACGTGCTCCGTGCAATGGCAGGCGGCGGCGACCGCTTCGCCGGCGCGGTGCCCTCGTCCTGTGCGATCTTTCGGCGCGGCGCGCCGAACGCATAGAGCGGGAGGCTGACGAGGAGCATCATCGCGGCGTAGACCAGGCACGTCCCCCGCCAGCCGAGGTGACCGCTCAGGAACGAGGTCGTCGGCCAGAAGATGCTGCTGGACAGGCCCGTCACCAGCATCAGCGCGCCGATCGCGTTCTTGGCCTGCCGCCCCGCGATCTCGTTCAGCATGATATAGGCGCCGGTCGACAGCGTGGCGCTGCCGGCGATGCCGAGGACGATCCACGCGGCGAAATAGAGCATCGGCTCGCGCGCCAGCGACAGCAGCACGAAGCCTGGCGCCGTGACGATCGTGCCGACCATCATCACCGTCCGCGCGCCATGCCGCGCAAACGACTTGGCGAGCAACGGACCGCACAGCCCCATCGAGACGTAGAGAACGGACGTGCCGGCGAACACCGCCGGCAGGCTCATGCCGAGATCGGCGGCGAGATCGCGCCCGACGATGGCGGGAAGCCCGATCGTGCCCCATCCGACCAGCTGCGTGGTGGCGAGCATCAGCAAGACCCCGATGAGCCTGCCGTCATATTTCAAGAACTGCATTCCAAACGTCGCCTGCCCGGCAGGCGCAGATTGCGCCTGTAGCACCTGTCTACTCGGAGAAACGGCGCACGGGAACGCCGGCCGCCGAATGGCAGGCGGCAGCCGGGAGCATGTGAGGACGAGGAAGTCGCCCTACCCTGCCATGGCGAGTAGCGATCGCGCCTCAGTCGCGGTCGCAACGCGCCGGCCGTGGCGCGCGACCGCCTCGCAGGCCAGGGTCACGAGCTCGGCGTTGCTGGCAGCGAGGCGCGTCTTGTCGATGCGGATATTGTCCTCGAGCCCGGTGCGGACCGCGTCCGCCCCTCGGGCGAGCGCCCACCCCATGACCTCGGCCTGATGGCGGCCGATTCCGGCTGCGGTCCAGGTTGCCTTCGGGATCAGCCGCCTGAGCTCGCCCAGGAGAATGTCGAGCACATGCTCGTCCGCCGGCATCGCGTTCTTAACGCCCATGACGAACTGCACGTGCGGACGCGCGTCGATGAGGCCCGCATCGATCAGGCGGCGGGCGCCATGCAGATGCGACAGATCGAAGATCTCGATTTCCGGCCGGATGCCGTTCGTCTTCATGCTAGTGGCGAGCGTCTCGACCAGCGCGGCGCTGTTCTCGTAGACGATGGTCGGAAAGTTCACCGATCCCGTGGAGAGCGAGGCCATGTCGGGCTTGAGGTAGAGCGCCGATCCGCGCGCCGAGGGATCACGGCCACGCCCGCCGGTCGAGAACTGGACGATCATATCAGGACAAT
The DNA here is from genome assembly GCF_900094575.1 of Bradyrhizobium yuanmingense. Lineage (GTDB taxonomy): Bacteria > Pseudomonadota > Alphaproteobacteria > Rhizobiales > Xanthobacteraceae > Bradyrhizobium > Bradyrhizobium yuanmingense. The sequence goes on along the minus strand of NZ_FMAE01000008.1, from coordinate 129,247 downwards.
GCTTTTTGATCCCCTCCTGCACCTGGGCAAAACGCTCGGGATCGGAGGACGGCGTCTCGTCGTCGTTGCGGACGTGGATATGCGCAAGCGTGGCGCCCGCCTCGAAGGCCTGGTGCGTCGATTCGATCTGCTCCGAGGGCAGGATCGGCACCGCCGGATTGTCCTTCTTGCGCGGAACGGAGCCGGTGATGGCGACGGCAATGACAGCGGGGTTCATCCAGCGACCTCATGATCTTTGCGCTCGCGCGCATAACGTTCGGCCAGTCTTGCTACAAGTGAAACCCTGTCGCCGCAACATTCGTCGATCGCAGCGACAGGGCCTTTTCGTCCGAATCAGGTCGGAAGTGCGGTCGCCCGGCCTGCTGTAGCCGTGCGGCTGGCGGCGGCGCGCGCGATGACCTCGAGGCGACTACCTCGATTCAAAGGCCGCTACGGAAATGACGGAGGAGTGCCGCCCGCCGCGGGCGATTGATCGTCTGGTCGGTTGGCCGCAGCGGAGCCCCCTCACGCGGTGTGGCCGGGATCCACGTGCTTCGGCGTCTTCTTCTCGCGCTGCGGCGTCATCTTGGCCGGATCCGGCGCGCCCGGCACGCCGCGCGGGCCGAGCTGGTCGCGCTGGATGTCGTCCTCGGAGCGGGATGGCTCGACGCCGTTGGGCTCACGGGGCTTGGTCATCGCGTCTTCCTTCTCAAGCGTTGTCCCGGACGCCGAGCGCGTTGCCTCCCGCCTCGCGGCCGGGCACGCTGACCTGAACTTCATGTCCCTCACGCAGCGCGAGGGATGCGGCGGCGACTGCGGACTCGAACGCGGCTTCCTTGGTGGCGTAGGTGTTCTTGACGTCGCCGTCGTGCAGCACGCCCCATTCGTCCCGCACCGGCACGATGGCATATTGCGCAAGGCCCATTGTCCAAACTCCTGGCTCTAGATCTCAGAAAAAAGGTCTGCACGACAACGCGCCTGCGCGCTTAACGTTGCGTCAGCTGCGGATGGGTCGCGCTCACTCGCCAGACCGTGTTGCCGCTGTCGTCCGCAACCAGAAGCGCGCCGGTCTTGTCGATGGCAACACCAACGGGGCGGCCGCGCGCCTTATTGTCGCTGTTGAGGAACCCGGTGACGACGTCCTGCGGCGGGCCGCTCGGCTTGCCGTCTTTGAACGGCACGAACACGACCTTGTAGCCGCTCAGCACCTGCCTGTTCCAACTGCCGTGCTCGCCAACGAAGGCGCCGCCGCGATAGGCGGCCGGCAGGCTGGTGCCGGTGTTGAAGGCGAGCCCGAGCGGGGCGACATGCGAGCTCAGCGCATAATCCGGCACGATCGCCCTGGCGACGAGATCCGGCCGCTCCGGCTTGACGCGGGGATCGACGTGCTGGCCGAAATAGCTGTAGGGCCAGCCGTAGAAGCCGCCGTCCTTCACCGAGGTCATGTAATCAGGCACGAGATCGGGACCGAGCTCGTCGCGCTCGTTGACCACCGTCCACAATGCGCCGGTCTGCGGCTCGAAGCTAAGGCCGTTGGGATTGCGCAGGCCGCTTGCGAACACGCGCCAGCGGCCGCTGGCGCGATCGACCTCGAGGATGGCGGCGCGATTGTGCTCGGCCTCCATGCCCCTCTCGGCGGCGTTGCTGTTGGAGCCGACGCCGGCGTAGAGCTTCGAGCCGTCGGGGCTGGCGACCAGGCTCTTGGTCCAGTGATGGTTGATCGGACCGCCCGGCAGCGGCGTCAGCACCGTGCCCGGCGCGGTGATCTTCGTGTCCCCTTCGGTGTAGGGATATCTGACGATGGCGTCGGTGTTGGCGACATAGAGATAGTTGCCGACCAGCGCGACGCCGAACGGCGAGTTGAGATGGTCGAGGAAGATGCTTTGCGTCTCCGGCACGCCATCCCCGTTGCTGTCGCGCAGCAGCGTGATGCGGTTGCTCGCGCCGCTGTCGCCGCCGGAGGTCGCCCAGGACTGGATGACGCCCATCACGAGTTCCTTGGGCCGCTTGATCGGAGCGCCTTTCGGCGCCTTGGATTCCACCACCAGCACGTCGCCATTGGGGAGAACGTAGAGCGAGCGCGGGTGCTGCAGGCCGGTGGCGAAGGCCTTGGCCTGCAGGCCCTGCGCGACCGTCGGCGTCTCGTCCTTCTTCCAGCCGACGATGCGGGCAATGTGGACCGGCGGCAGCAGATATTGCTGGATTTCGGGAAGTGCCGGATTGGCGCCGACCTGCGCCTTGGGATCGCCGCTGCCGTCATTGCAGCCGGCCAGCCCCAGCAGCGACGCGCACAACAGCGCGCGGATCATCGCAGATATCATCGTGCAACTCCCACGCCGTGGCGATAGACGAGAGCCCAGCCGAGCCACCCCGTGATCGGCAGGATCAGCACTGTGAGCGCGGACAAGGCGAGCCCGCTCGGCCACACGGAAGTCCAGCCATCGCGCATGTGGATCATCAGATTGACGATCGAAAGGATCAGCACCACGGCATTGCCGATCAGATGCGGCCAGGCCGGCGCCTGCGCCCGCACCAGCCGATTGCCGAGGAAGTCGATCAGGCCCGCGATCGCCGCCAGCACGCCGAAGACGATTCCGGCGAGCAGCAGCCAGGCCGAAAAATTCGCCCACATGATCTCGGCACTGGCGACATAGGCGATGTCGGTCAGCAGCGCCCCGACGAAACACGTGATCGGGATCGGCACCAGCATCGGATGAATCGGATGACCCGCGATCTGCGCGGTGGAACGCACGCGCACGTCGTATTGCACGGTTGGCCTCGTGACTTTCACCCTTGCCCCCACGGCGAACTCCTGCTCATGACGAAGGTTCCTCCGCGTGCTGCACCGCGCCTGCACCGCGCAAGGGGAACTGAATGGGACATCCGGAAGTCTTGACTGGATCAGCCTTTCGGAGACCGCAGCGTGGATCAGTCTGGCGACGGCGCCTCATTCAACCCAGCATCCAAGCTCGACGGCGTGTCGCGGCGCCAGACCAGGCAGATCGAATCCCAGAGCAGGCCAAGCGCCGCGCTGATCCATGAGACGATCCGCGCCGAAGGCGAGCAGGAGCTGGAGCGGCGATGGTGGGCCATCGTGCTGTCCGGTTTTGCCGCCGGCCTTTCGATAAGCCTGTCGCTAATCGTTCAGGGCGAGTTGCATGCGCTGATCTCGGATGAGGCGACCCGCCGCCTGGTTGCTCCGCTCGGCTACACCGTCGGCTTCCTGGTCGTCGTGCTGGGACGACAACAGCTCTTTACCGAGAACACGCTGACACCGATCCTGCCGCTGTTGCACAACAGGGATCTCGGCACCTTGGCAAGCGTGCTCAAGCTCTGGATCCTGGTTCTCGCCTCGAATATCGCAGGGACCTGGGCGGCCGCCTCCGTGCTCGCTCGCACCAGCATCTTCGAACCTCGCATCGTGGACGCCTTCATCGATCTCAGCCGGCCGACGATCGAGGGGACGTTCTCGAGCACCTTCGTCAGGGCCATCTTCGCCGGCTGGCTGATCGCCTCGATGGCCTGGCTTCTTCCGGCTGCCAAAGGCTCGCGCGCACACATCATCGTAGTGATGACCTATGTGGTCGCACTCGGCCAGTTCTTGCACATCGTCGCGGGTTCGATCGAGTGCGCCTTTCTGGTGCAGAGCGGCCTGGCCTCGTTCAGCCAATATGCCTCCGACTTCTTCATACCCACGCTACTCGGCAATATTATCGGCGGAACGACCCTGGTTGCGCTGCTGAACTACGGACAGGTCGCCGCCGAAATCGATAACCACAGGGGATAGAGCCTGCACGAAGCGGCTGCTTTGGACAGGAACGATAGCGCAGAGCTGGGTTTGCCCTAGCAATCAACGCGGTCAAGCAGGATCATTCATGAGCATCGAGAGCAAGAGCCCATTCGACAAGGAACCGGCCGAAGGATCACGCGACATCATTGATTGCGAACTTCAGCGCGGCGACGAGGCCGACAAGGTCGATCATCTCCCCGGCGTGAAGGTCAGCGGACAGCCTCGAGGCGGCGCGGTCGATCGCGCACGGAAGGAACGCGAGCGACGGGACGAGGAATAGCTGATCGGCCGTCAAGCCACGGGCGGCTATCGAGGAAACGCCCTGCTGGGATATCGCGTCCAACAGGTTCTGGAGCGGGTGAAGGGAATCGAACCCTCGTATTCAGCTTGGAAGGCTGCTGCTCTACCATTGAGCTACACCCGCGTTGGGGGCTCCCTAACACGGCCGGGCTGCGGTCTCAACTGCCCAGGAGGTCGCTTTCCGGCGTCTTCGGCGGCCTTGCGAACGACCCGGGTTCCTGCGGACCCGCCGCCCCTTAACAGCGGCGGGATCGCCGCCTATATTGAAGACTTCCGAAACCAACGAAAGGAGGTGATCCAGTGTCTTATCTCAAGCGCTGTCACCTCGCTGGGATCGCCCGCTAGGCTTCGAGTAGGGCTTGGCATCGGGGCGCTCTCAGCCCTGGACCAGCGAGCAAGAAATCGGGCGCGACGGGGCTTCCCCGCCGCGCCTTTTTCGTCTGTCGCCGCGGCTCAGGCGGGCGGCTCGCCGGCAAGCACCTCGCGAATCTTCTGCGACAGCTCCGCCTTGCGGTATGGCTTGAACAGCAGCGCCACGCCGGGATCGAGATGTCCGTCGTGGACGATGGTGTTGTCGGTATAGCCGGAGGTGTAGAGCACCCTCACGCCCGGCCGGCGGAGCCTGACGGCTTCGGCCAATTCATGCCCGTTCATGCCGCCGGGCATGATGATGTCCGTGAACAGCAGATCGAATCGGGCACCTTGGTCGACCAGCGTCAGCGCGGACGCGCCGTCGCTCGCAGCGAGCGTGCGATAGCCGAGGCCGCCGAGTTGCGCGATGACATAGCCCTGGACCAGCGGATCGTCCTCCACCACGAGTATCGTCTCCCGCCCGCGCGCCGTGGCGGGCGCTTGAACCGGCGCCGTCCTGGCCACCGCCTCGCCCTTTGCCCGCGGCAGGAACAGCCGCATCACGGTGCCGCGCCCCTCCTCGCTTTCGATCGCAACAGTGCCGCCGCTCTGGCGGGCAAAGCCGTAGACCATGCTCAGCCCCAGACCGGTGCCGCGGCCGACCCCCTTTGTGGTGAAGAACGGCTCGAAAACACGCTCGCGGATATCGGCCGGAATGCCGTGACCGGTGTCGCCGACTGCAACCATCACGAAGGCGCCGCGCACGCCCTCACCAGCGGTCCCCGTGCCTTCGAGCTCGCGGTTCGCGGTTTCGAGGGTGAGCTTGCCGCCGCCCGGCATCGCGTCGCGCGCATTGACGGCGAGGTTGACGATCGCGGAGGACAGCTGCGACGGATCCACCATCGCGGACCAGGCCTCGTCGGCGAGCCGCGTCTCGATCTCGATTTGCTCGCCGAGCATCGGCCTCAGCAGCTTCGCGGTCTCGACCACGAGCGCGTTGACGTCGATCTCGCGCGGCTCCAGCGGCTGGCGGCGCGCGAAGGTCAGGAGTTGCGAGGTGATCTCCGCCCCGCGCGCGGCCGCATCATCGATCAATTGCGCGATCGCGGCCAGCTCGGGCTTGTCCGCAAGCCCTTCCTGGATGATCTCGATCGTGCCGGTGATAACCGTGAGCACGTTGTTGAAATCGTGCGCCACGCCGCCGGTGAGCTGGCCGATCGCGTCCATCTTCTGGGACTGACGCAGCCGCTCCTCGATCTCGTGCTGCGCGGTGAGGTCGGTCGCGGAGCCGCGGTAGCCGAGGAAGCGTCCATCGTCGTCGAAAACCGGCTTGCCGTTGACGCTGAAATGATGCATCCGCCCGCGCGTGTCGCGTCCGCGATACTCGAATTTGCGGAACGGCTCGTGACGGTCCAGCGTCGCCAGATGCGCGCGCCATTTCTCGGCCTCGGTATCCCGATCGAGCGCAGTATCGATGCGACGCGTGCCGATCCGCACTTTGGGATCCATTCCGAAGGCAATCACCCGGTCAGAGAGATAGGTGAAGCAGTGGTCCGGCCCGGTTTCCCAGAACCAGTCGGACGCGGTTTCGGCATAGTCGCGGAAACGCTCTTCGCTCGCCCGCGCCTCCGCTTCGGCGCGCCGGCGGATGGTCAAATCGCGCTCGAGATTGGCATTGGCCTCGCGCAGCTCGCCATAGGCCTGCTGGAGGTTCGCGCACATCGCGTTGAAAGCCTCGATCACCTTGTCCAGCTCGTCGGCATCGGAGGGCGGCCGGCGCTCCAGGCGTAACGGCGGTGGGGGCCGGGTCAGGCTGTATTTGCTGACGTACTCGGCGATGGCCGCAAGCGTCTCGATGTCGGTCAGACCAGGCTTCGCCGCCGTCGGCGCGATGGCGTGGCTGCGCTTGGCGTCCTCGTCAGCTGCGTTGGCCATGCACCATGTTCCCGAAATGGCGGCTCGCTGCTGCGGTCGAGCGGTTGCAGTCTCGAGCAATCCATGGGCTGAGACGCGCCCGTCTCGTCACCCGATGCAAGCGACGTCCCGTCGGCCCGCGAGCTCGAAGTCGGCAAGTCACGTCTTCCGCCCCCGCAGCGGCACTGCTGGGCAAATTATCACTGCTCGTGCTAAAATGTCATCGGTGAAAGTCCGGTATGGCTCGCGGGACGAGCGCGCAATGATCGTTGCGACCGGGTGTGCAGGCGCCAACTTTGGCGGCTAGCCGTCGCCTGCCTGTCGCTGCTCGCCACTGACCCTGCGTTGGCGCAGGACACGATCCGGCTGGCGCGCATCGCCTGCAACCACTACCTGTATGAACGTCATCGCGATCTGGTGCCTGAGGTCGGCAAGGTCATCGCTCGGATGCAGGCGAGCGGCGAGCTGGGCTCGCTACGCGAGGCCCTGGTCAAGCAGGTCTTGAGCGGGCAATGACGAATGCTGCGTCAGCCGGCGCGAAGCCGCTCGCGCAGCGCGACGGCGGCGATCAGCATGCCGACGCACCAGGCCACGACCGCGCGGTGCGGCTCCTCGCCGAGCAGCACCGTGACCAGAGCATGATCCAGAAAAGTGTGTAGCGGTTTTCCGAAAAGATCATGCTCAAACATAACCTCTGGTCAGAAGGCACGGGACGATGGCCTTGGAGGTCCGGCTCATCAGCGCGAGCAGGAACGGCATCGCCGCGATCGATATCTGCAGGACGTCCATTTCGAACGCCGGCCTCGCCGCAAGGCTTCAGAACCCGAAGATGTTGAACACGCGCCGCCGTTTGCCGCGCCGGCTTTCGACGATCCGCTCGCCGCCGTTCTCAGCCGAGCTGCCGTAATAGCGGTGATGGCCGGCCTGGTCGTGCAGATCGGCCGGCTCCGACTGCCCTGCCCGCCGCGCGTCGCAGATGATCTTGATGGTATGACCCGACATTGCCGCCTCCAGCAAAGAACTTGTTGTTTATGGTCCATCAGTCGCGACCAGTTCCGGCGGCGTTCACATGGGCAAGGACGCAATCGGGTTTCAGGACGGTTTCGCCGCTTGCGGGCCACGCAATATTTTGCTTCGGAAGTGTCGGCACGGGCCGCCGTGCCACGTCCTCAGGACTTGCGCAGAAACAAAAGCAGAAAAGAACGAGGTGACGATGCTGTACGCCATCCTGGCCTATCACGTGGAAGACGAGGTCCTGTCCTGGACACCGGAGCAGGATGCCGCGGTCGTCGCCAAGGTCATCGAGGTTCAGGCGCCGCTGCGGGCCAGCGGGCAGTTTGGTCCGGCGGCCCGGCTGGATGAGACCCGCAAGGCCCGCACCTTGCGGGGTCCCGGCGCGGGAATGGTGCTGGACGGGCCGTTTGCCGAGACCAAGGAGCAGCTTCTCGGCTTCCACTTGATGCAATGCGCCACCGAGGAGGAGGCGATCGAAGCGGCGCGGAAGCTGCGCGCGGTCAATCCGACGGCGGTGTACGAGATCCGCCCGGTCAAGCTTTACGTGCCGGCCGATGGGTTCGGCGCGACATAGAAGCGCTGGATCAGGAGGCCGCCAAAGGCAAAACACCAGATGTAGGGCGCGATATGCGGCGCAAACGCCGCAACGATGGTGCCCGGGATGAACACGGCGACCGGAAACAGCGAAGCCATGATCTCGCGGCCCCAGCCGCGCAGGATGGTCCACCACAGCAAGGCATTGAGGCCGCCGATCGTGGTCAGGTGCAGGCCGTAGAGCACCGCCACCGCGCTGCTCATGGCGTAGTTGGTGTAGAGCCCATTGGTGACCGGCAGCAGCACGATCGAGAGCAGGAAGAAAAGGTTGAGGACCACCATGCCGCGGCTGCCGACGGGCTGACGTGCCAGCCGGCGGTGATGGCTGATCCAGAACACCCCGGCGATGATGAAGCTGAGCGCGAAGCCGGCAAGCTTGCCGGAATACACCCGGGCGAGATCGTTCCAGTCGGGCGCGCCACTGAACACTGCCGCCTTCGGCAAATCGTAAGCCAGCAGCGTCATGGCGACGCCGAAAATGGTATTGCTGAGCGACTCCAGCCGCCGCATCTCGAATTGTTCGGGTTTGAGCTCGGTCATCTCGCCATGGGGTGCTGGAACCAAAGGGCTGTCTTCCCCTAAATCCTAATTCCAGTTCCGTCCAGCCGCATTGCGATTCGCGCCGGGATCGCCGAGTCTCATCCTTTCACCGGGGCGATTCGTGGCGACATATCTGGACACGCTCAATGCGGAGCAGCGCCGCGCCGTCGAGCATGGCGTGGCCGAAGGGGCCATCGTGGGCGGTCCCCTGCTCGTCATCGCCGGTGCCGGCTCCGGCAAGACCAACACGCTCGCCCACCGCGTCGCGCATCTGATCGTCGCAGGCGCCGATCCCCGCCGCATCCTGCTGATGACGTTCTCCCGACGCGCGGCGGCGGAGATGGCCGGAAGGGTCGAGCGCATCGCGCGCAAGGTGCTCGGCGAGAACAACGCCGCAATCATGCGCGATGCGCTGACCTGGGCCGGCACCTTCCACGGCATCGGCGCGCGGCTCCTGCGCGAATATGCCGAGCGGATCGGCGTCGATCCCGCCTTCACCATCCATGACCGCGAGGATTCTGCCGACCTGATGAACCTGGTCCGGCACGAGCGCGGCCTGTCGAAGACCGAGAGCCGCTTTCCGGCCAAGGGCACCTGCCTGTCGATCTATTCCCGCTGCGTCAATGCCGAGATGGAGATCGAGAAGGTGCTCGCCCAGCATTTTCCCTGGTGCGCGGGCTGGGCCGCCGAGCTGAAGGGTCTGTTCGCCGCCTATGTCGAGGCCAAGCAGGCCCAGCACGTGCTCGATTACGACGATCTGCTGCTGTACTGGTCGCAGATGATGAGCGATGCGCTGATCGCCGAAGAAATCGGCGGCCGCTTCGACCACGTGCTGGTCGACGAATATCAGGACACCAACCGTCTGCAATCCTCGATCCTCTTGGCGCTCAAGCCCGACGGCCGCGGCCTCACCGTGGTCGGCGACGACGCGCAGTCGATCTATTCGTTTCGCGCCGCCACCGTGCGCAACATCCTGGACTTTCCGCAGAGCTTCTCGCCGCGCGCGGAGATGATCACGCTCGACCGCAATTACCGCTCGACGCAGGCGGTGCTGTCGGCGGCGAACGGCGTGATCGGCCTCGCCCGCGAGCGCTTCACCAAGAACCTCTGGACCGACCGCACCTCAGGTCAGAAGCCGCAGCTCGTCACCGTGCACGACGAGGCCGACCAGGCGCGCTACATCGTCGAGGCGGTGCTGGCGAACCGCGAGCAAGGCGCGCTGCTCAAGCACCAGGCGGTGCTGTTCCGCACCTCCTCGCATTCGGGTCCGCTGGAGATCGAGCTGACCCGCCGCAACATCCCCTTCGTCAAGTTCGGCGGGCTGAAATTCCTCGATGCCGCCCATGTCAAGGACGTGCTGGCCCTGTTGCGCTTCGCCGAAAATCCGCGCGACCGCGTCGCCGGCTTTCGCATCCTGCACCTGCTGCCGGGCATCGGGCCTGCGACCGCACAGCGCGTGCTCGACCAGATGGCGGAGAGCACCGACCCGCTTGCCGCGCTCGGCCGGCTGCCGGGGCCGGCGCGCACCGGCGAGGACTGGACCTGTTTCGTCCGCACGGTCGAAAACCTGCGCTATTCGGAATGGCCCGTCGACCTCGAACGGGTGCGGCTCTGGTACGAGCCGCATCTCGATCGCATGCACGAGGATGCCGAGACGCGCCGCGCCGATCTGATGCAGCTCGAGCAGATCGCGAGCGGCTATGCCTCTCGCGAGAAATTCCTGACCGAGCTCACGCTCGATCCGCCGGATGCGACCAGCGACAAATCAGGGCCACCCCTGCGCGACGAGGACTACCTGATCCTCTCCACCATCCACTCCGCCAAGGGCCAGGAGTGGAAATCGGTGTTCGTGCTCAACGTCGTCGACGGCTGCATGCCGTCCGATCTCGGCGCCGGCACCAGCGCCGAGATCGAGGAGGAGCGCCGCCTGCTCTATGTCGCGATGACGCGCGCCAAGGACGATCTGCATCTCGTCGTGCCGCAGCGCTTCTTCGTGCACGGTCAGGCCGCCAGGGGCGACCGCCACGTCTACGCCTCGCGCACCCGGTTCATCCCGGAGCAATTGGTCTACCTGTTCGAGCGCACCGCCTGGCCGAAGGCAGCAAGCGGTGCTGCGCGCACCGCGGCGCAGGGGCCGAAGATCGACATCGGGGCGCGGATGCGGGGGATGTGGCGGTAGACACAAGAGGCTAGTGTCGAGACCTGTCAGGATAACTGGAACAACAGAGGTCCGACATGAAAGCCGTTGTCGTCGAGCAATACGCCCCCATCGATCAGATCGAGCTGAAGGACGTACCGCCTCCGTCCATGGAGGCGGTACAGCTGCGCATCCGGGTGGAAGCTGCCGGGATTGGCTTCGTCGACGGGCTGAAGATCGAGGGACGCTACCAGACCAAGGACCCCCTGCCCTTCATTCCCGGGACGGAGTTCGCGGGGGTGGTGACGGACGCGCCCGGCGCACCGGGCGGTTACCAACCCGGCATGCGCGTGATGGGCATGACGCGATCGGGCGCACTGGCCGAAGAGATCGTCGTTAGGCCTGAAGCGGTCCATCCCCTGCCGGATGGCGTCGCAGCCGAGGTCGCCGCCTCGTTTCGCGCCAATTACCTGACGGCCCTTTATGCGCTGGGCGCGCGCGCTTCGCTGGCCGCAGGCGAGCAGCTTCTCGTGCTGGGTGCCGCCGGCGGCACTGGGATTGCGGCCGTCCAGATTGGAAAGCTGCTCGGCGCTCGCGTCATCGCGGCTGCATCAACACCAGAGAAGCGCGAGTTTGCGCAGGCGCATGGCGCCGATGCGGTGATCGACTATACGCAGGCCGGCTGGCGCGACACGCTCAAGGAGTTGACGGCAGGACGTGGCGCGGACGTGATCTTCGATCCCGTTGGCGGCGAAATCTCGGTGCAGGCATTTCGATCCATCGCCTGGCGCGGACGCCATCTCGTGGTCGGCTTTGCCGCCGGCGCCATTCCCGCGCTGCCGTTCAATCTGCCGCTGCTGAAAGGCGGCGCCTTACTCGGTGTCGATCTTGCGCAGATTCCAACGCGCGAGCCCGATGTGCAGAAGCGCCTGATGTCACAATTGACGGACTGGCTTGCCGATGGCCAGTTGAAGCCCGTGGTCGGCCAAGTCTTCGCCTTCGAGGATTTCCGCGCGGCATTCAAGACGATGCAGACGCGCGCTGCGCTCGGCAAGATGGTGGTGCGCATCGGGCGATAAGATCCACAAACGGAAACCGAGCATTTCCGCACGTGCGCTTGTGACCGGGCTGCGGCCCCTTAGATGTGGCCGATCCTCCCACAGAGACCTGATCGATGACCCCACCGCTCGAATTCGGACTGGATACCTTTGGCGACGTCACAAGAGATGCGTCCGGCGACATGATTCCGCATGCGCAGGTGATCCGCAACGTGGTCGACGAAGCGGTGCTGGCGGACGAGCTCGGTCTCGATTTCATCGGTCTCGGCGAGCATCACCGCGCCGATTTCGCGATCTCCTCGCCGGAGACCGTGCTCGCGGCGATCGCATCGCGCACCAGGCGCATCCATCTCGGCTCGGCCGTGACGGTGCTGTCTTCGGACGATCCCATCCGCGTGTTCCAGCGCTTTGCCACGCTGGATGCGGTCTCGAACGGACGCGCCGAGGTGATCCTCGGCCGCGGCTCGTTCACCGAATCCTTCCCGCTGTTCGGCTTCGACCTGCGCAAATATGAGGAGCTGTTCGAGGAGAAGCTCGATCTGTTCGCTGCGCTCTTGTCGCAGCAGCCGGTCACCTGGCAAGGCAAGCTGCGTCCGCCGCTGAAAGATCAGCTGGTCTATCCGGCGGTCGAGAACGGCAAGCTGAAAACCTGGATCGGCGTCGGCGGCAGTCCGCAATCGGTGGTGCGCGCCGCGCATTACGATCTGCCCTTGATGCTGGCGATCATCGGCGGCGATCCAGCGCGCTTTGCGCCCTATGTCGAGCTCTACCATCGGGCCTTCAGGGAGTTCGGTCGCCCGGCCCAGCCGATCGGCGTGCATTCGCCGGGCTACGTCGCCGAGACCGACGCGCAGGCGCGCGAGGAGCTCTGGCCCGACTACAAGGCGATGCGCGACCGCATCGGCAAGGAGCGCGGCTGGCCGCCGATGGGCCGCGACGAGTTCGTCCATGAGGCCGAGCACGGCTCGCTCTATGTCGGCGCGCCGGAAACGGTGGCGCGAAAGATCGCGAAGACCGCAAAGGCGCTCGGCATTTCGCGGTTTCAGTTGAAGTACTCGGCAGGGCCCTTGCCGCACGAGAAGCTGATGCGCAGCATCGAGCTCTACGGGCGGAAGGTGGTGCCGATGGTGCGGGAGATGATGGGGTAGCGGGCTCGAGATGAGTCAGTCCGCCTACGCCCTGCGGGCTACGGCGTGACAGCCTTCGCTCACTTCGCGCCACGAGCACTTGTGCTGGCTTGCCGAGCCGTAGCTCGCGAAGCGAGCGAAGGCTGGTGGGGGAGGCAGGACTCGAACCTGCGAAGCCATGAGGCGGCTGATTTACAGTCAGCTCCCTTTGCCACTCGGGACACTCCCCCGCTCGACGGCAGCACAATCGGGCCGGACCTTGCCGGCGGACCGAAGACGGCCATGGAACGTGAAGGCCGCGGCAACCCGTATCGGGGCGCGACCGGGCGCGTTTATGGGCGAAGCGGTGGGGCAAAGTCAACCGAGGCAAGCAGCTAAAATCGCCCTCGAAGCCACTCAAATTGCCATATTGGGGTCCCCGTGACACAAGCGAGCCCATGAAGGACAAAAAATTCGCCCCGAGGGGCCCCCGCAGGGGGGCTAAGCCCTTCAACAAACCAGGGAAATCGACCGGCCGGCCGGCTTGGCGCGAACGCGATTCGCACCCCGACGGGCCCGTCATTCTCTATGGCTGGCACACCGTCACCATGGCCCTCGCCAACCCGCAGCGGCGGATCCGCAAGCTGACGCTAACCGAGAACGCCGCGCGGCGGCTGGCGGACGAAAACATCGCGACCCGCATCGCGCCCGAGATCGTCCGTCCCCAGGAGATCGACCGCCTGCTCTCGCCCGACGCCGTGCATCAGGGCCTGCTCGCCGAGGCCGATCCCCTGCCCTCGCCGGACATCGAGACGCTCAAGCAGGAAGGCATGGTGCTGGTGCTGGACCAGATCACCGATCCGCACAATGTCGGCGCCATTCTGCGCTCTGCAGCGGCCTTCGCGGTGAAGGCGATCGTGACCACCGCGCGTCACAGCCCCGAGGCGACGGGCGTGCTCGCCAAGGCCGCCTCCGGCGCGCTGGAGCTTGTGCCTGTCGTCACGGTGCAAAATCTCGCCCGCGCCTTAACGGCGTTGAACGAGCGCGGCTTCCAGACCGTCGGTCTCGACAGCGAAGGTACCGAGGACCTCTCGAACGTCACACTGCGCGAGCCGCTCGCGCTGGTGCTCGGCGCCGAAGGCAAAGGCTTGCGGCAATTGACGCGCGAGACCTGCAGCGTCGTGGCGCGGCTCGACATGCCCGGCGAGATCAAAAGCCTCAACGTCTCGAATGCGGCCGTACTCTCGCTCTATGTCGGCGCGAGCCGGCTGGGGCTGATGAAGCGCTAGCGCTATAGGCGCCGCGCATATCCGGACGATGCTAGACTACGCCTGTTTTGCCCGACGGATCAATCGAAGTCTCTGTTTTTCCGAAATTTGGAGTTCGAACAATGAGCTAATGAGCGATGCTCGCTCATCTCGGGCACATTGCGCTTCAAGTCCTTGATTTCACTGTTCCCGGCTACTGTGCATGGGGTTGTTTTGAAGAGAAAGCAAAACGCCCGTCCGCATCACGCGAACGGGCGCTTCGCAAATCTCAACCGATCAGAGATCAGTAATAGCGGCGCAGCACGCGGTGACCGCCATAATAGCGCGGTGCATGGCGGTGGGCGTAGCCGTAACGGTGAGCATGGCCGTAGTGCACGCGCGGCAGATAGCCGTAGCGCGGGCCGTAGCCGTAGCGATAGGGACGGAAGTACGGGCGGCGATAGGGATAAGCGGCCGGCGGTGCGACCGCAGCGGCACGATAGCCATAGCCATAGCCGTAATTGGCGGGCGCGACGACCGCGTCCTCGCGGTAGGTCGGATACGGCGCGAAGGCGCCCGGGCCGGTATAGGTCGGCCCCTGGTTGACGTAGTAATACTGCGTGGTCGGCTCGGCGAGACGCTCATAGGCGCCGTAGCCGTAGCCGTAGCCATACCCGTATCCGCCGCATCCGGTGTTGCAGCCGCTATAGACCGGTGCCACCGGCGCGCACGTGCTGAAGCCGCAGGCCGCGGCCGGCGCGGTGGCGGCGAACATCACGGCAGTTGCCGCGACCAGTCCCGAAATCATCTGACGCATTACTCTCTCCTGTTGATTTCCGTTTTTGGTTTTCACGTTTCTCAACCCGGCGGCCTGCCGGGTATCTCTGTGCGCGGCCGCGGCCGCGGGGGCCGAGGACGGTCGTTGATCTCGGGCGCGTAGATCACCGGCGGCGGATCGACGGGCGGATCCATCTGCGCCGGCAGCGGCGCGGACGAGGCATCCCAGCTCTGGTGGTAGCTCTCGGCGGGCTGGGGCAATTTGCGGTTCGCCGGCGGCTCGACCTCGAGCCGGCCGTAGCCTGGCCGCAGGCCCAGCGTCGGATAATAATGGCCGACGTTGTCGGGCTGCCGCTCGGCGATATAGCGTCCGCCATAGATCGTGGGCTGCACCTGCTGGCCCTTGCCGAGGCCCCAGGTGCCCTCGACGACGGCATAGGACGCATCGATGTTGTTGATGATGACAGGCACGCCGGGACGGCCGGGAACGACGATCTCGAAGCCGGCTGCAAACGCGGTTGCAGGCAGTCCGATCAGAAAGGCGGCGAGCGCCACGGCACGCATGAGGAGACCCCGGTTATCCGGGCGCAACCTATCCGATCGCGACGCAGAGAGAGTTAAGGCCTGCTCACCAAATTCCGGTAAGCCTAACGTGCAAGGATTGCGCGCCGCTCAAATGTTGCACGGCGAGGTAGTGAAGCGTTAACGGCGCGGAACCGCGCGGCTGGAACAGCGTACTGCTCACATCGGTTTGACGGCTCGCATCCGAAAAATCCCAAGGTTGCATCGGAACGTCCTGCGCCGTCGGCGTTTAGCTCCTGTCAACAAAATGGGAGCGAACAACCATGACCATCAAGCTTCTCGGGGCCACGGCGATCGCAGCGACCATGCTGGCAGGCTCTGCCATGGCGCAGACCGTCGTCACCAATCAGGGCCGCTGCTCGGCGCAATTCCCGAACGGCAATTGCCAGACCTTCGGACCGGGACAGGCCACCACCGAGAGCGGCTACCGCCACCGCCGCGCGGCCTATCGCCAGACCAACCGCGACTGGAATAACGACTGGAACAGAAGCCCCACTGGCTTCTGGCCGACCGACGTTGCGGCGGGCGCTGTCGGGACGGCGGCCGGCGTCGCGGGCGCCGCGATCGGCACCGCCGGCGCGATTGCCACCGCCCCATTCCGAGGTTGGGACAATTCCTACGCCTATGACAATTCGTGGGACCGCGGCTGGGACAATCGTAGCTGGGACAGGCGCACCTATGCCCAGCGCAACGGCTTCGTCTGTACGCCCGGCACGTACTTCAAGGGCGCAGACGGCCGCCGGCAGCTCTGCCAGTAAGCCGGCTTGAGCCGAACGCGACACATCGGGCGGCCCGCGCGGCCGCCCGATTCACGTCCTGCGACGACGACCTCCCGGTTCTGGCACTTTCCGATCAAGTCTGGTATTGCGGCGCGCACGGGTAGACGGGGCCCGGCGCGAGCCGAGCTCTGCCCTGCCTCTTGAGGCATCGCCGGCTTAGCTCAGCGGTAGAGCAGCGGTTTTGTAAACCGAAGGTCGGGGGTTCAATCCCCTCAGCCGGCACCAGCTTCTGACGCGAAGCTATTCTCCGGCAGCTCATCCAGCCGCCAGAGCCCGAGGCTCTTGTCGCGCCAGCCGCCACCGCCCTCCTCGCAACGCTCGTCGATCACTGCCTGCGGTGCCGGCCAGCCGAACGGCGCTTTCTCCATGTTGAGCGCGCGCCAGTCGCCATCCTCGCAATCGTGATTGTCGTCCCACTCCGGAAAGGTCGTGACGAGCAGGAAGCGCGCGCCGCTCATCCGAAGTTGCGCGAGCGCGCGATAGATGTTCGCAAAGCTCAGATGCACCAGGCAATCCCGGCAGAGAATGACGTCGGCGTGCGGCAGCTCATCGCGCGTGATGTCAGCAACGAGAAACCGACCGGACGAACCGTCAGCTGCGACACGCCGGCGGTTTGCATCGATCAGCGACGGTACGATGTCGATGCCGGTGTAATCGATATCGAGCTCGAGCCGGCCGATCCAACC
Source organism: Bradyrhizobium yuanmingense (assembly GCF_900094575.1). Lineage (GTDB taxonomy): Bacteria > Pseudomonadota > Alphaproteobacteria > Rhizobiales > Xanthobacteraceae > Bradyrhizobium > Bradyrhizobium yuanmingense. Next base: position 112,393 of record NZ_FMAE01000008.1, on the reverse strand, counting down.
TGCATCGCCGCAGGGCGCATCGAGCAGCGAGCGCACGCCGAGCCGTAGCAGCAATGGAGGCAGCGCCTCCTGGATCGCGGCTGTGGCGACATCCTCCGAGCCGAGGCCGGACACCGAAGTGGTTGCGCCCCAGAGGTTGGTCCGCTCAATCCGCGCGAACCGCGCGGCGAGATCCAGCCCTGAGAAATTGTCACGGTCGGCAACGAAGCGTTCGTGCGCAAGCACGGGGGGACGATCGGCGGTCATTGGGCGAGCCTTTTGCGGCGCGGGTACACTATACAATCCGGCCGAACTGTTCGAAATTCCCTGGCAGCGAACCTACGCACGTCATTCGTCTCGTCGAGACCATGCGCTCCACCACTCCCAAAGAGAAGGCCAAGATCGTCGCCGGCGCGCTTACGGCCGTCGTCGCGACGGCCATGCTGTTCGTGCTCGCGCTCGGCTTGGTGCTGTCGCACTAGGCGCGATCTAAAGCCCCCCGTTTTCGCATCGAAAATCGCCGGCCCGGAACCGGCTCCGGCGCCAGCCGTTGTCAGCGCATGCGGATCCGGGAAGAAAACCGAAACATGATTCTGCTGGCGACGGTGACGCTGTGCTGTATCGCCGTGGCCGGGATGTTGGCGCTGTTCGAGCCGGCGCCTGTACGGACGCCCGATAAGCTGGTCGCCGATAGGGCCGTGATCGAGCCCACTCCGCGCACGCCAGCTCAGATCCCGGTTCGGGTGGTCGGCGCGCCGTTCGAGCCCAACGTCAATCCGCGCGAGCGGTAGCGATTACCTCGACGAGGTCTTGCTTACCTCGGCGAGGCCTTGGCGCCCTCCTCGGGTCGGCCGTGGACACGCGCCAATTCCTCGACAAACGCGATCACCTCCGCCCGCTTGTCGGGCGGCAGCGTCAGGAACGCGCGGATGAGCCTCAGGCCCTCCGCCTCGTTCGGTCTTTCTTTCGATGCATCCATCTGCCCAGTGTCGGGCTACCGGGAAAAATATGCAACCCTTGCAAACAGCCTTGATTCGAAGCAGCCGCTTTGCTGGAATACGCGCGGCTGAGGTGGATCATGAAATGGATCAGGGAGCGCGACGCACTGATCGCGCAGACGCTGGCTTTCGTCCAGTCGGTGACCGGCAGGAAGGATGACGTTCTTCAGCCGGAGGCGCCCGCATCTGGCCCGGCCGTCGCGATGGAGATCGTCACCATGCAGGCGGTCACCGTCGAGATCGAACCGCCGCAAGCCCCCCTTGCGCCGCGGCCCGCGCCTCTGCCGCCGCGGACGAGCGGCGATTTCCGCGCCGAGATGCAGGCCCGCATCGCCAATTTCCGCAAGCACCAGGAGCGCTTCGAGCGCGAACGTGAGGAATATTGTGTGGCAACCCTGACCAAATTGCGTGCCGCCATCCTCGACGCCTCCAGTCCACCGGCCGAAAAATAGGGCCCGGCCAGGGGTCTACAGCCAGGCCCCTACAACCACGACCAGACCAGCCAGAGATTGGCCGCGCAGGCGCCGAGCAGCGCCAGCGTGAGCGGCAGGAGCATGTGCCCGCAGGATGTGTTCAGGTCGCTCGTCATGGCGGAAAACATCCGCTGATTCCGGCCGACGAGTCCCAGGGATTCTTTTTTCCGGGATTCAGGACTCGTTAAGGGACTCAAGGGCCGTCCGCGACGATCACGGGCGCGTGATCGGGCGGTGGCCGGAACCCCTCCCCCGTAAGCTCGTTAACGGGCATTCCTGGAGTCGGGATGCATGCCCTACGCCCTCTTCTGCAATGACGCCCAAATCAGCAAGGCCTATCCGAGCGAGGCCGACGTCTGGAAGCTCGCTGAGCGGAGTGGTCTCGTCGTGGACGTGACGGCGGACGACGAGCGGCCGGGACCGCGCCGGGTGCTCGACAATGATTACAAGATCGAGCCGTGCCAGGCGGCTCAAGGCGAGGACCCCGCCAAGAACAAGGCGGAGGCCGATCGGCAGTCCAGAATGGAGCTCGAGCTGAATTCCTGAGTTCCGGCACGGAGCCGGAGCGAAAGCTCAGGGGGTGGCCGCCACAAGCGAGGCTTGCTCGCCCGGCATAGTCACGCAGGCCTTGCGGCGGTGCAGCCCGCGGATGGCGCCGGTGACCTTCATGACCTTGCCCGACGGACATGAAGCGTCCTTGACGAAGGCAACTTCGTACGGTGCCAACATCAGAGGCTCGGATCTGAGGATTGTCTGTGCAGAGCACGGCAGGCAGCCGAAGAACGAGAGCACCACTGCCGACACCAAGATACGCATGTCCGTCGTCCCACCTGCCCGGTAATTGTCATATAACGCGTTCCGGAGCGCGAGTTCCGTAAACCGCAAAAATTATTTTTGCTTTACGCCAGCCCCATGACGCGCGGGAGAAGGCGCGCCAGCATCGTTTGCAAGCAAATGACGCGCCAAATGGTTCACGGAATGCAAAGAAAGCAGGCGCCGGAGGCGGCAGGCCGGCAAACGAAAGGCCGGCGGAGCCGGCCTTTGTCAGGTCTTGGATCTTCAGGTCTTCGATCTTCAGATCTTGGGTCGGCGCTGACCGTCAGTACCGCGAGGCGGCCGGGCCGCCCCAGCCGAAGCGATAGTTCACCCCGGCCTTGACGGTATGCTCGTCCTCCCGGCCACGAACGCCGACGATGTCAGCCGGGCCGGAGGTGAAGGTCGTGCTGCCGAAATTGTAATATTGATACTCGGCCTTGGCCGACCAGTTCGGCGCGAACATGTATTCGAGGCCGGCGCCGACCGTATAGCCGTCCTTGTTGTTGCCGGTGGTGGTGAAGGCCTGCGGCACCCCGGCGATGTTCACGCCAAGGCCGTTATTCCGCCAGGCATAACCGCCCTTGGCGTAAAGCAGCGTCGGTCCCCAGGTGTAACCGATGCGACCGGTCACCGACCCGATCTGGTCGGTGTTGGATGTCACCTGCGTGCCCAGCGGGAAGATGGCGCCATTGTTGTTGGTCGGCAGCCAGGAATACTGGGCCTCGATACCCACCACCCAGTTGGGCGCGAACTGGTAGTCGAAGCCGCCCTGCACGCCGCCCAGGAAACGCGCGTCGCTCGACTGGAAGCTGTTGTCGCCGGCAAACGCGCCGCCGAGATGGCCACCGATATAGAAACCGGTCCAGTTATAGATCACCTGCGGCGGCGTGACCGGAGCCTTGGTATAGGCGCGCGGCTGCATGTCGGCCGCTACGGCCGGCGCAACCAGCGCCAGCAGAGCTGCTGCACCCAGCAAGATCGACTTCATGATCATCCCCGTTCTTTCATTACGACACTCGGGAAACAACGTGGCGTGAATTGGGTTGCTTCGCGGCAATGCCGGAACGTTGATCGTTCGTGACTGTGACGGCGTGGCAACAACACGAATTTGTTCCGTCAATTCGGCTGCGCAAGGCCGCCGCCACGATTTGTCGCAAGACGAAACCACCCCGTTCAAAGCTCGCCGAAATGTGATCCAGCGGCTCCGGCTCCTTCTGTCTAACACCGGGCGAATAAACGCTGCCTTTGCGCTACCGCGTCATCTTTTCCAGTTCCGGAAACGGTGCGTAAACCGCACCGGCGCAGAGATCGCTGGTCTGGTCGACCACGCGGTCCGCCCGGCCGTTGACGAAGATCACGGCCCGCTCGCGCATGCCCTTGTAGCTCCCATCCGTCTCGCGCGGGGTGAAGTGCAGGCAGCTCACATAGAACTGCCGACCGCCGACCTCGCGCTGCACCGGCTCGGCCATGGCGGCATTGCGCACGCCGACCGGATTGTTGAGGTAGGCCCGCATCAACGCCACCGTGTCGTTCCGGAAATTGTCGGGAAACGGCTGCGGCCCGCCGGCCTGGGTCCCGCCCAAGAAAGTCGGACGGTCACTGTCGCTGCCGAAACATGCCGCAAGCGCCAGCGGCAACGCCAGGATCACCGCACATCTCGCCAATCGCCCCACAGGCCCCGCTCTCCGCTCGAACAGATCAGGAGACGTTCTAGCCCCAAGCCGGGATGAAGGGAATTCGCTTGCAGCGGCGCAAACAGCGCACCGGCCAGCCGCCGACATCTCGGGCTTCCGCCCGAGGCGTGGCAACGGGCCAGGCCTGACGTCCGCGCGCGGCGGCGGGCAATGCCAGGATGCCGCCGCGCGCGATCAGTCGTCAGTTGCGCTTGTCAGACGTCGCGGGCTTGGTCACATCCGGCTGCGCCTTCTGCGACTCCTTGGCCGTGACCTGCTTGTCGTGATGGCGATGCTTGCTCACGCTCTTGTGCTGGTCGGTGGTGACCGCGGCATTGGCGTCCATTGCCTTCTTGCCATCCACCTTGGCGTCCGTCTTGACATCGGAAGCCTTCGCGTCCGTCGTCTTCACGTCCGTCTTGGCGTCGGCCTTGACGCCGGCTTCCGGTTTTGCGGCAGTGGTCGCCGCCTTGGTCTGGCTCTGGTCGGCCTTGATCACCGGCGCGGCTGTGGTGGTCTTGCCGGCCTCGGCGGCGAACGCCGGGGCTGCGATCACGGAGGTTGCGAGCAAGGCTGCAGAAATGGTCTTCAACATGGTGGTCTCCTCTTGGAAGGATCATCAGGCGGCGCCCTCTCGCCCCCATCGATCGTGGGAAGGAACATAAGCGGGGTGCACTGAACCCAATCTGAAGCCCCTTGCAGGCTTCCGTTCATCTCGATGACACGTTTGTCATCCACGGCCGGGCGAATAGATCGTGCGACGCGGGAATGTTTTTGCCCGAGAGGTGTTCCGGTCTTCGGGCAATCGTGTAGGATCGCCACGTTCCATACCGGAGAACTTAGATGCGCAAACTCTCAATGCTCGTTGTGCCGGGACTCGTCGCTATGACACTGGCGGCCGCGCCGGTGCTGTCCAGCGCGTATGCCGCCGCCGGCGACGACCCTTCGTCGCCGCCGAAATCGGACACCTCGACCAAGAAGGGCAAGAAGAAGAGCTCTTCCGTCAGCGACCCCAAATTCCTCGCGGCCTACCGCACCGCCTACGCCGCGATCTACGACAAGCACGATTACAGGGGCGCGATCGACCAGCTGAAGTCGCTCAAGCGCAACGACGTCGCGGACGTCGCCAACCTGATCGGCTACTCCTATCGCAAGCTCGGCGACTACCAGTCGTCGAAGGCCTATTATGAGCTGGCGCTGAAGGACGATCCGAACCACGTCCGCACCTGGCAATATTACGGCCTCTGGCAGCTCGAGCAGGGCAACCGCGAGCAGGCGCAATACCACCTCGACAAGATCGCCTCGCTCGCCGGCACCGGCAGCTCGGAATATCGCTCGCTGGCCGAAGCGCTCGACAAGCCGACCGGCGCGACGCTCGTCTACTGAAGGCATAGACTGGAGACATCGCATCTCCGAACGACGCAAACGGGCACAACCTTTCAGGTTGTGCCCGTTCTGCTTTCTCGGCTAGCCTTTCGCACCGACCTCCCTCGCAAACCGGTAGCGCAATGGACACGTGGCTGCGATCCGCGATCGACTACATCGGCTCCTGGATCGAATACCAGCTGACGACGATCCAGCAGCCGGGCGTCATCGTGGCTTTCGCCCATCGCGGCGAGGTCGTCGCCGAGCATGCGTTCGGCCTCGCCAATCTCGACACCGGCGAGAAGCTCACCCCGCGCCATCGCTTCCGCATCGCCTCGCACTCCAAGAGCTTCACCTCGGCCGGCATCATGAAGCTGCGCGAGCGGGGCAAGCTCCGGCTCGACGACCATGTCGGCCGATATGTCGGCGGCCTCGATCCGCGCGTCGCCGAGACCACGATCGCGCAAGTGCTATCGCACAGCGCGGGGCTGACGCGCGACGGCGCCGATTCCGGCCAGTTCATCGACAGCCGCCCCTATCTCGATGCCAAGGAGCTGCTTGCAGAATTGAAGCTGCCGACCGCGATCGACCCCGGCACACGCTTCAAATATTCTAATCACGGCTTTGGCCTGCTCGGCCTCGTGATCGAGGCTGTTGCGAAGGAGCCCTACTCCGTCTGGATCAAGCGCGAGATCATTGCGCCGGCCGGCCTGCGCGAGACCGAACCGGACGCACCGCTTCCCAAGGGCGCAGCCTTCGCGCGCGGCCACACGCGAAGAGTGCCGTTTGGCGAGCGCTGCGTGATCCCCGGCGACAATCCCGCACATGCAATGGCATCTGCCGCAGGCTTCGTCGCCACCTCCGCCGACACCGCACGCTTCTTCGCGCAGCTGGCGCCCAACGCGAAGAAGAGCGTGCTGTCGATCGCGAGCCGCCGTGAGATGACGCGAAATCATTGGCGCATCCCGCAGAGCGTCGAGGCCTATTACGGCTTGGGAGTCAATGCCGGCAAGACCGACGGCTGGGACTGGTTCGGCCATGGCGGCGGTTTCCAGGGCTATATCTCGCGGACCTGCTCCATTCCCGCTTGCGAGCTTGCAATCAGCATCCTCAGCAACTCGATCGACGGCGCGGCGCCGTTCTGGATGGACGGCGCGATGCAGATCCTGCGCGTCTTCCAGACCCGCGGCGCCCCCGACCGGCGCGTGCGCGACTGGACCGGGCGCTGGTGGACGATCTGGGGCGCGACCGATCTCGTCCCCGCCGGCAACCGCGTGCTCGTCGCCAACCCGCAGTTCAACAACCCGTTTATGGATGCCGCCGAAATCGAAGTGACCGGCCGCGACACCGGCAAGCTCGCCTGGGCTGCCGGCTATTCCAGCCACGGCGAGCCGGTGCGCCGGGTCCGTGACAAGCGCGGCAAGATCAGCGACATCTGGATTGCCGGCGCGAACGTGAAGCCAAAAAAAGTCGTCGCACGCGAGATCGCGCGCCGGTATCCGCCGCGCAAGCGCCGGCCTACTCCCGAATGAGCGCCTCGACCTCGCTTCGGAACGCCTGCCGCGATCCGTCGCGCGAATAGAACATGTGGCCGCCGGGATAGACCACGAACTTCACGCGCTGCGTCACGAAGGCCGGCAACTGGTCGAGCACCCGCCTCGTTGCGAAATAGGGCGTGGCGAGATCGAACAGGCCGTGCGTGACCAGCACGTTCAGCTTCGCATCGGTGGCGAGGATCTGGCGCAGCTCGGAGACCGATTGCGGCGGGTTGATGCCGCGGCCGAAATCCCATTGCCCTTCGACAGCACCGTTCAGGACTTCATATGAGCCGCCGGGCCGCCAGTTGAGCTTGCGCGAGAGCACGTCGACCGCGGCGCTCGTCAGCGGTGCCTGGAGCGCATCGCCGGAGGGATCGCCGAAGCGCGAGCTGCTCGAGTCCGGATAGGGATCGAAGCCGCGCACCGAGGCATCGTAGCGTCCGGTCACCTTGCCGTTCTTGCGGTCGAATTCGCGGCGGAATTCACCGACGTCGAAGCGGCCGGCGAGGCGGCGGCTCACCGCCTGGTCGATGCCGGTGAGTTCGGCGACCTTGTCGGCCAGACGCGTGGTTGCCTCCTTGTCCGCCTCGCCTTTGACGAGGTCGGTCAGGAATTCGCCGCGCGCGTAAGCTTCGACGTCGGCGAGGTCGGCGCGCTTGACCGGACGTTTGGCTTCGCGCGCCACTGCCACGTAGCTCGGCAGCGTCGCGACATATTGCAGGAGGCTCGTGCCGGTGAACTCGCGGAAATCCAAGAGCGGCGAGACCAGGATCAAGCCCCTGACGCCGACGCCGTGCTGGAGCTGCAACTGGCGCAAGACCTTGGGGCCGCGAATGCCGCCATAGCTTTCGCCGGCGACGTATTTCGGCGAAGTCAGCCGCTCGTGCTTTTCGAGCCAGCGTCGGATCACAAGCGCGATCGAGTTGGCGTCGCCGTCGACGGAGTAGAACGATTTGCGGGCATCCTCGCCGCTCGCCACGAAGCGGCTGTAGCCGGTGCTGACGGGGTCGATGAAGACGAGATCGGTGAAATCAAGCCAGGTCTCCGCGTTCGGCTTCACCTCGGGCGAGGCCGACGGCGACAAGGCCTCGCCATCGAGCGGCAAGCGCCACGGCCCGGCCGCGCCGAACTGAAGCCAGGCCGAGGACGCACCGGGCCCGCCGTTGAACAGGAACGTCACCGGACGCGTGGCGCGCTCGGCACCGTCGAGCTGGTAGGACGTATAGGCGATGTCGGCCAACGGCTCGCCTTTGCCATCGAACACGCGGATCGACCCGGCGGTGGCCGTGAAGTTGAGGGTCCGGCCGGGCAGATCGAGCGTCTGCTTCGTGGTCGAATCCGGCGGCAGACGGTGCGGCTCGGCCGCGGACGACGACGTCTGCGGCGCGCCTTGCGCGGCACCGCCGCGCCCACCCTTCTGTCCGGCCGGCGCGGCCGCCTCGGAGCGCGGCTGCGGCGCATCATCTGCGTGTGCAAGGCCGGCGAACGCGAAAGCCGACACCGCCAACACCAGGCCCGCGCGGCGGAGCGCCGGCAAAGTCGTGACCATGATCATCCTCCGTGTCCGGCCGTGACCGCCGGGGAGTCAGAAAGGTAGCGCCAAATTACGACGGTTTGGGGAAACATTGGCGGTGCGGGCCCTGAAGCGGCCGGCCGGGTTCAAATTGCCCGGTTCTGTGCTTAAGTCCGGTTGGACCGTCCCCATTAGCTTTGGTGGGCGGTCATCCTCGACAATACGGGCCTACCTCGTATAGACGAGCCCGGCGGAACCTTCCTCGACCCAGCGGCCCTGCCGAGAAGCCATGACCAAGCCTGCGCGATACGACCGGATCGCCTTCGTCGCCAGCCCGAGCAACGAGGCGCAAGCCGCCTTTGGCCAGCTGACCAGGGACTATGGCAATTGCGATCCCGATGAGGCCGACGTGGTCGTCGCACTCGGCGGCGATGGGCTGATGCTGCAGACGCTGCACCACCATATGCGTACGGGAAAGCCGATCTACGGCATGCACCGCGGCACGGTCGGCTTCCTGATGAACGAGTACTCGACGCATGATCTGCGCCAACGGCTCGAGACGGCGCATGAATCCGAGATCAATCCGCTCTTGATGCGCGCGACCGACGTCAACGACCGCGTTCACCTGCACCACGCCATCAACGAGGTCTACTTATTCCGCCAGACCTCCCAGGCGGCGCGCTTGCGGATACTTATCGACGAGCGCGAACGCATGCCGGAGCTGATCGCCGATGGCATTATCGTCGCGACGCCGGCAGGCTCAACGGCCTATAACCTCTCCGCCCAGGGACCCATCCTCCCAATCAACGCCGCCCTGCTGGCGCTGACGCCAATCAGCGCCTTCCGGCCGCGGCGCTGGCGCGGCGCCCTCCTGCCCAATACCGCCTATGTCGTGATCGAGGTGCTGGAAGACGACAAGCGCCCCGTCGCAGCGGTCGCCGACCACGAGGAGGTGCGCAGGGTCCGGCGCGTCGAAGTGCTTTCGGACAAGAGCATCTCGATGCGGATGCTGTTCGACCCTGGCCACAGCCTGGAAGAGCGCATCCTGCGGGAGCAGTTCGGCTACTGAGTGTCCTGCCGCCCCAACCCTGGCCGCAACCCTTCGTTAACTCCCGGCACGATATGGTTAACGAAGGTTGACCCGCTTTTGGCCCGGGCGTCATGTTCCGTATCGACTTCAACAAGCTGCGCTTCCTCGTCTGCGACGACAATCCGCACATGCGCCGCATCCTGCGGACGCTGCTGCATTCGTTCGGCGCGCGCGAGGTCTATGAGGCCGAGGACGGCGCCACGGCGCTCGAAATGTACAGCCATTACGTGCCCGACATCGTCATCACCGACTGGGCCATGCCGATCTTCGACGGGCTCGAGCTCGCGCAGATGATCCGGCAGCCGGAATCCAAGGGCAATCCCTACGCACCGATCATCATGCTGACCGGACATTCGGAGAAACGTCGCGTCACGGTCGCGCGCGATGCCGGCGTCACCGAATTTCTGGCCAAGCCGATCTCGGCCAAGGGGCTCTATCAGCGTATCCTCAACGTCGTCGCCAATCCCCGCCCCTTCATCAAGACCAAGACCTATTTCGGCCCCGACCGGCGCCGCAACACCAACTCCGCCTATATGGGCCCGGAGCGCCGCGTCGGCGAAAAGCACGAGGTGCTGCAGCAGCCCTCGCTGCTCGACAAGGCCCGCTCCACCATCTAGCGCAACCGCTTCAGACGAGGCAGGCATCATGGCGAAGAACAGCGCAAAGGACATCGAGGTCAAGGCCTTCGCCACGCACCAGGTCATCACGCAGCCCAATCCGCTGCGCAAGGTCCTGCGCCGCGTCGAAGAAAAAGACCTCGACGACCCGGTCGCCCGCGCCGAGCAGGCGCTCGCGAGCCTCTCCGGCGAGTTCAAGGACTGGATGGCGATCGAGGCCCAGCGACTGTCCGCCGCCTGGACGGCCGTGCAGAACGACGGCTTCACGAAGAAACTGCGCGACGAGCTGTTTCACGCCGCGCATGACATCAAGGGGGATGCGGCGACATTCGGCTTTCCTTCAGCCGCAGGCATCGCCGAAAGCCTGTGCCGCGTCATCGAGCACGCGCCTGACCTGGAAAAGGTGCCGGCCGAGCTGTTCACGCACCACATCAACGCCATTCTCGCCATCGTGCACGAGAACACCAGGCTGGACAGGATCAGCGTCTCGGCCGAGCTCAGCCGCCGCCTGCGCAAGGTCGCCGATGATTATCTTGCCTACGTCAACCGCGACCGCCCCGAGCATCTCGAGGTGATCCTGGCGCCGAGCATCGCGCCGGCGGAATAAGGCCGAACTCTCTCCTCTCGTCATTGCGAGCGCAGCGAAGCAATCCAGACTGTCCCCGCGGAGGGATTCTCGATTGCTTCGCTGCGCTCGCAATGACGGAGCCTGTCTCTCTTCCGGCCCGCCTTGTCGCGAGCTTCGAACTACGCCGCAATCAGATCGTCATAGAGCGGATCGACCACATCATCCGCGACAATCTCGTCGCAGAACAGCCGTGCCTCTTCGCGCGCGGATTCAGTGGCGAAGCGGCGCAGCAGGACCATCAGCGGCTCGGTGGCGCCGCGATCGGACTCGCAATGGGTGAGCACGCGCTCGACCATGCGCCGGCGCAGCCGCGCCGCGCCGTCGTCGCTATCGACGAAGCCCTGCTCGTGGCAGGCATCGAGCGCGACCTGGAACGCCGCAAACGTCGCCTCCGGAAGCCCGGCGCGACGGAGCAGCGCGTGCACGCTGTTGCCGCCGCGCTCGTGCAGCAGCGCCGAGACGCGCGCCAGCGGCAGATCGGCGAGCTCGGCGAGTGCCGCATCGAACAAGCCCAGATTGCCGGACAGTAGTGCGCGCAGGATCAGGCCCGCGGTCAGCTGGCCGGTGACGCGCAAATGCCGGACCAGGCCCTGCATGTCATCGCCGCGCGAGCGCGCCGCGATGTTCATGGTGGAGCGATCGCGCGCCTCGATGGTGATGCGGTCCGCGCGCTCGGCGCTCAGCCAGTTCCGCGCCACGACGAATTGCGCCAGCGTCTCGGAGAGCTTTGCCACCAGCGCAGCACGCGTTGCGGCCGGCAGATCCTCCAGCACCAGCATCGCCTCGCGGATCGCGGCGAGATGACCGTGACGCTCGACGATCCGGTCCCAGGAGAACGGGGCGAGCTCGGCATGGGGATTCTCGATCAGCTCCAGCGCGGCAGCCGCGCAGCCGACTTCGGCGATCGCGGCGCACACCGACACCGGCAATGCGATGCGGCGGGCGACTGCGCATTGCACCTCCTCGCCGCCGGTCGCGACGATGTCGACGAGATCGGCGTCGATCAAGAGCGGGGAATGTTCGAGCACCGGCAGTGCGACTGTCGGCTGATCGGCCGACAGCGCCCGCACAATTGAGGCCGGCGCGTCGAGGCTGCGGGCAAAGGCTTCGGCCATCGCCTGCCGGACCAGCGGCGAGGCATCGTCGAGCAGCATCAGAAGCGCGCCTTCGGCGGCGATGCGATCGTCTGCAGAAAGGTCCGAGATCAGCCAGGCCCGGGCCAGCGCCCGTGTTGCCTCGGCCCGCTCGCCTGCGGGCGCCGTCCTGATCCAATGAATGAACTGCCGAACAATCATGCTGCTTCCGGCTTACACAACAAACGAAAAACGATGACGCTCGTCACCTGCAACACAAAATAAACCACGACGCTTAACAAAGCGTTCACCATAACTGGCTGGTTTTGTTGATGATTTGTTAAGGGAACAAAGCCGCCACGTGCGGCACACGCGACGAGCTCTCGCTGATCCTCCGTCATTGCGAGCGCAGCGAAGCAATCCAGGACTGTATCCGCGGAGAGATTCTGGATTGCTTCGCTGCGCTCGCAATGACGGTGTTGACGCAGCTGCGCACACAGTCTCGATCTTGTGCACGGACGTAACGCGGCGTCCGGAGCAAGAGCGAAGCTAGCTCGAGAACGTGCCGCTGCGATCACTGAAGAGATCGAGCGGTTGCGGCGGCCGCACGTCCGGCGTCGCCGCTGCGACCGAGGTGAGCGAGGCATTGTTGCCCCATAGTTTCTGCACCGTGGTCGAGACCGGCTGCGTGGCATCGCCGGGTTGATAGATCGAACGAAACACCGGCGTGCCCGTCGGATTGTCCGCGACATGTGTCGACGACGTCGCGCTGACGGGCGTCACTGTGCGGGCATTCGGGAAGGTCTGGAGATAGGCGGCGTTGTCCACGACAGGCGCAGTGGGCACCACTGCATTGGCACTCGCGACCTGCGTGGTCGAAGGCGTGGCGCCATACATCGCCATCGCGCTGCGGGTTACCTTTGAATTGGCCGCGCTGGCATAGCGGCTGTCCAGGACCGAATAGACCTCGGAGACGCTGCGGGCGCGGCCGTCCTTGGCGTAGAAGATCGGGCGGTTGGCGGCCGCCGCGTTGGGAAACAGCCGCGCGCCGACGGCTTGCGGATTGTCCTCGGCATTGGCGATCAATTTCGCCGCGCCGCGGACGCCCATGAAATGGGCCATGTAGAGTTCGCTGTCGCTCGGCCTGCGCCCGAGCAGGCCCGTGAGCTTGAAGCTGTTCGACTGCGTCAGCGCCGCGGCCATGGCGGAAGCGGCTTCGGGATCGTCGCGCAGCTTCATGATCGACCGCTTCTTGACGGGATCGTCGACGGTGTAGGTCCCCGATGACGTCCTGGTGATGGCGTCGGCGTAGCTGCCATAGCCGAGCTGGGCACCCGCTTCCTTCACCGTGCCGAGCCAGGTCTGGTCGATGAACTGGTAGAGCCCCTGCGCGGACGAGGTGGTGGCGGTGGCCGTCGGATTGAAGTCCGATTCCATCTTGGCCGTGGTCAGCATGTACTGGAAGCTGACGCCTGTGACGTTCGAGGCCTGCTTGATCGCACCGGCGACACGCGCGCGCGACGGATCAAGGCCGGCCGTCTGCGTGGCACTGAAACTGTCGATCGACATGGTGGAGGGCCCGCCCCGCGCGGCGCTGAGCGACGCCGGCAATTCGGCGCCCATCGTCTCACCGTGGGGCAGGTATGGTTAAGGCGGGGTTAACTGACGCTCCGCGTCATTCCGGGGCATGCGACAGCGCGAACCCGGAATGACAGGCTGCTACTTCCTGTAAACGTCGTTCGGATCGAACAGCCGGTCCGCCTCAGTGAAGACCAATCTCGCTCCCCCGCCCTCGGCCTCGACCTTGCGGTAGAAGCACGACCGCCGGCCGGTATGGCAGGCCGCGCCGATCTGCTCGATGCGGATCCAGACCGCATCCTGATCGCAATCGGTGCGCATCTCGACCACGCGCTGGATCTGACCCGACGTCTCACCTTTTCGCCACAACGCATTGCGCGAGCGGCTGAAATACCAGGCTTCGCCGGTCGCAATGGTCTTGCGCAGCGCCTCGTCGTTCATGTGCGCGACCATCAGCACGTCGCCGGTGGCGACGTCGGTGGCGACGACCGTCACGAGGCCAGCGGCATCAAATCTGGGCAGGAAGGCGAGGCCCTCCTCGATCTCATGGGAATGAGCGGACACAGCAACTCTCGCCGGTTTGTCGCGAGGTCAGCGCGTCGTGCCTCGCACCAGGGACAGGAAACGGGCCTGCTCCGCCGGATTGTCGCGGAACATGCCGGTGAAGCGGCTGGTGAAAGTAGAGGCGCCATGCTTGGCGACGCCGCGCACCGACATGCAGGTATGCTCGGCCTCGATCAGCACGGCAACGCCGCGAGGCTTGAGGACCTCGTCGATCGCGGCGGCGATCTGCGCGGTCAGGTGCTCCTGGGTCTGGAGCCGGCGGGCGAAGATGTCGGTCAAGCGGGCCAGCTTGGACAGGCCGACGACGCGCTCCACCGGCGTATAGGCGATGTGCGCCTTGCCGTAGAACGGCATCATGTGGTGCTCGCATTGCGAGGTGAACTCGATGTCGCGCACCAGGACGAAATCGTCATAGCCCGCCGTCTCGCCGAAGGTGCGGTCGAGCACCTCGGCCGGGCACTGGTGGTAGCCCTGATAGAGCTCGTCGAAAGCCTCGACGACGCGGCGCGGCGTGTCGAGCAGGCCCTCGCGCTCGGTGTTCTCGCCGATATAGGCGAGCAGCGTCTTCACCGCCGCTTCCGCCTCGGCGCGCGCGGGACGCGGCTGGTCGGCGCGGACGGCGGCCGCGAGGAATTCGGCAGGATCAAGCTCGGCCGGGCGGTTCTCGGGCTGCCGGTCGGAGGGCTTACCCGGGCGGATGGATTTGATTGCAGCGTCCATATCTTCTCCGTTCGACGGCCTAACGGCCGGAGTGTCACCGGCAGACGGGGCGGCCAAGCCGCCGGACGCCTGAACAGAACAGTTTCGGTGCAAAAGTCCCAAGGTCACAAAGCCGGCAGCGCAGATCTGGATCACCGCCACCGCTCCGCTGGACTGTTTTTCCACCAGTTCCGCCCCTATATAGGACCGTGGGCGGCGCCCGCCAAGGCCGATCCGGCTTGGAAGCGGGTGTGGACGCGTTGGACTCCATCACATGCTGAACGACATTTACAACAAGCGGATCATCGAGCTGGCCGGGAATATTCCGCGGCTCGGACGGTTGGCGGACCCCGATGCCTCCGCCACCGCCCATTCCAAGCTGTGCGGCTCGACCGTGAAGGTCGATCTTAAGATGAACGGGGATACCGTCACCGACTTCGCCCATGACGTGAAGGCCTGCGCTTTGGGCCAGGCCTCTTCATCCATCATGGCAAGTCACGTGGTCGGCTCGACTGCGAGCGAACTCCGTGAGTTACGCGAAACCGTTCGCAAGATGCTGAAGGACAATGGTGCGCCTCCTCAAGGAAAATGGGAGGAGATCAAGTTCCTCGAGCCGGTCCGCGACTACAAGGCGCGCCATGCCTCGACGCTTCTCACCTTCGATGCCGTGGTTGATGCCATCGGCCAGATCGAGGCCAGAACCAAGCAGCCGGCCGCAGCGCAAGGCTGACCCCCTCTCCGTCATTCCGGGCGAACTTGCGCACCCCAGGTACGCACTTGCTCACCAAGGTTCGCGCTGACGCGCGCCCCGGGATGACTACCGAGATTTAAGAGCTTACTTCGGCGCCGCCGCAGCAGCCGGTGTGGCAACACTACCGGTCGGCACCAGGGCTTCCGCCGTCTTGGTCGACTTGGAAGCCTGCTCCGGTTCCGCGCCGAACCTCGCCTGCGTCTTCGGTGCAAGCTCCGCCATTGCCGGCGCCGAGATATCCACGTGCGGGAGCACGTCAGCCACGAGATCGGTCGTAACCAGATTGGTGAGCTTGAGCTCGCCGGCATCGAGCTCGTGCAGGTCCTCCCAAGGCGGGACGCTGAGCGCAAGCGACAACAGATCCCCGGCGCCACCCATATCGAAGGTGTATTTGGCGAGGCGCCCGATGTCGCGCTCCACGATCATCAGGTCCTGCGCGCTATAGCTCGCCGCCTTGGCATCATCGGCGCGGTCGCCCATCCAGATCTGGTGAACCCGAACATGAGCGGCTTCCGGCACGTAACGCTTCTTGCCGGCCAGCAGCAGGAAGGCGCACATGGATTCGCAATACGCTTCCGGCGCGACGGCCGGCCGTGTCGACGGCCCGCCGCGGAGGCTCACGCCGACCGTGGTCAAAAGCCCGAGATTGCGGAAGCGCCGGCCGAGCGTGATCGCGTCATTGACGGAGCCGCCGCTGGAATCGAGCACTACGGTGGCGCCGCCGAGCTGGCGGCCGCGCGAAAACTCTTCGAATTCTTTGGGCGTATCGGCGGTGATGATGCCGACCGCGCTGATCCAGCCGCGGCAGTTCGGCTCGCAGGCGACCCAGCTGAACTTCATCGGCAGCTTGCGCTCTTCGAGGGCAGCGCCGGCGCGGGCCGACGATCCGAATGTTGCGACAGCGCCAGCCAGCGCGACTCCGCAGACGGCGGTTCCCACCAGCAACCAGCCGCGAAGTTTAAGGGAGTTCAGAAGTCTCAATCTGGTTCCTTCCCCAAGCCCCAAAGCCCCAAGGTCCCCAAACAATCCCCGGTGGCGCTACCTGAGTCCATCATACAGGCGTATGTTTCTACACACGACCGTCATAAAAATGGTATCCGGGCGAATACAGATCGTCCACAGATACTTGCTGCACTGCTCCCAAAAAACACGCAAAATATGGCGTGGAAACAACAACTTATGGTTCCCTGCACCGGAACCGGGCAAAGCTTCGCTCAACATCGCAGCACAACGCACATGAAGCATTCAGCTTGCGAGCATTGTTCCAGTTCCGTCGATGGTG
Source organism: Bradyrhizobium yuanmingense (assembly GCF_900094575.1). GTDB lineage: Bacteria > Pseudomonadota > Alphaproteobacteria > Rhizobiales > Xanthobacteraceae > Bradyrhizobium > Bradyrhizobium yuanmingense. The sequence goes on along the minus strand of NZ_FMAE01000008.1, from coordinate 95,756 downwards.
TGCTCCGGCTGCCGCGCAGATTCGGCCGTGCACTGATCTGGCTGTATCGCCACACGCTGTCACCTCTGGTCGGTTACAATTGCCGGCACCTGCCGACCTGCTCCGTCTATGGCGATGAGGCAATCGAACGGTTCGGGCTGTGGGCCGGCGGCTGGATGACGCTCGCGCGCCTGCTCCGTTGCCATCCCTTCGGCACGTCCGGCATCGACAACGTGCCTCTCACGGCGCCCAAAGGCGCACGCTGGTATCTCCCCTGGCGCTATGGCCGCTGGCGCGGAGTTAACGCGTCCTGACCTGCGGTGCTCTGAACAGCGCCGCCCTGACCGGAACCTTAGACTTTCCGCCCGCGTTGTCTTGATGCTCCCCACGGGAGGAAACAACAATGCGCTGGAAAATCAGCCCGCATTTTCACGCTAAGCCCCGTCCGAATCTCGATCACAGGGCGCACGATCCAAGAACCATCGACCTGCTCGCCATCATCGCTTTGCTTGCGCTCGTCCTCGGCTCAGGCTGGTATCTTGAGAGGAGCCTTGCGACACAGCCGAGCACGACGACGTTCATCGTGCCGAGCCAGAGCGTGCATTGGTAGTCACCGGAACCAGTAGAACCGTCCCTGTGATGGAGGGATCGACTCCGGCGGTCGTAGCCGCTTCGGGCGCGGCGGCTTTGGCGCCGGCTCGGCGGCCGAAGTGGTCTCTGCAGCCGGTGCGGTCTCGCTGCCCGGCACCTTCACCGCCAGCAGCAAATTCGATTCACGCATGCGCCAGCGATAGCCGACGCCGAAATCGATCGGCTGGGCGCGCGTGAACAGCTCGGCGTAGCGCTCCTGGTAGCGGCCGGGGAATTCGTCGATGGGACCAAGATAGCGGCCGAACGGGAAGAACCGCCATTGCCGTGCATTGTAGTTCGCAAGCGGAATGCCGGAATCGTCCTGGATGATGGTGGCGCTGTTGGCGAGCAACCAGTCGCGTGCGACGGTGAAATTGCCGGAGTGCAACAGGTAGGACGCACTCTTGAGCAGGCTGTTGCCGGGCCCGAGCGTCTCGCAGAATTTCAGGAAGCCCGTGGCACGTGCGCCGGAATTTGAGAGGTCGGTCGCGAAATAATACAGCGTACGCGCTTCCCCGTCGCTGCCGGCAAAGCTGATGCGGACGCCGCGCGTCGCGTTCCGTCCGGGATTGTCGCCGCCGACATGTAGCCCGCCCTTGTCGTCGAGCGCGACCATCTCGACGTTGCGGATGGTCTTGCCGGAGCGGGCGAGGAAGACATAGAGGATCGGCAGGGTGCCGTTGACCTGGTTGGCGCTCAGGTCGACCTTCATCTGCTTGGTGATGAAGAACGAGAAGCTCAGGATCGAGCCAAGCGAGCGTTCGACGTTATAGAGCGCAGCGCCGACCGAACCGCGCGGCAGCCGCGTCAAATCGGGGACCGCGCCGACCGGCTCCAGCGCGCCGAGCACGTAGGTGCTGGCTTTGGGATAGAAGGTGTTGGCGTAGAGGAAATCGGGGCCGCTGAACAAATAGAACATGGTCGGTCGGGGCGCGGCCAGATTGAGGTCGGCCCAGCTGCGGATCTTCGAGAGCTGACGCTGCTCGAGCTGAGCGAAGGCGCCGTCGAAGAATTTGGCGTGACGCTGCCAGGCCGGGTCCCTGGTGAGCGGCACCAGCGGCGAGTCCGCCGAAGGCTGCATGCCCGCAAGGAAGCGCGCCGTGTCATCGAAGGTGACGTCTGCGGCACGCGCGGACGAGACGGCCGCAGCCAGGAGGACGAAAGCAACGGCCGCAATTCTCAGGGGGCGGAGCATGTCTATTCGCGATGCGGTGATGCGGCAGCGACGACGGGCCGCCTGCGGAAAACAGCGTAAATCAAAAGGCCGGAGAGCATGACGAGCATTCCCGACAGCGACTGAAGCGGCCGCTCCGTCAGAAGGTAGTACATCATGAACGCGGTCACGAGCAGAAACACGAGCGGCGTGAACGGGTATCCCCAGGTGCGATAGGGCCGCGGCAGATCGGGATCGGTGATCCGCAGCTTGATGACGCCGGCGACCGTGAAGAACGAGCAGAACAACAGCGCGAACTGGATGAAATCGAGCACCGCCTCGAAGCTGCGCGTGAACAACAGAAGATTGGCGATGGCCAGTTGGAACAGGATGGCATAGGCCGGCGCGCCGCTCACGGACCGCTTGGAGAAAACGCGCAAGGCGGGAATGTCCTCCCCCATCGTCATCATCACGCGCGGGCCGATCCACATCATCGCGCTGATCGAAGAGATCAGACCGAAGCAAATCATGGCGCCGACGATCCGACCGCCGAGGGTGCCGAAGATCGCCGTGCCGGCGACACTGGCGACGTCGAGCTGGCCGGCGAGCGCGCTGACCGGCGCCGAATGGAGAAATACCGCGTTCAGCGCGACATACAGCACGAGCACGATCAGCGTGCCCGCGAGCAGCGCGCGCGGCAGGTTCCGTTGCGGCGTCTTCATCTCGCCGATGATGTAGGTGGCGGCATTCCAGCCCGAGAACGAATACATCACGAAGACGAGCCCGATGGCGAACGGCGCGCTGACGATGTGAGCGATATCGCCGGGCTGCGGCGTGAAGCTGATCGGCTGCGGCACGGCGATGACGAAGCCGGCGACCAGGAAGCCGACGATCAGCACGACCTTGAGGACGGTCGAGATCAACTGGAACGTGGATGAGTGCCTGACGCCGGTCAGTTGCACCAGCGAAACCAGCCACACCACGCCGATGGCGAGCGGAATCGCCGGCAGATCGGGTACGACCGACTTGGCATATTCCCCGAACGCCATCGCGGCGAGCGCGACCGGCGCCGCGAAGCCGACCGTGGCCGACACCCAGCCGGCGAGGAAGCCGAAGGCCGGGTGATAGGCACGGCCGAGGAAATTGTACTCGCCGCTCGAGCGCGGAAACATCGCGCCCAACTCGCTGTACGCGAACACACCGCACAGCGCGACGACGCCGCCGACCGTCCAGAGCAGCAGGATCGAGAAGCCGGACGGGATGTCCTTGACCTGGAAGCCGAGGCTGGTGAAGACGCCGACCCCGATCATGTCGGCGACGACGATGGCGGTGGCGACCGGAACGGAGACCCCGGCCCCCCTCCCGGTCAGCCGGTCCGTCCAGGGCGGGGTACCCGCATCTGATGCCGTCATCGGGGTCCTTAACCTCAGGCGCTTCGCCTAATGGCCGATCGTGCACTTTGGCCCAGTCAATTCAAGCAGGGTTAACAAGGGTTAAATGAGGCAACGGAGGTAGGTACCTGACCACCGCCTAGGCGCTTCTTTGGACGATGTCTCTGGATGCACCCGGGATTGTCCGTTCCGCTCCCCCACAATCAGGACACGATTGCATGGTCCTTTCGAGCGTTCCGGATGTGGGGAAGTTTCTCCGGACGCTTAACGTCGCCTAAACGCCAGTCGGCTCAATTGTTTCAAGTTTGCCGATGGACGTGTGACTTGGACGTGTGACCTGGGACGTAAGACTTGGGTCGTGACTTTGGGGTCATGGGTGGATGGCCGGGGCCGCTCCTAAACTGAGAGCTGATGATCGTGCCGATCGGACAATGTCCGGTCGGCATGATCGTGCGCTCCGGGCCGGTCTAATCTCAGTCATGGTGCCGTTGTCGCTGACGCTGGTTCAATGCGGCAAGGCGCCGGATCCGGCGGCGCTGGCGGCGAACTCCCAGGCGAATGTCCAGGTGGTCGCCAAGACCAATTCGCAGAGCTCGAACGCGCGCGTGGCAAGCGGCGACGGGTTCGAGGATCGCTTCCCTGCCCCGCAGTTTAAGGAGCGCTTTCCCTCGGCGAGTGAGAGCTTCCTGCAGCGGCAGATGTCGGACTTCTCGCCCAAGCGCGCCGTGCAGTCTCAGCCGGAGCAGGCGTCCTACAAGGTGGCCTCGCTCGAGCCGCAAGTGCCGTACAAGCGCCCCGCCCGCGAGGATCTGACGACACTCGTCAGCATGAAGTCGTCGGCCTTTCCCTACTTCGGCAACAACCCCGCCTCCGACGCGCCCTTCCTCAACATCTCCAAGGGCGACCGCCGCGGCCACCGCAGCTATTCCGGCCGCGTCTACTGGCAGGACGAGACCTACAGCGACAGCCGCGTGCTGGTGCACGTGCCCGAGCATTTCGACCTGCGCAAGCCGGGCGTGATCGTGGTGTTCTTCCACGGCAATGGCGCAACGCTCGAGCGCGACGTCCGCGACCGGCAGATGGTGCCGAAACAGGTCACCGATTCCGGCGCCAATGCGATCCTGCTCGCGCCGCAGATGGCGGTCGACGCCGCCGATTCCAGCGCCGGAAAATTCTGGCAGCCGGGCGGCTTCAAGCGCTTCATGGCGGAATCGGCCGACCATCTTGCGCGCCTCACCGGCGATCCCAACAGCGCGCGCGCCTTCGCCAACATGCCGATCGTGATCGTCGGCTATAGCGGCGGCTTCCTGCCGACGGCGTGGAGCCTCGAGGTCGGCGGCATCAGCGACCGCGTGCGCGGCGTGGTGCTGCTCGATGCGGTCTATGGCGAGATGGACAAATTCGCGTCCTGGATCGAGAACCACCGTTCCGGCTTCTTCGTCAGCGCCTACACCCGCCACACCGCGCGGCGCGACCGCGAGCTGATGAGCATGCTCCGCCAGAAGGGCATCAGCGTCGCCGAGGACATGGACGGGCCGCTACGACCCGGCAGCGTGGTGTTCGTGGAGACCGGCGAGGGCATCACCCATCGCGACTACGTCACGCGCGCTTGGACGCGCGATCCGCTCAAGGACGTGCTGGTGAAGATGGCGGCGACGCCGTCGCTCGCGCTGACGCGCGTCGCCTCCACAAATCCCTAACCGGGATATCAGTTCCCAATATCAGTTCCTGGGCAGCTTCGGAATGCTCTCGGCAAAGCCGTTGAAGCAGGCCAGCCGCTCGTCCTCTTCCTTGACGAAGCGGCAGTCGGCATAGCCCTTGGCCTTGGCCGGCTTCGGCTTCGGCGCCGGCGGGATCACGGCGTCGTAGCAGTTGAGGCGATCCTTGGTGCCGTCGTCGATTTCGAGGCAGGTCTGGAGGCGGACCGCGATCGATTGCGGCTTGCCCTTTGGAGCGGCGACAGCCTCCTTGGCGCCTTTCGGCTTGACCTGCACCAGCGGCTTGTCCCCCACCATGGGTGGCTTCTCGGTCTGCGCAAATGCGGAGGCTGAATAGAGCACCGCGGCAACCGCCAGAATCATCCTCATCTCAGTCAACTCTCTTTGATCCCCACGCCGGCCTTCTACCGCTCCCGCGCGAGGTTTGCCAAGCGCCTTGCGCGCACGACCTGCTGCGTTCAGGCGGTGGCGGCAGCCGCCCGCCTGGGCCGGGTCACGACCACCAGGATCAGTGCCAGCACGACGAAACCGACCGCGACGAAGCCGAGCGTGTGCAGGAGCTCGCGGGCGAACAGCAAGCCGCCGACCGCGGAGCCGACCGCCTGGCCGATATAGAGGACGGATGTGTTGAGGGCGACGGTGGCCGACGCCAGCGGCGGCGCAGCCGCGACCAGCCGCACCTGCTGCATCGAATTGGTCGAGGCGAAGCCAAGGCCCCAGATCGTCACCGCGCCCGCCATCATGACGAGCGAGCCGGCGCCGAGGGCCCACCCGCTCATCCCGGCAAGCAGCAGGCAGGTGAACAGCAACGAGGTGCGATAGGGCCCCGCAGTGTCGACGATGCGGGTGGCGACGACGACGCCGAGGAAGCCGCAGATCCCGTACAGCGCGAAGACCAAGCCGATCGCATCGGGGCCGGCGCCAGTGAGCTTGTTGAGCAGCGGGCCCATATAGGTGAACACGACGAACTGCCCCGACATTTGCAGCATCGTGATCGCGAGCAGCAGCAGGATCGTCCTGCTTCGGCCGACGGCGGCCCATGTCTTCAGATCGACCGGTGCGCCCTGCAGGCCCGCCGGCAGACGCAGCAGCAACAGCAGCAAGCTGACGCAGCTGAGCGCGCCGACCCCGCCATAGGCCGCGCGCCAGCCGTAGCGGCTGGCGATAAAGGTGATGAGCGGCAGGCCGACGGCGGCTGCGAGCGACCAGCCGAGGAAGAGGTACGCAATGGTGCTGCCGCGCCGTTCCGCCGGCACGATCAGCGCAGCCGTGCCGGCCGCCTGCGGCGTATAGAGCGAGCCGACTGCGAGCATGGCGAGCCGAATGATCAGCAGGCTGGTGTAATCGGGCGCAAGCGCGGAGGCGAGATTGCCGAGTGCGAGCACCGCCAGCGTCGTGGCGAGCAGGATCCGCCGTTCGATGCGGCTGGTCAGCCACGCCGTCAGCGGCGAGCCGACGCACAGCGTCACCGCGCCGAAGGTGATCAGGAGCCCGGCCGCGTGGATGCTGATCCCGAGCCCCGCCGACAATTCCGGCAGCATGCCCGCCGGTGCCAAGACCGAGCAGCCGGTCACGAGATTGCCGAGCATCAGGGCGGTTGGCGCGAAACGGCCGGCGGCTGGGGCGCTTTTCATGCAAACGCATGTAGCGGCGGCCTGCGACCGGTTAAAGGGTACAACGTCAAATAGTTGCGGGCTCCGCCCCCGGATTTGCGCGCCACTTTCTTGGAAATGCCGGATTGCGCAGGCCGAATCGCCTGATATATCGCTCGTTCCCGCTTACCTGCGCTCGTTCGCAGGAGTGAGCCCCAGGAGAAAAGCAATGTCCGACCAGCCCAAATCCGAGTCCGGCTTCCAGTACAGCCTCTCCAATTTGAAGCCCGTGACCCCCGCCGCCAAAGTCACCCTCACCTTCCCCGACGGCGCCAAGCGCCAGTTCGACAAGGGCATCACCGGCCTCGATATCGCCAAGGGCATCTCGCCGTCGCTGGCCAAGCGCACGGTCGCCATGGCGCTCGACGGCGCGCTTGCCGATCTCAACGATCCGATCGAGGCCGACGCTAGAATCGAATTCGTCAATCGCGACGACCCGCGCGCGCTCGAATTGATCCGGCACGACTGCGCACACGTGCTGGCCGAAGCGGTGCAGACGCTGTGGCCGGGAACCCAGGTCACGATCGGCCCTGTGATCGAGAACGGCTTCTATTACGACTTCTTCCGCAACGAGCCGTTCACGCCGGAAGACTTTGCCGCGATCGAGAAGAAGATGCGCGAGATCATCGCGCGCGACAAGCCTTTCACCAAGGAAGTCTGGGACCGCGAAAAGACCAAGCAGGTGTTCCGCGACAAGGGCGAGGCCTTCAAGGTCGAGCTGGTCGACGCGATTCCCGGCACCGAGCCGATCAAGATCTACTACCAGGGCGACTGGTTCGACCTCTGCCGCGGCCCGCACATGACCTCGACCGGCAAGGTCGGAGGCGCCTTCAAGCTGATGAAGGTGGCCGGCGCTTATTGGCGCGGCGATTCCAACAACCCGATGCTGACGCGCATTTACGGCACAGCCTTCGCCAAGCAGGAGGACCTCGACGCTTACCTGAAGCAGATCGAGGAAGCCGAGAAGCGCGACCATCGCAAGCTCGGGCGCGAGCTCGACCTCTTCCACTTCCAGGAGGAAGGTCCGGGCGTCGTGTTCTGGCATCCGAAGGGCTGGACCATCTTCCAGCAGCTGATCGCCTATATGCGCCGTCGCCTGACCGGCGATTACAGCGAAGTCAACGCGCCGCAGATCCTCGACAAGGTGTTGTGGGAGACCTCGGGCCATTGGGGCTGGTATCGCGAGAACATGTTCGCGGCGCAATCGGCCGGCGACGAGGCCGAGGACAAGCGCTGGTTTGCGCTCAAGCCGATGAACTGCCCCGGTCACGTCCAGATCTTCAAGCACGGCCTGAAGAGCTATCGGGACCTGCCCTTGCGCCTCGCCGAGTTCGGCGTGGTGCATCGCTACGAGCCCTCCGGCGCCATGCACGGCCTGATGCGCGTGCGCGGCTTCACCCAGGACGACGCGCACATCTTCTGCACCGAGGATCAGCTCGCCGAGGAGTGCCTGAAGATCAACGATCTGATCCTGTCGACCTATGCCGATTTCGGCTTCACCGGCGACCTCACGGTGAAGCTCTCGACCCGGCCGGAGAAACGCGTCGGCACCGATGCGATGTGGGATCACGCCGAGCGCGTAATGGCGACGGTGCTGCGCGAGATCCAGTCGCAGAACAATCACATCAAGACCGAGATCAATCCGGGCGAAGGCGCGTTCTATGGGCCGAAGTTCGAATACGTTCTGCGCGATGCCATCGGCCGCGACTGGCAGTGCGGCACCACGCAGGTCGACTTCAACCTGCCGGAGCGGTTCGGCGCCTTCTACATCGACCATGACGGCGGCAAGAAACCGCCGGTGATGGTGCACCGCGCGATCTGCGGCTCGATGGAGCGCTATATCGGCATCCTGATCGAGCACTATGCCGGCAACTTCCCGCTCTGGCTCTCGCCGGTGCAGGCGGTTGTCACCACCATCACCTCGGAAGGCGACGAATACGCCAAGGTGGTGCTGGAGCAGGCGCGGCGCGCCGGGCTTCGGGCCGAGATCGACCTGCGCAACGAAAAGATCAACTACAAGGTCCGTGAGCACTCGCTGGCCAAGATCCCGGCCCTGCTCGTGGTCGGCAAGAAAGAGGCTGAGACGCATTCGGTCTCGGTCCGCCGGCTCGGCAGCGACGGCCAGAAGGTGATGACCACGGCCGAGGCGATCGCCGCCCTGGTCGACGAGGCGACGCCGCCGGATGTGAAGCGAATGCGCGGCGCCGCTTGATCCTGAAATCGATCTAAATTCGCTTCCGGTTGCGGGCGTGCATGCTTATCTCGGCATGGCACGCCCGCCGACCATTTGAAGAGGATATCGCAGTGCCCGATGCCATCGAACTCCTGAAGACCCGCCGCTCGGTCAAGCCGCGCGAGATGACGGGGCCCGGCCCGTCGGCGGCCGAGCTCGAGACCATCCTCACCATCGGGGCGCGCGTGCCCGATCACGGCAAGCTCGCGCCCTGGCGCTTCATCATCTTCGAGGGCGAGGCCCGGCTACGTGCCGGCGAGGTGATCGCGCGGGTCTTCGCCAGGAAGAATCCGGGGGCGCCGGCGGCCGACGTCGAGACCGAGCGCAAGCGCCTAATGGACGCACCGCTGGTGATCGGCATCGTCAGCTTCACCAAGCCGCATCCGAAGGTGCCGGCGTTCGAGCAGGAATTGTCGGCGGGCGCCAGCGCCATGAACATCGTCACCGCCGCCACCGCACTCGGCTACGGCGCCTGCTGGCTGACCGGCTGGTTCTCTTTCGACCGCGACGTGCTCGACGGCCTCGGCCTCAAGCCGGATGAGAAGCTCGCCGGCTTCATTCATATCGGCACGCCGACCAAGCCGAACGAGGACCGTCCGCGCCCGTCACTTTCGGACATCGTGACGCGATTTTAATCGATGTTGTGTTGACGCATCGAGCCTCTTGCGGCTTTGATCCCGCCGAGGGAGGAAGGTGCGGATGAGACGCCGTGAATTTCTGGTCGGGGCCGCGATGCTCGCCGGCACGATGGCGCGAAGCCGGGCCGCGGACATCCCCGCCCCCTCGCCCGACGGGCTCGACCGCATCACCGCGTACTTCGACAATGAGGTGGCAAGCGGCCGGCTGCCGGGCGCGGTGATCCTCGTTCAGCAGCACGGCAAGCCGGTCTACCTGAAGTGCTTCGGCGTGCGCGACACCAGGAGCGGCGTCGCGATGACGCCGGACACGATCTTTGCCATCCACTCCATGACCAAGCCGATCACGTGCCTTGGCGCGATGATGCTGATCGACGACGGCAAGCTTGCGCTGACCGACCCCGTATCGAAATACGTCCCGCTGTTCGCCGGGACCAAGGTGGGCCGCGAGGTGACCCTGCCCGGCGGCACGGTCGAGCTGGACCTCGACCCACCGGACCGCCCCGTCAACATCGAGGATCTGCTGCGGCATACTTCGGGCATCAGCTACGATTACATCGGCAGCGAATGGGTCGAGCACGCCTACAAGATGGCCAACATTTTCGCGGGCCATTTCGACAACAGGGAATTCGCCGATCGCATCGCCAAGCTGCCGCTGGCGCGGCAGCCCGGAACGCTGTGGCGCTACGGCCATTCCACCGACGTGCTCGGCAGCGTCATCGAGATCATCTCGGGCCAGACGCTGTACGACTTCCTGAAAGCCCGCATCTTCGATCCGCTCGGCATGAACAGCACCAAATTTACGCTCGCGACCGAGGACGAGCTGGCGCGGATGGCGCGGCCGCTGCCGAGCGACTCAATCCTGCTCGCCGGCGAGCGCGACCGCCTGGACCATCCAGAATGGCAGTCGGGCGGCGGCGGCCTCCTCTCGACCATCACCGACTATCAGCGCTTCTCGCAGATGCTGCTCAACGGCGGCGAGCTCGAGGGCAGGCGCTATCTCAGCCCCGCCGCGTTCAAGGCCATGACGACCGATCAGATCGGGCCGGGCTCCGGCGTCGGACGCGACTATTTCTATTTTCCAGGCGACGGCTTCGGCTACGGCTACGGCCTTGCGGTGCGCACCGATCCCGGCAATGCAAAACCGCCGCCGCCGGGCTCGCTCGGCGAATTGAAATGGGACTCGGGGAGCGGCACCTATTTCGGCGTCGATCCCAAGCTCGACATGGTCTACGTCATGATGCAGCAGACCCAGAACGAGCGCGGCCGCATCACCCCCGCGTTCAAGGCGCTGGTCTACGATTGCTATCCGCCCGCGTTACGCCGCCCGTGAGGTGCGCTGGCCGAAATCGGCGAGGAGCTTTCCGAGCTCGGCCGCCGGCCGCGCGGCGCTGAACAGAAATCCCTGCACCTCGTTGCAGCCTTCGGCGCGCAGCCAGTCGAGCTGATCCTCGGTCTCCACGCCCTCCGCGGTCGTGGTGATGTTGAGGCTGCGCCCCAAACCCGAGATCGCGCGCACGATCGCACCGCAGTCGGGCCGCTCAGCCAGATCCTTGACGAAGGAGCGGTCGATCTTGATCTTGTCGAACGGAAAGCTGCGGAGATAGCTCAGGCTGGAATAGCCGGTGCCGAAATCGTCCATGGAAATGCCGACGCCGAGCTCGCGCAACTGGTGCAAGGTGGCGACATTGGCGTCGGTCTCGGCCAGGAAAATCGACTCAGTGATCTCGAGCTCGAGCCGCTTCGGCGACAGGCCGGACTGCGCTAGGGCCGAGATCACGACCTGGACCAGGTTGCGGCTGCGGAATTGTGCCGGCGACAGGTTGACGGCGACCTTGACGTCGACGGGCCATTTTACCGCCTCGGTGCAGGCTTCGCGCAGCACCCATTCGCCGAGCTGGGTGATCAGGCCGATGTCTTCGGCGACGGGGATGAACTCCGCAGGCGAGATCATGCCCTTGTCCGGATGACGCCAGCGCAGCAGCGACTCGAAGCCGGAGATGCGGTCAGAGGCGATCGACACCAGCGGCTGATAGTGCAGCTCGAACTCGCCGTTGGCGAACGCCCGGCGCAGATCCAGCTCCATGTCGCGGCGCCTCTGCGCCTGGAGGTCCATCTCACGCTCGAAGAAGTGGTGCACGCCGCCGCCGTCGGCCTTGGCCCGGTACAGCGCCATGTCGGCATTGCGCATCAACTCTTCCGGCGTGGTGCCATCGCCCGGCGACAGCGCGATGCCAACGCTGGCGCCGATCACCATCTCCTGTCCGTCGACGTCGTAAGGCGCCTTGAGCATGTCGATCAGCAGGGAGGCACAGGCGCTGGCCTCGTTCGGCGAGACGTCGGCAGCCAAGATGACGGCGAACTCATCGCCGCCGAGCCGCGCGGCGAGATTGGTGCCGCGGACCGCTATGGTCAGGCGCTCGGCGACCTGCTTCAACAGGCGATCGCCCACCGGATGACCGAAGGAATCGTTGATGTTCTTGAACAGGTCAAGATCGATGTAGAGCACGCCGACCCGTTTTCCCGCGGCCTGGTCCAGCGCCTGCTTCAGGCGCTCCTGGAAGTGCTCGCGGTTCGGCAGGTCGGTGAGCCCGTCATGATGGGCCATATAGGCGATGCGCGCTTCGGCCTTGCGTCGTTCGGTGATGTCGACCACCGCCACCAGATAGCCGTCGCGCTCGTCGAAGGCGACGCGACGGCCGAAGGTGAGCACCTCGATCTCGCTGCCGTCGGCGCGCAGGTGTCGCCAATTGCGCGAGGAGTGGTAGGCGTCGCCGAGGCGCTCCAGCGCCGCGGCGTGGCTGTCCCACTCGTCCTCCGGCCATATCTCGTGCAGCTTCATGCGCAGGAAGGTCGCGCGGCTGTAGCCGTAATGCTGGACCGCGGCGTCGTTGACGCTGAGGAACTCCTTGGTCTCTGCGTCGAACACCCACATCGGCATTGGATTGTTGTCGAACAGGAGGCGGAACGAGGCATCGCGCCGCTTCAGGACGGTGACATCGGAGATGGTCAGCGAGACCACGTCGGCAAAGGCCGTGGCGCTGAGCCTGAGGTAGCGTCCCTCGCTCTCCAGCTCGAGCTGCTCGCAGCGGCTGCCCGAAACGGCCTTGAGCAGGAATTCCATCACCTCGGGGAAAGCCAGCAGCGTGCCGCCTTCGCCGATCCGCCGCCACAACAGGCTTGCGCCTGCAACCTTCAGCAGCTCACCCGCGCTCTTGTTGTGGTGCACGACCTGAAGGTCGAACGGCTTGCCGGCGGCATCGCGCAGCGTCGCCAGGAAGACCACCGCGTCGTCGGTCGCGGAAAAGATGGCGTCGAGGAGATTGTATTGCGCGCCGCGCTCGTTGACATAGGCGCCGATCAGCGTCGCGCCCCAGCGCGAGGACGTCGGCAGCGCCAGCACGTCGTAGGTCCTGACCATGCCGTCGCGCACGCAATGCGCGCTCGCCCGGTGCGGCCGTCCGGCCGCCAGCGCGCTCGCCGCCGCTTCCGACAGCGCCGTGGCGCAATCGGGCGACAGCTCGGCTAGGGGAATGTCCCAGCGCTCCTCGCCGAGCCATTTCTGCACGTAGCGTCCGCTGCGCGACAGTTCGAGCACGCCATCGTTCTTCAAGAGCGCGATGTGGTCGGCGAGCCGTCCGAGACTGCCGAGCATGACGTCCTCGTAACGCGGCAACCGCTCACCCGGCTTCAACGCCGCACGCCATTTGCGCTGAAGCACCGGGATGTCGTCGAACATTTCGGCGGCCGGTTTGCCCGGCATCTTCTTCGCGGCAGTCATTGCAGTCCCCAACGCACTTTCCCGCCGCATCCAATGCAGGCGCGCTTAACGACGTGTAAAAAGCGCGCAGGCGTGGGTTCCATTCGGTGATTATGACAGTTTTAAGTCAGGTGTTGGTTAGTGGGCGTTAGAGACTGTGACGGTTGCGCGAAGGCGATGCTCTCGTGTCCCGGACGCGACGCGTAAGCGGTGCGGCGCAGAGCCGGGGCACGAGAGCGGAGCTTTGGCGCGCACCTGCCTCAACACCTTCATTGCGAGCGCAGCGAAGCAATCCAGAATCCCTCCGCGGATACATTTCTGGATTGCTTCGCTGCGCTCGCAATGACGGAGTGTGTGGTGGGCAGCGCCGTTCTTCAATTCGCATTTCGCTCGCGGACACGCTTCCGCATCCTCGCGGCTCATTTCGCCCGAGCTTTGCCTGTCGTCCGACCCTCAATTGAAAGAGGGCGCAGGGAAGACCGGGTGCCGGCCGGGCACCCACGGTCCACTGTGCGAAAGGTGGCAACGAAGAATTTGCACAGCGGCATACAGGTGAAGCCAAACATCCGGCCTTCCCTGCGCAGTGGCTTTACGGCTTATGTCGTGCTCTCCCCGGGGAGCGATGCACTATTGCCCCCGTCGCCTTGCGGATGGCTGACGCGTGGGCCCGGTTGGGCCGCTCACATCATCACAAGACTTGGCGCACAGACCCCGGGCGCCAGGACCACACGATTTTGCCGTACGCCGATGACACCGGTCGTATGCGCGAGGTCTTTGCTCACGGCTCTCCGCCCTGCAAAGCCTTTCGCGCCAACGCCATCAGCGTCCACCGCCCCTCGGCCCGCGTTCGTGACGATCGCGATACGCCCCTCTTCCTTGGGCCGGGTTGCGCGAGACATACGCGATTTCCGAATTTCGGTAAAGCGGAATATTTTGGGCCGTGTGCGTTGACCTAGCGCTCGCGTGTTTTGCCCGTCGGGCAACGCAAGGGATGGTGGCCTACCCCGCTAATCCTCGCTGGAGGCCGCCGAGCGGTTGCGCAAATAGGCCTGGGACAGCAGGAAGAACAACGCGCGTTCGCCCTGATATTTGGCGGACGGGCGCGTGCGCGCGAAGCCGTCGGCAAATATCTTGCCGGACTGGTCGCACACCTGCCACCGCCAGCCGAACCGCTTGCGCCTGGTGAGGATCACTTCGAACATGTCGACAAGCCTGGTCCCCTGCTCCATGCCGGTCCTGCAAGGCATGAGCCTGCTCCGGCTTCCCCCGTTGGACGGACGCCAGACATATAGCGCAGCAGGATGGAAAGAGAATAAAATTGATTATCGGAAATACGTACCGTCCACGATCGTAAGCAAGACGCGCTGCTGCTGGAATAAGCCGATGCCGCCGGTGTTTGCTGGCCCCTGCACGTAATGATGACGCTACCAGTGTTCACAACAGAACACAGAGAGGGGTCCGAGGTTACCTGGCAGAAACCCACTGACGGTGACGGTAACAGAAGATGCACATCCGTGCGCGCGATGAGAATCGTCGTGCCGGAGCCTCTCGCCGCCGGCTGCCCTTAGCGCGCGATGACCTCGACTTCGCCGTCGACGCCGTTGACGACGTTGAATCCGCGCTCGTAGACCTTGCCCTCGTTCTTGGCGATGGCGCGGTACTCGCCTTCGGACAGCACGACGCGCGGGAACGCGCCGATCGATTCCTTGATGACGTCGCCGCCGGGGGTCAGCACCGACCAGGCGGTGTTGGCGAGCGCCTCGCCGCCCCTGTCGCTGACCAGCTTGAGCGTGATGACGGCGGCGCGGTGGGTGATGGTGACGTCGGTGAGCTTGCCGGCCTGGACGCGGATGTCCGAGCGCACCACCGAATTGGCATCGCCGTAGTTGGAGACGATGTAATAGGTGCCCTCCGGGATCAGCACGACGTCGCCGGCGGCGACGTTCGGCACCAGGGAAGCGCGCTCGCCGGATTCGAACTGGCTGCCCTTGTAGATCGCGAATGAGATCTGGTTCTGCGGAATGCGGCTGGTGCCGACGCGGCCCTCGATGCGCAGGCCGCCGGCCGGCAGCACGAAGGATTCGCGATTGGTCTCGGACTTCAGGCTGACGGTGCGCACCGCGCTGACGAGGCCGAAGGCGACGTGGACGACATAATTGCCGGGCGGCAGCACGATGTTCGGCGTCCCGCTGCGGTCCTCGCGGATCAGCTTGAAGGTGCCGTTCTCGTCGGGCCGGTCGGCAAACACGCGCCAGACCAGGCCGCTGGTGATCGGGGCCGAGTCCTTGCCGTACTTCGCCGTCAGCGACAGCACGCCCTGTCCGGGCACGGCCGCATTCAGCGGGGCGGCGGGCGGCACGGTCGAGACAGCGGGCGGTGGCATGCTCGGGGTCGCCGGCTGCATCAGGGTCGGCGGCAGGCTTGGCGGTCCCGCGCCCAGCCCGGAGGGCGGCGCCAGGCTGACAGCGTTGCCTGGGTCGGGCACCGAGGCCGGCGGTACCGGCGGCGGACGATCCGAGAAAAGCTGCGCCTGGGCGGCATTTCGGCCGGAAGTAAAGAGGCATGCGGCAAGGACGAGCGCCGGCAGCAGCCTGCTGCTGCGCCGCCATCCGCTGATGCCGTCACCCCCGCGTGTCATGGTCCCTGCTTTTCACCGAAAACGCGGCAAATTCAAGCCTCTGAAACCCCAGGGAATACGGCCCTGGACCTTCGGTGGAACCGGCTTGACGGTTGCGTGATTAGCCCCGTGGCAACCGGCCCTCGCCATATTCCTGCCCCGTGCCCTTTCCAAAGCGGCATAAACCATGCTTCGCGCCTGATATGGCGGAGCGCAAGTGCGATGCCTAGTCTGACGATGCGGGCTGGCCCGGCGTAGGAGAGTTTCGGTGCTGGACAGATTGAAAGGCCGGGGCGCGAACGGCTCGAACGGCGAGAAAGTGGGCGAAAAAGTCGGCGAAAAAGTTGGCCTGGGCAGCATCCGCCGGCCGGTGATCGGCCTTGCCCTCGGCGGCGGCGCGGCGCGCGGCTTTGCCCATATCGGAATCCTGAGGACCCTGATTGCCAATGGAATCGTGCCCGATGTCGTGGTCGGCACGTCAATCGGCGCCGTGGTCGGCGGCCTCCACGCGGCCGGCCGGCTCGATACGTTCGAGGAATGGGGGCGCAGCCTGCAAGGGATGCGCAACATTCTCGGCTATCTCGATATCCGTCTCAACGGCTCCGGCCTGCTCGGTGGCGAGAAGCTCGCGACCCGGCTCGAGGAGGCGATCGGGCAGATCCTGATCGAGGACCTGCCCATCAAGTTCGCGAGCGTCGCGACCGAGGTTCGCACCGGCCACGAGATCTGGCTGACGCGCGGCCGCGTGGTCGATGCCATGCGCGCCTCATACGCCCTGCCCGGCATCTTCGCGCCCGTGCTGATCGGCGACCGCTGGCTGGTCGACGGCGCGCTGGTGAACCCGGTGCCGGTCTCGGCCGCCCGCGCGCTCGGCGCCGAAATCGTCATCGCCGCAAATCTTTCCAGCGACATCTTCACCCATTCCACCACGATCTATTCGCACGGCGCAGTGCCCGCCCCGGTCGTACCGGTGGCCGAGGAGCCGACGGCGAAGCGGCGCTTCCCGCGCCTGTTCTCGCCCGAGAAGACGATGAAGCGCGAGTTCTTCGGCGGTAACGGCCGGCCCGGCATCTCCTCGGTGATGGTGGACGCCTTCAACATCATGCAGGACCGCATCACCCGCGCCCGTCTCGCCGGCGATCCGCCCGACATGCTGATCACGCCGCGGGTCGGTCAGTTCGGCTGGTTCGACTTCCACCGCTCCGAAGACCTGATCGCACATGGCACGCGCGCTGCGGAGCGTGCACTGGAGTCCATCCAGGAGGCGATCCACGTGCTGGCGCCGGCGCCCGCGGGCATCGCGCCGAAAGCGGACGAGCCGAAAGCGGGAGACTTGGCCTGATCAGGCAGTCTTGATGTAGTCGCGCAGGGCTTCCTGCTCGCTCTCGTATTCCTGGACGCGGCGCTTGACGATGTCGCCGATCGAGATCAGGCCGACCACCTTGCCGTTGTCGATCACGGGCAGATGACGGAACTTGCCGGTCGTCATCATCTCCATGAGCTCGGCGACGGTGTCGGTCTCCTTGCAGGTCACGACCTTGCGGGTCATCACCTCCGAGACCGGCGCCTCCAGCACGCCGGCGCCGCGCTCGCCGAGCACGCGCACAATGTCGCGCTCCGACAGGATGCCCTCGAGCCGGCTCTGGCTCATCACCAGCACCGCGCCGATCTTCTTCTCGCCGAGCAGCTTGATCGCGTCCGCCAGCTTGGCGTCGGGCTCGACGCTCATGATCTGGTGGCCCTTGGTGTTCAGAATGGAACGTACCGTCATCGTCGCCTCCCTGAATCCGAGCCGTCCGCCTTTGGCGGTTCGGACTTGTTCGCGAGTCTTCAACTAACAGTTACAGCGCCGGTTTCACGCTCGTGCGCTTTGCGAAGCATCGCCGCTAAGGACGTGTCGCTTCGGAACATTCTTCGCGGGAATGATGGATGAATTCGGGCCGCGTCGCAAGCGCCGCTTCAGATACGGTCTGAAACGTCCCGTGATGACGCATCCGCAGCATCGCTTCGCACGCGCGGCACGGGATCGAACAGCGCGAACAACAGCAGGCCGGCGAAGAAGCCGCCGATATGCGCCTGCCAGGCCACGCTCGTGGTTTCCGCATCGACCCCGATCGCGCCCACGCCGAATATGATGTTGATGCCGAACCAGACGGCGAGGAAGCCGACCACCCGCCCGTCGCGGAGCGCGCGGGACAGCGGCAGCGCCGGAACTTTCGCGGCGGTATCGGCATCCGATCGGCTGAACGACAGGAAGCTGCCGCGGACGAAGGCAAAGCGGATTGCGGCCGCCATCGCGCCCGACACCGAGGCCGAGGCGCCGATCATCGGCGCCACCGCATGCTCATGGGTGATGAGATGGGCGAGCGCGCCGGCCGCCGCCGTCACGGCCAGGAAGACGAAGAACCTGACGGTGCCGAAACGCCGCGCCAACGCGCTGCCGAACGGCAAGAGCCACAGCACGTTGAAGCCGAGATGGGTGAGATTGGCGTGCAGCAGCGAATAGGTGACGAAGGTCCAGACCTTCGCCCCCGCCCCGCCCGGGATCTGCAGATTGAGCAGCGAGGAATCGTAGCGCTTCGGGATGAAGCCGAAGACGTCGATGGTCCAGTTCTCGAGCTCGGGCGGTAGCAGCACGTGCAGATGGATCACCGCCAGCAGCAGGATATAGGCGGTCAGCGCCGGAGGCAGCGTCAGGATCGGCTCGCGCGGAGCCTCCACGACGGCCGGCGGGCCCGGCTCAGGACCTTGCGGCGACGAATCTTGCGGGGAATCCAAGGCAGCTTCGCTTTCGGGCGACATCGGGGCGACAGACTTGGAGATAGGCGCCTTTGCCGTCCCTGCGCAAGTGCACAAAAGGAAAAGGCAGGGCCGAAGCCCTGCCTGTCCGTGTCGGTCTTCCGGTGGCCGGAGAGATAAGGCGTATCCCCACCCCTCCCCGTGGCCCGTGACCAAACTGTTTGACGCCCTGTACAGGCCCCGCCGAGAACCTGGAGAAAAGCGGCGAGGCTTGCGACCGCGGTCACCATAGCAGGCGCGCGGCCGGCACGAAGCTCATAGTTAATTTAACGTTAACGGCGTAAAGGCCGGCCCAAGAAGCCTGAAAACGCGCCGGCGGCATGGACGCTGCAAATCCCCTCCTGCACAACAACAGAAGGGATCGCGGGTGCACTGAAGCGGGACAAGTCTGTCCCTTCGAGGTTGCACCCCGGGGCGAGCGTTCAGTCATGAAACATCCGTCGAGCCGCGCATTCTTCGCGTATTGGGACAAGAAGCGCGGCACTGCACGGGCTCCTGACCGGGCCGACATCGACCCGGCCGCGGTCCGCGGCCTGCTCGGCGACATCTTCGTGCTGTCCTGCGAGCCGAACCTCGGCTTCCCGTTCCGCGTCGCCGGCACGCGCGTCTGCGCGCTCGCAGGAACCGACCTCAAGGACCGCAGCTTTGCGGCGCTGTTCACAGAAGCAAGCCGCAGCGAGATCGAGGAGATCACGACGATCGTCGCCGACGAGACGCTGGGCGCGATCGCCGGCGTCACCGCCGCGCGCGAGGACGGCAGCAAGGCGCATCTGGAGCTCCTGCTGCTGCCCTTCAACGCCCGCCCGCATACGCCGGTCAGCGTCACCGGCGTGCTCGCGCCGTTCGACGACGAATGCGGCACGTTGTCCGCCTTCACCCTCACTTCCTGGCGCTACCTGCACCAGCCGGAGAAACTCCTGCCGCGCGCCATCCGCAAATTGCAGATCGCGCGCGGGCTGATGGTGTATGAGGGGCTGCGATAGAGCCCCTGCAGACGTGCGGCGATCCTGCGATGGATCGTCGCGCAGCGTGACCGTTTTTGCCGGATTTGCGTCATTCCTGACGTCGATGCGACCGGATAGCTTCCGCGCCGCGTGAGACGAGCGGCTGACATCATGATGAGCTGGCGCAATCTGGCGTGGACTGCCCTCGGCGGCATGACATTGCTGGCAGGGATCGGCGCGACCTGGCTGCTCCTGCTGCCAGCCGCACCAGCCTCGGGAACCGCGCCTGCGATTTCCAGAGACGAAACCGAATCGACCCTGGCGGCGCTGAAACCGCCGAAACGCAAGCGACCCTTGATCGCCATCGTCGGCATCAACGACATGAGCGAGACCACCGATTACCTGATGCCCTACGGCATTCTCGCCCGCGCCGACATTGCCGACGTCCTCACCTTGTCGACGCAGCCAGGGCCCGTCACGCTCTATCCCGCCCTCAAGGTGCAGCCGCATGCGACAATCGCCGAGTTCGATGCCGCGCACCCCGATGGCGCCGACTACGTCATCGTGCCGGCGATGAGCCGCGACGACGACGCAACGGTCTTGCACTGGATCAGGAGCCAAGCCGGCAAGGGCGCGATTGTGATCGGCGTGTGCGTCGGTGCCACGGTTGTTGCCAACACCGGGCTGCTCGACGGCAAGCGGGCCACGACGCATTGGTATTCCGTGGGCGATCTGAAGAAGCATTCGACGATCCGCTACGCGGCGGACCGCAGGCTGGTCGTCGACCAGGGCGTCGCGACGACCACTGGCATCACCGCATCCATGCCGATGGCCCTCACCTTGATCGAGGCGATCGCCGGCCGCGCCAAGGCCGAGGCGGTCGCCGGCGACATCGGCCTTGCGCGATGGGACGCACGCCACCGCAGCGACGCGTTCAGCTTCACACGCCCCTTTGCGCTGACGGCGATCGCAAACACGCTCGCATTCTGGAAGCGCGAGCAACTCGGCATCGCGTTGACGCCCGATGTCGACGAGGTTTCGCTCGCCCTGATCGCCGATGCGTGGTCGCGCACCTACCGCTCGCGCGCCCTCACCTTCGCCGCCACGGCAGAGGCGCGGACCAGCCGCAGCGGTCTTCGCATCCTGCCGGACCGCATTGCCGGGAGCTGGCCAGCGGAGCAGGCCGTGCCGGATTCCGGCGCCTCGCCGCCGGCGCGGGCGCTGGACGAAACGCTGCGCGCGATCGAGACGCGCTATGGAGCACGCACGGCCGACTTCGTGGCGATGCAGCTGGAATATCCGCGATAACGACCGCCAGGATCTTTCCCGCTGCGCGCATCGCCGCGGCGGAATAGATTGGAAGGACACCACGGAACGACGGATCGACATGAGCAAGCCGCATTGGCGTCCCGCGCGCGCCTCCGACCTTCCTGCGATAAGCGCGATTGCGGCACGCATCCATCCGGCGTTGCCCGAACGCGAAGAGGTGCTGGCGGAGAAGATCAGGCTTTGCCCGGAGGGCTGCGGCGTGCTCGATACGGACCAGGGCATCATCGGCTACGGACTGGCACATCCCTGGATGCGGTACCGAATTCCGCCGCTCGACGGCTTTCTGCAAGCATTGCCCGCTCGCGCCGACTGTCTCTACATCCACGACGTCGCCGTATTGCCGGAGTTCCGCGGCGGCGGCGTGCGCGCTTATGTCGGTGATATCGAGAAGCTGGCGCGTGCATCACGCATCAGAACGCTCGCGCTGGTCTCGGTCTACGGCACGCCGCCGCTATGGGAATGCGTCGGCTTTCGGACCGTGACGGCGGACGCCGAGTTGCACGCAAAGCTCGCATGCTACGGCGACGGCGCGACCTACATGCTGCGCGACCTCGCCGCGACGTAATGCCCGTCGCTAGCAGAAGCTCAACCGCGACGCTTCTTCTTTGCCTTCTTTCCCGATGCACCCTTCGCCGGCCATGGTGTGACCGACGGCTCTGCGTGGCCGGGCCTGTTCTTGTGCTTCTTCTTTCCGAAGGAAGGCGCATCGCCGAGTTTCGGCGCGCGCTCGCCGTGAGGCTTGCTGCGCGGCTTGAATCCGGCTGCCTCGCGCGGGCGATCCTCGCGCCGTTCATGATGAGCGCCGGCCTCGCGCTGCGGCGCGCGGGGGCGCTCCTGAGGAGCTTCTTGCCGGTGAGGCGCATCCGTCATCGGCTCGATCCGGATGCTGTCTTCCTTGTCGGGACGCTTGATCTTTGCCGCAAAGGATTCGGCGACCCGCCGAGAGATCTCGAACTCGGTGGTGGTGTCCATGATCCTGATGGCACCGATGTCGCGCTTGTCGATGCCGCCGCGGCGACAGATCATCGGCAGCAGCCAGCGCGCTTCGGCGTTCTTGCGGCGCCCGATGGCGGCGCGGAACCAGACGCTGCCCTCCGCCATGGCGTGCTTCGAGGATTTCCCAGCCTTCGATCGCGGCTTGGCGCGGTCATCGCCCTCTCCGGATCTATCACGCCCGCGCTCCGGCTTGCCGCTTCGCTCGCCGGGGTCGATGATGTCCTCTGGCGACGGCAGCCGCGCGCGATAAAGCCGCGCCAGCGCGGCGGCGATGTCCTCCGCCGAGCGCTCCGCCAAGAGCGCCTGCGCCAGGGCCAGATCGTCGGGAGTGGTCTCCTCCGTGAATAGCACGTCCTTCATGCGTGCGTGATCGAGCTTGCGGATGTCTTCCGCCTGCGGCGCCGTGCCCCAGACCGCGTCGACCCCTGCGAGATCGAGCAGCAGCTCGGCGCGCCGCCGCCGCGCGGGCGGCACCAGCAGGACGCTCGTCCCCTTCCGGCCCGCGCGCCCGGTGCGGCCCGAGCGATGCTGCAGGACCTCGGCGTCGTTGGGCAAATCGGCATGAATGACGAGGTCGAGGCTCGGCAGGTCGATGCCGCGGGCGGCAACGTCGGTCGCAACGCAGACGCGGGCGCGCCCGTCGCGTAGCGACTGCAGCGCCAGGGTGCGTTCGTTCTGCGTCAATTCACCCGACAGCGCGACCACCGAAAAGCCGCGCTCCAGGAGCGCGGCTTGCAAATGCCTGACAGCATCGCGCGTGCTGCAGAACACCAGCGCGCTCGGCGCCTCGTAGAAGCGCAGCACGTTGACGACGGCATGCTCGACGTCGGCGGGCGCGATGCGGATCGCGCGGTATTCGATATCGGCGTGGCCGCCCTCGTCGCCGGCGACCTCGATCCGGAAGGCGTCGCGCTGATATTGCCGCGCCAGCGCGACGATGCCGCGGGGAAACGTCGCCGAGAACAGCAAGGTGCGGCGCGTCTGCGGCGTGGTCTCGAGGATGAATTCCATGTCCTCGCGAAAGCCGAGATTGAGCATCTCGTCGGCTTCGTCGAGCACAACCGCGGCGAGCTCGGAAATGTCGAGACGGCCGCGCCGCAGATGATCGCACAGACGCCCGGGGGTGCCGACGACGATATGCGCGCCGGCGGCGAGCTCGCGCTGCTCGCGCCGCGGATCCATGCCGCCAACGCAAGAGACGACACGCCCGCCGGCATGCCCATAGAGCCAGGCCAGCTCGCGCTGAACCTGGAGCGCGAGTTCGCGGGTCGGCGCCACGATCAAGGCGAGCGGCGCGGCCGCTGGTGCGAACTGCTCGGCGTCATCGAGGATGTTCTTTGCGATGGCCAAGCCGTAAGCGACGGTCTTGCCGGAACCGGTCTGGGCCGAGACCAGGAGGTCGCGGCTGGTGGCTTCGTGGGCGAGCACCGCGAGCTGGACGGGCGTCAGTGAATCATAGTTCCGCTCGGCCAAAGCGCGGGCGAGCGGCGGGGTCAGGGCCGGAAGAGACACGAGATGGGAAACCTTGTTTGATTCAGGCGCGCAAACGGTGAACCGGCGCCCCGAGCTGCGTGCGCGGCAAACGGCCCGACCGCACGCTGATTTGATCTGGGCGCTCTTTACGCCAAGCGCCCGGAAATCACCATAGCCGTGATGCATGGCTTGACGGCGAGCCGCGCCTGAAGCTTGCAGCGGATTTTTGCGGCCAGCTCGATTAACCTTGGCGCGGCGGGATCGGCCTATAGCCGAGCCACGCTCACGTCTGGCGATATGGGGAATAAAGATGCGATTGGCGGTCATTTCCGACATCCACGGCAATCTCGCCGCGCTGGAGGCGGTGCTGGCGGATATCAAGACGCGGGGCGTCGATCGGATAGTCAACCTCGGCGACTGCGTCACCAGCCCGTTGTGGCCGAGGGAAACGTTCGAATTCCTCCAATCGCTGGCGTTGCCGACCGTGCGCGGAAATCATGATCGCTGGATCGAGGAGTTTCCGGACGACAAGCTCTCGCCGGCAGGTCTGTTTGCGCGCAACGCATTGACTGCGGAGCAGCGCCGCGCGCTTCACCACCTGCCCTCCCAGCTGCGGCTGGACGACGGCATCCTGGCCTGCCATGGCACGCCCGAGAGCGATACGGCGTGCCTGCTGGAGGACGCACTCGACGACGGCCGCTTCGTGCCGGCACGCCGCGACGTGCTGGAAGCACGCCTTGCGAGCGAGGCAGCGGCGCGCGTGGTGCTGTGTGGCCATAGCCACCGCCCGGCCGTCGTTCACGGGCCGCGCGAATGTCTGGTCCTCAATCCCGGCAGCGTCGGATGCCCTGTTTTCGCTGACATTCCCTTTGCCGCGAAACTGGAACACCGCTCGCCTCACGCCCGCTACGCGATCCTCACCAAGGGCAAAAGGGGCTGGCAGGTCGATCTGCTGGCCCTCGAATACGACTGGGAGGCCGCATCAGTGCGCGCGCTCGCCAACAACCGTCCGGACTGGGCGCACGCCATGTTGTCGGGATACGTCAAATAGAATTTCTCAGATCTCGGCGTACACCTCCAGCAGATTCCCGTCGGGATCGCGGAAGAACAGCGTGCGATGGCCGAAGGGCTGGTTGGTCGGCGGTGACAGCAGCGCCACGCCTTGCCGCACGAGTTCATCGGCGCACGCGTCGACCTCTGCAGCAGAGACCTTGAAGGCCAGCTGCAGCGAGGCGCTGCCCGCTGGCGTCGGTGCATCGCTGGCGGTGCGGCTCGGCCTTGCCAGCGCCAACGTGTTGCTGCCGATGCTGTACTCGATCCAATTCGGCGACAGCTCGCGCGAGAGTGGAAAGGCGAGGACGTCCTCGTAGAAGCGCCGCATCGCCGCCATGTCGCGCACGAAGACGACGGTGTAGTCGATCGCGCGGATGGCGTTGAAGGGGGATTGTCGGGCTGGTTCGGGTGTCTTTTCGTCGGTCATTTCGTCGCTCGTTCCAGGCTCCGACTTTTAGCCCGCATGGAGCAAAGCGGAATGCGGGACGGACGTCCCCGGATTACGCTCGGCTCCACCCGGGCTACGGATTTTGTCTATCGCAGCAGGCCGCCATCATAGCGCAGCTCATAAAGCGGTGTACCATCCTGCCGGGCAATCGTCTCCACACCGTGGAAGCGATCGATACCGCCTTCGATCTCGTTGCGGTCCGCCATGCCGTCCTGCTCGAACAGGCGAGGTCCCCGGTAAGGCTCTTCGACGCCGACGCGCAGCAACGCCTGGCGCAGGAATTTGTAGATGGCGAGGAAGATCTCCCGCTCCGTGATCTCCGCACGAACGCCGCCGCTGTAGCTCATCGACCAGATGACGCGTTCATCCCGCGACACGGTCTCCTGCCCGACGAAGAAGCCCATCCCGAAATAGATATCGCGATAGGCATAAGGCGGCGCGTGATGCTCGAGCTGCTTGGAGCCGGTAAGCAGCGGCGCAGCAACGGTCGCATCGTCATCGAGACCCGCATAGGTGCGGCGTTTGGCTTCGACCAGGAACGCCGCGAGATCGTGAGGCGCGGACGGCATCGTCTACTCCACCAGCTCCGGCCACGGCACGATCGTCGACTTCACCGTCTTCATCGCCATTGCGTCCTGCACGGCCTGCGCGACGCCCGCTTCCGTGAACGGGTAGATCGTCTGCATTTTCAGCCACGGGTATTTGTCACGGGTGCGGTAGAGCATGTCGACGCCGAGCGGGAGGTCATTGCCGGTGAAGCCCCAGGATCCCAGCACGTTGAGGTCCTTGGTGCAGATGCGGTGCCAGGAGGTGTCGATCGAGCCGGCGTCGGTGAACTGGCCCATCTCGACATAGGTGCCGCCGTCGCGCAGCATCTCGATGCCTTCGGGGCCGGCTGAGGGGTGGCCCGAGCAGTCCATCACGAGATCGGCGCCGAAGCCGCCGACGATCTCGCGCACACGCGCGATGCGATCCTGTGGTGACTTCAGCTCCTCGATGTTGACGGTCGCCTCCGCGCCGAACTCGCGCGCCAGCTTGAGCCGCGGCTCCTCCGGCGCGCCGACGCAGATGACGCGCCCCGCCCCCATCTCCCTGGCGGCCGCGACCGCCAAGATGCCGATCGGGCCGGAGCCCTGGATCACCACGGTGTCGCCCCAGCTGAATCCGCCGGCGCGCGTCGCGCGATTGAAGGCACGGATGCAGGAGGTCAGGGGTTCCGACAGCGCACCCAGGCGCAGCGACATGTCGTCCGGCAGCTTGTAGATCTTGGTGCCCGGCAGCATCTCGAGATCGACATAGACATATTCGGCCCAGCCGCCCCACAAATGCGGCGCCTTGTCGAAGCCGAGATAGCGGCCGTAATAGACCGGCGTCAGGCATTTGTTCGCGGTTTGCGGATAGTGGATGCAATAGTAGCAGCGGCCGCAGGGCATTAGCGGCGGGATCATTACTTTCGAACCGACGCTGAGCGGCTTGCTCATGAAATCTTCGGTGAGCTCGTCGCCGCATTCGACGATGACGCCGCCGAGCTCGTGTCCCAGCGTGAACGGCCAGGGCAGCGGCTTCGGCCAGTGCCCCTTGAGGATATGGAGATCGGTGCCGCAAACCCCGCAGGCGCCGACCTGGATCAGTGCGGCCTTGCGGCCGATCTTCGGCCATGGCACGGTGCGGATGACGGGCTCCGAGCCGGGACCTGCGTGGGTACAGACGCGGATCTGTTGCATGGCTGTTTCCTCGCTGCCCGCTTGTTATGATTTGTGTGCGGGCTGAGGCGAAGCGTATGTGAGATGCGCGCTCGTGCCAAGGTGCGGCCTTGTAGCCCGTATGGAGCGTAGCGGAATACGGGGAAGCGGGCCCGGATTTCGCTACGCTCCATCCGGGCTACCGGGCTAGAGACCGCAGACGCATATCTGCCGCATGCTTTCCGCCGTTAACGTGCTGCGATCGAAATCACCGAAGCGCTCGATGAGGCGGAGGCCGCCCGAGGTCACGAGCAACGGCATCTCCTGCGGGAAGATGTTGCGCATCGGCAAGGCGGCTTGCCAAAATCCTTCTCCGTCTTGCTCGACCAGCACCAATCCACGTGCCTGATCTGGGTGAGCGGGTCGTATCTCGCAGTCTCCTCGACAGTGATGGCGCCAAGGCGATCGTGGACCACCGTGCCGATCAACTCGCGCTTGTTGGGATCAGCGTTGAGCATGGCGATATTGGGCAGGAAGGCGTCGAACACCAGCCGACCCTGCGGCGACAGATGTCTGCCGACCGATCCGAAGAAGTCTCTGAAGTCGTCGAGACTATGCAGATGCAGGATCGAGTTCACGGCGACGACGATGGTGTCGAAAGTCCGCCCGCCGAGATCGAAATCGCGCATGTCCAACTCGACGAAGCCGGGCTCAACCGCGTTCGCCCTGGCGTAATCTCGCGCCCGCTCCAGCATCGCGCAAGACAGATCGCCTCCAATGACATCAAGGCCCGCCCGCGCCAATGGAACGGTGAGGCGACCGCTCCCACAGGCAAGATCGAGCACGCGGCCACCGCGTTCGCGCGCGATGTCGACATAGAAGCCTTCGAGGATCGGATCTGGCGGCGCCATCAGGTCATAGAGATCCGGCCGATCGTAGAGACTGTTCTGTTCCATGGAGACGATCGTAGCGAATAATTCCGTGCCCTGCATGCGGCGACTGCTGCGGCTCGACGAGCGCAGGCCGGAAGCCGCAAGGCTCGCACCTCAGATAACGCAGGCCTCGTGGCAGGAGTGCATGGCTGCTGTTCCAGCACGCCCAATTGTCTTGAGCGCCGACTGGCGAACGTGTAAGGCGCCAGGAGTCTCACCTCAGGTCCTCCAGTGAACCCCCTCCCCCAAAATCCCGTGGCCGCGTCCGGATCGTTCGCGGCGATGAGGTCCGTGCCCTACCGTCTCCAGTTCGCCTCTTACGTGCTGGCGATGATGGCGGACAACATCGAGCATGTGATCAGCTATTGGGTGGTGTTCCAGAAATTCCATTCGCCCACGCTGGGCGGGTTTGCCGTGCTGTCGCACTGGCTGCCGTTCCTGCTGTTCTCCGTCGCGGTCGGCGGCCTCGCCGATCGGTTCGATCCGCGCCGCATCATCCAGTGCGGCATGCTGCTGTTCATCGTCGCCTCCGCCGGTTGGGGCTACTTCTTCCTCACCGATACGATCCAGATGTGGCACGCGATGCTGCTTCTGGTGATCCATGGCTGCGCCGGCGTGCTCTGGCAGACCCCGAACCAGCTGTTGCTCTATGACCTGGTCGGCCCGGCCGACCTGCCGAGCGCGGTGCGACTGAACGCGATGGCGCGCTATCTCGGCATCCTGGTCGGACCTGCGGTCGGCGGCATCATTATGCTGACGCTCGGTCCCTCGCACGGCATCATCTTCAACACGCTGTTCTATCTGCCGATGCTGCTCTGGCTGTTCTGGGCCCCGATCAGGGACAAGAGCGTGGCGGTGCGCCGCTTTGCGGTGCGCGGCCTTGCCGACATCATGCTCACCATCCGCGCGATCGGCACCCAGCCCGTGCTGTCGGCGATGACGTGGCTCGCCGGCCTCACCTCCTTCATGATCGGCAACGCCTATCACGCCCAGATGCCGGGCTATGCCGGCGATCTCGGCCATGGCGATCCCGGCGTCTCCTACAGCGTGCTGCTCGCCGCGGACGCGGCCGGCGCAGTGCTTGCCGCAATCGCGCTGGAATCCTGGGGACGGCTGAAGGGCACCCCGCGCACCGCGATCACGCTGGCGATGCTGTGGAGCGTGGCACTGCTCGGCTTCGCGCTCGTGCCGGTCTATCCGGTCGCGATCGCGCTATTGTTCTTCGCGGGCTTCTTCGAGCTGTCGTTCAACACCATGGCGCAGGCGCTGGTGCAGATCAACGCGCCGCACGACATCCGCGGCCGCGTCGTCGGCCTCTACAACATGGCCGGGCTCGGGATGCGGGCCTTCAGCGGCATCACGATCGGGGTAGCAGGTGCGGCGATCGGCATCCACTGGTCGCTCGGCCTGTCGGCCGCCGTGCTGCTGGCGCTGCTGTGCCTGCTTTATGGGCGCGCCGCAAGGAAGCCGGCCTGAGCCAAGCCTGAAGGTGTGGCTTTTCGAGCGCATCGTGTCTGTCCGCAACCGGCGCGCCCGATCCTAACGCGGCATTAACCCTGTGCACCTTAGGGTCGCAAGGACTCCGCCCGGGCGGGGGGTCGGGTGTTGGAAATGGCGTTGGCGAACAAAAAATTTCTTCCGGCCGCCGAGGAGCGCAGGCGCTTCCAGCGGGTGAAGGTGCACCTGCTCGGCCGCTACATGCTGCCGGACCGCCGGGAATTCCCCTGCCAGGTGATCAACATGTCGCCGGGCGGCCTCGCTTTGCTCGCCCCCGGCATCGGCAATGTCGGCGACCGCGTGGTCGCCTATCTCGACCATATCGGCCGGGTCGAGGGCAAGATCACGCGGATCATCGACAACGGCTTCGCCATGACCATCGGCGCGACGCCGCGCAAGCGCGACAAGCTCGCCGCGCAGCTGACCTGGCTCGCCAACCGCGACATCCTCAATCTGCCGGAGGACCGACGCCACGACCGCATCGTGCCGCGCAACCCGATCGCGGTGCTGACGCTCGAGGACGGCACCAAGATGACCTGCCGCATCATCGACCTCTCGCTGTCGGGCGCGGCGATCGCTGCCGAGAACCGGCCGCCGCTGAAATCGACGGTTCTGCTCGGCCGGGTCCAGGGCCGCGTGGTCCGAAACCTCGAGGACGGCTTCGCGCTGGAGTTCATGCACGAGCAGCCGGCGGAGACACTCGAAGAGAGCGTTACCGCGCGGTAAAGCGCAAGGACGCGAAAACCTCCATATTTCCAGGCTCGAAGGCGGCTTCCGCGATGCGGACGCCGCCTTTTTCATGTCCCGCGGCGAATGGCCAGCGGTTAACGGAGGGGCTGCAGATGAGCGCAAACAACGCTCCTCCCAGCGCTTCCGCGTTAATAGATAAAATTTGAATCAATTGCAGTCATATCCAATTTTACGCGAATTCTATTCAAGTATAGATCGAATTCGCCGCGCCTTTTACTTGCATTCGTCTCGACTTGACTTGGTCGACTTAGCGGCAACTCAAAAGCTCCGTGCGAAATGTGGTCCCAACAAGAAACGGGGGCCGCAATGTTTGACTTCAGGGGACGGGGGAAGGGACTGGCGCTGGCCGCCATGCTCTTCGGGATCAGCGCGGCAGCGCAGGCCGGCGAAGGCCGTCTGCTCTACGCGAGCCTCGGCGACACCACGCGTGCGCCGATCGGCTGGGTCGAGTTCTGCGCGGACAATGCTGCCCAGTGCCAGGGCGCACCGCTGCAGCCCCGCGACATCGTGATGTCGCAGGCCGCATGGCGCGACCTCGTCAAGGTCAATCGCTGGGTCAACGAGACCGTCAAGCCTCTGACCGACCAGGAGCACTGGGGCGTGATCGAGAAGTGGTCGCTGCCGTCAGACGGTTACGGCGACTGTGAAGACTACGTGCTGTTGAAGCGCAAGATGCTGATGGACGCCGGCTGGCCGCGCCAGGCCCTGCTCATCACCGTGGTGCGCGACAAGAAGGGCGAAGGCCACGCGGTGCTGACGGTGAAGACCGACAAGGGCGAGTTCATTCTCGACAATCAGAACGAGAACGTCCTCGCCTGGACGGAGACCGGCTACCGCTTCGTCAAGCGCCAGTCGCAGAGCGATCCCAACGTCTGGGTCTCGCTGGGCGATACCAAGCCGGCGGTCTCCACCGCCAGCGCGAAAGATTAGTAGGAACGAGACAACAGGTTACGCGACCCGGTCACATCCCCACCCCTCCCCGTCCCAGACCGGTTCGCGCGCGGCCAGCCATCCCCCAATGGCTGGCCGCAACTTTTTGGGAAAGCGCGATCAGCTCTGCTGGCCTTGGCGCGACCAGGGTACGCGTGCGGCGGCAAAATCCCGCCAGCTATCCTGCAAGCCCTGCTGCACGCCGATCGATGCACGCGCCTGCCAGCCGGCGATCGCGGCCGCCGCAATGGCGCTGTCGCGATCGTCAGCGCCGAGCCCGTCGAGCAACGAGGCCGTCACCGCCATGTCGTTGAAGACGCCGAGCTCCTCCTGCAAGCCGGCGAGCCGGCGCGCGAATTTTCGCGCGGACTTGCGATCCTCGTACAGCGGCAGCAGGAACTCGCTGAGATAGCGCAGCCGCTTGGTGGCGAGCCGCACGCGGTGCAGCTCGTCGACCGTCAGCGACTTGAAGTGGCGGCCGCGCTTGAGCACCTTCGCGTGCTGTTCCGACAGGACGCGCTGCGCGAAATTGACGGCGGGCTCGGCGAGCCGGCCGAGATCCTCGGGCGCGACGCCGTTGCGCCAGCCGCGCGCCTCAATCCAGCCGCCGAGGCCGATCAGGAAGAGCGCGCAGCGGCGATCATCGAGCGCGTGGCGGGCGCTGCGATAGGCTTCCGCCTGACGCTGAGCCGCGGCCCGCCCAAGCGCATCGAAGCCCGCGACCGAAGGACAGGCTCTTGCGATCGCCGGCAAGGTGTCGAGCTGGAACACGTCCCAGTCGCGCGCGGCGGACAGGCCTTGCGCCAGCCATTTGGCCTCCGAACGCAGCGCCTCCAGATTGCTGAGCGCGCCGACCGAACGCATCAGGTCGAGCGCGGATCGCAGCCGGCGCAGCGAGACGCGCAGCTGATGCACGCCTTCCGGATTGCGGCCGTCCTCGGCCGCCGGCAGCGATTGCAGCAGGTGAAGGAAGCAGGTGCGCAAGATGGTCGCGAAGGCTTCGTCGAGCGTCACGGAGGGATCGAGGCGAAGCTTGCGCGGCCGGCGTGCCGACGGCGGCAGGTCCGCGGCAAGGTCGAAGCCGCGCGCAGACTTGCTGCGGATGGACGGCTTCACCGTTCCGTGCTCCGCAAGGCGCAGAGCGATCTCGTAGATCGCGCTCGTGCTGCCGCTCTTCAGCTCCAGCTCGATCTCGCTGACAGGAACCGACCGGTCGCCGGCCGTCAGCTCGCCCTGGTCGCAGGCGACCTCGACCGTGCCGGATGGCAGGTCTATGATGCGCGTGTGACGATGCACATCGGCCGTGAACACCGCTTCGAGCGGCTGCGCTTTGAGTCGCTCGCGAATCTGCTCGGGAATGAACGGCATCGCCAAAGCGAGATCGGGCGCAAGCGAAGGCACGCTTGCTTCCCATTCGCCGCGACGCAACGGATCGTCCGCAACCTCGGTCTTCACGGTCTGCACGAAACGCGTGCCGCTCTGGCGGACGCGCAAGCTCAGGCCGGCACGACGAAGCGCCCGCTCGGGCGTGTCGTAGTAGACGGACTTGAGACGTTTGCGCGTGCCCTTGTTGCGTGCGTTCGCCGCGATCACGGGCGCTGCGCCGAAATGCGCCATGCGATCGGCACCGACGAGCAGCTTGAGCTCGATTTCGCCAACGGGAGATGCGGGCTGGGTTGGGCTCGGCGCGGGCGTCACGTCCTGCGATGGCGTCTGCTCAATGGCAGTGCGCTCCTCGACCGTCGCGGGTTCCACGCTGACGTCCTCGCGTTGCCCCGGGAAGCCGGTGAGGAGCTGCGTTCTCTTGGTGTTCACAGCAGGATTGGCTTCCGGCGCGCCCGGAGTCTTGCGAGCCGGCGCAGCATCTGACTTTAGCATTTGCGGTAACATGACAGTTCGATGACAAGGCGACAGGATATAGCCTGTACAGCCTGCGAGGACTAGTCACATCAGATCGCCGTGCGATCATGATTCACACGTAACGCGTCACATAAAAGCTGCAGCCGTCAGCGCATACCCCTTCAAAGCCTGACCACAACACGCCGAGGGATGCCGGTCATTCTGCCGCTTCAAGATTGGCCGGCTTATCAGCCTCGCCGAGCGGGGAAACCGCCGGGCCGTTGAGCGCGGTGCCATCGGGTGCAAACTGCGATCCGTGACATGGGCAGTCCCAGCACTGTTCGAGTGAGTTCCAGTGCACGACGCAGCCCAAATGGGTGCAGCTCGCCGAATGCAAATGCAAATGTCCGCTTCGGTCCCGGCACGCCGCGATCTTCTTCAGGCCGCTTCGGAAGAGGCGCCCCTCGCCGGGCCGCAGTTGTTCAGCGCTCGCGATTTCACTTGCGGTGAGATACTCCGCGAAATTCTTGATAGGGGTGATGTTCTCGCTGATGAACTCGCCGATGTTCCTTTGAATCTTCCGCGACGGAGCGTAGACGTCCTCCCAGGCACTTGCGCCGCTGGTGATGAGATCCGCGATCAGCATGCCGGCCACGAGCCCGTTGGTGATCCCCTGCCCGGAGTCGCCGCTGACAACGAATACATGCTCCTCGCCGGGGCTGCGGCCGATGAAGCCGGCGAAATCGACCGGCTCCAACACCTGACCCGACCACCGATGGGTGACCTCGCGCAAATCCGGCAATCGCTCGCGCGCCCAGCGCTCAAGCGCGTCAAGGCGCTGTGCGCCATCATTCGCCTCACCCGACTTGTGATCTTCGCCGCCGATGATCACGATGTCCTCGTCGGCAGATAACGGGTGGAGGCGGACATAATGATAAGGATCGAGCGTGTCCCAATAGAGCGCATCCTCCACGGCGCCGGCCGCAATCTTCGCGGCGAGTGCATAAGTGCGGTAAGGCGCCTGCTTGGTGTGGATCGCCACCTGAACATTGACGGGCGAGTTGGTCGCAACCACCACGTCGGCGGCGTGAACCTCGTAGCCTGAGGCGGTGGTGACGACCATGCTACCCTGGCGTTGCTGGATGCTCTCGACGCAGGTGTCAGCATAGAGCTGGGCGCCCCGGCGCTGCAGTGCGCTCGCCAGACCGGCGAGATATTTAGTCGGATGCAGGCGCGCCTGGCGCGGAAAGCGCAGCGAACGCGTCTGACCCCTGTCATGGAATGGTGTCGGATTAATGCAATTTTCGACAGGAATCTGCAGCTTGCGACAGCAATCCAATTCACTATCCAGCTCGGATGCGGACGTTCCGGATGCCAGTACCCAGTAGCCATCGACGCGCTTAAAACCGCAATCGATGTGCTCGGCGCCTTGGATGGCCTCGACGCGATCGATCGCGGCAGCGACGCTCTGATAGTAACGCCGCGCACAGTCAGGGCCGCGGACTCGCGCGAGCGCATCGTAACCATCATCAAGTGCGGTCGCCAGATGCGCCGTGGTGCGCGCCGTCATCCCGCTGCCGATGCGGCCGCGATCGATGACTGCAACCGAACGTCCATGGCAAGCAAGTTCATATGCGACCGAAAGCCCGGCTATTCCGGAGCCGACCACGGCAACGTCCACGCCGACCGTGCGCGACAGCACCGGAGCTTCGGCGACAGATACGTCCATCCAGAGGGACCACGTGTGCTCATCCCGTACATTCATGGCGCTACTCCTCGGAAGAACAAACGATGCAGCAGAATGACGGTTCCTATGTGCGCTATCGAACGAAACGCCGATGAGATGGCCGCATTCATTAGGAACCTTCATCGTGCTCGCGCTTGAACCGGCATGAAAAGTCCATCACCGGGGATGCGCAGGGCGCTGCGCCAGGCGCGATTGTACGGGCACCTGCTCGTCCGCAACGACAGGCTGTATCACCCGGGCGGCAATCATCCGATCTGCTCGATACAGCTTGCACGAGAAATGGTCAGGTCAGGATGGATGACCAAGCACGACGGCGAATACGAGATCACGGCAGAGGGGCAGCTTGCCGCCGAAAGCGAAATCGGTCGCTGAGGTCGATGCGGCACCGTCCAATTCCCGGCCGGGAGTCGGGCCTGTTGACTGATCCGGCGATTACATCATTGACTAGCGGCACGGTCCTCACAAAGAGCTGCCATGCCCTCGTTCCGTCCCGTTATCGCGTTGTCGAGAGGCCTCGAGGTCCTGCGCGTCATCAACCAGGAACGGCAATCGACCGTAGGCTCGCTGCATAAGGCGACGGGCCTCAACAAGGCTACAATCGTCCGCATGCTCGAAACGCTGGAGCATGAAGGATATGTGGTGCGGCGCGCCGAGCCGCCCAGCTATGCCCCGACCGGGCGGGCGCTCCTGCTCAGCGCCGGCTACGACGAACCCAATTGGATCGGCGGTATCGCCGAACCGATGCTCAACAAGTTTCGCCAACAGATTCAGTGGCCCTCGGACGTGGCCGTGCTCGACGAGGAATCCATGGTGATCGCGCATACGACCCGGATCGGCGGTTCGCTGCTCTTCTACCGTCCGCCGGGTTTTCGCTTTCCCGTGCTGGGCACCTCGATGGGGCGCGCCTATTTGGCGTTTTGCGAACCGGCCGAGCAGGAGCGCATCGCGGCGCGCCTTGCCCTCAGCCCGGAGCCCTGGAACGACCTCGCCCGCAATCCCGCCAAACTCACCAAGGTGCTGCGCGCGATCCGGAAAGCCGGATTCGCAGTGATGGACGAGAGCTACAGCCGCCGCATCTTCGGCGGCGCCGTCTGGGCGATCGGCGTTCCCGTCGCTGTTCCGAACCGCCTGTTCGCAAGCATGAACGTGATGATGCTGCGCGAGGCCGTCAGCACCGAGGAAGGTCTCAGGCGCTTCGTGCCTCAGATGAAGAAAGTCGCCTCCGCACTGGCCGAGACGCTCAGCGCCAGGCTTGCTGCGGCCGGCCCGTCCGCGGCCGCCAAGAGCTAGCCATTTCACACAATGAAATGTTGTTTCTATTTGACTCTGCTCGTGTGACATCTCTGCCCGGCGGCCAAAGGGCGCCCAAAGACGCAACAAAACCGGAGGGGCAAGTGAGGACATTCGTCGCAATGCTGGGCGCTGCAATTGCAGGCCTGGTGCTGGCCACGGCTGACGGGGCTGCGGCCGAAGCCTGGCCGACCAAAGCAATCAAGATCGTCGTGTCGACGCCCGCCGGCGGCATCACCGATGCGTTCGCCCGCGCCTATGGCGATTACATCTCTCAGAAGCTCGGACAGCCGGTCGTCGTCGAAAACAAGACGGGAGCGAGCGGCGCGCTGGCAGCCCAATCGGTCAAGGATTCGCCGGCGGACGGCCATACGCTGATGTACACGATCTCGTCCACGCTGCTCGGAAACCGGCTGCTGCTGAAGTCGCTCGCCTACGATCCGGACAAGGATTTCACGATCGTCGCGATGACGCCATCGGGTCATCTGCCGCTGGTCGTCCATTCCGCTACCGGTGCAAAGTCCATCGAAGATTTCGTCGCCTATGCGCGCCGCAACAAGGTCACGGCCGGGTCGTATGGGATCGGTTCGTTCGCGCACATCGCGATCGCCGAGCTCAATCGCCAATACGGCCTCGACATCTCCATCGTGCATTACCGCGGCGAAGCGCCGATGTGGCAGGACCTGGCGGCCGGCGTCATCCAGGCCGCGACCGGCAGCTACCAAGCCGCGCTTCCGGTCCTTGATACCGGCGTCGGCCGCGCGATCGCTGTTCCGTCACTGGTTCGCATGAAGAAGCTGCCGGACACCAAGACGTTCACCGAGCAGGGGGTCACCGGCAAGGTCTTCCAGCTGACCAGCTTCACGACCCTGGTGGCGCCCGCTGCGACGCCGACCGACCGGATCGAGCTGCTCGCCAAGCTGATGGTCGAAGGCGGCAAGACCGAGCGTGTCCAGAAGCTGCTGGAGGCCTTCGGGGTCGATGCGCCGGCAATGGACCGCGCATCCTCGGTCGCCCTCTACGAAAAAGAAGGGCCGGTCTGGCTGGAATCGATCAAGAATCTCGGATTGGAGCCACAATAGCGTCCGGACCCGCCGATCCCGTGCGCTGGCGACGCCCTTCTCACGCCCCCAGCACGTCCGCCAGCCGCAATTCATCGGCGGCGGGATCCTTCAGGAACAGCTCCGCCTCGATCTCGTTCAGGTGCGACAGCATCAAGGCGCCGGCGCGCGCCTTGTCGCGCTTGCGGATCGCGGCGGCGATCCCGGCGTGATGATCGGTGCCGCACGCGGGCGTGTCGTGACGGCGGTACAGCAGGATGATGAGCGAGGAGCGCGCGATCAGCTCCTTCAGGAAGCCGAGATAGATGCTGTGGCCGCTCATCTCGGCGACGAGACGATGAAACTCGCCGGAGAGCCGCACCGAGGCGCGGGCATCGCCGCGCAACTCGGCCTCGCGTTCTTCCGTGAGATGGTGCTGCAGGCGATCGAGCCAGGCCGGCGAGACCGCGTCAATGGCGCGGTCCACGATGCTGGGCTCGATCAGGCGCCGCGCCTCGAACACCTCGCGGGCATCAGCCGGCGTCGGGCGCGCAACGAAAGCGCCGCGATTCTTCTCGATATTGACGATGCCCTCATGCGCAAGCTGCTGCAGCGCTGAGCGCACCAGCGTCCGGCTTGCGCCGTAGATGTCGCCGATCTCGTCCTCCCCGAGCTTGGTGCCGGGCAGCAGGCGATGCTCGAGGATCGCGGCAGTCACACCCTCCCGGATACGGCTGACGCGATCGCTCGCGTCTGGCGCATCGGGTTTCTGGCGGGTCTTGGCGGCCATGATTGTGAGGCTCGATCGACGAACGTTCGGCCTGCAATGTTAGTCGACGAGCTGTATCCAATCACAGGCGAAACTTCATACAATCTTCGCCCGTTTTGTGTGCAGCTGGCTGCACGGGTGACGGCCCGACATTGGGCCGGAATCGATCTAACGATCTGACTCCGCTGCACAGTTTCTGAAATTCGCATCGTCGCGGGCTGTTGGCACGGACCTTGCGGAGAGAGGCGGGACGCAACGCCCCTCCTCGGACACGCCATGGCCATTCCCGCCGCTCTCGAACTGGTCGCCGTCACCAAGCGCTACGACGCCACGCTGGCCGTTGACAACGTCAACCTGAAGATCCCGGCCGGCACCTATTGCTGCCTGCTCGGCCCCTCCGGCTGCGGCAAGACCTCGACGCTGCGCATGATCGCAGGTCACGAGGCGGTCAGCGAAGGCGACATCATCCTCGGCGCGCAGAACGTCACCGACCTCGAGCCCGCCAAGCGCGGCACCGCGATGATGTTCCAGTCCTACGCTCTGTTTCCGCACCTGACCGTGCTCGACAACGTCGCCTTCGCCCTGAAGATGCGCGGCATCGACAAGCCGACGCGGCACAAGCGCGCCGGCGAATTGCTCGAGCTGGTCGCGATGAGCCAATATGCAGGCCGTCTTCCGGCGCAGCTCTCGGGCGGCCAGCAGCAGCGCGTAGCGCTCGCGCGCGCGCTGATCACCGAGCCGCAGATCCTCCTGCTCGACGAGCCGCTCTCGGCGCTCGATCCGTTCCTGCGCGTCAAGATGCGCGGCGAGCTGAAGCGGCTGCAGCGCGAGCTCGGCATCAGCTTCATCCAGGTTACCCACGGCCAGGAAGAGGCGATGGCCCTCGCCGACCACATCGTGGTGATGAACCACGGCAGGATCGAGCAGCAGGGCACGGCGCGCGACATCTTCCATCGTCCCCGCACCGAATTCGTGGCCCGATTCATCGGCGGACACAACGTGCTCAGCGACGCCGGCAATCTCATCGCCGTTCGCGCCGATCAGCTCGGCATCGTGCCGTTCGCCGACGGCGCCTTCGGCGCGCCGGCGCTGCTGACCCAGACCGAATACCAGGGCTCCTACATCGCCGTCTCGCTCACGCTCGACGACGGCACCGCCCTGTTCTCCCACGTTCCCGAGGCCGCCTTCGACGTGCATCCGTTCCGCCCGGGCGATCGCGTGCTGGCGACCTGGGATCCCGCCAAGGCACAACGCCTGCAATAGCACCCTTCACCACGGAAAATGCGCAACACAGAGGAGTGAGCGAAATGACCGAGACGACCAGGAAGACCGGCGTCAGCCGCCGCACGCTATTGAAGGGCACCGCGGGTCTCGCCGGCCTCGCCGCCGGCTCCGGCGCGATCACCGGCTTTCCTTACGTGAAGTCGGCCGATGCGAAGGTACTGCGCTATCTCGGCACGGCCGTGAACGAGGGCGACGACATCGCCAAGCAATGTCTGAAGGACACTGGTATCAAGATCGAATACATCACCGCAACCACGGACGACGTCACCAAGCGCGTGATGACCCAGCCGAATTCCTTCGACGTGCTGGATACCGAATATTTCTCGCTGAAGAAGCTGGTGCCGTCGGGCAACATCCTTGCGCTCGACGCCAAGAAGATCAAGGAGTTCGGCAACATCACGCCCGTCTTCACCAAGGGCGAGACGCCCGGCGGCAAGAAGATCGGCGGCCAGGGCACCGCGCCCTGGAAGGTGCTCTATCTCGAAGGCAAGGACTCCAAGAAGTTCGCGACGTCGGCGACCGAATTCGTCACGCTGATCCCGACCGTCTACAACGCCGACACGCTCGGCATCCGCCCCGACCTGATCAAGCGTCCGATCACCACCTGGGCCGAGCTGCTCAACCCCGAGTTCAAGGGCAAGGCCTCGATCCTCAACATCCCCTCGATCGGCATCATGGATGCCGCGATGGTCGTGGAAGCCTCCGGCAAGTACAAATATGCCGACAAGGGCAACATGACCAAGGAAGAGATCGATCTCACCATGAAGGTGATGACCGAGGCCAAGAAGGCCGGCCAGTTCCGCGCCTTCTGGAAGGACTTCAACGAGAGCGTCAACCTGATGGCCTCGGGCGAGACCGTGATTCAGTCGATGTGGTCACCGGCGGTCACCAAGGTGCGCTCGATGGGCATCCCCTGCACCTTCCAGCCGCTGAAGGAAGGCTACCGGTCCTGGGCTTCCGGCTTCTGCGTGTCCAAGGGTGTCTCGGGTGCCAAGCTCGAATGGGCCTATGAATTCGTGAACTGGTTCCTGTCGGGCTTTGCCGGCGCCTATCTCAACCGCCAGGGCTATTACTCCGCCGTGCTCTCCACTGCGAAGGCGCACATGGAGCCCTACGAATGGGCCTACTGGATGGAAGGCAAACCGGCCGAGAAGGACATCAAGGCGCCCGACGGCTCGCTGCTTGAAAAGGCCGGCGCGGTGCGTGACGGCGGCTCCTACGAGGATCGCATGGGCGGGGTCGCGTGCTGGAACGCCGTGATGGACGAGAACGACTACATGGTCCGCAAGTGGAACGAGTTCATCGCGGCGTAACGGACATGTCGGAAGAGGTCCTGCAACAGGCAGCCCCGGGCTTGATCCCGGGGTCGGGCACAGCGCGCGCCGCAAAGCCGACGCGCCTGTCGCCGTCCTTCATCTCCTGGCTCCAGGCCGGGCCGATGATGCTGGTGTTTCTCGCGTTCTTCCTCATTCCGCTCGTCTTCGTCGTCATCGTCTCGTTCTGGGACTACAACGAATACCAGCTGCTGCCGGCTTTCTCCGGCCGCGGCTACACCGACACGTTCGAAGGCTGCATTGCGCAGCTCCCTGAGCTCTGCACCATCGCCAAGACCTATCTGAAGACGCTGAAACTCTGCTTCCTGGTCTGGGCCATCACCCTCTTCATCGGCTTCTGGGTCGCCTACTTCCTCGCCTTCCACGTCAAGTCCAAGACCTGGCAGATGGGCTTGTCGCTGCTCTGCACGATCCCGTTCTGGACCTCCAACGTGATCCGCATGATCGCCTGGATCCCGCTGCTCGGCCGCAACGGCCTCGTGAACACCGGCCTGATGAAGACGGGCCTGATCAACCATCCCGTGGAATGGCTGCTGTTCTCCGAATTCTCCGTGGTGCTGGCACTGGTGCACCTCTTCACCTTCTTCATGGTGGTGCCGATCTTCAACTCGATGGTGCGCATCGACAAGTCGCTGATCGAGGCCGCCTATGATGCCGGCGCCAGCGGTTTCCAGACCCTCGTCAACGTCATCATTCCGCTGGCCAAGCCCGGCATCGTGATCGGCTCGATCTTCGTCATCACCATCGTGATGGGCGACTTCATCACCATCGGCGTGATGGGCGGCCAGCAGATCGCCGCCGCCGGCAAGATCATCGAGACGCGGGTCAACGCGCTGCAATTCCCCGCCGCCGCGGCCAATGCCGTGATCCTCCTCGCAATCACCTTCCTGATCATCACCATGATGTCGCGCATCGTCGACATCAAGAAGGAGCTCTAGAGCATGAAGGAAGGACGCCCGCGCTCGTTCTACGTGCTCGCGATCTTCTTCGCGGCCTATGTGCTGTTTCTCTATGGGCCGATGATCGCGATCTACGTGCTGTCGTTCCAGGGGCCGCAGGGCGGCCTCACCTTCCCGATGAACGGCGTATCGACCTTCTGGATCGCAAAATTGTTCCAGGGCACCGGCATCGTCGATCTCGGTGCCGCCTTCCGCCGCTCGCTGCTGCTCGGCATCGTCGTGATGATCGTCACCGTCGTGCTGTCGGTCGCCGCCGGCATGGCGTTCCGGCGCAAGTTCAAGGCGCAGAGCATCCTGTTCTACTCGGCGATCGCCAGCCTCATCGTGCCTTCGATCATCACCTCG
Organism: Bradyrhizobium yuanmingense; assembly: GCF_900094575.1. Lineage (GTDB taxonomy): Bacteria > Pseudomonadota > Alphaproteobacteria > Rhizobiales > Xanthobacteraceae > Bradyrhizobium > Bradyrhizobium yuanmingense. Next base: position 54,548 of record NZ_FMAE01000008.1, on the reverse strand, counting down.
CTCGGCATCTCGCTCGAGTTCCGCATCATCGACGACCTGATCAAGGCGCATTGGAACGAGAATTTCGAGACCTCGATGGGCCTGCTCACGTCCGGGCTGGGCGCGCACCTGACCTGGACACTGCCATTCGGGCTGCTCATCATGTTCGCGATCTTCAACCGCTTCGACCCGCGGCTGGAAGAAGCCGCGCGCGATCTCGGCGCGACACCGTGGCAGACGTTCCGCCATGTCGTGCTGCCGATCATCCTGCCCTCGGTGATCGGCATCGGCCTGTTCGGCTTCACGCTGTCCTGGGACGAGCTCGCACGCTCCAGCCAGGCGATCGGCGCCGTGAACACGTTGCCGCTGGATCTTCAAGGCCTCACCACCACCGTGACCAACCCCGACATCTACGCGCTCGGCACCGTGATCTCGGCGGTCTCGTTCACGGTCATCACGCTTGCGCTCGGCACCATTCACGTGCTCAACAAGCGGCAGGCGGCCAAGGGCTCGGACGCCGGCAAGGGACTCGTCTGAGATAAGGACTCGTCTGTTCCAATGCGGCTTCACGTCGTCAACCCCAACACAACGGCGTCGATGACGGCGAAGATCGCCGCTGCCGCGCGCAGCGTTGCGCTCGCCGACACCGTGATCGATGCGCGTCAGCCGGCGATGGGCCCGGTCTCGATCGAGGGGTTTTACGACGAAGCTTTCGCGGTGCCCGGCATGCTCGGCTGCATCCGCGAGGCCGATCGCGACGGCGCGGACGCACACATCATCGCCTGCTTCGACGACACCGGCCTGGATGCCGCGCGTGCCGCCGCCAAGGCGCCGGTGATCGGCATCGGCGAGGCCGGCTTCCACCTCGCGAGCCTGATCGCGGCGCGCTTTGCCGTGGTGACCACGCTCGGCGTCTCCATCGTGCCGCTCGAGCACAATCTGCGCAAGTACGGCCTGGCCGAACGCTGCGCCCGCGTCCGTGCCGCCGAGGTCCCGGTGCTGGCGCTGGAAGAGCGCAACATTGATGCGCTCGGCAAGATCTCAGCGGAGATCACCGCCGCCGTCCGTGACGACCGGGCAGAAGCGATCGTGCTCGGCTGCGCCGGCATGGCCGATCTCGCAGGCGAGCTCGCCGCCGCGCACGGCCTGCCCGTGATCGACGGCGTCGCGGCCGCGGTGACGCTGGCGGAATCACTGGTGCGACTTGGACTGAAGACCTCCCGGCTCGGGCCCTATGCGGCACCGCGCGCAAAGAGCTATTCCGGGCCGTTCTCGCAATTTCAGCCTTGATCCCTGCCCGCTGCGCGGCGCTCCCGGGCTGCAAGAGCCGCTGATCACTGGTTTTTTGCCGCTCAGCCTCTTTTTGGTCCCATTCCTTGCCGAAACGTAAGGCTTTCGGGACGCCCCGGTGACCCCTCTGGGTTGCCGGTCTTCGCCACTCACCAAGTTTCAATTTGGGTTTTGTCAGCGATGATCGATCTCGCCCAGGACAGGCCGTCCAACACCCTCCTTCGCCTTGGCGCCCAGCCGATCGCGCTGGCTGCTGCAGCCCTCCTGCTGCTGATCGCGGGCGTGACGTCGATCGCAATCTGGCGGGCCTATACCGGTGCCGCCCCCGAGAGCGACCGGGTGGTGGCCTCGCGGCAGCTTCAGGCCCGCACCGCCCAGGCCTCCGAGCAGCTGGTCGAGAAGACCAAGGGGCTGGAGGCGACCCAGCAGGAATCGATCGACCAGCTCCAGGTGGTGCAGGACCAGCTTCAGACGATGAAGCGGCTGCTGGCGGCGCAACAGGCCGACACCAAGCGCCTGTCGGAGCAGGTTACGGCCTTGAACGAATCCATCGACGGCTTGCGGCAGTCCTTTGCCAGTGCACGGGCGACCGAGGTCGAGACTCCATCGGTTACCCGCAGGAAACCAGCGCGGCGCGTCCACGCCAGCGCCCGCAAGCGCTCGGGCGGCTGAGCCGGTCACGGTGCGGGAACTTTATTTTCGCCACTTGTGAACTGGATCACATTCGCCGGTATGATTCCGCGCGATGTTCGCCGTTACCGGATGGCGTGAGCCGATTTCAATATCCGGGGCTGGCAAGGTCGTTGACGGTATACTGCGTCAACGACCTTGTTTTTTAACAGCTATTTCGCCTCACTCGCAGACGTCGACTTGGCGGTAGCGCCAGCCCGACGGGGTCATGACGCGCTTGCGCACGACGTAGCAGCCGCCATAGCCATCGTTGTAGGCAGGGCCATAGTCGTCGGGGACGGCGTAATAGGGATAGCCGTAATAGCCGCCGTACAGGCCGGCGCCGGCGAGACCCACCCCGATCCCGATCCCTGGCCAGAAGCCGCCGCCATGCCAATGACGGTGCCCCCAGCCATGGAAGCCGCCACCATGGAAGCCACCGCCGTGAAAGCCTCCACCACGTCCGAAACCGCCGCCCGCCTCGGCCTTTTGTGGCGCCGACAGCCCGACCGCCGCCACGGCCAGCGCCGTCATCATCATCCTGCGTAACATCACTCGATCCTCCGCGTGGAGGTCGCTCCACGCTTCAAAGCAGGACCAAGCTACCGTCAGTCGGTCATTCGTGACAGCCACACTGTCTCACTTCCGCGCGAGCATCGGCAGCCCGCGGCAGATGCGAGCTGCCGCCGGCCGCTATGCCGCCGCTGCCGGCCGTTCGGTCCGATCCTCGACCATGGTCACGAACATGTGGGACTCCTCACCGGCGCCCCCCACCTGGATGCGGCGGGCGCAGATGACGCGGCGCCCGCGGACGGGATTATCGATGGTATCGATGATCGGCTCGAGCTGCTGCCGCTGTGCGAGCAACTGCTGGTCGCGCCGCTCGATCAATTCGGCAGCCTCCACGGAGAACAATTCCCGCGCCGTCTTGCCGATGATCTCGCCGCGCGACATGCCGATCATCTTCTCGGCGGCCTTGTTGACGAAGACGTAGCGCAGATTGCGCGCGTCCTTGGCGATGATGCCCTCGGCCACGTTCTCGATGATGGTGGCGAGAAAGCGCTCCATCCGTTCGAGAATGCGTTCGCGGTGGCGCTGTTCCGTGACGTCCTCCTGCACCGACACCCAGCCGCCGCCGTCCATCGGGCGCTCGTAGATCTTGATGATGCGGCCGTCGTTCAGCGCGATCTCGTACGACGTCGGCTGGCGTTTGGCGATGCGGTCGAGCACCGCCGCGACGTATTTCGTGACGTCGCCGCTGAACAATCCGCTCTCGACCCTGTGCTGGAGGATCTCCTCGAGACTCGACCCGGTCTGGATCGTCTCAGGCAGATTGTAGATCCTGCGGTAATTGGCGTTCATCGCGACCACATTGGCCTTGCCGTCGAGCATGATCAGCCCCTGCGGCATGTTGTTGATCGCTGCCGAAAGCTGCCACTTCTTGGCCTGGTACTTGTCGTTGAACTTGTCGCGCTCGGTCATCGCCGCGTCGCGCGCCTGCGCAGTGCCGAGCTCGAGCTCCTCGAGCTCGAAGATGCGCGCCACCGCGTCACGGAAATTCTGCACCGCGCGTGCAAGGCGCCCGATCTCGTCGTGACGGCGCAGATGCGGCACCTCGCTCTTGACGTCGCCCTGCGCGATCCGGTCGGTCGCCTGCGTGATATCGGCGAGCGCGCCGATCACCGAGTTCCGCATGACGACGACGTTCAACGCCGCGAGCATCAGCGCCGCGAGCCCCAGCGCGAACAGATAGGCGGCTGCGTAGCGGTGGCTGTCGGCGAGTTCGTCCGCCTCGCGGGCGCGCTGTTCGTAGATGCGCTCGAGCGCTTCGAGATCGCTGTTGAGCTTGCTGCGCAGGGTGCGATTGGCGTCGTTGTCGCCCCACTCGCGGGCCGCGGCCGGGCTGATCTCGACGCCGCGGCGCACCAGCTCCTGGCGGAAGTCGATGAATTGCTGGATGCGCTGGCGGAAGGAAGAGAACAGCTCGGCGTCGTCGTCGCCCACCGTGCGCTCCATGCTCTTCACGGCCTCGGCGAGCTCGCGGTTGCGCCGCACCAGCCCGTCCGCGAACTGCTTCATCGCGGCACGATCGGCGGACATGTAGATGCCGCGCGATTCCATCACGACGGCGTAGATCAGGGCGTTGATGCGCCCGACGCCGACCGCCGCGTCGGCGGAGGTGGCATGCAGGTGGCGATACGTCGTCTGCAGGCGCACTGACTGGACCGACATCACCAGCAGGAAAGTGGTGACGATCGCCAGGAAGGCGGCGATGCTGTAGACCTTCTCCGCGACCGTCAGCGTGTCGGCGCCGCGCACGAAACGGACCAATTTCTTCAAGAATTTGGTTCCGGCACTGAAGCCGGATTCCAGCGCCGCAGCTCCCATGGCGCCGCTCCTCCTGGTTGAAAACGCTGGATGATAAGCGTGATCGCGCTAGCAGAGGATTAAGGCGTCAGGCTGTATTTTTACGGTATGGAGCCGTGGCACGGCTTAGGCGAAGCGCGGCCGGGCGGGCCGGTCAGCCGATCCGCTTCAAGCCCTGCTTGAAGCGCGGACCGTTGGCCACGTAGAACCGGGCCGCGCTCCCCATCTTCTGCACCTGGGCGTCGTCGAGCGTGCGGATCACGCGCGCGGGCGAGCCGATGATCAGCGAGCGCTCGGGGAACTCCTTGCCCTCGGTCATGACGGAGCCCGCGCCGACGATGCTGTTGCGGCCGATCTTTGCCCCGTTCATCACGATCGAGCCCATGCCGATCAGCGCGCCCTCCTCGATGGTGCAGCCGTGCAGGATGACGTTGTGGCCGACCGTGCAGTTCCTGCCGATGACAAGCGGAAAGCCGAGATCGGTGTGGCAGGTCGAGCCGTCCTGCACATTGGCGCCCTCGCCGACCTCGATCCACTCATTGTCGCCGCGCAGCACCGCGCCGAACCAGACGCTCGCGCCCGGCTTCAAGCGCACCCGGCCGATCACGGTCGCGGTCTCGGCGATGAAATAATTGCCGTCGGCGGGAAGGTCGGGCGCCTGCCCGTCGAGCTCGTAGATGGCCATTGGCTGTCTCCTGTCGCGTTGACGATTGGCATAGCCAAACGGCAGCCGCGACGCAAAGGCCGGCCGCGCTCGAGGCACTTCGGATCAGACCAGAAGGCCGGCGGCGCGCAGCGTCATCAGGAAGAAAGTGCCGCTCATCATGCTCCAAAAGGCGGCGATGACGGTTGCCATCATCACGAATTCCATGCGGCGGCTTTCCACCCGCACGCCGCGCAGCGTGTTGCGCATGATGATGAAGGGCGCGGCGAACACCAGGAAGGGAACCGCCGCGAAGGTTTTCGGGGCCACGCCGTCCTGCAGCAGGCCGAAGCCGGCGGGCCGCTGCGCCAGCGCCTGGTATCCGTTCACGAGCGCGCCCGCGAGCGCGAAACCGATGCCGATCGAGAAGAAGGTGTTGAGAGCTTCAGGTGTCATCGGAAGTGCTCCGCCCTTACACAACGCGCGTGCCTTCCTGTGACAAACAGAGCCCGTTAACGCTACATTATCCTTAAGGAAAGGTTAACGCGGCCGGCCGTCCCATGCAGGGGCCGTCCCGATCCAAGCGGCCGGGAACGCTGCGCGAAAGCGCCGTCGCATGGCATATTCGCGCTGATTCGTCGGCCATCGGCCGACCTCCGGTCGACCTCGCGCAATTCATGACATTGTTCTCGGCAGCTCCCCTCAGGTCCCCCCGCACGCGCACCCGGGCGCATGTCGTGCCGATCGTGCTCGGCGGCGTGGCGGCGGTCGCTGCGGTCGCGCTCGTCGCCTACCTGCTGTGGCCGACCTGGGGCAGCCGGGGCGCGAACGCGCCGGACAAGCTGCCGGTGAGCGTCGGCGGCACGTTGTTCAACCTGCCGGTGACCGCGATCCGGATGAAGATCCAGCGGCACTCGGGGCCGCAGGAGCGCATCGATCTCGACTTCCTCTATCCCTCGCTGGAGCCGCCCGGCGCGCCCAAGCACGTCACCTCCGACACGGCGGAAGCGGCGCTGCAGTCGATCGACCGCGTCTTCCTGTCGATCGCGGCCCATCACGATGCGCTCTCGCCCGAGCAGCGCACGGCCACGATCTATCCGCGCTATCTCGACCCGGCCGCGGCAAGCCCGGCGGACGGCCTGACGATGCGCATGTTCCGCACCGACACGCCCTACGGCAGCGAGGACCTCTATTCGGCTGCGAGCCCCGCGCTCACCGCGCGCTGCACGCGCGATGCCGCCACCCCCGGCATGTGCCTCTCCGAGCGCCGCGTCGGCGGCGCCGACCTCACCTTCCGCTTTCCACGCAGCTGGCTGTCGCAGTGGCGCGAGGTGGCGGAGGCGATGGAGAGGCTGACCGCGCAGCTGCGCGGGCCGCGGGGCTAAGGGCGGTCGGCTTACTGTCGGCTGGAGCCTCCAAACCAAAAAATCGAAAACAACCCCATGCACAGTAGCCAAGCGTTGGCAGCATCGAGTCTTTTCGTTTTTTTCGAATAATGATTGACCCATCGGGCCAAAACAGGGCATGATGGCCGTGATGCGGGGCACGGGGTTGCCCGGATGGCGCATGGATGTGTGACTGATATCACTTAGCATAGATTGCGATTGGCCATGCGGCGAATAATCTGACGCTATTGCATTCGGGGGCTGGAATGCGGCTTCGGCTGTTTGTTTTGTTGATATTTGCGATCTGCGTGGGAGCCGGACCGGCGCTGGCCGAGAAGCGCGTCGCGCTGGTGATGGGCAACTCGGCCTACAAGAACGTGGCGCGGCTGGCGAACCCCGCGAACGATGCCACCCTGGTCGGCGGCATGTTCAGGAAGGCCGGGTTCGATACCGTCGACATCAAGCTCGACCTCAACGGTTCGGAGATGCGCCGGGCGCTGCGTGACTTCGGCGGCAAGGCGCGGGATGCTGGGGTCGCGGTGGTTTATTACGCCGGTCATGGCATTGAACTGGACGGCGTCAACTATCTGATCCCGACCGACGCGACGCTGGAGACCGACAGCGACGTGCTGGACGAAACGATCGCGCTGGACCGCGCGCTGTTCGCGGTCGAACCTGCAAAGCAGCTGCGCCTGATCATCCTCGATGCATGTCGCGACAACCCGTTTGCCAAGGCGATGAAGCGTACCATCGCCTCGCGTGCCATCGGCCGCGGCCTCGCCAAGGTGGAGCCAACCAGCCCGAATACGATGATCGCGTTCGCGGCGAAAGCGGGCTCGACGGCGTCCGACGGCGACTCCAAGAATAGCCCGTTCGCGGCGGCACTCGTCGAACGTCTGCCGACGCCCGGGCTCGATCTGCGCAAGGCGTTCGGCTTCGTGCGCGACGACGTGCTCAAGAATACCGGCTACAAGCAGGAGCCATTTGTGTACGGCTCGCTCGGCGGCGACGACGTGGCCCTGGTTCCGGCCAAGCCGGTCGCGACCGGACCGCAGGCGAACCCGGACAGCGAAATCCGGCGCGACTACGAACTGGCGCTCCAACTCGGCACGCGCGACGTTTGGACCGCATTCCTCAATCGTTATCCCAGCGGCTTCTATACCGATCTCGCCAAGGCTCAACTCAACCGGATTTCTGCCGAAGACGCCCGCGCTGCAGCGGCCGAGAAGGCGCGGGCGGCCGAGGAGGAGAAGGCAAAGCTTGCCGCCGAACGGGCCAAGAAGGCCGAACAGGAGAAAGCCGCAGCAGCGGCCAAGGCTGCCGAAGATGCTCGGATCGCCGCGGAGAAGGCCAAGCAGATCGAAGAGGCCAAGGCGGCGGCCGCCGAGCAGCGCAGGAAAGATGCAGAAGCAGCTGCCAAGGCACTGGCCGACAAGCAGGCTGCCGAAAAGGCGCTGGCCGAGAGGATCGCCAGCGAAAAAGCAGCGGCTGAGCTAGCCGCTAAAGAGAAGGCTCAGCGTGACGCTGAGCAGAAGGTCGCGGCCGTGGCCCCCACCCAATCGCCGCCGAGTCTGTCGCCGCAGGAGACAGCCAAGCTGGTGCAGTCAGAACTCCGCCGCGTCGGCTGTCTCGCGAGCAATGCGGACGGCGACTGGAATGCGACCTCGCAGCGTTCGCTCAGCCTCTTCAACAAATATGCCGGCACGAAGTTCGACGCCAAATTCGCGAGCTTCGAAGCGCTCGATGCCGTCAAGGCCAAGCCGGGGCGCGTCTGCCCGCTGGTCTGCAATCGCGGCTTCAAGGCGGACGGCGATACTTGCGTCAAGATCACCTGCCGCGCCGGCTATCGCGTCAACGACGACAATGAGTGCGAGAAGGTGCAGGACAAGAAGCCGGTCGCGACCCGCGAGGATGCCAACAAGCGAGACGCCGAACGGAAGCAGGTTGAATCCAGGCCTGCGAAGCCTCAGACGAGTGGGCAGATAGTTTGCGGCGTGGGAATTGGTGGTTGTCGCCCTGTTCGCCCCGGCTGTCGGCTTGAGCAAAAGAATTCAACCAACGTCGAAGTCTGCAATTGAGCACGTAAAGCTCGTCAGGGTGTGCTCAAGCAATGCTGGCACTGCTATGCTGCGCTTGCAATGACGGCCGTTTGGCTTCTGGGTCCCGGCTCGGCCCTGCAACGCTGACGGCGCTGCAGGGCGTCCGGGATACGAGAGAATGCTACGCGAGGCGAAGATCCGCTTCCATCGCGATGACGACGTCGAAAACTATTCCTGATCCACCAAATCGTCCTCGAGGATCGCCATCTGGAACTGGAACGAGCGATCGTCGTCCTCGTCGTCGACGAAGAGCACGCCGATGAATTCCTCGCCGATATAGACCTCGGCGGAATCGTCCTTCTTCGGCCGCGGCACGACGCGGATCTTGGGATTGCCGAATACGCGCTTCAGATACGCATCTAACTTTCTGACTTCTTTGACGTCCACGGCAAGTCTCCGATCGAAAATGGTCGGCGGGTTTTAGGACGAGATGCGGCGAACCGCCAGCACGAATTGTCAAAGAATTTAGGGACGAAAAGGGCCGGAAAAACCCGGCCCTTCGCAGCATCAAGAGCCCGCTCAGAGCCCCATCGCGTTGATCATCTGGTCCATGGTGCGCGACGGCTCGGCGCAGCCGGCCTCGCCGACGATCTTGGCCGGCACGCCCGCAACCGTGACGTTGTGCGGCACCGGCTTGACGACGACCGAACCGGCGGCGATGCGCGCGCAATGGCCGATCTCGATATTGCCGAGAATTTTTGCGCCGGCGCCGATCAGCACACCGTGGCGGATCTTGGGGTGACGGTCCTCGTTCTCCTTGCCGGTGCCGCCGAGCGTGACGCCGTGCAGGATCGAGACGTCGTCCTCGATCACAGCCGTCTCGCCGCAGACGAAGCCGGTGGCGTGGTCGAGGAAGATGCCGCGGCCGATGCGCGCGGCGGGATTGATGTCGGTCTGGAACACCGCCGAGGATCGGCTCTGAAGGTAATAGGCGAAATCCTTGCGGCCCTTCAGATAGAGCCAGTGCGCGAGGCGATGGGTCTGGATGGCATGAAAGCCCTTGAAGTAGAGCAAAGGATCGATGAAGCGCGACGTCGCGGGATCGCGGTCGTAGACGGCAACGAGGTCGGCGCGGAAGGCGTTGCCGAGATCAGGGTCGTCGCGCAGCGCGTCCATATAGGCCTGACGCACCAGGTCGCCCGACAGCGCGGAATGATCGAGCCGCTCGGCGACGCGGTGGACCACCGAATCCTCCAGCCGGCCGTGATGCAGCACCGACGAATAGATGAAGGTCGCAAGCTCCGGCTCGCGGCGGACGATGTCCTCCGCTTCGCTGCGGATCCGGTCCCAGATCGGATCGAGCGATGCGAGCTTTCCTCCCGGATTGACCTGATGCACTGCCATGGGATCTGCTCTTTCGAATTGGCTGATTTTGTTGGCTCTATAGCACAGTCTAGGCGACAAAGTCCTGACGGGCTTGCCTGAGAGTGAACAGTGCCTTGCCTCGGATAGCAAGCCAAAGCATTGATAAACAAGGCCTTCTTCTGACGCCCCGAGCGGCAAGGTCGGCTCAAGGTGGTCAGAGTTTCGCCAAATTCAAGCCGGGCGGCGTCAAACTATTGGTGAATTCGCCTCCAACCGTTATTGCGGGCATGATCCGAGCGGGGGCAGAGCCGATTTGACCATCACCACCGATCAACTGCGCGCGCGCGCCGCGGGCTCTTTTTGGCTGCGGCTGGCCGCAATGGCCCTGCCCCTCCTGATGATCGCGCCGGCGGTCTGGAACGGCTATCCGCTGTTGCAATGGGATACCGGCGGCTATCTCGCGCGCTGGTACGAGGGCTATCTCGTCCCCAGCCGCTCCACGGTGTTCGGCCTCTATTTGCACTATGGCGAGGGTTTCGGCTTCTGGATCAACCTCGCCGCCCAGTCGCTGGCGACGCTATGGCTGCTGCAGCTCACTCTTCGCGTGTTGAGTTTGATGCAGACCTTCCGCTTCGTCGCAATCAGCCTCTCCCTGATGCTGTCGACCGCGCTGCCCTGGCTTGCGAGCATGCTGCTCACCGACATCTTTGCCGGGCTCGCGGTGCTGTCGCTGTTCCTCCTGGTGGTCGGCGCAAACCGCACCTCGGCGATCGAGAAGATCTCGCTGTTTGTCTTCACCGCCTTTGCCGCGGCGACCCACAGCGCCACGCTCGGCGTGCTGCTCGGACTGTGCGCCGCGGGCTGGATGGCGCGGCCGTTTCTGGGCGCGCGCCTGCCGCTGGCCGGACTACTGCAGGCGAGCCTCACCATCGTCGCGGGCGGCTTGATGCTGGTGTCGGCGAATTATGCGCTGTCCGGCAAGCTGGCCTGGACGCCCGGCGGCTACGGCGTCGCCTTCGGCCGCATGATGCAGGACGGCATCGTCGCGCAATATCTCAATGACCGTTGCCCGCGCGAACGTTACAAGCTTTGTCCCTACCGCAACGAGCTGCCGGCGAGCGCCGACGAATTCCTGTGGGGCAAGAGCGTGTTCAACACGCTCGGCCGTTTCGCAGGCATGAATGAGGAGATGGGCACCATCGTCGTGCAGTCGCTGAAGGATTATCCGGCCTGGCAGGCCGGCGCGGCGCTTCGCGCGATGGGACAGCAATTGCTGCACGTGGCGACCGGCGAAGGCACCAACGGCTGGATCCCGCACACCCGCGGCATCATCGAGCGCTACATCCCCGCGCAGGCCGCAGCCATGCGCGCGGCGCGGCAGCAGAACTGGGGTGTCAATTTCGATGTCGTGAACTGGCTGCATGTCCCGGTCGCGCTGGCCTCGATGCTGGCGCTGCTCGCGCTGCTCGGCCATGCGCTGGCAAGGCGCCGGCTGGACGATCTGACGCTGCTGGCTGGGACGGTGACGCTGGCGCTGCTCGGCAACGCCTTCATCTGCGGCGTGATCTCAGGGCCCCACGACCGCTACGGCGCGCGCATGGTGTGGGTCGCGACGTTCGTGGTGCTGATGGCCGTGGGGCGGCGGCTGGGCGAGGACGGCAAAGCAGGATGAGATCGGGGTGAAGCCTCATCGCTCCCAATCTCCTGAGGGAGTGGACGATGTGTACACATTTGCACAGTTTAATGCGGCAGCCGTCTCGGTCAGGTAGGCTGTTCGCATGGACCGAGAATTCCGCCGCCTCGAACATGCCGCCCGCGAGCAAGCAGCACTGTCGGCTGACGGGCGCACCAAGGCTGCGCTGCTAGAGATCGCCGAAGAATACCGTTTGCGCGCCGACTACCTCGAAGCTCAAAAGCGCAGCCCTGCTGATTAAGTTGCAATATCGCTTGCTTGGCACTCTGACGGCATTGACTGCCAAGCCGTTGAGGAACAGTGTGTTCCATCACCGCCCGGTCCGTGGCTTCAATCGGTGACAGAGAGACCGGTTGTGCTCCCGCCCTACTCCAACAGGGAGCAGCGTCATGCCGATTCTACGGCTGATTGCGAATGTGGATCTCACCCGCGAACAGGAACATGTTCTTGAACTCGCCTTCAACCATGCCTTGCGCAAGCTCGACCTGGTGGATCGAAGCGATCCGATCTGTGATCTTCTCGCCAAGAGGATGATCGACATTCACATGCGCGGCGTGACTGACGCTGTCGCTCTGGCCGAAATCACCGTCCGGGAAATCAGAGCACCGAAACGATAGGGCCCGAGATCGGTGACGCCGTTGAGCGACGGCGCCTGGCACTGTCGCCATAGTTTCACATCGCCTTGGCGAGCGCGAACAGCCGGAAATCCTCAAGCGCCGCGTGCCGGTGGGGCGCCACTTCGCGCCTGTAAGTCTCGGTGTCGACGATCGAGCGGAAGGTGGCAAAGTCACCGTACTCATTGAGCGCCGCTTCGTCCCAGCGTTCGCTTGGCGAGCCGACGAGGCTCGCGAGGATCGGCCCGGAAAACGTCGGCGCGATCGGCTTGCCGGCCGCGAGGCGGCGGAAAGCCGGCCTGTAGCGCTCATGAAAGGCTTCACGGCCCGAGCAGGGCGCGGCGTCAAAGCCGTCCTCGTAACGCGCCTGCGCGCGGTAGCGCAGCAGATTGAGCATATAAACCGGCTGGCCGGATGGAATCGCCCGCTCGGCGGCGTCGAGGGCTTGCAGCGTAATTTCGATAGGGTTCATCGGACGTCCCGCGTTTCCAGCGCCGCAGAATGCGTGCTGATACTCCCCGATTAGCCGTTCTCGAATGGGTCTTGTAGTGACCGTCTGGCCACGGCTATGTGGACTTCATGTCCACAACGACTTTGCCTCCCGATCTTTCGCGCCTCCTCGCCTTCGTCCGCGTCGTCGAGGCAGGCTCCTTCGCCGAAGCCGCGCGGCGGGCGGGGACGACCACATCGGCGATGTCCAAGGCGGTCGCCCGCTTCGAACAGGCTCACGGATTGCGACTTTTGCATCGCTCCACCCATTCGTTGGCGCTGACCGCAGAGGGCGACCGGCTGATGTCGGCGGGACGCGCGTTGGCCGAAAGCCTCGCCCGTGTCCAATCCGCGCTCGGCGAAGTCGCGCGCGACGATGGCGGACGGGTGCGCGTGACCGCCCCCGCCTCGTTCGCGCGCGCCTGCATCCTGCCGCGACTGCCCGCGTTCCTGCGGGAACGGCCGGAAATCGAGATCGAGGTCAAATTCCGCAACGAGATTCTCGATCTCGCGGCGGAAGGCGTCGACATCGCGATCCGCACAGGGCCGCTCGATCGCGCGCCCGGTCATCAGGCACGGCGGCTTTGCACCTTCTCCTGGATCGCTTGCGCCTCGCCTGCCTATCTGAAAGCGCGCGGCGCGCCGGCCACTCCCTTCGAGCTTTCCGCGCACGAGCACGTCGGCTTCCGCAATCCCGCGAGCGGTCAGATCCTGACCTGGCGCTTCGCCGACCCGCGCGGCAAAGGACCCATTCGCATCACCCCCAAGCCCAAGCATATTTGCGACGACGCGCATGCTTCGCTCGCTTTGATCGTGAATGGGTTCGGTGTCGGCTGGGGGCCGGCGTGGCTGGTGAACGAAGACCTTCGCGCCGGCCGGCTGGTCGAAGTGCTGGCGCCCTGGCGCGCGCCTGGGGAACCCCTATGGATGCTGCGCACCTCGGGCCGCCGCCCGCCCCTGCGCACACAGCGCGTCATGTCGTTCCTCAACACGCTTCCCACCGCGTTCAGCGACAAGGTGGTGTGAAGCAGCAGTCGTCACCGACATTCGGTCGCCAGGAAAATGAGCTCCAGGCGGCGGCTGCCGGTGAGGTGTGGATTATGCGATCCCGTCTTGCATCAACCAAGGGTTTGAGATGTCCCGATTACATTGGATCGAGATTCAAGCGGCTGGACGAATAGCGATTATGGCGCGTCCTCGCGCCGACGAGTGGTTGGAGATGGAAGTCATTGAGTGGAAGGACGCCCGAGTCGATCTGGTAGTGAGCCTTCTCGAGCGCGAGGAGGTTTCAGAGCTTGGGTTACAGCGTGAAGACGAGGTTTGTCGTTCTAACGGAATCGACTTCATCTCTTTTCCGATTCCGGATCGGGGATTGCCAGAATCGCGACCGGAGGCATCGCAGATCGCTCGCTTATTAGCCAGCGGCTTGCGAGATGGTCGTTCTATGGCGATCCATTGTCGCGCGGGGATCGGCCGATCTTCGGTAATTGCAGCTTGCGCACTGATCTGTTCCGGAATCCAAGCGAAGGAAGCTCTTGAGCTGATTGGAGCTTCGCGGGGCTTGATCGTGCCGGACACGGATGAGCAGCGCGATTGGGTGATGACCTTTGGCCAGGCGGAGCGCGGCGATGCGCCACGTACCCGATAGGCCATGCAATGTCGCCTCAGCCGCGGCGTGACAGGAAATCGAGCACGCCGGTCTTGTAAACCTTGTCGCCGACTGCACGCATGTGGTCGCGATTGGGAATATCGAGCACTTCGGAACCCGGTATGATCGCGCCGAGCGCGCTGGCACTTCCTGCGACATCGTCGGCGCTGCCGACCGCGATCAGCACGGGCACCTCGATGCGCGCGGCCTCTTGCCTCGTCATGAGATCGCGCGTGCCGCGCAGGCACGCGGCGAGTGCACGGCGGTCGGAGCGGGTCTGGTCGGCGAACGCGCGAAACGTGCGGCCGACGGGATCGGTGACGTCGTCCAGCGCGGGCGCCTCCAGCGCCTTGGCGACGTTCTCGCCGGGACCGCTGCCCTCGATCAGGCCGCCGATGCCGATGCCGCCGAGGATCGCCGAGCGCAGGCGCTGCGGCTCGTTGAGGGAGAGCCAGGCCGTCATCCGCCCGCCCATCGAATAGCCCATGATGTCGGCCTGCGGGATGGCGAGGTGATCCATCAGTGCGAGCACGTCGCCGGCCATTACGGGTATAGAATATTGCGCGGGTTCGTAGAGCTTTGCGCTCTCGCCATGGCCGCGATTGTCGAGCGCGATGACGCGGCGTCCGTTCTTGCGCAGCTCCGACACCCAGGTCGGATAGACCCAGTTCACGTTCTTGCTGGAGGCAAAGCCGTGCACCAGGATGATCGGATCGCCCTCGCCTTCGTCGAGATAGGCAATTTCAACGGCGCCGTTGTGAAAGCTCGGCATCAGCAGTTCCGTGGGATCTTGTGGGGGACAGCTCGATCTTAGAGCACGATCCGGCAAAGTGTGCAGCGGTTTTCCGGCAACATCATGCTCAAACAATAGCCCGAAGCGGATCGCGCCTCAGGCCGTCGCGGCCGCGTTAGCCAAAGCAGCGTCGGCCGCCATCTGCGCGCGGCGCAGCCGCCGCGCCCGCCTGCGATCGCACCAGGCCTGGGTCAGGCGCTCGGTCGTCGCCTTGATGGAGGAGAGCAGGCCGAACAGCGTCACGACCGCGCCAAACAGCCACATCGCCAGATCGAACGCGCCGCCGACGAGCAGCAGCGCGCCGCGGCCGAGCAGCTTGATGATCGCGCGCGTCTTGCCGCCTTGCGCTTCCGCAAGCCGCACGGCGCGCGCGACGTCCTTGGGGCCCTCGGCGATGCGGAGCGTATCCATGGCCCCGCGCGTGCCGGTCTTTCCGGCGACGCGCGTGACGTCCTTGCCGAGCCGGACCAGCGCACCGGCCTTCTCGGCCCGGAACGCGGCCTTGATCGCGCTCACGGTCTGGCCTGGGCGCAGCACCGAGCCCGATGCCACCGCGTTCCGCAGCATCGGCGCATCGACGACCTCGCGCGCGGACCGGCCGGCCCATGCGGCGAGCCCCTCGCCGAGCCGTCCGAGCTTGCGCGCATCCTTCACCAGCGTCAGTCCTGCGCGCACCGGCGCGGCACCGCCGACGGAGATGTAGGTTGCCGCCGTCACCGCAAGGCCGGCCGCCGCAAGGGAGAGCACGAGGCGGTCGGTGTCCTCGCCCATGGCGAGGTGCTTGCCTTCGCGCACCACGTCCCTGATGTCGCCGAACACGAAGAGATCGCCGGCCACGGTCCCGGACAGGCTGGCGACGTCGTCGGCGTTGCCGGTGACGAGACCCGTGGCGAAGCGCTTGGCGAAATGCGCGGTGGAATTCTCCGCTTTCACGGCATCAGTGACGCGGCTCAAGAGGTCGTCGGGGAGCGCGATGTTGCGCTCGCGCGCCAGCGTGACGAAACTGTCGGCGAGATCGGCATCGCCGGCGGCGAGCGCGGCCTCGATATTGTCCTGAACCAGGCGGTCGTTGTGCCGGAGCAGTGCATCGAGCTTCAGCTCGGAGAGCGCGACCGGATCATCCTGGGCGGCCAGGATCGCGCCGGCCTCGCGGGCATGCGGCGCCACCTGCGCGAGCACGAAGCCGCACACGGCCATTCCCGCCAACGCCGTACTGATTCGCAGCCACTTCATGTGGAAAAGCCCGGATGCCCTGAGATCGCTTGCGTGGAACACTACGTCTTTCGTCCCGGTTTCACGCAACCACAGAGATAGTATGCCAAAATTGCGACACAACGTCCCCGACGAAAGAAGGGCTTCTCTAGGGGCGCAAGATTGTGTCGAATTTGCATGAGCAAATGAGCATGGGGCGCTTGCGAAGCTTTTCGGTTCCGCTGGACTAGCAATCACCTGTACCCGCCAGTATGGTCCGCAGCGCCTCAAAGATGCCGCGTAAGTTCGTGATTGTATCTGCCGCCATTGCCACTCCAGGATGAACTTCGATGTCCGACCATGTCGTCCCGCACTTCCATAACGATGCCGGTGTCCCCGTCATCGAGATCGGCTCGCAAGAGTTCATGTGCGTGGGCGCCAATCCTCCGTTCGACCATCCGCACGTCTTCCTCGACCTCGGCAACGACAACGAGATCATCTGCCCCTATTGCTCGACGCTGTACCGCTTCGCGGCCGACCTGAAGCCGGGCGAAGCCCGCCCGCCGGAATGTGTGCTGAAGGACAAGGTGGCCTGACCGCGTCCATCGGTTAAGGGGTGGCGCTCTCCCGAACGATTGTCATCGCCGGTGCCGGCATCGGTGGCCTGACGGCCGCGCTCGCGCTCGCCGCCCGCGGCTTCCGCATCGTCGTGCTGGAGAAGGCCGAACGCCTCGAGGAGGTCGGCGCCGGCCTGCAGCTCTCGCCCAATGCCAGTCGCGTGCTGGTCGAGCTCGGCCTCACAGAACGCCTCAAACTGCGCGCCGTCACCCCGGAAGCGCTCTCGATCATGAGCGCGCGCGCCGGCGGCGAGCTGCTGCGCATGCCGCTCGGCGAAGCCGCCTCGCTGCGCGCCGGAGCGCCCTATTGGGTGGTGCACCGTGCCGACCTGCAAGCGGCCCTCGCCGGCGCCGTCGCCGACCATCCCGACATCGACCTGAAGCTGGGCGCGACCTTCGAGGACGTCGCGCCTCACGCCAAGGGCCTGACCGTGGTCCATCGCAGCGGCACGATCCGCCGCAGCGATCTCGCCAGCGCGCTGATCGGCGCCGACGGCATCTGGTCGACGGTGCGCCAGCATCTGTTTCCCGAGGTGCAGCCGCGCTTTTCCGGCCTGATCGCCTGGCGCGGCACGCTCGAT
Organism: Bradyrhizobium yuanmingense; assembly: GCF_900094575.1. Lineage (GTDB taxonomy): Bacteria > Pseudomonadota > Alphaproteobacteria > Rhizobiales > Xanthobacteraceae > Bradyrhizobium > Bradyrhizobium yuanmingense. The sequence goes on along the minus strand of NZ_FMAE01000008.1, from coordinate 37,185 downwards.
GCCACGCAATTGCCGAAGGACTATACCGCGCGCCGGGTGCAGCTCTGGATGGGACCGAACGCCCATCTGGTCGCCTATCCCATTGCGGGCGGACGCCAGATCAATGTGATCGCGGTGCTGCCCGGCACCTGGAACCGGCCGGGCTGGAGCACGCCCGGCGATATCAGCGAGGTGATGGACGCCTTTGCCGGCCCGCGCTGGCCGCCGGCGGCGCGGATGCTGCTCGCCGCGGTCGACAGCTGGCGCAAATGGGCGCTGTTCGGCGTGCCGGACGGCTGCCCCTGGAGCAAGGGTTCGGTGGCGCTGCTCGGCGATGCCGTGCACGCGATGCTGCCGTTCGCAGCCCAAGGGGCCGGCATGGCGATCGAGGATGCCGCCGTGCTCGCCCGGCATTTGAGCCCGGAGGCCGCCGAGAGCAGCAAAGCGGTTGCCGCCGCGCTGACGCAATACGGCCGTGCCCGCCAGGCGCGGGTGCGGCGGGTGCAGCGGACCGCGCGGCAGCAGGGCCGCATCTATCATCTCAATGGGCCGCTCGCGCTCGCACGCGATCTTGCGATCCGCGCGCTCGGCCCGCAGCGCATGCTGGCGCGACAGGACTGGATCTACGGCTGGCGGCCTTGATGCGGCGCGCCGCCTCAGCGGGCCGCTTTGCCGGATTTCGACGCGGATTTGGCGCTGGCCGCGGGCGATGCCGGAGGCGGCGGCGCCTCGGGCGGCGTCTCCCGGCATCTGTTGCGGCGCCAGGCATCCTCGGCCAATTGGACCTGCCCGCGCACGGCGATATAATCGTTGCGATAAGCGAGTTCGGACACGACGGCCCCGCCGGCCCCGGTCTCGGCCTTCTCCATCAGCCTCTGCAGATCGGCGGTGCGCTTGGCGAGGTCCTTGCGCTCGGTCTCGAGCTGCTTGCAATCGTACAATTCGTATTTGGCGGGATCGGCAAAAGCCGGTGCGATCGTCTCGCTCACGCCGGCGCAGCCGGACAGCGCGAGGCCAGCCGCAAGCAGCGCGAACAGCGCGCCAAAGCCGCGCAGCGAAAAGGAAAACGAAGCAGCCATGCCGAATGAATAGCCCCCGTGGATTGAGAATGCCTAAAGCAGCAACAGATGTCCGGATTGAGGCTTTGCCTTGTGCCCCCGGCTCGCTTAAGGAAGAACCGTCCCTCCGGCGGCGAACGCGCCAATTCCAGACCGCCGGAACGGACTTAAGTGTTTGATCTCGTTGGATCAAGCGGGCATGGCGGAATTGGTAGACGCAAGGGACTTAAAATCCCTCGGTGCGCAAGCGCTGTGCCGGTTCGACCCCGGCTGCCCGCACCACTAGCTTGTATAACCCTTGCTCGAGGCGCTCGGGCTCTGCGCGGAAATCGAGCAGCACGATCCAGAAGCAGATCAGCGCGATGACGAGGAGGATGAAGGTGCCCTCGATCGGCGCGCCCAGAAGCGAGACCAGTGCCGGGAAGGCGAGGCCGATGCCGAGGATGGCGGCGAGCGCCAGGGACGGAAGATCGACGATGAGGATCGCGGCAAGAAGCGCGAGCTCGAAGAAGGCATATTCCTTCAGACGCGGCGAGCTGAGATAGAGCGCGAACATGGCAAGCACCGTGATGCGCATCGCCGTGCGCGGGTGATCCATCAGCCAGCGATCGAGCTGCGTCAGCAGCGATGCCCCTGCCCGCACCGATTCCCTTGCGGCCGCGCGCAGGACGGACAGCGCGAACGGCACGAGCACGAGCGCGAGTGCCGCGAACGCATAGGCCGCCAACATCGCCGGCTTGCCGTCACCGAAGCCGGCCTGGGCCATGAGGTCGCGCGCCAGCAGCAACAGCGACGGATTGGTCTCCACGAGACCGACGGCATGCTGGCCGGGAATTTGTCCTGCGATCGCGAGCAGCCAGCTCGCGAACAGATCTGGATAGAGTAACCGCGACAGCGCGAGCGGCAACGCGAAGGCGAACGCGGCCACCGCGATCAAGGCCAGCTTGCGGCCACGCGGCAGCGGCAGGAAATAGAGCGCCGCCAGCACCGGGACGAACACCAGCTTGAACGAGGTCACGAGGCCGAGCAGCGCAGCGCCGGCGATGCGCCAGGAAAAGTTCGAATTCTGTTCGGATGCGAGCGGGCGTAGCAGGAGCTTCAGCGCGATCGCGGTCAGCACTCCGCTCAGCAGCGCAAAATTCCCCGACGCCACCACGAATTCGAAACCGACGAACGCGCCGAGCGCGCAGAGCACCTTCAAGCCAGCATCGCGCGCGCTGGCACGCGTCCGGCCAAGGCCGGGCAGAAGCAGCGCGCAGAGCACGGCGAGGACGAGAAAGATGCTTCGGTAATGATCGAGCAGAACGCCGCCCCCGCAGAGGGGACGGAAGACGTCCAGCGTCACCGGCAGATAGGGATAAGAATAGGTGGTGCCCTTCAGGTTCTTGACGAAGTAGGGATCGAGCCCGTCGGCATGCGCATCGACCGCCGCGCAATTGACCCGGACGTCCCAGCCATAGGGCAGGTCGAGCGAGGCATCGTTGGCGAGATTACCGAGCACCAGCAGCGCGGTCAGCGTGACCACGCCGGCAAGCCAGACGTTGCGCCTGGCAGCCTTGGCCGCAGGCGCCAACCATCGTGCTGCACCTGATATGTCGGACACGGGCGATACCCTGTTTGGCTTCTCGCGGCGCCGTTGCGGCAGCCGCTCCAGCCACAATGGACAGGACGGGTTGCCGATTCATCTCCCCGGCGTGCCGCGCCCGATCTTATGGTGAATCCCTGGTTGCAGGCCCAGCCCTCCGGCGACGCGGCTTGGAAAACGCTTCGATGTGCGCGGCGACGAGGTCCCGGATGGCCCATCAGGCCGGCGACGGGCCCTCACCCGTTTTTGACCGCTCCTGCTCCGCCTGCCAGCCATCCCGAAACATGGGTTGTGCAACGCAGCATCGGGGCTAGATAACTCGCTTGATTGCAGGGGTAAGCTTCTTGTCCGACGTCAATGCCGACGGTTGGGTGTCCTCGGGACACCGCCCAATGGGTTTTCCGGAATTCGTCATCGTGATCGCGTCCATCATGGCGCTGAATCCGCTCGCGATGGACATGATGCTGCCGGCGCTGCCCAATATCGGCGCCGCCTTCAAGATTCCCGTCGAGAACCATCTGCAACTGGTGCTGTCGACCTTCCTGATCGGCTTCGGCGCCGGTCAGTTCGTCATGGGTCCGCTGTCGGACCGCTTCGGGCGCCGACCGGTGCTGCTCGGCGGCATGGCGGTCTATGCGGTGGCGAGCGTGCTGGCGGTCATTGCCCCCTCGTTCGAGACGCTGCTGCTGGCGCGTGCGCTCCAGGGGCTCGGCACCGCGGCGACGCGCGTGATCGCGACCTCGATCGTGCGCGATTGCTATGTCGGCCGCCGCATGGCGAGCGTGATGTCGCTCGCCATGATGATCTTCATCGCGGTGCCCGTGGTCGCGCCCTCGTTCGGACAGGCGGTGCTGCTGGTGACGGCGTGGCGCGGCATCTTCGTGGTGCTGATGCTCTACGGCCTGCTCGCGCTCGCATGGTGCGTGCTGCGGCTGCCCGAGACGCTTCCCGAGTCGAAGCGCAGGTCGCTGGCGCCCTCCGACGTGCTCTCGGCATTCCGGCAGACCCTGACCCATCGCCAGACCGTCGGCTATGCCACCGCAGCCGGCAGCGTCATCGGCGCGCTGTTCGCCTATGTCTTCTGCGCCCAGCAGGTCTTCACCGGCATCTATCATCTCGGCCAATATTTCCCGCTGGCTTTCGCCGCGATTGCCGCCGGCACAGCCATCGCCGGCTTCCTCAATGCGAGGCTGGTCGGCCGGCTCGGCATGCGCGTGATCTCGCACGGCGCGCTGACGCTCTACACGGCCGTGGCCGGCGTGATGCTGCTGACGGAAAGCCTCGGCGTGCTGTCGCTCGCCTTGTTCATGGTGCTCTCGGCCCTGATGATGTTCTCGTTCGGCATGATGGTCGCCAACTTCACCGCGCTGGCGATGGAACCGCAGGGCCACATCGCCGGCACCGCCTCCTCGCTGTACGGCTCGATCACCACGCTGATCGGGATCGTGGTCGGCATGGCAATCGGGCAGAGCTTCGACGGCACGCTGCTGCCGTTCTCGATCGGCTTTTTCCTGTCCACCCTCGCCGCGCTCGCGATCGTGCTGGTGGTGGAGAAAGGGCGGCTGTTCAGGCCGCATCATCGCCCGATCAGCTAGGAACTTCCCGCCCCTCGCGATGTTGTACTGCAGCAATTCAGAGGATTGGCGAGATGGAACAAGAGACCAGATCGGATCAGCCCGCGTCCGAGATCGAACAGCCGATTTCGCAGCCTCGTTCCGATGAACGAATGGACTCGAGCTTGGCATTCGTGAGTGAAGGGCTCGAGCAGCTGCGCGACAGCCACTGCTAGACGAGCGCGATCACAGACCTCCTCATAGAAAACGGCGCCGCAGGAAACTGCGGCGCCGTTCGTATTTACCTGCAAGGCGCGCGGCGCGTAAAGCGCGATGAGATTCGGATGATCGTCATCGCGCTTTAGGTTGTTGTTTGCGCATGATCTTTCCGGAAAACCGCTTCGCACTTTTCCGGATCATGCTTTATTCCTTCTTGTCGATGTTCCAGAACACAGGCGTCGCGGGGCCGTCGAGCACGCCCGTCAGCGATTTGCGCCAGCCGCTCGGGATGAGATACTGCCCCAGCGGAATGTAGATCACCTGCTCATAGGCCTGCTTCTGGATGTCGGCGGCGATCTTCTTCTGATCGTCGACCGAGGCCGCGCGGACGAAAGCGTCCTTGAGCTGCTCGATCTTGGCGTCCTCCGCCCAGCCGAACCAGCCCTTCTTGCCCTGGCCGCCGATCGAGAGATTGGCGATCGGGTTGGACACGTCGGCCGCGACCCAGTTGGTGAAGAACATGTTCCAGCCACCTTCCTTCGGCGGCTTCTGGCTGGCGCGGCGGCTCACCACCGTCTGCCAGTCGGTCGCCTGAAGGTCGACCTTGAAGCCGGCCTCGCGCAGCAGCTGGGCCGAAACGATCGGCTGCGCCTTCAGCGTCGTGACGTCGCCAGGGGCCATGATCACGATCGGCGTGCCGTCATAGCCGGACTCGGCGAGCGCCTTCTTGGCTTGCGCCATGCCGTTCCCCTTGACCAGGGTCTCGGAGCCCGCATCGGTTGCGAACGGCGTGTCGCAAATGAAGAACGCGCCGCAGATCTTCTGATATTTGGCGTTGCCGACCAGCGCGTCGAGCACGTCCTTCTGGTTCAGGGCCAGCAAGGCAGCACGCCGCACCTTCACGTTGTCGAACGGCGGATGCAGGAAGTTCATCCGGCCGAGCGTCTGGAAGCCGAACTTGTTCAGAACCTCGATGGTGAGCTCCTTGTTGCCTTCCAGCACCGGCAGCATGTCGAACGGCAGGTTCTCCATGAAATCGATGTCGCCCGACTGCAGCGCGTTCACCGCGGTCTGCGAGTCCGGCATGGTGATCCACTCGACGCGGTCCACCTTCACCACCTTGCCGCCGGAGGTCCAGCTCGCCGGCTCCTTGCGCGGCACGTAGTCAGTGTTCCTGACGTAGACCGCCTTCACGCCGGGCTGGAATTCGCCCTGCACGAACTTGAACGGACCAGAGCCGATCTGCTCGGGGATCTGCTTGTCCGGCGGCGTCTCCGCAAGGCGCTTCGGCATCATGAAGGCGACGCGCGAGGACGGCTTGCCGATGGAGTCGAGCACCAGGCCGTAGGGCTCCTTCAGCTTCAGCGTGATGGTCTTGGGGTCGGTCGCCTCGATGCTGGCGGTGAAGTCCATGAGCTTCTGTCCCATGCCGTCGACCGCAGCCCAGCGCTTCAGCGAAGCGACGCAGTCCTCCGCCGTCACCGGCGCACCGTCATGCCACTTCAGGCCGTCGCGCAGCGTGAACGTGTAGGTGAGCTTGTCGTCGGAGACCTTCCAGTCCGCCATCTGCGGCTGGACCTTGAAATTCGAGTCGGTGGCCACCAGCGTGTCGTAAACCATGTAGCCGTGGTCACGCGTGATGTAGGCCGTGGTGAAGATCGGATCGATGATGCGCAAATCCGAATGCAGCACCGCCGTGAGAGTCTTGCCGGCCGCGAGCACCGGCGAGGCCAGCGCGGTCGAAAGCGCGACGACCGACAGCGCAAGTGTGGAGGCGAACGCGCGAGGCCCCCGGCGCATGAAGTGGAACATAGAAAGTTCTCCTGACGTGAAACTGTTCAAAGGCAGGTTATTGGTTGAGCATGAGGTTCGTTCGTTGGGCGAACTAACCTCATGCAATGCCTTCGTCTTTCGAGACTTGCAGACAGGGTGAAGCGCGTCAATCCGGTTTCGGTGCAAGCCCTTGCGGCGCGCGCACGGGCTCCACAAAGATCGGTTTGGCTCTACAACACCCTCCGCTTGTCCCGTCCGCGCCAATGCAATGCGCGTTCCATCTTTCCAAGCTTGAGAGACATTGAGATGAATCCTGCCAATCTTCCCTTTGATTCCGAGGCCATGCTCGAAGGCCTGCGCGGCTGGGTCGAATGCGAAAGCCCCACCTGGGATGCCGGTGCCGTGGACCGCATGCTCGATATCGCAGCGCGAGATATGGCGATCATGGGTGCGACGATCGAGCGCATCGCCGGCCGCCAGGGCTTCGGCGGGGTCATCCGCGCGCGTTTCCCCCATCCGAAGCAGGGCGAGCCCGGCATCCTGATCGCCGGGCACATGGATACCGTCCACCCGGTCGGCACCATCGAGAAGCTGAAATGGCGGCGCGAAGGCAACAAGTGCTATGGCCCCGGCATCTACGACATGAAGGGCGGCAACTACCTCTCGCTGGAAGCCATCCGCCAGCTGGCACGCGCCTCGTTCACGACCCCATTGCCGATCACCGTGCTGTTCACGCCGGATGAGGAAGTCGGCACGCCCTCCACGCGCGACATCATCGAGGCGGAAGCCGCGCGCAACAAATACGTGCTGGTGCCGGAGCCCGGCCGCGCCGACAACGGCGTCACCACCGGACGTTACGCCATCGCACGCTTCAACCTCGAAGCGACGGGCCGGCCGAGCCACGCCGGCGCGACGCTGTCCTCGGGACGCTCGGCGATCCGCGAGATGGCGCGACAGATCCTCGCGATCGACGCCATGACGACGGAGGACTGCACCTTCTCGGTCGGCGTCGTGCATGGCGGCCAATGGGTCAATTGCGTTGCTACCACGGCGACGGGCGAGGCGCTCTCCATGGCCAAGCGCCAGGCCGATCTCGACCGCGGCGTCGAGCGGATGCTGGCGTTGTCCGGCACCAGCAACGACGTCAGCTTCAAGGTCACGCGCGGCGTGACGCGGCCGGTCTGGGAGCCCAATGCCGGCACCATGGCACTGTACGAGAAGGCCCGCGGCATTGCCAAATCTCTCGGCATGGAATTACCGCATGCAAGCTCCGGCGGCGGCTCGGACGGCAACTTCACCGGCGCGATGGGAATCCCCACGCTCGACGGCCTCGGTGTGCGCGGCGGCAATGTCCACACGCTCGAAGAGTATATCGAAGTCGAGAGTCTCGCTGAGCGAGGACGGCTGATGGCGGGGCTGCTGGCGACGCTGGAGTGATCGCGAAGCGATCCCGTAGGTGGGCAAAAGGCGCAAAGCGCCGTGCCCACCGTTTTCCCGACCGAAAGCAGGTGGGCACGCTCCGCTTTGCCCACCCTACGAAGATTGGCTGCACCGCAAAAACTGTGGCCCTCGTGGCACGGGAATTGCTGAAATGTTAGGCTGATGGCAGGCTGGCCGAAGAGCCCTGCCCAATTTGACTCTAAACTGACGGATCCAACTTGCTCGGATATCTCCTTCGCCGAATTCTCGCCGCCGTGCCCGTGATGGGCGTGGTCGCGCTGTTCGTTTTCCTCCTGCTCCGCCTCACCCCCGGCGATCCCGCCGCGATCCTCGCCGGCGACAACGCGACCCCGGAACGGCTGGAGCGCATCCGCGAATCGCTCGGCCTCAACGAGCCGCTGATCGTGCAGTTCGTCACCTGGGTGAACAAGCTGCTGCACGGCGACCTCGGGACGTCGCTCATCTCCAATTTGCCGGTGATGAAGATGATCGGCCAGCGCGTCGAGCCGTCGATCTCGATCGCGCTGTGCACCATCATCCTCGCCGTCATCGTCGCAGTTCCCTTGGGGGTGATCGCGGCGTGGAAGCACGGCACCTGGATCGACCGTTTCGTGATGGGTCTGTCCGTGCTCGGCTTCTCGGTGCCGGTTTTCGTGGTCGGCTATGTCCTCATCCAGGTCTTCGCGATCGAGCTGCGCTGGGTGCCGGTGCAGGGCTTCCGTAGCATCTTCAACGGCTTCGGTCCGTTCTTCGAGCGCATGATCCTGCCGACCTGCGCGCTGTCCTTCATCTACGTCGCACTGATCGCGCGCATGACGCGTGCGGCGATGCTCGACGTGCTCGGCGAAGACTACGTGCGAACGGCGCGCGCGAAGGGCATCAACGAGGTTGCGGTGATGATGCGCCATGCTCTGCGCAACGCCGCCGTGCCCGTGATCACCGTGATCGGCACCGGCTTTGCGCTCTTGATCTCCGGCGTCGTCGTCACCGAGAGCGTGTTCAACATCCCCGGCATCGGGCGTCTCACCGTCGATGCGGTGCTGGCGCGCGACTATCCGGTGATCCAGGCGATGATCCTGCTGACCTCGCTGATCTACGTCGTCGTCAATCTTCTCATCGACGTCGCCTACACCCTGCTCGATCCCCGGATCCGGTACTGAGGCAAGGACAAGAACAAAATGTCGGTCGATACCCTTCCCCAGTCCTCCATTCCGATCACGTCGCCGCTGCGGCCGCGATTCGGATTCCTCACCTCGACCCCGATCATCGCCACCGCGACGTGCCTGCTCGCCTTGATCGTGGTAGTCTCGATCCTCGCGCCGCTGATCGCGCCGCATGATCCGATCCAGCTCGCCCCGTCGCAGCGGCTCAAGCCATCTTCCGCACAGTTCCTGCTCGGCACCGACGCCTACGGCCGCGACGTGTTGTCGCGCGTGATCTATGGCGGCCGCATCTCGCTTCTGATCGGCATCGGTGCGGCGATCCTGTCGATCGCCATCGGGCTGGCGATCGGCCTCGTCTCCGGCTTCTTCAAGCTGGTCGATTCCGTGATGATGCGCGTCATGGACGGCCTGATGGCAATGCCGAGCATCCTGCTCGCGATCGCCGTGGTGTCGCTGTCCGGCGCCAGCCTCTGGACCGTGCTGATCGCGATCACGATCCCCGAGATTCCGCGCGTTGCACGCCTGGTCCGCTCGGTCGTGCTGTCGGCGCGCGAGGAGCCTTACGTCGAGGCCGCGATCTCGGTCGGCTCGAGCCTGCCGAAGATCATGTGGCGCCACCTGATGCCGAACACGATCGCGCCGCTGATCGTCCAGGGCACCTATATCTGCGCCAGCGCCATCCTGACCGAGGCGATCCTCTCCTTCCTCGGCGCCGGCATCTCGCCGGAGACGCCGACCTGGGGCAACATCATGGCCGAGGGCCGCCAGTACTTCCAGATCAAGCCATCGCTGATCTTCTGGCCGGGCCTGCTGCTCTCCATCGCCATCCTCAGCATCAACCTGATCGGCGACGCCGCCCGCGACGCCCTCGATCCGCGCATGAAGCAGCGGGAGGGGAAGTGATGCGAGTAGCGTTGTCATTCCGGGGCGCGCGTAGCGCGAGCCCGGAATCCATTTCACCACGCGTGCTGCGGCCCGATGGATTCCGGGCTCGCGACTTTGTCGCGCCCCGGAATGACGGAGAGAATTGACGTGACCGACACCATCCTCGACATCAACAACCTCGTCGTCTCCATCGGCAAGCAGCCGAAAGGCGCCAACATCATCGACGGCATCTCGATCCAGGTGCGCGAGCGCGAGACGCTGTGCCTCGTCGGCGAGAGCGGCTCAGGCAAGTCGGTGACCTCGCTCACCACCATGGGCCTGTTGCCGAAGGGCACGCTGGTGCCAACCGGCGGCAGCGTGAAGCTGGTCGGCGAGGAGCTGCTCACCGCCACCGACCGCCGCCTGCGCCAGCTGCGCGCGACCAAGATGGCGATGATCTTCCAGGAGCCGATGACCGCGCTCAATCCGGTGGTGCCGGTCGGCCGCCAGATCGACGAGGTGCTCCGCGCCCACACCAAACTCGATGCCAAAGCGCGCAGGAAGCGCATTCTCGACATGATGGAGCAGGTCCACCTGCCCCAGGTCGAGCGCATCTTCGCCTCCTACCCGCACCGTCTCTCCGGCGGCCAGCGCCAGCGCATCATGATCGCGATGGCGCTGGTGCTGGAGCCGAAGCTGCTCATTGCCGACGAGCCGACCACCGCGCTCGACGTCACCACGCAGAAGCAGATCCTGTCGCTGATCCGCGAGCTCCAGCGCGATCACGGCACCGCCGTGCTGTTCATCACGCACGACATGGGCGTGGTCGCCGAGATCGCCGACCGCGTCGCGGTGATGCGGCAGGGCCGGCTGGTCGAGACCGGTCCGCTCGAGACCGTGCTGCGCAATCCGACCATGGAATACACCCGCAACCTGCTCTCCTCGGTGCCGAGCCTGGTGCCGCGCCCGCCGCGCGAGGAAACCCGCGAGCCCGTGGTGCTGGAGGCCAACGAGCTCAGCAAGGTCTACAAGGAGCGCGCCTTTTTCGGCAAAGGCCGCGAGGTCGTCGCTGCCGACAAGGTCACCTTGACCCTGCGCAAGGGCCGCACGCTCGGCATCGTCGGCGAAAGCGGCTCGGGCAAGTCGACGGTTGCGCGCTGCATCGTGCGCCTGATCGATCCGACCTCCGGCGGCGTGCGCCTCGCCGGCCGCGAGATCGCCGACATCTCGCGCCGCCTGCTGCAGCCGCATCGGCAGAAGATCCAGATCGTATTCCAGGATCCCTATCGTTCGCTCAATCCGCGCGTCACCGTCGGCGAGAGCATCGCCGAAGGCCCGGTCAATTACGGCGTGGCGCACGCCGACGCGATGAAGCGGGCGCGCGAGTTGCTCGAGCTGGTCGGCCTGCCGCCGGATGCGGTGTCGCGCTATCCGCACCAATTCTCCGGCGGCCAGCGCCAGCGCATCGCGATCGCCCGGGCGCTCGCGCTCGATCCGGACGTGCTGGTCGCGGATGAAGCGGTCTCCGCGCTCGACGTCTCGGTGCAGGCGCAGGTGCTGGAGCTCCTGGACGAGATCCAGAAGCGGCTCGGCATCGCCATCCTGTTCATCACCCACGACCTCCGCGTCGCAGCCCAGATCTGCGACGAGGTCGTGGTGATGCAGCACGGCCGCGTCGTCGAACAGGGACCGGCCGCCGAAGTGCTGACGCATCCGAAGGAGGCCTACACCAAGGCGCTGCTGGATGCGGCGCCCGGGCGGGGTTGGGATTTTGCGAACTTCAGGCCGGTGGCCGAGGGCGTGGGGGCGACACTGTAGCTCTCTCCTCTGTCATTCCGGGGCATCGCGAAGCGATGAGCTATGGTGCGCAATTGCGCACCTGAGAATCCATTTAGCCGCGGACTCTGTCGCACGATGGATTCCGGGCTCGCGCCCAAGAGGGCGCGCCCCGGAATGACGGCGGAGTATGGGGCGCAGCATTCCCAAATCGTCTTGACCCTATGCACGTCGCGAGTGCTTCCTCACCTTGCCCTCCTCGCAAGGGCAAGGCTAACGTCGCGCACTTTCAATTGGGACTGAACTGAATGACACGTATTGCCGTCGGCGGCTTCCTGCACGAGACCAACACCTTCGCTCCGACGAAGGCGACATTCGCGGACTTCCAGCATGGCGGCGGCTGGCCGGCGATGACTGAAGGTGCCGACGTGTTGAAGGTGATGCGCCGCATCAATGTCGGGCTCGCCGGTTTCGTCGACAGCGCCGAGGCGAACCGCTGGGAACTCATTCCGACCATCGCCTGCGGCGCGAGCCCGTCGGCGCATGTCACCGAAGACGCATTCGAGCGCATCGTGAAGGTCATGGTCGACGGCATCGCCGCCGCCGGCCCGATCGACGCCGTCTATCTCGACCTGCACGGCGCGATGGTGACCGAGCATCTCGACGACGGCGAAGGCGAGATCTTGGCGCGCGTGCGCCGCGTCATCGGTAAGGATGTTCCGCTGGTCACCAGCCTCGATCTCCACGCCAACGTCACGCCCGAGATGATGGAGCATGCCGACGCGCTGATCGCCTACCGCACCTATCCGCATGTCGACATGGCCGAGACCGGCCGCGCCTGCGCGCGCCATCTCGCGCTGCTGCTGCAGACGAAGCAGCGCTTCGCAAAGGCCTTCCGGCAATTGCCATTCCTGATCCCGATCAGCTGGCAATGCACCAACGACCAGCCCACCAAAGGCATCTACGAAAGACTCGCCGCGCTGGAGAGCGATGCCGTTCCCACCCTCTCTTTCGCGCCCGGCTTTCCCGCCGCCGATTTCCGCGACTGCGGCCCCAGCGTGTTCGCCTACGGCAAGACGCAACACGACGCCGATCGTGCGGCCGACGCGCTTCTGAAGCTGATCGAAAGCCACGAGAACGATTTCGACGGCAAGATCTGGACGCCCGACGACGGCGTGCGCCACGCCATGGAACTTGCCAAGGGCGCGCGCAAGCCGATCATCATCGCCGACACCCAGGACAATCCGGGCGCCGGCGGCGATTCCGACACCACGGGCATGCTGCGCGCGCTGGTGCGCAACAAGGCGAGTGCCGCAACCGGCGCGATCTACGATCCGGAATCGGCCAAGGCCGCGCACGCAGCCGGCGTCGGCGCCACCGTGACGCTGTCGCTCGGCGGCAAGTCCGGCATCCCCGGCGACGAGCCCTATCGCGAGACCTTCGTGGTCGAGCAGCTCTCGGACGGCCGCTTCATCGCGCCCGGTCCCTATTACGGCGGCCGCGAGATGGAGATGGGCCCGTCCGCAGCCTTGCGCATCGGCGATGTCCGCATCGTCGTCTCTTCGCACAAGGCCCAGCTCGCCGACCAGGCGATGTACCGCTATGTCGGCATCGAGCCGGCCGAACAGAAAATCCTGGTCAACAAGAGCTCGGTGCATTTCCGCGCCGATTTCGAGCCGATCGCCGAGAAGCTGATGATCTGTGCCGCGCCCGGTGCGATGCCGGCCGACACCGCTTCGCTACCCTGGACGCGCCTGCGCCCGGGCATCCGCATCAAGCCGAACGGCCCCGTATTCACGCCTCCCTCACGCTAACCGGACAGGACCACATGCCCACGATCGATCGCATCGACGGCTACGCCGACGAGCTCACCGCAATCAGGCGCGACCTCCACGCCCATCCCGAGATCGGCTTCGAGGAAGTGCGCACCTCCGGCATCGTCGCCGACAAGCTGAAGAGCTGGGGCATCGAAGTGCATCGCGGCCTCGGCGGCACCGGCGTGATCGGCGTCATCAAGGGCAAGGGCACCGGCAGCAAGCGCATCGGGCTGCGCGCCGACATGGACGCGCTGCCGATGGAAGAGAACACCAATCTGAAGTGGAGCTCGAAGATCCCCGGCCGCTTCCACGGCTGCGGCCATGACGGCCACACCACCATGCTGCTCGGCACCGCGCGCTATCTCGCCGAGACCCGGAATTTCGACGGCACCGTGCATCTGATCTTCCAGCCGGCCGAGGAAGGCCTCGGCGGCGCCCGCGCCATGATCAAGGACGGGCTGTTTGAGAAATTTCCCTGCGACGAGCTCTACGGCCTGCACAACGCGCCCGACCTCAACCATGGCGAGATCGCGATCCTGCCGGGCCCGGCCATGGCCAGTGCCGACTTCTTCGACCTGCGCATCACCGGCTACGGCGCGCATGGCGCGATGCCCGAGCGCTCCAAGGACGCGGTTGTCATTGCGACCACACTGGCGCAGGCGATCCAGACCATCGTCAGCCGCAACGTCGACCCGCTGCAAGCCGCGGTGATCTCGATCACCCAGATCCATGCCGGCTCGGCTTACAACGTCATTCCGGGCGATGCGCATCTGTGCGGCACCATCCGCACCTTCTCGAACGAAGTCCGCGCCCTGATCGCCGAGCGCATCCGCACCATCTGCGCCGGCATCGCCGCCGCCTATCAGTGCACGATCGAAGCCGACATCCGCGACACGTTCGGCGTTCTGGTCAACCAGGTCGAGCAGTCCAACGTGGTCGAGGAGGTCGCGCGCACCATCGTCGATCCCGCCAACGTGATCACCCGCATCCAGCCGAAGATGGGCAGCGAGGATTTCGCCGACATGCTGGAGACGATTCCCGGCGCTTACTTCTGGGTCGGCCATGACGGCTCGGTGCCCGTGCACAATCCCGGCTTCGTGCTCGACGACAAGATCCTGCCGATCGGTGCCAGCATGTTCGCCCGCATCGTCGAGACGCGCATGCCGGTGGGTGGCAATGCATAAAAAGAGCGTCGAGGAAGCGGTCACCTCGCTGCACGATCTGTCCGCGGTCGACCTGATCGCGGGTTATCGTGCCAAGCAGTTCTCGCCGAGCGAGGTGCTGGAGGACGTGCTCGCGCATGTCGCGGCGTGGGAACCGCATCTGAAGGCGCTCTATGCGTTCGACCCCGATGGCGCGCGCGAGGCCGCAAAGGCCTCGACCGCGCGCTGGACCGGCGGCGAGCCCTCCGGGCCGCTCGACGGCGTGCCCGTGACGGTGAAGGACAACATCGCGACCAAGGGCGTGCCGGTGCCGCTGGGGGCAGCCAGCGTCAAGCTCGTGCCGGCCGAGAAGGACGCGCCGCCCGCTGCGCGGCTGCGTGAGGCCGGCAGCATCATCTTCGCCAAGACCACCATGCCCGATTACGGCATGCTGTCCTCCGGGCTCTCCTCGTTCCATGCGCTCGCGCGCAACCCGTGGGATCTCAGCAAGAACCCGGGCGGCTCCAGCGCCGGCGCAGGCGCCGCCGCCGCGGCCGGCTACGGGCCCTTGCATCTCGGCACCGATATCGGCGGCTCGGTTCGCCTGCCCGCCGGCTGGTGCGGCCTCGTCGGCCTGAAGCCGAGTTTTGGCCGCGTGCCGATCGACCCCACTTATGTCGGCCGTGTCGCAGGCCCGATGACCCGCACGGTCGACGATTGCGCGCTGATGATGAGCGCGATCGCAAAGCCCGACCGCCGCGACGGCATGAGCCTGCCGGCCGAGCTGCTGAACTGGAAGGGGCTGGAGAAATCTCCGCGAAAACTACGCATCGGGTTGATGCTCGATCCCGGCTGCGGCCTGGCGCTGGAGAAGCCGGTGCGCGAGGTCGCAGTGAAGGCCGCGAAGGCATTCGAGTCCGCAGGCAGCGTCGTCACCGAGGTCGACGGCATCCTCACGCGCGAGATGCTCGACGGTCTCGACAATTTCTGGCGCGCGCGGATGTGGGACGATCTGTCCAAGCTGACGCAGGCCGAGCAGGCCAAGGTGCTGCCCTATATCTTCAAGTGGGGCGAGTCCGGGGCCAAGCTCTCGGGCGTCGACGTCATCCGCGGCTTCAGCCAGACCATGGCGATCCGCGCGGCTGCGGCGAAGCTCTTTTGCGAGCTGGACTATGTGATCTCGCCGACCGCGCCGAACGTGAACTTTCCGGCGGAATGGGCGTCGCCGACCAACGATCCCATGAAGCCGTTCGAGCACATCGCCTATACCGTGCCGTGGAATATGTCGGAGAACCCGGCGATCTCCCTCAACGGCGGCTTCGACGCCAAGGGTTTCCCCATCGGCGTGCAGATCGTCGGCCGCCGCTTCGACGACATCGGCGTGCTCGGCATGGCCAAGGCCTTCGAAGGTCTGCGCGGCCCGCAGCGGCCCTGGCCGAAGCCGCCGGCCCAATAACGCACCGTCGTCATTCCGGGTTGCGCCCTCTTGGCGCAAGCCCGGAATCCATTCATCCGCAAGGAGTGTGGAGAAATGGATTCCGGGCTCGCGCTTCGCGCGCCCCGGAATGACGTGCTAGACAGACGGACAAAGAACCAAGGAAGAGGAAACCACCATGGCGTATGAGACGATCAAGTACGAGGTCGCCGATCAGATCCTCACCATCACGTTGAACCGGCCCGACAAGCTCAACGCCTTCAACGCGCAGATGCAAGCCGAACTGATCGACGCGTTCGACACCGCCGACAAGGATGATAACGTCCGCGCCATCATCGTCACCGGCGCCGGCCGCGGCTTTTGCGCGGGCGCCGATCTCTCCTCCGGTGCCGACACGTTCGATCGCGACGCGCGGCGCGGGCCGGTCAAGCGTTTTGCCGACGGCAAGGTCGACTATAGCGACCCGCAGGTGCGTGACGGCGGCGGCCAAGTGACGTTGCGCATCTTCAAATGCCTCAAGCCCGTGATCGCGGCGGTGAACGGCCCGGCCGTCGGCATCGGCGTCACCATGCAGCTCGCGATGGATATCCGCATCGCCTCGGAGGCCGCGCGCTTCGGCTTCGTGTTCTCCCAGCGCGGCATCGTGCCCGAGGCGGCCTCGAGCTGGTTCTTGCCGCGCATCGTCGGCATCTCGCAGGCGCTGGAATGGTGCTATTCGGGCCGTGTCTTCCCGGCGCAGGAAGCGCTTGCGGGCCGCCTCGTCAGCAAGGTCGTGGCCCCCGATGATCTGCTGCCGACCGCCCAAGCGCTCGCCAAGGAGTTTGCGGCAAAGACCGCGCCGGTGTCGGTCGCGCTGATCCGCCAGATGATGTGGCGCATGATGGGCGCCGACGATCCTATGGAAGCCCACAAGGTCGACAGCCGCGGCATCTACGCCCGCGGCCGCTCGGACGACGTGAAGGAAGGCGTGGTGTCGTTCCTGGAGAAGCGGCCGGCGCAGTTCAAGAACAAGGTGTCGACCGACATGCCGGATTACTTCCCGTGGTGGACGGAGCGCGAGTACAAGTGACGAGCGCGTAGCGCGCCATAACGCGCAACTCGGCTGTTTGATCCATGCCAAGTGCGCATGGACAGTCGGTCGACAGGCCTGCTGCATCGCAAAACCACCTTGCGGTATCGTTCGCATCGCACAGGGAAGCGATGCCGATGCAACTTTGCCTGCGAATGGCGGCTCTCGCGCCACTCGTCCTTGCCGGCTGTGCCGAGCAGGACGCCGAGTGGGCGCGGCGCGGACGAGCCAGCTTGATCGGTCTCGACCAGTCGGCGATCCGCATGTGCGCCGGCCTGCCGGCCGGAACCGCCAAGGACGGTTCGGGCGAGATCTGGATGTACGAGCACGCGGCGAGCCCTCCCGGCGGCATCGCGCCGCCCACGCTCACGCTTCCGCCCGGCCTGAATATCGGAGGCCAGGCGCCGTCGGGCTATTGTCGCGTGCAGTTGCGCTTTGCTCGCGGCAAGGTCACCGAGGTGCAATATGCCGGGAATACCGACATCGGAAATGCGCGTGACGCCGTCTGCGGCCAGATCGTGCGGACCTGCCTCGGCTATGCGCCGGGCGGCCGCGACACCGTCGCGCGGACGTCACATCAGTAGCGCGACGCGTCCGATCGCCTTGCGGTCGAGCAACAACCGCATCGCCTTCGCATAGTCCTTAAGCGGCAGGCGGTGCGAGACGTTGGGGCGCAGCTTGCCCTCCTCCGCCCATTGCAAAAGCGCCTTCAGGCGGACCTCGCCGAGCGCAGGATTCTTCCGCACCGCTTCGCCGGCGCGTACGCCGAGCACGCTGGCGCCCTTGATGAGCAAGAGATTGGTCTTGGCCGAGCCGATGCCGCCGGCGAAGCCGATCACCAAGAGCCGCGCGCCCCAGGCGATGCAGCGCATCGAATCTTCGAAGACCTGGCCACCGACGGGGTCGAACACGACGTCGGCGCCGCGCCCCTCGGTGATGCGCTTGACGGCATCGCGAAACGGCTCGCGGTCGTAGCGGACGAGATGATCGGCGCCGCGCGATTTCGCGATTCTGAGCTTCTCGTCGCTGGAGGCGGTCGCGATCACGGTCGCGCCCAGCATCTTGCCGATCTCGACGGCGGCAAGGCCGACGCCGCCGCCGGCGCCGTGGACCAGCAGCACCTCGCCGGGCGCGACCCGGCCGCGATCGATCAACGCGTGATAGGCCGTGCCGTGGCCGGCGAGATAGGTCGCAGCCTCCGCATAGTCGAAGGTGGACGGCATGGGAGTGAGCTGCGACGGCGTGACCACCGCTTCATCCGTGAAGGCACCAAAGCGCATCTTCACGATGACCTTGTCGCCGACGGCAACGCCGCTTGCCTCCGATGCCACCTCGGTGACGTCGCCGGCCGCTTCCATGCCCGGCGTGAACGGCAGCTCCGGCTTGAGCTGGTATTCGCCGGCGGCCATCAGCACGTCGGGAAAGTTCAGCCCGGCGGCGCGGATGGCGACGCGTACCTCGCCCGGCTTTAGCGCGCGCGACGGAAACTCCTCCAACAGCAAACGCTCGGGCGCGCCGAGTTCGCGGCAGACGACGGCGCGCACCATCAGGCCGCGCTCGCCTTGTTGCGCTGAAGCGCTTCGCGGATCAGCGGCAGGCGGTCATTGCCGAAATACATGTCGGTCTTGTTCACGAAGATCGTCGGCGAGCCGAAGCCGCCGCGTGCGATGACCTCCTCGGTATTGGCCTTGAGCTGGTCCTTGATGCCCTGCTCGGCAATGCCGGCGAAGAACTTTTGCTCGTCGATGCCGACCTTCCTGCAGATCTCCGCGAGCACCGCGTCCTGCGAGATGTCCTTGTCCTCGCCCCAATAGGCCTCGAACACTGATGTCGCGAACGGCACCATGTCCTGACCGAGCCAGAGGCAGCCGCGCATCACCTTGACGCTGTTCACCGGGAACACCGTCGGTGGCATCTTGATGGCAAGACCCGCCGAACGTGCCCAGTCGGCGAGGTCCTTCTTCATGTAGCGCGCCTTCAGCGGCACCGGCTTCTCGCGCTGCGCGTAGACGCTCGGATTGACCGAATTGAAGATGCCGCCGACCAGGATCGGCCGCCAGGTGATGTCGGCTCCGAACTCCTTGGCGAGCGGTTGGATGTTGTGGAAGGCGAGATAGGTCCAGGGGCTGGAGCAGTCGAAGAAGAATTCGATCATGGGGGTTTCCTTATTGTTGTCATTCCGGGGCGCGCCCCTTTGGGCGCGAACCCGGAATCCATTTCGCCTCTCGGTACGCTGCCTGATGGATTCCGGGTTCGCGCTTCGCGCGCCCCGGAATGACGAGTCACTTCCTTCCCAACACTTCCTTGGCCCTTTGTCCGAACATGATCTTGCGTGATTCCTCGTCGAACGGCTCTTTCACGAATTTTCCGATCGCAAGCCCCGCCTGCACCTGCGGCCTTGCCCGGACCTCGGCATACCAGCGCTTCACATTGGGATAGTCGTCGAGCGTAAAACCCTGCGCCTTGTGGGTCATGGTCCAGGGGAAGCAGGCGATGTCGGCGATAGAATAGTCGCCGGCGACATAGGCGCCGGTCCTGGCCAATTGGCGATCGAGCACGCCGTAGAGCCGCGCCGCCTCGTCGCGATAGCGCTCGATTGCGTAAGGGATCTTCTCGGCCGCATAGAGCGCGAAATGGCCGTGCTGACCGAGCATCGGCCCGAGGCCCGCCATCTGCCACATCACCCATTGGATCGTGGTGGAGCGGCCGCGCCAATCGGCGGGCAGGAAGCGTCCGGTCTTCTCCGCGAGATAGATCAGGATCGCGCCGGTCTCGAACGCGGAGAACGGCGCGCCGCCATCGGCGGGCTCGTGATCAACGATCGCGGGAATGCGGTTGTTCGGAGAGATCGCCAGGAACTCAGGATTGAACTGCTCGCCGGCGCGGATATTCACGGGGATCACCTGATAGGGAAGCCCGAGCTCCTCCAGCATGATCGAGATTTTCCAGCCGTTCGGCGTCGGCGCGTAATAGAGGTCGATCATGGGCCTTCCCTTGCGCCGTCCCTAGCGCTGCCGCCAGCCAATGACGACTTTTGTTGTTCTGTACCTCGACGTTAGGACATGGCAGGAAGGGGCGCAACAACCCGCCGGGAGGGCCGCCATGCTGTTTCCAACCACGATCGCCGGCTCCTTGCCGAAGCCGGAATGGCTCGCCGAGCCGAACATGCTCTGGGCGCCCTGGAAGTCCGAAGGCGACGAGCTCGCCCGCGCCAAGCGCGATGCGACGCTGATCTGGCTGAAGATCCAGGAGGACGCCGGCATCGACATCGTCACCGAAGGCGAGCAGGCCCGGCAGCACTTCGTGCACGGTTTCCTGGAGAAGATCGAGGGCATCGATTTCGCCCACAAGGTCGAGATGGGCATCCGGAAAGACCGCTACAAGGCGATGGTGCCGCAGGTGGTCGCGCCGCTGCGGCTGAAGGATCGCGTCCATGCCTTCGAGGCGCGCGTCGCGCGCACGCACACCAGGAAGCAGCTGAAATTCACCCTGCCCGGCCCGATGACGATCATCGACACCATTGCCGACCGCTATTATGGCGACAGGGTCAAAATGGCCTTTGCCTTCGCCGAGCTCTTGAACGAGGAAGCCAGGGCCTTGGAGGCCGACGGCGTCGATCTCGTGCAGTTCGACGAGCCCGCCTTCAACGTCTACATGGACGAGGTCAACGATTGGGGCATCAAGGCGCTGGAGCGCGCCGCACAGGGCCTCGCCTGCGCCACCGCCGTGCACATCTGCTACGGCTACGGCATCAAGGCCAATACGGACTGGAAGGAAACGCTGGGCAGCCAGTGGCGGCAATACGAGCAGATCTTTCCGGCCATCGACGCAAGCCCGATCCAGCAGGTCGCGATCGAGTGCCGCAATTCCAAGGTGCCGCTCGACTTGCTCGCGCTGCTGAAGAACAAGATCGTGCAGGCCGGTGTCATCGACGTCGCCAGCGACACGGTGGAGACGGCCGAGGACGTCGTGAAGGTGATCGAGGCGGTGTCGCAATTCGTGCCCAAGAGCAACATCATCGCCACCACCAATTGCGGCATGGCGCCGATGCGGCGCGAGATCGCCGAAGCCAAGCTGATGGCGCTTGGCGCCGGCGCGGCGCTGGCGCGCGAGAGGCTGGGGTGATGGCGGTGATCCGCAGGTCGCTCGGCTAGTCCGGAGCGGTCGGATGCAACGCCGGTCGATATCCGGCGCTGAACGCCCGTAATGTGGATGGAGGCGTCAGCACCATCGCACTCGACAGTTCGTGCTCGGTACGGGCATAGCCGGCTGGCGACCAAAGCAGCGGCCGGCCTTTCGTCACAAGATAGCTCTGCTCGCCCTGCTGCACCATCACGCCATCGGGTAAGTCTGCGAGCGGCCCTCGCAGTGGGTGCAGGCGCTTACGGCCGTGATCCAGACGCTCCAGGTGCAGCTTTGCGTCCATCGACTTTGCGCTCACCTTGCTTGCGCCGTTTCCCCTCTCCCATGCCGCGCGAAACCGGTTGGCATCGTCACGCCGGCAGAAGAAGCATGGGCGATGTCCGGCAGCAAAGGCGGTGGCTTCGTCGAGAAAGAACAGCTCGGTCCAGCTCCGCCGCGCCATCACCGGCCGCCGCCAGCCGCGGAATTCGCACAGGCATGTGATCCAGGCCGGCGTCGACCAGCGCTTCTTCAACAGCGTCTTCGTCGCGGGATCGTGGATGATGCCGCGATTGCCGGTGAAGAGACCGCGATGCGGCGTGGAGATGATCTCGCCGGTCGGGGTGACGCGGTTTTGGAGCGGCATCGGTGTCTCAGCCCGTCATTGCGAGGAGCCCTTCGCGACGAAGCAATCCAGGCTGCCTCCGCGGATACATTTCTGGATTGCTTCGCTTCGCTCGCAATGACGATCACGCCGCGCCGTCGCGCAGCGGCGGGTGGTAGGACAGTGCTGTGTCCCAGGGGAAGAAGATCCAGGTGTCCTGCGAGACTTCGGTGATGAAAGTGTCGACCAGCGGGCGTCCCATCGGCTTGGCGTAGACGGTGGCGAAATGCGCATCGGGCAGCATCTCGCGCACCATCCTGCCGGTCTTGCCGGTATCGACGAGGTCATCGACGATCAACAGGCCCTTGCCGGTGCCGCCGCCGAGCGTCATGGTCGCCTCGGAAATGCCCTTGAGCACCTGGAGCTCGCCCTGCTTGTTGTGGTCGTAGCTGGCGACGCAGACCGTATCGATGACGCGCACCCCTAACTCGCGCGCCACGATCGCGGCGGGCACCAGGCCGCCGCGGGTGATCGCAATCACCGCATGGAACGGACCGACCTCGTTGAGCCGCCAGGTCAGCGCCCGGCAATCCCGGTGGAACTGGTCCCACGAGACGGGGAAGGCCTTGCCTGCCCGCTCCTGCGCACTCAGTTCCGGTGCTTCACCAGCCATCGCCTGTCTCCTGCAATCTCGTCCGGCAATTCCCTGCTAGCGGTTGACGTTCAATCCCGCCAGCATTTCCTTCACCACGGCCATTGCCGCCGCGAGCTTCTCGGGATCGCGCGAGCGCACCACCAGATTGGTGTTGGGCTTCTGCTCCTCGTCCATGAAGGGATAGCTGCCGATGATGGTGTCGGGATGGGCGGCAGCGATCGCCCGCAGCGGCCCGCCGATGTCGCCCTCGCGCGCATTGGCCCGGACCGAGTCCGACAGCATGCGCACGCCCGACTTCAGTTTGGGCGAGACGATGTCCATCATCGCCTGCATGATCGAGGGCACGCCGGCCATGACGATGACGTTGCCGATCTTGAAGCCGGGGGCGAGGATGGTCGCGCTCTGGATCAGCTCGGCGCCGTCGGGGATGCGGGCCATGCGCAGCCGGGCCTCGTTGAGGTCCTGCTCGCTCCAGCGCTCGCGAAAGCGGGCGACGACCTCCGGGTGATGGTCGATCCCGACGCCGAACGCCTTGGCCACGGCATCAGCGGTGATGTCGTCATGAGTCGGCCCGATGCCGCCCGTGGTGAAGACGTAGGTGTAGCGATGCCGCAATGCATCCAGTGCAGCGATGATATCCGGCTCGTCGTCGGAGACGATGCGGACCTCCTTCAGGTCGATGCCGATATTGGTCAGGTATTCGGCGATGAAGCCGATATTCTTGTCCTTGGTCCGGCCGGACAGGATTTCGTCTCCGATGACCAGAATGCCCGCCGTGACGATCTCGCTCATGCCTTAAGTCCCTCACCTGTGACGCCGACTTTGCCGAGGTAACGCGTTGAAGTCACGCGGTTTTGCTTCTGAAATAAGCAGTCTTCAGCCATTTTTTCAGGCACGCCGCCGGCCGTCGCCGGCAAATGCCCCCTCTCCATGCTTATCGCGCTGGCCCGGCCCTTGCTACCACATGAAAGTCATGCACTGTTGACGCATGGCCACAGGACGTTGCGGTCTCATCAAGGCCGACGCGAACTGGCGCATGGCGCAACGCCTGGGGAGACAAGTCGGGATCTATGGCAGTCGCGTTTGACGAAATGAACATTCCCGGCGGGGACCTCCGCCCCGCCTATCAGGAGCTGGCGCGCTGGCTCAAGGAGACGCCTCCCGAGGCGCTCGAATATCGCCGCCAGGAAGCTGAGCTGCTGTTTCGCCGGATCGGCATCACCTTCGCGGTCTACGGCGATTCCGAGTCCACCGAGCGCCTGATCCCCTTCGACGTGATTCCGCGGATCATGTCCGGCAAGGAATGGGCGCGGCTGGAGAAGGGCCTGAAGCAACGCGTGCGCGCGCTCAACATGTTCCTGCGCGACATCTATCACGGCCGCGACATCCTCCGCGCCGACATCGTGCCCGACGATCTGATCTTCCAGAACCCGGTGTTCCGGCCCGAGATGAACGGCCAGCAGGTGCCGCACGACGTCTACGTGCACATCGCCGGCATCGACATCGTCCGGGTCGACGCCGAGGACTTCATCGTGCTGGAGGACAACGCCCGCACGCCGTCGGGCGTGTCCTACATGCTGGAAAACCGCGAGATCATGATGCGGCTGTTTCCGGATCTGTTCGCCCGCCACCGGGTGGCGCCGGTCGAGCGCTATCCGGACGAGCTGCTCGCAGCGCTCCGCTCGGTCGCGCCGCAAAGCGCCTCCGGCGAGCCGACAGTCGCCCTGCTCACCCCGGGCGTCTACAATTCGGCCTATTACGAGCACTCCTTCCTCGCTGACAAGCTCGGCATCGAGCTGGTCGAAGGCCGCGACCTCATCGTCAAGAACAACGAAGTGTTCATGCGGACGACGGAAGGGCTGAAGCGGGTCGACGTGATCTATCGGCGCGTCGACGACGACTTCCTCGATCCCCTCACCTTCCGTCCCGATTCGGTGCTCGGCGTGCCCGGACTGATGTCGGCCTACGCGGCCGGCAACATCACGCTCGCCAACGCCGTCGGCACCGGCATCGCCGACGACAAGGCGATCTACTCCTACATGCCCGACATCGTGAAATTCTATCTCGGCGAGGAGCCGATCCTGAAGAACGTGCCGACCTGGCGCTGCCGCGAGCCAAAGGACCTCGCTTATGTGCTGGACAATCTAAGCGAGCTCGTCGTCAAGGAAGTGCACGGCTCCGGCGGCTACGGCATGCTGATCGGCCCCGCCGCGACCAAAGCGACGATCGAAGCGTTCCGCGACAAGCTCAAGCGCGAGCCGGAAGGTTTCATTGCCCAGCCGACGCTGGCGCTTTCGACCTGCCCGACCTGCACGGCGTCCGGCCTCGCTCCACGTCACGTCGATCTTCGCCCCTTCGTGCTCACGGGCAGCAAGAGCACGACCATCGTGCCGGGCGGGCTCACCCGCGTCGCGCTCAAGGAAGGCTCCCTGGTGGTGAACTCGAGCCAGGGCGGCGGCACCAAGGACACCTGGATTCTGGACGAGTAGAGAGATGCTGTCGCGTACCGCCGAAAACCTCTACTGGCTCGCCCGCTACGTCGAACGGGCCGAATATCTCGCGCGCACCATCGATGCGACGCTGCGCGTCACCGCGCTTCCCGCCGCCTATATCGGCAAGACCAATGAATGGGATTCGGCGCTGCTCACCGCCGGGGTCGCCGCGAGCTTCTATCAGGCCTATGAGGAAGCCAACGAGCACAACGTCGTCGAGTATCTCTCGTTCTCCCAGAACAACCCGTCCTCGATCCGAAACTGTATCGAAGCGGCGCGGCTGAACTCGCGCTCGGTGCGCACGGCCCTCACCAGCGAGATGTGGGACACCATCAACTCGGCCTGGATCGAGCTTCAGGCGGTGTGGAGCAAGGGCACCTCGACGCGCGAGGACCTCGCAAAATTCCTGCGCTTCGTGCAGGAGACCTCGCTGCGCTTCGACGGCTCGGCCTATCGGACCATGCTGCGCAACGACGCCTATTGGTTCTCGCGCATGGGCGTGCACCTGGAGCGCGCCGACAACACCGCGCGCATCCTCGACGTGAAGTATCACGTGCTGCTGCCCGAGGAGGAGCATGTCGGCGGGCCTCTCGACTTCTACCAGTGGAGCTCGATCCTGCGCTCGGTCTCGGCGCTGACGGCCTATCACTGGGTCTATCGCGAGACGCTGAAGCCCTGGCTGATCGCGGACCTCCTGATCCTCAACGACACGCTGCCGCGCTCGCTCGCCAGCTGCTACGGCAACCTCGTGCGCAACCTCGACCAGATCGGCGTCGCCTATGGCCGCCAGGGCCCGGCCCAGCGCCACGCCCGCGGCATCCGCAACCGGCTGGAACACAGCAACATGAACGACATTTTCCAGCATGGCGTGCATGAATTCATTCAGGAATTCATCGCGGACAATTCCAGGCTGGGCGAAATCATCACGAAGCAGTATTTGATCTAATGTCGCTCGACTGACGACAGGGGATATTGTCATGGCCGGGCAAAAGCGCGAAGCGCGTCTTCGCGCTAGATGTCCCGGCCATCCACGTTCTTGCTTTTGCGCGACGAGGAAGAACGTGGATGCCCGGGACAAGCCCGGGCATGACGAGCTTCTTTGCGACGGCAGTCACGCCTTACAACAAACGACACGGTCCACCATGCGCCTGCGAATCCAGCACACCACGACCTATCGCTACGAGCCGCCGGCCACCAGCGTGATCCAGATCCTGCGCATGACGCCGGGCAGCCATGACGGGCAATACGTCGCGGAATGGCAGATCGACGTCTCCACCGACACCAAGCTCGACATGCATGAGGACGCGTTCGGCAACGTCACCCACGTGCTGTCCTGCGGGCCCGTCGGCGACATCCAGATCATTGCCGAAGGGCTGATCGAGACTCACGACACCGGCGGCGTGCTGCGCGGCAGCGACGAGCGTTTTCCCCCCGGCATGTTCCTGCGCGTCACCGACCTCACCTCGGTCAATCCGGCGATGACGGCGGTCGCGCGCCAGTTGCGCAGCGAGGCCGAGAGCGACACGCTGGGCTTCCTGCACACGCTGATGACGCAGGTGGCCGATCACATGACGTTCGACGAGGACCCCACCAACAGCGGCACGTCCGCAGCGGAGGCGTTCACGCTCAAGCGCGGGGTCTGCCAGGACTACGCGCACATCTTCATCGCCTGCGCCCGCGCCGGCGGCGTGCCGGCGCGCTTCGTCTCCGGACATTTCCTGCGTGCGGACGACACGGTGCACCAGGACGCCGGCCATGCCTGGGCAGAGGCCTACGTGCCCGATCTCGGCTGGGTCGGCTTCGATCCCGCCAACAGCATCTGCGCCACCGACGCGCATGTCCGCCTCGCGATCGGGCTTGACTATCTCGGCGCGGCCCCGGTGCGCGGCACGCGCTACGGCGGCGGCACGGAAACGCTGACGGTGGCGGTGAAGGTCGAACAGGCCGGCCGCGGCGGGCAGTCGCAATCGCAATCCCAGCGGCAGAGCTAGGAGCCGCCAGCCGAACACATTCGGCGTGCTACAATCGCGGGATCGGATCAGACCCGCGAGGTAGCCATGGCGACTGTGAAACTACTTTCGGATGATGAACTCTCGGCCGAAGCGCGCGCCGTTTTCGACGATATCCGCAAGGTGCGGAAATCGGACTTCGTCAACAATTTCTGGCGCGCGCTGGCGCATGATCCGAAGACGCTGCGGCGGACCTGGGAGAGCATCAAGGAGGTGATGGCTCCCGGCGCGCTCGATCCCAAGGTCAAGGAAATGCTCTACGTCGCGGTGTCGATCGCACACGGCTGCAGCTATTGCATCCACTCCCACACGGCCGCCGCACGGGCGAGGGGCATGACCGAGGCCGAATATGGCGAGCTGCTCGCCATCGTCGGCATGGCCGCGGAGACCAACCGGCTGGTCACCGCGCTCGGCGTGCCGGTTGATGAGGCGTTTCTGGTCGACGCAGCTGACTAGCTTGCCGTCTCACACCGTCATTCCGTAGCGCGAACCCGGAATCCATCTGGTCGCAGAGTTGGTGGATGGATTCCGGGCTCGCGACTTCGTCGCGCCCCGGAATGACGGGCTTAATCGGGGGTTGGAGTGGCCCTTGAAATTGGCTAGTAATTCCGCGCAAACGCGTTCGGGGACTGGAAATGACCTATTGCTGCGGAATCCTGGTTCGGGACGGTCTGGTGATGATCGCCGATACCCGCACCAATGCCGGCCTCGACAATGTCTCAACCTTCCGCAAGCTGCACATCTTCTCCAAGCCCGGCGAGCGCATCATGGCGATCGCCAGTGCCGGCAACCTCGCCATCAGCCAGTCGGTGCTGTCGACGCTGACCGAGGGCCTCGAAGATCCCAATACGGGCGAGATCGAGACGCTGATGAACGCGCCGACCATGTTCCAGGCCGCCCAGCGCATCGGCCGGGCGATCCGGGCGGTGCATGCCACCGAAGGGCCGGCGCTGAAATCCGAGGACGTGTCCTTCGACGTCTCCTTTCTGTTCGGCGGCCAGATCAAGGGCGCGCGGATGCGCCTGTTCATGGTCTACACCGCCGGCAATTTCATCGAGTGCACCACCGACACGCCGTACCTGCAGATCGGCGAGCACAAATACGGCAAGCCGGTGCTCGACCGTGCCATGCATTACGACGTCGAGCTCTACGAGGCGCTGAAGACGGGCCTGATCTCGATGGATTCGACGATGCGCTCAAACCTCGGCGTCGGGCTGCCGATCGACGTGCTGGTGGTGCGCAACGATGCCTGCGAGGCCGATCTCAACCATCGCATCGAGGCAGGCGAGCCCTATTTCCACGACCTGCGCTCGCGCTGGTCGGCGGCCTTGCGCGCGGCGCATCAGAACATTCCGCGCCCGCCCTACAAGAACGACAAAGAACCCAAAACCTGACAGCAGAAGAGAAAAGGCAGGAAACGATGAGTGAAGCGAAAAAGATCGCATTGGTGACGGGCGCCGGCACCGGCGTCGGCCGCGCGGCGTCGCTGGCGCTGATGAACACCGGCTTCACCGTGGTGCTCACAGGCCGCCGGCTCGACATGCTCGAGGAGACGGCAAAGCTCGGTCCCGCGGGAAAAAGCCTCTGCGTCACCGCCGACATGACCAAGCCGGACTCCATCGCCGCGCTGTTCGACAAGGTGAAGGCGACCTACGGCCGGCTCGACGTGCTCTTCAACAATGCCGGCATGGGCGCGCCGGCCGTCAACTTCGAGGATCTCAGCCTCGAGCAATGGCAGGCCGTGGTGAACACCAACCTCACCGGCCCGTTCCTGTGCACCCAGCACGCCTTCCGCATCATGAAGGATCAGACCCCGCGCGGCGGCCGCATCATCAACAACGGCTCGATCTCGGCGCACGCGCCGCGGCCATTCTCGGCGGCCTACACCTCGACCAAGCACGCCATCACCGGCCTCACCAAGGCCAGCAATCTCGACGGCCGCATGTACGACATCGCCGTCGGCCAGGTCGACATCGGCAATGCCGCAACCCCGATGACCGACCGCATGGTCAACGGCCCCGGCGTGCTGCAGCCCGACGGCACCACCAAGCACGAGCCGCGCATGGACGCGAAAGCAGTCGGCGATGCCGTGGCCTACATGGCCAGCCTGCCGCTCGATGCCAACGTGCTGACCATGACGGTGATGGCGACCAAGATGCCGTTCGTCGGGCGGGGCTGAACAAAAAAGCGCGAAAACAACCCCATGCACAGTAGGCGTCAAGAGGCGCCTGCTGCTGCCGGGCTGCGGGCGTCCCGCGAGTTAAGTCCCCACGCCATCTCAATAATCGTCATTGCGAGCGCAGCGAAGCAATCCAGGCTGCCGCCGCGGTGAGATTCTGGATTGCTTCGTCGCATCAGCGCAAAATTGCTACGCAATTTTGTCGCGGGCTCCTCGCAATGACGTTGAGAGAGCGGAGCGCCTACTCCAGGCTCTCCACCTTGCGCAGGGCTGGAAACAGCTTCATCCAGAGCAGCGCCACTGCGACGGTGGCGACGCCGCCGAGCACGGCGGCAGGCATGGCGCCGAGCAGCGCGGCTGCCACTCCGCTCTCGAACTGGCCGAGCTGGTTCGAGGCGTTGATGAACAGGAAGTTCACCGCGCCGACGCGGCCGCGCATCTCGTCGGGTGTCGACAGCTGCACCAGCGAGAAGCGGATCACGACGCTGATCGTGTCGGCCGCACCGAGGATTGCAAGCGACAGCACCGACAGCCACATCCAGGACGACAGCGCGAACACGATGGTGGCGAGGCCGAACACGATCACGGCCTGGAACATGCGAAGGCCCACATGCCGGGAGATCGCGTGGCGCGCCAGCACCATGGTCATCAGCAAGGCACCGACCGCAGGCGCGGCGCGCAGCACGCCTAACCCGACCGGGCCGGTCTGGAGGATGTCGCGGGCATAGATCGGCAGCAGCGCCGTGACGCCGCCGAACAGCACGGCGAACAAATCGAGCGAGATGGTCCCGAGGATCGCCGGGTTGCTGCGAATGAAGCGGACGCCGGCGAAGATGTTGTCCGAGTCCATCCCCTCCCTCGCGATCGCCTGCGGGCGCGGCCGGATGAAGCCGGTCAAGATCATCCCCAAGACCCAGAACAGGACCATCACGGCATAGGCAAGGTGCGGGGCGACCGCATAGGCGATGCCGCCGAGCGCAGGTCCCGTGATGGTCGCGACCTGCGCCGCCCCACTGGAGACGGCAGTGGCGCGCTGGAGCGAGCCCTGCGGCGCGATCAGCGGCAGCAGCGCCGCCGTGGTCGGGCTCTCGAACGCGCCGGCGATTCCGAGCAGGAAAGTCGCGATGAAGATCTGCACTTCGCTGACCGCGCCGAGATAGGTGATGGCCCCGAGATAGAGCGCGGTCGCGGCCTCCACCAGCTGGCAGAGCTGGACGACGCGCTTGCGCTCGTAGCGATCGGCGGCGTGGCCGGCGACGAACACCAGAAGCGCGGTGGGCAGGAACTGGACGAGACCAACCATCCCGAGGTCGAACGCCGAGCCGGTGAGATCGTAGATCTGCCAGCCGATCGCGACGGCCGCGATCTGGCTGGAGAAGCGCGACAGGCTGCGCGAGAGCAGGAAGAACAGGAAAGCGGGATGGCGGAGGAGCTCACCGGCGGTGACCGGTCGATGTCCGGATATTGGCTGCTCTGGCATCGCCTCTTCGGTCACGCTCGGACCGCTCTTTCCCTCGATATCGAAGGCCTCCCGCGTGGCCGAGGTGGCCCCGCTTGTCAACACTGGTCGTTCCCGGCTGCTCCCGGCATTGCCTTTGCAGCGCAGGCACGGCCATAATCATCGAGGGTTTGGGACATCATGCTGCGCCTGCAATCTGCACTCGGCATTTTCGCATTGCTGCTGATCGCCTTCGCGCTGGCGGAAAATCGTCGCGCGGTGTCGCTGCGCCAGGCGGCGATCGGCCTCGCCGCGACCTTCGTCACCGCCCTCGTGCTGCTGAAGCTGCCGGTCGTCGCTCATGCCTTCGGCGCCATCAACGACGCGGTCGGCGCGATCTCGGCGGCCTCGCGGGCCGGCTCCGCCTTCGTGTTCGGCTATATCGGCGGCGGACCCCTGCCCTTCGACCTGAAGGCGCCAGGCGCGGACTTCATCCTGGCGTTCCAGGCACTGCCGATCGTGCTGGTCATGAGCGTGCTCACGACGCTGTTGTTCTATTGGCGCGTGCTGCCGCCGATCGTCCGCGGCATGGCCTGGCTCTTGGAGCGCACCCTCGGCGTCGGCGGCGCCGTCGGGCTTTCGACCGCCGCCAATATCTTCCTCGGCATGGTCGAGGCACCGCTGTTCGTGCGGCCGTATCTGGCACAGATGACGCGCAGCGAGTTGTTCCTGGTCATGACCGGCGGCATGGCCGGCATCGCCGGCACCGTGCTGGTGCTCTATGCGACTCTGCTGGCGCCGCTCATTCCCGACGCCGCCGCGCATTTCGTCATCGCCTCGGTGCTCGGCGCGCCGGCGGCGATCCTGGTCAGCCTGATCATGGTCCCTGAAACCTCCGACAAGCGCACCGGCGGCACGCTGGAAGATCCGCAAATGGAGGTCGCCAGCACGATGGACGCGATCGTGAAAGGCACCAGCGCGGGCATCGAGCTGCTGATCAACATCGTCGCGATGCTGCTGGTGCTGGTGGCGCTGGTCTATCTCGTCAACGCCATCCTCGGCCTGCTCCCGCACGTCGGCGGCGCCGCGATCTCGCTGCAGCGGCTGCTCGCCCTCGTCATGGCGCCGGTGTGCTGGCTGATGGGGCTGCCGTGGGATCAAGCGATCACCGCCGGCAGCCTGATGGGCACCAAGACCGTGCTGAACGAATTGATCGCCTATGTCGACTTCTCGAAGCTGCCGCCCGATACGCTCGATCCGCGCTCGCGCCTGATCATGCTCTATGCGATGTGCGGCTTCGCCAATTTCGCCAGCCTCGGCATCATGATCGGCGGCTTAGGGGTGATGGCACCGGAGCGGCGCGAGGAGATCAACGCGCTGGGGCTGAAGTCGATCGTGTCGGGGACGCTCACGACGTGCCTGATGGGAGCGGTGGTGGGGGTGTTGGCGTAGGCTCTCTTTCCACGCGTCATTGCGAGCGAAGCGAAGCAATCCAGACATGCGTCCGCGGAGACAGTCTGGATTGCTTCGTCGCAAGAGCTCCTCGCAATGACGGCGGCGAGAATCTTTGCCTCAACCGCACAATTTCGACTTCTGCAGGATGCGACGCACCTCAGGCACCTTGGAACGGCACGGCTCGGCCGCCATGGCCTTTGCCTCGCTGGTTCGCCCCTGCACCCACAGCAACACCGCTATCAAGCCCTGCGCCCCGGAGCGCACCGGCCCACCCGCCACGTCCGAAGCTGCGAGCGACATGGCGGTTTGCGCTTCCCTCTCGGCGGCATTGATATCCGCTTGTTCCAGGAAGAAGACAGCACGGTAGACGTGAGCCCGCGCGTCTTTCGGGTAGCGGCTAACGAGATCGAGCGACCGGCTGGCCATCTCGTCGCCCTTCATCGGCACTTCCGAGGCGCGGATATAGTGCGCGGCATCGGCCATGTAGGCCGAATAATGCGCGGCGGCGAAGCCGGCGCAGATGAGAGATCCGATGGATCCTGCCAGCAAGGTCATGCTCGCGCTCCGCGGCAGGCTGTCATAGGACCAGAAGGCGAGCCACGGCGTGACGGCGAGCGCGGCGCCGGCCACCGCACCGCCTGCGTGGGCGTAATAGTTGACGTTGCCGGAAGCGCCAAAGGCCATTGGCAGCAGTGCGGGAACACCGAAGAACAGCGACGTCTTCAGCCTCGATATGGTCTGATCGGCGTCCGCTTCGGGATCGAAGCTCGCCACGAACAGCGCGGCGATCAGCCCGGTGATGGCGCCGGACGCACCGACGCCGACCGTGCCGGGACCGTTGCCCAGCAGCGAGCCGGCCTCTCCGGCCAATGCACTGGCAACGAAGATCAAAGCAAACCAGCCGCGGCCGATCAGCGACTCCAGCCTGACGCCGACGATGAACAGCGCCACGCAGTTGCTCACGAGGTGCCACCCGCTGCCATGCAGAAGCGGCGCAAGGCCGATTCGCCACCACTCTCCCCTCCCGACGACGAGATCGTAGCCGGACGCCCCCTGAGCGATCAGCGAGCGGACATCGAGATCGCCGTCCCGCGCGATGTCGATGGCGAGACTACGCTGCATAACGAAGATCAGGAGCAGACCGAAGATCAGGCCGATGGTGAGGAAGGGGATGTCGGCCAGAAGCTTGTTGTCGGCAAAAAGCGTCTCCTCGCTGGAAGAGGGCTTCTCTATGGCGATCGGCGCGGCGGCGGCTTGAAACGATGCTCTTGGAGCTGGCGCTACGATGCCGCGTCGGCCAAAAGTGTTGGTCGCCATGAAAGCATTTCCCGCGTTGACACAGCCTTGAGTTGACGCGAGAGGTATTTTCGACTGGTTAGCACCAGGCTTGCGGGGCGGCCGAAATCATCCCGATTGCTGACCGCCCGGTTTCTCGGATCGACCGCATTTTAGCGATCGAGAGTTGCGCTTACGCCTTCAGCTCCACCGTCTTGAACTCAGCGGGGAGGATCACCTCCAGCAGCTCCACGTCGTCCGAATAGTCCAGGATCATGTGTCTGATCTTCGGCGGCTGGGTCCAGGCGCTGCCTTGCTGCATCAAGGTCTCGCCCTGCCCGTCCATATAGGTCTTCACCCAGCCCTTGAGCACGTAGACCATCTGGAATTCGACGTCGTGATAGTGGAGCTTGGACACCTCGGCCGGGTTGCAGGGACCTTGCAGGCGGATCACATGCGCCTGCGCGAGGCCATGGGTCGCCTCGCCGATGCCGAGATCGCGATACTTCGCGTAGGCGCGCAGGCCGTCGGCCTTGAAGTCTTCCTCGCGGTGATGGCTGACGGCGATGCGCTGCTTCGGACGTGCGGGCTTTTTCGCAGCGGCAGTGCGCGCCTTCGCCTTCACGGCCTTGCGTGCCGAGGATCGCGCCGCCGCCTTGGCGCCACTCCGCTTCTTCACCGCGGTCTTCAATGCGGGCCTCGATGCCTTTTGCTTGGCCATTGTCTGCCTCCCTGTTTCTGAGCCGCCGTCGCGCGGTATGGCTTGAAGGTCAGCTTATCCAGTCGTGGGCGAGGCAGCAATCGCAGAGCTGGTCGTGTTGAGTAGTGCCGCATCCGCGCTGTCACCCTCCCCCTCCAGGACCCTCCCCTGGAGGGTAAGAGGCTGAGGCCAATCACGCGATCACCGTATGGGATCGTAGCTTGCCCCAAGCTGGCGCGTCGGGCTGGGGTCGTCTCGTCTTCGTTCTCGCGCTGAACTAGTCTCTCCCGGGACATCCGGGGGAATTGATTCATGGGCAGCAATGTCGGTCAGCGTGCATTTCAAAATGCCCGGCTTCAGAAGCGGCAAAAGGCCGACGTGCTGCCCTTGCTCGGGCAAGCGCTCGAATTGCACAAGAAGGGCCGCCTGCCCGGGGCCAAGGCTGCCTATCGCCAGCTCCTGCAGATCGCGCCCAATCAATTCATCGCGCTGCATATGCTCGGCGCGTTGGAGTCCGATGCTGGGAATTATCAGCAGGCCGAGAGCCTGCTGAGCCGGGCGGTTGTCGTCGATCCGCGATCGGCCGAAGCCCATATGAGCCTGGGCGTCGCGCTGAACGGGCTGAAACGTCACAATGATGCCCGCGAGAGCTATCGCAAGGCGCTCGCCTTGCGGCCCAACTACGCCCTCGCTCTCTCCAATCTCGGGAACGCGAGCGCGGCCCTGGATCGCTACCAGGAAGCGCTCGACAGCTACGATCGGGCGCTCGCCGTCGACGCAAACCTCGCCGAAGCCCACAACGGCCGCGGCTCCACGCTCTGCCGTCTGCGCAACTACGACAAGGCTCTTGCAAGCCTGAACCGCGCGCTCGCGATCAAGCCCGACTATGCGGCGGCGCTGGCGAACCGCGCCGTGGCACTCCGGGAGCTGCAGCGATTCGACGAGGCCATGGCGGATTGCAACCGGGCAATCGCCCTCGCCCCTGACGACGTGAACGGATGGCTCTGGCGCGCCAATGTCTTGCTCCAGACCCGGCAGATGGCCCAGGCACTATCCGATTGCGAGAGGGCGCTCGCGATCGCGCCCGATTCCGATCAGGCTCATCTGGTGCTGGGCCTTTGTCTTGCCGGACTAGGCCGGGTCGACGAAGCCCTCGCCAGTTTCGACAGAGCCCTCGATATCAGGCCCGATCTCGAGAGCGCGATCTCGAGCAAGATCTTCACGCTCGATTTCGTGCCGGACGCCAGCGTCGAGCGGCATCAGCAGGCGCGACGCGTATGGTGGGAGCGGATCGGCGCGAGAATCGCTTCAGAAGCGGCGGCACCGCATGACAACGGCCGCGATCCGGATCGCCGCCTGGTGCTGGGCTATGTCTCGTCGGACTTCAACGCGCATTCGGCTGCGTTCATCTTCAAGCCCGTCCTGCAACACCATGATCGGGCCCAGTTCGAGATCGTGTGCTATTCGTGCTCGGCGAAAGTGGACGCGACGACACGCGAATTTCAAGGCATCGCCGATCGCTGGCGCGATGCCTCGCAATGGAGCGACGATCGTCTCGCCGCCCAGATTCGCGACGATCGCATCGATATTCTGATCGACCTGTCCAGCCACACCCGAGGAAACCGCCTCGGCGTATTTGCGCGCAAACCGGCGCCGATCCAGGCGCACGGCTGGGGCCACGGCACCGGCACCGGGCTGCCGACGATCGACTATTTGTTCTCGGATCCGGTCGGGATTCCGCACGACGTTCGGCATCTGTTTGCAGAGACGGTGGTCGACCTGCCGTGCTTTGTGACGCTGGCGCCGCTGCCGGCCGGGATTGCGCAGGGCAAGACGCCGGCGCTCGCGAACGGCTTCGTCACGTTCGGCGTCTTCAACCGCATCAGCAAGATCTCGGATGGGGCAGCGGCAGTCTGGTCCAGGATTCTCGAGCGGGTGCCGGGCTCGCGCCTCCTGATCAAGGACGTTGCGCTCGACGACCAACTGGTCCGCGACAAGCTGCTGGCGCGATTGGCGGCGTGCCGACTGCCGGCCGAACGCGTCGATCTGCTCGGAGCCACCTTGCGGGACGAGCATCTGGCATCGTTCAATCGTATCGATATTGCCCTCGATCCGTTCCCGCAGAACGGCGGCGTCAGCACATGGGAAGCTCTGCAGATGGGCGTGCCCGTGGTGGCGAAGCTCGGCAACAGCCTGCCCGGCCGCGCTGCCGGCGCCATCCTCACCGCGCTTGGCCTGCCGGACTGGGTCGCCGACAGCGAGGAGGCCTATGTCGAGATCGCGGCCAGCCGCGCGGCTGAGATCGGCGAGCTCGACAAGTTGCGCCGCGAACTGCCCGCAACGATCAACGCCGCGGCCGCGGGCAACCCCGTCTCATATGCGCAAGCGGTCGATGAGGCCTATCGCGCGATGTGGACGCGCTATTGCAACAGCACTGTCTGATTGCGTGATCTCGTAGGGTGGATTAGCCGAAGGCGCAATCCACCACGTCTATTTCGACACGCGGAGAGAAACGAGGTGGATTACACCAGCGACAGCGCTTCGCGCCGCCGCTGGCTAATCCACCCTACGCGGCCTCAATGCAACCGAAACACGCCGTCCACGGCGCGGAGCTCGGCGGGCTTGATCAGCTTGCAATGCGCCACCGTGACCGAATGGAGGGGGCCGTCGAGCTTCTCCTGCCAGAACGCCAGGAAATCGGTCAGCGCGGGGAATTTCGGAAACATGTCGTAGTTCTGCCAGACATAGGTCTGGAGCAGCGAGGGATGATCCGGCATCCGATAGAGAATTTGTGCCGTCGTCAGCCCGTAGCCCAGCATCTGTTTCCGGAATTCCTCGGAAACGCCCCCAACGCGCAGTCCCATGCCAAACCTCCTTTGCAGGAGCGCATTCGGCGAGTGGCTTGTCCGTGCCCCGGGGAGCCACCCGGAAACGATGCGCTCACAGACGAGAAATGTGACGCAAACTGACAACTCATCTCAAGCCCAAAAGTTTAACAAGCTGTTGAAATTCAATGCTTTAGCAGCAGAGACGACTCCGTGCTAATACGGTCGCCCAAGGGGCCTCGAAGAGGCCTCCCACCCTGGTTAACGATGGCAAAGGGTTTCTGGCAGTCCGCGCTTTCGGCTGCTATTTTTTCTGCTACAAACCCTTGCTCCCGGAAAATTCCTGTCCTATTTCAGGCTCGCTCGTGCTAGCACTCACGGGCAACGATTGCTAACAATCTCAAAACCTCAACCCGAGCAATTGCTTAGGAGGACTGCATGAAATTCCGTCCGCTTCACGACCGCGTCGTGGTCAAGCGCATCGACGCCGAAGAGAAGACCGCTGGCGGCATCATCATTCCCGACACTGCCAAGGAAAAGCCCTCCCAGGGCGAAGTC
>NZ_FMAE01000024.1 GCF_900094575.1 Bradyrhizobium yuanmingense | reverse complement strand
AAGGAGTCGTAGTGATAGGCCACCGGCCGTTTGCGATCGCGGCGGTCAACGAGCAGCAGCGACCAATGGCTGCCGCGGTTCGTACCGCTAGCATCGTTCACGGGCAAGAACAGGAAGTCGGCTGTATCGCTACCATAGCGACCAGAAAGGACGTGCTGGAGTGCGCTTCGCATGTCGTCATCGGCACCCTCGCGCAACTGTTGGGCAATGAGCGGATCCACGAACCGCGTCAGGCCAGCGAGAAACGGATTGTCCCTCTCCAGCTGCTGCTGCAGGAGAGTGAAATCCGCCAAGATATGCTCGTCCCCAAGCCACTCCTCTCCGCCAAGCGATAATCCGCTGGGTCCCCGGCGCGAAATATCAACCTGCGGCTCCTCCCCTGAGGACGACAGATCGATCGGCGAGATAGCGTCGGACGGCCTCTGCGACGTAAACCTGGGAGGCAAGTCGACAGATTGCTGCTGCACTAGCAATTGATCTTGTACTCTTTGGAGCGCCCTCAACGCTGATTTGACCTGTCGCGGGTGAGGCGGCGCATCGGCGTCGTCGAACAAGGACCTTTCGTTGAGCCGATCAGCAATTGCTCCTCGATTGTTAGCAAAGCACCAACGAGAGAAAGAGCGAAGATGTTGTGAATACCTAGATAGGGTGCCCTGGCTGAGGCGATCTGCGAAGACCTTCTGGAAGCGCTGAATGAGAACTTCGTCTTTGTTATAGAGGTCAGCAAATCCCTTCAATTTGCGGAGCTCATTCAGTGCGGCGAGCACCACGCTGCCACGAAATGCCCGCGCTTCCGCGTCTAACGCCGGGTCGTCGAGCCGACCGGCGAATGGCGGCTGACCTTTTTCAGCCAACGCGCGAGCGAGACGTCGAAGCGCGGTTGTATACACTCTCGCCGTCTCGGCAGACACCCCCTCGCGAATGAGCTGGTCTTTACACCATTCGATGAGCTCCGCGTCCGCGCCATGGACGCCGCGCTCCACCCCCGGTGCAACTCCCTTCAATTTGCGGAGGCCATTCAGTGCGGTGAGCGCCTCCGCATGAACTGCCTTTGCTTCCTTATTTAAGGCCGAGTCGTCGAGCCGACCGGCGAATGGCGGCTGACCTTTTTCAGCCAAGGCGAGAGAGAGACGTCGACGCGCACTTGCAAGCTGCATCGCCCTATGCCACGCCCCGTCGCGAGTAAGCTCGTCTTTATACCATTCGATGAGCTCCGCGTCCTCGCTGTTGAGGTCCGCCGAGGCATTGCTCTTGCTCCAAACGGCCCTTTGCTCGTTCGAGGGACCAGAAGTTTTCTTTCGGCCACCTCCTCCGATCGAGCGAAGTGCTGACTTGAGCTTTGAGCCAGCGCGCGACAGCAATGAATGCCGGCCCTTCGGGACCGAAGCGTTCTCGCTGGGGGCGGTGTACCGCATGCTAGCAAACCCTGCGGCTCGAAGACTGGATTGCGGCACGCCGGCTGGATAGCCGATTGAAGCTCCGGGAAAATCGACACTGTGGCGTCCACTGGTAAACTGGCCAGACTGCAACGTTTGCCGCATCGACGCGGCATCAACGGGCCGCACCCCGCGCGCCTGTTCGGGGCTGGTGTCGGGCTCATCAGAGGCACTGAGCTGCAACCCGCCTGGCTGCTCCTCAACACCCGGCTGGTCAGCAGGCGCGTTCTCCGACTGCTGCGCTATCTGCTCATGGTACCAGCTGTTCCAAGCTCCGGTGTTCGGAAAAAAGCCGCCATCCACAATAACTCTCCTCGATTGGATAATTCATCGGTGCGTTACATGAGAATAACGCTCGCCTCTGTCCCGGACAAATAGCGATTGCTTATGGGGAAATAGGTTGGACGTCGCCAAGCGCCGAGGTTTGAAGCGCGCAAAAGTCGCCCTGGCACGTAAGTTCGCAGTGATCCTGAGAGCTGGCTCCGGAAATCTGGACACGGCGATAAGTGGATTTTCTGCCTGACGGCGGGCAAGATTGACCCGCGAATCAGGAGAGACGATGAGCCGACGAGTCCGCCGGCACCACGCACCGGCATTCAAAGCCAAGGTGGCGCTGGCCGCGATCAAGGGCGAGATGACGCTGGCCCAGCTGGCTGAGCATTTCGACGTGCACCCGAACCAGATCACGCAGTGGAAGAGCCAGCTTCAGGAAGCGGCGGCCGAGGTCCTTCCGGTCTTCCTGGCCAGTTGCACGAACGCGAACTTGCTGGTGCGATCGATTGCGACGTAGAGGTAGAGCTTGCCTTTGGCGGTCCGGAGCTCGGCGATGTCGATGTGGAAGTAGCCGATCGGATAAGCCTTGAACTTCTTCTTCGAGGGCTTGCCACCCCCGACTTCCGGCAATCGGCTGATGCCGTGACGCTGGAGGCAGCGATGCAGGGATGACCGCGTCAGATGCGGGATGGTCGGCTGCAGCGCATAGAGGCAATCGTCGAGTGGCAGCAGCGTATGCTGCCGGAAAGCAACGATGATCGCCTCCTCCTCGATGGAAAGCACAGTCGACTTGGCTTCCTTGGGGCCAGTCGAACGATCGGTGACAGTCTCGCGCTGCTTCCACTTCGCGACAGTCTTCTGGTTGATCCCGTAGCGCTTGGCGAGACCTCTCAGGCTCTCTTGACTATTTTGTATTGCTCGACGGACTGCCTCCGTCGTGGTGGCGCAGCCGTGTAAAATCTGTCCCATAGCGCTTCCTTCGAATCGTGCGACAAGGATGCACCATCAAAGTCTGGGACTAAACACCTAGACAAGGAGCGCAAGTTCATGGGCCGGCAATGGGCCAAGCGCGAAACTCAGATGCTCGCGGTGGTGGAGTCGACCGTAGGCATGGTGGGTGATTTGCAAGCGATCGTGGGCAAGGCCATGCCAGAGATCCCGAGCCTGGATATGCCGCTGCTTGAGAGCCACGCCGCACCTGAACGAAAGGTGGGATGATGGCGGAAGCTGATGGCGAGCTCGGGTCGGCAATATCTCGCAGTCCGCCGCCTCCACCAGAGCCGGCGGACGGGCTCGACCGAAGCTGGAGGCGTGAGGAAGCCAGGATACCGGCACTCTCGTCAGATCTCGTCTCCTCACCGATTCAACAACCGATTAGTCGAGGAATCTAATCTCCATGCCCTTCATCCCTGTCGCCGCTTCGCGCTTTTACCTACCTGCCCGCCTTGCAACCCCTGATTATGTTGCTTAAGACTTACTAGCGGGAGGACTCAGTCAGGTCCTGCAACTCGTCATGAGGATACATGGAATGGAAGGCGCACGGTTATCGGGTTGGTGCATCGAGCGAGACCTTCGATAGCATCCCAGAAAGCGCAGACGAACTTGATCGGTTCATCGCGCTACACCGGCGAAAGATCGAGCCGTGGCTCTCGGCGGTATTCCAAGCTGAGCATCTGAACCTCTTGCTTGGCAGCGGCTTTACCATTGCTGTGGGCTTCACTGCCGGTGTCAAGGCGACGGGTATGGCAATTGCGACAGGGAAGTCGAAATATGCCAAGGCAATCCTCGATCACGCGACCGCAAGCGCCAAAAAGATGGGTCGCGGTCAAGCAAACATCGAAGATCAGTTGCGTAGCGCCATTGCTGTGCTCGATGGTTTGGACATCGTCGATAAGGGGTCGGCGAAGGGTGTTCGCGACGACATTAACTCCGCAATCGAGACATTCCTATCCTCACTGCTTGCTACCGAGCGAGGTATTTTCGAAGCAAACAGTGCATCAGCACTGGCGACGGTGCAGTCATTTCTGCTCAGCTTCGCGAGTCGCGCCGCTTCACGCGAGCGCTTGCATATCTTCACTACCAACTACGACCGGTTGATCGAACGTGGCTGCGATCAAGCGGGGCTACGGATCATCGATCGCTTCGTGGGGAGCTTGCGTCCACTGTTTCGCAACACCCGGATCGAGCTCGATTATCATTACAACCCACCCGGGATCCGCGGTGAGCCGCGCTTTATGGAAGGTGTGGTCCGTCTGACCAAGCTTCATGGCAGCCTTGACTGGCGCTTCGACCCCACCGCGCATCGGATCTATCGGTCAGAGACACCATTTGGTGCCGACGACGATCATCCGAGCTTACCAGATTCTCCAGTTGATACCGTGATGATCTATCCTAATCCGGCTAAGGACGTGGAGACCACCCAATATCCTTATGCGGAGTTATTCCGTGATTTCCCCTCGGCCACCTGCAGACCCAACTCCGTGGTGGTGACCTACGGCTACGGGTTCGGTGATGACCACATCAATCGTGTTCTGCTCGATATGCTGTCGGTCCCCTCCGCACACCTCGTGATCATCGCCTTTGAACTAGACGATCGCATCAAGGGATTTCTCAATCAAACCCGTCCTGCACAAGTCAGCCTCCTCGCCGGGAACCATTTCGGAAGCCTCCAGCACCTCGTCGACGATTATCTGCCAAAGCCGGCGCTCGATTACATCACCGGGCGTATGTCTGACTTGCTGAAAAACCGCGCTTTCGCAGATGCGGCTGCGGGCCTGATGCCGGCCGAACCGAGTCAGCCGCCAGCGGACTCTGGAGCCGGAACGTGAGCTCTCCGATCGAACGGCTCGCTGAACTGGTCATCGGCACGGTCGAGTCGATCTCCTCGGATGAGATCCGTGTGCTGCTCGATCTCGATGCGCCAAAGGCTACTGCGCTTAACACCGGCACCCGATGAGCTTCCCAAGGCTCAATAGTTACGTGCTGACACCGAATGAGGCTGGTGCTACCGTCGCCTACGTCACGTGGATTGGGATTGAACGATCGCCGTACCCCAAACGGTCCGGGCTAAAGGATTTCGCCCTGATCGATCTGCCGTTCCCTCTGCGGAAGATGTCGCTCACTCCGATCGGCACCCTGTCTGTCGCTCGAAACCGACGGGAGGGAACCAGCATGTTCGAATTGAGCCGAGGAATCGTTGCGTTCCCTTCGGTGGGCGATCAGATACTGATTCCAACGCCGGAACAAATCACAGCGATCGTCG
Source organism: Bradyrhizobium yuanmingense (assembly GCF_900094575.1). Taxonomy (GTDB): domain Bacteria; phylum Pseudomonadota; class Alphaproteobacteria; order Rhizobiales; family Xanthobacteraceae; genus Bradyrhizobium; species Bradyrhizobium yuanmingense. Next base: position 18,663 of record NZ_FMAE01000024.1, on the reverse strand, counting down.
GAGCAAAGGACAAAGACCGCCGCGTTCGCATCGGCTCGTCACCGTTAGCTGCAGATACCTCAATTATGGTCGACCCCGACAAGATCTTCGGGCGGCACGTCGCCGTACTCGGCAACACTGGCAGTGGAAAATCCTGCTCTGTCGCTGGGCTGATCCGCTGGTCACTCGATGCGGCGCAGGCCGCTCTTGAGAATGGCGCAGCACAGCCGAATGCGCGGTTTATTATTCTTGATCCCAATGGGGAATACGCCAAAGCGTTTGCAGACAAGGGCGAAAATATCCGCCTGTTTCGTGTCCCGCCCATCGACCTCAACAGGGGTGAACGCGCGCTCCGTCTGCCGGCCTGGCTCTGGAACGGTCACGAGTGGACCGCGGTATCGTTCGCACGGCCCGGAGCGCAGCGGCCCCTGCTGCTCCAAGCGCTTCGTGAACTAAAGAACGGGCAGCTGGCGGGGACGCCGCGCCAAACTATCGTCAGGCGGCATTTGTATTCCTATCGCATCATGATCGACGCTATGTTGGCCGAGGGTGCCGCGACCTACGCTGGCAGCGCAAGCAATCGGCGGCGCTGCGGCGAACTGCTAGACAACATTGCATCAGACTGCAGCAATATGGCGGAATCCGTTGATGGCGAACACCAGACAGCTCTGGAAGAGATAAGCAGCATCATCGAAACTATCGCTGACTCCCGTCGGTCAGGAGACTGGTTCAACTCCTTCTCAGTACAGGACATGGAAGCGGTGCGGAGTGCACTGCAGAGCTTCGTAGACCTGGTAGAGGATGCTTTCGCCATCGCGCATCTCACGGAAGATGCGCCGATACCATTCGACGTACACATGCTGCCGGAGCACCTTGAGAGGATAGCGGCGACGGAGGGAGGTGCGTTGGCAGGGTTCATCAGCACGCTCGGCATGCGCATCCGCGGCATGATGTCGGACCCGAGACTTGGTCAAGTGATTGGAAGTGACCCGGCGATCACCTTCGATGCCTGGCTTGACGCGTTCGTGGGCAGCAACGCCTCGTCCAACGGACAGGTCGCAATCGTTGACCTTTCGTTGGTGCCTTCAGAAATAGTCCACGTAGTCGTTGCGGTTCTGGGACGACTGACGTTTGAGGCATTGCAGCGCTACCGACGGCTTCATCCTGATGGCAATCCTCTGCCCACGACCTTGGTTCTAGAGGAAGCACACAACGAAGATGGGCCGGCAGAAAACCCAACCCAGCTCTGTCGCGAGACGTTCGAAAAGGTCGCGCGCGAAGGTCGCAAGTTTGGTCTTGGATTGATGCTATCGTCACAACGCCCATCAGTTAGAGAACCCTTCCGCGAGAAAGGCCGGTCCTTTCGCCCCCCCGATCCTTATTCGATCGTTCAACTGCGCTCTCGACAAAGTCAGACGTATCGGCATTCAATGCCCGCACCACCTCTGATACAACATGGGGCCGACCACCGATGAGCGTGACCTCCGTCCGAGCGGCTCGATGATACAATCGGAAGTTCGATGAGCGCCGTATAGCGCGACCCAAAACATTCGAGCGAAAAAGGCGTCAACAAAGCATCGTCAGAAGTCAGTTGAATTTCGTCAGGCCAGTGGTTGAAGATGATATTGACGCCTGGCGTTGATGCTACGGCAAGAAATTCGATGTGAGTATCAACCCAGTCGACGAAGTCGGCAAATTTAAAGCGGCGCGCTGTCTGTCGACCTGCCCGAGCCATCGCCGATACAATCCTACGAAGAACTGGCGCGGCCGGAATCCAATGCGCAAATGGCCCTTCGCCTGGTGCCATTTCCAATTTGAGCTCTTTTCCCTTGAACCGGAGCGTTATCGATTTCTGCGGCCTGGCCAGTATGACGCCAATCTCGATGATGGCGACCGCCTCTTCCAGGTCGACGGTTCGTTCACCGTCATAGTTGAGCGTTAGGTTCGCCTCCGCCTTCGGAAAGTCGATCAAAAATTCAAGGAAGTTGTTTGCAAGCCGCACCGGCCCGAGCTTTCCATCGAATATCGGAGTGACGAACATCTCGAGCTCGACCGAGGTCCACTCGCCTGCTTCCGAAGAAAGTTCAACCGTGGTTGACATCGAGGACGATACGTTTAGCTCCAGCACCGCTTCCCGAAACTGATCGCGATCATTGTCGAGCGGGATTCCGAACCGGCGTCGCTCAATCGTCAGGTCCGTCACCTTGAGCGTGCGAGGGCCGCCCAAAAACAGCTGACCGATCTTTTCGCCCGCATTTTCTCCTGGAACGAAAAATCGACCGACAATGGATCTGTTGTCGAAACAGCAAGTCTTGCGGTAGTCGACCTTCCCTGCAATATAATCGGCAGTTGTCCCTCCGAGCATTCCGTCTAAGGCCTTTGCCAGCCCTTCTCCTGCTGGAGACAATTCCATCGCACGATCGAGTGGCACAAGAATCGTGATTCTGTGAATGTTCCGCTTTCCTTTGGCTTCCTCGCTGCGAACCCGCTTGAGGGTGTCGTAGATCATTTTTTGATCGACCGGGACGAGGAGAGTGCGAATCGACGTCCGCCCGTCTTTGACGAAAAACATGACGACGATCGCCGCCGGCAGGTCAGCATCAACGAGATGCTTGAGCGCCGACAGCTTGATCCTCGGCGGCTGAGAGCCTTCTGTCGCTTTCACTTGGATCAAGAATTTCGGAAGGTCGTTCTGGGAATCAAGCGGATGCTCTTTCATCCGCAAAGGCTCGCCTTCAAGGAGGTAGTCCCAGCCGAGACGGTCTGCCTGTGATTTCTGGGCACGAAACCCTTCCGGTTCACACCAACCGATGAACACATTCTCACCTCGCGCGCCAAGATCTGGAACGCTCACTGAATTCTTCATATTTTAGACCATAGCCTTAGCTACTGCTGAAACCAGATCGATAGTCGGGAAGAACCCGAGTTCGTGGAGTTGATGCAGTAATTCCTCAAATTGAAGGTGGTTGGCGCTGCCCTTGGCGGCAAGCTTCGCCAGTTCATCGATTTTGCCGGTGAGCAATTCGATGTCCCGCTGGCGGCGTTTGGAGTCCACAGGCGACAGCCGCTGCGGGCCATCTACAACAAACGCGATCGAATGTTTTCGGACGTACTCCGCGACATTGCCCAGCGCAATTTCGCTTTCGCCGGCCTTTGAAAAAGCCATGCTGATGCTGTACGCGGCATCTTCAAGGTACGGCCTGTCCCGCACGAGGTCCGGCGAGCTGTCTTTGCGGCGGTACCCGCTGAGAGAGAAGCTTCCGTTTTGCAGGTTGTAAAACCCGATCTCAAAAGGACCGAACGTCGCAACTCCTTTAGCGATACTGACCGACCATGGATTTTGTGGCCCGCCGCGAGCTTCGACCGCTTTGATCAGCCCGCTCACCTCTCGCGCATGAAGTCGCGCACGCTCGAGCTGAGCTTGGTCGTTCTCGAATATGGAAATGGCGTCCGGCTTCCAAGCCAAGTGCCGCGCGTGGAGTTGGTGCCAGGCACGAAGAGCGGCTTGGGCCGGACCGGGAATTTCCTCGCCTTCCATCCATCGTCGAAGCGTTCGCGTCGAAACTCCCAACAGTTGCGCAGCCTCGGCCAAGTCGAGGCCCAGAAATGTCAAAATTTCAGTCAGCTCAATACTTGTCATTATGTAAAATCCGTTTTGACGATTTGTCTCTCGTATTTTGACAATATGTCAGAACGAAGGGTTTTGCTTTGTCCCACTCCCCTTCCGCGGGAGTGTCCTCCCGCCAGGAGAAGAAAAGTTTGGACTTGATGGCGATCATCCATCCACGACAGCCGTTTGGTCCTCGACACCGGTAGCACACAGCTCCCGCCCGGCGACTACTATGTCGCTCTCCGTGCGGGCGGTGATATGCGTGTTTTCGAGCATCGAAGGATAGCCAGGACGCGGCGCGACTCGATCCCGATGAGAGGATGGCCGGACTTGTTTGTGGCGCGGTTGGGTCGGCGATGCCGGTATGATACCAGCGCGGAGCGTTCATCATCGCCACCGAGCAAACTCACTTTTCGCTGGCATCATCAGTCTGATCCCGAGAGCCGCCATCGCAGGGCGTCCCGCAGTCGGCGCGCGCAGCACGCAAGGGCGTAGAGCGAAGCGTCTCCTTTTTGGCACTGTCGTGCCGCCCGCACCTCGTTCGTAATCAAAGCCTAAAGCTGCCGCGATCCGCATAACCCTTGGGCCGAATATCCAGCGCGGCGATCAGGCCCAGGCGCTGCTTCCGACAACCAAACTCGGGGTGATCTCCCACCTGGAGCCACGCCCCGTTACGGCGCTCAAGCCATCCGGATGCAAACACCTCACCCGCCAGGAAACCGCCATTCGCCGTTCGGACCCAGCGTTCGCCGTCGATCGCAGGCCACAGAGCAACGTGGATTGACAGCTCGTCCCAACCCGCGTCGTGAACGCTGGCAATCGCCGGAATATTCTCGATCATGAATCGGTACGTTCGACCATCGTCGCCGTACCTCGGATCCGGCACCGGCCAGCTGTTTTCTCCTGCACGCGGCGTAAACAATCCCTGGTCGATGCCAGCATTGATCCCGGCGACCATCACGTTGCGCCAGGCCCGCCGCCGGCGGGACCCGTCGTATTTCACCTTGGTGGCCCCCTTGGATGCGGTCGGAATCACGTCCGCACCCTCGTAATTGAGGCGATCGAAGGAGAATCCGCGGAGGTCTTCGTCCGATGTCGGAACACCCGTCATCGCCGCGAGCCGGCTCAGGAACGGCAATTCCTCGAGCAATGCAAAGTCCGGATGCGCCGGTGCACGCTCCAACATGCGGGCTCGCAGCGCTGCATGACTTGCAAAGCCGCATGCGGCTGCGATCGCCTCGGTCAGATGGGATGATTTGTAGTTCGGATAGCCCTGCCTAACCGCACGCTTCACGGACGTGAGGGCAGATTCAATCAAAGGGATAGCGGTCAAAGGATCCACCTGTTCATATCGGCGGCCGATGTCCACAGATTACGCACCGACCTGGATATGACGGTCGATCCAAAGATTCGAAATAGTGCCCACTTTGACCCTGTGGCAGGTCAGGCGAGACGGCCGATTCGGAGAATGCACGGTCTATCAGCAGCTTTCAAGGACCTAGGCGCCTCAGGGCAACCGCTCCGTTGGGGGGGGTGTCTTCCCCTTGACGGCCCCAATGCTGGTCGCGCGCTCGAGTAAGATGACAAGCCGCCAGTGCACGTCTCTGCCAACCGATGAAACGGTGGGCAGAACGCGCGGGCGCCTTACCTCGTCCGCTCATCGTCTCGCTTGTGACCGCGCAACTCGGCATCGACGCCCTGCTCTCCGCCGCGGCGCCGGGTATTGGTAAGCTCCGAAAGCTCGTTCTTCAGCGCATGCCGGCGAGTTTCAACAGTGGGCATGTCCTTGACGAATTGCCGGATCTGGCGCGCTAGCACGTGATCTGCCGCAACTCCAGAGCGCTGTAGCTCAGCGGCATAGTCGAGATATCGCCGCCGGATCGCATCCTGACGTCCCTTAATCTGTTCGTCCCAAGGATGTTTGGCAGCCCTGCCGCCCCTCACCTCCGAAAGCACCTCCTTACGGGCGAGCCGATCGACATCGGGCGTGATCTTTCGCTTACGCAAAGCGAGCACCGCCCCGCGATCGGCCTTTCGGACCCGTCCGCGGGTCCGCCGTGGCGTTGCCTCCGCCGCGATCCCGCGAAGCCGGAGTTCGCCGGCAAACCGCTCGCGCCAGGCCTGAAGATCTGCCTTGCGCGGGTTGAGACGCTTGCCGTCATGGCCCAGCGACCGAACGGTCAAGTGCACGTGGGGATGCTTGTCGTCGAGGTGCTGGACGAAGACATAGTCATGATTGTAGCCAAACGTCTCGATGGCAAATGCCCGGGCTGAATCCTTGACCGCGACGGCATCGGTACCGGCCGGCATTGACAGAATGATGTTGACCGAAAGCGACCCGTCGCGGCGGCGCTTGTTATCGAGACCAGCGTCATCCTCCCAGCGTTGCTGCAGATCCTTCAATCCGGAACGACCCGCCAGCGTTGCGCCCTGCTCTGTCTCCCCATCGATTTCGCCGTTCCGCGTGATGTATGCCAAGTGCGACTTGAGGTGCGCCACGCTCTTGGTGCGACCGGTGATCTTGAACATCACTTCTGGTGCTCGGCGCACGATGCGTTCGAGCTTTGCGCGCATCGCCGGCGTGAGGCGGCCGGGAGCAGCTGGATCGGGGACATCCCACTCGGCCCGCCGAGGGCGCCGATTGGGCGTTTCCCAGACATACGAGATCGGCGGGAGCTCGGAGGCCAGGCCGGCCGGCCGTGACGATTGGCGCCGGTTCATCGCTGCCCATCCCAATAATCCGCGTTGCCACTCAACGCATTGCGCAATTGCGCGAGCTCTCTTTCAATGACCAACTTGGCTTCTTGAATTACCGACAAATCCGGCTCAACCGTCCTGCCCTGCAGCACACTGGTGTTTGCCGCCCGCGCCATTTGGTTGATGTTGCCGCCGATCCGGTTGAGCTCGCGCACGATCGCACGGAGCGCCTCATGCTCGTCCGGCGAATGCTGCACGGGCGATGCCAATCGTGAGCGCACCAGCGCAACAATCCAGCCGGTTCGTGTCATGCCTCGCTGATGCGAGACTTCCGCGAGCTGCCGCATCTCGCTCTCGCGAAACCGCACCGTCACCTTCTCCGGCCGTCCGACCGGCATCGCCAAGATACGCGGGGCTGGCGCAGCTAGCGCATCAGCAATGAGACGGCGCAGCAGCGTGGACTTACCGCCTTGGGTAGCTGCAAAAGCTGAGAACTCCGCTGCGACTTCGTCGGAGACGCGAAGCGAGATTAGAGCCATGCACTCCAATCCCAATCGCGATGTAATACATCGCTGGCGCGAAGCCTATCCTGCACTAGAAAACAAAAAAACTCGTCTTTTGATGTTGGTTCAAACCAACACTCTCCGCATTCAGCGCTCGCCAGGGTAAAGCGATCGAGGGCCCCTGCCCTCAGTGCCGAACTCTGCTGGCGGCGGTCGCTTGGCGTGGTAGGCATCGCGAAGACCGATCCGCCGGCAAGCGAGGAAACGAAGGCACTAACTGACACTGCCACTGTGGACCGCGACTTTCCAGCAGCCTGCGGCCTCTCTACGGCGCTGTGGGGAGCGCGTTCGGCCTTCGGCCGCTGCGCTGACGCGCCATCCTTCGGATGGGAAAGTCGCTCCGCCGGCGCACACAGATAGTCGACCGCCGCGGCAGCGAAAGTGTCGAACGAGTTCATCTCGACAGGATCTCCTCGATGGTGAGGGCCGATGCTGGAACTTCTTCTTCGTGGTCCGCGCCGTCGACCAACACCACAGCGTGACGGGAGCCTTGCGCCGCGAGCCGATCGACAACAAGCTGACCGAGCCTGTTCTGGTACCGAACCCTGATTGCCAGCGATGCTGCCGACCTCGATTGTGAAACGACGCGGGTTTTTGGCGACTGATCCTCAGTTGCCGCTTCGCGGTCGTTCAAACCGTTGCGCGGTAGCACTGCTTCCGGGAGGAGATCGGAGTTTTCGGATCGAGGTCGTCCGGCAGGCAAGTCATTCCGGGGAATGGCGCCGCCGGCTTGCGCGCGCACGTCCCGGGCCAGCTGCCGAGCCTGCGCGTCCGTAAAGCTGTCCTGCGTCGCACATAGCCGTTCGATCTCGTCAGGATGCGTCCGCCAAGCCTGGTAGAGTTCATAAAGAGCACGGATCGAACTGCCCTCAAGCCGCGCCCGAAGGAAGTCCGGCATGGCTTGAACCGAGGCGTAACGCGACACCCAGTCTTTTGGCTTGCCGAGCTTGCGCGAGATCTCCGCCTGGGTATCGCCGGCGTCCAATCGGTCTGCGATGAACTTCGCGATCTCGGGCGCGCGCAAATCATCGCGCTGGATATTCTCGATCATCTGAGCGTATCGGTCGGGTAAAGCGACGTCTTGAACGAAGGCGGGAATTTCACGCAGCCCGGCGCGCTTCGCGGCGCGGTACCGGCGCGCGCCCATGGCGATGACATAGCGTCCATCTTCACCAGAACGGCGAAGCACGATGGGTTGCAGTACGCCATGTTCGGCAATCGATTGGGAGAGCTCCTCCAAGTCCTGTTCGCTGAAGGTGCGGCGTGGTTGATCAGGGTCTTCGTCGATACAGTCAATCGCGACCAGGAGCGGACTCCCGCTTGCTGTGCCCGGGTTTGCCGCGACGTCGACGAGCTCTTTGAAGCTGAGATCAAGCGTCATTCGTCGTCTCCTGATCGAGCCGTTCCACGATTTTGGCGAGAACCGACCGGATTTCCCGACCCGCTTCCTGCGCCGAGCGACGCTTCAAGCTCCACACCGGCACCCGCTCTGCGACGGCTTCGGCATAACCATCTCGTGCAACAATCTGGCCTGGAAACACATACTTGCCCGCTTCGCGCAACAACTGCTCTAGGTGCGTTCGTTGACGCGGCGACTTGGTGTTGAAATTCGACGGCAGGAGGCCGAGGAATCGCGTGTCCTGACGACCGTAGCGTCGTTGGACACCGATCACGGTCTGCATCAGGGCTTTGACGCCTTTGACGGAGTAATCTTCCAGGTAAATCGGCGCCAGAACGTGCGAGGCGGCGACCAGGCAGGCGACACTGCGAAGGCCAAGCGATGGCGGGGTGTCGATCACGCAGACATCGAACCGGCCGGCGGCATCGGCGAGGTTCTGCTGCAGGGTCATGACAGCTGCAGCATTGCCGCGATCGATATCCGTCAACGAGCTGTCGGCCGGCGCCAGTGTGATGCCGTTGTTTTCCCCAGCGACAAACCGGGTCGCTGGCTTGAAGAGGTCAGCCGCCGAAATCGACCCTGTATGCTGCTTGAGCGTGTCGGTCGCGTTGCCCTGCGCATCAACATCGATCATCAGAACCCGGCGGCCCGCTTCCGCCATGAACCAGGCCAGATGCACGGCAAGCGTCGTCTTCCCGACGCCGCCCTTTTGGTTGTTGATGACGATCGTGTTCACCGGGTCGACCTTGGTGCAACCATCTGCGCCCGTTTCATCCATGTTCCTCCAGACCGCGCTTCGCCTACCGGCTCGGTCCTGATTTGACCGGCCTCTTCATCCCGAGTGTTGGTTTGAACCAACGCCCACTGCGAACACCACGCGGCAGGATCCTGAAAGCCAGGCACAAAATCCCCTGCCAGAAGAGTCAGGTGGGCCGAGCCACATAGGAACGAGGCGCTCAGTCGAAATGAGTTCGCATCGATTGGACAGGCGCACACCGGAGTTGAAGCAAGACAACGAAAACCAAATGCGTGTGCCCGTAGCCGTGTTGGTTCAAACCAACACGTTCTGAGCCAGTGCCACCTCGCAATCTCGTATAGTGTGGGAAGACGAGACGGAGCCGACGTCCACCAAACCTGGACGACGGCAAGAACCGCGCGGCACCCTCGGGCGCAAATACGGCATCAACCTGCTGATGCTCTACCAGTTGATCGACAAGATGCGCGAAACCTATGGCGGCCGCGATGCGACGAGCAAATGGTTCGAAAGCGGCGTCCTGGATCTCGTTCTCGGCGATCAACGATCCCGAGACAGCGAACTATATCTCGAAGCGCTGCGGCGACCCGACCGTGGAGGTCGATCAGCTCAGCCATTTCTCGCAAATGTCGGCTTCGTCGCGGACACGATCGAAGCAACTCGCCCGCCGCCCGCTGATCATGCCGCATGAAGTGCTGCACATGAGAACCGACGAACAGATTATCTTCACGGCCGGAAATCCGCCGCTGCGATGCGGCCGCGCTATCTGGTTCCGACGCGCCGACATGCAGGCGTGCGTCGATGAAAACAGGTTCTACCGGAAACAAGGCTCAGGGACTTGATTGACGATCGAAAGATGTGTCCAACGGGCCTGCGAGAGGATCGTCACGCGCATGCGCGGAGACCGCGTGCGGGCTCCGGGAGCGCCGCCGTTGGCGGCGCGAGTAGAGCCGTCCCCGAAGGGGCTCGCCCCATGCCCTCGGAGCGGTTATCGCGAGGAAGATGTTCCGGGAAATTGGCGCGCAGGTACTCAGTCGCGGCCTCCGCCGTCGAGAACGAAGCGAGCTCCAGCATCTCCTCGTCGGGCCGCTGCGGCTGTCGGACCACCGTCACCCGGCCTTCGTCAAGACAAGTACAGGGCTGCTCGCGGAATCGCAGCCATTCGGCCTGCTTGGCTTCGGCCAATGCGCAGGCAGCATCGTAGTCATCCGCAATGCCGAGATGGGTCGAGCGGTCCCATGCTCCGCCGTTCAGGCACCGAACCTCGATGCGACCATCCGGACGAGTGAGGCCGTAGGGACGATCCCACCATTGATCGAGCTGTGTCTTGCTCCGCGCTTCGTTCGGCGTCGCGTCAAAGGCCTTGGGCAGTTTCGGGTCGAGTGGAATCCGGCTCGGCATGGCGTCCTCTGATCGTACGGAAAATGCCAGAGAACGGGCCAGAATGGGAGCTGAATCTGGCCGGGCCGGCACGCCAAATGGCTCATGCTCTTCGTCGGCGCCGCTACAACTGCCCCCATCGAGGGATCGCGCGTGCATCTGCAATCGCCTATCAGGAAAATGAATCGATCGCCCTTGTTCGATTTAACAATCCAATTGGACACAGATTCCAGATGACGGGAGAATCGCTGCGTGCCTCAGCTTCCGCCGGACCCTGTCCATCTTCGTCGTGTCGACGCAGCCCGCAATTTGCGACGGTTCTACCTGCTGTCCTTGCAGCCAACCCTGTTCGGCGGCGTGGCGGTGGTCCGCAACTGGGGCCGGATCGGCACGAGCGGTCGGACGATGATACAAACCTTCGACGACATCGCGAAAGCCGGCGCGGCGTTTGACCGGCTCGAGCGGACAAAGCGACGCCGGGGCTATGCCCCGGCGGTGGAAAACCGCTGATCGGCGGGGGATGCGTCGGCGGACTTGGTTGGCTGGTTGCGTTGCCGGATCAGCTTGGCGAGTTGCGCTTCGAGCGCCTTGCGCTCGGCGGGACTGAATAGGCAGTCGCGCAGCTCGGCGCGCAGTTCCTCGATAACGTCGACCGTCATGAGCTTCTCTCCATTCGAAGGGAAGAAGGCCCCGCCTCGCGGCGGAGCCCTCTTGGGAAGGCTCAGTCCCGGTTCGGCCGGGACCAGATCAGTTGGAGGCCTTCCGCACCCTCGACCTCTGTCAGGGTGGCGTAGATCGGAGCGGGGAAGCTCGGATCGTCCAGCTTGACGGAGAGGTAGTCGCGCTCGGTGTCCTTGGCGGTCTTCTGCCAGGCGGCGCCCAGCTCGACGTTGCCGGAGTAGATGCGGAAGTGCGGTCCCTTGTCGGAGGGATTTTCGACGCGGATCATCTTGGCCTTGACGTTGAGGTTGAGGGTCTTGATCGCCCCGGAGAAGCCATTGCCCGTGGAGGTGAAGGTGCCGATTGTCGCCATTGTCTCATTCCCTTGGTTTTCTCGGGCCGCGCCCATCGCGACCTCGATGGCGGTCGTGAGACCGGAGGCGATCGACCCGCACCTGAAGGGCCGAAACGAAGTGGAGGGCGGCCGGCAGCGACTTTCTTGTCTCGCGAGGAATGGCGCGCAGCGCCAGGGGAAGAAAGTCGAGGACGGGCGTTGCGGGGACAAGATCGAGGGCCCGCGCAGCGGGACCCGTCCTTCGATCAGACCAGCCGTAATCGAGGACGCAGATGGGCTGCCCGTCGCGAAAACAGCCGGAATGAAGACAGGTCCGTCGGCAACATCACATCGTGCGGTCACGAGCACTTGCGACAAGATCCGATTGTCCTGACGAGGCCGGCTGAAGACCGCATATCCCCGCGCAAAGGGTCCGGGGGAGCAGCAGATGCGAGTCGGAGTTGCCGCCGCCGGCAAGGTCGACAATCACCTGCCGACGAACTTGGCATCCGCGAACATCCTGCGTCTGCTGCATTGATGCTGCGATCTTCGATGAGGGCAACAGCGTGCACGATCCGGCCGGAGCATCGCGGACGATGGCTCCGGAGGTTTGCGCCGGCGAGGCCGGACGCGCGCGGTTGGCACGTGCGGACGGAGCGCGTGACCCAAACTGGACCAAAGCGGACTCGAAGCGCCGTGCCACCCGATGTGGTGATCACGCTGCGCCCCGGGTGGCAGACGCCACACTGCTTTCGCACTCGTTCGGCCATAGATCGAGCCGGCCACGGTCAGTATCCGTCGAGCGGATCGGCCTCGTCAGCGGCGCGCAAGAGCGATACAGAAAGACTTGGCCACGGACACCGCAGTGCTCGAGCGAAGGCGCACGATCGGCGTCGACGGCCGGAAGCCAATCCAGCTAGGTCCCACCCATCGCTCACGCTCGTCGCTTTTCGTGGCGCTGGGAGTTGATTTGCGACATCAGGATCGGCCCAAGAGAAAACTCTCCGACCTCCGCTTTCCGCGTCAGCCCGCGCAAGTAGCCACCAGCTGATCGGATCGTCGTGCCACGCTGCAGGATGCAGGCGACGACGACCGCCGCTTGCATTTCACCCAGGACGGTTTGCGCCTCCTCCCAGGCGCTCGGGCTGATCCCCAGCATTGATCTCACAACGGCCGCGGTGGCGAGGAAATCGCGCCAGCTCGAGATACCACCCTTCGCGTAGTCGACGATGTCCGGGCATGCACTCAGGACCATTCCCAACGGATACGAACCCTCGGCGACTCGCGATGGTTGAGGTTTGGGCTCAGCTCCCGCCGCCCTGCCTTCTTGAAGGCGAGGTTCAAGATCAATTAAGGCATCGGTATTTGAATTCTGTATGTGGCGCTCAGAATGGGACTCATTGGCGCTCGGATTATTGGATTTGATGTGCGCTTCCAGAAGATTGAGCACGTCGTCCGCAAGTTGCGACAACTCGTCGGCGATCGGCTCAAGCTCCTGGCGCGTCGCGGTGCGCGGAATCTGAGCGACCATTGCGCGGAAGGCAGCATGCACCTCCTGCCAATCGGCAGGCCCCTGCCCTGCCCTTCGCGTCGGGACGCCCTCCTCAATGCCAGTTGCAATCATCTTCGCGATGTCGCGCCGGCACAGGGTGATCCGCTCACGCACCAGTTTGAGTGCGCGGGCTTCTGCTTCGATATCGGCCGCCAGGTTCTCGAACTCTTCCGAGCGCACGACGAGCGGTGACAGATCGAAGCCGAAGGCGAGCTCGATTTCGCCGGCGTCGTCCTTCCGCGCATAGCGCTTGCCATTTGGGCTGTCGCGCCGAACGATCAATCCCGCGTCTACCAGGACAGCGAGATGACGCCGCAGAGTCGACGCCGGCATGCCGTGCGCCCGCCGACTGAGCTGATGGTTCGACGGGAAGACGATCAGATCATCCTCTCCTGTCAGCGCAGTCTCAGGATGGAAGGTCAGGAGCGCGTTTAACACCGAGAGCGAGCGCTCCGATACGCCAAGGCGCGGCCGGGCCGTGCAGATGGCGTGGAATATCTTCCATTTGTGGACGATCTTTTCGGGAGGACGTTCGGTTGCGACCATCTGGCTTGCCACATGGGCAAGCGTCAACGATCGCCGCCCAAAGGGCGTCGTTGGAGAGTGTGACTGCATGTCTTTGCCTCATGCGGGCAAAGAAAATCTGCTCGCCAAAACGGCGCCGTCGCTAAAGACGCTTGACTGCGATTCGCGAAAGTGATTCTCTGTCAGTCGCCAAACGTGACGAGAGAAGGCTTTCGGACGGAGACGTTCCGGGGGCCTTTTTTCTTTTTCCGCTATGCTCCTGTGGTTAGAGGACGGAAACGCAGGTACGCATCGCGCCGCCCGACCTTGAGAGGTCCCGGCGGCGCCATATCCAAAGCAGCAAGACGCGCGATGTCACTCATCGGTGCGCCCCTCCCGAAAAGATCGGTAGAGTTCCGGCAGCCGCGAAATCACGAAATCTCCAAATGCTGGTGCGGCCTTTTCATCGAGCGCTAGAGTTACGCGATCTGCGCGACGTTCGATCTTGACGATCTTCTTGCCATCGTCATCAGCCCAAGTGGTCGGCCGTGGAGTTTTGGGCTTGCGAGGCGCGAGTGCGGCGAACACGATTGCGAAACGATCATCGGAGGTCGCACGCACGAAACGATCGCTGGCCACGGTGTCAGCTAATGACTTTTGATCGTGGCGCCCCGCCAGCCGCTCTGCGAGTTCCATCCAGCGCCGACGCCCTGTTTTCGGCGCCGGCCCGATCGCGTCAATCAAGCTGCGTGGCAAAGCTCGGCAGACGGAGATGAGGCGCGAGAGCTCTGTCTTGTCGACGCTGAGCGCCGCCATGATGATCTCACGCTTGAACCCACGATCCTCGAGCGCGGCGCCATAACTTGCCCGCTCAATGAAGGACAGATCCTCACGCTCGCCATTCTCTTTTCCCTGTGCGACCACCAGATCTTCGTCGCTAAGATCACGGACCACAGCTCGCGCGGGATGGCCAAGCTCAGCAAGCGCACGGACCCGGCGATGGCCATAGGCGATCTGAAACCGTCCTGGGCTGGTCGGATGTGGGCGAAGAAGGATCGGAACCAATTGCCCGTTGGTACGAATTGATTCAACGAGAGCAGCGTGCTTTTCATTCACGCCGGTCATGCGATCCGGAACGATCGAGGCATCGATTAATCCTGGATCGATTTCAACGACGGCCTGTCCGGTGGTGAGTTGTTCGGTCAGGGCCTTGGCGGCATCGCGCTCCGCGGACAACATCTCGAGCGAACGGCTCATAGCGCCGACTGCCCCGCGCGATCCGAGTGTTGGTTGTGATGGTCTCCGATTGTCGCCGGGCTCACCTGAGAGCGGTTCGTTGACCGCGGTCAACTTGTCGTCCAAGAGGTCAGCAAGCAGGTTTTTGCGACCCATTAGGCCCTCCCCCATGCAGCCTGGATGAGGCTTTGAATTTCACCATTGACGCTATCTAGCGATTCCATCGCGCGGTCGTAGGTAGCGCGTGTGAACTGATCGCGGCTGACCTCATAGAGCGTTTGTTTCGTGATGCCGGCGTCCGAGATCGCCGTACTTTTCAGCATCATATTGGTGACCATGCGATCACCGAATAGCGAGCGCATGAAGCCGACCATTTGGGCCTGCGGTCCATCACCGGGCTCATAGCGGGTGACGAGATAGCGCATCCAGTCGTAATTCATATTGCCACCCGCCTTGGCGACGACGGCAAGGAGGTCGGATGTCATGATCAGGAATTGGCACATCGACATGACATCGAGCATTTGTGGATGCACGGGAATCAGAATTGCGGTTGCCGCACAGAGCGCGGAGAGCGTGAGAAATCCAAGCTGAGGCGGACAATCGATCACGACGACGTCGTAACGATCCTGGACAGTGGCAAGAGCACGGGCAACGCGGGCGAAGAACAGTGGATCACCCGACTGGCGCATAGCCAACGCTTTCGGGGTTTCATGCTCGAATTCCATCAGCTCGATATTGCCGGGGACGATGTCGAGCCCGAGAAAGTATGTCTGCCGAATGATCTCACTCAGCTCCCGGCGCGCATCGTCGTAGCGGATGGCGCCGTAGAGAGTTCCGTTTTCCTCGACGTCAAACTCTGGCTGATAGCCGTGCAGTGCGGAAAGCGAGGCCTGCGGATCGAGATCGATCGCGAGCACCCGATATCCTTGCAGCGTGAGATGTTGAGCGAGGTGCGCCGCGGTGGTGGTCTTGCCTGATCCACCCTTGAAATTAACGACACCGATGACTTGCAACTGTTCGCCCTCGACGCGATGCGGTCGGTATCGGCGCGCGCCCTTGCCTGACTCATCGAGATACGCTCGAAGGCTCTGAATGTCCTCGAATGTGTACGACCTTCGACCCGATGGACTGGTATCAGGCTGGGGGCCCCTCCCCTCCAGTGACAATTGGCGGAGATAGCCGTCATTAATACCGACGAGCTTAGCAACTTCGCCAGATGTGAACCGGCGGAGATTCTTACGGGCTTTTGGCGGGAACAGCTTCGTTCGGTGTGCATGAAGCTTCGCGGAGAGTTCCCGCGCGTCGGCAGCGATCGTATCATGGATCGCCGAGGGCGCGGCCAATGGAGCTCGCGCTATCGCTTGTTGGTCGTTCGGGGCCACGGCTTTCTCGCGTAGTTACGAATTTCGGGTGCGCGACGCGCGCAAAGCGTGGCTAGTACGCCCGATTCTGAGCGATAGCGCAACAATTAAAGGGTAAACGAATCCTTAACGGTCATTCGAGGTTGCAAGCGCGCCAATGGAGAAGGAGAAGTTGACCGCGGTCAACTTCTCCTGGTCCACCGCCGCCCTCTCCTGCATTTGCCCCCAAGACTCCGCGACAGACCGCCAAAGTTGACCGCGGTCAACTTTCTCAAATTGGGCCGAATCGACCTTCCGCGACGGGCTGGGTGACCAAGGCTTCCTGCCCTTCAGCCGGTGCAAGGTCCCATTCGCGCCAAAGCAAAATATTGTGGGCCTGCACGTATCGTCGATGAAGCCGATCGTGCCGCTTCATCGGGAGTGAGGACGCATCAAGCTGCGGTGGGCGCCGGCTTTTGGTTAAGCCAGCGAGAGCGAGGTACGGTCGCCCGCGGGCGGCGCCGTCAAAAGCCGTAGCTTCGATCCGCCCAGCGCAGCAGCACGCGAGCGTCGGGATCGGGCAGACGAACGCGCTGTGCCTTCAGACCTTGCGCTATCGCCAGGCCGATGTCGGGATCGACCCAATGGCCATGGGTCATCAGAAAGAACCGACCGAACGAAAGGCCGACCTCGCTGTCCACGGCCTCAATCCGATCCATCAGCAGATGTACCGAAGCATCCGATGCCATGAGAAGCCGCTCCTTCGGATGCTTCAGCGGCCGGGGGATGAAACCGACCTCGCGCTCGCCCTTGTGGGTATAATCACGAACATCGAGCGCCGAATGCTCAAACACGCTCTGCGGCCTGGCGGTCGATTCCTCCCAATCTTGAAGGAAGCGCACCTCCCGCGGCACGTAGTTGAACCAGTCGGGGACCGCTTCGAGGAAGGGCGTTTCCCGCGTTCCCTGCGGTCCGACTTCGCGGATCACGCGCCGCTCCATCTCGGGCCGCTGGGCCTCCCGCTTATCGCGCTCGACGCGACTGCAGCGATCGAGGAAACTGCGGATATGGACGAATGCGCCGCCGGCGCGGTCGAGCAGGCGGTAGACCGGGCCGGCGAGGCGGTCCGTCTCGGGGAGAGACTGTCGGGGCCAGCTGGGATCGAGCAGTTCCTCTTCGCCCCAAGGTCGATAGTCCGGATTGACGATCGGACCAGCGCGCCACTCCACTTCTCGGCCAAGTGCGATCTGGATATAATCGGCGGTCCCGGGTCCGGTCGGGGCGAAGGCGAAGGCGCTGGTCCCGCGCCACTCGGTGATCTGCAGATCCGTGTCTTTCAGGCGCGTCCAGAGCGCCTTGATGTCCCCGCCATCTTTGGCGAGTTCGGCCGTCATCCACTGCCGCAACTCCCCGACGCGGGTGCCGTCGCCGACCGGGTATCGCGCCAGTAACCATCGCCGACCCGGGCGAGGCTGAATCTCGGGAAAGCCGCGACGAGCGCGGGGATGAGATCCGCGTCGACCGAGGCGGGATCGAGCCCTGCCAGGACGGCCTCGATTGAGGCGGCATCGGGAAGTCGAAGAGGGATGGCGCTCATAGAATGTTAACCATAAAGAATCCAAGCCTCTGTGCGGGATTTTACAAGTTTTCCAGCGAACTTGGAGAGAATCCCGCGGCCTTCACGCGGTGTATCCGGAATGTTATATAAGGATACACGATATGCGCTAGAGGAGCGCCCCATGGCCTTCCATATCAAGAATCCGGAGACCGACGCGCTGGCCCGCAGGGTGGCGGGGTTAAAGAAAATCGGACTGACCGAGGCCGTGCACACGGCACTCGCCCATGAACTTGAGCGCGAGCAGGGCAAGCCGTCATTAGTCGATCTGGGCGTCCAGTTTTGTCGCGATTTGAAGGCAAAGGGCAATCCGCAGAACGGCAAGCCTGCTGACAAGGCGTTCCGCGACAGCCTGTACGAGGATTCCTGATGTTCATTGACGCTTCGGCGCTCACCGCGATGCTGACCGACGAAGACGAGGCGCGCGAGTTGCTGGCGCGCATGCAGCAAAGCACAACCCGGCTGACTTCGCCGCTGGCCGTGTGGGAGGCGGCGATTGCCATCGCCCGCGTGCTCGATCTGCCGATCGCCGCGGCGGCCGAAGCGGTCGAGAGTTATCTCGCGCTGATCGAAATCAAAATGGTGAACGTGGCGCCCGAAACAGCCCGCATCGCGCTCGACGCCTTCGACCGCTTCGGCAAGGGCCGACACCCGGCGCGGCTCAATTTCGGGGACTGTTTCGCCTACGCCTGCGCCCGATATCTTGGCGAACCGTTGATGTTCAAGGGCGCCGATTTTCCGCAGACCGATATCGAGGCGGCCTGACAAGCGCTACTATCGAAGCGAGCCCGAGCGTGGCAGAAGTAATGAACATTGATTCGCGGCGAGGCAAGCGAACCTGCGCTGGGAAGCCAGCCCGATAGCCGTGACGACAGTCGACCTGGCCGACGAGGACATCTGAGCGCGGACGGCGTCCGGAAGAAGGGCAGGGAGCTGATCGGCGGCGCATCTTCTCGGCTGTTTGGCGCCGACCGGCGACTAACGTTGCTTGAGATCGCCAGAATTCGTTGATTTGCGACCCGAAATTCAATTCTGGACGG
>NZ_FMAE01000099.1 GCF_900094575.1 Bradyrhizobium yuanmingense | reverse complement strand
GCCAGAACAGTCCTTTGCGCATCGAAGTCCCCCGCGTGGAATCAACCCGCTGCCAGGGAATCAGAGTTCGCTAATTAGGTACAGACCCTAGTACCGTAGCAAACCCTGCAATCGCCCTTGTGCCGGTCGCGAGCTATCCCTCAAGCACTGTGGGGCCGTACTTGGAGTGCTCTTCAGGAATTCAAGTTCGTGATCCCGGCGGTGAGGCCGGCTTTTTAATTCTTACCTACGTGACAACGAATGATGCAGCGCTCGCCTCGGGACGAGAGGTTCTTGGTGCTCCAAAAAAGTTGGCGTACATTACCGGTTAGAGACGGTGGTCTAATTCAGGGTACGCTCAAGCGTCCAGCGGGCAAGCGTCTGCCGACCCTTACCGCTCAACCAGACCAGCGCGTGAGCTCGAGTTCGCAACAGATGATTTCTGCGCGGACGTATTTCTACTTGGTTTCGGCATCTGCCCCCCTATCAATAAGCGGGATGGGCGCAGTGACGCAACTCGTCAAACGGTGCACCGCGCGAATGTTGCCACGCGACGAGCTTGGCGAAGAAGTTTACTGGACCCACCTTCCTAACTTACGACTCCCCCTCGATTGTCGATCCCGTGCACAATTTGGCACTTGGCGAACGCGTGCTCGGCACATACGAGGAGCATGACGCCAAGCTCCAGGCCATTGATATCCTTTCGGAAACGGCAAATCCAGGAAAACAGCGGTCCATAAAGCTTCAGGAGTTCATCCAATCCTGAGTTCTGCCCCGGGCTCTCGGCGTGTCCACTGAACCTCCTCCGAATGAGTGGACACCTGTAGTAGGCTCATTGAGCCCGGAGGTGTCGAATGGAACGTCAACGTCGGTCCTTTACGGAAGAGTACAAGCGCCAAACCGTTGATCGCGGAATGGAGGCGGGTTCGGTTGTAGAAGCCCTCGATGAAGGCGAAGATATCGCGCTGGGCCTCGGCGCGGGTATTGTAGTCGCGATGATGGACCAGCTCGGTTTTCAAGGTATGGAAGAAGCTCTCCATCGGGGCATTGTCGTAGCAATCGGCCTTGCGGCTCATTGATGCCATGATGCCGGCGCCGGTGAGGACCGTGTGAGGCATACTGCACGCCGCGATCGGAGTGATGGATCAATCCGGTCTGCGGCCGTTGCTGGTTGATGGCCATGGTCAGTGCCGCGGATGCGAGTTCGACCTGCATAT
>NZ_FMAE01000028.1 GCF_900094575.1 Bradyrhizobium yuanmingense | reverse complement strand
CTTTGCCGCAGCGGGCGAGCGCTTCAAAGATCGCCCGCCAATGTCCGCGCTTGGCCCAGCGATTGAAACGATTGTAGATCGTCGTGTACGGACCATAGTCGGGCGGGCAATCGCGCCAGCGTGCGCCGCACTGAAGCATGTGAATGATACCGCTGATGACGCGTCGATCGTCATCGCGCACCGGTCCGGTCTGGTTCGTTGGCAGATGCGGCTCTATCAGAGCCCATTGCTTGTCGTTGAGCCAGAACAGTCCTTTGCGCATCGAAGTCCCCCGCGTGGAATCAACCCGCTGCCAGGGAATCAGAGTTCGCTAATTAGGTACAGACCCTAGCGCTGTCGTCTGCACGCACAAAGCGCTGTCGCTGGCTTCGGAGCGCAAAGTCAACCTATGCGTCGCCTTTGAAGCAATCTCCGCGATTGAGCAGGCCTGTACGCATGTAAGCGGCCGCTGGCTCCTCGCTGTTTGCTTTCTGACAGCGGCCCGCAGCCTCTCAAGTTCGATACACTCGCAAGGAGGAGGCGTCACCACCGTTGAATAAACTTATTCAGATCTTACGGAGCGAATTCAAGAGTTGGCATGATGATTGCTGTGAGCCACTAAGAACTTAGAGGTCGTAATCGCGAACGCGAAGAACGGGCGAGGGTCTCTGTGAGATGCTTTGTGCCGCCAGCAGCGGTATGACACAAGCGAGCAAAGGCCTTAAGAGTATCGGTACAAATTGGAGTCTACAATGCTGTCCCAGGCTGACAGCGGTTCGGCGAAATGGCGGGATCAGCGGCACCTGTTTCTGAGCCGCGCGTCCTCCGCCAAACACCAACCGCGAGGGCTTGATCCATTCGCCCAAGATCGCGAAAGCTGCAAGCGTGCGGAGCGGCCAGGCACGCCACTCGCCCGCGCGACATTAGCCTCAAAATGGCGTGGGCAGCGCAGCATCCATTATGAGTCTCCGCGGGAATGCTGGTCGTTGCGGGCATTGCGGCGTTGCTGGTGGACGGCAATCCGACCGGATTCCCGCCGCTCCAATAATGAACTCATTTCCTTCGTTGCTCATGAGCTGGACTGAGCATGCCGCTGTCTGCCATCGCGAAGGAAAGTACCAAAAGTTCGCCTGGAAGGGTGAACGCAATCATTGGCCCCCTTCGAAGCCGATGAACCCAGGGCGGTTTAATAGTTCGCCCGGACACGAAGTTGCTTCGCCAGGGACCGTTCGCTTCTCATCTGCAGGGGTCACATGACATCTCAAGCGTCTCGATCTGCAGCGGATCAGCCTCCGAAGATATGCTGCGAGTACCTGACCGAGCAAGCGCGGGCCTTGTTCGGCCCGCATCCGTTCGCCTCGCAGATGTCCGAAGACCAGGTAGCCAGTCTGCTGCCCGAATATCTGGCGATGTCACAGGCGTTCCCGTACCTGCAGGCGGGGGCCCAAAGGGACCTCATCTTTGATGCAATGCATCACAATCGGGATATTGCGAGAGACATTGAGCTGACCAGCGTGGTCGCGAACTTTATCTGTTGGGATGAGACCGGTGGCCATGGCCGAATTCTCCAGGGGGGCAAGGCCGCGCTACCGGATATTCTGTTGACAGAAAACTTTCACTCCAACCTGTTGAGAAAAGATGTCTCCCAACTACTCGGCCGAGCAATACTGCCCAACTATAGCTCTAGGACGAAGCAGTACCTGCAGTCTCTCTATGCCGGATTGTCATCGAAAGATTCCGTCGTTCGTTGCGCTTACATGGTCGCTTTTGAGCTACATGCTGCGGACATGATCCAGTCGCTGTGGACCACTCTGGCCCAAATCTTTAACGCGAAGCCGGACGATCTCGAGTATTTTCGCAGCCATGTGGGCGGAGAAGATCCCGCGGAGAAGTACCACGGAGAAATGACAGGTCGGCTGATTGGTGAACTTGTGCAGCCTTACCGTAGTGATCGTTTTTTGAATGAATTCCTCGGAGCCTATCGGCTCAGCGTCCAGTGGTGCCGCGATCTCATCGGAATTGCGGCGCGCACGGGAGATGATCACTCGGAGATCGAACATCATGGCAGTTGCCATTGTGGCTCTATCAAGTTCTACGTCAGAGCGCCGCGAGAGCTCTCTGGAGTTCGTTGCAATTGCTCGATTTGTCAAATGTCTGGGTTTCTCCACTTACTCGTAACTGGCGATAAGCTGCGCATCGAGCACGGTGAAGAATTCCTCACTACATATCAGTTCAACAAGAACATTGCTCGGCACACGTTTTGCCGGCTTTGTGGGGTAAAGCCATTCTATAGGCCGAGGTCGAACCCCTCCGGATTCAGCGTAAATATTCGATGTCTGGATAGAAGGACGGTCGCACGAGTAAGAATAACCGAGTTCGATGGCGAGCATTGGGAGCAAGCATTCGTCTCAACGCACAAGGACCCGGCGTCCTGCTTCGAAGATCAAAGGAGTGAGCTCGAATGGCGCGCGCAATGAGTGATAAATCCCGCCAGCTTTCAGAGGAAATGCTGACAAAGTACCGCATAGAGCTGTTAGTAAAGGGGACGGCCGTTATCGCCCCCCAGATATTGTTCGCTCAAGCCGACTTGACCAAGATCGATCAGCTGCAGGCTGAGATTCCCGAGGAAGAAGTGCGGGAGGGAGATGCCGGCGACTTGCACAGCGTCTTTGTCAAGCGCGTAAGGGTAGATCCACCCGGCCGCGCGCCTAGCAACGTGAGTGGTACAGCTTCAGGGCAGATCATGGAGCTACTTGAAAGTAAAGACCGCAGCTTCGCGCTAAGACAGATCTTCGGAGCATCCTCAGATTACGTGGTTCGCCGATGCCAAGTGCATCGTATGCCGCCCGGGTCCTTTGTGGGCATCCATTTGGATGCGAAGAGTGATCCGGATTTTGAGTACGCCGTGATTGTGCAGCTAGCGAGAGACTTCGAGGGGGGTGAGTTCGTGGTATATCCTACCGCGTACGAACAGCACGTATTCCGACCACCATTTGGCGCCGTGCTTGTCACGACCTGTAAGGTACGGCATGAAGTAAAGCCGGTATCGAGCGGGGAACGCCGATCTCTCGTCTACTTCTGTTCAAAAAGGGCCGGCGCGAACCGCCGGATCATCGAAAGTTCTACCACTCGGCTATGAGGTGGCGCGCCTGATATGATTCTCTGAGAATCGAGTGGCGGGCGAGCTCTCCGGGAAATGTAAACGCTTTCACGTGTTGTGGTCAGTGTTTCTTGTAAGGTCTGCGAGTTCTGGTCGGAAGCCATGGTTAAGATTGGTCCATGTACAGGCCATCACGCGCCATCCGAGCAAAAGTTGCTGGCTAGTCATCGCCATCTTCGTCGCTGGGTGAAACCAGGGAGGCGATTCGGCGCTGCGCGATGGTGTATTCCGGGTAGCGCGGGATTTCGCAGACGGTGTGGCGAGCCTCTGGATGCCCAAGATGTGCCTCTTGTCAAGGTGGTAAGGTCGAGCACACATCAGGCTGGGTCCAAGGAGCGTCCTGCCAAGGGTGATGTGGACGCTCTTCTGAGATTGGGATGATGGCTCGCCTACAACGAGAAGCGGGGCATAGCCGAGCTTCTTTACGACACGGGCAACGATGTAGCAGAGTTAAAAAGGCGGGCGAGCGTGGCGTCCTTGCCGGACTCGGTCGTCTGCGCGCCTCGCGCGCTGCGGGCGGAGGGAGAGCTCAGCTGCCGACAAGTATGCTCTCGCTGTTGGTAGCTTGGATGAGCATCTGCGTAACAACTCCAGCCAGGGATCGCTGCTCAGCTTTCCGATCAGTCGCTCGACAAAGATCTATTCACTATAAGGTCAGCCCTCGTCCTCACCCGAAGATTGGTGCCGCACTCGTGCAATTGCGCAAGTTGCTGGTTGCAAACGCAGCCGCTTGAGCATGATCTCCGCCGAGAGAATGTCGGATTGTTGGACGCAATGCGCTCAGCGGATGCAGCTGCGTAGGACAGCCTGTTGCAGCGATCGATCAGCTGGGTGAGAATAGTTTCCGCGCAAGGTCACGATCATGATCCGACGTTTAGCAAAGGATCGAACCTGGCCTCTCTCCCTGTGCGGCGCTGCAGTGAGTGCAGCCGGCTGCAGCGCCGAACCTATTTTTCTCAGACCGTGCCCTCTTTATCTCGGGCTGAATAGAGCGCTGCTTTGGAGCGGGCCAGTGAATTGAGCGTGTGAAGATGTTCTCGCTAGGAGCTCAAAAGTCGGTGTTGCTGATCGTGGGCCGCGGTCCTGTTGGGCGCAATCACAACGCACTCCACGGTACCAGCCTCCTCGTCGGCGGCAAGCGGGATCACGCCCGCCTTACGTGTGCGGTCGAATAGGAATCCTTCTTTGAAGAAGCGATCATGCGCCGCTTGAAAGGATGGCGATCGCACATTTCTTACAGACAGAACAACGTTGCGGCTGGAATAGTCGAAGCCGAGCAGCCGGATCGCAATGTTGTGTAACACCGATCCGCCACCCCAGCGGCCGTTCGCTTCATTAAACAGCAACCGTCCCTCTTTTGTGAAAATGGCGTCGATGTTGATCATTCCGCGATAGCCCAGGTCTCTCGCTAGTGCCACAAATCGGTAGGCATGCTCCTGGGCAGTCAACCATTGCTCGTTCTCCAGGTCGCTTGGAAGCTCAAGCCCCGTCCAGGTGAGAGCCCGTTCGGACCGATCTGTGCTTTTACGCAGGCGTATGTTTCCACTGTTGATAAAAGCGATTGATGCATCATCCTGGATTTCATACTCGAGATAAAATAAAGATCGGGCCAAGTGGTATGATTCGACGACCAGCGTCTTACACGACGCTGTTGTGATCTCAGAGTAAAGCGCGTCAGGATCAAGCGACGGCCACGAAATCATCCGAGTATCTCTGGCTCCAGGTAGCGGATCGCTTTTGCTGCGGGTCAAGATGACATTTCCGACTCCTCCAGCTCCATTATCCAACTTTACAATGACCCTGCCTGTCTCGGATTTGAAGGCAGTGACCGCTTTGAATAGTCCATTTGGGTCTGTCGCGACACATCCATGAGGGAGCGGAAGTGCGACGCTTGTTGCCAACTGACGGAAGTGGCTCTTGCGATTCAACAGATCAGGCCCGCGCTGCAGAGCGAAGTCGTCCCCGGCCTTCGATATGCCCAGTTGGGCCGCCAAACGTGCGACCCCTTCTGTAAAGTAGCAGGGATGCAATCGCCAGGCGGATTTCTGACGAATATGTCTTTTGAGCCGCTCGACAACAGGCTGGGACAGCAACGTGCAATCATCGAGGATCGTCGATTGGCGGCTCGCAGGTACAACAAGGCGAAGACGCGATGCATCGAAATCGAGCGTCGCGCCAATGAAGGATAGCAGATCCGCCGGGATCGCTACCGGGGAGACGATCAGGTCGCCCTCCTGAGCAAACCACGCTGAACGGTGTGCCGAGCTGGCGGCCAGCGAACGTTGAGCCTTTGTTAGATGGGCGCCCGACATCTGAGGCGTACCGGCATTCATGATTAGGATCCGCGGCATTCGCGTCCTCCGGGCATCTGGACTTGTTCAGGATGGGATGGTCATGGCAAGCATGACAGCCTTGCCACGCCGTTGTAAGGCGCTGAGACAGGGAGAGTTTGCGCCGTCTCGATGTCACCTGCGATGTAGTGGGAGAGAACGGCCCGTCTCAGATCTGCCGATCTCAATTGATAGCTCGGTCGCATGGCTAGAAAGAAGCGCGGGACGTTGGATAGTGCGATGTTCGGAATGCTTCGTGAAATGATTTCGCGCGACACGCTAAAACGGACCGTGACCAAACATGTGCGATCAGCGCGTCTGCCTCGATCTCGCACCCCAGTCGCTTGGTCATATAAGCGACCGGTACTTCTTCCCAGCGCGCATCGGCTCGACCGACCGGCCGCATTCGGCTAGATCTGGATATTACGTATGCACTCGCTCTATTTTCGCTAGGTAGATATTCTCGGCGGAAGTAACCGAGTGCTGATTTGCCGTCGTGAAGCGGAAAAGATCCATCTGCGTCGCAGCATCCAAAGTCCCCTGCGAGTCGGGGCATCTTGATTCGGCCTCCTCTCTGGACACCAAATTGGCTCTCGAAGGCGCGAGCGACCCGCTCGATCAGTCGATTGAGGATGACATAGCTGGGCGTCTTCCGTTCGAAATGGATCGTGGTCTTGTCAGGAGTATACTTGGCGTTTTGCTCGACGAAGGTGGAGAATTCCAACTCGCTATTCATGTGCATCAGGTCCGCACATTGTGTTTGTGCCGACGCGTTTCATCGGAAGCCTGGAGTGCTTGGCGACGCCCCAGTCATATGCTTCTTTTGGCCGGCTCTTAATGGTTGTCATGGGTTGCGAACGATGGTTATTTCTTGAGGGAAATCTGCCGATTGATCACTCACTTCGCTCGGCTCTGCTGCGGTCGTGTGCATCTGTCGGTTGTGATAGGCGCACCACGAAGAGGGTTTCTTGCCGCGCCTTTGATATAGAGGCGCCGCACATATATGCCGCTCTCATATCTCCATCTTTGAAGCCGATGATGCAGCGGCACTGACCTTCAATATGATCAAACACACAGAACCTTCATATGGCCGTCCGGGTCTTTCAACTTGCTGCTCCAGCATGCCATGCAATAACGTCCGATGCCGCGCTGATCACGCGGAGCAAGACGCCGGGTCACTTCGAAAACCTGCGCAGGCCCACCGTCTGTCACACCTTTGCGCGATCGAGACGCCACGTGCGGGAAAGCAGCTTGAAGGTAGCGGGTTCGGCAAACTGATTTTGTGCGCTGCTGCGCCAGAGGAGGGCTTGCGTCAGCTTGAGGAAAGCAGCACCATCTAGGCGCTTCGGATAGAGTTCTACGTCGATCAATTCTGTCGGTATCGGCTCTCTGGCGGGGCGGTACGCGACCGCCACTTCGTCCAGATCCGAAATGCCGCACCATTGAAAGTTACTTGCTACCCTTAGCGCCGCGATTGGAACTTGGTGCAAAGCCCTCTCGACCAATGGGCCATCGGGCATAAGGAGCATGACCAGCGACCGGTCCGCGGATCTGACCAGCTGAGGCATCCGAAGTCCTTCACACCCATGTAGGTAACACCTCAAGAGCTTACGATTTAACGTTACGTCAGATTCAAGCCCCTTTTTGCGGGCCAATGAGAACGTGGTCAAGCTCATGCTGTCCGAAGAGGGCCCCGAGGGCTGGTGTCGCAAGCATTCAGCGCTGCCCTGAGGGGGAAGCCTGTGGCTGAGGCCTTTGAGGAGCGATCCGGCGAATGCGCCGGCGGCGTGTCCAACGCATGACCCCAGTCGCCGAGTTTGGACGAAAATGTAGAGTTAGTCAGGGTGCGTATGCGGGCCATCACCATCGATGGCCAGTCCGCGGCGAGATGAGCGGCGCTGAGCAATCGCCATCGGAATCACCGCTGAACGAGCGAGCAGCTCGAAGCCAAGCTTGGCCGCAAGCGTTTTGAGCGTGCGCATAGAGCGCAACGCCCGCCTGCCAGTGTCTCTCCGTGCGTAAACGGCATCCGGACCTAATGTTCTCTCAGGAGAACACGCCGCTTTGCCTCCAGAAGATGCCCATCCAGCGTCTCGTGCAGCGCACGCCGCAGCTCCGGCGGGATCGAACTATCTGTATCGATCAATTCCCGAAACTTCCGAATTATGTGTTCTATCGTTGCGATAGTTCCAATTGTTTCAATCCTCTGCCAGGCCATCTTCGATCGTCTCCTTTGGCGCGTTGCGCACGCTTGGTCGCGGGTCCTCACCTCAGCAACCGGGGCTCGAACAGCCTTTAATGCACCAAATGTTGGCTGTCGGGCTGAGTGCAGCGCGGAGCTGTTTTGACAAGGACTTGCGCAAGCGGGCGCTCCATGAGAAATCGGCACAATTAACGCGCATTCGCGGCTGCAACAGTTTTCTCGCGCGCAAGCTGCACTATTGGTCGCAAGGATGCGGCATCAACCAGCTCGGCTGTCAGGCGTTTGAAACCGCGATCAAGCGATTCAGTCGAGCGGCTGCAGCGCCCCGATCAAGTGATTCTTGTCCAAGCGCCACGCCTTCCTGTAGGTTCGAGGCCCGCCCGGCCACCACCAGTGCGGCCGCCGCATTCAGAAGGGCGGCATCACGAAAACGACCTGGCAGGCCATCAAGCACTTTTTGTAACGCAAAGGCATGAGCCTCGACATCACTGCACTCCAGCGCATCGGCGCGGTAGCGGGGGAGCCCGGCTTCCTCCGGCGTGACTTCGAACGTGCGGACTGTACCCGCCTCGACCGCAGCAACAAAGCTTGTGTCGGTGAGGGATAATTCATCGAGCCCGTCCGAGCCATGAACAACCCATACCGAGTCGGCACCAAGGTTCTTCAAGACTTGCGCCAGAGGCTGCACCCATTCGGGAGTGAACACTCCAAGGATCTGCCGCTTGACCCTGGCTGGATTCGACAGAGCCTCGATTAGATTGAACATCGTGTGGGTTCCTAGTACGCTCCGGATCTGCCTGATGCGCTGCATCGCCGGATAGTCGGGTGACGCAAAAATGAAGCCAATGTCTGCTTCGTGCACACAACGTGCAATTCCCTCAGGCTTGAGATCGACCTTTACGCCGAGGCGCGCCAACACGTCTGCGGTGCTTGAGCGCAAAGATGCCGCGCGGTTGACATTCTTGGCGACGGGAACGCCGACCCCGGCGACGATGAACGAAGCGCACGTCGAAACGTTGAGCGAACACATAACGGTATCGCTCGTGCCAGCGATATCGATGGGGTCACATCGCGTCTCGACGGTGGGCATTATGTTTCGCATTGCGGATGCGGCGCCCGTGACTTCTTCGATCGTCTCCCCGCGCACCCTCATCCCAATCAACAAGCCACCGATTTGCGAGGGAGTTGCGTCGCCGGACATCATGCTGTCGAACGCTAACGCGGCCTCCTCGCGGGTCAGAGTGGCACCGGTGGCAACTTTGCCGATGATCGATTTAAGCGGTTCCATCGAACTTTACACGTTCCTTATCCAATCTAGGGTCCGTCCGTCCAGCCAGGCGTCTTCGCAACCGGGCGCCCTGATGCAGCTGCCGGTCTATCCGCAGTCGCTATGCCGCACGAGTCCTTGAGGCGGGCCGTCGGATGAACGTGGCACCCGTGGCGACGCTACAACCTGACGCTACGTCAGGGTCAAGCTCTCTCCATTCGATGGCGCCCTCGAGAGGACATCGGCGGCTAGTCAGAGCACTGAGTTGCTTGATGCGAGGATAACAGCTCTGTCTCGCGCCCGCTTGCCGTCGATGTTCCGGCCGGATCACAAGGCCTCGCTTTCCGGTGCCGCCGTGGCGGAGCCGCAGAGCGGCTTCCGCACGTGCTATGAATATATCGATGCCAATTCCAGGCTGAGCTTAGCTGGCTCTACGAAATGACCCCACCTCACTATAATGAACCTGCGCATGAAAGCCTCCAAGGAGCGATGGACGCGTCCGTTGACCGGCCCCGCATGAGCTGGTGAGCCGTTGGGCGAACCCTCGTGTGACGTGCTGCACGTCAAGCTGGGACGACTTCTGGAGAGGAGTCGGGCGGACAGCTCGCAGCATCTTCACCTCGATCCGCTGCTCTTATTGCCGATGTCCCGCCCGGAGATCACGTAGCGACATTGCTGACTGAGACGATCTTGCTTGGATCTGAGGCAGGCAGTAATAGCGGTACGATCTGGTATGTGACTGCTACAAAGGCGAAACACGTCTCCCATGCAGGCCTCTTTCTCCTCTGCGGTCGGCGTTCGATCAAGCGCGTTGACCGGCGCAAGCATTGCAGTTGCCATTGCCACGCCTAGGGCGATATCGCGGTAGTAGAGCCTGAGGCGCGGAGCCGGCCGAATTTGTTGTTTTTGAACCATGACATTTCTTCAGTTCGGTGGAGCTGATTATTGTTCTTGCTGCCCGGAACGCATCACCTGCAAACCGGGAAACAGGCGGATCTGCTTAGCTCTCTGCAAGCTCGTTGTTCTACTTTTGCCGTTCTCACTGTACGGAGTTCGTCATTTGTCCAGGAGGACAGGAACGACACCTTGCATACCGGCAGAGCCTTACGAAAGAGGGGAGTTACTAGCAGCTGCGCCGACGCACCAGATGAAGGTCTTGGAGTTGCTGTGATTGTGCAGCCAGTGCATGCCTCGCTGCCTCGAGGATTGCTTGAGTCTGCTTGACATGACCTGAGGTACTATGGTCAGCCTAATCGCCGGCCGGTGAGTGACGGCGGACTCGCCACGATGCCGGCTCGACGCGGCCCTGGCCAACTCTGGCGAAGCATACAGATTAGGGAGGCCAGATGTGCTTCTCTCGTTGTTGATGATGCATTCGGCCTGCCAAGAGCGACCATGATAGCGCGCTGAGGCAATGTTTGGTGTCATCGCGCTTCTGCTCCACTTTATGTGAAGAGGTGGGGGGGATCTGTGAGGTAGGTTTCGTCTTGCGTCGGGTCAGCCGAGTCTGAGTTGATCGGAGTCGACCGCGCAGACCTCCTAACGCGCGATTACGTCCAGCAGAAAGAGGAATAGCATTCGATGAATCGCGGGCAGGCTCGCATCTGGATGATGTTAGGCTCTCTATTCGGTCGTCCCGGGCGATTGTAGATGTTTGAGGCATTCCCAATGCTCGTGAACTGTCAAGACTCGACTGATTGTCAGAGGTGATTCAAACCTGTCCAGAACCCTACAATCTAACGCTGCGTGCGATTCAAGTCTTTTGGTGGGAGCAATGGTCTGAAGCTGTCGGTGACTGTGCATTCTTCGTACGAGCATCGTCTGCAATGCGCATTCAGCCGTTTCTGAATGGTTGTCAAAAGGTATCCTGAAGAATGGGGACCGCAAGTTATCTTCGTCATGTCCATTTCTCCATTCTCAAATCAGCGTCCCATGAAGCGGCTGATGCGCATCGCCAGCTGTGGACTGGGGACTGACTGCTTCGGCAGCCGGAGCCACGAGCGTCGCTCCTACGTGTTTATACGGAGCGTCAGTGTCGCAATTCGTTGATCTACGGATTGCATGCTCTCGGCATGAATCCGAAAAGTAAACTGTACCAGCCCGATCACTGGCGAGGCCGCGCGGAAGCAACGCGAAAGAAAGCGGCAGCGCTCATCGACGGAAAAGCCAAAGACAGGCTGCTTAAGATTGCCTTGGAGTACGACAAGTTAGCGTGGCGTGCACACGTGTGGCAGATGCGCAAGAATGAGGACGATACGTAGCCTGAGCAAGAGCTGTAAAGCGTCGCTACGGTCCATAAGGCCTCAGCGTGTCGATCTCTACCCGACCCATTGGCTAGGTAGATATCGCTCAGCAAGCAAGTCAATGCCGCCTGTACGGAGCGTTGAGAGAGCCAGAAGGCAAGACGCCTGACGTCCTATGCCACACGCACGGGGCCCGAGCCAGCCGCCTGCCCAACGTTCCCTTAGGTCACCTTGTTTCGTCAGCTTCTCGAAAGCTAACTTTCACATAAGGGGAATACGGGCACTAGTCCTCACTTGCAGTCGATCCGTCGCGCCTCACTTGGAAGCCCAGATGCCACTCGCCGCGGACGGGTTGAGCTGCTACAGGTCAATTTGGCACTTCGTCGCGCGGCAGCGGCACATCAGTGTCGCTAATTCGAGGCATCTGGGTCATGCGTCGACATTTCCTTTGCGCCGCCGGAGCAGCGCATTGTATGTCCCGGTAGGAGCGCGAAGCGCCTTGGCATCAGTTTGTTCGCAGCCGTGGCGGCCCGCGGTTGCGAGAGGCGCCAGAAGTCCATCGCGCGGTTGCTATGCACGAGAGTGTTTCAGAAGAACGCTGCGATGACGAAGTAGATCCCGGCCCAAAGCAGCGCATTTATGAGGAGTGCGGCCAGAGGCCACAAGTTCCACCTTTTCTGGGCTCGCCGGGAGGGACGATCGGCGCCGAAATGCTTGATCGTTGGGCGCTTTGTTGCGCGCCAATGAGTCATTTCATTACGCTGGGCGCCGGTGAACAGAAAAATGCCAAGCTTTGCATGACTCCTATCACTCATAAGTTAGCAGTCCTCTTTTCATGGGGCATCAGAACCGATGTTCGTTGCGGCGACGATTCGGCCGATTCATTGCTCGTGCATCCTCGCTACAGCGAGGTCGCGTTCTGTCAGCACAGCAAGCGACATGCCACGAGGTAGAACTGTCTGCAGCGCGTTTGATGCGGTGGGTTGGTGACACGGAGCCGTTGCGCGGCGTCTGAGTCGCGACATTCATGTCGGAAACAACACCCGGATTAGCGGCAAAGGGTGAGCGGTTCGCGAGCGCCATGCCGTAGACAACGCGTTAGGAGCTGCATCTTAGTGATGCGGAAAATCGGGCGACATTCGCAGTTGCGGTCGATGAGATCGACTAATCATTGTTTCTGACCGTTAGCTTACGACCAAGATAGCAGGCGATCCGCCGGATGGTTCATTTGGAAGAACGGAGCATGCGGGCGTCCCCGGCTATGTGTATGCCGATTTGGAAGCCATAAAGCTGAACCATTTTCACATAAATGGCGCATTGGGCCTGTTCAGCCTTGGCGAGGAGGCCGGCGAGTGATCAAGTACTCTCTCGCGCGAAGCAGCAATGTAAGTCCGATCTATCTGGTGCCACTACTGGTTTCGCGAGCATCATGAGATCTAGATGTCGTCGCCAACACGGGAGCGTGCCATGATGAGGCAATTCATTGAAGACGAGGTGACGCGTCAGAGTCGCCGATTTCGTCCGCTCATGCGGGATGTGCGCTCTGCCGGCGATGAGCAGTGAATACTGCCTGGCCATCGATGATAAACTGTTTCGCCTCGGAGAGACTTAATGACGGACTTACATAAGTAGCGGCAGGTGCAATCGGCGGCTCGAGTCGCCCGACGCGCACATAGTGGTACCGCTCATGCTCAGGCAACCGGCGGCCCGAGGGCGCAATACGTCTTAGAGCAATAACCAGAGGAGAGTGAGTGATGATACACATCTACGGCTTTCGCGGATGGCGCGCTGTAGAGTGGTTTAGGAACGCTGGGCCGAGGACCGAGCAGGTTAACTTGTTACGAGACAACGTCATCTACGTAGACTTCAGGGCTATCGGAGAGGCAAAGGAGCGGGCGTGCGAGCGCAGATGATAGACAAGCTGGAGGCCGGCCGCGTGCAACACGGCCGGTTCGCTACCGCTCCAGGTTCAGGCCCTTGCGGTCTATTCCTTGTGCAGGGGCCTTGTGGGTGTGAACTCAAGATAAGTGCGTTTGTCCGTCCTGGCTGGGAGCACGTCGCTGTTTCGACCCCGCGGCGCTGTCCGAACTGGGACGAGATGTGCTTTGTGAAAGACCTGTTCTGGGATGAAGAAGAGTGCGTCATGCAACTGCATCCGCCACATTCGAGGTACGTGAATAACAGCCGATATTGCCTTCACTTGTGGAGACCCACTTATCGAGACATTCCGATGCCGTCCCCGAGCTTCGTAGGCGTCGTTGGATTAAGTCCCTCAGATGCGGCAACGTTGTTCGCGCGAATGAGCGCGACAGCATGACCGGCTGAGTTAATAACATTCGAGCAGGAGGTGAGGTCGAGCGGGTGCGCAAGCACCGGTTCGGCTTTCCGAAATGACGTGTCACATGCGGGTGTATGTCGGGCTCGCTCGACTGTTGCAGTGTTCAGGCGGGCTGAACCTGAAATGCCGCCGTCAAACTCGAGCAGCTAACGGCTCACTGATTCGGGGAGAGAAATGTCTGCGCCACTTGTTGTAGAGTGAACAAGATCGTAACTTGTGGTTCCGGGTTTCGATCTGTGCTGAAGGTTCGTCAGCGGCAACAACAGCATCTCACTGGCCGATGGCGATCACGGGGACGCGAATTGCTCACTCTTGGAGGCGAAGTTGTGCCGACCGAGCAGCGCAACACGATAAAGGTGAGATCGACCACCAAACCGACGGTCGCGCTGTCGAGCGTAGCCATCATATGACTGCATCTGCAATTCCAAGCGCGCCCTCCGTCAGTGTGCAAGAGTAACTAGCCGTTCGGCCACTGCCTCACACCTGCAGCCCCGTTCGTGAGTGGCACTGTCGTGCAACCAATTGGCCGTCGCGGCGGTAGTTGCCCCAGGCGTGTTTGGTGGTCAGCTCTTCGTCAGTTTGCTGCGATATCATCCGCAGCAAGATGTAAGCAGCGCGCCCTCTGAGGACGCGTGCGCCGAAGAAGCAGGTGAACCAGCATGTATAATCGACTCGATAGCCAATACACACGCGCTGATCAAGCCGACGGATCGATCAGGCCCGCAGACAGTAGCGAATTTGCGCAAACACTCACAGAAGTCGCGCGACGGGAGAGCCTGCCGTCCGGCGAATTGATCGACAGGATGGGGCTCTGCTTCAGCAAGCCGCATACCTCAGATTCAATCGTTTATAGTCCAAGCAACTCGCGCCACAGCTCCTCTCTGTCCTCCAGCTCGGAGTTATCTGCCGATAGCCCTGTCCGCGCTCTATTCGATTACAGGACTGCTGAATTGCCCGAAGCCAATGTCAACGGAATCTGTGTTGGATTGGTAGCGGAGTGGCTCCTTAATCTCCCAAGCAGCCCTTCATCCCGAATGAGGGCTCTGCTCCCGGACACTGAAAAGCATCGCTCCGCGGCAAGGCGGCAGGAACAGTACGAAGAGCTCAAGGCTCAATTGAAAAACGATGGGGCGGAAGGGTCTCACAATCTCCTGGCAAAAAGTACAACCTTACGCGACGCTGGCCTAGAGCCGTCGGCTGAAGAGACGCGATATAGGTTTGATACATCTTCGTGCATTGACCAGATCGTGAAGGAGCTCACCGAGGATGCGTCCATGTATTTGGTCAGCTTGCGTTTCGCCGCAGGCGGCGCCCACATGATTGCGACAGTGACGTCGAATGGAACGACGACCCTCTTTGATCCTAACTACGGCGAATTTTCTGTTCCGTCAGATGAGGTCGGAGAGGTATTCAAGAGTCTTGCGGAGCGCTACAGGAGCCCCCCGAACAAAATGTACATATCGACTGTCGTCACACAAAGGGTGACGTGAGGACTTCCTAGGTTGCAACGGACCTTGCCCGATGCCCCCGCACGGAACCTCATCGGTCGGTGCGGGACAGCCGCGTCGTCTAGATGGTGCACTGGAAGCGGTTCTTCGGAGTTGGATCGGTGCTCTCGACGGAAGCTCTCTGGAAGTAGTGGAGACAGGGGAGAATGTTCAGGCGATATAGGTCGTCCGATCACTCCGGTTCGTGAGCCCGCGCCCTCGCCGCCTCAAGGCCTAAATGGCCAGCGCTTGCACTCGAGCAGGATCGATGGCCCGTAAGGCTAACTTCCTCGTGTGGGTTCCGATGCCCGACCCCCAATCGCGCTCAGGGCTAAGGTCGGTGACCAGGCATCCACAGAGCCGGCACAAGCTGTAGTTCGACTGCTTCGGAATCCTCGCCGGCCCTTTCTGTACTAATTCGCCAACCAAATGGCTGCAGCCGACGACAACTGCATGCAGTCCCACCGGCGCCCAAACCGAGTCCTCACTCGCCACGAGCTCCGCAACAATCCGCGCCTCGTCATCGTCGCTGCACTTCCCCTAATGTCCGGCTTTGGTGAAAACCTCAGCCATGATCTAGCTCAGTGACAACACTATGCATTGCGTCGTTCCAAGCCTCACGATCGAGAGTTTCCGCCGAGCTGGACTACAAAGCGTTGAGAAGTTACTTGCCGAATAACGAGGTGAGATCCTTCTCCTCGACGGAGCGAGCGCATGCGGGCATTGAGCTTGATCTGGAAGACCGCCGTGGATCTGATCTCGGTCTCACGTCGGAAGCAGCGCGGGCGCGACTTGGTGCTGGTCGGACTGGATGTATCAGATGTTCTCTCTGCCACGCCCGCACCACTGGTTGAAGTTAGCAGAAACGTGACTCGGCGCCAAATCCCCACGCATACTCGGGGCAAGCGCTGTCCCTACCACGTGCTGCTAACTTCAACATCGATGTAGATGGGCGAGCTTTCCGAAACCTGACGAACCCGACCCCATGCATCAAGCGAAAGTGGCCTGTGCGGGGAGGCCCTCCCGTCTTGAGCCCCGCCACCGGCCTAGCGGAAGTTTGACTTAAAAGTATCGTTGAGTACAGACGCAAGCTCTTCCTTTAAGAGGTCGTGAAAACTCGCATATGGCATGTGCCAGCGAGAAGGTGGCAGCAGGACGCTTAAAACACACCACGCCTATCGATGTTTGCAGCGCGGGGCGAATCGAGGCGGCCCACCATTGTCGAGCGCCAGCCCCGATTGGGGAGCGGTATCGGGTGCTCTTTAACGCGAAAGCCTTCGCTGCCGCGGCGTGCCGCCAGGAATGAGATGGTTAGGCCTTTCACAGCAGCGCGTGCCGCATGTAGACGTGAGAGTTTTTCACGGACCTTTCCGCTTGCGGAAGTTGCGCGTCGCGCGCGGCACCACCGCGTGGAAGGACGTCGGACATGCGGGAGATGTCAGACATACTGCACCAATTTAAGGTGGTCGTCTGTGAAGACAGGGGAGCGAATAGAGCAAGCCGCGTCGTGAAGAAAGGTGGCGAGTGTCCGATTAGCCCGACTGCGAGTTTCGACAGATTGTCGTGCCGGCATGCGAGTGCGGAGAGATGCCAGTTCAGAACTGACCAGGTCAGCCGCCGCCGCGGCGCAATCTGAGGCTGAGAAGCAATCAGCAGACATGACAGCTTTTGCCAGCCCTAATGTGGTGAGCCAACCCGCATAGATCAGCACGGCACCGTCAGTCTCATTCAGCCCGGAGAGCTCGTCAATTGCAGCAGCATGGACTGATGCCGCCCCAATCGACCGAAACAGATCGGCTATTTCGTCGCGCGTGGCTTTAGAGAGAAGGCAACGGCCGAGATGCGATAGGAGCGCCTCAGTCGGACCTTCGAAGATGCGGAGGATGCGAGCGTCTCGGTAGATTTTGGCCAAAGGCGTTCCCTCATCGTAGCCGCGGCCGCCTAACAGCTGGACGCATTGATCGGCGACAAGGCCGCACCACTCTGAGGACAAAACCTTCGTCGCCGACGCGAGGTGGACGTTCGGCGCACCGTGCGCTGAAACAAGTCGGCAGGATGCTGCTAGCATCGCCTTCACTACTTCCCGCCGCAGCACCATCTGTCCAAATAGCTGCTCAATGTAACTGTTTTCGATCATGCGCAGTTTACCAAGCCGACGCTGGCTTGCATAAGAGGCGGCTACCTGGATAGCGCGCTCAAGGGCTCCAAGACCCATAGCAGCCACACCGATGCGGCCGCGGTTCATACTAGATGCCGCCGCACCCCAGCCGTCTTGATGGCGAGAGAGCACGTAAGAACGGGGCATCTCGACGTCCTGGAACTCCAGGGTATTCTGAATGATGCCACGTAGGCCGAGTGTACGATGCTCGTGCGTGACCTTTAGGCCTGGAGCCTGTCTGTCAACGAGTACACCAACCAGCCGACCTTTCGCATCGGGTCCCGACGCGCGCGCAAAGCAAACGATCCAGCGAGCCCAGTCAGCAAGGCCGATCCAGATTTTGCGGCCAGAGATACGCACTTTATCTTCGTGCATGAAAGCCGCAGCCTTTATATGTCTCGGGGCAGAACCAGCTCCAGGCTCCGTCAAAGCGAAAGCGCAGAGATCGCCGCTTGTTGCACCCCGAATGATACGGGCTTGTGCGGGTATGTGCCGTGCCGTTTCGATGCAGGGCAAAGCTAGGAAGTTATGGATAACAAGGGTCGACGCAGCGGAGACATCGAACGATGCCGTGGCGGAGATGAGGTCGATGGCCTCTTGCAAAGAGAGAGCTAATCCGCCGTGCTCTCCTGGTGCGGTGAGCCCGAACAGTCCATGCCTTGCCAAGATGCTGTGTAGGGTCGGAGGGAAGGCTCGGCGGTCATCCGCGTCTGCGAAATTCAGCTGACTGAGCTCAGCGATGAAACTGGAGTATCGTGCAGTTGCATGCTCTTCAGCGAAGCGTTCATGCGTTTCCCCGAATTGAGCGTAAACTTGGGTGTACATGGCCATAAGGCCACAATAATCCCGACCGCGTTTCGTGCCAATTCATCCGAGAGGCGACCTTGGCCAGACATTGGTATAGTGTGGATGCAGGCGCAGTATAGGCACGTTGCCGGTGGCCGGAGTGTCTTGCGGCCGCCCCGCCGGCGAGCTCTTTTGCAAAGCACCCGGTCATTTCCCATCGGATATCCTGTAGATTGGACGCAAAGCGAGCCTTGCGGCTTTAGTGTGCGATCATTCTAAACCATGTCCTGCCCCGAGCTCCGCAGCAGGGGAGTTGAGGGGATCCCGTCCGCGAGGACCAAATGAGGCGCAGAATAATCATCGCACTTCCCGCAAAATACCGTTTTGATTTTTGAGAATGTACTCCGAGTTCAAACAAGCCCTTAGGCCACAAGATGTAAGTGCGAAACGTCACGAAAGGCATTTCGTCGCTTTCCAGTTACGCGACAGGAAAAGAAGGTGGGCAAGGAGGTCGAAAGCGGGCGGGCGGCGCCGGGGCTACCGCACGCCAAGGGTTCGAACATTTGGATGAGCAGAGGCAGCTTCGTGAGTCAAAATGCCGGCTCCATCGTCGTACCGGACGCGGTACTGTCGTCACGAAGCACATGAAATTTGAGTCGGGGTCCTGCCGCGGCGCACATTGGATAGGCCGATGGGCCGGATCTTCGGGGGGCTACCGGCCGCTCCATGCAAAAAACCCTGACATTATTGCCAGGGTTTCGCATGTCATCGAGAACTTGAGAAGGTGGATCAGAAGTCCATGCCGCCCATGCCGCCGCCAGGAGGCATCGCGGGGCCAGCGCCGCCCTTCTTCGGCAGCTCGGCAACCATCGCTTCCGTTGTGATCAATAGCCCGGCCACCGAGGAGGCGTTCTGGACCGCGATGCGCACGACCTTGGCCGGGTCAATGATGCCTTTGGAGAGGAGGTTGCTGTACTCGCCTGTCTGCGCATCGAAGCCAAAAGAGTACTGCTCGTTATCGAGCACCTTGCCGACCACGATCGAACCGTCTTCGCCGGCATTGATCGCGATCTGGCGGGCCGGCCAGGACAGTGCTTTGCGCACGATCTCGACGCCGGTCTTCTGGTCGTCGTTCTTGGTGCGCAGGCCCTTGAGCTGCTCGGAGGCACGGAGCAGGGCGACGCCGCCGCCCGGAACGATGCCTTCTTCCACGGCCGCGCGGGTCGCATGCATCGCGTCATCAACGCGATCCTTGCGCTCCTTCACCTCGACCTCGGTCGCGCCGCCGACGCGGATCACCGCGACGCCGCCCGC
>NZ_FMAE01000069.1 GCF_900094575.1 Bradyrhizobium yuanmingense | reverse complement strand
TGCCCGACAATGAATCACAAGCGATTCATCCGATTCAAGATTTTTCGATTAGGACTACCGCAATCGAATCAAGCATTTGTGGGTAATTGAAAGCTCATCGTATGCCTACGATAAGACCACCCTCAAGAAGGTAGTACGGCGGCCGCGCCCGCAAACCCTGCAGGCGCGTCAATCGTTCGATCTGGTGCAGGCCACAGTCAGCCCCGTCAGAAAGCAGATCACGCCACACTCGGCGCGCGCCATAGGTGCGGTCACTGGCCATGAAGCTGGCCTTGACCTTGCCACCGAGCTCTTCGTCGCTGCGGGATCTGGCGCTGGGCGAACGATTCAGCCAGGCATGGAAGCCCGACCGCGACACCCCCAGCGCATCGCATAGCCATGCCACCGGCCAGATCGCCCGGTGCTTCGCGATGAAGACGAACTTCATGTCGCTTCCTTCGCGAAGAAGGCTGCGGCCTTCCTAAGAAACAGCCAATTGGCCGCCCGGGGCCACTTGCAGGACGAATCCGAGTGACTTGGCACGTCGCCTCAGATTGGCGACGACACGGCTACGATATTGTTCCTCGTAGTGATCAGCACCCGGGTCTTTGTAGGTCATGCCGTGCCTGAGCGTATTGTAGAACAGAACGGCTATTTTGCGAGCGGTCGCCGTGACCGCCTTTGCCTTGCCGGCGCGCAAAGCCAGCCGTCGATAGAATGCGCCAAGCGCCGTATCGCTCCGCCCAACCGTGGTGGCTGCAAGCCGCAGCAGTGCCGCTGCTCGACTGGACGATCGGCGCGTGCGCGAAGATAGCAACTTCCCACCGGAGATCTTGTTACTTGGCGCGAGGCACAGCCAGGAGGTGAAGTGCTTGGCGGTCGGCCAAGCCTTCAGATCCGTGCCGCACTCGCCGATGAGCTTCAACGCGAGTGATGGGCCCCATCCATGGATTTCAGTCAGATCGATGCCAAGGACGCCATATAACGCGGTCCTGACGTCGAACGACGGTGTGTTGACCTGCTTGGTCTTCACCCGCGGCCTGGAGAGCTTGCGGATCGGCTTGGCTCCCTTGTCAGTCAACGCTGTGATCGGATTCCAGCTTGCGGTCACAGTCGAGCATCTTGGCCTGGTAGGTGTCATAGAGCTCCAGCGACTGGGTCAGTGCGAAGACATGTTCGTCCCGATAGTTGCCCACCAGCGCGGCGCGGATGGTCTCGATGGAGGAGTGGCAGCGCACGTCACGGTAG
This sequence comes from Bradyrhizobium yuanmingense, assembly GCF_900094575.1. Classification (GTDB taxonomy): domain Bacteria; phylum Pseudomonadota; class Alphaproteobacteria; order Rhizobiales; family Xanthobacteraceae; genus Bradyrhizobium; species Bradyrhizobium yuanmingense. Next base: position 3,815 of record NZ_FMAE01000069.1, on the reverse strand, counting down.
GTCGCCAACACGTCAGGAGTCCGCTCACCCGCGACAATAGCTCGGATAATCTGCATCCCGGTCGCGCCCGTGATGTCGGAGACGACGTGATGAAGTTGCAGGTTCATCTCCATCAGGGCCTTCTGCATGTGCTGGATATGGGCGGCTGCATATTCGACTAGCCGCTCTCGCTGGCGGAGATAGGCGCGTAGCGTCGCGATATCGGCATCAGGCCGAAAGCTGCCGCGCAGCAAACCGTAGGAATGAAGCTGGCGCAGCCAAGCGGCGTCGCTGACATCAGTTTTACGCCCAGGCACGTTCTTTGCGTAACGTGCGTTGACCAGAATGACCTCGAACCCTCGCTGCTCGAGAATCTCGTAGACCGGGATCCAATAGACTCCCGTCGATTCCATTGCGACACTGATTACGCCGCACGTTTTGAACCAGTCCGCAAGTTCGTGCAGGTCCTGCGTGAATGTGCCAAACGCACGCACCGGCGTGTCAGTGCAGCCTGGGTCAACCGCCGCCATGTGCATTTTTGCCCCAATGTCGATGGCGGCGGCTCCGACGTTGACCGGCTTTGATTCCGGGCGGCCACCGGCAAGCGTCTTCGGCATTGCAACTCCTCCGTCCAGTCATGGGAATGGAGGGTCTGGGTTATGCCAATCATCATCTTCCTAATCGGGATCGCCGTCCGACGGCGTCACCATTCCCAAGTTCGCATCCACCCATGGATTCGCCCGCGATCGAGATAACGACTTCGCCCAGATGCCATTTGTCACCGCGAGCGGGTGCACGCTGGCGGATCCGATCGGAGAACGGCTTGCCGAATTTCCAAGGCATCCAGGCTCTTCGTCCGCCGCGCCCATAGCGGCAGGATTGCCGAACTGAAGCGGAGGCGGTCGCCTGGCCCGCTCGCTCCGCGGTCGCGGACCTTGGGACGAGCGACCTCCACCGGACCGATGCCGGTCGCAATCTCGCGCACCGGACCGTGCCCATGTCGGACCAGGCGCGCTCGACCGTCGGGCAGCGTCAGATTGGCCGTGCTGGCCAGAAACGCGCCAACCTCGATCTCGATCGCCCTGGCAAGCAGGTCCCGCGCGCCGGCTCGAACGATATCGGTCACTGGATCATCAACCGCGGACGGCTGACGGAAAGCAAGAACATTGGTAGTCTCGGTCATGGCGTATCGCTCTCCTCGAGAGGTTCTGGCAGGCTCGTCATCCGCCTCGATGCGCCGCCTTCCTCACACCGTCATCACCCAGATTCCGCCATAGCTCGGCCGTCCGCAATCCTTTCGCAGTGCAATGTCTAATCCATTCCCAATCTATGATGTCGCCTTGAAGAGGCGGGGCCGAGGGTGGACATGGTGCGTGTGCACCAGCGAAGAGACAGTTGTGATGTGGGGTCGGGAAGACAGCCGCGCCGCCGCCAGATACAAAGCAGCCAGGGCGCTTTTTCTGTTGCTGCTTTCGGCTTGCTATCGGTCGACGTCATCGAAGGCGTCCAAGAGGGATCCGGCTGAACGAGCAAAGCACTCGCGGGACCAGCCACAGCGAAGGATGGCCGCCGTGCGCCTGTCCAAGGACCGGGGTAGCGTTGAGCCCCGATTGGCGCGGGGCACACTGGCCTGATCTACAACCTTATTCAAGCGGGTGGCGCGGCCACCTCCATCTTGCCAATTGTGAGCCAACGGATCGCTCCTCTGCAGCTCGCCGGCCAAGGCAAAGAAAAAGAGGGAAGGTCCGGGGCTCTGCGGCACATTCAGCTGCTGCAGCCTCTCGATCATGGACCGGGCACGTTGTTGATCAGTGGTCACAACAAGTACTCGGAACGTCTTCCAACCAAACTGTTTCATATGTTGTCCTTGACCGTACGCGGCGAGATACGCATGCATCTTTCGCTCGAAGCTCGTCTGTCGAAAATCTGAGCGGGAGATCGGCATCGTGCCGCGGTCGATCTCTACCATGAAGCAACGGCGCGAACCATCGGGAAACATGAAACCGAACACAAGGTCGGGAACTACGGCGATGTCGTGCGCGCGCTCGCTCTGCGAGATGGTCGCTCGCAATGCGAACGGATTTCGATTTTTGCGGGTGCACTCAGGCGAGCTCGCAATAATCTCTTCGGGAGGAATGAGCCGCACGTCACTCCGGCCACGCGTGGACCGTTCCAGCGCTATGTGCAATTCGACGATCTCCAGCTGGTGCTCAATAAATGGTCGGCCCGCTTCGCCATTTTTCCGGCTCCACTCGCAATGTGCAAACGCAGCGCCGCGCTCGCTGAGCAACTGGGCGCCGAGGTCGCCAAGCGCGTACACCATAGGTGCCGAACCAGATGTAGGGTAGTAGTCGAGCTGCGCGCGGCCTATCGACATAGCCCGCATGATAGAGGCGACACAGCCGGTCATTGGTACGATCGAGTGAACGGTCCACAAGGGCCGCAATGTGCGATGATCGCAAGAACCGATAACGCGCGAGTTGCCGCAGGATCAGCACGTCATCGTCGGTGATTCGAAATGGAATGGCTTCTGGCGAGCGACGGAAGCGAGGCCGACGTTTTGGGAGTGCTAGGGTATCGTCCATGGCGCGAGAATGTATCAGACGAGACCGTGGATGCAGATAATCGGCCGCGCCAGCGCAAGAAAAAGTGAAAGATCATTGCTGTAGCTCATCCATCTACATGCCTGCACATGCTCACCACGCCCGGGAGGTCGCGCCGTCGAATAAAGCAGACCCGCAGCACTGCACGCGCTATCTTCACCTCGGAAAGGAGGTGGTTTTGATGGAATTGGATAGCAGGATCGCGCGCGTTAAAGAACTCATCGCCAAGCGCGAGGAATTGGACGCCGAACTTGGTGAGCTTCTTGGTGGCGACGTTCGCGAGCGACGCGTTCCCAAATGCTCGATTTGCAATGAGCCTGGACACCGAGCGAATAAGTGCCCTTCAAAGTCGGCCGACGCACCAAACTAACAACAAGCCCGCTTCGGCGGGCTTCCTTTTGTGCACTATGAGCGCCAGTCATCACCGCCTACCCGAAATGGCTTCACCTGAAGTGTCCGAGATGTGGCGAGCACATCCAGCTTCAGCTGGCAGGCGCTCGTAGTTGGACGATTGGGATAGACGACACACGACCTTTCCCGACGTCGCTGATCGCTACAGGCAACGAGCCAAAGACATATTCTTGGCACTTCAATGAAGGGCTGTCCGACGAGGCGGCCCATACGCCAAGCGTTTCGATTACACTCACACTTGACAAGAAGAGCTATCACGTCGGTACATATGAAGGACGATGCGCCGAGATTGGCAATTCGATGACACCGCTTCGTTATGACGAGCGGATTGCCGTTCAATGCTGGCACGGAGACCAAGGTGATGAAATCGCTGTCTTGCTGGACCGAGACAAATTGACGGTGGAGCATGCTCCCTTAAACAAGTCAGGCGTGGTCGCACAAGATTTCCGGGGAGAGTTCGTCCCACTATTTGAACTGTAAGGTGACGAGGCGACGACGCGGATCGCAACGGATATGCTTGCACGATCGTGCTATACTTCCTTCAATGACAGCAAAGGAAGCCACGCTCAGCGAAATCGGCGAAATGCTAGGGCGCGTCGTCGAGCGTATGGTGACAAAGGACGTTCTTGAGCCATTGGCGACGAGGGAGGATGTCGAACCTGGGGATGTCCCGGGTTCTGTTGAATTACTGAAGAGGTCGGCGTTGCCCACCTTGAGCCGGTAGGCTCGGGGTGCTGATTCCACAAAGGAGAGCAACGCCATGACGAGAGATATCACACCGGCTGGTTCGCCGGCGACTGGGGCTGTGGACGAAGCGTTTGC
>NZ_FMAE01000100.1 GCF_900094575.1 Bradyrhizobium yuanmingense | reverse complement strand
GCGCTCCAAGACCGGAGTCGCGCAGCGCCTCTCAGGCTCCGCTCTCGCGGCTCGATCCGCTTACCATCGACGCCACGGCCGACGTCGTCGAGGAGCGGGAAGCTCCGCAGGCCTCGTCGGCCCGCGCTGGTCAGGGACGCAGACGTTCCTTATCGCTCGACGGAATGCGGAATTTTTCCCGGCTCGGCCTGCGAAGTCCGATTACGCGCGCTCCTCTGTCGCCATCGGACATCGTGCCCGAGGGCACACGGTTTATCGCCGGTACCTTCAGTAACGCCGCGGGAAGCCGGACCTACAAGCTGTTCATCCCGAGCCGCTGCCAGGGACAACGGCTTCCCCTGATCGTCATGCTTCATGGCTGCACCCAGTCGCCCGACGATTTCGCGGCCGGCACCCGGATGAACTTCCTGGCGGAAGAGCAGAATTGCTTCGTGGCCTATCCTGAGCAGCCGAGCGGAGCCAACCAGTCGAAGTGCTGGAACTGGTTTCGCACCGGTGACCAGCGCCGCGGTGAGGGCGAGCCTTCGATGATCGCCGGCATTACCCGCCAGATCATGCGCGACCATCCGATCGATCCGAAGCGCGTATACGTCGCGGGTCTCTCTGCCGGTGGGGCCGCCGCTGCCATCATGGGCGCCACGTATAGCGACCTATACGCGGCCGTCGGCATTCATTCAGGCCTGGCGTGTGGGGCCGCCAGCGACCTTCCCTCCGCGTTCGTCGCCATGCGGCAGGGAGGCGGCTCCAAGGCAATTGCGGACGGCAAAACTTCTGTGCCGACCATCGTTTTCCATGGCGATCGCGACACAACGGTGCATCCAAAGAATGGCGATCAGATTATCGAGCAGGCCGCCAGGGCAACGAGGCCGACGATGAGGGTGCTGCGCGGACGCGTACCCCACGGCCATGCCTATACTCGCACCGTCCTGATCGACGGGGCCGGTCGGGCGACTTCCGAACACTGGAATATCGATGGCGCCGGACACGCATGGTCAGGCGGCAGCCCCGCCGGGTCCTACACTGACCCGCAAGGGCCGGATGCCACGAGGGAAATGCTGCGCTTCTTCCTCGAGCATTCGCTCGGTGGGTAGTCTGGCTTCTCGGGGCGGCTCAGAGAACGTGCGATTTATCTTAG
>NZ_FMAE01000023.1 GCF_900094575.1 Bradyrhizobium yuanmingense | reverse complement strand
GTCTTTGCCGCAGCGGGCGAGCGCTTCAAAGATCGCCCGCCAATGTCCGCGCTTGGCCCAGCGATTGAAACGATTGTAGATCGTCGTGTACGGACCATAGTCGGGCGGGCAATCGCGCCAGCGTGCGCCGCACTGAAGCATGTGAATGATACCGCTGATGACGCGTCGATCGTCATCGCGCACCGGTCCGGTCTGGTTCGTTGGCAGATGCGGCTCTATCAGAGCCCATTGCTTGTCGTTGAGCCAGAACAGTCCTTTGCGCATCGAAGTCCCCCGCGTGGAATCAACCCGCTGCCAGGGAATCAGAGTTCGCTAATTAGGTACAGACCCTAGTGTTGTCGGTATTGCTCCAACTCGCGCACCGAGCGGTGATTAGGCCCACCCGCGATGATCGTGACTGACGTACAGGACCAGGCGATAGCCGCGCGAATGGCGTTGATCGTAGGTGCGGATCGGTTTGATCAAGTCTTCCGAGCTGTCAGGTTCGACGAGGTGGATGGTGACATCCTGTACGTCTATGCTCAAGACGAAGATTCAGCGGCAGAGATGGAGGACGAGTTCGCCCTGCACATTTCGATCATTGCCTCGAAGATCCTCGATCGGCAGATCAATGTAGTGCTCGTGCTACCGCGGCAGCTCATGAAATCCGATCAATAGCTGTCCACAGACCTGTCCCGGAACCGGTGAACGAGGTCTGCCCTCTACATTTGCTATCCCTGCCCTGTGCCAACCGCTCGGGACGAGTAGCAGGGCGGAAGGAGTCGTTCCGGCAGGAGTGATCTCGATGCTGACGACGAAGGAGAGACGGCCGGCGATCCGAACGCTGCGCGGCTGGCGATCTCCCCGCTGCAGGAAGCCCGCGACGTCCGCGAATGCGAGGAGCACGGCTGGATGCAGGACCGCGCTGACCCACACGCGCGCGAGCGCGCCCTCGACATCGCACGTCGGGATCCGCCGCTGGGCATCTCCCCGCCGAGGCCGTAGCCGAGGTCCGGGATATCCTGCAAGCCATCGGCGACACCTGCCCGGAGTGCCCGACGGATTTCCGATTAGACGGCTTCGCCTGTCCCACCGTCCTCACCGGAGGCGCCCGCCCGGAGACGCGTGAGTTCGCTCACGCCAGAGCCGTCTGGATTCCGGATATCGCGCCTTATGCCGCGACGCGCACGCTCCCCCTTGACGCCGGAGGTGGACCATCCATATACCATCCAAATGGATGCCGCCGGGAAGGTGATGTGATGCCGAGCAACGTTCACGAAATCCGACCAAAGCCTTCCGACACGGAAAAAATCACGATCAATCTGGGTTTTGTCGATCTCGGTCAGGTCGATTTGATGGTGCAGGAAGGCTTCTACTCGAACCGCACGGATTTCATCCGGACCGCGATCCGCAATCAGCTCGAACGCCATGCCGACGTGGTCAAGCAGTCCACGGCGCGAAAGAGCCTGGACCTGGGCTTGCGAAACTACAGCCGCCAGGATCTCGAGGCGGCGCGGCAGGCGGGCGAGATGCTGCACATCAATGTTCTGGGTCTCGCCAGCATCGCGCAGGACGTCACGCCCGAGCTTGCCCGCGCGACGATTGCATCGGTCTCTGTGCTGGGGGCCCTGCATGCCAGTCCGGCGGTCAAGTCCGCTCTCGCCGACAGGACGAGGTAAGGTCATGTTGAACCAGGACATCATTCGCGAAGCCACACGCCTCACACGCTCGGGCCAACTCGTCGAGGCCACCGCGCTGCTTCAGCGCATGCTTCGGGGTGAGAAAGAGCGGGGCGCTACCGCACCGACGGTCGGCCACCCCGCCCTTGCTGCAGGAAGAGAGCCGCCGACCATCGAGGCCAAGGCGAACGGCGCCGAGACGAGGCGTCCGCGTCGGGCGGCCCCACCGGCAGTGAATATCGCCAAAAACCTCCACGGGCTGGGACTGGGAGGGTCGCTGGGGCGCGCCCCGCCGCCCACGACGGATATCGTGCCGGAGGGCGCCAGGTTTATCGAAGGCGTCTACGCAAATGCCGCGGGAAGCCGCGCCTACAGGCTCTTCATCCCGCGCGGCTATCGTGGGCAGGCCATTCCGCTGGTGGTCATGCTCCATGGCTGCACGCAGTCGCCGGAGGATTTCGCCGCCGGCACGCGGATGAACTTCATCGCCGAAGAACAGACCTGCTTCGTGGCCTATCCCGCGCAGCGGGCCGAAGCGAACCAGGCGAAATGCTGGAATTGGTTTCGGCCGGCCGACCAGCAGCGCGGCCAAGGCGAGCCCTCGCTCATCGCAGGCATTACCAGCCAGATCATGCGCGACTATTCGGTCGATCCGGAACGCGTCTACGTGGCCGGACTGTCCGCCGGGGCCGCAGCAGCGGCCGTCATGGGATCGGCGTACGGCGATCTGTACGCGGCGATCGGCATTCATTCCGGACTGGCCTGCGGAGCAGCCAGCGACCTACCCTCCGCGCTGATGGCCATGAAGCAAGGCGGCGGACTTGAGGCAGCGCCGAGCGACGGCCCGCCCGTGCCGACAATCGTCTTTCACGGCGATCGCGACACCACCGTACATTCTAAAAATGGCGATAGAATCGTCCGACAGTCGATCGGCGGATCCCGCACGAAGGCCAAGGTGCATCGCGGGCGGGTACCTGGAGGACATGCCTACACCCGCACGGTCCACACCGACGCCGGCGGGCGCGGAATCCTCGAACACTGGGAAATCCACGGAGCCGGACACGCATGGTCGGGAGGCAGCCCCGCCGGCTCCTACACCGATCCGGACGGACCGGATGCGACGAGGGAGATGCTGCGTTTCTTTCTCGAACATTCGCTGCGGCAGAGACGAAACTAGGCCGCGTACTCATAATTCCAGCACGAGTCTGTTTCACCTCTGAAAGCAGACTTCAAGGCGCCGAGGGCTCCGGACCGCGAAGGGCCAGAAGGAGACATTGCCGGCGGTCAGCTAGTGGGCGTCCGGAGTGTTGGCTCGTTCCGGCGGTGTGACAAATCTTCCCGCACCGCTGCATCGTTCCTAACTTAGCAAGATCAAACGCTCGCCAACTGCAGCGCGGCCTCAACGCCGCCTTCCAGGATCTGCTCTGCCTGGATGGTGTCGGGGACGGCCCGCGCGAACTGGAGGGTGCCCACCATGAGACCGAAGATGGCGGTCGCGCGACGGCGGCTCGCTGCAGAGTCGGCACCCGGGAGTAGTGCAGCCAGCGACGAAACGTAGCTTCGCAGCGCTTTCTCGTAGTCCTGCCGAGTGGACAGGGGCTGGCGGGCGACTTCCGGGAGCAACGCCGCCGAAGGGCACCCGTTCGCCGGATCTTCGAGGTGAGCGCGGTTGAGGTATCTCCGGATCGCCCCCTCAAGGGCTAGGCCCGTCCGCCGATCCTCATCGAGGCGATGTTGTTGGTCGCTGAGCGCGCTCGCCAGCGCCTCGCGAACGAGTGCGTCTTTAGACTCGAAGTGCGGAGAGAATGCGCCTTTGGTCAGACCGGCCTCGCCCATGATCCCGGCGATCCCGGCGGCGGAGATACCGTCTTGGCGTATGCACTTCGAGGCTACATCGATGATATGTCGTCGCGTCGCTGCCTTGTGTCCTTTCTCGAAACGCATCTTCTCTCCACTCCATCAATATCCGTTAAGCTGCGGCCGCTTCCAATAGGGCCTGGAGGTCGCGATCAAGTTGCTGGGCAACTGCATTCACATGTTCGCTGCCAAACTGACTGAACAGGGATGCCGGCCGATCATATTCAAACGCGACACCGCCATCTTCATCCTCGCGCAGAAGGACGCGAATGGGTGCATAGAGCCCCGCCGACAATCGATGGCGGGTCATCTTGGATGCGGTGAGCGGATTTCCGATATCAAACTGGATGGATCGGCGTGTCAGCCCAGCAACAGCTAGGAGCGCGCCGTGGTCACGCTGCCCGAAAATAGTGAGCGGCGGACATGCCTCCAACTCTCGAAGCGCGCGCTCACTTTCACCGTATCGCAAGAGAGTGAATATCCCGTCATCGATGCGTGGCGCCAAGGTCGCGAGCTTGGCTCGAACGTCCTCGAAGGGCTTTGTTGAGCGGATGGTAACGTGCTCGACCGGAATGGCACGCGTTGAGTGCAGTGCATTGGACATCTGGTGATCCTCTAATCTTTTGTCGCTGTCTGCAGGACCCCTTCGCCCCGCGAAGCAACCACGACACTAGGTTGAACCGGACTTGGCACCCAAGATGCCTTCGATACCGCGGGCAAGGTTTAGAAGCCGCTGATCACTTCTTAGGGGGCCATCCAGTTCGAGCCCAATCGGCAGCCCGGCGCGAGACAGGCCGACAGGAAGGCTGATACCGGGCAGTCCCACGCTGCTTGCCGACACGGTGTGGTTCGCCAGAGCGAGGTAGCTGACGTCCTGCCCCGCGATGTGGACGGTCGCCTGTTCCCCGATCGAAGGCGCCGTGCAGGGCGTGGTCGGTTGCAGAATGGCCAACGCCCCATGAGCGACGAACGCCGTGTCGAGGCGACGCTGAATTTCCTGCCGACTCACGTTGAGCGCCACCTGATAGGCCTCTGCGGAGGTAGCACCTGCACCACCTGGCAATACGATGTGCTCCCACGCCTGCCGAAGCTGAGGCTTAAGGCTTTCGTAAATGGCCTCAAACGTGGTCGGAAGCGCGTGGCGCCGAAGAAACTCCGAAATCGCGCCCATCGTCTCATGAGCGAAGATGCCCCATGTCGCCGTTTGGACGAGGGAATTGAAGTCGTGGCCAAGGTCCATTTCCACGACCTCGGCGCCGGCGTCCTGCAGTTGCCGCACCACCGCACGGAATCGGGACTCGACTTCGGGGTCAACCAGATCCAGGAACTGTCGCGGGGCGAAGGCAAGCCGGGCTCCCTTCAAGCCGTAGTCGCCCTCTGGGGACTCCGCAGCCTGTTCGCCAGTCACGACGTCGTCAACCAGAATGCAGTCCTCAACGCTTCGGGCAAATACGCCCGTCGTGTCGAGTGTATGGGAGATCGGAGCAACACCGTTGCGCGGCCAACGCCCCGTGGTTGGCTTGAAGCCCACGACTCCACAGAACGATGCGGGCACCCGGATGGACCCCACGGTGTCACCGCCCAAGGACGCGGGAACGAGTCCAGCAGCCACGGATGCGGCGGAGCCGCTTGAGGAGCCCCCTGACATGTGATCCCGCGCGTGCGGATTCTTCACCTGACCATAACGTGCGTTGTGACCGGTCAAGCCGTAAGACATCTCGACAAGATTGTTCTTGCCGAAGATCAACGCGCCCGCCTCCCTAATGGCCCGGACAGCGTCGGCATCTTCGCGCGGCACAAAATGAGCCAGACTTTCGATTCCCAGACTAGTGGGTAGCCCTTTCGTCAAATAACTGTCCTTCACCCCAAGCGGCATGCCAAGGAGCGGGGCCGCCGATCCGGCCGCACGCAACTTGTCTGCGGCCCTCGCGGCCTCCAGCACCTCCGCCTCGTCGATGGTGATGAAGGCGTTCAGTTCGGCAAGCGCTCGGGCGCGCTGCAAAAGGGCCGCGGTGTAGGCCTCGGAGGTGATGTCGCCCTTGCGAACCGCTGCTGCAGCGGCTGCGAGCCCAAGCGAGCTGACATCTGCGGTTTGTCGTGATGAGGCAGTGGTCGTGTCGTCCATGAAATCCTCGCCAGGAGCTGTTTGGCGGCACCCGGCCGCCGCCCAAGAGCGGTCCAGCTCAATGCCATTACGGTCATAATATAAAATTACGAGCGTAATTCAATGAAGATAGCGACTTGCTAGGGACACAAGCGCGTGAAGTGCCGATGGACGATTGCGGGCAATGATTGGTTCAGCGACTTCTGCATTGGGTCAAATTGCGAAGAACTCAGGTTGAGCAAATCTAGTCCGCTCTGCCGCGTAAGCGGACCTCCGTGCTACCCATCGCAACTTCGCAGATGGGCCACAAGCGGACCATTGCGACCGAACCAATGGGCCCCATCTTCAGCCACTCTCCAGGTAGTCTCTCCCGACAAATCGCGGGTCGACGGTCGGGTTCGAGCCAATATGCTCGATCATGCCGCGCGAAATCCCGATGTCCTTGAGGTAATGATCGTTGAGTGCATACAAAGCGGTCCTCAATTTTTGACGCCGCCGCTCCTCCTGAAAAGTACGCCAGTATTGTTTGAAGAAGGCGCAGATCGGATGGATGGAAAGATTCAGACGTGCCGTTCCGCCGGTAACGTGGTTCGTGCTCATGAAATTTGCCTCCGGGTAAGCGGTCACCGGAAGGAACGTGCCTGCGCCCGAACAGACCTGCTTTATCTGCGGCTTACATTTTGCTTACCGGCGGCTTAATGTTTTGCAGTCGGCCGTTGCAGCGCCTCCCAAACATCCCTGGGCATGGAGGAAGTGGCAGATGCGCTATCACTTTGAAGAACACACACTTGACACGGACCGGCGCGAGCTGCGTCGAGGCGCCGAGCTAATCGCTCTCGCACCACAAGTGTTCGACCTGCTTCACTACCTGATCCGCAACAGGGAACGGGTGGTCAGCAAAGACGACGTCATCAGCGCAGTCTGGAAGGGCCGCATTGTCTCGGATGCCGCATTGACGACCCGTCTCAATGCAGCCCGGACCGCCGTCTGCGACACCGGCGAAAGGCAGCAGGTAATCAGGACACTGCCGCGCCAGGGCTTCCGGTTCGTCGGCAGGGTCATGGAAGATCAGGGACGTTCAGTTGCAGCGGCGCATGACAACAAGGAGACCTCCCCCGCCCCGGCACCTCGTCTTTCCATTGTTGTGATGCCGTTCGCAAACATAAGCGGCGACGCCGAACAAGACTATTTCGCCGACGGCGTTACGGAGAGCCTGACCACGGACCTGTCGCGCATCAGCGGTTCGTTCGTCATTGGCCGACACACAGCGTTCACCTACAAGGGCAAGTCGATCGATCTCAGACAGGTCGGCCGCGAACTGAACGTTCGCTATATCCTGGAAGGTTCGATTCAGCGGGCCGGGAGCCGGCTCCGCGTAAGTGTACAGCTGATCAGCGCCGAAACGGGCAACCATCTTTGGGCAGAGCGATTCGACAAACCTGTCGCCGACCTCTTCGACATGCAGGACGAAATTGTGTCACGGCTGGCCAACGCGCTGAACGCCGAGCTGATTGCAGCTGAGGCGCGGCGAGCCGAGAGCTCCGCAAACCCGGACGCGATGGACCTGTATTTCCGGGGCAGAGCCATCTCCAACATGGGGCAGACCCCCGAGCAACTGACGCAAGCACAGGGCTTTTTCGAACGTGCCTTGGTGCTCGACCCGTCCTGCATGGAGGCACTGGTCGGCAGAGCAGAGGTCGATGTAACTTTTCCAGCGGCCTTCTTGACCGACGACGCGACCCCTCGCCTTGCGGCGGCAGAGAAGACGCTGGGCAAGGCCTTGTCGCTGGCGCCGCAGAATGCCATGGCGCACTTGCTTCTCGGCCTCGTCCAGATCACCACAAATCGTGCCGCTCAAGGTATTGCGGCATGCGAACGAGCGTTGGCCCTGGATCGCAATTTGGCCGAGGCCCACGCTTGGATCGGTCTGGCAAAAACCTACACCGGTCGAGCCATCGAAGCCGAGATGCACATCCTTGAGGCGCTCCGGCTGTCTCCTCGCGACATAAGAGCCTTCCGTTGGCTGATGGTCATTGGCGCAGCCAAGTTGAACCTTGATGCCCCCGCGGAAGCGGTGGTTTGGTTACGGCGCAGCATTGAGGCCAATCGCAACAATCCACTTGCGCAGGTTTGGCTCGCCGGCGCCTTGGTGCGGCTTGGCGAGTTGGATGAGGCAAAGGCCGCTGCGCGAGCGGCCCTTGCCTTTGATCCGACCTTCACCATCCGCCGCTTGCGCGCCACTGCACCGAGCAACAATCCGACCTTCCTTGCCGGACGCGACCGAATCTACGAGGGTCTGCGCTTGGCCGGGGTGCCGGAGGGTTGACGTCCGCTGGGTCAAAACGCGAAGAACTCGACTTGTCCGTCGATGCTGGACTATGTCCGCTTTCAGCTCACGGCAAGGCCGATGGCGAGTCTCTTGAACGACAAAGAGTCGCCTGAACGGGAGCGGCTAATCATGTCGATTTCCGATGATGCTGCCTCTCGGCTCGACTCTGGTATGCTGGCAGGTGGCAGGCTGACGTTTCCGCAGCAATCGTTCGTGGCGATTGCCTCGCTCCACTGAAGCCCGCTTTGGATCAAAGGCTCCCCTTGGCCGTCTCCGCGAGGGTTTGCGCTCAGCCCCCGAAGCGGCCCCCAAAAGATGTCGAGAGGGGAAGTCAGCCACTGGCCAAAAGCAGCGCCGGCCGTAGTCGCGACAGTTAGCGCCATTCGATCCCGTATGCATCAATGGGCTGCTGAAAGCCCTTGAGATGGTGGGCACCCAAGCTTGACACTTGCGCGCGATCCCGGATGCAATCCTGTACGGCCTTTGACACGAGAATGGCATCGGGTTCGGCCAACTGACACAAGCGAGCGGCAAGTTGAACGGTCGCACCGAAAAGGTCGTTGCTGTCAGCAATTGGTTCGCCGACATCGATGCCAATTCGCACCTGAAGCTTCTCCTTGCTCGCCAGATTGAAGGCTTCAAATGCGCGCTGGATGGCGCGGGCGCATTGAACGGAGGCAGAGGCGTCGGCAAAGGATGCCATGATACCATCGCCGGTGTGCTTCACCACATGCCCACCCTCATCCTTCAAGGCCCGGCGCACCAGCGCGTCATGAGCCCGAACCATCTCCACTGAACGGGCATCGCCAAGACGCTCCGTCATGCTGGTAGAGCCAACGATGTCCGTGAACATGATAGCTCGCAGCGCCGAATCGAATTTGACATCGTCTGCCGCGCCGCTAGGTGCCGGGTCGGACACCCTTCCCAGAAACGCCTGGACCGCCGAGAGGTCCACCTCGATGACATCTTTCGCTACGTCGCCATGAGCTTCGTCATGAACCCTCATTGCCGTTCGGATATCCGGTGCGTCAATGAGACAGAAGCCCGTACCGCGCGATTCATCAAACCAGTAAGTTAGAAAACGAACGCCGTATCGATCTTGCACTTCCAAATCTTTGCGGTGCGCCTCGGCGATATCGGCAGCGGTCAGCCCGGAGAGATCGTGTCGGTCCAGGAAAATTGGCATTGGCAGCACCCTATCCAATTCTTCGAAATATGGCCTGAAGTCTGCACCAAGCTCGGAGTTCCCGAAAGTGCCAATCCCTGCGTCGTGATGTCAGCTTTGGGTCAATCGCGACGATTTGGCCCGGTTTAAGTTAGGTCCGGTCTGCCCCTGATAACCGACCTATCCTCGACCGTGGCACGCGGCGGCGATGGGGCAGTAGGAGACATCCTTGTGACGAGTGCGGCCCGTGTCGCGGTCACGCTTCATTTGGCGAAGGATTGTAAACCTCCCTGGCTTGAGGTTGACTTGTTCAGAAGTGCAGGTCCTGTTCGGCCGGGCTCTGGTGCTGGGGGGGCGCAACGCCAGGAGGCGTCCATGGGTAACGAACTCGTCGTTCGGAAGTCCAGCCTTCCAGCTTCTCAAAGGATCCATCGAGCTGCCCAGTATGTTCGTATGTCGACCGAACGCCAACAGTACTCAATTCAGAACCAGGCTGCAGCGATCGCTGCATACGCGCATTCGAAGAAACTGACGATTGTTCGAACTTACAGAGACGAAGGCGAAAGTGGTCTTTTGATCAAAAATCGAGCCGGTCTCATTCAGCTCCTGGAGGACGTACAAGCGGGAGACACCGATTTCGCTCATATCTTGGTCTATGACGTGAGCCGTTGGGGCCGCTTTCAAGATGCGGACGAAAGTGCGCACTACGAGTTCATTTGCAAACGAGCTGGCATCAGAGTGGCCTATTGCGCGGAGCAATTCGACAACGACGGAAGTATGCTCGCCAGCATCGTCAAGAACATCAAAAGAGTCATGGCGGCCGAGTACAGCCGAGAACTTTCGGCCAAGGTCTATGCTGGCCAATGCCGATTTGCTCGACTGGGTTACAAACCTTGCGGCAAAGTTGGTTATGGTCTGGTGCGAGAGCTCGTTGACGAGAAGGACCAATCAAAAGGCATCCTGAAGAATGGGGACCGCAAGTATCTCACCACCGATCACATTCGGGTTCGCCCCGGCGATCCGCGCGAAGTCGCAATCGTGAGATGGATATTCATTCGCTTCTTAGAGGTGAAATGTGAAACCGTGGTGGCATGGGAGCTCAATAAGAATGCGGTGCCGACCAGAACAGGAAAACCTTGGACGCGTGTTATGGTCGGAGCCATTCTCAGGGACGAGACTTACATAGGCAATCTTGTTTTCAATCGGCGTTCGTGGAAGTTGCGTCAAATCCGCAAGTATAATCCTCCTGAGGAATGGATCCGCGCAGAGGGTTGCCTTGAGCCGATCGTCGATCGGGACATCTTCTTGCAAGCAAACAAATTCATCGGCGAACGGCGAGTTGATCTGTCCGAAGAGGAAATGATCTTTCGCTTGCGTCGAGCTCTGCTCGAAAATGGCCGCCTGAGTATAACCATCATCGATCGCACGCCTGGCCTGCCCTGTGTTGCAACATGTCAGACCCACTTTGGCAGCATTCGAAATCTTTACCGGCTGCTTGGTTACACCCCGAAACGAAACTACGAATTTCTGGAATCACGTCCGCTTTGGACCGACCAAAAGACGAGGCTCGCGTCTCGTATTAGAAGCGCCGCCAAGCGCGCTGGCTACCGCACGAGCACCGGCGGATGGACCGACTCGTTGCGGGTAAACGGTACCACATGCGTTTCAATTAGGGCGGCACGCTGGACTCCTCCGCAGGAGGAAACGCATGCTCCACATTGGACCGTTCAATGCGACTCTCATGTGCCCGCGGGGTGGATCGCCGCGATACGACTTACCGAACACAACAAAGGCGTTCTCGATTACGTGTTGCTGGCCACCGACGGTAGAGTGAAGAGAACCATAAGGTTCACGGATTCCGCTCGCAAGCGCCACGATATCGCTTGTTTTGCAACAGCTGATGCTCTGGTCAGAGCGATCATAAGGCGGCTAGCCAAGAGAGTGCCTTCCCGAGCCAAGCACACGCCGACGAGCAGAGAAGCGAGAAAACGGCAGCCAGAATCCACGAGCGGCCGCGCGCGGCACTGATCGACCGCAGATATAGGAACGCACCTAAGAGCGGGCCGTAGTTCCTCCTGAAGTCTCCGTTGAGCCTTGCGATCTTTGAAAGCTCAGAAGTTTTGACCTCGTCGGCCATTGCGCTGGTCCTCTCTTGGTTGGAGCCAGCGCCCTATAAACTCCTGTTTTGCCCGACGGAGCAAGTGAGATTCGGTATTTCGAAATTATTCCTCGCGCCCGCGCCGTTAGCCCTTGACCAACCTTTTGATCCGATCTCGCGGGACCGCTCTAGGACTAGCGGCTTGCCTCCCGCTCGGATCGCCGGAATCTATCTCGCATGAGCACCAAGTCGCGAGAGGTCATCTGGGGCGGCCGGATCATGGGCGCGAATATCCACGCTCAGGGAGCCCGCGAGCGTGCCGAGCAGGCCGTTCGTGAGGCGGACCGCGCGGAGGCCGAAGCCTGGTCCCTCCGCATGGAGGGCTATGGCGGCCCTGCCCAGCCCTCTCCGACCATTGGCCAATGCCTCAACGGCGGGCTTGCTTAGCTGGAGGTCGAGTGCGCCCGCTGCAAGACGCGCGCGAGCCTGCCGCTCGATGCCATCCGCCGGCCTAAAGACACGCCGCTCTGGAAGCTGGAAGCCTCGCTCAGGTGCCGCTCGTGCCGCACTCCTCGCTATGCGCCGCCTGCCCGCATGATCAAGCTGACCGAGACAAGCCAGATCACACCCTACAAGTGGGTGTATCCGCCTGAAGAGCGTTAGGTTTGGGCGAGAATCAGGCTAGTCGAGCACCATGTGCAATCTCTATTCGATGACCACCAACCAAGCCGCCATCCTTGCGCTTTTCAGGGTCGTGAATCAGTACGTCGGCAATCTGGCGCCGATGCCGGGCGTCTTTCCAGACTATAAGGCGCCGATCGTCCGGACTGGCGGCGCCGGCCGAGAGCTCGCGACCGCGCGGTGGGGGATGCCGTCGTCCCAGCAAGCTCTCCTGCAGGCCACCAAAAAACGCGCCGAGAAACTGCAGGCGAAAGGTAAAGCGGTCGACTTCAAGGAATTGCTCCGGATGGAGCCGGACTCCGGGACGACCAACATCCGGAACGTGAAGTCTAAGCACTGGACGCGCTGGCTGGGGCCGGAGCACCGCTGTGTGGTGCCGTTCAACTCGTTCAGCGAGTTCAACAAGGCGGAAGGCGGCGACATCTGGTTCGCGCTGGACGAGACCCGCCCGCTCGCCTGCTTCGCCGGCATCTGGGCCAACTGGACGTCGGTCCGGAAGGTCAAGGAAGGCGAGACCACCAACGATCTCTACGCGTTCCTGACGACCGAGGCCAATGCCGAGGTCGGCGCCATCCATCCGAAGGCGATGCCGGTGATCCTGATGACACCCGAGGAAGTCGAGACCTGGATGACCGCACCGGCCGAGGAGGCTCTGAAGCTGCAGCGGCCTCTCCCGGACGGGACGCTCCGGATCGTCGCTCGCGGAGCAAAGGAAGACCCCGCAACGTAGAATGTCCTAATCAGTGAGACTGCGCTATGGAGAAGGTAGCCTCTGCGCAAAGACCTGAGGATCCTTCTTCCATTGGATCCAACTTGTCCGCGCATTCGGCGGAAACTTGACGATCTCACGCTTCTCTCCCGACGCGCGCAGCCGAGCATTGTGGGCCCAAGCTGAGCGTCCAAACGTACGAACTGCTTCGTAAATCGCGACAACTTTCGAAGCCTCAACCTCGAAATCAATCATCGAGAGTCTTAGAATCTCGTCAGCCTGCTCCCTAGGCCTATCTTGGATCCAGTACAGGTAGTCGTGTAAAATCGCTGCGTACGCGTAAACCCCGTCTGGTCGGAGTAGTGAATAGAGAATTGGTGGTATGCTCGCCAAGTCGGTCACGAACCCGATTGGCGCCTCGACAGGAGTGAGCTGTGGCGCTTGGTCAGGATTGGGTTTCCACGTGATGGGCTTGAGCAGAAAGTATATCTCTTCGCGAAATCTTCCGAGATAAAGGGGTGCGTCGGATGCCTTGGTTGGCGTCAGGACTTGCGCCATCCAATCACCTTTCGTCACCCCGTTCTTTGCCAGCGTTCGGGTGGAATCGACAGCACTGCATGCAATAGCCGACGACGTGCTCAAAATGAACGTTCTTCGATCTAACCGTGTTGTCATCTCTGTTCCCTAACTAGAAAAGAACAAAATCGCCAAAAACATTCCTTTGCGCCAGCCAAGGCGTTTGCACGCCGCGCCATTGGCCAGTCGTCTCTTTCACCACCGTACTCTTTAGCGCGAAGTAGATTTCGCTCAGTTCCAGCGATCCATTGCGATTTTTGTCGGCGGCAATCCGACCAGGACCAAGTAGGTTCGTTAGAGCATAGGTAAACGCTCCCCCTCCGAACTTGGCGGCTTGGTTTGGCAAGTCCTCATAAGCAAACTGCCTCCCTTTCGCGGCAGCTAAGATAATCATCGGTCCTTCAACCTCCGTCAGCGCGTCCCGAACTTGATCATTTGCCGCCTCTTCCGATCCGGATTGCCCAGCGTGACAAGCATCAAGAATAACAATAACGCGCGCCTTTGACGCTCGAAGGATAGCGCCAACCCGCGACCATTCGAGACCCGTTTTAGTCGATGCCGTGGACAAAAAGTCCTTTGGCGTAAGCCGATAGTGTCCCTGTTCGTCCTTAAAGCCGTGGCCGGAGAAGAAAAAAAGAACAGTATCATCCTTAGATGCCGCGCTGCTAACCCGACTGAGCTCGCGTATAATTGCCTCACCGTCGGCATTGTCGTTCAGCAGATCAACTATTTTTACGTCCGCATACTCCACTTTCAAGTCTCTCTCGAATGCCCTCTTAAGCCTCTGAGCATCCCGGCTGGCGTAATTTAGGTTGAGATGAGGCTCTCTATACTTGTCGACGCCAACTACGAGACCCATCAAGCGCCCCGTCGGCTTGCCCAACTTTTCAAGACTCACCTCGAATGGCGTGCTCACCAATCCCATTTGGTCGACAGCGATGCCAATGATCCTGTGAACTCGAGGTGGCATATCGATCGTTGAGGTTTTGACGACCGTTGTACCTTGAACCTCAATTTCGGTGAGGGGTTTGCCATCGGCAAAGAAGCGGACGAATTGGAGGCTCGCGCTTGAGCGCGCCTCCCAGGAAATCTCTAAGGAGTTTTCGCCGATTGCTTTAGCTTGAAACTTGAGCTGCGGAGGGGCGTTAAGTATGGGCGCCCGCGGAGGTGCAGTTCCTGCTAGGGCGGCTCGCACGATGTCCGGCCGGGACAGCTGGCTTGCGAATTGAGCAACGGAGTGCAGTCCTGATTGGCCAGGCTGCCGCAGGTGCACAAACTGAGCAGCTTCGTACGAGCCCCAGTAATAGCCTTGATCGGTATAGAGAAGGATCTCATCATCAAGCCAGCGCCCACTCACAGCGAGTTTAGCCGATGGAATTTTTACCCAGGGTGATGATGATTCTCGTTGCTGGTTAATGCTATCGGAGTTCCAGACGCTCGCCGATTGTTTGTCGTATACGAAGAAATTGCCATCACTGTTTAGCTGCACGACAGATTTTCGGTCTTTTGAAAGATAGACCTCCTTCAACGCTGATGCCTCGCGAACATCTTGCAGGTACGCAACATCAGTGAGGCGAGTTAAGTCGACTATCGCAACTGATGCGCCGCCTGCAGAAGCGACTAACAGCCATCCAGGCGCGATGTACGGACGGACTCGAGTAAGAGCTTCGTTCGTTACATCGTCCAAAGACCGTGTGAGAGGATAGAATAGATCGACGACTACGGCAGGCTCCGGCCCCTTCCTAGCAAACAGATACACTTTCGTTGAAAGCGCCCCTTTCCAAAAGCAAAGCATCTGGGCTAACCAAAACGTCTTTCCACCGTCCGACCAAGTCCACAAGCCGTGCAAGTGCTCTTTGAAGCGCCAAGCAACCAGATCATCGTCCAGCTGGGTGCAAGGAAGGTTATCTTTCAGAGTATTGAGATAATTTCGGGCGATCGGAGCGCCACTGAACAGACGCTTCTCAAGTTCTGACGCGGTAGCCCCTCTATCAAAGACCGGCTCGTGATCCACGACGAATGCGCTGTTCTTTAGCCATTTGGTCGCTACCACAAGGGGTTTCGGCTGGCTTGATCGCTCGAGATCAAGTCCAAATGAGCTTACCTGATCGACAAATCCGGCCTTTGCCCGAGCTAGCTCTTGAGTTCCGACAAACATCGGCTTGGCGCGCCAATCACTGCTCGGTTGCGGCGCTTTGTATTGCGCAAATGCACGTGTCTCCGAATGCGTGACCAAAAACGCCTTCTGCTTGGGAAAACTCCGTTTGCCCGAGAGATAGGCCGCTATGTCGTCCAGTTTTGGAGAGTAATGACTTAACTTGAGCTGCTCGCCGGTCTCCCAAAATGAAGGTGGCCTAAGACTGTCCAGTCCGAAACCCGTTAGAATAGCAGCTTGATTTGCCGAGACGGGAATAGAGAATCCGCTAGCCAGCTCCCATACCGTAGTCCGCTTCGCACTATCAACTAAAACGGCCAGCCCTCGCTCGATGTCCAAGCGAAAGCTCAAACTCTCCCACGAGCTCGAATCTCTGACAATTACCGAAGCGGAGGGAACGACTAAGCCAACATCTCCATCGCTGCTGGCGTCTTCGTCTTCGCTTTCGTCATTACCTTTGGAAGTTTCTCCGCCGGAAGTCGGATCTATCAAACTCTGACGGATCTTCAACTCGCCTCGAGGATAGGTTCCTTCTATCAGGAAGCCGTCGTTCAAGGCCCATGCCAAGATGGGGCCAACTAGTTTGAAGCCAACTGGTCGCTCAGCTCGGAGGTCGTACAACGTCATCTTGCCTCCGGTATCCTCATCTACGTTACCGGCAAGCGCAGCCACAAACCGAGAGCCCGGAGAAAAGTTCGGGCTTTGACCGACTCCTTCAACAACCTTTGCTCCCGTGGTCAAGTCATAAACGCGGAAGCTTTCCGGAAAAACATCAAGCCGATACTTGCCATCATTGGAGCGAATTGACCGTTTCGGACTCTCAATCTCAAAGATGTTTTGTATGACCACTTCGGGATCGCCGCCATTGACAAAGACAGTTGGCAGCTCTTGACGCGACAAAACGAGTTCACCACACCCCGTCTTCGTGACGACTGCATACTCTCCGGCGAAAGGGCCCGCCTTCGTGGGTTTGATCTTAAACTGCCCCTGCGGCTCTGAACCGATGGCGTGAAGAGGCACAAACGCGCGAACCCTCTCACTCTTGAAAGAGATCGCCGCCGGCCCGCGGGTACTGGGAGGTAGTGCAATGAATTCTTGTCCTTCGAATCTGGACTCGTCGGGAAGTGAAAAGACAATGAAGGTCGGACGGCTTATTGGAAATCTCTCTGCCCTGCGCCAGGATACGGCAACAGCTTGTCCAACTTGAAGTACATTAGGAACAGAAAAGGTCACACTGACCTTATCTGCCAACTTTTGCAGGATCTCCTTCTCTTCCAAACAGAGCTTGTTCGCGAGGCTTTGCTCCACTGGATCAGGAACAATAGGAATTGAGTCATGAACTGGTGGGGTGAGTTCTTGCGCAAAACACTCAACGATGGACCGCCGACTCGTCGCCCCGCCCGTGATCACCCAGCTTATCCCGACCGAGGTCCCACTCCACACTCGAACCGAAAACTTGACTTTGTTATTGCCCCACGGTGTTTGGACTTGGTCCGAGTGAAACGTTGTAAACTGCACGCTGGCCCGCTGCATATCTTTGAACGTGTTCGTCGCGAAAGTATAACCAACTGCAGCTCCTGATCTTGTCTGCACTATATCTTCGTCGGCGTCCTCAATAGATGCGTTCTCCGACAAGCCCACAATGACCCCAACACCATCGGTTTTAGCAACAATTTGTGGCGGCAGCTCAATCTCAACTTGAAACAATCCAAACTGAACGAGTGATTCTGGCTTTCGAATTGAGACCTTTATCTCGCGAGCGATCTTGGTGTCCGCATCTTTAGCTTGATCTGAAATCTCTTTCGTGCAGCCAGCTTGAGGCGTGCCCTGCTTTACCATTGAGGTTTGGGCGGAGGCGCGATTAATGGCGACTAGGCTCGCCTGCGCGACAACGAAAACCAGAATAACAAGATAGGACAACTTCATTTTGGATCTCAAAAATTTCGAAAAAACGTATTGCCAACATGTTGGGTTGTGACGGAAGATAGTACACGCGCTGGCACAAATCTAGAATTGCTTGGCGATGAGTTGAATCAATCCGGCCTGCGGCCTAACGGAAGGGAACACGATTCAAAGCACTCAAGGTACCAGTAGAGACAAAGAATAGGGTGGGACGGCTCAAGTCTTAGCTGCTGCAGCCAACAATGGCGCCGGGCGTGAAGCTACGATTGACGGTCTCTCTGACCGACAACGGCGTGCCGGCCAACGTCGAAAAGGTTGCTTCGAGCACTCGCGGACCCCGGCCCCTTACCTCAATGCGTTGTTGATCAGGTTAGCGAGCCGCGCTGCCGCCAAGGCCGCTTGGCTATGGGCGATGTTCCGGGCGTTCGTTTCATAGTCGCGCGTCAGGAGAACCGGATTCCTTCCGAGGCTTACCGGCGCCGCGTAGGCGTATTGCTTGGCGAGCTCAACGCTCTCATCGATCCATTTTTGCGGGTCCGCGATCTTAGCGGCGACCTCGTTGACGGAGAGACTTGCAAGCCCGTCCCTCGCATCCGCGTCAAATACGGCTCCGGCTGGCGAAACGTAACCTCCGAAGATACTGTCCCAATACGCATGAAGCGCAACGATCTCTCCGGTTGCCGGTATCACCTGTTCGGCATTGCCGCCGGCGTCGCCATCCGGAATCTGTCGCGTGTACCGGCCACTGCCATGGAGCGGCTGATGCGCATCGCCAACGAGATGCAAAATCCAGACGAGATCATACGAGCGAACATCATCCGACGCGCCCGAACTTGCCGGAAGGGCTGCAATCATCAGTTTCAGCTGGGTAACGAGATCGATTGGATCCGGAGGCGGAAGCGGCGTTCCGTCCGGCGTCCAATTCATGTCCTTGTAATGCCAATAAGCGTGCTGGTTCTTGTCCGAATAGCCGATGTTCTGGCCGGCTGTCGGACTATCAACCTTGTCACGCGTATAGTTGTATTCCTTAGTCTTAATATCGTCCGCCCAGGTCGCCGCATGAATGAATGCGTGGAGCTTGGCCGTCCTGGCGTCTGTGATGCCGGCTGTCCATTTTTGATAGTCTGGATTTAGCCGCAGCAAGGCGTCGATCTTGTCTTTAACTGACGCGTCGAGCTTCTTGTAGGCCACGTAGGCAATCTGCATGTGACCAGCATCCCACCAAGCAGAGGCAGACCCCGTGAGGCTCCCCAAAACCAAGGCGGCGGAGGCAAGAATGCCAAGGAAGGAGCGCGGGGTCATAGTTTTCTCTCCGAACAGGCTCGCCCCGAAAGTCTAGGGCCCGCCCCGGCCCAAATTATATGAAGCGCTTCACAATTCTAGATAGCA
Source organism: Bradyrhizobium yuanmingense (assembly GCF_900094575.1). Classification (GTDB taxonomy): domain Bacteria; phylum Pseudomonadota; class Alphaproteobacteria; order Rhizobiales; family Xanthobacteraceae; genus Bradyrhizobium; species Bradyrhizobium yuanmingense. The sequence goes on along the minus strand of NZ_FMAE01000023.1, from coordinate 5,639 downwards.
GGCCAAGATGACAGAGAGATATTTGCTCATCTTTCCGGAGACCGCGTTTAAGACGTTATCCCAAATACGACACGTCCTTCGCACGAGACGCCAGCTCAGCCTCAATCTTGTCGATCTCGGCTTGATTGCTCGCGATGAACGCGGCGAGCTCGTCGCGTGACATTTCCGAGAGCGACTTTTGCTGAGAGCTCATCTCCTTGCGAGTGGGTGCAATGTGCCCTGCCCGATCCAACACCTTGATAGAGAGGTCTGCTCGGACGCGCGCGCTGACGCTTGCATCTTGTAGCAGCGACTTCGCCACCCGATAGGCCAACGGCGCCCCAACAACTGCCAAGTCCAGTTGGATTGACTCTGAGATCGCCGCCGCAACGGCCGGCAGCCGCATCGTTTTGTATACCGATTTTGGGTGATAGCCGGCGAGCTCGGCGGCCTCCTCGGGACGCCTCCCTTCGTTCACGATGAGGCGCACCAGTGTCCGTTGCTGTTCCGTGAGGTCGTAGGCGGCGATTGAAGGCATCCAAATCTCTCAGTTCTCGCGCGAGGCGTTCGCTGCCGCGATGAGACGGCGCAAGTCAATATTGTATTGCGGCACGTTCGGGTTCTTCACCGGCCGCTCGAGAAGGTACGCCGCCACGTTCGGATCGAACCAAGCCATATGAATGATTTCATCAGCATTCTGCTTGTTCGAAGGCAGCATCTCGAGGAGCAGCTTGAACCGCTTGATGAGTCCTCCACCGGCCAGATCACCCTTAAAGTGTCGAACGGCCAGCTGCGCCCAACCGGGAATGTTGATTTTCTCGGCCGTGTCCGAGCCCACCGTCGCCCGTTTCTCCGCTTCTTTGAAGTATGACAGGATCTTGTGCGCCTGCCTGAGGTTGTTCATCTCCTCCGAGCTGAAGACTTTGGCGAGAACCTGCTCGTTGTCCTTGAATTCCTTAGCCAACCGCGCGAATTGTACCTCGAGCGTCTCGCCAACTTGCCGTGTGCCCTGGACCTTGTCTGCCAGAACTTCGGACATCGCGGCCTTCCAACCGCGCTGGGCTTGCGCGTCGTTGCGGACCAGGGCGCCGATCTCATCCAGCTTCTTCAGCCCGCCGTACTTGTCGCTGAGGACACTTGCGGCGGCCTCTCGCGGATCCTCGCGAAGCAGCGTGCCAATCACCGATCGGTCCACTTCTGCCTCGGTAGCATTCCTGGCCGTACGGGCGGCCTCGAGATCGGCGCGCGCTTGCGAGTGCATCTGCTCGCCTCGACGCGCCTGTGCGACGATATCGTCGAACTCGCGTCTGATCGCTGGGAACTCGGCCAAGATGTCCGCATGATTATCTGCCCACGCTGATGCTCGAATTGGGTTGATCGTGCCGTCCGCATTCAGCGCGGACATAGCCAAGCTTGAACGGTAGTGGTCCCGGAGCGCTGTTTCGCCGGCGGTCATGGCAGGCGAGCCTCGGAGTGCGCGCGACACTGTGGTCGCGCTCTCAGGCGTTGCCAGAAGCTTGCTCGCCGTCTCGCTCGGCGGCGTGGCGCCGCGGTTGAGCTCTCCGTCAGCATTCTGGCCACCACGATCGATCGCCCTGGTGAACTTGGCCATCGGATCGTTCGGCTCGGGGCGGAAGCGCTCGGCGAAGCGTCGATAGTTCGCATTCGCGTCGGCGTAGCCCGGGGCACCCTCGATCGTGCGATTGATCGCGCTCCGGAGGCGGCCGAGATTGTCAGCAAGGTCGAAATTGCCACGCGCTTGCGCCTGCTGCTGCGCCGGACCGATGAACTTGCGGAGGTCGGCCAGATCAGCTCCCGGTGCGGTCCCAGGACCGCCCACGTTGATCACCTGGCCGCTCTCCGGTGGGTGTTCGATCATCTGCGGCCGCAGAGCGTTCAGCCTGCGCATAAAGTCTTCGGGCAGAGTTCCTGGCGCCAAATTGTTCGCGCCAGCACGGATGCGATCGATCGCACCGAACACGTCATCAGCAAGGAGCTGCTCGTTACGGCCGGGCGCGGTATCGAACCGGCGGTTTTTCTCGGCACGGGCCGGAATATAGGTCTCCTCAACCAATGCCCGATCGAGCCTGCGGGAGGCATTGGCTTTGGCTCCGTTGTTCGCGACGGCGCTGAAGGGCTGCCCTTGGTCGCGTCGGATCTGATCGAGCGAGCTGACGGCGTCCTCTCGTTGCAGGACGTCGGTTTCTGCGGCGTTCATGCGCTCGGTCCGCGCTTCGGCCGCGCGGCGCATTACCGAACCGAGATCCGCCTCTGGATCGCGCATCGCTTCCACCCGTTCGGCGGCGGCCGCCTTGACGTTCTGGTCGCGCTTGACGAACTCAGGCGATGACTTGAGACGCGCGGCTTGCTCCGCGGCAATCAGGCCGGGATCCTTCGAAAGCAGTCCGGACGTCGGCATTGCTGATGCCTGAAGTGGCGTGCCCCCTTCCTCCGGCTTCGCAAGTGCGGCCGCGTTTTCTCGAATGTCTTGCGCCAGGGCTCTCGGGGAGCCGGTAGCCGCCGATTGGATCTTTGCCGCGGCACGCTCGACATCGGAGTTGCTGTACGGCCCCTTCGTCGCCGCGTTAAGCGGGATCGGAGCCGGAGCGGATGTGAATGTCTTGGTGGCGAGGTTGCGGATTACACTTCCGAGGGTCTCAACGCCGGCCTGCAACGTGTTCGCGCCCGAAGCCCCGGCCACTGGTGCGAGGACATTCGTGACATCTTTGAGTCCATGCCCAACGTAATGCCCCAACACGATCGCGTCGTCGGGAACGTAGTTGTCGGCTGCGTTGACCGCGACGCCAGCGCCCACACCGCCAATTGTATCGCCAACCAGCGTGCGAGCTGGAGCTTCAGTGTATGGCCGGGCCATATGATCCAGTACGCGCCTCGGGAGCGTCTCGGATCGCGTTACCGAGGCTGCCACCTGCGGCGCGCGCCGCGCCAGCATGGCGCCGGTGCCGACGGCTTGGGTGCCGAACCGGTTGGCGTCGTAGGCCAGCTTCTCGCTGCGCGACATGGTGGCGGGATCGATGACCGGAATCCCGGTGGCGTCGACGGCCTGCTCGACCAGTTTGGAGGCCGGCGTGGCCATGGGGATGTTCGTGCCGAGCAGCTTGTTGATGCCGGTGGTGGCGAGATTCTGCGCGCCGGCCACGAGGTCAAACGGGCCGGTGATGATGTCGGTGAGCCCCTTGCCGACGCCTTGGGCGCCGACCTGGAAGTCGCGCACGGCGCCGCCGACACTGCTCGGAAGGACCGATGCGGGGCGTTCGATCGGCTTGGGCTTCTGCGGCGGGGTGACGACGAGGCGTCCGTCCCGGATGACGACGGGCTCCGCTACAGGCTGATCGAATTGGTCAAACGGATTCGCCGCCGGCCGAGGCGTTGTACTTGCATCGAACTGGTCGAACGGATTGGGCCGGACACCGGGCGACGCCTGGTTTGGCGTGGCTCGCAACGGCTTCGCGGGATCGAAGGGCGGCTTGTCCACGACTTGATATGGCTGCGAAGGATCAAACGGTGGCTTCGGGTCGGGAAAAGCGGCCCACGGGTCGTGATCGACAGGCACCAGCGTGGGCTGCCGGCTCGCTCCCTGCCCCCGGATGAGATCGTCAAACATCCCGTGCTTGGCCGCTGGTGCAGCCCCTTCGAGTGGTGCGATGACTGCTGGATCTGTGACGGGACGATCGAGCTTGTAGCCGGGCGGCAATGGCGGGATCGTAGCCGGCGGATCGAGTTTGTAGCCAGGCGGCAGCGGAGGCATCGGCGGCTGCGGCGCACGAGGGCGAGAGCTTAACGCGCGCTGAATATCCGCTTGAGTAAAGTCGTCGGGGAATTCATGGCGTTGGCCTTCGAATTCAATGAGCTGCGGCATCCTAGTTGAGCCTTGTTGATTTAGTGATGGAAGAGCTCGGCCTGCCACTCAAAATGATGTTCATCAGAACACCAGAGACCCATTCGCGGTGAACGTGTGGATGGTATTGCCGCCGGACGTCGTGACGGTCCCGCCTGTCGCGCGCTGGGCTCCGGGATACCGGATGATGACCACGCCCTTGCCGCCATTGCCGCCGTTGAAAGTGCCAGACGTGCCGCTCCCGCGGCTCGCGCCACCTCCACCTCCGCCGAGGCCATCCGTTCCCGCGCCGCCGTTGCCACCAGTGCTGGACGCCATGCCGCCGCCACCGCTCCCGGCCGCGCCTGGGGTCGAGGACTCACAGCCGCCTGCGCCACCACCGCCGTAAGTTACCGCAGAACCACTGATCGAGTTGGAAACGCCACTACCGCCGTTGCCGGAAGCAGCTCCGCTCGCGCCAGCGCCACCTGCCCCACCGCCGCCTCCCGCGCGGCGGGGAGCGATGCTCCCATTCCCGCCAGCGTTGCCTTGTCCCGCCGTACCGATGCCGCCGGTCGTGCCCGCGCCTTCGCCACCACCACCGCCGCCGGAACCGCCAGAAGCTCCGTTCGCGCCCGTCGCGCCGCCGCCGCCGCCTCCTACCGCGGTGTGCCCGTTGAAGGTAGAATCGCCACCGTTGGCCCCAGAGGCCGTTGTCGTAGCCCCCAATCCGCCGGATCCTACGACAATCGAATAGCTTCGACCTTGGACAAGCGTATCGGTGCCGGTCAGCACGCCGCCACCGCCGCCGCCGCCACAATCCGTTTGACCGCCACCGCCGCCGCCGCCGCCGACGAGCAGATACGTGACCGATAGCGTTGGACGCGCCGCGATGATTTGCAGCAATGCCGTCATGTCAGCCCCGCGCCGGCGATCATCCATTTCGTGGCGGCGATTTTCACCGCGGTGGCCATGCCATTGGCGGCCAGAGTGCGGCTCCCGGTCAATCCGGAGCCCGCTTGCACCAGCGTGTCGGAGGTAATCGCGATCGTGACGGTGTTGATCTCGTTGATGAATGTGATCGCCGACCCAATCGGGTAAGCAACGTTCGCGTTGCTGTCGATCGTGAAGGTCCGCGCGTTGTTGTCCGAAGCGGGATGCAGAATCTGCGTCTGCGCATCGGCCAGAAGCGTCGTGTAGGCCGCTGTTTTGATGCTTTGCGGGATGCCGCTGTAAGATTGGGCCTGGGACGCTGACGCAGCCGAGCTCGTAGCCGATGTCGCGGCCGCCGTTGCGCTGTTCGCCGCATTCGTAGCGGATGTCGCTGCCGCTGTAGCGCTGCCCGATGCGTTCGTCGCCGAAGTCGCTGCGGCCGTCGCGCTGGTCGACGCGTCCGTAGCCGAAGTCGCTGCCGCCGTCGCGCTGGCGGCTGCGGCCGTCACACTCTCGCTCGTTTCTGCGATGATTTCATCAGATAACGTACAGAGTCTTTCGCACTTTCAGGATTGACGGCTTCTTCTAGAATGAAGGAGCTTTGAATGAACGATGGGAATGCCATGGGTCAGGTGATCCAAATTGATGAGGCCCGGATTCGAGATCACCTGGGCGAGATGGTCCGCGGGACAGTGGAAGAGACACTGAACGCGATGCTGGAGGCCGAAGCGGACCAGCTGTGCGGTGCTGGGCGGTATGAGCGCAGCCCGGCGCGGCAGGACACGCGGGCAGGCAGCTACGAGCGAACGCTGCAGACCAAGGCGGGCGACGTCAATCTGAAGGTTCCGAAGCTACGGCGGCAAACCTTCGAGACGGCGATTATCGAGCG
>NZ_FMAE01000053.1 GCF_900094575.1 Bradyrhizobium yuanmingense | reverse complement strand
CAAGATGGGCATCGCGGCGCTGGGACCAAGGCCGAACACGACAAAGCCGGCGCCGGGCCACAAGATCTATCCCTATCTGCTGCGCAACATGCCGATCGACCGGCCAAACCAGGTGTGGGCGGCCGACATCACGTATCTGCCCATCGGCCGCGGCTTTCTTTATCTCGTCGCCATCATCGACTGGGCGAGCCGTGCGGTTCTGGCGTGGCGGTTGTCGAACACGATGGACGTCTCGTTCTGCGTGGCGGCTCTGGAAGAGGCGCAGGCGAAGTACGGCACGCCGGAGATTTTCAACACCGACCAGGGCAGCCAGTTCACCAGCGTGGCCTTCACCGGCGCGCTGGCGGCCGCAAAGATCAAGATCTCCATGGATGGCCGCGGTCGTTAGATGGACAACGTCTTCATCGAGCGGCTGTGGCGGTCTCTCAAGCATGAGGACATCTATCTCAAGGGCTATGCCGACGGCCGCGAGGCCAAGGCAGGGATCGCGAGCTGGATCGCCTTCTACAATGATCGTCGCCTTCATCAGTCCCTCGGCTATCGCACGCCGATGGCGGTCTGGCGCGAACGGATGCAGGCCGCGAAGGCTGTGGACATGGTGGACAACGCTGACGCGTTGACCACATGCCCACAGCAACAGCAGCAGACAGAGTCTCTGGCAGCGTGATAGAAAGGATCAGGAGCGGTCAGTTTCCAACTAACAAACCGGTTCAAGCGGTCCCGCTCCGCGGGTCCATTTCACTACCCGACGATTGCACACTTGTTTGCTGACGGCGGCTACGCCGGCGAAAAACTTGAAAACGCGCTCCGGAAAATCGGCGGGCCTACGATTGGAATTATCAAACGCCCGGATGACGCAAAAGGCTTCGTTATTGTTGCCCGACGCTGGGTCGTCGAACGCACGTTGGCATGGCTCAACCGCTGCCCACGTCTCGCCAAAGGATTGGGAGGCCTCCATCACCTCGGCCGAAGCATGGCTCCTTATTGCGTCGACCCGACAACTCGTGCGCCGCATCGCCAGATCGGTCAACCTCAAGTCATGAATGTTGAGTCAGACTCTGAGGGGCCACCCAACCGAACTGGAGAAAGGATGCTGCGGCCTTGCCACATTTGGCAATCTCGAGCTTCCAAGCTTTCCCACACTGATATCCATAGTTGCTATTCGGCGAGCTTGGCAGCTTATCACGCGACGCCCTGACGCGGGTATTCTTGTCGCGATCGTCAGCATCTCGTAAGCTGGGCTCCGCAATATCCCGTGATCAGAAGTCGGCGGCGGGGCTTCTAAAAAGGGAGACTAGGCATGGATTCTGTCGCGCGAGCCTGGGCTGATCGTGATTTGTATACGATCATCGAAGAAGATGAGGAAATCCAGCATTCGAGCACGGAAGCTTTTTCGTCAGCAGATGACCACCTGCAGCAGCCAAGCGCAGTGAGCTGGGTGGAATCGTCCGATGGGGAAGACAATTCGCTGGGCAGCGTGTCGCCACAGCTAGGCACGGTGCTGGCCGAGATTGAACATCGCCCGAATCCTCGCTTGAATCGCCCCTATCGTGAGTCCGCATTGCTTGACGGCCCTCGCCTTTTGCGAAATCCGTCACGGGGGAGCGCTACTGACGGCCTTACGGGGATCGTCGACCGCAACACTATCTTGGATTCCTCGGGCGGTGTCGCTTCGGAAATGGGCATTCGCAGTTATCGGCAGTGGTGCCTCGAGCGGGGGGGGCGGCAGCGGGCTGGAAGCCAATCCATCGACCTTGTCCGCCGCTTCGGCCGAGCGTGATGATGGCCGTGAACCGACCGCCCCGGTTCAGCGAGCCGCCTCGTCACTTTCCGTCGAGCCCGTGCGTCATCAAGGCGCCCAGGCCCTGAGAGGCGTTTTGCTGGATCGCGGAGAGTTGGTCGGACAAGCACGGCGTCCTGATGGCGAAGGAGACCGGCACCGCATCTCCGACGCAGTGTCGGACCAGCGGAAGACGCGCGAAGCGACGGTTGCCATCGCGGGCGCCGTGCTTGCCCGCGACGGTAATCTCGACGGATTTTCGGATCCAGAGTTGGCCGATTTGGTGTACGGCTTCAGCAGATGGCCGGACCAGCAGAAGACGCGTGAAGCGGCGGTTGCCATCGCCGGCGCGGTGGTTGCCCGCCCGGGCAATTTTGGCGGATTCTCGGATGAAGAATTGGCCAATCTGGTGAACGGTTTCGGCAAGTGGCCGGAAGAAGAGAAAGCACGCAAGGCGATCGTTGCCATCGCCGGCGAGCTCGGTTCCCAGGGCCGTCGCTTCAGCACTTTCAGCACGCCCGCGCTAGTCAGGGTCGCCAACGGTCTGTCGCGGAGTATCGAGGAGGGGGAGATCGCCGGGGAGATCGCCGAACCGGCCTTGCTGAAGGACCGACTGCATCGGCTGGCGCACTACCTCCAATATGCCGAGGATCGGCTGCAGCAGGCCGATGTCCGTGCCGTCGCGAGTATATTCAGGGCGTTCGGCAAGGCGCAGTTGTTGGACGATCTCGCTGCGCTGGCACAGCCGGGGCTGGACAGGCTCGAGGTGTTACGTGCGGCTCCCGAGTTTAAGCGCGACAACAACCTCGAGACGATGGGCAATCTTTGCGCCTCCCTGCTGCCACTGGCTCGCAGCCCGAAGTCAGTGTTGCGCTGGCACCGCAGGTCGGCGCTGAATCTGCTCAACGCCATCCAGCCGGTGGTGGAACGCAAGATCGATGCCTATCTCAAGCTAGGCCAAGCCGAACGCACCAGCGGCGCCAATGCAAGCCGCTTCCCGGCGCTTTCGATCTATCAGGTGCTCAAGAGCCGGGCGGTGCTGGAGACGCTCTACCGGCGACCCTATGTCGACGGCGATGAGCTCGCCTTGCAGGCCAGGCAGCAAGAGCTGCACGGCAAGACCAGGCAGATCCTGGACAGTGTCCGCGCCCTCATCTACGCCGACCTTTCCTACAAGAGCTGGAACGTGATCGCCGAGATCGAGGCGAAGGAGCCGCTCGAAGCGCTCGACGCCTTCATGGCGCAGAACGCATCGATGATCCAGGCCCAGCATGCAGCCGCCAGCTTCGATGTCCATCGGGTCCTTCAGGCCATGGACCACGAGCCGAGACCGCCGCAAGGCGATGCCGGACTGATGCGGCTGCCGGTGGTTGACATGCAAGGCCGGCCGCTGGGCGACGAAGCCGAGTTGCGCTATTCCATTTTCCACCGCTTGACCTCGGGCGCGGTGAAGGTGGTGGCGGTTCGGCTAAAGGGAGCTCCGACAGGCGCCATGCTGACACGTACGCTCACCGTGGAGGGCGTGCCCTACCGCATGGACCTGTTCGGCGGCAGCAAACTGAAGCCGCCGGAAAAGAGCCTGAACCAGCTTGCCTCTCAGCTGCCCTTCGCGGCCCAAGAGGTCCCAAGCGGTAAGCTTTTGGCGATCCCCTATGCCGAGACGGCTCCGGGGACGGCCTTTGAGCAGCTGTCGCGGGCCTGGGCGCCGTTCAAGGAAGCCTATTACTATACCCAGCGCCGCGGATTTGCGTCGCCGCCGAGCATTCCCGGCATTGGTCCGCATGATTATGCGCTGGAAGGATGCTTCAAGCTGTCCCTTCTGCCCGACCGTCCCGCAGGCACAGTGCATCCCTTCCGGTTCGAGGGGCGAGACGGCGAGATCGCTTTGCGGCCGCATGACGGCTGCGGCTTCATTAGGGCCTCATTGGCCGAGCGCATGCCGGCCATTGCCCGGGCCCGCCATGACGCTCCCGAGCGGATGCGGGCCTTTGCCGATAAAAGGCAATCGGCGCTACCGTCCTCGGCGCTGCAGCATTATCCGCGCAGCGTCGAGGTGGAACAGGAGACCCACGAGAAGGCTCTGGCTTGGCTCGAAACCCATCAAAGTCTCACCGCCGAGGAGCTATTCCGGACGGTCACGGGCGGGCATATCGGGGGTTCGGGCGCTATCGCCGTGCCGTCCAGCGACGAATACCTCCATGTGCCGACGGGCAAGAGCAAGACCTTGACCCGTGACACTGGCGTGCTTGTCGGACGCTCCCCCTTTGACAAGCCCAACCTGCGCCCGATCGCCGCCGACCGGGTCAGGTCGGCGCGCGATGGCGATCGGACCGCGGCGTTCCTGGATCAGTGCGTGGCCTTCCAATACAGCTTCAACGTCGCACACAGATCGGGGGGGGCTTGCCGCCGACGATCCGACCTTCTTTGCCAAAGGCATCTTGATCGTTGTGCCGGACGAAATGTGGCCGGCGGACTTCGCCGAGCGCGGAGTGGTGATGTCTGCCGAGGACGTAAAGTGTCATTCGCGCTGGCTGAAGGAAAAGGACCGGGTCAAGGCCGACACCGCGCTCGAGTGCGTCGGCATCCTGCAGGCGACGGAGGTGTTCGCGCCCGGCTCTTTGGTTGCGGTTCCGACCGCCGAACAAAAAAAGCTCGACGGCGATTTTGACGGCGACGCCGTCACCATCATCGGCGACCGACCTCGCCTTTACGAGCATGTGAGCCAGTTCGACGCGCAGCTGCAGGCGCGCGGCATCGCCTCGATGAAGCCGCCGAAGTCGCACACTCCGGCCATTGAGAAAGGCGGCTACCAATTCAGCCGGTCCAAGCAAATCCTGTCGGCCTCCGGGCGGGTGCTGGAGACCTACAGCTGCCTGCAGCGCAACATGCTAGCGCAGCCGCCGGAGGCGCAACGCTGGTTTGCCGAGCGTGCCATCTTCGGCACCTACGAGGGCATTCATCCTGAGCTCAAGGCCGACATCCTCGCACTGTTGCAGGAAGATCGCCCAGATGGCGAGACCCTCCATGAGCTCATCGCTAGGGCGAGGGAAGACAGTAAGGCCGCCAGGCATCCGGTGGCCTGCGAATTGGCCGCCTTGCTAGTGGCGGAGCTCCAGGACTGGAACCTGCAGCTCAATAGCGAGCCGGCTCATGAGCAGTCGGACGTCAAGCAGCAGTTAGCGCGATCCGTGGCCTCAACCGGCGCGAAGCCTGCCGTCAGCGCCGACGCCGTCGCGCTCTTCCCGAAACTCAGCGAATCCTATCCGGCAGCCGCTGACGCGAGGAAGCGTATCGACTTCCTGCTCAACCATTACCAGCCCCGCATCGATCCGCGGCCCGACGGCTACAACCCGGACGATCTGCGTGAAAGCGCCACCAATCTGTTGAGCGTCGGCATCAAGGTCGGCACGGACGCCTACAAGTCCGATACCGGTACGCGGGTGTTCACGCAGAAAGCCAACCTATTGCAGCGGCTCTTGGAGCAGAGGCAGGGCTTCAAGCCGGCGCCCTATGTCAAGGGGCAGGCGGCAAAGCTCCACCAGGGCGCGTTCGACGTCGATGGCAGCCTGGCGGATCTGAAGGACAACCCCACGCTGGCAGCCTCGGTCATGGAGGCCTCGATCAGACTCGCCGTCGAAAAGCGCATCCTGCCCAGCGCCTTAGCAATCTCGGCCGACGACGACCCCGCCAGCAGGATAACGCTGAGCAGCGAACAGGTCCTGGAGCGCGCCAGGCTCGAAGCCGTGCCCGCCGAAGCGCAAAGCGCGATTACCGAAACTGTGCATGCGGTTGCCGAGCTTTTGCGGCAGGACGGCATCGAGTTGAAGGTGCCGCATCTTGACCAACGGGCGCGCGGGCAGGTCTGGATAGCCGACGAGTTGACCGGCCAAAGCGTGAGCGCGGCGCCGGAGGCCCAACTGGTCACCAATGCCGTGCGCCATGTCTTCGAGATCCCGGACAAGGCTTTTACGTGCGCCTTCAGGAAGGCGGCACTGGCCTTCGAGGAGAGGGACTGCAGCGAGGTCGAGACCACCAACTGGTTCATCAGGATGGGCACGCCGAGGTTACGCGGCGTTCACACGACGTTCAGAACCGCGCAGAACTATCGCTTCGAGGTCGAGTTCCATACGCCGGCCAGTTACCGGGCCGAGCTCGCACAGAGCGAAGGCGAGCAGGTCCCCATTCCCCGTGGCGCCTGGGAGATATTGCACTGGGGCTCGTCAGGAGAAAGCAGGTCGAGAGCGGCAGGGACCTCCAGGTCGACCACCGTCGCAAGGCAACAGATTGCGGTCGCTCGCTCGCCACAAGCCGGCGAGATCCTCGCGGCCCTCGGTACGCGGCCGGTCGTGCTCGTCGGCCTGCCGGCGAGCGGCAAGTCGGGCATCGGCGCCCAGCTTGCCAAGGAGTTGGGGGTGGAGTTTGTCGACCTCGATAAGCGTATCGTCGCCGAGCACGGCAATTTGATGGAGATGTTCGCCGACCCTGGCCGGGGCGAGGCGCACTTCCGCGACCTGGAGTCCAAAGAGCTCGCCAAGCAGCTGGAGAGAGGGCCCATCGTCATCGCAACCGGCAGCGGCTGCATGAGCAAGGAGTCCAATCAAGCCCTGATCCTTAATAAGGCGAGGTCGATCTGGCTCGACACCGACCTGAAAGAGCTCCGCAGGCGCCTGAAGGGGGACACCAGCCGGCCGCTGCTGCAAGACGTCGACATTGAGCAGAACGTTGACCAGCTGTACGAAGAGCGCAGTCCGTTCTACCAAAAGGCCGATATCAGGTTGCCCATCGTCCCGCCCTTTCAAAAAGAAAAGAAGGACGCCCGCATTTGCGTGAAGGAACTCTACACTTTGCTGTGCAGCGACAGAGAAGCCGCTCTGCCCGCTGCCGAGATATCGCATGTCTCCGTTGCTTCCGGCGCCGCCATCAGCATGTCCCCAACGGCGCATGCACGATGATCATCACAAACGGCTGCGATTGCCGGGGGAGGCGTGTTCAAAACCATCCAGGCGCCGACGGCACTATTGAGTGAAGGGGAACGGCCGCCGCCCCTCGACCCGCTCACCGCCGACCCGCAGCCTTTGCTGGCCGGCAGTAACGCGTCTTCCACGAGAAGCAGAGAACGCTCATGTTGAGGAAGCTTTAGGCGGCAACAATCAAGGGTTCTTTCGGAGGTCTGATGCGGGTTCGCGCCGAATGCTAAAAAATCGGAATCGCCATCCATAAAATCGTGAGAAGCCTGATGGCCGAGTTGATCCGGCCTGGATGACACAGGATTCGCCGCACAAAGACGAACCGCCGGAGCCCGGGTCGCGAGCCAAACCCTGTGTTAGACGGGGAAGGATAAGCTTCGAGTCTACACGGCATCGTCAACTTAAAGAAGCGTGGATACTGATGTGTGCGATGACGGGCTATGACAGAGCGTGACCCACTCTACCGCCGCGCCATAGCTTGCCGAGATCATCGCCATGCTGTCTGGCTGTGTTTCCGGTTTCCCTCTCAGTTTGCGAATGGTCGAGGAGTTGCTGGCGGGATTATTGTCTCGCATTAGACAGTCCGGCTTTGAGCAGAGTGCAAATTCCGAGGCAATGTCGCCCCCTTGTTCCGAGATAATGTCGCCCTCTGATTGGGGTGTTTGTCGGCTTACGAATACCCGCATTTTTGAGTCAGAGTTTCGCTCCCGTTGCGATATCGATACCTTGTCGGGAGCGAGCTGACCGGCAAGATACGAATCGTCAGATACAGTACGGTTGTGTGTCCAGGTAAAGCTGGCATGTTCAGCAAGAGATAGTCCTGCCGGGGTAGAAGTCAGAGCGCCGTAGTTTGGACAGCAGAGGACATGGAAACAGTACTTCTGAAGCCTATCGACAGAGCTATCGCCAAATTTTGGTGACGGCCGAGCCGGTCAGGCGGCGGCGATTGTGGGCTGACGGTCGGTCGGCTTGGCGATGACCTCGATCCCGTTGTTGAATGTCACACCGAGAACGAGTTTTGGCAACTGGTTGTGTCCATCGAGACGACGCCAGCTTTTCTGGGCGCCCTCGAACAGTTTGAAGACCTTGGCGAGCGCTGTGTTGTTGGACAGGCAGCCCTTCGATCGAATCGTGCGATGGCGCACGGTGGCGAAGGTGCTTTCAATGGGATTGGTAACCGGTATGAGATGTCTCGGTGCCAACGTTCCGCTGCGGTATTCTACATCGTAGCGTATGGTGCGACTATCGGGACAGAGGCACCGGGAGCACGATGTGCGGGCAGGCCGATACATACGATGAGCCGAGAGCTCGAGTTAGTAGCTGGCCGCCTCTGCGACTCGCCCGGTTGCGCCGATAACGTACAGAGTCTTTCGCACTTTCAGGATTGACGGCTTCTTCTAGAATGAAGGAGCTTTGAATGAACGATGGGAATGCCATGGGTCAGGTGATCCAAATTGATGAGGCCCGGATTCGAGATCACCTGGGCGAGATGGTCCGCGGGACAGTGGAAGAGACACTGAACGCGATGCTGGAGGCCGAAGCGGACCAGCTGTGCGGTGCTGGGCGGTATGAGCGCAGCCCGGCGCGGCAGGACACGCGGGCAGGCAGCTACGAGCGAACGCTGCAGACCAAGGCGGGCGACGTCAATCTGAAGGTTCCGAAGCTACGGCGGCAAACCTTCGAGACGGCGATTATCGAGCGCTACCGGAGGCGGGAGAGCTCGGTTGAGGAGGCGCTGATCG
>NZ_FMAE01000029.1 GCF_900094575.1 Bradyrhizobium yuanmingense | reverse complement strand
CGGGCTGGCTTCCCAGCGCAGGTTCGCTTGCCTCGCCGCGAATCAATGTTCATTACTTCTGCCACGCTCGGGCTCGCTTCGATAGTAGCGCTTGTCAGGCCGCCTCGATATCGGTCTGCGGAAAATCGGCGCCCTTGAACATCAACGGTTCGCCAAGATATCGGGCGCAGGCGTAGGCGAAACAGTCCCCGAAATTGAGCCGCGCCGGGTGTCGGCCCTTGCCGAAGCGGTCGAAGGCGTCGAGCGCGATGCGGGCTGTTTCGGGCGCCACGTTCACCATTTTGATTTCGATCAGCGCGAGATAACTCTCGACCGCTTCGGCCGCCGCGGCGATCGGCAGATCGAGCACGCGGGCGATGGCAATCGCCGCCTCCCACACGGCCAGCGGCGAAGTCAGCCGGGTTGTGCTTTGCTGCATGCGCGCCAGCAACTCGCGCGCCTCGTCTTCGTCGGTCAGCATCGCGGTGAGCGCCGAAGCGTCAATGAACATCAGGAATCCTCGTACAGGCTGTCGCGGAACGCCTTGTCAGCAGGCTTGCCGTTCTGCGGATTGCCCTTTGCCTTCAAATCGCGACAAAACTGGACGCCCAGGTCGACTAATGACGGCTTGCCCTGCTCGCGCTCGAGTTCATGGGTGAGTGCCGTGTGCACGGCCTCGGTCAGTCCGATTTTCTTCAGCGCCGCGACCCTGCGGGCCAGCGCGTCGGTCTCCGGATTCTTGATATGGAAGGCCATGGGGCGCTCCTCTAGCGCGCATCGTGTATCCTTATATAGCATTCCGGCTACACCGCGTGAAGGCCGGGTATTTTCGCGAAATCTGATAGAGAAGACGCACGGAGGCCGTAGATTTCTATGGTTATCATTCTATGAATGCCACCCTCCGGCCTTCCGGGCGCTGTTTCCTCATCAAGACCATACGCCATGGCCTCAACCGGACTCCGGCCGAGGACAACCTCGTCCCAGCTCCTGAATTCATCAGGGCGCGGATCGACGAGGACTGGCAGGACGCGCTTCGGTGGCCGGAGGACACAAATTGTTGTCAGCTGACAACATCCATTTCCTTGGTAGGCCCAGACTCTTGTTGTCAGCTGACAACACTCCTCCAGGGTCTGCTACCCGAGACCGCAGCGCGAGGCGACTTTCCGCTCCCGATAGGCCTCATTCGGCGTTATGCAAACCCCGCGAGATTGGATTGTAGATCCGCCTTGCTGTCTGCCGATGGAGTGTCGTTCCGGCGCCGGATGCTGTGGATCAACTTCCTGAAAGTCCGGATCGAGGCGTGAGATCAGCCTACTCTTCGGCTGGTTCTTCCCGATGATCCGCGGTCATGGCGCGACCCCGATGCTGGCCGTGATCACCCAAGGTCCGGCGGCGCCTTCGCCTACCCGACCGCGACGCCCCCATTGCGCGGGTCTGGGCCAAGGGGATGTTGTCAGCTGACAACAATCTGTGCGGCGTTTCCGATGGGACTACGTTTCCCTGCGATCGAAACGTCTCGTCCAGAAAGAGAGATCCGTTGTGGCGCGCTCGCCTCGAACTCGAAGGCTCGCGATGGTATCTGGGGCATCTGGGCGCCAGGCGCTAAAATTGGATTCGGCCCGGCGCGAGGTCGATCCGCCGCACGGGCGGTGCCGGTTAAGTGGTGACCCGACTGCGCATTGGCTTCCTTCGCCGAAACAGATCTCTTGTGCGGCGGATGACGCGGGGCCACCGCCGCGCGGGGTGCTGGTCGGCCTTGCGGCTGGTAGTCCAGGAACAGCAAGCGCGAATGGCCGGAATGCATTCGGTCGATTACTCGACCCTTGTTCGTTTTGCTGATTGGCGGAGACGACCTGCTACCGCGTGGGGCTTGCTTGTTGCCCTGGCGAGCGGCGGCCGAGCGAAGTGCCGCAGTGGCGCGTCAATCCACACTGCGACTGCCCAGCGCGCTGCTGAACCTAGCGAACCAACATCACAAACACCTCGCCGCTGGCCACCGGCTCCGGCGCTTCAACGAGAGGGTAGGGTGCTTTTCGCGGGACCGTCGGTCCCTGGAGCCCACCGTACGTCACGAGACATGCGATCTTCCGGGCAACGACTTGCTGGGAAGCGAGGAATAGGGACGCTCGCGCCGGATAGATCAACGACCGTCAAGCACCGGTGCACGCCGACTAGACCCCGGAAGCGAGGGTTTACGGCCGCCTGGAAAGAGGCCCCGGCGCATCGCACGATAGGAACACTTGATCCACCGGCTAGCATCGTACCCGAATGGCGCTTGAGAGATCCATCCAGCCTAGCCGAATCGCGCTATAGTAGAGGCTCGCTCGGCTTGCTGGGGCCATTGTTGTCAGCTGACAACAACAGCGCTGCGCCCAAAAAGCCGCTGCTCGCCGTTAGGCGCACCACTGAGCGTTAAGAACTCGTTAACCCTTTATTTCTTGCTCAAATCATAGAATCGTGGCCATCTCTCAAGACGGCGATTAGGCGTCTGACGCGCAGAAACCGTCTTAAGAAGGCAAATGGCGATCTTAGCGGAAGATTCGGTTACGATGAGCGAGACTGCGTCTGCGCGGATCTCTCGGCATGCCGGCATTCTTTCGGGCCAGCTTCGCTCGCTCGCGACGACACTGTTCCCGCCTTCAGCTAGCAAATCGCTCCGTTCGTTTACCTCAGGTGAGGTTGCGCGAATTGCGGGCGTGTCCGATGGGTACCTTCGGCAGCTCTCTCTCGACGGACTTGGACCGACCCCAGCGACAGGCCTTGGTGGACGCCGATCTTATACCTTGGCCCAGATTCATGAGTTGCGCGGGTATCTTGCCACCGCGCGACCGCGCGAGGCATTGGAATTTCTCCCGCGCCGGCGCCCACGTGACAAGCTCCAAATCATCACCGTCGCGAACTTCAAAGGCGGTTCCGCGAAGACAACGACGGCGTTGTATCTCTCGCAATACCTCGCTCTTGCCGGCTTTCGGGTCCTCGCGATTGATCTCGATCCGCAGGCTTCGTTGTCAGCAATGTTCGGGTACCAACCCGAGTTCGACATCGCCGCGAACGAAACCCTGTACGGTGCCATTCGATATGACGAACACCGGCGGCCAATGCGCGAGGTCGTTCGGCCGACCTATTTTGACGGGATAGGTCTCGTGCCAGGCAATCTCGAGCTCATGGAGTTCGAGCACACCACGCCGCGAGCAATGGTCGAGCGGCGTGAACGCGGGCACGATCTATTCTTTCGCCGTGTCGCCAGCGCCATCGACCAGGTCGCCGACGACTACGACGTCGTCGTCATCGACTGCCCGCCCCAACTTGGTTACTTGACCATGGGCGCGCTAAATGCGGCGACCGCGATGCTCGTGACTATCCATCCTCAGATGGTCGACGTCGCATCCATGAGCCAATTCCTCCTCATGACGTCGGACCTCATGTCCGTCATCGAGGAAGCGGGTGGGCGCCTCGATCACGATTTCATCCGGTATGTCATTACGCGTCACGATCCCAATGACGTGCCCGAAGCCCAAATCGTGGCTCTCCTCCGGACGCTTTTTGGATCGGATGTGCTCCAGGCCACGGTGTGGAAGTCGACCGCGATCGCCAATGCCGGCCTGACCAAGCAATCACTGTATGAGCTGGAGCGCGGCGCAGTAGGGCGAGGCGCCTACGACCGGGCGTTGGAATCGGTCGACGCGGTCAATGCCGAAATCGCGCAACTTCTTAAGAAGGTGTGGGGTCGATGAGCAAACGTACAGACACCATCAAGAGCCTTTTTACGACCCCGCAATCAAGCGTGTTGTCAGCTGACAACATGCCCGCTGCATTGCCGCGGGTTTCGGCGGGCTCCGTGCGCTCGTTGAAAGACTCTTTCTCTGAAGTCGAGAAAGAGAACGAGGAGCTGCGCGACAAGATGGCGTCCGGGGCCATGATCCTTGAAATTGACCCCTCGCTTATCGATCCGTCACCGCTAGTGGACAGGTTTCGCGACCAGGATGATAGCTCGTTCGAAGCCCTCAAACAGTCGATCGCACAGCGTGGCCAAGAGGTGCCCATTCTCGTTCGGGAGCATCCTGAAGCGAAAGGGCGCTACCAAAGCGCCTATGGTCATCGCCGCGTCCGCGCCACACGCGAACTAGGTATTTCCGTCAAAGCGATCCTGCGAGCGCTGTCAGATGAAGCGCTTGTCGTGGCGCAAGGACTCGAGAACGCACAACGCGAAGATCTGAGTTTCATTGAGCGGGCCACCTTCGCGATGCATATCGAAGATGCCGGGCATAGCCGAGCAATCGCGCAAGACGCCTTGTCGATTGATAGGGCGGAGACCTCGAGACTCCTCGCTGTCGCTCGATCCGTTCCAGCCGACGTCGTTCAAGCAATCGGGAAGGCGCCGAAAGTCGGCCGCCCCCGCTGGCAGACGTTCGCTGAATTGATCAAGGACGCCGCGGCACTCAAACGTGTCAGAGCGGCGATCGCTGAACCGAAATTTGCAGAGCGAGAGACCGATGCCCGGTTTCTCGCCGCATTCACTGCGGCAAGCCGTTCATCTTCCGCGGGGACGTCGAAGCCATCGGAAGAGAAGCCGGTCTTTTCCGTATCCGGCCATAAGATTGCGCAGGTGCGTCAGGCCGAGCGCGAATTGAAGCTTACTCTCGACAAGAATGTCTCGGCGACATTCGCGGCATTTCTTGTCGACCAACTCCCGGCGCTGTTCGACACCTTTTCCAAGACGAGCAGCGGTCAGGAAACTACCGAGGCCTGACGGCCTCGTCCCGTAAACACGAACCAGGAGCAGACAAGGCAAAAGAAAAAGGCCCCCGAAACGGAGTTCCGGAAGCCCTTCTCTTCAAGTTTGGCGACTGACAGAGAATCACTTTCGCGAATCGCAGTCAAGAGCCTCTACGCGATTTTATCGTCGTTTCGGCGAGCAGGTTTTCTTTGCCCAGCTGAGGCAAAGACATGAAGTCACACTCTCCAACGACGCCTTTTGGGCGGCGATCGTTGACGCTTGCCCATGTGGCAAGCCAGATGGTCGCAACCGAACGTCCTCCCGAAAAGATCGTCCACAAATGGAAGATCTTCCACGCCATCTGCACGGCACGGCCGCGCCTTGGCGTGTCGGAGCGTTCGCTCTCGGTGTTAAATGCGCTCCTGACCTTCCATCCTGAGACCGCGCTTACTGGCGAGGATGATCTGATCGTCTTCCCGTCCAACCATCAGCTCAGTCGGCGGGCGCACG
The DNA here is from genome assembly GCF_900094575.1 of Bradyrhizobium yuanmingense. GTDB lineage: Bacteria > Pseudomonadota > Alphaproteobacteria > Rhizobiales > Xanthobacteraceae > Bradyrhizobium > Bradyrhizobium yuanmingense. The sequence continues at coordinate 13,093 of NZ_FMAE01000029.1, read as the reverse complement.
GCATGCCGGCATCGACGCTGCGGCGTCACCTCGCAGTGCTGGTCGACGCGGGACTGATCGTTCGGCGCGACAGCCCTAATGGCAAACGGTACGCGCGCAAGGACAATGCCGGTGAAATCGAGCTCGCCTTCGGCTTCGATCTATCACCGCTCGTCGTACGCTCGGAAGAGTTCGAGAGCCTGGCGGCCGATATCGAAGCGGAAGCCCGTGCACTCAAGCTGGTGCGTGAGCGAATTACGCTGTGCCGGCGCGACATCGCGAAGATGATTGCAACCGGCATCGAGGAAGGCGTCCCGACGCGAAGGACAGGGCAGGGGCCTGCTGATTGGCAGGAGGTGCACGCCGCCTTCCGCGCAATGGTCGCCCAGATTCCGCGCACCGCGACGCGTCAGGAGCTCGAGCCGATCGCCGACGAGCTGTCGCAGCTTGCTGACGACGTGCTCAATCTTCTGGAAGAACACATCAAATCCAAGAATACGAGCGCCAATGAGTCCCATTCTGAGCGCCACATACAGAATTCAAATACCGATGCCTTTACTGATCTTGAACCTTGCCTCCGAGAAGGCAGGGCGGCGGGAGCTGAGTCAAAGCCTCAACCATCGCGAGTCGCCGAGGGGGCGTATCCGTTGGGAATGGTCCTGAGTGCATGCCCAGACATCGTCGATTATGCGAAAGGTGGAATTTCGAACTGGCGCGATTTCTTCGCCACGGCGGCCGTCGTGCGGTCGTCGTTGGGGATCAGCCCAAGCGCCTGGGAGGAGGCGCAAACCGTTCTGGGTGAAATGCAGGCGGCGGTCGTCGTCGCGTGTATCCTGCAGCGCGGCGCCGCGATTAGGTCAGCCGGCGGCTACTTGCGCGGGCTGACGCGGAAAGCGGAGGTTGGGGAGTTTTCCCTTGGCCCGATCCTGATGTCGCAGATCAACTCCCGGCTTCATGAAAAACGAACGGCGTGACGGATGGGTAAGCGTCTCTGTGCGCCACTGACGTCGAATTCGATGGGCCCTTGGCTGCAAATTCATCGAGCGCGGCGCAGAGATTGGCGACCCGGAGATTCGTCCGTGCGGCGATTGTGCATTGGGCCTCGTGCAGGAACAGATCTGATCGAGTGGTCGTTTCACCGAGCACGACTGTCCTGCGAACCGACCGATTGGGCCCGCGAGGGCCAGCGGCAAAGGCGCAGCAGCCGCGCCGTCGACCGCGCCCTTACCTGCGCTCTTGTGGAGCATGCCCAGCCGGAATCCGTCGCTCGACAGGCGCGTGTCGAAATTCAGGTTCCGAATGGAAGCGCCGATTTCACGGCCTCGGCCTTCGATCTTCTCGATCTGCGCGCGCGATGACTCTAAGGCGGGCCCGGCCGCAAGCTCGTTCTTGACCTCCAAGGACGGAAAGCCCATCATTTTCCTTGTTTGTTCTCAAGAGGGGCGGCGGCGGCAAAAGGGTAGCGCGATGATGCGCGCGTCTGAGGCTTGCACCGGAGACCGTTAACGGGTGTCAGCTACGATACAGCAGCGGGCAGGCTGCCAGCCGAACGTTGTGGATCGAGCCAAACACGGAAAATTTTGTTCGATACAGCTTGGTGCGACGACATTACTGTTCAAGGGGCCGACCGCGGGTCGCGCCGAAGGGAGATTATGACCACTGCTCGCCATATCGTCGCACTGCTGCGAAGCCATATCGCCGGAGATGAAGAACGCTTCCTCTCCGTGGCGACGCAGCTTGCTGCGCATGAGGCGCGTCAGGGGCATGGGAAGCTCGCCCAAGAACTTCGCGAGCTGATCGACGCCGCGAAAGGCAAGGGCGCTACCGTCGCGCGTCGGGGTGCTGGCCCGGTTCCGCTCGCGCAGCCGAAGGGCGAGTTGAGCAGCCTGCTTGCAGCTCGCTATTCGGATATTCGCCTCACCAGCATGGTGCTTGGGCCTGACCTGCATGAGCGGCTAGCGCGTGTCATAACCGAGCAACGCCAGCAGGAGCGGCTGCGGGCGCGGGCGCTTGCGCCGCGTCGAAAGCTCCTCCTCGTCGGCCCTGCTGGTTCCGGGAAGACCATGACGGCCTCCGCTCTTGCAGGCGAGCTGAAGCTACCGCTATTCACTGTGCTGTATGATGGACTTATCGGCAAACTGATGGGCGAGACCGCGACGCGACTACGGCTTGTGTTCGATGCGATCGCGGTCCAGCGCGGCGTGTACTTCTTCGACGAGTTCGATGCGATCGGCTCACAACGGTCTGGTCCGAACGACGTGGGTGAGATCCGCCGCGTTCTGAACTCATTTCTGCAATTCCTGGAGAACGATGACGGCCCGAGCCTCATCGTCGCGGCCACTAATCATCCGGAGCTGCTCGACAAGGCCGTATTCAGACGGTTCGATGATGTCATTACCTATGGCCTGCCGAGTCCCGAAATCGCCCGTGGCATCCTCGAATCTCATCTGACCGGCTTCGAGCTGAATGATTTGGACTGGACGCAGATTCTGGAAGCGACCTCGGGGTTGAGCCAAGCTGAAGTGTCGCGTGCCGCCGACGAGGCGGCGAAGGTCGCGGTGCTCTCTGATGCGGATGGAATCAGGACGTCGACACTGCTCTCGACATTGGCGGAGCGTAGAGCCGCCACAAGTTGAGGTAGTCGCCGCGAGATGGCCCGAGCACCACGCAATCGGCCGCACTTCCATGTCGAGGGCGGCGGACAGGCAGAACCCTACACATCCCCGCGCCTGGTCATCACTGGATTGCCGCCCGCGCGCGTTAGAGCGGCCCACGCTCAGAAGCTGGAGAGGGCGATCGGGAGTGCCGTTGCCGACGCCCGTCGCAAGCTGGCGGCGCGCGATGAAGCTGTCGCCGAAGGCGAGAAGGGTTTCTATCTCGAATTCGAGATTCCCCTAGCGGAGCGTGCTGCCGTCGAGGGGCTTGAGAACCGGCCTGCTGCGATCGAGCTGGTAGCTGTCCGTCCGGTTGCGAACGGCGACGAGATGGTCTCCGCGACAGTTTTTGTGCCGGAGCGCTCCGCCGATTTTTTTTCACGCAAGATCACGGCGTACCGCGACGAGAACACGAAGACGGGCAAGCCTAAGAACGAAGCGCTCGTCGCCCGGATAGAGGATATCCGGCTGGCCATCGTCCGGTCGCTCTTCACCGACGACGTTGCGGTCTTTCCTCAAGCCGGGCGACAAGCTTGGTGGGAGGTTTGGGTTCGCGATGGTCGGCTTGAGACGTTTCGGCATGTGGCGCAGCGGCTGAACATTGCGCTGAAGTCTCACGCGATCAATTTCCCGGAACGCGACGTCGTATTGGCACTCGCGACCAAAGAAATGATGGGGCGGTTGGTCGAAAACTCGGACGCCGTTGCGGAGCTTCGCTTGGCGAAGGACACGCCCACGCTCTTCCTTGAGATGCGGCCGGTCGAGCAAGCGGATTGGGCCGGCGATCTTGTCGATCGTATCAATGGCCCGGACGCGCTTGCGCCAGCGGTTTGCATTCTCGACAGCGGTGCAACCCGAGCCCACCCGTTGATCGAGCCCGGCTTGGACGCCGCGGATCAGCACGCGTATGATGATGCGTGGGGCGTGGGTGACAGCGCCTTTTGGAACGGCCACGGTACGTCGATGTCCGGCGTCGCACTCTATGGCGACTTGGAGGCGGCGCTCACTGGTGGCGATGAGATCGATCTGCGTCACCGCCTCGAAACAGTGAAGATCCTGCCGCCAGCCGGTCAAAATGATCCTGAGCTTTACGGCGCAATCACTGAAGCCGGGATCGGAAAGGCCGAGGCGCGCGCACCGCGGCGCCGCCGCGTCTTTTGCCTAGCCGTCACCAGCGAGGTAGGACTAGGCCGTGGGCGGCCGTCGTCGTGGTCGGCGGCGATTGATCAGCTCTGCTACGGTGGCGGCGATCGCAGGCGGCTGATGGTGCTCGCTGCGGGAAATTTGCGCGGCGACATAGATGTTGGTGGCTATCTCGATCGGAACGATCTGGAGGAAGTCGAGAGCCCCGCTCAGGCTTGGAATCCGCTCGTTGTGGGTGCCTACACCGACAAGATTGCGATCACACACCCAGACTATGTGGGCTGGGAGCCTGTCGCTCCTGCAGGTGATTTGTCGCCCGCCAGCCGCACATCTGGTATCTGGGAGAGACAGTGGCCGATCCGCCCGGACGTCGTATTCGAAGGAGGCAACTTCGCGCACGATGGGGCGAACCCAGCCTCGGCGATCGACGACCTTCAACTGATCACGACGCACTATCGACCGATCATGCGGATGTTCGAGACGTTCGGTGACACGAGTGCTGCCGCAGCACTCGGGTCCAATCTTGCTGTCGGTGTACTGGCCACGCGGCCGGAGCTTTGGCCAGAGACCGTGCGCGGGCTCCTGGTGCATTCCGCTGAGTGGACGCCGGCTATGCGGGCACGCTTCGACGATGCCGCTACTCAGGTCCAGAAAATGGCGATGCTGCGGCGTTACGGCTGGGGCGTGCCTGATCTGGGCCGGGCTCTGTGGAGCGCTACGGACGACGCGACCATGATGGTGGAGGACGCGCTGTTGCCATTTCGGCGCGATGGCTCTGTCATCAAGACGCGCAACATGAATCTGCATCAGTTGCCATGGCCTCGCGATGAGTTGCTGGCCCTCGGCGATCAGGATGTCGAGCTCCGCGTCACACTGTCCTATTTTGTCGAACCCAATCCCGGCGAGCGAGGTTGGACACGAAGGCATCGTTACGCCTCGCACTCATTGCGATTTGCTGTCAAACGCTCGCTCGAAAACCTCCAGCAGTTCCGGCAGCGCATAAACAGGGCGGCGGAGGCCGAGGAGGCTGGGCAGATCGGGGTCGCTGCCGGTGGGGATGATTGGGTCCTTGGACCTATCCGCGATCGCGGCTCGATCCATTCAGACATCTGGCGCGGGAGCGCGGCGGCGCTTGCGGAGCGCGACGCCATCGGCGTCTTCCCCGTGAGTGGGTGGTGGAAGGAGAAGCCGGCGCTGCAACGGTGGGATCGATCGGCGCGATATTCGCTTTTGGTCTCGGTTCGCGCCCCTGGCGCCAACATCGATATCTATACGCCGATCGCTAACCAACTCGCGATCCCCATTCCCGCTGCATAGCGATGACGGCAATCTGACGATGGCTACAGATCTCCGCGCCAAGATCGCCGGCCTTTTCCATTCGACCACGGATCCGGACCCCGTCGAGGGCCACAATAGCCGCGAAACGCGGGCGGGCGAGGTGGCCTCTGGACCGATCAGGACAGTCAAAAACACGGAAAGCGCCGGCCAGGTCACCGAGATGGATTGGCTAAGCTTCGCCGGAGCCGGAAAACAGGACCGTCGGCGGCGTCGCACGCGGGGGCGGGATGGACCGACTGCCTCCGGATCCTGGTTTGCTCTTCAAGTCGTATCGTTGGGCGAGGTCGAGCAGCCGCCGCCTGGTGAATGGGTCCGCATTCTCGGCCAAATCACGCGCCCGCTGCGCGAAGCCTCTGTAGAAATCTTCCACGACCCCACCCCCGCAACTTCACTGAAAGGCTCAGTTTCACTCTTGACGGGCTGCTGCGTCAAGCGAGCGGGACACAACCGGACAGATTGCGGCGCTTACCGCTTGTGCCCGGGGCATGAAACTAAGCTGCGCTCGGCAGGGAAACATTCGATGGCTGCGCTAAATTCGAGCCGCAAGCTGTGCCCGTCGTGCGGAAAGGCGATGACGGCCATTTCCGACGATGCCGCCGACGGGCGACAGCGCTATGTTTGCCTGGCCTGCGAGGACGATCCGCTGCACGACCCCGCCGGCCGGAAGCGGTGGATAGCCCGCTGCGGCCACCGGCTAAATAGTGTCCGATCGACATCGAGCCCGGCAGCGTGTTGCTGCTGCGGCCGGAGTGCTCACAAAGCTATTGCGGCGTCCCAACCCGCACTTCCAGCTTCGTTCCATCGCGCGTGCCGACGAAATCATCGCGAAGAGGGGCGTCCACCATGTTCATCGGTGCTGACATCTGTTTGACACCTCGGAGGGTGGTGGGTCGCATGGATGCGAAAGGAAGGCGAGGTTGCGTCCACATGGCAAGCACGTCGGCAGCCTCGTAATCGATCTTGCGATGGCGACTTCGACAGGTGCACCGACGTTGCCGACAGCTAAGATCTCCATTGCAGGTGATGACGCGGCTCCTAGGTGGCCTGCTTAAGGTGAACTGCGTTTTGCTGCTACGCCGGTTGCCTTGATATCCGAGTGGCTGAACCCGATTGGGGCCGCCTGTCTTCATTCCATGTGCTTTCGCAACGGGCGCACCCATCTGCGTCCTCGATAGAGGCTGGTCTGACCGAAGGCCGATCCCGCTTCGCGGGCTCTCGATCTTGTCCCCGCAACGTCCGTCCTCGACTTTCTTCCCCTGGCGCTGCGCACCATTCCTCGCGGTCCAAGAAAGTCGCTGCCGGCCGCCCTCCATTTCATTTCGGCCCTCTGGGTGCAGGTCGATCGCCTCCGGTCTCACGCCCGCCATCGAGGTCGCGATAGGCGCGGCCCGAGAAAACCAAGGGAATGAGACAATGGCTACCATCGGCACCTTCACCTCCACGGGCAATGGGTTCTCCGGCGCAATCAAGACGCTCAACCTCAACGTCAAGGCCAAGCTGATTCGCGTCGAAAATCCTTCCGACAAGGGACCGCACTTCCGTATCTACTCGGGCAACGTCGAGTTGGGTGCGGCCTGGCAGAAGACCGCCAAGGACACCGAGCGCGACTACCTCTCCGTCAAGCTGGACGATCCGAGCTTCCCCGCTCCGATCTACGCCACTCTGACCGAGGTCGAGGGTGCGGAAGGCCTCCAGCTGATCTGGTCCCGGCCGAACCGGGACTGAGGCTCAGCCAGCGGGCTCCGCCGCAAGGCGGGGCCTGCTTCCTTCGACAGGAGATGCGATCATGACCATCGACACCATTGAAGAATTGCGGGCCGGGCTGCGCGAATGCGTATTCACGCCGGCGGAGCGCAAGGCGCTCGAACGCGAGCTCGCCGAATTCATCCGCCAACGCAACGAAGCGCTCGCAGCCGAGGAGGGGGCATAAGCCCCCTCGTCTTGCGACTTACGATGCAACGTCGCTCGGGGGCGCTCCTCCGTTCAGAACATCCTTGATGGCTTTGGCAGGCGTAAAGGTCAGCTTCTTGGAAGCTGCGATCGCAATCGTTGCGCCAGTCGACGGATTGCGGCCCTCGCGGGCGGGGCTATCCTTGACCTTGAACTTGCCGAAGCCGGGAAGGCTGGTCTCGGCTCCGCTTACGGCCGCATCAGCGATCGCCTTGAACACGCTATCAACGATGGTTTTCGCCTGAGCCTTTGTCAGGTCGTTCTCTGCTGCAATCTTTTCGGCGATCTCATTGGCAGTCGTCATGGGATGAGCTCCATCTTGTTTCGATTTTGCTCGTCTGACATCAAAGCAGTGGAACAGATAGAGCCGATATCACAGGCGGAGCTGCAGTCCCCGAAAATTCCCAGACTATGGCAGCTTTTCGTCCAGTGCAGCGTAACCGCGCCTCCGCTTGGCACGCTCCAACCGTCGGAACGCTTCGATCGCCTCTGCAGTGCCATTGAAGGTCTGCATCATGATCTGGCCATTCGTGCCGATCCGGCCAAATTGCGGATTAGCGACATTTCTCCGAACAAGGTCGGCTGCGTGGAGAGCGCATAGAACCACCGCATATTGCACGCGGCATCGATGCGGCGCAGATGAAGCGGTTCTGGTTTGGGTTTCAGCACGGACGGATTCTTGCTTCCTTCGCAAGCGCCGTCCAATGAGTTTTATGAATCGACCGGGCAGATCGATTCATTTTATCGATAGGTCAGTTGCTCCAGAAATACCGGGACCCGTTGCCCGATTAAATCTTCTCCAACCGAGACTTCGCTTTCGGGACGCGCGCGTCGCAACGCCAAGCTTGCAATTGCTCCGGCCTTTATCACAACAGCCGGCCGCAAGAGATCGGCCCTTGATTCAAAGCTTCCTACGGCCAGTTTTTTGGCAGTGTCGGAATTTTTTTTCGCTACAGCGGGCGGCCTCAAGAGGAACGACACGAATCTTTCTCGCGATGCGTAGAACGTATTTCCTTCGATGCAGATAGCCCTAGCATAGAAGAAATCGTTCCAGCTTCTCCACTCTTGCAGCGGTATCCGCTTGGGCGAGCCCCTCCGGGGACGGCTCTACTCGCGCCGCCGCGGCGACGCTCCCGGAGCCCACAACGGTCTCCGCGCATTCGCGTGACGATCCTCTCGCGACGGCGTCTCAGTGCCACAGTAACGAGCACGATTCAATCTCGCTTCTCAGGGTTTTCTCCTCCCGATGCCCGGAGTGACCTGACTCTTCTGGCAGGGGATTCGCTGGATGAATTTGGGGATCGTTTTGGTGATCGGATTCGCAATCGCTGTTGGTTCAAACCAACATTCCCCACGACGTGATGGACGATAAGATGCCTCCCGTGCCGTCACACCCATTTCGGACCCTATTATGAAGACCATTGTCATCAACAATCAAAAGGGCGGGGTCGGCAAGACGACTCTTGCTGTGCATTTGGCTTGGTTCATGGCGGAAACGAATCTCCGCGTTCTCGTGATCGACGTTGATGCGCAGAGCAATGCGTCGGACACCTTGAGGCAGTACGCCAGTTCAACGTTAGCCGCGGATTTGTTCAAGCCGGGGATACGGGTCGTACCCCGAGCCGATGAAGGCCTGACTCTCGCGCCGGCCGATAGCTCACTGACTGATCTCGATCGCAGCAATGCAGCCGCCATCACGACTCTGCAAGAGAACCTCGCTATCGCGTCGGATCAGTTCGATGCCTGCGTCATCGATACGCCGCCGTCACTTGGACTTCGCAGTGTCGGCTGTTTGGTTGCGGCATCGCATGTGCTAGCCCCCATCTATCTGGAGGACTATTCGACTAAGGGCGTCAAAGGTCTGATGCAGATCGTGATCGGCGTGCAGAGGCGTTATGGCCGCCAGGAAACGAAGTTCCTCGGGTTGCTGCCCTCGAACTTCAACACGAAATCGCCCCGTCAAAGGACGCATCTTGAGCAACTCTTGCGCGAGGCTGGCAAATATGTGTTCCCAGGGCAGATCGTTGCAAGGGACGGCTACGCTGAAGCCGTCGCGGAGCGCGTGCCGGTCTGGAAGCTGAAGCGCCGATCTGCGCAGGAGGCTGGTCGGGAAATCCGCGATGTTCTCGCCAAGATCGTCGCCCAGATGAACGAGTCGGCACGTGGCGCTTGATCTCAGCTTCAAGCAGCTCATCGCCGCCGCGGAAGATGATGCGGCCACAATCGGGCAACCGACCTGCATCTCTATCGACCGTATTGACGAAGATCCGGACCAGCCCCGTCGCAGCTTCGACGAACAGAAGCTCGAGGAGCTTGCGGAATCGGTCCTTCAGCACGGCGTTCTGCAACCAATCGTGCTGCGGCAAGCGACCGAGGAAGGCCGGTACGTGATTGTCATGGGTGCGAGGCGGTATCGTGCGGCTAAGCGCGCCGGGCTCCGTGACCTGCCGGCTTTCATTCATGCGGCTGGTTCTGCGGATCGTTATGTTCAGATGATCGAGAATATCCAGCGCGATGATCTCAATGCCCCCGAAATCGCGGCGTTCATCGCGGACCGCTTGGAGCAGGGTGATAACCAAGCTGACATCTCGCGCAAGCTCGGTAAGCCCAGGGATTGGGTGTCTCGCTACGCGTCGGTCCAGAACATGCCGGAGTTCCTTCGCTCGAAGCTTGCCGGCTCATCAATCCGTGCTGTGTATGAACTCTACCAAGCCTGGCGTGAGCAGCCGACCGCCGTCGAGACCTTATGCGCAGCACAGGAAAGCTTCACCGACGCATACGCCCGCCAACTGGCCCGCGAAGTTCGCGCGAAAGTCCGCGGTTCTCCTGCTGATGACGAAGGGACTTCTGGAGCTGAACCACCACGAGGCCAGGTCGCTCCGCAAGTGGCATCGCAACCTATAGAGAGAGGCCGCAAGGCGGATGCCGCCGGAAAGCGCCCGAACTCTTCGGTCAATCGGCGCGAGCGAATGGGGCCATCGCTGACGATCAGAGTGCGTCACCAAGATCGCACGGGTTGTCTTCTGATCGATCGGCTCGCGTCTCGAGGCCCACGCCACGCCGTGCTGCTGATCGATGGCGCAGAAGTAGCGGAAGAGGTTCCAGCATCGACCATCACGATCGAGGAGATCGTGTCGGCATGAAGCTGCTCTTAAACAGCCTCCCCGGAGACAGTGCTACAGTTGGTGCGACGGCGGAGCGGATTTCCCATCCGAAGGATGGCGCGTTAGCGCAGCAGCCGGAGGCCGAACGCGCCCCCCACAGCGCTGTAGAGAGGCCGGAGGCTGCTGGAAAGCCGCGGTCCACATATTCGGTGCCAGTGTTGCGAATCTGCCCGCGCGGTGTTCGTGGAGTACAAGCATCAGGGGTGACGGCTACGTCATTTCCGGAAGAGCTCTCCTCATCAACCGCGGGCTGGGTTGGATCTCACCTGGAGCAAGTGCCGAGCCTTGACTGCCGAGCCCGGTGGTTTGAACCAACATGGAGGGGGTGGAAGGATTCGCGTTTTCTAGTGCAGGATAGGCTTCGCGCCAGCGATGTATTACATCGCGATTGGGATTGGAGTGCATGGCTCTGATCTCGCTTCGCGTCTCCGACCAGGTCGCGGCGGAGTTCTCAGTTCTTGCAGCGACCCAGGGCGGCAAATCCGCGCTGCTTCGACGTCTCATTGCTGATGCACTAGCTGCGCCGGCCCCGCGCATCTTGGCGTTGCCGGTTGGAGGCCCGGAAAAGGTGACGGTGCGATTTCGCGAGAGCGAGATGCGGCAGCTCGCGGAAGTTTCGCATCAGCGCGGCATGACGCGAACGGGCTGGATCGTCGCCCTGGTTCGCTCGCGATTAGGGTCGCCCGTGCAGCATTCCCCGAACGAGCATGACGAACTTCGCGCGGTCGTTCGCGAACTCAACCGGATCGGTGGCAACATCAACCAGATCGCGCGGGCCGCAAACACCAGTGTGCTGCAGGGCAGGGCGGTTGAGACCGATCTACCCGCAATTCGAGAAGCCAAAATGGTCATTGAAACAGAGCTCGCGCGACTACGTAATGCGCTGCACGGCAACGCGGATTATTGGGATGGACGGCGATGAGCCGGCGCCCGCCGCGGCCGACCGACCTGGCCTCCGAACTTCCGCCGATCTCGTATGTCTGGGAGACGCCCAATCGGCGCCCGCGGCGTGCCGAGTGGGACATCCCCGATCCGGCCGCTCCCGGTTGGCTTACGCCGGCGATGCGCGCAAAGCTCGAACGCATCGTGCGGCGGGCACCAGAGGTGATGGTCAAGATTACCGGTCGCACCAAGGGCGTGGCGCATCTTAAGTCGCACCTTGCTTACATCACGCGAAACGGCGAGCTCGATGCGGAAACAGAGCAGGGCGCGACCTTGGCGGGTCGTTCCGGATTGAAAGATCTGCAGCAACGCTGGGAGGATGATGCCGGTCTCGACGACAAGCGCCGCCGCGACGGTTCGCTTTCCGTCAATATTATTCTGTCGATGCCGGCTGGTACCGATGCTATCGCGGTCAAGGATTCAGCGCGGGCATTCGCCATCGAGACGTTTGGCTACAACCACGACTATGTCTTCGTCCAACACCTCGACGACAAACATCCCCACGTGCACTTGACGGTCCGGTCGCTGGGCCATGACGGCAAGCGTCTCAACCCCCGCAAGGCGGATCTTCAGGCGTGGCGGGAGCGGTTTGCTGGCGAACTCCGGCTTCGCGGAATTGCGGCAGAAGCGACGCCGCGGCGAACCCGCGGACGGGTTCGAAAGGCCGATCGCGGGGCGGTGCGAGCTATGCGAAAGCGAAAGATCACACCCGACGTCGATCGGCTCGCTCGTCAGCAGGTGCTTTCGGAGGTGAGGGGCGGCAGGACTGCGAAACATCCCTGGGACGAACAGATCAAGTCACGTCAGGACGCGATCCGGCGGCAATATCTCGACTATGCCACCGAGCTGCAGCGCTCTGGAGTGGCAGCAGATCAAGCGTTAGCGCGACAGATACGGCAATTCGTCGAGGACATGCCTGCCGTCGAAACTCGGCGGCATGCGCTGAAGAACGAGCTTTCGAAGCTTGCCAATACTCGGCGTCGCGACGCAGAGCAGGGCGTCGGTAAAGAGGGGCGCGAGAAGACAAGAGGCCAAGAGCCTACCAGATAGGTTGGACCAAATATCCGAGCTAGATATGGTCTGTGCAAGCCACCGGGAGCCGCCAAAGGCCACCAAGGACGCTATCAGGCTCATAACCTGAAGGTCATAGGTTCAAATCGTATCCCCGCAACCAACTAAACCTCTGACGATACGAGGTTTTTAGAAGGCCGCCCCAAGGGCGGCTTTCTGTTTTCGACCGTGTCGCCACCGTGTGGCCACGCGCCGCCGGGATGCCCAAGCTTGCGATTCACGCGGCGGTCAGACGTGCGCGCCCAGCCACACCGCCGCCAGTGCCGGTGAATTTCCGTTAGTAGCGTACAGAGAACAGTGCAGTTGGGTCGTGGACACGCTGGCGTTCGCGACTGGTGGAACTGAAGGCAAACAAAAGTAAGCTAAGCTGATCAGCTTGGGCATTGTGATGGAGAAGTTGGGCCCCCACGACGGATTCTTCGCCGAGTAATTGCCTTTGACCGAGCTTGCAGCCATTCGTTTTTGGCTACGCGCTTATGAGTTCGGGATTAAAGGACCACCAAAGAATCGAGCGCCACGTGGCCCTCCATTGTTGCGTTACTGACCTGCCACTGCGTATTTCCTCCAGAAGGAGTTAGAGTCCGGCCCGAAGAAGGACGGACAGATGAAGCGAGCAAGGTTCACGGAAGAGCAGATTATCGCGGTATTGAAGGAGCATGAGGCTGGGGCGAAGACAGCCGACCTGGCTCGCAAGCACGGTGTTTCCGAGGCGACGATCTACAATTGGAAGGCCAAATTCGGCGGCATGGACGTTTCCGAAGCGAAGCGGCTGAGGGCCTTGGAAGAGGAGAACGGGAAGCTGAAGAAGCTTCTGGCCGAGCAGATGCTCGATGCGGCCGCACTTCGCGAGCT
>NZ_FMAE01000061.1 GCF_900094575.1 Bradyrhizobium yuanmingense | reverse complement strand
TGGCCAAAGCTGCTGATCTCGTCGAGCAGGCGGTTCACGAGACGCTCGCCTACTATGCCTTTCCGGACATCCATTGGCGGAAGATTCGAACGAACAATCCGCTCGAGCGCATCATGAAGGAGATCCGGCGACGAACCCGTGTCGTCGGCGCCTTCCCCGACGGTCAATCCTGTCTCAACTTAGCGGCGGCCCGGCTGCGGCACATTGCCGGAACGGCGTGGTCGACCAAATGCTACATGAACATGCGACCGCTCTATCAGCCACAACTCTCTGAAACCGGAGCCGTCGCCTGATCAAAAGTGCGAAAGATTCTGGACAGTACCTTGGATACCGAACGACCTTGCGTGTTCCGATGTCTAGCAAGTACCTGAGATAGGAATCGCCCTGTTTCGTAATCCGATCTAGCCCGTCCGTTCCCGGCGGTGGAACTCCGCTTAGGCCTCCGGCCAAGCCAGGCCGCGAACTCCCGCGCGGAGCGGAAGATGGTCGCGTCCGGCACGGTCGCGGCGAGAGCCGGGGCCGTTATGAGACCAATCCCGGGAATCGGATCGATCAAGCGCCGTGAGCGAGAACGTCAGAAGTAGGTGAATGGAATTGGCGAGTAAGCGCTCCAACTACCAGACATGATAGTAACTCACGGACCAGTGCGGAGGCTAAATTCGCAAGGACGCTTCGCGGCCGTACAGAAAGTCGTATCAGAGGAGCTTTCAACATGCTCACAGCAGCTGAAATTGCCAACGCAAAAACTCGCGTCAACTATCAAGATGACAATTGTCTCCACGAGGATGATGATAGCGTCCGGATTGCCTATCAATGGCTGGACGCGCAAATAACAACAAAGAAGAAGTTGAGAGCGGGACACCCTTTAAAGGAGATCATTGAAATTTGGGGCGGTAGGTTCGTTGCATCGTCTGATGTACGCGTTGCAGCCGAATTGCACCCACGAATTCGAGGGATGTACCCGCGGCTTAATATTAGCTCTCGCTTAACACTTCCTTCATGCCGTCGTCTGTTGGCTATTGCTGGGGCCAGAACGCAAGACTACTCGCTTACTGCCAACCACATCATCGAAACGTATGCCCGAATCGAAGGACCATAGATCAGCCGTTTGCTTGTAGACCCGCACCTAAAAACCTATTGTAGCTCTAAACAGGCTTTGCGTCAAAAAAAGCTCCGACCATAACTCCAGGGCGCATCGAGCGGCCGTAAGGGGCCGTTCAGGGGCCATCTACCGAATGACGGGGTGATCTGCGAGCCTGCGGTTCGTTTTGGACCGTTAGGCTTAGAATGGACACAGTGCATACTGCTATCACGGAGCCGGTGCGGCGCCTCGAGATCTTCAACCGGAGCGGGCCTTCGGCGGAAGTGGAGCGACGAGGACAAGGCTCGGAGTTTTGCGGAGATCGCAGCGAGTGGCGACTCGGTCTGCGACGGCTTGGATTGTCGCCGCAGCAGTTGTTTGGCAGGCGCCGTCAGTTGCGAGAAGCACCGGGCGGTCATTCCGAAGCAAAAGAAGTACAGTTTGTGCCGGCGGTGGTGGATGCCGTAGTGCCGGCGCCAGCTCTTGGGCGCGTGAGCGCAAAGCGGTACGCTGCAAGCCAGGGGGATAGTCATCGAGATCGAAGTTGAGGGCATCACGATCCGGGCCGGCCGTGGTGCGGACCCGACGATGATTGCGTCGATCGTCCAGGCTCTGAAGGCGAGCCGGTGATCGGCCCGTCGGGTGCGGTGCGGTGGGCATAGCGTGCTATGGCTTAAGCACAGTCGGACCGTATTTAGAGCACTACTCAGGAATCCAAGTTCGCGATCTTGGCGGGCAGACCGGCTACTACATTCCCTACATCTATGTGACAACGCATGATGCAGCGCTCGCTTCGGGGCGGGAGGTCCTTGGCTCTCCAAAAAGCTGGCACATCAGAATGACATGGGAAGACGGTCTAATTCAGGGCACGCTCGAACGTCCGGCTGGCAAGCGTCTGCTAACCATCCATGCTCAACCAAATCAACGCTCCGGTGCGGGACAGATGTATTCTACCCGGACGAACTTCTATTCGGTTCCCCATCTGCCCCCCTTAACAGAGTCCGGAAAGGGAGCCGCAACGCAACTCGTGAAATGGTGTACGGACCAAAGGTTCCGACGAGACCGAACGGGGCGACGAAGTACTTTCTACTGGCCCGGTTTCCCTAACTTACGACCCCCCACTCATCGATCCCGTGCACAATTTGTCAGTCGCGGATACTCTGCTCGGCACGTGCGAGGAGTATGACTCTAGACTCCAGGCCATCGGTGTCTTGTCGGGAGATCAATTCAGGCTAACAGAATGAGGAATGAGTTTGCCTCAACTTATCCAGTTAGAAGTCCTGGTGACCTTGCCCTAAGTTTTATCCAGGTCTCTGCCGGGGGTGCCCTCGTATTTTCTTGTGACGTGGCAGCAGGGGTACCAGTAATCGTTCTGGGCCGTCCGACGTTAGATGAAACGATAGATTGACTCATGGCTGATGATGGCGCGACCATGCTTCAGCACCAGCCGCCGGCGATCTGCTCCGGCGAATGTCCCATCGCAAGGCTTTTGCCCACGCATCTGCGCAGGTCTGACTGGCGCGCCATCGTGAAGCGACAAGCCCATCGCCTCCGTCGCTCGGCCGATTGCTGGGCGCGGATCGGCTCGCACATGCCGGCCAAGCCTTCGTGACAGTCCAACCTTCTTCTAGCTGTAGAAATGTGTGATATGCTTCGATGCAAGTTCAATGTTCAATTGCAGCCGTCGGGGTGTAAGCGGCAAGCTGCGGCCGTCACGCGGCATGGTTCCATGGCATGAGCGCGTCGATTTCGCTACTCGGCCAGCCATTGGTGATACGGTGAAGTGTTTAGGACGAGCCAAGCGAACGGATCGACGTTGTTCATTCTCGCCCTATGCAGCAGTGTTGCGATGGTCCCTCAGGTTGTCCGCCGCCGTCGCTGCCCGCGAAGAGGCTATTTTTTCTTGTAATTGTCTGTGGCGTGATGGCGCGCTCGACGATGTTGGAGTCCAGCTCAATGTGGCCGTCGGTGAGGAAGCGTTCGAAGAGGGAGCCACGTGAGACGGCATAGCGGATTGCCTCGGCCAGCTTTGATTTCCCGGAGATCCGCCGCAAGGTGTGCTGCCAGAGATCGAAGAGACCTGCGACGACCGCCCCGGAGGCTTGCTGGCGCGCGGCAACGCGTGCGTCGGGGCTTTGGCCGCGCACGGTCTTCTCAACCTGCCAGAGCTTTGCCATCCGTTCGACTGTCGTCGTTGCCACTTTCGAGCTTCCTGCAGCATGCAGCTCATAGAACTTGGGGCCTGCTGTGTGACCAGCAGCCGGCCAAGGTGATGCCGATCATTCCGCGATCGGGTCGCGCCAACTTGGTATAGGCGGCGTATCCACCAGCCTGCAGGGATGCCGCGATAACCATTGAGATGCCGGGCCGCACGTTCGCCGGAGCGGCTGTCTTCGAAGCGATACGCCACGATCGGGGGGCGCTGCCAGCAAAGGTTCCATCATCTCGGGCATAGCCCCATAAGCAGGTCGTCTTCGTCGATCCGGAGCCGGAGCGAGCGTCGGCAAGGTGGTCTCGTCGGCACAGATCCGTCCGGCCTTTTTTACCTCGCTGAAGATGTAGTCGGCCACGATCTCCAGCTTGAAGCCGAGCTTGCCCATCCATTGCGCCACCAGCTGGCTGTCAAGTTCGACCTGATCGCGGGCATAGATGGCTTCCTGCCGGTAGAGCGGTTGGCCATCGACGTACTGGAGACGGCGATCTGGGCCCGGCGCCTGGATCACGCTGTCCTCGTTCTTGAAGGCATACTTGGGACGGCGTGTGACGATGACGGGGAACTTCGCCGGCTCCACATCCAGACGCTTCGACACGTCCTCGCCGATGAGCACCTTCTGCTTGCCGGCATGCTCAGCTAACGCTTCCGGCTCGATGACAACCCCGATCCGTTCCAGATGCGATGCAAAGCCCTTGCGCCGACGAGGTGCGCGTTTGCCACCCGCCCCGCTCGCGGCCCTTATTGACCTGTGTCCTGATCGCAGCAATGCCGGTCTCGATCTCCTCGAAGGCAAAAGCCTGCTGTTCGTCATCGATACTCGCCGAGCCGAGCTTTTCCGATCGTCGGTCGAACCGGGGGCGGTCAAAGGCCTTTAGGATCTGCGTCAGCCGCGCGATGCGCGCATCGGCGTTGCGCGCCTTGAGATCGTCGATCTCGCTCTCCATTGCATCGCAGGCGCCGCTTTTTTGGCCATGGCAAGCACCATGGCCTTTAGCATCTCTACGTCATTCGGGAGGTCGAGATCGGGCGGGGGCATTGCCCCGACCAGAGCACCTTTTGCTCCGGTTCTCTCGTCCTTTCAGGCGTTGATTCACTTCGTCGCAGCGCTTACCGCCGGCGTGACCGCCACAGCCCGGACCCGCTTCCCCATCCATCCCGTCCACCAGGGCCATCAACTGCGCGGATTCATCTGTATCCGATGATGCCCGATTCCGCGGCCAGCAGAACTTCGCTTTTTCAAGGCGTTTCAAATAGAGGCACACGCCAGAGCTATGCCACCATACGATCTTGATTCGGTCAGCCCTTTTCGCCCGGAACACATAAAGCGCCCCGTCGAACGGATCTGAGCCGGCATCGCGCACCAGCGCAACAAGGCCATCGGTACCCTTGCGGAAGTCAACTGGATGGCTGGCCAGGAACACCTTCACGCCGGAGGGGATCATGCCGAACGGACCGCCCGGATCACCCGCTGCAGCTGCGCCTCGTCGGCGTCCACGCCGGCGCGCACGATCACCTCGCCAATGGAGGCAATCTCGATCACTGCCTCTGACATGCACGCCACCGCGACTTCGCGACTCGAAGGCCGCGAAGGTAGGTTCGTTCGCCCGAGCATCGCGACGCCAGACGAAGAGATGGGCGATCCCCGATACACTCGCGCCAGGCTCCTGCGCCTCTGCCACAACTTGCGCGTGAACTCGTCCGACCAGCGCCGGCGAAGCTGTCGCGGCGCCCCCTCAAGACGCTCGGCGACAGCTTCAATCATATGGAACGCGGACGATTACATCAAACCGGAGGCGTTCTTTGCTCTGCAAATGCCAGGCCGGTACGACACGGTCCTTGGTAAAGCGCTGAATCGCAGCGCGGGACCGAAACGTCGAGAATGGTGGCCGGCAAGCTGGCTGGTTTGGCATAGCGTTTGCTCCTGTAGCCCAGCACTCGGATCGGTCAGTCATGTGACGCTGCTTTTGTTCTTCGGGTATCGGGCGGCACGCGTTCAAAATGGGCTCTCTATTGCAAAGTCAACACCAACAGGTCCCATGAAGTCATGCCTTCATACCGCACGCTGCATATAGTCTCTTGGCGATCGTGGCACCGGAGAATTGGGATTAGTGCAGAAAACAGCGTCTGCGCCGTTAGCATGCGCGCACCCGCGTCGGCAGGCGCTCAAGGCCAACGCTAGCATGAATAAGATGGGCTAGATACGGCCGAAAGTCGCCCACACCCCGTCTTCGCCGTCCCAGCTGCCGCGGCTTGCCGCCTTGGAGTACTCCGTGGCGCGCTGCTCGAAGAAATTGGCGTGCTCGACGCCATTGAGAATCTCGACGAGCCACGGCAGCGGATGCGCCTTGAGCTGGGTGAACCCGCCCTCCTTCGCCTCGAAGAAGCCGAAGACCGGGGCAATCCGCAGCTGGGTCAGTCGCCAGTCGGCGACATAGCGGACGTAGGCGTGGATATGCTCGGGCAGCATGCCCTCGATCTTGCCAAGGCCGAAGGCGAGCTCGACGAAGTTCTCCTCCAGCTTCACCATGGTCTTGGCGACGTCGACAATGTCGTCGCGGACGGAGCGCGTCACCGCGCCGGTTTCGCGGTGCCATTCGTGAAACAGCTTGATGATGCCCTCGCAGTGGAGACTCTCGTCGCGCACTGACCAGCTTACGATCTGTCCCATGCCGTTCATCTTGTTGTGGCGTGGGAAGTTCAGCAGCATGGCGAAGCTGGCGAACAAGGCCATGCCTTCGGTGAAGGCGCCGAACATCGCCAGGGTGCGGGCGACATCCGCCACGCTGTCGACGCCGAACTCATGCATGTAGTCCGCCTTGGCGCGCATCTGCGCATAGCCGCGGAATGCCTCGAACTCGGTCTTGGGCATACCGAGCGTCTTGAGCAGCAGGGCATAGGCATCGATATGAACCGTCTCCATGTTAGTGAAAGCGGCCATCATCATCTGGACGGTG
>NZ_FMAE01000045.1 GCF_900094575.1 Bradyrhizobium yuanmingense | reverse complement strand
GGCAAGATCGACCGCAAGGCATTGCCGGCGCCGGATCAGCTCGCGGAGTCAGAACGCATCGCGCCGCGCACGCCGGCGGAGGCTGCATTGGCCGCGATCTGGGCCGATCTGCTGCGCCAGCCCAATATCGGTGTCACCGACAATTTCTTCGAGCTCGGCGGCGATTCCTTGATCGCGGTCCAGCTCGTCAGCCGCATCAAGCGGGATCTCGGCCACGACCTGCCGCTCAATCGTCTGTTTGAATTGACGACCGTTGAAACCATGGCTGCTGCGCTGGGCCTGGAGAGCGAGATCGACAAGCGAAGCGACGACATCGTAGCGATGCTCGACCTGTTGAAGGAAGTCGAACTGTCCCATGAGTGACACGGCAACCACGCAAAAGCAGCAGCTGCG
The DNA here is from genome assembly GCF_900094575.1 of Bradyrhizobium yuanmingense. Taxonomy (GTDB): domain Bacteria; phylum Pseudomonadota; class Alphaproteobacteria; order Rhizobiales; family Xanthobacteraceae; genus Bradyrhizobium; species Bradyrhizobium yuanmingense. Next base: position 11,266 of record NZ_FMAE01000045.1, on the reverse strand, counting down.
CGACATTTCACGGCGCTTGATGCGTCTCGATTCCGGCAAGCAGCACGCGTTCGTGTCGCAGCTCGCGGCGAAGGGCGTCAACCTCGCCATGCTGCCGATCGTGCGCCAGGGGCGAAAGCGGGCGCCGCTGTCCTTTGCGCAAGCGCGCCTCTGGTTCCTGTGGCGGATGGATCCGTCCAGCGCGGCCTACAACATATCAGCGACGGTGCGCGTGCGCGGCCAGCTGCAACCACGCGCATTGCAACAGGCGTTCGATATGCTTGTCGCCCGCCACAGCGCGCTTCGCACCGTCTTTCGGCAGGAAGGGGAGCAGGCCGAACAAGTCATCCAGGTTCCGCAGCCGGCCGCATTGCGGCACCTGGCCCTCGATGGCGACGACCGCGAACGGCAGGCGCGCGAGCTTGCGCGGCAGGAGGCTTCGCTGCCGTTCGATCTCGAGGCCGGCCCGCTTATGCGCGCGACGCTGCTGACGCTGGACGAGGGCGATCACTTCCTCGTCGTCAGCCTGCACCATATCGTGGCCGACGGCTGGTCGATGGGCGTGCTGGTTGACGAGTTCTGGAAACTGTACGCGGCATTCGCTTGCGGTGAAGAACCGGCGCTGCCGGAGCCGGAGATTGACTATGCCGACTACGCCGAATGGCAGCGGCTCTGGATGAGTGCGGTCGATGGCGAACGGCAGGTCGGCTACTGGACCAGGCGTCTCGCCGATCCGGCGGTGCTCCAGCTGCCGATCGACCGGCCGCGCCCGGCGGTCCCGGATTTGGCGGGATCGGCACATCGCATCCCGCTCGACCCGGCGCTAGCCGATGGCTTGCGCGGGCTCGCGCGGCGGCATCGCACGACCCTGTTCGCCGTCCTGCTGGCGAGCTTCAAGCTGCTGCTCTATCGCTACGCCGGCCAGTCCGACATCAACATCGGCGTGCCCGTCGCCAACAGGCATCGCGGCGAAGCGCGCGGCGTGATCGGTCTGTTCGTCAATACCCAGGTGCTTCGCACGCAGATCGACGGCCGCGCGGCGATCGCGGACTTCATTGCGGCGGTTCATGCGGCCACTGTCGAGGCACAGGAAAACCAGGACCTGCCGTTCGAACGTCTGCTCGAAATCCTTCGGCCCACGCGCAGCCTGAGTCAGAATCCACTGTTCCAGGTCCTCTACAATCACCAGCGCCGTCGGGCGTCGGCTAGTCCATCGGATCGGACCGGTCTCCAGATCGAGACGATCGATACGGAGGTCGATGCCGTCAAGTTCGACCTCGCGCTCGATACCGAGGAGGGGCTGTCAGGCGAAATCCGCGCCGTCTTTACCTATGCGGCGGCGCTGTTCGAGGCGGCGACGATCGAGCGTCTTGCCGCGCATTGGACCACGACCCTGAAGGCCATGGTCGCCGACGACGCGCAAGGGATCGCCGATGTGGCGTTGCTGTCCGAACAGGAACTGGGGCAGTTGCGGCAATGGAATCGCGCCGACGAAACGGCAAGCTCATCGTTCACACCGGTGCATCGGACGGTTGCACGGCTGGCCGCCGAAACGCCCGACGCGCCGGCGCTGGTCTTCGGCGACGGTGAAATCAGCTATGCCGAGCTCAACCGCCGCGCCAACCGGCTTGCTCACCACCTGATCCGCCTCGGTGTCGGGCGCGACGACCTTGTCGGCGTCTCGGCACGGCGTTCGCCACACCTCGTTGCGGCGCTGCTCGCCATCTTGAAGACGGGTGCAGCCTATCTGCCGCTCGATCCCGAACATCCGGCGAGACGCCAGATCGGCACCCTCCGCGATGCCGGTGCGCGCGTCGTGCTGATTGACGCGGATGGGTCGGCGTTGACGCCGCCGCCGGCTGGCGTCGAGGTCGTTCCGCTCGGTGCGATCGATCTCGCCAAGGAGAGCGAAAGCGATCCCGAGATCGCGGTGGTGCCAACCAGCCTTGCCTATGTGATCTACACCTCCGGCTCCACCGGCATCCCCAAGGGCGTCGCGGTCGAACACGGTCCGTTCGCCATGCACTGCGAGGTGACGGCCGGGCTCTACGACATGGATCGGCACTCGCGCGAGCTGCACTTCCTGTCCTTCACCTTCGATGGCGCCCATGAGCGGCTCTGGACCGCACTGACCTGCGGCGCGGCGCTCGTGATGCGGGATGCGGACCTGTGGTCCGCCGAACAGACTATCGAGGTTCTGCGCCGGCAGCGCGTCACCAATGCCGGATTCCCGCCCGCCTACCTGCAACAGCTCGCTGATTTCGCGATGTGGCGTGGCGATCCGCCGCCAGTCGAATTGTACTCGTTCGGCGGCGAGGCGATGCCAAAGGCCGGCTTCGACAAGGTCAAGCGCGCGCTCAAGCCGCGGGCATTGATCAACGGCTACGGGCCGACCGAAACCGTGGTCACGCCGCTGGTCTGGAAGGTCGATGCGAGCGAGGAGATCGACGGCAATTATGCCCCGATCGGTCGCCCGGTGGGCCGCCGCTCGGCCTACATCCTGGACAATGATTTCAACATCGTCCCGGTCGGCGTGACCGGTGAACTGTTCATCGGCGGCGAGGGCTTGGCGCGCGGTTACTGGCAGCGCGCCGAGCTGACGGCCGACCGCTTCGTCCCTGATCCGTTTGGCGCGCCGGGCGCGCGGCTGTATCGCACCGGCGATCTGGCGCGGTGGTGCGCCGATGGCGTCATCGAATATGTGGGCCGGACCGATCATCAGGTGAAGATCCGCGGCTTCCGGATCGAGCTCGGCGAGATCGAGGCATGGCTGATGCGGCAGGCCGGCGTGCGGTCGGCCGTGGTCGTTGCCCTTGAAGCCAGCGTCAGCCGTCAGCTGGTCGGCTATGTCGCCGGCGATGGGCCGTTCGACGAAGCGGCGATGCGTGCGGCGCTCTCGGATGAGCTGCCCGACTACATGGTGCCGGCCCGCATCGTGCGATTGGACCGGCTGCCGCTCACCGCGCACGGCAAGGTTGATCGCGACGCCCTGCCGGCGCCTGAGATGCCGGCCGCAACCACCGCGCATGTCGCGCCGCGCTCCGCAGCCGAGACGGTGCTCGCTGCGATCTGGGCCGAGCTGCTCGGCCAGCCCGCCATCGGCGCCACCGACAATTTCTTCGAGCTCGGCGGCGATTCCATCATCTCGCTGCAGCTGGTCGGTCGCGCGCGCCAGGCGGGCCTGCTGATCGAGCCGCGTGACGTCTTCCGGCATCAGACCTTGCAGGATCTGGCGCGCGTGGCGCGGAGTGAAGACAAAGCGGAGATCGTCGCCGCTGAGATCGATCTCGACGGCCGCGAGCACCTGCTGCTGCCGATCCAGTTGCGGTTCCTCAGTGAGGATGCAGGGGACCGTCATCACTGGAATCAGGCCGTCCTGCTGATGCCGAAGTCGCGGCTCGACTGGAAGCTCGTCGAGCTCACGCTTGCCGCTCTTGTCGCGCATCATGCGGCCCTGCGCCTGCGTTTCGAGGAGATTGATGGCGGTTGGCGCGCGACCTACGGCGCTACACCGCCAACGTCCGAGCTGCTGTGGATTCTTGGTGACCTCCAGGATGCCGCCGCAGTCACGAAGGTCGCCTCACAAGCTCAGGCCAGCCTGTCGCTGGCCGGGCCGCTGTTGCGTGTGGTCGGCATGGATCTCGCGGACGGCAGCCAGCGGCTTCTGGTGGTGGTGCATCATCTCGTCATCGACGGCGTGTCATGGCGTGTGCTGCTCGAAGACTTTGCGACGGCGTACGATCAGCTCCGTCAGGGCGCGGCTTCAGTCGCGCTGGCGAGGAGCGACTCTTATGCATCCTGGGGCGCGCGATTGCAGGCCTATGCTGCAACCGACGAGCTGGCAGCCGAGCTCGATTATTGGCTGGAGCGAGGATCGCATGCGGCGTTTCCCTGCGATGACGATCATGGCGGGGTCGACCGGGTTGCAGACGGCGATGAAGTCCTGCTGGCGTTCGACGCCGGATTGACCACGCGGCTGCTGAAGGAAGCCCCGGCCGCCTACCGCACCCAGGTCAATGATCTCCTGCTGGCGGCACTTGCGCGAGCGGTGTCACGCTGGGGCGGGATTGAGGATGTCGTCGTTGAGCTCGAGGGCCATGGCCGCGAAGACGTCTTTGCGGGCGCCGATGTGTCCCGCACCATCGGCTGGTTCACCACTGCTTTTCCGGTGCGGCTGTCGGGTGGCTCCGAGGACGATGCCTCTCTGATCAAATCCATCAAGGAGGAGCTTCGGGCCGTTCCCAACCGCGGGCTGGGGTACGGCATCCTGCGCCATCTCGGCCCCGAGGCGCAGCGGAGCGCCCTGGCGACACGCCCTGAGCCGCGCATCGTCTTCAACTATCTCGGCCAGTTCGATTCCAGCATGGGAGAGAGTGCCCCGTTCCGCCTCGCGCCCGAGAGCTCCGGGCCGATGCGCAGCGACAGCGCGCCACTCGGCCGCTGGGTCAGCATCAACGGTCAAGTCGGGGAAGGACAGCTGCGCCTGTCGTTCAGCTATGGCCGCAGGCGTTACCGGCGCGCAACGATCGAACGTCTCGCCGAGCATTACGCGGCTTCCTTGCGCGAACTCGTCGCGCATTGCACGGGCGGCGCCCGCGGCATCACGCCGTCGGACTTCGCCTTGTCGAACCTCAAGCAGGCTGATCTCGACGCGCTGGTCGCGACGATCGACTGCCGCGAGATCGAGGACATCTATCCGCTGTCGCCCATGCAGCAGGGCATGCTGTTCCATGCCCTGCGCGATGGCGAGAGCGGCAATTACGTCAACCAGATCGGCCTGGAGGTCCGTGGTCTCGAGGCCGGCAGGCTGCGCGCAGCCTGGCACGAGATCAGTTCGCGCCACGCCGTGTTGCGGACCGGATTTGCGTGGCGCGAGCTGTCGGGGGCCGCGCAGCAGGTGGTCTATCGCTCTGCGCCTTTGCCATTCGAGGAAGAAGACTGGCGCTCGCGGGCGGCCGCCATGGAAGAGGAGGAGCTGCGGGTTGCGCTCGCGGGTATTGCGCAAGCCGAACGTACCAGGGCATTCGATCTGTCTCAGGCGCCATTGCAGCGGGTCCGGCTGATCCGGCTCGACGAGGCACGCCACTGGCTGATCTGGACCCATCACCATATCCTGCTCGACGGCTGGAGCGCCGCGCGTCTGATGGCCGAGATCCTGCAGCACGAACGCGGTGCGCGACTATCGGCCGTGAAGGGCCGCTACCGCGACTACATCGCGTGGCTGCAAAGGCAGGACCGCGACGCGTCCGCGTCGTTCTGGCGATCGGCCTTGGCCGAATTGGACGAGCCCAGCTTCCTAGCGGACACGCTGGGAGGACCTGCGGCCAACGGTGCTTCCGGCCATGGCTCGTCGGACCTGCTGCTCACGGCCGACCTGACGGCAAGCCTGCAAGCCTTTGCGCGGCGCGAGCGCGTCACGCTGAACACGCTGGTGCAAGGCGCTTGGGCGCAGCTGTTGCGCCGCCACACCGGTCAGCGCGCGGTCTGTTTCGGTGCGACGGTCTCGGGCCGGCCAGCGGAGATCAGAGGGGCCGAGGAGATGGTCGGCCTGTTCATCAACACGCTGCCCGTCGTCGATCAGGCAAGCCCGCAAACCGAGATCGGAGCGTGGCTGCGCGATCTCCAGGCGCGCAACACGGATCTGCGCGATCACGGCTGGATGCCGCTGTACGAAATCCAGCGTCTTGCCGGCCGTTCCGGACGCGCGTTGTTCGACAACATCCTCGTGTTCGAGAACTATCCGATCGATCAGGCGCTGCGGGGCGAGAGCGAAAGCGGACGCCGGTTCGGCCGGGTCGAGCAGGTCTCGATCACCAACTATGCGCTGACGGTGGCGGTCTTCGCCAAGCCCGACGGCATCAATCTGGGCTTTCGCTACGATCGCAGCCGCCTCGACCACGATCATATCAGATATCTGCAAGCCTCGCTGTCGCAACTGCTGGCCAGGATCGTGGCGGACGCCTCGCGGCCGCTGGGCGCGCTGGACAGCCTCGATGCCGATGAGGAGCAGAGATTGCTCGGCTGGGGCGGCAGCGCCGAGCGGGCACCGAAGCTTGGCGACACTATCGTCGCGCAGATCGAAGCCCGGGCCGCGGCTTCGCCATCGTCGATCGCGTTGATCTTCGGTGAACGGCAGATCAGCTATGGCGAGCTGAACGCGCGTGCCAATCGCCTGGCATGGCGGTTGCGGGAGCACGGGATCAGTCGCGACCGGCTGGTCGGCTTGGCGCTCGAGCGCAGCATCGAGCTGATCGTCGGCGTCCTGGCCGTGCTGAAGGCCGGAGGCGCCTATCTGCCGCTCGATCCCGACTACCCGTCCGATCGCCTGCTCCACATGCTGCGTGATAGCGGAACGGCGCTGGTGCTGACCCAGGAGCGGCTGCTTCCGCATCTGGCGTCTGTGATCACGGATGCGGACGTCGAGGCCTGGACAATCGACGGCGAGGCTGAAGCTCGGATCGAAGCCCATGCCGGCAATCCCGGTGCGGCGCTTCATCCGGACAGCCTGGCTTATGTGATGTACACGTCCGGCTCGACCGGCGTACCCAAGGGCGTCGCCTGCTCGCATCGCGCACTCGCGGCACGGCTCGGCTGGATGCAGGCGGAGTATGGTCTCGATCCCGCCGAGACCTTGCTGCACAAGACCCCGTTCAGCTTCGACGTCTCGGTTTGGGAGATATTGTGGCCGCTCGCAACCGGCGCGCGGCTCGTGATCGCGGCTCCAGGCGCGCATCGCGAGCCGCGACTCCTGGTGGACGCCGTCATCGCCCATGACGTGACGACGCTGCACTTCGTGCCGCAGATGCTCGAGCATTTCGTGGCCGAGCCCGGCGCGGCGCGCTGCACCTCGCTGAGGCGCCTGTTTGCTGGCGGCGAGGCGCTGTCACTCGATCTCATGACGCGTGTGCGTGCGGCGTTCCCCCATGTGCGGTTCGACAATCGCTACGGTCCGACCGAGGCTCTCATCAACGCCACGTATTGGACCTGTCGCGACGAGGATGGGACGCGCGTGCCGATCGGCCAGCCCATTCCCGGCGTGACGATCCGCATCCTCGACGCCGATCTGAACATGGTTCCGGCAGGCGTGACCGGCGAGTTGTTCATCGGCGGGGCCGGTTTGGCGCGGGGCTATTGGCGGCGCGAGAAGCTGACGGCGGAGCGCTTCATTCCCGATCCCTTCGGGGAGCAAGGCGAGCGGCTCTATCGGTCGGGAGACCTGGCGCGCTGGCGCGCTGATGGCGCGATCGACTATGTCGGACGCGCGGATCACCAGGTCAAGATCCGCGGCTTCCGCATCGAGCTCGGCGAGATCGAGGCGCGGCTGCTCGAGCAGCCCGGCGTTCGCTCCGCCGTGGTGGTGGCGCGAGAGGTCGGCGCCGGCCGGCAGCTCGTTGGCTACGTCAGCGGCACGGCGGAGTTGGAAGAGGCTGCGCTGCGGACAGCGCTGTCGGCCGTCCTGCCGGATTACATGGTGCCGCCGAGAATTGCCGTGCTGGAGCGGCTGCCCTTGATGCCGAGCGGCAAGGTTGATCGCCAGGCGCTGCCGGCGCCCGACATGGCCCATGGCCATGCGGATCATCAGGCGCCACGCACGCCTGCGGAGATCGCCTTTGCGGCGATCTGGGCCGAGCTGCTCGGCCGGCCGGCCGTCGGCCTCACCGACAATTTCTTCGAGCTCGGGGGCGATTCCATCATCTCGCTCCAGATGGTGAGCCGCGCCCGGCGCGCCGGATACCTGATCGAGCCCCGCGACGTATTCCAGCATCAGACGCTCGAAGCTCTGGCGCGCGCGGCGCGGACCGAGCAGCGCACGGGGACGCTCGCCGATCAGGGGCAGGTCATCGGCCCGCATCCGCTCTTGCCGATTCAGTCCCGCTTCTTTGCTGAGGACATGGAGAATCGGGATCATTGGAACCAGGCTGTGCTCTTGCATCCGCGAGAGCGCCTCGACTGGAACGTGATGCGGCGCGCGCTCGCCGCCGTGGTCGATCATCATGATGCGCTACGCCTGCGCTTCGAGCAGAAGCAAGGAAGCTGGTATGCCGAGCACGGCGCTGCTGTTGGCGCGGAGGAACTGCTCTGGGTCCGGCAGGCGGCCGGCCGCGATGCCGTGACGGCGCTGGCATCGTCGGCGCAAGCAAGCCTGTCGATCTCCGGCGGGGAGCTGTTACGGGCCGTCGGCATCGATGTCGCTGATGGCAGCCAGCGTTTTCTGATCGTGATCCACCATCTCGTGGTCGACGGGATGTCATGGCGCATTCTGCTGGAGGACGTCGCGTCCGCTTACAGGCAGCTTGCGAAGGGTGACGCCGCGGCCGCGCTTCCGCCCAAGACTCATGCTCACGCGCTGTGGGGTCAGCGCTTGCGGGCTTACGCGACCTCGCCAGAACTGGCGACGGAGTTACCCTACTGGACCAGCCGCTGTGCAAATGCGGACGTTCCCTGCGACGAGGACCACGCGGGCAACGATCGCATCGCCGATGCCGATGAGGTCCTGCTGTCATTCGAAAGTGAATGGACGCGGCGCCTGCTGACGGATGCGCCGTCGGCTTATCGTACGCAGATCAATGATCTCCTTCTTGCCGGCCTTGCACGCGCCGTCTGGCAGTGGAGTGGGCAGGACGACGTTCTCGTCGAGCTGGAGGGGCATGGCCGCGAGCCTCTCGCTGGCGATCTCGATCTCTCGCGCACGGTCGGCTGGTTTACGACGGCCTTTCCCGTGCGGTTGGCCGGTGGCTCGGAAGTTCCTTCGTCATTGATCAAGACCGTGAAGGAGGAGCTTCGCGGCGTTCCCGGCCGCGGACTGGGCTACGGCGTATTGCGCTATCTTGGCTCCGAAGAACAACGTTTGGCGCTATCGCATGCCGGCGAGCCGAAGATTGCGTTCAACTATCTCGGCCAGATCGACGGAGGCGATGAGGCGGCGCTGTTCAAGATGGCAGCGGAAAGCGCGGGCCGATCGCGGGATGCATCGAGCCCGCTGCGACGCTGGCTGACCGTGAACGGCACGGTGCGCGATGGTCGGTTGTTTCTATCGTTCGGGTTCGGCCGCAAGCGCTATCGGCGCGAGACGGTCGAGCGGTTGGCTGCGTTGTACGAGGCTGCGTTGCGCGAGCTGGTCGATCACTGCACCGGCGGCGCTTGCGGTCTGACACCATCGGACGTGGCGTTGTCGGGGCTGGGTCAGACCGAACTCGACAGGCTTGCGCTTGATTGGCGCGAGATCGAGGACATCTATCCATTGTCGCCGATGCAGCAAGGCATGTTGTTCCATGCGATGCATGACGGCGAGAGCGGGCTCTACGTCAACCAGGTCGCGGCGGAGATCCGTGGGCTGGACGCCGGAAAGCTGCGCCGCGCCTGGCAGGCAGCCAGCGATCGTCACGCGGTGCTGCGGACGGGATTTATTTGGCGTGACCTGTCCGGCGCGCCGCAACAGGTCGTCTATCGACGGGCCGAAGTGCCCTTTATCGAGGATGACTGGCGAGCACGGAGTGCGACCTGGGACCAGGCGCAACTGGATGCGGCGCTGGCCGACGTTTCGCGGCAGGAGCAGGCCGCCGGCTTTGACCTGTCGCGGCCGCCCTTGCAGCGCGTTCGGTTGATCCGGCTCGGCAACGACAGGCATTGGCTGATCTGGACGCATCATCACATTCTGCTCGATGGGTGGAGCTCGGCGCGGTTCATCGCCGAAGTGATGCAACATAACGGCGAGGGGCGCCTGCCGCCCTTACGGCACCGCTATCGCGACTACATCGCGTGGCTGAAGAGCCGCGACAGCGACGCATCGGCGGCGTTCTGGCGCAATGCGACGGCTGGGCTGGTCGAGCCGAGCTTCCTCGCAGGCAGCCTGGCCGAAGGGGGGGACGTGGAAACGTCCGGCCATGGCATGCTTGCGCTGGAGCTGGATCCTGCCATGACCGGACGGTTGCAGGAATTCGCGGCGCGCGAGCGCATCACGATGAACACGCTGGTGCAGGCGGCATGGGCGCAGTTGCTGCGGCAGCATACCGGGCAGGGCACGGTTTGCTTCGGTGTCACCGTGTCGGGCAGGCCGCCCGAGCTCGCCGGCGCCGAAGAGATGGTCGGCCTGTTCATCAACACGTTGCCCGTGATCGACGGCGTCAGCCCGCAGCAGGCCGTCGGTGCATGGCTGCGCGAATTGCAGGATCGCAATCTGGCCCTGCGCGAATTCGGCGCTACGCCGCTCTATGAGATCCAACGGCTGGCAGGGCGTCCCGGACGGCCGTTGTTCGACAGCATCCTGGTGTTCGAGAACTACCCGGTCGACCGCGCGCTGATCGGACAGAACCGGCAGATCCAGGTCGGCGAGACCTGGATTGTCGAGACCAGCAATTATCCCTTGTTCGCCAGCATCGGCGTCGATGAGCGCCTGCGCCTCGTTTTCAACTATCAGCGCAAATATTTCGACGAGGCCCAGATCGCACGGCTGCAGCGAACCTTTGTGCGGCTGATCGAGGCGCTGAGCATGGATGCCCATCGACCGGTAGGGATGATCGCGGCCCGCGATCCCACGGATGACGTCCTGCTTGCACGGGCGAACGATACGCTCCGGGATGAACCGCGCGAGGGGATCATTGCGCAGTTCGAGGCACAGGTCCGGAAGTCACCTGAGGCGATCGCGCTGGTGTTCGGCGAGGCGGAGCTGAGTTACGCCGCGCTGAATGCGCGCGCCAACCGGCTGGCGCGGCGCTTGCGCGATCGCGGCGTCGGGACCGAGATCGTGATCGGGCTGGCGCTCGAGCGCAGCGTCGAGATGCTGGTCGCGCTGTTGGCGGTGCTGAAGGCCGGCGGGGCCTATTTGCCGCTCGATCCGGATTACCCGCCGGAGCGGCTGGCGCACATGCTGGGCGACAGCGGCGCGGCGCTGGTGCTGACGCAGGAGAGATTGCACGATCAGTTCGCAGCCATCCTGGCGGAGACCGGCGCAGAGGCCTGGCTCGTTGATGGACAGGACGGCGAGGGCAGCGATGCCGCCAATCTCGATGTCGCCGTTCACGGTGAGAGCCTCGCCTATGTGATCTACACCTCGGGCTCGACCGGCCTGCCCAAGGGCGTGATGGTCCGTCATGACGCGGTGACGAACTTCCTCGCGACCATGGCGGAGCAGCCCGGCATGACGGCCGCCGACCGGGTGCTTGGCCTGACCTCGCTGTCCTTTGACATCGCAGTGCTTGAGCTCTGGCTGCCGCTGACGATTGGCGCCTGCGTCGTGCTGGCGGATCGCGCGGCCGCGCATGATCCTGCCAAGCTCAAGGCGATCGTG
>NZ_FMAE01000031.1 GCF_900094575.1 Bradyrhizobium yuanmingense | reverse complement strand
GGCCAAAGCTGCTGATCTCGTCGAGCAGGCGGTTCACGAGACGCTCGCCTACTATGCCTTTCCGGACATCCATTGGCGGAAGATTCGAACGAACAATCCGCTCGAGCGCATCATGAAGGAGATCCGGCGACGAACCCGTGTCGTCGGCGCCTTCCCCGACGGTCAATCCTGTCTCAACTTAGCGGCGGCCCGGCTGCGGCACATTGCCGGAACGGCGTGGTCGACCAAATGCTACATGAACATGCGACCGCTCTATCAGCCACAACTCTCTGAAACCGGAGCCGTCGCCTGATCAAAAGTGCGAAAGATTCTGGACAGTACCCCAATCACTGCAGGCGGCTGATATTCTCGCGTCGGATCGCCCAATGACGGCCAAAGCGGGTATCGCGAGGCGGTATTGCGCTTTTGGACGTACTTTCCGGCCTTCAGACGGCGCGGATGGCTGCAATCAGGCGCGGTTTGCCGACGATGTTCATCACCCGCGTGAGGTTATAAGCGAGAACATGCAGCGCCATCTCAGCGGCAACATTCCGTAAGCGCTTCATCAGGAAGTGGGTCGCACCCATACGGGCTTTGATCGTGCCGAAGGGATGCTCGACCGTCTCGCGCCGCGTCCGCATGGCTTCGGGATTGGAATCGAGCCGTCTCTGGACCTCCTCGACTACATGTTCATGCTCCCAACGAGTGATGCGGCGCTCCTTGGATGGCGTACATTGGCTCTTGATTGCGCAGCCTTGGCACGCTGCTGTCGACCAGTAACGGCGCAGCGTCATTCCATGCTCGATGTTGGTATAGCGATAGGGCAGCAGTTGGTCGGACGGGCAGCGGTAGACGTCCTCATCAGGCAGGTAGGCGAAGTCCTGTTTGCCGAACCGACCCTCCGCCTTGGCGTTCGACGTCATGGGCTTGGGCAGCGTGACTACAACGCCAGCCTCTGCGCAGGCCAATATCTCCTCTCCGTCGAAGTAGCCACGGTCGGCGACCGCCTCGAGTTTGTCCACTTCGAGCACTTCTTTGGCTTGCTTCGACATCCGAGCAAGCTGCCCACGGTCGTTGCCGACGTTTATGACCTCATGCGTAACAATCAGATGGTGTTCGGTGTCCACCGCGACCTGGACATTGTAGCCGACGACACCCGATCCGCGTCCGCTGGTGGCCATCGAACGGGCATCCGGATCGGTCAGCGATATCTGTTGATCCGGCGTGTTGCGCATCTGCGCGTCAAGCACTTCCAGGCGGCTCATCTCCTGCTTCAGCCGAGCGATCTTTTCCTTGATCCTCGTTGTCTTGATGCTGATCGCTTCCGATGGCTCCTGCCGATCGGCGCTATCCAGTTGACGCAGATATCGCCCGACGCCTTCCTCGATTTGCGCCATCCGCCTCGCCATCTTGGCATGCGTGAAGTTGCGATCGCGGTTGTTCACTGCCTTGAACTTGCTGCCATCGATTGCGACGCTTGGGGTCTGCAACAGGCCCATTTGCCGGCATAGCGCAACGAACTTCGCACAAACCTTCCGAAGCGCCGCACCATTGTCCTTCCGGAAATCGGCGATCGTCTTATGATCGGGAGCCAGGCGGCCGATCAGCCACATCACCTCGATATTGCGGCACGCCTCACGTTCCAGGCGGCGACTGGATTGCACCCGATTGAGATAACCGTAGATGTAAAGCTTCAGAAGGACTGCCGGATGATAGGAAGGCCGGCCCGTCTCCTTGGCGATCACACGCTCAAATCCCATTCCATGCAGGTCGAGCGCCTCGACAAACACATCGATCACATGGACCGCGTTGCCCTCGTCTACCCAATCCTCCAGACATTCCGGCAAGAGCGTCAGCTGGGATCTGTCCGCGCCTTCAACGAAGCGTCCCATCCGTATCCCCCCATTAGGAAACGGAGGAATCGTAACCGACTCGCGCCTTTTCACACAGCCAGGATCAGTACAGTACATTAAACCTACCGCTGCGTTTCCCGAAATCCGGCTGCGCTTTACGCCGCCTGCAGGAGTAGTTTACGGGCATACAGCGAGCAATGTTATTCCAGCCGGCAACGCCATCTATGACAGAACCCGCGGCACGTGGGATAGCCATTCCGATTCGGCCGCCACCATAAACTCACCAGATCCACGCGCTCATCTTTCGACGATCCCTCGTGGAATCTACGCACGAGATTTAGCGGGCCGAAACCAGGGATACTTCGACGATGCTTCCGACGGAATTATCACTGTAACGTTGATGCTGCCAGACAGCCGAACGCTGTCATCCTTTGCGCGTGCTGCGTCTGGGCCTCCCGACTACGTTCCAGACAGTGAGCCGGTGCGGAGCATGCGGGATGAGTTCGAGGAAATCGTATTAAGTCCGCAGGCACAAAACGTCAGCGTCGAAGACGTGCTCGATATTGTCCGGCGCGCTCTCGAAACCATGCGTCTCATGAACACAGGCGTCTGGAACCAAAACTATTCCGGTGACGCTTTCCCGTCCGGACAAGCAGCTTATGGCACCTCATCGATGATTCATGCGGGACTACTTGACACCCTGCAGACTGGCCTCACCGCCCCGGCCAATTCGTCCGCTAGGCAGGCAGCGCACGCCACCCTGCAGCAGATCAACGCCATGATGCGGGAGTACGATGGCATTGGCGACCTGCGGCCCGCAGGACGCCGCCGCATGCCGGCCATGATGCGTGGCGCTGACGGCTTGGATCTAGCGATCAATCGGCGCCGCCGCGACCAGTTGAGGCTGGCACTCGACGTATTCCGCCCCGCAGTGGCAGAGGATATTCCGGTCGCCGCAATGAGCCGCATGATCGTAGCTTTTGGTGCCATGGCCGGACTTCACGCCGGGTTCTCGGAGGACGGACAAACGCTCGCACAGCGCTTCGCGGAACCTGAAGAAGTTCTCGACTACCTTACCAAAGCCGTTGCAAAGGGCGCGGTTGCGACTGCAGCCGGACTTGCTAACCAACCGCTCGTCGTGCCGGGAGATCCTGCCGGCTCAGCTTTTCTGCTCGCCATTTCGCGAGCCGAGCATCCGATGAACGGGGCGCTATCCTCTTATCGCGACGCAGGAAGTGGAAAATCCGGCATCCAGGTCGTCGAAGACTGGATAACGTCGCTTGGAGCAGGAGTTTGACCTTATGGCCAAGATCGATCCAAAGAATGTTACAGCTCAATTCTCTTTTCGGGCGGTCGGGAATCCACCGAGCACTCTGCCGCAAGACGCGATTTCTAACTTTTTCCCCGGCCTTGAGTTTGATCTGCGAAGTTTATGGAAGCACCTTTTCGAAGGGATCGGACTCCACGAAGCGGGCCTTGTGAACGGCGGGCACCAAGTGTTGGCAGTCGCCCCCGGCAGTCCCGCTGAATTGGCCGGCATACGACCGCTGTTTAGATTGCGTTCGGTCGATGGTCGACCGGTCGAGGCCCGCAGCTTGAGCGATCAGGGGCCAATGCCAGAACGATACGCGATGGAGTTCTTCAACTCGCTTGCAGATGTCGTCCAAAAGGCTGGCCAAGCTGTCCCCTGTTCATTCGTCAATCCGCAGACCAACGTTGTCGTCAGCGCCGATCTCGTCGTGCGGCCGGTATTGGAGCAGGTAGCGTTTTCGCGCGACCTGCTGGAACCTGGTGCGATGACCCAGGGCTTATGTTCTCCTTGGCAGGCCGATTATCGCGAATGCGGCTGCTACTATTGGGCAGCGAGCCGACCGGATTTCATCAATGTACAAGTCTCCGGAGGCGTTGCGCGCGGACACAATTGGATGCAACGCAAACGTGGTTCAGCGGATGACTATCGCGTTGACCAACCACGAGACCCCGAGCAGTTCAGCTACGACGATCTTTACACCCGGTGGGAGCAGGTACTTACGTTCGTGGTCGGTGGGAAGGAAAGCGAAAGAGCCAACGCTTGGTATCAACCGCACATCATCCGGATCTCCATCTGTTCGTGGCGGAGGACAAGCCACATGTGTTCTTGCCCAATGGCAGTCGCGTGTTCGAGGTCGACGAAGAAGTCGTGAGCGCGCTGGAAATGGCGGTTGTGTCAGGGACAATGGACAGAGCACTTGTTCGCTTCGGGCTTTCTGCCCCGGCCTATGTCGCAGATGACGGGCCGACGTCTTACGCAACGCGGGCACTCTCTCTTGCGGTGTCGCAGAAGTGCAATCTCGGCTGCACGTACTGCTATGCAGACGGCGGGTCTTTCGGCGAGCAGCCCCGCAATATGCCGCTCGACGTGGCGCTCAAAGCCGTCGATGGCTTTCTGCGTGAGTCGCAACGAGGCCAGTACTACACCCTCGCGTTCCTCGGGGGCGAGCCACTAGTCAATCGGGAGGTACTTCGCAGCGCCGTTTTGCGTGCGCGCGAATGGGCCAGATTGAATGGCAGCATCGTTTCCTTTTCGCTGACCACGAACGGTACGCTTGTAACACCAGATGACGCGGCCTTCCTGAGCCACTATGGATTTGCCGTCACGGTAAGCCTGGACGGCATCGGCGCGGCGCACGACCAGCAGCGCCCTTTCAAGGGCGGCCGTGGCAGCTTCGATCACATCATTGGACGGCTTGGCCCCTTGATTGCATCAAATGCAGAGGTCACTGCGCGGGTAACCGTAACACCGCGGAATATTCAGCTGCGCCAGACACTCGACGGCTTGCTTGATTTTGGTTTCGCGGGCGTGGGTTTCTCGCCGATGCTCAGATCGCCGCGCGGCTCAAATGAGATGTTGTCTGACGACCTCGCCCGGTTTCTTGAAGAAATGTTAATGTGTGGTGAGGTGTGCGAGAAGCGCCTTGCAGCGGGGGATGACTACGGGTTCCTGAATCTACTCACTGCTCAAGAAATCCATCGCGGTACTCATCGCCCTTATCCCTGCGGCGCTGGCGCAGGTTACGTCGCGGCATCCGCTGACGGATCTCTTTACGCGTGTCACCGTTTCGTCGGCGATGAAAAAGGTGGCATGGGATCAATCGATTTAGGCGTGGACTCCCACAAACAATCCTCTTGGCTGCACGCCCGACACGTTCATCGTCAAGAGCCGTGCGGCTCGTGTTGGGCGCGTTATCTTTGCGGTGGTGGCTGCCACCATGAGGTTCTCGGACGAGGCCGCGTCGCATGCGACTTCATTCGGGATTGGTTGACATACTGCCTTGAAGCCTACGTCCGATTGCTGAAGACGCGACCAAATCTCTTTCAGCTTCCGCCAATTGATCCGGCAGGCGCGTTCGCGATGAGCGACTCCGCTGCACCATGAGGGTGACACCCGGAGTAGCCGATGTGCTTGTGATCGGTGGTGGACCAGCAGGCGCAACTACGGCTTTGCGTGTGGCGCAACTCGGTCACACCGTAATAGTAGTCGAGCGGGGGGCCGTCGATAGACAATACAGTTCGGCGCAATCGATTGCGCCCGGCGTGGTTCCTCTGCTGAATTTGTGCGGTATTGCGGAAAAAGTCGAGGCAGAGTTCGCACGTTCGGATGGCGTCATGCTCCTATGGGCTGACGAGCACGCGCGCATGGCTTCGGACAACAAAGGTTTTCACATCGCACGCCCGGCTTTCGATAGCGCGCTGCGGAACTCCGCCGTGCAGGCAGGAGCCATCATGTTGGCTCCTGCCGTTGTTGTGAGTGCGGAACGAATCGCCGGGGCTGCGTATCCATGGACCTCGCGTGTCCTGCTTGGCGGCACATCGTTTCAACTTCGAACGAAGCTAATAGTCGACGCATCGGGAAAGAGATCCGGTAGAATTCGCACACGCATTTCGCCTCCCCTAATTGCTCTCATTGGAGATTGGCGATGCACTGCCATGGGACAATGCTCGATCGTCGAGGCCGCCAACGACTGCTGGTTTTGGGCGGGCCCCCTGCGCGAGGGTATAGCAACAGCAGCGGTGTTTTTCGATCCCCGAGCAAGCAAGCTTGCACGTGGCCAGCCCATCTCTGATGTCTATCGATGGCTGCTGAAGCGCTCGCGGCTCCTTGGACATATTCTTGAAGCTGAAATGGGAACGGCGGTCGCGTGTGACGCCTCGAGTCGCTACGTGAATGATCCAATTGAACTCGATCTCCTGCGAGTCGGTGAGGCCGCCATCAGCCTAGATCCTCTCTCATCGCAGGGTGTCCAGATGGCTCTTACGAGTGCATTGCAAGCGGCTGTTGTCATCAATACTTGGCTTCGTCAGCCTTCGCATCTCGCGGCGGCCAATACTTTCTATCGAGACCGCCATTATGAGGCAATTCAAAGGAGCTTCGACAATACCCGTGCTAACTATTCGGAAGCGGCGCGAAGGTTTGGTACGGAATTTTGGCGTTGCAGAAGCGGCTCGGAAGATCGGGCGAGCGCCGAGACTACACTCCGTACACCTATACCACTTCCTCCGCCATCAGTTCGTCTCGAGCTGGCAAAGGGCGTGCGGATCGACCGAACGGCTGTGGTCCGAGATGAACTGGCCGAGTTTGCACCGGCAATCGTAATGACCGGCTCTGCACGGCCCGTTTCTTATGTCGATGGCGTGCCAGTCGGCGAACTTGCACTGCGCATTGCACCAGGCATCTCCGGGGTCGAACTCGTGCGCGCTTGGTCTGAAGTCCTGGGTAAAAGCGCAGCAATAAAAGCTCTCGCTTGGATGTGGCAAGCTGGCGTCATCGCCGCTCTCGATAGTAGAAACGCATGATTGGCGCGCCAGCGTGTCTTAGCTCTTGAGGATGTTCTCGGCCACGTAGGCGACCGAGTGCGCGAACGTCGTGAATTGTCCCAAGCGTTGAATTTGAAGTCGATCGATCGTGCTTGGTGCCGTCCTGCCACTCGTCGCTCGGCTCATCAAGTCGCGAGATTGAGCTCACCGTGATGGAGAACAATCCGGTGCCCAATCCTTGCGATAGATTGCGTCAGCCGTCGGCGCGCGGCCTCGATCTCAAGGATCGTCGCGTCGCCAAATGTGACGGTGACAACAATCCGGCAATTTGCCAGAGTGCAGGTGTCGGAGGGGATCTATGCAATTGACGGTCGAGGCGGTTACGGCAATCGCCGGGGCGACATCTGTCTTGGGGGTGATTGCGCTCGTTGCGTATTTCTATCTGTTTCAGAAGGTGCGTGCGCTGGAGGGATCGGAATTCAGGTCCGTCCGACAGGTCGTCGAAGGTGACGGCATTTTCAACGCCGGCCAGGTGATCGAGATACTCCAGACCTTCGATAGCGATAGCGCAAGGCTCGCCGCGCTCAAGGAGCTTGCCAAAGTCCAGAAGCATTCCGCCGACGGCGCGTCTCGGGTTTACAGCAAGATCAAGAGCCAGATCAGCGTCACCGAGCTCGAAAAGCAACGTTTCACGCATATTCGGCGTCTGACGGTCAGCGCAGCGCCGTTCTTTTTCCTCATCTCATTGAGCACTCTTGCCTACGGCGCCTATTCGAACCCCGAGATTGCCACCGCAATCAGGGAGTTCATTTCCGGTAGGGTCGGAGGTTCGGGGCCCGCGCCGTCACCTACGCCAAAATCGCAGCGCCTTGGAACGGCCACGATCACGCCCAAGGTCGTCGTGAAGTCCCAGGAAACCTCGACCCACCCCCGGGTCCAGGTCAGCGGCAAAGGCAAGAATTCGACTTATCCTGCGCGCTTCGTCATCGCTCCCGACCTGGTCAAGCAGGGATGGAAGATCGATGTCGAGAAACTGGTGGCCAATCGCGATTGGTGGACACAAGACAGAGGTGAGGGGGGAAGCAGTTGCACGGGTGTCGACCGCAATACGATCAAGGACACCGAATTCACGTTCAATATCCAACTTAGACGCAACAAGGACGTGTTTCACGAGTGGGACGCCGATCAGTACTGCAATCTCAACGCCGTTCCGCTCATCAGGACGATCGAACGTCAGGAGGATGCCAGTCCAGTCACGCGCGATCTATTCTGGAATGCAGATGAGCTTGTCGTGCTCCCGGAGAATACCGTTTCATACGTCATGAAGCTCGCCGTCGACGGCTATCCAGAGCGGATACTGAGCGACAGCGCCGCGTCTCCCTTCGACTTTCTCGATATCAAGCGCGAGAACAACAAGATCCTTTTCCAACCCAAGCCAACTAAGGGGTCGAAGGGGTGACGAGACGCTGTTTCAGTCTCTCTACTAGGGCGCGATAAGCGTGTTGCTCCTGTAAGGTCAAGATGGCGGGCCGGTTATCGATGATCGCCGCGAGCTCGAACTTGACTGCATCGAACAGATTGGCGAGAAGCGCATCGCCTACCATCCGGATCGCCGAAAGATCTTCGAATAGACCCGCCGTCTCGCCATGAGCGAGCTTGTTTCTGCCCTCGCGGTACACCCTGTTCACGGCATCGGCGACGCTAATTGAGCCTGCCGGTGTCGGATCTGCTGCACGATCATGTGTCCTATTCAATGAACTTCGACCCGGTCACCAACGTCTGGACGATCGTGCCGGCGGCAGCGGTGACTTACTACGGCACTGGCGCTCCTGCGGCGGATCAGATCCGCAATGCGGCCGAGGAAAAGAAAAGCTGATCGATCGGAAACTGCCGTCATTCGGCGTTGAACGCCGAGTGACGGCATGACTTTTGTGTTCTCGACAAAATCGTGGCTATGAAACGCATGAACAGGAGAGTAGCGGCTTGACCGGTCCAAGCAGCGCTTCAGTCATGGAAGTCGGCTAGCTTTTACGACGTCTCCTTCGGCGGGCCACCCAAATCGCAGTTTCTGAAAACATCGGGTGAAACGGCGGCGTCAGAGACACTATCGAACTGTCTGGCTGAAGAAACTGGTGACAGGCACCCGGAATAAGATCGGGATCGAGCGGAATCCTTGCGTCCGGATTGTGAAAGACGGTCATACCTTCAACCCAAGTCTCGGAGTATCGCGGCGCGTGAATGACTTGGACGAACGGTATTCCATGCCGTTCATCTTGCGCAACGCCCTTGCGCACCATCCGTACATTCTTGCTGCCAAAGCCGGCGAGATAACCAAGCCGGTTGAATTTTGGAAGCGTGCCCTGAGCATTGACGATGACGGCCGAGACATTCTCCGCATTCGGGAACGAGAACAAGCCAGACCGCTCGCGAAGCTGATCCCAGACGTGCTCGTCGATCAGTTCGGGGCTGCCATCGTCCAGATTGTGCCGAACGCCGAATACATAGTCGCTCATGGCTGCGGAGATGAACCTCATCGCACCGGGACTATGGAAGTCCTGCACCGCAATCACGAACGGAATGCCGTCCATTTCCGGCCGTTCCCAATATGGCGTCGGGTGCTCGAGCTTGCGGCGCGGAACCCGGCCAAGTCGGATCGGCACGTAGTTTTCGATGTAGGCCGCCAACGCCTGAGGACTGGCGGGCGGGGGGACGAGCGCGCCCGGGTTCACGGACGTCGCTTCGATTCCGATACCGCCATCCGGGCCCAGGAAAATGAAGTCGGGGATTGCAAGCTCCGGCGCAGGTGCGTAACCTTGCTCTGCAAAGGTCGCAAACAGATACAATTCCCACAATCGGGCATCGAACGCCGTCGTCTGGAATTGCTCGACAAAATTGCCATCCATATCCTCATAGAACCGCATCATGGCTTCGATGATTTCGCGGGCCGGCGAGTACCGGGCCTCAGAACGCAGGATACGGAAGCCAGGATTTAGTCGCTCAAGCGGAACGATGGGTGTGATGAAGTCTACGGGTGGGCCGAGCGCGTCACCCTGATAGAAGGAATCGTCAGGCTCCCCATTGTGAAACTCCATTTCTTTCATAAGGTCGCGCCGCGCGTCCGAAATGGAAGCCATGGAGCTGTTCGCGTCTATTGCGCGAAAGCGAAGCCGTTCGTCGCGGCCCAGAATGATCCAGCCCCAGTCGTCATCTTCGAGATCTCGGACGACCATGCCGATGAGCCGTTCATCACCGGTGATGTACCATTCTGCTTCTTCGAAAACGGTAACCGTCGCCGGATTGCGCACGTAGCCTGCGAGCGCGTTGAAGCGGCGGGTGGAGAGGTCCTTGATTTCGACAAGGACGCTCAGCATGTGCCTGACCTTGTCTATCATCCCGCGGACGGAATGGGTGTTCTCTAAGGTTCTCACCCGTCCAATCTTGTTGGGCCCCAAACCTATGAGCGTGCGCCGCTGACATGCTGGCCGTCGAATCGGGCTTCCGGTCTGAACGACCTTGATCAGGCCTTGGGTCATGCCATGCCTCTTGTATGCTGTGGAGCTGACAAAATTGGTTGGTTACGCAACTATAGCGAGCGCCCTCGGAATGGCAAAAGCAGCGAGGAATTCACGTGCTGTGAAGATCGATGTTTTGCAAAACGGGCCACGATTGCTTTACTTCCCGGCAGCGTCTTCGTTGGGGCGGGAGCGGCCGAGGGTCCCATTCCGGAATAGTCGCGCCATCTCCGCGGCGTTGTCCAGCTTGAGCTGTCGGAGGGCTTTTTCCACCCGGTTCTTTCGGCTGCGATCGATCCATCGTCGATTGACCGCCTTGAACAGGCGGATCTGGCAATCGTAAACGCTGGCCGCGATGTCTTTCTGCATGGCGCAATCGTCGCCGGTTACTTCATCGAACTCAATCATGTCTGAAAGTCTGCGATAGATGCGCACTCCATCTAGGTCTTGACGGAAGAGGGCACCCAGTCGATCGTTCCCTTCGAGGGTCAAAGCGGCAGTGCGGGAATCGAAGGTGTTGGTGTGACCCACGAAGCCGCCCTGGAAGGTAGGGTCCAAGGACGGCAACTTGATGGGCTGGTAGAGCCAGACCACGGGCTTATACAGTTTAAGCTTGGTCACGGGATTGCTGACTATCTTGGGGTACTTGAAGTCCTGCAGCATCAGGCGCCCGCCATCCGGTCCTCCTATTTGCAGCGTCATTGTATCGGGGTAGGGAAGCCCGCACCCTTTCGAGCAAAAGAAGTCGGCCGAGACGTTCAGAAGCAGCGTGTCGTTGGCCCGAAGGCCAAAGCAGCTTGGCATCTCATTGAATATCAAGCTGTCGGCGCCAAAGAGATTGATGCCTTTGCTCTGGCCATCGAAGGCATATACGGCCAGCATGCGATCCTTCTTGCCAATACGCGTCTCGATGTGAAAGTTCGGAGTTATCTCGATAGGGTATTTCTCAATCTGGTGCCGCAGCAGCCAAACTCCAATACGAACCTTGTCCAGCCAATCGAGCAGCTCGATGTAGGCTGAGACTGGCAGAGCCTCTCGACGGCCTAACGCTTCAACAATTGGCTTAATTCGACCTTCCATTTCCGAATATGCGTTGTTGCAGTCGTCGCAGGCCGGCGCGACGAAATTCGACCACGAATACTCGATCGGCGTCCTTCCTTTGGCATAGTTGGGCAACTGATGACGTGTGCGAGCGACATCGATCCCGTCTTGGATTTGCTCGCGCACCCCCGGATTGCCTGGTGTACCTCTTGGGACCTGCACATTGGTGAGAAACCACCTTGCGAGTTCGATGCCCTCCCTCGCTAAATTGGGATCGTCGCTCGCCAGCGGATCGAGTATTCGGCGGATGATGACTGGATTGCTGGCCGAGCCACCTTCCGGCATGGGCCGATGCACGAAGTTCATTGGGGCGAACGGAAAGTTGAGGTTCAGGGCCGCTTGGCGCAAAGGCGTTTCTTCCCGCGAACCGACCAGGTCGGTCCAGCGGCATCGCCATGGGAAAACGAAAGGTCGGCTGACGCGTGAGAATATCGCGATGCGTGAAGCTCGGCACACCCGGTTCGTCGGCTCCGGTAAATACCTCCACGTCGAGCTCGCATATCAGCCGCCGGACAGCGAATACGATCGCATCGAGCATATGAAGGTCCTGCGTGCCCGTAACATAGCCATAGATGGCGTAGCGGTTGTCGGTATTTCCATTGTCGAGCAGATGCGCCATGAACTCGTCTGTGCTCCTGTCCCTCCAGAGGACGAGGTCGAGTTGGTGTGGCCTAGCAATCCGGTCGGGTAACAGCGCGCCAGCGAAAGCCTTCACATCGTGGTGGAGACGAACCACATTGTGGCTGTAACCTCTGGTGCCGTGACCATTCACAAGCAGCACGGCCTTGTAGTATTTCTCCAGTGCGTGCACCGCGAGCCAGAGAAAGTCGGTGTTGAGGCCGTTGTTGGCACACCAACGTGCCGTCACGTAATTTTGGTCCGCCGTTCGGACAAAGAGCTCACGAGCGAGATCGTTCTTTGAGGACACGAGGCTCACTGACTTGGCACCTTCGGGCTTTACGCAAGTTCGCAAGCGATGGGCCGCGTCGTCGACCGACAATAGCCATCGTCTCATTGAAAAAATTGAACAAATTACGACTTGATCCAGATTTACGGACTTGACGAACTTAACGAAAGGTCCCATTTTGTCCAGTGGGCTCCAGCAAAATCCCCGTGACCACCTTTGGGGCCGGTTTAGGATTAGGAGTTGGCGATGACGAACGCCAAAAAATCGACCAGAGGAAGGTCAATCTCCCGGGTTCGCAAGTCGAAGCCTGGTTTGACCATGTCCCTCAAGGCGGATTTCAAGACGCTCGTGACCAAGGGCGTGCGGGGCGTCAAGCTCAAAGCGCCCGGTGCAGCGAAGAAGAGCGTCGGTTTGCTGATTAAGCGGTACGGCGAAGCCTTCGCAAAGAGCAACAGGGCCGGTCGCGGGCACAGCTTTCTCGTCAACGTGGATCCTGATGGTCGTGCTGTTGCCACGCCGATCGAGCGATCAACAACCGCCGGGAGACGAGCTGTCGAAACGCGGACAGCGGGTCCTCACAATGCAGAGCTCGAAGAGGCGCTGGCTGCGGCGCGGGAGCGGGAGCGGGAGCGGGGGCGAGCGCGAGCTGCGGAAATCCTTTCGAGCGAAGACATGCTGAGCGCGGACGCGCTTGCCAAGCTGCTGCACACGACGCGCGTGACGATCAACGCCAAGCGACAAAATGGGCAACTTGTCGGACTGGACGGGGCCAAGCGAGGCTTCCGCTTTCCTGTCTGGCAACTTGATCGCGACGGAAAACCGTATCCCGAATTACCGGGCCTTCGGGAGCGGCTTGGCGGTCCCTGGGCTGTTTTTCGCTTTCTCGTTCAGCCACATGATGAACTCGATGGCCTGACGGGGCGTGAAGCCTTGGAGCTGGGCCGCGGAGAAGATTTGCTCGCAGCGGCGGAAAGCGTCGGACGAGGGGATTTTCGCTAAGTGGCTGCAAAGTGGCCGACAGGGACCTTTGTCAAGTCGCGGCTCGAACTGAATATTGTGCCTGCAGGTGCGAGGTTTGGCCGAATTATCTGTCGCGATATCCGGATCCATTGGGATACGGCAAGTCGCCCAGTCGATTCAGCGATCCTCGACGAAGGATCGCAGCGAACCGTTTCGGCGTGCTGTATCTGGGAGAAACTCTTAAGGTCTGCTTTTTGGAGGCGGTCCTGCGCGATCGGCGCGATGGTGCTGACGGCTCCTTGCTCCTGGGCGAAGACGAGCTCCACGACAGAGACTACGCGACGATCGAAATCGCGTCGCCCTTGAATATGGTCGATCTGCGTGGCGACGGCGCGATCCGCTTGGGAGTTCCGACCGATGTTGCGCGTGCATCAAGGCAAGCGCTGGCGCGACAATGGTCACTCGCCTGGCACGAACATCCGTCCGGGCCAGACGGCATTACCTATCCGTCACGGCTAAACGGCCAAACGAACCTTGCAATCTTCCATCGGGCGGTGCCCAAATTGAGAGCTGTCGGCGTGCAGCCCCTGTTCGGCGCGGCCGGCCTCGCTACAGTGCTGGACGACCTTATGGTCGAATTGGCCCCTTGATGTTGGAAGCTACGAGCTGCGCCAATCCCGAACTGGTCCCAGACTTGGCGCGATCACGCTTCGTTCGAACTAGCGCCGCGCTTGGGATGACCCCGCTTTCACTTCCGTCCTCTGGCGAGACCAACATGTGGCCGGGCAATGGCCAGCGTGTTCGATGGTGACCGATCTTGTAGGGCACCATCGTCTCGGTAATCGCCCACGTCTCGTTCTCTCGCGTGGTTGCTTCGGGAACGAAATAGTTTGCGTAGACCCATCTGAGACGTGAGGTCGCCGGCGCAAACGTTCTGGCTTGCATCGTGTTGAAGAAGTGGCGCGTGAAATCAACTTCTGATCCCGCTGAGGTTTCAATACCGACGTGGATCACTCCAGGACGATCGCTTGGAAGCTGCCGCTCGGCGTTGGCGATGGTGCTACGAAAATGGCGCGCCTTCTGACGCACGGCAGTCTCGGATTCGCTGACCCAGCTGACCCCGCTGGCCTGGTAGACAGCGTCGGCATAAGTAGGCCTCAATGGTGCCGGCCGCCATTTGGCCGCCATACTGTGATCGGCCGTATGAATGTATCGTCCGGCCAGGAGTTCGATCATTCGACTTCCATCGAAATAGACGTAGTCTTTGGCGAGAATTCGCCGGAGCAGCGTCCATTCGATGGGGCGCACTCGTCCGGTCGCCACCTCGTCCTTCCAGGGCGTCAGCGATCGCCGTTCAATAGCGGATCTCACATGTCGCAAGAGATAGTCGTCCTCGATTTTGTTCAGCTCGACTTGATACTTCACCTCGACAATGAGGGATTCGCCGATCTCCAGGCAAAGCTGATGGACGGGCTGCGCGAGCACCGTGCCCCGCGACTTCTCGCGCGCGGCATAGGTTGACGGCACCAAGCGTTTGCACTCTGCCGCCCAGCGGCTTCCTGTTCGGAAGACATACATGTCCGGAGTTTGTCCGCGCCCAGGTGTCTCCGGCACGAACTCGACCCGGCTCCATCCTCTTCGGCGGTAGGCGAGGGCAACGAGCATCTCGAGAATGATGCTGTCAGGTTGGCGCCTCTCTTGTAGCATCATGCGAGCCGCGCGATCTTCAACTCCCTTCACGCTGAGGAGACGTTTTAGCTCCTTTCCGATACGCGAAAGGAAGGGCACAACTCGCATCGTGCCCTCTGGCGTCCACAGGGCCCTGTCGGTGGCAAACGTCTCGGCCTGCAGTATATACCAAGCCGCCGTATCCGCAGGGTCAAACAGCGGGCCCATTACGCCGGCGCGCATGCGTTCTTGGGCGGCAAGAAGGTTGGCCTTCGCGACATCTAGCCTCTGCTCCATCTCCCTGCGAGGAACAAACGATTTCAGCCAGACAACTGCGAGCATCAACTCGTCGTCGCGCCAATCCTGGTTGCCGCGCGGCGCGGTCCAATCTGGGTTGTTCGCCTTCATGCTACAATGTTCGACATTGTCACGAGACTACAGTCGGCCATCCATCCGGTAAGAGCGGCCCGGGCCAAGGCTGGAAGCTATGTCGCTTCGGCTTAGACAATGTGCAGACGCTAATCGAGCGTCGCCTCATTCGGTTGGGCTGGATCGTTATTTAGCATCCGCGCCGACAAGCGATTGCTGCGCCTCTTCAGTCTGCTTTTTTCGGGCGGACACACTATAGCATTCACCCGCGACCCAGGCGGAAATGAGCTGATACTGCGGATTCGATTGTATCTTTGCTGCCTCATATCGGCGCGATTCGACATGCGCCAGGCCGACACGGACGGCTGCGCGATTGCCGGTCGCCCGCTTCTCGAAGGCGGCCAGTAAGCATCCAATCGAGAGGCCTTTGCTCGACAAGGGCGACAAGACAAATTTTGCGCCGCCGGCGAGCTTAAGGCTATCTTCATAGCGTGCCATTGTCTGCATCAGCGAGCGATAAAGCTGGAACGGGTTCCATTCCGTTGCCCGCAAGATGTCGCGGATATCGACGTCGTAGCGGTCAAACAGAAACTCGCCCAAGGCATTTATGATGTTGTCGCCGCGGCGAGCGTCCGCAGACTGAATGGGCAATACCGGGCAGATTTCATCGGGATTGGTGCGTTCGCCGATGCGGGTGAGTTGTTCAAGCACGTCCTCGGCGAGCACCGGAAACCAAACGACGGGCCAGCCCAATGAAGCCTCCTCATCGAGCCGGATTCCCAAGCTCTGGATGGGTGCAAGATCTGTATCGATCTCAAATTTGGCGATGGCGCTATCGATCACCGCGGATTCCGCATAAACGACGTGGAGGTTGATCGCGGAACCAAGCGGAGTCTCGGAGCTGGGCTTCACAAGATGGGTAAGCAACGTGTTGAGCAGAGTTAGATAGACCAGGCGAGGGAGTGCGCTGATGTCGACAATGATGTCGGTATAATCTGATATCCAGGTCTCAAAATCGGCAAATAGAACTGCTGCGCTCCGCGAAACGTCTCGAATTCCATCCGTGTCGGTTGTGACCAACTCGCTGACCTCAAGACGATCGTCAGGAAACAGCGTCTTTAGGCCGGTGAGGTTTTCCTTGCCAAGTTTGGAGGCCGCAGGGTCCGTGCCATATCCCTCCGACATGTCGATTGCCAGGCACTTGCGCGTGGCGTCAGGCCCGCAAGCAATGATCTCCTTCGCCGGGCCCATCACGCGCGGATCGAATCCCGCTCCGACGATGAACAGCAGGCGTCGTTCTCGATCTTCCAGATGTTTGCGCCAAAAGGCACTGAACTGCTCGGATTGACCTGCCACTGCATTTTCATCCAGCGGCAGTTAGAGTCTCGGGGTTTTGTACGCCAAGTGGCGCTGATGGAGCAACGGACGATCGGCGGAGCTGGTCGGGGTTGCGCAGCCGATCGTCCGTTGCGGTGAGGTGGGCGGCGTAGGCCGCGGGGGTCAGGTATTTCAGCGACGAGTGGGGACGCTGGAGATTGTAGTCGGCGACCCAGTTGGCGATCTTGGCGCGGGCGTCATCGAGATCGAAGAACAGGGTCTCGTTGAGTAGCTCATCGCGCATCCGGCCATTGATGGGGAAGACGGCCCCGCTCCCT
>NZ_FMAE01000049.1 GCF_900094575.1 Bradyrhizobium yuanmingense | reverse complement strand
ACGAGGCCGAGACCGATGTGCTGGCCTACATGACGTTCCCGCCGCAGCACCGCACCAAGCTGCACTCGACCAACCCGATCGAGCGCCTCAACGGCGAGATCAAGCGCCGGACCGAGGTCGTCGGCATCTTCCCCAATGAGGACGCTATCGTCCGCCTCATCGGCGCGATCCTGCTCGAACAGAATGATGAATGGGCCGTCCAGCGCGCCCGTTACATGACGCTGGAAACCATCGCGCGGTTGAGCGATGATCCAACCGTCAGCCTCCCGGCTATCGCCAGCTGACCAGTCCGGCTTTTGCCGGCGAACGCGGTGTCCCACCGCCAGTTACACCACGCTCAGGGACACGATCTCCAAGCGCGGTACGCGGCCAGTCCCCCGCGCTGGCCAGTTGGGCCGGAGTATTATTGGTAGCGTGAAACGCTACTGTTTGATTTCTCCGAGCGTCGTAAAAGGCAAGTCACCCTTTCCGAGGCCTGTACCACTCAGTCGTTTGTTCCTGACGTTTTGTATGGATTAGATGCGCTAGCGGTCCGATAGTCATCCAGGTTCCCGCCGAGAAATAGTACCTCACGCTCCTCAGTTGGGGTATCGCTCACCCAAGCCAGAGCGGGTTCGTCATTCTCAGTCCCGTCCTCGAGAATACTGACGATGTCTTCCGCCGTCCATGTTGTGACTCTCGGGACCGTGTAGGTGTGCAACTCATTCGCGTTTTCCGCGATTGCTTTGGCGCCATACTCGTTGTCATCGTCCGGCGAAAGGAGCAGTTGTGAGGCCTCCTCAGACAGTGACACAAAAGGCGAAGAACCGGTACCTCCCCTCATGTGCTCTGCCGCTGTGCGACCCAGATCAAGTCGTTGGCCTCCCCAGATATTCCAGGGGGCGGCCTCATAACGCAAAGCCGCCATGGAACGCAAATGGGCCATCGCGCTTTGACGGTCCAACGCATGTGGCTTGCAATGCCTGGCGTGGTTTTGAAAGCGCTCCAGCTCCACGTATGACGATGCCACCACGTCATCGTAAACGCGGCCACTGTCCACGCGGTCGACTGACGATCCACTCGCTCGTGACCATTTTGCTGATCTTTGCGCAGCGAGTTCGATTTCTCTTCTGAGTTCCGCAATGTTAGCGCACGTCAGCGTTGCGGCAAGTTGAGCGCGTGTTCTGACAAAGGATGCAGCCGTGCAGCGTTCATTCTCCGGGATAGCTTGCGCTCTCTTGTTACCGTCCGTTACCGTCCGGCTCGATCCGGCCCCAGGTGAAGCCAATGCTGCGAGGATTGGCCGAGACTCTCTAAGCCGCTGCTCAAAATCTGCTTGCGCTATCTCTTCCTGTTGAGGCTCGAGGTAATTCATCCGAGCCTCGGATCGGTTGACGTCCTCAAATGGGTCCATGTCGGTCTCCCTTTGGTAGCCTTGTCACTATCATTCGTACGAAGTTGATCCGATAAGGATCAGAAACCGAGACGCCCGCAATGTCGATAAAACGCACCGGCTCCGGTTCTCGAACCGATCGGTGTGTTGAGGGCATACGGGTCGGACTGACCGCCGATCCAAGTCATTCTTCTGTTCCAGAGCTTGGGCCATCAAGTCGGCCTGCCGTCCGGATAAAGATGCTGCGATGCTAGAAGGCTTAGCTGTCGAACAGCTGACCAGACTCAGTGCTTGAAGAAAACGCGGGGTCCTTTCCGACTACCCCCGCGAGCCTGTTGTTCATGCAGAGCAGAGTTTGGGAGATACGGCCATCGTCGCTATCCGCTCCACGGCAGGGCCGTGTGAAGGTCCGGGGAGAAGCAGCGCGGCGGAAGCGCTGCTATCGGTGACCTTGAGCGGCGTGGAGAAGTATGCCTGGGCCAGCTTGCATCGGCTCCGAGTGGATCTCCTTGAAATGCTCGTCAAGGTGCTAGCTGGATCCGAACAGCTGAGTCTGGCCGCAGCCGCCGGGCTCGTGTCCGGGCCGGGGTGGCGTGAAGCTTATTCCTCTGTCGGGACTGCTGAAACGAGACCTCGCGTCGGTGCGCCGGGGCGCTGGCCGTAAAACAAGAGCCGCGCGTGCGACTTCGATTCGGGCATCCGCAACACATGGGTAATGGCTTAACTGACAACATTAAAACGCTGTGCGGCCGCGAGACGTTGAACTGCCAACCAGAGCTTGACTGGGCCACAAACGATTCGGGTGCATAGAACCCGCGGCGGCAAGAACTGGCGCACGGGCGCCTCAGTTCGGAAAAGAAAAACGGCGCGTTGACGCTTGCAGCCGATGCGCCACACAATGCACCACAACGTTGGTCGCGCCTTACAAACATATCGCCGCACAAGCCTTTTAGTGTGACCTGCAGGCGCAGCAGAACAAAAAGATCCAGGGCAATCTCCGCGGTCGGTCGTATCGGCCCCTCCTTGCCATCTCCGAACCCCGGCGCGGTTCCGGTCAAAGTAGCGATAGATCTCAGGCACCGACGCATGAAAATGTGACTAGCATCAGTCTTCTTGGGTCGATCCAAAGCGACCAGCCCGGATGGCCGAAGGAGGCGGCTCTTGGCGCTCCGAGGGTTGCATTTCTGTTGCTAGTGGCAGGACGGCGATGGCTTAGGTCAGATCGCCGGGGCTGCGGTCGTCCACCATGCTGGCGCGGAGCGTGTCGTCCGTGATCTTTCGCGCCGGAGGTGGCCGCAGACCTCGAGGCTAGCCAGACGGTTCAAACCGGCATTGATGAAGCTGATAGCCTGCGATTCATCACGAGAGGCGCGCCCGACCTCATCTGCCGGTAAGTGACGCGCTCCGATACCCAACTGAGTGATTTCGTGAACGTTGATGCTCCGGGTGTTTGATTCTCCAGGGCCTTTGTGTTCACAAGTAACTGAGTCCCGTGCACATAGCGGGGCGCGCTCACGAAGGCGGCCTCGGGGACGGCATTCTTCCAAAGTCGCGTCGGTCATCATACCGATGGAAAAAGCGAGAACATGCGGCGCCTGCAAGACAATCACGCGAAGATCCGCAGCATCCTCGAATGCAGCAGGCGCCACGGTGCTGCAGAACAAAGCTCAGCGTCCAAGCAATGCTTTAGGCATCTATAATCTAGAATGTTTCATCGCATTATTAGATGGTTGGCTTGGCCCGGCCTTATTGATCGGATGTCGCTTTGCAACGGGGCAGCATGCGGCTGATCAGCAATGTCTCGCCTAATCTGTTTGTGTTCTCGAGCGCATCAATTCATGTCCCTCGCTTTGAGCCGGCGCTGCCAATTAAAGTCGCTGCAATCACGCAGCGCATGTTCGGGGAGCCTGATCAGAGACCATTTGGGCTAAGCGATGGACAGATAGACTTCGCAATAGAAGGGGATGCCAACAGACGATAGTAGATTGAAATACTCAACTATTGCGTTTGCGTGGTTTCGCCCTCTAAAAATCCTCTAATCGATCCTTGCTCGCCCGGTCGCGAGTCCAAACGTTCCGATCGCGAATGGGCATCAGAACACCTTCCTGAGAAGCAGCTGGCCTTGATGAATTCTGGAGCGCAGATGTGAGTGTACTCGTGTCGGATCAACTAGCCGCTGGAAACTGGCTGTCACGACAGCGTCAATCGGCGACCACCGTTGTCGAAGCTCTTTTGGGCTGCGCCTGCGCACAGAATATCATAGCACGTACCCGAATCTTCTTCGGGGAGAGCCCTCTAACATCAGCCGACGGTTTGTTATCCATGCCTCAAATCGGTTGCCCGGCGCACATTGAGCGTGAGCTTGCGCGAAAGGGCAGGGTGGTCGCTGATTTGTCCTCAACGCCCACCAACTGGCTCAGAGGCCGCCGCATTAAGGGTTGTGATGTCTTCGGTTAACTCCATGCTTCATCTCGGCCTAAATCTTCATGGCGCTGGTGGCCATTCCGCCGCGTGGCGCTGGCCAGGTACAAATCCAAGCGCCTTTTTCGATGTCGAGCACTACGTCCGGGCTGCGAAGGTTGCGGAGCGTGGTCTGCTGGATGCTGTATTCCTCGCCGATACTCCCGCGATAAGTTTCGACATTACGCACCAGCCACCGCTGAATGGGCTCGAACCTACCCTCGTTCTTGCGGTGATTGCACGCGAAACGCAGCGGATTGGCCTGATCGCGACAGCGTCGACGACCTACAATGAACCATACAATCTCGCTCGGCGTTTCCAATCGCTCGAGGTCATCAGCGGTGGCCGCGTTGCCTGGAACGCAGTCACGACGTCGAGCCCGGCGACGGTAGCAAACTTTGGCGGTCGAGAAGTCGGGCGAGTGGATCGCTACAGACGGGCCGAGGACTTCGTTGAAACGGTCCGCGCTCTCTGGCTGAGCTGGAGCGGCGAGGTGGTCATCGCCGATCAGGCTGCGGGAGTTTACGCAGATCAGAGTCAATTCCGCCTCCTGGATCCCGATACCAATAGTTTCGGCATCCGAGGCCCACTGACGCATCCCGCTTCGCCCCAAGGTCACCCAGTCATCGTTCAGGCGGGCGGTTCGGATCCCGGACTATGGCTTGGTGCCCGCAGTGCAGATGTCGTGTTTGCGGCCGCCGGGGACTTGACGACGGCTCTGAGGGAGGCAGAGCGCCTGCGTGCGCTCTCTCGGCAATTCGGCCGCCCTGCGGCTCCGCTCATCCTGCCGGGCCTTGTCACCTGTATCGGGGGCACCGAGGACGAGGCGGCTCGTCGCAAAGAAAACCTTGATGGACTGCTCGATCTGGAGCGCGCCCTCGGCGCCCTTGCAAGAAGCATGGGTGTGGCGGTCGAGAAGCTCAGCCTCGAGAGGCCAATCCCGGAGGAGATTCTGCCTGATGCAGATCATGTTCCGTTTTCTGTCGGTCACCATCGCACGATTGAAGCTCTGGCGCGTCAAGGTCGGACGGTTCGCGAGATCATCAGCAGCGTTCAAGCTTTTGGCCACCGCTTGCTTGTGGGTGCACCCGAGCAGATCGCGGATTCGATTGAGGCATGGTTCCGCGCCGGCGCGGTCGATGGTTTCAACATCATTCCGGATGTTCTCACCGATGGCACTTCAGCGTTTGTCGACAATGTGGTTCCCATCCTGCAGAAGCGCGGGCTGTTTCGCAAAGAATATCTGGGACAGACACTGCGAGAGCATTTCGGCATTTCTACTCCGTTCGAGCCGGCACGAGCCACAGCTAGCTCACCGCTCTGACGCTTCCTCAACACCAAATCTCTGGAGCCTGGATATGCATTTAGCCAATGCGCCGTCAGCGAGGCGCTTCACTGGCAAGTCCAACCGTCAAGCAAGAACACTGGCGGCTACCCTTGTCATGCTCTTGGGCCTGTCCCAATTGGCGCCCAGCGTTCATGCGCAGGAAGGCTTGGCCGGCAGCGTCAAGCGAGGAGGCGTTATTCGTTACGGGCATTTTCAAGAGCCTGCCTGCCTGTTCGGAGGATGGGTGCAGCAATGGTATCTGCAACGCCAGTACAGCGATAATCTGGTTGCGCGCAACGAGGACGGCAAGATTTTGCCATGGCTGGCCGAGTCTTGGACCATCTCCGACGACAAAAAGGTGTACACATTCGAGATAAAGCCGAATGTAAAGTTCACTGACGGGAGCGCCCTCGATGCGCAGGCCATCGCTGACAATATCAACGGGTGGCTCAGCAATGACCCCGATCTTCGCAATCCGACTGCCGCTCCTTATCTCGGCGAGAGCTTCGAATCGGCGAGGGCAATTGCTCCTCTGAGATTGGAAGTAAAATTGAAGGTGCCGTTCCAGCCCTTGCTGAACGTGTTCGCCCAATCCTCACAAGGCATTCTCTCGCCATCGGCACTCAAACGTGGACTTGCGGTCAATTGCGAGAACCCCGTCGGTTCAGGTCCATTCATTGTTGACAAGTGGCACCATGGGCGAGAAGTCACCTTCCGCCGCAATCCCGAATACAATTCGGCGCCGGCCACCGCCAGACATCAGGGGCCGGCTTACGTTGACGGGATCAGTTGGAAGTTTCTGCCAGATCAGACTGTCCGATACGGCTCGCTGATCGCGGGGGAGACCGATGCCATATACGATATTCCGGCTGTCGCATGGAAGGACGCCAACTTCCGCTTTCCAGTATTACGGCACCTGACGGGGGACCCCCCCCTGCGCCTCGCATTGTATACGGCCCGGCCCCCATTTGACGACGTGCTCGTCCGCAGGGCCTTTGCCTATTCTACTGACCGAAAGGCCGCGGTCGACACATCCTTCCTCGGCTCTTTACCGTCGAGGGCAACGGTGCGCTAAGTCAGAGCTCGCCGGAATACCTGCCTGAACTCGGGCAGTCCTATGGGTACGATATTCGCAAGGCCAATCAGCTGCTTGATCAGGCGGGTTGGACTGAGCGCAATCCTACGGGCGTTCGTGTCAAGAACGGTCGTCCGCTCATCGTGCGCATTTCCTATTCGTACGCTTTTCTCAAGCCGGATGGCGAGCAAGCCTTGCAAGTTGTCCAGCAGCAGGGACGGGCGGCCGGTTTTGACGTACGTCTTCAACCCACCAATCCGGCTGACTTCTTCGCCGGGAAAAACCTCGGACCCGATGATTATGAGGTCGTTCTCCTCTATTGGGTTGCCCCCGGCGCTGAGATATTCCGGATCTCGTGGAAGCCCGATCAGAATGGCGAGCCCAATCGCTTCAATCCCTCACGCTACCAGGATCTGATGCTTTGGGACATCATTCGAAAGGCGGAACAGAATTTCAATGGAGCTGAACGTACCGCCCTTTATCAGCAGGCGGAACGGAAGATCGTGGATGAGGCACCCGTTATTGGCCTTACTGTCCTGGACGTAACTTTGGCGACCAAGCCGACCCTGAAAGACGTCTGGCTGGACCGTGGGTCAGTTGGCGAACCTGTCTTCTATGATGCCCATTTTGACGACAAGAAATGATGCCATGAAGATAGCAACCCATCATGCCATTGTTTGGTTCACGCGCCGGATATTGGCCGGCGTGGTGGTGGTGTGGGCTGCCGCAACGTTTGCGTTCTTAATTCAGTGTGTGATGCCTGGCGATCGCGCCCAGATCATCATTAATGTGACAAGTGGCAACGTCGGGCCGGCGTCCGCGGCAGAACTCGCGGCGATCAATGCGAAATACGGCTTTGATCAACCACTCGTGGTTCAATACGGAAAATACATGCTGGGAATCCTGCATGGAGATCTTGGTGAATCCTACCAGCAGCATCGGCCTGTCGCAGGGATCATCGCGGATCAGATTGGGCCTACGATTATTCTGGCGGTCGCCGCGCTGCTGATTGCATGGATTATCGCCATCCTGACAACCTTGTTCATCGCCGGCAGAGACAACATATGGTCGAAGCTGCTCAAGGACACGCAAGTCTTTTTGGCAACAGTGCCGCCTTACTGGCTGGCCACAATTTTGCTGGTTGTTTTTGCGGTAAAGCTGCGCATTCTTCCGGTCATCGGTGGAAATTCCCCGGTCGGGCTCATTCTCCCGACACTTGCGTTGGCTCTTGAACTGTCGGGCTTTTTTGGACAAGTCGTTCAGAACGAGTTCACGCGCGTGCTCGAGCAGCCCTTCGTCACGTCCGCGCGGGCCCGAGGTATGAGTGATTTTGGCGTCAGGCTTCGCCATGTCCTCCGCCACGCCGCATTGCCCGGGATTACTTTGTCAGGCTGGGCGCTCGGCAAACTTCTTTCGGGCGCGATTTTGATCGAGGTGGTTTTCGCCCGTCAAGGCCTAGGTGGAGTCCTCGTCGCTGCAACGTCCTCGAGAGACGTTCCGATTGTCTCGGGAGCTGTTTTGATCTCTGCGGGCGTATTCGCTCTTGCCAATTTGATCGTCGATCTGACTTACCGGCTGGTCGATCCGAGGTTCAAGTTGACATGAGCATGTTCGCCGAAGTCACCATATCTCGTTCGCTCAAAGAAGTCCTGGCAATCACGCGCCATGTTCCCTTCCGGGTTACCGTCTCTCTTATAATAATTGGCCTCTTTGCCTTCGCGGCTATGGCCCCAAAGGTACTGCAGACGCACGATCCGCTCGCTATAGATTTGAGATCGTCATTGCAGTCTCCGTCGATCATTCATTGGTTGGGAACTGATCAATTGGGGCGAGATCTTTACTCTCGAATAGTCGAGGGGACGGGCCAATCCCTCGCCATCGGACTTGGCGCAACGGCGCTGAGCATGTTCATTGCGATCGTTATCGGCGTCGCCGCAGCTGGTGGCGTAGTCGATAGCATCCTCAGCCGGATTGTCGACGTGCTCTTTGCGATTCCCACGCTCTTGCTCGCCCTTGTGTTCGTGACCGTTTTTGGCCCGTCCCTATTGACTGAGGTCATAGCTGTCGGAATCGGCACAGCGCCAGGCTATGCGTGCATGATCAGGGGCCAGATGCTTGCCATCAAAGGGACAGGGTATGTGGAGGCCGCCAAGGTTCTGGGTCATCCATTTCCCCGTCCGGGGCTAGAGCGGGCAAGTTTCCTCGGGGCCAAGCTTGATTTTGCCTATATGCACGCCATGGCAGCGCAGGCATGCAACTTCGATGACGCCAGTCTGCGCAATTTAATTGATGCAACCGGCAGCCTATTTCATAGTTGCAGTATGAAAAGAACACGCTTTGACAACGCGATGCTCAGCGGGCTTCTCCTTTATCAGTGCGACGCGAGTAATGCTGTATTCGATGGCGCGGAACTGCAAGGGTCAACTATCAATGAATGCTTCCTTCCTTCCGCTTCCTTCCGCTTTGCTAAGCTGAGCCAAGTCGCTATCACGAAGACGCATCTGGCGGATTGCTCGTTCTTCCACTCAAAGGGAGACTGCTTATCGATCGTGCGTCCCACCTCCATCGATGGTCTTGTCTTGGAAGGTGCTCATCTTCCGTATCTGAGACTCTCAAAGGTGAGCGGGCGGATTCGGGCGAGAGCCCTGAGCGCCCCATTCGCTGATCTTCACCTGTCAAATCTCGCGAGCGCTGAGCTGGAACAGGCAGACCTCACCGAGGCGCGGCTTCTGTCCGTAGGCCTGTCCGACGCGAACCTCGTCGGTGCTGTGCTCAACAGTGCATCTATTCATTCCTGTCAGCTGGACGGAGCGGACCTATCTCAGGCATCAGGTGAGAGCATTTCGATAACAGAGAGCACAATGCGAGCCGCCAAACTCACCGGTTTTCGCGGCCGCTGCGCCTTTGTGCGCGACTGCGATCTCGAACATGCGGACCTATCACAGGCTTACCTCTACAGGTCGATGATCACCGGTGATCCGCCGCAATCAATGGCATTGGGTCACGCAAATCTCGAAGGCTCCAATCTCGTTCAGGCATATCTCGCCGCGGGTATGACCGATAGCAACCTGGAGGCAACGCGGGCCGCATACGTTCGCATGAACCAATCGTCCCTGCGCGATGCGAACCTGAGTGGGATATCGCCATTCCAGGCCAGCTTCGTGAAGGTCGACTTTTTAGGCGCTAAGATAACCACCGTTTTTTGCCGACCGTTGTCGGGGACTGCAGGTCGCTCTGGAGGGGGATCAGCTGAACGAGTCATCGAACTATCTGGCTGAACTCTCATCGTTGATGCGACGTGGTCGAGAAGGGTCAACCTGACTCCTTTGAAAACCGCAAGAACAGAGGGAGCTACAGTGCCCATGAGCTTAGATCAGTTTGATGCGGTCATTCGACTGTAAGCGGGCGTTGAAGCTCTTTGGAGCTCGTCTGCGTGCGCGGCCCACACAGGATGCCCCCGCCGCGCATCTTCCGAGATCCAAGCGCTCCACTCTTTTTGCGTTCAAGGAAACTGGAGTAAGAACATGCATCTGGCAGGTCTTTCCGCAGGCAAGGCGTTCATCCGGGAGGTCGCAAGAACAGGTCAGACCATTGGCACAGTACACACTCTGGGCGCCCTGCATCTTGGGCATGCAGAACTGATCAGAAGAGCGGCCTTGGAGAATGACGTCGCGATTGTCACAGTGTACCCGAACAAGATCCAGCTTAGACCAGGTGGGAGCTACAATTTCAATTTGGACGATGATATTGGACTTGCCCTACGTTCGGGAGCGACTGCCGTGATCTCCTCGAGCGACACCGAAATGTTTCCGCCTGGCTATCGAACGTTCGTATCGCAAGGTGACTATCATTTGCGTTTAGATGGGCCTGAGGCGTGCTTGAAGGAAGCCCTGACCGGTGCGGTCCGCTGGATCTGCTATGCGCGGCCAACTCGCAGCTACTTCGGCCTGAAAGATATCGGTCAGGCGATCCTGGTGAAGCGCGCCGTTGCAGACCTCCTTCTCGATTGCGAGATAAGGTTTGTGCCGACCGTGAGAAGAATGGAGTGCCGATTTCGTCGCGCTTAAGGCGATTTAGCCGGTCTGAGCTTGATGAGCTGTCATGCCTCTTCACGGCACTCAACCAGATCGTCCGAGGAGCGTCGAGCGTCAAGGACCTTGTAGCGTCGGCTGCATCTCACATAAAGTTCCGACGGTTCAAATTCGATTATCTTCGGATTGTCGGCGGTGACAGCTTCGAAGATCTAGAGCAGGTCAAGCTCCCTTTCATCATTATCGGCGCGGCAACGGCTCACGGCCTGAGGGTTTTCGAGTATCTATGTTCCAGATCAGGATACCCTCCTAAATGGTGCTCCGGATCTCTGGATCGATCTGTCTAAGCACTCGTAGCTAGACCATTATTCACCGCATGGCCTTCACGGAACTAGGGCTCGGACTCAATTGATCCAATAGGCAACGATGGCGGCGAGATGGACGGCAGCCAAGAAGTTCGTGGCTAGTTTGTCGTAGCGAGTTGCGACACGCCTGAAATCCTTGAGGCGGCAGAAACAGCGCTCGATGACGTTGCGCCCCTTGTAGGCGCGTTTGCTGAAGCTGTGGAGAGTGACCCTGTTGGATTTGTTTGGAATGACGGGCTTGGCACCACGATCGACGATTTCGGCTCGAAAGCCATCGCCGTCGTACCCTTTGTCGCCAATGAGGGCAGACATGGGTGGCGCGAGTTCCAAAAGGGCTGGCGCTGCGGCAATATCAGCGTCCTGGCCTGGAGTGAGA
>NZ_FMAE01000035.1 GCF_900094575.1 Bradyrhizobium yuanmingense | reverse complement strand
CTCCAGGCCAGGACGCTGATATTGCCGCAGCGCCAGCCCTTTTGGAACTCGCGCCACCCATGTCTGCCCTCATTGGCGACAAAGGGTACGACGGCGATGGCTTTCGAGCCGAAATCGTCGATCGTGGTGCCAAGCCCGTCATTCCAAACAAATCCAACAGGGTCACTCTCCACAGCTTCAGCAAACGCGCCTACAAGGGGCGCAACGTCATCGAGCGCTGTTTCTGCCGCCTCAAGGATTTCAGGCGTGTCGCAACTCGCTACGACAAACTAGCCACGAACTTCTTGGCTGCCGTCCATCTCGCCGCCATCGTTGCCTATTGGATCAATTGAGTCCGAGCCCTAGTTGTCCCCACCCGGTCCTTGGATCGAATTGCTAACAGAGTGTCCCATCAGCTTCGACTGGATGCGAGCGAGCGCGTCACTGAGCCTCGCCGCTTCATTGAAGCGTGTCTCGGAATATGGCGGGTGCGCGGATGGATCGTGCAAGAGGGCCTCGGCTGTATTCGAGAGCCGGCGAAGGGGCGTCCTCAGCCACTGCGCCGCACAAAAGAGCAGTGCTAGTATGGCAATGGCACAAGCACCGAAACTACTCCAGAATGATCGGATGAGATTACGGGTGGACGCAAGCGCCTCGTCGGCACTCTGCCGAACCAGAAGAGACCAACCGAAGCTTGGAAGGTTCGCGAAGCCGACCGTCGGAACGATCACTGTGAAGTAGTCCCTGCCGTCAGGCCAACGTTCGCGCAGAGACGCAGTCGTGACGCGACTAGCCGCAAGTGCGGAGCCGATGTTGAGCGACTTGTTGATAAGATCCGGCGGACCAAACAGGACGGTTCGATCCCCCGAAAGCAGCAGCACATCAATGCCGGGTACTTGTAACGAGTCCATGCTTTCTGCGACCCATTTCCAGTCAAGGTGAGCGCCGATGACCCCGGCAACGGAGCCGGCGTGGCGCAACGGCGCTGCCAGGTCGATAAAGCGAAAGGGCTCACGAGGTGCCGGCAACTGGGTGGCCAGTAGTTGAGCGGCATGCACATCGATAGCCGACGGCGAGACAAGGCCCCGCCTAAACCAAGGTCGCTGTGCAACGCTTACTCCTTCGAGCATGCCGTCTTTAGCCGCGAGAATGGTCCCTTCGAGATCCGCGACCCCAAGCCAAGTATAGCGTCGATCAAGGCGGCTCAAGAAGTCGATGTGTTCTCGCGCATTCTTAAGATCAGTTAGGTCAATGAGCTCAGCGGACCGCGCTACATCCATCCAAACTCCATAGAGCCGGCGGGCCAACAGCGCGGAACTCATTTCGCCGCGAATTCTTAACGCGTCGAACTGCAGGCTGCTCTCCCCCTTGCTGTAGCAAGGCCGTGTAGATCGTCGCGGTCACCATGGCCGGCACCGATATGAGCAAGGCGCCTCCACAGAACACCAAGGAGAGTAGGCTCGGTCTTCTCGGCATCTCGCGCTCCTCAACTCGTAAGAGCTCGCGCCAACTCACGAATCATTTGCAAGATGTTCCCTCGATCGGTCCCTGGCATGGCGGATTCAGTGTGAAGCTTCTTGATAATTTTCGCCCTTTGCTCGGGAGTTGGAGAGAACTTGATTCGATAGCCGTCACGGGTAGTCGCAGCAACATGCGCGTCTACGCCGCTAATCCCGGGCAGGTCGAGCTGCCCTGCTGCTCCGGCGGAAAGTCCGGATGGACCGCTGATTCGCGCGCCCCCTCGGCCCAGATTGAGAAGCCATCCGCGATGCTTCTCACCTTGGATCACCAACGTGATGGGTTCTGGAATCTGGCGCTGAGGTCGATCGTATCGCGGTCGCTCAATGCACACCACGACTGCCACGAAAAGCACCAGAATGTTGTAAACTGTCCAGAACATCACGACAGTTGTGCCGTCCCCCGCTGTTGCGGACGTATCGAAGACAAAATCGGAGTTCAACGGCACGATCAAGCCGCCGATTGTCAGAGCGAGCAGGAGTACAAACGGGCGCATCAACGCCCATTGAACTATGACCTTGGTGCGGTCGCCGCCTTTGGCCGTCACCGAGAATTTATGCGATCCGCTGGTCAGAAGCCCGAGAGCAGCTGCCTGGCTGATGGGCCAGGCCGCGATCAGTTGAGCCGTATCGTTGAGAAGCGGGACAAACAACCCTTTTGAAAGCCAGTTCAGGGACACAAGAACCATTAGGTAATAAGGTATATAGTAACTGATAATTTCCACCAGCGACGCGTTCACGATGGTGATGCCGAACCACCAATACAACAGCGGGCAAATCAGGCTGGCAAGCCTGAAGGGAAAGGTGCTGACCCAGTAGAGCAATGAATCCAGGATCCCGATTCGATGCATCAGACCAAGGCCGCGCATGACAAAGGGGCTGTATGAGTTGCGGACGATTTGCATCAAGCCGAGGCACCACCGTCCACGCTGAGTAATATATTCTTTCAGTCCTTCGGGAGCCAAACCTTCAGTCAACGGCTCGTTTAGGTATACAGTTTGCCAGCCGTTTTCCGCAAGCTTAAGGGTGAGCAGGAAGTCCTCGGTTACGCTTTGTGTTGGAATCCAGCCAATCTGCTCGACGGCCTGGACCCGCATTACGGATGATGTCCCACAGCAGATGGCAATCCCCCAAGCGTCCCGCGCTGGCTCGACGTTGTCAAAGAAATGACGTTGTTCATCCGGATATGCGGTGCTTATTCCAAGGTTATGTTGGATCGGATCAGGATTGAAGAAGTGCTGCGGGGTTTGCACGAGCGCGACGCTTGGCTCGTGAAATAACGCTAGCGTCCGCTCGATGAAGTCCGCATGGGGAACGAAATCTGCGTCAAGTACAGCGACAAAGATCGGGGGAGCTGGATCGCGGGCGCGCGCGCGAAGTGCATGGTTAATGTTCCCCGCTTTAGCATGCTCCTTATCCGAACGTGCGAGATATCCGATTTCGTGCAGCTCGCAAAGTTGCCGTACCCAATTCCTGGCGCCGTCGTCGAGGATAAAAATCCGAAGCTGTGAATAGCGGATTTGCGTCGCGCCAATGATCGTGCGCTCGAGCACTTCCGACGGCTCGTTGTAAGTCGTGATAAAAACGTCCACACGCGGCGCTTCTCCAGGCAGCCACCATTCAGAGTACTGGTCTGCTTCTGCCGACCGGTCGTTCACTCGGGACAGTATGAAAAACGCGATGGTAGAGGAAAGCTCGTCAGGGCCTCGAGGGTGACGAATCCCCAACTGAACAGCGCGTCCGCAGTCCAGTCGAGCGGTGCCAGCGTTTCGGTGAAGCGCCAAGCCATATAACGCCAAGACAGTACGGCAGCAGCCCCGAGGAGAAGAGCGCGCCAATACCACTTCATCGGATTGAGAAATGGAAAGACGGTAAGGCGAAGCCCAATTATGAAGGCGGCGCCTGCGAAGGCAGCAACGAGTGGCGACAGCTGAAGCATCAGAGTCCGTACCGCGTTATAAAGCGGCGGAACTGTGCGATTGGGCCAGCTGTGAAGATGACGCGTCCAGTGCGTCCAATCGCGCAACCGACATCTGCCTCTCCTGCAAGATCTGGAACTGTCACTGTGACGTCAAAGCGCTGGAGATGTTGAGCACTTGGCCCTACAACAAGATTGGTGTAGAGCGAGGCCGCACCGGATCCGCCAAGGCGAGTTATGGTTCCATCGAAAATACGATCATCTCGAAAGCGAGTTATGGTTCCATTGAAAATACGATCATCTCGAAACAACCGAAATTGCACGGCCGTTCCCACCGAGAGACGGTCGTAGAGAGATTCGCTGACGCCGGCGGTGACGATCAGTGTACTGCAGTCTACGATCTTGACGAGATCCTGGCCGCGCCGCGCGTATTGGCCATCGTCTACTAGTATGTCCCAGACTAGACCAATCACGCTGGCATTAAGGGTAGCGAAGCTCAAGTTGTTGACACGAAGACGCTCGGCAGCGATTTGCCGGTCGAGCTGTACAATACGTGCTTTCACCTGCTCCTTGTCGACATTCAGCTCGGCCAGCCGCTGCTCGAGCTCTCAGATACGTTGAGCCGAGGAAGGAGCGTCGTTACAGGACTCCCCGATGAAGATGCCGTCGCGAGCGGACGTAAGTTCCGTCTCTAAGTATTTCACTCGCTGCTGCGCACTCTCCAGTTCTTGCTGCGCCACGTCGTAAGTGGCGCGAGCCCGATCCAAATGCGCCGCCGTCTGTACACCACGCGTGCTTAG
Source organism: Bradyrhizobium yuanmingense (assembly GCF_900094575.1). Taxonomy (GTDB): domain Bacteria; phylum Pseudomonadota; class Alphaproteobacteria; order Rhizobiales; family Xanthobacteraceae; genus Bradyrhizobium; species Bradyrhizobium yuanmingense. Next base: position 11,279 of record NZ_FMAE01000035.1, on the reverse strand, counting down.
TTCGTTTGCTCGCCTAAATTCTGCGTCCGCTTGACGAAGGCGTGTGGCCGCAGCGTCTTGAGCTGCTTTCGTTTCGGCAATTCGAGCCTCAATCTGCCGAACCCTTCCGCGCTGGTAATCAGTTGATTGAACATCGAAGCGCGACCTGGATGCGGACAAGGCCTCTCGCTGGCCATCGAGACGGTCGAGCTCGATCTGCTGGTTTGTGCGATCGCGATCAAGCTCAAGAAGCCTCGCGGTATCGAAGCGTTGGTCGGTGAGTTCTGCTATCAGCGCGCCGGGACTAATGCGCGCGCCGATGCTCTGCACGGCAAGCGTTACCTTTCCTTCGATCGGGGCGCGAACGATGTAGAGCCGCGCATTGAGTGTAGCATCCGCCGATGTTCCAGCGAAGTGCTCACCGATAATAATGTACAATCCCACTGCCAACAGGGCCAAGCCGACGATTGCACGTACGAGCCTCATAAGCACATTCCAACTGTTTATGACGGGAAGGTCGCGCAGGGTATTACTGAGCAGCCTACGGTACAATCGTTTTCGCCTAAGGGCCCCCGCGGCTTTGGGTTGCCAGGTCCAATGCCGCTCGGATGCGAGCGTTAGCGGCTCAGGCGTCATGATCAGACTAACAGGCTGGTAAAGAATAGCTTCGTGATCTCAGCGGCAGGAGGATCCATATCGTCAGAAGTGAAAACAGTCATGAATTCATTCCTGCAGTTCCAGCAGCGCCAGAGATCTTGGACCTCCCGCGCACCCATACGTTCATGCCACTCGAGGTGGACAAATGCAGAGCCACATTGAGGGCAGTTTATGTGACGTGCTATTGAGACCGACTCCATGTGGCAGCTCGTGTCATTGCACCAAAGGGCCACAGCCGAAGAAGCGTTAGTGTAGCCGCCGCTTCGGGGGCGGCTGCGGTGGATGCACCTCTCTGTTCAAACCCTGTGCCAACTGCGACAAGCTTGATCAACAAGGAATATTGCTTCAAGGAAGTTTACCAGACCGACTGCATGTCAGAAATCGGACAGTCTAGGTCATGTTCTAACGTAAGGTCGCAAATCGGATTAAGTCTCGTTATGGAAGCCTTGGGGATCGTTTGGTGCTGAGCAATGCGGCCTGGGAGGTTTGGCTGACCATAAACGGCCTGATCAGGAGGGCTCCCACCTGAAGGCACCTGAAGGGGACCAGCGGATGCCTGAGTTGGATCGTGTGCGTCCGGCGCTCCCCGGAGCAATCAGGAGCCGCTAGACTAGGAGACCAGAACGGTCAGCTCCGGCGCTTCAGTCGGAGGGGCATCAGGGGATTCAAATGGCGGATCTTCGAGACGATATCCAGAGTTCGGATGTCTGATCCCCGTTGATTCAGCTCATCGTGTATCTGTGCGCCGCTACAGCGAAGAGGAGTAGTCGAAGATCAGGCGCTTGGCCGCTCGCGCACCCTGAGCGCATAGGGCCCTTCGCGAGCCCCTGTGCGTTGATGTTGGAGTGTCAAAACGGTGATGCACGGCAGGCCTCCGCCCGTAATCGCGTCATCGATCCATGGTGATCTCTTAAGAGTCTGCGTCCTGTCCAAGTAAATGGACCCGCCCTGAGCAACAATGCAGGTGATGCGTCGAAAGTATCGTGGCAAATCTAGCCGCATTATTCTAATCAAGCGCCTCCCGAGCACGAGTGAACTCAGCGCGTCGGCTCACGCACGTGGGTTTCTTGCTCCGTCTTCAGTAACCGGCTTCGCGATTGAGCAGCGCGGGAATACTGGTGGCTGGAACGGGACCGCTGAACAGGTAGCCTTGTCCTTCTGTGCAACCATTGGACACCAGATAGACGAGCTGGCGTTCGCATTCGACTCCCTCGGCCGTGGTCGTCAAACCAAGCCCTTCAGCGAGGCCGATTATAGCACGAACGATCACCCGGCAGTCAGTGCTGTCGTGGAGATGTGACACGAAGCTGCGATCGATCTTGATCTTGTCAAGACGAAACGAAAGCAGCTGGCTAAGCGTAGCATAACCTGTTCCGAAATCATCGAGCGCGATGCGGACGCCGGCTAGACGAAGTGCGTCAATCACGGTCTTCGCAGCCCCGCTTCTTTCCACAAACGCGCTCTCTGTAATTTCAATCTCCAGGCGGCGCGGACTAAAGCCGGTTTGCTCAAGGACAGATATAATGCGCTCTCCAAGCGCGGAGTCCCGCAACTGAACAGGCGAAATGTTGAAGGCAAGCGAAAAGGTCTTTGGCCACGCAGTGGCATCAAGACACGCGCGCCGAAGAAGCTGATCTCCAAGAGCGTTGATGAGGCCGGTTTCTTCTGCAATTGGAATAAACACGTCAGGCGGGATAGGCCCAGTTGTCTTGTTCTCCCAACGCGCCAACGCCTCGAACCCCACGATGCGATTACTTACGAGTGAAACCACCGGCTGGTAATGGGGCTCGATAATATTCGTTGCGACAGCGCTCCGAAGCTCACGCTCAATATTGATGCGCCGCTCGACATGCATGTCCATGTCCGGTTCAAAAAAGCGAACACGCGACCCGCCGTCGCATTGCGCGCGATAAAGTGCGCGTTCTGCGCGCCTGACCAACTCGTGGGGAGTGACGCCATCAAGCGGAGCGATGGCGATGCCAATTCCAAGACTAAGCTCGGCTGCGCCAGTCTCAATCACCAAACTGTCGGCGGCAGACACCACGATACGGCGCGCCAGATTGGCGGGATCCTCGAGGGAGCTAATGTTGGGCAGGACGATCCCGAATTCGTCGCCTTCGATCCTCGCCAGGAGACCGTCCTTGGGCAAGATGTCGGCAAGCCTTGTGGCAAACTCGCAGAGTGCCTTGTCTACCGCTGCATAGCCGTGCGTATCCTTGATCCGCTTCAAGCCGTCGAGGCCGAGCATCAGAATAGCGACTTGATGCGTGTCGGTGGCGAGGCCAACGTACACATCAAGTGTGTAATCAAATAGGCGGCGGTTTGGAAAGGCAGTCAATGGATCGTGCCGCGCCGGATCGCGGACTTCTCCTTCTGTGATGGTTTGTGTGTCAGTTCCGCGGGCAAGTTCTCGATAGCGCCGAACACTAAAAATTGTGAGCCCAATGCTCAGCAAGAATGCAACGAACGCGATGAATATAATGTCGTCGAGTATCGGATTCACATAGCGCTGTCCCAGCTGCGCTAAACGAGGGCCAAGCCCATAGACATGCGCTAAGAGTGAAGCGAGAACGACGCCGCCGAAGAGAGCAATGAAATCCCTCGTGGCAGAACGGCGCCAATCGAAGTGCAATACGCGCAATCGTGGAGTTGAAACTCTCATCTCAGTCGAACCGTCGCAACGCACGGTGGCCCAGCGAGGGTCTTGCTCGCAGCATGATTGTTGAGAAAACCAGATGTTGCGCCGATTGCGGAACTTCAGTAACGGCTTCGCAAGCAGCAATGAGCCATCGGGTCGTGATAAGGTGCTTCCCGGAAAAGTGGCGGTCGAGCGACCGGCAAGTTCGCGCATCGTTAGTGCGGCCTAAGCAACGAGCTATATCCTGAATATGCCGCTTCAAGACGTTGATCACCCTGGAAGCGCCAAGGGAGGGCGCTAGTTCACGTGCGATAGCAATCAGCGCGACCAGGTGCCTACCGGTCGTGCCTCGTGATCCGGAGCTTCTGCCAAGTGCCTGGCGAGCGGATTGATGGTCGCGGCGCGCGCCAAGGGGCGGCCGCCTTGGCGGGGCGAGGCGACCGCCAGCTGAACGCTCGATGGAACGGCTGTCACGGACGCCGTTGTAGCAAGAAACCGACATAAGAGCTCCCGGCTGCTAGTGGCCGCAGCTTATTGCGGTGAGAACCGGCCTGCAAATGTTGCAATGGATGGACCATGACCGAATAGTTGTTAGTAGCGTTGCGGCTTTGGCTCGGAGAAGAGCGGACGGGCGTCCGCCCCAGACACGGGAGACGAAGTGAACGATGAACGTTATCCTAGGAGACAACCACACGGTTGCGGCCTTCAAATTTTGCGCGATAGAGTCGCTGGTCGGCGACGTTCAAGAACCCGTCGAGCGTGTCTCCATCGCGCCCGAACTCCGACACTCCAACACTGATGGTGACGCCGACCGATGGTTCGGCCCCGACATCGAATGCAGTGCGTTCGATGGCCGATCGAAGGCGCTCGGCGACCGCGCTAGCCGCGTCGAGCGTCGCCCCCGGAAGCAGTACCATGAATTCTTCACCCCCCACGCGCGCGACAGAGTCGTAAGGCCGGATTGCCTCCAGACACTTTCGCACGAATACGCGCAGGACCTCGTCGCCGACGCTGTGACCACGTGAGTCGTTTATATCCTTGAAATGGTCGAGATCGAGCGACAGCAGGGACAACGGAGCTCCGGTTCGCCTGGCCCTTGCGATCTCCGCGCCGATATGCTCGATGAAGTGGCGCCGATTCCCGGCACCGGTTAGTGGATCGGTTGCGGCGAGGCGCTCCAGCCGTTGATTGCTCAGTTGCACTTGCTGAAGCGCCTTTTGAGTGTCGGCCATCGATTTGGCAAGGCGGGCGGTCATTTCTTCCTGGCTATAGATGGTGGCGAACGATTGCGTTGTTCGGAACGCCCGGACGACGCCATAGCTGAGCAGAAAAAATCCGCCAGCAAAGATCGCGTGAGCCAGCCACCACATATGATTCCACGGCGCCGCCAAGATGAATGCGAGCGACGATAGCGCAAACCACGCGACAGAAACGCCGAAAACAAGCATGAGCGGCGAGTGAATCCGTCGCATGAGCAAGACGGCGACGTTCAGCGCACTGAATAGCAATGCGCCGCCCTCCATGGACAGGCGGACCACCGGGTGCCCAGCATAGGGTGAATAGGCGACCAGTGCGACAGCTAAGTCCACCGTAAGGAACAGGCCAATCCACGTCAGCCATGCGCGCGTGTCCGAGCGCTTCTCAAGCCCGTCTGACGGCAGGTTGTAGCTGAGTAGCCCGACGAGGAGCAGAATCGACATCGCCAGACGCGACGCTGGCCCATAGAGCAGAAACAGCCAAATGTTGCGATGTGCCATGCCGGTGAAGGCGCCGTGCAGCGAATAGATCAGCACGAAGGCCAGAAAACCAAGGGTCAACCATCGCAACAGAGGCTCGCCTGAAGACCGATAGCAGCGCCACGTCACATATGTGACGAACAGCCCCTCCAGGGTGGCGACGGCGATGGCGAATTCGTGGAACAGGTGGTCTTCAAACTTCAGCGCGGGATCTTGCTGGAAATAGAGGTAAGCGATGAACTGAGTGGGCAGCAGGGCGAAGCCGATAATGAGAAGGCTCGTATACGCCCGTGTGATCAGCCGCAGCGCGCTGGGCGGCTCGTGCAACATAAGATTGGTACTCATATGCTATACCGTCATTCCATGATGATCCCACGGGGGCCTTTCATGAACTCGTGGGGCCCCTTCTTCAAGCACCTTGGAGTCCTGCTGGACAACCATAGTAGAAGGCATCATGGTTCGCCTCCGCCGTAGGTTATCCAACACGCCGGCACGGGTGATGAAGCTGCACGGGCGCGGAAGTCACAAGAGTTACCTTTCCGTCCATCGGCTGCACTCATCCGGGCGGGGCTGCGACGGCGCCAGCATTGACTTGCCATCCAAGAGCAGCCAAGTTCGCCACTGCGGGATCGTCGGCGACGTTGCGGGTTAGGTGTTCGAGCCCACCACGTTCGTATCGTGCGTGTTCAGGACAGTATCCCAGCTGCTGCCCTTCACGATCTACGACCCGTTCGAAAACGCGCCATCGAAGGATGAGGAAATCACGAGCCCATTGAGGAAGGGAGTCTGCGTATTACCTTACTCAATCGTCTGCTTGCCACCCACTGGTAGCGCCGCTGTGACGATCGGCGCGGACTGGGTTCGGCTCGGAGCCAACGCGCGTGATGAGCAACACCGTAAGTGTCAGGCCGCTTTGATTGATGAGTTTCTTGTATGCCATCTGTGACCTCCGTTCTGCGCGTGTCCCAGGGCAAAATGCGGGACAGAAGTTCCACTTATATACATGAGCTGGCTTAGCTAACCCCCTGCCAGATCTTGTAGGCGGCCGAAAATTCGAGCCTGCAAGGACTGGGCATGTCACTTTATGCCAAGCGGCTGGAGCGCGGCTGCTTTTTGTGGCCGTCGTCGGCGGACGGCGTGGTGACAATCACCCCAGTTCAGCTTCGCTACATGCTGGACTACCCATGCCCAGCAGCCTTCGCAAAACGGCTGATGTTGCCGGTAAGTAAGGATACGCTGCTGCGCGTGGTCCGGCGCCGTCACCGTCCCGGCTGGCCCGCTCAGGGTTATCGGATTGTAGATAAGCTGGGCCACTGCCATCGTTCCAGCACGGCCGTATCGGCCGCGCGACAAAGCCTAGGTCGAAGTCGGCGTCCAAATCGTCGGGCGACGGATTTTGGCGCGTCTAGGCAACCGCCGGTTCTTCTCGCTGGCCGTCCTCAACGAGGCGATCCACGCACTGCTCGTCGATCTCAACAACCGACCGCTATGGAGCTGGGCGCGAAGCCGGCGCGAGCTGTTCGAGGAGCTTGACCGACCGGCACTGACCCCATTACCCGACGAACCCTACGAGTCCGCTGAGTGGAAGCGCTGTCGGGTGAACCTCGAATATCATGTCGAGCTTGCCAAGCATGACTACAGCGTGCCTCACAACCTTGTGCATGAAGAGGTCGAGGCACGGATCACGCTAAAAGCCGTCGAGAGCTTCCTGCGCGGCAAGCGCGTCGCCTCCCGTCTGCGCAGCACTCTGCCGCATCGACCAACGACGATCGACGAGCATATGCCAAGCTCGCATCGCCGCTACCGCGACTGGGCTCATGAGCGGATTCGTTCTGAAGCCGCCAAGGTGCGCCCCGAGGCCGAGACGCTGATCGACGTCATCCTGCGGTCGCGACCGCATCCGGAACAAGGCTTCCGCTCGGCCATCGGCATTCTCGGGCTGGTCAGGCGCTACGGCGAGGAACGTGTCGACGCCGCCTGCGCCCGTGCGCTGCTGCTTAATGCCCGTTGCTATAAGTCGGTCGCCGCCATCCTCAAGAACGCCGCCGACAAAACCGCTCCTCCTGCCCAGGAGGCGCCCGTCCTCTTCCACGCCAACATCCGCAGCCGCAGCTACTACAACTAATCAGGAGATCATTGTGCTCATTCATCCGACCGTCGACCGCCTGCGCGCGCTCGGCCTCACTGCCAGGCCGATAACCTCATCGAACTGCAGAACAATCCCGAGGCCGCCGAAATGCCACACCCCGATTGGCTTGGTCTCGTCGTCGATCCCGAGGTCACCGCCCGCGACAACCGCCACCTCGTACGGCGCTTGAGCAATGCCAAGCTCCGCCAGGCTGCCACCCCCATCGAGAATGTCGACTTCGCACCGCTCGTGGTCTCGACCCCTCCTCCTTTCAAAGCCTCGCCACTTGCCAATGGATCTGCGAGCACCACCATCTCGTCATCGTCGGTCCGACCGGTACCGGCAAATCTTGGCTGGCTTGCGCGCTCGGCAACAGGGCCTGCCGCGATGGCTTTTCGCTCCTCTACGAGCGCGCGCCCCGCTTGTTCGCCGATCTCGGCCAGGCGCCTGGCGAAGGTCGTCTTGCACGCCTGATCGCGGCGCTGGAGCGCGTCAATCTACTCATCCTAGACGACTGGGGCCCGAAGCACTCACTGCCGACCAGCGCCGTGACTTACTCGAGATCGTGGATGATCGCTACGACAAGGCATCATTGTTGATCACAAGTCAGGCCCCCGTGGCGCAATGGCATGACGTGATTGCCGATCCCACATTCGGCGACGCCATATTGGACCGCATCATTCACAATGCCCACCGCATCGAGCTCAAGGGCGACAGTGTGCGTCGTTGGGCCGACGATTGGACAGCAGCGTGACCACCGCGCGGCCGATCGCCCCACCGACCCACAGGTCCCTCCCGCGCACGCCGCTGCGTCGCTCGTGAGGGCCACTCCGCGCGCACGCGGGTCCCTCCCATGGACCGCTGGACCGATCTCCAAACCCTCCCGCCCGTCTTGACGAGGAAGACCATTTCCAGCACACATAAACACGTCAGTCGTGTTCGCCTCCGCAAGTGATCACCATCGTCTGGAAACCGTGATCACGATGGCCTGGAATCGCTGATCGCAATCCCGCGGCCCCGCCACCGGATATAGCGAAAAGACAGTTTAAGTATCAAATTCCCCGCTGGTGTTCCGTCAGGAGAACACCATGTTCAACAATTGACAATCCTGGCAGCTATGGAGAAAGGCGCGGAACCGCAGATCATCGCGGCCGCGAGATGGATGAAGCCAATAAAGTTGACGGTTCGCCCGTCATAAAGGATACCGGACGCCAAGCCCAAAGAGCAGAAGCCGCGCCCGATGCTGTTGCGCTGACTTCCGCGAGGATCGCATGCATAACAGCCGATTGCCGAGCGCCGCTTCAGCATCAGACGGCGGCCGTTCGCTTTGATCATTTCCTCGGAAGGCCAATGTATAGCCGCGCCTGCGAAGCTCTGCCTCGGACCTATTGAGTGTTTCGCAAATGGATTTCGCAGGCGCGCCCGCATCAACAAGCTCGCGCAGCAGTTCGTCTTGTCGTTCCGTCCAGCGACAAGAGTCGAGAGTCAACTTCAATCCACCTTTTAGCTTCGAGATCAGGCGGTTCTGAAGAAGAGTGCTATCGGCCAGAGCGTCGCCTTTCATAGGGGCGCCTTTTTAATGTCCCAGTCATCGCGCCGGCCTCAAAAAAGGAATGGCAGGCGAGGCGTTCCTTGGAAAGCTATACGTTGGCATAGCCGAAGCTCCGGGTCCTCTGCCAACGAGAGTTTCGCGCCATCGAAATTCACCCGGCCATGGCGCACGACCTGTGTGAGATGGCAATGCGGGCAGGAATTGCCTTACCCCCGTTAGACCAGATACTCGCCCCGCGATGAGCGGCCGGCCGCAACGAATTATGTCGTCAGCTACACCAGGAACTTGAAGCACGAGTCAACAGCTATCGCCGCGATAGGCTATTGCTAGAAGAAGTTCGCTAAGCGCGCTGTAGCGGCATAATCAGCCGAGTTCGGCCCGTCCGCCTTAAGACATGCACGTCATGAACGCAACCACGGCATGCAGTCAACATGCAAGGCATGCGACCGTTTTCGCATCAACGAACGAGTGCACCGCGTTTTTCTGTTGGCACCCTTATTGCTGCGATACCGCGAGGCTCAAATGGCCTGAGGTGCATCAGGACCAAGGCGGGATTGCCTTCGCCAAAGCGCGAAAAGGAGCGAAAGATGCCGAACTTTCTACGAGCGACCCAAACTTCGTGCTCGGAGTAGAGGTCGTTTCCCAAGGAGTGGTGTAGCTGATTAGCAAAGCCGCTCGCGACGCGCGCCCCACATAGCGCCGTAGCGAGCGAGCGGCTTTGCGGGTGGTCACCGATGATTCGTCGGTAAGGTTTGGGTTGCGACACCAACCTGATTCGAGGAACCACCGATGACCGACGACATGATGAACCTGCGCGCGCTCGTGGAGAAGACCCCTGATGCCGATCTGTTGCGCGAGATGATCGGCTTTGCCGCCCACCGGCTGATGGAGCTGGAGGTCGAGGGCCTGACCGGGGCGGCTTACGGCGAGAAGAGCCAGGAGCGCCAGGTCCAGCGCAACGGCTACCGCGATCGGAACTGGGAGACCCGGGCCGGCACGGTTGAACTGCGCATCCCCAAACTGCGCAAAGGCTCCTACTTCCCGGGCTTTCTTGAGCCGCGGAGGATGGCCGAGAAGGCGATCACCGCCGTGGTTCAGGAAGCCTACGTCCAGGGCGTCTCCACCCGCTCGGTCGACGATCTGGTGCAGGCGATGGGCATGAGCGGCATCTCCAAGACCCAGGTCTCGCGGCTGTGCGCGGAGATCGATGACAAGGTGAAGGCGTTCCTCGCTCGCCCGATCGAGGGCGATTGGCCCTATCTGTGGATCGACGCCACCTACGTGAAGGTGCGCCAGAACGGGCGCATCGTCTCGGTCGCGGTGATCATCGCGGTCGGCGCCAACAGCGATGGCCGGCGCGAGGTGCTCGGCATGGACATCGGCCCGTCCGAGGCCGAGACGTTCTGGACGGCGTTCCTGCGCAAGCTCGCCCGCCGCGGCCTGCGCGGCGTCAAGCTCGTCGTCTCCGACGCCCATGAGGGGATCAAAGCCACGGTCGGAAAGGTTCTCAACGCCACCTGGCAACGCTGCCGCGTCCACTTCATACGCAACGCGCTGGCGCATGCCGGCAAGAGCGGACGGCGCGTCGTCTCCGCCTTCATTGCCACCGCCTTTGCCCAGGACGACGCGGAGACGGCACGGGCGCAATGGCGGCGCATTGCCGATCAACTGCGTCCCAAGCTGCCCAAGCTCGCGGTGTTCCTCGATGAGGCCGAGGCCGACGTGCTGGCCTATATGAGCTTCCCGGCCGCGCACCGCGCCAAGCTGCACTCGACCAATCCGCTCGAACGCGTCAACGGCGAGATCAAGCGCCGAACCGAAGTGGTCGGCATCTTTCCCAATGAGGACGCCATCACCCGCCTGGTCGGCGCTATCCTGCTCGAACAGAACGACGAGTGGGCGGTCCAGCGCGGTCGCTACATGACACTGGAAACAATCACCCCGTTGGGCGATGATCCCGCCGTCAGCTTCCCGGCAATCGCCACCTGACCGATCCGGACCATGCCGGCGAACGCAGTGACCCGCACTCACCTACACCACGCCACGGGACACGATCGGAGTAGAGGAGCCCGGACGTGTCGAATGGAACGTCAACGTCGGTTCATTTACCGAAGAGTACAAGCGCCAAGCCGTTGAGTTGGCTTTGAGTGGGCGCTTCGATCGGGTCTGTTGCCAAGGAACTCGGTCTGCGTGACTCGGTGCTGCGGCGTTGGGTTGACAAGCTGCGGCAGGAGCCGACATCGGCGGCTTGGCGCCCCACCACGAAGGCGACGCCGATGTCGGCGGACCAGGCTTCGGAGATCGCCCGTCTGCGCCAGGAGAACGAACGCTGCGCATGGAGCGCGACATCTTAAAAAAGTCGATCGCGATCTTCGCCGGAACCCGGACATGAGCTTCCGCTTCATCGAAGACCATCGCGACGCCTATCCGGTGCGGCTGATGTGTGCCGTGCTCGAGGTCTCGCCGGCCGGCTATTCCGCCTGGCGTGATCGCCCGGTCAGTGAGCGGACCAAATCCGATGCCAGCCTCCTGGCCGCAATCCGGCAAGTCCATCAAGACAGCAGCGGGCGTTACTGCAGTCCTCGCGTC
>NZ_FMAE01000089.1 GCF_900094575.1 Bradyrhizobium yuanmingense | reverse complement strand
CCTGCCAGCTGCGGCCTGCCCCGAGGTGTGTCCTGCTTTCTTCGCGGCCCGCAGCACCTGGTTGATGAAGCTCTTCGGCTTCGGCGCGCGGGTACTGCGGATGCGTCCAGGCCGAATACGCAGATCGCTGTCGCCCACGCTCACGGCAAGGCCTGCCAACGATCAAAATCGCACATGGTGCCGAAGACGCCTTTGATTCCATTGGTCAAAATGCAAAGCGCGGCACGCGCCCCGACTGACCGGCACGCCAGAACCCAAGCCATGCCAATGGCTTGCGGTTCGACCGGCGAGCCCCTTTTATCTCGCCTTCCTAATCGGGCATGCAAAGTCAATCCACGTCTACGCTTTTCTGCGACTTTCTGCACTTCAAACATCACGCACTCCTTGCAACAACAACGCACACACCTCACCAAAGCCGCGACCGCGGTTTGCATTCTCCAGGCGGGGTCCATGCGTTCCTTCGCGTTCAGCACTATGGCCGTCGCATGCTCTTCATCAGGTTCGTAAACAGGGCTGTCCAAGCAGTCTGGCGCTCTCATCACGTAGGACGGAAGCAGGCAAGAAATAGGGGACATTCCCCGTTTCGCGGCCCGCCAGGGGACGCTCACCGCGCGCGCGGATCTCTAATTGTTGCTCCTTCTCAGCATGCCGGCTGCAGCACCAGCGCTCATCCTCCGTGATCCAACAGAAGTTACTGCGCAGGCTTTAAGCGCAATCGTTGCGTGACCTTGGCACCGAAGCCGACGTGGAAGTCGGTCTCATTGACCCACATCCTGTGCAGAATGCTCGCAAGCTTGCGTGCAGCCGCGACGCCGCGCACAACATGCTCGACCGCTTGGCGATCCGCAGGCCCCAAGCCCGCAAGGCCGACCATTTCCTGACCCGCAGCAACAAGCTAGCGGCCGCCTCGCAGAGCGCTTAGCGAACTGCGACGTCGCCCTGTTTGGTAATTCGGCCTTCGAAGTCGATGGACGTTCCAGACTGGTGTCGCCTTGGCGTCAGACCAAAATGCGCGCCGACTGTCCGAGATCGCGCAAACCGGAGAGGGTCATCGACACCAACCTTGAACGAAAGAGCCGCAACGGGACCGACGCCGGGTACGGTCATCAGCCGACGACAAATCGTATCATGTTGGACCACCTGCAGGAGTACCTTATGCAATCGTTCGTAACCCTCGAAGATCGCTCGCCGTACGTCCAACATGGCCTCGATCATCACGGAGAATACCGGATCGCTGTGCTCGATGAGCTCGCGGACCTGCGCTTCGTATCCTCCGCGGCCGACCGCTCCAACCATCAGACCGTAAGCCCTCAGCGTGCCACGAATGTGGTTCTCGAGGTCGATCAGCTTGCGCTTGAGCAGCTTCCTGTTCGCCAGCAGCGAGCGCATTTTCTGCATCTCGATGTTCTTGACATGGACGGCGCGATACCAGCCCAGCCGCATCATCTGCGCGATGCCGCGCGCATCGTTGCGGTCGGTCTTATTGCGCATTGTCGAAAGCGAAACGCGCATATGGCGCGCTTCTACGACAATCATCGGAAGTCCAGCTGGTTGCAATTCGCGATACAGCCAGAAGCCTAGCGATGACGCCTCGACCCCCACTCTATCGAGGCGATCCGCGCAGCCCTCTACAGCGGAGCGGATCGCCTCTGGCTCCGTGCTGACCTTGACTTCGCGAACCGTGAGACCCTCGCCATCAACGATGCAAACGCTGGTTTCTTCAAGGCCGACGTCCAGTCCAACGTACAGTTTCATCGGAGCT
>NZ_FMAE01000105.1 GCF_900094575.1 Bradyrhizobium yuanmingense | reverse complement strand
TCCCTACCGCGCCCGCGCTGCCGATGAAGCTAGCACTGATCTTCCCCCGACACAGCGCGCTGTCCCTACCACGTGCCGCAGATCTCGGTGGCCAGCCTTCGCCCTTGGATTGGCAAGGCTAACCGGGCTCTCTCCCAAGAGGCTCAAATTCCCAAGGGGGGCCAACAAAGCAATATCGTCGAAAGGTACCGGAGGACACCTACCAGCACCAGTGGGTTGCCGCGCCCCCGCGAGCATGCCATATCAAAGCGCTCGGCCTGCAACTCTCGAGCTGGCTCCGAGTAACTGCCGAGCCTTGGACGGAAGTGGTAGCGGCAATCCAAGCATTCACGGACTGCGTCCGTAGGCCAAGCCATACACCGGCAGAAGACACGTACGGCCACAGCGAACTGAAGAACAGCGGCCGATTGGCGATCCCGAGTTGAAGTTATCTGCTCAAAAATGAACGCGGTGGCGGATTGCCCTCTTTCGACCTTATCCGAATTCGAGGCGCTCAGACGCGAGATGGGGACAGATTTTCCCGCAACGCCATCCGCTTTACTCAACCGTGTAGCGGACGCCTTTTACGCCGTGGTTCGGCGGATGCCGGACCCTTAATCAGGACGGAGCGGATGATGCCTAGCACATGCTCGCTGCACACGATCGGCGAAGCTATACGCGACCTCGAAGAAAAAGTCGCTCACGTTGCAGAAATCAGCCGTGAGGAGCTTGCGAGCGGCGTTCTGCGCATTACGAAGCGCCTTCGAGATGACTCGAAGCCGCGCTCAAGGTAATCGATGGCCTAAGATCACACCGGTCCCGGGGCGGCAGGCCGCTTACGGTGATTGGGAGTTAGCGCTGTCTCCGCCACTGGCGAGGAAGCACGGGGTCAAGCTGCGGCAGTCCTATCTGCGCATTGCCAAAACCGCGACAATGATGGCGGGACGCTACGGCCATGCCAAGCAATTGAAGCGGCATCAGCGGCAGCTGCCCCTCCCGCTCAGCCGGGCCTCGCAGATCCGCTCGCAGCAGCAGCGCCAGCGCGGCTTCAAGCTTT
>NZ_FMAE01000075.1 GCF_900094575.1 Bradyrhizobium yuanmingense | reverse complement strand
CTACATGAACATGCGACCGCTCTATCAGCCACAACTCTCTGAAACCGGAGCCGTCGCCTGATCAAAAGTGCGAAAGATTCTGGACAGTACCCGACGCAGCATCGCCCGTTGTTGATTGTTGCTGGCGCGGGGACCGGAAAGACCCGCGTGTTATCAGCTCGTACAGGTCGTTTAATCGCTTGCGGGGCCAAACCAGGGCGAATGTTTGTCGCAACATTCACTCGGAAGGCGTCCCATGAATTGGTCGAGCGCGTCCAGTCTGTCATCAAGGCCGAATCTGGTGGAGCATCGATTAGCCTGCCTTATACGGGCACGTTTCATTCCATAGCTAACAAATTGCTTAGGGAATTCGCCGCCCAGATCGGCCTAACGAAGAAATTCACAATCCTGGATCGAGACGACGAAAAACACTTGATGGATATCGCTCTAACAGGATCCGGAAAAGCTGGTAGCAAAAAGGCGTTCCTCTCCGCGGACGAATGCTGTGACGTGCTCTCGTACAGCAGGAACGCCAATCTGTCGCTCCAGGCGACGTTGAAGAGGCGGTTTTCGGGATCGATGCGGCATCGACGATCCTTGCCGATCATATTTAAGAGGTACGCAAAGGCCAAGCTTTCGCGAAATTGTGTAGACTATGACGACCTACTTGTTCACCTCAGAACTTTGCTGCGTCGGCCCGAAATCGGCGATGAGCTTCGAAGGCGCTTCGAGTATGTCCTGATCGACGAATTTCAGGACACCAACAGACTGCAGTTCGAGATCATAAAGCTGCTAAAGCCAGACGGGCGCGGTGTGACGGTTGTCGGCGACGATGCGCAAGCCATTTATTCCTTCCGGGCGGCGACTGTCGAAAACATTCGCGGCTTCCCGACGAGCTTTGCATCGGTCGCAAAAGTCGTTGCTCTTGAGAGGAACTATCGCTCAACATCCGGCCTACTAAAAGCATCCAACGCCGTCATCTCGCGGGCTGACGGGGCCTTCGAAAAGAACCTATGGTCAAAACGGAAGTCAGACCAACTGCCTCTTTTGACGACAGTCCGAGACGAGCGAGGGCAGGCCAAGCACGTCGTGGAGGGAATTCTGTCCTTGAAAGAGCAGGGTATGCGGCTCAGCCAGCAGGCCGTCCTCACAAGGACATCGCGGGAGGCTGCTTTTCTTGAAGCTGAGCTTCAGAAAGCAGGAGTGCCGTTCAAAAAATGGGGCGGCCTCAGGTTGTTGGAAGCCGCTCACATCAAGGATGTTGTGTCCATACTTCGATGGCACGAAAATCCGAGTGACCAGATCGCTGGATTTCGAGCTCTCTTACTTTTAGAAGGGGTCGGCAAAGTCACCGCGCATCGAATTTTGAACGACTTCGATGGGATGCCGCCGCACAGGTTATTGGAGCGGGCAGGTGTGCCTGAAGCGGCGCAAAAGCAAGTGGAGAAATTCAGACGGCTTTCGGCAAAGCTAACAGCGTCTAAGTGGCCCGCGTCTTTGGATAGCACGCTGAAATGGTACGGGCGCAGGCTTAAGCAGAACTGTGAGGACAAACTAGAGAGCTGGCTTGCGGACCTTGAACAACTCGGCGGTTCTTGGACGAGACTTCGAATCTGGCCGGGAATTCTTGACCGAGCTTGCCTTGGAATTCCCTGCTGTTGCTGAGCGGCAATATTCGGAAGGAGGCCCCGACGATGTTTTGACTCTCTCGACAATCCACAGCGCAAAAGGATTGGAATGGAGGTCCGTCACAATTCTCAACGTGATGGAAGGCTGTATTCCGTCTGCCCGGGCGAAAAGTAGCGCGGCCCTGGAGGAAGAGCGTCGTCTTTTGTATGTTGCCATGACTCGGGCCCGAGATAGGCTCGAACTGGTCTACCCAAGACGAAACTGTCAACCTGGTCCTCGAAACATACCCGCTGCTACAGTGCTTTTTCGCCCGTCGCAGTTCTTGCCGAGCTCTATTTTGTCGTCTTTCGAGCTAGCAGAGGCGTAGTATTATCTCATGGTTTTAGAGTCAGACGGGGCTTTACGAAGTAGAGCGGCCGGCGCCGACTCGATTTGCTCTGGGTTTTGCTTGCCAGGTCGGCGCAACCCGCGATGCCGTTGTTGGCTCTCAAGAAACGAAGCAGATCGTTCGCGGCAACATTTCGCGTCAGCGCATATTCCAGTGCGCGCGTCCAACGGCTTCTCATCCGTAGATCGTCGTCGTCGCAGGAGGCGTCAATTATCGTACGGACAGCGTGCTGGCCTGAGCGCACAGAGGCCATCAAAACGCAAGGGGCGATTTCAGCAAGGTTGTCTACCAGGTCGTTCTGGTCGAAATATTCGTACGCACGCAGTACTGACCGAAGGTACCTGTAATCCGAGGTTTTGCTTCTGTCCTTTCGTGCTTTTTCGTAGGACGCTCGAACCAGGGCGATTCGTGCGACGATCCTCTCCTCATTTGTCCGCTTGGTTTTGGCCATAACTAGTTCTCCTCGCGTTGCTTACTCTCACATTAGCGTCACAACGGGCGAGCAGGTTAGATTAAGAGCGAGCCGCGATCTGGTAGGAGACGATCGCTTGTTCAGGTGCAACACTTCCCGCCTGCAAGCGGCAGCGGTGATGCGTGATCGAAAGCTTGATGCGATTTTGCTCACGTCGAAGGATCCTGGCATTGACAAAAACGCGCAATCTTGCGGGGCTTCTCCATCGGCCTATGCCCTTCAGCTTGCCGCGTCGTTTTAGGCGAAGCTGCAGGCGAAAACCGCAATTCAGATGGTCGGAAATGAAAGGTTTCGAGCCGAGTCATTTTCTCAGAATTGTTTGAAAGATTCCGGCCGTTTGGCTGGAGTAGGCGTGGTGACGACCATCCGCCCAAATCGGTCGACGTGAACAGCATGGCTCCGCGGCGGGATTGTGCTCGGGTTCATCTCGTATCTTGTAAATGCGTTCTACATCGAAACGCGCAGTGTTCTGCAGAGATCGGAGGACGGCCTATGCCAACTCATTCAACCCTTGGGACCAAGGTTTACCTGGTTGGTCCTGGTGAAATAGCTGAAATCGTCAAATGGGCGAAGCAACGATTATCGCCCTTGCAAGGAAACGCCCATAATCGTCAGCGTGAGTGCCGGATTGCGCCCACGCGAAGTTGCGGACATCCTCGATGATCTCGCCAAGTACATTCGCGGGAGCCAAAAGACTGCCAAAACGCTACGGGGAAGGAAGGCTCGTCCAGAGAAGATTTACGCGGATCTGTCCTGATACACTTGTCGCCAAATCCGTGCAGGGCCCCATGAAGAACGACCTGCGGAACATCTATCTGGCCCCACACCGGGCCGAAGCTGAAACCGCGATCGA
>NZ_FMAE01000074.1 GCF_900094575.1 Bradyrhizobium yuanmingense | reverse complement strand
CGACAGCAGCAAGCAACAGTGGCGTAAAGTATCGGGAAGAACGAACGGCAGCAAGCTCCACTTAAGAAACCAGACCCGGTGGTCCTCAGCATAGGCGTATCCTAGAAGCGGGCCTCAAGTCTTGCTGTCAGAATTCCGATCCTGTTCGCCTACGGACCGAACGGCAAGCCCGCATCAGGCTCGCCCGGCGTCATCGTATCTTTTGTGTGGTGATTGTCGACAAATGCCGCCCATTAGGGTTCCTGTAACGATTGGCAAGACTTTCGAACAATGCACCCATCTCGCCTGATGGAACGGTAAATTCTCCATAGTTAGGATCGAAGAGCGTCGTGCTTCCGTTCGACGCCGATGTCGCAACTGAGTGCCTTGCACGTTCGGCGAAACCCAAGCTGAGCAGATACTTCGATCCATCATCGGTGATTTTGTGCAGCATGCTCGAGAAGCTCGTAGGATCGCCGAACGTGTATGTGTTCCCTTTCTTGGATGCCTCCAAGCCCGCGTCCTTCAACACGGTGGCTTTTGCCTTAAAATTGGCGTCAGAACTTTCCGCTCCCTCGTTTCGCGACGATTTCAAGAGCTCCTCATACTGCTCCTGGAGCCGAGCCGCTGAGTGGTGCCCGTCCGATCCGGGCACTAGCGCATTCATTCGGGATCTCGGGCTGTTCGGGAGATTGCTGAGCCACCCTGCGGTCAGCCCAACGCAGATGTTATCTGCATTCGCCTGCGGCAATTCGGCCGTGCGGTATTGGAAGAGGGAGGTGCTCGGCCTCGCTGGAGAGGATGCGCTGGGGGTGGCTGGATCCGAGGCATATGGCTTACTGGCGCAGCACCCCATTTCATCGGGCAGATCCCCGTGCGGCAGGTCCATCTGCAGCGCGAGATCGGCAAGCTTTTCCTTAACGCTGTCGCTGTTTACCGACTGGCTCGGTTCGTAAGCTTGGCTAGCACCTGTGGATGAATCACTGATTCGGTTATACATGGCGTTTGGCCTTCCCTTGGCGTACGTTTCGTCGCAGTGAGTTAGGGCCGCTTAGGCCCTGCTGCGAATGATGATCGGGCAAGCTGACGGCGAGCTGACGAGTAGGTGTTGCCGAGCTCAGAAAGCAACCTTTGCGCGGCCTCAACATCCTACAGAGTCAAGGTCAGTTTTTCCGGCGATGCACCGGAGTTTCACCCAGCAGGCTGTTGAAAAACGCGCTCGCCACGGACCCGCGAGCCTGATTCATTGTCCCTGACGAGATCATCGGAGCGTTGAGGATACGCTCGCCATGTCTCGCACTCTGTCGACGTACCGTGGATTCCGCCGAGCGCCAACGTGTGCCTCGTCTCCTTTCAGGGCTAACCCCATCTGCGACCGCCTTCCCGCTATGAGGGTCCAGACGCGGGCGGCATGGTGACCAACCAATCCTGGTAGGTGCGCCGCGGGTCTTTCGGAGTATACAATCCGGCGGCAAGCCCGGGGCTGTCCTCCAGGGCGGGCAGGTCAGTATTCCCTGTGGGACCGGAGCCGTACGTTGCGGAGGCGAGGGTATGGAGCGCTGCCAAAATCGAATTGCCCGAAATAGCTTCTGGCGCTAACTCCCCTTCCTAGCAGCGGCGTTCCCTCGAATCCGAGGCCTACGTTTTCTATATCGTGTGGAGTTGACCGTGAAATCGACCCACCACGAGTTTTTCATCATTCGTACTGTCATATCCGTTATTTATCGATTGTTTCGGTCCGCTGCCTCGCCAAATACGAAATGATGTCGTGCTTGGCGAAACGAATGCTGCCGCCCACCTTGAGGAAGGGAATGCGTCGCCGCTGTTGCAGGCGTCGCACGCTAGAAGTGGAAATTCTCAGTAGTTTGGCCACTTCAGCGGCGGTCAATAACTCAGCATCAGCTCCGAAACAGTCGGGAATTTTCAAAGAACCATACGGCGTCGGCGAATTATCATCGCCGGCTGGCATCTCGACTCTACCATTGTTGGGAGGTTTGTGCATGTGCACATGTTGCGCGCCGACTGGAACGATGGCCAGGCGCGGAGCCGTGACTACAGGAGACGTCCGTGAAATCTTGGGCGGGCTTCCGCTGGAGGCTCTCCGATTAATCCGATTTCGTTCGTGAACGACTTGTCTGGCTTGGGCCAGAGACCTTCGGTAAGCCAGAGGTGCCCGGAAAGGTTCGAATTCAGCCCAGGGAGCAAATTGAAAGCGCCTGGGTGTGAGATTCGCTGGAGAGAGGTAAGGTTAGTTCTCGCTTGTCAAAGCGAATTTCCTGAATTGCGATTGCCCCGCTGAGGCGCTGTCAATTTGAATGCTACCCAGAATGGTCGAGTCAACTATACAACCGTGGCCTGTGCCGTCGCGTTGAGCACAACACCAAAACTTCTTCGGTAACATGGAGTCACCGTTCAGTTCGAGCCTGTGGGCGTTGTGAAGCAGGCGATCAAGTATGGCGTCAGCGTAAGTTGAGTCATTTATGAGATGGTGCCATTTTGCTATTGGAAGCTGGCTGGTGACGAGTGTTGATCGACGGCCGTAGCGGTCCTCGAGCATTTCGAGCAGATAATGCCGGGCATTGGCGTCGACGACTTGCAGGCCCCAATCGTCCAAAATTAGGAGGTCGACGGCGGCGATGCTCTTCATCCGCGAAGCGAGTCGGCCATCGCCCCGGGCAAGGTCCGGTTCTTCGATCAACCGCGGCAGCCGGGTGAAAAGCACAGAGTGGTTGTCCCGGCAGGCCTTGTGGCCGAGCGCACAGCCAAGCCAGCTTTTTCCGACGCCGGTTCGCGCAACAATGGCGCAATTCTCATGGTTCTTGATCCAGTCTCCCTTAAGCAGCATGTCGAACAAGCGGCGGTCGAGCCCACGGGGGGCGCGGTAGTCGATATCCTCAGGCACGGCATGATGACGCAGCTTTGCCTTGCGAAGACGAAGCGCCAGGCGCCGGTTGTTACGCCAAGTCGCTTCATGGCCCAGCAGCAACGCCAGCCATTCGGCGTGAGCGAGGCCCTGGACCTCCTCGTGGTCGGCGAGGCTCGTGAAGGCCTCGGCCATGTCGGTAAGGCCGAGCCGGGTAAGCAAGTGGAGTGTAGGGTGGGTCAGCATTTTCTTCCCTTTTAGTGGTAATAACCTGAGCCGCGGATGTTGGTGTGTATAATCGGCTCGCGCTCTGGGGACGCTGGAGTTGGAACGCGATCGAGCCCCTTCTCGAGGATCGATTTGACGCTTGGGTAGTTGTGAGCCTGGATCTCAAGCGCGCGCAGCGCGGCCGCCTCGAGGCGCTCGGCGCCAATGCGCTTCTCAAGCCGGATTATGCCCAGGCACGAACGATAGCCCTGATCGGGATCGGCCGATTGTCGATGATCCAGTCAACCAGGTGATCGCACCGTTGAGTTCAGCCAAGCTGTAAAAAGTTCGGTCGCGCAGCCGCCCCATCTGCGCCCCCGCTCGTCCCTAATCCAGGGAGCAAT
>NZ_FMAE01000036.1 GCF_900094575.1 Bradyrhizobium yuanmingense | reverse complement strand
CGGCACTGTCGGGTGAGTAGGCCGGAGGGATTTCACCTCCAGCCTCTCGCAGAACCGGGCGTGAGACTCTCGCCTCACCCGGCTCCCATCAGGCAAGCTTGCCGCCATCGCCGAGTTGCCAATGCACAAAGAGCCTGCGGTTCTCACGCGCGATCTTCTCCAGGAAGAGACGCGCGCGTCCCAAGCGGTGATGGAAGCGCTTGTACTTTCGCTTCAACCAGATAGCCAACGTCTGGTTGATGTAGCGCGCCAAAGGATAGAGCGCCGAACGCGTATATTGCCCATAATAAGCGATCCACCCCCTAACCATCGGGTTTAGCTCGCGGGCAATATCGTCCAAAGTCACCTCGGTTCGCTTGCGAAGTTTCAAGCTTCGGATCGTCGCTCGCATGGCATTCAGCGCTGGTTTGCTGACCGCCGGAGTGAACCCGCAGAACATCCTCTGCGAACGCGGCCGCAGGACCGATCGCGGCCGGAAGCAATAACCGAGAAAGTCAAACATGACCGTCTCAGTCTTGCCCCGGCGTCGGTCGTCCTTGCAGTAGACGATCCTCGTCTTCGTAGGATGCAGTTCCAGGCAGCACTCTGCCAGCCGAGCCTGGAGCGCTTCGCGAATGCTTTGCGCCTCCATCTCATTCCGACAATGTACCAACCCGTCATCTGCATACCGACACCACCGGAGATCGGGGAACATCCGTGCCATCCAGAGATCAAATGCATAGTGCATGAAGAGGTCGGCGAGGATCGGGCTCACCACGCCCCCTTGTGGGGTACCGCGGCTTCGCTCGATTATCGTTCCATCCTCTTGCACCATCGGCGCTGTCAGCCATCTTTCAATGTAGAGCAGCGCCCATGCGCACGTCACATGTTTCCGGACGGCCCGCAGCAGACGCTCGTGGTCGATATTATCGAACAGTCCCTTGATGTCGAACTCCAGAACCCAATCGTACTTCCAGCACCGCTGTCGCGTTACGCCTACGGCATCGAGAGCCGATTTACCGGGTCTGTAGCCGTAAGAATCCGCCAGAAAGATTGCGTCGAGAGCCGGCTCAATTAGTTGTTTGACAACCGTCTGTGCCACGCGGTCTGCCACAGTGGGCACCCCGAGGATCCTTTGGCCCCCACTCTTCTTTGGAATGGAGACGGCGCGAACAGGCGGCGGGAAGTAGGCGCCTGAGCTCATTCGATTCCAAATCTTGTAGAGATTGCTCTTCAAGTCGGACTCGAACTGCTCAATCGTCACTCCGTCGACACCGGCTGCGCCACCATTGGATCGCACCTGCAGATATGCTTCGTACACCTCTCTCTTGTCGATGTTGAACGGTTTGCTCGGCTGGTTCACCGTCGTCCTCCTGTTGTCAGTTGCGACGGTGGCCAGCCCTCCTGATCCGATCCCTTTGCTCCGGCCCCATTACGAGCCTTCGTCGCTAATACGGATCGGTCCGTCCCAGTGCTCCGCGTCGGTAATCTCGCCTCGCGGTCTTCTCCGCTTGTGCTTCTCCCTTTCCATCGGAGCGACTGGTTCCTGCAGTTCCGCGGCAGCGCCTGCATCCGATTCACGCCCCCTCAACGCCGGTCGCCGCCCGCCCGGTCATCAGGCTTCCGGCGGGCTCATCCCAGAGGGACGACACACCTCTGGTTTTGACGACGATTTCCACGTTACGACGGTTCATCGGCGGGTTCATTTTCATTCGTCTCTCGGACGCCTATCCGTTCGGGTATTCCCGACCGTTGGCTTCAACGCTCACGACCGCGCCTCTTAAGCGAAGCCGCTTGAAGTGATTTGGGACCTACTCCTGAAAGTCGATCCCGAGGGGCCTACCCTCATCGCTGCCACAGCTTGTGCACACAGATTTTCAGATCATCTCGATCATCCTTTCCGTGTGCTTCTGCAGCACACTGTCATCGCCATGCAGTCGCTCGGCGGAGAGGACGTGACGCTCGATCAGCCCATAAAGCGGCTGCAGGGCCGCCGCACAGGCGCCGACCTGGTCAGCCAGTGTCGACAGGCTCAGAACGATACCCTCCCGGGCGTAGCGCTCGCTCTGTCGGTTCAAGGGCTGATGCTGGCCAAACTTCTCGAACAGGATCATTGCCAGCAGGTTCGGCCCGGCAAAGCCGCGCGGCGTCACGTGGAAGGGCGCTGGCGGCTGGGTGATCGTCTCGCAGTTCCGGCACGAGAACTTCTCGCGAACCGTCTGGATCACCTTCCACTGCCGGGGAACGACCTCCAGCGTCTCGGTGATGTCCTCGCCGAGCTTGGACAATCGCGAGGCGCACGTCACAGGTCCCGGCACGAGGACCCGCTCGCGAGGCAGATGGTCCGGGAACGGTTGGCGCGACGGCCGCTTGCGCTCGAAAGATCTGACGGTCTGTGTCTTGGCCGCCGCCCTCTCGGCCGCCAGTTCGTCTTCGGTTGCGGTGGCTTCCAATTCTTCGAGCTCAAGCTCCATCTGCTCTAGGAGCCGTGCCTTGCGCTCCGAGCGGCTGCCATAAATCTGGCGACGCAGCTTCTCGATCTCGAGCTTGAGATAACTGATCAGGGCCTCGGCCGCCTTCGCGTCGGCAGGCTTCCGCTTTGGCGCTCGCCGCGACCGCTTCCGCTTGAAGACGCGCGGTGCGCTCCGCGAGGATCATCGCATGCGCGGCGGCAAGATCGGTGGGGAGCGATTCAAATGTGGTCACGATGATGATGGAATCACATCCATCACGATCCGCAAGCCCAAAGCCTCATCCCACCGATGTCGGCCGCCACGTCTCTCGTGGGTGCCGCCAGTCGATCCCGGACAAGAGATAGCCGAGCTGCGCCGACGAGATCGTCACCACACCTTCCGCCGGGCTCGGCCAGATGAAGCGCCCTCGCTCCAGGCGCTTCGTGAACAGACAGGCGCCCTGGCCGTCATGCCAGATGACCTTCAAAAGATTGCCCCGGCGACCGCGGAAGCAAAACAGGTGGCCGCCAAGCGGGTCGCGATGCAGGATCTCCTGAACCTGCAACGCAAGCGACGGAAAGCCCTTCCGCATGTCGGTATGGCCGGTCGCGAGCCATACCCGCACGCCGGCAGGCAACGGGATCATCGTGGCCGTCCATCAGTCAGCGCCGCCACGACTGCGCTCAGCGTCGCCGCGTCAACCGCGCCCTTGATCCGCATCCGAGCCCCGGCCGCGAACTCAATCTCGATCGCACCGCAGCTTCCGGAGGGCGCCGTCAACGGTTGCAGGTCTGACGCAATGGAGACTGCCGCAAAACCGACTTCGCCATCCTGTCGCGGCATCGGCTCAGGCCCGCAAGCGAGGACGCCCCTGCGAGCCTGCCGCCGCCAAGCCGTAACCAGATTGCGGTGAACGTCATGTCGCCGAGCAACCTCGACAACACTGGCACCAGGCGCCAGACTTTCCTCCACGATCCGAAGCTTCTCGGCACTCGTCCACCGCCGTCGCCGCTCTGGACCGGACAGAACCGTAACCGTCGTCACGTTTGCTCATTTGCTTGCCAATTAATGAGCAAACCATCTCACGCTCGAACCCGATCCGGGAAGGCGGCCTCCACCGGAGGCTTACCTAAGAACGGGTGGCATATAGTTTGCTCCACCAGTGAGGTCACGATCTACAAAACGAAGTTTGTGAGGACAGCATGCTCGGAATTGGAAGTCAGTTGCCGCCATTCGACATCACAGGCGTGAAGCCCGGTTTTCAAGCGCACGAAGAAGAGGGGCAGAGTGCATTTGAGACGCTGACCGAAACGAGCTTTTCGGAAAAATGGAAGATCATCTTCTTTTACCCCAAGGACTTTACATTCGTCTGTCCGACAGAGATCGCTGAATTTGCCAGCCTTTCCAAGGAATTCGCTGACCGGGATGCGGTTGTACTGGGTGGTTCGACTGACAACGAGTTCTGCAAGCTTGCTTGGCGGCGTTCGCATGTCGACCTGCACAATCTACCAATCTGGCAGTTTGCCGATACAAAGGGAACGCTCGTCGATGGCCTTGGCGTGCGTTCACCCGAAGGGGTCGCCTATCGTTGCACCTTCATTGTTGACCCCCAAAATACGATCCAGCACGTTTATGCGACCAATCTCAGCGTGGGGCGCAGTCCTAAGGACACGCTCCGCGTTCTGGACGCGCTGCAAACCGGCGAGCTCTGTCCCTGCAACCGCGAAATCGGCGGCGAAACCTTGAAAGTTGCTTGAGCCAGCATGTCGTGGATCGAACAAATAAGGATTCCCGATTTCGCGAAGGATGTCCGGCTTAACGTGATCTCCGTGGTGACCGATGAGACGTTTTCGCTGCAGAGAAAATACGGGCTGCTGCTGGCGCCGTGATGACCTCTGTAGAGATCGCCGCAGCGAAAGCCGCCGCCACTGTGGAGGCGATGAACAACGTCTACTACCGCTTCGCTCACCTTGTTTCCGACCCGGAATACAAGGCGATGCCGCCACGGCTACGTATGGACGTGATCGGCAATCACGGGGTGGACAAGACAGATTTCGAGCTGTGGTCGCTTGCTGTGTCCGTCATAAATGGTTGCGGTGTCTGCATTGATGCCCATGAGAAGACACTGAGGGCCGCGGGCGTTGATTCCAGAGAGATACACACCGCCGTGCGTTTTGCTGCGATCACGCAGTCAGTGGCGGTCGCTATCGAGGCCGCTGGGTCCGCCCCCGCTCAGGCGAGAGGCTGATTTCTACTCTGCCATTCGATCAACGCAGTTGGGGCGCCACGCAGTGGCACCACAACGAGGCCTTTGCGGCTCTCGTACGAGCTGCACGACGGGTCACGTCGGCAAGTCATGTTGCGCAGCGTCCTCATGAAGAGCGTCGTGGTCGAATTCCCGCCGTCCCGCATATGACACGCAATGCGCCACGGATAGGATGAGTTCCCACGCCTCGCCTCGGTCGCCCGGCAGCCTTCGTTCACCATCACCCAAACTTGAACAGCACACCATACCCGCCGCGCGGATGGCTCCATTGGATGTCCCCGGTCGGCTCAGCGATAACGCGACAGGTACCGCACTCGATGCAGCCGTCCACCGCTACCTCGACCTGGCCGCCGTCGTTGAGCTCGTAGCACCGCGCGGGGCAGACTTTCAAAAGTGAAAGTAGCTGCGGCGATGGCGTTGTGTGCGCACGGACCTTGACGTGAGGGTTTCCGACGTCGACAAGATAGCGGTTGTAATACAGCTTGTCTTCGACGCGCACCGCGGGTTCGGAACTCATGCTTTAGCCTTCCATTGTTGGACTTCACACTGTTGCGGTCAGCGCCAAGCCCGCGCAAGACGACAAGCATCCCCAAACAGACCTGACCATGACCGCGCCTTGACAAAGGATTTCAGGCTAGCTTTCTCCTTTTCAGCCTTGGGCGTACCATCGACGCGCACAAAGTTCTGCATCGCCTTGGAGATGAGCTGCGGATAGGTGAGAAAGAAGTTCTGGGAGTGAGTATGCATTAGGGGCGGCAAATCCTTGTACTTCTTCAGATCTTTGATGACGAACGAATCGTCCAGCATCTTCTTGTAAATTGACAGATTTGTTGCACTCATCGGTTCGCCGCGTGATTTAACCAGACCGATCGCTTCCGCGGCGATACGGCCGGAGGTCATCGCGAGATTGGAGCCCTCACGATGAATGGCATTGTTTAGTTGGGCTGCATCGCCCACTACGACCCAGCCTTCCCCAAAAAGCTGCGGGATCGACTTGTAACCGCCTTCGGGGATGAGATGCGCCGAATATTCCTTGACTTCGGACCCTGCTAACAGGGGCGCCACAGAGGGATGCCTCTTGAATTGATCGAGCAGTCCGTACGGCGTTTGGCCAGTGCGCTGGAAGTCGGCGACAAGACAACCGATGCCAAGCGAAATGCACTCTTTATTGGCGTAGATGAAACCCATCCCGGTCATGCCACGAGAAATGGTGCCGGCCGCCTCGATCACGACGCCTTCATCGCCCCTGAGATTGAAGCGCGCCTCGATAGTCTCGCGAGGCAGGAAATGCATTTCCTTAACCGCGAGCGCAACGTTGTCGGCTGTCGGGCGCGCGCGTAGGCCTGCACGTGTGCCGAGCAGGCCATTGACCCCTTCGGCCAGGACGACGACGTCGGCATGTATTTCGCCGTCTCTGCGATCTGTACGAACACCGACGATCCTTTCACGATCGTCCCGTACGAGCTCGGTGACGGTGGTCTCGCACAGCACGATCGCACCAGCTTCACGCACCTTGGAAGAAAACCATTTGTCAAACTGAGCGCGTATGATCGTATAGCGGTTCGGCCGCTCCTCGTTGAAGTCCTCCGAACGGTAGTGCATGCCGACATGGGAGCGGTCGTCCATCATCCAGAACCGCTGTTCGATCAGGTGGCGTTCGAGCGGCGCCTCCTCTCGAAACTCGGGGATCAGCTTTTCCATCATATCGGCATATAGGATGGCGCCCTGCACATTCTTCGATCCGGGATATTCGCCCCGCTCGAGCTGCAGCACCTTCATGCCGCGTTTGGCCATCGTCAATGCCGCCGCATTTCCGGCCATACCGGCTCCGACCACGATCGCATCGAATTTCTCTTCAATCATCCTCATCTCCTCTAGACCGCGATCCGGGCGCGCGACTCTGGCAAAAGCCGCGCGCGGAATGCAGCCGTCAGCGTAGGTAGCAATTGAATGGCATCACTGACGATCGCGAGATGGGCGAAGTCGAAGATCGGAGCGTTCTTGTCAGTATTGATAGCGACGATCAGATCCGCGCCCTCGACGCCAACCCGGTGCTGGATCGCACCGGAAATGCCCGCGGCAATATAGAGCTTCGGCCGGATGGTTTTGCCTGTCTGGCCGATCTGCCGGTCAGACGTAACCCACCCTTTTTGCACGAGAGGACGCGAGCAGCCATATTCGGCGCCAAGCAGATTTGCGAGCTCGCGCACCAACCGAAAGTTCTCAGGCGATCCTAGCCCTAGGCCGCCCGCAACCACGACATCGGCATAGGCCAGATTGGACGTTTGTGCATCGCGGTCGGGCAGAAATGACAATACTTTTGTGACGATATCGTCTTCGAAAAGGCCGAGCGGATGAACGACGATACGAGCGGCATCGCGGTCGACACGCTCAGGCATCGGCATGACCCGCGGGCGGACGGTGGCCATCTGCGGACGATAATTTAGCGTGTAGATCGTGCAGAGCAGCGAGCCGCCAAAGGTCGGACGCGTCGCCGCAAGCGAACCATCGGCGTCCACGTCCAGCGCGGTGCAGTCGGCAGTGAGCCCCGTCGACAGGGTCGTGGCCACAGAACCTGCGAGATCGCGACCGAGCGTCGTCGCACCCAACAGCAGGATCTCGGGCTTGTACGTGTTGACGAGTTCGGTTAGCGCCTTGGTATAGGATTCGTTACGGTAATCCGACAAAACATTGTCGCTCACGAGATAGGCCAGATCGGCGCCATAGCAAAAGGCTTCAAGCGCGGCGTTACGTGTGTGCTGCCCCTCCGGACCGATAACCACAGCGGCAAGATTCACTTTTAGCCTGTCGGCAAGGCCGCGCCCTGCACCCATAAGCTCCCAGGAAACGGGATGCACCTGACCACGCTCAAGCTCGACGAAGACCCAGACGTGCTTGTACGACTTAAAGCGCTCCGGCAGCTCTTTTTTGGCTGCTGCGCGGCCGGCAGCCGCTGGCATGGCCGTTCTGCTGACGTTGCTCATAGTTTCAAATTCCTCCTCAACGATAGGGGCGCCGGCGCCACGGGTTGCTTTTTCGCTTCGTCAACTGAAGATCACTTTCGGTTAGCAAGTGGCTGGCTGCTCTGCCCCGCCTGCGTGTTCGGACCGGCCGCACAACAACACAGGTCGTCGCAATAGACGCACCCGTCCGACTGGATTTGCAGAGGTCTTCCAAACTCGACCGTTACCCGTCGGGTTCGACGAGCGCCACCGCGGCTCGCCAGGGCGCTGTGGTGATTCTAACCGATCGCTTCGGCGCCTGAGTGGGCGAGTTCGTACGCTGCGCAGTACCTGCGACCCAGTTCGGCCCAACGACTCCACATTGGCGGTGCAAACGAGGGCGATCCTGGCAACACTTCTGTCACGCAATCCATCCCGGCCATCAAACGAAAGCACTCCGTATGGGCCGAACCTGGCGCTCTTCGTGGCACCGTTCCCATCCGCCATGAGATGGGCACAAATCTGAGCGGGATCGGCGACCGATTTGATGCAGATGATGTTGTGCATACGGAGTGCAGGAGTAACGCGAAGCGAAGACTTATCCATTGACCAGCATCTCACCGACGTTACGGAGCTTTGATCGCGTCAAAACCGGTTTCGAGGGGAGCTAACGCGATTATGCGCCTCGAAATGGTAGCGCAGGTCTCAGCAGGTAGTAAAAACAGCATCATAGGTCCTCCTTCAAACTCATCGCGGTCGACTGCCATCTGTCGGCACCGCTGGCAGGACAACAGCAAGTGTCGTACCAGTTGCAAAGACCATTGAAAGCCAGTCGGAAGTAATGGCCTGCGACACAATTCAAACAACCCCTGATACCGTCGACACGACCAGTCCAGACATGGGTCGGGAATACGACAGCCGCCGCTCCGGTGATGGCTGCAGATAGTTGAGCACAAAGAGATGGCCCCAATATCGGATTGCCTCGGCGCCGGCCGGTCGTAATTCGCTTTACAGTGAAACGCTAAATCACTTCAACTCGCTCGACGGGACAAAGGCCCCGGCCTTCTTACGGTCCGCGACGGCATCCTTCAAAACCTTGAACACTCGCTGATCGATCGGTGACGATGCCACAAAATCTGCATAGGCTTGCTCCAGCATCGCCTTGCACCTCGCTCTGATTTCCGGCTCTTCGGCGCCAGTAAATTGCTCTTCGGTAAAATATTGTCCCATGCGCTTTAAGATGTGAAGGCGTGCGACATTTACGATCTTGGGGTCGTAATCGACGCCAAGCAGCGAGAAAAAATCCTCTGCCGACGAGGCCTTGCTGAGCCGATCCAGGATACCGGCTGGCGTGGGTGAGCTGATCATCGAAAATTCTCCTTCGGCTTAGCTCTGGACGGTCAATGAGATGGGGTGGCGCCTGTTGACTTCTGCCGTCCTGCCTCGCACAGCTGGTCCGCATCGCCACAGCCTGAGTCCCGAAAGCGGCGGTCTCAACTTCGCTGCCCAGATCGGCAGGTCCGCCGGTGACGAAGCCAGTCCCGATGAAGATCCGGGATCAATGGCCAAACCACGATCTAGGTTGACGCTCGTCAGGAGGTCGTCGGACTGCAAATCAGCCGCGCGAGAAGATGCCGATTGGCGGTCCGGGGACGGCGCGTCGTTGGGTAGGAGATCACAGCTTGTATGGCGGAACGGGAAGTAAGATCTGGAGGTGAGATCGCGCAAGGGGATCTGACGTGCGAAAGCTGGACGCCGCTCGCGCCATCAGCGACATCGGACACTGTCCTTGCAGCGCGTCGGTTTGCGAAGAGTCGACGCAAACGTTGCTGGACACGGCTTTTCACGCGGGGTAGGTTGCCAAGCATCCGCACACGTCGCGCCAGAATCGCCGCCACGGTTTCGCGCTCGACCGGCAGCTTGTGCTCGATGGCATATTTGCGGACTTGCGACAGGATCTGCCTGGCTTGATCGTCGCTGGCGACGAGCTGCAGTTCATCGAGTAACGCGGTGATCGCCGCAAGTCCGGAATGCTTGCCGAACACAAAGCGGTTGCAGCGGCCAAGCAAAGCGGGATCAAGCGATTGATAGGTGCACTGATCCTTCAAAAGGCCAGCGACATGAATCCCGGATTCGTGCGTAAATACATGCTGTCCGACGATCGCCTTGTTCATAGGAATCGCACGTGCGGCCGCGGCTGCTACCACCGTGGCGACGTTCTCGAGCTCCGGGAGTATGATGCCGGTCTCGCGCCCGTAGAGCTGCTTGAGTGCGACCGCGATTTCCTCGAGCGGTGCATTTCCGGCCCGCTCGCCCAGCCCGATGACGGTCACTGAGGCGTGGCTCGCGCCAGCCCTGATGGCGGAGAGCGTGTTCGCGGTTGCGAGTCCTAGATCATCGTGACCGTGAAATTCGAGTTCGAGATCAGTAGTCGCACGCAAATTTCCGACCAGCGCGTAGGTTGCGTCGGGATCGAGCATACTGAGCGTATCTGCAATACGAAAGAGACGCGCGCCCGCGGCTTTTGCAGTCGCCATCAGTCTAATGAGAAAATCAATGTCGGCGCGGGAGGAGTCCTCACCACCGACGGCGATCTCAAGTCCGCGCTCACAGGCATAGCCTACCACTCGCTTCACCCGTTCTAGCGCCATGTCGCGATGACCACCTAGCTTGGCCGCGATCTGGACATCGGAGGTCGGGATCGACATGTTGATCATGGACACCTTTGCTTCGATCGCCGCGTCGACATCAGATTCCCGCATCCGGCACCAGCCTATGGTGGTCAGCGGAGGATCTGCTTCGACAATGGCGCGGATGGCGGCGATCTCCTCGTTGCCCATCGCCGGCGTTCCCGCCTCGATCTCCGTGACTCCGGCCCGCGCCAGCGCCTGCGCGATCCCCAGCTTTTCCTCTGTGGTGAACGCAACGCCAGGTGCCTGCTCGCCGTCGCGCAATGTCGTGTCGTTGAGCACGGTGGGCCTCGCGCGGACCTGGTCGGACCAAGACGATTTGGCGGCGGTGCTGGCGGCGATCACGCGAGAGCTCCTCATTCTTTGACCTACCTACGCTTCAGCAACCAGCATGCCAGCCTGCCGTCCCGGCCAACCCATTGACGACTCTACCGCTTCCGCCCTCGACCTTCTTGAGCAAATGATTGTCGCAAATGCGACAGGTCATGACGCGGACGCATTGCCTGTTGGAACGTTAGCAATTGCGGCTCGCCAGGATGTGAGATTGTTGCGGAGCACTTGGGGGCCGCCGCGGCCTTGAACACATGGTCACTCGCTGGCATGGAAACGGCATCAGCCGCGCTCTCAACGTCGCGCGCGGCTTACCAAATCCGGCGAGGCCTTCTCGGATGACTGGGCGATAGCGGCCCCTTGTGGCACTTCAGATGGCCGGTGGCCGGCAACCACCGGCCGAGCCGCCTGCAACAGAAAATCGGGCCGGCGCTCGGCCATCCGGCTCTCACCGCTTTCTTCACCGAAGCAGATGTTGAAGTCGTGACATTGATTGCACACGGGTGTTGTGCACATCACGAGGCCTTCATTCTCACAAAGCATGCGGTAGAAGAAGCGCTTCCAGCGCATATTGTTGAAATTGCGCGCGGCGAGCGGCGCGAAATGACGGCTCAGCAGCCGAGAGAGTTCGCCGCGATTGCGCAAGCCGAGAGCTTCCCACAGATGGCCCGGCTCAATGGCGCGGCGCGCGATCATCGCAGCCAGCCAGTGGCCGATATCCCCTTCCGTCGATCGTTGCTTGAGCAAGAGATCGCGCAGCATTGCGATCTCGTCGTCCTCTTCGCACTTGAAGGCCGAAAGCTGCTTCGCGAGCTTAATCTCAAGCGTGGGAAAGTACTGCTCCAGCAAGGCCACCAGTTCAAGGCCGGACAGGCCCGCCTTCTCGGTAAGGGAGCCACCATCCATTGTGGCAGCCGCCAGGATAGACGCCAGGACATGGCGATCGAGATTGCTGTCAATGGTAATATCGGCATCTGCAGGAGACACACCGGTGAGCATGCGGTAGGTTGCAATTCCCCTGTGCATCTGGCTGTTGATATCAACGGCACAAGCAGCCAGCGACGGAAGGAAGTGCGCTTCGGACATAATTTTGCGGGTCTCCACAATGGTCAGGTTTGCGTGCCGCATCCTGGTTTTGATCAGGGTCGCTCGTCAGATTGCCGGCCTCCCGGCATGGGCCGTGAGGGAGACCGGCATCCGTCGCGCGCCTTTACAAGGCCGCGACTCGCGACCTTTACGAGGCCGCGAGTTCAGCGGCAGTCTTGCCGATGATGGATTCGTCCACGGGCTTCATAATGCCATGCTCCATCAGCATGTCCTCGAGCTCATCCATGGAGATCGGGGTCGGGATGATGCCTTTGCCGCCATTATTGTGAACCTTGGTCGCAAGATTGCGATAGTGATCGGCCTGCTTGGAATCGGGTGCATATTCTAGCACCGTCATGCGGCGCAACTCGGCATGCTGCACCACGTTGTCGCGTGGCACGAAGTAGATCAGCTGAGTGCCTAGCTTCTTGGCCAACGCTTCCGCCAGTTCCAGCTCCTTGTCGGTCTGCCGCTCGTTGCAGATCAGACCGCCCAGCCGCACTCCGCCAGAGTTCGCGTATTTCAGGATGCCCTTGGAAATGTTGTTCGCGGCATACATCGCCATCATCTCACCGGACATCACGATATAGATTTCCTGCGCCTTGTTCTCGCGGATTGGCATCGCAAAGCCGCCGCAAACGACGTCGCCAAGCACGTCGTACGAAACATAGTCGATGTTCTCGTAGGCGCCGTTCTCTTCCAGAAAATTGATCGAGGTGATGACACCGCGGCCGGCACAGCCGACACCCGGCTCGGGACCACCGGACTCCACGCAACGAATGTCCTTGTAGCCGACCTTCATTACGTCCTCGAGTTCTAGGTCCTCCACGCTGCCTGCGCTCGCGGCAAGGCTCAAAATCGTGTCTTGCGCCTTCGCGTGCAGAATCAGGCGGGTCGAGTCCGCCTTCGGATCGCACCCTACAATCAGGATTTTCTGGCCCATCTCGGCTAGCGCCGCCAGCGTGTTCTGCGAAGTGGTGGACTTGCCGATGCCGCCTTTGCCGTAGAACGCGATTTGTCTTAGTGAAGACATGTTGCTCTCCATCAACCAATTTGCCAAAAGTTACGCGCTTCTTGTGCGAGCTTGGTTCTCTCACAGAAGCGAGGGCACACGGGTTCAAGGGAAGGAGCGCATCGCTCGCCTTCGGCGTCGGCGTGCACTCAGCCCTCACTCAGTGTTGCTGCAGCTCATTAGCAACAGCCGTGCCAGCGCCTGACTCCATACATTAAGCCTCTGATTATGCTTACAAAGGCCAACCAGCCGGCGCGTGATCGTTGGTTATTTTGGATGTGACGGGATCTGCGCGGCTGTCGGAAAACAAACAAACAACCACAAACATCAACGCCAAAAGCCGGAATCACGGGATCTATTCCGATCTCTCCAGTTGTGGAACGGAACTTGCTGTTCCTCTCACAGGCCGAGCGATTTCGGGAGAATGAATATGCCGGACGGGCTCGAAACCTGGCGGACCAGCGGCGAGTGTTGCAAATGCGATACGGCGCTTGGTGCGCAGATATCGGAGTTGACCGGCAAGAACTTCGAATGGGCTCGCGGCAGCGGCTTGCCACACATTCAGCTCAGCATCCATACATAGGTATGCCGTGACGACAATCATCGTTTATCAGAAGCCCGGCTGCGCCAATAACGCGCGTCAGATTCAAGCGCTCAAGTCCGCCGGCCACCACGTGGTGGTGCAAGACATCTTGAAGCAGCCATGGCACGCGGACGAATTGCGCAGCTTCTTCCGCAATATGCCCGTTAACTCCTGGTTCAACCGAGCCGCGCCCCGTATCAAGTCAGGCGAAGTCAATCCCGATTCTATCGACGCGGCAAGCGCACTCGCATTGATGGTAGGGGATCCGCTCCTGATACGGCGACCGCTGGTCGACGTAGACGGGACACGAAGTGCCGGACTCGATCGTGAGCCAGTGCTGTCGCTGCTTGGCGGCAAGACGCAAGATAATCTCGAGGTATGCTTGCACGAAGCACACCGCACGCCCTGCCGGCAGACGTGAAGACGCTGAGCGTCTCTGCCAGCCATAAAGCGAGGCAAAAATGACATTCTTCACTTTTGGCTTGCTTCACGCAAAGTAACCGCGGAAACCTCCGCCGAGACGGCCCGAGCGAGTGATTGCTCGTAGCGGGGCATCGCCGGTATTGCACTGGAATGCCGCGCTTGCCGCTTTGTAACGTGTGAGAGACGTAGCCGCATTTGCTACCTTTATCACGCGCGACCTCCGCCGCCCGCATTGAATCGGAGCGCCACGCCGAGAGGCAGATTCTTCAAAGGATTTGTTTAGATTGACTACTAGGTTGAAACACGATCAGAACAGAACACGTTTCGCGGCCGTGATCCTAATGCAACTTAGCGGGACAATTGTGCTAACCGTCGCTTCGATTTTGATTGGTATCAAATACTACTCCGTTCCTCATGTGTGACAGAGATCTCGGGTACTGTCCAGAATCTTTCGCACTTTTGATCAGGCGACGGCTCCGGTTTCAGAGAGTTGTGGCTGATAGAGCGGTCGCATGTTCATGTAGCATTTGGTCGACCACACCGTTCCGGCAATGTGCCGCAGCCGGGCCGCCGCTAAGTTGAGACAGGATTGACCGTCGGGGAAGGCGCCGACGACACGGGTTCGTCGCCGGATCTCCTTCATGATGCGCTCGAGCGGATTGTTCGTTCGAATCTTCCGCCAATGGATGTCCGGAAAGGCATAGTAGGCGAGCGTCTCGTGAACCGCCTGCTCGACGAGATCAGCAGCTTTGGCCATACGGCTG
>NZ_FMAE01000030.1 GCF_900094575.1 Bradyrhizobium yuanmingense | reverse complement strand
ATTTCGGATAAGGTCAAGGGGCCGCTTCCCGAGCGCGTCCATTTTTGAGCAGATAACCTCAACCTGCGATCGCCGAACGGTGGTGGGTCCGCCGCACTGAACGGCAGTTTCGCATTGGCCCGCGAGACGGTCGGTCCGACCTCGAACAATGCACCGTTGCCCGGAAACGCGCAGGCCCGCACCAGCCCATGCAGGACGCCGCCGATCCGCTGAACGCGAAGTCCGTTGAATCCATATCTCGAATGCTCACCTTGCGTAGCGACGGCTGATCGCCGCAGTCCCAAATTATCTGACGAGGGACAGCCGTGATCACGGTGAGCCGAGACCTTGAAGCTTCGGATGACGTTCCTTCTGCGCCTTCGAGCTCCAACCCTTGGGCGTCTTCAGTTCGATGCTAAGCAGAAACCCGCCGGTGATATAAACGCGAATGTGGGTTCGCCCGCCGTAAGGCCCGTTAGCTTTTCATCCATGCGCTCGCGCCGCGAACGCTTGGCTCGGTTCATATCACCGGCACAGGTGATCGGAAGGCCGCAAGGAACGACAACCGGTCGGGGGTGCACAAAAAGAAAGCCGCCTGCGTCTTCACAAGCGGCTAAGTCAAGGGAGGAACGTCCAAGGAGGGCCGCGACAGCAGTAGCGCTACCGCAGTCCATATATAACCATTCGCGATTGACGGCTCAACTGAACGTGTGGTTGACGAACGGATACGAAGGTTTATTGGGCTCGCCCGAAAGCGCGATGTCGCCTTCTGCCCGCCAGGCGGAGCTCTTACGACCAGTCAAAGTTGTCGCTCGTGCCCTGACGCGCGCAGAGAATAGAAGTGGTTGGCCGCGCGGAACTCGGCGCCAGCGTCAAAGGGTTTGCTAGTCGCTGTCTTGGACGACCGATCCTCGCACCGGATGACGACATGGTCCTAGTCGGCATGGCGGCGGGCAAACTGCTCGAAATCGCCGAGGCGCCAGTTGTTGTCGCGCGTGGGTGGAGCGATCAGCAGAAGCGCGCCTATGTCATCTCCGACGATCGGCTGACCGACGCCAGCCATTGGGATGACGAGATGCTGGGGCTCGAATCGAACGATCTCTTGCAAAGCGGGTTCGAGCTATCGCTGACCGGGATAAGTCTGGACGAGGGTCGCGCCTATCCGCGGGCGCCAGCGAGCTAGAGCGATGTCGGAATTGCCCGATGGCGACGATCCCCATAGCCGACATGACGTTCATACGGTACGGCGACCAGGGGGAGACGGTTGACTGGGCAATCAACTTCGCAATCCTGCCGCTCCCTCCGAGTTACCAGGCGAACACCCGCGACGGTGAATGCCAATTTGATGGGCGATCGCTGATTCGTCCGAGCCGAGCTCCAGCGTCTCTGCACAATTTGCGCTTTGAACTCGACCGACCAGCGTCGGCGAAGCTGCCGCGGCGCTCCCTCAAGACGCTCGGCCACCGCTTCGATTGTATGCATACGACGAAGACCGCCTAATTGACGTATGCGCGCGGGCACAGTGAGCTCTATGATCGGTTGGGTGAAGGTCAGGCGGCCTGCTGATCGGCTGGCTTATCGGCTTGGCGCTGGAGCTTCCATTCCCAGGGCAGTAGTTCGTACAGGCGAGGTGCGGGAAGATCGGCGATCCGGGCGAGGACGTCGGCGAGCCAGGCTTTAGGATCGACGTCGTTGAGGCGACAGGTTGCGATCATCGTCAGCATGATGGCGGCACGGTCGGCACCACGCTGGCTGCCGGCAAAGGTCCAGTTGCGCCTTCCCAAAGCAATGCCTCTCAATGCGCGCTCAGCACAATTGTTAAAGGGCATGATGTTTTCAGCGCTCAAACCCGGTGGAGAGGACTGGTCGTCCGGATTAGTCTGTCGAAGCCGGGATAGGGGCGCTGGAGCACGAAACGGTGGCAGGCCGCCATGACCATGAGCTGTGAGCTCGCTTTGTTACTTGGCCGCCCCCTACGACTTGCCCGGCTGCGCTGCGAGCGCGGATCCGTAGATGTCGTGCAAGCCACTGGCTCCTGAGACAAAGGAGAACCAAGCATGCAAATCGTCGGCATGGACATCCACCGATCGTTCGCCCAGGTGGCGATCCTGGAGGACGGAACAATAATCCGACAGCTCCGCGTAGATCTCGTCCACGATCGGCTTGTCGCCTTTGCCAAGACACTCAGCCTCGAAGATGAGGTGGTCATCGAGGTGACGGGCAACAGCGCGGCGGTCGAACGTATTCTGCGCCCGCACGTTAAGCGCGTCGCGGTCGCCAATCCGAGGCTCGTTCGGGCGATTGCCTATGCGCGAGTCAAAACGGACAAGGTCGATGCTGGGACCCTGGCAAAGTTGCATGCTGCCGGCTTCTTGCCGGAGGTCTGGGTTGCTGACGAGGACACCTACAGCCGCCGGCGCCAGATGGCCGAGCGCGCTGGCGTCTTGGCGCAGATCATCCGCATTAAAGGACGCATGAAGGCCATCCTGCATGCTAACCTCATCCCGCCCTACAAAGGCTATCTCTTCGGCAAGCGCGGACAGCATTGGCTGAACAGTCTGCCTCTTCCATCGGAGGAGCGTGCAATGCTCCGGCGTCTGATCGTGGAACTCGAACGCGTGACGAAGCAACTCGCGGAAATCGACAAGGTCGTGGCCCAGCAGGCTCTGGACGATCCACGGGCTCTCAAGCTGATGACGATCCCCGGCGTGAGTTCGGTTGTCGCATCGAGTGTACTGGCCTCCATCGGCGACATCGCACGCTTCCCGTCTGATAGCGCGCTCGATCTCGAACAGGGCGTCAAGACGCCTGACCGCCTCCAGCGCGATCGGGGAGACCGGTTTGCCTTTCTGTCCGTCCCGAGCGGTTTTCTCGATGTCGGCCAGCTCGAAGAAGCCCCCGCCGCGCATGGGCGAAGCAAAATGCCGGCGTGATCGGCATCGCTTTCCTTTGCGGATCGAACAACGGCTCGAAGCCGCTATAACAATCGGCTTGCAGGATGCCGGCGAAGGCGGCCAGATGCTTCTGGGGATGCTCGCCCCGTCGATCGCTCGAGGCGTAATAGACCGCAGCTGGCGGCGCCGGCCCACCGTAGGGCCGGTCATCCCGCACCCGCACATAATGAGATGGACGGTCCCCGCCCTGATAAGCTGCGAAGAGCCACCAGAAGGAGAGCGAGCTATGGCTATGATGACAATCGGGCTTGATATCTCGAAGAGCTGGTTTCAAATCCACTGGATTACGGCGGATGGAGAAATTATCCGCAAAAAACTCGCCCGCGGGAAGGTTCTCGATTTCTTTTCACGGCTTCCAAGTTGCCTCGTTGGTCTTGAGGCTTGCGGCAGCGCTCATCATTGGGCTCGCGAACTGATAAAGCTTGGACACAGAGCCCGTCTTACGCCGGCCCGTTACGTAAGAGCCTATGTGAAAACAAATAAGCACGATGCTGCTGATGCAGAAGCGTGCTGGGAAGCCGTCCAACGGCCTGGCATGCGTTTTGTCCCCGTAAAAAGCGCCGAACAACAGGGACTTTTAATGCTACATCGCACACGTGATTTGCTTACTCGACAGCGCACGGGCGCGACAAATGCACTGCGCGGTCATTTGGGCGAGCTGGCGATTGTGACCGGAAAGGGAAAAGCAAACGCGAGAGAGCTCATGGCACTTGTCGACGTTGACGATCGCATTCCACAAAGCGCACGCCGCGCCCTCTCAATCCTTGTCGATCAGATCAACGACCTTGAGCTAAATATTGAAAGCTACGAGAAGATGATCCTCGCAACCGCGAGAGACAACGAGGTTTGTCGCCGTCTCATGAAGGTGGCGGGCATTGGCCCATTTGCCGCCACCGCCTTGGCGGCGTCTGTCGATCATCCACAACATTTCGCTTCCGCAAGGCATTTCGCCGCCTGGCTTGGATTAGTACCGAAGCAGCATTCAACCGGGGGTAAGGAGCGCTTGGGTGGCATCAGTAAGCGCGGCGACGGATATATTCGCAAATTGTTGATACATGGCGCCAGAGCAGCCGTTCATCGCGTCCGTATCCATCAGGTCACAAATACCTGGATAATAGAGTTGCTAGGCAGACGTCCCTTCAACGTCGTGACGGTGGCGCTTGCTCACAAAACTGCCCGGATCGCTTGGGCGATCATGGCCAATGGTGAAGAGTACCGCGCGCGAGCATAAGTCGTGCACGGTTCCGTTTGCGAGGGCAAAAACAGAGTGATGGCAACCGGTCGGACCGGGGTGGGCTAAGCCCGTTGGACCTATCGAGCTTCAGAGCTCGTCAACGTAATTGGGCGCCGATCCGCGGATCTCATCAAGGCTCGTGGCATCGCCATAAAGCCGGATAGATAGCTGCAAACGACCGCTAGCCGAACAAAGCAAATGGCCTTGCAAAGCGGGGACCGTCCATAGATAGGTGCAGATCCGGCCGGTCGTGCACTTGCCCTTCGCCAGGATGCGGATGGTGGTGTCGTCGCCATGAAGGCGCTCGGCTGCGAGTACATGACGCTCTATCAGCTGGAACAGCGGCATGACGGCGACGGTTCGTGGCCGACCTGGTCAGCCAGCGTCGACAACGGCAGATCGATCCTCTCGGCCTTAAAGCGCACACTCTGGCGGTTGAGCGGGATATGCATGCCGAACTTGTCGAACAGGATCGTCGCCAACAATTGCGGACCGATGAAGCCGCGCGGCGTCGCGTGGAACGGCGCCGGCGGCTGGCTGATCTTCTCGCAATCGCGGCAGGTGAACTTCTCGCGTACCGTCTCGATCAGCTTGAAGCGGCGCGGGATCTCCTCCAGAGTCTTGGTCACATCCTCACCGATCTTCGCCAGCCGCGATCCACCGCAGCAGGCACAGGTCGTTGGAGCCTCAATGACGACGCGCTCGCGTTCGATGTCTTCCGGCCATGGCTTGCGAACCGGCCGCTTGCGCATGAAGGGGCGGACGTTCTGCGTCTTCGTCGCTGCGGCCTGCGCGGCAAGCTCATCCTCGGTCGCCGTGGTAACGAGTTCTTCGAGCTCCAATTCCAGCTGCTCGATCAGCCGCGCCGTGCGCTCGGAGCGCTGCCCGTGCAGTTCGCGTTTGAGCTTCTTGATCCGCAGCTCGAGCTGCGCGATCAGCGCCTCGTTGTCCGACAGCGCCGCCCGCTCCTTGGCGGCATCCGCCACGGCCACATCGCGTTCAACCTGCAACGCCTCACGCTCGGCCAGCAGCGCCATGTAGGCACTTAAACGATCCGATGGAAGATCGTCCGGCTTCGATATCATGAAGCCATTGAATCAGATCAAGCAGCAGATTCAAACCGTAAAAGCGGCTATCCGACCCGTGTCGGCCGATGGGTTTCTTGAGGGTTACGCCAATCGATCCCGGACAGCAAATAGCTCAACTGCGCCGGCGAAATCGTTACCGATTCGCCGGCAACCGATGGCCAGATGAACTTTCCTCTCTCGAGTCTTTTTGTGAACAAGCAGGCTCCCTGGCCATCGTGCCAGATCGCCTTCACAAGATCGCTGCGGCGACCGCGGAAGACGAACAGATGACCGCTGAGCGGGTCTTTGTGCAGCACCTCCTGCACTTGGAGTGCCAGCGACGGAAAGCCTCTGCGCATGTCCGTGTAGCCTGTCGCGAGCCACACTCGCACATTCCCTGGTATAGCAATCATCGGCGTCCAAGCACATCGAGGACCCGCGCCAGCGCTTCCGGATCGACGTGCGCATTCACCCGGATGCACCGTCGGTTGCCGAGATCGATCTCTATCAATCCAGTACGCGCGGCTGCCACGGAGCGAACTCGGCCATCAACCGCAGGCAAAAGATTCGGCTTTTCCTCAGCCGATGCCGCTACGGCGGCGATCTGCACCGGCGTAAAAGATGGTGCAACTTGTTCCGATGTCCGTGCTTGTCGACGCCAGGTAAACACCAGGCTGGTCGCTACTCCGTTGCGACGCGCAACCTCAGTCACCTTCGCGCCGGGCGCCAACGTCTCCTCGACAATCCGCGCCTTGTCGTCCTGCGACCGCCGCCGCTCCAGCCCCGCCCAAAAACCTCGGCCCGCATCGCCTGATGACCTTAAAACTAGCAGACCGTGTGAAAAGTGTGCGAGGCGGATTCAATGCCGGGCTCGCTCCGTTAGATTCGCGCATGGCACACATTTCTGGTTCCGATCGCTCGCAGCTGCTACTTCTGCCAGAGGCGATTGCCGACTACGTCGGTGTCGAGAATCCCGTCCGCTTTATTGATGCCTTTGTCGATGGGCTCGATCTCAGGAGTTTAGGCCTTGCGCGGGTAGACGCGAAGGTCACAGGGCGGCCCGGTTACGACCCCGGTGATCTACTGAAGCTCTAAATTTATAGCTACCTCAATCGTGTTCGTTCAAGCCGGAGGCTGGAAATCGAGTGCCATCGGAACATAGAGGTTATCTGGTTGCTACGAACCCCTCAAGCCGGACTTCAAAACCATTGCTGATTTTAGGAGCGAAAATCGTGCGGCGTTTAAATCGGTTTTCCGCGAGTTCACGATCCTATGCCGACGCCTCGATCTCTTTGGACGTGAGTTAATGGCGATAGATGGCACGCGCATCAAGGCAGTCAACAACAAGGACAAGAATTTTTACAAAGGCATCACTGAAGGCACTCATCGCCACAGCCGACAAGAATCTCAATGACTATCTAAGCGGCGTCGGCCGCGACGGCCTCGCCAGCAACGCGAGCCGATGCCACAGCACGTCCCCTTTCGGAGGCAATATCTGCGACCGAGGATGTCATTCAACGCCGTTTCAATTGTCTTGCGGAATTGCAGATCGCGCGTCACGCGCGCGGGGAGCCCGGCGGTCTCCGCTCGGAAAAGCCCAGTGATCTGCTCGACGATCGCCATCGCTTCGTCGATCTCGATCAGGCGGCCTTCGCGCACCGCGTTGCGCAACTCGATCTCGCGCGCCCTGGCGTCGTGGACGCGGCTGTCAGCGGCGGATTTCTGCGCGCGCCGATCCGCCAGCCCTCTTTCGAGAGTTGCCGCACGCGCTCTGCCGAGACCATGAGCAGGCGCCCGCCAAGATTGCTCGTCAGTAGTTGGCCGCGCCCGCCGCTGTCGGCGCCTACTGAGTGCGGCATTGCCGCCGGGGCGGCGGAAGCCCCGCCGGGATCGGGGCGGCCTCGTGAGGGCCCCACGGGCGATTGAGGGGCCGCCGTAACCCTTTGATCTTCCGCCATTTTCAGGCTCGCATTCGATCCTTTGGGTCTTCCAACCACCGTCCAGTGGCTTAAATCTGGGCCATTCCGCCGGCGATTTGGCCCAATACCGCCCGGCCGATTGCCGGGCGCTGATCGGTCAGCTTCCCGGCCTTCGGGGTCGAGGCCCTCCGCATTCCGCGATGGCCTGCCAATGAGGAGACCCGGGAATGACGAATTCAGAGACCGGAGCCACGCCCTTCGCAACGCCGCAATCACTGACCGACTGGCGCGCGCGCTTCGGCTATTCACAGCGACAAGCCGCCGATGCGATCGGCTGCTCCCGCGGCGCATTGGCCGGTTATGAGCACGGCGACCATCCGATCACGAAATACATCTCGCTCGCCGTCGCGGCGGTATCGCTCGGAGTTGGCCGTGAGATTTGACGAGATCGAGACCCGGGCGGTCGTGGCGATCCGCAGGGCGGATCATTTCACCGCATCCATCTTCCTCGGGCGCGGCAAGTACCGCATCGAGAAGCGATCGACCGTCATCGCCGCGATGCAAGCCGCCCGCGAGATCGAGAGCGATCCCGCCGCCTTTACCCGGCGCGCGCTCATTTACGCCATTGCGCCCGATGGTCACGCTACGCTGCTGACCGCGGCGGTAATCGCAA
The DNA here is from genome assembly GCF_900094575.1 of Bradyrhizobium yuanmingense. GTDB lineage: Bacteria > Pseudomonadota > Alphaproteobacteria > Rhizobiales > Xanthobacteraceae > Bradyrhizobium > Bradyrhizobium yuanmingense. The sequence goes on along the minus strand of NZ_FMAE01000030.1, from coordinate 10,261 downwards.
AGCTGCTTTCGCCCTAGTCCTAATGGATGCCCGCAGGCCCTACAAACAAATGCAGCAGTGCACAGCATAATTCTGCGCGACCGTTGCCGCAGTGCGATTGTCGCTCATAGTCGGCAGACGATCTGAGCCATGACGCGATCGTTTCTGCGGTAGCCGGGGCGAGGAGCGGCAGAGCCAACGTTCGTGATGTTAGCTGCTGTGGCCTCGTCCAATCTCAAGAGCTCAGCCGACGGGTCGTGACTGACGCTGCCACCCCTTGTTAAACGCGCATGACGGCATTCCCATCTTGGGTACCACACCGCGTCGACTTCGACGCGAGGAAAAGAGCCGTCGTACCGAAGCTCCAAGACGCACCCCTCGCTGATCGCTTCACAAGCTGTTTGAACCCACATGGCCCGTGACGAATGGAAAATAAAGGACCGTGGCGGGAATTGGTTTTCCGCACCACGGGAAAGGATCAAAAAGCGACCATCGACTCGTGCTCATGACGGCCAGGCGGCCGAAGGTGCCGCCGGTCAAGCGCTCGCCCGCAGAGGATAGACAGAATGGCCAAGTCAGCAGCCGAGACGAACGACTTCGACCCGCAGCTCGTCCAAGACATTCTTTCCAAGATCGACGGCTATCACGCCGACCTCGCTTCCGAGCGCGGGTCGTCGATGGCACGGTGCCGCAACATCCGGGAGTCGATCAGCAACGTTTACAAGGAGGCGAAAGCGCGGCATCCCGACGAAAGAACTTCGGTCGTCGGTCAAGATCAGGATCAACGAGGCGACGAACCGTGAAATTTAAGGGGAACTGGAGGCCGACCAGCAAGAAATTCTTTCACAGCTCGCGACCGCCGAGGGTGTCAAGGACCTACCGTTCTGGAGAGCTGCGGCCATGAACTCCGGGTTCCAAAGCACCAGCGCCACCGCTCATTAGGTGGCGCCATGACCCAGCTTGAGCCGCATCCCACCGCTGCCATCTTCCCGCTGATCGAGGTGCCGGTCTTGAGGCTTTCGATCCTGCTCGGTGGGAAGCTGCTCACGCCAATTTTGAAACGGTCGCCACAGCGCGCGACATAGACCCGTCGCAAGTTGGTCTTGCCCTTTTGGCGCCCCTCGGTGCGGTCGCGCGCCCGAAGCAGCGCGACCATTTCGGCACGATCGTCATATGACAGGGAGGTATCCGCGTGGACGCGCCTGATTTCCTCCTCGCGGTCCCACCGTGCCACCGAGAAGTACAGGCGGGGATGCTCGGCGGCGCCCCCGAACGCTCGCTGATCTGGAAAGACCCTCGCGGCTTTTGGAAGAAGGCGCGGCCCGACGAGATTCCCAACGCCAGCGGCGACTATGCCGAGATCAAGACAACGCACCCGCCGGTTCTCTATCGCAACCTGCAGCGCACGATGGCTGATCGCGGCTTACCGGCAGGCGGCCCTCGTGATTGAAGGCGCCATCGCGCTCGGCCTGCGGGTGCAATCGTTCACCATCCTGTTTGTCGAGAACAAGCCGCCGTATTGCGTGCGCGCCGTCACATTGAAGGACGAGGACATCGCGCGCGGCAGCCAGCTCAATCAGCTCGCCTGCAGCATGTTCTGGCAGTGCTGGCAGAACGGCGTGTGGCCTGGTCCGGGCGATGACCGCGCCGACGCCGAATACATCGACGCGCCGGAGTGGTGGCCCAAATCGGTCGACGACCGGGTCAAGTACGAGCTGCGTGAGGCGGCATGATGAGTGACCAATCGTTTCCGGGCGACCGCCCGATGGAGTCCGACCGTCCGCAGCCGGAGCGCGTCACCCGGCGCGATTTGGCGGAAGGCAACGCCGAGAAGGTGGTCAACGAGCGCACCGAACAGGTCCTGATGTTCAAGGGCGGTGGCGGCGCCAACATCGGCAACATGCGCGACCTGATCGACGAGGCCAAGCTGCTGTCGACCGCAGGCCCGATGCTCCCGCCGTGGCTGCAGGGCAATGTCGGCGGCATGTTCGGCGTCTGCATGAAGGCGCACGAGCTGGGCATCTCGCCGCTGACGCTGGCAAGCTGGACCTACATCGTCGAGAACAAGGGCGAGAAGCGGGTCTCCTACGAGTCCCAGTTCTTCCATGCGCTCATCGAAGCGCAGGCGCCGATCACCTCGCGGTTGAACGTCGAGTATGAGGGCGACGGTGACAACCGGCGGTGCCGGGTGTTTGCGACCTTCAAGGGCGAGAGGGAGCCGCGTTACTTCCCGCCGAAGGATGCCGATCCGAACCAGTTCACGCTCGGCAAGCTCCGGCCGACGCGCAACGACAGCGGCAAGGTCAAGGGGTCACCGCTCTGGGATCTGAAGCCGGATTTGCAGCTCTTCTACAACATGTCCCGCGACTGGGCGCGCATGTACTGCCCCGACATCATCGGCGGCATGTACGGCCGCGATGAAATGGAAGACGCCGGGTTCGTCGTCGCGAGCGAGACCCCCAAGGACGTCTCGCCGCGTCTTGCCGAACGGCTGCGCGGCAACGCTCCCGCCATCGGTCAGGCCGCGCTCGCGACGCTCGACGCCTATACCAGCGAGGTTGCATCGAGGTCTCAGAAGCAGAAGGCGCCGGCCGACGCGGTGTCGGACGCCGCATAACGACGGGGAGGTAAAGCAATGGCACTGGGAATGGGAATGCCGGTTAGTCTGCAGAGTATCGACCTCACGACACCTGTCTTGCGCTCGACTGAATTGCTGCGGCGCGACCGCCCCCGCTGATGGGGCGGCCGCAGACCGAACGGCCCGAGGGCGGAGATCAATCTGTTGATCCTCGCTGCGCAGGAATTCCGCCGCTTCCGGATCGCGCGCCCCTGGAGCAATCAAATTCGCGACGCCATGGGCATCTGCGGCAAGCACTACGGCGTCAAGCGCGCAGACCTGATCAATGACGACCGAAGCCCCGCGCTGGTCGAGATTCGCCAGAAGGTTATGGCTTTCGTCCACGTCGTCACCGGCAAGAACTATCACGAGATCGGCGACGAGTTCGAGCGCGCCCACTCGGCAGTGATCCATGCCTGTGACAAGTACGAGAAGGCGATCCGGACGGCTCTGACGCCGGTCGAATAGGACAATGCAAAAGCTGATGCGCGAGACCATCAGGATCATTCGGGACAGTGGCGGTTCCGGCATTTTCGTCGCGCAGGGCAGCCGTCACACGCGCATTCACTTCACTGGTCGCGACGGGCGGCGCCGCGTCGTGCTGATTCCAAAAGGCCTGCCAACACGCGCATTGCCGCAGGAATCCGCTCAAAGCTCCGCCGCCTGACCGATGACCAATCGAGCGCTGCGGGTTCGAGCGGACCAGCAGCTCGATCCGAAAGCCCGCTGCTTACCTGAAAGCCCCCCAGCCCCATCGGGGAGCACCGGGCCGGAGGATCGCTCAAACAACCAAGAGACAAAGGGAGAGCGAATGAACAGCACTTTCTGGTTCGAGTTCAGTCTCGGCGCCATGGGCGGCGGCACGCTCGGCGCCATCATCATGACGACCTGCGCCATGGCCAAGAGCGGTGACCGTTCAATACAGGGAGCAGACGACTATGAACCTCGCCAACGAAATTTCGTCCATGCAGACCGAGATCGAATCATTGCGTTCGGAGAACGAGGCTTTGAAGCACAACAAGGCCATCCTCGATTTCGAGAATGACAGCCTGCGCCGTCAGCTCGCCATGGCGAACGCCGACCGCGACAACATGATGCGGCGGGGCGAGGCGATCAAAAGCCTGCTCGACCAGACTGGCGCCGCGCTGATGAACGGCTTGCAGAAATTCCACGAGACCGAGCGCGACCTCGACGAGCGCCGGGTCGAAGGCACCGACATGCAGTTCCTGCCGTCGGCGTCGCACAATTGCTGCAACGGACAAGCCGCAGCACGCGAGCATTGAATGAAGAACGAGCGACCCAGCGATTTGGAAATTGCGCAGGCGATCTGCTGCGGCGACGTCTGCCGCACCGACACGACACACTGTCATGCCGGTGATCACTTCGGCGAAGCCTATCGCGTGCGCAAGCTGCTGGATCGCTTCGGCCTCGGTCCGATTCAGCCGCCGGAGGCGGTGATGACACACCCGCCGCGCGGTGAGGATAGGAGCGAACGACCCGCGCCCCACCGGAGGCGCCGCCGGACCAAGAGAGGATGACCGCCATGCCGTGTTCAGATGAAGAGCAGGACCGGATCGGCTGCGAGTTCTCAACCATCCTGCGTTCGGCCGTCGTCGAATGCAGCGAGGTGCCGACCTCGCTCTGCTGCAATTGCCGGACGGTGATCATGATCAGCGCGCTGCTGACCGGCGCCGCGCACATCCACCATTCGGCCGGTGTCGACGAGGATTTCGCCGAGATCGCAAGGCGGGTCCATGCCGCGTTTATCAAAGAAGAGCACCCGCATTTGGATTCCTGACCATGACAATTGATCGCAGCCACCTGGAGCGTTTGTCGATAGAGCTGGCCGACGCGGGCAAGCTGATTGAGGCCGGTTGGATCGGCTATCGGCTCGTGGTCATGCATCCCGATGCGCCGCTGGTGCAGCTCGAGGAATGCAAGCTCGCCTTCTTCGCTGGCGCCCAGCACCTGTTCGGCAGCCTGATGAACATCCTCGATCCGGGCGACGAGGAGCCGACCGAGGCTGATCTGCGAAAGATGGACCTGATCGACAAGGAGCTGCGCACGTTCGCCGAGCAGTTCGCACTGCAGGCGTCGAAACCCAAGGGGTCAGCATGACCTATCGCGTCGTCAACTTCTCGACGGGCGAGATCGTCGCCGAGATGGGGCTGAGCCAGTTCGATATCGCCGTGCAGCTCGCCGACAAGCTCGCGGCCGAGGTCGGGCACCGCGAGGTCCTCGGGGTGGTCGAGATGGTGACGAGATACGAAACAAAATTGGCGGAGGAGAGCAATGAAGATTCCGAAAGGCGCTGACGTCCAGTTGAAGACCAATGAGGGCACGGTGGAGCTGCACATCACGGCGGCCATCACCACGCGGTCGCAGGCCGCCGAGCTGATCGGCTGCATCAGGCAGGTCTCGGGCGCGCTGGAGGCGGAGAAGCGCGGCCCGCGCAAGCCGAAGGTCGCGGCGGCAGCATGATGGGCGAGCGCCGGACATTGCCGCAGCGCCGCAGGGCCGAAACATTCGAGATCGAATGGGGCGGCTTCGGTCGGCGCTTTGCGGTGACGCTCTGGTTCTATGACGACGGCGCCCTGGGCGAGGTCTTCATAACCGGCGGCAAATCCGGCGAGGCGGTCGAGGCAATCGCACGCGATGCGGCGGTCGTTCTCTCGCTGGCACTGCAGTACGGCGCCGAGATCGACAACATGGCGACCGCAATCACCGCGACAGCACGGCGGCGCCGTCGTCGATTCTTGGCGCCGTGGTCGATGAGCTTAGAGGTTCGCAAACTCGTCTGGATGAAAGCCAGCCCGTCACGAGCGAGCGAAGGGCGGACGGTGCGACGACCGGGCACGGCCGGTAGCACCGTCCCCCACAGATTAAAGCGGAGAGTCCGCGTCATGACGACGCCCTATGAGAACGCGACCAGCGGCGTTGCGGCTCGCCACGAGATCATCAAGGTGTTGCGCCGGGTCGGCTGCGACAGCATCGGCTTCATGGATGATTTCGAGAAGCACGAGCTCTTGCTCGCGTTCCGTCATCGCGGGCGCTAGATGCAGTTGCGCGCCAGCGGCTGGGCCGCGCTGTACCTGAAAGAGCATCCGTACAGCTACCGCATTCGCGGGCGCACCGAGAGGGAGCACCGCGAGCGCGCGCTGACGCAGGGCCAGATCGCGATTAACTCGATTCTGCGCGACTGGGTCAAAGGTCAGATCATGGCGATTGAGACCGGCATCCTGTCGTTCGACGCGGTGTTCCTGCCGCTCATGCTGACCCATGACGGCCGCACCGTGTCCGACCGCGTCAACCAGCTCGGATTGCTGGAGGCACCGGCATGACGAGGTTCTGCCCAGGCTGCAGCAAGAGCAAACCGGAGAGCGCGTTCTACAGGCAGTCGCGGCGGCGAAGCGCGATGCTGATCTGCAAGGATTGCCACAAGGCACGCGCGTCGGCTCGCCGCGTCAAACGCAGGGCGGAGACGAGCGAGGAAGTGAGGACCGAAATGAGTGAGAAGGAATACATCGAAGCCGTTGAGACCGCGAGCGGCCGCCGCCGCGCGACGATCAAGGAGGCGTGCCGCTACGGCAAGTTCCCGCACACCATGCTATGAGCTGATCAACGCCAAGCGGATCAAGGCCTACAAGTTCGACACGCGGACCCTGCTCGACCTCGATTCCGTCGACGCGATGTTCGCCTCGCTGCCGGAGATGTAGCGGGGGACGCCGCATGAACGACCGGAATTTCCCGCATAGCCAGCTCAACCCCTCGCAGCGCGCGCTGATGGCGGCGCGCCTGGTCAATCAGGGACACAGCACCTGCGTTCATGCCGCGTCGCAGCTCGGCATTAGCGACGACAGCATCACCCGGGCGCGGATCGTGCTCGACAAGGGAACGCCGGAGGAGATCGCAGCCGTCGAAGGCGGCAAGCTTTCGGTGCGGACCGCCGTCAACGTCATCACCTGCCGCAACACTTCGATTGCAGGCCGGAAGAACCACGCCAAGGTCAGCGTTTCGGCCAAGGGCCGCAATCCGGACCGCATCGCCAAGATGCGACGCGACAACGCCATCTGGAAGGACTTGCGCGGCGCCTTGCTCGCGCTGACCAGCCTTCCTCTGCCCAGCGATGTTGCCCGCGTAATCAAGGGGAAGGATCGCGTGGGAATCGTGAAGTCCAAGCTGTCCAGCGCTCAACAGTGGTTAGAGGAGTTCGCCGAATGTCAGGAGGATTAATCGGCACTATTCGACAAAAGCAGACCGGGGCCGTCGCGATCCATGCACGCGACGCCGAGAAGGCGGCGCGACCGCCGCTCGATCTGACCTTCGATAACTATTTCGGGCTGCAGACGCACGACATCGGCCACGGCATCCGGGTTGCCGGCGCCTGGGTCGACGATACGCTGGCGACGAAGATCCTCGAATACAACCGCAACAACCGGCCGATCTCGGACCCGCACGTCAAGCACATCTCGGGCCAGCTCTGCGATGACCGATGGAAGACCAACGGCGCCACCGTGGTGCTCGGCAAGAACGGCGACGTCTTTAATGGTCAGCATCGCCTGTGGGGCATCATCATGGCGAAAGCCCGGGTGTTCCTGATCCTCGTCTTCGGCGTCGACCGCGAGTCCTTCGCGACGATGGATACCATCCAGAAACCGCGCTCCGGCTCCGACACCATGGCGGTGAACGGACTGGAGCACCATCGCAAAGAAACGTCGTCGGCGCTGGCATGGCTGATCCGACACCAGCGAGGCGCCATCGTCGACTATCGCTCGCCCGCCAACCGGGTCGAGAACTCGCACATCGAGGAAGCCTATGCGATGCACCCCGACATGGTGCGCGCCGTCGAGGAGGTGAAGCACCTGCGCCGGGTTGTACAGCCCGCGCTGCTCGGCATGGTCTACTATCTGCTGTACAGCCGCGACGCCAAGCTCGCCGAGCGCATGGTCAAGACGCTCGAGGACCCCGCCGGTGTCGCCTTCGATGATCCGTTCTATGCGCTGCGCGCGCATCTGACGTCACAGCAGCCCGGACACCGCGCCCCCGTGATGACGCTGCGGTGATGATCAAGGCCGTCAACGCCGCACATGAGGATCGGCGCGGCGACGTCGTGCGCTGGCGATCTCAGGGCAAGAACCCCGAACAGTTTCCGACCTTCTGGTGGCTGCGCCAATGAGAACGTTCGACCGCTCCCGCATCGACATCAGCAACCCGCGCCTGCAGGCGTTCCGGATCGTGTGTGCCGCCTGCGGCGTGACGGCGACCGTCAACTGCAACAAGTACACGCAATTGCCGCCCGAGGTCGTGATCCGGAAGTTCACCGAGAAAGGTTGGCTGGTCGGCAACAACGAGAACAACGATCTCTGCCCGGAGCACAAGCACCGCGTCCGGATGATCGAAAAGGACCTTGAGCCGAAGATCGTCGAGAAGATCGCGAGCGCCGTGCGGGTCCTGCAGTCCGCCCTGGAAAAGTACGCCGAGCTGGAGAACCCGAAACAGTCCGCCGAGGTCATGCGGATGATGACCGAGTTTCATCGCCGCGTGTTCGGTGACGCGCGCGAGGACGAGGAGGCCGCATGATCCATGTGTGCTGGATAGATCGCGGCAACGAAGCGACGCAGCCGCCGAACCCCGCCTATCCCGACGGGGTCGACCTCGACGTGACGCGCGGCGCCAAGCCGTTCTGCCAAGCCGCCTTGCCGTACCCGGCAAAGCGCTGCGGCTACTACACCGTTGCCTGCGACGTCTGCGGCTTCACCGCCATGGTCACGACCGCAGGCAGGCCGGACGATCCGAGGAGCATCAAGCTCCCATGCAAGCTGGAGCCGGTCAAATGGCGCTGACCTCGTTCAAGATCATCACCGGATTGACCGCGCTTTGGTCGCTGATGCTGGTCGCCGCTATCCAGCGCGACGCGACGGCGCCGCCTGTCGTTGCTGCCGAAGAGCCGCAACAGTCGACGCCGAAGGCGGACCGGCTGCCGCTTTTTATTGTCGTCGACAGGACCGACACGCCCGCCCAGGCGCCGACGGAGACGGCCGAACGGGGCCGCGAGCACAAGCGGCATGACATCTGCGAGCATGGCCGCCGCTATTTCCGGATCGGTCGTCATCAATACTGGCACTGCAGGAGGCGCTGATGGACACGCGGCTCAATCAGACGATCTGGTCGATACCGACTCCTGATCGGATCAAGCGCCTGCCGGTCTCGGCGACCGGCTACTATGTCCCCTGGTTCGTCGCGTGGATCGACGGAGAGCCGGATTTCCGTGTCATCGGTCGGGCAAGCTCGCGCAAGCGGTCAATCGAAGGCTCTGCTGGATTTGTGGCCAGCCGCTCGGTGTCTACAAGGCGTTCCCCATTGGGCCGATGTGCGCGATCAACCGCAACATCTCGGAGCCGCCGTCGCATTGGGAATGCGCCGAGTACGCGGTGCAGGCCTGTCCTTTCCTGTCGAACCCGCGCATGCGGCGCAACGAAAAGGATCTGCCGGCGGCGCACGTCGAGCCCGCGGGCTACATGATCCGTCGCAATCCAGGGGACATCGGCATCTGGGTGACCAAAACCTATAGCGCCGTGCGGCTCGGGCATACGGGCGTCCTGTTTCGGCTTGGCGATCCGGAGCGCGTCGTTTGGTATCGCGAGGGCCGCAAGGCCAAGCGCGCCGAGGTCGAGGAATCCATTGAGACCGGACTGCCCGAGCTGCTCAGAGGCGGCGAGATCAGCGATGCCGAACTGGCCGGCCTGCGCCGGAAGGCCGAGCAGTACCTGCCCGCGTGAGGCCAACGATGCGAGACGAATTCTCGGTCGCGCAATTTTTTATCGACGGCTCCTATGAGTATGTCCGTCGCTTTGTCGGCGCAGAGGAAGCGGTGCGAGCGGCGCGGCACTATACGACCAGCGTCGCCGCCAAGCTTGGCGTTGTGACCCGGGTCATCATCACCGACGGCGGGGACTTCATCAATTTCGAATGGAAGTTCGGCGAAGGCGTCACCTATACGCCGGAGATGCGAGGGAGGCAATGATCGGGCTGCAGGGTCGCCGTTGTGCTCGACGAGTACGATCTCAAGCGCACGACGCGCTTTGCTGCTGCGTCTCCGGTTCTTGGGTTATAAGTGAGGTTTGTCGCTACAATCCGTTCTAACAAACGACCACTTATTTTGAAGATGAGACGGGCCCCAAACTTACTGCGCCCTCAGGAGCAACATCACCGCCTTTCCCAATCCGATAGTCGCCACCTGGCGACAGCTTCGTCGTCAGCTTACCGACAGGTAAGTGCTTCAGATGTTACAACGTATCGTAGTGGACTGAGTCTACTCAGTCTTGGCAAGGGAGTATGGAATTGAGCTGCTGCCGGCATGGCGGCGCTCATCGACCAACCCACCACCCGGCGTGAGAACAGGTCGATCACCGCTGCGACGTAGAGCCAGCCCTCGGCCGTCCAGAGATACGTAAAGTCGGCGATCCACTTCTGGTTCGGCCGCTCGGCGGCGAACTGCCGGTCAAGGAGGTTCGCCGGCCCGGTCTCGAGCTGTCGATCGCCGCTGTCCTTCGGCAAGCGCCGGCGTCGCGGCCGCGCCCGCAAGCCTTGCAGGCGCATCATCCGTTCGATTTGGTGCAGGCCACAGTCCGCCCCATCGGCGAGCAGATCACGCCACACCCGGCG
>NZ_FMAE01000038.1 GCF_900094575.1 Bradyrhizobium yuanmingense | reverse complement strand
AGCGACGAAGAGCTCGGCGGCAAGGTGAAGGCCAGCTTCATGGCGAGCGACCGCACCTATGGTGCGCGCCGGGTGTGGCGTGATCTGCTCGCCGATGGGGCGGACTGTGGCCTGCACCAAATCGAACGGATGATGCGCCTGCAAGGCTTGCGGGCGCGGCCGCGACGCCGGCGCTTGCCGAAGGACAGCGGCGATCGACAGCTCGAGACCGGGCCGGCGAACCTCCTTGACCGGCAGTTCGCCGCCGAGCGGCCGAACCAGAAGTGGATCGCCGACTTTACGTATCTCTGGACGGCCGAGGGCTGGCTCTACGCCGCAGCGGTGATCGACCTGTTCTCACGCCGGGTGGTGGGTTGGTCGATGAGCGCCGCCATGACAGCTCAGTTGGTAACCGATGCCCTGCTGATGGCCGTCTGGCGACGCGGCAAGCCGGACGCCCTGTTGCACCACTCCGACCAGGGCAGTCAGTACACCAGCGAGCAGTTCCAGCGTTTGATGGCCGACCACGGCATTCTCTGCAGCATGAGCCGTTCCGGCAACGTCTGGGACAACGCAGCGATGGAGAGCTTCTTCTCGTCGCTCAAGACCGAACGGACCGCCAACAAGATCTACCGAACCAGAGACGAGGCACGAGCCGATGTGTTCGACTACATCGAAAGATTTTACAACACGATCCGCAGGCACTCGACCATCGGCTATCTCAGCCCGGTTCAGTTCGAGCGCAAGGTGGGATTAGCTTAACCTGGTGTCCATCAAACCGGCAGCAGCTCATTTGGCCTAGAAGGCTCTTAGTTTGAGCGCGGTTGCTTGAGAGAAGGGCCGAGGCATGCGAGAGGCCGACTGCAGCCTCTAAAGCCCGTTCAGGCTATGCTCTGGTCAGTAAAAACGCGCTGCCCGCTCACCAGCTCGCGCGTAAGCCATTCCAAACGAAGCTCGGCTTCTAAAGCGCCGTTGCCTTCGCAGATGGCCGCCGCGACGACTTCAATTTGATCTTCAATAAGCTCCCGGAGGATTTGGATGCGAGGTTCCATTGTGCTGCTCTCCGGGTGAGAGAAAGTCGCCTACCATCTTACGCTCTAAGTTTCCGGCTGGCACCCTGCCAGAAATGGTCGGCTGCCATCACGTTGAAGGTCGCGGCGCACGCCCTGACCTCCGCTCCCACCTTGCTCATTCAAGCGGAGGACCAGGACTACCGGCTTTCAAGTCGATCAGGGGCTTTTAAGTCGGACAGGCAGTAATTTTCTTCTCTCGAGCATACGGGTAAGGACACCACAGCCGGTCGCGCGGCAGCTGCGTTATCTATGTGGACGTCGCCTTCGAACTTGAGCTTATGACGCACGAAACGGCCCAAAAAGAAGAAGCTCAGGATTGAGATGAAGCCCGGCTCAATCGCGGTCCTCTCGGACAAAATGCGCGAGGGCGCAAAGGCGGCGTGCATTTGTTCGAGCTGGAACTTGTGGAGCTAGGGCTCAACAAACCGTGTTGCCACTTCAGTCGTGGCGCGGTCCCTGTCGAGCCGTCTTCGGCCGGTGAGGCGTTCGGTGATGTGTCGTCGGATGCTGGACGCGACCATGTTCGGCTCCGCGCGGGAGTTCGCGGCCTAGCTTGGCCTGACGCCTAAGCGGAATTCCACCGGCGGGACGGACCGGCTAGATCGGATTACGAAACAGGGCGATTCCGATCTCAGGTACTGGCTTGACATCGGAACACGCAACGTTGTTCGGTATCCAAGGGCCCGGTCCTGGGCCGGAGGTGGCGGTATCGAAGCCCTGCTTGAACGGCGTCGGCCCATGGTTGTTGCCGTCGCTGTCGCCAACAAGTTGGCTCGGATCATCTGGGCAATGATGACGACCGGTGAGTTCTATCGGCCTAAGCTCGCGGCCTGACCCTTCAGCGTATCTTGACCACCTTACGTTGTGATGGCAAATGACAGCATGATGGACACCGGCGGAGCTGGACATCGAGCAAGCTCGAAGAGCTTTAGGCGCAACAAGCGCGACCCGTAGATGAGACCTCGCCGCGATCTCCATCAGGGTCAGCGGCCATGGCATCGGTCGCATTAACAAGCCTTATACATGAACGCACCCGAACGGTATCCAAAGTGCTGCTTAAATCCCCTGCATCAGCGGGCTCCACGCTTGCCCGTGGTGAGCCGTTCCTTGCCATAAAGTCCGCAGATCCGGTTGATCCCCGACGGTTCGCCCTCACGCAGCAAGACGAATAGCCAGCGGTATCCGAAGCGCCGCCGCTCGTTGGCGAGATCGCGCAGTCGACCACGGAGAGCCACGTCCGGAGGAAGCTATAGCGGAGATCTTTCCATCAGCGCTGCGATCGAACAGGCCTGCCGGTTCCGACAGGCTCATGACAGCCCGAAGATGCGCGACCGCAACCAGCTTCGCGGCGGGCCCCAGCATTGTTTTGAAAGAAGCTCGAGAAGGGTGGCCGCCCAAAGACTCTCGATGCAATGAAGGGTGTAGTCACGTCGTGTGCCCAGGCGGACTTGGCCATTTGCCGGCGCACAAAGGTTGGAGACACCGATTTCGATCGGCTTTAGCGTCTGCGCCGCATGTACCGTCGCTGTCGGCTTCTCGGTTCCGGCGGTCAGGAGGCCATTGCTTAGCTTGCAATTTTCTGCGGTTGTGCAGTGGCGAGCGGCGCGCGTGCGTCGAACTGCGCCCGCTGGATTACCCACCAGCCATGCTGCATGTTTCGCGGGATCGTGAGCAACTTTTCAACGGCTCAGCCCGCTTCGGCCGACAACTCAACCGGCTTAGGAACTGCCTCGTCAGTGAACGAAGGCCGATGCCCACCCAGAGATTGTCGATGCGCCGGATCAAAGGGGTTCTCCGCCTAAAACATGTTCAAGGCTTGCCGGAGCGACCCATCGCGCACACCCTGGGCATCAGCAACGGCGCTGCGCACAGCTATGTGCGCTGAGCCGGGCGGCCGGGCTGAACTGGCCGTTGCCGGCCGGAATGATTGACGAAGACCTGGAGCTGCTGCTTTTCCCTGCGCCGAGGCCTGCATCGCAGAGCTTACAGCGGTCCGTTCCCGACTGGGGCTATGTCGACAAGGAGCTGCGCCGGCGCAACGTGACCCGCCCGGCTGCTGTGGGATGAGTATCGCGCCACCCATCCCGATGGATTCGGCTACACATGGTTCTGCACGACCTACGAGGCCTGGAAGGGGCGAGCCCGGCCTTCGATGCGGCAGACCCATCTGGGCGGCGAGAAGGTTTTCGTGGATTTCGCCGGCGACACCATCGACGTTATCGACCCCTCAAGTGGGGGGGAAGTACAGTCGATGAAGCTGTTCGTCGCGGCGATGGGTGCGTCCAACTGTACCTACGCCGAGGCCTGCCAAGCGAGGGGCTCGCCGACTGGGTCTGGGTCCACATCAACCTCTTCGCCTTCCTCAGCGGCGCGCCGACATTCGTGGTCTGCGACAACCTCAAGGCCGCCGTCACCAATCCGACCGCCACGATCTCGGCCTCAACCGACCTATGCGGAGATGGAAGGCCATTACAGCGCGGCCATTCTCGCAGCCTGGCCGCGGCGCCGAAAAGATAAGGCAAAAGTCGGAGTTGCGGTGCAAGTCGCCCAAAGATGGATTCTGGCGCGGCTACGCAACCAACGCTTCTTTTCATTAGCGGAGCTAAACGCAGCCATCAAAATGCTCGTCGTCGAACTCAATGCCCGGCAGATGCGCGACTTCGGCGCCAGCCGCGCCGAACTGTTCGCTGAACTCGACAAGCCCCAAGCTCATAGAGCTGCCGGACCAGGCTTACGCTTTCGCGCACTGGAAGCGATGCCGGGTCGGCCCCGACTATCATATCGAGATCGATGGACACTGGTATTCCACGCCATATCGGCTCATCCGTGAGCTCGTCGATGCGCGCATTGACGAAGGACGGTCGAGATCTTCCACAAGGGCAGCAGGATCGCCAGCCACGCTCGCGCGCCCAACCGGCGCGGCCACACCACCATCACCGACCACATGCCCAGCGCCCATCTGCGCTACGGCCAATGGACGCCCGCCGGTGTGATCGCCGCCGGCGAGCGGATCGGGCCCGCCTTCTTCCAGGCCGTGATCGCCACCCGGGCGCATCCCGAGCAAGGCTTTCGCACCTGCCTCGGCATTCTGTCGTTGGTCAAAAGCTACAGCGCCGAGCGTGTCGACGCAGCCTGTCGGCGCGGCATTCTGATCAAGGCGCGATCCGTCGCCTCGATCCGCTCCATCCTCCAGAACGGCCTGGATCGCACCTTTCTCGACGAACCCTCCGAACACCAACCCCTGCGCCACGGCAACATCCGCGGCCGGGACTATTTCCACTGAAGCCAAGGAGACTTGTATGCTCAACCATCCCACCCACGAACGCCTGATCGAGCTCGGCTTGAGCGGCATGGCCAAGGCCTTTGAGGAGCAGCGACGATCGCCTGATCTCGAGGCCTTGCCGTTCGAAGATCGCATCCGCCTGCTGGTCGACCGGGAAGCCGCGGAACGCGACACCAGGCGGCTCACCACGCGCCTCAAGCTGGCCGCGCTCCGCCAGAATGCCTGCGTGGAGGACGTCGATTTGCGCACGCCGCGGGTATCGACCGGGCCCTCTTCGCCAAGCTCGTCAGTGGCAACTGGATCGATCGGCACGAGAATTTGCTCCTAACCGGAGCGACCGGATTGGGCAAAAGTTGGTTAGCCTGTGCCCTCGGCCACAAGGCCTGCCGCGACAATCGCTCGGTTCTCTATCATCGCGTTCCAAGATTGTTCGAAGCGTTGGCGCTCGCGCGGGGCGATGGACGCTATGCCCGCTTGCTCAAAACCCTTGGCCGCGCCCAGCTTCTGATTTTGGACGATTATCGGTGCTCACCGCCGCCGAGCGGCGCGATCTACTGGAAGTCCTCGAGGACCGCCATGGCCGCGCCTCCACCATCGTAACCCGCCAACTCCCTGTGGACACATGGCACGAAGTTATCGGAGACAGCCGACGCCGTCCTAGATCGCCTCGTCCATAACGCTCACCGCCTCCAGCTTGCCGGCGAAAGCATGCGAAAACGCAACGCCAAAACCGTCACCCTTGACGAGCAGCCAGAACGCTGACTCTATCACCGCCTCGGCCGGAGCGGGCTGCTCACGATCGTCTGAATTCGGCGCTCATGATCGCGCGAAATCCCTGCTCACTCATCAGTGAAATGCAGTCATGCCAAGCGTAGATCGGCCTATGAATACAACATCCCCGCGAAGAGGGCCGAGGAACGAGCACGCGTGGAATGCGCCGAGAAGGAGTATACGAGGTTCACGTCCCGGTGGCGGGCAAAGCCGCGATCCCGACAAAGCAAGGCTTCTGCGACATAGGGCTTGTTTACGATATCCGTGTCAGTCGTCTTGCCGGGCCGCTATAATTCAGTGTGACGCCCCACTGGTAGGCCAGAGGTCAAGATCGCGAGACACGAACTCGCTGCCTTGATCGGACGCGGATCGTTGCCGGTAAGCCCACTTCCTTGCAGGCCCCTTCCAGCACCTCCCACGACGTCGGTGCCGCGGAAGGTGAACCGCGGCGCCAGCGCCGGCGAGAAGCGCGAAAAGGTATCGACCATTATGAGCACGCGAAGCTTGTGTCCGCTCGCCAACTGGTCATGGACGACGTTCGTCGCCTTCATGGAGAAGCGCAATGCCAGGATCATCACCAAGAAGCTGGCAATGGAAATGGGCAACGCTGCCGCCCGATCGTCATGCATCCTGGGCGCTGCGATTGAGCGACGTGCGCGGGTTCGCGCGCTGTCGCTAACTTCGATCCGAGAACGAAGGTGTCGCCCCTCGACATCAGCCCGGGCGTCCACCGCGCCAAGCCCTATGTCTCTAGCGACGCGGAGATCGATGCGTTGTTGACGGCAGCGCTGGCTCTGGCGCCAGCGGACGGGCTGCGCCGATGGAGCTACCATACCTTGTCCGGCTGCAGGCATGCGTATATCCGAGGCGATGGCCTGGAGCGTGATGACGTTGACCTCGACGCCGGCGTGCTGACGGTCCGGCTGACCAAGTTCGGCAAGTCGCCGCTCGTGACATTGCATCCGACGACGAGAACTGGGCTGCGCCACTACGTTAACCGGCGCGAGCGCGGCAAGCGAACCCGCTCCAGCCGAACGACCGCCTACTCGCCTTCCTCGAGTCGCTCTCATCGGCAAGACTATGCCGAATGGAATGAGGCTGCCCTGTTCGGCATAGTTCGGCGGGCGGCATAAACCTGCAAGCTGGGCGACGTCGATCCGCTTGCGTGGGCCTATTGCCGTCACGACCTCAAAGCTGTGGCCTGAGAACAACGCTTACCGATCAACCGCACCTCCGAGCGGTTCTCCGAGCAGTTACGGTTCGCGCGGTGCCGGTCGTTTTCGACTGCCTCGGCCTCGACGAGTTCATGGTGGTCTGTCGCGCCGGAGGTGCGGTGTTGGAATTGTCGCCACGTTGCTGCGCGCGGACCAGGCGCCGCTGGCACGGCACTGACCAAGCGGCGACTTCCAACCGACGCGACGACGCACGTGCCCACGGCTGCTCGGCAGCGGTGGAGGGACACTTGCGCAGCATAGCTGGCCTAGGAGCGCCAACGGGCTCCTTCATAGCCGTTGGCGTAGGCGCCGCGACCAGAGGTCGTTCGGCGCCATCGGCACCGTCATCGGCGCCCGGGTCCCGATCGCCCGCTTGCGGCCGCCACGGCGACGAACCGGAAGCCTCTCTTCCCGGTAGAGCCGGAACAGCCGCCTCCGCTTCGGCTATCGCGTCTGCCGATGTGCTTTAGGTCGCCTGCCGTTCGCTCATCCCGAAGGCGTCTAGGAGATGGGCGACAGCTTTCCGCTGGGCCGCGGGCGTCACCATTTCTTTCCCACGAGTTCTTTCCCAGGAGGTCCTTCAAGGCTGCGTTGTCCAGCATGGTGTCGGCGAGGAGCTGCTTCAGCTTCGTGTTCTCGTCCTCCAGCGTCCTCAGCCGCTTGGCCTCGGAGACATCCATCCCGCCGAACTTGGCCCTCCATTTGTAGATGCTGGCGTCGCTGACGCCATACTTGCGGCACAGACCGGCGACCGAAACGCCGGCCTCGTGCTACTTCAAAATCCCGATGATCTGCTCTTCCGAAAGGCGGCTGCGCTTCATGCTCTGTTCTTGTCGTGGGCCAGAGCGAACTTCACACTGGATTAAGCCCGTGGGGCAAGGTCACTTAGCTCAATATTCCGTCTTCAGACCGGATCAAACGCGCCGCTTGTCACTACACAACCGCAGAGAATTTCGAGCTCAGCGATGGACTCCTGAAACAGCAGAATTGGGGACGCACAGAGGGTTCATGCGGCGCCTAGCGGCGGCAGCCGCTAAGCAGTTCGATATTGGTCTCTCCAACGTATATGCGCCGGAAAGTGGCCGAGTCCGCCTGGGCACACAACCTGATCACACCACATTAGCGCTGTTGGATCACCGTTCCAATGTTCTGAGGACGGAAGCCCCAACGGATGTCGCGCTTCTTCCTCGCAGCCAACGCTACCAGATAAGACAGGTACAACATGTTGATGGTTGTGGTACCTCTGGTGCTCGAAAACCTGCAGCGAACCACCCAGCTCCTAGCAATCTTTTCGGGAGATATGCAATGCCAGAGACCTTAGGCGAAGACGGAAAACGCGAACGGCGACCACGTGGAGGGCCCGAACTGGCCGAGGCATCGCGCCCTGGAGCCGGTGGCCCCACGGATGATACTGGAGAAAGCACCGCAGCTGCATCGCGCATTTCATTTACGGTTCCGGAATGGCAAAAATCCATCGAAGCGACAGCAAACCTGTTCGCCGCGTCGCTCCGCGACGCGCTAAAGCTGGCTGCTTCCTCTTTGCACGATCAGGCCACCTTCATGAAGACTCTCGCGGACTCTAAAACTCCCTCTGAGCTACTGAAGTGCCACCTGGATTTTGCGGAGCAATCCTGCTCGAAATTGTTTGGCGAAGGCTGGAAGATGTTGGATCGTCTCAGGCACAGCCATCGGTCTTCGGTAAGTTAAGAGGCGCAAGGCGTGAAATAGGCTGACGGCGCGCAAATCATCCGGCGTGTGGCACGTACACGCCGTTTAGAATTAAGCGGGAAAACGAAGAACGATTCCGCCCTTGCTCCGTTTGCCTTTCCCCAGCGACCAGGCTGATCAGTGAGGCTGGTCGAACTTTCGCCGAAAGTAGTGCGAAAGAGAAAGTGACAGTTCGACGCCTTTAATAATTGTGGACCCCGACGTATCAGTGACCCCGGTATCGGACACGCCAGCGTCATCCTGCATTGGTCCGAAGTTCGGCGGGACCACCAGGGACGGATAGTGCCGAGCATCAGTTTTCAGACCAAGGCGAACAAATTTGACGCACACGAAGCGCCTGCAGACCCTCCAATTCTCGATTCAGCACGACCCTTGCTCGGTTCTGGGCAGCATCACCGAATGTTCCAGATGCGGTGAGTTAGGGGCGGGCTCGTTGCGGCTAGCGCCTGGTGCGCCCCGCCGGTTTGCTGTGAGGCGAGGTGAATCAGATCAGGATTCTCAACTGGTGGCGCTCATTCGCTCGCGCTCGTCGCCGTCATGTCGGACGACGGCACCAAGAAGGCAGGTAAGTAGCACAGCATCAGCCTCACCTAAGCGGGAGAGCAGATGGCCAATCCACGAGTTCCGCGTTCGAGACGAGTTAACGGCGGAAAGTGCACCCGCAGCTCCGGAGCAGCAGGCGGCGATCTCAGCTCGCAAGATATTGGAAGCAGAGATGCGCACTGGAACGGTGGTATCGTACAACGCTGAAAAGGGCTGGGGGTTCATTCTCCTGACGATGCCGACCAGGAGGATTTGTTCGTGCACATATCGGACCTTCGCGACTGCGCAGGGTCTGATCTGGTGTCGGTCACGCGCGTGACTTTCGAAATTCGCTTCAATCAACAGCGCTCGAAGTACAGAGCCGTCCAGGTCAGGCTGATCGATTGAAAGATCGCGTATCCTACTGCGGGCGTGCGCATTACATATCATTCATAGCGCAAAGGCAATAATGGACGATGCATAGGCTCATCTGATCAGAAACCAAGTCGTGGACGTTTACGACGGAGATCGCGCTCGGAAGCGCGACGTTAAGCTGATCGATATGGATGGTCGTCAGCCATCTTTCTGGCCAGCGCGACCTTTGCACGCTTGCTTCCTTGCCGGTGGGCAACACGCACCGCCCAGGCCTTCATCGGAGACCATCGGGTTGATCGCCTGAGAACAACGTTGGCAGCTTCGAACAGGGCGTAAACATCCGGTGAGGCTTTGAATTACCCACAACTTTGACTACTCGGGATGATCCGCTGATCGGCGAAATCTTGAATCGAAAGAATCACTTGTGATTCCTTGCTGAGCACCTGATTCGCGAAGGGGTGCTCTATGGGGCTGACGTTAAGGGATCGATCGGCAAAAGGCCGCTTGCGGTCCTTGGAAGGTGAATGTTGGATTGATCGAGAGAGTAGTGGATGCGAGTTTAGGGACGAGCGGCTTGGCGACAATTCCGCAAACTGCTCACGCAGATTGGACGCCCCATGGGACAACGCATTCCGCTCGTCTGCCAGGATTGGGCGAATACCAAGGCCGCCTACCGCTTCTTCTCTAATGACCGGGTCAGCGAAGCGGACATTCTGGCCGGCCATTTCCAATTGACAAGTGATCGCGCCGCCGCAGAAGCGATCGGCATCACCAAGAGCATAAACGGTGGACGGGATAAGGCGGGCCGCCTCAGATCGCACACGGTTTGCGGCATCCTGATTCATTCGAGCCTCGCAGTTACAATCGAGGGTGTGCCACTGGGGTTGGCGGCCGTTAAGTTCTGGACCCGGAAGACATTCGAGGGGACGGCAGCGCTTAAAATGAAGATCAACCGACCCGGATTCCCATCGAGAGAAAGGAAAGCGTTCGGGGGTTGGAAAATCTCAAGCAGTCTCGCCACTCTTGGATCATCCGGGACGATGCATCCGTATTGCTGATCGCCCGGCCTTAAACGAGACGTTAGTAACGCCGCGACCGTTGTCGTAGGCATGACCAATGCTCTCGGAAGAGAGCTGGCCAGCGGAGGGCTTGAAATCGTGAGCATGAGATGCTTGCCGCTCTTCTAGTGCGGCCCACAGTCTAGCTAGAGGGATGAGGTCGGCTCGCAACCGCGCTACGTCAGAGATCGCCCTCGCGACCGTCTCAAAGAGCATATTGAGCTGAAGCAGAAGCGTATTGAATAGCACCATATCGCCGATCGTGACCGCGCCGATTCTCCTGCCTGGCGCGCAGATCGCCGCGATCCGCGAGGCTTCCCAATTTAGGCAGCTTCGATTGTGCGTCTAAGGTGCCCGTTGACATCAGCGGCAGGAGTGGAAAGCCCCACCTGGTCACCGGGCGCGCTATTCTCTAGACATCAACGTCGATGGTAATGTCACCGCGCGGGAGAAGCACGGCACAGCCCGTTGCCCGATGTCCGCTACGTCAGACAGCGTCCCACCTCAACTCAGGTACTCATTCATCAGTTCACCAAGCTCGGTTGGGCTAATCTGTTTCAGAATATGTTGGGGTAGGAACGCCGGTCCTGGGATCTCAATTTCCTTGCCGTCACGTAGTCTACCCTTGGCTGCTAGCGATTGCTGATATCATAGGTCAATTGAATACCTCGGGCACGGCGCGTTCAATCTGAGGAGGATATAGACGGCTTCCATCGCCGTCTGACCGAGTATTTCAGCCAGTAGAACCGAACGGAACAGATCCCAGAGGCACTCGAAATGTTCCTCCATCTCTGGATCACCTCGGATGACGACCCCTCTTTCCGGGTCCCAACTACCGTCCAACGCCCCACCCGGAAGGTTCAGCGCTCGAGAAGGTAATGCGATCGGCCACGCATATGCTCGTCGGGGATCATGAACGCCGCGCCGGAGAGTGCCGCCAAGCTCGAACCAACGAACCACGGCGTCTTGCTGTCCACACCAGCGGGCTTGCCCGGGCGAGCAAAGGATCAGATCTCGTTTATGTGACAGTAGTCAGAAGGTGCTTTCGGGAGCCTGACACTTGTACGGGACGCCGATCGTCAGACCGCCATCGACGACGATTTCGGAGCCCGTAAGATAAGAGGACGCGTCACTGAGCAGGAACAACACTACCTGCGACACTTCCGGCGGCTCGGCTGCCCGCCCAAGCGGAATGGGAAAACTGGAAGAATCGAAGTCCTTTGTCATCCAAGTGTTGATTAACCCCGGATGGACTGAGTTTATGCGAACCCCAGACGCAGCGGCCTCCAAAGCAGCGGACTTGGTTATGCCCCGCACACCGAACTTGGAAGCAACGTAGGCGTGAAGCCCTGCACTACCCCTCAGCCCCTCGACCGACGAGATGTTGACGATCGAGCCTCCGCCCGCGCGGCGCATGGCGGGCAGGGCAGTCTGCATTCCCAAAAATACACCGGTGAGGTTGACAGCAAGGGTCTTCGTCCACTGCTCGAGTGGAAACTGCTCAATAGGAGCAATACTGGCTATGCCCGCATTGTTGACGAGGCCATGCAGCGCGCCAAAGTTGCTCTCCGCAGCCGCGATCGCTCGGCGCCATTCCTCTGGCTGAGCGACGTCTTGACGCACATAGATCGCGGATGTGCCAAGGCCGGCCGCGAATGCCTCTCCTTCTTTACGAAGAATATCGGTGATCACGACTTTAGCTCCCTCCGCTACCAGCAGGCGCGCATGAGCGGCCCCCATCCCTCGAGCCCCGCCGGTCACCAGAATGACCTTTTCGCTGAGACGTCCCATAATTTTGCTTCCTCGATCAGTGTGGTGGCGCAAGGTCTTGCGACATCCACTATGTCAATTAGCCCTGTTCGATCTGCTGTGTCCCGCTGCAATGCCCAACGGCTGTGCGTAGTGGCCGCGCAACTCGCCGCGAAAACCAACTCGATAACGATTTCACGTCGTGGACACGCGTCCGGCGCTCAGGCGTTATCGTCGGAGTGTTGAATTGGCATCGCGACATTGGGCCACCTTGTTGAGCCCGACAATTCACGACCGAGTTTCCTCCGGAAGATGGGCGTGAACTGCACGCGAGGCAATGCCGGTTCCGCACAGGCGCACGTACTGAGCTGTTCGAGGCTGGCCGCGGGAGTAGGGCGCAGAACGCATAAAGCTCTCCGAGCCTTGCGAATTGGAGTATCCACTCTGTGCAATCCGCGCGCCGAGACTCTGATACGAACGCAAACTCACGCGACTCTTGCAGAGTTGCTGGAGCTGTTACGACCTTTTCGCGCGACCTGGGTATCCGCTAGCATGCTTTTCGGGCCATGCACA
Organism: Bradyrhizobium yuanmingense; assembly: GCF_900094575.1. Classification (GTDB taxonomy): domain Bacteria; phylum Pseudomonadota; class Alphaproteobacteria; order Rhizobiales; family Xanthobacteraceae; genus Bradyrhizobium; species Bradyrhizobium yuanmingense. Next base: position 1,033 of record NZ_FMAE01000038.1, on the reverse strand, counting down.
GCGATAGCGCTTCGACTTATCAAGACTTTCGAGCCACACACAGCTTTGATAGCCATGCGAGCTCCTCATCCGTTTATCTCCCGCTTGATCATGTCGGACTCTCGACACTCCGCGTCGCCAATCAAACAAGCGGGAAGGCAACAGAAGAAGCGGCGAAAGTTGTCGAAGGCCTTCTCTCGTACTCCAACTCGGCATCTGCAGCCGAGCGAGTCTTATAACACCCAATGAGGCGCTTGGCATCGATCGCAGACGACAGATAGAGAGGCCTATCGAGTTATCGTCATCCTCGGTGAGCACGCTTCGCCGGAAGGAACGCACAATCGTCAAGCTCATTCTGCAGTACAGAATCGAAGTGCAACGCGCAGAACTGGACGCGTCGGGGGCAAGACGATCGCGATCACTGGATCTATGAGCCGACGGATCACCGAGCCGCACTGGAAGTTGCACATCACAGTCTCTTCAGGATGCTCAACAACCGAGTAGTCTGGGTGAGATGAGTTAGCTGAATGTTCGATTGCGCCTAAACACTTCAAGAGCGAGGAGGAATGCGATGCCCGACGTGAAAGGTATTTCGCTTGATGCGCATCTCTACCTTGGGAGCAAAGACCGTGGCAGCGCGTTTCTCGGGTACCGAGCCATAAACCTTGTATTCAGCGTGGGGCACGAGGTGTCCTCTCTATTACCGAAGGGATTAGGGCTCGGACTCAATTGATCCAATAGGCAACGATGGCGGCGAGATGGACGGCAGCCAAGAAGTTCGTGGCTAGTTTGTCGTAGCGAGTTGCGACACGCCTGAAATCCTTGAGGCGGCAGAAACAGCGCTCGATGACGTTGCGCCCCTTGTAGGCGCGTTTGCTGAAGCTGTGGAGAGTGACCCTGTTGGATTTGTTTGGAATGACGGGCTTGGCACCACGATCGACGATTTCGGCTCGAAAGCCATCGCCGTCGTACCCTTTGTCGCCAATGAGGGCAGACATGGGTGGCGCGAGTTCCAAAAGGGCTGGCGCTGCGGCAATATCAGCGTCCTGGCCTG
>NZ_FMAE01000042.1 GCF_900094575.1 Bradyrhizobium yuanmingense | reverse complement strand
CGTATCGCTCTCCTCAAGAGGTTCTGGCAGGCTCGTCACCCGCCTCGATACGCCGCCTTCCTCACACCGTCATCACCCAGATTCCGCCATAGCTCATTGCACATTGGGATGGGCCTTGAGCCAATCCTCATTCTTCTTGTGAGTGTTGAGGTTGTCGAGGACGACGTGAAGCTTTCGGCCTGGAAAGGCTGAGATGACGCTGTTCATGAAAACGAGAAACTCGACACGGCGACGGCGTTTTCAATGGGTAGCGATGATCTTTCCGGTGGCGACTTCGAGCGCCGCGAACAAATGTTGTCGTGCCATGCCGCTTGTAATCGTGGCTCTGGCCGGTCAGGGAGCGGCCATTGGGCAACTTCAGATAGCTTGCGCTCGCTCCAAGGCCTGGATCGAGGGCTTCTCGTCCACGCATAGCACAATAGCCTTCGCTGGCGGGGCGACGTAAAGGCCACGACATCGGCGGCTTTGGCCGTAAAGTTCGGTCGTTGCTCTCTCACCAGGACTTGCGAGCCGCGAGGTCAATCTTGTGGCTGCGCAGGAACTATGCCGCTCTCGACCCGGTCGCGTTGTTGCGCGATATCCGCGGCGCGCAGGAACGCCTCGCGGCGCTCGGGATACCCAGCCAATCGTCAACCCTGTTGCGGCATCGAAATCGATCGATCTCTTTCTGGCAAGTCTACGAACCCCCTGGAATGACGGAGCTATGCGACCGACGGGATCGGCCAGTCGTGAAAGCGAAGACAGGCCGGCGCCTCCCGACCCGCTCATCAGGGCATGCCAGGTTTGCGAGAATGGTTTGAAGTCGACGCCTGGCGGACTGGCGGCGAACTGCTCTCCCGGTTGCAGGTCGAATATCCTGGAGCCTATCCGAACAAGCTTCCTCGAACGCTTCAACGTCGGCTCAAATCCTGGCGCAGCGAGCAAGCGAACGCGTTACTGTTCGTTCCTACGGAGGCAACGCTTCCGGGGTATGAGGCCACAACACCCCAATGACGTGCCAGGCGCCCAACGGAGGAGGCCGGGCGCCCCGAAACCCTGGCCATCTCCGCACCCGGCCTCCTCCTCAACCAAGCCGGGAGCAAAATAAATGAGGCAACCGATCGAACGCGACATTTGCGAGCAGGTGGTCAGTCGGCGTTGTCCGCCCTGTCCTTCGCCTTACTCCTTGCTTGCGCGGCCTTCCGTTTGGCCCGGAGTTGCGTTCCATATACATTCCCTATGCTTCCATCTGCGGACGGTATTTCCACTCGGTCGTGCCGCGGACTAGAACCACTCACACAGTCAATCGTGAGCGACGAAATGCTGCAAAACAGAGCTTCATCCGGATGCTTATCACGAGCTCAGCCGCATCAGAAGTGTAGCCAAAGCAGCCCGCAGGAAGTGCAACTCTCCGGTGAGGGCCCCATTGCATTCTAGCGGATGAGGCTGGTTTAAAGCGGTATAGGGACTATTCGTCGATATGTCTGATTTGGTCCCGTTTGCCACGCCGGAAAGTCGACGCCGCCTCCTGCGGTGCCTGACCGAGGTTGCGTTTCTGGCCTGCGTTAAAAACGACGTGGAGCGCGCGAGGCGGATTGCGAGGGGAATCGATGTTATCGCCCCGGGCTGTAGGGAGGCCGTCATGGCTCGCGTGCTCGTCGACCTGGCGGCAAACGACGTTGAGGCCGCGCTGGCGCGCCTCGATCCTCTTGCCTGTGCGAATGATCCCTATGGCATGGCATTTCAGGCGCTGGCGCTTGGGGTTGTTGGCCGCTTGAGCGAGCGGGATGCTGTGCTTCGGCGTCTTCCTCGCGACGATCTGGCGCTCGATGGACTTGTTGCGGCGTTAGGTGGTGCAGCGAAAGTGCATGCAGGAGGTTCAGTCAATGAGCGGTGTGAATGGGGTCGTGGCGCTACTTGAGGCCGTGTCGCCGGCGCGCGGGCGGCCGGCGGCGTCAAGGGCGCCGAGTGACTCGGTCGAGGCCTTTCGTGCGGCACTCGATCGGCCGGTGCCGTCATCAGCGAATAATGATCTTGCAGGGGGCGCTAGCCTTGCCCTGGCGGACGAGGGGCTGATTGGTCGCGTCCGGGTCGCTGACGATATCCTTAGTGGAATGGACAAACTAAGCGCCTCTTTCGGCGATGCCGCGAACGTCGCGGCCGGGGTCGCGGAAAGATTTGCTTCCGGCGGGTTCAGTTCGACTGAGTGGCTGAACGCGCAATCCACCCTGTCAGCGATGATGCTGCAATACGATATCGCGTCGAAAGTGGTTGGGAAGGCCGTGCAAAGCCTTGATACTCTCCTGAAGAGCCAGTGAACAACCGTTATGCGAGCGTGATGTTGGCGTTGAAGCGCGGGTTGATTCTTTTGGCGACGTTCGCCTTGATGGGCTGCGGACCAAAGATCGAGCTTTATCGCAATCTTCCGGCACATGACGCCAACGAAATGCTCGCGTTGCTGATGCGGCACGGCATTGATGCCGAGCGCGTGGCCGAGCATAACGGGGCAGCCTCCCTGATTCTTTCGACGAAAGACGTGCCGCGTGCCATGAGTATACTGGATCGCGCCGGATTGCCTCGCGATCGGCTTGCCGACTTGGGCGCTCTCTTCAAGAAAGAGGGTATGTTGTCATCGCCAATGGAGGAGCGTGTGCGATTTATCCATGGCACGACGCAGGAATTGTCGGAGACGCTCTCCAGGATCGATGGCGTATTCAGTGCCCGCGTCCATGCCGTCCTGCCCGAAAATACGATCGACGATCGCGTCCCACCTGCTCCCTCAACTGCTGCGGTGTTGGTCCGCTATAAGGCTGGTACTGCCGTTGACCAGATCGTACCGAAGATCAAGGAGTTGGTCGCAAATAGCTTGAAGGGCGTATCTTACGACGGGGTCTCGGTTACGCTCGTCGAGGCAACTCAAAGCGATAGCGGCTTGCCGGCACTTGATGCGCCTCCCGTCGCCGCCGAGGCCAGCGCTCCGCTCTATCTCCTGGTCGGACTCGTGATTGGGCTGGTGATATCGCTAATCTGCAATGCAGTGTTTGCCTTTCTGGCGTGGCGCAAGCGAGTGAGCCACATAACAAATCCTGCCGCGCCATAGATCAATGCAAGCGAGCAATCCCGCGATGATCGCGACAGGATCGGTAGAAATTTCGGATAACTGGCTTCACAGGCCGTGGGCGGGAGGGATGATGCGCTGCATCGCCGATCCGGCGGCCGACTTCGATGACGCTATAGTCAAGGATTGGCCCGAATGGCTGCCGCGGGAGTCTGCACGGACAGATTCGTTCATCCGTATGAGACTTGGAAGTCAGCTGCTTCGCGATCAAGATAGGGAGGCGTCGGTCATCATCTCCGCTGGCCAAGCGCCGCGGACCCGGCTCGCATTTTTGCCGGTTTCGGACGCCGTACGGCTCATGTGCCTTGCCGCGGCGTGGACCGGCGCGCCCAGTCTTGTCAGTCAGCTTCGCAGCGCTGATGTCGTTGCAGCACGTTCCGTCCTCGGAGAAGACGCCTTCGCGTTCGCTTTCCAAGCCGCGCTGCTGCCACGACCGACCGCCGCCCTGATGTCGGCTATCGGCGCTTCCGAGCTGCCGAACGGGCCTGCTGAATTGCTCCACTGCGGAGCTGTAATGTTCGGCCTCGCAATGGGCTGCATCCCGGATGCACTGCAGGTACGACTGAGATTGCGCAGCCCTGGCTCGATCTGGACCTTGGTGGCCAACGCCTGTCGTAACGACAGTGCTGGAGAGGACGCCTTTCATGCGATGCGGCGGTTGGTCCGCAACAGGATGGCCTTATGGTCGCGCTGGTTCGATTAACGTCCGAGACGATCAGTGTTCTCGGACCAGGGCAAATCTTGCCGGCGGCAAGCGCGCAGGCACTCCTGCAGGCCGAGCAACTCCTGACCCAGGCGCAGCGCGATGCAGAGGCGCTTGTTGACGAAGCGCGCGCGTCCGCAAGCAGGATTGAAGCGGCCGCCAGAGAAGCCGGGCTCAAGGAAGCGCAGGTGACAATTCAGCAACGCTTAGCCGCAATCGCGGCAGCGTCGCTGCGGGTCATGGAGCAAAACAAGGAACGGATCGTGGACCTCGGTCTGCAGATCGCCCGCCGGATCATCGACACGACGGTGCCAGGCGATGCCGCAGTGCAGATCGCGCTGCAAGGTCTGCGCGTCGTGGGCCACAGCCCTGTCGTTCGGCTGCGAGTGGCACCGTCGCTGGTCGAGACGGTTCGCGGGCGGGTCGACGAAATAGTCTCGGCGGTCACGTCGCGCGCAGTCGTCGAAGTTATTTCTGATCCGCGGATCAATGATGCCGGGTGTATTCTCGAGACCGATGCCGGATTGGTCGACGCGACGATCGAGAGCCAGCTCACGTTGATTGAAGGTGGTCTTCGCAAAAGCCTGGAGGCGTCGAAGTGATGTCGGAGCCAGCCGAGCCGTCAACGGCGGTAGATCCCGCGGGTTGTTCGCATGAAAGCATCGATCGGCTTTTCCGGCTCGCGAGCAGGGCGGTTGAGCAAACGCCAACGATGAATGTCCGTGGTCGTGTCCTTCAGGTCGTTGGAACAATCATCCGTGCGACGGCTCCTGGGGTGCGTATCGGGGATTTGTGCGAGCTCCGCGATCCCAAAAATAGCCGTGAACTGACCGCCGAGGTCGTCGGTGTTCAGCGCGATGTTGCCGTTCTGACGCCGCTCGGGGAAATGCGGGGACTTTCTACCCTCACGGAAGTGATTCCAACGAGAGAGGCCCTGCTGGTGCCGGTGGGCTGGAACTTACTCGGTCGGGTACTTGATGGCCTTGGCCGGCCACTCGATGCAACCACTCATGGGCCCATGATCGCAGAGGCCCACGTGCCGGTTCATGGCAGCGCACCGGATCCGCTGACCCGGCGTAGCATAGATCAGGTTCTTCCGGTCGGTGTCCGGGCGATCGATGCCCTGCTGACGTGCGGGGAAGGGCAACGCGTCGGTATCTTTGCGGCTGCAGGCGCAGGCAAAAGTACACTGCTGTCGATGCTCATACGGGGCGCTGAGGTTGACGTCGCGGTGATAGCACTGATCGGCGAGCGCGGACGGGAGGTGCAAGAGTTCATCACGCAGCTCGGCTCGGGATCACGAACCAAAGCAGTTTTTGTTATCGCGACGTCCGACCGACCCGCCATGGAGCGTGCCAAGGCGGCCTATGTGGCCACGGGAATAGCTGAATGGTTTCGCGATCAAGGCAAACGCGTGCTGCTTCTCATGGATTCGCTGACGCGTTTTGCGCGGGCGCACAGGGAGATCGGCCTCGCAGCGGGTGAGCCACCGACCCGGCATGGTTTCCCGCCATCAGTGTTCGCGACACTGCCGCAGCTTTTGGAACGTGCGGGCAACAATGCGCGTGGGTCGATCACGGCCTTCTACACCGTGCTTGTCGAGGGAGATGACATGACTGAACCCGTCGCCGACGAAACGCGGTCGATCCTTGATGGCCACATTGTGCTCTCGCGTACCCTGGCTATGTCGAACCACTATCCTGCCATCGACATTCTTGCGAGCGTCAGCCGCGTCATGAGCATGATCGTGGCTCCGCAGCATGAACGCATGGCGCGGAGACTGCGGGAGTTGATGGCGAAATACCAGGAGGTCGAACTCTTGATTCGGGTGGGTGAATACAAGAATGGAACCGACGCACTCGCGGATGAGGCGATCGCCAGAAGGGACGAAATACAACGCTTCCTGCGCCAATCGACAAGTGAGCTGATTGAGTTCGAAGCCACGCTCCAGGACCTTGAAACATGCGTGGGATGATCTCGGACGCCGTACCCCGTCTCCTGGAGCTGCGGAAACTGCGACATCAGCGTCAGCAAGATATTCTCCGGGCGCGACAGCTGGCTCTTGAGAGCGCTGCCGCTGCGGTGGAGACCGCCGCCGAAAATCACCGCGCTTGGCGGCGAAAGCGTCTTCGGCTTGAAGCTGGCCTGTATGATTCCATGATCGGAGACACCGTCGCTCTCGGCGCTCTTCTCGGTATGAAGGCAAAGATAACCTCTCTGCATGATCACGATCAACAGCTCGAAAAAGACATTCAGACGGCAGTCGCGGAAGCCGATCAGGCGCGGCAGGCACGTGACGAGGCATGCAACATCGTGCGTCAAACCGGCAAGCAATTCGATAAATGCGAACATCTGGCGCGCGCTTTGCGCGATGCCGCGATGGCGAGGCCAGAGCAGGTTTGCGATGGAGGGGCCGCTGTGGCCACGTCGCGAGCAGGCGCGGCCTTGGAGCTCGAAGACTTTCAGGGATGTTGGATTTGGTCGGTGTAGTGGCCGCTCTCATCCATGGTGCATCGAATCCTGCGGGTTACGTCGATGCAGATCGTGCGGTTAGGCTGGTGGATACGCTCTGCAGACCGTCCGCTGGCACGATCGCGTGTGCCTGTCGTCTAGGCCAAAGACTGCGGGCGTCCGACAAACTGTCGAGAAAACATGAACGTCCCTGGGCGAGTTGGCTTTGGACGTAGCTAATCGGTGGCGCCTGTTCAAATTTGCTACTCTGGAGGGTTTGATGAAGGCGAGCCGGCAATCTGTCTCGGGACCGGAGCGAGCCATCGTCAGCGGCGTGCCGCGCCTCTGGCTATCGACTGGCAATTTACCGGGCAAGTCGCGCTAGGTTGATCAGATGAAGTCATTTGACAAACTCCTGACTATTGCGACGGGCCGCAACGACGTTGTTTTGGTGACGTTGCTGATCACGATCGTTTTCATGATGATTATTCCGCTTCCGTCAGTGCTTATGGATGTGCTGCAGGCGGTCAATCTGGGAATTGCAGCCCTCCTGCTGATGGTGGCGGTCTACATCAAATCGCCACTCGCATTCGTCTCATTTCCATCGGTGCTTTTGCTGGCAACGCTGTTTCGTCTGGCGCTAGGTATTGCGGCAACTCGCACCATCCTGCTTCACGCGGATGCTGGCCAGATCATCAAGACGTTCGGTAACTTTGTCGTAGCTGGTAATCTCGTGGTAGGCGCGGTCACCTTCTTGATTATGACAATTGTGCAATTTGTCGTCATCACCAAAGGATCAGAGCGCGTTGCCGAAGTCGCTGCACGTTTTTCTCTGGATTCCATGCCGGGAAAGCAGATGAGCGTCGATGGCGACTTGCGAGCTGGCAGCATCGACATGCGCGAGGCGCGTAGGCGCCGTGTTGCCATAGAGCGCGAAAGTCAGTTGTACGGCGCCATGGACGGCGCCATGAAGTTCCTCAAAGGAGACGCGATCGCGGGCCTAATCAGCATTATCGTGAACATCATTGGCGGGATCACGATTGGTTCACTGCAACGGGGGATGGGATTCTCAGAGGCGCTTGAAGTCTATACGACCTTGACCATTGGCGATGGCCTCGTCGGTCAGATTCCGGCGCTGTTCACTTCGATCACGGCAGGATTCATTGTCACGAGAGTAAGCTCCGAAGACAACAGCACAGACCTCGGCAATGCAATCGGCAATGAACTGAGTGCGCAACCACGTGCACTCATGGTTGGAGCGTTCATGCTCGTCCTGTTCTCCCTTGTGCCCGGTTTTCCGACATCGATTTTTATAGTTTTGGCGGCAGCGGTGGGTGGGGCCGGCTGGCTGCTGCAGCGTCGTGGCCAGCTATTGCGCACTGACCCGCATGGTCAGCCACTCAGCGGGGGAGCGCTGTCGATGAGTTCGACTGAAGCCTCTGAGGCAAACAAGGCTGGCAGCAGTGGCATCATGCTTACTGTACCGCTGATGATCGACATTGACCGCGATATCCAGACCATGATCCAGCCGGACGTGCTTGATAAAGCGTTGGTAGCGACGCAGCAGGCGCTGATGCTCGAGCTCGGCATTCCGGTTCCAGTGATCAATATCGGAATAAGCAATGATTGTAACAAGGGCGAATATATTATCAGGTTGAATGAAGTTCCATACGGTTCGGGTCGCTTGCGACCTCAACATATTCTGGCGCGTGACACTCCCGAGCGCCTCGAAATGGTGGACATTCCATGTGTCGTGGAAGAGCCACCCTTTTTGCCTCAGATCGAGACCGTCTGGGTTGATGTCGCACATCTCGAGTCGCTGCGAGCGGCGGGCATCCCGTATCTGGAATCACCCCAGATTCTCTCCTTTCATGTTGGTCAAATCGTGCGGCGGCACGCCGATGAGTTCATCGGCATCCAGGAAACGAAAGCGCTTTTGAAACAGGCGGAGGTATCCTTTCCGGAACTCGTAAAGGAGGCGCTGCGCCTTGTCCCTCTACAGAAGATCGCGGAGGTACTTAAACGGCTCGTTTCGGAGCAGGTTTGCCTGCGAAATATGCGCGCTATCCTCAATGCATTGGTCCAATGGGGACAAAATGAGAAGGATACGGTCCTGCTAACCGAGTATGTGCGTGGCGCGCTCAAGAGGCAGATCTGCTTTCAGCATTGTGCTGGTACGAATCTGTTGCCGGCCGTCATTTTGACGCAGGAGGTAGAGGACACAGTGCGCAAGGCAATTCGGCAGACGTCTGCCGGAAGCTACCTCGCTCTCGATCCGCGGACCACGCAGCAGATCGTGGTTTCGATAAAAGATGCCGCCAGCAGCCCTGAGTCATTGCCTTGCAAGCCCGTGCTACTCACCTCGATCGATATCCGCCGATACGTCCGCAAGCTTGTCGAGGTCGACTTGCACGAGCTCCCGGTGCTCTCCTATCAGGAGCTTACTCCTGATATCTCCATCCAGCCCTTGGCGCGGATTGCGCTGCAGTGACGAACATGCCAACGGAAAAGAATGTTTTGACCGGTGAACAGGCCAAGCTCACTTTGCGCGTGCTGTCCGGGCCAAATTTGGGCGCGGAGACATGGCTGGGCGAGGGAACGTGGCTTATCGGTAGCCATGATACGGATGACCTCACCTTCGGCGAGCCGGAACTGGCCGGTTCGCATATTCGCATTGCGGTCGAGTCAGAGGAAGTCTGGATCACGGCGTTCGCATCGGGCGTGATTATCGACGGCAGTGAATGCGCCATAAACAGCCCGATGATTCTTAATTCTTTCACTCCGGTTCGCGTTGGCCGCACGGTCTTTAGCCTGGGCCCGTTCGGGCTCGGCTTTTCCGATGAGGACTCCTTCCTCGAGCATCAAGGGTTGAATGCAAGCAAGCTGTATTCAGATGTGACAGAGTTGTTGGCCCTACACAGCCGACGAACGCGTTTCCCGGTGAGCTCGATACCGCGGCGATTGTGGCTGGGAATAATGGTTTGTGGTCTCCTGATCGCAATATGTATTGCTTGGACACGGCTGGAGAGGCTTCAGTCTTGGGGTCTTTCCACCGCTCCGGACCCTCGCCCGACCGAGACAGATACGGTTAATCCTGCACCCAAGGTCAATATGCCATTGACTGCTAGCAAGTTGGTAATCGACTTGGAGGCTGGAGAGAATACCAGTAAGAGCCAGACTGGCTGGCAAGACATTAGGATAGGTGCTGACGTCACAGCAAAGCGACTAGACGGCACCACGTTATCTCATGCAAGGCTGTTTGACCTCGCAGGTACAATCCTACACGCTTTTGATATCGACGGTAGCGTTCGAGTGGAAGGTGCAGGGGAACTCACCGTGATAGGCTACGGTCGGAGCGATGCCAAAGTAAAGGCAGCCCTTCGTCGTCTGCAGCAGGACATCCCTGGCGTGCATAAGACCAATGATCAAGTGGCAACACTGGATCGCGCCCGCGCCTTTCTGCTGGCTACGGCATCCGCCGAACTCCGCCGGTCCATCCGCATCACCGCTAGGCCCGATGTCGTATCCGTTTCTGGAGCGTTGATCTCGGCTACATACGATGAGTGGAGGGACATTGCTGCTCGGTTCGAGGAAAAATTCAAGCCCTATATCCGGCTCGAGTCGCGGTGCGAGCTGATCGTATTGCCTGTGGTGAGAGGTGTGCACCTGGGCCGCACACCCTTCGTCGTCGTTGAAAACGGAGCGCAGTTGAAAGTTGGGGACAGCATGGATCGCATTGGTAAAATTACTGCCATCCACCATGATGGGCTCGTCGTGCATGTCGGACAAACGAACGTGCACATGCTCTATCCAGGCAAGCTAGAGTGGTTAACGGAGGAAGATCAAGAGTGAGTGGGGATTCCATCGTGCTTGAGCTGGAGAAGCAGTTGCTAAATGATGTTGATGGCTCTAACAGAGCTGCCATCAATAGAGACCTCAAGGATTGGAGGCAGTCTATAAAAGGTCAGATTGATAGCGGCGTCACACCGGGGCAATTCGAAGCCCTGCAGGCGCTGCTCGATGCGATAGATTGCGCGACAGACGTCGTTGATGCTACGTGGATACGGCATCATCGCGAAATCGTCCGCTGAGTAATGAGGAATGACATGGATTTCGGCAGCATAACCAACTCTATCGGTCGATCCGTCGGTCAATCGGAACGCAATGTGAGAGAAAATATGGCCACCATGAACCCGGACGACACCATGGATCAGCTTCGGTTTCAGCTCTCAATGAGCAAGCACACGACGCTTTTGAACTTGAACTCCACCATCATCAAGGCGGTTCACGACGCACTCAATGGTATCATCCGAAATATTGCCTGATCTTCATCGGTAGGTTTGGTCGTTCGGTGCCGGCACGATATCCGGGCTGATAGGCGAGTCCGCATATCCTGATCAGGCTTGAACCGACCGAGCGATATCAGCCGCCGTCGATTGTTGGGTAAAAGCACCGCGGCGAAGTGAATCAGCGATCTGAATGGGCAAGAGAACCGGGGCAAAATGTGCTCTGGTCGGGTCAATGACACCGCCCGATCTCAGCCTCCCGAATGACGTAGAGACTAAGCGCCGTTCCGCTCCCACCTTCTCACGGCACATGGGATAGGCGAGTTTCACGATCTCTTTGAAGGGATCGGCTTGTGTCTATGCTTGACCATACGCTTAAGTCGGACTTGACGGCGCGCCGGCTGGAAGTGATCACGAAGACGGGACGCCGTGGTTGGTTCTCCAAGGACGACAAGGCCCGGATTGTCGAGGAGACGCTGGTCGCAGGCGCCGTCGTTTCCGAGATTGCCCGGCGACACGGGCTGACCCCACAACAAGTGTCCACCTGGCGCCGGCAAGCACGCCGGCAGCCGGCGCCGATGGCGGACGATCCGCAGTTTGTACCGGCGGTGGTAGACGCCATGGCACCAGTCGCGGTTGCTGGCCATGAGCGCAAGACAGCGCGACGTAAGGCCAAGCCGGATGTCGGGGCTCGCCGTTGCGATGCCGGGTGCATCGAGATCGAAGCCGAAGGCGTCACGATCCGGGTCGGCCGAGGCGCGGACGTGGCGATGATTGCGGCCATCCTCCATGCGCTGAAGGCAAGCCGGTGATCGGCCCGTCCGGAACTGTCCGGGTGATGGTGGCAACCAAGCCGGTCGACTTCCGCAATTATGCGGAGCCCACGATTATGCGGAGTGTGCGGCGGGAAGTTGGTTCCCGCCGCGGTCTTCTCGCCTGTTTCACTCCGCATAATTCGGCTTGCGTCCGGCCACATTCAGCATGGCCAGGAGCTTGTCGGGCGCCCGGAATCGACCGGGCGTCAGCATCGGCGGCGACATGGCGGCGAGCGCTTCGAGCTTCTCTGTCGGATCGGCGCGAAGGTAGACCTCGGTGCTTTGCAGGCTGGCGTGTCCGAGCCATAGCGAGACTTTCCGGACGTCGCGAGTCGCCTGAAGCGTATGCATGGCGCAGGTATGGCGCAGTACGTGCGGACTGACGCCTTTGCCGGCGATCGACGGCGCCTTGCGAGCGGCGGCGGCGACATGCTTGGTCAGGATGTATTCAAAGCCGGAGCGGGTCATCGCCTGAGCACGGGCGTTGAAGAACAGCTCAGGAGCGTCGGTGACTGGGCGCACTTTGAGCCAAGCCTTCACAGCTGCAGCCGTTTGTTTCCAGAGCGGCAAGACACGTTCACGACGGCCCTTACCCATGATGTGCACGCTGGACATGGTCTGGCCGTCGATCTGATCGAGCCGGAGGCCGACGAGCTCCGACACGCGCATGCCTGCGGCGAAGGCCAGATGCAGCATGGCTCGATCACGGATGCCGGACACAGATAACGTACAGATTCTTTCGCACTTTCAGGATTGACGGCTTCTTCTAGAATGAAGGAGCTTTGAATGAACGATGGGAATGCCATGGGTCAGGTGATCCAAATTGATGAGGCCCGGATTCGAGATCACCTGGGCGAGATGGTCCGCGGGACAGTGGAAGAGACACTGAACGCGATGCTGGAGGCCGAAGCGGACCAGCTGTGCGGTGCTGGGCGGTATGAGCGCAGCCCGGCGCGGCAGGACACGCGGGCAGGCAGCTACGAGCGAACGCTGCAGACCAAGGCGGGCGACGTCAATCTGAAGGTTCCGAAGCTACGGCGGCAAACCTT
>NZ_FMAE01000102.1 GCF_900094575.1 Bradyrhizobium yuanmingense | reverse complement strand
CGGATCATGCTCTAGCCTTCGAGGATGTGCCCCAAAGCCTTGAGCGGGCGTACGCGATCGCTGACGATCTTGAGGATGGCCAACATCGGAACGGCCAGGATCGCGCCAGGCACGCCCCACATCCAGAACCAGAACACCAGCGACAGGATGACCAGCACCGGGTTCAGGGTGAAGCGTCGGGCAAGCAGCAGGGGCGTCAGGGTTTCGCCTTCGACGAGATGGATGCCGAAGTAGAGGGCTGGCGGCAGCAGGGCCCACCACAAGCTGTCGAAGCTCAACATTCCGGCCAGGAGGAACATGACGGTCCCCAGCAGCGGTCCCAGAATTGGAACGTAGTTGAGCAGGAAGGCCGCGGCTCCCCACAGCAAGGGGTCTCCAAGTCCGCAGAAATACATCGCAACGGCCGTTGCGATTCCCACTGCGGCATTCATGGCCGTGATAGTAAGAAGATAGGCGGATATGTCCGCTTCGACCTGCTGGGAGATGTCCACCGCCTGCCTCTTGTCGCGAAAATTCGGGAGGACCTCGACGATGCGTCGTAGAAAGATGTCTCCTGCCACCAGGAGAAAATAGAGCACCAGCACGGTCGTAAACAGGCCGTCGATGACGGCGCGCGTTCCCGCGAAGAGCGCGCCGGTAAGGCCAAGATCCCTGCGGACCGAAACGATTGCACCTTTCCTGTCGGGAGCGTCGGCGACGTGCTCGGCCTGCTGGATGACTTTCTGGAGCGCTTCGATCGGCCGCTTCAGGACGACCAGGTGAGTTTCGAGGCGAGGTAGACCCTCCGGCAATTTCTCCGCCCAGGTCGCGGCAGGTAGCGACAAGGCTGCCACAAAGCCCACGAGCGCTCCCACCACCACCAGGATCGCCAAGAGCGCTCCGATGGCACGGGGGAGACCTATACGGTCGAGCAGATGCACAGCGGGTTGGAGAATGAGCTGCAGCACGAAGGCGAGCACCACGGGCAATATGATCGAGCTTGCCGCATGAACAGCTGCCAGCACCGCCAGGGTTAGCAGACTACCGAGAAAGAACGTCTGCGGACTGGACGGCAGCGGCATTTCGATATCGTCGGCC
>NZ_FMAE01000043.1 GCF_900094575.1 Bradyrhizobium yuanmingense | reverse complement strand
AGGTCCGGTCGCGGTAGCCGTTGCGCTGCGCCAGACGCTCGGGGTTCTTCTCGCCGTAGGCGGCCCCGGTCTGGCCTTCCACTTCCAGCTCCATCAGGCGCTGGGCAGCAAAGCCGATCATCTCGCGCAGCAGATCCGCATCGGGGGTCTTCTCCACGAGCGAGCGGAGGTTCATCATCTCATCGGTCATCGGTGGTTCCTCGAATCAGGTTGGTGTCAGCAACCCGACCCTACCGGCGAACTGCCGGTGACCACCGCAAAGCCGCCCGCCCGCTACGGCGCCATGGGAGGGCGCGCGTGCGGACGGCTTTGCTCTACCGAGCTACACCATCACCGGGGACACGACCCGCTTGGTGGAAACATGAGAGTTCAGCCCAACCCTGTATCGTCTCTGAAGTTCGCCGCACTTATCCGCGGGTTGGAACGACCCTTGCCCACTATTCATTCTAGGTTTCCGCCTGGGCAGGTCAGCTTTTGCGAAGCTAACATGGTAGCGATAGAACGAGGTAGCCATGCCCGCCGACCGCAGAATGGATCGATACAACGCGATCAGCCTAACCGATGGCCGCGCTCAGCTCTTCCGTTGCCGCGCAATTTGGCTGAACGAGGTGCTCGTCGGCACCTCGAGCAGTTGCTCAAGCTGCCGAAACCACGGATCGTTTGCTCAGAGAGCTTCGATCTGCGCGCGAACGCAGTTTACGAGCGGTGAGCAAACCCATAGCGGCCAGCCCAGATGATCTTAAGCGGGATGGTTCAATCACCTTGTGGCTGCATTCGGCAGCACTGAGATTTCAAGGTAAAGGACCCCAAAAGAGGCGGATGAAGGATACGAGCGCATCCTGGGCGCCTAGGTCGAGTGTCATCAACGCGAGCCCGCGGCTGGATCGACTTGGAATGTTCTTACGATGACCGCAGACTGCGTGAGGGCGTCCTTGGCGAGTTCATCTGAAGCGTTCAAGTGAGAGCCTTGCTCCCCCCATCCGACGACTGGCTGAACCGCCGATCTTCCAATCCCTGATATCGAATCTAGATCGGCGGCCCTCATGAGTTACCTGAGCAGCAAGTTCGTGCAACTTGATCCTCGCCCGACGAAACGACCGTCAGAAACACTCTGATCGTTCCTGACGATCGAAAGGATCCGTATCCGTGCGAAGGTGTCCGCGCGATTAAAGGATCAAGTCTTTGAAGCGCCCCCTGCTCTGTGCTCTTCGTTACCAGATGAACTTTGCGCCATCCGGCAGTTCGCAGATGAATTCGCCCTGGTTCACGAGTTCGGTGGTCCCGACGACAAGTTTCGAGGCTCGCACCGTCAGCTTGCCCTCGCGGCTAAGGCTATGGCGGATGTACTCGGTCACGGCATGTCCGGAGCTGTCGACCGTTTGATGAGCATTGGCGAAGCTGATGCCGTTCTGGACGGTTACCCTGAATGCATTGATGAGCAGGCCGGCTTGCGTCGCCGACGCAGGCTTGCCACCCTCCGCTGTGGTACAGCGGCTCATGTCCAGTATGAGCTTTACATTCTTCCCCGCCTGGAGGGCACTGAGCACCTCGGTGTATTTCGGCGAGGGCTCGTCGGCTCTCGCCGGCGCGCTCACGCTCGCGGCCGAAAGCAAGGACAACAGGATCGTTAGTGCTCGGCCAGTAAACTTCATATGCTCTTCTCCCTCGATAAGTACCGCAAATTGCGCTTTTAAAGACGTCGTGCTCGCAAGCCCTTTGTCTGATTCCAGACACAACGCGCGCTCGCGCCTGTACAAAAGCAGCCTGTCGCAACGAGGCGCAAGTCGCTGTGATGGCTATTCCGACATCACAACCTCGTAGGTCAGGTTTGCTGAAGTGGCTTAGCTTCGCGCGCGTCGACTACAACGATTTGATCCAGCGTCGTCCTCCGCTTGGAAACAACAAAACGGAAGCCGGTTGCGCTTGTCCATCGCAGTCCTAACGGGCGCGAGAATGCAGTTCTCACATCTGCATAAGGAGACGATCTACGAAAGACATTCGGCCAGCCGCAAGCGCCAGTCCGTCCGTCTTGCTGTGCAAGGACCGTCTCCCTGGATGAAGCGTCCGCATGAGGTAGTGGAGCGAACCTGGCGCGGCGGTCCGAAAAAGCTCACTCAGCGGCGCCGATCTCGGCTGATCGAACACCAATGCCGGAGGGCACAAGGCAGCACGGTGTCGTGGTACGTCGCCTCCCGCGGCTTCCGTGCAGCTGACCGTTCGCCTCGTTGACTGACTCTATTCGACCCTTTCCAAAGCTAAATGACCTCCTTCCTGGTCGGTCAGCTTCTCGAAAGCTGCACCTGCAACAACTACGCCGACCGCCTGCACTTTGAAGGGAGAGAGAGATGAATGTTGATACAGGAAATGCCGCAGACACTCCCTTTGAGGTTCACAACCCGCTACAGGAGCCGCACCGGGTCCACGGGCCACAAGACGAGCTTAACACCCAGATCAGCGCATCGGCGCACAGTTCAGACGATCAAGAAAGCTTCGAGCAGCACTTGAATGACTTGAATCTAGACGACGTAGACTCGGTCTATTCAACCTCGGCTTCACCCCCCTTAGCGGCAAATTCCGCTACCGCCCGCTCCTCGTCTGCGCCAGGCGGCGCGGCCTCGGAAACCAGTCGCTATCCAGCCCCATCATTTGTCGGCGCGCGCGCCCAGCTTGCGGCAACGCTAATGGGCGCCACGCTCCAAGAGCTCAAGAACGAGATCGCCCTCGCCGAAAACCAGTCAGCGCGATGGGCGCCAGCGGGGGACAACGGTGTCGACCGGGATCGCATTTTCGAAAATATAGCGGCATCGACATATCTCAAGCTGCATCGTTTCCAGAACCAGGACAGCGATTGCAAACCGCGCACGGAAGCCACCACATCTGCAATATCACACGTCCGTAACACGGCGCGCGATCATTCTTCCATTGGAGATCCTCTGGAGCGATATCCCCTGGACCTGGCACGCCAGGCTGGATGGCATATGCGCGGTAAGACCGCTTCTCCATTCGTGTCGTTGGTCGAAGACCCTTCGAAACTCAGCGTCTCCCGAGACGACTGGGCGAGAGCGATCGCAAACAATGCCGACAAGCTGCATACCTACGTCGTCCCGAAGTCTGCGGTCTGGACGCCCGACGACGTACTGAGCAGTATTGGCCTTGCAATGAATGTGGAGGATAGCGACAACATCGATGCGGATGTGGATTTGATGTGTTCGCTTGGCAGAACGCCAACTAGTGAGACAGAGCGCTTGTTCCTCGGCGGCAATTTGGAAAGCTATCGAGTCGCCAGTGAAGACAACCCCTTCAAGCGGAGGACTGGAGAGTAACGATTAGCCAACTGGCGACTGCGCCATGCTCGTAGGTCCCTTAATGCTGACTAGATGACCACCCGAAGGAAGGGTCATCCCAGGCGAGCCCGCTTCACGGACAACGATAATGGCTTGGCCACAGGCGCTGAGACCTATCCCTTGACCGGGCGAGGGACGAAGGGGCGCCCACATCCCAAGAGGTACCCGACAGTGTGGCGGAGGACACACTCGCGCCATTGTTTGTTCTTCCCCGGCCTCATTCGAGTGCTGCGGCCTCCTCGCTCGATCCAGCCGCCGCCGACACGTTCGGAAGAAAGTTCAGATGACGTGAGCCACTAAGGCCGCGCATCGATCGTTTCCGCAGCTCGACCTGCCATCGATGGTGCGATCAATCGCAAGAGCTCGAACGCTAGCGCATCAAAGATCAAGTCAATAGAGTCTCGCTCGCGCGGCAAGCCGTGCCCTCGCACAATGGTCTATCTGCTACCTGGATGCGTTCCATCAAAAGAATCGATTTTGCCGATCTTGCCTAAAAGCTCCATAGTCGCTCGTGATGTATGGAGGCAGCATTCAAGAATGTCGTTTCGCAATTCTTCCAGTCCCTTGTCAGTCAAATCAGCTTGCGAGCTCCGGCGCCTGCATCCCATAGGTTAGCTCCTGCGCCTCACATAGAAGCATCACGGGGCGCCACTGTCTCCCTGCTGAGTTCGCACGCACGAAGTCGACCGCACGACCACGACGTCACACCTAAAGGGCCAGCAAAGACGACGGCCCTCACACACTGTCATCGCCTTTGGCTCAAGCTACGCTTTTGGACCGACGAAATGCTCATGACCTTGAGGAGAGGGACGCGCGCGACGCGCAGCTCGATAGTTTGGTTAGGACGTGTCGTCATTGCTAAAGACTCGTCGAGTTCGAGAGCACCGCTACGGACCAGCGGTCAAAAGCACTTGAACCTCACCTAGCGTCAGATTGTAGGATTTCTGACAGTCGCGACACCGCCCCCCGCTCGCGTGAACTCTTCCTGACAGGTAGCAAGAATTGCGAACGTCTCAAAAGAACAATGCTCCGCTGCGCCGCCCAATCATGCTGCTGGATAGCTCCTCTCCAGGGCCAGCGTCCCACACCGCCTATGTGGAGATCGAAGGACGCAGCGCCGATCCTATCCCAAGCGAATCAAGATGCGCCGTGCGAGAAGAACGCTGGCGGCCGCTATCTCGGCCTTGCGGGGCACACTCCAACTCCGAAATCGAGATCCGATCATTTTGGGGCTGTGCACTCCGTGAGGCGAAGTTGTTCTGGTGTAGGCACCGGGATCTATGCGCAATGGCAAAACTGTGGAGCTCGGTTCTGCAATCGCTCGCAGCTTTCGCTGGGCTGCGACGTATGCGGGGACCTCGGGCGCGTCACAACTTCAGCACGGTTGACACCTTGCGTGCGAACAATTGCGCGCGAGAGGGTGCTCTTCCGGCCGCGAGGGGCAGATCGTTTCGGCGTGCATCTCGGGCTGTGAAGCCAGTGGCCAGATGCCTCGCGTGATGTGTCCTTGAATACCGGAAAGACTTGCACTGTCGTGACTTCACGACACGACAGGCTCGACAGCCCAGCAAGACTGGCCGCAGACCAAGACTAATTGGGGAGTTTCCATGTCAGTTTCGCTCATCTGTTCAGCCACAAATCCGATCGTCTCCCGCGCTTTGGTTTCGGTTGCGCGGCTCGGCGCTATTCTTTCTGCGGGGGCCGGGTCAGTGCGTGCAAGGACGGGCGTGATCGGCCCACGGACGCGTCAGCGGGCTGCCGCGGCTGTCAGCCTCTTAAACAAAAACAGATCTGGCATGAGGGGCATGTTGAGCAGCGCCGACGCCGTAAGCAGGCTGCAGCGGTCCGTGGTCCATCCGACGACAATCGACCCGCAGGTATTGATCGCCAGCCAACATGCTCCGCCCTCTCGTTTCGGGCTGTCCAAACTCACACCGGTCCAGCCTCCTCTCAGTTACATCGAGCCCATGCTCAATCGTGACGCGCTCAGGTCTGCGTGGATGGACGAGAGGCAATGAAATGCGAATTCTCCTGGTTGATCATCATGCGGACTTTGCCCGCCACGTGAAGGAAGTGCTGTTAGGTTGCGGCTTCGCCGTCGACGTAACACGCACGCTGGATGAGGCGGCGGCCGCGCTCGATTGCGCGAACTACCACATGGTCCTGCTCGAATCGGCTTTGCCCGATGGAGACGGATTGGACTGGCTGAAGCAGTTGCGGCGCGAGGGACGGTCAATGCCCACCATGATGATGAGTAGTCTCAATGATCTCGGCCGGCGGATTGCGATTTTCAATGCGGGCGCGGATGATTTTCTGCCTAAGCCCGTCTCTACCGACGAACTCATTGCTCGGATGCGAGCGATTTTGCGACGGTCAACGCAAATGACGGCGCCGGTGGTGACATTCGGGAATCTGCATTTCGATCCAATCGCGCGGCAAGTCTCGGTCGGTGGCCGAATCCTCAGAATTGCGCGCCGGGAAGTGTGCATTCTTGAACATCTGCTCAACCGCGCGGGGCGTACCGTGCCGCGCGCATCGCTCGAAGATAGCTTGTATGCATTTGACGACGAGGTCTCGACCAATGCGCTGGAAGTCGGGATCTATCGATTGCGCACGCATTTGAGCCAGGCGGGCGCAACGCTCAGGATCAAGACCGCGCGCGGTGTCGGTTACACCCTTGAACTCATTGGCGCAGCCTCGGCTGCCTAGCCGATCGAACTTGAAAGCGACACTCCCTTGAACATCGTTAACAATGCCCCCGGCGCTGATGAGCCGTCCATGGTGGCAGGCCGCTCGCACTATGCCGCTTTTCGCCGCCTCTGGTACGCTCTGTGCGCAGTCGCTCTGTTATTTCCGTTTGCTGCCACAGCTCAGACAAAGCGAGATGGCAAAGCAGAACAGCCACGCGCGGCGTCTGGCAGCACCACCGGCACGCTCAGCCTTACTTCCTCACAGGGCAAGACAGTTCATCTGACCGGACCGGCTGCGAGCATTTTTGTCGCCGACCCGGCGATTGCGGACTATCAGGCGCCCTCAAACACCACGATCTTCGTCTTTGGCAAAAAGGCGGGACGGACCAGCCTGTTCGCCCTGAACGACAAGGGAGAGGCTCTGGCTGAGCTGCGTATTGTCGTTACCCAACCGATCCAGGATCTGCGGGCCGCGCTGAGGGCTGAGGTCGGCGACTATCCGATACAGGTCAGCTATACTCCCCGGGGCGCAATTCTTAGCGGGACCGCGCCCACTGCCGATGTCGTCGAGAACGCCAGGAAGGTCACTGAGCAGTTTCTTGGGGCGGGCGCGCTGGTTGCCAACAAGATCCAGGTGGCTGGCTCGTTGCAGGTGAATCTCAGCGTACGGGTGGCAGAAGTCTCCCGCAGCGCGGTCAAGGATCTCAACATCAACTTCACCGCCTCCGGCCCAAACGGCGCTTTCCTTATTACCGGAAAAGGGGGCGGGTCCGGCGCGGCCGGCGGCGGCGGCACGATCGGAATCGGGTTTAGCGCCGGCAATACCAATCTCAGCGCTGTTCTCGACGCTCTCGCGAGCGAGCACCTCGCCTCTATCTTGGCTGAGCCGAATCTGACGGCGATGTCCGGCGAAGCCGCAAGCTTTCTCGCCGGCGGGGAATTTCCGATTCCGGTCATGCAGGACAATCGACAGGTTTCCGTGCAATTCCGGCAGTTCGGCGTCAGCCTGGAATTCGTCCCAACTGTGCTGAACAACAATCAGATCAATATACGTGTGAAGCCCGAAGTCAGTGAACTGTCGAGCGAAGGCGAAGTCAAAATCAATGGCATGGCGGTCCCTGCACTCTCAACGCGGCGCGCGAGCACCGTTGTGGAGCTTGCCAGCGGTCAGAGCTTTGCAATCGGCGGCCTCATCAGGCGCAACTTCAACACTGATATCGGCGAGTTTCCCTGGCTCGGCGATGTGCCGATCCTCGGTGCGCTGTTTCGCTCTTCATCGTTTCAAAAACGTGAAACCGAGCTGGTCATTATTGTCACGCCGTACATCGTGCGGCCGGCATCGAACCCGAACAAGATGAGTGCACCGAGCGATCGCATCTCACCGCCCTCAGACGCGGGGCGCATTTTGACGAACACGGTGGCCCGGCCGCCGCGAGACCGCGATGCTCCTCGCACCAGCACACCAGGATTGACCGGCAGTGCCGGCTTTATCATCGAATGAGGACCCTCATATGACCTTGCGACATTTGTGTCACTTGATCGCTATAGGAGCAACATTGGGTGGCTGTGCAAATAGTGCCTCGATCCATCTCGGGCCGGCTGAACAAGCAATACAGGTAGAGCAGAAGAAACGTATCTTGTTCCTGCGGAGCCTGCGTGGCTCCGAAAAGCGTCAACTGCGGAGCTTTATCGCGAACGCCAGTGGCGGCCGGCGGGATGCGCTCCATGTGGATGTCACCGGCTCACCCAGGCTCCTTGCCCAAGTGGCGCACGAGGCCCGCGCCATGGGCGTTGCACCTTATAACATCCGCCTGTCCGCTTCTCCCGTCGATTTACCGCCCCGTTCCGGCGTGAGGATCGAGGCGATCACCTTTGATGCCCATCCTCCGATCTGTCCGTCGCTTTTGATCGTCGGACCAGCCGTGAACGACAATTCGTTCGAACCCACGCTTGGTTGCTCGACCAAAAACAATCTGGCAGTTATGGTAAACGATCCGCTCGACTTGCTGGATAATCGGTCTGTCATCACAAGTAATGGCGATCGCGCCGCCATTCCCCTGGCCAACTACGGTACCTTCGCCCCGCGTAACAAGAGCAACAGAGAAGATGGAGCAGGTACGGCAGCCCCGAACGCGGCGGGAACGACAGAACCGAATGTGCAGCCGCTCCGATAGCGGTTTTTGGCGAATGTCGGAAATCACAATAGCTGCTGCCATGTGGCTAGCAAGGAGAGGCGGCTCGATCGTGACACACAAACCCGCGCTCTGTTTCGGGAGCGGTGACGATCAAGCGCAACGTGCTGCACAGCTCTCGAACGGATGGCGGATCTTGTTCACCCGCACCAATGGATCTCGTCCAGAAATTCCACGTGGCGTGCGCGTGCTCAACAAGGCCGCCATCACGACCCTGAGCGCTTCGACGGTGAAACCGTGACCGGACGTGCCTAAGCGAGATCGACGGCGAAGACCGAGCCTACGATCTATGGGGCGTCTCCAAGAGGGCAACTTAGGCTTGGCGACCACGTCGGTCGTTTGGCTCCGCGCCGTTATGGCTATGGAGCACCCATTTGTGGCTCCAGTTCAGTAACGCGCTCGGCAGCTGGTCTGCATCATCGTCCGTCTTATCCGATCGATGCATTGCCCTCTTGCGCGAGCGCCACAGTTGCCGCGCGCTGGACGCTATGTAGGAGGCACATCGGATTAAGCCAAACAATAACATGGTTTGTCCTGGGTGTCTGAATGCACGCGGCTTCACAGGCTAGCGTTGCCTCTCAATGGCAACGACCGAGCCATCAGCAGTCAAAACGCGCTCGGCCGCTGGCTTCATGGATCAATGGCCCTCGGCAATCCCGCCCTAATCTGCCACCCAGCATGTCGGAGCGTGTGTGTTGAAAGTGAACATGACCACAAGGTGGTATACGAATGGCTTCGTTTCGCTTCTATTCTCGCAGCAGGCGACCACCAACCAGAGCTTGCGAGCTTTATTGAAAGCGCGCGTTCCTGGGAATGCTGGTCAGGAACGCGCAAGAGTGCCCTCAATTCTGGTGCCGCCCATACCGATATCTCGTTGGTTCAAGGAGCGAGCGCCCCGTCGCCGCCTCAGCCCGACCTCCGAGTAATCGAAAGCCCCCGGATGACCCGGTCCTCACGATCATACCGCCGTGAAGGGACCGAGATCTGAAGCGCTGTGGCGCATCACACCACCATTTCAGCTCAACACTTCAGTTGAAGACGCTGTTTTTTCTTCCGGCGCTTTCTTTTGCCTGCTCGAGCGATGCTACAGCGCACGCCGGCCATCATTCACATGTCATCCTACCTTTCCGCCGGCCACGTCAGATTTTGGAAAGCTAACGTGAGTAGCGAAGTGGCGAAAAAGCGATGCCAGCGGACTGACCATGGACCGATTCAACACGATCAACCCAGCCGATAGAGAGTCCACTGCGTCAGATGCCAGCGTGGAACAGCCGCAACAGCCGCATGTTGCGTTTGAGCAGCACCTGGCAGGCGCGCGAGAGGCGGGCCCCGTATATCCTCACGCGGCATTGTATGATGTCACTGACGAAGACGATCGCCTCATCCAGGCGGCATCGGCCGCTGCTCTCGATCGAGGGCCACCGCCGAGTAAAACCACCGTCGAAATTTATGATCGTCGGCTTCGCAAATTCGCCGACGCACTGAAGAAGTCTGGCAAATCAATCTCTGGGCTGGATGACGACACGTTAGCCGGTTACGCTAAGAAGCTGCTGCCAGGCGATAAGGTCATTGCCCCAGCATTGTCAATGGTCAGTCAGTACCGCGAGCCTGACGCCGACGCTGGCCCCATCTCAACACATTATCGTCCTTCCAGGGAAGATGAGAGGGTCATCAGGAAGGCCGCCAACGCAGGTTTTGGTCGACGGATTGGCAAGAGAACGGCCGAGAGCTATGCGAGCCATCTGCGGAAATTGGCGGTAGCGCTCCGCCCCTTGTCCATGGCCGAGCTCAGTGATGATAGACTGCTTGGCCACGCGGACAGGTTGTTTCCAAAGGACAAGACGCTCATCGCCGCCTTGAACGGCCTCCGCGATTATCGCGCGACTACCCTGCAGAACAATTTAGGCGGGGAAGGAGGCAGCTCGCGTCAGGTCATTCAGCCGTCCGCGCCCTCGCCCATGCCCCCGGCCGATGGGCAGCCGATGGGGAGCGGCGCGGATGGGGGCGGCTCATTGCCGCCCGGGTTCGATGTTCCGCAGGTCAGGCATGCAATGGGTTTAGCGGCCCATTCTCCTATACAAAGTGTCGCCCAGGACGAGCTTTTCGATGCGGCGGATCGCGAGGTCCTCTTGCCGGCGACAACACATGCACCGGTGCCTTGGCCAACGACGAGTTCAATCGCCCCCTCGCCGGTGCAAAGTGTCGCTCAGGAAGGGCTTTTCGATGCAGCGGATCGCGAGAACCTCTTGCCAGCGTCGACCTTCGATGCACCGGTGCCTTGGCCAACGATGAGTCCAACCATCCCCTCCCCGGTGCAAGGTATCGCTCAGGAAGAGCTCTTCGATGCCGCGGATCGCGAGAACCTCTTGCCCACCCCAACCTTCGATGCACCGGCGCCTTGGCCAATGATGAATCTAACAATCCCCTCGCCGGTGCAAAGTGTCTCTCAGGAAGAGCTTTTCGATGCCGCGGATCGCGAGAACCTCTTGTTGGCCCCACCCTTCAATGCACCGGTGCCTTGGCCAACGATGAGTCTAACCATCCCCTCGCCGGTTCAAAGTGTCGCTCAGGAAGAGCTTTTCGATGCCGCGGATCGCGAGAACCTCTTGCCGGCCCCGGCCTTCGATGCACCGGTGCCTTGGCCAACGCTCAGTCCAATAATCCCCTCGCCGGTGCAAAGTGTCTCTCAGGAAGAGCTTTTCGATGCCGCGACTTGGCAGCCGAGCTCGCGGCAGCCGAATTCCGCCTCTGAAGACCACCCTGGACGGATGATGAACCAAGGCGCTGCGGCCCAGACCATGCTTGAGCAGACGGTCGCGGCAGCCGGCGACGCCTTTGATGCGTCTTTGAGCGTTCCCGAGGATTTCTCGCACGGCACCCAGGCCGCGCCCAATATGATGCACACGCTTCGCCGCTGGGGCCTCCTGCCGGATGCAGCACAGCGGATAAAGACCTACGATATTCGCGGTGAACGCTATATCGCCGTCTTGGGACCGGGAGGGCTCAATGATGTTCGGCTCGTCCATCTGCGGTCGCCCGCTGTCGGCGATACGTTTGATGTTTCGTTCGCCGTTCCCGAGAATTTTTCCCATCACACCCAGCTGGCCCCCGACATGATGCTGTCCACGTTGGGGGATTGGGACTTCTTGCCTGTTGCGAAACATCCAATCATGAACTACGAAATCGGCGGCGAACGCTACACGGCCATCTTGGGACCGGAAGGCCCCAAGGACGTTCAGCTCATTCATCACCCTCGGCCCGGTTTGCCGGGTGAAGCTACGCCTGCGGCACCGAGGACTTCCTCAGATATTTACGGCGGTCTTGCGCCCGGCTTTGATTGGCTGGCACCTTTCGAATCGCGTGAGGACCCTCCCTCGGCACTGCCACCAAGCCTTTCCCTGCCGTCTGCCGCACCGGCATCAGGTCATCAACCCTTCCCCCAAGTGCCTGAACTGGGAGAGTTGTTGGGCGACGACTGGACGCACGGCCCCCAAGAGGCTTCGCCTGCCGTGATCGACATATTGCAGATCCTTGGCCTTCTGCCGAGTCGCGACGTCCCAATGACCGTGTTTTTGATCCACGGTCAGCGCTACACGGCCGAAAGCCTAGCGGGAGGCGGCGTTCTTCTGTTCCATCGGCCATAATTTGGCTGAACGAGCGGCTCGTCGGCACCACAGGCCCGTTGAGAGCGTGCTCCAGATGGGAGCCGTCCTAGGGTCTGTACCTAATTAGCGAACTCTGATTCCCTGGCAGCGGGTTGATTCCACGCGGGGGACTTCGATGCGCAAAGGACTGTTCTGGCTCAACGACAAGCAATGGGCTCTGATAGAGCCGCATCTGCCAACGAACCAGACCGGACCGGTGCGCGATGACGATCGACGCGTCATCAGCGGTATCATTCACATGCTTCAGTGCGGCGCACGCTGGCGCGATTGCCCGCCCGACTATGGTCCGTACACGACGATCTACAATCGTTTCAATCGCTGGGCCAAGCGCGGACATTGGCGGGCGATCTTTGAAGCGCTCGCCC
>NZ_FMAE01000076.1 GCF_900094575.1 Bradyrhizobium yuanmingense | reverse complement strand
GCGCGCTGCTCTGCCGTCAAGCGAGCCTCGCGGCCCGAAAGTGAATCCGCAGGCCGCGAGCGAGATTTGCTCGGCACAGCGACGACCTGTGCAAAGTCAGAACGTCGTCCTCCTCGAACGACGGCACGCAAGGCCACAATCAGGTGGCGCAGAACGAGGAATGAACGGACACTGGCCCTCGAGCGGCCAACAAGGCCGGATCTCTGCGCTGAACCACCGGATAGCTAGGGGCCGGCAAGCGCCGACGCCAATCACGTTATGGCTCATCATGCTGCCTCCTCGACCTCTGCGGCCTTCGGCTGATAGGCAACGGCGCGTTGCGCATGCGCGGCCGCCGAGAAGATAAAGCGCTTCTCACTAGACAAAACTTCCAACCACGATGCGAGGTAGCTGGCATGATCCGGCCTCGGTTCCAGTTCGGGAGAAATCCCGAGATCCGCGCAGAGGAAGCAGCTCCCGAGCTCCGCGATCAGCTCTTCGCGCGCGCGTTCGCTCCGATCCTTGCTGTAACGGCTCAGATCGCGATTAACGCGATAAGCGGGAGCGGTCCAGTGCACGGTCTCATGGGCCCTGACGGCGACATAGGAGGCGGTGTCACGAAAACTTTCGATCGGCGGCATCTGAATATGATCGGAGGAGGGTGCGTAAAACGCCCTCGAGCCGCCATGCCGAACAATCGCGCCGGTATTGGCAAAGAAAGCGTCGGCGCTCGCGTTACGCTCGATCGTTGATGCGACAGCGGCTGGCCGATTGTAATAATGCTCGGGCAAGCCATCGATTTGATCGACGCAAAACACGGTATAGGCCTTCAAGAAGGAGATATCCTTTTCAACTTCACCGCCGTGAGCGTCGGTCTCCGTCTTGGTGAAGCGGCTCGCATACACCACAGTGCTGCCGGTCTCGCCCTTACGGACATGCGCGCCGAGTTCGGTAGCCTGCTTGAACGTCATCCAGATCGGACAGCGGAAGCCGCGCGCG
The DNA here is from genome assembly GCF_900094575.1 of Bradyrhizobium yuanmingense. Taxonomy (GTDB): domain Bacteria; phylum Pseudomonadota; class Alphaproteobacteria; order Rhizobiales; family Xanthobacteraceae; genus Bradyrhizobium; species Bradyrhizobium yuanmingense. The sequence continues at coordinate 1,944 of NZ_FMAE01000076.1, read as the reverse complement.
ACGGCTTCTGACCAAAGCAGCACGACATTGATGCCCGTATAGGGCTGGCCGTTGTGCCGCAGCGGTCGCGTGATGTGGCCTGCCATATTCGCGGCGGCCCAAGGTTGAACCCAAGGGCGCACACCGCGTTCGAGCTCCGCGACAATGCGGTCCGTGATGCCGGCGTACAGGTCGCCTCGCGCCTTTTCTCCATTCCTGTTCATTATAATGACCTCCGTTCGGGAGGCCGCGCCCATCGCGGCTCCTCACGGGGTCCGCCACCGCCGGGTCCAAGGTCCGCGCACCCGCAGGGCCGAAGCAGCGCGAAGGACGGCAAAGCCGTTGCGCGGGCATAGGGTCCGGCGCAGGACCACGGACCGGGAGGAGCCGATGATCGCGCGCAGCGCGGGCAGGCGCCCTTGTTGCAGCGGCGACATGAAAACGGTCCAGTCTCGGGGACCGGCCCGTGAGGTGGCTGCAGTGGAAGAGGCGCGGGGCCGAGGCCCCGCGCTGACAGTTAGTCGAACGCCGACATCTGGGCTTTCGCCGCCTTTCGGCCAACGGTGTCGGTCGTGTTGTCGACCGGACGCTCGAAAGGCTTCCAGGTCTCGCCGACGACTTTTTCGTAGGCGGCGACGGCGCCCTCGGCGGCCATGCGAAGCGCATGAGACTGCACGCCCATGTCGGCGGCGAATTCACGCTTGCGCTGTGCCTGGCTATCGAAGCCTACCGGACCATCGAGATCCTCATCGCGGCCGTCATTGGCGAGCTTGGCGGTCGCATCTCGCGCTTCGGTGACAGCGCGGGTGTAGAATTGGCCAGCGCCATGCGCGGAGCCGACATAAGCGCCGACGATCCGTTGAAGGTGAATCTGCATCGCGCGTTCACTCAGGCCGTCCTTGAGCGCGTCGGCGGTTTCGATGATGAGCCGCTCATGCAGATCGCGGATGCCGTCGCTGTCCAGGATCGCAAGGCCGAAACTTTCGGAGAGGCGCTGTGCCTGTGCCGCGTCAGGGCAGGCGAGCCGGACCATTTCGAGCGTGGTGCCCTTGCGAAGCGGGATGACACGGGCGCTGGCGCGAGGGGAACGAGTAGGTTTGGTCATGGTGAATTCCTTATCTGGTTTCGCCGTCAGGTTCGATCCAGCCCCTGCCGGACCTCCCTTCGGGTGCGGTCGGCCAGCGCCGCCGGGATGAGGGCCGCTTCAAGGTCCGGGGACCGCCAGGCGAGCGAGGTCCGGCTGCGGACAAGCAGGGCCCAGATTGCTGGAGCCCTGCGCCGAACGCGGCGGGGCCTTGCCGAGATCGGCGGTTCCTGGTCACTTGCGACTTGGCCTTGAAGCGGACCGCCGGCGGCGCAGACCGCAGCAAACCCGAGGGGAGAGCCGACAGGGTGCGGGCCGGGTTGGCGAATGCGGAAAGGTTCGACCCAGCAGACCGCCAGCTTCGCGCCATGCTCGAGATGTTCGCCTGAGCGAGCTACAAGGTCGGCTTTGGCCCCTCTAGGCCACAGCGCCATGCCGCTTGCCCGGACGACGTTCGGCCGGACTGCGACATTCTTTCATGCGATGTGCGCGCTCCGAGTCGTCACGAGCGGGGCGAGACTCCGGCGCGCATCGAGCCCGCAGCATCTCGATCGCAGCATCCTGCCGGGCGAGCTTGCGCGAGAGTGCATCGATCTCCGGCTGGCGCTCTGCGGTGATCGCCGCAAGGTTTGAGCGATAGCGTTCGAGGAAAGCGCTCGGGTCAGGCGGCTTGCCGCGACGGTATCCGGACCGCTTGCGGCCAAGCTGCGGGATCAGCGTCGTGATGCGGCGGATGATCTGCCGGTCGATCATGTCGAGCTGGCGCTGCGTCTGGCGACGCGCCTCCTCCATGCGCGAAAGCTGGGTGAGGCGTTCGGGGGAAGCCTTCATGGCGACGTCCTTCCCTGCCAGCCGATGAAGCTCGATGGCCCGGAATAGAC
>NZ_FMAE01000044.1 GCF_900094575.1 Bradyrhizobium yuanmingense | reverse complement strand
CAAAGATCGCCCGCCAATGTCCGCGCTTGGCCCAGCGATTGAAACGATTGTAGATCGTCGTGTACGGACCATAGTCGGGCGGGCAATCGCGCCAGCGTGCGCCGCACTGAAGCATGTGAATGATACCGCTGATGACGCGTCGATCGTCATCGCGCACCGGTCCGGTCTGGTTCGTTGGCAGATGCGGCTCTATCAGAGCCCATTGCTTGTCGTTGAGCCAGAACAGTCCTTTGCGCATCGAAGTCCCCCGCGTGGAATCAACCCGCTGCCAGGGAATCAGAGTTCGCTAATTAGGTACAGACCCTAGTAGCTGGCCGCCTCTGCGACTCGCCCGGTTGCGCCGCGAGCGCGAATCCGTAGTTGTCGTGTCACCCGCAGCTCCCGTCATGTGTTCGGCAGAGGAGGTGCGAATGCGACGGATAATTGGCATTGATGTCCACCGAACCTTCGGGGAGGTGGTATTTTGGGAGAACGGCAGGCTTCGACATGCGGGTCGCATTGATATGACGCGGACTGCGCTGGAGGGATTTGGCAAAACCCCGCTGGCCGGTGATGAGGTGGTGCTCGAAGCGACTGGTAACCGCCTGGCGGTGTCGCGGGTTCTGGCGCCATTCGTGGCGCGGGTGATCATCGCCAATCCGTTGCAGGTGAAGGCGATCGCCCAGGCTCACGTCAAGACCGACAAGATCGATGCCGGCACGCTCGCCAGTCTGCAGGCGGCGGGATACCTGCCGCAGATCTGGACGCCTGACGCGGAGACCGAGCGCAAGCGTAGGCTGGTGGCGCGGCGCTACCAGGTCGTGCGGCATCGCACGCGGCTCAAGAACGAGGTGCATTCGATCCTGCACGCGCACCTGATCCCGAAGTGCCCGCATGCCGATCTTTTGCCGGGCATGGTTGGCCGCTCAACAGTTGCCGGACGATGAGTGAGCGGCCATCGACCGGCATGTCCGTGAGCTTGACCGGCTGGCGGAAGACCTGGTCCTGCTCGACCGCGAGATCGCGCGGGACGCAATCGAGGATTCCGCGGTCAACAGATTGATGACGATCACCGGCGTGAACCTGGCGGTCGCCGCCGGCATCGTGGCGGCGATCGGCGACATCAGCCGGTTCGACAGCCCGCACAAGCGGGTGAGCTATTTCGGGCTGAACCCGCGGGTGCGGCAGTCCGGGTTGGGAGCAGCCCACCACGGCCGTATCAGCAAAATCGGCCGCAGTCATGCGCGCGCCATGCTGGTCTAGGCGGCCTGGGCAGCGGCCAAGGCGCCCGGTCCACTGCATGCTTTTTTCGTGCGGATCCGTGCGCGGCGGCCATCAGATCGCCGCGGTGGCCGTGGCTCGGAAGCTCACTGTGCTCTGCTGGCACTTGCTGACAAAGGGCGAGGATTACCTGTGGGCGCGCCCGGCGCTAGTCGCCAGCAAGACCCGCGCGATGCAACTTCAAGCCGGACATCCACAACAGAAAGGGAGCCGCCGTGGACCAGCCTATGCCTACAACATCAAGCCGCTGCGCGACCGCGAGATGTTGATCGCCGCCCAGGCCGAGCAAAGCTACGAACGATTCGTGTCGCAATGGAAGTCGCGGCACCCAAAAAGTGGCTCGCGAGCGCCTCAGTTCGGCAGGACAAAATAGGCAGTCCGGTGACGCTTGCAGCCGACGCGTCACGCTTCGCCACGAGGTCGCCCGCGCCCAACAACCATAATCGCGGCTGATGGCAAGTTCTAGCCAGGAATGCAGTCCCGTTCCACTGCCAGTGTGCCGCCGTGCTCGGGCCGGTCAAGGCCAAGCCTTGCGGTTGCCGCAGATGCGGCCAGCCTTGACCGCCCCGGCGCGCGGCGGCTGCGAGATCGGTGGCCGGGACGGAAGAATGGCCCGCAGCGCAGCCGAACAATAGGTGGACTTACAGCGATCTCCGCAGTCGTCGTCTCGGCGACGAAGAAATCGCTTGTCCATCTCATCCGTCGTGCGCAGATGGTCCCAATGCTCGGCGGGGAAGTCGTAGAAGGTCAGCAGCGCGTCGCGGTCCTTGGTGAGGCATTCGACCGCCCGGCCATACTTGGCGCGGTATTTCTCGGCAAAGACGTCGATCGCCGCTTCGGCGGACGCCCGGTTCGGCGCCCAATAGACCTCGCGCAAATCCTTCTTCATGGTGGCCTGCACCGAGAGCGGGACCTTGTCCAGGACATTCACGGTCTTGTGCACCCAGCATCGCTGGTGCCGGGTGCCGGGACAAGCCTCATCGAGCGCCTTCCAGAAGCCGAGCGCGCCGTCGCCGACGGCAATTTCCGGGGCGATCTGCAATCCGCGCTGTTTGACGTCGATCAGGAGCTCGCGCCAGCTCTGCGCGCTCTCGCGCACGCCGACCTGGAAGCCGATCAGTTCCTTCTTGCCTTCCGGCGTCGCGCCGATCAGCACCAGCATGCATTCGCTGTGATCTTCCATGCGGGCCTGCAGGAAGACGCCATCGGCCCACACGTACACGTATCGGCGCGCCGACAGATCGCGCCTCTGCCAGCGCTCGTACTCGCCCTGCCACACGGCCGTCAGCCGGGAAATCACCCCTGGCGACAGGTTCGGTGCGTCCTTACCCAGCAAGGCCGTCAGCGCCTCCTGGAAGTCGCCGGTCGAGATGCCGCGCAGGTAGAGCACCGGCAACAGCGCGTCCAAACTCCTGGTCCGTCGCGCCCACAGCGGCAGAATCGCCGAGCTGAACTGGATCCGCTCGCCATCGCCGGCCGCGCCGCGGTCCCGAATCTTCGCCCGTGCGACTTCGACGGGGCCGATGCCGGTCGTTCGCGCCGGGCCGCGACCGTGCCGCACCACGCGGGCGCGCCCATCGGCCGGCTTCAAGTCCTTCATCGTGGCAAGAAACGTCGCGACTTCGACCTCGATCGCCTGCGCCAAAAGCTGCTGCGCGCCCGCTCGCAGGATATCCGTCAGTGGATCGTTGATCTCGTCGGGCTGACGAAGACCGCTTCTCGCACCTTTACATCATTGGCAAGACTGTACCGGAAAGTCGACTTTAATCGAGACGACGGCGCTTCAGGACATCGAGCGCGGATGTGGAATCGCTCTTATCGATCCTCACGGCGACTTGGTGGAGCGCGTCGTGGCGCAGGTTTCCACGAGACGCTCATCAGACGTGATCTACTTAAATGCGTGCGATCCCTCCCAGCCGTATGGGTACAATCCCCTGCGGCATGTCCGTGAAGATCGGATCGCGCTCGCTGCTTCTGGCTTCATGAAGTATTCAAGAAAATGTGGCCGGATGCATGGGGCCTTCGCATGGAGCACATTTTGCGCAACGTTTTGATGGCGCTGCAGGAGCAACCGCACGCCACGATGCGCATCCTATCGGACCGGAAGTTCCGCGCCGAGATTGCGCGACACTTGAAAAACGAGTCGGTTCGGACGTTCTTCATAAAAGAGTTTGAGCGGTTCTCGTTTGGCTACCGTGCCGACGGCACGACGCGGATCCAGAACAAAGTGGGCGCCTTCCTTTCAGATCCGATACTCAACAGACTTCTAACCGCTCCCCAGCATGATCTCCATGTGCGGCAAATCATGGATGAGGGCAAAGTACTACTGGTGAACCTGGCCAAAGGGCAAATCGGTGAGGACAGCTCGTACACCTGGGCGGATTGCTCGTCACTACGCTCGCGCTTGCTGCGTTTAGCCGCGCCGACCTACCCGAGTATGAACGGCGTCCGTTCTTTGTCTACGTCGACGAGTTTCAACACTTGCAGTCGCCCACCAATACCTCCATCAGCTTGAACCAGAGGTGCGTCACGCCGTTCTCGGAAACGCCGGTACGATCATATCCTTTAGGGCTGGTTCAGACGGTGCGACATACAGGGCGCGGAACTTTCAAGGCCGATTTGATGAAGCCGATCTGTTGCAGCTGTCCAACTATCGTCTACTTAAAGCTGATGATTGATGGTACTCTTCTGATTGATGGTACTCCTTCACTTCCCTTCAGTGCGACCACGCTTGAGCCCTGTACTTTTCGAAGTTAGTGAGAGAAGCTGTTATCCTTGGAAGCCATCGCGGAAACGTGAATTGCATCGCGCCGAGCCTATTCATCAAGGAGGCCTTCCGGCTTCAATGCGGTCGGGCACTCCATCTCTACAGCGAAGGGCAGGGGTGCACGAAGGACTTCGCTGCTGCACTTCGTTGATATCACGCGGCGGCCGATCAGAAGTTTGCACCTGCCGAGTTCGCGCTCGGCGATGTCTATTATCAGGGACGCGGCGTACCCGTCGATTTCGCCCAGGCTGCGATCTGGTATGGCAAGGCCGCCGCGCAGGATCACGTGAGGGCGCAGATTGGGCTCGCATTCATGACGCTGAAGGGTAGGGGCTTGCCCGAGAGCCCGACTGAGGCTGCTCGCCTATTCCAGAGTGCCGCCACGCATGATGATCCGATCGCACTCTACAACATCGGCCTGTTTCGGTTCAGCGGCAAGGGCGTCGCCAAGGACCTCGATCGCGCCGAGACCGCGCTGCGCAAGGCGGCGCGGAAGGATTATCTTCCGGCAATTCAGGCACTCGCGGAATTCTATTCGAGCGGAGCCGATGCCGAGCCCGATTTGCGGGAGGCGGCGATTTGGTATGAGAAGGCGGCCGAGCCGGGCGATGTGCAGGCGCAATTCTTCGTAGGGCGGTTCTATGCGACTGGTGTCGGTGTCTCGCCCAACATTCGTCATGCCGCGAAGTGGTTCGAGCGCGCGGCCGAAAATGGCCATGCCACTGCGGCGTTCAATGTTGCAATCTTCTATCTCAACGGCTCCGGCGTTCAGCGCAACTTGGAGGCCGCGATAAAATGGTTTCGAACGTGCCTCCGATGGCGGCATCAGCGCCGCACAGGTGCAACTCGGAAAGCTCTATTCGACCGGCGCTGACGTTCCCAAAGATCAGGAAATGGCGTCGGAATGTGAGCAGGGCCGCCAGTAGCGGAGATCCTGACGCCAAGACCGTCTATGCGCTCTTCCTGCTTCATTAGGATGCGTCTGCTGATAACGTTGCACGCGAGCACTCTTTGTTGGGAGAGGCCGCGGAGGCTGGTCATCCTCCGGCGGCGTTTCAACTGGGCGCGCTGAAGATGGGTAAGTTCGGAGGGGCCGCCGATATATTAGGCGCAATCCTATGGCTTACACGGGCGGGGGAAGCCGGTTATGTCGAGGCGCAGTACATGCTTGGACTTCTCCATCTGGATCCGAAAGAGCGGCGTGGGGAATGCTCAGCAGCATCATCGTGGATGACCAAGGCCGCGCGCGCGGGGCATGCAGCCGCACAGTTCCAGCTCGCCGTTATGTACTGGAGTGCGCCTGGATCTTGCAGAGGGTGTGAACTGGTATGAGGCCGCTGCAGAGCAGGGACATACTGTTGCGCAGTACAACCTCGCCGTGATGCTCGGGAGGGGACAGGGGCGCGAGGCTGACGTGACGAAGGCGACGGAATAGCTTCAGAGAGCCGCCGAGCGAGGCATGGCGGAAGCGCAGGTTGCTCTGGGCGACGCGTTGATGTCAGGCCGAGGCACCGCACAAGATCGGGACGCAGCAGTCAATTCGTATCAATACGCGGCGCAACAACGCAATGAAGGCGCCGTGCGGCGCCTCCAGTCGATCGGCGCGACACGCGAGGAGACTTTCACACTGGAAACATAGGCTTTACGCTAGCCTCGGGCGAGGCGCAGCGCCGCTGCCAGGCTGCAATCCAGGTCAGCACTGGGCGCCACAACACTAAACAGTCGGCCGTGAAGAACCGCCCAAGCCATTGAGCGGGAGTCAATTTTGGAGCGGAGCAAGGTTTAATTGCTACCTTTTGGGGTCTGAAGGCCGGGAAGCTTGCAATTTCATTTTCAAGATTGAAGGAAGCCGCTGGCGCGCATTGAATTTCGTCTCCTGTTCTCAATTGGGGTCGATGTATTAGTTGGCGGAGCTCGTGCCGACGATCTGCAAATGAGCGGGAACATCGAATTCCATCTCGCGCGACACCTCGACGCTGGTTTCTGGATGATGGCCATTCTTGGACAGCGCGTACTTGAACGCGTGGGTGCGGTTCAGGAAGAGACCGCGAAAAATCGCCGTTCTGTTCGCGCGCAACCCAAATCCCACGGCGATTCCTGCGACTGCCCAGGCGAGGCGCAGCACCGCCAGTGCTGAAAACCGTAGGCGACCGCATCCGCGGCGCTTCCAAATTGATGGATGGCAGCCTTAAGGTCTCTGACGTTTGTTCCCAATCACAACGCCGAGCATTGCATTCTCGCTTGGGTGTCAGCTACACGGGCTCGCGACGCTCGTGTAAACGCCAGCAAGGAATGTACAGACGTCCGCTATCTAACAAAGGTGATCCGCAGTGTCTGATTTCTGCCAGTGTTGGTTTTCGATCAGACAAAACCTGTGCAGCAGAACAGGAAGACGGAAGTTGCTTGGCCATACTTCGTCTCGGCAGCAACAAGATGCCTGGCATCGACTTTGCATAGAGCGATTCGGGAACGTCGTGGAAAGTCACCCCTGCTCGCAAAACGTCCTCTTGAGGTTACGCTTTCTTGGTCACACTGACCTCGCTTGCGAGCAGTTTGCCGGATGAAAGATGCCGTAGACAGGCAATCCGGCACCACAGCGTGAATCAGCACTACGGGGCGGCATCGACTCTAGAACAGAGGAGGTCAGGCCATGTCTGACTCGTTCCAGCGCTCCAACTTGGCCCAGTCAATGGAAGCGCAACATGCAGAACTCGAGCACGCGCTCACCCGCAGCCCATTCAGACTCCACGCTGATCGCATGGTCCAACAGGGCGCGAAGACCATCAACATTCTACAAGTTGCCTGGATACTGCGGGTCAAGCGCGGCTGCGAAATGGTCTTTATGCGCCTGCCCGAGCTCTTGGCAAGCGGCAAACGTCTGGCCAAAGATCTCCGGAACCTGCGTGACGATGGACAGCTTGGGGTTGCCTGGCGTGAATACACCCGCGACGCGGGCGAGCGCGCTATATTGCTAATCGATCTTCTCCGGGAGAGCGGCGACCTCTTCCTTGAACATGAGGCGGCAGGCTGTCAGCCGGTTCTTTTCTACGAGTACGAGAAGATCATGGACGGAAGGGATCTTCCCGTAAAGTCCAACTTCGTATTGCTGCGCATCATCCCGCCGCAAGATGTTACGGTCGATTACTCCCGTCGTCGGCCCTTTGTTATCATCCCTCCACGTGCGGGACACACTGCGGGTGTGGGAGCCCACGAGCACGATAGTCAGCTCGGCGTCGCCTTGCGCGAAGGTCATCCAGTGTATCTGGTGAGCTTCCGTCGCGATCCGGAGCAGAATCAGCAACTCTCTGATGTGGCCTATGCGGAAGCGGCGTTTGTTCGAGAAGTGATCCGCCGGCATCCGCGCGCGCCTCTGCCGGCCATTATCGGCAACTGCCAAGCAGGCTGGGCGACCCTCGTTCTGGCCGCAACAAACCCTGACTTGACAGGACCCGTCGTCATCAATGGATCACCGGTGACGGCTGTGTCGGGAAACATCGGCGACAACGCTTTCCGCTACATTGCCGGCATATTCGGCGGAGTCTGGATCCCGATGTTTCTGTGCGACCTTGGCCAGGGCATGTTTGATGGAGCCAATCTCATACATAATTTCGAGATGCTCAATCCCGAGCGCCGGCTGTTCCTCAAGTACGCCGAGCTTTTCCGCGACGTGGATACGACGCGCGAAAGCTTTCTTGCCACCGAGAAGTGGTGGAGCAGCTTCTGCTTGCTGCACGAAAACGAGATCTGCTGGATTCTCGAAAACTTGTTCATCGGCAACCGGCTCGGCAAAAACATGGCCTACCTGGGATCGGAGCGTCAGCACGTGGATCTCAAGCAGATCCGGGCGCCGATCATCGTGTTTGCCAGCCATGGCGACAAAGTGACGCCGCCCCAGCAGGCTCTGAATTGGATCACAGATGTTTACGAGGATGAGGAGGAGATCCGCGTTCGCGGCCAACACATTATCTATATGGTGCATGACGACATCGGGCACCTCGGCATCTTCGTCTCTTCAAAAGTTGTCAATAGGGAGTTCCGGCAAGTTGCAACCACGCTTGAGGCAATCGAAGCGTTAATGCCCGGCCTCTACGAAATGTGCGTCAAAGATGTTCAGGAACAAGATGGACGAAAAAGCTTCAGTGTTGAACTAGTCGAACGCAGCTTCAAGGACATCCGGGCATTGAACGACAACTATCGCGATGAGTTCCCTTTCGGTGCAGTTGACCGGGCGTCTGAACTTCAGGCACAGATCTATCACACAATCGCCCGCCCCTTCGTCAGAGCTGCAGTCACGACCTTCACGGCCCAAGCTTGCCGTAGTGTTCACCCGGAGCGCCTGTCGCGAGCGCTAATTTCTTCGCGAAATCTGATGCTGGCTGGCTTCAAGTCCATAAGCGAGCAGGTTCGCCAGTCTCGAGCCAAGGCCAGAGTAGATAATCCATTCCTGCTGGCGGAAGCCTTGTATGTGCAGCATATCGCACAGGCGATGATCTACTGGCGCGACCTGCGCGACATGATGTATGAGCTGACGTTCCACAGCATGTGGAACACTCCTTTGCAGCACTATTTTGGTGATCGCTACGAAGTGCAGGCGAGGCAAATGACGCCAGAAGAATTGAGGTCGCGCCCGGACGTTCAGTGTGCGCTTAAGATGATCGCGACCGGCGGCTTTATCGAGGCCGTCATCCGCATGATGGCGCTGCTTGTGAGCGATCGCGGCGGTATCCGCCGCGATCGTCTCGATCGCTGGTCACGCGTCCTGACGCAGAACGAGCCGTTCCGCTCGGTCCCTTCTGACCGTCTGACTACAATCACTCGCCAACAGACCATCATCGCCACTTTGGAACGGGAGCAAGCAATCGAGACTCTGCCATTGCTGCTGGATGACTCTGAGGAGCGCCGCCGCGCCTGCCTGGTCGCACGCTATGTACCTGGTCCCATCGCGGAAATGTCGCCGAAGACGATCGACCTCCTAGGGCGGTTTGCTCAGGTGCTTGAGCAGCCGCCAATCACCGGCGATGTTACCGAAAATCCGTTGGCACAAATGAAGGCTGAGTAAAGCGTCGACGCTTGGCGTAAAGGATGACCATCGGCTTGAGCGCCAGGCGTGGCAACTGAGGGCAATGTCGATGCGCCTCGTAGTTGGCACAGGATGAAGCCGGTTCGTCCTGCACGTTGTACTCTGACGCTTGCGGCTGGAGCGGCCAAACATGTTCGACGCGCGCCTATTGTGTGTTCCGGATCCTGAGCGCTGATGGTAACGGAGGGCTCGAAGTTCAAGAATTAGCTTGACGAAAGAAGCGAGCAGATACCGATGCGTTCCCTTTGCAGAAAAGAACCAGCCGCGCTGAAGTCGTCGAATCTGGCGACTTCCTCCGGACCGAGCAGAGATATTAGTTGTTGGGGCACTTTCTCCCTGCCGAAATCCGCGGAATGGAGTTCTTCGCCGTGGACCACGATACCATCCGCGCCGAGCTGATGTACTTGGAGTCCCTTGGCTCCCGAATCTCGGGCTCAAAGAGCCACGATCAACTTGCAGAGCATGTTAAACAGCAGTGGGCCGATTTCGGTATGCGAGTTCACGAGGACGTCTTGCGTTTCGATCGCTGGAGCATGGCTGCAGAAAACCCCGACGGTCTGCGTCTTAAGATCGACGGGCGCGATATAGCGATCTCTTCGGTCTTTCCCTACTCCGGGACCACCGGCCCCCTAGGGACCGAGAAGCAGTTGTACAGATTGCGCGGTCCAATACCGCGATGGACCAAAGCGCGCGGCGGAATTGCGGTGGTCGAGGTCCGAAATCGGGAGTTCCCGTTTGATGCGGCGGTCAAGACTTGGGATCGGGCGCGTGCATGGGGCAAGACCACTATGCCGCTGCTTCCTGCCACGTTCGCCGGCCTAGGTCTGGCGCGTGCTAGACGAGCTGGCGTTGAGGCGGTGATCTTCGCCTGGCGTGGCATAAGCATTTCCAACGCCAAAGGACAGTACTTACCGTTCACGTTGCCCTACCAGAACATTCCAGCGGTCTTCGTGGCTGGAGACGACGCCGACTTGGTGCTGGACGCCGCCTCACGGGCCATGCGGGCGACGCTCGTCGTCGACGCCGTGATCGAGCGAGACAGCACTATGCGAACAATATGGGCGGCCGTGGAAGGTAACAGCGCAGCCCACGAAACTGTGCTCGTGGTAAGCCACAGTGACGGTACAAACATTGTCGAGGAGAACGGCCACGTCGGTTTGGTCGAACTCGCGCGCCAGACTGTCGCTCGACCGTTGGCACGCACAGCCGTCTTCGTGTTAACCGCTGGACACCTCCGAATCCCGGCGGTCACCGATCATGGCCAAGCCACTTCGCGCTGGTTGCGGGACCACCCGCAGTGGTGGGCCGGTGGTCCGGGAAATCGCCATGCAGTGGCAGGTCTGGTGATCGAGCACCTCGGTGCTCGGGAATACCGTGACGATCCTCTCAAAAATACCTATGGCCCGACAGGCAACCCCGAACCCGAACTGCTCTAGGCCTCCAATCCGGAGCTGACGGCGCTTATCGAATCAGAGTGGCGTACAACCGGACAAGCGCCGAGAGTGTCAGCCCCAAACGCACCCATTCAGTTCGGCGAAGGCCAGCCGCTCTACCTAAAGGGCATCCCAAACATCGCGCTCGTCACCGTGCCGCAGTACCTACTTAGTATTGAACCGGGCGACTACGTCGACGTCGCTCTTCTGGACAGACAAGTCGGCAGCTTCGCGCGACTGCTGCGACGAATTGACGCCATGCCCAGCAACGAAATCGGAACCGTCGAGACAATTACTCCACTCGCGAAGGCGGCTGCCGCGCTGCGCGCGATTGGCATTCTCGCTTGCAGCTCATCGGACTGGCGGTAATCCGGTTGCACCAACCTCCAAAAACGTACGGAGACAGTAGTCAGCTCGAGGGTCCAGGTCAAAGCGAACCGGCAAGAGCGCCTTTTCGCGTCCGCTTCTGGCTCGAATCTGAAGACCACTTTCCACCCTCTAAGACTTTGCGTCGATGCGGTGCGGTCCGCCGGACGTCATTCAGACAGCAGAACGTGGCCTCGCCGCCAGCGCTCGCGGTAAGACCGCCGGCCATGCCCGTCCCGCGCAGCGGGAGCCGGGCATCACCCAGGTGATGGCCATGCTCCAAAGGATCGGCACCGAGCAGCCGCGGCGGAGCCCACGGGGTCCTAACTCAGAGCGGAGTATCGAGCACACTTTTATGAGGTTTATGAGGTAGCCTGCGGGAAGTTCTGCAAAAGCTGAGCGGCTGAAGCGGTCATGGCAAGTCCGGTGGTTGCGAAGATCACCGCTCGTAGAGGAGCTTGGACCCGCCATGACCGTGACGACGATTAAGACGGATGTCTCTGCAGTCAAAGAGTTGTTGAGGTCGGACAAGGAGTTCCTGAAGCCGCTGATCCGCAGGAAGACCCTCGAAGCCGAGATGACGGAGACGCTGGGTGCGGAGAACGGAGAGCCAGCGAGGGAAGGCTTGTGACCTTGCCCCCAAGTTTTATCCAATCCTGAGTTCGCTCCGGCTGTTGGATTTGCCCGGTTGGGTGGTGGCAGCGAGGGGAGCTGGCGGCGGAGCTTTCGGCCTAGCGCAGCGCCAGATTCCGGCGCGGGTGACAGCTGAAGGCGAACTCGGAGGGCGTTTTCCATCCTGCGAGTGTGGTCGCGCATCGTTGTAATCGGCCCGCCAGCATCCGCGTGCGACGCGAGCCTGGGCCAGCGACGTGAACAGCGTCTCGTTCAGTTGATCCCGCAGCGGGCCGTTGA
>NZ_FMAE01000097.1 GCF_900094575.1 Bradyrhizobium yuanmingense | reverse complement strand
CTGGACCCTGTGTCGGGTTGAAGAAATTGACGACGAGGGCGAGTTGCTCGGCACTTATCAAGGTCGCGGTGATGCGAACAAGGCACTGAAGAAGATTGCTTACGCTCCCCAGCCGCAAAGGTAAGCCCCCCTGAAGAGAGTTCACCAAAGCGGAGTCGGTCGAGATTTGCTAAAGAAAGTATGAAAAGCTTATCGTTTTCTGCCGACGTTGATCGAGGGCGCGTTCTGCAGTCGGATGAACTGGACGAACTCGAACCGCAACAGGAGATTGACGGCATGGCGAAGGGATAGCAACGCGGCAATCGCGAAGCCAAGAAGCCGAAGAAAGAAAGACTAAGGTGGTAGAAGACTAAGCGCATGAGAACGGACCTGCATCAGCGGCCCGATTTCATTTCGGGCTCGATTTCCAAAGCGCATGAGAGCGGCGCAGCGCGTCCCGGGTGATGTCCCGCCAGGGACGTCGCATCGGCACATAGATGGAAGTAACAGATCGTCGTCGCACATGGCTACCGACCGTAGGCTGGGACCCGTCTGTCAACCACCGGCGCCTATGACTGGGCCTTGGCCGGTGGTGGGGCAACCGCAGGAGATGAGGTCGTTTGGCCCCTGAGAACAAAAACGCCGCCCGCTTAAATAAAGCGCAGGCGGCGGCTTACCAGCCCGGGAGGGAGACTGTAAAATCCCGGTATAGGTTGGTCTCTTCGTGGAGTGCAGAAGTTCATCACGCGAACGAGAGCCAAGCTTAAGGTGGCGCCTGTAGTCCGGCGAGGTCAACCACCTGTTGATCTCTCCTGCAACATCGATGTGCCTGGCCTTTCGCAAGAGCTCTGCGCGGCGAACGCCAACGGGCAACTCCTTGACCTGTAGACTAGGCGGAGATTGATCGCCTCCTGTGCGAGGCGATATTCGAGTGTCGATGATTGGTGTGAGGGCCGTCGAGCCGCCATGTTTGATGCTCCGCTGCGGGTCAAGCGGGAGCGCAACTTGCGATCACATCACCGTAATTGCTAAGGGCCGCGCGATGGCGGACAGTGCGCCTTTCGGTGCTGGATAGCGAGCACTTGTTTCGGCTCCCGCTAGGAACTATTCGAGTTTCTGCCGCAGGCCGACTGCCGTCATGCGGTGATCGCTTCCGCGCGCGGGCTGGTGTTCGCGACCTATGTCAGGCTCTTAAGGCCAGACGCCGCCAACTGAGGCGGCCTCTCTGCGCTGGTAGGTTTATGTCGGAGCGCGCAGACCTGGTGAATCCAGCCACTTATTGACGATAACCGAGTTATCGATCCGGTTGGCCATCCGTAGAAGCTCGTCGCGTCGAACGCCATGAGGCATACCCTCAGCCTGCTTGCGCAAGTCAATTGCCTCGTCCTCTAAGCGGTATTGAAATATCGATGATTGCTTGAACATGG
>NZ_FMAE01000098.1 GCF_900094575.1 Bradyrhizobium yuanmingense | reverse complement strand
CAACTGCTGCGGGCGAACTCTTCTATCGTGAGGCGGCATCGATCATTGGGCAGGTGGAGCAGCTGGGTCGCGTCGTCCGATCGGTAGCAGGAGAACCGGAAGGCTTAGTAAAGCTTGGCATGTCATCGGGATTTGCGGTGTGCTGGGCTTGCGACTTTATGGAAGCCTGCCGGATGATTCTGCCGAAAGTGAATCTCCGTCTGGTTGCAGTTGACATTCTGCGCATGAGATCGCTTATCGCATCGCGCGGGATCGATCTCTGCTTGGTTTTGGACGATGAGCCTATTCAAGGGTTTACTCGACAGCCGCTTTTTCATCAGCCACTATCGATGGCTGGACTTCTGTTTGCGGAAGATGTCGCGCATACCATTTCGCTCGAGCGGATGACACACCTTCCTCTTGTGCTGCCGACACGACCCAGCGCAGTTCGCAGCGCGCTGGACCGGGCATTCCAAGAGGCCGGCTTGAGTCCCAATTGCATCGCGGAGGTCGATACTTTCGCCAGTGCGCTTTCATTGGTCAATGCTGGTCTTGGCAATATGATCGCTCCGAAGATCTTCTTCCCTGACATACCGCGACATGGCGATCTGAGGCTAATCGCCATAGATCCGCCGCTCAATGTGACAGCATGCCTGGTCTATTCCGGAACTACCCCGCCCGCCTTCGCGGTACAGGCGGTAGGCGATCTCTTGATAACCCACGCTGAACTTTCGCTTCGGAACAGGCGTGAAGAGAAAGAAAGCTCGTTGTGATAGCAGCGGCTTCGAGAGACACTGGTATCCCTTGCGCGAAGAGACACGCTCGGTCCCGATCCGGCAAACGAGTGCGGGAAGCGAATTCCTCGATCCGCATGACGCCGTGCAAGTATGCGGGGTTGCGCCGCGCGTCGGTCCGCAATGGCCGCGACGTCGGTGTCGATCTCGTCATATGAGAAGGCGATATGCTCATAGCTCGACGCGTTGCTTTCGCAGCATTCCGAGCGCGTGTTGTAAAGTCTAAGCTCCAAGTTGCGCTTTCAATTTCCTACATTTGACGTCGGATTTCGAGCTAGTATCCGGAATCAGAGCTGAGTGATACGGCGACCTTTGAACCGACGTTGGCGGACTTTTTTCCAGACGAAGGGCTCGGCTCTGTCGTTGTACGCGCTGACGTAGGCATCGATGTGTTCCTGAAGCTGCTTGAGGCTTGTGAAGGAGGTGCCGCTGAGCGACTGCCCCTGCAGATCGAAAACCATACCTCGACCTGATTGAGCCAGGACGCAATTGTCGGCGTGAAATGGAATTGCACATGAGCTATGGCTGATTTTGGGTGACGCGGCCTGATCAGGCGGCGTGGCTTTCAGTGTTCGGAATGA
>NZ_FMAE01000104.1 GCF_900094575.1 Bradyrhizobium yuanmingense | reverse complement strand
TCTGCTCTTCCGTGAACCTTGCTCGCTTCATCTGTCCGTCCTTCTTCGGGCCGGACTCTAACTCCTTCTGGAGGAAATACGCAGTGGCAGGTCAAGGGTAGCCAATACGCTCTTGAGCCTGAAAATTGAGGGGCGCTATATCGGTGATCACGTCTTGGAGCGGCATCCCCTTTCCTAGAACGCGCTTAAAGCGCGGGAAGCCGCCTGATTTGGGCCAGTGAATTTGCCCGTGTCTTTCAAGCACCTCCAACTTCTCAGTAGTGCTCAGCTTCGCTGCCTTTTCTTGACCTATCAATTCGACAACTGCTGAACTACTGACCTTCCAATGATTGCCTTTATCGGTTGGATTGAATCCCCGCCAAGCTGCTCCGGAATCCCCGTTCCGGACTCCCGGCGCCGTTAGGTTGTCGTCGGACCAACGCCTGCCGCTCTCATCAACGTGCTTGTATCTGGCCTTATAGGACTCGTCATAGTCGGTGTAGACCTTGTTCCAAGTGTATTTTGAAGACTTAGAAAAAAGTAAAATAGAATCGTGAACATCACCCCAACGCTGGGCCGCAGAATGCGCTCCCGTTCGCTTCCAAATGATCTCGTTCAAGAAGCGCCCCTCTGCGAAGATTCCGTCCAGCATGACCTTCAAATAGTGGCTGGCAGTGGATCGCAGTGGAGATACAGAGACCCAGTAGGTTTGAGCTTTTGATGCAGCTCATGGAGGCGGATCGCCATCATAGAAAGATAGGCCATCATGTCGCTCTCTTTGAGAGCAGACCGCAATGCATCGATAAAGCGGGCTGTACTACCGCCCATCCGCATCAATTCTTCGAAGGCCCATTCGGCCTCGTCTCCCCACATCCAAGTATCTCGGAAAGCCCCCGCCTGCGCAGATGATTTCTCGGCGTTGGAGGGACGATCAAAAACCAGGTTGTAATGGGCTTGGCTATTAAATGGCGGGTCGAGGTAGACGGGGGATGTCCCGGGTTCTGTTGAATTTCTAAAGAGGTCGGCGTTGCCCACCTTGAGCCGGTAGGCTCGGGGTGCTGATTCCACAAAGGAGAGCAA
>NZ_FMAE01000106.1 GCF_900094575.1 Bradyrhizobium yuanmingense | reverse complement strand
AAACCGCGAAGCTGATGGTCTTCAAGCTCATCGACGCCGCATCGAAGACCTGGCGGCGATTGAAGAGCACGAACAGTTGCCGAAAGTCATCGCCGATGTAAAGTTCATCGACGGAATCGAAGTCATTCCGAACACTGAAAGCCACGCCGCCTGATCAGGCCGCGTCACCCAAAATCAGCCATAGCTCCGATAAAGAGGGTCCCGGGCGGTTGGCATGCCGCTCGTCTACCCCCTCGACCGCTCCAATTCGTTAACTTGACGGTACCGGCCTGACCTTGTCAGAGATCATGATCGACCTCCTTCGCGGGCAGCGTTGCTGTCCTCGCAGCATGGTCGAGGATCAACTGCATCATCAGGCTCGTGAGGGCCGCCCGGGCTTCCGCCGGCAGCTCCAGCGCATGCGGGCGCGCCGATGGCGCCGTTCAGCAGGCCACTCCCGAACAGATCCATCTGCGGCTGCGGCCGCGGTTGTCGATTGTGTCGGTATCCGCTCCCTGGCATTGCCGTCTGCCGTGACATGAGTCTCTCCCCGATTCTGGTCGTGAGAGGCTCTGGATGCGCCAGAAAGCAGGGCAGCTGATGGCGTTCGATCCTTCAACGCCAGATCGAGAAGCGCAGAGAGCGCCGCAAGTGCGTCAATGCTGACAAACGGCTGAGCTGCCAAAAGCTCGGCGTCAGGGCATGCTGCCCGATCGAACATCCATGCTGGAACCTCCAACCATCGATCCGCTTGCGATCCATCAAGAGAGCAGCGGAAAGCGACATCATCAGCCTTCCCGACCGTTCCATGAACGCAAACTCGGCGACCAAACCAGGGATGAAATCGATAAAGAACCTCGCGAAGAACGGTTTTGTGGGCGTTCTTGAGTCTCGTTGTACAATGGCCGGCGTCCCCACTCAAGCCTTGACGGCGGCACCCCCGATCAAGCTTACTTCAGCCCGCTGCCGTTCCGCGCGGCAGCCTAACTCTGGCAGAAACTCCACTTATCGACGCGGAATTGCTGTTCAGACAACCGGGGCCAGCTCT
>NZ_FMAE01000107.1 GCF_900094575.1 Bradyrhizobium yuanmingense | reverse complement strand
CGTCATGGTGCTGACTTGGTCGCGATTGCCCCAAATAGCGCAAGCTCAGCGAGGGGTTTTGTTCGTCATGCCGCATGCCATTGTGGTGCTGCTGGCGGTATTAGCAGCGATCACGTTTCTTATTGAGGGAGCCATACTCGACTGGAGCGCCTTGCTGCTGGTGGACCGTGGCCTTGTACCGAAAGCGCAGGGTGGACTCGGCTTCATGCTGTTCTCCATTAGCATGACCGTCGGGCGCCTCGGAGGCGATTCCGTAGTGTCGCGCGTTGGCGACCGCGCGACACTAGTGGTCGGCAGTCTGATGGCCGTCGCGGGTTTTGCGCTTCTGCTGGCCGCCCCAGGCGCCCCCTTCGCGATGGCAGGTTTCCTGCTCATTGGTCTTGGTTCATCGAACCTGGTTCCGATTCTCTTCCGGAGGGCCGGCACTCAGAAGGTAATGCCTGCAGGTCTAGCGGTTGCCGCGATCACCACGGTTGGCTATGCGGGACTCCTCGTTGGACCGGGGTTCGTCGGTTTCCTCGCCAACCTCGCAGGGTTGCCGAGCGCATTTGCGATGTTGGCCGCACTCATGTGTCTGGTCACCCTGTCGGCGCGCAGTGTCACCATCGAGGCGCGCTGAGATCGACGCGCCAGCGACACGCGCAGCTCGGCGGATGGCGGCACAAGCGAGCGCCTTCAGGCGATCGACGATCAGGCAGTGATCCGCCGCTGATGATGCGGAAGGCGCGCCGGCTCAAATTGAGGGGCTTCGCGCTAAACTCCCGAGGTTTTTCGGACCCAATTGTTGGCTCCTCAGTGTTGGCTCTTCACGTCATGGGCCGGGATCCTTTTCGGCTCGGTCGACGTGGCATTCCAGTTTACGCGGTGTCTGCCCGAGAATGTTGCGAACGAAGAAGTTTAGTGTCCTGAACCAACAATTCGCAAGATCACCAAGCCTGAGTTTGGGCGTTGTATCGGCAGAACCGTTCGGTGGAAGCGAGGATGTCGTCGGCGGATTTGGTCCATTTGAGCGGCTTGGGATCGTCGTTGTG
>NZ_FMAE01000108.1 GCF_900094575.1 Bradyrhizobium yuanmingense | reverse complement strand
TTCTCGGCCTCGATGTAGCTGAAAATGCCGTCGCGATCGGACAACGCGAAGCGCGACCAGACGAGTTTCACCGTTCCTGCTCCGGTGCCTTTCGAAGCGCAGCGGCGCGGCGTTGTCCGAAATGCGCTTCGACCTCGGAATCATCAATATCAGGCCGCGTGTCGGCCAACGCCTGGAGCACCTTCTCACGAAACCAGCTATCGTAAGCTTGGCTGTTGCTCACGAGCTCCAGCGGAAGCATCCCTTCATTGGCCGTGCGCGTCAGCAGGATCCGCACGGCGTCGGATACCGTGAGACCCATATTTTCCAGAACCGCGGTGGCCTTTTCCTTCACGTCCGCATCGATGCGGGTTTGGACCAAGGCATTCGAAGCCATAGCGACCTCCTTTATTCGTAGCAAGATGTAATACATTTGAATGACATGCACCAGAGCCTATCACGGCTCCGTGAGCCGAGGCTGTGACAGCGGGCAAATGGCCCCGCCTTTCGGCGGGGCCGTTGCCGTGGCCCCTCAATCCCGATTCGGGCGGGACCAGATGAGCTGTAGGCCGTCCTGGCCCTCCACCTCGATCAGGGTGGCATAGATCGGAGCCGGAAAGCTCGGATCGTCCAGCTTGACCGAAAGGTAATCGCGCTCGGTGTCCCTGGCGGTCTTCTGCCAAGCCGCTCCCAGCTCGACATTGCCGGCGAAGATGCGGAAGTGCGGTCCCTTGTCGGAGGGGTTCTCGACCCGAACCAGCTTGGCTTTGGCATTGAGAGCGAGGGTGCGAACCGTGCCGGTGAAGCCGTTGCCGGTCGAAGTGAAGGTGCCGATGGTCGCCATTGTCGTGTCCTTTCGGTTTCCCGGGCCGCCCATCGCGGCCTCGATGGCTGGCGACAGACCGGAGGCGATCGACCCGCACCCCGACGGGGCCGGCACGCAGTAGAGGGCAGCCAGGGCACGACTTTCTTGGCTTGCGCGAGGAATGGGCGCGCAGCGGCCAGGGGAAGAAAGTCGTAACCGGCTGTTGCGGGGTTAAGAGCGAGGCGG